>NZ_JBBOTA010000001.1:0-4800000 GCF_038005365.1 Paenibacillus sp. FSL H8-0315 | reverse complement strand
CAGCATAAAGTCACAGATGTCCTCCGCAATCTTCCCCTTATAAAAAGCATCCCGCCCACCCGCCGCCAATGTCCGCAGGGTGGCCGCCAGCTGTTTTTGCTGGAATCGCGATCCAGCACAAGGAATCACGCCGCCTGGCGTGTAAATCGCTGCCGCCTCCGGCGACAGCGCAGAGCCCGCAACAGCCGTGTTATTCCGCTGATCCGGCGACAGCGGAAACCCCTCCAAAGCGTAACCAACGGCAGGCTCCAGTACTTCCGCCAGCGTAAAGCGGCCATACTTACTCAGTATGGCATCCCAACTGTCCGCCATCCCCGGCACCGTAATGGCGCTGCGAATCCCCCGCCGCGGGATGAAAGCTTCCCCGGCATAGCTGCTTCTGCCGACTCTGTACCCGGAGCGCCCGCTTCCGTTATAGGCCCGAACACGCGCCTCTTGCGTGTTATAGGTCAACCAAAAGGAATCTCCGCCTAGCCCCGTCATATGCGGATATACTACAGCTAATGTCGCACTGATCGCCACCGCTGCATCAAAGGCATTCCCCCCTTTTTCCAGCATACGTGCACCAGCAGCCGAAGCTAAATAATGGGGACTAACTACCATAGTTTTTGTGCCTATTACGGGTTTTTCCGCCATATCCCATCCCCCTATGTTTTACGGGTTTCACCGCCATGCCTATCCCTCTACGTTTTACGGGTTTCTCCCCTCCACCATGCCCATCCCCCTATGTTTTACGGGTTTTTCCGCCATGTCCCAACTCCTTATTTTTTGCGGCGGGATTCTTCAACATATTCAATCTCCTATATTCTGCGGCAGGTTCCTCTGCGAGCCCCCTATAACTTCTGGTTTAATTAGTGTCATTTAACATTACACGAAAATCCTTTGTCAATCGGTTACGCTGAAACGCAAAATAAACCTCTTCTTTTTGTGAGCTATGCACAAATAAGAGGTCATCTTTGTTTAACCTTGTAGATTCACGCCTACGAATATTATAAAATCATTTTAATTACTGGGAGCTGCATACACCCATGGCGTACTACCGTGACCTTTTGCCACCAAATCGCTACCTATCTCGAATATATATAGTCACCTTTTGCCGCTATATAGCTACCTATCTCGGTTATGTCTTGTGGCTGCCTATCTCAGATATATCTAGCTGCATCTAACCTTAGTAATCTTAGCCACTTTTACTTAGGGGGGGCTTGTGCTTTGGAACACCGAATAAACAATTTATTTTAAAATATATTGCGATAACACGGCCTGCACCTCGTAAATATTTACGGATTTATTGAAGGTCTTCTTCACCGGAAGCGTGCTGCTGGAAATGTAGATACATAGCTCCGCATCCAGATCAAAATGCCCTGCCGTCTCCACGGAATAATGCGAGATGCTTTTGTAAGGGATCGAATGATATTCTGTTTTTTTGCCCGTCAGACCTTGTTTATCCACCAAAATAAGCCGCTTGTCCGTAAAAATGAACATATCTCTAATCAGCTTATAGGCGCGTTCAATTTTCTCCTGAGGGGCAAGAATTTGTGCGTATTCCCGCTGGACCTCCGTAAGATTCACTTGCGATGCATTGCCCATTAATCCGTCAAAAAGTGCCATATCTCTTCCTCTTTTCATCCGTTAAATTTAGCCACTTGCCCCCCACTACAGAACCATATTATTCTATTTTTCATATTCTATGCTGTGTAAAAATACTCTCTGACATCTTTTTACTTGCTTATTTTTTGATTTTTGATTACACTGTCATTAAATTTACTAAGAGAGGGGTGTGGAAGGAATGGATCACAATTGGACCAACAGTGTTATGAGTCGGCTACCTAAAGCGATAGCTGGCATTGCTCATGTAAATGGCGATAACGGGAGAAGTCTGTCCATTTGTATGAATTTAATAACACTACACAATTGTGAAATGCCTTTCCTGCCATCACCCGGACGGATCAGTTAACCGGAGAATGATAAGGCCGTGGGGAAATTTCCCTACGGTCTTTTTTTATGGTTTTTTACAGGATTTCGGAGCCATTTAGGGTACTGGCGGTGCGAAGGGCATTCTTAAAGGAGAATATATATGATCATCCAATGCCAAAATGTTCAAAAATACCACGGGGCACAACTCGTGTTGAATAGCATTACCTTCGATATCCGCCAAGGGGAAAAAATTGGCCTGATCGGCCGCAACGGTTGTGGCAAAACGACACTATTCCACCTGCTGAACGGGGAAGAACGTCCCGATGAAGGGCAAATCTCAATACGCAAAGGTAGCGTAGTAGGCCTGCTGGCTCAAATACAAGAAGTTAGCGAAAAAGAAACCGTATATGATGTTCTACAGCGCAGCTTTGCTGAACCTTTGCAATGGCAGCACCGCCTGCGGGAGCTTGAGCTGGAAATGTCCAGCTTTAACAGCGGAACGGATGAAACCCTCTGGAATCGGCTGTTAAAAGAATATGGCAGCTTGCAGGATAAGTTCGAGGCCGCCGGAGGTTACGAGATCGAATCCTCTATTCAGCGCGTAGCCTCGGGTCTCGGGATCGGAACCGGACAATACAGCCGACTGTTCGCCTCTCTTTCAGGAGGAGAAAAAACAAAAGTCGGACTTGCGGAGCTGCTGCTGCGCCGTCCAGACATCCTTCTACTGGATGAACCAACCAATCATCTCGATATGAATGCCATCGAATGGTTGGAGCAATTTTTACAGAGTTATGATGGAACAGTGCTGGCGATCTCCCATGACCGCTACTTTCTGGACGCTGTAGTCAAGAAAGTCATTGAGATTGAAGATGGCGAGGCTTTTACCTTCCACACCAACTACAGCGGCTATCAAGTGGAGAAGGAAACACGACTTCTTCAACAATTTGCTGATTATCAAGAGCAGCAGAAAAAAATAAAACAAATGCAGGAAAGCATCAAACGTCTCATTGAATTTGGCAATCGCGGGACCCCTCCTAACCCTTCCTTTTACCGGAGAGCAGCATCCATGCAAAAAGCATTGGATCGTATGGTGAAGGTTAAACGTCCTATTCTGGAGCGCAAATCGATGGATTTGCAGCTACAGCAAAATGACCGTTCCGGTAATCAGGTTGTCATTTTGGAGGATATCGGAAAAGCATATGGTCAGCGAAGCCTTTTCGCAGAGGCAAACGAAGTACTTCGCTACGGAGAGACTACGGCACTCATCGGCGGTAACGGGGCAGGTAAAAGTACACTTTTAAGAATTATTTTAGGGCAGGAACCCCCGGACAGCGGAAGCTGTACACTCGGCTCAAGAACTGTGGTCGGCTACCTCGCACAAGAGGCTGTTCCGGAACATAACAAACAGTCTGTACTCCGCTACTTCCGCGAAGAAGCTGGACTTGAAGAAGGTGAAGCTCGCGGGCAGCTTGCACGTTTCCTATTCTATGGTCCCGATGTATTCAAAGACATTACGAATCTGTCCGGTGGTGAATGGACCCGCCTGCGTTTCGCTGTACTAATGCATCGCAAGCCAAACCTGCTGATTCTCGATGAGCCGACCAATCATCTGGACATAGATTCTCGTGAAGCACTCGAAGAAGCATTAGAGGAGTTTCCAGGCACAGTTCTGGCGGTATCTCATGACCGTTATTTCATCAATCGTCTATTTCACAAACTATGGTCCATTGAAGACGGGCGGTTTGGAGTGTTCAACGGAAACTATGAATATTACAAGGAAAAACAAGCTGAAAAAGCATTATTAGCTCCCTCTTTTGCGGATCAAGCTAAACCTTTCTCTGCAGAACGAACAAGTTCAGGCTCTGATAAGCCTCAATCTAACAATTCAGGGAAAGAAACCAACGCTAAATCCTCCAGTTCCCGTAGGAAAAACACCACCTTCGACTGGGAAACGGCCATTGCAGAGGTAGAGAAACGCCTTGGCGTGATCGATGCCAAGATGTTAGAGCCCCTGATCAGCAGCGATGCAGTTGAACTTGCTGAACTACAACAAGAACGTGATGCGATACAGGAACAGTTGGATGAGCTCTATACAGGATGGATGGAGACAACTGATCTATAAATTGATCTATAAGGAGATGAGCATATGATCAACAAAGAGAAAATTAAGTTGTTATGGAAAGAATATACCCAGCTTCATCCACAAACAGCGGATAAATATGACGCCTGGGCCTTTGGTGACAGTCCCCAGATGGCCGATAAACTGCTCGATCTGGTGATTCGTGGGATCAAGACAGGAACTGCTTCAAATTATGATATATTTGAAACTTGTGACGAGACGTTTCCGCAAGTTGGCGGGCACAGTATCGTGCTGGATGGTTCTGGTGATCCGCAGGCAATAATTATTACTACAGAGGTACAAATTATACCTTTTGATGAGGTTAGCGCTGAGTTTGCCTATACTGAAGGAGAGGGTGACCGGACGCTTAAGTCATGGCGTCATGATCATGAGCAGTTCTTCACCCGAGAATCCTTAAAATTCTTAAACAAACCCTTTGATCCAAAGATGAAAGTTGTTTGTGAGAATTTTAAAGTGGTATATACAAAGGGCTAAGATCTTCAGAAAACGCAAAAGGCTGTCTCTTCCACAAGGAAGGGACAGCCTTTTGTGTATACTATAAATTCAACAGAATTAGATCCTCATTAATTTATGGTTTAGTGCCAAAATCCCAAAATCCAGCCAATAACAGAGATCCATAACGGAATGCTGATTAAGATACCCCAAATCAGCCCAGTGGCAATATTGCCTTCTGCAGGACGCACCACATTTTCCTGTTTCAATGGAATGCTCAATTCTTCTTGTTCCATGCGATCCCCTCCTAAAATATCTTATCGTCACAGTAGAGGAAAAAATGTAGACCGCTCGACCCAAAAAATTAAAATTTTGAATTTTGGTAGATATAAAGGCTCAGCGGCCAAACCGTTGTAAGTGCTTACATATTAGATATTAACCAAATTTTCAATAATTAAAAACTTAAATTTGCGGAAGTCATACAGTATATGCAGATTCTTAGTCCAATATTACTACTTTTTCCGGATTTCGTAAATATTCAAACATCGTCCGAATCTGCGCCTCTGTATTCCGCTCTGCTGAGAGCTCAGGCAGCTTATCTTCTGCAAAAAAAGAAACTTCGCTTGTCTCTACCCCTTCCATTGCCTCTCCGCCCACAATGCGGCATAAAATAAAGAACTTATACACGTGATAAGGCTCCGGTGGATGGTTATGAAATTTCTTATCTAATACAGCCAGTAAGCGAACTGCTTCTGCCTCAAAACCCGATTCCTCTTTGATTTCTTTCACAACAACCTCACTCGGGGACAGTCCAATGTCTCCCCAGCCACCAGGAAGCGCCCAATTCCCGTCCAACTTCTCGCGAACAAGTAGAATTTCATCCTCCCGGAATACAACACCACGGACATCAACTTTTGGAGTAGCATAACCCCCTTCACCCGCAAAGGAGAGTCTAATTCTCTCCTTGCTTTCGAAGGTATAATTAGCGAGGATATCTACACTGAGCTCCCGCAAAGCTTGATACCGTTCTATATCATAAACATCCTTAGCATAAGTTAATCCAGTCTGTGCGATGGCCTGAATTTCTTTGGCCCACGTTAACCATTTCTGCTCCATTGCTGCACCCCTTTTTCGGTACCTTGATTAGGATTACTGGCAAAGCATTAAATGACGCGAGAAGGCTCCTTTTTTAGCTTCACAACGGTCTATGATTGTAAATCCAGCTTCAGTGATCATCTCGTCCATCGGTTCAATCGCAACGATAACCACCCGATCTGCAATCCGGCGCGCATTCACTAGAATCGCGAACTGCTCCTCAGGTGTAATACTAGAATATAGATTATATGGCATATCTACAATGGCTACATCGTAATGATCAGTGATATCCGCAATATCCCCAAGCGTTACCTCACTGGTGAATCCAAAATGGGCAATATTTGTTCTCGCACCGGTAGCAATCATAGGGTTAATATCACGTCCAACCATGTCGATTCCCATTGACAAGGCTTCTACCATTACAGTTCCAATACCACAGCAAGGATCTATAGCACGTATACCTTCAGGATTCGGAATAGCCATATTAACCGCGGCACGGGCAACACGTGTACTAAGCGCGATAGAATAGCTGCGTGGCTTCTTCATTTGGCGGAACCAAGTTGCCTTGTTTTTATGATAAGATCCGAAGTACCAGCGTCCACCCAGCGTAACAATGCCGTATACCAGCTCCGGATGGTTAACATCCGCTTCTCCTTCAATCCGCAACCCAATTTCCCGCTCGATCACTCTGCGCTCATCATACTCTATTTTGTATGCAGGGCCCAGATCATTGGTCTTCACAAAAATAACCTTAAACGTCTTGCCGTCAAGCTCCACCTGCTCCGTTTGATCATAAATCTCAGGCAGACTATCCCCTTCATACATTACATCAATCCGCTCTTTAATGAAGGGACTGCGGCTGACATCCACTTCAACCTCACTCTTAAAAATAGCAGTCGGCACCTGCTCGCCAAAAAGACATCGCAGCTCCATCTGACACAGCGATAACTCGTCCTCTGAACAGGTGTAAGTATAAATAAATGTGTTTGTTCCACTTTCCTTATGCAATATAATCCATCCTCTATCCCAGTGAATTGTTCTGCTGTCTTGTTACTCCTGTGTGTCGTGCTGGTGGTCATAATCTATACGCGCTTTGGCGATCTTCCCATTGTTTTTGTTGACCCAGTCCACAAGCGAGGTTAAAGGTCCCAACAATGATTCTCCTATGCTCGTCAGACCATATTCCACAGTCAATGGGACTGTAGGCGTTGCTTTACGCCAAACTAACCCATCCCGTTCCAAATGGCGCAGGGTCTGGGTCAGCATCCGTTGTGATATCCCTCCAGAGCGCCTTTGCAACTCTTTGAACCGCAAAGCTTCAATACCTAAATTGACTATGATCAGCACACTCCATTTGTCTCCCACCCTGTCCAGAATCTGGCGGGTAATGGAGCAATCCTCCAGCATCGGCATGAACCGGGTGGGTTCTTCCTTTGAATGTTCCAACTGTGGTTACCTCCATGTAACTTAAGCATGTAATAGTGCCTTCTTGTCCCTCAAGCCTATTCAGCTTATCATGGTTACTGTTAGTAATCAACAACCGGAAAGGAACTAATAAATCATGAAAAAGACCATTGCCATCATGGGTGCCGGACCCGGCCTAGGACTCTCAATCGCCAAAAAATTCGGAGCCAACGAATTTCAAGTGGCATTAATCTCTCGAAATGAAGAGAAGCTGAACACCCTTGTTCAGGAACTGCAAGCACTGAATATCGAGGCTGCTGCTTTTCCTGCCGACGTATACAATAAAGAACAAGTAGCCACAGCCTTCGATAATATCAAGAAAAAATACGGCTTTATCGATGTGCTCGAATTCAGCCCGACAAGTGGAAATTACCCTCCTACTCCTGCTTCACAAGTAACCGAAGAAAATGCACAGGATGCCTTTCAGGCACTGGTTGTAGCCGCTATCCGCAGCGTAGCACAGGTATTGCCTGAGATGCTGGAGAAACGCAGCGGCGCACTGCTGTTCACAACTGGATTGTCCTCCGTCTATCCCATGCAGATGATGGGTAATGTTGGCATTGCGCTTAGCGGATTAAGAAACTACGCACTTAACCTGCATGCAGATTTGGCTCCACAAGGAATCTATGTAGGTCATTTAGCACTTGGTGTATTCATTAAACCCGGCACCGCTACAGATCCAGGACTCATCGCTGATGTTTGGTATGAGATGTATATGGACAAAAGCAAAACTGAGGATACTTTTCCCCAAGGTGTGACACCGGCTACAATCATCTGGTGAGAGGTTTGCCCCATCGCTTTTGATCCATAGTGAGTTCTCCAGTATAATGGTTCCTATAGAATGCTAAACAAGACGGTCACGCATGGCCAATAAGCTTATGCCCAGGCGCTTACAAAGCCGGTTTTGCGCAGCAAAACTTAAGGAGGTACATACTCACTATGTCATACGAAACTTATTTTTCAACCCACCGGGATGAACATCTCGAAGAACTAAAACAATGGCTCAGAATTCCAAGTATTTCTGCCTTATCTGAACATAAGGACGATGTACTGAAGGCAGCCCATTGGCTGACAGACACCCTGAAAAAAGCCGGACTTGAGAACATTGAGTTGCATCCGACAGCGGGACATCCCGTTATATATGCCGATTATCTTCATGCTCCAGGCAAACCAACCATTCTCGTGTATGGTCACTACGATGTACAACCAGTAGATCCATTAAACCTATGGACCACACCTCCATTTGAACCAGAGATTCGTGATGGCAAGCTTTATGCACGCGGAGCAACAGATGACAAAGGACAAGTATTCGTTCACCTCAAAGCCATTGAGGCGATCCTGAAACAAGAAGGTACTCTTCCTGTGAATCTCAAGCTTTGCATCGAAGGTGAAGAAGAAATCGGCAGTGTGAATCTGCCTCCGTTCCTTGAGGCCAATAAAGAAAAGCTCGCTGCGGATGCGGTGTTAGTCTCCGATACATCCCTATTGGAACGCGGTCGTCCTGCCATCTGCACTGGGCTACGTGGACTAGCTTCCCTTGAAGTTGATGTAACTACCGCTTTGACAGACCTGCACTCCGGTTCTTACGGCGGCGGTGTTCCGAATGCACTGCATGCCCTAGTATCTTTACTAAGCTCGCTTCATGACGACAAAGGACGTGTATCTGTAGACGGATTCTATGATGGTGTTCCTGAACTTTCCCCAATGCTGCGGGAAGAATTCGTGAAGCAAGGTGTGAATGAAGATAAAATCCGCGAAGGTCTTGGATTGGAATCGTTATACGGGGAAGAAGGTTATTCCTTTGTAGAACGGATTGGCGCTCGTCCTACGCTTGAGCTTAACGGCGTATACGGCGGTTTCCAAGGGGAAGGCAGTAAGACGGTTATCCCTAAAGAAGCCCATGCGAAGATTACCTGCCGCCTAGTAGGCGATCAGGATCCACAGCATATCCTCGATGCCGTTGAAGCACATCTGAAGGCTAATATTCAGACCGGAGCGAAAGTGCATGTTAAGCAAATGGAGAAGGCACGTGCCTTTAACATCGATCCGTCGAATCCTATTCTGCAAACTGCAGCAGACGCATATGGCAAAGTATATGGAACCCGTGCCCTCTTCACCAAAGACGGCGGCTCCATTCCGATCATGGAGAGCTTCTCCCGTGTACTGGAAGCACCTGTCGTTCTGATGGGCTTTGGTCTCGATGATGAGAACCTGCATGCACCGGATGAGCATTTTAACCTGGAGAACTTCGACAAGGGATTACTCACCATTGTTGAGTTCCTAAAGACTGTATAAGCTCCCTACAAACAATTAAAGCCAGGTTCCCTAAATTGGGAGCCTGGCTTTTTAGTATGCGGCCAAACAAAAGAGCATCATTGCTTAGTCCATTTATAAAACCACCATACCATTGCTATCACCATTATTATTAAAAGAAAAATCAGGCTTTTAACTGAGCTACTTATTATTAAAGGTCTTAAATAAGCGATCATTATCCGTCCCCCATATAGAATGAATATAAAAGAGATATAATCACCATATCACTTAATACAAAATATTGAAATAGCAGAGAAACTCTGTGCTTAATCACAATTATTATCCTTCATGTAATATCTCCAGCAACAAAAATAAGCAACGTTTCAATCGTCCCTGAGATATTCTCCACTTTGCCATGACCATAAGGATGAGCTTTATTCGCAGAGCGACTCGACCATCGGACCGAGAAAAAAGCAATCAACGAAGCAACTAAATCTAAGGAGGAGTGGATCGCTTCCGAGATAATTGCTACTGAACCTGTAAGTACTCCGACCATAAGCTTTAAAGAAACGATAAATGTATTACTAAGTACAGATAGGAACGCAATCTTTGCACCATTCAAAAGTTTCACAACCTTTTCTTAAAAGTACGCTATATTAAAGTTTTTCCATTAGGCAAATAGCATAAACAAAAAAATCCCACCAACCATTAATAGGCTGATGGGATATAAAAAAACCCTTGCATCGCAAGGATTTGGAAGTTTGAATTATGGAGCGGGTGATGGGAATCGAACCCACGCTATCAGCTTGGAAGGCTGAAGTTCTACCATTGAACTACACCCGCACTAGAAAGTGAATACAAGAGTTATTGTATCATCTCTACAAGTAAAAATCAACATTTTTTTAGTTTACAGGGAAGCGCCGAGGGGTGCCTTTTTTAAAAATATCGCCTCAAACTCTGCTGGTTGAATAGGTTTGCTGAACAGAAATCCTTGAGCTTCATGACAATGCTGCTCACGCAAAAACTGCAGCTGCTCCTTGTTCTCAACACCCTCAGCTGTAACCTTCAGCTTCAAATGATGCGCCATAGAAGTGATTGTAGAGACTATAGCAGCATTGTTGCTGTCCTCCATAACCTCTGATACGAACGACCTGTCGATTTTCAATCTGTCGATCGGCATGTTCTTTAGATAATGCAGGGAGCTGTAGCCTGTACCAAAATCATCAATACTGATGAAGACACCAAGCTCTTTCAGACGCTTCAGCTGATCAAAGGCTGTTTCTTTATCCAAGGTCATACTCTCAGTAATCTCAAGGTCGACATAACATGGATCTAATCCAATGTCGGTTAAGATGGTATGAATCCTCCCTGCTAGATTAGGCTGAAGGAATTGCCGCATAGATAGGTTGATGGAGACGCAAATCGGCACATAGCCGGCCAGCTGCCATTTTTTATTCTGCAGACAAGCTGTTTTGAGTACCCATTCCCCAATCGGAACAATGAGTCCACTCTCCTCAGCTAACGGGATAAATTCCGCAGGAGAGACCAGACCACGTTTCGGATGATTCCAGCGGAGCAGAGCTTCCATTCCTACGATCTCTTCCGTCTCCAGCAAAACCTTTGGCTGATACACCAGAAAGAATTCATTGCGTTCAAGCGCTCTGCGGAGGTCATTTTCCAGCTTTAGACGTTCCTTTGCTTTCATCTGCATAGCTGGGATATACCGGCGAATCTCCACTCCCTGTTCCTTGGCATTATGTACAGCCGTATCAGCATTCTGAATCAGATGTTCCGCAGTTTCACCGTCACCGGGATAAATACTTAACCCCATACTAAGCGAAATATGGTACTCCCCCGACTCTAAGGCAATAGGTACCTCAAACAATCGATGCAGCTCCGTAGCTCGTACCAAACATTCTCCAAGACTTGCTCTCTCCATCATAAGAAAAGCGAACTCATCCGCCCCCATACTATAAAGCTCTTCAGTAGATTTGGCCTCATTCACAAGCCGCTCAGACACCAGCTTCAATAAATGGTCTCCGGCAAAATGGCCCAGGGAGTCATTAATATTCTTGAAATGATTAATATTCATAATAGCTAACGCTGAGAATTTATCGCTCGTTTTCTTCTCTCCAGCAATAATCATCTCTTCTACACGCTGCGTCAGACGACGTCTATTGGGAAGTCCCGTTAAATCATCATGATAGGCTAAATAATTGATCCGCTCCTCAGCCAACTGCTTTTCGTAAAAAGGTTCTTCAATCGTCAGACGATATACTCCAGTAAGCAGCAAGTAGTAAGCAACTCCGCTACACACCATTCCAAAAAGATCATCTATATTGCCACTACTGAATGGACTCATAAAAAAGGCTTGGCCCAAAGAGAAAAAGATAAGTGCTCGAATAATAATAAGCAGTGAGGCTGACTTTTCACTTTTTTCAGGAAATACAATAACTGCAACACCTGCCAAGTAAACAAAAAGAACTGCTAAATCAGCAATCTGCTTCAATGGATTCATCCAAGGCTTAGTTAATAACTGAGGCAATGCCGAGTGGCTGAAAATAAACAAAACAATGGAAAGCACAATCAACATGAAGGCTATTCTAAACAATTTTCTTTTTTCAGAGACAGACACGGGCTTATCTTCCCTGCTAAAAATAAACAACATTCCTAAACCGCTGATTAGTCGTGAGAGGGTTCGCAGCCACAACGATTCTTCAAAAGTTATGAATGATGAAATCAACGGGACGCCGACAAAACCCAGTGTATGCAAGAAATCAATAATACATATTCCACCAAAAAGAGCGGCGGCATATAATCTTCCTTTAGATAATCTGCTAGAGAAGAATAACCAGCCCTGTGCAAATATTGCAAATCCAAAAGCAACATTACAGCAGCCGACAATGAGATAGAGAGAAGAAATAATATCCCAATCGTCCAATCGGTTAAGCGATGTATGGAAAATTTGAATTAAAAGGAACAGCAAGGCGCCTACAGCAGCTGCTTGAATTGTCTTTTTCTCTTCTTGTCTCATAAGTCCCTCGCGTCTGAAAATAATATCTATTAATTAACATTCAAGTATAGTTATGTCCTATGTATAAATATCGGCGGGATAGGACTTTTAAGTTACATTTCTTTTATGGGCATTCAAATGGAAGGCGCGTTTATAAGTTATATATTCATAAATCTTGCATAAATATAAACCATTTTCTGCTAGCAGGCAACCAAAAAAGCACTTCCCCCTACGAAAGGGTTCAGTGCTTCTAAGAAACTCAAGTTTATTTGTCACCAAAGGTTACTTCTGGTGTTGTAAGCTTATCAAAAAAATCAACGGATTTATCCTTGTCTGCAGATGCACGAAGTGCCATTGCTGAACGTGGATGCTCATCAAGTGTACCTGTGATCATATAAGGAATGATATAGCCCCACTCCTCTTTCTCACGCAAAGGAATCATCAGGCGTTCAATAATATCAAGCACAGGGCGCAAGGAGTAACGTGTATTCTTCAAATGAGTTACTAACAGCTCTGTAGGGCAATTTCCTGCAGCTCGTCCCATTCCATAACAAGAAGCATCCAGTAACTCTACACCATTCTCAGCAGCAATCAACGTGTTGGAGAACGCCAACTGAAGATTATTGTGAGTATGTACGCCTAGACGTTTGTTTGGCAGATGTGTCTTGAACTTCTCAACCAGATAATTCATGTCATTGTGATCCAAGCTGCCGTATGAATCTACAATATATACCACATCAACAACGCTCTCACGGATCATTTCAAAAGCTTCCAACAATTCATTCTCCATAACATTAGACAAAGCCATAATGTTGATCGTTGTCTCATAGCCTAGATCATGGAAAGTTTGTACCAATTGCAAGGCTTTCTCTACATCTTTGCTGTAGCATGCCACACGAATCAAATCCAGCATACTTTCGCTGCGGGGCAAAATATCATTCTCATCCACGCGGCCGATATCAACCAAAGCAGATAGCTTGGTGTGACCTTTTTGCGGAATCACTTTACGCAGGAAATCATCGTCCAGAAAACGCCATGGTCCGGCACCCTCTGCTCCTTTGAGCAATTTTGGTGAATTTTTATAACCGATTTCCATATAATCAACACCAGCTTCATTCAAGCCGGCATATAAGTTTTGTACAAATTCCACACTAAAATCCCAGTTGTTCACTAGGCCCCCATCTCGGATGGTGCAGTCAACAATCTTACATTGATTAGTCTTCATAATTATCTCCCTTCAACTATTGCAATCATTATAACCGCGAATATAGCTTTACTATGCAATTTATATCGTATAATCATACTTTAATGAAGAATAAAATGTAAAGGAATTTCATCTTCTTCTCTTTAATGCTATTACCACATCGTGTCAGCGACAATGATCACAGTAAATAAGCCCTAAAAATGCTACATTACAAGAAAATCATTGAGATTGATTATCAGTCTCTTTTGGAGGGATAAAAATGGCTTCTACCTCTTGCTCATTACTGCGACTACAACCGGGTTCGACCGGATATATTCATAAAATAGAAGGAATCAACCCCATCCTGCGTCGTCGTCTGGCTGATCTTGGAGTGTCCGAGGGTGTGAGCATTCGCCTGAAAGGAAAAGGACCTTTTTTAGGACCTATTACCTTGGAATGCAATGGACAACTGTTCGCCATCCGCCGGAAGGAAGCTTCATTGATTGAGGTGAACGTGTCTTGAGTTCAATAGCACTTGTAGGTAACCCCAATACAGGTAAAACCTCTCTCTTCAATACATTGACCTCCTCATACGAATATGTTGGTAACTGGTCAGGGGTAACGGTAGAAAAGAAGATCGGCAGCCTGAAGAACGGCGCTGGCAAGCTCATTGATTTGCCGGGCATCTATTCCTTGCACCCACTCTCACGTGATGAGGGAGTTGCTGCCCAGTATTTAATAGAAGAATCTCCTGAAGCCTTAATTAATATCGTGGATGCTTCACAGCTGGAACGAAATCTGCTGCTCACGCTTCAATTACTTGAGTATGGCAAACCTACCTTACTCGGACTGAATATGATTGACGTCGCCAATGCACGTGGAATTCGCATCAATCATGAAGTCTTACAATCACGACTGGGTATAACTGTCCTCCCGCTTGTTGCAAGAACGGGAAAAGGCTGCGCACAAGTCCTCAGTATTTTAGAGAAATCCTCTGCGATTCCCGCTGTAAAGTTCAAGTTGAACTATGGTGAGATTGTAGAGCATGCGATATCTTCTATAGAAAAGGAATTACTTCCTATCAAGGACTTACCCAATCACCGCTGGATTGCTCTACAGCTTATGGAGCAGAATCCGGTTATTCTTCATTTTCTAAAGACACGTATGGACACCTCTCGCCTACTAAACATCTGTGAATCCTGTCAGAGTGAGCTACAGATCAAAAAGCTGGCCCTGACGCTCCCCCAATGGATTCGCTCACAGCGGATGGATTATATCCACTTCATTTGTGAGGTTGTACTTGATACAACAACGCAGAAGCCTCATAACTTAACAGAAAGATTAGATTCCATATTGACGCATCGTTTTCTAGGACTGCCCTTATTTATCTTCTTTATGTATGCTCTCTTTAAGACCACATTTGACTGGGTTGGCGGACCTCTATCAGATCTCCTCGATGGCCTGATCTCCGGACCGATTAGTGATGGAGCCAATTCCCTGCTACAGACGCTTGGAGCATCCAGCTTCACGCATGCCCTGATCGTCGATGGATTAATTAGCGGTGTAGGGGGCGTCCTCGTCTTTGTCCCGCAAATCTTCATTCTCTTCCTGATCATTTCCTTCTTGGAGGATTCAGGATACATGGCTCGGGTTTGCTTATTAATGGACAGCACGATGGAACGTATGGGACTAAACGGAAAAGCATTTATTCCATTCATCATTGGCTTCGGCTGCAATGTACCTGCCATAATGGCGGCGCGCAGCATCGAACAGCCCAAAGACCGAATGCTGACCACCTTGCTAATGCCACTGATGTCCTGTTCTGCGAGACTGCCTGTTTACGCTTTATTCGCAGCAGTATTTTTCCCGGCGCAAGAGGCCGTAGCAGTTCTGTCCATGTATGTGATGGGTATTGTGTTTGCGCTGATTCTTTGTAAGGTATTCTCTAAATATTTATTCAAAAATGAATCCTCAGTTTTCATGATCGAGCTTCCACCTTATCGTATGCCGCAGATCAAGACCTTATCGCGCAGCACTTGGGAAAAGGGCAAAGGTTTCCTGCGAAAAGCTGGAACTATTATTCTTGCAGGCTCAGCAATTATTTGGTTTATGTCTTATGCGGGTCCTGGCGGGTTTGATGTGGACATGGATCACAGCTTCCTGGCTAAGTTTGGAGGTATGATCGCACCGCTACTGGCACCGCTTGGTTTCGGAACATGGCAGGCTGGCTCTACATTGGTTCCGGGCTTTTTGGCAAAAGAGGTCGTAGTCTCTACCATGAATATCATCTATCATGCACCAGATGCTGCTGGTTTAGAAAATCAAATTTCTCAAGTCTTCACACCATTGAGTTCGATCAGCTTTATGGCCTTTATCCTGCTATATATTCCTTGTTTGGCTACTGTAGGGGTGATCAAAAAAGAAACAGCATCTTGGAAATGGACCTTCTTCTCCATGGGGTATTCTCTCGTTCTGGCGTATATCGTATCTTTAATTATTTTTCAAGGCGGACGGTTATTAGGATGGTCGTAGACTTGTAAATTATAAGATTCTCATGATGAAAGTGGGGTACCATTATGATAAATGTTGTGATTGTCGCCTTAATTTTCGGTTATTCTGGCTGGACCATCTATCGACATGTGCAAAAGGGGAAGCAGGGCGCTTGTGCAGGCTGTGATAAAGGAAAAAGCTGCTCGGCAGCATCGATGGATTCCCCTCTTTCTTGTTGTTCAACACCGGTTAACAACAAGAAGTAAGCTTGTAAAACGAGCAATAAATAGAGATTTATCGTTTAGCCTCCTTAACTAACGGGTATGTTTGTTATAAGCAACTACAGACAATACCAAGGAGGTAATTCCTATGAATACCAAAAAGACATTATTTACAACAGTCGCATTGGGAGCAGTATATTTACTGAAGAATAAGGGAACTCGCGATAAAATTATGAACGGCATTCAATCCTACACTTCCCAATCGAAGGCCAAAAAATCCAGTGGTACTGTTTAAGCTTCTGCTCTTGGATTTCAATAAAGGGGTGTTCCCTAAACCAGAGTCTGGTTTAGGGAACACCCCTTGTTGTTTAGAACGGACAGCTCCCCGGATGTTTAGATCTCGCTTTCGCTCAGCAGCCACTGAATGATAGAACGAACCATGACACCTGTTGCTCCCTTAGGATTAACTCCACGTTCTTTAGATACATATGCAGTGCCAGCAATATCTAGATGAATCCATGGCAAGCCCTCAGCAAACTCACCTACAAATAATCCGCCTGTAGTAGCTCCACCATATCTTCCAGCAGTGTTACGGATATCGGCAACCTCGCTCTTTAGCATTTCACGAAATTCCGGGTATGCCGGAAGCTGCCAGACCTTTTCCCCTGAATAGCTTGAAGCGGTCAGAAATCGCTCCAGAAACGCTTCATCATTAGTCACAGCACCTGTTGCTATATCTCCCAAAGTGGACAACACAGCGCCTGTCAGCGTAGCTACATCGATAATACGTTTCGCTCCCCATTCCCGAGCATAAGTCAGCGCATCTCCTAGGACAATTCTGCCTTCAGCGTCGGTATTCAACACTTCTATCGTTCGTCCGCTCATGGAGGTAATAACATCTCCAGGCTTAAAAGCATTGGCCGATGGCATATTCTCCGCAGAAGGAATAACCATAACGACATTAATTCGTGGACGTAAGCGGCCAAGCGCCTCCATTACTCCGAGTACAGCCGCTGCCCCTCCCATATCACTAATCAGCTCTTCCATACCTGGTGCTCTTTTTAAGGAGATCCCGCCGGTGTCAAAGGTAACTCCCTTCCCTACAAGCCCCACTACATTATCCCAATTCCCTGTCCCCTGATAACGGATGACGATCATTCGTGGAGGGTTTACACTTCCTTTTCCGACGGCGAGTAATCCGCCCATTCCTTTTTGCTCAATTTCCCGTTCGTCCAGCACCTCAGAAGGAAAGCCATATCGCTCAGCAATCTCTATAGCGGCCACAGCAAGGTCTGAGGGGGTCAATAGATTACCAGGCATGTTGGTCAAGCTCCGCGCCAAATTCGTGGCCTCACCGAAAGCTAGCCCCTTCTGAATGCCTTGAGTCCAATCCCGCCCGGCAGTACCCTCTAATTTCTCTTTTATAGTGAAAACAACTGCTGTTGGGCCTGTATAAAAAGACTGCACCTGCTTATAGGTAGCCCGACGATAGGAACCAAGCATTAGCCCCTCCGTCAGCGCATAAGCAATAGAAGTCACATCCTTCTCTACGGTAAGCTCCTGTAATTTTTCCGGCACTTCAAATACCAGCTTGAGCGCCTTCAAACGAAGTGCTGCACGGGCTGTCTGAGCCCCCATTTGCCTTAGATCCTCAGTCGTGAGAAGTTGGTCCCCCCTGCCAACCAAAATAACAACAGGACAACCAGATGAATTCTCAGCAGGTAGTACATAAGTCTGATTAAGCTTGCCTTTAAATAAACCTGCCTTTCCCAATAGGCGAATTCTGTCATCCCAGCCCTCGGAAAAGCCTCCATTTTCGACCTCAGACTCAGAAATAATAAAGATAAGGGCATCACCCTGCACATTGTTGGCAACACCACTGTTGTATTCTATATTCATTGTGATTCCCTCCATTTGTTTCCCCAAACCAACACCCATTGTAACATAAGCAAAGGCTGATCTCCGCATCTGTATTATCCGCAGGGATCAGCCTCTTATTACTTATTCTAATGGATTAATGGCAAAGAGATCACAAAATGAGTACCCTCGTTAACTCTGCTGCTAACAGAAATGCATCCGCCATGATTTTTGATGATGCGGTCACTTACGGAAAGACCCAATCCTGTACCATTCTCTTTGGTAGTAAAGAAAGGATTAAATAACCTGTCCAGTGTACGAATATCCATTCCTTTACCGTTGTCAGATATGAACATACGGACCTCAGAGCCTTCTCTGCGGGCACCAACCTCGATTTTCCCCATCGAATCATCTTCTCGATCCGCTACAGCCTCCATTGCATTTCTAATCATATTAAGCACAACTTGCTTCATCTGTTTGACATCGCCAGAAATCACCATGTCCTCTTGAAGAGGATGAAGATTGATCTGGCAGCCCTTCATTAAAGCTTCGCTCTCTGTAAGGAGAACAACCTCCTTGAGCAATGCGGACACGGGTATCATCCCCACCTGCGGAACTGACGGCTTAGAGGAGGACAGAAATTCATGGATAATATCGTTCGCACGATCGATCTCGGCCAATATAATCTTGGCATATTCCTCTTTCCCCAGTTGATGCAAGTATGGATGAAGCAGTTGAATAAATCCCCGGATCGCGGTCAACGGATTGCGGATTTCATGGGCAATAGATGCGGATAATTTGCCTAGCATAGCCAAGCTATCGTTCTGGTAAGCCGTTTGTTCGATTAACTTATAATCCGAGATTTCCTTGACAGTGAACAAATAACAGCCTTTCATTTGCTCTCCGCAGCATAAAGTAACCTTCCAGTAACGGCCATACTCGTCTAGAAACTCATAATTTGATTTTCCTTTGTATACCATCTCTCTGTAGCTCTGCAGTACTTGTTTTTTCTTGGAACGGCTCAGTCGAACATTAGACAGCAGATGGGAAAATGTGCAGCCCACAAGAGAGTGACGGGTAAGCTCAAGCATCCCGTACATTTGCTTATTTACAAAACTTATAACTCCCTCTTCATCAAAAAGCATGATTCCGCTGTCAATATTCTCTAGAACATCCTCGTATGTAGTATCCACAGGTCCAGTTTGATAGGTTCTTCCCGGTAATAGAAGACTTTCTTGATATTGGCTAATCACGATACGAAGTTCCCCCTTTTACTGCATTTGACGAAGACGCTTAAGCGACATCAAATTACTATGTATTTGAGTGTATGACGAAGCCGCCAGAACATTCGGTAATCGTTGCACTTTTTCCAACCGGTTCAATTATATTCCAATCATATCCAAGAGAACTAGACAACGCAATCGGAGAAACTGTCGAATGGTAAAAAAATTCATAAAATGATTCCAAAGACATATGAAACATCACATCAAATTATATTTATCGCTATTTATTCGCCTAAATGATTTAAAAAAATCTAAAAAGGATCACGAAAAACTAAAAAGGATTATAAAAAGCTAAAAAGCCCCCGCGATTGCGGAGGCTTACATGGAAAAATGGGGCATGCCCAAAAAATTAGTAATAAACTTATGCCTTTTGTTGCAGGCGTAGACGGCGCTGACTCATCACAGCTAACCTTTTTTTCAATTCCCGTTCCCACTTGGTATCCTCAATCTGTTTGGCTACAGCTAGCAGGTCAAGCGCCATATCGATTTGATTGCGTACAACGGCTAGAGGATCTTCACTCTCGACGTTAATGACGTTCTCGAATATTGCAGTTTCGTCTTCCATGACATAGTCCTGAAAGTCCACGTCGGTAACACCATCTCCATGTGCATATTCCGCTAAGATCTCATATTCATTCTCGACCTTGTAGTGAACCTCCACACGATGACATACCGGACAAAAAAGCAGGGGAACATTATGGACTTGCGTGCGATAATGTTTTAGGGTCCCCTTTGTTCCTACCATACTCGCTCCACAGCAAAAGCTCATATTTGTTCGCCCTCCTTAGAAATAACCCTTTGATTGTTTATTATTGTATTACATTACCCCAATGGAGATTCCTCCACTCGAGGACATAATATAACTTTTCGCGCCTATTTTCAAATCTATTTAGATATACAAGATCTTTTGGAGCAAAAAACCCCCTTACAGAAAATTTTCTGCAAGGAGGTAGAAATCAGAATATCAAGGATCACTATGATAACGGTCTAAAATTTACAGATTCTTATCTCCCGGCTTCCAGTTCATTGGGCATAAACCACCAGATTGCAAGGCTTGCAGAACACGAAGTGTTTCTTCCACGCTGCGGCCTACATCATTGTGGTTAACGACTTGATATTTCAATTCGCCTTCAGGATCGATTATGAACAAACCACGCAATGCGATACCTTCTTCTTCAATCAGAATGCCATAGTCTTTAGAGACTTGTTTCGTAATATCAGCTGCAAGTGGGAAATTCAAACGACCCAGGCCATTAGAATCCTTAGGGGTATTGATCCAAGCTTTGTGGCTGTGGATCGAATCGATGCTTGCGCCGAGAATCGCTGTATCAAGTGCTTCAAACTGTGCTGCTGCGTCACTGAGAGCTGTGATTTCAGTTGGACACACAAATGTGAAATCAAGCGGATAGAAGAAGAATACAAGCCATTTGCCACGATAATCAGACAAGCTTACTTTACCAAAATCCTTACCATCACCTGATACGGTTTCCATAGTAAAATCGGGAGCCGGTCTACCTACTAAACGTTCCGCCATTGCTAGAATCCTCCCTCTGATTATGTAAGAAAAAGTACCATTTGTATCTCTCAATATACTGAAATATATTGAAATTTGCAGAAATCGATAATATCTTGTCTACTAAACAAATGGTATCATCGCACAAAATCAAAGTCAAGATTAGATCAATTATTTATTTGTAATCATTATAAACTAATAATTAAGCTTTGCGGATTGCTGCAACAATCAGGTCGCCCATTTCAGTTGTACTGATCGCTTTGCTCTTATCCACGGCGATATCACTTGTACGGTGTCCTGCATCCAATACTGCAGCAACTGCAGCTTCGATTGCAGCAGCAGCATCCTCATAACCAAAGGTTAAGCGGAACATAAGGGCCAGTGACAAGATTGTTGCGATCGGGTTCGCAAGCCCTTGTCCGGCAATATCAGGAGCAGAGCCGTGAACGGGCTCGTAGAGACCATAGTTGCCGTCACCCATCGAAGCCGAAGCAAGCATACCGATAGAACCTGTCAGCATAGCAGCCTCGTCGCTTAGGATATCACCAAACATGTTCTCAGTAACGATAACGTCAAAGCTAGATGGACGGCGCAGCAGCTGCATTGCGCAGTTATCAACCAGTACATGCTCTACCTCTACCTCCGGATATTCTGGAGCGATCTTATTCACAACCTCACGCCACAAACGTGAAGTTTCAAGTACATTCGCTTTATCAACACTCGCCAGTTTATTGCGGCGCTTGCCGGCAATTTCAAAAGCTTGGCGGACAATTCGTTCTACTTCCATTACGTTATATACACAGGTGTCCACAGCTTCTTCACCATGTTCTCCTTGACGGCGCAATTTATCTCCGAAATAAATCCCGCCAGTCAGTTCGCGAACTACCATAAGATCTGTGCCTTCCAGGACTTCAGGCTTCAAAGTCGAAGCATCCTTAAGACAGTCAAATACGACAGCTGGACGCAGGTTGGAGAACAACCCCAGTGCTTTGCGAATTCCGAGCAGTCCGGTTTCAGGACGAAGTTCCTTTGGATTATTATCCCATTTCGGTCCACCAACAGCACCCAATAACACAGCATCTGCGCTACGACAGATTTCAAGTGTATCTTCCGGCAGCGGAGTGCCCTTCTCGTCTATAGCGATACCGCCAAATAATGCATGCTCTGTTTCAAAGGCATAACCGAATACTTCTTCTGTTACTTTCAATACTTTTTCCGCTTCTGCTACAACTTCTGGTCCAATACCGTCCCCTGCGATAACGGCGATTTTTTTAACTTCACTCATCTCAGTCACTCCTCAAGTTTTCTGCTCTAACAGACATAGTTCTTCTTTATATTGTTGTATCATACCCAGTCGTAAAGGACAAAGATATAGATTCTATTGAGCTGATAGGTATAGCCTATAAACAGTAAGAATCAGAACACCACCGTGAATGCTGAGCATATTTGCTCTTAGTTCTGAAGATGTTTACAATTACTATGAAGTCATCTATCAAAGGAGTGAATGCGAAGTGCATTATACAAAGCTTGGCAAATCCGGCATGAAGGTCAGTCGCCTATGTCTAGGAACGATGAATTTTGGCCCACAGACGGATGAAAAAGAAGCCTTCCGCATCATGGACGCTGCACTGGATGCAGGTGTTAATTTTTTTGATACCGCTAACATTTACGGCTGGGGCGAAAATTCTGGCCTGACTGAAACCATTATCGGACGCTGGTTTAAACAAGGCGGCGGGCGGCGGGAAAAGGTTGTACTAGCCACCAAAGTTTATGGAGCCATGAATGATAAGCTTGATGGTCCTAATGATGAAGAAGGATTATCCTCATATATCATTCGCCGCCATCTTGAAGGGTCCCTGCAGCGTCTTCAGACCGATCATATTGAATTGTACCAGATGCATCATATAGACCGCAGTACGTCCTGGGAAGAGCTCTGGGGGGCTTTCGAGCTGGCTGTGAATCAAGGCAAGATTGGTTATGTCGGTTCCAGTAACTTCGCAGGCTGGGATATCGCCGTAGCTCAACAAGAAGCTAAGGCTCGTGGTTTTCTTGGACTAGTCTCAGAGCAGCATAAATACAGTCTGACCTGTCGGCTTCCTGAACTTGAAGTTTTGCCAGCCGCTCGCCATCTGGGGCTAGGTATTATTCCTTGGAGCCCACTCGATGGAGGTCTGCTCGGAAGAAATGCACTCAAAAAAATAGAGGGCAGCCGAAGTGGCGGAAATGCAGATCGTGTAGAGCAGCACAAGAGCCAGCTTGAGGCTTTTGCCAGCTTATGTATGGAGCTGGGAGAACCACAGGATAATGTCGCTCTTGCTTGGCTACTGGCTAATCCTGCTGTAACAGCTCCTATTATCGGCCCCCGCACACTGGAGCAATTTGAGAGTGCGCTGCGCAGTCTTGAGATTGTACTAGATGAAGCTGTGCTTAAACGACTAGATGAAATATTCCCTGGACCCGGCGGTGAAGCCCCTAAAGCCTATGCTTGGTAGGTAAGTTCTATCACAAAAGGAGCTGAGGCCTCAGCAGAATCCATTCGCTGAAGCCTCAGCTCCCTTTTACTCATACTTATTCAGCTGTGTCCACGGTCACACTTCCATTACTCGTGCTTAAATCCACAGTATACGTGGCTTTACCAAGCACAGCGGTACCATAGCTATCGCCGTCCCGATCCCAGGGTACATTCCCCTTCAGCGAGCCATTGCTTGTATCTGCAATAATTTTCGCATCCGACACGGCCGGCAAGCCCACTATAATCTTTCCGTTACTGGATGTACATTTCCAGTTTCCGGTCACTGCTGAGTTTATAGTAATTTTGCCGTTGCTGCTCTTGGCTGACAACGCCCCATCAATGTTATCCAATACTATGGCTCCATTAGAGCTCACAAGTTCAACTTCACCTTGGATATTCTGTACGGATAGTGACCCATTGCTGGTATGTGCATCCACTTCGCCGACAATATCATGAATATTTAATGCACCATTACTTGTCTCAACCTCTATACCTGACTTAAGATTCCAGGCTTCTATAGAGCCATCACTTGTCTCAACCTCAACAGCAAGGTTATTGGGTGCACTTATATTTAAATAAGGACTTTTGGTATTGAATCCAAACTGAATATTAGAGAACCAATTATGATCGGTATCAAGCTCCATAATCAGTGTATCTCCTTCAGTACTAACCTTCCATTTCTTTTCCAGCGCACTTTCAGCATCACTTTGCGAGTTTCCAGGCAGCAGTAAACTCCCCTCATAATCCAAAGAGCCTCCAGCTACACCCTCAACCTTTACTTTTCCACTTGGAAGTACGATTTTGAGCGTCGTAATATTCTCTTTCACTTCCACATTCCCACTAAGCGGAGTTAGATGTGTATTACCGATCAGATTGCTGAGTGAACCTCCAGCCATTACTGTCTGAGCAGCACTTGCTCCGATCAGTACAATAATTAACAGGATGGCCCAGCCGCTTACACGGCTTTTGACATCGGATTTGATAAAAAGTCTAATCAACATCTCAAGTCCGAATAAGACCAACAACGCCGGCCATAAAAAACCAAGCACCTCATAGCTGATCATATCATACTGAGCCATCACGATAATGACACCAAGGGCAATGCAGCCCAAGGCTGCTGTGAAACTTCCTATTTTCCATCTCCCCATAGTTAAATCCCCGTTTCTTATGCTCTCGTATTGTTCCTTAACATCTTCAGTCCGTACGCAATCAGACCCACTGATAATAAGATCGTGCCGATGTTGATCTCAGTCAGCATATCCCAAAGGGTAGGGAAAGCTGTGATTACCAACATAAGGAACCCAGCAACAACACAGCCGATTCCCACCCAAGCTGGATTGATCTCTTCATGTGGATATCCAGGCATAGAGGACATACCCATGGTCCAAGGGGCTCCGAAGCTGTCTGGATGAAACATCATTCGTTCGTGTTCAGCAGCCGTTATTTTCATCCAAGCCGCCTTCTGCAGGGCATCAAACAACTGATAAAACCACAGCGCCGCCAGGGCAAACGGGAAGATCAAGGGCTCGGACGGAATAAACATTATACATAAGGAGGCCCCGATCATAAACTGTAAACCCTGCTTTTTAAAGCCTAAGTACAAATGACCTACTCCAGGTATCATAGCCAGCATAAAAGTGAGCCAACGTCTCTTCTTAATCATAATACATCCTCCTAAAATTTGGGTAGCAAAACTTTAGCCAATTTAAACATCTATTGATGATCAATTATTTTATTACTATCTCCCAAAGCCACCAAACCACTGGGTTACTGAATTCGACATATGGCCGTTTATTTCGGTAATGCCATAGGCCAAATTCTCAAATACCCCAAACTGCAACAATAACAAACTGAGGCAAGCAGCCACTCCATAATGAATCCATGAGGTTTTTGGGGCAGAACGACGTCTTACATTGGTTGCCTTAGTCGCTCGTGATCTGCGCCCTGTTTCGAGCTGCTCAATATGTGTCATAACATCTGCTGCGAGATCCGGGAAGTCCATCTGCGCCTGCAACTGTTCTCTGTCAGCATCCATTTCCGACCACAGCTCCGACATTGCTTTGGCTTCCTCCAGCCACTCTGCGCAATCAGGACATGACTCTATGTGCAATCGGATACTCAGCTCCATCTCTGGAGACAGTAGGCCGTCTATATAATGTGGCATCCATTCCTTCACTATTGCACAATTCATCGCCATTCCTCCCTTTGTTTACGCATCATCTGTCTGGCTCGATAAAGCTGCGATTCGATTGTTTTCACGGAAACTCCCTTTTGCTCTGCAATCTCTTGATAGGAATTCCGCTGAAAATAGTACAGCTGGACGACCGACCGGTACGGTTCCGCCAGACTGTTCACATTCTCTCCTAATTCAGCTGATGTTTCCTGCTCAAGTACCTCATGCTCCGGAGTTTGAGACGTTACCCAATCATTTTCTGTGTAATCAGCTGCACTTCGGTACTTCCACTCCCTATCGTTGGCCCGTTTCCAGTCCAGACAGGTTCGGTAGGCAATCCGATACAGCCATGTCGAGAAGGAGGATTGTCCTCTGAAAGAGGGGAGCGCTTTATATGCTTTTATAAAAACCTCCTGGGCCATATCTTTGGCCGATTCGGCTTCTCCTGTGATTTTGACGCATACTCTGTATACCATGCCTTGGTAACGTGTCACCAAATGCCCAAAGGCTTGATGTTGACCGTTCAGCACAGCAGCAATCCATTCTGCCTCTTCCAGCTTTCTCCCCTCCTTCACCTTCATAACGTTAGACGCCAACCAATCGTTCTCCCCTGCAACCTATACATAAATTTTTTTGGATTTTTTGAAATAGGCTGAAGAGAGGAATATATAGTTTGTTGTCGAATAATGTTTAACTACTATGACTAAAAGAAAACTCTTCTTAATTATCGCATTGTTTCTTATTATACTCACTGGATTCCGTATCCTATGGGTAAAGATTTCTCCGCACACCACACAACCACCACTGATCAATGGTGTGTTGGATTTACGGGATAAACAATGGAATCAGGACAAACTCCTTATTTTAAGTGGGCAGTGGGAGTTCTATCCGGGTATGCTGCTTCCTTCATTCAACGAACAATCTGTAACTGCTGCTCCTGCAAAATATATACAAGTCCCGGGGAACTGGAAAGATGCCCTTAGCGATAGCGATAAATCTGCTTATGGCTACGGCTCCTATCGGCTACGTGTCCTAACAGATAATCATAAGAAGCAATCCTATAGTCTTCTAATTTCCGGAGCTCGGTCCTCTTCAGAAGTGTATATCAACGGTGAACGGCTGGACAGCTCTGGCACTCCTGCTGAGAGTAAAGAACACTATATTCCGTACATACTGCCTTATTCAGTATCCTTTACAACCGATAAAAGTGAACTTGAAATTGTGATCCATGTAGCCAACTATTCCTTTTCCCAAACGGGAGGAATTTCTAAAACGATTGTATTTGGCAGCGAAAAAGCTTTAACACAGGAAAGACTGCTCTCTATTAGCCTACAGTTGCTATTATGTGTTGTTCTAATACTGCACGCTGTATATGCTGTTATTTTATATATAATTGGGCTGCGGCAAAAGATGTTGATCTATTTTTTTCTACTGGTAATATCCGCTATAACTACCGTACTCATAGATGATGACAGGCTTCTATTGCACGTATTTCCCTTGAACTATCAATGGAATTTCAAACTATTTTACATCTCTTATATTGCTGTATTTATTTTTATCCTGCAGACAAGCAAACATCTTTTGTTCACGGATTTAAAAATAAAAAGTATTCGTATCCTAACCATCCTGTCCGTAGTAGACATCCTGTTCATATTATTTGGACCCGTTGTTCACTATTATGAATTTCACACACTGATTTTCGGCATAAATTTATTAGTTTTAGCATTAGGTGTCGTAATTCTTTTTCTGAGATCTATTGTTAAAAATTACGAAGGCTCTATTTTCCTGTTGTTATCTATGTTTGCCATCGTTAACAGCACACTTTGGGGAATGTTCAAGAATTATAACTGGGTTAACGTTACCTATTATCCTTTTGATCTAATTATCGCCTTTTTGTGCTTTGCGACTTTTGGATTTAAGCGATATCACTGGAATACCAAGGAGACAGAAAAACTGGCGCACAGCCTGCAGAGAAGTGTTACACAAAAGGATGCTTTTTTGGCTAACACCTCACATGAATTAAAAAATCCGCTGTACAGTATCATTAACATTGCCGAAACTGTCCTGGACAGCGAGCGTGACACTGTAACGCATCAAAATGCTGAGAATTTAAAACTGCTCATTACCGTTGGAAGACGTATGTCTCTTCTGGTAGACGATCTGCTGGATCAATCCCAGCTCCGTGAAAGCAATATACAATTGCAGCTCAGAGAACTTAAGATCCAATCCTTCGCAGTGGGTGTGCTTGATATGCTCAAATTCTTAACGGAAGGGAAATCTTTAACCTTAATCTCAGAAATACCAGATTCATTCCCTTCTATTGTGGCTGATGAAAAAAGACTCATTCAGATCTTGTTCAATCTGCTTCAAAATGCTGTTAAATATACGACTGTAGGCACGATAAAAATCCATGCAGATATTCATAAAAAATCGGCGCAGATTCATATTACGGATACGGGTCTTGGCATGAACGAGGAGACGTTGCTCAGAGCTTTCCAGCCCTATGAACAGGGCGATTCCAGCATGAACGAAGTTAGCGGTGGCATCGGGCTTGGATTAAGCACCAGCAAGCAGTTAGTTGAACTTCACGGCGGGAAAATAAGTGTAGTCTCTACACTTGGAGAAGGTACTACCTTTACATTCACAATGCCATTATACGATTCAACCAGCCGGGTATTGAGTTCAGAACTGCCCTCTATAACTGAATTCTCAGACACGCCATCTATGATCACTTTATCCAAATTAACCGCACCGGGTATCGTTTCATCAGACCATGGAAGGAGACCCAAGCTTCTGGCTGTAGATGATGATCCGGTTAATCTAAAAATACTTACCAACGTACTTTCCATCAAGGACTATGAAATCGTTACGGTGACCAGCGGAAACGATGCTTTACTATTGCTGGATACCGTTCAGTGGGATTTAATTATTACAGATGTAATGATGCCACAAATGTCCGGGTATGAGCTGGCGCATAGAATTCGTGAACGTTACACCATTGCTGAGCTTCCCATTCTGCTTCTGACGGCACGAGGCCAAGCGGAAGATATTTATACCGGTTTTATTTCAGGTGCAAATGACTATGTAATGAAGCCTATGAATGCAATAGAGCTGAAGGCCCGTGTACGCTCCTTAACAGATCTAAAACAGTCCGTAAACGAACGGCTTCGTGTGGAAGCTGCCTATCTTCAAGCGCAAATACAACCACATTTCTTGTTCAACACATTAAATTCAATATCCGCGCTGGCTTCTTTTGATATTAATAGAATGAGTCACCTTGTGGATGCCTTCAGCTCTTATTTGCGTTTAAGCTTCAATTTCCTGAATGCTGAGCCTATGATACCGATTGAACGAGAGCTTGAGCTTGTTCATGCCTACCTCTACATAGAGAAGGAGCGCTTTGAAGATAGGATGACCATTCTTTGGGATTATGAGGAAAGCTTGCATTTTCAGCTGCCGCCTCTGACTATACAGCCACTGGTTGAAAATGCTGTCCGGCATGGTATTTTGAGTCGCTCCCAAGGAGGAACGGTGTCCATAACCATCAAGGAACAAGCTGGCGATATTGAAATCACGATATCAGACAATGGCCAAGGCATGAAAAACGAACAACTCCAGCAGTTGCTCAGCAATCCGTCTAATGATGAAAGAGGAATCGGATTTTTAAATACACATAAACGGCTGCTGCGGGTCTACGGAAAAGGGCTGCAGATTAAAAGCTCCGAAGGGAAAGGAACTTCTGTGAGTTTTATTATTCCTTCTGACAAAAAAAATCCGCTTCGAAAACTTTCTGATTAACAGACAAACTATTGTGAACCGAAATATCAAGTAAGGATTCGACGTATTTTGGCTAAAATACTATATCTGAGTGGTGATTAATAATGATTCAGGCAATATTAGTTGACGATGAACGGCTTGCCCTTGTGAAATTAGAGTTTATGTTAAAAAAAATACCATCTTTACATATAGCCGCTTCCTATACGGACCCCTCACAGGCCATTCTAGAGGCTCCGTCTTATCATCCTGACGTTATTTTTATTGATATTGAAATGCCTGAAATTAATGGTCTTCAAGCTGCGGAGATGCTCCAAGAGGCCTGTCCAAATGCAAATATTATCTTCGTTACCGCGTATAACCATTATGCTGTGGAGGCTTTTGAGATTAATGCGCTCGATTATATTTTGAAGCCTGTGCGAAATGACCGACTATTGAAAGCTGTCCAGCGGTTAGAAGAAAGATTGTCACTTGCACCAAAACTCATAATTGCAAAAGAAGAGGTAACCATTCGTTGTCTTCAATCGCTTCGTTTTGAACGAGGCGGACAATCTCTGAATAATCTGCGTTGGAGAACCTCTAAGGCCCAAGAGTTATTTGCCTTTTTGCTCCATAATCGCAACCGCTTCGTAAGTAAAGACATGCTGATTGAACTGCTGTGGCCAGACTTCAATCTGAAAAAGGCCTCTACCCATCTCTATACAACAATTTATCAAGTCCGGCAATGCTTAAAGCAGAATGAAGTCGACCTGCATATCAGCAACCTTAGCGGGGGGGAAGGCTATACCCTTGAAACCGGATCAATGTTGATTGATGTAGATAAGTGGGAACAGGGTATCCTGGCTCTGGAAACCATCAGTGAAGTTAATTGTGCGGAGCATCAAGTTTTATTCGAGCTTTATTCTGGAGATTACTATGACGATTATGATTATTTATGGGCTGAAAGTGAGCGGCAACGCCTTCGTACCATTTGGCTGCACCATGCAATGGGCATAGCCCAATTTTATATAGAAAGCAACAGAATTGCCGAGGCCGTTACTGTCTATCAACGAGTAGTGCAGCTACAGCCTTATTTTGAACAAGGGCATTTAGGATTAATGAAGGTCTACGACAGCATTGGAGAACGTTCCGCTGTGGAAGAGCAGTACAAGCTGCTCAAGGATTTGTTCCAGCAGGAGCTTAACATTAATCTTCCAGCCAGCGTTGAGCAATGGTACGAGCAATGGGAACAGCTTAACCATAGAGTGCGATGAGCTAAATAACCTATCAAGACATAATAAAGACACCCGGATAAAACCGGGTGTCTTTATTATTACCTTCCTAGTTATTACGTTTGAATCGTCTTGTTAATACAACCCCTAAAAGCACCAGACTTCCACCAGCTAAGTAGATCGGAAACGCGCTGTCTTCTCCTGTTTTCGGAAGCTGAGTCGGTTTATTGCTGTTATTTCCCGGCTCAGTAACTGTACCCTTTGGTACTTCCTCCACATCAATCTCTATGAGGATTTCTTCTTCATTTCCATTCTCATCTGTAACAATAATGGTGAATTTATCTTTACCAATATAGCCCGGATCAGGTGTGTAGACCCATTTGCCATCCTTAGTAATAGTCACTTTACCATGTCCCGGCTCATCTCCCAAGCTTGGCACTCCCCCAAGTGGAATTTCACCTTCAATAGGAACATCTTCATTGGTAATCTCTTTCTGCACAGGTGGAGTTACCTGCGGAACAACAGGCGTACTAGTTGCCACAGGCTGGCTTGGAGTAGCTGTTGGCGTAACCGTTGGCGTTGCCGTCGACACTGGCGTTACCATCGGTGTTGGCGAAGGTGTTGCCACCACAACTGGTGTTGCTGTTGGTGTAGAAGTAACGACTACTTCCGGTGTCGGTGATGGTGTCCAGATAGGACCTGTCGGTTCCTCTGGAGTCGGCGTTGGTGTTGCTGTCGGTGTCGACGTTGGTGTTGCTGTCGGTGTCGACGTTGGTGTTGCTGTCGGTGTCGACGTTGGTGTTGCTGTCGGCGTCGACGTTGGTGTTGCTGTCGGCGTCGACGTTGGCGTTGCTGTCGGTGTCGACGTTGGCGTTGCTGTCGGCGTCGACGTTGGTGTTGCTGTTGGCGTCGACGTTGGTGTTGCTGTTGGCGCTGGCGTTGCTGTTGGCGCTGGCGTTGGTGTTGCTGTCGGTGTCGACGTTGGTGTTGCTGTTGGCGCTGGCGTTGGTGTTGCTGTTGGCGCTGGCGTTGGTGTTACCGTTGGTGCGGGCGTTACAGTCGGTATAGGCGTTGCTGTTGGTGCGGGCGTTACAGTCGGTATAGGCGTTGCTGTTGGTGTCGGAACTTTGTTTTTTACCTCAAGGCTTATCCCTGTCGTCGAAGAAATAGTCACTTCATGTGGTGTTTGATCAAGAACATAACCAGCAGGCGCTGTTTTCTCAATTAATATATATTTCCCACCTGTTAGTTTGGTAAATTCAAGTATCCCGTTTGTATCCGTAGTGCCTTCCTTAATCCAGATCTTATCGGCATCAACTACCCGATACAGATCAAAAACGGCCCCACTTAACACCTTACTCGTATTCCCGTCTTCTACTTTGGTAATCGTCAACGGTCCTCTTACGCCGCTTCCTGTGCCGGAGCCGCTAGAGAGCTTAACGATAATTTCCTCGGTGCTTACACCTGGAACTACCTTGATGTTTTTACCATCGAAACTAACCTTATTGGTTACCTTATCATTGTTTTGCGCTGTGATCAGGGAGTCATATTTCAAAATATAAGCTTCGGAAATATCCTTCAGGAAACTAAGCTTAAAGCTTTCTTTTCCGTCATTATCCGTAGTGATTTCCAGCTTATAATCTGTACCACTCACCAATTCTTGGTTGGTCGATGTTACATCCCCATTGCTTGCAACTTTCGTTTTGTAGACATGGAATGTATTGGACAGCAGGATTTGATTGTCGCTTGGAATATCCGTAATTACCGCTTCTTTTACAAAAGATTGGTTACGGTTGATGTAAACCGTCCAATGTATTTTATTGCCATCCTGCGCACCTTCTTTGTTAACGTATTCCCCGCCCTGAGGGATATTAACAGAAGCTTGCAGTTTAGCGGACTCTACTTTCGCACCGTCATATAACGTAGCTGTATTTTTAATTTCATTTGAATCAATCGCTTGATCCGCGAACGTTGTTTTGAAAGTGACGTAGAACGCATAATTAATCGTTTTATTAAATGTCACCTTCAGCTCACTGCCATCCAGCTCCACTTTATAGTCCGCGGAATTCACACTAGCTTGAGGAGAAGGATTTCCATCCTTTCCATACTCCCATTTATTCACTTTCACAGAATCCATATTTACAACTTGGCCAGCTGAAATGGTATCAACCAGTTGAGCTTGGTTTAACGTTTTCTGATTATAATTAGCCCCAATGTTCCAAGTGATTTCCTTAGTTACAGCATTGTAGGAACCACTCTTCTTCCCATTGTTTTTAACCTCATCTCTTGGATTAAAGATTACGGTCGCTTCTTTATGCTTAGACTCCTGCACCCCATTAACCGTTTCTTTCCAATCGAGTGCACCTGTATTAGTGAATTGAGTTTTGCCCGGAGCCAGCCAATCATAGTTAAAGCTTGTTGTATAAGTAATTGTGTAAGGTTCATTTATCGGCGCATTAAAAGTAATCACAAATCCATCGTTTACTGCAACCGGATCATGCGCATTGTAAACAACACTATGGACGGTAGCAGTTCCGCCTTTAGTTGGTTGAACCTTTAATGTACCCGGAACAAGCTTTAATCCGGCATTGCCAAAAGTGTCCGTCACCACTAAATTTTCCATAGTCTTGCTGTCGTCGTTAATTTGGATAGTCCAATCAAGGGTCTTAGTCGCATAATTAACGTTGCTATAATATTTATGGAGAATTTGCTGCTTGATATCACTGTAACCCGTTTCTGTTTTTCCATCATAAGTAACTTTGTTCGTAATCTTGCCATCATCAAATACTCTGCCATTTGCCTTTGTCTGATATTCAATACGGTAGGCAGAATTTATATCATTGTTAAATTTCAGATCAAAACCATTTAATCCCGTTGCAGTTGTTGGAGTTATTGTATATTCGCTTGAAGCGATTTCCGCGCTTTTAACCCCGTTGCCATTACTGTCGATCGTTACAGGATAAACTTTAACCGAGCTGAGAATTAGATCTTGGGTGTTATTGAATGTATCCTTCAAAATAGCATTTGCCGCTAAAATTGTTTTTTCATTGTAATTGAAATTAACAGCCCAGGAAATCACCTGATTCGCTGCATCGTAATTGATGGACTCTTTCGATAGTGGTTTGCCACGTCCTACTGTAACTGTAGTGCTAGCCTTTTTAGAAAATCCGTTATCTCCTGTTAAGACTGCCTCATTCAAAAAGGTTTTCGCATCTACACCAGTACCAGTAATATCCGTAGAGAAGCCAATCCGGTAAGCCTTAGTAAGCGGGTTATCCGCAAATTTCAGCTTTAACTCTCCCAAAGTGGATCCTGCCACATCATACTTGCTGCTGTCCACTAGATTGCCAAGACTCACAGTCCCATCGACCTTCACATCAAGCTCATAAACAGCAATAGATACCGTATTCAGTGATAATCCCGCAGGAAGTGTGTCGGTGACAACTGCATTTTTTACGCTTTCCAGTGCCTTATTCACATCAACCGTCCAAGCGATGCTTGTTGGGTTATAATACTGCGGCTTAGGCGAACCGTCTTTTTCTATAGTAGAGCTAACCTTCGGCTTAAAATTAAGCTCAATAGTCTGAGTACCGCCTTGTATCGGGAAAATCAGGGTTTGCTTCGTGGAGCCTGTAATTTTCTTGGAGCTCAAAAGCGACCTTACGGAGAAAGTCCCTCCCACTTTATCGTGAGTTTCGATATAAGCATTAAATGTAAATACAACGCGGTTAGTATTTTTGTCGACGGTATAAGTCCCTACAGGCTCATCGTCAAAAATAAGATCACCATTCAGATCGTTATAAAGTTCAAACTGTGTTGGAAGATCAAAGGTATAGGTGGACCCATCCTTATATCCATGCCCATCTGGAAGTGACCATGTATAGTTCAATTCCGAATAGGAATCAAGTTCATATACGCTTTCTGTAACCGTATTTGTGTATTTATCATCGGTGTATACAGCAAGCGTAACGCTAGTAATGAGGTCATCTCCAATTACAGTACCGTTGCCACTCGCATATGCCTGCGAATTGACTCCAAAGCCAAAGCTGTAAGCCCATTGCGTCACAAGCAAGAATACTACGAGCAATGCGCTAATTTTCTTTTTTGATAACATTATTAAAAATGCCTCCTTTGTCACTCCGTTTATCGTGCTTTTCCTAAGCTTTATCCTTTGAATCCCGTACTCTACTCCCCCGCATTAACCTCCTTGACTCTTTCTCATGATATAAATTTGCAACCTAACAACTATTGTAAATAGTCCATCTATACATAATCTGAACAGCGTCCTATTGCAGTCTTGGAGATCTTTTTATTGCAAAAAAAAACAGGGATATGCGCAATAACTCGCATATCCCTGTCGTATTTACTACTTAGTGGAAAATAAAAATAACATTGTACATCTTATAGACTAGCGTGATCACGTTTGGTGTAAGTCTTACGCTTCTCCAGAAGCTTGTTCAGCGCATCAATATAAGCGCGGGCACTTGCTTCTAGAATATCGGTGCTAAGTCCACGGCCTTGTGCAGCTACTTCTCCCTGCGAAAGCACCACATGAACCTCACCCTGCGCATCTTTACCACGGGAGACCGATTTAATCGAATAATCTCCAAGGGTAACTTCCTCATTCGTGGCTTTATCAATAGCATTGTAGATGGCATCTACTGAACCATTACCTTCGGCCTCAGCTACAATCGGCTGGTCTTCCGGACCCGCAATAATAACCTTGGCGGTTGGAACAGCTTCATTACCATAAGTAACGAACATCGTTTGCAGCTTAAAGACTTCTGGCGTATCAATTAATTTCTCTTCAATCAAAGCCAAAATGTCTTCATCTGATACTTCTTTTTTCTTATCTGCCAAATCCTTAAATCTAGAAAAAGCGGTGTTCAGCTCTTCTTCGGACAAATCATACCCAAGATCACTCAACTTATCGCGGAAAGCGTGCCGTCCAGAGTGTTTGCCGAGTACCAGCTTGCTCTCTTTAAGTCCAATAGTCTCCGGTGTCATGATCTCGTAGGTAGTTTTCTCTTTTAGCATCCCGTCCTGGTGAATACCCGATTCATGAGCAAATGCGTTAGCTCCTACAATCGCTTTATTCCCTGGAACCACCATACCTGTAAGCTTGCTGACCAGACGGCTTGTGCGAGAGATCTCAGATAACGTAAGCGATGTTTTTGCACCAAAAAATTCAGCCCGTGTCTCAAGCGCTAGCGCAACTTCTTCAATCGCTGTGTTCCCGGCACGTTCACCGATACCGTTGATCGTTCCTTCGATCTGATCTGCACCATTCTGAATCGCAGCCAGCGTATTTGCTGTAGCCATACCAAGATCGTTATGACAATGGGCACTAAGCTGTACGCGTTCAATATCAGGCACATTCTCTTTTAGATATTTAAAGATAGCTCCGTACTCCGAAGGATTCAAATAACCTACAGTATCCGGGATATTAACAACATTAGCGCCTTCCCGGATAGCCATGCCGACCATTTCAGCCATGAAATCATACTCCGTACGGCCCGCGTCTTCTAATGAAAACTCGAGCTTAGGGAAATATTTTTTAGCGTATCGGATAGCAGACTGTGCAGTTTCCAGCACCTGAGCCTTATCCATCCGTAGCTTATGCTGGCGGTGAATAGGAGATGTAGCCAGAAAAATATGAATACAAGGGTCCTGCGCTCCCTGTAGTGCTTCTTTTACAGCATCAATATCTGTCTCTCTAGAACGAGAAAGGCCGATTACCGTGACGTTCTTCACAGCTCTTGCCACCGCATTAACAGAAGCTAGATCACCTGGAGAAGCTGCAGGAAAACCCGCTTCCATGCGATCAATTCCCAGCTTCTCTAACTGGTAAGCGATCTCCACTTTCTCACGCGTGTTGAGGTTCACACCTGGTGACTGCTCTCCATCTCGCAGTGTCGTATCGAACACATAAATTTTCCGCATGCTAAGCACCTCCCAAAAATTGTGCTGAAACTCTCAAATGCGGCTCGCAAAGTCACGGCCGCATTTGAAGGTAATACTATTTAATCATAAGTATGATTATGATTATTTCTTAATCCAGTGCATCATTTCACGCAATTGGCTACCTACAACTTCTACTGGGTGAGCAGCTTCGTTGCGGCGAGTAGCGGTAAGGAAAGCACGTCCGGATTGGTTCTCAAGGATAAAGTCACGAGCGAATTTACCTTCTTGAATATCTGTCAGAACAGCTTTCATAGCTTTTTTAGTATCTTCAGTTACAATGCGTGGTCCAGTTACATAGTCACCGTACTCAGCAGTGTTACTGATAGAATCGCGCATGCTGGACAATCCGCCTTCGTATACCATGTCAACGATCAGCTTCAATTCGTGCAGACATTCGAAGTAAGCCATCTCAGGAGCATATCCTGCTTCAGTCAATGTTTCGAAGCCAGCTTTGATCAGTGCGGATACACCACCGCAAAGTACAGCTTGTTCACCGAACAAGTCAGTTTCGGTTTCTTCACGGAAGGAAGTTTCGATAACCCCTGCGCGTGTACAGCCGATACCTTTTGCATAAGCAAGACCGATTTCTTTAGCTTTTCCAGTTGCATCTTGTTCGATAGCAATCAAACCAGGAACGCCAAAGCCTTCAACATAAGTACGACGAACCATGTGACCTGGAGATTTTGGTGCTACAAGCAACACGTCTGCATCTTTAGGAGCAACGATTTGTCCAAAGTGTACGTTAAAGCCGTGGGAGAACATCAAAGCTGCGCCTTTTTTAAGGTTTGGTTCTACTTCATTTTTATATACCGAAGCCTGTGTTTCATCTGGCATTAGGATTTGCACAACATCTGCACGGGATACTGCTTCAGCTACTGGCAATACTTCAAAACCGTCATTTTTCGCAGTTTCAAAAGATTTACCTTCACGAAGACCGATGACAACTTGAAGACCACTGTCACGCAGGTTTTGTGCTTGGGCATGTCCTTGGCTACCGTACCCGATTACCGCAATTGTCTTTCCTTTTAATACACTAAGTTCTGCATCCTGTTCATAGTACGTTGTAACTGCCATTGTCAATATCCTCCTTTAATTTGAGACCCATCATAAAGAGCGGGTGCTTCAAGAGAACTGGAATCATAGAAGATCTAGCTGCTCCTCAAGCTCCCGCTCTTTAGCGGGAAGTTCATTCATATCATATCAGATTAATGCAATCAAGCAGTAATCCGTTAAAGTCGCAAAATAAAATATTTAAGAGTTACCGCGTACCATAGCCGTAATACCCGTGCGAGACAGCTCTCTGATTCCATAAGGTTTCAAAAGCTCGATCATCGCATCAATCTTCACTGTATCTCCAACTACCTGTACTAACAATGTAGTGCTGCCAATATCAACAACTGAAGCCCGGAAGGTTTCTACAACGCCCATAATTTCCGGACGCTCACTTGGATCAGCATTCACTTTAATCAGAGCCAGCTCACGAGCAACCATGGGCTTAGATCCAAGATCAACGACTTTAATTACATCAATTAACTTGTAGAGCTGCTTCTCGATTTGTTCAAGCGTATGCTGGTCTCCAAGAGTAACGATAACCATCCGGGACAATCCAACCTCTTCAGACTGGCCAACCGTTATACTCTCAATATTAAATCCGCGGCGACCGAACAAACCCGACACCCGTTGAAGCACACCCGGCTGGTCATTTACGAGTACAGAAATCGTATGTCTTGTCACTGTTATTCATCCCCCATCAGCATATGATCGATGGTTGAACCTTGAGTTACCATCGGGTAGACATTCTCGTCTTTTGGAACAACGAATTCTACCAATACTGGACCCGGTGTTTCCAGTGCTTTCTGCCATGCATCACGTGCTTCTTCCTTATTCGTCGCCCGTAGACCTTTTACACCATAGGCCTCAGCCAGCTTAACGAAGTCCGGACTGCCTGCGAGGTCTGTAAAGCTGTAACGTTTATCATAGATAAGATTCTGCCATTGGCGAACCATGCCAAGCACCTGATTGTTAATTACTACAATTTTGACTGGTATATTGTTAATCGCACATATCGCTAGCTCTTGGGAACACATTTGCATGCCGCCATCACCATTAATGGATACTACCAGCCGTTCAGGATGTGCCATCTGTGCACCGATAGCTGACGGGAATCCGAAGCCCATCGTTCCAAGACCGCCTGAAGTAATCCATGAACGCGGATGATTGAACTTATAGTATTGTGCAGCCCACATTTGATGCTGACCAACATCCGTTGTAACAATCGCTTCACCTTTAGTGGTGTCATTGATCATTTCAATCACCCATTGTGGTTTAAGCTCTGTTTCTGAATCCTTATACCGAAGCGGCTGATCTAGCTTCCACTGAGCAATCTGTGTTCTCCAAGCATCAGCATTAGCTGCGCGGCCAACCTCAGGATTCAGCATTTCCAATACCGTTTTCACATCGCCTACAATCGGAATATCAGGCGATACATTTTTCCCGATTTCTGCAGGATCGATATCGATATGCACGATTTTGGCTTTTGGCGCGAAGCCGTCCAGTCTGCCAGTAACACGGTCATCAAAACGTGCACCGATATTAATGAGCAAATCGCACTGTTGGATCGCATTATTCGCGGTATACGTACCATGCATACCCGGCATTCCCATCCAAAGTTCTTCTGCACTAGGGAAAGCTCCGAGACCCAGCAAGGTTGTAGTAATTGGAATCTCTGTCCGTTTCACGAATTCGAACATAGCTTCATGTGCTCCGGAGTAAATGACTCCACCACCTGCAATGATGATCGGACGTTCAGCAACCGCAATCGCACGAACCAATTTATCAAGCTGCAGTTTGTTTGGAACTGTACAAGGATTGTAGCCCCGAAGATTCACTGTTTTCACTGGTGTGAACAACGTCTTCGCTGCTGACACGTCTTTCGGAATATCGATCAACACTGGACCTTTACGACCGGTATTCGCCACATGAAAAGCTTCATGTATAACACGCGGGAGATCCTCAACATCTCTTACAAAGTAGCTATGCTTAGTAATTGGCATCGTTATCCCGGTAATGTCTGCTTCCTGGAAAGCATCTGTACCGATCAGGCTGGAGAATACGTTACCTGTGATTACAACCAATGGAGTGGAGTCCATATATGCTGTAGCAATACCTGTTACAAGATTCGTTGCTCCGGGACCTGAGGTAGCTATACATACCCCTGGTTTGCCACTTGCTCTAGCGTAACCGTCAGCTGCATGAATAGCACCTTGCTCATGACGTGTTAACACGTGATTGAAATCCGTAAAACCGTACAATGCATCATAGATGTACAGTACAGCTCCACCCGGATATCCGAATACAGTGTCTACACCTTCTAATACAAGGCTGCGGAGTAATATCTCGGAACCGGAAATGACCTCCGGCTCCATCCATTTTTCTTTTAACTGCTCAGTAGACCGTAATTCCGGTATTTGCGCGCTCATCAGTATTCCTCCTCCGATATTTAACATTCATTATGCAAATGACGGACCGTCCTTTATACATCAGCAAATGGTTCCTTATAAAACAAAAAAACCTTTCGCCTCCCACGCACAGTATTAGCGCGTGAGGGACGAAAGGTTGATCTTCCGTGGTACCACCCATGTTTGCATTACATCTCGCGATGCAACGCCTTATCAGGTATACAAAAATCCATCGATGTAGGCAAGGGCCCTAATCTCTGTAACCTGAAGTCCCTAACGCGGACTAAACGATTTTCCCTAATAATTCCACCACTCTAGCCAGTGGACCTTTCAGGAAAACAGCTCCGAGGTGAGCTCGTATATAAGGGATTTCGGTGGAGGTTGCAGCAGATCCTCACACTCTCTGAGCAAAAGAGCCCTTAAAACTTCGTCCTCATCATTGCCGATACATGTATGTTCGATAAAATGTTTAGACACATTATATGATTCCTAACATGGATAAGTCAATACCCTTATTTTTAATATTGTCACAACTCCTACTTCTACGTGCTGGGAACCCCCACCACGCTCCCGACATATGATGTACGACAATGCGTAGAAAGGGGGCGCTCTATGATCCGTTATCGTCGACCCAAGCAGGATGACGTCATTATCCTTGATTTAATCGAGCGACAGCTTGTACCATTATCTCATTTGCCAAAGACTGAAATTGCCAAAATCAAAAAAGATATCCCCCGTCGTCTGGGACACGGTATCACCTTAGTCGCCTGTCCCGACTATGAGAGTGATCCAATGGGGTTTGTCCATTTCCTGCTGCATGGTGATTTACTTTATATCGATATGTTAGCCATAGCACCCGCAGCACGGCGCAAACACTTGGGAAATATGCTCATGGATCGAGCAGAACGATTTGCACTATCACGCGGATGTCATCGGGCTAAGGTATCCGTCGATTTAGGAAACACAGCAGCTCTTGCCTTTTATCAAAAATTGGGCTACAGCGTAGCCCGTTATCAATCCCTAAGCTTCTGTTACGAATTGGAGAAAAGGTTCATCTAGTTAAATCAAATTTCAACTGAACTTAAAAGAATCCGAAAGGTGGATAGGGTGTGCCTCCGTACCCGTAACCTCCATAAGGATTGCCATAGCCAGGACCTCCGCCATAAGGCGCTCCACCGCCATAGCCACCACCAAAAGCATAAGGTGCTGTACCAATGGCTAGCAAATCAAACAACACTAAAGGAATGATTGCTTTGGTTTGTACTTTTTTACCACTTACGCGTTGTAATATCAGACGATTTCCGGATACACGAAGCAGTTTCCCTGTCACCTGAGTACCGTCCTTTTTTACTGCAATGATCTGCTTACCCACGAGTCTCATAACCTGCTTCTTCGTAACTGGCTTAGTCATATGATCCCCTCCTAAATGTTTTGTACGCCTCTCATTTGCATCATCTACAAAACAGTCTATTCGATGGAAAGGACCTTCGCCTGTACATTTGCCCTCCTGCCTCAATGTTTATCCTTGCTGATCCTAATAAAAAAGCCGTATTTCCGGGAAAAGACCGGAAATACGGCTTTGAATAGTTACATGTCTATCGCTTACCAGGATCGTATGGCTGTCCTAATGCCTTAGGAGCAGAGGAACGGCCTACAGCCCCTACCAGCACGATGATAGTCAGTACATAAGGGATCATAAAGATAAACTCTTGAGGAATATTTTGTGACCACTCATACAATTGAACATAGTTGCGAATCGCTTGGGAGAATCCGAAGAATACCGCTGCACCAAAGGCACCAAGTGGATTCCATTTCCCAAAGATCATCGCTGCAATGGCGATAAAACCTTGACCAGAGATTGTATTATGTCCAAAGGTTCCGGTTGTTGTTAAAGTGATTGTAGCTCCACCAATACCCGCCATCAATCCACTCAACATTACACCGATATATCTCATCCGATTAACTTTTACACCCAGTGTATCTGCAGCACTTGGATGCTCACCTACTGCACGCAAACGCAATCCAAATGGCGTCTTAAACAGAACCAAATAAATAACGATGACCAGTATTATGGCCAGATAAGTTGTAGGATAGGAATTAAAAATCCCTTCACCAATCACTGGGATTTTGGAGAGCCCAGGAATTGCAACCTTGCTAAACCCATCAATGATCGGAGTTTCAGCTGATCCATCAAACAGGAGCTTTACCATATAGAGCGTGCTTCCTGCAGCTAAAAAGTTAATAACCGTACCACTAATCGTCTGATCAGATTTAAAGGTTATAGATGCAACCGCATGAATTAGTGAGCCTAGCACACCAACAGCTATAGCACAGAGTACACCAACCCAAGGAGCCCATTCGCCCATTCCAGCGTCCTGAGCATAATAACCGCCTACTGCTGCCGCAAAGGCACCAAACATCATCAAACCTTCAAGTCCAATGTTTACGACACCGGAACGTTCAGAGAAGATGCCGCCAAGTGAGGCAAAAATGAGCGCTGTGGAAAAAACAAGCGTTGTATTAAGCAGTTGACCTAACGTCTGCAGATCCATCTATAACACCTTCTCTTTCTTGCGCTTGAAGTAAAAGGGCTTAAGCACCCAGCGCACAATCCCTTGTGCCGCAATAAAGAATATGATTGAACCAATAACGATACGAATAAGCTCTGGTGGAACATCTGCAGCAAAACTCATACCCGCAGAACCATAAGTCAGCGTACCGTAGAGAATCGCAGCCAGAATAACACCAAGTGGATGTGTTAAACCAAGAAGAGCAACAGCGATACCATCAAATCCATATCCTGGCGATGCCGCGAAAATAGCTTGATAATGAAATACACCAAGCACCTCTCCTGCTCCGGCCAGACCGGCGAATACACCACTTATGAACATTGCCTTCATAACGTTACGTCCAACATTCATCCCTGCATATTCGGCAGCATGTGGATTGTAACCAACTGCACGCATTTCGTAGCCCTGCTTGGTCTTCCATAAGTACACATAGAAGAATACCGCTGCAGCAAGAGCAATAGCTGTACCCCAGTGTAGACGTGCATTATCAAATATCGAATTCAAAAAGGTCATGGAAAGCGAGGCCGGAATATCCTCGGAACGATTTTGTCCTGGAAGCAACAAAAAGTTTCTAACGATATAATTCGACAGGTAAAGAGCAATCCAGTTTAACATGATTGTGGTAATAACTTCGTTAATCCCACGTTTTGCTTTCAAATAACCGGCAATCCCTGCCCATAAACCACCGCAGACACCCGCAATAATTACAGCAAGCGGGACAAGCAGGAAGGATGGCAGACCTGCCATCTTAATACCCACCACTGTTGCCGCTGTCATACCAATCATTACTTGGCCATCTGCCCCGATATTAAACATCCCTGAACGGAATGCGAAAGCTACGGCTAGCCCTGTAAGCATTAATGGTGTCATTTCGCGCACAGCTTCACCAAAGTTATACAAATTACCAAACACACGTTTGAACAGTGCGGAGTAAGCAGTTATCGGATCATAACCGCCCAGAAGCATAACTATTGCTCCCACAAGAAAACCAAGCACGATGGCAACCAGAGGAACGATGTAGCTGTCAGTTGTGAAGATTTTTTTGAACTTATTCAACTGCCTTACCTCCCCGCTGCAAGCTGCCTGCCATCATAAGACCCAGTTCCTGATCATTCGTATCTTGCGGGAACACTTCACCGACAATTTTCCCTTCATAGATAACAGCGATTCTGTCAGAGACGTTCATAATCTCGTCCAATTCAAAGGAAATAAGTAGAACAGCCTTTCCTTGATCACGCTGAGCTATGAGTTGCTTCTGAACAAATTCAATAGCCCCAACATCTAGACCGCGTGTAGGTTGTGCGGCAATTAACAATGTCGGATTTTTATCTATTTCCCGCGCAATAATCGCTTTCTGTTGATTTCCGCCGGATAAAGAACGTGCTTTGGTCTCTATTGAAGGTGTACGTACATCAAATTGCTCTATAAGCTTCGCTGCGTACTTATCAATGACATCATTTTGCAAAAAGCCATTTTTGTTGTAAGGACTCTTATAATAGGTTTCCAAAACCATATTCTCACTCATGGTGAAATCAAGCACTAACCCATGCTTGTGGCGGTCCTCAGGAATATGAGAGACATTCATCTCTGAAACCTTCCGCGGTGATAAATTAGCAATTTCATTGCCAGACACGGTTATCGAACCCGAATCAATTTTGCGCAGACCTGTAATGGCCTGGATCAACTCACTTTGTCCATTACCATCTACGCCAGCGATCCCGAGAATTTCCCCTGCTTTTACTTCAAAGCTAAGACCATCCAGTACGGAGACCCCATCTTTACTCTTACTGCTGACATCCTTCAGTTTGAGTACAGATTGGCCAACCTCAGGAACCTTTTTGTCCACTTTGAAAGTTACGCCACGCCCAACCATTTTTTCAGCTAGCTCATTAGGATTGGTCTCTGCGGTATTCACAGTATCAATTACTTTCCCACGTCTAATAATGGTGACCCGATCAGATATTTGCATGATTTCTTTAAGCTTATGCGTGATCAAAATAATGGATTTTCCCTCTGCAACAAGCCGCTTCATAATCGCCATGAGTTCCGTAATTTCTTGAGGCGTAAGTACTGCGGTCGGCTCATCAAATATGAGAATATCCGCTCCACGGTACAGGGTCTTCATAATTTCTACCCTTTGCTGCATACCTACCGAAATGTCATGAATAACGGCATTTGGATTCACTTGCAGGCCATATTGCTCCGATAGCTTCCGAACCTGTTCCGCAGCGGATTTATAGTCAATTTTAAGACCTTTTTTCGGCTCCATCCCAAGAACAATATTCTCGGTCACCGTAAAAGGCTCCACAAGCTTGAAATGCTGATGAACCATACCAATACCAAGCTCAATAGCTTTATTGGGGTTATCAATAATAACCGGTTTCCCGTCGATTTCAATACTGCCTTCATCCGGTTGATACAATCCAAATACAATGTTCATCAAAGTGGACTTGCCTGCACCATTCTCACCAAGCAATGCAAGGATTTCACCCTTTTTAAGCGTCAAGCTAATGGAATCGTTAGCAACAATACCGGGAAAGCGTTTTGTGATTTGCTTCAACTCTACGACAGGAGCCGCAGCACTCATGGAATCACCCTCATCACAGAATATATAACTACCTTATAGACACGGATGTACCGCCCTTTGTAAGGCGGTATATCTATGTTCCTCTTATCATAACCAGTGCTTTAACAAGGAATAAGGCCAGCACAACACCGGCCTTATTCTTTGATCCTTATTGTATTGCAATAAATGGAGACTAACTATTACTCGGAAGGAACAGTGATTGTTCCATCAATGATTTGTTTTTTGTATTCTTCAACTTTAGCCAGGATCTCTTCAGAAACGTTGTCCTTAGTATCAGAAATACCTACACCATTATCTTTCAGACCAAGAACGGTTGTAGTACCACCCTTGAACGTACCGTCAATTACTTCTTTAGAAACTTTAAGAACAGCTTCGTCTACACGTTTGATCATGGAAGTCAAAGTAACGTCAGTACCAAACTCGATGGATTGATCTTTATCTACACCAATAACCCATACTTTAGTACCGCCTGCTTTGTTACGAGCTTTAGCTTCGTTGAATACGCCATTTCCTGTTTGTCCAGCAGCAGGGAAGATAATGTCGTTTCCGTCGTTATACAATGTAGCCGCAAGAGATTTACCAACGTCTGGTTTGTCATAACCACCAGCATAAGTAGGTGTTACTTTAGCTGAAGGGTTAACTGCTGCTACACCAGCTTTAAAGCCAGCTTCAAAACGTTTGATTACAGGGCTTTCCAGACCACCGATGAATGCAACTTTGTTAGTTTTTGTAGTCAGACCAGCAACCACACCAACCAAGAAGGAACCTTCATTTTCGGAGAAAGTAACGGAAGCTACGTTAGGAGCTTCAACTACGCTATCAATGATAGCCAAGTTAGCATTTGGGTTCTCAGTAGCTACTTTTTTAATTGCGTCGCCAAGATCAAAACCAATACCCCAAGTCAAATTGTATCCATCTTTAACGAAGGAGTTAAGGTTTGGCTCATAGTCAGCATTTGATTTACTTTGCAAGTACTTAACGCCACTACCTGTTTCTTTTTCAAGAGCTTGCAATGCTTCCCATGCGGATTGGTTAAACGATTTATCGTTTACGCCACCAATGTCAGTAACCATACCAAATTTGAAATCGGATTTAGGTGCGTTTGTTCCTGCATTGGTTCCTGCATTAGTTTCACCTTTAGCGGCGTTGTTATTGTTGTTTCCACAGCCTGTCAAAACGACTGTAAGAGACAGCAACATTGCAAGAGATAGCTTTAAACCTTTTTTCATTGAATGTAATCCCCCTTAAAATATTGGATGTCTTCTGTGTTCTGCTTGGACATTCCATTAGTTCAAATTATAACTGCAATAAAATCTAAAATCCAGTGCATAAATGACCTCAGGTCAATAATAATTTGCACTTTTTAGCAAGTAACCGCTTTCCATGACATAGCATGTTACAGTTATGTCTGGTTAATGTCAGAAACCCTGATTTTACTCTGTATAGTATTCCAACACATTACAAATATTATTGCACACTTAAGTGTTTTCTATTATTATGATTCCTTAGTAATTGCACTGAAAGGAAGTTATCAGATCATGACCGAAGAAATAAATCCACAAACAACACCGGCCTTCAAATATTGCCGTGAATCCCGTGTCTTCAAAACCGGACGCGTTTTCCCTAATGATGTCAATAATCACAAAACATTATTCGGTGGCAAGCTTATGAGCGGCATTGATGAAGTAGCCTCCATTTCAGCTATGCGCCATTGTCGAACTAACGTCGTCACAGCCTCTACAGACTCTGTAGACTTCTTGAGACCCATTCGCCCTACTGACTCCGTATGCTTTGAATCCTTCGTCTCCTGGACCGGACGGACAAGCATAGAGGTGTTTGTGAAGATCATTTCAGAAAATCTATATACTGGAGAGCGCGCTGTCGCTGCTACTTCATTCCTAACCTTTGTCGCAGTCGAAGAGGATGGCACGCCTACTCCGGTCCCAGCTATCATCCCAGAGACAGACGAAGAGAAGCTGATCAACGAATCTGCTAATGAACGTTCCGAGCTACGAAAAGTTCGCCGCAATATCAGCAAAAAACTCGCCGCTCAATTAAACACCATAAAGTACTGGGAATAGCTCTGCAGATGCAGAGCTTTTTCTTTTATGTAGGGAATGTCAACGCTGCTTCATCCCTATCTTACCGCACAAAAAAGCACCGCTGCATGGGCAACCCGCAGGCGGTGCTTTTCGGTTATATTACAACACTTACGCGTTGATTTTCTCTTTAGCAATACCAGCCAAGGAGTTGAATGCGTTAAGATCATTCACAGCCAGATCAGCCAGCATTTTACGGTTAACTTCTACACCAGCCAATTTCAGGCCGTATACAAGCTTGCTGTAAGAAAGACCGTTCAAACGAGCTGCTGCATTAATACGAACGATCCACAGTCTGCGGAAGTTACGTTTAGTTTGACGACGGTCGCGGTAAGCGTAAACCATCGATTTCATTACTTGTTCTTTAGCTGTTTTAAAAATACGGTGTTTAGAACCGAAATAACCTTTTGCCAATTTCAACACTTTTTTATGTTTACGACGAACTACAAATCCGCCCTTAACTCTTGCCATATTAATAAACCTCCCAAAAATGTGTAATAAACTATTTCAAGTTAGCCAATCCTTGTTTCAAACGTCTTACATCCCCAGGGGCCATTACTGGATTTCCGTTCAGAACGCGCTTAGCGCGTTTAGATTTGTGGGACAGCAAGTGGTTTTTGTGAGCTTTGTAACGTGTTACTTTACCAGTTCCGGTAATTTTGAAGCGGCCTTTCAGGCTGCTGTGTGTTTTCATCTTAGGCATGGTGTTTCCTCCTTGAATATTATGCGGCGCCAAATTGCAGATAAGCAAGTGACTCCAGATTTATTGAGCTTTAGGAGCCAAAATCATAATCATGCTGCGGCCTTCCAGCTTTGGCTGGCGCTCAACAACAGATATATCAGCCACTTCGTTCTTCACTCGTTCGAGGATTTTTTGGCCGATATTCGCGTGTGTAATCTCACGTCCGCGGAAACGTACGGAGCACTTCACTTTATCGCCCTCACCCAAGAACTTGATCACATTGCGGAACTTAGTTTGATAATCATGTTCCTCAATGTTAGCACGGAACCAGACTTCCTTGATATCAACGACCTTCTGGTTTTTACGCGCTTCCTTCTCTTTCTTCTGCGTTTCATAACGGAACTTGCCGTAATCCATGATGCGGCATACCGGCGGCTTAGCCTGTGGTGCTACATTGACTAGATCCAGATTAAGATCGATCGCCATTTGCAGCGCTTCGCGGATCGGTTTAATTCCGATTTGCTCACCTTCCGCACCAACCAACCGTACCTCTTTGGCCCGAATTTCATCATTGATCATATGTTCCTTACTGATAACTCTCCACCTCCGGATCTTTTTAACAACTATTCTCACGTAACTCCATAAAAAAGGGGTGCCGGTAACACCCGACACCCCGTGTTTGATCAACGTTCATGAACATTAACATTCATAAAGCATTGAGATCAAAACCAGCCGGCGAATATGCCAGTCAGGTGAGAAGCAGGTGCTTCTTCTTGCAATCCCTATGATTTGCGTACTTGAATACTATACACCACACTATTTGGGGTGTCAATCCTTTTATGCAGAAATTTCGTGAATTTTATACCTGCTTACTTTGTACTTCTTCAAGTCGTACTACGCGAGTATGCTTGGTATGGCTCCATTGCTTATTGTTCTGCGTGAAGAACGCATAGAACGTAATCGGATACCACGAGATCAAGTAGATCGGGAAGAATACAAGATAAGCATATACTTTCTTGAACGTAACCTTCTCCAATGCCATCGCAATACCAAAAGTCACCAGATTGGCGCCAATAGCCAGGAAGCTGAGCCAGATCGGCAAGCTGCCGTAAATGTTAGCGATATTCGGTCCGTTAAAGAACGCCATATCCACCCACATTACCGCCGTCATTAAAAAAGTGAGCAATACAATATATACATTCGCTCCATAAAGCGCGAGGTCAAACTTCGTTAAGCTGCGTTCTTTAATACTTTGCCAAAGCAATGGGAAAAAATAACGGCGAGCAACAGTGAAGTGCCCCTGCATCCAACGCAGACGCTGTCTTGAGGAGGCCTTGAAGGTTAACGGCTTCTCATCAAATACCTTTGCATCATAATTGAACTTAGGATATACACCATGTGCTGCACTACGCATCGTAAACTCCAAGTCCTCGACCAAACTTGTAGCTCCCCAGCCCATTTCTTTAAGAAGTGTGGTCTCAAAACACATTCCGGTTCCGCCAAGGAAGTTAGCCATATTTAAATTATGGCGTGAAAGTTGCCACAAACGGTTAATATACCAGTACGAAATACCATAAGCAGCTGTAATCCAGGAATCCTCTGGATTCTTGGTGTCGATATAACCTTGGATTACCCGTGCACCTGAACAAAGATCATTATTCATCTCCATCAGGAACTCAGTATGCGCCAAGTTATCGGCATCGAACATGACAACAGCATCATATTGCCGGGGCATAGCCCACAGCTCTTTAAGCATCCATTCTATTGCGTAGCCTTTACCTCTCAGATTTGCATTGGTGCGGACACAAGCGTTCATGCCGTGTTCTCTAACGATGCGCGCTGTACCGTCTGTACAATTGTCACAAATTACAAATACATCGTACAGTTCTGATGGATAATTAAGCTGCTTCAGATTCTCCATTAATGCGCCGACAACTTCTTCCTCGTTATGTGCGGCAACAAGTACGGCAAAAGATTTTTCCGGCTTATACTGCGTTTTTTTCTTTTTCCTGTGCAGTCCGAATAATGAAAACGTAAACTGATAGACTGCGATTGCTGCCAAGATCACTTGGAGCGTAACAAACAGTGCGTCTGTCATGACCTTTTGATGCCCCCTTTTTTCACTCTTGGTGTTCTTTTTTTCTCTCTAGCTTGCTTGACGTTCTTTCTGACCCTTTTGTTGCATCCCTTAACAATAGACCAAGAGTATTCTTATTCTCGGCAGACTTTACAATTTTTATATATGCTGTTTAAAAGAATTCTATGGATTCCTTTTTTTGAATCCTTATTTATCTCTTACCCTTTTAAACAGGTTTAGTCTGCTTGAATCATTGTAAAGCGTAATAGTGCTCTAAGTCAAAACTGGCAAATTTCGTGTAAACCTGAGCTTTTCCTTGAAATGAACTACCTTTAAAAAGTATGATTAAGACAGATCTAAGCTATAGAACGGATTACTGCATTAACATCTGTTAACGGTAGCCGGACTAGCGGAGGGAATTAGATATGAGACATTTATTCATGAAACTACATCTCTGGGAGCGGCATCTTTTTAAGTGGATCAACGGACGAATGCATAATCGTTTTTTGAACTTTTGGCTCTTTTACCTTACTCATTTGGGTGGAGCTACAAGCACGATTGTTATCAATATACTGGTATGGGTATTAGCTCCTGAGCCTTGGAGAACTACAGGTTTACAAGCCTTGACAGCACTAGCTGTCAGCCATATACCCGTAGCTATCGCCAAAAAACTGTACCCGCGTATGCGTCCTTATCTGGCGTTACCGGAAACCAATACTTTTCGTAATCCATTAAAGGATCATTCTTTTCCATCTGGTCATACTACAGCTATCTTTGCTTCTACGGTCCCTTATATGCTGGCGTTTCCTGCTTTGACCGTTATTCTGCTGCCGCTAGCTTGTATTGTCGGATTTTCTCGTATTTATCTTGGATTGCATTATCCATCAGATGTTATAGCTGGCGCAGTGATCGGTTCCTGCGTAGCAGCTGGTACTATAGCCTTATGGATGTAAAGCATTTATTGTTAATAACCGGGAAAACCCTTGAGAATAGGTGAATCAACATTGCGTAAAAAAAGAATCTTAATACTCTCGGAAGGTTTTGGCGCCGGACATACACAAGCAGCTTATGCGTTGTCGAGCAGTCTGCGCCAATTATCGCCTAATTTACAAACGAAGGTGCTAGAACTTGGAAATTTTTTAAACCCCAAGATGGCACCTATTATTCTGTCTGCTTACCGAAAGACGGTAACGACACAGCCTAAATTGATGGGTTATGTCTACCGTCACCAGAAATCATTCAATCGTCTTACCACGCTTGCCTTGCATCGTATATTTTATACGCATGCCAAAAATATTGTGAGACAACTGAAACCCGACGTAATTGTCTGCACACATTTTATTCCAGGTGCTGTAGTGTCCCGCCTAAAGAGATTGGATCCTACCCTAAATGTGCCGCTCGTCACCGTCATAACCGATTATGATGCGCATGCAACCTGGATTAGCCCAGAGGTAGACCTTTACCTGGTTTCAACACCTGAGGTTAAATCCAAATTGCGCAGCCGAAATATTCCTGCCACGAAAATTCAGGTAACAGGTATACCGATACACCCTAATTTTTGGAAGCATCCCGGAAAGCAGGAGATTCGAGAGCAATTCAATCTGCGGGAGATGCCAACCGTTCTTGTCATGGGCGGAGGCTGGGGAATCATGAACGACCAAGTCGTAAATGCTTGTCTGGCGGAATGGCGTGACAAGATTCAGATTGTTTTCTGTCTCGGCAATAACGAACAGCTGCTAAAGGAAATGAAAGAAGACCCGCATTATAATCATCCTAATATCTCCTTACTCGGCTTTACGCGTGAAATCCACAAGCTGATGGAGGTGTCCGATCTGCTGGTTACAAAACCGGGAGGAATGACCTGCAGTGAAGGGCTTGCAAAAGGTATTCCGATGCTCTTCCATCACCCTCTTCCCGGGCAGGAGGAGGAGAATTGCCGCTACTTTACTGCAGCCGGCTTCGGAGAACCCATCGAATCTTTAGAGGTTGTCGAAATGTGGATGGAGCGCCTCTTAAACAACTATGAGGATGTGCAAAACAAGCGCAAACTTCATCTTGAAGAAATTGCGCGATACCATCCTTTACAATGTGCTCAGAGTATCATCGAATTATTGGAATAGTTAATTAAAAAAGCGGCAGCCTCCAAACTACTTTACTTGGAGAGTTGCCGCTTTATTATTGAAGCATGCCATTTGAAGCAGTGCTTTGTAACTACAGCCGATATTTATCCAATCGGGTAGCCTGATACTGTTTGAGTGCTTCTGCACCTACAATTGCCTCGCAACGATGGATATTCACGCCACGTCCGACAAATTTCGTCTCATATTCTGTCATGATATGATCCTCGTTGATGATGCCATCTGCATGTAGGTCCAAAGAAATATTTTTCATCTGCAAGCCAAAGTCCGCAAAGGCATTTAATGAGAACTCAAAAAGACTGCGGGAATCTGTTTTTAGATGAATTTCACCTAGATCGCTAAGCAAACCGCGATATTTGTCAAGAAAACGTGGATGTGTCAAACGACGCCGGGCATGCTTGCTTTTAGGCCACGGATCGCTGAAATTAAGATAAATCCGCTCAAGCTCTCCCGGAGCAAATACTTCCTCAGCATAATCGATATTTGCAAGTGCCAATTTCAGGTTAGGCGGTGTTTCATGTCCTGCCGGCTCCCATACTGCTCTAGCCTTATCTCCAGCACGGCGGATCAGCTCATCATACATATCCACTCCGATAAAGTTAATATCAGGATATTTAAAGCTCATTTGGCTGATAAACTGTCCTTTGCCCATTCCGAACTCCACATGGATCGGATGATCGTTACCGAACAGCTTGGACCACTCACCTTTATAACTCCGAGGATCTAGAATGACTAAATCCGTCTGTTCTTCCAAACTTTCACGTATTCCTTTTCTTCCGCGTAAACGCATAGGTATTCCTCCGATTATCTCTTATACGATAACTGTCACTTGCAATATTGTGCCGAAATTGTCCCAAAAAGTAAAGGGATTGCGGTAAAAAAAGAAAAAGGAATTCTCTGGTTCAGCTCTTAAATGAGCTGTTCAGAGGAATTCCTTCGTTGTTGTATATTGGAATAGATTTCGTTCTTGTCTGGCAAATCAGGATTTACTTTGTGTTTGTGGCAAATGTCTTTTTTTCGAATGCGCTACGAATTTTGCGCTGCGCATCTGTCTTGATCTTAGGGTTGCCGTTAAATTCCACGCCCGTTAGTGCAAGGGCTTCATCTGGTGTTAAGTGGACTTCAATCGAATCTTTACCCTCAGCATATACCGTTTGAGAATTCATTGCTATCACCTCACGGTTATTATTATGGATCGGACGACACGAAATTATGAACTCTTGGATGAATTTCTTTATGCCACAGCAGCTTTTCACACTCTGAATATAACATACTATGTAAGCATTTTCAAGCTGAAAGCGCCTTATTTCCTGCCTATTTTTCATACCGTTATGAGGAGTCAATGTTACGCCGAGCTCGGTTTTTTGATACAATGTATTGGATTATAAGAAACGGCTGTGCGTTCTCTGGGATAAGGACGCCATCTGTCTCAGAAAAATATAAGGATAAGGAATCTTATCCATAATTATATTTTCAGAAAGGGGCTTCTCGTGTCTAATCTTCAATACACTTCTCCTCCGCAACTTTGGGGAGATAAACGTTTTCATACTTGGAATTACGAAATGCGTGAACACATGAACACCAAGGTATTCAAAGTTATGCTTGATGCAGGCTTTACCTGTCCCAATCGTGACGGCTCCATTGCTAAGGGAGGCTGCACATTTTGCAGTGCTAGAGGTTCTGGTGATTTTGCCGGAAGCCGCCGAGATGACCTAGTCACACAATTCAATAACGTCCGTGACAGACAGCATCTGAAATGGCCAAATGCTAAATATATCGGTTACTTCCAAGCCTATACTAATACGTACGCTCCGGTCGAAGAGCTGAGAGAATATTTCGAAGTTATTTTGCAGCAGCCTGGTGTCGTTGGATTGTCTATTGCTACTCGCCCTGACTGTCTGCCGGATGATGTGGTCGAATATTTAGCAGAGCTGAACAAGCGTACGTATCTTTGGGTAGAGATGGGTCTTCAGACTATACATGACTCCACTTCTGAGCTTATTAACCGGGCGCATGATACGCAGTGTTATGTGGAGACTGTGGAGAAGCTGCGCCGTCACAATATTCGAATCTGTACCCATATCATTCACGGTCTCCCACAGGAGACGCACGAAATGATGCTTGAAACGGTATCTGCTGTAGCTCGCATGGATGTGCAGGGAATTAAGATTCACCTTCTGCATCTCATGCGCAAAACACCAATGGTGAAGCAGTATGAAGCAGGATTGCTCCGATTCATGGAACAGGACGAGTATGTGAAGCTGATTGCTGATTCACTTGAAATTCTGCCCCCTGAGATGATTGTTCATCGCTTGACTGGAGATGCCCCACGGGATCTCTTAGTTGGACCGATGTGGAGTCTCAAGAAATGGGAAGTGCTAAATGCCATTGACGATGAGCTTGTTGCTCGTGATACTTGGCAGGGTAAGTATTGGAGGAAGGGCTAATGGGCTTTATGTCCGTTCTAAGCTTTGCTCATAAATTAATCTCTGAGCGGCTAACTTTAGGTGACCGTGCGATTGATGCAACTGTAGGTACTGGTGCTGACACGCTTTTTCTAGCCAAAACAACCGGAGCTCGTGGCGAAGTCTACGGCTTTGACATTCAAGCTGCGGCGCTGAAGCTGGCAGAAGAACGTCTCCGGCTTGCGCGGGAGGACACTTCCTCACTCTCTGCCGTTACCTTACTGGAACGCAGCCATGCCGAAATGGCAGAAGCCGTCCCGGCTAACTGGCTAGGCACCGTTGGTGCTGTAATGTTCAATCTTGGCTATCTGCCTTCAGGCGATGCCGACAAGAATATCATTACTGAGCCGGATAGCTCTATTGCAGCCCTGGAAGCTTCACTCCAGCTGCTGCGTCCGGGGGGAATTATTACGGCTGTACTGTATCCTGGCCATGCAGGCGGAGATCTCGAGGCCGCCGCTGTTGAAGCTTGGGCTGCGACTGTTTCCCCTAAGGTAGCGCAGAGCATTGTATATCGCCAGCTGCAGCGCACGGACGCACCTTATGTAATTGCCCTCGAGAAGAAAAAAGGTTCCCCATCTTAAGCTTTGTAAACAATCAAACAATCTTGTAATTGGGAAGGAAGATTACGAATGACACAACCATATCCTTTAAAATTTCAACCGGAGTTTAAAGAACGTGTCTGGGGTGGCCGCGCGCTGGAGAAATTCGGCCTGAATCTACCAGAAGGCCATATTGGTGAAGGCTGGATGATTGCCGATCATGCGAATGGAACATCTTCGGTGGTTAATGGAGAATTAGCTGGACAAGGTCTGGATCAAATTCGTGAGCAATTTGGTCACGAGTGGTTCGGAAGCAAGGGAATATCAGAAGCTGGTGGAAGATTTCCACTCTTGATCAAATTGTTGGATTGCAACGACAACCTTTCCGTTCAAGTCCATCCTACGGATGATTATGTAGGATTGCCTAAAGGTGAACTGGGTAAAACAGAGATGTGGTACGTATTAGACGCTAAGCCAGATGCAAAAATCATCTACGGCCTTAAAGAAGGCGTAGACCGTGAAACATTACGCGAAGCACTGGAAAAAGGCACGGTTATGGATAGCCTTCAAGAGGTATCTGTCTCCGCTGGCGATTCCTTCTACATCCCTGCCGGAACGGTACATGCTCTATGCGCTGGTGTCGTTGTAGCGGAAATTCAACAGAATTCCGACACTACATACCGTATTTATGACTACGACCGTCCAGGTCTAGATGGAAAACCACGCGAGCTTCATATCGAGGATTCTCTGAATGTTACAGCTTATGAAGGCGCTGGCGCTACTTCGATGAAGACCGATCATGCAGTGCCTGGAGAGTGGCTGCAGCTTGCCGCTTCACCTTATTTTATTGTCGAAAAAGGGATCGTAAATGGTTCATGGGATCTCACCACTTCAGAAGACAGCTTCACTATTCTGGTTATCTGCGAAGGCAGCGGACATCTGACTTGGGAAGGCGGCTCCCAGCCTTATGCCGCAGGGGAATGTTATCTGATTCCTTCCAACCTAGGCCGTTATACTATCGAGGGTCATTCTACTGTGCTTCGCTCTTATTTACCATAAGTCGAGAACCTTTAGGAGGAATGGACCATGAAGGAAAACAGCTTTACTCTAACGGATCCCATAGGTGTAACCATCCATGTCTATGAATGGTTACCTGAGTCCGATGTGCCAGTTAGAGGAATCGTGCAAATTTCACACGGGATGTGTGAAACTGCCGCCCGCTACGCTCGTTTTGCGGAAGCTTTAACCGGGGTTGGTTATGCAGTATATGCCAATGACCACCGGGGACATGGTAGAACCGCTGGTCAAGTCAATCTGCTTGGTGATGTTGGGGAGGACGGATTTTATTGGATGCGGCGCAATCTTCTGCAGGTAGGTGCCGCAGCACTCTCCAAGCATGAAGGAAAGCCCATCATTTTATTCGCACACAGTATGGGTTCCTTTCTGGGTCAAAAACTCATGTGCGAAGAAGGCAACGAAATCTATTCAGGGTTTATCCTAAGCGGGACAAACGGTCCACGCAGTATGCTGCGTATTGGAGAATCTCTGGCAAGCGCGCAGCTTAAGCTAAAGGGTGAGCATCATCGCAGTGTACTGCTGAACAGTCTGGTATTTGGCAGCTATAACCGCGCCTTTTCCCCGGTCAGAACAACATTTGACTGGCTGAGCAGCGATACTGCGGAAGTAGATAAGTACATTTCCGATCCATTCTGCGGAGCTATTTGTACAACACGCTTTTTCCGTGGTTTCTTCCACCTCCTAAGAGAGATCCATACTGAGGAATCACTTAGCACATTGTGTACAGGTAAGCCCATTTATATATTTGGTGGGGATAAGGACCCTGTCGGGATGAACGGTCAAGGCATTCCCCGTCTTGCGGAGTTGTATAAGAAACGAGGAGTGTCAGACGTTGAGTATCGACTCTATCCAGAAGGCAGACACGAAATGCTAAATGAAGTGAATCGAGATCAAGTCACAGCCGATGTGCTCAACTGGTTAGAGCGCCACCTTCCTTCAGAGGTTTCAACGATAAGTTAAGAAAAAACGCGATTGTTAGTGAATTTATGAGACGAGAAACGAGATTACAAATGTGGCAACATAGAAGCGATGCTCCCGGTATTTGGGAGATCGCTTCTTTGCGTTTTGCGTTTTGCGTTTTGCGTTTTGCGTTTTGCGTTTTGCGTAGCTTATCTCAGCAGACTTCTCAATCTAACAATCTCCAGTTCCTCCGCGCATCTGAACTTTAGTAAATAAACTTCCGCCACCACTTTCGGACTCAGTTGACGCTAACCACACATCATTACTCTCCCCGCTACTTCCGGACTCAGTTGACACTAACCACACATCATTACTCTCCCCGCTACTTCCGGACTCAGTTGACGCTATTTGCTAATTTATAGCCTTTCGAGCTAAATATCGGACTCCAGTGCAGCTATTCATGCGAAACAGGTTCATATTGGGTGTGTTTCGTGCCAATAGCGACTATGCGGTCCGTTAGCATCCAAAAAACAGGATATTTCCACGTATAAGGTCCGCTGGGTCCGCCTACGTCAGGTTACTCACCGCTTTCGGACTCAGTTGTCACTAGCTACATATCATCACCTTCTTCCTCCGCTTTCTTTCGGACTCAGTCTCCAGCTGATCACCTTCCTCCACCACTTGCAGACTCAATCGTCACTAGATTCACATCATCACCTTCCCCCGCCGCTTTTGGACTCAGATGACGCTATTTGCTAATTTATAGCCTTTCGAGCTAGATATCGGACTCCAGTGCAGCTATTCATGTGAAACAGGTTCATATTTGGTGTTTTTCGTGCCAATAGCGACTATGCGGTCCGTTAGCATCCAAAAAACAGGATAATTCCACGTATAAGGTCCGCTGGGTCCGCCTGCGTCGGGTTACTCACCGCTTTCGGACTCAGATGACGCTATTTGCTATTTTCAGACATTCGAGCTAGGTTTCGGACTCAGTTGTCACTAGCTACACATCATCATCATCTTCCTCCTCCGCTTCGGACTCAGTTGTCACTAACTACACATCATTACTTTCCCCGCTACTTCCGGACTCAGATGACGCTATTTGCTAATTTATAGCCTTTCGAGCTAGGTTTCGGACTCCAGTGCAGCTATTCATGCGAAACAGGTTCATATTGGGTGTGTTTCGTGCCAATAGCGACTATGCGGTCCGTTAGCATCAAAAAAACAAGATAATTCCACGTATAAGGTCCGCTGGATCCGCCTGCGTCGGGTTACTCACCGCTTTCAGACTCAGATGACGCTATTTGCTATTTTCAGACATTCGAGCTAGGTTTCGGACTCAGTTGTCACTAGCTACACATCATCATCATCTTCCTCCTCCGCTTCGGACTCAGTTGTCACTAACTACACATCATTACTCTCCCCGCTACTTCCGGACTCAAATGACGCTATTTGCTAATTTATAGCCTTTCGAGCTAGGTTTCGGACTCCAGTGCAGCTATTCATGCGAAACAGGTTCATATTGGGTGTGTTTCGTGCCAATAGCGACTATGCGGTCCGTTAGCATCCAAAAAACAGGATAATTCCACGTATAAGGTCCGCTGGGTCCGCCTGCGTCGGGTTACTCACCGCTTTCGGACCCAGTTGTCACTATCCCCACCATCTCTCTCCTCCACCACATGCGGACTCAATCGCCACTAGCTCCACCTCATCCCCTTCCCAGCCACTTGTGAATCCAGATGACTCTATCGCCCAAGGCAAAAAAATAGACCGTCCCATAAAGGAACGGTCTATCCTTCCACCCGCCTATTACAAGGGCAGTGTGTAGTACTGAGCGCGTTGGCTCTCGTTCTGCTGATACATTACGATTAGTAGCGTGCGCCCTTCCCTAATGGAAGCGGGCTCCGCTACAGCTACAGCCGAGCTTGCTGCTTGCGCAGTCTCTTCTAAACTACTATCCGCTGCTCCCTGTAATGGCGAGTCTGCCGAAGGCAACGCCTCCAGATTAGCCATATCAGCTTCACTATCCTCCAAGCCTTCATCGGCACGCATGCCACTGATGGAATCCAGCACCGCTTCCAGCGAGAATGGCAATACTTCCAGCACAGTATACTTTTGCAGTTCTCTTTCGTTAAGTCCTGCTTCTGCTAACTGGGCAGAAATTTGACCCGGATTAGCCGCGATATCTTTCAAATAGCTCGACCAATCCGACTTATCCAGCACGAAATCCCACCAGATTTTGCGCGGCTTGTACTTGTGTCCAAGAAAATAGTCCAGCTTCATCAAGCCAGTTATAACATCCATAGACGGCGTCCCGCGATCTATCAGGAAGGACTGCAAGCGGGTAAAGAGATCTTCCAGCTGATGGCCAATCTTTTGCCAGCCTCTCTCCTCCCAATAGTCACCGAACTCCTGAAAGAAATCGAATGGCGAATCAAATACATGACGGATCAAGTACTTGGCCGTATGGTCCATCCGGTGGCTGTTCCAGTATTTCTCCAGCACATCCTCAAGCCGCTTCAAACGGATAATGTCTGAGAAAGGCATCATATGACTGCTAAGGATTTCATAAGGTGCGTGTTCCATATACGTGTACTCATATTTAGACGCCTGCGCCCGCAGCCCCGTTCCCCGCAGCATTTTGAGGAATCCTAGCTGTAGCTCTTCCGGCTCCATAACGAATACATCATTAAACGTTTTACGGAAGGTGCTGTAATCCTCCATAGGTAATCCGGCAATCAAATCCAGATGCTGATCGATATTGCCGCTTGCCTTAATCTTCATTACGGTACGGGACAGCTTTTTGAAATTCTGGCGGCGTTTAACAAGCTCATTCGTCTCATCGTTGGTAGATTGCACCCCAATTTCAAATCTAAAAATACCCGGAGGCGCATTCTTAGATAGGAAATCCAGAACTTCAGGCCGCATGATATCTGCGGTAATTTCGAACTGAAACACGCAGCCTTGATGATTATCGATCAGGAATTGAAACATTTCCATCGCATAGTTGCGGTTGATATTAAAAGTACGATCCAGAAATTTAATGATTTTGGCGCCATTCTGTATTAAATAAAGCAGATCGGATTTCACTCGTTCAATATCATAATAACGTACGCCTACCTCAATACTGGATAAACAGAACTGGCAGTTAAATGGGCACCCGCGGCTTGTCTCAAAATAAACAATACGTTTACTCAAATCTGGAATATCCTCAGGAAAACGATGCGGCGTAGGCAGGGTATTCAGATCGCTTTTGGGACGTGGTGGATTGACAATGATCTCTTCTCCCTTGCGATAAGCGGCTCCATACACAAAGTGAAACTTACGATCATCCCTTAGCTCCTGCAGCAAATGGTGGAACGTCTCTTCCCCATCTCCATTAACTATAAAATCAATGCCAGCTTCTCTTTTCATCCAATGAAGCGGCTCATACGAAACTTCCGGTCCTCCGAGAACAATCGTAACTTCAGGCATCACTTGCTTAAGAATACCAATCAGCTTCAGCGTCTCTTCGATGTTCCAGATATAACAGGAGAAACCAATCACATCTGGCCGTTTCTGAAACAAGTCGGACACAATATTCATCACGGGATCTTTGATGGTGTACTCTGCCAAATGAATATCCTTAAATTCATGCTCACTGTACGCTTTTAGCAAGCGGATTGCGAGTGAGGTATGAATATATTTGGCGTTTAACGTGGTCAGGACGATTTTCATGCTACACGACCTTTTCTACATTTCATTTTGAAAAAACTCTAAGAATGCCTTACCGTACTTCCGGTATTTCACTTCCCCAACACCCTTTACCCTCAGCATTTCCGCTTCGGTCTGCGGGCAAACCACACTCATCTCACGCAGCGTGGCATCATTAAAAATAATGTACGACGGCACATGCTCGCGTCCTGCCAATTCACGCCGGATAAGACGCAGCTGCTCAAAGACAGTCTCATTGACGGCTGATGGCGACAGGTCATGCCCCCGACTACGAACTCTCGTACCAGATGTTGTACCTGTCCGCGAAGGCCGTGCCACACGCTGCATCACCTCACGCTGTCCGCGCAGGACCTCGGCAGCCAAAGGCTGAAGCCGTACTACAGGGTACTGGCCTTCCGACAAGGCAAGATACCCTTCTGAGATGAGCACATTGATACTCTCTGAGATTTCCTTCTCCGTCCGGCTCGACATCGCCCCATGTGTGGGCAGCTTATCGAAGCCGTACTGCATCACCTTTTGATTGCGCGAGCCTTTCAGCACAGATGCCACCAACGCTACACCATAACGCTCCCGCATGCGGTGGATGCAGGAGAAGATCTTTTGCGCATCGACGGTCATATCCACTAGCTCTCGTTCATCCGTACATGAGCTGCAGATACCACATGGCTTGTCCCCATGCTCTTCCCCGAAATAATCCAGCTGGGCACTGCGCAAGCAGCGGGTAGTATAGCAATAATCAATCATTTGCTGAAGCTTGCGATATTCGTTAGCTTTACGGTCAGTATCCTGTGGATTCTGCTCGATCAGGAACTTTTGCGTCATAATATCCTGCGCACTAAACAGCAAAATACATTCACTCGGCTCCCCGTCACGTCCAGCACGACCTGCTTCCTGAACATAAGCTTCCATATTTTTGGGCATATTGTAGTGAATTACGTACCGGACATTGGATTTATCAATCCCCATCCCAAAGGCATTCGTAGCCACCATGACCCGGATATCGTCATAGAGGAACCCTTCCTGGCTATCTGCCCGCTCCTGGTCGTTCATACCCGCATGATAGCGACCTGCCGCTATGCCAGAAGCTTGCAGCCTCTGATACAGATCATCTACTTCTTTGCGGGTTGCCGCATATACAATCCCCGGCTGGTGAGAATGCGTAGCCGCATAATCCATAACGAACTCCCGCTTGTTCTCTCCCCGCAGCACGGACATTGCCAGATTATCTCTTCCTAGCCCCGTCATGAAAATACCCGGCTCGCGCAAGCGCAGCAGCCGGACCATATCCTCCATGACCTCCGGCGTCGCCGTGGCGGTAAATGCTGCCAGGATCGGACGTTTAGGCAGCTCATCTACAAATGGAGATACCGACAGATAACTTGTCCGAAAATCATGTCCCCACTGGGATACACAGTGCGCTTCATCAACAGCCACGCAGGAAATAGACAGCTCAGCCATTTCCAGACGGAACCAGTCCAGCTCAAGTCTTTCGGGCGCAACATAGAGCAGCTTCAAATCGCCCCGCCGGGCAGCCCGAATCCGCTCATTCACTTCTTTTCCGCTTAACGTGCTATTAATAAAGGCTGCCGGAATACCCGCAGTAGTTAACGCATCCACCTGGTCTTTCATCAGCGAGATCAGTGGTGATATCACCAGTGTCAGCCCTGGCAGGAGCAGTGCAGGAACCTGATAACAGATCGATTTCCCGCCACCCGTAGGGAGGATTCCCAGTGTGTCGCGTCCTTCCAGCAAGTTCTGAACAATCTTTTTCTGGCCATCCCGAAAGTCTGGATAACCGTAATATTTTTGCAGCTCAGCCTGCGCCTGTTCAATAGTAGGTGCTTGCATCTTCATATCTCTCATAACTCCTTAGGCGTTTCTATCTTTAGTTTAGCGGTCAATGGTGTAATGAGCAACACTTCTTAACTATCATCACCCTGTTCTTCTTTTGAAATATTTACATAAAAGGTCTTCTTTTAAGCCAAGCTTTAATAAGCGTGATTTCATAGAAAGGTGGAGCGACCGTGCAAAATTGGAAACAAAAATATACCTCCTTTAAACAAAAGCCTGCACGTAACGAGTCCTCTGCCCAGGACAATCGTCCAGTAAAGCCATTGGATTCCAGCCTGAAGAGCAATATAAGCTTCATTCGACAAGTCTTTGGAGAAGACAGCGACCTTATTGTCCGTAACTTCAAGGTATACGGTAGATATGATGCGGCTATTATCTTTTTTTCTTCTGTGGTGGACCAGAATCAAATTCAGAACTATGTTTTAAAGCCATTAATGAATGTTTCCTCCGACCACTCAGAAATTCCAAAAGATCTAAAGGATTTACCTGATTACATCTGGAGTATGACGGTACAAGTCACACAAGGTAACCGCACTAAGGACCTAAATACTCTAGTCTCCGTCTTGTTGGATGGAAATGTAGTTCTAATCATAGATGGAATGGATCAGGCACTTTACTTCAATCTGCGTAAAATTGAGCATCGTAGCATTGAGCAACCTCAAACTGAACAAGTTATACGCGGTTCGCGTGATGGGTTTATAGAGAATTTAGAATCCAACATCTCTTTGCTTCGCTATCGACTACAAACGCCGGATTTTCGTGTAGTAACTGCCCCTCTTGGCGTACGGACGCGCTCAAAAGTAGCTGTTTGTTATATCGAAGGAATAGCCGATCCAGGGCTAGTTCAAAAGGTGATGAAGAGATTATCAGCAATAAATGTAGACGGCATCCTTGATGCGGGGTATATCGAGCAATTTATAGAGGATCATCCCCTTTCCCCGTTTCCACAGGTTCAGCCAACCGAACGTCCGGATAAATCTATAGCCTCTTTATTAGAAGGACGAGTCATCATCCTTGTAGATGGCTCACCTTTCTGCCTCATCGTCCCGGCACTTTTCAATCAATTCTTTCAGACGATGGATGACTATACGGAACGTTTTATCGTAGGAAGTCTCCTAAGAATGATCCGCCTGATCGCATTATTATTTTCCCTTTTCTTCCCTGCCTTATATGTATCCATTATCTCTTTCAATCCTGAGCTACTGCCGACAGAGTTCGCCGTAGCAATAACAGGTGCAAGAGCTGGCGTACCCTTTCCAGCCGTATTGGAAGTTCTGATTATGGAAGTCTTCATGGAGGTGCTGCGCGAAGCAACCATTCGCCTACCGCAAATGATTGGCGGGGCTCTTTCTATTGTAGGTGTGCTTGTCATTGGTCAGGCAGCCGTAGCAGCAGGTCTGGCGAGTCCAACTACCGTAGTTGTTGTCGCTATAACGACCATAGGGTCTTTTGCCACACCCGCTTACAATGCCGCAATCTCTTCAAGAATGCTTAGATTTCCATTGATCATATTGGCAGGCTGCTTTGGCCTGTACGGAGTAATGCTGGGCACTATTGTTATTATCAACCATTTGTTATTCCTGGAATCTTTTGGCGTTCCCTACATGACACCCTTTGTCCCTACGATATGGAAGGACCTTAAGGATAGTATCGTTCGGGTACCTTTATGGTGGATGCGAAGCCGCCCAAGCTTTCTTAATACACCTGATCCTGATCTTCTTGCGAAGGATATTCCGAAAATGCATACCGATCTGATTTTTAAGGAGAAAAGTGAAGCTGATGAATAGTAACCGCCCCATAACAACGATCCAAGTCATGGCTGTAATCGTCAGTACGATTATAGGAATAGGAATCTTAAGTATTCCTCGTTATATGGCTGAAGCCGGAGACAGTGGTGCACCGCTCGTGACTGCTTCTGGTGTACCTGTTGCTTTTTTGGGTTGCTGGTTTACAGCAGCTGTCTGCCGAAAATTCCCGAACGAAACGTTGTTCGTATTCAGCCGCCGCCTTCTCGGAACTGGGCTCGCGGATATTTTCTCCATTTTTATTTCTTTGTTTTTTGCTTTTTCTGCCGGGATCACCATGCGCCAATTCGGAGAAGTATGTGTTGCGGTTGTCTTTAAAAAGACACCCATCGAAGCAGTAATTCTCTTAATGCTCCTACTGGTTGCCTTATCAATCCGAAGAAATATTGTGAAATTCACTTATGTTCATGTTTTCTATTTACCTTTTATTCTATTATCTGTTATAGCAATTGCCTTGGTAGCTATGAAAAATGTTGACGTTCTAAACTTGCTACCCCTCACCGGAAATCACACCACCTTTTCAAGCTTTTCCAAAGGAACGATTACGTCCGCTGGCCTTTATCAGGGCACATTTGTCATCATCCTGCTGGTTCCTTTAATGAAAAAACCTCAACAGATCCTTAAAGCAGGCACTGTTGCGCTTTGTATCATTGGATTCATTTATGTAATGATCGTTTGGGTCACTTTAGGCATGTTTGGAGCTCAAGAAACCAAATTACTTTCCTATCCAACCTTAGAAGCAGCTCGCTCCATATCCATCGGCGCAGGACTTTTAGAACGGTTTGATGCTCTTTTTATAATAATTTGGGTGGTTTCTATATTCACTTCCATCTTTACGAACTACTACTTAGCTGCATACTCTCTGCAACAAGTGCTGCGGCACAAGGATCACCGCCTAATATCCAGCTTCTTACTTCCACTTATCATCACTTTTTCACTTTTGCCGAGAAATATATTTCAGGTCTATTCATTTGCTAGCATTACAGCGATAATCGGTTTGATTTTTTTGACCTTCTATCCTCTTTTATTATGGTTAGTCTCTCTAATCCGAAATAAAGGAGCCATTTCTCATGAATAAAAAAATTTACAAGCGTGTAGTTCTTATATTTATTCTCTCACTCATGTCTGGCTTACTCTCAGGGTGCTGGGACCAGCTTGAAATAGAAGACCGTGCATTGGTACTAGGGTTATCCATTGATTCCGTCCCTCCAGACAGCAAAATAAATGATGATCAAACCACTCATCTTAAAAGCGCAAATATTAACCTTCCCAAAATCCGTGTGACCGCCCAAATTGCGGTTCCGGGAAGAGTTCCACTCGGACCAGGCAGCGGGGGTGAAGGCGGAGGCGTGAATCAAAATCCAGTATGGGTCGTAGAAGTGTACGGGTACACCTTAGATGACGCCATGAACAATTTACAGCAGCAAATTTCTGATCCACGTTATCTAATTCATTTACGAGTGATTATTATTAGTGAGGACATCGCAAAAAAAAGCATGAATGACTTAAATGATTATTTGCGGCGAAATCCAGAAGTTCGTCGCCGGACCTGGCTGCTAGTATCCGAAGGGGAGGCTGCTAAATTTATGAATATTAATCCTCCGCTCCAGCGAGTGCCGACCCTTTACATCCTCTCCACCATGGAAAAAGCAGTAACATCAGGAAAATTCCCCGCTGATTATATAGGTGTATTCTGGTCAGCAGAATCCAAATGGGGCGAAAGTGGTTATCTGCCTTACGTCTCATTACATCAGGAAGACAATATCATGATTAAAGGCCTAGCTTACTTTAGTGGTGGAGTGATGGTCGGATCGACGATTCCGATTGAGATTGGCGCATATATGTCCATGAAGGGCATTAATCCCGGGGGATACTCCGATCTTTTTTATGCTGATGAATTCGGTCCGGTGATGCTCAAGGTCAACGACCGGTTCACGAGGGTGAAGGTTCATTTCAAAGAGGGCAAACCTCACATCACTTATAACCTCACTTTAGAGGCGGCTCTAGATGAGCATTTACGTAGTGATATCCCTATCGATTCCAGCCGTTCTTTAGAAAAGATTGAAGATATTTTTCAAAAGAGAGTGATCGGTATTTTCAACCACCTTATCGAAGAAACTCAACAAGCGCATTCCGATGTCTTTGGCATGGGTGAATATATTCGTGCATATGCTCCCTCCTACTGGAAAGCCAATATTCGTGACAAACATGACTGGGAGCAGCAGTATTCCAATCTCAGTGTTGAAGTTAAGTTGAAAACTCACATCGACAGAGTAGGTCTTAAACAAAATTAAATGACGTTTATGGGAGGCTCTACTATGCTCTATCACCAGCTAACCTACGTAATTGTTGCGCTGCTGATCTCCAGTGTTCTGTTGCTTACTGTGGATACTAAAATATATGCAGTCAATGCCATGCACCGGGAAAAGAAATATGCCCGCATATTAGGCTGGGTATATCTCGGTTTATTCCTGCTTCTTGGATTAGCCCAGCTGTTCTATCTATGAGCATTTACAAACCAAACCAGCAAGCCTGCCCTCTCCATAGTATTTCTTCACAGCCCATGGTATATTGAGGAGTACAATATTAAAGGACGGAGAATGCATCCATGAACTCAAGAAGAAATCCTAAAGAAACAGCCAAAAGAGGTACTCGTTCTCACAGCAAGCCTACTGGCAAGCTTAACCATAAAACTAAAACAACCGCAGCACCCAAGTCTTTTACTGTAAACGAACCTTCTGAACTGTTGCCCTTCTTACTCACCCACGTCACGGGTCGCGGACGAAATGCGGTTAAATCCATCCTATCGCGTGGACAAGTGTCGGTGAATGATAAGGTAGTTACACAGCATAATTTCCAACTGCATCCGGGTCAAAACGTTACTATTGATCAAGAGAAGCCTGTACAAACAGCAGAGATGATCGGACTTAAAATCGTTCATGAGGATGATGACCTGATTATTGTTCAAAAGGATGCTGGACTGCTATCTATCGCCACTGCGGAAGAAAATGAATTGACGGCTTACCGCCAGCTTATGGAGCATGTCCGTGTTAGCAATCCAAAAAATCGGATTTTTGTCGTACACCGTTTGGACAGAGATACTTCAGGCGTAATGATGTTTGCCAAAAGCGAACGGATTCAGCAGGCATTACAAACTACGTGGAAAGATACTGTGAAGGAACGTTCTTACGTAGCGCTCGTCGAAGGCGCGGTTAAAAGACCTGAAGGCAAGATAAGCTCTTGGCTCAAAGAAACCTCAACCCTTAAAATGTATTCCAGTCCTCATGAAGGCGATGGACTACATGCAATTACACATTATAAGCTTATTCAGGCTAACCGCCATTTTTCCTTGCTAGAGGTTAAGCTCGAAACCGGACGAAAAAATCAGATTCGGGTGCATATGGCAGATATCGGCCACCCTATCGCAGGTGACAAGAAATATGGGGCAGAGACCAAAACGGTAGGAAGACTTGGTCTACATGCTCGAGTGCTCTCTTTTATTCATCCAACCACTGGAGAACTGATGACCTTTGAGAGCCCGATTCCGAAGACGTTCCTGAAATATACTGCGCCTGCGCCTACAAACTAAGAATTGAACGTATACCCACGACTGACGAGCCTTCCCCCTTATGGGAAGCTGTAACTTCTACACAAGATGCCCGGTCCATTTGGTCCTGGGCGTCTTTTTTTAACTTCCTATCACATCATGTTACAATATAAATAAACAAAGAAGGTGCCCTTATTGTTCCATCCTACTGTTTTCGATAATATTAAGATCGCCTTTGAGAACCAGATTTATGACTACGATAATTTAGACGGAATACTGGTGGTTACGGATCGCTCCGACCTTCTGAATATGGCGCTGATGTCCAGAGAGTTCAGTCTCTCCTTCCAATTAACTGCAGGCAGGAAAGTAACCGCCGAAATCCTGCTCACTTCGACCACGAAAGATCTCAGCGATGAAATCATGGAGGTTCCTAATACGGATCCCGGCTGTAATCTTTCACTTCGTTTTTATATGGAAGTCGAAGATATTCCTAGCGAATGTCAGGCGATAGACAGTATTCTAAAAGCGATCTGGGGACCTGATTTCCAGCCTGTGCAATCTTTAAGCTTCATATATGGCCAGGAAAGTGAAACTTACAATAACTGCATCGAGCTGCAATTCAAAAGACAACTTACAGAAGAACAAATGGAGGACATTCCAAACCTGCTAAGCCACCTGCTGCAAAGTGCAGAAGAACTGGAATCCTTCACGGTATAATTCCTACTTTTTAACGTTCGAACTATGGGAAAAGAGGTGTGCATGAAATGAAATTCCTGCCTGCTGCCAAAAGTAAACGTTGGTTTCTCTGGATGACCGTTTATGCCATTCTGCTATGGCTTCTTTTCCCTCTGCACCGATTTGTGATGCTGGCCCAAGAAATGGATACCACACTCTTACTGCGCTTTGCTCTTTTTTCCGTAGTAGTGGCAGGCATCGTCAACACTTTAGGCTGGCTCGGAGCACGTCTGCTCTGGGTATTTAGTACGGCGGGAATAATCATAGGCGCGGCATTTATGCTGGGCTACACCTACAAAGAGATGTCCGGTTGGGAGGATCTCGCAGGCTTCCTCGCATTTTCCTTATTTTCATGTGCCGGATTTGCACTGGGTTTATTAGCGGAAGGTATTCGTCTGCTGTATACGCGAGCATCGAAGTCTTGAATGGAAGAGGTGAAACGCTGTTGTCCAATTCTTTTCTAACCAAAAATGCATTGTCCCATTCTTTAAAAGAACTAATGGAGCATACACCGCTCAATAAAATTACTGTTAAACAACTAGTGGACCATTGCGGACTAAACAGACAAACCTTCTATTATCATTTTCAGGATATATTTGATTTGCTAGGTTGGATCTATAAGACTGAGGCTGTCGAAAGCCTCGCCCAGTATCGCAGCTACAGCACTTGGACGGACGGTTTTTATAGAATCTTCTGCTACATTGAGCGGAATAAATCCTTTTGCTGTAACACGCTAAATTCACTAGGCAGAAATCACCTGGATGCATATCTGTACGAGGTGACAAACGATCTCATCATGGGGGTTATAAACGAGCTGTCCTCCGGGATGGAGGTTTGCGAAGAAGACAAGCACTTTATAGCCAACTTCTATACGCTAGCCTTCACAGGCCTAATCATTCAGTGGATGAGAGAAGGCATGAAGGAACAGCCGCATCATATGATTGAGAAGCTAAGTGATCTAATTGAAGGGAATTTTCTGAAAGCTTTACACAAATATGAGAACCATCCGTTGTAACCTTTGGTTGCAGCGGTTTTTTTTGTCTAAAAACTAGACAGATCACCCATAATGACAAAAATCCAGACACTCTAAAGAGTTTGATTATACCTTCAAAATAGGAGTTGGTTTACATTAAGAGTGTGATTATTTAAACAACTACTTGGAGGCGACCATTGTGAAAAAAGAGTACGGTAATAGACAGGTTTATTTTGTCGGTGGCGGAATTGCATCTCTAGCGGGCGCTGCTTACCTGGTCAGAGACTGTGATTTTCCGGGACAAAACATTCACATTATTGAAGAGATGAAGATTCTTGGTGGTAGCAATGACGGCGCAGGTGACGCTGAACATGGTTACGTTGTCCGCGGCGGCCGTATGCTCAACGATGAAGCTTATGAGAATCTCTGGGAACTATTAACAACGATTCCTTCTGTCGACCGTCCGGGGTTGTCTGTGCGGGATGAAATTATTGCTTTTGATACCGCTAATCCAACACACTCAAACGCCAGACTTGTAAATAAAGACGGCAAAGTAGAAGATGTATTGTCCATGGGTTTTGATATGGCTGATCGTCTCGCTATGGGCAAGCTGATTATTACACCAGAAGATAAAATGGGTAAAGCGCGTATCAACGACTGGTTCGCCCCTCACTTTTTCACAACAAACTTCTGGTATATGTGGGCTACTACTTTTGCATTCCAACCTTGGCACAGCGCTGTAGAGTTTAAACGATATATGCTGCGTTTCTTCCATGAATTCCCAAGAATTCAAACACTGGAAGGTGTAACTCGCACTCCTTATAACCAATATGACTCCATCATTCTGCCTTTGCACAAATATCTTGAACCATTCGGTGTCGATTTCACACTGAAATGTACAGTTACTGATCTGCAGTTCAAAAAAGGTGACGGAATTACCGTAACCCAAATGAATGTAGTGCGCGAAGGTGTCAAAGATGTGATTGATGTAAAAGAAGATGATCTCGTGATTATCACAAACGGTTCTATGACCGAAGGCTCCAGCCTTGGTTCTATGACTTCTGCTCCACGCCTTAACGGCAAGGGAAGCTCGTGGAAATTATGGGAAAACATCGCTTCCAAGAAACCAAGTCTTGGCAATCCTTCTTCGTTCGATGATCATGTAGACGGTTCGAAATGGGAGTCCTTTACTGTAACTTTCCATGACTCCAAATTCTTCGATCTGATGGAAAATTTCACACGTAACCGTGCCGGCACAGGCGCTTTGGTCACATTCAAGGATTCGAGCTGGTTTATGTCCGTTGTACTGGCCTACCAACCGCATTTCCGCAATCAACCTGAGCATGTTAAAGTGTTCTGGGGTTACGGACTGTATCCAGACAAAGTTGGGGATTTCGTGAAAAAGAGAATGTGTGATTGTACCGGCGAAGAAATCATGCAAGAATTGATCGGTCATCTTCACTTTGAAGAACATAAGGACGAGATCATGGCTACCGCCAACTGTATTCCTTGCATGATGCCTTATATCACTTCACAGTTCATGCCTAGACTCAATAGTGACAGACCAAAAGTTGTCCCTGAGGGTTCCACGAACCTGGCCTTTATTGGACAATTCTGTGAAATTCCAGATGACGTTGTATTCACTGAAGAATACTCCGTGAGAGCAGCGAGAATTGCGGTATATACTCTACTTGGTATCGAACGGCCTATCGAACCAATCAACCAATATCAATATGATGTACGTACACTATTCTCAAGCTTTGTTACATCTTTCAGATAAAACAACAATCAGCAGCGAGCGCTTCCGGATATCGGGAGCGCTTGTTTTTGAGTGTGGGAAGCAACAAAAGAACAGTTTTATCGAAACAAAAAAGAGCTGAGGGCTCCCTCAGCTCTTTTGTTTTACTCGAATCTAAACTTTAAATATTGCAAGATCCATCTGCGCAGCCATCATCGGTAGATACTTCAGAATTCCCCTTACCAACCACTTGTAACGTTGGTCCTGCTTGTTCCTCCGCCCACACAGTATCCAGTACCTCTGTAAATACAGGACCTGGTTGTGCACCAGATAAAGCATATTTATTGTTGAATACAAAGAAAGGTACACCGGTAATATTAAGACGGCTTCCTTCTTCAATATCGCCATTAACCTCATTCGCAAAAGCATCCGTTTCCAGCATTGCCGCAGCTTCCGCTTGATCCAGACCTACTTCAGCAGCGAGTGAAGCCAGTACACTGCGATCTCCAAGATTTAATGAATCCGTAAAGTAGGCGCGCAGCAGACGTTCGGACATTTCTGCGCCTTTTCCCTTTGTGCTTGCAAAATGACTCAGTCGGTGACTGTCAAAAGTGTTGGTATGCTTCACTGTATCAAAATTAAATTCCAAACCCACATCTTTAGCTTGCTCCGCTAGTTGTGCGTTCATTGCTTTTGCTTTTTCGACGGTCATCCCGTATTTGGTAGCCAACAGCTCATGAATACTCTTGTCTGTACTTACCTCTGCATGTGGATCCAATTGAAAGCTACGGAATACTACCTCCACTTGATCACGGTTCGGGAATTGGCTGAGCGCATTCTCCAAACGTCTTTTGCCAATATAACAAAAAGGACATGCATAATCGGACCAGATATCTATTCTCACGAAAAAACCTCCTAATATTATTGATAATTTGTAACTGTTATATAAGAGTAATAACTAAATATACGTCGCTTACTATTATATAGTTAAAAACTCAAAATTACAAACTTAACTTTTATTAAAATAACATTTATAGACGTGAATGTTAAAGCAAAAAGTAAACGAAAGTGGTATATACGCTCCCCTTCAGGGCAGATAGAATGAAGTTAACACCAGAAATTCCGAAGGGAGATCCCCATATGCATGATGTATCTATAGTGATACCTACCCGTAACCGTATAAACGACCTTACAGTGTGCATAGAATCTATAAGCAAGCAGACACAGCTAGAGAATGTCTCCATCGAGCTCTGGATTGTAGATGACGGTGAGATTCCTGTAGAAAGATTAACCTATTATCGTAACATACTGAACAAATTGCCACAGGCTGAGTTTCGATATCATCGTAAGACTAATCCGGGTCTCTGGCTCTCCCGTTATGAGTCACTTGGACTAGTAAATGCTGAAATTGTGCTTCATTTAGACGATGATGCAGAATTAGATGATTCCTTATATATTCGACGATTACTTGATACTTATGCAGCGGACGATTCAATTGTCGGTGTAGGCGGGGTTGCTAAAGGCATGCGCAGCAGCAAACCGGGCCGGCTGTTTGGCATGCTGACCGGACAAATGTCCGGATCCCCGGGCAGATTATCCCCAAGCATGTTTGCAGGCTCCCTATACCTCTGGGGAGAGAAAGAGCAGGTTTTTGAGACGGATTTTTTTCACGGCTGCAATATGTCATTCCGGCGCTCAGCATTACAAGATATGAAACCCTATCCCTGGATGACAAGTTACTCCATTGCCGAGGATATTTACTTGTCCCATTTGGCTAGCCGTTATGGCAAGCTTGTCATTAACCCCACTATGAAAATCATTCATCATGAGTCGCCGGGTTCTCGGGATAAGGCGGGCGTTGTTGCAAGAGCTACTGCCATCAATCATTATTATCTGCTCAACTTACGTAAAGCACCCCCTATGAATTATGCCGCTTTGATCTGGACGTTAACCTGTCTGACAGGCAAAGAAACTCTCAAACGAAATTTCAAAGCCGTTAGCGGTTATGCCAAGGGAATCCTTTTCGTAATGAATCCTCGTAAAAACAAATACCGTGAATACATGCTAGATTAGCTTAATAGTTACCTCTATATCCACAGCGTTGCTCCGAATCAGATTGCGGGGCTTTTTTTTCGTGCAGACGGAGTTGTACCTAAATATGCCATGAAATTAATTTCCATCAACTTCTGATCTAGGGTATGATAGTAATAATGTGTTTTAGAAACTAACTTTATGGATGGTGGAATATGTTCAAGAACAAAAAAACGACGTTGATCCTCGTTGTTATCCTCATCGTCGTCATAGCTGTCGGCGCTTGGCTAATTACTAAAAATAAGGATGACAAAGCGACGGAAACACCGGGTGGCGCAACAGCTTCAGGAAAAGGCGAAGCCAAGTCACTCTCGCAGACCTTTTATATCTATGACACGGTCGTGAATATCAAAGTGTTCGGAGAAAATGTAGCCCAAAAAAATATGGATGATATCCAGCAAATGCTGGAGCGAATGGATATGGAGCTTAGCCGTACAAAAGAAGGCGGCGAGGTTTACGCAGTCAATCAAGCAGCAGGAAAAGAAGCGGTTGTCGTTTCGGAAGAGACCTTAGATGTTGTAAAACAATCGGTGCAATATGCAAAAGAAATGGACGGGCTATTCGATCCCACGATTGGTCCGCTGATCGACCTCTGGAACATCGGTAGTGGCGGGGATAAAGTCCCTGATCCAGCAGCTATCGATGCAGCCAAGAGCCTAACCAATTACAGAGACGTTGAAATTGACGAAGCTGCTAAGACCGTGAAGCTACTGAAGGAAAATATGGTACTGGATCTTGGAGGTATCGGCAAAGGGTATGCTGCTGACCGTATCGCTGATTATTTAAAAGAGCAAGGCCTTAACAGTGCAATGATCAACCTCGGCGGCAGCAGTATTATTGCATTAGGTACGAAACCAAACGGAACGGATTGGAATATTGGTCTGCAAGACCCTGACCAAAGCCGCGGCACACAGCTAGGAACGATTAAAATCGCAGATGAGGTCATCGATGCTTCTGGTGTTTACGAACGTTATTTTATGCAAGACAATGTTCGTTACCACCATATTCTTGATCCTCGCACAGGTTACCCTTCTCAGAACGGTCTCAAAAGCTTGACCATTATGAGCCCTAATGCAACAGATGCGGACGCTTTGTCCACTGGGGTATTCTTGATGGGGATCGAAGAAGGCATGAAATATCTGGAGTCGTTACCTGAAGATGTAGAAGCTTTCTTTATTACCGATGACAACAAAATCTACGCCACACCAGGCATTAAAGAAAGAATGAATCTGACTGACCCTACGTACAGCTTCGCTGATTAGTAGAAAAGAGCTTGCCCCCATAAAGCCGTTGTTGGCTTTGGGAGGCAAGCTCTTTTGTTGTGGATAAAGGTTTTTTGGCATGGTTGAGGGATATTCATCGCCCAGCAGCCTGATAATCAGGGAATTCCTCCCTGAAAATCACCCGAATATGGCTATAACCGTGCTTATTTAGGTTTTATTAGGGAGGAAATCCCCAATAACCTCAATTTCGCGCTCTAACCGGTTAATTTCAGGGAGTTTTTCCCTAATTAATTCCTGATCAAGATTTTTGCAGCACCAAAGGCAACTCGCTAAATTCCTTATAATTCGTGAAAATATAACTAGGCTTATGATCCGTAGCCGGCTGTCTGCCTCTCGGATTATACCAGCAGACCTTCCAGCCAGCCGCAAGCGCTCCTACTACATCGTTAGCCCAGGTATCACCTATATAAAGTGAATGGTCTGGTGAAGTGCCAGACTTCTGATTCACATGCAAAAAGAGTTGCGGATCTGGTTTGGCCAGACCTACAGCGTCAGAAATAAAAATCATCTCCTCGGGGATCATCTGATCCAGACCTAATCCGCGAATCTTTTTCATTTGATGATCCTTGGGTCCATTCGTAATGATGCCTACTTTATGACCAGCAGTAATGAACCTTTCCAATTGCTCCCGGACTCCATCTATCATTTGAATGGTGTACTGACGGCCAATGTAAGCCGCTTGTACCGCCGTGGCTTGATCACGATCGAGCTGTAAACCATACTCTGCAAAAGCAAGCTCCAATCGGCGTACCCTAGTCTCCTCCAACGGAATTTCTCCACGTAAATACATAGGCCATAATACATCACTATGATGTCTTACTTTATAAAATAATTCCGCAAAGTCCAGACTGCTCTCATCCGGTTTAAGTACTTGACGCACCGCTTCTTTAAAAGGAATCAAATGATCATATAAGGTATCATCAAGGTCAAAAAAGATTGCCAGCTTATTACTTGTATCCACTTTAACGCCCCTTACTCGTCTTTCTCTCTAGCTTTAGAAAAAAAGGTTATAGGTATAAAAATCATCATCCCGAATGTAGCCATGCGCTTCATATAAACGCTGTGCCCCCACATTCGCCGTCATTGTTGTCAGGGACAAGCCCTTCGTATTCGTTGCGAGCGCATGAGCTCTGGCACTTTCCAGCAGCTTGGAGCCGAGCCCATGACCTCGCAGTTCCGTAGTTACATATAGATCATTCAATATCCAGAGACGCTCCATAGAGACCGATGAAAAAGAGGGATAGAGCTGGGTGAAGCCCCACGCTCGTTTCTCCTCGCCTTCTCCCTCCACCGCAATAAAGATTACCGAATCGTTCAGCTTCAATCGATCTGATAAAAAAGCACGTGCACCATCCAGATCAGAGACTGCCCCATAAAATACCCGATACTCATCAAACAATGGGATAAGCCGTTCCAAATCATCATAGATCACACGTTCAATACGATAGTTGTTCATCCTCAACGCTCACTTTCCGGCTTGGGCCGTTTTAACGTTATTGTATATTTCAGCCGTACCGTGCACCATGGAGCGAACGCCAGATCATTTGGACAATTATTCTTATTCTTTGGAATCGTAGAACACATGCCGGGCACTGACTTTACCCACTTCGATATCCAAAATTCCGAAGGAATACAGTTTCTCACGTCGTTTATCCGTTGGCGATCCTGGATTAAAGAGCAGAATCCCATTCTCTTCCCGCAATAAAGGCTGATGCGAATGTCCAAAAAGAATACAATCCACCTTATCGTTCGCAAAAGCAAGCAGCGCATTCCCGTCCGTTCCTTTGCGGGAGTGTGGCGTATGACCATGGACCATTCCGATCCGGACTCCCTCAAGCGTTAGCAGCTTACGCTCCCCGAAACGCTCGATGATCTCTATTCCATCGTTATTCCCAGCAATCCCTTCCACTGGAGCCAATTCAGCCAACAAATCGTAGATTCCCATACTCACCCAATCTCCAAGATGTAGAATCAAGTCTACATTCCGGAATTCAGCAACAAGTGCTTTTGGCAGAGACTTAGCCATTCTTGTCATATGTGTATCTGATACCACGCCTACTTTCATATAACTCAGCTCCTAATCTATCATACTCATCTCATATTCAAATAATTGTACGATTTGCTTAAACGAGAAGCAAGTTCTGTGACTTCTCCCACACAGAAAAGCCGGGTACACCCCACTAACACAGGGCATATCCGGCTGCCATAAAGTAATGCCAAAGAAATCATTTATGCTTACTACCTTCTACAGTATTTAGCATCCCAACTCAGTTCTCTCTATCCTGCCAATTCCATAATCTTACTTCTTCAACATGAATATTACTGACCCATTTTTCTTCCTTTAACTTGAGCAGTTCTTTTACCGGACCGGTTACGACAGCTCCATACAGCCTTACTCCGTTCTTCTCCAGATAACTAATGGAGTCATCCAGATCAATAAACGGAATTACCTTGTTGGCGATCGATTTATGCTCCTGCATTAAGTGCAGTGTCTTAAGGAAGTTCGCATTACGAAGTTCACCATCCCCATATGAGTCAACAGATGGAGAAACACTCGTGCGGCTAGTCCCCCCTCCAAACCAACCCCACTTTTTCTTTGACTCTTGTGTCACCTTCATATCATCGGCATGCCAGATGGGCGTACTTGGAAATCCTAAGGGATCATTTATTACTGGCTCTTGTATCCTTGGACCTGTATCTGCTGCGAACCATAAAAGCTCAAGATTTTTATGCTGAAACTTCTTCAATAGCTCATCTGTCGTAAAAAATTGTTCAAAAGACAAATAGGCTTCTCCTACCGTACCTTCAGGGAGCTTTTCTAGTTTTTCCCAGTCACTGCTGTCATCCATCCTATTTTCTGCAGACTGGTTCTCAGTGGGATAGATAAAGTAATTACCTGTCCCACTGCGTTCATATGTCCATGAATAACTATATATTCTGGGCCAGCCTAATAGAAACTTCATCGAATAATCTCCAACATTAATCCGCGCATCACCAATTTGTTTTATTATTTCACCCTGCAGATTCATACTAAAAAACGGTCCGGAATCGCTACTCAAATGGACGATTGTATTCGGCTGTGAAACAGCAATTGCGGAAGAAACGACATCACGGTAAGTCTCTCCTCTTTCTCCAGTGCCATAAAATACCGCTGTGATGATACTGCTGACGATCAAAAAAATCAAAAATGCAGAAATCACCGTCAAAGTATTTGATATGCGTGCTTTCCACTTGCCCCGGCGGATGATCTTTTTTTCTTTACCGGGTCTGTTTCTTTTACCCTTTCCGAATTTTATGCTCTTCTCCTCATCTGAAGCCGGCTTTTCTTCACTCATGAGTTCATCCAGATAAGCCTGGTAAGCTTCCATCTTCTCTAGCTCACGTTCAACCTCATCCCTATCCTTATCAGCAAGAGTGCCTTCACCATACCTTCTTAACTTCTCCTTAAACTCTTCACTCATGTTCATTTCTCCTCCGCTCTGCCTCACGCAGCTTCTGTCTGGCCCGAAAGATCAATATCTTATATTGGGACAAGCCCACATCCATAATGTCCGATGCTTCCCGATAACTCAGCCCATGAAAATCATGCAGCAGCAGTGCATTTCTCTGATTGTCCGGTAGCTCACCTACTGCTATCCTCATCTCTTCCCAACGTTCCTGATGAAGCAGTGTGCTTTCTGTGGTATCTGGATGAGCAAGCTTTTTGAAATAATCCTCACTCTGAACTGTACTGCGGCCTTCCTTTCGCTTGTAATCTACGAAGGCGTTATAAGCGACACGGAACAACCATGGCTTAATCTTCTCTTCTTTACAATCCTCCAAATGTAGATAAGCTCGATAAAAGGTTTCTTGCATCAAATCTTCAGCCGCATAATGATCACCACAAAGGGAGCGCAAATAGCGGTAAATATCCATCACATACATCTGATATATTTCATCCAATGACTTTCGCTTCATGCACTCCCCCCTTAACCTAACCACGTATCCCAGCCTGAAAAGTTACAGATAAATTTAGCAACTAGTATGAATATACCAGTAATTCCATGGAAAAAAGCGAAAAAAGCCTGCTGGCAAGGAGTATTACTCCTGCCAACAGGCTTTTTAATTCACCAAGTTACTCAGCTTACAGAACAACTTCAACTTCTTTGAGCATTTCGCTAACGGATATTAAACCGCCACCGGACAAATACCAGTAGTTAGGATCCAAGTAGATGATCTTACCGTTTTTAAAGGCATTTGTGTTCTTCACTAGATCGTTTTCAACTGCTTTTTTAGCTGAGCCGGCTTCGCCGCCATCACTCTTCACAGCCGCATCTCTGTCCACTACAAACAGATAATCCGGATTCTTATCCGCTACATATTCGTAGGATACGCTTTGTCCGTGAGTGGATACTTCAATTTTATCATCAGCCTGTGCAAATCCGAACACATCATGGATAATCCCAAAACGGGAACCTGCACCGTAAGCACTGATTTTTCCTTCATTCGCAAGAATAACAAGTGCTTTTTTGCCATCAGCTGTTGCCTTCGTATTCAAAGCTTTGATGGAATCATTGATAGTCGCAAGCTCAGTTTCTACTTCTGCTTCTTTTCCAAAAATTTGACCCAGCATTTTCACGTTATTCGTAAAAGATTCCATGTAGTTTGCATTATCTACAGCCACATACAGAGTAGGTGCAATTTTGCTGAATTCTTCGTAAGAATCCTGTTGTCTGCCGGAAATGATGATCAGGTCCGGAGAAAGACTGTTTATTTTTTCGAAGTCAGGCTCTTTCAAACCCCCAACATTCTCATATTTAGCATCGTTATATTTAGAGAGATAAGCCGGTACATTACTTTGAGGCACTCCAGTCACCTCTACACCCAGTTTATCCAGCGTATCCAGTGTACCGAAGTCAAAAACAACCACTTTTTGCGGATTGCTTTTGATAGTTGTTTCGCCAAGCGCATGCTTGAAAGTAAGCTCTGTCGGTGCTGTAGTTGCTTCCGTTGTTGGTGCAGTAGTAGCCTCCGAATTGCCTGCCGCTGCTGTGTTGTTATTTGAAGTTGCTGCATTATTGGAGCCACAAGCCGCCAAGATTACCGCAAGAAATACTGTCATAATCAGTAAAGATAAGTTCTTCTTCAATGTATTCACCCCTAATTTTTATAGTGAAGCTATTTGAATTATTCGCGTATGCGTTAAGAAGCTGGCGCCTTTCACTTCTTACGTTACGCATAATAATATCCGCATAGTAATAGTTACCTTTTTAGAAATAGACACCGATTTTTCGGCCTCCTATAGTTTCAATAGGAATGTCCATGTCATATACCTCTTTAAGAACTGCAGAATCTATAATTTCATCCGCTGTACCCGAAGAAGCTACTCTTCCATTTTTAAGCGCAACAATGTAGTCAGAGTAACAAGAAGCAAAGTTAATATCATGGATAACGAGCACAATCGTCTTCCTCTTCTCGTCCACCAAACGGCGAAGCACCTTCATAATTTGGACGGAATGCTTCATATCAAGGTTGTTGAGCGGTTCATCGAGCAGAATGTACTCTGTATCCTGAGCCATAACCATGGCAATATATGCCCGCTGGCGTTGTCCTCCACTGAGCTGATCAATATATTTATCCTGCATCTCTTGGAGATCCATGTAAGCAATCGCTTCGTCAACGAACGCCCGATCCTCCGGACTCAGCTTCCCCTGTGAATACGGGAATCTCCCAAAAGAAACGAGCTCCTTCACAGTGAGGCGTACGCTAATATGATTGGACTGCTTTAACACCGATATTTTACGAGCAAGCTCATTACTTTTGCAGGTACCGATTTCCTTACCTTCGATCAGCACCTCTCCTGCGTCTTTGGAGATAAGTCTGCTGATCATGGAGAGCAGTGTACTTTTACCCGCACCATTTGGTCCGATAAACGAGGTGATTGCGCCCTTTTTAATGGACAAAGACACATCATCAACGACGGTTACTCCGCCATAACGTTTGGTTAAATTTTTAACTTCTACCACGACTTATTCTCCTTTAACAGCAGATAGACGAAGTAGACGCCGCCTGCAAAATTGATAATCACACTAACCGTAGTATTGAATCCAAAAACACGTTCGACCAGGAACTGCCCGCCGACAAGCGCAACAATGCTCAGCAGAATCGTTCCAGGAATCAGATAGGCATGCTTATAGGTACGGAACAGCTGGTGTCCCACATTAGCTACCAACAAACCTAAGAAAGTAATTGGTCCGACTAGAGCCGTCGAGATCGAAACGTAGATAGATACAATAACTAGCAGCCTTTTGACCACATAGTCATAATTGATGCCCAGATTAATGGCTTCATCTTTTCCAAGCGAAATAACATCCAAATACTTAACAAATCGCAAGAAATACAACGTAGTTAGCGTCAGAACAATGGTGGAAAGAATCAATAGGTCACTGCTGACATTGTTGAAGCTGGCAAACATTTTCCCCTGTAGAATCAGGAATTCGTTCGGATCAATAAGCACTTCCATAAAAGAAGACGCGCTCTGGAACATCGTCCCCATGATTAGCCCTACCAGCAGCAGGAAATAAATATTTTGTCCTTCCCTACGGAACATTAGCTTATACAATACGCCTGAAAACAGGACCATGAGACACGCAGAGAACAAGAAGTTGATGTTTTTATTCATAAAGGTCATATTCGATGAACCTAAGGCATATACACCGAACGTCTGGATTAACATGTACAGGGAATCGAGCCCGAGAATACTTGGTGTCAAAATACGATTGTTCGTGATGCTCTGAAAAACTACGGTAGAGACAGCTATCACAGCTCCGGTAATCAGAATGGCCGCCAGCTTTCTTCCCCGGCTGGGCAGAACGTAGTCCCAATTTCCCAAAGCATGATACGTCATAAACAAGACGATGAGGGCGACAGCACTTATAGATAATATAGTTAGTTTTGTCTTCATCTCTAGTTCGCCTTTCTTCTCATCAGCAAGTAGATAAACAGACCACTACCGATGACGCCTACCGTGAGACTGATTGATATTTCATATGGATAGATAATGAGCCTGCCCAGAATATCGCAGAACAGGAGGAACACCGCTCCGAGAATGGCTGTATGCGCCAGACTTTTTTTGAGGTTATCTCCTATGTACAACGTTACAATGTTAGGTACTACCAGACCTAGAAATGGAATCGTACCTACGGTTAAAATGACAACAGAAGAGATTAACGCTACAATTACTAATCCCACGTTGACAACCGCTTTGTAATTCATGCCAAGATTAACGGAGAAATCCTCGCCCATACCGGCTACCGTAAATTTATTAGCGAAGAGATACGCCAGGATGACAAGTGGAATGCTGATATAAATTAATTCGTATTGGCCTTTGATAATCGTTGAGAAATCTCCAAGCATCCAAGACGAGATATTCTGAATCAAATCATTTTTATACGCAAAAAATGTTGTAATCGAACCTACAATGTTTCCGAACATGAGTCCGACCAGCGGGATAAAAATACTATCCTTGAACTTGATCCGATCCAGGATTCTCATAAAAATAAAGGTGCCCAATAGTGCAAAAACAAAAGCAACCAGTAATTTCTGCATTGGCGTTGCGCCTGTGAATAACATGAGGGATACGAGAATACCAAATTTTGCGGAATCCATCGTCCCTGCCGTAGTCGGGGAGACGAATTTATTGCGTGACAGCTGTTGCATAATTAATCCGGCAATACTCATGCTGACTCCAGCGATAATCAATGCGGCTAACCGGGGAATCCGGCTTACCAGCAAGGTCTGTGCTTGAGATTCCGTAAGATGAAAGAGATCTAATGGGGATATATCTTTAACGCCTATAAACAAAGATATAAATGAAAATACTATTAGAAGTAGGGACAAATATTTTAGTTTCATGAGTTGTTCCTTATCTGTTTAATAGTTTACAAATGCGCTTTTATGATAATGATTTTCATTCGCAATGTTTTAAATTATACCTAAGCCCCCTTTGAGGGTCAACCCTTTCATATACTTAAATTTAAAATAATTAAGACTTAGGCTTATCTGCTTAAGTTACATAAAAAAAGACACCCTAACGGGTGCCTCTTTAATCTCTGCCATATTTTTAGCGCTAAACTATAGGATTTATTTATATTTCTTCCAATCCTGATTACTGTTCTCCAGCAGATGTGCAAAATCATTATCCAACCGCTTCTGCTCAGCCTTCCGCTGATCTTCCACTGCCTTACGGGCAGCTTCTTTACGGTCATTTTCCTCCGCTTTCAACGCATCAGATTGCGCCTTCAGCTTTCCTAGAACATCACTGCTTAGCAGATCTTTTAACGTAGCAGGGCCATCATTCGTAGCGGCTCTTGGTGTGGTAGGCATTTTCTTTTTTTTAGACACTGTCCATCATCCTTTCTAGTACTGAATTAAATTGGAATTTGTTTAAGTTATTGGTCTTTTCGTTTATAATGTTTACTAAGAGGTGAGCCCTATGAAGTCCAATGATTTATGTCCCCGGCTACAAAAAAGTATGGATATTATCGGCAGGCGTTGGACTGGTTTAATTATCTACCAGCTCCTTCAAGGACCCCAACGTTTCAATGTAATTGAAGCGGCATTACCCATCAGTGGAAGACTGCTCTCCGAACGGCTCAAAGAGCTGGAACAGGAAGGGATCGTTCTTCGAGAAGTGTTCCCAGAGACCCCCGTGCGGATCCAATATTCTTTGACGGATAAAGGTCTTGCTCTGGAATCAGTCATCCGAGACTTACAGAGTTGGTCCAAAGAATGGGTCGATTGTGACACCGATAATCTAAATTCAACTCTCAAAATGTAAGCGTTTTATCTGAGGCATTAGATTTTAAGGCCGACAATGACTAAATCACGCTCTATACCGTCAAGTTCAGCCACACCAGGCAGCATTCCCCATTCTTCAAAACCAAACTTTTTCAGTAAACCAAGGCTTGGATCATTATGTCCAAACACAAAGCCGACTAGATTCTTAATTCCGAGACTAGGGGCTTTCTCAATGGCCTCTGTCAGAAGAATTCTGCCCGCACCACCACCACGGAACTTTTCATTCACGTATACACTGATTTCTGCTGTTGCATTATACGCTGGACGACCATAGAAGGATTGAAAACTGAACCATGCAGCAATTTCATCTCCTTGCTTCAGTACCCATAAGGGACGGTGATGGCTATTATGCTCAAGAAACCATTTCTCCCGGTCTGCAACAGTAATGGGTTCCAGATCTGCAGTTACCATCCTCCCAGCAATCGTTGAGTTATAAATATCTACAATAGCTGCTAAGTCTGCAGATGTTGCATCTTCAATTCTGCTGTTCTCCCAATTCATCCCTTAATTCCTCCAAATGTGTTAATTAACTCAGGCCGACCTGCTCCTGGCTCCATTGCCACAGCCGTTCGGCCTCTATTGTATTCTGCGCTCTGGGAGACAGTTGTTTAATCTTTCTTCGATAATAATATTGACCGGTTACCTCTCCAAGATCGGGATCTGTAGCCAAATAAATCGCTGTATCGGCACCTTGTTCAGGTGTTAAGAAAAAGTATGAGAGTAACTTAAGTACCGACTTGCCAAAACCAGTCTCCCGGTTTACACCTATATTCGTCCCCACTGCTCCTGGATGCAGGCAATTCACCGTCACCCTTGTTCCGTGAAGACGCGAAGCCAGCTCCCGCGTGAACAGAATATTGGCTAGCTTGGATCGGGCATAGGCTTTTGCAGGATTAAAACGGCGAGCGAGGGTTGGATCTTCATAATGGAGCGCACCTATCTTGTAAGCACCGGAGGCAACCACAATGATACGGCCTTGCTCTGCTGCCTGCAACGACTTAAGTAACAAATTGGTAAGTAGAAAATGCCCCAAATGATTTACGCCAAGATCCATCTCAAAGCCGTCCTTCGTAAGCTGACGCTTAATCGTGACTACCCCGGCGTTATTGATAAGTATGTCTAGCATCGGATATTTCATAGTGAATTCCTCAGCAAAGCTGCGAATGCTCTCAAGTGAAGCCAGATCACACAACATGAGCTCGATATCCTCGGAGTGGCTCTTTTGTTTGGCGGCAGCAAGTGCTTCTTCTCCCCGCTGGCGATTACGACAAACCATAATAACTTTAGCTCCCTTGCGAGCCAGTTCAACTGTTGTGGCCAGCCCCATACCGGAATTCGCTCCGGTAACAAGTGCGATTGTTCCTCTCATTGCAAGAATCACTCCTCTCTCAACAACCGTACCCGAATAAGCTTCAGCCTAACCTTAGGAGAAGTATATTTAAAGATATGTTACACCAACTAGTAGGGTTAAGAAAAGCTTCATGTCATGATTAGCCAACGATAGTTATAGTTCGTCAGGTGCGTCTGGTCTATTTTTGATCTATAATAGGAATATTGCAGTTCTAATCGTGAAGTTGAAAGGGGAACACCAACTATGAATAATGCTCTGACAAGCCTAGAGCAACAAATGGCGGGCGAAGGTCTGGATGCCCTGCTCGTAACAGATCCCAAGCATGTCTACTACTTAACCGGCTTCGCCAGCGATCCGCATGAACGTTTTCTCGGTCTGCTGCTGATACGCGGAGAAGAGCCTATGCTCATTCTGCCTGCATTGGATGCAGAAGCAGCTCAAGCAGCCTCTTCGGTCACCAAAATCCTAACTCACACTGACACTGATAATCCCTATAACCTGCTAAAAGATTGTTTCGGCAGCAGTAAGCTAGGTACTCTCGGCATAGAAAAAGAACATTTCTCAGTAGCCCGTTTTGAGCACCTAACCGCTGCTGTTCCAGCTGAAAGGTTTAGTGATATTGGTCCATTGCTGCGCAGCATGCGCTCCAAAAAGACCCCGGATGAAGTTAAGCGCATGAAACATGCCGCTGAGCTAGTTGAGGAAGCCTTGCGCCGCGTTCTTACCCACGTAAAAACAGGCGTTACAGAAAACGATCTAGTAGCGGAGCTAGAATATCTAATGAAAAAGGTTGGCGCTTCCGGCCCTTCCTTCGACACTATGGTGCTTTCTGGTCCGAAAACTGCCCTGCCTCACGGTGTTCCGGGCAACCGGGTCATTCAACCCGGCGACTTCCTGATGTTTGATATCGGGGTGTATGCCGATGGTTATGCTTCTGATATTACACGTACCTTTGCTATTGAATCCGTAGACGACAAGCTAGTCACTATCTATAACACTGTGCTGGCTGCCAACGAAGCTGGGATCGCTGCCTCCAATCCTGGAGCACCTTTCGGCTCAGTCGACAAAGCTGCACGTGATGTAATTGAAGAAGCTGGATTCGGAGAATATTTCTTACACCGTGTCGGACACGGACTGGGCATGGATGTTCATGAATATCCATCACTTCACGGACAGAACGACGACATTATCGAAATCGGCAATGTGTTCACCGTTGAGCCGGGAATTTATGTGCCTGGACTAGCGGGTGTACGTATCGAAGATGATCTGATTATTACAGCTGAAGGTGCAGAGACCTTAACAAGCTTCCCTAAGGAACTGACTATTCTTCATTTGTAGAAAAGAATTACAAGCCATAGCCAAAAACACAGAGCAGCGATTCCTCCAATAATGAGAGAATCGCCGCTCTGTGTTTTTTTAAATTCAAACCTGTGTTCCCCACATCCCGCGAACCAACTTAGCCTCTTTCACCATCCTGCCGATCAGCTCCGCGACTGTAGGAATATCTTGGATCATTCCTGTCACTTGACCTGCCCAGCCGATGCCCTCTTCTTTGATATCATCATAGATCCAGCGCTTGTTGGCTGCACCACTGATATACTCTTTTAATGCTTCATAGGTCGGTGTCACGCGCTCGATTTCAAGAATTTGATCAATGTAGTCACTACGTAACACTCGTGCGGGTGCTCCAATAGAACGTTTGATTACAACCGTATCCGACTCTGAGCTTTCTACTAAAGCTTTTTTATAAGAAGCGGCCGCATGAACACATTCCACTGTAGCAACGAAACGAGTGCCCATTTCGATTCCTTCAGCCCCAAGTGCATGAGCAGCCATCCATCCACGGCCATCTCCGATCCCTCCGGAAGCAATCACAGGAATATTAACCGCATCAACCACTTGGGGAACGAGCACCATGGTTCCAACATCGTCACGCCCTAAGTGGCCCCCTCCCTCATGCCCAACAACAATAACCGCAGAAGCCCCTAATTGTTCAGCCTTTTGGGCTTGTCTGCGTGAGGAGACGAGCACGAGTGTTTTAATATCGGTGGGCTGTAACATTTCCAGTATAGGGGCTGGATTCCCTCCAGTGAGGCTCACCACGGGAACCTGCTCTTCGATGGCGACCTGCACCCGATCTTCATAACCAATCCCATGCATGCCGATAGCAAAATTAACACCAAATGGTTTGTTCGTTAGTGTTCGTACCCGACGTATTTCTGCACGTAAGGCCTCCGCATCTGGAAGACTCATTGCTGTGACCTGACCCAGTCCACCGATATTTGAAACCGCAGCCGCAAGGTCTGCATAACCTAAATAAGCAAGTCCTCCTTGAATAATAGGATATTCTATGTGCAATAACTCCGTAATACGGGTGTTCCATTTCATCTTCATCTACACCTTTCCTATCTTTAAGCAAAGCAGAATCACGGCAATTAAAAGGGTAGCTCCCCCTGCCAGATAATCTATTTGCTGAAATTGCAGTCTTTTAAAAGAAGTCCTTCCTTTACCATTCCCATAAGCACGCGCATCAATTGCATAGCTCAGCTGTTCAGCACGTTGAATCGTTGTGAAGAGCAGAGGAATAATGATCGGAATGTACGCATATATCCGTTTAGGCAGTGATAATACTGTGAGATCATAACCTCTAGCCTTTTGTGCGAGAAGGATACGATCAAGCTCCTCCTTGATGGTAGGGATAAAACGGATCGCAATCACTATCATTAAAGAGAACTGCTCTACGGGTACCCCCAATTTGGACAGAGGGGCAAGCAGCTTCTCCAGACCATAAGCTAAGTCTAGCGGTTTAGTAGTTAATGTCAGAATTGAGGCTAACAAGATGAGCAATATAATCCGCCATACAAAACGTAATCCTATCCGCAATCCCTCTTCAGTCACCTCGATAAAAAACCATGACCAGAGAATCGTCCCCTTGGTGAACACGGCATTGTAAACAAAAGTAAATAATAAAATAAATAATACCGGCCGTAGCCCTCGCCAAAAAAAATGCACAGGAACTTTAGACAGTAATAACATTCCCAATACAAAAAAGGTTGCAACAACATAACTAAGCCCCGTACCAAGCATCATAAAGCTAAGCATGAGCATCACGATACTTACAAGCTTTGTACGAGGATCTAAACGATGAAAAATCGAATGTGTCTCCACATATTGACCGACTAATACGGAATCAGCCATGCCCTTGCCCCCTCGAATGCCAAATCGGCAAAATCGCTTCGAAGATATCCTGCTCTTTACAGCTGGCAACTTCAATCTTCTGACCAGATAATTCCTCCACTAGCTTCAAGAGCTGTACGGGTTCAGGCAAGGATAGTCCAAGTTCCAGCAGTAATTCTTCCTTTTCCAGAAACAATGTTCTGGTATCATGATGCCCTTTTAACTGACCTTCATGAAAAACCATGACCTCATCTGAGAATTCGGCAACATCACCCATCTGATGCGAAACGAAGAGGATGGTGCGATTGTCTTGTTGCTGCCATTCCTTTAGTAGCCTCAGCAAAGACACTTGGCTAGCTGGATCGAGACCCGCTGTCGGTTCATCCATTATCAGCAGCTTCGGATTTGTCATCAGTACAGAGGCAATAGCTACACGGCGCTTTTCACCACCACTTAGCTGGAATGGATTTAAGGGGAGAATCCCCTCTGGCAAACCCACTTGCGGCAAGATCATTTCAATCGCCTCTGTAATTTGCTGACGTGAAGCACCCTGCTGATTCAGAGCAAAAGCAAGCTCCTTATGCACCGTTGTTTCGAATAGCTGATGCTCCGGATATTGAAAAACGAAACCCAACTCGGGGACAACCTTTAAGCGTCCTTTAGCATCTCTGCTGGCAGGCTGCTGGTTAATCCAATAGTCTCCTTTTACGGTGGGAATCAGGCCCTTCAGCACTTTGACAAAGGTAGACTTTCCTGCGCCTGTTGGACCGATAATAGAAATCCATTTGCCTTCAGGAATAGTGCAGTTTATATTGCGCAAAGCCACATGATCGGCATAGTTCACACTTAGATTTTTTAATTGGTAGACCATTGTGATCGAATTTTCCCCTTCCAATCGGCTGTTAGCGGTGCTGCTGAATGGAGCAATGTATGTACACGCACTGCGAAGGGCAGTTGTAATTGATAGTCCGCAACAGGCATGGTTTCAAAAAAAGTCAGTGGATCGCCGTCAAACTCAAGTCGTCCTTGGTGCAGGAGCAATACGCGTTCTGCTGCAAGCACTTCCTCCATATGGTGGGTGATATGAATAAGCGTCAGGCCTTGACGATGCAGCTCTTGCATGATAGAAAGAACCTGCTGTCTTCCCTGGGGATCAAGCATTGAGGTAGCCTCGTCAAAAATAATGACTTGCGGGCGCATCGCCAATATAGCTGCGATAGCGACACGTTGCTTTTTACCTCCAGATAGCTGATGTGGCATAGCCTCCAGATAATCCTCCATATGAACGGCCTGTAAGGCATGATCCAATCGGCTGCGCATTTCCTCCCTCGGCACACGGATATTCTCCAAACCAAAAAGCACCTCATCCATAACGGTTGTGGTGATAAATTGATCCTCTGGATTCTGAAAAACAAAACCGATTTGCTGATGAATCTCCGCAAGATCCGTTGGTTTTGCTGTGTCCAAGCTCTTAAATTGTACAGTCCCTTTTCGCGGCAGCAGCAGTCCGTCCATGAGCTTTGCAATAGTGGATTTGCCAGAACCATTCGCCCCGACTATCGCCACAAACTCCCCTGCGTCTATCGTAAAGCTAATATCCTCCAGGAGAGGTTGTCCCTTTTTATAATAAAAACAAACTTGATCGAAGGTAAGCATTTATTCAGTCCCCTTTTGACGGTGCCAAGCAGCAAAAAATGCCTCAATGTTATTCTCGGAAAATGCAGGTGCAGGCTTCTCCCATTTTGTCACTTTTGATCCATTCACAGCAAAGATTTCACCGGTTAAATCCGCGTCGGACTCCCTCAACAATGCAGTCACGAAGGAAGCAATAGCCTCCGGGTCACCTATTCTCCAAAAGTCAGGCAAAGGTTCATTACGACTGAAATATTTTTCCTTCAAATGGTCAATTATAGGTCTGGTCATATCCGTTAATGCCGCTGGAGAAATCGCATTGACCCTAATCTGGTCACGTTTCAGCTCTGCTGCGAGCGTCCACATCATGCCCAGTATTCCAGCCTTGGCTGCACTGTAATTCACCTGACCCACGGAACCTGCTAGTCCAGCAGCAGAGGTCATCAACAGGATATCCCCACCTGTTTCACGCATATGTGGTAATACTCGTTGAATGCAATAATAAGTGCCATTTAAATGCACATCCAGAACATTCTTCCACTGTTCATCCGTCATACGTTGACATTTCTGATCCTGCACAATTCCCGCGTTAGCTATCAATACCTCGATACGACCGTATCGGGCAATGACCTCACCTACCATGGCAGTGACTGCGACGGAATCGGCTACATTAGCAGCGTACCCTAGTGCCTCTCCGCCTGCCTGGCGGATCTCGCGCACAACCTCATCAATTAAGACTTGTTTCGTACCATTTACAACCACTATATAACCTGACTTGCCAAGCTGCATGGCGATACTACGTCCGATCCCTCTTGTTGCTCCAGTAATTAAGGCCACTTTATTCATCACTACACCTCTTTCACTGCAAAAGCTCCCGCAGCAATAACATCGCCAGCTTCTGTTGTAAGGATCACTTTCACAAAGCAATCGTCCTCTACAAAATCAAAAATCACGACACTATCGACCTCTATTGGCTTATGAAATTTCATATCATATTGAGTGATCCACTGTGTAGGGTGCTCTGCAATATACAAAGATTGGGCTAATCCCATAAGATACATCCCATGTGCGATGGGTCGCTCCAAACCAGCCTTGGCTGCGGCCTCTGCATCTAGATGTATAGGCGCCAAATCTTGGGAAGCAGCTGCATATTGCCGGATAGCCTCAGCTGTTATGCACTTTTTTATCATGATCATCACCTACCCGAATTAACACCGTTTCTGCGGTGACTATAAGCTCACCCTCACACCTACAAACCAGCGTATGTGTGTAAAAAGTCAGTTTACCCTGTCTGCCTTCTTTTTGCACCTCGCCCGTTAACGCTAATTCACAATCCAAAATCATCCCCGCCGTAATCGGAGCCTGATATGAAAATTTCTGAGTGCCGTGAAGCAAGGGTTCACCGATGATTAACCAAGGAATATCGAAGTCTTGCCAGAAAATAATAGACATCGTCGCAGGAGCGATCAGCTTTCCATTTATCGTCTGCACGGGTGCTTCAATACTCTGTGCATAGTCCGAAATCCATTCAGCAGTCATATGGATCTGATGTCGGACACTGTTCATTCTATAACCTCCACGAGTGTTGCCAGACCTATCCCACCGCCGATTCCCAGAGTAGCAAGCCCTCGTTGGTAAGGGGCATGTTGCATTTCAGCACATAAGCGAGTCATTAACATAGCCCCGGAAGCTCCGTATGGATGGCCTATTGCTAATGCCCCCCCGCCAAGATTGACCTTTTCCTGTGGAATTTGAAGCTCGTTCAGTGATGCCAATACTTGTGAAGCAAAAGCTTCGTTAAACTCTACGATATCTAAATCGGCAACGGTAAGCTTTTGGCGTTTTAACACCTTTTGCACAGCTGGTACAGGCCCCATACCCAAATAGTTCGGATCTACACCCGCAGCTTGCGCATCCACGACCCGCAAAATAGGGGTAAGCTTAAGCTGCTGGCATTTCTCACGAGACATCATTAATAGAAGCGCTGCGCCATCATTAATAGGACAGGCATTTCCAGCAGTGACGGTACCCTTTTCTTCAAAAATTGGCGGCAGCTTTTGCAGCTTGTCCAGACTCGTATTTGCCCGAGGACATTCGTCGGTGCTCACCCCCTGCCCCTCTACCTGAAGAGGTACTATCTCCTGCTGAAACCGGTCACTTTGCTGAGCATGAACCGCCTTTTGATGGCTTTTTAAGGCATATTGATCCTGCTCTTCTCGAGAAATCCCGTATTTCCTAGCTACATTCTCTGCAGCAATTCCCATATCCGGATCACCGTAAGAGCTAGGCGTAAAATGTGCACGGGTATACAGCTGTGGAACCCCCATTAACGTCTGTGGTTTAGCCATTTTCCATGGAGCACGGCTCGTACTTTCGACACCACCTGCTAAATAAATCTCACCAGCGCCGCTTTGAATCAGTCTTGCTGCTATATTAATTGCCTCTAGCCCAGATCCGCACTGACGATCCACGGTGACACCCGGAACCGAAACAGGCAGCCCCGCTTCAAGCGCAGCTACCCGGGCAATATTACCTCCTGGGCCCACAACATTCCCAATAATGACATCATCAATCAGTTCTTTAGGCAAGTTCGTTTCGGCTACAATATGCTGAATAAGCGGCGCCAGTAATGCCTCCGGCTCAAGTGTACTTAATAAGCCACCCATTCTGCCAACCGGTGTACGTTTTGCCATGACAATTACTGCTTCTATCATATCATCGCTCTTTTCACATAGTCTTTCATCGCTTGCCGGGCAATTTTCCCGCTACTTGTATAGATAAATTCATCCAGGGTTAGCAGCTGCTTCGGCGCTTTGTAGCTCGCTAAATACTGGCGGCAATAATTCTTAATTTCTTCGACAGATAAATGCTGTTCTCCGCTCCACTTCACGAGGGCTATCAGCTGTTCTCCCCAGTAATCGTCAGGCACGCCAAGCACCATCACTTCATCTATTTCCGGAAGAAACTCCAGCACCCTCTCTATTTCTTCCGGATAAACGTTCAGCCCTCCGGATATGATTTTATTCTTCAAACGTCCCGCCATATATAAATAACCAGCTTCATCCTGATAAACATAGTCTTCTAAAACAAGCCATCCCTCTCTAAAAGCTGCTGCTGTCTCATTCGGCAATTGATGGTAGCCTAAAAATATCATATCACTACGCACATATAGCTGCCCAATCTCCCCAGGAGGGACTTCCCGGAACTGGTCATCACGAATGGAAATTTGCACCCCGGGATAAGGTTTGCCTACAGAGATCGGATTATGCTCGGTCAGAACATCCAAATAACTAATATAGCTCGCTTCTGAAGAACCGTAGGATTCATAAAGCCGCGCTCCACCAAACACTTCCATGCCCCTTTTCTTGGACAACTCCGACCACTTTGCACCTGAGCTAATAATCGCATCAATCTGTATCTGCCCAGGTACAGCCTGCTGCATCATGGATTCGATCATTGTTGGTACGACGAACAGCACCACGCCCGGAATTTGCTGGCACAGCTCTAGCACCTGCGTGGCACTAAATTTTTGTGTGATATGAAAGGTTGCTCCACCATATAGACTCTGCATTACGGCGAATAAGGATAGGGAATGCACAAATGGACCTGGTGCCAAAACATCCTTCATAGCGTCCAATTCAAAAGCAATATTCGAAACCTCAAAGCTTTTTAACCATGATAAATGGGTACGCATATAACCTTTGGGCAATCCGGTTGTGCCTGAAGTAAAGCCAATAAATAATAATTCATTCGTCTCATCCAACTCAGCCTCCGGCTTCAGGGCAGCCAGCCACTGATCATAGGAACCTGTTCGTTCATTTGAGAAGGTCAGCGTTGGGATCGTTTGATCCTTGAAAACCAGATTCTTTGCGGCTTCCGGCTCGGCAAAAATCATTGTCGGCTGGCACTGCTCTATAATAACCTGCAGTTCATTAGCACTCCACTTGGGATCTAAGGGAATGGGAACACAGCCCGCATAAATCGCCCCCAAAAAAACCTCAACAAATTCAATACGATTCGTAGATAAAATCGCGATTTTGTCATGCCTCAGACCCTTTTGCTGTAAGCCATTCGCGATTCTCCGCATCGTTTTTACTAATGTGGCATAGGTATGACTTGCTTGGTCATGGGTTAAGGCAATGCTGTCGGGCTGCTGTGCTGCATGACGCAGTATAGGAACTACTAGATTCATCCTGATCACACCTGTTCGTAATTTCTGTGACTACCGACTATATACATTCTCTTCAATCGGACTGCCCCGCAAGTCCAGCCCAAACTAAAGGATATGTGATAAGCGCCGGCGCTCCTGTTAAACTAACCCGCTAGAATTGCTACGATAGCTTATTTTAGCTTTATATTATTTTTATGTACACATCTTTCATGTAACGATTAAGTCCATCTTACAACGAAAAAACAGCCAGCACGCATCGATTATGATCGGTACGCGCTGGCTGTATTGTTGTTTAGTCCTTCTTTTGAACGGATGATGGTGAACCCTCTTCAGCAAAAGTAAAGGTTCGGGCGATATATAAGATAGGTGTGCTTACTGCGGTTAGTAAGAACTTCGCTAGATAAGTCGTAAGCAAAATTTCAAGCCATACATTCCAGTCATACAAGCCCGCAAACGCAATGGTACAGAAAATAAGTGTATCCACAAAGGAGCTAATCATCGTACTACCGTTGGAACGAATCCACAGCTGACTTGAGGTGCTGTAATATTTACGAATCCAAGAGTACAACCGAACATCTAGGAACTGACTAATGAAGTAAGCAGTAAGACTACCCAAAGCTAGTCGAGGCATCAGCCCAAAAATCGTCTCCAAAGAAGACTGAGCGATATCGGTCTCCTGCGGCTTAAATACTAATACCATCTGCATAATGACTGTAGTCATAAGCAAGGTGAAGAAACCAAACCAGACCGCTTTACGTGCTTCCGCTCTTCCGTACTTCTCATTAAGTAAATCGCTGGTCATATATAAAGTGACATACATCGTATTTCCGAGTGTCATCACAATATCAAATGGCATAGCAATCGTCTTAGCTACCTGAATGTTAGCAATTACAGTAGCAATACCTACCCAGGCATACATTCCACTTTTCCCGAACAAGCGGTAACAGAGTAGAAAAAAAGCAAAATTGACAATAACAAATAAAACTCCCCACAGCAAATTAAACATATTACTGAAATTCCTCCTAGTTTTGTTTACGCGGGATGGTTACGAACCGCGGCTTACAATATTAAATTTTCGGAACAAAACATTAATACTCTATCACAATAGCGCTTAACAATCCATAAAAATAATATTTTTATATGAAATTGGTAGTTCCATTTCTTTTTTTTCGCCAATTATCTAAAATAGTCAGCAATAATTCATTTTTTTCAGAAAAAAATGCTCTATAGGACAAAACTTTCACTATTCATCCAGAGGTTAATTCTATAGAATAGTATCAAACACCTTATTCCCGATCCATTTAGTAGAAATATGACATAACTATGGAATATATCTCGGGTCGCCAATTTCCAGCAGTTGGCATGGAGTATCTAGTGAAGACTAAAAAAGAAATGACCTCACCGTCCATAAAAAAAGGAGAGAACGATATGTTTCGTATCAAGCATTCGATCAGTCGCAAATTTACGCGTTTATTATTTGTTGTTCTGTTGCTCACGTCTCTTTTGTTAAGCACCAGCTTCTATTTTATCTCTATCAGTATCTTCAACAGCTATGTTATGCCGCAGATTAACAAAATCCTTACTGCCGCTGCTCAGGACGTATATAAGAATCTCAACGTAATGCACGCCCAGCAAACCCTAAATAAGAACGATCAGTCTGCCACCAATCTCGAGTTCTATTTTCAGGAAAAGAGGAAACAACATGGAGTGGAAACCATTTTTCTGGTCAATCTGAAAGGGAAAGAAGCTGAGATTCTATCCGCAGATCACGATGCAAAATTGCAACGGGCAGAAAGTGTCACCGTATCCTCTGCAATGCAACAAGCCTCTAAAGGAAAAACTGGACTAAGCGATACATATAGCGACGCACATGGTATACATAAAACAGCTTATATCGGTATTCCCGGAAGTACGATGGTTATCGGTGTAAGCAGTGACGTAAGCTTCATTCAAGAAAAAACAGACAGTATTCTATGGACAAGTGCCGGAATCACACTTCTGACGTTGATCATCGGCCTAACTGGTGCATGGTTCATGAGTGTGCGTATAACACGTCCAATCTCAAAACTGGCAGCTTATAGTGCCCGGCTCGCAGAGGGAGATTTCACCGAAGAATTATCAGTTAAAGGAAATGACGAAGTTGCACAGTTGTCCGTAAGCTTCCAAGCGATGACCCAACGCCTGAAAGAAATGATTGGACATGTACTGGTAACCTCTAATACTGTCGTTGCGGATTCCAACTCTTTAAAAGAACGTGTTGAGGTTCTCAATGATATGGCGGAACACTCCAGCTCATCGGTAGTAGAAATCGGCAAAGGTAGTACGACTATCGCTAGCAGTGCATCAGATAACTCGAGAGCAATGGAAGAAATCAATTTAGGCATTCAAAGTATTGCCTCAGCAGCGAATGAAGTCACGGAGCAAATCAGTGAGGCTTCCGCTGAAGCAAGTGGCGGTAATGAAATTGCTCAAAGCGCTGTGCTGCAAATGCGCCAGGTTGAACGTGCTTCCCTACAGTCGCTGGATCAATTACAAATCATGAATGAGCGTTCAGTAATGATCGGAGAAGTCGTTCACAGTATTACTGAAATTACGAAACAGATCCAAATGCTGTCGCTGAATGCTTCAATTGAAGCTGCACGCGCAGGAGAGCATGGACGCGGCTTTGCTGTTGTTGCGGGAGAAGTACGCAAGCTGTCTGAACAATCCCGTAACGCAAACGAACAGATCCGTGACTTCCTACTTGGGCTTCAAGAAGATATGAGTCGCTCCGTTACCGAGATGAACCACGTGAATTCTGAGGTTGCCTCTGGAGTCGGCAAAGTAGCAGAAGCAGGTGATGCCTTTAATCACCTCCTGATTCTTATCCAAAGCATCAATCACAGCATCCAATCCGTATCTGCGGCTACACAGCAAATCTCGGCAAGTACAGAAGAAGTCAGTGCTTCCGTCGAAGAAACTGCACAAATTACATCAAGATCGCAAGAAAGTGCGGACACACTCGCTGCTAACTCAGAGCGGCAGCGCGTCGAACTGGAAGGCCATGCAGAAACCGTTAAACATCTGTATGAGCAAGCCAAGAAACTCCAAGAAGCTGTGCAGCAATTTAAGATTTAACGCTTGTAAATTAAAACCCCCGTTCACACGAAAGTGTTGAACGGGGGTTTTTAGTTTGCGATGGCTCGCTTAGACTTGGGGGCATACGCTAGGCTTGCGCGGAACCTCGATTAGACTTGGCTACATGCGCTAGCTTGCGCGATACTCTCGTTTAGACTCGGCACGCCATTTGCCGCTGGCTTGCGCGATACTCTCGTTTAGACTCGGCGCGTCATTTGCCGTTGGCTTGCGCGATACTCTCGCTTAGACTCGGCGCGTCATTTGCTACTGGCTTGCGCAATACTCTCGTTTAGACTCGGCGCGTCATTTGCCGTTGGCTTGCGGACTCAGATGCCGCTATTACTCGAAAAACTGCCATTTGGAGACTTTTTCGGACTCGAGAGACGCTATTGCCTCATAATCAACCCAGACTCAGCCTATTTCGCTCAAATAGCGCCTCTGGTGTCCGAAAACGCTCCAAATTAACCCTTTTATCGCAAATAAGATCTCCTGAGTCCGGAGCCAAGTTACCTACAGCAAATTACTCAAAGTTCCTCCGTGGCGCTACCTACTGCAAATTACTCAAAGTTCATCCGTGGATGCTACCTACTGCAAATTACTCAAAGTTCATCCGTCGATGCTACCTACAGCAATAGACTCGGCTACATGCGCTAGCTTGCGCGAAGCTCTCACTTAGACTCAGCACGCCATTTGCTGCTGGCTTGCGGACTCAGATGCCGCTATTACTCGAAAAACTGCCATTTGGAGGCTTTTCGGACTCGAGAGACGCTATTGCCTCATAATCAACCCAGACTCAGCCTATTTTGTTCAAATAGCGTCTCTGGTGTCCGAAAACGCTCCAAATTAACCCTTTTATCACAAATAAGGTCTCCTGAGTCCGGAGCCAAGTTACCTACAGCAAATTACTCAAAGTTCATCCGTGGCGCTACCAATAGCAAATTACTCAAAGTTCATCCGTGGCACTACCAACAGCAAATTACTCAAAGTTCATCCGTGGATGCTACCTACTGCAAATTACTCAAAGTTCATCCGTGGATGCTACCTACTGCAAATTACTCAAAGTTCATCCGTGGATGCTACCTACTGCAAATTACTCAAAGTTCATCCGTGGCGCTACCAACAGCAAATTACTCAAAGTTCCTCCGTCGATGCTACCTACTGCAAATTACTCAAAGTTCATCCGTCGATGCTACCTACAGCAAACTACTCAAAGTCCCTCCGTGGATGCTACCTACAGCAATAGACTCGGCTACATGCGCTAGCTTGCGCGAAGCTCTCACTTAGACTCAGCACGCCATTTGCTGCTGGCTTGCGGACTCAGATGCCGCTATTACTCGAAAAACTGCCATTTGGAAGCTTTTTCGGACTCGAGAGACGCTATTGCCTCATAATCAACCCAGACTCAGCCTATTTTGTTCAAATAGCGTCTATGGTGTCCGAAAACGCTCCAAATTACCCCTTTTATCACAAATAAGGTCTCCTGAGTCCGGAGCCAAGTTACTCACTTAGTAAAAACTGGGTTACTCAGCTTTCATTCCGCTTTTATGACTAAGCAAACCTCACTCAACCTAGTGCCGCGGTGCCCAGAGGATAACCGATACACCGATCACACAAATAACAGCTCCGACCCAGTCGTATACGTCTGGTGTCTTCTTGTCTACAAGCCATCCCCATAAGACCGCGAGTACGATAAACACCCCGCCGTAAGCCGCATACACTCTCCCGAAGGAAGGGAATTTTTGCAACGTAGGGATAATCCCATACGCTATCAGAATCAAAGACCCCACTAAACCGTACCAAAGTGGCCGTGATTCTCTCAACCATAACCATACTAAATATCCGCCACCGATCTCAGCAAGCCCAGCAATTATAAACAGCAGAATGGCAAATAACATGTCATCCCTCTTCCCTATCTATCTCATAAAAACGCAAAGGTTGCTCACAACAAATTGTACTCAAGGTTCACCCGTAGAACTCCTACAACAAACCACTCAAGGTTCTCCCATGGAGCTACCTACAGCAAATTACTCAATTACTCAAGATCCACCCTTAGAGCTACCTACAGCAAACTACTCAATGTTCATCTGCGGAGCTACCTACAGCAAATTACTTAAAATCCACCTATGGAGCTACCTACAGCAAATTACTCAAGATCCACCCTTAGAGCTACCTATAGCAAACTACTCAATGTTCACCCATGGAGCTACCTACAGCAAATTACTCAAGGTTCATCCGTAGTACCACCTACACCAAATTACTCAAGGTTTATCCGTGGAGCTCACATTAAATTGTGCTGGAGCAGCAATAACACTAGCAGCAGCACAACCTCCAGCAGCTCGTTCAGCGCGCCGTACACGTCGCCGGTAAGCCCGCCGAGCCGGCTGCTGATCCGCCGCGCAGCCGCGGTGCCGCAGGCCAAGGCCGCGACCGGCAGCAGCAGAGCTGCCGCCAGATGCAGCGGCCACGCGGCTAAGCCAGCGCCGAGCGCCAGTGGCGCAGCGGCGGCGGCCAGCGAGAGCAGCGCGGCGACTGCCAGCGCGCGCCGCTCATGCGAGGAAGCTAGGCCGGCGAAGTTCGCGGCCAGCCCCTCGTCTCCACGGGCAATGGGATAACGCACCATTGCCCGTACCATATACCAGCGGCTCCAGACCGCTGGTACCAAGAGCAGCGGCAGCTCGTAGTAGGCGAAGCCTTCGATTAGAGCTGCCAACAAAGATGCTTTAAACAGCAGGAGCAGCACGCAGGCGAGTACGCCCATCGCACCCACACGGCTGTCCTTCATAATCTCCAGGGCTCGCTCCCGTGGCCGATAGCTGAGCAGACCATCCGCGCTGTCCATCCAGCCATCAAGATGCAACCCGCCAGTGAGGCCTACCCACAGCATCAGAGTGAGCACAGCTGCTGGCCAAGCAGGTAAAATCAATCCCGTCAGGGCTGCTCCAGCAGCTAAACACAGCCCAATTGCTGCGCCTACCATGGGATAGAAGATTACACTCCGTCGCAGCAGTTCAGGAGAGAATCCCGGATCACCTTTTACAGGAAATCGGGATAAGAACTGAAAGGCAGCTACCGCCGCATCCCTACGCTCCCTCATAAACGATACTCCCTGCTCTTCAGCTCAATCGGAATTCCAACAGTTACTAGAAAGACCTGTTCGCATTGCCGAGCGATCAGGGCGTTCATTCGTCCCGCCAGATCACGATACAATCGGCCAAGCGCATACTCTGGTACAATCCCGTCGCCAACCTCATTAGTGACCAGAATAAGCGTGCCTTGAAAAGAACGCACACTGTCTTCAAGTCTTGTTATTTCACTCTCAACAAGCTCTTGTCTATTTTCAAAACCTTCCACGGCCAATAATGCATTGGATAACCATAAGGTCAAACAATCTACGAGCACCGCTTTTTCACCCGATAATCGCTTTAGCAGATCTGGTAAATCATACGGTTCCTCAAGTGTCTCCCAAGCGTAACCACTTTCCATTCGTTGATGCTGATGCAGAGCAATCCGTTCTTTCATTTCGTCGTCAAAGGCCTGTCCGGTTGCTACATAGAAGGCCTGATCTGCCAGTGACTGTATCAGTTTTTCTGCAAAACCACTTTTCCCGCTACGTGCGCCTCCCGTTACAAGAATGCTCATCGTTGACCAGCTCCAGAGATGCCTGCACTTTCAAAGGTTGCCATTTCGCTCAAAATGCGGCAGATCGCCTCGATTAAATGAAGGCATAATACTCCCCCTGTTCCCTCACCCAATCGCAGACCGAGGTTAAGCAGCGGTTCAAGCCCAAGCTGCTCCAGCATTAACTTGTGTCCCCGTTCTCCTGATACATGAGACGCTATCATATAAGCGATGGATTCAGGTGCAAGAGCTTTTGCCACAAGCGCTGCCGCCCCCGAAATAAAGCCATCCAAAATGATAGGTGTCCGATTAGCAGCGGCACCCAGAATCAGTCCCGCCAAGCCAGCGATTTCCAGTCCGCCAACTTTAGATAATACATCCAACGGATCTGCTGAATTCGGCTGATTTACCTTTAAGGCGCGTTCCACTACTGCAATTTTATGTAGTAAACGTTCATCATCAATTCCCGTTCCTCGTCCCACAGCTACTTCAGGGGCTATTCCTTTGAGAGCACATAGAATGGCAGCACTAGCCGTAGTATTCCCAATGCCCATTTCGCCTGTTATAAAAATCTCCGTGCCGTTCTTAACCGCTTCCTGCGCGACTCTTATCCCAACAAGAAGAGCATTCATGGCATCCTCACGACTCATCGCAGGTCCCACAGCCATATTATCCGTCCCCCGGCGCACTTTACGATCAATCAGATCGACATGACTAAGATCGCCGTTTATGCCGACATCAACAAACTGTACCTCTGCCCCAGCTTGACGTGCCAATACATTCACAGCCGCTCCACCGCTGAGAAAGTTATGGGCCATCTGTAGCGTGACTTCCTGTGGAAATGCGCTAACCCCTTCGCAGCACACCCCATGATCAGCAGCCATCACAACAACTGTTCGTTTGGTGAAACTAGGCTGCTCCGTACCCGAAATTCCAGCGAGCTTAACGGCCAGAGGTTCCAATTGTCCCAAACTGCCCGGAGGTTTGGTCAGAATGTTCAGCCGATGCTCCGCCTTGAGGATGGACTGATCATCAGCCGGAATGATTTGTTTAATTACGTCTTGAATATCTGAAAGCATATAATTACGACCTCCTATTAAATGTATCTGTATAACCTATTCTATCTCATATTCGCAGAAAAGCCCCCATCTATGATAGAGGGGGACTTCTAGAATTACAACTTCACTTTCATAAAATCTTCGATTCTCTCCAGCGCCTCCGTCAATTTTTGTAAGGAAGCGGCATAGGAGCAGCGGATATAACCCTCTCCGCCTGCTCCAAACACATGACCCGGAACCGCAGCGACACCGACCTCCCTGAGCAGCTGCAAAGCGAAGTCTTCTGATTTCATTCCGGTGTGAGCGATGGAAGGAAAGGCATAAAATGCGCCCGCAGGTTCATGGCAAGGTAGTCCTATGGATCGAAATCCACTAACCAGCAGCTTTCTCCGCTCATCGAAGCATTGCTTCATGTGTTCCTTATGCTGCATTCCGTTGCGCAATGATTCAATCGCAGCAATTTGACCGAGCACTGGGGCACACATCGCAGTGTATTGATGGATTTTTAGCATCGCAGCAATTAATTCTCGATCGCCACAAGCATAACCCACTCTCCAGCCAGTCATTGCAAAAGCTTTGGAGAAGCCGCTAATCACAATCGTCCTTTCCAGCATCCCGGGAAGAGAGGCGATGCTGACATGCTGACTGTCATACGTAAGCTCGGCATAAATTTCATCTGAAATGACCAGTAGGTTATTCTCTTTTACAATCTGTGCAATAGGCAGCCAATCTTCATAAGTCATTACTGCACCTGTAGGATTAGTCGGAAAATTCACCATAAGAAGCTTGGAACGCGGAGTAATCACCTTCCGTAACGCTTCAGCAGTAAGCTTAAACCCCTGCTCGGCCGATGATTCTACCTCCACCGTAACCCCCCCGTTCAAATGGGTAATCGGCGAATATGCGATATAGCTCGGAGAAGGGACGATAATCTCATCCCCAGGTGTAATGAAAGCTCGTAATGCCAAATCCACAGCCTCGCTGCTTCCCACCGTAACCATAATCTCATCGTTTGGCTCATAGCGAAGCTTAAAACTTGTGTGCAGATAAGAAGCGATCTCCTCTCTAAGCTCCAGTAAACCGGAATTTGGCGTATACATCGTTTCCCCATTGTTCAAGGCCCGAATACAGGCAGCTCTTACATGCTCCGGTGTAACGAAATCCGGTTCCCCTACACCCAGCGATATAATATCCTGATTCCCCGCACTTAGATCAAAAAAAGCCCGAATCCCCGAGGGTGCAATCTCCCGCACACGTGGAGCAATCCATTCATTATGCATGACTGTACACCTCTTCTTTTGCACTCTTTTCTGTTAGGGAAAGGGAGATGATTTCGTCCAGCAGTCCGCTGAAGGTGTAGCCTGCCGCTTGCGCGCTTTTGGGTAAAAGACTGGCCTTCGTCATACCTGGTAACGTATTCACCTCCAGCACATAAGGAATCCCCTCTTTAAGCAGCATATCAACCCGTGCATACACGCTACATTTTAGTGCTTTGTAACAGCTCAAGGCAGCCTCGCGTACCCGCTCATGCACCTCAGTAGGCAGTTCAATGACCCGTTCATCTGCTCCGCCTTCTTCATACTTAGCACTGTAATCGAACCACTCGGCATTTGCTGAGGTTATTCCCAGAATAGGCAGCAGCTCTCCGTTTAGAATAGAACAGGTGATTTCTTGGCCTTGAATGTAGCTTTCAATCAAAATCGACTGATCACAGGCAAAAGCCTTCTGCACTGCGCACAACAGCTCCTCGCTGCTGCTCACTTTTTCCATTCCGATACTCGAGCCGCCTGAACATGGCTTCACCATAACAGGATATCCGAGCCGTTCCACCGCTTCAGCCGAATAATCCTTCATGCTGTCCCAGCATAGCCAATCTGCTGTATTGACGCCTGCGCAGCGCATAAGCTTTTTGGAGAGATCTTTATCCATGCAAATGCTGCTAGACAAAACCCCGCTGCCCGTATACGGAATCCCCATCGTCTCCAGCGTTCCCTGAACCGTACCATCCTCGCCGTAAGCTCCATGAAGTGCAAGCAGTGCGATATCGATCCCCTTTGCCTGCTCAATAAGCTCCTCACGCTTGGTGATCACAATTGGAATAATTTCATATTTATTGGGGTCTAGATTCTTCAATATTTCTCTACCGCTATTCATGGATACCTCATACTCTGAGGATACCCCGCCCATAATTACGCCTACCTTCATCTCAAGCACCTCTTTATCCCATTAGTTGTCGAGCTGTTCTGCCAATAATCTCGATCCCCTTGCGGATATCCTCATCCGTCACTCTGGAGAAACCGATCCGTATCGTATTTTGACCCTTACCGTCTGTGAAGAATATATCTCCTGCTGTAAAAATAACCCCTTGCTCATGACAGGCCGCCAACAGCGTCCTTGTATTAAAGCCCTCCGCGAAGGTTACAAAAAGATGCAGGCCACCGTCCCCTGACAGCGCCGTATAAGGAATACAATCCTTGCAGCATTGCAGGGTTAATTCATACTTTCGTTTGTATTCCGCTCTGGCTTTTTTCAAATACTTTTCTAAATGACCACCCAATAAATACTGATACAAAATGGATTGATCCAGCGTCGAGGTATGAATGGTACGGGCGCGCTTGACGCTTTCGAGGGAATTGATCAACTCCTGATCCGCCAGCACCCAACCTACACGTAGTCCCGGAAATAATACCTTGGAGAAGCTGCCGAGATAAATCACGCTGTTGCCGCTGCCTGCTGCTGCGATAAGTGGAGCCACATGTGAGCCAGAATATCGTAATTCCTCGTTAAAACCATCCTCAATCACCGGGACTTGGTAGCGATTCATCAGCTTCATTAGCCGCTGTCTTTTCTCTGGAGACATTACAATTCCGGTCGGATTATGATAAGAAGGGACGAAGTATGCACAGTCAAAAGCTTGCTGTTGCAATGCTTTCTCCAGCTCCGCCAAATCAATCCCATCACGCTCCATCGAAATCCCCGTAATCTCAAAACCGTTCAGCTTCAAATTTTTGATCGCTGTATGATGCGTCGGATTCTCACAAATGACCGAACCATTTTTTTTACTCAGAGCAGACAATACAATATCGAACCCCTCAGTAAAACCATTGGTGATCAGTATATCCTTGCCCCTCATTTCAACGCCCTTGTGCTCCATATACTGCTTCAAATAGTCTATTAAAGGCTTATACCCTTTGGCATAGCCGTAATTTAGCAGAACGTTGCCTTCCACCGACATCCGATCCATAAAGGACCGCTTCACATTATCCAGATCAAAAAGACTCTCATCAGGCGCTATGCTGGTGAAGGAGATCGTCCCCTTCTCCGCTCGAATCCCGCGCTTCATGATATCCAGTTCCTCTGCCAGCACCGCGTGATCATTGAGACGTGACTTCCAGTCCATCGTCCAGGAAGAGATCGTTTCACTGCCGGGCGGCGTAGCAGCAACATAACTTCCTTGCCCTTGCACGGCATAAGCAAAGCCATCATCCTCAAGCCCTGCATAAGCAGAGATTACGGAGTTGCGGCTAACCTTAAGCAATGTGCTGAGCTCTCGTGTGGAGGGCAGCTTTTGATTGCCTTGCAGACCGCCTTTTATGATTAAGTGCTTCATATAGTCTTTAATTTGTATATACACCGGCCGTCCGGCTATGAGCTTAAAATCCTTAAACATCTCTCAATCGCCCCCATGACTATCATGGCACAATCACTCGCTTAAAAAAAGAACCACAGCCATGGGATTTTAATCCGGCTGTGGTTCTATAAGAGGAAAAATGCCCAAAAAATCAAGTTACAGATCTATGCTCAATCACAAGCTCCCCTTCTCCAGCAGGGATCTCAAAACCATTTAAAAACCGGGTTAATATGTCCTCAGTAATCGGAAATGCGGCATTGGCGTCAAAACGTTCACTCCGGATAAGCAGTCTCTGACGCAATTCATCCGGCTGAACCTTTAAGTGAATCAGTTCCCACACGCCACCATAACTCTCAATGAGCTGCTTGTAATCGTTCCGTCTCTGACGTTGCCAGAAGCTGAAATCGATAACAACATGATGTTTTGCCTGAAGCAGATTCACCAGCTCCCCCCGCAGCTTTATCTCCGACTCTTCCTTATAGGACTCATAATTGTCCTCTGGATAATCCACCCCGAAACGGCCGTGCGTGGCCCAAATATCTTCATCTATCGAAAGTCTGGCGAATCCCTCTTTCTCCAGCTTTTTAGCAAAGGTTGTTTTACCCGACCCCGCTACACCGCACATCATCACTACGCTGGAAGCAACACTCGTACGCTTTTGCTGAAGCAATTTTTCAATAACCAACTTTTCGCTCAGCATTATAAATGCATCTCCCTTCCAATTGATGGTATACTCATCGTTACAAAATACTTTCTCAAGGGATTGTGATAAAGATATGGTGAAATCAGTCCAGCAGACCTCCTAAAATGAAAAATGAAATAATTTTAGGAGGTCATAATAAATGATTTTTAACCCGATTGTCATTGATAACTGGAGTAGAAAACCCTATTTTGAACATTATTTAAACAATGTCAGATGCACCTACAGCATGACTGTAAATATTGATATCACCCTTCTACTGTCAGAGCTTAAGCATAAGGGAATTAAGCTGTACCCAGCACTAATCCACATGATAACTACGGTGGTGAACCGTCATAGTGAATTCCGCACATGTTTTGATTCTGAAGGTAGATTAGGTTATTGGGATAGCTTGTCCCCTAGTTTTACAATTTTCCATGATGATGATAAGACTTTCTCAAGCATCTGGACTTCGTACGGTGAACAGTTTAATGATTTCTATAACCGTTATCTCGATGATATGAAAATGTACGGAAGCGTGAAACAATTTATCGCTAAAGCAAACGAACCGCCGAACACCTTCCCTATTTCCAGCATTCCGTGGGTCAGCTTCACAAGCTTTAACCTGAACGTGTATAACGAAGGAACCTACCTACTTCCCATCTTTACGATAGGGAAATATTTTCAGCAAGACAAAAAAATACTATTACCCATCTCGGGGCAATTCCACCATGCCGTGTGCGACGGTTACCATGCCAGCATGCTGTATAATGAATTACAATCACGTGCAGATACCTATAAGGAATGGTTACCTATTACCTAATATCTAATTAACCATGTTATTCTGCTGACAGCAAACGATAGTTCAAACATAAAGGGTTCCACCTATTAGGTTTTCCTAATGACGTGGAAACCTTTTTTCATGTAATCATCCTTTTTCCAAAATATGAGCTTTATCAGCTGACCATTGTCCATGCTGCCAGAGTATTTTTAGTACCATTACATTCCCTGGAGAAGGAGCCACTGCACTGTAGAATGTGAGACCAGGAACTAACTGTGCAAGTAAATTCCTGATAACACCCCCATGCGTCACTACCAATACTCTATTCGATGTAACCTCACTTTTTTTCTCCTTGATAGCACAGCATCCAAATGCAGCCACAGCAGCTTGACCTAGGTCCAACAGGAAACTACGCAACCGAGCATCGAATGCTGTCCACGATTCTCCTTCTGGCGGTGTAACCTTTGAAGGATCATCAATCCAACGTCTATATAGAGAGTTATCTTTCAGTTGCTCATAAGTGCAGCCTTCCCAAGCTCCGAAGTTCATTTCACGAAGCCGCTGATCATAAACAGCGTCCTGCTCTAGTGAAGGTGCTACGAAAGCCAAGGTCTCCCGACACCTTAGCAAATCGGAACAGAACACACGCCAAAAACCACCTGATAACTCAGTCTGCATGCAGATCTGCTGCTGAGGTTGGGATAGCCGCTCACTTGCTTCAGGAAGCAATGGAAGATCCGTATGTCCCAGGTAACGATGCTCAACATTCCATTTCGTCTGCCCGTGTCGGATAAGCACTAGCTCAAGCTCTATAGAGGGAATTGCCATACCGACGCTCAGCCTCCAATCCATATCCATGCCACAACCGCGCATAGACCTACAAATATTGAAGAGCAGAGCATCATCATCCGCGAGGTCTGGATGATATCATCCGGTTCCATCGTACGTACCGGATCACCCATATAAGCCCGAAAAGAAGCGACGCCATGATACACATTTTCGCCTCCGAGTCGGATGCCGAGTGCGCCAGCCACAGCTGATTCTGGATAACCGCTGTTAGGGCTTGGATGTAGATGTGCATCCCGCTTCACCATTTGCAGGCATCTGCGCCAATCCAGACGAAGCATCCCTGCACATAGAGCCAAAAGCAATGCCGTAATCCGTGCCGGGATGAAGTTAGCCACATCATCGAGCCGGGCAGAGGCCCAGCCGAGATCACGGTATTTATCGTTCTTATAACCGACCATTGAATCGAGTGTATTGACCGCCCGATAAGCCATAGCAAGCGGTGCACCGCCAATCAGCGCGTAGAAAAGTGGAGAAATAATCGCATCGACGATGTTTTCTGCTACGGTCTCCACCGTTCCACGGACAATTTCCGGGGCGTCTAGCAAAGTCGTATCACGTCCCACGATCATCCCCAACGCCTTGCGGGCAGCAGGGATATCGCCCTTCTGCAATTCCACGTACACCGCCATTCCTGCATCCTTTAGTCCCTTGGAGGCAATCGTGGTTGAAATCAACCAAACCTCGGCTATCCAGACGAGCCACGGTGAGATAGATGACAGCAGCCATAGCAGGATGGCTGTCAGTGCCCAAGCACCGCCCGCCACACATAGCGGAAGTAACACCCCTGCTCTGCACAGGCTTTGCGGGCGGGACCATAAACGACGGATCGCCCGCTCCAGAGCCGTGATTGCTTTGCCCATACCAATTACGGGATGAGGCAGGTTACGCGGATCACCTACGATCCGGTCAATCACATAAGCTGCAAGCAACACCAAAGCGATTGTCACAAGCAATCACCTCTGAACAAGCTTCTACTTCTCCAGCTATCCATTCTCATTAGCTATCCTTCCTTGCCTGCACCGACAGCAGGCTGCCCGTCACAGCGCTATATACAAGCCGGCCGATAGCGCCTCCAAGATCGGTTGCTGTGCCGGCATATACATGCTCGGCGCTGTATCGCCCGCTTTGGCTCACAGCGAGTACAATAGCATCCGTAGTCGTGCCGGTTGCGATCAGGCCATTCTCGGGATCGGTAATCCCGAGATCTGCCAGCGCGGCAGCTTTGGCTTCGACAGCTGTCTGCACAGCATTGACCATGGCCGCCGGTGTCAGGCGGCCATCAATGCAGAGCATGATGTTAATCGTACCCGGCCGATACACAGCCAGCACATTGCGTTCCACACCTGCGCGCGCAGCATTTCCTGCGGCGGCTGTAACGCAAACAAATATTCCCGCTGAACCCGTGTCCTCTTCAGCTACCGCTGCATGCTCTAGCGGCACAGCCGTCATCAGACCAGCACAGCCGGATAAAGGATAACCCCAATCGCGCAGCTTATTCTCCATATCCTGGACAGGATCACTACATTCGTAATTGCGATCAACATATAAATTGACGGCCCGCTGCAGCCGGTTCATTCCTCCGCCGTAGAACGCGCTCGATAAACCATCGGCTTCTGCTGGCAGCTCCAGCAGCAGATGCTTATCCTTCCATTGCAGAGCAAGCCCTGGCCAGACGGCCGGACGATACTCCCTGATTCCCCCTGTAAGATTAAATGGAATCTTCACTTCCACCATAGCCGATCCCGCTCCTTTCACCGCTCATTTCTTTCATTGAATACTTACAACCATCCTCGAAAGGATGCCACACCAATAGCGCTGTCAGCTCGCTCCGCACATAGAGTCATTAAAGACTACATGCACCTGTCACTTAGTCGCTAGAATCTCCGCCATCTGCAGCAAAAGGCGGGCATTATCCTCATGTCCCTTAACGGCAACTCGAATATGCTCAGCACCTAACCCTGCATACATAGCGCAGCTGCGCACTAGTATACCTACGCGGCCAAGCCTAGTCTGAAACTCAGCCGCGCTCCACGGTGATGGCAAGCCACAGAGCAGAAAGTTGGCTTCTCCCGGTGGGACATCGCAGCCCAGCTGCATAAGACCCTGCCGCAGTTTTTCGCGTTCTGCTGCAATAAGCTCACGCGTACGCTGTTCATAGTCACGTCCACTTGTAAGGCAGGCTTCCCCTGCGAGTAGCGCCAAGCCGTTCACACTCCAGGTGACCTGCTTTCCGCTCATCGCCTTCGCCAGCTTCGGATGTGAAATCGCAAACCCGAGACGCAAGCCGGGAATCGCATAAAACTTCGTCATCGACCGCACCAGAACCGTATGCGGAAACCGCTCCAGCTCCGGCAGGAGTGTATTTCGCTCTGACTCCGGGATAAAGTCAATAAAAGCTTCATCCACAGCCAAATAAGTCCCGCAGCTTTCAGCCTTCTGCGCTAACAAGCGCAGTTCCTCCACAGCATACTGAACGCCATTGGGATTATTCGGCTGTCCGAGAAATAACAGTTCCACCTGTTCCAACAGCCCGGCAATCTCCTCCACTCCAGCGCGAAAATGCTGTTCCCTTGTCCCCTCAACCGATAATACTTCAGCGCCAAATTGTACGGAAAGCTGCCGATACTCAGAGAAACAAGGCTCCACGATGCCAACCTTTTGTGGAGCTATCGCCAGCAGCAGCAAAGCCATAGATTCCGCTGCTCCGTTGCCCACAGTTAACCAGCTATTATCTACGCCAAGATTTTCCGCCAGTAGGCGTTTAAAGCGTCGGTGTCCAGGGTCCGGATATGCCACCACCGTTAACAGTGCTGTTCTGAGCAGCTCCAAAACTTGCGGTGGAGGACCGAGTGGATTGATGTTGGCACTATAGTCGAGAAATGTGCCCCCAGCTTCTCCATAGAGCTCCGCTGCCGTCAACAAATCACCGCCATGCCCATATTTTTCAAGCATAATTACACTCCCTCTATCTACTTTCTCTAGCACGATATGTATGTCATTGCCACCATTATTGCCTCTTTGCCGGAAGAACGTCAATGCTTTCGCAGAAGGAATCAGCTAAATCCCCCGCTTCCCTCAAACCGACATGAATCTCAACAATGTGATCTCTTTTGTTAAAAAACCGCTTTTGGTTTAAAATGAAGGTTGTAATCAATTTTGCTGCGACGGAGGAATTCACTATGCTTTTTATTGATAACACAGGGATTACTGACGCATCCATCAATTTGGCGATTGAGGAATATGCGCTGAAGCACTTGCCGATGGACGAGAGTTACCTGCTTTTTTATATCAACAGCCCATCCATCATCATAGGGAAACACCAGAATACTATCGAAGAAATTAACCAAGAGTATGTAAAAGATAATAATATTCAGGTCGTACGTCGTCTATCCGGCGGTGGAGCTGTTTATCACGATCTTGGAAATTTGAACTTCAGCTTTATTACCAAGGATGACGGCCAATCCTTTCATAACTTTTTGAAATTCACCCAACCGGTCATCGATTACCTGCAAAGCATGGGTGTTAACGCCGAGCTAAGCGGACGGAATGACCTGCAAGTTGGTGAGCAAAAGATTTCCGGTAACGCTCAGTTCTCCACACGCGGACGTATGTTCAGCCATGGTACCTTGATGTTCAATCTTAATTTAGATGATGTACAAGCCTCTCTAAAAGTGAATCCAGAGAAGTTTAAATCAAAGAGCACCAAATCCGTACGCAGTCGTGTAGCGAATATCAAAGAGCTGCTGGGTACAGATATGACGATCGAGGAGTTCCGCGCCGGCCTGCTGCGTTCGATCTTTGGTATGGATCCTTCGGAGGTTCCTCAGTACAAGCTGCAACAAGCCGACTGGGACAAAATTAATGAGATCTCCAAGGAGCACTACCAGAACTGGGACTGGAACTACGGTCTGTCACCAAAAAGCAACGTTAAGCACACGCGCAAATTCCCTGCCGGAATTATTGATATTCGGATGGATATTGAAGATTCCCTCATTAAAGACATCAAAATCTATGGTGACTTCTTCGGAGTCGGTGACGTAGTAGATGTTGAAAATGCACTTCGTGGCAAACGTTATGACGAGGCTGAGGTTAGAGAAGCATTAGCTGATCTCGATTTGAAGCATTATTTCGGTCGTATTGAGCCGGAGGATTTTATCGGATTGGTCTTCCTAGAGGAATAGGATGAATTCACTGGTCATGATTTGAATCAAAAAGAGGACTCCTGCGCATTCGCCAGAAGTCCTCTTTTGCATGAATTAATACTCTTCGCTTTATCCTTTTACAGCAGATCCAACTGTCATAGCCCGTTCTACCTGCTCACTAAAGAACAAATAGACAATAACCATTGGCAGACTCGCCATCGTCATAACCGCCCCCATGCCACCCCAGTCAGTGCTGTATTGGCCTTGGAAGAACAATAGACCCAGCGGCAGTGTTTTCATCCCCTCATCAGAGATCAGAATATAAGCCAGCAAAAATTCATTCCAGTTGTTCAGGAATTGAAAAATGGCTACTGTTGCGACAGCTGGCGTTACAACCGGCACAATAATCTGCAGAAACATCCGGTATACATTCGCGCCGTCCATACAAGCGGATTCCTCCAGCTCCCCAGGGATACCCTTCATAAAGCCGTAGAATACCAGACAAGAGAACGGCAATCCAATGGCGACATAAGGAACAATCAGCCCACCGTAGGTATTAGTCAGATGTAAATCCCGCACGAGTATAGCAAGTGGAATCATAATTACCTGCAGCGGCATGAACATTCCGATCGTCATATACAATCTGACCCCTTCACGGAATCTCCACCGCAGCCGGGAAATTGCGAATGAGAACATCAGCGATAATATGATAATAAGTAGCGTTGAAATCGTAGAGACTACCAAGCTATTCGTAAAATATCGCGGTATATTGAACTGTGACCAAGCGGCCACATAGTTTTCAATCCGGAAATTAGTCGGAAATCCGAAAGGGTTGGTGACAAAAATCTCATCGTTATTTTTCAGAGAATAAGAAATCATCCATAATAGCGGATAGATGGAAATTATAAAATAAATCCATAAGGGAAGCTGTATGAGCAATGCTCTCACTTTTTTCATAACGTTCCTTTTCCTTTCCGGCGTACTGCCTTATGCTTCATTTCGGTCAAATGTCTTGTTGATAATAATGGTGGCCAGAAGCGACAGAAGGACAAGCACAACCGATACCGCACAGGCATAGCCGTAGTTGCTTTCCAAGAAAGCATAACGATAAATCATAAAGGTAAGCGTATAATTGCTCGTTCCCGGTCCGCCGTTAGTCATAATCAACATTTGTACAAAAGCACCGATTCCTGAAGTAATGGCAATGATCAGACAGAATTTGAACGTCTCCTTCATCATTGGAATCGTCACCTTACGATGCGCCATCCATTTGGAGCAACCGTCAATCGTGGCAGCTTCCATGTACTGCTCAGGGACAGATTTAACCCCCGCATATAAAAGACTGAACTGGTAACCCATGAACTGCCAGGCATTAACAAAGGCAATCGCAATTATGGATGTGGTTGGAGAAGTGAGCCAGTTTTGTTGATAAGGAATATGCAAAATTTCAAAAAGCCTATTGATCAATCCGTTATTCGGATCGTAGATGGCAATCCATAGCTGACAAACAACCGTAACCGACAGAACTACGGGGATAAAATAAGCTGTTTTCAATAACTTACGCCCTTTGATTCGCGGATCGGCACAGGCAAGCGCAAGAATGGTTCCCAATCCGATCTGAAATACAGCGAGCACCAGTGCAAAAATAAGGCCGTTACGAAGGGATGTCAAAAGCAATGGATCATCAAACATCTCTACATAGTTGGACAATCCGTTAAAAGTAGCCGTACTGAGCCCGTCCCACTCGAAAAAGCTACGATAAAAGGATTGAAGCACCGGATAGATAATCACTACGCTATAAATCAACAGAGCGGGAAGCAGAAACAGCATTATGGCTTTCTTATTACCTAAGTATTTATGCATGCGGTAAGATTCCACTCCTTCCTTACCAAGCTGCTCACCCGATATAAGGGCTCGATCCGGGTGAGCTGCAGGGCATGGACCAATTTTTATTTATTTTATTTCTCTAATTATTTATTTTCTTTGTTCAGCACTCGGTTCATGTTATCCGTGAACTGCTTAGCCGAGAATCCTTCGATCAACATATTTTGTGTATTGTCGTCCAGTGCATTTTTAATTTGAACACTGCTTACCGCATTGGCGTAACCCTTCACGTTTGGCAGCACTTCTTCAGCGATTCTTTTCATCATGGCAGGCACTTCACCGGTCATTTCTTTATCCACTTTAGTCGCTACGATCGGGCTACCCAGCTGTGTATATTTGTATTCGCTATATTTTTGTGCGATAAAACTAGCTACTTTCACTGCGGTCTCAACATTCTTGCTGCTAGGAGAAACGGCAAAGCCACCAGGACCTCCTGCACCGTTAATGTACATTTTGTTGTTCTCATAAGTCGCTTCGTCCTTAGCTGGCCAGTACATCCAATCCACTTTATCCCCAAGCTTCTCAGCACTGCTGTAGATTTCCCACTGACCGTTGACGAACATGCCAGCTTTTCCTTGGTAGAACAAAGATGAAGCTTGATCATAATTGGTATTCGTAGCATTGACGTCGAACAAGCCTGCTTCTTCCAGCTTCTTCATTTGTTCTGCTGCTGTTACATAAGGCGAAGGCAATGTTGTCGTTCCCTTCGTTTCGAGTGGGCCAAACCCTTTCGTCTCCTCACGAGTCACAAGTCCGCTATAAAAAGAAGTAGTGATCCATTTCTCCTTCGCGAAAATTGAGAGCGGTGTATACCCTGCTGTAGAAAGCTTCTTAGCCGCTTCAGCCAGCTGATCGATCGTCTTGATCGGCATCTCGATGCCTACCTCTTTAAAGATATCCTTGTTGTAAAACAACATTTGGAATTCGATTCCCGTATATGGGAATGCGTATACATGACCGTCTGGGGCAATCAGACGGGACTCATTCCCTGTGTTTAGATTCGCTTTGAAATCTTTGGTGGCTTGGTATTCATCAAGCAGCTCGACATTTTTAGATTTGGCGAAGGTTTGCAGTGTAGGCCAGTCTGTTTCATAAATATCCGGCATGTTCCCAGTCGCGGCATATGTTTTCAGCTTCTGGTAGCCATCTTGAACAGCCTCATCCAGTACAATCTCCACCTCCGGCATTTCCTTTTTTAATTCCTCTACGGCATAATCAAATGGCTTTGAAGTATCTTCATCAAAATGCTGTGCATAAATTTTTATTTGAATTTTCTTATCGGTGTTCCCAGCGGTCATATTGGAATCTTCAGAGGTTGAACCACCGTTTCCGGCATTGTTACCACCACAGGCTGTAAGTGAGAAAGCTAAGGATAAAACGGTTGCAACCCCCAGTGTTCTGAATAGCTTGTTGCTCATAATGAATCCCCTTTCTGATGCTCTATTTAGTGGAGCTAGTTGAAACCGCTATTTGTTAGCGTTTTCATCGTCCTGTTTCTATTATATTTGAGCCTTGAAGACCCAAAAAGAGCCATATCGGGCACAATCGGTAATAAACAGGACAAAATGAAAGCGGCCTCACCAGAGAGCCGCCACCAAATTTGTTTATTAAATTTCATTATTAACGCCAATATGGCGGGAACGGGCAGCCAGCTGCTCAAATTCAGACGGCGGCATGCCATAGTGTTTTTTAAAGCATTTACTGAAATAATTCGGATCATTATAGCCCACTTTACCGGCGATTTCAGACAGTCTCACATTTCCTCCAGCAAGCAGTTCCTTGGCCTGCTTCATACGAGTATAGGTAATGAAATCAAGTACAGAGATTCCACCTTCTTTTCGAAAAACCTTCCGTAAATAGCTGGTATCTACATACACGCCATTCGCCACCTGGTCAACTGTCAGCTCACAATCGGAATAATGCTCCCGGATGTACTCTTTGGCGGCAATGAATAAATTGTACGACTTAGAGGGGCGGTGCTCACGACCTTGATCAATGACTTTACTGTACAAGTCTTTTATCCAGCTTTCAGTCTCATCCCAGTTATCCATCTCCCGTAGCCGCTGCTCTGATGAACCTGCTGGTTTCCAGAAACTTTCCGGATTGATCCCTCTTTCTCCAGCATAGGCAAGGCAAAGGGATACTATACTCATTAAAAGAGTAAAGGAATAGCTGCCTCCCCCTCTCTGGCGTCGTAGAATCTCAATTAATTTGCTTATGTCCTTCGCCGCTGCATCGCCATCCCCCATCTTTAACGCCATCAGCATGGCATCCTGAATTCCAAGATGAGTGATTTCTTTGGATGGAAAGGAGAACTCCTCTATCCCTTCAGAGGAATTCTGCTCGTCCATTTGGAGTGGAAAGAGCTTACTAGAAGCCGTCCCTTCTGCAATTATTTCCGGCTTACCAGCTTTGCGTGCACCTATTTTATGTGACTGAAGGCGCTGCTTCACCTTGATCATCATCTCGTTAAACTCTTGCTGGTTAAACGGTTTCAATAAATAATCTTGTACACCTAAGCGAATCGCTTTTTGCGCATAATCAAATTCATTGTGCCCTGTTACAAAAACAATCAGCATATCAGGAGCATTGGCCTGTAACCGGGTAACCAGCTCCATACCGTCCATATAGGGCATGCTAATGTCCACTAAAGCCAAATCAGGTTTCGTCCGTTCCGCTTCTTCCAGCGCTTCTCTGCCATTTGACGCTTCACCACAGACACTGAAATCATATTTACTCCAATCCAGCTTGGTCCGCATATAATAACGAAACAGCGGCTCGTCATCTACAACCATCACTTTATACATCTATGCTGCCCCCCTGCGCTTCCGTTCCGGGAATCGTCATTTTCATAACAGTACCCTTTCCCAGTCTACTTTCCACCGATAGGCCATATGGTTCTCCAAAATACAGCTTAATCCGTTCATGAACGCTGTATATACCAATGGATGCCGGTTTTCCTTCTCGTGAGCGGTATTCTACAATCCGGGACACCTGTTCCTCGGACATGCCAACACCGTTATCCTCCACGGTAATGATAACTTCTCTTCCGTGTGTATAAGCCTCTATTGAGATAAGCCCCTGACTACCCTTTGTTTTTAATCCATGGTAGATTGCATTCTCTATGAGTGGCTGTAGGGACAATTTGGGTACCTTGACTCCTTCGAGAGATTTCGGGATATTAATCTCGTAACGTAATACGTCGGGGTTGCGAACCTGCATAATAGCCAAATAATCAGCTGCATTTGATACTTCCTCGGACAGTGGAATAACCTCGTTTCCTTTGCTAAGAACAACCCGATAGAAGTCTGCCAGTGCCTTGGTCGTATCCCGAGCCGCTTCATTAAGCTCCAAATCGTTGAGTACATAAATCGTATCCAGTGTGTTGTACAGAAAATGTGGTTTGATCTGGGCATGAATCAGAGCTAGTTCATATTCACGTTTCCGGACTTGTTCATTCGTAATCGTCCGCATCAGCTCCTGAATACGACCAACCATGGAATTGAATACGGTGGAGATCAGCCCCGTCTCATCCTCTGTAGTCACTGGTGAGGTGACATTCAGATCGCCTTCCCTTACTTTACGCATCGCCTTCGTCACCTGAAGAAGCGGATTTACGATAATCTGTGACAGCTTTCCTGCAAGCAGCAGAGACAGTAACAGGCATCCTATTCCCACGAATATAGTTAACGTTATATTGCGATGAATATCAGCGGTTAACTTTTGCAGCGAAATGGTATTCACAAGCTTCCAATTCAGCTTATCATAATACGTCACTGTGACCAGCTCTCGCCCGCTCCCCCTGCCGATAATTTCCGAGACAGAGCTTCCCGTCTTCCTAAGACTGCCGTTCAGTCTGTCCTCAGGCTTCAGTAGAAGCTTTGATTTATCAGGTGTAGACACGGTCCTTTGCGTTCCGTCTACTATAAAATATTTCTTGTCCGAAGAGGTTTCTCTAGCGGTTTCCAGAAAAGCAGAAAGAGCATCTTCTTTTACGTTCACAAATAATGTACCTATTAGGTTGCCCGTTTTAAGATTGTACACGACTTTACTTAGTGTGAGCACCGGAACTGCCGGATCACTAACCAGATAATCTCTCTGCTCCATGGGAAGCCAACGGTTAACTCCGTAGCTGCCTTTTTCTTTAGCCTTCTCCAGCATATCGCTGGTGAATACCTTCTGCTCGTTAGGATTACCGTAGGCGTAAGAGGAATAAATCTGGCCTTCCGTATCCACAAACACAGCAGAATCGACATCCGGAAAAATAATCAGATCGATAGAAAGCTGGCTCTGCATTAAATTGCGAAACCGCGTCTGCTCCACTGTCGAGGATAACAACGGACGTTCAGCATACATCCGATGGATGTCGGTAGTTATAATGTTAGCACTACTCTCCGTATTTTTTACAATCGTATCTATTTGCTGCATGATGAGCTTGGATTCATCTTTAAAATTGTACTTAGCCTTTTCGATCATCGAACGGCTGAACATCTGTCCTGAGAGCAAGCCTAAAGCAAGCAATGGAAAAATGATCAACGGTATAAAAATAAGGATAATTTTATTACGAATCTGCAATCTTCCAAACCACTTCACTAAGGAATCCCCCCGCATAACAGCCGCCTCCTGTGTGTTCTAGCGGTAATTCATTATGTGCTTCATATCCGTAAATCTCAAGGAGAAAGTATAAATACATATACAACTAGGGCTAGTGTCAGCAGGATAAAAACATTCTCTACAGCTCCACCTTTTTTCGTGCCTGTACTCATTAGCTTTAGACGCAGCTTAAATGGAATGGGCGGCAGGGGCGTAATTCCCCTTTGGGTGAGAGAGTCGGCTAATAGATGAAGCGCATAAGACATGCCACCTGCTATCCATAGACTGCCACCATCCTGTATACCCGATGAAGCAAAATACAATAAAGTGCTCCAGCCTGCAACAGCATATAAGGTATGAGTCAATCCACGATGCGGGACAAGTGATGTAACTACGAGTATACAAGCTACTATGTAGTTCCAAGGGTCATATGCCCCTCCGTATGCAAATACCGCAGTAGCGATTAGTACCATCACCAGATGCCGCAGCTTTCTTCCCGGCAGGAAAGTCACACTCCCCACAAGTAGGGCCAGTACAATATTCCAAGGGCTTTCAACGATTCCTGCAAAATAAAGATAAATCGCTGCTCCTATCAAAGCAACCTGTAGTACCCTGAGCAGAAAGTCAGGAATCGCCTTGCGTACCAGTAACGAATTCGGTTCATCAATGTCTGGCAGGAGCGAGCTTAATGCGGCGACAGCAATAACCGGGATTGTAATCTCATGGGCCATCAAACTCATAACAGATAGGGTAACCCCGGTGCTGATAATTAAATGGGATCTGCCCATCATAGTGAAACCGCTCCTTTCTAAGATGCAAAAACAAGAACAAATGTGCGGTTATCGAAGTATATCAAGACCCGGTTTTTTTGTCTACATAAAACGCTGAAATCGCTTAGTATATAAGCCTTTGCGCGATTTCTATCTTGTCCTCCCCATGAATATACGATACAATTTGGACAACTTGACCTTGTCGTCTACATAGAGACGGCAGCTGCTGAAGAAAGGATGACCTAAGTAGTGAAGCGTTCCCGTATAGCCGATTTTAGCCTGCTATTGGTGGCGATGATGTGGGGATGTACCTTTCTGATTGTACAAAATGCTGTCAAGGTGTTGCCACCGCTCGCGTTTAATAGTATCCGCTTTATGGGCGCTGCCCTGTTGCTGGCTCTAATCACAGTTATTTTTTACCGCAAGGATTGGAAACAGCTTAGTTTCCGCATGGTACGCGATTCTCTGCTGCTTGGCCTTTTTTTGTTTATGGGCTATGGCTTTCAGACGATGGGACTTCTATATACAACAACCTCTAATACCGGCTTTATTACCGGGCTATCGGTTGTCCTAGTTCCCTTTCTGTCTCTTGCCCTATTGAAGCATGCGATTTCACGATACACTTGGTTCAGTGCGGCACTCGCCGCAATCGGGCTTTATCTGTTGACCTTCACGGGCTCTGCATTATCCTTGAATAAAGGCGATGCCTTGATTCTTCTGTGTGCCATAGCTTTTGCGTTACAGGTAGCCTATACTGGCGTTTATGCACCTCATTATCCGGCGTTGCCGCTAGCTACTCTGCAGCTTGCTTTCGTTGGGCTGTTCAGTATTGCTGCCTCGCTTATTTTTGAAGGGGCAACACCGCTCGCCCACAGCGGGGAGCTGATTAAGGACCCAGATGTGCTTTGGGCTCTGCTGATCTCCATCGGGCCAACCAGCGCTTTTGCCTTCTGGATTCAAACCGCCTGTCAGAAATATACTACCCCATCACGGGTAGCCATTATTTATGCCACAGAACCGGTATTTGCCGTTCTGACGGGTTTAGCCTTTGGCGGGGAAACACTCGGGTTGTCCGCTCTGCTCGGTTGTGGTTGTATTCTGGGGGCTATGCTTATGGCAGAGCTGAGCCCGGAACCGGGTCAGAATCAACATAAGAAGAGTTATTTTTCCAAATTACATCTATTTAGAAAGAGATAAGGAGAGAGACAAATGTACAAATTGATCGCAATTGATATTGATGACACTCTGATTAATGATGACAAGGAAGTAACACCTGCTACCCAAACTGCGCTTGAAGAGGCTGTTGCCGCAGGTGTTGTTGTAACCCTTGCTACAGGCCGTGCTTACGCTTCCGCTCAAGCCATTGCCCGTCAAACTGGACTAAACGTACCTATCATTACTTACCAGGGTGCACTCGTTAAGAACTTGCTCGATGAAAAAGTACTGTATGAGCGTTACGTCCCGCAAGATGCAGTCCGCAAGCTGTTCACTTACTGCGTGGAGCATAATCTGCATCTGCAAACTTACATTGACGACAAGCTATATGCCCGTGAAGACAACCAAAAGATCAAAGACTATACGGACTTGAATAAAACTCAATATTTTATTGAGCCTGACTGGGAAAAGCTTGTTCCGCAAAAAACACCAAAAATGCTAATTATCGATGATCCTGATTTCTTGGATGAGCTGGCTCCAATCCTGCATGAATTGCTTGGCGATTCCGTGCATATTACCAAATCCAAACCACACTTCCTGGAAATCATGCATCATGAAGGAACCAAGGGCATTGCACTTGAATTCCTAGCCAAACATTACGGCTGTGAGCTTTCCGAGACCATCGCTGTAGGTGATTCTTGGAACGACCATGAGATGCTGGAAGCTGCCGGACTTGGCGTCGCTATGGAGAATGCTATTCCTGCTCTGAAAGAAATTGCTGATTTCGTGACCTTAAGCAACAATGACGATGGCGTGAAATATGCGATTGATAAATTCATTCTTAATAAAGTGAACTAAACTTCCTTAAGCAAAAGGGTGCAGCAACGCCATATTTCATGACGTTGCTGCACCCTTTTTTATTCCAAAACTCAAACTCCTGTAGAAGCTAATTCCACTTTCTCGGGTCCCATTCCACTCTCTTCTTCCTGCTCTAGCTGAGAATAGTACAAATCATTATATCTTCCTTCAGCAGCAAGCAGTACATCATGCGTTCCACTCTCCACAATTTCACCATTCTCCATCACGAGAATGATATCAGCGTTCTGAATCGTAGATAAACGGTGCGCGATAACAAGTGTAGTTTTGTCTCCCATTAGTTTACGAATGGCCTGCTGCACCAGTTTTTCTGATTCATTGTCAAGTGCAGCAGTAGCTTCATCCAACAGTAGAATAGGAGCGTTTCTCAGAATTGCTCTTGCAATGGAAAGCCGCTGACGTTGTCCCCCGGACAGTCGTGAGCCTTCCTCACCAATATCAGTATCCAGTCCCTCAGGCAATTCCATTACAAAATCATAGGCATTCGCTTTTCGCAAAGCTTCCAGAATTTCTTGCTCATCCGCCTCTGGATTTCCATTCCGGATATTATCACGAATGCTTCCTGTATAAAGACCTGCCTCTTGCGGCACATAGGAAAAATAACTTCTAAGCTTAGCCAGACTCATCTCGTTGATCCGCTGCCCATTGATTATTACTTCGCCCTCATCGGGTTCATACAATCCCAGCAATAGTTTGAAAAGCGTAGATTTACCTCCACCACTCGGTCCCACAACCGCCATCTGTGTTCCTTTTTGAAGCTCTAAGCTGATCTTGTTTATACTTTGTCTCTCTGCTCCCGGATACGAGAATGAGATCGACGACATAACCATACTCTCAAATTCTGGTTGCTTAGTCTTCACTTCTGGAAGGGTCTCAACCTCCACCGGGCTATCCAACACCTCAAAGATCCGTCCCGCCGCCCCAAGTGATTGCTGCATCGAATTGATCAGTCCGGGCAGTGAAGAGAACGGCATCACTAAATAATTCATGAGCTGGATGAAAGCAATCATCGCACCGACCTCAAGTGATCCTTTTGCCACAAAATAACCAGCCACGACCAGCGCCAGAAGAAACGTAAAGTTTCCCAAAAAAGAGGAGAATGAGCCAGTAGCTCCCTCAATTCTTCCCCGCTTCAATTCTTCAGAAGTAATATTCTCACTATGCTCCTGATACTGCTTCATTAGTCTGCGTTCAATGCTAAAGGATTTAAACACCATACTACTGCCTAGAATGTCATGTAAAAAGGAAGTAATCTTGCTCATATTAGTCTGAATCTTCACACTGTTCTCACGCATCGCTGAACCAAAGATTTTTCCCGTAAGGAACATCAAAGGCCCCATTGCAAAACAGATCAATGCCAGTAGCCAGTTAATATAGAGCAAATAACCAAAAGCCGCGAGGGCTAGTAAAGGGTTACGGATTAGATCAATCATTACCTCGCCTGTAGCATTACCAACAGATTGATTATCATTAGTAAAGCGGGACAATAAATCCCCGGAATGATTACGGTCAAAATAAGACTGAGGAAGAGCTAAGGCATGCCGCATCATATCCAACCGCAGCTCATTTCTGATCTTGACAGAGATTTTATTTTTGAAATATCGATCGATGAAACCGTTAATTGCACTCACTAATAAGTAGATTAATCCAAAAATAACCAGCCCTTTAAAAGCTTTCACATCGAGTCTAACCGCAGCATCCGTAATTACTGAGAGCAGCCAAGCAATCGTTAAATCCAGAACAATCCCAAATAAAGTCGTAAATAATAAAATCGTATACAAAAGCTTGTGCCTTAACATATATGTACTTAATCTTGAAAATACGCCTTTCTGCTTCAAAGAACCAGCCCTCTCACTTAAAATTCTATACCTCTAACCTTAGCGAACACCTTATTATCATGCCGTTCCCCGTCATACCCAAGACTCGCACTGCGCAGGATCCCTTCCAGTGTAAAAGCCGCACGTTCGGCTACCGCGGCACTTTTGGTGTTTCGTGCACTACAAAAGATTTCGAGACGATTCGCCCCTAATTCCCGTATGGCAAAAACTTTCTCTGATTCTTCTAATGTGGGTATTACTTGAGCAAAAGCCAGAGGCACGAATGAGCAGCCTCTCTGTTTCAAAACTCTCGGGAAAATCAAGCAGGATTGGATCCTTGGAGTCAGCCACTTCGTACTCCTCCCCTGGCGATGATAATTATTCTAAATATGTAAAAATAATACGATATGCTTTTTGATTATATAGTATAAATCGGGATCTGAATACTGAATGCAATAGAAATCACAAAAGGAACATCAACAGGCTGAAGTTACCCGAATGATGTCCCTTTTTGATTTAGTGAATATCTCAACTAAAGCGGACCACTCCATTTATTGGCTTGAAGAGTTAATTAAACGGATTCAACAAGGCGGAATATAACAGGTTTAAATAGGATCACGAAAACTCCCTTCCAGCAAATGAAGGGAGTTTTCTTTTTATCTAAATTTCATCTAATTTCCGAAGATCCTAAGGGTATTCTCATCCCCGTTTCGGCCAGCGTAACATTTTCCGGTAAAATATATGATTTTCTCATATCCACATCATGCGACATATGGGTATAGATTGCCTTTTGAGGCTTCACAGTTTGCAGCAGCTCCGCTGCTTCCGTCATATCGTATACAGAACGAGTCGATAACTCCGCTGCTTCGTAATAGAAGCTTGTACCTAATACCAGCAAGTCAGCTCCATGCATCAGGCGTGTCTCTTCAGCTCCAAGAGAAATGGAATCTGGACAATACACCCATACATAGCCCTCCTTCTCCAGACGAAAAGCATACGAGTATCCATTCTTGCCATGGTTCACTTTCCAGGTATCTATTGTCCAGCCGTCTAGCTCTATACCTTCATCACAAGGAATCATCTCGATCTGATTGCGCAGCCACGGGTATTGCCGCTCAATAATCGGAATCACTTCCGCTGGTGCATAGAGCTGGCCCTTATATCCCATCCAACGGCAAGAATCCGCCCATTCCGGCAGCCCACCAATATGATCAAAATGAGCGTGTGTCACCAGCAGTCTGCGCATATTCCGTACTCCCTGCGCCTCCATCTGACGCCGCCAGTCAGGCCCACAATCGATCACTAAAAAGTCACTGCCATTATCTATAAGTACAGAAGAGCGCAGGCGAATATTTTCACCCTGTTCCCTTGCCTCTGTACAGGTCTCACAGCTGCAATATACCCGAGGAACCCCCATGGCATCCCCTGTACCCAAAAACACCAACGTATCCATCTGTTATCTCTCCTTCAGGTTCTCTTCAACGAAGTAATAAATCAAAATTACCCTCTCTCTATCTTAAAGAGACCCACCAAAAAAAGCCATCCCCACCACAGAAGAACTGCTGGGATGACTCTTTTGTTATACCTCTACCTTATATTCCGGCAAGTACCTGATACCAAATTCCACGCTTGGAATAAAGTGAACTTCGCACCTCATCCCAGCCTCCTAAATAGTTAATATCAAAGAGGCCCGCCGGATCAGGGTAATCGCTTTTGTGCTCAGTATAGACTTGTTTATCCACGGGACGAAAGCCATATTTTGCAAAGATCTCTTGTGCCTGTGGGGTTATCAAAAAATCAACCAGTGCTTCTGATGCTATGCGTGTCCCATGCTCATCCGCATATTTCTCTATAACAGCCGCCGGATTCTCAATCAGAATTGTATTTTTAGGAATAATGACTTCGTATTTGACTCCCTGAGCAATCCGGGCCAGCAGTTCATTCTCATAGGTGACAATTACATCCCCCACTCCATACTCGAAGGCTGCCATAGAAGCGCGGCCACTCTTATCCAGAGACTCTACATTGGCATGGATGCTTTCCAAAAAAGCTTTGGCTGCTGCTGGATCCTTTGCCCCCTCCTGCTCCTCTGACAGCTTCAGACCAGCCCCATAGATCGCGTTGATATCCCATTGCGCACCACCAGAGGTCTTCGGGTTTGGATATAATACTTTAATCCCCGGCTTGGCTAAGTCCGCAAAATCGCGAATGCCTTTGGGATTTCCTTCGCGGGTACCAAGTGCTACTACTGAACGTGTCACCATGCCTTGTTCACCCTGCTCTTTCCATGTCGGCGCTACGAGTCCAGCCTTAACTAGCTTCTCGACATCACCTTCCATGGCTAGCAGCGTCACATCCGCTTCAAATCCACCTACAATCGCTCGCGCCTGTGTCCCTGAAGCCTCATAAGACTCCTGAAAATTAATATCCTGACCCGTATCCGCCTTCCACTTGGCAGCAAATAACGGTAAAATATCCTGCATCGCATCCTTAGCCACACTGTATGCGCCAATTACCAGCGTAACATCCCCTTGCTTCGAAGGCTCTGCCATCGTCGTAGCTGCCTTCTCATTCCCGCAACCGACTGCTGTCAGCGTGAGTATGGCCAGCATTAGGGCAGCAAAACATCCGTGCAGTTGTCTGCTCCTTTTGACATTCATTGCGGCCCACATCCTTCGAGGTAATGATTTTTAAATAAAAATCGGCATTGGATCTTCTTTCAGGTTGTTCTCCTGGATCCAGCTGCGCTCATCATTAAACAGATAAGCCCGATGTACCAGTACTGAGATTTCCTGACCCGGCTGCAAGGTTTCTTTCTCCAACGAACGGTAGGTGACCAGCTTGTGGCCATTTACTTCAACCTCAACGAGCCATTCGCTGCCGCGGAAATGCAGATGTTTCACAACACCTTTTTCCGTGGCAGAAGCCATCTTGAACTCATGCAGATTACCCACTTCAATGTATTCAGGACGAATCAGCGCTTTGGTAGGCTTGCCGTCCCCCGCACCTGTAAAGCCTTTAACCTCAGAAGCGTTCTCAATCAGCGTAGATTCGCCGATAAATGTTGCCACGAACGGTGTTTTGGGTTCCTTGTAAATATCCCACGGGGTACCCTTTTGTTCCAAACGTCCTTGATTAATGATCATAATTTCATCCGCTACTTCAATCGCTTCATCTTGGTCATGGGTTACGAAAATAGAGGTGATACCTACACGCTCGATCAGTTCACGCAGCCAAGCGCGCAGCTCCTGGCGGATCTTCGCATCAATAGCGGCAAAAGGTTCATCTAAAAGCAGCAGCTGTGGTTCAGGCGCAAGCGCACGTGCAAAAGCCACACGCTGACGTTGTCCCCCTGATAGCTGATGCGGATAACGTTTCTCGAACCCTTTTAACCCTGTAAGCTCCACAAGTTCCATAACGCGATCGCGGATAGCTGTTTTGTTAGCCTTTTTAACCTTTAAGCCAAAAGCGATATTATCAAATACAGTCATATGTTTGAAGAGTGCATAGTTCTGGAAGACGAAGCCGATCCCACGTTCTTGAGGAGGAAGATTGTTCACCGTCTGACCATGAAAAATAATCTCTCCGGTATCCGGTGACTCCAGTCCCGCCAGCATACGTAGAATTGAGGTTTTCCCGCCTCCACTTGGGCCGAGCAATCCAATCAGGTGACCTTTTGTAATGGTGAAATTGACGTCCTTGACCGCATGAAAATCTCCAAAATGCTTGTTTAACCCCCGCACTTCTACATGCATATTACTGCACTTCCTTTCTTCTCTTGGTCCATTCCATCAACAGCAGCAGACCTGCGGAAAATGCAGCCAGAACTAGCGCTATTCCTCCAGCAGCCGTCACATTAAAATTCTCAACATCCTGATAGACTAAAGTTGTCGCCGTCTGAGTTTTGTTCATAATGTTCCCCGAAACTACGAGCACCGCGCCGAACTCTCCAAGTGAACGTGCCACCGTAAGAATGACACCATACACAACCGCCCAACGAATTGAAGGCCAAGTTACCTTCCAAAAAATAGTCCAGCTACGAGCGCCCAATGTCGAAGCCGCTTCCTCCTGCTGTGAACCAATCTCCTGAAGCACCGGCATCACCTCGCGCACCATTAAAGGAAAGGTAACAAATAAAGTGGCGATGATCATTCCAGGAATCGCATAAACGATCTTTAGTCCAATCCCCTCAAAAATCGCTCCCAAGGTACTATCGGGACCCAGCAACAGGACAATCATCAATCCTCCGATTACAGGGGATACCGCGTAAGGCAAATCTACAATACTGTTCAATAATCCTTTTAGACGCTTGCCGATCCAGTTCGCCCGAACAAGATACAGAGCCATCATAATACCGAACAATGTATTTAATAACGTAACTACTATCACAACAAGCCCAGTCATCATAAGCGCATGCAGCGCTTCGGGCCTAGTCAGAGCGTTCCAGAAACCACCAAATCCTTCACTAAAAGCACCCATAGCCATTTTTCCTAATGGAGCAGCAATGAGCAGAAAAAACACTAAATAAGTAAGAGCAATCCATAATTTCCTCATGAGCGTCTCCCCCGCATCTGCAGCATATTAATCAGCCAAAGAATGAGAAAGGATAAGGTCAAGAGAATAACAGAAACCGCAGCGGCGGAGACCGGATTATCACTTTCAACTTCACCAAAAATAAAAACAGAAGATACAAGCGTACGGCCCGGAATATTACCTGCGACGAGGACCACTGCACCAAATTCCGCAAGCGCTCTTGAAAATGCGAGCATCCCACCACTGATCATCCCAGGCGCCATTGATGGAAGAATAACTTGCCAGAATACCCTTGCCCCCTTGGCACCCATTGTATATGCTGCTTCCTCTTCGGATGGATCCAACTCCTCCAGCAAGGGCTGAACCGCTCGAATCACGAATGGAAACGTCACGAACACCATAGCAATTACGATAGCCGGTTGATGAAAAACAATTTCAAATCCTAGTGCCTCAGCTGCTTTGCCGATAAGGCTACCTGGTCCAAGCAGCAGTAGAATCATCAAACCTCCGACCGCTGTTGGAAGTGCAAAAGGTAAATCGACCAGACTGTTTAGCAGCGCTTTACCAGCAAATTGATAACGAATAAGGACCCAAGCAATCATAGTTCCTAAGAAGACATTAATTAAAGTAGCGATAATCGCCAGCTTTAAGGTTAGCAGCACCGACTTCCAAGCAATTGGGTCGCTGACGCTTTCCACAAAATTGCCAAAACCAAGAGAAAAAGAGTTGTAATAGACCCCGAGTATGGGCAACACGATTAATACTACAAAATAGAGCAAAATTGTAGTTCGGAAACCCCAAGTCCAGCCTTTGTGTCTAAGCAGCGAATTCAATGATTTTTGCCCTCCCACCTCCGGATAACCGGTCGGTATACTAACCAAAATCCTCATTAATTATTCCTATTTATATACTTGGTTTTATATTATTACTACTTTACCAAATCCTTCTCACCGCCGTCAATTACTTTCAAGTGAATTTGGGTTAAAATATATGTATCAAAGGTACACTAAAAAATGGCACCTTACAGGAAGGGGAATGATTATGTTGCATACTCTGGAGATCACTACTACAAAGCGGGATGAATTACGTGATATTACTCGGGAAGTCATTTCTTATGTAAAAAAAAGTGGAATTCAAGATGGATTGATTGTAGTTTATTGTCCTCATACCACTGCTGGTATTGCTATTAATGAAAATGCAGATCCTGATGTGAAGCATGATGTTCTGATGCGTTTGGATGAGGTCTACCCTTGGGAGCATCCGAAGTATCGGCATGCGGAAGGCAATACTGCCTCTCATCTTAAATCTATTACTACCGGGCCTTCCCAGACCCTGATCATCCACGAAGGTGAATTAATTCTCGGTCGTTGGCAAGGTATTTATTTCTGTGAGTTCGATGGCCCTAGACGCCGGCAATGTTTCTTAAAAATAGTAGAGGGATAATAAACATACAAATGGCCGCTTCCGTTATCGCTGCGGAGCGGCCATTTAGACTATAACTAGAGTCTAGTAATACTTTCATCAAGCAGAGAAGCAGTGTTATACCAATGCACAGCTTTAAAGTGAAGATCTATAAAAAAAACAGCATGTTAAAGGCTGCGACATAAAACCTTTATATGAGCTAACGCTGCCTCTTTCACATCGTCAAATGATACTTTATCCTGGATATAATAAGAAATAAATCCGTGTGCAGACAAGAACATTGTTAACGGCACATTCTGCCAGTCCTCAGACACATATCCTTCTTCCTTCATATGACGGCGCACAATACTTGAGAATAAATCAAAACATCGTCCCTGTTCTGCTCTACAATAAGCTAGCAATTCCTCATCGCGAATCATGAACATAATTTCATATTGATAGGGATGATCTATTCCAAATCTAATAAATTCCATAATCAGCTGTTCTACCCTTGTCATTCCTTCTTCAGGCGGTTTATTCATTACTTGGCTGAGTAAAGCAGCCACATGATTAAAATCCTCTACAACAATAGCGTAGAACAACTCCGCCTTTTCCTTGAAATGATAATAGAGAGAGCCGTGGCTATATCCCAAATGCTGACCAATACTTCGCATTGAAATCGCCCGATACCCTTTGGTTATAAACAGATGCCTAGCGGCCTCTAGAATCCTTTCCCTCGACAACTCCTGCTCCACTGCTCTCCTTGCCATATACTAATCCCCTTCGCTGTAGTAAATCCGCCGCCCTTCTGTTATCAGGGCTTGCCCTTGGGTTAGATCTGTCATCCATGCCATAAAAGTGTCACCCTCATCATTTCGCGGCAAACATAACAACGTTACCTTGTCGGTGAACAAAGTCTCGCCAGTCTGAATCCCTCTTCCTCGAAGTTCGTTCTCAACCTTGCCCAGCCAAGTGTACTCGATCTCTACGAATACCTCTCGTCTTAGTACACGGGTGATTACTTCTCCTGCTTCAAGCGCAAGCACTGCTCCATCCGTATAAGCTCTAATCAGCCCACCAGCACCCAGCATAATGCCTCCGAAATAACGGGTAACTACGATTGCGACATTTTTAACTCCCTGATTGCGGATTACTTCCAAAATCGGTTTGCCGGCTGTACCACTCGGCTCCCCGTCGTCCGATTGCCTCTGGATTTCGTCTCTCTCCCCAATCACATAAGCAGAACAGTTATGCGTTGCGTTCCAATGTTTCTTCTTGATGTCCTCGATAAACAACAAAGCTTCTTCTTCATTCTCCACTGGCATAACATGACCAATGAAGCGGGATTTACGGATCACAACTTCCTTTGAGCCGGAAGAGCGGACCGTTTGATATTGTTCTAACATAATTATTCCAGTCCTTATTTACATATGATGTCTTCATATAATGTCAGGAGCAGTCCCGGTATTGGATTACCTATGGACTGCTCCTGGTGACTTACATTAGTATGAATGTTCTGTGATTAATAGCCATTGTAAAACCTACTGCAATACTATTCAGTAAGTCTTGCTTCCAGCTCTGCTTTTTCTTTTTCGTAACCTGGTTTGCCAAGCAATGCGAACATGTTTTTCTTGTATGCTTCTACGCCTGGTTGGTCAAATGGGTTAACACCGAGCAAGTATCCGCTGATACCGCAGGCTTTTTCAAAGAAGTACACCAAATATCCAAAGGTGTATGGTGTTTGATCAGGAATAGTAACGATAAGGTTAGGTACTTGACCATCTGTATGTGCAAGCATTGTACCTTGGAAAGCTTTCTTATTCACGAAATCCATAGTCTTACCTGTTAAGAAGTTCAAGCCGTCCAGATCATCCGGATCATTCTCAATCGTAACATGATGAGCTACTTGATCTACTTGGATAACCGTTTCAAAAATGTTGCGGTTACCTTCTTGGATAAATTGACCCATGGAGTGTAGATCTGTGGAGAAATCAACGGAAGAAGGATAAATTCCTTTGAAGTCCTTACCTTCACTTTCGCCAAACAATTGTTTCCACCACTCAGATACAAAGTGTAAGGAAGGCTCATAGTTGACGAGGATTTCAGTTGTTTTACCTTTACGGTATAAAGCGTTACGAACTGCAGCATATTGATAAGCTTGGTTAGTAGCTACATCTGGATTGTTGAACTCATCCGCAGCGGCAGCAGCACCTTGCATCATTTCTTCAATGTTAATGCCAGCTACAGCAATCGGCAGTAAGCCTACAGGTGTCAATACGGAGTAACGTCCGCCTACATCGTCTGGAATGATGAAGGATTCATAACCTTCTTCAGTTGCCAATTTCTTAAGGGCACCTTTTTCCTTGTCTGTAGTAGCGTAAATGCGTTTACGAGCTTCTTCCTTGCCGTATTTCTTCTCCAGAGCAGCGCGGAAAATGCGGAAAGCAATCGCTGGCTCAGTAGTAGTTCCAGATTTGGAGATTACGTTCACGGAGAAGTCTTTACCTTCTACTAGATCAAGCAGATGCGTGATGTATGTAGAGCTAATGTTATTACCAGCGAAATAAACTTCTGGAGTTTTGCGTTTATCTTTAGAAAGGTTATTGTAGAAAGAATGCGATAACGCCTCAATAGCTGCGCGTGCTCCCAGATAAGAACCTCCGATACCAATTACAATCAGTACCTCGGAATCGCTTTGGATCTTCTTAGCAGCTTGTTGAATGCGAGCAAATTCTTCCTTATCATATGCTGTCGGCAGATCGATCCATCCAAGGTAGTCAGAACCTACACCAGTTTTGTTATGCAACTGTTCGTGTGCTAGCTTAACTGGGGCGGCAAGGTTGTCGATTTCTTGTTGGTTAAAAAACGAAAGAGCTTTTGTGTAGTCAAAATTAATCTTCTTAGACATCGGTAATGGTAACCTCCTGTTTTATCTCTTTAAATTTAAAACCGTTTGTTACAACTTTATAATTAGGATACTTTAATTTGCCTTGACTGGCAAGGTCTTAGGGCACATAGAGGGCATTAGAACCAAGTTTTTCAAAGTTCCTTGGAAGCGTTTCCTGTATCAAAAGACATAGGTGTGCTGTGGTGCTGGACAAAGTGCCGTGATAGAATAAAGAAAACGGAAGGTGGCTATATAAATGAAACAAATCGGTTTTATCGGACTCGGAACAATGGGTGCGCCTATGGCCTCCAATTTACTACGTGGCGGCTTTCAGGTTACGGTATACAACCGTACGGCAGCCAAGTGTAAACCTCTTGAAGCAGAAGGTGCCCAGACTGCTCTCACGCCCCGCGAAGCGGCTGAGGGTAAGGATGTTATTATTACCATGATCAGCAATGATGATTCGGTTCGTGAAGTGTTTTATGGTCAAGATGGTATTCTTGATGCTGTAAAGCCTGGTGGACTAATTATTGATTCCAGCACAATTTCACCAGGACTAGTTCGTGAAATTGCCGCTGCTGTAGAAGCTCGCGGTGGACATTTCCTAGACGCGCCAGTAACTGGAAGCAAACCAGCAGCGATTGAAGGAACCTTAGTGTTCATGGTCGGCGGTAGTGCTGAGGTCATAGAACAACATCGTGATATCTTTGATACTTTGGGTAAGAAGCTGCTACATATGGGTGATAACGGCAGCGGCGCTGTGGCCAAGCTGGCTCACAATGCTATGGTTGGTATTCATAATGTTGCCCTAGCCGAAGGGTTCGCCATTGCCGTTAAATCAGGCGTACCAGCAGACAAGTTCCTGGAACTGGTACAACTTGGTTCTGCGGGCAGCAAACAAGCTGAGCTTAAAGGCCGTAAAATCATAGAAGATGATTTCAGCAATCAATTCTCCCTCGCTCTAATGCTTAAGGATTTGAAGCTTGCCTCTGCCCATAGCGATTCAACAGGCGTTCCTTCTCCTATGCTGGGCTTGGCTAAAAGCATGTTCCAAGCTGGATTCACCCAAGGTTATGGTGAAGAAGATCTCTCTGCCGTAGTGAAATGTTACGAAGAGTGGATCGGCCAAAAGATGGGTGCAAATGTATCCAATAAATAAATCCAAGAGCTCAAAACCTACTTCATAAGAACATTTACGATCGCCTCGCACATGATATTGCGATGCGGTCTTTTCTTTATGGACAATCCCATTGTCAAACCAAATATACGAACGCTTGTTTGTATATTTATAATACTAAATTAACAGTTGTAGTGCAAGAAAATATTGGTTGCTGTGGAGTTACTCAGAACGTTGTGGCGGTGTTGGTGGGATAGTTACTAAGAAGGTCGCGAAGTACTGGTTTGTCGCAAAAGTTACTGTATTAATGATGAAATGGTGGATAGTTGCTGGTGGAGTTACTGATGAGTTACTGATGAGTTACTGATGAGTTACTGATGAGTTACTGATGAGTTACTGAAGAGTTACTGATGAGTTACTGATGAGTTACTGATGAGTTGCTAAATAGTCACAAAAAAGTTACTGAGGGAGTGCCGAAATGTTGGGTAGATACTGGAGAAGTTACTCGATGAGTTGTTAGATATTTCAGAAGAGTTACTGAAGGAGCGCTGAATTGTTGGATAGATACTGGAGAAGTTGTTGGATAGTCACTGGATTAGCTGCTGGTTAGTTGCAAATTGGTTACCAAGATGATTGCTTGATGACTACGGTATATCCCGTATTTTCTGGAACCTCTCCCTCGCTCCAAACCTCGAGCTCCTTTAACTAGGTAACCTCTAACCTCTGCGGTACACAGCTATCTTTATCGGACTCAGCTGACCTTATTCGCAGCATAATCCCACATTTGGCATGCTATCGGACTCCATAGTCGCTATTGGCATAAAAAGCGCCAATTATGAGCCTGTTTCTATGGAATAGCTGCACTGGTGTCCGAAAACATGCTCAAAAGGCTTTAAATTTACTAATAGCGTCAGTTGGGTCCTTAGCGGTAGGAATGGGGTTGATTCGAGGCTACATTGGTGTTGCTCCAGCGTTAACTTCATCTGGGTCCGTACGCAGTGGGGTGGTGCGGATCCGGTGCTAAGTTGGTGATGACACAGCGCCATCGGACTCTGCTGACCTTATTTGCAGCATAATCCCACATTTGGCATGCTATCGGACTCCATAGTCGCTATTGGCATAAAAAGCGCCAATTATGAGCCTGTTTCTATGAAATAGCTGCACTGGAGTCCGAAAACTTGCTCAAAAGGCTATAAATTAGCTAATAGCGTCATCTAGGTCCTTAGCGGTAGGATTGGTGTTGACCGGGTCCGTAAGCGGTAGGATTGGTGTTGACCCGGTACTACATTGGTGTTGATCTAGTGTTAACACCATCTGGGTCCGTACGCAGTGGGTTGGCGCTAACCGGGTGCCCAAGTTGGTGATGACACAGCGCCATCGGACTCAGCTGACCTTATTTGCAACATAATCTCATATTTGGCATGCTATCGGACTCTATAGTCGCTATTGGCATAAAAAGCGTCAATAATGAGCCTATTTCTATGGAATAGTTGCACTGGTGTCCGAAAACTTGCTCAAAAGGCTATAAATTTGCTAAGAGCGTCATCTGTGTCCTTAGCGGCAGGATTGGTGTTGACCCGGTACTACATTGGTGTTGATCTAGTGTTAACGCCATCTGGGTCCGTACGCGGTGGGTTGGCGCTAACCGGGTGCCTAAAGTTGGTGATGACACAGCGCTATCGGACTCAGCTGACCTTATTTGCAGCATAATCCCACATTTGGCATGATATCGGACTCCATAGTCGCTATTGGCATAAAAAGCGTCAATAATGAGCCTATTTCTATGGAATAGTTGCACTGGTGTCCGAAAACTTGCTCAAAAGGCTATAAATTAGCTAATAGCGTCATCTAGGTCCTTAGCGGTAAGACTGGTGTTGACCGGGTGTTACAGAGGTAGGATTGGTGTTGATCCGGTACTAAATTGGTGTTGAATCCAGTGTTAGCGTCATCTGGGTCCTTAAGTGGTAGGAATGTTGTCGAACCGGCGCTAAGTTGGTGTTGCTCCAGCGCTAACGTAATCTGGGTCCGTACGCGGTGGGGATGGTTATGACTCAGTGCTAATTTGCTGATGATCCGACCCAGCCCTAATGTCATCTACTTCCTTAAGCTGCAAAAGGAGCATAATGAATACATAATTGAACATCAAGCAATCACCAGCCACAACAAAAAGCAGCCATCCTCCAATAACGGGAGAACCGCTGCCTTGCTGACTTTTACGATTTTTAAATTGAATCCGGGTCGTCTCACTCATAGAAAAAAGCTACTTATAGGACAGCCCTTAGAAAAGTCTGTTTTTTATAGAACCGGGTAAGAACAGCAATAATCAGTTACTTCAAATACTTCCAACGCAAATTTAGAGTTGCCAGGAACATTGAACGTTGACGCTCCCTTAATCTCCTGCCATACCTCAGTGCCGGGAAGCAGCACTTTAAGATCGCCGGACAGAATCTCCATAATTTCAGGACCATCTGTACCAAATTCATACACACCCGGCAACATGATGCCCAGTGTCACCTTAGATCCATCTTGCAAAATTACCGTACGGCTGGTTACTTGTCCGCCATAATATACATTGGCTGCTTTTTCGATCGTTGCGTTGTTAAACTGACTCATTACTTGTTCTCCCCCTAATGATTATTCAGTTAATTACAGAAGTGCTTTCACACGGCTAACTACGTTCTCTACAGTAAAGCCGTATTCTTTCATAACTCTATCGCCAGGGGCGGAAGCTCCGAAAGTAGTGATGCCTAGGATATCGCCTTGGTCACCAGTGTAACGTTCCCAGCCGAAGGTTTGTGCCATTTCGATAGCAAGACGGGCTTTGACTCCTGGAAGAATTACGGAATCGCGATATTCTTTGTCTTGTTTTTCGAACAGATCCCAGCTTGGCAAGCTGATTACACGAACATCGATGCCTTCTTCTGCCAAAGCAGCTTGCGCTTTAACTGCCAACTGTACTTCAGAACCAGTTGCGATAAGTTGTGCTTGTGGAGTGCCATTTTTGGAATCAGAGACAACATAACCACCACGTTTGATGTTTTCACGAACGCCATCTACGGTTCCAGCAAGAATTGGCAAGTTTTGACGAGTCAGAACCAAAGCAACCGGATTCTCTTTGTTTTCCATAGCATAAGCCCATGCTGCAGAGGTTTCGTTAGCATCAGCCGGACGAATAACAGTCAGACCTGGGATGATACGCAAGGAAGCCAATTGTTCGATTGGTTCATGCGTAGGACCATCTTCACCAACTGCAATACTGTCATGTGTCAGTACATAGGTTACTGGCAATTTCATGATCGAAGCCAAACGAATTGCTGGACGCAGGTAGTCTGTGAATACGAAGAATGTTCCTCCGAATACTTTAAGACCAGTGTGCAGAGCAATACCGTTCATTGCAGCAGCCATACCAAACTCACGTACGCCGAAATAAATGTTGCGGCCATCATAAGATTCTGGTGTGAAAGATGTCAAACCATTCAAATGCGTCATAGTGGAGCTTTCCAAGTCAGCGGAACCACCCACTAGCTGAGGAACGCCAGCAGTCAGACCGTTAAGCGCACTACCGGAAGCGACACGAGTCGATACTGCTTTATCTTCAGTAGTGTAAGTTGGAAGGTTAGCATCCCAGCCTTCTGGAAGATCGCCATTGATTACTGTTTCGAATTGTGCAGCTAGCTCTGGATATGCTTTTTTGTAAGCCGCAAATTTGTCGTCCCAAGCTTTGTTAGCTGCGATTCCGTTTTTCTTCACTTCTGCAAAATGTGCACGAACTTCATCAGGCACATAGAAATCTTCTTCGTATACCCATTTGTAGAAATCTTTGGTCAGCTTAGCTTCTTCTGCTCCAAGTGGGGAACCGTGAGTACCGCCATGGCCGCCTTTACCTTGTTTGTTAGGGCTACCATAACCAATAACTGTCTTCACTTCGATCAAAGTCGGTTTGCTAGTCTCAGCTTGCGCCTCAGCAATAGCTTTTTCAATAGCCGGAAGGTCATTTCCGTCTTCTACGCGCAGAACTTGCCAACCATAAGCATCAAAACGTTGAGCTACATTTTCGGAGAAAGAAAGATTCAATTTACCATCAAGGGAAATATCATTTGAATCATACAATACAACCAATTTTCCGAGTTTCAAATGACCAGCAAGAGAAGCGGACTCAGAAGAGATCCCTTCCATAAGGTCACCATCACCACAAATAGCATAAGTATAGTGGTCAACTATGTTATGTCCTTCTTTGTTGTAGGTTGCGCCCAATTGAGCTTCGGCCATAGCCATACCAACGGCCATACCAATACCTTGTCCAAGCGGACCTGTAGTTGCATCAACACCAGCTGTGTGACCAACTTCCGGGTGACCAGGAGTCAAGCTACCCCATTGACGGAATTGTTTCAATTCTTCCATAGGAAGATCATAGCCGCTAAGGTGCAGCAAGCTGTACAGAAGCATGGAACCATGTCCAGCGGACAATACAAAACGATCGCGGTTTACCCATGTTGGATGATCAGGGTTATGATTCATTGTTTTTGCAAACAGTTGGTAGCCCATTGGTGCAGAACCCATTGGCATACCTGGATGGCCGGAATTCGCTTTTTCGATAGCATCAATAGCCAACGTACGAATTGTTGTGATTGACAGGTTATCTACTGTTGAGTTTTCTTCCTTCTGGATCGCTTGTTCTTGTTCACTCATTTAATAGTTCCTCCTCTGAAATCTCAAGAATGTCATTTTGACTCTTATTGTATCACTAGTGTGGAAGCAATTCCAATTGTTTTTAAAAACTCTTTGTTTGACAGCTTATGTTTTGCAATATCTACGCATTTATATACGCAAAAGTAACTATGTCATGAGACGGGTTTTTACTTAGCCTATGGTCTAGTTTTCTATTGCGACTAAAGTTTGTTTTACAATGCTCGAATATAAAGTAAGATGGAGTTACTCAAGTAAAATTTTCATTCATTATCCAATATCTCCAAGTGGAAAGGAATTCTGAACATGACTTCGAAAAAGGATGTTTATATTGTGCTTACCGGTACAGGTACAGCCTTCAGTGGTTTCATTAAGTGGTTTACAAAAGCTGATCTGAACCATGCTTCGATCGCCTTTGATAGTGAACTACGTGAGGTGTACAGCTTCGGAAGAAAAAAAATGCACAATCCATTCGTCGCGGGTCTGATTCAAGAAAATTTCATTCACCCTTTCTATAGCAGCGCAAATTGCTCTATTTATCAGTTACGTGTCAGTGCCACGGAATACGATGCCATGTACAATCATGTCCAAGGGATGATGAAAAATCAGGAACGTTATAAATACCATCTTTTAGGCCTGATCGGCGTACTTCTAAATGTTAAAATAGATCGAGAGAACGCTTATTTCTGCTCTCATTTTGTTGCTTCCTTATTTGAAAATACCGCAGTTCAGCCTGTGAATAAGCCTTCCTGCTTTGTTACCCCGGAGGATTTCGCTCTTTCACTCTGTTCCCATAAAATATTCAGCGGCAAGTTATCCTATTATGTGCGTAGAGCTCAAAGAGCCTCTGCACGTTCGACGAATATACCTTTACATACCCCTTCCGTTGCTACAAGAATGATGAGAATGAATGAAGAACGGACTGAAGGAGTTATATAAGTTATTGCTCGTAAAAAAGGGCTATGCGGATCGTATTTCCGCATAGCCCTTTTTAGATGGAAAAAGGATAAAGTCGTAGATGTATCATTACTTCACACGATGGTTCCGAAAATATTCGGACCAATCGCCAGCGATCACAACAGTAACTGTATCTATTTTGGTATTGTACTCATTCTTAGCTGTGAAGGTAAATTTCACTGGACCATCGGGAAGTTTCACAAATGCTGGATCATATAATTCGCCTGTCCACAAGGTTTTGTCACTGTTCGTTGGATTTAGTTGCGTAGAATAACCTCCCGTCATCGTTACCTCAACAGTATCAGGTAGACCGGTTGCTATCCCTTGCAAAATAAATCGCTCACCTGCCCAAAACACATTATAGCCTCTTGGACTCTCCTCATTACCGCTCTTGTTCAAATTGTAGCCTTTACGGTTGTTATTCCATTCCTCTGTGTGCTGGACCCCACCTTTAATACTCAGTAGATTAACCATGAAATATTTACGCGCTGAGATATTACTCCAGTTATAACCATCAAAAGCTTCCACTTCCACGGCATATTTTTCGTTCTCAACCAATATTCCCGCGGGCACTTGCCACTGTTTGGCACTTGAATTTTGTTCGCCAGATTGAACCTTAACCATCCCTGTCGCCAAGTTGATAATTTGTACCTTATACCGCTGTTGTTCATCTCCATCCTCATCTTGATAATCCCACTTGATGATTGGTGTAAGCGTACTTGCGATCATAGGCTTACTTGAGTCAGTACTTGTTGGGTACGTTATCGTTACGGTCGGTTTACGGTTGGCTACAGTGATACTCAGAGATAGCTCTCGATACAGTCCTAGAGAATCCGTAACGGTTTGTTTCAAGGTAAAGACGCCATTTGAGGTGAATTTCTTCGTAAATTCAGCTTGAGTACTAGCCAATCCTTCCGTCCCGTTAGATGATTTCAAATCATACTTATGGCTGATCGTATCTCCTTTTGGAAGGTCTGGATCCGTCGCTTTGCTCTTGATATTTAGAAGATCCGTGCGATAAATCGGCTCTTTGGCAGCATCTCTGCCTGTATCCGTGATAAGTGTGAATCCGGGCTGCGGCGGATTGTCGATGATAAACGTTTTTTCGTTAGATATTTCTGACCAGCTTAATTTGGAATAAGCCCGCCCATATACGGTGAAGTATTCAAATCGATTAAATGTATGGTTAGGGAGTTGATACTGCCGCAGCTGACCTGTGGTGTCAAGGTTTTCAACTGTCTTAACTAAGAGTCCGTCTTTTGAAAAAAATTCTAAACGGTACTTCTCCTGCGGATCACTCTCTGGGTCTGTATAATTCCATTTAATTAATGGATCTCCTTGTATTTCGGCATCTATAACGGATGGATTGGTTACGGTTCCCGCCGGGGTTATCAACGTCATTGAGGGCGCTAGATTTTTAGTAACACTCACCTTCAACGTAGCTATATTAGACTTATCACCGATCTGATCGATAACCCAGTGTTCCAATGTATAGATACCGGACTCAGGAAAATTAACATCAATACTAGGAGTTCGAAACCATTGCGTATGGCCATCACTATCTGTTACTTTCCAGAAGTATTGCAGACTAGCGACGTCGGAGGGATCTCCATCCTCATCAAAAGATGTATATTGTCGGGTATCATATTGGAATACTGCCGATGGACCATTAATAGCAGCTGTTGGAACATGATTTTTAACAGTAAATACGCGTGTTGCATTGGAACTTAAAGCTCCAATACTTGAGGGATTAGGTACATCTGTTGCCTTAAGGCGCATTTCCCATCCTTCTGATATAGCCTGCTGCGGTGAAATTCCGTTTCCAGCAATAAGATCTCGTATCGTCAAAGATTGGTTGCGGTTACTGCCAGCATAATAATAAGGACTATTGTTGAGTTTGGCGTACCATAAATAAGCAAGCGAATCTCCATCTTCATCAGGATCTGGTGTTAGATTATCCATTGTAATTACAGTGTCTCGATATACTTCAGCTGGCATGTTAAATGCTGCTGCGGGTGGGTGATTAATCACCTGAACATTTTGACGATACCAATCTGACCATAATCCTCGGTTGTCATGTACTTGTAAACTAATTTGATAATTACCAATTCCAAAAGCTGCGATATTAGGTGGCGTTGTAGCTCCACCCCAATGCTCCCAAACTTTGTTCCAACCGTTTTTGATAACCGTCCAGTAATACACATCTAATGGATCATTATCCGGATCAAACGATTTGTCTGTTATGGTAGTAGCTTTACGATAGGAAACAATATTAGGATCAACACTAAATAACGCTACGGGAGGTAGATTACCTGCAGTCCCCACCGTCCTTACACACCAGTCGCTCCAGACCCCCAACCCATTTTCGCCATCGACATCACGTACTCTAAGGCGTATGTCATATTGTCCAGAACTCGGCATTTGAGCTGGCGGTTGACCATCTGTCCATATTTCAGAATCAGTTTTTTTATACTGCCATTGCCAAGCTATAAGTCCCTTATTAACAGCCGTGATGTGGTCCAAATCGTAGGAACAATCTGTTAGCAGAAGAGATCCCCACGCCAGTTTGGCAGCAAACAATGCAATTGGCTTCCGATGAACATGATAGGTCATTGAAGATAAATTATCTCGGCTCCATAAACGATAAACATCGAATCTGTCATCGTTTTTAGGATTATCTCGTGCTTGAAAGGTTGCGTTATAGAGTCCGCTATATGGAAAGGAGGTATACCTTTCTGAACGCCATAACCCACTATCCGAAATGATACCCATCGAATTATCGAAGAAATACGGGTTATGATCGTATCTATAGCGTTCTTGATATTTAGAATCTCCTTCATAGTCCTTGTATGTGGTTGATAAGTCTATAGGAGTGTTAATCAATATAAAGGATTTATTCCTAAGCCTATAGGATACATTAACGACCAACGATTTCTCATCCTTATAATTATAGGGATCCACAACCTTGATAATGATATTGTGTCGTCCAGGCGGAATTCCGTCTGCCAAAACATCTATTGGGATGGAAAACCATTTATTATTTAGTGCCTGTTGGACATTGACTTGTTTATAGAACACATTAGGGATTTCAGCACTCACGATTAGATCATTATTGTCTACATCTCGAACGTATCCCTCGATGTTCATTCCACTGAATCCTGGCTCATTCAGTAGCTGCTGCTCGCTTGGTGTAGTCACTGTGAGCGTAGGTGCTGAATTTATTACTAGAGGTATGTTCTCCCAATCATAATATACGTTGTTATGCCAACCATTCATCCATTCGTTAGGTTGGTGTTGCGCATCACTTGCTCTTAGTGCGACTTTAAGGGCTTTTGGAATGCCATACTTCGCTGGATAAGCATAACTTTCATAAAAAGCGGTTGTATTTCTGTCAAGGTTAAACTGAAGACTATCCGAACTTTTCACAGGTGGCATTTCTTCAATTCTCCATGAGGCATCAGTAGCATAATCAGTATTACCACTTCCATCTGTCCTGTACATATAACTGTAAATATTAAGAAATCTAGTACGCTGCGTATCATAGTACCAATTAATATCCCCTGATGTTAAAACTACAGGCGCATCAGGTACATAATCGTAGCGCAGTATTCTTGTTGTTAGATCAAAAGTAATATTGGTTAGGGTCATAGCAGGCATATTCAAATTCAAAGATCCTATATTCCCCATAGTTGGGTCCCAAGAAGATGTTTTGTTAAACCCTTCAAGACGAACATCCATAAAATTGACGATATTTGGGTCACCTGCTGCCTCTACCTTGACACTCCCCGAATAAAATTCAGGGAATGAAAGAAGTAGTAATACAAGGGCCATAAACGTTGAAATTGTTTTTTTTAATTTCCGCATCTTTAATCCTCTCTACCATGACCAATCGACATCTGGTGCCTGATTTTTAACCGTGAAGATCCGTTCGATCACATTTTGTGTAGCTTCTGAATCTATGGATTGCCGATCAGCCTGCGTCACAAACTCCTCGATGGTCGGCTGGCCAAACTCTTCAAATACAGTTAGTCTTACTTCGTATTTTCCGACTTCCCTTACCTTAAGATTCAAACGATCTAAATTCTCATTATTAAAAATAACCCATGGTTCCACTGAAAAATTTCCGTTGTTATCAGAATCGTAGCGGTATTCCCAAAGCCTTCGAGCCACCATATCTTGGTCTGGTGAGTACGACATATCATCTATTGATAGGGTCGCTTGATTACCATCTGAAGGATTGCGATACGCTGTTCCAGCCATCGTAAAGTATGCAAAAGGTTTCTGGTCTGGTGCTATATCAAAAGTTGTTTCGTTTCTCGCAGTTAGCCCTAATGAATTCTCCACATAAATGGTTGCTTTATATTTCCCTGGCTTCTTGAATAGCACATCTTTGCTATATACTCCGTTCAGTGATCCGCTATATTTAATATCAGAATTCGTTCCACCTGATACGGCTGTGATAGTGAATTTAGTCTTAGCATCTACTAATGGGTAGTGGGTCGGGCTACTAACGTAACTTTGTATAATAACCTTTCGATTTTGCTTTAATGTACCATCTACCCTGATAGATGCATCTGGTTTTGGCTCAATGACATTAACCTCAGTACTAGTACTTCCAGTCATTTTGTCGTCGTCCATTACAGTCAAAGCAAGTGTTTGTTCCCCCAAATGGTCTTTATCATACCAAAGCGTTCCCCTTGGCAAAGTGCTCAATTCTCCCTTAGCATTAGGCGTATCCCAAAAGTAATCCGTAATATAACCATCGGGGTCATACGACCCTGCTGCACTGGCTACAAACTCTTGTCCTGCTTTTACAGTCTTCGGTGCATTTATAAGAGCTACTGGGGGTTTTAACTCTCTCGGTAGTTCTGGCGGTGATGTGGGACCTGGAAACCCTCCTCCCGGAGGAGCTGAGGTTGTATACACTCCTGCTTTGACTGTAAAAGATTCTTTTAACGAATCGAACTTACTTCTTTTGGTCACGACTTCATTCTTAAATCTCACTACTATACTTAGTTCGTACTCTTGACTGTAGTTACTTTTACCTGCCACTTTCTCCTTCGGAATTTCAAACTTGAAAGTTTCGTTTGCCGTTAGAGTTTTGGTATACACCTTTTTTGTCTGGAGTGAGCCTTCATTACCTTTCTCTTTGGCATAAAAAATCCATTCTGAAATATTCGAAATATCTTTATAGGATAGCAGTTCACCCTTCAAAGCGATTTTAACTGGCACATTCTTATTATCAAACTTAATTGGGTTTGGATTAGGTTGTTCTAGAATTGCAGAACCTGTGAGTGTAGCTTCATCTGGGAGACCATATTCAAAGCTGACTGTTCCCCCGTAGCTGTAGGTGGTGACTTTAGCGTCTGCAGTGTAATAATAGGATGCGAATGCTTTATACTTTCGTCCTTCCGCTTTTCCAGTTAAACCCGTATTATCTTCAGGATCCCAAGGTACTCCTGCAGGAATCGTATAGTTCAAAATAATTCTTCCATTTTTAAACTTTGGATCTTGAGCATAAGAAGATTTCTTAACTACTTGAGGTTTTATAGTAGACTCAATGATATTTTGAGAATCGATAACCTCAGTTTTAGATCCGTTATACCATTTTAGGTAATCTTTATCTTGATAAGGTCCTGCAGTTACTACCGTTATTGGTGGATTCTTAGAAGGATAACTATCAGTTGCAACTTTATCATCTGTCACCAAACTATCTCTTTTTTCATCATACTGATTTATTTGCCATCTTCTTCCGTCAGAGTATAACCATATTGAATTATAAATATCGGTCCTATATAGCAACTCAAAGGATGCTCTATATCCCTGAACCTCTTTTATATATTTTTGATTTGCAACCCCTTGTAATGTCACTTTAATTTTCCCGTTCTCAAGAGAGAGGCTAGTTTTTTCGTTAGATCCACTATATTTTAAAGTACCTGTCTTAACTGAAGAACTAGATACTCCACTAGGAAGTTCCAAATAGAAGTCTTTAGCAGCATTGTTTGATCCTTGTAAACCTGTAGTAATTGGGACAGCAACCGAGGTCAATTTCGTCTCGGCTGCTTTTACTGAAATAGGTGTCATAAACTGAATGAGCAATAAAAAACATAGACATGAGATGATTATTTTTTTCATTTATACTTACTCCGGAGAATTAACTATAAATTTTTCGTCGAATCCGCCATCATGGAACAAGCGGATGGCAAAATAGTTGAAATCCTGATCATATAAATATGCTTGATAAGTAGTTAATTGCTCACTTGGCTTAAGAGTGTAATAATAAAATGCTTCTTTATTATTTAATTTTCCCACATTTATTTTTGGCCAAATTTGGTCTAATTGTCCCTTACCTTGTAAACTTAAAATCCATTTTTCTTTTTGATCATTTAAGGATCTTTTAACAATTTTATTGCTGTTATTCTTAATCGTAATCTTAGTCCAGATGAAATGTTTAGGTTTGCTAACCATTACTCCAAATGAATCATAATCATATTTTTTCACTAGATTTTGTGCATCTTTTGACTTGAAATCATAAATCATAAACTTCTCCAGCGTATAACTAAGCCCACCCGCCGTAACCGTAACTGGCAACTCTAAATCCTTTTTCAAACCATATTTACTTAAGTTATCCCTCATAATGGGTGCTGGTGTAGCAGCAGGTTTTGCTGTAGCTATAGCTGATGGTGTAACCGCAGCTGCGTTAGTAATCACGTTCTGCCCCAATACCATGCTAAATAACATTGTCGTAGTCAAAACTGCCCTTACAATGGTCTTCTTCATCACTGAATCTCTCCCTTTTCTTCAATTGGCATTTTATTACTTATTGAACTTATACTCCTGAACTGCTGGCACCCTGATGGGCTGTTGTGTTTTGGATCTGAAGATCAGAACCGGGTGTTCCGTCTCTATGACGGCAATAACCGAAGGACCTGCGATGTATTTGGTTATGCCATATTCGCTATCCTCGTATAAAAGTGGAAACGTCACACCATCGGAATCATCAATAATATCGAATTTCACAATCTTTACTTGTGTCTTAAAACGACTGCTCCCTTGGGGGAAAAGGCCGCTATCAAGGCCTAGATTGTTCTGCAGGGTTTGCTGAAAAGTATCGTACGCTTCTGTAGGATCTATAATCAGACGACCACGAGTCAATTCGGTCTCATCTAATTCCTGTGCGGCATCGTGAACAGCGATATTATTTGCGTCTTTTAACATGCTGCACAGCTGGTCCCACTCCTGATTCTGGATCTGAAAGAACCAGGAGTAGATAAAGATCAGTAGGACAAATGCCAGCTTAATAATGTAATCCATAAATTACGCTCATCCCTTAGTCAATCGAGATACTCACTCATAATTGATCCATGCCCATAATATCGAGTCGGCTGCGAAACCGTAGAAAAATTATAAGGAAACAGATTTATCCGCGGCGCGGTTACATACACATCAATTCGTTGCTTTCGCTCTTGAACGGTGTCTGTACTGCTAGTAATTTCTATCGAAGCTTCAAAAAATCCAATCGCCTTCAGATTTGAAATTACTTCATTCCGCATAGAAGCTGTAACCATCCCCTCTGTTGCTGCTTTTTGTGTGATATAGGACGTATTAGCTTTGACCTGTAAATCTAGCAGATAATCTATGTAGGAGAAGATAGGCTGCAGGATAATAAACAGGACTAGCCACATGAACAATGCCCGGAGGACGGTCTCCTTCATTAGACATGCCTCCTTCTAATACTGTTCCACTTGCTTAGTATGTGAGATGATATCGTCCTGACTGCTGCCGATCATATGCGTAGCTACCGTGACAAACATCCCCGCAATTACAAAGCCAATGGCCAAAAACATAGCGACGGAAATAGAGTCTTTTTTCATCTGACTTATACCAAAACGTGAGTCATGGACATAGTTAGTGCAGTCTGGCTGGAATCCAGCGGTTGAGTTAGAGATACCCCCGGGATCGTCGGTCTATTATCATCGGCAGCATTAATCACGTCACGCACCAGAGGAATCAAAATAGCAATTACGATGGCCACACACAAAAAACCGATAGCGATAAACAAACCTGTAGAAATAGCGTCTTTTTTCATTGTTAATTTCTCCCTTTTTATTTTAGGTTTTAAAAATAAGGTTGAATATACAATTTTTCACTGGAACATGCCGACTCCATTAAAATTTCCTTTGATTAGCAAAATGTACTGCATCGCCATGGCAACGATCATCAAAAAAGTAGCTATCGATGGAATAACATTAATAATCGTCGATAGATCACCGATGAAAGACCATTTTTTTAAATACTGATCGCTGGAGATTTTGGAGATAATCTTGCCTTGTTCACGCAAATAGTTTGCAGCTTCCATGTCATCATCCATACCTTCTGTAGCCAGTAAAATGGACCGGATGTCATTAATAAAGTGATGGTTATCCGGAAATTTGGCACAAAACCATTCAATCGCCCCCTCCACACCCTCATCTACTGCCCGTTCTGACAGCTCATACAAATCCTGACGTATATATTGAAAATGTCCCGCTGTACTCCCACAAAAGGCACCAAACTGCACATATCCGCGCTGACGTAGGCGATTATTCTCATAGAGACGAATGAAGGAGATCAACTCGCCATCTTTTTGAATATTCGTCTTTTGGTGAAGCCACGCCAACACCCAACCAAGCGGAAGATAACGCATCGGACTGCTGATTACGAGAATAAGTAGAGCAATTAGAGGGTCATAGAATGAAAAAGGAACAGATCGGATGAAATCGCTGACGACTTGGCTAAATAAATAGATGATTGCCGCTGAATAACGAAATAGCGTAACTTTTCGAGCCGAAATTGATAAATTGCATTCATTCAACAATTGCTGAAATCTATCACTCTGCACGTGTTCACCCAGCGAATTCCACCGTATGCCCAGTCGGACAAGATATCGTTCCTGCTTACTGCTGCTGCTCACAAACACAAGTAATGCGACATACACGATCCCGATCACTGTAATTAGTAGTAATAATCTATCCATAGTTCATCACCTTAGTGGTAGTCCAGTTTGGGCCTGGCAAGAATAGTACTGATCACAAAAGAGATAAAAAGGCCGGAGACGATCACCATCAAAAAGGAAAGACCTACCGTAGTTTCGAACTGCAGTTGAAAATAGATATCGGGCTTCAGCATATACATAAAGGTACCAACCGTAGATACCAGCACCAGAAGATTCCCATATAAGCCAAGGCTGATCGCATCTCTGCTTCCTGCTTTTACAGTTAAAATCGTCTCTCTCTGCTGCTCCATAGAACGATTCAACAGCATTAGCGAGCTTTTTAAATAACGGGTTCCCTCCTTCTCGGCATAGAGCAGATCTGATATAAACTCTAAAGCGAAGGTGGTGCCAATCGCACTGGAGAATCTCCCTGCCTCCTCAACAAGCTCCTTCTCATTACTGTAATTAGAAAATGCGGCACCAAGCAGCTTCAGAGGACTCTTTAGTACATTTTTATCTGTTAGAAAATCCGCTGTACGATCAAGAATCGAATCTACCGACAAATGTGTGAATTTGGTGGAGATTTTGACTACATCGAGGAGATCGTAGCTTCCATGTACCTTCCGCTGTGCATAGATGTATCTCATACGAAAATAAGGAATCGTCGCAGATATTACAGCTATAAAAAGCGGAAATCTCCACGCCCCCTGAATCGGCTGTCCTTCATTAAAAGTAATCCCCTCCAAAAAAGGATTGTTAAAACTCAACCTTCCAGGGAGCTCACTAAGTGTCAGTAGTCCTGATAAGAAAACCGCAATAAACAAAATGGCTGTACGCATAACAAAACGCATAACGCTAATACCCGGTTCATACTTCCGGTGTACGAAATACAGAAGCTTGTCCAGATGGCGGTAGAGCCACAGCCTTTTTTTAACCGAGCTAACTCTTTTGCCAAAAATGCTCATCTTATGTTTAATTCGAAAATCGAATTTCTGGACTACCTGCCGTAAATGCCTTTCGATGAGCAGTTTGGTGAGTAACCACAGTCCCCACACAATCCATAAATGAAGAACAAAACGAAAAATATAAAATAGTAAATCCATATCTGCACCTCCTCACTCATTAAGTACTATCTTAGATTTCAAGCTTTCTTTAAGCGGCTGATCCATCGGCTTTGTTGATGCAAGTCGTCCCAGCTCTTTCTGGACAATCTGTGTAGCCTCCGCATTTTTCTTAGTCATTTTCAGCATCAGATTTTTCGTCAGCTTGTCATTATAAGACCAACACATTTCCTCCGGCTCCCAGCGCATAAGATCATTAGCAAACACTGAATTTCTATCCTCTTCGTAAAAGATTTCTGATATTCGCGCCAGCCGCTTCTTCCCGTTCGGGACACTCTCCAAAATAAACACCAGCTCGCATGATTTCAGCGCAGAGATCAAATGCCCCTTTAGACTCCCGCCAATTCTTGTGGATACAGCAAACGCACCTTGATAAGGAATGTCCTCCGAATCCACGGTGTGGAAGGTTCCGGTAATCCCGTCGTATCCTTTTTCCCCACTCCACAAATAAAATTCCCACTCGTTATAACGCATCTCTGTCATATACAAAATATTTGGGTCATGCCGCAGCGACTCTACTCCCACCTCCATCAGTTCCTCATTCGCAGCTTGAATTGGAATAATTCGATGGCCTTTAATTTGATACGGTAAAATGGATTCCGGATGTTTCTCTATCATCACTACTCCCATGCAGGATGAAGAGCCAAGCAGTTGCTCACCAACGATCGTATTGGCAAATGTTGTTTTTCCTGACCCTACAGCACCCGCAATAATGGTATTGCGAAATGTGGACGATAACGCCCGAATGAACTCAACCGCCTCGGCAGGAATACATTCCGTACCCGCTTGATCCTCCAAATCCAGAAATTCCACAACCTGTCGCCGCAGTGATATCGTAGTAAAACCCTCCCAGACCCTAGGTGATACCCAAATCGCAAGCCGAATAAATCTACCTGGCCAAAGCGGATCATCCATTTTGAACTCCACCGAAGGATTATCCTTGTTCAGCTTTTTATTGGGATCACTTTTTAGCAAGGAACGCTTCAGCTGCTCCACCCGATCCAGTGAAGGCATCTCATACGGATAAGCTATAAACTCACCTTTATGGTTATAAAAAATTTGCTTCCCAATCATTTGTAATCCGGTTGACTCGCTGTATGCACGATCAGTAAACCAACGATATGCTGGTCCAAAACCCTTCCACTCGTGATACAGGGCCTCTGCCGCCGTTCGGTACGCTTCTGGAACCTTTCCAGTAAAAGGTGTTTTTCGTAAGTACTTCTCAATCTCATTCATAAAAAAGCTAACTGCCTGCGGATCGCCAATTAATGCCTTTGCATTTAGCTCGAAGTAAGCATCATCCTCACGTTCTAGCCCTTCGTTCATCTCGGTTTTCATTTTTTGTAAAAAAGCATAAAAATCTTCCTTGCCCGGTTTGCTAGTACGTAACACGCTTTGTTTTAGAGAAAAGAGTGGACGACTCGCGAGAGTTTCAATCATAGAAATATCCCTTTCTTTTTGGCCTCTGGCGCTAATCCCATCGACACCAATAGAGAATGTACCTTATCATCCACATGCTGTAGCTCTTTTTTGCCTAGAGGCAAGCTTTCCTGCAAGGGCTGGTAATACGGTAACTCCAGCAAGATTTCAGTGCCAAATCTAAGGGCCATATTTTTGGACGAAGATATTTCCTCCACATTACTGCGGTTAATGATCAGCTGGAAATCATGCGGACGCAGATCTATATGCCCCGCAAGCTCGAATAGAGGTTCTAATCTGTGTTCATGTTTAGGATGAGTGACAATCATGCGTAACGACGACTTTTGCATACCGACATACCACGCAGCACTCTCGGGAATTGAACCGAAATCAGCAATAACCACATCCGCATTTGCTCCAGCTCTAGCCAAGAAATATTCGATCTCTTCCTCCAGATAATCCTGGACACTCAAGTAGTCGTAATTCCCCGGTAGATACAAATAGCCATCCTGCCTAATCAATTGCTCGAAATCTTCATCATGAATCATCTTCCCTGTAAGCTTGGGGCGCAGTTTGTCTAGACTTATCGTCGCTTTGCGGTCATACCCGGGGTCATATAAATCCAAACCAAGTACAAGAACACGTAGACCTGCCGCAGCAATTCGTCTTGCGAACAGCTTCGCCACACTCGTGCAGCCAATGCCTGGACCTGAGCCAAAAAAGCCAACCAAATTGCTCCGTTCCTCGCCATCCTCTTCCAGGATAAAACGAATCTTCTCTATCACTGCTGACGAGGTAGAACGAGGAGGAATAAAATATAGACCTAAACTTTCACATAACATATGCACAGCTTGATAGCCGCGAATTCCCTTTTGCAGATATAAATACAGGATCATAGAGCTTGGATATTTGTATCGCAGCTCGCTAAGCGCTTGAACAGATACCTGGTCACTAGTAACCATTAACATATGACCTTCGGTATGCGCCGGATCGGGATACACGTTTTGTGTAACTACATTAAATCCCGCGTTTTTGATATCATTAATCGTTAACTGATCTATGCCCAGACTAAATATTTTCAAGGCAATCTCCCCCTACTCTACCCGTACGATCCACAGTTTTTTGCCCTGCTCCAAAAATTGCCCTAGCCGTTGACCCTCACTTTTCTTCAGCTTCAATTCTGGTGTCGCCACCTTGCCAGTAGAAGTGAATCGGTTATTGTTGTTGCCTTTCTCAGAATCCTGCACATCATTATTGTCTTCTGTTCGCACATAGTTCACGGTAACTCCAGATAAAAAGATCTCTTTAGCAGGATCGCTAAGCAAGCTTTGTTTTTTCACCTGTTCCTCGTTTTCTTTTTTAACTGTATTTGAACCAAGCGCCTCTCGCTGCTTCTCTCGCTCACCTTCTACAAGATAAATGTCTACCTTATCCCGGCTTCGCAACGAACCATTGATGGCATAAATAGCCTCCTTCGGAATAGGAAATATACCTTCATCCTGCAAAGGCTCTAAATCACTAACATCCACCAGTGATGCTGTCAAAATACTACCGTTAGTCAGATTCACATTCGTAATTTTGTACTCCACTTGTGCGATTTCCGTAATTACACCAGAGGGTATATCCTTGGTCTGAACAGAATCCAGATACAAATCACTTGCTTTCAGCTCATAATTTTTAGGTAGAGATTCCCCAGCTCCCACCTTAACTTTGACCACGGTTTGGGAAAGCACGTAGGGCTTGAAATAGAGATCATAACCTAGCAATCCCCCGAATCCAGTAATCAAAATGAGACTTGCGAAAAAATAATTACGTTTTAACAAACGTCCTCGCTGTAACGCCAAACCTTCCACCTCCATAACTACATGATTTTTGAGAACGACAAAAAGCACCTTGGCATAAATAGCCAAGCTGCTGGTAAAATGCTTTTTTACCTGATAGAGATTTAGTGAACTATTAAATTAAAGGGTTCCGGTGAAAGCCCTCGGGCATAACCGTTGCTTTCACCGGAGAATACCTTTATTTAAATACTACAGTTTTGTTCTGATGGACGAGAATCCGGTCCTCGATATGCCATTTCACCGCACGAGCCAGAACAACACGTTCAATGGTACGCCCAATCCGTTTCAGCTCAATAACATCATCACTGTGGCTTACCCGCTGCACATCCTGTTCAATAATCGGTCCACCATCTAGTTCTTCAGTAACATAGTGAGCGGTTGCCCCGATAATTTTCACCCCACGTTGGTACGCTTGAGCGTATGGATTGCCGCCAATAAAGGCTGGCAGGAAAGAGTGGTGAATATTAATAATCTGATGGCGATAATGCTCAATAAAGGACGGCGAGATAATCTGCATATACCGTGCCAATATAATAACATCGATATCGTCTCCGATGACCGCTAACTGGCGTTTTTCTGCTTCATCCTTAGTATCCGCTGTGACTGGAATATGATGAAATGGAATGCCAAACGACTCGACATAAGATTTCATATCCAAATGGTTACTAACGACGAGGGCAATATCGGCATCGAGATCGCCCGCTTGCCACTGCCAGAGCAGTTCAACAAGACAATGGTCTTCTTTAGAGACGAATATGGCAAGTTTCTTCTTATGACGAACATTAAAAATCTTCCAGTCCATCTTAAAACGCTCCGCCACTCCGCCAAATTGAGAGCGAATCTCTTCCAGACGATCGCCTAATTCAGGTAGGTCAAACTCGACTCTCATAAAGAACATTCCACCATCTGGATCCATCGTATACTGATCCGACTGCACAATATTTGCGCCATGCTGATACAGAAAGTGTGATACAGCCGCCACAATTCCCGGTCCGTCAGGACAGGAAATGAGCATACGTGCCCGGTTGGAATAATGCTCGACACCTGACGAATTGTTTCTTTTTACGTGTAATTCCATGACCCTCTTCCCATCCTCTCATCTACATACGCAATCTGAAGTATAGCTTAAGCGTTCACGAGCACTTAATTGCCTGCTAACCAAGCAATTAAACGATGATTAATAGCTTCCTCGCTTAGTTGCGGGAACAGCTGGGCAGCGACAACTTCATCGTACAGACGCTCCAGTGGTTCACGTGGATCAGCTTTTTTAGCTTTGGCATCGTTCTTCAGCAGCTCCCAGACATTAAGTACATATTGACGGGAATCAATCTCCTGCTTGGCAAAAAATTCACGTAATGTTTCAACATCCTGCACGAATTCCGGTCCAAAGCGTTCAGCTACGTTACCACGCAGCAAAGCGATCTCCACCTCATACATCGGACGTTGTGTCTTAGCATCTTTACCAATCCATGGGGTCTCCAGAATGAAAGGCAGACCTTCCAGCTTTTCATGGTGTACGATTTTGTTAATCGTATCAAACCCAATCCAACCCGAGCCAATTGGCGTGTGACGGTCTTTGCGAGCGCCACATGGATTTTTACTGTCATTAATGTGGATTACACCAAGACGATTCAACCCGATAGTCTCATCAAATTTGTTGAGAACACCGTCCAAATCATTAACGATATCATAACCAGCATCATGAATGTGGCAAGTATCAAGACAGACCGATAGACGTTCGTTATGTTCGACCTTAGCAATAATAGAAGCGATTTCTTCAAAACTGCGGCCGATCTCTGTTCCTTTGCCAGCCATAGTTTCTAAAGCGATATGCACTTCCGTTTCATTCGTGCCTCCAAGCACCTCATTCAGGCCATCTGCAATCCGCTGAATACCATATTCAGCATCTTTATCAGTGAACGCACCTGGATGTAATACAATATGCTTGACCTCAAGTGCATGGGTACGGCGTATTTCCTCTTGCAGAAAATCAACAGCCAGTTGGTACGTATTCTCTTTATAGGAAGCGAGATTAATAATGTAAGGTGCATGGACAACAATCTCCTCTACACCATTCTCTTTCATAACTTGCTTCCCTTCGTTGGGATACATGGCATCAATCGGCTTGCGGCGCGTATTCTGCGGCGCTCCTGTATATATCATAAACGAGCTGGAACCATACTCATTTGCTTCATTTGCTGCGGTCAAAAGACCCTTGTCCGAGCAAGACACATGTGAACCTATTTTCAGCATACTTCTTCCCTCTTTCCTTCACGAATTAACCCCTATTCTACCGTGATCGGAAAAATAAATCTAGACGAGGCCAATATGCCGGGTTCTGCTTCGCAAAACTTTGGAAATAAGCTATACTTTAATATGAGAATAATTCGTGTGAGAATCCTCATTGCCAAAAGGTGGTGTATGCATGTTTATCCAATCAGGACTTGGTTTATTATCCACACCGAGCAATTGGTTTATGAACTCTATCGCTTTCTGGACATTTATGCTGCTTGGTTCCATGTGTATCGGCGGTTTTTTTATGTTCCGCAAATTCCTAAAGGTCCTGCCCAAAGCTGATGGAAAGTCAAAGCTAGACTGGCAAAATTACTGGGTGGAACGTAGCCGCCCGCTCTGGAGTGACGAAACAAAAGCCTTTTTGGACCAGCTTGTTCAGCCTGTACCTGGTCCATTTCGTGATATTGCGAAGCATTCTATTGCTGCCGAGATCGGAAAAATCGCTGTCGAGAGCAATGCAAAAGAAGTTACTCGCGATCACTGCATTAAAGGTTACATAGTTGCCACACCGCGGCGCGATAACCGTTTTCTTGTCAATTTTCTCGAAAAGAATAAAATCGATTACTCTGCTTACCAGCATTTGTTTAAGTAATTTTTAATGAATTGTGCGATTTAGAACGGAGGCCCTCCTTTGAAATATGTGATATGTGGCGGCACCGGTTTTATAGGTAGCGAACTAGCAAAATACTGGCTGCAAGCAGGTAATGAAGTTGCTATTGTAGGTCGGAATTTACCAAAAGACGCAACAACAATTCATCCTAAGCTGAGTTACCACACCTGGGACAGTCTAAGTTCTAATCCCGCTCCAGTGGAAAATGCAGCTGCCCTAATTAATCTCGCCGGAGCTTCCCTTAGCCAGCGCTGGAGTCCAAGTGGCAAAAAAGCGATTATGCAGTCCCGACTTGCAACCGTTTCCGCAGCAGCTAAATTAGTAGATCAAATGAAGCAAAAGCCTTCCGTAATCATTCAGGCTTCCGCCGTGGCGATTTACGGTACCTCTTTAGAGGATACTTTTAGTGAGTCCTCACCAGCCCAGGTCATGGATTTCCCTTCAGAAGTAGTTAAGACATGGGAAGAGGCTTCAGATGAAACCTACCATGGTATCCACGTGGTCAAGCTGCGTACCGGAGTTGTGCTCGGCAATGAGAGCGGAGCATTCCCCAAAATGAAGCTGCCTTATTTATTAGGTTTTGGCGGTAACATTGGCTCCGGAAAGCAGTGGGTCTCTTGGATTCATCTGACGGATATCGTCCGTCTAATTGATTTTTGTACGCAAAATCCCACGATTAACGGACCTGTTAATGCGACTACTCCACATCCGGTAACGAACGAAGAGTTCGGCAGGACGATTGGCAAAGTCTACAAACGGCCGCACTGGTTCCCTTTGCCAGCCTTCCTGTTAAAAACAGCAGTCGGAGAATTATCCGAAATCTTACTCAAAGGTCAGCGCGTCCTGCCCGCAGCGGCATTAAATCATGGCTTTGACTTTACCTTCCCTACACTTCAAGTCGCTTTAGAAGATTTGAAAAAACAAAAATTGTAGAGCCACATTCATCGTTAGAACTCACCTTCATACTATATGGAATGTGTAGCTTCCTTTTATAATTTTAAATGTGGTCCCCTCTGTTAGTGGATACTCTTTATACGGGACCATGGCTTCACCTTGAAAAAGCGTTCCATTTCTGGAGTCAAGATCCTTGAGAATATATCCGCTGGTGCTTCTAGATATCTCAGCGTGTACTCTAGAGGCTCCTTCTGATCTTTCCACATATTGAGCCACCTCTGCCGATCGGCCGATAATGAAGCTAGTTCGATTTAACTCGATCATTTCCGCCTCTTCACCCTCCTCACCGTTTCTTTGGAGATAAGGAATACTCCGATCCAGCTTTTCGATTTGTCGTCCTTGCTTAGGCGGTTTCTCCTGTGATAATAAAGTTGTTGGTGCTATGGCTTCTTGTGCTTTAACAGAACAATGTTCCTCTGCTAGTGATTCATGACGGGTTACCGGAACGTTAGCTGCTGAATCTGAGAATTGCGGAGTTACCTTTGGGATTGTTGCTGGAGGACGTGTAGAAGCCACAGGGTTCCTGCCAAAATTCCACTCCAATTCTTTCCGACTCGGATTACAGTTAGTATCTTCAGAATCCTCACTCAGACAATCCTCATCTTCTTTACCAACCTTTAGCCTTCCGCTCCAAACCATCCAGCTTAAAACAGCCAATACAATCGTCACAACTACACAGACGGCAAACCATAACGGCTTTGGACTATCCAAATATAGAAACTTCCACAGTAGTGCATCTCCTAATAGACACCCTAGCACTATATAGGTTCTTGAGCTTGAGGCTTGCGGATTCGTTACCTGCTCATCCTCCAAGCTTAGAGACAGGCTCTCCTCCTCTTTTATCTTAAGATTAGGATAGCTGCTGATCCAAGGAGTAGCAGTCGGCTGCTCCAATCCCTTATCTTCGCGATGCTCATATATTTTTCTTAATGGTGGAGCTGCTGCCTCTTTCACTAGATATTCTTTTACGCCTTCATGAAGCTGTCTTTCAGGTGTAACGGGCTCTCTTTCTGTCAGCAACTCTGATAAAAGAATCTTTAAGCCAGCTGGAGTAAATCCCTCTTCACTGCAATATTGCAATAGTCTTTGCACACCACTGCCAGTAAGCTCTGTGATAGATGCCATTAACACCATGATTAGTGACTTGAGTGACTCTCCAAGCTTTGAACCAGACTTATTCTCCTGAATGGGTATGTAGGTCAGGTATACTTTACCGCTCTGTAACGACCCTTCAATAAAAATGTAATCTGCATGCAAAGCATACTGTTCCGCCCGCAGCATATATAACCTGCCATCTTCCATGCCTTGGGCAATTTGCAGCAATAACCCGAAAAATGAGCTCATACTTAGCTTCTCTCCTTTGAGTAGATGACTAAGCATTTTTTTGCGTAAAACAGCGTATTCCATAGTAACCTTCATATCTATTTCTCTAAGTAACAGCCTCAAATGATGAGGAATGTCGGTGTTCATCAGCATGCGCGCCTGAATCAAATTAAGCTTCTCCTCAGGTATTCCTTCGGGTTCACCAAGGATCATATATATACCATCCTGTTGTATAAAATCACGGGTTAATCCGAACAACAAAACATCACCTCCCGAACTAAAAGTATAGATAAGCGCATATGGAACCAGGGATAACAGCCAGCATGAAAGGGAATTTCAACAGTTCACTATCGTTATTTTTTAATAGAAACGGGCTCTTCCATAAAATAAATCCAGAAATTCTGCTGATGATCTTACGCGAACGACTGACCGCCTCCCGTCTCTTTAAAACAATTAACCAGCCTATTAAGGCACCAAATAGTACGGAGTACATGACGACTTGCAGCGTAAACAACATCCCTGTCCACGCTCCGATTCCAGCAAAAAGCTTAACATCCCCCGCGCCAACCGCCCCTAATAAATGCATGATCAGAAGGACTGTAAATCCTACAGCAGCTCCCCCGAAAGCCCTCAGCAGTCCATGCCAGCTATTGATCACCCCTTGTGCAAGCAGACCGGTGAGCAAGCCTGACAAGGTGATCCAGTTTGGTATTCTCATCGACTTCAAATCTGTAATCAGTGCCGCTGCTAAAAACGGTAGACATCCCCAAAATGTCCACTCTGCCATTTATTACACTCCTTTTTCCACCCTTTCACTTCACTACTGTGAACATAACCTCAACAGATCTACCATCATCCAGTTGTATAACAAACGGCCACGAGCCCGATGTGGTATTTACACCAATTTTCCATTCCCACTCGATATATCCATCTTCATCCGCTTGTTTCCAGCCTAAATATTTGGCAGTACTGCCCCCGCTCTTATAAAAGACTGACAAGCTGGCAGAAGCATTCGGCGGTATTCTGGCACGAACCTTGCCTTGCTTATTCGCTACAGCCGGGTTCGGCTTTTCTAAGATTTCAATGAATTCATCTGGTTGGCCAGTACCGTTCCCCTCCTTGGCTGTGCCTTCTCCCGTATCCCCGATCCAGAGGCGTTCAACAGCACTTGCTTCTAAAACAATACTTTGGTTTAGAAAGGGGACCTTCATCGGCAGCTTATAACTAACCACTAGCCCAAGGTAGGGACGAGTACCCTCTTTTAGCTCCGGCACCATAACATTAGATACATGAATTCGCTCATAATCCAGTAAATCTGATGTCAGGTATGGTTTCAATAAAGGTTTGATCGCAAGATCAAGTACACTTTCACTAGTCTCTGCCTGAAGCTTCTGCAACGGTCCCTCACCACTTTCTAAAGCCGACATAACCCACTCATTTAACGGCTTGGGTAAAGACTCAGCATAACTATCGCCCCAATCAGTAAGTGACAAGCGAGGAATAGTCCAATTCAGGCCAGCAGAATGATCACTGTCATCCCCTCCTGAATCATCACTTACTTCGCTGGATATTCCCCATTTCTGCACCGCCAAAGCCGTAGGATACATATGAGTTGAAATAGACTTTACAGTGTCTGATGCTGTACTTTGCAAAGCTGTCGAATACAAGGTCATCTGTACGATAGAAATCAGGAACAGGACGAATAGCAGGAAGAACGGAAGAACCATCGCCGCTTCTACTACCATGCTACCTTCTTCCTTGTCCTCCCCTCTGATTCCATACCCATCCCCCATCTCCTTACCAACCTCCCGCTAATAAGAATAATCAGCTTTTACTGCCCTCAGATACTTATTCCCTTGTACCTCTCCCGGAAAACCAGCAGTGTAATTCAACATTTTAACTACACCTGGCAGAAACCATAACTGCATTTGGAGCTTAATGCCCGATGATACATAGGTGTTTCTTTCCGCTGGATTTATTCCTGTGTTCAGTTGAATTAGAGCCAGCATCCGCGATAGCTGCACTTCCCCGCCTCCATGCATTATCATGAACAGTCGCATATGATCACGGTAAGTCAGCTGCGCCGGCATATATTTGGATAAAGGAATCGCATCCTTCTCACAAAGCTGCAACATATCCTGAATGGCATGCTGGATTCCATACAACAGTGCCGCCGCTAGAACAGCCAGTGGATTTCCCAAGGTTGCCTTCTCTATAAATCCTTCCATTGTGCGAATGGACAACCTCATCGCGAATATTTCGGCATAGGCTGCGGCCACATTCCCTGCGGGATTATGAAATCCGTATAAAATGTATTCCAGCTCCTGAGCGCGAGGATCAAGCTGATCTGTGAGCTCACTAGTGTCTTCCAGAGAATTCAGTGCCAGACTAGCTAACTTTGAAACATCAAAATGCTGAAAATAAAGCGCGGAATACTCCGTTTGAAAAAGCCTGTCTCTAGCGCCCCCCATAATGCCACTCATTGCTGCATAAATCCCGTCAATATCCTTCATCGCCGAGCTTCCAGCAGCATAGGGATCTGAGGATACTTCAGATTTATCAGAGGATTGAGACTCCAATCCGTTATTAAATGAAACATTGTCCTCATAAAATTGATGAAGGATTTGATAACGTTCCATCGAAGCTGCCGCTCCGCTACCTAGCATTCTAATTTTGTCCAGCAGTGCTCTAACCTCGCTCAGCTTGGATTTGGCTTCCCACTCTACTTGCTTACGTGCTTTATCCGAGCTGCGATGCTCTTCAAGAAAAGCCAAATCACTAGCGATAACACTTCCCTTCTTACCGTATTTTTTATAATAGTTGTCCACTACATGCGAAGCCCCTAGAACAGAGGAAATCATTTGGTAGGAATCGCCGTTGACTCCCAAAGCTTCATGCAACACTCCTGATAATCCTGTTACCGTCGGTTCAATGGACTCGTACGCACTTTGCTGCATAAATAAACCATTCTCCATACTACTAATGTCAGCCGAAGAGAGGATCAAGGCATCTTCCTGTTCATGCAGCTTTTTAAGTGGCTCAGCGCTTATTTCCCCCGAGTTTCCCGGAATATCCCAGTCCTTAGCAGGATCGTCTGCCAGATTTACGCCACTTATTCGGGAAGCTGCCAAAACATCTCTCATCTCGTCATTCAATTGCTGCGCTTTGTTTAACGCATCCTTCGCTTCCTCCATTGATTGTCCATGTTCTTCATGAAAGGTTGTTAATAAGGATGGGAGCCGCGACAACATCTCTGAAGTTCGGCTCTGATAAAGTGCCAACTGATAAGTGTACTTTGCAGGCTTTTTACTATCACGATATAGATCTTCGTAATATTTCCCAAGATAGTCACTATACTGTGCTGGTATATCCGCGGCTGCTTGCATGCTTCCGAGCGAATGGGCCGAGATAGAATCTCCGGGCGGATTCATAATCCATAGCAGTACTCTTCTTCCACTCTCCGCCGCTTGGCTTCTCCGCTCTAACATTAGATCCAAATTCTCTTCACGTTCATCATATAAAGGTTGCAGCTTACTAAGTAATTCAGTAGCTCTTGAGGCCTCTGCCATTACGCCCGACAGCGGCTTGAATTTACCTGCCAGCTCCAAGGCGAAATCAACCGGAGCCTTATATTTCATCTCTTCCAGTATTTGATGACGAAAAACATCATAACTTCCCAGCGGCCGGCTCCATTCCAAAGAGGAGGATTCCAGTGCAAAGGGTAAGAGATTGAACGTATCCCCCCGCCCACTTTTATGCAAATTTTCATTGAGCACTTTGGACAGCAGCATATCACCATCACTATCACCGAATGCAAATAAACCGTATCTCTCACGCAATTCAACATGATATGAAGACATAACAGAGCGGATACTGGCTCTCGCTAATCGTTCCTCCTGAACGTTGAACGCAGCGATTCGCGCATAATCAATCAGCACAGCAGTAAATAGAAAGACGAAAGCCAGCACCATGATTAGAAAAATTGTAACTGAGCCTTCTGTTTTGCCCTTAGCAGGACAACCCGTAATTATACTTTTCATTAAAACCCCCTCCCTTGAACAGAGATTTTACTTATCCTGAAGCTTGGTCAGCATAGCAGAAGCATCCTTCTTATCCATGTAAACTGCAGATCCACTACCCTCAGAGCCCCCTTTAAATTTAGCTCCAAAATAACGCATCAGGTCGACCGTACGAATAAACTCAACAGGCTCGACAATGATAGACTGGGCTTCAACAGTTGGGTTAGCCTCATCCGATAGAACGCTATCAAGCACATGCAAGCTCAGTAGACGATTTAACTCGGCCTTTACTCTCCGTCCTGTAAGGCTGTGAGCATAACGCATAGTTCCTGGCATATTGTCCGGAATCATAGTAGACGAATGGCCCAGTTTAAGCACTGGCAAATCACTCTTCCCTGATACTTCACCGGGCAACTCTATTGTCACGCCAGCACTGCCAGCTTCTCCACCAAATAATGAGGCTAACAAGGCATCATCCCCAATTCTCCAATAAAGGGAGTCATACTCACCAGCCATGTAAGAACCAGAGACCTCCTTGTGACTGTTGTCCCAGTTGTAAGCCGCCCGCTCAGTAGCTCCTGAGGCCACTTGCAACAGCATGGACTTCTGATAGCTATACAAGCAAAAAAACAAAAGAAGCATCGTAATAAACATGACGATCGGCAACAGAAGTGACGCTTCAATAGTAAAACTGCCTTGATCACCCTTAAACTTGTTCAATCGAATACTTCCTGACTCTTTTCACCCGCCGTTTTAATTAAGGCTTCTACTACCTCTTGAATTTTGTCCTTAAACAAAAGAACAACTGCAATCAAGACAGCAATAATCAAAATCATCTCCAAAGTTCCTAAACCTTCCTCGTCTTCCCAAAAGTTCTTCATACTGTCCAACATTGTTGATACCATCAGCTTCAGCCTCCTACATTTTTAACATCAAAAATGCTGGCGTTCCCACCAGTACAATTACTATTAAAAAGATAACTACCATCGGAAAAACTAATTTAGAGGATGCTTGCTCTCCGCGCGTCCGGCTAAGAGCCTTTCGTTTATCCCACAACATCCGCGACAGATCACGTAGCGATAGCACAAAATCCGCTCCACCTCTGCGATAATTCAGCAAAACTGTCGTTGTGAATACCGATACCTCCTGCACAGCGCATCTCTTGCTGAAATTTTCAAACGCCTGCTGGAAAGAATATCCGCCCTCCCATTCACTAGTCATAGTCATTAGCTCCTTATACAGAGGATGATTCGTATCCCCCCGGTGGCTTTCCACACAGCGAATAATAGCTCGTTGCACGGTCTCTCCTGCGCCAACCAACAACACAATACTGTTCAGCAGCTCTGGCAATTCGAGCATAATATTCTGCTCCCTAACTCTCACCTTTTTGTGAAGATCACTGACCATAGCGGTTGGTAGAGCAATTGCCAAAAACACACCCAATATCATACCTGCCTGTTCGCCACTAAATGCTGTAATCAAGCTTCCACCTACAAGCAACAGCCAGCTGTAACTTAGCATCTCACCCATGAACAGCAGGGTCCGCTCTGCGCTATAACGCATCCCATAACTGCGCTGTAGAGAACGCTGAATTCTGAACAACAGTGAGGGAAACCGACTGGCGATACCACTCTTCTCAATAAGCAGTAATAACGGTTCGCCTAACTTCCGAAGCCGTAATCCTTCCATAGGAAGACTGCGTAACGCGACATATCTGTTGCCGCATTGAATTCGCAGTAGAACCCAGACTATCAGCAAAATAACAGTAACCACCGCACATAGCCAGCGCATGATTTCACCCCCTTCACAGTGGAATGTCCATTATTTTAGTAGTCCAGAGATAACATAGGAATAAAGCAACAAGCGCTAATGTCGATATGGCTATACCCGCTCCTGTATACATAGGTTGCATATATTCTCCAGCCGTCAAACTCATAAACATCACCATGATCAGCGGAGATATCAGCAGTGCCTTAGCCTCAAATTTCTTCTGAGCAATACTTACAGCAATATCCTGCTGAATATCCAGCTTCTCACCGATAATCGTTGATGTACGGCGCACCACTTCTACAAGATCACCACCAGTACGTTTACAGACCGAGAACACATCCGCGAATCGCTCGATGTCCTCCATTCCCGCTCTTTCACTAAAGTTCCGCAGTGCTTCTTCCACAGGCTGTCCATATTCCATGCGTGCACAGATAATGTTTAACTCAGAGATCATATCACTGCTTCCCTCCGGGTCGAGCATACGTAAATCCTGAACCGCCTCTCGGAATGCATTCTCCACCGAACGCCCAGCTGAAAGGGAGGAAGACAGCGAAAATAACGTCTGCTTAAATTGTAAATTCAGTGCATTTCGACGTCTTTTCAGTAGATAGTTACGCAGCATATGCGGGGCATAAGCTCCGCCAGGCATAAGCAGCAACGACAGCAGCCAATGATGATAAAAAAGATATCCAATTCCATACATCAGCAGTCCACCTGCAGTAAGGGTCAGAATCCTCTGCAGCAAGGTCAATTCGTATACCTTATAATCTGGTAATAACGAAGGACCGTCAGGATCCGCTTCTACAGGCTTTGCAGCAACAAATTTAAACTTAAGCATGACCTCCCCCCCTTCTGGAATTTTGAATCTCTATTGAGCCAATGGATAGGAGTTTACACCAGCCATCCTAAGCTTCGTTGTATGCAACAATGGGTTACCACAGGGAAGCAGCCCCCCTTGCACCCTTCCCTCTCGTTCACCAGCTTCTTGAAATTCATATAAGGGATTCAAGATCACTTCCCCGTCTTTCAACCCCGCAACCTCACTGATCTCCATCACCCGCCTGGAACGATCACGGAGACGTGATAAGTGTACGAAGATATCAATTGCCGATGAAATTTGCTGGCGAACAACAGCTACCGGAAGCTCCGCAGCACTTAGCACCATCGTCTCCAGTCGGCTGACCATATCGTGTGCGCTGTTACTATGGCCGGAAGACAAGCTTCCATCGTGCCCGGTGTTCATAGCCTGTAGCATATCGAGACATTCCGCTCCCCGTACCTCCCCCACAACAATCCGGTTAGGGCGCATTCGCAGAGAAGAACGAATCAAATCTCGGATGGAAATCTCCCCTCTACCTTCCGTGTTAGCATTCCTGGTCTCCAGTGAAACAAGGTTCGGCACGGTTACAATCTGCAGTTCAGCGGAATCCTCTATCGTAATGACCCTCTCCTGTGGGGGGATATACTGAGATAATGCATTAAGAAAAGTAGTCTTTCCAGAGCCTGTCCCCCCACTAATAAAAATATTGTATTTAGCAGCCACTAAAATTTGCAGCAGCTCTGCAGCTTCCAAGCTTAAGGCTTCACGACGGACTAAATCCTGCATCGTCATCGGTGTTTCAGGAAATTTCCGAATGGTCATCGCCGGGCCTTTCAGAGCTACCGGCGGAAGCACGATATTTACACGCGATCCGTCTTTTAGCCGAGCGTCAACGATAGGAGAAGAATCATTTACAACCCGGTTCACACCGGATACAACCGTTTGGATAATATCCTCCAACCTGCTGCTGGACTCAAATTCCAAATGGAGACGACGAATCTGCCCCTCCTCTTCTACAAAAATCTCAGTATGGCTGTTAATCATAATCTCAGTGATCGCCGGATTATCCACTAAGGGCTGGAGTACATCCAATCCTCGAAAAGAATCGAACAATCTCTTCACGAGCTCATGTTTCTCCTGTGCTGTTAAATAACGCAGATTTTCGCTGTCCAAAATTGTCCTTTCAATATATTGGGTGAGTTCACGATTTCCAACTGCAGAAGTAACATCTAATCCTGCCCGGATGTCACTGCGAAGTGCCTTAAACATTTCCTCATTCATGTAAACCCTTACCAGTGAATACTTGCGGAAGCGACGGTTCTATAATCTGCTTGCACAGCTGTAAGATCTCCTTTTGGAATTGTGGTGAGTTCAGAAAAAGCTCCTCACGGTGCTGCAGCGTCCAAGATGGGATATACGGAAGTACACCTTCAACGGTAATTCCTTCCGGAGGTGCCCACACCTCTAAACCCTCTGCGGCAAAATTCACGGCAAATCTACTTTTGTCCATCACTTGGCTGGGCATACCAGAATTAGGAGCATTGCAATGGGATAGCCATCTCATGGTCTTATGAATGCTTACCTCGTCATTTCTAACTACCCACAATAGAATTCCGCATTTATGTAACACAGCTTTGGCACGTTCTTCTTCAATACTGCCGGTATCTATTATAACTACGTCAAAATTTCTTTCCGCAACCAACAGCGCCAACAAATCTAGCGTATCCTGCGTAGTCATCTGCAGCATTTCTTTTACATTAATAATTGGCCTAAAAGCAGCACTTCGAAGGTGATCATACCTAATCACGTATTGCCCCAAATCAATCGTATCGGCTCCGCCCTTATCCCGGCTGGCTTTGATTTCATAAAGGAGCCGCTCTAGTCCAGGCGTATTTCCTGCAGGGGGCCGTAAAAATAATCCACTGCTGTCCACACTTTCAAGATTCAAATAAAAGACCGAAAGCCCCAATTCACCTAGCTGCTTAGCCATATTCATAGCTACTGTGGTTTTGCCCGTGTTCCCGCTTGAGGAGACGATACCGAGCAGCAGCGTTTCATCTAATACAGAGGAACCTCTAGCTCGTTTCACTTCACATAGTTGAATAAATGCTCCCAGCAGAGAAGGCAGTGCCTGATATTTCGCAATCATGATGCCTCCAGCCAGACTTTTAGAACTCCTGCTAAGATAAGCTCCCTCCTCACTCAAAACTGCCCAAGGCACCTTAGTTCTTCCCTCCACAAGCCAAGCCTCGATAAAAGTAACGTCACCTACAACAGCATCCGGCATATCCTCTCCCCTCATAAAATCGATAAAAGCATCCAGCCGACTAAAAGCCGTGATTCGCAGCATTTCTCCATACTCACTATGATGAAGATAGTGTAGCAATGGTTCGATATATTGGCTTTCACGCACTGCGAGTACAATCCTTGCCGCCATAAAACCTCTCTCCTTTCGCAAGAAATTTATAAATATTGTCAAAAAAAAGACAGCAAAAAAGCACCGACAATAACCGTGGATACGGTACATTGAACGGTGCTTCCGTTACTATCCCTTTAATTTACAGCTATAGTAGCATATATATAAGAAGGCAGCAATAAGTTTTTTCGCACATCAAGTGGTTTTTAGACTCTCATCGTATCTTCACGCCAATTCTTGATGGCAGACCGGATATCGGCAGGACTAAGCTTTTCCTTCACCGCCCGCTGACATAGTGCCGGAAACTCTTCATCTCCTGCATACCGAAGTGCAATAATCTGAGCTAATTCAAGCTTTGGATTTAATGCTTCGCCTGTCAATCGGAAATACCGGAACTGCTCCTCCACCCTCACTACTCGATCCTGATTTTTTGTGGCATAAATTCGAATTCGAGTAATCGCAAATAACAGGCATAGAGATAAACCAAATAATAGCAAGGGCACTGTTAAAGCACCATCATCACGTAACACCTGAACGACATAAATTCCCGACCACACAAATATAATCAGCGCTAGCGGCATAGTTACAAAATGATAAGGCCAATCAAAACGCATAAAACCTTTAGGCTTCCCCTTGTTCATCATTCATCTCCATATTTATATGACTTGTATATTGCTTAAAGCTTAGTCTCTCCGGGAATAGCTACGACAAAAGGTTCATTATTCCCCCAGTACAGAGACTGTCCTGAAACTTTAGTAGTTCCATCCGCATTAACCATTCCATAAATAATCTGACTTCCCCAAACACTCGTATAAAAAGAGGCATAGGATGGAGCTAGAACAGGTGCTTTACCATATTCCTTCGCAACTGGGTAACCGAATATCGCGGTAAAATCTTTATTTGTAGCCTCTTTGGACATATCCAGATCAGCTTCCCAAACTACTTTTACAATATTATCCTTGATCTCATAATACTTTACGAAATGTCCATACAATATAAAATAACCATCAGATCTGCCTTCAGGAAAATAATACGTCATTGACAATGCTTCATTATCACCCGTCAATTTGGAGGGTTCTCTTTCTTCAACCGGGAATTGCAGAGCAGCTATGCGGGAAACAACTAAGTCATTACTATTATAATTCTGCACAAGTTTAGCATTGGCCCGTTCCTGAACCCAGACTGTATTCGTAGCAGCATCTACTGTTACTCTCGCTCCAAGAGCCTCCGCAATAAACCGCAGGGGTACCGCTACTCTTCCATCCACTATTTTGGCCGATACATCCAGTTGTACAGCATCCGAGTTCTTCCAAGCCGTCCGTGAGCCAACCGTAAGCTTAATCTTCATAGAATCTCTAGCAATCGTAGCTTGCTTGGTATTGGCATCCCATTGAATAGAAGTATTCTTGAATCTTTCAAAAGCCTTCAGCGGAACCAACGTCTTCCCCGACACGATTTGCACACCAACATCCACACTTGAATTGTTCACCATAATGCGAAGCTTGGGGGCAGCTGAGGCCGTACCGATCATACTTAAAGATAATAACATGACTATAAAAAACAGAAGCCCTTTCCGTTTCACTATTCGTTCACCCCTAGTCATAATATGAAAAAACTATACCCATTTATAGTTTCATTATAACATTCTCCCAAATTATGGATTACAAAAATCTCCGTTTGATCTCTGGGGTAGGGAGCATACACTGCTCATCACGTCCGAACCAACGATAGCGGTTCTTGGCTACATACCGATAAAGGGCATTGCGCAATGGGCGTGGTACTAAGATGAACACGTATGCGGCAGGCCAAGGAAATCTCAATTTACGGGCAATTCTTAGCACAGCGGCCGACTCTGTATAATACACTCCGTTCTCCAGTAAAATCACTGTGTTTAATTGTCCAGGCTGAAGTCCGGACTCTTTCATTAGCTTTGCCGCAATCTCATTCTGTAATGGTGCGAATAGAAATTTAGCGTCGGGGTCACGCGGGATAATGAAACGAACTACCCCCTGGCAAAGATGACACACTCCGTCTATCAACACGATAGACTTATCTTTCATAAGGTTCAGTTCCTCGTTCACGGCTCCCCCTCCGTCTTAAAGGCGTAAATTTCTGCTTTTTTGGGTAAACAAAAACGCGGGATAACCTCCCGCGCCATCAAGTGCCGTTCTTTAATTATTCTGCGATTGCTTTCTCAATCCATTGATCCCCGATCATTTGCCCTTCGAAATCAGCAGTGAATGCCTCCATGCATTTGCAGATGAAATCTTTGCGGCAAATTGGACATGGAGTTTTAAGCAGGCGGCTGATGTTCGTCATTTTCCATTCCGGAAACCGATGATAAAACGCGCGGCACTCCGTTCCATCAGCAAGCTTGATAATGAACTCGTACAATCCTTCCTTATCGTTGCTGCTGGCTTTGGTCACATTCGTAATATTCGGTCTGTAAGACATCTTCATCACCCATTATTTAAATTTTTGGTTGTAAATTGCACACGCAGGCACATTCTCAGATACTTAGACATATTAAAGAATTTTAAGGGTGATGTCAACCAAAGACGCCTAACACGGCAGCTATTTATTACTCTTTTATGATTTACGTCTCTATTTAGCCATTATTTCCATAAAATATATACAGATACATTTAATCGACAATCTTTAATTCAACCTCGATATTACCTCTGGTTGCTTTGGAGTAAGGACAGAATTCGTGAGCCTTCTTCGCCAGTTCCTCTGCTTTGTCGTGTTCAATCCCTGGCAGCTTCACATCCATTCTCACAGCAAGTCTAAAGCCTCCATCTCTGTCATCCTTCCCAATGGACACATTACAAGTTACCTCCACGTCATGGAGTTTCACGCCCTCTTTACGGGCGATATTCGCTAGTGCACTCTCGTAACACGCTCCATAACCAGCCGAGAATAGTTGCTCTGGATTGGTACCGGAACCTCCCGGCCCTCCAAGCTCTTTAGGCATGCTTAGATTATGCTTTAACACGCCATCCGAGGATTCAATGGAGCCTTCACGACCGCCATGGACTGTTGTAGTTGCTGTGTATAATGCTTTCATGAGTCATCTTCTCCTTCATCAAGCTGTATTGGTCATGCTCATACTTTATACTTTAAACAACAGGTATGATTTGAAACGATGATGAGGAATGATTCATAATACTTTCTTATTTGGCTCCAGACCATAAATAGTGTACAATTAAATTGTTAAAAACTTAAATTAGCTATGGAGGTGTCATCCATGAGTATTTATGATTTTGAGGTCAACACTCTTAAGGGTGAAGAGAAATCATTGTCAAAGTACAAGGGTAAAGTACTCCTGGTTGTGAATACTGCCAGCAAATGTGGATTTACTCCCCAGTATAAAGGTCTTCAGGAAGTGTACGAGAAATTCAAGGACCGCGGGTTCGAAGTTTTAGGATTTCCAAGCAATCAATTTGCTGGACAAGAGCCTGGCGAAAGTGATGAAATTGCGGAATACTGCGAGATTAATTATGGGGTAACCTTCCCTATGTTCGAGAAGATTGACGTAAAAGGCGATGAAGCACATCCATTATTCAAATACTTATCCAAAGAAGCCCCTGGTGTCTTAGGCTCAAAAAGCGTGAAATGGAACTTTACGAAGTTTCTGGTTGACCAAGATGGCCGTGTTCTAAAACGGTTTGCTCCTAAAACCACTCCACAGCAGATCGAATCCGATATCTCCAAGCTTTTAAAATAATTCATTAGAAAAAGGATGCTCACCACATCACACAGCCCCCTGTTGTTATGCGGTAAAGTATCCTTTTTAACTAGAAAGAACGTCATAATATCGCTATATATCAGCACCCTTTAATCTCTTGGAATATTTTATAATATTGTTGAAATATTTTTGCTGGGAGGGACAATCGGTGACTGTTCAACTGCTTGATATACCCGAACTAAATGTTATTGGCTGGGCAAATGTAAACTCATCCGGGGAGCCATACGCGAATCTTTGGGAATATGTTTTTGGCGAGCTGGATATTGATACAAAATTTGATACTATACACACAAAAGTTCAAAGCAGCGGTTGTTATCTCGGTCTATTTCAGAACCGTACATCCGTGCCTAAACTGTGGGAGCATACCGCATGGGATATTGATTTTTTCCTTTGTGTTGAAGTCGAGCAGTTAGATTGTATCCCTGAAGGCCTTGTTCATAAGAAACTTCCTGCGTCTACCTATGCTATATTTACTGCTAACGGATTCCCTCAGTTGGCTTTTCAACATACCTGGAATTATATATATAATGAATGGCTGCCGGATTCCGGTTATAAGTTCAACCCTGATGGAGTCTTTTACATCCAATACACGGAAAAGTCCGGTCCGGATGATGAAGGATTCGAAGCCAATCTATGCGTGCCGCTTGTAAAGAAGTAGGTTGTGTGATTGAGGATTGAACAAAAAAAGAGGCCTTGCATCGCAAGGCCTCTTTCTTCATTCTGTATGCGGTAGAGAGGACTCGAACCTCCACGGGTATACACCCACTACCCCCTCAAGATAGCGTGTCTGCCATTCCACCACTACCGCGCGGTGTGTTAAACATAGAACATAAATTTGTTTGAGGTCAACATTCATTATTATAAATGTACTTTTCTCAAAAGTAAAGATGCAGATTTTAAGATTCTTCGTCGACCATTTTCTGTTTACGATATTCAGCAAAAGCTATATATTCCTTGATAAAATTCTTTTCTGCTGGAAGTAATTCATCTACTCGGCTTTCCGATAGCTGAACATCACTCAAATCATAGTCTACGCCGCTCTCTCGTACAGTATCCGGTGTATCTTTGCCGAGAATGAGCCAGTCCAGACTAACATGAAAAAAATCACCGATCTCAATCAGCTTATGTGTTCCTGGAGTAGTCTTCCCCCGCTTCCAATCTCCCATATTACCTGTGCTGATATTTAACTGCTCACAGAATGATTTTTTGGTCAAACCTTTCTGCTTAATCAGGTATTCTATACGTTCGTATATGGTCTGCATCGGTGAATCGCCCTCCATCTAAAAATAAATTACTTATTTACGTAATTACCTATTGCAAAATAACGTAAAAAAGTATATAATTAGTATTGTTATGTATTATCCGATTATATCATATGGCTGGAGTGACGATAAGAGGCGACTCAGGTGACAAGTATCTGTAGAATACCGTCTGGCCCCCTTTGTTAACTTATCATCCTGAATGATCTCTAGGAGGGAGCGGTGACTTTTGTCAAAATGCTTATCATCTTCCATTATCCATTCACTTGAAGCTTTACCGCACAATGCGGTGGTAATCAACAGTCATGGGATTATCCAGTTCACCAACAGTAGGTGGAAGACCTTTAGTCATGAATATGGTCTTTCTACTAATAAGAAATGGATTGGCGCGTATTACTCAGAGCTCATGCAAGATGTGATTGTCGATCCCGATCAATGGGCCAAGCTTTATGAATCAGTGAAATATATACTCCGCAGAGAGCATCAGGTTTATACTTCCGAATTCTCCATACAAACCGCTAATAAAGGGAAACGAATCTTCCGTTTGGAGATCTACCCATTTCTCTCAGATCCGCACCCAGAAGCCACTTTTATAATTTCACTATATGATGTGGGCCCCTATAAAGAAGAACCTCTTCATCCGGAGATCATAAACCTCCGTTCAACCTTACCATCATCTTTTGAGCTAATCCCAATCTGTGCTTCCTGTAAATGTATTCGTAATCCCAAGGATGAATGGATCACCATTGAACATTTCTTAAAGCATCAGCTTTCTTTGCAATTCACTCATGATATCTGCCCAGACTGCATAAGACAGCTCTATCCCCAGTATGCTGGGGCTTTTAAGAGATGACCTGACGTCACTGAATTTCACTTCTAATCTTATAAAAAAAAGTAAGAAATCCTCTGCGAACAAAGGGTTTCTTACTTTTTATTTGTATGCGGTAGAGAGGACTCGAACCTCCACGGGTATACACCCACTACCCCCTCAAGATAGCGTGTCTGCCATTCCACCACTACCGCATAATATGACCCGTATGGGATTCGAACCCATGTTACCTCCGTGAAAGGGAGGTGTCTTAACCCCTTGACCAACGGGCCATGCTTTACAAGTTATTTTCTTGTCACAACAAAAATGAGTATATCAAACCATAAGAATTTTGACAAGCCTTTTTTTAAAAAAAGTTTAAACTAAAAGAAACGCGCACCAATAAAGGTACGCGCGTCTAATCACAACACTTATGGATTTACTTTTGCCTCAAAGGTTTGTACCCCATCTACAAACTTTAGCACCACAGCTGCTTTTACCGGGTCATGCGTTTCATTCATTGTGATTTTACCCGTGGCCAGTTGTAAATCCTTTGTCCCCGCCAGTGCATCCTTCAGCTTCTCAGGTTCTGTGGAATCCGCACGTGTAATCGCGTCTGCCACTAGTTTCACAGCATCATATCCAAGCGCAGCCATCCCATCTGGAACAAGATCACCGTTAGCAGCCTTGAAGGCATCTACGAACGATTTTACTTCTGGCGAGCTATCTTCAGGTGAATAGTGATTGGACATAAACGTATTGTTTAGGGCATCCGCTCCGGCAATCTCAGCCAGCTGAGGTGAATCCCAGCCATCCCCGCCCATAAACGGAACGGTGATCCCCATTTCGCGAGCTTGCTTTACGATTTTGCCGACCTCCTCATAATAGCCTGGAAGATAAATAACATCGGGATTAGCTTCTTTAATACGTGTTAATACGGCTTTAAAATCAGAATCTTTTTGTTGATAGGATTCTTCGCTTAAGATTGAGCCACCGTTCTTAGTAAACGTTGCTTTAAAGAAGGTCTGCAGCCCTTTGGAATAATCGCTTGAAGCATCCGTATAAATAACAGCCGTCTTCGCTTTAAGTGTATCCTTAGCAAAGTTAGCCATTACTTCGCCTTGGAAAGGATCAATAAATGAGGCCCGGAATACCCATTCGTTCAAATCTCCAGTACGTTCATCAACTGTTACTTTGGGATTGGTGGCTGAGGAGCTAACCAGCGGGATGCCTTTTTCTTGAGCAACGGGAACAATCCCGAGTGTATTCGTAGATGTAGTTGCACCTATAATAGCTACAACTTTATTGGTAGTAATCAGCTTTTGCGCTGCGCGTGTCGCCTCTTCCGACTTGGAGGCATTATCCGCTTCAATCAGTTCAAGTTTTTTGCCGAGTATTCCACCTGCGTCATTAATTTCTTTTACCGCCAGCTTTGCCCCTTTGAGTGCAGAATCACCGAAGGAAGCCTGGCCGCCTGTAAGCTCAAGGTCTGCTCCAATCTTGATGGTCCCTCCACCAGCATTCCCACCTTCAGCGGTAGTGTTGTCTGTCTTGTTCCCACAGCCTGCCAGCAATCCACCAGCCAGCAATGCAGTCAGCAATATGGCCCCGATTTTCTTCATCCTCTTCCAGCCTCCCAAAATAAATATTTTATAGGTTCTTTCTGTGATGCTGTTGTGAACTAGCCGATGAATTAATGTCCCAGATAAGCCATTCTGATCTCTTCCGAATCTGCCAATTCCTTGGCATCTCCCTCAAGCACCACTCTGCCCGTCTCAAGAACGTAAGCCCGATGAGCAATTTTTAGCGCCTGATGGGCATTTTGTTCTACAAGAAGTACTGTTGTTCCAGAGGCATTTACTTCCTGGATGATCCGAAAAATATCCTGAACGAGCAATGGAGCAAGCCCCATCGAGGGTTCATCTAATAATAAAAGCTTGGGATGCCCCATCATCGCGCGCCCCATAGCAAGCATCTGCTGCTCCCCGCCGGATAATGTGCCGGCAAGCTGTTTTTTTCTTTCTAAAAGACGCGGGAAGGTGGAGTAAACCTTGGCAAAATCAGCAGCTAAGCTGCCCGAATCTTGTAAAAAAGCTCCTAGCTCCAGATTTTCTTCCACAGACATATTAGCAAATACACGCCTGCCTTCCGGACAATGAATAAGCCCCTGTTTTACGATGGACTGAACACTCTGATTCGTAATAGATTTATCCATGAAATCTATACTGCCTGTTTTGGGTTTCAGCAGTCCCGAAAGCGTCTTAAGCAACGTGGACTTGCCTGCTCCATTTGCGCCGATTAGAGTTACAATCTCGCCTTCTTTTACATTCATACTTAAATCCTTCAAGGCATGAATAGCCCCATAATATACATTGATCCCCTGTACGCTAAGCATGGTCCACTACGCCTCCTGTCCCAAATAGGCTTCTATGACTTTGGGATGATTCCGTATTTCAACGGGCGTACCTTCAGCAATCAACATTCCGCGATCCAGCACATAAATCCGGTCACACACCCCCATAACCAGGGACATATCGTGCTCGATAAGCAGGATCGTCAGCTCAAACTCTTCACGGATCCAGGCAATAAGATTCATTAGTTCCCGAGTTTCATTCGGGTTCATCCCTGCGGCTGGTTCATCCAATAGCAAAAGCTTAGGTCCTGCTGCAAGCGCGCGCGCAATTTCCAAACGCCTTTGATTTCCATAGCTAAGATTCCCGGCACATTCATCACATTGATCGGCAAGATTAAATATTTTGAGAATATCCATAGCCTTTTGCGTAATTTCGTTTTCTTCTACAAAATGCTTAGGCAGACGAAGCATGGAAGTGAACATCGAATGTCTGGCATGCTGGTGAAATGCGATCTTAACGTTATCCAGCACCGTCATAGAAGTAAATAGACGGATATTCTGAAATGTCCGCGCTGCCCCTTTTCGGTTAATCCGATAAGGCTTCATCCCGCCTACTGCCTGATTGCTGAGGATAATATCGCCACTGGAAGGCGGGTATACACCTGTCAGCAAGTTAAAAAGGGTTGTTTTTCCCGCGCCATTAGGTCCGATGAGCCCAATCAACTCGCCTTTATTAATATGGAGAGATACCTCGTTAAGCGCCTTAAGCCCGCCAAATGCACGACTTGCTTGTTGAACATCAAGAAGCACTTCCACTGTTGATGCTGTCACTTGGCTTGACCTCCTTTTTAGACCATTTCAAGAAAGAAAAACCCGTGCTGCCAAGCAGCCCTTTAGGCCGAAAAATCATCATCAGAATTAGAATCGCCGAGTAAATAATCATCCGCAGCTCCGGATATTCCTGAAGCACCGTGAAGAGCACCGTCAGTACAATCGCACCCACGATGGCCCCGCTTGTACTTCCTAGCCCACCTAACACTACCATGACTAGAATTTCGAATGATTTCAGAAAATTAAAGCTGCCAGGATTGATGACGTAGAACTTATGAGCAGAGAGACCACCAGCTATTCCCGCAAATAATGCTCCAAGTGAAAAAGCAATGACTTTGTACAAAGTTGTATTAATCCCCATCGCTTCAGCAGCAATTTCATTCTCCCGAATCGCTATACAAGCCCGGCCGTGAGTGGAACGTATAAAGTTATTGATCACAACAATCGTGACCAGTGTGAACAGAAACATAATCGTCCAAGTCGTTTGATTGGGGATGCCGCTAAGACCTGAAGCTCCGCCCACATATTCTGTATTGAGCAGGACAATCCGGATAATCTCACCAAATCCCAGCGTAGCAATCGCCAGATAGTCTCCATTCAACCGCAAGGTCGGAATCCCGATAAGCACACCGAAAAATGCAGCAATCAGTCCAGAGATCACTAGCGCCAGCACGAATGGCATATCAAAGTTCAAAGTTAAAATGGAAGAAACATAAGCACCAATGGACATAAATCCAGCATGCCCGATTGAGAATTGCCCCGTTATCCCATTAATCAGATTCAAAGACACCGCCAGCATGACATTTATACAAATTAGAATTAGCGTAGACTCCATGACATCATCAAATATTCCCGTTGTTAGAAGAACTTGAATGACGATATATAGCATGACAGAAAATACAATGCCTATCCAAAATGACTTGTTTATCTTCTTCATAGGCATCTCCCTACACTTTCTCGCGGACATTTTTACCAAATAGCCCGGATGGTTTAAAGATAAGGATTAGGATGAGTACAGCAAATGCCACACCATCACGCCACGAAGAGTATCCCAGAGAAGAAACCTCTGTCTCGACTGTGCCCAGCAGAAGTCCCCCTACTAGAGCACCAGGAATACTGCCAATGCCACCTAGAACCGCAGCCACAAAAGCTTTAAGCCCCGGAAGCACCCCCATCATCGGATCCACTGAATTGTAAGTCATTCCGAAAATAACGCCTGCTGCTGCCGCAAGTGCAGAACCTATCGCGAAGGTGGCTGAAATGGTCCGATCTACATTAATCCCCATCAACCGTGCTGCTTCCATATCAAAAGAAACGGCCCGCATCGCTTTACCAATCTTTGTTCGGTGCACAATATACTGAAGGATGATCATCAAAATAACCGTCGTCCCCAAGATCATGATTTGATTGGAGTCCACCTGAATCGAGGAATCAAACAAGTTGTATTGCTGCTTATTAAGAATCTCCGGAAATCCTTTAGCCTGAGGACCAAGCACAAACACACCGCTGTATTCCAGCAAAAAAGAAACGCCAATTGCAGTAATCAACACAGCGATTCGCGAAGCTTTTCGTAGAGGTTTGTATGCTAGCCGTTCGATTGACATCCCCAGCAACGCACTGATTGTCATAGAGATCACCAATGAGATAAGTAAGACCAGTATCGGAGGAAGCCCTGCTGAAGCCAAGTACCTGGCACTGAACAATCCAATAAACGACCCAACCATAAACACATCCCCATGGGCGAAATTGATCAATTTAATAATCCCGTAAACCATGGTGTACCCAAGTGCGATCAGAGCATAGATGCTCCCTACAGAAATCCCGTTAATTAACTGTTGAATGAAATACTCCATCGCCGTCCCCCAATCCCCATATTTATTTTTAAAAACACCTTTCTTTAGCTTACATTCATTTTCATCGTTTTATGTCACTTATATTAACACAGTACTATACATGCGTCAGTAAAATTTGTGGTTTTTACTATAATATTCAATATTTTATGTTATATTACATAACATTTTGAGTTAATCCTTTGGGACGTATATAGATAGAAAGTGGGTAAAGAGAAGAAAACAGGAGAATTATGGAGATTTTTAAAGTTTGATTTTCAGAGGGGGAGTCTTTGATTTTACCTACAGATTGCATTTAATGATAAATAATATAACATTTGTCTCTTTGGATATGTGTTTTTCGAGTTTATTATGAGTTACTGGTCAAGTTGTATCTCTATTTTTGCGCAAAAAAAAGCTCTGTCCCACACAATAATCGAGTGAGAGAAAGCTAATTAGGGTGGTCAGTTCCATTCTTTGCACTTCCGTCACGAGTCAATTACTCATCATTTTCTTTTTTAATTCTTTAATCTGCATCATATGATGTAGGTCATGCGATATAAAATCCTTTAAATAGGACTCAAAGGAAAACCTTCCGTCCACATATTTGCCTGAGTATTTTCCCTCCTCAAGACTACTTATACAATCTAATATTAAGTTACGATACTTCACAGTCAATTCTATTAATTCGTCTTTGGTTTTTGTCTTACCATATATAACAGCATCATTATTGAATTGATCGAAATCAATAAGTTGAAGTGTTATCGCTTTATCGCATGCTATCGGTTCGATCGTCGATTCATAGAAGTATTTATCCCATAACAAAATATGACTAACAACATCATGAATGGTCCATTTTCCTTCAGCGATGGGTGTTTTCCAATCTAAATCAATAATTTCTAGAACAAATCCATTCCATTCCTTAAACTGATTTAGCAAATCTGATCTGTTATTCATTGGCACATCTCCTTTTCTGGTAAACATCAAAATTCTAACAAAATCTCTTTAATTCATTCCTATATAGTTCATAGTTCGCTTCATCGAAACATATAAAAATAACCTTATTTATTTCCGACTTATTATTTATAATATATTTTGAAACTTCATCTATAGCTATGCTACAAGCAAGATCTTTCGGAAAATTATATATTCCTGTACTTATATTAGGTATCGCAATACTTGTTACTTCATTAGATTCAGCTAATATTAATAAATTTTTATAGCAATTCCTTAACTTCTCTTCTTCGTTATTCTTTCCACTATTCCAAACAGGACCAACGGTATGAATAACAAATTCACATTTCAGATTTCCTCCTGTTGTTATTACCGCTTCTCCAACCTCACAACCTCCCCTTTGGTTACGAATTTTCATGCAATCCTCTAATATCGCTTTTCCACCAGCTCTATGGATAGCTCCATCTACTCCGCCTCCACCCATCAAGCTTGTGTTTGCTGCATTGACGATAGCATCAACATCTAATTTAGTTATATCTCCTTGAATCAACTGAATCATTGAGTTATTTATAATTACATCCATCTGAAATCCCCCCCCGAAGTATAATGGTTGCGAACAAGCATCAAGTGCTGATTGACATTCAAGCGGCTTAAATCACCCTAGGAAACAGTCGTTTGCACTAGACTCGTGGGGTTGTCCACCTGGCTAACTCTTCTTCAAACCTTTACCTTCTATCGAACCAACACCTCGTGGTCCACAGCGTGAACGTATTGTTCGCAGATATCTAGTTTTTTCGGAGCTACTAATATGTTCTTCAGCATCCAGCTATTTTTTATATATGTAATCGATAAATCCTTGTCGTATCCATTCGTCTTCAAACTTTCTTTCCAGTACTCGATCTTCTTTGTATATTAACTGCAAATCATCAAACATAGAATCCGCCTCATGATAATCATAATAAGAGTGTATTACGAATTCATCGTCTTCCATTTGTTCAAACTGATTATCCCCCAAATCAACTCCATCGCCGACTCTAAAATCCTTTAGGGTTAAAAAATTTACAAATAATAATCCATTAGGTTTTAGAACTCGTTTCATTTCATTTATCGCTTTTTTCACATCTTGTTTTCTCATATGAAAAATAGAGTTATATGAATACACAAAACTCATCGACTCATCACTTAGTGCCAACTGTCTCATGTCGCCTTGTTGTATATTTAGATTCTGTCCTCTTGCAGTTGCGAACTGACTAGCTCTTTTAATTTGTTCGTCATTCATCTCAATACCGTATGTACTGTATCCATAGTTTGCAAACAAACTTAGTGGAGGTGAATCCCCTCCCGCTCCGCAGTCTAATATGTTTTTTTCCATACCACTTTCATTGCATAATGCCAAAAATCTGTACAAGGGGATCTGCTTAAACAGTTCCATGTTGATTCCACTCCTTTGATCATGCAGTTATTGGATTCACTCATAGATCTTTCCCATATAAATTATTTGAGCACATCTCTTCCATGGGTTTTCAGGTTTACTTTATTGAATCCCCGCAGTTCCAAATGTCTCTTTAATAACTTTTTCGTATTCATCCCATTTAAAGCAAAAAGGGCCTATATCAATAGTCTTATTACCGGATTCTAATTTGAAATCTCTCCATATGATAAGATCCTCTTCTTTCTCAATAAATACGGATATAAAGCCACAATCTTCATCGCCACACCAGGGACAGACTAATATTGGGTACCTGTAGTACAAATATTCATGCATTTCGTTTAACAAAAAATAATTAATCATTTTCCTTTGATGCTCTTCACTACCCCACCCGAGCGAAGGAACCCTATCATATTTTTTTAACATTTGGTAAAGAGACCTATCATCAATTATTATGTCGGCAAAAATAGTATTTTTATTTCCCTCTTGATCCGGATCAAAACTGTCATATCGGCTTGACGGTTTTGTTTGTATTTGATTTATTGTTTTCATGCTCCCTCCTTTAAACTCTTCACACTTATCAATTAAACATTCGATCCCTCCGCACCATTCCCCTTCCAAAATATTGAATTCACCGTTTCTCCGAATCGCATATAGCAACCGAAAAATAAATTCACACAACAAAAAAGAGCTCCCAGAATGGAAGCTCTTCTTATGTAATTCAGAACGGAGAGAGTGGGATTCGAACCCACGCACCGCTTACGCAGTCTAACCCCTTAGCAGAGGGTCCCCTTATAGCCACTTGGGTATCTCTCCATGAAAATGGCTCCCCGAACAGGACTCGAACCTGTGACAACTCGATTAACAGTCGAGTGCTCTACCAACTGAGCTATCAGGGAACATTACAAGTGAACATGAACTAATTTATCATGATTTCAAGGTCTAGTCAAGCGGGCAAAATAATTTTTGTGATCGTTTTCAAATTTATGCTATTATTCGGCCGCTTGCTAGATTTTTTAAAGAGATTTCCATCCCTCTCCGTCTATAGATTACACCATTCTCCATCCTGCGGAAGCTGTACCCGATCCCCCAACGATTCCTTCTCTAAATGAGCTTTTAGCTTATCTCGGGTAACCAAACAATGGTTAATGGCGTCCATGTGCACAGCAATCACTTTAGTAGAAGGAGCATATTCACATAGGTCTACGACATCCTGCTCATTCATTGTAATATGGCATCCGCTTAAAAACTGCGCACCACCAGCATTCACAACGGTCACCTCAGGTTTAAAAACCTCCAATGCCATTCTCACCTTATCACACCAAATCGTATCCCCAGCCACATATAGAACAGGTTCGCCTTCCGCCTGAAACACAAACCCGGATACCTTACCCATAAGTTTACCAGTCACTCCAGTGCCATGCCGTCCATCAGTACGTGTTATAGTTATTCCATTAAACGTCAGTGAACCGCTAATTTCCGTGGTATGCTCAAACCCCTGCTTCGCTAATTTATCTCCATCTCCTTCCTGACATAATAGTGGTAGATCATGCGGCAACAAAGAAATGGCAGCAGCATCCCAATGATCCTGATGAAGATGTGTGACAAGAATTGCATTAGGACTCAGCCATTGTTCTACGGCTCCCGGCAAAGGAACGAGCGGATTGCGGCGATCATTTTCAGTATTAAAAATAGGCGGATTAGCACCCTGTTCACTCAACATAGGATCAATTAAAAATGTACTGCCACCATACTCTAGCCATAGGGTCGCGTTGCGGATATGCTGTATTTTCATCGGAAGCCCTTCTTTCTTTCAGTTATCTTCTGCTACAATTAATTATAGTTGGACCTTAAAACAGAATACATTGAGATTGGAAAAAGATTGGCCTGTTCTACTTTCACGCAGAAAGGATTTTAGATAATAATGAATTCTTATTTTATAGATGATGTGGATTTTCGCATCCTGCATCTTCTAATTGAAGATTCCACGATCAGTCACAAAGATATTGGGCAGCAAGTGCATATGACCGGTCAGGCTGTGGGCGCACGTATTCGCAAAATGCAGGACACCGGAGTGATTGAAGGCTACACGGTCCGCTGGAATCCGGATAAGGTTGGGGAGACTATTCATGCCTTTATTACTGTTTTTTTGGGTTCGAATACGGTTCACCCAGCCTTTCAGACATTCGCAAAGCAGCATGATAGTGTAAAAGAAATACATAGGGTCAGCGGAGAAGGCTGCTACTGGATACGTGTTCGTACCGGAAGCCAAAAGGAGTTGAATAGCTTTCTCGACGAACTGCTGAAGTTCGGAAATTACAGAGTCAATCTATCGATGGGAAAACTGAAATAAGTCTGTATCGGAATCGGATATGAAGCTACTATCGGACCCAGTTGACCTTATACTCAGCATAATCGCATATTTGGCATACTATCGGACCCCATTGCCTCTATTGGCACGAAAAACACCAAATATGAGCCTCTTTCGAACGAATAGCGTCACTTGAGTCCGAAACCCTGCCCAAAAGGCTAAAAACTTGCCAATAGCGTCATTGGGGTCCGTAAGCCTCAGCCAATGATAGCTCTGCGATGTTGGTGCAGGTGTTTATGCAAGTGAATGGGTTACTCAAAGTCAATGAGCTTTCGCTTGCTCATAAGCTTTTATAGCAGGCCAGCCATCGTCAAAAACGCAGAGCAGCCATCCTCCAATAACCGGAGGATCGCTGCTCTGCTGTCCTTTTACTTATGCCATATTGTAGCTTCTACTACGGTAGCTAATTCAATAATTCAGCTGATCTAAGCAACCGTACAAGAATTACGGCGGCTTCTGCACGGCTAGTATCACTGCTAGGTGCAAAGCTGCCTGATGGTTGACCTTTCATAATGCCTTTTGCAACCAGGTCAGACACTGCTTCTTTAGCCCATGAGGAAATAGTTGAAGCGTCTCTGAAAACATCTGTAGCAACGATTGCTCTAGATCCTTCAGCTTTTAGATTCAGCAGCTTCATTGCTCTGGCTGCCATAACAGCCATTTGCTCCCGTGTAATAGGGGCGTTCGGACGGAAGGTTCCATCCTCATAGCCTTGAACCAGTCCTAAGGCTGCAGCAGCTCTGGCGTCCGCTGCATACCAAGATAAATCGGACACATCACTGAAGGTCTTCGTCGTGTTCGCAGCTACAAGACCTAACGATCGAATCAGCATAGCTGCGAACTCGGCACGACTGACAGATTTCTGAGGTGCAAAGGAATCTGTGGATTGTCCGGTCAAGATCAGTCGGCTGGCAAGTCCCTCAATCTCGTTTCTCGCCCAATGTGTAGCAATATCCCCAAAAGTCACAGGGTGCAGCGCAGCAACAAATACACCGCTCGCAATACTGCTCTTAACAGTAACCTTGGTCATCCCATTAACGGGCTCAAACAATGCAGGTACATAACGGAAGGAACCCGCCTGTTCATCGTAAATAAGGACTACACCTGTCTTCGCATCCAGCGCCTCCTTAAGCATAAATGTACGATCTACATAAGTGGTGCCGAACCCGCTTGCTGCTACAGAGGTTTTTCCATCCGTTACCTTTAGAGTGAAATTAGCTGGTATTCCTTGCACAGTAAAGCCTTGCTGCTTAGCTTTGGCAAACAGTTGTTCCAATCCTTTTCCGCTTAGCGAATTTACATTGAACTCCAGTGTGCCTGTCGACATTTGTGCGGCTTTGAGCACACTCTCCACAAGCTCTAACGGGAAGACGTAGCTCATCCCTCCACTTTCAATAACAAGCACAGCTTTCGGGCTAAGTGCCGCCGCCTTACGTAAAGCATCTGCACTAAACCGGGCTGTGCCATCACCGTTAGCTGATATCTCGATAACAGCTTGCCCAGCAGTCGCCTTAGCTTTTAGCAGCGCATCATGATTAGCTGCTGGCGTAGGTGCTGGTGTAGCGGTCGGTGTGCCGGTTTGAATAGGGTTCACTGACCCTGTAGGGTCTGTTGGACCAGGAGTACTTGTTGGTTCTGGAGTATTCGTTGGACTAGGAGTACTCGTCGGACCGGGAGTACTTGTTGGATCCACAGGATCGATCGGGTCTACAGGATCTGTCCCGCCAGGTGATAGCACCTCAATTGTATATCCCCTCTTATCGCTGCCCACAGTTACCGTGAAGTCTGTGATACCCGCTTTAATTCCATTAAGACTGTCGTTGGTAAATGTAGCAATCTCATTGCTCATAATATTTAGAGTAGCTTGTGCGGTAATATCTCTGCCTTCTTTATCTAGTACCTTAAGCGTAGCTGACTTACCCTGCTCTAATACCACAGGCCCGCTCTGTCCATCTGCTAGTTTGATAGAGAACGGTTTAATAGCTGAGGCTATTCCTTGATTTTGTTCTTTAATGCTTAAGTCAGGAGAGGCATTGGTCAGTAGGTTCATCCGTTCGCCACGAATAATCATGTTGTCGACCAGCAGACTCCCTTTCAGATTTTTCGTAACTTCTATACCGCTTGTACCTGCGCCATCCAATACATTATTCGTCAGCACAACTCCATCAATGGAAGTGAGAGTATCTCCCTCTAGATCACCTTGAGCAATCAGCCCCGAATAAGTGCTGTCCAGTGCCGTATTGTTGCGAATGAGTACTTTTCCTTTCAGATCACTCTCACCAGCATAAAGCCATAACGCACCCAGATTCACGCCGTAACCGGAATCGTAGCTGCCAGTTCTAAGCAAGGTATTTCGCTCCACAATCGTTGTTCCTTGGAATGGCTCGGCGGTGAAACGGGTGGACACTGCAATCCCGGCTCCATTAGTCACAGTGTCTTTTACCACGTTGTCCTGGACTTTGTTATCTTTCCCCCCAAAGACTACAATGTTATCCGCTAACCAAGGCAAGGATACCGTATTAAAACGTGCCGTGTTGTTATAGCTCGGTGTACGTTCCGTACCATTCACATCCGTCAACTTGCCGTCAGTAAACGACCACATTGCGATTCCATCATCCCCTGGATAGCGGATGTCACTTTGTTCCATCATGCTGTTGCCAGTCCCTACGGCAAAGTTAATTCCGTCTGCCATAAGATTGCGGATCCGCAGACCTGCCATGTACAGACCATTCGTACGCGCCTTTTCACCCATCGGCTGAGTTAACCACAAGCCTGCTTTGGTATGTTCTATCCAAACGTTCTGTATAATCGAACCTTGGCCAAAAGCACCATGAAAAGCGTTGGTGATCGCTTCATCATCCCGTTCGTTAATGCCGCCTTCAATCATCAGATCGTAAACACCAACCTTACCGCCGTGACCATAAAACTTAGCTCCATTCAGAACCGTATACCACATGCCGGCACCACGTATTTCAGCGGTATCCAGATCCAGCAGACCCTCACCGACATTAAAGGTACCCGCCGGGAACCACACACCTTTACCTGTCGCATTCGCTTCGGCAAGGGCTGCCTTGAAGGCTGCGGTATCATCTCCCTCATCATTCGCTGCCGCTCCAAAATCCGTTACGGAAATAAATCCGTCCGGGCGAGCCAACTCAGGGGCAACCTGCTCCATATCCACCAGGTCAATGACGTAAGAAGCTGCGTTGTCTCCTGTTCCCTTCTCTAAGCGAATAGTTGCTCCGGCAGGAGCATCGCCGATCAGAGCATGGATTTCGTCAAAGAAGCGGTGTCCACTGCCTTGGCGAGGGTCATTTGACCATGGGTAGCTGCCATATTCCCAAGCATATTTGGATGTCAGCTTAAGCTGCTTCTTAATTCCATCCACATATAGAGTCAAGGTTTCTTCCGCACCAGCCCCATCTGGACTATCAGGAATAGAATATCGAAGAACGATGGAGTTAGCTGATTCTGCAAGCTTGAACTCTAGATAATCTCCCGTATTCTTTAAGGCCACCGCTTGTCGTCCAGAAGCCTCGGAAGCCATGCTGAGATATTTCCGCGACGAACCAATCAACGTTCCGTTTGTTGCCGCATCCTCAGCTTCATAGCTGATATATGGAACCGTTGCTCCACGGTATGTTTTGTTTACGCTGTTTTTTACGGTCAGGCTATCAAGGGTTACTTTACTCCAATCCACGTTGTCACTGCTTAGAGAAACCGTGTTGATGCCTGCACGAAGCTGCAGTTTTACCGCTACAGTCTTCCAAGAGGCAGACTTGCCAAGACTAACCTTGCCCCCTTCGTTTAATCCATTCACCTCTAGTGCCAGATCCGTTGCGGCAGCAGCGGTATTTTTGTATCGAATAACAGCATCGTATTCCCCAGCCTGCTGGGCGTTGACTGCAAACCGTATAACACGTTCCCCTTTGAATGCTTCTCCTCCTGCATAAATTGCATCAGCAGGGATAGGTAAGAAGCTCCAGAGCTCACTATCAGTTCCATTTGCAGCAGAACCAAGCTGAACAGCCGATGTGCTGTGAGAAAGAAGACCTGTTCCGTTCGCACTTAGCAGAAGAGCATAACCTAACTTCTCTTCCAGCTTCCATTGGGATCTTTCTGTATCTCCAGCAGCTAACAAGACCACTTGGCCCGATTCATTGAGCGAAAGATAATGTTGTGTCTGAACATTCATAATCCGTTTGCGTCCGTTTATCTCCTGGACCAGCCACTGGGATTGAGCCGCCATATCGGAAGCATCTGCATATAGGACAGCCCCCTCTTTTTCGGCCAATACTTTACCAGCCATGCCTTTCGGTACAATGGTTATGATGTTGGTATCATCTTGAACTGGAGTTGTTGTATTGTTATTACGCAGTTCTCCAGATGGAGTAGTAAACTCCTGTGGAGCTGCCTCAAGTGTCCATAGTGCCGTACCCTCACTTTCTAGCAAAAGCGCACGTTCAGCATATCCTGTCTTATTGGCAATGTTTATTAATTCATCGTCGTATTCTCCAAAGAGACTACGAATGGTGTAATGTGTATAATCGGAAGCCAAGCTTACTTCCCAGGCAGAGGCTCCGTCTACAGCAGGTTCTGTACTACTGCTCTCCAAATATGAATAATCACCATTCAGCGTTAAAAAATGACCTGTTGCCCGGTTGGTGATCGTCTGTTTACCCTCCTGCATAGTTACATTCCAGTGCGAAAATCCATTGTCTGCTGAAGGCTGCCCATACAGAACAACCCCATGCTCATTTTCGTATAAATACTCTCCACTGCTTGCATTCTTGAATCTTACAGGGTAATCAGGCAATGGCGGAGCAATCGCTTCAACCGCTTCAGCAGTAAAATGTGCACTGCTTTTTTCCGCTGTATCTGCAGCTTTACTGATTCGGAGAATTGGGTTGCCGTTATCATCCGGCGCACCATAGATATAGTGACCAGCCCATGAGCTCATAATGGTAGTCACACCGGACGCCTGCATATCAACCTTCCACTTAATGCTGGCCCATACATCGTACACTGTTTGCAAAGTTTGAACGCTAACTTTAGGATCAATCTCATCTACAGCCCCACCTATATGCTCAAGGGAGAGATAACGTCCAGTGCCTTTATTTTTTATCTTCACCGATCCATTGCTGCCCGCTATTTCTTGCAGCTGCCAGACAAAGGAATCGTCATTCAAATCAAGTGGACCATAAGTAGCCTGGCCTACTGTTACATCCTCGTTGGCAGCTGCTAGAGGTGCAAGATTTTGGTTAGAGTGTGCAGAGTCCTGGTCAGCATAGACAGCTTCAGTAACCGTCTTGGATTCTGGCAATTCCTCTATTGCAGCTGGAGAAGTCAGCAAAGGACCGTCCTTAAGATATTGATCCTCTCCATTTACAGCATCTAGCTGAAAACGGAACAAATCTTGTTTTTTCTCGGTGACCGGAACAAATCTCCACTGCGGACTGCCCCAACCTGGATTGATCACTCCGTACTCAGCATATTTAGTGAGGTTTTGAAGTGAAATATACTTCTCTGGGATTTTATTAGGTTCCTTGTCGAGAACGCTACTGATTACGTAGGTGTTGTTCCCAACATTTTTGCCTGTCCAGATGTATTCTCGTTCCACATGATTTCTGTCTGGAAGCTCTGTGACCTGAAGGTGGCCATTTGGCATATTCATCGTGTTCATGTAATGGCCTGTTTTCTTGTTTTTGAACAGCTTGCGGCCGTTATATTTCTCCACGAGCCACTGATCGGAGCCGTCCTTCTGCATATTTCCATATTTTAAAAGACCATCAACACTCTCATACCAATAAAATGACTTCCAGCCATTCTGAATCCGGTAATAGGGCACTGTGCCGTCAGTCGGTGTGTTAGGATCTAAAAGCTGCCACTGAGCGCTCAAAGAAGTCGCATCCCCAATCGCACCCGCATGTTCTCCACCCAATGTAGACAAATAAATGCCTGTGCTTTCGAGATTCTGAAGCGTCTGGTAATCATCATAATCATCGGAATCATTAAAAATCCATTGATCCGACGGCTGACTTCCGCTAATCTGCAAGGCCTTTGCAGTACCTTCACTATAAGAAACATAATGATCGGTTGCCGCATTACGAATACGCTTATTGCCGTCATAATCTTCTATATACCATAGATAGTCAGAGGTGTTAGCGGCATCTGGTGTAATAATTCCATGCTTAAGCTCGCCGTTTGCGGATTCATATAAGAAATCTGTAGCCACTTGTGCATCCGTATAAGTTGCCAGACGTACAGGCTGTAATTCGGAAATAGGCACGATTCTCCACTGCGCGCTTGGATTAGAGGCTGAACCCGGCCAGCTGTTAGATCGCACATTATTGTCATCGCTGAATTGTGGATTTAGCCATAATGGACTCCCCTCTTCAGTTAAACCACTGTTACGAAGGGTAATGAAGCCCGTCCCATCAGGGCCTGGTGCATGCTCTTGGACCCATTCACTTAGCTTCACATGATCCATATCGACTTCCTGCGAAAAAACCCCAGCCCAGGTCACTTCATTTTGCTTAATATAATGACCTGTCGCACGGTTGCGAATCATTACTGTTCCGTCATCCGTCCCTGATTCAAGATACCACTGGGCCGCTTCATTGCTGACAGGCTGTTTACCGTAAAGAACATTCCCTTCACTTTCATACATCACCTGACCGGGGCGGAGACGACTCTCTAGCCGTACAGGTGCTGCATTTGGATCTATAAAAGCCCACTGCGGACTCTCAAACGTAACATTGATATCCGAGCTTACTTGCGCATAACCAAGCTGATTCTCCTCGTGGATAACCAATTTCCCCTCTGGCACAGTCGCACTTCGGATGATCATGTATCCATTGCGATTGGAAGTATCGATTAGCCACTGATCCGCAACACTTCCTGAACCTTGGCGTTCTGCCGCCTTAAGTGAATCCTCTTTGCCGTTGTTACCAGCCATTGTAATGTAATGGCCTGTCTTCACATTCTTGATTCGTGACAGCCCGTTCACCGTCTCAACCGTCCAATGCGCTGAAGCATCGGCTGGATTGGTCATGCCATAACGCACGATTCCTGCGGATGTCTCATATAAAAAGTTGTTTTTCCACTTATTCTTGATGAGTACCGTACCTGATGGAATTTGCTCAGCGCCTGTTCCTCCAACCCCTTCTGCTCCCACGGAACCACTACCGGTTCCCATTACAGGCAAGCTTGAAAAAATCAGCAGCAGCGCGAGCAGACCCGCCATTGCGGACCTGATTCGTTTCATACATGTGCCCCCTCTAATTAATATGGACTTCCTTTTCATATTAGTTTGGGAACGCTTACAAAACGATGTGCGATTTTATCCAGAAAAAGGTGTATTTGTACGGATATCCAATCCCTACAACCTTCATGAAGATTGACAAATCGGTTTAACGCGATGATAGTTAGTTTTAGCTACCCGCAAGGAGTAAACAAACGGAGGTACATATGAATTTCAAAATTGATTCGCCAAAAATAGCAGATCCAGACTCTCTTCTTCCTGAGCAAATATATTCGCTGCAAACCAAGGACGAATTCAGCTGTTGCAGCATCAGCGATACGGTTATTGATAATCAAGAGGCTAATAAGGTCAGCTTTGATCGCGTGATTTTTAAAAATGTAACGATTACGGAGTGCTCCCTAACTGGGATCGAGCTTATGGACGTGATATTTGATCGCTGTGATCTATCTAATGTGGATTTTACGAATGGCATTATTCATCGAACTGAATTTAGAAACTGCAAGCTCATTGGCACAGACTTTACAAGAGGCAGATTCCAGAATGTTCGTGTAGTAGATTGTATCGGGGATTTTGCTACGTTTCGATTCGCTAATCTGAAGCAGGTTGCTTTTGAGAGCAGTTCATTAATGAGTTCCGACTACTATCAGTCAAATTTCCAAAAAATCAGCTTCAGCGAGTGTAATATGGATCAAGCCACATTGTCAGGATCAAAGCTTAATGGGATCGACCTTAGTGACTGCGAGTTCAGTGGCTTGATCGTGGATATCAAAGATTTAGAAGGATGCGTCATTTCGCCTCAGCAAGCTGTTTCTTTTGTCGGATTATTAGGTTTGGTTATAAAATAAATAACTTCAACTTGCCCGAACATTTACCACAGCGATAACGCTTAGGGTCTACTTTTCGCTTACGCGGATACTCCATGGCACAGGCACTGCATACAAGCTTATATCGATAGGGCAGCGGCTTCCGAGCTTTTGCACCCGGCAGTGTCTGACAGTAGCGGCTTCCGCCGACTTGCGCCAGCAGGCTTTTGAAATCAGCGTCACGATGCATATACCCTCGCTTAGCTAAATGCAAATGATAATGGCAGAGCTCATGCTTTATAATCCGCTCCGTCTCTTCTCTGCCAAACATGGCAAGCTGATGGGGATTAATCTCTATATTATGGCTTTTGGTAAAATATCGGCCACCCGTTGAGGACAACCGGCTGTTAAAGCTCGCCTTATGCCTAAACGGCACGCCAAAGCTGTCCCGTGATACCTGCTCAATCCACAGCTGTAGCTCTTCGTTGCTCATAGTTTCCATAGCGTTCTATCACAAGTCCTTTCCACGGGAAATAAGATCTCTACTTGAATTGTAACTTGTGCATAGGCTAAACTGTCAAGAAGGAAGACAAGTACGGAGGGAGAATGAACAATGCCGAAAATGCGGTATGTAATTTTGCAGCAAAATCAAGAATTACAATTCGTGGAAATGCCTGAGGAATATGCGTACCAACTAAGTGCGCTCAATTTACGCCTGAACAAAGAAATCGACAAGCTGACAGCCGATAATGTTCCGGATCTGCCCTTAGCCATCGCCGAGTGCGATTCGCTGGATCTGTTACGTGAGGATTACTCCCTGGAGTCCGGTCTGGATTATATCAATAGATTGGAACAAGCCTTCGCCTCTGTTCAAGAGCAGAAGAACTACCCACTGATCTCCCTGCTTACTGAGATACGAGCACTACAGGCTCAATTGGAGCAGTGGTACGAAGAGGAAGCAGAAAGCCTACTGTAATCCGCACCTTTAGGCTTATTTCTCCATATTCTAACTTACGTAAGTTGTTAGAGGAGGGATTCGCTTGCCACAGTGGCTCTGCCATCAGCTAATGAAAGCTTATTACAAAAAAGACCGCCGTCAGATCAAGCTGCTGAATGAGTGCTGGTTCTTTTATCGTAATTCTGCGGAATCGAGTAATGAGATGAAGTTATAGCCTCGGATGATTAAGATCTAGGTCATATTTAAAGTAGCGGATATCGTCTTTTAAAAAGACGGTATCCGCTTTTGTTAAGAAAGGGGACTTATAATCATGATCAGTAGAACAAGACATATACAGCTGTCTCCGGAAAGTGAGACTGAGGAAGAGGATAATTATAATCTCTATGTCATAGTCACATTCCCTGACCGCTCCCGCTGGGCATCGGATTTCTACACCTTCAAGAACATCGAAGCGATCCGACAAGACTACATCCAAAGTGGTGCTTGTCTAAATGGGGCCTACTGGAGTGCACCTAATTATCTAACTGTCGTGGATCATATTGATCGCAAGCGAATTGAAGAAATCGTCGATTTATATATTTCGGAAGGTACATTCGAATACGCCTTTGAATACATAGGACAGGTCACGGAGCGGGATCTGAAGATTATCGATTATCCAGAAGGCTTTTTCAACCCTTTAGAAAAGCTTGAGCACAGATACGTTATGCGGCAGTTCGCTGCAATTGAGTTTATGCTGGAGAATGCTGCACCAGAAACTATAGCAGTAATAAAAAAGATCATCGCAGAGAAACAATAAGACTCCGCCTTAAGAATCAATCCTTATTAAAACTTAGGAAATACATATTTAACCAAAAAGAACAGAAAACCAAAAAATATAATAATGTAAGCAGCATATTTAATAAAGGTAGATGCGACAACGCTGGAATCCGATTTCCGTTGTACCTCCCTATGCTCCACTTCAACACTTCTATCCTTATAGCCCGGTTCCATCAGCAATCTCTCCTTTCGAATGTTCATCTTTGATAGCCTCCATTAACCCGAGGCTTTCAAGATTGAATCAAAATTCTAGATTGGATTAAAAAAAAGACCGGAATTCTCTTCAGCTTTTCGAGCTGAGAAATTCAGGTCTTCTTTCTACTTACCCTTTAACCGAACCCGCCGCAATTCCCTCAACGATACGGTTACTGAGGAACAGGAATGTAATCAGAATAGGCAAAATACTGATCATAAGCGTTGCCCCGATCGCACCCCAATCCGTCGTATATTGACCAATGAAGTTTTGCACCCCCACGGTCAGCGTCTTGTAAGAATCAGAACTAATAAATGTGTTTACAAAAATAAATTCGTTCCAGTTATAGATCATATTAATAATGGCTGTAGTCGCGATCACCGAGCTTGTCATAGGAAGTATAATTCTAAAAAACATTCTGTTCACGGAACAACCATCAATTACTGCAGCCTCTTCCACTTCGCGTGGCAGTGCGTAATAGAAGCCCAGCAAAATCATAATCGTTATCGGCATGTTAAAAGCGACATAAGACAAAATAAGTGACAAAGGGTGATCCGTTAAGCCAATCTTATTGAATATACTAAATAACGGAATAAGCGTGGAGTGAACAGGAATCATCATCGCTACCATAAACAATCCCAGTACGAACGAGCTTCCCTTCCATTTCATTCTGGTAACTGCATACGTAACCAAGCTCCCGAAGATAACCGTTAACACCGTAGCCACGATGGTAATCCATACGCTATTGAAGAAATACACGTTGATGTTCCCTACATTCCAGACCTTCGCGTAATTCTCCCAATGAGGATTCATCGGCAACGATAGAGCAGGAAGGTTGAACACTTCCTGATTATTTTTTAATGAGAAAAACAGCAGCCATACAAGCGGAAACAATTGCAGAGCAGCAACGGCAATCAACACGATATATAGCAATGAGTAGCCTAATTTACGTGTGATCTCCGCACCTGCGCCGCCTGGCTTTGGCCCGATTTCTAGCCTTCCTGCAGTTCCAGACATCATGAAGCGCCCCTCCTTATGAGTATTGGATCGAATCTTTCGTAGCAGTTAATTTGCGAATGACCCAAGTAATGACGAGACAGATGACGAGCAGGAAGAATCCAATTGCGCTCCCGTAGCCAAAATCATAAGCCCGAAAAGCCTGATGATACATATAAGACGCCATCACTTCACTAGAGCCATTAGGACCTCCATCCGTCATAACAAAGATTAAGTCAAAATACTTCAGAGAACCTACAACGGCTAGAACAATCGTAACTTTAATGACTTCCATTGCGAGTGGAAGCTTAATTTTCCAAGCGATTTGTAGGGCCGAGGCTCCATCAATCTTTGCCGCCTCTTCCAGAGAGGTCGGGATATTCTTGAGTGCTGCGTAATAGATCAGAATATAGAAACCAGCATATTGCCACAGAATGGGAATAAATAAAGCAAACAAAACTAATGTAGGCTCTGCAAGCCATGCAGGAGGATTAGCAAAACCAATGGATACTAATAAGCTGTTCACAATTCCGTTCGTCGGATGATAAATTCTTAGCCAAAGCTGCGCAATCGCAACTGACGATAGCAGCATCGGAATCAGATATATTTTGCGAAACAAGTTAGCTCCCTTGATCCGGGCGGCTAATACCATAGCAATTGCCAAATAAATAATGAGACTTAGGGTAGAAAACAACGCTAACTGCATAGAATGCCAAGCACTATTCCAGAAGGTTTGGTCTGTTAGCAAAGCTTTATAGTTATCAAATCCGATAAAAGTCAGAGCGCCTATACCATTCCATTTATTCAGTCCGTAATAACCCGTTAGAACAATCGGAATATATACAATAGCCAGAATGAGAAGCAAGGCAGGAAATACGTATAACGCGATTATTTTTTTGTTAGACATCACTTTATCCAAAGTGTCCGACTCCTTTCCTTCATAAACCGTTTGAGGAAAGGCTTATCCGGCATCACGCTGCCGGATAAGCTAATTGTCCCCTTCACCTAGTTGTCGAAGCTTTAGTTGCCTTTGGAGATGGCTGCGTCATGCTCCTCGGAATACTTCTCTGGCGTCACCGCTTTGCCAAAAAGAGCCTGGATCATATTCAGATGCGTTTCTGCTGCATTGGCACGCATTTGAACATCTGCGAATAAAGTGATGCTGCTAGCTTTGTTCATTTCGTTAAACAAATCGATGTATAGCTGTGGTAGGTCCAGTGTGGCGGTGTCCACCTTCGTAGCTGGAATAACGCCTGCTCCAGTTACGGATTGCTCTCCCCATTTGGACACGAAATACTCGACGAATAATTTTGCTTCTTCTTTTACCTCAGAATTCTCAGCAACAAATAATCCTACACCTGGTCCACCTACCCAGCTGTTAATGTCTCCCTTCCCGCCTTCCACTGTCGGGAATTTGAAGAAACCAACACTATTACGGAATTCCAGTGGAATTTCTTCATTCGTTGTGAAGTTTGGCAGATCCCATGATCCCATCATGTACATTGCCGCCTTGCCATTTACGAACTCTGATTTTGCCTCTTCATTTGATAAACCGTTGAATCCCTTAACAAATGCATTGCTGTCTACAAGTGATTGGACCTCTGATGCCGCCTTTACTAATCCTTCATCCATAAATGAGCCTGATCCACTGATCGCACCTGCAAGTGCCTGTTGGCCTGCGATCCGATCAGCCAGATACATATACCAAAGCGATCCTGTCCAGCGATCCTTATTGCCGAGAGCAATCGGTGCAATGCCCCCTTCAGATAGTGTTTTTACAACTTGCTTAAACTGATCGTAGGTTTGTGGAACTTCAAGATTATATTTTTCAAAAATAGCTTTATTGTAGTAGATAGGTGCGATGTTAAACTCAAGTGGAAGCGCATACGTTTTATCGTTAATAGCATAAGCTTCTGTAGTTCCTGCGACGAACTTGTCTTTTAATTCACCATTCAACAAGTCATCTACAGGAGCGAACAGATTTCCTTCAACGTATGGCTGCAAAAAGCCAGCGGCCCAAGTTACCCCAACGTCTGGCAATTCGTTAGAAGCAGATAATACCTTCAACTTATTTTTGTATTGCTCGTTGTCCAGAACCTCTTGCTTGATCACAACATTGGGATGCTCTGTTTGATATTCTTTAATGATTTGATTAACAATTTTATTTTGTCCGGCAGAAACACCTTCTGGCCATAAATGCATGAAGTTAACGGTGACTTTGTCGCTTCCCCCATTTGCACTACCTTTAGATTCACCTGCATTGTTATCTTTTTGACCACAACCAGCTGTGACAAGAACGAGGCACATCGTTAAGAACAATATTGTCCATTTTTTATTGCGCACGCTTACAACCCCTTTTCTATTGTTGTCTAGCGGCCTTGTAACCGCTTAACTAAATTGTAGCTTGGATCCCATGATGTCGTAAGGTCATAAGGATTGGGACTAATACCACTATTATTGGATTCTTTCCTCCGTGGTCATGACGTTCTGCCGGTATTGCCCTGGACTAACATTTTCGAGTGCACGAAATACCTTCACAAAATATTTAGCCGTTTGATAGCCTACTTGTTCCGCGATTTCAGCAATGGACAGCCGGGTGCTCACCAGTAGTTCTTTGGCTCGTTGTACTCTCCTTCTCGTTACATATTCACTGTAAGTCAGTCCCGTCTGCTCTTTGAAAAGGACGCTGAAATAGCTGGCATTCATGTGTAATTGATCCGCTATATCACGCATGGATATCGATTCGTGAAGATGTTCGTCTAAGTATTGGAGTGCCTCACGCACTTGAGTGCTATACACTTTCTCCTGCTGTACCGTTTCCATAAGCTTGGGATCGATCAGCTTCTCCATTTGTTCGATTCGATAAATATCATCCTTGCGTTTCAATGCTAATTCCACTGCTCGGACCAGCTTCGTTTTGTCGAGTGGCTTCAGTAAATATTCAACTACACCAAACTGCAAGGCTTTCTGTGCATAGTCAAATTCAGGATGCCCGGAGATCACAATAACCACTGGAGAATGAGGCATTTCGTTCAGCTTTTCAACTAATTCTAGCCCTCCAATCTCAGGCATGCGCACATCGGTAATAAGCAGATTAACTTCGTTATTTTGCAGCCATGCCAGTGCCTCAACACCGCTTGCTGCGGTTTCGATGCGATATTGACCGGATGACCAGGCTTCTAATGTTTTACGAACCCCTTCTCTTGTTCTCGGTTCATCATCTACGATGAGTATAGTTTTCACGTGTTTTTCCCCTCTCCAGGTTCATTCGGTATTTCAAAAGAGATGCTAGTTCCATAACCTTCTTCACTTCGTATTTCAAGCCCGTCCGTATTGTCTACGTAACTGAGTTTCAGTCTCCGCTCTATATTAGCAATACCAATCCCAGTCCCTTTGGAAGACCTCATGCTCCCCTTCTCCATGGTGTGATAGATAGACGATATCTTTGCTGCATCCATCCCTGGACCATCGTCAGTTACCGTAACCAATGTATATCCCGGACGACTTGAAGGTCTGACAATTAGCATGACTGTCCCCGGTCCAACCCTTTGCTCTACGCCATGAAGAATCGCATTTTCGACCAGAGGCTGGATTAACAGCTTCGGTAGCGGGACACTTCGGCAAGCTTCATCTGACTCAATCCGCCAGGATAACCTGTCGAGCATACGCATCTCCATAATCTTCAAATATCTTTCGGCATGGTCGAGCTCATCGCCGATAGTCACCCATTCATCATCATCAGTTCGATTGATGACATAACGAAAAAGCCCCGACATATCAACCACAATTTGAGCTAATTCCTCCTCACCTTTTTCATCGAGGGCCCAGTAGAATGCTTCTAATGTGTTAAATAGAAAGTGCGGATTGATTTGAGCCTGAAGTGCCTTTAATTCTGTGCGACTCTGGACGATCTCCTTCTGATAGACGACTTCAATTAGTTCATTCAGAGAGTGAACCATCTGGTTGTAAGTATTATTGAGCTCATTGATCTCCATAGTGGTAGAAGTGACTGAAATCGGTTTCAAGGTTCCAAATCGTGAACCGCGCATCACTTTTATCAAATTCAGTATGGGCCGTGTAATCATCGTGGATAAAATAAAAGTAAAGATGAGAAACAATAAACTGCCAACAACACCAGATACGATGATCGCTGTACGAAGGACAGATATCCCCTCTGTCGTATAGTCAACTGGAGTAAGGATTACTAGCCTCCAACCTGTTGCCTTGGACTGCTTCTGAATTACAATGTAGTCTTCTCCGCCAACCTCAACCTTTTCTCCTCCATGATCCAGTATCTTATTTGCATTGACATTTACGGAAAAATCGGAAGAAATTTGCCGTCCCGCTTCATCAAATAATCTCATTAATTCACGCGTTTCCGCCTGTGAGCTGTCCACCTCATCCGTAAGCTGGAAGTAACTTTTCTCAATTTGAACCATAATATAGCCAGCTTTCGTGAATGAATGATCAATCAGCCTAATATTACGAATCGCAATGACGATATCCGAATTCCGCGGGTCAAGTCCAAACCATACGAGACGTCCTTTGCCCTCGTCCACCCGGCTGATCCATTCTTCGGATACTCGATTGTTCAGGCTGGCGTCATCAACCGAAAGTAATTTCTGATAATCACCTGCATACAGCTCAATGGAACGAATCCCTGTCGCATACGCCTCATATTTACGTACTTCCTGCTGGATGGTTTGACGTTCGGCGAAGCTGATCGGCTTTCCTTCAGCCTCTTGAGCGAGCAATCGCTGAATGGAGGCGTTGGTTGCCACTTGCGCCGTCAACGTATTAATCTGCCGGATCAGTACATCCAATTTGCCCGTTGCCTGAACTGCAGTCTGTTCAATGTGCTTCTCCGCACTATTGCGTAATAGAACCGAAACTTGCCCGTACATAAAAAAACCAACCGTGGCTAGTACGATCACCATGACAAACATAAAACCCAGGAAAATTTGATTACGCAATGTGTTTAACTGTCCAAACCTCGTCAATCTTTACACTCCCTTCCGCCTGATAAACTTGATTCCTCATCAAAAAAGATGACCCTTAAATCTTCAGGAATCATCTGCAGCTCTAGTTATTTGTTAATTCAGCCTTTGGATTATATGATATCAGTGATTAGTTTCTGAGCCCATATCCATATCGCGTTTTAATTTATCCAAATCAACCAAAAAAAACAATATAGAATATATACTCGTGCCTACCAGAGTTGCACAAAAAAAAACCGTACCTCCGCTGACCCGGGTATACCGGAATAGCAGTGTACGGCTTGTATTTTTAAATGTGGAGGTTCTAATTAAAACTACGGTTGGACACCCAAGAACCCTGCAATTTACGCAGCATAATAATTTGTCCAGTATGGTAAGAATCGTGTAGGATAAGGCTCATTACTTCTTCCCCTGGCGCATGACCCGAACCGCCCCAATCATACGCGCCTTCTTCCAACGCTTCAATGATTTCTCTAAGAGCAGCATGCACGTCCTTCAGGTCTGCAACGGCTTTCGCCCATGCTTCTTCTCCTTCAGCTGTTACAGTAAAGGTATCATCGTTGCTTTCAGCATCGGGTTGTTTGGGCAACCCCTTTAGCTTTCGCAGCAAACGCACCTTATAATAAGTTAGATGGTTAACCGTTTCCCAGATAGAATTGGCCGCCCCACCCTCTGGCTTCCAGAGAGCCTGTTTGCTATCCACACCTTCCAGCGCATCGCTAAGCGGCGGAGCCCAATCCTCGATATCCATGCAATAATCCCAATTTTGGAGCAAGACCTCACTGATTTTATTTTGCATGTTCAACCTCCTAAAAATTTGTGTAAGCATAAACTTCATGGTGTAGCTTCAAAAAGAACTACTTCAAAGCGAACTAATATGTAACTACTTAAACCATAATATAGTGGTTACAAAAGAAATGTAGCATATTTCCAGATTGTATTCAAGTAACTAGCTAAACTTATTTTTAACTGTTACAATGATTTGTAATGAGCGTTGAATCGGAAAGGATGAACAGACCGTGTTGTGGGAGGATTTCATTAACAGCTACTGGCGGGATTGGCGAACAGGAGATAAGAATAAAGATCGGGACAGGCTCGATGAAGAAGAATGGGTTTTTAAATGGCTGAAGGAGTATTCTCTTTTAGAAACACAGATGCCGAACACGATAGAAATGGCGCAGCTTAAAAAGCTTCGCTCACTACTATGGAACTGGGTACAGGCTATTGTGCAAGGAAACTCGGTGTATGGAGAAATGCTTGAACAGCTCAATATCTATTTGGACAAGGGTCCTGTTACACGGCGAATTGTATGGAAAAGCGAGGAGCAAGCGGAAATAAAGCTGTTGCCACTCCATAGCGGTTGGGAACAGGTGATGGCGGAGATTGCGGCGTCTTTTGCCGAGGCATTGCTTGAAAAAGAACCCACCAGATTCCGCATCTGCGAGAATCCCGATTGCCTCTGGGTCTATTACGATGATACACGCAACCGTTCCAAGCGATACTGCGATGACAAAGCTTGTGGCAACCTTATGAAGGTGCGGCGCTTCCGGGCGCGGAAGAAGGCTGAGTCTGAGAGGGAATAGGCGGTTGTAGCAACGATACTCCGGTTTGCGGTGGCTTGCTACGGCAGATTATGGGCAAGTGGAAAAAGGCTGGCAGAGCTTTATGAACTCGTAAAATAACTGCATTTCATACACTTATTCCGCATCCAAAGGGGATCATCAGGACTTTAATTGTATTCTGTACACTTAAAAACTATAAAATGTGCCCATAGAGTAATAAATCACAAAAATAGATGTACGAAATACAGTTATATCCTTTGGCGGGTTATTTGCAGGATTATAGTTGTACAAAATACAGTTAAAAGCTTCTGCACATCGCTCTCCTTGGCTCTTAATCCCCAACAACCCCAATATCCCTCCACCCGATCATGATCTCTTCAACAATCTCATTCCCAAGCTTCACTTCTTTTGTCGCAACAGATTGCCCACGCACTTTGTGGTAGAAATGAATCGCGGGATTTCCTGTTACCACCCAAGTCATGAATGAGCTATAATTTTTCTCCAATAAATTCTGTGCTACGCTTCTTATGAGTTGCCTTCCAAGACCCCTTCCTTGCTGTTCCTTAAGCAAATAGAGTGCATATAGCTCCGCATCATAGAGATCTGAGAGATCTGACCCTCTTCGCGCTCCTCCATTTGCAAAACCAATAATCATCCCAGCCCCATCTTCAGCCACATACATAACCTCGTCTTTATTGGGGTTTTCAAAATTCCGAATCCAGAGCTTTCTTCTTGCTTCCACGGTGATTTTATCGAGAAACTCGTCCGAAATTAGCCCTCTGTACGTGGTTTTCCAACTCGCAGCGTGGACAACAGCGATCCCGTCTATATCACTAGCTGTTGCTTCTCTAATCTTCAATTTATTTCCCCCTCAGATTTCCGATAAAAGCTTCAGCTAGTCCAAGATTGACAGTACTTGCTTATGAATAGTAACTATTTAAGGATTCTCTAAAGACATTAATGGGCTCTTTATAATCAATAGGTTTATATATAATAGTGTTCAACCACTTATTCCTCTCAAGCAAGCTGCTGAAATCACTTTGAGCTACCGAATTGTATAGTGTTATTTCATTCATTGTTCCAAGTACACTTTTATTATTTGTACGGGATATAGTGATTTCTCCGGCCTCTAATAAATACTGATTTATGAGCTGCTTCTTAAAACCCTCCTGCAATAAATACTCCTTAAGTTCTATTCTGAACTTTTCAACCAATTTATCAGCTTGACCACTTCTTATTCCATCCAATAATATACATAACCGGCTTGCATCATGTACAAATAAAATATGTTTTTTTCTGAGCTGCATAATATTCACATGCCAACTAAAAAAGGAGGAGATGTCTTCTACTTCTACTGGAGCTACTTTCATATCTTTTAATAATTTCTGAGTATATCTTAGTACTAACATCGCTGACACGCTCCTTTGTCTTCACCCTGCCTATTAGTCTCAATAGTCCTTCTACCTCAATTTACCCTTGCAGTGCCTTTCGCACGCTTAATATATATTTCGCCTGATCAAGTGGGTTCACGCCCCGGCGGGTGCGCTCAGCAGATACGTCTGGTGGACATTCTTCATAGCCGGCAAAAAAAGAAGTAAACGTGCTGCGCCCCTTCGTGTAGGAGCTTAAGCTGACAGGATAATCGAGTGACGTTGCCAGCGGCAGACGTCCTTCGATAATCATCCGTTCGCCTTGCAGCACGGGAGGCTCGAACGTGCCGCGCATCTGCACGAGGTCGTTCATCACCCGGCCGCCATTCTCCTCAGGAACCACGATGCGAACCTGCAGAATCGGCTCCAGAAGCTTAGTGCCTACCCGAGCGAGTCCGTCCATAATTCCCATCGGAGTCGCCACAGCAAAATCCAGCGGATGGGTATGCCATACATGATGCTGTCCCTCGGTCAAGGTCACTTTAAGGTCGGTAACCTCCCAGCCATACAAACCCTGCTGCAAGGCTTCCGGTACACGACGTGCGGTTTCGCTCTGGTATTGCGGCAGCAGATCGGAACTCCGCACTATCGAATCATAGACTAAACCACTGCCCGGAGGTCCAGGCTCAATCTGAAACCGCAAAATCGCCCAGCACGGTTTCGGCATCGTGTAAGCGATAAAACCTTCGCCGGCACGGGCTGGCGTTTCTTTATATATGACAGAAGGCTGACCGAAAGTAACCTTCAGCGCATATCGCTCCTCCAGAACACTGTTCAGAATCTCCAGCTGAATCGGTCCCATTACTTTGATATGCAGCTCCCGCTCATCCTGCAGCCACTGTGCATCCAAAAGCGGATCTTCATCCGCCAGCTCCTGCAGCGCCCCGATAACCTTATGGTCATCCATATCTGGCTCCCAGAATACACGCACCGTTAGCAGCGGCACAGCCAGCTTCGCCTCCTCCGGAATGGCCCCCGGATGGCCGAGCACATCTCCGATGCGCACCCCGGAAAGACCATAGATAACAGCAATATCTCCCGCTTCAAGCGCTCCAACATCCTCGGTCCGACCACCTTCGACCTTGCGGATCTGGGTCACTTTCCCCTGAATATCCTGCGTATAATTCAACAGCGTATCGCGGTTACGGATCGTCCCTTCATAAAGGCGGACAAACGCCATCCGTCCCATACTTTTATCACGTTGAATATTGTATACGATGCCTGACACCGGACCCTCCACATTCCCACCAGCGCGCGGAAAATACTCAACCATCGCATCCAGCAAGGCAGTAATCCCAAGCCCCTTGGCGGCGACGCCATAAACCATCGGAAAAAAGCGACCTGATGAGGAGGCTGTTTTCATATATTTTTTCCATTCAGCCAAATCAATCGGACTACCTGACATATACTTCTCCAACAGCTCTTCGTCCCGTTCAGCTAAAGCCTCTAATAATTCTGTTCGCTTGTTAGCATCAGCTTCATTCTCCCATAAATCTCTTGCTCCTATGTACTCCTTCTCTTTGCCGATGGGTTGCTGAACTGGAATAATATCACTAGACAAATAATTCCGCGCCTCTGCCAGCACAGCTTCAGGGTCAGCACCTACACGATCCATTTTGTTCACAAAAATAAGTGTGGGGATTCCCAGCTTGCGCAGCGCGTTCCAGATCATCTCGCTTTGGGCCTGCACACCCTCCACGGCTGAAAGAACAAGCACCGCACAATCCATCACCCGCAAAGACCGCTCAACTTCGGACAGAAAATCGACGTGCCCCGGGGTATCGACCAGATTAATCTGCACACCTTTCCAAGCAAAAGAAGCCAATGCCGCCCGTACGGATATCCCCCGCTGCCGCTCCACATCCATAGAATCCGTCAATGCCGTCCCCGTATCTACGCTGCCAAGCGCTCGAATGCGACCGCTTTCATACAAAATATGCTCCGTTGTTGTTGTCTTCCCGGCGTCCACATGGGCAAATATCCCCACATTAATCCGTTCTGCTCCCTGCTGCTGAATCATCTATAGTTCCCCTATCATGAGCTAGATTTATCTAAATTTATCTGAATTTATATTATTTACATCCTTATGTTCCATAGTAATATATCCATCCACGTTGTTCCACCCTCCAGTTCAAATGGTTAGATTCAGCTATGCCGGGTATGTAATTACTAATATTAAGAAATTTAATGCCGAGGAGGAAATTCATCATGACAGATAAACGTTTACAGGATAAAGTTGCAGTGGTTACAGGTGCTGGTTCCGGTATTGGAAAAGCTACAGCGATACGGTTTGCCCAACAGGGAGCTAAGGTATATATGCTTGACCGCACTCCCGAGGATTCCTATGAAACTAAACGTGAGATTGAATCTATTGGCGGTACAGCAACAGTAATTGAATGCGATGTCTCCAATCCAGGTCTGGTCGAAGAAAGTATTCGTAAGGTTGGGGAGGCGGCCCAGAAGATTGATATTATTTTTGCCAATGCTGGCATTAATGGTACATGGTCTCCCATCGAAACACTAGAAATCGAAGATTGGGACCAGACACTGAATACCAACCTACGCAGCACCTTTGCCACAGTAAAATACGCCATCCCCCACATGAAAGAAAATGGTGGCAGCATCATTATCACCAGCTCCATTAACGGCAACCGAGTATTCTCGAACATTGGCGCTTCCGCTTACTCATCTTCCAAGGCAGGACAAGTTGCTTTTATGAAAATGGCTGCACTAGAGCTGGCGCAATACGGCATCCGTGTAAATGCCATCTGTCCTGGATCAATCGATACACAAATTGGAGATAATACGTATAAAAGCGATGATCTTCAAGAAGTGAAGATTCCTGTGGAGTTTCCGGAAGGTAATCATCCGCTGGAAAATGCACCGGGTAAGCCTGAGCAGGTTGCCAATCTGGTATTATTTCTCGCATCGGATGAATCTTTTCATGTGACGGGAACTGAAATTTATGTAGATGGTGCCGAATCGCTACTGCGTGGATAATATTTTACTTGAACCGTTATAATATTTTAAATTCTATGCAACATTTTGGTCTAATCTACCATCTAAGAGTATGGAGGTGACGCAAATGAAAAAACCATTATTCATAAATAACGCTAAAAAAATGACTATAGCCTGCGGCATTTTGGCAGCGAGTGTGTCTTTTGGGGCATCCGCTTTTGCTTTTTCAGATTTGAAAGGTGATCCTGCGGAAGCAAAAATCAACTCTTTGCATAAAGAGGGGATTATAAACGGAGTTGACAAAGATAAGTTTGCTCCTAAATCTAAAGTAAGCTTTGCGCAAGGGATACAATTCATCGTTGGGGGTCTGAATCTGACTCCGCAACCAGCGGCAGGTAGTAGTTCTTCCAAAGCCAGTGATTATTTTGATAAAGTGAACGACAAGGCCTGGTATGCTTCGGCTTTCCTGACTGCCAAGGAAAATGGTCTTTCACTCGACCGTACAGTGGATCCTAATGGAACTATCACCCGTGCTCAGTTCGCGCACTTATTGACGCAAGCGTTGCAAAGTAAAGGTAACTTCCCTGTTACGCTGATGTATGTAGACATTAAGGATGGCGATAAACTCTCTACAGAGGTTATAAATAGTCTCCAGATCCTGCTGAATACACATATTGCCACACTCGATAAGAACGGTAGTTTCCGGCCGAATGATGCTATTACCCGCTCTGAAGCAGCCGCTCTGATCTATGATGCAGCCGCTTTTGCTAAACGTGTAATTGTATCTAATGGCAGTCCCACTACTCCAACCTACGAAACAGAGGTTACGTTGACCAAAGCGGGTGAAGGCGTAAATAAAGCCACCCTTACCGTTAATAATCTACCTAACCCCGGGTATGGGCTGGTGATTGAGCGAATCGAATTTGGTAAAGACAATACGGCTGTAATTTACTTTAACGTGACTGCTCCTGAACCAGGGAAAATGTACGCGCAGGTGATCACAAAAGCATCTGTTGCCACTTATCTGCCAGATGGATACAAAGCTATCGCTCAACCTGTAACTGGCTCCGCCTCTTATTCGTCTAGCGCGGCACAATAATATAAATTGAACTTGAGGGTTTTAGAGTTAAGAGTCAGTCGCAGCTGCGGTGAATATTTGGATTTCCAGCTACCGTTTATGACGGCTGAGATACGGAGAAGCTTATGCTTACGAAGATGGCTTTCCCATGGAAATCTTAGCAGCGGTTGCTATCGCTCCTACAGTCCCAAAGTTCCCCTTCGCCTCTCTTCCCTTTCCTCAGGTATCTAAGTTCATTTTTATAAACAAATAAGGGATGCCTCAAAAGCCATCATATGGCTACTGAAGCATCCCTTGTTGTTCCTTCCCCCTTTATCCCAACTCCAAACTCCGAATGATAAGGTAACGGATGCAGCCGCTATCGAACTACATAATTGCTATTGTCTTAAAAAACATCCAATATGGGCCTATTTCTAACGACTAGCTGCACTGGGCCCGAACTGTGCTCCAATCGCAATAAATTTGCAAATAACGTCGCTGGGTTCGCAAGCTAACTCAGGCTCAGAAATGCTGATTACTTGGCAGTGATTATCAGACTTCGAGCGATTAAGTCATATTCGTGTGCATGAAGCTACTTGACGGGGATGAACATCAGACTTCGAGCGATTAGATCATATTTGTGTGCATGAAGCTACTTGATGGGGATGAACATCAAACTTCGAGCGATTAGGTCATTTTTGTGTGCATGAAGCTACTTGACGGGGATGAACATCAAACTTCCAGGGATTAGATCATTTTTGCACGGACGCAGCTGCTATCGGACCCAGATGACCTTATTCGCAGAAAAATGCCAATTTCACGATACTATCGGACTCCACCGTCGCTATTGGCACAAAAAGCACCATAGATATGCCTTTTTCTAATGAATAGCTGCACTGGAGTCCGAAACTATGCCCTAATCGCTAAAAACACGCGAATAGCGTCATCTGGGTCCGTAATACTCAGCGTATATCAATGGATATGAAAATCCGCTGAAGCAGGTAGCCAAAAACAAAATACAAGTCAGCGATGCTCCAATGTTTGCGGTATGCGAACGTAGCAGATGGTGTGCAACCGCTAGGTGCAACAGTTAGGTGTGCAACAGTTAGGTGTGTAGCAGTTAGGTGTGCAGCAGTTAGGTGTGCAACAACTAGGTTGCAACAACTAGGTGTGCATCAGAAGGATTTGCAGCGGATGGGGTTGCAGTAGCTATCGGACCCAGATGACCTTATTCGCAGTATAATCGCACATTTGGACTACTAAAGGACTCCATCGTCGCTATCGGCACAAAAAGCACCATAAATGTGCCTTTTTGTAATGAATAGCTGCACTGGAGTCCGAAACTGTGCTCTTATCGCTAAAAACACGCGAATAGCGTCATCTAGGTCCGTAAGGCTCAGCGTATATCAATGGATGTGAATAATCCGTTGAAGCAGGTAGTCAAAAACAAAATACAGGTCAGCGATGCTCCAATGTTTGCGGTATGCGAACGTAGCAGATGGGTGTGCAGCAGTTAGGTGCAGCAACTAGGTGTGCAACAGATGGGTTTGCAGCGGATGGGTATGCAGTAGCTATCGGACCCAGATGACCTTATTCGCAGTATAATCGCACATTTGGACTACTAAAGGACTCCATCGTCGCTATCGGCACAAAAAGCACCATAAATGTGCCTTTTTGTAATGAATAGCTGCACTGGAGTCCGAAACTGTGCTCTTATCGCTAAAAACACGCGAATAGCGTCATCTGGGTCCGTAAGGCTCAGCGTATATCAATGGATGTGAATAATCCGTTGAAGCAGGCAAACAGCGTCCATAATAGCGTCATCTGGGTCCGTAAGCTAAGGCGTCCATTGATCATGAATAATGCCGACTAATGCATGGTCTTCTCCGATCTTCTCAAAAACTAGACGCAGGCTGCGCCAATCCATACCCTCGACAGAAGGATCGATACCAGCAATATGATATTCAACGAAATCATATTGCTCCTTAGGATACACTTCGTTTAAGTTGTTGATCGTCGCCCCTTGCCCAAGCCCCTTGTTCACAGCAATTTCGGCCTTCTGAATGAAGTCCGCATCGTAGACAAACCTCTTGTAGTAATCTGCGAATGTCGGCTCGATTAAATCACCGGAGCCAGCAAAGGTTCGCCAGACTCTTTTGGTGGAATCATTCATTAATCCTTCTACTTCCTCCTGGGTGAATACAAGATCATTTTTTGTATCCACGTATGCATATGGAGAGAAACGTAGCCCTTTCTCCCGATGTACCCATGCCGCTAATTGCTTCATGTCCTTATTCTTAATGGAGTTCATTACCGTAGACGCCGCTTCCTCAACTAATGGCGGCAATCCCTCTAGATCCTGCGGCTGCTCCGTACTTGATGTCCCCGCCTCCTGTGGTGATTCCGTAGTAGCCGCTGACTGTGCAGTTGATGTCTGCTCTGGCGTCTGCATTTGTGACTGCTCTGGCTTCTGCTTTTCCGTCTGCTCTTGTGTCTGCACTGGCGTCTGCTTCGGCTCCCTTCCCGCTTCTGGCGTTCCGCTACATGCTGTAAGCCATAACATAGCTGCTATGAGCGCCAGCCCACCGATGTTTTTTGCGAAATACATGAGATCCCCCCTCAGCTTTGATCCTTCACTCTTTAGACTGATTTGAACAAATGAAGGTTGCAAGCTTATACTAAAACTATCAATCATACAACTCTTATGAGAGGGCGGGGTTACCATTCATTTAACAGAAAAACTTAAAAGCCTTCCCCTAACTCCCGGCGTTTATCTCATGAAGGATAATCTCGGTCATATTATATATGTTGGCAAGGCAAAACAGTTAAAACGGAGAGTCCAATCCTATTTTCAAAACTCAAAGTCTCATTCCCCAAAGGTTAAGCAGCTTGTAAGAAATATTAAAGATCTGGAAATCATCCTTACGGATACCGAATTTGAAGCCTTTATGCTGGAATGCAAATTAATTAAAGAGATCAAACCCATGTACAATAAAAAAATGAAAAACCCGCAGGCTTATACCTATATCGTAATAGGAGCGGATGAAAAAATACGTTCGTTAGAGATTACCTATGATCCTGCGGTCAAAGAAGGCACTCAGATTTTGGGTCCCTATACAAGCAGAAGCACGGTGGAACGGGCAGTGCAAGGCATTAAAGAAAGCTCAAAAATCCTTTGCAGTAACCCTAGCTTTAAAAATTCCCTATGCCTAAACCACTCGCTTGGCCTATGCATAGGGATGTGTGCAGGCGGAGATGCCGCTGTTCAATATAATAAAATTATTGATCGGGTCATTGGCTTACTAAACGGCTCAGATTCCAGTATCCTCGAGGAAATGGAGCAACGGATGGCAGTGGCCGCGGAGCACTATGACTTCGAAACCGCCGCCAAATACAGAGATTATATTGGAGCTGTCAGCTTCCTGATTCACAAAGAGAAGGTCATCGAATTCGCTCAAGAGAATCAGAATATTGCTGTTCTTGAGGCCATGAATGAACAGACGCTTAAACTCATTCTGCTCAAGGGCAACCGTATCCTGTCCCATACCAAGCTACAATATGATCAACCGGATATCACCCACCTGCAAGCGGCAATAAAGTCAGCGATTATGACCACTTTTCACAGTGAACCCAATCAGACCCCGGCAGCGATCGGCCGCCATGAAATTGACGAAGCACAAATAATATACAGCTATTTAAAAAGCAGCTCCTGCAGCTATATCATCATTCAAGAGGATTGGCTTGCAGCTGAGCAACGTTCCAATATGGAGGCTTCGGTAAATGAGCTGTTGCAGATTTTTTTAAATGCGGTTCCTTCTCATTCCTATAATTAAAAAGATTACGTAACTGCGGTAAATGTTTGGACTTCCGGCTGATTATAGTAAACGGCGGCCTGCCTTTGCAGGCTGCGTTTTTCGGTTTTGCTTCTTCAACAATCTTTTATAGCGTTTCTGAGTGTAAAGCACCTCACCCGCCTCCATTACCGTTTCCTTCGCCTCATTAACAACCAGCTTAGTTTCCTCCACACATTCCTTCATACGATTGATCTCCGATTTGAATCCCTCAGATCTGTCCTTCGCCTGCTCCAACGTGATCTGAATGTTTCCCTTCATCTCATCTATAGGTTCTTTCAACCCCTCTACTGATTGCTTAACTCCGTCAAGGGATTGCTTCAGGCCATTCACACTATTTTTTAATTCTTTCAATGGATTTCCCACATCTATCTCCTCCTAGTAATAAGCCATTAGTTCAACTGTTACTCTAAACTTACCCAAAGAGTGCACGTCCTTCACTTCTATAATGACAAAAAGGGTTCCAGCTGAAAATAATCAACAAGAAGCCAGTCCCCAATAATGGAGACTGGCTTCTTGTTGTCGTTCTTTGAGGATCACTGCGATCTGTCTACTTTACGCTTCCCGCCTCAACACGCGGCGGACGCATCGTCAAGCTGACCCGGCCCTTCTTCAGGTCAACCCCCATCACCCAGACGGTAACATTGTCTCCTACGGAGACAACGTCCATCGGGTGCTTTACAAAGCTGCCGCTGAGCTGGGAAATATGCACCAGCCCATCGTTTTTGATGCCGATATCGACGAATGCGCCGAAATCGATAACATTGCGGACGGTTCCCTGCATTTCCATGCCAGGAACCAGGTCCTCGATCTTCAGCACATCAGTGCGGAAGATCGGCAACGGCAGCTCCTCGCGCGGATCGCGGCCCGGACGCTGCAAGCTCTCCAGGATGTCGCGCAGCGTAGGTACGCCGACATCCAGCTTCACAGCCAGCTCCTCGGCATTTTGCACCTCAAGCTGTGAGGCCACTTCTTTGCTGCCAAGCTTATTCACATCGAGGCTTAGCTCACGGAACAAACGATCCACCACCGGATAGGACTCGGGGTGAATAGGCGTGCGGTCCAAGGTGTTGTCTCCACCCGGAATCCGCAGGAAGCCGATACATTGCTCATAGGACTTGGCACCTAGACGAGGTACCTTTTGCAGCTGCTTCCGAGTCGTGAACTTGCCGTTCTCTTCCCGGAATTTAACGATATTCTTAGCAATTGTTCCATTAACCCCTGCTACATAAGAGAGCAAGGCAGGAGATGCCGTGTTCACATCCACGCCAACATGGTTTACCGCTGATTCCACGACGGCTTTAAGACTCTCCTCCAGATGCTTTTGGGAGACGTCATGCTGGTACTGTCCCACACCAATAGCTTTCGGATCGATTTTCACCAGCTCCGCCAGCGGGTCTTGCACACGACGGGCGATAGAAGCCGCGCTGCGCTCCGCTACATCCAGATCCGGGAATTCCTCCTGCGCCAGCTTGGAAGCCGAATAGACACTCGCTCCCGCTTCATTAACGATCAGGTACGCCAACTCTGGATTGCCAATCTCGGCAATCACTTCTGCTGTAAACTGCTCCGTTTCACGCGAGCCTGTACCATTGCCGATTACGATGAGCTGAATGCCGTACTTAGCAATCAACTCTTTGAACTTAGCAGCAGCTTCGAGCTTCTTGTTGTTCGGCGGCGTCGGATAGGTCACAGCTACCTCTAGCAGCTTACCTGTATCGTCTACAACAGCCAGCTTACAGCCAGTACGGTATGCAGGGTCAACACCCAGCACACAACGTCCCTTTACTGGCGGTTGCAGCAGCAGGCTACGTAGATTGCCAGAGAAGATCGAAATCGCCTGGTTCTCCCCACGTTCGGTCATCTCTCCACGAACTTCACGCTCTACAGAAGGAGCAATCAAACGTTTGTAGGCATCCTCAGTCACTGCTTCCAGCAGTTCCTTCACCGGGGATGGCCCTTTAATGATCTTCCGTGCGATATAGGCATGAATTTTATCAGTGACGACCTCAATGCCTACCTTTAATATATTTTCACGCTCACCACGGTTAATTGCTAGGATGCGGTGAGGTGGCATTTTGTGTACAGGTTCACGGTAACTATAGTAATTTTCGTATACAGATTCTTGTTCTGCATCCTTTGCTTCAGACACAAGAATACCTTGACTTGCTGTATACTGGCGAACCCAAGAGCGGATCGCAGGATCATCTGCTATGTTCTCGGCAATGATATCCAGTGCGCCTTGCAGCGCTTGGTCTGCGCTCTCTACTCCCTTTTCCACATCAATATATTTCGATGCTTCAGTCTGTGGATCCCCTTGTCTTTGCTGCTCCAAGATCCAGTTAGCAAGCGGCTCAAGTCCTTTTTCCTTCGCAACACTAGCCCGCGTCTTACGCTTTTGCTTGAAGGGACGATACAAGTCCTCTACTTCCTGAAGCTTGACCGCATTGATAATTTGCTCATGAAGCTCCTTGGTCAGCTTGCCCTGCTCCTCAATATTGCGTATAACGTCTTTTTTACGTTCGCCTAGATTGCGAAGATAACCCAGCCGTTCTTCAATATCACGAAGCGCATTCTCGTCCAGCTCACCCGTCATTTCCTTCCGATATCTGGCGATGAACGGAATTGTATTTCCCTCATCCAGCAGTCCTACCGTAGTGCGTACCTGTTTCAGACTAATGTTCAATTCCTTGGCAATCGCTACGGTTATCAATTCCTGCTCCCGCTGTGCGTTTGCCTCATCCGTAATGACTTCCGTATTGCTGTTATCTACCGCCATTAGTATCCCTCTTCCCGTACACAATCTGCTTATACATATCTTGATCTCATAATTAAAATAGTATCACAGATTCGGCTCTGCACCAAAGACCAGCCCGAATAGCGCGCTTTGTACTGAACCGCTGTGCGATAAAGCGAGGCATGGTAGAGTGGTCAGAGCCCGGATTCGGCGATTACGCCCGCTGTCCCATTCCCCGTTTTCCGGAACTCAGTGACAATACAAAACACAAAGCCAGAACGAGCGCGGCTGCCCCATATGGGAAGTTAATACTAAGATCAAACAAATACCCTGCGACGATAGGCCCAGCAATATTTCCGAGACTTGTATAAGCTGAGTTCATTCCCGCTACGAAACCTTGCTGCGATTCTCCGGCCATCTTGGAAAGCTGTGTGCCTACTGCTGGACGCAGAATATCCATTGCAAAGAACACAATAAAGGTAACCGTAATAATCGCCCAAAAGCCGCTTACAAACAAGGTCAGCAGAATAAACAATGATGAGACTATAAGACAAGTGGAGATCACCTTGTTCTCCCCGAATTTATTCAAGATCCAGCCAAACGCGGACACCTGCACCACCGCACCTGCAATAGAACCAAAGGTAATTACAAAAGCGATATCCTTAGGTGTAAGGCCAAATTTATGGTCCACGAACAATCCGAACACCGTTTCATAATTAGCCAGCCCAAAAGCCATAACAAATACAATAATTAAGCCGAAAAAATACGGTTCGCGATAAGAACGCATCAGCTGCGTCAAGAAGCTTTCCTGATTATTTTTTGATAACGTCGCTTCCTTACGTTTCTCTTCAGATAGAGACTCAGGCAAAATTAAAACTGTAATTAGAGCTGCAACTCCAGCTGCCCCAGCTGCACAGAAAAAGGGTACCCGCATTCCAAGCTCAGCAAGATAACCGCCAATCCCAGGACCAATAATAAAGCCGGTGGTAATGGCTGCATTAATTAGCCCCATTCCTTTAGCTCTCTCTTCAAAAGAAGTCGTGTCCGCTACATAAGCCATAACTGCCGGCATAATTAAAGCAGCTCCTGCACCACCAAGCAATCTCGAAACGAACAAGAGCCAGGGTACATTGGCCAGACCAAAAATCAGCTCCGATATCGCAAACACGATCAAACCTGCTACAATCACCTTTTTTCTACCGATTCTGTCGGATAATCTGCCGGCAAATGGCGATATTAATAATTGGGCAAGCGAGAAGGAGGCGACCAAGAGACCGACAGTACTTCCGCTGATCCCAAGCTCATTCATGTAGGTTGGCATTATTGGGACTACTAGCCCAATTCCAGTAAAAGCCAGAAAAATATTAAGCATAACAAGCAGCATAGCGCCTCTGTTTCTAAGTAACAATGACATTGTATTAACCCTCCGTGTGTTTAAAGCCAAAACTTCGAATATTATGCATGTTAAGACCGACCATCCGGTCTAAATAATAGTAAAAAAATAACCCTTCCTATTCCGGTGCCTTTGAGAAGCTTCAGCCTTCATGTTCCTGAATGTAAAGCTTCTTTTCATGCCCCTCGTTATCTTACCCCGTACGGATCCCTTGTAATAATAAATTTACTGCTTCCCGGTAATATTTTTTTATATCCTCCTGGGTCTTCTCATGAATCGAGAATTCAGAAACTCTTCCAATCCCTTCAAGCATGCCACTCACGATGATTACATAGTTCTCTAAGTCGCCTTTTACCAAATATCCCGTTTCAATACCTTCCTTCAAAAGATCACGACAAGCATGTGAGGCTGCTTCATAAAGAAGTGAAAGCCGCTTGCTAATCTCTTCCGGGTGGCATCTGCTTCTGGAGAATTCCTCGAGCGCATGAATCAATGGATTCTGAAAATCATTTGCGTAGTGTTCGGCTAACGCATAAAATCGTTCTTCGATCCCTACAATTTCCTGTTTCTTATCATCCCACGCTTGCAGCCACTCTAACGTATCCACTTCCACTACAAATAGAAAAAGCTCATCCTTGCTCGGAAAATGGTGATACAGACTGCCTTTACTGACATTCGAGGCTACACAAACTTCATTCATAGTTACGGCAGCATAACCCTTTTGTACAAACAGCTGCGTGGCCTTGCGCACAATTCTTTTTTTAGTTTCTTCTCCGTCTGAGCGTCCTTTGATTCTAAGCACCTCCTAAACCGACCGTACGGTCTAATAATATCAGATCATTTTCAAAAAGTGAAGACCTAACGATTCTTTATTTACTATACGCAAAAACGCATATTAAAAGACGCCCGGATTCGTACCCGAGCGCCAATCTCATGAGTTATCTATAACCTAGGGTGATTAAAAATCAATCAGACCAAGGCTGATTTGCAGCGATTCATCCACCTTTTTCATCGTTTCATCATCAAGGTGGGTGATCTTGTCAGTTAAGCGTTGTTTGTCAATCGTCCTAACCTGTTCCAGCAAAATAACAGAATCTCTGTCAAAGCCATGAGCAGCTGCGTCAATTTCCACATGTGTAGGTAACTTAGCCTTCTGGATTTGGGCTGTGATTGCAGCCACAATTACCGTCGGGCTAAAGCGATTGCCAATATCGTTCTGGATGACCAGAACTGGCCTTACTCCGCCTTGTTCAGAACCTACAACCGGCGAAAGATCAGCAAAAAAAACATCGCCACGTTTAACGATCAATGTCTACACCCCGCTTACTAAGCGGCCAAGAGTGCTGTCTGCATCTTCCTCCGCGAGGAAAGCCTCGCATGCCATGGTCAAGTTGATCTTAGCCATTTCCATGTAGCCGCGCTGCATGGACTCCCGGATGGAACGTTTCCTCCGTTCGCTCAAGTACAGCTTCATGGCCTGCCTAATCAATTCACTCCGGTTGGAATTCTCCAATTGAACAATTCCGTCCACTTCCTGCAAGAGATGATCGGGCAAGCTGATCATGATTCTTTTGGTGTTCTGCAAATTAGCCACCTTCTCTTCCACCCCCACAAACCTTCTGCCCTTGTGTTCCAGTGTTACAATATACAAGGAATTTTATACAAGGAATATATGCCGCCAGTATATCAAGTATGCTGCATCCCATTATAAACTAGAAATGGTGGTTCGTATAGGCTTTTAGTCACATCTCCTAATACGATACAATTCCTTCTATTTTCTCCCTTGTATAACATCACTGTCAAGAACTTTCAGTTTGTGAGCAGAGCATTTACTAATTTAGGAAGTGTGCCTTCACTTATATAAACGCGGGGCACCCGATGAGCCAACATGCAGATAACCTCGTAGTGAATTGTTCCAAGCTGGAGAGCCAACTCGTCTGCCGTGATCATCACGTCAGCTTGACGGCCGATGAGAACAACTTCTTCGCCTGCTTTAATTTTTTCCGCTTCTGCAGCGAAAGATTTGAGTGATACCATACACTGATCCATGCAGATTGTTCCGACGACAGGAACGCGGCGTCCACGTATTAGCACCTCCGCTTTGCCAGTTAGCATGCGGGAATATCCATCTGCGTACCCCACAGGTAGCGTTGCAATAATCTCCTCGCTCTCTGTGATGTACCTAGTGCCGTAACTGACGCCCCAATCGGCAGGCAGGCTTTTGACATATACAACCTGCGTCTTCAGCGTCAATACCGGACGTAGTTCTACCAGTTGACGGTTCACCTCTGTGGAGGGATAAAATCCGTACAAGCTGATGCCTACACGCACCATGTTGCTGGATAAATAAGGTGAATCAATGGCCGTAGCGCTATTGCCCGTATGTATGATCGGGATCTGAATGTTCTGCTCCCGCAGCGTTTCCGCCACGCTCATGAACCGTCGATGCTGTTCCAGTGTATAGCTTTTGTCTTGTTCGTCTGCCTTGGCAAAATGGGTAAACATACCCTCCAGCTCCGCCTGCGCAACAGACTGCACTTCAGAGATAAATGCAGGTGCGTCAGCTGGTAAAAGACCCAGTCGTCCCATCCCGCTATCAATCTTGATATGCACCTTCAGCCGATGTTCCGGATCTATAGGAAGCTGTCTTATAGCCTCCAGTACCTCCGGTGTGAACAGTGTTACAGTTACATGGTTCTCCCAGGCAACGGCTATTCCTTCTGGGGAAGTGTAGCCAAGCACCAGTATAGGAATCAGTATTCCCGCCTGACGCAGCTCCAATGCTTCATCCAAAAAAGCCACACTAACATAATCTGCTCCGAGTCTTTCCAGCTCCCGTGTCACTTCCACTGCTCCATGGCCGTACGCATTTCCTTTGACGCATCCCATAAACTTTGTCTCTGCCGGCAAGTAGCGGCGAAAGGCTTCGTAATTGGCACGCAAATCATCCAGATTAATTTCGGCTACTGTCGGTCGATAGCTTGCTTGCACTTCAAGTCACCTTCTTACGTTGTAGTAAAACGTCATTGCTGCATTGCATTAATCATTGTCTTAGTACCAATGGTAATGCTACAGAAGGTGGCTGTCAATGTGTGCTGGAGCCCCGGCAAATAAAGAAAAGCGGATACTACGTTGTAGAGGAAAGAATCCCACAAAACGCAGTATCCGCCTACTTTTTATTATTTACCCGATTGTGCCTCCATAGAAGCGGCAATTTGCATCATTTCATTAGCAGGAAGATTGGCACTTGTAATTCGGTACTCTACTCCCTCAGACATCCAAGTCAATGTCTGCTGCTCATCCCCACTCAGAACTCCCCATGTAAAACCAAGGTCTTTCAGGGTTCCAGGCGCCAGTGCTACCGCACGGTCCAGTGGACGGGATTCCATAATAGTGTACTGATAAATCCCATCATATCGGATGAGAACAGCATGGTCTTTGTTCCCCTCCAATTTATGCGAGTCCTTAAACTCTACACCAGCTGGAATATAATCAGGTTCAATGATCCCAAAGTCTCCAAGCTCTGCAGCCACTGGTTGCTCAGCCGGTTCTTGGCCTTCAGGAGCTGTAATTGGATTACCATTCTCATCAACCTCAGCTACTGTGCTCTCTGCGGACTTACCCGAGGCCATGTTCTTTTCCATATCAAAAGAATCCTTGGTGAAATCCGTATCGAATTTGAAGGTGTCAAACTTCACGTTTACAACTACCTTCGCTTCAGAATCCGAGACTTGAACCTGTTTAGGTTCATAAGTCTTTTTATCAAGCCAAATCTTTTGCCGTACAAGGGCATTGCTTTGATAATTCGCGGCTACCTCGAACACATAGTTATCCCCATCTTCCACAAATTGGCGATTATTATCCGAAACTATGCCACGAACCAACGTCTGATACAGATAGACCTGACCTTGATCATCCGGCCAATCGCTTTGGAAACGGAAGCTCTTATTCATACTTGGTGTGAGTACGAACACTCCCTCATCATTACGAAGTACGATCTGCGTAATATCCTTCTGAACATTTGCCAAGCTGATCCGGTAGTAGGAAGGATTCTTGTACCATACCTCTACCTTATACTCCTGCGGCTGTTCCCCGGTATACAGGGTCATTGTGCCAGAACCTTGGTACGTTCCCTGCTTACTTTCCAACTTGTCAGCCACATTGTTCAAATCCTTGACTACGGAAGCGGCATCCTTCTTCCCGCACCCCGTCATCACCAGGGCCACGCTCATAATGATCGCGAGTACCCATGTTATCCGGCGCATGACATCATCCCCTTAACCTGTTTTGAATGCATTGATTAGTACATGTCTATGAGGGACTTGGCCGCAATATGCAGACGGGCATGACAAGCGTGCAGCATTGATTTATTTTATGAGCTCCAACAAGCCAAAAAGCCCGCGCACAGCGCTGGCTCTATACTTCATCAGAAGTTGCAATATCATTATGTAGGGTGTTTTAACCATTCTCTTCAATTCTCGTTATCACTATGTACTGCTTTATTGTACTGATTAATTAATTCATCTAATCTCATGGACTGTCTGATCACATTTGGATGCGAAAGCCCTCCATGTTGCCTCTCCATCAAATAAAGTTTGTTTCTAGCACCCTCTATTCTCTTTTGGATAATTTCCTGATCATTCATTAACACTACCTCCCTAATGTAATATTTTAGAGGTATATGTCAAATTCTTAATTTTACATTGAAGTGCATTACTAGAATTGAAAAAAAAGCGATTCCAGATTTAATCAGAGAACTCTCTTTATTGATATCTTCTATGAAACTATCACTACTAAGCACTGTCAATAACAAAACAATTTTTCTTTTCATTGATTCTAAGCAGATTCTGGTACTCCTTCTGCGTTTCTAAAGATGCAGTATGCCGAAGCTGCTCAAACATTCCGACACACTTAATTATACATGATTCGTTATTAATCCTCACAGAATTCTCCAAACTATCCATTATATATTTTATACTAAGCTCATATTTTCCTCTTCTTATATAATACAATGCTATTTCAGCCATAAAAAAAGTGTATCTATCTTCGATAATTTGTCGATTATAACATTTAAGATTTCTCTGCTGATCTCTAAAATCTGATATTTCTTGCTCAAACCGCTGAAGAATATCATCCACATTAAAATCATAGTGGTTGGCTGCCTGAAGGATTTTGAACAGGCCTGGAAGAAATTCTTCTTTTCTATCTTCAATATAGGTCACATATTCCGGAAGCATTGCTGCATCACCTTTTAAAATTTTCAGCAAAAAAATATTAGCCTGCGCCCAACCCATACATTGATTCATGAGTTGCAAAGCTTCCTCCGTATCCTCACGAATCCAGCTCATGTCCATGTAAAGGTTGATATAATGCAATGCTCTATCATAATCTCCAAGCTCTCTGTAAACTACTGAACGTAACACATAAGAATATAAAATATATGAAAATAAGGGCATTGCAGGTTCCTTTTGTACCCCGTTTTTTCTGGCTCGCTCATTATTATAATTATATTGAATGGATGCTTTTTTGCCCAATTCCTTAGTCATTACCATTACCTTATCCCAATGCCTCAAAGCGCTATATGTATTCGCCAGAACCTTCAGTGCGTCAAGCTGATCAACTTCATCAAGCCGATTTACAAAGCCCTCAAACTGCACCGCTGCCCGCAAATTCACATCCTGATCGCCCCCTAGAGCAATCGTAAACAATCTGTATTGGCAAAAAGCCAGCCGCTCTGAATGCTGATACTTCTCACTCTCCGCCACACTCCGGTATAACAACGCTGCAGCTTCATATTTCCCTTGTGCAAAGAAATCTTCTGCTGTATCAAACAACGGGTGTGTATAAGATAGGCTGTCCATCATGATTCCAATCACCCGGCTTATACATTCCAGCTTATCTAGTTCAGCACAGCGATATAGAAAAGGTCGAAGACGTCTCCAATTGGGATTGGAATGTATAAAACACTCCTCCACATACATATCGTAAAAGCAGCCTTCCTCTAATCCCATACCTTTTGTAATCCGATCTAATTGCTGCATGGCTATAGGACGATTCCCATTCATAATGTTGCTAATCGTGCCTGAATTTACTTTAGATACCTCTGCGAATTGATTAATTGTTATTCCATTCTTCTTGAGGTAGTCCGCCAGTTCTGCACGAATGGTCATCTGCTTCATGATCAAAGCCACCTTTCGCCATCATGATTCATATATAGATCAATAGTATTTAAATAATAATATGTCTAATTATTCCAGTGGTCAAATACTTTTTTTGACTCAATTGATTATACATTTATTCAATTAGTGATGTATAAAATACAAATTAGCCGAATGTAAAAAACCACCAGAACACAAGGTGTATTAGACCTTTTCTGGTGGCTTTTCTAATGTTACTTCTATCCATAGTTATTCAATACATGCATTTAAATTCAACTAAGAACTAGGTTTAATCATCATGTCCAGCTTATTTATATAAGGGCCGAGCGCTTCAATTAACTTCTCTTGGTTTTGTATCTCCTCTTTCGAAAGCCGATCCATATGAACACTTCCATCTGCATCAAATACCTTGGCATCATAGCTTTGCAACTCATTTATTAATTGTTCGATCTCCGCAAACTCTTCTTTAGTAAGCCTCTGTTCTGCTTTTTCCAGCAAGCCATCCCAGAAAGTATCACGATCAACGACAGCCGCCTTTGCCTTAGGGATTTCCGTTTCATTCATTTTCTCAAAATAAGGTTTAAGCTCAACCTGTAAATCGTTATATGCCTTTTGATCCTTCGCACTTAACTGTTGCAGGTGAAAGACTCCTTCAGCATCGGCCATTTGCAGATTGTAAGCTCCCAATTCCTCTAGTAATGACATCAATTTTGTGAATTCCTCTTCGTTAAAACTTTGCTTCGCGCTCTGCAGTTTGGCTTCAAGCCTGTCATATTGTTGCTGGGTTACTCCAATCGTAGCAGCAGTTGCTTGTGAGCCATACAGGGTATCCGCCAAATAATTATATCCGGCATATGCTCCAGTAGGAATTAATAATGCAGCCGCCAAAATGCTTGCTACAAGCCATTTTTTCATTCGTCTTCCCCCTAACCTAGTCTCGGTCTGATTTAGTATTTGCTCCTTCAGTTCCGGTGGGGCACTTAGATTTCTCGCCTCTTCCTGCAGAACTGTCCGTAACTCTTCATTGAAATTCATGCAGGTCCTCCACCTTTCCCTTAAAAAGAGTATGATTTTCTGGCTTCTGACGAAGCTTATGCAGTGCAGCATGAATACGGGATTTCACCGTACCCAGAGGGATACCCAGTATCGCGGCACTTTCTTCCTGTGAATATTCATTTAAATAGTGCAGAATAATCACCTGCTTCAGCTTAAATGGAAGACGATCAACACTTGCTAGTAGACGGTGGTTAGCTAACCTGTCCACAACATCACTAGTGAAATCAGGTTCCATCCTTAGATCAGTCTGCTCTACTTTTTTGACCATTCGGAGATGCGTCCATCTCTTTCTTCGATAGGCATGAATTTGCCGCATAACCAGCCCCATAAGCCAAGGCCTAAAAGGACGATTGACGTCAAATTGCTCAAGCGACCGGTGCACCTGAATATAAATCTCCTGAACAACATCATCCACATCGGAGGTTTCGCGAACGAGAAAATGAACGGTCTGATACACATCCCGAATCGTTGCTTCATATAGTTCACTGTACGCTTCACGGCTGCCGGCTAGCGTAAGCGCAATGAGCTGAGAATATTCATTTGGATGTTTCATCCCTCTCAATCCCTCCTTCGGTCTTACACTATGTATTGGTAAATAGAGAATAAATCGTTCGATTTATTTTAAAAAAACAACCAGGCAGCGATTTTCCGGTTATTGGAGAATCGCTGCCTGGTGTTCTTACTCTGCAGCGGCTTATTGGAGTAGATGAAGTCGGCGGAAGCTGGTCTTCAGCTTTGCTTGAGCAGATTATGGGCGGTGGAAGCTGATCTTCAGCTTTTCACACCAGCTTTGGCCGGACCCTGCCGAAATCTATGAGATAACTGCATTCTGTACACTTATTCCGTATGCAAAAGGGTTTACTCTGATTTTAAGTGTATTCTATACAACTAAAAAGCAGAGAAATCTCCTATAGTGGTGTAAATCGTGAAAATAAGTGTACGAAATACAATTATATCCATCGAAGCGTTGTTTCGCAGAAATATAGTTGTACGAAGTAAAGCTATATTCTCCCAATCGTTGTTTGCATGTGCCCTCAATAAAGCGAAAAAGGGGAGATCCATATGGATCATCCCCTTACCCGTTATACTCGAATAGTAACCACCTATCTTTCTAAAAAATCAGTCAGCGGATAGACTCAGCAACTTTGATCAAATCATTCTTGTCCAAGCTAGCAGATGTTACACCGTATAACACTCCATTGGCTTCCCAATCCAATCCTTTTCCATTAACCAATACAGCATCAACTCCGTTAATCTTCATTTTTTCGATGGTGCCATCCGTCGACATCTCATAAGCCGTTTCGGAATCCGCGTGCCGCTGCTGCATCGAGATGATCTCATCGGTAGCTTCATTAACAAAATATAAATTAATATATTTGCTATGGATCACATCACCATTGCTATCCTTATAAAACTCTGCACGATCAAAGGTATAACCCTCTGGTAAATACGCCGGTAAGCCCACATCAAAAATCGTATATTCGTTTAGCTTGCTAGAATCCCTCTCGATCAGCAATTCCTCTTTCTCTTGATCCCTCTCAGATTGCGTAACCAGTCTGCTGTCTTCAACTCCGACGATTTTTTCCCCGTCAGCATTGTAGATATCACCTGCCTTTTGAGCAGCGTCGAGGGTTACAAGCGCATTTCCTTTGCTATCAAAAATCTTCCCCTTAAAGTCATCCGGAATCACGTTGGAATCCGCAGAAAATTCTACTTCATGGGCTACAATATGGCCTAAGTTTATCGTTTGCAATACTTTCATTAACAGCTCCTGCGCAAATGACGGCTGCACAAAAGTTACACTTAATACGCTAACCACTAGCAAAGTTGCCAGCATAACAGCAGGACGTCTGAATCTATGTTTTGTATGCAATCCTTTCTCCTCCTTTTGGCCGGCATACTTTCTTCGTGCCTTATTCAGAATGGCTGTTTTGTCAGAGCCCTCGCTGAAATCTTGATGGGCCAGAACCCTGCCTAGCTCCAGCAGCTCCTTGTACTCCCCAGCACCCTTTAGATCATTTGCCGCTCCATATATACTTTCATCTAAATCTGCTGAGAACTTCTGCTGTATGTCTTTACTGTTCATAGCTGCTCCACGCTCCCTATTTCAGTCTTCAGCTTTTTCATAGTCCGGTAGAGTATCACACCGATATTGCTCTCCGAAATTCCCGTAACCTGGGCAATCTCTCTATTTCTCAGATTAGCACCAAATTTTAGAGCCACAATATTCCGCTCCTTTGAGCTCAATGTATTCAAGGCTTCGTTAAGCCTTCCACTACGTTCTCCCTGGAGGATCAAGTTTTCCGGATCTTTCCTGCTAGAAACCAGTTCCTTGACGGCATCCAGCGAAAAGAAAATTTTCCTTTTAAAACTCCGGTAATGATCATTGACCACGTTTCTGGCAATGGCGAATAACCATACCTCTAAAGGAGCTTTTTCCTGAGAATAGGTCGATAGTTTCGCCAACGTTTTCTCAAAAACGAGGCTTGTCAGATCCTCAGCCGTATGGAGAGAACTAACCCGGTAAGCGATGTAGTTAAATATTCTTTTATAGTAGGTTTCAAAAATCGTTGTGAACAAAACATCTATGTCAGCATTTTCCTGTATATTCTCTTTTACAAAAGGATGAAGCAATGCGCGCTCATGCATCAATCGAACTCTCCTTTCCCACCACATTTTCACTTAGCTAAGTAAATTCATCAGTTAATACGATATATTTCCAATTTCATTACAAGATATAAAAAAAGAAGAGTTCCAGCGCTAATTTCAGTCTTTCTAACCAAGCTACAGTAACCCGTCAACTTGACAAGCTTATTATAGCTTCTATATATTTTAGTAACTAAAGTAAATTGGAGCGAGGCAATGTTATGAGCACAAAGGAAGAGAAACAAAATGCTATCCATAAGGTCATGGAATCTATGGCAAATGTGCAGCAGAAATCCCAGTTTTTCATTGATATGATCACTAAAAAGGAAACCCTGACTCACAATCAGATCATGCTGCTGATTCAACTCCGGCTTACCGGAAGCTTGAACATTACTGACATCTCTGAACGCTTCGTGGTTACACCCGGAGCTGCTTCTTCCATGTGCGATAAGCTTGAGGAAGCTGGACTTATTGAACGGGTGCGGACTAAAGAAGACCGCAGAGTTGTCAATATTGTCCTTACAGAACAAGGTGATCAGCGTATCCATACAATATTTGAAGCATTTCCTACCCCTGATCTGAATAAAATCTCCGGAACTTTAGAACAAATAAATAAATTGATGGAACAAATGATGCACTAACAGCCTTCATTTTGCTCCTTATCAGCTATACTCTTTTCTATAAACACTGTCTGTCAGGAAACTGACGGCAGTGTTTTTTTAGCTTTAACTCCCAAATTATTATATTGACTATATATTATAATGAATATATATTTTAATCATTAAAATATATTTCGAAGGACGGTACTGTAAATGTCCAATAATAACAATACTTATGAACGTACTGACATGATCGATCCACCATTGAAGGTAAGAGGTTCGCAGTTTGTTCGAGAGAATATTAATGCGGTCACGGTTGATGTGTTTGGCCACTTAAGTACCAAAGGGAGCGTCTCGACTTCTAAACTCAAAGTATCTGGTGACTGTACAATTGGGGGCAATTGTAAGGCCAATCAGGTAAACAATCTAGGGAGTCTGCGCGTTCAAAATATCCAAGCAGATAATCTCCGCTCTTCTGGATACATGTCCGTAGCAGAAAATGCTGCAGCGGGGACTTTTTATGCTGAAGGTGCTGTGAAGATAAACAGACTAACTGCAGATTCATCGATTGAGATCCGTTTAGGCAATAGAAGCACTGTCGAGGTTATGAGAGCTGACGGTAACATTATCGTTAAACCCTCTTCCAAGTTGATTAATGCGCTGATGCACCCTTTTCGAAAACTTACCTGCACAACAATTGAAGGAACTAACATAACGTTATACCGGACGACAGCTGACCTTGTGTGCGGTGAAGAAATCATCGTCGGACCGGGTTGTACCATTGGGGAAATCCGCTATAGCAAAAGTCTGACGGTGGATCTTAAGTCGCAAGTTGACCGAACTGTATTTTTAAACCCATAAAGGAGAGTTTACATGGAAAAAAGCACTCATTTGTCAGGAGCCACTGTGCTCAAAAACATCGCCAAAGGAGCCATCATCTTATTCTGTGTACCAATCCTTAGTGTCTGGGCCGTGGGGAGTGTTGTCTGTGCAATCATTGCACCTATCGGTGGTGTACTAGGTATTGTTGGCATCCAAGGAATAGGACTAAATGCCTTTCCAGATTATGATTTACCGAACATTCTCAGCCTTCCAATCGGTCTCTGCCTCTCCTTACTTTTGTTCATTTCTTTCTATTACACTCGTCGTTTATTGCGTGGATGCCTGCATTTTATTAAAAACTAGCGAACTGTAACAAGCTTGTATTCTCTTTGTTAATAGAAAGTGACCTACAACGCGCTGTTTTATTCTATACTTAAGGGGACTGGACTTTATCCTGGAGGTAATTATGAATAAAATCATCGCTATCGGAGCTATCACGCTCTTTTTGGCCGGATGCGGAGCATCGGCAACCATAGATATGGATACAACAATGGCTATTAACCAAACACAAGCTACTTCAGCACCACTGAAACTAATCGTCGACGGTGAAGCCGTTCTTCCTACCCTCTCCCCTTTTTTCCTAGATGATAAGGTCTATGTACCTGCAAAAGTATTAATGGAATACTACACCTCAGAACAAAAATGGGATAATAACTTAAAGACCTTAACCATCTCTGACGGAAGCAGCAGTTATGTTCTGACGCCGGACAATGAGTATATGCAAGCTGACGGTTATCAAACCTCACTTGAAGGACCAGCTATTTTACGAAACGGTATTTTATATATTCCAGCCGATTCCTTAAACTCTCTGTCTGGTGCCACTGCGCAGCTGAATGCAGCTGGAACTGAAGTATTAATAACATCAGGGGATGTTAGTACTACCGTCAGAACACCCAGCGAACCTCTTGCTATTGCTACAGAAAATGACCAAGTGAAGCTGTATGCTGCCCTTAAAGATGGCGGTACCTATGAGGGATTTGTTGTAGAGGTGAACGGTAACAAGCATACATTTGATTGGGAAGCACCCAGACTCCTAAGTTACCCTCCTGAGATTCATTATGCCGACGTCGATCAGGATGGGCAGGAAGAAGTCATTGTCATTCTGTGGCTCGGAACAGGTACGGGCATGTCCATGCAAGAGCTTCACGTGATTAAGCCTAACCAGTGGGAAGAAGTCACTGTCCCTTCTGCAGATAAAGCTGCCTCCGCATTGGTTACGTCAAAAATTTCTAATGAAAAAGGGGACGCCCTGATTCAAATTCAAGTTAAAGGTTCAACTCCATCCATGGTGACTTTGCGATATCCAGATCGTGCTGAGGATGGCAATCTAGGCGAACAAGCCGGCATTGGTGCTGTTACTCACTACATAGTGGAAGAGGGCAAGCTGAAGGCGGAAACAAATGTTTATATTGGATTTCTCGAGAGTATTGGCACACTAACTTTTGCCTACAAACCGGGAAAAGATGGAATGGAACCCGACTCTATTCGCTTTGAGGTTCATGAGGAATTAGCTTCTTACGTGGAGGGCGAACAGTTATGATTGATGCCCATATACATTTAGAGCAATATGAACCTGAAGTTGCCGAACAAATACTGAGTGAACTGCCTGACATGGGAATTAAAGCCCTTATCGCTGTCTCTATGAACTTGAACTCTTGTATACGCACCCAAAGACTTGCAGCCATAAATCCCGGCGTGGTCCGTCCAGCTTATGGCTTTCATCCAGAGCAACCCTTGCCGCAGGATGCTGAGCTGGCTGCTCTACTGAAATGGATCGAAAGTCAATCTAGTGAGGATTATATTGCTGTGGGGGAAATCGGGCTACCTTACTATTCGCGTGCTGAAGCCTTAGAACGTGGCGAAACCTTTGATATGGAGCCCTATATTGAGCTGCTGGATCAGTTGCTTGGGTTAGCTTCCCGTCTCAATAAACCTGTGGTGCTGCATGCTGTCTATGAAGATGCGCTTATTGCTTGTGATCTCCTGGAGAAACATAACATACAGCATGCCCACTTCCACTGGTTCAAAGGTCCGGAAGAAGCCATTGCCCGCATGATGAAGAACGGCTACTATATCTCCTTCACCCCGGATATCCTGTATGAGCCGGAGATACAGGCGCTTGCCCGCCGTTATCCCCCAGAGCTAGTCATGGCTGAAACCGATGGTCCTTGGCCGTTCGAAGGACCTTTTGCAGGGAAAATCACCCATCCGTCTATGATTCGGGAAGTCGCCGCTGCTTGGGGAGCGCTCCATGGTTACACTCCCGGTGAAGCGGAAGAGTTATTGACTGCGAATACTAAGCGATTTTATAGCTTGTAGATGCTCTATAGCTTGTAGATAGGTCTATAGCTTATAGATAGTTCTATAGCTTGTAGATAGATATATAGCTTATACTTAGATCTATTCTAGGAGTAGAGGAAAGTCAGGGCCTTAGCTAGCCTAGCCTAACGCCAGACCAACATTATGAATAAACACAACTTAGCTTGTGAATCCGTATTTTTCATAGTGGAAGTACTGTTCACAAGCCAACTTACTTAATCCAGATCCCCTTACCAATTTTCGTTTGATTCGGTAATATTTTCGCGTACATATTTTTGCGTATGTATTTACGTGTACGTAGTTTACGTGTACTTATACATGCACGTATTTACACAAGCGTATTTACACGTACTTATACCTGTACGCATTTACACAAACGTATTTACACGTACTTATACATGCACATATTTTCACGAACGTATTTACACGTACTTATACCTGCACGTATTTACACGTACTTATACCTATACATAGTTACGTGTACGTAGTTTACGCGTACTTATTTATCTGTACGTATTTACGTGTACGTAGTTTACGCGCTTATTTACCTATACGTAGTTACACGTACCCATTTACATGTATGTATTTCACGTACGTATTTACGCGTGTGAAGCTGCTATCGGACACAGCTGACCTTATATGCAGCAATTCCCCACTTTTGGGATGAGAACGGACCCCAGAGTCGCTATTGGTATAAAAAATACCCAATAAGGTGTTATTTTTAAGGTATAACGACGCTGGAGTCCGAAACCTTGCTCCAAAGGCTAATAATCTGCGAATAATGTCATCTGGGTCCGTAAGTCTCAGGTTGATGATGCTCGAGGTGCCTGTAGGCAGCCCCCAATAATCATAACCGCTCCACACCCACTAACGTTCCGCCTGTGAACTCCATTTTATAAATATCCGGCTTTGTGGTTTGAAGTAAAAAATTCAGATCATATTTGGCATCAAAATAGTTCATCATAAGCGTCATGACTGCCCCGTGAGTTCCAATAGCAACCTTTTGACCGCTGTGATTACTCAGAATTTCTGCCAGTACACTAACTGAACGCTTCTGACACGCATGAATGGATTCCCCACCAACTGGGACAAAATCCGGCTCTTCAAACATTTTTGCCAGTAATGGATACAGTTCCTGATCAGACATAATCTTATTTCCGTCCGAGAAATGGATTTCCCTCAGATCTTCAACACTTTGAATCTCTGCTCCTAACTCCTGCGCCAATCCGGAAATCGTATGTATAGCCCGAAGGTATGGACTTGAATAGAAGACTTGAATTCCTTCCAGACGTAATTTTTCCGTTATCTTGCAGGCATCTGCCTCCCCTTTCGCGGTTAGTCCGCGAGTCCTTTCAGTTCCTCCGGGCAGTTTGGGCGACTCACCGTGCCTCACCATATAAATAAAAGTAGCCATCCTTTCCCTCCTTTACCTCCTTTCCCTCCTTTACCTCTACAAATTCTAATGTTCTAGCCAATCTCCTCTACACACTAAAAAAACCCTTACGGACGAGAAACTGTCCTATCGGGCTAGGTAATATTGTAACTTATAACGTTTCGTGCAGCAGTTGCTTTAGATCACAAAGTAATAACTTATTGAGAGGTCACTTATTAAGGAGATACTTATTGAGAAGTCACTTATTGAGAAATCGCTCACTGAGAAGTCACATATTAAGGCAACTATGACTAAGGAGACTCTTAATTGCACTATATACAACTATTAAGCGTAAAAAGAGAACTCCTGAGCAAATAAGTGTATTCTGTGCAACTAAAAATCATCATTCCTAGACTAAAAGGGAGAAAATCAAATAATAACTGCACAAAGTACAACTAAATCCCAGTTCGATCGCTGAAAGGGAATTTAACTGCACATTCTGCAACTAAATGCTAGGGAGTCACGCTAGATTGACTCTGCCACTCAAACTTCCTAGTCTCGCTAAAGATCGGCTAGATTCTCTCTCCCACTCAAGCTTTCTAGTCCAGCTAGCTAGACTAGCGTGCTACCTCCTAGCCCCCCTCCATCACCTCAACCGTCCTAGATTGCTCCGCAGAGCTATCGCTCTTCTCTTTCTGCGCGGGCCACAGCACGCGCCCGAATGCGATGCCCAGCACACCAATCAGAGCGATTACGATGCCAAAATTCAAAAAGATACGGCTAGGCCCAGCAACCTGCACCATCACTCCGCCAAGGAGTGGCGCGCCGATCATAACACCGCTAAGAATGGTACTCTGAATACCGAACACACGCCCTGTCATGTGCGGGGGTGTTTCTTTTTGCAGACAATAATTGAAGGTGATCATAAACATTCCATTCCCGAGACCCAATAAAAATCCTAGCAGCAATACAGTAAGGATGGAGACTCCCGGCTGAAGCAGGCCCAGCCCTCCGACCGATATCCCAATAAGCGCGTAACCCGTACCCAGCTTCCAGCCGTAGCCTGTTCCACTGTTCAATTTGTTCAGGACCATGATCATGAATACAGCCCCCACGCCTGTTGCCGCAACAAGCCAGCCCAGCATAGATTCCTCAGAAGGTGCAATAATTCTGAATAGACTAGTGAACTGGAAATCGATCATCTGAATGGCCAACGCACCAACTAAACCAAACAGCATGCTGTTTAGAAGCAGTCTGCTGCGCAGCATAAAGCTCCAGCCTTCCTTCCACATCGTGCGTAGAGCAACACGCTCCTCTTGATCCCCCTTACCTTCTGTGCGAACTTGTTCTACATCACTTTTCTTAACTGTAAGTAGAAGCAAATAGGAACAGCCTCTAAGGCAAGCATTGATTAATATACACCACTGTGGCGTAAGAACAGACAATGCGAAGCCGCCCAGTAAAGGTCCCGCGATTTTCGAGCCTTGATTCACAAGCCCATTAAGCGAGGTGGCTTGGAGCAGCTGATCTTCTCTAACCATACTACGGGTCATCGACTGCTGAGCAGGCACGTTTAACGTAGAAATGGCAGCACGCAACATCAGTAATGGGAGCAACCACACCATACTGGGTGCAAATAATACGAATACGGTTAACAGTGCCGTAAGCAGATCACACATCCGCATCAGCTTCAGCTTGTTCAGTCGGTCAGCCACTACCCCTGCGAACGAACCCAGCAAAATTCCCGGCAAAGCTATGGAGACCGGAATCAAAGCCAGCATTAGCGGGCTGGCCTGCCAGCGGTACCCTACGAGTACCTGAATCGCCAAGGCGTCAAACCAATCCCCAAAGGTCGCTGTCGCAAATGCGCTGTACACACGCATATACACCTTGTTCTTAAGCAGGCTCGTGCCTGCTTGTGTTGAAGCATTCATTAAACATTCCTCCAAATTACAATTAAGAACTTATTAGCATGACCTTAATGTAATGGAGAATTGTCAGAGAATTATCAGGGGGCAGTCAGGGGGCGGTCACAAGGTTCGTAAGCACGGTATCCAAGGATTGTTCTAACCGATGGAACCCCCGCTCTTCCTTCTCTCGTTCAAATAAATTCACATATTTGTGATACAAAGCGGGCTTGGGTGGAAATTGGTTACAATAGTGAACAATTCGATACAATGCATATATCCGCATCGGCACGAACCCTGACATCTCAAGCACCTGAAGTGCCTCATCCAACAGTTGCTCGGCTTCACGCCAAGACTTGCGCCGTAGAAACCACAAGCCCCTTGTAACTTTATAACTACCGATCTCACGCAAATAAGGTTTCTCCAGCAAAAGCGCTTCAATGTCTGTTGCCATCCGTTCTATTACGTGATCTTCTGTTCCCATCCACAAGTGTGCAAGCATTTCTGAGGTCGCCGTAATAGGAATGAAACTCTCATACCCCGGCTCTTTAATCACTTCATATGTTAGCTTTAGTCGTTCCAATGCTTTTTCCGGTTGCCCAGCCAGTATGTACAAATCCAGAATATTAAGGATCTCCACTTCTCGATGCTGAGGCGGCAAAAGAATCTTTTTCTCAAGGACTAACTCGCAGAACTCTAGTTTTTTCTTAGGATCACCCAATAGAACATAACAGATTAATAAGGAATAAAACCGTTCCTCTATCCCCACCTCGGTTGTGTTCAGCAGCCAATCCAAATCTCCCTGTACAAAATGAATATAGATCGAATAAAACGGATCCATCGCATACCCCAAAACATCCTGTTGGCGTGCGAGGATTAACATCGAGCGACCTTGGCCATATAGGTGATATTTCTTGAATACTTCCCGCATCGTCTTTTGCATCTCTAAGTCATATGTAGTCGGATTGGCCATAGCAGCTGAGGGCTCCTGCATAGTCAGACTATAACCAAATCCCCGAACAGTCTTAATATCTAAGTCTTGAAGCTTGCCTAGCTTTTTACGAAGCCGATAAATATGATCATCTACCGTTCGCTCTACCGGATATTCAAGCGGCCATACTTTATCCAATAGTTGTTCTCGACTGAATGTACGCCCTCTATTTTTGTACAAGAACTGAAAAAGCGTAAATTCTTTTGGGAATAATTCTATCGTTATCCCTTCTGCGGTCACTTTATATTCACTTTCATTTAATTCCAGCTGCATGATAGAACCTCACTTTCCCCGAACCCGCTCATTGGTTACATTATAACAGTCCGTCCAAGGCCTACTCCACCTCAAAAAAGAATATACAAAAAGAGCAACCCCCAGATTCCTCTGCATGATTGCTCTCTCCTCTTCTAACCCATACCACTTACCCAGCCATATTGTTAAAAGAATCCTGTTCACTAAATACGGATATATGATCTACTGTACCGGTCGAGCTTGGAATAATAAATTTCAGCTGGTATTGGTCATTGGCTTGATAGGTGTAAATCTTATCCTCTCCGTTCACTTTGGTATCGTCTGACTTGCCGAGTGTTGCCTCAATTTGCTTCAGCGTCAGCTTTTGCAGCGCGGAATCACTTGAACGAACATCGAAGATTAAACTTCCTTTATTAAATCCAAACACGACATGTCTGTCAGTGTAGGTAGCATAAATACCTTTTCCCGCTGACTCCTGTTGATCAGGTTTGCCCCAATCCGCTTCGACCTCATCAATAAGTCCGGTATGAGCGGCATATTTTACACCAGGCACCTTCCCTTTTTTGGCAAGCTCGAATAACTCTTTAAGCTGTTTGTCGCTATTTTGTGAATTTGAGCTGGTTGAATCTTTATCAGTCTCCGTAGGGGAGGAAGTCGCTGCTGGTGCAGTTTCTGGTGCAGTTGCTGGTGCAGTTTCTGCTGGGGTGCTTGATGGACTAACTTCCGGCTCAGAGGATGCTGTTACAGCCGTTTCTGTTGGGGCCGTTGCCTGGGATTCTGAATTCCCCGCCTCATTGTTCGAACTGCATCCAGCAAGCCCAATCATTCCTGCGAGTAGGATAGAGCCTGCTATTAATTTTATCTGTACTGACATGATGTCATCTCCTTAGTGGATTACCTTAAAGTCGACTTGCAAAAAATGAAACTGAACATACAGACGAGGTGAAAATCAAATAGTTGCAGGATAGCGGCAATACTTCTGGCTAACCCTCTTTTACCCATATCTACAAATATAAATTCATAAACACTCTATTTTTCTACATAAAACCCTTTTTTCCGACACCTAACTCAAGTAAGTTTCTCTTTTAAAATCTCCACATAACTCCATTTAACTATAAACTCGTGAACTCATAAGCTCATAAACTCATGAACCATATGACCTTAGACGTCATTCCCAGCCCCGAAGGGTTTCATTGCAGAACGTACAATAGAAAGGAGCTAATCCTGCTTAAAAAAGCAATCCATTGCATTCTGTGCAATAGATTCCAACAGTAAACCCATATCCGGCGTTCCGGCGTCCTTCTGAGTACACGAACTGTAATCGCGACATTTGTTGAAGAATTTTCCATCCAAACGCAACCTTAATCCTCCAAGCCGCATCTTATTAGTAAAGGGAGGGGAGCTGCATCTGAATATTATAGAGAGAATTGTGGCAAAAGATGAGTCAGCTCTCCGCCTGTTAATGGACGAATATGGAGATATGCTGCTACGAACCGCTTCTTTATTGCTTAAAGATAGACAAAGTGCCGAAGAAGCGGTACAAGATACTTTTATTCAAGCTTATACCAAAATGAGTCAGTTACAGGAGCCGGACCGGCTGAAGGCATGGCTGATACGGATAGTGGTCAATCGCTGCCGCATGAGGCAACGGACTTGGAGCTGGCGTAATATTTTCCCGGCGGGAGGGTCAGAGCTGCAAATTAACGAAGATGCTGACTTCACAGCCGGAGCAGAAGAGCTTTTTATGGTGGAATGGCATAATGTCAGGCTCGCCGAGTCCATGAGAAATCTTGATTATCTATACCGGGAATGTCTGACGTTATATTACTTTCATGAGATGAGTATCCGGGAAATTTCCGAGCAATTAAATACATCTGAAAATACGATCAAATCCAGACTCGCCAGAGGCCGGACGCTCTTAAAAAAGATTTTGGTGAAGGAGGGACATTTCTTATGAATACAGAACGCGATACGGTCAAAAAGCAGCTGGATGAAGAATTAAAGAACCTCCAGTTCACTGGACACGACCGGGTCATTAAGCAGACTCACCCTCCAACCTTTGGAGCCCGTTTATTGGCGCTGTGGAATAAAGAAATTGAGATCCCTGTCAAACCTATAGGTGCGATCGGTGCCATAATTCTAATCGTTTCGCTGACCCTGCATCAGCCAGAGATTAAACAGCAGCCACAACAAAATACCCCGCAGCGTGTAAACCGAGAACTAATCGAAGCTGGAGGCAATACGTATTGGAAGGATATCTACGAGCAGGCGGTGAAAAAACATGAGAATTAAGATAAAAATCAAACATCTGGTGTTATTCGTGTTGCTCCCTGCCTCCCTGCTTATTCTTCTGTTTAACTTCTTACCTTCACAGGCGCAGGTAGATCAGAGCACAGCTATTCAATCTAACATTGCTAGGACTGATCTTCTGCAAAAGCTGGCTTCCACAACCGGGAGTAAACGTATCGAGCTAATTCGTACAAACATCCTTGATAAGGATCACAGCTATGATCCCTACAGATATGACGTTAATGTCAGTCCTTCGATGAGCCAGTGGAGTAATGATGAAACCCAGCGTTCCGGTTTGTTACCGGAGGACATAGTACCTTTACTTGAGGAATATATCCTTGAGGGGCCTTCGGATAATACACGTATATTTGCGGCTAAGCAGTTAGCTTATGAATATGATGCTCTTGGCCGAAAGGAAGATGGAGATCAAGCGCTAATCACCGCAACGAAACAGTTAAACAGCAGCTCCTCTGTAGCTAAACAGCTGGAGCTCCTTCGAGCGGAGCGGGCCCTAAATAGTGGCGATATAATAACCGCTGAAACAATTCTTGAACAAACCCCCTTTCCATCCGAGTCTCAGGAAGAGCTAAACGCACAAAAAGCATGGCTTACCGGGCGTTTACTCTTTACAAAAGGCAAAGCACAGGAAGCACTTGCCGTAGTAAACGATGGCTTGGAGAGCTACAAAAAATTCTGGCAGGATATTCATAAACAAATGAACGCTGCCACCAGCAGTTCGAACGAAGGCTCCACAGACAATACAGGATCAGCAGCAGCACCAGAAGCTGGAACTTCAGATACTGAAAGACAGCTGGAATCGCTTCGAACCGCAATTCAGTCTGCTATAGATATGGGAAATACCTCAACTGCTGTCGTCTCCGGTACCCTTACACGAAGCGATGGCACCCCAGTTCCGCGGGCTGGTATTTTTCTCCGCGCTGAAAGCGAAGTTAACCATAGCATCACTTCTGCTGAACCGTACCGAATCGTCACAGATGCTGAAGGACGTTTCGAATTTCACGGTGTGATTCCTGGCTTTTATCAATTACAGCTTGGACTTAGCTATGATCAGATCGACGGCTGGACTTGGCCTGTACAATATGACGATTGGATTGAAGTTAAACCGGATGACAGGTTGAATGAGAGCATAGTTCTACAACCTCTGCTTGAGCTGCAGTCTCCCATTAATCAGGAAACCCTAACGGGCAAGACCATAGATTTCCGCTGGAAAGCTGTTGAAGGTGCAGCTTACTATCGTTTAAGCGGTGGCGGGGAGGGGGCCGTGTTGGGCGTACAAATTCGGGATCGTATTGTAGATAATCATATCTCCATTCCTGTAGAAGAACTTTACGATGGCAGCGGTTTTTCCTATGGCAGCAGGGGAGATGGCTGGGAATCTATTGACCCCCTCTCCCTTCTCGGATTTATGAATCCCGAAGTGCGCTTTTCTTGGAATATTGAAGCCTTAGATGCAGATGGACACTTGATTACCCGCAGTAATGGCTACAGATTGAACGAAGACACCGTCGGCAATCTGCCGTTCTTTTATCTCAAGGAAAGAGAGCTTACTACGGCTGACCAACTCTTACTGGATAAGCAAACGGATCAGGCACTAGAAATGTACCAACAAAATATTGCCGATGACCCACAGGATGTTCATGCCCTGCACATGCTAGTAAAGTTGATGCTGGCAAAATCATCCCTCACAAAGGATACAACATTAGAAGATAAGGCGATTCCTTTACTCGAAAAGCTAATACAACTACAGCCTTCTACTAATTACGCCTTCACATTATCGCAGTACTATTTTGACCATGCGGACTGGAAGTCGTATAACGAATATTATTCCTACTACAACGAACTAAACCGACCCAATACTAACGGTTATGTACTTTCTATTAACGCCACAGCACTCATGCAACAAGGGAAGCTGGAAGAAGCTCGTAAACAATTCGCCATCGCCCTAAAGTATGATGATAGCCATCGTTTTATTGGCAGCTTTTTGGCGGCAGAATTATACGCTGGTGAATCACTCTCTTCGGTAATGACACTTGCTGAGCGTTATCCTGAACTCAGCTTTGGTCATAGTGGGTATCGCTGGCCACAAATGATTAAACAACTGTTAGCGGAACGAAAAAATCAACCTAAAGTCTTTGAGCAAGAGTTAAAAGAGAAGCTTGGATGGTATGTGAATGGTCAAACTGATGAGTTAAAGCAATGGATCGCAAATGTCAAACCCTCCGCTTTGAAGACCTTTATGCAGGCAGTTTTAGAGGTAAGCTAATTCATTAAAATAAACAAAAATCCGGTCCCGCTCGACAAATTCGAGCATGGACCGGATTTTTAATTACACATAATCTTTTATTTAGATTTAGCTTCCATCATGTAATTCTGGAAATCCGTGATACTTGGGTTAGACATATAGTGGCCACCCTCTACTTCAATCGTTTGGCCTGTGATGAATTTGGATTCATCCGATGCCAGGAACAAAACCGTATTGCCGATATCATCAGCTTCACCGTGATAAGGAAGCGCGTTGAATTTTTGGAAAATATCCAATACCGCTGGCGGCATATTTCTTGCAGCGGCAGGTGTTAGGATCAGCCCTGGTGCCACCCCGTTACAACGGATTTTGTCTTTACCATATTGTGTAGCGATGTAACGAGTAAGGTTCACAACAGCTGCCTTAGAGGAGCCATAAGCAGTACGCAATGAATCCCCAGCAAATGCTGACATCGAAGCTGTGTTAATGATCGAGCCTCCGCCCGCTTTAATCATATGAGGAATAGCAAACCGGCTGCCTAACAGAACACTTTTGGTATTTACGTTCATCAGGCGATCCCACTCTTCCAAATCTATATTGACCACATCAAGGTCTTTTTGCAGATTAGTTAGACCTACATTATTAAACAATATTGTGATGGTGCCATACTGAGCAACTGTGAAGTCAACAGCTTCCTTGATCGAATCCGCTTGGGAGGCATCTAAGAAAAGACCTTCAGCTTCTCCGCCTTCATTTTTAATCTTAGATGCTGCTTCTTTGGCTGCTTCCACATTAAAATCGGCAATAACAACCTTTGCTCCTTCTCTAGCTAATAGAGTGGCAGCTGATAAGCCAATACCTGAAGCGCCTCCAGTTACTAATGCAACTTTACCTTGAACTCTTCCCATGTTCATACCCCTTTATAATGTTATTGTGCTTCTAAGATGACTTGGTTTATGTTTCAGAGCTATCAAAGCTCGTTAACAACTTCTCATAGATTTTCAAGAATTGCTGCAGTTCCTCCTCATTGAGCTTTTGGAACATTTCAGCTCTTAGCTCCTGTCCCTTAAGCTGTGCTTCTTTCAGAACGTCTTTTCCTTTGTCCGTGATAGATAGAAGTACATTCCGTCGATCATCTTCGTTATATTTTCGCTCGGCCATCCCCTGCTTAATCAGGCGATTAGCAATGTTAGTCATTGCTCCCGGCGTATATCCTAGTCTCTTAGCCAAAATAGTCTGCTTCAAGGGGCCTTTTTTATTCAATTCGCCCAAGACTAGAACTGGAGATATCCCAATATTGTGATCAAATGCGTTCATCCATCGGACAATAACTTCATTCGTAAATAATTCAACTGCATGTATTAGCTTAAAAATATCTGGATTTTCCAAGAGGTTCTCCTTTGGCATTCATGATGATCGGCTGCTTATAAAAGTATTTTAACACTAAAATATTTAATAGTAAAATACCTAATATAAAAAAAAGAATGCTTGGTGAAAAGCATTCTTCAAATTGCGGATTTCTCAACAACATAAGTGCCAGCCAGCAAATCGTGAATCGCACGTTTACGGCGATGTAATCCAACCAACAAGTAATCCACCAGCATGATTGGACCCAGGATTTGAGTGAGGTCAAAAGCCAAATCCGACCATAAGGATAATTTGGCGGAAATAACGGTAAAGTCATAGCTGCTGACCGCAATTACCATTGAAAGAATCATACTAATCATTCGAAAAACATTTCGAATCAGAGCTTCCTTCACTGTAGGGTAATTCCCTTGCTCATTGACAATTTTTATTTTTAAAATCAGCTTCCCTGGAGTTCCGCCAAATCTAACGATCATAAAGATATCAAATGCGATAAACAAAATGTACTCCAGGATAATAGGTATCTCCGAGTGTAATGAAACAGCTAATGAATTGAGTATCAAGTATACGATAACCCCAGGTATTCCAATGACCAAGAAATCAAGAATGGAAGCCAGCACTCTTTTCCAAAACCCTATAAAATTCTCCTGATCCAAATGCTCGGGTAGAATGTTATCCATGCAAGCACTCCTCTCTCTATCATTTGCTTTGTCGCTCAATCCCTATTTAACAATCCCTTCCTCAGATGCTCTTGGATAATGGACTCCAGCTCTTTGTTATTTTTCACAATTACCCGTTTATCAGACAGAGTATCCGTTAACTCTATAATCCTATGTGCGGCCTCCTGATCATATCCACGGTTCCATTCAAAAATCATCACATACAGATTCTTAAATGACTGCTTGTAATTCGCTTGCTCTAAACCCAGTCTTGTTTTTATAAACCTTGTAAACACTCTCAAATCCCTGATCACTTTATTAGGATTCAAAATAACGATTAAGTCAGCAGCTTTAAAACTCTCTTGTCCCCATTTGTAATGTGCGCCTTCCAGAATCCATGAGGGTTTATCAAGGATTTCCTCCAATTGGGCATCTCTTGCTTCAACTGAAAAGCGCAAATTCTCGGCACTTCTGTCCCATACCAAGTTGTCAGTCTCGTAATACTCTACACCGTATTTTTTAGATAACTCCCGGGCGATATAGGATTTGCCGCTGCCGCAAGCTCCAATGATTCTAATCTTCATAAGCTCAGCCTAGCCCTATCGGCAGGATTATTAGTCCTATAGAAATTACGGTGATTATTCTTGTGGTGAGGAGCGTTAGCTTTTGATTCTTCTCTGATTTATACCAGCCTTTAAACTGAAAATGATTCCGGTACAGCATAAAAAATAACAATAAATTCCCGAGTCCCATACTCCAGTTATACACGGGCTGACCAAATATCAATTGATAGATCAATCTTTCTGCCCAACCCAAAACTAATAAAGTCAGCACAAGCAATATACATAATCGAAGTAATTCCAATATAAAAGAGCCCAATTTCAGCAATTCTGCAACCATCCTCTCAAGGTTTCTTTATCGCCAAAAAAAATCCACATTCCTCCAAATTATACACCTTACACCTTACGACTCCTACCTAAAAACACAACCTGCCCAAGATAAATTTATCCTGAGCAAGGTTGTGTTTTTTATCAGCTTAGGAGGATGCGGGTTTCCCCTCGCCCCTTAGTTCCTGTATTTGTCGCTGCAAATTAACGATTTCCGCCACTAGCGCTGCATTCTCCGCCTCAGAATCCACACCGCTACTCTGAATCAGCTGATTCAGACGTAGCTGCAGGAGGGCAAGGTTATCCTCCCGAGCCTGTTCTATACCAGTAAGCAGACGGGTTCTGTCTTTTGCGAAGTATTCAGCATACGTTCCTTGAAAAAACTTTGGTGCCTGAGACGGCTCTAATATCACCAAGCGATTAGCCACTTTAGAGTGAAGATAACGGTCATGCGAGACCATTACTAACCCGCCGGGATACACCATAAGTGCCTCTTCTACTCGTTCCCTAGTGTCAATATCCAGATAATTAGTGGGTTCATCTAAAACCAATAAATTCGCTTTTCCAAAATACAACTTGAGAAAAGCCACACGGCATTTCTCTCCCAGACTCAAATCCCCAATCCGTTTAAATACATCGTCCCGCGTAAATAAAAAGCAACCCAGAATCGTCCGCGCCTCCGTTTGGGTCATTCCCGGCAGTTCAAGCAAGCTATCCAGAATCGTAGAGTTCATTTCTAAGTTATCTAGCTCTTGTGCAAAATAACCGATTGTCGTCCGTGGATGCAGCCGCACTTCACCTTTTGTAGGCTTATTGATCCCTGCAATCAATTTCAGCAGCGTAGACTTTCCAACACCATTAGGACCCAGAATAGACAGTCGGTCTCCCCGGTTTAGCGACAAACTGAAATCCCTAAGAAAAGGCGCACTGCCCTCATAGGCAAACTCTATCTCACGGAGTGTCAGTAAAGAATCTGCCAGAAACTCTTCGCTTTCCAGCTTCATCTTCAGCTTGCCAGTCTCGCGGGGCAATTCTACACGGTTCTTATTTAACCGTTCCAGTGCAGCTTCCTTGGCATGGAAACGAGACACATTCTTCTTGGATTTCGAACGCAGAAAATCATTTTGTCCGGCAGCACGATGCGCTTGCTGGAACCATTCTGCATACCGCCTAATGCTCTCAAGCAGCTTCTCCTTTTCTTGCTCTTGCTTTTTATATTGTCCCTCCAATGTTCTCAGCTCTATAGTCTTCTGCTCCCGGTATTGTGTATATCCACCCGAATAACGCCGGCATCCCTCCGGACTAAGCTCCAGCACAGACGTCGCAGTTCGATCAATAAATGTACGATCATGTGATACATAAAACACGGTTCCAGGGTAGGTGCACACCCAATGCTCCAACCACTCCATCGTTTCTCCATCTATGTGATTGGTCGGTTCATCCAGAATCAATAGCTTGGGCTGCCGGGCTAATAATGCTGCTAATTGCACCCGTGTCTTTTGCCCTCCACTAAGTGAGGCGTATGGCAAATCCCAGACTGCATGTTCAAGCTTGAGCTGCTTTAGACTTTTTTCCGCTTTGACCTCCCAGCCATATCCATCAAGCTGCAAGTAACGATCGTACACCTCTGCATATTCAGCCAATTCAGCTTCGTTATCAGCTTTCTGCTCCTGCAGTCTCTGACTGAGGGCTTCCAGCTGGCGTTTTAATTCAGGCAGCTGTGCTGACCCTGAAAGAACGTAGTCCAATGCGGTTACTTCCCCCGGTACCTCAAGCTGTTGATCGAGCACACCCCATTCTTCAGATGGCAAACCATGATAGATACTTCCCTCTTCAAAAGTAAGCCGACCGATCAGCCCCTTAAGCAGTGTGGTTTTGCCAATCCCGTTTCGTCCGAATAAAAGCACGCGCTCTCCCTCTGCTATCTCAAAGGATACCTCCTTAAATAAAGGGATCCCATTCCATTCCTTACGTAAATTCTTCACTTTAATTATAGTCATCTTTCATTCCTCCGATTTCATTGCAAATAAAAAACCGCAGCCAACGGTCTGCGGTCGAATAGCGTATGAAGGGGGAATGTGCCCAGACATGGATAGACTACGGCCGTGTTCACCTGCTGGATGCAGAGTAAACCAACACAATAGATAGAACTATCCATATAAAAGCATCGTAAGACCCCCGACCGACACACGTATCCCTGACCGTTATCACCCTGCGCGGGTGCTCCGTGACTTGTGCATATGCACTTCACAAACTTTATGGTCTGTTTCAGGAAACGTGTTAGTTATTCATCAGTCGGTGGCCCTCCGTAATTGTCCGTATTTTAGAATAAGTACAGTATATAACAATTTAAATCAGAAATAAAAGGCCAAGAACAATTATAACTTAATCTTTACCACCTGAGTCTGCGCATTCCACTGCACCTGAACAGCGAATAAATCAGGTAAGATACTCAGCGGAATTAGTAATCGGTTATTTTCGTTGCGTGATGGTAAAATCGTAATGGATTTCCCATTCACAATAGCCTTATTGGATAATGGCTTATGTGTCACCGTACGATTGCCGATCGTAATTATCAGTGCTCCTGTCCCCGCTTCACTCTGCAAAGTACCACCCAGTAAGGCCACGGATTCTCTCAGCGGAACAAACACACGGGAATTTTCCAATATAAAAGGATCCTTCAGCTTTGTTGTCGTCCCATTGATCTCAAAAGTTCCCGCAAACTTATTACTTCCCACAGAGTACCCGTTTTTAGTTGCAATATTCTCCATAGCCAGTGTGCTCGTTGTAATGATAACTCGAGTATTCTTGGCTACTTTTGGATACAGCCAATGAATATCATCATTATGCATTCGAATACAACCGGCGCTAACGTACTTCCCTATCGATGACTCATTATTATTGCCGTGAATCGCATACGTCGTGCCATAGGTCCCGTTCACTTCCAGCCCCAGCCAGCGGTCGCCAAGCGGATTGGCCGGATCCCCACCGGGAATTTTCTCTTTGTAGTAGGGTCTGTTTTTTACTTTAACCACCATTTTGAAGCTACCTTCTGGCGTCAGTTCCTTCGACTTTCCTGTGGCAACCGGAAAAGTCTTCACCAGCTTGCCGTCACTGAAATACGCGAGTTTGTTTGTTTTTTTGTTCACGATAATCAGATCTGAGCCAGCAGCTTCCACCCTTCCAACTCCTGTAAAGCAAGCAGCGAACAAAAGTCCAAATACAAGCATCAGTTTAATGTTCCGCTGTAAAAAAGTTTGAAACCGGCCTCCCGAAAAGCATAAATTCATCTTGCTCCACCTCCGTTATATAAAGACGAAATCATTTCAAATATGTTGCGTACCAGCCTGTACCTATTCTTTTCAACTCGTCCACTCCCGCTTGACGCAGAGATTGCAATACTGTAACCAATGAAAGCACGACAAAAAGCCGACCTTTAGATACGTAAAGCTCAGCACGCGCATAAACACATAAGTTGCGGACTCCAGAGACCCTATTTGCAACAAATCCGCTGTTTTGAGATGCTATCGGACTCCAGCGCAGTTATTTGCTCAAATACCCTCGAATTCCTTGCTCTTCACGACCAATAGTGTCTCTCAGGTCCGAAACTCGCTCCAAAAGGCCTAAAACACGCGAATAGCTGCATCTGAGTCCGTTAGCACAGTTCTACCTTGCTCTTTCCTATGTCTCTAACATTTCTGCCCTACGTCTCATACATTACTACGTTCATTACTGCGTTCATTACTGCGTCCGCTCATTTGCCTGTTACCGTTAGCACAGTTACCTACCACATCTCCACCACATCTCCACTACATCTCCACCACATCTCCACCACATCTCCACCACATCTCCACCACATCTCCACCACATCTCCACCACATCTCCACTACAACTCCACCACGCTCCTGACGCTCCAGCCCCAAACTAACTGCGCTGCACATTTGCCCGTATCTCATTCTCCCGAAGCTCAACGCACCAGCCCCAAACTAACTACGGTTTTACCATCGAAGATCAGCTAGCGCATAAGCGCATAAGTTGCGGACTCCAGAGACCCTATTTGCAACTATTGCGCTGTTTTGGGATGCTATCGGACTCCAGCGCAGTTATTTGCTCAAATACCCTCGAATTTCTTGCTTTTCAGGACCAATAAGGTCTCTCGGGTCCGAAACTTGCTCAAAAAGGCCTAAAACACGCGAATAGCTGCATCTGAGTCCGTTAGCACAGTTATCTACTCCCACACCCCACCACGCTCCTAACGCTCTAACACCAAACTAACTACGTTTTTACCATCGAAGATCAGCTAGCGTATTAGTTGCGGACTCCAGAGACCCTATTTGCAACAAATTTGCTGTTTTGAGATGCTATCGGACTCCAGCGCAGTTATTTGCTCAAAACACCTCGAATTCCTTGCTTTTAGGACCAATAAGGTCTCTCGGGTCCAAAATTTGCTCAAAAAGGCCTAAAACACGCGAATAGCTGCATCTGAGTCCGTTAGCAAACTAGTTCATTTTTGATTGGTAGTTGGTTAGTTTCTAGTTCGTTTCTTATTAGCTACTACTCGTCCCTACCTCCTCCCTATCTCTTTGTCAGCTCGTTTCTACTCCCTTCCGCTCTTCCGCTCTTCCGTTCTTCCGTTCTTCCGTTCTCCCCTCCCGCTCTCCCTCCATCCCCATTACACGCAAAAAAAGCCTTGATTCTCTAAATAGAGAATCAAGGCTTTCTAATTCGACCTTACACCCACCACATACCCTGAGGCTGGTCATGAATAAGAATGGATTGCAAGTTGGTTACTGCACGTTGGAAGCCTTCGTCAACCGTCATAAGAGGGTCTTCGTGCTCGATACTCACCACGTAATCATAACCGTAAGTGCGCAGCGCGCTCATGATATCTGACCACTCAGATATGCTGTGACCGCAACCAACGGAGCGGAAGGTCCATGCGCGGGTCTGCACATCGCCATAAGGTTGCATATCGGTCAGACCATACATATTGATGTTGTCTTGATCCAAGTAAGTATCCTTGGCATGGAAATGGTGAATCGCGCCAGCTTTACCGAGAATCTTGATAGCACCTACAGGATCAATACCTTGCCACCACAGATGGCTCGGATCCAGATTAGCTCCGATAGCATCGCAGGTTGCTTCTCTAAGCTTCAAAATCGTATAAGGAGTATGGCACAGGAAGCCGCCATGCAGCTCGATGCCGATCTTAACGCCATGCTCCTCGGCCAGCTTGCCGATTTCCTTCCAGTAAGGGATCAGCTTATGTTCCCACTGCCAGGTTTTGATGTCGCTGTACACGGTAGGCCAAGGTGTGACTGGCCAGTTCGGTGCTTTTGCCTCATCGCTGTCCCCAGCCGTTCCCGAAAAAGTGTTCACGACCTTAACACCCATGAGTGAAGCCAGCTTGATCGATTTACGGAGAATTTCATCCCCGGCGCGGGCTTCTTCTTTATCTGGTGAAATCGGGTTATTATGGCAACTGAAGGCACTGATCATAATGCCACGCTTCGTGAACTTTTCCAAATATTCTTGACGTGCTGACTCGCTCGCAAGCAGCTCATCTGTCGGACAGTGAGCATTACCGGGATTACCGCCCGAGCCGATCTCTACCGCATTCAAACCTGCGGCGGCGATTTTATCTAACATCTCGTCAAGACTCAAGCTTCCAAATACAGGATCAAATACGCCTAATTTCATTTATACGACCACCTTTTCTTTGATAGGCTCTAAGGCTTCAGAATGTCCGTAAACCGGATAGTCACGTTTCGTTGGTGCACACCAGTTCACGCCATTGATGATAACTTTTTGAATATCCTTGTTGTAATAGGTTGGATAAGATTCATGACCAGGCTGGAAATAAAAGATCTTCCCGCTGCCTCTACGGTAGGTCGATCCGCTTGGGAAGACGTTGCCGCCTTCGAACCAGCCGACAAATACAAGACTCTCTGGTGCTGGCACATCAAAATGCGCACCGTACATTTCCTCTTGCTCCAAGTCGATGTATTCACCAATGCCCTCAGCAATCGGGTGACTTGGGTCCATGACCCACAGACGCTCCTTCTCCTCAGCTTCACGCCATTTCAGATCGCAGCTGGTGCCCATTAATTTAATAAAGATTTTGGACATATGGCCCGAATGAAGCACTACAAGTCCCATACCTTGCAGCACTCGTGCATGTACACGATTTACAATCTCATCACTTACTTCATGATGGGCGATATGTCCCCACCAGATCAGTACATCCGTGTTATCCAATACCTCTTGCGTCAGTCCGTGCTCTGGTTCATCCAGCGTAGCTGTCTGAGTCTCCAGTCCTGCCTCTTGAAGAAAACTTGCCAGTTGTCCATGAATACCTTGCGGATAGACCTTAAGAATTCTTTCTTCCTGACGTTCATGACGGAATTCATTCCATACGGTTACTCTTGTCACTTGAGACACGCTCCTAGTTCATATTTATCTATGACCCTCGAATTTGCTTGATTATTCAAAAAACACAGGCATTCCAGTTTCAGAGGATTTATAAATAGCCTCCAAGATGCGAGTCACAACCAACGCCTGCTCCGGCTTCACTACAGGCTCGGTGTCATTTACAATGCTGTCAATCCACTGAGCTGCCTCTATCACCGCAGGATCATCTCCTGCACCATCATAAAAGTCGACGCCACCGGCATCCAGACCGATATGCTTTTCAAAGGTTTTACCGTAGGCTTCTCCGTTAATGCGCAGACCCTTCTCCATATCTGCTCCGCCTTCAGTTCCACAAAGTACCGTTTTGGCCTCACCGACATCGAGTGTATTCAGTGCCCAGCTTGCTTCTAAGACGATGGTAGCCCCATTCTCCATAGTGATGAATCCAATGGCGGAATCCTCCACTGTAAACTTCTCAGGATCCCACGGGCCCCAAGCATTTGCAGCATTTTTACGACCGGACAGCTTATGATAAGCGTTGCCCACGACATATTTAGGTTTGTAATTATCCATCATCCACAGGGTCAAATCGAGCGCATGGGTGCCGATATCAATCAACGGACCGCCGCCTTGCGCTTCTTCATCCAAAAACACACCCCAAGTTGGGACAGCGCGACGACGGATAGCCTTAGCTCTGGCGTAATAGATCTCACCAAGCTCATTATTCTCACATACCGCATGCAGATAAGCTGAATCTGGTCTGAAACGGTTCTGATAACCGATGGTCAGCTTTTTCCCAGTTCGCTCTGAGGCCTCGATCATCGCTTGTGCTTCTGCCGTGGTTTTAGCCATCGGCTTCTCACACATTACGTGTTTGCCTGCTTCCATAGCCGCAATGGAAATCTCCGCATGGGAAATGTTCGGCGTACATACATGAATCACATCTATACTTGCATCGTTAAGAAGCTCTTTATAATCTGTGTAAACTACGGACTGCTCATCTCCAAACTCCGCTTTTGCCTTCTCGGCACGTTCAGCGACGATATCACAAAAAGCAACCATTCGCGCACCTTCTACTTTTTTTAACGCTGGCATGTGCTTGCCGTTCGCAATACCTCCGCAGCCGATAATTCCTACTGTTAAAGTCATTCTGGTCTAACCTCCACTTATTCCTGTTTTGATATCTCTATCATACAAATCTGAGGAAGGGCTTTCTTCCTGTAATCTTGCTGTATTATTCCCGAATATTGTCTTGTGGTATTTCAGCGGGGATATCCCCGTTGCTTCCTTGAAAAAATGATGGAAGGTCTTCACGCTGCCAAACCCGGCTGCTTCCGCCACGGCAGACATCGGCAGATCTTCATTGATCAAGATCCATTTGGCTTTGTTAAGCCGGTATTCGTTTAAGAACGCGATAAAGGTCATGCCCGTGTTTTTCTTGAACAATTTGGTAAAATAATAAGGACTAAAACCCATATAATTAGCTACCTCATTCAGCGAAATAGCCTCCTGATAATGCTGCTCCACATAAATAAAAATCCGCTCTAGTCTCTCCAGTGTTTCCCTCGATTGATTCAGTGTATCTTCTGAGAACTTAGGCTGTTTATTGATCGGACTTTTCGGTACCTCACGTAAAATAACGGTCAGCAGTTCAAATAATCTAGCCTTGATTAGAAAAACATACCCTTCTCTTCGCTGTACATCTTCCTCGTAAATACTCTCAATCAGCCCTTTGACCTTCGCGGCAGTTGCCACGGGCCATCTAGAACTGGAATACTCCATAAGCGTAAAGACCTCACGAAGTGAGTAGTCATTACCGTTCAAAGCGGCTACTTCTTGAAACAAATTCAGGTCAAATTGAATCACTACCCGTTCACTCTCAGGGGAAGAGAGAAAATAATGCACATCCCCACCATTGATAAACTGAACCTCGCCCTGTTCCATGTGAATAGGGGTATCATTAATTCCCAGATTCAGGCTTCCTTTGGTAACATAGATAATTTCAATTTCTTTATGCCAATGCGGATAACACAACGTATCACCATTGCAAAGTAAACTGCGGTAAGGAAAGTGCTTATCCACATCCGGAATCTCGAGATAAATATTCATAAATACAACTCCTTATCCGAGTAAATCATTAAAACCAGGGCTTGCATGCCATATTTAAAAGTTTTACGTAAGCGTTTACTCTCTAAATGTTAGACCTCCAATATTCTTTTGTCAATTACATGTACAAATGATCTGTACAATCAAGTTATCACCTAAAACTAAACTGTGCTCTCTCCATTATTTTAAGTAATTTTTTGGTATATGTATCGCTTTCATTCTATTAAAAGAACTCTTGGTTTTACGTAGCTTTGATCATTTTTTTATATTTAAGTACAGTTGACAAAAATACCTATCAGGATTTATATTCAGGGTAAGCGTTTACGTTGTTCGTTGAATATAAATTCATTATTCACTACGTAAGCGTTTAATTCAAGGATAACCGTAGTTTAAGGAGCTCATAGGAATGAACCCAACGATTAAAGATGTTGCACAGAAAGCGAACGTTTCCATTGCCACGGTCTCTCGCGTGCTAAACAATTTAAGTGGGTATTCGGACAAAACGAAACAAAAGGTAAATGAGGCGATCAAAGAAATTGGTTATCAACCTAACGCGATTGCTCGTGGCCTAATCAATAAGCGTACGCAGACTATAGGTGTAATGTTTCCAAGTGTTTCCGGAGCTTTCTCCTCCAATCTGCTTAAAGGCATTGAGGAATTGGCCAATGACCGAAATTACAGTGTGATGGTTTGTAATACCGATCAGGATGGTAAGCGAACGCTGAAGTATTTGCAGTTGCTCAGAGAGAAGCAAGTCGATGGCATTATTTTTTCAAGTGAAGTCTTGAAGAAAGAATATTACGATGTGCTAGAAACCATGAAAATCCCAGTTGTGCTGGTCTCTTCCCAAACGGAATTTGCCAGTGTACCTTACGTAAAAGTAGATGATTACCAAGCTGCCTATGATGCTATCCTTTACTTAATTTCTAAAGGTCACAGAAAAATAGCCATGATCAGCGGAGATCAAAACGATATTATTGCGGGTGCACCCAGAGCTGAGGGATATCGTAAAGCACTTGAAGCAAATGGCATACCTTTTGACAGCCGTTATCTAACTTTTGGAGACTTTCATTATGAAAGTGGGAGTATTGCAATGGAAGCTCTCTTGGATCAAGCTCCTGATCTCACTGCCGTCTTTGCCGCTAGTGACGAAATGGCGATTGGCGCCCTTTCCACTGTCATCAAATATGGTTTAAGCGTTCCTGAAGATATCTCTATTATGGGGTACGATGATCTCGGAATGGCTAAAATGGTTATTCCACCGTTAACTACAGTTCGTCAGCCACTGTACGATATTGGTAAGATCGCTGTGGAAAAACTGATCCAAATGATTGAAACGGGCGAGACTGTGAATAGCAGAATCGTCGACCACCTAATTGTGGAAAGACAAACGGTAAGAACACTTACCTAAGTCTTTTGTCAATATAACGTAAACGTTTACTCTTTATCTTAATGTATATCCTCCGCCTATAAGTAGCAGAATATCTATTAAGTATATGTTCAGAGTAAACGTTTACCCTTCTCTTCATCATCAGAATAACAAATTATTAGGAGGAATTATCATGAAAAAAACAATCAAACCTGTAGTGGTTAGCCTAGTGGCTATGTCCGTGCTTAGCGCCTGTGGCAATAACGCGGCTGACAACAGCACAAATAGCAGTGGGAATTCCTCCGGTGAAAAGGTAAAAGTCGAATTCTTCCAAGGTAAGTCTGAAGCCAAAGCCACCTTCGACAAGCTAGTCGCGAAATTTAATGAAGCCAATCCGAACATCGTAGTCACTCAAGTGAACCCGCCGGATGCTGAAACTGTGCTGAAGACTCGTGCGGCTAAAAAAGACATTCCTGATGTCGTGGGTATGGGTGCCACCGACACCTACAAAACTTTATCCGCAAGCGGTCTGTTTGAAGACTTCACTTCTGATCCGCTAGCTAAGAATATTCAACCTGCCTATGTCCAAATGATGAAAGACCTGACGGGTACAGACACGTTGAATGCTCTTCCATTCTCCTCCAATGCAAGTGGGGTCATATACAATAAAGCGATGTTCGCTGAAGCGGGCGTTACCGTACCAACAACCTGGGATGAGTTCATGACTGTCGCTCAAAAGTTCAAAGATAGCGGTAAGAATGCTTTCTATCTGACTTTTAAGGATGCTTGGACAACACTTACACCTTTCAATTCCCTCTCAACGATCATTAAAGGTAATGATTTCTTCAAGGAGCGTACAGCAGGCACTGTAACCTTCGCAGACAGCTTTAACGAGGTTGCCGAAAAACTGCTTAAGCTGACGGAATACGGACAGAAAGATATCTTTGGAAAGAATTACAATGACGGCAACACAGCATTCGCTAAAGGCGAATCAGCAATGTACCTGCAAGGCGTATGGGCGATTCCAGAAATCGTGAAAGCCAATCCATCCATTGAACTTGGCGTATTCCCGTTCCCAGCGACAAATGATGCTGCCGATGCTAAGGTCATTTCTGGCGTAGACACATTACTGACTATTTCCAAGAACACTAAACATAAAGAAGAAGCCAAGAAATTCATTGACTTCCTACTTCAACCTGAGAATGTCACCCTATACATCAACGAACAAAAAGCATTCCCAGCAGTACAAGGTGTAACACAGGATGATCCAACGATGGACGGATTCAAAGCATCTTTTGAAGCAGGTAAACTCGCTGACTTTGCTGACCACTACATTCCAAGTGCAATGAAAGTTGAAACCATCAACCAAGCCTTCTTACAAAAGAAAGATATTAATGCTTACCTAAAACAGCTTGATACAGAATGGGATAAAGTAGCTGACCGGAAATAACCAGATCAGACAAACATGAACCGCGAAAGAGAACGGGGCTTCCCCTCTTCTCTTTCGCTTTTACAATGAGGAGGATTACATGATGGCCAAACGCCGAGTCGCCTTTTATCTGATGACTATACCGGCATTACTTCTTTTCTTTGCCTTTCATACCTTTCCTGCACTGCAGGGTATATATTATTCGTTCACAAACTGGGACGGCTTTAGTGACAGCTTTGATTACGTAGGATTTAAGAACTTCGTCAACATTTTTCAAGACGAAAATGTGTTGAATTCATATGTGTTCACTTTTAAATATGCCATCCTGACCACTATTCTTATCAACATCATCAGCTTGTTGATTGCGTTAGGACTAAATGCGAAAATTAAAGCCAAAAACTTTTTCCGCGGGGTATATTTCCTTCCTAATATCCTTAGCGTATTGATTGTCGGTTTTATTTTTAACTACTTGTTCGCTAATGTATTCCCTATTTGGGGTGCGAAACTCGGCAGTGAATTTTTATCACAGAACATTCTCGGTAACTCGGACTGGGCTTGGATCGGTATCGTCATTGTAGCCGTTTGGCAGGGGATTGCTTATAACACGATTCTCTATCTGGCGGGTCTGCAGACCATTCCTCATGATCTTTACGAAGCTTCCAATCTGGACGGCGCTAGCCGCTGGAGAGAATTCTGGAGCATTACTTTTCCAATGCTTGCTTCCTTCTTCACGATCAATATGGTGCTCGCGATGAAGGGCGGCCTGATGGTATTCGACCAAATCGTTGCTTTGACAGGTGGGGGACCAGGACGTTCAACTCAATCCATTGCCCACTTAATCTACACAGGCGGCTTCCAAGGCGGAGAATTTGCCTACCAATCGGCGAACGCCGTGATTTATTTTATCGTGATCGTCGTTATCTCCGCCCTTCAGCTTAAATTTCTGCAGAAACGGGAGATGGACTTATGATTAAAAAATCAACCAACTGGCCTGTAACGACGCTTATCGCCCTAGGCTCACTGCTGATTCTTTTTCCGCTTTACATGACTATTGCCATCGCGCTCAAGAATCCCGAAGAAATGGCTCAATCTATCTTTTCGCTGCCGACTGGCCTGCATTTTGAGAACTTCGCCAATGCGATTAAGGCAACGAATTTCTTCAATGCTTTAGGAAATAGCACCATTATTACTATTACGACTGTTGTGTTCATATTGCTTACCAACTCCATGGTAGCCTATGCTATTGCACGTAATATGAAGCGGAAATTTTTCAAAGTGCTTTACTTCTATTTTATCAGTGCTATGTTTATCCCTTTCCAGATTATTATGCTGCCTGTGGTCAAAGTGACAACGGATCTGCACATGAACAATATTGTAGGGATTATTATTCTATACGTTGTTTATGGTCTGGCCTTTAACGTTTTTGTATACACCGGCTATATCCGCTCCATTCCGTATGAATTGGAAGAAGCGGCTACAGTAGATGGCGCATCGACCTTCGGAACGTTCTGGAAGATTATTTTCCCACTCCTCGCTCCTGTCAGTGCAACAATCGGTATCCTGTCTTGTTTATCGACTTGGAATGACTTTATGCTACCGCTGGTTCTGCTCGGAGATCAAGATTCCTACACGCTTCCGCTTGTACAATATGTCTTCCAGGGCCAGTTCAGCACGGATTTTAACTTAGCATTTGCTTCATATCTGCTCGCATTAACCCCGATGCTCATCGTCTATTTGTTCGCGCAAAAATGGATTATCAGCGGACTAACATCTGGATCCATTAAATAACTAAGATTTATATAGAGAGATAGGAGAGTTATACATGGATAAGAAATGGTGGAAAGAAAGCGTAGTGTATCAAATTTACCCCCGCAGCTTCAAAGACAGTAACGGGGATGGCATTGGTGATCTGCAAGGGATTATCTCGAAACTCGATTATCTAAATCATCTTGGTGTCGACGTAGTCTGGTTGTGCCCAGTGTACCAGTCGCCTAATGACGATAACGGTTATGATATCAGTAATTATCAAAGTATTATGGATGATTTCGGAACGCTCTCCGATTGGGAGGAACTGCTAGCTGGACTTCACAGCCGCGGCATGAAGCTGATTATGGACCTTGTGGTCAACCATTCCTCAGATGAACATGCCTGGTTCGTGGAGTCCCGCAAATCGCAGGATAATCCTTATCGTGATTATTATATCTGGCGTCCTGGTAAGGACGGACAGCCGCCTAACGACTGGGGCTCCTTCTTCAGCGGATCGGCTTGGGAATTGGATGAGAAATCGGAAGAATATTACCTCCATCTCTTCTCCAGAAAACAACCAGACCTGAATTGGGACAATCCAAAACTGCGCCAGGAAATCTATGATATGATGACCTGGTGGCTGGATAAAGGAATTGACGGATTCCGCATGGACGTGATCAACCTGATCTCCAAAGTACCGGAATTACCTAGCGTTTCTACGGAAAGTAACGTAGAACAGCCTACTTACCACTTCGGTGGAGACTATTTCGTTAACGGTCCCCGCGTACATGAATATATGCAGGAAATGAACCGTGAGGTGCTATCCAAGTACGATATCATGACAGTGGGCGAAGCTGTTAATGTTACTCCAGAAGAAGCTTCACTGTATGTTTCCGAGGATCGAAACGAGCTGAACATGGTATTCCATTTCGAGCTCATGGATGTCGATTCCGGTGCTGGAGGTAAATGGAATGTACAGCCTTGGAAACTGGCGGACATTAAGTCCATTATTTCCAAGTGGCAAGTTGCACTGGACGGTAAGGGTTGGAACAGCTTGTATATGAACAACCATGATCAGCCGCGTATGTTATCCCGCTTTGGGGATGATAAGCTGTTCCCGAAAGAGTCTGGAAAAATGCTGGCAACACTGCTTCACACACTCCAAGGTACACCTTACATCTATCAAGGTGAAGAAATCGGCATGACAAATGTACAATTTGCTTCCATCGATGACTACAAGGATATTGAAATTCTAAATATGTATAAGGAATACTTGGCTGCCGGTCACTCGGAAGAAAAAATCATGAATTCCATTTACATCAAAGGTCGGGACAATGGCCGTACGCCGATGCAATGGAACTCGGAACCGCAGGCAGGCTTCACCACCGGCACACCGTGGCTGGCTGTGAACCCTAACTACGAAGATATTAATGTGGAGCAGGCTCTGGCAGATCCCGATTCTATTTTCCACTACTATAAGAAGCTAATTGAGCTGCGTAAGCAGCATGAGATTATCGTATACGGAAGTTATACAATTCTGGCTGAGGAGAATGAACAGGTATATGCTTATCTGCGTACTCTTGGAGAAGAACAGCTACTGGTTGTATTGAATTTCTTCGGAGAGCCCGCGACCTTCGAACTTCCTTCTACTGTGAAATTCCAAGCGAAGGAATTGCTTATTGCCAACTACGAAGTAAATCCAGAAGAAGAACTAAACACAATTCAGCTTCGTCCTTATGAAGCTCGTGTGTATAAGCTTAATTAAGTACCCCCTTGCATGAAAAAACAAAAAGGAGCCTCCGGGCTCCTTTCTGCTTTTTCATAAACACTTTTGAGTTATAGACTTACATTTTAAACCGTTCCTTTTACCGGATTGACCTGTACCTGTCCCGCGTTCAATTTCTCAATAATCGCCAGTAAGAAGGTTTCGGCTAGGCTGTTCTTTTTAATCGCTCTGGCGGCTTCTTCCAAGGTAAACCATTCAGCATGATCAACCTCAGTACTCACCTGGCTCAAGTCCTCCGAATCTGCAACACCTATAAAATTCAGCATTAGCGTATTGGATGGTGCGAAGTACAAGCTGCGCATATATTCATAAGCGACAATATCAAGTCCTACCTCTTCTTTTACCTCACGTACGAGAGTCGTTTCCGCATCTTCACCTTTGTTCACGTATCCTGCGAGTAATATATAGTCTGGCCGATTATATTGCTGAATTAATAAAATCTTGTTTTTCTCCCTGTTTAATACTGCTGTACTAATCGCCGTGCTGAAAATAGGGAATCGGAACATTTCACACTCATTGCAATAAGGTACCTGCCCTTCCCCTTCACTTTCTTTCATTACTAACTCTGTCCCACATTCCAGGCAATACTTCAAACTGATCGCTTCCTTCTATTCTAAGTTAGCCTAATTCTACTCCAATTGAGGAGGAATCCGGTGATACGTAGCTTGTTCAAACCCGTATGCTAAGGCTATGAGCGTAGGCTCGCTATAAGCTTTTCCGGAAAAAACAACACCAAAAGGTCCCTTGGTCGAATCCCCATCCGCATCAATAATGCCTTGAGATACATATCCCGCCGGAACGGTAACTAATGGATAACCTAAGCGTGCCGCAATATACATGCCATCTACATCACCAGGCAGCAATAAGGCGTCTAAACCATATTGTTCCAACACATAATCTATTCCTTGCTCAAGTGCTAATTCCTTGTATTCTTGTTTCTTCTCTTGATAGACTTCTTCAGTTAAAGTTACTTCTTCTGATCTCGTCAGGGTGTCTTGCCCATATCGCAGGGCAATCTCAGCATGTCTTTCATTATAGGCTATCAATTCTTGCAAAGAGTGAATCGGAACGGAATCATCTACTTGTGCTAAATACTGGTTGAGCCCTTTTTTAAATTCATAACAAATCACATCATTATTCCAATTCTGTTGTTCAACATGTACTGTGACAGGATCTATAATGGTAGCCCCTTCATTCTTCAAGGTCAAGATAGCTGCTTCCATAATTGCAAGCCTCTCAGCGTCTAAATGCTTATAATAATGCCGTGGAATACCTATTCTTGCTTGTCGTATAAAGCTTTTATCTAAACTTGAAGTATAGTCTGTATAAGCGTATTTTTCGCTTGAAAATGTTGCTGAATCGTTGTCGTCCACTCCGGTTAACGCCCCTAAAATAATTGCCGCATCTGTAACCGTTCTAGCTATAGGCCCAGGGGTATCCTGGCTTACTGAAATAGGAATGACTCCAGAACGGCTCACTAATCCCACCGTAGGTTTGATTCCGACAAGAGCATGTTGGCTGGCTGGACCGACAATAGATCCTGCGGTTTCCGTTCCGATCGCTGCTGCTGCCAGATTCGCTGCTACGGCTGCCGCAGGCCCAGAGCTGGAACCACTGACAAATACCGTCCCAGGTCCATACGGATTCAGTACAAACCCGCCCCGCGAGCTATATCCCGCAGGCATTGTACTAGACATAAAATTAGACCACTCCGACATATTCGCCTTCCCAAGTAAAATAGCCCCCGCCAATCGAAGCTTGGCCGCTACAAATGAATCTTTTGCCGCAATTGATCCAGCTAAAGCTACAGAACCGGCACTCGTATGCATCTTATCCGCGGTGTCTATATTATCCTTCAATACAATAGGAATACCGTGCAGGCTCCCGCGGCTCCCTTTTTCTGCTCGTTCTTTATCGCGTGCTCGCGCGATTTGTATAACCTCTGGATTTATTTCTAAAATAGAGTTTATGTCTATATCGTATTTTTGGATCCGCTCCAGATATACTTGAACTATATCCTCTGAGGTAATTAAACCTGCTTCCAGAGCCTCTTGCATTTTAATTATATCCGTCTCAATAATCCATTCCTGAAGTTTATTCTTCATACGAATAACTCCTTCCAAAAAAATAAAATTGCCTCTAGTATAAACCTACCACAAAATTTCACCTCAATAATATGGAGAGTTTAACTATAGTTATATTCAGCTATTTGACTCCCTCGGCTACAGATGATAGGGTATTTTCGAAGTTAAATTTTTCCGGGAGGGAACACCCATGACGGAAGTAAAGCTTAGTATTGGATACGACGAATTCGAAGAAGGTCAAAGAATTGGCGAAGCAATTGAGAAGTTAAGCAGCAGCCCTGAAGGTGCATCGCTGACCAGCCTAATTATCGGTGATTGGGGGCAAGCCTACGAGAATAGCTCGGAAGAGGTTGTAGAGGCACTGGTTACGCATAGCGCCAGCTTCCCGGCTTTACGCAAGCTTTTTATTGGTGAGATGGGCTATGAGGAATGCGAGATTTCATGGATTACCCAAAGCGATCTATCACCGTTGCTCCCTGCTTTTCCAGAATTACAATCACTCACGATTCAAGGCGGGAATGAGCTGAGCCTCTCAGAGCTAAAGCATGACAAGCTGGAGGAACTGATAATTATTAGTGGCGGCTTAAGTAAAGCCGTACTTGAAAATATTGCAGCCAGCCAATTGCCGAATTTACGCAAGCTGGAACTCTATCTTGGCGTAGATAACTACGGCTTTGACGGAAGCCTCGCAGATATTCTACCTCTTATAGAAGTAGGAAAGTTCCCTAAACTTACCTATCTGGGATTAAAAAATAGCGAAATACAAGATGAAATCGCCGGTGCAGTAGCAAATGCGCCTATCTTAGATCAGCTGGATACGCTAGATCTATCTCTGGGTACCCTCAGCGACGAAGGTGCTGAATTGCTTCTTGCCAGCGAGAGAATCAAGGGACTAAAAGCATTGAATCTAAGCCATCATTTTATGTCCGACGAGATGATCAGCCGGTGGCAGCAGAGTGGATTACCTGTCGATGTCAGCGACAAACAGGAAAGCGATGATGAGGAAGACTGGCGTTATCCTTCCATCACAGAGTGAGCCCCCTATGCGGCCGATGATCGTTATCGGTATTCCTGGGGATAAACGGACTAGCGGCATTCAGCAAGCACGTTCCGATCTCGGAATGCCACCTGCCATCATTTTATCGTACGCTGAATTTCTGCAAGGCCAATCGTTAGGTGATCTGCTGGAAGTGCAGAAGCAGCTGTTATCCAGCCAGCCGGCTGTTTATAACGGAATAGATCTCAGTGCGGCTCCCCCGCTGCTGAGATTGGAATCGCCTGGCAGCAGCTTTGAAGTAGAACGTGCCTTAATCGCTCTTGGCGCACCTGATGCCGTTGATGTTGACGATTCGCTGCATCCCTACGCTGAAAGACCTGATCCGCGCCCACTCCGTGTGAAGGTAGCCCATCAATTGAAGGAGATGCAGGGTGTCCTGCATCATCCTTCGCAATGGTTCCGCGGTTATTGCCGCATGCTGGCTAGACTACAGCGCGAAGCCAAAGAGGTTTGTCCAGGCTCGCTATGGTTAAATGACCCCGCTGACATTGCGGCCATGACCGATAAACGGCGGGCACAACAGATTCTGAGTGAGGCAGGCATCCCTATTCCTCGTCCATTAGGCGAGGAACAGCAGCCTACCGACTATGCCTCTCTCCGTGAGATGATGATCTCCCGGCGAATGCACCGGGTATTCATTAAGCTAGCCTTCGGCTCTGCCGCTTCCGGGGTGATCGCCTATCAGCTCCATCCCGTTACAGGTGCCGAAATTGCCTTAACTACAGTGGGGGTCGAGAATTACATCACCCGACCGCCCATTTACTATAATTCCGGTAAACTGCGGCGATACACAGATACCGCCACGATCTCCGGCATTATTAACTGGATTTATCGGCATGGTGGTTATGCCGAGCAATGGATCCCTAAGATCGGCCATAACGGCAAAGCCTTCGATATCCGCCAGCTCGTGGTTCTCCGTGAGGCCTGTCATACAATTGCTCGTGTAAGTTCCACCCCAATTACGAATCTGCATTTACGCAGCCAGCGGATGTCTCCTTCAGAAGCCGGTTTATCAGAATTCATACAGGAGCAGGTACGAAATACCGCGTTGCAAGCGCTGGCGGCATTTCCCCGTTCTGGAGTTGCCGGGATAGACGTGCTGATATCTGGAGGATCGCAGCAGTGTTTTGTCGCCGATGTTAATCCTTTTGGCGATTTGCTGTACGATGTGAAATACCGCGGCTGCAGCACCTACGAATGGGAAATGAAGGTATTGACCGCCAGAGACTATATTACTCATCCCTCAACACCGCTTATAAAGGAAGGATCCTCTTAATGGATATGAACACTATCGTTGGCACCCATGACATTCTAATGATCACACTTGATACCCTTCGATACGATGCAGCTACTATGGAGGAAGCGAACTGCCCGAACCTGTGCGGAACGGGATCCTGGGAGAAAAGACATACTCCCGGCAGCTTTACTTATGCGGCCCATCACGCTTTTTTCGGCGGCTTCTTGCCTACTCCAGCTACAACGGATAAGACTGAGCATATCCGCATGTTCCATTCCCGAAACACCGGAATGAAGACGCATCCCCATACATGGCTGTTCGATACGCCGGATATCGTGTCAGGACTTGCTGCCGAGGGCTATCGCACGGTTTGTATTGGAGGTGTTATTTTTTTCACCAAAAAAAATCCACTCGCTCGTGTGTTGCCAAGCTATTTCCAGCAAAGCTACTGGCGGATGACCTTCGGTGTGACCAATCCGCGTTCCACAGAGCATCAGGTGAACCATGCCTTGAAGCTGCTAAAGGATACTCCTAGCGAGCAAAGATTGTTTATGTTCCTCAACGTCTCTGCCATTCACGGACCAAATCATTATTTTGTACCTGGTGCTAAAAAAGACTCCGTAGACAGCCAGCGCGCCGCTCTTCGTTATGTGGACGGTGAACTGGGCCGGTTGTTCGATGCGTTCCGGGAACGCGGCAATCCGGTCTTCTGCCTGGCTTTTTCAGATCATGGAACCGCTTATGGGGAAGATGGCTATCAGGGGCATCGCCTTGCCCACGAGACGGTATGGAACGTCCCTTATCGGGAGTTTATTTTATAATATTTATTACAAGGAAAGGATGGAGAACTGATATGACGTTATCGTCCTTCTCTTTAGAAGAGCTTCACAAGTGGAAAGACAGCATTACTGCTCACCCTTACCGTTCTTATCTGTATTCCTATCCACACAAAACGGCTTACAGGGATTTGCAGCCTCCGATGCCGCTAGAAACACTCTGGCGTGATGAGCCTGCGGAATCTTTCTTTCTATATATGCATATTCCGTTTTGTGGCGCACGCTGCGGATTCTGCAACCTATTTACCCTGCCTGATAAACGCGCAAATGTTCATGCCACATACGTGGATGCCCTGGAACGCCAAGCAAAGCAATGGGCGGAATTCACCAGACATAAACCTTATGCGCGTTTTGCGATCGGCGGTGGAACTCCCACCCTGCTGGCAGCAGATCAGCTCCGCCGCTTGTTCCACATTGCCGTTGATACGATGGGACTGGACACAAATACAGCCTCCATCTCAGTAGAAACTTCACCGGAGACGATTACCGAAGAGAAGCTGAATATTCTAAAAGAGTATACGGTGGATCGGGTCAGCATGGGCATCCAAAGTTTTGTCGCTGCTGAATCGGCGGCCATCTATCGCCCACAAAATCCGGATGAGGTATATCGGGCACTAGAGCTGCTGGGGAAATATGATTTTCCCATACTGAATTTAGATCTGATCTACGGGCTTCCGGGGCAGACGGTCGACTCTTGGCTATATTCGCTCAATCAAGCGATCAGCTTTGAGCCAGAGGAAATTTTCATCTATCCGCTCTACACCCGTGAGCATACGATTGTGAAGCCTGGTGATATCCAGCGTCAGGACGATATTCGCCTAGATTGCTACAAAGCCGCTGGGCAGCTGCTTAGAGCGAGAGGATATCGCCAATACTCCATGCGTCGTTTCGCCAAGGAAGACGCAGGAACAGCTAAACCCATTCTCGATTATAGCTGCCAAGAAGAAGGAATGGTCGGATTGGGCTGCGGAGCAAGATCCTACACCCGCCATGTGCATTACGCTTCCCGTTATGGGGTAAGCCGTAAAGCAACCGAGAGCATTATTGCTGATTACGTTGCGACGGATCGTTACGATACTGCGGATTACGGGATTGTGCTGAGTCTTGAAGAACAGAAACGCCGCTTTATTCTGAAGGCGATTCTACATAGCGAAGGGCTGAAGCTTGAAGATTACAGCCAGCGTTTCGGTCAATCGCTCTGGAGCGATTATCCTGAGCTGTCCAACCTGCTTCATTCCGGTCTTGGGCAGGAGGAAGATGGCATCCTGCGCCTTACCACCGAAGGGATGGGTTACTCTGATTCGATTGGGGATTGGTTTATTTCTGGGGAGATCCGAGAGCAGATGGAAAGGTTCGTATTGCCATGAATGCGGTCCTCTACTACCGCGGTTCCCTCACGTCCTGCAACTATGATTGCCCCTATTGTCCTTTTGGCAAAACAAGAGACAGCGCAGCTACGCTCGCCAAGGACCGCCAGGGGCTGGAAGCCTTCGTAGCGTGGGCCTCTGAGCAAGGTACGGCAGGTCATCGGCTTTCTATATTTTTTAATCCCTATGGCGAAGGGCTAATTCATCGCTGGTACAAAGAAGCAATGATTGCCCTCTCCAATATGGACCATGTAGAGAAGGTAGCGATTCAGACCAACCTATCTGCCAACCTGGGTTTCATCTCCCAGCTGAATCGTAAAAAAGTGGCCTTTTGGGCCACCTACCACCCCGGACAAGTGCGGGAGGATAAATTTCTGGCGCAATGTTTGACTTTATATGAGAACGACGTTCCATTTAGTGTGGGAAGCGTTGGAATACGCAGCGCTTTTTCAGCGATAGCTTCACTTCGTTCTGCGTTACCAGAGAACGTGTACTTATGGGTCAATGCTTACAAAGATAAACCTGATTATTATACAGCTGAGGATTTTGTCTTCCTTAGCGAGATTGATCCACATTTTTCTGTGAATGCTATGGATTATGAAAGCCTTGGCCAAGCCTGCAATGCAGGAAAAGATGTTTTTTACGTACAGGGCGCTGGGCTTGTGAAACGCTGCTATAAGGACAGAGGGGTCATAGGCAATCTTTACCGTGATGGGCTAGAGGGTCTCTCTGCGGTTAGAAGCTGCCGAATGAAGGTATGCGATTGTTATATCGGTTATATTCATATGCCCGAGCTGAAGCTGCGGAGCATCTATGAAGCTGGACTTTTGGAACGAATCCCGTATGGCGCTATGAATAACTGATTTAAAATTCCAGACAGGGTTTCTTTACTCTCTGTGGAATATGACAAGTAGCCCCCATCTATAGGGGCATAGCAAACACTAAGGTTGGAGGGACAATAACTTATGAACAACATCATTAATTTTGCGCATCGTGGAGCGTCGGCAGTGTGTCCAGAAAATACTATGGCAGCATTTCGCAAAGGTCTTGAGCTGGGTGCAACCGGAATAGAAACTGATGTACAAATGACCAAGGATGGCGGCCTAGTCCTCATTCATGATGAAACTCTAAACCGCACAACAAGCGGAACCGGCTATGTGAAGGATCATACACTCGCAGAACTGCTGGAAGTGGACGCAGGATCATGGTTCGGACCTGAATTCAAAGATGAGCGCCTTCCATTGCTGGAAGATTTATTAGATCTGCTGCAAGGTAGAGATACCATCCTAAATATCGAGCTTAAAAATGGCACTTTTTTATATCCGGGTATGGAGGAAAAAGTGATCGCGGCCGTACGGGATTTCAAGATGAGCGATCGCGTCATTTTTTCGAGCTTCAACCATTATTCACTAGCTTACTGTCAGTCGCTGGCACCGGAGATCAGAACAGGAATTCTATACGGGGAAGGCTTGTATCGTCCTTGGGACTATGCTGCTACACTTGGAGCGACTGCGTTGCATGCATATCATTTTGCAGTACTGCCTGAATTCGTCGAAGAAGCGGCGAAGCATGGCGTTGTCTACCATCCTTGGACCGTTAACGATCCCGAGCGGATGAAATATTTAATTGAAGCTGGTGTATCAGGCATTATTACCGATCATCCAGACCTACTCGCTGGACTTCTGGCTGACAAGGGAGTGTGATGGTGTGAAAAAAGTCTGGCTGCTGGGATTCGGCTTTTTCAGCATCAGCATTACATGGAGTCTGTATAACGCATTTGTACCTTTTTTCCTCGAAAAATATGTACATAGCGTGGCCCTAATCAGCTTCATGATGACGATTGATAATTACTTCGCCTTATTCTTGCAGCCTTGGATCGGCAATCGGAGTGACCGCACGACCTCGCGTTTTGGACGCAGAATGCCTTATCTTATGATCGGTATGCCCTTCGCTGCCGTGCTGACTATGCTGATTCCGTTTCATACCGGACTATTTACACTGCTTTTATTTATGATGCTGATGAATTTAGCCATGAGTTTATACCGTTCCCCTACCGTCGCTCTCATGCCCGACATAACACCTGAAGAGCAGCGTACAAAGGCTAACGGATTAATTAATTTCATGGGTGGATTCGGATCAATTCTGGCTTTCGGCGTGGGTTCGATCCTCTATAAATCAAATCCTGCGCTGCCATTTCTCGTTGCTGGACTGATTACCCTGTTATGTCTGTTTATCGTATCGCGCTTCATCAAAGAAAAACGGGATGGTGTGAATATAAGCCCTACGCTTCTATCCGATACAGCGGGGAGCCCTTCTACGACGATAGTTAAGCCTTCCAGAGTCTCCTTTCGCGGCCAGCTGGATCGTACTACAGTCTTTCTACTGGCAGCGATTTTCTTCTGGTTTGTAGCTTATCAAGGGGTCGAAACCTTGTTTACATTGTATGGAAAAAACCATCTGGGCCTCAGTGAACAAGCAGCCTCCTTCTCCCTTACCTTCTTCTCCCTTGCCTTTGTGCTGTTCGCTATTCCGAGCGGTTGGCTGGGTGGGCGATTCGGGAAAAAGAAGATCATTATCGTCGGCGTATGTGGCCTGATGACGGTCTTTGCGCTTGTTGGGTTTGCACAGGACCTGCTGGTGCTTCGAGCGTTACTCCTGACAGGAGGAATCTTCTGGGCTTGTATCAACATCAACTCTTATCCTTATGTTGTTGCAACGGGAACTGAGGAGAGTATCGGTACTCGAACAGGGATGTATTATTTGGTCTCTTCACTGGCAGCGATCAGCTCGCCACCTTTGCTGGGGCTAATGATTGATATTTTTGATTACTCCATCCTGTTCTATGTAGCAGCGATTAGTATGGCGGTTGCCCTGCTCTGCCTCTTCTTGATGAAGGGACGCAAGCAAGTCCCCCACAAGTTTCACACACCGGGAGCCTAAAAAAAAGCGTCAGCCTTAGACATCTATTTATGTCCAGGGCTGACGCTTATATTTTACACTTAACAAACTAATTTTTATAAACTGAATAACGACCTGTACCCAGCTGTTTGGCGGTGTACATCGCTGTATCTGCTTCGTGCAGCAGCCTGAAATGATCCACCTTGCCATGACTAATGCTGATGCCTATGCTTGCAGATACAAAGAGGTTGTGCTCTCCCAGCTGATAATGTCTGGTCGTCTTCTCCAGAATCTGCACCGCTAACTGCTCCGCTTCCTTCTGATTGCAGCCTTTAGCTACAATCACAAATTCATCACCGCCTATACGGAAAATATGGCGTTTTCTTTTGCTGGAGAATTGACTTAACCTTCCTCCCACCTCTTGCAGCAGTAAATCGCCCACATGATGTCCTAAGCTGTCATTGATTGATTTGAACCGGTTCAAATCCATAAACAATACGGCTAGTTGCTCATTTACTTTGCAGCGATCCCAAAAGTGATCCATTCCATTCTTGTTTAACAGCCCTGTTAAGCCATCCTTATAGGCAAGTTCCTTAAGCTGCTCTCTTTCCGCCAAAACAAGGTTCAGCCGTGTAAGCAAAAACATTAAAACAGCTATCGTAAGCGCGTATATCAATAACGGAGTGAAAATCGCCCCATTGACCTCTATAGTTTCTTCTAAGGATTTTTTGCCTAGCTGATGCATTGCCCACAATCCAACGACAATAGTTATAATGGAAAGGCCCGTGTAAACTGCTCTTTGTTTTGGTTCCTTACTAGCAACATCCCGGTAAAATCTTAATACTAAATAACCTACAACCCCTGCGATGATAATGGACATTAACGTTTGTAAATAAATCTGAACCTCTACCACCTTTAATTCGCACATCCTTCTGAACTACAAATAATTAGCTTACTGTACTGCGATACCAATATATAAAAAAGCTCTGAACATTATCTGAACACTTACTCTTTCTCCAAATGCCGCGCACAATTATATAACTCGCAGTTCCATGAGCCATCCGATTCGGATTTTGTTATTCGCGTAATTGACGTATTGTTCAATAATACTGTGCCGTCCAGTTCTGGAAGTAGTCTTCTAAGGCTGCTGCGTAAAATTGCACCATGGCTAACGATCAGAATATGACTGCCTGGATGTCTCGCCGCAATTTCTTCAATCACTTCGCTGCCTCTGAGCTCGCTGGCTTCTGGAGTTTCCAAACCCAAATCTAACGTCTTCCAATCGGTTCCCCATCGTTCAATCCGCTCTTGCTGCGTAGTTCCTTCAATAAGTCCCGCATACATCTCTCGAATGCCCGGCGCTAAACCCGTGATCTCAAGGCCTAATCTTTCTGCAATAACCTCTGCCGTTTGCCGCGCTCTGAGTAAATCACTTGAATATATGTAATCCCATTGTTCTGTGCTAAGACGTTCAGCCAGTAGTTGTGCCTGTTGCAGGCCTTCAGCATCCAATGAATTATCCGTATGCCCTTGCACTCTGCCTTCTTTATTCCACGCGGTACTTCCATGGCGAATTAAACCTATTGTAGTCATAAAAATCTCCTTTTAGCTATTGAGTCTAGTGGCAGTTGTGATGCTGGTTATGGTGCTAGTTATGGTGCTAGTTATAGTGCTAATCTCAGTGCAATTTCAGTGCAATTTCAGTGCAATTTCAGTGCTAATATAAATAATATAATCTATATTCTATCAGATTCACCCTATGAACATTTAAAAATAAAGGTTATCCAAGTTTTTGAACATGAGGTATAATAAACCTTGTCGTTTTTTACAACAGCTACAAGATAAGGAGTAATTGTTTATGATGAAAAAGCTAGGGTCCACTCTGTTTCTTACCTTCTTACTGCTCGTTCCACTTGTCGCCACTTGCCCATCCACTGTTGGTGCAACACCAGTTCCTAAAAACACCGTCTATGTGGACAAGAATAACCATTCATACATACCACTGCGTCTCTTAAATAGCTTCACTGGTATACAGTCTGTATGGAATCCTAACGAAAAACGTATAAGCATTACGAATGCAGACACCACCATAACGCTTACATTAGGTCAAACCGCTGCGCTCGTCAATGAAAAGTCGGTTACACTAACTGATCTTGCTTTCAGTGATAATGGCACGGTATATATCCCGTTGTCTTTTATCAGCACAACGCTTGGCATTCAATTAACTTGGGATAAGGAAGCCTCTTCATTAACCCTTAAGAGTAATGATATTGCAACCACTGTTCCTGTACAGTCCGGCGCACTAATCAAAGCGGATTCTTCACCAGTTGTCAGCGCTAGTAAAACCTTCAAAGTTGGCGGCAGATCCTTCAAAGCCCAGACGGTTACAGTGTCCCTGCTGCATCCTAAGGTGAAACTTGATGTCGTACTGGCTGGAAATACGGTCGGAAAAGTGGAGGACCTAAGCAGTCTGGCTAAACGTAATAATGCCGTAGTTGCGATTAACGGAACATTTTTTGATGCCTATACAAAAGGAGCCTACAAAGCTCCATACGGTTACATTGTCAGCGGCGGAAAAATGCTTAAAAATAGCTCCGGGGATCGCCGGACGATTTTTACCTATGACAGCAACCATCTGGCGTCACTGATTCCTGGGCTGGATTTCACAAGCCGCTTCGCTTCCGGCTCCATGGAAGGAGCTCTTCAAGCCGGCCCGCGTCTTCTTGTGAACGGTAAGGTATCCCTTAATGTCGCGGCAGAAGGCTTCAAGGATCCGAAAATCTTAACCGGCGGCGGAGCCCGCAGCGCGCTCGGATTAACACGTGACCATAAGCTCATTCTGCTGACCACTGGTGGAGCCACCATCCCACAGCTGGCAGAAATGATGAAGCAAGCTGGAGCGTATCAAGCCATGAATCTGGATGGTGGTGCATCCAGCGGGCTCTACTACAACGGCAAATATCTTACGTCCCCTGGGCGTCAGATCAGCAATGCAATTGTAGTCAAATATCAATAAAATCTCTTGGCCAGACGGCTAGTTGCGAGTGCTGAGCTTTGTGATTTGGCTTGGCTACTGCTCGGCTATGGCTTCGGCTTCGGCTTCGGCTTCGGCTTCGGCTTCGGCTTCGGCTTCGGCTTCGGCTTCGGCTACTAAGAATATTGTACAAAGTGCAATCTGAGGCAGTTTGCAGCGCATAATTGCTATAGCGGTATGATTGCTGTGCGACGTATGAGATTACTTTGCAGCATATGATTGCCGAGCTCAAACCCAAAAATCCCCTTGATGACTTACCCATCAAGGGGATTTTTCATAAAACGTTGCCAGTTTAGATACTGCTGACAGATCCAATGTTAGGGGCAGCCGGTGCAACTTAATCCGTGTGACCTGAATATTCCCACACCTGCAACCAAACTTCTGTAGTAAAGCCCAATTTCTCGTAGAAAGGCTGCATCGAACCTACGTAAACTTTACTAGCTCCGAGTTGTTTTAAACGGTTAAATCCTTCGTGTAGAACCGCCCGTCCCAGTCCCAGCTTTCGATAATTAATGGATGTGCCTACAGGCTCCAGAGCACCAATTCTATTGCTGCTGTCCCAAAAAATATTACAAAAGGAAACCACTTCGCCCGCGTCATTCACAACGCTAAGATCGAGCTGCGGATTATAGCTTGGAGCGTTACTCATATTCCCATAATGTAGCAGCGTGAGCTCTGCCTCCGCCGTTTCTGCATAGTCGAAGGCCATGATATGTCCAAGCGCTTTTGCAGTAACCTCGATCTCATCTCCGCTGCATATTCTAAAGCCAGAGGGGAGCTCCACAGGGAATTCCTTATCCAATCGCAAGGAGTTTACACTTTCCTTACCACCCGTTTGATGATACCCCCTCTTACGAGCAACCTCCGCCGCAGAAGTCATATTCTCCGGTATTGGCACATACAGCTCTACGTAACCACCGTTCTCTTCCTCAGCTTTTTGTTCAGCAAAAGCGAACATTTCTTCAATTAATTTTTCCGGAGGATTCATCTCAGCACACTGAAAATAGAACCCATCGTCCCTGCACACTACAGCTGCAAGCTCTCCATTCTCATACTCCCATAAGCCCACTTTTTGTTCCCACTGCTCCAGCGTTCCACTTCTCGTCTCCTGAAAAAAAACAACAAATTCCCAGCGGTCTATAAGCCAGGTATTTGGAGTCTTTAGCTTACTATAACTTTGTATAAGAAAATGACGTACCTTCAGCAGATCTTCAGAACGGTAGCTTCTAAAATTAATGTTCATTTTCCACGCCCCTTTCTTTAATTTCATATTAAGGGGGAAGCAAAATGAAGCATATATCATAATTAGTTATTATTATTTTATACTACCGAATATGATCCGTACGTTCACAAAACAAACATTTCTTGAGTGAAAATTATGAGCTCCACGCATCCGTTAACTGCATTTAGTGCAACTATTTCCTCAGAATGCTCCTTCAAAAGATAGTTAGTTGTATTTCGTGCAGTTAAATTTCTGGTTTTCCTTTAATTCCACTAGATTCACCCTTTTTAGTTGTACGAAGTGCAATTAAATGGCTTCTAGGGACTATCTACGCAGAAATAAGTGTACAAAGTGCATTTAGATGACTTCTATGGACTATCTACTCAGAAATAAGTGTACAAAGTGCATTTAGAGAAAGCTTTGGATTGGGCGGTCTTCTTCCGGAGGAAATAGTCACTGATCAAACTTTTTCAAGCGATAATTATGAGCTCCACGCATCCGTTAACTGCATTTAGTGCAACTATTCCTCAGAATGTTACTTAAAAAAATAGTTAGTTGTATTTCGTGCAGTTAAATTTCTGGTTTTCCTTTAATTCCACTAGATTCACCCTTTTTAGTTGTACGAAGTGCAATTAAATGGCTTCTAGGGACTATCTACGCAGAAATAAGTGTACAAAGTGCATTTAGAGTAAGTTTTGGAGTGGGCGGTCTTCTTCGGGAGGAAATAGTCACTGATCAAGCTTTTCAAGCGATAATTATGAGCTCCACACATCTGTTAATTGTATTTAGTGCAACTATTCCTCAGAATGTTACTTCAAAAGATAGTTAGTTGTATTTCGTGCAGTTAAATTTCTGGTTTTCCTTTAATTGCACCGAATTCACCCTTTTTAGCTGCACGAAGTGCAACTAAACGGCTTCTAGGGACTATCTATGCAGAAATAAGTGTACAAAGTGCGATTAGAGTAAGTTTGTTGAGTGGGCGATCTTCTTCCGAAGGAAATAGTCACTGATCAACTATTTCCAAGCGATAATTATGAGCTCCACGCATCCGTTAACTGCATTTAGTGCAACTATTCCTCAGAATGCTCCTTCAAAAGTTAGTTTAGTTGTATTTCGTGCAGTTAAATTTCCGGTTTTCCTTTAATTGCACCGAATTCACCCTTTTTAGCTGCACGAAGTGCAACTAAACGGCTTCTAGGGTCTATCTACGCAGAAATAAGTGTACAAAGTGCAATTAGAGAAAGCTTTGGAGTGCGCGATCTTCTTCCGGAGGAAATAGTCACTGATCAACTATTTCCAAGCGATAATTATGAGCTCCACGCATCCGTTAACTGCATTTAGTGCAACTATTCCTCAGAATGCTCCTTCAAAAGTTAGTTTAGTTGTATTTCGTGCAGTTAAATTTCCGGTTTTCCTTTAATTGCACCGAATTCACCCTTTTTAGCTGCACGAAGTGCAACTAAACGGCTTCTAGGGTCTATCTACGCAGAAATAAGTGTACAAAGTGCAATTAGAGAAAGCTTTGGAGTGCGCGATCTTCTTCCGGAGGAAATAGTCACTGATCAACTATTTCCAAGCGATAATTATGAGCTCCACGCATCCGTTAACTGCATTTAGTGCAACTATTCCTCAGAATGCTCCTTCAAAAGTTAGTTTAGTTGTATTTCGTGCAGTTAAATTTCCGGTTTTCCTTTAATTGCACCGAATTCACCCTTTTTAGCTGCACGAAGTGCAACTAAACGGCTTCTAGGGTCTATCTACGCAGAAATAAGTGTACAAAGTGCAATTAAGTCTGAATAAGCTGCTTGAGCTAAATCTGGATTGCTTAGATCTAGATGAGTTAGATTTTAGATCAGTTAGATTTGGATCGATTAGCGGTAGATCAGCTAGAGCTAGGCCAGCTACAGCTAGGTCAGCTAGAGCTAGATCAGCTAGGCTTAGATCAGCCAAATTCCCCTTCGGTAAGTCTAGCTAGATTCTTACGTTGACCACGAATAAGAGTACTCTTTTTGCATAATTTTCCTTGTCCATGTTACTGTATAACTGAACAAAGGAGGGAAAATATGGAGACGATTCTAATCATAGAGGACGATGCCAAGCTGGCAAGCTTGCTGAGCACGTACCTATCGAAATATGGGTTCCATACAATTATTGTAGAAGATTTCAACAGGGTACTGGAGACTTTTAATGAAAGCTCGGCTGACCTTATCTTACTGGACGTCAATCTGCCTAAATACGATGGGTTCTACTGGTGCCGCCAGATTCGTACCCTCTCACTCTGCCCGATTCTGTTCATTTCTGCACGGGATAGTGGAATGGATCAGGTGATGGCGCTTGAGAATGGCGGGGACGATTATATCACTAAGCCTTTTCACTATGAGGTTGTACTTGCCAAAATCCGCAGCCACATACGTAGAGCATACGGTTCATACTCACAGACTCAAGAAGAGCATAAACTCCAATCTGGAGGTTTAATCCTCTATCCTGAACGATATATGATCCAATACGACGGGCACACGAGTGAGCTAACCCAGAAGGAAGCGGTTCTACTGGAAGCTTTACTGCTTAAGGAAGGACGAGTGGTTAACCGGGAGCGTCTGCTCGATCTCATGTGGAAGGATCAGCATTTCATAGATGACAATACATTAAATGTCTACATAACCCGTGTCCGCAAAAAGCTCAAGGATCTCGGTCTTGGCGACATTGTGGAAACCGTAAGAGGCGCTGGCTATCGGCTTAATGTTTCTAAGGATACGCCATGAGGCTTTTTTGGAGAGACCAGATCTCACTAATCCTATTCTATCTGCTTCAGATGCTGCTTATCCCTTTGCTGTATTGGCTGTCTGGTGAGAACAGACCGATCTCTATCATGCTTTATGGAATCGCCTTGAGTACCGTAGTTCTACTGCTATATCTAGGCTACCGATACGTTCAGCACCGGAGATTGTATGCAGCATTAAGCGAACCTATGGACATGCTCCAAAAACATCTTGTTTCCTTAGGAGACACTCCTCTTTCAGAAGCTATCCATGAGTTATTGCAGCTGATTGACCGCCAGTATCAGGAGCAAGTGAATGCGCATGCGCGCCAGATGGATCAGCATATCGTATTCATAAATCGCTGGGTTCATCAAATGAAGACCCCGCTCTCTGTAATTCAGCTTACGCTAAAGGATCTTGAAGAGGAGGCAGCCGCAAGTATTCAGGAGGAACTGGAACGTCTGCGCAGAGGGCTGGAGATGGTTATCTACACTTCAAGACTTGACCGATTTGAAAATGATTTTCAAGTTGAACCGTTACTTCTGCGCAAAACCGTTAGTGAGGCGGTAGCCGAAAATCGCAGACTATTCATACGCCGGGGTATAAAAGTAGATGTACAGGTGGATGCCAATCTCGCGGTATATAGCGATGCTAAATGGTTAATGTTTATGCTGGCCCAAATCTTAACCAATGCCGTAAACTATACCTCCGGTACTGGCAAGACCGTTACCCTCTCAGCTCAGCGTGTAGGCACCGACACGATTCTGGATATTACCGATCAAGGGATCGGCATTTCTCCTGAGGATCTGAAGCGGGTCTTTAATCCCTACTTTACGGGTGACCGCGGACGACATTATCATGAATCGACAGGGATGGGGCTGTATCTCGTCCGGGAGATTTGCAACAGGCTCGAACACAAGGTGGATATTCAGTCCCGGCTCGGGGAAGGGACCCGTGTGCGGCTTATTTTTAGCAACAGTGATCATCTACAGAAATAATATTGAGGGGACTTCGTCGTCATTATTCATGGCTTTGAAGCCTCCTTCTTCTTTATAGGCTACTTATCTCTCAACCCATTCTCCACAAGGAGAAAGGCGAACATAACCTTAACGTCTCTGTAAGGGAACCTTAAGGTAAATCCATAGCAGCTAATCTCTCAATCTTATAAATTATATACATAACCCGTTCCCCGAATAAGGCGGATGAAATCATTTTTGTATTGGAAGGAATGAATGATATGAACGTATTGGAAGTCAAAGGACTTCATAAGGTATACCCCGGCAAAATAGTGACCCAAGCCCTCACCGATATTCATCTTAATATTGAAAAAGGTGAATTTGTCGGAATTATGGGACCGTCTGGTAGCGGTAAAACAACACTGCTCAATATGGTATCCACAATCGACCAGCCGTCCTCTGGCGAAGTGAATATCAATGGCAGCAACCCTTATCTTTTGAATAAAAAAGAGCTCGCCCACTTTCGCCGAAAACAGCTAGGCTTTGTGTTTCAGGACTTCAACCTGCTTGAGACGTTAACCGTCGCCGAAAATATTGTGCTGCCCCTGACTTTGGATAACCGTAAGCTCTCACAGATGGAAATCTTGCTTCAAAGAGTCGCTGAACGCTTAAACATTACCGATATTCTGAGCAAACGCACCTATGAAATTTCAGGGGGACAACGTCAGCGGACCGCAATTGCCCGGGCGATCATCACCTCTCCTTCGATTATTTTGGCCGATGAGCCTACGGGTGCGCTTGACTCCAATTCTTCGCGGATGGTGATGGAATCGCTGGAAGATATTAACCACAAAGAAGGCACCACGCTAATGCTCGTAACACATGATCCACTGGCAGCGAGCTACTGCAACCGAATTGTTTTTATAAAAGACGGCAAACTAGCAGCGGAAATTCACCGGGGAGATAACCGTCAGGCCTTCTTCCAAAAGATTATCGATACACTTTCATTCTGGGGAGGGAATAGTCATGAACTTTCCTCAATTCGCGTTTAATAATGTACGCCGTAATTCGCGCGCTTATTTTGCTTTTTTCTTAAGCAGTGCTTTTATGGTCATGATCTTTTTCTCTTATTCAGTCTTTATTTATCACCCTAGTATTACGAACATCGCGCTGGGTGCGAATTCAGCCTCCGGCATGCAAATTGCTTCTTACATTGTGTTTATCTTTGCGTTCTTTTTCGTACTATATTCGATTAGCGCATTTCTGAAAATGCGTAATCTGGAGTTCGGCATACTGATGATTTTAGGCGCACGACCTGGCCAGATCAACAAGCTGATTCTTATAGAAAACATGCTGATCGGACTGCTCTCTATAGTAACAGGTGTGTCTTTCGGCATGCTTTTATCCAAGTTATTCTTGCTGCTAAGCACGACAATTATGGGCATGGAGCCACTGCCCTTTTATTGGCCAATGAAGGCGTTAATGATTACTTCTATCTCTTTCATTTCATTATTTCTGGTCATTTCGATCTTCACATTATTGTTCATTCGTAAACATCAAGTTCTTGAACTGCTTAAGGGAAATGTTAAACCTAAAAAAGAACCCCGTGTCTCCTTGTTGTTCTCGCTCTTTGGGCTTCTACTGTTGACCGTCGGCGCTCTCGCGATTCGGAAGCAATTGTCCCCGTCCTCACTGTTAGTCGCCGCTGTCACAGGTATCGCTGGAACCTACTTTTTCTACTCTCAGTTATCTGTATTGGGCATTCGCCTACTAAAACTAAGACGCAAACGGTTGTGGCGCGGAACCAATCTGCTGTGGATTTCCGAGATGAGTTATAAGATTAAAGACAATGCAAGAATGCTGTTCCTTGTAACTGTGGTTACCTCGCTTGCCTGTATGGCTTCGGGAATTCTTTTATCGATTAATCAAGCGAACTCAGACCTCTATAAAAAATCCCCATTCGCTGTGAGTTATACGATTTATGATCCGAAGGATGAAGCACCAGATTTAGAGCCCATTCACACTAAATTAAAGAATGCTAAAGTCGAGTATACAGAGAATAAAGTAGATCTAATCTCTGCTTCGATTCAAGGAATCGATAAGGAAATAATACTTGGAATTGATCTGATCTCCCGCTCACAGTTCAATCAACTGGGCTTACAGATGGATGTGTCCGAGGTTGGACCCTTGTCTGAAAAAGAAGCTGTATTGCTGCTGAACCCACATATGGATTCACAGAATTATGCTGCTAATCGAGCGATTCATTTGAAGGTTCAAAAAGATGAGGAACTGATGTTAAAAGAATTACGAACACCAAAGGTACATCCAGTAGATCCAATGGCCACCTCACTTCTAATCGTAGATGACAACTTATATCATAAGATTTCTAATTCAACAGAGAAGTACACGAGACCTTATGTGAAATATCTATACAAAATCCCTGCATGGGACGGTCCTACACCTAATGACAGCTCAGCTGAAGCTGTTGTCACCAGAGACCTTATCCAATGGAATAAAGCCGCTAACAAGGCTAACCATCAATACAGCTCTATACTGGGATCGCGAGCAGACAGCTATCTATCGACCAAACAGGGAGCCGCCATGCTTAGCTTTATAGGGATTTTTATCGCACTGATCTTCTCGCTTTCATCGGCCAGCTTTCTCTTTTTTAAGCTTCATACTGAGCTCAATACAGATAAGCAAATGTATAATGCTTTGTCCAAAATCGGTTTAAGTACTAAAGAAATGTCAGCTTCTGCTACCAAACAGATTTCTGTGCTTTTCTATATTCCGATTATTATTGCCACCATTCAGACCCTTGTCGTGATACGCCCGATACTGAAACAGATTAATATCACAAATGTAACTGTGCCCGTGCTTACTACATCTGCTGTATTTCTGGTTGTGCAAACTATCTATTTCCTTATTGCGAGATCACGGTACATTCATAGTCTCAAGAAAATAATGGTGTAACACCATGTTGAAAAGAATCGTAACCCTGGATGTACTTCGCGGCTTGGAACTTATGGCAGCACCAAAAGGTTCTCTAGCTGATCAATAGGCAATTTGCTATAGTTAGTGAGCTATTACTAATTAATGAGGCAAGGAGGTTCCTGATTTATGTCCAAGGCTGATCACCTGTTATCCATTCTCTGGATGCTCAAGCAACGGGGAAGAACCGCCGGGGAACTAGCAGAAGCGCTAGAGATCAGTGTCCGCTCTGTCTATCGTTACATCGACGCGTTATGCATCAGTGGCGTACCCATTATCGCGGATAGTGGACCTGGTGGTGGCTATAGCCTTCCGGAGCATTTTTCCGAGGTCCCGTTATTCTTTGACTCCGACGAACAACGTTCCCTCCTGCAAGCCGCCTCCTTTGCGCGGGGAACTGGATATCCTTATGTAGAAGCTCTAGATCAAGCAATCGCCAAACTGAAACGGTACAGCAATGCGCAGCAATTAGAACAGATGGAGCGTCATGAGAGCGGGATAGAAACCATCCACTCCCCTGCTGCGCCGCTTCCCCACCTGCTGCAAGAGCTTGAATTAGCAACGGCGAACGGACATACCCTCCAGATGGAATATCGGAAGGGAAACGGGGAGACGATTTCTTCCCGCGCTATTGATCCTTATGGACTTGTCCTGTGGAAAGGGCAATGGTACACCGTTGCTTATTGCCATCAGAGGCAAGAAATTCGGTCTTTCCGAGTCGATAGAATAACTGAACTGCACCGCACAGAAGCTCTGTTTGCCCGTCCTGCTGACTTCTCTGCACGGGATTTTTTATTAAAAAGCTTGCTGCCCACACCAAATACTCCAGAGAAACTCATAGCAGTAGTCATCGCCGCCGATGAAGGAATCCTGAACGATCTATGCAGTCATTGGCTGTTTGGACATGCGCTGGTGCAGCGCATTGACGGACAAGCCCGTTTTCAAGTCGATGAGACCTCCTTACTGACTTATGCGCCTTACTTCTTGTTGCCTTATGGATCAACACTACGAATCCTAGAGCCTTTAGCTCTGAAACAAAAGCTGTCCGCTATAGCTAACGATCTGGCAGCTTATTATAAGACTTAAAATGATTATTTTAGGATCACTGACCGTAGTTGTCAGTGATCCTTTTGTATAGTGTAAACAAGTCTAAGGGAATAAATGATTGTACAAACCAAGGAGGAATAAGGAATGAAAGAACTTCACTATGAATTTTATATTGGCGGAACACCTGAGCAGGTATGGGAGACTTTGATCTCTCCCGAAGGTACTAAACAGATTTACTACGGGAGCGTAATCCAATCAACTTTTAAAGAAGGTGAATTGCTTGAATATGTTGGTCCCGGTGCAGATGGCGATGAAACGATACATGTATATGGGACTCTGCTGGAGTTCACTCCACAAAAAGCGTTTCGTTTCACGCATAAGGTCGGCCCCTCCTATCATAAGGGTACAGAAAGATATGAATCGCGTATATCTTGGCTGCTTGAACCGGTGGGTGGAACTACTAAGCTTACGCTTATCCACGATGAATGGCATCCTGATGATCCTTCATATGCTGGCAGTATCAACGCCTGGTGGCAGGTTCTGAGTAATATTAAAACCTTGGTCGAGACCGGACGTACACTTGATTTTGGCAGCTGGTCGTAATTTTAATGTTAATTAGGAATTAAGCTCAACCCTGCGGAAAAGAGCGTACAAGCCCTCTTTCGTCAGGGGCTTTTTTTGCTTAATTTTATTTTGCCTAAGGGAAACATTCTTGTTGCAGGGACAAAGTTGTTGCCATATACTAATGTTGTGCCAGACTACAAGAAATGTTCTAATACACAAAATAAAAACCGTAGGCGGTAAAAATATAAATGAAAGAAGGGATCTCATGACTGGAACAACTATTCCTTTATCAGAGGCTGCAAAGGGTAGCACGCTGCGCATCAGCGACATTGAAGTTCAAGGTGTGCTTAGAAGAAGATTACTGGACCTCGGGTTCGTAGTCGGGAATATCGTAGAGGTGTTGCGGCGTAGTCCATTAGGAGATCCTATAGCTTTTCGGGTAAGCAATACGACCATTGCACTGCGTAGAGAAGAAAGTTCTTTAATATTCGGAGAATTAATTGGAGGTGTAGAAGCATGAGTCAGTTCACCGTCGCTTTTGCAGGCAACCCTAACACCGGAAAAAGTACACTATTCAACCTGCTAACCGGCATGCGACAGCATACTGGAAACTGGGCAGGTAAAACCGTCATTACTGCCGAAGGCGAATTCAAACACAATAACCATTCATACCTCGCGGTAGATTTACCAGGAACGTACTCCCTATACTCAAATTCCGCGGATGAAGAAGCGGCTAGAGATTATATTATTTTTGAACAGCCAGACGTGACACTTGTAGTGCTTGACGCTACTTCGCTGGAACGTAATCTCAATCTTGCCTTGCAAGTGCTGGAGATTACCGGACGGGCGGTTGTCTGCATCAACCTCATTGATGAAGCACGTAAGCTGGGCATCGACATCAACCTGAAGAGTATCTCCAAACGTCTCGGCGTACCCGTCGTTGCGATATCGGCACGCAATAAAATAGGGATCGATGCCTTATTGGATCAAGTGGAGCGAGTGGCTACAGGCTCATTCACAGCGCAGCCGCTGCGGATTAGTTACAACGAAGAGATCGAACGGGGAATTGCCGAGCTTACACCATTGGTAGAGCAAACCATCGGTACCAAATATCCCGCTCGCTGGATTGCACTGCGCTTATTGGACGGTGATGACAGCCTGCTTACTTCACTTAAAGAGCATATGAAAAGCAAGGATTTACCCGAAGCAAAGGAGGTCATCGGCCATGGAGTCACTGCCTATCACTAAGGGATCTGACGCTCTAGATTCCCTATTGTCCACCGCAAAAAAGCTCGCTGACGGCGGAGCCATTCGGGATGAGATTGTCAGTGGTATATATGGCGTATCCGCAGGCATCTGCGGAGATGCAGTTACTTATCGGGATAAGAAGAAACTGAACAGCACTTACAAGCTGGATAATATCGTGACCTCCAAAATTTGGGGTTTTCCCATCATGCTCGCCATTCTCGGTGTCGTATTCTGGATTACGATTGCCGGGGCTAACTACCCTTCTAGCTGGCTCGCTTCCTTCTTTGGCTTCATCGAAGGATATCTGACAGCGGGATTTGAGGCTCTCCATGCCCCAGCTTGGCTGCACGGCGTGCTTGTGCTTGGCTTGTATCGAGGCACCTCATGGGTAATCAGTGTCATGCTGCCACCGATGATGATCTTTTTCCCCGTATTCGCTCTGCTTGAGAATTTCGGGTATCTGCCACGCGTTGCTTTTAACATGGACCGACTGTTCAAAAAATCAGGTGGTCATGGCAAGCAAGCTTTAACCATGTCCATGGGCTTCGGCTGTAACGCGGCCGCTATCCTCTCCACACGAATCATCGAATCGCCGCGTGAACGAATGCTGGCTATACTGACCAACAATTTTGTCCCTTGCAACGGCCGCTGGCCCACGCTGATTTTATTGTCTTCCTTATTTATGGCAGGAGCCGCTACGACAGGCGCGCTTCGTACATTCACCACTGCCTCCGTCCTAATGGGAATGGTTCTAATCGGCATCATTGTTACCTTAACCGTTTCCTGGGTCATGTCCAAAACTGCGCTGCGTGGGGTTCCCACACATTACACATTGGAGCTTCCTCCCTACCGCCGTCCACAAATCTGGAAGACCATACTTATTTCCTCCAAAGATAAGTCCCTTAACGTACTTACTCGGGCTATCGTCGTTGCTGCCCCTGCCGGGATTATCACTTGGATTCTAGGCAATCTGTTTATTGGCGGCGATTCTGTACTGAATCATATGGCTGCATTCTTTGATCCGTTCGCACATTTGCTTGGCATGGATGGCTTTATCATCATGGCCTTTATTCTTGGACTTCCTGCGAATGAAATCGTATTGCCTATCCTGCTTATGGGCTATATGTCCTCAGGCGCTATGGTTGATATCGACAGCTTAGGCAGTATCAAAGATGTCTTTCTCTCACATGGCTGGACCTGGCTGACCGCACTCAACATGATGCTGTTCTCCCTGCTCCACTATCCTTGTGGTACAACACTCGTGAACATTTACAAGGAAACAAAAAGCATGAAATGGGCCGTTCTCTCAGCAGTCATTCCGCTGGGTATCGCCATCGGAGTAACCTTTGCTGTCGCTCAGCTTGCCCGGTTATTTGGGTGGGTGTGACGAGGTAGGCTTGCGATCTAAACTCAAGTGACTTCACAACTCACTTCAACTGATTTCAACTTACATCGCAAAAATTCATCATTAACTCACTAAATTCACCTTAATCACATCACCCAAATTAACCTTGCTACACGGAATTCACCTTACTTTACCTTACAATCTAAAGTTCAACTTGCTTCACTTTGCAGCACCTACAATATCTAGAGTTCATCTTGCTTCACTTTGCAACACCTACAATATCTAGAGTTCATCTTGCTTCACTTTGCAACACCAACAATAACTAGAATTTGCTTCACAAAGTTCCGCCCACTTTGAAATCATATTTAGGGAATTTCTCCCTAATAATCGAACTTTATAAGCACATATTGAACTTTTTGCGGAATTTCTCCCTAATAATTAGCCGATTATAGGCAAAAAAGGCAATTTCCGCAGAATTTTAGGGAGCAATTCCCCAATTATCGCTAATAATGAGTAAAACACGATAAAATCAGGGAGGATTTCCCTAATTATTGATTCTAGATGATTCCGAGCTACACTTGAGCACCAGCACCAGCACCAGCACTAGACCTGCATCGCCCTTCCACACATACCAACTCTAGACCTACGCCGCCCTTCAGCACACACCAGCATTAGCATCAGTACCTTTTCGCCCACCAACATACTCCACCACTGGTCCACCAACACAGCCCAACACCAGTTACTCAAGGTCTTCTCAAACAAATAAGCGGTCGCTCGGATGTTTATCCCGAGCGACCGCTTATTTTATCACAACCCCTTATATACTCTTACGTCCTAACTTGATCCCACCATTACATTACATGACTTGACTCTACATTTAGAGTCATTTTTTGCGCGTTCCATCATTTCTACGACGGTATAGAACAGCCCCAGCTATAGCTGCTAGAACGATAATTATTCCAATAATCCCCACATTAACAAGTGAAAAGGAATCACTGTCCCCAGCCGGGTTCCCCGTTTGATCAGGCTCATTACTCCCAGCTTCTGACTCCGGTGAATTATTCGGGGTTACCTCCGGAGAAGCGGTAGGCGTCGTTGCCGAAATACCCGGTCCCAGCTCTTTTAGATCCACTGAGTCAGCGGTTAGCCGCTTAGTTCGACTGCATAAACTAGCCTCCAGATTACCAGATTCTCCACCGTCTCTAGCATAAGCATAGACAATGTAACTTTCCCCTTCCACAAATTCAAAGCCGCAGCTTGCAGAAGATAAAGCCGTAGTCAATGTAACTTGGTTTCCCTCGACCCCTTTCCAGCTGGAATCCACCTCAAAGGTTACCTTTACTGGATCAGCAGAAGAAATTATGTTCCCCTGTGACGGCTCCTTCATGTCCACTACTTTCCCGACAAAGACAGCTGTACTTTTCTCAAGAGCTTCCAGTGGCTCCGCAGGCATAACACAGGAACATGCATAAGTGACTGAGGGCCTCACCGTCAGCAAAGCCGTAAATATTAATAGGACACCTAGAAATATCATCATTGGACTTCGGAAATTGAACTTTCGGAAATTGATCTTTCGCACTTTGATAACCCCCTTCTTTACTTTACAGACGGAGCAAACGTGGAAAGTGTTACAGGAATTTCCAAACAAGTGATACAAGTCTATCCGGCAGCAATTAATCTAATCTTCTTCTTTAATTCCTCTAATCCTCTTTAACTCCTCATATCCTCTTCATTAATCCCCCATACCTGCTGTACCACTCACAGACTGTGCGCGATCCCAATCAAACGCTGTATTCCTTCGCGCAGCACCGCTTCGCTTGCAAAGGAATAACTTAGGCGAAGCCTTGACTTCATTTCCCCCAGTGGATCAAATAACTCCCCAGGAACAAAAGCGATCGACTGCGCCATACTTGAAGCAAACAGGCGATCCATCGTAAGATGCTCCGGTAGTTTCACCCATAGATTTAATCCGCCTTGCGGAGTCGTCCATTCCCAGCCAGTCCCCGCCAGCTCCTCTTCTACAATTTCCTTATGCACTTGAAGCGCAATGCGCAGCTTACCAAGATGCTGTTGCAAGCGTGGGGAGGTGTAGTAATGTAGAAATATTTTTTGATTCAGCAGCGGAGTGCCATTGTCTGCGAGTGATTTGGCCGTGATTAGACGCTCCATAAATGGATATCGGCAGGCCACCGCACAGATTCGTAAGCCAGGGGCTACATATTTACTGAAGCTGCTGATATAGATCACCCACCCCTCCGTATCATAAGCAAAAAAGGGCGGCGGCGGCTCCTCATCAAAATACATATCGCGGAACGGGTCATCCTCCACCAGTAAACAGCGATAACGTTCGGCCAGTTCTACCAACAGCTTGCGCTGTTGCACAGGCACCGTGTATCCAGTTGGATTGTGATGCGTTGGATTAATGTAGAACATACGCGGCTTATGCTTTTTCATCAAAGCTTCTACTTCCTCCAGATCATATCCCTCCGGAGTGATCTCTACCGGGACCAACCGTGCCCCCTCCCGGCGAAAAATATCCATAGCAACACTATAAGTAGGCCGCTCCACAAGCACCGTATCCAGAGGACCAAGCACAATCCGGGCAATCAGATTGATCGCCTGCTGCGCACCCGAGGTAATAAGCAGCTCTTCCGAAGTTAACTGCAGCCGATGTTGCTTCCGAAAGTGGTGGCTTAACGTCTCACGCAGCTCGTTATCCCCCTGGACCGAGGCATACGTTCCCATTACCTTGGGATATAGATCGAACACTTTTTTGACATAGTCAGATAGAAAAAGATTCGGCAGCAGCCCCGGATCAATCAGCGCCTGCGAGAACTGATACTTAACTGGCACTCTCTGAATATCAGACAGCGGATTAGTGAGCGCATAAGCCGATACTTCGGCTCCTACTTCAATAGCAGGAAGCGAGATTATGGGTGCCACGTAATATCCTGATTTATCTTTTACATAAACCTTTCCATCCTCCGTCAACCGTCTGTACGCTTTGAATACGGTCAGTCGATGTACCTTAAGCTCCTCCGCCAGCAGCCGTATAGAAGGAAGCTTATCATGTGCGACCCACTCCCCTCGCTCCATGCGATTTAATAGAAATTCATAGACCTGCCGAAACAAAGGATGATTATGCTCCGCTCCCACAACCTTTTTCATCTGGCTACAACTCCTCTCCGAACAACCTTGTAATCATATTGTACACGATTTCCGAATTAATCTGTTCTACACAAGGCAATCTGTTCTGTCCTCTCCCCTATATGATTAACAAAATGCCAGCTTATAAATTCTTATATTTTATAAAGCACACAAAAGGGGACTTTCAAAATGATCTTATTTGCTTATGCACTTGTATGTCTGATCTTCGGCACGACCTTTCTAGCTATCAAAATCGGCGTAGATGCCGGTGCGCCTCCTTTCTTTTCAGCGGGCTTAAGATTTTTTGTCGCAGGCGCTGTTCTATTCCTATGGATGGTCTGGAAACGAAAAGCCAGCTTCTCCTTGCTGTTGCGCAAAGAAATGTTGTTCACCGGGTCTGCTCTAACCTTCGGCACCTTCGCGGGTCTCTACTGGGCTGAACAATATGTTTCTTCAGGGCTTGCAGCTGTACTCTCTGCCACTGGTCCGATCATGATCCTGCTGCTCCAAACCTCTATTCTTCGGCAAAAAGCACCCGCCATCTCCCTATATGGCTGCATCATCGGCTTCACTGGCGTACTGCTGCTGGTTCTCCCCAATCTCGCCGTTGATATTTCACCACTGTGGCTCATCGGTTGCGCCGTAGTCCTAATTGGAGAGTGTTGCTATGCTGTAGGTGCGATTTACTCCAAAAAAGTAATTAACAGTATGCCTGAGGTCTCACCGATTGCGCTGAATGCGGCTCAAATGATGTATGGCGGTGCGTTATTATTCATTCTTTCTTTTGCCACGGAAAAAGTACATCCTGCATTTCTCTTCTCATTCGAAACAGCAGGTTCACTGCTCTATCTCACAGTTATCGGCTCCATGGTCGGCCATACCTTGTTCTACTGGCTCGTAGCTAAGACCAACCCAGTGTTTCCTTCTACCTGGCTTTATATTTCTCCACCGATTGCGGTGGGTGTAGGCTTTTTCTTTTACAAGGAGTCCGTATCTTGGATTACAATTCTTGGAGTGTTCACCATCATTGCCGGAACAATCCTAGTGAATGCTGATGCTTTAAAGCAATTACTGCAAAAAAAGAAGATCAACACTGTTGCGTTAAAAAAATCAAATATATGACGTACTATATATTGCATTTATGACCACTATTGCGTATTATATAAACAAGTTAAATTAAACACAGCTAAATATGACTCATATATGAAAGGAGGATTCGCTTAACGGCGCTTCTTTTCTAAAGAGGAATGCCTTTTTTATCGGAAGTGGAGGGAATTGTGATCGAACTGACATCACGTCAAATAGAGATTATCGATATCGTTAACAAAAGAGCTCCGATTACCGGCGAACAGATTGCCGAAAGTTTGAACCTTACCCGGCCTACAATTCGCTCGGATCTGTCTGTTTTGGTTATGCTCAAATATATCGACGCCAAGCCGAAGGTCGGGTACTTCCCAGGATTGAAATCATCCAGTCGTCAGGGAAGCGGTTATCTGCTGCAGGAAACGATGGTCAAAGAAATTCAAAGTGTACCTATAGTTATCCGTGAGACCACAACTATTCAAGATGCCGTAGTTACGCTTTTTCTACAGGATGTAGGCACTCTTATTATCTGTGACGAAGAGGGTAAACTCACGGGCGTTGCTTCACGTAAGGATTTCCTAAAGGTAACCTTGGGCAACCCCAGTGCAGTCTCCATGCCCGTAAGCATGGTTATGACGCGCCAGCCCAAAGTGGTCACAACTTCACCGGATGAGCCGGTGCTTGAAGCTGCACATAAGATGATTTTTCACGAGGTAGACAGTTTGCCGGTGGTTGTTCCCAGCGCCGCTGAAGACGGCGGTACAAAACTGGATGTGGTAGGACGTTTAACAAAAACCTCCATCATCAAACTTCTCCTCGAACTTGAAGCCAAAGGATAACAGGAGGAACCCATGAGCATCGAGCAATCTTCCAACTTAATAACGATATGCTCGGATTCTATAGGAGATACGGCAGAGGCTGTCGTGCAGGCAGTTATTCACCAATTTCAGAATCAGCAGGTCACCATTAAAAGATACGGCAATATTAGGCATGAAGACGAGCTACGCAAGCTTATGGAAGAAGCAGCTCAGCATAAAGGTTTTGTCGCCTATACATTAGTGCAGCCAGAATTAAGAGAAATGATCCGTGAGGAAGCGGTACGTCTTGATTTACGGATCGTTGATATCATGGGCCCTATGATGCAGGCCTTCATTGATACCTTCGACGATGCTCCTCAGCAACGGCCAGGTCTTCTCCACCAGCTCGACGAGAATTATTTCCGCCGCATAGAAGCTATAGAATTCACCGTCGCCTGTGATGACGGCCGTGATCTGGGTGCCATGCTCAAAGCCGATATCGTTCTGCTGGGCATGTCCCGTACTTCAAAAACACCGCTTAGCATCTTTTTGGCCCATAGAGGAAAAAAAGTCGTTAACTATCCGATTATCCCGGAGATTGGTCCTCCGCAAGAACTATTAAGCTTGCCGCCGAACCGGCTTATTGGATTAACCATGAAACCCGAGTACATGCTGAAGGTCCGCTCTGAGCGGCTTAAGGTTCTCGGATTACCGACAGGCTCCCAATATGCAAGTCTGGAGCGGATCACCGAAGAGATGGAATACGCCGCTTCATTGTTCAACAAGCTGGGCTGTCCTGTAATTGATATTACTGACAAGGCTATAGAAGAAACCGCTGGTATTATTATGGGTTATATCTAAATTTCAGTATACAAAATATATAGAATGCACTGGAGGGAATTAGAATGGAGCGCGAACTGGCCCTTGAGATTGTACGGGTAACTGAACTAGGTGCTTTATCCTCGGCTCGTTGGATTGGGCGGGGCGATAAAAATGCGGCAGATGATGCAGCCACGACTGCGATCCGTTCCATGTTCGATTCTGTGTCCATCGACGGAACTGTTGTGATAGGTGAAGGAGAGATGGATGATGCTCCAATGCTCTATATTGGTGAGAAAGTCGGGAACCAAAAAGGTCCCGCTGTCGATGTAGCCGTCGATCCTCTCGAAGGAACTGAGGTTGTTGCCTGCGGCCTGCATAATGCGCAATCTGTTATTGCTATAGCAGATAAAGGCAGCCTGCTGCATGCCCCGGACATTTATATGGAGAAGTTAGCCTGCGGGCCCGAGCTTGCCGGTAAGCTTAGACTCGAGGATCCTGTAGAGATCACTCTGCAAAAAGCCTGCCATTACACTGGCTAATCTCTCTCCGAGTTAACCGTAATGGTGCTGGATCGCAAACGGCATGAGCAGCTGATTAATAGCCTGCGTGAAGCCGGGGTACGAATTAAGCTGCTTGGTCACGGAGATGTCGCTGGCGCTATTGCGGCTGCACTGCCAGACAGCGATGTCGATTTATATATGGGTTCCGGTGGAGCACCCGAAGGTGTTCTTGCTGCCGCTGCACTGAAATGCCTTGGTGGTGAAATGCAGGGCAGATTGCTCCCGGATGGACCAGTAGAGCTACAGCGCTGTGTACGCATGGGAATTGCCAATCCAACGCGAGTGCTATACATGGAAGACATGGTTGGCACGGGCGACGTCCTCTTTGCCGCCACGGGTGTAACGTCAGGTGAATTCTTGAACGGTGTCCGTTTTATCGGCAAAGAACGCGCGGAGACACATTCGGTAATCATGCGGGCACAGAGCCGGACAATCCGCTATATTCGCAGCATTCATTTCCTGCCAGGAAAAGAAATACCGGCTGCGCAGACTGTTAGACAAAATGCTGTCTCTCTATAAAACCGCAAAAAACAGGCTATCTCACTAGCAGTATCCTTTGCTAGTGAGATAGCCTGTTTTGTTTTTTTACACTGAATGCTAATTGCTTCTTATTTATTTCCAATACGTTCACTCGCTAATGGATCTATATTAGCAACTTTCTCAAAGCGTTCTGCGTTCAGGCTGTTATACTTTGCGAAGATTTGTTTCACTTCTTGCTCCTTCTGCTCGCCTTCCACATCCACCATTACTAGAATATGACCTTCATCCACGTAATTATCGTAGCTCTCTGCTTCCTCTTCAGGGATGCCAAGGCCAATAAGTCCGCCGACTAACCCGCCACTGCCTGCGCCTATCGCCGCTCCGGCTAGTGTTGCCGCAAGAGGTCCGGCTGCAATAATAGGTCCAATACCAGGAATAGCCAAAGCGCCAATTCCCATCAGCAGCCCCGTTACTCCACCCAGCAGACCACCAGTAGCTGCACCTGTAGCCATACCCTCCGGGGCCACGGTTCCTGACTCGTCTCTAAGAGTTTCCTCGTCCGCTTTATTTCTCGCGATAATCGAAATATCCTCTGTCCTACAGCCCTGACGCTTCAACTCCTCAATAGCTCGCGAAGCTTCGTATTCGGCAGCAAAGACACCCACTATTCTCTTATTCATCTCCATTACCTCCTATTGATGTAGTTAGCTCATACGTTCAGCTTCATAGCTTACTTAACCAAACTGGACAGGGATAAACTACGATCTTTGAATTGTCTGCAATTCCGAGTTAATATTCCTTCTAAAATATGCTGTATAATAAAAGTAAGCGGGTACAACTACCTTGATTAACTCTATAGAAGAAAGAGAAGGAATCATCCATGGCGATATTTAACTATAATTCTGAGCGTCCCTTCCGAGGCAATCCCGACCTGCATCTCCATTACTGGGGGCGGGAGCAGTGTCTTCCCGGACATTTTTTTGGACCTGGGGTCCGTGACGTATATAAAATACATTTTATCCATGCAGGAACAGGTGAAGTTACTGTGGGTGAACAGACCCATTATCTTAAGCCAGGACAAGCTTTTCTCACCTATCCGCATATCGTAACTGCCTACACAGCAGACATAGCAAATCCATGGGCCTATTCTTGGGTAGCTTTTACCGGGGAGCAGGTTGATTATATTTTGGCCAAAACCGCCTTGTCACCTGAGCACCCGATCTTTCCAATGGATGAACAGCTTATGCCGAATTTATACGAGCTCCTGACACAAGCAGCTGAAGCTTCGGACAGTCTGGATCTACCTCTAAAAGCAATTATGTATGAGTTCTTTTCTCTGTTACTTCGAGCGGTGCCAGCAGTTCCAGATGTACTTCCTTTACCACGTCAAAAGAGTATTTACGTCGAGCAATGCCTGCACTTTTTGCATACACATTATTGTGAAAATATTTCGGTTGAGATGATGTCCTCTTCGCTCAAGCTGGATCGCAAATATTTATCCTCCTTGTTCAAACGGACAATAGGTATGCCACCCCAGCAGTATTTATTAAATTTCCGCATCGCTAAGGCGTGCGAGCTGCTGACAGAGACCTTATGCACGATTGGTGAAATCTCACGTTCTGTGGGCTATCAGGACCCCTTACTCTTTTCACGGATGTTCAAGAAGGTGAAAGGTTGTTCGCCAAAAGAATACCGTAGCCGTCATCTCGAAAATGACATTGTACTATAAACTTCTTCCTTGCTGACATACGTTTGTCCGCGATCTTTCGCTACAATAAGGACGTAACGTACTAAGTAATAAGTGTTTATAGGAGGAATAAATCATGTATAACGCAAGCGCTACCAGATATGACAATATGAAATATAATCGCACCGGAAAGAGCGGTCTACTCCTGCCAGCGATCTCGCTTGGTCTATGGCATAACTTTGGCGGCAACGACTTATTTGAGAATGGCCGCGCCATGGTAAGAAGAGCTTTTGATCTTGGAATCACTCATTTTGACCTTGCCAATAATTACGGTCCACCCGCAGGCTCCGCCGAAGAAAGTTTTGGCCAAATTCTTAAAAAGGATCTGACCCCTTATCGTGATGAGATGGTTATCTCTACTAAAGCTGGTTATTATATGTGGGCTGGTCCTTATGGTGAATGGGGCTCCAAAAAATATCTCGTCTCCAGCCTAGATCAAAGCTTAAAACGTATGGGACTGGATTATGTTGATATTTTCTATCACCACCGCCCAGATCCAAATACACCACTGGAAGAAACCATGGCTGCGCTGGACCTCGTGGTACGCCAAGGTAAAGCGCTGTATGTCGGGATTTCGAATTACGGACCTGAACAAACACGCGAAGCGGCACAAATTCTGCGTCGACTAGGCACGCCATGCCTGATTCATCAGCCAAACTATTCCATGATGTCCCGCTGGATTGAAGATGGCTTGCAGGATGTATTGTCTGAAGAAGGCATCGGCTCCATTGTGTTCTCCCCGCTACAAGGTGGCATACTGACCGATCGCTATCTAAACGGAATCGCTCCTGATTCCCGTGCCGCTGGTCCAAGTGTATTCCTGTCTGAGAATGCCATTACCGAAGAGGCGATCGGCAAGGTTCGCAAACTGAACGAGATTGCTGCTGCACGTGGACAAAAAATGTCTCAGCTAGCGTTATCTTGGGTACTCCGTGGAGACAAAGTAACTTCTGCATTGATCGGCGCAAGTAAGGTAAGCCAGATTGAAGATGCCGTCGCTTCCTTAAATGCCCCAGAGCTTAGCGCTGAAGAGCTAGAGCAAATTGAGGCAATTCTGCGGGGATAAAGCTTAGTTATAACAGCAAAGACCAATGAGGTCAGGCAGCTTAAAGCTGCTCTGGCATTTCATTGGTCTTCTTTTTTATAGATTAGAGTTAATTGCTCACCCAAATATCTGCGTGATGTACACCATGATCAATAATCCAAAAATAAAAGAATACGTCGAAGGCCGCTCATAACCATGGCCATGACTCTCCGGAATCAGCTCCTTGTAGACGATAAAGAGCATAGCTCCGGCTGCAAAAGCGAGACCATAACCCACAACATTATGCAGGTAACTGGCAGTAAAATACCCGATCACCGCAGATACCATCTCCATTAAGCCGGTAAGCGTAACGATTCCTAAGGCTTTTAGCTTGCTAGTTCGCGAATTCATCAGAAAGACCGCAAGAATCAAACCTTCCGGCATATTCTGTGCGCCAATGGCAATCGCCACGGTAGGACCTAAACTGGCCTGTTCGCTGGCATAACTGAAACCTGTACTGAGGCCTTCTGGTATGTTGTGGATGAACAGCGCAATCATAACAAGCAGCGCTTTTGAATCCATATTGGTATAACCGGGCTTATTCTCCACATCGATATGCGGGATGTTATTTTCAATTAAATCAAGCAGCAGCACTCCGGTAATCAAGCCCAAGGTTAAAGCGATAATCCCCGATTCTTTGATCGATTGCGGCATGAGTCCAAACGTGGAGGCGGACACCATAATCCCCGCAGTGAAGGCTACGAGGATATCTTTCCACTTCTCGGATAACCTCTTCACGAACAGGATCGGAAATGCTCCAAGAACGGTAGCCATTGCCGATACAAAGCTGCCAATAAGCGCAGATTCCAAACCTTCAACTCCTTTGGTACAAGTCGGATAGACCAACATATGTTTCAGAAAAAATAATTATTACTTTTTCATACATTTTCGAATGGTCCAATATAGTATGGATCATATCATAAAAGACCTCCCCTAGGTTCGGTTCATACCCTAAGGAGGTCTTTGTCTCACATATCATTATGCAACTCGGTTACACCAGCTTCTTCCGGATCTTGCCGGAAATCAAATCAATAATTGTGATCATCGCAATGATACCTAGCAGTATAATCCCCACGCGGTCCCAATTCCGTGAACTGAGCGCAAAGATTAACGGTGTGCCGATCCCGCCTGCTCCAATCACACCTAGAATTGTAGCCGAACGAACGTTAATTTCGAATCTATATAAGGTATAGGATAAGAATCCCGGCAGCACCTGCGGCAACACCGCAAACCACAATACCTGCATGCGGCTGGCACCAGAAGAAATTAAAGCTTCGAGTGGACCGTTGTCGATATTCTCAATCTCATCCGCGAACAATTTGCCGAGCATGCCCACCGAATGTAGTCCCAGAGCCAGCACACCTGCAAAAGAACCCGGTCCAACAGCCTTGATAAATAACAAAGCCATAATAATCTCAGGGAAGGTTCGTATAAAGCTCAACATCAGCTTGCCGGAACCTGAAATTACCTTTCCCTTGCTCATGTTAACTGCAGCCCAAAATGCAAAAGGAATACATAAAAAGGTCGAGATAAAAGTGCCTAGGATTGAAATAGCTAACGTCTCGAGCAATCCCCGCAGGAGATCCTCCCCATCTGGTAAATAAACGAAGGCCCAGTCAGGTGAGAATATCCCGGCAAAAATTGCTTTAGTAATGATCCCGGCGGTTTCTTTGAATCCATTAAACGGCACTCCCGAAAAAGCCCAAATATATAACGCGGCTAGGGCTACATAAATCAGCCAACGAAAACGATTTTTACGGGGTTTAGGGACAAGGGTATTCCATGATTTACTCATATTAATTTCTCCCGCAGCTTAGTGCTTACATAATCAATAATCAGTACTACTGCTAATGTGAACAAGATGATGGTGCAAGTCTTATCGTATTCCAAAAAGCCTAGGGTGACTTCATAATAGTGGCCGATCCCACCCGCTCCTACCAGACCTAAAACCGCCGCAGCACGAACATTAATCTCGAAGGCATATAGGACATAAGACATAAAATGAGCCTGTACCTGTGGAATGACTCCGAACATAATGCGTTGAATCTTATTAGCCCCCACTGAAGTCATTGCTTCCAAAGGTCCTTGATCAATCGTCTCCATCGTTTCATAGGTAAGCTTAGCGATCAGCCCCAACGAAAATATCGTCAATGCAAATATCCCAGGAAGCGCACCGAGGCCGAAAATAGCCACAAAGATAGAAGCCAACAGCAGATCGGGAATCGTACGGATCAGGTTCAGCAGCATACGAACCGGATAATGAAGCCAACGGCTTTGCGTAATATTGCTTGCACACAACAGCGCAACCGGAACCGCAAGAATGGCACCAAACGTTGTGCCAACCAGCGCCATCCGGATCGTCTCCAGCATCGCATCTATAATGTTGTCAAAATACCCCCAGTTCGGGGGAAACATTTCCTTAAGCAAATCAAGCATATTCGGCAGACCGGAGATCAGCTCCCCGAAGGATGAATCGGTTAAGACAGCACTTCTCCACAGTAATACTACTAATATAATGGCTGTGAAATAATGTTTTATCTTTCTTGGCGGTTTGGGATGTAGCTTCTCTGCATTTACACTCATCTCACACGCCTCCGACTACAGGCTCACCCAACAACTCATCCTGATGAATCGGTCTGCCGTAAATCTCAGCAAACCTCTCATCAGTTGCCTCTGATACAGGACCATCGAAGACAACCTCTCCTGCCCGGAGCCCGATAATCCGGGTAGCGTATTCTCTAGCCAGATCAATAAAATGCAAATTCACAATGGTCGTAATCCCGAGTTCCATATTAATCTTCTTTAGATCATCCATAACCTGCTTGGTTGTGAGCGGATCTAGTGAAGCTACAGGTTCATCTGCGAGGATAATCTGTGCCTCCTGCGCAAGAACACGGGCAATAGCAACACGTTGCTGCTGACCTCCAGATAGCTGATCTGCACGTGTATAGGCCTTCTCGGCGATATTTACCCGATCAAGGGATTCGAAGGCTAAATCGATATCCTTTTGTGGGAATCTGCCAAGTATCGTCCGCAGTGTGGAATGATAGCCCACCCGTCCTGCCAAAACATTACGAAGCACCGTCGTACGTTTCACTAAGTTGAAGCTTTGAAAGATCATTCCGATATTCCTACGGATCATTCGTAGCCGACTTCCTTTTGCATTCGTGATGGACTGCCCGTTAATAAGAATATTACCTTCGGAAATATCATGAAGCCGGTTAATGGAACGCAGCAAGGTCGACTTCCCTGCTCCCGAAAGACCAACAATAGCTACAAATTCTCCGGCTGGAATGGTCAGGTTAATGTTGTTTAATCCTTTGGTTCCGTTTAGATACGTTTTGGATACATTACGAAGCTCTATCATGAAATCATCCCTTTATGTGTTTTCGTATATTCGTATAAAAGAGATAGCCAGATCCGGGGGGGAATCCGGAGCTGGCTATCCTTAATGCCTGTTATACACCAACATCGTTGTATCCTTGAACGGCCTGTTCTACTCTGTTTTTACTTTACTGTTGTATTCGCGAACAATGTCAAAGTTGCTGTCTTGTGATTTCACATAACCTTCATGAGAGTAAATGTCTTTGATAATCTCATGGCCTTCTGTGTCAGCTGCGATATCAATGAATGCCTGCTGGATTTTTTCTATCCATTCTTTATTCATATCTGAACGGACCGAAATCGTATCGTTAGGAATTTTATCAGTAAAGGCGAGAACTTGAGTATCTTCAAATACTTTTGGATAATCCTTAACGACCGTGTTCCGGGCATCTTGGAAAATAGCTGCTGCATCTACGTCACCATTCAGCACAGCAAGCACGCCTTGATCATGACCTTTAACCGTAATGGCTTGTACATCCTTCAACGGATCAAGTCCTGCATCCATTAGTGTTGCAGCCGGCCATACAAAACCTGCTGAGGATGTAACGTTTTGATAGGCAATTTTTTTACCTTTCAAATCGGCAACCGATTTGATCGCAGAATCCTTCTTGACGATAATCATAGATTTATAGAAATCCGCTAATTCATCTGTTGGACCACCGGTTTCATCATTTACACCAAAACGTTGAGCCTGAAGAATAACCTCAGCTGCTCCTTTTTCTTTAGCTAACACGTAAGCAGTTGGAGGAAGGAAACCTACATCCACTTTTTTAGAGGCCATAGCTTCGATAACGGTGTTGTAATCAGTAGAGACACTTACTTCTACAGGAATACCGAGCTTGTCACCCAGTAATTTTTCAAGAGGTTTCGCTTTAGCTTCGAGCGTATCTGCATTTTGAGAAGGAACAAATTGTACAGTAAGCTTCTCTGGAACATAACCCTCTGCTACAGGAGCTGCCGTTTCCTTCGGTGCATTTGCTCCATCCGTCGATCCTTGGTTTGCATTATTTGTAGTGTTGTTAGCGCCACAACCACTAAGCAATGTAATAGACATCATTAGCGGCAATACGAATTTACTGATTTTTCTCAAACGAAAGACCTCCACTGTTTTCTATTTTTATTTTTGAGTACTTCTAAACTATAGATGTGTTTTATTAAATCAATAGCAACCAAGCATCAAATATATGTAAAATTTATTCCAATCTCTTAAAGTTACCAAATTATCTGCTAGAATGAGGTCTGAACTTATTATCAGGAGGGGCTACCTATGAATAAAGAGAATTCAATAACCTGTGAAATCCTCGTAACAAGTGATCTACATGGACATTTTGGGCCCGTCGATTACCGCACGGGGGAGAAACGACCAGCAGGCTTAGCAACAATTGCTACCCTCATTAAACAAGAAAGATCCCATATTCCTGAGCTGATCCTTATAGATAACGGTGATCTTATTCAAGGCACACCGTTAACTTATTATGCAGCTACACATTATAGTAATGAGCTGAATCCGGGCATAGCTGCACTAAATGAATTGAAATATGACGCTGCAATTATTGGCAACCATGAATTCAATTTTGGCAAAACTCTGCTGAATAAAGCCGTTCAGGATTCCTGCTTTCCTTGGTTATCAGCTGGAATTATAGATAACACGACAAATCAACCCGCCTTTGGTAAACCCTATATCATCAAATGGGTAGATAAAATCAAAGTAGCCGTTCTAGGGGTTACGACGCATTACATCCCCCACTGGGAGAACCCTAGCCATATTGAAGGGCTTCAATTTGAGGATTCGCTAGAGACTGTAAAACATTGGTGTGCCATTATACGGGCAGAAGAGCAGCCTGATCTGCTCGTTGTAGCTTACCACGGCGGATTCGAACGCGATCTAAGCAGTGGAGAACCTGTAGAAAGACTAACGGGGGAGAATCAAGCCTACGCCATGTGTACAGAGGTAGAGGGCATAGATGTGCTAATTACCGGACATCAGCACCGCTCCATAGCTGGGGAGTTGAACGGTGTTACAATCATACAACCTGGTTGTAATGGACTTTCCCTCGGTAAAATTTCGGTTATTTTCCAAAAAGAAAATACACACTGGAAGATTCAGCGTAAACATGCCGAGCTCCTTAACGCTAATGAGACAACAGCTGCAGATGAAATAATCCTAGAGCTGAGCAGTACTCTTGAATCAGAAACACAAACTTGGCTGGATGAGAGAATAGGAACGGTTATCGGGGACCTGTCTATTTCCAGTGCTGATGAATGCCGCTTAGCTGACCACCCTTTTATAGAATTTATGAATAAGGTACAAATGGAGGCTACTGGCGTAGATATTTCTACAGCAGCCTTACTCAGTAACGATTGCAAGGGTTTCAGCGAAACCATCACACGCAGAGACATTTTATCGAACTTCATTTATCCCAACACCTTAACCGTCCTAAGACTGACAGGACAAGATATTAGAGAGGCCTTAGAACAAACCGCTAACTATTTCCAACAAGACGAGAACGGAATAATAATCGTTAACCCCGCCTACATCGAGCCTAAACCGCAGCATTACAATTATGATATGTGGGAAGGAATACAATACGAGCTTGATACCGCTAGACCTGCAGGCGAAAGAGTCCTCCATCTGCTGTACCAAGGACAGCCTATAGAGGAATCTAAAGAATATGAGGTTGTTATGAACAATTATAGAGCCAGCGGTGGCGGAGATTATGAGATGTATAAGGGTAAACCGATTGTTCAAGAAATTATGATCGACATATCTGAAATTGTCACGGACTACATTGAAAAGCATGGCCAAATTGAAGCTACCTGTGACCATAATTGGAGAGTTGTTTAGGCTTTAGCGATGAACACCCCAATGTCGCTCTCTATCAGCTTCAATGCACTTCTCCAGAAGTCGATGGAGTGAACATCTAGATCCATTGTTTTTGCTACATCAACAATATTATGTTTGCTGGTATCCCTAAGGAACTGGCGATACTTAGGGGCGAACTCTTCGCCCCTCTTTAAATATTCCGCGTACAGTCCTTTAGAGAATAACAAACCAAAGGAATACGGGAAATTCAAAAATTCATTACTAGCCATAAAATATCCAGCTTTGTTCATCCACATGTACGGATGGATTGTACCCGGGTCAATGCCCTCACCATAGGCTTCCACCATACAGGCAATCATCAATTCATTTAGCTCTTGAACAGACAGCGGGCCTAATGCTCTTCTCTCATATAATTTGATCTCAAATAAATAACGGGCATAAAAGTCTACAAGATAATAACCGGCATCAGAAATACTTCTCTCCAGAATAAGCAGAGCTTCCTTCTCCGTTGAATTTGTAATTATGGCATGGTTCACTATCGTCTCACAAAAAATCGAAGCCGTTTCAGCAATCGGAATCGGGTAATCCGTATTCAGCATCGTTTCATTAGCCAGACAGGAGCTATGATAGGCATGGCCGAGCTCATGGGCAAGGATACTAATATCTATGGCATTTCCGGTGAACTGGGTCATAATTCTGCTCTCGCCAATCGGGAAAATATCAATGCAAAGTCCATACCCCCCTTTGCCTGATCTAGGTTCTGCATCAATCCATTGCTGATCAAAAGCCTTCTGAGCAAAACAAGACAGTTCCTCACTAAAGGTTGCGAAGCTCGAGAAGATTGTATCTTTGGCGTTAGCGTATGTAATTTTCCCGTTTTCTACACCGACTGGTGCAAAAATATCGTAAAAAGGCAGCTTTGCCGGATGTCCCAGCAGCTCGGCTTTCTTTTGATAATAGGTATGAAAGGCTGGCAGGCTCTCCCGAAGAGCAGTGAGCATAGCGGCTAAAGTCTCACTGTCCATTCTCGAAGCGATTAACACTTTTTCCAGAGAAGATTGATAACCCCGCATGCCATAAATCGTCACCGCCTCACCACTAATGCCATTTAAGCTGGCTGCGCAGACCTCAGCAATAAGACTACAGGCTTCTGCCTCTGCTTCATAAGCAGCTTTTCTTAAGCTGGCATTATTCTCATAAGCCATACTTCTTAGCTCCGCAAGTGTCACTTGTCTAGTTTCCCCATCTACCACTAAATCTGCAAGTGCACTTGAAGTCCTCTCCATATACAGTCTGCTCCATGCTTTGGATCCTGTACTCTGCATTTTGGCTATGGCCATTTCAAGTTCTTCGCTTAACTCATAGCGGGATTGTAACAGGAGTTCTCGCAAATAAAATTGATGCTCCATTAGATAAGGTGAGCTAACGATAAGCTCAGCCATATGATCACAAGTGCTAAACCAGCGCTTAAAAGCCACAACTACCCCGATGATTTCTGAATTGGCCTCCTCAATATCATCAGCAAGATTCATGGCTTCCTCGGAGCCACGATCTGCGCTGAGTGTTAACTCTGCATAAGCTAACAAGCATACATATATGCTTTTATAATCATTATAAATTCTTAAAAAGCCCTCCACAGACATGGCTGTAACGTCTTTTACTTTCAAATGGTGCTCAGCCCACCGCTTTAAATCTTGTATATGCTGGTCCAGTAGCTTGCGATCCCTTTTTAACTGCTCCGATTCAAAGGAAGGATATAAACTATCTAAGTTCCATGTCATATTCATCCGCAAATCTCTCCCCCTTCGATTCCTATTCTTCTAAGCATAATCCATCCTGCCAGAAAAGTGCATCGACATAATGTACTTCTTCTCTTCATACACAAAAAAAGGACCCTGCCAACGTCCGGCAGGGTCAAAGTCTATATTATAAGGGGGTTATGTGATTACTATAACCCTCTTAGCTTAAAATAATATGAATAGCAGATAAAGATTGGCTTAATCTCCGAACCCTATTGACTTAAGGTTGATGGATTCACTCTAGCCTTGTTAATCTGAATTCCCACATACACGATAAGGAACAACACCATAAACCCAGCCGAATAACGATACATTATCCCATAATCAGTTGCTGCCGAGATTGCCCCCAGAATAATGGCTCCGCTGGCTACACCCAAATCCGTTGAGTTATAGAACATACTGTTGGCCATACCATATTGTGCTGGAGTTGAGGTGCGAAGCATCCAAGCCTGGATCGTTGGCTGAATAGCGCCGAAGCCAAGTCCATATAGCAGTGCAGAAACGATGAGCATTGGCATAGAGGTAGTATAAGAAAGCACAGTTAAGCTTGCAACGACGCAAACCGCCGCCGGGATTAGGACAGAAGCTGGTCCTCTTTTATCAAATAATCTGCCGGAGATAGGTCTTATAATGATGATCGTAACCGCATTAAATAAAAAGAACAAACCCACTTGCTCCAGATGAACTGATTCGCCGAATAAAGCGATAAAGCTTAGCAATCCCCCGTAGGTAATTGCCAACATGACATTTAGAATGGCAGGCAATACTAACTTTGTATTAAACGGAACCTTGAGAGGTTTGGTGGATTCGCTTTGAGTTGGGGTAGGCTTTTTTTTCGGTTGCGCTGGAAGTGAACGAGAAAATAAAAGTACTGGAAAAGCAAGAAGTAAAGTTACCATACCGATCATAGCCAGTGTTCCAAAACCTGATTGTTTCATCACATTCAAGCCAATCATTGGACCGATCGACATCGCCAGGCTGGTGGATAAACCGAAATAACCTATCCCTTCACCCATTCTTTTGCTTGGAATAATCTGTGAAACAATCGTTGGGATAATCGTGCTGGCAATCCCGAATCCAATCCCATAGCCCACACGCATCAGCAGCAGTGATCCGATAGAATCTGCTACAACATAAAGGCCGGTAATAGCGGCGGCAATTGCTAAGCCAATATATAATAATACATTGCGACTAACCTTCCGCATCAGAAAAGCGGTCATAAAACGTGAGGCGATCGCAGTTAATGCAAAGACGCTGGTAACGAGGCTGACCATGATATCTCCGGCCTGAAATTCGCTTTTTACGTAAGACGGAAATGAAGATAACAACATCTGTAAATTCATAAATAAAAATAAAGCACTAATCGTTAAAGCAATAAAAGATTTGGTCCATAATTTCGTACGTAGTTCTTGTTGTTCTAACATAACTTGCCTTCCTACTCTCCATCTGTTATTTGATCTACATGATTGTTTATTCTTAGCAGCAATTCCATGAGCAACTCATATTCCTTACTAGAAATACAGTTCATAATCTCTTCTGTCACCTTATCTTCAATAGGAACGGTTTCCTTCACCAGAGACCTTCCTTTTTCTGTAATATAGACTTTAAAAGAACGCCGATCGTTCTCACCGGTTCTTTTGTAGATCAGTCCCTTTCCTTCCAAATGATCCAGAATTCGCGTTGTAGTTGGCTTATCCTTACCAGAGCGCTTAGCAATGTCCTTCTGAATCAAACCTTCCGTTCTGTCAATATGAAAAAGGACTGACCATTGCTCCGGTGTTATATCATGTTCTTTCAGCCCACTTTGAAATAACATGCTTAATTTACGATAAGTCGTGCCCATCATAAATCCTAACGTAAGCTCGGATTGGTTATGCTTTGTCGTCATGATCGTATCCCTTCTCAATTAACACTGTTTTAATAGTTGCTTAAACAATTATATTCCTAACAACTAATTTTGTAAAGGTGAAGCAAAGCTATAAACTAACTATTATAAAGTTGCTTGACAAAGCACACTATGTGCGGTATTATTATCTCATCTTAAAGATACTTAACTTAAAGACAACCAGAGTTTACTACTCTTGAGATAAATAATTTTTAAAGGTTGTGTACTTCATGGGATTTCTAGACAAACTATTTGGTAGAACAAAAATTGAGGAGGAACAAACAATGTCAAAATTAAACATCGGTATTATTCTCGGAAGTACTCGTCAAGGTCGTTTAAGCCCGCAAGTAGGAGAATGGGTTAAAAAGATTGCGGATGCACGCGGGGATGCTAATTATGAGATCATAGATATTGCAGATTTCAAGCTTCCACTATTGGGTGAGGCTGATGCAACTGAACAAGCAACAGCATGGAACACTAAACTCGCTACACTAGACGGTTTCGTATTTATCGTACAAGAATATAACCACAGTATTTCTGCATCACTGAAAAATGCGCTCGATTATGCCCGTGAAGCTTGGAATAATAAAGCAGCAGGTATCGTAAGTTATGGTTCCGTAGGGGGCGCTCGTGCAGCTGAACATCTACGCGGAATCTTGGGAGAACTATCTGTAGCAGACGTTCGTGTACACCCTGCATTGTCACTGTTCACTGATTTCGAGAACGGAACTGTGTTTAAACCAGCGGATCTGCATCTTACCAATCTTAATGGGATGCTGGATCAAGTCTTGGCTTGGAGTGGCGCATTGAAAACTCTACGTTAAGATAGCGCCTTACCCCTCTGTTATGTTATGAAGTACACCCTTTAGAATAGACATTTGATAAACCTTTGGTTTGTCCGGTCGATTCTAGAGGGTGTATTTTTTATGTGTGATGAAATGAGCACCCTGTGTAGAATCTAATCTGGTATAATCGGCGGGGATTTTAATCTACAGCAAGGAGCAATGATTATGTGGTTTATGTTTGCATTATTAACAGCCTTCGCTTGGGGAGGGGCTGACTTATTTTATAAAAAGGGGACCGATAGTCAGGATCGGTATAGCCATATTAAGATTGTCATTATCGTGGGGATAGTCATGGGTATTCACGCAACAGCTTATATGCTCATTCAAGGATTAACCTTTGATCCTATGGACTTAATCCGATATTTCCCTGTGTCTGCACTCTATATCCTGTCGATGGCAGTTGGTTATATTGGACTCAGATATATTGAGTTATCCATTGCCTCCCCCGTACAAAATTCATCTGGCGCTGTAACGACGATATTATTATTTATCTTTTTCACCCATGAGCTAGGGGCGCTTGAAATCGTTGGTGTTGCCGTTATCACCTTGGGCATTATCGGGATCGCCATCTTGGAAAAGAGAGCAGAACACCAAACGCTTCAAAACAGCACCACACAGATTGATAAAAAATATCAGATTGGCGTGATCGCCATCATTTTTCCAATCCTATACTGCCTAATCGATGGACTTGGCACCTTTGCCGATGCTATTTATTTGGATGAACTTAGTCTGATTAGTGAAAAAGCAGCTCTGCTCGCGTATGAATACACCTTCTTTATATGTGCCATCTTGTCTTTTACATACCTGAAATTTTTTGAAAAGGTAAAGTTCAACCTATTTAAAGAACGGGATAAGGGCTTCGCAGCCATTCTGGAAACGACCGGACAATTCTTCTACGTATTTGCTATGTCCAGCAACGCGATTATCGCGGCACCACTTATTGCTTCATACAGCATTTTTTCCGTAATATTATCGCGAATCTTCCTCAAAGAAAAACTAAGCAAGGCACAATATGCCGTTATTATCGTTGTGATTCTAGGGATTGCTTTGTTGGGGGTTGCGGACGAGCTGTAGCTTCGGTACACAAAAAGACCTGCTAAGTAGGCTTCATTGCTTACTAGCAGGTCTATTCTATAGTTGCTTATTCCGGCCTATCTATTGTAAAAATCTCTCCAAGGGTTGCGTAATTATTTCCCGCCAAACGGCTCACAGCGTTTAGAACTCTCGGGTCAATATGCCCCTCCTGATAGATCGATTCATCGATATGGAATTGAACAATTTCGCCAATAAACAAATCACTCCCAGGTTCTTCGCCACCTAGAGGAATTGCTTGAACAAGCTTGCACTCCATCCGCACCTTCGCCTCCAAAACGCCAGGCACAGCAACACTTGTACTTTGAATCGGTGTAAGATTCGCCAGTTCAATTTCACTTTCAGAAGCAGGTAATGTGGCTGCAGTCTGATTGATCTTCGCAACATTCTCCTCATCTACAATATGCACAACAAACTGTTGATTATCGTAAATATTACGGGCTGTATCTTTTAAACGCCCTGCTGGTCTTTGAATTGCCAATGAAACCATTGGAGGATTGGACGAAACGATATTAAAATAGCTAAAAGGTGCACCATTTAAGAGACCCTCTTCTGATTGTGTTGTGACAAAGGCTATAGGTCTAGGAATAATAGTGCCAATTAATAATTTGTAATTTTCCCGCTCACTGTTGTGCTTGGGATCAATTGAAATCAATTTCCTCAGCCCCTTCTTCACTCTTTCACAAAGTCGATCGTACTTCTAACGGTATCAATAGGACGGACTAACTTCTCAATTTGCTCACGTTTAGGTTCCAAGAAAGGTGGCAATGAAAGCTTCTCGCCAACGGTTTCATATTCCTCATCTCCCATAAATCCTGGCCCGTCAGTGGCAAGCTCAAACAATATTTGTGGTGCAACACGTGTATACAACGACTCGAAGAAGTGACGATCTACATATCCTGAAGTTTGGAATCCAAAGCCTTCAAAACGCTCTGTCCACTCGTCCAGCATCGCACGATCCTCTACACGGAAAGCAGCATGGTGAACAGTCCCAAAACCTTGGCGTGAATTCGGTAAGAACTCATTATGCTCTACAATAATTTGTGCACCGTTTCCGCCTTCGCCAACTTCAAATAAATGATACGTCTCTTCCTGAGCAATTTCTTTAAACAACATCACTTTCTCCAATACTTCTTTGAAATAGTTGAAGTCAGCAATTCGTACAAAGATCGGTCCCAAGCCAGTTATTGCATACTCCAAAGGGATAGGCCCTTTTTGCCACGGTGTACCTGATACGACACCTTTATTCAATTCATCTGAAATAAGTTGATACTGTTGATCATCGAAATCTACGAAAGATAATGTATTTTTGCCGAATTGCTCTTTAATGCCGGTATGCTTCACTGCAAGCCGATCAAAACGCTTAACCCAGTAGTCTAATGAAGCATCTGTTGGTACCCGGAAGGATGTTTTCGCAATCTCGTTAGTTCCATGAACCCCTTTAGGGATGTTAGGAAAATCAAAGAAGGTCATATCTGTTCCGGCGCTGCCCTTATCATCTGCAAAAAACAAATGATACGTCTGAATATCATCTTGATTAACTGTTTTCTTCACTAGACGCATACCTAACACGTAAGTAAAAAACTCGTAATTTTTCTCTGCGCTGCTTGTGATGGCTGTAACGTGGTGAATCCCTTTTAAGTTTCTCATTGTTATACACTCCTAATGTTTAGTTGATTTTGACTCGTAATATAATTCCCAAGAACAAAAAGGTTTAGTTTAATTATCTTAATGTTAAGATATTACTTAAAAAAAAATCTTTTTCTACTGTACAAGCTCTTTGGTGGATAGCATCGAGTTTTTATCTTCACTTTAAATATCTTTAACTTAAGATAAGTTTAGCACTGAATCTGTAGGAAGTCAACGCTTTGAAGCTTTCCATATAAAAAAGGCTCCACACAAGTTCAATGAACTCGTATGAAGCCGGGATATTTTATATCATCTCATTAGGTTAAGTTATGATGCTGAGTGATGACCGCTGCTTGGCTTTGATGATCCATCTTATAACATATCAACGTAATCACACAGGCCAATATCGCCAGGATGGCAGCAGCTACAGGAAGAGAGATTAATCCTCCATGCCCGGCAACCACTCCACCGATCGCGGACCCGCCTGCAATTCCCAGGTTTGAGGCTACTGGATTCAATGAGGCAGCAAGATCCTTCGTTTTTGGTGAGAACTGCTTAGCTAAGTCAATCAAATAGAGCTGCGCAGGGGCGCTCACAATACTCGACATCATGGCTAGAGCCATTAGCACAATCATTCCTAGAATGGAAACAGATGCGGTCATACTAAAGATAACATAGACCACAGCTTGGATAAGGAACACGAATCTCAGCTTACTAACCGCATTCCCGGTCGCAACCTTGCCACCAATCCAGTTGCTGACAATCGTGGCAATTCCGTATACAAACAGCACACCGCTAACTGAGCTTTTAGGAACGTTCATGACTTGCTCCAGTATAGGTGTAATGTAAGTGTACATCACAAATACGGCTCCCACTGCCGTAACCGGAATGAGAAATGCAAGAATAATGCGGCCGTTTGTGAGCAATCCGATCTGATCCTTGAGTGAGCTAGGCACAGGTTTCGGTAATTGGCGTGGAATATAGATATAATTTAGGACTATGGCAACTCCAGCTAATATCCCATTCAGAACAAACGCTGCTGGCCAATTAAAAAACTGCCCGACGAAAGTACCGATCGGCACACCAAAAACATTCGCAATAGCAAAACCACTCAAAATTGTAGCAATCGCTTTGCCTCTCTTCTCCTGATCAACCGCTTCATTCGCTACCGTAATGGCTACAGAAAGAACAAAGCCACATAGTATGGCAGTAACTATTCTAGTCACCAGCAGCATACTGTAAGTTCCAGTTACAGCACTCCACAAATTTAGCAGTAAAATCAATACAAGTGATACAAGAATCGTAATCCGTTTCGGAACACGGCTGCACAAGGACATCATAATTGGTGTGCCAATGGCATAAGAAATCGCGAAGCCAGATACCAATCCCCCGGCTGTCGCAAGCGTAACTCCGAGGCTTGAGGATATTTCAGAGAGTAAACCAACAATAATATACTCCGTCGTACCCAGAATAAAAGCCATAAAAGTAAACGAGAAAATCAATGCGTTCTGACGTGTTGTTTTCATGGTGCTCTCCATCCTGTTTATCTCTATTTTATATGAACATACCTTACTCATAATACTCATTTAGACTATATTGATCAATCCTATTTTTCATAAAAAAGAAGCTTCCCACAAGTTCAAAGAACTCATGAGAAGCTTCTTTTTTAAGCCGGTGGCAAAATAATTAAGGTAATGACTTGTTCCTCGGAATAAGATCTGGCTGTTCCAGGTCCATCCGCATCTGCTTTGAACTTAATGAGATAGGTCCCGGGTGCCGGCATCACTTTATTATGAAGTTCAAAAGCGATATCCGAAACACCTATGTTACTTCCTGTGAAAGTTAACGTATGCCCATTATTGCTAATTTGATCACTCGTCGGATGTGTCCATCCACTAATGGTATAATAGTCGTTTGTGGTAAAGATCATGCCTTCCAGCGTTACCTGAATTTCAGCATTCGTAAAGCTTTCTCCCGAGAAAAAGTCGAAGCGAATGCGCGATTGTGTAGAACCCGTTATCAGTTGTTTTGTTTTTGAACCGCCGCCTCCGTCAAAGCCATATATAGAGCTAGTAACCGTAGGTGTGGTCAGAACACCATTAACAAGCTCAATCGTAACCGCATGTACAGCGTTCTTCGTTGATTCATTATTGGATGAATCCTTAGCGGTAATCACGAAACGATACGTTCCTGCGTTCAGATCCCCAATATTGGCCGCACTCACAGCTCCGTCTGCTGCACTGGTGCCTAATGCGAGGGCTGTTCCTAATTCGTCGGCATCTACTTCACCGTTCTCATTCGCATCCGTCCACAGGTAGGCTTGTACCGCTGCTCCTTGCTCCCCGATGGCTCCCGCTAACCCGCGAAGCTGATCTTGTGTCCCGTTGTAGTTGTCGATCGCTTCGAACTTAGTTGCGTCCACTACTGGTGCACTCGTATCCGGAACTTCGTTCTTGCTTAAGGTCACCGTAACCGCATGGGCAGCGTTCTTCGCTGATTCATTATTGGATGAATCCTTAGCGGTAATCACGAAACGATACGTTCCTGCGTTCAGATCCCCAATATCGGCCGCACTCACAGATCCGTCTGCTGCACTAGTGCCTAATGCGAGGGCTGTTCCTAACTCATCGGCATCTACTTCACCGTTCTCATTCGCATCCGTCCACAGGTAGGCTTGTACCGCTGCTCCTTGCTCGCCAATAGCTCCCGCTAACCCGCGAAGCTGATCTTGTGTCCCGTTGTAGTTGTCGATCGCCTCGAACTTGGCTGCGTCCACTACCGGTGCACTCGTATCCGGAACTTCGTTTTTGCTTAAGGTCACCGTAACGGCATGGGCAGCGTTCTTCGCTGATTCATTATTGGATGAATCCTTAGCGGTAATCACGAAACGATACGTTCCTGCGTTCAGATCCCCAATATCGGCCGCACTCACAGATCCGTCTGCTTCACTGGTGCCTAATGCGATGGCTGTTCCTAACTCATCGGCATCTACTTCACCGTTCTCATTCGCATCCGTCCACAGGTAGGCTTGTACTGCTGCTCCTTGCTCGCCGATGGCTCCCGCTAACCCGCCAAGCTGATCTTGTGTCCCGTTGTAGTTATCGATCGCCTCGAACTTAGTTGCGTCCACTACTGGTGCACTCGTATCCGGAACTTCGTTTTTGCTTAAGGTCACCGTAACCGCATGTGCAGCGTTCTTCGCTGATTCATTATTGGATGAATCCTTAGCGGTAATCACGAAACGATACGTTCCTGCGTTCAGATCCCCAATATTGGCCGCACTCACAGATCCGTCTGCTTCGCTGGTGCCTAATGCGATGGCTGTTCCTAACTCATCGGCATCTACTTCACCGTTCTCATTCGCATCCGTCCACAGGTAGGCTTGTACCGCTGCTCCTTGCTCGCCAATGGCTCCCGCTAACCCGCGAAGCTGATCTTGTGTCCCGTTGTAGTTATCGATCGCCTCGAACTTGGTACTTTCAACCATAGGTGCATTTGTATCTGAATTGCTGCTATGCTCACTTTGCGAAGAGGAAGACCCTCCAACAACAGGAGTAGGCACTGTTACCGGCTCTTTACTCGGTTGAGCAGTTGGGGTGGAGGCGGGCTGCTCAGTGTTTCCGTTCTCCTTAAACTTCAGAAACTTAGAGGCTACTAGAGCTACGGCCTGACGATCTACTTTGGCATCAGGATTAAAAAAATTATTATATCCGGTAATCAATCCATATTCCACAGCAGCAGCTATAAAATCTTTGGAATAATCAGCAATTTGGCTACTATCAGCAAATTGCAAAGTTCCAGCTTTACCCGTAGGATTGACTCCCAATGCTCTCACGAACATGACGACCATATCCTGACGTGATAAATTTTGCCCCGTACCGAAAAGATTACTGCCTGTACCCTTAATCAATCCGGCTTTGACAGCTGCCTCTACATAGCTGTATGCGTAGTTGCTTGTGGGAACGTCCAGAAAGGTTGGCAGTGCAGGAGGGTTTGAAACATCCAGCTTTAATGTCTTTGCTAAAATAATTGCAAAATCCTGCCTTGTAATATTCGACGTAGGATAGAACTTACTCTCTCCGACACCAGTCACTATCCCCTGATCGAATAGCTCAACAATCGCTTTCTTTGCATATGAGCCATCAATATCAATAAAGGAAGCCGCTGCCGATCCTTTGGTCGGCATAATGATAGGGCTTGATAATACAGCAGCAGCCAATATAGAGCTTATCCATTGCTTTTTGTTCACTTGCTTATCCCCCTGTTCTTTGGATGCGTTATGTCGTTTGTCTATAATCGATTCGTTAACACGATTCGACTTTATATTACAAACTTTTCATCTACAGGATTATAACAAGTATCAATAAACAGATTATAAACAAATAGCCGTGGATGAACATTCTCATATCATTGATTCTGTGCATCAAACGAAAAAAAATGATACTATGTATGATGGGTATAGGACTTTGCTATCCTTATATCGTTTTTATATATTACAACAAGAGGAGATAATATGAGTAACGAACAAAACTTTTGGCTTGATTTACCGAAGCCGTTTTTTATATTAGCGCCCATGGAAGATGTCACAGATGTTGTATTTCGGCACGTCGTTAGTGAAGCTGCAAAACCCGACGTATTTTTCACAGAATTCACAAATACAGAAAGCTATTGTCACCCTGTAGGAAAAGACAGTGTACGTGGTCGATTAACGTTCACAGAAGATGAGCAACCGATTGTCGCTCATATTTGGGGTGATAAACCCGTATTTTTTGAACAGATGAGCATTGATATGAAAAAACTTGGTTTTCGTGGTATCGATTTAAACATGGGGTGCCCAGCACAAAACGTCGCATCGAATGGAAAAGGTGCTGGATTAATAAAACATCCTGAAGTTGCAGCAGAAATTATTCAAGCAGCAAAAGCAGGTGGATTGCCGGTTAGTGTTAAAACAAGATTAGGATACTCTGATATTGACGAGTGGCGCGACTGGCTAGGACATATATTGAAACAAGATATTGCGAACCTTTCCATTCACCTTCGTACAAAAAAAGAGATGAGTAAAGTAGAGGCACACTGGGAACTAATCCCTGAAATAAAAAAATTACGCGATGAAATTGCTCCAAATACGTTGTTAACTATTAATGGAGATATTCCTGACCGCGCAACAGGATTAAAATTAGTAGAACAATACGGCGTTGATGGAGTCATGATTGGCCGCGGCATTTTCACCAATCCATTTGCCTTTGAAAAAGAACCTAAAGAACACAGCGCGAAGGATTTTCTCAATTTACTTCTTTTACAGTTGGATCTTCACGATAAATATTCAAATGAACTTGAGCCACGTTTATTTAAACCACTTCTTCGCTTTTTCAAAATCTATGTTCGTGGATTTAGAGGTGCAGGCGAACTAAGAAACCAATTAATGGATACAAGATCAACTGATGAAGTACGTCGTTTAGTAAAAACTGTTTTAGAGCAAGAATTAGATTAAATTATACCCACAAAAAAAATGAGAGACCTCTCAAAAGTTCAATGAACTTATGAAAGGTCTCTCATTTTTGTACTATGTGGTCAAATGGTGTTTCCTCTCAAGGAAACTCATCATCGAATTGCTTCGATAATGATTTCCTTACATCATGCCGCCCATTCCACCCATGCCGCCCATATCTGGCATGCCGCCGCCTTTTTCAGGCTCAGGCTTGTCAGCGATAACTGCTTCAGTAGTCAAGAACATAGCAGCTACGGATGCAGCATTTTGAAGCGCGGAACGAGTTACTTTAGCAGGGTCAACGATACCCGCTTCGAACATGTTCACCCATTCACCAGTAGCAGCGTTGTAGCCGATACCTACTTCTTCTTTTTTCAAGCGGTCCACAATTACGGAACCTTCTTGACCAGCGTTAGCTGCGATGGTGCGAATTGGCTCTTCCAACGCGCGAAGCACGATGTTAACGCCAGTTTTCTCGTCGCCAGTTACGTCTACAGCAGCAACAGCGTTATATACGTTCACAAGAGCTGTACCCCCACCGGATACGATACCTTCTTCAACCGCTGCGCGAGTTGCGTTCAGGGCATCTTCGATGCGAAGTTTGCGCTCTTTAAGTTCAGTTTCAGTTGCAGCGCCAACTTTGACAACGGCTACGCCGCCAGCCAATTTAGCCAGACGCTCTTGCAATTTCTCTTTGTCGAACTCGGAAGTTGTTTCTTCCAGTTGAGCACGGATTTGGCTTACGCGTGCATTGATGTCCGCTTTGTCGCCGCTTCCGTCTACGATTGTTGTGTTTTCTTTAGTTACGCGTACTTGACGTGCGTTACCCAGTTGTTCAATGGAAGTGCTCTTCAGATCAAGACCGAGCTTCTCAGTGATCACTTGGCCACCAGTCAGGGCAGCGATATCTTGCAGCATAGCTTCACGACGGTCGCCAAAGCCAGGAGCTTTAACAGCAACAGCGTTGAATGTTCCACGCAGTTTGTTCACGATCAGCATAGCTTGTGCTTCGCCTTCGATATCTTCAGCGATAATAACAAGCGGTCTAGCTTGTTGAACGATTTTTTCAAGCAATGGAAGAATTTCTTGAGTGCTGCTGATTTTTTTATCAGTGATCAAGATGTATGGATTCTCCAAAACAGCTTCCATTTTGTCTGTATCAGTAATCATGTATGGGGAAATGTAACCACGGTCGAATTGCATACCTTCTACTACTTCAAGCTCAGTAGCGAATCCACGGGATTCTTCAACAGTGATAACACCGTCTTTACCTACTTTTTCCATAGCTTCAGCGATCAATTGACCTACTTCATCGTCAGCAGCAGAGATAGCAGCTACTTGAGCGATAGCTTGGGAATCTTCGATAGGCTTAGCGATTTTTTGCAATTCTTCAACAGCTGCACGAACCGCTTTGTCGATACCTTTACGGATAACCATTGGGTTAGCACCAGCAGTTACGTTCTTCAGACCTTCGCGGATCATAGCTTGAGCCAGAACCGTTGCAGTTGTAGTACCGTCACCGGCTACATCATTAGTCTTAGTAGCAACTTCTTTAACCAGTTGAGCACCCATGTTCTCGAATGCATCTTCAAGTTCGATTTCTTTAGCGATCGTTACACCATCGTTAGTGATGAGTGGGCTACCAAATTTCTTCTCAAGCACCACGTTGCGGCCTTTTGGTCCAAGTGTAACTTTTACCGCGTTTGCCAGAGCATCTACACCACGAAGCATAGAACGGCGAGCTTCTTCACTGAATTTAATTTCTTTAGCCATTGTGTAATTACCTCCTAGAATTTTTTGTATATCATATTACTTTAAGTAGTTTAGATTTAGCTTATGATCGACTCTTGCTTAGTCAAGAATCGCGTGAATGTCGCTTTCTTTCATAATCAAATATTCTTTACCTTCATATTTGATTTCTGTTCCTGCATATTTTGAGAAAAGAACACGGTCGCCTTCTTTAACTTCAAGTGCTACACGTACTCCATCTTTCAAAGCTCCGCTGCCTACTGCAATAATAGTTCCTTCTTGTGGCTTTTCTTTCGAGGAGTCCGGAAGCACAATCCCGAATGAAGTTGTTTCCTCCTGCTCGCTCGGTAGCACCAATACGCGTTCACCTAATGGTTTGATCATGAAAAAATAGCCTCCTTTAAAATTATGTTATTTTGCTTCAAAACATAGTTTAGAACTTACCGGTCAAACTTAGAATGCTGTGATGTTCTTGAAAAATATCAATGGAACCCTGCTAATCTCCAGCCCATCTCCTATTTTTCAAGAGCGTTAGCACTCAACAGCGTGCAGTGCTAACAACAATTTTTATGATACTCAACTTGAGCCCGGATTTCAAGTCTTTTTACACAAATTCGTATTAGTTTTCGCAAAAAAATACGTTTCAATGCTTGTCCAAGCACACACTCTATTACATTGTATCCACGGGTTTTGAAAATATGCGTAGGATTCCAGCGCTTTCCTCTCACCCCTTATAGATATGAACGTTGCTAGAATGGTTAGACCTTTGCATCTAATGATCCTGATCGATCGATAACAATTACTTACTAAGTGTATTCAATCCAACTAATGAAATCAACTTATAGCAAAAAAGCTGCCACATTCGTAGAAAATCTACTTAGCGGCAGCCTCTCTCCTCACTCCTGCTTCTGAACATACCGTTCATCCCGTGCCGCGTCCGCAGCAAGTTGCTTGCGATAGACAAATGCAGATAAAAATACACTGAACTCATACAAAATGAGCAGTGGAATCGTCACCAGAAAGTCTGAGATAAAATCCGGGGGCGTGATAACTACAGCAATAAAAACAAGCGTGAAATAGGCGTACCGACGCATTTTACGCAAGCGTAGCGGGTTGAGTACTCTTAGTTTGGTCAGAAACATCACCAGCAATGGAAGTTCAAACAGCAATGCCAGCGGCAATACCAGGCTGAACATGAAGTTAAAATACTGTGCAATCCCGTAGGTCTCTTCCAGTCCCATGCTTCTGGTAATTGAGATCGTGAACGAGAGTGCCATTGGAAAAACAATATAATAAGCAAAAGAAAGACCGATAAGGAAAAGAACAAACACATAGGGAACATAACGAAGTGTCGCACTTCGCTCCTCCGGCCGCAGGCCCGGACTGATAAATGCCCACAGCTGGTAGGCAATAAACGGGACAGAAATCACTAGCGAAACGGCCATCGCGATCTTCATGTACATCCCAATGCCATCCCAGAATGAGAATGCATGCAGAACAAAACCTTGCGCCAGGTCCGTGCTAATCAAATAATCGTAAATAGGCTTTGCACAAAATAAACCGCCAATTAATCCAAGGACAAATACGACTAACACATAAATAATCCGTTTGCGCAGCTCGGTGAGATGATCCACCACCGACATTTCTTCCGATTTCAGAGACATCCAGACACCATCCCATGACAAGAGTAAAAAAGATAACACTAACTTTCTTCAAAGCAGTGTCCGTTGCTGCGGAAAGCAAAGAAAAAGGGGCGTCTCCTCAAGTCTAGTAGACTCCTGAGAATGCCCCATTGAAAGATCTTCTATTATTCCGGCAGGCGTTTGTCCTGAGGAATATCTGCAGCGACCGTTTGCGGGGCCGTCGGCACAGGAGCTTCGCTCTTCTTCACCGGTTCATTATCCCCGATGATTTCACGCGCGCCTTCCTTAAATTCACGGAAGGTTCGTCCAACTGCACGGCCTAGCTCTGGCAGTTTATTTGGGCCAAAGAGCAGAAGTGCCAGTATGACCAACAAAATAATACCAGGAGTACCAATTCCACTAAACATTATTATTCCTCCTTGTCCACCTGTCCGTTCATGGTATCGTTTACTTTAATTTAATAATACCATAACTTATGTCACAGTTACATCCACTTTCTTCTATAAATAGATTATCATTGTGACGTGACAAGAAGATGACAAAGGGTTATTGGCGGTATTGGCCAGTTACCATGAGCAGTGCTTCCGGTAATTGATCCATAATAGCTGCCAGATTCTCATGAACACCCTTCGGCGTTCCAGGTAAATTGACAATCAACGTGCGACCGCGAATGCCGCATATCCCACGAAAAAGCATAGCTGCACGGTTTTTTTGCATCACTGTGCTTCGCATAGCTTCTGAGAGCCCAGGCACTTCCCGTTCTACCACTCGCCGAGTAGCATCCGGGGTCACATCACGAATCGCCAGATCTGTGCCTCCGGTGGTCAGTACCAAATCTGCCTGAAAATAGTCCGTCAGTTCAATCAAGGCTGCGATAATCTCATCTTGTTCATCGGGAACGATTCGATATTCAATGATCTCGCCACCTAGTTCCTCTTCCACCAGCTCCCGAATAACCTGGGCGCTCGTGTCTTCCCGTTCGCCCCTGGCCCCTTTATCACTGGCCGTTAGGATTGCTGTCTTCCACGCCATAGGTTTGTCCTTCCTCTCTATATGTATAGTTGGCTGTACAGTTCAGCCTGCTCGCCTCAGCGCTTCGAACAAAAGCAGCTGATACTTATTCGAGCGCATAATCTCCGTTCTTGCCCCCGCTCTTAGATACCAGAAGCGTCGGTCCGATAATCATATCCTTCTGAATAGCCTTACACATGTCGTACACCGTTAGTGCTGAGGCAGAAACAGCGGTTAAGGCTTCCATCTCTACTCCGGTTTTTCCTGTAGTACGGACTGTTGCTTCTATATAAAGTTCATCTTCGCTGTTATCGGAGAAGCTGATATCAATACCGGTAAGTGGCAGCGGGTGGCACATCGGAATCCAGTCTGACGTCTTCTTAGCCGCCATAATCCCGGCGATCTGTGCAACAGCAAGGACATCACCTTTGCTGATCTTGCCACTCTTAATGGCGCTCAGCGTTCCAGCAGCCATCTTGATCATACTCCGCGCGACAGCTGTCCGCTTCGTAATCTCCTTCTCACTCACATCCACCATACGAGCTCTTCCCTGCTCGTTGAAATGGGTCAATTCCATGGCTCACTCTCCTTTTCGGCAGTGCACTATACCATTTTCAGTAATCAGCATGTCCATTAAAGCATCATGCTCATCCATCGGCACCCTTGGAACCAACTGCATGCCGTAAGCTAACCCGATCCATATCGGGGGCTGTGCGCTAACGTACCCGGCTTTCTCCCAAGACGCACGTAGCCGGTCATAGTATCCTCGACCGTAGCCAAGCCTGCCGCCTTGAAGATCAAATGCTAGCCCTGGTACGAACACAACAGCAGGTAGCTTAATCTCTTCAATCTCTAATAAATCTCTGCTGGAGACAATAGGTTCATGGATACCATAAGCCCCCGGCTCTAAATCGCTCCATGCATTCACCGCGTGGACACTCATTTCACCGCTTGCTGGAATTACACGCGGCAACAGCACCTTACGCTGATCTTTCCACGCCTGTGTGATAAGTGGGCGGGTATCAAGCTCTGAACGAAAAGACACATAGGCCATTAGTGAAGTTATACCCTTCGTCTCCAGCCACTCCAATGCATAGTGGCAGACTTCAGATGATAGTTTACTTCTCTGGTCCGAAGACAGCTCGTTTCGGGCGATGGTCTTCTCGGTTCGTAATTGTTGCTTTACTTTGGAGATCTCCGACTCCTTGCTGGACATTGTCGGCCTCCCCCTCTTATTCATCCCTAGCTTATCCTTGTTTGTAAATCCAGTTTACCACTCTTCTCCCCGGTTCGCCAAGGTGGATAGAACTGTGTTATCGGACTAGGTCGTTATTCCCTCCTTACATTAGATCGAACCCTCGCTTGGGAAACGCTTTTCATGTAAACTATAGAATAAGTTGTTCATACGGCTGAGGGATAAATACCAAGGCGAAATATGCAAGGGTGGAGGTTTCATCGTTATGCTTCTTCAAGCGACAGGAATTACTAAATCATATGGTATACAGAACGTACTGGATGGCATAAGCCTACAGGTAAATGAAAAGGAACGTGTCGGGCTAGTGGGTGTGAATGGTGCCGGCAAATCAACTTTTCTACAAATTCTGGCCGGTGAGATGTCTTATGACAGCGGTCAAATTCATAAATCAAAAGAAACAACAATCGGATATTTAGCTCAGAATAGCGGACTGCAATCTGACAAAACCATTCATGAAGAAATGATGGCGGTCTTCGCTCCGCTGATCGAAGCCGAAACTGAGCTGAGAGAGTTAGAAGTAAGTATTGCTGATCCTAAGCTCGCGGAAGACCCCAAGCGGTACGAAGAACTGCTTGAACGATATGCGCGGCGCTCGGATTGGTTCAAGGACCACGGCGGCTATGAAATGAATACACGGATTCGCAGTGTCCTACACGGCATGGGCTTCAGTGATTTCCCACCAGATACACCCATTTCTACCCTTAGTGGAGGCCAAAAGACCCGGCTCGCGCTGGCCCGTATTTTGCTTCAGGCTCCAGATCTTCTGATGCTGGATGAGCCTACTAACCATCTGGATATCGAAACGTTAACGTGGCTGGAGGATTACCTCCGCAGCTATGCTGGCGGGATTCTGGTTGTATCCCATGACCGTTATTTCCTAGACCGTCTCGTGACCACTATTGTAGAGATCGAGCGGCACCAGTCCCGGCGTTATACGGGTAACTACAGTCGTTATGTAGATTTGAAGGCTGCCGAATATGAAGCACGGATGAAGCAATATGAGAAGCAACAGGATGAAATTTCTCGAATGGAGGATTTCGTTCAGAAAAATATTGTCCGGGCTTCCACCACAAAACGTGCGCAGAGCAGACGCAAAGCGCTTGAGAAGATGGATCGTCTAGATCGTCCAATGGGTGATCTGAAGAAGGCTAGCTTCTCCTTTGAGCCAGACTTCATGTCTGGAAAAGAGGTGCTTCAAGTGCGCAATGTTGCGGTTGCCTTTAATGAAGGTTCACCTTTATTCAAGGACGCTTCTTTTGAGCTTCGTCGCGGGGAGACTGCTGCCCTGATCGGTCCCAATGGTATCGGTAAATCCACATTGCTGCAGTGTATGACCGGAACCCGTGAGCCTTCTGCTGGAACGGTGAATTGGGGCACTAAAGTAAAAATTGCTTATTATGATCAGGAACAGACCCGCCTTAATCCACAAAATACGGTTATGGAAGAACTGTGGAGTGAATATCCAATGATCGAGGAAGCCAGAATTCGTACGATCCTTGGTAATTTCCTTTTTAGCGGAGAGGATGTTCTTAAGAAGATTTCCGCACTCAGCGGCGGCGAAAAAGCTCGGGTTTCCTTATCTAAACTAATGCTCCGCGGTGCAAATATGCTAATTCTCGATGAACCTACCAACCATTTGGATCTGGTCAGCCGTGAGGTTCTGGAATCTGCTTTAATTGATTTCGAAGGCACCCTGCTGTTCATCTCCCATGACCGTTATTTTTTGAACAAAATGGCTGAAAGGGTACTGGAGCTGCATCCCGAAGGGATCGACCAATACCTCGGCAACTACGATGACTATGTCGAGAAGAAACGAGAATTAGAAGAGATTGCAAAAGATGCCGCTGAACTAGCTACTAAAAACGTCAATAAGGACGCTGCTGTACCTGAAAAAAGCGCTGTAACCTCTTTTGAAGCAGACAAGCAGGCTAAGCGTGAAGAGCGTAACCGCAAACGGCGTATCGCAGAGCTTGAGGAGAACATCGCCTCACTTGAAGAATCAATCGTATTTATAGAGCATGAAATGACTAAACCTGAAGTTTATCAGGATTATTTAGCACTTCAAGGTTATGAAGAGGACCTGAAGAACAAAAAATCTCAGCTGACAGATTTCTTTAGCGAATGGGAAATCCTTGCTGACGAATAATGTAAATCCTCCTTATAAATATTTTTTCATCGTTCTAGATTTGTTCATAAATAGTTATCCACAGCTCTATACACAGGTTCCGTGTATAACTCCCTACTTCAAAAGACCCTTCGGGGTCTTTTTTATGCGTTAAATCGGTATTTTCAAGGAAAAGGAATTATTATCCACGGATCTATCCACATTATCCACAATTCTCACAGTGTTTCATTGCCAACAAAATTGTTTATTAGAGCATTTTGAAAAAAGCCGTTATTGCTGATTTTACGCACTTTTTACACAACTCAGGCAGAATATGTGGATAACGTTGTCCACAACTTGACAAAAGACGTAACCCCATTTTACAAGACTGATTTTATGCTAAAAAAGAACCCGCTATCTCCTAAACTGACAGCGGGCACGTCGTATTTTAGACAATCTGTGTAGAGAGCAGGGCAGCATTACAGGCTGCGATATAAGCGATGCCTGCCGCCATAATTATATCTTGGTGAGTGGCCGTGCCTCTGAATTTAAGGCCCTCCCACTCCACCATCACCGCTGCTTCTGCTTGCGCATTCTCTCCGCTTCCAAGCGAATGAAGCTCGAGTCCTGCAAAGTCTATCTCCTCAGCAATCCCTTGCCCAATAGCGGCGATAATCGCTTCAAGCGGGCCTTCACCAGTGCTGGTATGTGACGTTTCCCGGCCAGTCTGCAGATGGCGTACCGTAACTGCAGCTACACGGCGCTGGGCACTGCCCGCCAATACCTGAACCTCACCCAGCTCATAGACCTGAGCTTGTTGTCCAGTTGTACTGCTTACCATTTGCAGCAGCTGGTCATCACTGACGACCTTTTGACGGTCAGCGGTCTCTTTAAAGGACTCATAAAGTGCATCCAGCTCCGCAGGCTCCAGCGTTATTCCATACTTCGCAGCCCGATCCTTCAGCGCATGTCTGCCAGAATGTTTGCCCAGAATGATCATGCTGCGGGGGATGCCCAGCCGTTCGGGATCCATAATCTCATAGGTACTACGATCCTTGAGCAGGCCATCCTGATGAATCCCGGATTCATGCTGGAAGGCATTTCTTCCGACGACCGGCTTGTTATAGGCGATTGGAAAATGCATCGCTCCACTAATCAGCCGTGAAGTATCATACAGTTTATCGAGCACGATGCCTGTTTCTGCACCGATTGCATCGCCGCGGGTTTCGAGCGCCATAACAAGCTCTTCCAGTGCGCAGTTCCCTGTGCGCTCGCCTACACCATTCACGGTGACTTCTATCTGAGTCGCCCCTCCATCAATCGCTGCCAGACTGTTAGCTACAGCCAGCCCCAAGTCATTGTGACAGTGGGCACTATAGCTGACCTTGCCGCCGCCTCTTGCTCCCTGCCGCACTCTCCGGAACATCTCGCCATATTCATGTGGCAATGCGTATCCTACTGTATCCGGCAGGTTAATAATGGAGGCCCCTTCCTCTATAACTGCTTCAACCATTTCAATCAGATCATCAATCCCTGTCCGCGCAGCGTCCATGGCCGTGAATTCAACTACATCACAGAATTGTCGCGCATAAGCCGTCATCTCGCGCGCTTTAGCTACGACTTCAGCTCTGCTCATACGCAGTTGATGCTGCAAATGAATATCAGAAGAGGAGATGAACAAGTGAATCCGCCGACGTTCAGCGTCTTGAGTCGCCCGGACTGCAGCATCGATGTCTCCTTTTACGGCCCGCGCGAAACCACAAATCTCCACGTTGCGCACCTTGCGCGAAATCGTCTGCACCGCTGCAAAATCTCCAGGACTCGATACCGGGAACCCCGGCTCCATTACATCAACACCCAGATCAGCGAGCTTATAGGCCAGTAATATTTTTTGTTCAGGAGTCAGACTAGCCCCAGGGGCCTGCTCACCGTCACGCAGGGTCGTATCGAAAATTTGAATACGTTTCTTAACTGGAATAATCATCTGAATTCCTCCTAGTTTTGTTTTCATGTAATTGGATGCCTTATCTCTATCCTATGCTTCAGCGCAGAACCACACGTCGACTTGCGGTTCTGCTCATTTCCCACCCACTGCTGCCGGCAGCTGAAACAAATGAATCTCTGCACAATGTGCAGAGTGTTCACTTTTGGCGTCTTATGTAGCGTTGAGTCCATTCCCCGGACTTCTTCTACAAGAACGCAAAAACCCGCCGTCTCTAATAAAGAGACGGCGGGTTACCCCTCCGCGGTACCACTCTTTTTGACGCATCGGCTGTCACTAATAACAAGCCTCAAAGCTGCGTCCAGCTCTTCTTCCCGGTTCAAGCTGGCATGCCAGCTTAAATCCGGAAAGGTCCGATAACGAGGACAGCCGTAGGCAGCGTACTCTTTGTTCCGCCGCTCCGCTCCCGGGCGAGCTTCAAGAAATCCGGTGACTGCGTCGCACCAACCCGCAGCTCTCTGTTCACCGTCAAACTCTACTACTCCCGTTCTTAGCGTGTATTATATAAATTACTCACCACTCTAAATCCATACAAAAAAGCCTGCCATCTCATTCAAGAGACGACAGGCTGTTAACCTTCGCGGTACCACTCTTGTTGATGCTCTGTATCGGCTAAGTTCCTGCCGATTCCAATTGAACATCCACTCTACGGTCCAGTATGTTAGGTACTAGACCACCCTATCACGGAGGTTACCCGTAAACGGTGTACAAACGTTCCGGCGACAATTGCCAGTAATGCTTCCACCGCTCCGCTCCCAGACGAGTTCAGGACTCCTTCGACTGCGTTGCACCCACCCGCAGTTCTCTTATCCCAGAGTATCCTTACTACTTCCGCTCATCGCGTTTGCTTGTTTAATTGAACTGATTATACTCGTTAGCTCCAAATGATGTCAATAGGCAGATACAGACCATTGTTCCAGTGAGAATCCAGGGTCAGCTACCATATCCAGCGGTATTCCACCGTCATGCTGCCACTTCACGTATGCAGCCGCTCCAATCATCGCCGCATTATCCGTGCAATACACCGGTGGAGGAATAATAAGTTCAATGCCCTCCGTTTCACAGCGCGAAATTAATGCCGAGCGGAGTCCGCCATTAGCAGCGACCCCCCCACAGAGCAATAACTGTCTGGAGTTAGTGGCTTTAACGGCGCGTACCGCCTTTTCCACCAGCACTTCAACTACGGATTCTTGGAACCCCCGGGCGATGCCTGCGACATTGGGTTCAAGACCTTTCATTTTGCTCTGATTTACCACATTCAGCACCGCCGATTTTAGACCGCTGAAGCTGAAATCATAAGAGTTCGGCTCCAGCCATACCCGCGGCAATGCAACAACTTCCGTCGCTTCGCGTGCCAGGCGATCTACATGGGGTCCGCCGGGATAAGGGAACCCTAGCGCCCGAGCCACTTTATCATATGCTTCACCTACAGCATCATCACGCGTGCGGCCGATAATTCGAAACTCACCCTCACGCTCCATATGAACCAGTTCCGTATGTCCACCTGACACCACTAGTGTCATACATGGATACTGCAACTCTGCAACCAGGCGGTTAGCATAGATGTGGCCTGCAATATGATGCGTGCCAATTAACGGCTTGCCCCATGCAAGAGCAAGGCTTTTAGCCGCTACTACCCCGACCAGTAAAGCTCCCACCAAACCCGGGCCTTGAGTCACCGCTACCGCAGTCAATTGTTCGGGTGTAACGCCTGCCTTGGCGAGCGCTTCCTCGATTACGAGCGTAATTACCTCCACATGTTTACGGGAAGCCACTTCTGGCACCACGCCCCCAAAAGCACGATGTGTCTCTATTTGACTCGAGATGATGTTGGATAACACTTCTGATCCGTTTTTGACCACGGCCACCGAGGTTTCATCACAACTGGTCTCTATAGCAAGTATTAGTACAGGTTGAGCTGCGCCCGTTTCTGTCTTCATTTCAAGTCCACGCTTCCTTCCAAATAGCCATGCTCCTTATACTCCGGTAGATCCGCCCACATAATGAGTGCATCCTCGCGATTATCGGAATAATATCCTTTGCGCGTACCGGCAGAACGAAAGCCTTTTTTACGATATAAATTCTGAGCTACCTCGTTGGATACCCGCACCTCAAGCGTAATGGATTTCATGCCTACGTAAGAGGCTGTATTCATTAACTCCTCCAACAGGCGCTCCCCCCATTTACGTCCACGATAAGCTTCGAGTAAGGCAATATTCGTCACATGCGCCTCATCCACGATAGCCCACATTCCAGCATAGCCAATTATATGACCTGCCAGCTCCATGACCATGTATTTAGCAAAATGATTATGCGTCAGCTCATTCCGGAAAGCTTCCTCCGTCCACGGCATGGTAAAGGCTTCGCGCTCAATAATAAGAATGTCCGGAATATCCTCCAGCTTCATCAGACGAAAAACAAGGTCAGCCTCTTGTGCTCTCAATGATTCCACTTCCGTCATCGTTTTAAGCCTCCTTTACTACTTAACCGCAGATTGGCCTCCGCTTCCGAAATCTGAGTATAGTTAGGGATCAAGCTATGAATATCATCATTCTCTACTTGCAGCCGGGCTTCACCAAGGAAGCCTGTCCAGCGGCCCTCCAGCTCATATGGAATAGCTACAGAAGTGCCGAGTTCCGCCAGCGGATGTAGTGATTCTTCGCTGCCATGTACAGCGGTTTCTCCAACAAACCATAGAATAGCTGGTTTAGTTCCTTCAGCTGAAGCCTGTTGTAAACGTTCTGCCAAGTACTCCACCCAGTCGGCCATCAACCGGATGGCATCTGGTTCAAGGCGGCTAAGAGAACTATTCCCATCCGCTGCGAATAATCCTGTGTAGACCTGTCCCCGACGCGCATCCATCAGTGGAATGATCCAGTCTGGACCGTAGCCACTGTTCGCAGTGGCTTGTCCTGACTCTGCTGTCGTCTTATTCTTAAGGGCTGTTTCATACCCACCCCATGCCACAGCATGCAGGCTCGAAATACCAACTACCGGGACATTCCATGCCCAAGCCAGTGTTTTGGCAGCGGTAACCGCGATCCGTGTTCCCGTATAAGATCCCGGGCCCACACCAACCGCAATCCCGCCCAGATTAGCAACGGTTGTTCCCGAAGCTTGCAGCGCCTGCTCTATAATCGGCAGCAAATGCACCGAATGATTCCGTTCACCGGAAGCATTAATTTCATGCAATAATTCTCCATTCTCGGTCACTGCAACCCCCAATACGGCAGTTGATGTATCCAGCGCTAAAAGCCGCTTGCGCGGCTCTGTATTCTCGTTCGTCATTTTTATTAACCCCACTTCTGGATCAGCTCCCGGCAAAGTTCACCATAAGGCTCCCCGATTCCGGTCACCGTAATGATTCGTTCCTCCGGTCCAACTGTTTCCATGTATATATGCATATGCCGCGGCGGCATTAAATCCGTAATAATACTACTCCATTCTACCAAACAAACACCCTGACCATAGAAATACTCATCCAATCCAAGCTCATCTGCTTCCTGAAGTGAAATCCGATATACATCCATGTGATATAACGGCAGACGACCTTCGTACTCTTTAATAATAGTAAAAGTAGGACTGTTTACGATCCCTTTCACTCCAAGATGGCGAGCGTAACCTTGCGAGAAGGCCGTTTTTCCTGCGCCTAGATCACCGTCCAAACCGATAACCATGCCTGCCGTTGAAGCAGCAGCTATTGCACTTGCCAGTTGCTCCGTATCCTGCAGATTATAAGAACGGTAAGTGAACACCGTTTCGACTGTTTTGTCCAACTACAACTACCACCTTTTAAAATATACCTGTCGAAAACCATTACATTCAATTATATCGGTATGGTCCATCCACCGCAACAACTGTCCCTGCCCATTGTTTAAGCCGAAGGAGGTACAGCCCTCTTCTTCACTTGCGTGGTTAAGCTGAATTTCGATACCGAACGCTGCGAGATTGGGTGGCTTCGACTGCCGCTAATCCGCTCATGCTGCTCCTACCATATCTGTAGCCTGAAAGAATAATACTGTGGCAATAACTCCTGAACACAGCGCAACAATAATGGACTGTCCTGCCTGATCCAATATATTGGTTTAAATCTTACACCGTCAACCTTGATGTCAGTTATGCTCCAAATCAAAAAGAGACCTTTACGCAAACTTAAGCATAAAAAGTCTCTTTTTTTAAAAACTATAATTCAGCTTTAACGTACGCTCTAAGTAGACCTTTGTTAGTGCTCTTGCTCTTCGAGTCGTTCAACACCCACAGTGTGCGTATTGGTTGGTCGAGAGCCAACTTGTACCGTAGCCATTCCGTTCTCTTCATCCACATGTTCAATCCATACAGGCTCCCCATCCAAATGTACACTTACAGTTTCTTTAGAAGCATAAATATCCTGTGCCCGTTTGACGTCCACAACTGTTCTCCTCCTTTATCTTTCCTAAAGTTTACGATTCTAAGGGTGACGTATCTTCGAGGGTTCGTTCCGCATCTAGCTTTTCCGAATCGGAAACCTGACTGGCCTCCGTGGACGCAATAATGCTCTCCCAATCCACAACTGTGGCCGGAATATCCTGCTCGCTCAGCGCATCGCTCCATTCGTTATCTCTTGGTTCCATACCTTAGATTCTCCTCCTCAACTTCACAGGTCCGAGTTTATTTTTTCCCAAGCTTCTCAAAAAATGCACCCGGCTAGAAAAGCCTTTCCTGCCTCATACTAACCCAAAGCAAATCAACTTAGATCAGGAGGTGTTTCTCATGCATACCGTTTGGAAAGGAGCCATCAGCTTCGGGCTTGTGCATGTTCCGGTTAAAATGTTCTCCGCTACGGAAGACAAGGACATTTCTCTGCGTTATATCCATAAGGAGTGTGGCAGCCCGCTGTCGTATGTACGCAAATGCCCGGTGTGTGACAAAGAGGTAGCTTGGGAAGAGATCGGTAAAGGATATGAGTATGAAAAAGGGAAGTTTGTGCTCTTCGACAAAGAGGAATTGGATCAACTATCCGACGAGACCAGTAAAAGCATCTCCATTCTCGACTTTGTAGACCTGACGGAGATCGATCCGATTTATTTTCAAAAAACCTACTATTTATCCCCGGATCAGGCAGGCTCAAATGCTTATCGACTTCTTATGGAGGCCATGAAGCAGACAGGTAAAATTGGTATCGCCAAAATTTCAATCCGCTCAAAAAGCAGTCTGGCAGCGATCCGTGTGCTTGAGGATTGCCTTGCGATTGAGACCATTTTTTATCCTGATGAGGTGCGGCCGATCTCGCAAGTGCCTGGTCTGCCCGAAGCAGGGACAGTGAACGATAAAGAGCTGGAAATGGCTAAGCTGCTGATCTCACAGCTATCCACTCCTTTTGATCCGGCAAAATATACCGATGATTATCGCCAGCGTATGCTTGATCTGATCTCACATAAAATTGCAGGCGAGGAATTTCATATCGCTCCTGCTAAACAGGAAAGCAATGTGATTGATCTAATGGCTGCCTTGCAGGCTAGTATTCAAGCTGTGCAGCATATTCCTTCAGACCCTGGTCCTTCATTAACAGGCAACACAAAAACCAAAACTAAAGCGGCTCCTGCTGCCAAAAGAAAAACAGCCAAGACCAAAACAACCGCCGCGGAACCTGCGGAGCAGCAAAACGAGGTCTCCGGGCCGACTCCAGTCATCACGCCAAAACCGAAACGCCGCAGCACGAAAAGCAAAACAACCGTATCTTAGGAGGCTCTGCGGATGAAGCTTCAGCCCATTATTCCTTTTGAACCTATACTGGCTGGGCAGCTTCCAGCAGGTGACCAGTGGATCGCACAAATTAAATGGGACGGCGTACGGATGTTGTCCTATTACGATGGAAGCACTACTCAGCTTATTAACAGACGTGGCAATTACCGTACCACGCAATATCCAGAACTTATTGATGTATCTGCTTACTGCAAGGCTGACTCCGTGATTCTTGATGGTGAGATTATCGCGCTCAAGGACGGCAAACCCTCATTTCATGAGGTGATGCGGAGGGACAGTTTGAAAAACGGTTCCACGATTTCCGTCGTTAGGCATCAGGTTCCTGTCATTTATATGATATTTGATATTCTGTTTTATAATGGCCAATCGACGATGGATCAACCATTATTCTTGCGGCAGCAGCTGTTAAGTGACATTCTGCTGCCGCATCCCCATGTTCAAGCTGTGCCAAGTTATACCGATCCTACAGAACTGTTCGCCGCCACTCAGAACCAGGGCTTGGAAGGAATCGTCTGCAAGGACATCAACAGCACTTATGCTCCGGGCGGAAAAGATAAACGTTGGCAGAAACGCAAAATCAGTTCTGATATTACAGCTGTAGCCGGGGGTGTGACGTTCCGTGACGGTATCGTCAACGCACTGCTTCTTGGTCTTTATGATGATAAAGGAAATTTGCATTATATCGGACATGCCGGTCCGGGAAAATTGACTGTGCAGGATAAACGCGACTTAACTGCGGAGGCACACCGCCTTAAGCTGGATCGGATGCCCTTTGCAGATGTTCCACAACGAGGTAAGGGTGCTTTTTGGATAAAGCCGGAGCTCGTCTTCAAAGTTCATTTTCTGGAATGGAACACCTCGGGCACTCTGCGTCAGCCTGTTACTCAAGCTAAAGTGAATCTTCCCCCGGAGGCATGCACAATGGAGCAAAAAGGATAAAAGAACGTCCTCCCAATCTGAAATGGGAGGACGTTTCTTATTGTGCTGTAAAACTTGTTACAAGGGCCTCAAGCTCTGCCTTTGTCTGCGCAGTATTTTTTGTACTCGTAAGTGTATAATCGACACTTCCATCAGCACTGGACCATACCAGCTGGACTTTAAGATCACCCTGATGAGGCCCAAAAACTGTGTAAATCGCCTCAACCCCGTTGATGGTCAAGCTCTCATCCTGATCCCCAGGCAGCTGGGCCAAAGTCACCCCTTCCGGTAGCGTGTATGCAGGTGCAGATCTTAAATTCAATCTCTCTCCATTTCGTAGATAGGTGATAGAGGTTTCTGTATTGCTCCACTTCAAGCTTTGCGAAATCACCTTTTTACCACCAGCTTGGGCTTTAGCTTTTAACTGATCCCTAAGGGTTTTATACTCTGAGCTAAAAAACATTGGAATCACTGGATTTAAAACGACATCCTGTAACTTATAATCCTCTGGTAGAGAAGTAGGTATCAGGAGTGACTTCCCGCTTAATGAAAGTAACTTCTGCGCCGCTTCGTTTATAGAACTGAATCTATATGGCATATAGCTTATACTCAAGGTTTCATGTGGATTAGATTTCTTATCATTTACATACAGGATCTTAAGTTCGCCTGCTTGTAAGGGAACTGTATTTTCTTTGGCAATCAAAGCTTCAATCGTTGAAGATATGGGCGTATTCTGCTCAACGGGTGCGGTAGCTTTACTTTTATTATTACTCCCCGCAGGCACTGCGCCTGCTGTTCCACTCACCGCACTTATCAATACTAATAAGCTTAAGGCTGTAATCGCCGCGCTTTTCTTAATCATCATTATAATATCCTCCTTTAGCCCCTTGGTTATTTGATCATGGTTTTAGCTACCGCCAGCATTTCATTTGTCGTCAGCGTACTGGCCCGATTGTCTGAAAGGGTATATTGTATCGTGCCTGAGTTATCCAGCCATACTAGCTTTGTGTTAAAGCTTGCGTCTTTAGCGGAATCAGTTGTAAGTACTACTTTCCTGCCGTTGACCGTTAATTCTTTTTTAGATTCCGAGGCTCTTACAAAAGGTACCGCTCCTTCCGGAAGTTTGGCGGGCGGCGACCCAGTTACAATGCTAAAATTGGCTTTTCCTTTGGCATACAGCTGCATAGACAAATTCGTCTGGTTCCAGCTGATGATTTTACTAAACAACTGTTTATTAGAATTACCAGCAACCGCTGCTGCCTTCAATTCCTGCTCTAGTTGCAAATACAGCTCTGAATCATTAGCTACAGCCGGTGGATAGATGATGGCTCTCGCCAGAGTGAAGCCTTTAGGAAGATTTCCGGGCTGCGGAATAGACGGACCCCTTAGCGCTTTAAACTTCGCAGCAAAGGATTTATAGTCCTTAAAAACAAACCCTTTGCCAGAGAAGCTGATCGCATCCTGTGGATTGGAGACTTTATCCCGTACGTAGTAGGCCAAAAGCGTACCTTCCTTCACTCCAGCTACGAGTGCCTGCAATTCCTTTTGGGTCTTCTGATCGGTTTGTGATGCAACCTGCGCTCCTGATGCCGCCGCAATTGTAAGAGACAAGCCGGGTACATCCACACCCCCGGCCACTCCTGTTCCCAGCAAGATTGCTGCAGAGAACGCGATAACTGTTTTTTTGAAATCAGAATGGAGCTTCAATTTCTAACATCCTCTCCTTCAATAAGGTAAATGTATTTTCACCCCTGTTTTTTAACTACACTTCTATAACAATCCAACATTAGAAAAAGGGACATTTTTTCACAAAAAAGAGGCTGTCCCAAAAGCCATGAAATAGTTGCTTGGGAAAGCCTCTTTTTTGTTCTTAACATTACAAGTGACGCATCAAGTGACGCATCAAGTGATGCTCCTAATGATGCAATAAGTGAGCACTTTTAGAACAATTGGGGAATTTCTCCCTAAACCTCAGATATTTCTGTTCATTGGACCTATAATTAGGGAAAACTTCCCTGAAATTCAGCCAATTCGGCAACGAATAAAGCAATTCTCCTGATTATTAGGGAGGAATTCCCTGATTTCGTTCATTTAGAGCAAATAGCGGCTATTTTCAGGGAGTTTTTCCCTAATTAGTTTAAAGCATTCTATACATTGCACAAACACAGAACGTATCGCCCATAGTCCACCGTCACATATACCACTAATTCCACAAATCATCTACTGCAAGCCGCACGAAAATCATACATAGCACATCGCACATCGCCCACCGTCCCAACCATTAGCATAGAACTCTACGCGTGGCATATCGTCACATGGCACAGTAAAATCCATTATTCCCCTATTCCATAAAAAAGCTGCCTCCCAAGTAGAATTCACTACTTTTGAGACAGCTTCTCCTAATGTACAGTTAGAACAGTAGCTAGTGAATAAAACTGGTGGCAATCTTTTGCCATTGCTCACGAGTCAGTTTACTCTCCTGCTTGTCGCTTAGAGAAAAAACCATCTGGGTGACTTCATCATACCAATACAATCGATTCTGAGAAGACCAAGCATTCTTCCCTTTTCCAGTACCCGCCGCGATAAATATTGCCTCTTTACCTGTACCTGTCACAGACCATTTTTCAGCAGTCTGGCCTTCCAAGATAGACACTTGCATGGTATAACCCTTAAAAACACTCTGCCTTAAGGATAGTGTAATTCTTTGATCTCCGTTGTGGTAGGTAACCTCAGCATTATCTATGGAATTTGCAGCTATCTTCTCCATAAACAAGTTTTGTCCAGTTTTATCGGTTGTAGCCTTTTTTTGAAATTGTTCAAGGATTTCTTCATATTCTGTGTCTAGCGACTTGTATAGGGGAGCTGCATTAAAAGTTCCTTGCTCGAATTCATAACCATCAGCTAACGAGGAAGGCAACCCTGGCCAGAAATCGCCAACCGTTTTTAATTCTTTTACGAAGTCTTGATATTTCGAATACACCGGCGAAATAAAAGCAAACTGCAATTGATTTCCATAGCCTAACCCTAACTCCAGCTTATTTAATTCAGCATCCTTCACATAATAAGCAGCCATTTCCCCAGTGTTTAAACGAGCAAGCACTTGCTCTTTATAAGTCATAGATAAGCTCTGATACTTTTCTATCGCAGGCGAGGTTGTCGGATCAGGCGTATTATTATGCACCGTCTTCACAACAGCCTTCCCTCCGCTGTTCACTAGTGTAATAATACCACCTTGGGGTTTTGAGATATCAATTGTAACCTGGCTACCTTGTTCCGATAAATCTCCATCAGCAGATAGCTGAAAAGCACCCAACCCGATAATCCCTAGCAATACAGCCGCGGAGACTCCAGTGAGCACTCTTTTTCTAAACCTAGACGGGTGTTGGGGCATCTCTTTTTGCTTCTGCATAATAGGATCTTCCGGTTCTGGAAACGGATTCAGCTCGATAACGATGTTCGTCCTTTCACCGTCAATCCTATTCTGTTGTTCATGAATTGCTCTTACCCGCTTCATAACAGCTGCTTTTACATCCAGCTCTTCGCAGCTCCCTACCGCATCCATTTTCTTGATCATTTTCTCTTCAACAAAGCCTCGTTGCCGCACCATTCCGTTCCCCCTTTCTGAGCATTCAGCATTTTGCCAAGCTTCGTAATCGTTCGCCTGTATTTTTTCTTCACAGCATCAGTATTCTTATCCAGAATCTCCGCAATCTCCGGGAAGCTCTGTTCCTCAAAGATTCTAAGTACTAACAGGTTTCGCTCCTCTGTCTTCAGCTTCTCGAGGGCAAAAGTCAGATGTTCGTTAAATATGTAACGGTCCATCAACTGTTCCGGGCTTTCTGCAGGCGGATCTGGTTGAAAAAGCGCCATAAACTTTATTTGGCTTTGACGTTTGCGGATCAGACTGAGGCAATGATGGTAGGCAATTTTATATAGCCATGAAGAGAAGCTCGCGATAGGGCGGTATGTGCCTATATGCTGATATGCCTTTACCAGAATTTCCTGTACTGCATCCTCCGCTTCAGTACGGCTCCCAAGCAGCCGACAGCAATAGCGGTAAATCGGCTTTTGAAAAGCCTCGACGATCAAGGCGTAGGAATCTACCTCGCCTGACTGTACCCGAACAACAGTGTGCTCGATCCCGTCCAAAATCAGCAAACTCCCCTTTCTCATTAACGTATATCCTTATAAGTCTTATGATCATCCAAAAGGGACACTTTGGGAATATTTTTTTCATGAAAAGGAGCAGACTGACACATAATACCTTCATTCCTATCACAGAAAGGAGTTTCCCCGATGCCGGCAGCGATCAAAGGTACAATTACCATCGACGGAGAAGAAATCATCATCACTAACCCAGAGAAGCTGCTGTGGCCTGAATGTGGCATTACCAAACGGATTTATCTGCAAAAGCTCGCTGCACTCTCTCCCTATCTGCTGCGTTATTGCCGAGACCGGCTGCTTACCGTCATTCGTTATCCGCACGGCATCTCTGGAATGTCCTTTTATCAGAAAAATGCGCCTGATCCTCTTCCGGCCTTTGTCCAAACCGCTGTGCACGAGAATATTAACTATATCAAGCTGCAAGGTTTACCTGAGCTGATCTGGCTGGGGAATCTGGCTGCTTTGGAATTCCACCCTTCCCTGCATTATGTAGGCAGCGAGCTGCCCTGTGAGTGGATGATTGATCTTGATCCGTCACTTGAGATCGAACCTCGCATCATGGAAGCAACTGCGATCGTTGGGGCGGTCTTAACCTCTCTTGGCCTCTCCTCTGTACCCAAAACCTCCGGTGCTACCGGGGTGCAAATCATCGTCCCTATCGAGACTGGCGTTACTTTTGATGGATTGCGGAAAATCGGGCATTTTGTGGGTCGTTATGTCACCGAAAAGCATCCCAACCTGTTCACCCTGGAACGTCTAAAAAAGAATCGCGGAGATAAAATTTATTTTGACTACCTTCAGCATTATAGCGGCAAAACATTAGCTGCACCTTACACACCACGCGCAAGACCATTTGCTACAGTTTCTACACCCTTGCTCTGGGAGGAGGTTCAGCAAAATGTATCTCCCTCTAATTTTCATCTGCTCAATATCGAGGAACGCCTTCTGCGTATGGGAGATCTTTTAGAGAAAGTGCCCCCACAGCCCGTTGAACAGCTCATTGCTAAGCTCCCATAAAGGAGCAATCCCATAGAAAAAAGACCCTAAAAACAGCAATAAGCCCGCAGCATCAACTACATGCTACGAGCTTATTTGGCGTCCCACTCAAGGACAGAAGGTATACTATATAAGAATACGGCAGGCCGAGCTTTGTTCACCGTATTTATTGCTTTTTTATCCGTAAAAATACCTTCTTTCAGTTAATGATACTTAAGAGCTACGCTAGTGGATGGATTTCTTCTTGAAGCGGCCACCTTTAACATCATGGATGTTACCTATTGCGATGAATGCATCAGAATCCCAATCTTCAACAATGGTTTTAAGCTTAGCTTCTTCCAGACGGGTGATAACTACAAAGATCACTTTCTTGTTCTCACCGGAAAATCCGCCTTCTCCATCTAAATAAGTAACACCACGTCCAAGACGCTCTGTCAGAGCTTCCCCGATATCGCGGAATTTATCACTGATAATCCATACTGATTTCGATTGATCCAGACCCTCAAGGGTGATGTCAATAACCTTAAATGCAATATAATAAGCAATCAGGGAGAACATCGCGTTATTCCAACCGAACACAAATCCAGCTCCGGACAAGATGAACAGGTTGAAGAACATAACTACTTCACCTACAGAGAAGGGAAGCTTCTTGGCTACCAAAATCGCAACAATTTCTGTACCGTCTAGAGATCCCCCGAAACGTACAACCAATCCAACACCTACACCTAGAATGATACCGCCAAACACGGCAGCAAGCATCGGTTCAACTGTAAAGGCCTCTACATGATGCAGCATTGAAGTGCCGATAGACATAAGTAAAATCGCATATAAGGTAGATAAGGCAAATGTCTTACCGATTTGCTTATAACCGATTAACAGGAACGGAAGGTTGAGCAGTGTCAATAATATACCCAGAGGAATGTCAAATAAATGTGATAAAATAATGGAGATACCGGTAATCCCGCCATCAATCATTTGATTAGGTACTAGGAATATCTCAAGTGCAACAGCCATCATGGCGGCCCCTACGGATAACATGATCATACGCTGCGCGAACTTAGCCATTTTATGGGCACCGGTCTTCTGCAGTTTGTTCTGCTCCTCTTTGGTAAACATTTGTGGACTCACATTCATAGAACTCCCCCTACAATTTAACAGTATAGTTTTGAAACATTCGGAAGTATAACTACAATCTATACTTTCTTACATTTCTTCTTATACAATTATTATATCACAAAATATGCTCTAATAATGAATGGAACACGTACTATCCTTCGAAAAATTCAGATTTAGTCCTCTTTCCGGTCATAACAGCGGTGATAACAACTGACATAGCCCTTCACCGAGTTTGACAATTCTCCCTCTCTCCTTAAATTTTACAGGATCAATGAATTCACTGTTCTTTTGATCCTTTTCAAACCCCGCGACTAGCTCTGCTATCGTCTCAGGATGCAGCAAAACCGCTGTCATTTCGAAATTAGAATAGAAGCTGCGCATATCCAGATTCGCACTTCCCACCGTACCCAGCAGATCATCCACAATCATGACTTTGGCATGCATAAATCCTTTGGTGTAGCGATAGAACTTCACGCCTGCATCTTGTAAATTCTCCAGATAAGACAAAGAAGCATGATAAACAAGCTTATTATCAGGCTTTGCCGGAATGATGATTCTAACATCCACTCCACGAAGGACTGCACTCTTCAAAGCACGACAAATCGCAGGGTCCGGAATAAAATACGGTGAAGTAATCCAGATCCGTTCCCTAGCAGAGCAAAAAGCGGCAAAATACATCTCCTGAGAAGCATCGATCGCAGCATCCGGTCCACTTCCTACAATCTGCACGGCCTCTTGCTCCTTGCAAGAGTGCTCAGGGAACAAACGAGGATGACTCATACCTTCACCAGAGGCCAGTCTCCAATCCTTCAGGAAGACATACTGAATATAATAAACAGAATCTCCTTCTAAACGCAGATGAGTATCGCGCCAGTAACCCATCTTGGCGTCCTTTCCTAAGTAATCATCACCGATATTCATTCCCCCCGTAAAACCAATCAATCCGTCCACCACTAGGATCTTCCGATGATTGCGGAAATTAAACCGACGATCCAGTAAAGAACTAATCGGAGGTAAAAAAAAGTGGAACTCCACCCCGGCATTTCTCAGGGTTCGAATAAACCTACGGCTTAATCGATGACTGCCCAGTCCATCACAAAGCAAACGCACCTTTACTCCCTGCCGCGCCTTTCGAATCATAACGTCCTGAAACTGTTCTCCGATCTCATCATCACGATAAATATAAAATTGCATGTGGATATGTTCTTTTGCCTCTTCCATGGCTTCCAGCATAGCGTCGTAAGCTTCTCTTGCAGTTGACAGCACTCTGCTTTTGTTATGGCCTGTAATAGGCCCTTCCGAGAGCTTTGCAAGCAAAACCAATAAACCCTCGTTATTCTCAAACTGAGCGTTTCCAGTATCCGACGCTTGTTTTACTACCTTAATCTTACCAGTGACATACGAACGGATTTCCCGGAAGAGTGAAGTACATCTTTTGTTCAATTTTCTATTCTGTCTGTAGTCACGACCTAGAAAATAATAGAATGCCAGACCGAGCGGTGGACAACAGAAGGAAATAAACAACCATGCTATAGCCCTTTGCGGGCGTCGGTACTCCAGAAATACAATCAATGCAATCTGTATGATAAAAAGAATTAGAATTATCGCGAAAATCTTCAATTCTCTACCCCCTCAATTAATAAAAACAGATGCAATAGACTCTCTGCGATGACTCTAGTACAGGTTTTGCCGTAACTCTCCTTCTTTATTCAAACAAACCGTTGTCATGTTCCTGAAAGATATGGAATACATAGAGTAGTAGGACAATTCGGATGAGCCTAATGGAAGAAAAGTCGTTAGCCTCAGGTATCGCAAGCGGCTGCCATAAGCCGCAGAAAGGAGAAGCCATGAAGAGTCAGCCAGATCATAAACGGATTACGCTGCTTGTCGTAAGGGATGCCGGACGTCCAGTCAAACAGCTCCACATCTCCAAACCGCTAGCGTTCGCCTTACCGGCAGCAGCAGCCCTGTCTATCTCCAGTCTGGTCACCTCTATGCATTTCCATGCCTCTCAGTCCATCTCACAGCTAGAAGCCGAGGCAGCCGCACTATCGCTAACCAATCTCCGCATGGAAATGAAGGTCGCCGACAAGGATAAAGATTTAACACAGCTTCGTAGCCAGGTCAGCGAACTTTCGGAAGAGGCAGATAACATTAAAGACAAGCTGAAGAGTGTAAATGCACTGGAACAGGAGCTGCAAGCATTGATTAACAAAAGCAAAGGTGCTGCTGCCGCTACAGACACGAATGAATCTCAACCGGAGAAATCCGCAACAGAAAAATCAAAAGCTGGATCGGCCACTTCAAATTCAACATTAGGTTTATCGAACCGTCTTTCTTCTCCTGTTCCTAAAGAGACTTCCTTTAAGCAGAGTACAGAAGAGAACTCATCTTCCACTTCTCTATCCGCCATAAGTTTCCGCTTTGGGGCCATCACCGCAGCCCTTCCAAAAACACTCACCCCGCAGGTTGGTGGAGAATACATCGCGGTGTATCAGAACGACGCTACGAGCTTGGTGGAAGAAACTAAGGATGACTTTGAGGAGATTCACGGGATGCTTGATGAAATGGTGGAAAGTATCACACAGACGATCACACAGGCAGAGCATGAAAATAACGTACAGGCAAATCTGCAAGCTCAAAAGGCCCGTGCAGAAAAGGCTAAACTTAACGCTGTACCGCTCTGGCCTACCGAGTCCAAAGTCATTTCTTCAAGCTTCGGCTACCGCTCAGATCCATTCAAAGGTTTGTCTGCGTTCCATTCCGGTGTCGATATTGCTGGGAACATCGGTGATCCTGTATATGCTGCCTTAGATGGCGAGGTTATTACTGCGGAACAAATGGGCGCACGCGGAAAATACATCGTGATTAAGCATTCAAATGGATTGGAAACCTGGTACATGCATTTGAACGGAATGATCGTATCTGCGGGAGACAAGGTTAGCAAAGGGCAGAAAATCGGCTTGCTTGGAAGCACTGGCCGAAGCACAGGTCCTCATCTTCATTTTCAGGTTGTGAAGCAGAATAAAACAGTCAACCCTTTGGCGTATGTCAAACCCTAAAGGGTTGCATTTAATTTCAAAATAGGAGGAATTTATAAATGTGGAACAAACGGCAGCAGCGTGTCCCCTTTAAATCTACCGATTCCCTAATTGGGCATGGAGGAACACTGGAGGGTAAGGTGCAATGTGATACAAACCTGCGGATTGAGGGTACCTTTAGCGGTGAGATTATTTGCAGTGGTGTCGTGACTGTAGGAGAAGAAGGAACAGTGCGCTCCAGTATTAAAGCGGAAGAAATCGTGATTGCCGGCAAAGTATACGGTGATGTTACGGCTGATCGCAGACTCATTATGACCGGAACCGGAGAATTGCATGGCAATATTTCAGCAGGAGCACTTAGCATTATGGAAGGCAGCCTCCTGAATGGCTCCATTGCCATGCAAGAACAGCCCACCTCTGAAAAAGCAGGTGAGCCCAAAAGTAATATGAAAAAGGACAAGGCAGCCAAGCGCTCCTCCAAAGCTCAAGGAACACTTGAAGCCGGCTAGACTTATTTCTATGAAGCAACGTCCCTTTTACGGAAGACAATCCAGGAAATGGCCAGGAATAGGATATAGTACACCGCTAATACAGCTATGGAGAAGCCAAGTGTTGAGCCCCCCGGACCCGTATCCGACAATAGGTAGCCTCTTAGATCCATATGTGTGAAGATTAAGTATTGGGCCCATTCAAACCGTTCTGGACTAAAAATAACCGTAAAAATACTCTTGGCAAACATAATAAATAAGGATAATCCAATAGCCAGCCCACTTGCGCGGAATACGCTAGATACCATGAAAGCCAGAGCAGCAGTCAGGAAAAGCTCAATGTAACGACATAGGAGATCTAGGAAGGAATATTCCGCTGGACTCCAAGCCGTAATGGATGACATCGTATCTCCCGAAGATGAGGAGAAGATTAACGAAGCACCAAACCCAAAAGCAATCAATACTGCGGTGCTAAGCAAACTGAATAACACCATGGAAATATATTTCGAGAGCAGGATCTTGGAGCGACTCCACGGGCGAATCAGCAGCAGCTTAATGGTTCCCCAGGTAAATTCGCCCGCTACGGAGTCAGAAGCCACTACAACGGTAAAGATTGTATTCAAGAAGAACGCAATACTCACCGTCATCTGAAAGTTGTCCCAAAGCCCCATAAGCGATGAATCGCCTTCGCTTGTGAAATAAATAAGCGCAGGAAGCAGCACGCTCATCACTGCAAGAATAAGCAGCATAATCCATGTGCGGACACGGCTGTATATTTTGATATTCTCATTATGTATGAGAGCTGTAAACTCACCCAATTCCTTCACCTCCTGTAACCTCTAAGAATTGATCCTCCAGCGTACGGGCAAGGGTTCTGATGTTATACACCTTAATCCCACCTGCCACTAGCTTGGCATTTAATTCTGCAATCTCCTCACGCTCTGCCTCAAGCACAAGTCCCCCACTCTTAAATACTCCACGTCCAATGAGGGCTAACGCAGCCTCAGCATTATCAACCTCGAACAAGGTTTCTCCCAGAGGCATTACAGTATTGCCTACCCCTTTCAGCTGCTTCACATCCACCAGTCGTCCATTTTGGATAATCGCAACGCTGTCACACATGAGCTCCATCTCGGAAAGTAAATGACTGGAGACGAATACAGTTGTTCCTTCTTCCTGACATAAACGGCGTAAATAGTCTCGGAGCTCGCGTATCCCTTGTGGGTCCAGCCCGTTGGTTGGCTCATCTAGAATCAGCAGCTTGGGTCTGTGCAGCAGTGCTTGAGCCACTCCCAGCCTCTGACGCATACCTAGCGAATAGGTCTTAACTTTGTCATGAATTCTTTGACCTAGTCCGACTAGCTCGACAACCTCATCTATCCGTTGCTTTGTTACCCCTGGCACCATCCGTGCATATTGGCGCAGATTCTGATAACCGGTGAGGAACTTGTACATCTCTGGATTTTCTACAATGGCCCCTATATTTGCGATAGCCTCTTCAAAATGGTTTTTAATACTACGGCCACAGATCAAGATGTCTCCACGACTAATGGAAATCAATCCTACCATCATCCGTATTGTAGTAGTCTTACCTGCTCCGTTGGGTCCCAAAAAACCGAAGATTTGTCCAGGCGGGATGTCCAGCGTTAAATCGCTCACCAGCGTTTTCGAGCCGATTTTTTTGGTGACTCCCTGCAGGCGGGCAACAGGCTCCATCAATATTTCTGTATTCGACATAGTCTCACTTCCTTTCATCTATAACCTAGTTTACCACATATACCCTTTTTTCCGAAAATCACTAGAGGATAAGAGTCTGCCAGTAAAAAAAGGAACCTGACTTCTCCGGTATTAGGAAGAGTCAGGTCCCCTTATTCATTTAGTTCCTATTTCATTCAAGTACAACAGTTTAACCGCCAACACGGGCAAGCTCGCGCATATTTGCTTCAAATGCAGCCATCAACGCAGCTTCTCCGGTCAATCCGGTTTGTTCTACCTTGCGAATTTGCTCCATCATCCGTTTGTAATCCTTCGGAATGACACGAACGAAGTTCGGCAAGCTATCTGCCCACTGATTCAGTACCCGTGCGCCAGCCGCACTACCTGTAAGCTCGGTATGGCGGATAATCAGCTCACGCAGCTCTTCGATCTCCTCAGACTCTTCCACTCTCTCGAGCAGTACCATTTCGAGATTGCAGCGGCCGATGAAGGTTCTATCTGGGTCGTAGACATAAGCGATACCGCCTGACATCCCTGCCGCAAAGTTACGGCCAGTTTCACCAAGGACAACCACTCGGCCTCCAGTCATGTATTCACAGCCGTGGTCACCCACGCCTTCTACAACAACCTTCGCTCCGGAGTTACGGACGGCAAAACGTTCACCAGCGATACCGTTAATATAAGCTTCTCCACCTGTTGCACCGTAGAATGCAGTATTTCCGATAATGATATTGTCCTCAGCAGCAAAGGTAGCTTTCGGAGATGGCTTGATAATAATCTTACCACCCGACAATCCTTTACCTACATAGTCATTGGAATCTCCTTCCACCGTAAGCGTGATTCCCTTAGGCACGAATGCACCCAAGCTTTGACCAGCAGAACCGGTGAAATGAAGCCGAATCGTATCATCAGGCAAACCTGCGGCCCCATACTTGCGGGTCAGCTCGCTGCCAAGGATAGTTCCGACGGCACGATTAACGTTCGTGATTGGCAGTGATGCCTCAACAGCCGTACCTGATTCCAGTGCAGGTGCTGCCAGGTCGAGCAGCTGCGAAACATCCAGTGTCTCTTCCAGACCGTGATTCTGGTATTTACTGCGGAAGCGTGTGCTTCCTTCCGGTAATTCCGGTGTATGCAGCAGGCTGCTCAAATCTATGCCTTTCTTCTTCCAATGCTTCGACGCCTGAGTTGCGTCTAGACAATCGGTACGGCCTACCATCTCTTCAATTGTACGGAAGCCGAGACTTGCCATAATTTCACGTAGATCCTGTGCCACGAAGGTCATAAAGTTAACTACATGCTGCGGATCACCGGTAAAATTCTTACGAAGATCCGGATTCTGTGTAGCTACACCAACCGGACAAGTATCCATTTGGCAGACACGCATCATAATACAGCCAACAGATACTAGCGGAGCAGTGGCAAAACCATACTCTTCGGCCCCAAGCAATACAGCTACAGCCAAATCGCGGCCGCTTAGCATTTTACCATCTGTTTCCAGAACTACACGGTCACGCAGATTGTTGAGCATCAATGTCTGATGGGTTTCAGCCAAGCCAAGCTCCCACGGAAGACCCGCATGACGAATGGAGTTCATCGGCGATGCCCCTGTACCTCCATCATAGCCACTAACCAAGATAATATCAGCGCGCCCTTTGGCTACACCCGCAGCAATCGTACCCACTCCAACTTCCGATACGAGCTTAACATTAATGTTTGCACGTGGATTTGCATTTTTCAGATCATAGATCAGCTCTGCCAAATCCTCGATAGAGTAAATATCATGATGCGGTGGAGGTGAGATCAGACCCACACCTGCTGTTGAGCCACGTACTTCAGCGACCCAAGGATAAACTTTACGTCCCGGAAGCTGTCCACCTTCCCCTGGTTTAGCGCCCTGAGCCATTTTAATCTGGATCTCATCAGCGTTAACTAGGTAGTTCGAGGTAACACCAAAACGTCCAGAAGCTACTTGTTTAATCGCACTGCGACGTGAATCACCATTGCTATCCGGAATATAGCGGGCTGGATCTTCGCCGCCTTCACCTGTATTACTCTTGCCACCGATCCGGTTCATCGCAATGGCCAATGTCTCATGTGCTTCCTTACTAATGGAACCAAAAGACATTGCACCCGTCTTAAACCGTTTCATAATGGATGATGCCGGTTCTACTTCTTCCAGTGGAATCGGTTCATAGGCTGACTTGAATTGCAACAAGGAACGAAGCGTCAATTGCTTCTCGCTTTCTCCTTGAACAAGGGCAGCATATTTCTTGTACATATCATAATTCCCGCTACGCACAGAGTGCTGAAGCAGATGAATCGTCTGTGGATTGAATAGATGCTCTTCCCCATCATTACGCCATTGATAATCGCCACCGGAGTCAAGCACCTTATCATTTCCGTCTTTTTCTGTAAAAGCACGGTTATGATGGATAAGCGCCTCAGTTGCCACTTCCTCCAAGCCAATACCGCCAATCCGGGAAGGTGTCCAAGTAAAGTAACGATCCACGAACTCAGAGTTCAGACCCACAGCTTCAAAAATCTGCGCACCGCGGTAAGATTGAATCGTCGAAATTCCCATTTTGGAAAGAATCTTAACTACGCTCTTAGTCGCAGCTTTAATATAGTTCTTCACTGCTTTTTCATGCGAGATTCCCCGCAATAAACCTTGACCGATCATGTCATCCAAGCTTTCAAAAGCCAGATAAGGATTTACTGCACTCACACCATAACCGAGCAGCAACGCATAATGATGGACTTCACGTGGTTCACCGGATTCCAGCAAAATACTAACTTTCGTCCGTGTTCCTTGGCGGATCAAATGGTGATGCAGACTCGATACCGCAAGCAGAGCTGGAATCGCAGCATTCTCACTGTCCACACCGCGGTCAGTCAGAATCAGAATGTTATGCCCTTTAGCCATAACACGGTCAGCAGCCTCGTTCATGCGCTCAAGCGCGATGCGTAATCCTTCTGCCCCAAGCTCAGCCGGGAAAAGAATTGGAATAGACATCGATTTGAAGCCTGCACGGCGAACATGGCGAATCTTAGCAAAATCTTCGTTCGAAAGAATTGGCGTTTGCAGCGAGATCTGGCGACAGCTTTCCGGTTCCGGTTTAAGCAAATTACGCTCTGGTCCAATCGTAGTCGTTGTAGATGTAACCAGCTCTTCACGAATGGCATCGATGGGTGGATTCGTTACCTGAGCAAACATTTGTTTGAAATAGTTATAGAGACGTTGCGGGCGGTCCGAAAATACGGCGAGCGGAGCATCATAACCCATGGAACCGACAGCCTCAGCACCAGTAGATGCCATTGGCTCAAGCACCTTACGCAAGTCTTCAAAAGTATAGCCGAAAGCCTGCTGTAGCTGTTGTACATTGTCATGCTTAGGATTTGGCAGTTCAGGTGCATCCGGAAGCTCATCAAGACTGATCAAATGCTCATCCAGCCACTGGCGATAAGGCTTCTCAGAGGCGATAGCCGATTTAACTTCCTCATCGGAGATAATGCGGCCTTCCTTCGTATCCACGAGCAGCATGCGTCCAGGCTTCAGGCGATCTTTATATAGGATGTCCTCTGCTGGAATGTCCAGTACACCGGCTTCTGAGGATAAAATAATCATATCGTCTTTCGTTACATAATAACGAGCAGGACGCAGGCCGTTACGGTCCAGAATAGCGCCGATTTGTATCCCATCGGTAAAGCCCATTGCAGCAGGCCCGTCCCATGGCTCCATTAGAGTACTGTGATATTCATAAAATGCTTTTTTATCAGCATCCATACTATCATGATTGCTCCATGGTTCAGGAACCATCATCATGGCTACCTGTGGCAGGGAGCGTCCGCTCAAATAGAGAAACTCAAAGGTGTTATCGAACATTGCAGTGTCCGATCCATCCGGGTTAATAACAGGCTTGATCTTATTCAGATCTTCACCAAACACTTCGCTCTTAAACAATGACTGGCGCGCATGCATCCAGTTCACATTACCACGCAAGGTGTTGATCTCACCGTTGTGGATCATAAAGCGGTAGGGATGCGCACGTTCCCAGCTTGGGAAGGTGTTCGTGCTGAAACGGGAGTGAACTAACGCGATCGCTGATTCCAGCTCTTCGTTCTGCAAATCAAGGTAGAATTGTCCGACTTGTTCTGTAGTCAGCATGCCTTTGTATACAATCTTACGGCACGACAAGCTTGGAATATAGAAGGATTCATCCTCTTCTGCACCACCGTAACGAATGGCAAGCTCTGCACGTTTGCGGATTACATAAAGCTTACGTTCAAAAGACAACTCATTCGTGACTGAAGCCGAGCGGCCGATAAATACTTGACGCACAAAAGGCTTAGCAGCTTTCGCTGTCTTGCCAAGCATTTCATCATAGGTAGGCACATCACGATAGCCGAGTACTATTTGACCTTCTTCAGCAATAATATTGCTTAAGAGAGCTTCATGCTGCGCCCGAACTTCTTCGTTATGAGATAAAAAAATCATGCCCACGCCATAATGGCCTTGTTCCGGCAAAGCAAAGCCTAGCTTCTGAGCTTCGCTTGCAAAGAAACGGTGCGGAATTTGAAGCATGATACCTGCTCCGTCACCAGAATTGGGTTCGCTACCTTGGCCTCCCCGATGCTCCATATTAAAGAGCATTGTCAAAGCATTACTTACGATATTGTGAGACGGTGTGCCTTTAATATGAGCTACAAATCCCATGCCGCAAGCATCTTTTTCGAACTGGGGATCATACAGGCCCTGTTTTACGGGCAGTTCAGTGTGTTTCATCGAACGCAACCTTTCTATTATAAAGTATGCAATGTCTTAGGAAAATTTTTCACATGAAAATCTTAATAATTATTCAATCCAGATTAGTGCTATTATTTTATCACCGAGGTATCATCAGCGCAATTTAAACTTTTTTATGATGCTGATTAACAATTGTTTTTGCATCACAGCTTTAGCGAGTAAAAGTTTAAAAAAACTTCATGTTGCATAATTATGCATAAATAACGCATAAGTGCATATGCAATGAAAGCGTTGCAAGATTTTTCACTCCTTCTAATATGTTTGCAAGAAAAAGGGTTTTTATGATTTTAAATCAAAAAAAGCGTCTCCCGGAGGAGACGCTTTTTTATACTTTTTTTTCAAAAAATTTATCAGTTTATACAGTCAAAACTTGTTCACTATTCACTCCAACTTCATTCTCACGGCTACGAGTCATGAAGTAAGCGAAGGTAAGAGCAAGGAATCCAAGACCAAAGATTGCCAGGATACCTACATCTCCCCACATTGCACTGAAGTCACCTGTAGAAATTACTGCTTTGAGACCACTAACTGTGTAAGTCATTGGAAGCAGTGGATTAAAGAATTTCATCCAGTTAGGAATCAATTCAAGTGGGAATGTTCCGGCACTAGTTGTTAATTGGAAGATAAGAATAACGATAACAACGAAACGTCCCGGTTGATCCATCCAAGTAACAATCGCTTGAACTACCCATGTGTAAACTAAGCTTGTTAAGAATGTAAATACGAAGAATAGCGGTTTACTTTGTACTTCCAGTCCAAGTCCGTACAATACAACCACAGCAGCCAGCATAGACTGGATAAAGCTCATCATTGTGAAGGTAAGCGTACGGCTGATGAAACGGTTCATACGGCTAGCACCAAGGACAGCCGAATCACGCATTGGAATAACAATTGTTGAAATCAAAGCACCTACAAATAATCCAAGGGATAGGAAGTAAGGAGCAAAACCTGTACCATAATTCGGAACATGATTCACAACTTTATCCTCAACCACAACTGGTTGTGCGAACATTTCCATCATTGCATCTGTTTTGTTCACACTGCCTGTTTTTTCAGCAGCATCGCCAAGCTTAGTTGCCAGTTCTGTTGATCCAGATTTCAGATCATCCATACCATCTTTCAGCTCGCCTGCGCCATCAGCCAGTTTTTTCGAACCATCTGCAACCGCACTGATACCGGAACCTAGTTCGCCTACACCGCTAAGCAGTTTTGAGGTACCATCACCAAGTGCTTTACCGCCTTCAGCCAGCTTGCTGCCTCCAGCTGCAGCTTCTTTAAGCTTCGCACCAAATTGTTGCATTCCTGCATTCAGCTTATCGCCACCAGTTACAAGTGCAGATGCGCCTTGTGCCAGTTTTTGTTGTCCTGTCAACAGCTGTGTGCTACCAGCATTTAATTGCTTTGCTCCATCATGCAACTGAGTTACACCAGCAGCTACCTGCTGTGAACCCGAGTGCAGTTGAGTTGCACCTTGTGCCAGTTGCTCTTGCCCACTGTGGAGTGCAGTAGCACCCTGTGCCAGCTGCTCTTGGCTTTGTTGCAGTTGCTCACTGCCTTGTGCCACGGCTGCACTAGCTGCCAGCAGCTTCTGTACCGCTGGATTTTGTGCCAGCTCAGGACTAGCCTGTGCCAATTGCTCCAATCCTTGAGCTACCGCTTTAGCACCCTCAGTTACCTTCGTGCTGCCTGCGGCGGACGCTTGCAAACCCGCTTCCAGTTTCGCGCTGCCATCTACGGAAGAAGTTAAGCCCGCTTCCAGCTTCGCGCTGCCATCAACTAAAGATTGTGTTCCTGCTTGTAGTTTAGAAGTACCATCCACAGCAGACTGTGTTCCCGCCTGAAGCTGTGTAGCACCTGTTACAGCTTGTTTCAAGCCGTCACTAAGCTGTTTACTGCCGGCAGAACTTTGTGCAACACCGTCTTGAAGTTGCGTATGTGCAGTAGACAATTGTTGCAATCCGCTTGCCAACGTGGTTGATCCTGTTTTAAGCGCCGTAGCACCTGCATTCAAATCAGTCACACCTTGTGTAAGGGGTTCTACACCATTTTGAAGTTTACCTGTACCATCTGTCAGTACAAGTAGATTATCTTTCAGCTTCAAGGCTCCGTCATCTAGCTTACCAGCGCCATCAGCGATCTTGGAAGCACCATCTCCGGCTTCGCCCAATCCATCAGATACTTCTGTAATCTGATTGAATACAGACTCAACATAAGCTTCTGTTACTTTAGCAGATACTTTATTTTTAATTTCTGCTACAGCCGTACCACCGATCTGACCAGCCAAGAAGTTATAACCTTCATTTGGCTCATAAATAATTTTTGCCGGCTGTGGTTCATCATCCATAAGAGTAGTAGCTTTAGCAGAAAAGTCTTCCGGAACAATGATCGACATATAATAAGTATTGTCCTTCATTCCTGCTTCCGCTTCTTCAAGGGAAACGAAGTTCCACTGGAAGCCGTCGGTTACCTTCAACTCTTCTATAAGATCATTACCGGCTTGTAGTTGCTTGCCTTCATAATTAGCGCCGACATCCTGGTTGACCACAGCAACCGGAAGTTCATTCATCTTGCCATACGGATCCCAGAATGCCTTCAGGAAGAATCCGCTGTACATCACCGGAATAAATAGGATAGCAATCATCGGAATCAGCACCTTCGGATTTCTAAGGGCTGCTCCAAGATCCTTGGTAAATACGGATAATGATTTCATTCTGGTTCTCTCCTTATGAGCTTATGCTCTCTTTAAAATGCTTTGTTTGCGAAATATTACGTAACACTAAGTGACTGTTTTCCCCATTCGGTCAATTCAGGGTATAAAAAAATGCCTTGCGGCTCTTCTTCAATGCCTAATCATCTTGAGAATTGTTAAGGGAAAGCGAATCGAGTGATGCTGAGAACGCCATCCCTATCCTGAATCAACCCTTACTGTGCCAATCCTTCGGCGAGAAACAAATGAAAATACATCTTGATCTGTTCCTTGTCCAAGGGAGTATGTGTTTTATTCAGTTCAGCAGTCAATACAATATATAATCTGAACATGACTACCGAGACGATTTTGGGATCGCAAGGTTTGATTTCTCCCTGTTGGAGCGCTTGTTGCACCTCCCGTTCTAAATATTCTAAAACTACGTTCTCGATCTTCTCGAGTCCTTCTCCAGCCTGCGGCGTACCGAATTCGCGATTCTCCTGGGAAAGTTTTATGAATAGCTCCTGCTCACTTCGAAACTCAAGCAGAGCATCCAGCACACGATGCAAGTTATCAAAGAAAGGTCTGTCTCGCCTGATCTCCCGTTCAGCTATCGTCTTCATTTCCATCATCATATCGCGCAGGATCTCGTCAAACAATTGCTCTTTGTTTGTAAAAAAGGTGTAGATGGTTCCCTTACCGACATTTGCAATCTTAGCAACCTGATCCATTGTAGTTGCCTTATAGCCAAATAATGAAAAAGATTTCGCTGCGGCCTGAAGCACCTGCTGTCTTCGATCCACCACTGCCACCTGTGCACACTTCCTTTCTCCAGAAAATATCGTTCCCGCTGACTTCTGACCATTTTACTAATCCGGTCAATTGGTCATTCACTACTTTATCATGTTGTTTTCTAGTTTGCAATACTTTGGGCGAACCTTTTATTTTTTTATTTATTGCAGGGTTTTAACTTTCTATTTACGTCTTACTTGTATAATGTGAGTATAGTATAGATTTCCTAGTATAATTAGAAGAAGGAAAGCATCTCTATAGAAAAGGAAAGTAGCAGGTGAACTTATGCGAAAGAAAAGAGTACTGCTGTTTTCGGAAGGCTTCGGTACGGGCCACACAGGAGCAGCCTATGCTCTGGCCGAAGGAATAAAGCTGCTGAATCCGGATGTCCAGTGCCGAGTCATCGAGCTGGGGAAATTTCTTAACCCGACGGTCGCCCCTTGGATTCTTTCCGCTTACCGCAAAACAGTTAGCAGCCAGCCTAAGCTGGTCGGCATGATGTATAAGACACAATATCATAAATCATTGAACCCGTTGACTAAAATGGCGCTTCACCGGATTTTTTATACACATGCTTCACAGGTGATCGAACAGCTAAAGCCTGATTTGATTATCTGCACTCATCCCATTCCGGCTGCGGTCATTTCCAGACTAAAGCGTCGTGGATTAAATGTGCCTCTGTATACATTAATTACAGATTATGATGCGCATGGGAGCTGGGTAAATTCCGAGGTCAATCGTTATCTCGTATCTACCCCACGTGTCAAATCCATTCTGACAGGCCGTGGGATCGCTCCAGAGCTAGTAACCGTGACTGGCATCCCAGTGCATCCAAAGTTCTGGGAACGCTCCAACAAGACGCTGCTGCGCAAGGAACTGGGATTGGCTGATATCCCAACCGTACTCATTATGGGTGGAGGTTGGGGGTTAATGTTCGGCAAAGAGATTATGCATTCCCTCACCGCCAGAATGGATGATATTCAGCTCGTCTTCTGTATGGGCAGTAATGAGAAGCTAATCGCCAAAATGAAGTCCAATCCACTGCTCAATCATCCCAATGTTAAAATTCTGGGATATAGCAGTGAAATCAATAAATTGATGGATGCCTCAGACCTGCTGATCACGAAGCCTGGAGGGATGACCTGCACAGAAGGTCAGGCCAAAGGAATTCCGATGCTTTTCTATAAAGCTATTCCAGGTCAGGAAGAGAAAAACTGCCAATATTTCGTAGAGCTTGGGCTGGCAGAGGTGCTCGACTCGGAAGTAGTGAACAAATGGTTCACTATGATGCTTCGTGAATATTCAGTTCTGGAAGAGCAACGCAGACGACGTCTCGCTCCAGATAAACATCAACCGCAAAGCTGTGCGACTACTGTTCTGAAGATGTTAGGTAACCCCGTAAGCGAAGCAACTGAAATCAGAGGCTCTAGAGCGCAAGCACGTAATGAAGAACCTGTATGTATTACACCTTAAAGAATAAGCAGGTAGTCAGGGAATTTCCCCCGGCTACCTGCTTTTTTTAATATAAATCGGATTGGTTTAAATTTCTACACTCTCACCAGCTTTAAGTGGGAAACCTTCCACTCCCTCTTGGTGCAGGCGATCGCAGAAATCAGCACCATCCTGAGCAATATCCGGAAATGTATTGTAATGTAGCGGGATCACCTTATCCGCCCGCAGCCAGCGTGCGGCCAGCAAGGCGTCATCCGGTCCCATGGTAAGCATATCGCCTATAGGCAGAGCTGCCAGGGCAATCGCATTCCTTTCTCCAATGAGGCGCAGATCACTGAATAGCGCGGTATCCCCCGCATGGAAAATCGTCTTGCCCTCAATCGTCAATAAAATCCCCGCGGGTTGTCCAGCATAAATCCAAGAGTCGCCCTCCTGAATGGATGAGGAATGAAATGCCTGCGTAAATTTCACAGTCATCCCGGCATAGGTATGACTACCACCTATATTCATGTGCTTTACCTGTGCACCCTTCACCCGGCAATATTCGGCAAGCTCAAACACCGCAAAGATCGGACAATCATTCTGCTTGGCAATTTCGACAGCATCTCCAAAATGGTCAGAGTGGCCGTGAGTAAGCAGAACGGCATCAACGGAAATATCGGCAGGTGAAATACCGGAGTTCGGATTGCCTGACAAAAAAGGGTCAATAATAACCTTCACGTTCCCCGTCTCTACCAGCAGAGCTGAATGTCCATAATAAGTGATTTTCATGGTTATCTTCCACCTCCAGATTCATATAGTTTAGTTTACCCTATATAGCGCTGAGGTTCACAGATCCACCAAATTTATTTATAAAAAGTATGATTGCCAATGGTTTTAACATAAGTCTGTGTATGATGTACGGTCAGATCCTGTGCAAGTTTTAGCGACAAGAAAAAGTAAGTATTATCGGGAACTTCCTTTACTCCGGAGAGTGCAGCATTCACCGCTTTAATACTATCATCGTTAGGCTTCACACGGTTAAGACGCCCGTTAGCTACAGGGCTGAACTGGCTCTTCTGATAAATAACCTTATATATCGTGTCGGGGAAATTGGCTGACCGCAGCCTATTCAGAACAACGTTGGCAACTGCCACCTTGCCCTTGTACGGTTCACCTTCCGCCTCTGCCATTACAATTTTTTGTAGCAGAAGCAGTTCTTCTTCGGATACAGCGTAGCGCCGGGTTGCTTTACTTTGCTGCTCCTGGCTTAATAGCTCTGTCCGAGAGAAGTACAATGTTGTGAGGGGATGTTTCTGAGAAGCCGAGACTGTCTTCGCTGTCGCCTGACTACTCTTTGTTGCTGTTTCCGCCAATTGCGACGCTTTTTGCGCAGCTGGCTTGGATTGTACTACATCAGCCTTCACCCGAATAATGGAAACGTTCGATGTGTTTTTTGTGTTTTTTTGTTTTAATTTTTTTACACTAAGCCATTCCACACCCTTCGCCGGTTTCCAAGCGGAACTTAAAAGACTGAATGTGTTATTAAGCTTATTGGCTTGTGTAACTTCAGTAATGCCCCTCGTAATGCTACTCGTTATACTAGACTTCGATTCATCTTGCAAAAGAGAAAGTACGGATGCACGGCTAGTGGATTGCAACTTATCCATCTGCACCCTGTCCACCTTCCCTTCTGCAACTTGTTCGGGTTGCAATAAGCTTATGGCAGAGAAACACACTAGTATAACGCCAACGAGCAACGCAATATAGCGGTTTTGTTTAAAAATTAACATGATATTCCTCCTATTTCACGGCACATTCCTATTGTATGTAACCGAAAACGGAAGCTTTGAAAACTTTATTATCGATTTTAAACTGTAAACTTTTCAATAATTTCATACATAGGAATGGCATACATTCTGGTAGCATACAACACAAAACTATCAATCGTCCAGTCTCTCTGATAGTTTTTTAGGTTCCAATCGTCATCCAATTTCAGTAAATTTTCCAGCAATTTATCATCATATGAATTTTTTCCCCGGTACTTTCGAGCCACAGTAAGATGCGGTTTATAGGCCCTGGATTCGCCTGAAAAACCTAGTGGAAACGTCGCTGAATGCACTCTGGCAGCTAATTGATTTAATGCCTCTATTTCGCCGGAAACCCCTATCCACAGGACTCTTGGGGAAGCTGGAAGACCAAATGTGTCCCATTTGTCCAAAGAGAGATTGAAGGGTCTGCCTTGCCCCGCAGTCTTCCTCAAGGATTTCACTAAATCTGGAATTTTGGCCTTTGGGGTATCTCCTAAAAATTGCAGGGTAATATGATAATCTTGCGGATTTGTCCATTTAGCAAAATCAAAATTTTCAGATAGCTTTGAACATGCCTGCGCCACTATTTCTTGCAGCTCAGAAGGTAATTTCACAGCTAAAAAAAGCCGTTCTGATTCGTTCTCTGATGCTTTAGCATCCATGGTCAATTTCACCTTCTCCAATAGATTTGGTATTCTTAACCTATAACATGATCCATATCCATTAAACCACAAAGTAGGAGGAACACATCATGACTAAGTCTATAGTATGTCTACAACCACTTACATCTCAGCAGCAGGAAAGGATCAAAGCGGCTGCCCCAGGCTATACATTTACACAAGGAGACGCAAAAAATCCGGATTTGCAGCTGCTTGCAGAAGCAGAAATTGTAATTGGCTGGGCAAAAGGTATTTCGGATACACTCCTTCGCCCCGAGTCCTCCCTTCGCTGGGTTCAGTCCTGGTCTGCTGGTATTGAGAAGCTTCCCCTCGATCGTCTTAAACAACAAGGAATCCTGCTCACCAGTGGGAGCGGAGTTCATGCCGAACCTATTTCTGCGGTAATCTTCGGGTTCATACTTCTCTTCACCCGTAATTTGCATACAGCTGTACGCAATCAGCAGAACCGTATTTGGAAATCTGATGGCAGTGAAAGCGAGCTGTTCGGTAAAACAGCCGTAATAGCTGGAACTGGAGCGATCGGCAGTGAAACCGCCAGAATTGCTAAAGCCTTCCGGATGAAGACTATCGGTGTCAGCCGTTCCGGTAAGCCAGTCGCAGACTTTGATCAAATCTATACAACAGATCGTTTATCCGAAGCTGTAAGTCAAGGCGATTTCATCATCAATACCCTTCCTATTACCGATGAGACCAAGCATTTATTTAATGCCACCAGCTTCTCCGCGTTTAAAGAAGGCTCCTATTACATTAACATTGGCCGGGGCGCAACTACCGATACAGAGGCGCTGATCGACGCATTGAATCGCGGACAACTCCGTGGTGCTGGGTTGGATGTTTTTGAGACCGAACCCCTTCCGCAGGATCATCCGCTTTGGTCTATGGAGCAGGTTATTATCACTCCACACTCCGCTGGAATTACAGATCAATACGCTGACCGGATCGTTAATATTTTTACCGAAAATGTGAAGTCTTACTTATCATCAGGCACACCTTCTCTAAATCTTGTTGATTATGACCGGCAATATTAATAATAAGCTTTACAAAACAAGAACATCTGTTCTATAATAATAAAATCCAAAGTTATCCATAAAGAGAGGGTTAGTGCAATGAAGGTCACGGTCACAGAATTTAACGAACAATGGAGTCTAATGTTCAACGAAGAAGCTCAGAAGATTAAAGATATCTTTGCTGATGCCCTCGTTGATATTCACCACATTGGCAGCACTTCTGTTTCCGGACTCAAAGCGAAACCAATCATAGATATAATGCCAGTAGTACGAAATATCGAAGCTGTAGATGAGTTCAACCAGCAAATGACAGCACTTGGTTATGAATGTATGGGTGAGTTCGGTATCAGTGGCAGAAGATATTTCAGAAAAGGCGGAAATAGCAGAACCCATCATGTTCATGTCTTCCAAATGGATAATAAGATAGATATCGGTCGTCATCTGGCTGTAAGAGACTACCTTCGATCATATCCGGAGGCGGTTAAACAGTACGGAGATTTAAAAGATACTCTTGCCAAACAATTCCCAGAGGATATTGGAGCTTATATAGACGGGAAAGAAGAATTTGTGGTTAATCTTGAAAAAACTGCATATGAGTGGTATTTAAATCAATAATCCTTATAAAAATAGCCCCTGCTGTTCATTTAGATCATCCTAAATGAACAGCAGGGACTACTTGTCTAAGAGCCTCTAATCCAAATCATAAATCGAGCCGACTTTCAGTCCGTACAGCTCATTATATATTTTCTCTGCAAAAGCATCAGTCATCCCTGCGATATAATCAATCACCATATGCTCCCAAGTCCAAATCGGCTTTGCCTGCTTCTGATCTTTCTCAAAGCGCTGCAGCCAATCCGATGGAATAATGGCTTTAGAGGTCTGTGGATCCAGAAATGCTCCCCATAGTCGGCGCAAAATCCACTCACTACGTTTCTGCAGCCGCTGCACACGCAAATCACGGATCATAGTGACCCATGCGAAGCTTTTCAACACACTGACGGTCCGCAGCATATCTTCATCTTCTTTTCCTTCCTTTATAAAGGTGACCTTCTTCCAGTCTCCATCTTGGATCACTCCCAAGCTTGCGACAAAGGTACTTACCCAATAAGCCTTAACTTCACGTCGAGTGCGGGAATAGTCGTTTTCACAGGTTGGCATTTTTTCCTTCCAAACCCGAAGAAATGAACTGAGCACTTCCTCGACCTTCGCGCGAATGCCTTCCTCTTCCCAGCCCTTCCAAAAGAAATCCTCGAGCGTGGTGATTTTCTCCACGATTAACCGTTGGATATAAGAATCATGCATAAAGTGTTCATGCACTTCAATCTTTCCGGCTTTAATCCCATCCTCCAGATCATGTGCAGAATAAGCGATATCGTCACAAAGGTCCATAAGCTGAGCCTCCAACGTTTTCTTACCTGCTGGTATTCCCCACTCTTTGCGGATCTCCGAAATATATCCCCATTCGTGCAGGTACATCCCCTTCTTCAGCGAGGTGCCGGGAAAAGGATACTTGTTTATGCCTAGCAGCACAGCATCCGACAGATTTAGGCCATCAATATTTTCACGCTTCTCCAGAAACATAATCAGCCGATAATTGTGGGCATTGCCTTCGAAATGCTCATAACGTTGCTTCATCTGCTCATGGATCAGCAGCCGATCCACACCCGTTGCGCCTGATTGCAGCGCAGCTTCGTTAGTTTTCTTTTCAATAAGCTGTTCCAAAATATTATCCAGCACTTCTTCCCCTTTATGTCCAAAGGGAGGATGGCCAAAATCATGAGCGATAGCTGCGCATTCCACTACCTCTGGATCGATAACAAGACCCGGATTCTCCGCCTTAGTGGTTTCCACTTCTGGATACGATCGCAGCAGACTTTTCGCCGCCTCACGGGCAATCTGCGCAACTTCAAGTGAGTGAGTCAGACGCGTACGGTAATAATCACCGGTCCCTGCTCCGAATACTTGTGATTTACCTTGTAGCCTACGGAAAGTAGGCGAATGAATCAGGCGTGAATAATCACGCTCATAAGCAGCTCTCGACGTTTCAAGGCGGGTAATCTCCGGATATTGCCGGTGTTCTCTTTTTTCAATAAGTGTCATATTCCCACCCCTAACCAAATGTCTGTATATAGTACTTCATTATAAGGCATTTTCATAACTATTTTCACATCAAAATACAAAAGCTAATTTAATTATAAACGGGCATGTCGATAACTATGTAATCATCAGAAGCCAAAATGAATCTCATAACCTGTACATGAAGGATAGTAGAAAGAAGAAAGAGCACGAAAAAAGACTGGTTGTCTTTACAAAACTTAAACTATGAATATACCGACCCCCAAAAGGAGCACTCTAAAATAAAAAAAACAGGTGAAATGATGAAAACTCGCAGCAAAATTATGATGATCACCCTTACACTCTTTTTATGCTTCACGAACTCTGCTCTAGGCAGTCCAAGCAAAAACCGCGACTACTACGAAAAAAGAGGAGACATGATTTGGGAAGTACATACTAACCAAAAAGTGATTGCATTGACGTTCGATGACGGTCCTGACCCTACTGAAACCGATCAAATCTTAAAGGTATTGAATCAATACCATGCGAAATGTACCTTTTTTGCGATAGGAAAAAGAATTGCAGCCTATCCAGAGGTAGCGAAACGAGTGATTGCTGAGGGGCATGAATTAGCTAACCATACCTACAATCACGTTTATTTTAAAAGACCTATTAATGAAGCCCAATTTGAGCAGGAGCTAAAATTGACCGAAGAAGAGATTATAAAAGTCTCCGGTAAACATAGTTCACTGTTCAGACCACCAGGCGGCATGTATGACGAGACCTTAGTAGATCTGTCTAACAATATGGGCTTGAAGCCCATATTATGGTCCTGGCATCAAGATACACGTGACTGGAATCGCCCAGGGGTATACAGTATTTCGAACAAGGTCATTCGAAATGCACGTAATGGAGACATCGTTCTGTTTCATGATCATGTGCACGGGCAGTCACAAACTAGAGAAGCGCTTAAAATTATTTTGCCCGAATTAGAAAAGAAAGGCTTTCGATTTGTCACTGTCTCTGAGTTGATCAAATTATCCAGTACACAGCAGGCTGGGAAACAACAATAGCCTAATTGCACAGGACTTCAAAATAGGGTAGTCTTGTCCTAATATGAAGTTCTGGAGGCTTTTGTGATGTCCGATAATACATCCTATACGACAGAGGAAATTGCCCGCTTATTAAAAATATCAAAATTAAAAGTATATGATCTAATTAAAAAAGGGGAGCTCCCCTCCTACCGTGTAGGAAAACAAATGCGCGTGGATCAATCCGATTTGGAAGCCTACAAACAAAATACACGGAGTGGGGTGTCTACCGCTAACCCTACTACTATAATGGGCCAGACTCCACCAGCAATCCCCTTGGTCTTTTCCGGTACAAATCCAGCTCAAATGCCAGCACAATCTCCTCACCTTAAAGCTGTAGGACACAGCTTGGTGATTACAGGTCAGGATATGTCACTGGATATTCTAGCTACCTATTTAGAACGGGCTCTGCCTACTGAACGTCCTCTTCGTTCTTATGCCGGGAGTCTAGACAGCCTGATTGCCATGTATAAAGGGGAATCGGACATTGTCAGCACACATTTACTCGACGGGGATACTGGAGAATACAACCTACCCTATATCCGTAAAATACTCGTCGGATGTTCTTATGTTGTGGTTCGCCTGCTAACCCGAAGTGCTGGTTTATACGTACAAAAAGGGAATCCCAGAGGTATTCAGGAATGGTCTCACTTAGAGCAGGATGGACTCACGCTGATCAATAGAGAACGAGGCTCAGGTGCACGCGTATTATTGGATGAACAGCTTCGATTGCATGGCATTCCAGCAGCCACCCTATCAGGCTATATGAACGAGGAGAACAGCCATTTGGCAGTTGCCGGTAAAGTGGCCCGGGGAGAAGCTGATGTAGCCATCGGCACCGAGAAAGCCGCCAAGATTGTCGACGGCGTTGATTTTATTCCTATGATTCAGGAGTGCTACGACCTGGTGATGATAAAAAAACCGGAGCATGAGCAATGGATCGCTGCCGTGATTGATATTTTGCGTTCACCAGCCTTCCAGAGTGAGCTTGGATCCATTCACGGATATGATCTCACGGAAACTGGTACGATAATTTATGAGACTTAATGGTCGCAGACAGAAGAAGGAAGCACTCTGCAGAAGCGTTTAACTGTATTTCGTACAACTATATTACTTCGAACAACTAGCAAATTAGATATAACTGTATTTGGTACACCTATTTCTTTTGATTTACTACCCCATAGGCGTCTTTTCTAGTTTTAGTTGTATAGAATACAATTAAAACTAGAACGTTCCCTTATGCAGACCGAATAACTGGATAGAATGCAGTTAACTCACAGACTCCATCAAAATTTGGCGGTGCTAAAAGCTGCATCAAAGTCGCCGGGTTTCCACTTGCTCAGCATCCGCTCAACCGCCCGCTCCAAACCAAAAACACCAGACAGCAACTCTCCCATAACCGGAGAATCGCTGTCTGGTGTTTTTTTTAAGAACGCCGATTCACAAACATCAGCATAGCAGCTGAAATAACAATAATTGAGCATACCCACATCCACGCGAGCGTCATATTGCCTCCATCTACCGCAACATAGATCGCTGTGGGTAAGGTTTGCGTACGGCCCGGAATATTGCCAGCTACCATGATGGTAGCACCAAACTCCCCAAGACCGCGGGCAAAGCCAAGAACATAACCGGCTGCCAGCGACCGGCCCGCAAGCGGCAGCGTGACATAACGCAGTACCTGCAGTTCACTTGCCCCTTGTGCCCGCGCTGCATCTTCAAGATCTGCTTCTATCCCTTCGAAACCCGCCTTCACTGTGCGGTATACGAGTGGAAAAGCTACAACTACAGCAGCGATAACAGCTGCCCCCCATGTGAACAGGATCGTCTGCTCCGTCATCTGTTCATACCATCTGCCGATCCAGCTTCGTCGGCCTAAAATAACTAAAAGCACAAATCCTACGACCGTCGGCGGCAAAACGAGCGGAAGCAGCATTATAGTCTCTACCAAGCTGTGGCCGGGAAACTTCCGGCCTGCCATGGCCTTCGCAGCAGCTGTTGCCAAAATGAATACAATAATGCTGGTAATCACAGATATTTTTACGGAAAGCCATACCGGGGCGAAGAAATCAGTCCAATTTATTTCCAACCTTATTCCACCCGCTTCTACTCGTAATTTCTATTTAAGGAAGCAGGAAGCCATAACTTACAAAGATATCATTAGCTTCCTTGCTCTGAAGGTAACTATACAACTCCTTAGCTGCCTTTTGATTCTTCGAGCTCTTCACGATGCCTGCCGGATAATTAATGGCTTTGTGTACATGTGGACCGACCGTCAAAGCGATTTTAGTTTTCTTTGAAGTAAGCGCATCTGTCTTATAGACAAAACCGGCATCGGCATTTCCTGTTTCTACATAAGAGAGAACCTGACGCACATCCTTGGCAAATACAAGTTTGCTTTGCAGCGGATCCCATACCTTTTTCGCTGCCAGCGATTGCTGAGCATATTGACCCGCCGGCACAGATTCAGGCTGTCCTACTGCCACCTTCTTAAAAGCTTTATCCGTAAGCTGAGTAATTGTAGTTAATTTAACCTTTGAATCTGAGGGTACAACTACAACCAATTGATTCTTAAGCAGAACCTTATGATCGGAGACAAGTCCACCTTCCACCAGTGCATTCATCTGTTTATCACCTGCCGAGAAGAACAGATCCGCCGGCGCCCCTTGCTCAATCTGCTTTTGCAGAGTGCCACTTGCTGCATAATTAAAAACCAAATCAATATCGGGATGTTTCTTTTCATAAAGGAGAGCAATCTTATCCAGGCTGTCTTGCAAACTAGCCGCTGCGGAAACAATAATTTCGGTCTTCTTGGTGGCTGCTTGCACCTCTACACCTGAACCTGCAGATAAATTTACAACCAGAAGGATTGCCAATATCCCCATCACGGAGAGTGCCCATTTCTTAAACATTTCCATTCCTCCCAATTTCGTATGTATATATTTAGATGCTATTCTAGCATACAGTTTTTCGTTTTTCTACAACTACAGTTGTGTTTGGATATGTTTAGTTATATATTGTTATAATTAGACAATATATAACGATGATTTTGGCTTTTTGCACACAAAAAAGATGCCTTTGACGCCCCTAAATAGGGCTGCAAAGACACCACACGAATGATATTAATTCTTCACGTTAAAGCCCAGTACCGTCAACATAATGGATAATCCACTTCCCCAGGAATCTCACCCGGATTAATATATTCATTTTTAAGAATCAAATGAATCTAGAGAATAGCTTTCTTCTGTATAAAATTGAACAAAGGTCAAATTCGAGGATAAAAACAACTCTATAAATCGCAATTATGTTATTTAATGTATGATGATATTATAAAAAGACTCACCAAACAAGAGAAATATTCTATAATTTTTGATTTGTAACAATATATGTAAACGAATATTTCATTTGAAGGTGAGAATCCATCTTATTTATATTGTGATATCCATTTCTCCAACTGCTGCCTGAGCACTTCCCGATAATATAACGGCTCTATGATTTCTGCATCCTCTTCGAATCTCTTAATCCAGCGGACAAATGCAATATCTTGTTCCAACGCGACTTTAAAATAACAACACCGAGCTTGACGGTCTACTTTATTCGGCTTATAGGGCAGATCCTCTCTCTTAAGCCCTTCCATGATTCGCTCCGAAAATTTCACTTTAAACTCTACCTGCAAACTATCGCGGTCAAGTGACCATTTTTGCTTCATAAAAGCTTGCAAATCAAATGATTCCTTTGAGAAGCAGCGGTTTAGTGGCTTCACGTTTGAAAAATCGTTGATATGATATGTACGAATAACACCCTGATGATGGCAAAATCCAATGAGATGATAACGATTTTCCAGTGGGACTAAACAATAAGGATCGATGGTTATTTCTTTCTCCTCCACCGCATTCTCACAATAATTCGCTTGAATACTCCTCTGCTTTAATAAAGCCTCCAATATAGGTGTTAAAAAAGATTGATGCTCCATCTGTGCACCGCTTCTTTCCAACCAGCTTGTACCTGCTTCTCTTCTTGCACGTTCTATCGTTTCTTCCCGCTCCGCCTTTCGCTTGTATTCAGCTGCAACTACTTTTTCATAAGCGCCTTCAAAACCGATAGGCAGAACGGGTTTAATATCTTCCATAATATAGCGTAGTTGCGAAAACGCAGACGCCTCTTCTTCCGACCAATCCAAAGGATAAAGTGCAAAATTGCCAATAAAAGCATAGCCTTTTCCATGTCCAAGGTGGGTTATAGGAATATGCATGGCGCTAAGCGCGTCCATATCCCGGTATATCGTTCTCTCGCTGTTGCCGCAGCGTTCCGCCAATTCACGGGCTAATATCCCTGGCTTGGCTTGAACAAGTGTAATAATGCGCATCAGTCGGATTAATCGGTCTGTCATATTCAGTTCCCCTTGATTTATGGTTAAATAGACCCATTATTTTATGAAAAAAAGTAATAGTGTGATAGAACTTTTTTACTATGTTACCACATTTTATATTACAATTCTTCTGATTATTTTCCGCCGAACCCGCTGACAAAACAAATTTATGTATAGGTCTTTTTTCGTCAATATGCATCTTCTAGTTGTATGTCCTATATCAATTTCCAGTAGCAGTTTTCCCCCGCTTCTGATACTCGAATCCAATCTGTTTATACAACATTTCGGCCTCTTTAAGTAGTAAAGGATCTCCAGAACGTACGGCTAGTAATAGTAATTTATCTGCGTGACGGCAAAGCATTTCATGAGCTTGACTATGTTGTCCTTCATTTTGCAACGTGGTTGCCTCCTCAATCGTTTCAGCTGTTTTTAACAATTCCAGATGTTTCTCTACGTGAAAGCAGCAGGTTTCACTCAGAACCTGAGTATGATGGGTGTATTCTAGCTCAAGAACCTTTACTGGAAGCTCTTGAACACGCTCTACGGTTGGCTTTTTATATTTCCACTGTAAGGAAAGAGCTTCATATCTACCTGCAATAGTAGTAGAGATATTGAATTCCAAAGCAATAAACTTTCGTTGCCCCGTTTTTATTTTGCCAAGCTTAAGAAGTAGCGATCTGCCCTCACCGACTTCAAACTCACACCCATACGAACGCTTAAAAGTTACATGGGGTTCAAGCCAAACTCGCAGCTCAATTTCACGCGCAACCACTTTATAACTGCTGGGTCGGCTGTGCTCTGCAGGTATATTCCCTTTCCATTCGACAAGCAAAATAACATTACGATTGCCGCCTGCAAAAATACGATTTTGACTCCATGTGAATACGGGATGAATACTTTCTATCATTATTTCCACCTCTTTCTTTTTTTGGGTCTTCTATTAATGTACCAATAATGGCGGACAACTCCATGTCATGGAATGTATGTTCGGTTCTATATTATCGACAAAAAAAGAGTCATTCTACATGCTTAGTAGACTGACTCTTGTAAAAACAACTCCTTTTGTCTATTTATGACGAAAATTTTATGTTTTTTTCTCATCGACTCCCTAATTTAGTCTGCATTCGCTCTCGCTTGAAAAATAGTCCCAGTGCCCATTTAGCACACCACAGAGAAAATATAAAAAACAGTGTGGCCCAAAATATAGCGGGTATGGGAGTCATTCTTGCCAGATTGCTGGCATCTCCTGCACGGGACGGTGATACAGCAGCCGCGTATACCAGAAATAAACTTCCCATTACAGACTCCTCCAAGGTTAAAAAGGCCAATAACAAATAATAATATTTGCTGGCCGTCTTCCAAACCAGCAGCATTAGAATATTTAGCGCAATAAATCCGCCCAACCACATCATGCCAAAGCTTCCTCGTACGTATAGCAGGAGCATAATCAACGCCACACCCGTAGCTAAGATAAGGCCCCAATCATGGCGTCCCTTACTGTATAAATAGAAGAGCAGAAGTGCAAATAAGGAGGCTAGCAAATAACCCGAGAGGGAAACTAATATTGCCTTGCCCCCTTCTTGAATGGCTGAATAGGTTACACCGCTATGATCTGCGTATAATTCAATCCTCAGCACACTACCCGACAGTAGTAAGGTCATCAGAGCATGCCCAAATTCATGAATCATCGTGTCTAAATTCCGAAACAAAGATGAAAATGGGATCAATCTAGTCAAAAAAGCAGATCCGATCAGAAGCAATATTGTTTTAAGCCATTTGTTCAATCGACAGCAGCCCCTTTCGTCCAAAGTATACGATAAATAGTACCTCTTCTCAATCGAGATAATCACGGACTGATCGTGTTTAATAATGAGTAAACGAAAACCTTAAGGAGGTAAAAATTACTTTCATTATAAGCATTACCAGTCCCATGGCGTACGCTGTCAGAAGCTGTCAAGCTGTGTTAAAATAAAAGAACTACAAGCCTAAATTGGGTGGTGATTATATAGATGAAGCAACATAAATCCCGAGCATATCTACAGCTGTTATATTCGCTCCTGTTCTTGCTGACGCTTACTGTATGCCTGCCAGCTCCTGTAGCAAAAGCTAATATATTCAGTGATATCTATAATGGAGTTAAAAATTTCTCCGAGCTGCCAAACGAAGTGAATGAATTAAAGGAAGGTTTTCAGCAAACCGCTGAAGAGCTTCAGCAGGCAAAGGATAAGCTCGCGAATACCACGCAGGAGATAGAAGCTTACCGGATACAGAACGAAAGCCTACAAGAGCAGAATCGCCAACTAACGCAGATGGTTGATGAATTAAAAAATGACCGGACGGCACGCGAAGAATATTATCATAAAATCAAAGTGACTATTTTTACAGGGATTGGACTAATCCTAGGTTATTTTATACTGATCCGTTTTATTCGTTTCAGCATGCTTTACCGTTCGCGAAAAGGCGACCGTCTGCGTTAGTCTTACGTATTCATTGAAGATCACAGTCACAGCATGAGGGAGATGAACTATGAACATCGATATCCAAGATGAAAGCGACAGTGGAAGCGGACAAGCCGTAGCCTTCTCCCTTGGGGAGAAAGAAGAGGTTCATATACTCCATCCACAACAAATTATCGCTTATCAAGGTCCTTCCTCAGGACGAGCGGACAGATTTATGGATGTGAAGGGCATATACCGCAAGCGAAAGTTGATTCGTTCCGATATGGCAGGTCCTTGCCATTTCGTCGCCGCCCTTCCACCAGGCTATCGCATAAAAATCCTGCAGCTCGATGGCAAAAGCGATCTGCTGTACGACTTTAAGCATCTCTTCTTCTACAGTATAGGTATTTCACTGGAGACCCGGGTGCTAAGCATGAAGAATGTGCTCGTTACACGGGATATTGTAAAGGTGAAATTCTCGGGCAATGGCATGATTGGCATACTGACGGAGGGTACGGTCTGTGAAGCTGTACTGCACCCGACCAACCCCCTTTATGTCGATGCAGGCAGCATTATTGCCTACCCTGAGAATGCCAAGCTGGAGCTCACCGTTTATGGCAACCATTTGGCTAGCCAGCATATGAGCTATCACTGGAAGATGACAGGTCACGGGCCTGTGCTGTTTCAGGCAGGACGTCAGAACCGCCGATTCGAAAGAGATAACAACGATGATGGAATTGTTAAACGATTTCTACGCGAGGTAGTTCCCTTCGGGGGTGTGTTTATTAAATAGTTGTGTTCAGTAGTAAAACAACAAAACAAAGAGCGCCATGCGTATCCTATACGCAGGCGCTCTTTGTGGTTCTATCCTTTATAAGAATGTTGTCTTAGGCGATAAAAGCATTCAACATCCAAGCATGTTTCTCAATGCTGCTTCTAATACCAATCAGCAGATCCGCAGTGGGTTGATCAGCCAGTTCTTCTGCAGTAGCAATCGCAGCCTGCAGTTCTTTAGAAACAGTTGTAAAGTCTCTAACCAGCTCCATTACCATACCCTTGGCATCTTCGCCGCCACGAGCTTCCTGTAAATCGGAAAGCTCCAGATATTGTTTCATAGAGGAGGCAGGTTGTCCACCAATAGCAAGCAGGCGCTCAGCCAAATCATCTGCATAACCAGCAGCTTCATTGTAGAGTTCTTCAAACTTCTCATGCAGCGTGAAGAATTGGGATCCGCTAACATACCAGTGATAATGATGAAGCTTTACCCCAAGCAGGAACCAGTTCGCGGTCTGGCGGTTCAAAGCAGCGTGCAGTTCAGTTTGGCTCTTTAGTTGTGTAGTCATTAATAAAACCTCCTATGGTTAATTTATTATATTGTATTTAGACTCGTTCTAAATCTATATACAATTTAACACATCCTTTTGCTTTTTGCAACCAACTCTGAAGATTTGCATGTTGCCGATTCTAGCATAACTTTTGTTATAACGCCTATTATCTCTGTCACACTCTGGATAACGTCCTCTTTCTAGACTTAAATCAAAGATATATTTTCCTCCGCCGTCTTCCCTTTCTGACTCCGGAAAAAAGCCCTCATCTCATCGCGTTTGCTCTTTGGACTTAAGACATATACAGTATCCCCTGGCTCAATGACGGTACTGCCATGGGGGGTGACAATGCTTTTATTCCGGATAATAGCAGTAAATAAGATATCATCTGGCAGTCCGATATCGGAGATTTTCTGCCCGGCAATGGGCATGTAAGGTTCAATTCCTATGTGGTTGAACTCGGAATCCGTCTTGCCAAGGGCGACCAGCTCCATCAGTGATGGCTGTGCTGAATCCTCTTGCCCCACCAGCTTCAACCGGGAAGCCAGCGGTGAAATGCTTGTTCCTTGAATCACTGCTGAGGTCAGCACGACGAAGAATACTACATTAAAGAACAGTCGGCCGTGGGGAAGATTAGCTAGCAGCGGATAGGTTGCCAGCACAATTGGAACGGCTCCGCGCAGGCCGGCCCAAGAAATTAGTGTTTTTTCACGAATAGAGAATCTGGAAAAGAGCAAGCTTATAAACACTCCTATTGGCCTTGCCACAACCATCAGAATGACGGACAGCAATATACCTTGCCAAGCCACCTCTGCCAGCTCCTGTGGAAATACCAGTAGACCCAGCAATATAAACATAAATATTTGCATCATCCAAGCAAAGCCATGACTAAAATTCATAATGGTTCGATGATACATCAGCTCGGAATTGCCAAGGGTAAGACCCATTACATAGACAGCCAGCAAGCCGCTGCTATGAACGAGTGCAGATAAGCCGTAGGTTAGGACAGCAAATCCAATTGCCAATACCGGGTAAAGTCCGGTGGAATCCAGGTTAATTCGATTAATAAGATATACTGCGACTTTGCCAAGTACAACCCCTATCACCAAACCAACTGCCATCTCCCATATAAAGGACAGCACAAGTCCCCATATCGCCATATCCGGATGCTGAATCCATTCGATCAGCGATACTGTCAAAAACACCGCCATAGGATCGTTGCTGCCTGATTCCGCTTCGAGTGTCGAGGTCAGTCGTTTGTCAATATTCTTACCGCCTAATACCGAAAAGACCGCAGCCGCATCAGTCGAACCCACGATAGCTCCGAACAGAAAGCTTTCCGCCCATGACACCTCAAGAATCAGCTTAGCGAACACCCCAACGATAGCTGTCGTTAACAATACGCCTACCGTGGATAAGGATAATGCCGGCCGAATAATAGGCTTGATATCCTTAATACTGGTCTGCATCCCACCTTCGAACAAGATAACAACCAGCGCAAAAATCCCAGCCATTTGTGTTAAGGAAGCATTGTTAAAAAAGATAAATTGACTCAGTACCATCCCCGCAGCAAGGAAAAGCACTAGAGCTGGCATTCCAAATTTAGTGGAGAATTTGGTGGAAAACACACCTACAAGTAAGAGAGCTGCCAGCAATAATATGATATTATCTGCAAGTTGGGTCACCGTTTATTCACTTCCCTTTCGCTTCTAGCTTAAAATATAAGCTTCCTTATTTATGTACGTTATTACCCTTATCCACCTCCTTTTGAGACATTGAATAATATAAGCAGGATTGAAGATTTCATCCGCTGGGGCTTATACTTAAAATAATTCCTTTCTACCCTACTCGTATTTACATATAAGGAGGCTGACTGTATATGCAATTGAGATTAATTAAACCTGCGGAGCTGGAGCAAGCCGCTCTTCTAGCCCATTCCATCTTTCGTAAAGCTGGCGACACTTCTATGAAAGAGCTGTTTCCGCTGATTTTTAGCCCTGGTTACACTCACTCTTATGCAGCCGTTGCCGAGGACGGTAACATCGCTGCTTTTATGGGATTAGTGCCCTCCACGATCCGCACTGGAGAAGCTCTCCTGAACGTGTTCTCCATCGGCGCGGTTTGCACAGATCCTGATTATCGCGGACAGGGACTAGCCGGTCAGCTTCTACAGCTATGCCAGACCCATGCTGCGAATGCCGGCGCATCGCTTATCTTTGTCTCGGGTGACCGCTCGCTGTATACCCGAGCGGGATGCGTACCGTTCGGCGGTACGCAATTTGCCGAGCTGAACGCAAGCTCGGCTCACGCACTTGCTGCCGCAGCAGGGGAAGAATGGACGCTGCGGCCAATGCAGCCGGGCGACTTCTTCGCCGTCAACCGGCTGCTGAATGAACGCGAAGCCGGACAGGTGTACAGTCCGGGTGAGCTGGCGCTGCTGCTGGGTGCCGAGGCTTACGCGGGTGTGCTGGGCTTGTCCCAGCGCACACTCGTAGCCGTGCGGAACGGCAGCATCGAGGGGTTCGCCGCGATGGCTGTGCCCGCGGCGGATGTGCCGGCGCCGAGCCCAGCGACGGCGGTGGAATGGGCCGGCCAGCCGCAAGCGGTAGCGGCGTTGCTGGCCAAGGCGGCTCTGTGCGGCGGCGTTGGCACGCTGCAAGTGCCTGTGCCGTGGCAGGAGCGCAGCCTGCTCGCGCTTCTGCGGGACGCCGGCGCCTCCTTAAGCGCCGGTGCGAACAGCGGGACGGTCTGCATCGCAGACCGGGAAGCGCTTTTGCGGCAGACGGAAGTATGCCGCAAGCGTAGCCTCGACTTGTCGTCTGTGGACGACAAGGAGCTGATCTCGCTGCTGTTTGATCCAGCGAGCCCGCTTCGCACCTCTGATTCCTTGGGGGAATCAGAGGCAATCCCTTTACCTTATATGTCAGGCCTCCATTTTATTTAAAGCACAAAAATAACCTCAGCGGGAGAAGGATCCCGCTGAGGTTATTTAGTATGCTCTATTAACAGTTATATAAATTCAAATAATTCTTATTCTCTGGAGTACACCTGTAGCTCTTGAATAGACCAATAATTCCCGCCGGCTCCGTTCTGCACAATTTTGACATACCTCGTCTTCACTTTAGAAAAGGATATCTTAGTAAGCTCTTTCGTACCTTTACCAGACGTGAGTTTTTTCCAGTTTTGAGCATCGTCAGAAATATAGACTACATAGTCTCTTGGATAATCAAACGGTGATAACGTGCTATCCAAATCTATTCTTTCAATTTCATGTGCTTCACCCAGATCAATCTGAAAATACTCACCGGAAACCTGATGTTTCCCCGTATCCCAGCGCGTGCGCCGATCCCCATCGATAGCCAGACTAGGAGCTGATGCTGCCGTATTCACATTTGAGGATACCTTCCATTTAGTACGATCCAGAGGAACCAGTCCAGTGGCTGTAATCTGAACTTTATCGGACAGTAAATTAGAGCCGGATACCCTTACCGCGTAGGTATATAACGTCCCTTCACGTAAATTATGATCCGTATATTCTGTAAGCTTCACATCGGTGGCCACCACCTTCATTTCCCCGCCGCTACCTTCAGCGCGAAGCAGCTCATAGCTTGCTCCTGGTGCCTCCAACCAATTTAATTTTACAGCTAAACCTTTTGTTGCTGCGGCTTTGAATCCTTTAGGTGCCGACGGCTTTACTTCAGAGGAAGGCTGCAAAATATACTGCACAGCCTCTCCTGGAGCAAGGGTCTCCGTAAAGGTTAACGTAGGAGTAGCCTTTTTACCTGTTACATAACTTCTTGCTTTTTCATACGTATCCCCGTTTCCAAAACGTTCCCCTTCATACACCCCGTTCTTCGGCATAGTCACATTTACACTCACAGTTTGTGGAGTAGACTCAAAGTTAACGAAATTAACCAGCACCTTATTTGAGGTCGCTCCACTTCCCGCAAGAGGCTTCAATGTAGAAGTATCCACGGCCCGAACATATACCAGCTTGTCGGCTAATACATCTTTGTTGGCAATTTGATAAGTTAGCGGAGCTCCATGTGTAGCATAGGCAAGACTGAGCCTTCTCATAATGCTGACACGTGAATCCTCATTTTCTTTTGTATAATAAATCTCTGTGGTCGCCGGATCATGCTCTTCTAAATTAAACCCGTATTTGAATAAACTGAAATCCTTAAAAAAAGCAGCATGCTGCACAAACATATCCGCATAACCAATATGTGCACGCATGATCCGGTCGAATACAGCCGCTGTCCGCTCCGTTGCCCCGTATTGATAGGCATCCACATGACTGTCCGAGGTACCAAATTCAGTGGTCAGCATTTTTTTGCCGAGTCCATTGTCTGCGCCAGTGAAGGTCTTCAAATTCTCAGTAAAGCTTCCTCCATTACTAAAAATATAAGAGTCACCGTAGGAATGTCCATTGGTCAAATCCGTAACCTTCTCCAACTCCATACGTTGCTCTGGATCACGTTCCCAGCCATCCGGATCTCCACATTCCTTCCCAGTTCCCTTCTGATTACCACAGGAATCCTCACTGTAGCTCGGCCAATATGCCCAGCCCGGAGCAACAGTTTGTAAATGGGGCGCGATTTGCTTGCCCTTTTTATTCAGCCAGTCCGCAATTGCCAGGTTCACTGCCTTAGAACGATTGAATAATCCCGGCTCATTATCTACCTCATAATATTGAAAATAGGGGCTATATTGCTCAAAATAATCTGTCAGCTTTTTCTCCGCGTCAGCAGGCAACGATCCATCTGCCTTAAGCTTAATATCACCAGTATGCAAATACAAAGCAACCGCCTGCATGTTGTAATCCTGCAATACCTTGTAATATTCCATCATATCCGAGCAGGATCTCCCGACATCACTGGCACAGCTAGTACGCATCACATTCCCGCTATAAGCCATCCCTAGCCATTTGATAACATAAGGCAAGTGCGTAACTGCACCTTCATCGAAATAAAATTGTTTATTATTCACTACTGTTCCCGTCAGTGTATAGCTGCCATGGATAGGCTCAGAAATTGGAGCGTTAAGAGATTCTAAACGGAGATTATCCCAAGTCCACCAGGAATATTCGTCTTCTTTGTCACTGCAATATAAACAGCGAACCGTTTGCAGCTTCAATTCATTCGTTCCTATCTTTAATTGCTCCTTGGGAATATATAATTCATAGGTCTTTTGAAAGTTATATTCGCTTTCTGTGCCAGCAACGCCCGCAATTTGAATGATCCCCGACAATTGATGATTGGAGAACACACTCATTTGCGGCACGGATTTATAAGCATCCAGAATACCTACGCTAAATAAGACCCCATTCTCCGGGATCTTATTTAGCTGATAGGTGATTGTTAATTCCGGCTGGGTCTTTCCATTCAAGCCTGCAGGCAAGCTCTGCAGAGCCGATGATTTGAGCGCCGAAGAAGTAACATTAAATTCCTTCTTGCTGCCAGAAGTGCCACTCGCAGCGAATTCAGCTGCTGAGCCATCATGTTGTCCCAGATTCCAGATCACAGTACCATCCGGTATTTCTGCTGCAGCATCAGTTCCTGCAGATAGTCTCGGTATATTGGCACCTACCTTATAATCGTTTGTCCTATTCGTTCCGAAGACAGAGACAGACAACAGAAACAAGACGGTTAATGCGGCGAATTTTAGTAATAACAGTAATGGTTTGTTTGCAGATATCTTATTTTTTCTATTAGATATTCTCCTCGTTATTCCCATCCATAGGTCCTCTCTTTCTTCCGGAATGTCTTACCCTATCATTTCATTAGATTAAGGAAGGAACAATGCCCCTTGTGGAATTACCTGCTGCTTCTGGCTGGAACTCTCCCATAGCAAACGAAGATTGGCATCTCCTTCATTCTCATAATATTCAATTTGGATATCATAAAGCGTTCCGGCTGTGAGCGGGATACTTCCTTTATGAAGGGTTGCACTTTGATTTTTCCAATTGTCGATGATCAGCTTTCCGTCAATCCAGACACGGACTCCATCATCAGAGGATGCCGAAATCGTATATTTTTCACTGAATTTAGGTTTGAGTTTCCCTTTCCAGCGTACAGAAAAGTGATCTTCATTTATCTCTGAGGCAGGGGACCCACCATGCCAATTAAAATCAATCTTACGGTCATTGCGGATAAGTACCGCTTCTCCATCTAAATCAGTATTGTTATAGTATTCTCCAGTTAAACCCGTTAGGGTTACCGGAGTTACGGGTGCTATCGAAGGACCTCCTGTTGTGAGAACATAGTCCTCTCTCGATACTATAAATGAGTCTTTCATAAAGCTTTTAATTGACTGTAGCGTATTATTTTCTGTCAGTAATTTTCCCCAGGTCATCATATAGACCCATTTATTTTGTTTCTCAGTTAATACATCCGGGTTCGGCAATTGCCCACTCTCCCCGATTCCGATAGGTTTACCCTCGGCCAATGCGAGCAGATCCTCATAGTAGGACTGTTTATAATCGTTATTGTAGATATCCGCAGCCAGAACATCGAGTTTATCCCCACCGGGATAATATGCAGCATATGGATCTGACCATTCATTCGGTGCATTCGGATTCCACACCCACAGTAGATTATTTAGCTTGTGTGTGTTTACAAAACGATCATAGACAATACTCCACAGCTCTGAAAAATTGTCCTTTTTCCCCCACCAAAACCAACCACCATTCATTTCATGGTAAGGTCGCCATAAGACCGGCACTCCGGCATCACGCAGCTGACCCAAATATCCAGCAACCTCGTCTAGATCTGAAATTAGCCTCTTATACTGAGCTGTCCCAGGTGTAACATAAGCATTAAATTTCTCTTGACTGAGACTTCTGTTTACATTGGACCATTCTGGTGAGGTTCCCGGTAAGCTCTGATGGAAGGTCATGGCTACAATGCCACCCTCTTGATGCCATTCAATTGCACTGTCTATAACAGCTTGCCGCTGTTCTGCGATCGTCCCTTCGGATTGATTATTAATCGCCCCTAATTCATAACCATGTAGAACGGCATTTTGTCCCGAAGTATTCTTCAGCTTATGAACCAGTTCATCTGGACTTTCTAGATAATCATGCTGGCCGGACAAGATCCCTTTGCCACGTAGATTCACCAAATTACTCAGCAGTTGCTTGGCTTCTTCAGAAGCCGAAGGATTGCTTGGTATAGCCGGAGGTAGAGAGGAAGAAACACTCATAGCCTTCGGAAGACTTTTAACCTCTCCCCAAGGCAGCAAGGAAAAAATAATAAACACCGGTAACATAGTAAACAACAATCTGTTTTTCTTATAATATTTACGCAAATAAATCCTCCTTTCGGTAGCTGTACTGCCTCCACAGGTGTTAAAAACATACCTGTTATCGGACAATCGTCTTCTGACCTAATGAGGACTATAGCTTAGTAGCTCTGCAATAACGCAGAGCCACTAAGGATCGACCTTTAATTTTCATCAATCAGGAGACATCCGGAAGAAAAAGTGCACTTGCTGGAACTGTCTCTTTAGCTTGACTAGCACTTTCCCACATCAAGCGGACTCTCGCATCGCCTTCATTCTCGTAATACTCCACCTTGATATCATATAGCTGGCCAGCCTTCAGCGTTATAATGCCCTTACGCTCAGTACCACTTTGCTTAGTCCAACTATCAATCACGGATTCCCCATTCACCCAGACACGGATACCATCATCTGAGGTAGTGTAAAATGTATATTGCTCATTATATAATGACTTAATTTTACCGCTCCAACGTATGGAGAACCGATCAATCCCGAGGGCGGCATCCGGCGAGCCTTGCCGCCAATTGAAATCGATTATTGCATCAGTTCTGTTAAGAGCTGCTGCTCCCGACAATTGCATGTTGTTGTAATACTCTCCTGCAAGCCCCTTCGCGAGAGGAATTGCTGCCTCCCCCTCTTCTTCAGAAGGTGCCGGCGCTGGTGCGGCGCTAGGTGTCGGTGCCAGACCAGTATTTAATTTATCTCTGGTCAGGGTATAGTTGCTATTCATAAATGTTTTGATTGTGTCTGCACTGTTATTCTCGTAAAGCATTTTTCCCCAGCTCATCATATACGTCCATTTACTTTGCGATTGCTGAAGCTTCTCCAGATTAGGCATTTCACCATTTTCCCCGATCGCAATCGGTTTGCCTGCGGCTAGACTCAATAAGCTGTCATAGTATTTTTGCTGGTAATCATTTTCGTATATATCTGCTGCCAGAATATCTACTTTATCAGCACCTGGATAAGTTAGCGCATAAGGATCTGACCAAACATTGGGAGCATTCGGACTCCATACCCATAACAAATTATTTAATTTATGAACGTTAACAAAACGGTCATACATAATATTCCATAGTGTAGAAAAGTTATTTTTCTTCCCCCACCAGAACCAGTTCCCGTTCATTTCATGATAGGGTCTCCAAAGCACCGGAACATTGGCATCGCGCAAGCTTTTTAAAGAGACGGCCACCTTATCAAGCTCAGCGATCAGATTGTTATATTGCTTGGTACCCGGTGTAACGTAACTATCAAACTCACTCTGGCTAAGTGTTTTTTTCACATTATCCCAGTCATAAGAGGTGCCCGGCAGGTTAGCATGAAAAGTCATAGCTACGATCCCGCCCGCTTTATTCCAGTTGATGGCGCTGTTCACCACATTTTGACGTTGCCAAGCCATCGTTGCTTCGGACTGACCACTGATCGCACCCATTTCATAACCGTGAAGAGCCGCATATTGTCCGCTGGTTCCCTTCAGCATATTGTTAATTTCATCTGGACTTTCTAAATAGTCATGTTGACCGGCAATAATACCTTTTCCTGAGATCGAGTAAAAATAGTTAAGCAGCTTTACGGCTTCAGGTGAGGCACCTGGGGTAACTGGCGTTCCAGAATTTGAAGCAGCTATGACAACAGACGGCGAAATTCCAACAGCAAGCGGAAGTGCAGTCAGAAACAGGACGAGTGACAGAAATGCACCAAACAATCGATACGTACGGTAAGCTTTCAAAATAATCTCCCTTTCGGTAGCCAGGCTGCCACTCTTTCGAAGGCCCTATAGCTTTGCGTCCCTACCTTTCGATAGGTTTGCCTTTTCAATTTAAGAGAAATAATCTCTCTTACCGTAAGTATCGACGACAATTAATGATATATTTAGTGTTTTTATGACTTTTTTTGATAATTGAGTCAATTTACCTGTTTCAAGAAATTTTGAATTGGTTAAATAGATAGGTTAGACCTATGAAATGAATTGTTGTAGTTCTATATCATTCCAGTCTAAAGTAATACGTATGTTATCTTCTTCTACTAATTCAGACCCCGTCTGTACCTCTATAAACTCAACATCCGTCAAAGCAAGGATCGCGTGCTTCGTTCCTTCCGGTATACGTACCACGTCCCCAGCCTTCACATTATGTTTTTTCTCATTCAGCACAATACTTGCTTCGCCGCTGACGATTGTCCAAATTTCACTACGCTTGCGATGTAATTGATAGCTGATATTATTCCCCTCGGATATAAAAATCCGTTTGGTCAGCACTTCATTGCCTTCATCATATTTCACATAATCAATAACTTTGTAATGGCCCCAACGGCGTTCCTCGTACATCGGTCTTTGTTCAAAGGTCTTCAGCACTTCTTTAATCCGTGGGCTCTCAGCTTTATGGGTAACTAGAATCCCATCCGGGCTAGCCGCAATGATCAGATCCTTCGCACCAATTACCGTAATCGGAATGTCCAGCTCATTAATCAAGCAAGTCCCCTCAGAATCCGCCGTCACAAAACCTTTTCCTACATGCTTGCTGCTCATTTCCTCTGTCAGCGTATTCCACGTTCCAAGATCCTTCCAGAATCCATCATACGGCTGTACTACAATATGTTCTTCTTTCTCCACTACTTCATAATCAAAGCTGATGGAAGACAATAGCTTATACTGCTTCTGCAATTCTTCATATCCTAAAGGCAACCCTTTACGCTGCAAAATATCTAACAAGTACCCTAAGCGGAAGGCAAACACGCCGCAATTCCACAAGGCATTTTGCTCGATGAGCTGTTCTGCTTGTATGCGGTCTGGTTTCTCTTGAAAGTGACTCACCTTCATAAAACCATTTTCCCCCGCCTCTTCGGTGGTAGGAATAATATATCCGTATTTCTCTGAGGCATGTTCAGGAACAACACCCATTAGGGCCAGATTTGCTCCACTTTCCAGCATGGTCCCCTCAAGCATAGCTATGGTATCGAAAAAGGATGCTTCTACATAAGGGTCAACAGGCAATATTGCTACCGTCTCCGCTGGAGAAACACCTGCCACTGAATAAAGATAGGTAGCTGTTAAGGCGATAGCCGGAAAAGTATCCCGACGCTCCGGTTCAACGATAATCGGCACATGACTTCCCAGCTGGCTTTGTATCATTTCTACTTGGCCGCGGCCGGTGGCCAGATAAGATGATTCTGCCATCCCTGCTTCCTCCAGCTGTCTCCAGACACGTTGTACCATGGATTCTGGTTCACCTTGAGGGCTTTCAAGTACCTTTAGAAATTGCTTTGAACGTGAGTCGTTGGACAACGGCCATAACCGTTTACCTGAACCGCCTGATAGAAGTACCATTTTCATAGAATGAACCCTCCTTGAATTATGGAAATCGAGCATATTTGAATTGTTATCAAAACGTCAGCTTCCACTTAGCCTTATTTCGAGCGGATGCACTAAAAAAATTTGTTAGGTAGAAACCACTTCAAGGGATTTTGGACTTCCGATCGCTGTTATCCTCAGATTTCCTTATTGAACCGCTTCTAGCGGTAGAAATCCGAGGATAGCATATGCTTTCGAAGCTAGCTTTCCTACGGAAATCTTTCGGGCGAACACTCCGTTTCTACAGTTCCAAATTCCCTTTCCGTTCTTAACCTAACCAACTTCTTCTTAATACTTGATCCGTGCGTACCGGGCTGTTCCAGCCGGAAGCAAGCACGTTTTTCTAAAGATTTGCTTCTGCTCCGGGGGAGGCAGCTGCAACTGCAAGAACAACTGCAACTACAAGAGCAAGACTAATTGCCACCACAGAGACAGAGACAATGACAATGACAACTACAAATGCTACTGCTACTGCGGTATATAATCAGAGTACCTAACTTTATAAATTGCTTAGAAACTTAAGATAAGGGAACGGAGTGACGGAGGGGAATTTTGGAACTGTAAGAGCGATAGCGTCCGCCTTTGTCTGCGGATTTCTACCGCTATTAGCGGTTAGAATCAGGAAATCTGCAGACAACAGCGGCTGGAAGTCCAAACATTCACCGCAGTTGCGACTGACACTTAACACAAATCATTAAACCGCTCCAGCCACACTAGCAGAATAACCGCTCAATCCACCCATCTGCGGGCGACCGACAGAATGATAAACGAGGCCGGTACCCTCGATTTGCTCCTTGGAATACACATTGCGTCCATCGATCAGCACCCCATTGCGCATGCTTTTCGCCAGCTGATGCAGATCAATGTCCTTCAGTAGGCTCCAATCGGTCAAGAGGCATACGGCATCGCTGCCCTCAGCCGCCTCCTCTGGCAGATTGCACCAGCGAAGCTGCGGATGATCGTATTGCTGCCTGAAATTTGTAGCTGCGATTGGATCATATAGCTTGACTGTTGCCCCTTCAGCCACCAGTGCCTCAACAATCTCTCTGGCTGGAGCTTCGCGGACATCATCAGTGTTAGGCTTAAAAGCAAGCCCCCATATCCCAATTGTCGAACCGCGCAGGCTGCCAAGTGATTCATGCAGCTTGGAGATGATCATAAACCGTTGTCCCTTGTTCACTTCGACTACAGATTTCAATAATTTGAATTCGTAATCGACGTTGCCCGCAATTTGAATGAGCGCATTAGTGTCTTTCGGGAAACAGGAGCCTCCATAACCGATACCAGCCTGCAGGAAGGATGACCCGATTCTTTGGTCCATACCCATTCCTTGTGCTACCTCGGTTACATCAGCTCCCACTTTTTCACAAATATTGGCGATCTCATTAATAAAGGAGATCTTCGTGGCCAAAAATGCATTCGAAGCATATTTGATCATTTCAGCACTGCGTATATCTGTTACAAATACATTTTCTGTGAAACCCTTATGAAGCTCGCGCATCGTTGGTTCCAGCTCTGGATTATCAAGGCCAATGATAATTCTATCAGGATGGAGGGTATCGCGAATCGCTGACCCTTCACGTAAAAACTCAGGTGCAGACACGATATCAAAAGAATGTTGGGTATACTTAGAGATCATTTGAGAGATTTTTTCATTTGTTCCTACTGGAACTGTAGATTTAGTCATTATAATTTTGTGCCCTTCCATCGCTTTGGCGATTTCAGCGGCTGCACCCTCAATGTAGGTTAAGTCTGCTTCACCGTTAGGCAATGATGGCGTACCTACAGCAAGAATGATAATATCTGAACGGCGCACCGACGCTTGAAGATCTGCAGAAAAAGATAACCGTTCCTCACGAAGATTCAGTTCAATCAGTTCCTCGATTCCCGGCTCATAGATGGGCGATTCCATCTGTTTCAGCTTCTTAATCTTTTCCTCGTCCTTATCCACACAGATGACATGATGTCCGCCCAGTGCAAAGCACACGCCAGATACAAGACCCACATACCCAGTACCGATTACTGTCAGCTTCATATAATCATCCTCCTTTTAGAAAATTGACGTACGCCTGCTCAACATACTGCTTGAACTTAACCATAAACGCCTGCTCATCGAATTTACGTGCATGCTCCATAATTTGATCGATATCCCAAGCGTAGGACTCTACCTCATAAATAGCCTTAAGTAGATCCTCCACTTCTTGATGCTGAAAGAACACACCATTTACATAAGGAATAATAGTATCTAGTGCCCCACCTGCTTGATAAGCAATTACCGGTCTTCCTGCAGCGTTCGCTTCCAACGGTGTAATTCCAAAATCCTCTTCTCCTGGAAAAATAAATGCTCTACACTGTGCCATCATTCCAGTTACTTGTTCATCTTCTAGCCGGCCCAGAAACGATACATTATCCTTAGCCATGCCTTCGAGACGCTTGCGATCCGGTCCATCCCCTACGATATAAAGCTTAAGACCGTTACGATTGAAAGCCTCTACTGCCAGATCAATCCGCTTGTAGGAAACAAGCCGGGAGACAATTAAATAGTAGTCACCAATGGTAGAAGAGCTTGTAAACCGGGCTGTATTAATCGGTGGAAATATGACATCTGCATCCCGGTGATAATAATTCTGAATTCTCGTCTTCACTACTGAAGAATTGGCTACGAACTGATTCACATTTTTGGAAGTCCGTTGGTCCCACGTTTTGAGCTGCTGCATGTATACCTTAAGCATTTTTTTGAACAGCCCGGAATTCGACTGACGTTCCATGTAGGTGTCATAATCCCATGCGAAGCGCATAGGCGTATGGCAGTAACAAAGATGAAACGTATGTTTAGGAACTTGAATACTTTTCATAAAAGCACTGCTGGAACTCAGGACGATATCGAAACCGCGAAAGTCCAAATCACGGATGGCCATTGGATAAAGTGGCAGCACCCCTTTAAAATTGGTCTTTACCCCCGGAATCTTTTGCAGCCAGGAGGCACGGATATCCGCATCTTTGAGATTGTCAGTAAGGCGGCTTCCGTTAAAAACCGTTGTGTAGATTGGAGCCTCGGGATACATGTGATGAAAGACTTCCACCACTCTTTCCGCGCCGCCCATTTGGATTAAGTAATCGTGCGCTATCGCAATTTTCATGTGAATCATCCTCAAAGTTTTATGGAGCATCATCTTCAGAATTACCGCGTCATATCATCATCTGTCAGGTGCCCGCCAACAAACCTTTATAGTAGTCAACGATGTCCTTGACCGTATTCTCGATAACAAAATGCTCTTTCACTCGTTTCATCCCATTGTCCGCCATCCGCCGTCTTTCCTCTGGGTGATCCAGCATCCATTTAATGGAGTCTGCCAGTATCGCCGCGTCACCAGGCTCTATCAGTAGCCCTGTCTCACCTTGAACTACAATTTCTACCGGCCCGCCTTCATTGGAGGCGATCACCGGCAATCCCGCTGCCATTCCTTCAACGATAACTTGGCCAAAAGGCTCAGGAGTTACCGAAGTGTGAATCAGTAAATCAGCAGTATTCATAAGGCCTTGAATATCATCCACATGCCCTAGCATGCTTACATTAGTAAGCTCGTCGTTTTTTATCTTTTGCAGCAATTCCTGCTTATAAGCCTCTTCTCCAAACAGAGCGTCTCCGGCCAGCCAGAATTTCACACGAGGTTCGTTCTTAAAGCTTTTTGCGGCTTCCAGCACAATATGCTGACCTTTCCAATGCGCCAATCGACCAACTAGCAGTACGTTAAAATCCTTCTGGTCCCGCATACCGATCCCATTACCAATCGCTTTAGCGAAAGCGGAGTATACGACCAGCGTTTTTTTCGAACGCGGCAGCTCCAAAGCATTCAGCGTAGAATGTGAATTTGCGATGACTCCATTGGGGAGCAGACGCGACAGCAAACGAATTCCTTTGGCAACGATTGGCTTTAAATAAGGAGCTCCAATATGATCCCGGATGTGCCAGATCAATGGAACGCCCGCTATTTTTGCAGCGATGGCTCCGTATAATGCAGATTTCAGGGAATTGGTGTGCACGCAATCTACCTTCTCCGCTTTTAAAAGCGGCGCAAGCTTGCGGCCATAAGCCAACAGCTTGAAGGCTGCAGCAGGTGCTCCCAAGTTGACTGCATTTCTACCACGACTTCTGATGCTCTCATCCAGCGGAATAATACGGACATCCATTCCTTTTTCACGTAGCCGTTCAGCCAGGGCACCATCCTCAGCCAGGATTACCAGGGGATCGATCTGTTCTCCAATATGGGTAAGGATGTTAAACAGGGCAACTTCTCCACCACTCCATTTAGCAGTGTGATCTATATAGGCCACTCTAAGCATTACGTGGTCACCTCCTCTCCTAAAGCTTGTAGGAACACGGATTCTACTTGATCCGTAACATGCTCCCAGGTATATCTCTCCAGTACATGCTCCCTACATTCATCCCGGCTCGGAAGCAGTTTTCGATTGCTAAGCATATGGATCATGCCTTCAGCCATGTGGTCGCTACTTGAACTCTTAAATAGCAACTCCGGCCGGAAGCCTTGCAAAATTTCCTTATTGCCGCCAATCGGTGTAGCCATCACTGGCAATCCTGAAGATAAGGCTTCAACGGTAATCAAACCAAAGCCCTCCAATGCCTGTGAGGGAACCACGAACATGTCCGCTGCCTGATAATAAGAGGCTAGTTCATGATCAGGAATGTAGCCTAGCAGTCTTACCTTGTTGCTTAAGCCATAGTCGGCGATTTTTTCTTCCAGTTCCCCCCGCAACGGCCCTTTACCACCAATCAGCAGAATTGCATTTGGGAATCGCTCCGCAACTTGCTTCCAGGCTTCAAGCAGCTGGAGTAGTCCCATCCGATTGACCAAACGCCGGACAGTCAGCACGGTTGTTGCTCCCTCAGGTAAATTCAAGGTCCGGCGAATCGCCAATCGATTCGTAGCGGGAATAAAACGTTCCACATTAGCTGCGCCTGGAATCACAATAATTTTGTGTAGTGGCACTCCGTGCAGCTTATGGAGAATATCGCGGAACGTCTCACTAAGCACGATGAACTTATCCGCAAGCTTATAGGCTCTATGTTCAATGGATTTGGCGATGGTTGTTTTGACCCGGTGCTTAATGCCTTGGCCTTCGATTTTCATTTCTTCATTCCATGGGCCATGAAAAGTCATCACTACAGGAATCCCACGTTTCTTTGCTTCCAAGGCTGGACCAATACCATAAGGAGCAAAGTGAGTGTATAAAATATCTATACGGCCACTGCCCTCTCCCATCAGATCGGCCGCCTTACGCTGGAAAGCATCCTTACGTTTCCAGATCCCATCTTTTGGATCTCCGGCATTGTGAATAATCAATTCCTCAGGGGTAGCAGGCGTCTCTTGACTGCAAATCAGCGCATGCACCCGATTACGTGAGGAGAGTTGCTCGCAAACGGATTTGAAATACGTGTTAAGCCCACCCGGCTGTAGCGACGGCCAGCTAAGGCCTGTCGTCATAATGTTCAATCCGTCACTGTACGGCATAGCTTCTCTCTCCTTTATTCTCCTTCTCGGTCTGACTCGTCTTCGCATTGTGCTGAGTCAGCTTTCCCGATCTAATTAATTCGTAATGCTTGAAGCCGACCATGAATTCATACATGACCCAGAATACGGATACTCCGAAACCTGACATTCCCTTCTTGAACAACCCGTGTAAGAAATACTTTTGCAGGAAACGGGCTGGTGGTCTTAACAGCAGATGACTGACCCGAAATCGTTTGCCCTTGGCATACGCACTTTCAGCTTCCAAGTCAGTGTACTTATTGAAACGTGCCACATGATCGTTAATACTGCGGTAACCATAATGCCAGAGGGTTCCTGTCAAACGTATGGTTCGCTCTTCAGAGACCTCGGGCATCTCGTGCACCAAGCTATTTCGAATGCCATACGCTTTGCGGTTGTAAAGGCGCACTAGATATTCGCCACGATCCAGCCATCTGCCCATAAAATCGCCAATCCGGTAGATAGAATAGGCAACCGATTGATCCATAAGCCCCGGTTTCAGTTCAAGAATACTCGCGGCCAACTCGTCGCTGACCACTTCGTCAGTATCAATAAGGAAGACCCAATCATGAACCGCGCGTTCTACTCCGAACTCCCTCTGTTTCGCATATCCGGGCCAAGGGTTGACGTATACACGACAATTCAAGCTTTCAGAAAGCTGTACTGTCCCGTCTTTGCTGCCTCCGTCAATCACAACCACCTCGTCGGCGAATAACCTGCAGGATTGTATGGCCTTAGATATTCGAACTTCGTCATCCTGAGCGATGATGACAGCCGATATTGGATAATTGCCTTGGCCGCCTACCACGCTTTTTACTGAATCCATGAAGGTTTCCTCCTTTATCTTTCGCATTATCCATTCATATCCATAGGTTTCTTGCGAATGTAAGAATTCATCGTCGTCTTCATCCACTGAATGTCCTCCCGGGTAATGAGCAACCGCGGAAGTTTAACTTTTAAGGTGTACTTTATATTGAGAACAATGAAGAAAAATCGCAGGATTGCTGATGACAACATCGCTATCCCTGCTCCGAGTAAGCCAAATTTAGGGATGAGCAGGAACAACATTGGGATAACCAAAAGTAAGCCGAAACCTTGAAGCATCGAAACCACTTTTGGCTTGCCTAACGCCATAAATGCCTGCGCCAGAATGATCGTCCCTCCGCTAATGGTCACTTCAAGGAGCAATAAGCGAAACACGGTTAATGCCGCATTGAAGTCTTTGCCGTACATCAACGGAATTACTAAAGGGGCTAAGAGCATCAGGAATACCCCGCCAAGCATGGTGAAGGTCGTACTTATTCGGAAGGCTTTGAATGTTAACTCAACTGCCTGTTCTTTGGACAGCTCAGAAGCCTTAGGAAACAACACGATCGTAATTGAGCTTGAGAAAAAATTAACCATTCGTGATAGACTCACAGCCACTACATACAGCCCCAAATCAGCAGGTCTTAACAAACCGGCAATTACGATCTGATCGATATAGGTAGAGAAATTGCCAAGCAAGTCATTGCCGTAGGAACCAAGCCCGTAAGTAAACAATCTTTTTAAATTCTGATAGGCCCCTCTCATCTTCACCTTATAGGTACGAAGCAAGGAAATCGTCATTCCAATAAACAGCGGAGCTCCCGGAAGAAGATAGGCAACTGCAGTTGTAAATGGATTCATCTGATCCAGCGCGATCAATATCCCGATCATCGTCAGTGTAAGCAACGGCACTAGATAGCGAATCCAATTAAACCTCTTGTATTCGCCTCTGAATTGAAAAGCTGCATTGTTAATTTGAGAGATCACTATAATCGGACACAGAATCATAGACCACTGAGCAAAGGTCACGACCTCCGGACTGAAGGATTTCAGCCAATAAGGCAAGACCACGATACCTATAATCATCGCTATGACCCCAAAAATGGTACCGAGCAGCAATGCCATACGATAAAGCACTCCGGCATCCTCCGGATTTTTCTTAGCGTTATAGATGAGAGCTGAAGGAATGCCAAAGCTCATGCTAAACGCCAGAAACTGTGACCAGTTAATCATTGCCGTCTGTTCCCCACGACCTGTCGGTCCAAGATAACGTGCGGTCAGTACACCAGTTAACATGTTAATCAATAGGATCATGACACTGACAAACATAGTTTTTACGGCTGCCGAGCTGTTGTCCTTGCTCTTGGCGAACAGTCTAAAAGATGACCAGATTGTTCTAGCGGGGAGAGATTTTGCATTCAACTGCTGCATACGGTGTTCCCTTCCTTCTACTTTGAGTAATCTCCCTTGCGCTGAGGCCAAGACCGATCAGCATCCAGATTAAGTATCCCTTGAGTCCGGGAAACCCATTATCTGAAACTAGACTGACAATCGCACCGGTCCAAGTAGCTAACGCAAGTCGGGCGTAGGGCTGCAATTGGTCCCTGCTGATTACTCTAGCGAATATCTGTTTGACAACTGCGCCTAAAGCTCCGAAGAAGAAAACAGCACCCAGAACACCAAAGGTAAGCAGTAAAGCGATAACTCCGTTATCCATAATTCCGTACTCTCCAAGCTCGCCGTCATTACCAAGCTTAGTCCCTTGGCCTACACTACCAATTCCCTGACCTACTGGATTGGCGGCAACCATCGGCAGCATGTTTTGCCATAAGCTTAGCCGTTCATTATAAGAGTGATCTTCTTGAACAGAAGAAAGTGTCTCTACCCGAGCAACCAGTCCTTCGGCACCAGGCAATTTCGGCACAACCCAGAACAACGCAGCAGCCACAAAAACTAATTGGATCAAGGTTTTCCACTTTCCCTTAGAAGGAGAGGTTCCAATATACATGAGCAGCATCACCAGGAGTATCAGCCATGCCGCACGTACCAAAGTAGTCAGCAGGCAGATTACAACTAGCAGAACGCCGATCCAGCGCAATGTTCCCCGCCATTTTTTCTCCAGTATCATCGGAACTAAAGCAAACGCTAAGAAGGTTGCAGCCGGTCCGGGCGAATTCAGCGTAGAGAACACTCGGATTTCCAATGGATATGGATTTCCGATGGACATCATATCCGCATGTTTCATCCAGAACACATCCCAAGGTGGCACCGTCAAATACTGAACAATCCCGTAAATGGCAACTAGGACTGCAATATTGGCAAAAGCGGTAAGCAGTCGATCGATATCCTTCGGCTTGAACTTCGTGACGGCAAAGTACGGCAATAACAGCAGTGGCACAATATAATTCGCTAAGTCATAAACTGAACCCATGCCATTCTTAGCCAAACCGATTAAAGCACCATAACCCAGCGCAACTGCGAACATTAACATGATCCGCGTGGAGGCTTTTTGAATATTATGAATCTCCTTCAGCAGCGGAATGATCAAGGTTACACCGGTTAACAAGGGAGCTAAGCTCAGCAAGGATACAGAGTGATACACTCCTTCTGACCAGTCAGCAATGCGGCGCAGCTCTGGAGCTACGGCCCAGATTAGCAAGGTATAAGCAACCAGCATTTTCGGTCTAAGTATGGCTAACAAGAAAGCTGGGAATAGGATGGCTGAGAGAATGGCTCCCTGCAGACTGTTCGATGAACTCAGCATCGCACTGGAGAAGCCGATGATCAGCGGAAGAGAGACACCTACAGCAGCAGTCCCCCCTATTAATCCAACTGTCTTGATGAACCTAAGTGATGGGGGCGTAAATACACTCATTCCAAGCCTCCTTCCTTCACCTTATCCCGCTTACGCAGTTCCTTAAGTAATAAAAGTAGAAATTGTGCATCGTCCACAAGATATCTTTTCCAGAGCCGGCCCGGCTCCTGGCTAAGCCGCCAGAACCATTCGAACCCTGTTTTTTGCATGAAGCTAGGCGCTCGTTTCACTGAGCCTGACAGAAAATCAAAGGTCGCTCCCACTCCGATCGATATCGGAGCTTGATAAGAGGTATAGTGGCGGTAAATCCACTTTTCCTGCTTAGGTGCTCCTACACCAACAAACACGATATCTGGCTGGCACTCTGTCAGCATTTCTATAATGCGTTCATTCTCCTCCTCATTGTGCTCGAATCCATAGGATGGAGAATAACAGCCAACCACATTTATTCCGGGATGTGCTGTTTTCAAATTCATCGCTGCCCGTTCCGCCACGCCTTCAGCTGAGCCTAAGAAGAACAGCCGGTACTTCCTTTGCTCAAAGGCGTTGCCCAATCGATTAAATAGATCCGCGCCGGATACCTTCTGCTTAAGCGGCTTGCCTAGCATTTTGGATGCCCAGATCAGTGGCATTCCGTCAGCAACAACTGCGCCTGCCTTCGAATATACCGTTTGAAATTCTTTATCCTTACGAAGCTTGATCACATGATCTACATTGCAAGTGAGGATATAAGACTGATTCCTCTCCTGAATGGTTTTATCAATGTAATCAAGCAAATCCATGAAATCATAGTTATCAAAATTGACATCGAACATATTCACTTGACTCATCGTATCACTTCTTTTTGTGGGGAATCGGTTGGCTGTGAAGATCGATACAGGCAGTTCAGGTACCAACAGAACGGAATAATAAATTGGACCGTCGACAGCGTGTTATCGGAGAATGAGTAGATTAAAAACGCTGCAATAAATAACAGATAATAAGGTTTGATCGGCGGAGCCAATGCTCTGTACACCAGAATAAATACAGCCAATAAAGAGAACATCAACAGAATAGCGCCAATATATCCCCCATCGAAGTAAAAGCGGATATACTCGTTGTGCGGAACTACAAAACCCTTATACAATGTTCCATCATTTGCTACCGTCACTGCTCCAAGCCCTCTACCAGACCAAGGAGAGTCCGCAGCCTTGTTTAAGAAATACTCCCATGCCTCTGACCTTCCTGATAAATCAACAGCCGTATCTGTCTGTCTCTCAAAGGAACGTTTCTCAAAATTATCGAGCTGCCAGAAAACGGCGACCATAATCAGGAAAAATGCACCCATCAACGGAATTAGCAGATAGGTTCTGCCCTTCAAATATTGGCGGAGAATATCATAGAAGTAATAGAGAACGGTAAGTCCAAGTGCCAATATAGGCCCTCTTGTTCCTGTTCCAATCAAGATAAAGAAATTTAGAACTAACATGATATAGAAAAAGCGTGCTTGCTGCGGATTCCGCTTCACCTCTATAAATGGAATCGCTACTCCCATAAAGGCCAGCATCGCTAAATGCGCAGGAATATTAGCCCCCTGAATCCGTACAGCGCCTGTATACTCGATGTTGAGAAAATTATGAACATGCGCAAGCTGCAGCAACAAACCAACCACTACACTAACAAGGGGAAGCATACAGATAATTTTGATTTGCAGCTCGGCTACATTCTTTTTCCAGTTGATTAATAAAAATACGAATGGAATGGATAGACCGATAAAAGCTTTAACTGCAATGGATGAGGTCATTTCCGGCAGCCAGATCGAAGACCCAAAGGTAATCACCAGCAGCGCTACCATTGCCCACAAGGGGTGACTCAGACGAAACCGCAAGCCATTGACCAGAATACAAGGAACAAGCAGCATCACGATAACCAATTTATAAAGGGACAGTATCTCCATTCCGAACATGCTGCCATCATATAAAAAGTTAATCGATATTGCCGTCGTGATTAGAACGAAATAACTGATCAGTTCAGGCCGTGAAATCGAGATTCCCAGCAAAATAATCAGAAGCACGGCAGCTATCGCAATCATCGGCTGGTAGATGACCGCCGTTCCAAAGAACAGGGCCGACATGAGATAGAGCATCCCGTATGGCAAAACATTTAATTTGGAGCCCCACTCAAAATTTGTCATGTTAATCCCTCACCCCGCTGCGGAATGCCTCTCCCGATTGAGAATCATATGAAGCGTTCCACGAATACTCTCCAGCCTGCATTTATTCAAAAGCCTTCTTCCTTTACTTCTTGAGAGGATAGAATCAGCCAGGATATACACGAGCTTAGCGGCTGTCTTTCCCACTAGAAGCAGCTTGCCTTTTAGTCCTTCGCTTTTCATAGCGTTAGAGATACCTTGGCTATAATAGCGCCTCATAATCCAGTCTTCCGTCAAACGGGCCGCCGGAACGAAATGGTCAACCGCCATTTCCGGATGGTAGAGGATGGAATGCCCTTCTTTTTGAATCTGTCCGAATAACCAGGTCTCTTCACCAGAGAGCAGAGAATCACCCTTTCTTCCGAGATCTAGGGGAAAAAGACTGATGTCGAATACGAGCTTCCGCATCGCCATATTGGCCCCACAAGGATGAAGTTGCTTGGGATATTCCTTAATCCGGCTACCTAAATCAACAATCGTGTACGGAAGCTCAAAGGGTTTAATCAACCAGTCCGGACGTTTACTTTCAAATATCGGAGCGATTTTGCCTCCCATAGCCATGACCTCCGGTTTACTCTCGAAAGTACTGACAATCGTTGTTATCCAACGCTGGCAAGGTATGGCATCATCATCGAGAAAGGCAATCAGCGGCGATTTGGAAGCCAGAATTCCTGTATTTCTAGCCGCTGAAAGCCCCTGCATCGGCTCCATCATGTAGCGGATATCCACATCAGCTCCATGCTTTCCTATAAACTTTTTGACGCAAGCTTCAGTATCATCCTTGGAACAATTATCCACAACAATGATCTCCGCCTGCTCTAAGTGATCCAGCTTTAAAAGTGACTGAAGCGTCTTGATCAATAAAGGTGCTCTGTTGTAGGTACAGATGATAATGGAAAGCTTAGGAACGTCTCCGTATTCACGCATCGGCATTCACCTAATTTCCACATTATTAATAAGCATCTTTTGAACCGAGTAACATCAGTCCGGTTTTAGCAATGATTTTTAGATCCAGCATGGTGCTCCGAATATGGATGTAGGTTAAGTCCAGCTGTACCATTTCGTCGAAGCCGACACTGTTTCGGGCATTTACTTGCCAATATCCGGTACAACCTGGAGTAACCGTCAAACGCTGTTTGTCATAATCCGTATACTGAGCCACCTCTTCTGGCAGCGGAGGACGAGGACCGACCAGACTCATTTGACCTATCAGCACATTCCACAGCTGAGGTAGCTCATCGATGCTCGTCTTGCGCAGGAATCTCCCTATTTGTGTGATCCGCGGATCGTTCTTAATCTTGAACATGGCACCGCTCACTTCGTTATAGGCCATCAGGTTTTCTTTTAACTCCTCAGCGTTACTGACCATGGATCTGAACTTATACATCGGGAATTGCTTTTCATTCTTCCCAACCCGGTTTTGCCGAAAGAACACCTTTCCTTTCGGATCCTCCAGCTTGATCAGAATCGCCACGACAACAAATAATGGCATTAACACGAGAAGACCAAGAGCGGAAAAAAAGATATCGATCATCCGTTTCATTATCAAATAGGACTCTGCTTCTTTCCTTCTCTCATCGGTATGCAGCATGTAAAGTTTCGGCAGGACCGCCTCGTAGTCTTCCGGCAGTTTTTGCATGCTCATCCTCCTCATCTAAAATTTTGCGAACTCAACTTAACTACTCAAGCTGGTTTGTCCCATTTTATTCAGCCATTCCGCCATTGCATCCATCACCGGATAGCGCAAATCTTCGCTTTGCAGTGCAAATTCAAGTGTTGTCAAAATATATCCAAGCCGCTCGCCGACATCATATCTTGTTCCGTCAAAATTATAGGCATATACCCGTTCGCTCTGATTCAACTTCTGAATGGCATCTGTCAACTGGATCTCTCCGCCAGCGCCTTCTTCCATCAAATCGAGATACTTAAAGATCTTCGGCGTAAACACATACCGGCCCATGATCGCAAGATTGGAAGGTGCCGTACCTAGTGGCGGCTTCTCTACAAAATTGTTAACCCGATACAATTTACCGTCCTGCAAATCCGGTTCAATAATACCGTAACGATTCGTGAATTCATCAGGAATCTCTTGAACTCCGATAACCGAGTTTTGTGTTTCTTCATATTGATCGATCAGCTGCTTAAGGCAAGGTACGGCTCCTGTGACGATATCATCGCCTAACATGACACCGAATGGCTCATCTCCGATAAACCGTCTTGCACACCATACGGCATGCCCCAGACCCTTCGGTTCTTTCTGGCGGATATAGTGAATTTCTACCTTAGCTGAACGTTGAACCTCTTTAAGCAGATCCAGCTTTCCATCTTCCAGAAGCCTAGACTCCAGCTCAAACGCATTGTCAAAATGATCCTCAATGGCTCTTTTACCTTTACCAGTAACAATGATGATATCTTCAATACCGGAAGCAATAGCCTCCTCAACAATGTATTGAATGGTTGGTTTATTGATAATCGGAAGCATTTCTTTAGGCATGGCTTTCGTTGCAGGAAGAAAGCGCGTACCTAGTCCTGCCGCGGGTATGATTACTTTTTTTACCTTTTTCATCGCACTTTACCTCCTAAAAGTTTTGTGAGCATTAGCTTCAATGATTTGACTTCGTACAAAACTCACTTCGAAAGCATAAACTTAAGTTTTGTGAGCATTAGCTTCAATGATTTGACTTCGAGCTAAACTTACTTCGAAAGCATAAACAGTTACTTCGCCTGGTTCATGGCAATTCCGATTAGATTAGAGCCGGTCTGTTCAAGCAGCGTCTTCGCTTTGCGAATCGATTCCCGTTTGGACTTTCCGTATCTGGCCACCAGAATCACGCCGTCCGCTTGAGGTGCCAATATACGAGCATCACTGAAATCGACTGCCGAAGGAGAATCCAGCAGGATCAGATCGTAGTTTTCTTTTAGTTCCTCAAGCAAAGCGGTCATTTTGGGGTTCCCCAGCAAATCCGGCGGACTAACATGAGTTTTTCCTGCCGGGATGACTGAAAGATTGGCTAAGTTTCCGAGGACTGCGATGTTATCTGCTTCCTCTTGCCCACTTAAATAAGCCGCAAGCCCGTCACTCCCCTCTACTTCAAACACGGTGTGAAGACCGGGATGTCTCAGATTGCAGTCAACCACCGCTACCTTCTTGCCGTCCTGGACGAAAGAAACCGCGAGATTCGACAAGATTGTCGTCTTGCCTGCCCCAGCTTCTGCTGATGTAAAGAGCAGCACTTTTCCTCCGCCGCCCTGCGCTAGTTCAAGCTGACGTATATATGTGCGCAGTGATCGGAACGATTCGGAGATATGCGAGGATGGATTAACGTCTGTAACCAGACTCTTATTTAGCCGCAACATAAGCACCCTCCTTCACTCTGGTGTCGCCTGCCGCCTTACCCAAATCACGTTTGCGAATGGTTGCGATCGAAGCAATTACCGGTAGACCAAGGTCATATTCCGCTTCCTTTTCAGACCTTAATGTGCCGTTAAGTGTTTCCATCAGCAAAATAATTCCTAAGGCAGCCATAAGGGATACAACAAAGCTAATGATGAGATTCATCGCAAACCCGCCGTTCGAGGGCCCTGGAACATCAGTCGGATCGGCCGGTGTCAGCAAGGTAACATTGTCTACCCTCATCAGCGACGGCAATTCACGAATGAATGTCTGCGATACCGCATTTACGATCCCGGCAGCTTTGGTGTAGCTTTCATCCTGAACATTGAGGTTGATCACCTGACTCTTCTCTGAAGTTTTAATCTCAAGCTTCTGACTTAGTTCATCGGCCGTGAGACCAAACTCCGGGTGATTTTCTATTACGCTTTTCATGATGGTTGGTGATTTCATAATTTCCTTGTAACTCTCAATTAAATTCAGGCTAAAGCTCAAATCGTTAAGATTGTTGCTCTCGGGAGCTTTGGCAATGTTGTTGACAAGCAGCTGTCCGGAAGCGGAATAGACGGGTTCAACGAAGTTTTTGCTAACATAGTAAGTCGTAGCACAGGAGATCAAAACGAACACCATGATGAGCCAAAACCTTTTTTTAATCAGGTTAATGTAATCCAGAATCGTCTTTTCCACAGTAACCCTCCTTCCGCTAAAATTACATTCTGAAAGCATTCATGAAAGTTTCAGTTGTTGCTTTAATTCTATCAATCCACACCATTCGCCACATGGCTCATACCATCACTTTCCTCTTCACTTTGGAGTAAGACGTTATACCTCTTAAGAGGGGGATTAGGTATACTTTAGTGCCATATATAGGGCTAATTTAAGTTTTAACGCACAAAAAAACACGGACAACCTGTCCGTGTTCATGTACAATGCTTACGAATTATTTCAATTTTCACTCGTATGACATTTCATATTTGGTTAATCCGACAGCATTTGCATAAAGCGCTGCCTGTGTACGATCAGCCACCTGTAATTTTGCTAAAATCTGACTGACATGCTTTTTCACCGTAAATTCGCTAATGAAAAGACGTGAAGCAATTTCTCTGTTGCATGCGCCCTGCCCCAGCTCGATCAGGACTTCCTTTTCTTTGGGTGTCAATTCATCCGTTGGGCTGCTTCCACTCATGCGCATTTTATCTTCCATCAGACCAGGATCGTAATACTTTCTTCCCTTGTGCACCAATTGGATAGCAAACAGTAACTCCTCAGGCAACGCCTCTTTCAGTACATATCCATCTACCAGTACTTCTTCAGCCTTCAGGAAATCCTCTCTGCTCGCAGATGACGTCAACAAAATGAACTTACTAACGATACCACGAGCACGTGCTGTCTTAATGACATCCAATCCCGATTCATCTGCTAGCTTAAGATCAATCAATACGAGATCAGGCTGCGTCTCCTCAATCACAAGAAGCGCTTCTTGGCCATTCGTTGCCTCACCTGCAAACTGCACATTCGGCTGCATTGAAATGACAGATGCCAGTCCTCTTCTAACTAAAGGATGATCATCTACAATGACGATTTTCACAGAAACGACCTCCCGCCTAAAGTTTATGCATTCTTTAATTCAGCTACACCGACAGGAATCGAAATCATAATTCTTGTTCCTGTGCTCTCATTACTGGACAACTGAAAGTCGCCTCCGAGCGACTGGGTCAAATATTGCATATTCTTCATGCCAAGTCCGCTTACACTATCTTCAGATTCAATCCATAACAAATCAGTATCAAAACCAACACCATTATCACAAATCAATAATCGAATCCAAGTCGGCTTTAGAGACAGTTCTACATCCACTCGACTGGCAGCACCATGCCTGATGGCATTACCAGTGGCTTCGGAGATAATCCGAAAAAGCGCTTTGTGGTAAGGATAAGGGAGACTGAAATCATCGCCCGTTATTTTTAAATCAATATCAACATCATTTAACCTGGATAAGCTCTTCAAATGTGATCTTACCATGCCCAACCAAGTAGGACCGCCACTCTTCTTGGAGCTAAGACTGTAGATCGTGATCCGCAGTTCTTTAGCAACCTTTGTAGCAGAATCATGAATAAGCTCAATTTGTTCTTCTAGCTCATGATCTGACATTCTCTTCCACGATTCCTTCAGCGAATGCGTCGCATACACAATACCAAAAAGGCTCTGCGATACACTGTCGTGCATTTCATCCGCAATCCGGTTCTGTTCGTTCGTGATGATCAACCGGTTCTCGATCACACCAAGCTCATGTCTTTCAAGAATATTCGCACTTAGCTCAGATAAGAATATCAATTGTTGAATATACCATCTGCGGCCTTCCAGCCCCTCTGTAGACTCCAGCTTGAGTCCAATCATCCCTACAAAACGGGTGCTCATCCGTACAGGCATCAGCAGGAAATCTCCTAATCCCGGCAGATTTCTAAAAATAGGCTCTCGCTGCAATCTCCATTCATGCTCATGTTTTCCCAGTTCTGAGAATAGGAACTGTTCCTCTTCCTGCTGCCAGCCGGTCTGCCTGCTCTGCGGAGCTGGTTCTCCGCTTTTCTTGGCGAACCAAAACAAAGCCTTATCCAGCTTCGTTAGCTTAACAACATAATCGGTGATCACTTGACCGATATTCATGAAATCATGTTGGCTTGAGGTTTCCACGATATGGTACAGGGATTTGATATGCTCCATCGTCTCTTTCGTGCGAGCATTCGATTCTTCACGTTGCCGCTTCATCCGATTAACGATCTGCATTATTATAACCGTAAGTACCAGTGTTAGAAACAGATTCCCATTTATAAATACAATTTCCAGAAAATTTCTGTTCGCAGAATTGATAAAAAAATAACAGAGCACCGCAAAAATACTGATGTAGCTTAAGAGCAACGACCATCCAAAATAAATGGACAATGAGCCTGCAGCAATCAATACAGGATTTAGCACATAAAGCCTAAAAGAGCTTTCGTACCCACCCGTAAACAAGGTCAATGCGATAATTCCCACCATCTCTATACTAACAGCCAGGACGAGAGTCTTCGGCCTGCTGCGTAGCCTTCGATAACAAAATGAGAACGTTTGTGCAAACATAACAAGTATAGCAATAATAAGTGATTTATAAATTATGGAAGGTCCCGTCTGATCTAGAAGATACATGAGTGATGTGAGGGACAATGAAAAATACCTGTAATACGCAATCAGTTTGTCTTCTGCAGTTGGTTTGATTTTCATCCCACCACCCTATTCTCCAGTTTTTTGGAAAATGTAAGATTGTACTGTGCTCGATAAAAGCATCATACATGAGAAAAATCACAATAACAAGTTGACATTTCCCATGTTTGCGCTTCCATTTGAAAAATAGTTACAAAAAATTTATTATTTTTTTAGTAGGTTTTATCACTAAAATTTGGAATTTTATCCACTATAGTTAATAAGAACTAACGTATTTATGTAATATTAATCCATAATTTTCAACATATCTTATAAAACGACAACAATTATACAAATTATAACAATTGCTGTTGGGACTCTAGTAGGATGATGTCGATTTAAATGTTATTCCGGCAAAGCTGGGGTGCGATCCCCATATATTTTTTAAATAAACGAGAAAAATAGAACGGATCATTATAATGAAGCATACTAGAAATTTCCTTAATTTGTAATGATGTGTTGAAAAGCAACTTTTTGGCTTCCGCCATTTTTAGACGGTGAATATATTCATGAAGCGGGTATCCACTGCTGCGCCGAACAAGACGACGAAGCGTAGACATCGAAACATGATGTTTTGCCGCTATTTGTTCTAGGTCCATTTCACCATAAATGCATAAGTTCAGGTCTTCCCGAATCTGACGCATATAATCAGCCTGAGAATTCCAACTTTTTTCTTCTATTATAAAAGAACACTCCAGCAGCATTCTTTCGAGCAATAATGCTGCCCGATCCGCATCTACAGGTTCTCCGCTCTCCATCCGTTCCAGCACTTCTTCAAATAAGGTAGTAAGACCTACTATAGATTGGGCTTGAAAAACATTTCCCCCCGCTATGAGGCCCGATTCCAGCCATTCCGATACACGCGTGCCATTAAAGTTAATATAATACTCATCCCAGCTGCCTCCCGGTGGTGGACCAAAGTTATAACTGTAACCTGGGCGGAAAAAGTATAAGCTGCCTTCACGCACCTGCTGCTCTTTTCCCCCAATCTCCATGTAGGAGCCACTACCTGACACTATGTAAACAATGGCCCAGTGCTCAAAAACTACACCTGAACGGAATAACGTTCTTCCTGGCAGATGTCCTGCCTGTCCCACCCTTATATTCTTGAGCTTCAGCTTGGAGGATTCAACCTTGGGATCAATAATTCTTATTGGATATGGACTGATCATATAATCCATGTGCTTGGACATTATAGGCATTCCTCCCCTTGTTTAGTAGTGATAAGGTTATTGTGAAGATGATCATATTCTACATGAATAAGAGGTGTCCACGCTATGCTTAATCATTCTACACTACTGCTTTTCCCTAATCCGCGTGAAATCACATTGTCACAAGGCTCCTTCCATTTCCCAACAAGCGGAAGCATCGTGCTTCCTAATATGGAAGAACAATCTGCCATGCCAGCTGCACGAAAACTACAGGAAGTAATTGCACAAGCATTGAATCTGCAGCTGACTTTATCCATTGGCTTACGTCCAACCGTTGTATCTGTCTGTAACTTTAACTATGTGCCATTATTGTCTGCACAGGCCTATGAGATTGTTGTCGAACAGAAGGGTATCGTTGTCTCCTATAGCTCTCCTGTAGGCGCTTTCTACGCAGCAGCAACCCTGAAACAAATCATAGAACAAAGTGGAAAATCTATACCTCAGCTGCATATTCGCGATGAACCTGATTTTGGAGCCAGAGGCCTGCTCATAGATATCAGCCGCAATAAAATCCCGAAGCAAGAAACCTTGTACCGGATCATTGACCTTATGGCTGATTTGAAGATGAATGAACTTCAGCTATATATAGAAGGTGCTCCGTTCGCTTATGAATCCTTCCCTCAAGTCTGGGAGCTTGAAACCCCAATTACCGGAGAGGAAATCCTGCTTCTGGATGCCTATTGCAAAGCACGTTATATAGAGCTTGTTCCCAATCAGAATAGCTTTGGGCATATGGAGGGCTGGCTTTCTCGTCCAGAATTCAACGCTTTAGCTGAAATTCCCGAAGGCTTTATGCTTCCGAAGAATTTGTATGCGCAGGACGTTTATCCAGAAGGCTTATTTATGCACCCTGGTACTTTTGATACCGAAGATCCTGCTGTACTACCTCTGCTAGACAAAATGTTTGACGATCTGCTGCCCTACTTTAGCTCCAATCAGTTTAATGTAGGCTGCGATGAGACCTATGAACTCGGCCTTGGTAAAAACAAAGCTCTGGCTGAAACACAAGGCAAAGGTCAACTCTATTTATCATTCCTGCAAAAAATTTATGAATTGGTTACAAAACGTGGCAAAACGATGCAATTCTGGGGCGATATCATTATCCAGCATCCCGAACTGATTCCTCAGCTTCCTAAGGATATTATTGCTATGGAATGGGGTTATAGCGCGGAGCATCCCTTCGAGTCCGATACGCTCAAATTCCGTGAAGCAGGTATTCCTTTTTATGTCTGCCCAGGCACCAGCTCATGGAACTCCATTACAGGACGCACGGACAATATGTTAGCCAATCTGCGCAGTGCAGCTATTCATGGCAAAAACAACGGCGCTATCGGTTATCTCATTACCGATTGGGGAGATTTTGGACACTGGCAGCATCTGCCGGTCAGCTATGCCGGCTTCGCCTACGGCGCAGCCCTATCCTGGAGTGTAGATCATAATCTGGAAGCAGATACTGCACAGTATTTAAATAGATTTATTTTTGCAGATCGTTCTGAGGGAATTGGCCAGCTGCTCCTGGATCTCGGCAATTACTATCAGCTTGAATCCAGTATCAACCGTTCGAATGATGCAGAAATGTCCCTGCTGCTGCGTACCCATCTGGACAATTTCCTAATCATAGAGAAGCTTACTGAGGAACACTTCAATCATCTCGAAGAATATCTGCTCTCCATTGAGGCGCGGCTATCGGGGCTAGATCTTCAATGCGAGGATGCTGCTCTTGTGCTGAAAGAATTGAGTAATGGCATCCATTTCGTGAAGCATGCTGTGCAGCTTGGCAGAATCAAGCTACAGTTGACATCAGCACCAGATTCGCTTGATCCTGCGCTGATTACGAAGCAAATCAATGATCTTGATATACTCCTTCACCAATATCGTCTCTTGTGGACGGAACGCAACCGGCTCGGCGGCTTGGAGCAAAGTATCTCGAAACTTCAACGCCTGCGTAGTCAATATGAAGCATTAAAATCGGAGCTCTCCGCATCCGTAAGTTCCTAATCCCTCTTATTAATATTCACTATATAGCTGCTGTTGGGTAATCGAACGTTGAACTAACGTTTTCGGTTCGCCCAGCGCAGCTCTTCATATTGATTCTCAAGCATCTCCCGCTCACGTTGCTCGTGTTGTTCCCTGCCAATTCCCTCCTGCTGGCTTTCCTGATCCTCATAGATTCGCCATAGGTCAGAGAACAGATAGTCTTTAATTTCTACCACTTTTCCCTGCAGGATTCCGTTTATCCAAAAAAGTCCCGTGGAGGTACGCATAACCATGCGGCCATCCGGTGTTTCCGCCTTTTGGCCCATTCGAATCGCCATAAGCATTTGGCCGAAAGTATACCATTCCATATTTGCTAATACCTCCTAAATTTTAGTTGTAATGGAATAAAGAGAAAGCTATAATCAGGGCAAAAGAACCATTTTCGTAAAAATTTCATAGGAGGATTGTTATGGATTGGCTAAATGACTACGAAGATGAACTGCGCTTGGTATTCCAAGAAAGCAGACGGATTATTTCCGAATTTCCAGAACCTCTAAATCAACAAGGCATGTCCTATCTTGAGCATTTTAACGTATTTAACGCTGAAAGCCACAAAAACTACATATGTTATCTTTTACCCTTTTGGCTGCAGAAGGGATGCGGAATCTCTACAGAGGTTACTCGCCAGATGTCGATGGGCAACGTCTTTTTTATGTTGTATTTCTTCATACAGGATGACCTGATGGACAGCCAAGAATCCTCCGCATACGAAAAATTACCCTTGGCAAATTTGCTTTATGTCGAATTTTTAAATATCTACCGGATACTATTTCCGGAGCCATCCGCTTTCTGGATCTTATTTAATCGTTATATCATGGAGTGGGCAGATAGTGTTAGCAACGAAAATACCAGTGACTATTTTCTTAATGATCGGGTCAAAATTGCCTATAAAGCCAGTCCGCTCAAGCTATCCAGCACTGCTGCCCTTCTGATGTCTGGAAAGAGTGATTTAGTGCCGCAAGCTGAAGAGCTTATCCATTCGGTTTTGCTTACACTGCAAATGCTGGATGACTATGAGGACTGGAAAGAAGATTTATCCGCGGGCAACTATAATTGTCTTCTCTCCCTAACTCGCAAACATCTGCCAAACAGCAGTGCAGCTAAACTCACTACGCAAGAGGTCGAATTTTATCTATTCACTGCAAATGGTCTACATACCTATACGCAATTAGCACACGACACACATAACAAAGTTACAGTTTCCGACCTTGATGCCCCTCATCTTATTGCGTTCCATTCCATGCTAGTAAGTAACTTACAGCAGATCTCTGATTCCATCGAAGCGGACAAGCAGCTCTTGCTAAACGGAGGATTATATCATTGGTTGTCAAAAAATGTCCATTAATTCTATTATTTTGTAATAAAAAGAATAGTATTAGTAGTTTTGCTATGTTATATTATTAAAGGTAAATATATACAATTTGGGAAGGGTGATTATTATGTCAGAAGCAATTCTTAGAAATCAAGTCATTCAAAAGGCATGGGAAGATCCAAGTTTCAAGAAAAGACTACTCTCAGACCCAAAAGCGGCTCTCCAAGAAGCATTAGGCGTAATCATTCCCGACAGCGTTACCTTGAAAGCCGTTGAAGAAGGCTCCAACGAATTCTATCTTGTAATTCCACCAAGTCCTACATCCGATGTATTGAAGGCAACCGCAGCACCACGCGGTTCGTGGTAAGACAACAAGATTAACCCCCTAAGGAGTGAGAATCATCCGGAGCTTCTGCCAATGGCAGTATGGTGATGGATTCGGTTCCCACTCCTTTTTTGCTTGTAAATTTCACTTTACCTTGCATAGCTTCGATGATGCGGAAAGTGACCATTAATCCTAGACCTGTCCCTTTATTCTTTTTAGTGAAATAAGGCTCTCCCAATCGGTGCAGGACATCCGCGTCCATCCCTTCCCCGTTGTCTTTGATATGAATAATTACGTTCTCCTCTTCCGCATACACCGACATATAGATAAATCCTTCGTCCCGGAAAGATTCAATGCTATTTTTGATAATGTTGATGAAGGCTTGCTTAAACTTCGAGGAATTCCCCTTCACCCATAATTCGCCCGATACATCGAGAATCATTTTTCCTCCATTTAAATGACAAAGCGGCTGCATAATACTCTCAATATGCTTAAATTCATTATACAAATTCAGACTGGAAATCGTCTCAAATTCCGGTTTTGCGAAGGTTAAGAAATCCGTAATGATCCCGGAAGCACGATCCAGCTCACTAAGGGCCATCGACATAAATATTTCCTCTTCACCAACGGATTTCTCGCTAAGCAGCTGAAGGAAACCCCTAGTTACCTGGAGTGGATTCCGCACTTCATGAGCAACAGATGCAGCAAGCTCGCTAATAATTTCCATTTTTTCTGAACGCTGCAATTCGTTGTTAAAACGCTCTAATTCTTTAGAATAGTTAACAACCTGTTGATGGCTATAGGCTAGTCTTCGCTCCAGAATTACGATCAAGGAGATTATGAAGGCAACAATGCCCCACTTCCACAAGAATAAATCATAGTTCCCCTTATGAATGTAATACCACAGTAACTCTGACACTACAGTAAATGCAGCCGTTCCAAAGCCAATGGCAAAAATGATAGCGTCCCTATTCCCTTTAAGCGAAAATATAATCACACATACGATCAGCAAGATGAACTGAAGGATGAGGATGAACCCGATAATAGTGGTGGATACAAAATAATAAAACTCAATATAGCTATTATTCGATAGAAAATTGATCAAAAGACATAGCAAACAAAATGAGGAGTAAATGACTTGAAATTGACGAAAACGACGAACGATCGCATATTTTCCACTGCCAAATATTTTTTCAAATAAAAGAGTAAGCGCCGGTAAAAGTGAGAATAAAGCCAAATCAAGAAATACATTACTAATCGCGCCTAAATCGCTGTAAAAGGTATAAATAAAAGGAGAATAGGTTATCGAAAGAATTCCGGTTGAACCTATTACAACGGCTAGTGAAGCCACACTGGAAAAATAGTCCCTATTAATGTATAGAGAGCTTATAAATAGAACGATAGCCACAAGAAAAAAAGCACAGCCCAAAATCACATCGCTGAGTCCATTTTTAATATAATCATTGATTAACAGGTTGTGTTCACCGATCACTACTTCATTTTTAATTCCGATTCTATCCTGCAGCGTTTCAGTCCAAATGTATAATGTTTTCCCACTATCGCTTTGACTCAAAGGCAACAACAAAGAATAGTTATCCTTAATATAATTACGATCTTCCTCGAAGATCAAACGGTCGTTCACATACACCTTCACATGAAGAGCATATAGAGTATCAATGTAGATTGAAGGGGAGATATAACTAAAGTTAGGTATGGAAATACGAGTCCAAGAAGTGGATACGCCTGATGGCAGATGTGGGATTTCCTTCGTAGCATTCACATTTATCCAATACTGCTGGTCATTATTCTGTGGAACCTCTACGCCGCTGTTTTCGGTTCCATCGCCCCATCTCATCTGCCAACTGGTAATTTCTTGGGATGGATATGGGGTCGCTGCTGATACAACAATTGAACTATATCCTATCAGAAGGAGAGTAAGAGCTATTGCTATATGTAGGACTTTAATCATCAAGCGCATATATGCACCTCAGAAGTAAGTATCAGAAACAATATTCTGTCTGTACTACTTCGCTCAGCCCCTCACTCTTTCCTTCTAAAAAACGGAATTATCATAAATTACTTCTAAATTCTTCTAAGTTCTGGTATTTTTACTATAATTTCAGTCCCTTCCCCTTTCTCACTGCGAAACTCAGTGCATCCCTCCATCGCCTCAATAATCCGAAAGGTTACCATCAGTCCAAGCCCCGTTCCTTTGGTCTTATTGGAGTAATAAGGTTCCCCTAACCGAGCCAGCTCATTCCGGTTCATCCCTTCCCCATTATCATGAACACTGATTATTATATGTTTTCCAGACTTCCAGGCTGTGACTTTAATCAGCCCATTGTCCTTTAAAGCTTCAATACTATTTTTGAGAATGTTGATAAACGCTTGCTTGAACTTGGCAGATGATCCAGTAACGTAAAGTCCTGGCTGCAGATTAAGTTCAATGACGCCCCCTTGCAGATTCGCTAACGGAGAAAGAATACCCGTCACATGCCTCAACTCTTCGGACACATCAAGCTGCTCTACGGTTTCAAGTCCTGGTTTAGCGAAGGTTAGGAAGTCTGTAATAATGAGCGTAGCTCGATCCAGTTCTGTCACTGCCATTTGCAGATATTCCCGCTCCTTTTGATCTGAACGCTCCCCAAGAATCTGCAGAAACCCCCGGGTAACCTGCAATGGATTCCGTACTTCATGGGCAACCGAAGCTGCCAGCTCACTAATAATCTCCATCTTCTCCGAGCGCTGCAAATCATTATTGAACTTCTCAAGCTGATGGGAATATTCAATAAGCTGTTCATGGTTTCGAGTAAACCTTCTTCCCAGAATGACGATTAAGGCAATTACGAAAATCACCATTCCCCATTTCCACCAATATAATTGATAGGATTGCCCCGATGCATAGAACATGACCAGTTCACTAAGAGACATGAAAGCAAATATTGAGAACCCTGAAGTAAAAATAACAGCATCTACATTGCCACGGTTCACGTGTATAAACGCTAAGCTGATCAAAAGTATAATTTGCACAATCATAAGGATACCTAGCACACTCGTAGTCATCAATCTATAAAAGTCATCCACCTGATAGGACAAAAGAATATTAATAACCATTAGGGAAAAACAAAATACAGAATAGACAATTTGAAACTTACGGAATCGTGTAACGATTCTCTTTTTCCCTGGACCAAATATTTTCTCAAAATAAAATGTAAAGGATGGCAAAAGCGTATATAAAGCTACATCAAAGAAAACAAGTACGATCTCTCCATAATCGCCGAGGATTGTCGGCAGGAACGATGAATACGTTACCACTAAGACGCCAATGGATAAAATAATCAGCACCAATAGATATCCGCCTGAAAAATAGCCTTTTCTCATGAATAGCGAGCAGATCAGCAGTACAATCGCAATAAAAATAAGCGTCGTTCCAATGATCAGATCCATTAAGCCCTGCTTTACATAAACAGATAACAGCTCATCGTATTGGCCTACTCTTATTTCGCCGTGAATCCCTAAGTCTTTGCTGCCACCATGGGTCCATAAATATAGCTGTTGTCCTCCAACACTTTTGGACAGAGGAATGAAAACCTTACTGCCATTGAAATTAAAATCTTTTCCGGAATCATATATTAATTCGTTATTTAAATAAGCCTTAACATTATTTCCATATACTTTATCTATGAATAACGCAGATTTATCACTAATTTGTGGTAAAGTAAACCGCAGCCAGGCTGAGGTTGCTCCACTTGGAGTCTCTGGGCTTTTCCCATGAGGCATAACACGAGTCCATTCTTCATCAAGAGCTGCCACAGCTTCTTCAATATGATCTATTTCTATACGTTCAAATTTAATCTCCCAATTGGGCAGCGTAGAGTCTGATGATTCAGCACTCACTATCGCCGTACCAAAAGGAACCATAGCGGTCAGCAGTAGAATTAATAAAAAAGCAGCCGCTATATTGAGCTTTGGCAACTTCATCGTAGCACCTCAGTAATTCATTAGTTGTTTAAACGTTCATATATGCTTCTTAATTTCGACAAGCTTCGCACTATCCCTGCCTATTCTTGTAAATTTTCTCGAAAAAGAACGTTTTTCATCGGCTTTTGCTTTCACCCATTTTTTACTAATCCAATATAGACATACCCATTTATTGGATCAGCGATTCGATCATGGTCAAACGGGTAAAGATAAACATAGGAAGTTCAAATTTTATCATAAAAAAGGAGTGAACGGCTATGGATAGTTCACCAAATAAAACTGAAGCTGACTTTGAATATGAACGTTATATACAAGCTGATATGGATGAAGAGGATATTGTTGATGATGACGCAGATCCTGTCTTGGTTGGCGATAAATACTTGGCAGCAGATATTGGTTTAAACTCACCTAAGGATGTAATCGAAAGAGATGAGCTGGTGGAATCCGATGCATATCTAGCCGCTGAAACCGCAGGATTAACCCTAGATGATACGGATTATACTAAGGATGAGGAACTCTTGGAGATGGAAGAAGAAGATCAGCCGCTGGAGGATGTTCCAGATGCAGACGATGTATATCCAAATTCCATTATTGACCCTGCCTCCCCGCCATTGGATGTTATGCCGGGAACAGACGTTTTGAACGGTTCGCAGGGAGAATAGCAGCTTAATATGAATAAAGCCGCCGGGCTGTGAGCCCGGCGGCTTTATGTTATTTCTAAATAACGACATGCTCATTGAGGTAGCAGTTAGCCCTGCATCGTTGTTGGCTGTTCTGCGGGACGAGCAGCGGCGATTTGTGCTTCCAGCTTGCGGGTCTTAACCAATATCGCTGCTACCAGCAGCATCACTCCATTGATTACAAACACCCAACGAATTGGAATAAACGCGCCCAATAAGCCGCCGATAATCGGTCCAGCCATCGTCGCAAGCTGAGATGCCGCCTGATTCAGGCCAAAGGCCCGTCCACGGAATCCCGGCTCAATTACTTGTACAATCATGGCATTGACTGACGGCAGCACACCTGCATAGAACAAGCCGTATGCAAAGCGAAGGATAGCGAACTCTACATAGCCCGAAACAAAAAACTGTAGAATATTACCGATCCCGCCCCCGATCAGTCCAATAAATAAGATCATCCCAAAGCCTTTTCGGCTGCCGAGTCTGCCCCACTGCGGAGCCATCAGCACCGTAGCAATCCCCACAGCGGAGAATACGATTCCCGAGCTTAGCGAGGCACTATTTTTGGAGATCCCCATGTCCAGTAGATAAATTGGGATTAACGGTTCCAGAATCATAACGGAGAAGGTACTGATTCCCGCCAGCGAGAGCAAAGTAATAAAAGCTCGGTTACTTCTCGCTTCCCTGATATCATCACTTACATGTGACCTTGGAGCCGAACGGTCGAAGTTCTCCTCTTTTGCAAAAAAAGTAGCAATGAGCGCTGAGATAAGTACAATACCCGCTGAGAATAAAAAAGCAATCCGGTTGCTGGTATAATAGCTCACTACACCGCCAATTAATGGTCCAATAATACTACCTGTCGCTCCGGCTGTAGACATAATACTTAAAGCGTACCCCGTCTTATGCTCAGGTGTATTGGTGGCTACCATTGCAATAGCTGCTGGAACAAAACCGGCAAGCAGTCCTTGCAGCACACGCACAATCAAAAAAACATAAGGATCATGTACAAAATAATTAATAAGGTATAAAGCTGCCAGACTAAAACCCGAGCGAATAAGCATCGGTTTCCGACCATACTTGTCGGCTAGCGAACCCCAATAGGGAGAGATTAAAGCGCTGGCAAGAAAGGTTATTCCAAAACTAACCCCTGACCAAATCTCCAAATGATTTGAAACCCCAAGTTCGTCGCTCAAAAAAATGGAAAGAAAGGGAATCGAGATCGAATAAGCTGTACTACAAAAGAAAACCCCTATCCAAAGCACGATCAAATTCCGCTTCCACGAAAAGAGCATCCTATGCACATCCTTTCTCGATGTTCTCTTTGGAAACATCCTACCATTGTAAACTTCTTTTTAAGATGTGCCAATCCCAGAAGTCATAACTGACCTTTGCATGTAATAGGACAAAGGAGGTATTATGGGAAGTACCTACGAGATTATTCAATAAAAAGGAGAGATTATTTAGTGAAGTCTACACGAACAAAATCCGCTATTCTTCTGATCATGTTATGCCTGGTCATGGTTATTGCGGCAGGTTGCGGTAACAAACCAAACAATAACAATGCAAGCAGTAATAATGGAAGCAGCGGATCAGCACCTGGGGAAGGTGCAGCCCCAACTGAAGGCGTTCCTTCAGCTACGGCAAGTCATCCCTTAGTAACCATTGAAATGGAAGACGGGGATATCATCCAAGCTGAGCTATACCCTGAGGTTGCCCCTAACACCGTAAACAATTTCATCTCACTTATTCAAAAAGGATTTTATGATAACACTATATTCCATAGAGTAATTCCTGACTTCATGATTCAAGGCGGCGACCCTGATGGCACAGGTATGGGAGGCCCGGGTTACAGTATCGCCGGAGAGTTCTCTGGCAACGGGTTCACCAATAACCTTCTGCATACAGAAGGTGTTCTATCCATGGCAAGATCACAGGCTCCTGACTCTGCCGGTTCCCAGTTCTTTATTATGGATGCAGCTTACCCTAGTCTAGATGGAAGCTACGCCGCTTTTGGTAAAGTAACTGAAGGTATCGAAGCTGTAAAAAGAATTGTGAGCCTGCCTCGTGACGGTTCTGATCGTCCAGATGAGCCACCAGTCATGAAAAAGGTGACGGTCGACACCTTCGGCGTCACTTACCCAGAACCGCAAAAGGTTCAGTAATTAGGAATAAGCAGAAACCACGTTACCGTCCTCGAAAGAGAATAAACGTTTCTTGTAGAAATAAAAGAGCATAAAAAACTCGGCAGTCCCTCCGAAGTTGTAATCGGATGGAGCTTGCCGAGTTTTTTTACAGCTTATCCCCGCAGCGATCTTCTGCTAAGTGCATGTTGACCATTACGCAGGAAGGTGCTGCGGCTATTTCTTAATAGCGCTATCCGGTCCTCTGCAAGCTGGTTCGCAGCGGCATAAGTAGGTATTCCGTTCAAACGGGAAATTTCCATTACGCGGGTAATATTGTCGTAAATCTTCGCCACCTGCTTAAAGGCACGTTCCTTATTATAGCCGTTCAGCTCGTCCGCAATATTAATGACGCCACCTGCATTAATCACGTAATCTGGAGCATATACAATCCCCATCTCATGAAGTGCATCACCATGCGAGGAATCCTTCAGCTGATTATTAGCAGCTCCTGCAATCACTTTCGCCTTGATTACCCGTAAGGATTCATTGTTAATTGTCGCTCCAAGAGCGCAAGGAGCATAAATATCACAATCTACACTGATGATATCGCCTGGATCTACAGCCTTGGCGCCATAGGCCTCTACTGCACGTTGAACGGCTGGTTTATGGATGTCCGTTACGATAAGCTGTGCTCCTTCTTCATGAAGATGTTTGCACAGTGTAAAGGCCACGTTCCCCACGCCTTGAACAGCTACTGTCTTCCCTTCAAGCGAATCACTGCCAAAGGCGGCTTTAGCGGCTGCCTTCATTCCTTGGTAAACACCGTAAGCCGTTGCTGGTGACGGATTGCCCGAAGAACCGTACGTAGGTGAGGTGCCAGTAACATAATCTGTCTCTTGATAAATAATGTTCATGTCCTCTTCCGTAGTCCCTACATCTTCAGCAGTTATGTACCGTCCATTTAAACCTTGTATGTATCTTCCGAAAGCACGGAACATGGCTTCATTTTTATCCTTCTTGGGATCTCCAATGATTACTGTTTTCCCACCACCCAAATTCAGGCCGGATACTGCATTTTTATAGGTCATCCCTTTTGCTAATCGAAGCGCATCAACAATAGCTTCCTCTTCCGTAGCATAGGTCCACATCCGTGTTCCACCCAGTGCTGGTCCTAGTGTCGTGTCATGAATCGCGATGATCGCCTTTAATCCCGATGCCTTATCCTGACAAAATAATAATTCCTCGTAGTCGTCCCGTTCCAATGCTGCAAACAATTCCATTTCCAATATCCCCTATCCCTTTGTCATATTCCTCATGCTGGTTCAAAGTTCATGCAATTGGAAGAGGATCAGTTGGATCCCCTCCCAAAATATTGTAGCAGAATACGCCGTAAAACAAAAAGAACTCATGTCACCATCTTAACTACTGATGGGGCATGAGCTCTTTTTATCCAATCTACTCTCATAGACAGGATTTCTATTGTACAAAATACAACGCAACTGTCAAAATGCTTTACAGTTTAGCAATTGTCTCTGTAAGTACCGGTACGATTTGCGATTTACGGGATACTACACCCTTAAGAAGTGCTTTATTGTCATCAAGCTTCACGTTGTACGCCTGTTCTACTGCACCTGCAACACGGCCCAGAGCCAGACCCACCGAATCGTTGTTGAGGATATCAGTAACTACGAACAGGAACAGATCCAATTCTTTTTCAGCAATAATGGAAGTCAGTGCAGTTTCCAGTTCAGCCTGCTTGGAGAGTACATCATTAACGTCGACCGCGTTCACTTGGGCGATTTCTACTTTGTATTCACCCATTTTGAATTCCTTAGCATCCAAGGAGATCAGTTGAGCGATACTCTTGTCGCTAAGATCAGCACCAGCCTTCAGCATATCAAGGCCGTAGCTTTCTGCATTTACACCAGCGATTTCAGCCAATTCGCGTGCTGCAGCTACATCTTCAGCGGTGCAGGTTGGAGATTTAAACAGTAAGGAATCAGAAATGATTGCAGACAACATCAATCCGGCGATGTCTTTAGGGATAGCTACACCGTTTTCTTTATACATTTTATTAAGAATAGTAGCAGTACAGCCTACTGGCTCAGCACGGTAGTATAACGGATGTGCAGTCTCAAAATTAGCGATCCGGTGATGGTCGATAACTTCAATTACACGCACTCGATCAATGTCATTCGCACTTTGCTGGCGTTCATTATGGTCAACAAGAATAACCTGATTAGCTTCTCCAGCTACGTTCTCTACCAGACGAGGAGCCTCTACTCCGAAATGATCAAGCGCAAATTGCGTTTCACCACTAACGTCTCCCAGGCGAACTGGCTCAGCATCCCAGCCTAATTCTTTTTTGAGTGCTGCATAAGCAATTGCCGAACAAATAGTATCCGTGTCCGGATTTTTGTGTCCAAAGACCAATGTTTTTTCCATTTCCAATCTCCTTACTATGTTTTAGTGAGATTAATATACCATACATTGATAGCGGCTTCCAGATTGTGCGTGCTGAAAAAATGGTTTAGCCTCTCCCACCTACGGTTGTTCACGTCTGGTCTTTGGAAGCGGATCTGGTTTGGACTCACCATGCAGCGGTTCATTATCGGAGAAAAGATCAGGATTCTCTTTTAGCATCAGGCTTAAAATATCCGTCGTTTCTACTGTTCCACACACTCTAACTAGTGCATCCCCGAAGTTCCCCTTACGCATGGCACCGCCTTCCTCAAGCTCGCGTTCCACTTTCCAAAAATGCTCCGACCAAGAGAGACCACAATGTCTGCGAGAAGGCACCATGATTTCATCGCCACCCGGCGTCACCGTATATAATTCCTCATGACTATCCGTCATTCTGCCCGGAATATCCACCCACTCTTCAATACCGTGAATGAACGTATTCCGCCGCAGATCGACGCCCAGCAGTACTATTTCCGCCTTCCGATCAAGCAGCTTGCCCCACACTGAACCACGGGCGCATGGCGTATCCCAACGTTCATCCCCTGCAGTAAACGCCTCAGCATCAACACCCAAAGCCGCTACAGAGTGAGTCGGATGCCAAGAGCGGACAACACCTGGACGTTTTCTGAACAGCTCCGGTAATATCCCTACACAAGATGGGGAATCTTGAACAAAGAAGCGCGGATTATCCGCATTAATATAAGCCCATGTATGCGTTGGCAAAACAAGCAGCCCATCCTTCATATATTCACTGAGTGCATCCAGCACCGTGTTCGCGCCTCCTTCTACTTCGCCAACACTTTTTAACGAGGAATGAACTAGAATGGTCCCCCGTGGATCAATCCCTAACTCCTGTAATTGTTTCATCAAGCTTGTTGTTGTGTGCACTATACTCTCTCCTTATGTATGAATTAAATTTCATGAAACATTAATATCCACTTGCAAAAGTTTCTTATTACTATTAAAATTATAGTAACTTAATAATATTCACCAAAGATTCTATCGATATATTAAAAATAAATTAAAATAATCCACAAACCCAAAGCATTTACAAGGAGGTAACTACCATGAGTTTAACGTTAAAAGGACTTCACCATGTCTCAGCTATTACAGGCAAAGCACAGGAGAACTTTAAGTTCTATACAGAGGTACTCGGACTGCGTCTCATTAAAAAAACAGTAAATCAGGATGATATTTCAGTGTACCATTTATTCTATGGAGATGAGAAGGGTAATCCCGGAACCGAATTAACCTTTTTCGAGCTTCCGATGGCAGGCCGCAACCGTGAGGGCAATAACAGCATCTCCGCGCTCTCCCTTCGAGTGCCAAGCGATGCCGCACTTACCTACTGGGAGCATCGCTTCACCGAGCTTAACGTGGAGCATGGGACGATACAGGAACTTGGTGGACGCCAGACTTTATCCTTCCGCGATCACGAGAGCCAACGTTTCATTCTCGTATCCGACGAAAATGATAACGGTGTTGCCGGCGGTACTCCTTGGGCTAAAAGCCCAGTACCTGCCCAATATGGCATTGTAGGCTTAGGACCCGCACATCTCACAGTAGAAAGTGCAGAACATACAGCGGTAGTGCTGGAGCAGTTGCTCGGCTTCCGCCGTATAGGAACCTACCCTTCAACAGTTGCCGGTCAGCCAGATGTGCTCGTATTCGAGACTGGTGAAGGCGGATCAGGTGCTGAGGTTCATCTGGAGGAACGCAATGATCTGGAGCAAGAGCATTTGGGACGTGGCGGGGTACATCACGTCGCATTCCGCGTAGATAATGAAGACGAATTGAAGCAATGGATCGAACACATCCGCCAGGCGCAGCTTCCTAATTCCGGTTTCGTCGACCGCTTCTACTTCCGTTCCCTCTATTTCCGCGAGCCTAACGGCATCCTTTTTGAGTTAGCTACAGACGGACCAGGCTTTGCTACAGATGAGCCTATGGAAAGTTTAGGTGAATCGCTTGCGCTGCCGCCATTTCTGGAATCGAAACGCCAGCAAATCGAGGCGTATCTAAAGCCGCTGGATACTCGGCAATAAACCTCTTCAGGTTACTAAATAAAAGGTGTGAGCCGCTTATGCGCTCACACCTTATTTTTTTATTGAAGGTTAGTGGCTTTCCCTACAATATCTAGTAGCTCCGACAGGTTTCGGATTTCGTATTTTGGCTGAACGCCGGACTCATTAATCTTCCCTAGCGGGTTAAACCAGCAGGTATCAATCCCATAATTAATTCCGCCTTGAATATCAGAGGTTAAGGAGTCACCCACAATCAATACTTTTTCCTTATCCTCAATCCCCAATTTGGCAAAAGCATAATCAAAAATCCCCGTCTCTGGCTTCTGACATCCTGCCTCCTCTGAGATAATGATCTGCTCAAATGTATCACTCAGCAGCGAGCCTTGGATTCTGGAAGTTTGCACATCCTTGATTCCATTCGTGATAATCGCCAGGCGGCAATCTGCAAGCTCTCCGCATAGCTCGATTGCTCCCTGCATCAGAAAGGTTCCTTCGCCTAAGAAACGTAGATAGGCCTCACTGAATGTTTCAGGATCAAGCTCAAGCGCATGTGCAGCAAACAACCGATTAAACCGCTCTACCCGCAACGCCGCAGATGAAATCCTTCCTTGTTCTAAATCCCTCCACAATGCGTGGTTAATCTCTTGATAACTGGCAGCATAATCTGCTGCACCTGTGGGCATCCCAAAGTGTAGAAAGGCATTAGACAACGCGTGACTTTCTGCCATTCCATAATCAAACAACGTATCGTCGGCATCAAATAAAATAACATCGTATTTCATAAATATCCCCCAAAGGCTTTTCTCAACAAGGTACTACAGCGTTGCTGGCAAGTCAACTTCACACCCCTCACGACAAAATTTTACTTTTTTAAGGTAGATTTAATCGATCTGTGGTATTTTAAAAAGAAAACGGTGGTGAGCGTCATTTTATACGTTTTATCATTTCTAATGTCATTTCTTATCGTCTACTTTCTAATTCCGCCGCTCGGCAAGCTTGCTTTTCGGCTTGATTTTGTGGACAAGCCTCGGCAGGACGTTGAGCGTAAAATTCATAGAGAGCCCATTCCGCTAACGGCCAGCTACGCCATATTCATCGGATTTTTTATCACTTATCTGGTGTTCGCGCGTGATTTCTCCATGGAGACTGTCGCATTATTTGTAGGTGGCGTACTGTTGCTGACCATAGGCACGGTGGATGATTGGTACAAAACGAAAGGCAAAGATTTCCCAGCTCTGCCCAAGTTAATTGTACAAGTTAGCGCAGCGATCCTGGTTTATGTTTCTGGCAACGCCTTTACCGGATTCTACAATCCATTCTCAGGCGATTATATCGTTTTGCCTGTCATTCTATCGTTTCTGCTGACGATTATCTGGATCTTCGGTGTAACCACAGTTATTAATTTCTCGGATGGCATGGACGGTCTGGCTGGTGCCTTGACGGCCATTTCGGCGATTACGTTATTTGTTGTCGCACTGGCAAAGGGGCAATCCTCATCTGCCATTATGGCAATTTCACTGATTGGCGTTACGCTTGCTTATCTGCGCTACAATAAGCCGCCCGCCAAAATCTTTATGGGCGACGCCGGGGCAACCTTTCTCGGCTTCATCCTTGCGGTCATTGCACTCGACGGCGCGTTCAAGCAAGCCACCGTCCTGTCGCTGTTCATCCCGATTCTGGCGCTGGGCGTACCGATCTTCGACAACATTTTTGTCGTAGTCAAACGTTTCATCCAAGGCAAGTCCATTTATCAAGCCGATGCCACCCAGGCTCATTACCGCCTGCTTCGGGCAGGCCTGAACCAGAAGCAGGTCGTTGCCGTGCTTTGCCTGATTAGTGTTTGCCTATCCTTATCCTCTATCATTCTGCTGCTGATTGAGACCTAATGTATTAGGGACTAAGGGCATGTCTCATATACTGAGACTGCCCTTTGAAGTTATAAAAGGAGCAAGATTCCGATATGGAATCTTGCTCCTTTTGTGTTTGAGGGTAGCGAGAGATAACTGAGATGCGAGAGTTTGCCAGACCTTACGAGAGCTACGGGATCTGCGGGATCTGCGGGATCTGCGGGATCTGCGGGGTCTACGGATTTACGGAGATCCATGGCCAATTTCCCCAGCTTTTACTCTTACGGACTCAGGCGCCGTTATTCGTGGATTTTCGGCCATTTAGTCGTGTTTTCGGACTCCAGAGACGCTATCTACCCAAAATGGACTCATATTCAGTCTATTTCCACCCAATAGCTGCATTGGTGTCCGATAGCGCACAAATTAGAGTGATTTGTTACTTTTAGCGACTCCTGTGTCCTTTAGCACCCTACCTCCGAATACATCAATCACCCATCGTTCTCTTGCGTAAACTCGGCTAATCTGCGATAAATCCCAACGATCTCTTCCATCGGCATTCTAACTAATCCGCTAGAAGAGGGTGCAACAAATTCACGGACACCATCTACCTTTGGAGGCACGTCCCCTTGAAATCCCCAGTTAGCTTTTGTTCTGCGGCTAAACTCTGTATACACACCCTTACCTACAAAACAGGCGACTTGAGGCCGATATTTCTCCAGCTTGGAGCGAAGCATTTCCCGACCCTCCTGGTATTCTTCACGAGTAATATCGTCGATTCCCCGTGTGGGACGGGCAACAATATTTGTAAACCCATAGCCCAGCTTAAGCAAGTCCCCATCCTCAGACGCATCATACAACCGGGGAGTAAGTCCAGACTGATGTAATATTCTCCAGAAATTATTCCGCGGATTCGCGTAATGATGTCCTACCTCGCCAGAACGGATACTAGGATTGAATCCAATAAATACAATCTGTAATCCGTGATCTAAGTGATCTGGAATTTCATCCATGTTATTATGCCTCCTGACCAAACGTCGATCTAGTTCAACTTACGGGGTACACCTTAAGACAGGAAGGCGGTATATGACCTGCCAACCATACCTTATTACCCGCCTTATAAAAGGTTACACCCATTTGACCCGCTCTAATCGTATCAACGGTTAACAATATCAATTTCCCTCTGCGGACTTCCGGCTAAACTGGCAAAATGAGTCCCTTCAGACAAATGAACATACTGCCGTCCCATCGATTGGAGCCCCTCCTCCAAAATCACAGAAAGCACACCAGAATGAGTTCCGTGAAAAAGTATAGCAGGCGGAGTCCCCGGCTCATAAGTGATTTTTGTGTGGCTATGCCCGTACCGGGCTTTGATCCGGTCATCAACGATTTCCAATCGTTGCTTGTCGCAACCTGCAACCACTTGCCGAATATCTCCCACAGTCACCTCTGACCATCTAGGAGTGCTTACAATAACAAACAGTAAATCATCCAACCTACAGGAACCATCCTCTGGATCCAAAATAAGACCATATTGCTCCGGGGTATGCCGAAGCAGCTTAGTCATAAATTTACTTAACGACACTTCCGCTGTATTGCTTAACATTATATTTTCACCTCAATTTTTCCTATTTATATTATTCTACTAAAGGATCTCTTCGAAGCAGATTCCAGAGGCATTACAGCAATCACACATCCATGTATTACCTCTTACTATGCAAAAAAGACCATGGACTCTATCGTCCATGGTCGGGCTTCACCTAAATACAAAACTCCTTACCAGTTAATACAGCGATGTTATTTTACCGGAACGAATATACTGGTTCAGAGGCTGATCTAAAAGTTCCATTTCATCCTTCTCCTATCTCCAAAAGCATAATCCAACTATCCAGTTTATGTCAACCAGTAGTCTTTTATCTGTAATCTTTTACTTACCTTATTCTAAACTTATTCTTAACTTATTCTTAACTTATTTCAGCAATGCTTTCAATTCAGGCGTCATATCCGATTCTTTTAACATTACGAAATCGCTATAACCCTCTTTGTACATCAACTTCACAATGTAGTTGCCATTCTCAACACCATAATGGAAATGATGGTCCAAAATATCTGTTAATAATGTCTTATCCTTCGTAACAGCCGTACGATTCTTTTCGCGTGCAAGCGCTACTCTTTGTTCAGGACTAGTAGGGTTCTTAGGTGTTTGCTCGTCCATATAATCATCTTTTATAATCTCTGCCGATTGGATATCTTCAGCTGTTATTTGTATTTTATCGGCATAACCTTTTTCGTTCATCCACTTTTCAAGCTCATGGAAAGAAGATTTCCATGGATAATTATAACCATAACTTGAAGAAACTTGATTGCTGTCCTCTTTTGCCTTTACCTCTATTTGGATATTAGCCACATCAGGTATTCCATCCTTATCTATCTGTACTTCGTAGGACATATTCAAAATTTCGCGTTTGATAATCTCCTTTAGCTCTAAAATTTCCCCGGGATCAGAGATCGCTACTTTTTTATTCCTGTTAGTAACCCACATATAATCCAGGTCTTTGTCTAAGAGAGCTAAATTATACTTTTCATACTTGTAAGCTTCGGTATCCTTAACCGCCTTGAGCTCTGATTCAAACCCCTTATTAGGGATCCAGTATTCCCTCACTAGCTTGTGACCATTCTCCAATTGATAAGCCAGAGTAAAATATTCATAAACGTATTGTTGTGAGGTAAGTTCTGGACGTACCGCAACTACCGCTTGATGGAGTTTACGGACAGCTTCTATATAATCTTTATCATCGGAAAAAGGGTTCTGCCCCATGTAGGGTGTAGTGTACAAATCATCCGTTGGGGCATACAACCGGTAGTTAGCTCCCATATATACACCGCTAATCTTATCACCGGAAGGCACTCTGGCTTCATACCCCGTAACACTTGATACCGGGATATACAGAAGTAACCCTATCATTACCGCATAAACTGCAAACTCAGCTACCATTTTACGCGTCATAATCTGCCATGTTTTCCGAACAATCATTTCTGCGGCAACATAACCAATAATGGCTCCGATGGCATATCCACCAATCACCCAGCCCATTTGCTGTTGCTTCATTTGCGCAAAATAATTACCGGCAATAAGCATGGCACATAACATAACCCCTGCTTTAAACAGTGGGTTGAAATATCCAAAGGCAATAGCCTGACCCGCTTTTTCCGTATTACGTTTACGGTATAACAGGTACGACAACCCGATAAATAGAAGTGCCAATACCCCATAAATCCATAATTCTGTATTGGTGAAGGGTTTGCCGGTAAAATAATACACGATATGAACAAAAGGAGACCATATCTGCGAAATAGAATCACGCAAGTTAGAGTTTGCATTTGCATATCCATAAAGATACATAGCTAAATGGCTGTGGATTAATGAGATCAGTACAGCAGGAAGAATAAGCAAAATATAAATGATAATTCCCTGAAGAATAGATTGGCCCGTACATATTCCCACAAAAACACTAAAGCAAAAGAGGAACAAAGTCAGAATACTAACTGTAATACACCATTGCCAAATATCTGCGCCTTGAAAAATATAAAAATTACCACTCCACGGCTTAACAACGGCAACCACCCCAGCAGTTAACCAAACAGGCAGCAATAGTAAGGTAAGTCCACTCGTCAGATGAGCTGTAAATATATGCTCTCTGCGTAAAGGCAGGCTATGCCAAAGATCTGCAGGTGATTTTGCCTGAAGGTATCGGAATAAGAATAGTCCTGCGGCAACTGGGATCGTAATGATAAACAAGGCTTGCACACTACCAGCTATGCGAAATAAATGATCAACTTCCTGCGGTTTTGCATCCGGATTGCTGCTCATGAAGAGCTGTAATGGAAGTGCAAATAATAAGCCGAGTGCATATATAATCCCTATCCAGCCATGCTGGCGGAAGTTCTGGCGAAAAATACTGCTATTAAAGTAGTAATGGCTGCGCATCATATCCGACATCCCCCATTTCATAAATAAAGATCTCTTCTAACGTTAATGGAAGCAAATCGAATACGTATGGCTCGTACACCTGAAAAGCCGCTTTGATCCGTTCACGATCCCCTTTTACAATATATAGGTTCACACTTCCCCGGCGCTCTTGATGCAGAACTTGTAACTTGGCAGCTAACGGAATCTCATGCCGTTCATCTCGGAACACCACTTGAATCTTATGTGTATCCGCCTTAAGATCATCCAGATCCTTCTCAATCAACATCTTCCCACCATGCATAATCCCGACATGATCGCACAGATCTTCAATCTCACGAAGGTTATGGGAAGAAATGATTACCGTCAACTCGCGTTCAGCAACCTCCTGAAATAGCAGGTTTTTGATCTGACGCCGCATCACCGGATCTAATCCGTCAATCGGTTCATCCATAATCAGCACATCCGGCATACAGCTTAAACATAACCAAAATGACGCTTGCCGCTGCATCCCTTTGGAGAAACGACTGAGTTTGCGTTTTTTATCGAGCTGAAATACGGTTCCCAAATCTTCAAAACGCTTCTGATTCCAGCTCGGATAAATCGAGCGATAGAAGGCCGCCATTTGCAGCATGGTGGATTGTGGGAAAAAGTAAGGAGCATCCGGCATAAAAATAACCCGTTGCTTAGTCGTCGGGTGTTCGAATACCGCTTCACCATCCACCCGCACGGTCCCCTTATCTGGAGAGTAGATGCCCGCCAATGTTTTGAGCAGCGTAGTTTTACCCGCGCCATTAGAGCCGAGCAGCCCATAAATTGTTCCTTTATGTACCGTTAAAGAGATATCGTCGACTGCCTTCTCGCCTTGAAATAACTTGCTGACTCCCCGAATCTCAATCATCACTCTTCCCTCCTTCTCTTTGCTTCTCCACTTGTTGGTACAAAGAACTAATCTCAGCTGCGGTGAACCCAAGGTATACCGCCTCCGCCATCAGCCTCAGCAACTCGTTCCGGACTTCCGCTTTTTTGATCGCATTTTGTTCTTTTTTCACTGGGGCTACAAAACTTCCTTTCCCCTGTAATGAATAGATATATCCCTCACGTTCCAATTCACGGTAAGCCTTCTGAATCGTATTGGGATTCACGGTTAGCTGCTGGGATAACGTCCTTACAGAAGGTAGCTGTTCATCCGTCTGCAAAATACCATGCAGAATCATCTCCTTGACCTTATCGGTCAGCTGCTCATAAATCGGCTTCCGACTACGAACGTCCAGTTCGAACATAACCTTCCTCCTTCCACTATCTTGCATTAAATCCATTATGATGTGTACTAACTGTACTACTATTATTAATACAGTTTTATTTATATGTCAACAAAAAAATCCCCAAGATTTTCCTTCGGGATTTATCTATTCCTTGCTATTAATCAAAATTACGTCCCATCGCGCCGAGCCAACCTCATCCACAGTAGTTTTAGGACCCTGATGACGCTGATTTCCGCTTATAAGGTCATCTGAGTCCGACAGCGCCGTGCCATCCTCATCCCCCGTAGCTTTCGGACTCAGATGACGCTATTCGCACATTTTCCGCCTTTTGAGCGAAGTTTCGGACTCCACTGCAGCTATTGTCTAGAAAGACGCTCATTTCGGGCGTTTTTCACACCAATAGCGACTTTGGGGTCCGTTACCACTCCAAATGACGCTGTTTCCAGCTTTTAAGGTCACCTGAGTCCGACAGCGCCGTGCCATCCTCATCCCCCGTAGCTTTCGGACTCAGATGCCGCTATTCGTACATTTTCCGCCTTTTGAGCGAAGTTTCGGACTCCAGTGCAACTATTGCCTAGAAAGGCGCTCATTTTGGGCGTTTTTCACACCAATAGCGACTTTGGGGTCCGTTACAACTCCAAATGACGCTAATTCATGCTTTTAAGCTCATCTGAGTCCGATCGCGCCGCCCCCCCTTATCTCCCCCGTAGCTTTCGGACCAGATGACGCTATCCGCATATTTTCCGCCTTTTGAGCGAAGTTTCGGACTCCACTGCAGCTATTGCCTAGAAAGGTGCTCATTTTGGGCGTTTTTCACACCAATAGCGGCTTTGGGGTCCGCTACAACTCCAAAAGCCGCTGATTTCCGCTTATAAGGTCATCTGAGTCCGATCGCGCCGAGCCTCCTTATCCCCGCTAGCTTTCGGACCCAGATGACGCTATTCGCACATTTTTCGCCTATTGAGCGAAGTTCCGGACTCCAGTGCAGCTATTGCCTAGAAAGGCGCTCATTTTGGGCGTTTTTCACACCAATAGCGACTTTGGGGTCCGTTACAACTCCAAACGCCGCTGTTTCCCGCTTTTAAGCTCCTCTGAGTCCGATCGCACCGAGCCAACCTCATCCCCCGTAGCTTTCGGACTCAAATGACGCTATTCGCACATTTTCCGCCTATTGAGCGAAGTTTCGGAGTCCCGTGCAGCTATTGCCTAAAAAGATGCTCATTTCCGGGCATCCGCTACAACTAACCTCCGAAATAAACGCAAAAAAAGAGACGTCCCTAAGCCATTTTGGCTTTAGAGACGTCCCTTTGAGTATTAGTGTCTGTAATTAAGCATACCAGCCCCATACGAAGATGAAGAGCGTACCGAATATCGTAACTAGACCAACGAATAAGGCATAGGCGATATTGATGTAAAGTTCTTTCTTGGTATCTGCTGATTCACCAATATGCATGAACAGGAAGAGCTGCAAGGAAGCCTGAATGAGGGCTGTAACAAGCAGGATAGCCATGTTCGCAGTGTTGGATAGATCAAGGTAGATTACAGCAAGTGCAGCCACAGAAAGGACAAGAGAGGCTAAGAAACCCATCACATGGCGAATTGGAAACAATTGCTTCATCATGCTACATCAGTCCTTTCAGATAGACGAAGCTGAAAATAAAGATCCAGACAACGTCCAAGAAATGCCAGTACAGCGAGAAGATAAAGGATTTATTGGCCGTAGCCGGATTAATACCTTGACGCTTCAACTGGATTAGAATAGCCGCACCCCACAGGAACCCGAACGATACGTGAGCTCCGTGTGTTCCCAGCAGTACAAAGAGACTGGATAGGAAACCACTGGTTTGAAGTGTAGCCCCTTCGTGAACATAAGTGACAAACTCCGTAATTTCAATACCAAGGAAGCCGAGACCCATTAGAAGGGTTAGTCCGAAAAAGACCATCATGGCTTTTTGGTAACCATGCCGCATGGCATGAACTGCAAGACCAATCGTGAACGAACTTGTCAGCAGCAGCAATGTTTCGATCATTACTGGACCAATTTCGAAAAGATCCGGCCCGCTAGGGCCGCTGGCAAAACGGTCTACCATTACAAAGTAAACAGTGAACAATGTAGCGAACAGTGCAATCTCCGCTCCTAGAAAAACCCAGAAGCCAAAGATTTTATTACTATTCTCTTCTGTTGAGTATTCAAGCGGCTTAGACGCATCTATTTTCATACTGTCTCACCCCGCAATTTCTTTTCAGTAGCAATAACTTCTTCTGCTGGGATGTAGAATCCGTGATCCCTATCAAAGGACATAGCAGCTAGAACAATGAGGATACCTACTCCAGAGAGGATCGCTGGAATCCAAAGACTGAAGACCAGAGAGAACCCTGCAATGAAGAAGATAACACCCAAAACAAATGGTTTTCCTGTGTTGCTAGGCATATGAATCTTAGTAATCTTATCTTCAAAAAGCGGTACTTTATCTTGTTTAGCAGACCAGTAAGCATCGCGTGTTTTTACATTTGGAACCACTGCGAAGTTGTAAGCTGGAATCGGGCTTTTCGTTGCCCATTCCAAAGTACGTGCATCCCACGGATCTCCATCAGTATCTCTTGGTTCGTAACGAGTACTCCAGTAAATGTTATAAACCAGGATTACAAATCCAATAGCGAGACCGATCGCACCTACGAATGAGACCATACTCAGCGGGCCAAATCCAGTATCCGCAGAATAGGTGTATTGTCGGCGGGTCATACCCTTAAGTCCGAGAATAAACAGCGGGAAGAACGATACGTTAAAGGAAATGATAATCCACCAGAAGGCATGCTTGCCAAGACGTTCATTCAGACGGAAACCGAATACTTTAGGGAACCAGTAATGGAACCCTGCGATAACGGCGAAGACCGCACCCGGAATAAGAACGTAGTGGAAATGGGCAACCAGGAACATAGTATTATGGTACTGGTAATCGGCACTGGCCATAGCCAACATGACACCTGTTACCCCACCAATCGTAAAGATCGGAATAAAGGCCAGGGTGTATAGCATAGGTGTCGTAAAGGTTATTCGCCCTTTTCGTAAGGTAAATAGCCAGTTAAATATTTTCACACCTGTTGGTACGGCAATGGCCATGGTTGTAATCGAGAAGAAGCTGTTAACCATAGCACCTTGACCCATTGTATAGAAATGGTGAGCCCATACTAGGAAGGACAAGAGGGAAATGATCAACATACTGAATACCATGGATGTATATCCATACAGGTTCTTTTTAGAGAAGGTGGCGATAATTTCACTATAAATACCGAATGCCGGTAAGACAACGATATATACTTCAGGGTGACCCCATACCCAGAACAGGTTGGCCCATAACATATCCATACCGCCATTGGCCATCGTAAAGAATTGAGAGCCGAACAACCGGTCGAACATCATCAACGCGAGTGCAACCGTAAGCACAGGGAATGCGAATACGATAATTACGTTGGTGATCAATACGGACCAAGTAAACATCGGCATTTTCATCAACTTCATGCCTGGTGCACGCATTTTCAGAATCGTTACAATAAAGTTAACGCCTGTGAGGAGCGTACCAATACCTGAAATTTGTAGTGCGAGCGAGTAATAGTTATTACCCACCGTTGGACTGAACTCTAAACTTGCTAGCGGGAAATATGCGGACCAACCAGCATCTGGCGATCCCCCGATAACAAACGAAATGTTAAGCAGCATAGCTCCAAAGAAGAAGAGCCAGAAGCTGACAGCATTCAGACGCGGGAAGGCAACGTCTCTAGCACCGATTTGCAGCGGAACGATAACATTCATCAGACCGATAATAAACGGCATGGCCATAAAAAGGATCATAATCAAGCCGTGTGTTGTAAATACCTCGTTGTAATGCTGTGCGTCAAGAAATTTCATGTCCGGGGCTGCTGTTTGCAGCTTCATCATAATAGCGTCAACGCCGCCGCGGAAAAGCATAAGCAATGCAGCGAGGATATACATAATCCCAATACGTTTGTGGTCAACAGTAGTCAACCATTCGCGCCATAAATATCCCCATTTTTTAAAATAGGTCAGGCCGACGATAATCCCGATTGTAGCCAGAACAATACTTGCCATAGCTCCGTATATCAGGGGTTCGCCGTGGACCTTAAATTTATCCCAATCCATTAGGAATCGCTCCTTTCAAGTTGTTCAATTAACATTGACTAGTGTCCGTCATGTGTTGTGCTCTCTTCTAATGGAGAACTAGGTGTCGGCTCATCCAGTTCTGGATTAGGCTCGGTGTTGAATTCCGTCTCGCTGGATGGTGCTGGAGTCGGGTGAATTTCTTTATTATCCTGATGCTCCATACTTCCGTTATCCGTATCCATTTCAGTGCCACCATTACTCATATGGTCACCATGGCTTCCCGGAGGCGGGCTAAAGGATAAGTGAGTATTCGTATACGTTTTACGTCCGACATGTTCCATTTCCAAAAGACCTTTAAATTCATCTTCCGTCAGTGGACCCGCCGTTTCTTTAACGTCTTTCACCCATTCCTGATAGTCCTTATCTGTCATCGCAAGTGTTTCAAACTCCATGTGGGCAAAACCCTTACCATTAAAGTTCGCATTTCTTCCGACATAAGAACCTACAGTATCAGCTGAAAGATGCAAGGTTGTGATCATGTCGCTCATCGCGTATTTTTGTCCTCCCAATTGTGGGATCCAAAGACTTGAGATCGTACCGAAAGAATACAATCTGAACTCTACAGCGCGGTGAACTGGAATGTTAACGTAGTTTACTGTTTCGATACCTTCTTCTGGGTAGCTGAAATGCCATTTCCAGTTAGAGGAGGAAGCATAAATTACAAGCGGTTTCTGATCTTTATAATCCGCTGCAACATTTTCTACATCTACTGTTGTTTTGACGGTGACTACGGAGAGGAATGCCACGATAATAATCGGAATGGTAATCCAGATAGCCTCCAGCCATTTGTTTCCTTCCTCGTGAGGAGGAATATAATCTTCGTTGCTTTTTTTAGCACGGTATTTCAAAAGCACAAAGACATATAAGATGTAGACAACTGCCAGAACGCCGAGCATCATAACAATGGAGAGAATGATCGTGTCAGATAAAGTTCTTGCAGCCGGCCCCTTCGGATTCAGAACAGCGATTGAACTGCATCCTGGCAAGAGTAAAATTAGGCTGAGAAATAAAGCGTATAACGGTCCCTTTTTGTTCATGCTTAAGCTCCTTCCTTCAATACTTCTTTTATTAACCCTCAACATTAACCTTTATATATAGTAAGAATTTATGGAGAAGAAAGCAAAAGACTTATTTTTCCATTTAGACTAAAAAAGACCTTAATAATGGCGAACAAGTTAAATATGTGTGATCAATTTGTTACAAGTTTCTAATAGTATGATAAAGATCACTGTAACGGCGCTGTTTATAGGTTGAAAAATTCCGTTCAAACTTTGTTCAATAGTTTACTAAAGTTGCTAATTTAGACACATCTATTCTGCGCAAAACAGGGTGATTTTAACCATTTTTTGTTGATGCGCCAGTATTTAGCCGGAGTCGCGTGCTTTTTATGATTGTGGTTGAAATCACAGTTAACTTCTAAAAGGTAACAAATTATTCTGCTGGGGGTTACAATCTCTCAAATTTCATTCTATCAATGTATGATAAGGTAATAGACAAATATACATAGATAGGAGATTTTTGACGATGTCTTTAAAGAAAGTATGGCTATTATTAATCGTATTATTCATTGGTTCCGGATCAATACGAGCGATAGATTCAGTGAATGCAGCAGGTGCAGGCTCCCTTAGGTTAGGTGTGAACGATAAGTTAACAACTATTGAAGCAGTTTCGGTAAAAGATACCTATTACGTTCCTCTACGTGATCTATCACAGGAACTTAAGTTAACGCTAACTGGAGTGAGCGATGGGATAAAAGTTACAGGTCAGAACAGATCAATCAAACTGCTGAATGATCATGCAACAGCTACTCTAGGCGATGGAAAGACCATATCCATGAGTACATTTTTGAAAAACGGAAAAACAATGGTTCCACTGAAATTGACCTCTTATCTTGGTTTTGGAATTTCTTTTAAAGCAGATCAATATTTATTGCGTGTAAAAGATGGCTCGGCTACATTAGATGATGCAACATTTGTAAGTAAGTTTAAAAAGGAATTGAAGCCAACCGCAACTCCTGGAACTTCTACGCCAACTGTTGGGAAGCAAGGTAAGACCGTATACCTCACCTTTGATGATGGGCCAACGGCTACAACTTCTACATTGCTTGATATTTTGGCAAAATATGATGCGAAGGCAACTTTTTTCATGATCGGACCGAATATGAACCAGCATACTGCGCAAGTGAAACGGATTGCGAATGAAGGGCATGGTCTCGCATTGCATGGAATGACGCACCGGAAAGAGAAGTTTTATGCTTCACCTGCGGCTGCGCTGGGAGAGATGGATAACGATAACGCCATTTTGAAAAAGATTACAGGTCAAAGCACTACACTGATTCGTCCTCCTTATGGAAGCAAGCCTTATTTCACAAAGGCCTTTAGAGATAAAGTGCTGGCTCAAGGTTATCATCTATGGGATTGGAACGTGGACTCAGAGGATTGGAAATACAAGGATGCTAGTACGACGATCTATAATTCGGTAATGAATCAGGTTCATAAGCTGCAGAAATCGCAGACCAATCCAGTGATTCTGATGCATGATCAAAAAGCTACACTTAAAGTACTTCCGCGTATCTTAGAGTCATTGAAAAAAGAAGGCTATACATTCCACGTCATTAGCTCAGATCTGAAACCTCTGAATTTCTGGAAGGATACACGCTGAGTTTTTTTGAAAAAATCAAGAGGGAATCCCAACAGCTGTGAACTAGCTATTGGAATTCCCTCTTTTTTTGGTCTTGAACTAAACACTAATTTTTGTTTAATCCGATCACATTCATGCTCCCGAGTTTTTCTATCGGACCCAGATGACCTTAATTGCTGGATTTGCCTCTGTTTCGGGTGCTATCGGACCACATAGCCGCTATTGGTGCAAAAAACACCCGTTATCAGTGTTTTCCACACCAACAGCTGCACTGGTGTCCGAAACTTTGCTCCAAAGGCGATAAATGGGCAAATAGCGGCTACTGAGTCCTAAACTCCACTCCCAAGCCACAAAATGAGCGAATGGCGTCTGCTGTGTCCGCCAAACCAGTTGGGATGAGTATGAACTCACGCTATCGGACCCAGATGACCTTAATTGCTGGATCTAGCTATATTTCGGATGCTATCGGTCCACATAGCCGCTATTGGTGCGAAAAACACCCGTTATCAGCGTTTTCCACACCAATAGCTGCACTGGTGTCCGAAACTTCGCTCCAATGGCGACAAATGTGCGAATAGCGGCGGCTGTGTCCTATAGCCTATGGGGATGAGTATGAGTCCACGCTATCGGACTCAGATGACCTTAATTGCTGGATTTAGCTATATTTCGGATGCTATCGGACCTCATAGCCGCTATTGGTGCAAAAAACACCAGTTATCAGCGTTTTCCACACCAATAGCTGCACTGGTGTCCGAAATTTTGCTCCAATGGCGATAAATGGGCAAATAGCGGCTACTGAGTCCTAAACTCCACTCCCAAGCCACAAAATGAGCGAATGGCGTCTGCTGTGTCCGCCAAACCAGTTGGGATGAGTATGAACTCACGCTATCGGACCCAGATGACCTTAATTGCTGGATTTGCCTCTGTTTCGGGTGTTATCGGACCACATAGCCGCTATTGGTACAAAAAACACCAGTTATCAGTGTTTTCCACGCCAATAGCTGCACTGGAGTCCGAAACTTTGCTACAAAGGCGATAAATGGGCAAATAGCGGCTACTGAGTCCGATAGCCTTTGGGGGTGAGCATAAGCTCACGCATCGGACCCAGATGACCTTAATTGCTGGATTTGCCTCTGTTTCGGGTGTTATCGGTCCACATAGCCGCTATTGGTGCAAAAAACACCAGTTATCAGCGTTTTCCACACCAATAGCTGCACTGGAGTCCGAAACTTACCCCAATGGCGATTAATATGCAAATAGCGGCTACTGAGTCCGATAGCATATGGGGATGGGTATGAGCCCACGCATCGGACCCAGATGACCTTAAACTGGGGAATATCAAGTAGACAGTGTGTTTGAAAAACTAGAGATCTGCCGGGAACACTAGGGTTACGGGTTACGGGTTACGGGTTACGGGGTACGAGTTACGAGTTACGAGTTACGAGTTACGAGTTACGAGTTACGAGTTACGAGTTACGAGTTACGAGTTACGAGTTACGAGTTACGGGGTACGGGGTTACGATGTATGAGCATACCGATCATCTCCTAGGTTTTTATTGTTTCCACGCCTCCGTCTTACCACTAGTGTGGGCTGGAGATCACATAGCATATGTTTGCCCGCAACCTGCTGGGACCAACTTACGTCTATACGCTCCTGACCTACTGAGATCAACTTACATCTCTCCCCCCTTGACCTACTGAGACCAACTTACATCTTTCCCCCTGACCTGCTGAAACTAGCCTACGTCTATCCGCTCCTGACCTACTGAGACCAGCTTACATCCCTCCCCCTTGACCAACTGAGATCAGTTGGCTCGCACTTGCTCCCAATCTGCTATAACCACAAACAGCAGAGCAGCGATCTCCGTTACTGGAGAACCGCTGCTCTGCTGGTTTTAACAATATTATGAAGCCTATAGTTTGAAGCTGGACAATGTCTTTTGCAGATCTTCTGCGAGCACCGCTAAATACTGAGCTGAAGCTGACATTTCCTCCATTGCGGATAGTTGCTCCTGACTCGCTGCACTTGTGTCCTGAACACCTTCTGCACCTTTACTAGATATAACGTTGACCTGTTCCATAGCTGCTGCCACACCTTGTGATTCCATGGCCACATGAGCAACCGCTTCTCTAATCTCCGCTGTCTGTAAGGTAGCTTCTTTAATGGAAGTCTGAATCTCATGAAAAGCTTGAGATACCAGATGACTTTGAACTACGCCATTGGTGACTAGCTCAGTACCCAAAGCCATGGATTCTACTGCGCTTTCGGTTTGCTTTTGGATATGTGTAATAATATCTGTAACCCGCAAAGAACTATTTCTAGTTGCTTCCGCCAGATTACGAATTTCTCCAGCAACTACAGCAAATCCCCGTCCATGCTCACCGGCCCGTGCTGCTTCTATAGAAGCGTTGAGCGCAAGCAGATTCGTCTGTGTAGCAATACCGTTAATCGTTGTAATAATTGTATTAATCTCTTGTGACAATGTCCCCAGATTAGAAACAATCTCCTGACTCTGAGTTACACTGAGGTCAATTTCCTTCATCTGCACAATGATTTGGTCTACAGCCTCTACTCCACGATCCGATGAACCGGAGACTACTCCCATAAGATCCGACATTTCATAGCTACTGCCCTCTACGGCTGCAATATCATTGGTCATTGCTTTTATGGAACGTGTTGTACTGTTAATGCTCTCTGTCTGCTCATCAAATCCCGCAGCAATCTCTCCAGAAGATACAGCGATCATTTGTGAAGCCAATGAGGTCTGCTCAGCACTAGCGCTCATCTCTTCCGATGAAGCTGACAGCAGTTCTGCACTCTCTGCAATCCCTTGCATCATCTTCCGCAAGCCCTGCAGCATATTGTTAAATGAACTGTTAATTTGGCCGATCTCATCCTTAGCGGTGTAAGTTGCTACCACAGTCAAATCTCCATCTTCTGCCCGCTTCATTAGTCCTTGCAGTTCTTTAAGGGGTTTTGTTATCAGTCGAATAATTGCAATACTAATTACGAAACAAATCACCCAGGCGAACGTAATCATTATGGTATTGTTTACCCGCATGCTTTTAGCGGTTGCCATGGAATCTGAATTGTGTTCATCAGCATCTTTAAGCAAAGAATCACTAATTCCTTTAAGTAGGTTGATCATTTTTTCACGGGATTCGTTAAATTCGCCTGAAAATACTTTATAGGCCTCTTGATTATGATTACTATCAGCAATCTTTATAATGTTATCCCGCTGTGCACGATAATCTGGCAAAAAGGACTCATACTCTTTGATTTTACTTACAATAGCAGGATCATTATACTGAATCGCTTTCACCTTGTTCATAAGTTCATTATTATCCTGAACCTTCACTTGGATACTCTCAGAAAGTTCTTTGTTTTTGCTGGCATTTACGCTAATCAAACGCTCCAAAAGATAGGATTCAATAGCCCGATTATTCGTACGCATCTGCCCTACGTAAGAAACAGGCAATAAATTTTCATTATATGTCTCATTTGTTTTTTCGGCCATTTGGGTCATCGTAATGATGCCTATGCCACCTACAACATTAACCATGATTACAGCGAATACCAAAAGCAACCCTATTTTGTATTTCACTTTCAAATTTTTCATCTACACTCCGCCTTCACATTATCTTATGATCTATCTATTTTTATCGGTCGGAAGGGCTAAGAGTTTGATGATTTTTTAAATATTGTGTCGAATAAAAGTATATATTGTCATAAAACGACTTTCCTCAAATATAAAAAGGACGGGCACCCGATCCGCTATTACTCCGAATCCAAGTGTGCCCGCCTACTCAAACTTCCTCTTCCTTATTCTCCAGAGGTATAGTACCAGTACAAAGTATCACCGTTCTGCAAAATATAACTGTCTGCACTGATGCTTGGATCCGCATCCCGGTTCGTTTTATACTTCCATCCGCTGCTTGGGCCTCCATCAAATTCAGCCAACCCTTCAATAGATTTCACGTAGATGCTTCCAGCGTTGCCGGATGATACTACCTTAGTCCCTAATTGACTGACTAGTAAGCTATAAGCCGTTTCGCCCTCTTTTAGAGCTACTGTTGTACTGGCTAGGATGGTTCCTTTCCGGCTATCTCCAATCACTGAGAGGGTAGCGGTAGCTTTTGCTGGAGCAATAACAGACGATCCGACAGTCAGAGACTGAGTATAACGCGCTACGCTCGGTACGCTGTCTTTAGTATAACCGGTAACAGTCAGTGTATAGCTATTTGCCGGGAGACCCCCATCAACAACAGCTACACCTTGTTCATTCGTGATTACCTTCTTATCACCAATCGAAACCTGCACACCTGCAGCCGGTGAGATAACCGGATCAGAAGTGAAGCTTTCCTGATTCCACACCCACTTTTTCTGTGAAACCTTTACAGTAAAAGCTTCATTAGCTTTTGGCTGTGATGGGGAAAGCACCACAGAATCTACAACCTGTGTATTTTCTCCTGCATAATAGACAAGCACACGATCGGATTCCTGTAGTTCGAACGCATCCATACCCACACTTGGATATATCCACTCCCCGCCGCGTGATACCACGAAGCTCCACCATCCGTCGTAAGTACCTTGCGAAACTCCATGGATACCTGATACAAAGTTGCCATAAGACGATTTGGTGATATCTACTTTAAAATCATCGGTAGACCCTAGTTGTTGCAACGCTTCAAGGGCATTGGAGGCTTTTAAAGTCCCCTCACTAATCAACCCTTCCGGGCCTTCAACGGTAAGCGAAGCTGTTACATTCTTAGAAATCACCTTTAGAGCTTTTGTATATTTAGCAATCGTTGGGGCTTTACCTTCACGGTAGCCAGTTACAGTCAGTGTATAGTCACCTGCGGGCATATTTCCTGAGAATACGGCCTCACCTTTAGCATTCGTCGTTACCTTGTGAGCTCCAATTTGGACCTGAACACCCGCAGCTTTTGCAGTTACAGGAGAGGAAGTATTCGTAGCAGCGTCCCATTTCCACGTCTTACTAGTTACAGTGACGGTAAAAGAATCGCCCTCTTTAAGATTTGCTTTGGAAAGCGTAACGGAATCCACAAGCTTAGTGTCGTCTCCGGCATAATAAACCAGTACCTGATCTGAATCTTTAAGTACAAAATCACTCATGCCTACATCGGGATTAATCCATTTTCCGTCACGCGATACAACATACATCCATCCGTCATAACCACCAAAGCTTCCAGCAACAATATTTCCGATGCCAGTCACATAACTGCCCGAAGGATTCGTGATCGGCAAGTTCGTTTGAAGCGCCAGCTTCTCTAACGCTCCAAGTGCGTTGCCAGCATAGGCGTACCCTTGTGCCAACGTGGCCTGTGGTCCCTCAATCGTTACTGGAGCGTAGATGAGTGAGCTCTGAATGGAGGATTTGGAAAAATCGTATAGCTTACTGTTGCTTCCTTTATACAGCAAATTATAGGCAACCAGCGCCTGAAGCCCTTGCTCTGTCGCCAGAATATTACTGCTTCCACCACGGCTATGGGTGAAGCTACCATCAGCTAGACGATAGCTAAGCAGGTTCTCCATTAGATCCACTTTGTTTTTGGTGTATTCTAATCCACTAGGATCAACTCCGAAGGATGTGAGTCCAAGGATTGCTTGTGCGCTACTTTCAGCACTGTCACCGTAACCCCCATGGCTATCTTGAGCTGCGGATAACCAGGCTACGGCTTGTAGCCCTGCTAAGTAGGCTTCGGGATTATTTTTATGTGCCGCCAGAGCCGTCAAGGTTATCGCTGTCATATCAGGCTCACTTGCGCCTGAGGTTAGTGCAAAGCCCCCATCCGGATTCTGTTTGGAGAGAATCTCCGTAAGGAGTTTATCCGCCGTCCATTTCGCGTCACTTGGGATATTATATTTACCAGAATCCAGCGCAAGTAAAGCATATACCGGATTATTAAGCGTCTGTTCACTGAGCTTGCTATTATTATAAATTTTCTCAATCAGATTATAGCCAGGAGTCGTTCCGTTACCAGCAAAGCTAGTAGGATCTGCACCAATCGCTCTCACTGCGAGCACGATTCGAGCATAATCGGTTACATTGGTGAAATCGCCAGCTGCATCCTTTACTTTTTTCTCAAGCTCTGAAAGGTAACTAGCCGGCAGCTTGTACCCTGCTTGCGCTAATCCAATGGCTTGCCAATCCGATTGCACGCCACCTTTCAAGAGATATTCTGCAGCCGCATAAGTCGCATCCGCAACATTAATCCGCTCCGCAGCAGTTGCCTCCAGACCGGCGCCAGCGCTCGCTTCTGCAAATATTTGTCCTGCTGGAGCAAGAGATGTTCCTAGAATTGAAATGACCATGAATAAGGCCAGCCCAAGTGCTACAAACTTGGAAGACATGATTTTCTTCATTGTTTAACCTCTTTCTGTATAAGAATGGGTACTGCCGGGAATAAGACGCATAACATAAAGACCGCCCCATTGGAGGGCGGTCAGGGAAGATTACAAATCGAGGCTGCGGCGCTTGCTTCCTGCCAACAGTCCATCTGTATATGTTCCACATTCTTACCCCACGAAGAATAGAAACGCTCACGAAAAAGGCAGGTCTCCTGGCTAATGCTTCATCGCTGTTCTTCACCTTCCCACCCTACCTTCGGGGCAGTGGTTTATAGAAGAAACGCTCCGCACATACAGTGGCGGGACCGCGCCGGACTCTTGCACCGGACTTCCCTTTTAAGCAGACGACTAGATTGATAGAGTCTGCACCTTTTCCAGTATGTAGTATCTTATTTTGACATCCATAATCATATCTATTAATACATAGCATGTCTATAGAAAAGCTAAGTATGGGCAGCAAAAAAAATGAACAGCAATACCTCCCGGTAGGTATTGCTGTTCAGAAAGCTTGTTATTCTGCTGTTCCTTCCGGACTTGCAGTCGGGGAGGGTTCAGCACTTGAATCAGAAGCTGGTGGAATATTAGGGTCGGGATCTACGATCAGTGTAAATCTTCCGGCTTTGATCATACTTTTCTCTAGAATTGTCACTCCAGGCTCCAATGTAACCTCAACCTGATAGGAAGGTTGTTCACCTTCAGTCACAGCTGTTGCGGAAGGCAACCCAGTGCTGTCCTCAGTATCAGAGGAAGGCGTAGGAGACGGAGATGCATCAGCTACAGCATTAGTAGCATCTGCACCTTCTGCTGTTCCTCCAGTAGTGCTAGCGGTATCTGACTCGTCAGCGGTGTTTCCCTCATCCGTCCCATCCGTTAACGGCACTGGACAAGTGCCATTCGTGGCAGCGACCTTAAAGCTTTTATCTATCTCTGTAGACGAAGACATTAAACTAATCTCAGTCGGTTGAAACTGCACACAGTCATCTGCACTTGCGAAGGTGAACACCAATATGCTGCTCCCCTTATCTCCTTCGACGCTCTGATCCTTCAAGTATACTGAAGCTGGAGGCAGCATATTGCCTGCACTCTGAACAGGGGTCGGCTCAGGGCTTGTCCCCGGCACAGCCGTCTTCGTATCATCCGGACGCAGCATACTGAATACGATAATTGCAATAATCACCAGAATACCCGTAATGGAGCCGGAGATTAAGAGTCGAAATCGGCTGCGGCTGATCCAGCGCGCCAGCGGGGAAGCCAGTTGGGAGCGGGCTTCATTGTACACATTTTGCAGAGCAGGCCGAGCTGCCGCGACATAGTTCTTTCGGAATTCCCGATTCTTGAACGCTTCACGATCACTGCTCAGGAAATACTTCAGAATCGCCTTACGGTAACCCGGTTGCAGCTTTTTATTCGAAACCGTAAATAAAGGATTGCCTTGCGACCAAGCAAAAAACCGATAGATGATTTCTTTGTCGGAACCGGCTTTACGCTTTAACAGCTCCAGAAGCGCATCGTAATCCAGCGGACCCCCTTCACGCTGAGTTGTATAGTAAAAGGCTAGCGGAAGCCGTTCAAAGGGTTCCAGAACACGCGCCTCTTTTAGCAAACGACGACCCAGTAGCTGCACATCGTCTAGTTCCTGCGGAGACAATCCTGTAAAAATCTCCTCACTCGGCTTCTCTTCACCAAACCAGCGGTAAGCGGCACGCAGCGCATTCTCTTTCTGCTTGCTAATCCTATCCAGTGGCGGCTGCCAATCGACAACATTACCATACCGTAAAAAAACTACCTCCAGAAGCTCCTCCTGCGTCATATCAGAAAGCGATAAGCGGTTCAGTAAGAATCTATCTGCTGAAGCAGCAAGATCCTGCATTAGGGAGAGTGCCTTAGGAGCAACTCCTGTTCCTTTGCGGCGATCTTTTTCTGCCTTATCTACAATTTCATGAATTTCCGCCACAGAAGCCACCGGATCATGCTCCAGCTGGAGCTTTTCTAGCAAATAATCCTTCACAGCATTTTGAGCAAAAGACTGCTCTAACGCCACTGGCAGGAACCGCCCCCAATGGAGCACAAAGCTCAGAATATCCGCAGATCTGGACGCCGCAGCTAGTCTTGATTCCATATAAGGCTCAAGTAGCTGCTTACGGAAATAAGTTTCAGACATCACGCGCTGGAAGTAAGCTGCACTTAACTCATCATTACTCTCAATGATCCCGTAAGCAGCACTCAAAATATCCTTGCGGCCCGCTTCCACACTATGAAGCATCCCATTGATGAAATAATCCACGATTCTGACCCTGTAATTGTGATCCTTAAGTACAAAATACTCTTTAAAGCATTCCATAATCGCCGGATCTGGCACATTTCTTTGCCGAATCAGATCAAATTCCCGGTCAAACCGTTCTAAGAAAATATCATTCAAGCGGATTCTAGAATGAATTGCACCGTCTGGTTTTAGGTAAGAAAGCAAACCACTTAGCACCGCACTCTTGTTTTCCGTATATAAATGCTCGTTCCCTTGCTCAATCTCATAAAATATAGCCAGCTCATTATAGAAAGAAAGGGATAGCTTGTGCTCAGGACTCTCTCCACGCAGAATCTGATCGGCGAAGCTTACGAAGTCGTTAATATCTCCTGGATTCAGCAGTAACAGCTTCCATACCAAATCAGCATAAGGCTGGCGGGAATCGCCAAAATCGACATTTCCCATCCGTCCGGAAGCCAAATCAAAGGTATAATCCTTCTCAATACTGCGGTCACCGGGACGAAGTGAACCTTTTTCCACAAAGCTAAGATGTATATATTTACGGCTTTGCGGTTCATTCGCATACGTAATCACGCCTAATCTACGGCGGAATTCATACGGCAGCACGCTATACAGAATTTCTGTAAGTTCCACCGCCCGCGCAGACAACTCGGTGATAGGTACGTTTAGAGCCACGTAGATTTTTTTCTTACCTGCTACAGAGAGCATCACCGCTTGCAATAACGCCTTGAATATCCCTTCATCAATCCCTAACAAGCGTAAGCCTGCGATTGGATCAGGGCTGCGGTCTGTGCGAACAACTGGAATAGAGGGCAGCTCCGGCAAGGTTCCACCAAGCTCTCCCGTATAACGCTCTGCAAAATCAGCATGCAGCCAGTCTCCATAGCTCTGCACAATTTCTTCGGAACGTGAAGCAGGAACTACATAGTTATGTGCAAAAAAAGCGCTTCGTTGGCCTGTGAAATCGGCCGCTTGATAACGACTAAGCCCAATAACTGTATCCCCGTTCTCAGCATGAAATAGGTGCAGCGCACCAGGATATGCAGCCTCATCCTTCTCTCCACGTGCGGTTAACTCCGCAGGAGCATCGTAGAGGCAGAAGGGATGAAGGATTTTTTTCACAAAATTATTGTCCAGACTATCTGATTTCGCTACCGTATCGAAGCCTTCTGTGGAACGAAACACTCCGCGACGTTCGCGGGTGTACATCTGTTGGGCGATTGTTGACCCTGAGAAAACATTCACGGGCCGTCGCTCCCCTCAATATACTTCAGCTTATGCAGCAGCCAAATAAAAGGCTCGTCTACACGAATCGGGCTTACTACACCCTCAATCTTTTGATTCACAGGATTGCTGCCCAACGCAGATACTGCAAAATAACCCGTATTCGCGAAATAAACATCCATCGTATCTTTAAAGGGTCTGTCCACCTTACCAATAAATCTGCGAATTTCCCCGTCGATATTATGGAACTCGTCCATGTTTAATGTTTTGCGGTGAACATAGTTATTGAACACATTGCTGTTGGACTTGATGTAATCGCCATCCTCATCCTTCAGCGAATGCAGCATATCACTTTTGGCAAGCACAACCGCTGTTGGAATGTCTGTCTTACTCTTTTCCTGATAGGCAATAAAATCACCGAACATCGTCAGCACCACATCGCGCGGCTCGTCATATTGTGAGACCCATTCTCCCGGGCGGTCACCGATGTTAATATGAATCTTTTCACGGATAGAACGGATTTGCAGCGGATCAACCATAAACAAAATACCCGCAGAGTTCTTGATATGCTGACCATGAAGTCCAAGATAATCCTGATCCACCATACCCTCACCTGCTACATCAAAGAATACAAGTGTCAGTGGCGGTTTATTTTCATCCTTAAAGACAAATTGAAAGATAAAAGGCTCCTGCATTTTTTCCTTCTGTGTAGAAGCCAGCAGATCCCCACGCTCAAAAAGCGGTTCTTCATACAATGTACGGAACTTACGGCTAATCTCTGCATTAAGCGGCATACAAGCGGCATCAAAATGACCTGCTGTAGTATGCTGCAATGTGTGGATCAGCGAGGTCATATACACCGATTTCCCGACTTGGGATGCCCCGATAATCGAGATGATGTTACTCGGCACCTTCCCGGCAGTCACCGGCAGCTCATTATGGCAGGACGGGCAAAGCCGTCTGCGTGTAAGCACACCGTAACGATCCGTAAGCCCAGTTAACACATGATCCGTGTAATGATGATATTCTTCCGGAATATCCGCCGGGTTGATAATCGCTTCTATGTCATCTACCGTATCGAGCCCGAAGCGCTCACGGTATTTGTTCAAGGCGTCATCCTCACCCAATGCGTAATTTTCATCGTCCTCCCGGCTGTGCATAGCCCGAAAGACGACATCCTCCGGAGAGAACTTGGTGAAGCAATACGGACACACTATATCGTAAAAAAGCGGCCGCGGCTCCGGCTGATTCTTTTTCATAAAACGGCTAAAAAAAGACATCTACTCATCCTCCCAAAAGTTGTATCTACGTACTTGCTATGAACGCACTGCTCATTACCCGCTTGTACGCGTAGACCCAGTCTCACTCCGGTACCAATTCGTAATAAAGCCCATATTTCTTGCCATCGGTGAAAAAGATGCGTACAAAATCATCCTTACCGATTTCAATCGGCGGAAGTACATTGCGTCCAGGAGCGAAATCCTGGACGAAGGGAAAGAGAATACCATCCTCTTTCCCTGCAGGATGCCCTCCACGTTTCTTGACATAACAGAGGACATCCCGTGCCACGGGCACTTCTGCCGTAATCGCCATATGTACGGTCTTTTGTTTTCCGAATAAGGCCTTTTTTTGTTGAATGGAATAATAGATCCGGGCTTTGCCTGCACTGACCATCACCCGGTTCACACCATCATTTTGCCTCACCAGGGCAGTCTCACCGTTCTCAGCAAGACGAGCAAATATCGTATAGGATATCAATCCGATCTCATCCAATCGATCACGATAACCATTGTTAGATTTGTATTCCTCACGAGTGTAGAGCTTCATCCCGATCGGCGGATCATCTCCGGTTCCCATGTCAGCCGCTTCTGCGGAGGTTTTGTGGATGTACACCGCCTGCACGCCGTCCGGCCAGCGCCATCTCAGCGTACAGAATCGGTCATCCACTTGGGATGTCACATCCGTTATTCCCGGAGCGGAAGCATTAACCTCGGCGTACCTCATTACTGTAAACCCCTTTCCGCTACACTAGAATCCTTTGCTGTTCCTGCTTCTGCGCCGACCCGGAAAGTTATCCGATGCTGGTGCAGGCGCTGCGTTATTGTTTCTTCTATTTCGATAAATACGTCCTTCTCCTACCGGAATGACGCCTGTAAATAATGCAATAATAGCAGCTAATATAAGAACAGCCAGAAGACGAATAAGACTATCTGTAAAGGAGTCACCGCTAAGTCCAAATTCCAGAATCAGTCCTGCGATCAAGCCTGATATTACGCCGCCAATCCCAAAGCTTTTAGCCAAATGACGGTTATCAAACATAATTCCCAGACCTAATCCAATTGCAGCCCCCATCAACATCAATGACAAAATACGAACCGCAGCATAATAAGGACTGTCTGCCGTTGAATCACTGCGCTCAGTTAGCAGCGTCCGATCTCCCAGACGGTCATAGATCTGCTGGAACACATCGCCCAGTAGGGCTGAATCCTTGACATCATAATAGTGTCCGCCTGTCACTCTCGCAATATCCTGCAACAGCTGAGTGCCTGCTGGATCATTCAAGCCCAGACCAATGGTATTCACGGCAATGCCGCGCTCTACATAAGCCTGCAACTCTCTTGTGGTATCGAAATTACTCACTCCGTCAGACAACAAGATGACCATGGCTCCTTGGTCTTTTTTGCCGTCACTGTCAATCTCCTTGAGTGCCTCCGAGACCGCACCGCTAATATTCGTACCGCCTTCGGTTGGCTGCAGATTATCGATTGCAGTCAGCACCTTCTCACGATTCTCCGAATTTGAAAGTGGCGTTAAAGGTTGGACAACTACAGCTTCGTTGTTAAAGGTCACCACGGCTACCTTATTGTCAGTGTCCATTTTTGTAATTAACGCTTTTGCTGCGGAATACCGGCTATTATCGGGATCACTCTGTGTCATACTGCCTGAGTCATCAATAGCCATTACTACATTCTTAACTGGTCTGGCTCCGCCAAAATTCAGCTCATAAACAAACTCCGTTAAGGCTCCAACACCAAGTGCAAGAACAATCATCAGAGGCAGCAGCTTCCACGATAACCCCAGATAGCGCTGCTTCCATGAAGCTCCGTTCAGTCGTGGCGAGATCATCTCTGCAAGCAGGCAGCCTACACCGACTCCCATCGCCACAATGGCAAAATAAATACCCACAAGCAGGATGGAAGGCAGATCGTTATACCAGCTTAGCAGCCATTCGCCAAAAAGAAAGGCGACCCCGCCGCCGATCAGACTGAAGAAGAGCAGCAGCAGATTGATTTTTCTCTGCATCGTTATACTTCCTTTCCGGGTAAAATCTGAATTGTACTCTTATCCTTTAAACATTCCGGGGGTTATGCTGCCTGATAAACGGGCTACCCGGATGTGTTATCATCCCCCAGATTGCACTTTGTGCAATAGAATGGAATAGGAGAAACATCTATTTCTATTCTATTGCATAGTGTGCAGTGGAAATAAGGAGAAATGTCCCTATCCCGGAACTCTAATTAAGAGTTATATCCGATGACTCTATTGCACAAAGGCAATAAAGGGACTCAAAGTGAGGGGACCTATCTATTACGCCATCAGCGCATCTCAGGAAGCTGATCTTCACTCAGCCCATGGAGCTGATAGCCATTCTGAGCATAAGTCTCATAATAGACCTTACCGTTGCGATAATAGAGCAGGTCCTCTAAATGAAAGCCGCCCATCAGGTTTAGCTTCTCCACTCCGCTCCTCCGCTGCTCATGCACGAATCCTAACCGGTAAATCCGGGTTGTCTCATCTACTCCAAAGGCGTAGCGTAGAAACTCTGATGAACTGTCTCCAAAGAAATATTTCTCCTCATGACGATGCTCTTGCGTATATTCGAATAACCGAACATTAATGGCCGCGCCCTCTTCTAAATTATGATACAAGCGCTTGAACAGCTCTTCCCTCGATAGAACCTGACGATTCTCATAGGCTGCCGCAACATTTGCACGCCGCAGAAGCTCTTCCTCAAAAGATAAATTGAAAGGTTCTGCTGTCAGCAGCTCCCGACGGCAAATATCAATCAAACGCTCAATCACAGCTTCTTTCCCTTGTTCTAAGAGCTTGGAGATACTGCCCATGTACTTCTCACTGAAGAATATTCCAGGTCCACGCCGGGTTTCGATATCCTTCATCACTTCTTCTGTGACTACGCGGTAGTATTCCATTACGTTCTGGCCCGTTGTTTCGTTTGTTCGCCCAATGCTGTCCATAACAGTAATACGCAATTCTTCCTCCAAAGTCTCCATAGCTTTCACACGGGCCATACTTTCCATATGAAGCTGCTCAAGTGCAGATTCCAAACGACTGCATAGGGCAAGCTCACTTTCTAGGCCCAATAGTTCATATTTTTTGCCATATACGGCTGAGAATAAATAATGAATGAAGTTACGTACTGTTCTTTTATCAAAAAGCGGCACACGCTGGAACGGCTGGCGCTCCACGCTTTCTGCGTAAAGGTCCTCAAGCTCCTCCTGCATGGAGAGAATCGCGGAACGCAGGCCTGCCATATGCTGACGTAAAAGATGGAGCACACTTCCGGCTTCATCACGATCTGCCGTCCACTCCGCAAGCTGATAAAAGCTTACCGCTGGCGTAGATGTTTCCTGTGCCGCCAGCATAGTGCGCCATTGGCGTAATGGATTCATTCCCTCTACTCTCCGGTTTGACTCTGCCACAAAGTTATTGCGGAAATAAGCTTCGCCCCCGTCACCGAACAACTGCCGTTCAGCTTCACGAAGTGACAGCTGCTTCAGTTCATTATAGGTAGGGCGTCCGTGACTCATTAACCCCGTCATTTCATTCAGGCCGTCTTTCTCCGGAAGTAGGTGTACCGCGTGTTCCCGCAAGCTGTCAGGGTCCAGCCCTAACAACGCCTGCCGTTCACGTATAGTCCACGAACTGCCCTCACGCATATCGGAGACAAGCCGCCGAAACGCATGATACAGCACCGCCAAAGCAATTTGAACATTAGGTCTTCTTACCCCGGAAAAGCCAGCAGAGGCGTAGCCTTGTCTTCCAGTGCTGCCCCTGATGCCGCTTTTGAAGGTCATATTGTTATATCCGCCATGACCAGTAGCCTGATCAGAAGCCGGGCGGACCCGATTTTTGAGCAGACTAATATGAGAAATAATCTCGTAGTTGTCATCCATACCGTGTGCAGACATCATACCGCGCTCATTCTTATCGGAGAGCAGATACACAAGGTCAAATAATGCGGAAGGACCATGGGCAACTGGAATCGACAGACCGTCTTCCGTCACAAGTAACGGCGCATTAAACTTATAGTCCGTAGCTTGCATTCTGTCCAATTCACGCAGAAAAGCCAGCCCTACTGAGCTGGAATATCCAAAATTATCCCCTTGCTCCCGCTCATTGATCAGAGCGTAGAGATCTGTCTGTACGGACTTAAAGGACTGGCCGAGTACAGCACGAGCCAACAGTGTAATTTCCGGCAGCAATACATTAAGCGGATCATCAACCCGCGTAATGATAGAGAGATGGATGACGTCAAAAGATGAATATAGACGTCCATAATCCGCTATACTGTTGCTCAGCCGCCGGATAACTTTATTCATTTCAGCAAGATAACGTGTATCCTCATGAAACTTGCGGTAAAGTTCATGACGCACAGTGCGTGGATCTGACCCTGCCGTTTCCGGCAAGGCCATGGCCAGCACCCGGTCTTTTCCTCCCGCAACAGATCCACTTATACTTCCGTCTATTCCTTCTTTTGCCGCACCTGACACAGCATGTAATGCCATAACACCGCCGGCGTTATCCCATTTTCGTTCGCAGCTATCCAGCACCGGACCGATGGCCGGAGCAACCTTGTCGCCTACGAACAGAAACAGGGCAGGGTAATGGATGCTGCTGCGTCCATCCCCTTTGCTGCGCTGTGCCTCTTCCTGTACCGCATATTGTTCACCATAAGATAATGCCTGTGTTTTGATCATAGGCCTATTTCAACTTTCTGCGGATACTGCCGAGCTTGCTAGTCATGCTCTTGTAGAATCCGTACATCTCATCGCCGCTCTCATACTCTACCCGTTCGTACTCCAAGCTATCGCGTGCTTCCAGGAATGATACATACAGTCCTTCCAGCTTATAGAGCAGCGGGGTAACGTCTTCAGCGGCAGTCATTTCACCTGCACGACGTGCTGCCTTACGCAGCAGTACGCTGCGGCTCTTCTCATCCAGCTCCCGGAAGTGCCGATACACGGCATACTCTACGTAGCTGCGCTCTTTCATCAAATTAGCAAACGGCTCCCAAGCGTCCTCTTCTTCATCACGGTCATAAACGTAGAGTGCGCCTTTTTTGATAATGCTGTCCGTATACAAAGCTTCAATGAACTGATCCATCCACTTATCTTCGTCCAGATATTGATGAAGCACACCTTCAAGCTCAGCGGCTTTGGCAGTCAGTTCAGCATATTTAGCCAGCTCCACACGAACACGTGAAATCAGCTGCGGTGAACGAATGAGATTCTCCTGCGCCATGTCCTTGTTGATGCTGCCAAAGATATCTTTAATGCCTTCCCGCTCCAAGCCCTTCTCACGCAGGCTCTTCAGCTCATCAACCGCCTTCTTCACTTCACCGAGATTTGGGCGTGTAGATTGCAGCTGCATATCGAAACCGTTCAAAATGGCGTCCAGATCAAAAGGTTTGGTGAACACAACAGAATATCTGTTACTTGTGTTCTCATCTACACCTTTTTCAATAATGACTCCACTTGCCAGCGCTTTTGCAAAGTCTGCACGCACTCTAGCGTTATAATCACGTACACGAGAATTGACGTAAGTGTCGCCCCATGATTTTTCTGGAATCGGAGAAGGCAGGTACGTCCAGTTGTTCTTATCCGTCATCACGAGATGGCGGCCGATCCCTTCCTTGTCGAGAATGGTCCGCTCATAGTTCTCTTCAAACACCCGCAGCGGCGTGTATACGAAAAGTGGCACACCATTACGTGTATTAAGCCAGAAAATACGATTTTTCACTTGGCTTTCCTTGATCGTAAATTGCGATTTGCCAAGCGCATTATTCTGATAATTACGAATCCCTTTTAGGATACCCGGCGCTTTAACAGGCACGGAAACGAAACCCCATGATGGGAAATGTAAGCTACCCGAGCTATTGCTAAGGTGGAAGGTAGGCACAGCCTCTTCGTCCAATTTACCGGCAATAATCCGCTCAACGAATTTATCCAGCGGCTCTTCATGGCCGAATTTCATCACAAGGAAATCCTCCATCGAACGGGTAATCAGATCCCCAAACTTATCGCTAAGGAATTCCGAAATTGAGCGAACGATATCAATCTCCTGCTCTTTGACCCAACGTCCGGAATGCTTCAGCATTTCACGGGTGAAGTCACGAATCAGGTCGTCGCCGTCCTTCTGATCCATGATCTTGGAGATGGTCGCCGAAATATCCGGCACGTTCACAATGTTCCAATAATAAGTTTTGTTTCCTTTATAGTCTGCCTGCTCTTCGCCATTGATAAGGATGTCCCCGTTCTTGGCAAAAATCGAGCTAAGCGCACTAAGAATCTCTGTAAACACACCGTAAATCCGGCTGTTCTCATCGTTTAAGAGCTCATATAAGTCCTCGTAAAATTGAATCATTTGCTCAGTGCGTTCTACATCGGCGTGCAGCCAATACTCATTGATTTTAGCCTCAATATAGGCATTTTTCTTCTTCTCTTTGGAGACAAAAGCACTGCGGGCATCGCTCAGCTTCTCATCCGCACTGTCCTGCGCTGTCTCAATATCACGTGGCAAACGCAACAAGCTTTCACGTAAAGCCTCAATATAAGACTGAATCAGCTTCAAAATACAGAAGCCCTTCTCGGTATACAGCAAGCGGGAAACGTAGAACGGCCCTTGCTCTGGATGCAGGAAGATGCGCTCCAGCTCTTCACTGAAACGTCCCACAATTTCGCCAGGCAGCTGCTTTTTCGATTTGATATATTCTTCACGGGCACGAGCCAGGAAGTTCTGCTCCAGCTCTGTATCCATGCTTACCACTTGATTCTTAACAACATTGGCATGGCTCAAGCGTTCGCTGTTCTCGTAGCCTGGCAACGGCTCAGGCACACGGGATTCAAACGTCTTGATCATACTGTCGAGATCAATTCCAAGCTTACGTGCGAATTTCTCTACATCCTCTTGACCTGGCGCCTGCTGGAACATTTTTTCCATTTTATCAAACAAGCGGAAAGCCAGGTAAGTCGTCATTTCCTCAATCGGAAGCACAGCGGACGAGGCACCGATAATGTTGTATTCATAGTTAGCTGGGTAGGTCTTGTTCATCTGCGCAATGTTGGTGCGGATATTACTGATATAGTCATGGATGGCGAATTCTTCACCAGACTGTTTTTCTTCACTCGCCATAAAGTTCGTGATGTTCTCCGCCGTTACGTTCATACAGTAATCGTACGCATTCTCCAGCAGCTTACCCTCGGTATTCGTTGCAGAGATCAAATGACATAGATTAAATGGAGGCAGCGGTGAATTTACCGTCAAAATATTACCGTATTGCTGCTGGAACCGCTCACCACGACTGTCCACATTCATCCAGTAATCCAGCTCTTTTAGCGCTGCATAACCGTTCTTGCGAATATATTCACGCGTGTGCTCGCTTAGACTTTTATTAGACAGGTTCACGTCAGGTGTAAAGAGATAACCCAGCGTGTTCACACGGTCAATACCGGCTGATCCATAGTCACGTTCAATAATACCGCGCACGATATAGGCAATATCCAAGAAAGCCCCACTGCCTGTACCGCCCGACAGACCTGTCAGCAGAAAGACCATCAGCTTTTTGTTAGTGCCTACGGATAACGTCTTGATCTTCTTATCAATCGCGCCTACAACCTGATTAATCTTGGTGAACAAAAGCAGACGTCCAGCCTGCCGCACACCAGCAGCACCATTCATACCATCTGTAATACTCAGCTCAGGTGACAGCCAATCCGTAATATAGGAATCGAGGATACTGCGGTTCTGCAACAATCCGCCGATTTCGGCATTCGCCAACAGTACAAATTCATTTTGCGGGTCCAGCCCAATGCCTTTGTATTTTTTTCCACGATCCTGTTCATTCGTCTCAAAAGCTAGAAATTCCACATTATCCGGCTTGTCCCGTTTCTTCTTGGATATCGGATCCTCCGGCAGCTTAAAGCGGCGGTTAATCTGATATTTAAGACGCAGCAGGGCATCAATGCCCGTGCCGCCTAGTCCAATGATCAGGATCGGATTATCAATCGTATCCACCCTGATCTTATCGCTGACAATCCCGCCGCCTAGTGATACATCCAATTGCTGTATATGCTCTCTTACTACTGGTTTCATATGCTTATCCTCCTAAAAGTTTTGCGGAAGCTGTACTTCAGATATCTTGCAGCAAAACTGTTTCTGCGGCATACATTGCCATTGCCTACTATACTAAATATTCCAGATAAATCGTCTTATCTACCGTCTGTAGAGATACTGAAACGCGGTCCCCACTCTTCAGTTCAAGACCACGCGAAGCATCCGCAGCACGTCCGGATCTCTCCACAGTAACACCTTCTCCGCTGCGTAACAGCAATCGGTCATTCTTAGCCGGTGTGAAAATAACAGTTTCGCTCTCCTTCAGTTCAGGCGCCAATTGCAGCAGCTGATGAAGGGTGAACTTGCCCTTGAAGCCTGCAAGCTTCTTATATTGTGGGTAGGTCTTCTCACCCGTATTGCTGTCTTTAACCTCTACTACCAGCTGTCCAACAAAACCACGTGCCGATTTCTTATTCAGCACATACCATGCTGCACCCGCTGCCAGCACTAAAAGAATGCCCCCTATAATGTAATACAGGGTTTTGGATGAGGCTTCCTTCAGGGGTTCTTCGTTGCCAGTCCCTGTAGAAGGTGCTGTTGTTGCTGCTCCGCCTGTCTTCGCGCTGATCTGGACAGGTGCACTTTCCCGATAAAAGCTGCTTTCCTCTGCCCGTACCTTCAACTCGTAGTTATGGCTTTCTTTTACCTCAAATGTACCCTTGAAGACAGCTCCGGAGTTATCCAGTTCGATTTCTTGCACATCACCTGTATCAATATCTGTAGCAAGCAGTACCGCCTTCATATCTTGATACAAATTACTGAGTGTTACCTGAGTACCGTTGCTGAACAGATGCGAGGTGATGTCGATTTTATCACCCTTTTTATAGGTTGCTGATGGCAGCGCATCGATCTTAAGCTCCAGGTCATAGTTAAAGACTAGATTAATATCAATCTTATCCTTTGGCACACCTTTAACCTGAAGTTTCCAATCTCCTTCCTGCGGTGACAGTAGCTTAATCAAGCTATAAGTAGAAGACTTGGACAGCAGGACATTGTTTGAGGGGATCGCAACTTCTTTCCCTGACGGGTCCGTTAATTTCGCTGTCACAGGCTGTGAAGACATAATTGAGATATTGGCTTCCAAAACACTGCCGTTAGGCACGTTGACGGTCACGTCCTGATAATCGCCATTTGCAGTAATCGACTGCACAGGCACTACCTTCAGCTTCAAATGGCTGGCAAAAATCTCACTCAGGATTTGCGGCAGATCGTCTGCTGAGTCCGTCGAAAATGCTTTACCACCCGTCTCATTGGACAGGTCGGCGAGGCTTTGTTTATTCAGCTTGCCATCTGCATTAAGTCCAATGGTATAGATGGGATAGCCATTCTTTTTGGCAACCTCTACGGCCGCCTTCAGCTCTTTATCTGATTCACTTTGCGTCCGGCCTGTCGCTTTGTTGAAATCGTTATTGCCGTCAGCGAGCATTACAATGATAGGCTCATGGGAAGGGTCACTTCCATTCTGCAGAACCTTTACAGCTTCCTCTACGCCAATAGCGATATCGGTGTAAGCTCCTCGGTCCAAACCATCAATAAAATCCTTCAAATCCTGCTTATCGCTCTCCGAGCTAATTTGCAGCAGGGCCTTTTCCCGTTGCACCTTGTCGGTATAGGCAACAATACCTACTTTATCACCTTGGGTGGATAACATATCTATGAACATTTTCATCGCTTCGTTGGCGATTTTGTTCTTGTCACTAGTCTTCATGGAGTTGCTGACATCAATAAGAAGCACAGCGTCAATGTGAGATTGCGCCGACGTTGCCGCATAGGCCTTAACAGCTGCAAAAGGCGAGGCAGCTAGACAAAGAGCCAGGAGCAATGCCGGAAAGATACGTAGAAAGAGAGTCTTGGTTGTTCTAATACTTTGATATTTACGAAGCATAAATAGGGCTCCTCTTGTGTTATATTAGGCACATATGACAGGTTCAGCACTATCGCTAAAATCTGTAAATAGCATGCCATTATGATATAATTAAACCTTGTAAACTTCAACTTTAGGACCGCCGGACCCAGTGCATTGATGCATAGAAGATTATCATTCTAAAAGCCATCTGGACTGCAGAGCGTCCATGAGAAAGGATTGTTCCATGATTTCATACGTCATTCTTGGGATTACGTTCCTAATTGCCGTAATTCAGATTTCCATTTATGCCGCACATCAGCGCAAACCACTGACACGTGATGATATTAACGATCGACTGCTAGCCGCTTTGAACGGAGGCGATAAAGGCCGTGAATAAGAAAAGACCCGTTACCTTCCGGCCCTTCAAGGCACCTCGTTACGCTTATGACAAGCTGCGCATCTGTCGCCACTGCGGGCGGTATACCGCTCTTGGCGAAGACCGCTGTAGAAAATGTGGCAGAGCCTCACTTATTGCTGTAGAGCAGCACGCAGCATCACTAGCCAGACGGAAGATGCATACCCGCCTACTATTCATCTTACTGCTCACACTAGCCTCTGTCTATTTTGGAAATAGCATCCAACAAATGATATTGTGTGGTGCCGGTGGTCTTGTGCTTGCTGGACTATTGTACTATACGCAGCGAAAAGTAAGGCAGAACGAGAATCTTCGTTCTCTCAATGAGCTGCTTGGTCGTGGGATCGGCATCATCAAGGAAGGGCTGGAGGTCAACCGTCAGGAAGCTGTCTCCGTACTCCGTGAGGATGATGTTCTTGCCTATGAGAAGCTGCGCGAGCTCTCCATCCTGCTTCGCGGCGACCGGATCGCGCGGCAGCGAGTGGCTTTGCTGCATGGATTTTTACTCCGCAAGGATATGGATCTAGAACTGGAGCAGCTTCTTCTAAAAGACTTCGAACCACTGCTAGCCGAATATATCGGCGAGATCGCTAAAGTCCGTCCCGATCTCATTAAGGATCGTACACTACGCTACGTGAAGAACTATGAAGTGGAGATTCGCCAGATGGCTAACGGCTTAACCATCCTTACGAGCGTTGCAGGAGCGGCGGTAAGAATGAAGCGTTATGCCCTGCTCTACTCCAATATGATTGGCCGATACGTGCAAGATCTGCCCAAGGACCGTTTCTTGCGGTTGTCCAAACTCATTGCTGCGAATCCCGATGAACCTTGGAACGGCTTAGACCTCAGGGTAGCTGACATTCGTGAAGCCAAATACCGCTGGGACCCGGAGGTCCAATAGACCTGAAAGCTAAGATGAACCAATATAAAGCAAACATCCTTATTGATGACAACCAACCGTTTCTCAAAGAAATATAAGGATGATGTATACCGTGAAACTTATACTTTCTTAGGCTTTCTTATATTTTGAAAAAAGAGGCTACTCTATATGACGTTCAAACAATTAATAACCCTGCGAAACTTTATGATCATTTTGTGTATATGCATGCTTGTGCTGCTTGGACAGAAGGTTTTTCTCATCGCAGATAAAATACAAATCACCAAAGAAGCCGACCGTCTCTACGCTGCCGGGGATCTGATTAATGCAGAGGATCAGTACCGTCAAGCAGCGGCCAACTATTCCATTGATTACCAGGAAGAAAGAGTCGCAAAACGTCTGGATGAATTAGCTCCAATCACAGACATCCGCAAAGTTCTGAATGATTTGGTAGCCTCTACTAAGGAGGAAGCAGCGACCAAGGATTTTGCCGGATTTATGAAAAGCTATCAAGCTCTGCTCAGTTTAAAAGCTACATATATGAAGCCAGGCGGTCCCTATGAATCCTATTATCGCCAGTTATCGTCGGCCTCAGGCATTTCAGACCAGTTCACCTCTTATTTCCGTCAGTTTAAGGAGCAGTTCCTTGCCGATCTTGCCCAGAACCAGAGCGGAGGGGTGAGTAATGAAGAGAACTTCAAATGGAATCTTTTGCAGATTCCTGATGCTTATTATGGAAGTGCAGCTTCCAAAGAGGATTTACTAGCCTCAAAGTTTAAAAGCCATGACACAGCTATATTAAAATCCTTAGCAGGAGCAGGAAACTTTACCGGCATGCTGGAAAGCACCCTGTCCCTGATGAGTGCTTATAGCCAGCATAATTACGAAGCTCCTTGGGTACTTCAACAAGCAGAAAGCAGCGGGAAGATCATCCTGAACAAAGATCTTGAAGGTGACAATATCACAGCTTTTGCTGGGCATGCTGTAGCTTATCGTAATTTTGCAGGATCGGCAGGCATCACGTCATCCAAGGTGCTGACTTTGATCGATACTAGTAAGGCTAAGCTACTAAAAAACGCCAAACGTCTGACAACTAAAGGTCAATATGCTGAAGCGATACAATTATACGGAGATCTTGCCCCGCTAGAAGATACTTCGACAAACATTGCCGCTACTAGGCTGGCTTGGAATATCGCAGAGCCTGTTCGCCTCCTTCCTGGCGGTGAAGAGCAAGACAAATACAACAACGTCATCTCCCGCAAAGGACTATTGGGCACAAAAGTGATCGTTGCCGGGACGGATAATAGTGGCGTGCTCTATTATGCCGCGATGAATAACGACGACAATGTGGTCACATTAACTGGAAACAGCTTGCCACGCTTCGAGAGTCTGCGCAGTCTTACTTTTAATGAACAGTTGGCAACTTCTTCAGGTGTACCTGTAGTTTTAGCCCAATCTGAGGTTGAAGGTGGACGCACCCTTTTCACAGCATATGAGATGAAATCGAATGGTATTTCGCAGTTATTTTCTTTAGCTGGTGATAGTTATGAACTGCAGCCGGATGACTCTATTCTCGTGCCTAATGCGGATCTTGGAGACGGTGTTGACGGGCAAACGGCACTTTACCGTAAAGTAGACGGCAGCTATCAATTCGCGGAGATTGTTCAGGAGTATGCTGTAATCTCAGCTGCGGATCTTACCACTCATCCTTTTGAAAAGGTCTCTTTTCATTGTGAGATCATCGTAGATAACTTCGGCAATAGTCTTGCTTACTCGGATGGGATTTATATTTTGCTCCAAGGAGAAGTGGGTTCCGTTACAGGTAACGCGTTAGTTAGTGGCCAATATCAGAATGGATATGAGCTCGTTGGAACAGACATGGGCGAGCAATATGTGCCTGTGTTTATAGTGGAATCCGTAGGTAGCATGAGCTTTGGGCGGTAGGGATTTGGGATACAGGATACGGGATACGGCATACGGGATAACCTTGTCTTTGTGTCGGCTCGACGATCCTGTAAGCTCCACCACTTATAGCAACTAGCGTTGGACAGCGCTTCGATGGTTAATAGGTACGTAATGCCATGAAGATCACATAGCTCGTTAATCATTCGTAATTATCCTGTAGTCTAGGTCTCGTTAATTTACCTATTGTGGATGTTTTTAACAAACCATTGAACTTTCAAGTAATCTGCTCTAGACGCTTTCACACCATTGGTTACGCATCATCCCTTATGTGATCTACGTTTGATGTAACATCTTCAAGCAAATTTGCCATTGTTAGCAGTACCTGTTGCTAGACAAAAAGACACTAACCGGGGGTTGGTGTCTTTTTTCCATGTACTAGCAGTCTATGGATAGATGAAAAAAATCAAAAAGTAACCTGTTACGGGATAATGTCGTATTGCATTAAGCACGGTGACTTTTACTCAGCTACTCAATTGGCACTTTTAATTTCTAAAGCACTTCTATATAGGTTCCACTTAACCATTTTTTGATGAAATCAAATTCAAAGGTTTAAATCGGTGTTCTCGTTTACATAGAGCTCGCTGGGTTCAATTCGATGTTGGTGAGTATGCAACAGCTCTGGCAAACGCCCCATCCGCTCAGCCAAACGGGATAGCTTTTGCTCATGAAAATTAGATAATCCCGTATGAATCCGGTCTTGGAAAGGCTCAAGCCATCTTGTTTCCAGGCTGTCAGAACCAAAATAAACCCCGAGCAGAGAGCCTGCTGTTGCTCCAAAACTATCCGTATCGTTGCCTTGCATCACCTGCTTGCATATCCCGTCACCGACATTGTCTGCAAATCGAAATGTATTAATTAAGGTACCTATTTCCTGATAAACCTGACAGTGACCATAATTTGCATACTTATGGTTGATGCTCTGATAAGCTTCCAGCCAGTTATCTGCATTCGCTACCCTCTGCAGGCAATCCTGAGTAATCTCATAGAATCGGCTCCTTCTAGGTACGAATTGCAGTGCAGTACTTATTATTTTAATAGGATCGCGCAGTACTTGCGCAACTGCAATCGCAGCGGCGATGAACATCGTGGCGTAGATCCCCGTCCGGCGATGTGTAAAACTTGCATCACGCCAAGCTAGCTCAGCGGCAAGAGCGGGTTGACCGGGGCAGGCATAACCGTAAGCATCTGCGCGAATCGCTGCTCCGCATAGTTCTGTTTCTTGCACCATGAAGTCGGGCCAAGCCTCTATTTCAGAATGATTGAATAGTTCTCTATCATGCTCCAAATAGCTAATCCCCGATCGAAGCAAGATGGTCCTCTCCGGCCCCCAAGTAGTACTTATCGGAAGATGATTTATCCATAAATCTCTTAAATTTCTTTTCGTAAAACCATCGCCAAATTGTTCTAACGCCATCATTCCCATTAATGTGTAATTGATATCATCATCAGGTGCCACATAACGAATTCGCCCCCGCGTCGTCTCAAACCAAGACCAATGTCGACGATCCAAAGCATGGAGAACTTCATCAGAAATGTAATCATTCAGTGGCCATTCCCCTACAGAAGTTAAAGCTTTACGCAATTCCGACAAGCTGGGGTTTACCTCAATCGGTTTGCCTAGCATTGAACCACAGACTGAAGCGAGGAATCCCGCCTCTACACGTTTGGAGCTATCCTTAAGATTCAGGATTCCGACTTGGCCTAAAGGTCGTGCCGGATCGCATTCCTGCCATATCTCTTGTAAATCGTTTGGTTCATAGTAAGGCCAATTGTCCCTCATTGGAATGGCCACCAAGCTATGAGCGAATTCCAGATAGGCATCATAGCTTGCGGGAAGCTGTTCCAGCTTGGCTAAATAACCCGAGGTTTGATGCCCCTGTGCAAATTTATTGCGTAAAATCCCCTCTAATTGACGTTTAAGAAATGCGAGTGATGGCAGCATGCTGTATCTCCTTTGTCCGTTTATTAATCTACGTAAAATAACTTCTACATGAGAATGTAAACGATGATTGATGGAAAAGCAGCCCATCCCATCGCCTTCATTATAAGTTTAAATAATTGAGCATGCGATGATAGAAATAACAGTAAAAACCATAATTTTTATAGACTATTAAATAGTAAAGGACACTCTAAAAAACCCTCCAATGGGATGCCAAATGAATCGTCACCCTTATGTCCTTCATTTTTTTGATTACGGGATTACAGGTTACAGGATTACGGATTACGGATTACGGATTACGGGATTACTTGTTGCGTTCAATTAGCTTATTACTTTGCCTAATGAGATCGGATGTAATGGTTTATAGCATACACTGTATCCACCTAGTGAACATTTATAATGAGTAGTCAAGCAACTATAGCGACTTGGGTGTACATATACGAAGCAGACAACTTTGAACGACTTGGATGTACATCCCTATTCGAAGCAGACAACTTTTAATGACTTGAGTAAGCAACCCTATGGTTTGTGCCTTCCTTCTACCCACCATGAGTATGGGAGATCCTCTCTGGTCAGTTTTTTTGTCCAAGAGGTGTGGGTAGCCCGTCTATACTCTTTGTGTTTTTCTCTTGTCTATATTCTCTCAGCCCTGCCTCGCCCTTTTGGATAGACCAACGCTGCAACGTATCCCGCTCACCCGCATAACTCATGAATGGGACCGAAAATCCGCAGGAAGTCTGTACTTTATGAACATCTATCAAAATGATCTGTCTAGCTCCAGGCAGAGATGTAAACAAAGGGGACAGTGTTTCCCATTCTGCTGATTCAGGCAAAATCACAGCCCCTGTTCCATACAGTCTTAAAATATTAGGCGGCCCCTCAAACGCACAAAACATAACCGTCACTCTTCCATTTTCCAGCAGATGCGCGCTCGTCTCATTACCGCTGCCAGTCATGTCTAGATAGGCCACCTGATTAGGAGACAATATCCGAAAACAATCATGTCCCTTCGGCGAAAGGTTAACATGCCCATCTTCTGAAAGCGGCGCTGACCCTACGAAAAAAAGGTGCTGCCGAAGAATAAACTCTTCATGTACAGGTAGTATAGCGGTAAATTGCTTTCCCATTTGGCATTCTCCATTTCTGTATATTTGTGTGTTGGCTAATTGGTCATCTCTACTCAACTCTATCGGATCCGCCGACTCAATGAGTTCCATGAACTGCATGAACTACATGAACACATGAACTAAATGAACTACAGCAGCTCCAGCACTCCAGCAGCTCCACCAATCACCTCAGTTCCATCAACCACATTTGCTTAACTAACTAGCTTTGCCGACTACATTAACTTCTACAGTTACATTAGCTCTATCAACTCCGTTAGTTACACCAACTGGATCAGTTCCTTAAGCGCATTAACTCCACTAACAATAACAGTTCCACTAGCTCCTCCAGCAAACTAACTTTGGGTTGGGGCACCTAATGTAGGGCATTTTTGACTCTCTTTCTTGCTATTTTAGCTCGGGGCGGCTAATGTAGGGCATTTTTGTCTCTCTTTTTTGCTATTTTAGCTTGGGGCGGCTAATGTAGGGCATTTTTGACTCTCTTTCCTGCTACTTTAGCTCGGGGCGCCTAATGTAGGACATTTTTGTCTCTCTTTCCTGCTACTTTAGCTCGGTGGAGCAAATGTAAGGCATTTTTGCCTTTGTTTCTTGCTACTTTGGCTTGGGACGGCTAATGTAGGGCATTTTTGTCTCTCTTTCCTGCTACTTTAGCTTCGGGCCGCTAATGTAGGGCATTTTTGTCTCTCTTTCTTGCTACTTTGGCTTGGGACGGCTAAGGTAGAGCACTTTTGCCTCTCTTTCTTGCTACTTTGGCTCGGTGGAGCAAATGTAGGGCATTTTTGCCTCTCTTTCCTGCTACTTTAGCTTCGGGCCGCTAATGTAGGGCATTTTTGACTCTCTTTCCTGCTACTTTAGCTCAATGCCGCTAATGTAGGGCACTTTTGCTCTTATTTCTGACTAATTCGACGTTATGCAGCTGATGTAGAGTATTTTTACCGTACATTTCCGCAACTTTGGCTCAACCCAGCAAATCTACGGGATTTTTACCGTACATCCCCGCCACTTCTGCCCAATCCAGCAAATCTACGGGATTTTTACCGTACGTCCCTGCCACTTCTGCCCAATCCAGCAAATCTACGGGATTTTTACCGTACATCCCCGCCACTTCTGCCCAATCCAGCAAATCTACGGGATTTTTACCGTACAATTTTCCGCAGACATATTAGTTAAGTATATATATTCTAGGGCTTCTCTTATGTCTCCCCCCGTCTGCCTAAATGCAAGCCTCAGCAAGGATTAACAACACATCCCCATATGAGATAAGAGTCGTTGTTCATTATTTTTTACTGATGTACATATTTTTTTAGATGTATATATTCTTTTTAGATGTATGTATTCTTTTAAGCTGTTTATATTCTCTTCCACCGTCAAGTAACCCTTCTCCCCGGTACCTGGCCGTCAGCAAAAATAGGGACTGCCTCTCGGCAGCCCCCCTTTCTCTCGCAAGCTGCTTGATACTACTATCATAAGCAACTCCCTTAAATCCCTTTTTCCCTTTAAAACACATCCCTTTAAACACTTTTCTATAACACTTCCTATAACACTTTTCCCTAAAAAATCTCCCGCTTAAGCACTTAACCCACTAAGCACTTAAAGCCATTTTTCCCCTATCTATTCAATCGCAATATAAATCTCAACCTGCGTGTCAGCAGGGTCAAAATTCCGTGAATCATAAATCTCAAAATCCCCCGTGTAAGTTCTTACCTCCCCAGACTCCTTAAAGTACGCCCAAATCTCCCCCCACGCTTGCGCGACTACTTCAAATACCGGACCTTTTTTCGTCTTAAAAACCATGTATTTGCTCTCCGGTACAGCCGCATAGGTGAACTGGTTTTCCACTAGTTGGCTTTCCTCTAGCTCGCTTTCCTCTAGTTCGCTTTCCTCTAGTTGGCTTTCCTCTAGCTCGCCTTCCTCTAGCTGCCTTTCCTCTATATGTCTCTCCTCAGCTACTTCATGCCCGATCACAACGGTATACGCTCCGCTCGCATCACTCTCATAATCCGTATACAAAGCATAGATATACTCAGGATTTACCGTAGCTATCTGCCCCGCAACATTACTCTGAAAATAAGTTTCCCACAGCTGCGACAAACCTCCATCAGGTCCCATTTCTGCTTCATTAGTTGTGCGTATGCTAACCCCCGCCAAGGTCATTTTTGCTTTCTCTACAAAATAAGTATTCATCCATTCTCCCTCATTTCCTGTGATTGAACTTAGTATACACAGGCAAAGTGGACATCTGTCTGTCCAGTTCGAATAGATTGATTTCATTCTGGGTTATAAAGACACCATTAGGGTAATTAATAGTATGGAACTACACTCGAAGGGAATGACTACAGCATGTCAAAAATCAAATTAGCTGTCATCTACTACAGTGCCACAGGAACTAACTACCAGCTAGCACAATGGGCCGCGGAAAGCGCAGAAAAAGCAGGAGCTGAGGTAAAACTGCTGAAGGTGCAGGAACTGGTCCCCGAGGACAAAATTCAAGCAAATCCAGCCATGAAAGCCCTAGCTGAAAAAACAAAAGATATCCCAGTCGCCACACCCGACGATATAGTCGAAGCGGATGCGATTATTTTCAGTTCCCCAACCCGTTACGGTAACATTGCTTCCCAGATGAAGCAGTTCATTGATACAACCGGTGGCATTTGGGGCAAAGGACTAACAGTAAACAAAGTCGTCAGCGCCATGAGCTCAGCACAGAACCCGCATGGTGGACAAGAAGCTACGATTTTGGCACTCTATACGTCGATGTATCACTGGGGAGCCATTGTTGCAGCACCCGGTTATACCGATCCAGTCACATTTGGTGCGGGAGGCAACCCTTACGGAACAAGTGTCAGTGTAGATGGAGACGGTAAAATGATCGAAGATCAGGATCGGATCCGTGACGCTGTTTTTCATCAAGCGAAGCGTACCGTTGAAGTGGCCGGCTGGGTTCAGGCAGGCAAAAACGCCAATAATCAGAACTAGCGCAGCTTAGTTAATATAACAACACCCCTCGGAGCTACTTGTGTAGCACTGCGCCGAGGGGTGTTTAATTTATATTTTAATTACTCTCCAGGGTATTTAAGCCCCCACTGTGCACGCACTTGATCCAGCAGTTTCAGAATCGCTAACGATTCATCCAATGTCATCACCGGACTCTCTGTAAGCCCTGCCTGAAGACAACGTCCTACTTCCTCCGCTTCAAAACAATATCCAATAGAAGCTCGGTCATCTGCAAAGCTCTCTATCTTCTCATCTCCTATATAAAGCGCAGCCGATTTCGGGTTCACTAATGTACCCTCTACAATAATACGGCCTTCTGTGCCAAACACATGCGCTTCCTCCAACATGTTAAGACGAATACCACCGTTCAACGAAGCGGTTTTCCCGTTACCATATGACAACAGCATCGAGAAATGCTCGTCCACTCCAGTCTCACCTATGTGCACTGTGCTGGAAATAGACTCAGGATGAGGTCCAAACACCATGGAGGCAAAAGAAACCGGATAAATCCCCACATCCAGCAGCGCCCCCCCGCCCAGCTGCGGATTCAGCAATCTGCCTTCCGGGTTCCAGTCGGTACGAAACCCTAGGTCTGCCTTCACCAAACGAACATCACCGATTCTACCCTCAGCAATCCATTCTCTAACCTTCACAATCGCCGGGATGTAGCGACTCCACATTGCCTCCATCAGGAATAGCTTATGTGCTCTAGCATAGGCCACAACTTCTTCCAATTCACCGCTGTTTACGGTAAAAGGTTTCTCACACAGGACAGCTTTGCCTGCACGCAGCGCCATTAAAGCATTTTCTTTGTGAAAAGGATGCGGCGTTCCAATATATACCGCGTCTACATTTGGGTCATTCAGCAATTCCTCATAGGTTGCATAGGCATGCGGAATTCCATGATTTTTAGCAAATTCATCGGCACTTTCCTGAGATCTTGACCCAACGGCATAAGCCACACCATTACTGGCATGCGCCAAATCAGTAACAAATTGATGAGCAATCCAGCCTGTGCTAATAATTCCCCATCTCACCTTGTAAGCGTTGTCCATTTTCATTTGCATGTTCCTCCTAATCCTTCTGCTAAGTCTCTTTAATTCTATCAGACCATTCTAATGAATGTATAGGAACTGATGCCAGCAAACACCACCGTCACCACCAAAATAGCAATATTCCAGATCTTGCTCAAGGCCGCTGAGTGCTCGTTAGAGCTTTGAATAAACGCTTTTTGCAAAAGGAACTGTAAAAGCTTCATGATTATGAATCCCAAACAACCCAGCCCGCTTTGCAAAATAACCTCCAGACTAGCTTTACTTACAAATCGATCAGCCATGTTCCCATCATAATGAATCGGCACGGTATCCGGCATTTTGGAATAAAGGAATAAATAAATAGCTACAGGAATCAAGGCCACCACACTGCTTAAGATCATCGTCAGTTTGGTTTTGAACAACGTTTTACCCTCCTTGTGCGGAAAAATAATCTCCCCGTTATTCTCCTTCCACTTCAATCAGATATATCCCCTTCTTAAATCCACCGCGACGTTTAGCTTTCTCTGCACGTTGCTTCTCCAGCTCCACGCTATTGCTCCCATGTGTCTCCGCCAGAGCCTGAATCACTTCCAGCATATCGGCAAGCTCCTCCAGAGCTTCTTCATCACTTGCTGCCTGTAAATATTCCTTCGACTCTTCTTGCAATTTTTTGCGTAGTTCAGTTATGTATTCTTTGGACTCTAATATCCTTGTGTTAAAATCTTTACCTTGAGAAGCTATCAAATCGGGGATGCCGTCACGCACTAGCTTTTCATATACAGGCATTTAAGCTCTTCCTTTCTTCTATATTATATTATATCTCCCTTCAATCCGGCTTTGATTCCATCACTAGACGTTCTACAAAAGGAAGATCTGCCGGAGCAAACATGAACTGATCCAGTTCAGCCGGAAGCACCCACCTATGTTCGTCGTGATCCACCAGATCAATTACACCTCCCTGATACCGCGCTTTCCAAGCAATCAATTGGATCTTTATCTCTCCATAGTTATGCTCGTTCATGCCAAAGCTCTCATAGGGAAGGATTGTGATCCCCATCTCTTCCTGAAGCTCTCTTTGCAGACACTCTGCGATGCTCTCATCCTGCTCTATTTTGCCACCAGGAAATTCCCACAGACCTGCCTGCGATTTACCTTGCCGCCGCCGGGCAATAAGAATCTGCCCTTCTTCATTATGTATAATTGCTGCCGCCACCTTGATCACAAAGAACACCTCCACTATTGCTAGTTATTCGACAGATACTACTATTAAAACATACAATTCATTCCAAACCAAAGAGACTCTCCCAAAAGCCAACACGGCCTGGGAAAATCTCTTCAGTACAGTCTCTCTATAAATTTCACAGCAGCGTTATCCTTACGAAAGAGCTACTATTTTGTCAGCACAAGCTCCAAACGAACCTCAAGATTATTTTCTGTATCCAGTACAACGGTGTGGGGATTGCTTAGACCAAAGTCAGAAAAGGCCACTGTTGTCGTTCCCGACAGCATCAACTGTCCCCCGCTATACGCCGCTTGCGACTGAAAGGTGACGTCCTTTTCTACTCCTTTTACGGTAAGCGTCCCCTGCATTTCAACAGGCACAGTTGCTCCTTCAGTCCATTCTGCCGGCAGCTCCGAAAATGACTTCACTACAAACGTGGATTGTGGAAATTCCGTAACGGATAGAAAATCCTCTCCTTTTACATGCTCGTCCCGTTGGCTATTGCCAGAATCCAGAGCGCTCATATCCACTGTCCCTTCCCCGGCCATCGAAGTAGAATCCTCTATATTTACCTTCCAGGTACCCTGAACTTTGTTGTCTACGAAGTTTACTGTTTCTTTAGAGGTCGTCACTGACCAATAGACTTTAGAGGTTTCCCCAAGGGTCCAATCCCCGTTTAATTGTTCGGCTGTGACCGCCACCCCTGCTGATGCTCCAGTGTTATTTGTTGTCTCTCCAGCATCTGCTGTGGTTGCTTGATTTGGAATCACGGACTCGATCTCTACATTATTGCCCAGCGATTTATCCAGTAATGTATAACCTGTGACTACTCCTACGATAATAACTCCTGCAGCGATCAAGGCTATTCTTTTTCTCTTCATCCTGTTCCCTCCAATATTCATAATTTCTGTATGCTTTCAAGCTCGTCCCTCATTCTAACAAAGCAATATGTCGGGAAGAAGTCAGAGCAGAACGGGCTATGATGTGTTAAACTTGTCGTAAATTTTATGGACTGGAGGTACTCCAATTTGACGAAATCCATTCTTGTTGTAGAAGATGAAGAAGCCATCTCTAGGGTCCTCAGTGCTTATCTGAAAAAAGCAGGCTTTCAAGTCACCCGTGTAGCTGATGGACGCGCTGCGCTGGAGTCTTTTGCTATATCTCCTCCTTCATTAGTATTACTAGACATCATGCTGCCAAACATGGACGGCTTTGAACTGCTTAAGCTCATCCGTGAAAAAAGCAGCTGCCCTGTGATCATGCTGACAGCAAGAGATGGGATCAATGACCGGCTAGCCGGCCTCGACGGTGGTGCGGATGATTATATGTCTAAACCTTTTATTCCCGAGGAGGTGGTAGCACGCGTGAACGCTGTCTTACGCCGTCCCTCGCAGTGGTCTGATGGCAGCCGTAAACGGCATTATGGCAGTTTGTTTATCGACTTCACAGCACGTGCTGTCTTTTTAAATGGGGCTGAGCTGAGTCTTAGTCCTCGGGATATGTCAGTGCTGTTATTTCTCGCTGAAAGACCTAATCAGATTTGTACGCGTGAGCAATTAATAGAATTTGTATGGGAAATGGATTATGAAGGAAGCGACCGGGCGGTAGATTTGTCGATCAAAAGACTACGCCAAGCGTTGTCGCACTGGCCTACTAGTGAGGGGGAAATCCGTACCCTAAGGGGGACGGGATATCAATTATGGACAACTTAAAGAGAAACAACGCCAAACGTACCTCTATCCTTTCTTACTGGACGATACGTTATCTGCTCATTATTAGTGTAGGCCTGCTCCTCACAGCTTTAGCTACATTATGGTGGATCCGTCAGGAGGCTATGAGCAATCGTCTGCAGACTGCGGGGCTTTTGGCACAGGAGATTGCAGATCGCAGCTTAAATATGGAAGGCTCCATTGAAATCAGCCAAAATCTCGAAAAACTGATCGAAGACCGGAAGCGGTTTTTCAAGTTAACCATAGAGATGTGCGTGATCATTACTGATCAACAAGGTCAAATGCTATTCTCCCTGCCACCTCTAACTGACAAGGAAATGAGATATAAGCTAAATGATAGCCTGAACGACTCCCGCAGTCCTGAGTTTAAGGCTGCTGTGGCTCCCATAAATTCGGATGACAAAACACTGGGACAGGTTATTGTCCTGCAATCCAAAAAATCGCTGCGGCATATTCCACAGGAGGAGATCATATTTTTCTCCATACTGCTGCTGTTTCTAATCATCTTAAGTTGGCTAACCATTTACCTCTTATCTCGTAAACTGGCAAAACCCATTCAGAAGGTAGTCGAGGCTGCGGCTCAAATCAGCCAGGGCCGTTATGATATCGTTCTAGATAAGGATGCTAAAGAGCGGGAAATTCATGAGCTGATGATGTCTTTTGAAGAGATGGCAGGCAAGTTACAGCAATTTGAGCAGTCTCGAGCCGTAATGCTGGCCGGAGTCTCCCATGAGTTGAAAACACCCGTAACTTCTATTAAAGGCTTGGTGCATGCTGTACGCGAAGGGGTCGTTGAAGGTGATGAAGCTGCGGAATTTCTGGATATTGCCCTGCTGGAGGCTGGACGGTTGCAGCGAATGGTAGCCGACCTTCTGGATTACAATGCCCTGACTGCAGGAATGGTTTCTGTTCGTCACGACCGACTGGATGCCGTACCACTACTATCAGAAATCGTATATCAATGGAAACTGACACAGGCGGAAGATGTTGCTGAACCCGTGCTTCATATGCCGATTAATCCCTTATTTTTGCGTGGGGACTCCCTTCGTATCCAGCAGATAATCGTCAATCTACTTAATAACAGTGTACAAGCCAAAGCTCCGGATCGAAAGGTGCAGCTTACAATAGAACTGCTGGATCAGCAAGGTCATGGCTTTGCCGAAATTCGTGTTCAAGATAACGGGCTTGGCATCTCATCCAATCATAGTGAGCATGTCTTCGAAGCCTTCTTCCGGGGCAGCGATAAGCAGAGCACACTGCGTGGTCTGGGACTCGGCCTAACCTTCAGCCGTCTGTTGGCCGAATCTATGAACGGAAGCCTCGTGCTTGAGGAGCACTCAGACAAAGGCTGCACCTTCGTGCTGTCTCTGCCGCTTGATGATTAAAAAATAGTCTGCGATCCATCGACATGGTATAATCATGTGCACAATCACACCGAAAACCGGAGGCTGTATATGCTTACTTTTGAACAAAAATTAGCGATTCTCGACTCTTACCCCCAGCTGGAACGCAAAAATGTATCCCTTGGGCGCGTGAACTATCACTACGAGGAAAGCCAGCATGATAAGAAAACCGTGGCTTTTCACCTGCATCCAAATGGTAATGGCTATGTGTTCGCAGGCTTACTGCGGGGCTACGAGACAGACGATAAGGGCTTCGTGAATATTCGCGACTACTCGGAATCCGAGCTGCGTAGTTTGCTGGATGCCTCCATCACCTCACTGTCTATTTACATTCCTGATGCTCCTGTAGCCAGCAAAAGAAAGAAAAAGGCTGCGGCAACTGCCGATACACTCTGGACTAATGATGAGGGCCAAACCCTAACCCTAAAGCTTGAGGATGATTTATGGTATGTCTATGCCGACCTCAATCTGGAGATGGCGTTTGAAACGCTTGAGGAAGCTAAAGAATATTTAGCGGAAGAGGGATTTACAGCAGCGCAGGAGTAATTGTCAGACTTTAATCTACACACTCACAACAAAAGAGGTGTCTGAGCAGCCATTTATTTTGGCCGTTCGGACACCTCTTTTCTAATAAAACGATCCTTAATATACAGGTTCCGTATATATGTAACTATAAATACCCAAATCGAGCTCAGAAACCACTTCATAATCTAGTTGGAATTCTATAGTCTTATTTGATAGACCTCCTACAAAATAACTGCCCTCCACAACCAACCTATCCTTCCCTCCAACTGGGGCGACCAAGATCAGCTGTTCAGCTTTATTGGCTGGGATCACAAAGTTTTGCAGCCCACCCGTCTGACCTTGAATATATTTACGGACAGACACGAGGTTACTGCCTAATTCCGAGAGGCCGGAATTGTTGTTCCGCCATACATCAAGCGCATCTTGTTGGGATTGGTTGGAACTGACACACGCCTGATTAACTGAAAATTCCGGGATTTTATATATATTCCCGCCAATATTATCGATAACTACTTTATGGGTTACTTCCGTACAATTTTCAATTTTCAGAGTCGGCATGGGGTCCTTTTCCTTTGAGAATGTCTTTATGATTTTTTGATCACCGGACTTAAAATTTATTGAGATGTCTTTATTATCCATGTTAGAAAATTCGAGCAAGCTATACAACTGATTATTTTTAATTCCGTAGTGCTTTACGATTATAACAAACCTGTTTCTCTCATCTGATAACGATTTTGATTGCTCTTGGCTTCCTACTGAAATTGTTCTGTTGACCGGGGCAATAATCTTCTCCTCGGCAACTGGTGAGGTTATGTAAATAGATTTTGTACCTTCATCCCAAGTAACACTACTACCCAACACTTCGCTAATAAATCTTAAAGGGACTAGTGTATTATTTTGAAAATTGATACCCTTAATGTTAATATCCCCTTTAACCGCTGAGACCGACTTCGCATGATTATCCCATTTAATAGTTGCGCCTAAAGCTTCAAAGATCGCCCGCATAGGTACGTATGTAACTCCATCTTTCAGTATAGGACTTACATTAAAATGTAATTGCTTACCGTCCAAATAACATTTGAGATCACTGTCTTCCGCAAAGGCTTGACTTGAAGATAAAACAGCAAAACTTATCATCACCACAAAAAAAGTGATAATTTTTGAAGCAAAGTTGTGGTTTTTCATGTTCTTAATTTAGCTCCTAATCTAGAAAAATAAAAAAATTACAATGCAGACCTGAATATATCAAATGGCCAATCAAAATGTAAGTCTAAAAAGAAAACTACCAACGACACCCAAATTATGGTTAGATGAAGGAGAAGCCATATCCTAGAGGGAAAGAAGCGTGAACGCATATGAGTTTTGAAATCGTAGAGGCCACCATACCGGACATCCAAGCTGCATTAGAAGCCGGAGAAATTACGTCAAAACAACTAGTTCTCATGTATTATGAACGCATTGCTGATCACGACAAAAACGGCCTGACGATTAACTCTGTACTGGAGATTAATCCTGATGCGTTGTTTATCGCAGAATCTCTGGATGTGGAACGGGCAATTAATGGCCCACGCGGCCCCCTGCACGGGATACCTGTGTTATTGAAAGATAACATCAATACTGGGGACAAAATGCATACAAGTGCGGGTTCGCTGGCTTTGGCGAATTCTTTTGCCGGGGAAGATGCGTTTATAGTTACCAAGCTGCGTGAAGCCGGCGCCATTATTATGGGTAAAGCCAATATGACCGAATTCGCCAATTTTATGACGAACGGCATGCCCTCCGGCTATAGCTCCCGTGGCGGGCAAGTCCTTAACCCCTACAATATTTCTACGCCAACCGGCGGCTCTAGTGCGGGTTCAGCAGTAGCTGTCGCTTGTAATTTCTGTACGGTCTCTGTTGGCACAGAAACTTCGGGATCGATTCTTAATCCCGGTAATTTGGGCTCCATCATCGGCATTAAGCCAACCGTGGGGCTGCTCAGCCGTTCAGGAATCCTGCCGCTCTCCAATACACAAGACACCGCAGGCCCTATGGCTAGAACCGTTCATGATGCCGTGTTACTGCTAAACGCCATGCTGGGCAAGGATCACGATGCAGCTATGGGAACAAATACAGGTAAAATCCACGAGGATTATACTGTATTCCTTGATCCGAATGGTTTGCAGGGCGCTCGAATTGGGATACCACGTGATTATTATTTTGAGGAGCTCACAGATGAGCAGCTTGCTTTGTTCAACGCTTCCGTCGACAAAATGAGAGAGCTTGGAGCGACCATCATTGATCCTGCGGATATTAAGACCGCCCGCGAAATTAGTTACTCTTCGGTGGTATTAAACGAATTCAAAACAGCACTGAATGCTTATTTATCTCATTTGGGCCCCGGAGCACCTATGCGAACCTTGAAGGATATTATTGATTTTAATCATGCACACCCTGTGGAGACTTTGAGATTTGGTCAAGCTACATTAATAGATGCGGAATATACCTCCTCCGGCACACAAAGCGAAGCTCAATATTTACGCCATCGTGCGACTGACCTGAAGCTGTGCAAGGAAGAAGGGATCGATGCCACTATGAAAGAATACAATCTGGATGCCCTGCTGTTCCCTGCCGATTTTGGCGCCAGAATTACTTCCAGAGCAGGATATCCGTCCATCGTCGTTCCTTCTGGATACACTTCGGCCGGCGCTCCCTTTGGTGTAACCTTCTCAGCAAAAGCTTATCAGGAGCCTACGCTTATCAAGCTAGCCTATGCCTATGAGCAGCATTACAAGGTGCGAAAAGCACCTTCGCTAAAAAGCTTCATTTGATTAAACCTATTCCTGGAGTGGAACAATACCTAAATGCCTGTTTCCCTCATGGGACAGACTCCATGTACGCACTTCATAGCTACGAATGCCAGAGAGCACGTAAGGATCTTTTTCGGCAAGGAGAACGGCTTCTTCGCGTGAGTCCGCTCTTACAATAACCATACCGCCAGGACAATCACTAAAGGGACCACACAGCACTAATTGTCCTTTACGGTCCAGCTCTTGTAAATGCTTAACATGACCACGAATAATCTCCATGTCTCTACGGTCTTGATTCGTCGGGCTAAGCAAAATAACATAACAAATATCTGCTTGATTGACCTCACTCATCCTATTCTCCGCCTCTCGTTCAAATAGAAACTAAAGCCCGTAACGGTGATTTCCCAATGCCGATTCGGGCTTTTTTATTTCGCGATATCTTCGTTCGTAGCTTTATTCATAATCTCGCTGATTTTCTTCATCGGCAATATTTTGAATCTCATCAGAATGAATAAGAAACAGCTCGTAGTCCCCCTCTGCATGCAGCTTCAGCGCTCGTTCTTTAAAAAACTTCGGGCTGCCTTCCGCCGCATCCTCATCATAAAAGAGCAATATCCCGTCACTTTTGCGGAACAACAAGTCATCTCTGGCCCTGAACTGCCAGCTGCCGTCATAAGGGGCATTACTGACCGCCCTGCAAAAGTCCGCACCCGCAATAATACGTCGGTATTCCTCCTGCTTCTCTTCCTTCCACTTCTCTTCCTGTCCAGTATGCGCCGTAATGATCCCCAATTTCAATTCAGGATATTGAGTCTTGAGTTCACATACCACCTCACAAGCCCAAAGATCGACACCATACTGGCCGGGGGTAATAATCCATTCGACGCCTTCTTCAATTAGCGGCTTTAATCTGTTAGACAGCGCCTTTTTGATATAAGGAATTCCCGGATGCTTATTGTCAAAAATACCGAGCTCATGCGCACGGTAGCCTGTTACGAGTAAATTCTTCATGTACTGCCTCTTTCCTGAACGTTGGTTATCTCTTACCATGACTTACCTTTGTAGAGTTTTATCCCACTTATATGATTATTATATAGCATTTACATGATCTATTTCTTTAGGCAAACTTTCAGCTGATCTTAAGCAACCTTTCAGAACCGTCTGATATATTTCTCCTAATCAATCTAAAACTATTAAGGAGAGAAAATAAATGAAGAAATTAATACCGATTATGATCTCAGGAAGTCTACTCGCTTCTCTACTATTGGCTGGCTGCAGCACCAATTCGGAGTCCGAAGGAACAGCTGTTACTAATAACCAAGCGAACACGGCACCCGCAGATAACGCTGAGGCACAGCAATCTCAAGGAAACGGCAATCAACAAAACGGCAGACCCGGCATGTCCATGAATTTCGGCAAGATTAAGAGTATTAGCGACAACACAATTACAATCTATACGTCAGAAATGCCTTCCCCGCCCGCACAAGGCACTGGAGATACGGCTGGAGCCGATATGCAGAACGGCCAGGCTGGTACTCCACCGGAAAGACCCGAAGGTGATCAAGGCTCAGAAAACGGTACACCTCCAGAGGGGGGAATACCGGAAGGCGGAGCCCCTGACGGCGGTGGACAAGGTGGTGGACCACAGGGAGGTGGGATGCAGCAAACCTTCTCCGAGGAAACCACAGATATTACAATTGATGCTGATACCAAAATTGTAACGGTGACCTTTGACAATGGCACGCGTCAGGAGAACACGATCAGCTTAGCTGACCTGAAAGCTGATGACATTATCCAATATACGCTTAAATCAGATTCCACTGTGGCGGAGAGCATTACCTTAAGCAGCGGAAACCCAATGGGGATGGCTGAAGGCAAAAAGAGCAGCGACTGAACTACCAAAAAATAACAGAAAAAAAATCCCCACCTACGATCAGCTTCAAAAAAGCGTTTTGTAGTGGGGATTTCAAATTTATATAGGTTAGACGAGACTCAACTATTTTTTATCCGACAAAATCAATACTCCACGACCCGGTACAACTGCTGAACCACTGATTACATTACCTGTCAGTAGATCAGTACGCTCAGCTGCCCCAATATCCGCGCTTAAATCCCCGGCAGTGTGGTTCAGTAAGAACAAGTAAGATACGCCATCCTTCACACGTTGAACAGATTCGATACCTTCCGGTGCAGTTACCAGCGGTTGAATGTTCTTTTCGGCACATAGATTCGCTAAGAATCCTTGTAGGAATCCAGCTTCTGGGCTAGTCGCCAAATAATAAGCTTTACCTTCGCCAAATTTATTCACAGTCAATGCAGGCATTCCTTTATAGAAATCAGAACCGTACTCCGCCAAAACTTCTGCCCCTTCGGCATGGATCAGATCGCAGAGCAGATCACATTTATAAGAACCACTCAAGCTACCCCACGTTTTATCCAGCACGAGTTCATTGCTCATACCTGGCAGTAATGCATCGATTTCCTCTGCCCAAATTCCAAGCACTTTACGCAATTCGCCTGGATAACCTCCAACCGTCACGAGGTCGTTCTCATTAACAATACCGCTGAAATAAGTTGTAATGAATGTGCCGCCCGCTTTTACAAAGGCTTCAACCTTCTCTGCAAAACCTGGCTTGACCATGTACATTACGGGTGCGATAACAATTTCATACTTGGACAGGTTCTCTTCGACCCCGATCATGTCGGCTTCGATATTTTGCTGATACAGCGCATCATAATATTTGTGGACTTCATTCACGTAATCCAAGGCAACCGACGGACCGCTTGAGAGATCAAGCGCCCAACGATTTTCCCAATCGTAGATAATCCCTACTTTAGCTGCACTACGCGCATCCAGTAGTTGATCTCCAAGCTGCTCGAGCTCTTTACCCAGCTCAGCACATTCACGGAATACCCGTGTGTGTTCATGACCCACATGCTCAATTACCGCTCCATGATACTTTTCACAAGCCCCTATCGAACGACGCAGTTGGAAGAACAACACAGTATCTGCACCACGCGCCACAGCTTGGTAACTCCATAGACGCATAACGCCTGGACGTTTCAAAGAGTTGTACGGTTGCCAGTTCTGCTGGCTCGGTGTTTGCTCCATCAGCATGAATGGTTGGCCATTTTTTAATCCACGCATAAGGTCATGTGTCATTGCTGTAAAGCTGACCGGTGTGTCCAGTGAAGGATAGTTGTCCCAAGAAATTACATCCATATGCTTGGCCCACTCAAAATAATCCAGCTCCGGATAAAAGCCCATCAGGTTCGTTGTAACAGGTACGTTGGCGCTGTGTTCTTTGATCGCTTCGTATTCGATTTTGTAACATTCGAGCAAGCTATAAGACATAAAACGGCGATAGTCCAACGAGATTCCTTGGAAGTTAGTACGGTTACCGTTCCATTCTTCACTCAGCTCATTTGGCACCACAATTTCTTCCCAATCATAAAACGTATGTCCCCAAAAGCGTGTATTCCAAGCCTTGTTCAAAGCATCCAGCGAACCATAACGCTCCTTCAACCAGACACGGAAGGCAGCAGCGGACTGTTCGGAATAATCATAGCCACCATATTCATTAGAAATATGCCAAGCTACCAGTGCCGGATGATCCTTGTAGCGTTCTGCCAGCTTACCAGCCAGCTTCGCTGCATACTTGCGGTAAACTGAACTGTTCGGATTGGAGTTATGACGTCCGCCGAACTTACGTTTTCTGCCCTGCACATCGACACGGGTCACTTCAGGATAACGATGAGCCATCCAAGCTGGATGTGCTCCTGTTCCTGTAGCTAGACATACATAAGTTCCATTTTTATATAGTCTATCCATTAATTCATCCAATGAGGAGAAATCATAAGTATCTTCGGAAGGTTGGATTAAAGCCCAGGAAAACACATTAATTGTGGCAACATCAATTCCCGCCAGCTTGAACATCCGTTCATCCTCAGCCCATACTGGCGCATCCCATTGCTCCGGATTGTAATCTCCACCGTACCAAATTTTAGGTAATTTATCGTTAATCACACTTCGCACACCCTTTATAGTATAATTATATATCTATTGTAAATGGTTAAGGTTGCCCTTTAAATATAAAATAATATCTCATACATATAAGAATATAGAACTAACAGGAGAGGATAACATTGTCCGAAATCATGCATCGCAGGATCGTATTCGTCCATGAAGGTGGACAGCACTTGCCAATCACTTTAGACAGTATGGGGCACAATCATGATCAGGAAAAAGTATCCCGCCCCGATGGTTATGACACGTATCATTGGCTTCAAACCTCAGAAGGTGAAGGGATCATCCATTTTGACAATAAAACCTTTTCCCTGCCCGAAGGCAGCGGCGTATTACTACTTCCTTATACACCCCATCGTTATGAGGCTTACACTAAAAACTGGGGTACCTATTATCTAACGTTTGGTGGCGATTCGGCACACTCTATTTTGGAGACCCTTGGGATGAATAGTAATTCTTTTTACCGTTGGGAAAATGAAGCGCCTCTCCCCAATTTGCTGAAGGAAATGCTGGATCGTCATGATGCCTATCAGGATATGTTTGGTCTCGGCGCCTCCACAGATGCTTATCGTTTTTTGCTTACTTTGAGTAAATATGGCCAGCTTCAAAATAATACGGCGATTTCCCGCAATGTAGATAAGCTGCAGCCACTGCTAAAATGGATGGACAGCCATTATGGCGATCCTGATCTTGGACTGAACGATCTAGCCGATGAACTAGGCGTATCTGGGCGCTATCTTAACAACCTATTCGTCCAAACTTTCGGACTCTCGCCTTATGCCTATTTCGTACGGTTACGCATCCGCAAAAGCAAAGAAATGCTCGTAAGCCAACCCGATCTTACGGTAAAAGCTATCTCCCAGCTAGTCGGCTTCCGCGATGTCAGCCATTATGTAGCCACATTTCGCAAGCAATCCGGGACTACGCCGGAGCAATTTAGACGCCTGCATTAAACATGCCCCGCCTACTGTGGAAAAATTGCTCGCTGGGAATATGCGGCTAGAACGTAGTAAGAGTATGGTATGCGCTACTATTGTGTAGAAATGGGCGGTACGGTGAAGTGCGGTACGGTACGGTGGCTGGGTGCATTTGGCTGCGAGTGTACGGCACCTCTGAGATGGATCGTGCAGATCTGCTCATGGTTCCATTGTGGAAATTTGCTCATGGTGGACTCCATGTGGAAATCTGCTCATGTTGGACTCCATGTGGGAATCTGCTCATGTTGGGACTCCATGTGGAAATCTGCCCGCTTTGGACTCCATGTGGGAATCTGCTCATGTTGGACTCCATGTGGAAATCTGCTATGGTGGACTCCACGTGGAAATCTGCTCATGTTGGGGACTCCATTGTGCAACTCTCTTCAGTTCAGTATGAGTAAGTCAGACGAAATAATTGCACTTTGTACACTTAAAATAGCCTGCACGGCAGAAATTATCCATATAAGTGTATTCTGTGCAACTATATTCTCGGAATATGGCCTTGCAGCGGGATTAGCCAATTTTTAGCTGCACAAAGTGCAACTAAAACCAATTAAATACTCCAACACTTCAAATAAGTGTACGAAGTGCAACTATTTTCTGTTGTGCTTCTGTTAAAGTTTCTGCATGCCCTACTCCACTCATTTTTTACTCCACACTTCCACTTACTTCACTATTCCTACCCCACACATCCCTCACTCCATCTTCACCAACCTTCACTTCACCTTACTCCACACATCCCTCACTCCATCTTCACCAACCTTCACTTCACCCTACTCCACACATCCCTCACTCCATCTTCACCAACCTTCACTTCACCCTACTCCACACATTCCCCTCTCCACTTTCCCCTCTCCTGCCACACTCCCAAACCCACTCCAAAATCTCTTTACTCAAAACCACTCAAATCTCCAGCACCTCTACGCCATACGGCTCGAGCTGGAGCTCTCCAGATCGAATCTTATTATCCAGCAGGCTACTGTATTCTCGTGGCAACGGAACAATCACGGACTCGCGGCTCAGATTAAGCAGGAACAAGAAGCTTCCCTGATCTCCAGTCCGCACGGAGGCTTGTACTCCGTTTGGCAATCCTTCAAAGCGTAACAACCCTTTTTCCTTAGCCAGGTTCTCCAATAGAACTGTCCAGTATTGCTCATCCGCATGGGTTCCAAAGTAATAAACCTGACCTTTGCCGAAGGAATTAACAGTTACAGCGGGTGTGCCGCGATAGAAATCATCACCATACCAAGAAATTGGCTGAGCCACTACAGGTCGGAGGATGTCGCACCACTGCGTACATTCATATGGGTTACCCTCCCCATCCACGATGACATGTGCTTCAACGCCAATCGGATCATACTCCAGCACTTCAACGCCGGTACAATAGCTCAGCTGCCCAGGCAGCGGTTGCATGACTGCGATGTTGTTTATATTTTTGACGCCACTACGGTTGGTGATCAGTAAGGTCCCGCCAGCGAGGGCAAAATCCTCCAGATTTCGTACGATCTCCTCATCCAGCAAATATAAATTTGGAGCGATCACTACTTTGTATCCATCAAGCGGTTGTCTGAGGTCGATAACATCGCAGCCCATGCCAAGCTTGGTCACCGCCCGGTGAATCTGCTTAATGTTCTCATAATAATCAAAGCCCTCTGCCTGCGGCTGAATATCCAGCGCAGCCTTCTCTTCATGAGAATGGAGGATAGCCACTTCGTTTTTCAGCATCGTTCCTTGGAGCTTGCCGCTCAGCCCATTAACCTCATGACATAGCTGCGTGAACTCCGCTAATCTGCGTCCGGGAACATTGCTGTGATCAATCAGCCCGTGCCAGAATTGTTCTGCTCCTGAAGTTGCACTTCTCCAGCGAAAATGAACAACAGTATCCGCACCTCTAGCAATCGCCTGCCATGCATAGGCACGAATCAGTCCTGGATAAGGGGTTCGCCACATCGGCATCCAACAACCCGGAGATCCACTCAACTGCTCCATGATCCAGAAGTTTTGGCGTTTGATGCCACGGGTTACGTCCAATGAAAGTGCTCCGGTATAAGGCGTTGTCTCTTGTTTGGTTGGCGAAGTATTCGGATAATAATCAAACGCAGCCACGTCCAGATCTGCACCCACTGCGTACATATCGAGACGCTGCGGATAGCTGTGAAAGTTATGGGTTATGAAATGCTCTGGACAAATCATACGCAAAATATTGATCTGCGCTGTCTGAAACACTACCACCGAATCCCACTGAAACCGCTGAAAGTCCAATAGAAAAGATGGATTCTGATGAGGTGATCCGCCCAACGGCACGGTAAGATCATTCCAATCGCTGTACTCCCCGCTCCAAACAACGGTTCCCCATTCTGCATTGACCTCAGCCAGTGTTCCGTATTTAGCTTGTACCCATGCTCGAAAAGCAGTATTACAAGTGTCACAATGACAATCCAACATGCCAAATTCATTATCAGTCTGCCAGCCTATGACAGCCGGGTGTTCACTGTAACGCTCGGCAAGACGCAGAATAATACGGCTGCCATACTCACGCAGTGATGTGCTGTTATAGCAGCGGTGTCCACGTACCCCCGGGTGAAAGGTCTCTCCATTAGCAAACACCGGAAGCACATCCGGAAATTTCGTCGTTAACCATCTTGGCGGTGTAGCTGTTGGCGTACCCATCACAACCTGCAGATCATATTGATGAAAAAGGTCCAGCGCACGGTCCAGCCACTCAAACTGGTAATTCCCCTCAGTAGGCTCCAGTCGGCTCCATGCGAACTCAGCAACCCGGACTACTTTAACACCTGTTTCTTTCATCAACTTGATATCTGGTTCCCACATGGATTCATCCCAATGCTCCGGGTAATAGTCCACTCCCATCTGAACATGATCATATCGTTTCATTGGCGCTTCTCCCCATCCCTTGATATTCAGCCCTGTTTCCCCAAAAAAGCGCTCCCCGTCTCAAATTGATGAGGTATACGGAGAGCGCTTCTGTTTAACCACTAATATCCATTAAATCTTCTCTATAATGTGCTTTACTTATTTTTTAAGCTTGTCCCATGCAGCTTGCATACCAGTCATCCAGCCGTTAACGTCAACCTTGTCAGCGATGAACTGTTGGATCACGCTGGCAAATTCTTGCGTTACACCATCAGGGAATTTGGAGGATTGCAGGCCATAAACTTTGTTTTCTTTTACATAGTTCCATACGTCTGCTCCAAGCATACCGATGTCTTCAGGTGTTGCTTCGATTGTGGACAAAGCAGGGATGAATTTCCATTTTTTAACGATGTACTCTTTACCCATATCGGAAGTTACCAACCAGTTCAAGAACGTTTTTGCTTCTTCTTTAGAACCGGATTCTTTGTTGACTACAAGGTTCGCAGGGATACCAACAGTCATTTTGTCATTCTTCTCAGCATCTTCATTGATTGGCATAGGGAACATACCAATGTTCATATCAGGAGTGATGTTATCAACAAGAGTTTGTGCCCAGTTACCTTCTTGCATCATTGCAGTTTCGCCTTTTGCGAACATTGCCAGGTGAGTGTTAGCATCTGTGGTCAAAGGATTCTTTTGTCCGTATTGTAAAGTCAGTTTGAGATACTTGCTCCACTCTTCAAACGTTTTATTTCCTACAATTGTACCAGTTCCTTCATTCAAACCTTTGATGAATTCATCTACATTATCTTGTTGTGCAAAGGCTACGCTGATCCCTTGGTTACCTAGCAGCCACCATTCCTGATATGCATTACCAAAAGGAGTTACGTCGATAGCTTGCAGCTTTTTAGCTGCTTCTTCAAGCTGTGACAATGTTTTTGGAGTTTCAGTGATTCCCGCTTTAGCAAACAAGTCCTTGTTATACACAATACCGATACCCTCAAGGTTCATTGCCATACCGTATACTTTGCCATCTTTAGTCATAGGCTCTGCAGCCATAGGAATCAGATCTTTTACCCAAGGTTGGTCGGACAGATCTTCCATCTTGTCTCCCCAAAGTTCCATTTCTGCATATCCACCATTGGAAAAAATATCAGGCGCATCGCCGGAAGCGAATTTAGTTTTCAATGCTGCTGCGTAGTCCGCACCACCACCAACTGTTTGGATATCCAGCTTGATGTTAGGGTATTCTTTTTCGAATTCTACCTTAAGCTCATTGAGGCCTTCTACGATTTCAGTTTTGAATTGGAAGATCTTAACGGTCTTCACTTCACCTGAATTTGTGCCAGCGCTTCCATTTTGTGAGTTACTAGAAGCGTTATTATTACCACCACATGCCGTTAGAGCTAAACTCATTGCCATTACTGCTGATAGAGCAACTGCGGAGTGTTTCTTCTTCATTATATATTCCCCCTTAAAATAGTGGACTGCTTAAAAAATATTTGGAACGGAGGGCTCGGTGTTAACCTTTCACCGAGCCAGCCGCTATTCCCTCAACAATGTAACGTTGCATAAACAGGTAGAAAATGATAATTGGTGCGACCCCTATTACGAGAGCCGGAAGTGCCATATCCCATTGTTTGGTGTATTGACCAAAGAAGGAGAAAGTCGCTAGTGGAATGGTCCGAAGCTCTGGTGCCTGAAGAATCAAGGATGGCAACAGATAGTCATTCCATATTCCAAGTGCGTTTAGCACGATTGTTGTCATCACCATTGGCTTCAGCAAAGGAAGCACAATACGGAAGAACACGGTAATAGGATTACATCCATCTACTGTAGCCGCCTCTTCAATTTCAAGAGGAACGGACTTGATAAAGCCGTGGAACAGGAAGATCGCCATCGGAACACTGATTCCTAGATTCGTGATAATCAAACCAAGGAAAGAGTTGTTTACTCCAATAACATTTACGACCTTCAGAATAGGAATCATAATCGTTTGGAACGGAACTACCATTGCTGCTACAAAGATAAGCAGCAAGAACTGATTGAATTTCGTATTCGCCCGAACCATACGATAGGATGCCATCGCACTGAACAGAGAGATTAGAATAACACTGATCACTGTGATAATAACCGAGTTTCGGAATGCTTCACCGAAACGGGCTAATTTCCAGGCGGTTGAATAGTTCGACCACATAAATACTTTTGGCCAGCTTGCCGCATCACTCAGAATTTCACCGAAGGATTTCACCGAGTTTGCGAGCAAGAAATAGAATGGAGAGAGAAAGAGCAGCGCCAGAAGGATCATTATCACTTCCGTACCAATATTCCATCTCTTTTTTTCCGTAGGTTTCATTACGCTTCAACCTCCTTGCTCTTCGTGATACGGACCTGAATCAGAGTAATGATGGCTACAATTACAAAGAACAGCAGCGCTTTTGCAGTACCCAGCCCGTAACGATTGTTCAGGAAGGCTTCATTGTAAATATTCATAGCAACGGATTCCGTCGATTTGAACGGTCCGCCCTTCGTCAAGGACAAGTTAAGGTCAAACATTTTGAATGACCAGGAAATGGCCAAGAATAATCCGATAGTTACAGCAGGCATAATTAGTGGAACTACGATATTGCGTAGCACCTGCCAACGGGAAGCACCATCAATATCAGCCGCTTCTAGTACTTCTTTAGATACGTTACTCAACGAGGCAATGTAGATAACCATTAGATAACCGGAAGACTGCCAAACAAAGACCATTACAATCGCCCAGAATCCTGTTGTGGCATCACCGAGCCAAGGAAGATTAAAGAAGGACCATCCTGTCAGGTCGCCCATAGTGGCGAACCCTTTGATGAAGATAAATTGCCAGATGAAACCAAGCAACAATCCCCCGATAACGTTCGGCATAAAGAAAATAGTCCGAAGCATGTTACGTGTCTTTAAAGGTTTAGTTAACAGATAAGCTAAGAAGAAGCCTACCACGTTAGTCAAAATCACACCTAACACCGTAAATCTTACCGTGAACCAAAAGGAAGACCAGAAGTCAGGGTCATTTGAGAAAATAGTGGAAAAGTTTTGAAATCCGACCCAACTTACATTACCGGATACACCGTTCCAATCTGTGAAAGAGTAATACATCCCCATCAAAAATGGGATAATCGTTATTAAGGTAAAAAACAAAACTGCCGGACCAACGAAAAAAAGCTGTTGACCTAACTGGGACAACTTAGTGCCGCGCATTTATTGCCCCCCCCTTTCTTTTGCTCACTTACTTGTTTATGCTTTATACACATATTATCTGTTTTTTTCAGGGTACCTCACACCTACTAAAGTGATCTTTCAGGTGTAAAATATTGATCGGATGTGACAAATTTCGATGAAATGGAACACGATTCGCACAAAATTGATCGTTTTTATCCTACTGCCAACGTTAATCTGTATTATGGCCACCATGTTTATTAGCTATCACTATAGCACTCAATCCCTAAGAACAAGGGCAGTAGATGAGAATACGAACCTCCTCTTTCAAGGCAATAGAAACATCGAAAGTCTGATTCAGGAGATCAATCGTCTCTCCCTTATCGTCTATTCAGATTCAGATTTCTACAGATTGCTCGAAGCGGGATACGAGGATATGGCAGCAAACACACGAATTTATTCTTCTCTAAATTACATTTCTTCATCCATGCCAGATATATCCCAGGTGTATCTTTACGGTGTCAAGGATAGAAAAGCCACTTTGCTCACCCAAAATACACCCAAACGTTGGCAGGGTATCCCCCCTTATGCCGACTCAGAGATCACTAGCAGTTCTCCTGTGTTTATACAAAGTACACATATAAGTCACAGCTATGGCCTAACTTCACCTATCCCGCAACTCATACCGGAGCCTGTGTTCACATTGCATAGACGAATTGAAAGGATTCCAACTACCACTCCACTCGGCTTCCTGTCGATCGATGTTAAGCTAACGGCTCTTACCGACATCGTCAGCCAGTTATATGATCAGAAGCAGGAGAACATTTGGCTGCTGGATGGCGATGGCAGGATTGTATACGGAAGCAACAGTGAGGAATACGGCAAGCGCCTACACGCTTCTTGGTACAACAAGCAAATCGCCACAACTCAAAGCTCGCAAGGGTATTTTGAAGAGGAAGATGCTGTGTTTATTTACCAAAGAATCGAAACCCAAGGTTTAAATTGGACCCTCGTGAAGCAGATTCCTACGTCCTATCTTTTCCGGGAAGCCAATGAGGCGGCAGCGATCAATATATTCCTCCTTGTTCTACTTTTGATTACAATTGCCACGTTAACGACCCTGATCTCTTTTCGAATCACGGCTCCTATCAAGCAGTTGACTCGTTACATGAATCAGGTGCAGACCGGTAATCTTGATGTTGAAATTCAACCTATGGGCAAAGATGAGATTGGCGTGGTTACCGAGCGATTCCGCAGTATGATGGACACGATCAACAACCTGATTTTAAGAGAGTACAAGCTGGAATTGTCCAATAAGACCAATGAACTGCGGGCACTGCAGGCACAAATCAACCCGCATTTTCTGAATAACACGTTACAGATCATTGGCACGCTGGCCTTAGAGCTTAAAGTGCCCCAAATTTACTCACTTCTTTCAGCTCTAGCCAAAATGATGCGCTACAGCATGTACAATGAGGAGAAGATCGTAACTGTTAAGGATGAGCTGGATCATGTCAAAGCCTACATTGAACTGCAAAAGGAACGTTTTGAAAATAAGTTCAGTTTCCGCTACGATATGGAGGAATCACTTTTAGAGACGTTTATGCCGAAAATGATTTTACAGCCTATTGTAGAAAATTATTTCAAACACGGCTTTAATCTTTCCCGCAGTGACGGATTCATTGAAATCACCGCAACAAGAGTGGATGACAACCGGATGGAAATCTGTATCCAAAATAACGGAAATGCGATCCCTTCAGCGAAGTTAGATCTTTTAAAGCAGAAGCTACAGCATCCTACTAGAACAGATATAGATTTATTAAGAAATACAGAGCAAACCAAGGAAGCTACAGGATCAGGTATTGGTCTGCCGAACGTTCTGGCTCGACTCAAGTTTGTGTGCGGAGATAGCGCCACTTTAACTGTGGATAACCTTAGAGCGGGCGGAGTAGTAGTGAAATTGGAAATTGAAATTATAGCGGAGCGTGAAAAGATATGAAGGCGTTGATTGTTGATGACGAGGCAAGAGTTAGAAAGGCAGTCAGACTGCTTGTCGACTGGGACGCCCATCAAATAGATGAAATTCTGGAAGCCGGAAATGGAAATGAAGCCATCGAGATCATCCGGCAGGCTAAACCAGCATTAGTCATTATGGATATGATGATGGAATCAGGTAATGGGATAGAGTTAATGACCTGGGTGAACGAATTCGCCGGCAACACTAAGTTTATTGTAGTCAGCGGACATAATGATTTTGAGTTCGTACGGCAGACTGTGCGGCATGGGGGTATTGATTATATCCTGAAACCTATCGAAGCCGAGGCAATCAATGTAGCGGTAGCTAAAGCAGTTGCAGCCTGGCGCTCAGAAGAAGACGACCGAAGCGAACGGCAGAAACAGAGTATTCAGCTTAATGAGTTCAAGCCCATTTATGGGGAAAAGCTATTATCTGCACTAATTGATGATCCGATCAATTCTGATTTATCTTTGCGGAGGTTATGCAGTGATGGTATCATTCCGGAAAGCATCCATTCCGCTCGGTTAATATTGGTGCAGACAGATGCGGGTAACAATCCGTTGATTAAACGTTTTGGCGGAGACACCGAGCTAATGAACTACGCTATCGTCAATATTTGTAATGAATTTTTGCACAGTCCGCATAAGGGTGTTGCTTTTCGTTATTGGGGAGGTCCTCCGGAGATTGCGATTATTCTGTGGGATATTCAAACCTCTGTTGTCGAGCTAATAGGCAGAATCAATCATGGCATCTACTCTACCTTGCAGGTCCGAATGCATTTTGGAATCAGCAGCATCGGCAACTTACCTAAGCAGTTACCTTATCAGCGTGCAGAGGTGGCAGAGGCCTTACAACGCCGAAACTTATTAATTCATGAGGATTACTGCCATTTCTCCTCTTCCTCCGAAGAATTCAGAGATCGTAAAGAGATCGCCAAAGCAGAGGTTCGCGGTAATGTATCAACAACGAACTTTGCTGACGTCAAGGAAGATTGGAAAATGGCAGTCATCAGCGGAAGTCCAGAGATATTATCAACAGCTGCGCAGCACTGGGTAGATGAGCTTAGCCGAGGCGGAATTGTTACGCCAGAAATCCTAAACTCATGGAAAAATGATGCTCTACTATTTCGTTCCCAGCTGGTACGGGAAATGTTAGGCCCTGAAGCTGAAGGCGCACTGGCCGAGCTTGAACAGGCCGACCAGCTTCACCCAGCTCCTTATACGAACGGTTACTCGTTCTCCTTATTCGCTTGGCGTGACTGGTCGTATACCCTAATGCAGGAGCTGGCCGAAGTAATCGCCCTGAAACAAGCTAAAGAACGTAATCCGATGCATGATATCGTCAAATACATCGAGCTTAATTACGCTTCCGACCTGTCCTTACAGGAAGTGGCCGGAAAGTTTTTTGTTAGCCGTGAATATATTTCCCGCCGATTCAAACAGGAATACGGGATTAACTTCTCCGACTTTATTGTTAATATTCGAATAGATAAAGCTAAACTACTATTGCAGAATCCTCGTCTGAAGCTGGCCCAAATCTCCGAAATGGTCGGTTTTCATGATGTTAAATATTTCAGCAAAGTGTTTAAGAAGCAGGTCGGATCTTCACCTAAGGACTACCGGGACACATTTAAGAGTTGATCAATACCAGTTTAAAAAGGCGTCCGCAACCGTCTTACCGGCTATGCCGTTCGGATGCGGGTCGTCTTGTCCACTCATATATTCCGGTCTGATCCGGTGATCGTCTGGTGCAGGCAACGATAATAGGCTTGCTATATCAAACACACGGTCTACTCCAGCGGGTGGGTTAGTCAGGATTTCATGATTCACTCTACGCCAAGTTTCTTCTCTTGCCTCCTGAAAATTAAACGGCGGCACCGTACTTAGAATAATACTAGCATCAGCATTTGCTGTTTTGATCTTAGCAATAATAGTTGTCAGATCACCAAGTAACTCATCTGCAGAGCGGCAGCCAATATCAATATCATTTACGCCGAGGACAATCATCAGTTCATCACTCTGTTTAGCTTTGTGAAGCCAAGGGCCATCCGCAGCCACATCATACGCTCTAGCCCAGCCTGAGCCGAGATTCCATACACCAATCTCTGCACCAAGACCATCCGCAATTCTCGCTGCCCAATATTCGTATCCGTCCTTTAATGTCCGCACACCTTGAGTAATCGAATCTCCCAAAAATACTAGCTTCTTATTCACAGCTTTCTTATACCCGATATAGCTTGGCAGTACCAAAAGCTTGTCAGATTCTGTAAATCCATCGGCTGATTCCTGTGTAGCCAGATTTCCGGGCGCATCATAAGCGGTTGCCAGCATCCCTTCTACGTTGAAAGGAATGGATTTGCCCGCAGTAGTTGTCTTAATTGTCCATGTAAATGCTAAGTAATGGCCATCGGGAAGATTGATACTTGTCTCATCACTCCAGAAGCATTCACCGGCCGCTACTGACTTGGAGACATTGCCTTCAAAGGTGACAGCATGTTGTGTATGCTCAATAATAGCTCCGTTTGGCTCAGTCCCTCCATCCGCGATAAAAGCCGATTCGATTACCCAACTGCCCCCAGGCTCACTGCCCGAAGCTTCAAGCCCTTGGTCCCAGGTGGAATCCACCGCATTGCTATGCCAAAATTTCAGCTGCAACGGGCCGTTTTCCCGTAAACGAATATAAGTCCGGAAGGTATGTGTAAAAGGTTCTTGCCTATTCATAATAAAATTAGCGGCGGTTGAAAGAACCGTAGCAGAGGTATAGTCCGTCTGATTCAAAACTCCACTTCCCTTAATTAAATTAGTATTCATAACGTTTCCCCCGTTATTAGTTAAGATTGTAACACTAAAACCTCTCCTATAAACCAGGGAACGGATCGTTCACCCAGTCTACAAGAGAGGTTATGGCTATATCAATATGCTTTAAGAAATCATCTTATTTCAGTGTAATGGTAAACGATACAGATTTTGCACCCGCGTTTACTTTCACTGTAGTCTCATCCACTTGCTCTGCACCTTCTACGGAAGCGATAGCTCCCAGATCTTTAAGGGAAAGCGAGAATTCTTTACCGCTGCCTTCTGCAGTAACTGTTACGCTGTTGCCTTTGCGGGCAGCCTTCACAGTCAATTCTGGAGCACCTTTAAGATCACGTACGGTTGCAGAAGTAGTAGTACCTTCTTCAAGTGAATACAGGCCAAATTTCACGCCATCCGCAAAGTCATAATCCGGTTTGTTGTCGATGCTGCCGATTGCCAGCAAGGAGTTCTGACGAACGAACAGTGGCAGGCTGAAGAAATCATATTTCTCTTTGCGCCATGATCCGCCTTGTACAGTTTCACCAGATAACAGGTGAGTCCAGCGACCTGCTGGCAGATAGTATTTCACTTCGCCGTTTTCTTGGAAAATAGGCGCTACGAGCAAGGAATCACCCAGCATGTATTGGCGATCGAGCACTTCGCATGTTGGATCTTCCGGGAATTCCATAACCATCGCCCGCATAGAAGCCCAGCCATGCTCTGCAGCCTGCCCAGCCACATCATACAGGTAAGGCATCAAGCTGCATTTAAGCTTCGTGAAGAAGCGGGTAACATCACAAGCTTCATCATCGTACGCCCAAGGCACACGGTACGAAGTGCTGCCGTGCAGACGGCTGTGGCTGGACAACAGTCCAAAAGCTAACCAGCGTTTGAATACATGTGCCGGAGCAGTGTTCTCGAAACCACCGATATCGTGACTCCAGAAACCGAAACCGGACAAGCCCAGGGACAAACCGCCGCGAAGGCTTTCTGCCATGGATTCATAATCTGCGTAGCAATCTCCGCCCCAGTGAACTGGGAATTGTTGGCCGCCAGCAGTTGCAGAACGTGCGAACAATGCTGCCTCATTCTTACCAAGCTTCTCTTCCAATACTTCAAATACAACTTTGTTGTACAGTTGAGTGTAGTAGTTGTGCATTTTCATCGGATCAGATCCGTCGAAATAAACTACATCTGTAGGAATCCGCTCACCGAAGTCTGTCTTGAAGCTGTCTACGCCCATATCTACCAAATCACGCAGGTAGCCGGCATACCATTCACAAGCCGCAGGGTTAGTGAAATCCACCAGTCCCATACCCGCTTGCCACAGGTCACATTGATAAACATCGCCGTTAGGCTTTTTGATCAGGTAGCCGTTTTTCTTGCCTTCTTCAAACAAGCGTGAACGTTGACCAATATAAGAGTTGATCCATACGCAGATCTTCAGGCCTTTTTCCTTCAGGCGTTTCAGCATGCCCTCTGGATCTGGGAATACACGTTTATCCCATTCAAAATCAGTCCATTGATACTCACGCATCCAGAAGCAGTCAAAGTGGAATACATGCAGCGGCAGATCACGTTCTGCCATACCTTCTACGAAGGAATTTACAGTCTCTTCATCATAGTTGGTAGTGAACGAAGTTGTCAGCCACAAGCCAAAAGTCCATGCTGGTGGAAGCGCTGGTTTACCTGTAAGAGCAGTATAGTTACTAATAACGTCTTTAATGGTAGGTCCATCAATCACGAAGTATTCCAAGCTTTCTCCAGCTACGCTGAATTGGGCTTTTTTCACTTTTTCTGAAGCGATTTCATAGGAAACCAATTCCGGATGATTCACGAATACGCCATAACCTTTGCTTGATACGTAGAAAGGAATGTTTTTGTAAGCTTGCTCAGAGCTAGTGCCGCCGTCTTTGTTCCAGATATCAACGGTTTGTCCATTTTTCACGAAAGCGGTAAAACGTTCGCCCAGACCATATACGAATTCGCCTACGCCGAGATCCAGCTCATCACGCATGTACGTGTTACCGTCTTGGTCGGTGATGTAAGCCATGGATTTAAAGCCACTGCCTGTAATACGTTCTTCGCCGCGATAGAAATCCACCGCCCATTGTTCGCCTTTGCGAATCACTACACGAAGTCCGCCGCTGATCAGCACGGTTTCGAGATCCGTTTCTTCAATCTTCACATGATCGCCAGTACCTTTAGTCAGTTCGAAAACCGGACCACGTTCCTGTACACCATCATGATGAATTATTTTAATGCCTACCACGCCTGGAAGCGGGGAATGGAATTTTACAGTAAGCAGGGTTGAATTCAGCGTTGCTGCGCGCCCTGTGATTGGAGTCGTTTGTGTAATTGCTGTTAATCCTTCGGGAGTCTTTTCTACAACATAATTTTGAACTGCGCCGTTAATCGTGATACCTTCACGAACCAGCCAGAGACCATCAGTAAATTTCATTGTGTACTTGCCACCTTTCAATTTGGTGTTTATAGTTGCATTATACCGATAAAAAATGAACAAAACTAATACTATATAGCTCATTTATAACACTATTTTGATGTTTTTTTAAGAAAAGAGGCCTTTATATGGACCGTACAACTCAGAGTTTGCTAAAAGAAAACAGAGTTCATGGAGATAGTATGTTTCCACTCGCTGCTTATTGGATAGATCTTCCATCCGGAACGCATGTACTCGATACACATTGGCATGAAGAAGCAGAGTTCTTTATGCTGCTAGAAGGAGAAATTCTGTTCCAAGTAGACACAGAATATTTTCCACTCCGCGCGGGCGAAGCGGTATTTATCGAATCTGGCGATATACACGCCGCCTATGTGCTGAACGAAGACACCCCCTGCAAATTCTGTGCGCTTGTATTTCTGCCTGATCTTTTGGCTAGCGCCCAATACGATACGATCCAGCAAAACGCGATTTTGCCACTGCAAGAGAAACGCCAGAGCTTTCCGAGACATATTACACCCGATGTCCCTTGGCAGCAGGAGCTGCTTCATCATCTGGAGCAAATGATGGAGGCATACGCTAATAAAATGCCCGGATTTGAGACCTTTATGAAAGGAACTTTGCTAATCATGCTTTCCAAGATTACCGCAGAGGGCCGATTTGAGAACCGCAGCCAATCAGATGATGCTGATACCACCAAAATTAACCGCCTTAAAAAGGTGATCCTTTATATCCAAGATAACTATCAGGAACCGATCCGTACCCGTGATCTATCAGAGCTTATTCCCATGAGCGAGGGGCAATTCTGCCGCTTCTTCAAAATGATGACTCGTAAAACGCCGGTCGATTACATCAACTCATACCGGATTCGCCAGGCTGCCGATCTACTGCAACAAAGTGAAAGAAAAATATCCGACATCGCATTCGAGGTCGGATTTGATAATGTAAGCTATTTCATAAAGGTTTTCCGTAAAGCGATGAAATGCTCGCCCTCGGAGTTCAGGAAAGGTGCAGGCTAGTTTCATCTACATCATAAAAAAACGATGGATTCCAACCTGATTTTTAGGAAATACAACCTTTTGGAGGCTCGCGATGAACTCACCGATTCTTAGCTTTATCACACCGCCTATTCCTTATTTCATAGACTGTGGTCGTGCTCACTACAATGCTGGAGACTATCATATCAGTCGTAATTGCATCGGCGTATTTGATCTAATCATTGTTAAAAAGGGGATGTTGCCCATCGCCGAGAACGAGGTGCACTGGGAGCTAAAGGAAGGAGAATTCCTCATCCTTCGTCCAGATGCCCATCACTATGGCTTTGCCCCTTGTCCTATCGAAACAGAAATCATCTGGATTCATTTCCAGACCTTCGGCAGCTGGATCGAGTGTCAGGATATGAACGAATGTCTGGAAAATCAGAGCGAGCTCATCGAAAGCCATAAACAAAAAGCTTATTTAAATCACTGCGATGTATGCTCGATCTTTATTCCGAAGTATACGGAAATATCAGAGAAGGCAATGGAGGTATTAGAGTTCTTTTTCCATCTGGAACAAGAACCCCAGTCGATGCGCAACTGGAAGCGCCAAGCCTCCTTTCAACAGTTCCTGCAATTCTTGGACCGCGATCTGGCCGAGGCATCCGATGCAACCGCCATTCATCTTGCCGAGAAGATTGAATTGTTCATTCGGCAAAATTATACTCGTGATGTCTCTAACTCCTTACTTCAAAAAGAACTTAACTATCATCCCAACTATCTCGCCAAAAACATGCTAAAAATATACGGTGTGACCCCTATGGCCTATCTCCTGTCCTATCGTCTAGAACAATCCAAACGGCTGTTAATTCAAACTTCCTGGTCCATTGCCCGCATCGCTGAAGAGGTTGGCTTCCATCATATTACTTACTACTCTTCCTGCTTCTCCAAGAAAGAAGGCATTTCTCCCTCTAACTTTCGACAAAAATTCACCGGTAAATAGACATTACAAAGCCTGGAATCGAAAATATCTTCCTCTTCCGGGATAGTTTGGACAAAAAAGCTGTTAAGCGTCCATCAAACAACGCTGCGGCTAACAGCTCTCCTTATTAAGTATTGCTGCTGATTTGCCGATATATTATAGATAGATCTTATCGTCGTAGGAGGATAATGAACCATGCACATAACGAATATGACCGCATCTATGGGAACGAGGTTTAATGTATCTGTTAGTCACCAAACTCATGATAAAACTATGAAATCAAACAGCAATACTAGTGGTAATGGTAATGGAGATAAATTATCAATAAGTAAATCTGCAAAGGCTGCTTTTCAAAATCAATCCAAAATGGACGGAATGGTTAACTCCCTGCTTAAACAAAAACAAAATATCATCGACAGTAAGAACAGTCTGATTGAAAGAACTACCAAAAGTTCACATAATCTCGAATCTATTCAAGATCAACTTAAAGAGTTCGACAAGCAGCTCCAAACGATTGACCAACAAATTGCAAAATACAGCTTCGAAGAGCAACAAAAGAACTTAGAAGATGCTCAAAAAGCTAATCCAAAGGATGAACCTAAAACCGAGCAAGAGATACAGAACGAAAGATTGAATACGATTGTTTCTGTAAGCCAAGATGTTAGCCAAATGGAGGTAGTTTCTTCTACCCACACTAAGATGCGTGGCGAGGCAAAAGTTCTGACCAAGGAAATAGAGCTGGATGAGGCTCGTTCTACTCATTCCGCAACAGCCAAACGGGAGCAGTTATCCAAAATCGAAACTAAACTATCGGAAATGAACGAAACGTTAGGCGATGCCATGAAAGACACGGGAGATAAAATTAAAGATCAGATCGATAAAGCAGGATCAACAGAAATTAAACCTTCTGAAGAGAACACCAATGAGCGGACAGAACAATTAGCTACCTATCAAGAAATTCAACGTTTAGCCGAAGAATCTGATAAGTCGCAGCTAGAAGTGCTAATCTAACAAGGGCAAGAATCTCTATATAAAAAAGCAATCGGATCTCCTCCGCAGCAGAGGGTCTGCCGATTGCTTTTTTTAGATGCAGCTGATGTATTTTTCGGCTATTCCTTCCGAATCACAATAAAACAGGTGCTGTCCGGCAGCGCCACTTCCTGTCCGCTCTCATCCATGAACCTTACTCTATCACGCAGAGCTTCGGTATAACCTTCTTGCAAGTAATGCCGGAAGACCTCAATCTTTGCCTGCTCTCCTAAAATCTGTTCAATAAATGAGGCAAACTCCGTAGGGGTGAAATAACCAAACTGTTCTTGGACTTCGTGAATATAAGCCTCTTCGCCCCAGGTATAAGTATATAAAAATTCCATGGCATCATTAACGGGCATGAGCACTTCTTGTTCCCCTAATCTCTGAAACTGAATCTGACGTCCAGCAAAATCCTTCGCATAACGCTCCAGCCACACCAGACCATCCTCTTCCAGAAAGCGAACTCTCCGCAGCAATGATGCAGGTTCAGTCATGATCCCATCGCGGATAATGATAACCCCGCCAGCTGACAATACAGCAAAGGCACTTCGCAGAGCTGCGGAGACGGTGTCGTGATTGAACTTATTACCATTTAGCGGCACATAAGAATATAGCTCATGCAAAATCGAAGAGAAAATTACCGTGTCCACCGTTCCGGCCTCCACGAAATCTTTAAGGTTCAACGCATCTCCCTGCAGCACCTCCCAGTGGCGACCTTCCCGCTGCTTGCGTTGTCGCAAGGCTTCCACTACATTGCTTGATATATCAATGCCGATAGGAGTAACCTCGGGCATACGCTCTTCCAGTAAATCCAGCAGCACACCGCCGCCCGGACCGATATCCAGCACTTTTTGTCCAGTGACATGATCTAGAATTACAGCTTTATAATCTGCTGTATTATTCATTTGGCTTAAGTAGGTATCTTCATTATGAAAACGGTCAAAAGCATCCCTGCGCAGCTCGAATAGATCGAATAACAGCAATACAGCACGTTCATACAAGGGTGATTTTTCAGCTTCCATACAGAATTCGATCAGCTTCTCTGCCGCTGCCGAGAATTGGAATTGAAAAAATACCGTGTCTGGCAGATGTTCCTTAGAATATTGCCGCAAGAGTAGGTGAGGGTTCTCAGCAGGCAAAGTCCCTTGCTCGATATCCTTCCATGTAAGCTCCGCTAAATATTTTTCGATAATCCGCTTCTTATAAACATTGGTCTTCTTAACACCCTTGTAATCGTAGTAAATGCTGTTCATGACATGCTCGAAGCTGATATGGCTTAAGGATTGATTCTGCGCCCTCTGGGCAGCAAGCACCATCACCTTCAGAAATTGCTCCAGCGAAAAGGTCTGTAGTGCAGATTCCACATACCAGAAGGTAATCTTACTTAATGACTCCAAGCGTTCAGCATGGAAACCTTCCTGCGTCAGCTTAGCCCATTCCGTAGTGAAATCCTCTCCTCTAGAGATCGGACCCAGCCGCATTCTGCGCAGTCGTTCCTTCATCGGCATAGGACTAGCAAGATTGCCTGAAGAAATCAGCTCAATAAGCTGCTTCACTTCATGCTGCACATTCTGCCATAACTCGGGAGACACAGCTCCGATGATGCAATGATTGAGCACGGTCAGCAGGCGTTCCAGTTCCACCGCGGTCAGCAGCTGATCTTCCACTATATCATGGAGTGGCTTATTGACTTCCGGCGGCACTTCTCCGCGAATTTGCTGTCCTATAAGTCCATGAGTCTCAATAAGCCGCTGAATCATCGCACCTTTCTCGGAGACAGCCCTCCCTAAATATCTCTCATATAACTGTGCGGAACCTAAATTATGTACAAAACAATTGATCCCTTCCTTCTGCCAAACCAGCCGCTCCTTTGCTGTACCTCCCTTAGCCGTTTCTGACCAAATTAACGTTTCTTCCACCAGCTCTTTTATCCAAATAGAACGGGGAAGTTGGTCCAGAATCTGCAAGCTACGTTCCACATAGTCCAGTACGGGATTCCTGCGATCCAGCTCCTCCAGAGATTCCACACGTTCCAAATTTACAATCTGCTCCTCCGCTTGGACAATAAGCTTCAGCCAGAGGTGATCCTCCAAATGATCTTGCACACCTTCACGGTATAAGGCGATGGCTTCCAGTGATTTCAGCATATGCTCCTCCTTCGCTCCAAAGTGGAGACTATAAAGACCTATTATTATATATATACAATCCCGTTAATTAAAAAACAGAACCAGGACTCATGAAATAGCCATGTCCCGGTTCTGTTTGCATTCCAATCATTAGGTTCCGAACCGCTGCCGATACCCACATTTGCGGCACAGCTCCTCCACCGCTTCTCTACGTGAGAAGCCATAGAATAAATTGTTCGCCCGCTCCCCCTCTACAATCTCTGAGAACGGAGTTTCATGGATGTTGCCTAGGTTAATTACTCCTTCACCATCCAGACAGCATGGCACAACAGTGCCATCCACAAGGATTGCCGCTTGGCTCCGCAGGGCATGACAGAACCCTTTTCCGTCATCTTCCGGCTCATTCAGCGCTGGCCAACGGAACTCATGATCCTGATTAAGGTAGACGCGTGGGGCAATCTTGACACCACTGCCAGGCACAACCTTTTCTTCGATCTTGAAATCCAAGTTGAAGGCTTCCTCCAGCAGGGCAAGGGTTTCACGGTTACGATTTCTCTCCAGATTCGTCAGATTATCCTCCGTCAAATTCCACAAGCGGAAAGAAATAATAACCCCTTGCGCTGAGGCTTCCCGTACAAAAGAAATTATCTCTGAAAGATAGCCTTCACGGTTCTCTGACCCTTCATGCCCATCAAAGCTGTGCAGAGAAAAGTTCATCTGACGCAGTGCGGGTTTACCAAGAATTTTAGGTCCGGCTTTATGAATTAACGTGCCATTGGTTGTAATATTAACCTTGAACCCTTTGGCATGAGCAGCATCCAACAGTTCACCGATCTTGGGATGCAGCAACGGCTCCCCTTTGACGTGAAGATAAATATGATTGCTGTGTGGTTTAATTTCATCCAATATCGTATTAAACGTATCAAGCTTCATGAAATTTTTCGTCCGGGCGGTTTGTGGACAAAAGCTGCAGGCGAGGTTGCAGACGCTTGTTATCTCAATATAAACCTTTTTAAAAGTCTTCAAGTCCTGCTCCCCATTCTATTTATTATAAATCTGAGGCATAGCGGAGACCGATCTGTGCTCTGGCTTCCTCCATAATCTCTGCTGCGGCCATGGAGTTCTCATGAGTATTAATTCTGCTCTCCCGTTCACCATTCTTAATCAAGTTGATGAATTCTTCAACCTCATAATACATAGGTTCAAACACCTGAGGCAACGTAAGCTCCTCAACTGTACCATCACGATAGTAAATTTTCACCTGATAAGGCTCATTGATCTTGTCGATCACCATCGTACCGTTCTCTCCATGAATCTCAGCTGGCAGATAGGAGTCGGAAATCTTGGAGTGCATAACTACCGCATCCATATCGTCATACTTCATAATGAGACTTCCTTCACCATCCACACCTGACGAGAGCATGACACCCACTGCCTGTACTGATTGAGGCTTGCCAAAGAGCACTACCATTGGATACAAACAGTACACTCCAAGATCCATTAACGAGCCATTGGAAAAAGCGGGATTAAACGCATTTAACACAGTCCCCTGCCGGTAGGCATCATATCTGGAGGAGTACTTACAGTAACTTGCAAAATAACGGCGAACTTGGCCGAGTTTATACAAATTATCACGAATCACTCCAAAGTTCGGCATAAAGGTCGATTTCATCGCCTCTACCAGCAGCACATCATTTGTGCGCGCAGCTTCAATCATAGCTTTAAGCTCCGTACTGTTGGATGCAGCCGGTTTCTCGCAGAGCACATGCTTGCCGTGATTTAAGCACATAATCGCTTGTTCTGCATGCATAGAATTTGGGCTGGCAATATATATAGCATCTACATCTTTGCTTTTCACCATATCTTCCAAATTCGTATAAATTGTAGCTCCCGCATATTTAGCAGCAAAGGCCTGACCTTTCTCCATTGTGCGAGAGTACACGGCTGTCAGGATAAACTCCTCATTCTCCAAGCCGGCTTGCACGAAGCGGTCTGTAATAAAGTTTGTTCCAATGACCCCGAAACGAATTGTCATGATGTTATCCCGTCCTTTTTAGTTATTACTAACTCTACATGCTATTTTCTCACTCATAGGTAGTCATGTCTACTTTTTAAGGCAAATTAACGACAATTTCTGATAAATTCAGCAATTCTCTTGTTACTGGCGGAGCACCGCTCATCGTACAACGCAAAAAAAGGCGTATCCCAGCCACCCTTTCATGGCTTTTGAGATACCCTTTTTTTGGAATTACAATGATTCCCTGAGCTTACGGACCCAGAACGGACCCAGATGAGCTCTATATAATTGTCCAGCCGCCATCTACAAACAAAGTCTGACCTGTAGTGTAGCTGGAAGCATCTGAAGCAAAGTAGAGCACGGCGCCGTTTAGTTCTCCCGGATTACCAGGGCGCCCCATCGGACACACTGCGTTGTACATTTTTAGCGCTTTTTCTGCAAATAACGTATTCTCAGTCATTTCAGTTTTGAACAAGCTTGGTCCAATCGCATTAACAGTGATACCATGCTTAGCATAAGTTGCCGCCACCCCTCTTGTCAGATGGATCACTCCACCTTTAGCAGCATTGTAAGAATGCGTAGGGACCGAAGCTGAAGCTGTAAGGCCTAGCATTGAGGCTGTATTGACGATTTTGCCGTAATTCCGTTCCTTCATATGCCGGATCACATGTTTCGACATCAGGAAAACACCTTTTAAATCCGTATCCAGTACCCGATCCCATGCTTCTTCTTCCAGCGCCTCAATCGGAACCGCATCCACCACACCAGCATTATTCAGCAGAATATCAATTTTTCCAAAGGCTTCCATAACCTTTTGAACAGCCACAATAATCTGGTCCTCTTTTCTTACATCACACTCGATAGGAATTATTCTGCGTTCAGGGTATTTAGCCCGGATATCCTCGGCTACTGCTACAAGCTTGTCATATCTTCTGGCCAAAATAGCAATGTCTGCTCCTTGCTCAGCAAGCATCTCTGCGAATTGTACCCCGATCCCACTGGATGCTCCTGCGATAATAGCTGTCTTACCCGTCAAATCAAAAAGGTTAGTCATTCTAATTCCTCCTAATGTTTGGTTAGCCGATCCTTCTTCGGTTTCATTTCGTACAAACTCACTTCAAACACGTAGGCTTATACTGAGGAAACAGGTTGCAAATTGTTCTCCCACCAGTCCCAGCGGAGATAGCAGTATGGAAGATACTCCATTGGATTCAGAGGCTCCAGAATTTTACCTTTTTCAAGCACATTTGTACTGACGGTGTAAACCGCGCCCAGCATATTCACAACTTCAAGCTCACTCCAAGGATCATGCGGGGAGTCTTGGAAGGTGATAGAGGCTTCAGCCGCTTTATAGACTTTAACCTCACTTACTAAACGCTGTGTGACCAAGGTTGGCATCAGATCGAAGCCGTTTCCGTCAATTGCATTGGCATATTTGATGTTATACAAAGGGATATCTTTGCCGTAATATTCCTCCAGAATCTTCTCGGTTCCATTGTCATTGAAGTGTCCATCCATAGTGGCTTTTACGTTGAAAAAGTCAATGCCATGCCGGCCGATTGCCCCATCAATGCCATCTTCTGAGGTGTTCATACGCACATCGGCCATTTTCTTAGGCAGCCCACATACTTCCCGGCCCATAGCCATCCCGATATCGCTTGTAATAGGCATCGACAGGCAGTAGTTGCCTAATTGTCCGTTATAGTCCGCTAGAACGAACAATCCAGCTTCACGATAAGGTGGACAAAAGTTCGTAGCTGGGTAATTGGCGATAAAAGCATTTACCACCGGCCGGCTTGTTGGCTTCAGTGGCTTCGGCAACAAACGCTCGATAATCTCTGGTTTGGTCTCCCAATACACCGTCAGCATCTCTGCATCATAAAAGGTGGTTGGCTTGCCTCCGTATTTCTGCATATCTGCGAAACTTTTCACAAAACTCACCATGAATGAACCCTCCTTAGATTAGTAACCCTTTAGTTCAGCACAAAAGCCGTTTCGAATCCAGATTGAATGGCCTGTCCGATTCTGCCTGGCTTGCCTGCATCGCCGATCACCTTCACATTAGGCAGTACCTGCTTCAACTCATCAACAAATGAGCGATCGGGTGTAACACCAATGGATAATACAACAGCATCCGTCTTTTTCAGCGAAGTTTCCCCCGTGGACGTATTCTCAAGCACAATCGCGCCATCCTGCACTTCTACCAGCTTGGTTGATGCTAAGAGCTCCACGCCGTTCTTTTTCAGTCTAGTCACAATGTCGATCAGATTTGGCAGATAGGCATCTGGACCAACCCGCGGCTGCATTTCCACCACCGTGACCTGATTTCCCATATCGGCTAAATATTCAGCCGTTTCCAGCCCTGTCATGCCGGAGCCGATGACCACAGCCTGCTTGTTCTTAATCACAACTGACCCACTAAGTACGTCAACAACGGTGCAGACCGCTGCCTTCTTTACTCCCGGAATAACAGGCACTATAGGCTGTGCCCCAGCAGCAACAAATATCGCATAAGGGTTCAGTTGCTTCAGTTGTTCTAGCGTAGGTTTCGTAGAGAGACGGACATCAACATTCAGATCCTCTAACTGATGCTGCATATTATCAATAAACCAGTTCAGCTTCTCCTTCAATGGTGGCCGGCTTCCCAGCTCCACGCTGCCGCCTAGCACATCTCTGGCTTCGAACAATACAGGTTTAAAATCTCTGAGCGCCAGAATCCGTGCTGCTTCCATACCTGCTGGACCCCCGCCGATCACAGCTACTACTTTGCCAGCGCCATCTTTTGTTGGTTCTGCAAATTCAAGCTCACGGCCCACTCTGGCATTGACAGCACACTTGATTACCTTGCACTCCATTACTTCCTGAATACAGTACAGGCAAGAGATACAGGTTCTGATCTCTGCTTCTTTGCCTGCTGCCGCTTTGTTACCCCACTCCGGATCGGCCAGTTGGGCTCTTCCAAGGGCTACAAAATCCGTATTTCCTTCCTGTAGCAGACTCTCAGCAAATTCAGGCTTACGGATCACATCACAAGCAATCACTGGAATTTGCACCGCTTGCTTAATGGCTGCGGAGAGATGTTTTTTCCAGCCTTGCGGGTAGGATATCGGCTCAATGATCGTATTGGATGATTCATAAGTGCCGGAGCTTACATTTATGCAATCCACTCCGATGCTTTCCAGATGTTTCGCAGTCTGGATAGCCTCATCCAGTGTAATCCCGCCTGAGACAAATTCATCGCCGTCGATTCGCACCGATACAGGGAATCCTGCGCCACAGGTCTTTTTGATGCCAAGCACAATTTCGTTCAGGAATGACATTCTACCTTCCAGTGAACCGCCATATTTATCAGTTCTCAGATTGGTAAGTGGGCTCAGAAACTGTCCTACGAGATAGCCGTGGGCACCATGGATCTCCACACCATCAATACCTGCTGTTTTAGCTATATAAGCTCCGAACACAAATTTACGAACTAACTCTTCTACCTCTTCAGTAGACAGCTCCCGGGGCATTTCCCCAATCGCTGAAGACATCACTGCGCTAGGAGCAACAATTTGTTTGCCTCCAATAAGCCGCCCGTGATTTTGCCGGCCCGGATGCTGGAGCTGAAGGAATATTTTGCTGTCATGACGATGCACAGCTCTTGCCAGTTTCTCCAGACGTGGCACAAACAGCAAGTCACTTGCATTCAGCTGGTTCGGTGTACCTACTCCGGTCTCATTATCCACACGCGTAATTTCCGTAATGATTAGACCACAGCCACCTGCGGCACGTTCCTCATAAAAAGCAATCATTTCATCCGATGCTTCACCACTGGCCGCAGCCAGTGACGTTCCCATAGCCGGCAATACAATTCTATTCTTAAGTTCAAGGCGTCCAATTTTACCTGCTGCAAACAGTTTTTCATATTTCATCTGCTTAGCACCTCCACCTTTAGTTTAAGGCGTCCAATACTTTGTGAATATATTTACAAGCACCAAAAATCACTTCTTTATAGTGCATATTGCACTATTATTGAACCAGGGGGCGATATGAATGGATGTTTCCTTAAATGAGCAAGTATCAGGTAAAATCGAAATGGAGCATTATACCGCATCTTTGTTTACTGCATACATTTCAGGTGCAGGCCTTTCAGCTATCGTACAGACAGCTGCCGAGCTACTGCAGAATCCCGTCATTGTATTTGATTGCAGCTTTAAAATTGTAGCTCACTCTGACCTTTCCGATATCGACGATTACATATGGAGTGATAATATCCGCAAAGGTTATTGCTCTTACGACTTCATTGCGGCTGTGAGCAAAATGAACAGTGTCCAGCGTGGGAAACAAAGCGATGAATCTTATGAGGTAACCTGCGAGGAAACATCAAACTCCAAACTGATCTCCAAAATAAAAGTAGCCGGCAAACAAATCGGCAATGTATTGCTTCTAGGATGCACAAATCCTTTTCGCGCCAGAGATAACGAGCTGCTGTCCATCACCGCTACCATACTTGCCGAAGAGATGGGCAAAAATAGCTACTATCGCAACGCCAAAAATATAAAAGTTGAAGATTTTATCTGCGCATTGCTAGAGGAACAGCTTCAGGACAACCGGATTATTCAGGACAGGATGCGGAGTGCAGGACTAAAGTTCGGGAATCAGCTGCTTGTGCTGCTGTTCGATCTTACCTGGTATGAGGGTTCAGGCCGTTATGATGATTATTTAAGAGAACGTTTGCAACAGCTTTTTCCGGGCAGTCCTTCCACCTATTATGACGGGCAGATTGTAATGATCCATGATGGAAATCTCTCCAAAGAGCTTGTAAATAAGCAGCTGCAGGAATTTCTAGCCCAAACCGGCATCTCGCTTGGCATCAGCAATATGTTCACTAATCTTACGCAATGTAGGAGACACTATCTTCACTCCCGAAATGCTATTCGGATTGGTTCCATTCTCAGCCCGCAGCAGCAGCTGACTTACTATTCAGATATCCAGCTCTATGAGATGCTCTCTGCTGATGTTGTGTTTAACGAGGATAATAACTACTACCATCCAGAGCTGCTCAAGCTTCAAGAATACGATACTTTGCACCAGTCCAATCTGTATCATACCTTTTACGTTTATCTCAAAAATAACCGGAACATGCAGATTACCTCAGACGAGCTGTACATTCACCGGAATACACTCAGATATAAGCTCGATCTTATCAGCAGACTGCTGGACACCGACTTTGCCGATTCTGAAAAAATGCTGGCGTACTATGTCTCTTACAAGGTCGCTGCTTTTTGTGAAAAAGCTAGGGAGCAGACCCGTACGCCGCAACGTTAATGTTAGAAGCTACTATAAACGCACAAACAGCCCCCGTCCTTATCCCAAGAACGGGGGCTGTGCTGTGAAGTAGGACTGTATATGATATTACAATCCGTAAAAAGCTTGCAGCTGACGCACGATTTCATCCTTGTCATGATCCACTACGGTTTGATGTTGTGGCATCTCGAACAATGCTTTAATCTGTGCCGGGAATTCCTGCTTAATATCGATCAAAGTAATTGCCTCATCGAACTTAGCTGGATGTGCAGTCGCAAAGGTAATGCCAATCTCATCCGGGCCATTAAAAGCTTCGTAAGCCGCGATTCCACATGCTGTATGTGGATCAAGCAGGTAGCCGTATTCTTTTTGATACTTAGCGATCGTATTCAAGCATTGATCATTCTTCACACCCAGCGCTGCAAAATCCTTCTGCACCTGCTGAAGCGCCTCGCCTTCAACCGTAATCTTGCCTTCGGTTTGCAGCTTGGACATATACGCGGATAACTTCTCAGAATCCTCGCCTACCAGATAATACAGATACCGTTCGAAATTACTTGCCACTTGGATGTCCATCGAAGGGCTGTAAGTGCTTGTGAAATTACCTGGTTTGTATTCGCCAGTATTCACGAAACGCTCCAAAATATTATTTTCATTCGTAGCAATGATTAGCTTGTTAATAGGAAGCCCCATTTGCTTAGCCAAATAGCCCGAGAAAATATTACCGAAGTTACCGGAAGGCACGCTGATATTAATCTTTTTCTCGTTGCTGCCATCGACATGCAGATATGCATAGAAATAATAAACAGTCTGCGCCAGAATCCGCACAAAGTTAATGGAATTAATTGCACGCAGATGATACCGACCTTTAAAGTCCAGATCTGCGAACAGATCCTTAATCACCTTCTGGCAATCATCAAAGTTACCATGAACAGACAGATTCAGTACATTGCTGTCGTCCACCGTAGTCATCTGCAGCTCCTGCACTTTACTTACCTTGCCATGTGGATGGAGAATACAGATCTTGATGCCTTCTTTGCCGCGTACACCTTGAATGGCCGCCGCTCCAGTATCCCCAGAGGTTGCACCGAGGATGTGGATGATTTTGTTTTGTTTTTTGGAAATATATGAATACAGCTCACCCATAAACTGCAGCGCTACATCCTTGAAAGCAAAAGTAGGCCCATGGAACAATTCAAGGACATATAAAGAATCATCCACTTGGTGTATAGGTGTTACTTCAGGTGTGCGGAAATTAGCATAACTGGTGTTGACCATTTCCTGCAAATCCTCGTAAGGAATCTCATCATTGGTGTAATAGGCAACAATCTTCAGGAACAACTCCTGATAGCTGAGACTTCTCCACTCTTCCAACGTTGCTGCTGAAACCACTGGAATCTCGGATGGAACCATCAGCCCACCGTCGTCCGCAAGTCCCATCAACACCGTATCAATAAAACCTTTAGGTTCCACATTACCTCTTGTGCTTATAAACTTCATGCTCATCCTCCTGAACCCCTCGTTAATATATGACAAGAATATATGATAAGAAGAAACAACGTTGTCGTCCTATATAGAAGACAACTGTTTCTCGCAGAAATATAAGGCTATTATAGTTGCACCACTTATAAATTCTTATAATTAACTATAAGTTTCACCCTAAACATTATCCTTAAGCTAGTTAGGGATGATAAAGCTATTTCTGCTTGTTTTCCCTATATACTACCACGTTTACGCGCTAAAGTCCGTTAATTCTTTGTCTTATTTTGCAGCTCTCTCCAGACCGTTTTGTTGCTGTACTGCCGTTCTGTACTAACATCCTTACCGAACCATTCCGGCTCTTTAAAGCTTTCCGCTTCCTCCAGAGATTCAAATTCAACCTCCAATACGGACAATTTCAGCTGGGAATATACGTCGATCTCAACCGTTATGCCATTCCACACCGCTGTAATTCGCTCTTTGACCAAAGCTACCGCATTTACCGCTTCGATCATCTGATTATATAAACCCTCTGAGATAAAATATTCGATCTCTTCGCGTTTGATCCCTTTGCCATCCTTAAACGTATGCGTGTAGGTTACCTCACCTGAGTCCAGATCCGTAATTTTACGCACACGAAGCTCTTGACCACCATCTATCGCCAGATATGTCTGATCGATATTATGACGGGTAACAATCTTCAACTCTCCCTTTTGAATCAGCTGCTCCGGAAATTCCGGCAGCAGAAACTTGCGTTCGATCTCCAAAGCCATGATGTTTCGCTCCTCTTCGTGTCATATATTTTTATATTAATAATCATCATAGGGGTGTGACAAACCCAAGTCAATGTGGATTATAGGGAAATAGGACATGCTCTTGCTTAAAAAAGGCTACCGTGGGGCTCATTGTGGGATTTATGGAGGTTGTGGAAAGATAGGGCTCACCATAGATTACTGGAAACTACGGATAATTAGTGAGTCAGCCGGCGATCATTGGAATCACCATTCGATGAGTTGATCACTCGCCACTGGTCGCACTCACCCATTCACTTAGTTGGTCACGCGCTACTGGTCGTACTCACCCATTCGATTAGTTGGTCACGCTCCACTGGTCGTACTCACCCATTCGATTAGTTGGTCACGCTCTACTGGTCGCACTCACCCATTCACTTAGTTGGTCACGCTCCACTGGTCGTACTCACCCATTTACTTACGGACCGTATAGCCACTATTTGCGAAAAAAACGCATATTTGAGATGGTATCGGACTCAGGTGCAGCTATTTACTCCAAAACACCCCATACGGTCGCGATAATTAGCCAATAACGTCGCTGGGGTCCGAAAGTAGCCTCAATTGCCTCTTTTTTAGCAAATAAGGACTCCTGAGTCCGATCCGAAGCAGGGTACCTAGGAACCTAGCAGCAACCAAGGGAACTCTCCATCATATGTAGTCGGCGCCTTCTCATTCTTATCCCAGACCAGACCATAATGATTGGAGCATCGTTAACTGGTGGCACTCCCTCATACTTCCTCATACTTCCTCATACTTCCTCATACTCCTTCATACTTCCTCAAATCCCCTTATACTTTCTCATACTTTCTCATACCACCCCTACTCCCCATTCACTTACGGACCGTATAGCCACTATTTGCGAAAAAAACGCATATTTGAGATGGTATCGGACTCAGGTGCAGCTATTTACTCCAAAACACCCCATACGGTCGCGATAATTAGCCAATAACGTCGCTGGGGTCCGAAAGTAGCCTCAATTGCCTCTTTTTTAGCAAATAAGGACTCCTGAGTCCGATCCGAAGCAGGGTACCTAGGAACCTAGCAGCAACCAAGGGAACTCTCCATCATATGCAGTCAGCCCCTTCTCATTCTTATCACCGACCAAACCCTAATGATTGGAACATCGTTAACTGGTGATACTTTCTCATACTCCCCCACTCCCGATTTACTTACAGACCGTATAGCCTCTATTTGCGAAAAAAACGCATATTTGAGATGGTGTCGGACTCAGGTGCAGCTATTTACTCCAAAACACCCCATATGGTCGCGATAATTAGCCAATAACGTCGCTGGGGTCCGAAAGTAACCTCAATTGCCTCTTTTCTAGCAAATAAGGACTCCTGAGTCCGATCCAAGCAGGGTACCTAGGAACCTAGCAGCAACCAAGGGACTCTCCATTAAATGTAGCCGACGCCTTCTCATTCTTATCCCAGACCAAACCTAAAGATTAGACCATCGTTACTGGTGGCACTCCCCCATATCTTACGGACTAATAAAAAACCGAACGAAAATCAGAGGAAATCCTGAAATCCGGTCGGCTCGACGGCAGCACTTATTTTATTTCTTTCATAAATGCCTGAAAGTCTTTTACGATTTCTTTTGCTTTAGTGCGATATAAATAATGTCCCTCTTCAAACTTCACTATTTTTCCATGCACAGAGTCCTTGATTTGCTTTTCATGCTCTGGTATCCATCTATCCGTTGCTGGTTGATTCGCTTGTATAAAGAAAATAAGAGGAAGATTTTTAGGAAATGTTAAGCTTTCAGCTGATTTAAAATTAGAATACATCATTCCAGCTTCATTTAATTGGGTGGGATTAAATATGTTTTTGCGATTGATCAGTCTCATTTGTTCTTTTGTTTTATCATCAAATGGTAGTTCAGCAATTGGGTCAGCACTAAATTTCATTTGCAATCTGATTAAACCTGATTTTTTGAGCAGATTTATAGCTCTTAATTCCGAAGCTTCGATCTTCCTCTCGCTTATCGATGGAACACTACTATCAAGCCCGACAAATGCACTCACTTCATTTTCATACTTGTTAACATAATCTAGTCCATATATGCCTGAAATAGAGTGGCCCATTAGAATATAACGGTCAATATTAAGAGCCTGTAAAGCTTCATGAATTTCACTTACAATATTCTCTGTGCTGCGCTCCTTTTTGGTCAGATCACTTAATCCATACCCAAAAGGCTCAATCATGACAACTTTGTAAAACGGCGACAGTTCATCTATTAATGCTTTAAAATCAAGAGCTGGCGCTGCTGTGCCATAACCCGGTAGTAGCACGACTGTTTCTTCACCTTTTCCTTGAATATAAACATTCATGTTTTTCCCATCTACGGGTACTAACTGACCATAGGGTTCTATTTTATTTTGTTCCGATTTATTGCTGATCAAATTAACTGTATAGACAATAGCGAGAAAAAGCACGATTGCGATGATTATTGCTCCTACTACTTTAAGTAGTATGTTTAGTATTTTACTTGTTCTCGTGCCCGCCTTCATTTTCATTCTTTCTTTTATTTCCACTCGTATCTTCTCCTGTCATCAGCTGTGTTTTGGACTACCATAACTAACTGCTAAGCTAAGATTAACCAATGAAGATGTACTCTCTATGACCTCAATATGAACGGAATATGAACATGCAAAAAAAGCTATAGTGTCATGCACAAGGGTAGCTGCACAGGATGCCATAACAGGAGGAATATATGTGTGGAGGTGGATACGATCAAGGCTGCCTTGCCATCCGCAGCTTCAGCTGATTCAAATTCATCTTTGAACAAAAAAAGCAAACCACGAGCTAGGCTCATGGCTTGCTGGTGACTTGCAATAAACTCTATTCCTGCACCTTCAATTTATAACATCCGCTAACAAAATCCTGCTGGATATCCGGCAGAGCCAGTCCAGCCTGCATTAGCCGATCACCACCGTAAACCTCACCACTTGCCTCCAGAATGTAATCCAGCTCCGGATTTAAACCATTCAGCTTCAGGCTACGGCGGGGCGGGTGCGGCACAGCCATTACCCGGAAGTAATAAACTAATGCCTCACGCTGATCATCGGACACGAACATCCATGCTGTCTCATTGCCCTCAAACGGGCTTTGCAGCCGGTACAGATTCCCTTGCTGCACAAGACTGCGGATTTGTTTATAGTTCGCAACCTGTTCCTTCACAAGTTCCTTCTCTTCGTCTGTAAACTTCGTAAGATCCAGCTCATAACCGAAATTACCGGACATAGCTACATCTCCACGAAAAGACAGCGGGGTGATCCGTCCTACCTGATGATTCGGCACGGCAGACACATGCGCGCCTATCGAACTAACCGGATACACCAGACTTGTTCCATACTGAATCTTCAGTCGTTCCACAGCATCGGTATCGTCACTAGTCCAGGTCTGCGGCATGTAATGCAGCATGCCTGGGTCGAAGCGGCCACCACCACTACAGCAGCTCTCGAACAGGATATGCGGAAACTCTGAAGTTATTCGCTCCAATAGCTCATACAGACCAAGCACATAACGATGAGCGGTTTCCCCTTGGCGTTCAGAAGGTAACTCTGCAGAGCCAATCTCCGTTAAACAACGGTTCATATCCCATTTCACATAACTAATGGGCACGGTCGAGAAAATCCGGGACAGTGACTCATAAATGTACTGACGTACATCCTCCCGAGTATAGTCCAGCACCAATTGCCAGCGGGCTTCGCTACGGCGGCGTCCCGGCACATGCAGACACCAGTCGGGATGCTTACGATAGAGCTCGCTGTCTGGCGAGATCATCTCCGGCTCGAACCAGAGGCCAAACTGCAAGCCTAGATTGTTCACACGCTGCGCTACATCAGACAATCCGCCTGGAAGCTTGCGCAGATCCTCTACCCAGTCTCCGAGAGAGGAGTTATCTGCATCTCTTTTGCCAAACCAACCGTCGTCCAGTACGAATAGCTCTATCCCTAGTTTCGCTCCTTCCGCCGCAATCGACTCCAATTTATCCGCATCGAAGTTGAAATAGGTGGCTTCCCAATTGTTGACCAGAATGGGCCGTTCCTTATCTCTATATAACCCTCTGCATAAACGGGTCCGGTACAGGCGATGATAGGTTCTCGACATTTTCCCGATCCCCTCGGAAGAATACACCATCACTACCTCTGGGGTCTGGAATTGTTCGCCCGGCTCCAGCAGCCAGGAGAAATCAAAAGAATTCAGCCCCATCGTAAACCGGGTCATCCCGAAGGAATCGACCTCTGCCTCAGCTTCAAAGCCTCCACTATATACAAGACTGAAGCCGTAGGCCTCTCCATGATTTTCATCCGTTTCAGGTTTCACCAGCGCTGCAAATGGATTTAACTGGTGGCTGCTCATCCCTCTGCGGCTCCCAATGGTCGTACCCCCTTGCACCAGACGTCTACGGGTCAGATTACCTTCCCTTGACCAAGCTCCTGCCAAATAGATCATATCCATATCGCCAGACGAGAAATCGACACTAGCACTCAGTGCACGCTGCAATCGCAGCTGTGTTTCCCCCGCATTGGTGAACTCCACAGAGCGGGTGATTACGTTGGTATGTTCAAAAACCGTATAGCGCAAAATAACACTCAGCTTGGCGTAATCATCCTTAAGTGTAAGCTCCAACGTCTGTGCTTCTTGCGCAGACTCAACATATACAGATGGCAGACCCGGCAGTGAGGGTTTACCCTCAACTACCCGGTACCCGCTGTATTTCAGCTCTGTAATACGAGTGCCGTCTTCGAGCCGAACTTGATAAGCTGGTGTTCTGAAATCTCCCGTGCCGTATTGGGGATATTCCTGCGGGAGCCGGTCGAGACCCGTATTTCCTCCCAGATTCAACAGCCCTTCCAAATTGCTGCCACTACGCAGCTTCTTACCCCAATACACATGTGCCGGATAATCATTAACAAGCTGAAGAATATAACTCATCCCTGCGCTCTGTAAATGGAATAATCCCTTATCTTCCTGAACTAAAATCCCCATGTGCCAGTCCTTCTCTCCTTAGGATTTACAGCAAATCTTCGCTCACAAAATCAACCATCGATTGAACCTTTAGCCCTTTAGGTGCGGCAGGAATCCAGTCTCTTCCATCGTTCCCGCGTTGTGAGAACTCTATCGTCTTGGTCTGACCTGGGAGAAGGTCAAAATAATTGTCAGAGAATATTCCTTCCTCTTCCGAAGTCAGGTATACACCTCTAGCCAATACATCACTGGTCACGGTGAAGCTTAATCCACTGCTCTCTGGAGTTTCCAGCACGGTAATTACTGAGCGCTGCAATGGAATTTCTTTTTCCGGAGTAAAATAATGCAGCTTGTGATCTATCACCTGGCCATCCGCCTGCAAGCCAATTCCAAGCAATACATCACCCACCCCTTGACCTTCTAGCAACTCTGCCACAGGAGACGAGAATACGATAGCAGCAGAATCAGCTCCCAGCTCAACGGGATGTGCCCACTCTCGCAGCACCGAACCGTTAAACTGATACAAAGTAAGCACCAACTCAGCGCTCACTGCTGTTCTTAAATCAGATACGACATGAACGTCTACCTTCTCACGGTCTGTACCGTCGATAGACAACAGAACATCTTGGAAGCTTGAACGCACGGTATATTGCAGGGCTTTCCAGCGCCCGTTATAATCCATGCCCGCCCAAGAAGCCACCGGCCAGCAATCATTCATCTGCCAGTATAAAGTGCCCATACAATAAGGTTTATTTCTTCTGTGGCTTTCAATCGCGATTCGGATCGCTTCGGCCTGCAGGATTTGACTCATATATAAAAAGGCTTTGAAGTCCTTTGGCTGCGGCAGATACATATCCATATATTCTTTGATCAGCAGATTACCGCGACCATTCTTCTGATGCGCCAGCATCACCTCTGAGGTAAGCTCCAAATCCTGCTCTTCTGCATAGCTCATTACCGTTTTTAGTTCCGGGAACGACTGGAAGCCATATTCACTCATGAAGCGGCCAACCTTTGTATTATAGTTCTCAAAAGGCTCGATTCCGTGCCACACGCCCCAGTAATGCACATCCCCTTCGCCCACAATCCGTGTCGCATGCTGATTAATATCGCCAGTCAGCTCCCGCAGCGGCGAAGACGGCCAATAGTCCACTCCCGGATGGAACGCGGCTACAGCCTCCGGCAGAATACGGTGGAAGATTTTAATATAATCGGCCCACATTGTCGTTCTTTGCTCAGCGCCGAGTTTTTCTTTCCAGCCCCAGCCCATATTTTCCTCAAACTGTGACCAGGCCGAATCAATCTCGTTGTTGCCACACCATAAGGCGATGCAGGGATGATTGCGCAATCTTTTGACGTTGTATTCGGCTTCTTTTTTCACATTTTCAAGGAACGCCTCGTCTCCGGGATACATACTGCAAGCGAACATAAAGTCCTGCCAGACCAGCAGTCCGTATTCATCACAGAGCTGATAAAAAATATCTTCTTCATATATACCGCCGCCCCAAACGCGCAGCATATTCATATTCGATTCTACTGCCGTGGCAATTTCATGCCGATACCGCTCCTCGGTTACTTCTGTGGTGAAGCTGTCATTTGGAATATGATTGGCACCTTTGGCGAAGACGGAAACTCCATTCAGCGCAAAAGAAAACGAAGCTCCTTTGGCATCACGCTCCCGAATCAATTCAATACTGCGGAGTCCGGTTTTTACACTTTTGCTAACCTCTACTTCCGCATCTTGTATCAATGATGCCTGGAATGTATATAAATGAGGCTCTCCGAGCCCTCTGCACCACCAGAGCTGTGGCTCGGATATAACAATATTCATCTCTAATTGCTGCATGCCTTCTTCTAAAGTAACCGCTTGCATCCACTCCAAACCATCGGCACTTATTCGCAGCATTCCCCGCCAAGCAGCAGGAGCATCCACTTCTACAATTGCGGTCAGGCGAGCTTCTTCCTTAGCAATCACATTTTGACGGATATAGAGGTCTGTAATTTGAACGGTGTCACGTCCCACCAGAGCTGCCGCACGCCATATTCCACTGGTCAAGAAGCGCGGGCCCCAATCCCAGCCGTAATGATAAGGTGCTTTGCGCGCAAAAATACTAATCCGTTGTTCATCTAATCCCCCAAGCTCGGATTGATCATTCGAGGCAGGCAGCGCGTAACCCAGCTTCGCTAATTTCGGTAAATCTTCCTTAACCACAGAGCGGAACTTCACCCGTATATTATTTTCTCCAGTCTTTAACTGATCTTTGACATCCACTTTCCATGCCAGAAACATATTATCAGCAGCGAGCACATGTACATTATTCACGTACACATCTGCATAAGTATCCAGTCCCTCAAAAACTAGCTCCGTACAAGCAAGCTCCTGCCACTCTTCCCCCAACTGCAACGAGGTTTGATATTCCCAGTCCTTCTTATCGATCCACTGTAGATCATGTTCATTTGTTCCATAAAAGGGGTCTGAAATCTTCCCGTTCTTTAGTAAATCCGTATGGACTGTACCTGGCACAGTCGCCGGAAGCCACTCCTCATCACCACAGCCTCTAAATTCCCACTTCGCAAGATCCATATGCAAATGTTTCATAATACCTCCTAAAAGTTTTGTAAGCATAGACTTCTCTGAATGACTTCGCGCAAAACTCGCTTCGGAAGCAGATGCCTAAAGTTTTGTAAGCATAGACTTCTCAAAAATAGCATAAGACTTCAATTAATTCATTGAACCCTTTTGATATTCTTTGTATTTTGTTATCTGATTGTTAGGTACATGCTAATTATAAACGCAGAAACAAAACAAATAAAGACAATAAATAATAATACAATACATTTATTAACGGCTTAGATAAAGCTATAATGTTCATGTAAACGCTAACAATAAAAACGAAAAGGGGATTAAGCTATGAGAAATAAGTTATTTTCGTTATCCTTTGTTATGATTATGGTCTTATCTTCAACACTTGCTGGCTGTGGTTCGAATAATGACAACACCACGAATAACGGTGCTGCCGCAACTGAAAAGCCCGCAGCAACTAACGCAGAGAATACCGGCGGTGACACGAATGCAACTGCCGAACCTGCAGCAGGAGCTGATATCAGCGGCAAAATCACCTTCCTAACTAACAGAACAGACATGATTGGCAAAGAATATGACGAATATTTAAAGCGCTTTAATGAAAAATACCCGAACATTAAAGTCGAATTCGAAGCTTCCCAAACCGACTATAACCAACAGGCTAAAGTCAGAATGGCCAGCGGCGAGCTTCCAGACGTTATGTTTATTCCTTCCATCCCTAACTCCGACCTGCCGAAATATTTTGCTTCACTGGATGATCTCGGCTTGAACGATCAGATCACCTTTAAAGACTTCAAATCCTTTGATGGTAAGCTTTACGGAATTACTACAGGGAACTCTACTTCCGGTATTGTTTATAACAAAACAGCATTCACTGATGCCGGCATCACCGAAACGCCTAAGACTTGGGATGAATTTCTGGCTGCCTGCGAGAAGCTGAAAGCAAAAGGTGTTATTCCAATGTCCTCTAACTTTAAAGACAAATGGCCACTTGGTACTTGGGCTTATGACACACCACGCTTAATTGAAGGCAATCCTGATTTTCCAAATGCTAAGCTGAACTCTGAAACACCATTCACTATGGACAACGGTTATGGCAAAGCCTTCAGCCTACTTAGAGAGCTCAATGAAAAAGGCTATCTGGAAAAAGACATCAACTCCACCAACTGGGAGCAATCGAAAAAGGACATCGCTTCCGGCAAATTCGCTATGTACTATCTTGGCAACTGGGTTATTAACCAAGTTATCGGAGCAGGCGCTTCTTCAGACAATGTTGGCTTCTTCCCATTCCCTTATGACAATTCGGGTAAACCATCTGCTACCCTTAGCCCTGACTTCTTCTATGCCGTTGCCAAAAACAGCAAAAATTTAGAGGCGGCTAAAGCCTTCGTAAAATGGATGATTGAGGATTCAGGTTATGAGGATTTCGCCGGCTTTATCTCTCCATTAAAAGGCAAGGAATCCAATCTGACTCAGCTGAAAGAATTCCAAGCTACCGGAGTAGAACTGGTAGAAGGAACTGTTGACGATGCAAAGGTTACAGAGATCGGCAACAAGGCACAGCTGGATCTCCCTGCTGTTGTACAGGAATTTGTACTTGCCAAAGATCCACAAACCGTATTAGACAAGTGGAATAAAGCTTGGGCTAAAGCCAAGAAGGACCTCGGTTATTAATTTGAGCTTTTGATTCGAAGTACACTACGGAGCAAAATGGATTATTGCTTTTACGGATAATCCATTTTGCCTTTCCATACCACGTTTTTATGAAAGAAGGGCTAGCGATGTTCGGAACACTTTCCTATAACAAACAGAAGACGATTATCATTGTATCCTTCCTCACGATTCCTTTGTTGCTGCTCGCAACATTCACGTATTATCCGGCACTCAAGCTGATTTATTACAGCTTTACGAACTGGGATGGCTATAGCCCTGAGAAGCCTTGGGTCGGTCTCGATAATTACCGCGAAGTCTTCTCCAACCCCGATATTTTCAAGGTATTTACCCATAACTTTGCTTATTTCGCGATGGGAATTCTCCAGAATATCGTCGCTATTTATTTTGCGATTGTGCTCAATAGTAAGTTGAAAGGAAAAAATGCATTTCGAATCTTACTGTTCCTCCCTTACATTATGAACGGTGTCGCCGTCGCCTTTATGTTTGGTTATGTCTTTGACACCACCAATGGCTCTCTGAATATGTTCCTGAATAGCATCGGTCTTACCGGACTAGGACAGACCAGTTGGCTTGGAACAGAAGGACTGGTTAACTATTCTCTGGCGTCCACAGGATTTTGGCGTTTCATGGGTTATAACATGGTAATCTACATCGCCTCCTTGCAGGCCATTCCAAACGATATCTATGAGGCCTCAAAGATCGATGGTGCCGGACCTTTTCAAACACTTTGGAGAATTACTTTACCGAATATGAAGCCAGTCATCCAGCTTAACTTATTTCTTACCGTCACAGGGGCACTGGAAGTATTCGATCTCCCCTTCGTGTTGACCAAGGGCGGCCCCGCAGGCGCCAGCGAAACATACGTACAAAAAGTTGTAGATACTGCATTTGCTTACAATAATTACGGCCTCGCTTCTGCCATGAGTATTATCTTGCTTTTCTTTGTCGTCATCGTACTGTTAGTACAGCAACTAGTTCTAAGCCGGGGAGGGGACAAATAGATATGACATACTCCAAATTTCGCTTCACAGATGTTATTAAATACTTCTCGCTGCTTATCGGCGTATTTGTTGTACTCTTTCCTCCGTATGTGGTCATCGTCAATGCCTTTAAATCCACTGACGAATTTAACAGCAGCAGCTCCATGGCACTGCCAAAAAGCTTTTTGAATTTCGATAATTTCACTGCCGTTTTCCAGCGTGGGGGTCTACTTAACGGATTTGGTAATGTGTTAATCATTATAGCTATTACTTTAATTCTGAACATTCTGTTCGGCACTATGGTAGCATTTGTATTGGGACGCTTCTCTTTCAAATTGAAACCCGTTGTCTTCGGTGCATATCTAGTAGCCACCATTATTCCTAGTATCACGACACAAGTGGCGACTTTTGGTATCATCAAAAGCATGGGGCTTTACAATACACTTGGCGCCCCGATCGTGCTTTATATTGGAGCGGATGTAATTCAAATTATTTTATATCTGCAATTTATCCGTAATATTCCCGTGGATCTCGATGAAAGTGCGATGGTAGAAGGTGCCTCTCTGTTCAGAATCTATCGGTCGATTATTTTCCCTTTACTTACGCCAGCTACGGCTACTTTGATTATTCTGAAAACCATTAGCATTTACAATGACATGTACATCCCTTACCTCTACATGCCGAAACAAAGCCTTGGTGTAGTTACGACGATCCTAATGCGTTTTCAAGGGGTCAATTCGGGGGAATGGAATTTAATCTGTGCGGCTATTCTGCTTATCCTGCTGCCAACAGTAATTCTATATTTCTTCCTGCAGCGTTACATCTTTGAAGGCGTAACCAGTGGAGCGGTCAAATAAGGTAGGTAGCTTATTACAGGAAAGGAACAACGCAAATGCTATCATACATCCGGTTAACTTTACGCAAAATGTGGTTGTTCCTTGCCAATCTACCGATGGAGCGCAAGCTGATCGTTATCTTTGTCTTTCTGATCTCTCTGCCGATCACTTATGTAAGTTATCTATCGTCCCGCTCCATGTTCAACTCGGTTCTTGTGAATGCGACTGACGGTGCGGGTCAAATGACATCGAATGCTTCAGATACCATCGACCGATATATTGCCGACCTCAAAAGATATACAGCCCTGCCGCTGTATAACACCGATGTGCAAGTCTACCTGACACAGCAAAATACCGACTGGGAAAAAAATACGGGCATGGCGATGTTCCTTAGCTATTTGAATCATACTAAGGAAGAGATCATTGCCGTGTATTTGGTGGATCAGTACGGTTCTGTCTTTTATGATAAAGACGCTGGAATTAATGAACTGTATCCAGAGGAACGATTAGCCAAATGGAGAACCATGAGTGAAGATGCCGGAGCAGCGCCTGTCATTCAGGGCAGACATACGATCCGCACCAACTCGAATGTCCATAAAGAGGTCTTTAGTGTTCTGCGTACGATTAACTCTGTAAGCACATTGCAGAATATAGGAATTCTCGTTTTCGATGTAGACATCAATCTGTTTAAGGGCATTATCGATCCCGTAAATGCAGTTACGCAAGGAAACACGTTCATTGTAGATAACAATGGAGATCTGATTTATGCCAGTGAAGATTCCGCGGTTCCAAATCTGGCTGCCGATACACAAACTCTGAATACAAAGCTGTTGCTGCAGCAAGTAAATCAGCAGCAGGATCATTTTCAAATAGACTTGAATGGCCAGTCTTATCTTGCAGTGTATACCGTCTCGAAACAGACCGGGTGGACCACTATGGTTACGATTCCTTTAACACGTATCCTGTCCCCTGTACAAAAGAATCGTAATACGCTTATCTTGACCACACTGATTATCATTGCTTTTGCACTTTTTGTTGCGACTATAATTTCCCATGCCCTGACCAAACCCCTTAAATCCTTGGTCCGCTTAATGAAACGGGTGCAGCATGGTAATCTGGATGTCTGGCAGCATTCCAAATATAATGATGAGATTGGGATGCTGGGCAGTCATTTTAATCGGATGATCATAAGGATCAAAGATCTGTTACAAGAAGTGTCCATCACGGAGAAACGGAAGCAAAAGGCTGATATGCGGGCGCTTCAAAACCAGATTAATCCCCATTTTATTTATAATACGCTGGAATCCATCCGCATGCTTGCAGAGAGCAATGATGATCCACGTGTGGCGAAGCTAACCTATTTACTTGGGCTTCAAATGCGTTACAGCATTGTCCGAAACGAAGAGGCTGTTACAATTAGACAAGAGCTGGATCATGTGAGAAATTATTATCAGCTGCTGGAAATCCGATTCCCAGACAAGTTCAGACTTAACATCGACGTGCCGGACGAATTCCTTCATCTTTCTGTTATTAAGCTTGTCTTTCAACCGATCGTAGAAAATGCTGTCTTTCACGGTTTGGATCAAAAGGTAGGACCGGGCACCTTGAGCATCACCGCATGGAGCGAGCATGGAGATGCCGTATTCTGTGTAGAAGATGATGGGATCGGTATGGATGAAGCCACCCTTCGTTCCTTAAACAATAGTCTGCAGACTGGAACGGACAATGAAAGGTTCGGGATTGGACTACGAAATGTAAATGAAAGAATTCGCCTGCATTACGGCAGTTCGTTTGGTCTGCTTGTTGAGAGTGAGCTTGGAATCGGCACTCGTGTTACCCTGCGCATTGCGGATATTAACGCTAAATTCAGTGAAGATGAATTTATTTAGGAGAGGGGCTGCTCAGATTGCTGCGTATTGCGATTGTGGATGATGAGATCTTAATCCGCGAAGGACTGGCCCGAATGATCAGTAAAGAAAGCGCCGAATTTCTGGTCATCGGCACCTACTCCGACGGAAAACATCTATTAGATAAGTTAAGCACACTTCAACTTGATGTTGTGATTACAGATATTCGTATGCCGCAAATCAATGGCTTGGAGCTGATTAAACAGTTAAAAGCCACCCATCCGCAGATCTACTCTATTCTAATGAGTGGATTTGTTGAATTTAATTATGCCCGAGAAGCCATCCGCAGCTCAGCTGTAGACTATTTATTAAAACCAATTAATAAAGAGCAGCTGTTCGAGCTGCTTTATCGGCTAGACAAAGAACGGCAGCTCGCGCGCGACAAGGAAGAACGCCACCGTTCCGGACTTTTATTGACAGTCTTACATATCGAAGAGCCCTCTTCCCCTCTCCTATTATCCAGCCTTACCTTGCCCCAGCCTTATTTCTCGGTCTTTGTCCTCAAAGGGAGCGCCAGAGAAACCGTCTGCTCCTGCGCAGACAGTCTGCGGCAAGAGAAGGCGTTGAGCTTCGACAGCTTGGAGATTCAAAAAGGACTCTACGTCTGGATTGTATATTCTGCTGAGCCGCTGTCAGACGACGATTTAAAAGATATCGGTGACATTATGCGGATATCTGCACACGGAAAGATCCTACATGTAGGTACCAGCGGTTGTTATAATGAGGTATCCAAGCTTAGACAGGCATACCTAGATGCTAAACAAGCCTGCAACATGGGCATATATAATCCGGAGCCTGTACATTACGCGAATATTCAGAATATTCAACAGCCGGAGATGAACCTCCTGGATCACTTTAATACAATTAGAGAACCGCTGATCCATAACCTGCAGATTCTGAATGTGACAGGCGTCTTAGAATGGATTCATGACCTGTTCTCAGTGCTGAAAGCACAACAAGCCGGTCCTGACCAAATTCTCCGGGTCTGTCGCTGGGTTGAAGAAACTGCACAAAAGGAACTGCAAGAATTCGAGGCCCGCAATAAAAGTGCTCCCGACCTCAGGTTGGACGACAGAATCGCGTCCAGTATGAGCTTTTGCGACATTGAGGAGATGTTTACCGCTCATTTCACAAACATTCTGACCGAAATCAGAACCCATCGTCTGGAGATGTCCGGCACAGCCATAGAAACCATAAAACGCTGGATATCCGCTAACTATAATCAGCATGCAGATCTGAACACTTTGGCAAATATGGTTTTTTTGACTCCAAGCTATTTAAGCAAGCTGTTCAAGCAAGAGACCGGACTTACACTGACGGACTACATCACGGAAATTCGGCTGCGCAAAGCCAAACATCTACTCAAGAATGCTCCGGACCTGAAGGTTCACGAGATTGGGGCAGAGGTTGGATATGGCGATCCTGCCTACTTCAACAAGCTTTTTAAACGTGTTGTCGGGGTTACACCCAATGAATATAAACGAATTAGTATTGTATAAGGAGATCGATCACTTGCATTCAGAGCTTCAAAGAAATAGCGAAAATCATGAAATAACCGTCTACGACACAACAGAACTATATGGTGAAAAAGGCTCCTTCCGTGTTATGCAGTTCTCGAATCATGCCACTCAAGGTGCGATGGATCTTAATGACCCGCAACGAGTTCTCTTTGAATATCCGCGGGCCATCATTCACTTCATGGAGTTCAACCTCCCTTCTTTTGAGGATGTTTTTCTTATTGGGCATGGAATTGGAACAATTGCCGGACATTTTCCGGACAAAAGATTTAAAGTAGCCGAGCTAGACAAACAAGTAGTCGAATTAAGCCGCCGCTGCTTTGGATATAGTCAAGATAACGTAGTGATCGGTGACGGACGTCAGATCCTTGAAGGCGAAGACCCGCAGGTATATGATTACATCATTTTGGATGCCTTTACTGCCGCTGGTACACCAAGGCATTTGATCTCCCGTGAATTTTTCAGTATTACCCGTTCGAAGTTGAACACAAGCGGATATATTCTCATGAATCTAATGGGAAAAGGTGAACATGACCCGCTGATCAACGCGATTTATACGACGCTAGCCGAAGAGTACGCCTATATCAGAGCCTTTTCCCTGCCTTCAGAAGGGGCTGCCGATATCCAAAATATCATTATGGTTGGCGGCAGCACCCCTATCCGCTTTCAAGCCCGCCATTTGGCTGGCTTCAAAGAAATACAGCTGGGACAAGGATATCTGATTCAGGATTAAATCAGGACTAACTATAAAAAATGACCTCATCCTCCACTTCACTGTGGATTTCGAGGTCATTTTTGGGTTGTTTTCATACGGCACCATTTAAACCGGATTAGGCACAAAGCTGCCACCACGGCAATATTTCAAGTAATTCAATGCATGCACCTGGCCGGTCATTTCCAGCTCATCACGATACACTGGATCATGCCAGCCTTCGATATCAATCGTACCTTTATAACCCGCTTGGCGCAGGATGGTGATTACATCTACCCAATTGGTATCCCCGAAGCCAGGGGTTCGGTCCCATACATAAGGTTTGGGGCCATGAATACCGTATTCCTTAACGATGTCCCAAGCGATGGTCGCATCCTTGCCATGCACATGGAATACTTTATCCATCCATTTGCGCAGCTGCGGAAGCGGATCAATCAATGCGATCATCTGGTGGCAAGGCTCCCATTCCAATCCCAGATTATCCGCCGGAACGGCATTGAACATCTTCTCCCAGGCCGAAGGATTGTGAGCGATGTTCCACTCTCCGCTCTGCCAGTTTCCGCCCATAGCGCAATTCTCAAAAGCAATCCGCAGGCCACGATCTGCCGCTCTCTTCGCCAGTTCTCCGAACACCTCTGTAAACTTCGGGATGGACTCATCAATGGACAAGCCTGGCAATCGGCCAGTGAAGCCGCCTATAATATCTGTGCCAAATAAATGTGCATGATCAATCAGCCGCTCCCAGCTTGCCAACGTGTCGGCATTGTCGCCGCTGCCTGCGAGCGGATTGCCATAGATGCCCACAGAAGAGATGACAAAATCATGTTCAGCAGCTAACTCCCTCAGTCGTGCAGCCGTTTCTATCAAATCGGTTTCGCCGGTGGTCTGCCAAAAGTTCAGATTAAATGATTCAAATCCATGCCCCACAATTTGTGGAATGACCTTAACGGCTTCTCCACCACGTACAATCGTACCTATTCTCAGTGTATCTTGCATTTCGGTTCCACTCCAATAAAGGTTTATAGTGTGATCTTAACGAGGTTTAATCATCTTGCAGGAACCACGCTTGAGCAATACCGCATCATAGACAATATGCTGATGGTTTGAACGTCCGGAAATGAGATCAAACAGAACACCTACACTGGATAAGGCCATTTCCGTACCCGGCTGGCTGATTGTATCAAGAGAAGGATGATAATATTCAGCCATCTCGATCCCGTCAAAGCCAATGATCGAAATATCATCAGGGATAGATAACCCCGCGGTAAGCACCGCTTTGGCAGCACCGATGGCAATCGTGTCGGAAGCGGCAAATATAGCTGTAATTCCCTTATTCTTGTTGAGCAGTCTCCGCGCAGCATTAAATCCCGAGCTGGGACTGTATTCACAATCCTCAACCAACCCTGAATCATAGGGCAGACCCTGCTCTTCGAGTGCTTTTTTGTAGCCTAAATACCGCCGGTTGCCCGTGGTTTCATCCAATAATGGAGACTTGGCTAAAAAGCCGATATTCGTATGACCTAATGAGATCAAATAATTGGTAGCCTTATAGGCTTCCTTCGTTTCATTGATAATAACGCTGGAAAAAATAAGCGGGTTCACCTCCTGCGTTGAGGTGATCGTTGTCAGCACAAACGGAACCGTCAGCTGTTTGAACTTCTCTTCAGAATGATCATAGGTTCCACCCATGAAGATAATCCCACACAGATTCTTCTCCTTCACCAGTTGAATTGCAGCATTGATTTCATCGGTCCCATCCTCTACTTGCTGGATAAGAAACGGGTAGCCCCGCAGATTGACCTGCCGTTCAATTTCTCTGATCATATTAGAGAAAAAAGGATTGGTAATCCCCTTGACCATAAGTGCAATGTTCTTAGATTGTGTAGTTTTCAAATTCCGCGCGTTGGAATTGGGAATATAATTGTATTCCTTAACCACACTCATCACTTTCTCACGTGTAGACTTGCTCACCGGTCCCTTGTTATTGATTACCCTGGAGACCGTCGAGATGCCCACACCGGAAATCCGCGCGATATCCTTGATATTTACATCCACTTTACTCCCCCATTTATGGGTAAAGGAGCTATATCGAATTATAGCTCCCTTACACCCCTTAACTTTCTTTAGTTGACAGGAACAAACGCAGCCAATTGCTTCTCTACTTCGGCAATGACCTTGTCAACTCCTGCTTTTTTCAGCTGATCGCGGTACTCTGCAACAGCTGCTTTTGGATCTTTGCTTGTTTTACCAAGCATCAATTGAATACCAAGCTGTGAATTCACGTTGGAAATCGAAGCAATTTCAGTTGTAACATTGGTTGGATCAAAGCTGAAGCCATTGTAAGGATCATCGATAGCCACTTTATCCCATTCTGCGAATAAGGAGTTACGGATTGGGTTTTCTGTATCCGTAGGAACTACGAATTTGTCATTACGAAGTGACCAAGCAGCGAAACCTCCGCCGTCCGTTTTATCGTTGAAGCCTGCAGGCTGCTTTTTAACACCATTTTCCATCACATATTGTTTGCCTTCAATACCGTTTTGGATGAGGTTGTAGTAGCTTTCATCGGTCATGAACTTCTCGATCACCATCAGAGCGCGCTCTGGATTAGCTGAGTTCGTGCTGATTACAGTCGAGTTGTCAACGCCCATCTTACGTTTGATCTTCTTATTAGCTTCCGCAAAAGTAAAGAAGTAAGGATCTGATTCCGGTTGCGCCTTCAAATCCGCACCGTATTGGCCGATCCAGTCTTGAGCATGAGTCAAATAACCTGCGGAGTTAGCTGCTCTGAAGTTATCCTTGCTGCCTAGGGTTGCAGACAGCACATCTTTACTCCAGTAACCCTTATCCGCCCATTCACGCATCTTCACAGCCCAATCTTCAAATTCCTGAGTGAAAGCTGGATGGAAGACGGTCTTGTAGTCCTCTGGACTTTTGGTCACAAGATTCAGCTCATTCAAAGATATACCAGGAGCGTTAAGCCACATCCCTGTAGTATCTACGAGCATTCTGAACATATTGGCTGCATCTTCTGCCTTGCCGTTAATTGGTGGGAAGGACTCATTAGCAACCACATTATCCATGTATTTAACCATATCATCAATGGAAGTGATTTTGTCCATTCCATATTTCTTCAGCAAGTCAGAACGATAGGCATAACCGGCAGGTGTGTATTCGCTATAAAGACTTGGTACACCATAAATTTTGCCTTTGTATTTTGTATTCTCCCACACACTTTCCGGGATTTCCGCTTTTAGCTTAGGAGCAACTTTATCCAGCATATCTGTAAGGTCCACTAGAGCGCCTTCACTAGCCAATGTGAAATAAGACACTGGAGCTCCGGGAGATGCATGCGACATATCAAATTCTTCGCCTGAAGCAAATAGCAGCGGGTACTTAGTAGCGATATCCGGCCAGTCAATATACTTCACTTCAATCGTAGCGTTTAGATCAGCCTTGAGCTTCTTGTTAATCTCAGCGAGGATTTCTTTATTTTTAACTCCTTCGCTGCCCCACAGGTAGTACACCAGCTTAGCTTCCTTGGAAGTATCCACTCCGCCTGCATTGGCTGAAGCCTCTGGAGCTTTCGTGGCTGCCGGATCATTACTCGGCTCATTGTTGTTCTTGGATGTGCAGGCTGTCAGTGCTCCAGTAAGCATGAGGACAGCAATTAAAGAAGACGCGATCTTTTTACCTTTCATTTAGGTAAGCCTCCCTTTTCTCTTCTATTTATGAAACTTTCATTTATAATAAACGCTCTTCGAAAAGAAGATTGCGTCCATTAACCCTTTACAGCCCCGATGGTGAGGCCTGTTACGAAATAACGCTGTACAAATGGATACAGGAGAATAATCGGTCCAGTGGCCAGCACAGCTGTAGCCATCTTGATGGATTGCGTCGGAAGATCAGCAGTATTGATGACCGCTCCCGAGTTGATTAGCGCTCCTAAGTTCGTCTGATTGACCATTCGCTGCAAAAAGTATTGGAGCGGATATTTCGTCGGACTGTCAATATACAACATCCCGTTATACCACTCATTCCAAAAGCCTAGTGCTGAGAAAAGCCCAATAGTAGCCAAGGATGGAACCGCCAGCGGAATAAATATCCGCCAATAGATGCGAAAGTCGCCAGCACCGTCAATGGTAGCGGATTCATATAAGGAATCCGGAATCGCCTTCATGAAATTACGCATCAGGAAGATGGACCATGCACCAACTACACCCGGAAGAATCATGGCGAATAAGCTGTCCTTCATATGCAGGTGCTTAACCATCAGGATGTATGTCGGAATCAAGCCGCCACTGAATAGTGTTGTAAAGTAAATCAAGAAGGAAAAGAAGTTGCGGTACTTGAAATCCTTACGGTTGAGCACGAATCCGGCCATCGACATCATAAACAGTCCGAGTACCGTACCCACTACGGTGATGAAGATAGTTACCTGATAAGCATTCACCAGCTGAGTAGAGTTGTTGAATAGCATCTCGTAAGCCTTAAAGGAAAATGCCTTCGGCAGCAGCTTGTAACCTTCACGAACAATTTCCTGCTCGTTCATGAACGATGAGGAGATCATCAACGCGAAGGGAAATAAACAGAATAGCGCAAAGATAGCGATACAGATATAACTGACTGCTTTTATGAGAACGCTTCCGGAATCCTGTTTGATTGTACTCTTTTCCATATTTATCACCCCTGTTTCGTGTCTAGTCTTAGAACAAAGCGCTGTCCGGTTCTACCTTGCGTACAATAAAGTTAACTACAAGCACCAGGATCAGACCGAATAAGGATTGGTAGAAGCCCACTGCGGCACCCATAGAGAAGTTGAATTGTCCCACCAGTGAACGGAAGACATAGGTATCGATGATATCTGTCTGCGGATACAGTACAGAGTTCGTACCGATCAGATTATAGAAAAGGTCAAAGGATCCCTTGAGAATTCCACCCATACCGAACAGTAGAAGCAGAATAAAGGTTGGCTTCAGAATCGGCAAGGTCATATAACGGATTCGCTGCCAGGTAGTCGCTCCATCCATATAAGCAGCCTCGTACAGATCATGATTAATCCCTGTGATCGTTGCCAGATAAACAATCATTCCATATCCGGTACCCGCCCAGATCTTGAAAGCCACAATAATATATTTCCAGATGCCCGGATCGGAATAGAACTCGTAACGGTCTAGCCCCATTCCAGTTAACATCGTATTGATAAACCCGGAATTGAAATTGAATATATTGTAGGCAAACACACCGACGATAACCATGGAGATGAAATTCGGTAACAGGATAACGGATTGTGATATTTTTTTGAACCACTTGCCTGAGATCTCAGACAACATAATGGCAAATACTATTTGAATGATATTACCTAAAGCCAGAAAGACGATATTATAGAGCAGCGTATTCTTGGTAATATTCCATAGATCCCCATTTTGAACCAGAAACTCAAAGTTCTTAAGGCCGATAAAGTTACTTCCAAAAATCCCCTTATTGAGCTTGTAATCTACAAATGCGACGTAAGCTCCAGGCATTACAGCATAGTGAAAGATAACGAAATATACGATTACAGGCAGCAACATTAGAAAAAGAACTTTGTTCTTAATGACTTCCCGAACAATGTTTCCACCCACAAGCTTCAGTCTCGCCAAAGTGCCCACCTCCAATTTGAAAGATGCATTCAGTCACATGCATAAATTACCTTCCTTTCTTGTCCAGCAGCCAGAATAAAAACAGTTTGCCCAACCTTCATAAAAAAGTGTATCGAGTGTTGTAGAAACGTTTCCAGTGTTTCTGTAAAACTCTCTGTGTGAGAAGCATACTCCCAAAATGTATGCGCTGTCAATTCATTTTATTTTTGAATTACAAGTACTAAAGTTACATATTTCACGTAAAAAAATATAAATTAGCTGTTTTTCCAAAGGCGATTGACTTTTTTTGGTGTTCAGACTAATATCGAGGTGTATCGTTTGTGGAAACGTTTTTATACTTTTCTTTCATAGACATGTCAGTCTCCATATGTAACATCTTAATGATGCAATCCTCTTCTGATTTAATTTATGCCTCATCCCTGTATCCGAAGAGAGAAATGCTATGATTTTCACAACAAATGAACCTGATTATAGCTCAGGCCCATTCCGCATCTCGGAGCTGTGTGCCAGGAGAGTAAACGGTTCACTCCCATCCTTATCGCCTATCTAACGTAAGTTTTGCTAATAAAATCATGCTTACGCTGCCCGGCGGGGAACTACACATCTATTTAACAAACTAACTTTCAATGCGCTCACGAGGAAGGAGTTAACCATGACTAAAACGTTTATCCAAGATCTTGTGAACGATATGACCCTGGACGAAAAGCTGGCCCAATTAACCCAGCTAGGTCCTCACTATTGGGGTTTGGACGATACCGTGGATTTAACTGGTCCATTTAAGGAACTGAATATTAAGCCGCAGGTAATGGAGAGCATCGGAAGTGTTCTGAACGGTATTGGAGCCCGGAATGTAATCGAGCAACAGACCCGACATTTGCAAACCAGCCGACAAAAGATTCCTCTGCTCTTCATGGCGGATGTCATTCACGGCTACCGGACCATCCTCCCGATTCCGCTGGCCATGGGCAGCAGCTTTGACCTTGAAGCCTGTGAAAGGTTTGCTGAAATCGCCGCCAAGGAGAGTGCGGCTGCCGGCATTCACGTCACCTTCTCGCCCATGACTGATCTCGTACGCGACCCGCGCTGGGGACGTGTCATGGAGACATCTGGTGAGGATCCCTATCTGAATGCCCGTGTCACCGAAAGTATGGTGCGGGGTTATCAGGGCAAGGACCTAAAAGAAAAAGGACGCATCGCTGCCTGTGTGAAGCACTTCGCTGGTTACGGTGCTCCCGAAGGCGGACGGGAATACAACACGGTGGATATGTCTTCCGGCGTATTGCGTGAGTTCTACTTGCCAGCCTATAAGGCTGCCGTAGATGCTGGTGTGGCCATGGTGATGGCCGCATTTAATACCATTGACCGTATCCCGGCAAGTGGTAATTCCGAACTTCTTCGCGGGATTTTACGGGAAGAATGGGGCTTCAACGGCGTTACCATCGCCGATTTCAATTCCGTTAATGAGCTGATTCCCCATGGCGCCGCGATAGATGGCCGTGAGGCAGCCGAGAAAAGTCTGGCTGCTGGGCTGGATATTGAGATGATGTCCACTCACTATCTAAACCACGGCGCTGCTCTGGTCGAGGAAGGAAAGCTTGATATCGCCTTGATCGATGAAGCTGTTATCCGGGTGCTTGAGCTCAAGGACGCGCTTGGCTTGTTCGATAATCCATTTAAGGATGCAGATCCGCTGGTGGATGAGGCTCCGAAACCTAGCGCGGAGCATCTGCAGGCCGCACGGGAGCTTGGAGCTAGCTCAGTTGTACTGCTCAAAAACGACAATGATGCTTTGCCCCTTAAACGTGGCATGAAGATTGGTCTGGCTGGTCCTTTCGCCACCTCCATTCATGTGCTGGGCGGTTGGGCCGGGACAGAAAAAGATCCGGCTGTATCACTCTACACCGGCATTTCGCAAAAAACATCTGCCGAAAATATTTTTACGGCCATGACTGGTGAGCTGGGAAGCATGCTTGAGGGTGTTTTTGATGTGGAGGATGAAATTGAAGACGCCTACCAGGCGCTGAAGGATTGTGATGTAATTCTCGCCGCTGTCGGTGAGAATCAGCAGGATACCGGGGAAGGAGGAAGCAAATCCAATCTCCGCCTATCAGCCAATCAGGAGAAGCTGATCTGGCGTCTGAAGGATACCGGAAAAAAGGTCGTCACCATTGTATTCAGCGGCAGACCACTGGAGCTGAAACCCGTTCTTGATGCCAGCGACGCTCTGCTGCAGGCTTGGTTTCTGGGTACAGAGTCAGGAAATTCGCTGGCCGATGTGCTGTTCGGAGATTATAATCCTTCCGGACGTTTATCGATGAGCTTCCCCTACTCGGTTGGGCAAATTCCTGTCTACTACAATGCTTATCAAACGGGACGTCCTTATGATCCTATGTATCCTAATGTGCGTTACGTGACCCGTTATCTGGACTGCCCGAATGACCCGCTGTTCTGTTTTGGTTATGGCCTGAGCTATTCCAAGTTTGCTTACAACAGCTTCAATGTTGAAGCTGCGGATCGGGTGGTTGCCTCCATTGAAGTAGAGAATACTTCGGACATCGCCGGCAAGGAAACCATTCAGCTCTACATCCACGACGTCAGCGCAAGTGTCGTGCGCCCGGTCAAGGAACTGAAAGGCTTCCAGCAGATTACACTCGCACCGCATGAGAAACAGGTGGTTTCCTTCGAAATCACCAGAGAAATGTTAATGTTCTACGGAAAAGACGATCAGTTGGTCTTCGAGCCTGGGGAATATGATATTATGATCGGTAGAAACTCTGGAGATCATTGCACTCAGCGGATCTGGATCTGCTGACCTGCGTATAGCTATGCTTCTAACGACGTCAGCCCTTATTGCCCTCTTGGCGCAATGAGGGGTTGGCGCCTCCACAGCTTGCTATTCAATATTCGATAGTAAGGGAGATTATTCTAATGAGACACAGTTTATCATTTCAGCAAGATGGCACTTTTAAAATCGTACAATTTACAGATCTGCACTGGATGGATGGAAGAGCTGAGGATCAGCTTACCGAGGCACTGATGGAACGCATTCTGGATGCGGAACAACCTGATCTTGTGGTTTTCACGGGAGATCTTATTTACACGGGTCCTGTATCACCGGGAAACAAGGCATGCGAGCACCCCGCACAAGCTTTTCGTGAGGCTGTCGCTGCCGTGGAGAGATCCGGCATCCCTTGGACCTTTGTATTTGGCAACCATGACACAGAAACTCTGATTTCAAAGAGTGAACTGATGCAAATTGCCCTGGAACATCCCCACTGCCTGACCGAAGCCGGTCCAGAAGAGCTGGAAGGCTCGGGCAATTACACTCTTGAAATTAAAGATCAGGAGGACGACTCGGCTGCTATTTTGTATTTTCTGGACTCTGGCGGCTACTCCGAGTATGAGGATATCCCGGGCTACAATTGGATTGGGCGGAATCAGATCAACTGGCTGACGGCTGAATCTGCGCGGCTGAATCCGAAGACTGCTGAGAACAGGCTGCCTGCCTTGGCTTTCTTCCATATTCCAATTCCCGAATATCGGGATGTCTGGTCTACACAAGTCTGTCATGGGCATAAGTTTGAGCGTGTATGCTCACCTGAGGTGAACTCGGGCTTATTCTCAGCTTTGCTGGAAATGGGTGATGTGCTTGGCACCTTCTGCGGACATGACCATATCAACGATTTTAGCGGCAACCTGTATGGCATACGTCTTTCTTATGGCCGTGCTACCGGCTACAATACTTATGGAAAAGAAGGCTTTATGCGGGGAGCACGCGTCATCGAACTGGTCAAAGGCACTCAAGACTTCAATACCTGGCTTCGTCTTGATGACGGATCCGTTATAAATGAACAGCCGATTCATATGCCTGAACCTGCTGCCGATTCAGGACATTAATCTTTTATAGGATTAAATTTTAATAGTGATTAAATGAACCAGTGCGCAGATGTTACGCTGGTTCATTTTTTTGTGCAAATATTAGCTTGTCTCCATATTCCCCATTACATCACTTTTTTTGTTAAAATAGAGAAGTCGACGTATTAAGCACTACAGCGTCAGTCATGGAAACGGAGGCAAGTACCTGTGGATTATATTATTCTGGACATCGAATTCAACGGCCGTAAGTTTGCCAGCGAGCACCCTATGGAGGTCATTGAGATTGGAGCCGTCCGGTTAGACTCTTCACTGCAGTATAAGGATGAATTTTCTTCCTTGATCAAACCTATATATTTCTCCACCCTGAATTCCTTTATTAAGAAAAAAACGGGTATCCCTCAAGAGGAAATCGACATTGCCGCCCGCTTCCCCAAAGTCATCACTGCTTTTAGAGAGTGGCTTGATCTAAGTACAGACGGAGTTCTGCTGCTTACCTGGGGTGGCGAAGACATGAAGCGAATCATTCAGGATGTGCGCATGCACAAGATGGACGAATCCTACTGGATGTCCGCTACGTATTTCGATTTGCTCAAAGGAGTTCTTCGTGCGCGTGGTCTTAGCAATGATGTCAGCGTGGAAAGCGCGATGGCATTGTTTGAGCTTGAGCCTACTGGATCTGCACACCGGGCGCTGGATGATGCACGGATGACGTCAGAGATCTTCCGCGCCGTGTTTAAGGATCTGGATTTTGAGCGTTCACAGCATTACGTAGATACCTTCTCCAATGCCAAAGAACGCAAAACAGTTAAGGTAGCCATAAAGGCTATGACCTCACAAAAAATTGTACCTACCTGGGACCTTGTCGTTGAACACTACTTCTCAGACAAAGCAACCCTTGCGGACCCTCGTAAGCTGGAGGAATTGCACAATTATTTCACAGCACAGATGGGCCATAAATAAATTCAAGCAGCAAAGCTCAACATTATAGACTTATTCATAGCAGCGGCAGACTTCCCCATGATCATTCAGAGGGTAGCTGCCGCTGTTTTGGATATGCTAAAAAAACCATTTGACCTTCACGTTACGTAAAGGTGTACATTTGATTTGTAGGAGGTGATACTACGGAATACACAGTGCAGAAGCTCGCAGAGTTAGCTGGAATCAGCACACGGACCCTGCGCTACTACGATGAGTTTGGCATTCTTAAGCCGGCGAGAATCAACTCTTCGGGGTATCGAATCTATGGCCGTACCGAAGTAGATCTACTACAGCAAATTTTATTTTATCGGGAGCTTGGCTTAAGTCTGGAACGTATCAAGGCTATTATGACAGAGCCCTCATTCGACGGAGCCAAAGCGCTGCGGGAGCATCATGACAAGCTACTGGAAAAAAGACAGCAATTAGATCTATTAATCGCTAACGTCGAAAAGACGCTGGCTCAAAAAGAAGGGAGAATTACCATGAGTGATACTGAAAAATTCGAAGGCTTTAAACAAAAGCTGGTAGATGACAACGAAAAGAAATATGGCCAAGAAATAAGGGAGAAATACGGAGATGATACCATTAATCAATCCAACCAAAAGCTTAAAGGAATGACAGAAGATCAATATGCCGCTATACAACAGCTTGAGGAAGAGATGTTCGAAACACTCTTGCAAGCAATGGAGCATGGAGACCCTGCCAGTGTATTAGCGCAAAAAAGTGCAGACCTACACCGTGAGTGGCTCTCCTTCTACTGGAATTCCTATTCCAAAGAAGCTCATGCTGGTGTTGCACAATTGTATGTTGATGATGAACGTTTTACCGAATACTATGACAAACGCCGCCCTGGACTCGCTGCGTTTCTAAGAGATGCCGTACATGTATATACGGGAAAAAATGCGTAAGCGCACGAACAATATTTTAAAATAGAAAAAGGCATCCGGATACTCCGGATGCCTTTTTTTTGAGGCAATAGCAATCAGCAGAAATCACAGACTGCGGTGCAGCAGCGACAATGTATTCCGAAGCTCAGCGACAGCTACCTGGCCAGGTGCAGAAGGTTTATGTGCAGCTCCGAAGGTAAGCGCTGAACCAAAAACTTCACCTGCCAAACGGCTGATCACCCCGGCTCCCGCCATAGACATCGTTATAATCGGACGGTCTGCATATTTTTCCTTCATGATATGTGTAGCTTCCAGCAAAGTTAACACATCGCCTGCATCTTGGGGCATAACGGCAATTTTGGGCAAATCCCCGCCAAGCTCCTGCGCCTTGCATAACCGTGAGATGATCTCCTCTTTAGGAGGTGTACCCTGAAAATCATGATTTGAAATAATGACAGACACGTTATGAGCATGAGCAGCTTCGACCAGTAGCTTTACATCCTGCTCATCATTAAATAGTTCAACATCTATTATATCTACTAGACCGCTCTCGGCAGCAGCTTTATTCAGTGCTGTGTAATATTCCGTGCTGACTTGCTTCTCTCCACCTTCTTTTGCACTCCGAAAAGTAAAAATCAGCGGCAGATCTGGAATCACAGAACAGATTTCGCTTAGTGCGTTCTTTACAGCTGCAACGTCTTCCACTTCAGCAAAAAAATCCGTCCGCCACTCCACCAAATCAGGTTGCAGTACTTTCAGCGCTTCCGCTTCCTGCTTCAGCTCAGACAAGGTCGCTCCAATTAGCGGAACACATATCTTAGGGATTCCTTCGCCGATGATCACATTTTTAACGGTTACTGTTCTGCTCATTATTTAAGCTCCTTATCCTATCTCATCTAGTATAGATCTTGAATATCCTGTACTGTCTATTCTACAGCGATTTACGTTTTAGAAACTGCTCGACCTCGGACAACTGCGGCAATGAAGGGATCGCCCCTTCTTTCCCTACAGCCAATGCACCTACAGCATTAGCGAAGCTCACGGCTTCCTCCAAGGTCTTCCCTAAGACCAGCTGCTGGGCTAATGCGCCATTAAATGAGTCACCGGCAGCAACTGTATCTACCGCCTTTACCGGGAAGCCTGGAACAGCCTTGGCACCTTCAGCATTCACAATCAGGGCACCTTTTGAACCCAAGGTTACAATTACGTTCTGTACTCCTTTTTGCAGCAAAATACGGGCTGCCTGCTCAGCAGTCTCTGCGCTATCCACAATCATTCCGGACAAAATCCCGGCTTCCGTCTCATTAGGTGTCAGGTAAGATACCTGAGCCAGCATCTCATCCTTTAGCACTCTAGCTGGTGCAGGATTAAGGATGACCGGAATCCCCTTACGATGGGCAATCGCAATCGCCTGCTCACTCATCGCCAGATCCATTTCAAGCTGCAGCACAATGATCTTAGCCTGGCTAATCACAGCCTCCAATGCCTGAATATCCTCTACCGTAAGCTCAATATTCGCTCCAGGTACCACGATAATCCGATTTTCTCCATCTTCTTCAATAACGATTGAGGCGACTCCTGTTGCCTCATGTTCACTTACAGAAATATGCTCTATATGAATGCCTTCATTCCTGATAATCTCCAGCATTTCGCTACCAAAGGTATCTTTTCCAACTCTTCCGATCATACTAACCTCTGCACCCAGACGTGCTGCGGCAACGGCCTGATTTGCCCCTTTTCCGCCAGGAGATAGAGCAAAGGCTTGTCCAATCAGGGTTTCTCCTGCATTTGGTGACCGGTTTGTACGTACCACCATATCCATATTCAAGCTTCCAATCACAACTATATCCAACTTAGACACCACCATTAATTATTTCTTCAATCTCTTTATCTTAGGGGCTTCTGTCCACTTTATCAATCAATTCCGCTCAATTGGATTCAAAATGGTTGTTTTCACCAAATTGACGTTATGCTTTTATTCATCGAGTGTGCTAGAATAGTGGTGCAATCGCTTCCACAATGATTGCCTGCACTATTTTGAGCAAACGTTTGCACCTAAGATAATGCCCGCAGCTTCACTGCAATTTAATCTAATCCGTGATTAGGAGGCTTATCAAGTGAACGAACAAAAATTACCGTCAGTCGCTTATTTTAGTATGGAGTACGGGCTGCATTCCGATTTCAAAATGTATGCCGGAGGTCTGGGCATTCTTGCCGGAGACTACATCAAGGGTGCAAAAGATATCAACGCCCCTATCATCCCTATTGGGCTGAAGTGGAAACAAGGTTACACGGACCAAAAGATTGATGCCAATGGCAATCCGTACGACTCCTATCACAATTATGTTTATGAGTTTCTTGAAGATACAGGGGTTAAGGTAACTGTTAAAGTCCGAAAAACCGATGTGGTATGCAAAGTATGGAAAACTGATTATTTTGGCAACAGCACATTGTATTTACTGGATACGGATATTCCCGAGAATAATGATGCCTGGATCACAGGCCAATTGTACGGCTGGTTCGGCGAAGAACGGATCGCACAAGAGATCGTACTTGGGATTGGTGGAGTCAAAGCTATGCGTGCACTGCAAATCCCTATTGATGTCTATCACTTCAATGAGGGTCATGCGGCTCTAGCGGCTATCGAGCTAATCCGTGAAAAAATGTCCGGAGGCCATACCTTCGAAGAAGCGTGGAAAGCTACTCGCGAAGAAGTCGTATTCACTACCCACACACCAATCAAAGAAGGCAACGAAACCCATCCTCTCGACCGACTTGAGTATATGAGTGCGTTCAACGGCTTAACCCGTGACCAGATGGAGCGGATCGGCGGCGAGCCATTTAATATGACGGTTGCAGGTTTAAGGCTATCACGTATCTCCAACGCAGTAGCCCAGCTACACGCCGATACGGCTAATAAAATGTGGAAGGAAGTAGCCGGAAGATCAGAAATTATAGGCATTACTAATGCCATCCATACTCCTACCTGGGTAGATGATAGAATGACGCAAGCCTACGAACAGGATGGAGACTTATGGGCAGTGCATAAAGAGATCAAGGGCGAACTGATCCAGTTCATCAAAGAACGTTCCGGCATTAGCTTAAATGCTGACAATTTACTCATCGGCTTCTCACGCAGAGCAGCTCCATATAAACGAAGCGACCTGATCTTCTCACAGCCAGAAATTATCGAACCTTATCTGGAGTCTGGAAAGATACAAATTGTATTCTCCGGCAAAGCGCACCCACTCGATGATAACGGTAAAAAAATCGTCAGTAACCTAGTAGCGATGATGAAAAAGTATCCAAAGAGTGTTGTGTTCCTCGAGAATTACGATATGACGATTGGCGCCCAGCTGACGCGCGGTGCTGATATTTGGCTCAACAATCCACGCAGACCATTGGAAGCCAGCGGCACCTCCGGGATGAAAGCAGCTATGAACGGTGTATTGAACTGTTCTATTCTGGATGGCTGGTGGCCGGAAGCCTGCATCGATGGTGAGAATGGCTGGCAGATTGGAGACGGCTTCGAAACTACAGACTTTGAGGTGCTGGATAAGCATGATAGTGATGCACTGTACGACACCTTATTGAAACGTGTGCTCCCAACCTTTTACGAGAATCGTGAACAGTGGGTACAAATGATGAAAAAGAGTATCGAAACCACCCGTACGGAGTTTGCCACCAAAAGAATGTTAGATGAATATTACAACAGAATGTACATTAAAGCCTAAGTACAAGAACCGAATATCTTCTATATCAAAAAATACAGCGCACCCCTTCAGTGATGGTAGGGATGCGCTGTTTCTTTTTTAATTCTGCTAAGTAATTAATCACTTTGTCTATCATATATATCTGAATGTGCCAACGATGTATTGACGATTACCACATATTGTAATGAGTCAATTATTTAAAAAGTGTTGCAATTTCTCTAAAAAACATTAATATAGAACTTATACTAAATCTAAAATCAAATCTCATGAGGTGATTCTATTAATGAGCTCCAATAATAATAATCTTACAACCAGCTGGGGTGCTCCAGTAGGCGACAATCAGAATTCAATGACAGCCGGTGACCGCGGTCCCACTTTACTGCAAGATGTCCATTTGCTTGAGAAATTAGCCCACTTTAACAGAGAACGTGTTCCTGAACGTGTCGTTCATGCTAAAGGTGCTGGCGCTCACGGGTATTTTGAAGTTACAAAAGATCTAACCCAATACACAAAAGCTAACTTTTTGTCTGAAGTAGGCAAACGTACACCGTTGTTCATTCGTTTTTCTACTGTAGCTGGTGAATTAGGTTCTGCTGATACCGTACGTGACCCTCGTGGATTTGCCGTGAAGTTCTATACTGAAGAAGGAAACTATGATCTCGTAGGTAACAATACGCCTGTATTCTTCGTTCGTGATGCGATTAAATTCCCGGACTTTATTCATACACAGAAACGTGATCCACAGACACATCTGAAGAACCCGAATGCTGTATGGGACTTCTGGTCTTTATCGCCTGAATCTTTGCATCAGGTAACGATTTTGATGTCGGATCGCGGAATTCCAGCTACACTGAGACATATGCATGGGTTCGGTAGCCATACCTTCAAGTGGGTAAATGCCGAGGGCAATGCAGTCTGGGTGAAATACCATTTCAAAACAGAACAAGGCATTAAGAATCTAGATGCAGACCTTGCTGCCAAAATCGCTGGGGAAAACCCGGATTATCATACAGAGGACTTGTTTAATGCTATTGATAAAGGAGATTTCCCTGCTTGGAAGCTCTACGTGCAAATTATGCCAATCGAGGATGCGAAGACTTACCGTTTTGATCCATTTGATGTAACAAAGGTCTGGTCGCAAAAAGATTATCCGTTAATCGAGGTTGGCCGTATGGTATTGGATCGCAATCCGGAGAACTACTTCGCTGAAGTAGAACAAGTTACATTCTCCCCCGGCTCTTTCGTTCCTGGTATTGAAGCTTCGCCGGATAAATTGCTACAAGGCCGTCTGTTCGCTTATGGTGATGCACACCGTCACCGGGTTGGTCCCAACCATAACAGTTTACCTATCAACCGTCCAAAAGTAGAAGTGAAGAACTATCAACGTGATGGTGGTATGGCCTTGGGCAACAATGGCGGTTCCGGTGCCTATTACGAGCCTAACAGCTTAGGAGGACCTAAAGAATCACCGCAGCATAAAACATCGCCGTTCGAAGTCTCTGGTTATGCGGATAGTGTCTCCTACAATAGTGACGATCACTATACACAACCAGGTGACTTGTACCGTCTAATGTCTGAAGAAGAACGTACCCGTCTAGTTCAAAATATCGTTGGCGCTATGACTCCTGTTGAAAGTAACGATATCAAACGTCTCCAGATTGAGCATTTCTTTAAAGCTGATCCAGACTTGGGACAGCGTATCGCATCCGGTTTGGGTTTATCTGTACCAGACGGAATGTAAGATTGTAAATGCACTTATAAACTAAAGAGGACCTTTGCCCGTAGATGGGAAAGGTCCTCTTTTTGCTAATTAGCTGAAAACATAATAAATGATGACAATCACAACGCCCAGCGTGGAGACAATGGATAGACATGAAAAAAACGTGTTCCAGTTATTGCCTTTCATTTGTCTTATACACGACCAGTATAGTGGTTCTTTGGTGCTCTGCCCCATCACGTGATGATTTAACTACCGAACCGTAACAGATATTCACAATCTGTTCCTCCCGTAGTCCTGCCAGGAACTCATTAGCTTTATTCTCTGCATAAGAATTGTCAGCATCTACAAACTCTTTAACTTGAATCATCCTGATCTCCTCCTTTAATAAATTAAGTAGTTATTTTATAGTTCTGGAATCTATATGTGAACTCAACGAAATGTACATGGCGTATCACTCCCCAGGTAACAATTAATGTAAAAATATCTTCAAAATACAGTATAGGCATTTCGCAGTTTTCTACGAAATGCCTATGCATCAGCCTATCATAGCACCCAAGTATGTAATAGTCAAAGGTTTTCATTACAATATTTAGAAGGTTTTAATTCCCCTTTTAAAATGGATTGGATTTACAAATAGAAGCTGGTATACTGATCAGAAGGTCTCCATTGGGGGACCTCTATTTGTATAGGAGGGATTTTAAGATGGCAACACACCATAACAGGTTTACAAGGAATGTGCTACTTAGAGGGGGTGAAATCTACTATGAACCATAGTCTTATCTATGAAGGCTCACGGACACAGCTGCTTCAGCAGCTTATCTATTTTGATGAGGAAAAAATCGCATTTCTAAATCAGTACTTTCCGGTACGGAGCAAAGATAGAAGCAACGCTGAAACGCTGTTATCCCGTTATTGCTCCGAGCTGGAACAATTACTAACTGAGTTCAATGGTGAAGATTTAAATTCACAGGTCTTTATCGGAAGTCAGCTGCAGCTTCGTTACTTGGACGATAATACTACAGATATCTATACCATCGTATTTCCTAACCAAGCAGAACCTAACAATAACAAGATTTCTATGTTGTCACCTATAGGCATGCAGCTGCTGCTGGCTGAGCTCGGCAGTACTTGTCAGCTAGCGATTCCTTCAGGTCAACTAGAGGTGAAGATCGAAAGCATTAAGTTCGTGAATAATGGTGAAGTAGGCGTTCTTATATAAGGACGATCCCTTATATACCCGCTACAGCAGCGTCCCTTTCCAGATATTAAGGAGGAGGACGCTGTTCTATTATTTAAGCCTCAAACCTTCTTCCAGCTTATTAACTGACTTCTGGATCCTTGCTGCTCTGGTTTCCGGTCTTTTCGCCCCTTCGATCCAGCTCACATATTCCTTCCGATAGGAATAAGCCAAGCTGTTATAATACACCTCTGCCTGCTCATTGCTGCTTAGTGCGTCCAGAAAATCTTCTGGAGCTTCTATCTCTCGCAATTGATGATCTTGTTCCATTGTCACCCGTACTATATCTCCAGGTTGAGCATGGGCTAAGTCTCGCAGTTCTTTTTTCACGACCATAAAATGTTTCCCATTACCATGCGGCATGAGTGTTCCTTTATAGGGAATGTCATTCAGGCTTCCTTTAACTTGTATCCTTGATTTAGTTTCATATATTTGTTCAGCGTCAAAAGGAACCGTAAGATATGTCCAACTCCCATTCGTATCTGGTCTGACTAACCTTGCTTCAAATTCAAACATTGGCCCCTCCTCAAATAAAATCTCTAGTTCCTATTGTATCCATACGTGCTTAACTATACAAAAAAACACCCGCCTAATACCGGCAGGTGTTTCTCTTTATAAGCGGGTGATGGGAATCGAACCCACGCTATCAGCTTGGAAGGCTGAAGTTCTACCATTGAACTACACCCGCAAAGGTATAAAATCGGGATGACACGATTTGAACATGCGACCCCCTGGTCCCAAACCAGGTGCTCTACCAAGCTGAGCTACATCCCGTTAACAATACTATAACTGCTTAGTAATAAAAATGGCGCGCCCTGAGAGATTCGAACTCCCGGCCTTTTGATTCGTAGTCAAACGCTCTATCCAGCTGAGCTAAGGGCGCAAAATCTATATGGAGCGGACGACGGGAATCGAACCCGCGACCCTCGCCTTGGCAAGGCGATGCTCTACCGCTGAGCCACGTCCGCAAAAACATGGTGCGCGTGAAGGGACTCGAACCCCCACGTCGTGAAACGCCAGATCCTAAGTCTGGTGCGTCTGCCAATTCCGCCACACGCGCACACTTTAAAGAAAATGGTGAGCCATGAAGGACTCGAACCTTCGACACCCTGATTAAAAGTCAGGTGCTCTACCAACTGAGCTAATGGCTCTCATAAATGGCTGGGGATATAGGATTTGAACCTATGCATGACGGAGTCAAAGTCCGTTGCCTTACCGCTTGGCTAATCCCCAATAATAATTAACTAAATGGCGGAACCGACGGGATTCGAACCCGCGATCTCCTGCGTGACAGGCAGGCATGTTAGGCCAACTACACCACGGTTCCATAGACATAATGCATAAGTGTAAATTGGTTGCGGGGGCAGGATTTGAACCTGCGGCCTTCGGGTTATGAGCCCGACGAGCTACCGGGCTGCTCCACCCCGCGTCATTAATTAGTATATACTATTCATTTTCACCATACCAGCTTATCCCTAAACATAATGTATAAGAGTAAATTGGTTGCGGGGGCAGGACTTGAACCTGCGACCTTCGGGTTATGAGCCCGACGAGCTACCGGGCTGCTCCACCCCGCGTCAGTGAAAAAAAATGGTGGAGGCTGAGGGGATCGAACCCCCGACCCTCTGCTTGTAAGGCAGATGCTCTCCCAGCTGAGCTAAGCCTCCATGATATGACCCGTATGGGATTCGAACCCATGTTACCTCCGTGAAAGGGAGGTGTCTTAACCCCTTGACCAACGGGCCATGCTAATAATTTTATGGCGGAGAGAGAGGGATTCGAACCCTCGAGACGCTTGTGGCGCCTACACGATTTCCAATCGTGCTCCTTCGGCCAAACTCGGACACCTCTCCATAAATGGCTCCCCGAACAGGACTCGAACCTGTGACAACTCGATTAACAGTCGAGTGCTCTACCAACTGAGCTATCAGGGAATATGGTGGGCCTTAGTGGACTCGAACCACCGACCTCACCCTTATCAGGGGTGCGCTCTAACCAGCTGAGCTAAAGGCCCTTCTAAGACATATTAATATTAAGGGCAAAAAAAATACCACGGGTAATGTGGTTGTCCGCTTGGCGGCGTCCTACTCTCCCAGGACCCTTCGGTCCAAGTACCATCGGCGCTGGAGGGCTTAACGGTCGTGTTCGGGATGGGTACGTGTGGAACCCCTCCGCTATCGCCACCAAACGGGCATTTACAGCGTAAATGCTCAGGCTTAATCGCCTGAAAACTGAATCCGAATTGAATTTGCGTCGCCCGTCATCTCTTCGGGGCCCCCGGAAAGTATTCGGAATTAGCTTCGCAGCCTTTTCTTCACTTTTTGGGGTATTTTTAGGATAAGCCCTCGACCGATTAGTATTGGTCAGCTCCATGCATTGCTGCACTTCCACCTCCAACCTATCTACCTCGTCGTCTTCAAGGGGTCTTACTAATTGGGAAATCTCATCTTGAGGGGGGCTTCACGCTTAGATGCTTTCAGCGCTTATCCCGTCCGTACGTAGCTACCCAGCCATGCTCCTGGCGGAACAACTGGTGCACCAGCGGTACGTCCATCCCGGTCCTCTCGTACTAAGGACAGCTCCTCTCAAATTTCCTGCGCCCACGACAGATAGGGACCGAACTGTCTCACGACGTTCTGAACCCAGCTCGCGTACCGCTTTAATGGGCGAACAGCCCAACCCTTGGGACCTACTTCAGCCCCAGGATGCGATGAGCCGACATCGAGGTGCCAAACCTCCCCGTCGATGTGGACTCTTGGGGGAGATAAGCCTGTTATCCCCAGGGTAGCTTTTATCCGTTGAGCGATGGCCCTTCCATGCGGTACCACCGGATCACTAAGTCCGACTTTCGTCCCTGCTCGACTTGTAGGTCTCGCAGTCAAGCTCCCTTATGCCTTTGCACTCTGCGAATGATTTCCAACCATTCTGAGGGAACCTTGGAACGCCTCCGTTACTCTTTAGGAGGCGACCGCCCCAGTCAAACTGCCCGCCTGACACGGTCCCCGTACCCGGTAAGGGCACTAGGTTAGAACCTAGATACGATCAGGGTGGTATCCCAACGGCGCCTCCACCGAAGCTTGCGCTCCGATTTCTACGGCTCCCACCTATCCTGTACAGATCGTACCCAAATTCAATATCAAGCTGCAGTAAAGCTCCATGGGGTCTTTCCGTCTTGTCGCGGGTAACCTGCATCTTCACAGGTATTAAAATTTCACCGGATCTCTCGTTGAGACAGCGCCCAAGTCGTTACGCCATTCGTGCGGGTCAGAATTTACCTGACAAGGAATTTCGCTACCTTAGGACCGTTATAGTTACGGCCGCCGTTTACTGGGGCTTCGGTTCATAGCTTCGGGTTACCCCTAACCACTCCCCTTAACCTTCCAGCACCGGGCAGGCGTCAGCCCGTATACTTCGCCTTGCGGCTTCGCACAGACCTGTGTTTTTGCTAAACAGTCGCTTGGGCCTTTTCACTGCGGCCCCCTCGTGCTATTCACACTACCGGGGCACCCCTTCTCCCGAAGTTACGGGGTCATTTTGCCGAGTTCCTTAACGAGAGTTCTTCCGCGCGCCTTAGAATTCTCTTCTCGCCTACCTGTGTCGGTTTGCGGTACGGGCACCTTCTCCTGGCTAGAGGCTTTTCTTGGCAGTGTGAGATCATGACCTTCGCTACTACAATTTTCGCTCCCCATCACAGCCCAGCCTTAATGATGTGCGGATTTGCCTACACATCAGCCTCACTGCTTAGACGGACATCCATCAGTCCGCGTCACTACCCTCCTGCGTCACCCCATCGCTCATAGCGGATTACGGTGGTACAGTAATTTCAAACTGTTGTCCTTCGACTACGCCTTTCGGCCTCGCCTTAGGTCCCGACTTACCCTGAGCGGACGAGCCTTCCTCAGGAAACCTTGGGCTTTCGGCGGATCAGATTCTCACTGATCTTTTCGTTACTCATACCGGCATTCTCACTTGTGTAGTGTCCAGCGCTCTTTTCAGTACACCTTCAACCCCTACACAACGCTCCCCTACCCCAGATACATACGTATCTAGCCATAGCTTCGGTGGTGTGTTTAGCCCCGTTACATTTTCGGCGCAGAGTCACTCGACCAGTGAGCTATTACGCACTCTTTCAATGGTGGCTGCTTCTAAGCCAACATCCTGGTTGTCTGTGCAACTCCACATCCTTTCCCACTTAACACACACTTGGGGACCTTAGCTGATGGTCTGGGCTGTTTCCCTTTTGACAATGGATCTTAGCACTCACTGTCTGACTCCCGGCAATAAGTATATGGCATTCGGAGTTTGACTGAGCTTGGTAATCCTTGCGGACCCCGCACCCAATCAGTGCTCTACCTCCACTACTCTTATACCGAGGCTAGCCCTAAAGCTATTTCGGGGAGAACCAGCTATCTCCGAGTTCGATTGGAATTTCTCCGCTACCCCCACCTCATCCCCGCACTTTTCAACGTACGTGGGTTCGGGCCTCCAGTGCGTGTTACCGCACCTTCACCCTGGACAGGGGTAGATCACACGGTTTCGGGTCTACGTCCACATACTAATTCGCCCTATTCAGACTCGCTTTCGCTGCGGCTCCACCTTCTCGGCTTAACCTTGCATGTTAAACGTAACTCGCCGGTTCATTCTACAAAAGGCACGCCATCACCCATTAATAGGGCTCTGACTTTTTGTAAGCACACGGTTTCAGGTTCTATTTCACTCCCCTTCCGGGGTGCTTTTCACCTTTCCCTCACGGTACTGTTTCACTATCGGTCGCCAGGTAGTATTTAGCCTTAGCAGATGGTCCTGCTGGATTCATACGGGGTTTCACGTGCCCCGCACTACTCGGGATCCGTCTCGGAGAGAATACAGTTTAGGTTACAGGGCTTTTACCTCTATCGCGGGCCTTTCCAGACCTCTTCACCTACCATATTCCTTTGTAACTCCATGTGAGACGTCCCACAACCCCTAAGAGCAAGCTCTTAGGTTTAGGCTGTTCCGCGTTCGCTCGCCGCTACTGACGGAATCACTATTGTTTTCTCTTCCTCAGGGTACTTAGATGTTTCAGTTCCCCTGGTCTGCCTCTACATTTCCTATGTATTCAGAAATGAGTAACTGCGAATTACCACAGCTGGGTTTCCCCATTCGGACACCCCCGGATCAAAGCTTGCTTACAGCTCCCCGAGGCAGTTTCGTTGTTCGCCACGTCCTTCGTCGGCTCCTGGCGCCTAGGCATCCTCCGTGTGCTCTTATTAGCTTAACCTTGATTCTTCCGCAGGAAAATATCATACGATGACATTCTCTTTGGAATCATCTCACTAATAACATTTACTTGTTTGCACAAGTTGCTAAAAGATGTTCTAAAACGCAAATTCGTTTCGGTATCCAGTTTTCAAGGATCAAGTCTTACTTGAGAGCTTAAACTCTCAAAACTGAGCAACGAGTGAGTAACAGGCCTAAACCTGAGATTGTGGAAGTTAAACTTCCGATTTGAATGTTCTCATTGCAGAGAACGATTCTCCATAGAAAGGAGGTGATCCAGCCGCACCTTCCGATACGGCTACCTTGTTACGACTTCACCCCAATCATCTACCCCACCTTCGGCGGCTGGCTCCCTTGCGGGTTACCCCACCGACTTCGGGTGTTGTAAACTCTCGTGGTGTGACGGGCGGTGTGTACAAGACCCGGGAACGTATTCACCGCGGCATGCTGATCCGCGATTACTAGCAATTCCGACTTCATGCAGGCGAGTTGCAGCCTGCAATCCGAACTGAGACCGGCTTTGATGGGATTGGCTCCACCTCGCGGCTTCGCTTCCCGTTGTACCGGCCATTGTAGTACGTGTGTAGCCCAGGTCATAAGGGGCATGATGATTTGACGTCATCCCCACCTTCCTCCGGTTTGTCACCGGCAGTCACTCTAGAGTGCCCAGCATTACCTGCTGGCAACTAAAGTTAAGGGTTGCGCTCGTTGCGGGACTTAACCCAACATCTCACGACACGAGCTGACGACAACCATGCACCACCTGTCTCCTCTGTCCCGAAGGCCGCTGCTATCTCTAGCAGATTCAGAGGGATGTCAAGACCTGGTAAGGTTCTTCGCGTTGCTTCGAATTAAACCACATACTCCACTGCTTGTGCGGGTCCCCGTCAATTCCTTTGAGTTTCAGTCTTGCGACCGTACTCCCCAGGCGGAGTGCTTACTGTGTTAACTTCGGCACCAAGGGTATCGAAACCCCTAACACCTAGCACTCATCGTTTACGGCGTGGACTACCAGGGTATCTAATCCTGTTTGCTCCCCACGCTTTCGCGCCTCAGCGTCAGTTACAGCCCAGAAAGTCGCCTTCGCCACTGGTGTTCCTCCACATATCTACGCATTTCACCGCTACACGTGGAATTCCACTTTCCTCTTCTGTACTCAAGCCACCCAGTTTCCAGTGCGACCTCAGGTTGAGCCCAAGGTTTAAACACCAGACTTAAATAGCCGCCTGCGCGCGCTTTACGCCCAATAATTCCGGACAACGCTTGCCCCCTACGTATTACCGCGGCTGCTGGCACGTAGTTAGCCGGGGCTTTCTTCTCAGGTACCGTCACTCCGGTAGCAGTTACTCTACCGGACGTTCTTCCCTGGCAACAGAGCTTTACGATCCGAAAACCTTCATCACTCACGCGGCGTTGCTCCGTCAGGCTTTCGCCCATTGCGGAAGATTCCCTACTGCTGCCTCCCGTAGGAGTCTGGGCCGTGTCTCAGTCCCAGTGTGGCCGTTCACCCTCTCAGGTCGGCTACGCATCGTCGCCTTGGTGGGCCGTTACCCCACCAACTAGCTAATGCGCCGCAGGCCCATCCCTCAGTGACAGATTGCTCCGTCTTTCATTCTTCTCTCAGGAGAAAAAAGAAATTATCCGGTATTAGCTACCGTTTCCGGTAGTTATCCCAGTCTGAAGGGCAGGTTGCCTACGTGTTACTCACCCGTCCGCCGCTAAGTTATTTTGAAAGCAAGCTTTCAAAATAACTCCGCTCGACTTGCATGTATTAGGCACGCCGCCAGCGTTCGTCCTGAGCCAGGATCAAACTCTCCAATTAGTATTGAAAAGAGCGATATGCTCATTTTGAAACATCTGACGAGAAAATTAATTCTCTAATTTTGGATTTCACTTACGTGATTTCCTACTCACTCGTTGTTCAGTTTTCAAAGATCAAGTTCTCGTTGGCGCCGTTTAATGTCTCAGCAGCAACTCTTATACTATATCATGTTCAGCTATTTAATGTCAAGCTCTTTTTTCAACTTCTTTTTCGAGCTCGGCATGTGTACTTCTTGGCCGGACTTAGAATATATCATGTATAGAGATTCATTGCAAGCTTTATTTTAAAAAAACTAAACACATACTTCTCCGCAATTGTATCGCAACCGTATTCCCCTTTTCCGCGTCTATCTATTTAACATCAGAGCCCCTTCATACATAGGTATCAATTCCATTATTTTTTGGCAAAGAGGTGATTCATATAAAGACCTTGCATGATCTCTAGCTTCCCTCTAAAAGGAGGTTGGAGAATCAATGAGCAGAAGTGTGAAAAAGCAACCCGTGTGCAGCGACCAACAGAAAGATGGTTCATCATGGGATAAAAAACAAGCCAATAAAGCCGTCCGCCGTTACCCTGGCGACATCCCTAAAGGGAAATGGTATCAGAAACTGTATAACAGCTGGAACATTTGCGACTACAGCTTTTACCAAACTAAACAGCAGGCGATTCATGAATGGGAAACAAACAATTGGATCCAGATGAGATTCCCCTCCCGCCAAGAGGCCATTCAAGATTGGCACAAGTCTTATAGAAGAAAGTAAATCAAAAGATGCCCCGGCAGGGAAGCCCCGGGACATCTTTTTACTTAGAAGCTTAATTTCGCACCTACAGTTACAATCTCAGATGGTCCGACCTCTAAGTGGTGAACCGAAGACGTTGCTCCTTGTAAAGCAGGGTTAGGCTGCTCTAAGATATTGCTTTTAAATAAATACTCTTGAGGACTGTTCACTTTCAGTTGCAACTCTGTCTGCTGAGCGGACATATTGTACCAACGCAAAAACAAGTCGCCGGAAGCTCCGTTCATTTTCATGGATGAGAAGGCCATGTTGTCTCCCTCCCAAACCAATGGGGTATATCCAGAGTTCAACTTCCCGCTATGCAGGCCGGTCTGACATACCGTCCAAGGAGTCTGGAATTGATAGGCCTCTGTAAATGCCCGTTGTTCACTTCCCTCACCAGAATGAGGAATCAGCTCCAGTTGTGCTGTGTATTCGCCCAGGCACTGAGCTTCCGGAGTTGGGAACCAGCCCCAATCCCCCAATTCCCCTACGCTGCGTAGCAAGGTGACGGCAATAGTATTGCGTCCATCCCGCAGAACCTCATATTCGTTCAATCCCTGGTTGGCTACCGTAAGTCCTACATTGCCATTGCTGACATCGACAAAGGATTGCTGATGTTGAGTGTTGCTCGGATTTGCCCATTCTGGTGCCGGATTATTGTCCCGTGTAGCCACTTCAAACATAGAATCCACACGATGCACATCGGTAGACAGATCGGTCGGGAACAGCATTCGTATCCGGTGATCCTTGGCTTGGTTATTAATTGTGGATTCAATATGCACACCTTTGCCTTCCCGCTCCAGCGATACGACGGTACGAAGCTTCAAAACCACCGTATTTACACTCCGCTGCGCTTTACGCTCAGGATAATACACAAGTGCACGCTGTTCCGCCTCCAAGGTGTCATCCGCCGAAGCCGGAATCTCCCAATCTATTCGGATCTCAATGGCCGCACGGAAGGGAGAGTCTTCAATCACCTTAATAACTGCAGGCTGGCCTTTGGTCGTCAGCGCTTGTTCACCTTCTGGCTGCTTGTACATGTATTCATTGCCTACGTCTCCGGTATTCTCGTAAATCCCCAACTCACGATAAGTGGTACCGCTATGCTTATCCAATAACGTAAATGAACCATCCTCAGCAACAACTACCTTGAGAGATGCATTCTCCAAGCTGCGCTCTCCTTCTATTAAAGAGCTTCCCTGAGCGGATTCCGTAGTTGATTGTACCCAAGCGTAAGTACAAAGCCCAAGTGCAGGCACATTGCGTGCTTCAAAAGTAAGTCTCACTTTGCGGCACATATACGGCTGACGGAATTGGTCATCAGGCAGATCATAACCAAAGTTTAAACCCAGATCTTCCACTGTAGACGCTAATTCCTCCCCTGTGTGATCGACGAGAATCCTGCCGGACAAATCAACAGCCAGCATTCTGCGGGCGGTCTCATCCAAAGGATAACCCTCGCGCAGATATAACCGTTCAGCATCCAGCTCTATAGTTACCGTTCCCGTACGCTTCCACCCCGTGGTATTCATCACTATAAAAGGAACTGCATCTTCCCCGTATGCGGAAAAGCCAGAAGTCTCCACTTGATCTGCGATAAACTTAGCACTGTCATCTATGATGCTCTCAGCAACATGCCGGCTTTTATCAAAACGAGTTACCATCTCACGATGCACTTCATCCACACTACAACCACAGATACTGTCATGCGGATGGTTCTGCATCAGCGTCTTCCAGGCATAGGTGAATAGATGGTGCGGGTAGTCCTGTCCGGACAGGCGGGCGATGGAGGCCAGCGGCTCGGCTACTTTTTCCAAAAGAGTCTGGCCCAGCTGGTTCATCTGCTTCAAATAAACCCGGGCTGAGGCTGTGTTCACTAAGGTGCCCCATCCGTCAGTACGCTGGCTGCGCAGTTCCCCTGTAACGGTGGAGAGCTCCCGCTGACCCGAGGATAATTGCTGATCCAAGGCTTGCAGATAGTCCGGGAAATTTGAATGCACGAACTTCACTTCAGGGTATAGCTTTTCGGCGGTGCGGATAGCTTCCGGCAAATCCAATTGCAGAGGCTGGTGGTCGCACCCGTTCATGAACAATAACTCCCCCGTTGAAGCATACTTCTCTGCATCCGCAAGCTTACGGTCCCAGAATTCCCGAGCCGCACCTTCCTCAACAGGAACTTCATTGCCGTTAGAATACCAGTTGGCAAATAGGATACCGAGAATTTTGGATCCATCCGGCCCTTCCCAGATCAGCTCGGAGAAAGAGGACTCATAACCTGCATCCGATACAGTGTTGTTAAATCCCGTAGGCTTCACCCCGCGTCCAAAAAAAGCATTCGTAATCCCTGACTGCAACATCAGCTGCGGAGTCTGTCCGACCAATCCAAACGTATCGGGAAAATAGCCGATTTTGGAAGGCTCGCCGTATTTCTCGGCATCCTGATGGCCGATCTGCATATTCCGCACATTTGCCTCGCCGCTCGTCAGGAACGCATCCTGCAAAATGTACCAAGGTCCAATCAAGATTCGCCCATCCCGGATATACTTCTCCAGCTTCTCTTTGTTCTCTGGCCGAACCTGAAGATAATCCTCCAGAATAATGGTTTGCCCATCGAGGTAAAAACTGCGGAAGGCGGAATCTCCGTCCAGCTTCGCAAGCAGTGCATCCACCAGCTGAACCAGACGGACGTGGTGTTTCTCATAGGGCAAATACCATTCACGGTCCCAGTGAGTATGGGACACGATATGGGCTGTTTTGGTTGTTGTGTGGGTCATCTGTGTGTACACCTCAGTTCTTCAGCATTTATTAAGCGTAATGTTAACCTCTTCAGGTCTGTAGACAGCTACCAGCTTGCCCGCTGAATCAGCTGCAAACAACACCGAACGTTCTTTCTCCAGTAAAAATGAGTAATGAGCTCCAGTTGCAGGATCTTTTATTTCAAGTTCGGCATCCCAGGCGTATTCAGATACGAAGATATACAATGAACCTTCTGCAAAAGCAAGCTTTCGCCCGTACACACCTGGCAGGTCTCCACCGCTGATCCATTCCAGCCCGGTTTCGATACCTGCGGCTTGTGCAGCATATTGGTAGAGCGCGGCGATCGGCTCGTCGCGGTCATTCAGTTCTAAAGGTAGCGGGCACCAGATCAGGCGACCTGTGCCAAGCTGGCGTTCGATGAGGTGATCACCCACACCACCTGAGCTAGACGAATCAACATCTGCATTTGCTGGCGTTTCTTTGACTAGCTCCGCGATTCGCTTCTGTCCATAGGACACCGCAAACTTGCGTCCGTTCAATAGAAGCTGCTCCTCACGGCGCATGTTACCAAGTTTACGGGCTCCTACTATTGCGTCCATACGATCCGAAGGCTGCCAATACGCATCAACCCCCAATGCTCCAGTAATGAGCAGAACGGCACCTGTACGCTCCACTATGTCCAGCAATTGCTGAAGGGCGTCATTATCCAGATTGTGCACACTCGGCAGGAGAATCAACTTAGCCGGCTCTGCCTCCAGCGGAGCCAGATCGTATTCCGATACGGCGCGGAAAGGCAAATGAAGCTGATAAGATAAGATCCGCGTCAGGCGGGTAGTCGCATCATAGGCGAGCTTCCGGTTAGAGAAGTCATTAGAGTAAGGGAAAACCACGGCAATCTCTTCCAGCTTCCGCCCGTCAAATAATCCCCCGGCTTCGCCGATGAACCGCCCAAAATCATAAGACACATCCGCTTCCGGCTTCTCAGTCCCATCGGCCCGCAGCGCACCGATCTGTGATTCATTGGCATTATCCATATAAAAGTTCGTGTTCCAGATCCATTGCACAGCCCCGGCACCTCCAGAAGCAAACGCATAGGCATATTTGCGCTCCAGCATGGCCCGCAATTCTTCCTCACTGCGTTTAGCCCGTCCGTCTGGCGTCTCTACGTACATGATGCCGGTCTCCTGAATGAGGTTCGGTTTATGATGGGTTTTGGCAAAAATTCCATCCCAGAGCAGATTGTCATTCAACCACCAGCTGTGAACAGTGGTGTAATCGACATCGCGCTCATAAAAGAACGGCGATGGCCGTTGGGCACCTAAAGCCTCATCCTGCCCTACGGTCACTAAATGATCTGGGCAGAGTTCCTTGATAGTCCCGCTAAGCTCCCTTGCCCATACGTTGTGCATGTCCATGGAGAACAGGCAGTAGTCGAGCCAACGTGTGCCGCGCTTCCCGGAATGAATATCCTGCACACTAAAGTTAATCTCTTCTCGCTCAGGAGGTTGTGCAGCCGCAAAATCCGGCAATTCCAGCGGCGTCATATTCCAGCGCTCTTGCAGCAAAGTTATATCACCATGGCGTTCTTCCAGCCAAGCAGAGAAAGCAGCGTGTTCATATTTATCTCGCGCCGAGCTCGGTCCGTCCGAGAAAATCCGCGGCGGATCGAACATTGACGGTTCATTGATCAAATCCCAATCGACATGGGTTGTCGTGCGATGCCGTGCGATGATGGAGCGGATGAACCGTTTTTGCGCTTCTACACTGCGCGGATCGAGATAAGGATTCGTCCCTTCCCAAGTCTCCGGCGTAAAGGAGAAGAACGTAAAGGTAACCTGCAGCTCATGCCGCTTCGCAGTCAGTAGAAAAGCATCAATCGCCCGCAGCACTTCTTCCGAGGCGTGACCGTCTACCTGCATAATATTCCGGTAGGCTGTCCAGATGCCGGTACGAATCCAGTTGATGCCTGCCTTCCGCATCTGTGCCATATCCCGATCCCACACATCAGCATTTGGCAGGAATAGAAATTTCCGCGCTACGTCAGAGGTCATATAAGTCATGCCGACAACAGGTAAAGGCTGACCGTCTTTGATAAAATAATCTCTTCCAGCCTTAATCGGTTCCCCCTGCGATAACAGGCCCACGTCATATCCCCAAAAGCCTTGACGCAACATCCGCACTTCGCCTTCTTCCGATACAGCATGGCAAGAAAGATGATACAGGCCAGGTTGAATTTCTACAGCAAGCGGTACACGTAGGAAGTTCAGCTCGCGACTGACCTCAAGCTTGCACTCATGAGTGAAACATGGAATAGACTCCCCGTCTTTGCTCAGAGTGATGTTCAGGGTCCACTGCGCTGCTGTCGGTGACGATTGGCTACGGCTTAGCCGCTGACCCTGCAAAAACAGCAGCGGCCGCTCGCCTTCTTCATAAGAAGCATAGTTAGGCTTCAGCCACAGCTCTGTTACTCCCCGAGCGGCAAAGGTTGCCCAGCGGGTTAATGCTTCCGTTCCGCCTTGATTCCAGAAATCAGGCGTAAGCGGTTGGCCGATGAAGATCCAGCGGCCACCGGCAAAAGGCCCGCCGATATGCTCCCACAGCACAGCTGGAGCTGAAACTTCCCTTCCGGCGGCGGTAATGCCCTTAAGCAGCGGATAGATCCGCGTGTCCATGGGTCCACTGGAACCCATCTGCTCCGGCAAGTCACTGCTTTTAGTGACATGCGGCACCAGGTTCCAGGTATCCGCCAGAGCCAGCAGCTGCTCATCGCCTACGAAGAGCGGAATGTCTCTAAGCGCGACATGCTGCTGTATGCGATCTGCGCTGCTCACACGCAGCGCTTCATGGATATGCAGCTGGCGGTGATAGGCAGTCTGCTCAGCTTCGACCCGCCACTCTTCAGCGACTAGGCGGACTGGATGCTTAAACGGGGCACCGCCAATGCTGATCAAGCTGCCGCCTCTGCTCAAATAGGCGACGATGGAAGGCCAAGCCTCCTTCGGGAAGTACGGAGCATGGAAGCTAACGAAGCAGTCCCCGGCCTTGGCGCTGTCCAGCGTTTCGGCCAGCTGTGCTGCATGAACAGGAGGGGCAGTATGATGTATTCCTATAGACTGTACCTGTTCCGCTGTCAGTCCGCCCGCTGCGGTATACCCGGGAAAAGACGGGTCCGCGAACAGGATGATACGGCCCCCGCTCACAGAATACCTTCCTTCATCGCCCGATAGACAAGCTGCGAGAACAAACTGTTCGACCATGCAAACCAGCTGCGGGTAAATACACTAGGATCATCCACATGGAAGCCTTCATGCATATATCCGGTTCCGGCATCCGTACTTTCCAGCATCGCTATCAGTTCCAGCTTCTCTTCGGCAGTCTGAGCCGTAATGCCCTGCATAGACAACGCCATATGCCAGATATAGTTCTCCGGAGTGTGCGGGCTGCCGATCCCTTTGGCAGCTGTGCCTTCATAATAGAACGGATTTTCTTTGCTCAATGCGAAACGTCTGGTGTTCTGGTAGATGGGATCATCCGCCGAAGCGTAACCCAGATACGGAATGGAGATCAGTCCGGGCGTTCCCGCATCGTCCATTAGGCAGTAATTGCCGAAGCCGTCGGTCTCATAAGCATAAATCGGACCAAACTCCGGATGGCGATAAATGCCATAGAGCTTGATGCCATGATCCACTTCAAATTCCAGCTCTTTAAGTTCAGCCAGGAAGTCTAGATCGCGGAAGACCCACTCCGCGAATTCCTGCATCTGGCGCAGCGCGACAACAGCGAACATATTGCCAGGAATGTTGTAGTGGAAATCACAGGCATCATCGCTGGACCGGAAGCCCGACCAGATCATTCCGGTATAGTTCACCGGCATGCCGAGACCGCTATTGCGCAGAGAATCTTCCGGAATGCCGTTATTGCGGCTGAACCGGTACGGAGACTGCTCGAAATGCCGCTGTTCTCTTTTGAACAAATCGAAAATCTGGCGCATGGCCGACTTGAACCCAGCGTCGAAGAAATCAGTCAGGCCCGTCTCTTTCCAGTAGGTATAAGCGAGGCGCACAACAAAACATAACGAATCAATCTCAAATTTACGCTCCCACACCCATGGCGACATCTCGGTCACATCCGTAGTGTTCCAGTGCCAGTCATTGGCCGACTCGTTAAATGCATTGGCGTAAGGATCGATATGAATATATTGAATATGGCGTTTGATAAGACCGCCGATAATGCGCTGGAGATCGGGATCGTTTTTGGCCAGAGGCACGTATTGAATTACCTGCTCCACTGAATCACGCAGCCAGGAGGCCGGAATATCGCCGGTAATCACAAAGGTGGTTCCGTCATCCAGCAGTTTAGTCGTCGTCTCCAGCGTATTCGGAAAACAGTTCTTGAACAGCTGCAACAGCTTCGGGCGATGTGCCAGCTTCTCCTCTGCTTCGGCAAGCACTTCTTGTACGGCCTGCGGCAGCGGCAGCTGGGGCATTGCTATTTTGGGTAATCGGAATTGTTCCAAGTGAGTTATGCTCCTTTGCATCTGTGATGTGATTATTTATTTTCTGATGTAGATTGTTTTGATCTCGTAAGGGGTAAAGTGAAGTTCCAATTCACCGCCAGCCGTATGTTCGATCAGTTCCAGCTGCTCTTCCAGAGCATTGGACAGGTAGACGCTCTGAACTGGATACTGCCATTTGAGCTGAACCCGCTCGCGGCCTCCCGAGGATTCGTAGAAACGGAGAACAGTCCCCTGCCCGTCCTCGGATGGCTTAATCGTATCCAGCACCACATGCTCACCGGAGAATCCGATAAATGAGCCTGTTGGCAGCAGCTGCCCCTGTGTTGATGAAGCGGCAAAAGTATACAGCTCATGATTTAGCTCTGCTGCACGGCGAACAGTATGAGCCTCCCGCCAATCCCCACAATGCGGATATAGCGAATAGGTGAAGTCGTGCTCGCCGAGATCCGCAGTAGCATCCGGCCATTTCGGCGCGCGCAGGAGCGACAAGCGAATGGTACTGCCTTGAATGTCATAGCCGTATTTGCAATCATTCAGCAGACTGACGCCATATCCACGTTCGGATACATCGGCAAAACGGTGCCCGCAAACCTCATACTGCGCCTGCTCCCAGCTGGTGTTGCGGTGGGTCGGACGTTCCAGCGCACCAAATGGAATCTCGTAAGTCGCCTTATCCGCGACAACATCAATCGGAAACCCTACCTTAAGCAGCTTATGGGCTTCGTTCCAGCTCACATGCGTCTGGAAATCAATCCGGGGATTATGGTGATGTAGAATCATATCCTGAGTAATCTCGGATTGGCCCAGCTTCCAGCGGAAGCGCAAAATATCCTGCACCGCACCAGTGCGGATCACTGCCTTTTCTATAAGTTCAGCCTCCCCGGCGGGTTGGGCTTCATAACGGTTGTCAATGTCCCAGGCATCCCAAAGCGTCGGGCGGTCGTGGAAAAAGTGGAAGCGGTTCGCCGGCTCACCGGATTTTACGATCTCCCGGTTTCCTTTTTTATCAAAAAGACTGGTGATTTCTCCCCGCTCGTTAAAGGTAATACGATAATAGTCCGTCTCCCAACGGTCGCCGAAGGGAACAACTCCTATAGCTGTTTGATTATGTTCAGCAGCGGCAGATTCTGCATTATTTTCAACGGATGTGTTCTGAGACAGATCAAGAATCCAGATCGTTTTGTAACCAAAGGCTGGAATCTCCGGAACGAGAACCGAGACACCAGAAACTGCTGTCTCCTCCGTCAGGACATCTGCTTCCAGCAGTACGTTATCCTCGCCATACACCGCAAAGTTTCCGCTAGCGACTCCTTCTTCATTGAGGGCAAGTTCGACCAAGGCATCCCGCATCCAACCCAAACCATTAAAAACAATGTAAGGTGTACCCTCGCCTGTCGTGTTAATGTTCCCGGCCAATGCCGCAAGCCCCGGCTGAAGCGCATCACGGCCAAGCTCAAATACCTCTGCGTATTCCTTCTCCGAGGTCTCGTAAGCTTCGGTAATCGCCGAGCCCGGAATAATATCATGGAACTGGTTCAACAAAATCAGCTTCCAGCCCTGATGCAGCTGCCCGGCAACTACGGCATGTTGCTCCGTGTCCAGCTGCGGCGAAGCTAATGTCTGCCACAGCTCCGCTTCACGGTACAACACTTCCGCCTTGCGGTTGTTCCGCTTGTTGCGGCCGTGCGTAGTGTAGGTGCCGCGGTGCAGCTCCAGATACAGATCGCCCCGCCACTGCGGCAGCTGCGGCTGACAGCGTGTAATGCCTGCGAAGAAATCCGCGGCATTACTGTATTTACTCTCCGGCTGGCCGACCATTAGCTCGGCACGCTGGATATATTCCAGCATCTCGCGGGTGACCCCGCCGCCGCCGTCACCATGCCCATAGAGCAGCATCTGCTCATTATGTTTATCTTTTTCGCGGAAGGACTGATAGTGTTCATGCACATCTTTGGGCAGCGTATTCTCATTGACCCCATGATTCAGGTAAGACAACATCGGCGTGCCGTCAATGCCGACCCAATGGAACAGATCGTAAGGGAAGACATTTGTGTCATTCCAGCCCAGCTTGGTGGTCATAAAATATTTGATGCCACCATGCTGCAGAATCTGCGGCAGAGAAGCACAGTAGCCGAAGGTATCCGGCAGCCACTCAATCTGCGAGGTGCGCCCGAACTCTTCGAGATAAAAGCGTTGACCATATAGGATTTGCCGCATCAACGATTCTCCGCTCGGAATGTTCAGATCCGGTTCGATCCACATCCCGCCGACCAGTTCCCAGCGTCCTTCACGGATGCGTGCCTTGACCTTCTCATAGAGTACCGGGTCATTGTCTTTCAAATATTCGAACAGCAGCGGCTGGCTCTGCGCATATTGATAGTCAGGATATTCGTCCATCAGGGCATTCACCGTCGAGAACGTCCGGCTCGTCTTGCGCACGGTCTCGCGCGCAGGCCACAGCCAGGCAATATCGATATGGGACTGGCCCACCATGTGGATTGTTCCTTCGGCATGACCGCCGATCTCCCCGACTCTGCCCCGCAGCTTCTGCTCGATTCGCGTAATCTCACCACCCTCGCGGATCTCCTGCGTGGTAAGGCTAACGAATTCATCCATTGCCACATACAAAGCTTCCAGCATCCGGTTACGGCGCTGGTCCTGCTCAGGCAGCAGAATTGCCGAATCGCGAATCACTACTGCCGTGTACATTAGACTCTGCACAGGTCTATTCACCAGCACCAGCTGGCTGTGGATCATCCGAATCGGCGGCTGGATCACCGCCTGTTGATTTAATGGGTCCACCGGCTCGGGGACCGGATCGAAGAGTTCGATTTCCAGGTCCAACGGACGGCCAGATGGATCACCTGCCAGAGTTACAAAGGTATGATTGCGGTCGAGTCCTTGCCGCGATTCACCGTTCACCCGCAGCAGCCCTTCCCCACCTGAAGCAAAAATCAGCCCGATGTGGCCCGGCAGCCAGTTAGCCGGAATCTCCAAAGTACGGCGGAAGAAATAGGTCGTTCCTTGCACACTCGGGAACAGATCATAATTGCTGCCGTCCTTATAAGGCTGCAGCTTGTCATACTGTCCCGGCAATTGATACACCGAGGACAGAATCTCCCAATCGCGCAATTCCTGCACCTCTAGCCATTGCTGCTCGGAGAGCTCGCGGATGAAGCGTTTAATGCGTTCCATGTCTTTACCCCCTCACCGTCAAATCGGTGCTCAGTGTATCATTTACATGCTTACCCACCAGCACTTTAAACGCTCCTGGCTCTACAACTGGTCTTAAATCCGGTCCGATATATTGCAATTGCTCCGGCCCTACCGTGAACAACACGGTTTGCTTCTCACCCGGAGCCAACTTGATTTTGTCAAAAGCCTTCAATTCCCTGGCAGGACGGGTGACCTTACTGGCGACATCAGAAATGTACAGTTGCACCACCTCTGCGCCCTCACGGTCTCCTGTATTCTGAACGTCCACGGAAACTATAGCCGTCTCCCCGGCCGCAATTACTTCCGGCTCCACCTTCAACCCGGAGTACGTAAATTCAGTGTAGCTAAGCCCGAAGCCGAACGGATATTGAGGCTGGGAATCGGCCTCCAGATATCTTTTGCCACGGGAACGTTTACCGTTGTAATAGACCGGGAGCTGGCCCACATGCTTCGGCACGGATACAGTCAGCTTCCCGGACGGGTTCACATCGCCGAACAGGATATCCGCAACAGCGTGCCCGCCTTCTTGGCCTGGATACCAGGCTTCCAGAATGGCTTGTACATGCTCGTCAATCCAAGGCTCGCTCACCGGACGGCCGTTAATATAAACAACGATCACAGGTTTGCCGAGCTGATGAACCTGCTGGATCAGTTCCAGCTGCACTCCCGACAGGGTCAATGACACCCGGTCAATGCCTTCGCCGCAGTCCATATCATTCCAGGCATTCTCCGTCACCTTGGACGCGCCTGTCTTGAGATCGATACTGCCTTCCCCGAAATCGCGTGCACTGGAGCCGCCGACGACCATAACAACGGTATCGGCCTGCTCTGCACAAGCGAGCGCGGCTTCAAAACCTTCGCGCGAATCGCCTTTGATCCGGCAGCCCGGTGCATAGAGCACCCGCTCCGGCTCTGCAGCCAGCTTGCTGCGGATGCCGCTGAGCACGGTCGCTACCTTAGCCGGAGGCTGCGGTGAGGTATAATCGCCGAGCTGGTTATACCCGGCATCGGCGTTAGGGCCAATGACGGCGATCGTGCCGGCGGTCTTGGACAATGGCAGCACACCTGCTTCATTTTTCAGCAGGATGATGCTCTCGCCCGCCACTTGCCGGGCCAGCTCTTGATGCGCTTTGCTGCCGATGACGCGTTCAGCCGCATCGGGATCAGCGAATGGCTGCTCGAACAGGCCCAGCCTGAACTTGAGCGTCAGCACACGGCGGACCGCACGATCCAGCAGTGCCGGGTCCAGCTTGCCTTCACGAACGGCATCCACCAGGTATTTGCCGTACATCTCTCCGGACATCTCCATGTCGATGCCGGCTTCCAGTGACTGCACTGCTGCATCCATGCCATCTTCAGCCACATCATGGCCAGAGGCCAGCATCTCTATAGCTCCGCAGTCGGTAATGATTAGACCCTCAAACCCCCATGCTTCGCGGAGTATATCCTCTAGTAGCTCTGTATTTGTCGTGCAAGGCACGCCGTCTATTTCGTTATAAGCAGGCATAATGGAGACTGCACCCGCTTCGACCGCTTTTTTGAAGGGCAGCAGATCCACTTCCAGCAGTTCACGCCAGCCCATGTGCACAGGCCCGGCATTCCGGCCGCCTTCTGAGCTGCCGTATCCCACAAAATGCTTCAGCGTAGCCCCCACGCTGCCGCCGCTCTGCAAGGATTCCCCCTGCAGACCTTCAACAGCCGCAACCGCCATCTCGCTGATCAGGTAAGCGTCCTCGCCGAAGCACTCCTCGGTGCGGCCCCAGCGGGGATCGCGCACCACATCCAGCACCGGCGAATACGTAACCGCGCCGCCCTGACTGCGTGTCTCCAGCGCTACGGCGCGGCAGACCTCACGATACAGCTCTACATTCCAGGAGCTGCCGAGCGACAGGGGCACCGGGAATACGGTGGCCCCAATCGCCATGTGGCCATGCGAGCATTCCTCGCCGATCAATACCGGAATGCCCAGCCGCGAATGCTCCAGCACATACCGCTGGAGCGTATTCACCGCTTCCGCACCTTCACGCGGAGACAGGCCAGTAGCCAGCGTCACACCGGTCCACGGGTCAGCGCGCAACATCCCGTAAAGCGAGCCAACGCCGCCCCCGGCAACCTTCTCCTTGAAGCTTTCTGTCAAGGTCATCTTACCGTCTCTATGTTCATAGGCCTGCCAGCCAAAAGGCTGAATCAGCTGACCGGCCTTCTCTTCCAAAGTCATCAGTCCGAGCAGATGCTCCGCCCGTTCTTCAGCAGGTAAATTCGGGTTTGTATAACTCATTCCTTAACAGCCCCTACGGTAAGACCTTGAATGAAATAACGCTGGAAGAACGGATAGGCAAAAATAATCGGTCCTGTCGCCAGCACGACCATCGCCATCCGCGATGTATCCTGCGGCATGGAGCGAAGAGCTTCCAGACTGAGCGAACTGTTCTGGGAGTTCTGCAAAATAAACTGCATACTGGTCTCGATCCGCATCAGCATCGATTGCAGCGGGACTAAATTCGGGTTGTCGATGTACAGCAGCGCATTGAACCAGTCATTCCAATAGCCGAGGGTGCTGAACAAAGCAATCGTAGCCAGACCGGGCAGTGATAAAGGCAACACCAATTTCAGGAAGATACGGAACTCGCCCGCCCCGTCGATTTTGCCGGATTCGATAATGGCATCAGGCACACTCGTGCTGTAGAAGGTGCGCAGAATCATAATGTAAAAAGCATTCACCGCCAGCGGCAAAATCAGCGCCCAGATCGTATCCTTCAGGCTTAGAAACTGCGTAACGATAATATAAGTCGGCACAAGTCCACCGTTGAACAGCATGGTAAAAAACGCGAAGAACGAGAAAAAATTGCGGTAACGGAAGCTTTTCCGGGAAATGGCATACGCATAAAAAGCGATAAACAAAAGGCTGATAATCGTCCCTATCACCGTTACAAAAATCGTCACACCATAAGAACGCAGCAGCATATCTCCGGATTCAAACACATAACGGTATGCGCCGAGACTCCATTTTGCCGGAATCAGCTTATAGCCATCCCGCGCCAGCGCCACCTCATCGGTGAAGGAGATGATCACGACGAACAGAAACGGAAACACGCACAGAAACGCAAAGATGCCGGCTATCAGATTAAAAGTGATATTCCAGGGCGTCGAGAGATGGTGGAAATCACGTTCTTTTTTAGTCTTAGTAATGGAAGACATATGGCCCACTCCTTTCATGAGGTTCTAGAACAAAGCGCTATCCTTGTTGTATTTGCGGACAATATAGTTGGAGGTCATGACTAGCGTAAAGCCGACAACCGATTGATACAGACCTGCGGCAGTGCTCATACCAATCTCACCCGTTGTTTTGAGGCCTTGATAGACATAGGTATCAATAACATTCGTGACACTGTAGAGCGTACCGGAATTACGAGGCACCTGGTAAAAGAGACCGAAGTCGGCGTAGAAGATTTTACCGATGGCCAGCAGGGTCATGATCGTGATAATTGGACTCAGCAACGGCAGTGTAATATTGCGAATCTGTTGGAACTTACTAGCTCCGTCGATCATCGCCGCTTCATACAGCGACTTGTCGATCCCCATAATAGCTGCGAGATAAACTACGCTGTTGTAACCAACCGCTTTCCACAGATAGACTAAGATCAGGATGAACGGCCAGTAGGCTTTTTCCGAATACCACTGAATTGACTCTGCGCCAAAAAAGCCCATGATCTGGTTCAGCATCCCGCGTTCGGAGCTCAGGAAACTAAATGCAAAATAGCCGACAACGACCCATGACAGGAAGTAGGGCAGGAACATGCCGGTCTGATACACTTTGGCCAACTTCTTGTTCACAATCTCGGACAGCACAATCGCCATCAGAACCGACAAGATCAAGCCAAGCAGGATAAATGCTCCATTGTAGAGCAAGGTGTTGCGGGTAATAATGTACGCGTCATTGGTGGTGAACAAAAACTTGAAGTTGTCTAACCCCACCCATTTGCTGTTGATAATACTCGCCCAGAAGCCGTCGCGGCTAAAGCGGTATTCTTTGAATGCAATAATCGTCCCTATCATCGGCAGGTAAGAGAAAAAGAGAAACCAAAGCGCACCTGGTAAAACCATGAGCAGCATAATCTTGTTATTCATAATATTTTTTATAAATCCGCTGATTGTCTTCACACTTAGATCCCTCCTGTATGTCCTTATATTTCAAAAAAAGACCGGGTCCAGAGGCCACGCCCCTGCCCCGATCTTCTCTTACGTTGATGTTTTACTTGTTGTTGGACGCTTTCCAGGCATCAATTTGCGATTGCGCTTCAGCGATAATTTTGTCCAAACCAGCTGCCTTGAATTTCTCAATAGCTTTCGGTAGATACTCGTCAGGATCAACGGTTCCAGTCATCAGTGGTGACCAGTATTCTTCTTTTACGTTCTGAACCGCAGCGATTTCAGTAGTCACCTTGGAAGTGTCGAAGTTAAAACCAAGCAGCGGTGCATTTACACCGGATTCATTAAACTTTTTGAACTCTTCCCATTTGTTCTCAGGGTCACCCTCGTTCAAATAGTTGATCATGATATTGCCCAGCGAGAAGGTTGGCATGTCATAGTTCTTGGATTCATCCAGGTTCTTCATGGAATTCTCACCAGTCTTCTCGTAGTGCACGCCTTCGATTCCGGAGTCAATCATGTTGCGCAGCACCGGATCGGTGTTGAGCAGGTTCAGGAACTCCATCGCTTTCTCCGGATATGCGGAGTTAGCCGAGATGGCTTGCATCGAACCCATAACGGACCAGTTGTAGATGTAAGGTTTGCCAGCTGGCGTGGAAACTACAGGATAGCCGTAGCTTGCCGACCACAGATTGTCCGCCATCGGCTGGGTAGCTGCACGATCCATGAACCAGTTGGAAGATTTGTAGAGATCATCCACCGAAGTTGTAGTTGCTACTTCCGGCGAGATATAACCTGCCTTGTAATATTTGCGAACGGTTTCAAGAGTGCTTTTGAGTTCTGGTGTTTCCAGAATGTTCACGATCTTGTAATCCTTCGTGTCCATATAAACAGCCATTGGCATCTTTTCAATGATGTAGTCGAACGGCAGCACTGGCATGAAATCCTTCACCATAGCGTAAGGCGTGATGCCCGGTTCATTCTCTTTGATCGTCTTCAGCAGTGGTTCAATGCTTTCCATTGTGTTCACCCCGGAAATGTCGAGGTTATATTTGTCGAGCAGCTCTTTATTAAAGCGCCAAACTTCTTGCGCCGGAAGCTCTTTGTTGGCAGGTACGGCATAATTATGTCCATCTACCTTGGAGCCTTCCAGGAACGCCGGATCAATCGTGTCTACGATGCCTTTTCCATATTCATTAAGCAGGCTGTCCAATTCCATAAAAGCGCCTTTGCGGGCATTTTGCACATAATCGAACGCCCAGGAGCATGTAAAGAGAATGTCCATGGGTTCCCCAGCGGCTACTTTGACCTGCATTTTTTGTGTATAATCGCCAAAATCAATCATATTCATCTTCAGGGTGACATTTATCTTCTCTTTAGTGTACTTATTGACTTCTTCCACGACACGGTCCAGATCCTTCTGCGGTCCGCCGATCGTGTACCAGATCAGTTCGACCGGTTTCTCGGATGATGCACCGTCGCCGCCCGCTCCTGAACTGTTAGTTGCCGCGTTGTTTGAATCGCCGCCACATGCGCTGAGCGCAAGCGAGAATGCCATAAGTGATGTCAGTAACAGGGAAAACCTTTTTCTTTTGTTGTTGCCCATTCCTGTATAACCTCCCCTTTGTTTACCTCAAGATCGCTGGCCTAATCCGGAATTAAACCAGCAGCTTTCTCCTTCAAGGACTATCTTTACTGTAATTTATGAAAGCATTTTCAAACAGAAGCTAAACTAAATAAATCATGTAGAAAATAAAGAAAAAGCTTGCAGCGGGGGTCCGCTAGACAAGCCCTTTGTACTCCGTAGGAGATATCCCGACATGCTTCTTAAATTGTTTGTAAAAATAGCCGGTCTCCCAATAGCCTACTTTGAGAGCGATTTCATGAACTTTAAGTGAGGTATTCCGCAGCAGCTCCTTCGCCTTCTCAATACGGTATTTATTGATATATTCGGTGAATGACTCATTCACCTCTTTATGGAACAGCTGTCCCAAATACACCGGGTGAATATGGTATTGGGCACCGAGGGTCTTCAGTGACACATCTTCATTGTAGGACTCATGGATATAATTCAGCACCTGCTGCACGACTGGACTCTTTACATCCCGAACTAAGGCGTCTACCGTAATGGTAGCGGCTTCCTGAATAATCTGAGTCAGTTCATTTATGGAAACTGTAGAGCGAATGAGGCCAAAACCGTCTGCGAAAAGCTCCGGTTCTTCCACATGACGAATCTCCTGCAGCTGCATCTTGAAGCGGATCAACCATTCCATGGCAATGCCTTGCAGCAGCACAGGTGTAATCCCCTCCATCCGCCGCAGCTGCTCAAAATGATCCTGGATCCGCACCAGCAGCGCTTCCTTATCCTTCGCCATAATCAGCTTGAGATCATCTTCCCAATTCAGCGGCATACCTTGGACGGCAACCTCATGCCTGTCCTGAACTTCCTCATAATGCAGCAAATTCCGCTCTGGAAACAGCATGAAATATTCCTGAGTCATCTTTGCATGGGCGTAACTCTGAGCCGCCGCCTCCTCCATCTCCTCCACCGTTCCTACGGACAGACGCATTGGCGGACCGCCAGTTAGGGATAACAGCAGCTGCGCATGAAGCCTTTCCACCGCTTCTTTACCCTGCTGATACTCACTAAGCAGATGCAGCAGCACGGTATCTCCATCCATATCCCGGAATGCAATCAAAGACGGGTTACCGCCTACAACCTCTTCCACCGCCTGAAATAGCTCGGCAGCGTCCTGTTCAGGGCGAAGCAGGGCTACCTGCACCAGCGGCTTATCTAGTCTAAGTCCCAGAAAATCAGTCCGTTCGCTGAATTCCTTCGGACCAATCTGGCACCGCAGCCAACGGTACATCACATTATCGCGCAGAATGGAAATACTATGCGCATTGAATTGACTCTCTTGACGGGAGACACCCAGCTTCTCGGCGGCAGTCACTAATGTTGCCCGGAACTCTTGCAAATTAATAGGCTTGAGCAGATAATTTTCAATGCCGAGCGCCATTCCTTCCTTAAGATAACCGAACTCATCAAAGCCGCTGAGGATAACAACTTTGATCTCCGGCTGGATCTCCCGCACAGCCCGGATCAAATCCAGCCCGTTCATCAGCGGCATGGAAATATCCGTAATCAGAATATCTGCTGGGACAAACCGCAACGACTCCAGCGCTTCCTGGCCGTTCTCGGCGTGGCCGACAATCTCCATCCCCAGTGCTGCCCAATCCACAATGTCATATAATCCTTCGATAATAAAAGGCTCGTCGTCCACAATGAAAATTTTATACATGGTTTGGATCATCCTCTCCCAGATCGGGAAAATACACAGTCACGGTTGTGCCGGTACCCGCTTCGCTTTGTAATTCAATGCCATACTCACTGCCATAAAGCAGCTTCAAACGCTCATGAATACTGCGCAGACCAAATGATTCCGATTGTTCATCTGGCTGCAAAAGACCTTCTTTGAGCTGGACCAATCTGTCCGGAGCAATCCCCCGCCCATTGTCTGTAACTACCGCACGCAAATATTTGCCGTCCTTGGCCACAGCCACACTGATGTGATTATCATTCTTGTCCACGCGCATCCCATGTAGAATGTAGTTTTCAATGATGGGCTGCAGCGACATTTTGAGTACAACTCTTCCGGTAAGCTCTTTCCCGCATTCCATTGTATAAGAGAATTTATCCTTATAACGGATGCGGAACAGCTCCAGATATAAACGGCAGGCTTCTAGTTCATCCTTCATCGTATGCTTGGGTTTCTGGTGAACATAGCTTTTGAACAACACCGACAAGCTGTAGATCATCTCCCCGACATCTGAAGCTCCTTGAGAGATTGCCCTCATTCGGATCACCTCCAAGGTATTGTAGAGAAAATGCGGGTTTACCCTGGCTTCAAGCGCGGCGATTTCGGTATGTTTTTGCTTGATTTCAGCCTTGAACACACGGTCTATATGAAGATTCAGCTCATCCAGCATATCGTTGAAGCTTTTGGAGATCTGCCCCAGCTCGTCTTCTCTGACATCGGTAATCCGGGCATCCAGGTCACCGTTTTTCACTTTGCGGGTGAACTTGATAATTTTATGAGTCCTTCTGGCAAAATTATTGATAAATAAAGTGGGCGTAATAATCGCAAACAACAGGCAGATCAAGCAGATAATGAAGATCATGTTCCGCAATCCCCTATAAGTGGCGGCTAATTCCTGCTTAGGTACAGCACTCAACACAGTAAATCCGCCTTGGGTGTGAGTCTGCTTAGTAATGATCATCCCGCCGACTTCTTCACCATCTGTATAGGCAGAATTCATCTGCTCGGGATAAGGATAGCGCTTTTCATAATAGGTGCCCGAGGTATCAAATAACACATCCCCATCCGCTGCCAGCACCAGAATCTTTCCCTTGAAGTCATCCTTATAATTGCCCATACTCCCCCAGACCTCGCTGGCATCAAAATAGACTAGAAGCTGACCAATGTTGCGCAGTGATATCTTGTTATTGACCGGGGTACGAACCGTAAACATCGGCCCCTCCGGAGATGAGATCGCCTGACTGACCCAAGTGTTTGGGGCGGTGACACTGCCTTCCTCCTCCAGATACAGCGCATCCGGTACAAAAGAGTGGGCTGCATTAGTGGAAATAATCTGAAATTTGCCTTGGTCGTTATAGACATACAACTGCTGCTCAGCTGCACTGTAGAGCATTAAACTGCGGATATCAGGATCATCTTCAACTTGATTGCGAAAAAACTGCACGGTATCCGTCGTAGCATTACTTTCGTTGAAATAGCGGTCCAGCCGGTACCTCACGTAATCTTCATACGGATGCTCCAGCAAATACGACGTATTAGCAGTCAGCTCCGTGTCCCGGTACACGTCCCGCATCATAGACTGTACAGAGTCATATTTCTGCTCAATATAGCTGTTGATGCTCTCCACGGTACGTTTCTGAATCTCCATCTGCCGCTGCACTACAGCCTGAGACATGAGCAAGAACATCAGGTAGGAGAAGGTGATAATGGTGACCACGGCAATGACTGAGAAGAGCAGGATGATTTTCATAAACAGATTATTCTTCAGATACTTTCTGTACAATTTCCCCGGAAACATCAGCAACCTCCTACAGCAGGGGGAAGACTAAGCTTCGCTGCTTGTCATTATGAATAAAGTATAGCATGAGGTGCTTCCTGCCTGTGGCTGGTAAAAGCTTGCAATCCTCCGCCAAGCAAAGACAGTCTGCCCATGGAGCAAAGGGCTCCTTGGGCAGACCGTGGTGAGGCTATATAATCTACCGGATGTAATTCAAGATGAACTGCGCAGCCTCGGCACGGGTCGCCAAGCCACCGGGAACAAACTTCCCGTCCGTGCGGCCATTCACCAGACCCAGTGATGAAGCAGCATTCACGCTGTCTGCCGCCCAGGCTGCTACCTCACCGGAATCGGTGAATGTTGCCGGGGCTGATGACTGAAGCGCTCCATGCTCCAGTACATAGGCACGCATTAGCATAGTGACAATCTCCTGGCGGCTGATGTTCGCACTCGGATCGAACTGCTCAGCAGTGCGTCCGCCTACAATACCTGCCCGGACCAGACGCGCCAGGTCCTGCTCATACCAGACACCAGAAGGCACATCACTAAATTTCAATTCCGCCTGATCTTGCAGTCCCAGCACGCCAGCCAGCAGCTTCACAAATTCCGCTCTTGTAATCCTGCGGGCGGGTTCAAATCCATTTTCGGAAGTGCCTTGTACCAGATGTTTAGCCGCCAGCTGGCGGATAGTGTCCGCAGCCCAGTGAGTAGACGGAACATCAGCGAAGGATTTATTGTACTCCAGCACAGCCAGCCTGCCTGTTCCGCTAAACTCCCCTTGCAGGAAGCCATTCGCATACACTCCGCCGAGATAGGTAAGCGAACCCCCTTCAGCAATAGCATATAAACCAAGCAAATTAGTATTATAATCCGTATTTGTTGCACTCCATTGTAAGGTTACTGGTTTGCTGAAGCTTGGAAGACGGCTAGATGTGCCATTCCCCGCGATGACGCTCAGATCAAACGTCATACCCGTACCCCGCAAGACCACCCCACGCTCTGCTTTCAGTGTGCTCATGTTCAAAGTCTCCGGGCTGAGCTTCACCTGAATCTTGCTGCCTGAAGCTTGGGCTTCATTAAGCAGAGCCTTCAATTGCACCAGCAATTCCGGCGCAATACCAAGTGTGGTTCCCGAAGCGGACAATTCAAGTTGACGGATCCCTAGCAACTCACCTGCATTTACAGGCAGCTCGATAGCTGTAACGCCTGCCGGCACCTTTACCGTCAATTTGCCGTTCTCAGTAGATGTACTGAGTGCACTTGCTGGAACTGTCAAAGTTGTGCTAGTAGGACTTGGAAGCGGCGTTGCTGTCGCTGCCGGAGTCGTCCCACCAGTTCCCGTACCTGTCCCTGGAGCCGATGTCGGCTGCGGTGTAGATACAGGAGTATTGTGGACCTTGAAATTAATAATTCCGCTCTTTTGAACAGCCGTATAAGGGTGACCATTCAGTATTTTGGTGTTGGTGACTACGGCCGTGTACTCGCCGCTGTCTGTTTCTTTTGCAGAAGGAATCGTATAATTACGCTCCACAGCACCTTCAATGGCCTGCCCGTCTTTCAACCATTGGTAGCTTAACTCGCCATAAACTGCAGAAGCTACTACGGCAAAAGACACCTTATCACCTACAACTGCCGGATTCTTATCTACACTATTAGAGGTGATAATTGGCGCATCGGGTGCCGGATGTACTGTCACCGTAAGTTCATTACCGGTTCTTGTTGAAGGCTCCGTTCCCTCTTTTCCAGTCAGAACCACACGGAACTGCGTACCGCTGTCTGTTTCAGAAGCAGTAAATGCGTATACCGCCGAAGTCACGCTCTCCGCCACAGTCCATTCCTCTGCGGTTGCTGCCTTCGTCTCCCAGCGAACCGATTCCACATCCCCGCGGATCTGTACGAACAGCTTCACTTCTTCACCAGTAATGACATCAAGTGCAGACGGAAGATCGGTTATGAAATCAGGCGCTTCCCATGGTGCTTCAGCCGGAGTTAAGTTAATTGTGTACTCTGCTTCACTGCTGTCACCAGATTCATTGGTGACGATGACCTTGTACTTATTGCCATCCATCCCGGTAGTCAAAGCAGGGATAGTATAGGAGGCGGACACTCCCAACGCATCTCCATAACCGCTGCCTGTGTCCGCATACCAGGCATAAGTCAGCTGCCCTGCGCCAGTGGCAACTGCCGTTAGTGTCGCGGACGTATTTTCACGGAAGGAACCTTCCCCTACGATCTGCACCTTTGGAGCTTGCAAGGCCCACTTCGCCTGCAAGTTCAGTTCACCGGTTATTAGATCTTCGGTAAAATTCCATCTTCGCGCACCTTCTCCTTCTCCAACATACCAGCCTTCCAGGTCATAACCCTCTCTGGCAATGCCTGTAGGCTCCATCAGCAAAGTGCCATACACAGCCTCGGCCACAGTATTTGCTGGTTCACCCCCATTAGCATCAAAGAGAACGGGATAGCTTCCTTTCAGATAGACAGATTTGGAGCGGTTGCCTGCATAATCCTCCATCACCACATGCACAACTTTTGCCGACGAGGTGAAGCTTAAGCTCGCCTTAGTTGTCCGTCCACGGATAATCATCGGCTTATTGCCAGAGCTATACGTTGTGGCAAAAGATTTTGCATTCCCATCCTCATACACATACATATACCGCCAGTCTCTAGTATTCGGCATCGGCAGATTCAGCTTACCGTCCGTCCAGGACCATTCTTCCGCGTAAGGTTCCGCAACCGTGTCGATGAACTGGCCGCTGACCGAGACGGGATCGGTGTTGCCTGCGGTAACGGTGACAATGTAATCATCGCCGTTTACCGGCATCCCCGTGAACAGCGCAGTGCTTGCACCTGCCGGGACAACCACTTGCTGTGACACCGGTTCGGATGTCGTAATCCAATTCAAAGACTGCACTCGAACGGTAATGTCACCGGAAGCTTGGGCGGAGTTCGTCCAATTCACAGTCAACTCCCCGTCCGGACTTGAATCCACCTTCACTCCGGAAACCGCCGCATCCAGATCAAAAGCCAGCGTTGCCGCTTCACCCTCCACTCCATCCGCACCCACTGCAACCACTTTAAGGGTTCCGGATTTCACCGGGAGATGCTTCAGGTAGAACACCTCATCGTATTTGCCGCCCATAAATACATCATTCACGTACACATTATATTGCTTGATCTTAGTGTAATCGGGATCTAGCTTCCACTTCACAACCATCTCACCTGTATCTGTAAAAGCTTCCGCAACTGCTAATTCCGCAGGAGCTGCGGGCTTTACGGCAGACCCGTCATAGACGCGCAGCTGTCCGACGTTCATCTGGTAGGTGGACGCTGTTCCTTGCCCGGGATCGAAGACCAGTCCAAGGGCTGCAATATTATGACCCGCGTATGCACTGAGGTCCAGCTCCTTTGTCAACCAACCGTCCGAGTGCTGACCACTGTTTGGAACAGCGACCTCTACGACGGTATTCGGATCATCAGCCAGGATGAGTCCTACTGCCATCGCCGAAGCATCTGTGGCAGATGGCTTGTTGAAGCTGATCGACAGCTTGGAGTTGCCATTGACCTCCAGCTCTGTTTTGTACAGACGCAAGAAGTTCTTCGCATTCAGATTGCCGTTCACCACCAGTGAACTGCCACCGTTATACGCACCGATCTGCTCATAGTTGTAACGGTTTGTACTCGCAAGGTTGTACTCCGGTCCATAATCAAAATCTACAGTAAGCTTATTGCCAGCAGTATCCTGCCACCACTGCCAAGTCACTGGGATATCCTGCAGGCTCATATTAGACCACTCATCCGGGTTCGATACTTCACCGTTCACGGAATAGGACAAGCCCTGTCCAGTGTTAAAATTGGTGTAAAAGTTCTTGTCCTTAATCACCGAACGCTCCGCAATGACGGACGAGATTCCCGGCCAGTAACGGTTGTCGGCATAAACATCGGCAACGGTATTGGTTGCCGATTTGACCGTATTCTTAGGGTCCACGTTCGGGCCTGACCACCATAGCTGCTCACGCAGTTTTGTCATCCATTGGTAGTCATTTTCGGATCTGTGCGAGACCGGGTAAGACAGGTTCATGTCCTCATCCAGACCGGCATGAACAAAGTCCGCACCGAGTGTAGCCAAGCTGAGCCGTGGCAAGCCATTGCTGTCCAGCTTGTTCATCAACGCTGTTCCGTTAACGGACTTGAACCGGTCACGGCCTGCTTCCAGCCCTGCAAAACCAACTTCAAACAAGTTGTAGCTTGTTCCCAGACTGGCATTCAGATTGCTTAAGTAACTAGCCGCGTTGGTAATCTGTGTATTGCCAGCCCCGTAGTCGAAGAAAAACGAATTGGAGACGGGTTCCTTGGTGCTTTTATCCACTAAAAAGGAGATATTGGTATCATTAATCGTCCGGGCGAACGTATTAGCACCGGTATTGGTGTTCAGCGAGTCGTACCACTGTACATACAGGCCGCCCTCTTGCAGCACCTTCATAAACGCGATGTAATCGGGGATATCCTGGGTCGCTACATTCGGATTCATCTCTTCCTGATTTACAAAATAACCGTCAAACCCGAAATACCCGGCCATCTCGATCAGTTTATCCGCCACCGGAAAATTACCATTCTCATCTTTAACTATCATTTGTTTGTACGTCTGCTGTCCACGGTCATTATTGGAAAAAAAGATCCCCGCCAATGACAACACGCCGTTTTTATGCGCTGCATCGGTGTAGGTAGGGTTCGGGATGTTCAGCATGCCGAATTCGAACCATTTTTGCTGCCAGTCCTTCTGGGCCAATTCATCATAATATTCCGGCGGGGTATACGCAGTCGCTGTACCATGCCAGTAGGAGTAGTAATCGATATATTGCCAAAAGTTAAAATGATACTGCGCAAACTTGTTCGTATACGGCGCGTTCTCAATAAAAGCATTCCCGTAGTCGCCAGCAACGTTGATCATCTGTGTATCTGCGCTAAGCGCTGGGTTAGCTTGGGTTGCAGCAAATGGGGCATTCCGCTTCTGCAGCGGCACCCGCGATCTCAACAGCTCTGCATCCGGATCGGTTGCCGGACTCCAGTTCGCAATATGGCTGCTCGTATATCCATGTACATTAGGCTGATTGGCACCCGGCGCACTGTCTCCTGTAAAAGGCCACGTATCGCCGGCGTAAGCCGTTAGGGGAAGTCCTGAAACTAGCAAAGCTGCCGCCAGAACAGCTGATGTCAGCTTACGACGCGCCTTTTTACCGGTGTGAAGGTTCATTTTCCACTCTCCTCGTCCTGTAGTTGTTTCGGTTACTCTCATCCATGAAGCGTAATGTGTCTCACTATGTCGCCGAACAGCAAGTAGATTACTTCTGTTGTCCCGTCCCTCTGCTGCTCCTACCCTCTTCTACTTCTACTTCTTCTTCTTCTTCTTCTACTCTCTTCTGCCTACAGATTCTGTATCCAACCACATTCGTGCAAGCACATTCTGTATTCAACCCCGATCGTGCAAGCGCATTCAATTTTGTCGGCAACCCTCCTGCCTTACTTTGATTAGTCCACCCTAATCTAACCCAGATCTTTCCTTACAAATAGCCGCAAAATTAAAGATATGCTGGATAAATTAAAGATTATCGTGCTATCAGGGCTCGATATCCTGGCAATGAGTGGGTCGTTAAACATATGTTGGTTGAAAATATAAAGAGGATGAAGGAGCGTGGTCTCTTTTGCCTCTTATCTCCGCCACTCCGCCGCATTCACTCATTTCAAAGGCATTTTTGCCTCTCTTTTACGCCACTCCGCCATATTCACTCCAATCAGAGGCACTTTTGCCTCTCATATCCGCCAATCGCCGCATTCGCTCATTTCAAAGGCATTTTTGCCTCTCTTTCACGCCCATCCGCCGTATTCGCTCAAATCAAAGGCACTTTTGCCTCTCTTTCGCACCACTCCTCCGAATTCACTCATTTCAAAGGCACTTTTGCCTCTCTTTCACGCTAATCCGCCGCAATCGCTCATTTCAGAGGCACTTTTGCCTCTCTTTTACGCCGCACCACCGTATCGCCGCCTCCCTCACACTACCCAGCTACGAAAAAAAGATTGCCTCTCCGTCATCAACGATGACCTTGAGGCAATCTTTTTTCAAACCATCCGATTTAGTTACTTTCCTTGCTTCTCCAGCAGGTTCAGAATGATTGTTACTGCTTCGGCCCGGGACGCTACCTGGTTTGGTGCGAAACGATTTTGTCCTATGCCATTCACAATGCCCGCTTCTGCTGCTGCCGCAATATATGGTACTGCCCATGCGGGTACATCCTTAGCATCATTGAAGGTTAAGGTCGCTTTTGGATCTACTGTAATACCCAGAGCCCTAACAACCATAACTGCTAATTCAGTGCGAGTAAGCTCCTGCGTAGGACGGAAGGTACCATCATCATAGCCGCTGATAATTTGCAAAGCTACTGCCTGAGCTACAAAGGACTTGGCCCATGCCGGAATCTTCGCTGAATCTTTAAAGCTTGAAGTGCTACCACTGTCCGGCAATTGCAGGGCACGAGCCAGCATAGTGATAAATTCAACCCGATTTACTTTCTGATTAGGACGGAAAGTATTATCCGGATAACCGCTAACGAAGCCCCCTGCTACTGCTTTCTCAATAGCCGCTGCTGCCCAATGGCTGCCAGTATCCGTCAATGATGGTTTGACTACTGGTGTTGCAGTTGGTGTAGGCACCGTTGTTGGTGCTGGTGTAGCTGTTGGTGCTACTGTTGGCGTTGGCGTTGCTGTCGGTTTTGTTGTTGCCACTGGTCCTGTTGATGATCCTGTTGTTGGTGCTGTCGTTGGCGCCGTTGTCGGTTCCGTTGTCGGCGCTGTTGTTGGTTCCGTTGTCGGCGCTGTTGTTGGTTCCGTTGTCGGCGCTGTTGTTGGTTCCGTTGTCGGCGTTGTTGTCGGTTCCGTTGTCGGCGTTGTTGTCGGTTCTGGTGTTGGGTTTACTTCAGGATCTGCTTCCTTAATAATACCGAACTCTTCCAGAACGTATGGTTTAGCATCATTAATATTCTGATCGATCTCATAAGATACAGCTGTTAATTTGCCAGCATCTACAGTAATACCTACAAAGGTCTGAACTTGACCGCGTTTTGGACGCGTAGCATCACTTGGGTCCGGCCCGTATTTAGCAGCTGTATTCTCATTTGCTACTTCAAAGAGATTATAATACGCATCTCCCAATTCTGGTTTCATGTTCTTGTAGTAAACCTTCGCTCCCGCTGTAGCCGGGATCAGATAGATCGTTCCATCTGGATTTACTGTGTACTCTACAGTTTGACCCTTGAAGCTTTCCTTGATCTTCACTGTGTCTGCCGCAGTTCCATCAGCTTTAATTGGCTTGGTCCGGGCATAAATATGGTCGTGGCCTTGAAGAACCAAGTCAATGCCCAGTTCAGCCATCATTGGAGCAACCTTCGCTCTTTCTCCATTTGTACCCATAATGTCTTTGTCAGTAGCGTGGTTAGAGGTTGTGTACGGACCTTTATGCATAGCTACGATAATCCATTTCGCTCCAGCAGCTTTCGCTGCTTTTACGTCAGCCTTCATCCAATCCAACTGTGCTTGGCTGAAGTTAGCAAATTCATCGGAATTCTCATTTGTATTCAGGACTACAAAGTGAGCATTGCTGTAGTCATAGGAATAATAAGCTCCTGTTTCTGTTGCGGAGCCCGGTGCTTCCTTAATATTGTAGTGCTCATAGAAGGCATTTGCCTTATCCTCATGATTCCCTGCCACTGGCACGATGGTCGTGTTAAGCAGGGTGTCTTGCGAATGACCAAGCAACCAATTCCATTGGGATTCATTAGTTCCGGTATCCACGATATCTCCGTTAATCGCCACAAACTCAGCATTCGGGAACGTCGTAAGTGCTTTTGCCATCGTTTCACCGGAAAGAATCGCTTCATCTTCGGTCTTAGCCTGTGTATCAGCCAAATCGATGAAAGTAAATGCTCCTGTCTTAGCGGCAGTTTCAAAAGTTCCCACTGCACTCCACAGGCCTAGTGCTTTATCACCTACACGGAAGTAGTATTTTGTATCAGCTTTCAGGCCAGAAGCTTCCGCTTTATGAACTAATTCATCCTTTGAATTTCTGGAAACCGCCGAACGTCCTGTAAACTCAGCAGCCTTAGCAAAGTCTGGAGTAACGCCCGTATTTTCTACAACCTGCAGATCGTTTCCAGTAGACTTCAACGCTGTGTACCAAGTGAAGCCTTTTGCACTCACTGGGTCGCCATTAAAGGTAACTGTAACTTTTTTAATCGAATCCGTTGAAGCGATAGCAGCTTCTGAATTTGTTCTGTCACTTACAGCTTTGATAACAAATTGATAGGTTTGGTTTGGATTAGTATTTTCTACAGTGTAAGTATAAGAAGCTTTACCTTCTTCATTAGGAACACTGACCGTCCAATTTGCCGATACCAGATCATTTTGCTCATAAATACGATATCCAGACACTGGTGCACCGGAAGCTGGCGCATCCCAAGTCAACGTTATTTTACCACCATCTGCTGCAGTAGCCTTTGCATTTTGCACAGGTTTAACTGCTACTTCCGATTTATGAATGCTGTAGTTATCATACAAGTCTGTAGAACCACCAGTTGTTGTGGTGTAGGCTTCGTAAGAAAGCTCATCATTCGTTACCGTCATCCCCGTGAACATTTCCTTACCAGGCTGTCCGTATTTAGCTGCAAACGGGAATGTTCCTGAAGCTACGTTGTATTTCTTGTTGCCCGCTGCATTTGTAATCAGGTATAAAGTACCCTTAGGATCAGTTACTACTCCGTTTGAGTCCGGAACAATATCCGTCAATGGCTTGTTGTTGTACATCTGATAGCTTCTAGCAAAGGTGTGGTCATGCCCGCCAATTACCATGTCAATGCCAAGCTCGTCAAATACCTTCGTTAATTGCGCTCTGTAAAAAAGTACATCTGTATCATTGGTGTGATTGGCAACGGAATAAGGAGATTTATGCAGAAGCACAACCTTCCATTTCTGATTGCTTTTTGCCGCTTCGCTACGAAGCCACTCCACTTGTTTATTGTAAATTTCGTTATTCTCAAGATTCGAGCTTGCACCATAATATTCTGTATTAATTACCATAAAGTGTGCTGAACCGTAGTCAAAAGAATATACAGAACCATCAGGTTTCGCGCCTGTATTCGAAACATTCGGCAAATTAAAATGAGCGCTATAATTGCTATAATTTTTGCTTTCATGGTTGCCTACCAAAGGGACCAACGGAATATTCGCTAAAATATCCTTAGGCTTATTGAAAAACCATCCCCATTGCTCCTCAATATCACCGTTATCCACCAAATCACCAGAATTCAGAATAAACTCACTTTCCGGGAATTTAGCTAATCCTTCTTGAAGGGTATGATTCCAGATATCAAAATCTTCTTCAGTTGTTCCTTGGGAATCCGTTGTATATAAGAATTTATAAGCCTGATTACTGGAGCCTTCTGTCTTAAAAGTTCCTACGTCGCTCCAGTTATCAGCTTGTCCATCCCCAGCACGGTAAGCATATTCCGTTCCCGGCTGCAGATGATCCGCTATTACCTTATGGCTGGTTAGCACAACTGGTTTTTTAGCTGATTTATCCGCTTTTGTCATATACACACTAGTTGTAACGGATGTCCCTTCATAAGATTGAGCGCCTGCCGCAGGAAACTGGCCATTCTCCAATTTAGAAGCTTCTACTACTTCCAGTTTGGTGCCAGTCACACTTTCAGGTGCATACCAGTTGAATCCCATACTAGTCTGCGGGTTGCCATTAAAAGTAATTGCGATAGAATCAGGCTTCCCAACTCCGGGTTCTACTGTCTCCACTACAGGATAAGCAATCAGGCTCATATCCCAATAAAGGTCAGAGCTAGTGTCGCCCGTCTGGTGAACTTCAGCTGAAAGCTCATTACTTCCATCCTTCAGATTGGCTTTTACGATTTCCGTTAGGTCAACCTTTGTATACTCATTTGGATCACTGCCATTAGTTGTACTAAGTGTCTGATAGTCGATTTCACCAGCTGGCATAGCCTCGCGGTAGATTTCTGCACCATTCAGATACAGCACTATTCCGTCATCAAATGCAAAATTACCTAATACTTTATCCGATTTCGTAATTTCTTCCTTATTCACAGTTACATTTGTCCGGAAATAGGAAGTACGATATTTCTTCTTTTTATCCGTGCCGTAGCTTATATTTGTATTCAGAGCACCAAATTGCTTGCTGCTGACTCCGGCTCCAGAATCTTTATAACCAAGCGGCGCTTGGCCTGATGCCCATGTAGAATCATCGTAAACAGACCGCCATACCGAACCTTGATCCGTTCCGTTATCTAGATATTTCCATGTAGAATTGCCCGCCAGTAGTGTTATTGGCTCTAGCGTTTGTAATTGCAGTAATCCAGCATCCTCATTGCTGTCTTCTGCAAAAGCTGGCATTCCTGTAAATGTAAGTCCCAGTACCATAACGAAGGCTAGTGTCATGGATACTGCTTGTTTTAATAACCTGTTCATAATCAGTCTCCCTTACTGTTATTATGAAATGCTTGCATCCATTCATAGTAACTACTAAATATTTTCACAATGTACGGATTGATCCACTAGTTTGTAAAAACGGCTTGTGTATTTAATCAGGCAAAAGTGGTTACAGTAACGGCAAGGTTATGATCAAGGAGGACAAACATGGACGATACTCAAGCTTTTGTAGACAAAGTACACGACACCCAGAAGAAAGCAGAAAAGAACAAACAGAATCACGGTAAAGGAACACCAAGCCAAAAGCTGCCTAATAAACAGCACAGTAAATAGAACACGCAGACACGAAAACAAAAAAAGCAGCAAGCCCTCCCGGATCGGAGTGACTTGCTGCTTTACTTTTTGTAAATTGAGCTTTGCTTTTAAAGGAGTTATTTACTCCATTTCACCACATTCACTGCTACCTTCTCTAATTGCGCCTTGCTCAAAGCCTTGTCTGGAGAACTAATCGTCACAAAACGATCATCCAGTTTATAGGTCAAAAACAATGAATCGCTGGTAGGGCTGTACCACTTAGCTTCTGTACCATTGGAAAGCTTTACGGCATCGCCTTTGTAATCATAGGAGTAGTCACGTGGAGAAACGTTCACCCTCATATGGTCGAACAAAAAGTACACTCCATCTTCAGAGCTAGCTGCTTTTTGAAAAGCGTCTCCACTCACCATTTGTGCTGGTGCATAAACCGTTTTAAACCCATCGAAATTTGCAAAAGCTTTAGAAATTTGTTCTTTTTGAGCGTTGCTGTACTGTACTGGTGTTAATGTATCTTTATCCGGCACCACAGTTCCAGTACCCAGAATGACCTGATTCGCTGCCGCATCAAAAGTCACTGGCACCTTCAACACATCAGCCAAGGCACGTACAGGAAGATAGGTTGTATTGTTATAAGTAATCGGAGCTAATGTGTTACCTTTATTATCAACAGGCGTATAAGCTGCACCATTCACTTTAAATCCAATGCTGTGATTGAGGTATGCTGTGATTTTTTGCAGCTTAGTTCCTGCGTACACACCAGCCGAACCTGTAATTGCCATCCCAAATACCATCGTTGCTATAATGAACTTTTTACTTTTCATATGTTATGCCTCCTTAGAAGATCAATCTCGGTTTTTACTTTAGCTCAAGTTTTAAAGGAATATGTCTCTAAGTTGTATTTAACTTGTACCCAATTTGTAAAGAAACTATTCATCTGGAGCTCTGGTTTGTATAAGAAAAACAGCAACCCGCTTATCCCATAAGGATTTAACGGATTGCTGAGGGCTTTAACCTTGATACGGAGTTGTAACCTTATACACTTCTGAATATAAAATTTCTCTATAAAGTTGGAATTCTTCTTCATCAACAGGGTTAGGGTAAGTCATAATTAAGAGTGGTAAATCTTCATTTCCTTCACGCAAAGGAGGCTGCACATAATCGTAAGGGTTCAAATGAAAGCCCAGCCGCTCATAAAAGCCGATTCTCCGCTGCTCCATTTCACCCAGTGGCCGCTCAACTTCCAAAAGGACAGGCTTGTTAGATAGACTGATGTATTCAGTCATCAGCTTTTTGCCAATTCCTCCACCTCTGATGCTCGGGTCGACTGCTATATGTTCTACAAAACGAAAGCCGGGGAACTCCCAGCAGGCCATGAAAGCAACAATTTTACCCTCAGAATTCATCTCGGTAATGAGACGATAATCTGGAACGTCCAATAACTCCTGTTGTCCCTCAAAGGTTCTGATCTCAGAAGTAGGAAATGAGGCTTCCATAATAGCGAATATTTCATCAAAAGTTGTGTGATTCATAACATAAGTTCTCACTTTCTGGATTTGTGGTCTATTATAAGTTTACCTTACACATATTATCTTAACCCGAAATTCATTAAGAACTCAAGGTACTAGTACCTGGTACTAGGATAACGTGATATACTAAATAGAACAGTTATACACATCTTGTTTGATATAGGAGAGGTTCATATTGGATAATCAGCAATGGATCGCACCTGAGTTCTACAATCTCACTTCGGAAATGGAAAGCCATGCTCCTGAGAAGATTGCGCTTAAGTGGTTAAATGAGCAAGGAGATTATGAGGAAATTACTTACGGTGAATTACGCAAACAAGCTAACCGGCTGGCCGGAGGACTTGCGAAGCTTGGGCTGCAACAAGGGGATCGTGTTCTTGTTATGGTTCCACGCCGCATCATCGCTTATGTCATCTATTTAGCTTGTCTGAAACAAGGACTTGCCATCATTCCATCCTCAGAAATGCTGCGTGCCAAAGATTTATCCTACCGCCTGCGCCATTCTGAAGCCAGAGCCGTTATTGCTTGGTCCGAAGTAACCGGGGAAGTGAATAAAATCTCAGAGGATCTTCCTGCTCTCGATTACCGTCTTTCCGTATCTGGCAGCTCAGACGAACTCGGTGAAGGCTGGCTGGATCTAGAAAGTCTGATGGTTGGACAACCAGAGACCTTCACAGCAGTCGCAAGCCGCCGGGATGATATGGCTATTCTCGCCTACACCTCAGGTACCACTGGCAACCCTAAAGCGGTCGTTCATAGTCACGGCTGGGGTTATGCTCACTTGCGGATCACCTCACCTCAATGGCTGGATATTCAAGGATCTGACACCGTCTGGGCAACAGCAGCTCCCGGCTGGCAAAAGTGGATCTGGAGTCCCTTCTTAACCGTTCTTGGCAACGGAGCTACAGGTTTTGTATATAGTGGATCCTTTCATCCCAAAAAATATTTGCAGCTATTGCAGGATCACAAAATTCAAGTATTATGCTGCACCCCAACGGAATATCGTCTAATGGCTAAAACAGAAGACTTAGGTCGTTACGACTTGTCTACCCTGCGCTGTGCAGTATCTGCCGGAGAGCCATTAAATCAAGAGGTCATTAACACCTTTCAGCGTGAGTTCGATATCACAATCCGTGATGGTTACGGCCAGACGGAAAGCACCCTAATTATCGGAACACTCAAAGATACTCCAATACGCATTGGTTCTATGGGTAAATCAATCGCTCCCGGCTTAGTCGAGGTTGTGGACGAAGACGGCAAGCCACTGCCTGCTGGAGTGGTTGGTGATATTGCCGTACATTTGAGTATGCCAGCCCTGTTCCACACTTATTACAAAGATCCCGGTAGAAAAGAAAGCTCCACACACGGCGAATTCTTCATAACCGGCGACCGGGCAAAGAAGGATGAAGATGGTTATTTCTGGTTCGAGGGTCGTGGGGATGACATCATCATTAGCTCAGGTTATACTATCGGTCCTTTCGAGGTAGAAGAAGCATTGATGAAGCATGCCTCCGTTAAGGAATGTGCGGTCGTTGCCAGTCCAGACGAAATCCGTGGGCACATTGTTAAAGCATTTATCGTGCTTAAGGATGAGATTGTTGGTTCACCAGAGCTTGTAAAAGAGCTGCAATCCCATGTTAAAGAGTGGACAGCCCCTTATAAATATCCGCGCAAAATCGAGTTTATTCAGGATCTTCCGAAGACGACCTCCGGTAAAATACGGCGAGTAGAGCTTCGTGAGCAAGAGAACCAAGCTGCGCAGGAATAACATTGTTATAAAGATCACCTTATTTAAAAATAAAGAGCAGCTAGTCCATAAATGGACTGCTGCTCTTGTTTATTTGGCATCAGGTCGTTACTCGGACCAATATTTCGCATCCGGGTTCAGTGCCGCACCAACTTCGCCTTCTAATACTAAATCGCAATCGAGGTAGCCCTCTTCATCCAGGAAATAAACCTCCTGCTTGTAGAACTCGCATAAGGTCTCTAGGAATTTATCAGGCGAATCATACATCACAATTAAATCGCCGAAATCATGGAGCAGGTCACATACCTGTTCCACACCCTCAGCAGACTTATAATAACAAATGAAATCACTGCCATAGTTCGTTAAGATAGGCAAGATAACTCCATCAGGATGTTGACCTTTTTCCTCCAATATCCCAGCTAATACCTTCATCTCCTCTTCATATTCATCCATATGAATCAGGCGGTACCCTGGAATAAATTCGATAAGGCTTGGTTCCTCTTCCTCACTGCTTGTCCCTGAGACAGTGCTATAAATAGCTTTCAGCAGTTCAGGAGTCTCCGGCAAAACAGCCGTAATCTTTGCTTCGTTACCACCCTTGCCCAAGCTGGCAATATAATCAGGGCGTAATTCTGCGGACAGCTTAAGGTATTCTTGAAATTGTTCTGTCAATTTATTGGTGTGCATATTGTCATCCTTTACTTATTTGCGGAAGTCCACATCTTCATCAGCCACGTATCGAAGTCAGCGCCTTTTTCACCTTCATAAGCGTCGTACACGTCAACTCTCATCTTCTTCAGCTTCTCTTTGAAGTCCTCGTAAGAATGATCTCTTGGCAGGCTCTTTTTAATTCTCAGCAGGATCTTGGATACGCCTTTAACTAGTTCAGGCTTGTTCTTCGATGGCACCTTAACGTCTTCACCAAAAGCCTTCAGCTTAAGGTAAGCAGCTTCTTGAACTGTATATACAGGATCGCTCTCCATTAAACGCGTCAGGATATCGATAATTTGTTTGTGGTTGGTCTGTCCCAGCTCTTCAACTGCTTCTAGACGCGCTCTCCAATCCGCAGAGCGGTTGGCAGCTTTCTTTAATTCCTCATAATTCTCCGGTAGTTCATTGTTCAGTTCTTCGATCATTCCGTTCAATCCCCTTCTATTAAAAACTATCTATCTTACAGTAACAGTATAACCAACCATTGCGCAAGCTAAGAGAGGAAGATCTTTGCATGAATTCATGTGAATATCATATTTCCGCAAAAATATGGGTAAAGTATCCGGAGTAAGTCCCCAGCGCAACATTCTATCGACTATATACGTTAGTAACTAGAGAAATTCAGACAATACATCAAGGAGAGTGACCTAAGTTGAAAAAGCATACCTTCATGCTAGCGTTAACCATTGTACTAAGTGTGGTGCTTGGCGCCTGTTCCAGCAACAACAGTAACAATGGGGCTGCCATTGAAACGAATCTAACTGCAAAAGAAATGGTCGATCAAATGCTGAGCAAAGTAGAGCAGCCATCTTTAATGGAGCTTGATGCGGCTACAGTTGAACAGCTATATCATCTGAACCCAGAATTGCTTGAAGATTATAGCATTAGAATGCCTATGATGAATGTGAAGACTAACGAAATTGCGGTTCTGAAAGTTAAAGATGTAAAAGATATGACCACTGTTGAGGATGCCATCAAAGCGCGTGCAACAGATGTTCAAAAACAATTCGAAACCTATCTGCCTGATCAATACGAAAATGCTAAAAACTATAAACTCATTAAAAAGGGTAACTATTTCCTGTTCGTTATTGCTGATCCTGCGGATCAAGATAAACTCGTAGCAGACTTCGATACTTACTTCACAGAAAAATAAATAACCATGGTATTCAGCAGCCTACTTTTCCTATTCCTATTCCTGCCGGCTGTCCTAGCGCTCTATTATGTTTCGCCCTGGCGAATCAAAAACCTCATATTGTTTTTAAGCAGCCTGGTTTTTTATGCTTGGGGCGAACCTGTCTACATTGTAATCATGTTGCTGTCCACCATTACAGATTACAGCTTTGGTCTACTGCTCAGCAGACCAAAGCTGACTGCGGTGCAGCGCAAGTGGATTGTGGTTAGTTCCGTCATTATTAATCTAGGCTTATTGTCGTATTTTAAATACGCAGATTTTCTCATCCAAAATATAAATGGACTCCTCGGTACACATATTCCTTTAACGGATTTACCTTTACCTATTGGGATTTCATTTTATACTTTTCAATCCATGTCCTACATTATTGACGTCTATAGAGGAACTACGAAAGCACAACGCAATTGGATTGATTTCGGTACATTTGTAGCCCTGTTTCCACAGTTAGTAGCAGGTCCGATTGTTCAATATAACACCATTGCCGGGCAACTACGTGAACGTACGGTCGATATCTCCATGTTCGCAGAAGGTGTACGGAGATTCATAATCGGATTAGCCAAAAAAGTACTGCTCGCCAACAACATCGGTATGCTCTGGCACACCATATCCAGCTCCAATCTAGATTCCCTGCCTGCTTTTACCGCTTGGCTTGGGATTATTGCGTTTGCTTTTCAGATCTATTTTGACTTCAGCGGGTATTCGGATATGGCTATTGGTCTCGGTCTCATGTTCGGCTTCCGCTTTAACGAGAACTTCAACAAACCTTATATCTCTCAGAGTATTACTGACTTTTGGCGGAGATGGCATATTTCCCTTAGCAGTTGGTTTCGTGACTATGTCTACATCCCGCTTGGAGGCAACCGCCGGGGGTTAAGCGTTCAAGTGCGCAACATTCTCATCGTGTGGCTGCTCACGGGAATCTGGCACGGGGCCAGCTGGAATTTTCTGCTCTGGGGATTATACTTCGGGGTCATTCTTATCTTTGAAAAATGGTGGGGATTAACGCTATTAAGCCGCCTCCCCCGTTGGACAAGACATTTATATGCTGTAGTACTTATACTCATCGGATGGGTCTTATTCGCTTTTGAAGAACTTCCTCTGGTCATTGGCTACTTACAAGCGATGCTTGGCTTTAATGGACAGCCGTTATGGAATAACACCACTTTATACTTCACTTACACGAACGCGATTCTACTCGTGGTGTTAACCTTTGCCTCTACACCTGTGAAGCTCTCCAAGCGGATGGATTCTAGATCGGTTCCTGCTCTTGTTTGGTATGGCGTGTTATTGTTCCTATCTGTTGCCTACTTAGTAGATGCAACCTTTAATCCATTTTTATATTTCCGGTTCTAACCATTAGGGGGTGATTGTTTATGAAGCAGAAGACGGATCGAATCCTGGTTGGGGGATTTGTTGCAACGTTATTTCTGGTCGCTATCCTCTTTTTCTTACTGCCTGTTCAGCGTTTCTCTGAGCTTGAGAACCGGTATTTGCAAAAGGCCCCCCATCTGACATGGGACAATTTATTATCCCACACCTATGCGGAAGAGGCCGAAAGCTTTGTAACTGATCATTTTCCATTTCGGGCCAAATGGGTGTGGGTGAAATCGGCGGTGGAACAGATGAGGCTACAGCAAGAGAATAACGGAATCTATAAAGGAAAAGACGGCTATCTTTTCGAAAAATTCGCAGCACCTGATTACACTAAAGTTCAGCAATATGCAGCAGCTGTGAAACGCTTTGCCGATAACAATCCCGATGCAAACACCACTTTCTTATTGGCACCTACATCGGTTGGCTTGTCCAAGGAACGTCTACCCTGGTTAGCTCCTGTCTACTCGCAAGCTGAGGTGAATCAAACAATAGCTAAGGATGTAGGAGATAGCCTTACTTTTATAAATGGATTTGATGTTCTTAGCCCACATGCCGCAGAGCCCATTTACTATCGGACCGACCATCACTGGACAACCTACGGTGCCTACTTAGCTTATGTAGCCTATGCTCAAAGCATGGGCTGGCAGCCTCTGTCCCAGAGCGAATACCAGATTCAGACTGTGAGTAATTCATTTCTCGGAAGCTATCATACCCGGGGGCAATTTATCGGGGTCACACCTGATTCCATTCAAATGTACAAACCTAATCATGAGGTATCCACCCAAATGTACATTCAAGATACCGGTGAGACTTTAAAAAGTATGTATGACCTAAGTTATCTGGTGAAAAAGGATAAGTACTCTTATTTCCTAGGGGGCGTACATGCGCTCATGAAAATCACCAGCCAGCTTGATCCAACAACGGTCAAACAGAAAAAGCTGCTCGTCATCAAGGACTCTTATGCACATAGCGTTATTCCTTTCCTGACTCAGCATGTGCCTGAAATCCATGTGATCGATATCCGTTATTATAATGGAAACATCAGTGATTATATGGCTCAAAATGATATCAAGGATGTCTTGCTGCTTTTTAATACGGCTACTTTTATTGATAATGCGGCGCTATTGAAGTTAAATTAATGATATTGCGATGGATGCGGTGAAAAGATCTTTAATAGGTGTTGTGCGTAACTGCGGGAATGTTGGACTTTCGGTCGCTGTTGTCTCCAGATGTTTTTGATTTTACCGCTATCAGCGGATAACCTCCGGAGACAGCTTATGCTTCCGATGCGAGCTTTCCTTCGGAAAGCTTTCAGGCGAACGCTAACGCTCCTACAGTTCCAAAATTCCCTCCGTTACTTCAAACCAAATACTAAAACTAATATATGAGTCCTCTAATTTGGACTCGTATTTCAGATCATTTTTGCCAAGAATCTCCGCGACGATGGACAGACCAAGTCCAGTACCGGAGATTTCTTTATTTCGAGACTCTTCAATTACATAGAATGGATCCCAGATATACGCTAAATGCTCCGTTTTCAGGCGAGTGGTTTTATTGGAGATCGTAAATTTTAATGTACGAGTAGTGTCACTCCCTAGTTTTATTTCAAAAAAATCCTCTTCACCATATTTAATGGCATTACTAATTAAGTTGTTGAATACTATCTCGATTTGGCTGATATCTTCTTCAACGATTGAGGATTCAAGCGAATGAAAGTCGCTCATTAAGGTTATGTTTTTATTTTTTAACGTAATATTATATTGTGAGATCACTTTTAGCAGAAGCTCTTTAAGATCAAAAGGCTCTTTATGCACTTCTGACTTCTGGATCTTGGACAATTTAATTAAATAATCCACCATATCCGACGTATACTTCACTTGCTCCAAAATGATATCCGTATACGTGCCATCATCCAGACCGTCCTGAATGCCAATCGTATAGGCTTGGATTAAGGATAATGGTGTTTTCACTTCATGCGAAATGCTTGAGATAAGGGTATTTAAACTTTGATTTTTCTCCTCTAATTTGGCATGGGTGCTCTTTAGACGCTGACTCATCTGATTGATGCTTTTCGAGAGCTCTTCGATTTCATCCCCCGTTTGAATCGTCACTTGTTTAAAATCGAGATTGGATATATCCTTCGCGACATCCTGTAATTGTTCTAACGGTGTAATGATCTTTTTTGAAAAATAAGCCACTAACAGCAAACTGATAATAATCCCCAGTAGAATGGAGTAAAAGCTGAATTGATTTACGAGGGTCAAGGCATCTGTATTGTGCACAACCACAGTTCCTATGAGGATTAGACTGCTATCCTGCTCGTATATTTTCGTTAACAGACTCGATTTCAATTTGCCCTGATTAAATAAAAGATTAACCGTGTTGCCTTGTTTTACTTTTTGTAATACCTCATCTGTGATCCAAAATTTATTAAGTGCCACCTTATCTTTAAACAACGCAAATTGAATATTTTCGTTAATTTCTGCTGTACTTCCACTGTTTTCAACCCTAACAATCGTTACGTTATTATTGTTCTCGATCCTGCTTTCATTTTCCATGAGTTGATCCAAACGGAGATCCTTTACTTCGTCATAAATGGTGTTGATCTTGGTTTTCATTTTGTATAGGTAATAATCTGCTGAGAAATAGTTGTGCAGGAAATAAGACGTACCAAAAACAATCAGCAAAATAATGCTCACCATGATCAATAACTTCGTACTTATTTTATGAATTTTTATCATGGAAGCTGTACCCCATTCCCCTATGCGTGATCACGTGGTCGGCCCCAATCTTATCGCGCAGCCTCTTAATATGCGTATCTACCGTTCTTTCTTCGCCCAGATAATCCATTCCCCAAACCGCAGACAATAAGGCATCTCTGGATAAAATACGTCCTTTATGCTCATACAGGAAGGTTAGCAATTCAAATTCTTTTTTATATAACGCCAGTTCGGCCCCATTCTTGTACACTTTCTTCCGCTCAAAATCGATTTCTAAATCCCTAATCGCAGCCACTTTTTCAGTGCCTAGCATTTTTTTAATTCTAAGCATCAAAATCCTTGGGTCGAATGGTTTTCTTATATATTCATCTGCCCCTATATCCAAGGCACTGAATTCATCATCATGGGAAGACCTTGCGGTCAGCATTACAACTTTAGCCAAACTAACCTTCTTGATTTCATTACAAACCTCAAGCCCGCTTCGCTTAGGCATCATCCAATCCAGCACCACAAGATCGATCCTATTCGAAAAAAAGAGCTCAAGCGCTTCTTCACCGTCCGCTGCTGTCCAAACGTTATAGCCTTCTTTTTGAAAATAAGTCTTCAATATAGTGGTCATATGTTTCTCATCATCCGCAATTAAAATATTCAAAGTAGATTCTCCTTCCTATAATTATCAGAAGAAAAAGGCGAAATCCTTTACAGGTTTCACCTTTTCATATATTTTCATGCTACGTTATTGCAACTTCTCTACACCTAATCCCTTCGTCAGTACGTTCCATATCGGGTTATCGACCGTCTTTCGATCAGGCTGTTCACCCTTCTCTATCGCTTCCCAATACTCCCAGGTTAGTGGCTCAGTGCCAAGTTCATAATCCATGCCATCCCAAGTATCCTCCCGGAACGCATAAAACGCCCAGTGCCAGCCGTAATCAGCAAAAATCGAGATTAAATCAGCCAAGTATTGATCTGCACCTTTTACAAGCCGGTTCGTGCCAAATTCTTCAGCGACAATACGATTAGCAGGGATGTTATTTTTTTCTGCCCACTGTGCGATAGGTTCTAGAAAATCCTTTAAGGCTTTCTTATTGAATGCTTTTTCCGTCTTCTCCTCACCTACTTTAACTGTTCCAGGATATTCATGGGTTAAGCCTTTTTTCTTATTTTGGCTGGTGAGTTCGTAGGGTTCGTACATATGAAAAGCATATAATACATTCGCATCATCGATGGGTTTCAAATATTTAAAGGCCCATGGTGTAGCATACAGACCAGAATTGACGATAATAGGGGTTTCCGTATCTACGGTTCGAATCGCTGTCACAATAGTCTCATATAAAAGATTCAAATCCGCCGGAGTATTCTCCACTGAGCTATACCATTCGTTGTAATCCTCTGTCCAGAAATCATTAAATCCAGTAGCTTGTTCAGGATGTGGCTCATTAATCAGATTATAGCCGACCACCGCAGGATGATCCTTTAATCTTTCCGCAAGATCCTTCCAAAACGTTGCCGCTTGTTCATGATAACTGAAATCCTTCCAGATTCGATCATCATTTGTATAATCATTAAACTGTCGCCACCGATCTCCGGGCAGACTAAGGACTGTCAGCACTACTTTTGAACCCCGCGCCTCGGCTGCATCCAAGTCTGCTTTTAACGCTGTAAAATCATCCTCAACAAGCCCCTCATATTTATCTGCATTCCCTATTAAAAAGTCTTTATCTGGATTGGCATCCGGTTGATCGTTAAACAGGAAATCACTATCTTTTGCCCATTTATCTGGCGCAAGTCGAATGAACTCTATATTATTTTCTTTCGCTGCATCATAATTTTCGGGTATAGATTTGGAATTCATGAAATTTGTTCCTTTACGCTGTTGATCCCAGAAAGCGATCTTCTCATTGACCTCTTTCTTCACCTCCTTCTCCGGTTCAAGATTTGCTTGTGGTGTTGCTGCACTGCATCCTACGACTGCCAACAAAATCAATACGATAAATCCTTTAAACTTCTTCATTCTCTCACCTCGTAACCTATCGTAGCCAATCTCTGTTACAAGAGTGTCACAAGACATACCTAAAAAGACTGCCCTAAGGATGTCGGCAGACATTCTAGGACAGCCCGATCATATTCATAGAATATAAAATAAATGCTTACTGATTAATACTTCGACGGGAATGTGACTCCGCATAGGCATCATGACGAAAGTTCAGAATAGGATCTTCAGAGCATTCAATGCCGGCAGGTACAACTGTCGGATCAAAGACGTACTCTTGAGCCTTCTCGTCTGCCACGCCGGTGATCGACAAATGGCCGACAACAATCCGTTCCCGGTCTTCAGGCCAAGCAGACGTCGGGTCATCCGTAGGATCTCCCTCCTGCCCGAGGATTACTGTCAATTGAAACGCCACCGGACCTTTGGACAGTCTCTCGATTAGTTCATCCTCCAAATAATCGGGAGATCGATTCTCCACCTCTTCCTGGGCCAGAAAGTGCAGACCCGCTTCCGGTTCCCACTCATATTTAATAGCCCGCCGCTCGCCAGCAGCATTGGTGAAGTAATAGGCATGAATGGAATGATAAAGGTTGGTTGCAAAACTGAGTGGCGGTTGCAGCATTTTCACGGCTTGAAGCCCAGCCCGGCTTTCCGAATACTTCTCCATAACGGCTTTGAATTTGTCTGCAATGGTCGCTCCCTCAAACGAATTTTCTTTAATTGTACGTAAGATATTAATAAAGGATTGCGGTGTTTTGGCAAAAAAGATCGGCAATGTAATTGTCACCAAACTTGTCACGCCCCCATCAGGCAATACAAACTGAACCGCCATTCCTTTTGCAGGCGAAAAAACATCAGGGATGGACGGATTAGTCGAGCTATTGGAGAAGCGTACAAGAGCTTGCACCTCATGATTTTGCAAATGTGGCGCTGTTGTTAAAGGACCCGCTTGGCCGTTAGGGGTGAACACCGCCTGGTAGACAACACCTTTGGCGTGCGCGCGTCGATAACCCGGATATTTGCCTGCTACCTCCTCAATGGAGTTTACCGCTTCTTCTGCGAGTTCAGACGACACTGATTTATTATTGTTCATTTTCGTTCACCTCTTTGTAATTTATCAGGAAGGAAAAGGGGACAAGGCCCCCTTTTCTAGTTTTTTAGCTTTGTGATGCGTCGAGCAGGTCATTCCAGGCCTTCGTAATTCGCTGTCCGCGCCAAATATCTCTGACCGTGGCATCGGGATAAGCACTGTACCAGCCGGATGCAGTGATCTGATGGTTGGCGATGAAGTCTTTCGCTTCCGAAGATTCAATTCCCGGAAAATCCTTCACTTCATTAAACATGTTATTCAACAACTCTGGAATTTCAGTTCCAAAATCATCGATATAACTATCCCAATCTCCATCATAAGCCGTCGCGAACAACAGCCGCGTGTCGTTATCAAAGATTACGAAGCGCATGTCGTGAACGGTCGCGATCTTCGCCATCGTTTCGGCTTGTCTCGATGCACTTTTTTTCAGCTTCTCACGGAGACGATCCGCCCCACCTTCTTTAAGCGGCGCAATGATGGTAAGCTCAGATATTTCACCTTCCCGCAGGCCGGCACGTCCAGCGCTTGTAATTGGATTAGTCTGATCTTGTCTTTCTAACATGTTTATTCCTCCTTAGATGTATGTTGATCCAACTCTGCCATCCACCGCAATGCAGTCATGCTGGGAACAAAGAAATACTCCCCGCCTTTGGTGATTGAAAAACTTGGAATTTCTTTCATCCGGTGGCGAATAGGTTTGTCCGGAATGGTAAACATCCCTTCCCCCTCATTCTTACCGGTAATAGGGTCTTTCTCGGTTGACATGCCCGCGAAATTGCCTCCATTTAACCAATCGCTCTTGATAAACTCGAATTGGCGGGACAATGAGCTGCATATACCTGCAAAAATAAGGCCTCTATCCTGACCATCATCCTCCATTACACCTTTTGGCAGTATAGGGCCATACATCGTTGACCGCCGGAGCAACCGGTGAATGTTCACATTAACAACCGAATCCTGCAAGCTGTCTCGGGGAAATGCACGACGGATATGCGAGCTTACCGGACATTTCAACCCTTTATGATCATCCCCGTACGTAAATGCGTTCCGTCGGCTGACGTCTTCGCCCAGTGCCGGGTCATCTGCTTCAGGAGCCAGACTTAAAGGGGCTCCGCTCGGCCATCTTCCTACCATTTTAGCGGCCAAAAGTTCTTCCTCTTCCCGGTTATCCGCATGCTCCCGCAAATAACGACGGAAAGTCGCGACCCTCATATGCAATTTGCGGAAACTGAGGTAACTGCCATTGTGGCCAAGTTCTGCCGGCTGTGGTCCCTGTGTTATAGTGCCGGATTCATTTAAATGCCCGAACAGGAATTCACCGGCTTTAATCTCCGCTTCCTGTCCCACCGCATTGGGTATATGGTTTCCTTCGATTCTCGGATTGCTGATTCCATCCATGAAGCCCAGATGAGTACGTCCGTCAGGATTCATTCCGACATCCAGCTGGTAAACGACGGATACACCATTCAGTTCGCAGTGGATTCGACGGGCTGCTTCTTCTGCTTGTAGCAGCGCTTCTTTGGTGGGCGCGAACAGAGCAAGTGCCACATCGACTTTGTCAGTACCCAGCGGGTCTTCCCAGTGCTCCGGGCTGCTTTCGTTTACATCCCCTAGCTTAGCTGCCCGGGCAGCCATGCCCTCCCGGAACTCCAGGTCGAAGCTGTTGAGTGACTCCTTGGGAATCCCCAGCTTCTGGAGTCCTTGATAGGTAAAACCAACGTTGACCCAAGCACCTTCGTGAGGATTATTCCACTGTCCGGCCGACGTCACTTCGTCGAGAAGCCGCTTCAGCATCACTTTCCCGTCCTGTTGATGATCGATAGACAGCAATACATAGGTTCCTACGTAGGGGGTAGGCCGTTCTTGTAAGACGATTCCTTGAATGTCATCATAATTCAGTTCTTCCGTTTCTGTACCTATGACGCTCACTCCTCCCTCGTCTTAAAGTTGTTTTCATAATATTAAAAACGGGTATTCTCTCATCCGTCTCTCGATCTAATTAAACTTAGCCCTAAATGGTTAATCAGGTTAACAGTCCTCCCCAACTAGACAATAACGGTACATTGTCTAAAAAATAGACATATCGTTAGATTTGTCTAAAATCGAGACAAAAAAGAGATATTCTAAAACCGGACCGGCTTTAGAACATCTCTTATCTTCGACTAACCTCACAAATCATATTCATAGTTATCAAACTTGCCATCTGATGCGAAGACATATTCGCAGATGTTCTCACCCCATCTAGCTATAACACTAAAGACGCGACCCGAAGTGGGAATATCACTGGTGGATGCTGGAGGGTTCACAAATTCATATTTCCCTTCGACGAGTGTTACAGGAACTTCTACAATTGGAAGCTGCGATTCATCAAAGCTCTCAGTTAGATAGGCCATCTTTACTGTGACTTCACTCGGTGCGTAATCTCCAAAGTCGACCTGCAGTTTCTCCCCTGGTTTCAAACGATGCAGCCCCGTTAGAAGCGTAGGTTCACTATGCCAAGCCGTATAGTAAAAGGAAGCCCGATCATAGTCCGCTCCATTCCAGCTCGTCTTTAGAATGACATAATTCTCTATAGCATCTGTACTATTCTCATGTGTAATGATAAGGGGCGACGGTTCAGCAGGACTTTTGAAAGAGCTCTCGGATTTACTCATTATTCCTCCGCGTTCCCCAAGCACCACCGCACCAATGATAACTACTGCCAACAGCATCAATGAAATCAATAATATCCTTTTAGACTTATTCCTATGTTTGATAATAGCTCCCGCCTTTCCTTAAACTTCTAAGCCTTCTTCCATTTAACACTTGATCATCAAGCCATGCAAGTAGGTAGCTGATGAATTATATAGCAAATCCAAGAGTTAACTCTCCTTCTATCATATTCTATTTCTATGAGGTGAATATAATCATTTTCACCACGACATTTGGGGTTGCGATCAGCAGAGAAAATGAAGCCTTCGGTTTTACAGCAGTAGATATTCCACCACCAGCGGCTGTCGCAACAGGTCAAATTCAGTACACAGCAGAGATCTTCACAAATGCAGCTGCAACAGATCCCTTTAATAATGTCCAAGCCAGAAACTTTAGTGGCGTTGCAGCTGCGGGTAACTCCTAACATGAACATGTAGTGGGTGAGGGAGCGAATTGCCCCTTTAAAAACAGAAGCTCAACCAAAGGTACTGGTTGAGCTTCTGTTTATTCCCCAAATAATAGATTCAGAATCCGTTCATCCGCCTTTCGGTTCTTCCCTTTATAAGGATAACAATGAATATGAATCGCTGGATTAAAGTTAATCTCAATAACGCTATAGTTCGTATCATTGGCTTCTTCCTTGATGTCATCAATCATCATATCCACTCCACAAAAAGTAGCGCCCGCAGCTTTAGCCGCTTGAATCGCCAGAGCCTTATAACTATCTGGGATCTCATCCGTAAAATCCAGGCTGTCACCACCCGTGCTAATATTAGAGTTCTCCCGAAGATAGATGACTTCGTTTAATGGAGGAATATCACTCCAAGCCTGAGCGTGGTTGTTCAAGAACATCGCTTCTGCTTCACCGATCTGAATTTTCTCAAGTGGTGTCTTGTACCCACGGCCTCTTAACGGATCCTTATTTTTCTCGTGCACTAGTTGTTCAATCGTATGTACACCATCTCCAATCACATTTGCAGGAACCCGGTGCAATACTCCGACTACTTCATCACCCATGACAAGAAAACGATATTCTTTACCCGTCATGAATTCCTCTAGTAGCACTGTTCGATCAAACTCGAAGGCGATTTCGAAGGCTTTTTGATAATCTTCTTTAGAGAAGTCGTCTGTAAAAATAGTAATGCCGAGTCCAAAATTGGTTGATTTGGGCTTAATCACAATAGCCTTGTTACGGTAAGTGCCATGCGCATTCATTGCCTCTTCCAGATTTCGAAAAGCTTCTCCTGCGGGAACACGAATGCCTTGCTGTTTAAGAACTTCTTTCGTAACGATCTTATTCTCCATGATTAATACCGTACTATAAGAATCAAGGGAGGTCTTCGTAGCTTGCTTAATATATTCTTTATGATCACCTTGCGTAAGAACTACAAAGTTCTCTTCCCGATCGATCAATTGAAACTTAATGCCACGTTTAACCGCTGCCTTCAAAAGAAGCTGTGTAGATAGCTCCAGATCCTCATATCCCACAAAACGGTATCCATTCGCAAGACTTTCCTTAGCATATTGTTTAGCTTTATTCAGATGGTATTGTACAAAAGAGGATTGTTGAACTTCCGACTTCACAATAGCTGCAAAACTCCGGTCTGGCTCTACAATTTTATTCTTAGCTCCATGCAATACGTTCAAAAACACTTCATTCTCCGGGTTCAACAGTTGGATCATATTCTGCATCTCATGAATACAAGTTACTGCCTGCTGCTCCATCGTTGTACATGAATCCCCGTAATCATGCAAACATCCCTTTATTCCTTCCATGATTAGTTGATCATGATTAAGATTCGCCATCTTCTGATCCTCTACTCCGAACGGTTCGTCCTCCTTCAGCAGCATATACAAGATAAAAAGATGAATGAAAATCATCGTTTCTTTGCCGATTCCTATTTTGTAGAGTGGATTCAGATCAATAAACCGAAGCTCCAAATAAGCTATCCCATCTTGCATCAGTTCCTCTAAAGGGTGTTTGCCTCTTGCTGTCTTCACTCTAACCGGACTATAAAACTCTTTTACACTTAATAATTCTTCCGATTCGATCAAAGCTTGTAAATCATGAACATAATCCCTTAACGAAGCAAAAGATACATAAAGAGGTTTTTCATTTCGATACCCACATTCGCTATTCCGCAGTGAATTCATATTCTGATAATAAAAGCTTTTGTCGTCATCTGATTCCCCGCGTGCAACACATTGTTCCATATAAGTCTTATCAAAAACAGGGCTGGCGCCTGTTAAATAGATAAGAAGCCAACGGTACCGCAATAGGTTACGGGCTATTTTTAAGTAGGTAGCGTCTTTGAATTCTTTAAAGCTCACCTGTGGATCTGCTATGTCATGAAGCTGTCTCAGAAATTGTTCATCAAAAGAGAAATTGTAATGGATTCCGCTCAGCAATTGTCTTTTGCGACCGTATTTGTCTGCTAGCTGATGTCTGTATTCATCCTCAATCGGATTACCCATCTTGGCAATGGGGATGTCCTGATCATTCGGTAGCCTTGGAGGATTACTACTTGGCCACAGATATTCTTCCTTGAGCTCAAGCGACACAATATCCTGCAGCGCCTCCAGAAAGTTATAAGTCTCATCAATAGAATCAAAAGAGGGGGTGACCATTTCAATTTGACTCTCTGAGAAGTCGGTTTGAATATACGGGTTCTCCATTTTGTTGCCAAAAGCTTTAGGATGTGGTGTCAGCGCAAGCCTTCCCTCTGGATCCACTCTGACATTTTCTTTTTCCAGTCCAAATTCGCCGTGAAAAAGCTCCTTATTCAAATGGTTATCCCTCAGAAGCTGTATGAGTTTACGATTTAATAAAGCCATTTCAACGATCATCCTTTGCTTAGTAGTTTATCTGCTGTTTGTTCATTTTGAATAAAGATCTTCTAAACCAGAACACAAGAATAACCCCTTTAAACACACTGCTTAGAGCAATCGACATCCACACCCCATTCAGGCCAAAAGGTTCGGATAAAATCAAGGCTAGTGGAATTCGCAGTGCAGTAAATGTAATACTGAAGATCGGCGGGATATGAGTTTGGCCAATGCCGTTAAACGCACCTACTGTCATTAATTCCATACACATAAATAATTGAGAGTAGCCAATGATGCGCATATAATCAGTGCCTAATTCCAGGCTTGTCTGATCTGATAAAAACAAGGAAAATAGCTGCTGCGGGAACGCAATAAATATAAGCGATATGATCACGCCAAAGATGGAGGTTAAGATCAAAGCCTTACGATATCCCTGCCCTATACGGTCCAATCGGCGTGCTCCATAATTTTGTCCAAAAAAGGCAGCAATAGCTCCCTGTAGTCCTCCAATAGTCATATAAGAAATAGATTCAATTTGAATCCCTACTTTTTGCACCGCAATCGCATCCGCCCCAAAACGTACAATGATCTTAGCAATGACGATCGATATGAGCGTAAAGGTGACCCGTTGGATTGTGATCGGAAGTCCCATACGAATTACTTCTTTCATTTGACGACTGTCCCATGCTGATGTGTTCGAAATGATTTCTGACTTTCTTGTCTTTATGATAAAAAGAGCCGTAACTAAGATGTTCGCTGTCAATGTTGCCGTGGCTGCCCCCGCTACTCCCCAACCTTCAAAACTGCCCCAGCCAAAAATTAAAAATGGATCAAGGACGATATTAACCATAAGACCAACAGAGAAGATCTGAAACGGTTGTTTACTATTTCCCATCGAGTTTAAGAGTGTGGCAAACAAAGTATTTACGATGGAAAATACCGTCCCGAAGATCGAAATCATTAAAAATTGTCGTGCCATCCGTTCAACTTCATCACTTCCAAGACCAAAAAAACCAATCAACTGATTGTTGGTCAACAGAACTAAACTCATATAGAGAAGTCCTAATAAAATAGACATCGCAAACCCGTTTTTCATATAAGATTTAGCCTTCTCTATCTGGCCAGATCCCATACAAAACGCAACCTTAATCCCTGTACCGATCGTAATCATAGTCGACAATGCAATCGCTAGATTAATGAAAAAACTCGCCGTGCCAATCGCGGCAACAGGACCACTTCCCAATCTTCCAACCCAAATCATATCGACGAGGCCATAGGTTGTGGAGATGAAATTCGTCGCAATAATGGGAAGCGTTAATTTCATTAAGGTAGGCATAATAGGACCCTGAGTCAAATCATTCATGCCCTGAAATTCCTTCAAATCTAAAAACACCTTCTTCATCTGAGTTTCAGATTTATTATATAACCAAACACTTATATAATCAATTGATTATATTTGAGCAATCTACTCAGAACTCCTAAAAAGTATATAAATTGTGTAGACGTCAAAAGACAGTTCCTAATGCACAAAATGTGCCTACCGGAACTGTCTTTTTTTCGTAATTAAAATTTCTTTTGTTTTCAGTCGAAAAGCTATTGAAAATGGAATATAGTTCGTTTACAATAAAACCAATAAAAAGTTCTATAATTATAGAACTAATAAATGTTTCAGTAACTTACTCAAAGGATGGAGAAGCTCATGGAATATAAAGTAGAAGTCGATTTTGCCCCCATGTATGAATGTGTGAACAGTATGACTGCTTTTCTAAGCAAGCAGAACCATACTGCTATGGATTCCGGTAAGCTCTGGGTACGTGAAGTCCAAGCAAGATTTGCCCCGATGTTGCTTCGTAAAATGCAAGAGGTCGTTAAGAAACTTGATGATTTCAGTTTGGCTCCCTACATTTGGTGCTGTCCAGTAGAACGTTCGGTTAGCAGCTTTCTGGATTGGTTTGATCGGTTAACTTCGGGTGAACTGTATGAAATATCTGGACGTTTCGGCCAATCGGTCCCCTCTAATCTTTCCGAGCTAAGGGACACTGCCTCTGACATCCTGCGCGAATGGAACGCGGGTTACTTCAATGGAATCGACCCTAATATCCTCAAAGGGCTTGAACAGGAAGCCGAGTCAAGACGAACGATACTGAATGGGAACAATGATATGGAAGTCTTTGAAGCAGCAACCGACGGAATGCGTCTCTATCCAACCGAACGTCTGAAGCAGGTCATTATCATTCCGCAATATCATGCCCGCCCACTGGTCACCACCTCTATGTTTGATGAATTCGTGTTCACTAGCTACTCTTGTGATGTTCTCCCTCCGGAAGCTGGCCGGCCTGCTCCAGCACTACTTCGCCTTACCCGGGCACTCTCGGATGAGACGCGGCTGTATATCCTTCGTTTGCTTACAGGCAAGCAGTTGAATTTCACGGAAATCGTGCGGGAAGTCGGACTTTCTAAAAGTACAATCCACTACCATCTGATCGCGCTGCGCGCAGCAGGACTGGTCATTGTCCATACCAACGTTAAAAGCACATCGTATAGCCTGCGATTGGAAGCCTTAAATGGGCTACCGCAACAGATTGGGTCATATCTAGAGAATCAAGCATAAACGCCTTAAGCGTCCTTATAAGGACTGTAAGCGTATATGCGAGAAATATAAGAAAGGAGCGAACAGGCTATGATAAAACGCAGCTATTATGGTTTACTCTCAACCATAACTTTAAGTGCTTTTGGGGATGCTTTTGGCTTGTTGGCTATGGAATGGCTCGTCTATGAGCTGACGGGTTCCAAACTAGCGATGGGAGCACTCGCACTCAGCTCCGGCATACCTGAGCTGCTGCTGCGCTTGCTGGGCTCGCCGCTGTCCGACCGACTCCACCGGGTACGCTTTATGGCCTGCTTGGCAGCCATTCGCCTGCTGGCTATAGCATTGCCACTTGGCATGGGTCTGGCTGGCCAACTGCAGCTGTGGCATCTGTTTGTCGCCGCTGGTCTCAGCGGGGCCTGCGCCGCCCTGTTCATGCCAACAGCCATGGCTGTTATTCCCGGCGTTGCCGATAGCCGGAAGCTGGTGCGGGCTTTTGCTATCATCGATGGCAGCAAAAGTGCAGCAGTCTTGCTGGGCCCCGCCCTGGCTGGGGCGTTGACCGCTGCCAGTGGCGCGCTGCCAGCCCTTAGCATCAACATGTTATGTTACGTTGCGGCCATCACTACCTTGCTGTGCCTGCAGAAGCTACCCAAGCCCTCTCCAGCTCCAGGCCGTTTCTCCATTGCCATCTACGTTCGCGAAATAGCTGAGGGCTTTACCTTCTATAAACAATTCCCCGCCATGCTTACGATAATGATGATGGCCTCTATTAGTAATCTAAGCTCCATTGCCGTCTGGACCATGATGGTTCCTTTTGTACGCGAAGTGCTCCACCGTGATGCGGCGACGATGGGCACACTTAGTACAGTTTTCGCACTTGGAACCTTAGTCGGGCTAAGCGTCATTTCCATGATAGGGGAAATTAAAAAGAGGCGGTTTGTCATGCTCGGAAGTCTGGGGACCATCGGTTTAGTTACAACATTATGGGGGTTGTTTCCTAGTTTTTCTTTTGCTCTCGCCGCCGTATTCGCCACCGGAACGATAGGCCCCTTCTTCGGCTCCTTAAGCTCTTCACTCCATGGACGTCTGGTTCCGAGCAATCTGCAAGGAAGAGTCAACTCCATCCGTTTTTTAATCGGTGGCGGTTTACAGCCTTTTGGTGCTTTTGCCGGCGCCGCGATTGCTGAACTCTATGGTGTGCCTGCGCTTTTTGTCATCGCCGGCTTGCTTCCAATGCTCTGCGCCAGCGCAGCCTTGCTGCTCCCCGGACTCAAAACACTGGACGGCGACCTCTCCACACTTGAAGCCACTCATAATCAGCCCGATGCCGGGGTTCCCCCGCACAAAGTTGTTGCTGAACGTTAAGTGAATCAAAAAAACAGGCGATACCGGATACCGGAACATCGCCTGTTTTTATAAGTCTTCACCTAGGAGCATCACTACTAGGTATATTCTCTTTTCAGTGGCTTGTCACAGTGGCCTGATTCGTAGCCACTAGTTCCCCTCCCCCTTCCGCTAAAAACTGAAGCGGGAGGCGCTGAGCCTTTAGTTTGTGTTTGTGTGTTTGTATTTTGGAATTCGCGCTGATAGCAGCGGAGAGAACGGACTGATTGTGGAAAAGCGGAGCGTCCGCCAGCGTAAAAAGCGCACAACGTCCAAAAGCTAATACCAAGAACCTAAGGCTCAATCAACCCATATTTCGTTTTTATCCGATCCAACTTCTCAATCATAGGATTAGCAATAAAAAACAAAAACACCACCGTCGAGATCGCATGCACCATATCAAACCAAAAACCTGAAATATAAGTGGTCATTAAAGCCGGCCATGAGAACTCTGAAGTGAACATCATCAGCGAGCCTATATTGATAATGCCTCCGTATACGAAAAACGTCGCTAAGCCTCCGAATATACACAGCGACAGCTTATTCTTTTTAAGCAGACCCTTCTTGAAGAAAATGCCCGCCAGGAAGCCAATGATGCCAAAACAAAACATTTGCCAAGGCGTCCAAGGCCCCTGCCCAAAGAAGAAATTCGAGACAAAGCCTGCAACAGCGCCAACCAGAAACCCTGCCTCCGCACCCAAGCTTACCCCTGCGATGATGACAATAGCAACCACTGGCTTAAACTGCGGCAACATAAAAAAGGCTGCGCGTCCCGCCACGGCAATGGCTGCTAACACCGCTATAACGATCAGCTCCCTCGCCTGCGGCTTCCGGTTCTCGAATACCATCGCAAAAGGAATCATCGTATAGATAACAATTAATAGACTGATAAAATAATACTTCCGATCATTTAGCACAAAGATGCCTAATAAAATCGTAGCTGGAATGACTATGAGGATTAGTAGTGCCGCTAATAAAGTTCGACGACTCAAACGACGATCCGTTATCTGCTTCTTTGACATAAATCAATCACACCCTCTATCGTTACTCCCTCATTCCATACATGACGCGCCATACGGTTGGCGGCCGTTGTATAGAAGCTGTTTCCCGCAAAAAACTTCTGTGCTTCATTCGTAGTGATGATACTTCCATCAAAAAACATGGCGCAGACCTCAGCGTATTTGGCACAAAATTCAACATCATGCGAGACCATTACAATAGTAACGCCTTCGGCATTGAGCTTTTGCAGGAATACGGCTAGCTTCTCTTTGAAGGGTCCATCCAGTCCTTTGGTCGGTTCATCCAACAGCAGAATCTTTGGTTCTAACAAAAGCACCTTCGCCAACGCTGCACGCTGTTGTTCTCCCCCGCTGAGATCATACGGATGCATGGAGAGGAGATGTTCCAGTTCTGCGAACTTTACCACAGCTTCAACTCTGGCGGTTTTTTCTTCCTTCGTCAAAGAGAGCTGGGATAACATTTCATATAAATCTAGCTCGACTGTTTTTTTCACAAATAAGGTTTGCGGATTTTGCGGGAGGATGCCCAGATTGTTAGTAAACAACGCTTTGGCATTCATCTTCGCAGGGTTGCTCCCGCCGATAAGAACCTTCCCTCTGTATGGCTGAAGGATCCCGCTCATCAGCGACAGCGTCGATGTCTTCCCTGTTCCATTCCCGCCAACAATACAATAAAATTGCCCTTGCTTCACTTCAAACGACAAATCTTTAATGATATCCGGTCCATTTTTATCATATTTAAACCATACGTCCTTAAACTTTATGACTACAGGGCCGGCCTCTTTCGTGCTAGGCTGAGTTTCTGCCATCGTTGCAGGAGTCTTACCCTTTAGAAAAGCATCCAACCATTGGCGCCCTTCCTTCACAGTCACAGGCCACGCTAAGTCATGATCTACTCCTGCAACAATCTGCATCGGTGAGGGCATGGACAGAAACATCGGATGGTTCAGCTTACTTAAAGCCTCGCCCACCTTTTGCGGGGTATCATCGGCGATCACAACTCCCTCATTCAGCACAATCAACCGATCTGTAAGCGGAAGAACATCCTCTAGACGATGCTCGGTCATGATCACGGTTGTTCCCAGCTCACGATTTATTTTTTTGACCGTCTCCAGAAAATCGGAAGCCGCAATAGGATCTAGCTGGGAGGTAGGCTCATCGAGGATTAGAACCGAGGGATGCATAGCCATTATGGAGGCTAAGTTAAGCAGCTGCTTCTGGCCGCCTGATAACTCAGTCACACTTTTATGAAACCAGGTCTGGATCCCAAAAAAACTGGCCATTTCCGCCACACGCAGACGAATAGTAGAATGATCATACCCCAAACTCTCCAGCCCAAAGGCAAGCTCATGCCATACTTTATCTGTCACTATTTGATTGTCCGGACTTTGGAGTACATAACCAATTTCCGCTGCCTGCGTTCTTTGATCGATCTCCTCTACAGGTTGACCCTTATAATAAATTGCCCCTTGGCGATTGCCATGTGGGGTTAGAATTGTTTTCAGTTGTCTAAGCAGAGTGCTTTTGCCACAGCCTGACTTTCCACAAATAGTAATGAAGTCTCCACTTTCAATCGTTAGATTAATATTCGAAAGAGCCGCTTGCTCTTGTTCAGGAAAAGTAAAGCTTAGTTCTTCGATTCGATAGATTTCCATTTCATTGCCTCCACCATATTGATGAGCACTGGGATCATACATAACGCAAAATAAGCGATATATATAAGAATACTAAAAGGCGTAATTGCGCTCGCTTTAATCGACGGATAGAATCTCATGGTGTTCTCACCCATCACTGCCCCTACGGCTACCAGCGCAATTAAGCCTGTCATGATCAAGAGGGCTACTTTGTCTCGGGCATCTAACCGAAAGATAGAAAAGCTTGTACGGCCCGGCAATCCATACCCTCTCGATCTCATGGAATCCGCTGTCTCAATCGCATTTTCCAAAGCCCAGGTGGTCATAATGGAGAGGATCGTAATCCCATTCCGCGCACGCGCGAGGAGATTTCCCTGTGAGACATCCCGACCTATACATTTTTGAGCATTAGAAATCACCTTGATTTGCGCTAAATATCTAGGAACAAAACGAAGCACCATCGAAAAAATCAACGACAGTGCCGGCAGTATTTTTCCGAATATATAAATAAACTTATCCGAGGTCATCACGACGTTATAACAGGAGAACCAAATAATTACCGTCACAAACATACACGCCGCTGCCACGCCATAAAGAATCGATTCCTTCGTAATTGGGTTCCCGTTGTTTAAATAGAACAAGATCGTTACCCCTTGATGATTAAAAACAGGATTCATCACTGCCATAAACAGCAGAAAAGGAATCATGTAAAGCAGATTAAATCGGATGCCCTTTTTTCCTTTTAACATAATTGAGTAGGCTACAGCACTAATAAGGGCAATCACTTGAAATATAGGATGCATGAACACCATGCTAAACAGCAATACAACAACAAAATATAGAAAATTCACAAACGGATGAAAGGTAGAAAAGCTATCCTTCATTATTTCTGAGCTCCTCCTGTGGCTACATAACCACCCACATCTCGACCTAGATCACAAGTGTATACCCAATCAATGACATCGCCATCTTTGAGAACATAACGGCTACTGCCGTAGTTAGGGAACCAGCCATTTACTTTGTACATCCATCCACTGAGCTCTCCAGCGTCGAATTCATACAGATTATTTATGCCTTCAATATAATTACTGTTATAGATCGGCGTCATGCTAAATTCCATATGGATTTTATTCTTTTTCATTTCTCTTAGTAAAACATCAAACACAGACTCACCTTCATAAAAAGTTACCTTCTGCGCTTTATAAATGATACCATCTGCCGGCAATACTTCAAGCTTATCCTGATTAAAAATATCCATGTTATCTAAAATTGTTGCCGCTGAGACGGACAAGGTAGCCGTTAATTGCTTCTTCTTATCTACCGTTGCATCTTGCCATTCCACTGGTTTAGGTTTCCCGCTCGGCACTGGATCGGTAAGAAATTTATCCTTTTTCGATTCCTGCTTGGTTTCTGTTGTCGCTACTTTTGAATCAGGTTTTGTTACGGGTTTTGCCGTCGCTTTCGTTTCCGGCACGGACGTTTTAGCCGCTTTCGGCGTTGCGGTCGGTTGCTTCGTTGCAGCAGGTTTTGTTGTTGCGACCGGTGTTACAACTTCTGTTGGTGCTGCAGTTCCTGTTGGTGTTACAGCTTCCGTTGGTGTTGCCGATTCATTTGGTTTTAGGGTTTCAATGGGCTTAGCTGTTTCACTTGGCGTAGCTGACGGTGTTATCTCTGTTGTCTCGGTAGCGATTGCCTCAGTGGGTTCAACATCATCATTTGTTGCGGAAGCAGTGTTCTCTGGCTCTATAACCTGTGTCTCAACGCTACTATTTGCGACCTTGTTTGGGCTCTTCTGGTAATCCCCGCCCCAAAAGAAGGCGATAGCCAATACACCTATGATTAGTATCGCGGTTAACCATTTCTTCTTGTTCATTTCTCTAGTCCCACCTTAAATAATAAGCAAGGGTATACACGCTACCCTTGCTTATCTCTCTAAATATAATTCTATTTGACGTCTGTCATATCATAAAGACGGGTCTGGCCATTAACGAGCCGATCATAGGAAACCAGTGCATACATCGCCTGATCCGTAGCCATAAGATCTACTTCTCCTGGTTGCGCGCCTCCATTGCCTACTCCACCCTGCTTCACGTGATAAAAACCACCTTCAGGTGCAGCAAAACTAAGCAATGCGTCTACTGCGGAATGTCCATTTTTAATAAATCTGGAATCCTTATGCGGGTCAATACCAAGGCCAGTTAAAGCTACAATCACCTGAGCGATGCTTTCGGAATTTGTAGATTCCCAGCTTGCAAAACCACCGTCTGCTGTCTGTGTTTTGGATAACCAAGCAATCCCCCGGTCCACAGCAGCTGTTACTTTGGCGTTGGTTTTGTAATAAGGCGTTAAGCCTTGAATGACCATCCCCGTGATATCTGGATCAGCCGCTGTAGCATTACTGCCTAGTGCCCATCCACCACCGCTGATCTCTCTGCCCAAAATATAATCAATGAGCCTCTCTCTAGTCGTCTGCGTCTTTACATCCTTAACCACTGGAATGTCGTAATGATTACTGTCCAGTGCAATGAGAGCAAACACAGGTCCGTTAATACCTTGCTTAATTACAGTATCAAAATCCGCGAGCGGTTCCAGTAGGTTATAACCCGCCACTTTATCAATATTTTTGTTGATTGAAGTTAATGCCAAAATAACTCTATCATATTCCGTATATTTTACGCTATGCAGCTTCCCAGCTTTTTCTTTAAGAGTTGCTTCTACATTCGCGTAGTACTTAGTGTAATAACTATCTGGAACCTTCACGCCTGAACGTGCCAGCCCGAACACTGTCCAGTCCCCGCCAACCGAGGAGATAACCGGGTTTGTTACTGTTTTTTGCAAAAAGGCAGCTGTGTTCTGAATATAAGAACTAACTGCTTTATTCTGAATAGTCGGACTAACCACTTTGTTCCCACTCTTATAATCATGGGTTCTAGTAGCTACAACAGCCGCCATTTCTCTAGTTACAAGCTCTTTAGGTTTAAATTGATTATCATCACCTAACATCAAACCAGTCGCAACAACGGTCTCTACATCTGCTTTGGCCCATGCCGATACGGTGTTGATATCTTTAATCGCTGTTCCTGGCTTCGTCGCCGGGATGGCCAATGCTCTGACGATAATTGCTGCCATCTGCTCACGAGTAATCTTGTCATTTGGCTTAAATTCATTATTAAAGCCTGTGATTAGACCTGCCTTATGCGCAGCATTCACATATGGATAGAACCAATCGCCTAGAGCGACATCCTTATAGGTAATGCCTTTATCACTCTTAATATCAAGTTCTAATGCAGAAACGAGAATCTTAGTGAACTCCGCTCTTGTGATATAAGCTTTCGGATTCACCTGGCCATTATTACCTTGGATATATCCTTTTACTGTAGCTGTTTCAATCGCTGAATAGGCCCAGGAAGAGATCTTATCAGCATCTGTATACAGTTGTTTAATATCATTCGTGTTCTGGGTAGGATCCTTAGGAGTCACTGTTGGAGATGGACTCACATTTGGATCAACGCCGGCTTCCGGATTAGCTCCCCCACCAGGAGCAGGAGTAGCACCAGGCTTAGGCGTTGGGCTTGGAGTAGGGCTTGTAGTTGGTATCGGTGCATTTAGATCCACACCCAAATTCGTAGTATAACGCCACTGAATTCTGTCCCCGGAACTTAGGTCATATGAAGATGCTCCATAATTAGGATATTTCCCATTCACATTATACATCCATCCACTGCCGCTGCCATGGTCAAATTCTCCATCGCCTGCGATCGATTCTACATACACACTTCCATATTTACCGCTCCAAGAATCTCGATATTCGATACCGCGGCTATCTAATGTTCTTTTTAGTACAGACCACACCGTGTCACCAGATTGTAGCTCTACCTGTACAGATGGAACAACATATCCCTTATTAATTGTAAGCTTATCCACGGACAGGGTTACATATGGTTTCGATGGAGTGGTTTCGCCACCATTGTTGCCGCCATTTCCTTCACCATTTCCGCTACCACCGTCGCCGCCAGGTGTTTGTACTGCACTGGAAGCATACGCAATGTAGTCAGTGAAGTGATTGGTTTTTACAATTAAGTCATTTCCACTATCATAGGCATACTCAGACTTACCGCTTGCAAAACCTAAGTCATCACTTGCAAATTTTTGAATGGCATGAGGGGTGCCATTTTGAATATAAGCAGCTTCTTTTCCTTTAAGGTCCTTAAAGGTTAACGTAATAAATTGACTAAATTCTACTCTTGCACTACCACCCATGGAAAATGCTTGAAGAATGTTATCAAGCTTCTTGTCCCCAGGAATAATCTGATACACACTATCTTTTAGTGCAGATTCTGCACCGGTTAAAGCTGAAATCAGTTCAATCGCAGAGGCATCCCCACTTGTAACTTTTGCACCCTTAGGAATGACTACAGATACGTTACCTTTTATGGCCTCTATCTGAGGAAGGTCGCTGTTACTTGGTAAATTGACACTAACCTTCGATTGATTTTCTTCCGAAATAGCTACTGTGATTTCTTTGTTGCTATCTCCAGTGCTGATCGGAACGATATAATCATTAGCGTCATTTGGGATTTCAACTTTCGGGTTCTCCCCAGAAGGTAACGGAAGTTCTTTCGGACCCTCTGGTTGCCCAGGCCCCGGTTCTTCTGGTTGTTCCAGTTGCACATCATTCATATCAAAGAGACGGTTGCTATGATTGATCAGACGATCATAGGACACAAGAGCATACGTACCTTGGTCCGTCGCCATATTGTCCACTTTGCCTGTGAGGATATGCTTAAATCCACCCTCAGGTGCAGCAAAGCTAAGTAATGCATCAATAAGCGAATTTCCACTTTTAACAAATCTAGCGTCAGTGTGCGGATCTACGCCTACACCAGTTAAGGCTACAATTACCTGCGAGATACTTTCGCTGCTAGTGCTTCCCCAGCTTGTAAATCCGCCTTGATTGTTTTGGTTATCGGACAGCCATTGGATGGCCCGATCCACGGCAGCTTTTACATCATCACGGGTTGCATAATAAGGTGCAAGAGCTTGCATCGCCATCGCAGTCATATCGACATCGGCTTTGGTTACGCCTAATGCCCAGCCACCAGCTTCTGCTGTACCTTTTTTAACCTCTTTATCTAAAATATACTGAACTAGTTTTTCTCTTGTGGTCTGTTCTGTAACTCCATCAACTACAGGAATCTCATAGTTATGGCTATCTAGCGCAATCAGAGCAAAAATCGGACCATTATTGCCTTGCTTTTGGATATATTGATAATCAGCGAGTGCTTTTCTCAGATCATATCCCGCAACATTTGTGATATCTTTTCCGATAGAGGTAAGTCCTAATATTGCTCTGGAATTCTCTGTGCTTTTATTGGCGTCGAGTTTTCCATCCTCTTTAATGATTGATGCTATTTTCGTTGCTACATTGTTGTAATAAAGATCGTAATAACCGTTAGGTACTGTATAGTTCGCCCGGGCCAGAGAAAGGATTGACCATTCTCCACTGCCTGTTCCAAACGACGGGTTCTTTACAGTGTTTAAAATATAGGCAAGGCTTTTATTTAATTGTTGTTTGGCTACAACAGTAGTAGGTTGTTCTAATTGTACATCATTCATATCAAAGAGACGGTTGCTATGATTGATCAGACGATCATAGGACACAAGTGCATACGTACCTTGGTCCGTTGCCATATTGTCTACTTTGCCTGTGAGGATATGCTTAAATCCACCCTCAGGTGCAGCAAAGCTAAGTAATGCATCAATAAGCGAATTTCCACTTTTAACAAATCTAGCGTCAGTGTGCGGATCTACGCCTACACCAGTTAAGGCTACAATTACCTGCGAGATACTTTCGCTGCTAGTGCTTCCCCAGCTTGTAAATCCGCCTTGATTGTTTTGGTTATCGGACAGCCATTGGATGGCCCGATCCACGGCAGCTTTTACATCATCACGGGTTGCATAATAAGGTGCAAGAGCTTGCATCGCCATCGCAGTCATATCGACATCGGCTTTGGTTACGCCTAATGCCCAGCCACCAGCTTCTGCTGTACCTTTTTTAACCTCTTTATCTAAAATATACTGAACTAGTTTTTCTCTTGTGGTCTGTTCTGTAACTCCATCAACTACAGGAATCTCATAGTTATGGCTATCTAGCGCAATCAGAGCAAAAATCGGACCATTATTGCCTTGCTTTTGGATATATTGATAATCAGCGAGTGCTTTTCTCAGATCATATCCCGCAACATTTGTGATATCTTTTCCGATAGAGGTAAGTCCTAATATTGCTCTGGAATTCTCTGTGCTTTTATTGGCGTCGAGTTTTCCATCCTCTTTAATGATTGATGCTATTTTCGTTGCTACATTGTTGTAATAAAGATCGTAATAACCGTTAGGTACTGTATAGTTCGCCCGGGCCAAAGAAAGGATTGACCATTCTCCGCTACCTGTTCCAAACGTGGGATTCTTTACAGTATTTAAAATATAAGCAAGGTTTTTATCTAACTGTTGTTTGACGGCAACTGTAGTTTCCAGTTTGTAAGTAACCTGATAAGTTACATTTGTTTTGTTTCCAGCTCCGTCAAGAGCCGTTACAGTAATTGCATTACTGCCTGAATTCAGAGTAGCTTTGTACTCCCCATTTGCAGGTGATAAAGTAACTCCATTCAGCTTCACTTCTGGAGTAATGTCACTATATACATTGTCTGTGACAGCTACTTTGAAGCTTATTTCTTTATTGGATACTTCCTGTTTATCTTGTATGCCACTTACTGTAATAACAGGGGGTTCTATGTCTAATGCATTATTAAGACCGACAAGCGCATGATCTACACTTATTTGAGAGCTTGCCATGTTTTCGAGCACGGAATAGGCTTCATAAACTGCCGATTGCACTACTGGTCTGTCCAAAATAGTTTCTTTATTAGGGGCACTGTTAATCTCGGCGATTTCCGCAGTTAAAGCATCCTTATTGGCAAGTTGAACTGGGATTTCCCCCCAGCCGCCAAGATCAGAACCATAGCCATAAGTGGTGAACTGAGTTCGAATGATGTCACCGTCTTGAGGCTTATAATCGGTCATCCCAAACGGAGGAAACACATTATTTACTGCATACATCCAACCCGACATGGAGGTGTAGTCAAACTGACTTAACCAATCTGGGTCTGCTTTAGTGCCGACTGTATTCCCATCGGCTGAAATCATATCTAAAATATATTGTGGAATATTGACTTCACTTCTGCCACTATCTTTAACTTCTGATAAATAAAAACCACTATCTATATTTCCTAAATATCTATAATTGCCATCACCTAGCGCACGTGTTATTAAAGATGCGCCATTATCGCCTTCATAAATCGGAACTTTAATAGGTTCCTTAATATACCCTTGGCCTAAGGTGAATTTCTCTACGGATACAGATACATACCCTTTAAGGGTAGAGCTTGCTCCATCTGCTTGAGCCGGGATTACACTTGTAGAGAATGTCGTAATAAATACAGCTACAATAAGTAACCACGCTAAAAACTTATTTTTCTTCATTTTTCCATAACCCTTCCCTTCATACCTATGATAAAAAACAGAATAAACTTTCTCATAACCACAAAAAAACCACTCAACATAAACGTCAAGAGGTTAAGATAGTGAACCACGATAATAGCTGGCAAACACTATTCAAGCACCTCTCTATCGATCGTAGAGTTTGATGGTGTAACAGAAAAAGGCAGATATTCTGGCTCAAGTATCATCACCCTTGCTGCCTTCCCAGTTTCCCAGTGGCATTTTGCAAGGACTCCTCTTTCACAGCGGCGGGACCGCGCGGGATTCACACCCGCTTTCCATTTAACCAATCTATGATTGTACTTCCGCAACATTCATAGTTGGCACCTATTTCTAATTTTAAATTTTCATGCTTCATCATAACTAATATATATGCTTTTGTCATGTTATATTTCTTTTTTGTATAACGGGCAGCTAGAGATAATCCTATTGAATAACCAATTTCTACGAGTAGGGTTATTCAAATAATTTCTTTATCCAACTGTGGGGCAAATTAATTTAAATCACTAATTCTTATATGAATTTACCACAAATTAGTAAGGTACTCGCTAAGTGTATTCTATGTTAGGGTATATTCAGAAAGCGTTTACAAAATAAAACTGGAGGTGTTTGCGTTCATTTAACCACCAAGTACAGCGTCAAAGCCAGGTCCAAGCATCCTAAATTTATCTCACAAAGGAGAATTCAATGACTACGCGAATCCAGAAATCCTTCTTATCATTGACACTTGTCACCGCTCTTCTGCTCTCTCTGTTCTCATCCATGGCCGCAGCTGCAACTAAGGACGAGCAACAAGCTAAGGCAGCGCCAAAGAGTAAGATCCAATCCTATGTAGACGAAATGCAGCCCGGATGGAACCTTGGCAATACTTTAGATGCTACAGGTGAGGATGAAACCTCCTGGGGCAATCCACGTGTGACCCAAGATCTTATTAAAAAGATCGCCGCTCAAGGCTATAAAAGCATTCGGATTCCTGTGACCTGGGATACTCACATGGGTGCGGCACCAGACTATACCCTAGAAAAGGCCTACCTCGACCGTGTGGAAGAAGTTGTCGGCTGGGCACTGGACGCCAAGCTTTATGTCATGATTAATGTCCACCATGATTCCTGGCTATGGGTAAGCCATATGGAAGAAAAACACGATGAAACGCTGGCACGTTATAATGCAGCTTGGACTCAAATTGCCGATCGCTTCAAGGACAAATCCGATAAGCTGATGTTCGAGAGCATAAATGAACCTCGGTTCACCGATGGTGGAAGCACAGACGAAGCAAAAATGGAGCAAATGCTTACTGAACTTAATAACTCTTTCTATCAAATCGTGCGGAAATCCGGTGGGAAAAACGACCTCCGCCCACTTGTATTACCTTCATTAGAGTCTTCACCTACGCAAACAAGAATGGATCATCTCTATAAGACGATTACGGCTCTGAACGATCCAAATATTATTGCGACCGTTCACTTCTATGGCTTCTGGCCGTTTAGTGTGAACATTGCCGGCTACACCACATTTGAAAAAGATACAAAAAATGATATCACTCAAACTTTTGATAACGTTTACAATACATTTGTACCTAAAGGCATCCCTGTCATCGTCGGCGAATTTGGTTTATTAGGTTTCGATAAAGACACGGGTGTGATTGAACAGGGCGAGAAGCTTAAATTCTTCGAGTATCTGACTTATTATTTGAAAGAAAAGAAAATGACTTCCATGCTCTGGGATAACGGGCAGCATTTCAACCGTAAAACTTATAAGTGGTCTGACCCTGAACTCCACAATGTATTAATGTCTGGTCTGAAGGAGCGTTCCTCCAGCACCGAAAGCGATTTGGTCTACCTAAAAAAAGGTGCACAAATCAAAGATACCAAGGTTAAGCTGAACCTGAACGGAAATAAGCTAACCACCATTAGTGCCAACGGAAAGTATCTGACCAAAGGTAAAGATTACACCTTAAATGGTGAGGAGCTCATCCTCAAAGCCAGCCAACTTAAAAAGCTCACAGCTTCCCAAAAATACGGTGAAAATGCCGTGCTGACTCTGAAATTCAACAAGGGTGTTGCGTGGAGACTTAAGGTGATTGTGTATGACACAGCTAAATTAAGCGATGCAAAAGGCACGACTGAATCCTTTGCCATTCCGACCACCTTTAATGGTAACCAGCTTGCCACAATGGAAGCTGTATATACCGCTGGTGGCAATGCAGGTCCGCAGGACTGGACTCCATTTAAGGAATTCGGCAATACCTTCTCACCTTCTTATAACACTAAAGAAATCAAGCTGCTTCCCGCGTTCTTTAAAGATGTTAAAGACGGCGAGGTAATCCTGAAGTTCCACTTCTGGAATGGTGATATCATCACCTACAAGATCACGAAGAGCGGAACAAACGTTGTAGGAAAGTCCTCTTAACCCCCCGTCCTGTTAACAACACAAATAGGGGTGTCCTTCGCAGGAACATCCCTATTTGTATTGCACCGATCACATATAAACCTCGTCATACGAAATTATCATCAACCGATAAATTAAATAAACGCCAAGATAGGCTCCGGTAATAAGAAACATTGGATTTAAAAATATCGCATGGATCGAGGTCATAAATACAGCATGATCTCTTAATATTTCGTAAATTGCCAAGGCAGAAATATTTCCAAAGATAATCGTACTTAAGATCGAAACAACATTAAAAACCATACGCCACTTTATCGATTTCCCCTGTAACATCAGCATAACAATGGGAACAAGAATACTACCAAGTACGATTAGAAATTTCATCCAGCTCACCTCGGTAATTTTTTAATCGTCCAGTTCCACACTTTCGATTTGTCCGTCTGCATTTACCGTCCACTCGATTTCAACGCCATTGTTCAATCCGAGCTTGTCTTCATCTTCAATGACTATATGATCAGGAATCGTTAAGGTTTGCTCTTTACCGCCCTCCACTTGAACAGTAACCTGTTTACCCTTAACCGCAGTGATCCTTCCGTCATATTCAATCTGCTGCAAAACAATCTTTTGATTCGGATCTGTGATGGTGACCCGCTTGCCTCCGTCAGTTAGCAGCTCAACCTTTTTATGATAGTTATCTTTTAACGAAACCTCCTTGATAACTCTCTGAATGCTAACCCCCTCTGGAAGTTTCCCAGTATTTGAGCCGGGTGACGCAGATGTTAGGGGTTGTTCTGTTGCGTTATTCGTAGGTACAGGTGTAGTTGCTTCTGCAGAAGGTGCTGCGGTTTCTACTTGAGCTGTTGGAGTAGGCACTTGAGTCTCATCCGCTGCTTTAGTGCAACCACTTAGCAATACCGTACATGCACAAATACAACAAAGAATTGTAGCCCTGGTAAAACGTTGTGTTGTTCCTTTATTCGATATCATCTTTTACCCCCGCATTTTAATGTATTTTTTTCTCTATAGTGGACATAGTTTTACCTCTTATCTTCCTTTTATTCACCAGAATATGGCCATCTGAAAGCAACAGTTAGATAACAATTCATGAATATGTCAAAAAACCGCCCTGATTTAGATCAGTGGCGGTCTCCATGAAATGATGAGATAAATTAGATCCTATTAATTTACAATATGTGTGCCAGCCTGTTGGCTCATCGCAGCTTTCATATTTTCCGGATTGGTAATGATAACTCTGCGTCCCTCTTTTTTCAAAAAGCCAAGACTTGCTTCAATTTTAGGCTGCATACTGCCAGCAGGAAAATGACCCTGCTCCGCATATACCAACATTTCTGCCGCTGTAACTTCTTCAAGAGCCTTCTGCTCAGGCGTACCGAAATTCACACATACCTGAGGAACTCCTGTTGTAATGATAAGAGATTCTGCATCGATCTGTTCGGCCAGCAGACTTGTAGCAAAGTCTTTGTCAATGACTGCATCGATACCTTCGTAGGTATTATTTTCGGTTTTGATCACAGGAATCCCGCCTCCGCCAACAGCGATTACCACATAACCCGTCTCAATGAGTGATTTAATGACGTCTTTTTCAACGATATCAATCGGCTTAGGCGATGGAACAACACGGCGGTAACCTCGTCCTGAATCCTCAATGATGACCCAATCTGGCTTGGCACGCTTCATCTCCTCTGCTTGCTCAAGCGTGAAGAAGGAGCCCACTGGTTTCGAGGGAGACTGAAAATTCGGATCATTTTTGCTAACCTCGACCTGAGTAATGACTGTGGCAACCTTTTTGTCTAATCTGCGATGAATGAATTCATTTGTTAAGGCCTGCTGAATTAAATAGCCTATGCCCCCTTGCGTGCCCGCCACGCAATTGACCAGCGGAGTAACATCCATTCCAGTGACTTCCGAAGCCACCTCGCTTCGTCTCAGCTCGAATCCAACCTGTGGACCGTTGCCGTGAGTAACCACCACATCGTTGCCTGCTTGCACCAGATCAGCGATATTCACAGCAATTTCACGTACTGCCTCAGACTGATCCTCTATAGAATCGCGGCCATTGTCTTTCACCAATGAATTACCGCCAATGGCTACAACTATAAATTTACTCATTCCATTCCTCCTGACGGATCAGTTGATCCTCATTTATTAGCGTTTAAGGGCCAGCTGAAATTGTTCCTTCGCGGAGTGAAAATCCGGATTGGCAGGATTATAGCTGATAGCAATATCTATTTCTTGAATGGCCATTTCATGATCACCAAGTAAACCAAGTGACTGTGCCTTATGATGATGATATAAAGGATTGCTCGGATCGTTAGCAATTGCGTTCTCAATCGCCTCAACTGCCTCTTGATGCCGGCCAAGTGATCTCAAGCTGTTCGCCTTATGAAACGAGAAATCATACCGTTCAGGCTGCTGTTCCAGAAGCTGATCCATAACTTTAACCGCTTCCTCATGCCTGCCCAACTCTCTTAAATAATTGGATTTATGATAGCGGAAGAAGCTTTCGCCAGGATCGCGTTCTATCGCTTTGTCATACTCTGCTAACGCTTGCTCGGATCGCTTCATCATTCGGTAGGCATTTGCGGTATAGAAATAGAAATCAAGGTCATCCGGTTCGATAGTAAGTGCCTGTTGATAGGCTGCCAAAGCTTCCTCATATCTCCCGAGTTCCCCTAAGAAGTATCCTTTATAGTAATAGAAGTCTGAATTATTACTGTCCTCTTGCATTGCATGTTCCATAACCAAACTTGCTTTCAGGAAATCCTCTGCCCGAGCTAGCTCTTGAGCGCTTTGAATACTTGGATGAATCGTTAGCTTTTCTTTATTGAGAATACGGATGACCCTCTCCTGTCCCAGCTCTTCTGCATGCTGCAACGATGATTTGCCGTCACGATCCGGCAATTGAACATCCGCTCCAGCATCCACCAACAACTGAATAATATCAGAGTATAAACGGCCACCATTCCCGAGAATTACTGCCTCCAACAAGGCAGACCATCCCAGATTGTTCATATGGTTAACTGCAACGCCTGCTTCCAGGCATTTCTGAACAGTTCTTAGATACCCCTTCTCGCTGGAAGGAAGCAGTGTAGTTCCCCCAAAACGATTTACACTGGTTGTATCCGCACCTGCGGCAAGAGTTAAAGACAGAATCTCATGGAATCCATTGGCACCGGCACACAGGTAGGGTGATAACATAGTGATATCTCTTGCATTCACGTCACTGCCTGCTTCAATCAGCTTTTGAGCGAGAGGAATATGATTTTTTTGCGTTGCCGCCATCAGCGCAGTACGACCACTGGCATCCTTATGATGAACATCGGCACCACGAGCTAAAAGCTGTTCTACGGCAGCTAAATCCCCGCGATCCGCTGCTTGAATTAAATCTTCTGACAGAGTTTGATTAGTCATGGCTCTAGCTCTCCTATTTCTTTTTATCAATTATTTATTCGGATTGCAGCTTGTTCGCTGGGTCACGAAGGTCTGAAAAATGCTTATAAACAAATAATCCTGCAACCATCAAATAGGCGTATACGAACGGCATAAGTGAAGCTTGAGCAAATCCAACAGTCGGCGCGTGAATGATCCCAAATAAAGATAGGCCAGACGCGATTACAGCAAAGACAGCAGCCCGCAGTGGTTTATTCAGGATAGAGAAAATAGTGATGGAGCCCCAAATCAAGCTGCTAAGCGGTGCACCATTTCCTAAATGCATCAGGCCGTTGTAATAAACCCCTTTACTTAATAAGAGATCAATCCCCACCTTAGAAGCCGAAGTTTCAGCCGCATTAAAAATGTTGTTCGCAAGCGTTAAAGCCCAGTTAGCAATCCATGGGAACAAGGTGATAAAGATAACGGGAACTTCATTTTTAGGTGTCTCTCGAACCACCTGATTCGCCGTAACGACCCCGACATAGACCAGAATCGGAACAATCGCCACAACAGGTATGATAGACAACAGCAGTGCCCCTATACCAAAGAGACAAATAATTAACATGGAGAAACCAGAAGCTATGGTATAACCAAGTCCAGCCCCAATAGATTTCCAGCCTGCATGACCAATGTACACAGTTACCGGGAACGGATTACCTGTAAAAGCACCAATACTTGAAGCAACCCCGTTCGTTAGCATGACGTTACGAGTGTTATAAGGATCTCCCGCAGCATGTGCGCTCTCAATATTTTCAAGGTCAAAAATATAATTCGCCAGTCCCAATGGAATTGCAGAAGCCAGGTATGGCAAGGCATGCGGAATCCCTTGAATTAAGCTGGTAATATGCACCTCAGGTGGATTAAACCCCAGTGTTGAAAGAGCCGTTGTGATCGCTTCTGGATTCTGCAAGCCGAATATCCAAGCCAGCGCGGTTCCTGCAATCAGCAGCAGGAATCCTGTAGGAATTTTTTTGAATATCGGCGATTTGCCAAACCAGTTAATAAAGATGATCACAAGTACAACAAAAGCAACCACTGGTGTTTCGAAGGATTGCAGCATCGGGTTCATGGCCAGCAATAACAATCCAAGTCCAGATAAACAAGATAAAAGTACGGTTCTTGGAATAACCTTACGCAGCACATCTCCCAGAAATGAGCCGACAATAAGGATCAAAGCTTCGAACAGGCACCATACGAGACCAATTTGCAGCGCAAATGATGCATCATTGGTTTCTCTAAATACGGGAATTAACACTAGAAAAGTTACCGTAAAAATCGATGGAGCACTAGGTCCTGAAGGTAATGCGGTTATATCCGTTCGGCCTGTTTTTTTGGCTAGCTGATATCCAAACCAGCCATAAGCAATACTTGCGATAAAAATCGCGAGTCCAAACGCAGGAACGACTCTGCCGTAAACCATACCTTCCGGAAATCCTACTACAAAAATTAACAATGAAATCATCGTAAGCAGATTGGTTAAATTGTTAGCAAGCAGCCCGAAAAACGCGGCCCAATCTCCCTTTTTCCAGAACATCTTCATAAATACTTGATCCATAATAAATCTCCCCCTAGATCGTTAGCGCTTACATACCAATGGCTTATGAAGCCCTCAGGCCCTTGAATAGGCCTGAAGGGCGGGTGGTTCTATGAATGCATGCTCTGGCTAAAAGCGAGAATGGCTTGCTCGAAACACTCGATTGGAGGATGAGTGATTCCGGCTCCAATCATTCCGATGCCTGGATCCTTATGGGCAATAGCCGTGTTGATCACTGGCATAATGCTGGTTTGACCCACTTTACGAATATCGATTCCAGTAGGAATTCCGCGGAAGTTCAACAAAGGAATCGTCACATTTGGATTCTCCGTCGTAGTAATTTCCTTCATTTTCACAGAATAGTTCATGGCATCATCTACGGTTCCCCCAACTAATGCTACAATCGCCGGCGCGGTTGCCATGGCGAAGCCACCTATACCATACGTTTCGGTAATCGCACTGTCACCGATATCGAGTCCCGAATCTTCCGGCTTATACCCTGCAAACATCGGTCCGACAACCTTTTGCGCAGGGCCGGTAAACCAGGTATTGCCTGGCATTCCACTGACACGAATACCGAATTCCACGCCATTGCGGGCCATCGTTGTTACGATGGTGCTATGCTCGATGCCATGGGCAGCATCAAGCGCACATTTACAAAGAGCCATCCAGGTTGGTCCGGAGAAATAATCACTCATTGCCACAAAATCGAACACTTCGATTTTCTGCTCATTAGTAAAATCCGTTCTCAGGATAAGCGGCGTTAATGCCTGAATCAAAAGAGTCGTTCCAGCGTTGTTGCGGTTATGGCATTCATCTCCCATATGGAGCGCCTGTGATAACATGAGCCGCAGATCAATGCCGTTCTCAGAGAACTTCATCGCCTCACGCAGCATCGGTCCAAGCACATCTCTCATCCAGATCAAACGGGCAACGACCGTTTCATCGTTTGCACCCATCCGCAAGATTTTCGACAGTTGCTCACTAAGGTTCGTATAAGCGATGTTGCCATACGTTTTATTCTCTACAATGTGCATGAACATAGAGGCTGAGGTTACCCCTGCCATGGACCCCACACAATTATGCTCGTGACAAGGGGAGAACGTAATCTCACCTGATGCCGCTAGTTCGGCAGCTTCATTCAGATCCTTCGCCAAGCCCTCAAAGACCAAAGCGCCGGTAACTGCACCTTTCATGGGACCACTCATCTTATCCCAGGTAATCGGAGGCCCTGCATGTAATATCGTAGTCTTAGTCATCCCTGGTACGACATTGATCGCTTGATCAAAACCAACCAATACCGGTTGTGAATTCACGATTCGCTCTACAGCCAGCTTGTTGGCAGCCTCAATCTTTGCAGCAATCCCCTCTTGCTCTAACGCATCCAGTGCGGCAATTAATTCGGGCTTACCTCCACCAGGTGGCTTCCATTCCAGATGGGTTACGTTGCCTTTTTGCTTCAGGATATCATCCTTGAACATTTCTAGGCCGACATTGATAACGTGAAGTTCACTCTTAAATAACTCATTGATTCTGCTCATGTTATACTCCCTTCTCTACAAAACCTCTGGCAAGAAGTCCTGCATTCGTATTACTGCTTGCATAGGTAACGCCCGCGGATACCAGCTTATCAAGCTGTTCTTGGACGAAAGGTGTATCCAGATCGGTTCCAAGTACATAGCCGACAATCTCCAAATGTCTGCCTTCTTGTTCCGCTGCTTGCTTAGCCTCAATAATTGCAGGCACCATAACACCTACTGGATCCTCATGCGATCCATAGCCTAATACAAAATCCATAATGATCACGCCCACCGCCGGGTCCTTTGCTTCCTGCTTGAATCTGGCAATCCGTGAAGAAGGATCAATCATCGGATGTGGTTTGCCGTTAGTGAACCCATCATCCCCAAAGTCAATAAACGTATGCGCTTGGCTGATATGGATATCACCCAGCTGATATTCCGGATCTTTTGGAATATTGCTATAGACATCGTCGTATTTCTCCATCGCTAGATACATTGCTTCATCACATAAAGTACCGCCGCAGAATAACCCACGAATATACTTCTGTTCTGGCTTCAGCTTGACCTTAATCTCCTCAATCAGCGGAAGGTTTAGCGGATGCTTGTCAATTTGACTCTCATCAATGCCGGATAGAATTACCGCCTTTAGCGCGGCCTCTTTGGTTGTTTTGGCAAAATGTCCACCTGCTTCCAGAACAGCTTCCTCCGTTCCTCCGATAAAGCAGACCACGACAGGCTTATGCATATTTTTGATTTCATTCAGCACTTTTTGTTCCACACTTTTGGCGGGTGGCTTGGAAATCAACACAATGACCTTAGTGGCTTCGTCTTCGTTAAGCGCTTTCATCGCATCAAGCATCATTACTCCGCCGACACGTTCACTTAGGTCTCTGCCGCCTGTGCCAATCAACTGTGAGATGCCTCCGCCAAAATCGTGAATCCGCACGCTGATTTCCTGACTTCCTGTGCCGGATGCACCCACGATGCCGATATTGCCTTTACGAACCTTATTGGCAAAACATAAGGCCATATTTCCAATGATCGCGGTTCCGCAATCCGGCCCCATCATCAGCAATCCACGCTCATGTGCTATTTTTTTTAATTCAATTTCGTCTTCTACGCTTACGTTGTCACTGAACATCATGACATGTAGATTATTCTCCAGCGCTTTTCTTGCTTCTCTGGCTGCAAACGCTCCGTTGACTGAAATCACTGCAAGATTAGCTGCTGTCATATTCTTCACTGCCGACTCAATTGTTGGATATTTAAGCTCTGTACCGCCAACTGCACTGTCTTTTTTAATAAACAGCTCTTCGATTGCTTCAAAGGCAACTTCAGCCAGCTCAGGGGATGCTGCTTTGATTACGATCATCAGGTCACTATTCTTAGCTTCCTCTAGCTCAGGGGTTATCAGCCCTACATTCGCTAATACCTCTTTATTCATTTGAGTAGCCATTGCGATAAAAGCTTGTTCGACACCCTCTATTTGATTCGCTTTGGTCGACAACGACATGAGCGAGACGGAATCAAAGTATGTGTTTCTTTTAATTACTATTTTAGTCGACATATCTTACCTCCAACGTTGTTCTAGATTAAGATTCAAACCGCTAATGATCCCCAAGGCAATATCTGTTCCGGAAGAAGAACCTATATCCAGCACTGCCGATAAGCCAAGAAGCATATTTTCCTTACTCTCATACATGAGCGAATGCAGCATCTGACCCATTGACTCTCTCACCTGACCCCAAGCCGCTTTTTTCAGAGCCATATAGCTTATTTCATTCGTTAATTCAGCTGCTTCGTTCACGACTTCCCTGCACCACGGCTGATATTTACTAATAGGACTCTGAGGCAGATGGATCGCAGCAAACAATCCAACTAAAAAATCATCTCCCGACGGAGTCAGCCCTGAGCCTAACCCCATTAGTCGAATTGCATAATGAGTAGCCTCTTCCATGCTGTCATTCGCCAAGGCATTGAGAAGACCTGAAGATCGCTCTTCCAGCAGCCGCATCGTTTCTCTCTCAAAGCTGCTAGAACCCGCAAACTGCTTCATACCGCCTGCTTTTCCATAGCTATTGATAAAAGCCCTTGCCGCAGCCAAATTATCTCTTAGCGTCTTTACTTCTATTGGAAAAATAGATAAAGAGCTCTGCCAAACTGTCAGTTCCTTGATCGATATTGAAAGCTTAGTGCCAATATATAATTGATCATTCTCCGCAAAAACTTCATCTCCCACAACCAGTCCAAGATCCGAAAAACTACTAACCTCTGTGATCAAAGTATTAGGCGCATTATCTATCCTACTGCTCGCAATGGTATATAATTCATCAGTTGCCTTGCACCTTACATTTATCGTCCGCTCAAATATGCTGTGTACATTTCCGAAAAATCTTGATTCTCGAATCCGATGAAAGAACGCGCTATCACTGGATATCCCAGCTTTTAAATAAGAGGTACACTTGCTCTGAGAATGCTCCGTTTGATCGCCCCCTTGAGAAGGAAGTAGATAATGGTTTGGTCACTTACTGTCAGGTTATCCTATATAGAAAGCGTTCTCATAAAAAAACCGTAACGGTTGATGATGAATGATAGAAGATGTTACACTCAGTTCATAAAATTCCAAGAATGATGAAGATTGAGCTGCTTTCTGTGTGAAAAAGGATATTTTTGTGAAATATATCACAGTTTAACGGATAAACGTTACCTGACACCCTTATTGTAGTCCTCCGTACACTGGGGGTCATCATACAAGAACACTAAAAACAACAAGTAATCACTATGCACATTGCACAATGGGCGAAGATGAGAGGTGTGAATTGATGCTAACGATAAAAGATATCTTACAAATCAAATCCATCGAAGGCATAAAGATCGTTGCGGGGCATTCTGGCCTAAACAATCAAATCTCCGTAGTTAATATCATCGAGAATCCGGACGTATTTGACTGGCTGACCTCGAACGAGCTGCTTTTATCCACCGGATATATCTTCAAAGACAGCACGGAGCTGCAGAACAAATTCATTCATGAGCTGGTGGAGAATAACTGTGCAGGACTCTGCATCAAAATGAAGCGATATTTCGATGCTATCCCGCAGAATATGATCGAGCTTGCTGATAAGCATGGACTCCCGCTACTGGAGCTCCCTTTTGAATACACCTTGTCCAGAGTCATTGCGATCATTAACGAAAAGACCAACGCGGATTACGATGCTGTGAACCGACGCTCGCTCGACCTTCATAATGCGCTGTTCAAAATCGCACTCGAAGGAGGCGGTATTGAGCAAATATCGGCGGAATTGTCCGACACGATCCATAACCCTGTTCTTATATTAGATAGAGACTGGAACCTACTCTGCTATACAGATCATAAGGATAACCCATCTCCACTTCAGGAATTCCTGCCACTGGTGAAGAACAGGCCTGTTTTTCCACCAGAGTTCACGGTAGCTTTCCCAAAGTATATTACTGAAATCAAAAAATCCATCAAACGCACCTACTATTCTCAGGGACAGCCGTACAAGTGCTGCATTATGCCGGTTTCTGTATCCAGTAACGCTTACGCGTATATCGTCGTTCTGCAAACGGTACGCAAGCTGGTTGAATTTGACTACACCGCGTTAGAGCATGTATCCACGATGCTTGCACTGGACCGGATCAAAGCCAAGGAAATCGAAGAGGTAAAGCATAAAATTAGGCAGGACTTCTTCGACGACTTATTAGCTGGCAATATTACTTCAACAGAAACACTGCATTCCCTATCTGCTATGCATGGGCTTAAAGTTAACTATGCGTATTACTGTACAGTTATCCATATTGAAGCTACACAGCTGGAAAACTACACGGACATGGTTTATAGAAAATACGAAATGGAGCATATGGTCAAAAAATGTGTCAATTTGATCTATGGCTTGTCCAGTAATGCAGGTGGAGAGCTAATCTGTTACTATCGCAATCAGCAAATTATCATCTTGATCGGAAAAAATGAAAATAAACCGCCAATTTCCGTAAGCGATACGAAAGCCTTTGCTCAAGAGGTGCTGCAGTTGCTGGCTCAGGAAATGACTAAAAATCATTTTCTCATCGGCATTGGCAGTCAGTATAAGACACTTGCTTCGCTCCATCGAAGCTTCTTCGAGGCCCAGGAAGCTATGCGGCTCATGCAGCGGTTTAATAAAGACAGCCGGAGCATTGCTCACTTCGAGGATTATTCTGTCTATCATTTTTTGGATTCCAATATTAAGCCTACGGAAATGGAGACATTCTTTAACAAAGTTCTGGGAGGCATCCATGAACATGACCAGACGATGAACACGAGATTCATGTCTACCTTGGAGTATTATTTTATGTACAATCAGAATGTAACCGAAGCCGCCAAAGCGATGTTTATTCACCGCAACACCTTTATTTACCGGATTGATAAAATCAAAGATTTGCTAAATATAGATCTGAAAAACTCAGATGAGCTATTCGAGATTCAACTGGCACTTAACCTCTATCGATTGCTGCAAAGGGGTTAAAATAACGAAGGGTATTCCCGGCAACCATTACTCTAGTTGCACTGGAATACCCTTTTTTCATAACGTCATAGCCCGTCCATATCTTGCTAAATATTCTTCCTTCTCCTTATAATCCGGCATTAGGCTTCCAACCCGTCGCCAAAAGGAGCGATCATGGTTCATATGCAGCAAATGACATAACTCATGGATGATCACATAATCGATAACCTCCACGGGAGCCATGGCCAGACGATAGTTAAAGGTTAGCTTTTTATCGGAGCTGCAGCTTCCCCATTTGGTCCTGGACTCTACAATCTCGATACTCTTAGGTTTTACTCTAAGCTGCGTCTGGTACCTAGTGATCCGCTCTCCTATAAGCTTCTTGCAGCTAGAGAAATAGAACTTTTTCAGCTTTAACTGAAGTTGTTCTTCACTTAGCTCCGCTGTCTCTATAAGCTCATGCAGAGAATAATATTTGCCTAGATACAGGAACTTTCCTTCATCTTCGTACGCTCTGATCATCTTTGGTGTTTCACGAGCCGCTTCGAGACTTTGCAGCTTCTCCACAATCATTTTTCCATTACGCTCAACCACACTTTTAATCGTCTCTTCAGATGTTTTCTTAGGTACCTTGAGTGTTATGCGCCCTGACGAATCTATATGAATGGAGATTTTTTTCCCGTTTCCATATTGAACATTAAACTCGATCACCTGATTGTCGTAATCAATCTTCATACCCACCATCGTTTCTATAAGATTATTCGCAATAAAAAAGAAGAACGCACCTAGGCGTTCTCCTATTTTAACACGATTCCTCAGTACACCGGATATCCCGCTACAAACATTGCCAAGTACAGTATACTACCCACAACAGATATAACAGTGAGTGCAACATCCTTCGGCTTTTCATTAGTGAGCGCAACGGCTGCAAAAGCTAGCGGAAATGCAACAAGCAAATAACGCGGGGCTGACAGCAACCAGGTAGCTCCCACTACGAAAGCAAAATACACGATAAAATAAGCAGTGTAGGATGGCCGTAGTTTTCTCGCTCCCATAAACATGATAATTAGTGCTGAGAATATAGCGATTAAATTGGGCAGCCACATGCCGAGAAAAGAACGGCTATCTCCACTTTTAAAGGTGCCCACCGCATATTCCATCTGATATCTTACGGTATCGAAAAAAAGATAGAACTTCTGTGACCAATGCTCCCTCTGGTAAATACTGAACTGAAAAGCATTTCCCGTAACATAGTAGTTGATATAAAGATAAGCCAGCATACCCATCGATATGATAGCAAGACAACCAATGGCAGTGGTCAGTTTATGTATAAACGCTTTTTTATCTAGTAATTTATAATTCCCGATAAGTTCCCGTGCAAATTCAATCGCAACCGGTACAATCAACAGCACCCCTGGAGAACGCGTATATGCTGCGAGTGCACCGCATAAACATCCGATGAGCCATTCTTTTTTTCTCACAAAATATAAACACAACAGCGATAAGGCCAGAAATAAAGATTCGGTCATTGGGATGAAGAAAAAGAACGCAGCCGGAAATATAAAAATATACTTTACTACTCGCATAGCACTCTTTCGATGCATGTCTAGTGCGGCAAGCTCATAGGCGACCAAGGCAGCGACAAGCGAGCAAATATTAGAAACGATGAATCCAGCGACGAGATAATTCCCTACAAATACCTGAACTACTTTAATTAGATTTGGAAAAAAAGGAAAAAACACAATATGGTATTTCGGATCTCCCTCCGTCACATACCAATTCTCCGCGATGCCCAAATAATGTGAAGCGTCGATCCCCGATATATGCCAGGTCTCAGCTATTTTGCTAAACAAACCACCGGAATAGCCATTCTGTATGATCAAAAATATATACCCGATAATCATAAGCAAGACCCTACTAGCCACAACCCAGCCGATAATATATAGCCAAGCCTGCTTTCTGTCCCGTATTTTATCTTCCAGAGTTACTTCAGGTGCTGGATTTGTCAGAACAAAATCTGTCAAAACAGGTATAGTGCGGAGTCCCAATAATACAAAAAGTACGAAACAGGCTACGGAAGCAAGGGTACCCATCATAGTCCAACTAGTGGTCGAGTTTACCCAGAAAATAGCCGTCACCATCATAATGAACATGAAGATGAAGGAAATGATTTTGTCGTGCTTTTTCATTTGAACCTCCAAAGATAAATTCTTACAATAATCTAGTTAAAAAAGGAAAATATTACGCATAGAAATATAATAGTCTCTGGAAATTTTTTTGTAAATCATTTCTTAGATCATCATAGATTCTAAAAAAAGCCTATGCACTGAAATGCATAGACTGTATGTATAGCCCTATTTTAACAACTCTAACACGCCTTGAGGCTGTTGATTAGCTTGAGCCAACATCGCTTGTGATGCTTGAGATAAGACATTGTATTTGGTAAGCTTCATCATTTCCTTTGCCATATCCGCATCTCTTATTCGTGATTCAGCTGCTGTTAAGTTTACTTCGTAATTGGTTAGGTTATTATGGATATGTTCTAATGCATTTTGATACGCGCCGTACATTGAACGCCTGGATGAAACGGTATTTATAGCTTTGTCTATTTTCGAAATCGCTAATTCGGCACCTTGTCTAGTTGAAAGATCTATATCCGCAATTCCCAGAGCAGTAGTTCTAGCATCTGTTAATTTAACAGCGAAGTTATTCCCAGAGTTTGCTCCCACCTGAAGATTTACTGTTTTGTAATCATATGTGGTACCAGGGTTTGATCCGTAAGATACATTGAAATTGGTTATCCCAGTTGTAGTTGAAAAAGTGTAACTTCCGTCATCATTACTAATAATGTTATTTAGTCTATCCGTAGAGCCCCCACCATTTAGATTAACATTAGCCAATTCATTACCCTGTGGATCAAAGATGGAAAGACGATAATTATTATCTACTATTCCTCCAACGATGTAATTCCCATCTTTCATTTCTGTAATGCTAGTAAGTTGACTGGAGTTGGAAGTTTCATTTGAGATATTCTTCTCCCACAATACGTTTCCACTACTGTCTAGTTTATAGATTAATCCACTAGTTTTAGTAGAGTCGTTATAAGAACCAACAATTATGGCCCCTCCATCACTGGTTGCGATGGCCCGGTAACCTTCATCATCCCCAGCAGCACCGACTCGTGTGTCCCATAACGGATTTAAGTTACTATCATATTTCACAACCCAGCTTGACTTATCGGTATAAGAACCGTTTAGTTGGAGACTTGATGAACCAATAGCCAAATAACCGCCGTCAGCAGTTTCAATAATAGAATTAAATTCTTCGCTTCCATAGCCAACAGGATTGGATTGTGAAGAACCCACTATCGAGGTGGATTGTTGCACACCACTACTATTAAATTTAGCCATAAGGCCATCCCAATTTTGAATACCGGAACCCGTCCCTGCCACAATAAAGGAACCGTCACTAGTCTCAATTACTTCATTCCCCATAATGGAGTAGACACCAGATACCCCTGTACTCCACTGCTCATTCAAATTCGCATCCCATTTAATTATATTTATCCTTTGATCGGAAATTGCCCCTGCTGAGAAATCATTTCCTAATAAAATATAACCACCATCACTAGATTCCTTAATACTATACACATCCATATTAGGAATTGCTTGTGACCAAACCAGATTACCCATACTATCTAATTTGAAGGGATTATTACCGGGAATTCTTATTCCGACGTAACCTCCATCTGAAGTCTTAGATAAATCTCTGGCAGGTATGTTAGCGGTCCAGTTCGTACTTATATTGCCCTGTACTGGGGTAATATTCGTGTTTACTTCGAGGTCATTATTCAATAAATAAATTCCATTAAATTGAGTGTTATTAGCAATATCATTTATCCCAAGCTTTATCTGCTCAACTTCTTTTTGAATCAATGTTCGATCAAAATTTGTTAAGGTATCATTTGAAGCCTGTATTGCAAGCTCCCGTAGTCTTAGCAGATTAGGATCTTGTATAGTTCCAAGTCCACTCTCAGCAGTCTGAATTAGTGAAATACCATCCTGTGTATTCCTTGCTGCCTGAGACAATCCACGAATCTGTGCTCTCATTTTCTCAGAAATTGCTAATCCTGCAGCATCATCTGCCGCTATATTTATCCGAAGTCCAGAAGATAACCTCTCTAGTGAACTTGTAATAGATTTATTATTTTTATTTAATCTGTTCAAACTATTTAAAGACGTGATGTTGTGACCGATTCGCATTTAATCACCTTTCAATTGTTAGTATCTTCTATATCGGATAGTCCTTAGTAATTTTTTAGGTCAAATTACCCGTGTCTTAAGGCCTCGCCTTAAATTCCCACCGTCCCCCGCTGAAAAGTTGAATATTCACATACAAAAACGGCGATCTATCACCGGTTAAGCACCGACAACAGATCACCGCTAAAATTCTGACTAGATCATTATCATTCAAACGGATAAATCCAGAAATGTTCTGTTCCAAAACGAGCTTGGATCTCTTTATCATTTAAAGGTTTGCTGCCCAACAGCTCAGCAGCTTGGAATTGGGAACGATGCGCCTGAATGGACGCCATCTTGTGCTTGAGGAAATCTCTCACATCATTGATAACCTTTGGCTCCCCAATCTCTACAATATTATTAGCAAAAGCTATACAGTGAACAGGAGGTCTTTCTTCCTTTGGAAGTCTTGCAACGGTTCGGATCACTGCGGCTCCAGTAGCATCGTGATCAGGATGTACGCTGTACCCTGGATAGAAAGTGATGATCAACGAAGGTTTAAGCTCTTTCAAGAGCGCATCAATCTGCCCATCGAGCAAGACTTGATCTTCGAATTCTATCGTCTTGTCGTGAAAACCAAGCATTCTTAAATCCTGTATGCCAATAGCCTCGCAGGATTCCTCCAGCTCCTTCTTACGTATTTCTGGGAGGGTTACCCGATTTGCGAAGGGCGGGATGCCCATATTGCGGCCCATTTCTCCAAGCGTTAGGCATGCGTAGGTAACTTGGGTCCCATTTTGTATATGTTTGGCAAGGGTACCTGATATACCGAAGGCCTCATCATCCGGATGTGGCAAAATAACAAGAATATGTTTTTCCACAGAACTCTTCATCTCCTCTTCCATTAGAACGGCTCTCGGCTTAATTGTAACGATACGATCAGTTTGCCTTGAGCATCATGTCCAGCCATAATCAATCTGCCTGTCTCACTCTCTTCATAGTGAGTTAGCCCTTCCGAGTAAACCCAGCCCTGCGACATTTTTAAGCCGACCCGATAAGGACCGTTGCCGGAAATCGAACCATGGGAATATCGAATAACAGCATTGGTAATAAAAGTAGCGGCTGGATGCTTCGAACTATCTAAATGGGCAGCGTAGGCTCCCGTTGTCATCTCAAGATGGATATATAGATCCTGATCTTTAAGCAGGTCGATCCTATCTTGTACTTCCGATTGATTGATTAGCTGCAATGTTGCGCCTCCGTCTCTGACTGAATATATACATACAAAAAATAAGATCCATACCTTATAGAAGGACGGATCTGTTATATGATAAGCGGGTCCGTATTTCTTTTCAAAGTATAACGTGCAATGCTATGTAATTCAATGGATAGAGCGATCCCCTCCAAGTGTAACAGTAATGGACTGGCTTTTTACTGTTCACCTGAAGGGGATAATATCACTGAGAGGTTATGCTGTTTATATTAGATCACAAACTGATCTAACATCTTTATGATGACTTCACGCTTTACAGGCTTGCTGATATACTCGTCCATTCCGGCAGCTAGACAATTTTCACGGTCACCCTTCAAAGCATTAGCCGTGACCGCGATGATGGGCGGACATTTCTCTTGATGCTCATCTCTTAACATCTTCATAGCCTCTATACCGTTCATAATGGGCATGTGAAGATCCAATAAAATAAGATCAAAGGGTTCTTTCCGTGCTGCTTCAACCGCATCTATGCCATTTGTTACGGCGATAACGCTGTGACCCATTTTTTCGAGTATTTTGGTCAGCACTAGCGCATTGATAGAGTTGTCTTCAGCAAGTAAAATTCTCGCCTCACGTGCGGTATGAAGCTTGTTAATGTTAGCCTCTTGGCTAGGGATTACCACTGATTTCTTGGGCCTGATTGTGAAGGTAACCGACGTACCGCTCTTGCCGTCACTCTCCGCATAGATCTCACCACCCATCATTTCGACAATTCTGCGGCTGATGGCAAGGCCAAGACCCGTGCCTTCGTGTCTCCGCATCATAAAGCTATCCACCTGCTCAAACGGTTCAAAAATATCAGTAAGTCGATCAGGATCAATTCCAATGCCAGTATCGGTTACCGTAAAGGCCAGCAGGAAGGGATCTTCCTTTACAAGCCTCACTTTTACCGATATGCTGCCCGCGGGTGTGAATTTCACAGCATTCCCTAGCAGGTTCAAGAACACCTGCTTCAAGCGTTCCTCGTCACCGTAAATAAAGTCAGGAACATCATGATTTATGATGCTGGTGAGCTCCAGATGTTTTTGTTCAGCTTTTATTGCAATAACAGAAAAGCTGTCCTTGAGGCAAGTTCGCAGATCGAATGTATCCTCTTGTAGCTCGCTGCGGCCTGCCTCAATTTTTGAAAGATCAAGAATATCATTGATTATATTGAGCAGGATTCCTCCGCTTTTGCGAATGATTTCTACATATTCACGTTGTTCTTCATTAAGCTCTGTTTCAAGCAGAATATCAGTCATGCCTATCACCCCGTTCATGGGAGTGCGAATTTCATGACTCATCATAGCCAGGAACTCACTTTTAGCTCTATTCGTGGACTCTGCGGCTTCCTTAGCTAGCGACAATTGCCTTTGCTCGGAAATGTCCTTGCATATAAGATAAAATCCGATATTATGATTGTTCACATAAATAGGTGCAATACTGGTGAGCACTTCAACGACTTCGCTGTCCTTAGTGACAAGCTTATTGATATACTGCTCAACTGTATTATCGTAAAGGGCTCTTTCCAGAATGCGCTGGACATTCTCTTCTCCAATCAGACTCGCAAGCTTCATCCCGATCAACTCGGACTCGATGGCATAGCCCGTTATCTTTTCCGCCATACTATTGGTATTAATGATTCGACCATCAAGGTCAAAAGAAATGACGGCGTCATGGTTATATTTTTTAAGCGACGTATACCGTTCAACAGACTCCTGAAGGCGTTGCTCGGATTCCTTTTGCTTTGTAATGTTAACGATTTGGCAAATGAAGTATGCTGGCTGGTTCGACTCGTCGCTGAATAGGTGGAGCGTGAGCTGTCCCCAAATATAATCTCCATTTTTTGTGATAAACTGCTTTTCCATCTGCACTTCTGTTTCCTCACCCAAAACTGCTTTTAAATCATGAAGGTTGCCGAAATCCTCGGGGTGAGAAAGGTCTTCTAACCGCATACCCTCAAACTCTTCAGTGGAATAACCAAAAGTCTGCTCAAAGGCCGGGTTTACGGTCAGAATCAAACCATTTGGCGATAAAAGGGCGATCCCAAAGGAGGCGTGATTAATCACCTGTTGGTTGAATTGTTCCTGGTTTAGATTTACGCGATGCATAGCGACCTCCATGGGATGATGTAATTTTTGCGTGAAAAAATAGACCTTCTATTTAGAAGGTCCTATTTATAGCTTATAGTCTAATTTACCCACTTTGTTGTTAATTGAATCCGTTAATTTAACGGGATCGAATAGAACACTCTGGATCCTTTATTGTTCGTATACCAAATGATTTTGTCTCCACTAATAATAGGACTGCACTCTGATAAGGCAAAATGCTTGATCGTTTGGATGTCGCTAGTAGCTTTTCCCGCTCCATCTATAAGAACATATTTCAGATCACCCGGATGATTCTCTTTATCAAACTCCTGCCACAGCACCATCATTTTATCGTCTGTGATTTTTACTAGTTTAGGGATGGATGCGATCAGGTTCGTGCCTACATATTTAGCCAAGGTAATGTGATTCACCGAAGTACTGCTCAGGTTGGACTTGGGCAACACACTAAGTATGACATCCCTTTGGTCCGTTTCTAAACCCACCATCTCAAAAGATGTATACTCTTTGACTAGGGAATGATCTACCGAATTCATAGCGACTATATAGTTCGCCGGGGACATCTCAAATCCGCCTATAGAAACACCCGTCGCGTTCGCTCCGATTTTGCCGGGAATATTAAATAAATCCACTTCGTTATAACTGGCTCCGTCTCCTTTATTCAGAACAATCGAACGGGGATAAGCATCGCCATGATCGACTAGAACATGCGCTGCACCATCAAACAATACATATTGGTCAAAAGAGTGACTGACATGATTCTTCTGGAATCTTCCCAGATCATTGGTCACCGTCATGGATTTAGTATTTACGATAATGGTAAGCTGGGATTGATGATTTAATTTATCTTCTGTCGTGTATCGTGTACGTGAAGTGTGAAATACAAGCGTATCTCCAGCTTCAGCCATCCTGCCGGAGCCTGAATCAAAAGGGCTAACGGTATAGCTCTCCCCACCCTTTATGGAGACACTGTCTACTCTATTGAAACTTTTATCATAACGGACAATACGAATGACTTCTTTGTTATCATTCTCTTCGCGGTTCTCTTGGCCAAAAGCAATATAGTTATACTTCTCCCCACTAAAGAAGCCACCAAACACCGGAAGCTCAAAAGGAATGCTCTTATTGCCTGTTAGTTCGTACTTCTCATTGTACGTTTCAATCGTAAACTCTTTGTTCGCCTCAATAACACTTACAGTCCCATCCTTATTATTCACAAGATAAGAAGAGGCCGTACTTTTCCATCTAGGAAAATAAGAAGATTCCCCGTTACTCTCAGCTACAGCCGCCGTCTTTACCCGGTAAGCATGATCTGGGATTTTGGAAAATAACGATATGCGGTCAGACTGAACGTCAAATTCAATATCGAACGGGATTTTGCCCGCCAAATCTCTCAACTGAAAATAATTGTTATCATCAATATTGTACGCTGTAATAGACTGTAACTGTCCGTTGACTAGCACCTTAGAGCTTGAAAGCGTAGCAGCATAATTTTTATTGCGGCTATAATAGTTACTTGTTGTTTTCTTTTCGGGCGTATAAGCTTGTCCAGTTATGATCTCAATCGCATTGTTCGCTTTATTCCAAGTGATATCAAACTGGCTGCTCGTTCCCGAGAAATACTCTGCCAAATCGCGTAGTCTGAAATAATTGTTATTCGATATGTTGAACCCATTCAGGTTCCGCTGTTCTCCATCAAAATATGTACTGCTCTCGGTTACCTTAGCCTTCACCGTATTGCTCGCAAAGGTTGTAGTGCCGAGTGCTGGTGTAACCAGTAATAACATCAGCAATATACTAAAAATCCTCTTCATCCGTCTTTCCTCCATTAGATATAATCATTAGCTATTATATTTATCGGTAATTTGCTGTGCCGCCTTAATTTTGAAATGAACGTAAAAAGCACAATCTGCACAGTCTCGCGATCTGCGTTCTATCGTTTGGTTGGGACAACCCGTCTCTCAAGAAAAAAGCCGGCCAAACTCAGGACAATACACCTGAAATTTAGTCGGCTGAATATTAAACTTAGTTTGTTTTAGAAGCAGGAAGCTTTTTTAATGTAATCTTTCATCAAACATGAGTTGGATTTGAATACCAAAGGGATCTTCAATGATACCGTAGGCTTTGCTAAACACATTGCTAGATAAAGGAGCAATAATTTTCACGCGCTCGTCTGTGATTAAGCTTTTATAAAAACCTTCAATCCCCTCTAAGTCAGCACTTTGAATACATAATGAAGTGTTATTGCCCACTGTATATTTCTCATTCGTATTCATTGTATCTTCTGCTATCATTATTTTTGTTTTTCCGATTAACAGGACAGAGTGAGTAATATAATCCTTATTTTCATCCGTAAGCTGTATGGAGCTGTCACGCTCTGCTAGTTGTTGATAGGTGACACGTAGCAATTCCTCTGCGTTAAAATGTTCTTTGTAAAATTCTATAGCTTCCTTAGCTCTTCCATTCATCGATAAAAAAATAGCTACTTCTAGGGTTGTACTCATAGTATAACTCTCTCCTTTTATATATTTGATATCTGGCCTTAAACTTATTATCCTATATAAAGGTATCAAAATATGACACCTTTATAAGGAGTTTTATATATGAAAAAATCAGAACGATTAAATGACATGATGAGGTACTTAAACAGTCGAGAATTCTTTAATTTAAGTGATCTCATGGATAAATACGCTATTTCAAAAAGCACAGCTCTACGCGATATTAGTTCATTAGAACAATTAGGTATGCCTATTTTCGCAGAACATGGAAGACACGGACGTTATGGTATTCTAAAAAACAGATTGTTATCCCCTATTATTTTCACGATAGATGAAGTCTATGCGCTGTATTTTGCCATGCTGACGTTAGAATCTTATCAATCTACACCCTTTCATCTGAGTGTTAACAAGCTAAACGAAAAGTTCGAGCACTGTCTATCGAGTACACAAATCAACCAAATTCACAAAATGAAAAAGGTCCTGCAATTCGAAATGTATCAGCATAAGCATGTCAGCCGTTTTTTAGATAAAATCCTAGCAAGTATTCTAAATGAGAGTGCCTGTAACATTGCATATACAAAAGAAAACCAAACAAAAAGCTACCCTGTTCAATTCTTTAGGATTTCCGCTAAGTTTGGTCAATGGTATGCCACTGGAATAGAGCTTACGACGAATACATATAGAGTTTTTAGATGTGATCGAATAACCTTCATTGAAGAAGAGGAAAGCAAAGCTCGTTATTCTATAGAAGAACTTCTTAGTCGTTCATTAGAAATCTATCAGTCTGCGAAAAGTATTGACTTTGAAGTTGAGATTGCGGAACAAGCAAAGGATATTTTTTATAAAGAGCATTATCCTTCTATGAAAATAGAAGTTGGTCCGAAAACAGTCATTAAGGGATTCTATAATCCAGGTGAAGAGGATTTCTTGGCTAATTATTTTATGCGATATGGTCATGCTGTTACATCCGTGAAACCTGAAGCCTTAAAACAAATGATTCAGAATAGAATAGAGAATCTCTTACATCATTATCAAAAATTATAAATTGGAAAAAAAAGAGGGGTCTACGCCCCTCTTTTTTGTATGGATTAAGATTTTATTTTTCCGATGGATAGACTCACTCGATAATTCCCATGATTCAAAAGTTGAGCCAGAAATGCCTCAAGCTCCTCATTAGAAGCAAAATGTCCGGTTAATACATAACATCCTTCTCCGCTAATTCGATGCACTTCGGTAATAGCATCCTCTGCCATCACGAACTTCTGAAATAAAGGATGATTGGCTGATTCCACAAAAAATGTAATAAAGGCTGTGATAGACAGACCTAGCTTTGCTTTATTAGTAACGATCGTATATTGCTCGATAACCCCAAAATCTTCTAAACGCCTAATGCGATTTCCGACCGCTTGGCCGGTCATATGTATCTTTTGGCCAATGTCCTTCCACTGAATTCTGGAGTTTTCTCTTAGTAATGCTAGTATCGCAAAATCGATATGATCAAAAATAAAAATCAATCCTTTCGTCATGAAAGCAAATGGACATATAGCGTTTCGCCAACTTATTCAGCATTTAAGCATGAATATCTATACTTAGTTATATCCTGATTCACTAGTTAGTAGCCATTGAAACAGTGATAACTAAAACACTTCAAAGGAGGCCCAAGAATGCTATTACAAGAAATTTTGGAGTATAACGATCAGTTCGTAGAAGACAAGGAGTATCTACCTTATGAGGGAACGAAATTCCCTAAAAAACGCATGATTGTCGTAACATGCATGGATGCTCGACTGATTGAGCTGCTGCCTAAAGCCCTAAACATACACAATGGGGATGCCAAAGTCATCAAAACAGCAGGTGGAACGATTACCCATGCATTTGGAAGCATCATGCGCAGTATCGTAACGGCTGTCTACGAACTGAATGCGGAAGAAATTTATATCATCGGTCACCACAATTGTGGCATGAGTCAAAGTAACCCTGAAGGAACACTTCAAAAAATAATGGATCGCGGAGTCGCGACACCAGAAATTCTTTCTTCACTTGAATATGCAGGTATCGATCTTCATAAATGGTTGTTCGGCTTTACGAATGTCGTAGATTCGATTAGAGGAAACATAGATCTGGTGCGTAATCATCCGCTCATTCCGAAAGAGGTAGCTGTTCATGGTCTGGTGATTGCACCAGACACTGGTAAACTCGATCTGATTGTAAATGGATATGAACAAGTAACAGGCCACGACAAGCACTAAGCGATACTCATTATACTAAACTAAAGGGAGCAATGAAATATGAATAGAAAAGAAGCGACACAACAGATATTGGACGCTAAATTTGCAAAAGGATTAACTTGGGGCGAAATCGCAAAGGTAAGCGAGCATTCAGAGAGCTGGGTTGTAACTGCACTGTTGGGTCAAGCAACAATGACACGTAATGAAGCAGATAAAATGGGGGAATTGCTTGAACTCGACGAACAAGTGGTTCAAGCGCTCGCACAAATCCCACACCGTGGTGATGTCATCGAAATGCCGCCTACAGATCCAGGATTGTATCGCCTATACGAAATGCTGCTTGTATACGGTCCAACGATTAGAGAACTTGTTTTGGAGAAGCTTGGCGAAGGTATCATGAGCGCAATCGATTTCCAATTCGACGTACAAAAGCAAGAAGATCCGAACGGTGACCGCATCATTCTGACGATGAACGGAAAGTTTTTGCCATATCGCAAATGGTAATAGATTAATAAGCAAGCCACCTTTTAACGATTTCAAATCGAAAGGTGGCTTTCATTTTCCGTATAGATTGTAAAGTTAACAATAGTAAAGGTGAGTTGATATGGAGAATAAACGCGTTACTAATAGTCTCAGTACTGTACAATGGTTTATTTTTTTGCTAGCCAATGCAGTGGCTCTGCCCATTGTCATTGGAGGTATTTTTCAATTGTCGTTTGAACAAATTTCAACCTTAATGCAGCGGACGTTTTTCGTTGTAGGAATCAGTTCGTTTATTCAGGGGTGCTTCGGACATAAATACCCTATTGCAGATGGACCTGCGGGATCATGGGTAAGTATCTTTGTCATATTAGGCAACTTAGCCTTCATTCAAGGGCAAGATAAGATGCATACATTACAAATTCTAGAAGGAGGATTAATCGTAGCCGGTCTTCTTCTCTTCGTATTAGGAACTACAGGGCTAGTTTATAGGCTTCAATTTTTATTTACACCCTTAGTTTCAGGTTCATTTTTGTTCATTCTCTCCTTGCAATTAAGCGGTGTATTAGTCAAGGGCATGCTTGGATTACAGGGAACAAGCGCCGAACCAGATGTTATGGCAGCACTCATATCCTTTTTTATTTTTGGACTTGTTATTTTTCTCTCTATTAAAGGAAGAGGATGGATTAGTAGTTACGCCGTACTGATTGGAATCGGCTTGGGTTCGGGACTATTTGCAGCATTGGGGAAAGTGAGGCTAACATTTACAGCTTCAACTCCCGTCTTGAAGTTCCCTCAAATTTTTGCTTGGGGAGTACCTCAATTCGATCTAGGGATCGTGATTACCTCACTGTTGTTTACGTTTTTGTTAGTATCCAATACAATTTCTTCTATTTCCGCTGTAAAACAAGTAGTTCTGGTTGTACCGAAAGATGAAAAAACAGCATTAAGTCGAGGGATTTGGACGGGAGGGATCTCTCATATACTAGCCGCCCTATTCTCAACGATAGGCGTTGTTCCATTGCCAGCCTCGGCGGGCTTTATGAAATTAACGGGGCAAAAGCGAATTCGGCCATTTCTTATGGCCTGTCTGTTACTAACCGTTATCGCGCTTATGCCGTCCGTTGTCAATGTGCTAGCGTTACTTCCAGCGCCAGTAGCCAGTGCAGCACTTCTAGCTACTTTTGTACAAATCGTAGGGATTGCATTCCAATCCTTTTTGCGGGAACAGCTTGATCATCGCCGATTAACGATACTAGGAATAACGTTGTTGGTGAGCATCGGACTTATGTTTTTGCCTCCAGCGGTATTTCAGAGTCTTCCTTCCACACTTCGATATATTTGCAGTAATGGTCTGCTTGTCGGCACTATACTGGCCATGCTTTTAGAGCAATTGTGGAAGGGTGAAAAGAAAATAAGCCATTATCAAAAAATATAAAGCTAATCAAAAGGGGTGAAAAACATAGCTTGGAGAACTGCCTTAGCCTTTTTGAGGTTACGCGTATCCAGTTGGTTAAGCATGTCTACGATTTGACTCATTTCATCGTTTTTCATTGCCTCAAGAGATTCTCCAGTGTTTAATAGTTCTTCTTCAGCAACCGATTCCGAATGAACCCATGACGCTTCCAAAGTATCCTCGAAGGCTTGGATTATAAATAACAATTCATCTGGGTTATATCTCTGTAGAAACCGGTTTATCCCTTTATTCATCTGCTTATGTAGGGCTAAATGCAAATCGAATATTTCTTTCCCTAGAGGTGTTGTAAGAAAAAGCACTTCTTTTTTATTATCGGGGAGAAACTCCGTGCGAATAATTTCTTGTTGCACTAATTTTCTAGTGATTTTGGACACGCTGCCTTTCGGAATTCCGAATTGCTTCGAAATGGTAGTGCCATTCACCGGCTCAAGCTGTCCAATCGCATCTATTACATGCAGCATCATGACTGTGGAGTCTTGGAGGAAATCAATGATAAGGGGATTACTGCAGTTCTGAATCAACCATTCCTTCTCTTCATCATCCTCCGATTGAAATCGCTTTTGTAGTTGGGGAATCATCTCTATCAGTTTTTTTATCAAAATATCCTTATTAGGTAAGTTCTCGAAAGAATGCGTCACTGTTAAGTCTCCTCGTAAATTCATCTTATGCTCATTTTAACAAGACACAGATCATAAATAAAGTTTCCTAGAAATAATATTGACAACAAGGAAACTTAAAACGTATTATTGTTTCCATAGTTAATATTTAATTTCAAGGAAACAATAATACGAAAAGAAGGTATTTATATGAATGTCTTAATTATTTTTGATCATCCATACGGAGCAACAGCGTCCGAGAATGTCCCCCATCAGCGAAGCTATTCCGCAGCCTTATTAGCCTCCGTAATGCGAGGTCTCACCACCAAAGGCCATACAATTGATCTTATCGATCTGCATGCCGATGGATTTGATCCCGTCATGTCGCACAAAGAACTCACTGCTTGGCGGCAAAAGAGAACCCCCGACCCGCTAGTCGCCAATTATCAGCAGCGTCTTATAGCAGCGGATCATATTGTCTTCATTTTCCCTATATGGTGGGAAGCCATGCCCGCTCTTACCAAAGGTTTTCTTGATAAGGTATTCGCAAAAGGCATTGTCTACGAAGAAACTAAACCTGGGCGGCCCTTCAAATGCTTGCTCCCGAATATTAAAGGAGTGTCCCTGCTGACCGTAATGAACACGCCCGACTTCTTTTATCGCTGGATTTTTGGCAACCCCATCACCAAAATTCTATTCAGAGGCACCTTTCGCAAAATGGGAATACGTAAGAATCTTCGTTGGTATAATTATGCCGGGATGTCAGATCGCAGCTTAGAAGAGCGGGTGAAACATCTTGATAAAACAGAACAACGGTTTGCACGACTGGACTAAACTAGACTAGATCAAATTACTCAAGCGCTGACTGATTCTGAGAACTGAATCTCTGGTTTCTTCATCTCCCTAAGCACCAGCAATCCAATGAATAAGGATACAACGCCGATAATAATCAGCAGCGCCCCCAGCTCCTGACTGTAGGCTGTTAGCGCCCCATCCCGAAAAGCCATTCCACGTATGAGGCGATTAAGCCAGTTCATAGGTAATACCCATGCGGAAATTTGAAAGAACTCTGGAAAGGCAAGTGGACTCAGCTGGATTCCAGTAGCAAGAAACGACGGATACAACACGAAATTGGTTCGTAAATTAACTTTGGATACGTCTTTGGCAGTATAACCAATCAACAGGCCCATAAGCGACAAGGCAAAGGCATATACAAACAGCGGAATAATAAACAGATAAGGCTCCGCTTCAAAGCGCATTCCCCCCACCTGCTTTAATAAGCCGTAACATAGGAGCAGCGAAATAGTGGTCAAAACAGCGTAAGGTACACTGCGAACCCAAATCTGCCAAGGAGACTTCCCGTTTGCAAAGAGTTTCCCCTCCTGTCGCAACCGAGGGACAATTGAACCCGCTGCGCTTGTTGTAATCATCAGCACCACAATATTCACAAATCCAACGACCATAAAACCCACATAACTTGTGGTCGGGTTAAATAACATCCGCTGCTGGAGAGATAACGGAGAAGCAAGCCCTTTAGAGGTTTCGGCATCCATCCCCTTTTGGAGGAGCCGGGTCATAGAAAGAGTCACATTTTCCGTCTGGATCACTTCCTGAATCGCAGTCCGGATGCTGGTTAACCCTGATGGCATTGTATTATCCATTAAGATGCCAATATTTGTTGATATCCCCTGCTGCTGATGTTGCCCCAACTCTTTGGGAAGCATGATGACCGCTACAGCCTGCTCATTTGCCAGTAACGTCTCTGGGTTCAGGCGGCTGGAGTACACATTTGTTACGTTCATATATGGAGAGGCATTTATCTTTGAGATCAGCTGTCGTGAATACGAACTGTGATCCTCATCAATGACAATAACATGCGATTCGCTGATTTGGTTCTTCGAGAACATTAAGCCAAAAAACAGGGCCGCAATAAGCGGACCTATAAAAATCAGGCGTAAATACTTACTACCCGCCACGTACTTCCATTCGTCAATCAGTGACTTCATCGAGCTTCACCTCCGCTGTCATCCCCGGAAGCAAATCAGCATTCCCATCCATAGTTACACGGACAAGAAACATGCTTAAATCGGCTTGCCCTTTTTCACGTGACATACGTAAGCTCGCAAATTGAGGCGCGGCTGCGATAGATGTAATTACACCTGTCACCTCCGTTGGGTGCTCCAAATATGGAAAATGAACTCCAATACTTTGATTCACCTCTAGCTTTTGGATTTCACTTTCTTGTATGTAGAGATCTGTATAAAAGCTGTTTTTTTGCAAAACCGCCATTGGCATTCCTAGCTGGACTAGATCCCCCGGCTTTACAATAATCTTGTTGACTGATCCGTCCTCCGGCGCAACTACATCCGTTTCTCCTTCAGCAGATTTAACCTTAAACAGCACCTCTCCCTGTTTTATAGAATCACCTGCAGCCACACCGACCTCGACAATTGACCCTGGACTATTCTGATAAAATATTGTCTTTTGCTCCGCATCCAGAATCCCTTGTTTCCTGCTCTCAGCCTGACTGACTGCATCCTTTCCTTTTACAGCAAGAAGCGCCCCTCCAACAATCAGCACAATCGCAATTCCTATATATAGCCCTGCTTTTATCTTCATTTTCCACTCTCTTTCATCACCATTTTTTTAACTGCATTTTCAGCAGCCTCCATAATTACTTCTCCCAATGTGGGATGAGGGTGAATGGTCATCGCCAAGTCCTCCACAGTGGCTCCCATCTCAATAGCAAGAGCAAGCTCCGACACGAGTGTGGATGCCTCTACTCCAACGATTTGTGCACCCACTACGACTCCTGAATTTAGGTCCGCTACAAGCTTGACGAAACCTTCCGTCTCCCTCAAGGCCAAGGCTCTCCCGTTAATCCCAAAGGAGGATTTGCCAATAACCAGCGAAATGCCTTTTGCCTTTGCTTCTGTTTCACTTAAGCCGACACTGGCCAGCTCTGGGTGCGAAAAAACAACGAGCGGGATGGCTCGATAATCAACTTCGGAGGAGAGACCTGCAATGGCCTCTGCCGCAATCTTTGCTTCGTACGATGCCTTATGAGCGAGAGTCGGGCCTGCCGTAATATCTCCAATTGCAAAAATATGCGGGATAGCTGTTCTGCACTGTTCGTCCGTCGCAATCAATCCCCTACTCGTCACTGGCAAGCCTATGCGATCTAGTCCTAAATTGCCGTCTGTATTTGGTTTTCTGCCCACAGTAACTAACACATATTCCGCTGTAACATGCTGCTGTTCCTGATTTTTTAAATAATGCAGTGTAATGGTATCTGCACTCTCCACTACGTTCACAGCTGTCGCTCCGGTAATAATTTTCATGCCATCGGCTTTCAGCTGCGTTCCAACAGGGCTCACAAGCTCCGCCTCAAATCCAGGCAGCACTTGTTCTCCCCCTTCCAGAATCGTTACCTTTGTTCCGAATTTGGCATACATCTGCCCCAGCTCGACACCAATATAGCCCCCACCTATAACTACTAGGCTAGTTGGAATCTCAGGGAGCGACAGCGCTTCTGTGGAAGACAAAATACGTCCGCCAACAGGAAAGGCTGGCAGCTCAATCGGACGAGATCCTGTAGCCAGGATAGCGTTTTTAAAGGATAAGGTTTGCTCCTGTCCAGACTGACTGATGATAGCTGTATGTTCATCCACCAAGCTAGCCTCTCCTTCGAAAATGCTCACCCCAGCAGTCTTTAATAAATAACTGACTCCACCTGCCTGCTTATTCACAACTCCTTGTTTAAAATCCTGAGCATTTTTAAAAGATGCTGACGCATCTGCAAAATTGAACGGTCTGAGCAAATTATAGCGATGTGATTCAGCAATTAATGCTTTGGATGGGATACATCCAACATGCGTGCAGACTCCGCCAAGCTGGTTGCGTTCAACAATCGCTGTTTTCATCCCAAGCTGTGCAGATCGCAGCGCCGCCACATAACCTCCCGGACCTGATCCAATGACCAATGTTTCTACGGCTTCAAGCTTACTCATCTCCTGATACCTCCTGTTGAACTTTTTTAAAATATGATGATCGTAATATATTATTACCATCATATTTTAAAACAGTCAATAACCTTGCCTTGCCTTTCACAAGCTAACTTTCTCAGAATCGCTAAATTGACAGGCTTTATTATGACGCCTATAATATTTTAAAAGTAGAACTATGAAGCTGTGGAGTGATTACAATGCCGTACCCCAAAGGTCATAAAATAAAAGTGCGAAATAAAATCGTTGAAAGTGCTGCTCAGGCTTTTCGCACCAACGGTATTCACGATGTAAGCGTTCCGTTCATTATGAAGGGGGCCGGATTAACTCATGGCGGGTTTTATTCCCATTTTGACAACAAAGAACAGCTTGTCGCGGAAGCCTGCCGGTATGCCATCAGCGATACCATCGCCCTTCTGCAGAAGGTCGCTGACCAGGAAGAGCAGAACCCCAAAATCAATGCTGTCATTGATTATTATTTAAGTCCGTATCACCGCGACAAAATGGAGATGGGCTGCATTATCCCTGCCCTTTCTAGCGAAATATCCCGTTCCTCAGAAGAAGTTCGGCAGGTATTCACGCAGGAACTGGAGCGGATGATTGCTTTTATCTCTAATCTGGCGGGAATTGACGCGTCCAAAGGTAGTGCACTGTTCAGTACTATGGTTGGCTCCCTTGTTCTTGCACGGACGGTTAAAGATCCTGAACTGAGCGACAACCTACTCTCGTCTGGCAAACAGTATGCCAAAGCGCTAGTAAGAGCCTAATATAAAAAAACACGCCAATAAATGGCGTGTTGTAGTTAAATTTATTAAAATTCTTCATACGATGCGGGATCTTGATCAGCTATGCGACCTGTTGGCGAGGTTAATGCGGAAATAACGGTCATTTCCGCTTCCGATAATTCAAAATCAAAAATATTCAGATTATCACGCTGATGCTCTAGAGAAGAAGCCTTTGGAATGGGAATAGCCCCAAGCTGTATATGCCAACGTAAGATAACCTGCGATATCGATTTATTATGAACCTTGCCTATTTCCGCTATTTCCTCATTTTCCAGTACACTGCTAGCCCGTCCCAATGGACTCCACGATTCAATCACTACCCCATGCTCTTTGTTCCATGCACGTTGCTCTTCCTGATTAAAATGAGGATGCAGCTCAATCTGATTCATACTCGGCGCTATACCAGTTTCTTGTATCAAACGTTCAATATGCTCCGGCAAAAAGTTACATACACCGATGGAGCGAATCAAACCTTGCTTACGTGCCTCGATCATCGCCTGCCAGGCCTCAACATATAAATTCACTCTAGGGTTAGGCCAGTGGATGAGATAGAAATCATAGTAATCCAATCCGGCTCTGAATAAAGACTCCTGTATAGTAGACAACGCTTCTTTATAAGAGTGATGGCGTCCTGGCAGTTTGGAAGTAATGAGTAGCTCTTCCCTAGGCACAGAACTTTGCCGAACAGCCTGGCCTACAGCACCTTCGTTCTCATAATTAAACGCAGTATCGATCAGACGATAGCCAACATCAATCGCCTTAGTGATGTTTTGTGCTCCCTCAGTTCCGTTTAACGCGTAGGTACCAAAACCAATCGCAGGCACCTTCACTCCATCGTTCAATACGATTTCAGGTATTCTCTCAGTCATCGTCGCTCTTCTCCTTTGTTGTCATTTAAACCCCTGTCGATCCATCTTATAATTATTATAACATCCTCATAGTAAACTCAATCATTGGGTCACCTGAACAACCTCTAGCCTATTAGTAAGCCGCTTTCGTGGGCATCCGATTTATTTTTTATAGTAAAATGAATCTACAACACAGGATTTTCGTAATGTTATGAATTAAAAGTAGAGATAAGAGGTGTATCCAATGAAGGAGCAATATCCAGCTAGGCTTGAATTGTTCACAGACAACGCTCAGAGGATCAAAAAAGCTTTCCCATGGCAAAATGCAATGGTTAATCGGTTAGCGGCACTATTGTATGCTGTAGAAGACAAAGTTGCAGATGACGAAGCCATCCGTGCCAGCTATGAGCTAATTAAGGAGAGTACCGGGATTTTCTCTCAATTTAGAGGGGCTTCGGTGATCAGCATTGCCGCCCTGCTCTCTCTTTCTGACGAGAAGGAAACTCTGCTTGCAAACACACTTGCCGTGTATGATTTAATGAAGGAAGCCAAATTCAGAGCCTCTGATTATCTCGTCGTTGCTGCCTATCAAATCGCTGCTAATGCAACATCGGATCAATATCAGCATACGGTAGAACGGGCAAAGCTATTTTACGATAGTATGAAGGCAAAACATCGTTTCCTTACCGGACAGGACGATTATATCTTCTCCGCGATGCTTGGTCTTTCCGATATCGATGTTGAGAGTGGCGTGGACCGCATGGAGCAGCTCTATGTAACGCTTAAGCCCGAGTTTATGTCAGGCAACAGTGTGCAAGCCCTGACCCAGGTATTGGTTCTTGGGGAAGAAGCCCCTCAAGCAGCGGACCGTGTATTGGCATTAAGAGATGCATTTCGTGCACAGGGTATCCGGCTAGACAAAGAATATACCCTCTCCTCACTGGGCGTGTTATCCCTGCTCCCTTGCAACAAGGAGGACATCGTTACTGATGTCTCGGAGACTTACGAATTTTTGCGTACAAAAAAGGGCTTCGGGAACTGGTCTATTGGCAAGCAGGAATTACTGCTCTTGTCTTCTGCACTGGTAGCCTTCAGATCTGTGGAGGATGTGCAAAACGGCGTATTAACTTCGATGCTTTCTACCAACATTACCAATATTGTAATTGCGCAACAGGCTGCTCTTGCCGGGGCAGCGGCTGCATCAGCTGCGGCTGCAGCTTCTTCTTCGAATTAGATTGAATCGTGAGGGAAAGATATGGACTCAATAAAAATCTTCACAACTAGAAATGAAGAATTGTTAAACCGTCTACTGAACATTTGGGAATCATCCGTGCGGCATACTCATCTTTTTCTATCCGAGCAGGATATTGATGCTTTGCGGCCGCTGGTCACGCAGGCGCTTGAGGGCATAAGCGATTTGTTTGCTTTTACAGATGATGAGGAACAGTTGCTTGGCTTCATAGGGGTTCAGAATAAAAAGATTGAAATGCTGTTCGTAGAACCTGCTGCAATGGGAAAAGGGGTTGGAAAAGCGCTAGTAGCTTATGTCATGCAGAAACTCGCCGTACACCTCGTGGATGTGAATGAGCAAAATCCCCAAGCTTTAGGTTTCTATGAGCATATGGGATTTCAGGTTTTTGAGCGTTCAGCACTCGACGAACAAGGTAATCCTTTTCCTATCCTGCACATGTCGCTTAAGTAGCTTTTTCCTATGCAGGAGACAGTTCAATGCATTTTAATATTGTAAAAAGACAACAGAGCAGCGATTCTCTCGTTTGAGAACGCTGCTCTGTTGTTTAGTTGTCTGCAGTTTAGGTTGGCGAAGCTAGGAGCGGATAGGAGAAGCTAGGCGTAGATAGGCGAAGCGGCTCCGAGTATTCGGTTCAGCTGTATCTACCTCTACCTCTACCTCTGCTTCTGCTTCTACTTCTACTTCTACTTCTACTTCTACTTCTACTTCTACTTCTACTTCTACTTCTACTTCTACTTCTACTTCTACTTCTACTTCTACTTCTGCAACTACTTCTAAATCTACGCATATACCCTCGTGCACATCGCCAAATCAATGCTCTCTGTTGCTTCCGGACTCAGATGACGCTATTTGCTCATTTATCACCTTTGAGGCATAGTTTCGGACTCCAGTGTCGCTATTCTATAGAAAGAGCCTCATTTCTGGCGTTTTTTATGCCAATAGCTGCTATGGAGTCCGATACCATGGCAAATGGCGGATAATCCGGCGTTTAAGGTCATCTGGGTCCGATAGCGTCCGATAGCGTCAGGCATAGATTCAGATAGCAAACAATATCGTCAGAAATCGTCGGATGGCATCTGATGGCTCCGATATCTTCGGGTCCTAACCATCTCCAGTTACTTACGGACCCAGGGGGCGCTATTTGCACGTTTATCGCCTTAGAAGCATAGTTTCGGACTCCAGTGGCGCTATTCCATAGAAAGAGCCTCACATCTGGCATTTTTTATGCCAATAGCTGCTGTGGAGTCCGATAACATCCCAAATGGCGGATAATCCGGCGTTTAAGGTCATCTGTGTCCGATAGCGTCCGATAACCTCAGGCATAGTTTCGGACTCCAGTGAAGCTATTCCATAGAAAGAGCCGCAGCTCTGGCATTTTTAGATGCTATTCCACCGACTTCAAAGCCTCTATCATATGGATTCGTTTGAGCTTAATATGCATGAACGCCATGACTATACCGGAGAACAATAGGGTTAGGAGCGCCGCATAAATATAACTTGGCCACTTGATGATCGGAGCGAACATCGTCGCATCCAGCTCGGCCGTCTTCAGGACGAAGCTATGCAGCACTATGCCGAGACCCGATCCAGCCACAATACCGAGTAGGCTAAGCAGCATATTCTCGCGGTAAATATACATGGTTACTTCCTTGTCGTAGAAGCCCAGTACCTTAATGGTTGACAGCTCCCGGATCCGCTCAGACACATTGATATTGGTCAAATTGTAGAGGACGACAAAAGCCAACGCCGCCGCTGAAACAATGAGCACCAAGGTTACAACGTCCATACTCTTCATAGTCTCATCGAAGGCGGAACCTACACTGCTGGAAAAGCTGATGGCAGCGACGCCCTCATTAGCCGTCAGCTTCTCACCAAATTTGTCTTCCCATGTTTTATCATGTGCGGTGTAGTTCAGAAGTTCTGTGTTGAATACTGGTTTTTCTCCGAACACAGAAGCATAATACGCCGGTGTCATATAAACATAGTGCATTACATAATTCTCTGTAATCGCCGCGACCTCAATCTCGAATGTTTCATTATCTTTGTCCACCACGGTCAATTTATCGCCAGACTCCAGCCCATACAGCTTAGCTAGCTTCTCTGAGATAATAGCCCCATCATCCGTAAGCATCCGTCCTTCTCCACTTTTTCGATCACGCAACTCCACGAAATCGGATAAAGAGTTAACGGAGGTAGGAACGAACAGATGAACCTCTTGGTCATTTACACCACTAGCATGTGCGGTCATCCGTTCTTGCGCCACACTCAGCGTCCCAGTTACTGCAGATTCACCAGTGATTAGTTGGTCGTAGGCTTTTAGCACATCGGCAGACACATCTTCATGCAGTGCCACAAGTGCATCATATTTCATAATCGTGCCGAATTGCGACCCGGCGATGCTGCCAATTGAATCCTTGAGACCAAATCCCGTCAGGATCAGCGCTGTACAGCCAGCCACGCCGAATACAGTCATGAACATCCGCTGCTTATAGCGGAATAGATTCCGTGCGGTAACCTTTTGGACAAAGCTCAATCGCTTCCATATAAAAGTGATCCGCTCCAGTAAAATACGCTGACCACTCTTTGGTGCCTTCGGACGCATCAATACGGAAGCATTGCTGCGTAATTCTACCCGTGAAGCAATCCACGCCGTCAACGTAGTACATATTAACGCTACGATAACGGATATGATCGAATACGAAAGATAGAAGTTCTTCGTGATATCCGGTAAATTATAGATTGCACTATACGCATCGTAGATAATACCCGGAAACAGGGTAAAACCAACCGCAAGACCCGCAATTGAAGCCGCCAGACTGGCAAGCGTACCATAGACCAGAAATTTGGCCATAATGTCGCGGTTGCCATAACCAAGTGCTTTCAGTGTCCCGATCTGCAGGCGATGCTCCTCAACCATCCGTGTCATGGTCGTCAAGCTGACCAGCGCAGCAATCAGGAAAAAGAACACAGGAAACGCACTGGCAATCGCCGACAACCGATCAGCGTTATCTTTATATTCGGCATATCCCGGATTAGCGCTTCGGTCAGTAACGTAGACCTTAAGCTGCTCCAGCTCTGCAAGCTTTTGCTCCCCTGCCGCCAATTCCTCCTTGGCAGAAGCAAGTCCGGCAGCAATTGCCTTTATACTTGCAGCCTGTTCCTGCTGCACTTCCTCCGGCTGGCGCTGCAAATCCGCAAGCTGCTGCTCGGCGGCGGCCACCTTTGCGCGGCCACCAGAAAGCTCCTTCTCGCCTTCCGCACGCAGTTCAGCAAGCCGTGCTTCCGGCACGCCGGACATCGCCTGCTCTACAGCATGGGTATGCTGTTCGATCAGATCTTCATACTCCGGCGAATAAGCCTTCACTCCGGCTGTATCCTTAAAGGACAGATAGGCTTCCGTATACACCGGAAGCTTGAAATCTGACTCCGGGATCGCGGCGAACGCATCCGCCGTACCTTTGCCGATCCCACTGGTGCCCCGGGTACTTTGCTCAATAAACTGTGGACTTCTAACAAAGCCAACTACAGTATACTCCAGTCTTTCGAAGCTGTTCGACAGCTCCGCATCCGTACCGTTTCCACTAAAAGATACCTTGTCACCCAACGCATATTCTTCCGCTAGCTTATCGTCCAGCACGATTTCACCGGAACGCTCCGGTAGATGGCCTTCAATAATACGGTATTGATTAAGTGGTTTATCCGTGTTGTAAGAATTGACTTTAAGTATTAAGGCATTATCACCTATGAATACATCTGCACTATAGCTCGGTTGAATCTCATCGATCCCCTGTACATTTCTGAGTAATCCAATGTTGTCTTCGGTCAGGCCGTAGTTAGTCTGCACCTCCAGATCCATCAAGCGCTGCTCTTTGTAAAAGGTTCCAGCTGTATTCAGCATATCTGGCCCAGTAGCCTTGATTCCGGCAAAAAAGCTGACGCCTAACATAATAATTGCAAAAATCGAAATAAACCGGGCTTTGGTATGCCCAATTTCACGAAAAATATCTTTCCACAATGCTCGCTTTTTCATAGATGCCTTCTCCTTACCATTCAATATCGTCAACGGATACCGGCGAAGGATTGATCACCATCTTCCGTACCTTAGCGTTGTTAATCTCTATAACCCTGTCAGCCATCGGAGCGATCGCCAGATTATGTGTAATTACGATGACCGTTGTCCCGGTGTTACGACAAGTATCCTGCAGCAGCTTCAGCACCTGCTTGCCGGTGTTATAATCAAGCGCCCCTGTCGGCTCGTCGCAGAGCAGCAGCTTCGGCTGTTTAGCCAACGCTCTGGCGATAGCGACACGTTGTTGCTCACCACCGGACAACTGAGCCGGGAAATTATCTAACCGCGCGCCCAGACCCACATCCTCCAGCACCTTACGTGCATCTAGTGCACGCGGGGAAATCTGCGAAGCAAGCTCAACATTTTCCAGTGTGGTCAGATTAGGTACTAGATTATAGAACTGAAATACAAAACCTACGTCATTTCGGCGGTAGCCTGTCAGCTCCTTGGCACTAAACTTGGCGATATCAATGCCATCCACAATGACCTGACCTTCATCGGCGGAATCCATTCCACCCAGAATATTAAGCACCGTAGATTTACCCGCACCACTTGGGCCGACGATCACGGCAAATTCACCTTTTTTTATCTCAAAATCAATCCCGTCATTCGCGACAATTACATTCTCGCCCATCTTGTAACGCTTGTACTCCCCTTTTACAGCAACAAAACTCATTCCTCTTCCTCCTGTCCCTATCCGAACTAAGTCTAATTACTCTACATTGTCTCAGTTTATCATAATTAGAACGCCCAAGCCCGAATGGCAAACCCTCATTACACAAGGTGAAATTCACATCATTAATAAGTTCATTTTTTTGTAACAATAATGTAACAAGGAAATTTTACCGTAAACGATACTTAGTCATTTGATAATGTTATAATCACTTTGTTTTATTTACTCTTTTCAGGCAAGAGTGAAGGAACAAGAACAATCAGAAACAGGTGATCAGATGTTCGAACTGAAATGGCTATGGCAGAACCTAGAGGGAAACCGGACGCGATACATTCTGGCACTCTGCCTTTCGGTGGTGGGCTCAAGTCTTACAATCGTGAATCCGTACATCAGTCAGCGCATTGTCGATACGTTTATAGCCGGTGACAACGCTCTGCAGAATCTTACACAAGAACGGCAATTATTGATTATGCTCTGTCTGGGCATGATCGGATTTTCTCTACTGCGCACAGGTCTCGCATATTTCACGACCATGCAGTACGAGATATCCTCGCAAAATATGATGTACAATGTCCGCATTTATTTGTACAACAAAATTCAGGGACAGGACAGAAAATACTACGATCATAATCGTACCGGCGATCTTATGACCAAGATGACAGGCGATCTGGACATGGTTCGTCACTCTATGGCCTGGATTTTTAAGACGATCATTGAATCGCTAACGATCTTCCTTGCCGCCGTTATCTATTTTTTCACCATAGATGCGGAACTGACGCTGTGGATGCTTATCCTGTCACCGCCCATTTTTATCGTGGCTTACATATTCGCTAAACGCGTCCGTCCTATGTATATTGACTTGCGTGAACGGCTGTCCCAGCTTAACACGACTACACAGGAGAATATCTCAGGCAACCGTGTGGTCAAGGCTTTTGCCCGTGAGGAATTCGAGGTCGAAAAATTCACAGAGAAGAATGTCAACTATTCTACAGCGAACAAAAAGGCCGCCCTTGTATGGCTTGATTATTTTCCTTATCTGGAATCCTTCGCTCAGGGCTTCAACGTAATCCTTATGTTGGTTGGTGGTTTGTTCCTTATGAACGGCCGGATCACCTTCGGTGAGTTTATGGCCTTCTCTTCGCTTATTTGGGCTATATCGAACCCTATGCGCAACATCGGTATCATTATCAACGACATTCAGCGCTTTTTTGCGAGCTTGTCCAAAATCGTAGATATCTATTATGCCCGGCCAAATATTGTTAATGAGCATACTGTCACTGACAAACGCCGTTATGAAGGCCGTATTGAATTCGATCATGTCCGCTTCAAATATGATAGCGCTATCGTGCTGGACGATATTAGCTTTACCGTTGAACCCGGTGAAACTGTAGCAATCATGGGCGCGACAGGATCAGGCAAAACAACAATCATCAACCTCATCCCTCGCTTCTACGATGTAGCTGAAGGGCGCGTACTCGTAGACGGTGTTGATGTTCGGCAGCTGGAGCTTGATGAACTTCGTGGAAATATCGGCATGGCGACCCAAGATGTACTCTTGTTCTCTGATACCATTGATGGAAACATCGCCTATGGCGATCCTGATCTTCCGGAAGAAGATGCAATGGGTTATGCAGAGCTCGCAGCCGCACACGACTTCATTACCAAAATGCCTGAAGGTTATGATACCGTTGTCGGGGAACGCGGAGTCGGACTATCGGGGGGGCAAAAGCAGCGTATTGCCTTAGCGCGTGCTTTGGCGGTACACCGTCCTATCCTGATTCTCGATGATACGACCTCTGCGGTCGACCTTGAGACGGAGGAGCATATCCAAAAAAGTCTACGTGAACTGGACTATCCTTGTACGAAAATTATTATTGCGCAGCGTGTATCTACTACCTCGCAAGCCGACCGTATTCTTATTCTGGATGGCGGGAAGCTAGTTGAGGAAGGGACTCACACTGAACTGCTAGCGAAACGTGGTTACTATTACGAAGTGTTTAAACTGCAGAACGAGGGTATTGGAAGGCAGGTGACCGCAAGTGGCAAGGAATAAATTTGACGTCGATGAAAATCTTGAATCGCCGTTTAATATAAAACACTTCCGGCGTGCGATGGTATATATTAAACGAAAGAAAACGCCAATGATTGTTGCGTTCGTGCTCAGTGCACTTTCAGCAGCCATTTCACTGTCGGCTCCGCTGATCATGCAACATGTCATCGACGTGACCATTCCGGCAAAAGAGAAGCTTGCACTGCTGGGTTGGGCTGCACTGATGCTTGTGACCATCGTGGTCAGCGTTTATCTGGCTACGATACGCTCGCGCATCATGACGAGTGTTGGGCAGGATATTATTTTTGACATCCGAACGGATTTGTTTAAGCATCTGCAAGAATTGCCTTTCAAATATTATGACGACCGCCCACAGGGCAAGATCCTTATCCGGGTCGTAAATTACGTCAACGCCGTTTCAGATGTGCTGTCCAACGGGATTATCAACTTTATTCTAGAAATCGTGAATTTGCTCTTTATCGCAGCCTTCATGTTCGCTGTCGATGTACGACTCTCATTTGTCATCCTTGCCGGACTGCCAGTCTTCCTTGGCATCATGCTGCTGATCAAAACCCGGCAACGCCGGGCATGGCAAGCAGTGTCCAACAAAAGCTCTAACCTGAACGCCTATCTGCAAGAGAGCATCAGCGGTATTGGTGTGACACAAATGTTCTCCCGGGAACAACGTAACGAAGGAATCTTCACACGTCTCGCGGGTAATTTCCGTAAAGAATGGATGAAGGCTCAACGTTACAACTTACTTATTCCGTTCTCTGTAGACAACTTGTCTACGATCGTTACATCATTAATTTTCCTTGTAGGCCTACTAACACTGAGTCCTCAAGACATGACCCTCGGTGTCATTCTGGCGATGAGCAGCTACGCTGCCCGCTTCTGGCAGCCGATTCTGAATCTTTCGAACCTGTACAATAACTTCATCAACGCCGTTGCCTATCTTGAGCGTATCTTCGAAACGCTGGATGAACCGGTTACCGTCAGTGATATCCCGGATGCAAAAACACTGCCATCTGTACAGGGCCATGTCACCTTCGACGATGTAACTTTCGCCTATGACCCGGGGCTTAATATTCTGGAGAATATCTCCTTCAAGGTCAAAGCGGGAGAAAGCATCGCGCTGGTAGGACCCACAGGTGCGGGCAAAACAACCGTCGTCAATCTGATCTCACGCTTTTATAACATTTCCAGTGGTCAGATTCTGATCGACGGCCAGGATATCTCGCAGGTGACGTTAAAATCTCTTCGCAGCCAGATGGGGATTATGTTACAGGATAGCTTCATCTTCTCCGGTACCATTCTGGACAATATTCGGTACGGCCGACTGGATGCGACCGAAGAAGAAGTAATCGCCGCTGCAAAGGCCGTTTGCGCCGACGAATTCATCCGTGAATTCGATCAAGGCTACATGACAGAGGTCAATGAACGTGGCTCCAAGCTGTCTCAAGGACAGCGGCAGCTCATTTCGTTCGCAAGAACACTTTTGGCAGATCCGCGCATTCTCATCTTGGATGAAGCCACTTCTTCCATTGATGCGAAGACTGAGCGCTTATTGCAAAAAGGGCTGAATGAACTGCTTAAGGGACGCACCTCGTTCATTATCGCGCATCGCCTCTCCACCGTAAAAAACTGCGATCGTATTATGTACGTATCTAACAAAGGCATCGCGGAAAGCGGCTCACATGATGAGCTTATCGCACAGCGGGGCCTTTACTACCGCCTCTACACAGCACAGAAGATGGAAGCTTAATCGAATAAACACCAAAAGAGCTCAGGCCGATTTGCAGCCTGAGCTTTTTGATGTTTTATTATTTTCAAAAAATATCAAAAACTAATCTATCGCCGTCCAAATATTTAGCGCAAGTGAGCGAACCGCAAGGTTCGTGTGATTTCTGTACAACCGCAGACGCTCTGCAGGCTCTGGACTCCACAATAGAGCACTTCCGGCAACTTCAAGCAACGAAAGTCCAATATACTGAGATTCATAACGGCTCTCAGACCCTAGAACATCTACAATTTCCAATAAAGTTTCCGGACTCCAGTATCCCGTGCTCTCTTCTAAATTATACGCGACCTGCTTATAGACATCGCTTAATAGCTGGGGCTGCTTTGAAATAGTGGTAACCATCCGATTGAGATAATTGGCGGATTCCTTCACATTATTCCAATCTATTGCTGCTATATACAATTTCATCACAGCTTGCTGTAAGGTCTCATCAGATGCCAGACAGTCAATCAGATCCGTATACAAAGGGATAAGGTGCATCCGGGTGATTTTTGGCAACGCTATCAGCTGGTTGACTAATTTCAGTAGACGTTGCCGATGAGGCAAATCTCTTTTGGCAGTGGCGTTCCATTCATCCCTTATCGCTGCACTAACCAGTCTCTGACATACACCAACTACAACCTCATTGATCTTACCATCGCGACAGGTTTCTACCAGCGTGTTCATAGCAGTTTCCCATCTAGTGCTGTCTTCCAAATCCGTAATAGACTGAGCGGTGGCAGCTGCAACAATCCCTTCATTTCCATTTGTCCACCGCATCATAGAAATGAAAGCATATCTGCCAATATACGCATCTTGGTGCCTTGCGATTTCAAGGATTAATCCTAGATAACGTGGTCTAAAGTCTAGCGGAAGAGCATTAGGCTGTTGAGATAATAAACTTCCTGCAATGTCACTTTCTGATGAAGAAGCCATTGTACTTAACATATCCCAAGCGCGTTCATCATCTAAAAGCTGTTTCGCAGCATGCCCTATGGCTATGATTACATCCTTGTGTGCATTGGGTTTCTCGAACTCATTCATCAATAGCGGAAGGCTGTCATCGCTTCTATAAGCGCCCAGTAAGCGGATGGCTTCTTTTCTGACAGTGATCTTCAGCTTATCCCGATTCAGAAGCTCTTTCAGCATGGTAACCAGTAACACCGGATTCACCCTGCGGATGCATCTGGGTATCGAGTACATGGCTACACGGGCCCGGTCCCCATCCAGATTCTCCAGCAGAACGGGAAGTGCCTTCTCCGGTTCTTCCATAAGCGAAAAGGCATGAAGTGCAGCTTCTACTACAGTTACTTCCTTATCCTGCATAAGCCCAAGTAACCTATCCGAACCGAGATCAGGCATGCTTGCCATGATCTTAATAACGCTTGCACGCTCCCAAAGATTACGTTTGGCATCGTATGCAATTTTTTCTAATAAGGCACTTAAAGCTTGTTGCTGACGTGGCAGCCATCTGTAGAATCCATCCGCGGCCGGCACAAGATAGATAGTTTTGCCTGATAGGAACTTGCCCTTAATGACAGCTCCTGAAATAAAAGGATCGAGCCATTCCTGACGCTTCAGATGCAGATGCTGGAACACTTCATGGATCGTAATATACGATTTATCTAAAACTAATAATTCCTTAACTCTGGCATCACGCGTTGTACGAGGCGCAAGCCAGTATCTGGCCGCTTGTATGGCTGTAGAATCCGCCTTTGCCTTCGTTGCTTCCTTTAACAGATTCTGAAGTTTTATGATGCCGTAACCTCTTTTACCGAAAGAGCTAGCTAGGCTTAACACCAGATTGTAATCTTCTCTTTTGTTGGCCTGTACAGCTAATGTATAAATTTCGTCGAAGATAATCTCTTCTACTCCCCGGGGTAAATTCTTCTCCAAGGATGGAAGGGAAAGCTGCCCATTCTGCTTGGCCAATTTCTGAATCGTATTTAAAGAAAACTTAAACAGCTCACCGTGAGGATGTAATGCGTTATGCCGGAGAATAGCAAACGCCAGTTGTTGAACGGAAAATTTTGTACCATATGAAGTATCTCTGGCCTCTATAACACTATCAACAAGCAAAGTAAGCTCTTGTACATGGGCATCCGTGAACACAGACGCAGGACTTTCCGATAGCTCTTTAAACACAGCGCCCCGGACAGGATCCTGATCATTTTTAATCCGGCCCAGATACACCAAAGTTTCATTCATGCCCTGTCTCGACAGAACGGTACTTCTGATCAGCTGCATAAGCGCCGTGGCACGTTCGTCTGCACTGGATACCTGTGTTGCTTGTTCAAGTCCCGCTCTTGAATGAAGAATAGAACGGCAAGCAGTAAATCTGACTGTTCTCTCCCGGTCATCATTGATTTCACGAAGGCCAAGCATCCGGGTGGCTTCCTTGTCACGCAAGGCATGTGGTAATACATATAGTAATCTTTCCGGAAAAATACGTTCATTGCGTTTATCTTCTTCATACACAGCATCGAAAATGACCTTGCGGTTAGAGGGTGCAATATTCTGAAGCAGCTTTGCTATGTGCATAGGGTGATCTGCGAGTAGTTTCGCTATCTCCATCCATTGATCCATGGATAAATATTTTTTCCTTTTAAGAACAGCTTCAGGAACACCATAAGAAATCAGATCGCTCCGCGACTCCGTTCGTGTTAACAGCTGATACACCTTATTAGGATTTTGGCGTACAAGCGTGCCAAGCTGTTCTTTTAACGCAGGATGTATGATGCCCATAGGTCCATGGTTCAGCGCACACTCCAGCACCAAATCTGCCTGCAGATTGCATAGGATCTCCAGAGCTGATGAGAATCTCCACCAGACATAGCCTTTTTCCCTAAGTGGTGTGCTTTCCAGTGTTGTTGCAAAGTATTCTGCTACTACGTCAATATGTCGGCTGGATAATTTCTTCCAGTCTTTTATGGCATATCCGATATCAGCAAGCCATTTACTTACCGTTGCCGAATAACAGGCCGGCAATATAATCGCGGCTTCCTCCGCCCCCCACCGGGCGTACACCATAGGCAATAAACGTTCCGCCAATTCCTGACGGTTAATCTGTGAAATACTGTGCAGCAGCTTACGGCGGCAATCATGGGATAAATGAGGGAGCTCATGTTCAATATCAGCATCCAAAGCCACCTTTGCCAAAAGACCCGCAGCCGTATTTCTGATACTTGCCTTGGGATGCCGCAGTGCTGATAGAATAATAGCAGCATCTTGTGTTGCAATGGCGCCGATTAAGGCAAGTCGTGCTTCATAAACGCCATCCTCCAGCAAAGAGGCTAGTAATTGGGAGTACTGGACAGATCCGAGATGATCACGGCCTAGGATTGCTACTTTCTTGATTCTGTCGGAATAACCTAGCGAATCCAATTCTTTAAGTAAGCTCTGTTTATCCAATGGATCTCTTTTGAAAATCATAAGTCCTCCTCGTTAACCTGTTCTTATTCCACCCGAACTTTATTCTCTATACCCTAATCTATCCCCTTTAAAAAAACTAGAATTCAGCATCTGGTTTCGTTGACCAAAAAATAAAGGTAACCCTGAAGCAGGTTATTCAACCCCCTTCAGAATTACCCATCATGTACTGCTTGCTCTAGTCATTCTTTTTCTGAATAAACACATACGTACGCTCATCCGACAGCTCATCAGCAAAGCTGAAATCAAATCCGTCGAAGCCTTTGATATCCTCCACACAGCTGATTTGCCGCTCAGCCATGAAGCGTACCATTTCACCTCTGGCCATCTTGACCAGGGTCGCTCTCTCTACTACCTTACCGCCGATCTCCTGCCCGAATACACAACTAACCATTCGAACATTCCCGCCAATGTAAGGGGAGATGCACTTGCTGTATTCCTTAGAGGCCAGATTCAGAATGATGTCAGTCTCCGAAAACAGCTGATCTGCCAGCTTCCTGTTCCAGAACTCGTAGATAGACTTGAAACCAGGTCCGCTAAGCTTTGCCTGCATCTCCAGCCTGTACGGCACAACGCCGTCAAATGGCCGGACGATTCCATAGAATCCGGACAATATCCGTAAATGCTGCTGAAGATATTCCAGCTCCTCCATTTGAAGTACCCCGGGTGCCATGTACTGGTACTGGATACCCTCATAAGAAAAAATAGCCGGTGTAAGATTCCGTGTTACATCCATATCCCGAATCCGCTCCACATTCAGCGTGGCGATGGCATCATTGCATTTCCATAACGATTTGGCTTCTTCATAATTCAACTTTTGTAATAAGGCCAGAAGAGTCTGCGACTCGCTTATGAATTGCGGCATCTGGCGGCAATCCAAGAAATCCGTATCCATCTTCATCTTCTTGGCAGGCGATATAATGATTCTCATGGTGCTCCCTTTTCTTACCCCCGCGGGGAATTTAAATGTAACATTATCCTATCACACTTAATCTTCGTAGGCTTGGGGCAAGTTCATGAAATTTGTTCACTGCCGCCCACTTTGTGCGCCACCGCCATCTGTACCTGGGTTGCCGTTTCTCCTTGACCCACCATTCATGCCGGGAGATCCGCCCCCATCTTTCCCCCGTCCGCCGGTGAAGCCCTGTCCCCCGTTCGCTCTTGACCCGGAGTCAGTACTCGTTATCTTCTGTGCGGTAATAGCATCGCAGGAGACGAGCACCATGGAACAACTTAGCACTGCTATGAGCAAAGCGAAATACCGCTTGATCCGCATCTTTGAATCCCCTCTTTCCGAGCGAACATAGTTAACGTGGAAAATATCTTTTTAACATATAATCGTATACGTCCTTAAAACCCATGTAGGATAATACGATTTGCAGCGGATACACCGGGTAAATATACCGGGACTTGATCTCCCATAAAAGATAGAATCCGATAAAGCCCAGCACCACAAGAATCAAAGAGGTCTCTTCAAATCTTTTGGCTCTTATTCCACCCATTAAGCGAACGAGTATAAATACATACATCAGAAAATTCAGAACATACAGCAGCCACAACATTCCGCTTCTATAATTGGAGTCTGCCTTAAACAAATCCGTAGCAGCATTAGTGTAGCTATAACGGTCCATGACAAAGCCCATTCTTCCCCCGTTACTGGATGATCCGTCATTTCCGAGCCCATATCGTTCCATCTGGTAGGTTCCTTCCGTCCATGTCCAAACGATTTTTTTATAATACATCTTCACTAAGTCACTTAGGCCCGCCTCGGAGAGTTTATTACTGATTTCTTCTTTAAATAACTCCGTACTTTCTGCCTTATTATAATTTGCATCCTGCTGATAGATAGCGTAGCTCTCCCGGTTGTCCCAGAACCCAAACGTCTCCAGATTGATCCCCATATTCAGCCACATGTAGACAGGTGCGGAATTTTCGTTCATCGGTTCATCTACAACATTCGTCGCCTGCAGCACAGCATTTTGCGTCCAGCCGGGAACATTAAACAATATGGCCGTGATAAACAAAGCGCTAAAAACCTTTTTCACCCCGATAGAACGTATGTTAAATAAAAGACCCGCCACCACGGTAATCAGAAAAATAACACCGATACTGCGGAAATAGTTGCCTATTGCCAGTAAGAGAGCTGCGAAGAGAATATCCTTAATGGACCTTCTTTTAATAAATCTTATGGCAAAATATAAAGCACTTGTCAGAAAGGCGGTAGCGATCACATCGTTATAGATAAAATTACTCATAAACAATGAAGGGATAAAGGTTGCAGCAAACACGAGGATGCCATAATCCTTATCCTTGGACTTATAATTGAGCTCTTTATACAGCATGTAAATCATTAATGAGGTTAAGAGTGTAAACAGAATATTAAATATTTTGATTACCAGATAATTATCCGGAAAGATCAACAACAACGTCTTTAAATATAAAACGATCGAAAAATTAAACGGAAACATATGCAGATAGCCGTTCGTGTCAAACGACGAATAATCATTCCTGTACAGCATGTCGAGTGCCAATGAAAGCACTGTCTGCGAATCATCCGTCGGCAAGCGTGGAAACAGAAAGATAATCACCATCTGGATTGCAAAAGAAAACAGCAGTATGGCTGGAATGACTATTTTCCAACTGTACTTATTAAGCTTCAGGCACATTTTATACAAAATAACGCTTAATGCCAGCACCACTGCGATCACTAGAATAAAAAGACCCAGCTGTTGTCTCTCCAAAATTGGCGTGTCCCCATATACGAAATAATTATATTTCGCCCTAATAAAAAAGGAGGATGCGATAAAAAGACCGATAAAGAATGCAAGTATGAGATACAATGTTTTTTTAATTCCTCTTATCATGGAAAACCTCCTTTGCGCAATCGAAAGCCCTTTACAATCCGCTGCCCCGATTCATAAAAAGCATTATAAACACCCAAACTGAAAATCCAATGAAAATCGGATGTTTGGGAATTCGCAAAGAAGAGATTTAGAAAGAGAGGTACGTCCTACAATTGGGAATCAAAAAATCGCAAATGTGATACGGAAGTTTCAAAATGGAGAGAGTTGCGGAGACAAAGAGAGGAAATGGAAAACTACTCCAATCCTAGGGAGTATTATGACAAGAGTCTTAATTCTCTTTCAAACGATTATGCTATACTGGTGGAGCAAATAGAATAGGCTTAAAGGGTCGGTCGGCTACCTCTCACCGAAGGGAGGGATGCCTTGTGACAGTGTTTGAAGCAATGATGCTTATGCTAACCTTTGGTTCGCTTATCGTAGCGCTGCTGTCCAATAAACGCAAATAGACCGCCCACTCACAAAGGCATGCGGTCTATCTGTCGTGTCCTATTTGCTGAAGCCTACCGCCCTTAAAAGCGGCTATTGCCTTGGGAGTCGTGTTACAGCACGGCTCTCTTTGCATTTTACGTCTTTTCTACCTTTAATATACCACAAATAATTTAATAACGTAATAATGTACGGTGTTACACTACATTTCCAATCTCCCAGAAAATCCATCCATCCTTGCGTACATCAGAACAATTTACTATCCATCTTTTTTAAAAACCGATTATTAGCGATTAAGCCTTTCACTCTCTTCGTTGTATTAGGCCCTTTCGGTGTGCTACCTCTTCTATTCAGCAAAATCCACCGTAGACATGCCCAAGCTTCAAAGATCTCAAGTTCTTCCTGATCCATATCATTTTCCAATAGATAAGCAGTTCTGAACACATCAGCATAACGCTCAGAGATATATATTTTCAGCAGAATAAGTGACCAGGCAAAATCATATCTAGAGTCTCCCAACTGGCCGTTCGTCCAATCGATTATGGTATATCGCTCTTTATCCTCCACTATATTTCCGATATGAAAATCCCCATGAATGATACAGTCTTGCTTCATTGGAGTTTGCTCAACCAGAGAAGTCAATACATTATAAATATCAGATTGTTCTTTAGCTTCAGGGAAAAAGTAGCCGATGAAATCGTATTTTGGCAGTTGTATATTTCCAATCTCTTCAACGCGAATTTTATGTATTTTTGCTAATAGGCTTGCGAGTTCCTTCATTTTCCTGGTATTCATTTTATGAATAGGGGTTCCGTCAAAACTTGTTAACAACACCTTATGTCCCTCCGGATTGATTCCCCAGCCCACTGGTTTAGAGACGGCTACTCCTCGTTCGGATAGAACATCCAATAAACGATATTGAAACTGGACATCCGGTCTGGATTCCTTATTCCATGTTTTCAGTACATAGCTCTCTTGATCAGAATTAATCCTCATGACCTCAGCTTCAAATCCTTGATCCATTGTATGCGCAGTTAAGCTGTCTTCCTGATTTAATAAGTCGTTTATGATTTCGTTGTGCTCTAGCCAATTTATGATAGATATAGGAGTTTTCAAAAATGGGTCTTCCTTTCGGAGTCAGCTACAACAGATTAACGGAACTCAAAATTATAAATAACATAAAATAGATTGTTCTATCCAGTACATAAATACAGTATCCGGGCTTTTCTTTTCAAACTTTTTCATTTTTAAATACATGTCCATTCCATCAGAAACATCATGCCATAAATCCGTAAATACAAAATCATATTTTTCCTTAGACATATATTGTTCTGCATATTCGAAAGCATCTGCTTGGATAAGCCTGATCTTGTGAGCATTACTGAATTGTGGCAGTACATATTTATTAAATAAATCAATGACATCTTGATTTTTTTCAACAACCGTTATGCTTTCAACATTAACTTTTTCAGAAACCATATAAGCATAATAGCCAAGTCCAAGCCCAAACGTAAGAACATTCCCAAACGCTTTATCAACAGCTTCTTTCATTGTTTCTATTTCATTTGGCGTGATCGTCATCCAGATTCTGTCATTCTCCAAGACAGCCGGGAACATGAATTCAGTTTGAAAAAAACCAACCTGAGGAATTTGTCTTCCCTCTTCTGTCCGGATGATATCATTGCAAACAAAACCTTCAAAAGGTTTATATTTTTCATATTTTAATTCACTATTATTAATCTTTATAGTTGGTATCTTGATATTTTTATAATATGGATTGTCATAATATTCATTTGCATCAAGCTTATGAAGCATATTGCTAAAATATTGGTTGAACAATTCCTTATCATCAACATTATCAACCGTATCCATCCCAAAAGCAGCAGCCAGCATTAAACCAAAAGCGTATTCATAAGATACACCACAGTTTACGATTTCTTCAATTTCTTCTTTGTTAATAAAGTCGGGGGTATTATTCAAATAGCGGCTTAGTAAAGCAAATACTTTATAGTTATCTTCTTTTACTGTTTCTTTTATTACATTATTAAATTCCATATTCTCACCTATTAATTAGAATTTGTTTCTATGTCTCATGTTAGTCTTTCCGGATTGACTAGTAGGCAATACTCTCATTTTACCATTTAAAAATCCAGAAGAACAAAAACCGCTTTACTAATCCGTGACAGTTACCACTTCTACAGTGAGAAAATCTCACGCCAAATCTTCTAGTTATATGGTTTATGGTCCATTTTCCGCCTAATCCGCTCAATATTTCGTTACCCTATGTTAGAATAGACGACTTGTATAATTTGTGAAAACTTTCACTAATAGTCATGATTGATGGTATACTTAATAAGAAGATGAACTAAAGAGAATAACGATGGAAACTGTGGACGTAACCGTAGAAGATTTGAAGTTAGGAGAATAACAGCGACGCGCGCGCTTCTCCACTTCCAACTCCCTCTGATACTTCCTTTCTTTTTTGTCGGGTTCTTTTGGTACATCTTAATAGAGAAATATAAAAGTGGAGGGTTAACAATGAAAAAGAAAGCAGCTGGTGCTCTGAGTCTCGTCCTCTCTGTCATGCTCGTTATCGCAGGTTGCGGTAATGGAAACGACAAGGTGAACGAGAGCAAGAGTAATAACAACGAGAAAAAAGAAGTTGAAGCCGTCTCCGGGGCATCTGAAGCAAGCTACACACCATTCGATCAATTAAAAGATAAATATGATATCATCATTGTCGGTGCGGGTGGTGCGGGAATGTCCGCGGCGCTTGAGGCCAAAGAGAAAGGCATGAACCCTGTTATTTTGGAAAAAATGCCGGTTGCCGGCGGGAACACAACCAAATCCTCTTCGGGAATGAACGCTTCTGAAACGAAATTCCAAAAAGAACAAAACATTGAAGACAGCAATGATTTATTTTATGAAGAGTCATTAAAAGGTGGCCATGACACTAACGACAAAGAAATGCTTCGTTTCTTCGTTGATAATTCCGCGAGTGCGATCGATTGGCTGGATTCCATCGGAATCCGCTTGAACAATATCACCATTACAGGCGGCATGAACGAAAAACGTACACACCGTCCTGAAGATGGCTCTGCTGTGGGTCAATACCTTGTCAAAGGTTTAGTAAAAAACGTACAAGAGAAAGAAATCCCACTTTTCGTGAATGCTGATGTCAAAGAAATCACTGAAAAAGATGGCAAAGTAAATGGCGTCAAGGTCCTCTTTAACCAAACAGAGGAAAAAACAATTACGGCAGATGCTGTCGTTGTAACCACTGGCGGATTCGGTGCCAATATGGATTTGATCTCCGAAGTAAGACCTGACTTGGAAGGCTACGTTACTACTAACCAAATCGGCAGTACCGGAGACGGCATCAAGATGATTGAGAAACTCGGCGGCACAACCGTCGATATGGATCAAATCCAAGTTCACCCGACTGTGCAGCAAGAAAAATCCTACCTCATCGGCGAAGCTGTTCGTGGGGAAGGCGCTATCCTTGTTTCCAGTGAAGGTACACGGTTCACCAATGAATTGGATACCCGTGATAAAGTAACAGCTTCCATCAATACACTACCTGAAAAAGCAGCTACGCTGGTCTTTGATTCCGGTGTTAAATCCCGTGTGAAGGCTGTTGAACAATATGACAAAATGGGCTTCGTGATTCAGGCGGATTCCATCGAAGCTTTGGCCAAAGAAATCGGTGTTCCAGAGGATAAGCTGGCAACAACGCTTGATACTTGGAACAGCGCCGTTAAGAATAAAAAGGATGCCGAATTTGGCAGAACTACAGGAATGGACAATGACCTGTCCACTGGTCCTTTCTACGCTATTAAAATTGCTCCTGGGATTCACTACACCATGGGTGGCGTGAAGATCAATACGAACACAGAGGTTCTAAATAAAGATGGTGAAGCTATCGCTGGTCTGTTTGCGGCAGGCGAAGTTACAGGCGGCTTACACGGACAAAACCGGATTGGCGGCAACTCTGTTGCAGAAATCATTATTTTTGGTCGTCAAGCCGGGATCAAATCTGCTGAATTCATAAAAGCAAAATAAGTAGATAACAGATACTATAGGCCTCACAGCAAAAAGCTCAAGCATCGGCAAGTTAGCCGCTGGCTTGAGCTTTTTTAATGGGATTAATCGCCAATAGTTCGGATAATAGTATCAAACGGATCTAATTCCAGGGTTTGTTGTCCATATTCCGTATCAATCGTAGTTTTTTGAAGCTGGTCGCTATTGTTAATCACGACGAGTATTTTACTTTCTGGATAATAAGCACACTCTGTATATAAATTATCCGTAATGTACTTTGTTTCCTTTAACTCATTCCCGGCATAACGAATCACATTTAATAGCAATCTTGTATTTTCAAAGCTTAAGGTGAAAGAAGGCAGGTAGATCCCCTTTCCTTTACCAAAGGCATGGGTGGACAATGTTATCATCCCACTCTTTTCACACAATACCGCTGCTGAGCCATCCGTAAGATAGATGTTATTTTTAGGTGTTATGCTGGCTCCTTCAGGCACTAAACCTTGCTCATCTCTAGCCTCAAATGTCCATCTTCCATGAGCTACCTTGGAGCCTGTATCCTCATCCAGACCAAGCACATGTGCCATTCTGAAAAAGCTGTCATAACCATCAAGCGCCGAAGGCTGATTGATACCTATAAAAGTACCGCCCTCATAAACCCATTCTGTCAGTAAGTCCACGCACTTATGGTCACTCCAATATTCTCCACCACTCCATGCTGAACCTGCCGAGCCGGCATTGATCACTACATCACACTCTTGTAATACTCCCTTACGGATATCTTCAAAATCAATGAACTGCACCTCAACCGGCAACCCGGACAAAGCCTCGTTGATATGAATCAAATCATGCATATACGTTTCATGGAAATGTCCGGACAAGGTCCACGATCTCAATTTGCCCCAAGCGTGCAAAATGGCTACCTTCGTCTTAATGTGATACGGTTTGCCTTTATGATGCAGCTCTTTAATTTCTCTGAATTCATCCGCGATCTTTTCGATATAATCACAAAAATCCGGATAAGGCTCTACAAGATGCAAATATCCGCCCAGTCCAATCCGATCTATAGGCTCTCTGAGCAAGGCGCGCCGGATATTAATCCAATACTTTTTGGCATCGAGCGTAGGGTTACCTCCCTCCATAAACGTAGGAAGCCCTCCCAATCCAACCGGAAATAAATAGGGATGCAGCCGAATCTCATGGGTATCTACTTTTACACCAGAGCAAAGCCTTGCCTCATACCCTGAGAACACACATTTAATCATCCCGTCAAAACCAAACTCCTCAAAACGGTCATTGTAAGGCTCCATGCCAACCCAACTATCATCATAGAAGACATACGCCAGCTTATCGTGCTTATGCACAATATCAATTAATTGCTTACCAAATTCGATGACAAAATCATTGATAAATGCCATATAGTCCAGCTTCCGCTGCTGCGCCGGGATATGACTGACCCGATATTTCCCACCATTCACAAAATCCTCGGCCGTGAGCGAATACCCATATTTCTTGGCAAACAGATCAAGCGCCCTTGAGCTTACCGTAAAATCATATGAACCCCAGTCCGAGAACAAATGGCGATTGCGCTCATCACTGCCCCAGATCCAGGCGAAATTATAAAAGAGGGAGGTGAACCGAACCACTGTTGTTTCCTTATGCTTACGACACCAATCTTCAATCCAATGGAGTAAATATTTTTGCGTTTCTACATAGATGGGATCAATCTGCATCAGATGCTCTTTTTCCCAGTGATTCGTGGTGTGATTGTACATGGAGATCTCTTCCCAAATCCGGTAGACCATGAAGCTGACTGTGTATTTATGCCAAGGCGTTATTCCAGTAATGACTACATTTCCCGATTCCCGCTCATAATTCCACAGTTCTCTTGGAACCTCTTCGCCCGTCGTTCGGTCAAAAACCTGCCAGTACTTAAACGCCTCTTTGGAATCATTCACTCGGAATTGTTCAGCAAAAAAATCCTCCATCAGATAGATGGATAAATAATCTTGTACCGCTACCTTCGGATTAGTTATTAAAAAGCTCTGCTGCAGTTTGTCTGAATTCTGTGACGCCCATTCGTTATGATCTCTGATGATGCAGATTGTAGAATAAATGCCGTATCCTGCGTTGATAATCTCATCGGACAACTGTGTGCCGTCACTGTCACGGATGACATCGGCACCCCAACGTTCAGCTAATTCCAGGGTCAATGCCTCATAACCGGATTCTCCCGGCAGTGTAAAGGCCCCCGTTGTTTGTTTGGACAACTTGGATCCCTCCTATTTAAGCATATCGGATAGAAAAGCTAATGCTAAGCCTTGCCCCCAGCCTTGAATCCAGTCTTTTGGAATATTGCGGTATCCTTCCCGGTCCTTCATAACCGCTGTTCCGCCAGAGACACCCAGTACCCGTCCATCTTCGCTGATATTGTTCAAAATACCTTTTAGGGCTTTTTGCACATATTTGGTATGCAGCGGATTGCCGTTATTGATCATAGCAGCCGCAATGCCGCAAGACGCGGATACTTCTTCATAAGACTCCTCGTCATCGAGTACTGTCCGCCACAGGCCGTTCTCCGTTTGCACCAGCTTGAGTGCGGCCAGCTGATCGCGCAGCGAACACTCCACGTCCATACACTGCGGATACAGATACCATTCTTTCAAAAGCTTTTTAACTTGCGACATGGTGTATGCGCCCCAAGCATTCGCTCTGCCCCAGAATAGTCCAGACATGTGATCCTGCTTCACATTATTGTAGCCATGGTACCAAAACCCGCTGCTAGGATCTTGCAGGTATTTGATATGCCAATAATATTGATTCAAGGCATCTTGAATCATTTCCTGATCCTTTAATTTGCTTCCTACACGGAGCAGGAAAAATGCCGCCATAAACAAGGTATCCGCCCATGCCTGTTCTGGAAAATCATTAGAAATAGAGACGGTATGCTGCAACACATGATCTCCGAATCTAAGCGCATTGTTCTGCAGATAATCTACTTTGCTCATCACAATATCCCAATATTTCTGATTGCCTGTTTCCTCATACAAAGTGATCAGCATATGGCCCATGGCACAGGTATTTACCGTCCAATCCGGCAGACCCAGCTCGATATATTCATCTGCCCACTGGACAAGCATATCCAAATACTCTTTATTTCCTGTAGTTTCATAAGCTCTGGTTACCCCATAATAAGCCACACCACAAGGCCAGTCCCATGTTAAATCCATCGCCATTGTTTTTCTGACCACTTTGTCGATGACCCTTAAAATCTCTTCTCTGTCATAAGTTAATTGAAGCATCTGGTTTCTCCTCTCTTTCGCACACGCCCCCAAAGGCGCTTGAGAGCTGTCCGTCCATATTGTAAACGCTTTACTAACTCTATTGTAAGTAGTAAAATGGTCTGATTCTAAGCATATTCATAACTAAACTGTGCAATTTCAACCATTAACTTTTGTTCGCTATATCTTGGAATTAGCCGTGACTACAGAGAATATTTGGACTTCCGGCCGCTGTTGTCGTAAGAATTTCTTGATTTGTAACGCTATTAGCGGTTGAAATCCGGAGACAAAGGCGGACGCTACGCCCCTAAAGTTCCAAGATTCTCCTCCGCCACTTTTCCTCAAATTGTATAATATCAAGTTCTCTTTATATAGTTGAATTTGATATAACGTTAACCTATAATCTACTCAACCTACGTAATAAGAATGGGAGTATTGAGAATATGCCCAGAAAAAAGAAACCCATCATTGAATACCGCCACTACAGCTTACCGATAAACTTTCCTATCTTGCTGTTAAGCGGTGAACGTTGGAAGATTTCTGATATTAAAAGTGAACATCTGCATTTCCATAATCATTTGGAGATTGGCATTTGCCATTCGGATAGCGGCATCATGGAGATCAAAGGAGAATCTGTGCCTTTTAAAGCCGGAGATGTGACCTTCATCCCTAGGTATCTCCCTCATACAACTTATAGTTCGCCGAATGAAGCCAGTCTGTGGTCTTATATCTTTTTTTCGCCTGAGGATCTTTTTCAGCAATCCTTCAAAAGCGCTTACAGCAACTTTGAGCCGAATCTGTGGGCAATTAAGGGAACAAACTGTATTTTGAATAAAGAGGAACATCCCAAGGTATATACCCTTGCGACATCGGTCGTAGAGGAATTGAAACAAAAAAATCCTTACTATCAAGAAAGTGCTTACGGCTTATTATTATCGCTTTATATAGAGCTTCTTAGAATTCATTCCCGGAATGAACCCTTGGTTAATCAAGACACAGAGCATAGCCTGAAGGGCGATTTTGTCATCTCACCCGTTCTGGAATACATCACTAAAAACTACATGATGCCAATTACTATCGATTTTTTAGCTGATCTGTGCCACCTAAGTACTACTCATTTTCGCAGGAAATTCCATGAGATTATGGGGTCCGCACCTCTCGACTTCCTAAACAGTACCCGTATTGAAGAGGCCTGCAAGCAGTTAAAAAGTACGGATGATTCCATTCTCTCCATCTCTGAGCAAGTCGGTTTTCAGTCCATATCCAGCTTCAACCGATGTTTCTCCAAGCTTATGGGTGAGTCACCTAAACAATGGCGTAAAGGCGCACAATCCGAAGCACAATCCGCTAAAGCGTCTATATTGGAATTTACGGGGTGGGTATGATCCATTGATCCATTGGTCTATTCTAGATCATCTTTCTCCCGATCGTTTTATATAACATGGTTCTTATCTTCTTTAACTGCGCAAAGTTTTCTTCAAATGAAATGCTGTGGGTCAGTGCCAGCCCTTTTGAGAAATCTTTTTTATATAGAAAAATTGATTCCAAATACAAACCTATGACATGAATCTGATTCCAAGTAGGATAACTTGAATTATGATAGAAGACAGTCAGCGTTTCTAATGCATAAAAATTATGACACCATCTCGCTTCCTCCATTATGTACTTCATTGCCGGTCCGTTATTGTTAATCATTATGTCTCGGAATTCATCTAAATGATTAGGCTGAACATCGACATATTCAATTGCATAAAAGGGCTTTACATGCCGTTTTCGCGCGCCTTCCCCTGGTGTAGGGTACGTGCTGTTTGGTGTGGTTACAAGTAACTCCATACGTATTGTTTCGAGCACGAAAGGTATATTCACATTTTTTAAGTTAGGTAAAATGATTTCGGCATCTTCTTTTTCCTTGATCTGCATTAGGATAAGATAATCCCATATAATGAATTCTCCATGTTTTTCGGCTGTTTTGTTATGACTGTAAACTGAAATATCCTCCACAGCATTATTTTGAGTCATGGATCCTAGAACGTCTGTGAGTTGGCTCTTTATTTCTTTTTTCATATGCTTTTTATACTTCTTATCGACTCCGATACTCCAAGCAATATAATAAGTATCATTTTGTGGTGTCAGTTTTAGATTCTCTACGCTTATTTTCTTATCCATTTCTGTTTCCCTTTCTGTACAAGTCCCCAGCCATCGATGTATAATTCGTCTAAGATTTCTAATAGCTCGGAAGGGGTCTGAAGCAAGGCTGCTTATGGTTAATCGTAACCCTGCTTCCCAATAAACGCAAATAAGCCCCCTCTATGAACTGCCCCATCAGGCACAACAAAAAGGCATGCGTCCGGTACACTACCGAATTCATACCTAACAAGTCGCCAAATAAAATAAGCTGTTATGTGGTAAGGCTAGCCTTTACTTGACCTCACAAAATCTATTTAACAAGGGAATGATTTGTTCCTTGCTCATAGGGGCGTCGTGCCCCGGGATATACGTAGTAAATGAAAGAGTCGATAAAAGCTCAATATATTCTTTCATTTTTATCGGATCAATTTTACCTTCTCCATGATAATAATCCCCGCTATGTGCATCGCCTGCGAATAATACTCCCGCTTCTTTTATATATACAACACAAGAATCGTCTTCATGTGGCCCTCCTACCTTTATAATCTGGCAAGTGGTGCCCCCTAAATCCAGCGTTAAAGCATTCTCGAACATAATATTTCCTGTGCTAACCTTAATCTTATCAAACGTATCATATTCTTTTTTCATACAGTTATAGGCGAATGCTATTTCTTCTTTGGTCTCTAAGCGTTTTACCACAGCTTCTTCATCCCATTCCCATTCTTTCAGGCGCTTTAGTGCCTCATTCGTTGCTGAAGAGACTATAGTTTCCCCGTCAAAAGCATGCATACCAAAGGTATGATCCCAATGCCAGTGCGTGATCAAAGCATATTTGGGACGTGGCAGATTGTTATCATCTAAACACTTTATAAAGGCATCTAAATGCGATTTTGAATTACCACAATCAATCATAATTGAAAAGCTGTCACCTACAACATATCCCAAAACAGGTCTGTCTGTTTCTCGGACACTTTCCAAATAATAAATAGAGTCATTTATTTTTTTGAGTTCCATCCTATTTTCTCTCCTTTATGGATACAGGTAAAGATACGCTCTATGGGGGAGATGATTACCTATTTATAATGGATGAAGCAGGTGCCATTGAGCAAGGGAGAGTTTAGTTATATTCACAATGTACTACGCCGTAGTTCATAAAAATATTGCACAATCGGATGCTTTAACTGCATCTTCTCGCTCATGTTTAAAATCCGCTTTTTCCCAACCCGTCTGTCCACTAAAGCCAGAATATTCAATAAGATATCATCGCTCTCTATGCTTTCCTCTATAGAAGTAGATAGAAACTTATTAGCTATAACGATAAAATTCGATTTACTTAATGACGTCTGTGCTGACAAAAGCTCCTTTGCAACTTCTGATATCTTTCTGCTTCTTGCAATGACTATTAGACGATCCTCCGGGATGTTCCCTTTACTATCTTTTCTAACCGCTTCAATGTCTTCAGGGTGGATTGGAATTTGGAGTTCTGAATCATTCTTAATCTCCTGCTCCGTCTGATACCATCTGATTGAGTTAGTTCTATCATTCATATTAAGTACGTTCTTTTTATCTACCGAAATATAACAGCTCCCTGATTTATCAGGTAAATAACGGTAGCTGCTTGCGCGATATTCAACCTTGCCGGATAACGCGGGACATAGAAAACTCTCCAGTTGTTGCTTTAATTTGCTCCAGGACATGTATCCTCCAACAAGACGATCTCTTCTCCTCGTCTTTGTCTTATTTTTATATTTTCTTTTCCCCAAGAACACATAACATCCACGATCTTATTGGCTGTAACGCCATATTCCGTGAGGCTGTATTCAACTTTTGGCGGCATCTGCTGGTACACGAATCTTTTGACAAGCCCATCCCTCTCAAGTTCACGAAGCTGCTGGATCAGAACCTTTTGTGAGATGCCTTGAATATTACGCTGTAATTCACTTGTTCTTTTGGCACCGGACATCAAAAAGCAAATGATCAAAGCTTTCCACTTTCCACCGATGATTTCTAGTGTTGCCTCTATCCCTAAATGATATTGTTTCATAGAATAACACCTCGTTCATGCTGATCAAATTAAGCTTACTCAAAACTTCATTGTTGCATATATTTTTTTCGGAGTCCAGTACACACCTCGAAGTAACCATCTTACTTTATTGTGTGTATTTTCTTTTTTTACAACCTGCAAGATAATAATAATATTCATAAATAATATAGGCCTGAGAATGGAGATTCATCATGAAAACACTAGTGATTTTGGCGCATCCAAACCTTGAGAATTCGAGGGTCAACCAGCGCTGGAAAGAAGAACTGCTGTTATATCCCAACGATATTACCCTTCATGAGATTTATAAAGAGTATCCTGACTGGAATATTGATGTTTCTAGAGAGCAGAATCTAATGGAAACATATGACCAAGTGATCTTTCAATTCCCGTTGTATTGGTACAGTTATCCGCCGCTATTAAAAAAATGGTTTGACGATGTGTTGGCTTACGGATGGGCTTATGGATCAAACGGGAACAAGCTTAACGGGAAAAAGTTAGGGCTGGCCCTGTCCATCGGTGATAAAAAAGAAAATTATCAACCAGAGGGCTCTGTTTCTTTTACCGTAGACGAAGTGATCGCACCCTTTAACGCCAGTGCCAAACATGTAGGCGCAGAAGCCCTACCGTACTTTGCTGTTTTTGGAGCTTCATTTCAAGCCAGCGATGAAGAAATTAATACTAGCGCAAAAGAATATATCGAATATATCTTTAATCACCGTATTTGACACAAAACAAATTGGGCTATCCTTAGTCTTGTTCAAAGACTTTAAGGATAGCCCATAGCATTGTTGAAGCGGTCTAAAGATTCTCTGTAGTAAGGGTGAATCCTTCGATCACGGCATCTTCGTCAACCTCAATCAAAATGCAGCGTCTCCCATGATAATTCACTTGCTTCACATATTTTAAATCCTGCGGGCTGACCGAAATCGTAGCTACCTTTGTATCGATCTTAATCGATTTGGTAGTGAATTTCGGCATTACGCTGCTCGCCTTCATCTCATAATGCTTATCGTCAACGATCGTTTCGAACGCCCGTTCCACTTTTTCCATTGTCACGTTCTCAACGCCACTTACCGTTAGTACACGTTCCAGGTCTCTATAATCGAGCTTTGGAGGTTCTTCCTTATCGTCGTTGGTTTCGATGACCTGATGGATCTCCTCGTACACCTGTGCGAGAGTGGTTGCATCAAGCTGTTCGCCCGCCACTTCCTTCACGATGTCTTCGAATATAGCTCTCTCTTCCAGAGCCGTATTGGATCTTTCGGCATTCAAGACCTCTCCGACAAAATGCGGATCTGGAAAGTTCGATTTCCCCGTACAATACAGAATGCGGTTCACATCGGAATAATTGTCCGTCACGCTTGGGTAAAAGAAACCTTGCTCCGGTGTGCTTAACTTGACGATCGGATCTACAATGACATTGTACTTGAACTCCCGCTCCACGTAATCAAACAAGAGAGCCTTCCGTTGTTTCTCCGTGGAATTCACGCTGCATAGGATAAAAGGATGCGCGAATAGTTCGTTTTTCTCACTTTCCTCGGCTTCATCGTTTCTATCTTTAGTCGGGCGGAAATACTGTCCTCGAACGAAAGTGATCACCGTATCCCGTTCATAATGAGTATCCGCCATCATTCTGTCCACCAACAGTAGCATCAGGTCCTGCCATTCATCTGGATCCCCTGTCACCAAAGCTTGATGAAGCATCACCTGCGCTGGCTCCTCCGCTTCCGCTTGAAACTTCAACTCGAACAATTTCTGATCCAGTTCACCGGTCAGGAGTTTTTTGAAATTGCCCATATACAGCTCCTGCTTCTCTCTGTCCACCATTCCAAATGGCTGGCGCTCCCAATGATAGATCTCGTTGCTTTCCTTCATAATATACACGTTGAGAATATCGTAAATACTCATTAAATCGTGATCCAGCTTAAATTGCTTGCGTATATGCGCGACTTCTTTCTTTATCATGATTCGTTAGACAACTCCTAGGAAGATTAATTGGTCTTTTCAGTATAAAGGATAAAAAAAAGCTTCGCTAGAAGGGGTTTTTAACGTTACTTCTTTTCAGTTTTGTTCCAAAGCAATAATACAACGACTTTACGTGATAATACTAGCGGCTTAATCAGTTGAGACTCACGAATCGCTTGTGGGCGCGATAGTCTTCACTCTCTACTTTTGCAACAATGCTCTCTTGGGTCCAAAAATTATAAAACTGATCGCGGCCAACACCCAGACACCAATACCGCCATAGAGCATCACCAAACCAAAGCCGTGTACAAGCGAGGCATGGACGATAGCTCCAGATGCATCCAGTGAGGATAGTTCTGGAAAACCCTGATTGAGAGACGAAGTGTTTCCGGCAGCTGTTTTTTCGGCCAAAGATCGCAATTGTAAAACATCGACAGTCTCAGGAAAAGCTTTCTTCAAATAAGAAAAGATGCCTTCCTGTAAAATGAAGCCCATTACGGCAATGTTGATGGCTAGACTGATTAATCTGGCACTCATGTCTATGCCGGAAGCCATACCTGCACGAGTACTAGGTACCGAGCCGGTAGTCGTGTTGGTGACAGGCGTGTTGGTTAATCCCAGCCCAATACCAGCCAACAGAGAGCCGGGGAGCATAGTCAACCAGCTGGCGTGATCACCGCTGCTGCCATACTTCATCAAAATGAAGCCCAAGCCGATAACGAATAGACCCAATGGGATAACTATGCGCGGTTGGTAGCGGAGCGAAAATCGCTCTGCCAGAGGCGGAATTACCAGGGTGGGCAGTGCATAAGCCAGAACAGACAACCCGGCACTTACGATGTCGTAATCAAGCCCGCTCTGGAAATAAATTGGAAGATAGATCATGAATGGCCAAAAACTGAAATTCATCCCGACGGAGCCAAGGAGAGCACCAGAAAAATTACGTATCTTGAATACGGAAAAGTCGAACATTGGATGAGTACTGTGCTTCTCCGCAAATAGAAATACTATGAAACTTATTGCCACTGCAACAAGGATGCTGAGGGATGCTGTACCGGTAAAACCAAGTTCCGACCCTTGTGTGATAAAATAGACCAGGCCAAAAACCGTCAACGAAAGCGTGACGATGCCGATAATGTCCAGCTTTTTTGCCTGTGGATCGCTGGACTCCTCCACGCCGCTGAAGACAAGGATCAAAGTAAAAAGGGTCAGCGGGACATGGACCAGAAAAACCCAATGCCAGTTCAATACAGCCACGATCATACCGCCAATGATAGGTCCAAAACCGAGACCGATACCAAACACGATCCCCCATGTGCTAAAGGCTTTGCTGCGTTCTTCTCCTTTCTGAAACCGATGTGAAAGAATGGCTATCTGGCAAATCTGCATCGCGCCAGCACCCACGCCTTGAAGGAACCGGCTGGCGATCAGAACCGATGTGCTTTGCGCCAAGCCACAAATCAAAGATGTAATACCGAACAAGATAAGGCTGATAATAAAAATACGCCTCCTTCCATACCGGTCAGCCAGCGTTCCAACAGCCATCAGAACTGTCGCACAGGCAATGGTGTAGGCGTTCATAATCCATTGCATATCCTTGAGGCTACCGTGCAGTACCTTTTCCAGGGTAGGCAGTATCACAGGCACACTGGAAATTTCGAGGCCAAACATCAATGCGGACAAACATATAGCAGCTAATGTGATTATATTTTTGCGGGAGTGGGAGAGTCTCATTGGGAGTTTCCTCCAGACTCATCAATACGTGCCTGTAAATCTTCTGTACCTACTTTATTTAAATCAAATTTTCTCAATGGTAGCCATCCTCTCTAACTTTCCAAGTGTAGATCATCATTTTGGTGAGAGTCATATTATATAATGTAAATTATTCATTTTACATATTATAATCAATCAATTATGATGATTTAACAAAGTAATTAAAGGAGTTTTAATGAATTACCTTAAATATAAAGGAGGCCATCCAAAGTGGATCATGTAGACAAACAAATTCTCTTCTATCTTCAAAATCAAGCGAGGATTTCAATGACAGAACTGGGGAAATCCGTAGGTCTGTCTCAACCTGCGGTTACGGAACGAGTTAGAAGAATGGAAGAGAAAGGAATCATTGAGGAATATCGCACCATCATCTCCCCTGAAAAAATCGGGAAAAATACGGCAGCCTATATGTTGTTTCGGACTAGAGACTGCCTGGCATTTCTTGACTTTGTCCATGCCTCTCCTCAAGTTGCCGAGTGCCACCGTATAAGTGGAGAACACAGCTATTTATTAAAAGTAGTGACCGAATCTACACATGCTCTTGAAGAGTTTGGCAATCAATGTGATAAGTATGGAACCTATACGATCCTGATTGTTATGTCTTCACCGATAGATCATAGATTTCTCATTCATTCTCTCGAAGAGGCATCTAAAGTAGACTAATGCCAAGCAGAAGGACAACGAGTTTACAGAGAAGTAGCTTTATTAAGAGCGTCTTACAATAAGCAGGAATAAATGTTTAGTTAAAAAAAACGACATCTCTGTCGTTTTAAGGAATACGTATGGTGGCACTTTAGCGGATCGAATCGCTGACCTCCTTTTTTACTACTCATTTATCGCATGCTCTAATGCATAGTCTTCAAGCTGAATATCTACCTTTTGATTCATGGCCAGCTTGGCCAGCTGCTCACCAAGAAAGGGTCCCATCGTTAATCCGGATGATCCTAGTCCATTAGCAACAATTAGTTTATTCCATCCTTGAACCCTGCCCAACACGGGAAGAAAATCTGCTGTAAATGGACGGAACCCTACTCTTATCTCATTTAGGCTACAATCCGCAAGACCGGAAGCCGTTTGAAGACCTTTATTTAGAATTTCTTGCATTCCTCCTGCGGTTACAGCAGTATCATAACCTACGACATCATTTTCGTGAGTAGCACCTACCACGATATTTTGATCCGCAAATGCGAGTATATATTGATCTGTAGGCGGCATTACCACAGGCCATTGCTCTGTACTCGCTTGTTGAGCAAGCTTCAAATGCATAATTTGAGCTTTTTGATAACGCACCTGAAGCATGATCCCAAGCGGATGAAGCAAAGCGTTAGACCAAGCCCCTGCGCACACAATCACTTCATCCGCTGTGAATGTCTGTTCTCCTACACTAACCCCTTTAATTTCATGTTCATCATGTTCTAAAATAGCATCTCCCTCAATCATTTGCGCACCATTACGCTGAGCAGCCCTTAGCAAAGCATCACGTAATTCACGTCCGTTCACTCTTGCTGCACCGGATACATGAAGCGCATGATAACCTTCCGACAATAAGGGAAACTTCTCTTGCGCTTCAAGATCCGTCAGCATCGTAAGTTCCCCTATTTCAGGGGCGTCCTCTCTGCGCAGCTCCGCTCTTTCTTTCATCGCGAGTAACTTTTTCAAATCCTCATGGATACATATCGCTCCAACTTTTGCGTATCCAGTCTCGGTTTCTCCAGCCTCTTCCAACTCTTGAATAAGTGCCGGATAAAAGCTTGCTCCCGCTTTAGCAAGACGATACCATGCTTTGTTTCTGCGTTGAGACAACCATGGACAAATAATCCCTGCTGCTGCATCCGTTGCTTGTCCAACATCCTTACGATCTATAATGATGACCTCAGCACCTAACTTACTTAGCTGATAAGCTGCTGAAGCCCCTAATATGCCTGCACCAATTACAATAACCTTGTTCATATTCGAAGTCCCTTCAGTTATTCATTTTTTTAATCATTCACTACTTACCCATTGTATCTTAAATTTGACATTTATAATGAATTATCGTACTATAAATTTCACTCAGTTAAAAGTACTTTAATTGGAGTACTAAAATAAAAGTGTTATTCAGAAGAAAGAAGGAATACAGTTGAAGTTTTCACAGTTTTTGAAGTCCAAAGGGGCCATTGGTTCTATTTTTATGGGTGTGTTCTATGCCATTGCGATGCTTGGTATTTTCTTACCAGGGTATACAGCACTTCCAGGGAACATGGATGATTTAAAAATTGCTATTGTCAATGATGATGCAGGTCAATATGGGGCTCAGATTTCGAGTCAGTTCTCGGAGAGTTTACCATTCAAAACGATAAAAACCGATGTATCGAATAAAAAAGCGATGGATGAATTAGAACATAATAAGTTAGCTCTAGTTGTCCATATTCCAGAAGAATTTTCAGCCAACGTTCAAAGCGGTAAGGTATCCGCAAGTATTGATTTCACAGTCAACGAAGCTTCTGCCACCATGGTATCTTCAGCCATGTCTTCCGTTGTAGGAGAAATTAACAAACAATTAAGCGCGAACTTCTCAGAGCAAACCGCAAAAGGTGTGTTAATGAACTTTAACGTACCAGAAGAACAAGCCACCGCAATGGCTACACAAATTGAAAATAGTTATGTCGGGAATTATGTTGTCATCAATGATGTTCCGGACGGCATGCACAACAACATGTTACCTATGTTCTTAACTATGGCTGGTTATGTTGGGGCAATGATTGCCTCCATGCAATTAGTTGCTTCTTTTAAAGCGAACCGCGGGAAAGCAAGCAAGACAAAACTGTTTATGTTCGTTCAATTCACAGCTTTATTAATCGCTGTATTATCAACAGTCGTTGCTTTAACCATTGCCTTCTCTGTTGCAGATGTAGACCTATCCTTACTGTTACCAGTTGCTGCTCAACAAATTCTAATGTATATGGCTGCATTCAACGTGTGTGCGATTATGGTCTTCCTAGTTGGCGAAGGCGGTATGGTCTTAAATATTCCAATCCTGCTCATGCAAACCATCGCCAATGGTGCTACCATGCCTCGTGATATGATGTATACACCATACGATTGGTTCGGCCGCATCACCCCGATGTATTATTCTGTGCAAGCTTATTTGGCACAAATGTTTGGTTCCATTAGTCCAGCCCCCTTCTTATGGGGATTAGCAGGCGTATTTGCCGGGGCTATGATGATTAACATTGTAATCGTCCGGTTTGTTCATAAACCTGTACCTGTGACTAAAGAAACTATACTGCCCGTTGAAGTTAAAAATACAGCTGAAATAACCGCCTAGGTTTGGTAAGATAGAGTTTAGCCAACAATTAGGAGTGGGTTCTGTGATGTCAATTCAAATTTATATCTTAAGTAAGTTAATGGATGAAAATAATTATCCTTATAAATTAAAAAAAGAACTATCCACCCCTATTCCTTTTGATAAATTGCTCAATCTATCTGAAAGCAAACTGTATTATCACTTTGAATCTCTTTCGAAGCAGGGCTTAGTTGAACAGGTAGAGATTATCAAAGAAGAACATCGTCCAGACAAACAGGTGTTTTCCATTACCGATAAAGGGCGCAAGCAGCTCCCGCTCAAAATTTATAAGGTAATAGAAGATGCAGAATCTATTTCAGATATGATTGTCGCTCTTGTGAATCTTCGTTTTGTAGAGACTGATAAAGTGATCCCGATTATCGAGAAGAAAATTGAACAGTCACTTATAAAAAAAGATCAATTAAATCAAATCTACCAGCAAATAGATGTAGATAGCTCCACTCGTGAAAGTGTAGATTTCATGGAAAGCTACTACGCTTCTCAACTTGAGCAATCTATACACTGGTGGAAAGTTCTTTTAGAAAAGCTGAAAACGAAAACGATATAAAAAGAATGCCTTGGATTATAGCATAATCAAGGCATTCTTTTTTTATTTCCAGCACCAATCACACAATAGCTTTTTTCAGTTATTCACTTTTAATCAATAAATATAAAAAGTATGGAGCTCCGATTAAAGCCACGATTACTCCTGCTGGTATTTCAGTATTGGCTACTACCATTTTACCAAGCGCATCTGCAATAACAACTAATCCGCCACCGATTAATAAACATGCGGGAATCATTATTTTATGGCCACGAAAGAGTCGTCTAACTAAATGTGGAACTACTAGTCCTACAAATCCAATGCTCCCACTGACAGCAACCGCTGGTGCCGCCAATAATACACTACACACTAAAAACCAAACACGATACTTATTTAGAGATACCCCTAAACTAATGACTACAGGATCGTTAAGCCTTAGTACATCCAATATAAGATGATTCCGAATTAATAAAGGCACAATAAGAAGTAACCAAGGCAGCATAGCATACACGTGACTCCAATTACTATTCCCTATGTTCCCTGCCAGCCACACCTTAATCATCTGATATTGCGAAGGATCTAGTACGAAGGTTAACACAATCATAAATGCACTAATCGCAGCCGCAACAGCAATACCAGTATAAATTAATCGAATGGGAATAATGCCTTGATTGCGATCATAAGAAAGCATAAATAATAGAGCAACAACGATAAATCCGCCCAATAAAGCATACAGTGGCTGAACATAAGTATGTAAGCCGGTTGAGCTATTTTGTAACAGCAAAAATAACATCATGGATAATCCAGCACCAGCATTTATCCCCAATATGCCCGGGTCTGCTAAAGCATTTCGGCTTATGGCTTGCAGCAGCATTCCTGCTATTGCCAACGCGCCACCTACTAGAAAACCCAAGATCATACGTGGAATACGGAACTGAAAAAGTACAAGCTCCTGCCTCGGTGTTCCATTTCCCAATACGGTTTGCCATAACTCTTGTAAGCTTAAGCTGCTTTGACCAGTAGATACACTATATATAAAGCCTAGCAGTAAAATGATTGCTATAATTATAAACTTCCATCTTAGCTTCACTATAGCTCCCGCCTTTCTTTACGAGCCAAATATAGAAAGAACGGAACACCAATAACCGCAATTACAGCACCTACAGGTATTTCATAAGGGGCATTTACGATTCGTGCCACTAAATCAGCAAGCACAACAAGGGTGGCTCCCAGAATTGCGGATAATGGAATAATATAACGATAATCCACACCCACTATGTAACGTACCAAATGCGGAGCAATTAAGCCCACAAAGCTTACAGATCCGGCTAAAGCACATGAAATCCCAGCTAACATGAATGCGGCTAAAAGCGAAAGATTTTTGATAAGTTTTATATTAACGCCTAACCCTTCCGCTGTCTCATCCCCTACAGAAAGTATAGTAATCGACTTTGAAATTACGATGGCAAGTAATAGCGCAAGAAGCATCCAAGGCAACATTTGCTGTAGATGAGCCATACTAATGCCACTTAAACCTCCTCCATACCAAAAAGCCACCTGCTGAGCCACTGAAAAAAAGATACTTATTCCTTCACTTAGGGCAGTTAGCATAGCAGAGATGGCAGCACCCGCCAATACAAGCCGAATAGGCGTCATGCCTCGTTTACTTAATAAGCCCACACTAAAGACTAAACCTGCGCCCAATCCCGCACCTAGAATACAGAGCCAAAGTGTACCTGTGAATGAAATCGTCGGCAGGAAAACCATAGCAATAACTAACGTGACCCCGGCCCCAGCATTTAATCCAAGAATCCCCGAATCGGCCAAAGGATTGCGACTAATCCCTTGAATAATCGCTCCACTTACTGCAAATCCAGCGCCTGTTGCCATAGCGGCAAGTACCCGGGGCAAACGAATCGACTGGATCACCTGATGAGTAGACGCCTTATCATCAAAAGCGATGATCGACATGAATACATCTGCGAAGGGTATTTTTTTCGCGCCAAGGGCCATAGCAAGCACTAATACGCCTATTAATAGGAGGAGCATGAGGATTAGCAATAATAAAAAGGAGAACTTTTTTTCTCCTGCTAGTGATGATTTCTGAACATTTGCGGCCAATGTTTCCAACCCTTTCCCTTCACTTTACAAAAAGAGCCAGCCAAGGGCCAGCTCAGATGCAAACGAATATGATTTCTATCTAACTTAAGTCAGAGGATGTGGTAAGCAAAAATTTGACGGCCCGACTAATCGCACCCGAGATTACGCTCACATGCTCCTCTTGCTCAAGCAATGCCCAGCTTACTTCAAAGCTTGGAAGGTGTAAGGCCATCATGCTGTTACATAAATCCAAGCTAGCCTTGACCATATAATCCAGCTCTTCTCCACCAGCAATCATAAGCGTTTTAGGTAACTGACTTAGCGTATTGCTGTGTAAATCAGCTTTAAAATTCTCATACTCCTTTAAAAGTGCGTAATCATTCCACCAGATGGAAGCACTACTTGCAATATAATGTGAGAACAAGGTGGGTTGTGTAAACAACGCATGCAGAACAAATAATCCGCCAAAGGAATGACCAAACAATGCTTGCTTCTGCTTATTGATAACGAACCGCTGGGCAATGGCTGGCATTAACTCTTTTTCAAAAAAAGCTAGCAGCTCATCTGCCCCGCCAAATTCAGGCCAAGGCTCCCCGTTGGGACGTTTCGGTAAATTCGCGAGCTCGGCTGGCATGGTTAAATCATAGGTTCGACGCACGGTATCAAACGCCTCACCCCCAGGATAACCAATGCCAACAACAATCGCGGGTGGATAGCCTTTAGGCTTACGCGTCAGCAATCGGGTGATTTCAGCAGCGGTTTCAAAAAGTCCATTACCGTCAAGAACATAAATGACACCGTAGCCATCTTTTGCAGGCTCATCCAAAGGTTTGGCAATAAAAATTTCATAGTCCTTATGATTAGCTTTACTCGTGATCAGCATCGTTTCATAGTTTGGTTTTACGTACGGTTTGATAATCATGGCAGCAGGAACGCTACAATATCGTCCATCGTTTTTTGATAAGCAATTAATCCACTGGATCTCCAGTGATCGCCATCCACATCGAACACTTTACCTGCTTGAACTGCAGGCAGCGCCTTCCATAAAGGACTAGCTTTAATGTCTGCCAGGAAAGCATCTCCCAGACCATCATTATCGTTAATAAAGATATAATCCGCGTCTAAATCAGACAACATTTCCAGCGAAATATCAGCGGACATTTCTCCTTCTACAAGAGCACTTTGAGCAAAGCCTAGCTCACTCAGCACATAACCCCCGTAATGGAAGTTACCCACTAAAAAGATCGCACGGGCATTCGCATTAATATAAATTGCTTTTTTACCGGCAGAAACGCTGGCTAACTTTGCTTTAGTTGCTTCTAGCTTTGTATTGTAAGCAGCAATAACTTCTGTTGCTTTATCCTCTAAACCTAGCAATTTCGCAATCGTTTCTGTGGCCTCCACTACATTGCCGAGTGCATTCTTAAACACGTAAGTTGGAGCAATTTGCGAGTAGTTTTCATAAACACCATTTTGTGCATAAAAAGCAGTGGGGAATATAATTAATTCCGGCTCCAAATCTACTACAGATTCTGGAGAGGGAACACCATTAGCGAAGCTGATTTCTTTTACGCCACTTAACGTATCCTGTAGATACTGCTGCGGTCTTTCACCCGTGGACCATTGGGCTACTGGGGTTACACCAAGGGTAACTAAGTAATCCTCTAGACCAGGGGCATACACCTTTTGTACAGTCCCCGGAATGTTTACTGTATTGCCTACTTGGTCAGTTACTACAAACGCTTCTCTAGCCGCTACTTCCGGTTCTTGTACAGCGGGTTCCTCCGTTGCAGTTGCACTCGCTTCACTGGTTGTTACTGGAGTATCTGTTGCTTGCTGATCAGCTGTATTATTGCCGCCGCAAGCTGTCAGTAGAATGGATAATAAACCAACCATTACAACATAACTTATTGTTTTTGTATTAAACCCCTTCATGATAGACCTTCCCTCTTTCCTATATTCTCAATAATAATCATTCTCAGTATTGAGTGTATAAGAGATAGGACGCATTGACCATGTAACATCTTATGATTAGACATGTACATTTTCAAGGTATCATCATTACTGCAACTTCCTCTAGCATCCGCTTTAAAGCTACAGGCGAATATTCAAACCAAGGATCGGAGTGAATAACATAGATTTGTTGCTGCTTAATAGCCTCTAACTGTCTGAACCCAACCTCTCTCTGCAAATGATGCCATGTTGCTCGTGACTCATCATCGGGGCAAATAATCGTAAACAGCTTATCTACCTTCAATCTACTTAACTCTTCAAAAGTAATCTCTGCATTATATAGACCGGGCTGCTCATAACTAGATTCCGCTCCCAAATCCTGAAATAAAAGATGCTGAATGCCTGTATTACAATAAGCAAAGATTTGCTGCTGATAGATACGTATAACTAGAACTTTAGATGGTGTAGAGGTCCAGTCTAACCTGCGCCGAACGTCTTCCAATCTTGCCCTATACTGTGTGATCCACTGTTTCGCTTCTTCTTGTTTATTTAGTCGGGCAGCAAGTTCAGTTAAGGCTACTAAACAATCTTGCTTATCATCCAGCCAATAGATTGGAAAATGATCCTCTATCCGTTTTACCAGCTCTGACGACAAATCTTTGGGAGAAATTAGAAGATCAATTGGCAAATGCAATAGCTCATTGGGGCTGCAATAATTTTTGTTTTGCGTCAAGGTTACCTTATGCTCGATTTCTTGCGCCCACAAATTATAGTAGTACGGTGTCCACTTTGCACTTAAAGGTGCAGCAAACGGGATGATCCCTGCCGCGTGTAGATACCCCATCATGTTCCCAGTTACAACACCGATATGAGATTTTTGCTGGCTGGAATACATCGTTGGGGATATCCCTTCGACCTTTTTGAACACTCGGCTAAAATAAAACTCATCACTATATCCAACCGCTTCTGCTATAAACTTCAAGCGAACGTCTTCCTTTTGCAATAATTGTTTAGCCTTTTGAATCCGCAGCTGGGTAACGTATTCCATTGGACTTTGGATATATTCCTGTTTAAACGCCGAGGAAAAATAACTGGAACTAAGACCAGAAAGATTAGCTAAATGTGCTAAAGACAGGTGCTTCGTGAAATTCTCTTCTATATATTTTCTAACCTCGCTTAAATCCGTCTTTTGCGATTGTTTTTGCATTCTGTCACCTCTTTACTGCTTATATAAATGCACTTAACTCTTTATTCATTCATCAATTGATAATCATTATCAATTATACTTTTGTTTTTGGGGGGTGGCAATGGTTGGGGAACGTTCTATAAAAGTGTGCTCAAAAAAGAAGACGCTCAGGGGACTAATCCCCTCGCGTCTTCTGTCTGTAACTATAGGCTGCTGCTGCCCAGAGTAAGTCTTTTATTTTGAATCTACAGCCGGAGCCGGAGCCGGAGCTGCAACTGCTGCGCCATTCTTTTGCGAGTTCTCCTTCACTTGACCTTGCTCTAAAGGCTGAACAGGCGCACCAATGTTAAAGCTATCAATGATTTTCCCTAGTGTAGCTTGGTCAAAGTCTACTTGGGAATACAACTCTACTGTATAGCCATCCTCTTCCCAAATCACAATTCCATTTGCATAATAAACCTTAGTCCCGTTAATTACTTCTGTCTTCACTTCTTCCGTAGTGCTGATCCCATTGTCCCCGCCCTTGGAGATTAGAAAATTCACAGCATTCTCACCGGAATTATACTGCACTTCAACCATGCTGGTCCCCTGAAGAACACAATTCACAAACTCATAGTCTCCCATCCAATCGGGTGCCGGGAAGTTCATGCCAAGTGCTGCACGTGCTTCATCTAGGCTCAACTTAGCTGCAACCGGCAATTCAATGACCGCATTCTCCCCACCTTGGGCATCTTCAGATGGAGTCATTGACTGTGCAGCCGATGGGATTTCCTTATCGTATTGTGTGATTTCGAGATTTCCCACTTCAAACTTTGCCATGATCGACTGGAACATATCCTGTGCATAGGAGGTTGCAGAGAATGCTCCACCCAGACAAATTACTGCACTGCCAATCACTATTGCATTTCTCCAGCTGCTTTTTTTCATCGTTATCCCGTCCTTTATCTCTGATTGGGGGTTAAGTGCCCCATGGTCCAATTTGTATATCAAGCGGTTATAGATTCTTTCTTTGGCGGTAGTGCTGCCCTGTTCGGCATTCTCAAGCAGTTCTATGGTCTTGTTGAATTTGGTGAGATCATCTTTCTTATTCATTTTTGAACCCTCCTGCCTTTAAGGAAATATGCAGTTTTTTCAAGCTTCTATATACTACGACACCGATATTGGACTCACTAACTCCCATGATCTGTGCAATTTCGGAATTTTTCAGCCCAGCCCCATATTTCATTGCAATGATATTTCGTTCCTTCTCACGCAGCTTGGAGAGCGCCTTGAACAGTGCTTGATTATTATCCTCACGGATCGCCAGCTCCTCAGGAGACGGCTTGGGAAATATAAGCTCCAGCAACGAATCCAGTGAGGTATAGCTTCTTTTCTTCTGCGCCCGAAAGTAGTCCGTCACAGCATTTCTTACAATGGCAAACAGCCACACCTCAAAATTGGATTTTTCTTGTGAAAAACTATAATACTTACACATCACAGTCTCAAACACCTGACTGCATATGTCCTCTGCCGCGTGGTGGTTATTAATCCGATAACAGATATATTTGTAAACACGTTGGTAGTACGTATCATACATCCGGATAAATTCCTCTTTGGACATGATAGCTTCACGTGATCTTTCGGTATTCATGTAACGCTCCACTTTACCTTGGATAACCTCCATCTCCACCCTCCTTCCACTCACCTTCATCGAAAAGCTAAACAAATTGCGCAATTTGTTGTGAAGAAACTTACATATGTTAATACGGAGAAACGCCCAAACCATTAACAAATCTTTTGATGTAATCGTGGAATGGCAAAAAACCATCATACAACTTATAGTTCACCAAATGGAGACTGGGGACCTTTTTCAACGTTGGTTCATGAGATTAACAATCACAACACAAAAAACGCAACCCCGAAAGGCTGCGTTAATGTTAACCCCTAACTTCCTGTTCTCCCTAGTCTAATTAGTTATTTTTGCAGGTGCAAGCTTTAGTAATTCCACGGTTAGCCGCTGCTCCGCTTCCTCATCAATACGATACCCATCAGCTTCTAAACGTTCAATTTGCCGATCCAAGAAATAAACCGTATTTAAAATCTCAGTAGCACCCAGTACAGATAAGACGGGTTTTAATGCATATTCAATCGCTAGAAGATGGCCTAACGAACCCCCAATAGCAATAGGTACAATTCGCTTACCAACCAGCGCTTTTTGCGGAAGGAGATCTAAATAGGTCTTCAAGATTCCCGTATAGGAGGCTTTATAGATAGGCGTTAATACGGCGACAATATCCGCTTCTTCCACTAGCGCATTGGCCCGCAGAATCGCCTCACTGGCGAAATTGGCCGTAAGCAAATCGTCCGCTGGTAACTCATGTACATAGATCGAATGATGCCAAATCCCCTCTTGCGTTAGAAATCTTTCAACCTGCTGATGAATAGCTGTTAATCGAGATTTTCTAGTATTTCCTCCATTAATAATGACTGCTTTGCTCATTACACATTCCCTCCTGTACTCGCACCGGTTAGTGCTTTTTCAAGTGTTGTTACAACAGGTACAGATAGCCCTAAATTTCCTCGAAGCGTATAACTCTCATATTCAGTACGGAATAAGCCTCTACGCTGTAATTCAGGAATCACTAATTCAACAATATCGTTAAAGCCCTCCGGGAAATGGGGAGGCATCACATTAAATCCATCTGCACCATCGTTTAAGAACCATTCTTCTAATTGATCTACGATTTGTTCAGGGGTTCCAACGATTTCCCGGTGTCCGCGTGCTCCAGCGATACGCTCATAGATTGCACGAATAGATTGCAGATTCTCACGTTTGGCGATATCACGAATAATGTTGTAGCGGATCCGCGGATTGGTGTCATCTTCAATTGAACTGAATTCCGGAAGTGGTTCTTCGACATCATACCCTGACAGATCAATGTTAGTGAAAGACGACAAATACGATAGTCCTACTTCAGGTAAAATATAGCTGTTTAATTGCTGCTGCTTCAGCAAAGCTTCTTCCTCTGTTTTCGCTACAGTAATAAACACACCCGGCATAATCTTCAAGTCCTCCGGTTTACGTCCATATTTAGCCAACCGCCCTTTCACATCACGATAAAAGGTTTGCGCTTCTTCAAGCGTCTGCCATGCTGTAAAAATAACCTCTGCGGTCTTCGCGGCTAACTCTTTTCCAGATTCAGACGATCCGGCCTGAACAATCACGGGATGCCCTTGTGGTGTGGTTGATGAATCCAGTGAACCCTGTACCTTAAACCAAGCTCCCTGATGATCAACAGGATGTACCTTTTCTACATCTAAATACCGACCTTGCTCCTTGTCGATAACAAGCGCCTCAGACTCAATAGACAACCAGAGCTGTTTGACAACCTCCACAAATTCCTCAGCACGTTCATAGCGGGACGCATGCTGCAAATGTTTATCTTTACCAAACAGGAGAGCTTCACCCTCATTGGCTGATGTTACTACATTCCAGGCGGCACGCCCCTTGGACAAATGATCAATCGCTGCGAATTTACGCGCTACATGGTATGGATCGTTATAGGTAGTAGTCAACGTGGCCGTTAGCCCGATATTCTTAGTCACTGCTGCAAGTGCTGAGATAATAATAACGGGATCTAGCTTTAATGATGATTGTGCATTTCCGGACAGCTTTTGACCTAATACATCTGCAAAAAATATCATATCGAACTTGCCACGCTCAGCCGTTTGTGCAATCTCCGTTAAATACTCCAAATCAAATGCCCGACTTGCCCCTGAAGAAGGATGACGCCAGCTTGCTACATGATGACCGGGTAGATTAATGAATGCCCCTAATTTCATTTGTTTTTTTGTCATGTTAACCACTCCTATTGTTTGATTTTCTATTAAGGAAATCCGTACACAAAGGCGGATGCTCACGCTCCTACAGTTCCAAACTTCCCCTCTGCCACTCTCCCTTTTTAGATTGTTGTAGAGTCAACTTATATAAAAAATTATTTAGCAAATGGATTAAATTCGTTCGTATATAACTCTTCCGGTTTCACTTGGCCTTCCTTTAGCTCCCCATTTGCCACAAGCCAATCAATCCAGACATCGTATTCCGAGGGTGTGATCACACCGCCTTTTTCAGAGATGCCCGTACTCTTCCAAAACTTAAGATTATCTGTGGTTTCCTTGCGTTCACGCTTATTAATAATTTCCTCGAATCGTTTAATTACTTCCTCCCTAGGTGTCGTTCGGGCCCATTCAATGGCTTTTGCAACTCCATCTACAAATTGCCTGACGGTATTCGGATTATCCTTGATATACTGATCTGTAAAGAAATAATCACCCGCAGTAAACTCTGTGCCAAACACATCAATATCCTTAAAAATTTCTGCGACCCCACCTGTTGTTAAAGCCCGATCCCGGGCAATCCCGCTTAACATAACCACATCGATCTGATGATTTCGCAGAATCTGTTCTGCACTAGAACTTGGAACTGTCACTAAGGTTACTTGTTCAATTTCCTTTTCGGTCAAGTTACCTTGGCGTAAATAATCTTTAATGACGAATTCCGAATGGGCACCGAGAATATTCACCCCTACTTTTTTACCAATAAAATCTTTAGCCGACTTTATAGCTCCCCCCTCGAGGGCATATGCACCTACATACGTATTTTGATCACTGCCGTAGGAGCCAATGACCGACTTTATTTTCACATTCTTGGCGTAGGATTTAATAATGGCTCCATTGAATGCTGCACCAAAGTCAATTTGTTTCGTCGCGGTTAATTGAATACTTTCCGGACCACCCACGCTGTCACCTATAGACTCTAACTTCAAATCTCCTAGGTAACCTAAATCGGCGGCCAACTCTGGGAAAGAGACACTTCCAGGTGCAGACTGATATTGCAGGATCTGATCTTCTCCACTTTTGGCGGAGGACTTCCCCTCTGAGCAGCCAGATAAAATACCACTAACCAAGCCTACAAGTATAAGCAGTGCTACTGTTTTGTTCATCTCACTTCTCCTTTTCCAAATGAATTGTATTTTCCTGAGCTACAGTTCCAAACTTCCCTCCGCCACTCTTCCTTTTTAGATTGTTTTAAGTGTAATTAATTCAATTTGTTTAGTTGGTATTATTCCGAAAAAATATCATTCAAAATCATCCTTCTATTCATTCACCGGTTGCTTCCATTTAGAAAATTTACGCTCGAGCATGGTCAAGCCTTGGTTGATTAGCAAACCCAACAAAGCAATGGTTAATATACCGGCGTACATTTGAGGGATCTGAAAGTTATATTGAGAATAAGTGATTAAATAGCCTAAGCCTTCTTTTGCCCCTACCATTTCTGCAGCAATCAATACTAATATCGCCCCTGTTCCTGCCATTCGAATCCCTGTAAAAATAGTTGGCACGGATGCCGGCAAAATCACCTTTAGAAATAACTTGAACGACTTAATATTCATGGATTTAGCCGCTTTAATAAGTAAGGGATCGACGTTACCTACAGCAGCAATCGTATTTAGAAGAATAGGCCATGTGCAAGCAAATAAGACGATTGTAATCTTAGAGGTTTCACCAATCCCTAACAGCAGCATAAATACCGGAAGTAAAGCGAGCGCAGCTGTATTTCGGAACAATTCCAACACTGGATTTAATAACTCCCTAGCTAAGGGATACCAGCCAATTAATAAACCTAATGGGATCGCAATCACTAACGCTAATGCAAATCCACTGAACGAGCGAATGATACTCGCTAAGAAATGAGTGAATAGCTCACCTGAAGCTATCAAATTCCATAAGGCGGTGATTACCTCAGAAATAGGCGGGAAAAATGCTGCGTCAACTAAGCCCGCCCGTGGTGCGATTTCCCATAGTAAGAACAATAAGACTAAAACAATAGACTGTTTAAACACTTTAAGCACGCCGGAAAAAGAAATAGGATTTCGTTTCTTTAGCTGTAACGTTGAATGAACAGACTTAACGGATTCGATGGGAATCCCCCCCTTTATAGATTAAATATATGCACCTTTGTATTCAGGCTCATGCAAATAACCCCATACCTCATGTCGAGCCTTCACAAAATCAGGATGTGAGCGAATATCCGCATCTTCCAATCGTGATGTTAGCGGAATATCTACAATTTTCCTCACCGTCCCGGGTCCTGGTGTCAGGACGACTACCCGCTCCCCAAGATAAACGGCTTCATCAATGCCATGCGTAATAAAAATGATGGTTTTTTGGGTCTTCTGCCAAATCCGTAAAAGCTCACTTTGCAGAGATTCACGTGTTTGGGCGTCCAGTGCGGCAAAAGGCTCATCCATTAACAAGACATCTGGGTTAAAGGCAAGACTTCTGGCAATGGCTACACGCTGCTTCATCCCCCCGGAAAGCTCATGTGGATAACGGTCTCCAAAATCACTAAGCCCAACTAACGAAAGAAAATGCCCAACCTGCTCGCTACGTTCATGCTTCGGAATCCCCTTTGCCTCTAACCCAAATTCAATATTGCCACGCGCCGTCTTCCAAGGAAATAAAGCATACTGCTGAAACACAATACCTCGATCAAGCCCTGGACCTGTTATTGGGTGACCATCTATTAAAATGCGACCCTGTGTGGGGAATGATAAACCACTAATCAAATCAAGCAAAGTTGACTTACCGCACCCGCTTGGCCCCACTATCGTCATGAATTCACCTTTTCTTACGGAAAAGTCCAACTCTTTTACCGCCGTGAATTGCTGCGTTCCCTCCTTTTGCTTAGAATCTCGGACACTGAACGTTTTGGTGACACTCTCAAATCTGATTTTTTCAGCAGCAGCCATTGACTTCACCTCTGTTAGTTATTATTACGGCAAAGTGACCGTTCGCCAAAAAGGCTCAGATGACAACGACTAGCGTTTGTCCCCTGAGCCTCTGGTTGAACCAGTCAGCATATTCCGTTTCGTACTCCCAATCACTAAAATTTAAACATCAATAATTTGTATTAATCTGATGGGATTACTATATTTTAATCCGCTGGGGTTGTCAACAATAAATTCATAATTATGGAATTCATTAGACAACCCTTACTTCATTTTCACTAACCTTAAATATTCCGAACTTCAACAACCTTCCCCAAGTCCACATACTGCTCATGATCCAACTTCACCTTCACTCTGCCCCTTCGGCGTTTCTCACGCCATTCACGAAGATCTCCCTCCGTTTCTAAGCGAAGCTCCGCGATTTCCAAGGCACGATCCAGAATATATTTACTCGTATAGAGCACCGTTTGTATTCTTTGACCACCTAGCATGATAGGAGACGTAATTGCTTTCCATTCCTCAACCGTAAATCGTGGCAATATTTCCACTTTCTCGTCATTAGCTACTGCGTTATATGACTTTAGCTCCTCAAGAACTAGCTTCTCTAACTTTCTAGCTCTTCATTCCCTAGCTGTCTTTGAATATTACTATGAAAGCCTATGGTGTTATCTTCTGAACTCATATATATAATCCTGCGAAAGAGCATTAACTGGACTGTTAATGATATCCTTCAGTTGGCTTTTTGGAGCATCTCTTCTTAAATAATTTTTTTATACAAGAACTTAATAATTGGACGAACCATTTTTTCAGTTAGTAAGACCGGCACTGCATTGCCTATTTGTTTGTATTGTTCATTAAGTTTATGATTTTTCGTAACGTTTTCTTTATTGCCACTTGAAAATTCAAACCAGTTAGGAAAGGATTGAATTCGGGCAACTTCACGCACTGACAAACGACGATTAAAATCACCTTGAAGTTCCCAAGAATCTATTCCAATTTTCTTCATAGGCTCACCGTGAGGGTGCATTGGAGCTTGTCTACCGCTCGCTTGAATGGTAAAACTTTGCTCGTTCCATTTCTTTTTACGATTACGACTCATATACATACTTGAAAACGAACCCTCATAAACGTCTGTAGCTACTAGAGGTAAATCGCTAATCGATTCTTTCAAAGTGACATATGGTAACTTTCCTTTTCCATGTGTCGCATCGGGAACCTCATATTCAAAACCATACTTTTCACGAATATCATTTCGAATTCCTACAATAAATACTCTTTCACGGAGTTGTGGAACACCATAATCACGAGAATTCACTAAATGAGCGGTAACGTGATAGCCTGCCGCTTTAAAGTCCTCTATCATTTGACTGAGAACTTGCCCCTTTGCCATTGTCATAAGACCTTTTACATTTTCAGCGACAAAAAACTGAGGTTTACTTTGTACTAAAGCACGGATGTAATGAACGTATAGAAAATTCCTTGAATCATCAAGTAATCGAGGACCAGAACTGCTAAACCCAGGACACGGGAATCCTCCGAGCATAAGGTTACATTTTGGAAACTCTGCTACTTTACGAATATCCTTTTGAACTTTAGTAACAGTAGTAGAAAAATTGGAAATATAGGTTAAATTCGCCGAAGCAAACATATCATTTGAATAAACAAAATTGCATTTTACTTTACTTCGCAATTTCAAATAGTCTTCTTTGTTTTCAAATGCCTTGTATGCTTCCTCTTCTCCAAATTGAACGACCATACTTGAGAGTTCTACCCCCAAGTCTAGACCACCTGCACCAGAAAACAAGGAGACTATATTTATTTTTTCTTCGGCATAATGAAGTTTCCTCATCATTTCTTTCTCTTCTAATCTGTCTTTTTCAGTAATATTTGTCTTAACAAATTCGTTTTCTTCACGAATTTTTTTGAATAGAATATCTTGTACTTCTTGCGGCTTGAAAGTAAGCGAAGACACAAAAGTTCTCTTTTCTCTTTCAGCAACTTCCACTAGTAATCACTCCTTTTGAATACATAGCATTTTATCATAATATTTTTGGTTTGGCCAGTCCTTGTATCTATGAGAATATATAAGCATCAACTATAACTAAGATTATGAAAATATTAGTGAAACAGAAGGAGAATTAGAATGACACAATCACCTACAACAAATGTTTTAGTAGCTTTAAAAAACATTCTCGACAGGAATTCAAGTGTTCTCACACCAATCTTTCGGTCAAATGGATCTGCAAATGCTGCTGGAGATAGCCTTGAATTTTTCGTAAAAGATATGTTCTGCACAGGCGCTAGTCAATATCAACACGAACATGAAAAAATGAGAAAGTACAATGAATATCTAAGTTGGACAGGCAATTCCTCTAACTTCCCTGATTTTATTATTAAAGGTGGTGTTGGTGTTGAGCCGAAAAAAATAAACGATCAAAGTTATTCTTCTTTACCGTTAAACAGTTCATACCCAAAAGATTACATCTATCCAGATAGCCAGAACTTACCTAGATTGATTAGAGAGGAAGGATGGGATAGAAAAGAGGTCATATACGTAGCTGGAAATTTAAACGTTCAAAATAACAAACTTCTCTCGCTTTGGTTTGCTTATGGAAATACAATGGTAGCCGACCGTTCTACTTATTTAAACATGATTAATGAGATTAGGGAGGCAGTAACAAGTACAAATGCTACATTAATGGTTTCTAAAGAATTAGCACGTGTCAAGGGGATTGATCCATTAAAACTTTCAAATCTAAGAGTTCGAGGAATGTATGAATTGGAACATCCTCATAAAGTATTTAGTAAATATCTTACACAAGATGGTATTCCTAAAGATGTATCAAAAATATATGTAGTCATGCTAATTAAGGACTACATTGCGCTGGAAGAACAACCCGACTTTTCAATACATTTCACTAGTGGAAGACTAAAAAAAACTGAAATATATATCCCAAATCCAAACAATCCAAGTGAAAATCTCGAAGCAATTTTATTCGAAGGTTGGACCGATTAATAAAAATAAACCGATTATTTTTCGTTTAATCTTCGATACTATAGATTAAAAGATGTGAACGAAATTATAATTCTAACTGTGTCATGAGATGAACATTTGCATTAGTCTATTTGAGATCTTGGAATACATACAACATGATATCTTTCTATTTCTTAGAATTAACTGATTCAGCCCACATACTGCAGCCATTTAGAGTTTGAACCTAACTGGTTGCTTTGTTATTTCCTCAAGACCCATTAACTATTCATATTTAGAAAAGTGTTATGTCATCTTAAACATTACATTTTTATACAATCAACATAATTATCTAACCTCCTCAATTACAACATCCTCGACCCCAGTCTTTAAGACAATTCATTAAGCTTACCACTATGAAAAGCAAAAAAGCATTACTAATTCGAGGGCACTCCTTGTCCAAGAATTAGCGATGCTTTCGCTTAAAAATATCATTTATCTAATATTATCACAGATTAACTCATAAGTAATAGTTTTATTAGTACTAGAGAAGATGTATTTGTAATATATTGATTGTTTTACGAAGAAAATAAAACAATTCATTCGTATTTAGTAAATGAAAAAGGTCAGTTAAATGAACCTATGCCCTAGTTAAAGAAATGGTGTAAGTATACATAGCCTTCACCTTCCATTAACATAAACGAATGAATGTTCTTGGGTATTCAATGAAGTAGTTTCTTTAACAACACCCCTCGCCGAAGTTCATAAACATACCACACAACTTGATGCTTCAACTCCATCTTCTCCGACATCCTTAGAATCTGCTTTTTCTCATTTTTTTATCCACCCATGCCAGAATATTCATTAAGATATCATTGCTCTCTAAGCTTTTCTTGATAAAAATAGTTAAGAACTTATTAGCCACGACGATAAAGTTCGATGCGAACTGTGTGGACAGTAGCTCTTTAGCATGCTCTTTACTTTTTTCGCTTTTGTCCATTAATTAGGGGCGATCCTCCGGCACTGCTCCCTTGGTCTCTTCTGATCTATTCGAACATGTCTACCTAATCCCCACGTTGCTTTTCTTAATAATAGCGCTAGCCGCCCCGTAGCACTCAGTAAGCTTAAAGCCTCCCAAACTCCGTTTGAGTAAACTTTTCACTTATCTTCTTGAAAACACCGTTAGCAGTTCACCATCTATCATCGAATCTACGCCTTCAACTGACTTTATGATTGCCATTCCACTAAATTCAGATTTGTCTACAAGTAGAGTTCCATCCATCCTCTTGTACGCAGATGAATGGACAGATTCAAAAAATCTTACTTCAAAATATGGATTAACCAGCTGCTGAAACCGAGCCGTGGTTTTGAAACTGACGGGCAGTCCTCCGGCTTTGCCGTCCTGGATGATCTCCGCTGCTAGTTCAGGAGGCAGATCAGACCGCTAGCCTTCCCGTTCTCTGCTATATTCGCTACAGGATAACCCATATTAATATCGATAGCTTCTAATCCTTTCTCGACCATACCTATGCTCATCTGACAGGAGTATTCCGGCTTATCTCCCCATATATCTACAATGGGCTGTCATCCTCTGATGTACGTTAAACGCCCGCGCACAGCATAGCTCCCCTCCGGGTGACAATAGCTCTCTGTATTCGCAATCTCTGTAAAAGACACATCCGATCTGCCCGCTTCACTTACGACATGGCGAAAACAACACCCGTCACATCCTCCATGGGCACCAGTATAAAAAAGGGCCGTGGTAAATCACTCCAAAAATTATTTTATCATTTCAAAAACCTCTCTATGAAATACCAGGACAAATTTTTATCTCTAAGTGGTAAAACCAGCCTGTCTACGTCCCTGCTTCTTCTTCACGTACAACATGTTATAGCGTGGTATATCTTAACCCCGAAAGAAGTATACTCACCCAATATATTCAAAAAGTAGAGTTTAAAAAGAACGCCGACCAAAGGTCAGCAACAGGTTTAATTATAAGCTGGTAGGCGGAACACAAAACTGCTGCTTAAAAATATTTTACATCAATGACTAACATTACATAACCTCTACTCCGTGACTCTTTTAAGTTCAAATTGTGTTGCCTCTAATATCAAGATAAGTCTGTCATTATTCACATCCAAAAAATTTACGGGTATAGCAAGTCCTGTGTAAGAGTCGGAGATACTTAATACTTTCACTTCATCATTCATGCTTAAACTCGGTATATCCATTTTATAAACTCTATAAAAAGAGTCATTATTATAATGTACTTCTGTAATGTCATGGAGTGGAGCTTCTAGCTCATATTGATAAACAGGATAGTGTTCAAACCCTTTTGATAAAAAGGTATCTTTATTGATTATAATTTCATCACCAATAACGTTTTGCCCTGTTAGATATTCTGAAGCATCATTATAAGAATTCGCAAATCCTAAAAGGTTTTCAACTTTCCAAATTCCATAGAAGAACTTCTCAGTTTCACTATCCAAATCCTTACTTCCTACAAAAGGTTTAGATGTATTACTTGGAATAAGATTATCTTCTTTTCCGGCATCTATTGATGGTTCAATCGTAGGGATATTCTTTGCAATTCCTCATCTTGGTTTTTTAATACCGATACATTACTACATCCAACCAAACAGGCAGAAAATATAGTCACGATAAGAAATATTTTGACCCTCATGATTCATCCTCCAAACACCTGTTCATTTTTATCTCGTTCTCAAATACTTCTGAAAATTGTATAACTTCCCGCTTTCCCCAAATCATTCCTCCCGAAGCTGTCGATTTCATTTATGAGCGAATCACAACGCGACCATTCCTTTTCAAACAGCTCATTATAAATATACTAAAACACGGCTAGCAAACCTCTCAACTGCTAAAACAACGATATACCAACCTATCGCACGGAATTCATTCCATAGATTCAGATTAAAAGACTATCAGTGATCTGCCCTTTGCAGAAACTGATCGTCTCTCTTGTCTTACAATCCTTCTTCTCCGTACAAAAAAAACCGAGAAAGAACACTTCATTTTGAAGTGTCTATTTCTCGGTTACCGTTATCCACCCGTTACGTTAACTAGCTAGATTGCTCTTCCATCGCTCTAATAGATTCATCAACCTTCACCATCATGGAACATTCGACTCTTTTGCGGAAGACGTCACAGCTGAAGTCATAGGTTCCGACCAAGGAACCTGTCGCGTGCAGCGCATTGGCAGGACAACCGCCGCTGCAGTAGAGTTTCGCCCAGCAGTCCTTGCATTCCGGCTTCGAGTAGCAGTTGCTCTCTTTAAATTGACATTGCAGCTCCGGTTGTGTGATGCCATCCCAGAGGTTTCCCATGCTGTATTCTTCATCCCCGACGAACTGGTGACAAGGAAAAAGCTCTCCCCAAGGGGTGACGGCAAGATATTCGGTTCCTGACCCACAGCCAGTGATTCTCTTCTGGATGCAAGGTCCTTCCGAGAGGTCTAGCATGTAGTGATAAAAGGTAAAACCCTTGCCTTGTTCACCGCGACCGATCATTTCCTTCGCGAGAATTTCGTACTGGTTGTATATCTCCGGCAGGTCCTCCTCGGTAAGTGCATAGGGCTCCTTTGGATCACAGATGACCGGTTCCATCGAAATTTTGTCAAAACCAAGGTCTGCGATATGAAATATATCGTTGGTGAAATCGACATTGTTACGAGTGTAAGTTCCTCGTACATAGTACTCTTGGTCTCCGCGCTTACGAACGAATTCCTGGAACTTCGGAAGAATATGATCATAGCTGCCTTTTCCGTTAACCGTTTGGCGAAGCCGGTCATGAACCTCTTTTCTTCCATCCAGGCTTAATACGACATTGTACATTTCCTGATTTAAAAACTCGGTGACCTCATCGTTCAGCAGCATCCCGTTCGTCGTGAAGGTGAAGCGGAACTTCTTTTTGTATTCTTGTTCTTTGCTTCTTGCATAAGCTACGATCTGTTTAACTACTTTCCAGGCCAAAAGCGGCTCACCACCGAAAAAGTCGATGTCCAGGTTGCGATGATGACCCGAATTTTCAAGCAGGTAATCGATAGCTTTTTGTCCAACCTCATAGCTCATGATCGCTCGATCTCCGTTGTACTTCCCTTGGCTGGCGAAGCAATAGTCGCATGATAGATTACAGGTATGCGCAACATTAAGACAGAGCGCCTTAACATAAGTTTTTCGTTTTTTTAAATCAAGCGAGAGGTTCTCATACTCATCTTTTGTAAAGAGCTGTCCATCATTTATAAGCTCCTCGATATCCACGATGGTTTCTCGAATGTCACTCTCAGAAATGCTGGAATCATGCTTATATTTCTCTAACATCATTGTCACGATTTGGTCGACAGAAGTTTTCTCATAAAGCGCTATAATTTCATATGCTAGGTCATCAACAACATGTACTGAGCCACTGTAAGTGTCGAGCACGATATTGTATCCATTTAGTTTATATTGATGAATCATACTTGCTAATCAAGCTCCTTTTGCACACTAGTAGAAACGGCTTTGCCATCCTTTAGAGGAAGCGTCCATTTCTTAAAAATAGCCGCCCATCAGCAGAGCAATGGGCGGTAAAATTCCGAATCCTATCTGTTCATTGCATTTTCACACTTCTGGTTTGCAACGCCGCAGGAAGTTTTACAAGCGGACTGGCAAGATGTCTGGCATGCGCCGCATCCGCCGTATTTTGCGGTATCCATCAGTTTGCGGGTGCTTAGGGTTACGATTCTTTTCACGATAAATAACTCCTTCTGTAATTTCTTGTGATCACTTTCACTTAATTTCCATGGAACATCGTAGCAACCTCACGTAAGTACGTCTATGATTCCCGTCACCTAGCAGAGTAGAGAGGGCTTAAACATAAGCATCAACGTTAATTTTCGTGCAGTCGTTCATGCTTGTGATCCTAGGATGCGGTAGCGGGAACCAGAGTCAGTGCAATACTAAAAAAGTGAAACAAAAAAGAGACGGCAATGATGCCATCTCTTTAACAACATTTTTTCTCATACTTGTCCGTAAAGTCCAATAAATATAAGGATCTCATAGCACTGTATCCTTCCTTACCAGTAGAGCGACACTCTCCACATGCGTGGGTGGACAATGTGAACAAACTTATATGAGGAGCCCTAAGACACTTCCAGACAGTTTATCTGCTCTTGACGCCTTAGTTCATAAAAATATTGCACAATTGGATGCTTTAACTTCATCTTCTCGCTCATGTTTAAAATACGCTTTTTTCCAACTCGTCTGTCCACTAAAGCTAGAATATTCAATAAGATATCGTCGCTTTCTAAGCTCTCCTCTATGGAAATAGATAAATGCTTAGTAGCTATAACAATAAAGTTCGATTTACTTAATGATGTCTGAGCTGACAAAAGCTCCTTTGCAAGTTCTGATATTTTTCTGCTTCTTGCAATGACTATTAGCCGATCCTCCGGGATGATCCCCTTACTATCTTTTCTAACCGCTTCAATTTCTTCATGGTTGATAGGAATTTGAAGATCTGAACCGAGCATAGCATCTATGGCGTGCTGCAGAGGGACGAGAATAGCCCTCCTATCCATAACCGAACGGATGCTTTTTGTACTCTAAGGGGCTTGAGCCGACTCTATTTTTAAACACACGACTAAAATAGTACTGGCTCTTATACCCTACCTTCACGGCCAGATCCCCGATTTTGATATTCGGCATTACGTCATCCAGAATCTCCTTCGCCTTCGATATCCGAAGCTCGGTGACATAGTCAAGGAATGAAGCACCGATTTCTTGCTTCATACGCTTGCTAAGATAGGTTTGGTTGATATGAAATAGCGCTGCTACTCGAGTAATAGACAGCTCCGGATCCTGATAATGACTGTCAATATACTCGGTCACTTTTTGGATAAGCACTGTTCCATCCCCTGTATACCCGGGAAGCTCCCGCTCCTTATCCACCCTGTCTTCATGTGAATGCAAAGGATATTTTACCTGAAGATGCTCATCGATCCGATGAAGCAGCTTGTTCAGATCACTCTTCGGTACAGGTTTCAATACATAATCGAATGCTTGCAGTTGCACGGCTTGACGCGCATATTCAAAGTTATCGTACCCGCTGATGATGACAACCAGAACCGACGGGCAGCGTTCGCGCAATATATTCATCAGATCGAGCCCATTCATATTCGGCATGTTGATGTCCACAAGACATACATGTGGTGGGGCTTCCTCCACCATATTCAATGCTTCGTTTGCACTTTTCGCTTCTCCTGCAACCTCAAAAAGATACGGACTCTCCTCAATGTATTGTCGCAAGCCTTTGCGAATGATCGTTTCATCATCGACGATGACAATCTTCCACATCTTCATTCCACTCCCCGTCCAAAGGTATTCGAATGACCATAACGGTAATGCCATCTTCGCTCTTCACTGCAAGGCCATATGGCACTCCGTAAGCTAGTCGAATGCGATGGTTTACACTGTATAGCCCAAAGCCTGTGGCAGAACGATCATATGTATCATCAAAAAGGGCTTGATTTATCTGCTCAAGCTTCTCTTCCGGAATCATAACCCCATTATTTTCAACCTTAATGACCAAATAATCGGCCTGTTTATATGCTGTAATCGAAATTTTGCACTTTTGATCCCCAAGTGGCTTAATCCCGTGATAAATCGCATTTTCCACCAAAGGCTGCAGTATGAAGCGAACGACTTGGCACTGAGCAAGCTTTTCATCATATCGAAGCTCGTAGTCCAGAATCTCCTCATATCGCACACCTTGAATATGAAGATAACTCTCGACATGGTACAACTCCTGATCAAGCAGAATGTAGGGACTGCCTGTGCCAAGCCCTAATCGGAAATACGCGCTAAGCGCTTCCACCATCTCCACCACATTGTCTGCTCCATGTTCCGTTGCCATCCACTGGATCGTATCCAATGTGTTGTATAAAAAGTGCGGCTTGATCTGCTCATGAATCAGTCTGAGTTCCATCTCCTTTCGGTCCTGCTCCACAGCGTATAATTGAACAAGCATGTCATTGAAGCTTCGTCCAAGATCGCCGATCTCATCCGAGCGCGTAACATCTGCTCGTATGGTTTGGTTGCCGTTCTGCACATTTTCCATTACCTGGCGAAGCGACTGAATTGGACGAATAATGGAAGAAGCAAGCAGCACCAGAAAGACGATAAACGCACTACCGATAAGAACGCCTACCAGCAATGCAGTCCGCTGGGTTTTGATCACCGCTAACGATAGACTTGAATTCGGTACTTTGAGTACTAACTTCCAGCCTTCCACATTTTGAATTGGAGCCTCAAATACACTCATGTTCTTCTTATCTGCTGTATCCTCCGCTCCATCTTCTTCACCCAGCTCTCTGCAATCGACGATAAGCTGGCCTGACTGGTCATATAGCATTACATCTTGAGCAATCTCCCTCATCTTCTTGACGGAGACGGCTGCGGCAATATAAGCTACCTCATCATTCACCGATGGATTCACGCGATAAAGAATGACGACGATTTCGGCTGCATTCGCTTTGGATACGATCGGATTGCTTACCACATAATTGGAATCTGAATTCAGCAGTTTTCGATAGTAGGGTCGGTTTAGTATCGAAAAAGGCTTGTCCCTTGCTGACCAGGAATTTCCGTGAATATCCACCACGCGTATGGATTCGTACTCTACTTTCTTCTTCGCCTCGAACTTATCGAACTCTTGCAGCAATTCATCTCGTGTCCACTGATGGTCCGAAGCTAGAGAAGCAAGCATGTCTATCTCTCCAATGCGCTGATTAAACCAATAATCAATCTGGTCGCTGCGTGCAGTAACCACTTGCTGCGTTAAGTTCTTATTCAAAGGGACAACCGTATGGTTCATCTCCAAATATATTGTTACAAGCAATGCAACGAACAGCAGCAAGAAGCAGCCTCCTGCGATTAACGTAATTTTTAAGTGAATTGATTTCATTGTAATCATAGCCCTTCACAATATCCGTTTCTTACATGCCCGAAAAAGACAAAAAAACACTAATCTGTGCAAATACATAATGCTGTACTAAATCTATAATAGGTCTTGTGCATATTTTCACATGAAATAACATTCATGTCTAGGCTAGAGATAAAGGATTTGCCTAGCAAATCTTCCTCTCCCTAGTGTATGTAACCAATCCACAACAGAATGAAGGAGATATTATGCGAACTCACACGAAAAAGCTGTTATCTATTCTACTAGTCCTCAGTCTTATGTTCACGCTTGCTGCTTGCGGCAGTAAAGATGCAGAGCCCGCTGCAGATGCAAACGGAGTTCAAGTCTTTGAAGGAGTTGGGCAAGGTAAACATGGCGATATTAAAGTACAAGTCTCCTTATTAGATAACAAGATCACTGACATTAAAGTGACAGAGCATAAGGAAAATGAAGTACTTGCAGAACCTGTTTATACGCAGCTCAAGCAAGAGGTCATGGCAACTAACAGCGCAAAAGTTGATGCCATTAGCGGATCTACAGTTACAAGCAAAGGATATCTCGAAGCCATTCAAGATGCAATTACGAAGTCTGGACTTACCCTTGTCGCTGGCGCTGCAGTCAGTGGAAGCAAAGACAAAGAAGAAGTCGAGCAAACCTATGATGTTGTCGTCATCGGTGCCGGGGGTGCTGGCTTTAGTGCGGCTATCGAAGCGAAGAGCGCTGGAGCTAATGTAGTTCTGCTCGAGAAAATGCCAGCTGTTGGCGGCAACACATTGATCTCCGGTGGTGAGATGAATGCGCCGGACAACTGGGTTGAACGTGCTCTTGGCATCACTGATGACACGGCTGACTTGTTCTATAATGATACGATGAAAGGCGGAGACAACCTCGGGGATCCAAAGATGGTTCGTATTCTTGCCGACAATGCTCTAGCATCTGCCGAATGGCTGCGCGATGATATCAAGGTAGAGTTCTTACCTGATCATCTGTTCCAATTTGGAGGCCATTCCAGAAAACGTGCGTTGATTCCTGTAGGTCATACAGGTGTTGAATTGATTACTAAGTTAAAAGCCAAAACAGACGCTGATCAAATCACAATCAAAACGAATATGAAAGCCGAAACCTTGCTGAAGGACGAAAACGGCAAAGTAACAGGTGTAACTGCGACTTCGGGTACTGGCGACAAGATCACATTCCATGCGAACAAAGGCGTCATCATCGCTACCGGTGGTTTTGGATCCAATGTAGAGATGCGTAAGAAGTATAACCCTAAAATGGATGAAAAATATATGACTACCGATACACCAGGATCTACAGGTGATGGTATCGTTATGGCAGAAACGATTGGCGCCAAACTGACAAACATGGAGAGTATTCAAACGTATCCAATCTGTAATCCTGAGACAGGTGTTATTTCTCTGGTTGCAGACTCCCGCTTCGATGGTGCGATCCTGATTAACCAAGAAGGCAAGCGCTTCGTTGAGGAATTAGAACGTCGTGACGTTATTTCTAAAGCAATTCTTGCCCAAACGGGTGGATATACGTATCAATTATGGAATCAAGGCATTGAGGATATCGGTAAAACGATCGAAGTTCATCAAGACGAATACGATCAACTCGTTAAACAAGGCTTGCTCTTTAAAGCCGATACGATTGAAGAGGCGGCTGATTTCTTCAAAATTGACGTGAACACTTTGAAAGAAACGATTAATAAAGTAAATGATTATGCGAAAACAGGTAAAGACCTTGATTTTAAACATCGCGGTGGATTGAAATCTCTTGAAAAAGGCCCTTACTACATCGAAAAAGCTGTACCCTCCGTTCACCATACAATGGGCGGCTTGGTGATCGACGAGAAGACTCGCGTATTGAATGAAAAAGGTGAAGTCATCCCTGGGCTGTTCGCTGCAGGTGAAGTAACAGGGGTCATTCATGGTGCAAACCGTCTTGGCGGTAATGCCATCGCTGATATCTTCACATTCGGCCGGATTGCAGGCCAACAAGTTGTAGCAGAGTAATCTTATTTTTTGTGTAACTGCTCTATTAATAAGTTAGCCTTAAAAACGTGCAAGATAACTTGTAGAGTGCCGGTTGACTGCTAACTTTCAAGCTGCCCTCTATGACATAGCAAACCGCCCTGTTCGCAACATTGCGAACAGGGCGGTTTATTATGGTGGAGCCTAGAGGTTACTCTCGTCTAACTCGCTGCTCTTTTATCGTTCTCCGTTAGTGGAATTAATATTGCCCATTTCTTTTCTGGTACTATCACTAAAACTATAGCAATTATTTAGTGTCTACTTGACAAGGGTTTGTCCAGTAATAATAAACTCACTACTACTTCACACCCGCGAACCCGCATTCCACCGTTGCCCGTTAAAATAAAGTCTTGCTACAAATCACGATTTTCGCCCAATTCTCTTCTCATTTTGACCGATTTCTCATGGTTTTCCCCACGTTTTTTATCACGTTTTTCTCAAGTTATAATAAAGATTTAATACTCCTATTTCCCCCTAATCGTTGATGGGGCAGGCATGGGGAGAGAAAAAGAGCAAAGACTTTATTATAACTGAGTGGAGTTGGATAGTAGTGACTTTATTATAAATGCTAAGGGTTTATTATGGGGCTACAGGTTCCTCACCAACACCGCCACCGACTCCACATGCACCGTATGCGGGAACATGTCCACCGGAGTTACCTCCACTGTCTTGTATCCGCCATCTTCGAGCACCCGCAAGTCTCTTGCCAGTGTCGATGGATTACACGACACATACACCACACGCTCCGGCTTCATCGCCAGAATCGTCTCTAACAACCGCGGATCGCAACCCTTACGCGGTGGATCGACAACGATAACATCTGCCGTAATCCCCTGCTCTTTCCAGTTAGGGATTACATCCTCAGAGGCACCAACCTCGAACACTACATTCTTCATCTCATTTAACTTCGCATTCGCCCGAGCATCCTCAATTGCCTCAGGCACAATCTCTACTCCATATACCTTGGCTGCGTGCTGTGCCAGGAAGAGGGAGATCGTACCGATGCCGCAATAGGCATCGATAACCGTTTCATTGCCAGTCAGTCCGGCGTATTCTACGGTTTTTCCGTACAGCACCTCAGTCTGTGCCGGGTTCACTTGATAGAACGAACGCGCTGAGATAGCGAACTGTACATCGCCGATGTAGTCATAGATGACGTCTCTGCCCCACAGGACGCGGGTTTCGCCACCGAAGATGACATTCGTACGCTGAGTGTTGACGTTCTGGCAGATGCTGACTACATGCGGCAGCTGTTCGCGGATGCTGCCAATCCAGGCGTCCAGATGCGGGATGTCGCGGCCGTTGGTTACGAGGACGACCATCATTTCACCGGTGCGGAAAGCTTTCTTCACGACGACATGACGCAGCAGGCCACGACCGGTTTCTTCACTATAAGCAGAGATGCCAAGTTCTCTGCCAATGTCTTTCACCTTGCGCACAACGTCATCATTATCTTCGTGCTGGATTAAGCACGTCTCCATATCGATGATACGGTGACTTCCCCGTGCGTAAAAACCGCCTACAAGGCCACCTTCGGTTACGCCAATTGGTACCTGAGCCTTGTTGCGGTAACGCCAAGGTTCGTCCATGCCGAGTGTAGGGCGAACAAGAATGCCATCTGTCTGAGCTACTCCAGCGCCATCAGTCGTACCATCCACGATGCCACCATCGTTAGCACTATCTATCTGACTCTCAACAGCTTCATTCTCTTTGCTCTTTCCGCTATCCCCGCCACCACTCACCCGAAGCTTCCCAATCCGCTCCAGGTTGTCCACCACCAGCTGCCGTTTCCACGCCAGCTGAGCAGTGTAGTCCATATGCTGCAGTTGGCAGCCGCCGCATTGGTCATAGATCTCGCAAGGCGCCGCGATGCGGGCGCTGCTCGCTTCTACTATATTCAGCAGCTTGGCGTAGCCATACTGCTTTTTGGTCTTGAGCACCCTTGCCCGGACTTTCTCTCCGGGAAGGGCTCCCTGCACAAAAAGGGTAAAGCCTTCTACGCGGCCTACCCCTTCACCTTCATGGGTCATGCCGATAATATCGAGCATAACCTCATCATTTTTATTCACAGGCAGTCCGGCGACAGGCGCCTTGCCGGCTGGGCGGCTGGTGCTGCGTCCACTGCGGTGTTTACTCATTATTTATTGTTCACTTCTTTCATTATCATCGCTGTATAATCCCACTCTTACTTTCAAACAACCCTAATTATTCTGAGCAAAAATCCGCAGATGCTGCGGTAAAATCCGAAAACGACCCGGCAGCTCTCCGCCAAGTTCTCCATCCAAGTTCAATTGGACATGCCCTGGAGAGATTACATCCATTGCATCCGTACGGAAATACACAACCTTTTTATCCTGCAAATGCTCGCCACGAAGGGCCAATCTAACCAAACGGACAAACTCTGCCAAGTTGCATTTTTTAACCGCAATAACATCTAACAGACCGTCATCGATTCGAGCGCCGGGAGCAAGCTTTTCAAAGCCGCCAACAGAATTCGTATTTGCAATCAGGAACAGCATGAACTCATCATGAATAACCTCCTGCCCATTGGCACGAATGATTAGTTCCTGAGGAGATAGGCTGACCATTTTTTCAATACCTTTTAAATAGTACGCAAGCTGCCCTATCATGGTCTTCAGCTTACTTGGAACTTCATAGGTCAGTTCGGTTAGACTGCCACCGCCTGCTATATTAATGAAATAACGATCATTGGCTTTACCGATATCAATCGGACGCGACTCTTGACGAAGGATCAAATCAACGGAATCTTCCCAATTCTTCGGGATCCCCATCGCACGTGCAAAATCATTGGTAGTCCCAAGTGGCAATACGCCAAGCGGGGGGAGATTAGGTTTCTCCGCCATACCATTGATAACCTCATTTAAAGTGCCATCCCCACCGGCTGCTATGATTAGATCATAACCGCGCTCTACTGCATCCGCAGCAGCTAACATAGCATCGCCTTCTCCGGTCGTTGCATGGCAGGAGGCTTCAATGCCACCCGTATCCAGCCGGTCCAAAATGTCGGCGAGCCGCTTCTTCATTTCTTCCCGTCCAGAAGTGGGATTATAAATCAATCTCGCAGTTTTCATTACCGGAACGCCACCTGTTTTTTATAATAGAATAACCTAATTGATTATACCTAATTCGGACCACTACAATCAATGTCAGAGGACATTTATCGTAAATATTCCATTATACAACAATTCACGACACCTTATTAGGCAAAAATAACTATATATATGTCTATGCAGCAAATCCCGTATTATCCACGGAAATGGGCACTATTTTTCATGATTAAGTGGGCTAAAAAGGAAGCTTTTTAACTCTTTTTTCGAATCTGTTCGAGGAGTGTCTCTACCTGTCTCTCAATCCAATGCGGAAGAAGCGGGTGCGGCAAAAGCGTCTGGCCAGAATACTTATAGGTTAACCCTTTTAGTCTGTTCGGAACCACATGTTTAGTGAAATAACCTTCACTCAAAAAAAGCGGCGCCACCAAAACCTCGTGACCCTGCTCCTGCCAATACTCCACTTTGCTTCTTACACTGTCCGGATTCAGCAGACCGTAATCGGCAGCTGCTACGCCGCTCACCTCACGTACACGTCCTGCCAGTGAAGAGATGCCCTGCTGCCAACGCTGGCGGAAGCCATCATAAATGCTGCCGTGACCTACCAACAGAATCGTCTCACGTTCAGGTTCCGTAGACAGCTTATGGAGCTTGTCCCAGATCATCACAGCGATGTCCGGGTCATCGTCGACAGGATAACCATAGTGAACCTTAGCCTTCACGTGGAACGGCTCTAAATCGGTCTCACGTTCAGGTGCAGGTTTAGCCCCTAGTGCATATTCTATTTCATCGACATGTGTGCTACCCGAGGAAACGAACAATGGGATCACAATTATATCTGTGACCCCTGCATGTTCCAGTTCATTTATTCCATCTTGAATCAGACGGCCCTCTACCAGCTCTAAAAAAGAGACCACCACTGGCATCTCTTCATCTAGCGATAATTCGCTTACGGCCTCTTCCACGATCGACACCCAAACCTCGTCGCGGGAGCCGTGACTGATAATAAGTACGCCCGGTACCATAAATTAGCGTCCCAAACGTTCCAGCGTTAATTTATAACCATCATTTCCGTAGTTCAGGCAACGTTTTACACGGGAAATAGTAGCTGTACTTGCTCCTGTCTCTGCTTCGATCTGATTGTAGGTCGAACCTTTGCCAAGCATACGCGCTACTTCCAGTCGTTGCGACAGCGATTGAATCTCGTTCACGGTACACAAATCATCAAAGAAAACATAACATTCTTCCATATTCTTTAATGTTAAAATGGCTTCAAATAATTGGTCTATACTTTTATCATTTAACTTCTTAAGTTGCATCAATTTTTCATCCCCTAAAAGTTCTATCAGCATTAGTTTCTCTGATTAAGCTCCGTACAAAACTAGCTCCGGAAACATCAACCTAATGTCACTATCCTGCCTTTACTATATTGCACTGGAGCGCATTTTTCAAGCATTAACGATTTCACGCTGTAAAGAACGAAAATGATGGACAAACGTCCACCCCACGCGCACACCATTTATGTACCCCAATACAAGTATTTTTCTCTATATAAGAATTATCGCCTACACTATAGTACTACAAAAGCGCCGAAAATCAAGCTCGTACACGGTTTCTTCACTACTTTAACCTGTTTATAGGCATACGCCCTTTTCCGCTCCTATCCCTATTACCCGGGCATTCGTCTATACCGTATGTTCGCCCATGACATACAGTATAGCAGACCACTAACAAAGGAATGTGATATTATGCCTGATCATTACTATAATCATTCCCGCCGGAATCAGCGTTCACTGAGCGATTCGTATAATGCCTCTGCCTACCCCGGCCTCAGTTCATATGCGCCCTCAGCTCTCCCAGGTGAGACCGGAATCCTTCCTGCTTTAGGAGCAGAAGCTGCCACCGAAACTGCGCTAGCGCTCCCTGCAGCCGAAGCTGCAACAAAGGCAAGCGGCGGGCTTGCCGGACTGCTCAGCGGCTTAGGCGGCGGTGGCGGAATTGGTGGGAATATGGAGCAAATCAAAGGTATCATCGATCGTATGGGCGGCATTGACGGGATCGTAAACTCTATGGGTAAAGTACAAAAGGTGATGTCCGGCTTCCAGCAGATGGCTCCAATGGTTAAGCTGTTCATGGGTAGCTTCGGTAAAAACAAAGGCGCAGCAGGCGCACTAGCCGCCGAAGAGGATGCTGCCCTGTACAGTCCTAATCGCCGCAAAAAAAAGCGCTCCACCTCACCCCGTCGCAAATCTACTACAACTACTCGCCGGCGCTCTACTTCTTCCACCGGAAAACGTCGCCGCAAATAGCGGTGACGTTTTCTAGCTATGTATCAGAAAAACAGCAATTCTCGCAGGAAAGAGATTTGCTGTTAGCGCTTCTGCTCTATTTTTACTTAAACCAGCCACTCCGTCGAAACCATCGGAACATCCCAAAACCAACTACCAGCATAAACAGCAGCACACCAAAATAACCATACTTCCACTCTAGTTCAGGCATCTTCACAAAGTTCATCCCGTAGATCCCGGCGATAAGCGTCAGCGGCATGAATACGGTGGTGATTACCGTTAGTGTTTTCATAATCGAATTCATCCGGTTGGAATTGAGTGAAATGTAGCTGTCACGCAAATCCGCTGTCATTTCCCGATCAGCCTCAATCATATCGGAGAGCTTTAGCAGATGGTCATAAATATCGCCAAAATAAATCCGTTCCTCGCCATTGCTCTGGACATGCTGTGAATTCACGATCCGGTACATCAAGTCGCGCATCGGCACAATCGTCCGCCGCATTTTGAGGAGTCTTCCGCGCACGCCAAACACCTGGCTCATCAATTCCTCCACCGACTCACTGCTGCCGCTGCTCTCCAGATCCGCAAGCTCGTCCTCTAAACTGTAGAGACATGGAAAATACTTGTCCACCAGCTTGTCCATCACCGTATATGCAGCTGCCATCGGCCCACCCGACCAACCTTTTCGACTATGTATTTCGCTCTTCACCTGTTCCCACGCTTCATTCATCTCTGCTTTTTCCTGATGGTGATAGGAGACAAGAAAGTTCGCGCTTAAAAATAGGTCAACCTCCTCAGCATCCAACGTCCGCTCATTCAGCGCATGCAGCACAAAAAACTGCACATTCTCATAATGATCCAGCTTCGGCCGCTGCAACACATGCATACAGTCCTCTATCGCTAAGGGGTGAAAATGAAAATATTGATCCAGCAAAAGCGTTTCTTCTGGCGTAGGCGTAGCAAAATCTGCCCATATCCAAGCATAATCCTCCAGCCGGATATTTTGCAGAGGGATCTCTGTCAGCACCTCACCTTTATGTGTGACAACAAGTGTACGTATCATAAATGTTCCTCCGCTTCATCTTCTTCCACGCCTCTATTGTACAGCAAGAAGACAACTCTTCCAAAAAGCAAAAAACATAGCCAGCAGCACCGCTCAAGCTAGACTAAGAAACATTTGGTGCTTCGTCGTTCGTTAATGCTCGATTCATTTGTGTAAGGTTGGTTGTGCGGGGGGCGAGCTATCCTTATTCTCTGCTGTCGGTATCGGGTTTATGAGTGAGATGAATTCATAGCTGTGAATTACTATCGCTATTTTTACTAATTAGTTGGTGAAAAAGTGCTCATTAGGAATGGTAAACAACCCTTCGATCGTAAGCAGACTGACCTTGATTTCGCAAAAGATTAAGTTCATCGCCTCGCGTTCATTTACCGTAAGTAACATATGTTTTACTTTGGACTGATAGTGACCGTGGGATAGGGATGCAATTCTTGACTGTAAAGTTGAGTGCGGGCGGGATAATGGAAATAAGGCGATATTCTTCGACGGCAGAAAAGCAGGGAGAAAGGTAAGGGTTGGGTTGGGTTGGGTTGGGTTGGGTTGGGTTGGGTTGGGTTGGGTTGGGTTGGGTTGGGTTGGGTTGGACTAGTTACTTTGCGCAAGATTGGACTGTGGTGCGGTGGATTCCGTTGGAATGTGTTACGTCGGACTGGGCTGAGTTAATTTGGGCTAGGTTACTTTATGCAGGGCTGGACTTCGGTGCGCTGGATTCTGCTGAAATGAGGTAAATTGGGCTGAGTTGAGTTAGTTGGATCTAGGTTACTTTACGATGGACTGGATTAGGGTCGCTGGGTTCCCTTGAAATGTGTTACACGGGGCTGGTCCAACCTCATACAAGTCAGGTTCCGTCATTCTAAGGCATTTATGCCCTTATTTCTGCTTCTTCGACGAAGTGTCTCCAATTCTAGGGCAATTATGCTCTTCTTTTTGTCACCATCCTCGAATTTCGTAAATTCAGCGGGATTTGTACCGTACATTCCCCCTCCAGCGCCAAACTTCGTCATTTCTACGGGATTTATACCGTACATTCCCCCTCCAGCGCTAAACTCCGTCATTTCTACGGGATTTGTACCGTACATTCCCCCTCCAGCGCCAAACTTCGTCATTTCTACGGGATTTATACCGTACATTCCCCCTCCAGCGCTAAACTCCGTCATTTCTACGGGATTTATACCGTACATTCCTCATCCATCGCCAAACTTCGTCACTTCTACGGGATTTATACCGTACATTCCCCCTCCGACGCCAAACTTCGTCACTTCTACGGGATTTATACCGTACATTCCCCCTCCAGCGCTAAACTTCGTCATTTCTACGGGATATATACCGTACATTCCCCCTCCAACGCCAAACTCCGTCATTTCTACGGGATTTATACCGTACATTCCGCCTCCATCGCCAAACTTCGTCACTTCTACGGGATTTATACCGTACATTCCCCCTCCGACGCCAAACTTCGTCACTTCTACGGGATTTATACCGTACATTCCCCCTCCAGCGCCAAACTCCGCCATTTCTGCGGGATTTATACCGTACATTCCCCCTCCATCGCCAAACTCCGTCATTTCTACGGGATTTATACCGTACATTCTTCACTCTCCTCATGTCCAAACAACAAAAAAAGATGTCCGCAGCCCAATGGCTAACTGACATCTTTATTAAAGGGTGTTTAAAAAATGATTTTGAAAATCAGACCTGCTAATACCGCACTGATTGGAATCGTGATGAACCAAGTGACCACAATACGTCCGGCTACTCCCCATTTCACTGCAGAGAAACGTTTGGCAGAGCCTACCCCAAGGATCGCTGATGTGATCGCATGCGTTGAGCTTACTGGCAAATGCAGCAGCGTTGCTGAGAAAATAACAGATGCCGCGGAAATATCAGCCGCGAAACCGTTAATAGGTTCGATTTTGAAAATCTTCGTACCCATAGTCTTAATAATCTTCCAACCACCGATGGAGGTACCGAGCGCCATAGCCGTAGCTGCAGCTATCTTAACCCACAAAGGGATAACATCCATAGTTTCTTGACGTCCTGAGGTAACGAGTGCAAAAGTAATGATCCCCATCGCTTTTTGCGCATCATTCGTACCATGTGTGAACGACTGTAACGCTGCCGTAAGGACCTGCATAGAGCGGAAGCCCTTGTTGACCGTATGTGGACTACGCTTAGCAAAGATCCATTTCAGGATGGTCATGATAATATAACCAATAACAAACGCAATGATTGGGGAGAAAATCAGTCCTTCGACAATTTCCACAAACCCGCCCCAATTGATGTGTGCTGAGCCTGCCCCCACGTATACTGCACCCGCTAAAGCGCCGATCAGTGCATGAGACGATGAGGATGGAATCCCGAGCCACCAAGTGATCAAATTCCAAATAATCGAAGCAATCAGCGTGGCTATTATGATATCCAACCCATTTTCAAGCAAGGTCGGGTCGGTGATACTTCCGCCGATTTTTTTGGCCACACCTGTAAACATCAAGGCCCCAACAAAGTTCATCAGTGCTGCCATAATAATTGCTGTTCGCGGTTTTAAGGCACGTGTTGAGACAGAGGTAGCAATTGCGTTGGCCGTATCATGGAATCCATTGATAAAGTCAAACGCAAGCGCGAGAAATATAACAATTCCAAGAATCCATATAGATGTTTCCATATTCTAGTACCCCTTATGAGTTGCGCATGATGATCGATTCCAACATGTTGGCTACATCTTCACATTTGTCTGTAGTGGTCTCGAGCCGCTCATACAGTTCCTTGCGTTTAATCAGCTCAATCGGGTCTTTTACAGTTTCGAACAGGACCTTAGTACAAATACGCAGCACTTCGTCCCCTTGATTCTCAAGGTCATTCAGACGGATTGTATATTCACGGATCGCCAACAATTTCTTCTGGGAGAGCAAATGAACCGCTTTTTGGATTTCATAAGCACACTGGCGAAGAATTTCGGCGAATTGCACAATGTATTCATCCGGGTCAAGAAGGTTGTACATATAGAAACGTGAGGCGGATGCCTCCAGACCATCGATGACATCATCCATGCTTGTGATCAAGTCCATAATGTCGTCACGTTCAAGCGGCGTAATAAACGTCTTGTTCAATTCTTTGATGACGGTGTGCGTGTAAGTATCACATTGGGATTCGTACTTTTTCATCTCTGCAGCGAAATTATCGACATTATTCCGGAGATCAGTGATATTCTGAGCAAAATAATCTGCAGCTTGGACAATAGTATCGGCCATATTTTCCAGCGTCTCAAAGAATATGTCCTTTTTTCTCAACTTCATTGTTTTAAACCCCTTTACATAAAATTACCGTGAATACAGAGCCACTCATATGTAAAAAGCATGAAAATGAATGACAACCCTTGTTATCTTATCATATCCGTACAAGGTATAGAAGCTATAGAAATGAACTTTTTTACACTCTATTAACACATACCCATTATTCCGAACACAAATCTGTATAACACTGGATATTCCGACTTTCTTATGTTGTACCATCCGCCCCGCCATATACCACATGACTGCTAAATGAAGGCGCATTAGGGACCACCAAAATATGGGTAATTCCTGGATACATCAGCTCTTCTTTTCCATCCCTCACAAAGCGGATCACATCCCCTGGTTCACGCGACCATCTGCCTTTGGTGACCTGTCCCCGCTGAAAAAGCAACGCTTCCCCGCCAAGCTCCACATCAATCTGAAGTCTTCCGACATCATCAAGCACTTTGTGATCGGCTCCTATAACCATCACATTGGCCGCTTCCACCGGATTATCGTTATTTAGATCCAAATGAGGTTTGTCATTCACATAACGCTGATAGGTCTGACGTTTAGGATCATATTTATAGTCAACTTTATAACTTTTGAGTAGATAGTTTATGCTAAATTCAGCGGCTTTCTCTCCGTCCGCCGGTATGTAATCTGGATTGTTAAAAAGATACCCGGGTACCTTCACACTTTGCGTAAACCCAAGCTTCTCGGCACCTTCCCGCAGTTTGGCTGCGTTGCTGTACAGGTTATGAGGTGCTTTTCGCGCTTTATCCCGCCAAAAATAAGCTCCGGCACGGCCAATCTCGTCCATATCTTCTTTTTTCTCTTTTTGTAAAATGGCATAAGCCGCCGGACTCCCTCCGGCATGTACCGTCACACCGCCGTAGCTCTCGCCAATATCCAGCAAATAGGGGCGGATGCTGCGAATCGGTCCGATTTTCACCACACCTGTATGGCTCTGAAAAATACCAATCAAACGCGTAATACCACCTTCGGCAAGAATCTCATACAAAATATCTGCTTCACTAACCCCCGATTGCGGCCGGGCGGCAGGAGCATTATTTATCATTACGGCCAAGGGACGTGGAAGACTGTCTTCAGAAACTGGAAGACCTGTTAATCCGGATACGAGCTCAGCAGCGGGATCAATAGTAGGTGAGGGTTGAATCGTTTCGATAGGCGTGGGCTCTGCGGTAGGCTGCTGTGTCGGGGTGATCTCATTATTTGCACTCTGTGTTCCGCAAGCGGAGAGCAATAGGGTGGTCAATACAATGGCAGATAACAGACGGGAAGAAGAGCAATTTACTTTCATAAGCTTGTAGTTCCTCCTAAACGTTTTATGAAACTCACTGATTCCTTCCATTTAATCACAGTCAGTCCCATTTGTCTTGATCACCTTCTCCCTTTTTTCATAGCAAGCATAAGGAAATTTTATAGCATGGAATAGATAAATTCTTATATTAAAAAAAGGGTACAGCCATTGCGGCTGCACCCTGCGGGTCTCTTATTCATTCAGTTAGTCTAGCTTCCAGCAATTCAGACTTAATGTCCCATACTGATAGGCCTGAAAAATCCGCTCTGGCTTCCTGCTGCCATCCGCTGTTCCCATCGCGTAAAAGAGAGGTGCAAAATGCTCTCTTCCATAAGAAGGAACCGCATCGCGTACATGTGGAGCTTTTTTCTCATACGCAAAAAGTGAAGGCAAATCCCAGGCTTCTAGTCCCTTGGCAATCCAGGCATCGAATTCAAGTGCCCAATCCTCAGGCTGCTCACTTTCACTTAGCATCCGCAAATTGTGAACAAGTCCACCGCTTCCAATCAGCAGTATGCCTTCGTCACGAAGCGGTGCTAACATCCGCCCGATATTGTACTGCTCCTTGGGAGAGCGCAGGGAATCGACGGATAAAGCAACTACCGGAATGTCGGCGTTCGGGAACATTTTTTTCAGTATCACCCAGACTCCATGATCGAGTCCTCGCCCCAGAACGGGCTGATGTGATAGATTGTTATCCTTGAAGAGCTCAGAAATCCGTCTTGTTAGGGCCGGATCGCCCGGGGCCGGATAGGTCAGCGTGTAAACTTCTTCAGGGAATCCGTAGAAGTCATGCTGTGTCTCGTGCAGTTCATCAACGGTAAGTAGCTGTTCAGGGCTATCCCAATGCGCTGAGAAAACTACTATACCGCGTGGCGCTTCAAGTTCTTGACCAAGCCGCTCCAGAAAACGGGTATACTCGTTATCCTCCAGTGCGAGGAGCGGAGAACCGTGCGCAATAAAAAATGACGGTAATTTCATAGGATGCCAACCTCCATAACCCAGTATATGGTGTGCATCTTTATTTTACCGCTTATTGCAAGTTAATGCGAATAAAAACCTTCTCCTAAATCATCCAATTCTGCCACTCTGTCTGCAGATGCTCTTGTTCGTTCATCCATTCTATAGTCCGCTTAAGCAGCTGCTGCTGCGCCGGTCCAGAAGAAAAGGTGTGATCCCCTTGAAAAATGATCTCTTTGTCGCAACGTCCTTCGGGACGTGTCCAGAACAGCTTCTGGTAAAGAAAAGCGTAATCCACCGGAATGACATCATCAGAGGTGCCATGAATGACGAGTACATCGCCGCTAAATTTGCTCGCTTCTTGGAAGGGCTGAAAAGCCGCCAAAGAATTAAAATATACCGGCGTAAACGAGTAGCCCACATAATCGGCTGATCCATTCTTCACAGCACGATCATACGCCTCCCGCCCTACAATTTTCACAATATCATTGAAAGGATAACCAACAGAGGCCCATAACACGAGATTCTTCACGCGGCGATCGCGAATACTTGTCAGCAGCGCCACCGCGCCACCGAGGCTATGGCCAATCAGCGTCACGCGCTGTGGGTCCACATCAGCAGAGCTAATTCCGTAATCAAGCACCGCTCTAGTCTGAGCGATCATCGATTCCATATCTTCGCCGCCATAATTCCCGCTGCTCTCGCCGCAGCCCACATAATCAAAACGAATAACCATATATCCCTCTTGTGCCAGCTCACGAGCCGCCTTCACAAAAATCCGGTCTACGCCAATCCGATTCCCCACAAATCCGTGGCAGATCACGGCTAATGGCAGTCTATCCTTGCAACGCGAAGAGGTTCCCTTCTCTTTTTTCGGGTAATGTATGCTCGCCGTCAATTCTTCTCCGTTATGCCGGATTACAATATTCCGTTCCATTGCCGCATCCTCCTATAATTATATTTATAATTTAATTTATTTTAATTTATTAGAATTCCGATTAACTTAGTATGAATTATAATCTAATTATAAAGATTTCGTTCATATTGTCAACAGCAAGGGGACAATTCTTAATAAACGCACGGAGTATTTGGGCATTAGAGTCTGCGCGACAAATAGGGTGTCCCGTAAGATATGAACATGACTCTAGGGCTCCCACGTCGAGTGGATTGAAATCGCCAATCCGGGATTCAGCAGCTCTATCGGATTCACTTGCTCCAGCGGACTCAGCGGCTCCTTCGGACTCAGTAGCTTCATCGGACTCAGCTGCTCCTTCGGACTCAGTAGCTCCTTCGGACTCAGTAGCTCCTTCGGACTCAGTAGCTCCAGCGGACTCAGTAGCTCCAGCGGACTCAGTAGCTCCAGCGGACTCAGTAGCTCCAGCGGACTCAGTAGCTCCAGCGGACTCAGAAGACCCTATTCGCAGATTTAGCACACTTTTTGAATTCTATCGGACCCCATAGTCGCTATCACCCTATAAAACAGCAAATAAGAGCTACTTTTCGAGCAATAGCGTCACTGGGGTCCGAAACTGTACTGAAAAGGCGATAATTTGGCTAATAACGTCATCTGAGTCCGAAAGATGGTGGAAACTACGACAACCGGGGGTCTGGGAGCTCTCGAGTTCCCGGGGTTCCCGGAGTTCCCGGGGTTCCGGGGTTCCGGGGTTCCGGGGTTCCGGGGTTCCGGGGTTCCGGGGTTCCGGGGTTCCGGGGTTCCGGGGTTCCGGGGTTCCGGGGTTCCGGGGTTCCGGGGTTCCGGGGTTCCGGGGTTCCGGGGTTCCGGGGTTCCGGGGTTCCGGGGTTCCGGGGTTCCCGGGGTTCCCGGGGTTTCAGAACCCCACCAAAAAACAACAGAGCAGCGATCCCAGTATCGGAGGATCGCTGCTCTATTGTTTTTTCGAGATGAATGACCAGGGTTGTTAATCAATCGTAGCTGTCGTTAAACATCTCATGGGTTTCCTGGGTTCCATGGCTGCCTTGCCAACTCTTAAGCAGGCCCTCGGGGGGATCTTCCGCGGAAATCCCGCTGCTGAATCCATCGGATTCAGCAGGCTCTATAGGACTCAGAAGACCCTATTCGCAGATTTAGCACACTTTTTGAATTCTATCGGACCCCATAGTCGCTATCACCCTGTAAAACAGCAAATAAGAGCTACTTTTCAAGCAATAGCGTCACTGGGGTCCGAAACTGTGCTGAAAAGGCGATAATTTGGCTAATAACGTCATCTGAGTCCGAAAGATGGTGGATACTACGACAACCGGGGGTCTGGGAGCTCTGGGGTTCCGCGGTTCCGGGGTTTCAGAACCCCACCAAAAAACAACAGAGCAGCGATCCCAGTATCGGAGGATCGCTGCTCTGTTGTTTTTTCGAGATGAATGACCAGGGTTGTTAATCAATCGTAGCTGTCGTTAAACATCTCATGGGTTTCATGGCTGCCTTCCCAATCCTTAAGCAAGCCCTCGGGAGCATCTTCTGCGGAATCCCACATGCTGAATCCATCGGAGCCGCCCCAATCCCCCATTGAATTATTGGGCGTAGGCTCGAAACCGTTGCCCATGGATCTTCCCTGTTCTTTCTTGTTCTCATGTTCCATAAAGCTCCCAACCTTTCCCAATGCTATATTGATCAAGCAACAACATTATCAGTGTTCACTCTTCTAAAAGGATTATGCATATCGCCATAGAAATGGTTGTCCTTGCGTAGACCTGTCATGCAAACGTATACTCTAGGTTAAAGACTATACCGATTAACAACACTGGAGGTTTACATCCAAATTATGAAAGTGAAAGATATGATTAAGGAAAATAACGCCCTGCGTGAGCAGTTGACGCCCTTCAATCGCTCCTATTTAGAAGATATGATTCTTGCGGTGCGGGCCAGTCGAATTGAACCCCTGCGCGGAGAAGAACTTTTGCTGGATGCGGCCAAGCTGCTGTTGAAGGAACAACGTAAAGGGAAAAATGCCAAGCAAGTATTCGGCGAGAATCCGCACGATTATTTTAAAGAAATCATAGACAGTGTTCCCGGGCGCCCGGTGCGCAGTAAATGGAACTATTACTTGATGATTCCCTGCGCAGCTCTGACCTGTCTTTTTGGGATATTGGCAATTGGTGGACTCTTCTTCCAATGGACTGACGATTCACCTGGAATGTTCGGACAGATCAGCCTTTTCACCCTGCTCGCTGTGGGAGTAGGCTCCATTATCTTGATTGAACTTATTATGAAATGGATGTCTTCCTTGTCGGAAAGCGATGCCCCCAGTGCCAAACCTTTTGATATAAAAAGCCTTGGCATCTATATTGGCATCGCAGTAGCTGCTGTATTTATCGGCATGTTCCTCGATCGGTTATTTCCGGTCATTACAATATCCCCGTGGGTAAGTTTAATTCTGTGCATCATTGGGGGGTTGGGACTGAAATTTATATTTTTCAAAAAATAAATACCTAGGCTGAAAACTTTATTCCATCCGATAGATAGGGGGAAACTTCCATGATTAAGAAGCATCATATTCTCTACTCCGTTCTAGCTATAGCCTTAGGGCTAGGCATAGTGCCCAGTGCTATTCACGCCGAAGGTGCTACCAGCCCTCCTGGGGAAGGCGCTAAGGCAATTCCTCAAGCAGCTAGCAATAATCATGCAGAGGCTGTCTATAAAGCTGCATTACCGCTGTTATCTACCTCTGACAAGTTACCCGAAGCCATAAAATATTTGAACTCCAATATGTATGCGGTAGGGTCGTATCGTGCAACAATGCTGACCCTGAAGCTTGAGAATCTGCATAAAGCTGCGCTGCAAGCCTGGGAAAGTAAATTCAGTACCAATGCTGTCCAGCGGAAGCTCACCGCCATTTATAAAGCAGGCGCCAGCATGTCTTCTCTTGCCGCTATTACTGATGATCTCCAACTGCGTACACTGCTGAAAAGTGCCAGCGAAAGCGGATATAAGCTGGAGACAGCTGAGGGTACTTTTTTCCCGGTGATCGATTATGGGGCTTACCGCAAGTACAAGCTATACGTCACCAATGATATCAGCGCTTATATTACCATTATGGCCACCGAATCGGATCTGCCCTCTTCCAAGGACAACGGGCTAGTTATCGCCTGGACTGAGGTAGCAGCCAGAGCTTTATCTCAAGAGCAATTCATTCAAAATCATCCGAAATCAAACCGAATTTCTGCTGTAAAAGCCTTGTACACTATGTATGTGAATAATACGTTTTACGGCCAGAATAACACTCCTCTCTTCCATTATGACAATCTGGAAATGGATTTGGAGGCGCAAAAGGCTTACTCCAGTATTCTGACCAAAAATAATGACAGCAGCCCATTTCTACAAAAGCTGGATAGCTTCATGAAATTAATGAAAGATAATAGCTATAAATTGACCGATGAGGTCGAGCAATATCGTAAGACTTCGTTACCTCTCTAATAAAGAAACCACAAAAGCCCGTCCCTGAAATGAATAGGGACGGGCTTGTTTATGTTCATTAACGTGATTATGAAGTGGATGCGAGCCTTAAATAAGGATGTTAAAGAGATTAGAATCCTTATTGATCTCTACATAATCGACGCCCTTCTGCTGCATCCGTTCGATGAGAGGTTCGTAGGCATCCGTTGACAATAATTCAATGCCCACAAGCGCGGGACCATTTTCTTTATCATGCTTCTTGATATACTCGAAACGGGTAATATCATCGTGAGGTCCAAGGATTTCGCCCAAGAACTCACGCAGCGCACCTGCACGTTGCGGGAAGTTCACCATGAAATAGTGTTTTAAGCCTTCGTAAATCAATGAACGCTCTTTGATCTCCTGCATCCGGTCAATATCGTTGTTGCCGCCGCTTATGATACAGACAACTGTTTTGCCGCGGATTTGATCACGATATTGATCAAGCGCTGCGATAGGCAGCGAACCTGCTGGCTCAACCACTATGGCATTCTCGTTATATAGTTCCAGAATCGTGGTACAAGCTTTACCTTCAGGCACCATCACGATGTCATCCAGATGACGGGAACAAATATCGTACGTCAATCCGCCAACACGTTTTACAGCCGCTCCGTCCACGAACTTATTAATTTCCTTTAGAGTCACCACTTCTCCAAGCTTAATCGCTTCCGTCATAGAAGCTGCTCCGAGTGGCTCCACACCAATCAACTTGGTAGAAGGACTAACTGTCTTCACATAGGTGGCTATACCCGCTGCCAGACCGCCTCCACCAATGGTTACGAACATAAAGTCTGCAGGGTTGTCCAGACTCTCCATCACTTCCATTGCAATGGTGCCGTTGCCCGCAATGATTCGTGGCTCATCAAAGGGATGGATCAACGTCATCCCATGATCTATACAAGCTTGCAGTGCTTCATCATAAGCGTCATCAAAGGTATCGCCCTTCAGAATGACCTCAACAAACTCACCGCCGAACCGCCGAACCTGCTTAACCTTCTGGTTAGGCGTAGTGCTCGGCATATAGACCTTGCCTTTAATTCCAAGCGCCTTACAGGAATAGGCTACGCCTTGTGCATGGTTGCCCGCACTGGCACAGACAATGCCTTTCGCTCTATCTTCTGCTGACAAACTACGAATCATATTATAAGCTCCGCGGATTTTGAAAGAACGTACAATCTGCAAATCCTCGCGCTTCAAATACACATCACAATCATACTTGGCTGACAGCACAGCATCACGTTGTAGGGGTGTCCGGATTATGACTTCACGCAGTACGTGATGAGCCCGCACAATATCTTCCATTCCTACGATTCGGTCTTCCTCTTCTCTCATAACCCTCTCGCCTCACTATCTATCTGTTATTCTACTTCTTGTAACATACTCTCCCGAGGACATTTTTTCAAGCATCCTAATCAGTGATAAAGAAAAAGAGACTAAAGGAACCCTATAGTCTCTTACTAATATTTGCTATCCCTACGCTATGAAACCTACTAGTCCTGTTGCTTCAGCATCCACTTCACCAGGTCTGGTAAGCTTGTCCACAAACGTGAATGTACAATAACATATTCGATAGCCTCGTTAGCGTCACCCACGCCTACAAAATCAGGCAGGTTATGCGGCAATCTTTTGATACCTAACAGATAATCTGGCACATGCTTGTTCACATTCTTCGCCACGCGGTAAAGCATTTTGAGCTGGGAAGTAATCCCGTTCTTCTTATATTCTAAAACCATACGGTCATATGCTACTGTTGCTGCTGCATCCTTGCCGAACTTCTCCAGTACCTTCTCGGTCTTCTTAAGCTTATTGGTGTAAAGGTACGTTGCCGTTAGAAGGTAACGTGCCCCTGTGTTATCTTCTGGGTTCAATTCTAGAATGTGCTCCAGCGTCTTTTGTGCTTCTTCTGCATTTCCGCTAAACCAGCAGGAGTCAGCGTAGCTTTTGCAGATTCGAATGTACGAACGTGTCTCGTAAAGACCCCAGAAATGTCCTTTGTTCTCAGTGAAAAAGGCTTCTCCAAGCTCACGCGCACCCGCTTCCATCCCTGCTTTCAGATAAGCACGGGCATCTGCTTCATTCTCGGCTTCCTCAGCCAAAATGAGATAGGCGTCCGGACTGTCCGGATAAACTTCCAATGCCGCTTCTGCTAGCTGGATCCGACGATTGGATGCTTTAGTTTCCATTGCTTTTTGCAGCAAAGCCTGTTCCTGATCCTTCGGAGTACCTGAAACGTTGAGCAAAAGTAATTCTTCCTCTGCCCCGCCCATGCCGTACTGTTCGATATAATTAAGCATCTCTTTAACTTTTCTGGAGATGGTAGGTGCAGTAACCTCATGTTTGATCGCTAGATCAGCTTGAGTTTGAAGGAATCCATATTCCTCAGACAAGATAAACTCGATAGCTGCACAGAAGGAGCCCATTTTCTTCACTGCAGGCTTGATGTGACGGGAATAACCATTCCATAGAACCAGACCTTCCCAGATTAGCTCCCGGTCATAGCTGTCTCTCATGGTCTCAATAAGATGCAGAGCCAATTGTTCATGCGCCGGATGCTCCCATTTCAGATCACGTGACACCTTTTTTTTGAGCGTAGTTAGGGTAAGCTTAGCTTCAGGAATGGCTGCCGCTTCTGGTTTCTCGGCCACAGCCACAGTAGCAGCGGATTCTTCCGTTGTTACCAGTCGCATGATGGATTCCACTGCAGAAGTTTCTTTTCCTAGGCAGCATTTCTTATATTTTTTCCCGCTTCCGCAAGGACACATATCATTTCTTCCAATCTTACTCAAAACGAATTCCCCCTTAAATCTGTGAGTAGCCATTCGCCATAAGCGTATCGCTAGTATGCACTATAAGTATCAACATTTTCAGGCACGAGGCATCCTTTATAAGGTTACTGCACAAAGTCTGAAGGACTCCGATTTAAAAGGGCCTTCCCATGATCGGAAAGGCCCTTATCTGTATATATCCGCACATTTTCCCCCGTACGTGTAGTATTATAGCACTTCTTCTATCACTTGTCAGTCCTTTTTTAGGACTTAAAGCGCAAAAAATTGCTAGATACAGTGCTTTATCCTTATACCAGAGCCTTCATAGCGATGTCGCTGCGATTCTGTTTCCCGGAAAAAGAGATTCCTTCAGCCCTAGCATAGGCTGCTGAACGAGCTTCGGCAATCGTAGCACCCAGGCCTACCACGCCTAAGACCCGTCCGCCGTTCGTTACCCAGCTGCCATCTGCCCCCCGTGCTGTACCGGCATGGAAGATCAGCCCTCCTTGGCTGTCCTCAAGCCCTTCGATCGGCACTCCCTTAGGATAAGAGCCTGGATATCCTCCAGAAGCGAGAACCACGCACACCGCTGCTTCGTCGCTCCATTCAATGTCGATATCCGCAAGTCTACCCTCGGTTACTGCCAAAAAGATTTCTAACAAGTCGCTCTTCAATCTAGGCAGCACGACCTGTGTCTCCGGATCCCCAAACCGGGCATTAAATTCGATGGTCTTTGGTTTACCTTCTGGAGAAATCATCAGCCCTGCGAACAAAACGCCGCTGAAAGAACGGCCTTCAGCTACCATAGCCTTGGCTGTTGGCTTAATGATGGTCTCAATCGCTTCTTGGATAATCGCCTCGTCGATATGCGGCAGAGGCGAATAGGTACCCATTCCACCGGTATTAGGACCTTTATCTCCATCGTAAGCGGGCTTATGATCCTGAGCGGCAGCCATCGGACGAACTGTCTCTCCATCAACAAAAGCCAAAATCGACATTTCCTGACCCGCTAGGAACTCTTCAATGACAACCTGAGCGCCAGCCTCACCAAACACTTTCGTTACCATAATATCAGCTAGTGCCTGCTCTGCCTCTTCCCGTGAATAGGCAACGGTCACGCCTTTTCCTGCGGCAAGCCCATCTGCCTTGATTACGATCGGCAGCGGTTGCTCGCGTAAGTAAGCCAGTGCAGCTTCATAGCCATCAAATTTTTCATAGGCTGCTGTCGGAATATTATATTTGTGCAAAAGATCCTTCATAAAGGTTTTGCTGCCTTCGATCTCAGCTGCATTCTTGCGCGGACCAAACACAGGAATAGCCTGTGCTTCAAAAGCATCCACAATGCCCCCTGCTAACGGATCATCCGGTCCGATTACAACAAGACCTACTTCCTTCTCTTTTGCAAAAGCCGTCAGACGGTCGAACTCAAACACACCGATAGGCACACATTCTGCTAGCTGCGCGATCCCGGCGTTGCCGGGTGCGCAATAGATTTTACCAACCTTTGGGCTTTGGGACAGGCTCCAAATAATCGCATGCTCCCGGCCACCGCCGCCAACCACTAAAATATCCATTAGAATAAAATCCTCCCAGCGTTCTAGTGTTTGAAATGACGGACGCCTGTGAAGACCATAGCAATTCCATACTCATTCGCGACCTTGATCGATTCTTCATCTTTAATGGAGCCGCCTGGCTGAATAACTGCGGTAATGCCTGCTTTGGCTGCCATTTCAAGTGTATCTCCCATTGGGAAGAAGGCGTCAGAGGCAAGGACTGATCCTTTGGACTTCTCGCCAGCTTGTTCAATCGCAATTTTTGCCGCGCCAACGCGGTTCATTTGCCCTGCACCTACGCCAACTGTCATATCATCCGCCGCTAATACAATCGCATTAGATTTCACATGCTTAACTACCTTCCAGCCGAACAACAGCTGTTTCAATTCTTCTTCGGTTGGCTTACGGTCCGTAACAACTTGTAGATCATCCGGGTTCACAGAATGCACATCGCTCTCCTGTACAACCATTCCTCCATCAATAGAGGTAACTACGAAGCTGCTCTTACGCGCGTTAGCCGTGCTGAGATTGCCGATTTTGAGCAGACGCAGGTTCTTTTTCTTCGTAAGGATTTCCAGTGCTTCTTCCGTAAAGCCTGGCGCCAATACGATTTCGAGGAAAATCTCTTTTAGCAGAGTAGCAGTGTCCACGTCGATAATCCGGTTAGCGGCTACAATTCCGCCAAAGATAGAGGTTGGGTCTGCGTTGTAAGCTTTTTGATAAGCTTCGTATACACTTTCACCGACACCTACACCACAAGGATTCATATGTTTAATGGCTACGACAGCAGGTTCTTCAAATTCTTTCACGATTTGCAGCGCTGCGTTAGCATCGTTGATATTGTTGTAGGATAATTCTTTGCCATGCAATTGCTCAGCTGCTGTAAGAGTATCCCCCGCAGCCAAAGGCTTGCGATAGAAAGCCGCTTTTTGATGCGGATTCTCGCCATAGCGCAGATCCTGAATTTTCTCATAAGTCACGGTGTAGCGCTCAGGAAGCGGTTCGCCAGTAACATTAGCCAAATAATCGGAAATTAAGGCATCGTAAGCCGCCGTATGACGGAACACTTTTGCCGCAAGACGTTTGCGTGTTTCCAGCGTTGTATCTCCACCTGCGCGAATCTCTTCAAGCACTGTAGCATAGTCGTTAGCATCTACCACTACACTTACAAAAGCATGGTTCTTCGCCGCAGAACGCAGCATCGTCGGTCCGCCGATATCGATATTCTCGATGGCTTCTTCATACGATACATCCGTTTTAGCAATGGTTTCCGCGAACGGATACAGATTTACTACTACCAGATCAATGTAGTCCAGACCAAGCTCTTTCATTTGACGCGTGTGTTCCTCATTGTCACGAACCGCTAGCAATCCGCTGTGTACAGCCGGGTGCAAGGTTTTGACACGTCCATCCATGATTTCCGGGAATCCTGTAACATCGGAAATACCGATGACTGGAACACCTTCCTTAGCCAAAAGCGTGCTTGTTCCACCTGTGGAAATAATCTCTACGCCTAATGCAGACAACTCGCGGCAAAAATCCACGATACCTTGTTTATCCGATACGCTAACTAGCGCTCTTTTGATACTCACTTTGAATAGTCCTCCTTCGGGTTGTACGTGCGATTTAATGTGATGACATCTAAAAGCTTGGGAAATTACTATAAGAAAGAATCTGACTCTATTACCTACTACACGACACATAATGCCGCTTATGCAATATTTCCCGAGAAATACCCTGAAATCTCTCCGCCTGTCACCAAATGTCGATCCAAAACTTCGAATGGCTACAGTGTGGCTTACTTTTCGCGGATAATCGTCTTTCTTCCACTCAGTTCCACTTTCCCGCTGGCAAAAGCGCCAACCACTTCAGGATACAACTCATACTCAACCTTATGAATCCGTTCCGCCAATGAATCTGCCGTGTCGTTATCCAACACAACTACGCTACGCTGAGCAATAACCGGCCCGGTATCCATACCTCCATCGACAAAATGCACAGTGACTCCCGTCAGCTTCACGCCATAATCCAGCGCTTGTCCGATCGCATCCTTTCCAGCAAAAGCAGGCAGCAGCGATGGGTGAATGTTAATAATCCGACCCGCATACGGCGTTAAAAGCACTGGTGTAATGAGGCGCATATACCCTGCCAACACAACCAGCCCGATTTCCCGCCGCTGAAGCTCTGCTACAATCTCTGCTTCGTAGAGTTCACGGCTGGCGAAGTCTTTTGGCCGCAGCAGGAGGGCGGGAAGTCCCGCATCCTCCGCACGTTGTGCTACAGGCGCTTCCGGCTTGTCCGAGACAAGCAATTCAATCCTGCCGTCTCCAAGCAAACCTGCTTTCTGTGCCTCGATCAGTGCTGCAAAATTGCTGCCCTGCCCCGAAGCAAAAACAGCGATTCGACTTGATTGCATCACACTTCAGCTCCAGTAAAGGTTACTTTGCGTTCCCCTTCTGTTACTTTCCCAATGATATACGCCTCTTCTCCGCTAGCTTTAAGCAGTTCAAGAGCGCGTTCTCCATCAGCAGCGCTAACTACGAGAACAAGACCAATTCCCATATTAAAAGTAGTGAACATATCACGGTTGCTTACATTTCCTTTGTCCTGCATCAATCCGAAGATTGGCAGAATCGGCCACGATCCGTAATTGATCTCCACATCTACATTATCAGGCAATACGCGTGGGATATTCTCGATAAATCCGCCACCCGTAATATGAGCCATACCTTTTACCGGAAGCTGCTCCAGCAGTGCCAGCAAAGGCTTCACATAAATTTTAGTTGGTGCAAGGAGCACATCCGCGAGCGGAGCGCCAAGCTCAGGAAGCACGTCATTCAGGCCATAACCCTCTTGCTCAAGCAAAAGCTTGCGCACCAGCGAGAAGCCATTGCTGTGCACACCACTGGAAGCCAGACCAATCACTGTGTCTCCAGCAGCGATGTTAGCGCCTGTTACCAGCTTCGCTTTGTCAGCTACGCCCACTGTGAATCCAGCAATATCATATTCACCTGCTGAATACATACCCGGCATCTCAGCCGTTTCGCCGCCAATCAGTGCACAACCCGCTTGGTGACAGCCTTCAGCGATTCCGGCTACGATAGCCTCGATTTTCTCCGGCACCACTTTGTCGCAAGCCAGATAGTCGAGGAAAAAGAGTGGCTCTGCGCCTTGCACTACAATGTCGTTCACGCACATAGCTACAGCGTCGATGCCAATCGTGTCATGGCGATCTGCCGCGAACGCGATTTTGAGCTTTGTGCCTACACCATCGGTTCCCGATACAAGCACTGGCTCTTCATATTTATCTTTATTGAGGCCAAACAGCGCTCCGAACCCACCAAGATCCGTCATTACTTCTGGACGGTAAGTACGTTTTACGTGCTTTTTCATGCGTTCTACCGCTTCATTACCAGCCGCAATATCCACTCCGGCGTTTTTATAAGCTTCCGACACTATTGGACACCTCATCTTTTAATAGTTTAGAGCGCGTTTGGGCGCATTCGGCTTTTGGGTGATTGTAGGGGAGTTACTGCGAGGAATGTTTGGACTTCCGATCGCTGTTATGGTTGGATTTCCTGATTCGAACCGCTCTTCGCGGTAGAAATCCAACCATAAAGGCGAACGCTACGCTTCTACAGTTCCAAACTTCCTCTCCATAACTCCCTCCAAACACCGGTTTGTCCCTACTGCAAGCCGCAGTGTGCGCCTTGCACACGGACCTCAAGACCTCGGTGCATGAGCTGCGCCATGCAACCTCTTCTAGCGAAACAAGCGAGTACCGCATTTGCGAAGCAAACAGGGACGAGCTTGGAGAGCTGCTCTTGGCGCTTAGGGTGCAACCGAGCGCCACCTTAGCGAGACAAGCGGTCCTCGTATTTGCGAAGCAAACAGAGGGAAGCTTGGCGAGCCAGTCCCGGCGGCGGATGCAGCCGGGGGGCGGAGCGCCGTAAAGCGTGTCCCGTCCGTGCGCAGCACACAGGGACAAAGCGAGCACTCGTACCCAAGTCTTCTTAGCAAGTTATAACCTAACTCCTACCGCCGAGCTTTCGGGTGGCCGGAGGGCAGAGCCCTTCGGAATCCCCCTTTGAAAGGGGGACTTAGGGGGATGTCAACACGAGCAGCCATCTTTCTCTGCCCCGCCAAAATCCACCTGCGTCGGGTAATCATTATCAAAGCAAGAAAGGCAAAGTCCGCCTTTGTAGTCGTCTTTGTTGTGTCCACCAATGGAAGAGATTAAACCTTCCGGCGACAAAAATGCCAAGGAATCGGCGTTGATCTCTTCGCACATTTCCTCAATGGTCTTGTAGGACGCGATGAGGTCGCGGCGGTCTGGTGTATCAATGCCGTAGAAGCAAGGATTCTTGAACGGTGGCGAAGTAATCCGCACATGCACTTCAACAGCTCCCGCTTCCCTAAGCAGATTGACGATTCGGCGTGAGGTCGTGCCACGAACGATAGAATCATCGATCATAACGACACGTTTGCCATCAACTACGCTGCGCACGGCGCTCAGCTTCATCTTCACACCTTGCTCACGCAGTTCTTGGCTCGGCTGGATGAAGGTCCGTCCAGTGTACTTATTCTTAATGAGCCCAAGCTCATAAGGAATTCCCGTTTGCTCGGCATACCCGATGGCTGCTGAAATACTGGAATCCGGCACACCGGTTACGAGATCAGCATCGACAAAAGCTTCCAGTGCCATGCGGCTACCCATCCGCTTACGGGCGGAGTGCAGGTTAGAGCCGTTCATATCACTGTCTGGGCGTGAGAAGTAAATATACTCCATCGCGCACAGCGCTTTACGTTTGGGTTCGGTAAAACGGTCCTCCAAGAGACCGTTTTTGTCGAGGACTAGCAGTTCGCCCGGCTCAATATCTCGAACCAGCTGTGCCCCAATGACCTCTAATGCGCAGGACTCGGAAGCAAAAATATAAGCTTCACCAATCCGTCCCATCACTAGCGGACGCAAGCCATGGGAATCTGAAGCGACAATTAACTTATCATTTGTCATAAGCAGAAAAGCAAACCCGCCAACGAGCTGCTGCAGCGCATCTTTTGCCGCTTCAACAAAATCCTTTGGCGAACGGGCAATTAAATGCGCCAGCACTTCTGTATCACTCGTAGTTTGAAAGATCGATCCGCTTTGCTCCAGTTGTTTGCGGATCAACGGTTCATTTACTATGTTGCCGTTCGTAGCAATTGCCAAATCGCCGTCACGATATTTAAATACCAGCGGCTGCGCATTGGTTAAACGGCTGTCTCCACTAGTGGAATAACGTACATGCCCAATGGACATGTCTCCAACCAATGAGGCAATTTTGTCCTTGTCGAATACTTCTTTTACTAACCCCATCCCGCGGTGATAGTTGAAATCGCGGCCGTCTGCTACGCAGATTCCCGCACTTTCTTCTCCACGGTGTTGTAAGGCGTGTAAGCCGTAATAAGACATGGACGCCGCTTCCGGGTGTCCGAAGACCCCGAAAACGCCGCATTCTTCTTTTAATGTGTCAAAAATATCTCCCGAGCCCGTTCCTTCATTGTAAAAGTCACCAGTCCACAGGATAGGAGTCTCCTGCTCTTTCCCGGTCTTTATTTCATAAGACATGGAATAGCATCCTCCCAAACGAATTTCAATTCTGCTACAGCTTCATCTAGTGTGGACACGCCGTCCAGATTTACGCGCAGTCTGTCTCCACCTACAGTTCCGATGATTTCCACGGGAACACCGCTGGCTGCAATCGCTGCTTTCAGCTCTTCCGCACGTTCAGGAGCTGCTGTCAGCACAATGCGTGATTGGCTTTCGCTGAACAATGCTACATCAGATCTAAGACCATTAGCTGAAAGCTCAACGTTTGCTCCGATTCCACCGCTGATACAGCTCTCTGCAAGCGCTACGGCAAGTCCACCTTCGGACAAGTCATGTGCGGAACGCACCAGACCGCCACGAATTGAGGTAAGGACTGCGTTCAGCAGTTTTTTCTCAGTAGCCAAATCCAAAGCCGGAGGACGACCTTCGGTCACACCATGAACAGCATATTGGAATTCACTGCCGCCCAGCTCAGCCTTGGTCACTCCCAGCAGAAGAATAGAATCTCCTTCTTGCTTGAACCCTTGAGTCGTAATATGATCCGTGTCCGCTACTAAACCAACCATGCCGACAACCGGCGTTGGATAGATGGAACCCGTAGTATTTTCGTTATAAAGACTGACATTACCACCGATAACCGGAGTATCCAGCACACGACATGCTTCAGCCATACCATCAACCGCACGCTCCATTTGCCAGAACACATCAGGCTTCTCAGGATTTCCAAAGTTCAGATTATCCGTAATAGCCAGCGGTTCAGCACCGGAACAAACGATGTTACGTGCCGCTTCGCTGACTGCAATACGTCCGCCCACTTCAGGATCAAGATGAACATAACGGCCATTACAGTCTGTAGTCATCGCAAGTCCTTTACGAGTACCATGAATGGTAACTACAGCCGCGTCAGATCCAGGACGTACAGCTGTGCTCGTCCGCACCATGTAATCGTATTGATTGTATACCCATGCTTTACTTGCTACGGTTGGTGATCCAAGTACTGTACGCAATGCACCGCCCAGATCCGTAACTTCCTCATAACGAAGGGTATCTACCTTTTCATTCGCAATATAATAAGCAGGAACCTCAGAAGGTTTGTTATATACTGGACACTCATCCACGAGCGCCGTTACTGGCATGTCACCAACAACCTCGCCGTGATGATACAATTTCAAGCGACCATCATCCGTAACTTTACCGACTTTACAGCAGATAACACCCCAGCGGTCAAAAATCTCTTGTGCCTGGGCCTCATCCTTCGGCTCAACGACGAACAACATCCGTTCTTGTGATTCTGAAAGCATCATTTCGTAAGGCGTCATGCCCTCTTCACGTTGTGGCACCTGATCAAGATACAGCTCCAGACCGTTGCCTGCTTTACTTGCCATCTCCGCACTAGAGCATGTAAGACCCGCTGCACCCATATCCTGAATCCCGATAACGATGCCGCTGTCGATCAGTTCTAGACAAGATTCCATAACGAGCTTTTCCATAAATGGATCGCCGACTTGTACAGCGGTACGTTTAGCTTCTGATTCCTCACTAAGCTCTACCGATGCAAAAGTAGCACCATGAATTCCATCACGTCCTGTAGGAGGGCCTACATAGAAGACAGGGTTGCCTACACCCTTAGCTACACCACGTTGGATTTTGTCATGATCGATCAGACCCACACACATTGCGTTAACTAGCGGATTGCCGTCATAGCTATCATCAAACATGATTTCGCCGCCAACCGTTGGAATCCCGATACAGTTACCATAACCGGCAATACCAGACACAACATGCTCGAACAAATACTTCACTCGATCACTTTCCAGCTTCCCGAAACGTAGTGAATTGAGGATTGCGATAGGTCTGGAGCCCATGGAGAAAATATCACGAATGATCCCGCCCACACCCGTTGCCGCACCTTGGAAAGGTTCTACCGCTGAAGGGTGGTTATGACTTTCGATTTTGAAAACAACCGCTTGGTTGTCACCGATATCTACAATCCCTGCGCCCTCGCCAGGTCCCATCAGGACACGTGGTCCGGAAATTGGGAAACGTTTCAGGAGGGGTTTGGAGTTCTTATAGGCACAGTGCTCCGACCACATTACGCTGAATACGCCGATTTCAGTATAGTTCGGCAAACGTCCCATAAAAGACTTGATCAGCTCATATTCGCTGTCCGACACACCGAACTGGCTGTAAATTTTCTGCTCCGCAATCTGTTCTGCGGTCGGTTCCTTAACGGATACTTGCTGCGTCATGACGATCCCTCCAAGTCTTCAGTATGGATGTAAACATTCTTTTGCCATCTTCTGAACCAAGTAAACTATTAGCCGCGCGCTCAGGGTGAGGCATCATGCCAACCACATTCCCTTGTACGTTACTAACACCCGCAATATCGGCTACGGAGCCATTAGGATTATCGCTATAGGTAAAAATAATCTGATTGTTAGCTTTCAGCTCTGCCAAAGTCTCGTCATCACAGTAGTAGTTGCCTTCACCGTGTGCGATTGGGATGATGATTTTTTCATCTTTAGCATAGTCAATAGTAAATGGGGTTTCATTATTAACAACCTTAAGCACTGTATCGTGACAGCGGAACTTCATCGACATGTTGCGGCGAAGCGCACCTGGCAGCAAACCAGCCTCAGTAAGAATTTGGAACCCATTGCATATGCCTAGCACGTATTTCCCTTGCTCTGCTGCTTTAGCAACTTCCGCCATAACAGGAGCAAATCTCGAAATCGCGCCACAGCGCAGGTAATCACCATATGAGAATCCGCCTGGAACCAAAATGCAATCATACGCCGACAAATCCGTCGCTGTATGCCACACATAATCGACTGGTTCGCCGAGACTGTCCTCTACCGCCTTGTAGCAATCAATATCACAGTTGGAGCCTGGGAAGACAAGTACAGCAAATTTCATGTCGTTTAGTCCTCCAATTCGTAGCGGTAATCCTCGATCACCGTGTTGGCAAGTAGCTTTTCGCACATTTCCTTGAGACGCACTTCCGCTTCAGCACGGTTATCCGTATCCAAAGTCAGCTCCATATATTTCCCGATACGCAAGCTTTCAACTTCTTGGAAACCTACCGAATGAAGTGCTCCTTGTACTGCTACCCCTTGTGGATCAAGAACGCTTTTCTTTATGGTGACATATACCGTCGCTTTTAACATATGCTTGTAGTTCCTCCTAAATTTTAATGAGCATACCCTCTGAAACTGAAATTCTACAATGAGTACATTTAGCTTCAAAAATATATACTTAATTTATTCCCATGAGTGCACACACTATGTTGAACTATAAAGACTTGCCAGTAAGACGATGATAAATGTCCAGATAACGCCGTGTAGTTTCTTCTACTACTTCCAGTGGGAGCGGATCAGGTTTACTATTCTTGTCCCAGGAAGATGCCGATAGATACGTACGAACAGGCTCTTTATCCATACTATCAATTTCAATATCAAGCGCGTATTTATCCTTAGCCCAGAAGCGGGAAGCATCCGGTGTAAAAATCTCATCGATCAGAATCACCTTACCGTCCAACAAGCCGAATTCGAATTTGCAGTCCGCAAGAATGATCCCACGCTCAGCACAATACTCTCTAGCAAAAGCGAACAGCTTTAAGCTCTTTTCCTGCAGCTCAAGCGCCAGATCAGCTCCGATTAATTCCTGCATTTTCTCAAACGGAATATCCTCATCGTGACCTACATCATTTTTAGCCGCAGGAGTAAAAATCGGTTCTGCCAGCAGCGCGTTTTTGCGGAGGTTAGCAGGAAGTTCAATACCATTTACCTTGCCGGTTTCTTGATACTGTCTCCAGCCGCCGCCAGTGATGCATCCACGCACTACGCATTCGATATCAATACGCTCCGCTTTGCGTACCACCATGACACGGTTTCTGAGAGCCTCTTTGTCCTTAACTACGTCGCCGAGCAGATCCACATCGATATGAACGACATGATTCTCCATCAGCTCTTTAGTCTGTCCGAACCAGAACGCGCTCAGACGGTTAAGCACATTGCCCTTTTCAGGGACTGCCGGGTCCAGCACATAGTCAAAAGCAGATATCCGATCTGTAACTACGATCAGTACATTTTCCCCTAAATCGTATAGCTCACGAACCTTCCCTTTGTAGAGCAGCGGCGCATTGATGAGTTCCACGGCTGTGGATACGGCCGATGATGTCATGACCTTTCCTCCCTTGAACTAATGATCTTCCTAAGTTGGGCTGGTCTAGGAGGAAGCACTTCCGAGGAATGTTTGGACTTCCGATCGCTGTTATCCTCAGATTTCCTGATTGAACCGCTGCTGCGGTAGAAATCCGAGGATAAAGGCGAACGCTAACGCTTCTACAGTTCCAAAATTTCTCTCCGTTCCTTATCGACCAGTTGCATTTCAATTCTGCACAACCTTAACCGCTCGTACTATTCCTAGCTCCTTAGTTCACCACTAACTTATCTTTTCTTAGATAAGTTCTAGCTTGCGGAAGATGGTATCCACATGCTTAAGGTGCCAAGAAGGGTTAAATGCATCTTCAATCTCTTCTGGGGTGAGGACATTAGTGATTTCAGGTGTAGCTTCCACGATATCACGGAACTGCTTTTGCTCTTCCCAAGCTTGCATCGCACGTGGTTGGACGGTATCGTACGCTTGCTCGCGGCTGAAGCCTTTATCAATCAGCTTGGTTAAGATCCGGCCAGAGAAAGGAACGCCGAAGGTACGATTCATGTTACGCTTCATATTCTCTGGGAATACAGTCAGGTTCTTCACGATGTTTCCGAAACGGTTCAGCATGTAGTTCAGCAGCATCGTTGCATCCGGAAGGATGATACGCTCCACTGAAGAGTGCGAGATATCTCGTTCATGCCAGAGCGGCACGTTCTCGTAAGCTGTAACCATATGTCCGCGAATCACGCGGGACAGACCGGAAATATTCTCGCAGCCAATAGGATTCCGTTTATGCGGCATAGCAGATGAACCCTTTTGACCTTTGGCAAAAGCTTCTTCTACTTCGCGAATCTCACTCTTTTGCAGAGCGCGGATTTCGGTAGCGAATTTGTCTAGCGAGGTTGCTACCAGAGCAAGAGCTGCCATATATTCAGCGTGACGGTCGCGCTGTAGAGTTTGTGTCGAGATCGGTGCAGGGCTTGTACCCAGCTTACGGCAGACAAATTCTTCTACGAATGGATCGATGTTGGCATACGTACCCACGGCTCCGGAGATTTTGCCAAATTGCACACCGTTCGCAGCATGGCGGAAACGCTCCAGGTTACGTTTCATTTCTTCGTACCACAATGCCATTTTCAGACCAAAAGTAGTTGGCTCAGCATGAACCCCATGTGTACGGCCCATCATCGGTGTATCTTTATAAGCAATAGCTTTATCTTTAAGGATCTCAATGAAGTTAATAATATCCTTCTCTAGAATCTCATTCGCTTGACGCAGCAAGTAACCCAGTGCTGTATCCACCACATCTGTGGAAGTAAGGCCGTAGTGTACCCATTTGCGTTCTGCGCCAAGGCTTTCGGAAACCGCACGAGTAAAGGCGATTACGTCATGACGTGTTTCCTGTTCGATTTCATCAATACGTGCGATGTCGAATTTAGCATCCTTACGCAGCTTAGCAGCGTCTTCATGTGGGATGACTCCCAGCTCCGCCCATGCTTCACAAGCGCATATTTCCACTTCCAGCCACGCTTTGAATTTATTCTCCTCAGTCCAAATGGCCCGCATCTCGGGTCTGCTGTAACGTTCGATCATATTCTTTAGTTCCTCCAAAGTTTAGATTGCTCCACCCAGGATAGGCCGTCTCCGGTATCCTTGCACAGCAGATTGATATGACCCATCTTACGACCAGTCTTACTCTCAGTCTTGCCATATATATGAAGCTTAGGTACAATACCCAGCTTATTATCTTTTTCCTCATGTGTACAGGTCGCTTTAATCGCACCATCCAAATGCTGACCTAATACATTTACCATAACTACAGGTGTCAAAAGCGTTGTATCGCCCAGCGGCAGATTACAAATCGCCCGGACATGCTGCTCGAACTGTGAGGTCACGCAAGCATCCATGGTGTAATGGCCGGAATTATGCGGTCTTGGTGCCAGCTCATTGACGAACAATTCACCGTCCACTGTGACGAACATTTCCACGGCAAGCAGTCCAACCGCATTCAGGCCTGCGATTAAAGTCTCAGCCAGCTCGCAAGCTCTGCGCTGAATGTCCGCTGACACTCTTGCAGGCACAATGGACAGATGCAAAATATTGTTTACATGAATGTTCTCAGAAGGCGGGAAGCTTTTGACCTCCCCAGATGCACTACGTGCAGCAACAACGGATATTTCGCATTGAAAAGCTACAAACTTCTCAAGCACCAGCTCCGGAATCACCTCACCGGGTGCAACCTGCCGGAAGGCTTCTTCCAGCTCTTCTTCCTGACGAATCACAGCTTGACCCTTGCCGTCATAACCGCCTGTGGCTGTCTTGAGCACGCAAGGTAGTCCAAGTTCAGCCGCCGCCTCTTTTAGCTCCGCAAGGCTGTCCACCTTCCGGTACGGGGCGACCGGAACGCCCGCCGCCTCGATGGCGGATTTTTCGCGCAGCCGATGCTGCGTGGTATACAGCAGCGCGCTGCCCTGCGGCACGTACGATTCTTCCGCCAGCAGCGCTGCTACGCCCGCGTCGACGTTCTCGAACTCGTACGTGATGACGTCCGAGCGGCGGGCCAGCTCCCGCGCCGCGTCCCGGTCGTTATACGCCGCCGTAATCTGCGGCGTAACTTGACCGCTAGGCGCATCCGGCGCAGGATCCAGCGCCACGAAGCGGTACCCCATGGCGCTGCCGGCCAGCGCCATCATGCGCCCGAGCTGCCCGCCGCCGAGCACGCCGACGGTCGAGCCGGGCAGCAGCGTCCGGACGGTGTCCGCACCGGACGCTTGTGCAGCTGGCGAAGCTGCGCCGCCAGCCTCCTGCAGCTTCAGCTCCTCCGGCCTCATAAGCTGTCGCTGCTTTCCAATACTTCATCGCGGATCGCATCCCGACGCAGCTGCACACGCTGCTGCACTTCGGGGTCGAACGCTCCGATGATCTGTGCGGCCAGCAGGCCTGCATTTACAGCGCCTGCCTTACCAATAGCTACCGTTGCTACCGGTATGCCTCCAGGCATCTGCACGATGGAGAGCAGCGAATCCAGCCCATTAAGTGCTTTCGACTGCACGGGCACTCCAATCACTGGCAGGATCGTCTTTGCAGCCACCATACCCGGCAAATGTGCGGCGCCGCCTGCTCCTGCAATAATCACGCGAATACCGCGGCCAGCGGCTTCCTCCGCATAGCGGAACATCAAGTCCGGTGTACGGTGCGCGGATACTACCTTCTTCTCATAAGACAAACCCAGCTCTTCCAGCACCCCACAAGCGTGCTCCATCGTATCCCAATCCGACTTACTACCCATGATGACAGCTACCTGCACAGACATGATTCGACCTACCTTCCAATCACTAGTATGAGATATCTTTATCTTGTAAATCCGAACAAGCAGAGACTACATTCTCGTCCTTCAGGGATGACTATCGTTTTCCTTAATAATATAAGGTTGATGTATTAGGTGTAACTTATTCCTTATATTAAAAAAGCCCGATGTCCAGACGCATTTTGCTGCGGGAGGATCGGACTAGTAAAGGAATTAGGAAAAAACACTCCCGCTTGCCTCTCGCCAAACTGGCATTAAGCACGGAAAGCTGCACAATGCATCACTCCATTATCTGGACTGCATTATCGCATTCTAGCATCCTATTTCCTCGTAGTCCGGTAATTTACGGTTCCCGGGTAGAAACTTCCGGGCCATATTCCCGGTTTTATACGAGCTCTTCATGACATCAGTTTAACAATCCCCTACACATGATGTCAACTCAAACACGAACATTGGTAAAATCACCATAATAAATGTTCGCTTTTGGGCGGATTTGAATTCTCAATAACCTTATATTTTGTGAAGAAAGACTTCTTTCCGTACACTCCTACCTCTAATGCTCTATGATGTTTAAGCTCCAGAATACGACCCGTACTTCCTTAAATTGAAAAAAAGGAACGCTATCAGCGTCCCTTTGAACTCTATATTATTTTACAACCAGCACTGGAATACGAGCGCTTTGTACTACATTATGGCTGACACTGCCCAGAACAAATTCACGTATACCACCAAGCCCGCGGCTGCCGATAACTATGATGTCTATAGCATTTTCCTTAGCATATTTCAAAATCACTTCCGCAGGAGATCCTTGTAAAAGCTCAACCTCAGCATTCAGGCCTTCAGCCTCAAGGCGTCCCTTCACTTCCTCGGTTGTCTGCACTGCCAAATCATAATATTCTTTATTTACTGAAGCTGGTAGTGGTGCAAGAGCTTCTCCGATAAAAAATCTTGGGAATTCAAATGCGTGTACGACATGCAATATAGAACCTGGTGTGACTTTAGCGAGTTCAATTGCGCGCTCCAATGCTTGATTAGAAGCCTTTGAACCGTCATAGGCTAGCAAAATTTTAGAGAATAACATGTACGCCACCTCTTTTTCTAGTTTGTAATCCTAAAGACTATTATCTTAAAAAATAGCTGTACAAAAAGATATTCAGCAGCAGCAGAAGCGGAATTCCGATCCTGAAGGATGTATGACGCGTCTTGTGGCGCTTACGGTACATGGCAATCAGCACACCTAGTGCACCGCCCATGGCTGCCAGCAGAAAAAGTGTTTTCTCAGGTACACGTTCCCGCCTTTTGCGGGCTTTGTTCTTGTCCTCGGACATCACTACATACCCGATTATATTAATTACCACAAACCACAACATTACAACCTTGACCATTCTCCCGGGCTCCTCCTCCTTGCTTCCTATCTCTATTATATTCCCCTTTTGCACAAAAAACCAATCATCCTTACACGCTCTGCCAAGTCTGTTAAGTTTCTTTTAGCTGCTTCTGCTTCGTATCCTTCATCCATACCCAGGATAAAATTGTAGCCAACACCGCCGCAATTCCACCTAACCAGAATCCTCCGGTCAAGCCATATACAGAGCTCATCCAACCTGCTACGAATGGCCCTGCTGACATCCCTATCGCATAAACGGCCTGATAGAAGCCCATAGCTGTAGCCCGTTTAAAGGGATCTATTTCTGATACGGATTTACTCAACAGCAGCGGAAAAATAAGTCCCTGCATAAAACCATTCCCCACCTGAGTCAGACAAAGCGCCGCTAACGTCGGCATAGAAGGAATGAGCAGCGTAAACAGTGCGCTTCCCGCAAAGCCTAGCATAAGCTTCCCTCTATCACCCAGCAGCCCTCCAAACAGACGTGAGCCGTAGAGCGTTGCGATGGCATGCGGAATCATAAAAGCGAGTGTTAGCCAGCCCAAGCTTTCTTTGCTTGCTCCGATATTCAGCGCCTGGTTCGGAGTATATCCGAACATCGTTATAAATAGCACACAGTGCGCCAGCACAGACAACAGTGATACTTTTACCAGCAGAGGTTCCTTTACGACACCAGCCAGTTCCTTGATCTGTATGGCATTTTGCCGTTTTTCCTGCTTTTGTTCCGGTAACCGAAGCGCAAGTATTAGTGCCGCAATAGCTACAATTCCACCAATCAGGAAGGGGGCATTCCAGCCCCAATGCTCTACCATATAGCCGCTGATCATCATGCTGGTCAATTGGGCGATTACTGTAGTGAATTGCAGCATGCCCATCGCTTTTCCAGCTTCCTCTTTTGGAAAATATCCTGCGAACATCACAGAGTACACAACCCATGCCGATGCTGCTATCCCGGATACCGCACGTGCTGCCAACGCCCAACCCGGCTGTGCTCCCCACATAAAAAGAAAACAGCTGACTCCACTCGCAATCAATCCCAGATAGATAAACGGCCGCCGCCTATTTAAATAATCTGAACCGATGCCAATGGGTATACGGAATAGGATCTGCATTAACCCATATATCCCAAGCACCATGCCCACCATAAAATACGATGCTCCCAAATGCTCAACATATGGTGAAAGCACCGGCACATAAATATAAGAAGAGAACCAAAACATAAATACAATAACCAAAAAGAAAAACCTGCTGCTTCCTTGCCCCTGTGGGCGATCTGCCGCTTTCAACGGCTTCGCCTGCTGCTCAGCTGCCACCTAATCACCTGCTCCACTCATTTGCTTTCCATTCTAATTCAAAGCCTATCCGTAGACCACATAAACTTACTAGGATAGAAAAAAGACTACTGAGCACACTCAGCAGCCTTCATTATTCTAATCATTCGTTTTAATTGAAGCTAATCATCCGATGATTCCTACTACTTATCCTTCTTTTGTCCTTCAAGCGCTGCTTTCAGCAGTTCCCCAAGGTTAGAACCAATGCTTTCCTGCTTACTGTATTGCTGCACCAGCTTTTGCTGTTCACGTTTATTAACATGCTTGTGATCCTTATCTAAGGTCTCTGTGATTCCACAGCCTAGACATTGTACGAACATGCCTGCTTTACCCTCTTTAAGCTCCATTTTCTTATGGCACTGTGGGCAGCGGCGATTCGATAGTCTTTTCTCACCTGCACGGGTGTAACCACAGTTATCTGCAGGACACACCAGCAGCTTCCCTCGTTTGCTCTTCTTCTCGAGCAGTCTTGTACCGCATTCCGGACAGTGGCTGTTAGAGACATTATGCGGCTTATATTCTGCTCCGCTAGTTTTCACACCTGTTACCAATTCCTGTGCCATACTGCGGATACCTTGTAAAAAGAGCTCCGGTTTGCCTTGACCACGCGCTATTTTCTCCAGCTCAGCTTCCCAACGTGCGGTTAGATCCGGGGTTCGTAGCTGAGTGGATACCAGCTCGATTAACTGCTTACCTTTTCCTGTCGGATGCAGGAGATTACCTTGCCGCTCAATCGTATCAGAGCTTACCAGCTTCTCAATAATATCCGCGCGTGTAGCCGGGGTTCCGAGGCCGTGCTTCTCCATTTGCGTCAACAGCGAAGCTTCATTATAACGCTTCGGTGGCTGTGTTCGGCCAGCACGCACCATACAGCGGCCAATCGTGACAGCAGCCCCTTCGCGCAGCTCAGGCAGCTTTACACTGCCCGCTGCCGGCTCGTCCGCAGATTCCTCCTCGTCATCACTACTCATATCTCCGCCGTATACTTCGCGCCAGCCGGCATCTTTTACTGTCGTCCCTTTGACATGGAAGCTTTCGCCTTCCACATTGACGGTTACAGCTACCGCATCATAACGAGCTGGCGGATAGAACAAGCTTATAAAACGCCGCACAATCAGATCATACAACTTACGTTCTTCAGTACTCAGACCATTTAACAATACGGTCTGTTCTGTAGGAATAATAGCGTGGTGATCACTGACTTTACTGTCATCCACGATTCGCTTCGTAATCGGCAGCTGCTTGCGCAGCAATGGACGTGCTAACGCTGCATATGGACCGACCGCAACACTATCCAGTCTTTCCTTGAGTGTGCCCGTCATATCTGAAGTTAAGTAACGACTGTCCGTACGCGGGTATGTGACAAGTTTATGCTGCTCATATAACCGCTGCAGCACACTGGAGGTCTGCTTCGCGGAGAAGCCGAACTTCCGGTTCGCATCACGCTGCAGTTCAGTCAGATCATAAGCCAGTGGATGAGGTTCACTTTTCTCACTCTTCTGTACCTTAATAATACGGCCGCTGCGTCCTGTAAGCTTATCCTTTAAGCTGGCTGTCTTATCCTTTTCGAATATTCGACCATCACCGTTACTGGCCCGCCATGCCGCTTGGAAATCCCCAAAATCAGCAGTCAGCGTCTCAAAATCGACGGAACGGAAACCCGTAATCTCCTGTTCACGATCCATGATCATCCCTAATGTCGGCGTTTGTACCCGTCCTGCTGAGAGCGGCGAACCGAACTTACAGGTCAAAGCTCTTGTGACATTCAGTCCAATCATCCAATCCGCCTCTGCGCGGCACCGTGCAGATTCATACAACCGATCAAATTCCCGGCCCGGACGGAGTTTTGCAAATCCCTCTTTAATTGCCTTATCAGTCTGCGAGGATATCCATAACCGCCGGAATGGCTTTTTCCACCCTGCCATATTCATAATCCAACGAGCCAGCAGCTCCCCTTCACGGGCAGCATCTGTAGCAACAATAAGCTCCTCAATGTCCTGACGCTTCATTAGATGCTGGACAGCTTTGTATTGCTGATTGGTCTCCCGCAGCACCTTCAGCTTAGTATTCTCCGGCAAAATCGGCAGATCCTCCAAGGCCCAAGTTGCAAACTTTTTATTATAATCCTCTGGCTCTGCCAGGCCGACCAAATGACCCAGCGCCCAGGTAACCACATATTTTGGACCTTCAATATAACTCTTCTGTTTATTATTACATCCCATGACCCGTGCAATCTCGCGTGCAACAGACGGCTTCTCCGCCAATACTAATGTCTTCATAATGCTCCCCTTTCCACATCAAATTTCATTATAGCATTAAATGAATGTTAGCAAATATCGTCAGGCTTTACCGTATGCCTCTGTTATACACTAGATCATATCTGATACCCGAAAGGAGTCATAGTCAATGAATGAACAAGAAAGCTATAATATATTATCTATAGGATCGGTTAGAGGTACAGCACATAATTTGCGGCTTGAAATCAACCCGGAATTCAGACCAGCGCTTAAAGGTTTATCTCAGTTTAGTCATTGCCAAGTGCTTTGGTGGCTGCATGAGTTTGCAGAGGATCATTTCCGGCAGACTACACAGATTCAGCCTCCTTATGATGCGACCTTAACTGGAGTATTCGCTTCCCGTTCCCCTATTCGCCCTAATCCGATTGGGCTAAGTGTAGCAGCAATCCTGTCTGTCGATGTAGACTCTGGAATAGTGGAGGTGGCCGGGCTTGATGCCTATCCGGGTACACCTGTTCTCGACATCAAAGCCTATTTTCCTAGTGCAGATCGCGTAATGGAAGTGACAGTTCCCGATTGGGCTGCTGTTTGGGGCGACTGGACAGCAAATCATTGAAGTAATCGTGCTAGACACCATTTCTATTAACTGTTATGGGAGGACATCTCTTGAACAATCGCCAACTAATCATTCAAGCCTTAGATCTCATTGAGGATCGCTTAACCACGTTTCTTCCTGTAGCTGTCCTCTCCAAAGAAATGGGATACTCCCTTTATCATTTCACCCGTCTATTTCAAGCAGTCACTGGGATAGCACCCGGCGACTATATAGCCAGACGCAAAATCACTGAAGCAGCCTTAGACATTCATCGAATGCCAGAACGTTCACTCCAGGACATTTCATTAGACTATAACTTTAGTAACTATGAGACCTTTACCCGTGCCTTCAAAAGAATGCTGCACACGACTCCCTCTCTTGTTCGAAAAAGACTTACTGAAACGAAACTCCCTTTGCTCCCTAGACTATATGAACAGGATCTACTTCAAGTCCTTTCTGATAGTGATCTCTCCCTTCAGCTCGTTGATTTCGGAGAAATTATACTTCAAGGACCCGTAGTTAAAGTAGACCTAGACTTCTCCGTCATTTCTGATACTTGGCCTTTGCTTTTCAATAAGGTAGCCACTATATCGGATAGAATACAGCCTGAAAAATATTATCAGCTTGGCTTCTGGCCAGATGACTATGAGAGTAATGGGTTTTCGATCATGTGTGCCTGCGAACTTAGTCCTATAAAAGCAGACCACAATCAGACTTTCCCCCTTCAGATCTTACCACCCATACGTTATCTGAAATTCATCCATAAAGGCCGCTCTTGTGATATCCCTTCTACCTATAAATATATCTACGGAATCTGGCTGCCGAAAACAGAATACAGGATGTCCATTCCATTTGAATTGGAATATTATGGTGAATTGTACCTTGGACCAGATAACGAAAACTCGGTGAGTGAAATCTACATTCCATTAGAATTTTTACAAGAAGAGACTACGTTGTCGTCTTTTATAGATGACAACCGTTACTCTTAGAAATATAAAGATATTATAGTTTTTCAGCTTATAAATTCTCATTTTTTAACAAAAAGCCCGTATCTGCTATGCAGACACGGGCTTTTTTGCTTATGGGATTAATAGTTACTTTTGCTCCACCTGAATCGTTTGTTCAAGCTCCGGATAATAATGTTTAACTTGTTTTCCTTCTTCATCCCTTAATGCTTTATGATTTTCATCAATGGAGTAAGTAAACGGCTTAACTGTAATTGTCTTTGGTGTTTGCGCGAACGGTATGAAATCTTTGTCTACCAAAGGATAGACTATAGCTGGCAAGTTAAATGACCCACCCGATGAGAACGCATTACCTAGTTCATCAACAATTTCATAGAACATTTCAGAGGTTGTGTATCCATCCTTTTCTTTCACAGTTGGCGCTTTACCTTCTTCGCTGAGCTGTAATCTGCTTGTGGCTGGAGTTAATTCCAGCTTGGTAATCGTATAACTGAATTCTTCTGCCTCTTTTGTTTGGTTCAGATCAAGCTTGATAATTCCTTCCGTTACTTTTTTCACCGGCACCTTGATTACAAAAGGCTCTGCAATTTGTGTAACCGGCACACTGATGCTTAATTCAAATTCATCCCCCAAAGCCTCTATATTATTTAGATTTCTGTAATCGTATAAAATAGCATTCTTTTTTCCCTCAACATCACCAAAAGATGACATTTGGCTCTCCAGTTTTTTCCCATTCGGCAATTTCACTTCTGCTGAACCCAACAACCCTTTTTCGGACTGGTTCATTGTCACTTTCGCATGTTGTTCTGTTAGCGATGGATCGAACTCAATCGGTTCAATAATCATCTCAGCCATCATCTTATCATTATCAATGCCTTCCCGTTCAATCGCAAAAGCCAACCGCGAGCCGTCATAATAGGCATCGGTAACCTTTAAGGTCACTCCATCATGGGTAACGCTTTGGTTAGGGGCAGTAGATAATCCTTTTTCCTCAGCAGCATTTAGACCTTTATCGTCAATCCCCTTAAAAATACTTCCTACAACAGGAATCTGCTTCAATGTTTCAGCCATGACCGGGGATACAAATCCGCTACCGATTATCCCCGCACCCAACACTGCTGCTGCCGAGGCAGCCACCAATGATTTTTTCAGAAACTTATTTCCATTCTTTCTTGACGCTCGTTTTTCCATTCCCTCGTCTCCTATTCGCTTCATAATTGAATCGCTGAAACTGTCTACCGGCATTTCATGATTTTGGAATGTTTGACGAATGTGCTCCATCTTCTGACTTTCAGTTCGATCTTGCCATTTCTCCATGAGGGCTGCCTCCTTCATTCATTCTTTGCCGGACTAACTTTTTGCGTAGACGTTCAAATTTCTTGCGTAAAGTAGCTGAATTACAATCCATAATCTGACCCATTTCTTCAAAGCTGTACTGCTCAACCACCTTAAGAATCAGGAGATTGCTCTCTTCGGCTGTCAGGTCATCCATAAATAACTTCTGCAATGGCTCCTCATCGTTAGGATTATAATAGGCTTTGGGCTGCTGCTCTTTATATAGCGACAACAGACGGTTTCTTCGCTTGCGTTTGCGAACCTGATCCAGACAATGATGATAGGCCACTTTATACAGCCATGCACTAAAAGAGACTCGTTTCTCATAACGTCTGAGTTCCTGATACACTTTTACAAATATATCTTGCACAGCATCCTCTGCTTCTTCATGACTTCTCAAAATATAATAGCAATACGTATAAATCTTTCTTTCATAGGCTTGTATTATAGTTCTATAGGCTTCGCGGTTACCCGCAAGTACCTGATCGATAGCCTCTTCAATTATTGTTTGATTCACTTGGACCCCGGGGCTGCGACGTTCCAAAGAATCACCTCCTTGTTATTGACTACAACTATATAACGAATGTGATCCCTTTAATTGTGACAGGCTCAAAAAAATTTTCCAAATATGTTAGAAACATCATCCGTTTTCAATAAAAAAAGCGATTGCCCCGATTGATGTTCGGAGAAATCGCTTTTATAATAATATTCCATATTTATAAATCACTTACTTATTCGTACTATTGGACACCTTTTAACGCTATACATGCTTCAAAATATACAGTATCACTATTCTGACCGCGTACATATATACCATCATCCGTTACAGCTGAACGTAAAATAGTCAGTTCATCCCCAAACTTAGCTTCTTGTAGATAAGTAATCCGGAAGCGTGTGAACTCTGCATTATCCCATTCCGCTAAAGTGAGCGCATCACAACATAAATCCCCGTATCGGGCATTATTCAAATGTCCGTTGCTGTCAAGCCCACTATATCTTACCTGATACCGATAAGCTTCTTCCATAGTAATATCAGAAGGGATCGTTACCTTAACAGGCATATCGCCTACTGAATCGCCATTATAGTGCTTAACCTGAACTGGAAGGGCATTCGGTCTAAGTATCTTTCTCTTCTCAATATCTACTAAAGCCCATATGGATCGTGCTGTGGCGATTTCTATATGATCTGCATCGAAAATACGATAATCCCGTTGCCACAGTGCCCCTTTAGTGCCTTTACTCCAGGTATGTACGCTAAGCACATCATTCGGGCGGGGAATACGCTTAAAATCAAGATCTAACGTGATCATCATCCAGCCCATTCCTGCATTCAGAATTTCTTCCACACTTATCCCCAAATTACCCACTGCGAAGTCTGCCGCACATTGCATGATATCCAGAATAAAGGATAACTTACCCTGCGAACGATAATCCGTGTCGCTCGCATGTACAGAAAAATCTTCTATCCACACAAGATTGCTACTGTTGTCCATTGTTTATCCTCCTGCCATGCAAAATATCCTTGCATTTACTTGAAGTATCCACATATACCACTGCTCTATCCACATAAATTGGGGACTACTTTCATTTTTGAATATATTTTATTATTTCATCCACATGTTAGTAACTTTTATAATTTCGTTAATTCCCCATAACTTATCCACATTTTTAAAATTAAGCGGTAAAGGGAACAAAAAAGCCATTGTTGATAAATCAACAATGGCTTCGTGTGCTTGGCAACGTCCTACTCTCCCAGGACCCTTCGGTCCAAGTACCATCGGCGCTGGAGGGCTTAACGGTCGTGTTCGGGATGGGTACGCGTGGAACCCCTCCGCTATCGCCACCAAACATGCATCTGTGAAACAGACGCTGCCGCGTGAAATTCAGTTCATCACAGAAGTGACAATGAATTTCTAAGCGTATTTCAGGCTTGATGCCTGAAAACTGAATCCGAAACGAATCTGCATTCTACGTATAGGATAAGCCCTCGACCGATTAGTATTGGTCAGCTCCATGCATTGCTGCACTTCCACCTCCAACCTATCTACCTCGTCGTCTTCAAGGGGTCTTACTAATTGGGAAATCTCATCTTGAGGGGGGCTTCACGCTTAGATGCTTTCAGCGCTTATCCCGTCCGTACGTAGCTACCCAGCCATGCTCCTGGCGGAACAACTGGTGCACCAGCGGTACGTCCATCCCGGTCCTCTCGTACTAAGGACAGCTCCTCTCAAATTTCCTGCGCCCACGACAGATAGGGACCGAACTGTCTCACGACGTTCTGAACCCAGCTCGCGTACCGCTTTAATGGGCGAACAGCCCAACCCTTGGGACCTACTTCAGCCCCAGGATGCGATGAGCCGACATCGAGGTGCCAAACCTCCCCGTCGATGTGGACTCTTGGGGGAGATAAGCCTGTTATCCCCAGGGTAGCTTTTATCCGTTGAGCGATGGCCCTTCCATGCGGTACCACCGGATCACTAAGTCCGACTTTCGTCCCTGCTCGACTTGTAGGTCTCGCAGTCAAGCTCCCTTATGCCTTTGCACTCTGCGAATGATTTCCAACCATTCTGAGGGAACCTTGGAACGCCTCCGTTACTCTTTAGGAGGCGACCGCCCCAGTCAAACTGCCCGCCTGACACGGTCCCCGTACCCGGTAAGGGCACTAGGTTAGAACCTAGATACGATCAGGGTGGTATCCCAACGGCGCCTCCACCGAAGCTTGCGCTCCGATTTCTACGGCTCCCACCTATCCTGTACAGATCGTACCCAAATTCAATATCAAGCTGCAGTAAAGCTCCATGGGGTCTTTCCGTCTTGTCGCGGGTAACCTGCATCTTCACAGGTATTAAAATTTCACCGGATCTCTCGTTGAGACAGCGCCCAAGTCGTTACGCCATTCGTGCGGGTCAGAATTTACCTGACAAGGAATTTCGCTACCTTAGGACCGTTATAGTTACGGCCGCCGTTTACTGGGGCTTCGGTTCATAGCTTCGGGTTACCCCTAACCACTCCCCTTAACCTTCCAGCACCGGGCAGGCGTCAGCCCGTATACTTCGCCTTGCGGCTTCGCACAGACCTGTGTTTTTGCTAAACAGTCGCTTGGGCCTTTTCACTGCGGCCCCCTCGTGCTATTCACACTACCGGGGCACCCCTTCTCCCGAAGTTACGGGGTCATTTTGCCGAGTTCCTTAACGAGAGTTCTTCCGCGCGCCTTAGAATTCTCTTCTCGCCTACCTGTGTCGGTTTGCGGTACGGGCACCTTCTCCTGGCTAGAGGCTTTTCTTGGCAGTGTGAGATCATGACCTTCGCTACTACAATTTTCGCTCCCCATCACAGCCCAGCCTTATCGATGTGCGGATTTGCCTACACATCAGCCTCACTGCTTAGACGGACATCCATCAGTCCGCGTCACTACCCTCCTGCGTCACCCCATCGCTCATAGCGGATTACGGTGGTACAGTAATTTCAAACTGTTGTCCTTCGACTACGCCTTTCGGCCTCGCCTTAGGTCCCGACTTACCCTGAGCGGACGAGCCTTCCTCAGGAAACCTTGGGCTTTCGGCGGATCAGATTCTCACTGATCTTTTCGTTACTCATACCGGCATTCTCACTTGTGTAGTGTCCAGCGCTCTTTTCAGTACACCTTCAACCCCTACACAACGCTCCCCTACCCCAGATACATACGTATCTAGCCATAGCTTCGGTGGTGTGTTTAGCCCCGTTACATTTTCGGCGCAGAGTCACTCGACCAGTGAGCTATTACGCACTCTTTCAATGGTGGCTGCTTCTAAGCCAACATCCTGGTTGTCTGTGCAACTCCACATCCTTTCCCACTTAACACACACTTGGGGACCTTAGCTGATGGTCTGGGCTGTTTCCCTTTTGACAATGGATCTTAGCACTCACTGTCTGACTCCCGGCAATAAGTATATGGCATTCGGAGTTTGACTGAGCTTGGTAATCCTTGCGGACCCCGCACCCAATCAGTGCTCTACCTCCACTACTCTTATACCGAGGCTAGCCCTAAAGCTATTTCGGGGAGAACCAGCTATCTCCGAGTTCGATTGGAATTTCTCCGCTACCCCCACCTCATCCCCGCACTTTTCAACGTACGTGGGTTCGGGCCTCCAGTGCGTGTTACCGCACCTTCACCCTGGACAGGGGTAGATCACACGGTTTCGGGTCTACGTCCACATACTAATTCGCCCTATTCAGACTCGCTTTCGCTGCGGCTCCACCTTCTCGGCTTAACCTTGCATGTTAAACGTAACTCGCCGGTTCATTCTACAAAAGGCACGCCATCACCCATTAATAGGGCTCTGACTTTTTGTAAGCACACGGTTTCAGGTTCTATTTCACTCCCCTTCCGGGGTGCTTTTCACCTTTCCCTCACGGTACTGTTTCACTATCGGTCGCCAGGTAGTATTTAGCCTTAGCAGATGGTCCTGCTGGATTCATACGGGGTTTCACGTGCCCCGCACTACTCGGGATCCGTCTCGGAGAGAATACAGTTTAGGCTACAGGGCTTTTACCTCTATCGCGGGCCTTTCCAGACCTCTTCACCTACCATATTCCTTTGTAACTCCATGTGAGACGTCCCACAACCCCTAAGAGCAAGCTCTTAGGTTTAGGCTGTTCCGCGTTCGCTCGCCGCTACTGACGGAATCACTATTGTTTTCTCTTCCTCAGGGTACTTAGATGTTTCAGTTCCCCTGGTCTGCCTCTACATTTCCTATGTATTCAGAAATGAGTAACTGCGAATTACCACAGCTGGGTTTCCCCATTCGGACACCCCCGGATCAAAGCTTGCTTACAGCTCCCCGAGGCAGTTTCGTTGTTCGCCACGTCCTTCGTCGGCTCCTGGCGCCTAGGCATCCTCCGTGTGCTCTTATTAGCTTAACCTTGATTCTTCCGAAGAAAAATCTCACTAATAACATTTACTTGTTTGCACAAGTTGCTAAAAGATGTTCTAAAACGCAAATTCGTTTCGGTATCCAGTTTTCAAGGATCAAGTCTTACTTGAGAGCTTAAACTCTCAAAACTGAGCAACGAGTGAGTAACAGGCCTAAACCTGAGTTTTGAAAGCTTAGCTTCCGATTTGAATGTCCTCATTGCAGAGAACGATTCTCCATAGAAAGGAGGTGATCCAGCCGCACCTTCCGATACGGCTACCTTGTTACGACTTCACCCCAATCATCTACCCCACCTTCGGCGGCTGGCTCCCTTGCGGGTTACCCCACCGACTTCGGGTGTTGTAAACTCTCGTGGTGTGACGGGCGGTGTGTACAAGACCCGGGAACGTATTCACCGCGGCATGCTGATCCGCGATTACTAGCAATTCCGACTTCATGCAGGCGAGTTGCAGCCTGCAATCCGAACTGAGACCGGCTTTGATGGGATTGGCTCCACCTCGCGGCTTCGCTTCCCGTTGTACCGGCCATTGTAGTACGTGTGTAGCCCAGGTCATAAGGGGCATGATGATTTGACGTCATCCCCACCTTCCTCCGGTTTGTCACCGGCAGTCACTCTAGAGTGCCCAACATTACTTGCTGGCAACTAAAGTTAAGGGTTGCGCTCGTTGCGGGACTTAACCCAACATCTCACGACACGAGCTGACGACAACCATGCACCACCTGTCTCCTCTGTCCCGAAGGCCGCTGCTATCTCTAGCAGATTCAGAGGGATGTCAAGACCTGGTAAGGTTCTTCGCGTTGCTTCGAATTAAACCACATACTCCACTGCTTGTGCGGGTCCCCGTCAATTCCTTTGAGTTTCAGTCTTGCGACCGTACTCCCCAGGCGGAGTGCTTACTGTGTTAACTTCGGCACCAAGGGTATCGAAACCCCTAACACCTAGCACTCATCGTTTACGGCGTGGACTACCAGGGTATCTAATCCTGTTTGCTCCCCACGCTTTCGCGCCTCAGCGTCAGTTACAGCCCAGAAAGTCGCCTTCGCCACTGGTGTTCCTCCACATATCTACGCATTTCACCGCTACACGTGGAATTCCACTTTCCTCTTCTGTACTCAAGCCACCCAGTTTCCAGTGCGACCTCAGGTTGAGCCCAAGGTTTAAACACCAGACTTAAATAGCCGCCTGCGCGCGCTTTACGCCCAATAATTCCGGACAACGCTTGCCCCCTACGTATTACCGCGGCTGCTGGCACGTAGTTAGCCGGGGCTTTCTTCTCAGGTACCGTCACTCCGGTAGCAGTTACTCTACCGGACGTTCTTCCCTGGCAACAGAGCTTTACGATCCGAAAACCTTCATCACTCACGCGGCGTTGCTCCGTCAGGCTTTCGCCCATTGCGGAAGATTCCCTACTGCTGCCTCCCGTAGGAGTCTGGGCCGTGTCTCAGTCCCAGTGTGGCCGTTCACCCTCTCAGGTCGGCTACGCATCGTCGCCTTGGTGGGCCGTTACCCCACCAACTAGCTAATGCGCCGCAGGCCCATCCCTCAGTGACAGATTGCTCCGTCTTTCATTCTTCTCTCAGGAGAAAAAAGAAATTATCCGGTATTAGCTACCGTTTCCGGTAGTTATCCCAGTCTGAAGGGCAGGTTGCCTACGTGTTACTCACCCGTCCGCCGCTAAGTTATTTTGAAAGCAAGCTTTCAAAATAACTCCGCTCGACTTGCATGTATTAGGCACGCCGCCAGCGTTCGTCCTGAGCCAGGATCAAACTCTCCAATTAGTATTGAAAAGAGCGATATGCTCATTTTGAAACATCTGACGAGAAAATTAATTCTCTAATTTTGGATTTCACTTGCGTGATTTCCTACTCACTCGTTGTTCAGTTTTCAAAGATCAAGTTCTCGTTGGCGCCGTTTAATGTCTCAGCAGCAACTCTTATAATATATCATGTTGTTTTCAGAAATGCAAGCTTTATTTTTCGAAGCTTTTTATCAGCCTCGTCTATATCGCCTGTACGCTGTCTAACAACGCTTACCTATAATACCCCAACTATTAATAGAAAAGCAACCCCTAATATAAAAATAAACAACTAGCTTAATAATTAAGCTAGTTGTTTATTTAATAGGGTTATATTTCTAGCGACGAACTTAATAGTATTTTGCCGCAGTATATTTGCTTGAGGCTTTAATTAAATCGGTTTTCTTATCACTCTTTGAAAGTCCTGCATCCACTGTAGTATCAATGGTAACCCACTTCCCATTAAGCAACACTTCGTTCCAGGCATGATATTGCGTAACGTAGCTTGTATTCCCCATTACCAACTTAGCAGGAACATCTACACTCCGCAGCATTGCGGCAAAAAGAGAAGCGTAATCATAGCAAATCCCTTTTTTAGTAGTCAATGTCTTATCGATGCTTGGAATATAATCAGTAGTTACACTATTAGCAAGAGAGTAATCATATTGTACATTCGCAACTACATAGTTATAGATCGCTTTAACTTTCTCTTCGTCTGTTGTTTTGCCTTGTACTAATTGTTTAGCTTTGACAATCGCTTTATCAGAAGAACTCCATTTCACATTCTGTACGGAGCCCAAATATACGGAATTCGAGTCACTCATGGTTACGTCTACTACTTCGGAATATAATGCTTTGTATTTATTGCCGGTTGTATTCTCCAGAACAGAAACCTTATAAGTCCCATTTCCTTGTTGCAAAGGGAAGTCCTCAGCTTGTCCAGAAGCATACAAGTTATATGTATAGCTGCTGTTATCTTTGGTGATCATGAGTTTGATTCTTTTATCTTTCGGAATATCATAGTTAATACCAATAACACCTTGAGCCACTTTGGATGTAATCAACCAGCTGGCATCTGCACTTGCAGCTTGAGCTGTACTTACCGAAACTGAAGTCATTAGGACGAACAACGCCACCAGCATAAAATAAACCTTTTTCACGGATAAAACTCCTTTCGGTAGCTGGCTGCCATCCTTTCGGGAAGGCCCTTTAGCTTTGCGTCCCTACCTTTCGATAGGTTTGCCGTTATCGTATAAGCTCTATCTGTTCTAGCTTTACTAGATATAATTGATAGAATCCATTTGAAACAAACAAAAAAAGCCTCTTCATTCGGTAGCTGGCTGCCATCCTTTCGGGAAAAGGCCCTTTAGCTTTGCGTCCCTACCTTTCGGAAGGTTTGCCGTTATCGTGTTTAGCTTTCATAGTATAATACTATCATATTTATAGTTGTGAACAAGACCTAATTTACTAGATTACCCATTATTTTATAAATATCTCCCGGTATTTGTGTTTTCTTGTCATTCACTATTCTCATTTTGTTAATTTGGCATGAACAATCAGCCGATGCGTTGGATTCACTAGCGGATCACATGTAATCAGAGTAAGAATCTTATCCTTGTCATTCCCGTCAAGAACGGAGACATCACTCGGATCTACAACAGAAATATCGTATACCTCATAGTTAAACACCTGATCACTAGTCTTTACCGTGATAACATCCCCCACAACAACCTCATTCAATCTGTTAAACAAACGACCCGTAGTTCGAGCCCGATGCGCCGCGATTGCAGCATTCCCGATCTCTCCAAGGGGTGCCGTTTCTTTCATATGGGCTGCAGCATGTTTCATATTAGCTTTTGTAGCCCCTTCTAATACAGGCAGCTTCAAATCAATCTTATCGATTTCAATTAGTGCGATTACTTTGCCACCGACTTCAATCTCCGGTTCAGGCTTTTCTGTCTCTTGGGGTTGGGGCTGTGCCTGGGCATCCAGAACCGATTCCTCTGCTAACAGCTGAGTAACTTCAGCATACCTGCTCCTCAGATCTGACTGGGGAGTACTATCGGCAGTGCTTAGTTCAGCCGTTTCTAATAACTTCTCCTGCTGCCTGTCGTTGTACCATTCGTTAGCTGTCGGATATAACATGATAAGTATCCCAGCCAGTATGAGTAGATAGGAGAATTTACGCAATGTTATTCACCTCCGTATATTGTTTCTATGGTTATATACAAATCAAGCAGAAACAGCTACTTGCCTTTAAGCATAGCAACTCCTTCTGCCTGAAATTAATGTTTAAAATACCCATTTACGACTTCCAAAGAAATTGATGATCACCGTGATAAAGGTAACCAGCACCTTCGAGATCAAGACTTGAATACCTAGTTTGTCTGTCAACAGATGCATTAGCAGCAGTGATATTCCGAGCACTACCAGATTCAGCACGATAAACTTGACCAGCTGCGCGCGGTCGAAGCCTTCTTTATTCCCCCGGTTGCGATCACGAAAGGTTACTTTTTTATTCAAAATAAAGCTATTCGCCGTGCCTGCACTATAGGAGATCACCTGCGCCAATGCGTATACCATCCCTAGAGAATTCAACAATGTGAAAATCACAAAATCAATAAGCGTATTGAGCAAACCTACGGCATTAAATTTGAGGAACTGTATGAATGCAGCGCGCAAGTTCTTATCTGACATCATTGTGGTCCTTCCGGCGGTCCAGTTGTTCTTCGTTCTGGTAGCCTTTAGTCTCACTAACAATATATAGCGGTCTATCTTTAGACTCGTCATAAATCCGTCCGATATACTCCCCAATCACACCTAACAGCATCAGAACGATACCGTTAAAGAGCAGATTAACGCCTACAATGGAAGCCCAGCCCGGAACCGTCCAGGAGGTAAAAAATATCTTTTGAAACAAGACGAAAAATAAATAGAGAAAGCTAGAGAATGAAAGAAAGAATCCAATATACGTAGCAATCTTAAGCGGCTTATGTGAAAAAGAGGTGATGCCATCTAACGCAAAACGAATCATTTTCTTCAGCGGATATTTGGTTTCTCCGGCAAAACGTTCTTCCCGTTCATATTCCACCATAGTCTGCTTGAAGCCAACCCAGCTCACCAAACCTCTGACATAGCGGTTCTTTTCTTTAAGTCCCCGCAGGACATCACATACCTTACGGTCAATAAGACGGAAATCGCCTGTATCCGTTGGAATATCCACACTTATCATACTGCTGAGCAGGCGGTAAAAAAGCTTCGCGGTGACCTTTTTGAACATCGTTTCTCCGTGGCGCTTCAGGCGTTTCGCATATACAACGTCGTAGCCCTCTTTCCACTTCTCGATCATTTGCAAAATGACCTCCGGAGGATCCTGAAGATCAGCGTCAATAACAACAACCGCTTGACCTTCGGCATAGTCCATGCCAGCTGTAATCGCTACCTGATGTCCGAAATTACGCGAGAAGTCAATCAGCTTGACATGCTCGTCTCGTTCACAGATCTCCCGAATCATCTGGGCGGAACGATCACGACTGCCGTCATTGACGAAGACCAGCTCATAAGTATCGCCGCACTCGTCCATTACTTTTTTCAAACGTTCATAAGTATGGCTAATTACTTGCTCCTCATTGAACATGGGTACAATCACACTATATCTGGCTTTCACCTTTATTCCTCCTACAAGCTTTTTGGAGCGTTACATCCATCTACACTTCATAATAACGCTGCATGCATAAACTTATTTTATAGATTTTTATTAAATCCTAGAAAACCCAAGTAGGGAACCAACGCAGCATATCTTTCACGTAATCTCCACTGACCTGCATCCCTGACAGTACCGGGTAGAAAGCGATAAAGAGCAGCAAAGCAACAGCTACATAGACATACTGTACGTAACGTGCCTCAGGGAATTTAGTATCCAGCAACTTCATTATATATACAATACCAAGAATCATAAATGGCACCATAGCAAAATAATGGTAAATAAATGTTTCTCTTGGGACAAGCATCCACGGAACATATTGCGAGAAGAAGGCAATCCAGATCATGTAGAGATTCTTATCTTTACGTTTCAGCGTAATCCACAGTGTTGCCAACATTGCAAAAATACCCGTCCACCAGATAAGCGGATTCCCCATAGTCACTATACTGCTGACCTGACCTTCCGGCAAACCTTCACCACCGCTAAAGAACCAGACCGGTCTCTTCATAAACGGCCATTGCCACCATGAGGAAGCAAAAGGATGTGTAGCTACAAGCTGGCTGTGGTAGTTGTACATATTCTTTTGGGAATCAATCAAACCTTTTATAGTGAAGCCCTCTGCTGATGCAGATAACCCCGGCACAAAAGATAAGCTATAAATAATTACTGGAATAATTACAAAGAACCCGATACAACTAGCCAACGTAATAATAGTCTTTTTCCAAAAAGAATCTACTGCTTCACGACAGGTGCCCAGCAATTCCTTGTCTTTAATCTTCCCCTCTGCCAGCAGGCGTCCGGAGGCTTGGTATTCTCTGTAGCGTTCAAAAAGGGAGATAGCCAGCATAATGGCCAGCCCTGCTCCTCCATAGAGCACAATCCATTTCGAAGCTACGCCGATTCCGAAGAATAAGCCAGACCAGAATAACGGAATTAATGTTTTTCTTAAAGGCTGCTTGTAGAAATTCATTGTGTAATACCGCTGCATAAAATAGAACATCAACATAATGAAGAACACTCCGTATACGTCAATCGTGGAGATTCTTGTCTGTGTGAAATGCATGAAATCCAGCGCAAACAATCCCGCCGCGAGGGCGGCGTATTTGCTTTTCTTAAACAAACGCAGCGCCATTACATATATGAGAGGTAACATGGCAACTCCGAACAATGTTCCGATAATACGCCAGCCGAATGGATTGACCCCGAACAGCTCCATACCTATGGCAATTAACAGCTTACCAAGCGGTGGATGCGTATTCTCGTAAGGCACAATCCCGTGCGTATATTCATAAGCTGTTCGCGCATGATAGATCTCGTCAAAATAAGTGCTATTCATAAAGTTAGAATGTTCCGGAATGAGCGACTGCTCGTCAAAAAGATTGGCCGCTGCTCCTCTTTTAGGTACTGCGTTAGCATCCGGTGTCACACCGGCAATAGGAAGGGGGATTCTTTCTCCCCCCTGCTCATAAAAGGCCATTTCGTTCAAAGTGAACCCTGGAGATGTAACTGTAAACTTCACATATCTCGCAGTAACGTTCAGGGGTTGGCTTTTCCAGATGAAGACATTCCCGACATCCTCACTGACATCCATCGGACTGCTCCAGACCTCAGGATTGTCGCTGAATTCCAGCTTGAACTTCCCCGTGCCCACGCCTCCAAAGATATTGACCCGTTCCAATGGTTTACTCTGCCCCAAATCTACATAGAAGCTTTCACCACTGGCAGCAGGCTCCCATAAGGTCTCTGGAGATTTAGTAGAGCCAAGATTATATAAAGCAAGCGCTGCGTAAACGGCCGTAATAGCTATTATGCATATCCAATCTATACGCTTAAACTTCATCGTTAAATCGCCCTCCCTTCTGATGCGGTTTAATTTGCCCGACAACTCTCAAATCTTCTTCATATTGTTCTTCCGGTGTAATTGGTGCTGGAAGAGGTTTTATTCCCTTGCGGACATACACATCGTATCCGATATTCAGCATATAAAGCAGCAATGCTAGATTAGCTATAGCAGTCACTAATACGATTCCGTCTGCACCCGGGCTAACATCTGCATTCAGGTGGGATAAGGTGTACGCCACATTGATGTATTGCGTTAAGCTGAATCCGAGAAATAGCGATAAAAAGCGGCGGTCCCGACTTTCTATATAAGTAAACAAACAAAGAATAAGAGCAGGGAACATATAACGTTCATGCATTTTGGTGCCAAGCACAAAGACCACTACTATAAGCACCATGCCGATAAAATAGGATTTGGTCAGGTCCAAGCGATCCTTTTTAAAGGAATAAAATGCCGCAACAGCTACAGCCACTAAAATAAATATGAAGCCCCATACACGGTATGGAATGCCAAGCCAGGTTAGATCAAGGGATGACCACATCGGATCAGTCAGTGCATACAGATTAAATGCATTCACTGAAGAATACGGATAGGAAGATAACGTACTCTTGTAAAGGTCAATAATCCCTACCAGACCTCCGTTATTCCAGAAAAACGGTGCCGCAAGCAATCCGAAGATCCCTAATCCATACAAAGCTCCGAATCCAAGCTGCTTCCAAGCGCGGTGATGATAAAAAGCAAACAATAATACCGGCGTGAATATCAACGCTTGCGGTTTAATTAGCGTCGCTAAGGCAAACAAAATTGCGGAGCGAACAAACTTTTTGTTCGCTCCGCCATGGATACTGAGCAGCAGGAAGATCAAAAAGAATGAATCTGCTTGTCCCCAAGCCGCTGAATTAATAAGTACCGCTGGGTTAAACAGAAACAACAGCATTAAGCCGAAAGCTATTCCTGTGCCGAGTTTTTTGCGTGACATTTGATAAATGAAGTAGCCGAGCACCAAATCAGAAAGGATCGCAGGGAGCTTGAAGAGCAAATTCTCTCCACCTGAGCCCTGAGTGAATCCTAAAACGCCACGAATGGCGCTAAGCACGTACAATATGTACAAATAGCCAGGAGGATAATCGGCAAAATAACCTTCTTCATAAAATTTGCCTGGACCTAAATCCACCATACGCTGTCCCCAAGAAATAAAGGTATTCATATCATTCTGATATCCTTGCGCGGTAAGACCAATCCACACTCTCAGAATAAAAGCAATTCCGATGGCAATGCTCAGCCATTTGGAATAAATATTCTCAGGCTGCTTCATAAGCTTCTCACTACGGAATGCCTTAGTATAAAGCACTGCAAAAAACACGCTAAACAGCGCTGAGATCAGCAACATCTTAGTTGGAGATACTTTATGTGGAGTGTCTGCCTTTTTGTCGCCGGCATCTGGACTAACCGCTGAACTATCCAGCGAAATGACGTTAGCCCCTTCAGGAGCCGCGTCTAATTTTTCTACAGCAAAATCATCAAAATAAGCCTTACCTTGAATCAAGCTAGAGTAGCCGCCCAGACTTGCGCCTATGCCAAATGACTTCTGCTCCGGTCCTGTCTGGCCGATATATTCAAGATACTGCCATTCACCTGCCGTATCAGTTACGCTGGGATACCCCCCGCCTACTCCAACGGCAAGAATGTTGGCGCCCATTCCCTCTCCTGCTGTACTTCCTACTTTGATCCATCCAGAGATTTTATAATAACTATTCGGCGTAGCCTCAATCGTCTGCACCCATTTCGAATGATTGGGCTCGATATTCTCAATGACTGCCGCCTTGCTGCCGGAATGAACTTCCTCCGATTGGATTGAAAGTAGGCCTGAATTATCTCCTGAAATCCACATATCCTTAGTCCAGTTAGAAGGCGCATCATCTCCCCCCTCCTCAAAGCCAGGGTTCTGCAATAGATTCCCCTCTGCATAAATGCTTGTTACAGGAAGCACAAACAATAACAGCATCAATACAGTCATTACGGCCGCACGTGTACTCTTGATCATCGTCCCAACCTCACCTCGTCCTATATTCATCTTAGTCCAGCCAAAAGCATATCCCTTCTGAAAAACAACTCCCGAATTAGTGTATTTCACCGTTGCTAAGAAATCATTTGGATTGATTTTCTCATAAAAGAGCATATAAATATAGGGTATGTTAACCTTATCTGGATCGCAGACCCTTCCATCCACAATATTCCATTCCATAGGATCGCCCTAAGCTTCAAGGCTCTTATATAGACTCTTATATAGAATAGAAGAATCGCAGTGGCTAAAGCAAATACCGGAGCAAAAAAACAGGCCATTCTATCAGCATAAAGCGAGAGAACTAACAAAATGGTAAGACCATAGGACCATCTAGGGGTTTGAAGTATTTTCAGTACAAAATAAACAGAGATCAGGATCAAGGAGGGAACAAATTGGACTCTAACGCCAAGGCTGCCTCGTCCTGAACATCACCTCTTCAACAATATAATCTAAATCATAGATGATGAAAAGCTAGAAACATAGACTAGCCTGAATGGTTAAGTGCCAACAAAAATATAAAAAAAGGGCCCCCTCAGTTATGAAGGAGCCGTTGAATGCACATCTGTATGCTATATATGAGTTAGCCCGCACTACCAAGAAATACATAACGGAGAATAATCAGAATAGCAAGTACCCACATCATCCAGTGAATATCGTATTTTTTCTTGCCAGCAAGGTTAGCTACACAAGCAAGGATTACATAAGTTACGATACCAAAGGAAATACCATTAGCAATATTATAAGTGAAAGGCATGATTACTAGAGTAAGGAACGCTGGAATCGCAACAACCATATCTTGAAAATCAATTTCGCGAATCGATTGTGCCATGAGCACGCCTACGACAATCAATGCTGCGGCTGTAGCAGATCCAGGGATCAGAGCCACTATTGGTGCAAGGAATAACGCAAGCAAGAAGCACACACCCGTTGTTACAGCTGTAAGACCTGTACGTCCACCTTCAGCAACACCTGCCGCGCTTTCTACAAAAGCAGTAGTAGTGGAAGTACCCAATGCCGCACCACCAGCTACAGCGATGGCATCGACAAACATTGCATTACCTACACGTTTGTTACCTTCTTCAGGGTTGTCCATAATACCAGCGCGTTGAGCAGTACCTACAAGTGTACCAAATGTATCGAACAATTCTACAAAAGTGAATGTTGCGATTGCTGAAACAATACCGGTGTGCAGGATACCATCCCAGTCAAATTCGAAAAAGTTCAATTGCGTCAGGTCAGGCACCCAAGGGGTTGTCGGACTGGACAAAGAGCCAAAATCAACTACACCCATCAGTATACCCGCGAGGGTTGTACCCAAGATACCGAATAAAATCGCACCTTTAACTTGCAGTACCATCAGGATGGAAATAAGAAGCAATCCGATAATTACCAACTGTACATCAGTGTTCTCTAGACTACCCATATGAATGATTGTTTCAAAGGATAGGACATCTGTGAATGTATTGGCGGAAATATCTTTACCAGCTTCGACACCAATCGTCATCAAACCACTGTTCTTAAGCCCAAGGATTGTAATGAACATCCCGATACCTACGGTAATGGCATGCTTCAAGCTGTCAGGAATGGCTGTCAGTAAGATCTGCCGTACTCGGGTAACCGTGAGCAGGATGAAGATCAAACCGGAAATAAATACTGCGGTCAGACCCATTTGCCAAGTGAATGGATGTTCTGAGGTTGCAGAAGACAAAATTACGGAAGCAAAGTATGCATTAAGTCCCATACCTGGTGCCAATGCTACTGGAAAGTTTATAAACACGCCCATTGCAATGGTGAAAATACCTGCTGCCAGCGCAGTCGCTAGAAATACAGAGTACCAGCCCATATCGATGCGGCCAAATGCTGTTAATGTGCTCGGATTAACCGACAGGATGTAAGCCATGGCCATGAACGTAGTCAAGCCGGCCATTATCTCTGTACGTACTGTAGTGCCGTTCTCTTTCAACTTGAAAAACCGATTCAAATTGTTCTCCCCCTAAGGTATGTTGTGGCTGACAGCAACAAAAAGCCGGTATCTGATCGACACCGGCTCGAAAAAAAGAGTAGCACCCATGACTATAGCCCTAGATTCAGGACAATACGGGTTGCTCAGCTCTTCTTAATCGTAGCCAGGTCATTACGGTGACCTCGTAGAAACTTCCAGGCCTATTCCCGGAAATATACGAAAGAATTATGTTGTTGTGCTTTATCATTTTAGGTGGACATCACATAAGTTGTCAATGAAAAAAGCGAACATTTTCGACTTTATTTTTTCTATTGTTCGTAATTCATACATTTTTATCTTTAACTTCAACCCCAAAATCCTTTAAATCATGCAGCTTATTAACTATCAAAAGACTTATCAAATGGGTATTTTTCCCTATAAAACAATTTCGATGTTCCCTAGCTTATTGGCCTTTGGAATACTGATAGCTATGCCAAGAATTAGCAAAATGCCCTATAGCTAAACAAATCACTGCAATACCCAACCAGAAAGATCTGCCCCATATAGCCGCAAATCCAAATGCACAAACAGGGAGAACTGCCATGGGAATCGGAAGAAACAATAATGGAGCCCATAATAATCTGAATTGCTGTCCCTTAACCATATAACGAATCCATAAACCGTAATAAATCGTGATAAACACAAAGATAAGTGCAGCCCAGATCCCGAATTCTACATTTTCAAAGTTATCCTTTGAAATCGCAAGAATGGCTATACACCCCAACTGCCCTACTCTCTCCAAAAGAGTGTAGACGATGCCGGCATCTTTTAAACCGCTGGGAACATGATCGGGCGGAAACTTAATCATCAGTAAACTTGGGGCAAGAATAACCATAGCTATTAGTGTTCCAATAAGTGAGAATCCCATTCTAATGGCTCCTGTAAGTTTATTTTTCCCAGTTTATCACATTCTCTAAAGTTGCTATATAGGGTCCGTCACAAGCTTCACGGTTAATAAAAAAAACCTGCAGTCCCTTAATAAATAAGGAGCTGCAGGTTTGTTATTGCTATATACTATTCCCACTCAATCGTTGCAGGTGGTTTCGAAGTAATGTCATACACTACCCGGTTTACATTCTCAACTTCGTTGACAATACGTACAGAGATTTTCTCAAGAACATCCCATGGGATACGTGCCCAGTCAGCGGTCATGCCATCGATGGAAGTTACTGCACGAACACCTACTGTGTAGGAATACGTACGAGCATCACCCATAACTCCGACACTCTTCATGTTAGGCAGGGCAGTGAAGTATTGCCAAATTTCACGGTCTAATCCCGCTTTAGCAATTTCTTCTTGCAGAATGTAGTCAGAATCACGAACGATGGTAAGCTTGTCCTCTGTTACTTCACCCAAGACACGAATAGCAAGACCTGGACCTGGGAAAGGCTGACGCCATACGATCGCACGTGGCATGCCAAGCTCTTCACCGAGTTTACGAACTTCGTCCTTAAACAAGGTGTTTAGCGGCTCGATCAAGCTGAATTTCATATCTTCTGGCAGGCCGCCCACATTGTGGTGGGATTTAATGGTTTGCGCTGTAGCTGTTCCACTCTCAACGATATCCGTATAAAGCGTACCTTGTGCAAGGAATGAAAAATCTCCGAGCTTAGCTGACTCTTCGTCGAAGCAGTAGATAAACTCGTTACCAATGATTTTACGTTTTTGCTCAGGGTCTTCAACACCTGCAAGTTTGCTCATGAAGCGATCGCGTGCATCGATTTTCACTACATGAATATCGAATTTGCCTACGAAAGTCTCCATAACGCTTTCTGCTTCACCTTTACGCAGAAGGCCGTGGTCAATAAACATACAGGTCAATTGATCTCCGATTGCACGGTGGATAAGCATAGCCACAACGGAAGAATCCACTCCGCCACTAAGAGCGCAGAGTACTTTTTTATCTCCGACTTGATTGCGAATATCTTGAACGGCTTCATCGATAAACGATTCCATTGTCCATTTGCCGTCGCAACCACAAACTTGGTATAAGAAGTTCGAGATCATCTCGTTACCTTGAACGGAGTGACGTACTTCTGGGTGGAATTGCACAGCGAACAGTTTGCGCTCCGCGTTGCTCATTGCTGCAATTGGAGCACTTTCTGTACCTGCATCCAGCTTGAAGCCTGTTGGAAGCTCAACTACATGGTCACCGTGGCTCATCCATACAGTCTGGCGGTTCTCCAATCCTGCAACTAAAGCAGTTCCTTCTGCAAAGTCAACATCAGCTTTACCATATTCCCGTTTAGCCGAACGTTCTACTTTACCATCAAGCTGATGAGCCATCAGCTGCATACCATAACAAATACCGAAGATCGGCACTCCTAGATCATAAATAGCCGGATCTACGTGTGGTGCATCTTCAGCGTATACACTGCTAGGTCCGCCGGAGAAGACAATTCCTTTAGGCGAAAGTGCTTTAATCTTGTCAACTGGCGTATTGTACGGCAAAAGTTCGCTGTATACTCCCAGGTCCCGAATTCTGCGCGCGATAAGTTGGTTGTATTGTCCCCCAAAATCGAGAACGACGATAATTTCATTTGGCTTGTTCATTACGTGCCTCCCTTGATTATTGGATTCATTATACTCATGGTTAATTCTCATCGTCAAGGAAAGGAGGACACGCCTCTCATAATCAGAGAGTGATAAAACTTCATGCAGAACCTTCCTTGCTATGGCATAAATTAGATAGCGGATCTAAGCGTTCTTAGCCGTTTATGTTAAACGGAAGGTAATGAGCAGACATTCGCGAATAAACGCGGCCGCATCAGAAGCCGCAGGTTCGCCGCCAAGGGCGGGAGCGGAGTCTACGGGATTGTCGCGGGCAGAGATCACGGCTGTGGAGGCCGAAGCTGGCGCGTACGCCAGGGTCTCCCACTGGCGGACAAACTGCCGGACGGCCACGTCTAGTCCGGCATCGTAAATCCGCAGGGAGTCCACATACTCCCTGCCAGTAACGCCGGGCGGCGGCGGTCCAAACCGCTCCGCCAGCCCGTGCCAAGCCAGAGAGGCCGCGCGCAGCTGCCTCTCCCGGCTCAAGCTGCTGCCGCGACGCGCGGCCAGCAGCAGAGCCAGGCTGCGCCGCCAGCGCCAAGCGGCGGCGGGAAGCAGCGCCGCGGCAGCGAGCGGCGCTGAAAAGGGCCCGCCCGCCAGCGGCAGGGCGGGCAGTTCCGCGCTGCGCGTTGCTTGCGGTGCGACTGCTGCGGCCGCAGGCCGTGCCGGCGCAGGGAAGCCAGCCGCAAGCGCAGGACCCGGCGTCGGATCGAAAGGAACCCAACCTGCGCCGGCAAAATAAACCTCTACCCAAGCATGCGCATCCCCTTGGGTGACTAAATACTTCGCCGGCATGGCTTCCTCCTGCTGGGTTCCAGGTCCGTAGCCTTGAACATACCGCGCTGGAATACCTGTGCTTCGCAGCAATACGGTCATCGCTGTGGCAAAATGCACACAGTAACCCTGTTTGGTCTCAAACAGGAAATGATCCACAAAATCAGCCCCAGCTGGCGGAACCATGGTATCCAGCGTGTAAGAATACCCGTTTTGCAAATAATCCCGAATGGCGGTTGCGGAATCATATCGGTTGCCCGAGGAAGCTGTGAGCTTCTCTGCCAGAGCTTTCACTCGCTCAGGTAATAAATCAGGCAGTTGCAAGTATTTATTCTTTATTTCTTGTGGATCAGCGTCACCCAACCCGCGCAGCAGTACTGGATTACTCTCGGGAAGTATAGAATCAACTATATACTCAGTGATTCGAGTTGACCCCACCGAATCTGGCAGACGAAAGGTATCCCTGTCCTTATTCGCCAGAACATAACCAAGCTGGCTGCCATTGGATAGTTGAACTGTCTCAACATCTGTTAGGGTACCCGCATTGAATACAGGAATTCCACCGGAAGAGGGAATAGCAAATTGTATCCGCTGTTGCAAAGTCCGCCCCCCATTAGTGGTGGTTACCGTCGCCGGAATCTGAGGCAGGCTGGACAAGTTAAGCGGAGTAAACTCCTCACCACCTCTGATCCAACGGCGACCGTCATAGTAGGCAATGCTCTCCCCGCGCCAATAGGTACGCTGACTGGTCAACGCTGTGAAGACTGGCTCGGTATTGCGTGATAATGGAGCACCCAGTTCTCCATCATTTGTACTATACCCTGTTGTTCCTGCAGGTATAGCCTCATTATCTTCGGGCATATGGCCCGAAGCCCATTCCTGCAGCTTTTCAAAGGTTGACTGGAGTGTAGTTTGGTTAGGCGGTCGTACTTCATATACCTGCCCACCAAACCATGCTGTCATCATGACGAATATAGCAGCCGCTAATGCCAAAACTCCCCATCGGGCATACGGCAGGTGAATGCTGCCCACCCGTTCCCGCAGACGGAGCAAACCACTCATTGCTTGCATCCATACAATAAGCCCGACTGATATTACAACATCCGTTGTCGTATTAACGCCAAAGCCAATATCCAGAACTAATAGATAAATGAGGGTCACCGCTGTAAACAGCAGCGTACTACCTCTGAAAAGTGCAAGCTGCTGCACCGAAGATACCAGCAGCCCCCAGCCAACAATCAAAATCAAAAGTCTGCTGATCTCGCTTAGCTGAGAAACATGCCCGGAAAAGAGCAAAATCAGATCATTTGGAATTTCTACTGCATAAATGCCCAGCCATCCTGTCCCTACGCTCTCGCTGCATAGATATAGCCAAGCTGTTCCGATCATCAAACATTGGATACTTAGCAATAGCCACCCGGGAATCTGAAGGATTCCCCACATCAACAGCACGGCAGCAGAAATCATCAGAATCTGCAGCAATCTAGCAGTATCTTCCAATGAAGTCGTTCTATATAAAGGGAGCAGCCATTCTAAAAACAGCCCCAAAATAGCCAAAGAGAACAGCATGCGATAATACAGAGGTATCTTTCTCTGTTTACCGGCATGACTGTTCTCCAGTTTTTCCAAATGGAGCTGCTTTGGTTCCTTCCCACTGTGCTCATTCATAGAGAAGCTTGTGTCACCCGGTATCCGCTTACCGTAGCGTTGGTTTTCCGGATGATTCATGGTACTCTACCTCCCTGAGCCTGTAAGCTGGCAATGCATCATCCAGACAAAACATCCGTGCTCCCAGACGACCCAGACTATCCCCGACCGTTCCCCGCACAGGCTGGCGGATCTCCTGCAGCATTACCTCAGCAGGCAGCGGAGCTGGCTGATCCCAAGCATAATAGAGCTCAACTTTTACACCTTGCACTAAGAATTTAGCGATAACCTTAGCGGATTGTTCCTCTAATCTTCCGGTCACTATAGCAACGGTCATTCCCGGAATCCAGCCTCTAGAAGCATCCTCCAACAGCTCGGACAGGGTTCTTGTTCCATTCGGAGAAATATCAGTTAGAATATCCAGCACTCTCCCTGGGATTTTACCCAGTCCTTCATGCCTAGCCATTCCTTCCGGCCAGCCTCCGCTAAATAACTGGACATAAGCACCTGACTGCTCAGCAAAGAGCATCAGCCCCATCGCCGTTGACACCGCCTTCTCAAATACCGGAGGCTGCTCCTCCCGACTGCCACGAGGTGTAAGTGCATTGGCTGGAATCTCATAGCTTTTGGGATCATTAGCCAACACGATACAGCTCATTCTTGCCTTTTCACGCTCCGGAACTTTGCTCTGCAGATTTCCTAGCCGGGCGCTGTTCTTCCAATGAATTCGGCTAAGCGGATCACCGGGCTCATATTCCCGCGATTCCATGGTCTCATCATTGCTGCTTCTTCCCCTTCTAGAATAGCGCGAATCACCGCTAATAAAGCCGCTGTCCGGGACTGCTCCGCCATAATATAGGGGGGCTGGCAGCACTTTAACGCTATGCTCTTCAGCAGGCTCAGATCGGCCTGTGAACCAGCCGGGCAAATCTCCCCAGGTTACTCTACAGCCCTGCAAATGATGATGTCCCCGCGGCATATTCTCAAGAAGGTAGGTGTATTCAAAAGAGCGTCTGAATCCCGGAAACAGTAGCTTGTGATGTCCTCTGTCCCCCCAAAAATCAGCGATAGTCAGCCATGGCAGTGGAAGCCGGGCAGAGAAATTCACCCGCACCTTCACAAGCAATGTACTTCCAGCTATCGGTCTTACTGGAGTGATTGTCCGTTCAATCTTTATCGCCCGTGGACCTGAAAGTTGAACAATCAGTCCGCCAACCATGATAACGCCTACAGCGATCAGCAGAAATAAGAGTGATGCGCCTCCGCGCCATGCATATAAAACACCTATAATTCCAGCCACAGCCAGCATCCGCAGCCATTCAGCCAACGCACTACGGCTACGCGGATAGCTTCTAACTCTTTCAGTCTTGTTATTTAATTTGTGTTCTACTTTTTTTGAAGAGGACAATGGAACGAACACCCTTCCTTTGGGTCTAGACTTGTTCCCAGCTGAGGAACTTATTACTATCTATTCTTCCCATGAAAAAGGGTGCCCAGACATTGTTTTTTTCTTTTAAAAAAACTGCCTGAGCGCTAAATCTCAGAAGGCTATTACCCGGCGCTCACCTTCCGTCACGCTTATATTTAAAGGAGGATGATCGGCTGTCTCCAGCAGCTCACGCAGCGATACCCAGATAGAACCGCCAATCATCTCCACACTGGCACCGTTTATCTTTTGAACATGATCAGGAAGATTTAACAGGAGTTCCTTGTTCGCCACATCCGCGATGATATCTTTGCCGTTCCAGGCAATCTTCCCACTGCGACTGCCCGCATCCCAACTAATCTGCCCTCCCAGCCGTTCGATCACAGCGCGAAGTGGCACCATATATTTCCCTTTTTGCAGAGCATATTCACCTGGCGCCAGCTTCGTCTCCAGCTTTCCAACCTCCAGCACCAAAGGTTTGCCGGGCGCAAACAGCTCTGCATTCGGTATGATATTCGAGGTGATCCAAGCTTCCGAAGGTTTCACTCTGCCCAAGCTATTTGCTTTTGAGGAGACTCTGAATTGTACAGGCTCCACCGTCTCATCTAAAAGGCCAAAGCTGTACCCAGCAGCCTTATAACGCGCAATAATATCAGGCAGTGCTTTAACACTCTCCTGATGGCCGCCGCCATCATGCAGCAGAAGAATAACCCGAGAGGACTTCAGATCTGCAGTTGACTCTTTTAAGATTTCTGACGCCGGTACCCCTTTGCGTTTAGAATCCCCGCTGTCCACCGTCCAATCCGTAACGATATAACCGGCTTGCTTCAACAAATTGAAGTAGGTATTATCAAAGTGATCAAAGGTTCCGCCCGGGGCGCGGATAAGTTGTGGGCGAACCCCTGTAATGCCCCGAACAATTTCTTCGGTCTTTTTAATCTGGCTCCAAAATTCAGTGAATCCACTATATAAATCATGGTAATTATGATTATAGGTATGATTGCCAATAGCATGTCCTTGTTCCCATATGGCATTAATTAGCTCTGGATGGCTTTTCGCTTGATTACCAAGGACAAAAAAGGTCGCCTTCACACCTTGCTGCTGTAAAATTTTTAGAACGTTGAAGGTATTGTCACTCGGTCCGTCGTCAAATGTAATATAGACCGTTTTTGAAGCTTTCTTTGCGGCCGCAATTGCTGAATATGTTGTCGACACCTTGGATACTTGTGCCGTACCGGAATTCAATTTAACTTCTGGAGAAGCAGTCACAATGGACTCTGCTTTAGGAGGCAATTCTTGCATCGCCACTAACGGGAGATTATTCTTAACAGAGACAGACTCCGCACTTGCGGACTGTAATGAACGATTCATCCAAGAATCTACACTCTCCCCTGCGTTCCATCCCAGCATTACGATGACGATTACAACCATAACAAGCAATCCGCTTATCAAGTTTCGGCGGCCGTGAGTGTTTTTGTTACCTTTCATCTTCTCTACCTCCAGCATTCTATTGGCTCAAAAGCCATTTGGTAGATTGTATGAAGACAAGCTTCAAAATAGAATAAGGCAACTGCCCCTTGGAGAGTGAGAATCTTATGGAAATGCTGAACTTTATACAAGAATTATTCAGCAAATATGGATATAGCGTATTGTTTTTTGGATTGCTGCTCGAATTCGTTGCCTTGCCGTTTCCCGGAGAAACTACCATGGCTTTTGCAGGTTTTCTTTCCTATACGGGAAGACTTGATTTCATAACGTTGATTCTAGTGGCGTTTGCTGGGACCACAGCCGGGATGACCCTCACCTATTTTGTCGGCTTAAAAGCCGGAATGCCCTTCATCCAGCGATACGGAAAGTGGTTGCTGTTCTCCCCTGCCAAGCTGGATAAAACGCAAAAATGGTTCGAGAGATACGGCAGTATCCTTATTTCCATCGGATATTTTATTCCAGGCGTTCGTCACTTTACCGGCTATTTTGCTGGTATAGTTGCGCTGCCCTTCCGTAAATTCGCCCTCTACGCTTATAGTGGAGCGTTATTCTGGGTAGTGCTGTTTCTTGGCATAGGACGGGTATTTGGTCCGCAGTGGATGGGTATTTTCCATTTATTCGAGTTATATGCACTATGGATTATCTCTGGCGGTGTAGCTATAGCTGCCCTTGTAATCCTGTATCGCTACCGCAAAAAGATAAGCATCCGCCTGTTCCCGCGCAAAGCTGCCATAAAGCTACAGACTCAGGTTAAAAAAACTTCCAAGGGACGGTGAAGCCACCGCCCTTTTTAAGTGCGTTTTTTCTTGCTGCGTACCCCCGCGTATCCTGCGAGTAAAAGCGCAACTATGGCAAATCCCGCTCCCCCAGCAAACCCTACCATTCTTGGTTCCACCCCTTCTAATAGCCACCCTCCGAACAGCATAGATAATCCCAGCAGCGTATTTCCTACTGCAGACAGGAGTCCAAACACAAAGGGCTGCATAGCAGATGGGGTTTCCTGCATAACGAGCGTATCCAGACAGGCATTCCCCGTCCCCCCGGCAAATGACAGCAGGATGTATAACATAAATGCTACCGCAAAATGATTGCTGACACTGATGCCCATCAATAATACTCCTTCTAGTAAAAGCCCTCCGATGGCTACAATCAGCAGCCCCTTTTTTAAATAACGTGAGGTAAAAAAACTAAGGCTAAGACCGATGCCAAGCGCCGCATAAAATGCCCCCACTCCAATATCCCCCGCGTGAAATACCTGTATCGCATAGACACTGATCAGTACATTATCCAGACCATTTAGCAACGGCACCAACAGCTCATAACCGAAAATGACCTGCAACGTTAAGCTTCCGCCAATTACCATTCCCAGAGCACGCAGCCGACCGTATTGTGCTTCTTTATCGGATTTTTCTAAGTCCCCCTCAGGAGAATATGTAGCCTTCTTAGCCACCGTCACCATTTCCGTATGTTGTGGAAAATCGATACCGTAAATTAACATCGCTGCGATTAAAAAAGACACTGCATTCATAATGAACGCTGCCTCCGAACCAAACCACATCGACACCACCCCTCCACTGAACGCTCCAAGGATCAGCACGCAGCCGCTCATTAACTGCTCTAGTCCGTTGACGGTCAGCAGAGAATCTTTGGTGACGAGCAAGGGGATAGTGGACCTACGAACAGGGCTGTAAATGGCTTCGCCCGCTGCCAGCAAAAAACTTGCCATATATAACAACCACAGCTTCTCCTCCCCATCCACCCATAAAAAGGCTAAGGCTACTGGGACCCTCAGCATATCTGTAGCTATCATGATATATTTGCGTGGAATTTTGCTGCTAAGTATGCCTCCAAGCGGGGCCAGAAATAAATAAGGAAGCAGTCTCACACCTAACGAAATCCCTACCGCCATGCCTGATCCCGTCAACTGCAGAACCAGCGCCAGTACTGCAACGCTAGTAAAACGATCACCAATTCCATTGATCAAGCCGGCTGTGAACAATCGTGAATATCCCTTGTGACTCCTAAACATCGCAACAGCTGAGTGATTATTCATTAAATAAACCTCATTTCATCTATTTATACATATATCTAATTAGATATTAATCGAATCATTAATTTATGACAATGCTTTATTTTCAAGGATTTGCTAAGATGAAATACAGCATTACTTCACGGAAATCTTCGGGAAAGAAGGAATTGTCTTTTGAAAATAGATCGATTGCTCTCTATCGTTATCCTGCTAATGAACCGCCGCCTAATTCAGGCGAAGGAGCTAGCCGATATGTTCGAGGTATCTGTGCGCACGATTTATCGTGATATTGAAAGCATTAATGGGGCCGGAATTCCTATCGTTACCTATCAGGGAGCGAACGGTGGGATCGGGCTTATGGAAGGATACCGGCTGGACCGCAATGTTTTGACGGATCGTGAGCTGGCGGATATTTTCACGGCTCTGCAGAGCGTCTCGTCTTATGGAGGAAATGAACATACTCTGCTCATGGAAAAAATCAGCAGCGTAATCCCGCCCTCCCAATCCGCCGCCTTCCGCAGCAAAACGACTCAGCTCATCATCGACTTCTCCCCATGGGGTCTTCAACGTATTCTGGAAGAAAAGCTTGCCACTCTAAAAGAAGCACTTGAGGAAAGCGTGACCGTAAACTTTGATTATGTGGATGCTGCGGGTCAGACAAGCCAGCGTTCGGTAGAGCCCTATACTTTAGTGCTAAAGGGGCAAGCATGGTACTTATATGGATTTTGTCTCAATCGTCAGGATTTCCGTCTATTTAAGCTGTTGCGCATGAAAGAGCTCGTTAAGAATACCCAAGTTTTTATTGCAAAAGATGTGGATGCAAGCGAGCTGCCTTGGAGCAACGAGTATCAGAGATCAACCGTAACAACAGCAACACCCATCGTTTTGCAGTTTAAGGCTGAAAGCAAACATCTAGCGGAAGAGCGGTTTGATTCTACCGAGCTACTGCCCGACGGTAATGGAGGTTACAAGGTTACCATCAACTATCCTGAGGATGGATGGCTGTATGGTTTCCTGCTAAGCTTCGGGATGCATGTAGAAATCTTAGAGCCACCGCATATTCGGCAAAAGCTGGGGCAGCTTGCAGCAGGCATAGCAGCAAAATATACAACCTAACAATAAACCTGACGGAATGCCGTCAGGTTTATTGTTCTATACTGAACTTAAAGCGGGCGCTCGAGAGCTTGCATACCTTTAAAGGAGTGTTAAATATGGGACATGAACATGTAGAGCAAGGAGATCTTAAAATTTGTCAAAGCTGTGGGATGCCAATGCCTACGGCGGAATTGCTTGGAACGGACCAGAATGGCAACAAGATCGAAGATTACTGCGTGTACTGCTATGAGAATGGCGCATTCAAACAGCCTAACATCACGTTGCAAGAAATGGCTGACATTTGTACAGGCTATATGGTCGAAGAAGGAATGGATGAGAATGTTGCCCGTAAACTTCTCGCGGAGCAGCTGCCACATCTGAAACGTTGGAGCGATCCTGCAGCTGTGTCTCCAGCTAACTAATAGCATCACAACAAAAGAAGCGCCCTACGGAACCATAACAGTTCGTAGGACGCTCCTTTTTCCATTCTTTGTTAACCCAGTTTTTTATTGATTGTCCTGCTGTGGCTGCACTTCTTCCGTCTTCAGGAAGTCTGGCTGCGGTGAAGTCTTTTTAATAAAGAAAGCCAATACCAAAGCAACTACAGTGATCCAGGTAGCAATGTTAAAGGCATGCGTAACCCCGCTAATTGTAGCCTCTTGCGTAAGCTTAAGCATCGCTGCTTTATCGTTTAACGAAACCGTTCCGCTCATAAGCGTATCAGTGATTGTGCTCTTCGTCTTATTGGTCATTAGACTGACGAACAACGCCATTCCCAGCGCGCCTCCGACCGTCCGCAACGTATTCGACATTGCTGTACCATGCGAGCTTAAACGCTGTGGAAGCTGGTTAAGTCCAGCCGTTACAATCGGCATCGATAACATCGACATGCCTAACATCCGAACCGTGTAAGTAATAATCATATGCGTATACGTCGTACTGTCTGTAAGCTGGCTGAATTGCCAGGTCGTAATTACTGTAATAATCAGGCCTACCACAGACAGCCATCTTGCCCCGATTTTATCAAATATAATCCCCGTGATTGGAGACATAATTCCCATTAGAATGGCTCCCGGCAACAGCATAAGACCAGACTCCATTGGCGTAAAGCCACGGATCGTCTGCAAATAAATCGGCAGCAAAATCATACCCGAATATAAAGCCATCGTAATGATGATATTGATTAATGTCGTGAGTGAATACATATTGTATCTGAAAATCCGGAACTCAAGCAGTGGTGTCTCAGCCTTAAGCTCTCTCCATACGAATAAAGCCAGTGCAATCACACCCACAATGAGGCAGGTAATGACTGTTGCACTTCCCCAACCATCGGTTCCAGCATCACTGAAGCCGTACAACAATCCCCCAAAACCAATTGTAGACAGGATAACACCCGTTTTATCCAGCTTCGGAGAGGTTGTTTGCCCTACATTTTGCATTGTTTTCATACCTAGCAAGGTAGAAAGAATAGCCAGCGGAAGAACGATAAAGAACAATACGCGCCAAGAATAGTTCTGAACTACCCACCCTGACAACGTTGGACCTACAGCTGGAGCAAAAATCATGGCTACCGCCATTAGCCCCATCGCTTTTCCCCGCTCTTCAATTGGGAAGATGCGAAGAAACACAATATTCATTAACGGCATCAAAATCCCTGCGCCAACCGCCTGAATGACTCTGCCGACCATGATCATTTCAAAGCCTGTTCCGATTCCACAGACAAGTGTACCTAACGAAAAAAGTGACATCGCGGTGATGAATAGCTGGCGGGTCGTAAACTTTTCCACCAGAAACGCACTAATCGGTATCAGCACACCGTTCACGAGCATAAATCCCGTTGTTAGCCACTGTGCCGTATTCGTTGCGATTTTTAGATCGTCCATTATGCTCGGCAATGCCACATTAAGAAGTGTTTGGTTCAAAAGTGCGACAAATGCACCTATTAAGAGCGCTGCAATAATCGGTCCTCTACGTATTCCCTTAGTTGCCGCTGCAGCGTTACCTGTAATTGTACTCATAAATTCTGTTTGTCTCTCCCCTGCTCTAAGATCTGAATGATTTCGGTATGAATCCTAAGTAATTCGCCTGCATCCTCGGCAGGTATATTGGATAGTGGAAGTAAGTGTCTTCTGAGCGATTGCTTACTTCTTTCCCTGATCTCTCTGCCCTTTTCAGTAATCGCCAAGTTGTATATACGCCGATCTACCTCAGAGCGCTGTCTTGTGATCAAATCGGCTTTCACCATCCGGTCCACTACTCCGCTCGCTGCACTGTTCCCCAAATGTAATAGCTCGGCAAGATCTGTAATGCCAATATCGGGATTTGCAGATATTTTGCGGAGAACCATCAACTGTGTTGGTGTGATGTCCAGCTCTTCAGCATCCTTCCACAGCAACTGCTGAAATGCATGGCTAATCCGGCGAAAAGAGGAGAATATATCATCTAATTGCTGCTCCTTATCTTCCAAATCTTCACCTCCAAAGAATTAATTAGTTAGACCATCTAATAGTTCGCATGCGTACTATTTTACACCTTAACTAAATTTCGGTCAATATTTTGCTGTAACTTTCTGAAAGTTAATTTTATATTGCAGGAAAAACATGAAAATCATACATAAGTGCACAAAGCATAAAAAAAGCGAACCAAGGTAGATCCTTGGCCCGCTTTTTCGTCTGAACAATGCTCAGGTTAAGCTGTATGAACTTTCAGGTAAAGTCTGCTGCTGAGGCTTATCCTGCAGTTTTAAATTAGATGGCTTAGTCTCTTCCTGGCTGCTGGCAATTGACATCATCAGCTTAATCCGATTCGCTTGGTTGACTACGCTAACTCCAGCATCATAGTCAATCGCCACGATATTTGCACCCGGATATAATTCCTTAAGACCTTTAATCATCCCACGCCCGGTGATATGGTTGGGCAGGCACGCGAACGGTTGAATACAGGCGATGTTGTTCACACCATTATCCAACAAATCCATCATTTCTGCGGTTAAAAACCAGCCCTCACCCATCTGATTCCCTACGGACACCAGTCGGCTGGCCTTCTCGGCAAGACCATAAATATTCTCCCGTCCTTTAGCCAGCCCCGCATCCTCAAGGGCAACCTTAATCGGCTTACGGTAAATTTCCAGATAAGAGATCAGCATGGGATTGATATAGCCGAGCCGTTTGCTTTTGCCGAATTGCTCAGCTTTGTAGATCGGATTATATACACAATAGAAAATGAAATCCAGGAAATCCGGCATTACCGCTTCCCCGCCCTCTGCCTCGATCATCTCTATAATGCGGTTATTAGCATCCGGATGAAATTTGATCAGGATCTCACCGACAATGCCTACTCTTGGTTTAGTAACACCTGTAACGGGCAGCTTGCAGAACTCTGCAACAATCTCACGAATCAGGCGTTTGTATTCTCGGAATGAAAAGTTGGATAAGCTTGCCTTGCAACGCTCCATCCCTTTGCGGAATAGAATTTCAGCACTTCCTGGAACAACCTCATGCGGCCTAAAGTGATTTAACATCCGCATCATAAGATCACCGTAACAAGCGGCAGCTATCAACCGATTCGCCAGCTTAAGACTGATACGGAAACCCGGCTGATTTTCCATCCCTGAAGCATTGAGTGAAATCACCGGAATTTGTTCAAGGTCTGAATCCTTTAAGGCTTTGCGCAGCAAAGAAATATAATTCGTAGCCCGGCAGCCGCCACCCGTCTGTGACATAATCACAGCAGTACGATCCGGATCGTATTCCCCACTTTTCAGCGCCGACAGAATCTGGCCAATCGTCACAATTGCCGGATAACACGCATCATTATTAACGTATCTCAGACCTTCTTCTGTCTCTTCGGGTCCGGTCGTCTCAAGTATCTTCAGGCGGTATCCGGCATCGCGAAACACCTGCTCAAACAATTCAAAATGAATAGGCGACATCTGTGGCGCAAGAATGGTATAGGTCTCTTTCATTTCCTTTGTAAATAACACATTAGCCTGCACTTTTGGCGGCTTTTGCGGCACTACCTTACCTTTTTCACGCTCACGCATTGCCGCCAGCAATGAACGAAGCCGAATGCGCGCTGCACCAAGATTGCTGATCTCATCGATTTTGATCAATGTATATACCTTGTTATGTCTTTCCATAATATCCTGTACGGCATCACAAGTGATCGCATCGATCCCACAGCCGAAGGAAGTCAATTGAACAAGCTCCAGATCCGAGCGGACTGCAGCAAGGCGGGCTGCACGGTACATCCGGGCATGGTAGGTCCACTGATTAACAACAGCCACATCCCCTTCGCTGTGGTCCAGATGGCAGACAGAATCTTCTGTCAGCACGGCGAGTCCCATCCCGGTTATCATATCCGCTATCCCGTGATTAATCTCAGGATCGGCATGATAAGGATGTCCACAGAGCAGGATTCCTTTGGTTCCAGTATCAGCTAGGTACACAAGGGTCTCTTCCCCTTTGGTACGCACATCACCTTTGGCGATATCAGCCTCTGTAAGTCCCGCTTGCACCGCGGACGCAATCTCTTCTCGCGGAATGCTGGTAAATGTCTTCACCAGCCCTTTGGTCAGCGCAGAAATATCATCGAAGGTCAGGAATGGACTGACAAGCTTGATTCCATTGTCCTTTAACCCATCCATATTGTTGCGAATGACTTCGGGATAAGAGGCGACCACTGGACAATTGAAGTGATTATCCGCAGCTTCATCTTCTTTTTTCTCATACACCACCGCTGGATAAAAAATAAAATCGACACCTTTACCGATCAGGCTTTGCACATGTCCATGCGCCATCTTCGCAGGATAACATATCGATTCTGAAGGAATCGTATCCATGCCGCTTTCGAAGAGCTTCTTGCTTGATTTAGGGGAGAGAATCACCCGATAGCCCAGTTTGGTGAAAAAAGTGTGCCAGAACGGGTAATTCTCAAACATATTCATGGTACGCGGAATCCCGACGGTCCCCCGCCATGCCCCTGTTTCCGGTAAACTCTCGTACTCAAAAAACCGTTCATATTTATACTGCATCAGATTCGGCAGGACATTTTTCTCTTTTTTGACTCCTGCGCCGCGTTCGCAGCGATTGCCGGTCACATAAAAGCTCTTATCCGGAAAACGACTGATCGTCAGCGCACAGTTATTCCCACAGCGGCCACAGCGGCCTGAGGAGACCTCATATTTAAAGCTGGCAAGCTCCTCTGCTCCAAGCAGCGTACTGGATCCGTTAACCCCTGCTTGCTCACGCGCAATCAGTGCACAGCCGTAAGCTCCCATTACGCCAGCTATATCCGGTCTAACCACCGTCCGCCCCGTCAAGGACTCAAAGGCGCGCAATACAGCTTCATTATAGAAGGTACCGCCCTGAACGATGATATTTCGCCCTAAGTCCTCCGGATTGCGGATTTTAATTACCTTTTGCAGAGCATTCTTGATCACAGAGTAGGCAAGACCCGCCGATAAATCCGCTAATGATGCGCCCTCCTTCTGAACCTGCTTGACCTTAGAGTTCATGAACACCGTGCAGCGCGAGCCCAAATTAACAGGCTGAGTCGCTTCGAGTGCAGTTTTGGCAAATTCCTCGATCCCAAGTCCGAGGGCAGAGGCAAAGCTCTCCAGAAAAGAGCCACAACCGGCTGAACAAGCTTCATTGAGCATAAGGCTGTCGATAGCACCGCCACGGATTTTGATGCACTTCATGTCCTGCCCACCGATATCCAGTATGAAATCTACTTCTGGCATGAACTTGGAAGCTGCCTTGTAGTGTGCAACAGTCTCTACTTCTCCGCCATCTGTCCGCAGAGCGGCCTTGATTAACCCCTCACCGTACCCTGTCACATATGATCCTGCGATATGGCAGCCTTCAGGCAGAACCCGGTAGATCTCCTTCAGTGCATCGCTGACCGAATGCAGCGGGTTGCCTTTGTTGCTGCCATAAAAGGTATAGAGAATTTCGTCAGCCGAACCGGTTAACACGAGTTTAGTTGTGGTTGAGCCGGCATCAATTCCTAGATAACAAGGTCCACGATATAAGGCTAAATCTGATCTCGCTGCAGAGGCTTTGCCGTGACGAAGCCGAAATTCTGCAAGCTCAGCGGCATTCTCAAAAAGCGGAGGCAATTCAGCATCCGCAGCTCGATCCGCAGTAAAATCAACCGCCGCAATTCGCGTGATCCAGCTTGAAAGTGGCAATACGACTGGATCAGCTTCGGAGAGCGCAGCTCCAATCGCCACGAAATACTGTGAGCGTTCCGGGAACAGGATATCCTCCTCCGCCAGCTCCAGCGTTTCCGCAAAACGCTGCCGCAAGGCAGGCAGGAAGGTCAGCGGGCCGCCAAGAAAAGCCACCCGTCCTCGAATCGGACGTCCACAAGCAAGACCGCTAATCGTCTGATTAACGATACTCTGAAAGATCGAAGCCGCCACATCCTCCCGGCGCGCTCCTTCATTAAGCAGCGGCTGTACATCGCTTTTGGCAAATACACCACAGCGTGAAGCTATGGGATAGATTCGCTCATGCTTCTCCGCCAAAACATTTAAGCCTGCCGGATCGGTCTGCAGCAGCGCTGCCATCTGATCGATGAACGCTCCTGTTCCGCCCGCGCAGGCTGTATTCATACGCTGCTCAATGCCGCCCCGAAGATATATTATCTTAGCGTCCTCTCCACCCAGTTCAATCGCCGTGTCACATTCCGGGATCAGCGCACTGATCGCCTTCGTACAGGCAATCACCTCCTGAATAAAGGGAACTCCACCTAATTTGGATAAAGACAACCCCGAGGAACCGCTTACAGTAAGCCTAGCTCCCCTCTCTGGGAATCTGTCGCGTACATCAGACAGAAGAGAGAGGGCCGCTTTTTTAATATCGCTATAATGTCTTACATAGTCTTGATAAACAATGATGTCCCGCTCTATGACAACTAATTTAGCAGTAGTTGATCCGATATCAAGCCCAATATGCAGCATTATCACTCCACCACCTCTTCTTGCTCCAAATTTGAAGCAATTATGAGGAAACTATATCATGACAACACCTTATATAAGCTGTTAAAAATGTAATAGACATCTATAAAAAGTAATTAGTAAAATTTATGATTCGCTTATCCCTGCTATCGTGTTTGCGACATGCCCTTTTACCCGTACCTTCCGCCATTCTTCCACTAATATCCCCTGCTCATCAATCAGAAAAGTAGATCGCACAATTCCCATAAATTCTTTGCCGTAAAGTTTCTTGAGCTGCCATACGCCGAACATTTCACTTACCTTATGATCCTCATCAGACAGCAGTGGAAAGGGCAAACTATGCTTCTCTGTAAATTTAGCGTGTGATGCCAAAGAGTCCGGACTAATGCCCAGAACAACCGCACCCACCGCCGTGATTTGATCAAAAGCATCACGAAATTCGCAGGCCTCCTGCGTGCAGGCTGGTGTCATATTTTTAGGGTAAAAATATAAGATGACCTTTCGGCCCAAGAAATCACTCAAACTAACCTCATGCCCATTGGAAGAGGGAAGGGTGAAATTGGGTACTTTTTGTCCAATAGCTACTTCGATCAAGATATATCCACTCCTTCTTAAGATTGGGGAATTATTCCTAAATTGCACGTATCCCCAAAAGAAATTATAATGTAGTCAACGTGAATGCGAAAGGAAGAACGAGAAATGCCACCTAGAAAGAAAAGGCACGCAAAGACTGGTAAGTCAAAAAAGAAACCGCTGCTTTGGACGCTGGCCATTATACTCCTCCTTATTATCGGTGGGGCCATTTTCTACATTACAACCATTTACAATGAGCTTGGTAGCATGTCGAATACTGAAGATTCCCCTTTTCAAAATGCAGAGACCGTTGATGTCGACACCCCTGAGCCTCCTAAGTGGGAAGGTACAGAGCCTGTTAATATCCTATTAATGGGTGTAGATGCCCGAGGTGTGAAGAAAGGGGAAATCCCCCGTTCAGATACAATGCTCGTCGCTTCTCTCGACCCTGTGAAGAAGAAAATCAGTGTATTTTCAATACTGAGAGATACGTACGTTCCGATTCCAGATCATGGCGAGAAACGTATTAATACAGCGATTATTTATGGACCTAATACTGCGATGCAGACCGTCAGCGATCTGCTCGGTATCCCAATTCAATATTATGTCTACACGGACTTCCAAGGATTCATCAAGCTGGTTGATGCCGTTGGGGGTGTGGATTATGAAGTCGAAAAAGATATGGTCTACAAAACCGTTGCAGACGGTCCGGAATATGATATTGATCTAAAAAAAGGATATCAGCATCTTGACGGCAACATGGCGCTACAATATGTTCGCTTTCGGCATGACGCTACCTCCGATTTCACTCGAACCGAGCGCCAACGCGGTTTTCTCAAGGCTGTGGCTGATAAACTGATCAGCACCACCTCCATTGTCAAGCTGCCAAATATCCTGTCGCAGGTTACGCCTTATATTGAAACCAATATGTCAGTTAATGATATGTGGAAGCTGGCAAGCGTAGGGTATAATAGCAGTATGGGTGGCAGTGAGCAAATTCCGCCAATGGATCTGCTCACTGAGGAGACTACAAGTGACGGATCACAGGTTATCGGAATTCGTAGCGAAAAGAAGCTAAAAGAATTTATACAGGATACCATAAATGGTCCTGAGCCAACACCAACCCCTACATCGGAGAACACCTCCAATAGCAGTTCTGGCGGGACCCATTAAGGGCCTGACAAGCAAAGTTCACACGCACACAAAGCAGTGACTTGGTATAATACGGGCGGACAACGGAAAACACCGTTGTTCGCCCGTTCCCTTGAGCACCAACAATCGAAAGGATGATCACATTATGAATCGTTCCACATCTGAACAACTTTATCACGAAGCCCTCCAGCATATCGTTGGGGGTGTAAATAGCCCTTCCCGCTCCTTCAAAGCCGTTGGCGGCGGAGCACCTGTATTTATGAAACGCGCCAGTGGATCTCACTTCTGGGATGAAGACGGCAATGAATATATCGATTATCTCCAAGCCTATGGACCGATCATTACCGGCCATGCCCACCCTCATATTACCAAAGCAATTACTACAGCAGCAGAAAATGGTGTTCTTTACGGAACCCCAACCCAGCTCGAAATTAAACTTGCTAAAATGCTAAAAGAAGCAATTCCTTCTATGGATAAAGTACGTTTCGTCAATTCTGGAACCGAAGCGGTTATGACAACGATCCGTGTAGCCCGTGCCTATACAAAACGCAGCAAAATCGTAAAATTCGCTGGCTGTTACCACGGCCACTCTGATCTGGTGCTTGTAGCAGCAGGATCAGGACCTTCTACACTTGGCATTCCAGATAGTGCCGGTGTTCCAAGCAGTATCGCCCAGGAGGTAATCACCGTTCCCTTTAATGATCTGGACAGCCTGAAAGAGGCGCTGGAGAAATGGGGCGAAGATGTCGCAGCTGTTATGGTTGAACCGATTGTGGGGAATTTCGGCATGGTGATGCCTAAGCCTGGTTTCCTCGAAGGACTTTGCAAGCTGGCTCACGATAATGGCTCCCTTGTTATTTATGACGAAGTCATTACTGCCTTCCGCTTCCATTATGGTTCTACACAAACCTATGCGGGGCTGGATAATCATGAGGACATTACTCCTGACCTTACTGCACTTGGTAAAATCATCGGTGGCGGCCTGCCTATCGGCGCTTACGGCGGCCGCAAGCATGTTATGGAACAGGTAGCTCCACTTGGACCGGCATATCAAGCCGGCACAATGGCGGGCAATCCTGCGTCTATCTCTGCAGGGATTGCTTGTTTAGAGGTTCTGAGTGCAGAGGGTGTATACGAAGAAATGGATCGGCTTGCAATCCGCCTCGCCGATGGACTTAAAGCATCTGCAGACCGTCATGGGATTCCACTGACAATCAACCGCATCCGTGGTTCGTTCTCCACTCATTTCTGTAATCATCCGGTTACGAATTATGACGAGGCTCAGGATACAGACGGCGAATTGTTCGCCAGCTTCTTCCGGCATATGCTGAACCGTGGCATTAACCTTGCCCCTTCGAAATACGAAGCTTGGTTCCTGACCACAGCACATACTGATGCAGATATTGATGCTACACTTGTCGCAGCTGAAGAATCCTTCCGCGCTATGGCGGCTGAGAAATAAGATTGTTTTGAAACGGCAGTGCTTCATAAGCTAAAAAAAGCTGAATAGATTAAGGAGCTGTCCCAGTCCCATAAACCGCAAATGTTAAAAGAGCAGCGATTCTCCTATATTGGAGGATCGCTGCTCTGCATTTTTACTCATCCACGGCCTGCATCTGTAGCTTGTGGCAAGCTTAAGCCAGCCGATCTCAAGCGTCAATTTCTATATGCTGCGTAACAGGGATCGCCGGACCTTCCCCGTGTTTAGTGCAAGGGTTAGGGAGCTTCGATAGATAATCAGGGAAATCCCCCTATAATTTAGCTAATTTAGTGGAAAACAAGGAACTTACCCCGTTTTTTAGGGAGAAAATCCCTAATTCTGTTCATTTACAGAGAATATAGGTTATTTTTAGGGAGTTTTTCCCTAATGGCTCTGTAGCTCACACCGCAAAAAGCTCAAATACACACCGTATATAGTTCTAGGGGTTAAAGAAAGAATCGTTTTGTAAGAGTGTGAGCGATAGTGACCACCTTTATCTACGGATTTCATCCGCTAACAGCGTTTGGAAGTCCAAATATTCTACTGCTCTCATGTAAAATCCACCTGCTTGTCCAACGTAATCTCAGTCATTAACGGTCTTAACATTTGCTCGCTCCCAGGTACTAGTGAAAACTCTACACCCTCCAGATGCTCCGGCAGCGTTGGGGCGACCAAGAATTGCATTTGTGTATGCGCTCCACCTCCATGACCACCATGCGGCTGCACTTCATATTCATTCTCACCCGCCACTTCAAGCGTTAAAGCCGTTCGAAGATGGATATGTCCTACAGCTTCTTTTAAATATTTGATTTCCACAGTAACTATGCTGAAGGCTTCATACTGCATAGCATGCGTAAGTATATACTCGCATTCTTCAACGACCGTCCGCTTCACAATCGGAAGCACTCCCAGCAATAAACCAGGCTCTTCCCAATATTGTCTTCTGGGTACAGTTTCATTCATAAGATGCAAATGCTGCACAATCTGAGTAGTGTTCATCTCGAATCTAGTTACCCATTCCTCAAGTAGCTTACTATCAGGGGATAATCGTTTCTTGCCTGTTATAGCTTTACGTTCCTGAATCAGACTCAAAATCTGCTCATCAATCTTTTTAACCTCATCATTGTATTCGTTGGCGAATCCTCTAATTGGCATTCTGCTCCAGTTCATTTAAGGTCCTCCTCTTATTACTAATTTAAATCTATTAATTGTAAGGGTACATCCTTCCGATTGATTTGTAAAATATTTGAAATATCATAATCTTGCCGATAGGTAAAAAAAAGCGACCATCAGCTTTACGCTGTAAGGTCGCCCGCTTTTTAATTCAGAGTTACTCTCCTACTCATATAAGTTCCGGATCTCCACGCCCTGAGGCAGCTTAAACGGATTCTCCTTGTTAATTCGGTCATAGAACATAATCCCATCGAGATGATCTATTTCATGCTGGATGATGATAGCTTGGTAGCCCTTAAATTTAAGGATAACCTCCTTGCCCTCCAGATCATAACCCTTCACCTTCACGGTTTCATACCGAGGTACAAAGCCATGCACGGGACGATCAACGGACAGACAGCCCTCGCTTTCTGGTAAGTACACCATAGACAAGGAGTGGCTTATGATCTTAGGGTTAACCCAAGCATGCTCTACAGCCCGCCCTCTCTCGTCTGTAAGATACATCGCGAACATACGCTTCTCCAGTCCGATTTGATTCGCCGACAGACCTACGCCAGAGCGCAGCTTATATTCTTCGGAAATCTCCGGGTCCTGACTGTTCTTCAGAAATTGAAGCATACATTGCAAAGCCTCACGATCTTCCGCCTGTAATGGAAGCTCCACTGGTTGCGCTACGGTACGAAGTACGGGATGACCCTCCCGCACTATATCATCCATGGTGATGATATATTCAGCATTATATTTTGAACTAGACAATATTCCATCCACCTTTTCCTTACGGGCTTAATTTAATTTCTTATGATGTATAGTATGCAGCTTTATGGATTTATGAAAGCAGTTCGCAGTTTGCTGCTGTAATTAACATCGAATCCAAGTCCTGTCGCCAAAGCGGCAAGGGGTAAGTAGGTTTTGTCCTCCTTGCCTACCTTTTGCAGAAAAGCTGGAGTATCAATAGCCACGTTCTCTCCATTCACCTTAATAAATTTCGAGCCAATGGTGATCACAACAGTTCTTCCACCATACACGATGGTAGCGCTGGAGGTTTTGTTATCCCACTTCCCGCTTGCGCCCACGGCATTTAGAATATCTTTTAGCGCCAAAAAGTTCTGCCCATTTTTAAGGATAGGCTTATTGGGTGTATTCAACTCCACGCCCTTCACTACAATCGACATCGGTACCGATGCAGTAGCCATTGTAGCTACACTAGGAACGCGATACTCTCCCCATTGTAACTCCGCAAAGACCTTAGCAATAGTCTCGTATCCAAGCTGCGTCGGGTGAAAATCAGTTTGCCCTGCTCCAATAATATGTGTCAGCGAGCCTTCTACCCCGGCAAACTTTGCCGCAACATGAGCTACAAGCACCTTCGCTCCCTCTTGGTTCACGCTTGCAGCTACACTATCCGCTGCTTCCGTAAATTTGCCCGCTGCCGTCATTAATCTGTTGTACATTTGACCAAGCGCAACCTTAGGGGCAGGCTGATATTGATCGGCCAGTATAATCGTCGTTTGCGGACTTACCGCACGAATATTCTCCAGCAATGCCTTCACATTTGTTTGATAATCCGCTAGCCGCTGGTCCAGCTGTGTTTGGAAATCCGCATCCGTCAGCTCCTTGAACTGCAAGAACAGACTGCTTACATCATTCCCGCCAATCGTAATGGTAATCAGATCAGCTTCCTTAAGCTCTGCTGCGATCTGCGGAGTTAGCTTCACGAACTGCTCTATTCGTGGATCTGGGAGACCTGCCTGAACTCCTTCAGCAGTAATCACTGAACCATCCTTGATCGCTCCTGTGTAATTACGTAATCCGGCTGTAGTCAGCCCTAGAATACCATAATTAGTAAGTGTACTTCTGCCATGATACCAGCCCTGCTCAAGCAATCTCTCCGCATAGCCGTATGGCTTAGTATTCACGTCCGTCATTCCTGGCTCGTAGCCAGCAGTAATGGAATCACCTAGAGCTACGATGCGAAAGACATCTTGCCCAGAGTCTTGTATCGCAGTCGTGTCAGCCGCATTTGCCGTGCCTGCTCCTACGCTAATCAGCGCAGATAACAAAAGCAGGCTGCTTATGCCAGCTGCCCAAATTTTTTTCCAATTGCCTAGCATCGTATCCCTCCCAAATTGTTCTAATTCCATTCTACCATCCAGGATAGCAACGCAAAAGAGCGGCCTCCTATATTCAGGAAACCGCCCCTCGCAAATCACTGGCTATTATTGTCTGAATCTTCATCTGACTCTAACTTCTGCCCTGCACGCTCCAGATATTTATCATAACGGTCATCCAGCTCATATCCAATCTTACGATAACGTAATGTTTCTTCCACAATAGGATCGAGCGTAGTCTGAATACGAATTTCATATTTAGGTGAGATTTCCCGGATTTCCTTAGCCGTACGATCGCCTTGTTCCATCTCACCATCTACCAACATTTCGCTCAGCTTGCGTTCCAAATCATCCTTCTCACTCATGCTGTATCGTCCTCCCTAAAGCTTATATCCTGTTGCTTCAGCATTCTTCAGTGACGAAACCAAATATTCGTGAATGTGGCCATTACTTGCTACTACATGGCGTGTACCAATATCATATGAACGTCCTAGGGTATCCGTAATCTTGCCTCCTGATTCAAGTACAAGCAGTACTCCTGCTGCACAGTCCCAAGGGCTTAAGCCCACTTCCCAATAGCCATCTACACGGCCTGCCGCCACATAAGCTAAATGTAGAGCAGCCGCGCCTCCGGCACGAATACCACGAATCTGCGGAAGAATACTTTGCAGTCCGGCCATATTCACAGGTTGTGCAAACTCACGATCCGGCGGAAAGCCCATAGCAATCAGGCTGTCCCCAAAATCAGTCTCCGTAGAGACCGAGGTAGGAACACCGTGCATGTAAGCTCCCTTTCCTTTTTCAGCGACGAACATTTCATCACGAGTCGGATCATAAATAACGCCTACAGTTAGTTCACCGCGAATCACCAATGCTATGGAGACACAGTAAAAAGGAAATCCGTGTACGAAATTAGTCGTACCATCTACAGGATCTACAATCCACAAATATTCATGCTCACGAGCTTCTTCCAATGCAGCGGTAGCCGCTGCTGCTCCCGGCGAAACCCCCTCTTCCCCGAGAATGGCATGGTCGGGAAAATGTGTCAGGATCAGCCTGCGAATCATTTGCTCAACGCCTTTATCAACTTCCGTAACCAGATCTTGTGCTGAAGTTTTTGTATTCAGCTCCTTCACGAGACCCTGTCTGCTCTTTATCCATTCTCCTGCTTTGGCAGCCGCATTAATGGCCACCGCCGTATGTCCCTTGCTTGTTACTACATAGGGTTCACGTTCATTCTTACCCTCTGGATTTAAAGGACTCATATCTTCACTCCACTTTCTTGAACATAATCGCCAATGGCTTTAATTCTAAAGCAATCCTATTCACAATACCGTGCAATACGTCAAAACGTTCCCCAAGTTCCCAAAGTTCCGCCAAAAGAGGACCCAATTCTCACCTGCGAGCATAAATGCCCCAGGTCCATATAAAGACGATAAGCGATTAAAGTTTCATTCAACGTACCCTATTTCAAGTTACATATCAAGTCATGATAGGACCCGTATTCGGGACCTATCTCCTTATTTTCATTGTTTAAGGTTCAATATTCACGCTTGCCCCATTTAATAAGGAAATTCCGTTACCAGCCTCAGCCAGCTCCTTCATAGCCTCCATCAATCCAAATAACGCGCCATCTTTTAGTTTCGCCTCAATCATAACATCGACAGCAGGCGTATCTGCGGCAATACGTTTCAGAAAAGCCAGCAAAGGCGCAGGTTCCACGCCATCCGCATGGCTGCGCGGATCAGACGGGCTGCGCGGACTGGATACATGAATCTTAGGCGGCAAAAGCTTTCCAGAAGGAACGTCCTTCTGTGCTAGCTCACTTCGCCATGTCTGCAAAATGTCAGGCCACAGCTCCCAAGGGAGCTCTCCTTCATTATTCACCCATTGGTGGTGAATATCCAGCACCATCGGTAATCCTACGCTCTGACTGACTGCCAGTGTCTCCGGAGCTGTAAATGTCTTATCGTCATTCTCCAGCGTTATACGCTCCTGCAGCGCTGCCGGCAGCGCGCGGAAATGCTCCTCGAATCGCTTCGCCGCTACAGGCTTGTCCCCATAAGCTCCGCCAATATGGATATTGTTCTTCGCCATGGCAGAAAGCCCCATAGCAACCAGCATGTCCACATGGTACTGCAAATCCCGTACGGAGTTTATCAGCACCTCCGGACGGGGTGTACTAAGTACTGTAAAGTGATCTGGATGAAAAGAAACGCGCAGCCCGTGCTTTTTCACATATTGGCCCACTTCCGCAAATTCCTCGGCGAGCGCCGCAAACGGATTCCAGTCCTGCAAATCCGGATGCGTCGCCAGAGGAATGATTTTGGAAGTGAGGCGGTACACCATGATGTCCGAAGCCACATTATGCTTCATCAACCGCAGCGTATTATGCAGATTCATTCTAGCGATGTTCTCCAAACGCCGAAGTGCCGCTTCACGGTCATCCAGCTTCTTAAAAGAGGCCATCGTCATTGTCTTGGATGGGGAGCAGTCTTTGATAACGGTGGACATCGCTACATATCCGAAGCGGACAATCATCCCTGTGCTCCAAAAAACATTTCCTCAGCCAAAGCCGTCTGCACTCTGGACTCTTCTTCATTCAGCTTACGCACAAGCTCCATCTCGACCGCGGTAACCTCATGCCCTTGAAAATTAATCTCTGCAATCGAGGCTGAAATTTTGACAATGGCTACAGCTACATTTTCAGGGGTGTAAGCAATAACCTTTTGACCCGTCGGATACACACGAAAGCCTTGCTTCACCATTTTGGTGCGCCCATATTCCAGCAGCTCGTACAGCTCTTGTTCACTCTTGAATTTGCAGACGGAGTTGAATTCTGTTTGAAAACCCATGTTTCTTCTCTCCTTCCAGTCGGGATATTCCCGCTATAGCTTCTATTACTCGTTGTCGTACTTAAGACCTTGTTTAAAATTATAGCGCTCCAAGGCTAACTCAATCATTCGGTCTAACAGAGCTCTATAAGATACACCCGTCTCACGCCACAATAGCGGATACATGCTGTAAGGAGTGAAACCAGGCATCGTGTTCACTTCGTTAATTAGAATTTTACCATCCGATTTTCGCAAGAAGAAGTCTGCCCGGGTAATTCCACTGCCCTCAATCGCTCGAAAAGCAACTATCGCGGACTCCCGCAAACGATCGGCCACTTCAGAATCCACTGGTGCAGGAATCATCATTTGCGATTTGCCGTCCGTATATTTGGCTGCGTAATCATAATATTCACCAGAAGAAACGATTTCACCCGGAACAGAGGCTTCTGGTTCATCATTTCCAAGCACGCCAACCTCTACCTCACGCGCATCCACAAACTCCTCAATAATAACTTTGGTATCATAGCGGAAAGCAAAATCAATGGCTTTTACAAGACTATCCTTATCGGCAGCCTTAGAAATACCTACACTTGAGCCTAGATTGGCAGGCTTCACGAATACCGGATATCCCAGTTTATCCTCTACACCAACAATCAACTCATGACGTTTTCTTTTCCAAGCGCTGATGTTGAAATAACAAAACTCGCATTGATCCAGACCGGCATCAGCGAACAGCTTCTTCATGACCACCTTATCCATACCTGCCGAAGAGGCAAGAACACCAGCACCGATATAAGGAATATTCGCCATTTCGAACAACCCTTGAATCGTTCCGTCCTCACCATACGTGCCGTGCAGCAGCGGGAACATTACGTCCACTGTTTGGTCAGCACCCGATAATCCACTAAATACCACGTTCAGGGCTGTGCCCATATCTTCGGTCGCTTCTGCAAGCTTGAGCTGCTCCACTTGGCTGTAAGGAGCTGATAACTTCTCTCCAACCTTCCACAATCCCTGTTTTGAAATGTAAAAAGGTATAATCTCATATTTATCATAATCAAATGAGTTCATCACGGCAAAAGCCGTCTGTAGCGATACCTCATGTTCTCCTGATTTGCCCCCGTACACCAGCCCTACGGTTAGTTTTGCGTTCCCCATTCCCTTAACCTCTTTCTGTACTATAAGTAGTCGTTAATATGAAAAAAACGGTATTTCGTTTGATCAGTCCATGCGTAGGAATCACGATAATCCCAATACCGATGACGGCTGCTAACGGTACGTGCATTCACAAGCGGCATGCCTCCTGCATCAAAAGCTGTGACGATTGTGCTGTGCTGATACTGCCCGTTGCCATCCCAGTCATATTGAATGATATCGCCCAGCATCAATTGCTCCGGCCGCTCCATGACTTCCGCACGCAAGCCACTGCTCCGACTTCCGCTCAAATAGCGTTGCAGACTGTCTGATACAGCCCAGCTATAGCTCCACCATTCTTGTTTGCCTTGGTAACCTTTGTACCACCAGCCCGTTTCTCTTTTACCAGTATAGTTGATAGGTGCTCCCCCTGCAAAGAGACATTGGGAGACATAATTTGTGCAATCCACCTCGAAGGTTTCGAACTCCGGATTGCCGTCTTTCCACCAGCGGTCGGCATACGCCACAGCTTCTTCACGGTTATAACGAACCTCTCTTGAACCTGCAATTTCTCCGAGGACATTCCGGTTTAGCAGGGGCTGTGATGGCAGCGGTGCCGGCAAAGCCTCTCCCCATTTGGATAGTCTGCCCGATAGCTCTACCTCTGCCCGATGAACCGTATTTCTTTCAGGGACACTTCGTTCCACACCAGCAATCTCCCAGCCCCCACCGTCCCGTACAAAGGTCAGCCGCTCCAGCTCGATAATATCCTCGCGGTGGTTAACACCGCCTTTTTCATAATAAAGGGCACTATGCAGTGTAACCTCTGCTACTACCTCGGTCGGAGTCTGCCGGACGGTCCGCAAAGTCTTAACCCCTGTCTCTCCGCGCAAAGGAGTTATCCCACGTTCTTTATACCACTCCGCAAGACGTCTTGAACGCTCCCCTTGTTCTACCAGAAAACGCGGATCTTTAACGGATACGGAAACGGTATGCGATGATGACTTAGGCTCCACCCTGGCCTTATTCACTTGATCAACATATACATAAAGACTTTGCTTCCACTGTTGTTCCATTATACTCGCGCCCCTTCTTTCCCTTTTAACTGCTGTTCTATGTATATGAAAGGAAACAGGCCGCTATACAGATCGGTTGAATAGTTAAGGATGTTTCAGGCAAAAACTCTAACCCCAAGTCCGACATCTCAATCCAACATCGACAACGAGGACCCTATCACCTAATAACTGAGGAAGAGAAATTCAGTGTGTATTTCGCCTAATAATTAAGTAAAACCAAGGATTCCGGTGAATTCTTTCGTATTATCTCCTTTAAATGGCTCTTTTTGAGGTAAAAAGAATATCCCGAAACGATACAATATGACAATGGAAGGGTAGCTTGGCATTTTCTCAGGCATAATTCGGGCTTTAGATGTAGGAAAAAAAACTTTACTCCCCACTTTGTAACCGTTATAATTAAGCTAGAAGCAATTTGAAATTGGGTTTCATTAGACGAAACAAGGAGGCGCATATATGCCAAGCAAGGATCATTTTTCATTGGCTCGGACCCTGGAATCAGGCGGCAAATCTTATCGCTATTATGATCTGAAGTCCCTTGAGGAACAAGGATTGGGCTCTATTTCTTCCCTGCCTTTTTCGATCAAAGTCCTACTAGAGGCTGCTGTACGTCAGTTTGACGGACGGGCAATTACTGAAGAACATGTGAAACAACTGGCCGATTGGTCAGGTGACATTGACCGTAATAAAGAAATTCCATTTATCCCTGCTCGTATCGTGCTTCAGGATTTCACCGGAGTTCCGGTAGTCGTGGATCTCGCAGCTATGCGTGATACTGTAAAAAAAGCCGGAGGAGATCCTAAACAGATCAATCCGCTTGTCCCGGTTGACCTTGTAATTGACCACTCTGTCATGGTTGATGCTTTCGGTACAGCAGACGCCTTGGAATACAATATGAACGTTGAGTTCGAACGCAACGAGGAGCGTTACCGTTTCCTTCGTTGGGCACAGACAGCTTTTAACAACTTCCGTGCAGTTCCACCAGCAACAGGTATCGTGCACCAGGTAAATCTAGAGTATTTAGCTTCCGTTGCCACTACTAAAACTATCGATGGTGAAACTGTCGTTTATCCAGATTCCCTTGTAGGAACGGATTCCCATACCACGATGATCAATGGTCTGGGTGTTGTGGGCTGGGGTGTAGGCGGTATTGAGGCTGAAGCAGGAATGCTTGGACAACCGCTCTATTTTGTTACACCTGATGTAGTGGGCTTCAAGCTTACAGGCAGCCTTATCGAAGGAGCTACAGCAACGGATTTGGCACTGACAGTAACTGAAATGTTGCGTAAAAAGGGTGTAGTCGGCAAATTCGTCGAATTCTACGGACCTGGCCTTGCTAACATCAGTCTGGCTGACCGGGCAACTGTTGCCAACATGGCGCCAGAATACGGAGCAACTATCGGTTTCTTCCCTGTAGATGACGAGACACTCGCTTATCTTCGCAGCACGGGCCGTCCGGATGATCTGGTGGCGTTGGTTGAATCTTATTACAAAGCACAAGGGATGTTCCGTACCTCGGATACGCCAGACCCTGAGTTCAGCGATGTGATTGAGCTTGACTTAGCTTCTGTCGTTCCTAGCTTGGCTGGACCAAAACGTCCACAAGACCGGATCGAGCTTACGCATATGAAGGAAAATTTCGAAGGTATTATCCGTACACCTGTAGACAAAGGCGGTTATGGTCTCAGCGATGAGAAAATCGCTCAAGTCGTAGAAGTACAGCATAAAAATGATACTACCAGCAAGCTCAGCACAGGCGCAGTCGTAATCGCAGCTATTACTAGCTGTACGAATACTTCCAACCCTAGCGTTATGCTTGGAGCAGGTCTTTTGGCGAAAAAAGCTGTGGAACGTGGTCTGACCAAACCAGCTTACGTTAAGAGCAGCTTGACTCCAGGATCCTTGGTGGTTACTGAATACCTGCAAAAAGCAGACTTGCTGAAACCACTCGAAGCATTGGGCTTCTACTTGGCTGGTTATGGCTGTGCCACTTGTATCGGTAACTCCGGTCCATTGCCTGAAGAAGTTAGTCAAGCCATTACTGACAATGACATGACCGTAGCCGCAGTCATCTCCGGTAACCGGAACTTTGAAGGCCGCGTACATGCTCAGGTAAAAGCAAACTACTTGGCTTCACCGCCGCTCGTAGTTGCTTACGCACTGGCTGGTACAGTAAATATCGATTTGCAAACTGAGCCACTTGGATTTGATCCGCAAGGTGAGCCAGTATTCCTGAAAGATATCTGGCCAACCACTGCTGAAATTCGTGAAGCCATTGGTCTCTCCCTTAGTCCGGAGATGTTCCGTAGCAAATACGAAAATGTATTCACCGCTAACGAACGTTGGAATTCGATTCCTGTTCCGCAAGGCGAGCTGTATGAGTGGGATGATAATTCCACGTACATCCAGAATCCGCCATTCTTCGAACATCTGGCAGACGGTCTGGGAGACATTAAGGATATCAAAGATGCACGCGTTCTAGCGCTGCTTGCTGATTCCGTGACAACCGACCATATCTCACCAGCGGGTAATATCTCTACCTCTGGTCCTGCTGGCGAATATTTGCGCGATCATGGTGTAGAACGTGCAGACTTCAACTCCTACGGCTCACGCCGCGGAAACCACGAAGTCATGATGCGCGGTACGTTCGCTAACATTCGGATTCGTAACGCAGTAGCTCCTGGTACAGAAGGCGGCGTTACTACCTTCTTGCCAAGCGACGAGGTTATGTCCATCTATGATGCTTCCATGCTCTATCAGGATGCTGGACAAAATCTGATCGTCATCGCTGGTAAGGAGTATGGAACAGGAAGCTCACGTGACTGGGCGGCTAAGGGTACGCTTCTGCTTGGCGTTAAAGCAGTTATCGCTGAGAGCTTTGAGCGGATTCACCGCAGCAATCTGGTCGGTATGGGTGTACTCCCACTTCAATTCCAAGAAGGCCACGGCTGGAGCAGCTTGGGACTGACCGGACGCGAGACCTTCAACATTACTGGTCTCGATAACAACGTGGCACCAAGTCAAGAGCTAACTGTCACGGCTACCCGTGAAGACGGCACACAATTCGATTTCCCTGTCATTGCACGACTCGACAGTACAGTCGATATTGATTACTATCGCAACGGCGGTATCCTGCAGACTGTTCTTCGCCAGATGCTGGCAGATGCTACAGACTCTTCCGCGGTGTCGGTAGAATAGATTTAAAGTAACTTAAAAAGGGACTGTTTCACGGCCATGAGTGGCTGTGAGCAGTCCCTTTTTTATGGAGTCGTTCCAGCAGCCAATTTGTGGCGGGTGGGGTGCCACTGTCTGTTGTCTTTTGGACCTTCACCATTGCTGCGTGAGGCTCAGGGGACATTTAGGATTCCGCGCGCCTCAGGGGACGCCTAGGATTCCATGCTATCGGACTCAGATGACTCTATACGCTCGATTATCCGACTTTTGGCGTGGGATCGGACTCAGATGACTCTATATGCTGGATTATCCGACTTTTGGCGTGCGATTGGACTCCATAGTCGCTATTGGCATAAAAAACACGCTACAGGAGCCCGTTTTTGTCGAATAGCTGCACTGGGGTCCGAAACTACGCCAAAATGGCTGTCAATTCGCAAATAGCGTCCCCTGAGTCCGCACGTCTCAGGGGACGCTTAGAATTCGGCGCTATCGGACCCAGATGACCCTATACGCTCGATTATCCGACTTTTGGCGCGCGATCGGACTCCATAGTCGCTATTGGCATGAAAAACATACTAAAGGTTCCCGTTTTGGTCGAATAGCTGCATTGGGGTCCGAAACTCTGCCAAAAAGGCTTTAAATGGGCAAATAGCGTCTTCTGAGTCCGCACGCCCCAGGGGACGCCTAGGATTCCATGCTATCGGACTCAGATGACTCTATTCGCTCGATTGTCCAATTTTTGGCGTGTAATCGGACTCCATAGTCGCTATTGGCATGAAAAACACGCTGAATGAGCCCATTTTTGCTTAATAGCTGCACTGGGGTCCGAAACTCTGCCAAAAAGGCTTTAAATGGGCAAATAGCGTCTTCTGAGTCCGGAAGCCTCAGGGAATATCTAAATAACAACCCGAGATTACTTGTGTACGAGTTATGAGATACGTGGGTTCGTGGGTTCGTGGGTTTCTGCGTTCCTAGGTTCGGTGAGTTCGTGGGTTTCTGCGTTCCTGGGTTCATGAGTTCGTGGGTTTCTGTGTTCCTAGGTTCGCGGGTTTGCATGTTCGCGGGAACCTGGGTTCCTGGGCTCGTGAGTTCGTGAGTTTCTGTGTTCCTAGGTTCGCGGGTTTGCATGTTCGCGGGAACCTGGGTTCCTGGGCTCGTGAGTTCGTGGGTTTCTGTGTTCCTGGGTTCGGTGAGTTCGTGGGTTTCTGCGTTCCTGGGTTCATGAGTTCGTGGGTTTCTGCGTTCCTAGGTTCCTGGGTTCGTGCATTCGTGGATTCTAGCCTCGCCTCTCTGTGGCTCTGCCTTTCCGCCTATCTCGACCCGGGGTTCAAACGCTCGAGCCTCAGCATTACGAGTTACTGAGGATTCCAAAGAAACGTATATTCACTGAAGCTCACCAAACCAACGCAAGGTAGGGGAGCCGTTAGCCATTAGCTAGCCGTCAGTTAGCTGTTGATTACCCATCAGTCAGCCGTCAGTTACCCATCAGTCACTCATCAGCCACTCGTCAGTCACTCATCAGTCACTCATCAGTTACCCATCAGTCACTCATCAGCCACTCGTCAGTCACTCATCATTCACTCGTCAGTTACCCATCATTCACCCATCAGCCACTCATCAGTTACCCATCATTCACCCATCAGCCATCAGTTTTCAGCCACTTACCCACAATAGGCTAGTCCCTCCCCAAAAAAAGCAAAGCAGCGATCCTCCAGTAACGGAGAGATCGCTGCTTTGCTGTTTAACAAGGTATGTCTCAGCCAGCGAATTAAGGAATCATCATGCCCATTTCACTAGCCGCTTCCTTCAGTACCGCGGCATATTCCACTAGCGTATCTCGGGATAGGCGACTAACTGGGCCGGACAGTGATAACGCCGCGATCACATTTCCACCGCGGCCCGTAACAGGCACCGCCACCGCGGCCGCGCCGGGCTCGCGTTCCTCGAAACTAGTGGCATATCCGAGCCGGATAATGTCATTAAGCTGCTCTTGATAGACATCCTTCTCAACGTAGTCCGGCCATCCCGAACTCTCCAGCAATTCTTTCAGCACCTCTGGAGGAGCATAGGCTGCCAGCACTTTACTTGATGCGCCCACAGATAAAGGCAATCTCGCACCGATCTGCGCCACTCGCCGGATGGCCTGCTGGCTCTGAACCGCCTGAATCCGCACACGTTCTATGCCGTCGCGTAAGTATAAACTAACGGTCTCCCCTAACCGATCCCGCAGCCGTTCCATTGACGGCAATAATACCGCGGCCGACTCATCAAAAGCAGGCAAATGCGTAGACAATTCCCAAATTCGTATACCCAAACTGTATTTCTCAGTGGCCGGATTACGAATGAGGAAGCCCTTTTCCTCCAAGGTTGCCAGCAGCCGATGGACGGTACTTTTATGTAAATCAATCTTTGAAGCGATCTCCGTCAACCCTAAATCTCTGTCCTGCGTAAAACAAAGCAATATATCAAGCGCACGTTCTACCGCACGCACTGTAAGCTTTCGGTCCTCCATGACAATCTCCCCCTCGTGTTTCATCAAATGAAACTCGGTTACATTATAACTAACTCTATCTTAGTGCAAAACTCTATGGAAAGTCCAGTATATTCACTCCGCCGGAGTTGTGCCAAAAATGTGCCGGAAAAGGTTGGGCCGCACTTTACAGTTACATTACAAAAGCGTCTAATTCATTGACTTTGTAAGGGCTTTTTCATACGATTAACATATTAAATTATCTACTGATGCTTTAGAATCATTTTTACAAATTCTTCTAGGCACTAGTACTCACATCATTCTTAGGAGGGGACCATATGGATCTGGCAACTCGCCAAACCGGCACAACCGTCTCCCGTCGACCTAAACTACCTAAACAAGGCAGTTCGTCCCGGCTATCGCTGCGGATGATTCGTGTGAAGCATATTATCGTTGCACTGCTATTATCTATTTTTTTCTTCTTAGCCTTCTGCTTTGTCTCACTTCATGGCTATATCGCCTGGGTATTATCTAATCCAACGGTCGCACCTCTGTATTCCAATCCCATGCAGGCCAAAGGTCTCGCATACGAGGATGTGACGTTTCCAGCTAAAGATGGAAGTCGGATGATGAGCGGCTGGTATATTCCCTCCGAAGGGGCTACCAAAACTATCGTGTTCAGCCATGGCTATGGCGCCAACCGGGAAGAATCTTGGGTACCTATGTACGATCTCGCTCACTATGCACACAGTCTTAATTTCAATGTCGTGATGTTTGATTACGGCTTTGCTGCCCAAGGCAACAAGGATATTGCAACCGGAGGTAAAAAAGAGTCCCAGCAGCTTCTAGGCGCTATTGATTTTGCTAAGGAACGTGGAGCTGAGGAGTTAGTGGTATGGGGCTTCTCCATGGGAGCAGGCACAGCACTGCAAACAGGATTAGTATCAGAGGACATTGACGCGATGATTCTGGACAGCACCTTTTTGTTAGAACCAGATACGCTGTATCATAATATTAAGCAAAATATTGATCTGCCCCGCCAGCCTTCCCTGGCGATTATGGAAATGCTGTTCCCAGTTCTGAACGGTACGGGGCTGAATCAAATTCCTTATGCGAAGGTCAAATCCGAAGATTATCCTTTCCCTATTCTACTCATGCATGGAACCGAAGATGATAAAGCTCCTTATCCTATTGCCGAAAAGCTGGCCGCGAACCAAAGCAATCCGTTCTCAGATTCCTGGGTCGTAGAGGGCAGCCATCATGAATTGCTATTCCGTGAGCACCCGCGTGAGTATTTGCGGCGAGTCTCTGCTTTCTTAGGAAATGTTCAACTAGCCAAAACCTACAATGGCAACCAGCCGGCGATGGCAAGTAACTAGTTAAGCACTACAATCCGCCTCTGTCCCCTGATGGGTCAGCTGCTTCAACCATTTACCACGGCGAAAACGCACGTAACCTATAACCAATCGAACAGCCTCTTCCAGGGACAGAAAGAAGTATACCCAGGGAAGAGGCTGTTTCCATCCCCATGACAACAGTAGCCCTAGAGGCACCCCAAGCAACCAAGTTGTGGAGGCTTCCATAATAAAGACGAATTTACTATCGCCACCACTCTGCAGGATCCCTCCCGCAATCATCATATTGCCCACCTTTATCCATAAAAAAAGAGCAAAAAAGCAGATAACGGAAGTGGCCATTCGGCGCTCTTCCACTGTTAAGTTAAAGGCTGAGACGTAGAGCGGGGCAAGAACAGCAATAAGAACACCAAGCAGCAATGAAATCCCTGCTCCTATTCGAACAAAAAAACGAGCATACTGAAAAGCACCTGCATTATTATTCTCTCCCAGCTTATGTCCGACCATAATGCCAGCTGCACCAGAAAGCCCTGCCAGAAGCCCAATCGTCAACCCCTGCAGCGGAAAGGTCACTGTCATAGCGGTCATCTCTGCTGTGCCCATACGGCTATATATTACGGAATAACAAGCCTCCCCTAAGACCCAAACCAATTCCGTTAAAACAATAGGCGCTATCGTTCTTAAAAAAGGTATGCACAGCGCTTTCGAAAACGAACTGAGTTCCTTAATACCTCCGGCACCCGGCAGCTTTCCACGATATACGGCTCCGACAATCAAAGCACTTTCGACTATACGTGAGATTAACGTTGCATATACCGCACCTGCAAGTCCAAGCGCTGGAAATCCCCAATGCCCAAAAATAAGCGCATAGTTTAAAATAATATTCATTCCTACAGCAGCTATGCTAACAATCATTGGATACTTTACATGTCCTGAACTTCGTAGAACCGCCGAATAGAGCATCGTCAACATCGTTGGAATATAACTGAGGGCAACGATTTTCAGAAAAATGTACCCCTTCTCCAACACTTCTTTATCCGTTGTAAAAATAGACAGACATAGCCGAGGGTTGAAAAAAACAAATATCGTAAATGAACCCGACAAGATCAGGCCAATTCCAAGACTTAATCCCAGTAGTGGTGTGACGCTCTTTCGGTCTTTACTCCCCCAATATTGAGCCGCGTATATAGCAAGACCCGTAGCAAGACCCGCCAGCACCACTGAAATCACGCTATAGATTTTACTAGCCATCCCAACCGAAGCGATTGCTACACCCCCAAGCTGCCCTACCATCAATTGATCTACTAAATACAGCACCGCCATGACTAGACTTTGGAGGGATATCGGTACCGCTAATTTTAACAGCTGATTATAAAATTGCTTCTTCTCAAGCTTGTTCATACCCTCATCTCATTTCTCAAAGTTTTTCTACTACCCCATAGGATTTCATTAATCGGTCCACACGACAAAAAAAAGGTACACCCTCCTTTTCGCGAGGTTGTACCTTTCGGTATCATTGCCTTTATTTTCCTGTATTATTTCACCATGTCAAACGGTTGTCAACGATATTATTATCGCGTTCTTATGCTCTTCATAAGCTATCATGAGCACACATATAATGGACTGATGAAGACATATCACGGGAGGTTTTCTTGGAATGTTATATGTATACGGGCCGATGCTGCCAGTACGTATTTTAGAAGAAATCGTATTCTGGAAAACACAAGAGAAAGAGCATACCGAGGTTATCAAAGCAATCGTACCTAACCTGGAGGAACCCTATGTTAAACTGCTGGATGAATGGGCAGTGGTCTTCGGTGCCACAGAGATGGCCGCTCAGCAGTTATTGAATTCTGCCCTCTCTGCTTCTCCACCAAGTCAGGCTGAACTCACTGCGGAAACAGAAAAGCTGCTGCATATCTCCTGTACCCAATCCCAAGAATTTGTTCGACAGCTTTTTGCCATTATGGAAAGTAGCGCAGCCGTCAAAGCCGTCCCCCTTGCAACCACTGTGATCCTGCATATTATTCGCGAATCAGAGTATTTCCTTGCCGTACTGCACACTCTGAGCTCGCCCGGACAGCTCACGCAAATTATGAGAGATTATACAGCAGCCGACTATGTCGTAAGAACAGAAGAGGACAATGTCACGCGGAATGAGGGACTTATTCCTTCTACAGATACTATCCTTGATATTCGTGAAATGAGTGCTGTGCCAATTGGCGGACATACGCTGCCTCCATTGCCTTATGCTTATAATGCGCTGGAACCATACATCGATGAGAAAACCATGCGGATTCATCACGATAAACACCATCAAAGTTATGTAGATGGACTAAATAAAGCGGAGAACAAGCTAGCTGAGGCTCGCAAGAAAGGAGATTTCGATCTCGTTAAGCATTGGGAGCGGGAGCTAGCCTTTAATGGGGCAGGCCACTATCTCCATACAATCTTCTGGAACGTAATGTCTCCACAAGGTGGCGGGCGTCCAACTGGAGCCTTACTGGAAGCCATTGAACAAAGCTTCGGCAGCTATGACAGCTTCAAGAAACAGTTCACAGAAGCTGCGAATAAGGTTGAAGGTGGCGGCTGGGCTATTCTCGTCTGGAGTCCACGCAGTCATAGACTGGAGATTTTGACTGCGGAGAAACATCAGAACCTGTCACAATGGGACGTGGTTCCGTTACTGGCTCTGGATGTATGGGAGCATGCCTATTACCTTAAACATCAGAATAATCGGGCCGATTATATTGAGGATTGGTGGAAGGTCGTTAACTGGCCTTACGTCTCAGAACGTTATGCTGCTGCCAGTAAACTGGCCTGGAAGCCTTTTTGATATTATTTCAATTCACAGTGAACATCACTCTTATTCCCACACCCTGACCAAAAAGGACCCATCATTCACATTACGTGAACGATGGGTCCTTCCAATTTCGAGGTATGCACCCCGATATTTATTCCTTAATCAAGCTTAGAAACTCCGCACGAGCGGCGGCATCCTCACGGAAGACCCCTCTAGTAGCCATAGTTACCGTTTTGCTGCCTGGCTTCTTCACTCCGCGTGCACACATACACAGATGCTCTCCCTCCACAACAACCATAACACCGTGGGGGCCTAGCACCTCCGTCATAATATCAGCAATTTGCGCCGTAATGCGTTCTTGAACCTGTAGACGCCGGCTTACTGCTTCAACAAGCCGAGCTAATTTGCTGAGTCCAGCAATACGTCCGCTCGGAATGTATCCTATATGCACTTTACCAAAGAAAGGAGCCATGTGGTGTTCACATTGGCTGTAATAGACGATATCCTTAACGATCACTAGCTCTTCATGAGACTCATCAAAAGTAACGCCGAGCGCCTCGCGGGGATCTATCGAATAACCGCCGAATATCTCCTCGTACATCCGCGTAACACGTGCCGGTGTTTCCAGCAGTCCCTCGCGGCCGGTATCTTCACCGATTAATTCTAATATTTTCTCAACGTGATACTCGATTTGCTCACGGTTCTCTGCAACTTTACCGTTCACATATTCCTTGATGTTCCCCATGATGTCTCCCCCTTCCGCACCCGTATACATGTTATCCGGACCCGGTTACTTACTTCTACGTTTATTCCCTTTAGCTGCTCCTGGGCGCGCACCTGGCTGTCCCTGAGTCTTCATCATTTGCTGGGCACGCTGCATTTGCTTCCCGTTCAGGTTATAACCCATTTGCTTTGCAACCTTTTGCAGCATTTCAGGATCATTCTGCATGTTTGTCATTTGTTTGCGCAGATAATATACACCGATGAAAAAACCACCGATGAGACCTACGACCAATGTAATAATAGGTAATGCGATACTCATCTAAAGCCCACCTCTACACTCTATTGTCTGCATCGCCATATGGCACGCGAATCTATCATAGCATTTCAGGAACTGGACAGCAATTGGCAATATGCAACCTGTCTATGAACTTTTTCCTCCATTAATATCGCTGTCCTCTCGTGCCTTCTTCCCAGTAAGGAGCACATCCTGCGCCCGGCTTAGCATTTCCCTCACCGTGCTATCCTCCTCGCGCTCTAAACCCGCTTCTACAGCCGCTAGAGCCTCATCACCGCCAATACGTCCAAGCGCCCAAGCAGCAGTGCCCCGCATCTCTGGCCGCGGCTCTTTCAGAACAATCTCTGATAGCTTTGGCACAGCCCCGGCTTCCTTAAAATTGCCTAGGGCAATGATCGCATTTCGCTGCATCGGCTTTTTGCCTCTCCAGGCTGCTGAGCTATTGCCGAATTTCTCTTTGAACTCACGATTGCTAAGATCAAGGATCGGCAGCAGCAGCGGCTTCACGATTTCAGGATCAGGTTGCATCTGAGGGCGATGATTCCAGTTCTTACCTCTATTCTTGGGACATACAATCTGGCAAGTATCACAGCCGTATAGACGATTGCCGATCTTGGTCATATACTCCTCGCTGAGGAACCCTTTAGTCTGCGTCAAAAAAGAAATACACGCCTGTGCGTTAAGCTGACCCGGACCCACAAGCGCTCCGGTCGGACAAGCATCAATGCACTTAGTACACTCCCCGCAGCCTTCTTCAACAGGTTCATCCGGAGCAAAAGGAATGTTCGTAACCATTTCCCCAAGATAAATCCATGATCCCCATTTGGGTGAGATGATAGAACAGTTTTTGCCGCTGAAGCCTATTCCCGCTCTTTCCGCTACCGCTCTATCTACTAGAACACCGGTGTCCACCATACTTTCCAGCACAGCCTCCGGTACACGCTCGTGAATAAATTCCTCTAGCTTACTTAAGGCTTCCCTCAGCACATGGTGATAGTCCCTGCCCCAAGATGCCCGGGCGAGGATGCCTCTACGTGCACCCGGCTCAGATTTAGGAGGGTTCTCCATTTTAGAAGGGTAAGCCACTGCAATCGAAATAATAGATAACGGCTTGTCTCCAGAAGACAATGCTGGAACTGTCCTTTTATCCAGATCGGGTTCCTCGAAGCCAGATTCATATCCTTTGTCCCGGTGGTCTTGCAGTATATTTTTTAAATATAAAAAAGGTTCTGCTGTTGTAAACCCGATATCATCAATACCGAGTGATGTCGCAGCCTCCTGAATCTCTGCTTTAAGCTGTGCCCACTTGGAAGGCGGGGGAGCATACGATGACTGAAATGTATTGGTCATTTCCGCCTTCTCCTTTCATATCTTCGCTGACTTTCTTATAATCTATTCAGTTTTGACAGAGGCCACCATATATAATCAGCCCTGCCGACAATCATATCCTGTGAAATAGAGCCGAAGTAACGGCTGTCCTTGCTGGCTGAAGCATGACGGTTATCGCCCATTACAAAATAATTGCCACTTTCCACGGTTAACGCTGCAAAATCCGGATCTTCAATCTCAGTATCGATATAGGGCTCATTCACTATTTTTCCATTCACGTATAACTGATGATTCCGTACCTCTATGATATCTCCAGGTATGCCAATCACTCGCTTCACTAAATACTCCTTATGACTAGGTCCAGTACTTGGATCATGAAGAATGACAACATCACCATGTTTTGGATTTACGAAGAGCAATGAAATTTTATTAATGAAGAGCCTCTCACCCTCCCAGAGCGTTGGCTGCATAGACTGACCTTTAACCGTTGATATATTGAACACAAAAACATTAAGAACAGACATCACAGCAAAAACAATCACAGCTGTAAGCAGCCAATCCTTCATTTCCGAGACCAAACGACCGCCCAGGGTAGTCTTGGATCTGGAGGATCTATGTCTTTGTTTCCTATTTCTCGTGTAATCTACTTGGGGCTCCTGATTCAATATGTCACCTCTGTTCTCAATAATTGAAGTCTATACTTGCAGATATTATAACAATAAAAAAGCATATCTCCCAGCCATTAGCAATGGACTTCTGGAAAATACGCTCGAGTATGAATGAAACAGACTATATCGTCAGCTATAGTTCTTTTTTCTAGAAAATGTTTCCGCTTTCGCAGCTGAGTGATCAAAATTACCCAACAATGCTCAGCTTCCGGACAGATTTGAAGATTTGATTCTCGCTATATCCCATAGCTTCATACAATGGCAAAGCAAAAGAATTATGCTCATCGACGGCTACATAGATACCACTGACTTTACGAGCTTGAAACCTGGATTCCATAGCTGATACCAGACTTCTACCGACTCCTCTGCGGCGATAATCAGGATGTACAGCAATCCGGAAATAACAACCGTGGTTTTTCTCAATTGTACCAATCAGTGCTCCAACAATTTCTTCTTCATCTTCCGCAACTACAATGAGATCTGAATCCCAAGAAAGCTGCCTGGAGAAAGGCTCGATAGTGTTCTCGAAACACTCTTCCGATAATGCGGTTTGCAGCAAATCAGTCACAGGGCTAACGTCGCTTAATTGAAAGGAACGAACGTGCATTCTTTAAAATCTCCCTTGTCTATGGCTTATGAATTTAACAAAAAGAAGGGGTTCCCTTAACATAGAGAAAATAAAAAAAAGCATCAAATATCGAGGAATACCTGCTTTTAAATCTATTAAAGCACACTTTTCTCGTGATATCATCATTTTTCTTTTGAAAGCGCTTAATATCAAGCGTTTACATTTCGGATGGGGTTCATTTCTTCATTAAAAGGGTATTAATAAGGATATATGTCTATAGGTTAGGGACTATTTATTTTAACATTCTAAATACAATTGTAAAACCCTTTCCCTCTCCAATTATACTTTATAAACATTTATGTTTGTTTAGTGTTGCATTATTGGTCTAGATACGGTTTAATTAAAGTATCCTATTGGGCGAAACCCTATAGTACATATTTACAATAAAGGATTTTGACGTTAGTTCGCCAGAATTCTTTATCTATAACAAAATTCTAATATAACTCAGGAGGGATTTTTCCATGGCATTTCAATTACCGGCACTTCCTTATCCGAACAACGCACTCGAACCACACATCGACGCATTGACGATGGAAATTCACCATGACAGACACCATAACACATATGTAACTAATCTGAATGCAGCTTTGGAAAAAGCACCTGAATTGCAAAGCAAAAGCATTGAAGAGCTTCTTACAGATCTGAACGCTGTACCTGAAGCTATCCGTACTGCTGTTCGCAACAATGGTGGCGGACACGCTAACCACACTTTGTTCTGGGAAGTTATCGGACCAAACGGCGGCGGCGCACCAACTGGCGCATTGGCTGAAGCTATCGATAAAGAACTGGGCGGATTCGAAAAATTCAAAGAAGATTTCGCAGCAGCAGCAACTACTCGTTTCGGCAGCGGCTGGGCTTGGCTAGTTGTTAAAGATGGCAAACTGGCAGTAACAAGCACACCTAACCAAGACAACCCAATCAGCGAAGGCGCTACTCCAATCCTCGGACTGGATGTATGGGAGCACGCTTACTACCTGAACTACCAAAACAAACGCCCTGATTACATCAAAGCGTTCTGGAACGTAGTAAACTGGGAAGAAGTTGGCAAACGTTACGAAAGCGCAAAATAAGAAATTCCATTTGGCTTATGCCATTTAACTAAAAAAGAAGGTATCTCAGAGCCGAATAGGCTAAGGGATACCTTCTTTGTTTAGGTTGGAGATAAAGAGAGATAAAGATAAAGATAAAGATAAAGATAAAGATAAAGATAAAGATTGACTGATTGATTGGTTGAGATCCTCCCAGACACCGCATTTCACGCCGCTTGCGTCGCTTAAATGGATGCGCTGGATCGGTATAGATCAGAATAGATCGGTATAGATGAGAATAAATCGGAAGAGATCGCAATAAATCGCAATAAATCTATACTCGGCTTACGAGAATCTGCGTTTGGAGTCGCTGAGCAATAGATTAGGGAATAACTCCCTAAAATTCTGCGATATACTCCATAAACACGAGTAATTAGGGAAATACTCCCTAAAAATCATCCTTTTTGGGCATAAAACTGATATTTCCCCAATTATTAGGGAGGTTCTCCCTAAAATGATCAATTACAAGCCAATTCGACCTATTTTCAGGGAAGAATTCCCTAATTAAATTTCATTCACTCTCGTAGCCATAGAACACCAGAAGAATTTAGTTGGAACAAGACTGAACTAATCTGAACCAAATAAACAAATATTTGCTACGAAGAGACTGAAGCATACGACCATGCTTGGGTGCATACGACCCTACTTAGGTGCATACGACCCTACTTAGGTGCATACGACCCTACCTAGGTGCATACGACCCTACTTAGGCGCATACGACCATACCTAGGTGCATACGACCCTACTTAGGTGCATACATCAAACTCAGGTTTTGTACATTTAGTACTTTAGCAACACAACACGGCGAATCTTCTACTTCTCTAGCTTCGCCCGCCCTTCCTGCTCATCAAAATAAAGGTTCAGTAGCTTCAGAAAAACGTTAGGGAACGCATAGTTAGCCATGTCTTCGCGGCTGATCCAGCGCACAGCTCCGCCGTCCTCTGGACTAGCGGTCCCGTCCTCAAACCTCTCGATAGGCATGCTGCTGTCGATTCCTGAGAACAAGTCCACTTCCGCGTTGTACACTGCCCGTCCTTCTGCCGCTATCGGCAGCGGAAGGGCGTCCTCTTCGCTGCAGCGGTACACCTGCAGCGTCCACACGATATGGCTGAAGATATGCTCAGCAGCCATCCAGTGCTTCTCAGGCCGGGCAGAGATCCCGGCCTCCCGCAGTGACCGGCGTAGCCGGTCCAGCGCCGCCGCTTCCGGCAGCCGCGCGCCTTTGGCGCCGCCTTCCACAGGCGGCGCCGGCCAGTGCGGCAGCTCCCACATGCGGGCTAACAGCCCGCTTTGTGGCCGCTGCCGGATGAGCACTTGGCCCGCGTTGGCACCGCGGCCCTCAATCAAAGCCGCCAGCCGCTCCTCAGGGCGCGGCGGCTTGGCCTTGGTCTTGACGGGCAGCGAGGTCTCGCAGCCCGCCAGGCGCGCGGCGCAATGCTCCATCACCGGGCAGGTTAAACAGCGCGGTGATTTAGGAGTGCATACGAGCGCCCCAAGCTCCATCAGCGCCTGATTAAAAGATGCCGCTTCCCCCTCCGGGATCAGTTCAGCTGCCAGGCGCTCCATTTTTACGCGGGTGGGTCCCTTGGCGATATCATCCTCTATCAGGAAGTATCGGGACAACACCCGCATCACATTGCCGTCGACCGCTGGCTCCGGCCGATTGAACGCAATGCTAAGGATAGCCCCTGCCGTATAAGGTCCCACTCCCTTTAAACTGAACACAGCCTCACGATCATTCGGCACCTGCCCGCCATACAGCTCTTTGACCTGTTTGGCCGCATGCTGTATATTGCGAGCACGAGAATAATAACCTAAGCCTTCCCAGCACTTAAGAACGTCCTCTTCTGGTGCATCGGCGAGCGACTCCACGGTAGGAAACCTTTCGATAAACCGATTGAAATACGGGATTACCGTATCCACCCTTGTCTGCTGCAGCATTATTTCAGAAATCCAAATATAATAAGGATTGCGGTGCCGACGCCAAGGCAAATCCCGTTTCTGCCCTTGATACCACTCCAGCAAATGATAGCTGAAATATTGCTTAGCCTCCCGCAGCTCCTGTTCGTCTTGAACTTGTAGATCTTGTTGTGTCATTATAACGCTCCTTGCCCTTCTATAATCAGGGTTCAATTTATGAACCTGGCCCTTCCACGACGGCAAAAGCCGAAGCCAAATCACGGCCATGTGTTATCGTAAGATGAATGGTGTACCTCTGTCCATTTGGCAGATCTAGTCTGCTCCAAGCCTCACACGATAAAGTTACCTCTGGTTTTCCTTTAACATCAGGCAATATCTCAATATCGTGAAACCCAACTACATTGCCGATGCCACAGCCTAAAGCCTTCACAACTGCTTCCTTGGCAGCAAAACGTCCGGCTACGAACTCAGCCAACCTCCCGCTTCGCTCTTCAGCAAGTTGATATTCTTGCTCTGTTAAGACCCGCTGGTTAAATTTCTTACCCAGTCCTCTATTTATTACCTCTGAGATTCGTTCAATTTCTAACACATCATGTCCGATTCCGTAAATCAACACTTCACGCTCCTTATGGACGTGTATCCCATTTTGCTTCAATAATGGTATGATCAATCATATGAAGTATTATTAAAAGTAATAGTCCTGCAAGATTCTTTCTGCTATCTTAAAAGAAAATGCGCTCTAAGTCTAATAAGACTATCCAGCGACTTCACGATAGACTAGCTGATTTACTTCATTTTTATATATGGAGAGGGGATTACCCTATGAATCATCGTAATTTTGAAATACCTGCCGGAGACGGAGCTGTTCTCCGCTGCTCACACTTCCCAGCCCAAGGCAAAGCCAAAAGCGTTATAGTTATAGCCCATGGCTACAAAGGTTTTAAAGATTGGGGAATGTTTCCTTACATAGCCACAACTCTCAGCCAAGAGCATGAAGTAATTACTTTTAACTTCTCTCATGCTGGCATCGGGGAAGATCTGCTGCATTTCACTGAACTTGAGAAGTTCGCCCGCAACACCTATCGCCGCAGCTTGAAGGACATGGAAATCCTGTTGTCCTATCTTAGTCAACACCCGAAATTCGGCAGCCTGCCGTTATTCCTTCTCGGCCACAGTCTCGGAGGGGGAATTTGTTTGGTCTACACGCTTGATCATCCCAATGAGATCAGCGGAGTAATCTCCTGGAACGGGGTTACGAAACTCGATTTGCTGACGGAAGAACAAAAGCAGCAGATGAAGGAAACAGGAAGAACCTATGTCCTTAATGGACGTACTGGCCAACAAATGCCGCTGGATGCTGTAATTTTAGAAGACATGGAGAACAACAAAGAACGCTATAACATCCTTGAACGCATACAGAAAGCGTCCTTCCCAGTTGTCCTTATTCAAGGCAGTCAAGATGGAGTACATCTCCGCCAAGGATCTGAGCATCTCATCAAACTTCGGCCAGATATTAGCTGGGTGCAGGTTCCTGAGGGTAATCATACGTTCAACACTGTGCATCCTTTTGCTGGCACGACTCCGCAATTAGAGCTCGCGATTGCTGCGACAACTAATTTTATCGATCAGACACTTACGCTTACAGAATAATTATTCTTCTTAGTCTATCCAGCTATCCAACTCACAAAAACCGCCACGAGCGCTGCTGCTACGCAGACCCGTGGCGATTTCTAGTTCAACCTATTCTAAATCCCCGGAATAACATTACGCTTATGTGCCGTTCTCCGGTAATAATTCTCAAGCTTCTCAGCTACTTCAGGGTTAACCTGTTTACCTTCAAGATAGTCGCTGTTATCGTCATAAGTAATGCCCAGCTCGGTTTCATCCGTCTGACCCGGCCATAAGCCCGCCGTAGGTGCTTTTGTGACAATATCCGCAGGCACACCGATATGTGCAGCCAATTGACGTACCTGACGTTTATTAAGTGTGGATAGTGGTGTAATATCTACAGCGCCATCGCCCCACTTCGTGTAGAAGCCGGTAATCGCTTCAGAAGCATGATCCGTTCCTACTACAATCAGATTGTTCTCAAAAGCGAGTGCATATTGCATAACCATACGTGTTCTGGCTTTAACATTTCCTTTGCCTTGATGCGTCATATGGCGGTGTTGGCCTATTGATTTCAGACCATGCTCAACTTCAAGGGCAATTTCATTTACCGCTTCCTCAATGTTGGTCTCCACAGTATGAGTCAGATTAAAAGCTTTGGCAACATCATAGCTATGCTGAATATCTTCCTGAACCCCATAAGGCTGGAATACTCCAAGCGTCATATACTCTGTGCCTTTTTCTGCCGACAGCTCGTCCGTAGCCTGTTTACAAAGACCCGCGGCTACCGCACTGTCCACTCCACCACTAATGGCGATCAATAATCCTTTAGCCCCTGCGTTCAGCACGTACGACTTTAAGAAATCAACCCGTTTTCGTGCCTCAACCTCTACATCAATCGTTGGCTTCACGCCAAGATCCGCAATAATTTCTTTCTGTAAACTCACCAAACACACCTCGTTCCATCAGAAATGGTTCCATATCCATCAAAATATCCACCCAAACGAAGCTCATGCTTCTAAGCATATTCTATCCCATTATTGCTCTTATATTTTGAAAAATCCCGCATGCAGCCGATTTACCGGCTGATGCGAGATTATATGGAATAACTGTTTTTACTGGCACAAACGATTGAAGACTTCTTTCAATTCAGCAGCAATTTCAGCAGCCGAACGATCTTCTACACCATGACGTTCAATAAAGTGAACGAGTTCTCCATCCTTCATCAGTGCGATGGAAGGTGAGGATGGCGGATAAGGAGCAAAATATTCACGTGCTTTAGCAGTAGCTTCTTTCTCTTGACCTGCAAACACTGTGAACAAGTGATCCGGAGTGATTTCATTTTGCAAAGCCTGAGCTACACCTGGACGACATTGTCCAGCAGCACAACCACAGACCGAATTTACGACTACAAGCGATGTTCCTTTTGCGGTTGGAAGAGTTGCTTCCACCTCTTCTGGAGTCATAAGCTCCTGAAACCCGATACTTGTCAGGTCATCACGCATAGGCTGAATTGAATCTCTCATATATTGATTAAAAGACATGGACATTTCTCTGCACTCTCCTTCACATTTCAACTGTTTGTCAGATAATATTACAGCAGTACTTACTAACTTTATTATACATTCATACTCTGTGAAAGCAAGAGATGCTGTAGAGGGTGATTCAATCTACGAGCGAACCCCGCTGGGTTCCTCCTTATCCAATGGGAAGGAGATCGTAAAAACCGTGCCCTCTCCTTCTACAGACTCTACATTTATTTTACCGTTATGCCGCTCCACAATACTAAGACACAAGGATAAGCCTAGACCTGTTCCCTGAATTTTCGTCGTAAAAAAGGGTAAAAACAGCTTCTCGCGTTGACTTTCTGACATACCAACACCGCTATCGGTGACAATCAACTCCACTTTATCATGAGTACTGCGTGTCTCCAGCGTCAGCACCCCCTTGGGTCCCATAGCCTCCATACCATTACGTCCTAAATTGAGAATAAGCTGCTTGATTTCCCGGACATTTAGCTCCAGTTCATGCAGTGATGGGCTCAGCTTCAGTTCCACACTTTGACCGCGAAGATTAGCATCAGCCCACAGCAATGGACTAACTTCTTCTATAATATGGTGCAGCAGCACCTTCTCTTTATCAGAAACCCGGCTCTGTGCCAAGGATAAAAAATCATTAATAATACTATTAGCGCGGTCCAGCTCTTCCATCACAATCTGATAATAAGAATCCAATTCTTGAGCACTCTTTTCTCTCATCAGCTGCAAAAAACCCCGAACTACCGCCATAGGATTACGAATCTCATGGGTAATTCCAGCAGCCATCTGCCCGACCAAGCTCAAACGTTCCACATGATCCAGCTCTACACGTAGTTTTTCCTCATTGGTCATATCCTGCACAATAATTACAGCACCACTTGTTACCCCTGAGCTCTTATGCATTAACGGCGCTGAATAAATCTGATAGATGCGCGACTCATGAATCATTTTTTCACTGGAACGCCGTTTAGAGCGGATATTATCACTTACCCGCATATAGGCCTGTGTATCCACTGAGCTGTGAAAAAACTTTTTTACCGGTTCGTCAATAATATCCTCTTTTCGCAAATTGGGATAATGAGTCCTCATCATTCCTAACATACAATCATTAAGATCAGTTACAACTCCGTGTTCATCCAGAGACATAATACTCAGAGGGACTACATTGGTAATCTGCTGCAGCTTCTCGGACTCCCACTGGAAACTTTCACTGATACTCTCCATTTGTACTTTATCCCGCAATCTACTTCTAACCATCTCAACAAAATATACAAAAACACCACCTAGCGCGATGGTAAAAAACAGATACACCGTAATCAGAAATGCTTGCACGGAATTTGATTCATATATATTTTCCCCGCCTATAATCGGGACTAACGCAATAAATAGCATGCTTGGACAAAGAATCATCCATAACATACCGATCTTCTCAACTACTGTACCTTTCTTAAAAGGTTTGGCCAGTCCAAACAGCAGCGGATATAATAAAACCCCTGAATTCAATATCACATTACTGATTCCTGTAGGCTCCGCAATGATTACATTGCAGATAAGCAAGAAAATGGACAGCAAAATGCCCGAACGGGTAGTTCCATATAAAATACCAATATACGCAGGGATTAATCCTAAATTCAAATAGGCTACACCAAACAGAGTTGTCGAAAGAAGAGAGCACAGGATAAGACTAAACGTACACGCCAAAATTAAAAAGGTCTGATCATTTGGGAGCTTCCCCTTTTTCCGAGTCACAAATCTACGGTCCACCCACCATTGAAAAAGAAAAAGAAAGGAGCATGCTGCCGATATTTGCAATAAGATATCCTTAACCGCACCAATAATTACAATCACACCCCAAAATGGACAAATTACCCTACATGCTTAGATTAAAGCACAGGATTACTCTCCTGACAACGATAATCACCTAATGATTGGACAAGACTGGTTACATGTGAATCAGAATGGTATGATTCCGTTAGGAATACCCGCGGAAATCGCTTCCGTGTCTTAACATGTAAAGGAGTAAAATTTCATGAGCAATTACGATGTGATCGTCATTGGGGGCGGCCCTTCGGGTCTAATGGCAAGCGTGGCCGCTGCAGAACACGGGGCATCCGTTCTGCTAATCGACAAGGGAGCAAAACTAGGCCGAAAGCTCGGAATATCCGGTGGCGGACGCTGCAATGTTACCAACGTCAAGGAAAGAGACGAGCTAATCGCCCATATTCCAGGAAACGGGCGTTTTTTGTATAGTGCCTTCGACCATTTTAATAACCAGGATATCATCGCCTTTTTTGAAGGTTTAGGCATTGCATTAAAAGAAGAAGATAACGGGCGGATGTTTCCCGTTTCCGATAAGGCCTCTAGTGTCGTATCTGCCTTAATTAGCAAAGTACGAAGTCTAGGCGTGCAGATTATGACCGACAGTCCCGTCTCAAGAATAATCTATAACGAAGGGGCTGTTAAGGGAGTCCAGCTGAGCTCGGGCAAGACGATCGCCTGCACAGCTGTTATCATCGCCACCGGAGGCAAGTCTGTACCACAGACCGGCTCCACTGGAGATGGCTACCCTTGGGCAGAAGCCGCAGGGCACACGATCACCGAGCTGTTTCCGACAGAGGTGCCGATTCTTTCACGGGAAGAATGGATTAAGTCAGGCGAGCTGCAAGGCCTGTCGCTACGTGATGTAGCCCTCACTGTGTGGAATCCTAAAGGAAAGAAGGTCATCTCTCATCGAGGAGATATGATATTCACCCATTTTGGATTATCAGGGCCCATTGCACTGCGGTGCAGCCAATTTCTGAGACAAGTCCAACGTAAATCCGGCACAGATACGGTGGAGATGTCCATTGATCTCTTCCCTGATCTGAACACACAGGAAGTAGAATCAATGTTGCAGGATAAGCTGGATCAGGAACCTAAGAAAGCGATCCGCAATTCGCTGAAAGGACTGTTGCCAGAACGTCTCATCCCCCTCTTGCTGACTAAAGCTGACTTAGATGGGGATACAACTGGCTATCATGTCTCCAAGAATGGGTTGCTTCTATTGGCTGGGATTTTAAAACGCATGCCGGTTTATGTGCATGGCACCCGTTCCCTATCCGAGGCCTTTGTTACCGGCGGCGGGGTAAACCTGAAGGAGATCGATCCCAAAAGAATGGAATCGAAGCTTATGCCGGGGTTATTCTTCTGCGGCGAGGTACTCGATATCCATGGCTATACAGGAGGCTACAATATAACAGCGGCCTTCTCAACAGGATATACAGCAGGCAAGCACGCTGCTGACATTCGACTGGGATAATCTCTAATGCAACGTGAATATCCTCCAAGCAGCTTACTACTTTGAAAATGGCGGTCTGCGCGATTCTCTCATTAATTGGAGAATCGCTCCTCTGTTTTGGGTTCCTCAGCTGCTATGTGGAGCGTCTGTCCTAATCAGCTACTGCGGCTTCGGACCCAGATGACGTTATTTGCGAATTTATCACCTTATGGGCAGTGTTTCGGACTCCAACGACGCTATTCATTATAACGAGACTCATATATGGTGTTTTTCATGGCAATAGCAACTATGGAGTCCGTTAGCATCCCAAAAGTGGAAAAATAGTATGTTTAGGGGCAGCTGTGTCCGATAGGCTAGCTAGGTACCTCATACGTACGTGCGTGCAATAGATCGAATCAAGACAAAAAAAGAAGAGTGCCCCAGCAGCCTTTTCACGGCTTATGAGGCACTCTTCCGTTCTATTTATATCTTTATTTCGCTAAGCGAAATGTTCCAAATATTCTAGAGCTAAACAGTGCAACGATATAACCTAGCGGGATGAACAGGATAATCCCAAACCATCCATATAAGGAAATACAGATCAGCGCAGAACAAATGATTGAAAAAGGAAGCAGTAAGATAGGGACCGCACGCAGCCCCGCTTCGGCTTTTTGTTCCTTTGTAAACGGCAGAATTCCGATGTAATCATCTCCCACGAATAACGACCAGAACGACAACAGCCAATTGGTCATGAGAGAAACTAAAACTATAAAGCCCAGCCATTTGAACCCTGATGGAATGATAAATATCGCTAGAAGGGACACAGCAGTAAACGATAAGTAGAGCTTTAAATGAGCCGGATTCCGTACAAGTGCCTTAATCGCTGCCGCAGAGAAACGACTCTCGGCAGTTTTTGATTTTAGCAAAGGCTGTGATTTCCGGAAAATCCACGGCTTATGGCGGGTCGGACGTGGCTTATCCAGTACGCCGCGGAGTAATAGGGCCGCTATTTTCATCCGCTGCTTATAATCTTCACGCACATCGTTCATGAATGTCCCACGCATCACTATACGCCGCTGAAGAGCGATTACCGCTACGAGTGCAAAGAGTGCTGCCATCAGCAGCATAAAAACTGGACTGTTGTTCCAAAACGCAGCTGCACGGAAATAAATCCCACAAGGAACGGAGATGGCCAGGATCAGCCACAGCCAGCGCCGCCAGCCTTGCTTTTGTACTTTTACAATATGCCCCAGTAATTTAATGCACCAGCTACATGCCAGAGTCAGAGCGAACAGCGCCCATACCTCGGATGACAGCATTCCATATCCCCGAACCAGAAAAGGTAATAACAGCACAAAAGCTACACAGAACTTCAACGATGTTACGATCAGGCTGTACAGCAACCCGCGAAACATAATCGTATTTATCCATCGCTGCCGTTGTCTTAGAAATAATAGATCGCCTTCCTGCAATAATAGCACCAGTCCCCCTCTACAGAGCAGGAGCACTAATAATGAAGGAATGAGCATAAACGGCAAATCTGCACTCCAAGCTGGCAATGCCTCGTTCCAGAACCCGTAATATAACCGTCCTCCCAGAAATCCCCCGGGAATCAGTATATATAACAGCACAGTCCAATCGGCAGCCGTACGAATAATAGCAGATTGCTCACGCCAATGAGAAAATAATCGCCGCCAGAATAGCTTTTTGGAGGTAGGAAAAGCAAACCCTCGCTGCTTCTGCTTACTCATGTCAGTTCGTCGAAGCAATCAAACAACGACGCCTCCGGCAGCCCAGCATAATCACGTATATCTTCGAGCGTTCCTGCAGCGGCAACCCTGCCACCCGAGATCAGCACAAAATCATCGCAAATTTTCTCAGCAGTATCCAATACATGCGTAGACATTAATACACCAGCTCCGCGCTGCCGCTCCGCTTCCAGCAGCCGCAGGAAATCTTTAGTGGCCCGAGGATCCAAGCCGATAAAAGGCTCGTCCACAATATAAACATCCGGCTGTACCAAAAAGCCAAGCATCAGCATCATTTTCTGTTTCATACCCTTAGAGAAACCAGCTGGAAGATCATCACGGACATGATTCATGCCGAACTGCTTCAGTAACCTCTCCGCCGTTTCTTGAAACTGCTCATATTTTAGTCCATAAGCAGCAGCAGCCAAATCTAAGTGCTCCCATAAGGTCAGGTCCTCATAAAACACCGGCTGCTCCGGTACATAAGCATAGGATTTATTAACTCCATTAAAGGAGACCTTAGCTTTGGTATTCTTAAGCAAACCGAGCAGTGTTTTAATTGTAGTACTTTTTCCTGCACCGTTTGGTCCGATCAGTCCGAGCAGCTGTCCACGCCGCACCTGAAATGAAATATCGAATATGCACGGGGCACCTGCTTCATAGCCTGCTTCATCGATCTCAACATCGAGTACAATCTCTTCGTCGCTCTCGGTATCCCCTGTTATTTCTACATTCTCCATATTCGCCAACTCCTAAATATTTCTAATGAATATTATTATCGAAATTCCAATCCAGAAAGATAGCTTCTCTAATCGTACTATATATACTTTCTCCAAGGAAGCAAACTGATTTTTTCACAGCTCAGAGAACTACTCTCCTATTTAAAAAAGAAACCTCCCATTAAAGAGAGGTCTGTCCCAGAAGCTCTAGGTTATTTGTTGCTGAAATTTCTTCTTCACGTTTAATTGCCGCTTCATCTCTACGCTCGATTTTACCACGCAGCATTAACAGTAACACTCCGAGCAGGGCTGTAAGCAAACCAGAGAGAATGAAAGCCGGGACAGGTCCTGACGCTGTAACTAAAGCCCCACCGGCTACAGGTCCCAAGATAACAGCCGCACTTGTTAGACTGCCTATAGTTCCAAATACACGGCCCGTGTATTCCGCAGGGGTCCGCTGTTGCAGCATAGAATTGAAGGGAATGAACGCAAGGCCTGCTCCCACACCAGCAAACATAAAAGAACCAAATAAAGCGATGTTCATCCATAATCCGGCCTGACCGTGGTCAGTTACAATTCCTGCACTTGAGAAAACAACCCCCATAATTACAGCTCCCAATCCCATAAAGACGAGCGTATGTTTACCACTGCCTATACGGCTTACAAGCAGGGCTGACAGTAAGGTGCCAAGGCCACTGGCTGCCACACACCAACCCAGCAGATCACCGTTCACACCCGGAATTTCCCGGAATAACGTTACAATCTGCGAATCACCAATTTGCAGCATTAGCAGCACTAGCACCAGCATAGCAATCCCGCAAAGTACTACAGGCATTCCCACGATCACCTGCAGACCCGCCGACATTTCTTGGCGAAAAGACTTCCGAGCACCATTCTCCCCTGTGCTATCCTCTGCTGCATCTTTCTTCAGTGCAGCCGCACGCGGCAGTCCTATTAAGATGACCGCCGATAAAATGAAGGTAGCCGAGTCAATCACATAACAAGCGGCAATACCAAATGCGGCAACCAGAAGTCCACCTAGAGCAGGACCTACAATTTTGGTTATTTGTTCGATAGATGAGCTAAGCGCCATGGCTTTATCCATCTGGGCCGCAGGGACAAGCTCCTTGAGCTTTCCGCTTTTGGCTGGTGAAAAGAGTACATCCATGATCCCTTTAGCCACCAGCAGGACATATACCTGCCAGAGAGAACCTGCAAATACCAAACAAACAACGATTCCGGCACGAGCTAGATCCGAACCAATCATCAGCGCCTTGCGGTTAAAACGATCACTTAAATAACCTGCGAACGGTCCTCCTAAGAGCAACGGCACAGCCATACATAAAGATATAGCCGTAATTTCCCACGGTGTCGCATTCCATTTAAAACCTACCATTGTCAGTAGCGCTAGGATATGCAACCAGTCTCCCACATTCGATACAAGCTGTGCGGCAATAAGCAGCATAAAGGGCTTATTCGCCGTTAGCTTTCCTTCTTTTGAATCATGAGCCAGCCGTTCCTCCATCTTACTTCACTCCCCGTTACTATTTCTCGATGAAGTAATAGTAAAATATTGGAGAACATCAATCATCCGTCTGGAGGCGTAAATAGCGCTTGAACCTAAGGCTGAAATTCTTATCCTTTCAAAGACTGAAATCAAAAAAACCTTCGTTTTTATCGTATTTAAAAAATTGTTTGATTTTTAATAATTAAAAGTGTGCTCATTGTGACAAATCACATGTTCTTCATTCGCTCTTTCACGTATTCTAAGGTTATCTCAAGGTTCGTTGCACAGGTAACCCGTGCACTAATGACTATTGATTGCAAACTGTGCGATGAGTTCACACATGATTAACGATAGAGGGTGGAGAAGCATGATACAATCTTACGAACGTGATACGCAATTAACACTACATTTGTACCGGGTATTTGCCAAGTCTTTTAAGAGCATTAATGAACATGCTGTTACCGGCAGCAAAATTGAAGGTTTTAATCCGACTGCCTTTGCCGTTATGGAAGTGTTGTACTATAAGGGACCACAACCCATTCAACAAATTGGCGCCAAGCTGCTGCTGCAAAGCGGCAACGTTACTTACGTAATCGATAAGCTTGAGGAACGCGGCTATTTGCAGCGTAAGCCTTGTCCGAGCGACCGCCGTGTGATTTTTGCGGAGCTGACTACGGAAGGTGAACGTCTCATGAATGAGATGTATCCGAAATATTCAGAACGCCTGCATCTTGCTTTCAGCGGTCTGAATGATGATGAGAAGGAACAAATGATTGTTCTGCTCAAAAAGATGGGTCTACAAGCTGAGAAGCTATCCCCTCTTCCTCGTAAGTAAGAGTCGCTTATTTATGTGTTTTAGACAAGCTGTTGTTGATTTCTGTTAATGGTAAAAAGAAAACCAATAGGCGATTCTCCGATTTATTTGAGAATCGCCCATTGGTTTTCTTTTGTTCTGCGGCAGTTTACTTGAGCAGATGATATAAGTCCTTATGACCCCTCTGAGCAAAATTTGAGTGCCTTTTTACAGCCTCCGTTAGCCGAACATTAGTTGGGAACTGATCAGTTAGGGCAGTAAGTCGATGCCGAAGACGGACCTTGAGGTCCGCTTTTGGCAAACCTCGGATCATCGTCATCCTTATTCGGCATGACTTGCGTGCACGCTTCCGACTGGATTTGGCGTAGCACACCTCCGATTGGACTTGGCGAACACACTTCCGATTGGACGTCCCTTCTAGCTGACCGTAACTACCACTCTCAGTAAAATCCACTTTTGATATAACCCGCTATATTTTCAGCGCCCGATCTTGATGGGAACCTGAGCAGTAGCTAAAGGAATAACTGCATTCTATACAGCTATTTCGTATGCAAATCGGATTATTCTAACTTTAAGTGTATTCTGTACAATTAAAAACCAGAAAAAGTACCCCTAGGCGAGTAAATCAAGAAAATAGATGTACTAAATACAGCTATATCCATTGAAGAGTTAACGGCAGGATTATAGTTGTACTAAATACAACTAAATATGTCTAACGACTGCTTCCACTGCTTCCATCGACGCTCTACTCTAGAGGTTACATCAATCTGGCGTGCCACCCATCCGTTATTCCATGTGCTACTCCGTGCGTGATTCCATGTGTCACTCCATGCGTCATTTCATGTGATACTCCGTCCGTTAGTCCATGCGTCATTCCATATGCCACACCGTCGGTCATTCCATGCGTCACTCCGTACTCCACTCCAGGGAGTAAATTCGTATGGTTCAACCACTTTAACACGCTATCTACCTAATAAGTTATGCCTTTTTCAAGGACGATGAAGCATCCTCTACTGAAGGCACACCCTTGCGCAAACCCCAGGATATTATCAGCGACAAAACAGCGAAAACTGCCATTACGATAAATAATGAATGAAGACCACCTTCAAGGGCATCACGCAGACTGTTTGATACTTCCCCAGACAGGTTGGTTCCTGCATGTGATCCAAGCAGCTTATTAATATCATCTCCTGAGATGTTCGAATCCGGTTGTTTTCTTAACAGCTTATCAATATTCAAGTTCAGCCAGGAACCAAAAATAGCCACCCCAACAGTCTGTCCTAAAGAACGCGTGAACGCATTAAGCGCTGTAGATGCTCCCCGTTGCTCATACGCAACAGAGGACTGCGCGATAATCGTAAAGACTGTAGAAGAATACCCAAAGCCAACTCCACAGACCAGCATCAAGCATAAGAGCAGCAGTTGTGAAGACTCTCCTGTTAAGAAAGCCAGACCAATAGCCCCGGCAGCGATCATAATCAATCCAAGCATTGCGGTTCGACGCGAACCTGCTTTTAGAATCATCCGCCCTCCGGCGATCGAACCAAACATCCAGCCTACCGACATCGGCGCCAGTAGCAAACCTGAGATGGCGGCGCTTTTTCCGGATACACCCTGCACCCATAATGGCACATACGTAGAAAGCCCAATAATTAATGTGCTTACCAGCAGGTTAGCCCCAGTAGACACCGCTATGTTGCGGTTCGAGAATAGACCCAGCGGCAACATAGGTTCAGGAGCACGACGCTCCACAAAGAAAAATAAGACTAGCAGGATAACAGCCACACTTAGAGTTGCGATTAGCAGTGGGGATGTCCACTCCAGATTCTGTCCTCCTGTGGAGAGACCGAAGAGTAATGCGCCCATACCAGCAGCGAACAGCAGCACACCTGCCACATCAATTTGTGCTTTCCGGCGTACCTTTTCTTCCTTCAAATAACGGGCAATAAATACCATTGCTAGTAAACCAAACGGCAGATTAAAGACAAATACCCAGCGCCAGCTTAGGTAATCTACAACATATCCTCCAAGAAGAGGGCCTACCAAAGAGGAAATCCCCCATACAGAGCTAAGTAATCCTTGTGTCTTCGCTCTCTCTTCAATACTGTAAATATCCCCGATAATGGTAAAGGTCATTGGAATGAGCGCACCCGCGCCAATCCCCTGTATTGCCCGGAACAGGATCAGCTGTTCCATACTTTGCGAAATACCGCATAATAATGAGCCTAATAAAAAAACAGCTGCCCCCCACATGAACACCGGCTTGCGTCCAAAGAGGTCACTGATTTTGCCGAAAATAGGAGTAGTAATAGCCATTGCCAGCAAATAAGAAGTGAATATCCAGCTAAGCCACTGCATTCCCTGAAATTCACCTACGATAGCTGGACCCGCTGGTCCTGTTACCGTTCCTTCAATCGCAGCCAAAAAGGTAGCTAGCAGCACCCCTATCAGTATTAATTTACGTTCTAAATCCCCTGTTGACTTCAATGTTCCAAACCCTCTCTTTATGTAATCAAATCATTGCCATTCCCCACGCAGAAGCGCATGTAGAGTCACATCCTGAAAGCCGGAAGGGGTCTGACGATATTGACGCAGTATACCTTCCTTCTGAAAGCCGAGCGTTTGAACCAGCCTCTCCGCACGATTATTATCAGGATGACACAGCGCTTCTATCCGATTCAGCCCCATCCTATTGAAGCCGAAGTTGAGCACTAAACCAAGCGCTTCTTTCATATATCCAAGCCCCCAAAAGGCAGGCGCCAGATCGCAGCCAATTTCCCCGCGGTAAGCTCCCTGTAACTGCCAATAGTTATACCCGCAGCTCCCTATAACTTCACCTCCGGGTCCTACAATACTCCAGCGTAAGCTGTCCTCTTCCTGAGCCATCTGTGATAAAAATGCAATCAGTTGCTCAGTCTCTTCGATAGAGGATAATGCTGGAGCCCCCAGCCAGCGGGTGACCTCTGGATGAGACCAGATCTGATACAATGCTGAAGCATGTTCAGTAGTCATAGCACACAGCTTCACTCTACTGCCGACCAGTGTGGGTATCACTCCATTGCAGTTATACAAGTCTCTGCCCCCCTTCAACTTATCAATTATACATCATTCAAGAGTATATCCTTAAGATAAAAGTTCTAAATTCTTTAACATTGAAAAGAACAAATTCTACGCGTTAACGTAAAAAGACGTCTGCAGCAGGGAGCAAACACTCCCTAAATACAGACGCTTTTTATTAAACTTAACTACAATGATTTCATTCCGCTTCATGAATAACTTCACTGCATAACACCTGAAGTTTGGCTCGAATATCCTTGAACTCTTCAATTCCAGTCCCCGTAATACTGTACCCTTCGGTATGGGCAGTCAGAAAGTTGTCCAGTGTCAGCTTTTCCAATTCCTGTTTCACTTCGCGTTCTCCTACACGATACCCCAGATCTTCAAGTCCGAGCAGCATCTCTGAGATCGTCACATCTTTATCCCGTGCACAATAAAGCATATGAATTCCTATGAACAAGTTCTGTACATCAGCGCGCATATTCCACCTCTTCCGGCTATATAGCCTTCGGTATTTATACTAGCATTACCCTCTGACCGATCCCCGGAAACATTATTGTGGCTGTTCCGCATTTCATGGACTTCAAGGAACATTCCATATTGTTACAGATTGGTATTGTCGCTTGACGTATTATGTCTAGCTGTACTATGTTGATAATTACAGTTATGAGTTCATATTTGAATTTAAAGTACAGGAAGGTGATGCTTCATGTTTCAAGCTATGCCTTACGATGGAACACGCAACGAGCAGTTTGAAGCGGTTCTAATCCAACTAGAAGCATTAGTAAAGGACGAACCAAGTGCTACGGCCAACCTGGCCAATGCTTCGGCACTGCTTAAACACGCTATGCCGGATACGAATTGGGCCGGTTTTTATTTATTTGATGGCAAGGAGCTTGTGCTCGGGCCTTTCCAAGGTCTTCCTGCCTGCATCCGCATCCCGTTGTCTCGTGGAGTCTGCGGAACGGCTGCTGCGGAACGACGCACGTTAGTAGTTGGAGATGTGCATGCATTCCCGGGACATATCGCCTGTGACGCCGCTTCAAACAGCGAAATTGTTGTCCCGCTGATCAAGGATGATCGTTTGCTTGGCGTACTCGATATCGACAGTCCGCTGAAAGATCGTTTTGATGATGAGGAACGCCGGTTCCTGGAGCGGTTCGCAGCCCTGGTATCGGAAGTTATCTAAAGCAGCTCTGCCCTATAGAGCATAAGAAATAGGCTGTCTCATTTGTAGGAATCTCCTACTTATAAGTCAGCCTATTCTTGTTGAGCCTATAGCCGTACCGGACTGATATTCCAAATCTCCGCGGCGTAGCGGCTAATCGTGTTATCACTTGAGAATTTACCGGAATGACCAATATTTATAATAGACTTTTTCAGCCACTCCTGACGGTTGCGGTATGCCCGGTCAATCTCGACATGAGTCTCGACATAACTTGCGAAATCCTTAAGCACAAAGAATTCATCGTTATTATCCAAAAGAGAATGGAAAATGGTCTCAAACTCCGCACCATGACAGCATATAGGTCCCGGATTAACCAACTGATCCAATACTTCCTTCACACGGCTATCCCCATTGTAGATATCACGTGCGTGATAGCCGCCATGCTGATAATAATCCATTACCTGCTCAGCACGAAGACCGAACAGGAACATATTGTTGTCCCCTACCATCTCATGCATTTCCACGTTAGCACCGTCCATCGTACCTACGGTTAATGCACCGTTCATCATAAACTTCATATTCCCCGTACCGGAAGCCTCTTTACTCGCTGTAGAAATCTGTTCACTAATATCCGCAGCAGGAATGATCTTCTCGGCCAAGGATACCGAATAATTCTCAAGGAAAAAGATACGGATCTTGCCTTTAACATCCGGATCCTTGTTGACAGCCTCCGCCACAGTATTGATCAGCTTGATAATTCGCTTCGCCAAATGATAGCTTGGTGCCGCCTTTGCTCCGAATATAAACGTGCGCGGTACCATATCCATCGAAGGATTATCTTTGATTTGGTTGTACATATGCAGAATATGCAAAATATTTAGCAGCTGCCGCTTATAAGCATGCAGGCGCTTCACCTGAACATCAAAGATAGAGTCGGGGTCTACATGTACTGAATGCTTGCTGTAAATGTATTCAGCCAACTTGAGCTTATTCCGCCGTTTAATGCTGGCTACTTGTTCCTGGAAGGAAGCATCCTCACAATATTTAATCAAACCAATCATCTCTTGCGGATGGCTCATCCAGCGGGTTCCTATCGATTGATTGATAAGGTTAGCCAGATCCGGATTGGCATGCATCAGCCAACGCCGGTGAGTAATCCCATTCGTCTTATTATTGAAGCGGTGCGGGTACATTTCATTAAAGAGCCGCATTTCGCGTTTCATCAATATTTCTGTATGCAGCGCTGCTACCCCATTGACACTATGGCTCGCCACAATCGCCAGATGAGCCATGCGAACCTGATCGTCATGAATAATTGCCATCTGTGAAATCCGGTCCTGATCGCCGGGATAACGACTCATCAGCTCGCCGCAGAAGCGGGCATTAATCTCTTCAATGATAAGAAAAATACGTGGAAGCAAGTCCCTGACCATTTGAATAGGCCATTTCTCCAGGGCTTCGCTCAAGATCGTATGATTTGTATAGGACACCATACGAGTTGTAATACTCCACGCCTCATCCCATCCTAATCCATGTACATCCATCAGAATCCGCAGCAATTCAGGAATTACAAGCGTCGGATGTGTATCATTGATATGAAGCGCAACCTTGTCGGGCAGCGATTGTATAGGGAGTCCAAGCTTTCCAAAGGTTCGCAGAATACTTTGCAGGCCAGCGCTGCAGAGGAAGTATTGCTGCTTCAACCGCAACAGCTTGCCTTCGTATTGAGAGTCATCCGGATACAGGAACTCCGAGATGGATTCTACGGAACGCTTATATTCCAGGAATTTATGATAGTCTGATCCGGCAAAAGAGCCAAAGGTTCTGGTAGGCTGGGTGATGGACTCCGCGCTCCAGTTGCGCAGTGTATTCACATGCCGCCGATCTGCACCAATGATAGGCACATCATACGGAACTGCACGAACGGCCTCATATTGACTATGCTCAAAGATAAGCCGCCCGTTCTCCTCCCGAGTCTCAATCACACCCCAGAACCTTACTTCTACCTGCTTGTCTTCACGACGCACTTCCCATACATTATCATTTTGCAGCCAGTAATCGGGCAGTTCCACCTGATACCCGTCAACGATTTTCTGCTCGAACAGGCCGTATTTATAACGTATGCCGCAACCATGCCCCGCATATTGCAGGGAGGCCAGTGAATCCAAGAAACAAGCAGCTAGACGTCCAAGTCCTCCATTGCCAAGCCCAGCGTCGGCTTCTACCTCCTCTATATCCTGCAGCGAGAAACCAAGATCGGCCAATCCCTCACGCACGACCTCCAGCACGCCCATATTCAGCAGATTGTTCCCCAGAAGTCTTCCGATCAGAAACTCCATAGAAAAATAGTATACCTGCTTATCCTTATCCGTCTTGTACTTTTGATTGGTATCCGCCCAATTTTTCCCGGCATTCTCGCGAATCATGTTGCCTAATATTTTATAGACATCAGCATTCGAGGCTTCCTCCAAAGGTTTGCCCAATTTACTGATGAGCGTCTCGCGAAACACCTGTTTGAAAGTTTCTTTATCGTTAAACAACAGCAGGTTCCTCCTGACAAAAGCTTTTTTTAGGGATGCATTAGACTATGCCTGTAGATCAGATAGGTTATACTGTTTCGTTTCATCTAATCCAGTTGGTTTATATTTTGCTGCTCTTGGCGATCACAAATGGACGTTTACTATCCCCGACGAGAATTCGATTCTTACTTAAATGTACGTCCTTATCCATGATCACATTCTCAATAACAGCATCTTCCTCTATAATGCACTTCTGCATAATTACAGAGTTGATGATCTTCGCTCCTTTACGTACCTGAACCCCACGAAAGATCACGCTGTTCTCCACCGTTCCAGCTATAATGCAGCCGTTAGCCACCAGTGAATTGCTGACATTTGCGCTCTCTAAATATCGGGTAGGAGCCTCATATTTAATCTTCGTCTGCACTGGACTTTCTTTGAACAGACTAAAGTAATTCTCCTGCTGAAGCAGCTCCAGACTATTCTTATAATAGCTTTCCAATGAATTAATTACGGCATGATAGCCATGATACTCATAAGCAGCAATTTTGAATTTATGGCGGTTTTTCTGAATGACATCACGGAAAAAGTAACTCTCCCCATGTGCAATGCAATGTTCCACCTGCTCCAGGAACAGTTTTTTCTCCATAATGAAGATATCGAGATATAAATTGGGATGATCCTTCTCATGATGGATATTGGTCACATTATTCTCTTCGTCCACTTCAATACGCTGGCATAACTCATGCTCTGGCTGCAATTGCTCTATTTTTTTGTATACTACTGTAACATCGGCACCCTTCTCCAAATGGTAGCTGTACAAGTCCTGGAGATCGATAGTATTAATATGCTGGCTGCCGGAAAACACAATATATTTAGCAGATCCCCGTTTAAAAAGATCCAGATTATTATGATAATGCTGAAGGTCGCCAAGAGAAGTATCGGTGGGATCATTCCAGTCCGGAGGCAAAATAAATAGTCCCCCATGCTTGCGATTCATATCCCAAGATTTCCCGTCACCCAAATGGTCCATTAAAGAACGGTATTTACGGCGAACAAACAGGCCCACGCTCTCCAGATCCGCACGCATCATATTGGAAAGCACGAAATCTATCAACCGATAACGACTGGCAAAAGGTACGGCTGCACCACAGCGGAAATAAGTGAGTTCATTTAGTTTATCGAGTTCATGATCCAGATTAATTACACCCATGAGTTGCTTCATCGGAATCCACCGTCCTCTTATAATTTATAAGAAAGTATAAGTTTCACTATATACTTTATCCTTATAAATCTCGCATAAACGCTTACCGTCCCTAGAAGGACGCCGAAGGCGTTTTAGCTTGATTATATGGTTTTGGCCACAGCTGATTTACGTTTTTTGCTTTTATTGTCGATCAGCAGAATTTCGTTCTCGTTCTCCCGCTCGATGCCTATTTCCATATAATCGTCGATTACCGTATTTTCACTAATAATCGCTTTATGAATGCGTACGTTCTTACCAATCTTAACCTTAGGCATAATTACGGAGTCCGTAATCACACTGCCTTCACCTACTTCTACGCCATAAAAAAGAACCGAGTGCTTCACTTCACCATGCACAATGCACCCTTCATTAATAATGCATCCTGACACTTTCGCCCCAGGTGCGACATATTGAGCAGGTTGATTCGGATTACGTGTAAAAATGCGCCAGTTGGGATCATTTAGATTAAGCGGTGGATTATCGCTCAGTAAATCCATGTTCGCTTCCCACAGGCTTGCTACCGTTCCAACGTCTCTCCAATACCCTTCAAAAGGGTACGCAAATAAAGAGTTTCCGTCTTCCAGCATCAAAGGAATGATATCCTTACCAAAATCGTGAGATGACCCTATATTCTCTCCGTCCTCCAGTAAATGCTTGCGGAGAATTTCCCATTTAAAGATGTACACACCCATAGAAGCTAGCGTGCTTTTTGGCTGTGCAGGCTTCTCTTCAAATTCGTAAATTTTCAGATCGTCCTCCGTATTTAAGATTCCAAATCGACTTGCTTCCTCCAGCGGAACGTCAATCACAGAAATTGTGCAATCTGCATTTCTCTCCTTGTGGTATTGCAGCATAGCATGATAATCCATTTTATAAATGTGATCACCGGATAGAATAAGAACATGCTCGGGGTCGAACTGATCTACAAATTTAAGATTTCGATAAATCGCATCGGCTGTTCCCCGATACCAGCTGCTTCCATTCTCACGTTCATGCGGTGGCAATACGAATACTCCACCATTCTTACGGTTCAAATCCCAATCACTGCCTACTCCGATGTAAGAATGTAGTATAAGTGGCTCATACTGTGTCAATACACCGACAGTATCAATGCCCGAGTTGGAGCAGTTACTTAAAGGAAAGTCGATGATCCGATAAGTGCCCCCAAAATAGACAGCGGGCTTGGCAAGCGATTTGGTTAAACCTTTCAATCTTTTGCCTTGGCCTCCAGCCAATAGCATGGCTACCATTTCTTTTTTCTTCATGGAAAAGCCTCCCTTGACTTATGGGTAATATAAAGTTCAGCAAACCTAGGATGAATGAACAGAATTCCAAAAAGAAGTGAATTAGAAAAGAAATACACCAGAAAGAAATGAGCCTTGATAGGAAGATGACAAAGTTGAAAAAACGAGGAAGGAAATTTTACACGTTCGGATGATCTAACCTAAAATAGGGAGAGCATTCTCCAAAATCAGGAGCCTGAATCAGGAGATTATCCTTATTGTAAAGTGTTCTATATTCTTCGTCAAAACCCTTTATCGCAATTCCGAAAATCCGGAATTTTTAACCCTGTTTGTCATTAAACACGTTAATATTCCTTATAACTAGATTAACCAATTTAAAGCCATGTGAAAGAAATTCACTCATTTATTCTAGAAAAAGAATCATTCGGTCTTCAGCAAACATTCAACCGGATATGGCATAATGAAGCTATCTATCACCGATTTGGAGGAACCTATGATGAAAGCAGTACAAGGAGTTCGACTTCTGCTCGTAGATGATGAGCCTCATATATTACAGTTCCTGGAGCTGGGTCTCCTTAACGAAGGTTTTGAAGTACGAACCGCGTCGGACGGGCTAAGCGCCATTTCGATTGCAGCTGAATTCAAGCCCCATGTAGCTATCCTGGATGTTATGATGCCGGGTATGGATGGATTCGAGGTATGTCACTATCTGCGCTCAGAAGAGACAGAGGTAGCTGTCATCATGCTTACTGCAAAAGACGAAGTGGATGATCGCGTAAAAGGACTATCTATTGGTGCTGACGACTATATGGTCAAGCCCTTCAGCTTTGATGAATTACTAGCGCGGATCCAAGCGCGGCTGCGGAATCAGTTTCCGGGGCTGCTAGGTGAGGTCCGCTGCGGTCCTTTCCGAATTGACAGTCGGCGAAAGGAAATTCGCTTCAGGGAGGAAGTACTTGAACTCTCCCCTACGGAATACGAGTTATTACAGTATCTCGTTATCAATCACGGCCTTGTACTCAGCAAGCCTATGATTCTTGATAAAGTGTGGGGCTATGATTTTGGCGGTGAGGAAAATATTGTTGAGGTCTATATCCGTTCGCTTCGTGAGAAGCTCGGAGATAAGGAGCACCGTATTATCCGTACCCTGCGGGGTGCAGGCTACCGGGTGGATCTATGAGCACTCCCATCTTCAGATGGCTTCGCAGACTGCCTGCACCACGTTCCCTGCGTAAACAGCTGCTTGCCACATCGCTGCTTATTCTATCAGGATTGCTGCTGCTAATTGGAGTCTTACAATATATCCTTATGCGAGATTTTATATACAGCAATAGAGCCGAGTCTATGGAAGCGCAAATACGTTCTGTCCCCCGTGAGATGTTCTTTAACTTTTTTAATTCCTATGACGAGGACAGCACAGGTATAAATGACACAAACAACGAGTTTAACAGCAATTTCCCGTTGGAAAGAGAAGACATGAATAAAATGCCAAGTGGGCTGCGAACTGGCGAGAACCGGCGTCCGCTTTTGCTTGATGCCCATACAACTCTCGCCATGTACAGCTCGGATGGCACCTTCAGGGATTTACAGCAATTAACCCTCTCAGATATAGCAGCACCCAGGCTGACCAATGAGCAATACGATGCGCTGCTGATTCACACCACGGATAGGGCAACAGGAAATTACAAGCTCATCCAAGCTGAAGACGGAACTGAACATCTAGCCATATTCATGAATCTTTATAGGCCTGGAAATACTAGATTGCTGCTGCAAATGAGTGTGAGCACGGGGCCATTGACGGATGTGATAATGCAGCAGCTGCTGATCTACGCAGGTTTGTCAGTGATTGCTTTATTGACTGGATTATTCCTATACTTGCCGGCCCTGCGAAAGACGTTAGTTCCTCTATCTAATATGGGAGAATCGGCTGAGATCATTAATGCCGGTAATTTGGACATTCGGTTTCCAGTTGACCAAGGACAGGCCGAGATCGACAAGCTTGCTCATTCATTCAATGGTATGCTCGAACGTCTCGAAATATCCTTTCATAATGAACGGGAGGCCAAGGAGCAGATGCGCAGGTTCGCTGCCGATGCTTCCCACGAGCTTAGAACTCCGCTTACCTCAATACACGGTTTTCTTGAGGTCTTGCTGCGGGGCGCCGCCGATAATAAAGAACAGTTATATAACTCGTTGCGGAGCATGCATGGTGAATCGAAACGGATCAACAAGCTGGTCGAGGATCTGCTACTGCTCGCTCGAATGGATGGAGCTCCACAACTGCAGATGACTGATCTGATTCTCAGCGAGGTAATTCACGAAATGAAGCCGCATCTGCTTTTGCTCGCAGATCAACGTAAAGTTACCTTTGATATCTCCTATGGCATCCGTGGTAAATATGATCCCTATAAGCTCAAGCAGGTGATTCTGAATCTGTTCCACAATGCAGTTCAGCATACCAATGCCACGACAGGGAGCATTCATCTCTCTTTACAAGCGGAAGGAAATCAGGCTCTATTAAGCGTGCGGGATAATGGCTACGGAATTCCCGGAGAGCACATCCCACATATCTTTGATCGATTCTACCGCAGTGACTCCTCTCGTACACGTAAATACGGCGGATCAGGGTTGGGTCTCTCCATTACAAAATCTATTGTCGAGGCACATCACGGCAAGATTAGTGTAAATAGCACCGTTGGCGAGGGCACAACGTTTACGGTTAGTCTGCCTTGCGAGGAAGGATTAGCCAAGGAAGAGTAACAACCGTTATAATTAAGAGGAACTGGAGCGTCGCTCCACAAAACTTAAGCGTATGCTTTCGAAGTGAGTTTTGCTTCACAAAACCAAGCGTATGATTTCGTTGCCAGTTTTGCTATGTAGTCCATTCTAAGGAGCATCGCTCCACAAAACTTTTAGGAGGTAAATACATGTACGAAATCGCCGTAATTGGCGCCGGTCCTGCCGGTGCAAGCGCAGCCCTGTTCGCCGCCAAGGCGGGCAAAAAAACGCTGCTGATCGACAACGATAAGGGCATGACCCGCAGAGGTTGGTTTGAGAACTTTTATGGAATTTCCGAAGTAGGTGGTCCTGAGCTGGTAGAAACCGGGCATAAGCAAGCCGTTAAATTTGGCGCTGAGCTGGTTTCCGAACAGGCTATCAACCTCACCTCCAGCGGCAATGGTTTTGTCATTGAAACTGAAGATGGAATTATCTATGAAGCAAAACATGTCATTCTTGCCACAGGCGCCCTTACAGATCTAGCTGCCAGAGCTGGTGTGGAGACTAAGGATGGTACAGAGCCAAGAATCAAAACTGTAGTAGCCGTTGATGCTGAAGGCAAAACGAATATCGCAGGTATTTGGGCTGCTGGTACTGTTGCTGGAGTAAGTGTACATGCCATTATTACCGCAGGCGATGGTGCGAAGGTAGCTATTAATGTAATTAGCGAGTTAAATGGTACGCGTTACGTTGATCATGATGTGCTGAAAGCTTAATCTATACTCAAAACATAAATCCGGAGGATGATTCTTAGGAATCGGTCTTTCGGATTTTTTCGTCACCCAGGAGAACCAAGTTACGAAATTTAAAAATAACTGCACTTGATGCAGCTATTTCATACAATAACACCCACACGGCTGTTTTAAGTGTATTTTATGCAACTAAAAACAAACTAAATGAGCATTCTAGCTAAAATGCGAAGATATAGATGTATCAAGTGCAACTAAATCGATTTGCAGCTGTCCCCCCATACTTTTAATTGTATAAAGTACACTTATTTGCTCGTCCCTCACCGTCTTTTGAACACCACACGCAAAAAAACTGCTTCAAAACCTCATCCCACCGCCAAAGCCGATGTTATGATCGTTTGAAACAGTTCCTTTCCCTCAACTGTGTATACTCCAATGCAAGGAATCCACTTCTTCTTCTCTTCCCTTAAGACTAGCAGCCAGCTCCTGCAAATACGGAACCAATAATGGGCGCAAATCCTCCCGCATCAAACCTACCTCCAGCGTGGCTTTAATGTAACCAAATTTATCACCAATATCATAACGTTTGCCGATTAAATCCAGCGCCAGCAATCCTTCTTGCCGGCATACCTCGTGCAAAGCATCCGTCAGTTGATATTCACCGCCCGCTCCACGTTCGAGGTTAGCCAGTACTGAGAATATCGAAGGCTCCAAAATGTATCGCCCCATAATGGCGTATTCTGAAGGAGCTGTTTCAGGCGAGGGCTTCTCTACCAATCCTTTTACTTCATGAACTCCATTTAGTGAGCCGCTGGAGGCTATAATCCCATATTTGTTAACCTCCTGCCGTGGCACCTGCTGCACACCGACGATAGTCTGCTCCTCTTGCTCATACAATCTCATCATCTGCAGCAGCGCCGGGTCCTCCGAAACCATAATATCGTCACCAAGCAAAACAGCAAAAGGTTCATCACCGATAAATTGTTCCGCACAAAGGATGGCATGGCCTAGTCCCAGCGGCTCTTTTTGCCTAATGTAATGGATGCTCGCTAGCTCACTGATTAGCTGGACTTCACGAAGTAGATCCTCTTTCCCTTTTTCCAAAAGCGTCTGCTCCAGCTCCACCGATTTATCAAAATGATCTTCAATCGACTTCTTATTGCGGCCGGTCACGATGATAATACTTTCAATACCAGAGCGGACGGCTTCTTCTACGATATATTGAATCGCTGGTTTATCCACAATGGGCAGCATTTCTTTTGGCTGAGCCTTAGTGGCAGGCAGGAAACGAGTGCCTAAGCCCGCGGCGGGAATGACAGCTTTTCTAATCTTCATCATGAATCCCTCCCTTGCAGTTTATTTACGGAGATGGGTCACAGGGTGCTCACGAATGTTCTTTTGCTGCTCCTTACCTTCATAGAACTCTTGGACAATATAAAGCGGACGTCCCTTAGTTTCGTCATAAATCCGGCCGACATACTCACCTAGTATTCCTAGCATAATGAGTACAAATCCGTTGAAGGTCAGCGTAATTCCAATCATCGAAGCCCAGCCCTTAACAACTGATTCTGTAAAAATCACCAGGTACAAAACATACATAAGGTACAGAAAACCAGAAGCCGACAGCAGTGCGCCCAAATATCCTGCCAGCTTCAGCGGCTTATAGGAAAAGGAGGTAATTCCGTCCAAAGAGAGCTTGATCATACGTTTTAGTGGATATTTAGTTTCCCCCGCCAGACGTTCATCCCGTTCATATTCAATCGCCTTCTGACGGAAACCAACCCAGCTGACCAGTCCGCGCACGAAACGGTTTTTCTCCGGTAGACGTTTGAGCTCTTCGCAGACCCTACGATCTATGAGCCGAAAATCACCCGTATCCACAGGGATAGAAATATCGGTTGAATAACGCAGAATTCTATAAAAGAGGCTGGCCGTCCACTTTTTGAATAAGGATTCACCATTACGCTTCACCCGTTTAGCATATACAACTTCATACCCCTTCTTCCATTCCGCAATCATGTCCAAGATCAGCTCAGGCGGGTCTTGCAAATCAGCATCAATAATGACAACTGCATCCCCAAGGGCATAGTCCATTCCGGCAGTAATAGCGATCTGATGTCCGAAGTTACGTGACAAATCGATCAGCTTCACACTCTCATCCCAGTAGCTATATTCCTCGATCATCTGGGCACAGTTGTCGGTGCTGCCGTCATTCACGAAGATCAGCTCATACACTTCCTCCGTCATTGCCATCACTTTTTTAATACGGCGATACGTTTCCTGAATGACTGCCTCTTCATTAAACATCGGTATAATAATGGAATAGCGCACGTTGATGCTCATGAGCAGCTCCTCCTTTAATTTGAATGCTGAAGCGTGCCTGCAAATGTATTAGCACGCTTCGTACTCTAAAACACTGAACTAGTTAACTGTAACTTTGTATAACGTTCCGCTGTTACCAGCATCGTTTCCTGCCCAATCCGCTGCTGGAACCTCTGTACCATTGTCGGTAATCCAGGTAGATAGCGTAGAGTTCCCTCCACGTCCACCCCCCATACCGCCGCTGCTCAGCAGGAAGTATTTCACCTTTCCACTCTCTACTAACGCCTTTAGGGTATCTGTGGTATATACTGTGTCCGAATTGGAAAACCCGTTCAGAATAACAACCGATGCCCCCTTATCGACGATATAAGGAGCTGCTGTGCCATAATCCAATACGGCAAACAGATAAGGCTCCCCAGTATTATTTTCCTCCAGATAGGACAACAGACTCTCATTCGCACTTGTGGCGCTATTACGTCCAAAGTTGCTAGAATTGCCACCCATTCCTCCTCTGCCCTCACTGCTGCCTGGTCCTGCTTCAGGGGTTTGACTGTTCAGGCCATAAGTAATTGGGGTAGCTGCCCAGTAGAGCGGGCCAATTAACAATACTAGTACAGCAACAATACTTGCCGAGAAAACAAATGGCTTCTGTTTGCCTTTAAGAACGACCAGCACCAGAGAAACAACTATACCGGCAGCCAAAATACCAATCGACCAGCCCCTGCCAATCGTATCGTCATAAGGATGAATAATGTACCACTGAAAAGCTGCTGTAACCAGCGTTGCAACTGGCAATAGCCATGACAGCCAACCAGAGTGCTCGCGATACAGACTCCAGAGCTTTGACCAGCCTGCACCGACCAGCGCGGCTATCGGCGGAGCCATCATCACCAGATAATATTGATGGAAGAATCCCGCAATACTGAAGAATCCCATCACTGGCACCAGCCATGCTAACCAGAATAGAGCTTCTTTATGCCCTTGCGTAAAGTTCCTTCTCCGCAGATTAGCGAATAATCCAATACAACCAAACAATACAAAAGGCAGCAGCCAGCTTGCCTGACCTGACAGCTCTGATTGGAACAGGCGCAGTGGACCTGCGGTTCCAGTATTGAACATTCCTCCACCGCCGCCATTCATGCCGCCGCGTTGACCTTGGCCCCCACCTTCACCACCAAATTGCCGGTTTTGATTATCTGTTCCACCGCCGGGTGGTTGCCCTGGAGAACCTCCATCATCGGCGCCATTTTGACTGTCTGAGGTTGAATTTATACCTTGCCGACCCGAAAATGCTCCACGTCCGCTATCCGTACCATTTTCAGCATCTGCCCCGTTCATAGCGGGTCTTTCACCGTTCATAGCTGGCATCTCGCCATTCATGTTCGGCATCTCACCACCATTCATTGAAGGCATTCCACCTCCGCCACCACCTGTCCCCCGATCACCCGTCAATCGGGCGACACCATTATAACCAAAGGCAAGATTGAGCACGGAGTTAGTACCGCTGCTGCCGATATAAGGTCGTTTACTAGCGGGAATCGAATCCACTATCACTGCCCAGGATAACGAGACCACGAGTAATATAGCTGTCGAGGCCGCTAATACTCCAGTTTTTCGCTTCCAGTTCACTTTCGCAGCCAAGACATAAAAGAGATAAAATGCCGGCAAAACCATATAAGCCTGCAGCATCTTCTCATTAAACCCAACACCGATTAAAGCAAATGCGGCAAGGAGACTGCCCAGCTTATTACTCTTCGTTCCTTTAAATAAAAACCAAACCGCCAACAGTAACGTGAATACTAACAGAGCATCAATGTTATTCGTCCGGCTAACAGCCGCCGCTACTGGAGTTGTTGCCATGGCCAGCGCTGCTAAACGTGCTGCTGCTTTACCAAAGGTAGGTTTTACCAGAAGGTATACGAGCAACACGGAGCCCACGCCCCCAAGCGCCTGAGGTAAAATCACACTCCAGCCATGCAGCCCGAAAATGAGTGCGCTAAGAGTCTGAATCCAAAAGGTGACTGGTGGTTTATCCACCGTGACTGAACCTGCAGAGTCGAGTGAAGCGAAGAAGAAATTATGAAAGTTTTGCAGCATACTTCCCACGGCAGTGGTGTAGTATGTATTCACATAGTGGTCATTCCAAACTCCATAACCGTACAAAAAAGCAGCGAGTATTAAAATGAGCCACAGTATAAGATCCGAGCTTATTTTTCTAGCAAAACTCATCTCCATTTCACTCCTATCCCTTGATCATTCTATATGCCGGCAGTTCTGTAACTCCGGCCCAAGCTTTCCGTAGGTGTATTATTTCATCCATACCTTAACTCTCAATGAGTGCAAGCTGAATGTTTGCTGAATAAATGAGGCTGCCGGCACGCAAAAAAGACCCCACAATGTGGAGCCTTTCGGTACCCTGTTCAATCCAAACTATGTTATTCCATCTTGCCTATGGCAACAAGCTTATTCACCGTGTTCCAGTTGCGTGCGGTAATGGGCATCCCGAGTATTTTGTCAAAAGGGACTTTAAAAAGCGACGATTGGCTCACACTGACCTCATATAATATATACATCTCTCTGCCGACAAAACGCACTTTATCCGGTCCCTTCTCATAAGTGCGCAGTTTATCCAATGCTTCCGCTGAAGGCTCGGCTGGTAAAAAAGTAACATACCATCTTTTGAATTCCTCTGGCTCGGACAGCTGAAAGGGATCGTTAGCGATCACATTCTCCATTTCTGCTAAAGTACGGATAATAACAGAGACCTCGAATCCAAAAACCTCATGAATCTGACGTTCAATGACTCCGCTAAGCAGGCTCACCGAACCTTCATCACTCTCAAACACGACATTTCCGCTCTGAATATACGTTCGTACATTTGCAAATCCAAGCGCTTGAAACATCGCCTTCAGGTCCAACATTTTAATAATTTTGTTCCCGCCCACGTTAATTCCACGCAGCAGCGCTATATAGGTAGTCATAGAATACGCCTCCGTTTTTGTGCCATGATCAGCTTACCTCTGCGGCTAAGGTGTGTAGACGTTTACGAACTTCTTTTACCAGCAGCTCCTTCTCTGGAGGCGAAAGCCCCTCCACCAGACGTGCGGCAGCGATCGGCAAAATCCAGCGGTCTACGTCCTCATAAGTGTGTCCTGATAATCTGAGATACTCTTGAATGTATCCCTTAGTTAATCTTTTTCTTATAAAACCTAACATTAATTTGGAGAAGGCCGAAGCTCCCGGAGGCATAGCTCCCAAACTGAACATCACTACGGAACGCGCAGCATCTCCAGCAGGTTCTCCCACTACACCCGTCATCCAGTCGATCACCCAGAGCTGTTCATCCATAAGCACATTGTCGGGATGAAAATCCCCATGACATAAACGAGTACCTTCCGGCAGCTTCTCCAGATACTTTAAAATGACGGATTTTTCCTCTTCGCTCAGCATAGGGGCAACCATGATCTGACTTTTCAGCATATCCTTTTGCTGGCCGATTTTCTCTGTAGTTTCAAGCTTATGCAAATCACAATGAAGCCCCGCCATCAGCCTGGCATATTGGGTAACTTTCCAAGGCTTCTCACCCATCACCTTTAGTAAAGAGGGACCCTGAATTTGTTGAAAAACGATACCTTGTCGATTCTGTTCAGAAATAAGCTCAAAAGGCTGGGGGGTCCGAACACCCCGCGCATGTACAAACTGGCTGATTTTATATTCCCGGCTGACATGTTGCTCTGCTATATCCTCCCGGTACAATTTAAGAATCCTCTGATCGTCATGCTGCCAGATCTCCGCTGTTCTGCCTTCCCCAACAAGCTTTGCCTTCATTCGGCATCCTCCATTTAGTCCAGATTAATGCGGGTAAAATGCTCAACTACCGGAAATGGGTCGTAGTAATGGTGAAGGAGTGCTTTCCATTCCTGATATTGGCTGGATTCTCTAAATTCAACAGTGTGGTCTTCAAGCGTTCTCCACTTCACCAGCAACAGATACTTATGATCATCCTCCAAGCAATGTTGTAATTCATGGCCCATATAACCTTCTATCGAGGAGATTAAGCTTGATGCCTCCTTGAAGCTTTGCTCAAATTCAGTAGTCAAACCAGGCTTCACTTGCAGCATCGCAGCTTCCAAAATCACACTCATCATCTCCTAAAGTTATTAATTTAAAGCATCCCGGAAAAATTCATGATAGAAATTAATGATGACCAGCAGTATTGCTAGTGACTCGTTGACACTGCCTACCTCCAGCGAATGATTGGCATCATCGATTCTATACACCTTCAAATGATTCAGCCCACTAATTTCACCCGAATGCTCTTCACCAAATAAGGGGTCACTGCCACCATAAATTACAGTCCCCCGACTCCGCTGAATCAGCGGCACCGCCTCAGGCAACGGGGTGATATATAGATGAGACGTCTTCTTCTGTATTTCTAGCTCTTCAGCTATTCTACCTGCAATAACAGCTCCCATGCTTTTACTTATAAAAAGAAACCTCTTATAATCCGGCAGAGAAGCAATCACGGCTTTACATTCCTCAATGATAATACTCATTTCTTCACGCTTGAAATCCACCCTAGCACTCTGGTAACCATATTCTAAAAGCAGAACATCACAATTATGCTCCCGGGCAGCTTTAGCCGCATAATCCAGCAGAGAGCGATCAGCTGAATAATTTTTACCCGGAAAAATAACAGCCAGCGCTTTGGAACCTTGGGTGATATATTTATGTTTAACCTCTCTACCCCAATAAGAGGACATAATGATATTGCTAACGTTCATACATGTTTCCCCTCTTCTACTCCTTAGACGGATTTAAAATGTTTAAAGAAATCTATCGTTTCTTGCAAATCTGCCTCATCTTTATAGATACTCATTACTCGCCCAATTTCAAGCGCAAAATCTACATATCCATTCGGCTTAGCGGTAATGATTGTTCCATCGACAACGACGTTAGATACGCCGGATTCATTGTCCACATAAACCTTACCATCCAGTACTCCGGCAGCCTTAAGAATGGATACCCCACCGCAAATGCCCGCGATGACTTTGCCTGCTCGATTCAGGCTTCTGATTAAATCTAATAGAGCCTCCTGCCCTATTAAATTATCTGTTTCCCCACCAGGGATAATCAATAAATCTATGGTGCTAACGTCCACATTTTCAACCAATACGGATGGATTCACAGAAAAACCCTCGCAGGAGATTAACGCCTTATCTTCCAAACTTAAGGTATAAACCTCACCCTTTGTTTTCATAAAATAAGCTGCCAATGTAACCTCAAACTGCACAAAGCTATCATATATAAGAATATATGTATTCAATGATGGATCAGCTCCCCTGTTCTCAAAAAAAGTAACCTCTATTCTATGTATCTATCATTATAGCATCATCGCCCTCTCCTGAAACTTACGGACTCAGAGGACGCTAATCAATAACAACTATGCGCTCCGCTAAGATTCCGAATGTGGGATTTCACCTAATTACTCATAACAAAAAGGACACAAGCATCCCAACAGCCACCTTTTATGGCTCACGAGACACCTGTATCCTCCTATTTAGAGCTATTGCTGCGACTGCGGCGCTATCTGTTTATTTTTACCTCGGCTCACAACAATTTCAGCGCAAATCCATAATATCAACGGAATAATCACCTGGAAAGGAAAGGCGTATATTTTATAAATATGGTAAGAGAAATAGTACATTTCCATAATATCCTTGTACACAAAATCCGCAAAATAGATCATGAGTAGTCCCATCTGAAGCACAACGGAGCGGTAACTCTTGAGCTTGAATACTTTAGCTACTCCAATGCAAGATACGTAAAGGCATAAACTTCCTTTTATAAATGTTGTGATTACAAAAGCCACTGCCGATGACGCTTCAATTCGGGTCAAAAAATCTCCTACATTAATACGCCCTGCAGACACATAAGCCGGAAAATATAAACTAGACAAGACCTCAGGACCCAGCATCAATAGGTTCCGTAGTGTAGCCATAATAATAATTGCCCCAGCAATCGCTACGCCACCAAATAATACCTTCTTCGCTGAGCTCTTCTTCGATAAATTACCGAATACCCCCAGAAAGACTACAACCTCTGCAAATGGAAAAGAAAATGTGCCCAGCGTATCGTTAAATAATGGCTTCCAGCCTTTATCCAACAGCGGAAGTAGGTGATGATATTCCATTTTGGAAAAAGCTAAGGTGACAATGACTAGATTAACAAATATTGCGAACAGTAATAGAAGCTTAGAACTTCTCCCCAGCACTTCAATCCCAGCCTTAACTATCCATATACACAACAGTCCAAGACATGCCATAGGTGCTATCATTGGTGTTTCGGTTAAAGTAACGGATCTACTGAATTCTCCAAAAACCCTAAGAATTAGTGTCCCTAGATGAAAGGTATACCAAATATAGAGACAAGAAATGATTCGACCCAAGACGCCTCCAAACACGGTAATCAACATATCAAATAGATCCTTGCCTGGTAATAAGATGTGTAGTCTGGCATATATCAGCAGCAGTGGGACCACCAGTACCATGGCTAATAATACGGCGATCCAGTTACTGTTACCGGATTCTCCCGGCACACCCATAAATATTGAAGTCCCCATAATAAACAAGACAGCAATACTAATAGCATGCCCTGTTGATACGATCTCTTTGTTCATACTCTATTCTCCCTTAGGCTTGTCCCCTAAAATAGCATCTTAATCCAGTGTTCTAGGTATGGTGAAGGACTAGGGAGTGACCATCTCATTGCCAATGCAAAAGCAATACAGAATGATACCAGACATAGTGCGGAAGAAACATAAAAATCCCGCTTCATCCCCTGTTTCCATAGACCATAAGGATCACTCAAAACAATTACCGCATAGATAAATATGACCACAACAACCAATTTTATCACCTATTTTTGATGAATCTTGATAGACCTTGACGTTTGTGCACTGCTCTCGATAATCACCTTGGAATTCACTACTATCTCTACGTTGGAAAATTCCTTCCCCCAGTTTTTCTCGATTTTCTCCCAGGTCCGTGGCATTTTCTCATGAAGAAGCTCTCCAAATCCAAAAATATCTGCATGGTAATCCTTCTGAACCTTATGAATAACGGAGAGAATCTGCTCCTCCAGTTCTTTTTCAGCCCACCTTTCTATAGTCTTCTTGCTGTCCAGATTATTGAATTCCCCCGAAGATTTGACCTCGTCCAGTCCTGCGTGTGTCAGTGTATTAAGCTTTATTTGGAGCTTACCGTTTATCCATACAGGTTTTATTTTTGTACGATTGGATAAAATTTCGAGGGAAAAGGCAGGTTCTCCACTTTCATCCTTTACGATTAACACACCTCCCTGGATTTGATTGTTGGCAAACAACATGTATTTCGTTTCTTCGCCACTGATCATACCGATCATTTTATCCATCCTGAAAATAGCTGTTCCGCTAACTCGTGCATTCTTCGTCTTATTTTGTTCATGAACATAAATTAATGGAGCGATGGCATATTCACCAGAAGCCTCGAGCTTATCTATGAAGTCCCAAATTTCCACAACCGGCGCTGTACTTACATTTTTCTCAGTCCTCATCTGCTGTGCAAGTGCATAGGACATAATACTCTCAGTCGAACTGCTGAGACTTATGATTTCTTGAGCCGACTTCTCTTTAGCGACAAAAATATACACATCCGATCGGGTTTCCGTATCCCTGTTGTACCAATCTATTACTTTGGTGACTCCCTCCCTTGCAATCTCCTCACTAAGGATAATCGCCTTAGAATGGCTCCAAAATAACTTTTTTCCAGTAATCGAGATCATTCCCCTCACAATATCAAACATGGTCTCACCCGCGAGCGTGATCATTTTGAAGCCAGCCTGACTTGATTTCATTCCTTCCTTCGTATCTACAATCTCTGTTGTCACCAATAACTGACCGTCTTTTTTCCCCTTATCAATCGCGACCCCGGCAACAATCGACATATCGTCAATTTCAAAGTAGTTCCAGCAGCCTGTATTGCAGATCAGAAGCATCATGGATGTAACAATCAGAAGTATCCTTTTCAGCTTGCTCATGGTCTTCTCCTTATTTTATTGGAACCTTTTCTCCTCATATTTCGTGCCCCAATTAACGCCGGACGCAGATACATATGCCACCACGGCGCCCTGATCGCTGTATCTTTAATGTCCTGAGGACGGATTGAGCCTACTCCAAGCATGTATGGAACCCCAAAACTACGCAGACTCATCAAATGAACTACTAAACCAAGCATTCCAAGAAAATAACCGTATATCCCTAGAAAAAAACTCGCACCCAGCAGCAATGTTCTTACGATAATTAAAGGACCGGTCAACCTAGGGTTAAGTAGCGTCATGATTCCTGTTAAACCGACTACAATAATCATTGGAGCACTAACTATTCTAGCCTCCACTGCTGCTTGTCCTAACACGAGAGCGCCTACGATACTGATAGCCTGTCCTATATAGGTAGGTATCCGCTCACCCGCCTCTCTTAATATTTCAAATATAGTTAACATGAATAACGCTTCTACTATTGTAGGAAAAGGGACTGCTACTCTTGCTGTAGAAATACTGAGCAACAACATGGTTGGGATCATTTCCTGGCTATAGGTAACTAAAGCTACGTAAAGAGCAGGTATACTGATCGACAAAAAAGCTCCAAAAACTCTCAACATTCGATTGAAGGAACCAAAATAAAAGTTAATGTAATAGTCAGAGCTGGCTTGAAAATTCTCTACAAATACATAGGGGACAGTCATTGCAAACGGGCTGCCTTCAATGAGCACGGCAACTCTGCCCTCCATCATGTTACTGACTACGGCATCCGGGCGCTCTGTACTTCCTGTCATTTCAAAGGGCGAATAGGGCTCGTCTCTAATTAATTCCGCCAGAGATGCCGTATCTAGAATAAGATCTATGTCAATCTGTTCAATTCGATTCTGTAATTCTTTGAGAATAGCCGGTGATGCTAACCCCTCCATGTAACAGATACATATCGGTGTTTTGGACCGTGTTCCCAGTGAACTAAAAACAAATTTCAACTCGGAATCTTGTACCCTGCGCCGAATAAGAGTGAGATTTACTAACAGTGATTCCGTAAATCCCTCCCTTGGACCTTTGACACTTTTTTCGGTCACCGGTTCCGCAAGAGCTTTCGTCTCCCAACCCTGTGCACCAATGTTCAGAACACCGGCATAACCGTCCATCAACAGTAAGGTCTTGCCAGCTATAATCGCATAGATCATTTCATCAAAATTCTCAGAGGCAACCACATCGCTAATACTAATGACCTGAGTCCGGATGTTCTCCATCAGCTCGGCTTTATTGCCACAATCCTTTTCGGTAAAATCAAATGCCATGACGGGCTTGATAATCCCCTCTTGGATCATATGTTTGTCAACCATTCCGTCAACATAGACTAATCCAAAGCGAAGACTATCACTAAACATGTTGCTAAACACTCTGATTCTAAGCGTTCCATCGTTCTTGAATATGTCTCGAAACAAAGTCATCATTTCATCCAGTGACGTACTCAGAGTCTGCTCAGATTTTGTGTTTTTTTGAGACGTATTGCTGTTCCCACCTGCTGGCCGTTCCTCCACAGTAGTCACTCCTGTCAGAATTAGGTTTCCTAGAAATTATCCCCCGTCTCTCCAAATCCTATCCGCCAAAATTATACTGAAAAGGGATCAACAAGAAAGAAAATGAGACTGCTCCATAGGCTGGGTTCCGCAGGTAAGTCACTAAATCAGCCCTTGGGGTCATGCCAATAGCGACTCACTGCATACATCCTCAGACACTTTCGGCTCAGGCACGCAACACCGCATACATCCTCAGACGCTTACGGACTCAGGAGGCGTTATTGGCTCAATTACCGCCTTTTGGGCACATTTTCGGACTCCAGTGCAGCTATTTCATTCAAAGTGGCTCTGTTCGGGCGATTTTTATGCCAATAGCGACTATGGAGTCCGATAGCACGCCAAAAGTCGATAAATGCAACGTTTAGGGGCTCCTGGGTCCGTTGCCGCCGAGTCACACTCATCCTTTGGGCTTACTGACCTAGCACGATAACACCGAACACATCCCCTGAGGCCTACAGACTCGGCCACGATAACACCGAGTGCATCCTCAGACGCTTACGGACTCGGCCACGATAACACCCAACGCATCCTCAGACGCTTACGGACTCAGACACGATAACAACCGAGTGCATCCTCAGACGCTTACGGACTCAGACACGATAACACCGAGTAAACCCTCAGGCGCTTACGGACTCAGGATGCGTTATTTGCTCGTTTATCGCCTTTTGGGCACATTTTCGGACTCCAGTGCAGCTATTTCATCAAAATTGGCTCTAAACGGGCGGTTTTCATGCCAATAGCGACTATGGGGTCCGATAGCACACCAAAAGTCGATAAATGCAACGTTTAGGGGCTACTGGGTCCGTTAGCGCCGCATCCCAGTCATCCCTTGGAACTTACGGACTCAGACACGATAACACCGAGTGCATCCTCAGACGCTTACGGACTCAGGAGGCGTTATTGGCTCAATTACCGCCTTTTGGGCACATTTTCGGACTCCAGTGCAGCTATCTCATCAAAAGTGGCTCTAATCGGGCGATTTTCATGCCAATAGCGACTATGGGGTCCGATAGCACACCAAAAGTCGATAAATGCAACGTTTAGGGGCTACTGGGTCCGTTACCGCCGAATCACACTCATCCTTTGGGCTTACTGACCTAGCGCAATAACACCGGACACATCCCCTGAGGCTTACGGACTCAGATACGATAACACCGAGTGCATCCTCAGACGCTTACGGACTCAGGAGGCGTTATTGGCTCAATTACCGCCTTTTGGGCACATTTTCGGACTCCAGTGCAGCTATCTCATCAAAAGTGGCTCTAATCGGGCGATTTTCATGCCAATAGCGACTATGGGGTCCGATAGCACACCAAAAGTCGATAAATGCAACGTTTAGGGGCTCCTGGGTCCGTTAGCGATCTCTTGCGTGCAAATTACATACCATGAAGCAAAGTTTGTTTTAAGAGCGTGGTGGATACGAGCATGAGATTAGGCGTTTGGGGTTGGCAGCAAAAAAACACAGGTGCCCAGCAGTCATGATCATGACTACGGGACACCTGCGTCTTTTTTATATCTTGTATTGCTGCACGATTTTTTATATCTTGTATTGCTGCATGATTATTGAAGCTGCTCAAACAGGCGGAAGATCACGGTCGCTGCTTGCGCTCTTGTAGCCTTGCCGTTTGGTCCAAATTGGTTGGATGTCATACCGTTAATAATTCCACTAATACGCATCACTTCTACAGCTTTGGCTGCATCCGCAGACAACTGGTTCACATCAGAGAATGCTTCACCAGAAGCATTTGTTCCGTCAGTCAATGGGATATTAATCGTCTGAGCCAAACGATAAATCATGACCGCCATTTCCTGACGAGTAATCTCCTCGCTTGCACCAAAGTTGCCATCCGCTTTGCCTTTAACAATACCGAGCTTTTGAGCGCTCGCAATCGGACTGGCATACCATGCCCCATCCTTAACGTCTGTAAATGTGCTTACAGCCGTCTCATCTAGTAAATCAAAAGCGTTCATCAATATTTTGATGAATTCTGCACGGGTCACATTTCCACTTGGATTAAAGTGTTCAGCATCCATCCCTTGGATTGCGCCTCGTGCTGCGAGTGCTTCAATGCTGTTTACCGCCCAATTAGCTGTAGCGGTATCTTTGAATGAAACATTCGAGTGAACCACTACATAACTGCCAAGCTGTTGCAAATTTAACTCAAGCATCTGTGTTCCTGTATTAAATCTTCCGTTCTTAACGGTCTCTAGTTGCTGATTACTGTTCAAGTAATAAACCACTACTTTATGAGCTTTCTCACCAGACTTCAGCGTATAAGGAAGTGCCAGCTTGATCCCCGATGTCTTCAGTACATCGCCTGGAATAACCACACCATCTACGCTAAGACTGATGTCTTTAATTGTACCTGCATTCATCTGACTGCTTACCGAAAGTGGCAATCCGGATATATCTCCAGTGCCCACAATAAGCTTAAGTTTGCTGTTCTTAGCATCTTTGTAAGTCTTCAGGAAACTTTCCGGCAGCATTATGCTTGCTGTTCCTGTATCAATCTTGAGGGATTTAACATTCCCCGCTGCTGCCAGTGACTGCAGTGGCAGCTCAACTACAATTTGTTTCGCGTTTCCGGTAGGATTCACGACAATGGACAGCATACCATCCTTTGCATCCTTTGCTGCCTTTTCAACATCTGCGGCAGTGAGTTCAGCCAATGCTTTTCCATCTGCTCCGATAACCATCTGGACAATGATTTTACCATTGCTTACAGCAGGGGCAGCTGTCGCAGACGCGCTAGGCGAAGGTTTTGCCGTGGCTACCGGCACATAAGTACCCGGTGCCTCTGTTGATTTCGGCGTTGCCGTTGGCGTTGGTGTCGCTGTCGGTGCAGGTGTTGATGTTGGTGTAGGTGTCGTTGTCGGTGCAGGTGTTGATGGTGGCGTAGGTGTTGGCGTAGCTTCTGAAAGCAACTTCAGGCCCGCAACCGCCGCAGTAAGCTGACTTAATGCCTCATCAATGTCTGCCTGAGTAGCAGTTCCACTCTCCAGCAACATCACTGCACGTGCTACCTCTTTCTCAAGAGTATTCCAGCTCTCCTCTACATAAAGGCTCTTATCCAGAGCCTCTATTGCTCTAAGCTTCTCCTCCAAGGCTGCCGTTATGAGAGGTGGATTTACAGAAACTAATGTTAAGGTATACGTTCTGGTCGTTGTTTTATCCAGTGCCGTCACAATGACCTTGTAACCCGTTTGAATTTCTCCCGCAATAGTAATGCTATCGGGTTCGTACACAGCGAAGGTAACCCCTACCGGAACAGTAAGTCCTTCCTTCAGCTCATCAAGTGTAGTCGTATCCGGTAAAATAATTTCTTTGGCTACCTGATCAATAGATCCGCCCGGAATTGTGATTCCGCTGATCGTTGCATCATGAGCTTCGACAGGCTGTAAGGCTTCAAAGGCATTTTTCAAATTGGAATATGCCACATTAATATCACCATCGGTAGCACCGTCATTTGCATAAGTGGCTTTAGCAGCCTCTAGTGCAATGCGTAGTGCATCCCATTGCTCAGGCGTTCCGGTATAATTCTCTTCATTTACCGAAGGATCTTCCGCTGTATCAATGGCTGCTTTAAGTTTAGATTTATCGTACCTCACACTGATGCGGCAGCTGGCAGCAATATCGGTGCCCGCCACTTTACCAAATATAGTGAAGTCTGTAGCAATGGTGAGTTTGTTAAGGGGAATTTCCTCCCATACCACACTTGCCAAGCCTGTCGTTTTATCGGCGTAAGTTACCGTAACTTTAGCTGGAAGAGTAGGCACGACGTTAACTGTCGTACTCACCGCAATCTGTTCAATGCTTACAATCGCACCATGGTCGCCGGGAGCAGGAACTTCTCCTTCTGGCTTAGACGAAATTGCCCGCCATTCCTTAACGCCTGTCCAAATACTAGTGGACTGCTTATTAAGAATCAAACGGAGTTTATCCGTCTTCACCTCGTCAAAGGTTACCTCGTTAAAAGCATTTCTTGCTTTGCCTTTCTCGCTCAGGCCCGTTACCGGTACGTATTTTCCGGCATCCTTATCCCAATATTCGAAGCTGTAATCTCCCGGTACCTGTACACCGCCTTCATCATCATAGAAGTACACGGAGCTGCCTGACAAAGTCACGGGCTCTTTCCAGGTCAGTTGTAGCCAATGGCTTTCACCGGGACCGCCCCAGTTCCCATACTGAGTTTCTGCTTCGCTATTGTAAATACTTGCTGAAGTATAAGGGATATAACCATCATTAATGCCATACACAGACTCCCATGCCGAAGTGTAAGAGGCACTAGGCGTAGCCAAAAGGGCAGCATTTCTGTATCTAAGGTTATCCACCGCCATCCGCATTTGATCCGTTGCCACTTTGATCTCTTCCAGTGTATATTCTCCCTGAGCCAGCAATGCCTTGGCAGCAGTCAGTGCAGCTTGCAGCTCTTGCCATGTTGCCGCAGTAAAATCATCCTTGTTCCGGACAAGTCTGCCGGAATCCCGATCCGCAAACTTCGCGATCATCTCTGTCAGTTCTGCAGTAGCTACAAATACGGTGACTGGAACCTTCACGACAGTTTCAAGTTCCCCATCGCTAACAGTCAGGCGGTATTCGTATTCACCAGTCGCCTTAAAGGTTGCTTGCAGCATGGCCTTATCAAGCCCTGTCTCCTCTACTTCTCCTTCACCTGAAATCTTCTCCCAGGTATAAGTCAGCTTGCCACTTGGCAATCCATCATCAACGATTTGTGGCATAATCGTCAGAGGCACATTTTGCTCAACCTTCAATGGTGTTTCTAGATAAACCTTTGGTGCCTGATTGGCAGCCGCCTTAACCTCCAGATTATTGTTGTAGATCTGAATCTCCTTTATGGCGGTCGCAAGTTCCAGCGAATGCGTCACATGAATGCGAATCGCTGCAGTGTTAACCTTTTGGAACTCTACATTGTTATAGTTGGAAGCAATATACTCCGGATAGCGGAATTGCCCCTCCACTGGTTTCCAACTTCCATCAGCATCCTGATATTCGACACCGAATGTCTGTGGTGTACCATAACCGTTCAGAAGCCGGTCATTATAGAAATAGACTTTTACATTGTCCACAGCCTGGACTCCATCAAATTTGAACGTAACCGTATCGACGGAATTCGGCGAACCTCCGAATAAAGCTGTGTTTGACGTATGATTAATCGATGCGATTGTCGAATTGTCCGCCAGGTTGCGGATGTTCGAACCGCTCTTGATATAAGTCGATTCAACAGTAGTGCCTGAAGCAACAGCCAGATTCGTACCTTCATTAACAATATCTACGCCTGCTTTATTAAACATATCGACAGTCTTCTCATTGCTAGCTAGGGATGTTTGATCTGCCGCAGCAAGTGTCGTAGCACTGCCTTTTTCATATAACACCTGTGTCTTCGAGTTATCGCCAACAGCCCCAGTTACATCACCTGAAGGTTTTTCCACCTTACCAGTAGCTGTATCATAAATCAGATGGGACATTTCGTTAGTTGTCATTACGAGTTCATCATTAATGAAGAGCGAATAACCTGCTGGAATACCTTGATAATGAGGATTGTCGCTGTATTTAGCAGGATCCTGCCATACGATAGATAAGTTAGCATCATGATAACGCACGTTATCTACAGCAAAATAGTCATAATCAACATTAATCGGCCATAGCTCGATCTTGTCATCTGTCCGTGGCTGAATACCCGCCATATCTTCAACCACAGTGTAATTCATCATGCCAAGCGTATCGTGGTGAATCCATGCCCGTACCATATCTCCACTAGGGTTAGGAGGATTGTCTTTTGTCCATGGCGTACCGAAGAAGTAATCCTCCAGCCAGAAAAATTCATTAGAGTCCAGGTGGTCCGTATTGCCCGGCTCCACTGTATGCAACCAAGCGCCCCAATCAAACAGTGTTTTGTAAACGTCACTATTGATGTTATCTATAGGATAATAGCGCAGAGAGGCACGAACGGTATTAATATAGTTGCCGAAGTTACACCATGCGAACTGGTCTGTACCGAAGGCATCCGTCTTGCCGTTCTTGAAATCTTCCACCCGCTTCATAATGCTGTTCTGATCCGCTGTAAAGAAGGGAAAGATCGGATAATAATTCGGATCTGCGTAATCAGACAACTGGGATAAATATTTCGCCTCATATCCTTCTTCACCTTCAGTTGGTACTACACCAAAGTTAAAGACAAACATGTTATTATCCCGCCAAGGGTTGAATACATCGGTACCACCCACAACTTTTTTGTGCAAAAAGCTGCCTGTACCATTCGTATCCGCCACACCGTCACCATCAAAGTCAGCCTTGTCGTACCACATCTCATTCAGAATTGAATTCTTAATATTCTGCGCCACAGTGTTCATTTTAGCTGCACCCGCAGTATCCCCAAGCTGCTCGTACATCTTCGCTGTTGCCACTGCATTGGCGTAAGTAGTAGAAGAACCATCCAGCCGGGCATAGTTACCACTGCCATTCCAGTGCATGGATACGGTATCTCCGTCATTACCTGTAATCGGACCATGGTTATAATAAACAAGATTTGGATTAGTGCCTTTAAAATGTTCAAGTGTGCCGGTAACATCAGTGGCGGAAAAATCAGCGAACTTCTTCAGTATTTCCTGACCACCACCGTAAATCTTGTAAGCATCCCAGCCTACTTGCGACGTGTTCTGCATCATATCCCAAGTCCAGATGTTAGGACGTCCGGGATTATTTTTATAGTTCTTATTCTCGGAATATTCCCCTTGAGCCAGCCAGGTTCCATACAAGTAGGAAGGATCACGCAGCCATTTCAGATCCTGCATCGCCCAAGGTACACTGACCGTAATCCCGTTGTTGTAGCCAAGAACGCCCTCCATGTTCATCGGGAACTGCCAGTCATTGCCCGGAATGTTGGCATCCAGCAAATTAAAGCGGTTACACCACCAACGATAATAAAGTACCTTCTTCACATTCTCATCGGGAACATCGATATATGGAATGTTCTCTGCCCACCACTCGTTGTACTCCCGCACCTGTGCGGAAAAGGCTGTATCATTGCTGTCAGCAGCCTTAAAGCTCTCATAATGCAGCTTTGAGCCTGGTATTTCATCCGCGAGCCAACCCATGACTACCTTTTGGTCAACGGAGCCACCGGCGGGCACTGTAATCTCTTTAACCAGTTCATTTCCGGAAGGACTCATGCCGTTTCCGCTCAGGTGAACATCCACGTAGGACATTGCTTCAACTACCTTTTGCCCAGCTTTGCCTATCATTAGCGGAGCAGCCACTCTGTAACCCACCAGCTCATCACCCTCAGCCGCTGAGACGAAAGGTGATTTAACCTTCATCGTCAACGTTATATCGCTGGCTGTAGGATTCTTCAATTGAAGCAGCGTTACAGCACTGTTATAGCTGGAAATAAATTTCCGCTGGTTAATCTCCAGGCCTCCGCTTGTGTAGGTCTGATTCTCATGACTCGGGTAGTTCTTCCGCACATTTTTCTGTTCCGCCAAGTCTCCTGTAGAAAGGGTGATGTTATACATCGTGTCCTTGTTCAAAGTATCCGCGTAATGCACCGTTCCCACAAAACCCAGCTTGGTATTATCCTGAGTCTTCATGTACAAAGCGCTTCCCCGGCTGAACAGAGTATTGGCGCTAACTTCGTCGTTGACATCATCCGGAATGACACCTTCGTTAACTAGCAAGGCGTCAAGCCAAGGCAAATCGGAATTATCTTTTGCAAAAGCCTCAAAATCAAAAGCTTCAATCGCTTGCATCATTTCTCCGACGGTGACATCGCTGAAATTAACGCCTTCCTTAACAATAGAATTATCCTTCCACTTCGCCTGCCCGTAATCGGTGCCTACACCTTCATGATAGAAATCAGTCGTGTAGTTAGCCGATACGGGAACAATCCCTGCATTTAATACCACAGCCGCGCATAATGCCGCTACAGAAGCTCTTCTGGGCCATTTATGACTTGTCATTTGGATGAATTCCTCCTTTTTATCCCTTGATTCCTGTTAATGTAATGCCCTCAACAAAATATTTGTTGCCGATCAAGAAAAATACTAGACAAGGAGCTGTAACGACGAGCGCCAGTGCCATGACCTGTTCATAGTTCGGAATGCGCATCCCGTTCACAATATACAAGCCCATAGGCAGCGTATAATCTGCTTCAGTCTTCAAATAAATCATAGTGTAGAAAAATTCATTCCAACAGTTGATAAAGCTGAACAACGCCACAACAATCATTGCGGGACGTATAAGCGGCAGCATGATGCGGGAGTAGATACGGAAATAACCCGCACCGTCAATCTTGGCAGCTTCACTGAGTTCTAGTGGAATCGTCATGAAAAATTGCCGGAGCAAAAAGACAAAATACGCGTTGCCGCCTGCACAGAAAAAGGCCGGAATAATAAGAGCAGGTTTGCCAGCTAGTCCCAAAGAAGTGTACAGAGAATATTGTGGCAGCAGGGTTACGGCACTAGGCAGCATCATCGTACTGATGACCAGCACGAACCACATCCCGCGCAGCGGAAAGTTCAGCTTAGCAAAGGCATACCCAGCAAAGCTTGTCGTCAGCACCGTCCCGATCACATAAGGAACTACAATCGAAACTGAATTCCAGAGCTGCCGCAGGAACTGAATACGTTCCAACCCAAGCCGAAAATTATCGACATTTAGTGACTCAGGGAAAAACACAGGCGGCCGCGCCAGTATTTCTGTATGGCTCACGAAGGCACCTCGCAGCAGCCAATAAAGCGGAAAAGCAAACACCACTGCTAGCAGACAGGAGAGCAGAATCAGCCCGGTATTGATGGCTTTAGCTCTTTTCTTTTTTTTCTGGATACTTGTATAATTCATAATTGCGGTAGCCGCCATTATCTCGCCTTCTTTCTTTTGCCCATCGAATCGTCCCTTTTAAATGCGCCCTGGAAGTAGAACAGCACACCAGTAATGGCCATAGTGATTAGGAAGACGACCCATGCCTCAGCAGACGCCAAACCGCGCATCCCTACCTGAACAAATGAATGGTCATAGATCATAACGTTGATAAAATAAGTCATCCGATCGGGTGCACCATTTCTGGACAACACCACACTTTGCGTATAAATCTGGATAGAGGTCATCATGCACATAATCAATTGGAAAAAGAGGACAGGCTTGATCGTCGGATAGGTTACTTTGAGGAACTTGTGCCAAGCATTTCCCCCGTCCATCTCGATAGCTTCCAGCAATTCTCCCGGAACATCCTGCAGCGTAGCGATGAACACAACAATCGTCCCACCACAGGTCCACAAGCTCATGATAAACAATGTCTCAAAAATACGGATGGGATCTGTCAGGAAATCAACAGGGGCTATTCCTATCTGCAATAAAATCCAGTTAAGCAATCCACCCTTGGCTTGGTTCTGTAGAAGCATCTGCCACACAATTGTTGTCGCCAGCATCGGAACTACAGACGGCAGAAAGAATATAGCCCGCATCAAGTTTCTGCCGATAAATTTACGGTTCAATAAGAGTGCAACAATCAGACAAAAGGTGATTACAAGCGCCACGTTAATGAAGGCATAAATCAAGGTTACCGTTATGGATTTCTTGAATTCGGAGCTGGTATTGGTGAATATGTACCGGAAATTATCCAGTCCAATCCACTCCATAACTTGGCTTCCGCTCATAATCGTTATTTTATGAAAGCTGTAAAACAAACTGGCCAACATCGGATAAAGCGTCAATACCAAAAATCCAATAATGGCCGGTGCTGCAAACAAATATCCAGCCACCGCCTCTTTGGTGACACCTCTGGCATGCTTTTTAACATAGACCGCAGCCGTTTCGGTTTTGCTCTCTGGGTTCATAAGCAATAGCCCTCTTTTCAAATATAAGCTCTAATTAGGAAACCTTGCCGCTCTCGAACAACTGCTTGATCGCTGGCATGATCGCGTCATAGACTTCTTTAACACTTTTCTTACCTGCCAACGCCTGATCAATAGATTTCTCATATTCAGTATTCATCTTGAGGTAGGCAGGAACGTAATATGCAGGCCATTGTGCGATAGAGTCTTTCGTTGTGGAATAACTAAGGATAGTTTCTTTTGCGCTTTCAGGAAGATCGGAGGTCCACTTTTCAACCAAGGTAGGATCGGTATACCAATCTGCCTGGTTCGGCAACCACGCACCACTCTTCAGCAGCTCCAGACTGTTCTCAGGGTTTACCATGTAAGCATAGAATTTCTTGGCTTCCTCAATGTGCTTCGATGTATTGTACACAACAAGCGGAGCACCACAGTTCATCGTTACTGCCTTTTCCATCTTAGGCAGAACGCCAACGCCGATATCTTCATTACCTTTGATATTAGCTAGATCCCAAGAGCCGCTGATTGCCATGGCATAACCACCACTCAAAGCGTCTACCGCAGAACCAATTCCAGAATTCCAAGTGTAATTGAAAGCGGATGCAACCTTGTCTTTGTTAACGAGATCAGCTAGCTTCTGGATGGCATCAACCGTTTTGGGAGAATCCCATTGAAACTCCTTTCCATCCGGGGAAACAATCCCGCCACCGTTGGCATAAGCTGCCCAGAAATGGTGGAACTCCCGTCCCGCTGTCATACCAAGCCCGTAGTTCTCGGTCAGAGCAGCATCAAAGCCTTCATCTGCCGCTGTTTTTCCTTTAGTATCTGTCGTTAGCTTTTTCGCGTTTGTTACGAATGTATCCCAATCCCACGCATTTTCAACTTTGGAGGGTGGATATTCAAGGCCTGCTGCATCAAATTTGGACTTGCTATAGTAAAGCAGCTCCAACTGGTTGGATAGGCCGACTCCGATCACTTTTTGCTCAGGTGAATGGATTGTAATCGCTGATAGTTTTTCAGGAATGCTTCCGTCCGCTAATAAATCGCTGATATCTTCGATAATTCCCATCTCATTGTACTTTTGGATATCGCCTTCACCCATATAACTGATATCTGGAAGTTCACCGGATTCGAGCCGGGTCTGAATAAATGTATCAAAGGAGCCATCTGCTGGAAGTACTTGTGCATTGATTTTCACTCCGGTGTCGGCTGTATATTTTTCTGCTGCCGCTTCTACCAGCTTTTTCTGTACATCATCACCCCAATACAATAATTCCAAGGTTACATCTTTATCAGGCGTAGTTTCTTTGTTGGCTGCTCCAGACCCTTCAGATGCCTTTGGAGCCGCGTTGTTGGAATCGCCCGAACAGCCTGCCAGTGCGGAAAAAACCATCATTGATGCTAAAGATAGAACTAGAGTACGTTTTCCAAACTTCATGTTTGTTGCCTCCCTTTTTTTCATATCTATTTATTTCAAGCCAAGCATTTAAAGCTTTAGCCTAAAATCATCATGGTTTGTCATTCTTAGCGATTACAGACAAGGGCTGAATATTCCTCCGCCTGCCAGTCTTACGCGAGGCTCTAGTATCCCCTCAGTTGTGCGATATTCGAGCTTATCCTCAAGCAGCACATATCTTGACGGATATGCAGCGTAACTTGTTACGATCCAGCCCTCCGAGTCTTCTTCAATATAACCGTTAATACAGCGCATCTTTCCGCGTGGATCCCTGTACAAATATGTGGTTGTCCCGAAGCCCATTAGATAGGCCACTAGCTCCTCCCCCATATCCCAATCATCTCCTGTCACACCCGAGAACAGCGAAGCAAACAAGGAATCACTTGCCCCCACAAATACGGATTGCCCAAAACGGTTTCGCGACAATTCTGGCATGTTCAGGTTAGGAGCTGCCACACTATATGTAGAGGCTGCCTCTCCAGGCAACAAACGGCGTGGAGTAGAGCGTACATTCCAATCGTAACAATTGAATACTGCCATCGTAGAACGGTAAGCGGCTTCCAAATATTCAGGGTCTCCAAGGAATTCATAGGCAACCCGGGATGCACCTGCTACCAATCCACCCCAAAGGGAATGAATCATATACGACAAAGCTTCCCACCAACGATCCGGATTCTGCACTCTGTAATCATTGCTGAATCCGATATTTGCCAGAATTAGTTGCCCATAACGCTGAGCCTCCTCTTTATTTCCAAGGTGACACAATGTTTCACAGGTAGGACCAAATCCTGCATTATCGTAAAAATGCTCCGTTATAGCTCCCTCATACTGCTGTATCCCTGTCTCCAGATTTCTGCCAAATTGCTCCCATAAGGTAAGTAGACGTTTATACTCTTCTGAAAGACCGCTCTGCTTCAGTGCCTCTAATAAATCAAGAATATAGAGCACAAATATACCATTTAGACGGCTCTCATCCTGTTCACGCTGCCCACTATGCCGATCAGGGTCTAGGCGAAGGCACATGATTTCGGCAGTCCATTGTAGATATTCTCTAGGAGAATGAATTTTAAGTAATGAACCATCCATTCGTGACAATAGATAAAAGACATGCCCAATATAATCCAGATCATAAATGCGGTAGAATTCTCCATACAAGGGACGCGGATGATTGAAATCTCCGCCTTCAAACCAATGCTCCTTCACATCCAATACTGCGGCAATCTCGGCCTTAGCTACTTGTTCGGGGACAGCCTTGGCCATGCTATTCTTCATCAGAAGAAAAGCAACCTTACCCAGCGATTCTCCCTGATTCGATAGCGGACGGAAGGCATATGGCCTCTCAGCCTCACCTGTCCCTCCAAAGTTGTTATTTACCAACCACTCGGCTCTCTTTTCCAGAATCAGGTCAATCGACTCCAGTACATTCCAGACCAGGATATCGGTCCGTCCATCTTCTAGCCCCAGCTCCAGCTTATGTTCTCCCGGCTCCAAACGCTGTAAAGATATAGTGTAGCTGCTGCCTGACTCCAACCGTACAGCTTCGTTCGTAATATTCTCCTGGCGGATCAGCTCCGTTGCCGTTGAAGTGCTATACAAACGCAGCTCACGTAGAGCCTGGCCCTGCGGCAGATCAACAACAGCTTCGAACCTTCCTCCCCGGGTTAATACAGGCGTATAGCTCCAGCGCGGATGTCCATAGGCCATACCCTGCCTATAGAAATCATCTCGATTCTGACAGGGATGGAATATGTATTCCCAGCTGGAGGTCTCTCCAGCGTCAAGATCCAGCGGACTGTAAGCGCCACCATATATCCAGTCGGCAGCTGCAGATTCGGTCATAGATGATCCGTCCTCCACCAACGATAGCCGATGATACAGCAGACCATCCAAAGAAGGGGAAACCTGCTCAAGAAAACGATTCTTATAACTACAATAAGTACCTACGGTTACTGTTCTGCCCTGAACACCATAAACACCCAGATGTGGTGCTTCGTTGCTCCGTCGAATGGCAGCAATTTTAGCGAAATCTCCACCAAGATGGGGGAATACTGCACAGGACTGACTCATATTGCGCTGCACATTTTCATCTCTGTACATGACATAAGCGAGCGAAAACCACACATGAAGTCCATTAATTCTTACAGACTGTGTTGAGCGGTTCATAGCTTCAATAGTCCATCTTAGTCGCTCATCTTCCAAAGAATATGTAAGTCTGATTGCAATCGGCGCACCTTCAAAATCCACAAATACACGGTTTTTTCCTTCTGGCGTGATTTTGGGCAACAGATCAGTGCTTTTTATGATATTCCCGTCTAGCTCTATTGTCCATTCTCCGAATAGCTTATCTGTATCCGCATAACCTGCCTCTTTCAAATAAGACGGATCAACTACCCAATTCATTTCACTAGGGTCGCCCTGTAATATCAGAGACTGAAGCGCTCCGCGGTCGCTTAACTCCATCCTGAAATTTTCGTTGCCTAGAATCGTCATTGCCTAGCACCTCTTCAATATTTTAAGTTAAACGTTTAGATTTATGAGGAAAAAGGAGCTGTGAAACTTATTTTTGTCTCACAGCATTTTTTAACGTAGCCACAGAATCACGTTCGATCAACCGGCACTCCGGCATGGTCAGTGAATCCATCTTCGTCCCCTTGATTAAATTGAACAACACCTCAATAGCTTGATAGCCCATCTCATGTAGCGGAAGTCCCATTGTTGTTATACGCGGGCGTAAGTAATCACTGAATTCACGATTATCAAAACCGACAACCGACAGATCATCCGGTATTTTAAACCCTTTTTCCTCTGCCGCCTGCAAAATACCTACAACCATTACATCATTCATGGAAAGAATCGCGGTTGGAGGCTCCGGCAAAGCGAGCAACTCGGAGGTAAGACGATACCCTGATTCCCTCTCCCAGTCTCCCATCTTAATTAACAGTGGATCGAACGGTAATTGATATTCAGTAACGGCCTTGTAATAACCGTTCAGTCTTAATCTGGAAGGGATTGAATCCATCAACCCACTGATTACAGCAATTCTGCTATGTCCTTGGTTAACCAAGTAGGACATGGCTTGGTAAGCAGCTTGCTCATCATTATACTGGATAGAGATATCGTCCTGTGTGTAAGAGTAGGTATACACAATAGGCTTACCTTCCGTATCGATTAAACCCGTTAAATCACGGGGATGAACACCGATATAAATAATCCCATCCACTTGATTACTGAGCAGTTCGGCAACCGCATTAGCGGCATACTTTCGATAGTCTTCCGTATTCGAGAAGTTACGGCCGATACGCTTGTCCAAACGAAGATTCACCAGTAAAATATGCAAATCATTACGATCTCCAAAATCATTAATTCCATCGATAATATCGGGGGTGTTAAATACCGTCACATCTTCTGCAATAACACCTATTGTATTCGTACGGTTGAGCTTGAGACTCTTCGCAATAGCATTCGGCTTATAATTCAACTCCTCAATGGCTGCAACAACTCGTTCCCTTGTATCGGAACGTACATTGCGGGTACCATTAAGCACATAGGAGACTGTAGCAATCGAAACATTAGCCTTTGCGGCTATGTCTTTAATGCTGGTTTTCCTCATTACACCTTCTCCTATCTTATTATGGGAACTCTTTTAATCACGTTGTTAAACGTTTAGATTATTTTTACAGTTAAAATATACCACGCGTATTTATTGCTTTGCAACCCCTTTTTTGCTATTCTCAAAAAATCCTCCTGTTCGTCCCCCGTTTCGTTTAGAATTGATTTATCTGTTGTTCATTGGATAAAAATAAGATATAGGAGCTTGAGCTTACTATGACACCATTTACTGAGAGAGTTATTCATATCATACAGTCTATACCAGAAGGTAAAGTGATGACTTACGGAGGAGTTGCCCGCGCGGCAGGCAGCCCAAGAGGAGCGAGGCAGGTCGTTCGCATCCTTCATTCCATGAGCAAAAAATATAAGCTGCCCTGGCATCGGGTCATTAATGCTAAGGGAATGATCGCACTAACTGAGGATGAGTCTAACTCCCTCCAGAGGCTCTATCTACAGGGAGAGGGAGTTAGTTTTAATGGAAAAGGTGTGGTAGATCTGAAGCAATTCCAGTTTGAGCCGGAGTGTGCCGATTAGTACCCTCTGGTAACTCTTCGTCTTTCTCCTGTGCCAAGAGCATTGAGTAGACAATACATCGTCGCGTAAATGACCAGCAGGACAAAGGCAATGAACAAGCTGAAAAATACGGACTGGAGATTCAGGCTATCCAGAACAAGTTGATACAACTGATGCCTGTCCGTCAGGACGTCCCAGCTATTGAGTCTGTAGACTCGGCCAAGCAGTACACCATATCCCCCGAGCATACATGCCGCAAGCACGAATACCCATGACCACAGCAGGTTGCTTTTACGATAAATGACCGTCTGGAACTGATACAATGAGAAAAAACCGGTCAACCATCCACTCCAGGTGAACAATAAAAGAGTGACCAAGTCATACCAGTAGCGATTCTGAATGGCTCCCTCCACGATATATCTACTTTTTCTTACCGTTAAATGCACCAGGTCAGTCATGAGATAAGGCGCGTTGGGAAAGAACAGCAGCCACGCGACACCCAAAGGAAGAAGTAATAGACCGCCTATCTTCCTTTTGTCTAGCTCATAAGCAGCCATGGAGAATAAAAACGGAATCCATGCTAAGAACAAATTCCAAATTAAAAAACCGTAAAACGAATCCGTCTGAAGTGACACTACACGATATACCGCCAATGTAGCGACAGACAATCCCGCCAAGAGCATAAACACCTTCGGATAATTCAATTCCTTCATGAGCTTATATTCTCCTTATCGATATTGATTACATTAAACTTATACCTAATTGTACAAATTCAGAATTCCGAAGTCCAATTTTAATACAAAAGCCCAGACGCAAGAATAGCGCCCAGGCCGACTTTATTTATTAAGCTCAAGTACCGCTGATTAGTTCAGAGGCAATGCTGGCTTCTTGCGTCCTGTCAGACCTCGTAGTCCACCTGCATCCTCCTGACAGGATAATGCCGTACACTCCCTAAACGCCGCATGACTGCATCCGATACATTTATTGTGATTAATACTGCTAAGAGCTTCATTGATCGCTTCACCGGTATGATGATAGAACTGTGCCTCTCCTATTTTGTCATATAGCCCGGTTCTCTTAAGTAGCTCAAGCGGCTGCGGCTGAACACCGGAGATCATCAGTTTCCCTCCAACAGCATGGAGATGCCGCACCAGCTCCGCCAGATTGGATTCGCCCGTAGTATCCATGAATGGCACTTTTCCCATCCGCATTAATATAATTTTCGGCTGATCGGAGCCATAACCCGGCATGGTGTCATCAAATCTATACGCAGCGCCAAAAAACAGCGGCCCTTCCACGGTATAAATCCCAATCTGCGGGCAATCATGACTCTCCGTTACCATATGTGCTCCTACCTTGACGGAATTAGGATCAGGCAATACTTTGGATACCAGATGAACCTCTCCCATCCGTTTCACAAACAAAATCACCGCAAGAATCAATCCCACCTCTACGGCCAGCGTTAAATCTGCAAATATCGTCAACAAGAAGGTGATGAATAATACCAAAGAATCACCTGTTTTGATTTTAAGCAAATGAAGAAATTGTTTACGCTCACTCATATTCCAAGCTACTACCATCAAGATAGGAGCCATCGCTGCCAACGGAATACTAGAAGCATAGGGTGCAAACAACAGAAGAATTAGGAATACCACTACCCCATGAACGATCCCTGAGATCGGAGAAACTGCGCCGCTTTTGATATTTGTGGCGGTTCTGGCAATGGCACCTGTGGCTGGAATTCCTCCAAACAATGGAGCTGCAATATTGGCGATTCCCTGACCAATCAGTTCACGGTTGCTGTTATGGCGGCTGCCCGTCATCCCATCAGCTACGACAGCTGACAATAAGGATTCAATAGCACCCAACATCGCGATGATAAAGGCCGGACGAATCAGCAGTGTAATCCGCTCCCAGGTAATGGTCGGAAAACGGAAGCTTGGCAGTGTATTAGGGATATTCCCATAGGCCAAACCAATCGTAGTCACCTTACCGCTAAAAAATAACGCTGCTATGACAGTCGCACAAAGAAGACCGACCAATGAACCCGGCACCTTCGGAGCGAAGCGAATCGCTAGGATAACAACGGCCAGACAAATCGCGGCGGTCAGGATACTATATCCATTGATCGTCGATAGATGAAGTCCAATTTCTTTCATGTTATCTACAAAGCTCTCGTGTCGTTCAATATCCCTTAACCCAAGGAAGTTAGCAATCTGTCCGGTGAAGATAATAACCGCTATTCCGGCTGTGAAACCAATCGTGACCGGCTTCGGAATAAATTTAATCAGTACACCCAGCCTTAACAATCCCATGAGGACTAAAATAACCCCCGCCATCATCCCCGCTAACAGCAGGTTCTCATAACCATACTGCATCCCAATGGCAAACAAGATAGGAATAAATGCACCTGTCGGTCCACCAATCTGAAATTTCGATCCCCCGAACAATGAAATACATATACCGGCAACGATTGTCGTATAAATGCCATATTCCGGCTTTACACCAGAAGCAATAGCAAATGCCATCCCTAAAGGAATGGCAATAACCCCGACGATTGTCCCTGATATCAAATCCTTGCGAAAAGCGTTCATGTTGTAGCCTTTATAACGACCCCGCCCTGTCATGTTCAAACCTTCTTTTCTTTAAATATCTGATTATTTGAATATAAGAAGAACATTACTCTAGGACGCGACTGTTGTCAACGCCAAAATAACGTTAATCTATTCCATTTTCACTCGCCGCGCATGCCTTCCAGTAATGAAATGGTATTCACGAGATGGTTATCAAATATTTGTTTGGCCACAACCAGAAGGTCCTTGATCAGAGGATCACGCAAGGCATAAATGACTGTGGTGCCTTCTTTCACACTGGTTACTACATTTTTGGCGCGTAAAACAGCTAGCTGCTGGGATACAGCAGAACCTTCCGAGCCGAGAATAGCCTGCAGTTCATTCACATTCTTCTCACCTTCGCTAAGCAGCTCCAGAATACGAATACGCATCGGATGAGCCAGCGCCTTGAAGAATTCGGTCTTAAATTGCTGAATTTCGGTGTTCATAGCTTTCTACTCCTCATGCTTAACTTTCTGAATCTAATGTTATCTTTGTATGTTATCTTAGTCCCTAAGAAGCGTCAAATACTGAAGGGATAGATTCGCACATCACGGACCTGCAATTCTACGAACACACCCAGTGCCATAGGTTCACCGAGACACTCGAACATCACTAACCCTTCACCTATTCGTAAAAATCCTGTGCCATCTTCTTCAATATTCTCCAACACGCCCGTAAAAATAACCCTATCCTGTTCGAGCCTGATGTTGAACTCACCTGCAGGCACAGGATGGATATCCACCCACCTCATAAGCAGCTCCGAAAGCTCGAATTCCACATCCATTTCTGCCCCTGGATTCACAGGAGCACCACACCAGATTCCCCGGCCCTCCCCAAATTCTGTGAGAAAAAATACCTCGTCCTTTTTCAAACCACTTTTTGTAATTTTGATTTGCATAGCCCATACTCCACCCTAATGATTTATAACGATCATTATATCATGAGAATTAGCCCAATTTATCAAGTATAATTCTGGGTTGCCTTATTCAGATAAGTACTAGGATGTAGCCAAGGATGCTTAAAGAACTCACTTTTACTGGTAATCTTCCGCGAGACACTCAGGTCATAATCGATCATAGACTTTATCTGCTCTGCAAAGGCCTCCCCTTTTACCAGCATTCCCAGCTCAAAATCGTGGCAGGCACTTCTTTCATTGATATTATATGAACCATGAAAAACGGCTTGTGATCTATGATCATAGGTAATTTTCCAATGGGAAAATCGACCGGTGGCACTGTAGTCATAGAAGGAAACACCGTTAATAAACGGCATATACATATTGCCTCTTACCGCCGCGCGATTTGTAGGATGATCATTAACCTCCAGCGGGTTACAAATGTTCAAATTACACGAGCATTCCGGACCAAGCAGCCCGAGCCGATCCCAAAAATCCTGATCAATCAAATAAGGATTCACGATGATAGTCTCTTCAGCCGCGTAAGTAATTAAATCCAGATAATATTGTTGTATCAGGTTAACCGGGTTACCTGGAAAGCTTGCTAACAGCGTACATTCTTCCTCACCAAAATGATAATCCACATCAGGATAATAAAAGACATCATTCACATCAAAATGATCTCCGCCTAGAAGCAGCCAGCGAGAATAGAACATCGCATTCAAAGGCTGCGCTGCAGCGCCGCGAATCCGGAAGCAGCCATCATGCCACTCAGCCTCTTTACTAGGAATCCCCTGTGGATGTCCATCTATACTCATTGCAGAGGATGCCTGCACTGGGGTCTCATACGTATATTGGTCACCAATATTTACACTGCCTATAATCGAGGTTACCCCATCTATGACCATAAACTTCCGATGATCGATGACATTCAGTCCTGTGACCTCAACATCCTCTTGCACTTTATCCTGCAGAAACAGGATACTTTCCGGCACTCCCTCTTGCTCCAGCGCCTTTCGTTTCACCCGCCATTCAATAGCTGAATAATACGAATTGAAGGTATTCAACAGCTTGGCGCCTGCATTCTCGAGCTGATCAGCAATCTTGGAGAACTGGCCGTACTCCAGATTATTTCCGTACCCCAATGCCGTCAATGTGTAATTGACCATAACCCTTACCTTAACGCCACGCTTAAGAGCATAAAACAGTTCATCTGCAACCAGATTGCCCGAGCGATCATTAAAAAAAAGCATGACAGACAGGTGGATATAATGCTGCGCTTTTCTGATCTCCTCTAATATCATTCCTAGACACTCCGGACCATTCACGTAAGGTGTTACTTGATTATTCCACGTAGTCTGCGGAGCCAGAACCTTTAGCTTGCCTGAGTCTAGTCTGCCCAATACTTCAGTAAGTTGTTCCAGTAAGCTTGGGCTAAATCCAGGAAGCTGGAATAGCTGCTGACTTGTCGTAATGACTCCGCCAAGCGTCTGACGATAGGCTCTGGCAGCCTCTAGGTCTATCCCCTCAAGCTTACGCTCCACCTCTTCTCCTGCTACACCCATAATACGGGCAAGCGATCCGCCGGATAGATAATAATTCAAGAAATCAATCATATTTCTCTGTGTCTTCATATGTAAAGTCCCCCATCGTTTATATTGCATGCCTTTGAATCAAGGTAAGGATAGATACCCTAGATCTCCTTTTTATAAACGGGGTGAAATGCAAAATAGGGATGCCCCACAGCCTTTATGGCTATGGATCATCCCTGTTTAGGTTTAAATAGAATTCGCTAAGAATGGAGACAGCTTATTTTACCTGTTCTGCGCTAAATACTTTAACATCTAGAGGAGCAGCCAAGAATTCGCCAGCTTTAGCTGAGAAAGCAGTGAAATGAGCGCTCGTATTGTGGCTGGATACTGCTTCAGCATCACGCCATTGCTCAATCATAATAAATGAGTTGGCTTCTCCAGCATTCTCATATAGCTCATAAGAAAGGTTACCCTCTTCAGCATGAGTAGCAGCCAGTAATGCTTTAGACTCCGTCAAAAACTGTTCACGACGCTCTGGATTAACTTTAAGTACAGCATGAATAATGATCATTGTATATTCCTCCTAAGATTAGTGTTTATGGTAGCGTGTTGGCTTACTAACTTTAACAATTATTTCCACTCAGCAACTTTATCGATAGGCAGACGAACAGAGGGGTAACCTGCATCAACAGCTTTACCAATGGAGAGCAGCATTACAGGAACATAACGATCTTTTTCCATTCCAAACGCTTCAGCGATTTGGTCTTTTTCAAATCCACCAATTGGGTTTGTATCGTAACCATGTGCACGAGCAACCAGCATCAGCTGCATAGCAACAAGTGCGCCATCGATAAGCACGGTGTCTCTATTAATTTCCCGTGGCAGGTTAGCAAAATGAGCGGATAATCTGGTTAATTGATTTTCTTTTACTTCAGCAGGCATAAGTCCACGTTCAACAGCAGTACCGTAAATTTCTTCAGCGTAATCGAAGTTGTTCAAATCACCAAAGATGGCAATCATAGCCGCAGAAGTCTCTACTTGTACGTTATTAAAACGAGCGAGAGGCGCTAAAGTAGCTTTAGCTTCGTCACTTTCAATGACCAGAAAACGCCAAGGCTGCATGTTCACTGAAGATGGAGCAAGTGTAGCTTCGGTAAGGATCTGTGTCATTTCTTCTTTGCTGATTTTAACGGATGGATCATATTTGCGGATAGAGCGGCGTCCTGTAATAATTTCTTGAAAATCATTTGTTTGTGTAGCGTTCATATGATTAATTCTCCTTTGAGTGTGTTTTGTAAGTTACAACAGAATGATATTAGATTGCAGACGATTGAGCATATCAATGAGCACTGCTCGCTCCTGATCGTTAAAACCTGTTAGCAGAGTAGCGATAAACCGCCTTTTCTCTTCGCTATATTTAACCATTCTTTCCCGACCTTGATCGGTTAATGAGACCAATGTGACCCTGTTATCGGCTGGGTTATTGCGGCGAGCGATCATGCCACTCTCTTCCAATCCCTTCAGATGACGTGTGACGGCTGCCGCATCAATATCCATTTCCTTTTGCAGACTGATTTGGCTGACTTCATCTACCCGAAACAGTTCATGCAGGAGGCGAAGCCGTGTGGGACTGATCCCTGCACAACGTTCGAATTTTGGAGAGATTCCTTTGTTTAAGGCCTGCAGCAGTTCAAATATATGTTCTTCCTCAGGACAGTACTCCGTCAAAATATACCTCCTTTCTATATTCAATTGCATGCAATTGTTTTGTATGAAATTATACTAACGCATAATTATTGACCCGTCAACTAATATATCAAATCATTTTTAAAAAATCAACATTGCTTATCCTCATCCGGTGCTATACGCTTGAACAAAAGAGGAGGATACCTATGAGAATATCCCTGATTCAGCTGGATATAGCATTTGGCAATCCCGCTATGAATTATGCTGCTGTTGCCCAGAAAATAAAAGAAGCCGCTGTCGCTGCCCCCGATTGTCTGATTCTCCCTGAGCTATGGACCACTGGTTATGATCTAACTCGCTTAGAAGATATTGGCGATCCGGAAGGAGAAATTACCAAGGAATTCATCTCCAGCTTAGCTAAACAATATAGCATCAATATCATCGCTGGTTCTGTCGCTAGCCGAAATGATACTGGTGTAACTAATCGTATGTATGTATTTAATCGATCAGGTGAGCTCGTCGGACAATACAGCAAGCTGCATTTGTTCCAGCTGATGGATGAACATTTGTATCTGCAGCCGGGAGAAGCCAAAGGACTATTTACATTAGACGATACTTTATGTGCAGGGCTAATCTGTTATGATATCCGGTTTCCGGAATGGGTTCGCGCCCATACCGCACAAGGGGCGGAAATCCTGTTCGTCTGCGCTGAATGGCCACTGCCCAGATTGTCCCACTGGCGGGCGCTGTTGATCAGCCGGGCCATCGAGAACCAATGTTTTGTTGTAGCCTGCAACCGTGCAGGCAGCGATCCTGCCAATATCTTTGCTGGGCATTCAATGATTATTGATCCTTGGGGAGATATTGTGTGTGAGGCTTCTGAAGAGGAAGAAATTCTAACCGGAGAGATCGATTTACATCAGGTGCGTGAGATTAGGAAACAAATTCCGATTTTTTCGGACAGACGTCCTGAGTTGTATAATTAAAAGAGCGTCATTGTTGAATATTAAAAAAGACGTTACGTAGGCTGGCATTATCCAGCTTTCCGTTACGTCCTTTTTTAACAGACTCCAACCCATGCTCAGCCCTTAGGAATACCGCTCGCGCAGCACCCGCGTTGCATCGAGCACACGTGGATCATCATAGTCCAAGCTGTATCCTGTCTCTTGCTGCAAAATGCGGGATGCTCTAAGAGAGACCCCACGACGAATTAAAGCCTGAATAATCCCCTCCACAAACACTTTCGCCACTTCAGGTCCACCGAGTTCACCCAGTCCAGCAATCGTCTCTGGACGAACCCGTGGATAAGCTAATGAGGAGTCTCCTCCGGAGGCTCGCGCATAGAAATCGCGGATTTGTTCACCGCGTTCTTGTCCCGAGCCAGAAACTACAACAAATGCATGTACAAAATAAGCATTGTTCTGCCTACGCTGAGCAATACCACAAAACTTCCGGCCACCAATGGCCAGATCGAAATCACCAGGGCAGTAAGAACCAACAATCTCACCAGCCTCAATTTGCGCCGCAGCCTGTGGATGACTTATAGCAACCGCTTCCGTGATCAAAGCAGCCAAGAGCTTAAAGTCATCATGAAAGTCCAGCTTTCCACGTCCTTTGGGCAGAACTAGAGAAACATTAATGATCCCTGCATCCAGAGGCACCGCAGCCCCGCCGGAATGCCTAACCGCTGTTCTAATCCCTTGCGCCTCAAGCGTAAGCATCGCCTGAGCTGCACACGGTAGCTTACTGTCCCGAAGTCCAAGTGCCACACCACCAGAATGACTCCACAGATGTAAGCTAGGAGGTATAAGTCCCGCTCCAACATCCCGGCATAAGGTTTCCTCAAAAGCGAATGGGACCAGCATATCCTCTAAACTATCTACTTCTATACCTTTGCTCTCATCCCTTGCACTCAGATGTTGAAAGAGCCCCATTTCTGAAGGAAGTTTACTAAATATTGAATCATACTCACGAGTATCCACCAAAGCCCCTCTTTCCCGAATATGAGCCACGAGACCTGCTATTCTCTACCAGCTAAAGATCCAAGCCTATCCGTATAAATAATGATAGTAATATTGTAACCGATCTGTCTCCATGCTGTGAGTAGAGAATTGAAATGAGGTTATGATAACGCTATTCTTATAGTAAATGGACTTGCCCCAGAGCATAATAGGGGAAGACCTAAATTCATGCTATCCCAAACGTTAAGGAGTGATGCTGCATGACAGGAGACAAGCTGACCAAAGAACGACAGCTAACCAAAACAAAGCAATGGGAACAAGCCCTTAACCACCTTTATATCAACTTTTGGGATTACAGCCATGACGCATTAAATAAATTCGCGGATGAAGATATCCACCAGGCAAGAGTGAACTGCCGTAAGCTGCTAAGTCTATTATCCATTCTTGATCCGCGGCACACTTCAGGCCTGTACCCTATTTTCAAAAAAGCGCAAAAGAGATTAGGTAAAGTGAGAGATGCAGATGTTCTAATAGAATCTTTCAAGAACAAGCGCAAGCAAGCGAAGGAGAACGGAGATTCCAAAACTGCAGACCTGTTAAAGGCAGTGATTGCTTACCAAAAGGACAAGCGCAAAACTTACCGCAAGAAGCTCGCTAAGGAGCTGCCTGAACTAATCAATGAAGACCTCGAGGAAAAGTGGAAGACCTTCCTAAGCGAGCAGCTTGAAGCCCTAGCCGCCAAAAAGAATGTTAACGTTGTTATGCGTGAGCTTGAGATCGCTTATGAGCAGAAGAAAAAAACCTGTAAAGCTATTTTCCATGAAGACAATGCCGAATCTAAAGAAGCCTTCGACGCTTTGCACCAGCTAAGAATCGCTGCTAAGGAACTTCGTTATACCGCGAGTGCGGCCGATTTTGCGTTAAATCAGAAATTTCATGCGCATGAGGAGATCTATAAGGAGATTCAAGATCAACTTGGGCTGATTAACGACAAACGTCTATGGCTGGAAACACTGAATGCTATTGGACGTGAAGAGCTGGACATCGGTAAAAAAGCATGGAATGCCTTCACGTCGCAATTAAAGGATGAAGTGCTCGATGCACTGCATCATAATGATGTCATTCCTATCCAGACACAAACGAAGTAAATTGCAAATGGTCCTTTCTATTCAGCCGATGTATCTGATGCACCATACTCTTCAATATTTAGTTTCACTTCATAGGTAATCGGAATCTCACTAAAGGTTTCATCCCAGTTATCCTCTACGCTCCGCCATACGGCTGGATGTTGAATACGCAAAGCGTTGCCGAAACCTGCAACCTCTGTATGCAGCTCCTTCTGCATTTTTTTCACAGTGACCTGAAGCATGTCTAAGACATGCTTCTCTAGCACTGCTTTATCCTCCTTTACAATGCCGTCATGTAACTTCTTTGCACTCTTGGCAAAAGCCTCACCATATCTCCCCGTAGATTCTATTTTCACATGAAAAGAGATCTTCCCATCCTTCACATTAGCTTTATACTTACTACCCAGAGATTTGATTTCATAGGTAATGAGCTTATTGTTAGACGGGTCGTATGCTTTGAGAGCACCCCCCTCTCCCTTTCCAGTCAGCCAAACCATACCTTCCAGCTCCGATGCATCTAAAAAACCAACGAGCTTTCCCGTTTTCCCTTTAATTACGCCTGCTCCATCCAGCTTTGTCTCCTTCTCTTTTTCTAAAGAAATTACATTCTGCAACATGAAACTTCTTTTACCATGCAAAGGACCCGCCACTTTAGCTATTGAAACCGGCTCCCATATCCTCGTGCTCCGACTTCTATTCACAAAAATCCCCTCTAATACAAATGACGGGGTTTGGCCCGGCAGCGCATTTTCCAATACATCTCTGGCTTTTCCCTTGCTGACATATAGTAGAACACTGGGACGGATATCGTTATCCCTGCTAAAGAAATCAATTAACTCAGAAAACTTGGTAGAGCGTGCAAGCTTCTCACCGATCACAATGACCTTAAGGTGATGTCCGATTGGAGTACGTCTAGTACGCAGTGAAAGTGCCCGTAATGCTTCAAACATCGAATCACTTACTTCACTCATGTTATAGTAATTTCTGGTTGAGGATGGGGAAGCCCCAGACTTCATACCTGACCCTCCTGAGCCTTGAGGAATCGTAAACTGATAGGTACTCATTATTTGGGCAAGCATGGGATTTCCCCCACCTCCTTGCTGTGTTGCCTCCTCATCCCCTGTCTCCTCCGCACTGTCCAGGGCAACACCAATCTCCATACTTAACTCCTCAACAGGTGTGCTGCTCCAGCAGCCAGTCAACAAAGTACATAATATAAGAAATGTAATCGACACTCTCCATTTTTTCATGAAGCCGCCCTCCGGAAATGTGCGATGATCAACAGCGGCAATGGAATTAATCCAAATAAAACGATCATCCAATTACCTACGACTGTTCCTAATGCAAATAGAGCATTCACATTTGGTGGCATTCTGGAAACTACATAGGCTACTGGAAGTATAGCCAATAAGCAGCTATTAAATCGTTTATGAAATATTTGAGAAACTCCCAAAGCAGCAGCATAAATAGTGATGCAGAAGGTGCAGAAAATTTGCATAATCCAAATTACCAGTAGCAGCGATTCAAACCTCTCAAAAATAAGATAATTCACCTCAAAGCTTCTCACTAGATCAAGAAATGGCCAAGTTCTTGTGACCACTCCATCTATAGAAAACGCACCAATAGTCATTACAACAGCTAAAAGATAAAAGAACGTTGATATACATGATCCAGCAATAATTACCTTTACTGCTTTTTGTGGCTTATCCATAAAAGCAACAACGAACAGCATCGCTTCACCAGCAGTAAAAGTCAGAATGGTTGGCCTGATGCCCTTCCATACCGGTCCTAAACCATCTCCAAGGAAAGGCCGCAAATTATCGATATCGAAAACTTCAATACTAAGCAAGCATACTCCAACAAAAACTGTCCAAGTAATCGGAACAATCAACCTACACATGCTAGTGATAGCATTAAGTCCTCCTCTGCATAAATAGAAGGCTATCCAAATAAACACAGCAACAATAGCCCAAGGAGGGGTTCCCTCCAACAGAAAAAAAGAGGTCACTTCCTGTACGGAACGTGCTTCAAAACTGGCTATACACAGAAAATAAACAATCACTAATATAGAGAGCATCACTCCAAGTGGTTTGCCAATGATTTTCCCGCTAAATTGAAAAATAGTTTGACCTGGAAACCGTTGGCTAAGTTTCACTATAATTAAACCTGTTAAAAAGGTAATTACTCCCCCTAAAAAAACGGAGATCCACACGTCTGGAGTTTCACTAGCCTCTACAATCGTCCGAGGAAGTGTAAGTATCCCTGCCGCAATAGTATAATTGGCTAGTATGATCGTCGCTTGAACAGCAGTAATTCGGTCCTTCACCTCGGTACTCATATTCGCTTCCTCCTTTACTTCGATCTCTCACCCTTTGCGTCGGGGGTCCTTCGGCTTCAACAGCGTAGGGCGGCCTGTTAGAAATTGCAGTGGCATACGGAATATAAAATCTTTCCAATCCTTAATCTTATACGGTATAAACATGCCAAGATAAGGCATGCCGAAGCTTTTTAGCTTGATTAAATGGGCACTCAGGAAAAGGAAAAATAACACAACTCCATATAATCCAAAGACTGCTGCAGAAAACATCGCTATAAAACGGAGCATACGCAGCGTCATTCCCGCACTATACATAGGGATGGTGAAGGAGGAGATTGCTGTAACTGAAACAACGATGACTAGAATTGGACTCACAATTCCCGCTTCTACTGCGGCTTGGCCGATGATTAGACCGCCAACAATCCCCATCGCGGGACCGATAGGTTTAGGTAGCCGGAGTCCAGCCTCCCGTAATATTTCGATTGAGGTCTCCATAATCAAAGCTTCGATTAATACCGAAAAAGGTACACCTTGGCGGGAGCTGATGATTGAAATGGCCAACTTTGTCGGAATCAATCCCGGCTGAAAGGAGAGGAAGGAAATATATAGTGCCGGTGCAAACATTGATATCAATGCGGCGAGAAAACGCAGTAAGCGCACCAACGACCCCACCATCCACCGATCGTAATAATCCTCTGGGGATTGCAACAGCATCCCGAAGGACACGGGCATGATCAAGGCAAAGGGTGTGCCATCCAGCAGGATAGCTACTCTCCCTTCCAATAACGCTGCCATTACGCGGTCAGGTCTTTCCGTATTCTGAATCTGCTGGAATGGAGTGAAGCTATTATCTTCGATTAATTGCTCCACATAACCAGATTCTTGCACATCATCTATATCAATCGTCCTAATTCTTCGTTTAACTTCTTCGACAAGTTCATCATTCGCGATATCTTTGATATAAGTTAGAACCAGATCCTTCTTCATCCTCTTTCCTACAGTAAAAGAAATCATGGCTAGCTCTGTGCTCTGCCCATGTCGGCGCAGTAATGCCGTGTTATCACTTAACGTCTCATTAAACCCGCTTCGAGATCCCCGCAAGACAGCTTCTGATTCAGGCTCCTCTATCCCTCTTGTGTTCCCCTTCGGGGTGCTGAGCACAATAGCCTCCGGTATCCCTTCTACTAACAGCACTACAGAGCCGAACAATACCTTTTGAAGGGAGAGCTTCACATTATCCGTAAACTCAACTTCCGAAATAAGCACGATCTCATGAATGAGAATATCTTTTAGATCCTTTGCTTCCGGTATCGTATGGGGATCCTTAAAAACCTTATAGGCATCCATTAAAGGCTTCAGAATATTGCGATCCATTTTATCTTTATCTGTCAGTCCATCTACAAATATAAGGGCCGCTTGCAGCTTTATACCTCCGATACGCAACTCCCGAAAACTCACATCATGCATATCTGTGCTCATCTCTTTAAATCTTTGCAAATCCTCCCTAAATTGACCGCTATAGCTTGCTCCTGTAGGAGATTCTTCACTGATTCCAACGGAATCGTCCGCCTTAGTAACCTTTTTCGTATTGCTAGAACCTAGAGATGCTTCTCCGTAAGGAACCCCACCACCTATGCTGCCGGCAGCTTTTTTTGCTCTAGTACTTATCGTATCTTCCTTTACATTAGCCCAACTCATCATCCGGATTAGAATAAACGGAACGAAAAAGATCATAATAGCTTGGAAAATCACACTCCATTTAGGAATTATCTCTAGAATAATATTCCACACCCTCATCACCTCCTTTATAACTGTGTTCGTATTTTTTACCGAAGATGGGTAAATCATGCACGCAAAAAAGACCCCACAATATGGAGTCTCCCTAATTTCATCTTTAAAATTATCGCCTTATGCTTGAAGAACCTTGTTCAGTATGCCTTGGTAGGCTGCTTTCGGACGCAGACCGACCAGCTTTTCCACGGGCTGCCCCTCTTTATATACAATGACTGTAGGCATCCCCATAACACCCGCTTCTCCAGCCAAATCCGGCAGTTCATCACAATTCACCTTAACAATAGAAACATCGTCTCCATATTCCTGGTGAAGATCTTCCAGAACAGGCAGCAGCACCTTACAAGGGGGGCACCATGGCGCACCATAATCCACCAGTACCGTTCCTCCACCACGTATTTCTGACCGCACCCAATCCGCACTATCGGCATTTATAATAGACATTTGCCATTCCTCCTCATATTTTTCAACACCAGCAGTACTATTCCAAGTTCTCCAGTGGACACGTTCCCAACTTGCTCTCATCCTGCTCCTGCAGAATAGATGCCATTCGTTCTTCCAAATTCCTCTTGATCTGATTCAGCTCTACAAGCTGACGTTCAATATCTTCCAATTTACTGCGGTATAGTGGCATCACTTCTGCGCAGAAAGCTTCTTTGTTCTTCAAGACACAATGTAGAAAGCCCGCGATCTGCTCTGTCGACAGACCCAGGTTCAAATATAGTTTAATCGTTTCTACCGTCTCTACAGCAAGTGAAGAATACTCCCGATATCCGTTGGCCTGACGGATCGGCGAGATTAATCCTTGACTCTCATAGTAACGAAGTGAACGGACGCTTACGCCCGTCAGTTTAGCAAGCTCACCTATTTTCATAGCATTCTCCCCGGGGTTCATGAGAATTGTTCTACCCCAGTATAAACCCTGACACCAATGTTAGAGTCAACAAAAAAAATCCAACCGCGGCTAACCTGCAGTTGGACTCGTGTTTTATGTTACAACAGGTATATCCGCTTATATCCTATAATAATCCTGCCGCCCAAAGTCCACCTCTAAGAATCATCTGGCGAAAGGGCTCTACGGAAAATGACGGCAAATGATGACCAGGCATTAAATAAACAACCCGGCCTAGACCAAATTCATGGCACCAAGCCGCCTGCCTCATTGCCCCATCATGAGGATATTCCATAAGCACAGTTGTTTCGAAATAGGGATGCTGCTCAAAATAATAAGGCTCATCATCGATCACAAATTCTTCGATCCCCTGCATAATGGGATGCTCCCGTGCCGGTATGGACATCTGGAGCGAAGTGAATTCTGGATGATGAGTGAAATGCGCTCCCAGCATAGCGCCTAGCTCCTGATTACGCTGTAAGGAGATTCCGTTATGTACCACTAGTAATCCGCCACCGTTAGCCACATAGGAGAGCAATGCGCTGCTTTGTTCCGCCGGTATTTTATCATCGGAGAATTCGGTATAAGAGATCACCAGCTTGTAATCAGATAATGTTTCTTTATTAAGCAGCCCATAATCCTCCGAGGAGAATACCTGCAGGTCATTGGCAAGGATCCGCTCAATCTCCCGGTCTACTCCCGCAAATGGGTGATATTTAACCTCCGAATAACTTCCGAGTGCCAGTGCTTTTAGTGTAGACATCCTATCATCGCCTTTCTTCGTGTACTTTTTTGATTACGGGAAGACCATCTACCAAGGCCATGTATTTCCATCCACATCAAGATAGGCCGGCTCATCCCCTAGATGCTTTTTATACTCCATAACCTGACTTATAATCTGGTCTGCGGACACATCAGGTGAAATATCCGCTTGCTCATTTTTTTCGCCATGCATATAAGTCTTCATCCAGCCGGGGTGAAACACCATCACTTGACCCCCAAGCGTCTTTAGATGATTGTGCATCAGGGAGGATTGCATATTGAGAGCCGCCTTAGACATGCAGTAGCCGTACATATTAATACGTTTATTTCTGCCAATGCTGCCCGCTTCCGAAGAAATATTAACAATCAATTTATCCTTACTTTGCAATAAAAGTCCCATAAGTGCATTGCTGACTCTCAACGCGCCTAGCGTATTCACATTATAAATCTCTGCCATGCCGTCATCATCCATATCCACCAGCATCGTAGCATCATCTGCGAAATGAATAATTCCGGCATTATTAATAAGAATATCAACATGCCCCGTTCTGCTGGCGATAGCCCTTGCTGCCTGCTTTACACTATCCTTACTACCAATATCGAGTGGAATAAGTTCCAACTGTTCCGGATACTCCTCTTTAAGCGCTTTCAATTTATCTGCGTCTCTCATGTATTGTCCAGCAAATACTGAGAACTGTTTCTCTAAAAGAGAGTGTACAAGAGACAATCCAAGACCCCGATCAGCTCCAGTCACACATGCGACTCTGTTCATTCTTATCAACACTCCTACCTAGTAAGAATTATTGAAGCAAGTTGTCTTCCTTTCACCTTAGCATGCCATCCCCTTTTTTTCAACGCGCTAAAATGAGGGTTTGGTCATCCTTGGATTAGCTGCTCCAGAATCCTTTTTGTTTTAAATTTAATATATGTTACAATCATGATTACAGGTTGTTAACAACACAATGGTTAGTAAAATAACGATCCCAGGAGGGTGATATCTATGTCTATTCAACAACTTCATACATTGGAAGATCTTGAGCAGTATGTGGCTAAACCTGGCAAGAAGCTGCTGTTCAAACACAGCACTACCTGCCCGATTAGCGCTAAAGCTAATGAAGAATTCCAGGCTTATCTAAAGGATGCGGATACTGCAGCAGCAGTAGTTCTAGTCATCGAGGATCGTCCAGTTTCCAATCAAATTGCCGAGGATTTCGGGATTAAGCATGAATCTCCACAGCTCTTCCTGCTTGAGGATAATGAGGTTCGCTGGAACACTTCCCACTGGAAGATCACAAGAGATGCTATCAAAGAGGCTGTGAACCAATGAGCCAGCAAGTGATTGTTTATTCAACAGCAGGCTGCAGCGACTGTAATCTGGTCAAACAATATCTTACGGAGCAAGGTATCCCTTTTGAAGTAAGAGATGTTATGACTAGCACAGTCTATCAAGAGGAAGTCGAAAAGCTTGGTTTCATGGGTGTTCCTGTTACTGTAGCAGGGGATCACGCCACCAAAGGATTCAATCTCCCCGAGCTGAAAGCACTTCTCGAAGCTGCTCAGTAATTCATCCGTTTAATCATTTAGCACTTGATATATGCTTACAAAAAAGGGGATTCCAGCAGCCACTCGGCAAGGAATCCCTTTTTTTCATTGTTCTAAAGCTTAGGGTTCCTCACGCATAAGATTTGCCACGACCAGTACATCTACATTTCTGGCCGAACGCAAAATCTGTTTAGTGACATCCCCGCGTAGCCATTTGCGCACCCATGAGCGTTGGGACTGGCCGATAATAATCTGTGTGCTCTGTAAGGCTTGAGACCTTTCAAGCAGCAAGGAAGACACTCGTGCCGGGAGCACGTTAGGAATCATCTTAAACGTTCCACCCAGTCGTTCCGTCAATTCTTTCAAATCATTAATTCGTTTATCGTAAGAAGGCCCGCTCTGCTTATATTCCTGTACGTACGTAACATACCAGCAAGCTTTTAGACGATAGGCAATCCGAAAACCGCGCCGAATCAGACGTTCCGCATGATCTCCTAAGGTGATGCACACATAGATCACTTCCTGCCGCCGCCAAGGTCCCCGCAGCGACCCGACACGTTCCCAGGCCTCCAGACGTTCATCCACATCATCAGCAATTTCCCGCAGCGCCAGTTCACGGAGGGCGATTAGATTGCCGATTTTGAAAAAAGCACCCAGCGCCTGATCCACTTTGGTCATCGCATATATTTTTCCATCCTTCATCCGCTCTTGCAGTGTTTTGGGGGATACATCGATAAGTTCAACTTCGTCGGCCCGTTGCAGAATGCTGTCTGGGAAAGTCTCTCTAACTCTAACTCCGGTAATTTGTTCTACCGCATCATTCAAGCTTTCTAAATGCTGAACATTCACTGTGGAGATTACAGAGATCCCCGCATCCAATAACTCCATAACATCCATATACCGCTTCTTATGCTTGCTGCCCGGCATATTGGTATGTGCCAGTTCATCTACCAGTACGACCTCCGGATTACGCTTAATAATAGCTGCCGTATCCATTTCCTCAAGGACAGTCCCCCGATAGTCAATGCTCAGTCGCGGAAGGATCTCCAGCTCACCGATCTGTTCAAGCGTTTCTTTACGTCCATGCGTTTCTAGTAGTCCAATAACAACATCGATCCCTCTCTTTAAGAGATCATTTCCTTCTCGCAGCATCTTATAAGTCTTGCCCACCCCGGGAGCAGCACCAATGTACACTTTAAATGTGCCCCCACGAATCGCATCGATTTTATCCTTTACTTCCTGAGTGCTTAATCTGTGATAAGCATCAGCTTTCCGCTCATTTCGGCTCTGCCGGGTAGGAAGAACACGTTCTCCCTCACGCTCAGCACGATCAGCCACGAAAAACACATCTACTCCGCGGATTTGCTTTAACAATGAGTTAGCAATCGAACCCTTCCACAGCTCCTGCCACGCCGTTTGCTTAGAGTGACCCATAACGATACGGGTAATATTATGCTGGATAGCGTATTTCACTAGAAGTCCCGGAATCTCCCTCTTCGAGCGAAAAGAAATCTCCTCCATCGAGGCCCCAATCTTCTCAGTCAGCTTCCATAGGGATCGCTTGAAGGTTGCTGCTTCCTTAGAGGGCGTCAGGCCCTGCTTCCAGAAGGATACCACCGCCAGATCTCCGTTTAACCGTTTAGCGATTTGCTGCCCACGGCGGATATGAATCGAGCCATTCCAATAATACTGTGCAGACACCAACACTTTTTCGGCAATCCCCGAAGCCCCCAGCAATCCTTGCTCCTCCCGATGCTTCTCCAGCGAACCATTAACATCCTCCGCAACCATTCTCAGCGCCAGCTCCCGCAGCTTGCTTAGATTCCCTTTGTTAAAAAGCGAAGTCCGCTGCTTCTTGCCCAAATGTCCTTCGGACAAACGTTGAAGTATCTTTTCCGGAGTCACATCAATTAGAACGATATCATCTGCAAGGGTGAGCACTTCCGCGGGCAAGGAATATTCCACCTCAATCCCCGTCCACTTCCGAGCAAGATCTGCTGCGCCTTCCAGCTCGTATACGTTTACAGTTGTGATGACACTAATTCCACAGCCCAATAAATATTTGATATCCTCCAGCCTAGTTGATCTCTCCGCACCCTCGCGATTATGATGAGCCAATCCATCGGTCAGTACAACCTCTGGATTACGCGCCACAATGGCCTCCACGTCCAGATCCTTCTTCTCGATCTCCTTCTGAAACCAATGAATACTTGGAATCCGTTCCAAGTCACCCAGCTGATCCCTTGTTTCTGGACTTTGGTTGGTTGAAACCGCACAGATTACAACATCGATGCCCTGTGCTTTCAGCGCCTGACCCTCACGCAGCATCTGATAGGTCTTGCCTGATCCACTGACCGGACCTATATAGATCTTCAGACGTCCACGATGCAGCTCATAAATAGAGAGCAGCAGTTCCTCCGGCGTCTTCCTCCGATATGTTCCCATCAAGACCACTCCTTAATAACCCGTTCATCCATTCACTCTTCTATGCCAGAAAGCAAGATATCCCTGACCCAGTTTGAACAATCGGGCAGGGATATTAGCTATATTTATTTGTTCGTTAATTTCTGCAGCTCCATGTTCAGCTTAAGAACATTTACCCGCTTTTCACCAAACAGCCCTAGATCGCGACCTTCGGTCTGCTTATTCACTAGCTCTTCCAGCTGCGTGGCTGGAATCCCAGTCAAATTACTGATCCGGGGAATCTGCACAATTGCCGACGCAGGAGTGATATGCGGATCAAGACCTGAACCCGAGTTGGTTACTAAATCAACCGGCAGCTTGTTTACAGGCACATCCGGATTATCCAGCTGCCACTGTGTGATAGAATCCTTCGTCCGCTGCAGCATATCCGGGTTGGATGGGCCGTAGTTATTGGAGCCTGAAGCTTCCGCTTTATAATCAATGCTGGATACACGGCCATGGAATACTGCCGGGTCCGTAAAGCTTTGCCCGATGAGTTCTGAGCCCACAACTACTCCAGCGTCATTCTTCAGCTGACTGCCGTTCGCTTGCGATGGCATCAGAACTTGAGCAATCGCTGTAGTAGTCAGAGGATAAATCACTCCGCAAAGAACAATAAACACTAGACATAGCCGTAATATAATAAAGAAATTAGCACCCTTCGATGATGACAACTGTTCTTCAGCGTCCGCAATCGATTTTCTGTTATTCACGATGCTCTCACCCTTTCAATGATTAGTCAATCCGTTGTTATATCCATACACTTACGAGCAAATCAATAAGCTTGATGCCCGCAAAAGGAACGACTACTCCACCTAAACCATAGATAAAAATATTACGTCCCAGCAGCTTCGTAGAACTCATCGCTTTATACGAGACACCTTTCATAGCCAATGGGATCAGCAGCGGAATAATAATCGCATTAAATATTAAAGCAGATATAATTGCCGAGCTAGGTGAACCCAATCCCATGACATTCAGGGCTTCCATTTCAGGAATGGCGAGCATAAACATTGCCGGAATAATTGCGAAGTATTTAGCGATATCATTCGCAATACTGAACGTTGTCAACGCGCCCCGCGTCATCAGTAGCTGTTTACCAATAGCTACAACCTCAATGATCTTCGAGGGATCGGAGTCCAGATCAACCATGTTTGCTGCTTCCTTAGCGGCTGTAGTCCCACTGTTCATCGCTAAGCCCACATCAGCTTGGGCAAGGGCAGGTGCGTCATTCGTACCATCACCAGTCATCGCCACCAGCTTGCCTTCGTTCTGCTCGCGGCGGATAACCGCTATTTTATCCTCAGGTGTACTCTCTGCAATAAAATCATCTACCCCTGCTTCACGGGCAATAGTAGCTGCGGTCAGCGGATTGTCCCCTGTACACATGATAGTCTTGATTCCCATTTTTCGCAGCTCATCAAACCGCTCTTTCATGCCTGGCTTAACTGTATCCTTTAAGTAAATAAGTCCATAAATCCGGTTGTCTACCGCAACAGCAAGCGGGGTCCCCCCCATCCGAGCGATAGCATCGGAATTACTGTCGAGGTTCGCGGGAATGACTCCGCCCTTCGACTGTACCCATTTCTTCACGGAATCGACTGCCCCTTTACGAACAGATCGTCCATCACGCAGATCTATACCACTCATCCGGGTCTCAGCCTTAAACTCTACGAACTCTCCGCCTTCAGCAAGTTTGCTGTCATAGCTGCGTTCCAGCTTCTTAGCCAGCTCAATAACCGAACGTCCTTCCGGAGTCTCATCCTTTAGCGAACTAATAGCTGCCCAAGCCGTAAGCTCAGCTTCCGTTTCATCTCCAACTGGCACAAAATCACTCGCCATCCGGTTTCCGAAAGTAATCGTACCGGTCTTATCTAGAATCATTGTATTAATGTCGCCGGCAGCTTCAACGGCCTTCCCTGACATAGCAAGGACATTAAACTGTGTGACGCGGTCCATCCCTGCTATCCCGATAGCGGAGAGCAGTCCCCCGATTGTGGTCGGGATCAGACAGACCAGCAAAGCGATCATAACAGGAATATCTAGATCAACGCCCAGATAAGTCGCAATAGGCCGCAAGGTCACTACTACAATCAGGAAAATCAACGTCAGACTGATCAAGAGTGTATTTAGTGCAATTTCATTGGGTGTCTTTTGACGTTTCGCCCCTTCAACGAGGGAGATCATCCGATCCAGGAATGACTCACCGGGATCACTGGTAATTTTGACTTTAATCTCATCACTGACTACCCGGGTGCCGCCTGTGACTGAGCCAAAATCTCCGCCGGCTTCCTTAATAACAGGTGCAGATTCACCTGTAATTGCAGATTCATCTACGGAGGCCAGCCCTTCAATTACTTCACCATCGCCAGGGATAAGTTCTCCCTGACTGACGATGACAATATCTCCTTTACGAAGCTCGGAAGAAGAAACGGTCTTCACAGACCCTCCAACGAGTTTGTTAGCTGTGATATCCTGTTTCGTTTTCTTGAGTGAATCCGCCTGGGCTTTCCCGCGGCCTTCAGCCAGCGCTTCAGCGAAGTTGGCAAACAACACTGTGAATAACAGAATGAACAACACTGTGATATTGAAGCCTACCGATTTCTCTGCATTAAAATATCCGGGGGCCAGTACCATAAGTAATACAATAATCGTACCGATTTCGACAACGAACATGACCGGATTTTTGATTAACGTCACCGGGTTAAGCTTAATAAAGCTATCCTTTACAGCGCTTAGGAGTATGGGTCCCGTCAGCAGCTTTTTTCTTTTTACAGTACTCATCTTGTTCTCCCTCTTCCTACCGTAAGGTCAAATATTCTGCAATCGGGCCGAGCACAATGACCGGCAGAAACGTCAGAGCCCCGATAATTACAACGGTACCAATCAGAATTCCGGTGAACAGACCATTGTCTGTGCGGAATGTGCCAATCGTCTCAGGAACTGGCTTCTTCTGGATCAGTGAGCCTGCAACTGCCAGCATCGCGATTATAGAGACATAACGGCCAAGCAGCATTACGATCCCGGTTGTAACATTCCAAAAGGTGGTGTTGTCCGCAAGCCCTTCAAATCCTGAACCATTGTTCGCGGCAGAAGAGACATATTCATATAACACTTGGCTAAGTCCATGGAATCCGGGATTCGTGATGGAACCGTTGCCCAAGTCCGTTAAGAACGCACCTGCTGTTGGTACAAGGATAATGAACGGATGCACAAGGATAGCAATCGCAATCAGCTTCATCTCCTTGGCTTCTATCTTTCGCCCGAGAAACTCTGGTGTTCTGCCGACCATTAGTCCACATAAGAAGACGCCCATGATGGCATACATCAGCATATTGATTAGTCCGACACCTTTTCCCCCGAAGACGTTGTTGAGCATCATTAGGGCCAGAGGGGTAATGCCACCCAGCGGTGTCAGCGTATCATGCATATTGTTAACACTACCTGTCGTAGCTGCCGTTGTTACCGAAGTGAACAGCGAAGATTGCGGGATACCAAAACGTACCTCTTTACCTTCCATGCTGCCTTGCGAAGACTCGATCCCCAGCGCATTGATAGCTGGATTGCCTTTGGTTTCCGCATAATAATTCAATCCCAGCAGTAATACGAACAAGGTCATCATTGCTGTGAAAATCACCCAGCCCTGACGTTTGTTCTTAGCGAACAATCCGTACATATATGGCAGAGAGGCTGGCAGCATCCACATAGAGAGAATCTCCAGAACGTTCGTAAGTGGATTAGGGTTCTCAAAAGGATGCGCTGAATTGGCTCCGAAGAAGCCGCCACCATTCGTACCTAAGTGTTTAATTGATTCCAAAGAAGCGACTGGACCGATAGCGATTTGTTGCGTCTGCCCTTCGAGTGTAGTGACCTCAAGCGATGGCTTGAGCGTTTGTGGCACATGCAATCCTACCAGCACCAATGAAACTAGCAGAGCTAATGGAATGAATACACGAATATGTGCTTTTACGAAGTCCTCGAAAAAGTTCCCGACTGATTTCTGTCCTGTAATCCCTCTGACAAAAGCAACCGCAACAGAAAATCCGCTCGCTGCAGACGTGAACATCATCATCGTGATGACTGCCATTTGTGAAAAATACGATAGTCCCGTCTCCCCGCTATAATGCTGCAGGTTCGTATTGGTCATAAAGCTGATCACCGTATTGAATGAAAGCGTCTGTTCCATATCGGCAATTCCATTCGGGTTCAGCGGCAATCCCCGCTGTAATCTTAGAAAAATATAACTGAAAGAAACCAGTACGATATTAGTTAAAACAAAGCTGAGTGCATACTTCTTCCAGGACATTCCGTCCCGTTTTTTCAGGCCAATCAGCTTATAAATACCTTTCTCTGTGCCTGCAAACCAGCGATCCGTACGATTCGGTTCGTTAGAAAATACATGATATAAATACGTTCCCATCGGCTTGACCAGCAAGATGAGAATTACAATTACGACGACTATTTGCAAAATGCCCATGAATGCCCCTCCTTAAAATTTCTCAGGATGAATCAACGCGTAAACCAGATATATAAACAACAGTAGGGTAACAGCGATTACTAGAATCACAGCTTATCCCTCCCCGTATCCTCAACTACACCTGCGCACCAGCGCATAAAGCCATAAAATAACCCGTAAATTACAGCTAACGAAGCCACCATATACAGATCCATCATATCTTCCGCACTCCTTCCATTATCCTTGATGAGGTGATCTATCGATTAGAAAATCAGCATCACCACTATGGGAATAGATTACATAGCTCGCACCAAGTCTTTTATAGACCAATCTAGGATTTATTGAACTTGTAATCACAAAAATCGGCTGTGTCGTCCAGGTACGGCACATCTGAATATAGCGGCAGCAAAGCGGAAAGCTGCTCTCAAACAGATATACCCTGCCTACCGGGAACGATGGGCGAAACCAAGTGCTCTGATGGCGGGTATCCACTAGAATAACCTGCTCAATCCCGAGCTCCTCAAGTAAAGCTTTCTCAGCCACATTGTTGGTTAATCCCGCCATCTTAATACCCCTGAACTTCAGAAGTTTAATGAAATGTTCTCCCGCCTTTGTAGGCGCACATACAAGCACATATTCATTCTGATCCGTCATCTTTTTTTCTCCTCCTGCTCATTTACAACAAGGAGGCAACGAAAATCTCCGAAAGGATGTTGACCTATCGTCATTTTCGGGCACAACCTAAAGCTCGGTTGTGTCACGTCATTAGACGCTGCCTTACAAATACCGCTAATGATGAATTTAGCGACCTCTTAGGGGAGGCCTCCATAAATGCTTTGCTTCTAAGAGCACAGCAAAAAGCCACAAAGGATCTCCTCTGTGGCTCGCTAGCGGTCACATTGCACTCATCCTCTCTCCATACGCTTACGAGGTTAGCTGTCGGATTCGGGCGGTGAGAGTCGCCCTACCTGTATAGATGCGAGCTCACTCACACCCTCTACAGGATTCACCCCATAATCGGCTTCCGACTCTCACATCGGCTGCCGATTGTTGGTTCCCCCGCTTTCCTTACCGGAAATTAAGCGGATCAAATATTCGATTGTCGTTGAAACAGGAGTAATCATACTCTTATGCACGAAGACTTGTAAAACCTGAATGATGCCAAAATAATGCAAATTAAAAACTATTTTCCCATTAGATAGCGCTTACTTGATATCTAATCTCTCTATATCTCTTGTTTACTCGAGTTTGGAGCGTTTAATCGCTATCTATAACCCATGTGATTTTATTCACCTTTTTAGAGCGAAAATACTGCAAATTCCCATTATAGGTAGAAACGCAAGAAGCTGAGGCTGAGCGAGAAAGAGGCGCGATAACACGCCATAAATACCTATTTACCTCGTTTTTCAGTCGTAGTCGGCAGGATATGGTTAAAATTGCTCTAAAAGAACATTTTCCGTTTTTTACAGAAAATCTTGAAAAGAGTATGATTCGGGTTGAATCTAATTCATGAAAAACAATCAACGCTGAGTTCCTGCATTCGCAGGGAACGGGGGAACCATCAGGCCACCTGGCCTACTTGGGGTGAATCCAAAGGAGACTGCATAAGTCTCAATAGGTAGGGCGACTCTCACCGTCCGAATCCGACAGCTAACCTCGTAAGCGTAAAGAGAGAGACCCTTGATCCGCCACGCTTTGGCCCAGGTATATCTGCCTGTAATCCAAAACCGCAGCAGAGGTCCTCCTCTTGCTGCGGTTTTTGCGTTACCTGAGCTTATTAGGTGATAGCACGCTGGATGGGGTGAATGTTTTGAAGCACTATTATTTAGGGATACATCAAGGACTGCTTGAGCCGATAAGTCTAAATTACGTTTGTTTCGGGGCCTTGTGGTTCGAAGAACATAATCACAGGTACATTGTAGGCTATGCATTTGGCCAGAACCAGATCCAAGCCCTTCGCCAGTTCAGCACACCTTCTTCTTGTAAAGACTGTTTAGACTCTAAGATTGTATATGAGATATATAAAAAAATTCGAGAACAACAGCAGCAGCAGGATTGGTCATCACACCAAAAGCTCCCGTGGTTTACAGCCTTCAAGGAGCCTTGGAAAGATGTAAGCGCCGGTTGGTATGTCTTGAGATCCCGCAGCACCTTTCCCTTACATCTATCTGTTATACGAAAAGAGAAGTTCCGACTATGGCTAGAGCATACCGCAGTCTGTGAGAATAAAATGGAGATGCTCGCTTGTGTAGAAAAGGCTAGTGTCACTCATCATGTTGACTTAAAGCTTTTGGAAATCTAAGGAGGAACCCTACTATGGACCAGCGCAGACTATCCCGCATTGAAGTATTTGTATTGGATGAACCCGAGCCTATTCACTATGGAATGGAAGGGGCTGAAGGCTGCCGTTATGGTATTCTGAAGCTCACCTGTAAGGGAGGCTGCAGTTGGGGGGCTTGTCTGATCTCTGCCAACACCAAAAATTTCGATCTCATTAAATGGAGTTCTTTTTTACGGGCTATCTGTCATTGCCGTCTTGAGGAAGCGCTGGATAAGGTCCGTCGCGAAGGTTCAGATTGGGAGCAGGTTAAGCTTGAGCTAGTTCAGGGTGCTTTGCAGGATTTAAAGGCCAAGCTCCAGGGTAAATCCTTGGCAGGGCATATTCAGCAAGGGCGTCTGTACAGTGTTGCAGCAGGGGGGAGCAATTCCAGAAGTGAACGGCTCTACTACAAACCTTCCAAAGCTTTATCCAGTGCCTCCCAGCAGAAACACAGTTGCCCGGAACCAGACACCGCCGATCTCATCAATAAATCCATCTCTTACTTTTCTATATTATAGATTCAAGCAAATCTCTCAATCTGAAAGGATCGTGTTCACCATGCCTGACCCCTTACCTCCCGAGTCCACCTACAGTACTAAATTTGCAGAGTGTGTTCAAAAGTATACTAATGAAGTCTACGTACTTAGTTCCATGTTGTTAGAACAATCTAATGAGGCAGACAAGATTACTATCCGCACCTTCACAGAGCTTCATAAAATATATCGTCAGGATGATTTCGATCCTCAGTTATTCTCTATCCACGCTTACCGCACTTGTATTCGCCAGTGTGCTGATTCTTTTGCCCGGCGCTCGCTTCTATCGGCTAAGGCATTACCTTGGGAGGAACAGCTTGTGAAGGTCATGTGGTACGGTCTAAAGCTGCCTCTTTCTCAAATAAGCATTATTCTGCAAAAAAGTGTTCCCGCACTGAAAACACAGCTTAGAGCTGTACGGGAGCAGATGACCACCCAAACGGATATACTAACGAGCGCAAATCTTTCTATAATTTAGTCACTGACTAGAATTCAGACAATCTTTAAGCGCATGAAGCATCTAACGGACTCAGGAGCCTTTAATTGAAGCTTTTCCTCAAATATGGTCGGCGTTCGGACTCCAGAGTCACTAATTGTTTATAGAGCACCAAATATACGCCTACTTCCACTCAATAGCATCACTGGAGTCCGCACCCCCTTCAAAAGACCTTGAAATCGCCAAATAACGCCTTCTGAGTCCAAAAGTAAAAATCTCGAGCGATGAGCGTCTTGGATCGTCTTAAAGCAAGCCCTAATCATCTTCCACCAAGACAAGGCTTACGGACCCAGATGACGTTACTTACACGTTTATCGCCTTTTGAGCATAGTATCGGACTCCAGTGCAACTATTTGGTTAAAAGAGCTACTAATTCACCATTTTTCATGCCAATAGCGACTATAGTGTCCGATATCTTGCTAAATCTCGATGATTGTTGCATTTAAGTGCTGCTGGGTCCGTTAGCTATATCAGCTCGTATACAAAGAGATTGCCAACTCAAAAACGGGGATATCCCAACAACCATAAATGGTTGTTGGGATACCCCCGAAAACTCAGTGCTTACTATTACGCTTTACTCTTACGCGCCTTACCGTACATCCACAATCCCGCCAACATCCCCACTATAGCAACACCAGTCAATAGGCCTTGAACAAAATCCATAAAAGTGGAGCCATCCGGAAGCATTCTACTAACTGTAGCCAGCGATACAGAACTCATTAAAAGCATAATGGTATATTGTTCGCTTGTAGACATCATTAGCACTCCTTAAAAGTTATTATGAGGTCTTCTTAGATCTTGTAAGCTTTCATTGCTTTTCTGATTTCTTTAATACTTGGGCGTTTGCCGTACATCAGTACGCCGGTACGATAGATCTTGGCTGCCAGCCATCCGAAGATGAAGGTAGTCACAAGCAGGATCAGCAGCGATACAATGACTTGCCAGATCGCCACCTCGCCGACACCAATTCGGAGCAGCATCGTCAATGGTGAGGTGAAAGGCACATAACTCGCTATCTTAACCACTAGAGTATCTGCATTGGAGATACTGAACAGTGGAACATAGAACGCTACGAAGCCTAACATCATGATTGGCATTACCGCCTGACCGAGATCCTCCGTACGGCTGACAATCGAACCTACAGCCGCATACATCAAGGCATAGAGGAAGTAACCTAATACGTACAAGACAAATCCATAGAGCAGCAAGTTAATATTGAGCTGGCCTAAATCGAGATCAAAATCAGCCAATACAGTCGCATTATGCGGGAGCGTCAAATTGACGACGATCGCTGCGACAAAGATCCCAATTTGCAATATTCCTACTAGGAAAACACCGATAACTTTACCGAACATTTGCGCTAAAGGTGAGGCACTTGTAATCAGAATCTCCATAATCCGCGAGCTTTTCTCAGAAGTTATCTCTGCGGCAATCATGTTGCCTGTCATCATAATGGACATAAAGAACAACATAAGCATGGCATATACGATAATGTAGTTAATGGCCGGAGTGTCCTCCTGAGAGCTTTCACTGCCACCGCCTGCGTTAAGCTGTTGTGTAGTAATCTGCACAGGCGTTGACATTGCAGCAATCTGTTCAGAGGTCAGCTTGTCGCCAACGATGAATTGTGTGTTTGCTTGCTGAAGTGCATTTTGGAGATAAACTTGCACATCTCCGTTTAGTTCCCCATCATTACTATGATAAGTAACGGGTGGAAGCCCTTCACCAGTAGGTTCCGCAAAAGTAACATAACCTTCTACGGTCTCTTCATCTAATGCTTTCTTTAACTCGGCATCCTCCGCAGAAGCATATTGTACTATCTTAGCCTGTGGCATGCCCTCTGGCGCAGTATAAGCCTTCAACAATTCTGCAACCTGATTTCCCTCTTCAGCAATCACAGCAATTTGAGTAACTTCACTTTTGGCCGAATCACCCTTAAACTGATCGATGATATAGGGAAGATTCATCCCTATGCTGAGCAATAATACTAGAATCAAAGTAGTAATCATAAATGATTTCGTTCTAACTTTATTTTTAAAGGTAAAGCCGATAATTGTCCCCATCTTATTCATTAGATTCACCCACCGCTCTGATAAAGATTTGGTTTAACGTAGGTTCCTTGATTTCAAAATGCTCCACTTCACCCTGTGCTATCGCCTGCTGTAAAATACGCTGTGCTGCACCGATCTCACTGATCGATAACAGATACCCACGCTCCAGCCGTTTAACTGCTGTAACACCTGCGATGGACTCCAGACCTTTTACCTCATTAGCTGTACGCAGCAATACTTCTTCCCGCGGGTAGCCATTCTTGATCGTGCGGATATCCCCTTGAACGACCGTATTGGATCGATCGAGAATCGTAATGTTACGGCATAGCTCTTCCACATGCTCCATCCGGTGCGTAGAGAAGAGGATACTTGTTCCCGAATCACGTAATTCTTTGACCGTATCTTTCAGCAGCTCCACGTTTACTGGATCCAGCCCGCTGAAAGCTTCATCTAGAATCAGAATCTGCGGCTTATGAACGACAGCGGCGATAAAGCCCATTTTTTGCTGATTTCCTTTGGAAAGCTCTTCTATTTTTTTATTGTAATAATCCGGAACCTCGAATCGATCCAGCCAATAGCGCAAGCTCTTATCTGCATCACTAGCTGACATCCCACGCAGGCGGGCCAAGTAAACGATTTGATCGCTGATCTTCACCTTAGGATATAGTCCACGTTCTTCGGGCAGATAACCCATAAGTTGCTGCAGTTCACTGTTGAAAGGTTTTCCGTTATACAAAATCTTGCCCTCATCAGGGTAGATTAGGCCGAGCACCATACGCATCGTGGTTGTTTTCCCCGCGCCGTTCGCCCCCAGTAATCCGTAAATTTCCCCTTTACCTACGGTTAGGTTAATTCCGTTTACTGCGGTTTTTTCTCCATATTGCTTAACTACACTTTCCAGCTTTAAGGCTTCCATTTCTCTAGTCCCCTCTCTTGTGGTCAATTAGAATAGGACGATGACCCTGTGTCCATAAACTTAATATTTCGTCCAGCTCCAAACTGCGGCTCTTGATAACCTTTACGCCCAAGTCATGAATGCGTTTCTCGTTTTCAGAAAATTGTTCTATGATAAAAGAAGCTACACCCGGTGTATCCATGGTAAAGTGCAAGCCTCCTGGCAACTCAGCCGATAACTCCGCAAGCTCCTCTTCATCCGCAGCATTCACCCAAACCTCGGTCCAAGCACCGAACAGACTGTCTTTTTCAGCCATACCCAGCAGTTCTCCCCGATGCATAAGGACGATATAATCCGCCAGCCGTCGCACCTCATCCACAATGTGTGTGGAGATGATAATCGTTGCGTTGTGCTCATCCATATATTTACGAAGTGTCTCGATCATAATCTTCCAGGCAAAAGGATCAAGACCCGATGAAGGTTCATCCAATAGCAGCAGACTTGGCCGTGCCGCAAGTGCTGCAGCAATTTCGAATTTCCGGCGCTCCCCTTTAGACATCTTCGAAAGTCTCGTATGATACGGAACCTCAAAGCGATCCATCAGCTCGTGAAAATACTGATCGTCCCAATTTGGATACCAATACTTCCGAAATCGCGCTGCCTCCTCTGCATTCCAGTGGTTCTCCTCAGTAATTGACGTTTCAGGAACATAGGCAATGGTCTGGCGAAGCTCCAGAGACAACCCGCTATCATACCTGTTCTCGAACCAATATATCTCGCCTTCCTCTGGATTAGTCAGCTGCATCAGCAGATTCAGCAGCGTACTTTTGCCGGATCCATTCTGACCTACCAAAGCTGTAATATATCCTTTAGGCAGATTCAGGGTCAGCGGTCCTATCGTCTTGTTTCGCCGCCGTTTAAGTACATTCCGCAATTCTATAGCCATCTGTACCATATGAGTAAGCGCCCCCTCTCAATCCTTTTCTCTATACTTGCGTTCTATAATCTCCATAAAAATCTGTTCAATTTCATCCTTGCTGCAATGTACCGATCGGCCGATATCCACTGCACTCTCAAGTGCTTTGCCAACCGTTTCACGTTTATATTCTTCCATGGCTCCGTCACCTACATGGGATACAAAGGTACCCGTTCCTTGTCGCGTTCGCAGCAAACCTTCGTTCTCCAGATCCTGATATACCCGCCGCACGGTAATTACACTGCATTTCAGATCTCCTGCGAACTCACGAATCGAGGGCAGCAGCGTACCTTCTGTAATGACTCCGCTAATGATTAATGATCTAAGCTGAGTCTCTATTTGATGATAGAGGGGCTCTGCACTATTTTCGTTGATTTGTACCGGTATCCACATTATTTACACCTCGCCTTCCACTCTAGCGTGCTAGAGCGCAGTCCTTGCCATTTCCGATTTTTTATATGAGATTGCGACTTTTCAGCCGATGTATAGTCCATTTAGAGAATAACTGCACAGATATTGTTCCCAGCAGAAGTGACCCCCACATGATCGGAGATAACAGCCCCCACTCCTTCGAATAGGAGATACTGTATAAGAACAAACTGCCTCCGCCCAGTGTAACTAAGAACGATGTTGCCCACGATAAAACTACGATAAGCAATGTTAGCCATAGATAAGCTTTGCCGCTAAAAAGATATTCAATAAAAATATATAGACCTGAGACCATGAATCCGAAGCCGAGCCAAGTAATCGCAAAAGCTATGTACGAAGGAACCGCCAGCTCTGCCCGGAAATTCTCTCCTAACAAGTAAATAATACCGAAGAATAACGTGCCATTTAGAGTAAAGGAGATCACACCCTGAAGTTTTCTCCGCAATAATATTACTGAAGCTGGAATCGGTAAAGTTCGTAAGTAAACCAACATTTTTGTGTATGAGTCTTCACTCCAATATTTCATGGAACGGCGAGAGAATGTTAATCCCAATAAGGGGATAAAGGAAAGAAATAAGAAATCCGCTAGCATCGTCCGATCCTGCTCACCTAGTACATCATTTGCTATCAGGCTAGTCAGTCCACCAAGATAACTCATAAAAACAACTGTTATCACGAGGGTCCCTAATATTTTTAATTTGTCTCCGCGAAAATCAGAGCGCAACATAAACCATGAATCTTTTAATGTTCTCATTAATGCTAACCTCGCTTTACAATGTCTTCAGCGTCTAGCAGAAGCAGGTGTTCATATCCCTGTGCTTACTGTATATATCTATATACACAGTATATGACCTTGGTTTTTCATTGTCAATCCTGTAACTGGAAATTATTCTAAAGAAATAGGAGGTTTGGGCAACCTCATACTTCAAGCTTATGAAGACACTCTCAGACGTTAGGTAACGCTTATTAATTGAGATTAACTACAATGAGGGGGAATTGAGGCAGAATGCTACGGGGCGAATGTAACTGGGATAATTGAGTTTATTAGATAATTCATTCTGGAAATGAAGTAGTAACTGCTCACTCTTGCTTCTATGCAACGTGTTGGTGTGATGTGTGTTGAGGGAGGCGGGTATGGCGGATGGTGCGGTATCGGGGGTGGGGTGCTGATTCGACTGCTGACTGGTTCAGGTTTCGGGTGTGGGATACCGTTTCGGCTGCTAGTGCAGTTTCAGGTATGGGATATGGGCGACTGCCGAGCGGATTAACATTAGGGAAAAACTCCCTAAAATCTGCCCAACCGAGCTTAGATTATTAGTTTTTAGGGAAATCCTCCCCAAAATTTCAGCTATTACGCTGTTATTGGATTAATTCCATTCAATTTCAGGGAGCATTTCCCTAATTATGGCCTTTTTAAGCTATTTTCGTTCATTTTCAGGGAGGTTTTCCCCAATTACATCTTTTTCGTGCTAACTTCGTTCAATTTCAGGACAGATCCCGAAGCTCTACAAACCAAAATAAGCCCATCACCCGCAATCCCTACTCAGGAACATGCAGATATATAGGCTTATTTCATAACTATTTACGACTCTGCTACTCTAGTGCTGTTCATTCGCTCAACGCACTAAACTCTGTGCTCTATTCAAGCACTTATTTTACGCTCCCAAAATAACTTCCCACACCGGCTTGGTATGTCCACCTGGATACAAAACATACAACAGCACGTACACCATAACGCCTGTAATCGCTGTGATAAACCAAATTATCGATGTCACTCTGCCCCACTTACGGTGCTTGGAATACTTCGCCTTGAAACCAAGTGTTAACGTAGTAAGTCCGAATACCGCAGCTACGGTTGCCAGAACGATATGGAAGATCAAAAACACTTGATAAATTGTCTTCAGTTCATCCGGTCCACCCCATGAGGTATTTCCCACAAACAACGTTCTCGATACGTAAACAATAAAAAACAGCAGCGCAGCGATAGCGGCAGCAATCATCGTTTTCTTATGCGCCTCGCGTTTGCCCTTGATAATGAGCCACCAACCTATAGCCACCAGCACCGCGCTGATCACGATGAATGACGTACTAATAGTCGGAAACACTGTGAAAATATCCATGATTCTCCCCCTCGGCAGTCTACCAGTTATGCACGGTTCAAGTTGCTCTCCTGAAGTGTTGAGGATGGCGTCGACAATTCATCGTCGTCTTGTCCGTTCTCTTTTTTATACCAATGATAGAACACATAAGCAAGCATAGAGGCAAAAATAAATTCCTGAATGAACTTCATCGCGATGCCTCCCACCTGTTGATCCACCTTCGGCGACATCACTTCAAAGAATGCAGGACCTCCAAAATTCTGAAGTAAAACAGAGGGGTCTCCCGAGATACAATAGCCCATAGCACGCGCCCAAGTCTCTGGATCACTGTAAGTGGCGTAGAGCGGATGATCGGCAAATATAATCAGCCCGCAAGCCGGCGTCAGCAATACCATGTTCAGAAAAATAAATCCAATCTTCCCAAGCCCACTCGCCATACGATGTTCCGGCAGCGGATTAATCAGTGTCCACCACATTAAAGCAGAGGTCAGGAACAAAACAATGTAATAAATACGATGAACAGTAAAATGCAGCATCACATAATCATGAATAACAGGAATATGGTACAAGGAAAAAAGTCCGTTAAACAATAGAGCAGCTACTACCGGATGAGCTAAAAAAGATAACCGCCGAAGCGGATTCACCTTTAGTATCCTGCGCCAGATAAAATCTGGAATTCCAAGCATAATCAGCGGCACCGCTACCAGATAAGACAAGGCCATACTGACCATGTGGAAGGAAAACATCATATGCCCTAAAAGGCTAATGGGTCCTCCTTGTGCCAGGTAAAGGGCAAGCATCCCACAGACAAATAACGCTCTACGCCAAAATGGCACCGGTAATGAATCGGCATAACGCCCAGCAATCGGACCAATCCACACAAAATAACCTGCTGTCAGCAGCAGCATTACCGCTAGAAAAAGCGGACTCCATAGTTCAGCAAAGTTAAAGTATTCTAATCCCAGCATAATCCCAACCTCCTAGCGCAGGAATTCATATATCTAAACATCAAAAAGAGGGGGCATCGCAGCCCACCTCTTTCATTATCGTCCGTTAATTCCACCAAACCCAATACAGCGACATAACAATACAGGTCCCAGCGATAAAGAAGCCGCCCAGCATGAAGAGAATCGGCAGAAGATGCCCTTTATCTTTTAGATGCATCCAGAAGCCCATCTGCACAATGACCTGAAGAACAGCCATTACCAGCAGCAAAATAATCGCAAAGGTTGCATTTACGCCCCCAGCCGCAACAGCAGCGAAAGCAATCAATGTTAAGACAATGGAGAAAATAAAGACAACAATATGTTTCTGTGGTCCTTCATGCCGATGACGTTGCTTATACCCGCCGCTATCTGGCATATGCTGATCCGTCGTCATAGTGCCTAGCCCACCTTTCCGAGTAGGTATACAACCGTAAAGATGAAGACCCATACTACATCGATAAAATGCCAGTACATGGCTGACACATACACTTTTGGTGCAGTAACTACCGTTAACCCCTTGCGGGCGAGCTGCCCGATCAAGATGGAGATCCAAGCGATCCCGAAAGCTACGTGCGCACCATGAAATCCTACCAGTGTGTAGAATGCCGAGCTGAATGCACTTGTGGTCATTCCGAATTCTTCGTGTCTTACATATTGAGTAAACTCATAGATCTCCAAAACCAGGAAACCTAAACCTAAACCTACAGTAACTAAAAGCCAATTCCGTAGCAGTGCCGGCCGATTTCTGTGCATTGCTTGAATAGCGAATACACTCGTCAGACTGCTTACCAGCAGGATGAATGTTGCAGCGGCTACAAGCGGCAGATGAAACAGTTCATTCGCCGAAGGCCCCTCATTCGTCTGATTACGCAGTGCGAGGAAAGTAGCGAACAACGTGCCGAACAATACCGCTTCGCCGCCTAGAAACAACCAAAAGGCAAGAACCTTGTTGCGTCCTTCGAGCGTAGCTTTTTCCGGCTCGTGCGGAAAGGTATCCTTAGAAGCTTCTGCATGTGCCGTTGTCATGTCCGCTCACTTCCTTCCAGCTCTTCAGGTTCAATATGCCATCCGTGATCATCATACAGCGAACGCATCAGCATGGATCCAAATGTAATAATAAGACCGATGGCTGTAACGATATAATTATTAAACAGGAAGCTCATAAAAGCATTGCCGAATTCATCACGGCTAAACATAAAGCCAAGCCCAGCGATAAAAATTCCGACAGACATCGTAAACGGTAAAATCGTTGCCGACGGCATATGAATTGAGCCCACCGGCTCTGCTGGTGTCATGCCTTTATTCCCTGCTACTTTTTCTTTCCAGAAGGCATCAATCCCCCGAATAAGAGGTGTTTGCTTGAAGTTATATTCTGGCGGCGGTGAAGGAATGGTCCATTCCAATGTACGTCCATCCTCCCACGGATCATTGCCTGCATCCGCCGGTTTTCTGGAAGTCAGGAAGATGTTCACCAAGAAAATAATCATACCAACACCCATAAGACCTGCACCAATGGTACTGACTAAATTTAGCAAATCAAATTGCTGATTTGGTAAATAAGTGAACACGCGGCGCTGCATCCCCATAAGCCCAAGGAAATGCTGTACAAAGAAGGTCAGATGGAATCCGATGATAAACGTCCAGAAAGTCCACTTGCCCAGCGTCTCACTCAGCATCCTTCCGAACATTTTGGGCCACCAGTAGTGCAGACCTGCGAACAGGCCAAGCACCAAGCCACCTACAATAACATAGTGGAAATGCGCTACAACAAAATACGTATCATGGAACTGAAAGTCAGCAGGTGCGGACGCCAGCATCACTCCAGTTACTCCCCCCATAGTGAAAGTAGGAATAAATCCTACAGCGAACAGGTTAGGGGTTGTGAAACGTACTTGCCCGCCCCACATCGTGAACAACCAGTTAAAAATTTTAATCCCGGTCGGAACCGCAATTAACATCGTTGATACGGAAAACAACGCGTTAGCTACAGGTCCAAGTCCAGTTGTGAACATGTGGTGAGCCCAAACCATAAAACCTAAAAAGGCGATCAAGATGGTTGCAAACACCATGGAGCTATATCCGAACAGTCTTTTACGCGAAAAGGTTGGGATGACCTCGGAAATAATCCCGAAGGCAGGCAGAATGAGAATGTACACTTCCGGGTGACCAAATATCCAGAAGATATGCTGCCATAGCACTGGACTTCCTCCGGCTCCGACTTCGAAGAAATTGGCTCCTAGAATCCGGTCGAATGTCAGCAGTACTAAACCTACCGTTATTGCTGGAAAAGCAAATAAAATAATGGCAGAAGTGATAAATGTGGTCCAGGCGAACATCGGCATCCGCATATAGGTCATTCCCGGCGCACGCATCGTAATGATCGTGGCTAGAAAGTTAATCCCCCCGATGAGGGTCCCTAATCCGGCAATTTGCAAGCCGATCGTATAGAAGTCTACACCGTGTGTAGTGCTGTATGTACTCGTAGATAGTGGGGTGTAGGCGGTCCACCCGGCATCAGGAGCACCACCCATAACCCAGCTAAGATTCAGTAGAATCCCGCCGAACAGGAAGGTCCAGAAACCAAGTGCATTTAGAAAAGGAAAGGCTACGTCACGTGCACCGATCTGTAGCGGAATGACGGCATTCATGAGTGCGAAGATGACTGGCATGACGCCGAGGAAGATCATCGTCGTACCATGCATGGTTATGAGTTCATTAAACGTTTGTGCATCCAAAAAGTTATTCATCGGCTTGATGAGCTGCCAACGAATCAGAAGCGCTTCAATTCCCCCGATGCCAAAAAATAATCCTCCGGCCCATAGGTACAAAATCGCGATTTTTTTGTGATCGACGGTTGTTAGCCAATCCATAAGTCCTGTATGGCGCTTCACACTGTGGCCGTGCCCCAGAGGCTTGGATGAATTCAAGGTATGCGCTGCTTGAGCCAAAGTTCGTCCCCCCTTTTCGAAAGTTCCGCCCGCCTTTAGGCTAAGGCATTAGTCCAGCTTATAGTTGGCCAGATACTCTGCAATGCCATCAATCTCAGCATCACTCAGGCCCAGATCTTTGGGGTTAGGCATCAGATTGCCTGGTTTTACGGATTGCGGGTCGTGCAGCCAGGTTTTGAGATTCTCTTCAATCGGCGCACCATCTTCCCTCGTGTCGTCGTTGAGAAGAATTCCAGCAATCGATTCCCGAGAACCAATTCCGGTCAAGTTCGGCGCATTATTAATCCCTTGATCACCTACAGCGTGGCAAGTCAGACATGCCGCTTTGAACTTCTCAGCTAAAGCAGGATCCTCTGGCAGCACAGCTACAGGTGCTTTCATAGAATCAATCCACTTTTGAAACTCTTGTTCACTAACTGATTTCACCTTAAATTCCATCAATCCATGAGAAGGACCACATAGCTCCGCACATTTCCCACGGTAAACGCCTTCATTAGGCGCACTAAAGCTAAAGCGGTTAATCGTTCCAGCTGGGTTAGTATCGATTTTACCGGAAAGAGAAGGGACCCAGAAGGAGTGCAGCACATCTTTAGTTTCCAGTTCAAAGGCGATATCTTTGCCCACCGGAATAATCAGGTCCTGCGCTGTAGTTACCTTATAGTCGGTATACTCAAACTCCCACCAGTATTGGTGGCCGGTTACTTTAACCTTGATCGCATTCTTGTCATTGGAATGATCATCTCCAGCGGCAAACACAGCTTTAACCGTTGGCACGGCCAGTACTACAACAAGGATGAGCGGAATGACTGTCCAGAGAATCTCAAGTTTCATACTGCCCTCAACCTGCTCAGGGATTTCATTCTGACCTGGTCTTCTGCGGAAGCGGATCAGTACATAAGCTGCAATCGTAAAGACAATCAGCAACACCACGATCATAATGCTGATCGACAGCTCCATTAATCCGTAAGATCTGTCTGCTGCAGGTCCCTGTGGTCTGAGTACTGACAAGTCCTCACGACCGCACCCGGCAAGAAAGAGTCCAAACATAGCGGTCATGGGAAGGAGTCGCTTTACAGCCTGCCACGTTTTCATCATTGATCTACCCCGCTTTTCCCGATTTCGTAGATTCCTGTTTTTTTCTGTCAATTATAACAATCACTATTAATATAAGTTTAAGGGAAAGTTTTGTCAATCGTTCACAACTAGTTCACATTGTAATTTACGACACAATAAACCCTTGTCCCATCTGGATTTTATAGCATTTTATGAAAACGCAAACAAATAAAAAATAATAAAGAAAGCGCATTCAATTTAAAATGTGTCTATTAATTCATTTGACTATTCTATTAGGAAGACTTTTCCTTATTCGTAAATGGACATACAAAAAAAACCGATTCCAGCAACAAAAGTCGCTCGGGCACGGTTTATAAGAATCCTCGTGGATGTTATTACTCAAAATGATGTCTAAAGTTAAGCAAGTGACAAACGTATCTGTTAGCTAGGAGACGGATGAATTCATCCGTACCAACTCGTGTTCCACGACCATGGTCAGTTCTTCTTCATAGCCTCCTGTAATCCGATACTTTCGGACGTACTCCTTTACGAATTTCTTGGGATCTTTGGGCCGGAAAATGCGTGTCATTTCCCGTAGACTTTCCTTGACTTCGTTATGACCTTTACTTGCCATGATCAGTTCCCTCCCAAAACATTGAAAATGAATGCTCCGTTGTAGAGAATGCATGATGAAAAGTACGCCGTAACCTCGAATGCAAGTGAAGTATCCATTACACATACGTGGCTTGCACTATCCGTCAACACGTGGAATCTAAAGCTAAATCTAGCCTTTGAAACACCGCCTTGCCGGTGAAGCAGGTTCGTCGTGATTTGGGCTGAGAGTAAGGACGCCTGATGAACGATAGCTCCTTGACACTTTTATTACCCGAAGAGCCACTTACTGAATCACTCCTTTCGGGCCTTATCGTTATATTGTATCATATTCCGGATTAACTTCCACCTTTCCTTGTAAAATGTACTATTTGGAAAATATTATTTTTTACAGCTGCCTTCGTAAGTCAGATGTCTCCAAACTGGTTAAAATAAAATAACCTAAACAGCAAGGGAAACTGCATTTATCAACAAATGAGAAGGAGATCGTTATGGCTCAGCCTGTAATTCCCCTAATGACTACCGCAGCGCCAGAAGACACCGATACACGCCTGGAGTGTCTTGAACAAGCCCATCAAGCTATCCTAAAAGAATACCCCAAGATGCATAGCATGCTTATTGTGCGTCACGGAAAACTTATCTTCGAACGTTATTATAACGACCATCATGCTGGAGCATTAAATGATCTCCGTTCTGCCACCAAAAGTTTTGTCAGCGTCCTTACGGGAATCGCTATCGGCCGTGGAGAGATGCCTGATCTCCATATTTCTGTGTCCGAGGTTCTTCGCAAGCATATTCCATACCTTCACTCCCCACATCTCTCAAAGATCACACTCCGTCATCTTCTTACCATGACTTCCGGTTTTAGCTGGATCACAGGGAAGAAGCTTGGTGAACCGCTTGTTCGGAACCTCCATCGCAGCCGCCGCTGGGGTTCCTTTGGCCTTAGCTTGAACATTATTCCAGAACAAATCGGCCAGTTCCAATATCGAAGCATCGACTCACATCTAATCTCGATAATGATTAGTGAATCTACAGGTCTTGATGCATTTTCCTATGCAGCACAGCATTTATTCACTCCACTCCGAATGGCTAATACCGCTTGGTTACCTAGCCCCGAAGGACATAGCATGGGTCATATCGGTTTGCACCTAACGTCTCGGGATATGGCTAAATTCGGAATCTGCCTGCTGAATAATGGAGTGTTTGCAGAGCAGCAAATCATCCCAGAACATTGGTTGCAGGATGCACTTACCGCTCAAGCTAAGGGATATCCAGCGTTTGGTGATTACGGATATCAGTTTTGGATCGGTACGATGAGCGGGCAGCCCTACAAGCTCGCCCACGGGCATGGCGGGCAGCAGATTCTGCTCTTTCCCAATCTGGATGCTGTAGTGGTCTTTACAGCAGAGAGCAAGACAAACAACTGGAAGAACCCTCGCAGGCTGCTTGAAAAGTATGTTCTCCCTTCAATGAGCTAAACATACTTTTTCCTGACAAGTCATAGGCTTGTAAGGAAGAAGGATTCGAACAATCAAGCCCCTTCTTCTCCAAGCAGAAGGAGAGTGAGCCCATTGTCCCCTTTTAAATCATCCACCGGATTGCCCGATAATATAGCGGGCGCGTTGTGTTACTTTTTCCCTTTTCTCGGCGGCGTCGTCTTTCTCGCATTGGAGAAACGCAGCCGCTTTGTGCTGTTCCATTCGCTGCAATCACTGATTACCTTCGGGGTGCTGATGATCCTCCACGTTCTAACCGGATTGGTCCCATTCCTCGGTCCCTTGATGAGTGCCCTCGTCTCTCTTTGCAGCTTTGGGGTGTGGCTGTTAATGATCTACCATGCCTTAAGTGGCAGGTGGTATAAACTCCCTTGGGCAGGTGATATCGCAGAAAGTCAGATTCGCCATCTGTAATCCCCCAAAAAGCAGCCCCTCTGATCGCTGAAAAGTATTCCCTTTTGCCCATCCACTCCTTACAATGTAGAAAGGGCATCAATGGAATTCTACAGGCTGGAGGAAATCATATGTATCTATTTATCATAAACCCGCGTTCCGGCGGGGGAGCAGGCGGCCGGACCTGGCATACTGTAGAGGCGCTCATGAAGGAGCGTTCGCTGCCTTTCATGTCCTTGTTTACGCACAGCGTAGAGGGTGCAGAAGCCCTTGTTTTAAATACACTAAAGCATCGCGAGGATTGGAAAGCCGTGATTGTAATCGGTGGTGACGGCACGCTCCATAGCATTTTGGGTGCACTTTGCGGCAAAGATATCCCCATGGGCGTAATCCCTGCCGGCTCCGGCAATGACACCGCCCGGGGGTTTGGCATTCCACTTTCAATAGAAGCCGCGCTGGAGGCCGCCCTTAGCGAGCGGTATATCGAAGCAGACCTGCTTTCAGGAGCAAACGGACTGACCGTAACAGCCGTTGCCAATGGCTTTGATGCTCAAGTGGCCGAGAATGTGAATGCCAGCCGATACAAAAGGCTGTGCAATGCCATTGGAGCAGGCCAGCTCGCGTATATCATCGGCATATTGCATACGCTGATGACATTCAAGCCCTGCCGGGTAAGCGTAGTCTGCGACGGTACGGAGCACGCCTTCGAGAAGGCATGGCTGGTCTCGATCTGCAACCTGCCCAGCTACGGCGGCGGGCTTTTGATCTGCCCGCAGGCAAAGGCCGATGACGGCCAGCTTGACGTCTGCGTCGTGCATGGGTGCAGCCGCGGGCAGCTGCTGCGGTTGTTCCCCACGGTACTGAAGGGCAAGCATGTGGCGTTGCCCTTCGTGTCTATGCTGCGCGGACGTAGCGTAGCTGTGGGCTTTGCCGAGGCCCGGCCTGCGATCGGCGACGGCGAGAGCCTCGGCAAAGGGCCGCTGGCCGTTCGCTGCGAGCCGGGGGCGCTGCGGGTGCTATCGCCGCTGGCGGCGGACAGCGTACAGCTGCCCGCCGACACTGCAGCGGCATGCGGCAGCAACGGGTAACCTGACCCGTGCATACCATACACACAAAAAACAGCAAGCGACTGGTTCATTACCAGTTCGCTTGCTGTTTTGTATATCCTATAGCTTTTGACTGAGAATGCATTCCAAAAGCCTCAAACAAGAGGCTCTTCCTCGTCTTCCACGAAAGTGACTCTTCCGTCCTCCAGTGAAGCAATACGCACAAGTGACTCTACGCGATATCCCGCTTCCTGCAGCAGCCGATTCCCTGGCTGGAACGCTTTTTCGATCACAATGCCAATTCCAACCACACTTCCTCCCGCCTGCTCAACAATACGGGCAAGTCCGAAGGCGGCTTCACCATTCGCCAAGAAATCATCAACAATCAGCACCCGTTCTCCGGGAGCAATGAATTTCTTCGAAACGGTAATTTCATTCGTTTCTTTCTTCGTGAAGGAGTAGACCTTCTCCACGTAAATGTCTTCTGTCAGCGTCAGCGATTTCTGCTTACGGGCAAAAATCAGCGGAACCTCCAGCTCTAATGCTGTCATAATCCCTGGAGCAATCCCCGAGGATTCTATAGTCAGCACCTTCGTAATTTCTTCGCCAGCGAACCGGCGGATAAACTCACGGCCAACCTCACGCATCAGGAAGGGGTCCATCTGATGATTCAGAAAAGAATCCACCTTGAGCACTCCTTGCCCGAGTACAATACCTTCTTTCAACACTTTTTGTCTCAACAGCTCCATAGTGCTCCTCCTTCTCCCATCATTGAATCCATTCTCCCCACATTACAGACCTGTCGGCTTCTGAGGCAATAAATTTCCAACGATCGATTTTAAATTATGATCATCCTTGCTCTTTTCCTGACCGTTATCATAACCCGTAATTCGAATCTCCAAGAAATCCCCCGGATTTACCGGTTTAAAAATCAATTTTTCGCGGTCTTCCAGTCTCACGTTAAAATTCATATCCTTAAACATTTCGACTAATTCTGCTTCTCCAGGAGATGCTCCCTTATCCAGAAACAACAGTCCACGCAATTTTTTAGGACCATCATTGTGCACCACTTCAAAATGAACGATACATTCCATGCTTCTCACCTCCCTATGATAATAACTACTGCGCCTGTTCTTCCCCATCATCGCCTTGATCATACATAACATATTTGCTATGAATTTTGCTGTAACGTTCTCCATAACGCTCTACTAATTCTGCGCCCATATCCTGCTCCAGCTCGAACAAGACCATTTCCTGTGTAAAATGATTTAATAGCAGCTCCACTAACACCGGGTGCTCTGTTACCACTGCTTGCGCGGATCCATCATCATAACGCATCCCCAGCATACACCAGCTCCGGTCAATCACAAATGAGAACTTCCGTCCATCCGCCCGCTGCGAATTTTTTCCGAATGACGGCCATACTGGGTAAGAGGCAGCAGCAGCATTGCCACCGTCAAAAGCCCATAAAAGCCTAACGCCACGCAGTTCGGCCTGTTCAAGTTCGCTCCGCAGAAGCGATGCTTCCTCGCGCCACATATCCACTACAATTTCCTGCTCTGCCATGTTAAGCTGGCGAATCAGCGCCCCCATTACATTGCGGTCGCCCTCTACATTATAAAAAGAAGGACTAACAGGCCCTCCGCGAGGCATCTCACTTTCCATATAAGCCAGCGAAGCTTGAACTCTTCCCGAGATCATCGTCGCCAGCTCCTCCGGATTGAGAACACTATACCGCGCAGGCTCTCCTTCACCACATCGTACATATCCCTGCTGTGTTAGGCGCTGAAGCGCCGCATACACATTTGATCTTGAAACTCCGAGCTGTTTGGCAACCTCATAGCCAGAAGCCTGACCTTTAGTCGCAAGCTCGACCATGATTTTGGACTCCATCTCCGTGAAGCCCAGATTGCGCAGATGCAGCAGCAGCTGTTCCATCTTGTTGTCCCCCTAAGCCCTAAGCTGACTGATATCTGTACTATATTTGCTCCGATCCACAACGCGGGCACCATAAGGAGCCCTTGGGCAATTCATTCCGACAGATTTGACACTTAATCATATCACGAACACCACTGTCCTGGGTGACTGCGGACTCCTCCTGATGTTCATTCGCGTTCCAATCGCGGATGCGACGATCCAGCTCAAGCTGTCTTTGTCTTTCCCGTTCCAGCTGATCAGCATGTCTGCGATCCCGTTCAATGTCATGTTCGTTCGCCGCATATTCCTCCAATGGAAGCTCATCATCCTCTGAAGGCAGGATCTCAGAATACACCACACTTTGCGGATGGAGCTTCATTGCAATCTCCTTCTCTTCATCCGTTAGCTCATCCGCACCATAGTATTGATCCTCATCCTCTTCGTCCTCATCCACAGTTTTGACGAATACCGGCGGTGACGGAATCTTTCTTGATGTGGTTAGCTCCTCCAGCTTACTTCCACACTTTGGACAAAAATTTGCATCGAGCGCCACAACATTGCCACAAGAACATAACCGTTCATTTTTCAGTTCAGCAATTCTTGCGCGTTGGACTTCAATTTTTTCCTGAAGCTTGGAACAGGTCCGTGCCAGTTCTACCATTTTGCCTTCAGCTACAGACATATCCTTAGAGCGATACCCTTCATAAAAAAGCCTGCCCATTTTCGTGAATTCCACTTCCATCTCACGTTCAATATCGGAAATAAGCCCGTTCAGCTTGCCGATCTCAACAGAGCTTTGTGCTTTTTCGGTAACCCGGCTCGCACTATCTTTGATTCGTTTCATAAAACTCATTACAGTTCCTCCCTCTCCAGCGATACGTGTTTCTATCATACCAAATGTATCGAACAGATTCATTAATGTGCTTTAATACGCGATTTAGCGGAGAATGTTCCTATAAATTCTTATTTTCCCTGATTTCAGACGTTATTTTGCGTCAGGGGTTCTACATCGGTTAAAATAGAATTAATCACAAATAACGAAATTGGGAGAGTTTCAGTGGAAGAACATGACAGCACACAGCTTACGCTAAAACAGATGCAGGTACACGTTAAGGATCTGCAACATTGGCAGGATAACGAGGATTTCACAAATCTTATCAATGAGTTCAAGTCTCTGCCAGCACTCTATCGCCATGCACTAAATGATCTTGAGAATAAAATCGATGTGATCAAAACGGAATGGCAGGTCCGTGACGGCTTCAGTCCCATCGAGCATGTTAAATGCCGAATTAAAGAACCCAAGAGTATCCTTCAAAAGATGGAGCGCAAAGGTTTCGAGTTCAACTTGGAAAATATGGAGCAGCACATTCACGATATTGCAGGTATGCGGATTGTATGTGCTTTTGTTAAAGATATTTACCGCCTGGTTGATCACCTCAGCACACGCGAAGACATTCGCGTATTGGAGATCAAAGATTATATAGCCCATCCCAAGCCGAATGGGTATCAAAGCCTGCATCTTATCGTCGCAATTCCGCTCGTCCTGCTGGAAGGAACACGCTGGGTCAAAGCAGAAATACAGCTGCGAACCCTAGCCATGGACTTCTGGGCAAGTATGGAACATATTCTGTATTATAAATTCGATAAGCAGCTTCCTTCGCATGTTGCGGAGGAATTGAAGGATGCCGCACGCGCCGCCGATGAACTGGATCAAAAAATGCTGCGCCTACGCCGCGAGATTCTGGAACTTGCAGAAGGGGAATCCCCTGCCGGCGGGCAGGTTTAAGCTTTCATATTTCTACATTTCTCAAAAATTAAGGGGATGTCTCATAAGCCATGACAATGGCTGCTGGGACACCCCCTTCTTTTTAATCGATTAGGCCGTTTGATCGTTACCATTTGCCGCCGAAGCAAGGTGCTATCGGACACAGCCTATCTTATTCGCAAAATAATCCTCCATTTTGCATACTAACGGACCCCAAAGTCGCTAACGGCATAAAAAACTCCGGATCTGCGCCCTCCTATATAGGATAGCTGCACTGGAGTCCGAAAACATACTGGATAGGCGATAAATGTGTGAATAACGCCTCCTGAGTCCCTAAACCTCAACCAACGGCTAATCATGACCCGGCGTTCCGCTGTATTCAGCCTCAAGGCTTACTAACCAAAGGCTTCCATGTAACGCCGCCATCTGTAGTGGTCTTTAGAAATCCTGGACCCGCCAACCAACCGTTTTTCGGCGTAACGAACTGAATGTTTTCTGCCTTCGCGAATAGCTGTGATGTCGCAATCAACCTCCAGCTTACACCCCCGTTGACAGTCGCCACCAGTTTGCCGCCCTCCTGCAAAGCCCAACCTTCACGAGCGTTCAGCCATGTTGTTCTCGCTGCCTCAGTACCGAGCAATTGAGGGCCAAGCTTCCATGTCCTGCCTCCGTTATCACTTGTGTAAAACACCATACTTCGAATCCCATCGTCAACGATCTCCAGCGGCAGGATGCCTTTCATATTGTCTTTGCCTGAGAATTTAGGCGGATAACTATTACTGTAAGTAAAGGCTGCCAGAGCAGCTGGCTTCTTTAATTGCTCCGGCTTCCAGCTCTTCCCGCCATCCGTAGTTCTGAATGTTAAAATGTATTCTTGCCCATGGTTGCTGGAGGTGATCCAGCCATTCTGGGAATCCTGAAAGGTTATCCCTGTTGGATAGGCTTTAATACTCTCCGTTAGATTTCCGATTCGCTTCCAGCTGTTCCCGCCATCAGCCGTGCGATACAAGGATTTCTCCATCATCCCGAGACCAGGTTCTGAATCCAGCAGCACATACCCGTTATTCACATCGATAAAATGAATAAAACCGCCACTGTATCCTTGCTCCCAATCCTCCGTGACGGGAAGTTTTGTCTCCTTCCAGGTCTGGCCCTGATCAGAGGTATGATAGATCAGGACAGGTTGCCCTATACCATGACTACTTATAATCCAGCCATTTGTGGCATTCAGGAAAAAGCTTGCTGCGGCAAAGATGCCTGTTTCTTGTGGAATAGGAACAATATTGCTGTCCGGATGGTACCAACTACTTCCTCCATCGTTCGTAGTCCATAATCCAGTCTTATCTATTCCCCACCCATGCTTTATGTCATTCATGCTAAATTTAGCAGGATACCCCTGCAAAGAATTCATATCCGTCTTCAGCTCAGCGGTATTTATCCCCATACTCGAATCTAAACCAAGATTATCATTTACCATGTAGGATTGCAGAAATAACCCAGCAATGATTATCGGGGCAAAAACGGCATATAGTCTCAAATGAAACCCTCCTTTTTCCATTTCCTTCTATTCTATAATCATAGACAGAGTTTAATAGTAAAAGGTTACAGAAGCTTTACACAAAGAAGAAGCCGCCTCCTCAGATAGGAAGCGGCTTCTCTAAACTCCACTGCTGTTTAACTACGCCTTACTTGCACGACGGGCAGCAGCTTCTGCTACTCGATTCATAATCAAAGTTAGGCCTTCTAGAGCCTTAGGTGTCTGAGGCAGCAAAGCTCCCCAGTCTTCCGTTACCGCTGCTACTACCGGCGATGAGGGAAATGGTCTAGCCGTAATCTCATGGAACTGCGGTCCCGGCTGGTGAAGCGAACCTTCAGCAGCCGCTTCTGCAAGCCATTCCCCAGAAGAAATTGCGGGGCCCTTGCGCTCTAGCCGTGCTAATTCTGTTGCAAGCTCACTAGCTGGGGCTGCCTCTGTCTCAGAATCATCGGCAGCTATATCAGTTTCAGCCCAAAGGGCAAATATTCCATCCAGGAGTTCTCCCTTAGTAAATCCTCTCAGAGAAAGCGCCAGCAGCGGCTCTTCAGCAAGTCGTTCTTTTATAAGCTGCAGAGTCTCCGCCTGGTTCTCTAACCCTTCCCCCTCAAAGAGGGCTTGCTCCAGCTCAGTATCTGTAGGCAGAAGCTCCAGTTCCGCCAGCCCACCCGTCAATCTCCCTTGCAGCAAAGCAAATACCTCATCCGGACTTAGCGCCAGACGCCGCAATATTTCTTTTCTACGGGCAGCATGCCATACTGGAACCTTCAGAGAGAGAGGTTGCTCCGTTCTTTGTCCCTGAGGAACAGCAGAAGTACCGACATTCCATTCACCTTTTGCCCGCGACCCTCCCGTCACTTTCCCGGGCGAAGCCGTCCATGCTGCTTTTACTAATCCAGGCACAACTTCCAGCCGCATCTCTAACAGTTCACTCATTGTTCGATCCCTCCGTATTGCTCATGTCTTTCTTTACATCCAATCCTGATCCTGCAGTTCAATAAGCTCCTTCAGTTCATGATTAGACATCTCGGTCAACCATGTTTCACCAGAACCAACAACCTGCTCCGAAAGGCTTTTCTTCCGCTCAATTAATTCGTCAATACGTTCCTCCAGCGTTCCTTGGCAAATCAGCTTATGAACTTGTACGTTCTTATCCTGCCCAATTCGGAAAGCCCGGTCTGTCGCCTGATTCTCCACTGCCGGATTCCACCAGCGATCGTAATGAATAACATGATTGGCCCGGGTTAGGTTCAAACCTACTCCGCCCGCTTTAAGAGATAACACGAAGAAGGCTGGCCCCTTGCCCTCTTGAAAATCATGCACCATCTCGTCCCGCTCCCGTTTTGGAATCCCCCCATGAAGGAACAGCGGCGATGTACCATAACGCTTAGTAAGCTTGCTCACCAGCAGCTCACCCATCGCTACGTATTGCGTAAAGATCAACACAGATTCGCCAACTTCAGCGACACTGTCCAGCACCTCGAACATAACCTCCATTTTACCGGAATGTTCATTGCGTGGACTCCGTCCTTCTTCTTTCCGGAATAGCTGAGGATGATCGCAAATCTGCTTCAGCTTCGTCAGAGAGGATAACACCAGTCCACGGCGAGCCATACCACTGCTCTCCCCGATCACACCGAGCATTTCATCCACGACACCCTGATACAGGGCAGCTTGGGTCTCGGTCAGCGGGCAATAAGACTTCAGCTCCAGCTTCTCCGGTAAATCCTTAGAAATATCCGGGTCACTCTTCAGACGCCGCAACAGGAAGGGGGATACCAAGCGATGTAGCTCCCGCAGGCGTTCCCCACCTTCACCAGACACATAACGCTGCCGGAAGGAATGATAGGTTCCTAAATAGCCCGGGTTTAAAAAGTGGAAAATAGACCATAACTCGCCAAGTCTGTTCTCTACCGGAGTACCTGTCATAGCTATGCGATGCGGTGCCGATAATTTCATCACACTCTGTGCCTGCTTCGTCCGGTGATTTTTAATATATTGAGCTTCATCCAGCACTACTGTTGACCACTGGACATTGGCTAAATCCTCGCTGTCACGCCCTGCCAAGTGATAGGTCGTCAGTACGATATCATGACTGGTTGCCAGTTCTAAGAAGCTATCTCCCCGAACACGGCGTCCACCATGATGTATGTGTACATTAAGCGAAGGAGCAAAGCGCTGCAGCTCCCGCTGCCAGTTGCCAAGAAGCGAAGTTGGGCAGAGAATCAACACAGGCTCCTGCTTCTCTTCAGGGGGAGCACTTAACGCCCGGTCCAGCAGGCAGGTGATAACCTGCACCGTTTTACCTAGACCCATATCATCGGCGAGACATACCCCAAAACCCAGACCACTGAGCTCGGCCAGCCATTGATAACCCCGCTCCTGATAAGGTCTTAAAGTTCCATGCAGACCTTCAGGTACGGGACGCACCGGAAGATTACGTAATACATCTCCGCGCATAAGTGATGCCAACAGCCCGGATGTCTCCATCCCAGTGACGGACATTCCTTTCCAGAGCCGATCCTCACCATCCTCGGCTTCTAGGCGCATCCAATCCGCGGCAGTCATTTCTCCGTTTTCATGGCGTTTCATATATCTAAGAACCTGGCGGATTTCTTTAGGATCTATCTCGATCCATTCCCCGCGGAAACGTACAAAAGGTACACCGGCCTCTACTAATGCATTTAATTCTTCCTCACTAATCGTACTATCTCCAAGCGAGGCCTCAATACGGAACGAGATCAGCTCTTCCATACCCAGAGCTGCGGGCGCCGGACTATCGCCCCCGTTCACGCCCGGCTGCATTTTCATCTTCATGCCAATGCGGCGGCGTCCCTCACGGCTCCAGCGCGAAGGCATCTGCACCGTTATTCCCCGATCGCGCAGCTGCTGCACCGTCTCCTTCAAAAAGAAATAAAGACGCTCCGGTTCCAAATCCGCCCCCGTAGGCGCAGGCTTAGCAAGAGCGCGCTGAATATCCGGCGATATCTTCGCAGCCCGGCCCAGCGCTATAAGCAGCTGCTGCTGGATATTGCGATAGCGTTTACCCCATAACGTAAACTCTCGTTCTTTACTACTCCAGATCGATTTGGCGGGAAACCAGAATTCCCCTTCTTCCTTATTCTCCGCCCAGAAGGTTAACCGCCAGACTTCATTATTGTTTTCATTGTCTTCTGGCGGCTCCAGCCGTAGCCCAAGACCCAGCTGCCCGCTCCGTGCTTCCTCTGGCTCTGAATGTGGCACATCGCTGCCAGCGGTCTCGTTCACAGTGACCAAAAGGTCTGTCACCTCTGCCGGAGTTCCTTGCACGGGTATATCTCGGCTTCCCGTGAGAAGGCTATTCCACCACAGTTCAGTTAAAGGGGAATAACCCCGGCGATAATTCGCTTTATAAGGGATTAACTCACTTTCAATGCCCGCAATTACTTTTTTTATCTCAGCAGTCATTACAGCCTGCATAAAGGAGTAAAGCACATATGCTCCAGCCTCATCACGAGAGGATAAATCCCCTGCCTCTGCGATATGCGTTCCTAGTGCAAGAACAGGCATGGATGCTGCCAGCTGCAGAAAGATCTCTTTGTCCTCCTGCTTTCGGAAAGCTGGCGACCAGCAGACCGTCGCCGCCTGTTCGCCGCCGCGGCGACGTGAGCCCACAGGGCGTGGTGGCAAGGCCCCCGGCGTAATCCCGCCCGTACCCATCAGCTCCAGCGCAAAACGTGCCGCTGCTGCCCAGTAACGCAGTTCGCCGCCTGGCTCCACTCCCTGATCTCGGCATAACGTCTCATCCCATGCCAGAAGCAGTTGAAATGCATCGCTAGGAACCAAGGCGAGCCCTTCGAACGTTCGTCCGGGCAATCCGCGCCGGGCTGGCTTCCCCTCTACAGGGGGAGCCGGATATTTCACTTCTGCCAGACGCAGAGCAGCAGTTGCAAAAGGACGCACTCCTCCCTGTAGCTCCATCCGCTTCACTACGCGAGTCCAAGCGTCAACCTTCGGCTCCGAAGTTTCGCCAGAGAAGCAAAATAAAACGTCCCCTAACCATATTGCATACAGATGCTTAGTCATCGGTGATCTCCTGTCTTTTAAGCAAGCAAAAAAAGAACCAGCCCCCCACCATCAGGAAGGGTAACTGCAACCTTTTCCGCGAGAAATAAATTTTGAAGCTATACAAGTAGAAGCCGCTTCTTCCTCTTTTAGAGAGGCTATGCGCTCCTGCGGTAAATATAAGGATAAAGAACTAGGACAAAACTTATATTTTCTTGAATCTTCATCTCTTCATCTTATACGAAAAAGCGCTGATTTAAAAACATTTCTGCATATTTTCTGTAGATTTTTATGAAATAAAGTTGAAGGATATAGAAACACCCAGTAATTTGATTCATTTAAAATACCCCGCACTACTGCCCTGCTATCCAAGAATGTTATGACTCACTAGTCACTTCTTTTCTTTTTATAGTCTTAATTAGGCCAAAAAGGGGTATATTCTAAATAAGCAACACCCTATTAAAAAAGCTAGGGAGTGAATTATTTGAGACGTTATAATCCTTATAAATGGTGGAACCTCGTATTCTTTGTGGGTGTAATTATCGTAAATGTGCTGGCGGTAACCTTGCCTTTGGGCGGAAACAGTACAGGAGAAATCTCTGACAAATATAAGACTTACATGACTCCTGCTGGCTACGCGTTCTCCATTTGGTCGCTGATCTACCTTTTGTTAGCCGGTTTCGTTATTTATCAATTCCGCTCCTATACAAGTTCTAGGGATTCTGTACGAGCTATTTCGTTCTGGTTTATCCTGAGCTGTGTTTTTAATATGAGCTGGCTTTTCCTCTGGCAGTATCTATACATCGAGCTTTCTTTGATTGCCATGGTGTTAATGTTAATTTCCATCATTGTTATCTATCGCCGAACGCGCCAGATCGCAAATCCTACTTCAGGTGAGAAATGGCTGATCAAGCTACCCTTTAGTATATACCTTGGCTGGATCTCTGTGGCGACTATCGTGAATGTTAGCGTTGTTCTGGAGAAAAATCATTGGGATGGGTTTGGACTTAGCGGGATAACTTGGGCCGTGATCATGCTCTGCGTGGGGACACTGCTTGCGGTGTTAGTCAGCTATCCTAACCGAGACAGCATCTATCCTCTGGTCTTCGTATGGGCTTTCATCGCGATCGCCTTGGAACATAGAGAAGCTAATGCAGTCTTTGTAACGGGCACAGTAACGGCAGGTCTTCTGCTGCTCTACAGCATTTGGCTATTGCTCACACCACGCCGCAGAAGATACAGCAGATATTGATTGTCCTCTTGATAATATAAAAAGGCAGGCTAAGAAGGTGATCCTCCTTAACCCGCCTTTTTTTGTAGAATAATCTAGAAGTGCGAAATCATATTTATTTCTTACGTGCTATCGCTTCGATCTCAACAAGTCCGTCTTTGGGCAGCCGAGCAACCTCAATGGCACTGCGGGCAGGATAAGGTTCTTTAAAGAAAGTGCTGTAAACCTCGTTAACTGCTGCAAAATCATTCATATCTTTTAGGAATACGGTGGTCTTCACTACATGATCCAGTGATGCACCAGCTTCCTCAAGAATAGCTTGTACATTGCTAAGTGCTTGACGAGCTTGTTCCTGAACGCCTTCAGCCAAATTCCCTGTCTCGGGATTAAGGCCCAGTTGTCCTGAAGTGTATACCCAACTACCGGTGGTAATGGCTTGACTATAAGGACCAATGGCTCCTGGTGCTTTTGTAGTAGCTACTTGTTTTTTACTCATCTTGTTACCCCTCTCCATTAAACGCTGATCATTTATTGTCCATTGTAAGTCCTGTTCTCACCGTAATGCAAATTTATTAGCAGCCCGAAAAACTTAACGTTTTCCAATCACATGTATTACTTCATTCGTGTAGATATGCAAACCATGCGTGTCAGCAGAGGCAATGTTAACCATAGCTCTCGCCACAGTTACACCAGGTATGGCACGATATTTAGCCGCTTTGCCAACCATCACAAACTCCAGCGCTTTCATCAATCTAGCCGCGACGCGTTCTCCCAGTCTGAATTCCTTACGATGACCCAGCAGCAAGGATGGCCGAAACAAATGCAGCCCTTGAAAACCGATTTTGCTTAACGCTTCCTCTGCTCTCCCCTTAGTCCGACTGTAGAAATTGCGCGATTTGGCATCTGCCCCCATGGATGAAACAACCAAGAACTGTTTAACACCGTGATCTCTCGCAATAGCAGCAGCTGCAAGCGGATAATCCAGATCGACACGTTCGAACTGCTCTTGTGAACCTGCCTTCTTGATCGTAGTCCCGAGGCAACAGAAGATGGAATGAACGCCTTCGAACGAATCGCTATACTCCGCCAGGCTCTCCCAATCCACAACGATTTGCTTAAGCTTAGGATGTTCTAAAGCTAATGGAGTCCGTACAAGCACTCTCACCTCACCCCAACCTTCACGATTCAGCAATTCCTCCGTAACCGCTTTCCCTACTAATCCAGTAGCCCCTAATACCAACGCAATCCTTAACATGGAATAGTCCCCTTTACTTCTATTCGTCCTTTAGAATACGACGGCCCAGCAGGAAGGCAAGAGCGATCATAAGCGTTCCCACTACCAACTGCATACCGTATACTTGGGTCCATTGCGGCCAGTGGGCAATTTTTTCATACAGCTGTCCCCCAATAAGGGGACCAAAAAAGGATGATAAACCCGTAAGCGCCGCATAGGTCGCCATATACATAGGCCGTTCTTTTTTCGGCGTGTCTCCAATAATAAAATTAAAGGCCAGCTGGTTGAAACCGCCTACACCTACACCAAAAACAATATGAGCGGCAAACAACACCAACAGCATCGGCAACACAGACAAGAGTCCCCACATCAACGAGGACAAGGCAATAATCGGCAACGTAAAGAACAACAGACGTTTATTGCTATATTTTGCATTTAGATTACCCCAAACGTAGAAACTAGCCATCATAAAAAGAGTCTGGGACACATTAAGCAGTGATAACGTTTCATAATTTATATGAAGTAACTGCAACATGACATACGAGTATAGCGGAACAGTTAAATTCTGCAGCAGCAACCAGGCGGCCAGAAACAAAGTAGACTTCATAAATAAAGTATCTTTAAGCGGTTTCTTAAACATCGGCAAAAATTTATGTTCTTCCGATTTCTCGAAAGGCACGTCGGGATAAAAAAAGAATACAACGACGTTAGAGATCGCGAAGATCCACACAACAATATAAAGAATCAGAAAACCATGGCTACCGGGATAACGATCCAAAACGATACCCCCACCGTACATCACCAGACTACCGAGTGCATTCAGGAACGTATTACGAATCCCAAAATAACGTCCACGCACACGTGCCGGAACAAGATCGCTGATCACAGAGCTCCATAGCACACCACCTGCCGTATTAGCAATAAATGCAGTAGTATATAAGGCTATAAAAGCCATGACCCAATACTCTTTAGGAAAAATAAACGGAATTAGCCCCGTAGAACTCCAAAGTATCCTATGCAGGCCGATAAAAGTAACCATAGCCCATTTGCGGCTTGGCAGCTTCTGGATCAAAAAAGCTACCCCGATCTGCATCACATTAACCAAAGTGGTAAGCGCTAGCACAAATCCAATTTGACTTGAAGTGGCTCCTAAATATAGTAGGAATCCTGTTAGAAACTGCCCTTGCAGCAGGACCTGGAAAATGGTCGATGGCACACCTTCCCAGGTAGCAATGCGCAAATTTCTGCGATGTACTGAGGTTTTACGGACACGCTTTGAACTAGTAACTGTGTGCTTAGTTTCCATGTTGTTCATAGAAAGGGGTAACACTCCTTTGATGCGGCATTTGCTTCATTCTACTCCGCATCAATCTACTGTCAATACGCCAAATTAACAAATAATATTGGAGCTTACTCTTCTATGAATTCGAGGGGTAAATAAAGCGAAAAACGACTCCCTTTACCCTCCTCACTTTCTAAAGTAATGAACCCTCCGAGCAGTCTCGCCAAATCATTACTAATAGAAAGTCCTAATCCTGTTCCGCCATATTTTCGACTAATTGTTCTATCCGCCTGTTGGAAGGCTTCAAAGATCATGGCATGCTTCTCTGGTGCAATACCTATCCCACTATCTTCTACCTCAAATACAATCCAATGCTTCACAATAGCTCTTTCCCCACGTTCCTCTTGACGAATACGGAGTGCGACATGGCCAGACTTTGTAAATTTAAAAGCATTAGAGAGCAAATTACGCAGGATCTGCTGAATCCGCTGTGGATCGGAATGAATCATTTGCGGGATATTTTCTTCCATAGCAATAGTAAATTCCAATTCCTTTTGTTTAGCCGTGACAGCGAATTGCATAGCCAGGATCTCTGGGATCTCAATAACACTTAAATCTTCATTTATAATATCCAATCGACCTGCTTCCACTTTGGACAGATCTAATATATCGCCAATTATCATCAATAATTCTTCACCAGAACGGCGGATAATGGCTGCATACTCACTCATTTCTGCTTCCGTAAGAGAATTATCATTGTCTTCAATTAATTGCGATAAATTAATGATGCTATTCAGTGGTGTTCGAAGCTCATGAGACATATTGGCCAAAAATTCGGATTTAAATTGCGAAGCCATCATTAACTGATCGGCACGTTCTTCAAGCGCTATCTTATTCTTATGCAGCTCCTCCGTCTGGGCAGACAGTTGTTCATTAGCACGCTGAATCTGCACATTCCGTAAGAGTCCTAATTGAAAGTCACGAATAATTAAGGAGAATAGAACACTTAGAATCAACCCCGCAGGGAAAGTAATCGGCATAATCTCTCTTATGTACTCTGGGGCGGGAATCACACCAAACACCATAATGTTGATTGCATTCATTACATTTACGACTAGAATCACGATCAAACCTTTGTTCACTATACATAAGCTAGATCGTCTGACCCAGTAGCTAAGCGCAGCACAAACAAATCCTAGAATGGACAAATTAATTGTACCAGCCATTGCTGCCTCATTTACTCCAAAAGTTAACCGTGTAAGACCTGTTCCTATACCAATCAAAACAAGAATGAAAGGATGCGGATAAGCCAGCGTTGAAATAATAAGTGGCACAAAACGCAAATCAAAAATCACATGCTCATCCAGCCTATATCCAAAAAGAGTACTAATCCACCCGGCAAAGATGGCCAGTAATACCCAGCTTACTTTCTTTATTCTTACACTTGCATTTGAAATGGTGCTTTTATATATAAGATTAGCCAAATAGGCTACAGCTATTAGCATCGCGGTGTTTCCAAAAAATATTTTAAGATAACCCATAGATTCACTCCCACCTTGGCAAAATAAATTACAACTTTCATCTCATAATACTACCATACTAAAGCCCTATTCGATAACTAACCGCCCAAGGACGCAGAAGAAGAGCGCAAATCAGATGCGATTTGCGCTCTTCTTCTGGAATTTTATTATAAACGTCATTAGTAACGAATTAATCGCGGTAGGAACGTCCCCAAGTTTGGTACTCTTTTTCCGCGTCTTCTTTCGTGTGTCCATAACGTTCTTGTAGTTTACCTACTAATTTATCCTTTTCACCATCAATTACGTCAAGATCATCATCTGTAAGCTTGCCCCATTGCTTCTTGGCCTCGCCTTTGAGCTGTTTCCATTTCCCTTTAAATACATTGTTGTCCATTATAAGCTCATCTCCTTAGCTGAATTAATTAGGGTAGGATCGTTATCCTGTGTTACCTTTACTTACCCTTCCCCATTCGCTATGAATCTTTCCACCATTCATGGCATTAGCAAATTAAGTCGTATTCTGTCACATATATTTTTAAATTTATGTATTCAAATCTTTTAAAATTTGATATAATCCAGATATAAATTAAATATTTAATTTTTTAAGTGATTTATTTCACAAATGTTTTCCTAGTCCATGTGCTAGAATGCCATCGGAGATAAAACAACATCATTAAATTTTTTTCTAATCTATGCCGATATAAGTCATGATACTGTTACAAACGGGTAATGAGGTATGAGATTAAAGTGACAAATATCATTTATAAAGTGATTTTTATCACTTCGCTCGACTATTAAAATGTTTTACATTTTAATATATATATTTTAAACTATATTTTTGGAGGTCATTTGAAATGAAAAAAGCTTCTGTTATCTTGTCGAGCGCACTTATCCTTGGATTGCTCGCAGGTTGTGGTAACAACACAGACAACGCCGCAGCCCCTACTAACGCACCAGCTGAAACAACTGCTCCTGCAACAAATTCCGGTAACGCTGGAACTGAAGCTGGACAGTACAAAGACGGAGTTTACTACGGTACTGCTGACGTTGATGCTAAAACTGGCTGGCAATATTTCGCACTCTTAACTGTAGAAGGTGGAAAGATCACTAAAGCTGACTGGGATGCCTTTAACGTTAACACTGCAGGCGACCTGAAGAAAAAAGTTTCCGAAGATGGTAAATATGGAATGAAAGCTGGCGGTGCTTCTTCTGAATGGCACGAGCAAGCAGCTAAAGCTGAAGAATTCCTGATCGAAAAACAAGATCCAGCAGCTATAACTTTTGATGCTGAGGGGAAAACTGATGCCATCTCTGGTGTATCCGTACACGTATCTGACTTTGTAAAAGCTGCTCAAGCTGCTCTTGCTGCTGGTCCAGTAGAAGCTGGTCAATATAAAGACGGAGGCTACCATGCTGAAGGCGAAATGGACGCTGAATCCGGTTGGAAATCCACTGTTGACCTGACTGTTGCTAACGGTAATGTTGTAGCTGTTAAATTCAGTGGTTTGAATGCTGCTGGCGATGACAAGAAGCAATTCTCCGTTGATGGTAAATATGGTATGAAAGCTGGCGGCGCTTCTGCTGAATGGCATGAAGAAATCGCTTTGGCTGAAAAATACTTCCTTGAAAACAAAGGTACTGCTCCAACGCTTGATGCTGAAGGCAAAACTGATGCAATTTCCGGCGTGAGTATTCATGTTGGTGAATATTTTACACTTGCAGAAAAAGCACTCGAAGGCGCGAAATAATTTCGCAGGACCTTCTGCAGCTAATCAGACGAATGAGGTGAATTTCTCTTGAAGAAAATAGTCATTTTGGGCGGCGGCTACGGCGGCGTACTCACGGCTAAGAAACTGGCAAAGAAATTTAAGAAAAACAAAGATGTTGAAATTACACTGATCGACCGGAATCCATATCACACTCTATTGACTGAGCTGCATGAGGTTGCCGCGAACCGTGCTCCAGAGGATTCAATCAAGATCGATCTTAAGAAAATTTTTGCGGGCCTTAAAGTAGATGTTGTTCTTGATGAGATCAGCAATATCGATTTCAAAAACAGAAAACTTAAGTCCGATAAAGCTACCTACGCGTACGATTACCTTGTAATCGGCACAGGTAGCAAACCAACCTTCTTCGGCATTCCAGGCGCAGAAGAAAACACCTTCTCCTTCTGGTCTTACGATGATGCGGTAGCATTGAAACGCCAAATCCGCGATATGTATACCAAGGCGGCTATGGAGAAAAATCCAGCTGTACGCCGTGCTATGCTAACGTTCGTTATTATCGGTGCCGGCTTTACTGGTGTCGAGCTGGTTGGTGAAATGGCTGAACAACGCGAGGAATTATGCAAGGAGTTCTTTATCGACCCATCCGAAGTAAGACTGATTGTGGCTGATATGGCTCCGAAGATTCTGCCTATCCTTCCAGATAAGCTGATTCAAAAAGCTGAAGCTCGCCTTCGTAAGCTGAACGTGGAAATCGTTACTGGCGCTAAAATCACCGAAGTAGGCAATGGTAGTGTTGCACTTGGTGAGAAAAACGTCGTTGATTCCCAAACAATTGTTTGGACTGCTGGTGTTGAAGGCTCCGAAATCGTTGGTGGACTTGAAGTTCAACAACAAGGCCGCAAACGGATTGTTACGAATGAGAATCTGGAAAGTGTAGATCATAAGAACGTCTACGTAGTAGGGGACAACATTTTCTACATTCCTGAAGGTGAAACTCGTCCTGTACCACAAATGGTTGAGAACGCTGAACAAGCCGCTCCGATTGTTGCTGGCAACATTGCCGCCGACATTCAGAACACTGCTAAAAAAGCTTACAAACCAGGTTTCCACGGTACAATGGTCTCCATTGGTAGCCGCTACGGTGTAGCAAACGTTGGTCTGCCAGGTAAGTTCTTTATGCTTACTGGATTCATGGCAATGCTATCTAAACACTTTATTAATATGTTCTACCTTTCTCAGGTTGTCGGATTCAATAAAGTATGGACATATATGATGCATGAATTCTTCCATGTTGAGAACCGCAAGAGCTTCTTGGGTGGTCACTTCTCCAAACGTTCACCTAATTTCTGGCTCGTTCCACTTCGTGTTCTACTTGGGGGTATGTGGTTATACGAAGGTATTGAGAAGATCCAAAAGATTTGGAAAGATCCAGATAAGATTTTCTTGATTCCAGCTGCTCCTTTTGCAACGGATGCTTCATCAGCAGCCAGTGTTGCAGTAGATGCAGTTAAAGACACCGTAGATGCACAATCTGCAGCTTCAGCAGTATCCACTGCAAAAGAAGCAGTTGAAGCGTTGCCTGTACCTAACTTCGTATACAACATTACAAACTGGTTCATGGATTTGATGTTTTACAACAACGACGGAAGTTACACTTTCCTCGCGAAATGGTTCCAAATCGGTATGGTATGTGCAGAAATCGTCTTCGGTATTATGCTCATCGTTGGTCTCTTCACAGCACTTGCTTCTATAGCGACCGTAGGCATGTCGGTCATGATTTGGTCAACCAAAATGGCCTCGACAGAAATGTTATGGTACGTTGCTGCTGGTATTGCCTGCATCGGCGGATCGGGAAGCACACTTGGTCTAGACTACTATGTACTTCCTTGGCTTAAGAAACAGTGGAAGAGAATTCCGCTCGTCAGACGATGGTATCTATACACCGACTGATAATAAAACCCTGAATTTGTGTAATTTATCATATAGAACATATGTGCAAATTGTATTTTATTAGGGTTAAATATGGATATACTTCAGAGTAATGTGTCCCTAGGACACATTACTCTCCTTATTTACAAGAAGAAAATAACCTTCCTAATCCTAGGAAATGGTGGTTTTTTCTTGAATGAATGGTTTTGTAGGGATGATCGGGGTATGGTTTCTTCCGGCAAAACCGACAAGAAGGAGAGAATCTTGTGAACAAACAACTCATAGAAGATACCCTCCGGTTGTTGCATACTGAAATGTCACCTATTGCCGGAATTGAGCTTCAGCCCTCTCCGGCTGCATGTGAACAGCTAATCTCGGTACTGGAACGCCATGATCTGGAATACAGCCGCAAAGTCAATTTGCTGGGTATTTACACTATTCTCACTTTGGCAGCAGAGCGCCATATGGAATGTATCCCACATCATCCCGACCTTACACGCAACATTTTGGATGGAGATTATTTGTATAGCTTTTACCTGCAGTTTGCGGTGAAATGCCGTGAGCTCGACTTAGTTGCTTATCTAGCTCCTTCGATCAAAAAAATGCAGATTAGACGGTCAAATGGAGACTTCGCGGAACATGATCCAGCTACTGGAATCGAAGAGTTCTTGATTCAAGAGTGCAGACAGCGTAGTCGCACAAGCAAAGCCATTTGACAGGTGGGATCCATAAATGAAGCTGCATGAGGCCTTAAATATAGACATAAATGAAATCAACCGCGAAATCGTAAACCTTGTGACGCGTGATAAAGATGTACCTAAGAAATCTCAGCTCGCGCAAAGTGTTCTAGAGCTTATAAATTCCGGTGGTAAACGCCTTCGTCCCCTCATGGTCATTGTTGGCAGTCGGTTTGGCCGTAAGGATACCGGTCGCAGAGCGCTTCAATTAGCTGCTGCTGCTGAATTTATTCATGCCGCCTCATTAATTCATGATGATATCATTGACCGTTCAGAGTTACGGCGGGGCGTACCCGCCTTACATATTAAGACGGGTACATTGTCAGCAGTACATGTTGGTAATTACATGTCCGCTCGGGTCATCGAGCTGTTGAGCAAATATACAGGAGATAAAAACAGATACGTTCATGACTTATCCTCTGTAGCCACCGCTCAGCTGTGTCTGGGTGAATATCAGCAAATGGAACATGCTTTTGATTATGAAATTACAATGGATCAGTATTTGGAGAAATCCTTAAACAAAACCGCTCTTCTTATGGCAACCTGCTTACGGGTTGGTGCACTGTCCACTGAAAGCACCGAAGAAGTTGCCAATCTCCTTTATAATTTTGGAGAAGCCTTAGGGATGTCCTTTCAGATACAAGATGACTTGCTAGATTTCACACAGTCCGCCGATGTCCTAGGCAAACCTGCCGGTAGCGACCTGCGACATGGTCAGGTCACCCTGCCAGTGCTGTACGCCTTGCAGGACCCTAAGCTCTCGCCTGTGATCCGTGCAATCGGCCCGGATTCTTCCGACGCTGAAGTAGCATATGTGCTCACCCTAATTAACAATAGCGATGCCCTCGCTCGCGCTGAAAGGGTCAGCCAGAACTATCTGGATAAAGCTGCAGCTATTGTGCAGCAGCTCTCCTCCTACCCGGCGCATGCTGATCTGGAAACGTTGCTGCAATATTTTGCGGACCGTGATCGCTAAAGCGTACGATCTAATACAAATAAAAACGGATACCTCCATTCACTTGGGGGTATCCGTTTTTTTGCTTTAAACAAATCATTTCATTGATCTTGTCGCAAATTCAAACTGCTATTTTTCTGCTTCAACAAGACAAGCTAAACACGCAAACGCAGCGTAGCGCACATGAGCTAATTTAGTCATTCTACTCCATCGGATATAATTAGGGAAAACCTCCCTAAAATTAGCTAATAATCGTTTGAAAACCACGATATTAGGGAATTCCTCCCTAATAAAGTACACTTTAGCATGCTTTTAAGAGTAACCAGCTGTATTTCAGGGAGAAATTCCCTAAAACAGAGTCAAAGGATAAAAAACTCAATAAGATTAGGGAGGTTTTCCCTAATCTTTGCATTCAACTCGTAGCTTCCCCCTTGCAGAGCGGGGAACCGAGTCAACACAAAAAAAGAAAGCTAGCGTAGCCAGCTTTCCAATTCCCTTGCCTACCCAAAAGGGGTAGGCTATTGTCTTTTGTTGTTAGTTTGAGGGCAATGCGCCAATGCTCAGCCAGCCTGCTCACCAAAGCCAGCCCCCTAACTAACATAGAAAAAATCAATCAGCGTACACAATAATATCACTATGCTGATTACCTGATTTAGATTATAAGAAGCCACCTTCATCAGCTTACGATTCGAAGGTTTTATAATCTTATGCTCGGTCATCAGGAGCAATGTAGCGATACCAATCCCAACTAAATACATCCATCCGAGATCCTGCCATACGTATAGAAATAATAGCAGCATAATCATAATGAAGTGTAGACCTTTGGCGATACGCAGCGCATTCTCTAATCCAAAGAAGCTCGGAATAGACCATAACCCATGCCGCCGGTCAAATTCAATGTCCTGAGTGCCGTAGATAATATCAAATCCGGCAATCCAGAGCATAACTACCGTCCCGATCACAAACGGGGTAAATGCGATATTTCCGGTTACGGCAAACCATGCACCAATCGGTGCGGAAGCAATAACAAAGCCTAAATATAAATGGCTTAGAAAGGTAAAACGTTTTGTATAAGAATAAGTCGATATTAACACGATTGCTACCGGCGATAAGAGCAGGCAGAGCAAGTTCAGCATGCCTGAAGCCACAATAAAGATGGCATAATTGACAATAACAAAGACAACCACTTCTTTTTCTGCCAATAACCGTTGTGGCAAATGCCGATGTGCCGTACGAGGATTCTGTTCATCAAACGTACGGTCTGCCAGCCGATTGAATGCATTAGCGCCATTACGGGCACCGATCAATGCAATCAGACCCCAGATCATCACATGCCCTGATGGCCAGCCCCCAGCAGCCCACACCATCGAGATAATGGCAAACGGCAGCGAAAAAAGCGTATGAGAGAACATCACCAGTTCACTGAACATTTTAAGCTTTAGGCCTGCAGTTTTAAAAATGTTTAGAATAGCCATTCGTTTTCCTCTTTCTTCGCTACTTGAAATTCATTATATTAGTCATTAAGCTCCGCAAGGACTTCATTCAGGTTGTAAAGCAGCCCGTCGATATCCTCTTCCGTAATAATCATCGGCGGTTGAAAGGCTAGTACGTTGCGTCCTATGCCATTTTTGCCGATCAGGTATCCTCTGTCTTTCATCGCTTCCAGTACTTGATCTGTAAGCGCCGCAGAGCCTTCTGCATCCTCACCAGCAAGCTCCGCTCCCAACATAAGCCCAATTCCCCGTACATCCACAATAAGCGAAGGATAACGGTCTTGAAGGGTCTTTAGCCCTGCTTTCAATCGTTCTCCGAGCAGCACTGAGCGTTCAGGAAGCCGTTCATCGCGAATATAATCAAGCACAGCCAGCGCCGTTGCAGCAGATACCGGATTGCCTCCAAAGGTTGAAGCCGACGGACGGTTCAGCGCGAGTGCAATCTCATCCGTTGTCGCAAAGGCTGCCACCGGAATTCCATTCCCCAGTGCCTTGGCCATACTTATAATATCGGGCACTACGTCAAAATGCTCCATAGCAAATATTTTGCCTGTACGACCAAATCCAGTTTGAATTTCATCAGCGATCAGAAGCACGCCGTATCTCTCCAGCAACATTTTGACCTCACTGAAATAGGTTGGCGTTGGCATAATCATACCACCATTGCCTTGGATTGGCTCTACGATCATTGCGGCGATAGTATTCCCCTTCTCCTCAAGCACTCGCTCCAGAGATTCCAGGGATAGTGCAGCGGCTTCCTCTAGAGATAGTTCTGGATGATATGGGCGAGGAATAAACTCAACGTCATGATCCAAGTATTTATCGGTACGCCACATCGGCAGACCTGTCACGCTCATAGTTAGATTGGTACGGCCGTGTAGACCACTTTCCAGTGCAATGAACCCCTTGCGTCCTGTATACATCCGAGCGAGCAGCAGTGCGCCTTCATTAGCCTCTGAGCCGCTGTTCACGAAAAAGGTTCGGCGTAGACCGCCTGGCATAACCTCTTCCAGACGTTCAGCCAAATCCACATTTGGCTGAGTTAAATAGATCGTAGACGTATGCTGCAGCTGCTGCAGTTGCTCAATCGTATGTTCAGTTATGGCTGGATTGCAGTGCCCACAGGCAACTACAGATACACCTGCGAAGAAATCTGTATATTGTTTGCCATTTTCATCATACACAAACTGCATCGAACCTCGCACAAGCTGAGGCGCATCGCGGTAAAAATGCTGTGTACACGGATAGAAATATTGCTTACGCTTTGCCGCTACGGCTTCTCTTCCGATGAATTCTTGTTGTTCCATGATTGATTCCCTCTCTTCTTGTGAAAATAGTAACTTATTCATAGAGTACTGTGCATTCTTCTTACTAGCAGACGGTATTTTGCCCCAAAAAATAGAATTAGTTAAATTGCAGCGAACCTAGAGTATAACCCGCATAAATGGGCTCAAGACCACCTAGCATATCATCTTTTACTTCAGTACGATTCATAGCTTGTTGATAAGAAATTATAATTTCACGCAACTGCTGAGCGCTATATGTCGCTCCTTCAATACGGAAACTAGATATGCCTAGATCAATCATCTCACCAAGCAACGGTAAATAGCAGAGCTCTTTCGCGAACAAAAGATGGCAACGGCCGTGCTGATCACGATATACCGGATTTTCACCTTTGTCTGTTTTTAGAACCAATACATTATTGTGCACATATTGATTATCCTCTTCAGCGATAGGCTCCATTACTTCAGTATTCTCATAAAGGTCATGTTCCATATACATTAGTGCAGGTGTACCATGTACAACAACTTCCAAAGGCGTGTCACAACGCGAGGCAAAGGTAGCAAAGTGCTCCAGCGTCATTTCCGGTGAAACCGAAAGCTGAGTTAAACCTAATTTTGCATATAATTGGGCTGAAAGATGATTGTAGACATTTAAACTACCATCTCCAATTAACGGATAACCTGTAGAACTGTATCTGCGAATCGCTCCCAAATTAGTAACGATTATACCGTCGATCGGCAAGCGTTCTCCACCAAGCAATTGATCATATTGATCAAAATGCAGCTCGGTCATCATGCGTGGCAACCCTAAATAGATTTTGCTATCGCCTTTTAGCTCACCAAGTTCCTTAATATCACGTTTTGTAAAAGGTCTGTCCGGTTCAAATACATCCCCCGGCAAGTATAAACTATCCACACCCAGCTCCAATACTACGCGCGCCTGTTCCATATTATTCACACGTACAACCAACTTAGCTTTTGTTGCCATTGGTTTCTTTTCTTGCGCCAAACGTTCCCGCAATTCCTCTACACGTTTTTCAGATAGCTCACGTTCTGCGGTTGGTGTGCTAAATACTTTTCCAGTGCTATAGAATTTGCCCGTACCTTCATAACGACGGTTAATGTTAGCTAACCCTGGTTTACCAAAAGCATAAGCTGTCGAAAAGTCACGCTTGCGGTTGTTGTACAGCTCTTTAGTATCAACCGTACGATCAAAGCCAATCGGATCATCGATATATCGGTCAATGGCTTCGCCGTAGCTATTCGCCAGCATCACCATAAAATCCTTATCACGCATACGGCCTTCTATTTTGAAGGAAGTAATGCCTGATTCAATCAATTCCGGAAGATGCTCATACATAAACATATCTTTGACAGCCAGTGGATATTCAGCAGGATATACATATCCGTCTTTTTTAACCCGATAATCCCAGCGGCAAGGCTTCATACATTTTCCCCGGTTGCTGCTCATGCCAAAAACATGGGAACTGAAGTAACAATTTGCACCATGCACAGAGCACATATCCCCGTGAATAAAATATTCCAGCTCCATACCACTCCGCTGACCAAGCAGCTTAGCTGTCTGCAGGTCCATTTCCCGCGAGGTAACTACACGAGTTACACCCAGATCACGCAGCGCATAGATCATCTCCAGGTTGTGAACATTCATCATTACGGAAGAGTGAATAGGAAGGTTAAGCTCCATCTCCCGAATAAGCTCCAACACTGCCATATCCTGAACAATCAAAGCATCTGGCCGAGCACCATCAAGGAAACGCAAGTATTCTCTAGCTTCCTCCACATCTTCCTCACTAAAAAGATTATTCACAGTGATATACACTTTTTTGTCTAGACGATGTGCGATATCAAGTGCCTCTACGATCTCTTCATGAGTAAGGTTATAACCTTTACGCATCATTCTCATATTCAATACAGGTCCACCAAAATAAACTGCATCACACCGTGATTGGATCACTTCCTTGAAAATCTCAAACGTTCCTGCGGGTGCGAGTAATTCGACTTCTCTACCGTTAAAATAACGTGCCATTCAAGTTCCCTCCCAAGTTGATACTACTAATAGGGAATGAGTATTATAACAAAGCTACTGCAATTCCCATGACCACAAACATCCCAATAAAAACAGTATCGAATTTGCCCCACCTTAGGCGGTGATACCGACTGCGGGGAGCATCCATGCGAAAACCGCGGGCCTCCATGGAATACACCAGATCCTGAGCACGCCTAAAAGCACTGGCGATAATCGGGACCAGCAGGGAGACTAACATCCGTCCCTTTTCCTTCAAAGGCAGCTCTTTCAGATCGGCTCCCCTTGAGGCCTGCGCTTTCATTATGATCTGCGATTCATCTAGAATCGTAGGAATGAAACGAAGTGAAATGCTGATCATCAGCGTGATACGGTCAGGGGATAAGCCAAGCTTTTTGAAGGGTATCAAGATCCCCTCCAGCCCTTGATTCAGCTTCCCCGGCGTTGTTGTGAAGGTCAGAAGCGCTGTAAAGGTGATAAGAAAGAACATGCGGATGACCGAAAATGCCCCTAATCTTAGCCCTCCCTCATAGATAGACCAGGAACCAAGAGTCAGCATTACCTCCCCTGTCTTTACAGACACCACCTGCACAATAAAGATAAACAACATTAAATAACGTAAAGGCTTAGCTGCTTTCAGGAAGTATTTAAGCGGAATCTTCGTTGAAGCCATAACGGCTATCGAAAAAATAGCCAGCACAGCCATGGCCATCCACGAACGTGAGAGCAGGATAACAGCTACGTATAATAGCATGCCAGTGATTTTGGCACGAGCATCCAGCTTGTGCACCCACGAACCGGTCTCAATACTCCGACCTAAGATCAGTTTCTCATTCATGGTCATCCCTCTTTCCATCGGGCTTACCAGTGCTTATTGATTCCGCTGGCAGCGAAGCTATAAGCTCTGCCAGACTCTCAGCCGTCAAGCGGGGGGCTTCATCCACAAGACCTAAATGATCAGCAACTGCACGCCAGTAACGAAGGGACTGCGGAACCGTCAAACCACACTGTTCCAGAATCGAAGGATCATCTGCAAGCGCCTTTACACTGCCCTGAAACGCCGTGCTGCCCTCTTTAAGTACAACCCAGCTGTCCGCATAGGGCAATAACTCATCCATCCGATGCGTAACGATAATGATCGTTCTGCCCTGCTCACGACATAATCTCTCCAGCAAGCTGATTAGCTCTGCACGGCTAATGGGATCAAGCGTTGCCGTGGGCTCATCCAGAACGATGACCTCAGGGTCCATAGCTAGCACGGAAGCGATAGCCGCCTTACGCATTTGTCCACCGCTCAATTGGAAAGGATTCCGCTCTAGCAGTGCGAGATCCAGCCCCATATCTGACATGGCCTGACGTGCACGTGACTTTGCCTCTTCGAGACTCATGCCGAAATTAAGGGGACCGAAAATGAGATCCTTTTCGACCGTATCTTCGAACATCTGCTGCTCCGGAAATTGAAATACCAATCCGACTCGGCGGCGCAGTGGCATTAGCTTAGGTGACTTCTCACCAGCCTGAATGGTTACATCAAGCACTTTTACCGTACCCTCGGTTGGTTTCAGTATCCCGTTAAACAATTGCAGCAGCGTCGATTTACCTGAGCCCGTCGCCCCCGCAATACCAACCATCGAGCCAATGGGTACACTGAGGTTAATGTCCCGGAGCGCCGTCAGCTTCCAGAGGCTTCGGTCAGCGTAGGTGTAACTTACTTGCTGTAATTCTATGGCCATAACGTGTCTATAAGCTCCTTTTCACTGGTCGGAACATCCACATGAATACCCTGGTTCTGCAGCTCGCGTGCAAGGCGCCAAGGATAAGGTTCACGCAGATGGCATTTTTCCAGAAGCTCCTCGTTCCGGAACAACTCCGCCGGTGTAACATCTGCAGCCAAACCACCTCCATGCAGCGCAAGCACCCGATCCGATGCCAAAATCTCATCTGCATCATGCGTAATCATGAGGATCGTGTACTTTCCTTCTGCCCGCATATCCTGCAGAATACCGAGAAGGTCATTTCTGCTTCCTTCATCCAACATAGAAGAGGCCTCGTCAAAAATGACGATGCCTGGTTCCATAGCAAGAATGGAAGCGATAGCAACACGCTGCTTTTGACCTCCCGACAGCTCACCCGGATGCTTGGACAACAGATGATTTATTCCTAGTCTCGTCGTATAGGAGTGCAAACGTTCAGCCATCTCTTCGTACGGCAAACAAAGCCCTTCCAGGCCGAATAGGATATCTTCCTCTACAGTGGCTCCAATAAACTGATTATCCGGATTTTGGAACACCATTCCGATACATTGCCGAATGCTTCCGATCGTTTCCTCACTAAGCAGCATGCCACTAACCACAATCTCACCAGCCCCCTTAGGCAGCAGAGCATTGAGCAGCTTGACCAACGTAGACTTCCCGCAGCCATTAGGACCAACCAAGCTGACCCATTGTCCTTGAGAGATAGATAACGTTATATTGTGAAGAATCGGATGCTCGGGATCATAGCCAAACGATACCCCATCCAGAGAGATGACTGCTTGTCCTTCTCCCTCTAAGTCTTGACCTTCGTATGATTCATTCATGTTAGTCATCCTTCCGCTGATGTGACTAATCAGTCCAAAAATTCTTCAAACAGCGATATTTTTGACAATGACGCCACCAAATAACGGACTGCATAGCCCACGGCAATTCCTGTTACTACCCCAGTGATCAGCAGCATGGGAAGATAATAAAAAATACTAAGTGATGCAAATACCATAGAAGCTGCCAGCAGCTGACCGATATTATGCGCAATCCCACCGGCTATACTAATTCCGATCAAGCTTATACTCTTACCTTTGCCACTAATCAGCATCAGCACAAACATAACAACAAAGCTAAAAAGTGAACCAAATAAACTAAACAGCAAGCTTGAGAAGGTACCTAGCAGAAATGCAGTAAGCAGTGTTTTGAGGATGACAAGCAGCAAAGCATCCCGTCCACGTAAAAAGTAAATACAAGTCAAAATCATAATGTTGGCCAGTCCGAGCTTAGCACCCGGCACCAGTCCCATCCCGGATAACGGAATCTGTGCCTCTATTAAACTTAACACTACTGCCACTGCGGCGAAAATCGCAATAATCACTGTTCTTTTTAAAGCTGTTGCAGATTCACTACTGGACATAGGCATCTATATCATCCTCCCCCGACGCACTGGTGATTTCGACTAATACTCTATGCGGTAGACAGACAATCGTCTGTTTGGGCAGGGTAATAAAACCAAAACCTAGGCAAACTTTATCAGCGCAATCGGCATCGTACATTTCAATCCCGTAATCATGCACCTTCAAAATGTTATAGCCGCGTTCCGTGCGGACCTCAATGGTTTGTTCTTCTTTTGTAAGCTTTACCGTTTTAAATAACTCACCGTCCACCGTTACATTGGCTATGAGATTTTTACCGGCCCCACCTTTGTCATCATTGTCCGAAAACCATCTCGGTACGAGAAAAGCGAGCGCAGCAATCAATACGATGGAAATCAGCCACACATCTGCGCGTTTCATAAAAATCTCCCTTATTTTTTAATTAAAATCCAGACTTATTAATTATAACGGTCTACCCTCAATCCTTCAATCAATGTTGGAGTTTATTGTCAGTTTTAGAGAGCTGTTCACAAAATAGGCACGCAAAATAACCCCAGCAGACACAACCCATTCGTCTCTGGCATTTTCAGTTGAAGTTTGTAGCGTTTGCAAAAATATCCAACTTACATTTTAGCCCATTTGCACCGAGATCGCCCATCTCCTCTGGTATACTAGCTTTTCCGGAATAATTCACAATTAACCCAATTTAAGTTACTTTCAAAATCTAAGCGCCCCTTATCGAGGTTTGTTCCTCTCTAGAATCAAATAAACCTTATCTTGGAATTCATTATTATATTTGCCTTTTAAACAATAGTGTGTTATATTTATATGGTATTTGTTTTTCGATATATTGAATATCCCCACCAAGAAGATGTCAGGCCGACTATTATACACATCGGCATTTTGGACAAAGAGGCTTTATGTTTTCTTGCAGTACTCTTCCTTTTTATGAGATTAAATTCGAAATATAGCATTCCGATTCACACTGGCGCGGTCAATGGAGCCGCAAGGGCAAAAGAGAGGTAGGGCTTTTGTCGTATTGGAAGGATTATTCTCGCCACACGGCTGCTGGAAATAACAAGGAATTAAGACACCCGTTACTCACGAACGGCGGGGGATGAATATAACGAGAAAGCATGACGGTACGATCCTTATTCAAGGACTACGTCATGTGTGGAAAAATATAGGCGCCCGATAACCGCTACCTAGCGGATATCGGGCGCTGTCTACGTTCAGGACTTATTTTACATATCGACTTACAAAAGCTGTTACTACATCTATATACCCCGCCTTATCCGTATCATAAGACAATCCATGCCCCGCTTGCGGCACTATGAGTCTCTCTTTTGGACTCTGGCATGCCTCATACAATTCATTCATCATAGCAAAAGGTACAAAGTTATCCGCATCCCCATGAATAAAAAGAATCGGGACCTTCGCTTTCCGCACTTGTTTTAATGCAGAGGCTTCACCAAAACCATACCCCGCCTTCAAGCGGGTGATTAGACTTGCACTTTGAACGAAAGGGAAACTTGGCAAGCGATACATGCGTCGTAGTTGGTAAGATAATTGTGCTTTTACTGAGGTATAAGCGCAGTCCGCAACAATAGCTTTTACCTGCGGCGGAAGATCTTCCCCTGAGGTCATTAGCACTGTAGCACCGCCCATAGAGACGCCGTGAAGCACAATTTGAGCACTGGGCCCAGTCTTTTTAATCATGTATTCAATCCATTGCAAATAATCTTTTCGTTCCGGCCAACCAAAACCAATGTAATCCCCTGCGCTATCTCCATGCCCTCTTGCATCGGGAATTAGGATGTTAAAGCCTAAGTTCTCGTAGTAGATTTTGGCGTACGCCCCCATATCCTTTGCTTTACCTGAATAACCGTGGGCTAGAATGGCTGTGCGTCCCGCAGCACGATTAGATTGGAGTAAGTAACCCCTTAGTTTAAGTCCATCTGCAGATACGATCTCAATATTCTCGAAGCTCTGGCGAGAGACCCAATCCTTCCCCTCCCCCCAAGAAGCTCCGGCAACCGGAGGATCAGCCTTCAGATTAGGATTATTACTTAGAAATACCTTTGGCGCTCGTTTAATAGCAATACCATAGAAGAAAAATCCCACATAGATTAGAATCCCTATGATGATTACAGCGCTAATAATGAACCATATCAATTCGCCTTCGCCATCCCCTCTACATTTCTTTTCCAACAAGAGTATACCATCTACTTAGAATGCACCAAACTATCGCAATCATGACATACAAATAGAGCCGCCATCGGAACACTCCCGAAAGCGACTCTATGTTGATCTACCCTTTATTATTTATTCTTTTTGGAGAACTTGGTTCTCATTAATAATCCGATAAGTGCAAAACCTAAACCTGCTACATAGTAAGGTGCAGGACTTGATTCACCCGTTTTTGGCAATTCCTTCACAGGTGGCTTACCTAATGGGATCGTATCGTCCACTACGATGATTTCATCAGGTGTTGGTGTTGGCGTTGGTGTCACTGCCGGTACCGGACCTAATGGGATCTCATCATCATCAACAAGTACTTCTGTGCTATTCGACGGTGTTGGTGTTGGTACTGGCGATGGTGTCGGCGAAGCTACAGGCCCAAGCGGCACAGGATCTTCTGCAAGAACTATAGTGCCAATTACGGATGATGGCGTTGGTGTCGGGAACACAGAAGTCTCTGGTGTCGACGTTGGTGTTACCTCTGGCGTTACCGTCGGTGTTGGTGTTGCTTCAGGCGTTACCGTCGGTGTCGGTGTTGCCTCTGGTGTTACCGTCGGTGTTGGTGTTGCCTCAGGCGTTACCGTCGGTGTCGGTGTTGCCTCAGGCGTTACCGTCGGTGTTGGTGTTGCCTCAGGCGTTACCGTCGGCGATGGCGTTGGCGTCGCCTCAGGTGTTACCGTCGGCGTTGGTGTCGGTGTTGGCGTTGGCGTCACTGTCGGCGTCGGTGTTGGTGTCGGCGTTGGTGTCACTGTCGGCGTTGGTGTCGGTGTCACTGTCGGCGTTGGTGTCGGCGTTGGCGTTGGTGTCGGCGTCGGCGTTGGCGTTGGTGTCGGCGTTGGCGTTGGTGTTGGCGTTGGTGTCGGTGTTGGCGTCACTGTCGGCGTTGGTGTCACTGTTGGCGTTGGTGTTGGTGTCACTGTCGGCGTTGGTGTTGGTGTCACTGTCGGCGTTGGTGTCGGCGTTGGCGTTGGCGTTGGTGTCGGCGTTGGTGTCGGTGTCGGCGTTGGTGTCGGCGTCGACGTTGGTGTCGGCGTCGGCGTCGGCGTTGGTGTCGGTGTCGGCGTTGGCGTCGGTGTTGGTGTCACTGTCGGCGTTGGTGTCGGCGTCGGCGTTGGTGTCGGTGTCGGCGTTGGTGTCGGCGTCGGCGTTGGTGTCGGCGTCGGCGTTGGTGTCACTGTCGGCGTTGGCGTCGGTGTTGGCGTCGGTGTTGGTGTTGGTGTCGGTGTTGGCGTCACTGTCGGCGTTGGTGTCGGTGTTGGCGTCACTGTCGGCGTTGGTGTCGGTGTTGGCGTCACTGTCGGCGTTGGTGTCGGCGTCGGCGTTGGTGTCACTGTCGGCGTCGGACATGGTGTTGGCGTCGGTGTCGGCGTTGGTGTCACTGTCGGCGTCGGCGTTGGTGTCACTGTTGGTGTCGGCGTCACTGTCGGCGTTGGTGTCGGCGTCGGTGTTGGCGTCACTGTCGGCGTTGGTGTCGGCGTTGGTGTCGGCGTTGGTCCGGGTTCATCACCATCGTATGGATAGTGGTGAAATTCACCACCACCAGTACCTTTGAGTGAAGCCGCCACTAAAGTACCGTTAATCTGACCATTAATAAAATCAACATGAGCATAGGGGGCAAGTATGCTTCCCATTACACCTATGCCTGCCATATCAAGATACGCAGCTTGGCTAAAGTTAAGCAAAATTTTCTTGCTGTTCAACACGTTATTAGGTAGAAATCCGAAGTTTTTCATTTTTACGTTAGAACCATCAATATTAATAATTGCAGTAGATCCTGAAGGAACATTTATTGTAATTCCGTAGGTATTAGAGACGTTATCTCCTGAAACATTAAAAACATTGACCGCAGGATCTGTACCTGTCAGGGTAAGGCTGCCATATTGGTACACTGTTGTTCCATTCGCCGGCAATGCTGCAAGTTCTGCTGATTTGTCCTTCAAAGACTGACCTACGGCTGAAAAGTCAATCGTACTCCCCTGTCTTTTTGTACCACCCTTGAGGAGCGTTACATTCCCTGAAAAATCTCCCCCGTGCACGATATTCCCATAAACAGTACCTCCGTTGAAAGTAAGATTCCCTCCAACAACAAGTGTGTCAGTCAGGGAAACCTCTGCAGCGGTCAACCTATCTCCAACACTATAGTTGGTTAAGTTAACGTTACCTCCAGCAGCAAACCTTCCTTCCGTATCCGAAACTGTCGTTATATCCCCTAGAATAAACACGTTGTAGACCGCTGCAATTCCCAATGTAGAAGAACTACTAGCTCCAGCAACTCCAGCTCCCAATGAGGAAAGCCCACTACCTACCGTCAAAATCCCAGCTAATACAAGCGAGAGTAACGGTTTTATTCTTCTTTTCAAATGGCACACCTCCTAAAACTATGATTTATATTAATCAGAATAATTACCAGAAACTCTAAAGGACCTAACAACAAAAAAGACCGCCAAAAAGAAGTGAAATTCCCTTCTCATGGCAGTCGGACGGTCATTGTGCCTTTAAGACACTTTAGACTCCTGGACTTTGCGTCCCGCCCTTTCAGACGGTTTGCTATTATCATGACTATATATATGTATTACACTGCAAGTCCAGAACTGGTAGCTGAAGCATTCTATCCAATAACAGTCTATGACTTTTAATACTTTTGAATTAATAACAGTTTAGCTCCCGACACCCACAATTGTCAATCAATTCCTTTCGATAATTCCCCGCATTAGTACCACACAAAAAAAGCGCCTAAAGGCGCTTCGCATAAGGTTTTTCATTAAATTTTAAAGTAACTGTATATAGCCCAATATGGATATCCATAAGGGAACACTCAGAATTAAACCAAAAAACAATCCACGCTGGAGGCTGCCCTCTTTTTCCATCATAATTCTCCTTTATTTGCGTTCGATACATTAATTTTTATTATTACAATTTTTAATATAATTTATTCTTCGTTATTAAGTTGTGAATTTAATCACATTGGATAAACTGTTTAGAAATACCATTGATTATTTTTGGAATATCGGGGTAGAATACGAATATACGTTCCTATTAGAGGTGATGAGATTCATGCATAGAGCAGAAAGCAGGGACAACATGCTGGTGAAATCTTATTTATTGCTTCCGATGATTTTATCAGCTTTCGAACGGGACTCCGCCATTTTATCTACACACTTACGAACACCCGCCCCTTATCTGGAGGTGCTTGGAACAGCTGCTGCAGTAGCTACAACAGATCTAAGGGATGTTCGTGCAGAAATGAGAAGACGGGGAATCAAGGTGTATGAGCAAAACAGACTTAATACTGGAATTGAAGCCAAGTATATATGTCGTGGCTATCATGAACGAATGCTGCTGTTGAATGACATTGTTGCGGCTCAGGCTGCCATCCATATGCGCAGATACCTAGGGCTGGATATTTCATCTTTTAAGAGTTACGAAGAACAGTACCAGATTAAGTAAAGCTGTATAGAAGCCGCTGCGCTCTCTCCCCCCAATCAATTAGTGAACAAAAAAATAGGCCTTACCATGGGAGTTGGCAAGACCTGAGAGAGATATACCACAAAACACTGGGGGGTGTTTGGTGTCTCTAATATATACCTCGAACCTGAAAAAAAGCTGATAGGCACATAAAAATTACATTAAAAATATTGTTCGCCGTTCAGAAGTGATTAGAGTGCTCCCACAAGCTTAGCCGACCTTTAGCTGGAATTGGATGGCTTAATGGATGAACCCGTTCAAGCTTCCAGGCAAACCGTCCTTCACTATAGTCGCCAAAATCATATTCGTTCCCATTGATCCATTCCCTTAAATCCACCTCTGGAGTAACCACATAACATCCCGCGAGCTGACCTGTAGCAATAATAGCTCCTGTCGGCAAATTATTCGCTGTATAGCCATGTTTCGCCAATACTGATTTGTACGGTTCCTGTTCACAAATCTTTTTGTCAATCCTCATTCCGGCATGGATGCCTAACTCGCCGCGGTAGGCTGTTCTCCATGAACGAGTTTCAAACTCTTTTTCACCAAGAGCAATTAAAGTCGCCCAAGGCTGCCGTATTGTTATACACCGCATGATATTTATCCCCTTCGTTTATGTTGGACGTTTGTCACGGATGCACGGATCTCGATCTCGCGTTGTGTAATCTTGCTCACCTTGACCTGATAAATTAAATAATCCCAACCGTTTGGTCGATACTCATTTCCATCATTGATCGCCTCTAAAATAAGAACATTTATTTTTATTATATACAAACAAAAGTTCTTATGAAAATATCAATACTACAGACATTCACCTGTAACTCCCCAGAATCAATAAAGGTCGTCATAATGGAAAGGCTGCTGTTTATTCTTATATTGGTAATGTACTAACTGCTATGCCTGTGCAACCGATGTTAAACTAATGTCGTAACCACTGGAGGGGAAGGTCCATGATTCAAAAACCACGTACTACTATTAAATGGACTCTTATTTTTGTTTTTTTGTTATTAGTCACCGCCTGTAGTAAGAATGATGAAGTTTTGAAAGGAATTGTACACACAATAGATGTAGAAAATAAAAGAATTTTAGTAATTTCTGAATTAAAAGAAGAAGACTTGAACAAGGAATACAAGGAAATTCTCGAATCTAATGAGTACTCTCAAGCCATTTGGGTAAATAAAGTTGCACCTTCTAAATATAAAAAAGGAGATGAGATTAAAGTGTTTTTTGAAGTAAGTGATGATTCATTCCCTGCACAAGTTACCGCCAAAAAGATCACCAAAATCAAGAATTGAGCAAAAAGAATAGAATCTACTATAAAGAAGCGGCGTCTCCAAAGGGACGGCGCTTCTTTGTGTAGATTTAAGGAGAAATCAGAGTATATAATATGGAACATTATATACTCTCAACATCTCTGTTACGGGAATTCCTGAAGCAGAAATACCCTTCCGAACATATACTATGAATAATCTCTTCCGGACGAAACATTTACATAATCTGAATATAATAATTCTGGAACATTCTGTAAACAAAAAAAGCTCACCTACCGAAGCCAGTGGGCATAATCCCAAGCATTTGGGAATTTACTCTTTGTTGGAATTACTGAAACCTTACCATGTAACAACTATAGGAGCTTATAAAGTCCCTACAGTTGTTGGCAATGTACCTAATAACACGAAGGATCTACTTGAAGATACAGGATCAGCACAAACCCGCGAGACATGCATCGGCGGGTTTCGTATTTTTAAAATTCATCACAATTAATTAGTCCTAGGTCATCTACACCAATAAAACTCTCTTATTATAATATTCGACGTTTATTTATAAAAACTTACAAAACATCTCATTTTTCAAATCGATCTTATAGCTCATATACATCATTAACCATTAAATTTACTATTATCCATGTAAGTAAACACTTCATATGTGAGGATTATCAAAGTATGAAAAAACTAATCGTAGTTTTATCAATCGCTTTATTGACTACCGCAATTGCTCCTTTCGCATCAGCAAATCAATCAAATTCAAGTGTACTATCTCCACAACAAGTAAGCCTTCAACAAGATGCAACAGACAACTATACTCATAATGGTTTCCCAATTAATTCTCCCTGTTCAAAAAGCATCTCAATCTGGTGAAATACTAATAACATTCAGTAGATTGGAGGTTTACCATGACAGAAATTGATGAGAGAAAATGGGGGCAGCAGGATCCTATCAAAGAACCACAAGATCGTTATGAACAGTTTTTAAAAGTTGTATCACTAACCTTTGTGAGTGTCACATTCACTATTATTTTCACTGAGATAAAAATGGGCAACTTTCCCCTTAAGCTCATTTTCTTTGTTATTGGACAATTCCTCATTTATGGATATGTGATGAAGAATCTGTCCAAGACCTCAGAAAAATTCAAAAATTCCTGCAAGAAATTAAAAATAAAGCTACCCATTCTCTACATTTTATATTTCTTGTTTCTCTTCTATATTGGGCAACCATATTTATAAAATTACTCTGTGCAAAAAAGTGACCCCACCAACTTCCGGCAGGGTCTAGATCTATATTATAAGGGGGTTATGTAATTACTATAATCCTCTTAGCTTAAATAAGTATGAAGCCCGTCTAAAGATTTGCTGAATTTTTATTATTTTTATCGAAACCGATCAAACAAGGTAACGTATCAATCTTAATTTCCAAATTACTATATATACAAAATGAAGGTGTGTATAAAGATGAAAATATTCAGTCTATTGCTTGTAGCATTGTCTTCCATTGGAGTAGTTGCCACATTCGGATTTTCAACATTCAGCTTAATCACAGGAATTATAGGAGGGCTTATTGCAGCATTTGCAATTTCAGGCTACTTGCAGTCTGTCAGACGTGATTACCCAAATGAGAGCTATGAGAACAAACATGTTAAGTATCAGTCGAACTATAATACTTGGTAAGCAAAATCCCCACCTTAAACTGGTGGGGATTTTCATATTCCCAAACACTTGTATAATCACTTTGTGATATTAATGGTAGAAGAAACAAACGAGGGATAATGGCTAGCTGTAGAAGTGCTTACACCGAAAATTCATTCCTTAGTTCATAGACTACTTGAGCTTTGTCTTGTTTGGTGATTTCCCCTTGTTTTAACCTCTAGTTAAATCTGTGCAGGATATGATGTATAGCCTTTTTAAAAGCTTCTTTCCCATGATGTTCATATTGACTAATCCAATTACTGTATGACAATTAAATAGAAGAGAGCTGCTAAAACAAACCGGTATAGAGCAAACCACTCCAATCGAAGTCTCTTAATCAGTTTGATGAACGTCACTACTGCAATCATTGCCACAAGAAAGGATGTCGCAAAGCCAATTAACATTAGAAGCAAATCGTCAGAACTCAGCAAATCACGACTATCATACAAATCCAACAAGCTTGCACCAAACATAACAGGCACAGAAATAAGGAATGTAAAATCTGCAGCGGCTTTTTGGCTAGTGCCAAGCAACAGGCCACCTGAAATCGTCGAACCTGATCTCGAAAATCCCGGCCATAACGCCAAGCATTGAAACAGACCAATTCCGAAAGCCTGTTTATAATTAATCCCATCGATAGTATCAGCGGTTTCAGTCCGCCTATTCCGCGCTGCAATGATCATCAACACGCCACCAACAACTAGACCTATCAAAACAGGGGTTGGGCCAAATAATTGGCTTTTTATTGTGTCCTTGAAGAGAAGATATAGGGTTAATGCTGGTAACATAGCCAAAATCATATGAATGACATTTAATCCTTTGCTTTTGGAAAAATCCATTCTAATCATATTAACCCCAATCTCCAAATACCTTTTCCAATAAAGAATTAAAACTGCCATCACTGCACCCAACTGAATAACAATTTTAAAAGTTATTGCAGCATCTCCCTCAAAGCTAAGCAAATCGCCTGCTAGAATAAGATGTCCAGTAGATGATACTGGTAAAAATTCAGTTAAGCCCTCTATTATGCCAAGTATTATTGCTTTAATTACATCAGTCATCAGTGCATTGTCCCCTTTCGGAAATAAAATCATTTAATTTCCAGTATAAGGGAGACAAGTAAACTTCCCCATCGATTAACCTAACAATATTCAATTCAGAATGACATAATTGTCACATTGCTCATTATTCCAGTCTTAAGTAACTCCTTTATTAAACTATCCTTTCCCGTTAGCATAACAACAGTATCAAACATTAAATTCAACCTGTATCAATAAAAAATCCGTTAACCTTCTGAACTTGCTGCCCGTTATTTGGATAATCAATTTCAGAGCATGCAGCAGATATGAACACCGAAACGTAACTTCCATTTGATCATTCTGCAGCCGCGTGCGTGGAGCCTCAATGACCATCATGATTCCAAAGCGCTGAGAAACCACACAGAACCGCCACCCCGACCAAGAATTGGGGGTCCTTTTTTTGGCAAAACACAAAATATTAAGTATAATGTTATTGTCGAAACGCTAAGGCGTCTGTACAGGATGGCTACCTGGCACTGATGATGGCAGGCCAAGCGCTTTATAAAGTTTTCTTTATGTGTATTTATACTTTAGGAGCGTGGTTATCTATGAAAATTAATATTACCGCACATTTTAACATTGATATTACTTTATCTCTTCATCTGTTAGCCGTAGCCAGTCTTGCTTATGAACTCAGTTCACTGACGAGCTCGTGAAATTCGAGCGAAAAGTATCTGTACTAAGACACCTTGTGGTGTCTTTTTTATTTTTATAGTAATTACCATCTAACCGATCTGCCCCCGCAAGAGAAAAGCAGCTTATGCTGCACCTCCGCCACATCCTTCATTCTGATTGCTGTCAGCTTGCGACACGCCTTCCATCTGCTCGACAGTGACCACTAGTCATACCGTTTTCATTACCGATTTCGCGCCATGTCTTATCTTCCTTGATACGTTTCTCCAGAAGAACAGGGAACAGCAGGGGCTGTCCATCATATTCGACTTCAGGAAAGATTAGGCCATTCATCAATAAATATCACTCTGGATACTTATTCACATGTTCTCCCCAATCTGCAGGAAGCGGTGCCCCGATGTATCGGAGATTCTATTCTAGGAACCCGAAAAGAAGTGGAGAAAATTGACGAGACACCCACTTTACTCGGATAAAGGGTAGAAGAATGGAAGAAGTCAGGGGGATTTAACGAAAAATGGCACGGTCCCGGAATCCCGGAAAACCGCGCCATTGCGCCATTCTTAGATATGCTGGTGAAGGGAATTGAACCCCCGGCCTACGCATTACGAGTGCGTTGCTCTACCCCTGAGCTACACCAGCTTAACGCTGTTTTTCTGTCAAACAAAAAATATTATACAACTTCCAGCCAGAAACGCAAGCCTATCTCTCCCTGTTTTCCGCCCTTCTAAACTGCTAATCCACCTGTAGCTTACGCTCCACAGACTCTAACTTTCCACGGCTAGTAGAGGGTTTATCGCGGCGGTCGTCTATTTTAAGTGAGGTAGAGACACGTTCTGCACCTGCGTCAAAAGGAGACTCATGCAAAGCTTCTACCGCGGCAAAAATGCGTTGCAGAGGCCCTTCGATGATCGTCCCCATGGACGTAAGTTCATAAGTAATCCCTTCTACTGTCTTCAGCACCCGCTGCATATCCGCAACATAGCTGCTAAGACTGGTGCTGCCTGTTCCAATTGGAATAACTGTAACTTCAGCAATAGGCATGAGAATACCTCCTCGAAATTTTATAGTAGCTGTCTCCTTCCATTGTAACAATTCCACCGCTCTGTCACAAACTAAGCAAGATTATCCTCCCTTATCTCTTCTATTTCTTCTGATTACTCCAAAATATGACTTTGGGCTAAGAGTATTTTCTCATGAGCAAATTCTAGGGTCATCTGCACTATATTTATGGACTCTTTGTGGCATCTTTTCGGACAATTTATGAATCATTTCGCATCTCCCTGTGGATCAATTGTGGATTACTTATGGACAGCCTGTGGATCATTTGTGGAGTACTTTTAAAGAACCCGCTCCCCGCGCGGGTTTTCTAAAAAACTGTTTACAAACACAACATCTTGGGTTATTTTTATCTAACGACAACAAAATATAGTGGAGACAGGCGCTTTGATCCTTAACCGGATTTAGAGCTTAATAGGGAAGCGCGGTGAGAATCCGCTGCGGTCCCGCCACTGTAACCGGATGGCCTTCTTAAGCTTCTGGGAAGCTTGAGAATCCACATCTCCCGGCAAATGCCACTGAGGGTTAGGAACACCCTTGGGAAGGCGCCGAGAGATCCCACGGAAGCCAGGAGACCTACCTGTTTCGACGACACCAACTATTGATGCCTGCGAGGAACAGGGATGGTGTCCGCATGCGGTCATCTACGTAGAGACCTCTGCAAATATCCGTGTGGATATTTACATAACGCATCGGGCATTTTCTGCCATCCTCGGGTAGGGGATGCTTTTTTTATGTAATCTGAACAAATATACGACTGCTTATAGCAGTCCAACTTCTTATGGATATATGGATTTGATGATAGATGTTTTTCTTTTATACTGAGAGGAGAGCTGTACAATGACGTTGTTGGAGAGACAATTTAATGGAGTAGAAAATGCACGGGAAGTTCTTTTAGAAGAGCTCATTGATTTAGGCCGGGATATTATCGACAGTCGGGATATGGACCTATTGCGCGAGAATGCCAATTTGAATGGAGAGAGTTTCTCCGGTAAAATGAGCAAGTTCGGCAGTGAATATTCAAAATGGTACGCCCGCAATTTTACGATGCCGCCACAGCTAGTGCAGGCTATTGATGACAATGTCGTCTATGTGCATGATCTGGATCAATACGCGATTGGAACGACGAACTGTATTTTTATCCCGTTTGATAAACTTCTCCGTGAAGGTTTCAATACCGGCAACGGCAGCGTTCGTCCTCCGAACTCAATAATGACAGCTATGTCTCTGGTAGCGATTATTTTCCAATCCCAGCAAAATGCTCAATATGGTGGTGTATCCGCCAATAAACTCGATTACGATCTGGCACCTTATGTAACCAAATCCTTCGCCAAGCTGTTCCGCAAGGGTCTGGATTATTTTGAAGAAGGACAAGCTGACGAATCTTTGGGCGAGATTACGATGAGCCGGACCGATCTGGCGGAGTCATATCCAAGAGCGTTCCGTTTTGCACTAAAGGAAACCGAAATCGAAACTCTGCAAGCGGCTGAAAGTATGGTACATAATCTGAATACCATGTCCAGCCGATCCGGTGGACAAATACCGTTTACCAGCATCAACTACGGTACTTGTACTTCACCAGAAGGTCAGCTTGTGATCAGTTCTCTGCTAACCGCAACTATGAACGGACTTGGCAGCGGAGAAACACCAGTGTTCCCGATTCAAATCTTCAAATGCAAGCAAGGAATCAATCAACAGCAAGGCGATCCTAACTATGAACTGTTCCTAAAAGCAGCTGAATGTTCTGCGCGCAGACTATATCCAAACTTCGCTAATCTGGACGCTCCGCTCAACTTGCAGTATTATGATTCAAGTGATCCTGATACGGAGTTCGCTACAATGGGCTGCCGAACCCGAGTGCTCGGTGACCGTTTTGGGCGTAATCATTGCTCTGGGAAGGGCAACCTTTCCTTTAATACACTAAATCTGGTTCGGCTAGGTCTGGCACACGGCACAGTAACAGGCAGACGTACCGTCGCAGACGAAGCTGGCTTCTATGAAGATCTAAATCATTATATGGATATTGCGCTGGAAGGACTTCTCCATCGCTTCCACATCCAAACCGCACAAAAAGCTAAAGCTTCCGATTTCATGATGCGAGAAGGCGTCTGGGAAGGCGGCGAACATCTTGCACCCGATGACACTGTAGGCGATCTGCTGAAGCATGGCAGTCTGTCTCTTGGCTTCATCGGTATGGCGGAATGTATGAAAGCTATGTACGGCAAACACCATGGCGAGGATATGGAAGTTCATGCCAAGGCGCTGGCTATCGTGCGTCATATGCGGGACTATTGCGATCGGAAAAGTGAGGAACTGGATCTTAACATCACCCTGTTCGCTACTCCAGCAGAAGGTTTGTCCGGTAAATTCACCAAAGTTGACCGCAAGGTACTGGGTTCCATTCCGGGCGTAACCGACCGTGAATATTATACGAACTCTTTTCACATCCCTGTATACTTCGATCTGGGTGCTGCTCAGAAGATCAGCTTGGAAGCTCCTTTCCATGAATACTGCAATGCCGGGGCTATTTCTTATGTCGAATTAAACGGCAATGCCCGCAACAACCCATCGGCTTTTATCAAAATCATTAAATATGCGCTCGAACAAGAGGTCAGTTATTTCAGCATTAACCATCCGATTGACCGCTGCTCCAGCTGTGGATACGAAGGCGTAATTGGGACAAACTGTCCTTCCTGCAACGCAAATGAGAATGACGTGCACATCCGCCGTTTGCGCAGAGTTACAGGTTATTTAACCGGCGACTATCAGACCCGCTTTAATGCCGCCAAACAAGCTGAAGTTCGGGATCGCGTTAAGCATCTATGAATATTTGCGGTTACTATCCGGAGTCGATTAACGAGGGAGAGGGCATGCGGGCCGTCCTCTTTCTCAGCGGCTGCCGCCATCGTTGCCCGGGATGTTTTAATCCCGAGACATGGAACTTTAAATATGGAGAAGTCTTCACCTTAGAACGACAACATGAAATCATCGCAGAAATCGCCGCTAACCCTTTGCTGGATGGTCTGACACTGGCAGGCGGCGATCCTTTTTTCTCAGCAGAAGAGTTGCTGGGGTTCATTCATGAGCTTCGCACTGTACTGCCAGGGTTCTCAATCTGGATTTACAGTGGTTATACGTACGAAGAACTTACAGCCCTTCCCGGTACGCCGGAGTGGAATCTACTTAAACAGTGTCAGGTGTTAATAGATGGAAGATTTGTAGAAGAACTGAAAGATACTACGCTTCTCTACCGGGGAAGCTCCAACCAACGCATTATCGACATTCCGGCCAGCATGAACGGCTCGGAGGTCTTTCTGTGGCAGCCTGCTGCGCTATAATATATCAATTTTTGATATTGAAAATTAATTTGAAATAAGAAGGGATGAACTAACCATGCCGCAATTCGTAGTAAAACCGGATAATCGCCAACTGGCTTTTGATGAGAACCGTCTTTCCGTCTACGCTGACCGTATTCTGGAAGGTCTCGATCAACTAAATAAAGAAACTTTGCTGCGTGGAGTGAATTCCAAACTGCGTCGTGACTCGGTAAGCGGAGAAGAAATCAGCAACGCCTTCACCATGAGCGCTCTAGAGCTTGTAACAAAAGAAGAGCCTAACTGGAAGTTCGCAGCTGCCCGCGCCCTTCTGACTACCCTTTATAAAAAAGCTGCCGTCCATCGCCGCTACAAAGCTTATCCGGAAGAGCCTTACGGTGAATTGTATCCACTAATTACGGATCTCGTGAAAAAAGGAATCTATCGCGAAGAACTTCTAAGTCATTACACCAAAGAACAAATTATCGAACTAGGCGGGTGTATCGATTATACACGCGACCTTTTGTTTGACTATATCGGTCTGCTTACGCTATCCGACCGTTATTTGGCGCATGATTTTGACGGCCGTGTAATGGAGCTTCCACAAGAACGTTATATGATTATTGCTATGTACCTGATGCACCGTGAGCCAGCTGAGAAACGTCTTGAGCTTGTAAAAGAAGCTTATTGGGCTATGAGCAACATCTATATGACTGCTGCTACACCTACAATGTCCAATGCCGGCAAAAAGGTCGCTGGACAGCTATCCAGCTGCTTTATTGATACTGTAGACGATTCCCTAGAGGGTATCTTTGACTCCAATACAGACGTAGCACGTCTAAGCAAAATGGGTGGCGGCATCGGCGTTTACCTCGGAAAAGTACGAGCACGTGGTTCGGATATCCGTGGCCACAAGAACACAAGCTCCGGCGTAATCCCTTGGATTCGCCAGTTGAACAATACAGCAGTCAGTGTAGACCAGTTGGGCACACGTAAAGGTGCTGTAGCTGTTTATCTTGATGTATTCCATAAAGATATTCTCGCTTTCCTCGATCTTAAGCTGAACAACGGTGACGAGCGCATGCGTGCACATGACGTGTTCCATGGCGTCTCCCTGCCTGACCTGTTCATGGAAGCTGTAGAATCGCGCAGCCATTGGAACCTCTTCTGCCCTCATGAGGTGAAAAAGGTCATGGGCTGGACAGATAAAAATGGCCGTCCACTAGGATTGGAAGATTTCTACGATGAAGAGCTTGGCAAAGGTACTTTCCGTGAAAAATATGCTGAGGCTACAGCGAACCTGGAATTATCCCGGATCACTGTTCCTGCGATCGACATCATGAAACGGATTATGAAATCACAGCTAGAGACGGGTACACCGTACATGTTCTACCGCGATACCGTGAACCGGACCAACCCAAACCGTCATCAAGGTATGGTTTTCTCCTCCAACCTGTGTACAGAAATTATGCAGAATCAGTCTGCAACAGTTATTGAGCAAGAAGAATTAGTAACTAAAGATGGCCAGACCCGGATCGTTATTTCCAAAATCCCTGGCGACTTCGTAGTCTGCAATCTGAATTCGATTCACTTAGCACGGGCGATTCCAGCTGGCGTATTAGAAAGACTTGTTCCGATCCAAGTTCGTATGCTTGATAACGTAATCGACATTAATAATATTGAAGTTCTGCAGGCACAATACACGAACAGCCAGTACCGCGCAGTAGGTCTCGGCACATTCGGCCTGCATCACCTATTGGCACTCAAGGGCATTCGTTGGGAATCCGATGAAGCCGTAGAATATAACAATCATTTATATGAACATATCAACTACCTGTTGGTTCGTTCGAGCATGGAGCTTGCCCGTGAAAAAGGCCGTTATCCGAAATTTGCTGGATCCGATTGGGAGACTGGCGCATACTTCACTTCCCGCGGTTATGTTAGCGGTGAGCAAGAAGGTAAATATGTAACGACTGAGCAATGGCGCGAGCTGCAAGAAGAAGTAGCTAAGGACGGCGTACGTAACGCTTGGATGTTCGCCATTGCGCCGAATGGATCTACATCGATTATTGCCGGCTCCACCGCCAGCATTGATCCGCTGTATGAACTGCTTTCCTATGAAGAAAAAACAACTTATAAGATTGCTAACCCAGCACCGGATCTGTCCGACAAAACGATCTGGTACTATAAGACAGCATTTACGATTGACCAAAACTGGTCGATCCGCATGGCTTCTGCTCGCCAGCGTCACGTCGATCAAGGCCAAAGCTTCAACCTGTATGTCCGTCCTGACATCAAGGCTACCGAGTTCCTGGAACTGCATCTGAATGCCTGGAAGGGCGGCTTGAAATCAACTTATTATGTGCGTAGCCGTGCTTTGACTATAGAAGAGTGTGAATCTTGCGCTAGCTAATTATCTTAGTGCCCTGAATAGAAAAACGATGATGAATTTCGTAACTGCGAGGAATGTTTGGGCTTCCGGCCGCTGTTGTCATCAGAGGTCTAGATCTTTACCGCTATTAGCGGATGACATCCGATGACAGCATATACTTTCGATGCGAGCTTTCCTACGGAAAGCTTTCGGGCGAACGCTGACGCTCCTACAGCTCCAAACTTCCTCTCCGTTACTCCATCACCGTCTTTCTATGAACAAGACACCAAGAAAGATTACCAGCGCAAAAAATGGAGGGATAAGAAATGCAATTACAAAAGATTTTTAATACTGAAGCACCTAACCAATCCACACGCATTATCGACGGTGAATGCTCAGGTATTCTGAACTGGAATGATATTCGCATGCCTCATATGTACAAGCTGTATAAGGTACTGCTGCTTAATCACTGGATCGCGGATGAAATTCCAATGTCCAAGGATGCGCAACAATTCCCGATGCTGGATGCCGAGGAACAACGCGTATTTAAGATTAATATCTCCCTACTCGCTGTGCTGGATTCGATGCAGACGATGTTCGTGAGCGACGTGAAGCGTTATTTCACCGATTCCTCTTTGGAAGCTATCTCCGCTATTATCGGGCAGCAAGAAGTGGTGCATAACCAATCCTATTCCTATGTTCTTTCCTCTATCGTGTCGGAGAGTGAGCAGAAGGAAATTTTTGAATATTGGAAAAAAGACCCTGTCCTGCTGGAGCGTAATCAGTTTATCTCTGATATTTATCAAGAGTTCCGTGATAACCCTACGAGACAGACCTTTTTCCATGCGCTGGTAGCAGATCTCATCTTGGAAGGAATTTTCTTCTACAGCACTTTCGCCTTCTTCTACAATCTGGCCCGTGACCAGAAGATGATGGCGACTAGCCAAATGATCTCTTATATTCAACGTGACGAGAATCAGCACTGCTACTTCTTCGCAGAAGTATTTAAGCAGCTGCTTGTAGACTTCCCTGAGCTGAACACCAAAGAAAACATGGATTACGTATACCGTACCATCGACCGCGCGGTAGAGCTCGAAACCAACTGGGCTTATTACACACTTACTAACGTGCGTGGTATTGATCTTAACGAGCTTAGCGACTACATCAAATATACAGCGAACAAGCGTCTGACTTTGATGGGTATGGAAAAAGCTTATCAAGGTGTTGACGTTAACTGTATGCCTTGGATCAAACCCTTCTCCGATGATGCGCTTAATGCTACCAAAACTGACTTCTTCGAAGCTAAGTCCCGCAACTATGGTAAGGTTGGCGACGATAACGGATTCGACGATTTGTAAGACCGGATATATAACGATCCCTATATAAAAAAGAGGCCATTCTCTACTTTCTTAGTGAGATGGCCTTTTTGCTATAGCTTATATAATGCAAAAAGCGCCCTCTCCCCTGGTATCAGGGATGAAAGAGACGCTTATACGTTTGTTATTAGCACTAAGCACAGAAGGCATGCTACTTAGTCTTATGCCTTGCGTTCCACACGATGTGTAGTTTCTTCTGCAAGCTCATCTAATGCATCGTTCAGGCGCAGCTTCAGCTCCTCAGCAAGCTCTACCACTCCGTGATCATTACGAACCACTTGAGAATCCACGGCATAGACGCCGCCAAGAATGTAACGCGCGCCCAGTACAGACAACACAGGTTTCAATGCGTAATCAATTGTGAGCAGATGTGCAAGACTGCCGCCCATGAACAGCGGGAGTACAACTTTTCCGGCCAATCCCTTTTGTGGAACCAGATCTAAAAAGGTCTTCAACACGCCTGTATAAGAAGCTTTATAAACCGGGCTAACCACAATTACCGCATCAGCTTCCGCTACAAGGCCATTGGCTTTGACGATAGACTCACTTTCAAACTTAGTGTGAATCAAATCCTCCGCTGGTAGCTCTGCTACGTTAATACGCTCAACCTCGAAGCCCTGATTGGTTAAGCTGGCCTCCGCATATTCTATAGCTGCATTGATACGCGATACCAGGGAAGGCGTTCCGTTAATCACAACAATTTTAGCCACTTTTCCACCTCTTCCATCCCACTTAAGCAGCTCACACTGCTTTATTTATTATCCCGACAAAATTACTTTAAATTAATACTAATCCTAACGTAGAATTGATATTTTTGTCAAACCATAATCACTTGCGCTCCTCCCGCTCTTACGTTATACTAAGCAACAATATTAATTCCAACAATCAGGCCAATGATCGGCATCCAACCGTGAGGCGTCTGCGACCGGAGTCTACAACAACTCCCTAAGTTCACCGGGTTTCGCCCGTTACCGCGAAGACCAAAGAGGGTCGGATTGTTCCTGCAGTTAAGGAGATTCGATCAACCTGGGTGGCACCGCGAGCTGACGCTCCTCGTCCCATGGATGAGGGCGTTTTTTGCGTTTTTTTAACCAAAAAGGAGCGAAACGGTATGCTGGATATGAACTGGATCAAAGACAATCAGGAACTTGTAAGAAACATTACGGCTTGGAAAAGAGTCGACTTCCCACTGGATGAACTGCTGGAATGGGATGAGAAACGGCGCGAATTGCGCCAAGATACGGAACAGTTGAGAGCCCAGCGTAACGGGCTGACCAAAGAGGTTGAACGACTTTTACGACAGGGTGACAGCGTGGCAGGAGAAGCAGTTAAAGAACAAGTAAGAGAACTGAACAACCGCCTGAATCTCTATGAGGCAGAACTAACTGAGGCAGACCGGCGCTGTGGAGAACTCATGCTGCTCGCACCAAACCCTGTATCGCAGGATACACCGATTGGCCATGATGATAAAGATAATGTAGAACTGCGACGAACCGGAACGCTGCCGGAATTCGGCTTTAAACCGCGTGATCATGTAGAGCTAGGCGAGCTCCACAATATCATCGATATCCCCCGTGGCGTCAAAGCAGGCGGCCCACGCAGCTATGTGCTGAAGGGTGCAGGGTTGTTGTTACATCTCGCTGTACAGCGGCTGGCCATTGATGTACTAACTGCCCGCGGGTTCACGGTGATGGATGTTCCCGTAATTGTCCGTCCGGAAGCGCTGGAACGTACGGGCTTCTTCCCCGGCGGGATGGATCAGACCTATGAGCTAAACGGAGACAATCGCTGGCTGGTAGGCACATCGGAGGTGTCGCTTGTCTCGCTGTATAGCGATGAGATTGTCGAACTGGATTCGCCAATGCGACTCGCCGGAATGTCGGCCTGCTTCCGACGTGAGGTAGGATCGGCGGGACGAGACGTGCGTGGCCTGTACCGTGTTCATCAATTCTCAAAAATTGAACAAGTTATCTTATGTCGGAATGATGAGGGCGTATCAGAAGGCATGCTGCAGGAGATTCTTGCGAATGCAGAGCATATTCTACAGCTCTTGGAACTTCCCTATCGGATCATGTCTGTCTGCACAGGAGATATGTCCCTGAAGACACATAAGCAGTATGACATCGAGACTTGGATGCCAAGCAGAGAGGCATACGGAGAGACACACTCGGCTTCCAACCTGCTCGATTTCCAAGCTCGTCGTTCGGGCATTCGTTACCGGGATGCCGACGGTAAGCTGCAATACTGCCACACCTTAAATAACACCGCAGTGGCTACACCAAGGATCCTAATTCCGCTGCTGGAGAATCATCAACTGGAGGATGGATCTATTTACATTCCGCAGGCACTGCGTAAATATATGGATGGAATTGAACGGCTTGAGCTTCCGCACCAGCAGTGATGTGTTGTCCAAGTAGATTTAAAATTAATAATGCCCTTCCACTTCTCGATAAGAAGCTGGAGGGGCATTATTTTTGTTCCGATACATTCTATATAATTCTAATCACTATTGTTTTCCCTATGTAAAAATTAACAAAACTCTAGAATAAATTTGTCGCAATCCATAATAAATTCAACAATATATATAACATAAAATTAAAATATCGGTGATCTATTAACCATAAAAATACTAAATTTATAATTAATATTGTATTTATGCACTGTTTTTATACTAAAATCACAACATTTCAATTTTTAGATTTAAATGATGCAAACTTTAATTTATATTCATGAAAGACAACCTTTCATTTTACATTTGAATGCTAAGATTTAATAGGTTGTAAATAAAAGATTCGAGGGGAGAATGACTTATCCAAATGATTATTTCTTCAAGAGTAAGGAAATGGTTCGCTACTGGACTGGCAATGTTAATGGTTGCCGGCAGTGTGTTACCAGCTGTCCAGACCGCCGAGGCAGCACCGGATAATAGCAATATTGTTATCTCGCAGGTCTATGGTGGTGGTGGAAACGGCGGAGCGGAATTTAAAAATGATTTTATTGAATTATACAATCCTACAAATCATCCAGTAGATTTGACTGGATGGAAAGTTCGCTATACCTCAGCGGCCGGAACCTTTAGTAGCGGAACAGACTTAAATGGAACCATCCCGGCAAATGGATACTTCCTTATTGAGGAGGCCACTGGAACGGGAGGAACTACCGACTTGCCTACTCCTGATGTTAGCAAGGGAATCCTTGCTATGAGTGGTACAAACGGCAAAGTCGACCTCGTTGATAAATCAGGTACAACAATTGATTTAGTTGGCTACGGAACAGCTACAAATGTCGAGGGAAGTGCGACCGCTGCTCTCTCCAATACGACAGCCGCTATCCGTAAAGCTGCGGCTGGTGCACCAGCAGACAGCCGCGGTCTAGATACGGATAACAACTCTACGGATTTTGTTGTCCAAGCACCAAGTCCACGGAACAGCACCTACGGTACGTTACCTGAATTACCGGAAACTGCTAGTTCCGCAGTAGCTTTACCAGCCCCTAATGCCTGGCCGGCTGGTACAGAAATATCTTTGAATTCTCCAACGGTTGGAGCATCCGTCTATGCAGCTGTTTATGGATCAGGTGGTTCAACTAATTTCCAACCTTACACAGGGCCTATTACCTTAACTGAGGACACTACGATTAAAGCGTATGCTTCAGAACCAAATATGCCAGACAGCCCTATATCGACTTTTGATTACACTATTCTGGCCAAAACAGATGTTGCAACAGCACGCCTTGCTAGTAAAGGTCAGAATATTTTAACAGAAGGTATCGTAACTCACATTAATGCAGCAAAAATGTATATTCAGGATGAATCCGGCGGGATCGTACTTTATGGTTTCCCAGAGTTCGCAAACGTTGGAGATCGTGTTGAAGTAAGCGGCACAATGGATATCTACAGCAACCTGCAAGAAATCAAATTCCAAAGTGGACTTCAATACAATGTAGCTGCACAAAATGTTGGGGTGCCTGCACCAAAATTGATTACAGCAACCGACTTGTCTGCCGCGAACGGCGAAAGCCACGAAGCTCAGCTGGTAACTATGAATAATGTGACCATAGACAATGTAAATGGCAGCACGGTGACTGCTAGCCAAGGTGGACAACAATTCACAATTTTTTCAACCCTGCCTAAACTAGTTAAGGGTAAAACCTTTGACAATATCACTGGGGTTATCGAGCAATATAGTACGACTTATCAATTCATTCCACTTAATGAAAATGCTTTGGTGGAAGAAACTTTTTCCGTTATGGCCAGCCCTGGCGCAGGTCGCATCATCAAAGGAAGTTCTGTGACCCTATCCAGCCCTACTCTTGGAGCACAGATTTACTACACGACCAACGGAACTGAACCAACAACAGCAAGTAAGCTTTATTCAGATCCGATTACAGTTAATCAAGATCTTACCATCCATGCAATTGTCGTAGCAGATGGCAAGACAAGTAAGGTTTATACCTTTGCATATAAAGCATCTGAACTCCCTCGTATACATGATATTCAAGGAGAATCTCATACTTCTGAGTATGCAGGTCAGAACGTTTCCGATGTAGAAGGCATCGTTACCCAATATGGGTACACCTTCGCCACTGGCGCTTATAGAGGTTTCTTTATGCAAGACCCTCAGCCAGACGATAATGTAAACACTTCGGAAGGTATTTTTGTATACAGCACTAATTCATCCCTTAAGCCTCAAATTGGAGATTTAGTCCAAGTTAGTGGAGCTGTTTCCGAATACAACGAAGGTAACGCAAGTAATTTAACCTCTACTCAAATTACTATGACTTCAATAAAAGTAGACTCCTCTTCAAGTTATACTGTGCCAGAGCCTGTCGTACTTGGTAAAGGCGGGAGAGCCATTCCGTCTTCCATAATTGACAATGACGGCATGGCTGATTTTGAGCCTAATGAAGATGCAATTGATTTCTACGAATCGTTAGAAGGTATGCTCGTCAAGCTCCCTACCCCTACGATTATCAGTCCTTACTGGACAAGTGGTAGCGGAAATTCAATGCTGTATAACATCCCTACAAGAGTAGAAAATGAAACACCTGATGTCATCACACCAGCTGGTGGATTAGTTCTCAAAGAATACAACCAATACAATCCTCAGCGCCTCATCATTGCTTACGGAAATCCGGGTCAAGAAGTCATCACCGGAGATAAGTTCGCGGGAGATGTAACTGGCGTCATCGGATACAACAACGGTAACTTCAAAGTGATTCCGGAAAACGGTAAGCTTCCAGCCATCACTCCAAGTACCTTTAAGCAAGAAACAACTACTCTTGAAGTCAATGATAGTAAGTTGTTGATCGCATCGTACAACATTGAAAACTTCTACCCGGGTGTCGGAGCAACAAAAATCCAGAAACTAGCCGACTCCATCACAAACAATATGAAAAAACCTGACATTATCGGCGTTGTCGAAATGCAGGACAGCAATGGTGAAGCCAATAATGGTATCACTGAAGCAAGTGCAGCCGAATTGATTAAGGCTATTGAAACCGCTGGCGGTCCTGTATATAAATACACAGATATCGCTCCGGAGAACAATATGGATGGCGGTGCCCCAGGCGGAAACATTCGCGTAGGATTCCTGTACAATCCAGCAAGAGTACAGCTTGCAGACAGTGTGAGCGGACAAAAAGGTACAGCTACACAATCCGTTGGATATAACGCAGCGGCAGATCAATTGACCTACAATCCAGGACGAATTGATCCAACAAACTCTGCCTTTGCAAGTTCACGTAAACCCCTTGCTGCACAGTTCGTATTCGGTGGCGAAACAGTAATTGTGATCGCTAACCATTTCAATTCAAAAGGCGGCGATACCGGTCCTTTCGGAAATGTTCAGCCCCCTGTATTGTCCAGTGAAACACAACGCCATAAAATCGCGGCGGTCGTAAACGGATTTGTCAAAGAGGTTCTGACTGCAAATCCTAAAGCCAACATCGTAGCTCTTGGCGATTTGAATGATTTCCAATTTACTAAAACTGCAACCCTCTTAAAAGGTACAGAACTAGATAATTTGATCGATACATTGCCTTTAAATGAGCAGTATACGTACACCTATGACGGAAACTCTCAAGTGCTAGATCATATTCTTGTCAGTAAAAATCTAACGGCTTCTTCTAAAGTAGATGTCGTTCATCTAAATGCCGACTTCTCACCATCGAACGGTCGGGTATCCGATCACGATGCGGTTTTGGCACAGATTGATTTTAATACTGCTGAAGACTTCCCACTAACCATTCTGCACACCAACGACACACATGCAGGATTAGATACTGTCAGCTCGCCAAACAACATCTTACGCCGTGTAACAGCAATTAAAGATGCCAAGGCGACTACAGAGAATCCTATTCTTGTGGACGCAGGTGATGTGTTCTCCGGAACACTTTACTTCAATAAGTATCTGGGTCAAGCAGACCTGGCCTTTATGAATCTGGTCAAATATGATGCTATGACTTTCGGTAATCATGAGTTTGATAAAGATTCAGATGTACTGTCCAAATTCATTGGCAACGCAAAGTTCCCATTTGTCTCCTCCAATGTGAACTTCTCAGCGGATGATATTCTTAGCAAAATGTTCACCAATGAAATCGGCCGCTCAGGTAATGCTGGAACCATCTACCCTGCGCTGATCAAAGAAGTAGACGGCCAACAGGTCGGTATCATGGGTCTGACGACAGAAGATACAGCGAACATTGCTTCACCAGGTAAAGTGACCTTCGAGAATGCCTTCGCTAAAGCGGAAGCAACGGTCGCTATGCTTGAAAAAGAGAAAGTTAACAAGATCATTGTTCTTTCACACCTTGGCTATGAAGAAGATCTCAAGCTAGCCAAAGCCGTTAACGGCATTGATATTATCGTTGGGGGTCACAGCCACACGCAACTGGATCAAGCCGTTGTAGATAACACCGATCCTAACGCACCGAAGCTTATTGTGCAGACCGGTGAAAAAGGTCTTTTCCTTGGCCAACTTGAAGTTAAATTTAACAAAGATGGCGTACTGACCGATTGGAAAGACCAATTAATCTCCATCGATGCTAAAAACGGTACTAACTACGTTATCGCAGAGGACCCTGAAGCTAAAAAGATCCTGGATACCGAGTATAAGCCGGGTATTCAAGAACTAACCAATGAGGTAGTAGGAAATTCAGAGGTTGTTCTAAACGGCGTTCGTGATAATGTGCGCACAAAGGAAACTAATCTTGGTAACCTGATTGCCGATGGCATGCTTTATGCAGCTCAAAAAGCGGGCACTAATGCCGTAATCGCCTTGCAAAACGGCGGCGGTATTCGCGAATCCATCAACGAAGGACCGATCACACAAGGCGAAGTACTCGGCGTACTTCCATTCAACAACGATCTGGTTACGATCACTTTGACTGGACAAGAAATTAAGGATGCTATGGAGAACGGGGTTTCCAAAACGCCGGCAGCAGACGGACGTTTCCCACACGTTGCAGGGTTGAAATTCTATTACGACTCTACGAAACCTGTGAACGAACGTGTATTGCGTATTGAAGTGAAAAACGGGGATAAATACGTTCCTCTGGATCTGAACGCATCCTACGAAGTAGCTACGAATGCTTTCACAGCGAAGGGTGGAGATTTCTATACTTCACTTGAAAAGGCCTATAAAGAAGGCCGCGTGAATCTGCTGTACCTACCGGACTTTGATGTATTTACGAAGTATCTGCAGAAGGTTGGAACGGTCACTGCGAACACTTCCGCCGTTGAAGGCCGGATTGTTGATCTGAAAGGTGCACCACTGCCGGAGACAAATCCAACTCCGACACCAGACCCAACACCAGTACCAACACCAGTACCAACACCAGATCCAACTTCAGTGCCTACATCAGTACCAACTTCAGTACCAACTTCAGTACCAACATCAGTACCAACATCGGCTCCAACAGTACCAACAGCTACACCATCACCAACTGTTGCTCCAACTGTGGCTCCAATTGCTTCAGCACAAGTAACAACAATTGATGCTGCTGATCTAACCAAACAACTTGCTGAACTGCCAACGGGTAGCCAAGAGCTGGTTATTCCGGTTAAAGCCACTACAGGCGGCGCTCAAGTAGTGCTTCCAGGCAGTGTGCTTGTAAAACAAGCAGCAGCACAACCTAACACAGTTCTTACCTTTACTACTGATGGTGCTTCTTATTCCTTGCCACTCCGTGTTGTAAACAGCGCAGCACTTGCCGCTCAATTAGGCACCAGCGACTTTACAATTACGGTATCCATTCTAGTAGCGAATTCGGGAACACTAAGCAGCACAAACCAAGCTATAGCCTCACAGCTGGGTAATGCTACTTTAGCTGCTCCAGTAATCGAATTCAGCGTTTCAGCACAAGCCGGAACTAAGAGTGTGCAGTTGAACAATTTCGGCAGCACTTACGTGAAGCGCACGATCAATGTACCTGCCGTCTTAAATTCAAATAACGCAACGGCAGTGGTCTTCGATCCTGCTTCAGGTAAGATCTCCTTCGTGCCTGCTATCTTTGTTCCTAAAGCAGATGGAACAACGGACGTTACGATTAAACGGAACAGTAACAGCTACTACACCGTTGTTAAGTCTTCCAAAACGTTCGCAGATACTAACGGACACTGGGCTAAATCATCCATTGATCTATTAGCTACCAAACTAATTGTCAGCGGAACAAGCAACGATACGTTCTCTCCTTCACAGTCGATCACACGTGCTGAGTTCGCGGCAATAATTACGCGTTCTCTGGGACTTGCGATAGCTAATGGTGAGACCACATTTAAAGATGTAAACCCAAGTGCTTGGTATGCTGATGCTATTCGCACCGCAGCAGAAGCCGGATTGATTTCCGGTTATACCGATGGTAGCTTTAAGCCGGGTAGCCCAATCACTCGTCAGGAAATGGCCTCGGTATTAGCGAAAGCTATTAAGTACACAGGGAAAACCTTAAATGCCGACCCTGCAGCACTGGCTAAATTCAGTGACGCAGCAAGCATTCCAGCTTGGTCCCAAGCAGCAGTAGCAGAAATCGCTGCTGAGGGAATTATCCAAGGAGCAACAGATGGATCCTTTGCTCCACAGAAGCTGGCAACTCGTGCCGAAGCGGTTACGATGCTGGAGAAGACATTGAAATCTCTCCAGTTTATCAACTAGCAAAAGCTGATCTCCAGCTCTGAAGTCAAAAAGGCGGTTCTTCGAGTGCGTAATGCACCCGAGGAACCGCCTTTTTTTATAAACCCAATCTGATCTGTAGGAAGTGTTATGATTCCATCCCAGCTTCACTCTCTTCGTAATGGCTCGTATCCCCATGCAGCAGGATTTCCGGCACACCATCCGTAAAATCAACCCTGCATAAGCAGGTCGGATAAATGTAAGGCAGATCCCAGAGCTTAGGCAACGCTCTGCCCTCAAAATAGGCCATTAACAGCTTAATCACTACTGTATGCGTGACGATAAGAATGGTCTCACCCTGATGGGCAATGAGAATTTCCTGAAGCTTGCCCAGCGCCCGTGCCTGCACCTCTGCAAAGGTCTCACTACCCTCCACTTTAAACTGCTCAGGGTCTTGCCAGAAATTGCGATGCTGCTCCGAATACTCGCTCTCCAGCTCAGTAGAATCACGGCCTTCCCATACCCCCATGCCAATCTCTTTGAACGCCTCAGAGGTCTTAAGCGGAGTACTCCGCTCTCCTCGAATAATTTCAGCTGTGCGCAGCGCCCTTGGGCTGGGGCTTGCATAGATGACATCCAGCTGTTCAGTGTGCATCCCCCGGCTCAGCCATTCAGCCTGTTGTACACCAAGCGCTGTTAGTTCAGAATCCATATGTCCCTGCATCCGATGCTGCACGTTCCATTCCGTCTGACCATGCCGGGTTAAAAATATCGTTGTTGTACTCATGCCAGCTTCTCCTTCCGTTTCCCCTATCCAATGAGGTTTTACTTCCTGTTCTGTTCCATCCAGTTCACTGCATAATCAACGATTTCCCGTTGCGGAATCAATTGAGCGGTTGCGGAAGCAACCTGTCCATATGTAATAAGTCCCGTCTCTTGTCCAAACTGATCTGCCAGCTGAACGAAATCGTCAGAATCCCAATCCAGCTCCTTAAATTCCACCCACTGCCTAACTCCATCTACCATAATGGGCGCCCCGCCAAGGGTTTCCTTCTTGCCAGCATAAGATGCGCGGCATTCGGCAAGATGCAGGGAAGTATTATTAAGATTGCCAACACCCAGCAACAGTACATGTCCGCCCAAATCGTAAATCCGAGCCAGCGGAGAATCTTCCCCCAGGCCCATTTCAAGCGAATGACCATATATAATTTCGTCTCTATGCTTGCCCCAAGCGGCAAACGAATGTATCGGATGGTCACTGCGTTTTACTCCTTTTTGTTTACGGAAGCAGTCCGGAATAACCCCCATTCCTCTAAGTTGGGTCAGGTCTGGATCATAAGGCGGCATCTGCTCGCGGATACTCTGCCACCACGCCTCCGGCACCGGTGGGTTGCTCCAGCCTGCGGGATCAGTCAGGTCACTGGAATGTGTGGGCATTACCAGCGTGCCAGATTCTCCGAGGACCTCCTCCAATGCCAAAATAACAGCGACCGGGCCCCCGGCTACCCATTGGCCTAACGATTTAAAAGAAGAATGCAATAAAATCGTCATGCCCGCCTTAACGCCCAGTCGACGAAAATCCGCTGCTAATGTCTGAACCGTAATCAAATTGCCTTGTATTTCTTCCACCCTTCATTCCTCCAATGAATCTTCTCAAATCCATTATATAGGAGGGCCGCTTCTAAATGCATCTTCAATAGCCTCAACACTCTTCGGATACTATTTTCGCTCTATAATCACCTGGGGAAATCCCCTCCAGCTCTTTAAAAACACGGGCAAATTGTTTACTGTTCTCGAAGCCTACCTCTTCTGAGACTGTTGCGAGCTTACTGCAGCCTTTTGCCAATAGCTCTTTAGCGTGACGGATACGGACCTTTTTTAAATAAATAACAAAATTCTCACCGGTATATGCCTTAAAGGCTTCGCTAAAATAAGAATAATTCAGGGACACATGATTGCTGACTATAGCCATATTCAGTGGACGGGCATAGTTGGCTTCAATATAGCTCAGTGCCTCTTCCATATCCGCATGTTCGGTATGCGCGGACCTTACGCCTACAATGTATTCATTCACACTCAAGAGTAAGTTCTCCAGCGCACGATAATATTCGTGGAAATGACGATAGTTGTACATATTGCCTACCGTGCGATACAGCTTCAATACCTCTACCGAGGCTTCGCCATGTACCCGAAATACTTCATCCAACACCAGTTCGTTTACATTCTGTCCCACGGACTCCAGATAAGCTAGGTCCAGTTCCTTCAAATGCTCAGTTTGAAAAATCACAGATAGAAGATGCTTCATCTCCTTCTCGCGTTCTGTTCCCAGCATATTGAGCAGCTTGCGAAGCTCTTCCTTAGGTAACGGAAAGTTAGACCGTCCCTGACCAACATCCCCATAATCCAACAAACTCACTTGCGGATATAAAAAAGTATATTGCAGTGCCCGGCATGCTTCCTTATAACAGGAACGGAGGTCCTCAAGACTTCCTCCTTCGCTGCTAATCCCAATCGATAATCCCTTTATTTCCTTAGCTTCAGCTTGTCTGGACAGCTCTATAAAATCCTGTTTTCTGCTCCCGATCAAGACTAATTTGCCATCCCAATCCGTTGTGATTTCCGAGAAAAACTTTTCAAGCGGTCCGATCAATCGTTCCGCCAGTCCTTGAACATCCCCCGACTTCATTCTTGTTCCGTCATTGTAATAGTAATTCAACACACCAACTGTAAAAGGTGCTTGCAGATCACTTAGCCACTCTTGCTGCTCACGTTCCAGCGGAACCTCCTGCTGCATTAGCAGTCCCCGTAAACGACTGGACCGCAGTTCCCTGCGGAAGTGTTCCGTTTCCTGTTCCAGCTGCCTTGCGCTGAGATCCTGTTCTTCCTGTTCCTTATCGATATTCTTCAAAATTTCGAACAACTCATCTCGGCGAATCGGCTTCAGCAAGTAATCCTTCACGCGATAACGAATCGCGCTTTTGGCATATTCGAAATCATCATAACCGCTTAAGATGAGCACTGCTGGGCTTTTCTCACCACTTGTTAGCTTAGATATCTGCTCCAACAGTGTAATTCCATCCATCACTGGCATACGTATATCTGTAATAATAATATCTGCACCTTCGGTCTTAAATATCTCGAAACCCTCTGCGCCATTACTCGCCATTGTGATGGTATACACGGACGGAAATTCTCTTTCTATCATAGTCTTGAGACCGTAACGGATATTCTTTTCATCATCAATGATCAGTAGCTTCTTCATAGTTGTTTTTCTCCTGTCAAAAGAACTTTCGGCAAGGTCAGACGTACCATCGTCCAACTCCCTGCTTCACTCTGTACTACAAGCCCATATTCATCACCATAAAAGATTTGCAGTCGCTGATGTACATTTCTCAGTCCAATACCACCTGTTCGGCGGTCAACATCCCTCTGTTCTGAAGCACTCTCACAGCGCTCATCTTTCGCATAAATCGCCTCGTTCAAAGCAACCAAACGCTCTGGAGTTAAGCCGATGCCATTATCACGAAGCTCTATGCAAATATCACCTTCCGTTTCCGAAATATGAATATGAATGTTCGGGTCCTGTAAATTCTCTTTCTCGTCGCACCAAGCATGCTTAACACTGTTCTCTACAATAGGCTGCAGTGACATTTTCAGCACCTCCAGCTCCAAATATCGAGGTTCAATATGAAGCACTAACTTAACCGGATATTCAAAACGAATATTCATCACTTCAATGTAATTTTCAATGTGGCGGACTTCATCCCGCAGCTTCACATACTCTCCGGACCATTTAAAATTATAGCGCATCATCCCACCCAGCGAGGTCAGTGCGTCCGAGATCGTTCGCTGGTTCTCAATTTCAGCCAGCATTTTTATATTTTCCAGCGTATTATACAAAAAATGTGCGTCAATCTGGTTATGCAGCGTACGCAGCTCAGCCTCTTTAGACAACGCCTGCTTGCTCACTGCCTGAGCCACCAACGTATTGATGGTGTTCATCAGCTTGGAGAAATGATGGGCAAGCTCCCCGACTTCCCCTCCACCACGAATCATTATTCCAGTGTACGCTTCACCTCTACGCACTTTTTTCATCGTTTCGGTCAATCTACGCAGATTTTTTAGAATAAAGGCATTTGTCACATAAGCGATCAGCGTTAGTAAAGTAATAAAACCAACATTGGCTCCAATGATTAAGTTGCGCGTGCGGGAGATATCCTTCATCACTCCTTCCATTGACACTACATTTAACAAATAAGCATCAATTCGTTCTAGCGGAGTGTTAATTAACAAAAACGATTTACCATTCTCCGAGTAATTACTGTCCCATTCGCCAGTTTCCCGGAACTGCTTATACCGTTCTGCAATCATATCAGCCATCTCTAGATTATCCTGCAAAAAAGAATTGTCCGGCCTGGTGAAAAGCTGCAGCTCACTATCCACAAGAAACATCTGGGTCTGATTATCCCGTACATCTGTATACGTCTTGGGTGTAAACCGACTAAGCAGCATATCCACCTGCACCATGCCGATATGATTGTCTGCTGGCCGACTCTTCTCACGCAGCAAAGAAACCTTTGGCAGACTCTCCGTCGGTGCTCCCAAGTATCTCTGCATCAAATCCGGATCATTTTTCTGAAAAGACCAGTATTCCTGCCCCTTCAATTGAAGCGCTTTCTGAAACCATGGGGTGGAAGAAACCCGCTCTTCGCGAAAGATAATCGGCCAAATTTCATGCACCTTATTACTTCTCGAATACAGCCGTAAATGCTCAATATTCGGATTATTAAATTGAATACGAGTCATATTCACATAAGCATTTGTATTAAAATCAACCAAATCTACTAGCTGCGGTTCGGTTTCATTCGCTAAGAATTTTTCTACTTCGGCATCAGAATAAGCCATTTGCGCCGCCCGTTCCATCGCTTCGATCTGATTATGAATATGCAGCTTCTCCATTTGCGACAAATAATCATTTTTCTCGACGGCATCGCGGAGATAGGTATTATTAATGGCTTTATAGGAGTAGACAGAAACCAGCATACACGGGCCTAAAACAATAAAAACATAAGCTGCAATTAAACGGCTCTGAAGTGATCTTCGCCCCCACCAATAACTAAAAGAATGCCATAATGCTCTGGTTCGATCTCGCCTATTCACTTTATACACTTCTGTCCTGTCCACCTCGCTAAAATAGTGAATATTCAAATACTTAATATCTATTCCTTATTATAATTCGAAAATAACCCAAAAGCCCGCAGTTAGCGGGCATTTTGGGTCATACTTTTTATTTTATGGACAGCTTCACTTTATTCTCTTCATATTTCTTTTGTTGGTAGGCATCAAATACATCTTCGCCTTCCTTCTTTCTCTTCTCTAAATACTCATTCCAAATCTTATCGAATTCCGCATCGGAGGAAGCCATGAGCAATTTCGGCATAGTTTTACCGCGCAGCTGTTTCAGCTTCGAAGCGATGATACCTTCAGGAGAGTTTCCTGTTGGTTCGATTTGTTGGAACTCCGAGGAGCCTATGGATTTACCTCTAGTCCAATCTTCCAATTGCTTAAATGGTTCTACCGATTTAGGAGCCCATTGGTCTGTGATATTCGTATTTTGCAGCATCCAGAATGTAAAGGAAGATCCGATTTGCTTATCAAACGTCGAACGGTCTTTATTCATCAAATCAAACACTTCTGGTTTAAATTGATCTTTTCCATCAATCGTATCGTAGCTGACACCTTTTTCGCCTAAGAACAAGTCTTTGTTGCCTTCTTCACTGTTCAAGTAGCTGAGGAAGCGGATAGCACGTGCTTTATCCTTAACATCTTTGGAGATCAGTGTTACCGTCCAACCGGAGATACCAGGGCCATCAAGGGTTGGTTTATCCAAGTTGGTATTGGAAGGTCCGTCAACAGCGATATACGTTTTAGTTGGATCCTGTTGGTAAATCGTTCCTAGTTGTGCTGCAAAGTCTGTACGTTGATACAGCATTGCGAAATAACGGCCTTGGGCAATTTTTTCTTCCATTTGTGGGCGTTTGTCGATAAAGATATCTTTAGCCAGCAGACCGTCTTGATTCGCTTGACGAAGTGCCTTCATCCAGCGGATATATTCAGGATCAGTTTCACGAGCATATACCTTGCCATCTTTTTCTCTTGGGATTGCCAAGAAGTTCTGCAGGTAACCTTCCAAAGAATCGTTACCGTTCTCGGTAAATTCATGCAAACCAAGTGGAATAAGCGGCTGTCCATTTACGTCAGGGAATTTCTCTTTCGCTAATTTAAGCGCATTCAAGAAACCTTCTGGTGTGCGCATATCTGGACTTCCAATAGCTTCATACATATCCTTGCGGACAGCGAATACTTGGTTGGATACGTAATTTTCTCCATATTTCTCATAGTCGGCAGGAGAGGAAGAAGAGTTAGGATAGCCATACACATTGCCGTCTTCTTGTGTATACCAGCCCAGCTTATCAGCATCGGATACTTTAAAGAAGTACGGATCATATTCATCAGCAAGTTTGTTCAATGGAAGAACAAGTTCACCTTCGACCATTTTCTTAATCGCATCTTCCCAGAAGCCCAAAGTGATGAAATCAGGCAATTTACCGGATGCAATCAGCGTGTTAAGCTTCTCATTCTCGTTACCAGCCGGAACGATGAAATTAATATCAACTCCGGTCTTCTTAGTTACATATTGGGAGGTTGGGTCCACGCCCCATTTATTAGGGAACCATGAGAAGTTCAGGTACCAGTCAAATGTAATGGGTGAAGTATCAATCTTCCATCCCGGTTCATCTGCTGATAATGCAGCAGCAGTCGGTTCAGCACTTGCCTCCGTATTAGTAGCTTTAGCGCTGTTAGCATTACCTTCGGCATTCTTGCCAGCATTATTCCCGCTGGAGCAGCCTGCGGCTGACAATGACATCATTATTGCGAGAAGCAGAACTCCCATTGCTTTTGGCTTACGTTTCATGCCCATGCTTGTTTACCCCTTTTCTATGAATGTTAATTATAAGCTCAACCCCAGTGCCTACAGCTGTAGGCAACCGGAGGAGTTATCACTGCTAGACATCAGCCCTTAATGGAGCCGATCATCATCCCTTTAACGAAATAACGCTGCAGGAACGGATACACGAATACTATCGGCAGTGTGGTCACTACCATCGTCGCCAGCTTAATGGACTGTGACGTTACGCTTCTCGTAACGCTGCTGCCTTGTACAGCGACCATCATTTGACTAGAGCTCGATTGTGCGACGACCCGGAACAAATACGTCTGAATCGGCTGTAGATCAGTATTATTGATATAGATCATACCCGTGAAGTAATCATTCCACTGATACACGCCATGGAACAGCGCAATGGTAGCAATTACAGGCATGGATACTGGAAGTACGATTCTTAGAAAGATGGACCAATCATTAGCACCGTCAATCCGTGCTGCTTCTTCCAGCCCATCGGGAATCTCCCGGAAGAAGGTCATGAAGATAATAAGATCAAAGAAGCTAAACATAACAGGAATTATATAGACTAGGAAATTCTCTAATAGGTGAAGATCCTTCATCAGCAGGAAGGTAGGAATGAGTCCCCCGCCAAAAAAGAGAGTCACTGTACCCATCAGCATGTAGAACTTACCGCCAATGAGGTTTTTTCTGGAGAATGCATAAGCTACCATCGCTGTGAAAAATACATGCAGTACAGTACCCAAAAGTGTTTTGGCGACAGTAACCCACATCGCCTGCATGATGCCGGGGCTGGCAAACACGGCCTCGAAATTCTCAAAGCTGAACATCCGCGGCCACCAGTAGATTCCTCCCCGCATGGCGTCATTACCGTTATTGAAGGCATTAACCAATACGTACCAGATCGGGTAAAGCGTTATGAAGCAGATACATAACATGATAAGGTTATTGATGATATCGAACAGGGCCTCGCCCTTCGTTTTACGCTTAAGTGCAAACATATATGGTCCTCCTTATCCTAGAACAACGATGTATCGTTGATTTTTTTAGATACTTGGTTGGCAATCAGCAGCAATATTAGAGCGATAACCGATTTTAACAATCCAACTGCAGTTGAGTAAGAGAAGCGGCCTGAGAGAATCCCTGTATAGTACACATAGTAATCAATTACATTACTTGCACTATCATTCAGTGAGTTGCGCAGGACCAGAATCTGATCAAAGTTGGAGTTCAGCACTCCGCTGACCGCGAGAATGAAGAGAATGCTGATTGTCGATTTAATCGCCGGCAAGGTAACATACCACATCTTCTGAAATCTGCCCGCGCCGTCGATTGTCGCCGCCTCGTACATTTCAGGAGATACACCGGAAATTGCTGCTAAATAGATAATCGCTGACCATCCAAGTTCTTTCCAGATATCAGAGGAGATAATAATTGTCCAGAAGTAACCAGGCTCAGCCAAGTATGTAATTGGCTGATCAATCAGATGAAGCGCTAGCAAAATGTTATTGATAATTCCTACATCAGCAAGCCATGTAGCCAAAATCCCTCCGAGTACCACCCATGAGAGAAAGTGGGGCAAATACGAAATCGTCTGTATGGTCTTCTTGAATTTCATTGAACGAACTTCATTCAGAAATAGAGCAAATATTATTGGCAATGGAAATCCGATAATTAGCTTAAACAAGCTGATGCCGAGCGTATTTTTAATTACATTCGAGAGATTGTCATCATCCATGAACTCTTTGAAATGTGTAAGTCCCACCCATGGGGCTTCTGCAATCGTTTTAACGATGTTGTAATCTTTAAAAGCAATGATAATTCCATACATGGGAATGTAGTTAAAGATTATCATCCACGCAATGCCGAGTAGAGCCATTGTCTGCAAATGACGCTGGGCAATGAACCTCTTCCAAAGCGGGCTCCGATTTACTTTACCGGTTTCGAAATTGCCAGGAATTAACGGCTTCATCGCTGAGCTTACTTCCATGCTTTTTTTGTTCTCCATCCTTTGGACCTCCAGGCTCTATATCTGTATTTAATCTAAAGCGCTTACAATGTTTATGTATCCATTGTATTTGCTTTTGCCTGTCTCCGTAAGGCTTTGAATTTCGGATTATAGGTACCATTTTTCGGATTGAGTGAAAATTTAAGGGCGAGCCGCAGCTCGCCCCTCTATTTTTATGCTAATACTGCTTGAATTTGCACGATTTCTCCACGCCGCAGAGCCTCTGCCTCTGCACCGCGCACGAACGCTCCAGATATTTTAGTCACAGTTCCATTGCGGTATACAAGCATCAAAGATTGAATGCTAACCTTCTTCTCGCCAAAGGTATTTTCACGTTTTGGATTAGAATAGATTACCTCCGTATTCCCTAGGAAAGTGAAAGACAGTTTGCCCTCTTCATCAAACAGCCATCCTGGCAATACCGGATCGAGAGACAGCGTAAGCGCTCCATCCTCCATTCTGAAAACATGGCTTCCAGCCATCATTGTTCTCCACATGCTTAAGAATTCCGCGGTCGATCCACTAAGTCTCGCTACGAACCCCCTACCATGGTTATTTGGATCAGGATTGCCTCCAGTTGCGATAAATGATGAATTCTCCAGTGTACTGCGTCCATAAACAGCAGGATCAAGGAATGGCACCAGCGACGTCTTCAGCTCGCCGTAGAATTCCTCATACAGCCCGCCCTTCAGCAGCTCAAGCAAATACTTATAGGACATGTGCAGGAAGTTAGACTCCCGTTCTAGCCAGCCTGGTGTGAAGGCTCTCATCCGTCCGATTTCATGCGATTCACCTTCTAGACTAACAGAGGTCTGATACATAGATGTTGCCTGATCATACAGCTCTGTTTGCTTAATCAGATTATAGATTTCTTTTGCCTGCACCGGGTTCTTCATCGTCTTCAACCAGCGGGTAGGTCCTTCAAGGAAATAAGGCAAGGCATAAGCCTTAAACTCCTCTACCACAGCCTTTGGCAATCCGTATCCGCTAATGACTGGCTGACCCTCAGCATCTGTTACCTGATGGAATTTCTCCGCTTCAAAACGGAAATAGGTTGGGGTAAGTCCATTGCCCATTTCTACCGCCTTGTTGATCCCCTCATCAATTTTAACCAGGAACTTGGAAAGGGCTTCGCGGATGTGTTCCAAGGTTACTTCAGTTTCAGCACCCGTAATGCCAAACCGGATACTTGCTCTATAAGCTTCACGGGCTGAAGCTACTGTATCCCAATAGTTGAATTGTTCCACTTCTCCTGCTAGGACAGCAGTTACCGCGTGATATACCGCTTCAAGCAGCTCCGCGATTTCTTCTGGCAGCTTTACAGCTCCCTGTACATTCTCAGCACCGTTCAGCACATCCAGCAAAAAGACTACAGTACGCTTCAGCTCAAAAGTCTCACTCATTCCGGAGCCAAACAATCCCGGCAGACCGTTCATAGCATCGTTCCAGCCCGGCTTGTTGCCTTCCATCTCCACACCCATGCCGTAAGGGTCAAGCGTAGCAAATTTATTCAAAGCAAGAGACAACATCTTCACGAACAGATTGGTGTGGTAAATAGCACCTTGCCCACCTTTGGTACGCAGCCAATGGGTATCTCCAGCTTTCCATTTCAGCTTATGCAGCTTCTCCTCATCCTCAAGGAGGGCGCCATATTGCCGGGCTTTTCCGTCACTAATTACATACTTCTCACTACGTGGCAGCACATATGCTGGGCTGTCATAGAACGCATAAGTACTATCCCCAAATAAAAGCTCCTGCTTCTTGTCAGGGAAAATGTCCAAATAACCTACTACGAGATCCAAATTATATGTCCAGTGATCAGACCAGAAGCCTTCGCCAAAAGCAGCCTCAATGTTTTGCTGTGAAAGAGCCAGCAGACCCGACAGAAACTCCTGCTCACTAACCTTCAGCGTAACGTTTTGATCCGCAATGTAATTGATCAGGCTGCCTGGGGTGAACCGGCTGTTGCATAGCTTAACAAGCTCAGCTTGATGATCCGCAGCCGCTTCTCCGATCCATTCCGCAGCCTTAGCTTTGCTGTCTGGCTTCACTTCAAAGGTTGTTCCTTGAACACTTAGTGGATTGTAGCCATCTGCTTGAATCAAGCTATAGAACATTTTGATGTTGAAGCTGCCCACCTTCGGATTAAAAAACACATCATTCCGGCGGTTCTGATTCATGTCGCGGAAGTTACCGTTCCCCTGTGAATAGTATTCTGGGGCAAGTGAGAAGAAGTTATAGTCGCGCTCCAAATCGCCATGCTTGCGGGAATATAAATGAACTACAAAGCCATCTCCGCCATTGTCAAAAATAAAAGGATAGCCTCCCCGCAGGAAGTTATCGAGATAGGACTGACGGCAATAAGCATCAAACACAGCCGATGAAGTGTGCGTGGCAATGTCTTCTGTTAATTCCTCTGTCAGACCTGCGGCTTCCTTGGATTTGGACAGGATATATTCATCCCGGCATAACCGCTCCGCCTTTTTATTGATTTTGTCGATGTCATTTACATGCCCAACCAAAGTATTCAGGGTCAAGCTGCTGCCGGGTGCCAAACGTCTAGCCACACCACTGAAGCCGCAAGGAACCTTATTGACTGGATATTGTGGAAGCTCACTCAGCTCCGAAAGCGTTAATCCCGCAAAGCGGTCTGGGTAAGTAAGAGAGGTATTGCCGCCGAAAATAAGTTCGAAATCAACGATTGGCGCGACTTTTTCTCCATCTCCAGTAAACGACAGATAGAAATGTCCATTTGTGATTTCGCTAACCTGTGCACTATCATTGGTGCTGGAACGCAGCTTATAGAACGGAATACCGTTCTCCAGATTGTATACGTCCATCCAGCTGCGCAGCAGGTTACCAATCTCCTTGTAGCCGCTGTTTTCTACTCCGTAAGGCAAAATCTCAGGCAGACCATCCATCAGCTCCAGCTCAATCTCTTTGCCACCGATATTCTCAATCTCCACCCGACGTACCAACGCGGCATAATCGTCATTAGGCAGATTAAAATAGTGTACAGTCGTCTTCAGCCCATGCCCGGCATGGCTTTCTTCAAGGGTCAGTCCGTTAGGCAAAATGGTCATGATCCGCTTGGCGGCAGGATCTGGACGTGCCGATTGAAATGGCTCATAAATCTCTTGCTCGCCTTTTATTTTAATAAAGGTTCGGAATCCGGTGGTTCCTACGTCTTTATAAGAGATATTTGCTGGAGAGAATTCCATGATTGGCGAGTTCTTGTCGCGTACCCCAAAGCTGCAAATCGCTTGCCCCCGGTTTACATAAAAAGTCCACATTGGAATTCCCTTAAGACCTGCAAGACCTGGCAGGAAACTAGAGAAAGGCTTTCCTGTATCAAACTGCTCCATTACAAAGTTACCTGATTCGAAATAATAATTACTCACGTTAATGTCCTCCTAAACTGTTACTTATTTATGAAATCAGATGCGTTACGATAGAATGAGGGGATAGCTCGCAGTTGGCAATCTCTTCGCCAAGCCCCAGGGTTACCGTGCGAACTTCTTCGCTCTCATTCATCAATATGACAGCAATGCTGCCGTCCGGATTACGGAATGCTGTGGATAGGATTCCTTCCGCTTCAGAAGTAAAGCCAATCCGTACCGCACCTGGCGCGATAAATTTACTGAAATGCCCGATATAATAATAAGAGCTGTTATAGTGCAATTCGTCTGTTGTTGTATCTGCAATAATTGGGGCATCACAGAGATTCCCTACATGATTGGGCCCGCCGGTCTCATCCAGTACCAGGTTCCAGTCCAGGTACCCTTCTGTCCATGCATTGAGATCCCCAATCATATTTCTGCCGTAACGTTCACCTGTAAACCATTCGCCAAGCTTGACGCCGCCCTCTTGACAGCCCTCAGTGAACAATAGATGTTTCTCAGGAAATAGATCATGTACCTTTTGTACCTTGTCGAACTCCTCACCACCATACCAGTGGATGCCTGTACCCCACACATATTGTGCAGCTTCAGGATCAGACAATACGACCGAAGCACGTTCGACCATAATATCGCGGTTATGATCCCAGATGACAATGTTCACATCGGAATGGCCTGCCTGCTGCATCACTGGACCGAGATGATTTTTAACAAAATCGCGTTCCTCTTCCGCACTATAAATACAAGAATCCCAGACTTGAACAGCAGCCGGCTCATTTTGCACGGAAACCGCCCAAATAGGTACGCCTTCCTTCCCATAAGCTTCGATAAATTTGGTATAATAGCGTGCCCAAACTTCAGCGTATTCTGGCTTGAGTGATCCTCCATTATTCATTTCACCATTTGTTTTCATCCATGCCGGAGGGCTCCAAGGAGACGCCAACATCGTGAACGGCCCGCCTTTTACCTGCATTGCATCCTTAATCAGCGGAAGCACCCACTTATGATCATGAGAGATATCAAAGGTAGCCAGCTCCGTATCATGATCAGCGACATAAGTATAATTTCCAAGAGCAAAGTCACAGCTATGGATATGAACACGACCCATGTTATAGCCTAACCCCTCTACCGGATGAAAATAGCGGTGAATAACCTCTGCCCGTTTCTCAGGACTGAGCCGTGACAACGTATAGGCCGCAGCTTCTGTGAAAGCGCCACCAAATCCTATCATCTTTTGGAACTCCTGCTCTGGCCTAAGCTCTACATCGGCAGATCCAGAATCTACTCTTGTGCTAAAAACAATTGCCTCTTTCGGAGTTAAGCGTTCCCCTGTATCTTTTGCAGTTACTACAGTTTGAACTTTTGCCATTTCATCCATCTCCTCTAATTGTTTTGTTACTAACAACAAGCACTGCCTTTACTGGATCACCATCCGATGTTAGGGTTCGGAGCGATGGGCCACTGAAACGTTTGAGAAAATTCAAGGAAGCCCTCGGTAAATTTTGATTTCATCTCAATTCGAAACCTATTATCGAAACCGGTTTCGATTATAACGAAAAAAAATGATCTAACGAGAGCAGGAAAAAAGCGGCATAACAATATGCCCATTATAGCCCTATTCCTCTGAATACGCTGTAGCAAATACCACATAGGAAAAATTCGAGCTATGATGTCCTCTACTTTATCAGGACTCTTTTCTCTACGTCAAGATTTATCCTGTGGATAGCAGCCCGCTCTCTGTAGTTATGGAATTTGATACAGCTCTAATTCCTGCTAGCCGGAGGCGCACAGGATTCCCGTTCGATCACTTCTACCGGAACTAAAACCGCTTCCTTATCCAACTGTTTCCCTTCAATCGATGCTAAAAGAATGTCCGCTGCCCGGCTTCCTAAAAGTGCCGTATCCTGACGAATGGTTGTCAATGCAGGTGTAACATACTCAGCTAGATCAATATCATCGTAACCCACAACTGAAATGTCCCGCGGTACGGAAAGTCCACTATCTTTTGCCGCCATAATAGCCCCTAAAGCTAACATGTCACCCGAAGCAAAAACAGCGGTTGGCCGATCAGGCAGCTTAAGAAGCTCCAGCATCGCATGGTAACCACTTTCACGAGAATAAAAAGCTCCATTCACAACATAGGACTCCGGCACGTCAAGCCCCTGCTGCTTCATAGCGTTCTTATACCCTAACTCCCGAGTTTTACCGGGAAAAGTGTTCATCCCCCCGGAAATATGAGCAATCTTGCGATGACCCAAAGAAACTAAATACTCTATCGCAAGCTGAGCTCCAGCCGTATTATCCGAACATACCGTATGCGACTGCGTAGTCTCAAAATCCAGAATCACAGTAGGAATATCACTCTCTAGCAGCTCACGGAAATAGGGGTCCTCGTAATCAGACAAGAAAACGACAACACCATCTACACCACGGATTCGGCAATTCTCCAAATACCCGCTTTGTTTACCCCCAACATCCTTGGAAATAAACATGAGGGCATACCCCTTATCCACAGCAACCTTCTTAAAGCTCTCAATCACAGCGCTAAAAAAGGGATGGCGAATACCAAATCCCGTATTCTCTACAAATAATACACCAATGGTCCATGATTTCTTAGTAGTCAGTGTACGGGCATGGGAATTCGGCAAATATCCCATTTCTTGGGCAACCCGGAAAATTTCCTGGCGAGTCTTCTCCCGTACATCGGAATAATTATTAAACGCCTTGGATACCGTTGTAGGAGAGTAACCGGTTCTTTTGGCAATATCGTATATAGTTGTCAATCCGGTTCACTCCTTGCCCAGACTAATAAAATACCTTCTGTTCACTGCAATTTTAACGTCTTTCGGTACCGCCGTCCAGCAAAAAGTAACTTTGTACGGAAGGAAGCAGCGTAACAGCTTGGATCAAAAGCCCTAGACTCATATAGACCAGATGTATGATTACCACACTGTCGAGCATATACGTCTGTACCATAATCCAAATGATTAGACCAAATCCGATATATAGGGACAATGCCCAGAAGCTATATAATTTCTTAAAGGGATTCAAAGTATTCACCCAATGCCATTCTGGTCTCTTGATCAACCCATATAACACGAACATAGGCAGGATACCAAATACGATGAATAGCAAAATACCCGGAATTAAAAAATCTGAAAATGGCGATCTTTCCAGCATAGATGTGGGTATATGTATCAGATCACCACTAGGATCTATGACCATTGACCCGCCTCCTGCTAACGCTCCAACCCCCAAAAATATATGAAGAATATAAAGCAATGTTACCGTAAACGGCCTTCTTTTGGTTGGCTTCATTTCAGTTCCCCTTCCCATGTTTAAAAAGTAGAGCATTCCTTACAGCTCTTTTCGATTTTACATGTTTTTCCTGAATGTCACCAAGACAGATATCACACAAAAAGCCGTATTTAAGCATTTTTTGAGTGCGATGTGAACGATTGTATTTTACGCTATACTAAGATTAGAACGAAATGTTAACCCTGCCGACTGAATCTAATAAATAAAATACATTGGATCCTAAAAAACAAGGAGACAGGACGGGCGCTAAGTTGCGCTGAACCTAACATATCTATGAACGATACCCATCTTTTATCCACCAAACAATGTACCTATTGCCAGCAACAGAAGCCGCTCTCTGAATTTCGTAAACGTACCGGCAAACGTTCCAAAGGCCAGTCTCGCCGTGGCGCTTGTCGGGAGTGCCGCAAACAACGACAAAACATAGATCTCACTCTTGCAGCAGGTCCCATTCCAGTACAACCTGATACCATTCAATCCCCTTCTTCAGCTGTCAAGGAACGCTCCAAACAAGGAAAGCCTTCTTCCACGGTTGCTTCTTCACCGCAATCCAACCCAAATCAGCGCATACGGGGCTTGGAACAACGAAGGAAACATTCTCATTCTCAAGGCGCGAAACTGAGTCCCGAAGATCCAACGCAATTGATTCCCTCTGCCAAAGGGAAAATTCTAATGCGTGGCCACAGTGATAAAGGACGGCGCTGGCATCAGGAAATTGACTACGAGCTTGCAGTTACTCTAGTCAGAGAACATGCCGCTATCGTAGTGAATCGCCGAACCATCCGCCGGATTTACAGCAATAAGGATTTCCGTGCTTATATATTGACCAGAGACAACTATACTTGCTACTTCTGTGGCTCCTATGGAGACACTATAGATCACTTGCTCCCCCGTGCTAAAGGTGGCCATACTACTCCGGATAATTGCGTTTGCGCTTGTACGTTATGTAATCAGACCAAAGCCGATCAGTCCGTTGAGGATTTTATGAGCAGATAAAAAAGAAAAGCGCCCCAATCTCTGTTGATTAGGGGCGCTTTTTTATAAAAATCAAAGGTAAAGTTTATTGTTGTTAGTTAGCAACAATATTCTTAACTCGTCCTACCTGTCCACTGGTTAAACGCACCTTGATGCCATGCGGATGTCGAGGTGAGTTCGTGAGAATATCCTTTACCGTTCCATGTGTTAGCTTACCCGTCGGCTGATCCTGCTTAAGCACAATATCCACTTCAAGCCCAGGACGAATATCGGCTCTTACCTGTCCGTTCATGATGTAATCCCCTTTCAATGGGTTATAATGTTGTCAACTATACTACATAAGGAGGAGACGTAATGGCCTTCGGCATCAACAGAGAAGAATTAACCCGCTGGAAAAAGGCTGTCTCCGCAGGAGAGATCGCTTTCTTAACCCATTACTGGCTAGACCCGCGTTTTCCCGGCATGACTACTGTCACCAAGGTCGGCTGTAGTGACCTGACCAGACTAACATATTGGTGTGAGGAAAATGGACTGCCGGCTAAATATATTCATAATCGTTCGCCATTCCCCCACTTTGACCTTTTGGGACCCAAACAAGCAGAAATCCTTCGGAAGGAAGGATTATGGGAACAGTTGGAACGTTTCAAAATGCTCTAAAATCACTTCTTTTTACGTAAATCCTGCATGATCTTGCGGCCGGTAGGTGTCTGTGCTAATCCGCCACCTGCGGTCTCGCGGTGTTTTTCTGGCATAGCTGAGCCTACCTCAAGCATGACCTTGATTACTTCATCTGAAGGAATCACGCTACGTACGCCAGCTAGTGCCATATCGGCGGCGGCGAGCGCGGTCACTGCACCGAATCCGTTTCTAACGATACAAGGAATCTCTACAAGTCCTCCCACCGGATCACAAATCAGTCCTAATGTGTTCTTAAGCGCCAGTCCAACAGCATGCACTGCTTGTGCAGGCGTTCCTCCACGCAGTTCGGTTAAAGCTCCTGCCGCCATCCCGATGGCCGACCCGACCTCCGCCTGACAGCCACCCTCTGCACCAGATACAAACGAATTGTTGGCAATGACATAACCGATCGCTCCTGCAGCGAACAAACCGGTAACCATATAGTCATCATCCCAGCCAAACCGTTCCTGGCAGCTGAGAAATACACCCGGAATAATTCCGCATGAACCTGCGGTAGGTGTAGCAATTATGCGGCCCATTGAGGCATTAACCTCGGACACAGCCAAGGCATAGGCCATTGCTTGACCAGCGGGTCCACCTAGGCATGGTTCATCTGCTGCGTTATAGGCTCCTACACGCTGGGCATCCATTCCCGTAAGACCGCTGCGCGAAGTGGTATCTTCATGCATCCCACGATGAACAGCCTCTTTCATCACCCCATAATATTCACGCATAGTGGCAAATTCCTGTTCACTGGAACGTCCCGATTCCGCGCTTTGCTCTTCAAGCATAAGGGCTCCAATGGTGAGGCCACGTTCCTCACATAATACAGCCAGTTGGCTAAGTGTTTGAAAATTCATGTTAAGCTTTCCTTCCCCTTCTCATCTTGCTTACCCTCGTTTAAATTAACCAATTTCACCGATTTCACCGCAGTGAGCGCTTTAAGCGCTTCAATAAGCTCTGGAGTAGCAGCTTCATCCAGCTCCAGTACCGTTAAGGCTGCACCGCTGCGATTCTTCCGATCCAGAGACATATGCCCTATATTAAATTGTCCGTTACGCATCACTTCTGTAACACTCGCCAGAACACCTAAATAATCCATATGATGAATCAATACCGTCGGATACATTCCCGTAAGCTTTACTCCAAAACCATCCACATCGACGATCTCAATGTTTCCACCACCGATGGATGTCCCCGTTAAAGTCAGCTCACTTCCTGTCTCTTGTCCGATAAGATGCAGTTTAACTGTGTTAGGATGAGGAAACAATCCCGTTCCTTGCTCAAAAGATACTTCCATCCCAGCTTCAGCCGCTAACTCCAGAGAGTCGGGTAACCGATGATCATCGGTAGCGTAATCCAAAAGTCCTCCGACAATAGCCCTGTCTGTGCCATGGCCCTGATAAGTAGCTGCAAAAGAACCAAAAAACGTCACTTCTGCCACACGCGGCACTTCACCCAGCACCTGCCTTGCAGCCCTTCCGATCCGTGCCGCACCGGCTGTATGCGAGCTTGAAGGCCCGACCATGGCCGGACCAATAATTGAAAACACATCTTTGAAACGCATAAAAGACCTCCTGCCTGCAAAATAGGCAATTATCAAACTCATATATAGTATACTGCACTGGCAGTCGGAGTTCACCGTTACATTTGCTGTGATATATCCACTTCTAATCTAATGATATTTTACTTAGATAGTATTTTCATTTCGCATCTTATGTATCACAAGATATCCTGGGAGTATAACATAATTCCACCTCTATACTGCCAGCCTATCCCTTCCCAGAATCCTCTTCCTTGTTCATTGGTTCCAATCACCATCAGATGACATTTTGCGATACCAGCTGCATGTAAATTACCGAGGCAACGCTTTACAAGCTCACGCCCGATGCCCATGCCTCGGCAGTCATTACTAACTGCAACATGATACATATAACCTCTTCGCCCATCATGTCCACACAATGCAGTTCCTACAATCCGGCCGTCTTCATTCTCGCAGATCTGGCTGAAGCCAGCATTACGCTCCAGATAACGCGTAATCTCCAGTCTCGAATCCGCTTCACTAAGTCCCATTCCCTCTGTATTTTCCCATAGCTGGTGGGCAGCTTCATAATCATCCGCAATCATCTCTCGATAATTCATGTCTATCCCCTCGCTTGTATAGAATGACAAAAAGCATAAAGAGCACTCCGCGGAAGCTTTTCCAGCATCAGCAGCGCTTCATAAGGGTCGCCTTCCAAGCCCAGCACTTGCGCGAAGGCAGGTTCGGTCTTCCACCCGTTTGTTTTCATTGTAATGATCTGCTGGCGAAAATCATTATCCAGCTGAGCTAGAATTTCCGCTTCAATGATCATATGTAAGTAACCATTCTGCAGAGCTGTGGGTCGCGGCTGCCCAAACAGTTCTATAGGCCAGCCACCGGCCATAAAGTTAATTTTCGTTCGTGGGACCCCATCAACCACACGCGATACACTAGTAAACTCATCCATGGTTCCGAAATATCGACTAACAATGTCCGTAAACTTTACGGAATCATGCACCTCACAAATAATATCCAGATCGCTGCCCTTCACCTGAATACCAAGCGGCACTGTGCCAACCAGCACCGGGTTATAGTCGGCCAGCAAACTCATAATATTTAATTTTCTTAACAGGGTATAGACCTCTTTTTGCACTGGAGTTCCACGATTCAGATACTCTATGTTTCGCCAATCATTCATCTCTGACAAACGCTCCCTCGAACTAGGTTATAAACACAGGCAGGACCGGATAACAGCGCACGCTTTTCTAGGCGCATGCATAGAAATATACGGAAGATAGAAGGCAAGGAGGAGTGTATGTAAAAATGAACCCCACCTACCCCTATTATGGGGAACAAACGATATGTAAGGAACAGCCTATTGCTTTTCCCCCACAGCACCAAGACCGTCAGCCTGGTCTAGAGAGTCTAATGAATCCTCGCCCCATCAGTGAAAATCCGGAGATCACCGGCAGCGGAAAGCTAAAAGGAAAAATTGCGCTCATCACCGGAGGCGACAGCGGAATTGGTAAAGCGGCGGCCATTGCTTTTGCAAAGGAAGGCGCAGATGTCGCTATAGCTTATTTATACGAAGCTTCAGATGCAGAGGTCACTCAGCGGCGAATTGAAGAATTAGGGCAACGTTGTTTGCGGATCGAAGTTGATTTACGCCATAAGGAAAACTGCTTCAAGGCTGTGGAGCATACCCTTCGCACTTTTGGCAAGCTGGACATCCTCGTCAACAATCATGGCGTCCAGTACCCGCAAAAAAGTATTCTGGATATCACGGAAGCACAGCTCTACCAAACGTTTCAGACGAATATATTTCCATTCTTTTACCTGACACAAGCCGCACTTCCACATCTAAAAAAAGGCGCAGCCATCATCAACACTGCTTCCATTACTGCCTATCAAGGAAATAAAGAGCTTATAGATTATTCCTCAACTAAAGGCGCGATCGTCTCCTTTACCCGCTCTTTAGCCTTATCACTCGTAGACTCTGGCATTCGTGTCAATAGCGTAGCTCCCGGACCCGTATGGACACCACTAATTCCCTCCAGCTACTCTGCAGATGAGGTTAGTGTATTTGGGACGGATACACCCTTTAAACGTGCCGCACAGCCATATGAGTTAGCAGGAGCCTATCTTTATTTAGCGGGACCGGATTCTTCGTATGTTACCGGGACATGTATTCATGTCAATGGTGGAGACATGGTCACCAGCTGATGCATTACACCACGAGAGGAATGTATATCAAATGAATAAGATAAATGATTATGATATCTCTTCTGTCCGCCTAAGCAGTGGCATGTACGCATTAACCAAATTAGCCTGCGCAGGGCTAACTTACGTCCTTATTACCTTACTTATGCTTGGATTTCCACAATCCGATGGAATTCCTGAAGGCTGGCCACTATCGATTCCTTATGCCATTTATGCTTATGGATTGCCTGCGGCGTTAGTAGCAGATGTACTGCTGCGTATTCTGCGCTCCAAATCCCCTATCCTGCCCCTTGCTGTATATGTCGTCACGGGTTTTGGTGCAGGTCTATGGCTGGCAGCGGAACAAGGTGCAGAGTATCTGCTATGGGGTCTGGGTGGAGTCCTGGGACTACTCCTTCTCAGAGTGACCCAGCTTGGTGTAGAAAGGTTTCCTCTGTTGCTGCCAGTATTCGCCCTATTTCTGCCACTGCTCTGCTTACTGCTGTCATAAGCTTTATTAGGGATACTCAAAGCGCTTCAATGATATCTCCGGCAATAATAGCCGCCGGATTATTCCGCTGACGGGCTGCTTCCTCTCCTGCTAATCCGTGCAGGTATACCCCAAAAGCTGCTGCCTGCGTAGCATGAAGTCCCTGAGCCAGCAGGCTGGAAATCATGCCCGTTAGCACATCACCAGCTCCACCAGTGCCCATGCCGGGATGGCCTGTGGTATTTACATAAGCTTGCCCTTCAGGAGTTGCTATCACGGTATGTGCTCCTTTTAACACAAGCGTAACCCCATGCTCCTTGGCATAGTCCATAGCCAGACCGATTCGGTCACGTTGGACCTCAGCCGTAGTTAGGTTAGCCAGGCGAGCCATTTCGCCTGGGTGAGGTGTCAGAATTACAGAATGACGGCGCCGCGCCCAACTCTTATAATCGGAGTCAGCCAGAATATTTAAAGCATCCGCATCGATAACCAGCGGGCAATCACTGCCTTCCCAAAGACTGCGAAGCCAATCTGTATCACCCGGGAACCGTCCAAGACCTGGTCCCACAGCGATTACATCTCGCTCTTCGCTTAACTTCAGTAGCTCGGGCGCGGTCTCAGCCTCCCAGTTTCCCTCTTCACTGCCACCTACATCAGCCAGCATGAGTTCAGGAACAACACCGATGACGGAAGGTAACAGCTTCTTAGGAAGCGCCCACGTCACCAGTCCGCAGCCCGTGCGCAGCGCAGCACGGGCTGCCAGTAGTCCGGCGCCGCTCATCCGTAAGGTGCCGGCAGCAAGGAGTACATGCCCATAAGTTCCCTTATGGCCTTCTGGCGACCGCCGCCGGGCCAGATCGACCCCCAGATGGGCATGCAGCACTTCCGGTGTCAGCAGATGAGTCTGCACACCGCTGTTAAGAGCCAGAGCAGTCGGAATGCCGATGGCCCGTACCTTGACATGCCCCGCTGCGCCTGCACCGGGGTATTGCAGGAGGCCTCGCTTGAGAAACGCGAGGCATACCGTCACTGACGCATGAATGCAAGGCTCATGCGTCTCTCCTGTGTCCGCGTTCAGACCACTGGGGATGTCCGCGGACACAATGACCTTGCCGCTGCTGTTCGCTGCGGCAATCAGCTCCGCATAGGCGCCGTGCGGGGCTCCCGCGCCGCCGGTGCCGAGCAGCGCATCCAGGATGCCGCTGCACTCGGCAAGGTCCAGCCGATCCCTGCCGTATACTACGGCAGGCAGGCCCATGGCTGCAGCCGCATCGCGCTGCAGGGCGGCCTCGCCGGAGAGCGACTCCGGCGGCACCGCATAGACGAGCGTGACGGCGATGCCGGTCTCGCGAAGGTACCGTGCGGCGGCGAGGCCATCGCCGCCGTTGTTGCCTTTGCCGACGAGGATGAACCATCGCTCGGCTGCGGCAGAGGCAAGCGTCAGCGCATGATCTGCGCTGACCTTAAATGCCTTGCCTGGGTCACCCAGCGCGGCCTCCTTTAGCCCGGCATCGTTCCCTTCGGCTGCATTCCTGCAGCCTGCCCCGCCTCTCTCCCGGCAAAGCGCGATGATCTCCTCTGCGATAACTCTTCCCGCATTCTCCATCAGCGCAATCGCTGGAATCCCCAGCTGCTGGATCGTTTCGCTGTCCAGCTGCCTCATTTGCTCAGCAGTTACCAGATACATGATTTAGCCCCTTTCCGCTATCTACCGTTCCAAAGCTTCACAGGCAATTCCAAATACAAGTCCGAGCGCAAGTCCGGCGCAAGTCTGATATCAGTAAGCGACAGTAAATCGGGCCCGACTAAAATTCCCTTCCTCCAGCTCGTCCACCATAGCTACAGCGAAATCCTCCACACTAATCTTGCTTTCACTATTCTCATCTAGAATAAGACGGTCCAATCCGATGCGGAAATGACCTGTACGACGACCTGGATGAACTACCGCAGCAGGACTGAGATACGTATAATCCAATTCTGTATTTTTGTAAATCTCATAAGCCTGCGCATGCGCCTCTGCAACTGGTTTAAACTCTTCCGGAAAATCCGGTGTATTCATCAGCAGCTCTCCAGTTTCAGTCTTTAAGCTACCTGCACCTCCAACAACCAACAGCCGATTTAACCCTGCCGTCTGCATACCCTCCACCAACGCTTTTGCCGCCGTAATCAGATCCAGCTCGTGGCCCGCTCCTGGTCCATAAGCACTAATTACCTCTTCATGGCCACGGACCGCAGCTGCTACTGAAGCCGGATCAAGAATATCCACCGTTGTGACATGTAAACGCTCGTGTTCGAGAGTTACTGACTCTGGATTGCGTACCGCAGCTGTTACTTCGTGTTTTCTTTTTAATGCCTCCTGTACAATTGCCTTTCCAATCGTTCCTGAAGCGCCCAATATTACAACATCCATCTTGTTGTTCCTCACATTCTACGAGCAAGACCATTATCGTGCAGCCTTCTGCTCAATTATTTTTTTGATGCTCATCTGAATAGCTTTTCCCTTACAGCCTTTAAACATTATTTATCCCCTGAGATCCAATCGAAACCAGATCGCACCTACTACTCCACTTCCAGACCAAAAACCCCTTAACCAATACAAGGGGCACTCTCTACTAAAAAAGCAGCATGAATTCGCCTTAGCTTAGCGACGCAAAAACATTCCCTGAGAACGTGGCATAACCGATTCAAATCCATATTGTGCATAGAGCTTCGAGGCTTCTCCATCTGCAATCAGACTTACATAAGCCTTGTCCGGTACAGTATTAAGGAACTCTCTAATTTCCCGCATGATCAGCTTTCCCAAACCTCGTCCTTGATGTGAAGGCTTGACCGCAATATCTGTGACCTGAAAAAAGCATCCCCCATCGCCAATCACCCGCCCCATCCCGATTAGGTTATTCTCCTCATACAAAGTTACCGCAAAAATAGAACGAGGCAAACCGATCGCTGCACCTTCCACACTCATTTCACTCAGCCCAGCTTCTTTTCTCAGCGCCAAATACTGTTCCACTGAAGGCTGTTCATGGCGTATATCAAGCTTACTAGTTGTTTCCATCCGCACTCCTCCGTTCAGCATTGCTGTTCCCACTATATACGACTGCATGGTTCACAGGCAAGGCTCACTGCTAGGGATGTTTTTGAAACTGAGGGATAAGCATTATATTCTTGAATTCCTTTACTGACTGTGTGGAATAGTATCTGTAACAATATTTTTAAAAGGGTGGGTGAAGCATTATGTCTCCTGTAGCCAAGCTGTTTAAATGGGGAACATGCCTTTATGAAGCTTTTCTGGCTCTGCCGTTGATTGGCGGACTCTTTATCATTGCTAATGGTTGGGTCCCTTTGGCCATTGCCTTTTTGCTTCATGCTGTAGCCGTTGTTGTGCTGCAAAGAGAACATAAACCATTCATGGGTAACGTTCTGGGCATTATCACCTCGATTTTAGCTTTTGTTCCGATCGTTGGTTGGATTATGCACGCCATTACTGCGTTCATCCTGTTGATGGAGGGCGTATCCGCCTCACGCCAAGCCCCTCGTTATTAACAAACGTACTGCGTCATCAAAATATGTAGCTATCCCACGGGCCGAATCATTTGTAAAAGTCGTAAAAAGACAGATCATCCTCTGCGACCTACCTACGGATCCAGATGACGTATTGTGTGTTCTTACTGGTGGGCGGTCTGCTTCAACACTCATCATTCCTGCGACTTACTGACACAGATGACGTATTGTGTGTTCTTACTCATGGGCGGTCTGCTTCAACACTCATCATTCCTGCGACTTACGGACACAGATGACGTATTGTATGTTCTTACTAATGAGCGGTCTGCTTCAACACTCATCATTCCCTGCGACTTACGGACCCAGATGACATATTGCTGTGTTTTTACTCATGAGCGGTCTGCTTCAACAATCATCATTCCCGGCGACCTGCGGACCCAGATGACATATTGCTATGTTTTTACTCATGAGCGGTCTGCTTCAACAATCATCATTCCTGCGACCTAGGGACCCAGATGACGTTATTTGCACCTTTTCAGCTTTTGGAGCGTGGTTTCGGACTCCAGGGACATTATTGCTTAGAATCAGGTCCATATGTGGCGTTTTTTATGCCAATAGCGGCTATGCGGTCCGTTATCGGGGCAAATGTGGCATAATACTGCGTTTAGCGTCAACTGAGTCCGATGGGGTGCGACATATGGTGCGTCATACGTGCCAAATATCAAGCATACGAAGAAAAAGGAGTTGCCCCAGCAGCCATTTCGTGGCTTATGTGACAACTCCATAATCTTTTATCCAAAAAGATGATATATACCTTTATGATTGCCCAGAGATTGAATCAACGTCCCGCCGATTGAGAATCGGCCCGCCGGCTGCCGCTTTCACCAATATAACGTCCATTTGCGTTGCCACTGCTATTCTCAAACCGTTTGCGTTCCGTACGCTCCATCTGAACAATCTGACCTTCATGAACCACAATATGCAATGAGCCAAATTCCATATCATCCAGAAGTCCTGCAATCCGCGTAAGCCATAAATCGTCCACTTTCAGCGGTTTAGCCATTCTCTAGCCTCCCTTTCTCACCAAAGGATTATATCCGCCTAAATTCCTTTTTTCCTCAATTCCGTTATTACCAACCAGTATACTATGAATTAACTTAGCATGGAACTAAAAGTCATGTCAATGGGCATTTTTTCGCGACAACCAGCTTTTAATAATCATCGTTACCAAAGCCAATAACAGGAGCAAAGAAGCTACTGCAAAAGATGCTGAAAATTGATATTCGTTGTACAAAATCTCAACATGCAGCGGCAGCGTATTCGTCTCCCCACGGATATGCCCGGACACCACAGAAACCGCACCAAACTCACCCATGGCCCGCGCATTACACAAAATAATGCCGTATAGTAACCCCCATTTAATATTAGGCAGCGTGACTCTGAAAAAGATTTGCCACCCATGTGCGCCGAGTGTAATTGCCGCTTCTTCCTCCTGTGTACCCTGATCCTCCATCAGCGGGATTAACTCACGCGCTACAAAAGGAAACGTCACAAACAACGTGGCTAGCACGATACCCGGAAGCGCAAATACGATCTTAATATCATGGGCGCTCAGCCAAGGACCAAACCATCCGTTTGCTCCGAAGACGAGTACAAAGATTAGGCCGCCGATGACTGGCGAGACTGCAAAAGGGAGATCAATCAAGGTGATCAGAAACCCTTTGCCGCGGAAACGGAACTTGGTTACAGCCCACGCCGCTGTTACACCAAAAAAGGTATTCAGAGGCACAGTTATCGCCGCAACAAGCAGCGTCAATCGCAGCGCTGAGCGGGCATCCGGATCAGTCAGGGCAGCAATATATACGTCCCAGCCCTTCTTAAGTGCCTCGGTTAACACAACAACTAATGGCAGAGCAATCAGCCAAAAAAGGACTAGCCCAGCCGCTCCGATCAACACCCATTTTACAATTGGGGTTTCCGTTGTCGCGGACGAGGACGCATTCTTTTGTAGCCGGGGGGTATGGAGAGGGACGGTACCGGCCAAAATTATTCCTCCTTTAAAGGGTTTTACGAAGACAAGATAGCTTGGAAAATTCAGTATCGACGGCAGATATCGAGTGTCTCCGAGTAAGTTTGAACATGTTCGGACGTCTGCTGTCATGGCAATTACCTCAACGAGAAGTCTTACGAACCCAGCGCTGAAGTGTGTTAATAACAAGTAACATTAAGAAAGAGATGAGGAGCAATAGCAGGGCTACGGCGGTAGCTCCGGCATAATCATATTGCTCCAGTTTAGACATAATAAGCAGCGGAGCAATCTCCGTCCTCATCGGCATGTTACCGGAGATGAACACGACGGAGCCGAATTCACCGATGCCCCGAGCAAAAGCTAGAGCAAAACCTGTTAGCAGTGGCGGAAACAGCTCAGGCAGAACTACTGAACGAAAGGTTCTCCAGCGGCCTGCGCCAAGGGTTGCCGAAGCCTCCTCCATATCTCTGTCCAAATCCTCCAGCACCGGCTGCACCGTCCGGACAACGAACGGTATGCCGATGAACATCAAAGCCAAGGTAATCCCGAGCGGAGTGAATGCCACCTTTAATCCCAGCGGCTCAAGCCAAGACCCAATCCAGCCATTGCCTGCATAGAGCGCCGTCAAGGAGACACCAGCTACAGCTGTCGGCAAGGCAAACGGGAGATCGATCAGCGCATCAAATATTCTTTTGCCCGGAAATTCATAACGTACCAGTACCCACGCCAGCAAAAGACCTAGAATTGCATCTACAAAAGCAGCCGCAGCAGCTGTCGACAGGCTCACACGATACGAAGCTAATACCCGCGGGTCCGTAGCTACATCCCAGAATTTCGCCCAGCTCAGACCTGTAGAATTGAACAGTAGCGCCGAAAGTGGCAGTAGAACCACTAGACTCAGGTATAAAACACTGTAGCCCATCGTCAGCCCGAAGCCGGGCAGTATTTTGCGCCGCGTTGCTGCTGGTGCAGCCGTAGTGGTGACATTCATCCCCTATTCATCCTTTCTCGCCTTCGGCCTTTTAGCCGATCAGCCCCTACCGGGACAAATCTCAATGATCATATCCTGCATTTCATTCATCTGTTATTTGGCACCCGGCACATAAATCTTGTCAAAGATCCCGCCATCATTAAAATGCTTCTCTTGCGTTTCTTTCCAGGTTCCGAATTTGTCAGCCAATGTAAACAGCTTGATTTCCGGGAACTTATCTTTGTATTCTTCTTTCACACTATCTAATGTAGGACGGTAATAGTTCTCAGCCGCGATTTTTTGTCCCTCTTCACTATAGAGATACTTCAGGTACGCCTCGGATACCTCACGCGTGTCTCTTTTGTCCACAACCTTATCTACTATAGCTACTGGCGGTTCAGCCAGAATGCTCTCCGAAGGATTCACGATATCAAATTTGTCTGGTCCCAGCTCTTCCACGGATAAATAGGCTTCATTCTCCCATGCGATCAGCACATCACCAATTCCACGTTCCACAAACGTTGTCGTAGATCCACGCGCGCCGGTATCCAGCACTGGCACATGCTTGAACAGTTCTTTTACAAATTCCTCAGCCTTAGCCTCATCGTTATTGTTCTGGTCTAGTGCATAACCCCAAGCCGCCAAGTAGTTCCAGCGTGCTCCACCTGATGTTTTCGGGTTTGGTGTAATAACCTCTACGCCCTCTTTGAGCAGATCTGGCCAATCCTTGATTCCTTTCGGATTCCCTTTGCGTACAAGGAACACGATAGTCGAGGTGTAAGGCGAGCTGTTATGATCGAATTTACTTTGCCAGCCCTCGTTGATCAGTCCCTTTTCCTGCAAGGCATCAATATCATAACCAAGTGCTAATGTCACAACATCCGCTTCCAGGCCATCAAGCACAGCACGGCTTTGTTTCCCCGATCCACCGTGGGATTGTTTAATGGTGACCTTCTGTCCTGTTTCTTTCTCCCAATAGGCAGCAAAAGCTTTATTATAATTCTCGTACAATTCGCGAGTAGGGTCATAAGATACGTTCAGTAGTTCTACTGGATCTTTAGATGGAGTTTTGGTGGCTTCAGCCGCATTTGTGGCCTCCGCTGAATTGGTTGTTGCTGGTGCGTCTGTTGCCGGACTAGCACTATTGCCGTTATTGTTATTGCTGCCGCAAGCAGCAGTAAGCCCTGCCGTCAGCAACAAGCTAAACCCTACAAGAAGCCCTTTATTCATCTTTTTCTTCATCTTTTCCACTCCCCCATGTTTTTTCGTACCAGACAAACCCTTGGGTAACACAAAAAGAACGGAGGAAAGCCTACGTATGGCAGGTCAAACCGGTCCTAAGACCGTGTCTGCGAGCCTAATGCAGGCGTTCCTCCGTTCGTACGGTAAGAACTTTCTTCAATTATTCCTATCTACTTAGTTGGTTTATATGGATATAATACTGAAACCCTTTAACTGTGTCAAACCTTTTTTTCCAGCCTATGTCAAAGAAAACTCACACACACCACACCATACAAGCTATGGGGTCGGTTCCTGTAAGATCCACTTGTTATTGATGCTATAAAGTAATATTATTGCTACAGCTTATGGGTTAAGAGAAATTACCGCTTTATGTCAGGGGAGAGAGTCATGGGTATGGATTTAGAGTACGTCCCTGCGCCGTTGAAACCGCGGCTCCACAGACGTATGGCTCAAGAAATTGGACGAAGAATTAGGGGAACCTACCGTTACGATACAGCAGTTTGGAGAACAGCTATAGCCGGTCTGTGGATAGTATGCTTTTTAGCCTTTAGTACTGCCGTGTTAGGCATTCCTACTGGATTAGGTAAACCTACCGATATCGCTCTTGCTGCAGGTGCAGGCACTGTCCTGCTGGCGATTTCCGGCAATATCTTGGCTGTTCTGCTAGCGTTGACCGGACTGCGTATCCCAAGATTATTCGCAGGCTGTGTATTGAGTGATTTTGGAGCTATTCTACTAATCTTATATTATGCAGATTTTGAAATTGAGGCTGCGGTTGTCATTGCGGTCGTGCTTGCACTGCTAGGAGCACTAGGCGGATTAGCCATTGGCCTGCTCCGCAGCAAAAGAATAACACTAGGACTTCTGCTAACAGTGGCAGTGACTTTTTCCCCACTTGCGCTGGCAAGCGGAGTGCAAGAACTGCCTATTTCAGAGTCGGTCGACATCAACGATACGGAAGTTGTTCCACTTACAGCCTCCGATCCTGGAAAACCAGGTAATCTAGCTTATCAGACCTTCACCTATGCCAGTGGTACCGATCTACATCGTGCCGAATACGGTAAGGATACAAGCTTGATATCCTCTACGGCCGATGCTTCTGCTTATATTAAGGATTGGTCAAAGCTGCGCACTTTATTCTGGGGTTTCGATTATAAGGCACTTCCCTTGAATGGTCGCGTATGGATGCCAGAAGGCGAAGGTCCATATCGAGTAGTACTGATGGTGCACGGCAATCATATGATGGAAGATTACTCTGATGGCGGGTACGCTTATCTCGGCGAACTATTGGCAAGCCGGGGATTTATCGCGATCTCGCTCGATGAGAATTTCCTGAATTATTCTGCTTGGTCCGGTATTCCGGACAATGATTTTAAAGTACGGACTTGGATCCTACTGAAACATTTAGAGCAGCTAGCAGACTTTTCAGATGATCCGGGCAGTCCTTTTTATCAGAAAATAGATTTCACAAAAACCGCCCTGCTCGGCCATAGCCGCGGAGGACAAGCCGTAGCTATGGCCGCGGATGCCACTCGTTGGTTCAAGGATGATCCGGTGATGGCGGCAGTTAATCGCTTTAATATAACCTCTGTAATCGCGCTTGCACCAACGGACAAAACGATAGATGACCAGCAAGCCCGTCTCAAAGACATCAATTATTTGACCCTGCAGGGAGCCCGCGATGGAGATGTACATGATTTCTATGGTGATCGGCAGTATATACGTACCTCCTATTCCCAAGGATCATCTGCTTTCAAAAGCTCACTGTATATTGCGGACGCCAATCACAGTCAATTCAACAGCGATTGGGGTGGGTATGATCAGACCTTGCCAGCTGGACTCTTCTTAAATCGGGCACAAATCATGGATGCAGACAAACAACGGCAAATCGCTAAGGTCTATGTATCAGCTTTCTTGGAGACCACCTTGCATGAAAAAGAGGAATACCAAAGCTTGTTCCGGGATTATCGCAGCGGGCTGAAGTGGTTACCAGATACCGCCTACTACAATCGATTCCAAAGCGGGGGATATCGTCCTGTAGCCACATTCGACGATGACCGTAACAAAAACACAGTAGAACTGGGAACAGCAGAAGCATCGGGTGTTTCTTGGTCAGAAGAGCTGGCTAAAGACCGAGAGTCAAAAAGCAAAGCCACCTATGGTGTTGTCCTTGAACGCACAGCCAGCAAAAACGAAGAAGCTTATTACAACATTAAGCTTAACGACAGTGTCCGTACTGAAACTGCTCTTTTAGGGGCAGATGGCCTTACGTTCTCTATGGCAAATCTGAATGGTGACCTTAGTGAAGAAATGGATGTTCCACTACCTCCAAAGGTTGAGGTGGAGTTAACTGACCATAATGATACCTCAGCCCGCTTGACGCTGGATGAAGTAATGGACATACTGCCGCTTCCACAAACTCAGTTCACGTTATTCCCATGGCTTGAAGAGCGGATAAACGATGGCAAATACGGTGACCTTTCCGAAGCTGTATTTCAAACCTACGAGATGCCGTTCGAACAATTTCAAGAGGAAGAACCAGAGCTGGATCCTGACAACCTGACGGAAATCACCTTCTATCTTGATGAAGAAGGCGACCGGATCATGCTGGATGACATCGGTTTTTACGATTTAGGTATCCGAAATACATTTTAAAAAATCACTTGCTATTATCCTTAGGTCTTCATTTGCAAAATAGGGCTATTCCCAACCTCCACTCACGAAAAAATGAATGGATTACGGGAATAGCCCTTATTTTTACGACATACAATAACCTAGTCTCAGCCTACAACGCTTGCACACAAACAGGTGACTTCATTTCCAATTCATTTCCTGTAGGGATTAATCTGCCACTCTCACTATCGATAGAGAACGAGGTAATATTATCACTATTCTGATTAGCAGCAAGCAGCTTATCCCCAATAATTGCAAAGTTACGCGGAGTACGCCCGCCGGTACCCTGCCAATCCACTGCTTCAAGCAGACCCGTTAATTCATCGATATGGAACAGGGCGATACTGTCTTGTCCCCGATTGGAGACATACAGGAATCTGCCACAAGGGGAGACATGAATATCGGAAGCTGTATCGTCACTACCGGCAGTATAATTATCAGGAAGCGTGCTAAGATGCTGTAAAACATTTAGATTTGCATCCTGTTCATCATTAGCAAATGCCGTTACTGTACAATTCAGTTCATTCGCCAGGTAGATCCATTGTCCAGAGGGATGCACCGCCAGATGACGTGGACCTGAACCAGGTGGCAGATTAAGCTCACGATGTTTTACCAGTTTGCCCTCTTCAGGGCGATAGATCACAATTTGATCCAGTCCCAAATCGCACACCAGCACATGTCTACCACTTGCGTCCGGAATGACAGAGTGCGGATGCGGAGCCTCCTGACGGTCTTCACGAATGCCTGAACCCATATGTTTTACTTGGTCGGACATCTCTTGAAGCGAACCATCTTCATTTACAGGAAAAGCATTAACATTGCCTCCCGAGTAATTGGAGACGAATATGTAATCTTCCTTAGGACTAATGGAGACATAACAAGGAGCGCCACCTTCCGTAGGACGACTTCCAAGTGATTTCAACGCTTTAGTTGCAGGATCAATTGCATATGCGTAAACCTCACCTTGATCCTTCTCACTAACTGCATACAACACGCTGCCTGCTTTATTCACAGCTAAAAACGATGGATTCTCAATTCCCTCGGTACCCTCAAGAATTCTCATTTCCCCCGACAAAAGACTAAGCGCACATAACTGAATCGCCTTCTCGTTCTCAGAGTTATACGTTCCTACATAAAACAATGCCTCATTAGCCCGTTCCATAATAGTGGCTCCTTTATCTTTTATGTATTGTATTACTTCTTACTTACCCTTTACTAATAGGGGTTTACTCATAATTTTATAATATTTTTTCACTATAGCATGTTTATAGTTGTAATACATTATCGAAACTGCATTTAGAGCCTACTTCCTAACCATTCCGGAAGAAGTAAGTTTTTCCATGTGGTTTAAAGATGGTCACAAAGGTTAATAGTAGACATCGCAAACAACAAAACGAAGGAGTTGAAGTAACATGAGTTTTCTATGGATGTTAATCGTTGGTGGGGTTATTGGTTGGTTGGCTGGTCTGATTATGGGCAGAGATATTCCTGGTGGTGTTATCGGTAATATCATCGCTGGTATTATCGGTTCATGGCTGGGTGGCGTGCTTCTGGGAAGCTGGGGACCTAAAGTAAGTGATTTCTACTTCTTCCCTTCTTTGATCGGTGCCGTTGTGCTGATCTTTATCGTGAGCCTTATTCTTCGCTCGACAAGTGGACGCAGCCGTTCGTAAGTCTGGGCTGAGATAATATTATTCACATCAATAAATCCTCGTCAGAGTATGCTCTGGCGGGGATTTTTGTATGTATCGTTCCTTTAAGAAAAAATTCCTCTGCTGGAATTGTTGCGGGGATGGAGCCAATACACTTCAATGTTTTGCCATCGTTTTTCTGTTATAATGAAGATACAAGTGACTGAAATCATAGAGAGGTCGTGTATCATGGGTAACATAAACCCCTCGCTTCTACATATTGGCTCCACATTAGGGGCTTTGTTCATGGCGCTGATGGTTATTTTCATTCGTCTAAAAGCAAGCGCACGTCCGGTTACCATTCGAAAAATATGGATTCCACCTCTCGGTATGTCGACGGGTTTTGCCATGTTTGTGGCACCTGCGGTCAGATTCCCATTATGGTGGGCGGCAGTCGCCTTTTTGATTGGCTGGTTCATCTTCGCGTATCCTCTTATACGCAGCACCCACTTTGAACAACGTGATGGACAAATTTACGCTCAACGCTCCAAGAGCTTTGCGTTTATCCTGCTCGGACTTCTTCTAGTCCGCACTTTACTCCATGAATTTATTAACCGTTATGTGTCTATTCCACAGTCCGGTGGTTTGTTCTTTATTTTAGCCTTCGGCATGATTGTTCATTGGAGATTTTTTATGTTCAAGCGTTATAAGGCTATGACCTCCTCGGGGAGTCTGCTGCCGCAGCCATGATTATCAATAATAATCCTAAGAAGCCATCTCAGGGTTCTTACACGATATCCTTGAGATGACTTCTTACCTCTTGTAACTCAAGCTTATGTTCTCCTCTGCTTTTTTCTACTTTCCACCCTTTTCTGACATCAATTAGCCATCCTCTTATTACATCCTCTTTAAGCACTTTACATACACTATAGGGATAGATCTCCTGAAATAACTAACTCATCATGTCACCTATTCAGCATTAAACAGAAAAAATATAATCTTTGCAAGTCCGATGTCAGGTAACTTGCGAAGGGATACGTTAAACTATAAGCATACCTAACGATAAGCTTCCAAAAGACCTTAATGCTGAAATAAATATCATTTGGAAGCCTATACTGCGTATAACTTTTAGAGAGTGAGGACAAGGCAATTGAAAAGTAAATCGAGAAAAGTAGCCATCGTCGGGGCCGGAATGGTGGGTTCAAGCTGTGCTTACTCCATGGTTAATCAGGCCATTTGCGACGAAATTATGATGATCGACCGCACCTATGATCGGGCTATGGCACAAGCACTTGATCTCTCGCACTGTATGGATTTCACAAGCACACGCACTAAGGTGTATGCCGGAACCTATAGCGATTGTGCAAAAATGGATGTAGTTATCTTAACCGCTGGTGCTAATCCAACAGCCGGGCAGACCCGACTTGACGTATTGGAAGCCTCTGCGGTTATTACTCGAGAAATCATTACCAACATCATGGCTGGGGGATTTGATGGAATATTCGTAGTCGCCGCTAATCCGGTCGATATTGTCACTTATATGGTCTGGAAAATATCAGGTCTGCCTCGCCACAGAATTATTGGTACCGGGACCTCCATTGACTCGTCGCGCCTAAAAACCCTGCTCTCCGATGTGTTCTCCATTGACCCGCGCAGTGTTAATGGCTACGCCTTAGGTGAACATGGCGAATCCCAATTTGTAGCTTGGTCCCATGTAACAATTGGTGGCAAGCCTATTCTGCAAATTTTAGATCAGCATCGCGAGCGGTTCCCGCATTTGGATCTGGAGGATATCTCCCGCAAGACAAAAGATGCCGGCTGGGAAATTTTCACCCGCAAAGGCTCCACACATTTCGGGATTGGCAGCGCACTTGCCTACATTACCCGTTCGATCCTGAATGATGAGCACAAAATTATCGCCGTATCCGCCATTCTGGATGGAGAGTACGGACATAGTGGTGTATGCACGGGCGTGCCCGCCATCATAGGCAACACTGGGATTCAAGAGCTGCTGGAGCTTAATTTAAATACAGAGGAAACCCAGAAATTGAACCACTCCTGCAACATTGTACGTGCAGGCATCGAGAGCCTACAGCTGGAAGACAGCGTTTAATTCATAAAAAAATCGCTACTTTGGGAATTGGTGAGATCACCTACCAGCTCCCAGAGAGCGATTTTTTGTATTATTAGGAGATGAATCTCAGTTTATCTCCTACTTTTTAAACTTTTCGATTTCTTCTTTCAGCACAGACATCACTTCATTAAGTGATTCCGCGGAGGACACGACATCCTTCATAATCTCTGTCTGCTCCGCTGAAGCTAAGGAGACCGCCTGAGCATTCTCAGCAGATTCTTTAGCTATTCCGAGCATATCGGATATAGAAGCCGTTATTTCTTCCGTGCCGGCTGACATCTCTTCATTAATTGCTGACACATCCTGTATTTGCGACGATACTTCACGGATCGAAGAACGGATATGATCAAAGGAAACACCGACGTTTTGCATTTTCCCCATTCCATCGCCAATTTCCTCAATACTCTTCTTCATGGAATCCGCTGCACTTGTTGTTGAAGACTGAATGCCGCCGATTAGCTCCACTATACTAATGATGGAGCTGTTTGTCCGCTCTGCTAACTTCTTCACCTCATTCGCAACTACACCGAAGCCACGACCATGTTCTCCAGCTCTGGCAGCCTCAATAGAAGCATTCAAAGATAATAAGCTTGTCTGATTGGATATCTCAGAAATTACATCCACAATTTGTCCGATTTGTTCCGATTGCTCACTTAATTTCCCAATCATCTCGGCAGTCTGATTAGCTGTGGAACTGATAACAGCCATCTGTTGCAGTGTAGATTGAATTTCCAAATAGCCACTCTCTACTTCTGAGTTGACTGTCTCAGCCTGATCTGATACCGCTGCAGAGGACTCAGCAATACGTTGCAAACCTACGGCCATCTCTTCCGTTGCTCTTGCGGATTGCTCGGAGCCTCTAAATTGCTCTTCCATTCCTTGAGCTACTTCTTGGATAACTGTGGCAACCTCTGCTGAAGTATAGGACGAACGTTGAGCCGATTTCAGCATTCCTTCTGAGGAATAAGTAACCTCCACTACTGTTGTATCAATCTTGTTGACAATACCGGAGAGTGTCTCAATCATATCATTGATATTTTGACTCATCTCGCCGATCTCATCTCCGGACTGCACTTTAACCCTCTCATTCAGATGACCCTCTGCCACCTTTTTCATAGTCGAGGAAATAGCTTTAATGGGTCTAACGATAAGACGAGTAAGGTACAGTGAAACAAAAATTATGACAAGTATAACTGCCAGTAAGATGAACATTGCTGTTCTTTGTGCAGAGGTCACTTTGGCAAAAACCTCTTTCTCCGGCACTGTTACAAGAAGCTTCAGATCAGTATCTGGAATTGTCTTAAAGTATGTAATGACTTTCTTACCATCTTCGCCCTTATAAGTTTCGGACCCCTCTTTGTTGCTCAAAATCTTGTCAACGACCTTCTGAAGAGCCGGCTCTTTAGCGTAATCGGTAATTTTTTTGCCCATACGACTGACGTCTGGATAAGTATAATACATGCCATCATTTGAGATTACGTATCCAAATCCGGTATCCGCCATAGTAATTTCATTACTCATTTGGGCAAGAACTTCAGGAGTAATCGAGAAGACAATACCTCCCATAAATTGCTTATCCTTATCCATGACAGGAACTACGATTGGAATGATATATTTATCAAGCTGCTCCAGATAGGACATTTCCCCCAACACAGGCGCATGTGTTTCTTTCGCTTTCAAGAAATAGCTCGCATCTGCTACATTTGCGGTCATGTTCATCATATTGGTTAACTGGCCGTCTTTACTAATGACACTGTAACCTTCTGTCTCACTGTCACTTTCCTCCAGCACTTCTATCACAGGGAAGATACTTGCCGGATTTGTAAAATCAAACTCAGGATGCTGGGATACCAGATCCTTTACAGACGAGGTTTTATTGGATAGCCACTCATCCATCCGGAATGTGTTCGTATTAATGGTGTCCTGCGCCATTTGCTCGCTGTCTGTGCGTGTGACATTGCCGAAATAATCAAGTAAAAATATGGTCGCCACCATGAGCGGCACGATTGCAATAGCTAATATAACAGATGACCACTTAAGTTGAATTGACGTCGCTTTTCTCTTCGTTACATTTTTTCTCATTTTTTTCATCTTGTTTCCTTTCATTTCATTTTCATTCACGATGAAATAGCCTCCTCACTCCATTTGTTATAATATCTCCTGATGTGGATATATCTTCTATATCGGCAAAAATAGACAAATTCTTTGCTGGAGAATAAAAAAAATAAGCCCTAAGACCCCTAAAACCGGAATCCTAAAGCTTACTTTTGTTGAAATCATTTATTTAATACACCAAAGATTCTTAACCCTCGTCTTGCACTTTTAAAGCTCGAATACTGTTCAGTACGGCAAGTACGGTTACCCCTACATCTGAGAATACAGCCTCCCACATCGTGGCAATCCCAAATGCACCGAGCAGAAGGAATATAGCTTTTACACCTAAAGCAAAAATAATATTTTGCCATACGATGGCTCGAGTACGCTTGGCAATTCCGATAGCTACAGCAATCTTCGAAGGCTCATCGGTCATAATTACAATATCTGCTGCTTCAATGGCAGCGTCGGAACCAAGTCCTCCCATAGCGATCCCGACATCGGCTCTAGCCAGTACAGGAGTATCATTAATTCCGTCTCCGACAAAAATAATCTTCTCGCGTGGAGACTTATCACGATCCAGCTTCTCGATGGCCTCTACCTTATGCTGTGGTAAAAGCTCTGCGTGTACCTCATCTACCCCTAACTGCTTCCCTACATCTTCAGCTACGGCGGAAGCATCACCTGTCAGCATCACCGTCTTGCGTATACCCAGCTTTTTGAGGCGCTGAATGGCCTGCAGTGAGTCCTCCTTCACTTCATCAGCGATCACCAGATAACCTTCATATTGATGATCTACTGCAATGTGAACAACGGTACCGCTCTGCTCTGGGACCTCATAAGCAATTCCCTCACGCTCCATCAGACGTGCGTTACCTGCAAATACGGTCTTGCCTTCGATAGTTACTTCGATACCATGACCAGAGATTTCATTGTAATTGGAGATAGCTTCCTTAGAAATCTGTTCACCATAAGCCGTCCGAATCGACTCGGCAATCGGGTGATTGGAATGGCTCTCCGCATAAACGGCTGTCCGCAGTAATTCATCCTTAGATTTGCCACCCGACGGATAAATCCCCGTAACCTTAAACTGTCCCTTGGTCAACGTTCCTGTTTTATCAAAGACAACTACCTTCACATCATTTAGGGCTTCCAGGTAGTTGCTTCCCTTAATCAGAATACCGCTGCGTGAAGCTGCACCAATCCCTCCGAAGAATCCCAGTGGAATCGAGACCACAAGCGCACAAGGACAAGAGATTACGAGGAATACAAGTGCACGGTAAATCCAATCCGAAAAAGTCGCACCACTGATCAGCAGTGGAGGAACGATGGCCAGCAGAACTGCTGTGATCACTACTACAGGCGTGTAGGCACGTGCAAATTTAGTAATAAAGTTCTCGGTTTTAGCTTTGTTGCTTGACGCATTCTGCACTAGCTCCAGTATTTTGGATACGGCCGATTCTCCAAAGGTCTGAGTAACTTGCACAGTAATTACGCCGTTCCGGTTAATAAAACCACTTAACACCGCACTTCCTGGACCAGCTGATCGTGGTACCGACTCTCCAGTAAGTGCAGATGTGTCCATCATGGCGTTACCTTCAAGTATTGTTCCGTCAAGGGGTACCTTCTCACCGGGTTTAACAACAATCAAATCTCCGATGGCTACTTCCTCAGGTGAGACCTTCTTCAGATCATTTCCAAGCTTGAGATAGGCAAACTCGGGGCGAATATCCATAAGTGCCGTAATAGATCGGCGTGAACGATTCACAGCCAGACCTTGGAACAGTTCTCCAATCTGGTAAAACAGCATTACTGCCACGCCCTCTGGATACTCACCAATCGCAAATGCACCGATAGTTGCCAGAGCCATCAGGAAATTCTCATCAAACACCTGGCCACGGATGATGTTCTTAACCGCCTGCCAGACAACTTCACCACCCACGATAAGATAGGCTGCCAAAAAGATCAGCAATTCAACTACTCCATTCACGGGCAGGAATATCCCAGCTAGAGCCAGAATTCCACCAGCGCCTAACCGCAGCAATATTTTGCGTGTATCACCTTCCCCGTGCTCGTGAGTATGACCATGACCTTCAGCATCCTCATGACCATGATGATGTCCAGCAGCTTGATGGCCGTGCTCATGACCATGCTCGTGATCATGCGTATGTTCATGAGCGCCACTATTGCGCGCCTTGTGATTGCCCCCAACCTTCTCTTTCACATTTACGTGGGGCTCAAGTGCCTTCACCGTCTTCTTCGCTTCTACAATCGCTGACTCCTCATACCCTGCGGCAGTTTCCAACGTCATTGTTTTTGTTACAAAATTAACGGAACAAGACGATACACCTTCAATCTTCTTCACCTTATCTTCAATTTTCATCGCGCAATTGGCGCAATCCAAGCCTTCTAATTCCCACTGACGTTTTAATTTTCCTTGCATTGTATCCATACGGCACATCTCCTCAAATAAAAACCATATATGAGCACTTGTTCATATGTTATCTTAGCCCTATTATATTCCCTTTATATTTCAAGGTCAATACGCGATATACACCATTTTTCTACATTATCTTAAAAATTAAATCAATTGACCTTTACGAGAAAATATGTAAAATCATGTATGACCCAAAGTAAGTTTCTTACATACGAATGACCCCATTATCAATGAAGCTCGATGGGCAAATGATTTACACAGAAGGGATGAATTTAGAACATGTCAAAGCTAGCCAAAACGTCTTCTTTTTCACAGAAACACCCTATTTGGAGCGTAATTATTATCGAAGTGTTATTACTTGTAGCCGTAACTGCCGCCGGGGCTTTCGCAACAATTAAGGAACTTGCGTACACCGCCCCTGTACTTATCTCCTTCATCCCAATCGCGCTTGTACTCATCATCTACTTTACAGTTAAGCGCAAATGGAGCACGCTCGGCTTCCGACCTCTAAACACCATATCCTCGGGCAACTGGATCTATTATGCCCCGCTAGTAGTGGTCCTGATTACCATATCCTTTAAGGGATTTCGTGAGATCAGTGCATCTGAAGTACTGTTCTTTATCTTCTTCACCCTGCTGGTCGCTTTTGTGGAGGAAAGTATCTATCGCGGCTTGATTTTTAAGACCTTGCTTCCTAAAGGGGCTAAAACAGCAGTGATCACTTCAAGTATTCTTTTCTCTATTACCCACTTACTTAATGCATTATCCAGCACAGATATCACACAAATTCTTCTACAACTCGTATATGCGCTTCTGATCGGTTTTGCGCTAGCCTTGTTGATGCTAAAAAATAATAATATTCTTCCGCTGATATCCTTTCATTTTATACATAATTTAATTCAGTTTGTGGGCAATGATAATACGAGTGAATACATGGGAATCGATCTATTTATCCTGCTAGTGCTTGCTGTGCAATGTGTCTGGCTAGTGTTGTCCTTTAGAAAACCAAACCTAACGAAGAACCTAAATCAAGCCAGCTAATAAGCTAAATCCTTACTTCAAAATACAAGGCTTCTTGGATTTAAACGCATTGGTTAACCCCTATGCAGCCTGGTTTAATTGAGGTGCTACTTAGTTCAGTTGAGATGCCACTTAGCTTCATTAGAGCAATATTTGTCGCAAACCACACAGCTAACGGACCCAATTGACACTAAAAGCAGTATTATCCCCGGTTTAGCATATTATCGGACCCCATAGGCGCTATTGGCATGAAAAAGAGCAAAATAAGACCTCTTTCTAAAGAATAACTGCACTGAGGTCCGCAACTCTGCTCAAAAAGCGATTATTGTGCAAATAACGTCAGCTGGGTCCGTAAGCCGTAGTGGATGGTTGGGACTCGTCGGCATAATAAAAAGAGGGACTCCCAAAAGCCATTCAATGGCTGCTGGAGTCCCTCTTTTTTTGCAACTAGCTATTCATGTCGGACATGCTCGTGGGTCTGCAAAAAGATCTGCTCCACATGCGCATCGTTCAGCGAATAGAATACCGTTTTCCCCTCTTTACGCCGCTTCACGATCCGTAGATTCCGTAAATAACGGAGCTGATGGGATATCGCAGATTGGCCCATATCAAGGATCACGGACAAATCATGTACACATAATTCTTGCTGTGACAAAGCGTAAATGAGCCGCACTCGTGTTGGATCACCCAACGCTTTGAACATTTCTGCCATTTTATCAGTAATCCCACGGTCTGGCAGGATCAATGCAATGGATTCCGGTTCAAGCTCTGAACCCTTGCATGTATTGTCGCAGTCCTCTAATGCCGTTGGCTCCATGCTCTCGCCCTCCTCCATCTTAGCTAATTATATTCTTTAATTATAAGAAAAACAGCACGGGATGTCCATTGAGGAGGAGTTTATAGCCTCTGATTGTGAATTAGACTGCTTTACGATAAAAGGAGATTAGTCCTGCGGCAAAAAAGACAATCAAGCTTCCTCCCACTATCATCATCAGTGTCTCTAAAGGCAGATTAAAGGCACCAAATCCGTCATCACCATAATGACTCATGGCCAACAACGGCTGTACCCAAGGATAATAGGGGCCGTAGGTTGAAGAATTAGCGATCAGTATATTGGGAATGGTCAGACTCACATTCAGCGCCAGCGGTGCGCCAAAACTGCTCCAGCTTTGCGAGATCGCCAGCTGCAATGCGGCGAGAGGTAGACAGGCTACAAAGCCGCCAAATACTGATTTTAGCAGTAGAGCCCAAGGGATTGGATCTGGAGCCCCTTGGAACAAGCCCATTCCCAGCACCATAACGAGGAACGTTACTTGCACAGCAGCCAGCAATCCGATGATCATCACATATTTTGAGAGATACACCGACAACCGGGTTACAGGCAGAGACAACAATAGCTTCCAACCACCGTCATGATGCTCATAACGACAGATCAGGGCCGCAAAAATGCCTGAAAGCACAGGCAGAAACAGCAAAGCATGCATCATTGACATCACACTTAACAGCAGCTCCCAAGACATCTTCTCACCTTGATTATCCGATAACAATCCGGGAACCAGTGATAAAACCGGACTTCCTATGACTAAAAGCCAAACATATGATTTAGACATTTTTAATCGCTCTGAGGACAATACTCTCCAAAATGACATCATCTTAATCCACATCCTTTCGAGCGAAATGCACTGCACCCGGCAAAAACACCAGCATTCCCAGCAGCAGACCCGCACCGCTGAACAAAAGGCGATTAGAGGAGTCCCACGCCAAATATGGCCATGTTAAAGGCACCCACTCCGAAAGGAACATGGAGAAAAATGACGTCAAAGATAATGTGATCCCCAGGGCAACTGGCAGTGTCTGATTACGATTAGCCAGGGAAAGCCACAGCTGTAGCGCGATGACCGGCAGAGCCGCAATATAGGACATAAAGCCAATCCGCACTACATCCACATAAGGAATAAGATCCGCTTTGAAGCCCAAAATAAGCCCTAAAACAACTATCCCCACTGAGAGCAACAAGCAGGAAACTGCCACTAGCAGCAGACAGAGCATTAACTTAGCCATAAACACTGAGGTACGAGAGATAGGCAGTGCCAAGAGCTGCTTCCATGAACTCATCTGATGTTCGACATTTGCAATCAACGAGCATACTAAAGTGCCTCCCAGAAAAAGAGCTGTGGGCACAAACCCGGACACATTATCCAGAAGTCCTCCCCATAAATCCGCGCTATACTGCTGACGCAGATAATCATAACGAAGGCCAAAGTTAAGGCCCTGCATGGCTACTAGACCAATCGGTCCTAGAAACACTAGAAACCAAATTCCTTTGCCGCGGATTTTAAGCCAATCCGCTGACAACGCCCGCCACATCATGATTCCCCGCCTCCCACAACCTGTAGGAAGAAGTCCTCAAGCGATTGTCTCCGCTCCTCTACACGATAGACAGCGTGCCCATTCTCTACCAAAGCCTTGACTAGCAGCGCTACTCTTGCATCGTTCATTCTTGAAAAAATCAGTTTTTGCTCTTGTAGTGTCCCTTCATACCCCCGGCCTCCAGCGAGACGTAACGCAGACTCTGGTTCCGAAACCGCAAGGCGTATCTCGCCAGCAGCCTGTTGTTGCAGATTAGCTATTGTATCTTGGTATACCATTTGCCCTTGGCGAATAATACCCACGGTATCTGCCATTTGTTCAATTTCACTAAGCAGGTGACTGGATACTACAACCGTAATTCCTTGTTCCTGTGGCAAACGTTTGATAAGCCCACGAATTTCCTGAATCCCTGACGGGTCGAGTCCGTTCGTTGGCTCGTCCAGAATAAGCAGCTCTGGATTCCCTAGCAAGGCAGCTGCGATACCGAGTCTCTGCTTCATCCCGAGGGAGAACCCTTTGACCGGACGTCTCTCTTCCCCGGTTAGAGAAACAATATCTAGCACCTCAGCGATTCGTGACTTCGGAACATCCAGAATGCGGCGGATCGCTTCGAGATTGTCCACAGCACTCAGATGCCCATAATACGAGGGGGATTCGACAAGCGACCCTACCTTCCGTAAAATTTGCAGCTTATTCTTCCGAAGATCCTGGCCGAACACTTCAATTTTTCCAGATGTCGGTGTAATTAGGCCAAGCAGCATACGGATTGTTGTAGTTTTCCCAGCTCCGTTTGGGCCCAGAAAACCATAAATCTCTCCCTTACGGATATTTAAATTCAAATTTTCTACCGCAGCCCGGCCACGATATTTTTTCAATAAATCCTTAGTTTTAATCACTGTTTCTTCCATGTTCTTCACCTCGGTATACAGCATAACGTCCCAAGGTTAAGAACAAGGAAGTGCCAAGTTTAAGTTTTGTTTAAATTTCACGACGCGGATCAAAGATTACAATAGAAGTGCCTTTGCCTGTGCTCTCCACAACCCATTCCAGCTCCATATGCTTCATCAAAAGATCGACGATAGACAATCCCAAACCTGCCCCCTTGTAATCGGATGGACTCTGAATGCCTCGACCATGATCCGCAATAATTATGGCACGTTGTTCATTACGTTGCTCCGTTGAGATCCCGACATAATGCCCGCTGCTGGCATGTCGTACAATGTTTTGATACAAATTATCGAGAATACGGCGGAACCAGACCTCATCCACCCTCCAGAATAGCGGTTCGGCTTCCAGGTTAATATCAATATCGAAGCCCTCTTTTTCCCATACGGGGTACCAAGCAGCCGCACTTTCCCGTAACAAGCGTAAAACATCTTTACGTTCCAGCTTTAAGGTTACCCGTCCACTATTGAGCAGATTGTAAGATAAAAGATTCTCGATCAGGACGCTAAGATCCGCAATACGCTCATCCATAAGCTGTAAGGACTGCTTACCTTTTGAGGTCAGATCCTCTTTGGTCATAACATGGATATGGCTGCGAATGACGGTTAGGGGTGTGCGTAAATCGTGAGATAAATTCGAGACTAGACGCTTACGCAACTCTTCCTCTTCTATTTCCCTGCGTCGGCTTTCATCCAGTTTAGTTACCATCGTATTAAAAGCTTCCTCCAAGCGACCGATCTCGTCCAGTTTTCCTGTCACTATAGACTTAGGCATTCTATCCGGGCCTGTGATCGTCATCGCGGTTTGCAGTTGCAGCAGCCGTTTGCGAATTTTTCTAAAGAACATCCATGAAACCAGAGCGAACCCTCCAAAAAGGGTAAATAACACAAAGTTATACCAAGCCCAAGCCCCTAATCCCCCATAAGCCCCTTTGTTCAGCAGCTTGCTTGGAATTTGCATCACCATAAATCCCTTGTCTGCCTCCACTTTGTCCCCCACGAAAGCAACGATGGCTAAAGGATCACGATTCGTACTTTCTTTCATAAATGAAATAGCCTCAGCCGCAGTCCACTGATCAGGAACTTCAGGGTAAATCTTATCCTTATCCCCTTCTTCAGGCGTGAGAATCAACTGGGTTTTTCCCTGCCCGTCTACCCAAAACATAGTAGCCTCAGTGTATTTTCGACTCAATTCATGCAGCCGCTGATTTATGGCTTCCGAAGAAGCATTTTCTAAGTGAAGTGCCTCTTTATGCCACATAGTCTCCAGCGGTGCAATATTCGAATACAGGGATGTATCTACAGGCGGGGCACCTTTGGTCACTTCGTTAAGAATATTGTAGCCAACAAAAGACAACGGAAGGACCACAGGGATAAATAGCAGTGCAGATACGATAATTAGCAAATACCCTGATAACAAAGAGGAATTACGTTTCTTGCGAATGCGCTCTAATCCTCTCATGCTCTTACCCGGTAGCCGATCCCACGGACAGTTTCGATAATTTCCGGATTACCCGGATCAAGCTCCAGCTTTTCACGCAAATAACGAATATGTACCATTAGAGTTTTATCTCCTTCGATATAAGCCTCACCCCACACGGCCTCGTAGATCTGCTCCTTCGTCATAATTTGGTTAAGATGACGCAGCAAATAGGAAAAAATCTGAAATTGCTTACCTGTAAGCATGATTTCTTCCTGAGTCTGAGCATTCATCACGCGGTTATCCCCTTCATATACGACTAGATGTTTAAGTGTGAGTGAATCCTGAACCGATGCCCCATTCCTTCGGAGCAGCACTTCGATTCGAGCGGCCAATTCATCCGGATGAAAGGGCTTGGTCAAATAATCATCTGCGAACTCCAAACCTTGCAGCTTATCATCAATCGAGGTCCGGGCGGAGAGCATCAAAATGGGCAGCTTAGGGTAAGAACGTTTCAAACGTTGCCCGATCGTAAACCCGTCCAGACCTGGTAGCATAACATCGAGAATAGCCAGTTGGCAGGCGCCGGCTTCTTCCATCGCTCCTTCGCCGCTCCGTAACCAGCGGACACTATATCCTCTTTCGCTTAAATCAGCAGACACTACACTGCCAATTTCACGATCATCTTCAATATATAACAGAGTAACGCTCATGTAGCTTTAGCTCCTCCCCGATATGAATACCTAAAAAGTTGAAGTCATTATAACACATCAAACAGCCCTCCTACCCCATATGGGATAGGAGGGCTGTTTGATCAATTCAACGCTAAAGCTTACGGCTGCCATACTCCATGCTCTTTATTGCTGCCTACATACTCAATACGTGTTGGAGTAAGCTCCAGAATTACATAATTAGGATCATCAGGTCCTGTAAACCATGGCTCCAGCTCTTTATTCCATACCTTGGAGCGCAAGCCTTCATCCTTAGAGACGGTAGCAGTTGCTTCAATCTCCAGCACATCTTTGCTTCCGCCTGCCTCATAGCCAAGCAGTACAAAAGCATTCGGATTATCGGATAACTCCTCCACTTTATGAGTTTTGCGATTTGTAGCCAAATAAATCTTCAAACCCTCATGGAAAATGGCCATATAACGTACTTTCGGCTTATTTCCTTCTTCGATCGTACCAAAGGAACCGAACTTGTTGTCATCCAATGCTTTAATAATGAGTTGCTCCAGTTGTTTGTTATCCATTACGTAAATCTCTCCCTTCAAGCATGTAAACAAAAGTTTATATATCCAAGCTCACCGTTTGGATTTATCATAACAATGGTGCTTATTATAATGTACCCTTCAGGTTCACATTGAATCCGACCTTACTTCATAAACTACTTCAAGATAAGGAGCTTACTTCGTGAAAAAACTGATTTGGATCGGCTGTCTTTCCTACTTCGTTATCGGTCTGGCACATGTTGTGCTGGGATCTATTCTGCCCGTTCTACTGCAACATTATGATCAAAATTATAGTGCTGGCGGTGAATTAATCTTTAGTCAATTCGCTGGTTTTTTAGCAGGCGTGTTGGTCTCTCCCCTGCTTAATCGCCGCTTCGGTAAACGTGGAGGCATCCTCATTGCCACCAGTCTTCTACTAGTTGCAGAAATTGCCTACGCCTTTCTACCGCCTTGGGGCTGGATGTATGTTATCGCTGTTGCCGCAGGTTTTGGTTTCGGGATGATCGAAGCGGTTATCGGCACCATTATTATTGGTGCTGTAACCGAAGGAACTGCTATTGCAATGAGCCGGCTTGAAGTGCTATTCGGGATAGGCGCACTCGTGATGCCGCTTATCGCCAGTCCACTCATTGCTGCCGGAGCGTGGAGATTGGCCTTTCTAATCGTCGCTGCCTTCTCCTTAATTTCTCTTATCCTCTGGACAAGAGGGCACTTCGGTAATCTACAACGAATGCTGGATGAACGTGCCTCTGTCCAAGGAGCAGACAATTCGCAATCCTCAAGCTCACGTTCTAACAAAAAATTTCCGTATAAAGGTAAGCAATGGATTCTGTTAGGGATCTTCATCGTTTTCTTTTTTCTTTATGTAGGCACAGAGATGAGTTTAGTCAACTTTATGCCGGCTATCTTTATTGCCAAGCTAGGGATGACGGAGTCTGCCGCAGCACTGACAGTCACTTTCTTTTGGCTGGCGATGTCTACAGGAAGATTGTTTGCGGGTGTAATTGCCGAAAAAATATCTTACCGCGTGTACATTCTCAGCAGCTGTTTACTAACCTTGTTACTGCTGACACTCTTTCCGTTCACTGACAATCGAATGGCTGCTTTCATTGTAATTCTGCTGCTGGGGCTGTTTATGTCCGGTATTTTCTCCATTGCTTTAGTCTTCTCCAGCAAAATGCTGCCTGGCACCGAAGAGTCAACACCCAGCATTATGATTGCTTCCGGAGGTGTTGGCGGTGCTTTGCTACCTCTGTTTATGGGCTGGTCTATGGACCATTTAGAAGTGGCACAAACAGCCGGATTACTCGCCGCTTTTGCCGCCTTCTTGTTTCTGCTAAGCATTGCCGCATGGAGGTTCCAGTCCATGCAAGCGGTGAAAGGAAAGAGTTCCCGTATTTAGAACAGTATCAACGTTATCCTTTTAGGGTAATGTGATCTATAAGCATATTCTGAGCACAAGGATGGACGATGAATGAATGAGTCTTCAACTGAGCCTTTGTTACATACTGCGCTCATGCAGTTTATATTTCCCTTTTCTATAAAAAAGGGCGATTCTAAGCAGCTTATCCAGCAATTACAGAACGACGGCTTCACACGTTTTTTTCTGGATAATAAAGAGCTTGAAGCTGCCTATTACGGAGATGGCTACTGTGTTTCCCATGAACGAATGGAGCGCACCTATTTACCGTTTGCTGCACATGTCCTTTTTCCACGCAGGAAGGATGCCGACTCGTTTCGCCGTTTTTCCAGAGTAAATAATCTCGACTGCATTCTGGAGATTCCGCAGCAATCTATATTTTTCAAAATTCTCTCGACGGATATATTCATATGTCCTTTTCAGCTTGGATTCGTGACGATACGTGTCCAGCTGGAGGGGGATTCAATTCCCTTTAGTATTGCCCTAGAATTCGCGGATCGTTTCCGTGCGCTAGAGAATACCTTCATACAGGATGATTACACTTATATTCATTGCGGGGAACAGACCTATGAGATGGTAGAGGATTTTGTCTTCCGAAATTTGGTGGATGGACTGGAGCCATATCTGGATCAATCGGATATCAATGGGGCTTATTTCGAGACCCTTCCTTTTTTCGTAGATGAAAGAATGCAGGTGCAAGCTTTTTATGGCTTTCAGAATGAAGAAAGCTCTGATGAGATTAGTGTAAATCTGCGCTATCGTGCTTCACAGCTTGATGGAATTGATCTAAACGGAAAGCCCTATGCCAGTGCCAGCGATCCTGCGTATATTGCAAACTATTGTCATGAGCATTCCTATAATCGCTGGGGTCCAGACACATATTATATGATGAATGAGCAAACCTTTTGCTGCATGACCCGCGCTGAACAGGAGATTGCTGTTAGTCTAGCCAACCAGATGTACGGGCAATATTATTACGGATTTTTACTCAATATTTTCCACAAAATCGTTCTGCTAAAGCTCGCCAATATGCACTCCCGACTTCGGATTAATCATGATTATGAGGAAATAGACAATCTAATCTACTCCATTAATAAGTTCTCGGCAAAGTTCTACTTCTTGGAGTTGATTTCCCAGTCGCAGGGCCGGGAGATATTTCTTCAGCTGCGTAAAGTATACGGAAACGACGCTTTGTTCGAGGAAGTGAAAGAAACCTTAAATGACCTGTTTCAGTATCAGGATAAGTTTCAATCCAAGCGACGGGATAATCTGCTGATGATTCTTACTGTATTTACGGTAGTAAGCGGGATTTACGGCATGAATCAGGTCATTGACGATCTGGATGGAAAGATTCAATGGAGTAAAATGATTGGTTATTCTCCCTTTGAATTTCTTGCCCTCTTCGTGATCATGAGCGGGATTCTGATCAGCGTTGTCCTCACGCTAGGGGCGCTGGTTAGTGAGCTTAAACGGCGTCACCGCAAGAAATATAAAGATCTAGACTAGCAAAAAAGAAACTACTGGATTGGAAAAATTCAGGAGTGCACTACTAGACATTCCGAGTACAGCCGTCTATAATACACCGTATGCGAGAAATATAAGATATAAAGTATGGGTACAAAACTTATACTTACTTATATTGCACATAGAAATACCCGTTAACTTCATAGAACCAGGGGTGCTGGAATTGGCCGGCTGAGATTGTATCCCACAAGATACTGACCCTTATACCTGATCTGGATAATGCCAGCGTAGGAATCGCCAATTGGTTCTGGTCCCTGTGACCTTAACTAACCTTGCGCCAAGCCAGCGTCCCGATCACTCGGGGCGCTTTTTTTGTAAGATCACTAAAAGATGTAGAAAAACGTACATACTACACTTTACGGTTCATGTTGTGAAGACGGGATTCTTGTAACCTTAAAGGAGAGAAGAAGACATGCACCTCAAAAAAGCACTTACGTTGTGCCTCACCTGTGTACTCATTCTTGCCATTGCCGGATGCGGAAGCAACAATGGGAATACAGCCGGAAACAAAGCAAATGCTACTGATCCAACTGCTGCGGCTGGGACGGATGCTCCAAAAGAGCTCACCAAAGTTAAAGTCGCACTCGACTGGACACCGAACACGAATCATACCGGTCTATACGTAGCTAAGGATCTTGGTTACTACGCTGAAGAAGGTTTGGACGTCGAGATCGTTCAGCCAGGCGCAGCGGGTTCTGATACTATGGTTACTTCTGGCGAAGCCGCATTTGGCATCAGCGCCCAAGAAGGATTAACACTAGCCCGTCTACAAGGCGTACCCCTTGTCTCGATAGCAGCTATTATTCAGCATAATACGTCGGGATTCGCTGCTCCAGTAGATCGCAATATTAAATCACCAAAGGATTTTGAAGGTAAAACCTACGGAGGCTGGGGCTCACCGGCCGAAGAAGCAGCCATGAAAGCTATCATGGATCCTGAAGGTGGCGATGTAAAAAAGGTGAAGCTGATCAGTATCGGTGAAGCTGATTATTTTACCGCCGTCAAACGTGACATTGATTTCGCCTGGATTTTCTACGCTTGGACTGGTGTTGAGGCTGAGTTGCGTGGCGAGCCATTGGATATGCTGTACTTAAAGGATTATGCGCCACAGCTCGATTATTACACGCCTGTGCTGACGACGAGTGAGAAGCAAATTGCAGATCATCCTGATCTGGTGAAGGCCTTCATGAAAGCCACATCAAAAGGTTATCAATATGCCATTGATCATCCGGAAGAGGCTGCCGGTATGTTATCGAAGGCCGTTCCTGACCTGGACGCCGACCTTGTCCTAGCTAGCCAAAAATGGCTTAGCCCAAAATACAAGGACGATGCTGCCCGCTGGGGCGAGCAAAAAACCGAGGTCTGGCAGAATTATGGCGACTGGATGTACGATCTGAAGTTGCTGGATAAACCGCTGGATGCTGCTAGTGCATTCAGTAATGATTTTTTACCGGCGGAGTAAACAACAATTGTAATGAATTACTTCGTTATCAAAGTTGGCTTTTTGAACTTACCTTATAAAATGAGAGGATTGATTATTGTGGCTAACACCCTACTAAGCATTCAAGTAATTCCAAAAACTCCGAACAATGAGGATTCCATCCCATACGTAGATAAAGCGATTGAGGTCATTCAGAAATCCGGTGTTAAACATCAAGTGAATCCGCTGGAAACCACAATGGAAGGTGAGCTTAGCGAGCTGCTGGAGGTTGTGCGTCAGATGCAGGAGGCGTTGATCGAAGCAGGCAGTCCAAGCGTAATTTCGCAGATCAAAATCGCTCATAATCCTAACGGAATCAGCATGGATAAATTGACGGAGAAATATCGGCCGTGAGATCGACCTGGAAGCTAATATGGCCGCCCCTTGTGGCGGTCGTCTTCTTTTTAACCGTATGGCAGCTATCTGTATCTGTATTTCATATTGAATCCTGGATTCTGCCGAGTCCTGCTGATATTGCTCGTGAATCCACCAGTAACGCTTCTGGTCTTTGGGCTCATACGATGGCTACGCTGCGGCTCACTTTAATTGGTTTTCCCATTGGTACGGGGGTAGGCCTGATCGTTGCTTTGCTTTTGCATCTTTTGCCTTGGGCTAGACGGGCTTTTTATCCACTTATTATTCTGAGTCAAAATGTTCCCTCCATCGCGCTCGGACCCCTGCTCATTATCTGGTTCGGCTTTGGTCTTTTGCCCAAAATCGTGCTGATTACACTAGTATGTTTCTTCCCGGTAGCTGTCGCTGCGATGGGCGGTCTGGCCCAAAGTGATCAGGTCATGATGAATTATATGAAAATGGCTGGCGCAAGCAAGTGGCAAATTTTCACCAAGCTGGAGCTGCCCTCTTCTATCCCGGCACTATTTTCCGGCGTAAAAATATCTGCTACTTATGCGGTTATGGGCGCCGTGGTCGCTGAATGGATTGGCGCGGATAAAGGTATTGGCTATTATATGCTTCTGCAGAAATCCGCATATCGTACGGATCGGATGTTTGTTGCTATTGTTATTATTGTACTTTTAAGTCTTGTACTCTTTGCTATTATTGCATTGCTGGAAAAATGGCTGGTTCGCTGGAAGCCGCGCCGTAACTCATAGAAAGGAAGATGCCTGTATGTCTCAAGCGACGCAAATGCAACACAGAACAACAGAAGTCATAAGCTCTCCTGAAGCTCATACCGTGGCACCCGCCCTTGAAGTGAGCGGCATCTCCAAATCTTTTTCCCATCGTCGCCGTGAGACGAACGTTCTGAATAATGTCTCTCTCAAGGTAGAGCAACAAGAGTTCGTTTCGATCGTTGGTCCTTCCGGCTGCGGAAAAAGCACCTTATTCCATATGATTGGCGGCCTTGTGAAACCCGATGCAGGCACGATCCGCATGAACGGTAAGGTCGTTACAGGTCAACGCGGTGAAATTAGTTATATGCCGCAGCAGCCTGCGCTTTTTCCTTGGCGTACGATTGAGGATAATGTGCTGCTTGCTGGGGAGATCAAGGGCGCACTGCGGGATGGAGCCCGCGAGGAAGCGCGCCAGTGGCTTGCCAAGGTTGGGTTAAGCGGGTTCGAACATGCTTATCCGCATATGCTGTCTGGCGGGATGCAGCAGCGTGCAGCTTTTCTCAGAGCATTGCTCGCTCCGCAGGAGCTAATGTTGCTGGATGAACCTTTCAGTGCACTGGATGCACTAACTCGCAGTGAAATGCAGCGCTGGCTACTTGAGCTGTGGGAAGAGAATCGCCGCTCTGTGCTGTTCATCACTCACAACATCGAAGAAGCGTTGCTGCTCTCTAATCGTATCTATGTATTTTCCGGCCGCCCCGGCTCCATTCTGCATACAGTCGATGTGCCGTTTCCGCGGCCACGCCGTGATGAGATTACGGACTCTCCCGAGTTCCTTAAGCTCAAACGCCAGTTGTCACAGTGGATGCGAGAGGAACAAGCTAAAAATAGGCAGCCGCTAGCTTAATCGCTAAGCTCTGTAAACTGATATCGCTGGTATAGCGGTGTCAGTTTTTTTATTTTGCAGCGATAAACTCCTACCCTATTTTCAATTAACGCGGATGTATCTGCTCAATTAAACAAATTTCACTCATCATAATAGGGATCACATTAAATGTGTGGCGAAAACCGACTCCCTGTTGGTAATGGATAGTAACCGGGCGGGCTGGGGACATTTACGGGATTTATACCGTTGATTCACTTCGTCGGGCCGGATTTGGCTCATTCTGCGGGATTTATACCGTTGATTTGCTTCGTCGGGCCGGTTTCGGCTCATTCTACGGGATTTATACCGTTGATTTGCTGCTTCAGGCCGGATTTGGCTCATTCTGCGGGATTTATACCGTTGATTCACTTCGTCGGGCCGGATTTGGCTCATTCTGCGGGATTTATACCGTTAATTCACTTCGTCGGGCCGGATTTGGCTCATTCTGCGGGATTTATACCGTTGATTTGCTTCGTCGGGCTGTATTGCACCCGATCTAGGGCATTTTTGCCCTTGTTTTGCCACTTCGGGCTGAAATGCAACGATTCAAGGGCATTTTTGCCTTTCTTTTGCCTCTTCGGGCTGTATTGCACCGATTCTAGGGCATTTTTGCCTTTCTTTTGCCTCTTCGGGCTGTATTGCACCGATTCTAGGGCATTTTTGCCTTTCTTTTGCCACTTCGGGTTGAATTGCACCCGATCTAGGGCATTTTTGCCTTTCTTTTGCCCCTTAGGGCTGTATTGCGCCCGATCTAGGGCATTTTTGCCTTTCTTTTGCCTCTTCGGGCGGAATTCCAGTGACTCAGGGGCATTTTTGCCCTTATTGTTCCTCTTTAGCTTATAGTTTGAATTAAATACGAGACTATGGCATCAACCAGAATCGGTGTTGTTTATTATTATTAATTTGTTTAAAGGTCACAGCTATAGTCGCACTTACATCCTACTCACCACTCTTACACATACTCCCACTACTCACTTTTGCTCCCATTCCTTACCTCAATCCCACTACTTACTCTTACTCTTACTCTTACTCTACTCCTACTCCTACTCCTACTCCTACTCCTACTCCTACTCCTAGTCCTTACCTCAATCTCACTACTCACTCTTGCTCATACTCCTCACCTTACTCCCACTAATCTCTCTTACTCTTCCCCCTCCTCCTCTCCCACCAACCGAACCTAAAAAAGGCCCCATAAACGAGGCCTTTTCTTCATTTCCTAATCATAGCTCGGAACACGAATTTGGGCAGCACTGCCTGTCTGCGCCATCGCGACTTTTGTCCCTTCGCAACGGGAGCGAACAAAAGTCGATGCAACCACTCCAGATTGAGTTTTTTCCATAGCGCTGGTGCAGGAGTAACTTTTCCCGCTATTACATCCAAGCTGCCCCCCACGCCAAAAACAACTTTTACCTGCGTAAGCTCCTGTTTGTGCTTATATACCCATTTGTCAGAGTATGGCGCACCCATCGCAACGATCAGGAAATCTGGCTGTGCGCGCTGTATTTCTGCTACAATGGCAGGCTCCTCTTCCTTGGTAAGAAAACCATTATGTCTTCCTGCAATCTTCACATTCGGATATAACTCCGTGATCTTTTCGACCGCTTTACAGCTGGTAAGCTCATCTGTTCCCAAGAAATAAAAACTCCATCCCAAGCTATTTCCTTGCTCCAAAAGCTCAAGAAGCAGCTCATATCCAGTTACCCTCTCAGCAATAGGATCGCCTTTTCTTTTTGATGCCATCACAATGCCAATCCCGTCAGGAGTGATTAGATCCGCTTCTTGAAGTATGGTTCGTAGCAGCTCGTCCGATTGACTTGTTATCGTAATTTCCGGGTTAGCCGTGATCAAATGGAAAAGTTTCGATTCCCCAGATTGAATATGTTTTGTTAGATGAAGTGTTGTCTCATGTAGTGTTAGTTTTGAAAAGGGAACTCCTAATATTGAAACTGTCCCGTCCATATAATCACCTCTCACTAAAATTCCACTTCAATATACCTTACCATAATCAAGAGGAGGAAGGGGAGTCATTTAAGTTACTTAATCACTACAGCCAGCTAGCCACTCACCCAAATACTTATAGCCACTTCAACCATCCGACCATTCCACCACTCCGACCATCCCAGCCACTACAGCCATCCCCAGCAACCCCGCCACCACAGCTACTCTACTCACCCAAACACCCTATAGCTCCACTCACTCCTCCATAAACTTCCACCACTCTACTAACCAAGATTCATCGATCCCCCGCATGCGGAATTCCTCTACAAGTATCTTCCGGAATCGTTTTTCCATTTTGACAAAGTTATTATCCTCCTGGTACATAGGGGCAAAGGATTCATCATCTCTAATAAAACTCCAAAAATCGCCCGCACACTCCAAAATCTTTCGGCCGACAGTCGTTTGTTTGGCTACAGGTACCAGCCATTTGTCATAGGGGTAGGGGTGACCTTCAATAGTAATGGCACAGCGTAATGCTTCTTTATAAAGAGAAACCGCTAAAAATAAAATAGGAAAGGCGTCGCCACGCACTACCGGATTATCTAAGCTTTTGGCATAACTTCTTAACTGTATGTATGAATTCTTACGAAATCTCATTAGGACTTCAGGTTGGAGGGGCACATAGGCATCAAAAAGTGACTTTACATCCAATCGGTCATAGTAGATATATGAAATAGAAGCATTCCACAGCCATTCCATATTTCCGCTCATTAACGCCGCTTTAATTTCTGATATTTTATGCAGTGTGTAATGTCCGGACTTGCCGCTGGGAAGTCGTAAATCCATAAAAAAACTACTTTGCTCCGGGATCAGCCCCGCTTGCTCGAACCGATGATTAATGCTGCTATAATACTCATCCTGACAAATAATGATTACATCCACATCCGACTGCTCATCCACCACACCAAGTGCGGTCGATCCATCAAGGAGAATACTTACCCGCTGACTCTCCTCTTTCATTAACGGATGATTTAGAATTTCTTGTGTGATATACTGCCCAATTTCCTCTAATAATTCGCTATGAACCTGCGTCTTATCAGGTGTTAATAAAATATCCGACAACACTGATTTCACCATCTCAACCCCAACCTCCAATCAATCTCAATTTCTCAAAAAATAAAACGCCTACACCTAACCTAATATTTGGATAATGGAGTACCATTCTACACTCCTAATATATATCTTGCAAGGATAAATGAAGTACCCTTTTGCCTAAGCCTAAATATAATGAAGTATCTATTTACTTGGAAAGGGGTAAAAGCATGGCGCAGCCAAAAGTGATTGCTACAGTCCGCTCTGCCGGACCGATCGGAGATATAAAAGTAAATGTCGTCACGAATCGAGTATACTTTGTAAACCCAGACACCGAGGCTGGAACTATCGGGGTATTGGAGGGCAGAACTAATCGCATTATCGCTCGGATCCCTGTAGGAAGACTGCCGTCTCAGCTCGGAATCAACCCCCAAACCAACCGGATTTATGTACCTAACTTCCGTGACGAAAACGTATCTGTCATAAACGGGCGGACAAACCAGGTAATCAAAACTGTCAAAGTAGGCCGATTCCCAGACAATATCGGAGTAAATGTTCGAACCAATCTGATTTATGTAACTAGCGCATTCGGAACCCTATTCGTCATAGACGGGAAAACAAATCAGGTCCGTAAAAAGATTGAAATCGGTGGACGCCCCTCCAGAATTGTTATCAATGAGCTTACCAACCGTGTCTATGTGACCAATACAGTAAATGATAGCGTCACCGTCATTAACGGAACTACACAGGCGATCATTGCGACAATAAAAGTCGGAAGTAACCCCGTGATAGCGCCAGCACTTAATAAAATTACCAATCGTATTTATGTCGCTAATAACTTGAGCCGGTTTTTTTCTGTGATCAATGGCCGAACCAATAAATTGTTGCGTAATGTACAGCTGGGACGTTTGCAAAGTGAGGTCGTTATAAATCCGCTGACGAATCGTATTTATGTCTCAAGTGCACAAGTGGAGGGTAAGGGCAGGCTGTTTGTCATAGATGGGCGCAACAACAAAATTATAACCACAAAGGTGTTGCCTACCTCCTCCAACACGATTATCAACCCGAATACAAATCATTTATTTGTTGGTAATTTTGATAAGAATCATATGTCCGTTTATAACGCCACCACGTTTAAACGGCTCGCAAGATTCTCCTCCGTATCAGGCAGCACTGTGCTAAACCCGCTCACAAATAGAATTTATGTAGGTGGAAACGACTCCATAACGGTCATTCAAGATGGACCAAGACTCACTCAGAGTTCTATTTTTAATTAAGACAAAAAGACGCCCACCATAGGTGAGCGTCTTTCTACATATCAAATTACATCGATCTAGCGGATGAAACTTGTTTAACAGCCACTTTTTCCTCGATTGTTTCTGTATCCTTAGGCTGTATCCCTCTTTTTATGAAGAAAGCTAGGATAAAGGCAATGATGGCTACGCCTACTGACACTAAGAATGCATCGTTAATTCCTTCGATCGTTGCTTTTGCGATGACTTGGTTTTGAATGCCAAGCAATTGCTCTGCAGAAGGCTTAGCCGTTAATTTACTCACAGCTTCAGCTACCATATCTTTGACATGTGATGTGGTACTGTTAGACATAATCGTTACAAGCAGCGCCCCGCCAATCGCCCCGGAGACTTGCTGAATCGTACTGTTCATGGCTGTACCATGCGGTGTATATTTAGCCGGAATGGAGTTCAGACCATTGGTCATCACAGGCATCATAACCATTGAAATCCCGAACATTCTCACAGAATACAAAATCATAAGTGTCGAATATTTCGTTGTCTCAGTTAGATCACTAAAGAAATACGTACTGATCACTACGATAGCCAGACCGATTAACGCTAAGACTTTGCCGCCGAATTTATCGAACAATTTACCTGTGATTGGAGACATAACCCCCATAATCAACGCACCAGGCAACATTAGGAGTCCCGAATCCAGAGGTGAAATGCCTCTAATATTTTGCAGATAAATCGGCATTAACATCATGGCTGAGAACATCGCCATATTCAGTGTAATCGAAATCGCTGAGGATAAAGCGAACATCGGATATTTGTACACTCTGAAGTTAAGCATAGGCTCCTTCATCTTCATCTGGCGCATAATGAATATCACTAAACCAATAACCCCGATAATAAGGGTGGAGTAGACCATTGGATCATCCCATCCTTTATTCCCAGCGGAACTGAAGCCGTATAGAAGACCCCCGAACCCAATCGCTGATAGAACTACAGATAGAATATCAATTTTAATAGCCACATCTTTTTTAGGATCATGCAGTTTGAAGAAGGCAAGAATGAACACCAATACGGCGATCGGTGCAATCATAAAGAACAGCACAGGCCATTCATAATGCTGAATAATCCATCCTGACAGTGTAGGACCAATGGCTGGTGCAAAAATCATAACCAAACCAAACATCCCCATGGCCGAGCCACGTTTTTCAGGTGGAAATGTGGTGAACAATACATTCATTAATAATGGCATCATAATCGCGGCCCCTGAGGCTTGGACCATTCTCGCAATCAATAATACAGGGAAACTTGGAGCAAAGCCTCCAATAAAGGTCCCTATTGCAAATAATCCAATGGCGATTAGGAATAATCGTCTGGCTGTATACTTTTGAATTAAAAAGGCCGTTGAAGGAATCATGATCCCGTTCACTAGCATATAACCCGTCGATAACCACTGTACCGTTGAGGCACTGACATCAAAATCCTTCATAATCGATGGTAAAGCTATATTGAGTAAGGTATTACTCAGTAAGGCAACAAATGCACCAATCATAAGGATTGCCAAAATCCCGTAGGACGCTTTACTTTCTTTCGTTTTCATTTTGGAATCCTCCATTCTATAATCATACCGTCGGTTCATATTTGAACTTATGTTACAACGTAGAATATATTACTCTTATATTTACTGCTTGGCAAGTCAGAATTCATTTAAAAACTAAATTGTATTAAGTGGAAATATAAGCTAGTCTATTCTACGTGAAGAGTTTTTTTGCACAAAAGAGTCCAGCTTAAAGGGGCACCTAAGATGATAAATAAACGGAAAGAGCAAGTGATTCAAAAAGCACATGAATTATTTATTGAAAAAGGCTACCACGCCACATCCATACAGGACATTCTGAATCACAGCCGGATCTCCAAAGGATCTTTTTATAATTATTTCCCTTCCAAGGGGGATCTCTTTAAAGCTGTATTCACCTCTATTCATGACCAGCTGGAAGAAGGCAGAAATGGCCTGCTCATTGGCCAGGACCCCTCTGACATTGATATATTCGCTAAACAAGTTCAACTGGTTATGAAAATCAATAAAAAAAATAAATTGTTGCAGCTGGTTGAAGATGCCCTGGTCTCCAATGATCCGGATTTAATTACGTTCATCAAAAAAACTAAATTCACCTTATTAACCTGGGTGCATGAACGTTTCCTGCATATATTTTCTGAAGATAAAAAACCCTATCTACTGGATGGAGCCATCATTTTCACAGGCATCTTGCAACATATGCTGCAAATTAACAGTGCCATGAATGAAGTCATTACCTCTCAACAAATCATTAATTATTGCACTACTCTTATCCAGACGATTGTTGAGGACTTAAGTGAAAAAGGAATGCAGCTTATCTCCCCCGATCATGTAGGGAAACTATTGCCTGTTGCTGAATACACTGATTTTTTTAATAATGATTTATCGTTTGCGACCGTAAGCTTAAAAAAAATTATTGATAAATCATTCGCCGCCGATGATCCTAGCCTGTCCAATGCACTGAAGCTGTTATATTTTATCCAAGAAGAGATCATGAACAACAAGGAACCAAGAGAGTTCTTAATCGAAAGCGCCCTGCTCTCCTTGAAAATGTGCCCTCAGTTTAATGAAACGAAGGAATTTGCGCATTATCAGACAGTGTTATCTGCAATGCTCTAAGCACAATCAAAGTATGGCTTCAATCATTTAAGCGTATTCTAAACGCAAGGCACGAAACTAAAAGTGTGGTGACCGATTTGTTCAAGCTTTTATTAATCGAAGATGATACAACGCTGTTTAATGAGATCAAAGAACGGCTTACGCAGTGGTCTTATGATGTATATGGCATTCAAGATTTCAACAATGTTACGCAGGAATTCACGGAAATCAAACCTGATTTAGTGATAATTGATATCCAATTACCCAAATTCGATGGGTTTCATTGGTGCAGAATGATTCGCTCTCACTCTAATCTGCCGATTATCTTCTTATCCTCTCGGGATCATCCGACAGATATGGTGATGTCCATGCAGCTGGGAGCCGATGATTATATCCAAAAGCCCTTCCATTTCGATGTACTCATTGCCAAGGTGCAAGCCATTCTCCGGCGTGTGTACAATTACAATACGGATAACATTGAACTCAAAACGTGGTGCGGAGCTACCGTCGATTATGAGCGGAATTCAGTGACCAACGACACGGGAACGATTGAGCTTACCAAAAATGAGATTTTCATATTGAAATTGCTCATTGAGAAAAAGAATAAAATTGTCACCCGCGAGGAATTAATTAATAGCTTATGGGACGATAAGCGCTTTATTAGCGATAACACCCTTACCGTCAACGTAAATCGGCTGCGCAAAAAGCTCGACGAGCTTGAATTAGGGGCGTTTATTGAGACGAAGGTTGGACAAGGGTACGTAGCCATTGAAGAGGATTCTCTATGATTAAAAAGTACCTGCTCGAAAGACTCGGTTGGATTTTGCTTTTTCTCTTTGTACATCTATTTATGCTCTTTATCACCTTTATGGACCCGACCATCCCCCTGTCTTCAGTGCTCTATCTGGTCTCTTTATCGATGATTTTTTTCGTAATTTTTCTAGTCATTCGCTATCCTAAGGAAACCAGATTTTATAAAAGCTTAAATGAGCGGGACGATGATCTCGATCTGACAAGCATCGCTCTTGCCGAAAGTCCTTTTGAGAAAATCATCGAAGAGAGCATCACCAACCAAGTAAAATTGTTAAAGCGGACTGCTTCAGACAATTTAATGAATTTGGAGCAAGAGAAGGATGAGCTGTTATCCTGGATTCATGAAGTAAAGACTCCACTGACCGCAATGCATCTAATGATTGAGCGTATAGAAGATGATGTTATGAAGGGGCACTTGACCTATGAGTGGCTGCGTATTCACCTGCTGCTGGATCAGCAGCTCCATCAAAGACGGATACCATTTATTGAAAACGACCTGTACATGGAGCAAATCGATATAGAAACGCTTATTTTTAGTGAGATTAAGACATTACAATCTTGGTGTATTCAGAAGGGAATCGGCTTTGAGTTGAACTTAGAAGCTGCTGAAGTGCTTAGTGATGCTAAATGGCTGGCTTTTATCCTCAGACAACTTCTAACCAACGCCGTAAAATATAGTGAGGCTTCTGATATTACAGTGAATAGCTACCAGCAAGCTGAACATATCGTTCTTGAGGTAAAGGATTGCGGGCGCGGGATAGATCCGAAGGACCTGCCGCGCATCTTCGACAGAGGGTTTACTTCCACTACTGTACATCGCGACAATGCCGCCACAGGCATGGGCTTATATTTAGCTCAGAAAGCAGCTCAATCCTTACTCATCATCATCGGGGTTCAATCCAAGCTCGGAGCGGGATCAACATTTACGCTAACCTTCCCACTCAAAAATGAATTCGTTAAAATCTCAAGCATGTGACAACAATGTCACATGCTTTTATATTTTGTTCGGGCAATCGCAGGATAAGAACAATAAACTTTTTTATAATAAAGCTATACAAGAAGAAACGAAGGAGTGAATCATTATGGCAATTCTAGAAGCTACTAAAATTCATAAAAGCTATGGCAATAAATTAAACAAACAATCCGTGTTAAGCGGACTCGATATTCGTATAGAAGAAGGCGAATTCGTTGGCATCATGGGGCCTTCCGGTTCAGGTAAAACCACCCTACTCAACGTACTCTCGTCGATCGACAAAATCAGTAACGGATCTATTACCATCGAGGGCAATGAAATCTCCAATATGAAAGAGAAGCAGCTTGCTGAATTTCGCAAGAATCATTTAGGTTTTATATTTCAAGAATATAATCTCTTGGACACGCTGACGGTAAAGGAAAACATCCTGCTGCCACTATCCATTACCAATACACCCAAGAAAGCCGCCAATCAGAAATTCGAAAGTCTCGCAAAGGAATTGGGGATTTTGGAATTAAAAAATAAGTACCCCAATGAAATCTCTGGCGGTCAAAAACAACGTACCTCAGCAGCTCGTGCCTTCATTCATGATCCAAGTATTATTTTTGCTGATGAGCCTACCGGGGCGCTGGATTCTAAATCCGCTTCTGATTTATTAAATAAGCTAAGTGAACTCAATCAAAAACGAAGAGCAACCATCGTTATGGTTACACATGATCCAGTGGCTGCCAGTTATTGCAGTAGAGTTATTTTTATAAAAGATGGAAAAATCTATACGCAACTAAATAAAGGAGAACAATCAAGACAAGTTTTCTTCAACGACATTATAAAAACACAGGGTGTATTAGGCGGTGTGCAGAATGAGCATTAATGTATTAATGATTCGAAATCTGCGAAAAAACATCCGAAATTACTACCTATACGTGTTTGCGCTAGTTTTTAGTGTGGCCTTATATTTCGCCTTTGTCACCTTGCAATACGATCCCTCGATGGATGAGCTGGAAAGCTCTATCAAAGGGGGCGCCGCCATCACGGCTGCCTCGGTTTTACTAGTCGTAATTGTCTCTATTTTCCTGTTGTATGCTAATACGATCTTTATCAAACGACGCGGCAAAGAAATTGGCTTATTTCAGTTAATTGGAATGACCAAAAATAAAATTTTCCGCATTCTTTCGGCAGAAAACTTTATCCTATATTTCGGTTCCCTGATCCTAGGGATATTAGTAGGCTTTTCTATCTCAAAATTGATCCTCATGATCTTATTTAAAATAATGGGGGTCGATGCTATAGCCTCCCTTCATTTCTCTATCGAAGCTTTGATTCAGACATTGATCGTATTCTGTGTGATTTATCTTTTGATCATGCTGATGAATTATGGATTTATTAAAAGACAAAGTATCTTATCCTTGTTCCGGGTAACCTCAACAACAGAAGGTACAGTGAAAAAGTTATCCTTCTTTGAAATGATCATAGGGATTGTCGGAATTGGCCTAATCCTACTGGGCTATGTGCTCTCCTCTAAATTACTTACCGAAGACGTAACCTCAATGAATCAATTGGCTATATCCATGATTACTATTTTGGGATCCGTCATTATTGGGACCTATCTATTTTATAAAGGCTCGGTAAGTTTTATTTTTCATATCATTCGTAAGCGGAAAAACGGCTATCTGAACATTAGAGAGGTTCTATCTCTTTCCTCCATTATGTTTCGCATGAAATCCAATGCCGTATTATTAACCATCATTACAACGGTATCGGCACTAGCCCTGGGTTTATTATCCCTTAGCTACATTTCCTTTTACTCTGCTGAGAAAACTTCCAAGCAATATGTCCCAACGGATTTTGTATTCACGAATGCCCAAGAGGCTGAACAATTTACAAAGATCCTAACGGCAAATGATTTAGTATTTACAGAAAGAAGGACCCAAGTCCTTCAGGTCGATGTAGATGTTGAAGAGATTCTTGTTAAAAAACCGGACGGAGACAATATGTTTTCAAATATTATGACCCTGGCGGTCATAAGTGAAAATGCACTTGAAGACGTTGATCTAACTCCAGATAAAGCTTATTTTACGAAATCAAGCAGTGCACTGGATAATTTTGTTACTATGAAAGATAAAGGTGCGATTGAACTCAAAGGGTTACATGAGGTTTTTCCACAGGATTATAAAAGATTAGATATCGAAAGTCCCATTTCAGGGTATTACACAGGAGGTGGCTTACCGGTTGCGGTTGTAGACGAATCGATCTTTAAGCGCTTAAAGAAGGATTTAGATCCTGCCCTTCAAAGGGGATCCTCCCTTAATATCGGGATTGATATGAAAGTCCGGGCAAGCGTTGAACAGGCAAATGAACTTTTCAAGACCTTGAAATTTGATGAGAAAAACAAACAAGACTCTCAATTAGAGTCGATAAAAGGTCAAAAACAAAATATGGGACTCATTATGTTTATCGTTGCTTTTCTGGGGTTAACCTTCTTGATTACCTCCGGATGTATTCTATACTTTAAACAAATGGATGAAAGTGAAAATGAAAAACCTAACTACACTATTCTGAGAAAGCTTGGATTCACGCAAGGCGATCTGCTCAGAGGTATACAGATGAAACAATTGTTCAACTTCGGTATTCCATTAGTCATAGGTCTGCTTCACAGCTACTTCGCCGTTAAATCCGGCTGGTTCTTATTCGGCACAGAGCTTTGGACACCGATGATTCTGGTGATGCTGTTATACACTGCTTTGTATTCGATCTTTGCAATATTGTCCGTCTTCTATTACAAAAAGGTAATTAAAGAGGCGCTTTAAAATAACAAAGGTGTTCCAAAAGCCATCATGGCTTAGGGACACCTTTGTTTGATTTGATATCATTTACAGGTAGGAGGCACCGGCATCTATCGGACACAGATGAACCTCTTTCTAAGTAATAGCGTCACTGGAGTCCGAAACCCTGCTCTATAGGCTAAAAATTCGCAAATAACGCCAACGGGGTCCGTAACGCTTAGAGGATCTGTCGAATCCCTCAGCTATTCACAATCCCCAATACAAATCCATCATAACCTTTGCTTCCCACCGTCTGAATGGCAGTAGCCGAAATTCTAGACTCTTCAGCCAACAGATCATAAAATTCCCGTACGCCTACTACACGAGCGTCTTCGCTATTCTCATTAATGACCTCGCCTTCACGAATCACATTATCTCCAAGGATCACCGTTCCGGGCTGGGAGAATTGCAGCGCCCACTTTAAATAGTTAGGATTATTCGGTTTATCGGCATCTATAAAAATAAAGTCGAAGGGTTCAACGCCCTCTTGTTTCATCTGAGACAGTTGCTCTAATGCATCCCCTACACGAAGCTCTACCAGATGATCCACCTCAGCAAGCGAAAGATTAGCTTTAGCTACCTGCGCATGAATAGGATCCAGCTCCAAGGTAACTATCTGTCCGTCAGACGGCAGGGCTCTTGCCATCCAAATCGTACTGTACCCGCCCAAGGTGCCAATCTCCAAAATCCGGCGTGCACCTTTCATTTGCACCAGTAGATTGAGGAATTTCCCCTGACTAGGCGAAACATCAAAGGGCGGCAACCCTGCCTGTTGATTGGTGACCAACACTTCTTCCAATACAGCGTCCTGTGGAATCAGGCGCTCTGTAATATACTGATCGACTTTATCCCAAGTAGTCGTTTGATTCATATTTATCACTTCTCCTTTAGTATTGATTTTGGTTTAGATGAACTTATAAATTCCACATTTAGGGATCGTTCGTAACTATGAGGAGTGTTTGGACTTCCGGTCGCTGTTGTCTCCAGATTTCTTCAATTTAAACACTGTTCATGGTTGAAATCCGGAGACAAAGGCGATCGCTACGCTCCTACAGTTCCAAACCTCCTCTCCATTATTCCTTTCCCTAATCTCATCTTTCCAAGTTCATCTTTATATCTGTATTGTAAATCAGTTATAATCATAAATATAATATATCTTTATATTTAATTTATATATTTAATATATGAATCGAAGAATGGGAGTTTAACCATGAACCTACATGCCTTACGCTTATTCCATGTAATCGCATCGGCAGGCAGTGTGACACGCGCTTCAGAAATTTTAAATATAAGTCAGCCTGCCATCACTGCGCAGATTAAGAAGTTCGAAAAGGAACTGTCCTTTGCCCTATTTAAACCTCAAGGCAGAGGAATTGCTTTAACAGATGCAGGGGAAGAGCTTACTCTACTCGCCAAGCGACTGTTCGCCGTAGAACAACAAATTGAGCAATTCGCTCAAGATTATGTTAACGGCAGTAACGGAAGTATCCGTCTAGCCGCAACGTATTTGCCTGCTCACTTTCTCATTCCTACCTGGATTGCAAAGTTTAAGCAGCAATATGAACAAGTGGAGATGATGATCACCACTACCAACTCAAGTGATGCCCTCAAGCAGCTGTTAAATGTAGATGTGGATATAGCTATTTATGGAGGAATCGCCGAGGCTTATCCAGATACAATCCAGACAGAGGAGTTATTTCAGGACGAGTTATGGTTTGTAGTCGCACCCGATCATCGTTATGCCAATCAGCAAGTTTCTCTATCCGAAATGATGAAGGAACCCTTCGTTATGCGTGAAGAAGGGAGTTCAACGCGGGAGCGATTATTATCTTTATGCCGCACATACAACACACCCGCTCCTATCATCTCTCTGCAATTTAATGGACTACATGAAGCCATCAAAGCCGTTATCGCCGGATATGGCGCAAACTTCGTTTCTTCATTAGTCGTACGCAAATATGTAGAGCGTGGAGAATTGTGCCGAGTATATTTAGAAGGAGTCCATCTGAAAAATACCATTGCAATCTGTACACGTAAAAATGAGCCCTTATCAGCAGCCGCAGTGAATTTAATTGAGATGATTCGATACAATCCTTATACGATATAGCGGAATGATTGCTCATTCCCAACAAAAGAGGCCTTCCCTTTCGGGAAAGCCTCAAAGCTTCTTTTTTTACACCGTCCGATCCAATTTAACTCCAAACGCACCTCCAGTTACATAATCCATGTACCTAGTATTTCCGTCGAAATCCAAATAAGCTTGATAGCGGGTACGAATAGCCGCTGCAGAAATCAGATCCAGCACCTTCTCCTTGGCTACCCACATCACTTCAGATGTTTCCTCCGAAGTACTTAATTCTCCACCCACGGGCTTGCAGATAAAGTCTAACATGACCTTGGTAGGAACATCCGTCTCACCGTCATACCATTTATGCATACCTGTATTCGAATACACGCCAATCAATTGAGAAACAACGATATCTATTCCACTTTCCTCTTTAATCTCGCGAATTAGTGCATCCATTAGGTTTTCTCCAACTTCCACTTGTCCTCCAGGAAATACCCACCCACCATGATGTGTTTTTACTAAAAGAATATCTCCCTCTTCATTTATTGCAATTCCACCCACCGCTACAATATGTGTTGGCCAAGCCATAGATAGCACCTCTTTTTTTAGAAGAGTCTAGCAATTTATCGATAATCTGTAAACGATATTTTTCTATTCCATAACGCTTTAAAAGCTTCGCACTGTTCTATTAAATCATCAAACTTCCCTTCCCCAACAATTGACCCTTGATCCACTACCAATATCTTATCAACGTCTTTTATAAAATTAAGCCTGTGGGCCACAATGATGATAGTTTTGTCCTTAAATTCATTTAAAATCGTCTCCATAAGACTTTGCTCAGTGATATTATCAAGCGCTGACACAGGCTCATCCAGAATTAGAATATTTCTTTTTTGGGCAATGATTCTGGCAAAGGCTAATCGCTGTCTTTCGCCTCCTGATAATTTGAGACCTTTTTCGCCCACCAAAGTATCTAAGCGATCCGGCAAATGGCTTACTTTTTCCTGCAAATGAACTTTTCCCAGAATCTCATATAGCTCTTCATCCGACAGAGTATCCTCATCAAATACAATATTATCCCTTATCGTAGCATCAAAAATCGGCGTATCTTGGGATAGATAGGAAATATGATCATAGTAGCTATTCAAACGAATCTCATCGATATCCTTACCGTCCAGTAAGAGTTCACCTTCGCCCTTTTTTAATAACCCCACAATCAATTTAATCAGCGTAGATTTCCCGCCTCCACTTAATCCGACAATAGCAACGGAAACTCCTCGCGTAAGCGAAAATGACAGGTTATTCAGAATCTGCACATTCCCATAAGTAAAGGACACCTCCCTAAACTCAATATTGCCTTGGAGCTCAGTGATGGCTTCTCCGGATTCCAAGTTCTTATCTTCTGGGGCAGCAATAAATTCCTCGAATCTTCTGTAGGTCACTTTATTCAGTCTGTAATCTACAAATAAAACATTAAAGATGGCAATTGGGGTATAAATTTTATCGATGAACATAAACAATGCGACCACAATACCAAGGGAGGTCTCGCCTGCGACAATGCTTTTCACACCATAAATCAGGACAACAACTTTAATGATCGTGACAAATAACTCGAATATAGCAAAAAAAGCTTCATGGATCATTTTTAGCTGAGCATTTTTATGAATGATAGTGCGTGCGGTCTGGCTTAATTTATCGATCTCTTTCTCATATCTCTTGTTGGTTCTAAAGACGACCAATTCCATAAACCCGCGGATAGAGAATCTGGACATCTTTTCTTGCTCTTGGAGAATGGCAGCCTTCATCGCATACAGAAATTTCAACAACAGATTTGTTATCAGAAAGACGACCACATAGCCAGCTGCAATCACTAACATGATCCTTAGATCATAGAAGCTGATAAAGACTAGACTGAATAGAAGAGTAGGTAACAACTCATGTAGTGTTTTGAGAAAAAAAGAAAAAATAATGCTGTTTCCAGCCGCTGCCCCGTTCTCGATCACCTTAATCATCTGCCCTGTTCCCATATCCTGATACGCTTGATAATCCATTTTTGATATTTTGGACAGTGCAAGAATCTTTAACCGCTCCGTGATGCTGTTCGATAAAAACACACTCGGGTATTCGTCTATATAATTCAGGATCGCCACCCCAGCTAGCAGAGCCCCATACACTATAATTAATGTGGATATTTCACCAAAACTGTTGATTACCGTGGCCTTATCTAATATTTTTTGAAAGACAACAACCCCTAAACTACTTAACAGCTGAATGGCAAAACCCAATAAAATATAACCACATACCCACCACTTTAGGTGAGCTAGACTCTTTTTTAACATATCGTTTATCCCCTCTTTTAATTGAATGCAAAAAAGCCAGACGCTCCTATCCCACTGTAAAAAACCATCCACAAATAAACGGTTCTCTAAGTTAAATAGGTTAAGTGCCTGGCTCTACAAAAATAGCTGCCTATGGCACCGTTCAAAGCTCTAGTTAGTTGTAATCAAAAGGGTAGACTCCCCCCTTGATAGCTGGTACGCGTTTCACCCAGCCCGATAACTAGTTCCTTGTAACGGTACGGAAAGACATCCATTTCACCTCAATTAAAAGAATTGACCCTATTATAATTCTGTAAGCCTTTTTATTCAAGAATTACGTTTAACGATACGTAGTCCGGCCACTTGGCCAACCTTATGTCCTTCATGAGAAGCAAACTTGATCGTAACTGCTGATTTGCCGCTCGTGATCGGCTGCGGGAGTTCATAGCGAATCGTCTCCAGCTTATTCATCTCCTCAGACTCAAGAGTGCCTACACCAAGTTGCTCCCCATCCGCCAAAATATCAAATGCCAGCGAAGTATCGTTCGACTTCAGATACGTGACCACCAAATCCACTTGCTTATCCGGCAAAACTTCCATCGTGAAGGAGAACCAGCCATTGATCCAGCTGTCCCGATACTTGCGATTGTGGATTTTACCTAAGCCTACAAATTCACCTGTGAAATTATGATCGCGTTCAGGCTGCATTTCAGCAGGTTGTACCGAATCGACAGTTAACTGCTCAAGCAGCAAGTTATTCTCCACAGCTTCGCGATATTCAGCCTCTGCCAGCTTCCACTCTTCCGGTGTGAATAAATCCCAATACACGGAATAACGATGATCATGCATAGGGTAGAACGGACGAAGCTCATGATCCCCTGTATACCCTAAACCTTTCATCCGGAACACATTTTTGCTCACATTAGATTGGATGAGGTTGTCCGTCAGTGTGTCCCGATCTCCGATTAATACGGAAGCAAGGGCGCGATCTCTATTGGTCTCTGCATTTATAGGCCCAAAATCACCTGCGAGCACAAGTGGCCCGTAAAGGAATGCAACTCGGTTCGGATTATCCGGCATCGTCTCGATTCTCACCGACATCGGAATATTGTATTCGACAACGTCTCCATCCTGCCACTCTCTATCCAAAGTAAAGTAGTTAGATTTGCCTACATTTACTTGAACGTCTTCACCATTTACGCTAACACTCATCCCTTGCTCAGCCCAGTAAGGATATCTTAGCTTTAATGTGAATTTCGTTGGCTGTGCTGCACTGATCCGTAGTATACCTTGTCCCTCTGCCGGGAACCTGGTCTCTTGCTGCAAGCTAATGCCTTGCTCTTTCCAAGCCACTGTAGAAGGTACGTACTGATTGACATAAAGCTCATCTGCACTATGGAAGTATATCGCCGAGCCATACATAGAATGGCTTTCCATTCCCGAACCTACACAACACGTAAAGCTTTCGAACTGCGAATTAAACGATTTATGTCCACCCATCTCGAGAGATACGAAGTAACATACCCGGCCATCTACCGGCTCCTGAGAGGCTAAGATGTGGTTATACATCGCACGTTCGTAGTAATCTGCATACGCTGCATACGCATCCCATTGGAACATATGCTTAGTCAGCTTCAGCATGTTGTACGTGTTGCATGTCTCACAAGAGCCTTCACCCAATCGATCATTTAACTTATCCGGTTCACCAAAATGCTCATTATAGCTGTTGCCGCCGATCACATAAGAATGATGATTCACGACCCGATCCCAGAAGAAGCGGGAAATACCTGCATAATGCTCCTTCCCAGTTACCTCATATTGTCTAGCAGCTCCGATGATTTTTGGAATCTGTGTATTAGCATGTCTTCCAGCTAGGGTATCTTTTTCTACGGCCAGATCATTAAACACTTCCCCATGATAAAAGCTTTCCGCTAACGCGAGGAAACGATCTTCTCCGGAATCCTCTGCCAAATCCGTCAGCGCTTCATTCATGCCGCCAAACTCACAACGCAGCACCTCTTGGATCTGATCTTTACTCAGCCCTGCAAAAATATCCTCAAGCCACAGCCCCAGCTTCGTTTCAATAACGAGCGCCTTCTGATTGCCGGCCAATCGATAAGCATCGCGAAGACCTGCAAACAGCTTATGCATCGTGTAAAGCGGCACCCAACCTCCGTTGAGGTCAAAGCCCTGTGAGCGAATGTCGCCTGCCTTCACTTCCTCAAATAACTCCTTGCCACGAGGAATGCCGGAAATAAAGCCATTGCCATGCGCATCCTGACATTGCTCTAATTCATCTACTACATAATTCACGCGTTGTAGCAGCTCTTCATTTCCCGTAGAGGCATACATTAACGCACATCCAGAAATATAATGGCCTAACGTATGGCCGCTAATACCCTGAGATTCCCAGCCCTCGTAGTGAGCAGCCTTAGGCTCTAAGCCAGCATATTCGCGAAAACGCGACAGAAGCCGATCTGCCTCAAGCTTAAGTAAATAATCAGTATTTAACTCCATCGCATGGAGAAGTGGACCTGAATCAATTCGTACGTTCTGTAGATCAAAAGCTTGCGTCTTCAATGAAATCGCTCCCTCGCAATCTTGTCAGGGTTAGATGACAAGTGTATATTTGTATCCATAAGATAACACCGGAACGTTGATTTGTCGGTAGACCAGTCGTACAAATAGTGGACAAACCCGACTTATGAATACTAGGAGGACCGCATGAGCTATTTAAAAATAAATGCAGATGCACCTGTTCATTTTACAGCGGCAGGTGAATTTATCTCAGAAACACCATGGAAGCATGTGGAGCGTGTTATGGGGAACTACGAACTAATCATTGGCGTGAACGAAACGGTATATTTGAGTGAGGAGAACAAACAATTTGAAGTAGGCCCCGACGAAGCTCTTCTGCTCATGCCTAATCGCACACATGTCGGCTATAGAGAGTCACGACCCGGGGTTAAGTTTTATTGGTTTCATTTCGAACTGACAACCGAGGGGTTATTACTGAGTGAGGAGGAAATGAAGCCTGAGGCAGAAGAAATCTTTTCGCGCACACAGCGCTTATGGTCCGTACATGATCTATATCTGCCCCAAATCATAAAAATCCAACATAGTGACCGGATTCATATTCTAGCGAATCAAATCCTTCATGTGGCCAACTCGGGGTATTTAACCTATTCCAGCGTTAATTATTTGCTGACCTCGCTTTTAATTGAGCTGTCTGAGCATGCACTTCAGCCGTTCGCCAGTAAGCTGATCCGCGCACAGCAAGATGTCACCTTCGTCAAAATAGCTGAGTGGACAAGGATACATGCAAGCGAACCGCTTACCGTGGCCATCATCGCGGATAAATTCAATTACAACAAGGACTATCTAGCTCGGCTATTTAAACAGCATACCTCCATGGGGCCATTAGAATATATCCATTCAGTACGTGTGACTAAAGCGAAGGAGCTACTAACCAGAACCGCATTAAGCGTGAGGGACATCGCGACAGAGACGGGATTCACCGACGATAAATATTTCATGCGCCTCTTCCGAAAATACGAAAACATGACACCCACCCAATATCGTAACGCTTATCATAAGACGTTTATGAATAATGACTGAAGTAAAGCCACCCCTAAATATGGAGTGGCTTCTTGTTTGGGTATTGTCTATTGGATAGAATGAACTTCACACCAATTACGTAGGAATTGCAGATTAGTATTGAAGTAATGATCGTTTTGCCACCCACAACTCCAAACCTGTGCGTTCCCTGTGTGCAGACCCATCAACCATATCTCCCGGATAGCAACAAATATAGGGATTGCCTTTAAATCGTTCTCAGATAATACTTTATGCTTTTGGTATGAATCCAGGAAAACAGTCCATTGTTCATTGTCAAAATGCTCTCGTTCTTTCCCTCTAACCCTTGACCACAGAAACACGGAAACATCATAGGCCCTCCAGCCAAAACCTCCGCAATCAAAGTCGAAATGAGTCAGGGTATCCTCGTAGAAATGTACGTTCGCTCCATGAAGATCACCATGACATGCCCCCCAATCCAGCTCTGATGAGATTTCAGCTATGCTATTTGCCAATACTTCCGACAAAGATTCTAGATAATCGATATCCTCTTGCCTGTGGGATAAAGGCTTGCGAATCGATTGAAGCGGTTCTTTAAGCAGATGATCCAGATTAAGCGTAAATCTTTGCTGCCCACATTCGAAATCATCCATAGCCAGATGCATCTTAGCCACTTGTTCACCGTATAATTCACAGCTAGCTTTTTCATCGGAATAATTGCCTTTTGCAAAAGTAAACAGAACTGCGTAACGTGTTCCTTCAGGAGCCTCCAGCTCAATTAGGTAACCACCATCCCTGCTGATTACCGGAGCCGATACAGGGATATTCTTCTTATTTAAGTGATTCAATAACTCCACTTCAAAATCAATCTCATGTTTATTTCGCCAATGAGCTTTATAGATCCTAAGAATGTATTTATCAATAGAGGTCTTTAGTAAATAGGTATCATTAAGTCCGTTCTCATAAAAACTACACTCCAGAACATCCCCGATTTCATAAAGATCATTAATTACGGGTACTATGGCATGGGAAGAAATTACGGAATGATACACCGGCAGTTTCAGCATATAAATCACCCTTCAACGTTAATTGCTACTCACTATTTATTTTCACGTTTGGCCCGTATAAAGGCGAGGGATTTATTAAATATAGCTAAACTTTCCGCATCGTTAATTTAATTGCTCTATAATGCTCTGCTTCGATATTGATCGTCTAACAAACTGAACCATACCAGTCTGGACAAGTAAAATAACCAAGAAATACAGGAAAATAGCACTCCAAGGGAATTGGTATTGAATGTAGGAAAGCCCCCCCATATTCCCTGCACTCTTACTTATCATGTATCCCATTAGATTGCCCGTAAAAAGAGCCATCGTAAAGCTTCCAACAACTAAAAATCCTGTTTCATAGGTTAACATAGCCATTAATTGTTTTCGGCTCATTCCTATGGCTTGCATAAGGCCTAGCTCCCCTTTTCTTGCAGAAATAGTGGTGATTATGGTGTTCAAGAGATTGATCATACTGAATACTGCTATAAAAACCATAAAACTATACACTGAAATAGTGATAGTTCTAAAAGCAATTCTATTGGATTCCACAACTTCGGAAAAAGACAATAATTTGAGTGTATCCTCATTGAGAATCACACCCTCTAACTCACTCTTTATTAACTCTTCATTCGATTTATCCATAGTAATAACTTCGTAGCTCTTATTGCTATTAAAAGGGGCTACAGTTTGCATTACTTTGGGTGGAAGATAAAATGAAGTTCCTGAATTCTTATCCGTAATATCTCCAATGATCTCAAAATCATGTTTAACCTTCTCCTGATCATTAGCAATTATGAATGAAATATGATCACCGACAGCGTAATGAGCCCCGTAATAATCTAAGTCACTACTGGCGCTGTTAAGGAGAATGTAGGATGCATCCGACGAATCAACATCCGGGATCTTCCCCTCAGCCAAATGACTACTCCATCTTTCGTTGTTTAACGTAGGGATATTCTCAATACTGACTATCGCGGCCCCATCATCCGTTTTTATTCCTTCGATAGCAGCTTCAATATACTGATGTTCGATTACGTCCTCAACTTCATTTATAGCTAGGATTTTATTTTTTAAAGAAGTAGATAGTTGCCCTTCCGTCTGAAGATCACTTAATGAGGTTGTTTCAGAATACAACTCATTATTAATTTGAATATCAAACCGACCATGATTCGGAAAATATTTCTCTGCTTTTGAGATTGGATCGACCGAGTTTAACAATGTCCCCAAGGAAACAAATAGCGTTCCGCTTAAAAAAAGAGACAGCAAAGTTAACACCGTCTTTTTCCTGCTTCTTGATAAGTTCAATGCAGCTAAAGAAAATGGTGTGAGTCTTTTCGAGTTTCTTTTCTCCTTTTTTGTATTAACATCGGCATCTACATGTCTAATCGCCGTTATAGGAGAGATTCTTGATGCGAATTTAGATGGTGCGTTTAATGAAGCTCTAACTGTTACTTTGGTGAGCAAACCGGCTAAAAAGGCAAGTGAAAAACTTGGAACTGCATTCCAGTGAAAGCCACTTAAAATCCAGCTCATTAAACATCCTAAGATAACTCCAATAGGGATATATTTTCTTGAAAGATTTTTCCCTTCATATAGAACTAGCTGTTTTATCTGCTTTTTTGTTGCACCGATTGCTCTAAGTTGTCCGTATTGTTTAATTCGCTTAGTAATTGAAATATAAAAGATATTGTAGATAACTAGCCAACAAGCCAGTGCGATGATCAGCATGATAGACAAGATGGATATCACAGTGCTTCCTGACAGATTATTACTGTCCACATTCACATTATTGATCTGAATATTTCTCTCAGAGATACCCATTCGCTGCCCTATTTCTTTGATTTTTGACTTCAGTTCCTCGTTGGAATAACTGCTGCTGTTGTTGATGCTAATTGCCGCGGAGTAATCCTCTTTGGAAAGAAACGGATCTGCCTCAACGAACGCGCTTGATACCAGAGCATTGTAGCCGATTCGATTCTCGTTACCTGATGCGGTTGTTTGCAGAATTCCAGAAATCACAAATTGGCTGGTTTGAAATTCTTTGCTGGCATTGTTTCTAAATTGCAAAGAAATAGAATCGCCAAGCCCCAGGCTTCGATCATCGGATAACTGAAAGTCTTTTTCTATTGCAATTTCATTTTCTTTTGTAGGGAACTTCCCCAGAACGATATTGGCATTTGATAAATCCATCATGGCTTGATCCGTGTAGAGAATGGACAATAAGCGTTCTTCTTTTTTCTCTCTGCCTATTTCCTTATAGAGTCCGATTTTATTAATTCCCTCTATTTCTTTCAATCGTGAGATTTCATTGTTATTGAGATTATAGAATAAAGCCTGGAAATTCGACTCATGTTGTAGGTTAGTAAAAGAATTATAACCAAAGGTCATTACAACAGTTAATAAAAACGCAGCTAAAGCTATCACACTGCCTACAAAGTAATTTTTGGTTTTTTCCGCTTTTAAATTTGCTTTTGCAATTCTTATCATTGCTGTTTTATTCTGTATGGACATTGATACATCATCCTCCTATCGTATAACGAATATTCCTCCCTTTGCATCATCAAGTGAATACTTTCACTATTTATTCTATAGATAATATTCTCCAACAAAGATCAATCACCCTTTAAATAGATGATATATACTATATTTACTATTCATATAATATATGGATACAACAAAAAAGCCTTCCCCCTCTGGAGCGTTTGAGTATCTCCAAGTTAGTGGAAGTCTTTTTATGCTCAATATGCCTTGTGTAGCAAACATTTAGATTAATAAATTACGCCTCGGCACTTCTCTCCTGAAGCGCACCGACCAACGGATTCCACCGCCAGCGCGGAGTCAATCCTTGCAGATGTACACCTCCAAACCACTCATCGCTGCCATTCTTCTGCACCCAGTCTTCGTTTCCAGCTATTACACTCTTACCTAGCTCTGTTAATACAAGCTCACAGTCTTTAAATTGCATTACTGAATCGTTATAAACAGGGAACTCATTGCATCCATGGGTTTGTAGCAAAGGGTACGTGCCTTGTACCATCTTTCTTAGGATATGCCAATATTGCAAGTCGCCCATTCCCAAGATATGAAGCTTATCACCCACATTTTTGAACAGCTCATAGGGTGATTTTATTCCCTCATGGATCATCTCCAGCGTGATTTGTTCTACGATGCCAAGTCCGTTTGTAGTAGAAGGAAAGCGCGATAAATGCGCCCGGAAGGCGTCATGTGCAAAGGGTAACGCCGATGTATCTGTAGTTAATCGTTGTTGCAGCAATTCTGGATTCGGTGATACATAGGCTTCCCAGAGTGCTTGACCTGCTTCTAATTCTTTGGCTCCGATTAGCTTCCATGTGCCTGATAATGTTTCCATCTGCTCTATAGAAAGTTGTCCAAGTCCTCGAAATAACTTTATTCCCGGATACTCTCCAATGCATAGTAAGCTTAGCTTGGTGGTTAACATTTTCTGCTTCGAGAACCAATGGAGTAAATAACTGAGCATCGTCTGATCGAAAAGGTCATGCTCGAACCATAACACCACTTCTTCATATTTATGGAAATCAGCTAAAATCTTCTCTTGCCTCTCACTATTGGCGATAAATTCCCTCTGCGGAATCCCCATCGTTTGTTCCAAATATTGCGCTCGAACAGCGCGGTTATCTCCATCGGCAGGATCCAAAAATACCGGCCCATGCGAATATACCTCTCTCCACACTAGTACATCACCTTTCACGATTCCTTGCCGCAGCTTCTCTCCCACTACATCTCCATTTACAATGTGAAGCACAGCTTTTCCCCCTTCGTACAAATGGTTGAATACGGAAAGAACATCTGCTACAGGCAATGCACCTTTCAGCTTGCGGCGGGCATCAAAAAGTCGCTTCTTCAATACCGAAACCGAAGTCCCCAGAAAGTCAGCAATCTCTTGTAGTGAGTAGCCTTGAAAATAATATAATTGAACGGCAATCCGCATATTGGACGTTAATGCAGCTATAGACTCGTGAACCAGCCGTTGGGTTTCCTTTTTCTCAATAATATCTGCTATAGAAAATGAAGATTCTGTCGCTTGCGCAGCTTCCTCGTAGGGTAATGCAGGATGCTGCTTTCTTCGCAAGATGCGATAACATTGCCGCACCACAATAGCTTTAAACCAGCCCGGGAATGCCTCTACTGCTCGTAATTTATTCAAATGCAAAAAGGCTTCTGTGAAAGCTTCCTGCACAGCATCTTCCGCTAATTGATAGTCACGCAGCTTTTCGAACGCAACTGCATTGGCCATCGGTGTAAAGTGCTTAACAATCTGTTCAAAAGCTTGTCGGTCTCCTTGTTTAGCCTCTTCGATATACTGAAGCATCTGTCCTCCGCTCCCTTCTTCCGTATTATATACAAGTGCCAATGAAGTTCCTAAAGGTTACGGATGGGATTGAAAAGTCAGACATTATTTATTTTTTCCTATGACATCCTTTGCAACCTCTAGAGCTGAAGAGGCTCGCGGCCAACCTGCATAAAAAGAAAGGTGGGTGATGACCTCCACGATTTCTTCAAGTTGTAAGCCGTTCTCTAAAGCCAAGCGCAGATGATAGGGGAGTTGTTCCGTCATGCCCCCCATCACCAAGGCAGAAATCGTAATCATGCTACGATCCCGAAGTGATAATTGCTCACGTCTCCATAAGTCCCCAAATAACACATTTTCCGAGTAGTCGACGAATGCCGGAGCGAACTCCCCTAACGATTCCCGTACATTTGTGACGATTTTCTGATGCGCCATATTACACCTCCCTAACCGGAGGTTGTAGCATTTGAGCAACACCGTTACCAAACGACCAATCTTCGAATTCCGTATCGACGAGCACAATGAATATATCTTCTTTTCTGATGTTTAGCGTCATCGATAATTCCTCGGCTAGCCTCGCGTAAAAGCTTTTCTTCTGTTCCGTTGATCTTCCGGATTTTAGCGTAACTTGGATATATATCAGTCCGTCGCTTCGTTCAATATTTAAATAATCTTTACTATAAAAAAATTCCCCCGCTTTATGCGCATGAAAAACCTGAAACATATCATCCTCCGGTACATGAAAATGCTGAATTAACGCGCTCATAATCGCTCTGCATATTCCTTCTAGCTGATGAATGTCGTATTGTTGCTCCAGATAACTGACTCTAATAAATGGCATTTTAATTCACTCCTTCTTTGGAATTCTTTTATTGTACTCTCAGTATTTTTATTTATATAATTGAATAAGATAATAATCTTAATCAATTATACCGATAGAGGTGACAATCGATGGATCTAAAAGAACTGATGGCTTTTAAGACCATTCTTCAAGAAGGCACTTTCTCACGCGCTGCCGAGAAGTTGAATTATGCACAGTCTACTATTACCAACCAAATTCAACGACTTGAAAAAGAACTGGGCATACAACTCTTTCACAGAGGCTGGGAAGTAGAACTGACAAGTGCTGGGCAAGTTTTTGCAGGGGAAATCGATAACCTTATTCAACATTGGAACTATGTAACAGAACTCACCAAAGCTTTACAGCATGACGAAATTGGTACACTTCATATCGGAAGCATTGAATCCATGATGGAATCCGTCCTACCGAACGCCTTGCGAAAGTTTCAGGAGCAAAAAACAAAGATGGCATGTAACTTCATTCAGGGTAACACTGATTCCCTCTCACAACTTGTTCTACAAAGAGAACTGGATTTCGCCATCTGCGGTGAGCCGTCCGACCTGTCTTTCTTTTATTTCGAACCGCTTTATCACGAGAAAATCGCTTTTATAGTAGATGAAAATCATCCTTTAAACGGACGAGACGAGATTTCATTTCGAGAAATTCTTGAATATCCAATTATAGCTGGAGGACGCACTTGCTTATATTACCTTCGGTTAGCTAAGCAATTTTCGAGATTCGAATCAAAGCCCACTTTATCCACCATAAGCCAAATTTCTGCTATTCCTCATTTTGTAAGAAAGAACCCTGGGGTGGGGGTAGTGCTTGATTCGACAGCTTTAATGACAGATATCGTAAAAATAGATGTTGAACTAAGCGAGCCGTTCATTCAAGTGGGTATATTACAGCAGCGCAACCGAGAATATCTAGCAACATCATCTAAAAAACTAATCCTACAAATCATAAAAAAAGAAATTGAGAGGATTAGTAACGCTAATCCTACGCTCCACATTTGAACCTCAAGCTAGTTCCATATATGATAGCTTTATCATCGTTATCAGGGGAGGATTCATAGCAGTGGCAGTATTAATCAATGAACAAATCAGAGCATCCGAAGTAGTCCTTACAGGACTTAGGGGTGAAAAGCTGGGGATCGTCTCCCGGGAAGAGGCGCTGGCCATGGCCAGATCAGCGGGAGCTGATCTGGTATGCACCTCGCTAATGAGCAGCCCACCGCCCTGCAGCCTAACTGCAAAGGGCAAAGCAAAAGCGGCCGCGCAGAAAGAAGCAGCCTCAGCACGCAAGGCCAGTGGGGGCTCAGCTGCAAAGGGCGGCAGCAAGGAGAAGGTCAAAGAGCTCCGCTTCACTGCTCATATTGAAGAGCATGACTACGATACGAAGCTCCGTCAGGCCGAGAAGCATCTACGCTCCGGCAAGCCGGTGCAATTAGTTGTCAAAGCTTCCGGTGCGAAGGAAGCTGCTGCCTCCAAGGCCGTATTGGAACGACTAGTGACTGACTTGAAGGAAGTTGGAACGAAGGAAACTGGCATACAGACAGGTGGCAAAGGTTCACAGGTGAAATTAAATCCACGGTGAAGAGTGGAATTTCAGATAATTTAGGCTCAAAACCAAAATTAGTGGACCATTTCATGAAAAAGCTGCTGCTATCTGCAAATGTAGCTTTATTGCGAGCAGAATTCAGAATTGCGTTCGGACACCACAGCCCTTATTCGTAACTATTTCGCTGTTCTGGGATGCTAACGGACTTCAGAGACTTTATATCACTAAAATAGCACGATATTCCCTCCATTTATGGAAAATAAGATCTCTCGAGTCCGCAACTTCCTCCAAAAGGCTTAAAATGTACAAATAGCTGCATCTAAGTCCGTTAGCACAATAGCAAGTGGAAATCAGGAACTGGGCAAGGGGCATGATTCTTATATGCAAGCAAAAGCGCCTTCGGTGCCCCTAAAGGACGGTAAGCGTTTATGGGAGAAATAGAAGGATAATGTCTCGTGCCAAACTTATACTTTCTTGTATTATTAAAAAAGGCCATCCTCTGCGGGATGGCCTTTCACTTCATAGACAATGTTCTTGCTCGCTCTTAATCAGTCACCTTAAACATGATTACCCATTAATCCCCTTGGGCGATAGTTCATACCCCCAGCATAGAGGTGGGAGACATCTCCCAATCCAATACATCTGGGAACTGCATAGTGCTCGCTGCGCTCTTCAAACAAGATCGTCGTTACCGAGCTTGGAGCAAGCCAAAATACGGACCAAGCCAAGGCTAAAGGAATCTGCAATAAATGGGCTAGCCATGCAAGGCCAAAGCCACCGTGACACACAACTCCAATCTTCTTGGTAGAAGGCTCGAGGATACGATATAGGCCATCTTCTCTTTTATAGTGGTGGCTAAGCAAGAATTGATCTGAAGCCGCTTGTAGTTCGCTAAACCGCAATCTGTATTCCTCTTGTTTTAACCAATGATCTGTTTGATCAGACCATTCTCTTTTTCCACTCGATAGTTCACTAATATGTTCTCCCGGACTATCCCATATAGGCGCCATTTGTCCATCCAACATAATCCCTGTCCAATCCAATTCACAAGTCCAAGGTTCTGTCTGAATTACAAGTCCCGTCTCTTTGGCCACATAACTTGCTGTTGTCTGTGCTCTACCCAATGGTGAAGCATATAATTCATCCAGTCCGATAGATGCCATGCGTTTTCCCAATGCCGCTGCTTCCTGATGCCCGAATTCCGTTAGATCATCTATGGAATAGTCCGGATCACCATGACGAATCAGAAATATTTGCATAACAATGCCCTCCTCCCCTCAAATCCAGCCTTTTTCTTCCGCCAGCCGTACCGCCTCAATCCGGCTTTTCACTTCCAGCTTATTGAGTATTTCAGAGATGTAATTGCGGACAGTGCCATAAGACAGATGCAGCGAAAAGGCTATCTCGCTCGCGGTTTGCCCTTCTCCAGCCAGTTTTAAAATCTCGCGCTCCCGTGCTGTTAATGGATTCTCCTCCCGCAGACTGCCGAAGACTAACTCAGGAGATACCTCCCGATGTCCAGCCATGACACGACGAATAGATTCAGCTAGCTTATCTACAGGCTCGTCCTTCAACAAATACCCTTGAATACCAGCCTTTACTCCACGCTCAAAATACCCTGGACGGGCAAAGGTGGTCAAAATAATAATTCGGGTCGGACAACCCTTACTCCGCAATATTTCTGCAACCTCCAGCCCGCTCTTGAACGGCATTTCAATGTCCATGAGACAGACATCTGGCTGAAGCTTGTCGATTAAAGCTAACGCCTCCGCCCCATCACAAGCTTCTCCGACTACTTCGATATCGTCTTCAAGATCCAGCAAAGAAGCCATCGCTCCCCGAAGCAGACGTTGGTCCTCCGCTATAACAATGCTTATCATGCAGTCTCACCCCCTTGTGCATCTTTTACGATTAGCGGGATGGTAACGATCAGCGTAGCTCCCTGACCCTCAGCTGAGCTTAGCGACAGGGAGCCATCAATCAGGGATAGACGCTCTGCCATTCCCTTCATGCCATTTCCATCGCTAAGCCCACCATTCCCTCTCTCCCCATGCTGTAGACCAATGCCGTTATCCTTAACGGTAATTCGCACTTCTCCAGCCAGCTTTGCCACTCCTATGAAGCATTTGTCCGCTCTACTATGCTTTACGATATTAGTCACTGCTTCTTTGATACAGAGGCTAAGGATATTTTGCGTCAGGTCGGATACCCCCTCCAGAGAGATATCCCCTTCCACTTCTAAGGCGATCTCTGCCGTTCGCAGCATCTCTCCAGCTTCAGCCAGTTCCTCTGCTACTGAGATCGCTCGCATTTCCGACACTAGCTCACGCACTTGACGGAGCGCAGCCCGTGAAGTGCGCTGAATTTCTCGTGCTTCCTCTTGAGCTCGCTCCGTATTTTTCGTCACCAGCTTCTCTACGAGTTGGCTCTTTAACGTAATCAAGGACAAGGTATGGCCAAGGGTATCATGCAGGTCACGGGCGATTCGCATTCGTTCCTCACGCTTCACCAGCTCTTTAATCACCTCATTGGCTTGATCCAGCTCTTTCTCCAGCTTCTGATTCCGATTCATGGACCTCACTCCGAACGGACTAATCAACATAATAATAATAAACGGAGCTAAAAACATCACGCTTCCCCACTCCATCTCACGACCCACTAAGACCAGCACCGAAAGGATCATGATCACAAAAGAAGCAAATGCAATTTTGAACCCTTTATTCTCCGTATAATATGCGATAAAATTTGCGGTGAAAAAGCCCATGTACAGATTATAGGGGGTATAGAACACACTAAGCACCACGATGATCAACATTTGAATAATTAACCAAACATTAAACACTCCACCCCGCACCCAATACAGCTGGCGATAGCTGAGGGCAAATACCGCTATCATAATCCCGCCCAGAATGAGCTTCATTCCAGTCTCCCCGCGCAAATTCAGGATGGGCATAACCAGATAAACAGCCCATACAAAAGGGAAAAATCCCTGTTTTTGTGGAAATAACCGGAACTTCGCACGCTCAGCCATTCATTCACACCGCTTCCTGTTTTTTTCGAATATAGACCGATAGTAACATAAAAACTACCAAATATCCGAGTAAAATCAAGACATTACTCCACGTCGGAGCTGAGCCACGAACGATCTCCCATGCTCCATTCCCATAGTTATAGGAAGGCAACCAATGACCAATCCGCTGCATTAATCGTGGCAGAATCTCAATCGGCATCCACATGCCCCCTGCTACAGCAAGAGCCATATAAATCACGTTGCTGACTCCACTGGCTGTATCCACCCGTTTCATAGCACCTACAAGCGTACCAATCGCTAAAAATGGTAGAGAACCGATCAGGATCCACAGCCCGCTAAGCACCCATTGACCTGCGGATAAAGAGACGCCATTGATTAAATAGCCTGCGATAAAAATACAAATGACCGAAAACAGATGCATCATCGTCTGTCCGAACATTTTTCCGAAAAAATAGATCGATCCCGGCAGCGGTGTAATCCGAATAAAGGTGGTCCAGCCTTGTGTTCGTTCTTGCACCAACCGGATGCCAAGCGTCATAATGGCTGAGCCCATTACACTGAAGGTCGCCATAGACATTAAATAATGAGCACGCCACGTTAGGTCATCGCTACCTGTATTGACCACCCGGGTGAAGATGAAATAGAACATGATGGGCATGAGCAAAGACCAGAACACATAATAGGGATTACGGATGATCCGCAGCATTTCCGCTTTACACTGTACAGTAATTAGTCTCATGGTTAGACAGCCTCCTCTTGGTTCATGGTCAATTGTTCAAAAGCCTCATCCAAACGTCCCTGATCAATTCGAACATCTTTCACAGGAAGTCCAGCCACAAAAATCGCTTTAAGCGCCTCATCTGTATCCTCTGTGGTCACGTGAATGCGGCCATCTTTTTCATAACAATCCTCTATAGCAGCTAGGTCTAGCAGGTTTCTGCGCAATTGCGAGCGATCACCCACAGGCAGGAAGGACACGGAACGCTTCACAATCCGCGATTTAATCTCATCTGGACTTCCGTCCGCAACTAAGTGGCCTTTACTGAATAATAGAATACGATCCGCAATATCTTCTGCTTCCTGCAAATAATGGGTCGTGAACACAATCGTTTTTCCTTGCTCCGCAAGTCCACGAACCGTTTCCCAGAACCGCCGCCGGGAAGTAATATCAAGTCCGACTGTAGGTTCATCGAAAAAGATCAGCTCCGGATTACCCGCGAGGGCGAGCGCAAAGCCCAAACTACGCTTTTGACCGCCCGAGAGCTTCTCGGCGTATCTATTCAAATCGGCTGGCGCAAGTCCAGTAGCCTTAATTAGAAACTCCATATCCATAGGCTTTGGATAATAGCTGCGGATCAGATCAATGATCTCCCGCACCTTTAGCCGATCCATTACACTTACCTCCTGCAGCATCGCTCCAGTCTTTTCACGTACTGCTTTATCCTTCGGATGATGACCGAACAACTCCACTGTACCCTCGGTAGGCTCTATTAGCCCCAGCAGCATGCCTAATGCCGTTGTTTTACCCGCTCCGTTCGGTCCCAGAATAGCTGTAATCGAACCTTTAGCAATGTTAAAGCTGATATTATCTACGGCCTTTTTATCCTTATATATTTTGCTGACCCCGTGCATTTCTATAATATTATCCATAACGTAATCCCTCCGCTTCCGAATGCGTTTGATCTATTTCAATCATATGGAAAAAGAAGACATGACATTAGTATGGACTGTCATTTCTTTAAGATGACAACTGTCACCTTCCTGGCTTCGAATAAAAAAAAGAGGCTGCCCTATCAGTAGAATGAACTACTAATAAGGCAGCCTCTTTAGGTGAAGCAAGTTTAGTTACCTCCGAAGGAATCCTTTTTCCAGCAGAAACTCCTTCATATGCAGCCGTGCTGGCTGTGACAATCGCTCCGCCATAATGGCCGACCAAGGGGTGTCTTTGGCGCCGTGGGTCCGCTCACGCATATAGTCTGAGGAGACTTTATCGTAAGTTTTGACCTGCTCCACAGTGGTTTCCGCATTGTAGCGATTACGATGCAGAACAGCCTCTAGTGGAAGCCGCGGACGCAGGCCCGAAGCTCCGTCAGGATAACCTACACACATCCCAAATAGCGGATAGACCAATTCAGGCAGTCCCAGCAATTCCGATACCTCCGCGATCCGGTTACGGATTCCACCGATATATACAATTCCAAGTCCTAGTGACTCCGCAGCCACTGCAGCATTCTGTGCAGCAAGCGCAACATCAACGGTAGCAACAATCAGGTTCTCAGCAGAATCTTCATAAGAAGTCTCTCCCTGCAAATGAGGTTTCGTCACCTCGCGCAGCCGATACAGATCAGCGCACCAGACCAAAAACACTGGGCATTGTTCTATATAAGCCTGATTGCCCGCTAGTCCCGCAAGCTCCGTCTTTAGTGCCGGGTCAGTAACTGCAATAACACTATAAGCCTGAACATTGCTTGAGGTTGAAGCCATCTGAGCTGCTCCAATAATAGCGCTAAGCTGATCTTCACTTACTGGCTTATCCTGAAACTTGCGGACAGATGCATGTTTCATTAACAGAGAAATTGTATCGTTATTTACTTGCACTGTGGCCACTCCCTAAATAGTGATAGTGATATTACAGCTTTACCCGCTGTAGCCGAAGTGCATTCAAGACAACAGACACGGAGCTAAATGCCATCGCAGCTCCTGCCAGCCATGGGGCTAGAAACCCAAGTGCAGCAATCGGTATTCCTATTGTATTGTAAGCAAGCGCCCAGAACAAATTTTGTTTAATATTTCTCATCGTTTTGCGGCTCATCATGATCGCATCAGGAATACTCTTCAGATCCCCGCGCATCAGCGTAATATCAGCTGCTTCCATAGCTATATCCGTTCCTGTCCCAATCGCCATACCCGTATCGGCAGTAGCCAGTGCCGGAGCATCGTTGATCCCATCCCCAACCATGGCAACCTTAGTCCCATTCTGTTGGAGCTTGCGAACCTCTTCGGCTTTGCCCTCTGGCAGAACCTCTGCTAACACTTTTTCGATCCCTGCCTGCTTCGCAATAGCCTCAGCTGTAATTTTATTGTCACCAGTGATCATTACGACTTCAATACCCATATCATGGAGCGCGGCTACAGCCGCTTTTGAGGTCGGTTTAATCGTATCAGCAACGGCCACAATCCCAGCGATTTCACTCTCTACCGCTACTAGCATAGCTGTCTTTCCCGACTCCTCCAGCTTCTTCATAATTGGAGTCCATTCTGTGATATCAAGCTGATGATCTTCCATCATCCGCCGCGTGCCTACCATAACCTGCTGATCGGAGACAACGGCCATAATTCCACGTCCGGGCACATTATCAAACTGCTCAGCAGTAGGCAAAGCCAAACCTCTATCAGCAGCGCCAGCAACAATAGCTTCCGCAAGTGGATGCTCAGATAGCTTTTCAGCAGCTGCAGTTAAAGCTAACAATCGGTTTTCCGCGTTTTCTTTTCCATAAGCTGCAATTCCAGTAGTAGTCACAACATCGGTAAGCACGGGTTTACCATTCGTCACTGTACCTGTTTTATCTAGTACAACGGTCTGAATCCCTTGCGCTCCCTCTAAATGCTCCCCACCCTTGAAGAGAATTCCAAGCTCTGCTGCCCGGCCCGATCCTGCCATAATGGAGGTTGGCGTTGCCAGACCTAGCGCACATGGACAAGCGATTACGAGCACTGCAATGGCTTTTTCGAGGGCATCAGCGAACTGGCCAGGGGCTGCCCAGAAATACCAGATCAGAAAAGTTATTACGGCAATACCCACAACAATCGGCACAAAAATCCCTGAGATTACATCGGCAATCCGCTGAATCGGAGCTTTGGAGCCTTGAGCTTCCTCCACTACTCGGATAATTTGAGCCAGCGCAGTGTCGCGACCCACTTTATTGGCTTTGATTCTCAAGATACCATTCTTATTCATAGTGGCACCGATCACGGTATCCCCTGCTTTTTTCTCCACAGGAATACTCTCTCCGGTCAACATAGACTCATCCACAGAAGAAGATCCCTCGACTACCTCACCATCCACAGGTACCTTTGTTCCGGGTTTCACCAGTACAATATCGCCAGGAATGACTTCATCTGTCGGGATATTCATTTCTTGCCCATCCCGAATTACGAGGGCGGTTTTTGCCTGAAGCCCCATTAAGCTTTTGATTGCGTCAGAGGAACGGCCTTTCGCCAGCGCCTCAAACCATTTACCGACAAGGATAAGTGTAATGAGTACAGCACTCGTCTCATAATACATTTCTACAGTATGATTCATTCCCTTCATGCTTAAGGAATCAATAGTCAGATAAAGACTGTAGAAATAAGCTGCCGACGTCCCTAATACGACTAACACATCCATATTGGCACTCCGGTTACGAAGGGCTTTATAAGCACCGACGTAGAACTGCCAACCGATGATAAATTGCACAGGGGTAGCCAGCACAAGCTGGAACCAAGGATTCATAAATATATCCGGTGTTGGAATCCAGCCGGTGAAGGAGAAATGACCCGCCATCGCCCATAACAATGGGAACGAAAGAATTGCAGAAATGATCCATTTCCACTTTTTATGCTGAATTTCTTTTCCACGACGATCCACATGATCCTTGCGGTCTTCTTTAAGAGAAGCTTTATAGCCGATACTGCTTACCTTCTCCATGATCTCCCTTGGACTGATATTACCGGGTGTATATTCTACATGTGCTGTTTCCAGCGCCAAATTCACATTAACTGCTGCTATGCCCGGTGTACGGCTCAACACTTTTTCAATCCGTGAGGAACAAGCAGCACAGGTCATCCCCGATATATCAAAATCCGCAGATTCTTTAATAGTGTCATAACCAAGAGAACGGATTTTATCTTCAATTTGTGGCAACCCTGATACTGTCGGATCAAATCCAACAGTAGCCTGTTCCAAGGCTAGATTCACATTCGCACGAGATACGCCGTCCATCCGGGACAAACCCTTCTCAATTCGGGTTGCACAAGCGGAACAGGTCATACCTGTAATCTGTACAGTTGCCTGCTGTTCGTTTGGTGAAGCTGTTGTTTTGGTTTTATCCATGATTTCCACGCCTCCACATACCCCTATAGGGTATGATAATTTCTAAAAGAAAAGGCATTGGAGCTTTGGGCAGCTTCCCCATATCACTCCAAGCCTTATTACTGTGCTTCAAATTAAACTACGTCATACCCTTGATCTACAATTGCTTCTTTAATCGCACCAAGGCTTACTTTGTTCTCATCATACTCGACGGAAACTTTCTTAGCAGCAAGATCAACTTTAGCTGTGGCTCCAAGATTGCCTACGGCTTTCTCTACAGAGTTAACACAGTGACCACAAGACATTCCTTCAACGTTTAATGTAGCGTTTGACATTAATATAACCTCCAATAAATGTTGTGAAGCTATGCTCTAGAAGCATTAGCTTATTATTTCATTAATTTGTTAACCGTAATTAGGAGCTCGTCGATAACCTCATGTTCGCCAGCTTCGATTCGCTCAACAATGCAACTTTTCATATGTCCTTCTAACAGCATCTTACCGACACCATTTAACGCCGCCTGTACCGCCGCGAGCTGGTTGAGTACATCATCACAATAGGTATCCCGCTCAATCATACCCTTTACCCCGCGGATCTGGCCTTCAATCCGGTTGAGGCGCGTATTCAAGTTATTCTTGAATTCTGCCGAATGATGACTTTTTCGTTCTCCTGATGATGAAGAATGACAATTTATGTCGCAGGATTCTGCAGCTTGCTCTTTCTTGGCAGTAGACATAAGAATCAGCCTCCTTGGTTATAATATAATATACCCCCGTAGGGTATGTCAAGAGGCATTCCTAATTCATCCACAGATGATCTCCACGGGTAGTTTGTCCCTATATTACCGCCGTATTCTTCTACGGTTGGCTATACATCTCTATTTTTTCAAAAAAACTATTGCCTCCCTATTCAAATTTGAATATAATAAATTTTGCTTCTAATTATGAACATTTTTCGAACAGAACTATCACTATCACTATCACTATCACTATCACTATCACTATTAAGAAAAAGGAGCTGCGAAGCATGCATACTAAAGAAAGTAATCTTAAACTCGTAGTGGTTGGCCTGCTGCTTGGGATTCTTATGTCCGCAATGGACAATACCATTGTAGCTTCAGCTATGGGAACGATAGTCTCAGATCTTGGCGGTCTGGATAAAATCGTATGGGTCACCTCCGCTTACATGGTAATGGTAATGGCCGGAACCCCTATCTTCGGCAAGCTCTCTGATATGTATGGACGTAAACGTTTTTTCATTTTCGGATTGATTGTATTCCTGATTGGCTCGGCTCTGTGCGGTACTGCCACCAGTATCACACAGCTCAGTATTTACCGTGCCATTCAAGGGATCGGCGGCGGTGCACTAATGCCAATCGCCTTCACCATCGTTTTCGACATTTACCCGCCTGAAAAAAGAGGGAAATTGACCGGTCTCTTTGGAGCCGTCTTCGGAATCTCCAGTGTACTTGGACCTTTACTCGGTGCCTATATTACCGACTATGTTGGTTGGCAGTGGGTATTCTACATTAACCTGCCGCTAGGAATTATTGCACTGTTCCTGATTGCAACTTCTTATAAGGAGTCGATCTCCCACGCTAAACAGCGCATTGACTGGGGCGGAGCCTTCACTCTAGTTGGCGCGATTATCTGCCTAATGTTCGCTCTGGAACTTGGTGGTAATCAATATGCTTGGGATTCCAGTGCCATCCTTGGCTTATTCGTAGGTTTTGCTGTTCTCTTGCTGGCGTTTATCCTTATTGAGAGAGTAGCTGCTGAACCTGTGATCTCGTTCGCTATGTTCCGCAAACGGTTGTTTGCAACAAGCAGCGTGACCAGCCTATTTTATGGCTCTGCTTTTATCGTAGCTACTATTTACATTCCTATCTTTGTGCAGGGTGTATTTGGCGGCTCAGCTACGAACTCAGGGCTGATCCTTATGCCGATGATGATCGGTACGGTCGTTGGCAGTCAGACCGGGGGGCTGCTTACCACAAAAACCAGCTTCCGCAACATTATGATCCTATCCGCAGTCTGCTTTGTCGCAGGGGTCTACAGCCTAAGCACTTTATCACCAGATACCTCCCGTCTCATGCTTAATGTATTTATGGCTCTGACTGGGTTCGGCGTAGGCTTTTCCTTCTCCGTGCTGAGTATGGCAGCTATCCATAATTTCGATATGCGCCAACGGGGATCGGCAACATCGACCAGTACCTTCATGCGCTCCCTTGGAATGACGCTGGGAATTACGATCTTTGGGATTATTCAGCGGAATAGCTTTACTAACAGTCTAAGCGATGCTTTTGGCGGTAGTGAACAGTCAGCAGCTTTCGGAGATCCACGCGCTGCGTTAACACCTGAAGCAAGAGCGAAGATCCCTGCTGAAATATTAGAGAAAATATCAAGTGCGTTATCCACCTCTATTGCACAAACCTTTATGTGGGCCTTGATTCCTGCAGTGCTCGGTCTAGTCTTTGTACTGCTCATGCCAAAAGACCGTCTTACCATTCCTGCTAAAGCTGTTCAGGCGTCCGAGGGCAAAAGGTAACCATTATGTCCATGAAATTAGCCATTCTAGGTTTACTGCTGGAGCGGAACATGCATCCCTATGAAATCACATTAGTGATGAAGGAACGTTCCATGGACCGGATCACGAAGCTGCAGATGGGATCACTCTATTATGCTGTGGATAAGCTTGCACAAGATGGTTATATAGAAGCTTTAGAGGTCATCCGCAGCAGTGATCGGCCGGACAAAACAATCTATGCCATAACGGAGCAAGGTAAAGCTTTATTCGAACAGCTTATCCTGCAACAAATTAAGAAAAACGAACCCTTCTATCATCCGATGTATATGGCCCTGGCAATGTCCCGTCATATCGATCAGAACAAGGTCGAGAAGCTGCTCGAGGAACGCCTCCGGGAAACAGAACATCAGGTTAATCTGGCTTATCAGGTATACGAGGAGCATATCTCCATCGTGCCTCGTTCTGCCCTGCATCTAATGTACGGTACATATGAGCACACCCTGACTGAGCTGAAATGGCTGCAGCGCCTATACGATGATGTTGTAGCGCGCAAGCTAAAAGACATAGGGACACCGTTGAATTTAGAGGCCTAATGGCCTCTTTTTTCTGTTTAAGGGAGTCAAAATACGTTTATTAACGAGCACAATAGCCATTAAATCTCAAAGAAAGGCGAGGCGGTAAAAATGACTCAAGAAAAACATCAGCTGAATAGTGACAAACGGGATCACCCGGAACAATATCCAACAGAAAAAGAAAGTCTATTCGATCTTCATGAAAGTGAGCAGAATGTAGACCCGATTCCGATGGAAGATTTGACGCTGGAAAAGCAAGAAGAAAAGAATAAAGAAGAGACCAAACACCGCTCTTCCAGCGACAAAAAATACCATACGGGCTTCTGAGAGTGTACAATATCTACAAGTACGCAATCATAATTTCCAAGGAGGAATCACATTGTTGAAAGCGTTACCTTTAAACAAGCGCGGGATTCCCGCAAGCCGCATTGCTTTAGGCTGCATGGGGCTAGGCGGTGACTGGGACCATGAGCCGATTACTGCGGAGAATGTTAAACAGGGACATGAAGCGGTTGATGCCGCCCTTTCCATCGGCATCAACATGTTTGATCATGCAGATATCTATACTCGTGGGAAGGCGGAGAAGGTATTCGGTCAGATTTTTAAGGATCGTCCAAGACTACGTGAAGAAATCATAATTCAATCTAAATGTGGAATTAAGCTAATGGAACCTGGAGACAGTACTAATACGTTTGATTTCTCTGGCCAACATATTCTGAACGGTGTAGATGGAATATTGTCACGACTTGGGACCGAATACATTGATATTCTTCTACTGCATAGACCTGATCCCTTAATGGATCCCGAGGAAGTAGCCTCCGCATTACATCAACTGAAGGCCGCTGGTAAGGTTCGTCATTTCGGGGTTTCCAATATGAGCGCCGCTCAGATCAAGCTGCTGCAGACTTATTGCGATGAACCTTTTATCGTAAACCAGCTGCATATGAGCTTGGCTAAGATCAGCTGGGTGGATGCTGGAATCAGTGTAAATCGTGAACCATGGAAGGATATTATCTTCCCTGAGGGAACCCTTGAACATTGTCGAATGGAGAACATTCAGCTTCAAGCTTGGGGGCCACTCGCCCAAGGTCTATTTAGCGGGCGTTCATTAGAGGATCAACCGGAGAATATCGTCCAAACAGCAGCTATGGTCCAACAGCTCGCAGATGAAAAAGGAACAACACCCGAAGCCATTGTACTGGCTTGGCTAATGACACATCCAGCTGCCATTCAGCCTGTTATTGGAACTGTGAATCCGAAGCGTATTACTGCCTGTGCCGATGCGGACAAGCTGGAGCTTAGCCGTAAAGAATGGTATGACCTGTATGTTAGTTCACGCGGTTCAAAACTTCCGTAACATATACATTTATATTCTCAACTTCATTACTCCGCTTATGCCCGGCTCGCGTTACTACTGCGAGCCGGGTATTTTTTTGCGAATCACCCTAACGGATCGTTCTTTATTGCGAATATATTTAGTAAACGAGCGATAAATGGAGTTATTCAGAGATAAATTATCATTTTTGTTCTTTATAGAGCACAAATGCGCGTTATTGGCAGTTTTCTTTTTGATTTATTCCATGTATGATTCATTACAGAAGTTGTTCTTAATAAAGAACGATAATAACGAACCAAAGAAACAGACATTGAGGGGAGGTATTCCTCTGAGACCCAGATCAGCAAGGAGAAGACCTAGAAGAAACAGGAAAATCGGATTACGTATACTGCAATCAGGAATGGCTGTCTCCGTCTTATTTCTATATACCTCGCAGCAAGTTGGTGGTACCTATGGAGGCTTTGGAGCCGCTACGCAAACCACTAGCACGATTAGCTTTTGCGAAGTATTTCCGAATTCGATCAAGGCACTGCTTACAGAGTTCAAAGAGCATGTTAATCGAGCGCTCACTTTAAAAGAATCACTACAGCCCTTTTCCTCATCAGCTAACTACTCGGACGTTTCGGGAATAGAAGGGATGTCGCTGGAAGAGCTTGATGTCGCTGCAGAAGAGATTTCTTCGCAAATAGCGGCGCTTCAATCCCAAATAGATAGCGTTAACGAGCAACTGGCGGCTAACAGCCAAATTTGGAATCAAATCCACAATGAGCTAAGTGCAGCAGCAGCCTTACTCTTCCAGATAGGAGGATATATGACATCTCTAGATTCCAACTGTCTAGAAATCAAGGACGAGCAATTTTTCAGAGATTTACAAAGCAGCCTGAATCAAAGCGGTGTGATCTCGGAATCCTTGAATGCTTCCTTAAATGGAGTTATTAGTTACCTAACCTCCATACACGATGTCGGTCTTCCATTCGCTTCGGTAGTTACCAGTGATGTATATGGACAACTTGAATTACGCGAAGGAGAGTTCCCACAGCCACTGCCATTCCTGATTACCTTCACTCAACCAGACGGCGTGATCTCTAGCGACCTCACCTCATCTTATGAAGCTCTAAATACCGAATTGACTAACCATAAAGAATCGGCAACCTCAAGTATCACTACCCTTCAAGATAAACTCCAATTGATCAGTCAGACTCGCGAGCAAAAACTAGAAGAGCTTGAAAAAGCTCGGCTAGAAGAAGAGCAAGCAAAGAAAGAAGAAGAAGCGAAAAAAGAAGAAGAACGTTTGGCTGAGGAGAAAAAGCAACAAGAAGCCGAGGATAAAGCGAAAGCTGAGGCAACCCCTCCAACATCAGGTGAAGCTGCTCCGGAAGCCCCAAATAAAGAACAACCTGAAGCCCCAGCCACTGACCCGGTTAAGCCGGAAATTGACGAAGAGCTCACAATTCCAAAAGATGTCCCTCAGCAAGAGGCTCCACAAGAGACGCCAAAGGCGGAAGACAATACGACTACCCCGCCGGTAGCAACCCAAGCTCCTTCGGACCCTCAACCTGAGAAAGGTGGAGAATAAGATGCGAATTAAAAAAATTATCAATAATACCCTATCGAGCTTAATGCTTGTGATCTTTATTCTGCTGGTGGCAGCCGTAGTGTTATCCAAGGCCTCCGGCGGTGAACCTGCTTTCTTCGGATATGAGATCAAAACCGTACTCTCAGGATCGATGGAACCAGGAATTCAGACAGGCTCAATTGTCGCATTAAAACCCGGAGGGGATATGAATCGTTTCAAACCAGGCGATGTCATCACCTTTAGGAATGAAGATAATCTGCTCATTACTCACCGGATTGTAGAAGCGACCGTCAATAACGCTACTGGTGAAGCTGTTTATCGCACTAAAGGCGATAACAACGACGCGCCCGACATGAACCCTACCAGTTCTGTGAATGTTGTAGCTCAGTATACCGGGGTCACTGTACCCTATGTCGGTTACGCTATGAATTTCGCGGTTTCCAAAGCTGGAAGTGTAGTCCTCATGATCGTGCCTGGCTTGATGCTTCTGCTCTATGCTCTGTATACCTCTTGGAAGGCTGTAGCTGTATTAGAAAAGAAAAATGCTGCCCTACTGCCAGCCTCACCGCCCCCAACAGAAACACAGCCCTAAGTTGATTGTCCACTTCCGCTTACGAACCGGAAGATACAATATATAAATTTTATAAAAAATTCAAACACAAATTTGAGGAGGAATTTTATTATGGGTATCAAGAAAACATTGGGTCTTGGCGTAGCATCTGCAGCACTGGGTTTATCATTAATCGGCGGAGGAACCTTCGCATACTTTAGCGACACTGCGCAAAGCACAGCTACATTCGCAGCGGGCACGCTCGATCTGAACTCCGACCCTTCTGTCATCGTTAATATTCCTAACCTGAAACCAGGTGATACGGTAACTAAATCCTTCAAATTGAAAAACGATGGTTCGCTCGATATCGGATCTATTATTCTGAATACATCGACTCAAATCACGGATGCTAAAGGAGATAACTACCTGGATTTAGCCGAGTTCATTAAAGTTAAATTCCTTAGAAATAATGATAAAGGAGTACCTATCGTCTCTCCTGAAAATGTAGTTTATGAGACTACACTTGCTGCTTTAAAAAGTCAGCATCCGGATCTCGTAAAAAATACAGGTTGGGATCAACTCTTTACCGAAGCATCCGGTATTAAAGCCGGTACCAACGACAGCTTCTCCGTCCAATTCGAATTTGTGGAAAATAACCAAGATCAAAATATTTTCCAAGGCGATAGCTTAACACTGACTTGGGATTTCGTAGCTAAACAAGGTGCGAAAAAAGACTACTAAGATCAATAAAGTAATTTAATAAAATACTCGAAGAGCAGCAGATCCTGAATCCGGCCACGGATAAGCAGATTGCTGCTCTTCTCTTTACAATAAACTTTGTCCGATTTATTGATATTTGCTATACTAATAACAAAAATTACGGAGGGGCGTCAGCATAGTGCCACAGAATATGGGCCAACGTATCCAGCAGCTCCGCCTAGACAAGGGTTTCTCCCTATCTGAGCTTGCGGACAGAGCAGATGTGGCTAAGTCGTATCTTAGCAACGTGGAGAGAAACATCCAATCCAATCCATCCATCCAGTTTATCGAAAAAATCGCTGACGCGCTTCAGGTATCCATTCATGCCCTACTCTATGGAGAACCCAATGATGCAGAGGAATCACATTTAGATTCGGAATGGTTCCGATTGGTGCAGGAAGCTATGGACTCAGGCATTAGCAAACGCGAATTCAAAGAATTTCTGGACTATCAGAAATGGAAGCTCGATCAAAAGGATTAATACTTCCTACTAATCTGGTACGATCCTCTCTTCTACTAAATCATATCGAAAAAGGACACAGCGAAGAACCGCTGTGCCCTTTTTCGATATGTAACCCCTCTAATGTATTACTGCACGATCTGCACAGTTTTCTCATGAAAGAACTGGCGGATTTCATCTGCCTTAATGCCAGCCTTCTTAGCTGCTAATAATAAATGTACCCACTCTTGATCCAGATCAATAAACTGCTGTTCTCTGTTGCTACCCTGGTTGGACTTTTCCAAAAAATCTCCCCCTAAGATTTTACGTCCCCAGGCAATCCGGCTGTCATAGTATCTCTACCTTAGACCCGCGACTTTGTGCCCCTGCCTTTCGGCAAGTTTACCTTTTACTGGACCCTTTTCACGAAAGGATCTGCTTAAAAAACTATAAAATTACTATCTGCAATAACATTATACAAAAAGAAAGCGGAAAAGTGTGTCGATTCCTGGTTACTTTCTATTTTAAAAACGAAAAATAAAAGATTTTTTTTCAAAGATCTTGTCCGATTATCACGATACTCGTCCGTTACATAAAATAAATTGTACTAGCAAAATAAATATTTACTGACCTAATAGTTAAAAATAAGGATAATAGAATCATTTTAATAGGCCTTTAGAATGGGTAATGAGAAGAAACACCCTTCTTTTCATTAGAACAAGCTAACCCATACCATTTTGCGAACGTATTGGACGAAAGAATGAATTGATTACAGTGGCCGAAAGTAGCACAATAAGATGAGAAATGAAACCGCAATCATCACAGCTCCAGTAAGCGTTGACACAAAATGTCACGTATGGAGTTCATCCGTTAAGGAGGATGTATTCATGGCAGCCAAAGAGCCCTATAACGAATCCATTTGGAGTAAGTATTACGGACCCAATTTAGGCTACATTCAAGAAAGATATGAACAGTTTGTGAAAGATCCCTCCACCGTAGAAAATAATTATCGCGAGCTTTTTACAAATTCGGGACCTCCTCCCCTAACTCCGGATAGCGAACCGGCTCCTCAGCCGCGCATCTCGGGAGACACCGAATGGCTTAGAAAAGCAGTAAGAGCTTCCAAGCTAATCGCCAATATTCGTATATATGGCCATATGGCCGCTGAAATTGATCCGCTGGTACGCGATCAGAATCCCATGGCAAAATATCTTGAGCTTGAAACCTATGGGCTGACCCGCGAAGACCTGATCGCACTGCCTGCCACGCTTATATGGGAAAATGCGCCGAATGATGTGCATACCGGATGGGATGCCGTGCAACGTATGCGTCAGGCATACACCAAGACCATCGCCTATGAATTCGGGCATGTGCATGAAGAAAAAGAACTGCAATGGCTAAATAGACAGGCAGAATCCACCAGCTCACCAGCACCCCTAAATAATACAGAACGCAAAGAGCTCCTGAACCGCCTGATTCAGGTAGAGCAATTTGAAACCTTCCTCCACAAGACTTTTGTAGGTCAGAAGCGTTTCAGTCTTGAAGGCAATGATGCTCTTGTGCCGATGTTAGATGAAATCGTACGTGCTGCTGCACATGACGGTGCGGAGCATATTTTGATGGGCATGGCGCATCGCGGCCGCCTCAACGTTCTTGCACATATTTTGGGCAAACCTTATGATATCATATTTTCAGAGTTTCATCATTCTCCGAACAAGGAGCTTTTCCCTTCCGAAGGCTCCACAGGCATTAACTATGGTTGGACAGGTGATGTGAAATACCATCTCGGTGCAGACCGTGCTGTCCGTGAAGGAGAAACCGTACGCACAAGAATAACACTAGCGAATAACCCAAGTCACTTGGAATTCGTCAATCCTGTCGTGGAAGGTTTCACTCGTGCCGCACAAGAAGATCGGAGCACTGCAGGACTGCCGAAGATTGATACCAGTAAAGCTATGGCGGTGCTGATGCATGGCGATGCTGCTTTTCCAGGTGAAGGAATTGTTGCAGAAACGCTTAATATCGGCAAACTTCAAGGTTATCAAAATGGTGGGACGATCCATATCATTGTTAATAACCGAATTGGTTTTACGACTGAAAGTGAAGATTCCCGTTCTACGCATTATGCGAGTGACATCGCCAAAGGGTATGAAATCCCAATAGTCCATGTCAACGCTGATGACCCAGAGGCCTGCGTAGCAGCTGTACGTTTAGCTAGCGCATACCGCCATCAATTCAAAAAAGATTTCGTAATTGATCTCATCGGCTACCGCCGTCATGGTCACAACGAAATGGATGATCCTGAAACCACACAACCTATTGTCTACGGCAAGGTTCGCAATCATCCAACCGTCTACAAGGTTTATGCAGAGAGACTGAAAAACGAAAAGGTTCTTACCGCCGAAGACGTACAAAAGATGAATGCTGAAGCAGAAAGCGTATTGCAGCGTGCGTACGATACTATGAAGGAAGGCAATCATAAGAAAAAAGAACCCAAAGCCTTCATTCCTCTACAAACGGACCGCGCAGCGGCAAACACTACAGCGGTATCCATCTCCAGCCTGCAGGAGATCAATCGTGAACTGTTGACGGTTCCTGCTGGATTCCAGGTTTATCCGAAGCTGGAGCGCATTTTACAACGTCGTAAAGATGCACTGAATGAGGGTGAAAAGGTCGACTGGGCACTAGCTGAAACATTAGCCTTCGCTACCATTCTGAAAAATGGAACGCCCATCCGACTGAGCGGTCAAGATGCCCAGCGCGGAACCTTCGCACATCGCCATCTGGTGCTGCACGACAGTAAAACAGGAGATTTATTCTCTCCGCTGCATCAGCTAAGCGATTCCCGTGCCTCCTTTGGCGTATACAACAGTCCATTGTCAGAGGCATCAGTATTAGGCTTTGAATATGGTTATAATGTGTTTGCACCGGAAACCTTCGTAATCTGGGAAGCACAGTATGGTGATTTCGCCAATGCGGGTCAGGTTATTTTTGACCAGTTCATTGCCGCTGGACGCGCCAAATGGACACAGCGCAGCAATCTCGTCATCATGCTGCCGCATGGCTACGAAGGACAGGGACCTGAGCACTCCAGCGGTAGGCTGGAACGGTTCTTGCAGCTATCCGCTGAGGAGAACTGGACGGTCGCTAACCTGACTACCGCTTCGCAATATTTCCATCTGCTGCGGCGCCAAGCAGCGTTATGCGGGCAGGAAGATGCTAGACCGCTAGTCATTATGACGCCGAAAAGTCTCATTCGGAATACGCGCAGCACTTCTGCCGGAACCGAGCTGGCTTCAGGACAATTCAAGCCTGTATTAGCTGAATCTTTGCTTGGCCAGAAACCAAGTGAAGTTAAACGGCTCGTAGTCTGCAGCGGTAAAGTCGCTATCGACATCCAAACAGAACTGGAAGCAGCACCGGATAAGGATTGGTCATGGCTGCATGTTCTTCGCCTAGAGCAGCTTTATCCGTTCCCGGAACAGGAGCTAAGCGAACATTTAAACTCCTTCAGCTCCCTTCAGGAAATTGTCTGGGTGCAAGAAGAGCCGAAAAATATGGGCGGCTGGAGCTATAGTGAGCCTCGGTTACGCGCCATCGCACCGAAAAATGCCGGCGTAAGATATATCGGCCGTCCGGAACGTTCCAGCCCGGCCAGTGGTTATGCAGATGTGCATAGCTTCGAACAACGTAGAATTGTAACAGAAGCCCTAAAATCAAATTCGAACGTACAAGCGGCTGTACCGTCCTCTTAAGAGGACGGTATCACAATAGCGTAAACCATTATGTTTGGGGAGGAAACGGCCTGTGTCAGAAATCTTAGTACCCGATCTGGGAGAATCCATATCCGAAGGAACCATCTACAAATGGCTGGTTAAAGAAGGCGACACGGTAGGTCAAGGCGATGTGCTTGCTGAGCTGGAAACGGATAAAGTCAATCTGGAAATTAGTGCAGAGGTGGAGGGTGTCATCTCCACCATCCTGCGTCAAGCGGGCGAGAACGTAGCCGTTGGCGAAGCCATCGGCATCATTGGAGCCGCAAGCGGCAGTACGCCGCGGGCCGCTGCAAGCGAAGCCGAAGCGCCTAAAGCGGCTCCGGCAGGCGGCAACGCAGTAGCAGCCGCCGCGCCTGTAGCTGCGCCCGAAGTGCCTGCAGCAGGTGGCGACAGCCATGCTGCCTTGGCATCGCCGGGCGCACGCAAGCTGGCACGGGAGCGCGGCATCGACCTCGGCGAGGTTAGCGCCCGTGATCCTATCGGCCGGATTGGTCAGGCCGATGTGTCCGGTCATGGTGCAGCAGCGCCGCAGGCCGCTGCACCGGTAGCTCCGGCGCCGCAAGGCAAGCCGGAGCCAGCGAAGCCGGCAGCGGGCAAAGCCACGCCGGACGAGGGCAAAAACGTGGAGCGCAAGCGCATGTCACGCAGACGGCTCACGATTGCCAGCCGCTTGGTCGAAGCGCAGCAGACCGCGGCCATGCTTACCACCTTCAACGAGGTGGACATGACAGCGATCCTCGACATCCGCAAGCGCCGCAAGGATGCATTTAAAGAGAAACATGAAGTTGGACTAGGCTTCATGTCCTTCTTCACCAAAGCCGTGATCGGTGCGCTTAAAACCTATCCACTGCTGAACGCCGAAATCGACGGTGAAGATCTGGTCGTTAAGAAATTCTACGACATCGGTATTGCTGTTGCAGCGAAAGAAGGACTTGTAGTTCCCGTAGTCCGTGATGCGGATCGGCTCAGCTTCCCGGAAATCGAGCGCCAGATTGGCGAGCTCGCTTCCAAAGCACGTGCCAATACGCTCAGCCTCTCCGAGCTGCAAGGCGGAACATTCACCATCACCAACGGTGGCGTATTCGGCTCCTTGTTATCCACACCGATTCTGAATACACCACAGGTGGGTATTCTAGGGATGCATAAGATTCAATTGCGTCCGATCGCGCTGGACGAAGAAAGAACCGTAAACCGTCCAATGATGTACATCGCCCTTTCCTATGATCACCGGATCGTTGACGGCTCTGAAGCGGTAAGCTTCCTGGTCAAAGTGAAGGAATTGCTGGAAGATCCGGAAGCACTACTGCTAGAAGGCTAACGCTCTTCGAATTTCCGAAGACATAAGAATATAAAGAAGGTATCCCTACAGTTCTCGCTTTGGGGATACCTTTTTTTATATCTGGATCCAATTGCTGCCTTCCCTGTATACGATTTAACTGTATTTTATACACTTATTTATTTCTGATCCGCTCATAGCCTCTTCTCTAATTGCATTCTCTACAACTAAAATCCGTAAAAACGTCTATTTCCACTAATTTAACCAGTAATAGCTGCATCAAATACAACTAAAGGGCCTATATACAGCTATTGGTGAACTTTAATTGCACATAATACAACTAACTTAGCGCATGCACCTTCAAACTACACACTACATACTACACACTACGAACTACCAACTTCAAACTTCAAACTTCAAACTTCAAAACTCTACTTCAATAGCTCCTCAGCCAGCTGTAAAAATTGCTCCTGGGTCAAAATCGTATCTCCATAGCTGGTGAGTGTATAATACGCATCCTGCTTCTCGTTATACCAGTTCAGATAATCATAGCTGACTTCTTCCCTTACTACCTTGTTATAGATAACTTCTGTCCCTGCAACTGTGAGCTTATTAGCTTGATTCTCAGGCGTTTGTTCCACGAAAACCTTACCGCCATGCATGAGCGTTGCTGAGATCCCTATAAAAGCATTGTTCTTCGAATAAGTTACACTTAGCCCCCCTGGCTCGGACCACGGTATAGCCTTCATAAACAAATTGCGGGTCCCCTTGTCCTTATTTGCCTGAGCGGTAAGATCATTTAATGTTTCCTTATACAGAGAACCTAGCTTAGCTTTATCCGTAGTCGGAGAATTAGGATGGATTACACCATATTTAAAAGCGTACCCCGCTGCCATTTCGGGAAGCATTGGCGCCCCTGTTCTTTTGATTTCTTTTAAAAAATCAGAATACGCATCTATCCGCTGCTCTTTATACTTAAACTGCAATTCTGTCGCCAAGCCTGCTGCACCTGCTTTATTTTTCACAAGATAAGCGATCAATTCACCCGGTTTAGCGAACTCTTCTGCTTGCTGCGCATATTTATCATAAGAAGCCCTTTCTGCAGATTCAGTCGGCGCAACATGTTGGACCTTCACTACTCCTTCACTATTGCGGATTTGGATATATTCAGACGCAGCATACGCAGTCACAGAAATCAGCAGAAACAGCGTTAACATACTGGCCACTGCCGTTGTTTTATTCATCACCCTCAGCGAGAACGATCGCTTTCGACCTGTTATGCCAGTAATACGCCCCATGACCTTATCTTCTACATCTACCTCATCCAAAAGTTCATTGCCCGCCGAGGCATAAATTATATCTTGGTATTCATTGCTGATTTTGTTTCTTTCCATGTGATCTCCTCCTCCGACTTCATAGCTTCCTGAACCTTTAGCTTGATCCGATTCATTCTTTTAGTTAGCGCATTGGGACTGACCCCTAGAATCTCACTTATCTCTGCATAAGTTTGTTCCTCAAACACCCGCAGAATAAGCATGTTTCTCTCCTCAAGCGACAATCCCGCTAAAGCCGCAGACAATGAAGGACTGTACAACCGAGCATCCAGCTCCTGTTCAGGGCTTGCAGACAGTACTTCCGGACGAAAAATACGCATGACTTGCTTATGCAGACGACGCCTGCGCAGCAGATTTAAGCAATGATGATATGCGATACGATAGAGCCATGCCGAGAAATGCATTTGCGTTTTGTATTGCCGGATAGATTGATAACCCTTTACCAAAATATCCTGAACCGCGTCCTCCGCATCCTGCTTGTTTTCTAACAAACGATAGCAATATCGATAGATCGGCTTTTGGAATGACCTGACAATTAAAGCATACTGCTCGGAATCTCCCTTTTGAATCCTAACGATTAGCTCTTCCAACTCTGTCGAGTCTAGCGAATCCTGTGGCGATGTAAGCACCTCCTTAACCTTTATATCTCTATAACACTTGACCACCGAAAAAAGTGCCTATGTAAACCAAACTAAAGGAAATTTTATAAAAGCTGACAATCACGGCTTCGGAGAATGTTTGAATCACTGACTGCTGGTGTCCCCGGATTTCTTACTTATACCATTATGCACGGTTAAAATCTGGTGAGTCTATGCTTAGCAGATGCATAACAAAACCTCCCATTAGACCTGATAACTCCAGGTTTGCTTCTAATGGAAGGTTTTTTAATAAGGCTTATTACTCTAAAACTGAGGTGTAACGTCAACGTCTGCTAAATTGTAAATTGTTGCAAAGGTTACTCTCTTATCATGGAAGGAGATAGAGTGATCGTAATCGTCTTATCGAATGGGGTCATAAAATTGACCAACACCGCCTTGCAGTTATCCTGTAGCTTCGCCTCACGCACCGTAGCCGCCAGATGGCCAAGCTCGCCCCCTGTCAGTTCAATCCAGTCCTCTTCACAACTATAGCGGAGGTTACCGCCGTTCCAGAGATAATGGTCCTCTCCGACAGCCTGCAATTCACCCGATGTGAAACATCCTTCCCGTCCAAAAATAAAAGACAGCTGTGTCATAACCTCTGTAGGTTCCTCAGCATGCAACCGGAGGGTCCACCCTCTGTCCGTGCGTTGAACCTCCGTCTCCACGCGGAATGTCTGTTCATGCGTAAGTGCGCGGCTCTGATGCGGTAGCAGATACCAAGGGCTTACTGGCTCCCCAGATGTTTGCGGAAGCAGTTCACCTTCTACAGGACCGTAATAACCCTTCTTTTGTTCTCCTGACAGGTGGTATCCGTCAGGTAGTTTGATCATTTCCTGCATCGGTACATATCCCGGATAAAAATAAGAAGCCAGTTGGACTGCAAGCAGCCTGACGGCACCGTGACGGAGTGCAAAAAAAGACGGCGTCTCCGTGATTAAGGTCACGCTAGTGTTCCCGTCCCTGTAGCGCGCAACCGGTGCTCCGAAATCAGTATGCAGCCGGCTGTGGTAAATTCGCCCTTGATGGCCGGACTTCTCCATATCCTGCAGATAGCCGTGTCGTGGAAAATCGCCGTTCAGTATTTTCTCATATTTTACAGGCAGAGCTGCCGAATCTTCAAAAGGTTGCTGAAGCTCCGGCTCCAGCAGCATACGTACAAGTACGTTGACAGAGCAGACCCCCGGATTTTCCAGTGCTCTGCCTGCCCATTCGGCCATCCCCGCAAACAATGGCTCCTTATCGGAACGGGCCAGAATAGCGTACGGTAAATAATATGGAGACAGGTCGTGAAAGCTCCCCAGATCCTGGCGCCCAGAATAATCGGTCACAACTTCGCCCTTAGGATGCACCAAATAGACCATCATGTGTAAATTCAGACGAACTGGCTCCAGCAACTGCGGCCGATCCAGCAGACGAGCGGCATGAATCAGCATGATGTCGCTGACCGCACTATAAATACCGTTGCTGCGCTCCGTCCATTCTCCATCAGGTGTAATATCCATCCCTTCCGCCAACCACTGTTCCGCCCGTTGGACAGCCTCCTCCAGTCCGAACAGTTCATGCAGAAATCCCAGTGCTGCACACAATACCCAACGGTGATTCGGCGTGTGACAGCCCCCTGTAAGCATGACGGGAATAGTTCGCTTAAGAAACAAGAGCATATTATCAAGCACCTGTTGCAGTGGCTCCCAATCCTGCGACGCCAACAGTTGGTATAGCTGAGCATAGCCGACGATGACAAAGGCTGTATCCGGGGGAGAATGATAGTTCGTCCAGCCCGGAGAGATCGAGCCATCCTCATGTTGTGCACGCAGCACGAACTCCGTCGCCAGCAGCAGGCGGGCCAGCAGCAGCTCATCACGGTAGAATGCGGAATCCGGGTTAACCAGAGCCGCTCCCCAATAACACATATCGGTTGGTGTGCCGGTCGTATGATTAACCCAGGCAACGCCAGTACCCGGATCTATTGTCCCTCCATAATAGCGGCTCGTCGGATCAAGCACCTGCCGGGATAATCCCTCCACTGCCGCTCTATCATTACTGGCTACCAGTTGCTTGTACATTATACTTCCCTCCATGTTAACAATCTGCTCAATGTCTGGGTGGTAACAGGAGCTGAAGCCGCGCCAGCTCTTGTCGGATACGGTCAGGAATTTCCGTGAACAGTTGATTCCAAGAAACGAACAATTCCTCCCGGTCCGCATATTCCCAGCACGAATAGGACAGGGAAGGCGTGAACCGGCAGGTTTGCAGATAACGGTGGACAAGACGGTCAGTTTCTCCATCGGACGCCAGAATGCCGTGAAAAAAGTCGCCATAAATCAGACCCTCCGCACCTGCTCCATCCTGTGTACTGGATGCGAATCCCGGTAACAGCTCAAAGACTTCAGGGAACGGGGCAAGAGCATGCTTGCCGGGTTGGACATAGAGGTCCACCCGTGTCCCGCTTAGATTGCTGCCCCCGCGCAGCAGCGCTTTAAGGAATTTCCCGTGAAAGCTCGCTTCGGCATCCACCACTTCCCCGTCTCTACCGATGTAAACCCACACATGCTCCAGATCATATAAATGCTGAATATCATAATCGTAATAAATCGCGTATTCCACAACGGCCAGCACATCCGGATGGTTCACAGCTAGACGGCGCCGGAAGGAAAGAGACTCCTCCTCCTGCCGCATCACCGTTATACCGAGACGTACCGGAAAAAATGGCTCGTTCTGATCGAATAATAAGCGCGGAGCATACTTCATAGCTAACCTACGGTCTTCATCGTTCAACATCAGACCTGCCCTCTACGCGCTAACTTGGCCATAAGCAGCCGATGACTTTCAGCAATTTCTTCCGGCTGGCAAGCTGCCTTCAGCTCATACACCTTGACCCGCGCCCGTTCAATCATCGGCAGATAAGCATCATAGAATTCCATATTCCCGCTGTTTACATAAGGGCACCAGTGATCAGACAGACCGATGGTCTCATGAATGTGAACACCTACAATATCATCCATCAGACCTTCCATTTCCGCCACACTGTCGTACAAACCCAAACGGTCCATCATAATGGCATGCCCGGTGTCATACCATATGCCCACAGGTGCTCCTTTTAGCGCCTTAATAATCGTTTTGGCTTCCGCAAGCGTCGGAATCTGCTGCGGTTTGGAACGTGTTTCGATACCAAAGCGTACGTTTAGCCCCTCAGAAACTGCCCGGTTACATACTTCATCTAGGCTTTCAATAATTTTCTGCACATAGCCGGCGCTATAGGCTTCCCGCCGCTCCATCAGTTCCGCCCATTTGCTGCGATAAGCGTTAGAATCTCTACCCTCACCTTTATAAATCTGCTCCAGCTCTTTGCTGATATCATTTGGAAAGGGTACCTCACCGGGATGCACAACAACAGCTTCTCCTCCGTAACGCTGAGCGTACTTAGCCGAGCCAATCAGCAGCTCAATCGCCCGCTGCCGCTTCTCCTCATCCTCAAAACCTAGCAGCACGGAATCTGTGCCATAATCGGAGTCCTGCACATGCGGGAAGGTGTTGTGGACACTGGAGATCCCCATCTCCCCCCGCTCAAGCATAGGCTCGATCGTTTCCAGCATTTCCTTAGTCACATTATAGTTCAGCTCCACCTGCTGAAAGCCGAGATCGCGGATTTCCCGCAACATGGCGTCACCGGCAGTGTGGCGCTTAATGTTCCAGCAAGTTGAGAACGAAAATATGCCTTTGTCCTCCATAATTATGTTCTCCTCCCTTGTTACAGCTTACGGTTCAACCTTTTACGGCACCAAGCATTACACCGCTGACAAAATATTTCTGCAGCCATGGATATACGGCAAGGATCGGTACTGTTGCAAAGATAACGGTGGCCGCTTTTAGGCTCTCTGGTGTCAGTGGGGTCCGGTTGGCACCTTCCATTTGTGTCAGTTCGGATACCATGTTGTTCTGCACCATCTGGAACAGCTTGAGCTGGAGCGGATACAAATCCGGATTATTGATATACATCAAAGAATCCTGAAAGCCGTTCCACCTTCCCACTGCGTAGAAAAGCGCCAATGTGGCCATAACCGGCATGGATAGCGGCAATATAATACTCATCAGGGTACGAAGATGGGAACTGCCATCGATTTCGGCCGATTCCTCCAGGCTGGCAGGGATGTTATTGAAAAAGGAGATCAGGATAATCAGGTTAAAGGGGCTGACCAGACCTGGCAGGATAAGCGACCAGACCGAATTAATCAAATGCAAATCACGGATCAACAAATATTCAGGAATAATACCGCCGCTGAAAAACATAGTGATAACGATCAGATACATAAAAAATTTACGGCCCTTCAGTTTTCTTTTGGTCAGCGGATAAGCTGCTGCGACAGTGAAAAGCATACACAGCACCGTTGTGGCAAACGTCAGAATAACCGTAAAGACAAGAGAGCGGATCATCGCATTATTGGAAAAAACATTAATGTATGCATTCCAGTTCAATTCAATGGGGAAAATCGTTACTTCTCCAGAAGTAATTGCCCGGTTGGAACTAAGCGACACGGCAATCACATGCAAAAACGGAGCCAAGCAGAACAAGACGAACAAGGCAACAAACGTTATATTGACGATATCGAATATCCGGTTTGAGGTACGTTCACTCATAGCACTCCGCCTCCTTCTTTCTTTATCATAAAATACCGTCTCCGGTCACTTTTTTCGAAATATAGTTGGAGCCAAAAATAAACACCAGTCCCACCACGGCCTGGAACAATCCGACTACAGTAGCCAACGTATATTGTCCGGATTCTAGACCCACCCGGTACACAAAGGTACTGAGCACATCAGAATACTCACGCACAGCAGTGTTACCGATAATGTAAGGGCGGTCAAAACCGATGCTGACCATCTTTCCCAGATTGAGGATAAGCAGCGTCACGATGGTTGGTTTTATGCTAGGAAGTGTAATGTAGCGGATTTTCTTCAGCCTTGTCGCTCCATCCACTTCAGCAGCTTCAAACAGCTCTCGGTTGACACCGGTTAACGCCGCCAGATAAAGGATAGTCCCCCAACCGGCACTTTGCCAGACGCCTGTGAATAAATAAGTGATCAGCCACGGATTTTTTTCAGTCAGAAACGGGATGGGAGTAAGGCCTAAGCTCTCCAGCACACCGTTCACCATACCGGACTGGTTGCCGAACAATTGATATACGATCCCCCCGATGATCACCCAGGAAATAAAGTGGGGGATATACAAAATCGTCTGCGATATTTTCTTGAACCACACCGAACGAATTTCGAACAGCATAATCGCCAGGATAATCGGAGCCGGAAAAGAGACAAGTAAATCCAGAAAATTCAGCATAAAGGTATTGCGCAAGGTGGTGTAGAACTCTCTCATTCCAAAAACCTCGCGGAACGCATCAAAGCCAATCCACTCGCTGCCTCCAATCCCCTGAAACAAATTGAAATCCTTAAAAGCAATCTGCACACCATACATCGGACCATAGCGGAAGATCAGGAAATAAATAATAGGCAGCGAAAGCAGCGCGTACAATTGCCAATACCGTCTAAAGTATGTCGCTTTGCTCAAGTCGTTTTCCTCCTAAGGAGAAAAACCGGGTGGAGCGCAGCACCATCTCCCCCCGGTTTTCACTATATATTTGTTTATTGAGCCGAAAGTTCCTTAAACGACTTCTCCAGTTCCTCTTTCAGCTTGGTTCCGCCCAAAGTCATGTAATCTTTCATTTCTTGCTCGTAAACCGCTTCAAATTGCTCTGGTTTGGCCATTGCCGTCTTTACAATAATTACGTTGAGCTTATCTTTGAGCGTTGTGCCATATTGCGATTCCGCTTCTATCGGCTTGCCGAAGACGAGCGGACCCACCGTGTCAGCGTTGGCGATAGCGATAGATTGAGTCAGCATCTCCCGGTTACGTTCCGGGAAGCCCAGCGCCCATGCTTTTTCATTAGTGGCCTGATCACCGATGTTTTTGCCGTTGGAGATAATGGCCATGTCGCCAGCATTAAATAGACGATCGGCGAACTCCTGGGAAACATCTGTTTTGGCCACTGGAATACCGTCTACCAGGTCGTAGTTTTCACCTTCTACGCCATTTTGGATATCAATCAGATTATTATCCGAAGCCATCCAATCGAGATACTTAACGGCTTCCACGGCGCGTTTACTACTCTTCGGAATCATGATGTACATGCCGTTGGAGGCATACCGGGATTTAATGTGCTTGTTATCAACGTTGGCGTTGGTTAAGACGTCTACCGGCAGCACCTTGCTTCCCTCTACATTTTTGTAGAGATTATCCAGGGTACCATCGGCATAGAACAAAACATCCACATCCTCCGACCAGTAGCCTACATTGCCGTTCTGGATATCCTTGGCCAACTGTGTTTTATCCTCGTCCAGACTGAAGTCCTTACTGATCATCCCTTCATTGTAGAGCTTATTGAGAAATTGCAGGGCATCCTTAAAGCCCTCATGCAGCGGCAGCTCATAACGTTGGCTGTAGGTCAGATCGCCGCTGATCGGCTTCATGAAAGAGAAAATCAACGTCTCGAATTGGGCTGGTGCAAGTGCCATGCCCATCGGGATGTTTTTGCTGCCGAGATTGCCCGGATCCTTTTCTTTAAACGCTTTCAAAGTAGTGTACAGCTCATCGGTCGTCGTTGGCACAGGCAATCCTAATTTATCTAACCAATCCTGACGGATGTAGGAGCTATAACGGCCTGTGATCGCCCGTTTACCAGGGATCGCATACTGCTGACCTTCAAGCTGGCCGAACGCCAGCGTATCCTCGCCAATAAACTTTTTCAGATTCGGGCCATATTCATCGAGAATTTCTCCGACATCAGTCAAGCCACCTTGCTGGGCATACCGATAAAACACACTGGAATCATACGTAAATACGATATCGGGCACATCCGTATTGCTCGCCATCAAAACATTCAGCTTGGTAACTTCCTCAGAACGCTGGATAGGTACAAATTCTACATCAATGTTATTCGGATCTCCGAACTTTTCCTGCACTAGTTTAGTTAAGTAGTTATTGGTAATGGTATGAGGGGCTGGGCTGTTGCCGCGGTCAAACACTTCCACCTTTAATGTAACGCGCTTGGCACTTTCGCCGGCTGCGACACCCTCGGATGCTGTGTTGTTTTTAGAATCATTGGAACAGCCTGCTAGCAGAGAAACGCCCATTATTGCGGTTAATCCGATCCCGATTGCTTTCTTCAGAACTCCTTGATGTACGTTCACTGTCATTTTTCCATCCCCTTCGCCCTTGCAGGCTTTAATGGTGTATTTATGATCCCCTAGCCTTAACTCTATCCATCCCCAGCGGAATCCATATCACGTGATGCTTTTTACTGCCGTGCTACTGGGTCGCTTGTTGTTCTGGATGCCCACAGTATTTCATGAATTTCGGCAGTCTGACAATAAACCTCTTTCGGATGCTCATATCCCAGCAAAATCGGACTTCCGGTTTATCCATACAACCATTTTCGTAGAATAAACCGCTTTCAAAAGTGTGAAAATAAAGACCGCATCGGTGTTCGCGCCCTCATCATAGAGGTTGGCGTGCACAGATGCGGTTATAAAAACTATTGTTCACGTGCTATTGGATTAATAAAGTCGGCAGCTATAGTCTGGAGGTCCCGCGCCCGCGCTTTAAAGAACGGTAGTCACCCGGCGTGATTCCTAATACTCGTTTGAATACCCTGCCGAATGTAATTGCATTCGCATATCCCACCTGGAGTGCGATATCCTGCAGCGAACATTCCGTTTCCACTAAAAGCTTTTCGGCTTCCTTCATGCGTAGCTCTGTAAGAAAATCAACAAATTTCATTTTAAATTCTGTTTTAAATAGATAGCTGGCATATTTGCCGGATACCTGAAACCGGTCGCTCAAATGCTTTAGGGAAAGATCGGGATTTGTAAAATTCTCTTCAATATAATTCTTCATCTCGGTTACCATCGCCCGGTAGCTTTTAGTTTCACTGACAGAAACATAAGTACGGAATAAATCAGTCAAATACTCAAACAAAATCCCCTTCATTTCATCTATGGATTCTGCCTCTTCCAGCCGCTTCAGCTGCTTCTCCGCATTTTCTGCTGACAGCTCATCCTGCAGCTGCTCAGACATGACAGCCACTTCCCGGCTCAACATCTGTAACATGGCCTGAATTAGAGAGCGAATATCATCATCTTGTAAATAATCCTGTTTAAAACCATCAAAAACACCTTCCAGCAGTTCCCGCCATTGGCCGCTCGACATCCGGAACTGCTTAACAAACTCGGCAATCATTTGTAGATACTTGAATGTCTCAAGAAGCGGCTGGCGCGTTTCTCCAAATTCCGTTAAAGCGATGTCTTCGTGCATTAAAAGCTTGTGCTGCATCACATTCTCCGCTGCCGCATAGGAATCCCGGATCTCCCCTGGCCCAGCCGCCACTGGCCCGATAGCGAAGCTTAAGGAGAGGCGCAAGTTCTGCTCCACCCAGGTGCGGCAGTCCTCAGCGAATACACGGATTTTCTCTGCCATCTCTTCATCACTTCCTGTGGTCAGGAAGAGAATTGCCGCCCGGTCAGTCCCAATCCACTCCGCCCAAGCTTGCAATTCCGCACTCCGCGCCAATTCTTGAAAGACATTCATCAGGGCAAATTTAAGCGTGTTCTGATCGCCCCTTGTATAACGATCTTGAAAAACCTTGTCGTAGCGGTTGATTTCGCTTAGCACAACCATAAAGCGGGATGTGGAATGAGCTCCGGAGAGCGGCGACAGCTCTTCCATCCGCTGGACGACATTGTCCAACCGCTCGCTTTGCAAGAGATCGTTGAAAAGCTTGCTGCGCTGTAACAGCAAATTCTCTCTGCTTTTCTTATCATAATCCGTCATATGGTTGATTAGATCTTCCAGCACCCCGTCAATGAGCATCATTTCGTCCGGTCTGTCGCTGGATTGGTCCAGCTTGCGAATTTGATGACCTTCAATCCGGTTCATAATCACCTGAATTGGCTTATAGTTCCGCCGCGTAACATAGATCAGGTAAAAAATCGCGCACACAACCGTACCTAAGGCAATAGCTACCCAAAGGTAAGAAATCACTGACACCCAGCTGAATAGACTGCCCGTTTTGATCCCGCTGGAAAACGTCCAGCCAAGCCTTTCCATATATAAAGTGTTCAACTGCTTCCCATTCTTGGCACCTTCACTGTCCGAATGCGCCTGATAGACCACCTGTCCATCTGCGCCAAATATGGTCAGAAAGGACAACTGTTCATTGACCATACCGTCGACGATCTGTTCCATTCCGCTCATTTTGAGATTAATTACGAGCACTCCCTCCGAACCGAAGGGCAGCGGCATACCTTTATTTATGGTAAGCACACGTATAGACGTGCGCTGAAATTCATCTTTGTATTCCCTAACAGGCTGCCAGCCTTCCGATAAAGAGCCGGAGGTGATGCGGCCAATCCAATCCTCGTCTACAAATCCTGAAAGGTCCTTTAATCCAGTTTCTGTTAAAACGCTTTCATTTCTCTTGTCATAAAGATAGATGGACTGAATATAGGGCGATTCACGCGTCAGGTTGCGTAGATTCTGGGCAACAGCGTAGACGGTCGCCATATCAATCTGGCCTTGATTGTTAAAATAACGTTTATAAGCATCGCTGCGTTCAGCAGCCTCCAGCACTGACAGTTCAGCTTCCTTGATCGTTCGGTCCACATTATCCATAAGATAGCTGGCGGTGATACGGTCCGCTTTTTTGGTTTCCATTCGTGAAATATCATTAATAAATACAAAAGAGGCAAAAATCAGTATCGTCACAGTAAGCAAAAAAATAGGAAAATAGGACAGCAGCAATCGGCGATACCAGGAACGGAACAATAGATAACCCCCTCTGTACAACCGTTAGGATACCCGGCCACGGTTCAGCCGTTAATGCACGAGTAGTTCATAGATATTTGGCTGCACCATCATGGAAATGGAAACTCTTCCGCCTAATTTGCTGCCATTATAACACATACAACATGAGCCCGACCAACGAAGCCATTCGTATTTTACACCTGCTCATTAAAAAGGCGAGGTGCGCACAGCCATAGCCGTGAACCCCCGCATATAGATCTGTCCGAGCAGCCGCCAAGCACCAAGTGGTAGCCCTCCTCGGCCTATAAACCACTCAGATCTCTGATATAACGGCGCGCCTTGATCGCATATTCCAGCGGATCGGCAAGTGCCGGATCCTGCTCCGCTTCCACTACAAACCATCCCGTATAAGAGTAACTTGCCAATTCGCTGAAAATCTCCGCAAAGGATATACATCCATCGCCAGGTACGGTGAATGCGCCCGTTTTTACAGCCTGGAGAAAACTGAGCTGATCCCGCAGCACACGCTGAACAACCTCCGGACGTATATCCTTCAAATGGACATGTTTAATCCGAGGTAAATGGATGCGCAGTACCTCTAAGGGATTCTCACCCGCAAAGGCTAGATGCCCGGTATCGAACAGCAGAGACACCTCTTCCGGTTCCGTGAGCTCCATTAGCTTAGCAATTTCGGCCCCAGTCTGCACCCCTGTCCCCATATGATGATGGTATACAAGCGCCATACCTTTTTCAGCAGCCAGCCGGCCAAGCCCACCCAGTCCATCGGCAAGTGCGGCCCACTCCGCTTCTGTGAATACAGGTTTATTAGCAAATAGCGGCGTATCCATTTGTCCCTGAATACTCCGCCCTTGCTCTGAGACGACAATCACCTTCGCACCCATCTCATATAAAAAATCACGATGCGCGCAAAAAGCCTCCACTGTCTCCTCATATGGCCGCACAGTCAGATATGCGCTGAACCAAGCGCTGGCAATCTCAAGTCCACGAAGCTCCAGTGCCCGGTGCAGCCGTTCCGGAGAGCGTGGATACTTGTTGCCCACCTCGCTTCCCTGAAACCCGGCAAGCGCCATTTCGCTAATGCACTGTTCAAAGGTATTGTCTTTTCCCAGTTCAGGCATATCATCATTAGTCCAAGCGATAGGAGCAATCGCCAGCTTGACCGCATGTTCTTTGAACATCATCGATTCTACCCCTTCCGTTTCACAGTATTACTAATACTAATAACTGCGGGCCTTTCCAAGCTGTTCAAGCTTCTGCTCGTAGGCAGCCCGAACGGCTTCACTGCCGGACACTTCTGGAACACCAACATTCCACCAGGCTCCGTAACCATGTGTCATTGTCTTGGGCAGCACCTTAATGTCAATTAGGGTGGAACGATCCTGCAGCAGAGCCTCCCTCAAAGCGTCACGCAGCTGCTCAGCCGTTGACGCACGGAAGGTCTTCACTCCATATCCCGCGGCACTTGCTGCATAATCTATGCTTATCAGTTCGCCGCTCAGCTGACCTTCCGGGCCCCGGTAGCGGAATTCAGTCGCCATGCTATCCAGTCCTTGCTCCATCTGCAGGTTGTTGATACAGCCGAACCCCATGTTATCCAGCAGAATGACGTTGATCTTCTTGTTCTCCTGAAGGCTCGTCACTAGTTCCGAATGCAGCATTTGATAGCTGCCATCGCCCACCAATGCATATACCTCCCGGTCCGGCTCCGCCAATTTCACACCGAGTGCACCGGAGATTTCATACCCCATACACGAAAAGCCATATTCCATATGGTAAGTATCCGGCACAGTGGAATTCCACATCCGCTGCATGTCGCCCGGTAAGCTGCCTGCGGCTCCTATCACAATGGCGTCTTTCGGAAGATATTCATTGAGGATCCCGAGTACCTGTGTTTGCGCCAGCGAAGTGTTCAACTTCGCCGCATATTCAGATAGCTTCTCGTCAAGATGTCCGGCAACTTCCGGCACGAAGGAAACTGAAGAAAGATCTGGACGATCTGCCTCCTGATTCACCGTATACTCCACGTCAGATAGACGCTTTCTTTCCACTTCCCATGCCTTTTTTGCCACTACAATTTCATCTGTATAAGCGGTGCGGTAACCGCGCTTCTCCAACGTAGCAGACAGCGCTCTAAGACCTTCGGCAGCATCACAGACCACAGCCAGTGCATCCAGCTTGGAGGCATGGTAGAGGGAAGCGTTAATTGTCAGGAACTCCACCTCGGGATGGGCGAACAAACTCTTCGAACCTGTCGTGAAGTCCGTAAACCGGGTACCCACAGCGATCACCAGATCCGCTTCTGCGGCCAACGTATTAGCACAGCCATTCCCGGTAACTCCTATGCCACCGAGATTGTAGGCACAGTCGCTTGCCACGGCACTTTTTCCAGCTTGTGTCTCACCGAATGGGATAGCGAACTTCTCCGCAAACGCACGTAATTCCTTCCCTGCATCCGCATATCGGACTCCACCCCCACAGACCAGCAGAGGTCGCTGTTTGCTGGCAATAAGATCAGCTGCTGCAGCAAGCTCATCCGGATGCGGAGTACGGGAAACGATCCGGTGGATGCGCTTGCGGAAGAACTCAAGTGGATAGTCCCAGGCCTCCCCTTGCACATCCTGCGGCAGCGCAATCGTGACTGCTCCGGTATCTGCCTGATCAGTCAGCACACGCATCGCGTTCAGCAATGCTGTCATCAGCTGCTCTGGCCGATAAATCCGGTCCCAATATTTGCTCACCGCTTTGAAGGCATCGTTGACCGTTATCGACAGATTGTAGGTATGCTCCATTTGCTGAAGTACCGGATCCGGTTGACGGGTGGCAAAGGTATCGCCGGGGAGCAGCAGCACGGGAATCTGATTCGCCGTCGCAGTGGCAGCGGCTGTCAGCATATTGGCTGAACCCGGTCCTACCGAAGCGGTGCAGGCCATGATTCGCCGTCTGCGGCTCTGCTTGGCAAAGGCAGTCGCCGCATGCACCATTCCTTGCTCATTCCTCCCCTGATAGACCGTCATCTCACCCGGCGCTTCCTGAAGTGCCTGCCCCAGTCCAAGTACATTGCCATGGCCGAAAACGGTGAATATACCGTGTACAAAACGCTCCGGTCCATTGCCAAAGTCCACATATTGCTGGTTCAGAAATTTCACCAGCGCCTGCGCCGTCGTTAATCTAATCGTATCCACGTGAAACCTCCCTTTCGCCGTTTTTGTTACTGCCAGCGGGCAGTGACGACTTTTTTGCGTGTATAAAATTCAACCCCGTCGCTTCCATTCGCATGCAGATCGCCATAGAAGGAATCCTTCCAGCCGGAGAAAGGGAAAAAGGCCATCGGGGCTGGCACTCCGACATTGACACCCAACATGCCTGACTCGGTATTTTCCCGGAAATAGCGCACTTTCCCGCCGTCATTCGTAAAAATACAAGCCCCGTTGGCAAAACGAGAGGTATTGGCAATTTCAATCGCCTCTTCTACATCCTTGACACGGATCACTGCCAGGACAGGCGCGAAAATTTCCTCCTGCCAGATTTTCATTTCCCGGGTCACTCCATCAAACAACGTTGGGCCGATAAAATAACCCTGTCCCTGCACCGCAGCATCCGTCCGGCCGTCTCTTAGCAACTTAGCGCCCTCGGCCACGCCTTGTTCAATATAAGCGACCGTTTTGTCTTTATGACTTTGGCGGATAACCGGCCCAAGAAACGTGTCGTCGTCCAAACCATCGCCGATGGTCATCTGCTCACATTCACGCAGGAGGATGGAGATCAGCTCATCAGCAACCTCTTCCTGCACCGTTACCACGGAGCAAGCCATACAGCGCTCTCCCGCCGAGCCGAAGGCTGCGTTGACAATCTGTGTTGCTGAAGCCTCAAGATTTGCGTCTGCCAACACAATAGAATGATTTTTCGCCCCTGCCAACGCCTGAACCCGCTTCAAACACGCCGTTCCCTTCTTGTAGACATATTCGGCCACCGGCTGTGAGCCAACGAAGGAAATCGCCTTCACATCAGGATGCTCCAGCAGGCCGTTTACCACCTCATGCGCACCGTTAACCAGATTGAGCACACCTTTCGGAAGCCCGGCTTCCTCTAGCAATTCGACCAAACGCGCTGCCAGCAGCGGTGTGCGTTCGGAGGGCTTCAGCACAAAGGTATTCCCACAGGCGATGGCCAACGGGAACATCCAGCAAGGCACCATCATTGGAAAATTAAACGGTGTGATCCCGCCGACTACACCGATGGGATAGCGATACATCCCAGACTCGATGCCTGTCGCGATGTCGGGCAGCTGCCGGCCCATCATCAGCGTCGGCGCACCTGCCGCAAATTCCACACACTCAATGCCGCGCTGCACCTCTCCGTAGGCCTCTTTGAAGCTTTTTCCATTCTCCAGCGTGATCGTCTTCGCCAGTTCATCCCAATGGTCCACCAGCAGCTGCTGATATTTGAACAAGATCCGCGCTCTGCGCGGTACCGGTGTCTTGGACCAGCCTGCAAAAGCCGCCTTTGCCGCAGCCACCGCCCGATCAACATCGACTCTGCTGGACAGCGGAACCCTTGCCATCTCCTCTCCAGACGCTGGATTGTATACCGTTTCTGAGTGCTCCGTAGCCGCCTCTACCCACTGCCCGTCAATATAGTTGTTCAGCACTTGCACGGTTTGCTGTGCCATTCTACTCACTCCTTCATCTCTATTAATGCGATCCCGCGAATCTAATCTAATCTAATCTAATCTAATCTAATCTTGCATAGCTATTCGATCTGGGGTTGTTTGAGTTGTGTCCTCTCCAACCTCTGCCTACTTACTCTGCACCTGAAGTGATTTCCTCGTTAGACAATAAAAACGCTTCCAATTCGTCCAAGGTTGGCATGGCATCCGAACAGCTGTGGCGGGAGATGACAATGGATGCCGACGCGCTGCCGCGGCGCATGGCCTCACCGACGCTTTCTCCCCGCATTAGACTGTGAATGAAGGCTGAGGCGTAAGAATCTCCGGCTCCAAATGTCTTCAATACTTTAGCGGGAAAAATACCACTCCGATGCTTCTGCCCATCCGCCGTGTAGGAGATTGAACCACTCCCGCCACGCTTGATAACGACCAGCTTTGCTTGGTGCGAGAACCAGCGGTTAACTGTTGCTTCGTCATCTGCATCTGTCACATTGTACAGGCTCTCCATCATATTAAATTCCTCACGGGTACCAATGATACAATCGCATTTCTCAGCTGCCAGATTATAATAGACCGCTGTTTCTGCGGCTGACTTCCAAGTATAGGGGCGATAATCCAGATCAAAAAATACAGTAACATTGTGCTTGCGGGCGAACTCCAAAGCGACAAACACAGCCTCACGGGACGGACTTTGTGCCAGTGCAGTACCTGAGATCAGCAGTGCCTTGGACTTCCGAATATACTCTTCCGAGATCTCCTCCGTACTCAGCAGCAAATCAGCCACATGATCCCGGTACATCAGAATGCTGCACTCCTGAGGACTCTTTATTTCAGTAAAAGCAAGCCCAGTCACTGCACCAGTCTGGTCAACGCGCACCTGGCTATCGTCAATGCCATTCCGTTGCAGATAAGTTCGGATAAAACGGCCCATCTGATCATCGGATATCTTACCGATAAAGCCAGTGCGCATCCCTAGCCGTGCTGCTCCAATTACGATATTGGCGGGAGAGCCGCCGACATATTTGGTAAACGTCAGTGTCTCTTCCATTGGTCTTCCGGTTTCATTAGCGTTCAAGTCAATACAGAGCCGACCGACAGCGATTAAATCCAGCGGTCGTGCAGGATCGAACTGTAAACCGTTCATTATGACGCCTCCTTGAGAAAACTTCAGTAAAATAGATTAATGAGATACAACAATCATCGGGGGATGGGTTAAGCGCTTAACCTAATTTCCATTAGTATAGTTTAGAAATTGGAGTTTGGCAATCCTGAACTTAAACGAATTTGGATCTGAACCCATGTATCAGAAAAAAACAAAGAAAAGACCTGTCCCTCGCCGCTAAGCGAAGTACAGGTCTTCAGATAGGAGTCGGCGTTCTTACTCCGTTTGTAGAGTTTGTGTCTTCCTAATGCGGTGCCGGTCCGGTGGAATGGCGGACTATCAGTTCCGGCATCAGCATGATCTTGCGCTTAGGACTATCGGGATTGTCGATAGATTCGTTCAGCAGAATCATCGCCTGTTCCGTCATCTCACGCAGAGGCTGAGCAATGCTGGTCAAGGTGGGATGGCAAATTTCAGCCAGCATTGTATTGTCAAAACCCACTACGGACAGATCACGGGGAATTGACAAGCCTGCGCTGCGCGCCTCCTTCAATATCCCAATCGCGAGCAGATCGTTGCAGGCGAATATGGCGGTCGGCCGGTCTTCCTGCGCCTGAGCCAGCATCGCGGCAGCCGCTTTGCGGCCGTTCTCCAGTGTGGCTGAGGTATGCGTGAGATTAGCCGGATTGTCAAAGCCAACACCCGCTGCCTTGAGCGCATCCATAAAGCCTTCCACGCGCAGCTTACTCCCCGGTAAATTGTCAGAGATAATGCCGAGCCTGCGATGGCCCAGGGACAACAGATATTCTGTCGCCTGATAGCCTCCCTTATAGTCATCCACCGTGACGCTGTTGCTCTCCATCATCCGGATATCAGCCGAAAATAACACAAGCGGTACGTGATCAGCCAGCAGGCGGCGGACCATATCTGGATTCCCTGTATGAGAAGCAATGATTATACCGTCCACCCGTTTACGCAGGAGCAGTGAGATATACCGGGCCGCCTTCTCATCATCCCGGTCAGTACTGCATACAATCAAGTCGCTTCCCTGCTCCTGAGCGTAATCCTCAATACCTCGGGCCGCCTCAGCAAAAAAAGGGTTGGAAATATCGGGAATCATCAGCCCAATCGTTCCCGTTCGGCGACTCGTCAGCGCAGAGGCCACCAGACTCGGCTGGTAATTCAGCTCCTCCATGATCCGATGAACCTTCTCCCGTGTCTTATCGCTAATTCTCCCGTTCTTGTTCAACACCTTGGACACCGTAGCGATGGAGACTCCCGCTTCCCGTGCCACATCATATATCGTAGGTTTCATCGTTAGTGAGCCCGCCTTTACGTTCGTACAATCCTATACCTAGATTATAAGGAACTCTTCTGACAGTGTCTATTCAGCGGTGCAAGAGACTCTCTTACTGTGGCGATCATTTGGTCAATACATCGACACAAAGAAGGAGCCTCCGCCTTGCGGAAGCCCCCTTTTCGTGCGTGCTGCTACACTATTTCTTCTTATCCTTCTGGTGTTGCTGCATCTCGAACAGCCATTCATGTTCCGGATCATTATGAAAAACCCATGTGCGGACCGGACCTGCCATCACATTGAGATAATAAGAATCATAACCCGGCGGAGCCGATACAGGATGATAGCCCTCCGGAACCAATACAATACTGCGGTCAGACACGGCCATCGTCTCATCAAGGCTGCGATCGTCATTATACACCCGCTGCACTACAAAACCATGAGCCGGGTTAACCCGGTGGTAGTATGTCTCTTCCAGGTAAGACTCAGCAGGTAGATTGTCACAGTCATGCTTGTGCGGAGGATAGCTGGACCAATTGCCGCCACCCGTACGTACTTCCACGACCAGCAGGCTCTCGGCTTCACTCTGCTCAGGCAAAATGTTGACCACTCGCCGTGACATACTGCCAGAACCGCGTGCTTCGGCCACAGTATCGCACGGAGCGATCAAACGCGGCGCATATTTACCCGTTCCTGGTGCAAGGCAAACCGCAAGTTCCAGCTCCGTCAAGGCCGTAACTTCATAATGCCCTCCCGCCGGAATATACACCGCATACGGCGGCAAATCCTCAAATACAGACATACGTTCACCGATCCCGGCGAACAACTGGGCGCCTGCTCTCACATCCGCCTTGCCCGCCAGCAGCACCAGACAGATTTCATTCCCTTCCGCGCTGCGGCTCAGCGTATCCCCAACCTGCAGCTGGTACACTTCAAAACCGACATATTCCCATCTAGCGCTCTCCTTGCTCACTGCCGCTACAAGTCCATCTTTGCCGGGTGCTCCGGCTTTTATGATTAGATTGGACATCTTCACAGACCTCCCCCATCTTCAGCATCTGCATCCGCTTACAAAGCTTGTGTCGCCGATATTCCCTCTCCGGCACAAGAAGACAACTTGACCGGAAGCCCGGTAAGATAGGATTCCTTAGCGGCTTCGGCAATCCGTTCCGCCTGTTGCCCGTCAGGCCCGCTGCAAATGATAGGCTCCTGCAGGCGGATTGCCCGGGCAAATGCGGCAACCTCTTCCACGAAAGCCTGGTTATACCGCTCGAGGAAGAAATGAAGCGGTTGATCGCGTGTGACCGAAGCAGCGGTTGAAACTTCTACAGTTGTTGGACGGCAGTTATCGGCGGTGGCTGAGCCGCAGGAACCGAACACCTCCACGCGTTGATCATAACCATATACAGCCTTACGGCTGTTATCAATGACGCAGATTGCGCCACTGGCAAAGGTCAGCGTGATGACAGCTGTATCCACATCATCGCAGCGCCCAAACATCGGATCAACGAGATTGGCACCTCGGGTATAAACTTCTGTTACTTCCTCACCCATCAGATAACGGGCCATATCAAAATCGTGAATCGTCATATCCATAAACATCCCGCCGGAAGACCGCACATAAGCCTCACCCGGAGGCTGCGGATCACGTGATGTGATCTTCACAATATGTGGACTGCCTAGCTCTCCTGATTGAACCAGTTGCTTAAGTTTGCGGAAGCTAGGGTCCATTCGCCGGTTGAATCCGACCTGTAGCAATACACCCTCATCCTCCACTATCTTCAGTGCCTGGTGGGTAAACTCTGACGACAGGCTGATCGGCTTTTCACAGAAAATATGTTTTCCAGCCCGGGCCGCTAGCTCAATCCAAGAGGCGTGGGTATCCGTAGGTGTGCAGATAAACACAGCCTCGATTTCAGGGTCATTCAGAATGTCTTGCCCATTCACAAATGCAGAGCCAAGATTCCGGCTCTCTGCCCAGACCAGCAATTCCTCACTTACCACAGCCTCCGCAATGGATTTCAACTTAAACGACGGCATCACACGCAGATTATCTGCATGAAGCCGGCCAATTCTGCCTGCCCCAATAATGCCAACTACGATCGGATTTACCATATTTGCTTATCCTCCTTTGAGGTAAGCGCTTAACCATCCCGAAAATAGTATACTCCAAGCACAAGTGAAGTTACAAGCAAATATTTCTCCAGCTTTTTTAACTCTCTCCTTAGCTATCTACTCCTCCTCAACAGTAATGTAACGCTTCACCTAGTGCGACTAAAACCATGGCCTGCCCGTAGGCCATAGGGGCAATAATGATTTCCTTATAATCTTCTTTTGCAGCACCAATCGGAGTGCCGCCGGATACACCAAGCACCGTGCCTTCATCGTCAATTCTGTCCAGCACCGCCCGGATCGCTTTCAGGGCATGATCTGCATACGATTCCGGCAACAACCCCCTGCGTACGCTATGCAAAATACCCGCTGCGATAGCTGCTGAGCCTGACGTTTCAGTATAACTGCTAGAGTCGTCCAGCAGCGTATGCCATAATCCGTCTCCGCTCTGGCAGGCTAATAAAGCTGTTGCCTGTGCGTTCAGGATCTGTTGAAGATATTCAAACACTCCACTGTCCAGATACGGCCCCATCAACTCCAGGTATTCAGGCAGGCCGAGTGTAAACCAGCTATTGCCCCGGCACCAGAAGGCTTCACTGAAATTATGCCGGCCGCCAAAATGCCAGCCATGAAAAAACAGCCCCGTCTTTTTATCATAAAGGTATTTGATATGCAGCAACAGTTGGTAAAGCGACGCTTGCCGCCATGCGGAATTATCGTATTTCACACCCATTTTTGCCGTGAACAAAATAGCCATAAATAACGTATCAATCCAGATTTCATTATCATTGAGCGTAACTTCATCCTTGCTCGCTCCTGTTGTGACATGCTGATAACCAGACTCCTCCGTCCGCGGCAGGCCATGCATCAACCACTGCACCCATTCCAGGCTTAATTCCTCCGCTTCCTTCAGTTCCATTAATGACAGCAACGGCGCTGTTGTATTGATATTCCGGCTCGGCAGTCCCTTGCCCAGTTGCTTGCTCATCCAAAGCTTGGCATATTCTTGATAACGCTCATCCTTGAAATGCTGCTCAAGCTTTTGAAGTCCGTAAAGCCCCACTCCCTGCGGCCAATCCCATTCCTCCATGCCAAAATCACGGGCAAAATACCCCCGTCGTCCCGCATCCTCCCCTAAATTTTGCAGTTCGGCTTCGTTTTCCGGCCGCTCCAGCTTCAGCAGCTTATCCGTCACGCGGTTCAGCTTTTCAATGATCTCAACTTTACTAATCCGGCTGTTGTTCATCTGTTTCCCGCCCCTTCACCTGCTATTTTGGGTCTTCCCTCATGTTGGGTAGTTCCATTCACCCGTAATATATCAAACCATTCCATACAAAAACTACTTTATATTTGCTGTAATAACCCTCATATATTGCAAATCTTGCTTTTCTGAACCTATAATAAGTGCATATTACAGAATAAGGCGGTGAGAGCATTTGCTTGAAAGCGACTTACTGTACGAACAAGGGTATAGCGTACGTATCAACACGCCCGTAGATCCCCTTTTTTATTATTTTGATTATGACCAGCGTTCTCACGATATCAATATGGAGTTTCAGCATTTTCATGATTTTTACGAGATTCATATCTTAATGGATTCCCGAGCCACTCATATTATCGATGGGAATGTCTGCGCCCTCCAGCAGTATGACATCGTGCTCCTGCGTCCTTATCGGATGCATAAGACACAATATCCGGAAGGGCCGCCGTTTAAGCGGCTGATCATAAACTTCGCCATGCCCAAAGATATACCCGGTTTAGAGAACGCTTACAAAAGTATGTTTCTCTCATTTTGGGAAGAAATACCGATCTACCGTTTGCCAAAAGAGTTGCGCAAAGCCGTATTTGATCCTCTTAACGCTATCTTCACCTTATCACACAGCACTTCACCGTTAAATCCAGTACTGATTCACAGCCTTTTCCAACAGTTTCTCTGTGCTTTATACCAGCGTAGAGACCAGAACAGCTATGTCCCAGAGGAGATTGGAAATGCCATTATGCAAAAAATCTACTCGATCACCGCATACATCCATAGCCATTACAACAGCGAGTTGTCCCTTGATTTCCTCGCTAAAGAGTTCTTTATCAGCTCCTATTATTTATCACACCAATTTAAGTTAATTACCGGCTCCACGCTGACAGAATATATTCAGATGACCCGGGTCCGTAATGCCCAGCAATTGCTGATCTACACCCGCCTGAAGATTTCCGAGATCGCCGGGCAATCCGGATTCAACAGCTTCTCCCAGTTCAACCGCATATTCAATAAACTTAGCGGGATGTCCCCATCCGAGTTCCGCAAGAATCAGGCCATATCCAACACTGCTTCGACCACATTTTCCTATTGATGTACTTGCTTACCTAGTTACAAAAAATCCGCTGTGCGTCCGACAAATCTATCTACCCTCTAAGTAACTATATTGAGCAGTAACAGAGGCAATGTTTAGACGCAAAAGAGAGCCGAAGGGAAAGGGATAGCAAAAGCGATGGTGCAAGCACACACATGTTGGGATAGATGCAGGTACTGGTGTAGGTGCTCGTAGTGATGTAGGTACTGATGGTGCTGGTGCTGGGGCTGGTGCTGGGGCTGGTGCTGGGGCTGGGGCTGGTGCTGGGGCTGGTGCTGGGGTAGTCACGTTTAACTGTATTTCATACAACTATTTTTTCACGCATCACGCCACCATTAGATATAGCTGTATTTGGTGCAACTATTTCCTTGGTTTTTTCGCCTCTAAGCAACATCTCGAGATTTTAGTTGTACAGAATACAACTAAAATCCGAAGATTCACTATTTCATACGGAATAGTTGCACAGAATGCAGTTACTTCTCAGATCCCAGCAAAACTCCTTCTCCCAATTGAAGATAATCCGCCCAAACAAGTCACAGCTCAGCAAGCCACTACAAATCAAAAGAACCAGGCAGCGATTCTCCACTAACGGGAGAATCACTGCCTGGTTCTAGCTTCAATTACATCTTAAGCCGTACGTTCCGTTGCTTTGAGACGCAGCGCTTTTTTCTCTTTCGACTTCGCCACTGGCGGTTTCAGAGAAATCGCGATGATGCAGGCCAGCAGGCACAAGAGGCCAAAGATAACAAAGGTTGGTTTAAATCCGCCTAGGAAGACGGCGATAAACGAACCGGAAAGGGCACCAATACCAAAACCTTGGTAAACAATTCCGTAGTTCTTACTGTGATTTTTCAGTCCGAAGAAGTCGCTGACAATGGCGGGGAACACCGTGATATTCCCGCCAAAGCAGAACGCAATGGCTGCTACACAAGTGAAGAAAAGTCCGAAATTCAGGGTCGCGTAGCTGAGGGTCAGCATAGCCGCCGCAGTTACAGCAAGCGATGCGCCTACCAGCTTCAAGCGACTCATTTTGTCAGATAAAGCACCCAGAATTAAACGTCCCGCTGTATTAAAGATCGCAATCATAGCCACCGCACTAGCTGCTGTCTGTACATCAAGTCCAGCCAGCTGCACGCCGATATCTTTTACAATACCGATCAAATACAGACCACACATACAAGCGGTGAAAAAAATGATAAATAGCAGATAAGCTTCTTTTGTCCGCAGCATTTCTTTGACCGTATAGTCTTTCGGTGAACTCATTACTGTAGCTGTCGTTGAACCCGCTGGTGCTGGGGCCGCTTGAACCGGAGCTTCTCTTACGAGCAAGGAACCGATTACAATCATGCCCATAACAATCAAACCCCAATACATAAATGTATTAGACACACCCACTGAGTCAATCAACCCGCCGTTAATATATTTAAAGATCAAACTCCCCGTTCCATAAGCACCAACGGACACGCCGGAGATTAAACCTTTATTATTCGGAAACCATTTAATTAAATTAGATAATGAAGTGATATAAGCTGTCCCATCCGCAAAACCAACGATCACCCCAACCAATAAATAGAACATGAAGAGTGAATTGGCTTGAGAGCTAAGAATCAATCCTAGTCCGAGCACAATCCCAGCAGTAGCAGTCAAACGGCGAAGCCCGAAACGATCCTGCAGCTTCCCTGCGAACAAAGTCGCGAAAGCGAGTGCAAAGCTCGTTATAGAAAAAGTAATCGAAACGGAGTTAAGCTCCCAGCCAAATTTTGTTACCAGATGCGCATTAAATAAACTCCATGTATAGATGGTACCTAGGCCCATTTGCATAATTACTGTACCTAATACGATTAGCCACCGTTTGGTGCTTTTGCTGTCCATTGTCGTAGTCATGGTCTTTTCCTTCTTTCTCTCTCGTTGTCTGCTACAAGAGCTTCTATCGCCTCTTTATTGTAGCTAAACCAGCCGATGTTGAGAGAAATCCGGCATGAGATGACGGAAATGAAGAATGAATTGCATTTATAAGCGCATAATCTGCCTGAATTCCTTTACCTTACTACGACTTACCGGCACTTCAAAACCTAAATCATGCAGGCGCAGCAAATACGTATTGTTGAACCACGGGATGATTTCCTTGATCTTGGACAGGTTAACAATATAGGAACGATGGCAGCGAAAAAAACGATCCTGCGGCAGCCGCTGAAAGAAATCGCTAATACTAAGTGCCATGCTGTATTCCTCACCTTTAGTCATCACACTTGTACTTTTTTCCTGCGCGGAGGCGTAATAAATATCGTCGGCATTCACTACGATAATCTTTTCATTTTTCCACAGATTAACCTTGTCACTGACCGGATTACGCTCTTCTTCCCCCTGTCGTCCACGGCTGGCAAATGCATTTTCCAGCTTGTGCAGCATGGCTTTGATGCGTACCTCGCTATAAGGCTTAAGAATATAGTCAAAAGCTTCAATCTCAAACGCCTCAGCAGCATGCTCCTTATACGCAGTGATGAACACTATGTAGGGTTTTACCGAGAATCTACTGATATTTTGTGCCAAAAGCACCCCATCGATGGAGGGAATATTAATATCCAGAAAAATCACATCTACCGTATCACTCTGCAAAAATTTAAGCGCGTCCAGCCCATCTTCAAACTGTGCCGTTATATCGATCCCGCTGTGCGTCTCTATTAAATAAGCCAGCTCCTGTCTTGCCAGCTCTTCATCTTCTACAATGATCGCTCTCATTGGTCCTCCTTTTTAACATCAAAAAAGATGTTCGTCCCTTTATCCAATCTCTGAATGGTAAGTCCAGTCCCATAGATCAGCTTTACCCGTTGGTGTACATTAAACAGCCCGATTTTATTCTCCGGCATATCGCCAGTATAGACCTTCTCTATCGTTTCCTCGCTGATGCCAGCTCCGGTATCGCGAATGCCCACCCGTACGGTATCCCCTTGGTCTTTTACAGAAATCGTTACTGTTCCTGTCCCTCTTACCTTCAGTATGCCATGTATAATCGCATTTTCTACAAGCGGCTGAATGATCAGACTCGGAATTCGAACCTGAACCTCATCAATATCATAAAGCACGTTAAGCCGGCTTCCAAAACGCGCCTTTTCGATCTCTACGTATTGCTGGACCTGCTGTAGCTCTCGTTTGATATCAATGAATTCATCGGTAAGCTCCAGATTGTATCTCATATAACCGGACAGATTCACAATCAGCTCGCGTGCCTTATCCGGGTTAATTCGAATCGAGGACGCAATCGCATTCAGTGCATTGAACAAAAAATGCGGGTTAATGCTGGTCTGCAGTGCCTTCAGCTCCGCTTTGTTCGCCATTTCCTTAATGCCTTCCACCCGCGACACTTCCATCAAGGTAGAGATCATTTGCGACAGACCCACGGCCATAGCTTGAAGCGAATAGGTAATCTTGTGGGCTTTGGTGTAATAGATTTTGAGCGCTCCCGTTACCTCACCCTTTTCCTTCAAAGGAATAATGATCAGCGACTTGATCTGCGGATTCACGTAATCACTATCATCGTTACGGATGGTAATTTCACCACTGGACAACGTTACTTTAGTTTCCTCACTGATAATATCGTTAGTTGTCTCATAATCCTCCTCACCCACGCCAACATAGGCACGAATAAACCGAGTATCCGTAATCGCTACAGCGTCTGCACCGATATCCTCTTTGATGATCTGGCAGATGGTGTGCAGCGACTCCTGATTAATATTGCGAAAATACGGCAAGGTCTTATTGGCAATATCAAGCGCCAGCTTGGACTGCTTAGCCGCGATCCGTTCCTTCTCACCTTCCACGCTCTGCACTAGCACAACAATCAGGCCGACACTAATCTGGCTCATAATCATCGGAAAAGCGATCTTGGACACGATATCCACACCCAGCGACATCGGCTGAGCCATCGCTAGAATGAGCAGCATCGTCAGTGCCTCACAGGCCATTCCCGCCAAAATCCCTGCTATCCAGCGACGTTCACCAGAGGTGCGGCGATAGATTATCCCAGACACTATGCCCGCGGTGATACTCGTAATCAGACAAGGAAGAGAGGTTACCCCTCCGATATCAATCAGAAAACGGTGAACCCCTGAGATGATGCCTGTTATAAGTCCAACCCATGGCCCGAACAAAATCCCGCCAGATACGATGGCGATAATTCGTACATTCACAAGCGAACCTTCCACATTAATCCCGCTATAAGTGCCGAAAATGGCAAATAAGCTGAAGATCATCGTCGCAATAGCAAGCTCTTGCGGAGCGTAACTCCCTTTTTGAAAAACCTCTTTAAACCGCGGCAGACGAGTCAATACAAACAGACACATCAGCAATAACGCAGCTCTTTCCAACAATTGCAGTAATATAGTAAACGTATATTGCACGGTCACCGCCTCCAAAGGTCTCGATGTCGATTCATTATAAAGATAGTTCATGCCTCTGTCCATTCAGCCTGTCCCTTTATACCTCTATTGAAACTCTTGTTGTATGATATTAACAGATTGGAAGCATGAATATTCGGAGGTGGCAGTTTGCACAAGATAGAACACGAGGCAGATATCATTCAGCTTGTACATAATGACCCCTGGATGATGGATATTTTAGAAAATGCCAGATCGCTACAGTTACCTGACTGGTGGGTTTGTGCTGGGTTTGTACGTTCAAAAATCTGGGATACCTTACATGGCTTTGAAGAGCGGACCCCTTTACCAGATATTGATGTTATTTATTATGACGGCAGCAATCTTCATGAGGAAGTGGAAAAGCAATGGGAGGCAAAACTAAGAAATTTAAATCCCCATGTGCCATGGTCCGTTAAGAATGAAGCAAGAATGCATACCATTAACAACCTTGCGCCCTATACGTCATCTGTAGATGCCATCTCCAAGTTTCCGGAAACAGCTACAGCGCTTGGGCTTTCCTTAGATGAATACGGTAAGGTTATCCTAACCGCTCCGCATGGGATTGCAGATGTTATTAATGTAGTGTTACGGGCTACCCCTCATTTCAACAATAATCCGAACTTACTCCCTATTTATGAAAAACGAATTGCACAAAAAAACTGGCAGGCAACGTGGAAGCAATTGCAGGTCAGCGCTACCTAAAGCTAAGTTGTGTTAGCATCGGAATAAAAAAGACAGCAAGCCTCTGCTACAGAAGGGCTTGCTGCTGTTGTTTTATTACACCGCTAAATCAATACCAACCACGCCTACTACATCTCCCTGACGATTCCGGATTGCTCTAGATAATGTAATACAAGAACGTTTCGTAATCGCGGATACATAAGGTTTAGAGACATATTCACCCTCATTCACGGCCCCATTCCACCAATCACGCCGCTTAGCATTCAACAGGCCAGCCGCTGGCTCGGAGTAGATAAAGGTTCCATCCGTCCGATTGGACCAAATGGCTTGTACATCTGGAATTTTCTTAATGTAAGCTTTCAAAACACCTTGATGAACTTCAGTATCTGGAGCGTAAAGTTCTTCCTTGGCGGAAATCGTCTCCAAGAGACTCTGCATTTCCTGAAGCCGGGCTGCATATTGGCTCATCTCAATTTCCGCTCTGCCCGCAATGCTAGTAACCGATTGCTGCAAGGATTGCGACTCCGCTAACAGATTGGCGCTGACTTCGTTCAGCTGCCCAATCTGGTCCCGCTGCCGTGTCACCTGCTCCAGCGTAAGGTCTACATTGGCAATCGTCTCATTCACGATAGCCACCGCACCGCTCAGCTCCGTTGTCACTTCTACAATCAGCTTGCCCTGTTTCGCGGCAGCATCGATTGTTTCCGTCACGGCGCTGCCTACTTCATCTACTCTCGACGCGATATCATCGAGTCGAAGCTTAACCGTGCCGACCTCGTTCACCCCACGCTCCACTGAGACTTGCTCTTTCGTAACGGATTCCAGCACCTGCTGTACTCCATTATTAATGTCAAGCAAGATGCCTGAGGAGCGGTCTACCGAGCTCTTGCTTTGATCAGCCAGCTGCCGAATCCGGCTGGCCACTACTGCAAATCCGCGGCCCTGTTCACCGGCCCGGGCCGCTTCAATAGAAGCATTCAGCGCGAGCAACGAGGTCTCATTCACAATGGAGTTAATCAATGTATTGATCTCCTCTACCATCGCAATATGATTACTCAGGGTAGTAAACTTAGCTAACATGTCCCCACTCTGTGTTTGCAGATCCTTCATCACCACATCTGCAATGCTCAGGGAATCTACCATTGCTGTCATTCCTTGCCGAGCATATTGCATATTCGAGCCTAGTTTTTCCGTCAATTCTTCGATATGTGCTGTAACTGAGGCTACACCGCCCATCGTCTGATAGGCCCCTTCAATATTGGCTTTAGCTTCGTTGCTGCGAATCCTTAAATCCGTTTCATACGCGTGTGAATAATCTGCTGTCTGCTGCAGCTGCTCTGTATGGCGGCTGATTTCTTCAAGCGCACCATGCAGCCGATCCGAGGTAACTACAATCTCATTGCCAAGAAGCTCCACTTTGTTCTGTGAATCCTTCAGCAGCGCTTCTTTGCGATAACCGTAGCGGGATGTATTCAGCGAGAACCATCCTAGAGAACCCATAAGCAGAATAATCACCAGCTTATGCATCCAGAGCATATCAATCAATAAGCTGTACACACTGACAAGAAGCAACAGGACGACTACGAAAATCTGGTTTCGACGGATCTGCATCTTTACTTCCACTCCACTCGATTGATGTTATGTATTCTAACATTATATCAGCAGAGTTAATTAAAGGAAATACTTTCTATAGTATTCCTTTTCGATCAATCATTCCCCGGGCCGGGCAATCTCACCTTATAAAGATGCTTGTTGATCTCCCGCTTCCAAGAAAGCCATCAAGAGGAAACCTGAGCTTATTGTCGAATATATAAGCATATTGCCACTGGAAAAGAGGATCACATTATGCGCGCCACACCTCAAACTCCTCGTCAGACCTATTGGAATCGTGTGCTTCTCAATTCATTCTGGATCATCCTGATTGTGTATTTAAGTATTCAGTTCATTGTTTCTCTATCCTTATGGAGCCAGCGTCCGGAAACCCCAACCAGGAACGATTATATTGAGCACTCGTTGATTTCTGATTCCATCATAGTGAGTTTGATCATTATTCTAGAAGTAATCTATAGATGGAGGCCTCTGTGGGCCCAACTCGCCATTACGGTTGCAAGCCATCTATTTGCGGTTTTGATTATCGTCAATCTCAGCGATGAGTTGCATGTTAAATCATTAATTATGCTGTTCCCGCTACTAGTCTCGATGATCTATCTGAAGAGCAGTTATATGATAGCCACTTCTGCTATTTCTCTACTGTACACGATCATTTTATTCACCAAGACATCCATTCACGAGTACTTCCCGATCACCCAAACAATCATTATCGCTCTTATTTTTGCAGGCACTGCTTTGGCAGGTTTTGCAGTAATCGTTCGTGGACGTGATTTGATGCAATCCCTGCAGAACTCCGTCAAGTCAGAACAGGAATTACGCATTCAGAATATAATCATGGATCGTCTATCTAAGATAGATCCCCTGACTGATCTGTATAATCACAAGACTTTTCACGAATATTTGGGTTGGCTAATCGAGCATCAGCAGAGTAATCCATTCTCCATGCAGCTTGCCGTTATGGATATCGATAATTTCAAAAAAGTAAATGATTGCTATGGACACTCCGTTGGAGATATCGTATTACAAAAAATCGCAGCGATCCTGCTCGAGTATATCGGTCCTGATGATTTCGCCGCGCGGTACGGGGGCGAGGAATTCATTGTCATTCTGACAACCAAAACCTTTGAACAATCCTATGAAATCATGCAACAAATTCTAGCCAAAGTCGCCGATACCCCTTTTGCCGAAATGGAAGGGAAAAGCATAACCGTCAGTATCGGGATGCATGATTACACAGGTGCAGACTCCAAAAATTCTACTTTTCAGCAGGCTGATGATGCACTTTACGAAGCTAAAAACACCGGGAAGAACAAAATTGTCATCAGCTAGTGACAAGCTCCACAGACACTGTTTATCTGTCGGAGCTTGTTTTCTTTTGCAAAGCCTTAATTTCAGAAGCATTTCATACCAAAAACCCCCACCTTGTGATGAGGGCTGTGTATCCACTGCTATATTCCGTAACGCTTCTGCGGTTCCAAAAGCTCCACCACTTCCTGCTTCGGAACAGGTCTGCTAACCAGATATCCCTGTACCTTATCGCAGCCCGATTTTCTGAGGAAATCCAGCTGGCTGATCTCTTCCACTCCCTCCGCAACGACCTCCAGCCCCATATTGTGGCCCAGCTGTATAATGGTCTGCACAAAAGACTGGCTGTAAGCTTTTTCCGAAAGCGAATCGATAAAGGTTTTATCCATTTTAAGCGTAGAAATCGGCAATTGCTGCAAATAACTAAGAGATGAGTATCCCGTTCCGAAATCATCCAGCGCAATACGAATGCCTTGGGATTTGAGGAATTGAAGCTTATTCACGATACTCTCAAACGATTCCATAAAAATAGACTCGGTGATTTCCAGTTCAAGACAACTAGGCTTTAGCCCACTTTCAGCCAGACTTTCCTGCACCATCTCGACGAAATCATCCTGCAATAGTTGAATAATGGAAATGTTAACTGATATCTTGTAAGGAATGCCCATACGATCTTGAATGCCCTTCATAAAGATGCACGATTCCCTAAGCACCCATTCTCCAATATAAATAATCAGCCTGGAATCCTCGGCGATTTTGATAAAGGAAAGTGGAGATACAAAGCCCAGCGTTGGACTATTCCAGCGAATTAAAGCCTCAAAACCAGAGATTAATCCAGACTGGATATCCACCTGCGGTTGATAATATAACTCAAACTCATTATTATTCATGGCACTGCGCAAATGTTTCTCTATATTCATCCGTTCATTAAACGCAGTATGCATAGATTTGTCATATACCACATAAGTCCCCTTACCATCCTCTTTTGCCCGGTACATAGCGACATCCGCATTTTTTAAGATTTGCTCGGTGGTCTCACCATCTTCCGGATAAAAGGAAATTCCGATGCTTACGGAAACGTACAAATAACTCTCTCCGATTAAAAAGGACTGCCTGAACGCTCTCATGATACGCTCCGCCAGGTCTAGCACATCCTCGTGGTTTTCTATATCCTTAATAAAAATCACGAATTCATCCCCGCCGAGCCGAGAGAGCATATCTCCTTCCCGCACCACCGACTGCAGCCTTTTGCTAGCCTTCTGAATAAGAACATCACCGGATTTATGCCCTAAGGTATCATTGATGTATTTAAAATTATCGGTATCTACGAACAACAGCGCCGCCTTGCCTCCTGAACATTGCAGATATTTCTCCATAGATTCCAGTAGACATACACGGTTGGGTAGATTACTAAGCTCATCCACATAAGCTAGACGATGCATGTGTTTTTGATTCTCCACCAGCATATCGTATTGCTCTACAAGCTCCTGCTGTGTGGCTGTAAGCTGTTCATAGGTTGCCTCAAGCTCCTGATAACTGTTGCTCAGCTTTAGCTCTACCTGCTTCCGCTTACTAATATCAATCAGTGAACCGATAAATAACACAACTTCATTCTTTGGATCAACGATAGCTTTACCACTTACCTCAAACCAGACGAACTGATTATCTTTGGTCCGCATGCGGTATTCCGTCTCGTAGATAGGTGTTAAACCTGCCAGATGATCATGTCTTGCCTTTTGGGATGATGGCTGGTCATCGGGATGAATAATACTAAGCACCCCATTTTCGAAAGAATTGATTTCATCCTCCGTATAGCCCATGAGCTTGTACCAGCGATCCGATAGATTATACAGTCCTGTCTCCCAATCAAGCTCCCACATGTATGCACCAGAACCCTCTGTCGCGAGACTGAACCGTCGTTCACCTACTTGCAGCTTAGCAAATTGCTCCTGTAGCTCGACCTCTGTCGCTGACAGCTCTTCGTAAGTAGCTTCCAGTTCCTCATAACTTTGCTGAAGCCTTAGCTCATTTTGTTTGCGCTCATCGATATCCACTCCTACAAGCACAAAAATATCAGCTGCCTGCTTATCCAATCCTTTCAACAAGGTGGTCCGAAATGAAAAATACCGCGCTGCTGGCGAATTGTCCGGAAGTTTATGCTCGATATTATCAACATAGTCAAGCTGTACGGCCCTTTCCAGCAGATTCCGAATAGCCGCCGTACTGCCTGTCAGCCCCTCTATATCCTCAATGTTTTTGCCCACTACTTCATTCTCGCATAGGCCCGTCATTCGCTCAGCGTAATTGTTAAACCGAACTACCTTTTTATCCGCCTGCACGGCCCAAACTACCATACCGCTATGCTCTATTACATCCTCAAAAAATTGCTGTTCCGAATAAACCGCCCGCCGTAAGTGATTAATATACATTTTTAGCAAAACCGCACTAATGATCAGAAGGCCGAGCAGAATAATGGCTCCCACAATAAATCTATTGCGCATCATAACTTTATAATAATCCGAATGAACGAAGAAATAGTGCTGATACAGCTCTTCAAAAGCACCTGAACGATGCAGGCGATCCAATCTCTCGTTAACATAAGTCACTAGCTCCGGAGAGGATTTACTTATTGCAAAAGCGACATCCCTAGGGTAGAGATTGCTCATTTTTTTGATAATACTCCCCTTCAATTTCTGCTCTGCAATCAGATAATCAATCACTTCCTGATTCTCAAATAGAAGGTCGATTTCCCCATTTTCTAAAGCCTTCAAAGCTTCAGGAGTCGTTGCATATTCTATGTAATTTGTAATCCCCACCTTGCTGTTCAGCACGGTTGCAGAATACTGCCCATTCCCTAACCCAATCTTATAACTTCCCAACGTCTTTAAATCGATCTCATCCTCAAGCTCTCGCCTTGCATAGATGGAAATATAATTCTTAATAACTGGATCTGAAAATAACACCTCTTGGTTACGCGACTCCGTAATTGCCATAAGACCTGCTATCTCAATATCTCCTTGAATCAGCCGACTGTATACTTCATCCCATTGCCCAGTACTGTAGTGAATAAGGTAATCCTGCTTCTCAAAAATCATCGTGCTCAAATTAATATCAAACCCGGTCAAATACCCGTTTTCTACATATTTATAAGGTGGATATTCCAGTTCTACTTGGTACCTTATATCCTCTCTTTCGGCGTGAGCGGCTGTAGGAGGTACGAGCAAAAGCAGAAAAATAATCAGAAGCAACATTGTGCACCGCTTCATTGCCCAATTCCCCTTTTTGCTAAAATTTAGAATTTAAAGCATTATTCTAAAAAGTATTCGACAAAATATGGTAAGATTCCTGCTAATTCTTTCCTAAAACCACACATTATACGCAAATCCCCATCTTTCGATGGACTCTTTTATTTGTAAATGATAAAAGTTACGAAGTCTTGATTTTTATATTGCTTTTTACATAGAAAATGTGGATAATAGCAATAACGATAAACGATGATAATGATTATCATTATTATAAGCGTTAATAATTTCAATTTACTATATTTAAGTTAAAAGGAGACTGATCACCCATGAACGTTACCTCTACCCGAACAACATTACAGGTTGACGATTATCTGGATCTGCTCAATCTTGCCGTTAAAGTTGGAGATTTGAAATGGCAAAAAGAAATTAAATCCAGATTGCAATACATTCTCTGTCTGCCGACAAGATAATGCTTCCGAGTATACGCCGTGTTCCCTTATTTGGGGGCATGGCTTTTTTTGTTGGTATGCAGACATAACTATATAATAATTGGAGTATCTCCAGGTCACCTGATGGTTAATGATATAGTATAATTATCAGCATAATATATTGAATAAAAAGTCCTTCAGATCGGAGCGTGTCAGCTTGAAAAAGTATATAGCTTTATTCTTAATGCTCAGCCTGTTATGGGTACCTGGTGCATACGCCGCTGGAATTCCTGCACAGCAGGGATTTGTTACCGATAACGCTGAAATGTTCAGTTCCGCAGAAGCCGCGTCTATTTCTGCTACCGCTACTGGAGAACTCATGACCATCCATGTACTCACTGTAGATTCCACAGACGGTACTCCAGCTGATAAGTATGCAGACAAGGTTTACGACTCGTGGAAACTGTCCACGCGGGATCTTCTACTGCTGATCTCCGCTGGTGACCAGTCCATTGAGCTAAATTTCTTAAATCCAGGCTTTCAAAGCTCGTTAAATACTTGGTCTAAGAATCAGGGAGGGTCCTCGGGAAGTTCAGCCATCCAAAAACTGCTCGACACCTATTTCATTCCTTATGCCAAAAAAGGGGACTTCGCTGGCGGGACAAAGGCTTTGATTAATGCCATCCATTCCATCGGAGATCGTGCCGGCAATACTGGAGGAACCGCAGGAAGCGGGAGCGCAGCCGGGGTCGGGAATGATGTAAACCGCTCCAGCAGCTCCATGTTTATGATTGCAGCGATTCTTATCGGAGCCCTTCTAATCCTCCTTCTACTCTTTGTAATGGTTACAGGTCTGCGTCGACGCAAGCAGCTTAGCGAGCAACAGAAACAGTTATCTAATTTAATGGTCCAGGCAAATCGGGCACTGGAATCGCTAAACCCTTTTCAAGGGATCGTTCAAGGGAAGACGGGAGAACTAGTCGAAGGTATTTCCAAGCGGCTGTCCGCCAAGCTCGTTGAAATCTCCGCACTACAAAGCGAAGGTCAAGGCGTTCAGCCAGCATTTTATCGCTTGGCTGCCCTCAAGACAGCCGTGAAACAATTGCAGCAGACCGAAGCTGCCTTCCGCACAGCGCTTGAAGAGGAAGAGAAACACATAGCTGTCATTAGCGAAGCTGACCGCAATGTCAAACAGCGTATTACAGAGCTGAAAGAGGATACGCCAGAGCTTGAAGAACAGCTGCAAGGTGCAGTTAAAGAAACCGGGTATGAGCTTCAAGAAATTGTAGAGGAACTTAAAGAGCTTGCGGAGGAAACTGCTAAGGCAGACCAATTGGAGCTTTTTGATCCCATTGCTGCACAAGAGGTTACCGAGGATGCACAGGAACGTCAGGAAAAAATCGAACAGGATCTGAAGGATGTTGATCTCTATGATGATAAGCTAAACAAATTTCCTACGGTATTAGCTGCGGCACGTGCCAAAATCACCGGGATCATTGAACAGAATTCACTGCACAATATGAAGGTTAAGCCATATGACCACCTAGAGCAAGCCCGCGTAGAATCGTTGACTCTTGAAGCGCCGCTGCGTATAGGAGATATGGATGAGGTGCGCAGAATCGGCGCCAGTCTAGATCTGCTTCTGGATGAAGCTGTTGCTATGACAGAGCAGCAAGCACTGCTGCGGCAGAATAACCGCAGAGATCTAGAGACATTCCGCACCACATGGAGCCACTTGAAGCAGCGGCGAGACGAGCTGCAGGCCCGAATTACAGAAGCACGTGTACATTTCGAAGAACAGCATATAGTTAGCGTAGAGAACATTCTGACGGAGTGGAGCACACGTCTTCGGGAAGGCGCAGGTGAAGTGGCGCAAATTGAGAACTGGACCAGTGATGAACGGGGCGAATATGACAAGGCCCACGATGCGCTGGAGCGCTTGCTGTCCTTGCAGGATGAAGCTGGCCGGCAATATGACGGCGTCTCTGAAAGTCTAAATGCATTAAATGAAAGACTGGATAAAGTACAACGTCTCTTCTCCGAAGGACAAAGTCGGGTAGAGACGACCCAGCGAATGCTGCACAGCAGAGGCTTGTCTTCCAGAATCCGCTTTGAGTTATCCTTACTGCCGGAATATAGCCAGTTGGAGCAACGGTTGTCATCCCGGCCTTACAACCTGGAGGAACTAGAATCGATTGGCCACGCTTATGGCGCTCAGATCACTTCCTTTGTGAATGAAGCGAACCGAATCGTTCGCCAAAAAGAAGAGGAAGAACGGCTTGCCCAGCTAGCCATGATGAGAGAGCAACAGCGGCGTGCGCAAGCCCGTAAACGGATGTCCTCTGGTCCTCCTTCTTCAGGCGGATTCGGTGGGGGACGTTCCTCCGGCGGCTCTTCCTGGGGTGGTGGCGGCAGTGGCGGCAAATCCTCCGGTGGTTCTTCCTGGGGCGGTGGCGGCGGCAAATCCGGTGGAAATTCATCGGGTGGCTCTAAGTGGTAATTCCTCACCATTAGATGCAAATGGATATACAAAAAGACTCTTTCGCTTATATGGGCGGAAGAGTCTTTTTAATTATGAATTATTGCTGTTTCATTTGTGGTATGAATGTGCCATCGGAAGATAAATTGTAACGGCCGTGCCTACTCCCTCTTCACTAGCTATTGCCACATATCCTCTGTGGGCAGTCACGATTTTTTTGACAATCATGAAGCCAAGTCCATTTCCATCGCCTCTGGTCGTGTGAAAAGGCTCTCCTAATTTCTCCAGAACTTCCTTATTCATACCCTCTCCATTATCGGTGAAGGTAATCACCTGGAATTCATCCTTCACATCAAGAGTCACTGTAATGCTCCCGCCAAAAGGCAAAGCTTCCATTGAATTTCTTAGGATATTGAGGAAAATCTGCTTAATCTGATTGCGGTCACATTCGATCTCAGCATCATAATGGATCTTTGTATTTAACGCTATATTATTCATTTCCACCTGAATCGCGAAGATATTCAATACTTCCAGCAGGATCGTGCTACATTGTTCAGTCATATAATGCGCAGCCTGCGGTTTACCCAGAATAAGAAACTCGCTCACAATGAGATTCATTCTTTCCACTTCTGACATAATGAGATCATAATGCAGCAGACGTGAATCTTTATTAGCCAGTTGAAGCATCCCTTTCACCGTAGTCAGGGGATTGCGGATCTCATGTGCAATGCTCATGGCCAGTTGTCCTGCGACCACTAGCTTTTCTGTATTGCGCAGCACTTCTTCCGTTCTTTTCATCTCCGTGATGTTGCGCAAACTTCCAATCACACGCGCTAAGTAACCATTCGCATCGTAAACGGGTAGTACATCTAACATATAATGCTCGAACAACCCGTTTTTCTCCTGAATCACTTCTAACCCAGCACATGCGACATGATGTATGATGACATGTTGAAAGTATGCGCCCACATTCCTAATTTCAAAGACACTAGTTCCAACAACAGACTCTTGATGCTCACCACCCAAATGAAGCATGGCTAAACCGTTCTCATTTATATTCACGACTGTTCCGAATTGATCTGTTATGATTACCCCTAAGTAATTGGTCTCTAGCAAAATCCGATTTAATAATTGCAGCTGAGAATTCCCTCTTCGCAACAAAATCTCACGTTCAATCGAGTCAGCCATCGTACAGAGCAGAGGCAGCAAATGGGGATGGGCTACATCTATATCTGCCATAAATGAAATTGTACCTAAAATCTCTTGTCCATTTTCTTTATAAAATGGAGCTGTACAGCATACTAAATGATGCAAAATATGATGGAAATGGTCTCGTCCTGTCAGCTGGAATGGCCTCTGATATTCAAGGGCTAAAGCGATTGAATTGGTACCCACTTCTTTGTTCATCTGCACGCCTTCTTTGATGCCTACCTGTCCTACGAGATCAATAATCGTCGCATCTCCTTGGAACGCCAATAGATAACCTGCATCATCCGAAATCGTAACTAGGATCGGGTTCCCTTTGACTGAGGAAAGAAATTTTTTGACAAAAAATTCGATAACCTCAATCACTTCACTATATGCGCTAAGCTGTGCCCCCAATTCATCAGTAGAATATCCCTTTGCAAAGACAGGCGGTTGCTCAGGATCAATTCCTTGGTCAATACAATGCTGATTGGAAGCCTTAATAATGGTCTCATCCGTCAGTATCCCTGTTGTCTCATCCAAAGCCCTTACCCCATTCTGTATGAATCTTCAATTTTGCATTGCATAATTATGTATTCTACCTCTCTTCCTCTAATCCTTTTCAATCCTTAAAAATCAAATAATCCCAATGTTAAAAAATAACTTTCTGCACAAAAAAACTCCAACCCTATAAAAGAGCGAAGTTTTGGAGGATTATTATTTTCTATTTTTCTGTTAATGCTTAGTGTCATCCAAAAAAGGTTTATTTACATAATAATACATTACCCCCATCAGTACGCCACCGCCAATTAAATTGCCGATCGTAACGGGGACAAGGTTATGCACCACGCCATACCACGATACCGTTCCGGGATGATCAAGTACAAGCGCAATCGCAAAGGTACACATATTGGCAATACTATGTTCATAGCCGGAGATGAAAAAACAGAATACGAATAAGACCATGGCGAACATTTTGGCCCCATCGCCTTTCATATTCATCGGTATAAAAAAAGCCATACAAACGAGCCAGTTACAAAGAATAGCCCGAAAGAAAAGCTGACCTGCCGGGGCTTCCATCTTATGCTCCACTACATATAGCAAAAAACCGTTTACATCTGAGCTATAGAACAGTCCTGTCAAAAAAATCAGCAAGGCAAAAACGGCAGCCCCAAGAATATTACCGATATAACTCATGATCCACATGCGGACAACCTCAGACCATTTCATTTTCCGTCTTAGTACCGTGTATGTGTAATAAAAAGTATCTCCGGTGAATAAATCCCCACCACCAAAAGAAATTAGAATAATAGCCGCTCCGAAAGTAATCGCAGCCATTGGATATGCAAAGGGGGATTGCTCCATAAAGAAATAGTTGCCTGTCTTAAATGCTACAATTACACCGAATCCGATAAACATACTGGCCAGCATGGCTCTGGCAATATAGCGCATTACGCTTTGCCGGAATATCTTCTGTTTCTTAAGTGCTAATTGTTCAACCTGAAGCAGTGCCTCGTTCTCCATGTGACCTCCTTAGGGATTTTGGTATTTCCAGCTGATTATGGGCTAATCGACAGCCTTGCGTTATTATACCCAATAACCCGCTGGAAATTACTTGAACCAACTCGCGGCAAAAAATCCCTGAATACTTACGGGGAAGCGAAGCTACCTCTTGCTAATTGTCTTCATTCATTTTAGCAATGGCTTCTGCTTTTTCACTGCTGGCGACGATGATAAGCACGAGTATCAAACAGCCTAAAACCATAGCCTATCCCCACTTCCTCCACATGTAGTCTTGTGACAACTTATGTATTTGAATAGGGCTTTATGTTTGGCTACAGTAAACTTCATTTGATTAGATCACGTTTACGCCTATGTAGTTGAAGCAAGCTACTTCATATCCAAAAAAAAGCAGAGCAGCGAACCCCCAGAAATGAAGGCTCACTGCTCTGCTATATTTTTACGGACTTTTTTTAAAACAATTAGTTCAAGAAGCTGCTCAGTTGGCTCTCTGCTTCACCTTGTTTCAGCGCCTCAGGCTTGTCCGCTTCATTGAGTCCTAGACGATTGCCCAGTTGGGTATTGATCGTCGTCATTTTGGATGTATAATCCTGGCAGCTTTCGATAATACGACGGTTTGACTGTTCCGAAGTATCCAATGCGCTAAGCAGATCGCCGATCGCTTGATTCACGGCTTCCATAGACATGGAAGGTTTGGATAGAAGCTCGGTCGTTTTTTCTGTAGTCGTACGCAGCAAGCGTGCATTTTCTTTAAACTGATCTTCAATCGTCTTATTTGTTGCTTCTACAGCGTTGATAACATTCTCCTGATCGGCCAGCGACATCGCAATCATTGCCGACACTGTAATCAGATTAGAAGTTTTATCAATCGCATTATTTACGGAATCGATCAGTTTATCATTATTGTCATTGATGATATCTGTAGCAGCAATCGCTTGATTGTAGAGCAGAATCATCTCTGTCATGGACTGAATACGAACCATCACTTTACGCAGACCACGCTCCAGATAAGCTTTACGGAACTCATTCTCAGGCTTCGCAATCTCCACCTCGAACAGCTCTTTTAGCTTATTGCCGAAGGCAATTTTGGTTTGAAGGTTATAGATCTCCTCCATAGAGGTACGTTTCAGCTGGCGCATATTTACAATACTCTCTTCGAGGGTATCTCTGCCGTCGCGTAGACCAGTAACAATCGCATCAATATTTGTGCGGACAGACTGATATTTGTACACATAGTTCTTCATCGGACTCTTCCGCAGCATTTTGCCGAAAAAGCTAACATTCTTACTCTGTTGCAGATTTTCACACTCATTCCGCAGCTTCATAATCATGTTAGGCACTTCAACACGTTTGCCGGACATCAGGTCATTTACCGGACGATCCAACAGCTTGAGGGTTTGGCCTGCTTTTTCTTGCGTCTTCACCCCAAGCTTCCCGATATCATCCATTAAAGAATCCAACGTGACTGTATCTGTCTGGGATACCTTCTCGATCAATTGTGCGGCTTCTTCGACTACCTTTTGTTCATCTTCTTTTTTTAATTGGATCAACTGCGTGGACATGGGTTTCCCTCCTATAATTCGGAACTGCTATACCGCTGATGAATCAGTTCCGCCTTCGTCTGAAGTTCCATCAGGTCTTTATGTTCGATCGTCGAAGCAATATCCGATATTTTGGAATCAACATCTCTTAGACCGTTCAGCAGCGTTCTCCGATTCTTCGTCTTCGCTTCACCACTTAGGCGCAAAAATGGGTTAATCACACCATTTAAATCCTTCAGAATCAATCTGCGGACCGTATGATTAATATCGCCATTATTGAGCTCCTGCAGCAGCGGAATTACACGTTGAAGTCTCGCAAAAAGCGCCAGTGATTTCTCGACAATTTCATTGTCCAGTGTATCCTTCTGCCCCTCGGAGATAATCATATCTTCCAGAATGCTAAGGTACTCAACTACTGGAGCAAATTCCGGTCCAATCTTCGTTGGTTCGGCCTCAGTTCTACCACTATTGCCCGGATTACCTGGTGCAGCATTATTTGCCGCACTAGGTAATTGCGGAGCATTTGCAGAGGGAGCTGGAGCAACAGGCAACGTCTCTGGACCTGCTGGCAGCACCTCAGCCGGAAGGTTGGTTCTTGGACTTCTCGTTGCAAGAACCCCTACCGCTGCACCCGCTACAGGCAACAGCAAGGAGAGTAACTCAGGCAAAAAAGAACTCGTCAATACAGCGACAACATAGCCAATACCGGCATACAGCAACACTTTCGATTTAAATTTAATTTTTCTCACCTCTTGTGAGCGAGATTGCGAACGCTCAATTCACGGGATCCGGAATTACGGATTCGCCGTTTATTTTCATAATTAGCGGCTGCTCTACATGGCTGGCAAGCACATTATCGCCGAACTCCGCAGGCTGGACCTCTCCGCCGAGTGCACTTTTGACAGCCAGGTATGGAAAGTTAATTCCAGACAGACAAGAAATATGAAGACCTCCAGACATCCGGGGGTTAATCTCCAGCAGTTTAGGAATTCCACCACTATACTTCATTTGAATATTGAAATTGAAAGGTATTTTATATACCTCTGCTACCCGGGAAGCGATCTCCTCCAGCTCCGGAATATGCTCCATCAGCCGCAGACGACCGCCAGCTTTACGACGGGGTACAGCCGCTAACAGCCTGCCATTCTCATCTGACAAGCAATCTATACTGTATTCATAACCTTCCAGCAATTCCATCACCATAAGTTCAGGGAATGTAGGTTCACTTCCCAGAATACGATAGGCCTCATCGAAGGATATCAGCGGAGTTACATGACCAAACAGCTCCTGTAAAGGACTACGTGTGTTATCAATGATACGGAAGCCAAGGCCTCCCTCTGTCTCCGTGGGTTTAAAGCATACGTGGTGTCCTTTGGCTACAAGATCATGATAAGCCTCTTTGAACTGCTCTGCTGTACTCACCACATGATAATCAGGAATTGTCATAATCCCTGTTTCCTTAACACTTTCGTAGAACTTCCCCTTATCCATGATGGTCTCCAATAAGTCCAAATCTCTACAGACCAGAACCTTGGTGCCAATCGCATCAAACATAGCAGCATGCAAAGCTATATCCAGCATATGTAACCGTGGAATGAAGATATCGATCTCATTGCGGCGACAGAAATCCACGCAGAATTGAACATATTCTATTCCAGTCAGTGCTGGTTCAGTCCCAGCAACATCAGCACCTTGAAGGGACATATGGTGAATATCAGGATGCGTGGCGAAGATTTGTACAGGAACGCCATCCTCATTATTGCGGATGAGATTCATATAATGGTAAGCGACGGAAAACCAGCGATTGAAATAAATGTTTACCTTTTTCATAGTGGCCCAACTCCCAATACGGTTAAGTTATTATAGATCATGTTTACATACTGTAGAATTTCATCACCAGCAAAAACACCCGCTTGCTTCGTAAAGGGATACCTTGATTTTACAAGACCACTCTGCTGCTCTGCAAATATTTCTCCATGACAAGGAGCAATCGCATAGTCCGCACTTTCTAGTAAACTCTTATCCAACAAGGAATCTCCCGATGCTACCATCGGTTCTGAACGAACCGTCCGGCGCACATGAACAATCGCATCACTTTTATTCACAGCGGCAGGAACGACATATAGCTTGCGTCCTTGTAAGGATACCCGCCAGCCCAAATCGTATAATTGCTCTGCCAGATTCGTGATCTCATCCATAGGTAATAAATCACGCACTACTACAAAAGTATAAAATAAATCATCACAATACCGCTCACTAATGATCCATTCCTCGTGCACTACAGACCTAACGTGCATTCTAACTTCTTCTGCCGCAGCCGATTCATTTTGAACAAGCCTGCCCACCGAAGCTCTCCAGCTCTTATCTACTTCGCCACCAATCAGAATATTCCCGCCATTACTAGTAATCGCGTAGTCTGGAATAATCGTGTCTTGAAACAGATTAATACGCTTATACTGCGCTATTGTACGTGTTGTAACGGGCATAAAGATAATACGGGAAGTAAGCTCCATCAGATCAGCCAATGCTTTTTGCGAAATGTATGAAACCGTCTTGCCATCCACAACCTCCGCAGGAACCAGGCCCGGAGTATTCTCCGGGACACCGATTGCATTTAAGGAATAGATTAACGTTCGGTCCAAATCACTGGCATAGATCATTCCGTCTCACCTCTCAGCGGCTTAATAATCCCGCAACAGGAGTAGGTGAGTCCAGGGAATACTTCTACTGGAACCCCTCTATCCTCTGCTAAGAGAATAATATGACGAAGATTTGGATTATCCATAGTATCGACAAGAATCTTCCATGGTACTCTGCGCAGCAGCACTCGGGTTGTTTCTCCGACTCCGGGCTTGACCAAATTGATGTTATCTATGCCGAACACTTCTTGAATACTCTGAATATCACGCAGGCCCTGCCATGTAATTTCTGGCGGGGATTGCTGCATCTGTTCAGCAATCGCTTGTGCTTCTTCCGCAACGGAGGAGAAATACGGGCAGATCGCCGCAATGAATACATTAGATACATCCGTATCGAGCCATTCCTTGTAGAATTTAGCCCCATGGAATTCTTCCGGACCGATTAAATCATCGCGCAGCACTGTCCGGCTCATCAATCCTGACACCGTAGAATTGAGGCATGCACTAGGAATAAGATAATCCTCTCTAGTCCCGAACGTGCCTGAACAGTTCCCGGGATCAGCCAATACGGCCAGGTCATCATTTAGCCGAATGCCATATTTCTCATATAGGCTGTTGCACGCCTCAATCAATACCTGGCGAATAGCCCCTTTCCCCGTCCATCCGTCGACAAACTGCAAATCAGCGTCAAGCCCATGCTTTTGCAGAATATAGAGGATTGCGTTCTCATCAATCCCCTTGCCCCGAATGATAGAGATACTATAATGCGGCAGATCAGCATCATATCGCTCTTGGATATAACGCTTAATCAGTACACCAATTGGTGTTCCCGCTCTTGCCAAAGAGACTAACACCGTATCAAGTCCCCGTTGAGCGACAATCATCTCAGAGACTACCGCTACTGCTAGAGCGACCTTCTCCGCAGATTGCTCCAGCGTCTCGTGAAATAACTCAATATACTGCTCAGTAGGCTGATATTCCACGGGCAGCATCTCAGAGTAGTGTACACCTGATTGAATGGCGGCCTCTCTTTCGTCAGTCGCCCGCTCCAGTGAAACATCGCTCAGATCCTTAAGCAAAAATATAACATCTGACGGAGAATAGCTGCCTAGCAGAACCGGTTCGGCTATACTTCTGTTTAGAATTTCTTCAGTTACTGTTCCCTTCATAGGTAGGGCCTCCACTTCTTCTTTCCGAGGTCAGTACAATAAGATGCACTTTATGGCGGGCCAGTTTCTTCAGTATATCAAGCATAGGTTTCATACGCTCATGCGGTACATCACGCTCAATCAGCACAAATATATCATCGTATTGACCAGGAGCTATATTATAAATAAAGTTTGTGATTTCCGGATCACCAGCTGAAGGATACGCAGCAGCACTATGTACCCCATAATCCGGCCGACGCTCAGGGTGGATTGGACTTCTAGTGGAAGACTGGTAAGCAATCCCTTCCCCCATTTCCGCCGCCACTCTCATCGGAAGATACATAAATTCTCCTACACCCATTACCAAGGCTTTCGGTCCTCTACGCAATTGCCGCAGCTGCTCAGCTATTCGTTTCACACCCTGATCAAGCTCCAGATTATCCTGTGACTCCATTCCGAACCGTCCACTATATTTCATATACGGCGCTGTGTTGATCTCACCATAGGAATCGATAGAGGATACCTCCAGTCGTTCCATTCCATCTTGAGCATAAGTAGTTACAACCTCACACTCAAAAATGGCCTCTCTATCCAGCTGCTCAGTATCCTTATTAAACACCGGTGAACCTATCACTTCAATATTCCCTTGCAGCAGACATAACGACTTAATGCGAATCCCCAGCTCCTGCTCAAGCTCACTATAGTGTTGAAGATTGCTGCCGCTTCTCCAGTCCAGAAGAGAGACTACCACATATTCCTCCCGCGGGAATTTTGACTGAATATCTCGAATTGTATTGATCGCGGTTTTCCCGGTCGTAATCTCGTCATCTACCAATATAATGGGCTCTGTCCCAGATAAGAGTTCGGTATCCAAGGCATAACATAGATGATCAACTGCATGGGAATGCTCTTCTACAAAACTTACAACAGACTCCAAATCAGGAATATGCTCACGCGTAGTATGAATATAGGATGCCTGCTCAGCAAAGATGTTGTACACACTGTGACCCAGTGCAGTTGCCGTTTCTGCGAATCCAATAAAAACCACAGGCTTGGGCAAAACCAGCCGGGCCGCTAGTAAATGTTGATAGGCTTCCTTAGCAAATTCAGGATGAATCAGCCCATGAACCGCCATATCCAATAACTTTGTCATACGATCACTATCCACGGAATCGCCGTTCATCTCCTGATATAACAGCAGCGCCAACGCTGCTCCGCTTAGAAGTGAAGTATACGGATCGACGGGGATATGCTTGCCAAGCACCTTACTGACAAACAGAAAAGTTCGTTTTTTATTAATTCGCGCCGCCATAGAAAATAAAGAATCCAGAGGCATATGAAAGGGGTTAAAGGTTTCGGTTACATTCACTTGCAGGTTCTCGACTATGTTATACGTGCGTAAATTCGTTTTCGGGTAATAATCCGACAAAATGCTGTTGTTCATGTAACACCCCGTATATTTGAGATCGTAGTAAAATTCGTCTTGCCCAATTCAGATGGGGCTTAATTTCGTTCATTTTATTAAAATATTGACTCTTAAACACGCCCAGACTGCCATCATTACTTTCTACAATGCTTAAAGCGTCGACGTATTCCTCATGCATCACCGTATACATCGCCTGAACAGGTCTGAGGTGAGAAGGATGAATAATCGTCTTACCCACAATTCCATTCTCTTTATCCAAAATAACCTCGCGAATTAGCCCGTCTACACTGCTCGAGATATAGCTATTCCGCATATCACGGCCGTTTTTGCCGTAAGTATCCTCAAATGGCGTCTGCCGCAGCTGCGGCCGGAGAACTCGATGACCTTTATTCGCAAAATACTCCCAGACAGGTCCTGAGATCACATATCCCTCTTCAACCCGCCCAAACACATTGATAATGTCCGAGATACAGTCACGGATAGGAGTAAGATCATAAATACTAACATCAGGACTGCGACGCAGTCCGAACAGGCTGGAGAAATCCGTTGCCCCAATTCTGACGTTTAAGACAAGTTCACGGTAATTACGGAGTAAATCACGGATAGATAGCAGACTGTCCACTCGACTTTCCCGATAAATAATAGGTGCAGTTTCCAAGATTGGCATCCCGTAAAGCACAGGATCATTATAACCACGCGTATTGTTGTACTCAGCTAACGTTTCAAAATATTGAATTCCATTGTCCACAGAGAACTTAGGAAATACAAACCCTGTTAACATCGTTACCAAGGATCCCAAGCGGAAAATCATTTGCCGGAGTTGGTCCGGGTTACGTACTCGTATAAAAAGAAGCGGGAGGCTGTTCGATGAATCCAGCTCATTTTCTGCGTAAGCAGCTAGGTAAATAAGATGCTGGATAATAGACTCCTCTGCATTGTCAACCTGGTCATCTCCGATTGCGTCCTCCAGATCTATAATAACCGTCACTAGACCTGCATTCTTGAGCTTAATGATGTCTTCTGCAACACTTGCACGGGTAGCCGGCATATAGAGGGCAGCGCCGACAGCGTAGGCTAGCAGTTCCTTGTTCGTGGTATGATCAAATGAGATAGGCGGAGTGTAAAACAAAGAGATTTCTTGTTCTTTCGTCAGGTAATCGAAGTATCTCAAATCGGTTCCCCCTTATAGTTTTGCGAAGCCAAGCAAAACAAGCGTAGACCTCTCCTCATAGAGAGTGTCAGAACCGGCAATACTCTCCCTTGGGGATGGCATCTTGGCTCTCTCAAATATAAGTGAAGGCCTACGCTATAACATATACGATTACCTGAAAGAAGCAGGCGTTTCTATTCTTGCATGATCGGCTCCGACTTCTCTATGATGCAATTACTTTTTTAATCATGCACTTTTATGGGCATCTTTTTTCTTACGTCTAGCACTATAGAGGATCGTACCCACGAATACCGCTATAAGGATTGTAAAGAATACGACATGCGGCAATTCAAAACCAAAAGCACCCGCTAGCATCTTACCCGCAATAATGGCGATAAGCAGGAACGCTGCCTGTTCCAATTCAGGGAATTTATCAATAAGCTTCAAGAATACCTGCGCCACTCCGCGCATCATCAGAACCCCTAAGATACCACCCATAAAGAGAACCCAAACCTGATCGCTAAGTCCAAATGCTGCAATAACACTGTCAATACTGAAAGCAATATCCATTAATTCAACAAGGAGAACCGTCTTCCAAAAAGAAGTGCCTTTATTCTCCGTATGCTCTTCGCCACTACCTTTAAATAAACCTTTATATGCGATATAAAAGAGATACAGTGCACCAAGAACCTTAACCAAAGTAAACTTAATAAGAAATGTCCCTAGTCCAATGGCCAGGAATCTGAACAAATAAGCCCCTAAGATACCGTAGAAAAGCGCCTTTTTCTGCTGCTCCTTAGGTAGATGCTTAACCATAACGGCAAGCACAAGCGCATTATCTGCAGAGAGCAAACCTTCTAGTAGAATTAAGCTCCCGATAATCCCCCAGCTCACAGGATCAGAGAGTGTACCTACTACATCACTCCATGAGAAAAAATGCCCGTAATTCTCACTAATATTTCTAAAAAAATCTGCGAACCAATCCATTACACTTTGCGCCTCCGGTAAAATCGATTATTTGCTGCCCGCAACCCAGCGCAGCCCCCAGCCATAGGCTTCATCCATCTCACGATGACCACTGTAATATTGCACCAGCCGTTCAACACTAAATGTTTCATTGCTTACATTCCGGAATAACGCAATGGCACACATCCCTTTACGGTTGTTATGCTCGTCCAAATTTACAATGATATCAGGTCCTCCGCCTTGTTTGATGGTGACAACCCCATCGGCCTCCGACCAGTTGGTTACCCCTTTATAAATAAAGGAAAACACTAGAATGCGTTCAATCTCGGAAATTTTGATACCATTTATACGCAAATTCTCACCAGTAGTTACGGAGCCTGTCCGATCATCCCCATCAAGCATGACATAAGGAGGTTGATTCAATGAGCCAAAGGCATTGCCCAACGCTTGTACCACTCCTTTACTGCCATTCTTCAGTTCATACAGACAAGCAAGATCTAGATCTACGCCATTTTTACGACTAAAGAGTCCGCCCTGCTTCTGGTTCCAGTTGAGATTAATCAACACTTCCCCTAAATCACCACTGGCTGATTTTTTCAAATTGATGGAATCGCCTTTTTTCTTCAGCTCGATTTTCTTCAAGTTGAGATTCATTGGCGAAGGCGGGGGTGTGGCTGGAGAGCTCTCTTCACGTTTCACTGGCTGCGCAGGCGGCGTTGCGAAGATTTGTGGTGGAATCTGCGGCTTAACCTCCGGCTGTGGAGCAGCAGGAGCAGGCTCCTCATTCGCTTCAATACCGAAGTTGCTGCATATCTCTTTCAAACCTCCGGCAAACCCCGCTGCAATGGCACTGAACTTCCATTCACTGTTATATCTATATAATTCCCCTACCACAATGGCCGTTTCCACGGAGAAAAGATTGTCGAGATCACATCGGAGCAGTTCCGCACCTGTCACTTGATTGAGAATCCGAAAATAGGCCTGACTAACTTGCCCAAAACTTTGACCCCTTTTCTCCCCATCATAAATGGTAAGCGTAAAGGCAATCTTCATCACATCGGAAGGAATCTTATCCAATTGAACTTCGAATTGCTTGCGGTCATTGAATCCTGGCACATCCTTATACCTAATATAAGATGTGGCTGGATTATTATAAAATATTAAATCCTCGTCTTTACTTACTTTACCCTCTGATCCAAGCAGGAAAGCAGAGCTATCAATCTCCAGAGCAGCCGGAGCATGCCAGCCGATCTCTACGATTATAGAATGAAGTCCAGCATTGCCTTTGGTCAGATCAGCTTTTTGCCCTTTGACTACGTTAACACTCATTCTTACGCCACCTTTATAAATGGAGTAAACCAACTAATAATTTTGTAAAAAAGAACCCCACAAAGTGGAGTCTGTACTGCTCTAAATATTTATAAAAAGGGCAGGATCGGTAATGACCCCGCCCACTTGGATGTTATTGCGCGTCCAGTCCATAGTTTCTGCATAAAGCGCTTAGACCGCCGGCAAAGCCACTTCCAATCGCCTGGAACTTCCAATCCGCACCATTGCGGTAGAACTCACAGAATACAACAGCTGTTTCAGTTGAAAAGTCTTCACCTAAATCGAAGCGAAGCACTTCACGATCATTAGAAGCATCTACTACACGTACAAAAGCATTGGAAACCTGTCCAAAGTTTTGTGCCCGAGTTTCATAATCATAGATCGTTACCGTTATTCCGATGCGCTGAATATGAGCAGGGATTTTGCTGAAATCAACAACAATCTGCTCGTCATCTCCGTCACCCTCACCTGTACGGTTATCCCCCGTATGAGTCAAGGAACCTGCGCCACCCGAAGGATTGTTGTAGAATACAAAATCATCGGAGCCCTTGGCCTTACCATCTTCATGCAGTAAAAAGGCTGAGGCATCAAGGTCAAAATCTTGGCCGCCGCTATACTTATTAGTATCCCAGCCCAACCCTACTACTACCTTCGTCAAACCCGGATTAGTCTTGGTAAGATCAATCCGTTGTCCTTTAGAGAGACTGATCGTCACTGACAAAACCTTCTTTCATTTATGAATTCAATTCATCTTTAGCATGCAGAATGAAATTTATTGCAGGCCGTAGTCGCGAGTCAAACCGCTCAAGCCGTCTTTGTAGCCACTGCCGATAGCATTGAACTTCCATTCTGCACCGTTACGATACAATTCGCCTACAACAACACCAGTTTCAATAGAGAAATCCTCACCGAGGTCGAAACGAATCAATTCTTCATTGTTCAGATCGTTTACGATACGTACGTAGGAACGGGAGACTTGTCCAAAGTTTTGGCTTCTTGCTTCAGCATCATAAATTGTAATAGTAAAAGCTACTTTGTCTACATCAGCAGGGATGTTCTGAAGATCCACTTGAACCTGCTCATCATCACCATCGCCTTCACCTGTACGGTTATCTCCGGTATGAACAACAGAAGCATTCTCATTTTGCTTGTTATTGAAGAAAATGAAGTTGGTTTCTTTATCAACTTTACCACTAGCATTGGTCAAAAAGACGGATACGTCCAAATCGAAATCTTTTCCGCCGTCATATTTATTTGTGTCCCAACCAAGACCTACTGTGATTTTGGATAGACCTGGGTTTGTTTTCGTTAAATCGATTTTTTGACCTTTGGATAGATTAATTGCCATGATTACATACCTCTTTTCTTATATTTGGATTATACGTAGCGTTCTGCAAGTTGATTGATATGAGCGGCGTGGCTGCCTTCACCAATTGCAGCGAACTTCCATTCTCCACCTTGGCGGTAAAGCTCTCCACAAATAAGTGCCGTAAAACCTGTGTAGTTGTCTGACAAGTTGAATTTAATCAACTCACTATTCCCGGCAGCATTTATTACCCGAATATACGCTGATTTGATCATTCCAAAATCCTGTTTGCGATTCACCGCATCGTAAATGTTAACGACAACCAGAACCTTGTGAACATCGGCAGGAATGGCTTTCAAATTAACCATGATTTGCTCGTCATCTCCGTCGCCTTCACCCGTCAGATTATCTCCGGAATGAATGACCGAGTTGCAAGGACTTTGCTTGTTGTGGAAGCAGATCAGGTTACCCTTCTTAGTTAGCTTACCATCCTCATTTAATAGCAGTGCTGAGGCATCACAGTCGACATTCGCCTGTTTCTTGACTCCAAAGAATCCCCGCGAGGCTTCAATTGGATCCCAGCCTAAGCCCACAATTACATTGGACAAGCCCGCATTACCTTTAGTCAAATCAATCTTTTGACCTTTTACCAGATTAATTCCAGCCAAATCAACGTACCTCCGTTTCCGATAAAAATCATTATCTGTTAGTCTAGCTTTTAGGTGTTATATCAGTGATACGATAAAGAATAAATTACGTTTCAACGAACTTTTATCTATGACTTCACCTAATTTATAAACTGAATTCGCTAGGGTTTAATCCTAAGACGCCACAAATATTCCGCACAACTGCTTTTTCGTAATCATCAAAATCACCATCAGCTGATCCAATTGCCGAGCATACACCCACGATCAGACGGCCCGCTTCTGGTTTGCCGCTAAACTTAGCGATCGCTTTCAAAGCTTCTTGTTTTCCTATTTCTGGTGAAAATTCGAAGTTACTTACGTAATAGTTGAATTGAGCAATGACATCTCTCATGTCAAATACCTTCAATTCATTACTCATATTCATATAGCCGGCCATTTTGTTTTTCTCTGCTTCTTCTATTTTACCGTCCGCCGCAGCGACCAAAGCGCAGCCTGCAACTACCGCATTCATGAAATCTTTATTTTTGAATTTCTTCACTTGATCTGTAAGTCCGCTTTTGGCTGTATTCAACCAGTTTTTAAATGTGCTCATCGTATTCTCCCTCTATCACTGCTAGATTATGATAACAAAAGATATCCCAAGAGCCTCCTCTCCACGTTCCGACAGATTTTGCATATAAATCCCTGAAATAACCGTTACTCTTCTAATATACCTGATAAAATAACAAGATTCTACTTTCCACAAAATTACAGCACCTTTGATAGAAAGGATCGTGTCCGTTCTTGCTTAGGATTTCCGAACAGCTGCTCCGGACTTCCTTCTTCCACAATCTCACCTTGTTCCATGAACAGCACCCGATCCCCCACCTCACGCGCAAAGCCCATTTCATGTGTCACCACGACCATCGTCATCCCCTCACGGGCCAGTTCCTTCATCACCGCCAGCACTTCCCCCACCATCTCCGGGTCAAGCGCTGAGGTTGGTTCGTCAAAGAGCATAATTTGGGGCTCCATAGCCAGCGCCCTTGCAATTGCTACCCGCTGAGCCTGCCCCCCAGACAATGAGGCTGGATACATCTCTGCTTTTTCACTTAGACCTACTTTTTGCAGCAGCTCAAGCGCTTTTTGCCGCGCTTTATCCGGAGACCATTTACGCACCTGAACCGGCGCCAGCATAATGTTTTCTATAACCTTCATATGAGGAAATAGATTAAACTGCTGAAATACCATCCCAAGCTCTGTACGGATATCGTTAATCTTCGTACTCGCCGCCATCAAAGAAGTGCCTTCAATTACAATCTCGCCCCCCTGCGGCTGCTCCAGTAAATTAAGGCAACGCAAAAAGGTGGATTTACCCGATCCGGACGGCCCAATAACCACCACTACCTCCTGACTGAAAATATCGATACTTATGTCGGCCAGCACCGTGTTTGTTCCAAATGATTTATGTAAGTTCCGTACTGAAATCATAGGCTCCATCCTATTTCAGCCTCCGTTCAACGTAATTCAGCAGCTTGCTAAGAGAATAGGTAAGAATGAAATAAATAAGTGCCGCTGTCAAATAAGGCTCCCATATCCGCAAATATTGCCCTTTCATCGTGTTGGTCCAATACATTATTTCCGGTGCAGCCACCAAAGCCAGAAGAGAGGAGTCTTTCACAAGCACAATAAACTCGTTACCAAAAGCCGGAACCATCCGTTTGATCGCTTGCGGTAAAATAATAAATCTCATCGCTTGCCGACTAGTCATCCCCAGTGAAATAGCCGCTTCCCGTTGCCCACGATCAACCGACTGAATGCCTGCCCGAAAAATCTCAGCCGAATAAGCAGCCGAATTAAGCGACAGAGCAACAAACGCAGTAATTAGGGCATTGGTTTTGCCGTAAAGCGGGGGAATCACTCCAAAGTGAACAATCAGAATCTGCACATACAATGGTGTTCCTCGAAAAAAATTGATATATGAATGAAAAGGCCAGCGCAAATACCATTTTGGGGCCATTTTGCCAAATCCGATCCCCAGTCCCAAAATAGAGCCAAATAAAATAGAAACTACAGAAATACCGATAGTCAGCAGTGTCCCTTTTAAAAGGACGGGCAAATAATGAATGATAATGTCCATTCTAAAATCCATAGGACTCTCCCCTTCTCTTCTTTGTGTCATCTCTCTTTAAAAAAATAAGCATGCGCAATAGCTATCATTACGCATGCTTATTAGGTTTTTTCCTTATTTTTCCTTCAATAAGCTATCCAGGTTAGGTTCTTCGCCGAACCAAGTTTTGTAGATTTCCGCGTACTTTCCGTTTTCCAATACCTTCTTAATAGCCGGATCCAGTTTCGCTTTTAACTCACTGCCCTTAGGGTAAAGAATGCCGTAATATTCCGCTCCGAAGTTCTCCGTGTCTACAATCCCCACCAGCTTCTGCTTAGGATTGTTTTTCATGTACTCACGTACAATGGCAATATCCGCTACAACCGCATCGGCTCCTCCGCCATTCAGTTCCATCAATGCCACCGCATTGCTGTCAAAACGTTTCAAGTTAGGGTTGTCGACACCCATTATTCCGCTCATCAGGTCATCTGCAGTTGTGGCCCCTTGTATTGCAACTACTTTATCTTTAAGATCAAGTGCGTTTTTGATGTCGCTGCCTTCTTTAACCATAATCATATTGGTAGATTCGAAATAAGGGATGGAATAGTCATAGGTTTCTTTACGTTCATCCGTAATCGATACTGAAGATAGCCCTGCTTGATACTCCGTTCCCTGCTTCACACTTTGCAGCATCGTTTCCCAGCCTGTGTTCGTTACGTCATAGTCTATTCCCGCTTCTTCCATAACTGCCTTAATGAAATCGATGTCGAATCCTTTGATTTTATCCGTGTCCATATACTCCATAGGAGCGTAGCTGGCATCACTGGCAAACTTAATTTTCTCCGCTGAGGATTCGTTATCAGCTTTACTGTTATTTGCTCCACAACCTACCAATGCAACCACCACAAATGATATAAAAACTGACATTAAAACACGACTTTTTATTTTCATATCCCCATTCCCCCTATTTTCGGAAATAACTTAAAGAGATTTTAACAGATTAAAGGATTCATGACAATTAACTTTTCTGAATTATGTAAGGTTATATAACACAATATTATTATTTTATACGTTTTATGCGTACATCACTCTCAAAAAAATTCATCAAACACAAAAAGGCACTGCCAGAGATTGTATTCTCTCTAGCAATGCCTTTAGCATATTTAACTTTAAACCTATTAAAGTGTGATATCTCCATCATAAGAACCGATCAATTTATACAGATCCGGCCGGCGGTCACGGAAGATTCCCCACTCGATCCGGCCAACTTCCAAAGCATCCAGATCGAATTCGCTTACCAGCACAGTTTGCTCCTCACGTCCAGCCTCAACGATTTTATTGCCCTGAGGACCTGCAATGAACGATGAGCCGTAGAAATTAATGCTCGAATCCTCATCAATTTCCTCACCAATACGGTTGGAAGCCACGACTGGAATAAGATTCGCAGCTGCATGTCCAAGCATACAGGTCTGCCAATGATCCTTGGAATCGATCGATCCATCCTGCGGTTCAGACCCAATAGCCGTTGGATAGAACAGAATTTCTGCTCCCATCAGGCTCATTACTCTAGCCGCTTCTGGATACCATTGATCCCAGCAGATGCCTACACCAATCTTGGCATAACGAGTGTTCCATACCTTAAAGCCAGTATCTCCCGGATTAAAGTAGAACTTCTCTTCATAACCTGGGCCATCTGGAATATGACTCTTGCGGTATTTGCCCAGCACCGTTCCATCAGCATCAATTACAGCAAGTGAGTTGTAACGCGCGTAATTCTTTTTCTCATAAAAACTAATCGGCAGTACCACTTGCAGCTCCTTGGCTACTGCTTTGAAATGATTAATCGCCTTGTTATGCTCAAGCTCTGTTGCGTATGCGTAATAATCAGCTTTCTCTTTTTGACAGAAATACGGGGTCTCAAACAGCTCCTGGAGCAAAATAATTTGCGCACCCTGTGCTGCCGCTTCTCTGACCAATGTCTCGGCTTTGCTGATATTCTCCTCAATATTGCTGGAACAACTCATTTGTGTCGCAGCTACTTTTACATTTCTCAAGTATCTGTCCTCCTTGTATATAAATGTCCCTTTGGACGTCTAGTTTCCTTCAATTATAGCTGTGCAGGCATTTGCTGCGTAGTGCAGTGGACATTTCCGCCTTCGGTGATAACGGCCATTCCGTTAACTGTACGAATCTTGCGATCCGGGAACAAACCAGCCAGCACTTTCTCAGCAAGTGTATCCGTTTCTGTCGCGGTGCCGCCAAACACAGGCAAGATAATTCCGCCGTTCACGAAATAAAAGTTCAAATAACTGAGCGTCAGACGACTGCCGTCATGATCGACCCGTGGTGGCTGCTGAATCTTGATAATCTCCAGCTTACGCCCTTTGGCATCTGTAGTGTTCTCCAGAATACGCAGATTCTCTTGCGTAATCTCATAGTTCTCATCCTGCGGGTCCTCACAGACCTGGATAATAACTTTGCCTGGTGCAGCAAAACAAGCAATATTATCGACATGACCATCGGTTTCATCGCCACTAAGGCCACGTCTCAGCCAGATAATAGCTTCTGTACCTGTATAGTTCCGCACGTACTCTTCGATCTCTTCGCGCTTCAGCTCCGGGTTGCGGTTTAGGTTAAGCAGACACTCTTCTGTAGTAAGCAAAGTGCCTTCTCCATCCGTATGAATCGAGCCACCCTCCATCACAAGCGGTGCATCAAAACGGGTGATCTGCGCATGCTCCAGAATCTGCGGAGCCACTTTGTCATCCAAATCCCAAGGTGAATATTTACCGCCCCAAGCATTAAACTTCCAGTTCACACCTGCCATTTGTCCTTCTTTATTAACAATAAAGGTAGGTCCGTTATCACGCAGCCAAGCATCGCTATGCGCAATAGGCAGCAGCGTTACATTCGGTCCGCCGACCAAATGTTCTACCCGCTCCACATCCTCCGGGTTCACAATAACCGTGATCGGTTCAAACTCGGCGATGGCTGTGATAATGTCAGCATAACCTTGGCACACTGACTCGTGGTTGTCCGGGAAACACATAGATTCCTGCACCGGCCAGGAGATAAAAGTACGTTCATGCTTGCCCCATTCCGGTGGCATTGTATAGTTCAAATCTTTAGGATTCATGTGTTAACTACCTTTACTAATATATTTGGAGCCAGTTCTACCCCTAAAACTCCTTCCTCATCATACAATAATATGTTCTAGTGCTCAATTCCCTGGGACATTAATAATGTTGGAAGGAATTTTTTTTGTGCGCAGCCCCCATTTTGCAGTTAAAAAATTTAAGTTCCATCCGTTACAACGAAGCTAAATTTAATTATTTTAATATAAATCAGGATATCATTTAATAATTTTACTTATTTTAGTGATTCTATTTTCATTTCTAATGGATTTTATATAATTAGCTTAAAGGAGTGGGTTGCAATGGATGACATCGATCTTCAAATCTTGGAATTACTGAAAAGCAACGGCCGCATGACCAGTTCCGAAATTAGTAAAATCGTTCATTTATCCGTGCCTTCCATCACTGAAAGAATTCGTAAACTGGAGAATAACGGAGTGATTGATCAATTCACGGTCAAGTTAAACCGTAAGGCAATAGGACAAACCCTATTGGTATATATTTTCGTGCAGCTGCACGGCTCAGTTGAAACCCAACACTTCCGCACAACCATTATTCAATCGCCGCTAGTACTGGAATGTCATCATATCTCGGGGGAATACGACTATCTCTTGAAGGTGGGTCTACCGGATTTATCCGAATTGGAGGGTTTTATAACGCATACACTCAAGGCCAATCATGACATTGTAAGATCAAATACCGTATTTATTTTGTCCACGTTAAAAGAAGAATAGATAAAAGGAGTGAAGCCTTATGCCTTGGGAGTGGATGGCAAAAGGAATGCTGCTGGGGCTTTCTATTGCGGCTCCTTTAGGTCCTATCAGCATCTTATGCATCAAGAAAACCTTAAGCTCAGGTTTCAAAACTGGCCTATGCTGCGGCTTGGGAGCGGCCACAGCTGACGCAGTTTATGGTAGTATCGCCGGATTCGGCTTATCCGCCCTCACCGCTTTTTTGGTTGATTATAAAACGGTACTGCAAGCCTTGGGCGGGTTGTTTATTTGTTATCTTGGCATGAAGTCGCTGTTAGAACCCCCAGACACAGACAGCACAGCACCCAATTCCCCAAAAAGCTCACTGAATTCATACATAGTAACGCTGTTGCTGACGCTGTCCAATCCCATGACGATTATTTTTTTCCTTGGCATATTCAGCGCATCTGGCGTCCTTCTGTCTCATAGCAGCTCCAATATGCCGTTTCTAGTTAGTGGCGTCTTTCTGGGTTCCGCATTATGGTGGATGGGTTTGACAGGGAGCACTGCTTTGTTCAGAACCAACATAATGTTAGGACGGTCGAAACAGCTCATGTTCAACAAACTATCCGGATTGGTAATGTTGTCCTTTGGCATTGTCTCCCTTATTCAATCTCTCAATCTTCAGGAGTTCCTTTAAACGATCCCTCTCACTATACGGTAATCTTTTTTACCACATTGCCTTCAAAATCCTTAACGATAAATTCCCCGCCCTCTAGAACAGCATAGGAATTCGGATTATTCTCTTTAGGCAGCGATATGGAGCCGGGATTCAGCACATACACTCCCTCTTTTACATCGGCAACTGGTATATGGGTATGTCCCTGAATAAAAATATCCTTCTCGGAAAGCGCCGGCAAATGCTCAATGCTAAAGCCATGACCATGTGTAGCGTAAATCCGTCTGCCTTCGTGCAAAAGCATTATATAATCGCCCATCATCGGGAATTCCAGCAGCATTTGGTCTACCTCGGCGTCACAGTTTCCACGTACTGCGGTTATCGGCTTGTTTTTGTTATATGCATTAAGCTTATTAGCAACCTCTTGTGGGTTATATTCCTTCGGCAGCGGATTTCTTGGACCATGATATAAAAAGTCTCCTAGAATAATAAGACTGTCCGGCTGCTCTTCTTCTACCTTTTCCAAAGCCCGTTCCAGCCAAAATAAAGATCCGTGAATGTCGGAAATAAACATTAACTTCATCATGTATTCTCCTTTTCAACTTAACTTAAGTAAATATGCGCTTAGACAATAATCTTAACCTTGAACATACCACAACGCAAAGCGGACGTTCCCAAAGGAACGCCCTGCCCGCTATATCTTAACACTCACGGCAAATTCGAGGATCCCATCAAAAAGCGGTCTACTTCGCGCGCAGTCTGGCGCCCTTCGTCAATAGCCCAGACTACAAGGCTTTGCCCGCGCCGCATATCGCCTGCTGTGAACACACCTTCTACATTGGTTGCTTGTGCTCCGAACTCTGCTTTGGCGTTCCCCCGCTCATCGCGTTCCACCCCAAGCTCGCCCAGTATAGTTTCTTCGGGTCCTGTGAATCCCAAAGCCAGTAATACCAGCTGCGCTTGCAGGGTCTCCTCACTGCCCGGCACTTCGACCGGTACCATTCGTCCCTGTTCATTATGAGTCCATTCAATGCGCACTGTACGCAGCTCCTGCACTTGCCCGCCCTCATCGCCGACAAACCGTTTCGTCGAAACCAGATAACGGCGCGGATCTTCTTGATACAGTGAAGCGGCCTCCTGCTGACCATAGTCCACTTTAAGCACCTTTGGCCATTCCGGCCAAGGATTGTTAGACTGACGTGTCAGCGGCGCCTGTGGCATAATCTCAAGCTGAGTCACACTGCGGCAGCCGTGACGGATCGAAGTGGCTACACAGTCTGTTCCAGTATCCCCACCGCCGATTACAACTACATCCTTACCTGCTGCTGATAAATATTCCCCATCGGCAAGCCCTGAATCCAGTAGGCTCTTTGTATTCAGCGTTAAAAACTCCATAGCTTGATGAATCCCACGCAGATCGCGTCCTTCTATCGGCAGATCACGTGCCTGTGTAGATCCACCACACAGTACTACAGCATCATGCTCTGCCTTGAGCTGTGATGCTGGGAGATCTCGGCCGATCTCTGTTCGAGTTACGAAGGTAATGCCCTCAGCTGCAAGCAGATCCACCCGGCGCTGTACAGTCTTTTTATCCAGCTTCATGTTGGGAATACCATAGGTAAGCAGTCCGCCAATCCGGTCCGCCCGTTCATACACAGTCACCGTATGTCCTGCCTTATTAAGCTGTGCCGCACAGGCAAGCCCCGCCGGACCTGAACCCACTACAGCTACCTTTTTACCCGTGCGATGAAGCGGCGGCTCAGGCACAATCCAGCCTTCTGCAAAACCTCTATCTACAATCGACTTCTCAATAGATTTAATGGTGACAGGTTTGCCATTCATCCCTACCGTACAAGAGCCTTCGCAAGGAGCGGGACAGACACGGCCTGTAAATTCAGGAAAGTTGTTAGTCTTATGCAGACGTTTCAGCGCTATCTCCCAATTTCCACGATAGACCATATCGTTCCATTCAGGAATCAAGTTGTGCAAAGGGCAGCCGGAAGCCATACCAGACAACAGACGTCCTACATGACAAAATGGCGTACCGCAATCCATACAACGCGCCCCTTGCTCGCGCAGCTTTTCTTCATCCATAGGTATCGAGAATTCATTCCAATTCTTAATTCGCTCCAATGCCTCACACTCGGAGGGTGTCTGTCGTTCAAACTCTAAAAATCCGGTTGCTTTCCCCATCTCTTTCATCCTCTCACCAAAGAAAAGTACTCTCTGTCACTTTCTGCTGTTATGCCACTCTAAAGCGCCAAAGTAAATGCCTTAATATTAGCATCCTAGATCTTTAACGAAAATGAGTAATGTCACCTTTTTATGTAAAATAAGAGCATCCATTCAAAAGAAAGTTCCACACAAAAAAGCACGCGGAGTACTGCACTCATTGAGCACAATACACTGCATGCTTTTGAAGAATTATCTGTAAAAAAACATCTAGTCCACCGTCAGCACTACCATTCCAATCCCGCTTACAGTTAGCTTATTACCCGTCAGATTCTGCACAAGATCGGCTCCAAAAACTGTTTTCCATGCACCAAGCTGTGGCAGAACCAAAGTCGTCTGTTCTACATTAGCATTAAAAAGCACATAGATATGCTTCACCGCATCGCCTCCAGCATGGCCACGCAATGTATACGCTACCGAACTTACCGGTGCTTTTTCAAATACTAGATGATTCCGAATCTCATCTGCCGTTCGCATACGGAAAGCCGGATGTGCTTTACGCAAGGCAATTAGCTGCTTCAGATAAACCACATCATCTTGATGAGCAGCGCACAGTTCCCAATCCAATTGGTTGATCTTCACCGAGGATTTATAGCTGTTCTCTATCCCGTTTTTCGTGCGCATAAATTCCTGACCCGCATGGACAAAGGGGATTCCCTGACTCATGAACACTATCGCAGAAGCTAACCTATGCATAGATTGACGCTGTTTGTCCGTCTGCCCTTGTGTGGACAGTAATATTTTATCCCATAACGTATGATTATCATGACATTCCACATAATTGACGGTTTGCTGAGGCTCCACGGCAAATTGTCCAATGCCTGGGGCATAAGCAATGCCTCCCGCGACCCCTGCCTTTATCGCAAGCTCCAGTCCCATCATTCCGCTGATGAAACCCGGTTGATCATGCAGAAAAATATTCCCTTTAATGGCATCCCGGAAATCATCATTAAAATGTCCGATTCCCGGCAGAAGCGCAGCATTCTTCTGATGAGCGAGCCGCTCCATCGGCAACTCCGTCCCCATCATCCAACCTTCACCAATCGTCATGATGGACGGGTCAATCCCATCCAGACGACGCCGGATTTCCTCCATCGTGTCGAGGTCAATCAAGCCCATCAGGTCAAAACGAAAACCATCGATATGGTATTCTTTGGCCCAATAAACTACGGATTCCACGATGAAGCTGGACATCATCAAGCGTTCTGAAGCCACGTCATTCCCGCAGCCAGAGCCATCCGACAGGCTTCCGTCTTGCTTGTAACGCAAATAATAGCCGGGAACCAGCTTGGTGAAATTCACGCGATAGCCATCGTACACATGGTTGTAAACCACATCCATAATGACGCGGAGACCGCGATCATGAAGTGCTTGAATCATTGTTTTTAGTTCCCGGATACGCAGTCCAGGCACATATGGATCTGTAGCATAGGAGCCTTCTGGCACATTATAATTCTTCGGATCATAACCCCAGTTATAATGCGGTTCATCCAGCCTCGTCTCATCTACACTCTCTGTAGAATAATCATAGACAGGCAATAGCTGCACATGGGTTACACCGAGGTTCGCGATATGATCGAGTCCAGTGAGAATACCCTCCGGTCCGCGGGTTCCTTCTTCCGCCAAAGCAAGATATTGTCCTTTATGGGTCATACCGCTTGCTGGATGAATGGATAAGTCTCGCAAATGAAGCTCATAAATGATGGCATCCACAGGATCATCCAAGGGTGGCTTATCTTCCGTCCACCGTTCCGGATCTGTTTTGCGTAAATCTAAAATAGCTCCCCTATCACCGTTCACTCCTACAGCACGTGCATAAGGATCAACCGCCTCATTCCACTGTTCTCCAAGACGTACTCGGTAGGTATAGAACTTGCCATCTAAATCACCGTCAACTGTAATTCTCCACGTTCCCCGGACATCACGGATCATAGAATACTTACACTCTGCTGCTCCCTGCCATGAATTATAGAGTACCAGCTCCGCTTCTTGAGCGGTGGGCGCCCATAAACAAAAAGCTGAACTCCCCGGTGAGTACGTTAGGCCAAGATCGTCCCCATCATAGCTGAATAACTGATCAAACTCCTGAGCAAACACGGAAATCCCTCTAGTAGCCGCAGGATCCCCATAATAAATGGGTTCCTTCATTTCCCTTTGTACGGACAAAGCACCTATCCCCTTTTCCAGTTATTAACTGGATTATAGTATGATCGTCTAAGTAGTGCAAACGTTTGGACTCAAATTTTTCAAGCTATTTTGTCAGGACAATCCCTCTACCTCGATGCAGCTGCAATATCTAGCCCGACCATCGTAATAATGTCTTTATTCGCAAAATACGGAATACGCCGTTCTTTCCCTAGAGTGACTCTACCGTCCTTGTACCGCACACCATTATCGTGGACAATCAGGGTAGCACGCTCTCCGTCCTCAAATCCCTCATATCCTATACCTAGTACCCAATGGTAATCGTAAGTAAACTCACCTCTCCACCGCAGACGAAACCACTTATCTAATTTAACAGCCACAGGCCGGCCGGCATCAATTTCTGTTTTATATACTTCAAAATCATTAAACGTAGTAATAAGTAACTTTTGCTGATCCTTAGGTAAAATCACTGAATGGATATAGTTCTTCAGTCCTTTGGTAAAACGGCGCACACTCATCCCCCAAGGTCTTCCACCGTGATGGCTGTATATGTAATTAATATGAGCGGCTTTGGAAGGAAAATGACCTTTGCCCCGAATAAAGTCCGCTCCTAAATGGGTGTTCCAATACTCCGCTAACGCTGCCATCGTAGCTGGGCCACATGCAGAGGACGGGGATTCGACCCCAACCTCCCACTGTGTATATGGCTCCGCAGGCAGTTTCTTGCTAATCCGAGGCTGTCCATGCTTCATTCGGATAGATCCCCTCTTAAAGGGCTAGACTTAGGAGTACAATGTGGAGTTGCCTCCGGAAGTAGAATTACATTTGCACCGGCATCCAATTCTCCTTCTGCAGCTGCTGCCCCTTCCATTGTTGTCTCCCGTTCTTCTGTTTGCACTGTATCTTCCACATTTATCTCAGATTTACTACTATCAGGATTAATCTGCAGCGTGAAATAGAAATTAGAGCCCTCTCCTTCACTGCTCTCTACAGCGATAGCTCCGCCCATCAGCTCAACGAGCTTTTTACAAATCGCCAGCCCCAATCCGGTCCCGCCATATTTGCGATTAAACGAGGAATGCAGCTGATAAAAGGACTGAAACAGCCGATGCTGCTTCTCTAGAGGAATGCCAATCCCCGTATCCCTAACATTAAATTTCAAAGTTAATTTCTTTTGATCTGCGGACAGCTTCTGCTCTACGTAAATACTGATACTGCCCCGATCTGTAAACTTGATTGCATTGCTGACCAGATTGACCAATATCTGACGCAACCGCCCGGCATCGCCCATAATCAGTGGCGGGACTCCAGGTGCCATGCTGCATGATAACTGAATATTTTTCTCCAAAGCCTTAGCTGTAAATAGATCGATTACGCTGTCCAATACGGCTTGAAGCTGCACGGGCTCATTTACAATCATCATTTTTCCGGCTTCAATTTTGCTGTAATCCAGTATTTCATTCAAAATAGATAGGAGCGAGCTGCTGCTCTCCTTAATAATGTCAGTATATCCAAGCTGTTCTTCATCAAGCTCCGTCTCCGCCAGGAGATCCGTCATCCCTACAATTCCGTTCATCGGCGTACGGATTTCATGGCTCATAATAGCTAAGAACTCAGACTTAGCCTGGTCTGCTTTTTCTGCGGATTCCTTCGCCCGAATGATTTCCTTCTCATCCGTGATGTCCCGGAACACTACAACAACACCCTTCGGCTCCCCTTTATCAAATAGAGGGGTTACCTGGTACTCCGCAAGAAAGCTAGAACCGTCCTTACGCCACAAGACCGCATCTTTACTCTGATAAGATACACCTGACTTAATAGCCTTCATCAGTGGAGATTCCTGCGGCCGATAATGGCTCCCATCAAGCGCTATTTGCTGAATATGATCCAAATAAGGATGGCCCATAATTTCATCATGTTCATAGTCCAGCATTTGCAAACCTGCAGGGTTAATGAACGTCACCTTCTCCTCCATATCGAGTCCAAAGATGCCTTCTGAAACCGCATTTAAAATAAGGGTATACTCATTGCTAAGCTTCTCAATTTGTTCTGTATAACGGATGCGCTCTGTAATATCACGGGAAATCCCATACACACCCACTACTTGGTCATCTACAATGATCGGAATATTGGTAGTATTAATTTCTACAAAGTGTCCGTCTTTATGAATAAGCGTTAGATCATAGCTTTGAGGATAACCCTGGGCGGCTAAGTTAAAATGATACAACGTCTTCTCTATGTCCTTCTCATGCACAATGGGGCCAAAGTACATTCCGATCAGTTCCTCCAGCGAATACCCGGTCAACTTCTCCAAATTCGCATTGGCAGTCAAATAGTCTCCATGCAAATTCATAGAGTACACAGCAGATGGATTGTATTCAAACAATGATTTATACCGTTGCTCGCTCTCCTTAAGCTTGAACTCGAACTGCTTGCGCTCCGTAATTTCCCGCCCAATCGCTATAATCTCCAAGACATTTCCCTCATCATCATAGGTATAACGACTGCTCGACTCGAACCAGACATAGGTGCCATTCTTATGGCGGTAGCGGTAAGCTACAGCCGGAATAACGCCAGAGCTGCGGCTCTGCTCCATTAAACCTTGCATCATAACTAGATCATCGGGGTGAAGATAATTATAGGCGCTTGTCCCAACCATCTCTTCAGGTTCATAACCAAGCAGGGTACGGCTAGCCGAAGAACAATATAAGAAAACACTGTCTTTGACCGCATGACGCGAGATTAAATCCAGCGAATTCTCAGACATCAATCTATAATTGCGTTCACTTTGGCGAATTTGTTCTTCCATTTGCTGCTGCTGATCCCGATGATCCACCGTTTCCTGAGCTGCGATCTTTAGTTCCGTAATATCCTCGGCGTATACTATAATATACGAAGGGGCTTGTCCTTCTTCTGCTCCTAATCCAGAGAACATGAGAGACAGGCAAACGGGTTGACCTTCTTTGTTTAAAAAACAATGTTCCTTCTTCCAGCTGCCCGCTGGCGATTTCTGAAGCTCGTCCATTACTAATCTATAGGAGAGCTCTTTTGAATGTGCCTCTCTATTTTCCGATTCTGTAAAAAGAGCCCCGGCAAGAAACTCGGCCTCCGTAAAGCCAAGTAGATTGCAAAAAGCCGGATTGACTTTTATCCAGTTGAAATCGCCGTTATTCGAAAACAGTACGGCCATTCCTTCTGGAGACCTCATAAATGCATGATCCAGAATTGCGTTAAATTCTACCGAGCTGCCCATTTAAGCCAGACCTCCTTTGTTGCTAGTGCTAAAGCTCCCATACCTTCTTATGTCAGTATACGATAAGAGAACTGGGGAAAGAAATGTCTAGCGCATTATTTTAAATTGGAAATATTTAAATTTAAATTATTGACGCTAGCAAATAAACAACTTATATTTAAGAATAAATATATCGTTCGTGACCTATTACGATGGAAGCACCCGTAATAAAGGCTTTTGCCTTTGCTACGGGTGCTTTTTTGTTGTCTTCAGGGATACGGACAAAAGGAGGAGCGAATTAATGAACGCACTAAAGTCATTCCCCTTACTACTACTGGTGATCCTGCTATCGTTAAGCACATCAACGGAAGCTTTTGCTGCAGCAACGACTGAATTAACACCCTCTATTCAAGCGGCTTTTGATCTAACAGCTGCGACTGCCGACGGTCCTACAAGGATAAAGATGACTAATCTGTACAATGATTTATCTACTTTAAAGATGCAATACAATAATCGTGAGGAGCAGATCCGAACCCTTCACTATAATAATGAGCAAACACTGATTGCAGTACGTAAGCAAATTAAAGAGATTGATTTAGAAACCGTAGCTCAACTGGAGGCTACCGTTAAGAGCTGCAAACAGCACTATCAGCCCTTATTCGACCAGTACAATGCGCTTAATAAGCGTATCAAGATCGCCAAGGGTCTTAAAAACAAGACTTTGAATACCGTATTACAAGCCCAAGGTGATGCTATGAAGATCCTGGTTCAGTTGGCACGCAAAGAAATTAGCGACAGACAGAATCAGTTGAATGCAGCGAAACAGACACGTACCCGAAAGATAACCTATGCCCGCAAAACCTTGTCTGGCATTGATAGTCCACAGGTCTCAATTAAATCAAACAAAAGCGTAGTCACCTCATTGAATAAACGGATTTCCGCAGATTGGAGTGACTTCAAAGCAGCGATTCGCAAGCAAAACCTTACATTAACCACTCAGTCTCTGTCCTCACTCGTCTCCGGTTACCGCCAAATCGCAACACACAAGCAAAAAATCATAGAATTAGAACAAAAGATTTCTGCTGTCATTGCAAATACGAGGAAACAGATCATTTAACGGACTTTTTCTTCTCATTCGCTCTGCGGTAAGCCATTACTTTGCGGTACATGCTTTTATCAGAAAGATGTTTAAAAATATACGGGTCCGGACTAGTATTCACTTCAATAATCCAAGGCGTCATGGATCTATCCAATCCTACATCGACACCAATCTGTCTAAACCCAGGATATTTCTTATGGTAGAAACGTCCGGTATCTTCTCCTAGCTTTCTCAGGATCTTAAGCATTTGCGCTTGCTGAGCTTCGTTCAGATAAGGAGACAGCAGCTTTTCCATAGCAGTTAGTTTGCCGCCGCTATGATAGTTGGTAACAATCTTACCTTTCTCAGCTACCCGACCGATCAGACCGGTAGTTTCCCATTTGCCCTGCGGGCTGAGCTGGACCATCACACGGATATCAAAGCGGTGTTTCCCGTGCTTTAGCAAAACTATTCCTCTCTGGATCAGGTAACTACGTCCACGCGTCGCTTTCTTTAAAGATAAATGGAAGGCATCGAAGGTTCTAAAGGTTTTGAGTCTTGTTCCACTTTGGTACTTATATTCTGTTCCATGAGCCTCTCTACTCTGCTCAACCTTCATCACACCATTGCCATAGGTACCGTATTCCGGTTTAACATAAACCATTCCATATTTCAGCAGCATAGCTTTCAGATTGACTTTACTGAATTTTATCGTTTCGGGAATCAACGGTGAAATTTCAGCGCTTCGCATGAGCACCTTGGTTTTAATCCATTTGCTGGTCAATGCAGACTTTAACTTCTTTCCCAACTGTCCTCTCCCCTGTCCCTCAAAAAATAATCACGGCCTTAGTAAGCCTTAGTATTTTATGCTGCAACTGTACAAATGGCATGAGTGAAACGCCCTCTCCGCTTTCGGATGTATCTACTGTTTACTGTGTTGCATATGGTGGAAGAGGATATCCATTAGCGGATAAAAGGAGGCGTAAACCATGCACATTTGTATCATTGCACCGGAGCAGTTCCCAGTTCCGGGAGACGGTTCTGTAGAAATCTGCATTTGGGCCATTGCCAGAAGACTGGCGGAGAGACATAAGGTAACCATTGTAAGTCGGAAGGTACCTGGACTACCTGCTGCCACTATATTGGAGCAGGTCAGAATTATCCGATTGCCTGCAAGCACCCCAGCCCATTATCTTACTTCGGTATTAGAATACATTCAGAAAGAATCCTTTGACATCATTCAGGTTGATAATCGCCCCCATCTTATGTCTGCTGTAAAGAAGCAGCTTCCTCATATCCCGGTATTTCTGTTCCTGCACTCGCTTACCTTCACACCGGGTACAGATAAAGTGGCCAATGCCTTGGCAAAAGCGGATCTGATCATTGCCAACAGCCACTCCTTACAGCGAAGATTGGATCGCCGCTTCCCGAAACTGACCACAGGGATTCATATTGTCTTATTGGGAGCTGATCTTGACCGGTTTACCCCTGTGCAGATATCTGAAAAACAACAGCTTCGTAGTTTCTACAGACTCCCGCAGACCTTTACCGTTTTGTTCGTTGGTCGGGTTATCCCCCGCAAAGGGGTGCCTATATTAATACGTGCTATGTCGCATTTAAACAAACACCTCCCCGCTCATCTGGTCATCGCCGGCAAAGGCAAACCGTCGTACATACGGCAGTTGAAGCTCCTTGCACGGCGGCTGAGAGTGTCTGTTACTTTTCTAGGAAATGTGGCTCATGAGAATATACACACCCTTTATCAGGCGGCAGACTGCTTTGTATGCCCTTCCCAGAATCATGAATCCTTCGGCCTTGTTAATGTAGAAGCTATGGCCTCCGGTCTACCTGTTATCGCTTCTAATAATGGGGGCATCCGAGAGATTGTCGCCTCTGGCCATAACGGTTATCTGGTAGAACGATATCGCGAGGCTTTACCCTTTGCCCGGCATTTGCTGCGGATAGCCCGCCATCCACAATTGGCAGTTACCATCGGATCACAAGGGAGAGCAGATGCGCTTGAAGCCTTCAATTGGCAGCGAACCGCAAACCATTTAGAACAGCTGTATCAAGCTTCTGCAACACCACAGCAAGGGTACAGAACTCTTGCAGATGGAATGCAATTGTAGACTCACCCAAAGTAGGGGCCTCCTAAGCCATCAACTGGCTGCTGGGTCCCTTTCTTTTTGAGCTTGCTTGAGCTAAACACCAATCTCCGTATGAATTAGGTAACATATGCGCATACAAGGTAGCTATCGGACACAGCTGACCCCAAACGCAGCTTTATCCCTCATTTGCAATGCTAAGGACCCTATAACCCCTATTGGCATGAAAAATGCCCCATATGAACGTCATCCATAGGAATAACGCCAGTGGAGTCCGCAAGCATGTTCCAAGAGCCAAGAACTAACAAATAACGTCATATCGGTCCATAAGCCTCAGAGGAGGATTATTACTCCACGATGCAGACAGGCCATGAGCAACAACAAAAAGCAGCGATCCTCCCTCACGGGAGAATCGCTGCTTTTCTTTTTTCCTTATTTTACAATAAATAGTAAGTTTCATTCAAATCAATTGAATAACTGTAAGCACAAGCCCTACGACAAACCCGCATAAAGCTCCGTTCACACGAATCCATTGCAGATCTTTACCCACTTTATCTTCCAGCATATTCACTAGACTAGCGTCATCCATGCTGTCCAGATTCTCTTTTACCAAAAGACCTATTCTGTAGTGGTTAGCCTCTACAAAGGCAATTAGCGAAGCGCGAATCCGCTCTTCCCAGCTGCTGATCCATTCTTGTTCCTTGCCAATACGACGTACAAGCAGGGTATAGAGCGTGAACAGCTTGCGTCCGCCAGCCGCCCGATCTTCCTCCAATAGGGAAATTGCTTTGCTGCGAATGTTCTCCAATTGCGTATGCAGAAATGCGGTTGCTGCTTCGCCTTCAAGCTCATTTATTGCCCATTCTTTTAATGAAGCCAGTCTAGCCTCGTCATTAACAATCTGGAACAGGGCCACTCGAATCTCGCGGATAATCTCTTCACGGTATGGGCTATCCTCTTCCCGAAAATCGCGGATACCGGACTGCAACATACCTTGCAGCATTTCACCAAGCATATCTGCATCCATAAACCCGACAAAAGCCTGAAAAGCCATACCTTTAAGTCCGCCAAGCTTCACTTCAGCCAATTTCTCGCTGGCAATCTTGCCCAGCATAGCCTTCGTTTCAGGACGTCCGCTCCAAGTAGACACCCCTTCCAGCGCATAGTCCAGAGCAGCTACATCTTTACCGTCATTCATTAACTTAGTAACTATTTTATCAGCCGCAACGCCAAGCTCAGCTTCACGAACATATTCGGAGGCTGCCTTTTGCAGAAACGGTACTGCCTTCTCTACCGGAAGACGAGACACGAATTCGCCAAGCTGCTCCAATATTTGTACTCTTGCCTTCTTTTTACTAAAGAACTTTGTCAGTAGCTTGGAGCCCATTGATATAAAGCCAAACTTACGCAGCTTGTTCTCAATGCTTTCCTTGTTAAGAAGCTCAGTCTCCATCGCGGTGATTAGTGATTGGATGATCTTATCGCGATTCTTGAGCAGTAGTGAGGTGTGTGGAATACGTAGCCCCATCGGATGGCGGAACAGCGCCGTTACCGCGAACCAGTCGGCAATCCCCCCTACCAAACCGGCTTCGAAACCACCTCTCAGTAGAATCACGGCTAGGTTTTCAGGTAGAAACAGTGTAATCAGAAACCCACATGCCATAAAGGCGAGTGACATGGTGGCTAAGTTTTTGGATCTCATAAATAGTCCCCTTTACATAAGCAGCTGCCGATGTCCTTACACAGGAAAAATACCGTCGGGTCACGTTCCACGAACATAAGCTGACGATAGATTCGGCTAGTCGGTTAGTTTGATAACTATTGTACCACGACTGAACTATTATCTAAAAATATACTGTAAAAACCTCTTATCTCTTGTTGGACGTTCATTATTGTACAGTTGCATGAAAATGGTTTTTGGTTTTCAGAATATTAATGATAAGATACAAGTAACGTTTCAATACCCCTTAAAAAGTACCACTTTACCTGGAAAAGGAGCTCATACAATATGCTGATTGCTTTAGATATGGATGGAACATTACTGAACGAAGAAGGAAACATCAGTCCAAAAAACCGCGAAGCTATTATAAAAGCTCAGAAACTAGGTCACATTGTTATCATTGCCACAGGCCGCTCTTTTATGGATGCAGAACGTCAGCTTCGGCTAGCGGATCTGGAATGTCCTGTAGTCAGTCTAAATGGCGCAGTCGTCACATTATCTGATCGCACCCTCGCGGCAAGCACGCCGCTGAATAAAGCAGACATCATTCCCGCCCTGCGCTGGATGAACGAAATTCCGGACTTGTATTACGAGGTATACACTGAGGATAACGTTTATGTAGAGCTGAACAAACGTGTACGGTTAGAGAAATTATCTGCACTAAGCGATGAAGAAGTTCCTGAAGAAGTCAGCTGGCTGCTGAAAGCAATGATCGATCAACAGTTTCAACAAGCAGCGGTTACCTATGTGGAGAGTATGGAAGAGGTGTGGAGCAAGGAGGAAAATGTTATTTATAAAACATTGGCTTTTTCTCTAAACCGAGAGCTGCTCAAGGAAGCTTCCACCCGCTTCGCAGCTATTCCGGGCTTAATTATTACCGCCTCCCATGTAAATAATATCGAGATTAACCATGAGGAGGCCAACAAAGGCTCCGGTGTAACCATGCTTGCTGACCATTATGGTATCCCGCTAGCGGATGTAGCTGTCATGGGCGACAGTTATAACGATCAGCCGATGTTCGAGAAGGCCGGCTACCGGATTGCTATGGCTAACGCAGCGCCAATTCTTAAGGAAATGGCGGAATTCATCACCACCAGTAATGAGGAAGACGGAGTCGCGGCAGGAATTGAGCATCTTTTGAAAAGAAATTCTAAAGAATAATTTCTGCATAAAGCAGCGGATGCACAAATAGCACCGTGGGCAGTTCTGCTCACGGTGCTATTTGTGGGTTTATTTTTGCTAGGTAGGGGGCTTCCATCACACTTTAGGTTTAGATTTAGCTTGTGGTTTAGCTTGTGGCTTACCTATAGCTTACTTATCGCTTTCCTGTAGCTTACTGTGGCTTGCCTGTAGCTTACTGTGGCTTGCCTATTGCATCTCCGTCCTCTTAATAATTAGTTGTACTTCGTACAGTTAAATGCCCTCTTTTAGGCGCTAATTCGGATTTAATTGCACTCTGTACACTTATATTCAGCAAATCTATTCAAAACGCAAAAATTCGCGATTTTTAACTGTACAAACTACATCTAAATCGCAAGGGATTCGCTACTCCACGAAATAGTTGCACTGAATACATCTATTTCACTTCAGCCGGTCAATCTCCCCATGTCTACAACTGCCTCCGGGTTAAAGCGAACTACCTTTCCATTCATCCCAAATCATCAAGGAAGCTGTCCTCCCCCTCCCATTCGGCAGACACTCGTACGTAGTCATCCACCTCAGGAAATTCCAACAGTTCAATAATAATCAATTCGAGCGCTGTAATGGCCCGCAGTCCATGCTTCGTACCAGCAGGTACCGTGACCGTGTCCCCGGCGGCAACCGCATGAAGATGGCCATTCATCCGGTATTCTCCATTTCCAGAAAGAAAAGACCAAACTTCTTTAGTATGCCGATGAAAATGGTAGCTGGTGTGCTCGCCTGCCAAAATGGTTATTTTAGAGGTCGTAACCTCAATACCTGCCGCCGTACGAGAGAAGTCCAAAATGCGTGATGTGCCCCAGCGTTTTTCTTCAATCATCGGCTTCGCCGCATGGCCCTCCAGCTTCTGCTTAATTCGTTTTGCCTGCTCTATCCCAGCAACCAAAATGCCATCTGGCCCCGACGCCACGATTAAACCAGGAGCGCCGATGATATGCACAGGACAAGAGAGTTCGTTGATCAAATGGGTACCTTTTGAATCCTCAGAAATACTCCCACTGCCAATTACTCTTCCTTGCAAATGGGGAACAAGTGCATCCCAGCTGCCAATATCCGCCCACACCCCAATATAGGGGATGACTACCGCTCGCCGCGTGTGTTCTAGCACCTCATAGTCAAAGCTTCGTTCTGGCAATTGATCATAATGCTCCATAAATTCCATGTAATCTACTGGAAGATCCCGTTCCACCATACTTGAGAGCAAGTACCCTAATGAGCAGGAAAACACGCCGCAATTCCACAGTCCTCCCTGAGAAATGAACTCGACGGCTGTCGATTCGTTCGGTTTCTCTGCAAACTGCTTAACATTTAAAAAAGACGTCCCCCCTACCCCAGACCCTTCACCCGGCAGAATATAACCGAACTGTGTAGAAGGAAATTCAGGTAAAACACCAATCAAAGCAATGTCCGCTTGTGATTCGGCAAGCACACTCGGAAATTGATGAAGCTGCTTAAAAAAAGAAGCCTCCACATACGAATCCACCGGAATGACCACTACGATCTCTTTTGAGTCCATACCCTTCACAGAATGCAGATAACTCGCCGCCAGAGCTACTGCAGTAAAAGTCCCCCGTTTCTGCGGCTCTGCTAATAAAGGGACTTGAGCACCAACGGATTTGCGAGTAATCTCCACCTGACTGCGATGAGTCACAATGCAGCTTGAATCCAACAAACCTACTTCTTCCAGCCCTCTGCATACCCGTTCGATCATCGACTCCACACCGCCAGCTTCTGTTGGAAGCAGCCTTAAAAAAGCTTTTGACCTGATCTCATTTGATAGCGGCCACAACCGCTTCCCCGATCCCCCTGAAAGGAGTACGATCTGCAACCCTATCGCCCCCCTGCGCTGGATTTAGCCCCCGGTATTCTCACATACCCCTTTCGTTTATGAAAAGACAATGATCTATACTTCTCAGCCAGCTGATTCACTTTCTGCTTGGATAGCTGTCCTGCATTCATATGGAGACCTTTATTACGCGCTTTTTGAATCTTCATTCCCTCGCGATTCTTCGAATACAGGTAATTGGCATAGGTTTCGAATTCAGAAAAGGCAAATTGCTTGGAGCGGTTCATACTGTGTAAAATAGCTCGATACCAAGGCATTTGGTGTTTTGCTTCTATCTCTCTTTTCATTTGAGCCAATTGACTGCGTTCAAACAGCATGTAATGGGTCACAAATGATGATTTTGCGGTCACCTTGCGGCCCATGAGTTTCCTATAGGTTACAAAATACTGTGGTTGGCTCCAGTTCCGGCTGTAAAAGAGTGTCTTGCCATTGGCCCGAAAATGGTGGGGGGTGATCAGAACGGTATCGGCATCAATGACCAAAAAATAATCCGCCGTGCAGAGCTTGTCGCCATTCAGCTTCAGCAGCTGTTGGAATAGCCAGCCGGAACGTTCCCAGGTGCGTGAGCGGTAATGAATGTCTTTTTTCGTAATCGGCAGCACCGTATTCTCGTCAATAAAGGTACAGCCTTTTGTGCGGCAGAACTCAATCATCCGTTTCTTTTTGGGAGCAACAATTAATATCCGGCCGATGGGATGCTTAACCTGCTTTCTAACAGCGTCAATCACATGGGGAAGGGTCTGTAAATCTTTTTCAATCGCGGGAATCAGTACATCTATAGTAACGGCATGTCTGATGCGGGCCTTACTGGGCGAGGGCATAGGGTCATCTCCATATCATGTTTTTGCTTTAGGATATGAGCATGATAGGAAAAGGGAATGGGCATCACAGAATTGTTCAGGAGAGTGGCAAATATGCGCTGGACAAGCCTGCGATGCGCGGGGCAGAAATTTTTATATTATAAAAATAGAAACCGACCTGCACCCGGCACCGTTTACTGGGGCAAATATGCCTCTCTTTTCGCTTATGGAGGCGGGTTTGCCCTTATTTAGGGCATTTTTGCCTCTCTTCTACGTCGCAGCTCCTCTTCTGCTCATTTCTAGGGCATATATGCCTCTCTTTTCGCTTACGGAGGCGGATTTGCCCTTATTTAGGGCATTTTTGCCTCTCTTCTACGTCGCAGCTCCTCTTCTGCTCATTTCTAGGGCATATATGCCTCTCTTTTCGCTTACGGAGGCGGATTCGCCCTTATTTAGGGCATTTTTGCCTCTCTTCCACGTCGCTGCTCCTCTTCTGCTCATTTCTAGGGTATATATGCTTCTCTTTTCGCTTACGGAGGCGGATTCGCCCTTATTTAGGGCATTTTTGCCTCACATTCTGCCCACCCAGTCACATTCCACCCTATCTACGGGATTTATACCGCACATTCCGCCCACCCAGCCACTTTCCATCCAATCTACGGGATTTTTACCGTACATTCCGCCCACGCAGCCACAATCCATCCAATCTACGGGATTTATACCGTACATTCCGCCCACGCAGCCACTTTCCAGCTAATCTACGGGATTTATACCGTACATTCAGTCCACGCAGCCACATTCCAGCCTATCTGTGGGATTTATACCGTACATTCAGTCCACGCAGCCACATTCCAGCCTATCTGTGGGATTTATACCGTACATTCCGCCCACGCAGTCACATTCCAGCCTATCTACGGGATTTATACCACCGTTGTGTCCCACTCCCACACCAATCCCCATATTTTTACTGGCTCAATATCCAACACTTTTCCTGTGCAGTAAAAAGCCTGGGATGGTATATTGTAGATTGGCTAAATTTTCGGCACATTTTAAGATGAACTCAAACATCATAGAACTAGATTTGTTGAGACCACTCTATACAGAAATAATGAAGGTGAATCTATTGAATAAGCTTTTATTTCATAATATCCCACTGGGAGCTACTGGTGAGCGGATCCCGCAAGCGGCAGTGGCCTCAGCGCAGACAAGCCAAGAGCTGGTGAAGCGGGAGGATGAGGACTCCGCTTTTTTTCGCAGGCTGGAAGAAGGCGGCATCCTGCTCAACCGTCCGCAGATTTCCGCGGTACGGCATCATAAAGGGCCGCTTCTAACACTGGCCGGCGCAGGCTCCGGCAAAACCTCGGTTCTGATCTGCCGAACTGGTTATTTGTTGTCCGTGCGCGGTGTCTCGCCAAGTCAGCTGCTATTGCTGACTTTTTCGAGTAAAGCTGCGGCGGAAATGCGCGAACGGATCGCCCTATTACCGGGAGTAGGCCCAGCGGACGTCGCGCGGCTGCAGGCCCGCACGTTTCATTCCTTTTTCTTATTTTTCTTGCGCAGACAAGGATTGCAGCAAGAGATTTTCAGTGAGACGCGGCGCCAGCACATCCTGTTGAAACAAATCATGCGTGAGCTAGGGCTACCTAAAGATGCCTATCCACCGGAAACGCTACTCTCCCTGCTCTCTTCCTGCAAGATGAACATGGGTACCGTAGAAGGCTTGCCTGAAGGAACCACCGCTGAAAAAGAAATGAAATCCATTCTGGAAATCTACGAACAATGGAAACTAGACAATTTCAAAATCGACTTCGACGATGTCCTCTTAATCGCCTATCGGATGCTGAAGGAGCGTCCTACGCTTTTGCAGGAATTGCAGATGAGATATCTATACGTGATGGTGGATGAGTTTCAGGATACCAATGCCCTGCAGTACGAGTTAGTCAAAATGATTGCTCACCCGCAGCATAATCTAATGGTGGTTGGCGACGATGACCAGACGATTTATTCCTTCAACGGGGCACGCAGTGAATTCATTCTGGAATTCGAGAAGCTGTACCCGGGAGCAAGGGTTATTACACTTGATATTAATTACCGTTCTGGTCCAGCTATAGTCGGACTCGGTAACGGTATTATCCGGCACAATACGCGCCGGCGTTCCAAAACCCTGCAAGCTGCCAAAGGCAGCGGGAGTCAGCCCCGGTATATGCGTCCGCAGACAGCAGACGAGGAAGCTGAGCAGATGGTTGAGCATATTTTAAACGAGGTTTCGAGCGGCAAAAGAGAATATAGCGACTTCGCCATGTTATATAGAGCGTCCAGCAGCAACCGGGCCGTTCTGGAATTACTTCTTTTACGCGATATTCCCTATATTGATTATGGAGAAGGCCAATTACTGTACGAACACTGGCTAATTTCCCCGGTCGTGGATCATATGCGTCTCTCCGTGAATCGGCGGAATTTTGCGGCTATGGAGAACATCCTGCCTACTCTATATATGAACCGTGAAAAAGGTATGAATCACATCCGGCAGATGGAAGCCAGACAACCAAAGCAAGGCCCACTAATCCATCTGTTGTCCATGCCCGGCATGGAGGATTTCAAGGGCACTAAGCTTAGAGAGCGGCTGGATCTAATTCGCAATATGCGCGAGTTAACCCCAGTCCAAGCGATCCGCCAGATCCGCACGCAATTCTATGATTATTTCATCGAAGCGAATGAGCGGCATCAAGCAACCTTGCATCGCGAAACGTTAAAAGAAATGCTAGATGAACTAGAATCGTCTGCAGAGCGATTTGATAGTATTCCTGCCTTTTTGGATTTCATAGATAATGTTACGGAACGTAATGAACATAATCGTCAGCCGGGCACCAAAGAACAAGGGAATCGGATCGCGCTTATGACCATTCACAAATCCAAGGGATTAGAGTTTCCTGTGGTCTTTTTGATTGGAGCCTCTGAAGGAATTCTCCCGCATAGCTCCGCCCTGGAGGGCGACCGGCTCAAGGACCGCAAGCTGGCCGCTGCAAATAGTGGAAGTTCAAGCTTGGCTGCCCTGGAAGAGGAGCGAAGACTGGCTTACGTAGCTGTTACTAGAGCCCGGGAAGAGCTATTTATCAGTTCACCTGCGAGGCATCGGGGCAAAAAAGCAGAGGTCTCCCGCTTCATGTTATCAGCCTTCCGCTCTGCCGTTTCTTCCACAGCAACGACTACGGTGAGCAGAACAGTGACAACAAGATCCTTACCTACCAGCCGGACAACTGCGACAAGAACCCATGTCGTTGCGGTATGGAATTGTACAAGCAGTACCTGTCCTGGCTGGACACGCATGAAAGCGGGCGGAGCTGAGGATCATTTAACCTCAAAGCCCTGCCCGTTATGTAGTTCCCCTATGGCAAAGGACCAACGAGAAGTTCCTGTATGATTCAACGCAAAAAAAGCAAGTTTCCTCTTCCCTGGAAACTTGCCTTTTTTATAAAAATATATGTTTAAGCTGGAGTTACTACCGCTTCTTCTTCCTCTTCTTCATGCACAGTCTTGATCTGGATCATTACGGTTGACGGTTCGGTCAAAACTTCAATACCGTCCTTGAAGATCAGATCAGAGACGAGCAACTGGTCGCCAATATCCAGTCCGCTGATATCCACTTCCATGGAGGTAGGAAGATCTTCAGGCATACAGCGAACTTCCACTTCATAAATTTCAACCTGAAGCGTGCCGCCTGCTTTAATCCCTACGGCTTCACCTGCAAAATGAATAGTCACCTTGCTGTCCATGCTCTTTTTCATATTTACATGTTGAAAATCAATATGCAGAATTTTGCCGGACAGGGTATCCTTCTGAATGTTCTGAACCACGACCGGAACCTCTAGCTCTTCCGATACCTTACCTTGCAGAATTGCGCGCGGATTCTTTTTGAGAATGTCCAGAAGTTCTTTTTCATTCACTTCCAACGTCAGAGTCTCTTTACCAATACCATATAATACAGCCGGAATACGTCCTTGCTTACGCGCCTGATTGATGTTGGACTTGGTGTCAGTCTTACGTGTGTTGAATTGAATAAACTTATTCATTGGGTTTCCCGCTCTCTTTGACCATAAATTCTTGTCACACCAAGTGTAACATGACCATATAATCTAGTCAAACTTACTGGAAGAACGCTAGGATTCATATTCGTCAAATGGGTCTGCGATTTCAATCTGATATGCTTCTGCGTCACTCACCCCTACAGACAATACCGCCCGGCCTCCTCCAAGACGTTTCAAGCCACCACTGAAGATGACATCCTCCAGTTCTTTGCGCTTGCCCGGGCCCGCCGGAAAATCACTGCGGACTGCTATTATTTTGACCGGAGTTGCCTTATAAGTCTCAGGATTCAGCGAAAAAGCCATGGCATAATAGTGTTTGTTTCCGGCACTATCGAAGCAAGCAATGTGGCCCAATACGCCCACCATTCCACCCCGCAGCAGATGAGCTTCATTGGCTCCCCCCCACTCTTCGGGCACGAATTGATCATGTAAAACCTCGGCATCAATGAAGGTCTGCTCATTTAGTTCGTCCAGCGAAGGAATCACTGTGAACCCAATCTGCCCCCGCCCACCCCGCTCGCCCTGCGGCCGGGTAAATACGCCTACACTGCCATTATCAAGCTCGATAAGTCGGATATCCTTCATCGTGCCGGGACCTGAAGAAAAGTGGGTCAAAGAATCGATGTGATATCCCCGGTAGAACTGGGTCACCCAGGAGACAATCCGGTGCGGATCATCCGCTGCCGTAATCACTTCCACCCCGCCGACAATAAGTTCCCCCCTGATCCGGGTCCAGCACGGGTCCTGTAAATTGTACGTATGCGTATGCGCACGAGGTCTCCAAACCCCATCATGGCATGTAAAAAAGAAGACTTGAGAGAACTCACTGTCCCGTTCCTCAACTCTTCCCATTAGTACCTCTTCCCCGTTATACATAAACGGGGCGGTTATATTATAGACATCCCGGTGCCCAACACCCGTGAACGTCATTTTATTTACAGTGGTTGTACCGCGTCCGGCATGATATGTATCCAGAAGCTGCTTACAGGTGGCTGTCCGTGCCGGGTTCCTTGTCATCGCCGTCCTCCTCGTAATCATTTGAACGATCGATCACCCAATCGTTGTCTTCCGCATCCATGGCAATCAGCTCGCCGGGCTGGACATTAAAGTATACACATAATTTTAGCAACAGATCCCTTGGATACTGCACCATCTCATTCTTATACATTCGGCGTACCGAATCAAAATGGTAATTGATCTCTTTAGCAAGCTTGCGGATCGATAATTTCGGATCATGCCTCTCCATGACCTCACTCAGTTTACTGCGTATGACTGGCATTCCTACACCTCCTCCAATAATATATCCGCACTAACCCCAAGGCGTCAATCGAATTGACAAGATAAAACGGTCATGTTACAGTGGGATTAGGAAATAATTTGCAACATTTCTAATTTCAGAAAAAACAAATACCTTTCCCTATTCAGAAAATAAAGTCTTCTTTATTTTCTTTTTTTGTATCCAGACCAATCGCAAGACCATTAGGGAGGCTCTTTGAATGAAAAATACAGTCCGTAATCACAACATCGTGTTCCTGGGAACCAGTCTGCCGCGAGAGTGCGGTATCGCCACGTTCACACAGGATCTGCTAGATGAACTTATCCACCTTCCCGGCTTCAACCCGCCCCGGATTATTGCCATAAACAACAATGAAACCTACGCTTACGATCAGCAGGTAATACGGCAGATCGACCAGCATAATTACGCAGATTATATAGATACGGCCGATTTCCTCAACAATTCTGATGCCGATTTGTTGGTCATCCAACATGAATTTGGCATCTACGGCGGAGAAAGCGGTGAATACCTGCTGCCCTTTGTCGATCGTTTGAACATTCCGTATGTTGTTGTTTTTCACACAGTGTTGACCAAGCCCTCCCCTAAGCAGCATCAGATCATCCGATGTCTGGCCGAGCGTAGCGTGCAGGTCGTGACGATGGCGGAATCAACCCTTACTGATTTATCTACTATTTATGAGATCCCAGTTTCCAAAATCACATTCATCCATCACGGTGTCCCTCAAGTGAGCACAGCTTCACGCTCCAGCCTCAAAGCACAATACGGTTATCCAGACCGCAAAATCCTCTCCACCTTCGGCTTCCTCAGTCCCGGCAAAGGGATTGAATACAGCATCGAAGCCATGCGCGGCGTGGTCAAGCGCCATCCCGAAGCACTTTACATTGTCTGGGGCAAGACCCATCCGGTCGTCAAGCTGGAATCCGGCGAAGTTTACCGCCAGAAACTGACGGACCTCGTAGAAATGTTTGACCTGCAGAACAATGTCCAATTCGTCGATAAGTTGCTGACCCAAGAAGAAGTAATAGAGTCCTTGGTCATGTCAGATATCTATGTGACTCCTTATCTGGGTAAGGATCAGGCCGTCAGCGGCACCCTGGCCTACGGAGTCGGTTATGGCCGGGTCATCGTGTCGACCCCTTACCGCTACGCCCAGGAAATGTTGGCAGAAGGCCGCGGTCTACTGGCTGATTTTCATGATTCTGCTTCCTTGGAAGCCTGCATTTTGCGCTTGCTGAATAGCCCCGCCCTGGTGCAAACGATGGAAGACCGTACGTTGAAGCTCGGGCTCACTATGCGCTGGAACGAAATCGCCAAAATCTATGCCGCCTTGTTCCACAGCCATATCCAGAGCTCGGCGTCCGCTGATCGGAGCGTGATTTAATGGAAACCTCCACCACAGTACAGGCTAAACCAGGCTATCTCCGCAGAATCACGGACGATACAGGAATCTTTCAGCATACCAAGTTTGGGGTTCCGGACCGTTCCAAGGGCTACACTACCGATGATAACGCCCGCGCCCTGATTGCTGCGGTCTTAATGTACGAGAATTCCCGGGATGCCGTGGCACTCGATCTCATTCATACGTATATCTCTTTTATCTATCATTCCCAGACAGCGGACGGCAATTTTCGCAATTTCATGGATTATAACCGCTCCTTTATAGAGGATAAAGGTTCTGAAGATTGCCAGGGACGTACCTTGTGGGCACTCGGGTTCGCCCTGTCGCATGCTGCTTCCCTGCCCGATAACCTGATGAATACCTGCCGGTATTTGATCAATCAGGCACTGCCGCATCTGGAAGCCTTGGGCTCACCTCGGGCTGGAGCCTATGCCATCATCGGCCTAAGTTATCTTACCGAAGCACCGGGCTCATTAGGTTATGCTTTTCCATACCCGCATACTGAAAACACGACCGAAGAAGCCGCCTTTCTGCCAAGGGCAACCATTGAGAGTCTGATCGAAAATATTGCGGTTCGGCTGCATAATCAATATACCCGCTATAAGGGGCACGGCTGGAATTGGTTCGAGGACAGCATCACTTATGGCAATTCCATGCTGCCCTGGGCTCTGCTTCGGGCCTTCCTGATCTCCGGGAATAAAGACCTGCGGGAGACCGCCAAGGAAAGCCTGGATTTCCTAGCTTCCACCACCTTCTCCAGCAAAGGTTACTATAAACCGATCGGCAGCCATGGCTGGCTGCTGCGTGATGGGCTGGCTGCACCCTATGATGAACAGCCCATTGAAGCCTGCGAGATGCTGCTGGCCTGCCGGGAAGCAGCTGTTGTTCTTGAGGACCCCGCCTATCTTGCGCAGGCAGAATTATGCTACAACTGGTATCTAGGGCATAATTCCTTGGCAATCCCTCTGATCGATCCGCAGACTGGTGCTTGTTATGACGGCATCCATGCCGCGGGGCTCAACCTGAACCAAGGCTCGGAGAGCATTATATCCTTCACAATTGCCCGGTTGGTGATGCATCATGAATAAATATGCTACGATCCTAGCCGGCGGGGGCGGAACACGGTTTTGGCCCCTGTCCAGACAAGAAATCCCAAAGCAGCTGCTGAATATTAGTGGCAACGACATTATGCTAAACGATACGATTGAACGCTTCAAAGGGATTATTCCTCAGGAGAATACAGTTATCGTTACTAATCGTACCCAAGCAGTATTGTTGGAGAGTATTATGCACAGCAGCGTTCTCAAAGCTAATATTCTAATTGAACCTGTGGCGCGAAATACAGCCGCTAGCATTCTTTTTGCAGCATTATCTATAGAGAAATCTCATGGCAATTCCTTAATGGTCGTCCTGCCTTCCGATCACTATATAACGGATGAGGAACAATTCCGTCTTACACTAGACGAAGCCTGTACTGTTGCCATGGAGTCAGACAAAATAGTAACCATCGGAATCAAGCCTACTTTCCCATCTACTGGCTACGGCTATATTGCCTTTGATAAGACGCCGATTGCGACAAGCCCAGTGGCTGTATATGATGTAGATGAATTTGTAGAGAAACCAAACTTTCAGAATGCACAGAGTTATCTGGCATCCGGTAATTATCTATGGAATAGTGGGATTTTTATTTGGCAGACCTCTGTCATTATTGATAATTTCAAACGTTATCTACCTCGACTCTACAAAACCATGCTGCCCATCAGTGATTGTTTGGGTACAGATCAGGAAGAGGAAGTTATTAATGCCATCTATCCAACGCTTCAGAATATTTCGATTGATTACGGCATTTTAGAACGCTCTGATGAAGTTGTCGTGCTTTCCGGGCAGTTTGGCTGGAATGATATTGGCAGCTGGGATGCACTGGGTTCAATCTTCCCTCCGGATGATGCAGGCAACATTATAAAAGCAAATCATGTGGGGATAGATACCCATAATTCAATCATCTATGGAAATGGCAGACTGATCACGACCATTGGTGTAGACGGGTTCATCATTGCGGATACTGGGGATGCACTATTAATCTGTCCCAAGGACAAAGCGCAGTCAGTCAAAGATATCGTGGAGCTTCTAAAGGAACAGGGAATGACCGAATATATCTAACTAACAAAGAATGTAAAAAGACGGGCCATTGCAGTACATGCATGGTCCGTTTTTTATCTCATTATATAAGTTGAACAGTTTATAAATTTTTTTAAGCGCGAAACCTAGGTCCAAGCCCACAAGAACCCGTCTCGATCCCAAGCAATTCTCCCGCCATGGAGTTTCCGGAAAGCTTTCTTCACTTCTTTGGAGAGTGAGGCATTGCCGTTCTCATTCACAAATACAAATTGTTCTCCAAAATTCTCTTTCACATATTCAATCGCCGCCGTCTGATGCAAGGTACCCGTAAAACGAATCTCCTTCACCATCCATTCTGCTACTTCTTGTGCGGTTATTTCCATATGGATGCGCCTCCTCTCTGTGCTTACTGCTAAAATGTGCCCTCATTATAACATGAATACAGCCCAACCGGACAAACGTCCGAATTGGGCTGTATTGAAGTCATTTTACATCATTGTGGATAGATATGGTTCGACGGATAACGGGACTTCTGTCCTCCACTCACCATCAACAGAATCCCAGTAATTAAGTGCAAGAACCAGCCCACAAAAGGAATCCATGCCAATAAAGAAGTTATAATTCCTAGCACTGAACCGTAGATAGACTCACGGTCTCTTGAAGATAAAATCAATGTAATCACATGTAGAATAAACATCAACCCCAGAACGGAATACCCCGTGCCAATAACAATAGCAGCACCCAGAATTGGAATTGCCAAAATAATTTCACAGGAACCCGTAATCCATTTCATAGCTTTAGAAGCGCTCAATAAACAACCTCCTAATTGGGTAAAATATATGATTTTTCTCGTGCTAATTATTTTATTTCATACCAACGGCAAAGGTTCTTCCACTTTGTCATGAGATTGCTTCTGCACAAGTGGAGGCAAGCCCTCCTTACTCATTGCTGCCGAAGGGGCCAGCCCCAAACAGTGGCACATTAAAGGAGCCATTCGCAGCTGTGGCAGCATTTCTTCCTCTTTTTCTGAAGATAATACATCTACCCCAAACGTATATAATGGCACATTTCGCTCGGAAGGGGTTATCCCGCCGTGGTACCCATTTGCGTTCATTCCGTGATCTGCCGTAATCATAATCTTATAGCCCTGTTCCATCCAAATAGGCAAAACAGTGGCCAGCAGACCGTCGGCATTACGCACTGAAAGCTCATATTCTTTACTCTCGCCGCCATAACGATGCCCGGCGTCATCTATATTCATGGAGTGAATGTATAGGAAATGCGGATCATAGGCACTCCGTAAATACACCGCGTCGGCAAACACATGACTGTCGGGATAGTGATCCTCGAAATAAAAGCTGCCATGCTGAATGGGCTTCATCACATTGTGCTGATGGCGATCAGCCAGCGGATCAAAAGGGGCCGAATTATAAAGCTCACTGACCCAATGATAGGCGACAGCAGCTGTACGCAAATTAGCGGTCACTGCCAGATGGAATACGCTCTCTTCATGGCTTGGTCTCACAATATGGTTAGCCGTAATTCCATTTTCGGTCACAGGTGTCCCCGTCAAGAGCACTTCATAAAGCGGGCGTGACAGACTAGGCAATTCCGACTTCACTCGGTGACATGATATTTTCCCCTGCTCCACCAAATGCTCCATATACCCCATATATTCACGTGCGGCCTCATATCTAAGTCCGTCCAACACTACCACAATAAGTTTATTGTTCATTTCAGTCATCTTATTACGCTCCCTCTCGTTCCAGATGCAGCAGCTCAGAAGGTTTCAGAGCCAAGGTGACGTTAGCCCCTTCCACCAGCCTCAGCCAGCGTCCGTCATTTAAAAGATCAACCGTTAAGCAAATGTCTTCTACCTCTACCGTACACCTAATAATATTGCCCAACACGGAGACAGATTTAATGATGCCATCCACCAGTTGCACTCCGGCAGCAACCTCGTGAAGTCCCGCACCCTCATGCAGCAGCGTAACCGCCTCAGGCCGAATAGCAAAGCGGTCCTTCGTGCTATCTATCCCCCGGAACAACGTCATCACTTCTGATCGGGTCAATACATTGTAACTGCCCATAAACCGGGCAACGAACTCTGTCCGTGGTGCGGAGTACAACCCCTCAGGTGTGCCATCCTGCACAATCCGGCCACCGTTCATAATACAGATGCGGTCAGAAAGAATCAGCGCTTCCTCCTGATCATGCGTCACGAATAGTGTCGTCATGTTAAACCTTTTTTGGATATCACGAATTTCTGCACGTAAATTCTTGCGTATCTTAGCATCTAGTGCGCTTAAGGGTTCATCCAGCAGCAATACTTTGGGCTGCACCGCTAGAGAACGAGCCAGCGCTACCCGCTGCTGCTGTCCACCGGAGAGGGACTGCGGATATACATCCCGTTTATCCTCCAGATCGACCAATGCCAGCAATTCCGCGCAGCGATGATGGCGGGCTGATTTCGATAATCCCCGCATTTTCATTCCATACTCGATATTTTGGCTCACCGTCAGATTGGGGAACAAGGCATAAGACTGAAACACCATTCCTACCTCGCGCTTACGGGGCGGCAAACTTCCCAGATCTTTATTTTCCAAAAGAATTCTGCCGCCATCCAGCTCTGAAAGACCGGCTATGCAGCGTAGCAATGTGCTTTTTCCACAACCGGAGGGGCCTAGCAGTGTCACAAGTTCACCTTCACGGATCTCCAAATCAACATCGTCTAACACACAGGTATTCCCAAACATTTTGCGTACAGCCTGCAGCTTTAGATAATCATTCATCCCTTAACGCCCCCTCCCATCTTTTTACCGAGCTTCATGAGTACCATCGAAAGAATTAGAATAAACAGAAAATAAGAGATCGCAATCGCGCTGGCTAAATGTCCACTTTCACCAACCCTTTGATATAGATATACCTGAATCGTCTGAATATGTCCGCCAACTAACATGTTCGTAAGGACAAATTCGCCGAATAGAACTGAAAATGATAACAGTGTAGAGACGATAACCCCAGGCCATATATTAGGCAAAATCACATTCACGAAGGCCGTTCTTCGGCGGGCACCAAGCAGCTCCGCAGCATGCAGCAGTTCAACGGCATTAACCGTTAACAGACTATTGCGAATGCCCTGATACATATAGGGAAGGATGACCACAAAATATGCCCCCACTAATAAATACGCTGTTCCAGCGATATCAAAGGGACCAGAGGAATAGGTACGAATAAGACCTACCGCAGCCACAACACCAGGCACCGCATAAGGCAAAACAACAATACCTTTCATAAAGCTCTCCCAACGCGGAAAATAGAGGGTGATGACAAAAACAGCTGGCAGCATCACGGCTAGACTCAGCACCACGCTGATCAGGCATAAATAAAGCGAGGTCCAAAGCGCCTCCAGAAAGCGAATATCCTCAAACATTTCCCCAAACCAATTCAGCGTCCAAGCTCGGGGCAGCAAGGTATTCTGCCAATCTTGTGCAAAAGCATAAATACCCGTTGCCAAAAGAGGAAGCAGCAAATACACCATGAGCAGCAGCATGAAGGTGCGTGGAGCAAAGCCTGCTTTACGTATATTCATTGCCCTGCCTCCTCACGAGCTGTCCATAAACGCCGGGAAGCTTTGATTTTCACATCCGGTTTACTGAGTGCTTTCGTTCCGAACCTCTCCGCACGCCGCACCATTAAATGGTTCAGATAAACCGCCAAAATCGTAGTCAGACCAAGCAGAACAGCAAGCGTACTCCCCATTTGTGGCTGTGTAACCACATCTCCGGCAACCAGTGAACCGATACGTACCGCCAACAGATTGTAATTTCCGCCAACCAATGCGTAAGCCGTGGCATAAGCCCCCATTGCATTAGCAAAAAGAATTCCAAGTGTGCCGAAGATCGCTGGAGTTAGAATAGGCAGGCCTATCGTCTTCCAGAACTGCCAAGGCCCAGCCCCCAGTAAGGACGCTGCCTCTCTCCACTGCTCACGAATTCCGTAAAAGGACGGGTACAAAAGCAGTAAGGCTAACGGAACCTGAAAGTATACATACACCAGTATTAGACCTGACCAGCTATATAGATCAAAATCGGCAAAAACACTCCAGCCCCACTGTTTAAATAAGAGTGTAAACACCCCATTATTTCCGAGCAAAATGATATAAGCAAAAGCCAGCGGAACACCTGCGAAGTTAGAGGTCATATTCGACAGCATCAGAAGTCTATCGCGTACTCTCGGGGTAAACCGGGTAATGCAATAAGCACAAAAAAGCCCGACAATGATCCCTATCAGACTTGAGATTATGGAGATTAGCAGACTGTTCTTAATCGCCTGCATGTAATAGGCACTTTGCAACGCATGCAGATAATTGCCTAACGTAAATCCCGTTCCGTCCGCTGTGCGAAAGCTTCCCGTCAGCATGGATAGTATAGGTACCAGTTGAAAGGCTAACACCATTAGTGCAAATGGAATAAGTGCCAGGATCACACCGCGGCTTCTTTGTTTCATCTTACTCGCTCCTTGTCGCGGGAATAGAACAAAGGCGCCTTACGGCATCATGACGAAGGCGCCCTGCTTCTTTTTTGGGGAGAAATGAATACTAATTCAAATGTACAAGCACACGTTCCTGCCACAATTGAGGAATGGTTTTTGCCGTCTCTTCCCATACCTTGTAATCACCAACAGGCTTAGCGTTAACATATTCCTCTTTTGGCAGTAGCTTAGCTGCAACATCATCCGGCAACGTTACACTGTCACGGATCGGACGAGCGTAACCTTTGGCAAGATTAATCTGTCCTTCATCGCTAAGGATGTATTGGCGTGTAAGCTTCGCCGCGTTAGGATGCGGCGCATATTTGTTGATGATCGTGGCATACCCGCTCACGACACTGCCTTCCTGAGGAATGGCTACTGCGAAGCCATCTTTGTTGATCTGGTCTCTATAGTTCAAAGCGTTGAAATCCCACAGCAGGGTAACTTCTACTTCCCCTTTTTCAATGTTGGCAAGGGAAGCTTCTGCATTGGAGAGACGTCCTTTTTTAGCTAAATCCTCGAAAAAAGCAATCCCCGGTTCAATGTTCGACTCATCGCCACCAAAGGCCATCGCTGCGGCCAATACAGCCATCTGTGCTTGAGCAGCCTTGGTTACATCACCAACGATGATTTTGTAGTTACCGTTCTTCAGATCTTCCCAGCTCTTCGGTGGATTCGCCACGAGCTTAGTGTTAGTCAGAAAAGAAATGGTGCCTTGATAGCCGACGATCCAATTCCCGTCCTTATCCTTAGCCCAATCGGGGATTTCATCCCAGTAGGATGTTTTATAAGGCTGGGTTACCCCTTTATCCACAGCAACCGATCCAAACGCAATCCCCACATCTCCGATGTCGGCCGTTGGTTTGTCTTTTTCCGCATCAAACTTGGCAATTTCCTCCGCGCTCGACATATCGGTATCCGAATGTGTAAGACCATACTTACTGTTCATATCACTCCATGTATCTTTCCAGTTCGCCCAGGAATCCGGCATTCCTACACTGATGATACTGCCCTCTTCTTTAGCTTTACTCTCGATCTCAGTCAGACTTAATTCTTTGGTGCCAGCCTTTCCATTCGTTGTTTCTTCAGCCTTGGCCGAATTTCCACAAGCAGCAAGCAACAGGACGAGCAAGGATAACATTAGACCCATCGATAATTGATTGTTGATCCCTTTTTTCATGATTTCCCCTTCACTCCTATTTCTTATTTGCGGGCTCTTTATGCTCCAACTGTTAGGCACCCAATTGCAGTATAGGCGTGTACTATTTTCGCGGCATTAAGGAGAATAGGAATATTTGTAAATAAAAAGAAACGACCTGTCGTCTTTTTTAGATGACCGCCGTTTCCCTTAGAAATGTTTTTATGAAAATAATTACAATAATTACACTAAAATAGAACTTTACTGATGTATAGTAGTATTTATTCATAATAAGAAATGACCCTCAGAGGAGCTTGAAAAATGCTGTTTACAAAAATTCAGATGGTAACAGGTTTATTTCTATGTACTTTGCTTATCTCAGCTTGCAACAATGCAGCTACTCCTCCTAAAAATAACACGCCAGATACAAGTAATAAAATCATTCAAATAAACAGTGATCTTTACACCCTCCCATTACGTGATCAGAATACAGAACAATACAACTACGCTGTCAAAACCTCTGCCGGTATCGTATGGTTGCCAGCCCCAAAAATGAACATTGCCCCTGGAACAGAAGCAAATCCATTTTATTTTCCAACAGAGCCATTCACTTTCTATTTAAGTTCTCCTAATGAAAAATCACTAGCTGTAGAAAAGTCCAAGAAGCTATTGACGTTACCTTTAAATGATGGCGATGCTGTTCTGTTGGTTAGCGGCGTTTTTGGATTAGATGATTATATCCTCTATCATACCTTTTCCATTTTCACTGATGGAGCTCAGCCGATACGAGAACAAGCTTGGGTGATGAAAGTAGACGATCCAACATCTAATAAAGAAATTGCTCAATTCCATTCATCTGGAGGTAAATTTTATAGTTATGCAGTTGATGAAAAAGAAAAACTTTATCTATCGGTTTCCATACTTCCTGGAAATGCAGATGGTAGCTATAGTTACGAAGTTTATATTTATAATCTTCTGACTGGCAACAAAGAAAAAATAAATGATTATTCTCTTAATCCCTCATCACTGGATTCCATCCAATTTAATTACAATGACAAAAAATATTCGTATAAACTTCAGTCCAAGTAAAAAACTGCCCGACATTTCCAGGCAGTTTTACATGTATGAATATAACTACCGTCTACGCGCTGCCACACTGACAACACCGTATCTGTAAAGCACCTTCTTACCGAACCAGCCAAAAAGCCGATCCGTAAAGAAGCCCATAAAGCCAAGGCAGAATAACCCGACAAAGATCCAATCCGTACGGAAAAACAACCGGGAATTCCAGATCAGATAACCTACACCTTCGTTCGAAGCAATCATTTCCGCGCCGATAATCGCCATATATGAGGTGCCCATCGCTAACCGGATACCCGTAAAAATATAAGGGATCGTCGCCGGAACGACCACATGAATCAGAATTTGCCACTCACTGGCGCCCATACTGCGGGCTGAGCGGATTTTGTCCTCTTCCACGGACATCACACCGGTTAAAGTATTCAGCACCACGATAAAAAAGGTAGCGTACATAATTAACGCAATCTTCGACTGCTCCCCAATACCAAACCATACTAAGAACAATGTAATGAATGCAATCGGCGGGATAAAACGGATAAAGTTCAGGAAAGGCTCCGCAAAAATACGGATCAAGTTCACCTTCCCAATGATTAGCCCTACGGGAATCGCCAGTAAACTGCCGAGTACCCAACCAATGAGCACCCGGTAAAAGCTAATCCCGATATATTGCAGCAAGGTTCCGTCTTCCAGCAGCTCCCGTCCGCCCTTAAGTGTACTCCATGGTCCGGGGATCACATCGGGGCCATAGATTACAGCTCCAAGCTGCCAGACGCAGAGCGCGGTAATCCATAGAAGGGTTACGGAAACCCACTTCTTCTCCACCCATTTTCTCATCTGTCTCACCCTATCCTATTCTTCGAAATGACCTTGAATTTGATTGTATAACGAGTAGAATTCCGGTGAGGTTACGTCCCGCGGATACGGCAGTGTATTATCATAAATATCCGTAATATTAGAGGACGGTCCTACGGACATAATGCCAATTCGTTCCCCCAGCAATAACGCCTCCTGAATATCATGAGTTACAAAAATCACCGTCTTATGTGTCTGGCGCCAAATGTTGACCAATTCCTTCTGCATCGTTCGGCGCGTCATCGCATCCAGCGCACCAAATGGCTCATCCATCAGCAGAATCGCTGGATCATTCGCCAGCACCCGAGCCAGCTGAACACGCTGCTTCATCCCCCCAGACAGCTCCTTCGGGAACTTCTCCTCATGCCCGTTCAGCCCAACAAGCCCGATGAACCTATCCGATATTGTGTGCCGTTCCGCCTTTGCGATTTTCTTCATCCGCAATCCGAACTCCACATTCTGACGAACGGTTAACCAAGGGAATAAGGAGGAATCCGCCTGCTGGAACACCACCGCCCGATCTCTGCCAGGCTTATTCACCTCTACATTATCCACCCGTAGATGCCCACCGGATTTGGAGACAAACCCGGCGATCATATTCAGCAGTGTTGATTTCCCGCAACCACTCGGCCCGAGCAGAACGAAGAATTGCCCACCTTTAATTACGAGATCTACATCTTTTATAATGTAGTGAACGTCCCCAGCAGTCGGTTCGCTGTAGCTTTTACGGAGCTGCTCAATATGAATGGTATGCTGCTTAGCAGGTAATGACATGCTGAACCCCCCTATTTCTTGTACGTAACCTCTTCTGGCAATGCCTTCGCCAGCGGCTCGAGATTCAGTTTGCTATCCAGATCGAAATCCTTCTCAATGATTCCGTTGTCGACCATATATGTCTTCTGCTTGGTCAAACTGTCATACGCTGCTTGAGTAAATCCTAGTGCCCACGGATTATTCGGCAGATCTTTTATCGTTGATTCCTTAGGCTGCTTCACTTCCTTATACATCAGATCAGCAACCTCATCTGGGTGAGCCTGAGCATAGGCTCCGGCTTCATCCACCGCTGCTAGGAAATTCGCTATACCTTGCGGATTCTTAGCCGCAAAATCATTTCCCGTTACAATCCCCATCCCCAATCGAACCGTGGTTTTAGACATATCCGTCAGTTCATGAACACCTTTAAGTGCATAGAGCTTATCATTCAGAACCGAACCATAAAACCATGCTCCATCCACAGCACCTTGCTTCAAAGCGGTATAAGCTTCATCAAAGGCACCCTGTCCTATCAACTCCACATCACTGAGAGCAGCATTATGCTCTTTCAAATATTCATCCCAAAGGTACGGAATGAAGGTACCGCGTATGAAACTCAGCTTCTTCCCCTTCAAGTCTTCAGCCTTCTGAATATCGTCCTGTACGAACAATTTCCATTCAGTGGACGCTTCATCAGTCGCTAATCCCGCCGAGGCGATAATAGCATAATCGCCCTTCGCCACTGCATTCAGCAAGGGGAAGTCTGCCCCGAAAGCCACATCCACCTGTTTAATAAAAAGGGCATTTACACCTTCCGCAGGGGAACCAAAGTTGACCAGTTCAGCGTCAATCCCGTGTTTGGCAAAGATGCCTTTATCTAGTGCCACCCGAAAAGTGGGATTCGTATTGATGTCAGCAATTTTTATCTTTAATGTCTCTTCTTTGCTGTTCGCCGCTCCCTCTTTAGCGGCATTAGAGGCAGACGCGTCACCCTTGGAGCTGCAGCCCGATAAAAGGATAACCACTGATAAAGATAAGAGCAGAAAGCTTGAGCTGATCCATGATTTTTTCAACCGACACATCTCCTCAAATTTGTTAATTTACCTTGCGGCTGCTGCCTTCATCCGTCGTCGCCACACAAGCAGCTCCTTCAACAAATGGCAGGGTTGTCGCCACACTTACCACAGAATCCGATCCTTTAGGTGCAGACCCCGGGACTCTGAACTGCGTTACGTCTATTGGCTCAATCGCTTGTTCAACTGGCGTTTCCAGCTGTGGTACCCATGCATAAGGCACACGGTAGGAACGATAGACCATGTTGGTATTTCTGGAGTCCGTAAATGGCGAAATATATTCCCATACCAGTTCATGTTCTGGCGTAACTTCAAAGAGTCTGCCGTTAGAACCTTCTGTAATTAAGGTGTTGCCATTCAAAAGCCGTTGAGCGGAGCTGATATATGGACTGTAGAATTTATAAGAATCGGTTGGGACAGAGAAACCTGCTTCTGCTGCTGTATATTGCCACTCAATCTCAAGGGTCACGGGATTAATCTCCAGAATTCGCGAGTGGTCGCGGAGTGCATTTTTTTGCCCAAAAGGAGAAGATGGATTTGGAAGACCATAACCGCCCCAGCCCCCGTTATCGAATACAAGTAAGTTGCCTTCTCCCGGCAAACCTTTCGGAATGATGTGCGCATGATGCTGGCCAATGATCCAGTCGATATGCTTCACTTCTGGCAGCGAGTAATCCGGACCGATTCTCCAAACGATGGCTCCGGTACGCTTATCCGTGATCGCAATAATATTTGCTTCACGCGCATCCCAGATCACGTTATCCGGATGGAAACGCTCATCCCCTGCATCGTAAAACTTATTGGGTCCTACATAAGAAGCCGAATTGATATGCAGCCAGTCTCCAACACCACCACCTAGATTTCCGAAAGAGCGTGAGTTAGGATCACGAAATAGTACATTTTTGGCCGCTTCATCAAAGCCTAGCTCATCAAAATGTTCATTTGGAGCCCACTCCCAGACGATATTCCCCTCCCAGTCCACCTCAAGGATCGTGTCATCAAGCAATTGTTTGTCGGAGATTTGAGGATTGTAGATGTTTTTATGAGCAAGAATTAGCGTTTTTCCACTGTCTACCTTGGGTTCAAGCCCCGGTGCAAAATATCCGACCGGATTGCCTTCGCGCTGATAGTCATGATGCTGGCGGGCATACCAGAGGGGTTCATAACCCGGATCTTCTATATGTTCATAGCTGTTATATTTCCACACGATGTTCCCATCCCAGTCCACCTGTACCAGATCTACATTATCCTGTATTCCGAATTTAGGATCTCTTCTTCCTGTGCTGCCCAGCACATAACCACCCGGGAAGATTTTAGCCGGAAATCCAAGCAGCCCCTTCCACAAATGCACCTCTTTACCGTTCATATCAATCAGTACAACACCTTCTTCACCAGCTTGAAATACGGTATAGCCACTCCAGGCTTTGTTAGGGTTATATACGGTTGCTCCAGTTGGATAAATGGTTGAATGTCCCATCGTTCATCTCTCCTACGTTCAATTTTTAGTAGCTAAGATAATTACTTTTTTTGGTGGTTGTTCGTGGCTTCTGTTCAAGGGTTGGAGAGGTCTCTGCATTCTCCTTGGCGAGCTTCAGCAGGATATCCGAGAATCCTTCCAAATTGCTAATGATCCGCTGATAAAAGTCATTTTGCTGCGCCAATTCCTCCTCCGTAAACCCCTCAAACAAAAGCGAAATACATCGTTCTCCGATGTTGCTGTTCTGCTCCGCCAGCTTGCGGCCTTTATCCGTAATATCCAGCATTACCGTTCTACGGTCGCCTTCTTTACGTCTGCGCACGGTATATCCACCCGCCTCAAGCTTATCGCTCAATGCGGTAATCGCACCTGAGGTGAAGTCTAGTTCATCCGCTAAGTCTCCTAGCCTTTGTTCACCATCACGAATGATTTTGTGCAGAATCAGCATGCCTGGTAAGGAGATGCCTGCTACGGCGACCTTATCCCGCTCTTTCACGAATCTGCGAACCGCCTTGCGAAATGCCCAATCTGTCTCCTCCAGCTGTCTCCAATATTGTTCGCTCATGGCTTACTTACCTCTGCTTTCTCCCAATCAGCCCATAAAAAAAGACTCCCAGCACCTACCCCTGACAAGGGAAAAGTACGGGAGCCTTTGGTGGTCCAATCAGCTCAGTTGAATTATTTCACTGTTCATTTAATTACTGTTTAAGTATTGGTGATATCATATACCCCTTTATTCCTACCTGTCAAGTAAGTATTTTATATATTCAAAAAAAGAACACCCTCAAAGGTGCCCTCCAACTTGGAAGCTTATAGACCACTTTCCAGTACAAGCGCATGGCTGTCTTCATCATAAACCTGCATAAAAGATGATACGGCCGGTAAATAACGCTCTAACTGGTAAATATATTTTACCCGACTCCTGAATTGGCAGATTGGAGATATTTAATTTCACTTGCACTCCTTGCAATCTACCTTTTATTTTGAAAGATTCTGAAAATTAAAAATTAATTCAAAAATATTATATATGAAAAATCATATGAATAGTGGAAATTTCCTTTTTACATAGAAGAAAAAGGAGACTACACGCAAAAAAGACAAAAAGCAGGCCAGAGTCACCTCTGCCTGCCTTTGCCAACCTATCTTATAATTTGATTATTCCATATAACAGTTTTGCGATTTCAGCACGGGTCACTTTGCCACGAGGGTCAAAGTTATTGTCGCCCTTGCCGTCAAGGATTCCCTTTGCTTGCAAATCAATTACCGCTTGCTTCGCCCACTCAGATACACTATTCATATCCTTAAAGCTTGCAGCAGCAGCAACGGAAGCTTGCAATCCTGCTTTATACTGCATCAGTTTCTGCAGGACAACTGCCGCCTCCTCACGAGTAATCGCATCTTTAGGTCGGAACTTGCCATCACTGCCTTGGATCAATCCAAGCTGGACAGCTTTGTCTATCGACTGTGCATAATAAGCATCTTTAGATACATCTGCAAAAGCACTCTGTACGATAGCCCCATTTGCTTCATCCAATCCGAGAGAACGAACGGCCAGTGTAACAAAATCTGCACGGGTTACATTCGCCTGTGGTCCATAATGCGTATCGTCGATCCCTTTAATCACATGCTTAGCCGTCAGCTTGGAAATATACGACTCTGCCCAGTGACCAGCAGTATCCCTAAATTGCTTATGGTATTCCAGCACCGCAAAGGAGGAAAAGTGATTTGTTGTGAAGGTAACGGTATTATCCTTAAACACTCCACCCAAATATTCCAACGTGCTGCCATTTACATAATAGACACCCGCAAAATCTGTATCAAGCTTAGCAAGCTGTTCCTTAGTCAGCGTCAAGGTAATCGTAACAGCACCTTTAAGCTGGTGGATAGCCGTTTCTTTGCCTCCTGCAGATGTACTGAGGTTCAGCGTAACGTTAGCTCTGAATGGACTCATTCCAGCGTCATTGGCCTGTACAGATATCATACTCGTATCAATGCTTAGTAGCAGCATATCACTGCCTGCCGGAATGGCTGGTAAGGAGCTTGTTGGTACGCTCAAGGTAACGTTAGATGAAACAATATTCAAATTCAACTTCTTATCGACAGCCTGTTGAACAGCGGCTGCATCAAGAGCAATTCTAATCTGATCTTGAGCCGAGGTTGCTCCGCCTGCGCTAATCTTTAGGCTTCCCCCTGTAGCAGCTTCCTCTATCAGTTTCTTCAAGGCTGACGGATCAGCTGTATACGTCCCATTACTTCCTAATGCCAGTTCAATGTTTCCTTTTCCCGCTCCAGGTGTGGCTGTAGGCGTTGGAGTCACTGTTGGCACTGGTGAAACTACCGGAGGTGCCGTTGTCACCTCTGGTGCTGGTGTAGGCGTCACTTCTGGCGATGGCGTCACTTCTGGCAATGGCGATACCTCTGGTGTCGGCGTTACCTCTGGTGTCGGTGTCACCTCTGGTGTCGGCGTCACATCCTCTTTTCCAGTGTAAAAGCCCCAGATATCTGAAAGCACACTACCGGAGTGATCATCCTCAACCTTTGTATACCATTGGTAGTAGCTATCCGGATTCAGCTTACTCCAAGTGACCTGAGTCTCCGCGCCACTCTCTACTTGTGGATTGGCCGCAATTTCCTGATCGCTGTAAACCTTGACTCCGATATAGTCGGTAGCCACACGTTTAGTCACAGGCTGTAAATCCAGATCCAGAACGAACTCATCTTTGCCTGGATATTCGTCTTCATCATAGTAGTTATAATCATCCAAATAAGGCGAATAAGTCTTCACGCGAAGTTTGTTATTAGCAACATCGAACTGAAGCAGTCGGATATAGCCGAGACCCCCTTCTTCAGCGCCTTGATAATCTGCCAGCATTTGATAGACACTGCGGTCTGGAATACCGTCACCGTTATCATCCAGCTCGTCTACTTTAAGCTCAGCATCATGATAATGGCCGGACAGTGCTGCGATTACGTTTTTATTAGGTTTCACAACCATCTCAAAAATCTTATCCGCAATAGGTGCCCGGTTATTAGAAACCAGCAAGTATTCATGGAGACAAAGAATCGCTTTACGCTCTGGATAACGGGCAACGATCTCATTCATCCATTCGATTTCTTCCTCAGCCAATCCCCAGCCCATGTATACAATAACAAAATCATTTCCGTTCGCAGACACTAAATCGTAATGGCCCCTGTTGTTGTCATAAGAGCCACCAAAGGTCGGCATATTCTTGAATCTCCACTCTCCAAAATACTCCCAGAATTTCGTGTAATCCCCGGTTTGATGACCTACGTCATGATTACCTGCAAGAACACCATAAGGAATGTTAGCTTCCTCCAGAACCTTCATGTCCCGGTCAGCTTCCTTCCACTCATACTCCTGATAGGATTTATCCACGATATCTCCTGTATGAATAACGTATTTCAGGTTCAAGCTCTCTTTGTTGTCAGCTATCCATTCTACATTTTTACGGTAAATGTAAGGGTAGCTCTGTGAATAATATTGTGTATCAGACATCCATACAAAAGAGAAGTCATACGTATCTTGTGTTACTGTAGGTGCTGTCTTAGCCACAGAAGCAATTTCATCCTGAACCATTACGGCAATGCTATTTCCATTAGCATATTCTCCAGCTGTAACCGTGGATTTCAGCTCAAAATCCTCTGTTCCAGCGATTAAATGATCCAGCTGTACCCATTTTTGTTGAGCTGGACTCCATGCGTAGAGACTTACTTTTCGTCCCGGCAACGAATTCCCTTTCCATTCAATATCTACACGATCTGACGCCTTAACCGACTCATCCAGCTTAATTTCATAACGCTGATAAGGGAATTGATCGACAGCATCATTAATTAAATATTGTCCGTCCACCGCACTTATTTTACTGTAGTCATCACTGCTAAGCGCTTGTTCGCCCGCAGGTACGGATTGTTTCGGCGGCTCTGTATCGGATGCATTTATAAACCCAGCAAAGCCTTGCTCCGGATGGTTAGCATCGTACTTAAATCCTCTAAAGAAGGTAACGTTTATCTTATCCTGATTAGGATCTTCAACCTTAACCTTTAAAGTCGGATTAGTACCTACAGCGGTCTCCCAGTTTGTAGGAGAAATAAGCAGTGGCGCAAATGGATTCTCATTCGGTACATGGAATGTAATGACCTTTTCTGCCTGATTGCCAATCCTGTCTAAGGCTGTGATAGAAAGCGTATGATCCCCAGCCGACAACTTCCCGGATGAAGTAGCATAGGGCAGTTCAATAACATTACCATCCAGCTTCACGCTGACCTTATCTACACCCGCATAAGTATCCTTAACTTCAGCAGCAATTTCAAAATTGCCACGGTAAGTTTGTCCTTCTTCTATGGATGCTTTGATGGATGGTGGCGTGTTGTCGACAATTACGTTTGATGATACTTTCGTTCCACCTTCGGTAAGCGTTACTTTATGTTCTCCGTCAGTTGCTTCCTTAGTATTCCAGTTGTACGCCTTTGAACGGAACAAATCCGCTTTTAGATCAAACTGGAAGCCGAGGGATTCATGCTTACCTGCGCTGTCCCCCATCTTGATTTCCTTATCACGTTCTGCATAAGCCGGGTCCCAAATTTCGGTACCATCTGCCAGCAGGAGACGAACATTTTTTACTTCAAAATCATCCTTATTCTCCTCAGGACGAGGATCAAATGGAGATGATTTAGAGCCCGCCCGAATGTAAATCACATTATCCGTACCCTTTTTTAAAGCGGCAGAAGAAATAGGAAAAGTCAATGTAGTATACGTAGTAATCGGGTCCATAAAGGTATACAGAATACTGGCATCTCCTAGTTCTTCCGGTCCCATCGTGATCGCATTTTTAAAATAATAGTCCACATTTTTAGCTTCAAATACAAAGTAGGCATCATTCTCCAGTGCATTATATGCCTCGTTATTGCCCAGTAACTTACTGTCAATGCTCAAGCCTAAGACATCAGCCTTAGCGGTGGCAGAGGTTCCCTTTACGGTCACGGAGCCATTGATCAACTGCCCTTCCTTCACATTCAAACGAAGGGGTGATTGATCCTGTCCTCCTGTAACTTTTACTTTTATTACTGGAGATTGTGTTTCATTCGTTCCATCAGAAACAACAAAGTAATACTGGATTTCATTTCTGCCAATCAAATCCGCAGAGGTCAATTTAAAGTGATACAAGCTGTCGTTGAAGTCTTGGGATAGATTGTGGCTAACAGCCTCCGGCTGCTTGTCCGAAGACACTCTAACTTCCACAGAAGTAACAGCTTTATTGTCATCAGCAAAAGCCTTCAAATCGAGACCCAGCGACTGATCAATCTCCGTTACGCCGGTCAGATCTTCTACTGTTGGTTTCTCTGTATCCGGCTCCACATGGATCGGTGTGTTTGGAAGTTGTGTTACATCCGTCTGGCCTGGTGACGGAACGGCTGACCCCGTACTGATCTTGAGCATTTTGCTCAGCCCATTCACAGGATACTTATATAGAAGGGCTTTATTCTCTTTGGTGTCATCACCTTTAGCTCCACCATCGTAGGTGAGGTCAGCATCATAATACGCGGAGGAAATTTCTTTTTCCGTGTTACTTTTGATTACGACTGCCCGGCGGCCAGAGTTCGCCATACCATCGCTTTTGATCAAAAAGAGATTGGTGCCTTCAATTAAGTTTGTGTTGAATTCTGTATTGAAATCATTAGCAGTGTAAGTACTATTGGCACTATTAATAACCCAGAACACCACGGACTGCTGTGCAGGAATCAGAAAGTTGTCTGGCGTCGAAGGCCACTTCACATCGGAAGCGTTACCTTTATCAGGATAACGATAATAGACCTTGTAGTCCTTGAAATTAACTGGTGCATCAGTATTGTTATAGATCTCAATGAATTCAAAAGCGTCGCTGCTCGTTCCTTTTACATTCGTCGAATTCGGCAGCAGCTCTGTGATTAACAACGGCGGCACATTATTCGAATCAAACGCCGGCAGGTTCACATGAACAGAATAACTCTCTGTCACATTATTAACGCGGATGCTGTAATGCAGCTCCGGCTCTTCCAGCGCAGCTGCAGGAATCATTGCCGCATATTCATCCCCACCTTTTGAGGTCATGGTGATTACCGTATCTTTCGCCTGAGAAGGAGAGCCATACTGTAGCTTCACTACAGGTAGTGATCCATCTGCCCCGCTTTCCAGATTAGTAATCTTCGCACTGATAGGGAGATCGACTGGATCGACACTACTCTGTGCAATATGTTCAATTACTGGCTGCTTGTTCCCAGGAACTAGCTCAGGCACTTGTTCTGCCTCTACGGTTCCAGGCGTAGCCACAACCGTTCCCGAATTCACCATGAGGTTCATAACGGAGCTATCTGCTTGCAAATATTGATAGAAGATCCCGTTATTCTCCTTCACCTGTTCTTTTCCATAGGAAGCAGAAACAATTAGCGTATCTCCTGCTTTGCTTTTAATTTGTAAATTACGCGCAGAAGTGTTAGCCATCCCCCCGCCACCGTTGATCCGGAACAGATTCACTCCTTCCTGCAAAGCTGCAGAAGGATTAAAGTTTTTGATGAAATCCTCCGTAGGAACATTCAGATTATTGCCGTTCATAATCCAGAAAACAATATTTCCATGCGCCGGTATTACAGCATCACCATTAGGTGCCCATGTATCTTTGTCATTATAAAAGAAATAATAATCCTTAAAATTAACCGGCTTGTCCGTATTATTGTAGACCTCAACAAACTCGTAACCATCTACAGAGGTTCCATCTGTCCCTTTTACATTTTTAGTATCCGGAACAACTTCTGTAATCAGTAGCGCTCCTGGATTATTAGGTACCGCGTACACATCTGCCATTACAGTCGGTTGACTTAAAAGCGTGTCGAGCTCAACCTGTTCATCAAAATGCGCCTCTAATTCGGAAGATGTCTGCTCTGTCTCCAGTTGCTGCTCTTCGGCATACCCTGCTGGAGCCATTATTCCCAACATCAGACTGCTGGCAATTATGCTGGAAAATAAACGTTTAGCTTTTGCTGTTATTCTCAAAACTCCGAACACTCCCCATTTGTTTGATTGTGATTCAATGCATAAATATGCAATGAAGCTCATCTGGAAAGTATACCTGCGGTGTATTATCGCTATATCATAGCCGTGTTAAATCTTTAGGTTATTTTTAATATTGCTTAAGCTTCAGTTCAGCTTCGCGGGTTACAATATAACTAGTTAGAACCCATTTTAAACGATACTTTAGACGGATGCTTAAGCAAGATAAGTTATTGCAGAACAAGAAAAGAGGACTCTAATGGATATAAAAAGAGTGATCATAGTCGGAACGGTAGTTGTAGTGATGTCTTTCGGAAATGCTTGGACTAGTCTTACCGCTAATGCAAGTTCGCCTGTTAAATGGTCCACGGCAGAGGTCGCGGATCAAGACGAATTATTGGAGGTACTTAACCAGCCAACGGACGAGGATCTATACGAGGCCATATATGACGGTAAGTCACTTCAAGATATTGCATCAGAACAAGGCCAAGATATTGAAGCTGTAATCGATCTACAGGTTGCCCAGCTAACGGATCAATTGGATTCACGGTTAGCCGCTGGAAGCATAACAACCGAGCAGTATGCGGCATATAAAGCGGAGCTGAGGGACATCGTTTCAGATAGTGTCCATACTTCCTTCGGTTAAGGGAATACATACAGCGACGCTGTAACATACACACAAAAAAACCGGCTAAATGGATCTTCCATTTAGCCGGTTTTTGTATATTTAACACTTATTTTATAACAGAATCCCTAAGTTCCTATCTTGTTCTCTCTGTTAATCTCCAGAATATCAAGGAAGAATACAAAGATCGGAATCCCCAGAATCAGACCCCATACCCCGAGATAATGCTCAGAGAATAACAACACGATAAACGTATAGAACATAGGCAAATTCATTTTGGATGACATCAGTTTAGGATTTAGGAAGTAGCCTTCTACAAAATGCAGTACGGCAATCATTGCCAGTACGTATATCGTCATGACTAGGCCACCAATATTGTAACCAATAATACAAAGTGGGATTAGCGAGATAACAAAACCTACTACCGGAATTAAACTGAGCAAGAAGATCATAATGGATAATGCGAAAAGGTAAGGAAAACCTAAAATCCAGAGTCCGATCACCGTAAAGCATGTATTAAACAACGCGATCAGAATTTGTGCTTCGATCACTTTTCCGAAAGAGGAGATAAATTTTCTGCCAAAATACTCAAGCTCTACATAGAACCAAGAGATTTTGCTCTCTTTAAGGCGGGAAGTGAAACTAACGATCCTGTTCTTCTCAAGTATAAATACAAAGCTCAAAATAGTTGATAAAACAAAGCTGGTGCCCCAATTGCTTATTTTCAAGACATATTCAATACCGTCTTTCATGTACGACTGATAGTTCAAATCCTTAAGCTGGGCGAATATATACTGCACTATATCATTTTGCGGGATGTTCTCAGGGGTCAAATTGGTCAAAAAATTCGTTAACTGTTTAATCTGTATAAAAACCTTAGGCAGATAATTAACGAGGGTTATGACAACTACAGCGATTAAGGCAAGGTATAGAATAACAATAATTACTTTGCTGTTAACTGCTACATATTTGTTAATGCGCTTCGTGAGCAGCACTTGAAAGCTATTCATTACATACGCAATCAAAAACGTCAACAGTACCAAATTAAGCATATCTCTAATACTGAATAGCAGTAGAGCAACCAATCCTAAAATCAAAAAACGCCGGACCGTTAAATTTGCGTAATAACGCTTAAACAATTCCATCAGTTCTCTCCATTCGCTTACCAATTAGTACTCTATTTATAGTCTACAGTAAGGAATTCACTTATAGCAACTAGTGATTCGCCTAAAATGACGAATTTACTCACTTTTTGTAATCTCATCATCTATAAAAGTGACACTTTTCATGCTCCTGCATCCATATGAGTCAATTCAACGATTCGGCGTTTCGGATCATATTTCATATCTATATGCAGATCTTTGCATAATTGATGAAACGGAACCATCAAGGTTCCCTTCCTCATTTCAGGAGAATTCCTTACCATATTCACCTTTTGGTTGTTCAAGGTCAATTCCATAGGCAAATCGATATGCTTCATCTGATCAAGCGTCAACGCAGCGGTAAGTGTCTCACTTCCCCCGTTAATTCGTGCGGCATTCCGATCCGCTCTGGTGTTAATCCCATCCTCAATTTTGAAGGTCAGTGAAATCCCCAGCGAATCACAAACAGCCAGCAATCTGTCATTGTAGGACCCATAAGGAAAAGCAATCGCCGAATCCGTATTGCCCAATTCTTCCTTCAGCCTTTGCTCCGCCTTAGCCAGATCACGTGTAACTCTGCTGTAGTATTCGACATTCATCTCATTCCTGTTCTCATCATCAACATATAACAAGGCACTTGCAGCTGGCCGCTGCCCGCCCTCGGCATCGACAATCCCATAATGGTGCAAATCATAGGTATGACTATAAAATCCCATCCCAGCATGCTTCATTTCCCGCATTTGCTCCCAAGTGAGCTTCGGTACGCTATTCGGATCTGGGTGATCTATTGTAGATACGATAACAAAATTGACGGCTGTATATCCGTATTTTTGCAAAACGGGGAACGCCAATTTATAGAAACTCTCATATCCATCATCAAAGGTCAGCAGCACTGCATTGTCCGGAACTGCGCCGTTATTCAGCATAAATTCGCGGTATTCCGCCATGGTGATCACATGAAAACCTTCCTGCTTCAGCAGATTCATTTGATCATCAAACCGATCAACCGATAACACCCAAGGAAACTGTGGCATGGGCTTCTCAGAAAGATGATGATACATCAGCACAGCCACCTGATCTCTGTAGTAAATACCTTTTGGAAGAGGTCCGGATTTCTGCCAGCCGATTTGTGTATTTAGTGCCTGTTCAGCTACCGCCTTCGGGATCATAAGATCATCAGGCGAGGCTGGATTGGCAGCTATCGTCTTTATCATTTGACCATTTACGTTAATAGTTATTGTTGAAGGTTCACGTTGTGTATTCAAAATAGCAGCAAGGCTCAGCAGTAGAACTATGACAACAAGCAGCATATATTTTTTTGTTTTCAATCTCAGAATCTCCTTAACAACATTTCTTGTCCCTATGTAACTATATATTTTATGGAAGTTCCACCTGCTATTGGTTACATTTTCTTCTTATTTTTGTTTCTTTATCATAAAAAAGAGGGCGAACCTCAAGCCTGAACCGGCTTAAGGAACACCCCGCAAAAATGGAGATCTATATACAATTATGTACATCTATATGTGATTGTAGACGGTCTAGGACCTTCTCTTATCTGCGAAGTAATTCTCTTCCCCAAGCTCGTCCACGAACTGCTGCAGCCAATGATAATATTGGACGGCATGCTCCAGCTTCTCCAGATCCTTCAGGCAGAATTTCCGCTCCTCCTCAGATGTATCTACGGCTTGAACCAATCCCTCCAGCTCAGGAATGACAACGTCTAAAGCGTGCTTCATGACATCAATCTCCCGCTGTAGCTTCATCCCAAAAAAGTTCTTAAAGGTCTGAAAGAAATCTGTTTCCACTGCATACAGATCCTTTCGGTCCCGCTTCTCCTCCAGCTTAGTGACCATCTTGGAGGCCATCAAAGAACGGACTCCATAGCTCATATTACTCTTGCTCATATTCATCACATTCTTCATCTCTTCAAGCGTCATCGGACGGTCTTCAAAGAACATAATTCCATACAGCTGCCCGAATGAATAATTCGCACCATATAGGTCCATCGTCTGAGCAATCGCATCGATCATCGGACGCAGCAGCTGCTCGCGTGGAGATAAGTCTTTATTCTCTTCACCAAAGGCTACCTGTTTCATAGCTGCACCTTCATTCCACTTAGAATCTACCCTTCTATTTTACACAAAATAGCAACTACCTGCGCTAATCTCTTAATTTTTTACATAATCTCGCATCGATCTTTACGTCCACTTGACCACGCAGCCGCTCGATGAGTGTACAATTTTTTTTGAACGGAAGAGCTTTCCTCAGAATTATACCGCAAAAAACAGAAGATGGAATGGGGTATCGACAGAATAATGAAACGTTCGAGATTTATAGGGGAGTTGAAACCGGTGATCTTCACCTTGCCGGCAATGATTCCATTCGTTGTATTTTGGCTAGCGCCATTACTTTATGTATTTTATCTCAGCTTTACCGAATGGGACTTCATGAGCCCTGAGAAAACCTTTGTCGGACTAACCAACTATCTGGATCTGTTCAGCAATCCTGCCTTCTATAAAGCACTTAGAGTGACTCTGTTATTCTGTGCCGGAAGTGTGCTGCCCGTTATTCTGATCGGACTTGGACTAGCACTCCTGATGAACGGGAAGCTGAAAGGCTCTACCCTCTATCAGGTATTGCTGTTCTCCCCTTGGGTCACGCCGACCGCGGCTGTATCCATTGTCTGGTCCTGGATCTATGAACCCGAAATCGGCCTTGCCAATACTGTACTTGACCTCTTAGGTCTAGAAAAAATCGGTTGGCTTCAAGACCCTAAATGGGCGCTGCTCGGCGTTCTGCTCGTGACAATATGGAAATCGGTAGGCTGGGCGATGATTTTTTACTTGGTGGCACTACGCAATGTCCCTACGGATCTGCTGGAAGCAGCTCAACTGGATGGAGCAAATGCTGTTCAAAAATTCAGCCGTATTACTTTACCGCTAATCTCGCCAACGACACTGTTTCTGTTCATCGTACAGATCATCGGGGCTTTACAGGCTTACGACCAGATTAACGTACTTACACAAGGTGGACCGTCGGGATCAACACGTACCTTGCTCTATATGTATTATCAGTCTGCCTTTGAAGCCTTTCAGATTGGAGAAGCCTCTAGTGTCGCAATGATTCTGGTATTTATATGTATGCTGCTCTCCGTAATCTCACTAGAGGTTAGTAAACGGACAACCCATTATCAATAACAACTGCTGTAAAGGAGAACGACTGATGAATGCAACGATCGTACGCGTGGGCAAGCTGACCCGCCATCTATTTTTTACAGCTATTGCACTGATCATGGCCTTCCCCTTCTATTGGATGGTCACCAGCGCCTTAAAAACCAATGATGAAATCTGGCAGTCTCCGCCCACAATCTGGCCTAAGGATGCGCTGTGGAGTAATTTTTCAGCCGCCTGGCACGAAGCCCCTTTCTTCAGATATATGGGCAATAGCATATTTGTCGCTGTGTCGATTGTTATTCTGCAGGTCATAAATTCCGGGATGATGGCCTATGCGCTTACGCATATGAAATTCCGCTTCAGAGGGCTGTTCTCAGGCGTTATTCTTTTCGGCTATATGGTTCCAGCCACCGCTGTTTATCTTCCCGGATATTTGGTATTGTCCCAGCTCCATCTACTGGATTCATATGCCGGATTAATTCTATCCAACTGTGTAAGTGTCTTCTCCATCTTTCTAATTCGCCAAGCCTTCCTTCAGGTTCCCCATGAGCTGGTGGAGGCTGGAGAAGTGGACGGTTCCTCACATATGCGGATTCTGTGGACCATTCTTGTCCCCATTACACGTTCTTCCTTTGCTGTGCTAGCCCTGATCACCTTCATTGATCAGTACAATAACTATTTCTGGCCGATGCTGATCACCAAAGACCCTAATCTACAGCTAGTCTCGGCGGGTCTGCGTAGTTTCTTTACTCAAGGAGGTGCCTACGGATTAAAATGGCCGCTGATCATGGCCGCTAGCGCATTCACCATCGCCCCGTTGCTGCTAGTATTTCTACTAGCTCAGAAAACGATCATGCAAAGTGTCAATATGACCGCTGGTTCCAGCAAAGGATAAGCTAACAATTCTATTTTAATAAGAGGAGAATGATGATGAACGTATTGAAGAGACTGTCCACCCTGTCTTTGGTTGCCGGATTTACAATGTTAACAGCTTGCGGAGGAAATGCGAATACAGGCAATGTTACAGCGGCGAATGGAGCTTCTTCCTCCCCCTCCACAGAGGCTGCACCCACACAAAATGCACCGGTAACAATTGAATTCTGGTATGGTCTCGGCGGCAAGCTTGGTGAGAATATGGAGGCACTGATTCAGAAATTTAATACCTCTCAGCAAGAGGTCATTGTCAAAGGTATCGCGCAGGCAGACTACACGGAAACCGAACAGAAGCTGCAAGCAGCTATCGCTACAGGGAAAGTGCCTGCGGCTGCTCTCTCCTCCAATGTAGATTGGGCCCGTAAAGGATATTTCGCTCCGATAGACGAGCTTATGGCACTGCAGCCAGATTTCAATAAAGAGGATTTTGTCCAAACCTTTCTAAATCAGGGCCAGGTTGATGGTAAGCAATACTTCCTGCCGATGTATGGAACAACGCAGGTCATGTACTATCGCAAAGATGTTTTTGAGAAGAATGGAATTGATGCGAGCACACTAAAGACTTGGGAAGATCTGGCTGCCGCAGCTGCGAAAATGACAGTGAAGGACGGCGGCAAAACCACCCTTTATGGTTGGGAGCCTATGTGGGGTTCAGGGAACATGATTGATGCCGTACTCAGCAAAGGAGGCACTATCCTTAGTGAGGATGGAAAACAAGTTATGGTCGACTCTAAAGAGTGGATTGAAACCTGGGATTTGTTCCGCAAGTGGATTCACGAGGATAAGATCATGCGGATTCATTCCGGCGGTCAAGGCTGGGAGTATTGGTACAAGACGATTGACGATGTAATGAAGGGTCAAGCCGCAGGCTACACCGGCTCCAGCGGCGATCAGGGCGACTTGGACTTCAGCATTGTTTCGGCTATGGAGCAGCCAGGCTGGGCTGGGATCGGTGAGGGCAAACCCGTAGCCCAAGCACTTATGGCCGGCATTCTATCCAAAGCCAGCGACAGTGAAAAGGAAGCAGCTATGAAATGGCTAACCTACTTCACAAATGCTGAGAATACTGCGTCCTGGTCCATTAATACGGGATATATTTCGGTGCGCCAATCCGCATTGCAAGACCCGGCATTTGTGTCATTCAGCGAAAGTAATCCACAGATTAGGGTCCCATTGATGCAAGCTTCTCATGGTTCTGCACCTTTCCAAGACCCAACTGGCGGCAAAATTAACGATGCGTTGACAATCGCCGCAGATAAGGTGCAAATTGAGAATATCCCAGCAGCACAAGCACTTAAGGAAGCACAAGAAACGGCACAAGCAGCGCTTGATAAATTAAAATAAAGGGCGGTGGACTTCATGTCTGAGCTCATCACTCCGCAAGGCAGATACGCTGTAGCAGCTATTCTATTCGATAAGGATGGTACGCTGCTCCAGTTCGTATCCCTCTGGGGCAGCTGGGGCGAATGTTTTTTAGAGAGATTCACGAAGTATATGAAGCAAAGAGGGCTACAGATTGCAGAAGAGCAGCTCCCTGCATTAATGGGAACTATACACAATGCCCAAGGAAGCATTACCGATTATGATCGGAACGGCCCCCTGGCTATGGGGACTATGAGTGACCTCTATGCCATCCTGTCATGGCAGGGTTATCTGCAAGGTTTATCTTGGGCGGAGTCCATGGAGCTTGTCCATCAATGCCGTCTCGAAGCGGATGTTAGGTTAGAAGAGAAACGCCCCGTTCACTCCCTTCCGGGACTTCATCGTTTTCTTGATGAGTGTGTGAGTGCAGGCATTCCTCTCGCCGTGGTGACCGCAGATGAAACAGAGGCCGCAGACAAACATCTCCAATGGCTTGGCATACGGCATTATTTCTCCGAGGTAATTGGAACAGATCTTGTGGATCAGGGTAAACCTTTCCCCGACATGGTGCAGCTTGCCTGCGAAAGGTTGGCCGTTGAACCCGCGCACACAGCAGTTATCGGTGATACTAATGGGGATATGCGAATGGCTAAAGCAGCGGGTGTACAGGTAGCTATCGGCCTAGCAGAAAGCGACGGTACTAGTGCTTCAACACATATTCTCCCGGATGCAGATCTCATTGTACAATCTTACGCTGAGCTCAGAATTGAGGTTACTTCCCTGTGAGAATAGAAGGAATATGGGCATGGATGTTTCTGGCGCTGGCTATTGTGTTCGAACTCTCAGGGACCCTCTCAATGAAAATATCTCAAGGGTTCACCCAGCTCTGGCCTTCCGTGCTTATGTTCCTGTTCTATGGAGCCAGCTTCACCTCCCTGAATTATGCTCTCACCTCTATTAAGGTAGGCGTAGCTTATGCGATATGGTCAGGAGCGGGAATCATCCTGATTTCCTTCATAGGAACCCTGTTCTTTGAAGAAAAGCTAACCCTATCCTCACTACTTTGGATAGCCGTCATCATTGTCGGGATCATAGGACTGAATATTAGCGGCAAGACGCATTAGCAAACAGCAACAGTATTGGATAGGTTCATAGATGAAGGAGGATGCCCAAACATGAGTACGAACACATCACCTGAAGATAAACCAGTTATCACCTTTCAGATCATTACGGATACCCATGTCACTGCTGACCGCAATCATGAGTACAATCTTAACTTCGAGCTGGCTCTCCGTGATATAGCAGCGCATGGGGAAGGCAGCAGCGGGATTATGCATATCGGTGATGTCACAGACCACGGCTTCCCTGCTGAATACGAAGAAATGCTTCGTATCCTCAAACAATACAAAACCGAACTGCCCGGGATTACCTTTACCTTAGGCAATCATGATGTGGGCCTCGGAAATTGGGAATCACGTTTAGGAATGTATACGTCACAGACCGGAATGTCCGGACCCTATCATGATCACTGGGTCAATGGCTATCATTTTATTATGCTAGGGACAGAACAAGGATTGCCCAAATTCTGTGATCTTTCTTCTGAACAGCTTGATTGGCTGGAGCATAAGCTTGGAGAACAAGCTTCACCAGATCAGCCTATCTTTCTCTTCCTGCATCAACCGCTTAAAGACACCGTAGCCGGATCGCTGGAATCGCAAGATTGGTATGGTGTCACACAAGATACGGAATTAAAAGAAATCCTGTCGAGATACCCTCAGACCTTGTTATTCACTGGACATACCCATTGGGAGCTGGAGGTAGACAACACTATGTTCCCTGGCGATGGAGAGATCGCAACGATGTTTAATGCTGCTTCTGTCGCCTATCTTTGGACTAATGAAGATAAACATAAAGAGGGCAGCCAAGGCTTCTATGTAGAAGTGTATAGCGATAAAGTGCTTGTCCGGGGCAGAGATTTTAAGACAGGAAGCTGGATTGAGGCTGCACACTATGAGGTATTTTACCCAGCGGTAAGCGTATATTAAAGATAAGCATTTAAGCGAGAAATATAACAAAAAAACGATTGTGCACAGGGAGTCCTTCCCCGCAACAATCGTTTTTTACTGTAGCTATTCAGCTTAACGTCCAATCGGTGCAATCCGGTAGACAGCTGTATCTCCAACCACTGCCTTCGTATCGCTCTCGATCTGCCAACCGAAGGATAACACAGAAGCCAAACGTTCCTTCTCGGCCAAGGTTAAAGCCACCTCAGCGGCTTCCTTACCTTCCTCAAGCTCCAGAGCCGCTTCTTTGCCCAGAGCTACCCATATCCAGCTGCGAATCCCACGAATCGTGTTGTATTTAATCTGATAGCCTGTCTTCACCGCTTGCCCGAACAACTCCGGCTGCTCTGACTGCAACGTAGTCAGCTGCTTATAATCAAATTGGTATTCGCTCTCGTCAACGGGCAAATCGCCCTCTGCCACTTTACGAAGAATATCCTCATCAGACCACCCCAAGGAGCGGAGTGATTCCACCAATAACGCATCCCACTGGGATAACTTTACCCGGTTTAAGTTCTCTGACATTCTGATCCCTCCCAATCTATATATAGAGTCTAATCATACCGTAAAATCATAAGCAACATAATGGCCCGGACTTACTTCCTGTAGTGTGGAAGTCTCAGCTCTGCCATACTCTTGCGAATATCCGTCTAAAATAATTCTCTGATTGGCCCGCCGGGGATCCGTCTCCAAGATGGAAGACAGCAGCGCCTTTGTATAAGGATGAATAGGATTCTCGTACAGCTCATCACTTTCGGCTACCTCTACTAGACGACCGCCATACATCACGCCGATCCGGTCAGAAATATGCCGTACCATCGACAGATCATGTGCGACAAAGAGATAGGTCAAGCCGAATTCGGACTGCAAATCCTCCAGCATGTTCACTACCTGAGCCTGGACAGACACGTCCAGCGCTGAGATCGGTTCATCACACACGACAAACTCAGGTCTTACGGACAATGCTCTGGCAATCGAAATCCGCTGGCGTTGGCCACCGCTGAATTCATGCGGGAAGCGGTAGAGATGTTCTCTTTTTAAACCTACCTTTTCCAGCAATGCCGCAACAGCTTCTTTGCGTTCTTCACCTTCGTGGATGCCGTGGATTTTCATCGGTTCACTGATCAGATCAAGCACACTTAAGCTTGGATTAAGTGATGAATAGGGATCTTGGAAGATCGACTGAATGCGTCTGCGAAAAGGTTTTAGCTGCTTCTCTCCAAGCTTGCTCAGCGGCTGCCCGTCAAAAGACACTTCACCGTCTGTGTAGTCATATAAGCGCAGCAAGCAGCGTCCAACCGTGGACTTGCCGCTTCCCGACTCTCCAACCAGCCCAAAGGTCTCTCCCTGTCGTATCTGAAAGCTTACGCCATCTACTGCCTTAAGCACCGATGTATCGCGTCCCCACATATCCTTGCCTTTGGAGAAATGTTTTTTGAGATTATTTACGTCCACTAGAATCTTATTGTCACTCAACCGAACCGCTCCCTTCAACGCCAGCTACGGCTGGAGTCTCCTGCACGCCATCTGCTAACCAGCACATCGAACGGTGACCGGGCGATAATTCGATTACCGGAGGACGTTCACTGCAACGGGCAAAAGCATTAGGGCAACGTTCCATAAAGGGACAGCCAGAAGGAGGATTCAACAAATCCGGAGGTGTGCCTTCGATTGGAATTAGACGTTCACGCGATTTGCCGTCACGTTTCGGAATGGAGCGAAGCAGACCTTTCGTGTAAGGATGCTGTGGGCGATAAAAAATATCCTCCACCGTACCTTCCTCCATCACTAGTCCACCATACATTACGATAACCCGTGTACATACCTGAGCCACCACACCCAAATCATGAGTGATCAGCGCTATAGCTGTACTGGTATTATTTTTTAGCTCTTTAAAAAGATCAAGAATTTGGGCCTGTATTGTTACATCAAGCGCAGTTGTCGGCTCATCCGCAATCAATAGCTCTGGCTGGCAGGAAAGAGCCATAGCGATCATGACCCGCTGCCGCATCCCGCCGCTGAATTCATGCGGATACTGCTGCAGCCGCTGCTCAGGATTATTAATGCCCACCTGCCGCAGGATACTTGCTGCCTCTTTAAACGCTGCTTCCTTATTTAAGCCGCGATGCCGCCGGATGACCTCCGTAAGCTGCTGGCCGATTTTTTTCACAGGATTAAGAGAAGTCATGGGGTCCTGAAACACCATCGCTATACGGTTACCGCGCAGTTTTCTCCACTCTTTTTCCGAAAGGTTAGATAAATTGTCACCGCGAAAATTAATATTTCCAGCGATAATTTTACCCGGAGGTGTAATCAACGACATAATCGCCTTCGCAGTTACACTTTTCCCGCTTCCGGATTCACCAACAATCCCTACCGTTTCTCCAGCATCTATATGAAAGCTAACGCCACGAACTGCCTGATTCTCTCCATCCCGAGTTTGGAAGGAAACCTTCAAATTCTCAACAGACAATAGCCGTTCCGTCATGATGTCTTCACACTCCTATCTTCGGATCAGCTTCGGTTCAAAGCCAACCCGCAAAATATCGCCCAGAACATTAAAGCTCAGAACCGTTAATAGTATCAATAACCCCGGGAACAATGCCAAATAAGGTGCCTGAGCGATATATCCCTGCGCATTGTTAAGCATACTGCCCCAAGTGGCATTCGGAGGTTGTACCCCGAACCCAAGGAAGCTTAGGGACGACTCCATCATAATCGCGGAAGCGATATTATTCGTCGCACCTACAATCACAACAGGTACTAGCCCCGGAAGAATATGACGCCAAATAATTCCGAAGTTGCTCTGGCCGGAAGCTTTTGCATACAGTACATATTCCCGTTCTTTAATCGTCATCGTCTCCGCACGAATCACACGGGCAATGTTCATCCACATTAATAGAGCAATGATTAAAATGATGTTTCCTACACTCGGCTTCAAAAATACGCTGAGCAGCAGCAGCACAAGGAAAGATGGAATGGACATCACTACATCAAGCATCCGCATCAATAGATTATCAATCCATCCGCCAAAATATCCACTGATTACGCCCACCGTCACACCTATACCCGTGGCGATGATCATTGAAGCAAAACCAACTAGCAAAGATACCCGGCCACCATACAAAGCTCGGGCAAAATAATCCCGGCCGTAATCATCCGTACCAAACCAATGATCCGCCCCGGGTGCTTTCAAACGTGCCAAAACATCCATTGCATTCGGATCATGTCCGGATAAAAAAGCAAATATAGAGCCTAGTGTGAAGACGATTAAAGTAATGAGGGCTGCGACACCCAATTTATTCGTAAATAGCTCATCTCCAACACTTTTCCATTTACTGCGATTCATGAGGTCACCTCGTTAATTTAATTCGTGGGTCCACGAAGCTATATAGAATATCCGCGACCAGATTGCCGATGATCAGCATTAAAGAAGAGAACAAAGTTATTCCCATAATTACGGGATAATCCATCCCTTTAACCGCAGTCATCCCTAAAGAGCCAATACCCGGCCATGAAAATACCGTCTCCGTTACAATTGCACCCGCCACCAGATCACCCATCGACATCCCGAGCAATGTAATTACTGGCAACAGTACATGCTTAAGCACGTGACGGAACAGAATCGTTGTCTTGCTGGATCCAAAAGCATATTGAATCTGCACATATTCTTCTTTTAGCTGTCCAATCGTACTAGAGCGGATGTATCGTACGTAACCGGCCAGAAATCCAAACGCCAATACGGCGCAAGGCAAAATACCATGCTTCAATACATCAACCGCTGATTCCACACCAATGGTTCGCATCCCCATTATAGGCAGCAGGTGCAGCTTAATTGCGAATAAGTACATAAGTAAGATGGCCAGCCAAAATAAAGGCACTGAAATTCCGATATAGGATAAAAAATTAATTACTTTATCCACCCAGCGGTTCCGGTTAGCTCCAGCAAGCAGACCCATCGGGATCGCCAACAGAACGGCTAAGCCGATTGCACTGCCCATCAAACCTGCTGTTGCAGGTAAACGTTCTAGAATTTGCTCCAATACAGGCTGATGATTCACAAGGGAATAACCGAAGTTGCCCTGCAGTACTTCTTTGATCCATATAAAATATTGAATGTAGGCTGGCTTATCCAGCCCAAGGTTATGCCGGATGCGCTCAATATCATCCGCGTGCATATTCGGCGTAACGAAGGATAGTACCGGATCCCCCGGAGCCAGCTTAATCATCGCAAAGCACACAACCGAGACAAAAAACAGCATCGGCAGGGTTTGCAGTAATCTTCGGACGATAAGTTGTCTCATACGTATATTCTCCCAGTTCTATATCGGTAAAAAAATAAGCTGGATTGACCAGCTTATTTTTTCCCGTTCTTATTTAAGGTAGATTTTCGATAAATCTTCAAAAATAACGACAGGCTTCAAGACTGCTTCTTCTAGACCGCCGTAGTTCTTGGAGACAGCTACAATAGTCTTAGTATTAGCAATTGGATAAATCGGTGCATCGTCAGCAATGATCTCTTGGATCTTCTTATAGATCTCACCACGTTTAGTTACATCTGCTTCTCCTGCACCATCATTGAACAACTTATCGACTTCAGCATTATTATAATGCGAGTAGTTAGAGTCTGCAGTAGAAGTATACAAAATTCTGTAAGCATCAGGATCGTAACCCATAATATAACCTGCAATCGCAAGTTCAAAATCTGTTGAATTCATATCACTGAATTTCTGACCATATGCCGAGGCATCCATATTTTGCAGTTCAACTTCAGCGCCAATGGCCTTTAGCTTTTGCTGCACGTATAGTGAAATGGCTTCCTGAGCTTTATTACCGCTCGATACAATCAATCTCAATTTCAGATCGCTAACCCCTGCCGATTGCAGAAGCTCTTTGGCTTTTTCTACATCATTATCAAAAGAAGGTACGTCATTAGTATAGAACAATGCATCCGGAGTCAAAAAGGACTTCGCCGGGTCTGCATACTCATTAGAAGTATAAGCAGCCTGAATGATTTCATCACGATTTAGGGCTAAAGACAAGGCTTGACGAACTTCTTTTTTAGCAAGAGCACCTCTATCACTGTTTGCATTGAACAACAGGTAGGACAATCGGCCTTCACTATAAGGCAGGATTTCGAAATTGTTCGAAGCCTCAATCGTTCCAACATCCTGTGGATCTAGATACTTAATGTTGATCTCACCATTCTGAAGTGCGAGATTCGCAGCATTCGTATCTTTAGCAATCCGGTACGTTATAGAATCAAGATGTGGTTTGCCGCCAAAGTAGTTATCAAATCTCTCGAGTGTAACATATTCGCCTGCTTTGTATTCTTTAAATTTAAATGGGCCAGATCCAACCGGAGCAGCATTCTTGGTGCTTTTCTCTAGATCCGTCTCATTCTCAAAAATATGCTTTGGAATCGGAAATACTTGCACTAGTGTAGCTTCAAAAGCTGGGCTGACCTGCGGAAGCTTGAACTCTACAGTCAGATCATCCACCTTAACTGCCTTAACGGGTTTATCACCGATGAATAAGTTCGCTCTCAGCATGCTGTTTTGCTTCTCATCGAGGATGCTATCAATCGTGAACACGACATCGTCAGCTGTAAGCTTTTCTCCGTCATGCCAAGTTAGTCCACTTTTCAGTTTCAATGTATAAGTCAGGTTATCTTCGGAAAGTGTCAGGCTGTCTGCCAAGTAGAAGGTCTTCTCTCCGTTATTCACTTGGAACAATGGCGCGTAGAGCGCTTGGTCAATCGTCAGACTAACACGATCACCTGCATAGTTCGGATTTAGAATGACAGGATCTGCAGCGACCCCAATAATTAAGTTGCCGCCATCTTTTGGTTCAGTGCTTGCTGTCGATCCTTCAGTAGCCGTAGGCGTCTGATTTGTATTTGTGGAAGCGGCGTTATTTCCCCCGGAGCACGCGCTAATCAAAAATGTTAACAAAACCAAAGTAATAACTCCAGATAATCCTCTACGCATAAGTTTCTCCCCCGTGTCTATATTGTCTTTGTTTGTTTTTATATTGTATATCGGGATACTAGGAATTACAATGGATAGCATTTCACATTAATGTAATATTGAGGGAACTGATAATTTCCACCTTTTTCATGACATCCCCACGCCTTAAAGTATCCACATGGTCCATACCTGAAATGACTCTTCCGAATACAGTATGCCAAGGGTCGCAATAATCAAACTCTGTTCAGCCACCAATATGAGCTTCAGTCTTCGCTGTCTCTTCCGGTGCAATCAATTTCCTCAGCATCCTCATTCAGCAGAGGTCGGTATTCACCCTTTCCATCATCCCAGAACACATCCGCACGAGGATTCATGGCCAGTAACAGATTGATTAACTACTGAACTTTTAGTGGTGATTTATCCATAGTCTCATTCCTGTACTCATCTGGCTGCATTCTTATCTAATTATCCGGTAATTGTACAGCAGATTCATCAAAATTAATATATCTAAAAAGTTCAATTTATCCAACTCTCATTTCTCATTTACTATAAGAACTTTGCGAAATAAGGATTATTACTCTCTCACTGTAAATATATTGAGAACATACCTATACCTCTCGGAAGAAAGGGAGAGTCCCCCAAGGAGGCCGCAATGAATAAGACACGCGTATTAATCGGCAGCCCGATCCATCAAAAGCCCAATGTATTACGGGAATTTCTGAATTCCCTGCTGCGCTTGAATATCGAGCAAATCGAACTGGATTTCCATCTGATTGATGACAATGATGATGAGGAATCCAGCCGGCTGCTCCAGGAATTCAAAAGCAAGGGCGAGCATATTTTTATTCAAAGCTCCGGCTTTAACGATGCGTACATTCGCAATGATACGACTCACTATTGGAATTCTGATTTAGTCTGGAAAGTCGCCAACTTCAAAAACCTCATGATTAACCGAGCGCAAACCCTGAACTACGACTACCTGTTCCTGATCGACTCAGACCTCATCCTCCACCCCGCTACGCTAAGACATCTAATAGGGACGAACAAAGATATTATTTCAGAGGTATTTTGGACACAGTGGCAGCCCGATACCATGTTTCAGCCGCAGGTCTGGATGCATGACGAATATAATCAGTGGGAGATACTTCCCGGCGAAAAACTGCAACCCGAGGAGATCAACCGCAGATTTCATGAATTCATAGCCAAACTCCGCAATCCTGGAATCTATGAAGTGGGGGGTCTCGGCGCTTGTACATTGATTAGCCAGCATGCGATAAAAGCCGGGGTGAGCTACAATCAGATCCGGAACATATCATACTGGGGCGAGGATCGCCATTTCTGCATTCGTGCCGCGGCCCTTGGCATCCCGCAATTTGTTGACACCCATTATCCTGCCCTTCATTTGTACAGAGATAGTGATTTGAACAAGGTTGAAGATTTCATCAGAGAAACAACAGGAGTAAAAGCTGAATCGGCACCCACACCCATCGAGGAAAATTCCAATGAGGTTGCAGCTGCTCCTATAACCAAAAAGCGTCCCAAGCTAACCCTTACCATGGTTGTAAAAAATGAAAGCGGGCGCTTCCTGCGACAGGTTCTGGAGGAACACCGCAAATATATCGATGAGGCTGTCATTATTGATGACGGCAGCACCGACAATACAGCAGCTGTCTGTCTGGAAGCACTTGAAGGCATTCCCGTTCGTCTCGTGCATAATACCGAATCCAAGTTCAGCAATGAAATTGAGCTGCGAAAACAGCAGTGGGAGGAAGTCCTAAAGACAAATCCCGAGTGGATTCTGAGTCTGGACGCGGATGAGATCTTTGAAGCCAGCTTTGCAGAAAATATAGATTCCTTGCTGTATGCAGATGGGGTCGATCTGTTCTGCTTCCGCCTTTACGATTTATGGAACGCGAACCATTACAGGGAGGATACCTACTGGCGCTCTCATCTGAACTACCGCCCTTTTTTGCTTCGCTATAAAGAAGACTTCAACTATGTATGGAATGAATCCCCACAGCACTGTGGGCGGTTCCCGGAAAATATTTTCGAGCTGTCTCATCAGCTAAGCAATCTGCGGCTCAAGCATCTCGGTTGGTCCAAAGCCGAGTTCCGGCTGGAAAAATATCTGCGTTATATGCTCCTCGACCCCGACGGCAAATACGGCTGGAAAGAGCAGTATATGTCCATCTTGGATGAACAGCCTCATCTAATCCCTTGGGTAGAATGAGGCTTACAATAAAAAGGGCGTTCACAAAACCATTAGGGTTTTGTGAACGCCTTTTTTTATTCAGAACTCAATTCAGAACTCTCTGGTCCATCGACTTCTGGCTTCAGAATGGTTACTGTCAGCTCGTTGCCGGATTCATCCACCTGAATAACTGATCCCTCTGCGGCTTCACCAGCAATAATCGCACGCGCCACACGTGTCTCCAAGCTGCGCTGGATAAATCTTTTCAACGGTCTTGCCCCATACACAGGATCAAAACCTTCCTTAGCGATAAAACGCACCGCCGATTCAGTTAATGCCAGCCCGATCTCCCGTTCTGCCAGACGTAGACGCAATCCATCCACCAGTTTGTCCACAATTTTCTCGATCTCACCCAGTGTCAGCGGCTTGAACATTACAATGTCATTCACCCGGTTCAGGAACTCTGGACGGAAATGACCACTCAGTTCCTTCATCACTCTATCCTTGGCAGCTTCCGTGAGCTGACCTTTTTCATCGGTGCCTTGAATCAGATGGGGTGAACCGATATTGGAAGTCATAATGATGATTGTATTCTTGAAGTCAACCATTCGGCCCTGTGAATCAGTCAGCCGTCCATCATCAAGCAGCTGCAACAGAATGTTAAACACATCGGGATGCGCCTTCTCCACTTCATCGAGCAGCACTACAGTATAAGGCTGACGCCGCACAGCTTCCGTGAGCTGCCCGCCTTCCTCATATCCAACATATCCTGGAGGTGCGCCGACGAGACGGGAGACACTATGCTTTTCCATATACTCCGACATATCTATACGGATCATGCCATCTTCGCGGTCAAAAAGAGATACCGCAAGCGACTTAGCGAGCTCAGTCTTCCCTACACCCGTCGGGCCAAGGAACAGGAATGAGCCAATCGGGCGATTCGGATCTTTGATTCCTGCTCTTGCCCGAAGCACTGCATCGGCCACCAAGCTGACAGCTTCGTCTTGGCCCACTACCCGTTCATGCAGCGTATCCTCCAGACGCAGGAGCTTATCCCGCTCGCCTTCTACCAGTCGGCTAACTGGAACGCCGGTCCAGCGGGAGACAATATCTGCGATTTCCTCTTCAGTAACAGCCTCACGTAGCAATCTTGTATCCTGGTCTTGCTGTGCCGCTTCTTCCGCTGTTTTCAGCTGACGCTCCAGATCAGGAATAATGCCGTAGCTCAGTTCGGCTGACTTATTAAGATCATATTCCTCCTGTGCATCGACCAGATCCTTACGTGCTTGCTCCAGCCGTTTTTTGAGGTCGCGAATCCCTTGGATGGCCGACTTCTCTTTCTCCCAGCGCGCCGTCATTCCTAGCTGCTTCTCCTTCAGGTCAGCGAGCTCGCGCTGCAATATTTCGAGACGGCGTTTGCTGGCGTCATCGGTTTCTTTTTTTAGCGCTGCTTCTTCAATCTCCATCTGCATCAGGCGGCGGGTCACTTCATCCATCTCACCCGGCATGGAGTCTATCTCTGTGCGGATCATGGCGCAAGCCTCGTCCACTAGGTCAATCGCCTTATCCGGTAAAAATCGATCCGTAATGTAACGATTGGACAATACCCCTGCGGCTACTAGGGCGCTGTCATGGATTTTGACCCCGTGGTGGACTTCAAACCGCTCCTTCAGACCACGCAAAATGGAGATAGTATCCTCTACATCGGGTTCGCTCACGAGCACCTGTTGGAAACGGCGCTCCAGCGCAGGGTCCTTCTCTATATATTTGCGATATTCATCGAGCGTTGTGGCACCGATACAGTGCAGCTCACCCCGGGCCAACATCGGCTTCAGCATATTGCCCGCATCCATCGAGCCTTCGGTTTTACCTGCGCCCACAATCGTATGCAGCTCATCAATAAAAAGAATAATGCGGCCGTTACTTTCGCGAACCTCCCTCAATACCGCCTGCAGGCGTTCTTCGAATTCACCACGGAACTTCGCGCCTGCCACAAGTGAACTCATATCCAGTGAAAAAATCGTCTTATCCTTCAGCCCCTCTGGCACGTCTTTGCGCACGATCCGGTGGGCCAAGCCTTCCACAATGGCTGTTTTCCCTACACCTGGTTCACCGATCAGCACAGGGTTATTTTTCGTTTTACGGGACAAAATCCGGATTACTCGGCGGATCTCGCCATCACGACCAATGACTGGATCAATCTTGCCCGCGCGAACCTCTGCTACAAGATCACGGCCGTATTTCTCCAGCACCTCATAAGTAGCTTCTGGCTCCCGGCTGGTTACCCGCTGATGTCCACGAATCTCAGCAAGCACCGACATCAGCTTCTCACGGGTCAGCCCACGGCGGACAAAAAGATCCCTTAGCTCACGATTCTCCCCGCTCGAATCCGACACCATTGCCAGCACCGCATGCTCCACAGAAACAAACTCATCCTGCATCTTCGCCGCTTCCTTCTCCGCCTGCTCCAGTAGATGAATCAGCGATTGCGAGGCGTAACGCCTTACCGTGCTTGCTCCTGACCCGCTGATGCTCGGCTTGCGTTGAAGCAGTTCATCTGTGCTGCGCATCAGCTCAGCCACAGGGATATTCATCTTTTGCAGCAATCTTGGCAGCAATCCTTCTTGCTGCTGGAGCAACGCTTTTAACAGATGGAGATTATCGATCTCCTGATGACCGCTGTCTGATGCCAGCGACTGCGCCGCAGCTACTGCTTCCTGCAGCTTTTGAGTTAATTTATTGAAATCCATAGCTCTCTCACCTTTCTATTTAAGAGTGATTATATTAAATCGGCCTTTTTGGTCGGGGATAGGTTAATTTAGCGGGATTTATCCCGCTTATTTCGAGTAACTGGCTGGTTTGCGCTCATTCTACGGGATTTTCACCGCTCTTTTCGAGTAACTAACTGGTTTGCGCTCATTCTACGGGATTTTTACCGTTCTTTTCGAGTAACTAACTGGTTTGCGCTCATTCTACGGGATTTTTACCGCTCTTTTTGAGTAACTAGTTGGTTTGCGCTCATTCTACGGGATTTTTACCGCTCTTTTCGAGTAACTGGCTGGTTTGCGCTCATTCTGCGGGATTTTTACCGCTCTTTTCGAGTAACTGGCTGGTTTGCGCTCATTCTACGGGATTTATACCGTTCTTTTCGACCTACGAGCCCAATTCGGCACTTTTTAAGGCACTTTTGCTTCTCTTTTCGACCAACGATCTCCATCCGGCGCTTTCTAAGGCACTTTTGCCTCTCTTTTCGACCAATGAGCCCTCGCCAGTACTTTCTAAGGCATTTTTGCTTCTTTTTTCGCACATCGAGCCTCATTCAGCGCTTTCTAAGGCACTTTTGCTTCTCTTTTCGACCATCGTGCCCAATTCGGCGCTTTCTAAGGCACTTTTGCTTCTTTTTTCGCACATCGAGCCTATTTCGGCACTTTCGAAGGCACTTTTGCCTTTCTTTTCGACCAACGAGCTTAATTCAGCGCTTTCTAAGGCATTTTTGCCTTTCTTTTCGACCATCGATCCCAGTTTGGCACTCTCGAAGGCACTTTCGAAAGCACTTTTGGCACTCTTTTCCCACCATAGTTCCGACTTTCACCGTTTGAGCGAAACGTTCATTTATAGTTAGTGGCTAAATAAGTTACTGTTCTGCAACTAGCATTCAAATCACCTTATTCACCAACCAGAGTTGATCACAAACGAGTGAAATCACCTCACCTCTACCTCTTCTACCTATCTATTAATTACCCACTTTCGCCTTCTGCCGCTGGGTGCCAGTGCTTTGACGTTTAGCTCTGGCTTCGAAAGGGCTGGAGTCTGCCAGCTTTCGGTAGAGATTTTTCTCCGCTTCGCTGATAGGTTCAGGGATAACAATCTCAATTCCAAATAAAATATCGCCGTTCGCACCATTCTCACGTTTTAAGCCCTTGCCGGGGATACGTAGCGTTTTGCCGCTCTGAATTCCTGCTGGAATCTTCAATTTCACGGCGCCGCCCCCCGGTAATGGAACCTTCACTTCTCCACCCAATACCGCTTGCCAAGGAGCGATTTCAACCATGCCATATAAGTCGCCATCGCGAATCTCATAAATATCATGAGGAAGAATATGAAGTGCCAGCAACACGTCGCCACCCGGAGTGTTTCCCGCGATTTTAATAATTGTACCCTCATAGGATCTAGGCGGAATGTTCACATCCACCGTTTTGTCACTGACCTGTACTCTTACAGTGGCACCTTTATAAGCCTGCTCCAAGGTAATATCCAGCTGCGCCTGCATGGTACTACGGGCCTCGCCCCACGGATTGCCATTCGCACGCCCCGTTCCACTTCCCGAGAAAAAATCAAAGCCAGCCCGATCCGCCGAGCCCCGATTCCCAAAAAACATCCCGAATAAATCTTCCTCCGAAATACCAGAACCTCCTGTTGAATAAGTTCCACCGTTCCAGCTTCCACTTCCACCAAAGTTTGAATCCCAAGAGGAGGCTCCACTCGCCGCCCCTCCACTAGCTCTGCCACGTTGAGCTCCATAAAGCAGCTCTTCATCATAGAGTTTCCGTTTATCCTCATTACCAAGCACTTCATAGGCTTCAGCTGCTTCTTTGAATTTCGCCTCTGCCTCAGGGGCTTTGTTAACATCGGGATGCCACTTCTTGGCAAGCTTCTGATAAGCCTTTTTAATTTCCTGTTTAGTAGCTTTTTTGCTCACACCCAAAGCATCATAATAGCTTTTACTAGCCACTCGCGCTTCCTCCTTTCCATCCCTATTCTCATATTGACCACCATTGCACTCCGAGAAAAGACGCACCATAGCCGGAATCCTCCACTACAATGCGCCTTCTATTCATAACACTATATTAAAAGCCCGCTGCCATCTCTAAAAGACTGAGCGGAAGTTCATTCCGCTTAATTTATGCTTATTCAGACTGCGAACCCGTAGAATTAGAATCTCCGTCTTGAATCTCGATGCGTTTACCTTGCATTTTTTGCCGTTTGGGAACTTCCAGCTTCAGCACTCCATCTTTCAAAGACGCGCGAATTTCTTCCTCGGCAATATCTTGAACATAGAATCTGCGCACATATTCACCATATCGGCGTTCTCTGCGTACAATCTGATGTTCACTGTTCTCCTCGGCATTTTCTTCCTTACGTACCGCTTTAATCGTCAAATAAGGACTGGCATAATCAATGTCGATTTCTTCTTTTTTCAAACCAGGAAGTTCAGCTTCAATCAGGTAAGCCTGCTCACTCTCACGAATATCTGTTCTGAAGGACATCGTGGAGCTCTTAATCGGTGCAAAAAAATCATCATTAAAAACATCATTCAAGGACTTAGCCAGCACACCAAAAGCATCATCTCTACGTTTACCAAAAGGAACCATATCAAACATTATCCATTCTCCTCTCATTGACTTTGACTTTATTTGACCTATGACCTTATTATAGTCCCCTACCCGAGGAATAACAAAACCGATTTAAGCCGATTATCGCTCAAATTCAGGCGAATTAGCTGATTTTCCACAACAAAATTAGTTCTTTTTATTTATTTGACCAATTTTGACCTTTGTTTGATCTTTCGTAAATGACACCTATATAATCATGATCCAACTTGCAGTACGATTATTATATGTTCAGACCTTCCGTTCAATACAAGCCATTAGCTTCTAATCATCTTCACGCCAGCTTTTAAACAGAGTTTTCTTACGATCTATCAAAATTTAACGATTTAAAGATGAAGCCAGCAGAAGTGATATAATGAAAGACAACTAAAGACCATTTTCGTTACAGGAGACCAATTGTATGCAACCAACCTATCCTATGGATGATACGCAGTGGAGTAAGCTCATCCAAAATGTCGCCTATTATTTCGATGATCTTACCCTCAAGCGGGGGTTCCAATATTATAAACAAAATCGAGTGCAGCCGTTTACTATGACGGAGCCTCGTAAGATTAACGCTCTAGTTGAAGGTAGAGAGGATTACCGCGTCACCATTGATCTCGACGGCTTCACCAATTGTCATTGTAATTGTCCAGTATCAGGTCATTGCAAGCATATGGCTGCCGTGCTGTTGAATTATGCCGAACAACAAAATAGATCTGTACAGGTTTTGGCTAACGCTAAAGCTGCATCCTTTTTGCCTAAAATATCAAGTACAGCAACAAGTACTTCTATTGGAGCCGATGCAACTCGTCAGCAGCAAATGAAAGAGATGGCCAACCGCATCGCTAGCGGAAAAATAATGGAGTGGCGGGAGTATTTTGAATTCTGTATCTCCCCTCTAGCCCATACTACCCGAAATCCTGAATATGTGAGTCGGGCCTTGTCTGCAATTAATAAATTCAAACCAAAAATGCTTCCGGAAACGGAGAAGCTGTTCACTCTGCATGCTCATCTTTATCTGTTGGAAAAGCTCGCTAAGCCTTCCACGCAATCCGTCGGTCAGGCCGCTTACGCCCCTTCTCTTGGTTATTACACACAGGTAGCAGTCTCAGAGCTACAGGAAGTAATCACAGGTCTTTTAAAAAAGACACTTCCGCTGTCCCCCGAGCAAGAGCAGGATCTATGGCCATACGTCATCGATACTTTATCGTATCTGCGGCGCGAGATGTTGACGGAGTCGCGGGATCGCTCACGGGATCAACCCTCTTTTTCTCTTAGCTATGATCTGCTGTGGAGAAATTGGATTTATCCGAATACAGGTGGAACTAAGCTTTACCTGAATGAAATCGAACAGCTGCAGCAAGCAGAAGGTGAATTAGGCGCTTCCCTGTCACAACATGCGTGGCTGTTAGCTCAGAGCCGCATGTATTACTATCTGATGGATGACCAGAAGGCTTGGGACTTACTGAATAAGGCTGCCGAGCGCCCGGGTCTCCATCCCGATGAGCTCATGAGCTTCACCTCTCCGCTGCTGGATGCAGGGGATTGGTCCCGGTTGGTGGGTTGGCTTGTTCAGATCGGTCCACTGCTGAGCAGCAGACTCTATAATCTCAATAGCTATTCAACCAGTTGGGAAGAAGCTGTTCGCCACCTGCCTGAAGCTGAGCCACAAATGTGGGATACACTAGCCACCATGTTACCTATCTCTGGCGAAGTCTATGAAGAGAAGCTAATCACCTATGAGAAATGGCAGACCTGGATGGATTATCAGCTGTCCATCGGTAAACAGCCCTCCGAATTTCGTGTCAAAGACCTCCAACCGGTGGAAAAGAATGCACCTGAGGTTCTGCTGCCCTTTTACCATCAGGCCGCCGAAAGATTCGTGCTGGATAAGAACAGACATAGCTACAAAGCGGCTGTGAAATTATTGAAACGATTATCCAAGCTGTATAAAAAGCTGAAACAAGAAGAACGCTGGGAAGAGTTCCTCACTGCCTTCGCCATTAGGCATAGCAGGCTCCGTGCGCTGCAAGAGGAGCTTCGGAAAGGAAAGCTAATACCATGAACATGCATTTACGCACGCTAACCATCCGGCTTGCATTAAGCCAGTATGGCGATGCTTTAATATTTGGAATGAATGAGCGCGAAGATCTCGTGCCGGGCTTGCAGCTTAAGCAGCGGCTTTTCGCCTGGCATGAGGCGTCTTTTTATGGTACGGAGTTAACCGTGCAGCCCGCTGGCGAAGGCGTGGAGCTAGTGATTCTTCCTGCTGAGCAGGTCATCCCCTTCTTTGCCGAGCAGAAGCTTTTGGCGCATATCGAATGGAGCTGGGAGGGCGATGCCGCCCACCTCACAGAACTGGCGCCACTTCTGGCTATATGTCTGGAGCACAAACAGTATATTCCCGACATCTCCGCCTACCGCGCCGGGAGGCTGCAATGGACTTGGGACGAGGGGGCTCTTGCGCAGGTGGCAGTGGACAGTGACACTGCTAAAGGAGCCCTTGAGGCGCTAAATGGCGGCAGCGAATTTAGCCGTGGATTACGTGCGGCGTTCTCTGCCGCCGTATCGCAGCGCTATTACAGCACGGAGGCCGAGGCCGGCGACCTCCGCAGCGAATTTCCGCTTCTCTTCGATAGAAGCGGAGCACTTGCAGCGGGCATGGATACCGCCGCGTGGCTTATCGCCATTGGCTGGAAGGCGGACACCGCGCCTTTCCGGCCCGCTCTACAGCTGCTGGAGCCCGATGAGGATGAATCCTATTGGCGGCTGCAGCTGATCCTTCAGGACAAGCGCGATGAATCCGCGCTTGTTCCCATCAGGCTCGCCGATAACGGCGAGCCGTACGGCTTGTGGCCGACCGCGTGGTCGGCTCACGTGCATGAACGGGCCGCGGGATGGCTGGAGCGCCTCCGCGGCAGTCTGCCGCCCGAGCGCTTCGCGGCGGGCGGCGATGTGCTGGCCGAACCGCTGAGCGATGCCATCGCCTGGCGGTTCTTGACGGCCGAGAGCCAGCGGCTGCTGGAAGCAGGCTGGCAAGTGCTGCTGCCGGCGTGGTGGGAAGCCGCCAGCCGGAAAAAGCCGCGCCTGCGCGCAAAGATCAGCTCCGGCGAAGACAAACGCAGCGGCGGCGAGTCGCTGTTTGGTCTCGATTCGATCATCGATTTCGATTGGCGAATCTCCATCGGCGATGCGGATCTCACTGAAGCCGAATTTGCCGAGCTGGTCGCAAGAGGGGAACGGCTCGTCCGCTTCAAGGGCAAATGGGTCTCACTCGATCCGGCTCTGCTGGCGCAAATCCAAAGAGCCATGGCGGGAATGGACAAGTCGCAAGGCTTGTCCTTCCAAGACGTGCTTCAGCTCCACTTACTAGGAGCTGGTGAAGAGGCAGACGCTGAAGCTACGGAAGAGCAGCTGCAAGAAGATGCCGCGCGTCTGCGTCTGGAGGTAGAGCTGAACGAGCATTTGATCAGCCTTATCGGTCAGCTGGGCCAGCGCTCAGAATGGCCTAAGCCGCCCGTACCCGCAGGCCTTAAAGCGGAACTGCGCACCTATCAGCATGAAGGATTCGCCTGGCTGACCTTTCTGCGCCGCTTTGGGCTGGGGGCCTGTCTAGCCGATGATATGGGACTAGGCAAAACAGTACAGCTCATCGCCTATCTGCTACACATCCAAGAGAACACGGATGCAAGCTCAGCCCGGCGGCAGACCGACCCACCAGGCTGGCCTTCATTGATCATCTGCCCGACCTCTGTGTTAGGCAATTGGCAGAAGGAGCTGCAACGCTTCGCGCCTTCGTTGAATGTTATGCTTCATTACGGAAGCCGCCGTCTGGACGCGGGATTCTTCTATGGCGCAGCTTCGCAAGCCGATGTGGTACTGACCTCTTATGCAACTGCTGCGCTTGACCAAGAGCTGCTGAAGGAATTCACTTGGGCGACGATCTGCCTGGATGAAGCTCAAAATATCAAAAATGCCCAAACCAAACAATCCGCAGCTGTACGTAGTTTTCCAGCTCTACACCGGGTCGCCTTAACAGGGACGCCGATAGAGAACAGATTATCCGAGCTGTGGTCCATTTATGATTTTATAACCCCAGGTTATCTGGGCAGCGCCAAGTCTTTTAATGACCGATTCACGAATGCTATTGAGAAGGAACGCGACGCGAAACGTACAGCGGACCTACAAAATCTAGTGAAACCCTTCATGCTGCGCCGCAAGAAAAAAGACCCTAATATACAGCTCGATCTACCTGATAAAAATGAAATGAAAACCTATGTTCATCTGACAGCCGAACAAGCGGCGCTTTACGATCAAACCGTAAACGGACTGTTGGAACGGATGAAGAAGCTGGAAGGCATTGAGCGCAAAGGGGCAATTCTCGGGGCTCTGACCGGGCTTAAGCAGCTATGCGATCACCCGATGCTTGTGACAAAAGAAGCTATCCCTGAGCTTGATACGGACAATAAACTGGATACCAGCTTTCTTATTAACCGTTCCTCCAAACTCGAAAGACTGCTGGACATGGTTAAGGAGCTGCGCGCGGAAGACGAGCGCTGCCTGATTTTCACTCAATATGTGGGTATGGGAAAAATGCTTCAGGCGGTTCTCCAGCAGGAGCTGGGCGAACCCGTCCTTTATTTGAACGGAAGCACCTCCAAACAGGCGCGCGACCGCATGATCGAGCGGTTTCAGACACCAGCCCCTTCGGCGGAAGATGGGTCTACACGCCCAGACACACCGCCGTCTGATCAGCCGAATGTATTCATCCTTTCACTCAAGGCTGGGGGAGTTGGCCTGAACTTAACTGCAGCCAATCACGTATTCCACTTCGACCGCTGGTGGAATCCAGCGGTCGAGAATCAAGCAACTGACCGCGCTTACCGCATGGGCCAGACTCGTGATGTGCAGGTGCATAAATTCATCGCCCTGGGCACACTCGAAGAACGGATTGATGAGATGCTGGAGAATAAACAGCAGCTCAGCGATAATGTGATCTCCAGCTCGGAAGGCTGGATTACCGAGCTGTCCACTGAGGCTCTGAAAGATCTCTTTACCTTGCGTAGAGACTTAAATGACTAGCAAAAAGGAACATTCGCGTAAATGCGAATGTTCCTTTTTCTCAAGAATAATTACCATTGCTCGGACATTTTAAAGGTGACTGCGAGATCGTCCCCGCCCGAGAGGGAGTTTACCACCAATGTGACCGGTTCATCATGGAACTCGTATGAGAGTCGCTCATTAAGCAAATTAACCGCCAGATTCGCATACGCACCAGAAATCCCTGATCCTGTACCTTGCATAATAACTTTTCCACCCGTGACCGTAGTGCAGGTGTAGTTCACCAGCAGTGCCGTGTCCGTGACAGGAATAGCCGTAGTCGGTGTAGGATAATTCTCGAAGGTCCCATCAAGGGTCCCGCCTGCAACGACCATATAACGCACAGGTCTTTTGGACATAACATCTAAAGCTGCCGGTCGAATCTCAGCCGCAAGACCTTGTGGAATAGCAAAGCCAGGACGTCTCATAAAGCTGATCGCTGCGAAGTCAGTCGATGTAACGGTCACGTTATCACGTATTTCCGAGGTTATTCGGCTCACTTGAAACACTTCAAGATCAACGGCCGTCCATACACCGTCCACATCAACAAGGAAAACCTGAATCTTCATCTGCTCCTGCGAATATACAAAATTAAATTGGAATAAATCCTCTACCATGACATAGGTCTTGCTTAAGGTCTCCTGATATTGCAGCTCAAATAACTCTTCAACAAAAATGGCCTGGGGACTGACACTATTGGATAAGCCCGTAATATAACAAAACGCGCCAGCCGATCCATTGTTGACAACTTTGATCACTACTTGATCTATTGGCCGAGTACCGTCGACTGGTAAATTAATAATGGTGTTTGTGGACAGAACAGGCAATGTCATCACACCTCCTATATATCAATTCATATATGATATGTAAACATTGTTTAGAATTATTGGGTGTAATTAAAATCCAAGAGATGTTCCAGAGCATAAATAGAGATTTGCCACTAAATAACGAATGTGGTAAACTCGATTTAACTTTTTATGAACGGAGGGTTACGTGTGATAGACTTTATCCGAGTTAGAACTTTGCGCGGCTAATTGAATAGCGCTAAAGCTCTGCCCATGTGCAGAGGACTCAGGATTGGTCTACCCATTTTTAAAGGTAACCCGATAATTTAACAACAGCGTGTAGGGGGGATTCTCTTCACCTCCATTCCTTTAAGAATTGAACATCCATAGAAGCCGATTAGCCAACTGCTGCTCGCAAGGGATCAAAGTGTCTCTTCCCTGCGACTGGACTGTTGTTTAATTCATTCTACCTATGGAAGGCCCTAACTCTGACGTCCTCTAACGAACCGTAAGCACAGGCAGATTGCCTGTGTTTTTTTGCGTTTATTATTTACTATTGGAGGATGAATAAATATATGGAACAAATACGAGAAAAAGCAATTATAGTCGGTGTCCAGCTTCAGAACGAAACGAATTTCGCCTATTCGATGGAAGAGCTGAGCAATCTGGCAGCTGCCTGTGACCTTGAAGTCGTAGGAGAGCTTAGTCAAAAGGCAAGTCGAATTAACCCCTCCCATTATATCGGGACAGGTAAAATCGAGGAATTATCGGCACTTTTAGAAGCACACGATGCTCCTATTGTTATTTTTAACGACGAACTGTCACCTTCACAGATCCGCAATTTGGAGTCCGCACTGGACCGTCAGGTCATTGACCGGACCATTCTGATCTTGAATATTTTTGCGGAAAGAGCGAAGACCAAGGAAGCACAGCTGCAAGTTGAAGTAGCCAAGCTGCAATATATGCTGCCGCGCCTCACAGGCCTTCGTGAGTCGCTGGGCAGACAAGGTGGCGGAGCTGGACTTAAAAACAGAGGTGCTGGTGAAACCAAGCTAGAGCTGGACCGCAGAAGAATTGAAGAGCGGATCACTGCTTTACAGGTTGAACTGCAACAACAAGTAGCAAGACGCCAAATCCAGCGGAAACAACGGCATAAAAATGAAGTTCCCGTCGTCTGCCTTGTAGGCTATACGAACACCGGAAAATCCAGCTTAATGAATGTCATGGTAGAGACTTACCATCCAGGTTCCCATAAACAAGTATTCGCCAAGGATATGCTGTTCGCTACACTAGAGACATCGGTTCGCAGCATTGAGCTGCCTGATCACAAAACCTTTTTATTAACAGATACTGTCGGATTCGTCAGCCAGCTTCCCCATCATCTGGTCAAAGCGTTCCGCTCCACTCTTGAAGAGGTTACCGAAGCGGACTTATTGATTCACGTAGTCGATATTTCCGATCCGCAGCATCAACAGCATATGGCGGTTACAGATGAGACGCTCAAAGCACTTGGCGCTGACCAGCTTCCAACGATTTATGCCTATAATAAAGCTGATCTGACTGATTTGCCTTACCCGCAAATTGAAGGTGACAACGTCTACCTTTCCGCCAAGCAAAATAGCGGAATGGCTGAACTTACCGCTCTGATCCGCAGCCATGTTTTTACGGACTATGTCCAGTGTGAGATTCTGGTTCCATTTGATCGGGGTAATGTAGTCTCTTATTTCAATGAACATGCCCATGTTCAATCTACTAGCTATGAAGAAACAGGCACACGCCTTGAGCTGGAATGCAGAAAATCTGATTTCGAGAAATTCCGCAACGATTTTATTGAGCTATAACAAATTAGAAACGACGTGGTAATCCTTAATTAAAAAAGAGGGATAGAGTTTTCAGAGTTATCTGAAGCTCTATCCCTTTCCTTTGTGAATAAAAAAATGAACAATACAAAAGAGCCCCCTCTTTGCATTGCTCAGTAAGTATAAAATAGGCAGACGCTAGATCTTATAAATATAGTTTCTAGAGCCTATCCTTGAACATACAGTGTATCGGAAGCTTCTATTGTTGGCTGCCGGTAAAACCGTTCCTGCAGATAACCGCTGTAAGTAATTAAAGTCTGGATGCACCGATTCATCCGTTAAATAGGCCGAGATATCACTCCCATATACTCTTTCCTGATTCAGAGAGTCTATGATGATCTCTCCAGTAGTAATCCCTATGCCATGGCCGTAGAACAGATCATTTTCGAGTTTAATTGCATTCTCGCCCTGCCATTCTGGCTTGCTCGGAGCATGATCGGGATTCTTGAAATATACAACGTCTCCCCGCTGCGTTAGTTCCTTGTTGTAGTTTGTAATTAAGCGTAGATTCTCATCGTAATTCCAGTCCCATAAGAACAAATCCTTGAAATACTGATTAAACGCTTCCTCACCTATAGCTTCAATCGTCGCCCGATACATAACAATGACCATGGCTGTCGCGCATTCAAAGGCATATAAATGACCATTCCGAAAAATATCTTTAATCCCCACTGTGGGTTCCACGCCAGTGTTCAGCTGAAGCCCACCAATCTCTGTACGTGTCCAAAACTGCGGATTGCAGCGGGAATCATCAAATGTTGCAAAATCCACTCCACTTTCATTTAAAGCTTCAGCCGATTCCACGATGCTTTCTCTCATTTTGCGCTCAAAGTCAAGGGCATCGGGTGAACGAACTTCCTTCACCATGCTTAGTCCCTCCAATGTTATAGGTTCTAAATATAGGTTATTGTACGTGTTCGTCACCGGGTTGGTGCTTAATTCTCATGATTCCCTGGCATCCACGAACCACTGGTTAAGCTGCCGTGTCTCTTCCGTCAAAATATCCAGGAAAATAGAAGTGCGATAACCCGTATCCTTCAAGCTTTTGCCCGTAATCTCTGCAATTCGGTTTAATCTATAAAGCAATGTATTAGTGTGTATATGTAAAAAAGCCGCGGATTCCTTTAAATTGCCGCTTAATGATAAATAGACAGCGATGGTTTTGAGAAAATCACTTTTATGCTCGCGATCATGTTCTTTTAGCGGATATAGCAACGGGCTTTTACGAATTCGACTGCGCTTTTGCTCCATAATAGCCGGTATATATGCCCAAAATCCAATCTCCTCGTACAATAGCAACTCCCGCCCATGAAAAGGCAGCAGCTTTTTGATCTCCACAATGGACACCGCTTCCCAATAGGCAATAGCCGCGGACATATATTCAGTGTAATCGAGACTACAGCCAGCAGCCAGTGTGCAGCCTTCACTCTTATACATATCCTCCATTGTTTTATGCAGGAATGAAGATAATCCACCCGCCCCCTCGATCACAAAGCTGAAGGAAAACAAAATAATCAGCCGATTATGCTCAGCCGTCAGAAATAGTAATTGCAGTCCGGAATAAGATGCCATAACCTGCCGAAACCGGAGTATTAAATGATCATCGATTACCTTGTCACTTTCAAACACGCTAATATAATATTTTTCCGGCAAAAGAATGGACCAAAATTCCGCATCCTTTTTAATATTTGCTTCGTTGTCGTAGTGGGAGGTAATCAGCTTCCAGAAAAAGTCCTCATGCGTTTTGTCCTGCTTCGTTTTCCAGCCTCGCTGCTTAAGTAAATAACGGCCTACGATACCTGCCGCCTTCTCAACGATATTTTCGGCATGCCCTTCTACCAGGTTGCCTGTATCTACTACCCAAATGTACCCGAGAATTTCCTTCTGATGTTTGATACAAATGGCCAGCCGGGGACCAAGTCCCACCTCCAGCACTGCAGGAATTCGAATGGGATGTGCCGCGCTCTCCAGCTGCTGCATAATCCCTTTTTTGCGCAAGCCAATAATCACAGTGTTAGGTACACGCTTCCCGATAATCGTTGAAATCCGCGCGGAGTCACTCTCAAATTCATGCGAGCTGTAGCCAATCACATGATGATTGCTGTCCTCAATGGTAACTTGAGACTGGAGCGATTCACTTATCGCATCTGCCAATGATTCCATACTGTCGAAGAAACGATCAAATACTGGATCCTTATCTGTCACTAGCTTCACTCCCACCTGAAGAATAACCAAATCCTGTACTCTAGAGTGATTTCATTATAGTATGCATCCCCCTAGCTGACTATAAGATAAATAGCTGGTGTAGGTGAGGGACGAGATCGGCTAGGTGAGGAAGGTGTTTGGGACGGGGATGTTTGGTGGGGGTTTTGTTGAGAGTTTTGTGGGGAGTTTTGTCGGGGTATTTGGGAAGGTTTAATAGTTGTTGGTGATTACCAAATGTTATAAGTGGTTTTTAGGGAATAACCCCCGGAAATCTCCATCAAAGCTTTCACCCGATCCATCCAACTTCACTACGTAATCTATCCACCATCACACCACACGAGCAAACAACTACTGTATCTAATTACTCTGAAACACAATCTATTTACTTTAACATCGTACTGACCAACTTCCACCCGGTCTCCACCGCAAGAAACGCCAAACAGCAAGCTCCCCGCAGAGAGCTTGCTGTTTGGCTCATTCCATTATGGAACGTGTCTATTTTAGATCAATGTGAATGTCTGCTCCATGGCTTGCTCAACCGAATAAGGTGTCTCACCCAACGCTTCGGCAACAGCTTGGCAGGTGATTCTGCCATTGGCTACATTCACGCCGCTTCTTAAGCCGTCATTATCCTGAATCGCCTTGATCACACCTTTATTGGCAATTTGCAGGGCATATGGAACTGTAACATTTGTTAAGGCAATAGTTGAGGTCTTAGGAACAGCGCCTGGCATATTAGCCACGGAATAATGCAGCACGCCGTGTTTCACAAACACGGGATTATCATGTGTCGTCACTCTGTCGATGGTTTCTACAATACCACCTTGGTCAATGGCCACGTCAACGATCACTGATCCCGGCTTCATGGTCTTGACCATTTCTTCAGTAACCAGCTTCGGTGCTTTAGCACCCGGAATTAACACGGCACCTACCAGCAGATCCGCTTCAGCCACTGCTTTGGCAATATTATAAGGGTTAGAGATCAACGTATTAATCTGTGCTCCAAAAATATCATCTAATTGACGTAGTCTCTCCGCACTGAGGTCAACTATCGTAACATCTGCGCCTAAACCAATAGCCATCTTAGCTGCATTAGTACCTACTACACCGCCGCCAATGATACTCACTTTACCTCGACTAACGCCAGGAACTCCGGAAAGAAGAATACCTTGTCCGCCGTAGTTCTTTTGCAGGAACTGCGCGCCCAATTGGACGGACATCCGGCCAGCTACTTCGCTCATCGGTGTTAACAGCGGCAAGGTGCGTCCATGAACAACCGTCTCATATCCGATCGCAAAGACGCCTTTGTCTTTTAGCGCAGCAGCCAAGGCAGGCTCTGGAGCAAGATGAAGATACGTAAATAGAATAAGGCCTGGACGGAAATAGGGGTACTCAGTTGCTAATGGTTCTTTTACCTTCATCACCATTTCAGCAGAGCTCCAGACCTTTGCTGCATCCTCAATCAATTGTGCTCCGGCAGAGACATACTCTTCGTTAGGAAATCCGCTGCCCACACCGGCTCCAGCTTCTACGAGCACTTGATGACCTTCAGTAATTAAACTAACTACACCCGCAGGGGTTATGGCAACACGATTTTCATTGTTTTTAATTTCTTTAGGTACTCCGATAATCATCATTCATCTCTCCCATCTAATGTAGATCCCTTATGTAAAGAATGATAACATATGATTAGCATTCCCATTTTGTTAAAAAATTAAAATATTATCTACCATGATTGTGTTTTTACACAAAGGATCAGACTTAACTGCCCATTAATCTTTAACCATTTTGGTACTCAACACAACCATCTTTATTATCTCATAAAAAAAGACACCCTATAGAGTGCCTTTTTGACGATTTTGTATGAAATTAAAGCGACTACCTTATCGCATTATGTTATATTAAGTGACATTACCTATCTTGATAATAACAACATCACTGTTTCTAACACTACATTTACCCCTTTTTCGCAGTCTTCATAAGAGGTTAGTTCCTCTTCACAATGGCTTTTACCCTTCACGCTAGGCACGAACACCATTGCGGATGGCAGAAAGCTGGCTACGAATTGTGCGTCATGCCCTGCACCACTTGCGATCTTTCGACTGGAATAACCCAAGGTTTGAGCCGCTTGCTCCACCAAATCACACACATTCTGATCAAACCACACCGTATCTCGGCCCCAAAGCTTAGTCTTGCTTACTTCACAATCCAGCAGTTGCTCTGGCAAACCGTTGATAATGGCTTCCACTTCACGCACAATCTCCATCTCTTTATGTCTGGCTTCAATGGTGAAAATCACTTTATTGGGAATGACGGTATGGATATTAGGAAGCACATTCATTCTGCCCATGGTATACACAAGCTCGGAATCGAGCGCCCCCAGCTTGCTCCGCAGCTCAATAATCATATCTGTGGCAGCAAACAAAGCATCTTTGCGCATCGCCATAGGGGTTGTGCCCGCATGATCGGATTCTCCCGTCACCTCAATCTCGTAACAGGCCATACCAACTACACAGTCAACCAGCCCAATCGTCAGCTCCTCTTTTTCAAGAACAGGCCCTTGCTCGATATGAAGCTCCAAATAAGCGGTGGCTTCGGTGATACGATTGCTCATTTCTCCCTTATATCCACTCTTCTCCAGCGCTTCACCAAAGGTGATGCCTGCTGGATCTTTTTTGTTCAACATAACACTTTTATCAAACTTTCCGGACAACACACCAGAGGCCATCATCGATGGCTCAAAACGTGCCCCCTCTTCATTCGTAAAATTCATAATCGTCACCGGAACCTTCGGCTTAATCCCGTAATCTACAAGCGTCCGCACCACCTCTAGACCCGCGATAACCCCCAGGACGCCATCGAATCTGCCCCCTTTTTTCACAGTATCCATATGCGAGCCAATCACAATCGGAGGCCCGGAAGTTTCGCCTGCCAGTGTGGCATACATCGTCCCCATATCATCCATCTTCACAGACATTCCGAGCTCTTCACAACAGGCACGAAAATAATCCCGAACTTTAAGATCCTCTTCCGTCAGCGATAATCGGGTCACGCCATTTTTATCTGTACGCCCATAATCGGCAAATGCCTCGATTGTATTCTTCAGTCTCTCACCGTTCACGAATATTTTTTGCAGCTGCATCCCAGATCCCTCCGCTTCGAGCATTTTGTTGGCTTTCTATCTATGTTAAACCAAACCATAATATTTTCATTTTACATATTGTAATAACTATTATTCACATGATGCTACAACGAGTAGAGCCAGCAATAAGTAAACTAAAGTAGTATATACAATCTTTTCATACGAGGGGTAAGCTTAAGATAGCTTATCATCCAGTTTTCCACAGGAAAGGAGCGAGCCCATGAATCTAAGCCTTGTGATCCCGGTATACAATATAGAGCAGTATATAACCCCTATGTTTAATTCACTGCTTGACCAAAGCGATCCGCATTTCGAAGTCATCATCGTAGATGATGGTTCTACGGATAACACTTACAACGTTATAGAAAAGATTCTTTCGCGTAATCCCGCCCTTTTCTGTAAAGTCATTCGAACGGAGAATCATGGAGTAAGCGCGGCTAGAAATAGGGGATTAGCTGAAGCCACAGGTAATTATGTTCTTTTTGTCGATGGAGATGATTATGTCTCCGCAGACTTGGTCTCAACCATTCATTCTTATACTCAAGATGAACAACCCGAGATTATTTGCTGGGGTTATAATCATGTCTCAGAAGGCAGAGAAACTCTATTAAGCTGTACCTCTGATTTCAGCGACGTGACGGGAAGCGAAGCACTGGCGCGGATTTTCGTGTACAAAAGCTTGCGAATATGGACAGGGAGTATCGCTTATAAGCGAGAATTCTTACTTCTCCACGGGTTAGGTTATACAGAACGCTGTGTGAATGGAGAGGATCAAGAGTTCATCTACAAAGCCTTGTCCAGAGCGGCCAGAGTCATCTCAATCCCGGATATACTATCATTTTATTTACAGAGAAACTCCTCCATCTCCAACAGCTATAACGTGAATAAATTCGATGTAGTGGATGCTTTCAAAAGAGTGGATGAATATTTCAAAACCTATCCCTTTGCTGAACTAGATACGATCTCACCTTTGTTAATGAACCGGGAGCTGATCGAGAACTACTTTTTCAACCTCAAAACCTGTCTAAATGGTACGGAAGGGGTAAGCATTCAGGAATTACTTCGTGACATCAACCATACCTATCCCAAGCTCAATCAAGAAATGGATGAACTCATAAGACGTTATAGAGGAGATAATCGCAGATTAACCCTTTATATCAGAACATTTTTAATCTCCCCGCTTCTATATCACAGATTCATCTCTGTGGAGAGAGGCTTATCCCGGTTCAAGCGCAACCTACTTAAAGGGAACGGAACCCGAAAGGAATCTAGAATATGAAAAAGATGCTGATATACGCCTATACCGAATTTAATCTGGGCGATGATCTATTCATTAAGGTGCTGTGCGAAAGATATCCGGATACCAAATTCAGAATTTGCGCACCACGCCTCTATAAACAATGTTTCAAAGAGCTCCCTAACCTCAAAGTGTATCCTTCCGATTCCCTTCTTCTAAGAGGCATTGGCTATATTTGCAGGAAGCTAAAGATACATAATGTAGCTCACAAATATCTGGCAGATCACTCAGATGGCGTCGTTCATATCGGCGGCTCGATTTTCATGGAAGCAGACCACTGGGCAGAGCATTTCAAGAATGCAGAAGTCATTCGTAATCAAAATAAGCCTTACTATCTGTTAGGATCTAATTTTGGCCCTTTTACAAATCAAGAATACTATGATGAGCACAAGCGGATTTTCAAGGATTATACAGATATATGTTTCAGAGAACAGTACTCTTATGATTTATTTAAGGATCTGGATAATGTCCGCTTAGCCCCAGATATTATTTTTCAGCTAGACCCGCCAGATATTCCAAACGAACCGGAGGATTACATCGTCTTATCCGTTATTAAACCTTCAGCGAAAGGTCTGAACGGTTTTGACAACCTCTATTATGAAAAAATGAAAGAACTCGCAATTTATTTCATTGAAAAAGGTTACGCGGTTCATTTCATGTCATTTTGCGAACACGAAGGCGATCAACTGGCGATTGAAGAGATTCAGCGCCTTATCGGTCCCTCCTACAACGATGCTATTCAAGTGCATTTATATAAAACGAACATGGAAGAAGTGTTGTCCGTGTTAGCTAATGCCAGTTCTATTGTGGCTTCAAGATTCCATGCAATGATTCTGGGCTGGGTATTTAATAAACCGGTATTCCCTGTAGCCTACAGCAAAAAAATGGTCAATGTAATGGAAGATGTTGGATTCACAGGTCTGTATGCCGATTTCAACACGCTGGAACAGGTCCAGCCTGAACAGATTTTTGAAAGTATGATCACCTGCTCTATGGATGTCACACTGCAAGCAAAACAAGCCGAAAGACATTTCGAGCATCTAGATACGTATTTACCGCTTTACGAAAGGGGGATTCGTTATGAAAGCCAAGCGGAGCATTCTTAACTTATCCTTTGGACTGGGAAGTCAACTCATCACGATCATCCTCGGTTTTTTTATACCCAGACTGATAATGGTCAACTATGGCTCTGAGGCCAATGGGCTGATCGCTTCGATTGTGCAGATTATTAGTTATTTGGCGCTGCTGGAAGCAGGTGTTGGGGCGGCCTCGATCCAAGCACTTTACAAGCCGGTAGCTTCGGATAATAAAAACAATATCAACTCTATTCTGGCTGCCACCTCCAGCTATTATAAAAAAACAGGTATTTACTATTTCTTTGCCGTACTGCTACTCGCCATCGTGTACCCGCTAGTGATCTCATCTGAGATCGATAAATTATCGATTATGGTCATTATTTTGCTTACGGGGATGGGCGGAGCAATCAATTATTATTTTCAGGGGAAATTCAAGGTCCTGCTCGCTGCGGAGGGAAAAAGCTATGTAGAGACTTCTATTGTTACTGTAGCTAATATTATGAACAGCCTGATCCGGATTCTGTTATTACTGCAAGGTGTGGACATTATTGCGGTTCAAGCTTCCTATTTTATCTTAACTTTACTTCAAATCATCGCTTTCTATATTTATATGAATAAGAATTACAAGTGGATCAACCTGAATCTCAAACCAGACTATGAAGCCATTGGTCAAAAGAATTCCGTATTAGTCCATGAAATCTCCTATTTGGTGTTTAGAAATACGGACGTACTTATATTAACCATCTTTACGAATCTAAAAATCGTCAGTATCTATGTTATGTACAATATGATTTTTACGATCGTGGATAATATCGTCCAGACCATAAACGGAAGTGTGAAGGCTGCCCTCGGGCAAAGCTACCATGAGAGTAAAGAAGCATTTATTAAATTTTATGATGCTTACGAAGTGTATTTTATGGGGCTTATCTTCTCGATTCTAACGGTGGCTTATATTTTGATTTTACCCTTTATGAAATTGTATACCGCTGGGGTAAACGACGTGAATTACATTGATATGTGGCTGCCGGTCTTGTTCGTAGTCATCAAACTATTAACCAATGCCAGAACGTCTTCCAATAATGTGATTACCATCGCTGGACATTTCAAAAAAACACAAAACCGTTCCATTCTGGAATCCGCCATAAATCTGGTGGCTTCTGTGGTCTTCGTAATCTTCATGGGAATTTACGGTGTACTGATGGGAACGATAGTTGCCCTCCTATACCGCTCCATAGATATTGTGATTTATGCCAGCAAACATTTGCTGGACCGCAGTCCATGGGTCACTTTTAGAAGATGGCTTACGAATGCAGTAGTTTTTGTAGGCATTATTCTCATCACGACTGCCATCGACATCCCGATCCATTCCTATCTGGGGCTTATGATCTGGGGTGTACTTCTAGGACTAGTGATCTTGCCTGTATATTTTGTAATCGGCTCTTTAATGGAACGGGAAGTCTTCCTCTATACATGGGAACATCTCAAAAAGTATCGATACAAACTCAAAAATAAAATTAACGCTCAGCCTGAGGTAAGTGGTTTATCCAAATAACACAACAGGAGGACTGGAAATGGATCATAGCGAGGTTTTGCAGCAAGCCTGTTACGTCTTTCTAAATGACCTAAATGATGAAATAAACCATTCACCCGCCATCCAAATAGAGGATACAGAACTATTGCAAAGATGCCGCCAGATCATAGATCAAGAACAAAATGTACAAATCAAAACTTATCTGGAAACCTTATCTGAGGTTATTCATGCCTATCTGACTGGGAGGGCTTCAGAGGATACCTTGAAATTCTACCTGTCTGAACAATTCAGTATTGTTGCCAGCGATATCGATGGTTTAATTCAGGGGTTGGTTAAAATCGAAAGCCGTATTTCGGATACGGAAATTTCCTACCCAGCAGTCCAATCCTTATCCGATTCTCCCAAGATCAGTGTCATTATCACCACTTATAATAGAAAAGCATTCCTATACCAAGCGATCCAAAGTATCTTAATGCAGGACTATCCCAATAAAGAGATTACAGTGATTGATGATTGTTCTACAGATGGCACGGAAGAGTTAATGCAGCAACACTTTGGGGCGGAGCCACGGGTCATTTACATGCGCAATGCTACCAATAGCGGACCTGGAAATAATCGCCGAAAAGCTTTCGCTGCACATGGTGATGGGGAATATGTTCTTTTTCTCGATGATGATGATTATCTGATCGACATGAATTATTTTAGTAAAGCTGTCCGCTTCCATCTCCTTCATCCCGAAATATCATTTGTAGCTGCGAATGTGTTTCTGGAGTATTCCAAAGCCAAACAACTAAAAATCTCCAATCTGCAGCTTAGCAGCATTATTAAGAAACGCGATTATTTCATGAATTTCGAGAAAAAAGGATATCCAAAACCCGCCTCTACTTTAACTACTGTCTTTAAACGAGAGGCCTTAATGGCTATGGATATCCTAGATATGAATATGGTCAACGATGCTTCCATCTATTTGCGTTCCCTGCTGATAGGTGATGCGGGCTTCATTGATGTGATTGCTGGCGTGTACAGAATACACGGGAACAATATCACCTTTAATCTGAGCCAAGGATTTTTAATTGAGAATCTGGAAGAAAAGAAACTCATTAAGAATATGGCCGTGCAGAAATATGGATATAACGCACAGGAAATGACGGAATGGTTCAACCACAATGCTTACGATACGATCTCATACTATTTATTAAATTCTGCAAAAGACGCTACAGACTTTAAATTCATGTACCATTGGGCGCTTAACCATTGCCCGCTGATCTACAATCAATTAAAAAATGAGTTTCGCATGAAGCTTATTAAAAAACAACTATTACGAATCTCCTTACTCCGCACGCTACTCGGCAGATGATTCGCTCATTAGCTTATCGAGCAGCAGAAAAAACTCTTTAAGCTTTTCTTTTGGGATGTCGGCATACTTGTCTCCAATGCTGATCTCACAATAAGAAGTATGTTCCCCGGTAGCTCTTATACCCGCGCTTAAACCGATTCCTGTCGCCTCATACACCGCTGACAGAATCGGTTCAATTTGTTCCTTAGACATTTGAAAATGCATGTGAAACATATTGGAGACAGGTTGAGCGGGCAGAGTGGTTACGTCGTGACATTGATTAACCCAAGCAGCAAGCTCCTTTGCACCTTCATAATACTGCTGCATGTTGCCTTCTCTTTGCTGGTAATAATAATCAGAAGAAATGATGTACGGATATAAGCTGATTAAGTCTCCACCATGCCGCCGTTTCCATATCTTTGATTGCTTCGTAAAATCTTCACTGCCTGCAAGAATTGCCCCAGCGATTCCTCCAATTCCTTTATAAAAGGATATATACACACTATCAAAGAGTGCAGAGATTTCAGCTGCTGACTTCCCGTAATACGGAAGGATCTCAAATAATCTCGCCCCATCCAAATGCAATTTAATGCCGCATGCACGGCAATGAGCAGAAATAGCTTCAAGCTCCGTGTATTCTGGCAGCTGACCACCAATCTCGCGCTGGGGTAATTCCAGCAACAGACAGGCGATATCCTCCTTTAGGTTCGCCACATCCTCCAAAGTGATTAATCGGTTCTTGTCCGCAAGCAAGATAGGCTCAATATGATGTAATTCCTTCAGGCCATCCTGCTCATGGATCTCCAAGTGACATAAGGGATGATAGGCTACTTTTTTCACCTCTTTTTCATCGCACCAAATTCTTAAAGCGATTTGCTGCGCCATCGTTCCGCTCGGAAAGAAAACCGCGGTTTCTTTGCCCAGGATATTCGCCATTTTCGTCTGGAAATCTTCAATCACTTCGCCCGTTCCATAAATATCAGATGCCTTACTGTTCTCTACGGCTGCCAAGGCTTCCTTCAACACTTGCACATCTCTATTCCCATTCCCTGCGATTCGATAGGCCGTTTCATTAAAAGCCTCTTGTACGGTTTTTTTTCCGTTCATTCGTTGGATAACCCCTTCCGGATTTGCCTTGTCCCTAATATAGACGAATTTCCAAAAATCCCATCTTAATTTTACCCGATCTAAGGTGAAAAAACATGAGCGCTGTGCTACAATATTGGAATTGCAACGGCAATCTTAGGGAGGGTTATTGAATCACATGCTCATTATTGGTATCGCCGGCGGCACCGGCTCGGGAAAAACAACCGTAGCCCGCTCCGTCATTGACCGTCTTGGAACGGGAAAGGTAACTTTCATATCTCAAGATAACTACTATAAGGATCACTCACATCTCAGCTTTGCTGAACGTGAATCCATTAATTACGATCATCCTTTCGCTTTCGATAACGAGCTGCTCATTGAGCATCTTAAATCTCTGCGCGAAGAACAGACCGCATTCGCTCCCGTGTATGACTTTACAGTCCATGCCCGCTCCACTACAGAGACGGTAGAACTGAAGCCAAACAATATTGTAATCATCGAGGGACTCCACGTCCTTTCTGACGAGAATCTCCGTGAAATGCTCGACATCAAGGTATTCGTGGATGCCGATCCTGATGTACGCATTCTCCGCCGGGTCCTTAGAGATATTGAAGAACGTGGACGGAGCATCCAGTCGATCCATCATCAATATTTGAGTACAGTTAAACCCATGCATGAAGCTTTTATCGAACCATCCAAAAAATACGCTGACCTGATCATCCCTGAAGGTGGCCATAATGAGGTTGGTATTCAGTTGTTGTCCATCCTAACGGAGAAGCATCTATATAACGATTGGACGTCTTAAAGTCTTAATTAAGCGCTTCTAGCTAGCTGCAGAGAATCTCTCTGCGGCTTTTTTGATATGCGTTGACCCATCCATGGTTCAGAATAATCCCACCTCATTCTGGTAATAGCTATATTTACAGCACCAGCGGAAGAGGGATAACAACTATGGGATTTCTGAACAGAACAATAACAAAAGTTTTTAAGAACCCTTCATTAGGGCACCCTAACCCCACTAAAGAATTACCCAAGGAACCTATTAAAGAAAAACTTCAAGATAATATTCAATATATAAAAACAACACTCGGCAATAGTACAGATCTCGTGATTAGAGAATTCTTTATTGGTTCCAAACACCAGATCAAAGCAGCTATTTTCTATACAGATGGATTGGCGGATAGTAAAGCTATTCAGGATTTCATTCTGGAATCACTAATCTTAGAACTTCCAGATCCAAGTCTTGATACACAAACAGCCAACTATCAATTATTAAAAGATCACATGCTCACTGTAGGGGATATTAAAGATGCGACGGAGTTCAATTCTTTATTCACCTCTCTATTATCCGGAGATGTGATCCTCTTACTTAATGGATATACCAAAGGGTTCACCATAGGCATGCGTGACTGGAAAGACCGTGGCGTAACGGAAAGTGCCACTGAAACGGTGATTCGTGGACCTAAGGAAGCCTTCACAGAAAGCTTACGCACGAATACCGCATTAATCCGGCGGAAAATAAAAGACCCCAATCTTTGGTTAGAAACACAGCAAATTGGACGTGTAACACAGACAGACGTAGCCCTCATGTATATCAATGGCATTGTTAGTGATGAGATTCTGCAAGAAGTACACTCACGTTTAGATCGGATCGACATTGACGGGATCCTGGAAAGTGGCTATATCGAAGAATTAATCGAGGATGAAACCTATACCCCATTTCCAACGATCCATCATACGGAACGCCCTGACGTTATAGCAGCTGCTCTTATGGAAGGAAAAGTAGCCATATTAGTAGATGGGACTCCTATAGTAATGACGGTGCCTACCTTATTTGTTTCCTTCATGCAGACGGCGGAAGATTATTATCAACGTGCCGATGTTAGCACCTTAGTACGAATGCTTCGATACTTCAGTATTTTCATTTCACTACTTGCCCCATCTTTGTATGTAGCTATTACTACCTTTCATCAGGAGATGCTGCCCACAACCCTGCTGATCAGTCTAGCCGCACAACGGGAGGGCGTGCCGCTTCCAGCATTTATTGAAGCACTCTTAATGGAGCTTGCCTTTGAGATTATACGAGAAGCGAGTGTACGAATGCCTCAAACCATAGCCCAATCTGTATCCATTGTAGGCACCCTAGTGATTGGGACTGCGGCAGTTGATGCCGGCATTGTTTCTGCTGCCATGCTTATTGTCGTCGCTATTACTGCTATCTCCAGCTTTGTGCTGCCATCCTTCGATCTTGCCCTGACCATCAGAATGCTCCGTTTCCCAATGATGTTCCTTGCTGCATCCTTTGGATTGTTTGGGATCATTATCGGCGTTATTGCGATAGTTCTTCACATGTGCAGCTTACGTTCCTTTGGAATTCCTTATTTGAGCCCGTTTGCTCCCTATAATCTCGCCGATCAAAAGGACACCTTTTTCCGAATGCCGCATTGGGCTATGTTTACCCGCCCTAGACTTATCAATAAAAAAAATATCGTTCGGGAAAAGAGTTCACCACCGGAGAAACCGGGAGATCTCACGGAGGAATAGCCCCTGAAACCTTGACCTATGAAGTGATAAATTGGAGTGAATAAAGCCATGCTCGAAAAAGGTAAAATAAGTACTCGCCAGCTTACCATACTGGTTATGTTCCTTACGATCGGGGATTCCATTCTCGTAATCCCTCCCTCCACTACACACTACGCCAGACAAAACGCCTGGATTTCCGCATTAATTGGCATGATCGTAGGTTTACTAGCCATCTATATGTACAGCAAGTTCGCAAAGTTGTACCCCAAACTAACGCTTATTGAGGTGATTCAAAAGGCTTTTGGAAAATGGATTGGGGCTATTCTATCACTCTTGACCTTAATGTATTTTCTTATCGTCACCGTTGGAAGCATGCGAGAACTTAGTGAGTTCGTTACATCCGAAATATTACCGAGAACCCCTATTCCGGCTGTTTTAATCTTATTCATGGTGATCGTGATTATGGCTACAAGACTAGGTATAGAAGTCATAGGACGAGCTGGAGAGATCTTTACACCTATGATTATTATCCTATTTCTGATTCTGACGGTCGCAATTATTCCTCAGATGGAGATTGTCAGATTACTGCCCATATTGGAGGATGGCATAAAACCAGTGTTGAGAGGGTCTATTTCCATTACGGCTTACACCTTTTTAGAACCGGTTGTTTTTCTAATGTTTCTCCCTTATGTAAACCAACAACAAAAGATAACCAAAGGCTTACTACAGGGCTGTTTCTTAGGCGGTATTATTATCTTCCTGACCATCACTGTTTCCATATTAGTACTAGGTCCCGATCTGACAACCAGAGATATCTATCCCAGTTATAACATAGCACGGCGGATCTCCGTTGGCGGATTCTTCGAACGGGTAGAAGCCATGATAGCTCTACTTTGGATGTTAACCTTGTTTATAGAAGTTACCTTATACTTTTATGCTTTCGTTCTGGGGTTGTCTCAATTATTCAAACTAAAAGAGTACCGGGTGCTAACTCTACCCACAGGATTGATTTTGGTTACACTAGCACCTCTTATTGCGCCAAATTACACCTATTACAACAAAGTATTCGATAATTATTGGGTGTACTATGTTATAACCTTCGGGTTATTTCTACCCTTGGTGTTGTTGGGTGTGGGGATGTTTCGAAGGGCATTGAGCAAAGACTTAAAATCTCGAAGCTAAAGATGGGCTGGGGGTCATGAATACCGAAAGATCTAACGGAGGATTAAACCATGAAACGAAGATCGCTTCTGATTTGTGTTCTTATTCTCATGCAAATATTTGTAACAGGTTGCTGGAGCCGCCGAGAATTAAATGATCTTGCGATTGCTGTAGGAATAGGTATCGATAAAATTGGAGATCAATATCAAGTTTCTGCGCAAGTGGTCTTACCCAGCCAAATCGCTGGCTCAAAGGGAGGCTCTCCTCAGGCACCAGTCAACCTTTACAAAGCGACGGGAAATACCGTATATGAAGCCCTTAGGAAAATCACAACCCTTAGTCCACGTAAAATTTATATCTCTCATTTACGAATCCTAGTCCTCGGCGAGGATTTGGCTAAAGAGGGAATTAGCGATGTTCTTGATTTCATGTCAAGAGACACCGATACGCGAAATGATTATTTTATAGTGGTGGCAAAGGATGCGAAGGCAGAAGATGCATTAAAAATATTAACCAGTCTTGAAAAGATACCTGCCGTGCGATTGTTTTCCAGTCTGGAAACCTCGGAGAAAAATTGGGCACCTACATCTACTGTGACATTAGGAACACTAATTACAGAACTTGTGAGTAAAGGTAAGAATCCTGTCTTAACAGGTGTTGTCATCGATGGAAGTGTAGATGTAGGAGAAACTCCGAATAATGTTGAAACGGTAGACTCTCCAACAGAATTGAAATACTCCGGATTGGCCGTATTCAAGGAGGACAAATTGATTGGTTGGCTAAATCCAGAGGAATCAAAAGTGTATAACTATTTAACCAATAAAGTTGAGAGCACTGTTTTCTATATCCAATGTCCCGAAGGTAAAAAGGTTTCGCTGGATGTATTTGAAGCCCGTTCCAAAATGAAAGGCAGCATCCATAGTGACAAACCAGAAATCAGTATTGAGCAACATATAGAATCAGATATAGGAGAGGTTCAGTGTAGAAATCTAGAACTGACAGACACAAAAACTATCACCGAATTAGAACAAATCGCCAATAAAAAAGTACAGAATTTATTCGAAACTACTATTAAAAAGGTACAGAATGAATACAAAAGCGATATTTTTGGATTCGGCGAAATCATCCATCGTTCTAACCCGCAGGCGTGGAAGAAACTGCGAAACAATTGGGATGAGACCTTTGTTAACCTTCCAATAAGCGTAAAGATGGATATTAAGATTCGCCTGTTAGGGAAAGTGACTAACTCTTTCCTAGAAGAGACGAAGTGATAAATTGGAGTCACAAAACCATGTATAACATCGCAAGGTGCCCAACTATTAAAATTGAAAGAGTATCGAGTGTTAACCAAATTACACTTATTACAGCGAAATTGCAGTAATGTTCAGAAGAGCACTGAGCAAAGACTTAATATCTCGAAACTAGATGGTTTGGGAGGTTGTGAATATTGGGTATAGTAGTGATTCTCATAGTTGTAGCCGTTATAGCAGCCATTGAAGTTCCCCTGATGTGGAGGAAAAAATTAATCAAGGAGATGTGGGTTTTCTCATTTCTTCTGTTGCTGGGAACCTTCTTCAGTCTTATTAATGCGTTACATATTTCGGTCTCTAACCCATTGGGATGGATGATATTTATCTATAAACCCATCTCCGATATGGTAAATGCCTGGTTATCCTAAAATGGGACTGAACCATTCGCTTGAGATGGCTTAGTCCCCATGATTAAACGACGTTGCCAAATCAGCAAGCGCCCTAAAGTTTGTTGCTAGCCGTTCACGCGCCAGCCAGTAATAGACTTCCTGGCCTCTCTTTTTATGGTCAACAATGCGGGCATCCCGTAGGATTTTGAGATGATGTGAAATCGCTGGCCTGCTTATTTCGAATTCACCTGCAATTTCCCCAACATTCAGCCGACCTTTATTCCCTAATAACGTAACAATCCGAATCCGAGTAGGATCACCAAATGCGGTGAGAAACCGTGTGATGCTGTTGATATCGTTAGGTTTAATCTCTTGCGGTTCTATCTCCCCACCCCGATTCGTAAATAAACTTAAACATACTCACTTGTTGAAACTACAATAAAGACCTTGTAGATTCTCTAACTATTAATTCTGCCGGGAAAATCTGATGCGCATGCTTAACCTTCTTATTGATGAGATCAAAAAGAATCTTAATCGTAGCTTCCGCAATCTCCACTACCGGCTGTTTGATGGTAGTAATAGAAGGATTATAATAGAAGGAAATATCCAATCCGTCATAACCAGCCACAGAGTAATCTTCCGGGACTTGCTTGCCCGCTTCAAATATTGCCTTACAGGCGCCGATAGCCATACTATCTGATAAGGTAAAAATAGCGGTGAACTCTTCACCTAACTCTAGCAATTCTTTTGTAACCGCATACCCATTTTCCATACTGTAACTGTCGATATCCTCTTTCATCCGCCGCACTAGCCGCTCATTATAAGCGATTCCATGATCAGCTAAAGCCCTTTTATAACCTTCATATCTTAACTTACCGATACTTACATCTTCTTCTGGTGCAGTAATGACCGCAATTTTCTCATGCCCCAGATTACATAAATAGTCGACAATCTTATAGCTCTCATTAAAGTCATCTACAGATACAGAAGAATAGTCGCTCAAATCAAACTCTTCCGTCATTCCGATCGTACTAAGGACAAATGGAACCGTTAATTGCTGTAATTTCTCTTGAGAGTGTGAGAATAAACCTCCTAAAAAGACAATTCCCTTCAACCGTTTTTCTTTCTCCAGCTCAATCGCCACTTCGATTTCATCTTGATTCTCATCAACTCGTTGTAGGATGAAGGAGTATTTCTTGCGTTGGATCTCTTTTTCGAACACTTTGATCATCGGGCTAAAAAATGGATTGGATATCCCTTTAATCAATACTGCAATCGTTTTCGAATCAGAACGTTTTAAATTTCTTGCACTGTTGTTCGGGACATAATGATTTTCTTTGATAACCCTCATAACCATCGCTTTTGTTTCTTCATTAATATCCGGATGATTGTTAATAGCCCTTGATACAGTAGTCACGCCAACACCGCATAATTTGGCGATGTCTATAATAGTCAGTCTCTCCATTTCTATCTATCCTTTACTTGTTAGTATCTATCAAACTCCTTAATCCTTATTCAACTTCATAGTCAAAATAAGAAAGCAGGGGATTCCTGATGGTCACCCATCAAGAAAAACACCCTACTCGCTTCTTACATGAATATTAATTTATTTAACGAGGTAGATCAAGCTTAACCCTTAACCGCACCTGCAACGACACCTTCGATGATGTACTTTTGACAAGTCAGGTAGAAAATGATGATTGGCACAATAGCTAAGACCAGCATCGCCATCATAGCTCCCATGTCAATCGATCCGTATCCACCTTTTAGGTACTGGATCGCAATAGGAATCGTTTTATATTCTGTACCAATCAGCAGGTCTGGCAATAGGAAGTCGTTCCATACCCACATTACATTAAGGATAGCTACAGTTACAGCAATAGGTTTCAGGATAGGCAATACCACTTTAAAGAAGGCCTGAGGTGGATTACAGCCATCAATCATTACCGCTTCTTCAACCTCAAGCGGGATAGACTTCACAAATCCGCTAAACATAAACACAGACAGCCCTGATCCAAACCCTAAATAGATTAAGATAATCCCTATCGGATTGTCGAGATGCAGCACGTTTGCGGTCTTAGTCATTGTGAACATAACCATTTGGAAAGGCACGATCATCGAGAATACAAACGCATAATACATCATGCCTGTAAATTTGGACTTCACCCGGGTAATGTACCATGCAGTCATGGAAGTAAATAACACGATCACAGCCACTGAGCATACCGTGATAAACAAGGACATTCCGAAGGCACTGAAGAAATCAATCTTTGTTACACCACTAGTATAGTTCTTTAAACCAACAAATGTAGTCTCATTAGGGAATAAGAACGGCGTATCACTAATATAGAACTTACCCTTGAAGGAGTTCATCAGAACAATAAAAATAGGAGATAAGAACGCAATGGCCAAGACCAACAAAATGGTGAATATAGAGTAGTCTTTTGCTCTAGTCTTTTGCATTAGTTCTCAACCTCCTTTCTTCTAGTAATGACAAGTTGTATTAAGGCGATTAAGGCTACTAAAGCAAAGAATACGACGGCTTTCGCTTGACCGACACCTTCCCATCCTGATTTTCCGTAGAATGTATTGTAGATGTCCAGTGCTAACATGGAGGTCTGCTTAGACGGAGCACCAGCGGTTAACGCTAAGTTCTGGTCAAACAATTTAAATGAATTGGATAAGGTTAAGAATAAACAAATAGTAATGGACGGCATTACGAGTGGAATAGTCACATTACGCAAAATCTTAGAACGTGAAGCTCCATCAATTCTTGCGGCTTCTACTATATCTTTAGGAACATTCTGAATACCTGCAACATAGATAATCATCATGTACCCTATCAATTGCCAATTCATAAGAACGATTAGTCCCCAAAATCCATACGTTGCATCAGAGGTCAAAGTGACACCAAATTTGTACAAAATCCCATTAAAAATCAACTGCCAGATGTATCCTAGTACGATACCGCCTATCAAGTTAGGCATAAAGAAGATCGTTCTAAATACGTTGGTACCTTTTAGCTTTCTAGTTAACAACATCGCCAAGATGAAGGCGAACACATTAATAGTAAGAACAGATAAAACTGTGAATTTAACGGTGAAACCTAGTGCATTTAGAAACTCTTGATTCGAAAAAGCTTTAGCGTAATTGCCAAACCCTATCCATGTTGCATCATTGACTGTAGTAAACTCTGTAAAAGACAAATATATACCCAAAAGAAAAGGGATCACAAAGGCAATTCCAAAGGCTATTATGGTCGGTAATGCAAAAAGAGCAAAATATTTTTTTATCGATTTTTCCATGGAGTCTTCTCCTATCTCAGTATGGAAAATGATGAAACAGATGTAGCAAGATCCACTCCAATTGTTGCTTAGTGCCACTGAATCCCGAGGGAGCCCAGTGGCACTAAGCTTTTATCTGTATGACAACTGAGAGTTATTCAAGCATCTTTTCATGCATTTATTATTTTGCTTTTTCAGCCTTCCAAGTGTCCTTGAAGATGGTTACAACTTCATCCCAAGTTTTGTTTCCTTGAGCGTATTGCAAGAGCGCATCACCAAAGACGTTTTTGAATTCTTCACTTGGGAATGCTGCGAATGTCCAAGCTACAGAAGTAAGATCTTTTTCCATCCAAGCAGATACTTCTTTAGCAAGTGGATCTGCTGGTTTTTCGCTGTCTTCAAAGGTGTTGAATGGAGCGATGAAACCTAGATCGTTAGTCACATAAGCTTTACCTTTTTCACTGGAGAACAACCATTCCAAGAAAGCGATAGAAGCTTGTTGGTTCTCAGCAGATACTTTGCTGTTGATTGCGAAATAGTTTTCTGTACCTACAGCCAGACCTTGTTTTTCTTCGCCTTCCATACCTGTGTAAATAGGCAAGAATTTAATTTCTTCAGCTTTAACTACGTTACCGTCAACATCGTTGATTTGTGACCAAGCCCAGTTACCATTTTGAACCATAGCTGCGTTACCAAGTGCAAATTCAGCCATGGAGTCAGCTACGGATTTACTACCCAGCAAGGATTCTTTAGTTACAGAGTTCTTGATGTACAGATCGAAGATGTTTTTAAATTTATCGTTGTATTTGAATTCAACTTCTTTAGAAGCTAGACCCGCAAGAACGGTGTTGTCAAACTCAGTATTGTCTTTGAATTCATAGTACAGCGGCAAGTTTGCAAGGTGAGTCTGCCATCTCCATTGCTCACCAGCAGCGAGGGAAGTGGAGGCGAATACACCTTTAATGCCCAGTTGGTCTTTTTTAGCCGTCATATCTTCTACTACTGCTTTCAAAGTGTCGAAGTTATTGATCTCAGTTGTGGAGGAGATCGATACCGCTTTATCAGCCAAAGCGAAGTATTTTTTCATAATTGCGTCGTTGTAGATGATGCCGTATCCTTCAACTACGTAAGGGATACCATACACGCCTTCACCTTCAGTTACAGCCAAGCTTTTGTCAGACAGATAGCTGTAAAGCTTAGTATCTTTCAAATCCAAGGTGTAATCTTTCCAGGATTGAAAACCAACAGGTCCGTTAATTTGGAAAATAGTTGGCGCTTCAGACTTGGAGATTTCGGATTTCAATTTAGTTTCGTAAGTACCCGCAGCAGCCGTTACGACTTTTACCTTAACTCCTGTTTCTGCTTCGTAATCCTTAGCGATCTTTTCATATATTTCTGCAATCTCAGGTTTGAAGTTCAAGAAATAAACTGACCCTTTTTTACCAGATGTAGCGTTTCCATCATTGGTTGCAGAATTATTTTCTTTATTCCCACATCCTGCCGCTAAGACAACAACCATAGACATTACTAACATGAGCCCTAAATATTTTTTGATATTCTTCATTCTTCTTCCCCCTCGTACTTTTTATTAGATTACTTCGCATGAAGACGTTCCGATGCTGTTAGCGAAAATCATGTCAGCGTTTTCATTTGCTTAAGTAATCCCCAGCTTCTTTTTTGGTATCCTTCTCGGTATCCTTATCGGTAACGTTTTCAATTGAAATATTAGCACACCATTTTGAACTTTTCAATAGCCAATCTTTTAGAATCATTTTATGGAAAAACTGCCCACGGCAAACCTTGCAAGCGTTATAATAGATTCATCCTTATTCATGAATGGTGAATGCTTAGGACATACTAATGGTTAACGACCCATTAAATAACTATGAATAGGTGATTGCATATTTTATCTCTGATCGAACAGTATGAGCTACAATTCTCCAATAATAATTATTTTGGCGATATCGGGGTAGATCCCTCTTACTCCATTGTAGAAGGCTCCCTTCCTGTACTAGTCTCAGCTCCACATGCCATTAATCATTTTCGAGAACATGCTGTAAAACCAGCTGACATGTATACAGGCTCCCTTGCCCTCTTGTTACAAAAGCTCACTAATTGCTACTGTATTTATTCAAATAGCTTCTCCAAAGAAGACCCAAATTACATCTTAGGTGGAGAATATAAGGCTGCGCTACGAGCGCTTGTCAAAGAACATCGCATTCAGTTTGTGATCGATCTGCACGGAGCTTCCAAACTTCGAGAGTTTGATATTGACCTAGGGACACTGTACGGAACCTCTATACGAGAGAATAATTTAAATGACGTCATAGGCATCTTTAACAATAATGGTATTACCAATGTTCGACAAAATCATACATTTTCTGCATCCCATCCTGGAACGATTACTTCATATTGCGCTAAGGAATTGTTAGTTCAAAGTATTCAAATTGAAATTAATCGAAATTATCGTAACCCGAATGCGTTTGATTTATTCCAAAAAACCATTCATTCCCTTGAACAAATCATTAAACTATTGGGCGGTGTCTGACATTATTATCGAGCAAACCTTTACTATTCTAGACAAACAAAGCCTTCAACCTCGTGAAGAAATCACAATGAACTCCGAAGAGTTAAAGGAATTAGGTTTAGTCCAGCATATCTTCGTTGATCTTACAGCAGAGAATGGTGTCAAAGCCAGCTGTTTAATTTTATCGGCAGATGAGGTGCCAAGAGGTACAATCCAATTATCCAAGCGGGCAAAGGACAAGCTCGGGGACTGCCTGACTACAGGATTAACAATAACGAAGCCAGAATACGACACAGTTCTTCGGGGAATTCCTAAAGTGGACGAGATTGCCAAACCCTATGTAAAAGCCTGTCCAGCACTCGTCCGTAAATATACGAATCAAGTAGAACTTATCAATCCCAAAAATGGCTTCCGGGTAAACCTAACTTTACGAGAAGATAGCACAGCCAAACCGAATACCCTTTACTTCAACAGATACATTATGTTATTGCTTGAAACCCATTCCGAGGGGCATGACCCATTAATCATTACTCGCGCTAGGACGCGTTCTCAACCCAAGCCAGGCATACATAAACTTATAAATCAACTGATCCAACGGCCCTTAAGTGCATTAGGGAACTTTTTTATTGGCAAAAGAGAGCTCACCCTCAGAGTGGGTCATCCTTACCCTTTTGATGAGCACCAGAATTTATGCAGAATTCATCCGAATGTTAGAAAACTGCTAGGCATGGAAGAAACAGATCAGATCGTGATCTCCTATAATTCTAAACAAATCACCATCCCCATCTTAGACATCGATACGGAGCATATTGCCCAGTCAGTCAAGCTTCATGCGGATAATGAGCAGCTTAAATTTATCGACGGCCACTTATTTATCGGGATCACCGCCTTATCGCGTAACGAGTTAGAAATCCCAAGCATCGGCACATCAGTTACCGTAAAAAGAAGTATGTACTCCTTATTCCTAAAGCACTTAAATAAACTAGTCTTACCTGTTATCGCTTTGTTGTTCACCATAGTACAGCTATATAAGGATTTGAACTGGAGCATCGCTCTGACCGTCATCATTTCTCTTGTGTTACTTCCGATTATCATCTACACAACACTATCTGAGGAACGCGCCAAAATTAATTAAATGGAGGGATTTCCGTGGAATTCACTTCACAATCCCAAGTAGAAGATATGATCTACAGCTCTTACCTAAGGGCCATTAACAACATTACAGAAACTTTGGATGAAGAAGTTAGAAAACCGGAGTTAACCAGAGTATTACTGGATGCAGTCGGAAGTCCGGATCGCAATCAAAAATACATACTGGTCACAGGCAGTAAAGGTAAGGGCTCCACCTCTAGATTTATTTCCTCTCTGTTAAGTCACTTGGGATATAAAGTGGGGTTATTCACCTCCCCTCACCTGGTAGATTTCAACGAAAGAATCCGGATCAATGGGCAGGCAATAGCCACAGAAGATTTTGTGCGATTAGGTAATGTAATTCGCGGGGGCTTCCACCAGATCGAAGAGCAGCTTGCTGCTGATGAATATCAAGGTCCGGTTGGGGTTGCTTTGGCTATTGCGGCTTTGTACTTTAAGGAGAAGGGTACAGATATCAATGTGATTGAATGCGGTAGAGGAGGAAGGTTTGATGACACCAATGTCCTGAGCAATGACTGGGCTGTCATTACCCCGATTATGGAAGAGCATGTGGCCCATTTGGGACCTGATCTGAACAGCATTACACTGCACAAGCTGGGGATTGTCAAAAACAACACAACAAACGTCTATGTTAGCAAACAGAAATCCGACGTTCTTGCGATCATGAAGGACAACCTCTCCTCCAACCCTGTGCAATATTATGAAGAACAGTTTTTAGCTGAATCTATCACAACCACTTCTGTCGGAACTACTTTTGATGTCCGGACGAAGCCAGCCGTTTATCCAGCCTTGACCCTTCCGCTATTGGGACAGTTTCAAGCGGTCAATGCTGCCAGCGCAGTCGCACTTTGTGAAGAGATTACAGGGGGACCCCTTGATCAGGAGATCGTACATCACTGTTTTGAACAATTACAATGGCCGGGACGTTGTGAAGTTATCTGTCATGACCCACTGACGATTATTGACGGAGCTATTCATAGAGATTCTGCAAGCTATCTGGCTGAACTTATTCAATTAGTGAATCCTGAGCGCAGCCGTACCGTCACATCCATCATCGGTGTCCCTAAGGATAAAGATTACACAGGGGTCATCGAAGTCATGAGTACAGTCTCGGATCAACTAATCGTAACCAAACCCGATATAAGCCATCTAATTTTCCCTACGGATGCTCCGCTTATCGCTAAAAGTTTTCTCGAAAAAAGTTCCGAATTCCCTTATTTAGAGGACGCTCTCACGTATGTTAAAGAACAATCACCTTCCGAGATTATTGTAATCGTGGGTACGCAAACTCTAATCGGAAATGCCAAAAGATTATTCGGGCAATCGCTGCTGAATATCGGCTTATAACTGATTCATACGCTGAAGAATAACTTCCCTGTAAAGGTCTGAGAGGCCAGGTACTTCACTTGGATTTTGCTTGCAATATTCATCTAACATTACCTTATGATTGACTTCGATCACCAACAAGCCTTGATTTGTCTCTAAGATATCTACTGAGCAGAAATCAAGGCCCAGCGCTTTAGAGGTCCGGGAGGCAAGCTCCGCCAGCGCCTCTTGTTTGACCTGATCTTTCACCTCAATCGTAACAGCTCCGTTAATCAAATTGTGCTTCCACGAACGAACTCTTTTTTTGCCAAGGAATACACGCGCCTGATGATTAAAAGTTACAATTCTATACTCAATCTCCGCTTCATAATAAGGACCTATTGCCCCATTAAGCTGTAAAGAAAATAATAAATCCAGCTTTTCATGCAGATCGGCTATCTCATTGATTTTGTACACATGATTTCCCTGCGCCCCGTTATCCTGCTTCATAACTACCTCCCCATTGTACGCTTGGAAATAACGCTCAGCCAATGGATAAGGATTCAAATTGCTAAATTTGGAGTCTGGATGCGGCAAATAAATATGTTCTACGGCTGGGATATTCGCCTTATGCAAAACATCATAAGTTAGAGATTTACTCATGGCAATGATCGTAGAAGCACTGTTGTTTAGTCCGATCTCAGCGTCTACCATCACAAATGATTTCACTCCATCTGTCGCTCTATATACGAAATTCGGTGTAATTTCCTCAAAGCTAATCCCTGAGGCTGTAACAGAATGCTGGATCATTTTTAAGTAAGGTCTAGTCGTCATTCAGTTTCCTCATTTCTAACAAAATATGACCAAACCTAATCATAGCATGAGGAATATTAATAAAAAATAATAAAATTGCGTTATAATAGTTAACACAATAAACTCCCGAATCTTATTTCAGCTCCCTTTTTCACAAAAATGACAGACTGTATGTTACGTTTAATGACTGATAGCGCTTTTATAGTTAAAATAAGTGTTGATTATTTAGTGATCATCCTCTATGATATGCTTATTAAAGCGAATCAAAAAGTTAAAGCGGTTAAACTTTAATCTCTAGGTACCTAGTATTATTGCTAATTAATAGTGTTAGTATGATCAAAAGTTAAAGCGCTTATACTTTTAAAACGAGAGGTTGGTGTGTCATGATCAATCGCGAGAACAGGCGGCAGACGTTCTATATGTATCTGTTCATTTCTCCTTGGATTATCGGCTTCCTAGTATTCGCCCTTTATCCTATCTTATCATCGCTTTACTTCAGCTTTACTGATTATGACATCATACACCCACCTAAATTTATCGGGCTCGCTAACTACACAGAGATGTTTCACAATGACCTGTTCTGGAAATCGGTGGTTGTCACGCTGAGATATACCTTCATCGGTGTACCTATCCAGCTTGCACTCGGTCTTGGCTTTGCGCTATTGCTCCACCAGACCATTCCTTTGCGCGGCTTTTTCAGAACAGCAATGTATTTCCCAAGCATGGTATCCGGCGTGGCCATGTCCCTGCTGTGGTACTGGATCTTCAACCCGCAGATCGGGCTCTTCAATTACATCCTTTCCTGGTTCGGCATTCATGGACCGGCTTGGCTGATGAACCCAGACACTGCACTATATGCCTTGATCATCATGACTTTCTGGACAGCAGGCTCAGGAATGATTTTATTCCTTGCAGGTCTGCAAGGCGTACCGGCTAGCTTGATCGAAGCCGCTAACCTTGACGGTGCCGGGCGCTTCAGAATCTTCCTGAACATTACCTTACCGATGATCTCTCCCGTGCTGCTCTTCCAACTGATTATGGGACTGATTGATTCCTTCCAAGTCTTTACCCAAGCTTTTGTCATGACTCAAGGGGGGCCGAATTACTCTACCTGGTTCTATGTCTATAATCTCTACACCAGCGCTTTCAAAGAATATCGTGCCGGTTATTCCTCAGCCTTGGCATGGGTGCTCCTTATCGTAGTTATGCTCTGCACCGCACTAATTATGAAATTGTCTAACCGTTATGTTCACTATGAAGGAGGCGGACGCAAATGAGTACAGTCAGAGCGCTAAGCCCCCGGACTAAAGGAACAAAACGCCGCCGGAAAGCGGAGCCTGTTAAGATTTTCAGCTTTATTACTCTAGTAGTTACAACATTTCTGATGCTGCTTCCTTTGTTCTTCATGGTCTCCACTTCACTTAAGTCCAAACGCGAGATGCTGAAGTTCCCACCCACCTTTCTTCCGGAGAGCTGGCAGTGGAGCAATTACACAGAAATATTTGATACCCTGCAGTTCGGTACTCTTTATAAAAACAGTCTGATTATCGCCGGCTTTAGTGTTGTGGGAACCTTGATTTCTTCGGCGCTGGTTGCCTATGGATTCGCCAGATTCAGAGGTACAGGTAATCAGGTGTGGTTCATCCTGCTGCTGAGCACCATGATGTTACCCTATCCGGCCATTATGATTCCGCAATTTGTACTCTTTTCGCAAATGAACTGGATAGATACCTTTTTACCCCTGATCGTGCCTGCTTTCTTCGGCTCAGCCTATAATATTTTTCTGCTGCGCCAATTCTTCTCCACATTGCCTGAAGAGCTGTTTGATGCCGGACGCATTGATGGCTGTGGTGAAATACGGATGTGGGCTACCATAGCAATCCCACTCTCCAAACCTGCACTTGCGACCGTAGCTATCTTTGCTTTTATCTACAACTGGAATGATCTGCTTACGCCAGTGCTTTACTTAAGCTCATCAGATAAGTTCACGCTACCCGTCGGGATGGCTTCTCTTACCTCATCGAGGTTCCGCATTCCACCTTGGCATCTGCTAATGGTTGCTTCGGTTCTAGCTATGGTCCCAATCGTTACGCTGTTTGCTGTAGCCCAGAAACAGTTCGTCGAAGGGATAGTACTTACAGGGATTAAGTAATAATCCGCCATCCGGCGGCCAAATATACTTGAAATCATGGAGGGTTTAGCTAATGAACAAGAACAGGAAAAGTATTGTGCTTTTACTTGCAGCTACCATGCTCGTTGTTCTAGCCTTATCAGGCTGTAGCGGCGGCAAATCGGCGGGTAACGCCCTATCTGGAGGAAACGGTGACTCTACTAATTCTGGAGGCAAAGCAGAAACGGTAACGATTACCCATTACACAATAGATTCAGAAGACCGCACATTTGTCGAAAAATTAATCCCTGATTTCGAGAAGCAGCATCCGAATATTAAAGTGAAAGTGGAAAAAGCACCTTATGAGCAGTTCGACAGCAAGCTGCAAACGCTAATTGCCGGCGGCAAATCGCCCGACGTGACAAGTCACTGGGGGTATGGAGGTTTCGCAGAATACTACAATAAGGGTATGTTGTTCGATATGACCGACCTTATGAAAGAGGATGGTTTCAAGGCAGAGGATTATAGTATCCCAGAGAATCTAATGGGTATCTACAAGGTTAAAGATCACACTTACGGCATCCCGGTCAATATGTATGTCACCTTAATGCTCTATAACAAAGACATGTTTGATGCGGCCAAACTGACTTATCCAACAAGCGATTATGAAGATAAGAGCTGGACGTTTGAAAAAATGGTCGATGAAGCTAAACAAATGACGCTTGTATCCGATGATATCGCCAAAACTCAATATGGCGTAGACTTCACTTGGTCCGAACGCGATATGCGGCCGTTATATTTTGGAGCGGAGCCTTACTCAGAAGATACATGGACTAATGGCGGCGTGCCTTCCGAGACTTATTTTGACTCCCCTGAAGTGATCGCTGCCTACAACAAGCTTTTTGATCTTGTCTTTAAGGATAAAGTCTCTCCTTCTTCCGAATGGAGCAAAAGTGTAGCTGGACAGAACGGCGATCCCTTTGTTGCTGGTAAAATCGGCATGTCTATCGGAGGCTCATGGAACCTTGCAGGTGCAAATGACTTCCCCTTCAAAATTGGCGTAGCCGCTGTACCATGGGGAGGCAACGATAAGGTACGTAGCACCCTTTATGTCGATCCGCTGCTGATCTTGAAGGACTCCAAACATCCGAAGGAAGCTTTTGAATGGATCAAATACCTGATCACAAGCGAAGTGCAAGAGAAATCCATTGAGCTTAGTGGCGGTAACCCACCAGTCAACACCGAAGCTGCAGAAGCTTACTATAAACATTTTGAAGGTATCGATCCACAGGATATCAAAAATGTCTACGAGGGTGCTGTTAACTACGGCTTCGAATCCTATAACCACTTAATCACCAACTACTCGCAAATTAATGACATGTTCATTAATGAATTGCAGCCAGTAGAAACTGGACATAAGACGGTTGAAGAGGTGATGGCGACGATTCAGAAGAAGGTTACAGAGATCATTCAGCGATAACTGTTTGGCAGGTATACCGCCCCCTTTAGGGACGGTATACCTGCGTGAAATCATACGTTTAGCGGACAGTCTGCCAACCCTGTATACTGAAAGTAGAAAACAGGATCGGAAAATCTGCCGTGAGGAGAATTAAAGATGAAAGTGAGTATTTTTGATGTAGCCAAAAAATCCGGATTATCCGTTGTAACCGTATCCCGGGTGTTAAATGGGGCCGAATCGGTACGCGAGAATAATCGCCAAAAGGTGCTGGAGGCAATTAAAGAGCTGGATTACCGCCCTAATGCTGCGGCACGCAGTCTGGCAAGCGGTAAGACGGGAATTATCGGCATTATTGTCACTACCCTGCAAGATTCCTTTTTTGACGCAGTGGTCAAAGAGCTGAATGAAATATTAGCGATGCATGGTTATTTTTTAGCCATATCCATCTCAACAGGCATCGAATCGGATGATAGCCATTATTTAATTCAGGAGGATCGTGTAGACGGTTTAATTCTGCTCTCTCCGATGGAAGAGGATAATTATATTGTGGAGTTAAAACGGCGGGGTATTCCTTATGTGCTGATAGATAATCAGAAGCCCGAAAATGATACCTACTCCATCACGATCGACAACTTCAAGGGGGGATACGCAGCTACGCGTCATCTGCTGGAGCTGGGACACACTTCAATCGCTCATCTCTGCGGTCAGGAAATGTTCCGGAGTACGCGGGAGCGGCGCAGTGGATTTCTACAGGCGCTTCAGGAACAAGGACTGGCCCCCTTTGAGATCGTGCCTGGTGATTTCGATATTGGGATGGGATACGATACCTGCAAACGTTGGCTGAAGGAAGGAAAGCTGCCCACCGCCGTATTTGCCGGGGATGACAATATCGCGCTTGGAGTCATCAATGCCCTGATGGAAGCGGGCATTCAGGTACCCGAAGAGGTGGCAGTGGTCGGCTATGACGATCATTATATTGCTTCACAGCTTCATCCACATCTGACAACAATACGTCAGCCTGCAGACAAAATCGGGCTGGCAGCCGCGGATATGCTACTCAAACGCATCTCCGGAAAGATGAAACGTGGAGCCGGGATGCGGATTGATCCTGAACTTATCGTACGTGAATCTACCGGAGCTGAGTAGATTAAATTTATACACTAGGAGTGACGACCATTGACTTACTACTTGGGGATCGATGGGGGAGGCACGAAAACCTATACTCTGCTAAGCGATGAACATGGCAATGTTCTTGGCAAAGGCAAGAGTGGTAACGGCAACCACCAGACAGGCGCCCTTGAGGCCGCCAACAGTATTCAAGAGGCCACATTCGGGGCGCTGGCTGAAGCCGGACTCCGGTTGGAAGACATCCAGCATACCTATCTCGGACTTGCCGGTGCTGATCGCGAGGCCGACTATGCTATTCTCCATCCGATGATACGCCAGATAGGATTCACCAAATACACCATTAACTGTGACACTATGATCGGTCTACGCGCCGGAACGAATCGCCCTTATGGTGTCGCGCTCATCTGCGGCACCGGCACCAATTCAGCAGGCAGAAACCTGCAGGGAGAGCATTATCAATGCGGCGGCTTTGACTATATGTACGGTGATTTTGGCGGGGGTGGCGCACTCAATATTGAGGTGTTTCGTTCCGTTATCCGAGCTTGGGACGGCCGAGAACAGCCCACCCTATTAACAGGCTTACTGCTAAAAATGTTAGGTTATGAGGAAGTTGGGCATATGTTTCACGATTTCCTCGATCATTGGAAAAAAGTACCTGTAAATGTTGCCCGCCTGCTCTTTGAAGCAGCAGCTGAAGGAGATGCCGTAGCATTGGAGATTTTACATCGGCAAGGGGTTGAACTAGGTAAGTCTGCGGCAGCTATCATTCACAAGCTAGGCATGGAGCAGGAGACCTTCGATGTGGTGCTGGCAGGAAGTCTGCTAACCCGGGGGGATCGCGGTTGGATTCGCCAGCCTATCGAGAAAGCTGTACGCGCTGCAGCCCCTCAGGCAACAGTGGTTACCCTTGCCACAGAGCCTGTAGTCGGTGCAGTATGGTCAGCTATGGATCAAGATGGGTTGACCATTAGTAGTGAAGTGTATGAGAAAATGCGGAAATTTCAGGATTATGAATCGATCAAACAAACTACAAGACAGGAGTGATTAATCTTGGCAGCTAACCAAGGATTAAAGATTGCAGTTATCGGTGGAGGTTCTTCGTATACCCCAGAATTAGTAGAGGGATTCATTCTTCACTATAAAGAACTTCCCGTGCGCGAATTATGGCTTGTAGATATTGAGCCTGGTCTTCGCAAGCTGAATATTGTAGGTAACTTGGCAAAACGTATGGTGGAGAAATCCGGCCTTCCGATTGAGGTTCATCTGACAACAGACCGCCGTAAAGCGATCGAAGGCGCCGACTTCGTCAGCACTCAGATGCGTGTCGGCATGCTTGATGCCCGTGCTCGTGATGAGTCGATTCCGCTCAAATATGGCGTTATTGGCCAAGAAACAACAGGTCCTGGGGGAATGATGAAAGCACTGCGCACCATCCCTGTTATTCTGGATGTATGCCGTGATATCGAGGAACTGGCTCCCAACGCATGGCTGCTCAATTTCACTAACCCTGCTGGGATGGTCACCGAAGCCGTTCTGAAATATTCTAAGGTAAAAAGTATTGGCCTGTGCAACGCACCTATCGGCCTGATCAAGCAAGTCTCTGCCAAATATAATGTAGCAGCAGACCGTGTATATGCCGAATTTGTGGGCCTCAACCACTTGCACTGGATTACTCGTATCGATGTTGAAGGTGAAGACAAGCTGGATGATATGCTTGCAGATACAACCAGCTACAGCGCTAAGAACGTACCGGCAAGAGAATGGAACCCGGAATTCCTGCAATCCCTTCATGCACTGCCCTCATACTATTTAAAATATTTCTATATGACCGATGCCATGCTCGAAGAGCAGATGGACTCCCATAAGCAAGGCATTAACCGTGCTGAAGTCGTCAAACGTGTAGAAGAAGAGCTCTTCGAGCTTTATGGCAATCTAGAGCTAAGCGAGAAGCCGAAGCAGCTGGAACAGCGCGGCGGTGCTTTTTACTCAGAAGCAGCTGTTAATCTCATGAGATCGCTTCATAACGGATCAAACGACATTCAGACCCTAAATGTCGCTAACCATGGCATATTGGACTTCCTGCCAGATGACGCCAGCATTGAAGTGAACTGCGTGGTCACCAAAAACGGCCCGCTACCTCTGCCACTGACCAAAATTCCAACCATGGCTAAAGGACTCATTCATGCTGTCAAAACCTATGAACAGCTGGCGATTGACGCCGCTGTCACCGGAGACCGCGCCCTTGCCCTTCAGGCGCTCGCACATCACCCGCTTGTTCCGTCCGTGGACGTAGCGATTCGGATGCTGGACGAAATGCTGGAAGCTAATAAAGAGTTCCTGCCGAACTTTTTTGCGAATTAATTCATACCTCCTATCGAGAAATAACTAAAAGAGACCGAACCCGGTCTCTTTTTTTGCGCTTGTTGCTGATACTCGCTACCGAAGCAAAAATGAATAAAGCATCTTGGTAATTTGCACTTAGCGAATTCGCTATCCGACACAGCTGACCTTAAAAGCGGCTTTTTCACATTTTTAGAGTGCTAGCGGACCCCATAGCCGTTATTAGCATGAAAACCACCCAATATAACCCCTTTCTAATTGAATAGCGGCGCTGGTGTCCGAAAACCTGCTTCAAAGGCTAAAAACTAGCAAATAACGTTATCTGGGTCCGCATGACTCGGCCGAAGATTGCACAGAAAATGTGTTCGGATATTTATAGAAGAACCAGAGATTACTGCGAGTTGTACCGATAATGAGATCTGCTGTCCATCAGTTCACTGCTGCCAGATTTGCCGACGACCCACAACGCAAAAAAACGATCCCTGTTACTGGAGGAACGCTTTTTTGTTTCTACTCCAATGGGCTCCCAGCATTTCCACCATTATCATCCACTCATTTATTGCTGCGCTCTCAGCGTATTTCTTGCATTACCTGTTCAATGCCAGAGCGAATATCCGGCTCTTTTACACTGGATACATTGAGCTTTAGAATCTTCTCTTTATTAAAAGAGGGCAGATACCCGCTGTCCGCCATTTCGATGCGAATGAACTTTTTTTGCAGACGTTTGATCATCTGTTCTGTCTTTACGCTGTCACTAAGCTTCAGATACGTATGCACACCAAGCTGGCCGGTTGGATGGTAGGAATAATGTTGTGCTGTCGCTGTATCTAACTCTCTCATAATCGATTCATGGAGCAGCGTGGATCTTTTTTCGTAGCAGGAACGCATCTTTTTTCGGTGGCGCTCGAACATTCCGCTTTTCAGATACAACTCCAGGGCAGCCTGAGACAGCATAGAGCTATCTATATCCATCAGTCTTTTGAATCGGTTAAAAGAGTCACACAGGACCTCTGGCAGTACAGCGACACCGACACGCAGACCCGGAAATATAATTTTGGAAAAGCTTTTCAAATAGATCACATGGGAAGCATCGTCATAAGCGTAGATCGGATCCTCTTTTGCATCCTGCTCCAAGTCCGCCATGTAGTCATCTTCAACGATATACACATCGTATTTAGCTGCTAGCTGAGCAATCGCCTTCTTCTGGGTACGGGTATAGGAGACGCCGAGCGGATTATGAAATCGCGGGACGGTATAAAAGAACTTGAACTGGCCTGTCTTAAATAACCGCTCTAATTCATTCAAGTCCACCCCAGCATCCGAACGCTTTATCCCCTCTGTCTCAATGCCATACGTCTTCAGATATTCCATAAAAAGCGGATAACCCGGCTGCTCAATCAGCACTCGCTGCCTGCCATTCGGAAAAGGAATTCGGGTCAATACGCCAAGCGCCTGCTGCACACCTGAGGTAATAAAAATCTGATCCGGATTGGCAAATACCTGATAAGAAGCCAGATGCCGCTGCATTTCACGAATAAGAGAAGGAAGCCCCTGCGGCGTTCCATAGATGAACAAGTCATTGCGGTACATATCAATCGCTTTATTAATACAATGTTGGAAATCCAGATACGGAAAAATATCCGGGTCGGGTGCAGACACCGTAAAATCGATCCAATGTGCACCTTCGTCTTTTCGCTGTCCGCTTCGTTTCATGACATAATAACCACTTTTTGAGGCGGCATAGATTAAATGTTTGTCCTGAAGATCCTGTAACGCGCGAATAACCGTACTTTTACTACATCCATAACGTAAGGACAACTCCCGGATAGACGGTAATTTATCTCCCTCACGATACGCATCCTCGGCAATTTGCGCTTCTAGCTCGTTGATTAACTCCGAATACTTATACATCCCTTTCACCTTCCTCCAAGCTTATTCTGTACCGGTACAGATGAATAATAATTACATTGTAGCACAGCTACTCTAGCCTTAGAATAAAGAGCAGAACAGGACCGGTACCTAAATGCGCGCAACACTTTGGAGGTCTTTACTAATGAATACATCTTCTACTCAAAAAGCGATAGCAGCAGCTGTCATGAATGCTATTATCGTCGGGTTTTCCTTTATATTTGTAAAAATGGCCCTAACCGTCTCGGATCCTTTTGATACGCTAGCTCATCGCTTCACGTTATCTTTCCTTGCCGCTTCTTTATTTACTTTTCCAGGGTGGGGGCGGGTGAAGTTTGGAATATCCAAGGCCGCAGTGATAATCCCACTGGCTTTAATGTATCCAGCGTTATATTTCACCCTTCAGGCGTATGGACTTTTGTATACAACTTCCGCTGTAGCGGGTATTATTCAGGCGACAATGCCCATCTTCACCATCCTTTTGGCGGCGATGTTCTTGAAGGAAACCACGAGCAGCTTCCAAAAGATCTCTACATTAATCTCAGTTGCAGGCATTATTCTTATCTTTGCCATTCCAGGTTTGAGTATCTCTTCTTCTAGTCTTTGGGGCGTCTTACTTATCCTAATCTCAGCTTTATCCCTTGCCGGTTATAATGTTGCAGCTCGAAAGCTGACACGTACCTGGAGTCCCAAAGAACTTACCTATATGATTACTTTGTTCGGATTTATATTTTTTAATGGACTGTCGATCATTAAGCATGGTTCGGCAGGAACCTTGAGTCAGTATTTCACACCTTTTCAAGAGCCAAAATTTATATTCTCCATGCTTTATCTCGGCGTACTCTCCTCCCTCGTAACCTCCTTCCTCTCCAACTATGCTTTATCACGGATGGAAGCTTCACGCGTGAGCATTTTCGGCAGTCTTTCAACAGTTGTCTCTATTCTCGGTGGTGTACTTCTGCTGAATGAGCAACTGGAATGGTACCATTGGACCGGTACAGTGATGATCATCGCCGGGGTGATCGGTGTGAACTGGCGGAAGCAAGTAAGGGCCACAGGCAAAGCGTGAAGATTGATATGCATACAAAAAAGACACCCCGCGAGGTGTCTTTTATCTTTACCCTTTTCAGTATCTCTATTCTGTAGCAAGCCTCGCTAATCGCTGTTATTTGGCTGTTTCAAGCTCCTTGATTTTCTCTTTATATTGATCCAGCAGATTAGCTAAAGCTTCCTTGATCACAGTCGCATCTTTGGATTTAGCGGCACTATTCAGATCATCTTGGGCTTTGAAAAAAGCTTTATCCGCGTCGCTAAGATCTGGAATGGAAATAGCAATTGAAGTCGCGTCTACAGCTTTAATTGAAGTAGTGATATTGCTATCTACCTGCATATCATCGACTACAGGTATTACTTCAAGGTTACGACCAGCTTCAATATATCCTGCAGGTAGAGCTTCGGTGGATAGTATTTCTTTAGATAATTGAACTCCCTCCACCAGTTCCGCAGGCACAAGCTCGGCAAGTGCGGTTATACTAAATCCAGCAACCTTATAATACTGATCCAAGGTGTTCTTCCAATCTTCTTGGGTATTAGGTGCGTAGGTCTTAGCCAACTCTAGGGGATTTACCCAATCAATAGTGGTTACTTTAGTGGCAATTGTTCCTTTAGAGGCAGCAGTAACCACGGCTGCAGCCGTTGTTTTCGTGTTTCCGTCTTGCGCTCCACTTGCTGCGTTCGTTGCAGATGGTGCAGCAACGGCGGACACTAGCAGGGCGGACAGCGCTAACTTTTTAAATAACATCTGTTGATTCATAAATACAACACTCCTCGTCGATTCGAATGATCTTACAAGACCAAGCTTACATAATGGGTGTGGCAGAACATTGGTTAATTTGTGGAAAAACGATGGCAGCCGCCCTTACCCACCTCTGGATTGATATACTTGTAGGAGAATAATTTGGAGGTAACCCGAAATGAATAATCCATATCTCATTGCCGTAGTCGACGATGATGAACATATACGCAATCTTGTTGAAGCTTATTTACAAAAAGAAAATTACCACACCATCGGCCTTGGCAGCGCTGAGGAAGCATGGACCTTGTGGCAGACAAGCCCCCCGGATATGTGGGTACTTGATGTTATGCTCCCCGGCATGGATGGTTATGAGTTCTGTAAAAGGATTCGTAACGAAGCCGAAGTACCGATCATTATGATCTCCGCAAGAGATAATGAAGTGGATAAAATATTAGGATTGGAGCTTGGCAGTGACGATTATCTAGTCAAGCCGTTCAGCCCTCGTGAATTAGTCGCCCGGATCAAACGGCAGCTTCAACGCTGGTACAAAATGAGTAATCAGGCCGAAAAGTTGAACAGTCAGACCACTTCCACCCGTCTTGAAATCGACCAGCTTCTACTATTGCCGGAAGAAAGACGTGTATTCTGGTGTGGTGAAGAGGTGGACTTGACCAGCAAGGAATTCACCATGCTAAAAGTATTCGCCGATGCCCCTAACCGGGCATTTACAAGAGATGAGCTGCTGAGCTATGTGTGGGGGGACGACTATTTTGGAAGTGATCGCGCCGTGGATCATCTAATTAAACGGATGCGCAAAAAACTGGAGCATTTGCCCATTGAGGCAGTATGGGGACACGGATACCGCATGAGAACAGATGGGGGTGAGCATACGAATGAAACTAGCACATCAGATTAATTTAGCCTTTAGTATTGCATTGGTATTGCTACTATCTATTACTGCAGTCGTGATCCATTTTGTACTACTCAACCATTTTGTCGGAACACAAAAAGAGGATTTAAGAACCATTGGTGCGGCGATGTCAGTTACATTGACTGAAGAAAGTAAATACATCGGGGAGATTGGCACTCAGCTGGAAGCTCTGCCGGTGACCTTACCTTCTCTAAGCACTGCAGGCGTCGAAGCCATTCTTAGCGATGAGACAGGAAAAGTCTTGTCCACATCATCAGAGATGAGTTCAATTGCAATAAACTATGATGCCAAGAGTGTCACAGGCCAAGCCACTGAGCTCCAGAACATTTGGAATGGAACAGATACACGGTATATTACTGAAGTGAAGGCTACACCTATAGGCACGCTAACTCTACTAACCCCTATGAGCGCAGTCACTGCTATTGAACAAGCTTTGCTCAAAAGACTGCTGATCGTTTTCAGCGCAGCGGGAGCATTTATGTTCCTATTTGGCCTATTTATCACCAAGAAGCTGATTCAACCTCTAATGAGGCTGCAACAAGAACTCCGCAAAGTCAAAGAACGGCACTTCTCAGATGTTAAATTAATTAAAGCTGGTGGAGAGCTTGGATCTGTCGCTCAATCGGTATATGACATGGCAGATGAATTAAATCGTTTCAACCATGTGCAGAAACAATTTTTCCAGAATGCGTCTCATGAATTAAAAACTCCCTTAATGTCCATTTCCGGCTACGCTGAAGGGATTAAGGATGGTGTTTTTGAAGGTGAGAATGTAGTAAAAGGGCTAGACATTATCATGAGCGAAAGCAGCCGCTTGAAGAAGCTCGTGTCCGAAATGACTTTACTTGCGAAGCTGGACAGCGAGGAAGATATATTCAAGCCTACGGTTATTTGTTTAAAAGATCTACTGACAGAAACCATCGAACGAATGAACCCTCTATTAATGAAAAAAGAATTAACCCTCCATATCTCCCACGATCATCAAGATTCTCTTACGATCCGTGCGGATAGGGATAAGCTGCTACAGGCGCTTCTTAATGTAGTTTCCAATGCAGCACGTTATGCTAATCAACATATCTATATCCATGTTTCAGTCAAGGAGGGCCGGGCTCTGTTATCCGTAAGTGACGATGGCCCTGGAATTTCGGACGATCTGCTTCCTTATCTCTTCCATCGTTTTGTAAAAGGAAAAGACGGAGAATCCGGACTTGGACTGGCTATTTCCCGCGCAATCATCGAGCGTTGTGGAGGTCAGATCAGCGCAGGCAACCGAAGAAATGGCGGTGCGGTAATCTCGATGGGGTTTCCTTTATAAATATCCATAAGAGGCTGTCTCAAAAGTAGTGAATTCTACTTGGGGGCAGCTTCTTTTTTATGGAATGGAATTGAAAAGAAAAGTAATGGATTTTACTGTGCCATATGACCATATACCACGCGTAGCGTTCTCTGATATTGGGTTGGGCGGTTGGATGGTGGGCGGTGAGCGGTGAACGATATATTAGGTGAGTTTTTCATACGGCTTGCGGTAGGGTTTAAACTAATTAGGGAAAAACTCCCTGAAAATAGCCGATATTCGCTCTAAATGCACGAAATCAGGGATTTCCTCCCTAATAAATAGGGGATTTCTTAATTAGTTACTAAATCGGCCGAAAATCAGGTAAGTTTTCCCTAATTATAAGTCTGATGAACAGAAATCTCTGAATTTCAGGGAGAAATTCCCTAATTACTCTATAAATACTTCACCTATTGCATCACTTGCAGCGTCACTTGGAGCGACACATGAATCATCAATTGCTCATCACTTGGTGCGCCGCTTAATTCAATCGCTCAACATGTACATAAGAGCTGGAACAGGCCTCATCAGCTACTTGAACATTCATCGTCGGTCACCATCTATATTTTTACTGGTAAATGATGCCGTTTCTACTTCATGGTAAATATAGCTACTATTTTGGGTAATATATAGTCGAAGTAACAATTACACCTTACCTCTGATAAGAGTTAGATACTACATTTTTTTCACAAAAAGGAGATACCAACATGAGCAGACTTGCAGGAAAAGTAGCTATTATTACTGGTGGAGCAGGCGGTATTGGTAAAGGGATGGCCCTGGCTTTTGTTAAAGAAGGCGCTAAGGTAGCTATTATTGACCTCAATGAAGAAACCGGCAAAGAAACAATTAAAGAATTACAAGAATATCAACCTGAATCTATCTTTATTCAAGCGAACCTCAAGGAACACGATAAAATAGCTCACCTTGCTAAACAAGTAGCTGATAAATTTGGAAAAATAGATATTTTAGTAAACAATGCCCACGCATCCAGAATGAAATCTATCGAAGAAACTACACAGGCTGATTTCGATTTATCTTTTGATACAGGCTTCTATCCAACCTTCTATTTCATGCAAGCAGCACTACCGTATTTAAAAGAAGCACAAGGTAAAATTATTAATTTTGCATCGGGCGCTGGCCTCAACGGGGATACCAATCAAGGAACATATGCTGCTGCAAAAGAAGCCATCCGTGGAATTACCCGGGTAGCCGCTAATGAATTTGGTCCATTTGGAATCAACGTAAACATCATTGCTCCAATTGCTAATTCCCCTGGCATGATTGAATGGGCAGAAGCAAACCCTGAGTATTACCAAAACATGATTTCGAAAATCCCTTTGAGAAGATTGGGTGAACTGGAAAGTGATATCGGGCGTGTTGCGGTATTCCTAGCGAGTGAAGATTCCGATTATATTACGGGCCAGACTATCATGGTAGATGGCGGGTCTATTAAGCTTCGTTAATTTCAAGCAGATACTCGACTTAAAATGAATAAATTTGATGCTAAATAAATAAGCCGGAAGTGAACATCGTAAAATGTTCGCTTCCGGCTTTACTACTTTCTATTTAATCGTGATTTCGTCCACATATACGGTAGCACTACCTACTGGATCAGTTGCTGTGGTCATGACTTGAACGCCAATCGCTTGGGTCAAATTACGATCCGCTACCTTGCTGATATCCAGTGTTATTGTAGTAAATCCATTGGCATCTACTGGTGTAGCCGTAGAAGCAGTCCATGTTCCCCAGCTTGAGCCACTTTGGGTGAACAGCTGAGCCATTACACCGCTAACATCGCTTGCATCAATAGGTACAACCTTGATTTTAAGCGTAATTGTTGATGCATTCGCTAAGTTGGTAACCACCATACGACGCAGCTGGAATTGCCCTCCATTCAATGTTAAGTCCGCTTGCATCGAATGAGTTCCCTCAGCATACACAGCATTGCTCACCGATAGATTCTGAGCCAGCGCTGTATTATATTTATTATTTTCATCCACATTGATGCTGAAGCCTTGCAGTGTATTGTCCTCGAAGCCATAGACGACAGCTTCAGGTGCGGTACCATTCTTCAGGGTCCGAACATCATCCAGATACAGCGTAGAAGTTCCCGTACCACTGAATCCCTCGAGCTTGATACCTATGGCTTTTACACTATTAAGATCTGCAATACCTGCCAAGTTGAGCGAAACCGTAGTAAATCCGCTCGAATCTACTTTCACAGCTCCACTGTCAGCCCAAGACCAGGTTGATCCCGTCTTAATATACAAACGTGCATCCGCTGTTCCGTTCGACAGTTTAATTTGTGCGCTTAATTTATCAACCGCGCTCAGATCCAGACTGCCATTTTTGCTGAGCTCAAAAGCTCCATCTGAATCGAGTGAGAACAAGGTGCTTAACGAATGAGTTCCCTCAGCAGCCTCATCAGTCGAGATTACCGCCGCGCTTGCACTCGCATTATTTTGCTCTACTGTCCAGTCCTGAGTATCTTTTTCGAAACCATACAACAGCTTCGCCTGTTCTGGCGTGCTGCCAGGGCCTTCGCCCCCATTAGGAACGCCACCCGTTCCATCATTAAACGCTGCAATATCGTCGAAGTACAGCGTACCAGACGTACTTGCTACTATGTCCTTTTTATTTACGTAGATAGACACTGCCCGAATGTCCTTAAGGTTCTCTTTAGTGATTACTTTACCGGCATTTCCTGTATCCCATGGCGCTGGAGCGAACTGGCTGAATGGAATTTCCACCAAGCCAGGTGTCGTACCTGCCAGTGAAGGATAAGCTTCAAAAGAAATGCCGCTTGCATTGACCTGAATAACAAGCTTGTGGTCGCTGCCATCAGGTGCAATCCAGAGCTTCAATTTGTTGGCGTCCGACCAGTCGGCATTATTCATGTTTTTGGTACGACCTGTATAACCCTGGCCATCCACATTATAATCGAATCTCAGGCCATACTTGCCATCATTTTTATGGTCCGCATCAAGTGAGATCGTATTTAGATCACCCGCAGGACTTAATGCCGCACGAAGTAATTCATCATTCCCTTTGTAATTCTCAAAAGTATCTACAATCAATGGGTCCCCATTGCCCTCTACGTCACTTACAAAGATTAGGATCGTTTGTGAAAGTACAGAACCATCCTTTGCATAGGACTTAACAGTAAGCATCACGCCAGTTTCGTCGAAGGCTACACCTGGTGTCCAATCTGCCAAGTAATAGAAACCTTCTGCGTCAGCTGCCATGCTGTACTCTGTTGTGTCATCCCCAATCAGGTAGGTTACTTTATCCACATCCTGATTCAACACACGAACACGAAGGGTCGATGCTTTTGTCGTGGGCACTGTTTGGTTTGCCGTTGGTGAGGCAATGTGTAAAAAAGGTTGCTCGGTTTCTGTAGTTACCTGTTTCGAATACGCATCCGCAATAGCCACTTCATGGCTGAAGCTTGTATACGGATCATTATAATAGTCTACAAAATCAGGGAGCAGTTCATGATCCCCTAGCCCGTTTGGAGCATTTCTATAAGGGACAAAGATAGAATCTGTATTGAAATTCGCCCAAGTCTGCATGTACGCCATCCGTTTAGCATCCGGATCAGACTGCAGTGCAGCGATTAGCTTGGTAAAGAATTTCAGGTCCTTCGTTCCAGTTGGCTTCACACCCGAATAACCGAACTCAGTAAATGCTGCGATTTTCCCCTTATCATCCGCCAGCTTCGAGATCAGCTTAGCATCCTTCACGACTGAATCAAACCAACCCTCAGTGGTTCCGTCATAATAATTATCGAAGCCAAGGATATCGACATAGTCATCTCCCGGATACGTCTCAAGGAATGTCGCATCTGTGCCGTTAAATGGACTTCCCGGTGAGAACGCATATAAGAAGTTATGCACATCTTTTTTGTCCCTTAAGTATTCAACGGTATAACGATAAATTTCAGCATACTGCTCCTTCGTACGGTAAGGCGCACCCCACCAGAACCAGCCACCATTTTGCTCGTGGAATGGACGGAAAATGACTGGAATAGCTTTACCATCATCATCTTTTAAGTTATTTGCAAAGTCCGCAATCATATCCAGGAATGCATTAAATTCCGCATGTTTGTCACCGCCGGGTAATATATGCGTAAGCACATTCCCTTTGGTGTCATAAAAGTCCTTTCCTGTGACGAAGTTCGGCATATGCGAGCTTAATGTAAGCACGCCGCCTTTTTCATAAGCAGATTTCATCACGCCGATTAATTTATCACGATTCTCCAGCTGGGTTGCGCCTAGATCGCCTGGTTTCTCAAAACCTTCAAGACTAAGCGTATCCCAGCCGAACAGCCCCGGAAGGTCGCCTACTGCATTCTCGACCTCAGACTGCGTTCCGTCCTTTTCAGTAATAGAAAGTCCTTCTGTAGTAGCATGCTGATGTCCAAACAAGATCTCACTGCCGCGGATATCCTGTAAATAGGCGAATAGCGATTTAGTCTCACTACTTGCACCAACATCCGCTAAATTCTCGATACGTCCCACAGGACCCGTCGGGTCTGTCGGTGTCGCTGTTGGTGTCGGTGTTTCCGTTGGTATTGGTGTCGCTGTAGGTGCCGCGGTTGGATTAGTCGGACCTACCGGCGTTGTTGATGAGCCTGATGCCGAGGTAGGCGCTGGGGTAGTCGTTGCTACAGGACCTTGATTGCCTTTGATAATGACAATTGTGCCAGGAGCAATGGGCTTACCGTTCAACGTTACTCCTGTTGCTTTAACGTCCGCTTTTGCAATGTCGCCCTGACCGGAAAGAGTGGTTCCAGTCGCTTTGACAGCTACGTTTAGATTAGCAATCGATGCGCCTTCACCTAGGATCAGCCCCACAGTGCTATTTAGAATTCCCGTGGTGATCATCGTCCCAGTTCCAAACTCCAGTCTTGCTAGACTATCTACCGTTAGCTGAGAAATTTGGGTTGTACCACTCGTGAGGACACGAACCTCACCCTCTTTACGATTTATATTTACTTTGCCTAATGAGCTATTCTTAATAAGAATGGAGTTTATCCCGCCACCTGCAATAAATGTGGTGCCCGTAACCTTAATACCCTCAAGGGTCACTTCGCCGTTACCGATCCCAGCAGTTAGATACAGGTTTCCGTTTATCGTTGCATTTTTTAACACAACACCATCCTGATTAACGACTACATTCCCAAAAACTATTCCTCCTTCAAAGCTTCCAGATTGCGAGTAATAACTCTTCACTATTTTATTAATTAACGTTATAACTTCGGCACGGGTGATCCTTCCAAGCGGCTTAAAGGTTCCATCCTCATACCCTGTAATCAAACCTGAGAGCGCATGAACTGCATCCTTAGCATAAGCCTGAATCTGAGCGGAATCACTAAATCCGCTCATCGATGAAGCGCTTTCAATGTCTTGAAGAGTAAATATCCGAGCCAACATCGTCACCGCATCCTGACGCGTTATATAATCAGTAGCTTGTGCTTTATTCTCTGAGTATCCTTCATAATACCCAGCATATCGTGCCAACGAAAGCTGATCTGCATACCAATCGGTCGCTTTTACATCGGAAAAAGATTGATCTGACTTCATATAGAAACCAAATACCTTATTCAAGATCGTAGCAAACTCAGCTCTTGTAATTCCTTCATTGGGATGAAAAGAACCATCCTGATACCCGTTTAATACGCCATTTTCTACCCACTTCGCAATATTTTGTTGTGCCCAGTGACCCTGTGTATCACCGAATCCCACAGTCGATGGCGCTGCTGCTGCAGAAATTACAGAGGGGAAAGGAGACATTATCATTGCACAGGCAAGTATACTCCCCAGCCACTTTTTCGCTTTTTTCATTCCTAATTCTCCTTCGAAAATGAATGGATTTGATAATAAGAATAGCCAACCAGCTGTTATGAACCCAATAACTATCTGTCCTTATAGAAGACAATTACAGACCTACTCGCTAACTATTCACCTCCACATACTCAGCTTCGTTATTAATAACAAACACTAACAAAATATTTTAATTTCGTTAGATATTTCGGTATATGCAAGATTATAGCGGTTACATTGGCATAAAACAATCTAAATATTCCCTTTTGTTATAATTATTTTATTCTTTACGTTAGTATTAATGTTAGTAATTCCGAAAATAAATAACAAAATTCAATTTAATATAACAAAAACAGACACCCCGCAGGAGTGCCTCCCAATAATCATATAGATGAGATCCGATTCATTTATCATGTTTTATTGGTGGCACGGAAACACAGTTGTACCTTCCCGCACCTCTTTCGTCAGATCGTCCATAGTGACAAGATTACGTGTAGTTCCGAGAACGATAATGACATAATACGATTGCCCACTTGAATCCTCGAGCACTACCTGATAACCCGACCCTCCAAATAAGGGTTTGCAAATCGTTGCAACTCTCAGCGACGCACTTTCCGTGTACTCTTTGCGCACATAATCCATTCCAAGGCTTCCTGCTGCCTGCTTGTTCTGACGCTCCGAATTCCCGTGAATTACTGCTATTATTACCGCTCCAATAATTATGATAATAAGGACTAGATAACCTAAATGTTTTTTTCTCATCTTTCCTCCTTATTACATAGAGTGATATTGGCACAGCAACGGGGCGATTAGCAATAATCTCGTTTCCGTAGGCACCCTATCCCGTGATTAAGTATGCCGAAGCCGATACCTATAAGCATAATTTTACCCCTACTCTACTTCAACAGCTTAACCTATATAAAAACAAAAGGCACCCCCAAGGGCGCCTTCATTATCACTACATATTAGTTGTGCTAGTTATTTATAAGACTCTGCCAGCGAGTTCGCCACCACTATCGCATTGTACACATCTTCCGGAGTAACCGGGAACGGCATATTGCCCATTGTGTCTCCTTCTGCACAAGCAGCTTCAGCAACTTGGCGCCATTCGGATTCGATAAATTCCGTGCACCCCAGATCGGCGAGGGTTAGCGGAAGATCTACATCCTTGATAAGCTTAATGACAGTTTCCAGCTCCTCATTTGAGGCATTTTCCAGTACTAGCTGGGCTAAAAGACCAAACGTAACCTTTTCACCATGCTGAGCTTTGTGTAGTGAAGGAACGGCTGTCATCCCATTATGAATAGCATGCGCGGCAGCCAGACCACCAGATTCAGCACCCACACCACTTAGATAAATTGTCGCTTCAATGGTCTCCTCCACCGCGCGTGTATAGAGCTTCTGATCAACCGCACGTTTTGCTTTTACCGCATTCTTAAGTAGAGCTTCATAACAAAGTCTTGATATACCTAGACCCGTTGTAGAAGGTTTCATAAGTACGAGATTGTCGCCATTAGAGGCATAACAAGCACGGGCTTCAAAATAAGTAGCCAGTGCGTCGCCAATTCCAGCTGCGAAAAAACGGGAAGGCGCTGAAGCTAAAATCGCTGTATCCGCCAAGACCACATCCGGATTACTTGGGAGGAATAAGTATTGATCAAATGAACCATCTTTATTATAAATGACAGCCAGCGCTGTACATGGTGCATCAGTAGATGCAATCGTCGGAAAAATAACTACAGGCAGCTTCTCATAATACGCAGTAGCTTTGGCAGTGTCCAGTGTTTTACCTCCCCCGATACCGACGATGATATTCGCCCCAGCTTTACGGGCAAGTTCCCGATTACGATTAATCTCTTCCTGAGTACATTCATAATTGAATTTTTCAAAAGTAGCCTTATTCCCCGCACCTTCGATGGAACTCCCCGCCTCTTTCTTAGCACGTTCCAAAATGAACTCATCACAGATCACATAGGCATGATCGCCAAACGCCTTAATATACTCATTCAGATCTGACAGTAAGTTATGGCCGGAGATAAATTTCTTTGGTGAAGTAACGGATCTAACGAAATGTGACATTGTGCAAGACTCCTTGTTGTGTGTTTTAGTAAGCATAAAGACGCAATTCCTACATATTATTACCCCGCTACCCAAGAAATACTCAAGCTGCATTCTCCAAAGGCACTCATCAGAGCATGCAAAAAAAGACATCCCTCAGGGCGTCCTTTGATTTTTTTATATCTATTATATAACACGATGCTGAACCCATTTCTTGCCCATAAATCGCCGCAGGAAAATCAAACCTCTGATCCCCCACTCACAATTCATCGCCAGCCAAACGCCGAGTATACCAAAGTTCAGAACAATACCTAAGATGTATCCGAGCACTACACGGAACAGCCACATCGTAAGCATCGAAACCATGGAGGTGAATTTGGAATCCCCTGCCGCTCTAAGCGCCGAAGGCGTAATAAAGCTTATAGACCATAACGGAATTTGCGCAATCGTATTGATGAGCACAATCAGGAAGATATCACCCACAATCTCAGCAGGAGGATGGAACATAGACACTAATGGATTGAAAAAAGGCATAATCAGCAACCCCATCACCACCAGGGAAAGAGAAGAGGCGACAAGGAATGATTTAATAAATTTTCGAGCATCCTTAACATTATTGCTTCCCATACATTGTCCCACCACTGTAATAATCGTCAAGGACAACGCATTCCCCGGGATTTGCATAATCCCTGCAAAGGAGGAGGCAATCGCATTAGTCGCAAGTGCATACGTACCCAGACTAACGATGAAGATCTGAGTCAGAATTTTACCACCATTAAAGAACATCTGCTCTGCCGCAAACGGCATCCCGATGAACATTATTTTTTTCAGCATAGACAGCTTAACCGCTACAAGATCGCGAATACGGATATGCAGATCGTTGTCCAATCGGAATAGATAATAAAGTGCGCAGAACGCCCCCAGGTATCTAGCTATATTTATAGAAATGGTCATCCCCAGAACACCCATATGCAACAGGTTAATAAAGACGAGATTCAATAAGACATAAGTTAAATTCATAATTAGCGAAAGTACAAGCGAGGCCCTCGTTCTACCAATTCCACGAAGAGCACCACATACCGCTTCCACAACAGCTATACCAAGATAAGAGATACAGCTCCCGATTAAATATATTCGGGCGTTCTCCATAACCTCCGGTGAGGCCGCTCCAAATAGTAAATTCAACAGCGGATTGTGAAAAAGAATTCCGAACATCCCAATAGCAAATGCCATCAGCGAAACAGATGACGTAGCACCTGCCGTAGCTTTTGACACCATGAGGTCATTGCCGCTCCCTTTATACTGCGCAACAACAACCGTCCCACCTGTTGAGACGGCAATAAACACACTAATGAGAAAAATATTAAGAGAATCTATCATATTGACCGCACTGATAGCTGCCACACCAGACGAGCTTATCATAGCTGTATTCACTAGATTAAGACCCACCACAAAGGCCTGATCCACTAGGATAGGGATGAATAAAGCAATCATCTGACGATAATCTATCGATTCACCAGAGAAATACTTTTCTAGAAACCGCACACTTTGCTTCGTATTTACACCTACATTAGGCTCCATCTTTGCTTCACTTCTTTTACATAGAGTTTGTCAAATTGAATTATGCGTATAAATAGAAAAAGGCTCTTCAGGTTGAAGAGCGATTCAAAAGTATTGCCTGTTTATATGCACTTAGGTATGCGGTCGAGAGGACTCGAACCTCCACGGGGGTTAGCCCACACGGACCTGAACCGTGCGCGTCTGCCAATTCCGCCACGACCGCACAAGATATAAAAAAATACAGTGCAGAATATAAGTTAACATGATTTCACAGAAAGAGCAACAACAAATTTAACAAGTAAAAGCGTCTTCGGTGCCCTTGTAAGGGCAGTAAGCGTTTAAGGGAAGACTATAAGAGTATTGGTGTCACTTATACTTTCTTATATTTAAAAAAAGTGTATCGGTGCCCTCAAGAGGATCATCGATACACTTTTAGTTAGAACAATAGAATTATGATGCTTGTCCAAGCATGCGATAGATGATAACCGCTGCTTGAGCGCGATTAGCTATACCCTTAGGTGCAAATTTCCCACCATCAACACCGTTGACGATTCCCAATTGAGTTAGCTGTGCGATAGCCTCTTGTGCATAAGGAGCAATACTGGATTTGTCTGCAAACTTACCCAATGCTGCATTTTTATCAATCGGCTGTAGTTTGTCTTTCAGTGCGTTAGCAACCATAATGGCCATCTCTTCACGAGTCACTTCACGACCCGGTTCAAATTTGCCATTTCCAGAGCCTTGTACAAGTCCAGCCTTCACCGCAAGGGCGATAGAATCCGTGTACCAAACTCCTTGTTTAACATCATTGAACGAACTAGTTGTTGCTGAACCCGTAAGATTCAGTGCGCGTACCAGCATCGTAACGAACTCTGCTCTAGTCACTGTTTTGGTTGGCGCAAAAGTATTTGCATCCAGACCTTTCAGAATGCCCTTAGCAGCCAATGCTTCAATAGCTTCTTGCGCCCAAGCTACCTTGCCCAGATCCTTGAAGTTTGCTGCTGGCGCAGTAGTTGGTGCAGGTGTTGCCGTTGGTGCTGTTGATGGTGCTGGTGTTGCTGTTGGTTTCGCGGTTGGAGTAGGCGTTGGAGTTACACCGGTAGAACCGCCTCCACTGCCACTGCCTGATCCCGAATCAGCCTTTAATTTATTAATAATACGACCTTCAATGGCTGCTTTAATCTCTTTGCCATTAAACGTTTTTACAATGTAGTCGTAGAACACGTCCAAATCAATAGGTCCAGCCAATGAATCACTAGCTTGAGTCAGAACCTTGTAGTTATCTCCACCCGCAGCCATAAAGTTATTTACTACTGCTGTATATTTCTGCGTAGGATTAATTGGTGTTCCATCAGTTAGTGTGAGGATCGCAATACGATCGGCTACTGGCAGATACATATTCGCTGTATATTTCAGTCCGGAAATTTGCAGCGTTTTGATATCTGGTGTTCCATCAGCTTTTACATTCCATTGCTGTTGCAGCAATGTTTTGATTTGCGCTCCGGTTAGTGTCAGCTTCACAAGCGTGTTGCCGAATGGCTGAATTTTAGCCAGATCGCCGAAGGTAACAGGACCTTTCGGAAGGTCCGCACGGATACCGCCTGGATTCATAAAGGCGAAATCGGCAGCTTTTGCACCATCGCCGAAGTCAGCATTACGCATAGAATCAGCAATCAGATTACCAAGTGCAGCCTCATTATTGTAAGCATCGGTACGAGTGATAGTTCCGTCCGTTGTACCCACTGGTTGAGTGAGCTCAGGATGCTTCTCAAGGTAAGCATTAACCAGTGCCACACTTTCCGGATCTGGTGTTACCCCATCATGGAAGGTGGAAGTTACCACAGCAGACTTGTCCTTCACGTCACCTGTTTTAGGATCAATGATCAACTTGATATCCTCAAATGCTGTACCGTAAGAATAAGCTTGTACAATCAGCTTGCCGTTTACTGTTCCATTTGCAAGTGCATGGTTATCACCAGCAACGATAACATCAACAGGGGATTCCGCAGGAAGCGCATTGGCTAGATCAGCCGCTTCACCTGTAGTCACACCATCTTTGGTTGTTGCAGGATCATGTGCAAGCACGATAATGGTCTCAACACCTTTAGATTGAAGCTCCTTAGCGTATTTCTCAACAGCCGCCACTTCCTCTTCAGGCGTGAGGAAATGCACGCCAGCCGTACCGGAAGGTGCCACCTTACTTGGTGTGGATTTCGTTACAAGACCAATAAAGCCGATCTTCACACCGCCTACTTCTTTGATTACATAAGGATTAATAATTGGCTCGCCAGTTTTGGCATCCACTGCATTCGCATTAACATAATCAAAATCAGATCCAGCATGGTTAACTTTATTATCCTTAGGGTCGATACCACCATAAAGCTGTGTCATCAGTGCATCAACACCTTGGTCAAATTCGTGATTACCAAGAGAACCCACATCAAATTTCATCATGTTCATCCAAGCATGAGTCGGCTCATCGCGCTCAAGGGATGATACTGGAGCGGATGCTCCAACGGAGTCACCATTATGGAAGAGTAATGAGTTCTCATATTTTGCACGAGTTGCTTTCAAATAAGTCGCGAGATAGGCTGCTGTGCCTACAGACTTATTGTTCACTGTAGAAACAGTGTCGAGTTGACCGTGGAAGTCATTAATTCCAAGAAGGTGAACCTCCACATCTTCCGTCGGTGCAGGTGTCTTCACACTTAGATCTAGCTTGAAAATTCCAAAGCCCTTATTATCTTGCTGTCCAGTATCGGAAATGTTCGCTGGGAGTACATTTGCCGCTTTAGGTGTTGTTGTAAATGTAACATTCACATTGCCTTTGATGGGTGCCAAGGACCAGTTACCATCAGCAGTTGGATCAATCGTACCAGCTTCACTGATGTAGTCCATCAGAACCTGACGATTCTCATCTTGAGAGTCTACAACCAGCTCTGCACCTTTAACACCCGGGAAGTTCCCGCCACCACTTGCGCGGTAATTATTAGTAACAACAATGAAATCCTGATCTAGATCTAAAGGTTGATCATTGTAAGTGACATCCGTTACACGACTCGAAGAAGCATCATTAATCGTACCATCCGGATTGTACTTCGCGTTTTTCGTCACATCAATTTTATATTGAACCCCATCGATTACATCGAAGTTAAAAACTGAAAATTTCGTATTCAACAGAGACTGCGGAGTCGAGATCCCTGGTTTGATGCGGTTAAATGCGCCCGCACTCATTTCCAGCCATTCTTTTACAACAGTACCCTTAACTTTGATTGCTTTAAGGGTATTATCGTATAAATACAGGTCACTTGCGCTACGAATAGTCAAGTCACCCTTATCAATACTGGTGTACTCATCAGGTCCGTTGCGTCCTGCTTTAAAAGGAGCACCAACACTAAGAATGGCAAGGTCCTTATATTGAGGAACATTGATATCAATATAATTCTGAACGTACCACTTTTGTGCATACGTAACAAGTTGAACCGTAGGATCATCCTGAACCATTGCGAAATAGCTGTTCATCGGAGCTGTTGTAACACCAAGCTTTTGTCCAGTATAAGCAATAGTAGCCTCATGTGCTGCTGCAACAGCTGCATCTACAGCCGCATCAGGCTCAACCAGTGGTATATTCACTTTATTCTCTGTCTTATAAATAGAACGAGCAGAAGCTTTTGAACTTTGCTTGTCTACCGTCCAGTCACTACCATCGTATACAATGTTCAGATCGATTAGACCCAAATAAGCTCCGCCGTAACCAGCTTGTACAGCAGGCGTACCGTTAATGTGGCCATTCACATTATCGATCACAGCCTTTTCGTTTGCATACGGTTGTTTAGTAACAGGATCTTTGAACGACGCGTCCAACGTATCGTTATTCCCTGTTGGGAATACCTTATGCGTATGAGAGAACGTAATCGCATCAATATCAGGAACCTTACTCAAAGCGTTAATATCATTCTCAGAACCGTCTCCAACAACGGCGTTAACATCAAACCCCGTATGGGCCATAGCAACAATAATATCTGCTCCCTTAGCTTTCATTTCAGGAACAAATTTTTCTGCCGTTTTAGCAATATCTTCAACGACAACTTTGCCTTCCAGATTAACCTTGTCCCACTCCATGATTTGAGGAGTAACTAGGCCGATTAGACCAACTTGAATCGTCTGCTCATCGCCGTTACTATCCGTTACTTTCTTAGGAATAATAACATAAGGTTGATAAGCATTTGTAACGCCATCCATTTTATATATATTGGCATTCACATAATCAAAATTGGCTCCAGTAGTCATCTCATTACCAGCGCTACCGTTTATCGTACGATCTAAAAATTGTAATCCATAATTGAATTCATGATTACCAAAAGTCGCAGCATCATATCCCATAGCGTTCATGGCTGCAATCATCGGATGGATATCAGTAACATTAGTAGGATCCTTCAGATCCGATTCCTTCGCCACATAAGTACCTAGCGGAGTTCCTTGAATCAAGTCCCCATTGTCGAGCAGGAGGGTGTTGGGTTCTTCACTTTTGGCTTGTTTCACCAAGCTTGCTGTGCGGTCAAGACCGACAGCTACTGAAGCCGCATTCTTAAAATAGTCCCAGCCGTAGACATTGGTGTGCACGTCCGTCGTGCTCATCAGCCGGAGTTTGGCTGTGGCTGCGGATGCTGCTTCAGCTTTATCTGTACCCCAAGCTGCACCCAAACCAATACCTCCAAACACCTGCAAAGAAAGCACTGCAGTTGCTAATACAGAAGCAATCGGCTTATTCCATCGTGTCTTCCATCCCATAATAATATTAGTCCTCCCTATCATTTTCACATAATTTCTGTGATATTATATCACACAAACATAACCAATTATCATATAATTGTAAAAATAATATAAAACAATGTTAAATATAATAACATAAGAAGAAAGACCTAGACTTATGAATCCGTTTTTATAGGTCAAGAGTCAATAGATGCAAAAAGAACACATCTTCACCAGATGTGTCCTAAAAACAATCCTATATAAAGTCTAGAAAAGTCGAATCTATATCTGGCACTACTTTTTACCCATTCATAGCAGTAATCCCAAAACAAATTGCAGTTATTAGAGATAAGGGTGTCATTACAAGTTTTTCTTTCATGCTCCTCGACAATAAGTTCATTATAGTATTAAGCATTAAATAGACGGCAAAAAAATAACATACCCTTCTATCAAAAGGTAATCCAATAGAGATCACATTCCCTGCCTGCAATAAGTACAGGATGGCAATTAGCTGTATCACTACTGAAACTCCACACGCGACTCTCATTTGTGGAGGCATAATTCTATGCCTTCCTCCCATTGCAAATTCCCCATAAGGCAATCCCAGAGACAGCAGTATATAAAGAATCACTGCTCCCAAAAAAGTAATACTCCCAATCCATGCTGATATCAAGTTTTCACCCCTCCATAATTTATTTATCGCACATTAAATTATATGAGTGTAATGAATTATTATGGGCATCAATTCAAGTGGCAGCTCTTTCACCCAAATATTTTTTTATGATGAACTAGCACAAGCAACACAAAAATATCTGAGTAATATAGAAGTAAATAGACCAATGAGGTGATCCACAAATGGCAAATACAACGAAGATTCGCAAACGTGCTGAACAGCTGAAAGGTAGACCCGTGTGCATTACGTTACATGATGGACGTACGTATATAGGATGGATAACCGGCCTCGATAAGAATGGACTGACCCTTTCCAAACCACGTAAAAACAAACACAGAAAATCAAAAAAACACTCTTCTTCCCGCTCTCGGAAAGCAAACGTATCAGGATTAATGCCCTTATTCGGCTCACTTTTCGGAATGGGTGGAGGCGCTCTAGGCTCCGCAGGAGCAGGGGCTGCCAGTTCTGGAGGCGGTGGTTTTGGCGGATTTGGCGGGTTCGGGGGAATCGGCAACTTTATTGGAATGGTACAAAAAACTATGCCGGTTATGAAGATGGGCTACAATATGATTAAATCTATTTCCCCCTTCCTTAACGGGCTAAAAGGATTAATGGGATAATCAAAAGACACCCCTCAAGGTGTCTTTTATTTTTGCTCATAATCTTATCAGGTTCTTTAACAATCTGCCTGCAGATCTTAACCGTGGACGTTTTAGATGCTCCTGTACATAACGATAATTCGTCAATTCAACCTTAGCATCACTGAGGGCATAGGTAAAATCATCATCAAAGGGCAACTTATACTCCCAAACTCGCTTACTCCAGTGCGGAATATTTTCTTGCATCCATGGATCGTCTATCCCGGGATGAATATAGGTCTCACTAACGCCATCTGGCAACGAATACAGCTTAGCAATAATAGATCTTTTAAAACTTTCATACGTCTCGCCTTCCTCTACACCAAAAGGATGCGATAGCAAGTAGTCGGGAATCGGCACCCCAAACGTATCCGCCAGCCCTGCTCCAAGGGCAACTGGTCGTTCAATATTTTTCAGCGATGCCAAAAGCGGATCCTCAGCATGGATGTATCTGAAGAATCGTGAGGGCAATCCCCAGCGCGAAATTTTCCACAACGTCTGCGGTAGCAAGCTGCGTCCTGTTTCCATTCCGTATAAACTACCCATGTGGTTGTCTACATGGCTAATCACTATTCCCGACTGTTTTACTCGCTCGTACTGCGCATCTATCTCCTTTAGTACGGCTTTTGTCTGCGCCCCCTGTTCGAACTCTTTTACCGTCCTATATTGATGTCCGCTCTCGTCATGAAGAGAAGTCTCTCCCGTCAGGCTCGCCCAGCGCAAAGCCTCAAATTCACTAGTCATCGTCAAGTGAAGTCCCACATTCCGTTGTTGCCTGCGAATACACCATGCAGCTGCCTCCTCAAACCCAGGGGCCACCGCCATAATCGTTGCTGAGGATACCTTTTCCTCTTCCAGCAGATGTTTAATCGCCTGATTCATGGGGGGACTTTGCCCAAAATCATCACAATTGATGATTAATTTTTTGTTCATAGTCAGCCTCACCTCTCAAAGAGTCCATAAATGTAAATTTCATTGTGAAGGATATGACAACAGCTATGGCCAACAGACATAATGGCACCACACTTATTAAATACCTAAATGTCGCTTCAGGATTGGACCCTGGGTCATCGCCGCCTTGATAGCCAAAGATCATACCTACAATGAAAAAAGCTAACGCAGAGATTAACCCGCTTGAACGAGTAATGAATCCGCTTACAGCCGTGTAGATTCCTTCTCTTCTCAGACCTGTTTTTTCCGCATCCTCATCAATAATCTTGCCACCTACTATTGCTGGGGTCACTAGAAATCCGGCTAATCCGAAACCGACAACTACGCCAGCAGCCACACCACTTAAGAGATCATAACCAAACCATAACGGAATTACCGATAACGCATATAAGATCAGTGATAACCGCCACGCCTTAACCCCGTCCATCTTACGAATCATCCAGTACCACACGAATACTAATGGAATGACCGAAACAAAAACAGCTGCAAGTAAAATCGATACCTGAGCCTCGGAGATATGAAGTACATATTTTGCATAAAAAGGAATCATCGAGCTTACAAGTCCATTCACCGTTTGGGCAAAAGAGTTCGAAATATTAAACACCCAAAACTTTTTATTCCGAATGGTCTCCCGAAAAGCCGGAATCAACTTCAAGGGTTCCTGCTCTGTGAGCTCCTTCTTTTCTTGGACATTCATCATACATAAAAACATAAACACTCCAAAGAGACAGGCATACACTATAGCCATATTAGAGAAACCAATAGCTGCAAAAATAATTGGGGTTAAGGCAGTACCGATTAACAAAGCTACAACTTGATAGCCTTGCTGAATCGCGGAGGCTTTTGCCCGAATACGGTCTCCACGGAAGAGCTCCGGGAGTAACGCTCCATAATTCACCCATAACACAGTGGCGACAGCCTCATAGAAAATAAGTGTGACTAGAAACCAAGTGAACAATCCATTTTCAGATAATCTGCCGGGAGGGGAGAAAACCAGTACAAATGCCAGCATGAATAACGGAATTGAGCCAAACACCCATGGTCTGCGTCGACCCAAACGAGTATCTGTGCGATCTGACCAATAGCCGAATAACGGATTGTTTACCGCATCCCAGATCAGAAAGATGGTTCTGGCTAATGTAGCAAGTCCAATGCCCAATCCTAATTTTTCAACATAAAAGTAACTGTAAAATGAACTAAATGCCTGACTGGGAACCATCATCGCAAACATCCCTAAAGCAAAGGTGTACGGCGAATTGATCCATTTATGCTTCACTCACATACCTCCCCTATGGTAAAGATCCGGTTGTAATATATTACCATACCGAAGAGAGAACGCCATCAAATTTTTCCTTAGCAGAAACTACGGATAAAAAAAGAGGCCCCGCAGACCATCAACAAATGGCTGCGGAGCTTTTTCATAACTAGACTATAAAACATCCTTCAGCTTGCTCCGGCTCTGAACATCCAGGGCTAGATAATCACGGATTTCGCATCTTTTTCCATTGATATCCGTAAGAATGATTCGTTTATGACTTGGATACTGCATATGCTCGTGCAGGTTCCGCATAACGATCCGGGTCTGGCCCAGATTCGTTTGCAGCTCCCAAATCCACATATCCGCTTTTTGCTTAATAGAATCAATGCGGGTTACAACCGGGAGAAAATACCGCAGCCGGAGCTCTGTATCCACTTCCACCCGACTTTCTTCATCGAGCTGATCAATGTCACGAATGACCCCGATTTCCTCACTCTTGGAGTTACGGACGGAAATATACTCCGTGGTGTATTGAAAAGGAAATATTCGAAAAAGAATTAATTCCTCATATACCTGACCCTCCACCACTCCTTGAAACACGCCACCTTGACTGCGGCTAAAAGAGATTGCACCCGGTTCAAGAATGTTAATCTCATAGGGATCTTTAGGATTCAATTCCCCGTTAACAAGATTCGGATCACTCATGCATCTCAACCCCCTTAATCTGCGACATTTCCTTCTGTGCCTCAACTAGCTTGAAGTAAGCACCTTCTGCAGCAAGCAATTCCTCATGTGTACCCACTTCAATGATCTTCCCGCGTTCAAGCACTACAAGACGGTTCGCATTTCTTAGCGTGGATAATCGATGGGCAATCGCGAATGTCGTTCTGCCTTTTACCAGTCGCGAGATCGCTTCTTGAATTTGCCGCTCGGTCACTGTATCTACAGAAGCTGTTGCTTCATCTAGGATTAGAATTCGCGGATCGTGAATTATTGCTCGGGCAATAGACACTCGCTGCTTCTCTCCACCGGACAATTTATGCCCACGTTCCCCAACTCTTGTATCATAGCCATCCGGCAATTGAACGATAAAATCATGGGCGTTGGCAATTTTTGCAGCGCGCATGATTTCTAATTCCGTAGCGTCCGGTTTAGAATAGGCAATATTCTCAGCAATCGTTCCGTCGAATAGAAACGTCTCCTGCAGCACTACACCGATCTGACTACGCAGATCTGACTGGCTGATATTTCGGATGTCCACACCATCGATGGTAATGGTTCCCTCATCTGTGTCATAGAAGCGACAGATCATATTAATGAAAGTCGACTTACCGGCACCTGAATGTCCGACCAGACCAATCATCTCGCCCGCACCCACTTTTAAATCCACGTTCTTGAGCACAGGATGATGTTTTTCGTATCCATAAGTAACCCGCTTAAACTCAACCTCACCGTTTACGCGGCCGATGGCTGCTGGATTCACAGTATCAGGCACATCTGACGGAGTATCCATAATTTCAAAGACCCGATCTGCTGCTGAAATCGCATGGCTGGCCCAGTTGATCATTTGGCTCACCCACTGCAAAGGTCCGAGAAGCATCCCAAGGTAGGTCACCAAAGCGATTAGCGTACCGATGGATAATTGGCCCTGTAGCACCGTTTTCCCGCCATAAAACCAAATTAATAACGTACCCACACCAGCAACCAACGCAAAAGCAGGAAACATCCCCTGCCATAAGCCTTCGATCCGAATATTATGCCGAACCAGCTCCTTATTGGCGACTGTATAACGTGACATCTCTGTTGTTTCCTGACCGAATGCTTTGACTACACGAATCCCCTGCAAAGAATCGCCAACCAAAGCGTTTAATCTAAAAATAGATCTCCACTGCTGGTACCAACGTCTGCCAATCATCGGCCATAACACGGTCGACAGCACCACCATAAGCGGCATAGGCAGCATAGCAAGCAGCGTTAGCTTCCAATCCATACTGAACATAATAGTGAAAATAGCGATTACCCGCAGCGATTCACCCGAGACCCAGATTACACCGTCAGTCATAAATTGCCGCATCGCCTCTGAATCATTATTCACCCGTCCAATAAATTGCGAAGATTGTCTTCGGTCGAAAAAAGATAAAGATAATTTCATCAAGGAATGATACACATCATGACGAAGATCACCCATGATTTTGGAACCAATCCATACCCCTATAAGTCCACGTAGCGTCTGCATTAAAGTAATTACTAAGGATGTGGCTGCTAGCCCGATCACAATCCATAGAAGCGTTGAGCCCATATCCTTTTCTGTCAACACATTATCAACGATCATCTTCGTCAAAAATGGTGGAACAAGCTCTACCAATGTAGTAAAAATCAACATAATCGCCGCGGCGATCATTTGGATCTTATAAGGCTTAGCGTAACTCAACATCCGAAATAGAACCTTGCCGTTACTCTTGCACACCGGACAAGCTTGTGAATCTTCCGGCAGCGGATTGCGGCATTTTGGACAATTTCTTGGAAACTCTTTTTCAGAAGCGGTTGGCCGTTCCTCGCCTTTAGCTACAGCGCCAATTAATTTAGAAGCAAAACCAAATATAGAGGTAAGTGATGCTGTATAACGTATAAGTATAATAGGCCCCTCTTGGGTATCCACAAGCAACGATCCGCCGCCTACCCCGCCTACTACCCGGGCATCAGTAATATTCGAGACTAGAAGCTTTGAGACCAGTTTCCCGTCCGTTCCCCAAACGGAAATCTCCTTCTCAGTCAATACAAGCCACTGCTCACCGAATTGCCCATCTTTCATTAAATCAGATACAGAGTGAAATAAAGGTTGTTCTGTAAGCTGTATTTCTATAGACTTGGGAAGTTTATCAATAGATGTCATACATTTCTCCCCTTTCTTTACCCACCTATTTACTCACATATATTTACAGTGGTAAAGATGAAAAAATGATTATAATTGTTTTGTATGGTTATTTAAACAAATAAAAAGACACCTCTAAAGGTGTCTTTTTGTATTACTTCCTATGGTACTGGCTATACGCTTATTTCAAAGCTTTCCATACCCAGTTCTCTACTTCTGGCAAATCAATACCCTCTTCACGAATGAATTGGTGATGTTTCTTAACGATAGCATCCATTTCATCTGCGATCGCTTTATAGTCGTTAGCATTAGGCAAGCTCAGAACAGCTTCCTTCGCCAAGTCAAAGCGGTCCATTTGATTCAATACGCGCATATCGAATGGTGTTGTGATATCGCCATTCTCGCGGTATCCGTGTACGTGCAGGTTATGGTTATGGCGATCAAAGAACAAGTCTTTAATCAGACCTTCATATCCATGGAAAGCAAAGATAACTGGTTTATCTTTTGTGAAAAATTGATCAAACTCTTCGTCAGATAAGCCACGCGGATCTAATTTTTGACTTCTCAGTTTCAACAAGTCTACCACGTTGATATATCTAATTTTAAGGTTCGGCAGTTTTTCATGCAGGATAGAGATGGCAGCCAAGCTTTCGATAGTTGGTTCTGTACCTGCAGAAGCAAAGACAACATCAGGCTCTCCACCTTGATCGGTGCTTGCCCAGTCAATAATCTTCAGTCCTTTATCCACCAGCTCTTGTGCTTCATCCGCACTGAACCATTGTGGACGAGGATGTTTGGAAGAAACAATCAAGTTAATTTTTTGACGGTCATTTAAGACGGTGTCAAAGACAGCCAGCAAGGAGTTGGCATCAGCCGGCAAATACTCACGGATAAATTCTGGTTTTTTATCAGCCAAGTGACCTAGCAAACCTGGATCTTGGTGAGTGTAACCATTGTGGTCTTGCTGGAATACAGTTGAAGTTGCTACCACATTCAATGATGGAATATCAGCACGCCAGCTTTGATCTGTTGCTTTACGCAGCCATTTGAAATGCTGAGTAATCATCGAATCCACGACACGCAAGAAAGCTTCATAGCTTGCAAAGAAACCATGGCGACCTGTCAATACGTAACCTTCAAGCAAACCTTCTGCCTGATGTTCAGACAATTGGGAATCGATAACACGGCCATAAGAAGCTAGGAATTCGTCATTCGGTTCAATCACTTGATCCAACCATTGACGTTTCGTTACTTCAAAGACAGGTCCCAGTCGATTGGACATTGTTTCATCCGGTCCGAAAATTCTGAAATTGCGGTTCTCTTCGTTCAGAGAGATAACATCTTTCATGTATTTACCCAGAACGGCCATATCTTGTGCTATTACTTCACCTGGTTTGGAATTATCAAGTGCGAACTTACGGAAATTCGGTAAGTTTAGATCTTTAATTTGGTTGCCAGCATTAGTAACTGGGTTCATTCCCATACGTCTGTCGCCAGTTGGCAGAATCTCAGCAAGTTCAGCGTTCAGACGACCTTTGTCATCAAATAATTCTTCTGGTCTATAGCTGTTCATCCACTCCAATAACGCCGGAGCATGCTTCATATTTTTTTGATCCACTGGAATCGGCACCTGATGGGCACGGAACGAGTTCTCATTCGGAACACCATCCCATTGCTTTGGACCCGTCCAGCCCTTAGGAGAACGGAAGACCAACATTGGCCAAACCGGACGCGTCAGGTCATTGTTGTCACGTGCATTCTTTTGAATCGCTTCAATTCTTTCAACGATGGTATCAAGCACCTTAGCCATTTCCGGATGCATTAGATCAGGATTTTCGCCTTCAACGAAGAACGGTTCCCAACCCATACCTTTAAAGTATGCAGTAATTTCTTCTTTGGATTGACGAGACAGAATCGTTGGGTTACTGATTTTGAAACCATTTAAGTGCAAGATCGGCAGAACTGCACCATCAGTAACTGGATTGATGAACCGGTTGGAGAACCATGAAGCCGCTAATGGGCCAGTTTCAGCCTCTCCATCACCAATAACAACAGCGGAGATCAAATCTGGATTATCCAGAATTGCACCTACACCATGGGATAGAGAATAACCTAATTCGCCACCTTCGTGGATCGATCCAGGTGTTTCAGGGGCAGCATGGGAAGCAACTCCACCTGGGAAAGAGAATTGTTTGAACAATTTCTTCAGGCCTGGGATATCTTGTGTGATTTCCGGATAAATTTCAGTATAGCTACCATCGAGATAGGAGTTCGAAACCATGACCTGACCGCCATGACCGGGACCCTCGATATAGAACATATTCAAATCATATTTAGTAATGACCCGATTCAAATGGGCATAAATAAAGTTCTGGCCAGGAATAGTTCCCCAGTGTCCAATGGGCTTAATCTTTACGTCTGCTTCTTTCAGCGGTTCTCTTAACAACGGATTATCTTTCAAATACAGTTGACCTACAGAGATGTAGTTAGTTGCGCGCCAGTATGCATCAAGCTTCTCTAAATAAGTTTTTGATGAGTAATCAACATCCATGGATAATACCATTTCTTCCACTCCCCAAAATTTTTTCTGTGTCTACATTGCCGTAATTTCTTCCACAAGTACATCATACCGCCGCGAAAAATTAATTCAACCTTTTCAACAAATGATACGGTCCAATTTTGTGAAAATATGAACATAGTATGAAAAACGGTGTCAATTGTCAGTAAAAATAAGTCAATATTAATATATATGTAAAAATATGGGCTGGAGTTTGCGGGGGATATTTACTACTTGCCCTTCATCTATTTTGCGCAAAATAAAAAAAATAAGACCGAGAAAAATTCCCCAGTCTTACTTTTAATGAACGGACACAAAGGTATTAAATTTTAAGTATTTATAGTGGAAGCGCATATGGGAGAATTCAAATGGCGTGCCATTATCTAAAAAGAAAATCCCTTCCATAATGCTTACTGGCTCATTCGCCTGCAAATGCAGCAGCTCTTGATCCGTAGCCTCAGAGGGTTCTGCGGATATCGATAAAAAGGATTTGGTTACCGCCAGATTTCGTGAATCCTCCAAATAATTAAAGATAGATCCTTCAATAATGGTCTGATTTAAATTCTGTACAATTTTGATTGGGATATAACCTGTTTCAATCATAAAGGGTTCATCATCAAAAAGACGCAAGCGAACGATTTTGTATACAAAATCATGTGGGCCTAAAAACAGATCCCGTTGCAGATCTTCCGTTGGTGGAATGACCTCGAATTTCAAAACTTTAATCTTTGGCTTCTTCCCATTCATTTGAAAATTGTCGGTGACACCTAAATTAGAGCCTTCGTAGTTAAAAATAGATTCATTTTTTATGTATAAAGGATTTATAAATGTCCCTGAGCCACGCTTTTTAAAAATAATGCCGGCATTTGCCATTTTAGTCAGAGCACTTTTAATAGAACTACGACTCACTTGATAAGTTTCACTAAGCGTTCGTTCATCCGGTAATTTCATATCGGGAAACTGCCCAGCAAAAATTTTCATTTTTAAGTCATCAATAATTTGTTTGTAGACAAACTGTGTCATGAAGTACTCCTTTTCAGGTCGATACAAGTTTTATTTCAATCTTTACTATAACATAATAACCAGACGTTTATAATCTATCCGGCCAGCTTATTTACGTCGGCGATTTGTCATGCGATTGTACATCACTAAACCGGCAATGACCATGCCCAGCGTCCCCATACTACTTGCTGATTCAGCCTGCATACCAAACAAAATACATAGGTTAGTGACCAAGCTTTTTGTAAGTACAGCAACAATAATTAACATCAACGGGCGCCAAATGTTGTATCTTCTCATCCAGGCAACACTCCTAATCCAATTTTCTCAAACTATTGATCGATTTCATCTATTATATCACAAGATAGTAACCGCATTCATTTCCTATAACCGTAAAGAAATCGAAGCCGATCAGCATTTTTTACTTTCCTCTATCTTTTTCTGTATTCTAGCCTAGCGAACGTGACGTCTATGTGTCATATTCGCTTTCAATTCCTCAGCTCCTCCTATCCGTCAATTACGCCTTTATTCGACTTTTGGTCTGGACTTATCCTTTTTCACGGATTATAATAACGAATGCACACCAAAAGACGAACATTAAGGCGGAAATCATGAGAAATTATATGCAAATATTCCTAGGCACTTCATTTTCTAGCCTATCCCCAAAAGAAATTCAAATTTTAAAGGATCATCTCTTCTGTATCAATTCGGATGGGATGATAGAAATGATCGTTGCACCGGAGCACCCCGACTATCAACCCTTGCTTGATGCTTATCAAGGTCAGGACAATTTTCATGTATTAGCTGAAGGCCAGTATTTTTTGCCCGGCTTTATCGATCTGCATGTCCACGCGCCACAATGGGCTCAATCTGGAACTGCATTAGATATCCCGCTCTATGATTGGCTAAATACTTATACCTTCCCACTGGAGTCTAAATTCTCAGATCTGACTTTTGCAAAAAAAGTCTACGATGACGTGGTTGGCACTTTGCTCGCAAACGGAACAACTACAGCACTTTATTTTGCAACGGTGCATAAAGAGGCCAGTCTATTATTGGCTAAAATATGTGCGGAAAAAGGGCAACGTGGACTCGTTGGAAAAGTGGTTATGGACGATCCACAGGGAAATCCTGAGAATTATCGTGACTCCGACACCCACACCGCACTAGTGGATACGGAAGAATTTATACTAGCTGTACAAGAACTCGCTAAATCTACTAAACAAGGCGTTTATCCAGTAGTGACACCAAGGTTCATTCCAAGCTGCACTAATGAGGCTTTACAAGGCTTGGGAGAACTAGCCGCTAAATATGATACGTATGTGCAATCGCACTGCAGTGAAAGTGATTGGGCGCACGGTTATGTGCAAGAACGATTCCAAAAGAACGATGCTTTTGCCCTGCATGATTTTGGTCTGCTCAGTGATAAATCTGTCATGGCTCATTGTAATTTTTTAGATGAAGATGATGTGAATTTGTTTGCAGAGACAGGAACAGCTATTGCTCATTGTCCGATATCCAACGCGTATTTTGCCAATAGTGTCATTCCGATCGCTGACTTCCATGCCAAAGGCGTTGAAATTGGTTTAGGCTCTGATATTTCCGGAGGTTTTTCACCTAGTCTCTTCGACAACATTAGACAAGCCGTAATGTCTTCAAGAATGCTGGAGGATGGTGTGAATCCCTCACTTTCTGCACAAAACCGCGGAGTACCCGGATCACGAATTACGATCCATGAATCCTTTTATCTTGCTACCGCTGGCGGCGGAGAAAGCTTAAGCTTACCTATCGGCCGGTTACTAGAAGGTTATGCATGGGATGTTCAAATAATCGATACGAAAGTACCCTCGGCGAAATTGCCCGTCTTTGATGAGAATGAAGATTTGCAAGATATTTTTCAAAAGATAATGTATCTGGCTAGACCTGAAAATATCCGTGAAGTCTGGGTACAGGGTGAAAAAGTTCATTCGCGTTAAAGATTAATTAAACTAGAAAACTTAAGGTGGGCATTGGAGTGAAAACACAAGCAAACGTACAAGAGCAAGCACATTTGGAATCACAGCTACTAACTGTCCTACCCGATGAAAAAGTTTCATTTAGTAAATCCGTCATTCTCGGCTTTCAACATGTATTGGCTATGGATGTCTATGTAGTGCCATTCCTTATTGCGATGTTAATCGGCTTACAGCCCAATCAGTCCAGCGCGTTAATCCAATCCACCTTTATTGCCGCAGGACTTGCAACGATTGTGCAAACCTATTTCTGTATGAAGCTGCCTATCGCTCAAGGTCCTTCTTATGTTCCGCTGGGTGCGATCGTCAGTATTTATGCAGCTAGTGGTGGCGGAGAGCTCGGTTGGAGCTCCGTGTTAGGTGCCAGCTTAATCGGGGCCATCCTGGTTATTATTTTGGGTTATGCGGGGATTTTTAATAAAATCGTTAAAAACTTTATCCCGCCTATCGTAGGTGGCACAATCATTTTCATTGTAGGTCTATCTTTATTGCCTGTTGCGATCAGAGATAATATCTACGGAGCCTCCGGGGCTTCAATTAATCAAAATGTATTATTAGCCCTTATTTCAGGTGCTACACTGCTTATTTTTGTGGTTCTCGGTACTTTGTTCCGTAATAAAGGATCTGTCTTCCGAATTCTTTCCGTAATGATGGCGTTAGTAGTTGGATGTATTTCGGCTAATATTATGGGCGTTTTAGATTTCTCAGCGATAAGTAGTGCCAAGTGGTTTAGCATGCCGCGAATCGCTTTTGTTGATTTCGGCTTTTCCTTCAATTTTTCAGCTATTATCACCATGGTTATTATTTATATCGTGCTGCTGGCTGAAACAACAGGCACCTGGTTTGCGGTCAGCAATGTAATCAATAAACCTTTGACAGACAAAAATATTAACCGCGGCGTAATTGGAGAAGGAATTGGCTGTCTTATTGCGTCTGTGCTCGGTTCGACTCCTGTTACAGGTTATTCAACTAATGCAGGGATCATCTCCATTACAGGTGTTGCCAGCCGCCGGGTTTTTCTCGCTGTAGGAGGATGGTTTGTCCTCTTTGGTTGTTCCGGTAAACTCGCCGCTTTGATCTCTTCCATTCCATCCGCTGTAATCGGCGGCGTCTTCGCCATCATCTGCGGCATCATCGCAATTAATGGTGTGCAAGTAATGAAGAATGTAACCATCGGCGAAAAAGAAATGTACATTATTGCCTTACCAATGATCATCACCTTGGCTTTGGTACTCATTCCTGGTGACTACTTGAACTCTTTGCCTACATTCGTACAGTATTTATTAGGCTCACCTATCCTAGCTGCATCATTGGCAGCGATCTTATTGAATAAATTATTACCTAGTGGAAAATAGAACATAAAAAGGAGCAGCCTCTTATTGATCCTTTTTTATCCCCGCGAATAAGCCGAGCTTTGTATGCTACCTTCTGGAATTCCTTAAACAAAAGACACCCATCGAGGTGTCTTTTGTTTAAGGACATGATTATTTTTTACTTGAGTTCATCCATAAAACCGCCTTACCATATGACCTCACAATTTTAATACAAATATCCATATGTCCCTTGATTATATTTAATAAACTAGGATTCCTCCAAAATAACGGAGATTATCAACGCATTGAATTATTCCCTGAAATATATTATGATACGTTTAAACAATTAAACATTATAACGGAGGGAGTTATGAACGAATCTAATAGTAATCAGAAGGCGATTCACATTTTTGAGAATTTAAGCCCCTATTTCCAAGGCTTGGGAGATCCTATACGTCAGCAAATCATTGCATTGCTGATCGACAAAGAGAGTATGAATGTGAGCCAAATTGCAGAGCATATCCCCATGTCCCGGCCTACAGTCTCTCATCATCTGAAAATATTACGGCAAGCAGGGCTGCTTAAGGTTCAGAAGAAGGGCACGGAAATGTTCTACAGACTTGAGTTTGACGAAGCGATAGCGCTTATGAAACAACTTGTCCATTTCGTTGAAGAGGAATGCCAGTGCTAATGCCATTAACCTGACTAGCACTTGTCATTCCTATTTTTTTAAGCGATATGTTAAATAACTTAAACATATAAACATTTAAACGGAGGTTGCAGATATGCATAGGAAAAAGGTACTTATTGTAGGAGGATACGGTGCCGTCGGCAGACAAATTGCTCAAATATTACACGATCGACATCCCGATCTCGAGATTATATTGGGAGGAAGGTCACCGCAAAAAGCAGCACCTTTTGAGTCCACACGGGTACAAACAGTCGTAGTTGATAATAATGCGGATGATCCACTGCTTTATGCAGGCGATAATGTATCGCTAATCATCAATTCCGTCAACGATCTGCAGGATCGGCTACTTATGTCTGCAGTTAGAAGAAAAATCCCACTGATCGATCTTACTCGCTGGACAGAGATATTCCAACAATCAATCACAAAGTTAGAAAAAGCAGACCTCTATGCTCCTATCGTGCTTTCTTCGGGATGGATGGCGGGAACTGCTTCGCTGTTCGCCATGCTGCACTCGGCCACACTTCAAAACGTCGCCGTTGATATTCACGCGTTGTACTCTCTACGTGACAAAGCAGGACCCGACTCCGCGGCGTACATGGATCGTATGACCATTCCATTCCATATTACAGAACGGGGGGGAAAACGTCTTGTATTTCCAATGACTGACCCCATCAAAGTCCAATTTCCAGATGGATATACAGCAAAATGCTATCGGCTTGACACCCCAGATCATGTCACCTTGCCAACAGCTGGGCATATCGACTCCGCCAGCTTCCGCATCTCCTTCGACAGCAAAGCCTCCACCTCCATCCTTGTCGGACTAGTTAACAGCGGAATATGGAAGATGATCAGCGGAGACCGATTCCGTTCGCTTAGACGAAGACTGCTCTACAATCCTGGTACTGGCAGTGCACATCATATCCTTATTCATCTAAAGGGTCTGGATCATAATGGGCACTGGGTTAAACGGACAATAGCGATTTCTGACCCGCTTGGTCAGACTCATCTTACCGCTTTGGGAGCTGCTGTCCAAGCAGAAAAGCTATTGCGGATATCAAAGGAAGAACCATTGGTCCCAGGCATTTATTATCCAGAAGATCTACCTGATGAACGGATGGACATCTCTGAAATCACCAACTTTTTTAAACAATATGGGGTTCTTATATCTCACTAATAGCACTTCACATATACCGAGCATTCTGTCTACTACAATTAAGCGCACAGACAGTAAAGAACCCGCTAATATAGCGGGTTCTTTACAATAGAGATGAGACGGAGCTAGGTAAGTTCACAAAAATATAAAATCTTTGATTCGTGCTAAACCCTGTCCCCTGCCTATTTCCACCCTTAAAGGCGTTTGACTAGACCAGGCTAAAGTCCCTGAATATATTGTTATTATTTATCCTATTCAAGGGCTTTTATTAAATGGTGGGGGTGATCATTCTGGCTATCCGTTACAGCATCATAATTCCAACCTATAACCGACTTCAGCAGCTGCTACTTACACTCACTTCATTCGAGACACAGACCTATCCGAAGGATCGGTTCGAGGTGATCGTCGCAGATGACGGTTCTACAGATGGTACTAAGGAAATGGTCGAAAGCTTTCAAACTTCTTATCCGCTTATTTATGTCGCTCAGCAGGAACAACGCGGCCGTTCTGCCGTAAGAAATCTGGGGCTGAGTCAGGCAAAAGGGAAATACGTCATCTTCTGCGATGCTGATTTTCTGGTATTCCCTGAATTCATTAGGATCGTAAACCAGTATCACCGTAAATATCCTAAGTCGATAATTTCAGGTATTCCACACTCATGGGATGACGCTTATACCCACTACTACCCAGACTTTTCTCCTGAAGAAAAAGAACATTGCCGCAATACACTTTCGCCTTCTAACTTATGGAATCCTGACTTCGAATCAGCGACTGAAATCACCCCAATAATCACACCCAATGATATCCTTCAGCAGACGGAGACGTTATCAAAAGTCACCTTTGCCTCAAGAGTTCCTCCAAATACTAAAAAGCAATTTGCCAGCACAGATGTAGCCCCTTGGATGTTACTCGTCACACGTTGTGTGTCCATAAGACGCAGCCATTTAACTCGGGCTGGAGGTTTTAATGAACAGTTTATCCTCTATGGACTCGAAGATTGGGATCTTGGGTATCGACTGCATCGATTAAAAATCCCTTTTCACAGCATCAAAGAAGTTGTCGGCGTTCACCAAGAACATCCAACCCACTTCAGAGGAAATCTCATAAATATTGAGAATCTAAAAATCATGTTCAAAAGCTACGGGTTCAATGACTCTTCCCTAAATCTGTTCGCCCTTGTTCCTCCAAACGAAGACCTGGAGAAATACAAACATACTATACGGGTCTTGCGCAGAGGATACCGAACGAAGTCAACACGTTCATCAGCAATATTAATGAGAAGGACGTTACGGATTGCCGCCAAACAGCTCTATGAACCCATTGATACCGCCGTATACCAAGAGTCGTTAAGACGGATAAGTGTAAAAGTAAAGAGAAGAAAAAGCCGGGTTGCCAGTGTTTTGCGAGAGATTTTGGTGAAGGCTGAAAAGCTGGGAGAATGATATCTAAAAATACATTAAACCGGGCATCAAATGATGTCCGGTTTTCACTTATTTTCTCAATTTATTGGGTAGCGGAATATGCCTAATCGACTCAATGGGATGATAGAGCAGCATCCACGGACCAGAAAAACGCATAACCCCTTTAATTTTTTGGCGATAATCCGGTTTGTAACAATGAACAGGACATTTGGCACAAGCTGTTTTCTCTTCACCAAACTTACAATAGGCTAACCTCTTCAGCGCATACTCATTTAATTCCTGACATTCCTTACAAAAGCCTTTATGATGGTGTTTTTTCTTACAATATATACGAATCATTTTGGTAACAAGCTCTTGTTCTTTTTGAATTTTAGGACCCTCATTTAACTGCCGGTTTACCTTTGTTATCATATATGAACCCCCTTGTAACTTGTACAATAAGATCTCATGTAATTATAAAGGGTAAACCAACTGTGAAACCAGCCTTAACGCTGAACCTCCTTAATTCCCTCACATACCGGGGTTGAAAGGCGATAATTGTATAAATCAAATTTTTTTAAAAAAACTTGTAACGTTTATAGCTTTTTACGGATATATAACTTGAGGAGGTGAATGGATGGAGGACAACGAGCAATTATACAGGGAATATTCAACCCAAGTATATAAATTCGTATTTAGCTTTTGTCATAATCATTTGCTGGCAGAAGAAATCACCCAAGAAACTTTTTATAGAGCTATAAAATCGATAGATAAATACGATGGGACCTGCAAAGTATACGTTTGGCTTTGTCAAATTGCTAAACATGTGTGGTATCAGGAGCTGGACAAGCAGCGCAAGCGGAAGTCTGAGGAATTAGAAGACGCTCCTTTGGCTAACGCAAATTCAACAGAATCCCAGTTCATTTTTGCTCAGGACAAAATGGATTTATTTAAACAACTTCATTTACTTGATCCAAATACCAAAGAAGTATTATATCTGCGTTTGACCGGAGAATTCAGTTTTCGGGAAATTGGCGAAATTCTTGGCAGAGATGAGACCTGGGCAAGAGTTACCTTTTACCGTGGAAAACAAAAATTAATGAAAGGAAGATCTTCATGAAATGCGAGATCATTCAGGATTTATTACCTTCCTATATTGAAAAGCTAACCTCTGTACATAGTAACGAAGAAATCGAAAAACACCTGCAATCCTGTGAAAGCTGCCTTCAATCCTATAATGAAATGACCGCCACAGCAAATCTAAGTGTGCCTATTATTGATAAAGAGGAAGTTAACAAACTCAATTATTTTAAAAAAGTGAAAAAAAAGAATATAAAAACTCTCATTTTTTCCGTCTTATCGGTACTCATACTGGCTACAGCCCTTATTGGACTTTTTGTTATCGGTTTCCCTGTATCCTCTAAAGATGTAGTCATAGATTATCAGAAAACAAAGGATCGTTTGGAAGTTCATCTAACTTTGGAAAATGGCAAGGACCTCGTGTTCTCAGGAAAAACCAAATTTATCCGCGATGAGAATAATAATGTAATCGGTTCTGAAACTAGGTATACGCCTAGAGGTTTACTTCATAATCCCTTTGATGATGTAGGCAAAAAAGTTATGTTGGGGACGGAGATTCATACCGATCTAGATTTTCCAAACAAGTTTATTCTTGAATTCAAAGATAAAACTATGACGTTTGTTAATGGTGTTTTAGTGGAGTAGACATTGCCGCTAAAATAAAAAAAGACACCTTTTAAGGTGTCTTTCGCTTTACACCCTACTAAAAAAGTTAGCATTTTTGTTCGTTTTTTCGCTAAAATATAGGGTTATCGATTTACTAAAAGTATCTTATAATAAAATTACACATGGATATTTCACCTCTTTGTGAACGCGCGTTTATAGATCGGCCCATTAACCACTTAATAGGAGGAATGGTCATGCAATATGGTTATTTTGATGGAAAAAACAAGGAATACCTCATTACCAAGCCGAATACGCCTGCCCCTTGGGCGAATTACCTCGGCTCGCCGGAATACGGTGCAATCATCTCAGGTAACGCAGGCGGCTATAGCTTTGTAAAGTCTGGCGCAAATGGGCGGCATATCCGCTACCACTTCAACTCTAAGGACGAGCCCGGACGCTATATTTACGTGAGAGATTTGGAGAACGGGGATTATTGGTCCGGCTCTTGGCAGCCAGTGGGTAAAGATCTGGAGCAATATAAGTCGGTATGCCATCATGGAACCGGATACACGAACATCGTCTCGGACTACGATAACATCCATACAGAATCATTATATTATGTACCACTGAACAAAACCTACGAGGTGTGGCGCATGAAGGTGCGCAATGATGACTCCAAAGCACGCAAGCTGGCTCTCTTCGGATTTGTTGAATTAACCAACAATAACAACTATGAGCAGGATACCGTCAACCTTCAGTACACTCTGTTTATTTCACGGACCTACTATAAAAATAATATGATCCTTCAAGTCATCAATGAAAACACCCCCGAAGAACAAACCTGGAGATTCTTCGGCGCTGCAGGTGCAGAAGTTACCGCTTATGACGGTGACCGGGATACGTTCCTAGGCGATTACCGCAGTTATGGCAATCCGGCCTCTGTTGAGAACGGCCAATGCTCCAATTCATTAAACTACAATACTAACTCCTGCGGGGCCCTGCAGATTAACGTAGATTTGCAGCCGGGAGAAGAGAAAGAAATCGTATTTCTACTGGGACAGTATGATGAGAAAGGCGCTTCCGAGATTCTCAGCCATTATAAGGACTTGTCCGTGGTAAATAAAGAACTCGAAGAGTTAAAAGCATTCTGGCACAGCAAGCTTAACCGCTTCCAGGTCCAGACACCAAGCGATAACCTGAACAACATGATCAACACTTGGAATGCATATCAATGCTTTATCACTTTCATCTGGTCACGTGCAGCCTCCTTCCAATACTCCGGTCTTCGTAATGGACTCGGATATCGGGATACCGTGCAGGATATTCAAGGCATCATTCATCTGGATCATGAGATGGCCCTTGAACGTCTAAGACTGATGATATCCGCCCAGGTTTCCAACGGCGGTGGACTTCCGTTGGTGAAATTTGACCACAACCCTGGACATGAGGGCACACCGGATGATCCAGAATACGTGCGGGAAACCGGTCACCCCCATTATCGGGCCGATGACGCTTTATGGCTGTTCCCAACCGTCATTAAATACTTGAATGAAAGTGGCAACTGGGATTTCACAGATGAAATAATCCCTTATTCGGATAAAGGCGAGGGCACAGTGTACGAGCATTTGCGCCAGGCACTTCAGTTCAGTCTGGATCGTATGGGCGCACACGGCATGCCGGTTGGGCTTCATGCCGACTGGAACGATTGCCTACGGCTTGGAGCCAAGGGTGAGTCGTTGTTCGTCGCATTCCAGCTGTATATGGCATTCAAGGTGTTCATGGAAATTGCACAAAATAAGAACAAGCCTGAAGATATTCAATGGGCCCAGGGCCTGCTTGATGAGCTGGACGATAACATTCAAAAACACGCTTGGGAGAACGATCAATTCGTCCGCGGATTTACCGAAGACAACTATACCATCGGCTCCTGGGAGAATGATGAAGCCAAGATCTGGCTCAATCCACAAAGCTGGGCCGTATTAAGCGGCGCAGCCCGCCCGGATCAGGCGAAGCTCGCCATGGACAAAGTGTATGAGAATCTGCGGACCGATTACGGCACTATGTTATTCTACCCTCCGTTCCGTGAATACGGTTTGCCAGTAGCGTTGATGGCTCTTTTCAACGCCTCAACTAAGGAAAACGGCGGCATCTTCAGCCAGCCGCAGGGATGGCTCATTCTGGCGGAAACCATGATCGGCAACGGTGGGCGCGCGTTCGAATACTTCCTGAATTGCAGTCCGGCCAGCATGAACGATAAGGCTGAAATCCGTAAACTCGAGCCTTATGTACATGGCCAGTTTGTCGAGTCCAAGGACAGCCCATATCAAGGCCGAGCGCATGTCCACTGGCTGACCGGCACCGCTTCAACCGTGATGGTCTCCTTGGTGGAAGGCATTATGGGGGTTCAACCGCAATTTGATGGCCTTCGCCTCAACCCGTGTGTTCCTTCCGACTGGACAGACTTTTCCATGGTCCGGGAATTCCGTGGGAAGAAGCTGAACATCCAGGTGGAGAACAAGAAGGGTGTACAAAAAGGGGTTACCCATATCGTTATTAACGGTGAAGAAATTCAAGGCAACCTGATCCCGGTGGCCAAAATGGCGCCAGAAAACAACGTGCTCGTTATTATGGGTTAAGGCGTATTTATGAGGAATAGATAGGAGGACGGACCGATAAGGTGCGTCCTCCTGTTTTTACAATTAGAACGAGGTTATTTCAAAATTTTATTTAACTCCTCAGCTTGTTTCCTGCTATTAATTCTGGCGTAGAAATAGAAAGCTATAGTGTGCAGTATAACCGATAACAACAACATTCCAGGCAACCAGGGGCTTATGAAGTTGAACATTTCTTTTGAGAATAACCACACCATTCCCATTCCACCAAATATACTGAAGGTCGAAGAAATCAGAATATTCCAAAGCGGTCTTAACGTGAAATAGTTCCACAACACATTGTACATCACTCCGAATATCCCCGCGGAAATAATGGCGATACCTGCAATACGCCATAGATATAGCATATCAATAGGTTGATCCTTGAAAAACACAGTTAACAGTAGCGTTATCCATAAAGAAGTTAAAGTGAACACCTGAAAAAATGAATTTTTTAATTGATTAACCATGATAGTTCCTCCTGAAATTTTTAATATAATAGCGGCTGACAAAATAACAAGAACCATTCGTCAAAATCACTCTTATTCTTGCATTATCCGTTGCTGAGAACTCTTTTATGTAGCTGGTGTTGATTATGGTCTGATTATTAATTTTTATAAACTGAGGTGAATTCAGAACTTCCTCAACAAATTTCAATCGTGTATTAAGAAGAAACATTTCTCCCGTAATTACACGTACACTGCACATACGGCCTTCCGGCTCTATGACCGCGATTGAGCTGGATACAATCGAGACATTGCGATCATTTTTGGCGTTGATGACCATGATCCGTTTCTCCGATGTTTGAATGGCTACTTCGATATTTGCCCAATGTTCCTTTTCAGCCGGGTGGGTTGTTACTTTCGTAGTACCCCGGTCCATTTCTATGTCCTCTTCAAAAATGATTTCCAAGTTGTGCTTCCTCCTCTCAGGTTTCATATTATTATCAAAAAAGGCCTATGACCACTATCTTACGTTTTCTTGCATTAATTTGTCTGTTTGTTGCAAGATAGCTGTTTCCGCTTCCTCCCCGAACGAAAAAAGACTGCCGGGACCTTCCCGACAGCCTGAACTCATTCTCATAATTGGCAAACCAAGTTTCTTCGCCTGTAACAATCCTCTACAACCTCGGGTCGATCTCTTTCTCTTTCGTTACCTCGAATAACAGGTTTGCTGCAATTTGCTTGTAGTCCTCGTTGTCAGACGAGATCTCATCCAGCTTCACTTCTAGCATTTGTCTGCCCAGCCGGTGTTCGATTAAGGACGTCCGAAGCTTAGGAGCGATATTCTTCTGTTTCATCAGCTTGGCATACTTATGTGGAAACTTGTAGTCGTACCCGTAGATGATCGACAGGTAGCCCGGATTGCGGACCTTCATGTATGGGACTACCCCCTGCTGTTCTTGCTCCGGTTTGATTACAATTCCCTCCATATGTTTCTCTACCGTTATCTTTGCGAAATACTCCTCTGCTCTGATGTAGGCATCAGGCTCTTTCAAGTCCAAAACCAGAGATTCATCATCATTTAAGAACCTGTATAATTCGGAGGTTTTACCGTCAGGTACCCGTTCAGCACCATTCTCCAGTACTTCCTTCAGGATTGCAAAAGGTTTGTACGCTAATTCTGCATCACCCGCATACAACTCCAGTTGCTGCTTGTATACTCTGTAAGCTTCCTCACGCTGGTCAAGATCTACATACGATTCTCTTATGTCACGGACATGCTTAAAAGTCTGGTAAACATGAGGCCCATAGTTGTTGTTAAGCGCCTCTTTCGACATATGGTGCTGGTCTTGTTCAAACCCGCTTGCTTCAAAATCCTGTATCAGTTTACCCAGTGACTCCTCAAATCCATATTGTCTTAAGAAATCCAGCTCTGTCTCCAGCGCCTTGCTAATCGGCCGGAACTGACGCTCAATTAACCCATCCCCCAGCGCTTTCCAAGGCAGCAGCTCGCCATCCAGTAAAAGCACACGGATCCCCTGCTCAGCCATATAGGTTCCGAATCTATGCAGCAGTTGTTCGTAGATAGGCGTCAGATCGACCGCCTTAACCTTGTAGCCGTTCCGGCTAATTGCGTAACACTGCTCTATATCCCGGTAAAGGTACACACTACAGCGTGATCCCATATATTTAGGCTGCAGGACGACTTCAGATATACGACGCTCGGCAAAATAATCCAACCCTTTTCGCAGAGACTCAAGCTCACCGGCAGCCATATCCTTATCCGCAGGTGACATCGTCCCGGAGATGAAGTTGACCCGGTTCTGCGAGGAATACTGCAGTCTGCGCACAGACTCGTAATCAAGCTCTAACAAGGATACGGTTTGCTGTTCCCGGAACAGGATAGGTAGCTCTTCGTGCACCGTAGTCACATGCGATTTTTGACTTTTATAGAAAGGTTTAAACGACATGCGAACAGAAGTTAGTTCATTACCCTGCGCACTCCCTGTGTCGAGGTGGAGTTTGTTTTTGATCCGAAAAGTCTGCTTGGCTGCAATATGTCCGAAGAGATGAAAGGGGTGATTACTCACAGCCTCTTGCTTTAGGAAATCAAGCTGTTCCTCAAAGGAAACCTCACGATCCAGCCGAAAGTTACGCTGATGGCGTAGTGAATTCGTATCCAGCTTACCAATGTACTTATTACGGCAAGGAGCATGAGTAACATAAAAAGAAGGACCTTGCATACCTATATAGCGGTAAAAGGGCTGAGATTGCTCCACTAAAGCCGAAAATTTACTAAAAAGCGCGGTATCCTCCTTAAGCACTTGGGTGGAATCAAAGTACGTTCTTAGCAGTTCCGGATCGGTTCCTTGAATCTCACCCTTTACGTACTTGTATACAAAGTTCTCGTGATTGCCCATAACAAATAGGAAATGCTCGCGGTTATCAAATAAGAACTCAATCGTCTCCCGTGTCTTTTTGCCCTTATCAATCCAGTCACCAGCAAGAATGACTCGTGTGTTACTGAGCTTATCTGTTGCACTTAACTTACCTTCGTGCACCCTGTAGCCGTAATTACGTAATAGTCCCTGAAGCTCTTCGACGCACTCATGAACATCCCCAACCACAATATACTCTTGTGCTTGTAGAAGTACCGTAGATGCGTAAGTATCCCAATCCTGTATAATCACCCGGTAGTCCGGGTTAGGTATCCCTTCACCCTCGAGAATAAAATCTTTAGCACGCACTTTATGAATCTTGTTGTAACCTTCCCGTGACAGAACAGGCAGGACTTCTTTTCTCAGCCGGTTTAAATGATTGGAGATCAGCTTCTTCGAGCGCTCCGAGACGTAGTAATCCTCCCGTTTGCGGTAATCAAACAGAATAACCTCCAGATTATAATTATTTTGCCCGGCGATCTCACGGACTTTACTACGGTAATCTTCGGATAGCCCAATGGTATCCATCACCACAAACTCCGCATTAATCGGAAAAGAAGTGACTAACTTCAATCTCTCAAACAATAATTGAAAGGTATGCGAACTCGCCTCCAGCATAACCTGATCATACTTATCATAGTCGTAGCCCAATATCTCCTGGCGGATACTATCCGAGGATAAATACTGCACATTCGTACGTAAACCTTTGGAGGCATCCTCTAGTTTTAACTGCGGGATCAGAACTTCTTTAGCAAAAGTTGATTTCCCGCATTCCGTTGCTCCTACAAGCAGAAATATGGTATGTACACGCGTTTGAATTTCCACTGTCTACTCCTCCTTTCTTCGCACAATAGCGCATTGCGTCGTACGGATCTCGCCAACCCGGTCACCAACCATCAAATATTCAACCTCGACTGCTAAACCTTGAACCGTATCCAAAACCCACTGCACGAACGCTTCCTGTCCCATTTCCCACTTGTGATCTTCATGCCGGAATCCTTCCAGCTCATAGTAACGATTGAAATCAGCATTTGGTGTCGTCACAATAAGCTGTTGAAAATTCACATTACCGATTATTTGCTGAATAAGCTCTGCCGCTTCACCCTCACTCATGTGCTCTACAACTTCTGTTAGAATCACATCAACCTGCTCCCCATTGTACGACTCCAGAAAATGGTCCAGTGAGCCAAAGGTTGCAATGTTATCAATGTCCTTAGCTTTCGCTTTCCGATTCACAACCTCCAGCAACGCCTCGGCTATATCTACCGCATAATAGGTGCTCTCTATTTTTCCGGCAAACGGAATTGCATAGAAACCTTCTCCGCAGCCAATGTCCAGAATCGGCTTATTGAATGGAAGCACACTCGAAATAAAAGTACGCCGCTGCATCGCAGTACCGCCATACTCCAGCCCAATAGAATACTGGTCTGTTTGTTCGATGGAGGCTTTATATCGCTTGAACCGTTCCTTAGAGGTAAGGAAATTCCTTGCAAATAGACTTCTTATATAAAAAGGTGCCTCAATGACGTTAAGGCTGCGGATATATTTATCCAAAATAGCATCCGAAATATCTATGTACTCATCCCCAAATATGGATAAGAACAAGGACAGCACACCAACAACATGTAAGAGGTGATACAAGCTTTTATGTGTGGTAATCGTCAGGGAATAGCTCTTATGTGCCTGATGCTGCAAGGAGAAGGTATATCCCTTTAAATGCTTTTGGAAAAATTCAATATAGTGTATCCGCTCAACCTGAACCATATTGATGAAAAAAGAATGCTCATATCCTTCTTCATCCCGTTCATCCTGGGCTTTGAAGGGTGTAGAGAAAAACTCATTGACCGCATTAAGCGGAAATAGAGGTGTATTAAACCGGGAGACATTTAGATACTCAAAGCTCTCGCTTCCATTCTGCTTGTAGGATATATCGTTATCTGCGTCCTTAAAATATACGTTATAAGTTGCCTCATCAGAATACCATCCATACGCCACTCCCTGACGAACCGGACGAAGCTGCATACCTGTCACTGGATTTTTTTTAATTAAAAAAGTGAATTTTGGATTCGTAGATTTCAGTTGTACAATAGCCACTACCATCTTCCTCCTATCAATCTTTCTATAGGGCCCGTCCCCATACTTCCTGTAAAGCTTCTCGAAATAGAGCATCCAGCTGATGATCTCTGTTGTTCTCCTTAGCATTCAAGGACGCCGCCACCTTATCCAACACTTGGAACTGTTCTTCTAAATAATCGTTAATCGCGGTTAGCTGCGGCTCGTAGTCTAGTTCCTCACCGGATTTTTTTCGTGCCAGCAATTGCTGAATCACCTGCCACAGCTCTTCATCCTGCGGAATAAGCCGCTCTACCAGTACATCGAACTCCATCGGCGGCATCTCTCCATATCGGTGAGTCCATTCACAGGCTAGAACGGGACGAAGTACATAAAAGTACTTTTTGATCTTGACCTGTTCGCCTTGCAAATAATCACGGTAGTTCCCTCTTGCCATGTTTAAGTAATGGTACATACAAGACTTCGGTGAAAATGTGTACGGGGAAATGCTTCTAAGCTTCTCTGCTGTACTGTACTTTTCTGCATATTGAATGGGTGATTGCAGCCACTCCAGCAGCGGTGGATTAGACTTCCGAAATAAATTCAGTGCTTTCCGCAAATCCCAGCCATTGATATCAAGCATATTGTTAATAGGACGCTCGATCACATCCCGCTTATCAAAAATAGATAGATACCATTCCGGTTTATGCAGATAAATAAATCTCACATCATAATCACTGTCCTGCGATGGGAATCCCCACGCCCGGCTACCTGATTCGCAGGCATACAATATTGTAACTTGCTCCTCCTGTTCAATCTGTTCCAGCTGCTCACGGATAAGCTTGTTTATAGGATCCATCTTCATCCCTCCAGATCGGTTACTTCCCTATTCTCTACCCTTGTTACTATTCGAACGCCTCATCAGAATTGCTTCGGCTTCATGGATCTATCTTCGCTCATCTTCCCTGTAACGAACAGGGCGGAAGTATGGCGGCGGCCAAAAACACTTCCATTTTATTCAACTCTGGTGCTTAATATAATGAGTACTACTATTTTTAATGGATTCGCTACAGGCTGGAGGGATACAAATGGCCCGGGAAAGTTTTGATAAGGAGATTCAATTTCTTCGCATGCTCTCTTTAGCGGGGGGAGCTTACAGCAGACAACAATTCGCCGATCGTCTCGGCATTTCTGTACATACCTATGACAAAACGCTGCGCAACCTGAAGGGCATGGTAACCGTCTTACAACAGGACCTGCCTACAGAACAAGGAACAGAACTCTCTGAGTGGCTCCGCTATAACTACTATGAATCTGCCGACCCGCTGCTCCTGTTCTTGTTCCGGGCGAAGTCGCTTAAGGAAACGGAGAGCATCCGGCTTACTCTATTATTAACTGCGCTTCAGACTCAGGAGCTAACAGCTAAAGATCTACAGGATGTCTGCAGTGAGCAAATGCCAACCCATTATCCAATGCCCGATGAGAAGACCATCCGTGGAGATCTGAAATACCTTGAGGAAGTTGGCGTTATTCTTCGTGTAAACGAAGGCCGCCCTTATCGATACAAGGCTGCTAACGATCTGATTGATCAATTATCCGGCGATCAGCTCTTGGATCTTTACGACTATGTTGATGTCATCGCCAACACGCAAACTCCGTCTGTGCAAGGTTACCTGCTGCGCGACACCTTAAAAAAGGTTCTGCGGAAGCGGGGTTATAACCTCGAAGCTACGGAAACTCATAGATACAAATATAATTATCATTCACGTATTCTTGATGAGGCACACCTATATACGATATTTGCAGCGATTCAGCAACGAAAAAAAATTAAGTTTCTATATCTATCCCCTAAAAAGGGCAAAAACTACGCCTCTCAGAATACCAATCCTCTCTTTGAGCGGGAAACAAGGGGCGTCACAGAAACTGTTCTTCCGCTCCGCGTCATCTATGACCATCAATATGGGCGCTGGTATTTAATCGGACATAATTCACGTATGGGCATCATGAAATTCCGAATGGAGGGCCTTACTCAAATTGAGGAGGGCGACACTGTGGAAGAAGCAGAGTTTGCTCTGAAACTCAGCAATCTAGAAGAACAGATGACAAACAGCTGGGTTATAGATACCACCCGTGCGATTAAAGTGGTGGCAAGATTTTATAACCCCAATCGCTCGGGTGTTAATTTTATTCGGGAGCGGGTTGAAGCGCAGGGACAGTGGGGAGAAATTACGGAAGAGTCCGATTCTACATTCCTTTATGAGATCACAGTGAATGGTATTTATGAAATTAAGCCGTGGTTACGAAGCTTTGGTTCGAGCTGCGAGGTATTAGAACCCCCTTGGCTGCGTAAGCAGTTTATCGCGGAGTGGAAGGAGATTCACAGCTATTATGAATCCATTTGAGAAAATATTTAACTTCCAAATCATTTCACGCCTCGACGAAGTGGGTTCATTAGCGCTGACCTCCCAGGAACGTTCCTGGCTGAAAACCATGTTAATGCACCCGGCCTCAGAAGCAGCTTTTACACTGGATACCTTAAGTAAATTGAACGCCATATTGGAGGCAGAAGCGTCCACAGAAGTGCAGGGAATTATTATGGAGAAAGCTAAAAGCAAAGAGCGGCAGGTCTATCATCCAATGCTTCGTACACTCCGCCGTATAATCATGCAGAATCAAGCGATCCTTATTACTTTCCATATTAAGCATGGAGGCCAACGAACTGACCAAACCGGGTTCCCTCATAAGCTGGAATACAACATGTATAAGCGGGAGTGGTATCTGCAATGGTACAGCACCCGGCAACGTTCTCTTATGTCCACTAAACTAAAAAACATTATTTCTGTTGAAGTAGCTCCCTTCCCTGCCAAACGGATTAATGATTTAAAAGCAAGGATAATACGATTATTAGAGGATCAGAAGGAATGTGCATGTATTCAAGTCATCCCCACCTTTAATGCTGAGCTATCACGAATTCTGTACGCCTTTTCCTGTTTTGATAAATCCGTGTCCTTTGATGAAAATTCGGGTATCTATCGAATCAAAGTCATCTACATGAGAGACGATAGCGAATTCCTATTGTCCAAAATCCGTTTTCTTGGCCTCCGCGTAAAAATCGTCGAGGGTGAGCATCTTAAGCGGCGCATGCTGAAATCCGCAGCTATGGCGATTGACCGGTATGGGGAATAACCGAGAATTGGTATAAGCTGGTCAACTATCCTGAAGTGCTGAAACGTGCTTATATAGTAAAGTAAAAGACACGGTTAAGATGTCTTTTACTTTACTTACAGCAGCTTTCTTAAAAACTGAGAGGTTTATTCTCATGAAAAGAAAATCCGTCTTATGCATATAGTCAAGATGAAAACTCAGAGTTAGTGAGGGGATTAGAAGTGGGAAAGAGAGTTATAGTGAAAATTTCAGAATTGACCAAAAAACGTAAGATTTCCCTACGAGAATTGTCCAGAATATCCGATGTCCGACATGCCGCATTAAGTGAGTTAGCTAATGGAAAAAGGGAGAATATTAACTTTAGTCATATAGGCAAAATTGCAGAAGCTTTAAATATTGAGGATATTCGTGAGATTATTGATTTGGTTGATGATAAAGATTAATCAAATCAACACAAAATTAATAGTTTTTGAATCGACAATAACTCAAGTAATAAGATCATAAGAAAAAGCAAAGAAAAGCGCCCCCTACAGGTCGCTTTTCTGCTTTTCTGATACTCCATATTAAAGTAGAGGCAGCCATTCCCCTATTCCAGCTTCATATAGTATAGATTCGCCGTACTATCTTTTGTAATGGTATGTGCACCTGCGGCTAGAGAGACAGTGGCAATGCCATTGGTTATAGGATAACTTGTTCCATCCACTTTGATTTTCGTTCCCTCTGTGTTGAATACTAGGGTTAGCGTTGAAGCTTTAGCAGCAGTGAATTGAATGCTGGTAACACTCTCGATTTTTAGACATTGGGTTAGGGTTAAACCCTGATAGGCCACAGTTCCCTTACTTGTTGAGAGATTGCCTTGAATATTGAAGAAGCTGCTTGTTGTTCCATCCGTAGTAAAGTTGTGAACGGTTGCTCCCGCTGTCGGCACTGGCGTTGTCGTCGGTGCTGGAGTCGCTGTTGGAGCTGGGGTCGCTGTTGGCACAGGAGTTACTGTTGGCGTAGGTGTTACTGATGGAGTCGGAGTCGGGTTCGTTGGGTTTGAATTCCCCCCTACAGAGACAAGTCCCGTTGTGTAGCTTCTGATTGCAGACATCAGCGCTGTATTCAACGCATACGAAACGTCATCCACTGAATCATTAAATTCCCATGTGAAGTCTCCGCCATTCAGACGTCCGGCTTTTGCCATAACAATCTGTTCAACATTGCTTACGTTATCAATATTAGATACGTTCACTCCTGTATTTACGCTCGTGTCGAAGTTGTTATAGGCTGTTCCGCCTTTTAATGCTTTGTATGAGCTTGGGACGGTTTCATTTCTTGACGAAGCTAAGTAAGCATCAAATGAGGTAACATTAGCAGGAGCTGTCCCTGTGTTTGAATTCGCATAGATGAGACTTGAAGCCTCTACAATAAGATTGTTATAGGCTTTAATCACACCTCCATTTTCGCCTGAGAATGTGCCCTCCCCTAAAGCATCTGTACCTTGTAAGGAGATCATCATTGGAAACTTAGCATGTCTAAAATAATTAGATTCTACAAAAGCTGAAGCACCTGTAGTAACACCCACACCGTATTTGGAGATACCATCGAAAAAGTTGTTATAGATATGGACGGATGCCACTCTAATCCGCGGATGACGGGAGTCCGAATGGTCAAACCAGTTGTGGTGGAAGGTAACAAAAAATTCAGCCGGCTCACTCAAACCAACTAGCGAAGATTTTCCGGAATCCCAGTAATGGTTGTAAGAGATTGTAATATAGTTGGATCCATTTTTAAGGTCTGTGGAACCGTCGCCCTTGGCTTGGTCTGCATCGCCTCCAGCAGCTCCATAAAAAATATCATTATTATGCACCCAGACATTCATATTGCCAGAATCCATTGAAATGCCATCGTCGGGGAATAACATTACACCCAGGTTTCTTACTTCCACATTACCTACATATCTTAGAAGCATTCCCCAACCGTATGCGTAAGCATCATTTCCGATACCTTCAATAGTAATATTCATTTCCGAATAATTGTTTTTACCTTTGACTTCAAGATACCCACTGCTGTTAAGCTGTCCACTCAGATCAGCAGCTGTAACTTTTCCGATAATTCGAATCGCAAGTGGAGTTGTATCATAGCCTTTTTGTCTCAGTGCCAGAATACCGCCCAGGCCAACCCCTGTTTGTACAGCGCCGGAGCTGTTGATTTTCACACCAAGGGTTACGGTTTGCGCAGTCTGAGATGTTATATACAGCACTTGAGCACCATTCTTGAGGGTTCCATTCTCATTATAAGCCCCTGATCCCGTACCATATTGCGAGCTAGTCGAAAAAGCAAACCCAGAACGGTCATATGACGTTACGGATAGCGGATTTGAAACCGCACTTACCGTCCCACCCCCTGACAACGTAGCTTCAACTTTCATCACATAATTTCCGGCTGCAAGCCCTACAGCATCCGCTCTCCAGTAGGAAGGATATTTGCGGATTAACTCATTATTAATTTGTTGATACCCAGAATCCGCTGCACTTGCCAATTTAACATAAACGTTATACCCTGTCGCATTGCTTACAGGTGACCATTCCACATATGCCGTTTCATTCCAGCCTCCACTGCCTGTTACCGCAAGACCAGCAGCATGCACCACCGTATTTGTCCATCCACCTACTATTAAAGAAAGAGCAAGAGAAAACAACACAACAATACTGGTTACCTTTGCAACTCTTTTTTTCATTTTATTTCCTCCCGATTTTAATTTGTTGCAGATATCATTGTAACCGCTTGCAAAAAATGAAGTTTCTCTTTTCACCTCCTAAATATTTAGAAAGAGATCCTGCATCTAGCCCCTGTCCCCCTTCGAAAATAATACAAATTCTGGAACCAGAACACGTTCAACATATCAAAACTAAAAAAGGTTCCGAAACAATCATTTACTCATATCTCCCCTATCTAACCGTGTTCTGAGCTAATGATTATAGGACAGCGAATGGATTGTGATCATACAACACGAATAGCCACACAGTAGCCAGCACATAATAAAATTCACAACCATTAGGTAATCAAGGAGGAATTTTCAATTGAGCGCAAATAAACCAGACAAGAATCTGATCAACACCGTAAAAGATTTGGAAGCCACGCCCGTAAACAGCCTGGAAGCCCAACAGCAACAACAAGCCCGTAATGATCGCCGCAAGCAATCTCAGCATGACAGCGACGGAAAATTCACGGAAAATGAAACCGGGAACTTTCATTAAAGTCGGGGATAATGTTGGCATCTTCTTTTCAAGCTGCAATAACGTAAAAAGACACCCTTCAAGGTGTCTTTTCTTTTACTACCTATGGAGCCGTATCATAATGTATTTTCCTCTGATCAATACGTATCAACTGCTCATCCTGTAATCCAAGCAATGATTTTGTCACGGTCTCACGCGCCGTTCCTGTCATATCCGCCAGGTGTTGATGCGTTAATTTCAAATCGATTAGAACACCTTTATCAGAGGGCACTCCGTGCTGTTCTGTTAGACGCAACAACACGTGAGCAACTCCAGATAGAACCAGATAGTGCTCCTCTCCCTCTTCACCCTCAAAAAAGATGGACTCTCCTTTTATATAAGTACGCTCGCCACATACCTTAGCAATTTCAGCTAATTATTCATCATCAAGATGTTCAAAGAACGGAAAATCCCGTAACAGTTGGGTTTGTGATTGAGTATGTTTCACAAATTTTCCAAATGAACCATCACAAAATGGAAGGTTTTGGTTGTTTAGGACAAGAATAAAGTTAAGATTCTAAATTTCGAGAAGTGAGTTGATGAACATGAGTGATAAGATGGTGGCTGTTTTAAGAAGACAGTTTGATCCAACCGTAGAAATGTTGAAGAATCTTATCGAAGTATGTCCTGATCATTTTTGGAAGAATGCCAAGCATAAATACTGGAAGCATATATTCCACGCTACAACCAGCATGAAATTTTGGTTTAGGCAGCAGAAGGATGAAGAATTCACGATACCTGACTTCGGTAAAGATATAACAGAAGACTTAGATAAGGAGTGCTCTGACTACCCTACTAAGGAAGAAATGACGGAGTACGTAGAGGAGATATTGAGTGTGGCTCGTAATTTTTTTGCTGAACTTACTGACGGCAGATTATTGGAACCATGTGTACTATACGAAGAAATAACTAAAACTGATGTTATCCTCATGCAGATAAGGCATGTTCAACATCATATAGGTTATTGCAACAGCATATTGAATTCGAATCACCTACAAACAGCAAAGTGGCTATGATAAAATTAGTGACCGAAATCAGCTTCTTTACCACGAGGAGTGTTATTTAGTATGGTTTATGAATTTGATAGTGAGATAAGGCTGCTGGAAGGTAAAATGAAATGGAAAGTAGTCTATTTCCCCTATTCAGTAAGGGAGATATTCAATACTAATGGTAAAGTACCTATTCAAATCTCTGTTGACGGGCACGAATTTGACCATACTTTATTGCCGTCAAAGAATGGGCATTATTTTGTTTATAACGAATTTATTCGAAGAGCAGTACAAAAAGAGCTCGGTGATACATTACATATAATACTTAAGAAATGTGAGGAAAATCGTAAACTGATTGTGCCTGATTACATTACTACAAACCTTGAAGAGTACCACATGCTGAATACATTTCTAAACCAGCCTGATTACATTAAACGAGAGCAGATTAATTATATTGAGCTTGCTAAAAAGGAAGATACAAAAAATAGACGAATACTAACTCTAATTGATAAACTTAAGGATTAATAAAGAGACGACAATAAAGTTGAGGTAAAATAAAGACATCAGAGTTAAGCAACGAATAAAATGAGCACAAAACTTTAAAAAATCACAAAAAAAGCGATGAGAAACAATCCTCATCGCTTTCACATTACTAAAACCAGACTTGTTACAGCAAACCTCTGCCATAGTAATAGATGATCGTTTAAGAGTCAGCAACCCTCTGCCCCCTTACGTGGTGCTGGCACGTCGATTAGCAAGCGCCATAGCAGCGGCGTAGCCGGAGCTCCAAGCCCATTGCAGGTTATAGCCGCCGCAATCTCCATCCACATCCATCACTTCACCTGCCAAATACAGCCCAGGGACTAACTTAGATTCTAACGTTCCTTCGGTTAGCTCCGTCGTATCGATGCCACCGGCTGTTGTTTGTGCATTCGTGAAGCTATTGGTATCGGTCACTTTAAATTCCCAATGCTTTAAGATTCGATAAAATATTTTCTTGGTTTTCCATGATAAATCCATACAAAGCAAGTGCGGCTGTTGATCAATTCCAGCCTCCTTCAGCAGAACTGGAATCAGTTTCTTGCTGACGATGCCCACAAAAGAATCGGCAACCGTCCGGTGTCCGAAGATCCCCCAGTGGATCTCCAGAAAATCAATTAACTCTTCCTCCGTCCGCTCCGGCATTAAATCAACCGACAATGTCACCGATTCTCCTATTCCGAGATTATACGCAGCCTTTCTGCTGAGCTGAAGTATGGGCGGGCCCGAGATACCATAGTCCGTAAAAAGAATCTCACCAGACTCAGTGCGGATGACTTCATTGTTTACGATAACATGGGCCTCTCCCTCAAATTTGATGCCCGATAGTTCCTTCAAATACGGATAATCCAGCTTCAATTGTACAATGCCTGGCACCGGGTTGATCAGGGTGTGCCCCAGGCGTTGGACAAGCGTATAACCGGATCCGTCCGTTCCCGTTTTGGGAGCGGTAAGGCCGCCTGCACATAGAAAAAGATAGTCGCTGGTATACACAACCTGTTCCTCTGTCTCCGTCTGGCAGGTTATCGCGAACCGCGGATGTCCCGCCGAAACGGTAACATCCAACACTTTATGTTTATAATATACGGGAACATTCCGATCCTCCAGCGCCAGCTTAAATACACCCGGCACCGAAGCCGCCTGCAGCGACATCGGATACATCCGGCCATTCTCCAAGCTTACAAAAGGAAGCCCGAGTGAGGAGAAAAATTCGATCGTTTGGCGGACACCGAATTGCCGCAATACATGTATTGGGAATCCTTCCTGATTACTGTGATACTTGCGTGATAAAGCGGCCGCTTCATCCGTACCGGTGGCGGTGGATTGGTTCGTAATGTTGCAACGCCCGTTACCCGTCGTTATTATTTTCTTCCCAAGCCGGTCATTGCTTTCAATAATTGCTGTATCAATACCTTGATCCCTCGCTGTAACTGCAGCCATTAGACCTGCAGCACCCCCACCGATAATGAACAGCTCGTGGTGCTTAGAAGTCTGATCCTTATACATGTTAATTGATGCATCCCTTTTCCTAATAAATTTATTGAATTGACTTAGCTAGCGCCATGGCGGCCACATATCCGGAACTCCAGGCCCATTGCAGGTTATAGCCGCCGAAATCTCCGTCGACATCCATCACTTCGCCAGCCAAATACAGCCCAGGCACCAGCTTGGATTCCAGCGTTCCTTCGATGAGTTCCGACGTATCAATGCCGCCGGCTGTCACTTGCGCATTCGTAAAGCCATTGGTATCCGTCACTTTAAATTCCCAACGCTTCAAGATTTGATAAAATTTCCCCTTAGTTTTCAACGACAGAGCCTGGCAAAGCAGCTGTGGTTGCTGATCTAAGCCGGTCTCCTTGAGTAGGACCGTAACAAGCTTCTTGTTAAAGATGCCAACGAGAGAATCCGCAACCGTCCGGTGTCCAAAGGTCTCCCAGAGCCTTTCTAAAAACTCAACTAACTCTTCCTCCGTGCGGCCCGGCATCAGATCAACCGACAATGTTACCTGTTCTCCTCTTGCAAGATGATACGCAGCCTTCCTGCTTAGCTGAAGAATTGGCGGGCCGGTAATACCATAATCCGTGAAGGCAATTTCACCCTGTTCACTGCAGATGACTTTACCGTTCACAATGATATGGGCTTGTCCCTGAGATTTGATAGTGGACAGTGCCCTCATATTCGGATATTGCAGCTTCAATTGCACAATGGCCGGCAAAGGCTCAATCAGGGTGTGCCCCAGACGTTCGGCAAGTGTATACCCAGGAGGTTCTTTTCCCGCATTTGGACCGGCAAGGCCACCCGCAGATAGAAGTAGATAGTCGCTAGTATAAACAACCTCCTCCTCTGTCTCCGTTTGGCATTTTATCTTGAAGCGCGGATGATTCTTCGAAACAGTAACATCCAACACTTTGTTATTGAGGTATACCGGAACATTCCGATCCTCCAGCGCAAGCTGGAAAATATCCAGCACCGCTGCTGCCTGCAGCGACATTGGATACATCAAGCCCTCCTTCAATCTTGTAAGTGGAAGCCCGAGAAAGGAGAAAAAATCTATAGTCTGACGGATGCCAAATTGCTGCAATACCGCAAGTGGAAATCCGGCCTGATTACTGTGATACTTGTGCGATAAAGCAATTGCTTCATCCGTACCCGTCGCAGTGGATTCATTCGTAATGTTACAGCGGCCATCACCTGTCATTAATATCTTCTTTCCAATCCGGTCGTTACCCTCCAGAATGGCAGTATCGATACCCATATCACGCGCAGTAACGGCGGCCATTAGTCCGGCAGCACCTGCGCCGATAATAAACAGCTTGTGGTGCATAGAAGTCTGATTCTCATACATGGTTGGTCAATGCATCCTTTATCCAATTTTTCTAAAACACAGAGTCACTTTATTAAATTATAGCATAAGTATACTGGTTTTCATTTATATCTCCCTATTAACTCTTCCTATCCTAGGTTTGCCTTTTTTATCCCTATATAGAACCTTAAATTTTCCTTCACACCTTCTTCACTGCAATCTTTAATTCCACATACGAAAGATACTGGATCTAGCAAGATACTCATTTTTTTGAACCGCCACGCATAGTCCAGATCATATTCTGAAAATATGAAAAAAGACACCTTTCATGGTGTCTTCAATAGTACTCCATATGGAGCCGAGCCATGGCTGTACAAATCCACAATTCGCCGCCGTGTGATGATTCGGATGTTCGGCGAGGTAGCATAGTTTAAGATCATTCCTTGGTCAGCGTATCGATGCGCGTGTGGCATTGCCCAGCGGATCAAATACGCCATTCTTCTTCCCATTGATAATACTAGCTTCTGCTTCATCTTTAATTAGATTCACTGCATAAGAGCTTGCGGTAGACATATCCGTAACTTTGCCTTTGGAAGCATCTTTATTACACTGATTTAGCCATTCAAGGAAAACAAACTCTCCTATAAAGAAAGGCGATCCTTGAGTAGCATAAAAAAGAGTTGCAACGACAACAAGACCTAGACGAAGCGTTCGAAGCGGTTAATTACAAACTTCGCAAGTACGATCAAATCTAGAAGGGGCAAATAACGGCTGAGCAGGAGTTTGTAATGGGTGATCACGAGGTAATGCATGACGAGTTCCTCTAAATATACACAAAAAAGAACCTTCAACCACTTAGCTTGTGGTTGAAGGTTCTTGCTGTTACGAACTCAGTTTGGCCGCTTCGAGCAAGCGTTGTAAAATGACGGTAGCTTCGGCACGTGTAATGACATTGTTCGGCGTAAGCTGTCCTTGATTGCCTATGATAATTCCGTATTTAACGTTAAGTGCAGCTGCCGCTCTTGCAGACAAGTCGAGCAAATGATGGTCTTTGAATGTGCTAAGCTGTTGAGCGGCTTCGCTATCGGAAATCGCTGTATCCATCCCAGCAAGCCTCATGGCTTTCCCCAGCAACACCATTGCTTCTTCTCGGCTTAGCTTCTCGTTGGGAGTGTACTGGCTGTTGTTACTTGCCGTAACTAACCCGTAGCCTTCCGCAATGGAGACCGTTTCGTAATACCATTGCCCGCTGTTGACGTCAGTAAAGCTAGTAGGCTGATCAACCGTGTGTAATCCGAGAGCCCGGACCAACATCGCCGTGAACTCAGCTCGGGTAATTTGCTTGTTCGGTTGAAAGCTCGATTCAGTGACACCTTGGACGATCAGCTTGGACGCTACTTGTTCGATATCATACTTCGCCCAATGATTCTGAATATCCGCAAAGGTTTTGTCATTCTCTATAACGGCATAGACGCTATTTGTCAGGCTATAAATGACAGCAAAGGTCTTGCCGTTCTCCCTCATCATTCGGGTAGGTACCGGCACGATGTTTCCATCCTTCGTCATCGTAATCCCCGTTATATTTTTATTGTGATCATCTGCTGAATTGGGAATGACAATCGTCCGCTCGACATAGCTAAGAAACTTGTTGAGCTCAATCGTCTTACCGCCATGTGCTGCTGTGATGTTGAAATCAATCGGCGGCGACAAGAGTCTTGCCTTCCCTATACTATTAGCAAGTTGCACGATATCGCTTTCTGGTACATTGGTAATCTCGACTTGAATCACCATGTTTCGCAGTGCATCCTCCGAACCGAAACGCTTCGTGACAAGACTCCAATCGATCCGGTTGGCAGCTAGAAGATAGGAACCAAGCTCCGTTTGAATTAGAATAACTGCGTTTCGGTCATTCAGTGTTGTGATAAGCTGACCGTTTAAGAGCAGAAGAACACGATCTGAATCATTATGGACCGGTATGTTAATGACTGGCTTATCGGGTAAGGAATCGAGGTAACGCGATAATTTCTTCTCGTCGATGGTTACCGTTGTCACTTTCTTTCCGTTCATAACAGCAGTTGTTTCTTTGGCTAAATCCTTCTGTTTAACTCCATTGATCTCGATCTCTAGCCCTAAGCTTGGAATTGGGCTTGTACTTGAGCTTGTACTTGAGCTTGTACTTGGGTCTGAGCTTGAACCTGAACCGGATTCAGGAGTCGAGATGTTCAGCGTAAACGTGGCAATCGTCTGATTTCCTGCTTCATCGATGACGACTAGCGTGTAGTTGCCAGAAGATATAACTCTCGTTCCGGTTGTGAAGGGTTGACCGTTTAATGTAGCGGTACCTTCATTAAATCCAATCGTCAACGGACTGGTGTAGTTGCTTATTCCTACAGTTAGACCGGTTATAATCGGGTTTGTTCGATCAATTGTGAAAGAAATCATTGTGACGTTACCCGCCTCATCCGTCACCACAAGCGTATAGTCACCTTCGGCAAAAACCGTTGCGCCACTTGCGAATGGATCTCCGTTCAAGGTCGCCGTACCTTCATTGAACGTAATCGATTGATTCGTGTTATAGATAGAGCCGTCGGTCACACCGCTAATGATCGGGACCGTTTTATCGATCGTGAATGCAATGGTTGTAACGTTGCCCATCGCGTCCGTTACGATGAGTGTGTAGTCGCCCTCGGCACTGACTTCAGATCCGCTAGCAAAGGGATCTCCGTTCAATGTTGCGATTCCCGTGTTAAACGTGATCATTCTGTCGGTATTATAACTCGATCCGTAAACAACCCCAGTAACGGTTGGGCCGGTTTTGTGGATCGTAAAGCTGACTGTCGTAACGTTGCCCACCGCATCGGTCACAATGAGTGTATAGTCGCCTTCGGCGGAAACGATCTCGCCACTTGCGAATGGATCTCCGTTCAACGTTGCCGTACCTTCGTTAAAAGTGATCGTTCTGTCGGTGTTGTAGCTCACCCCGTAAACAACGCCGGTGACGGTTGGAGCGGTTCTGTCAATGGTGAAGTTGGCCGTCGTAACGTTACCCGCCTCATCCGTCACCACAAGCGTATAGTCACCTTCGGCGAAAATGGTTGCGCCACTTGCGAATGGATCTCCGTTCAAGGTCGCCGTACCTTCATTGAACGTAATCGATTGATTCGTGTTATAGATAGAGCCGTCGGTCACACCGCTAATGATCGGGACCGTTTTATCGATCGTGAATGCAATGGTTGTAACGTTGCCCATCGCGTCCGTTACGATGAGTGTGTAGTCGCCCTCGGCACTGACTTCAGATCCGCTAGCAAAGGGATCTCCGTTCAATGTTGCGATTCCCGTGTTAAACGTGATCATTCTGTCGGTATTATAACTCGATCCGTAAACAACCCCATTAACGGTTGGGCCGGTTTTGTGGATCGTAAAGCTGACTGTCGTAACGTTGCCCACCGCATCGGTCACAATGAGTGTATAGTTGCCTTCAGCGGAAACGGTCTCGCCACTTGCGAATGGATCTCCGTTCAACGTTGCCGTACCTTCGTTAAAAGTGATCGTTCTGTCGGTGTTGTAGCTCACCCCGTAAACAACGCCGGTGACGGTTGGAGCGGTTCTGTCAATGATGAAGTTGGCCGTCGTAACGTTACCCGCCTCATCCGTCACCACAAGCGTATAGTCACCTTCGGCGAAAATGGTTGCACCACTTGCAAATGGATCTCCGTTCAAGGTCGCCGTACCTTCATTGAACGTAATCGATTGATTCGTGTTATAAATAGAGCCGTCGGTCACACCGCTAATGATCGGGACTGTTTTATCGATCGTGAATGCAATGGTTGTGACGTTGCCCATCGCGTCCGTTACGATGAGTGTGTAGTCGCCCTCGGCACTGACTTCAGATCCGCTAGCAAAGGAATCGCCGTTCAACGTTGCGATTCCCGTGTTAAACGTGATCATTCTGTCGGTATTATAACTCGATCCGTAAACAACCCCAGTAACGGTTGGGCCGGTTTTGTGGATCGTAAAGCTGACTGTCGTAACGTTGCCCACCGCATCGGTCACAATGAGTGTATAGTCGCCTTCAGCGGAAACGGTCTCGCCACTTGCGAATGGATCTCCGTTCAACGTTGCCGTACCTTCGTTAAAAGTGATCGTTCTGTCGGTGTTGTAGCTCACCCCGTAAACAACGCCGGTGACGGTTGGAGCGGTTCTGTCAATGATGAATTTCACCATCGTGACGTTGCCTGCTGCATCGGTTACAACCAGCGTATACACACCATCCTGATCAATCTTTGTACCGCTTGTATAAGCAGTTCCATTCAATTGCGCTGTCCCTTCATTAAAACTAGGAACTACCGATATATAAATTCCGCCCTCCATTACTCCCGTAACAATTGGCGCCACATTTTCGATCTCAAAGTTAACCGTTGTTACATTACCTACTGTATCGGTTACAACCAGCGTATACACACCATCCTGATCAATCCTTGTACCGCTCATATAAGCAGTTCCATTCAGCTGCGCTGTTCCTTCATTAAAACTGGGAGTTACCGACTTATAAACCCCGCCCTCGCTTACCCCTTTAATTTTAGGTGCTGTTGTGTCTATCTCAAAGTTAATCGTTGTTACATTGCCTGCTGTATCCGTTACAATCAGGGTATACACACCATCTTGTGAAACCTGTGCACCACTAACAAAAGCAGCTCCGTTTAAAGTCGCGGTTCCTTTGTTAAAGGTAACCGTTTTGATTGTGTTGTATATTACACCATTCGCTATTCCCGTTACGGTAGGTGCTATCGTATCAACCTTGAAAACCACCGTCGCACTATTGCCTGCTTGATCGGTGACGATCAGTGTATACGTTCCATCCTGGGTGATGTCTGTACCACTGGTATAGGGACTCCCATTAAGCAATCCGCTGCCTTCATAAAATAGAGGATTAACTTTGCTATTATATACTATGTTATTCACTACATTTGTAATAACAGGAGCTATTGCATCTACTGTAATTGTACTACTAATAGTTGAGTTGCTCGAATTACCAACTCTATCTTTATATTGTACATATACGTTTTTGACTCCCTGTCCAGCCGGAAGGACCCATGACCTCCCGTTCAGATCAGCGATACTGAACCAGCTGGTCTGCCAAGTCCCATTAACATTGGAGAGACGCACCTGCTCAACTCCTGAGCCGCTTCCATCCGTATAGGTTCCTTTTAAAGTGACCATCTCTGATTTCGTCCATGCAGCACCATCATTAATAATCAGTGCACCTGTTGGTGCTGTCTGATCCAATAGAATGATCTGAGAAGAACTGGCAGATATCGTATTGTTGGAATCTCTCACCTGCATATAGATGTTCTTCGCCCCATCCCCTCCACTTAGACTGAATGTTGCTGTATTGCTGAAAGGCAACCAAGATGCCGCCGATAAATTAGCAACGCTATTCGCAAATCTCATATGGGTAACACTATCACCTGCATCAGGATCTGAACCTGTTACGGATAGATTGACTGTGCTGGCGCTTGTCGCTGTTCCCTCCGCAATTTTGAAAGAGCCCGTAGGCGGGGTATTCGTCGGTCCGGTCTCATAAGTAACGACTAGCTTCGGGCGAAATGCAGCATTCGAAGCTTCTAAGGAATACAATAAAAATCTCCCGCTGTCTGCATCTGCTTCATTGCCGTTAAGTGTAAAAGTTACTGTGCGATCAGAACCACCCGTAAAGGCATCGACAGCACTCTTAACATTGAAAGTAATCGATTGATCCTGAAGATAAGTGCCCATCGGCACTTCCGCAGTGCTTTTCGCCGTGAATTTATCTGAAAAAGGGCTATTCACATCTACGAAGGGGAAGGTACCATTAAAATTATGGTCCAAACTATTCGCAGCAGAGCCCCTTGCCTCCATGTACAGCGTGTGATTCGGGACTCTTAATACAGTAGCAACCGTCACAACCAGCTCTGCTGATACAATGGTCCCTTCTGGAGCACCTAAATTGAAAGATGCGGCCATTCTATTGCGCACATTGACGAAGCCGTCATTATTGCTCATGCCGACATATAGATAACCATCTCCGTCATTATCATAGATTCCGTTATATTCCGCTTGACCATTTAATTGCATCGTATCAGCAGTTGCTGTATAGGTCTTTGTAACTGTGCCTCCTGCTGCTTCAGCACTCGGTACCAACCCGGGTGTGATTGTCGTGAATAGAATAGCAATCGTCATGAATAGAGTTAGAATTCTTTCTCTCAATGTTTCTCCCCATTTCATATAAATATCAATATAATACTTTATGTAATATAATTACATTATAAATAAATAATACAAAATAAAAATTTATAGACAATAGCCTTACGAAGCCTATCTTGTCTATGTAATCTATCCATTATATAATTCCAGCATTTGAGAGAATAGTTACTGCTGTCATCACTATTGTCACATGACAAATTTGTAAATTTAACCAGTTATTATTCATCCTATTTAGGTATACTTTAGAGAACGAAAAAACTGGCCTCATGTGTGTTCAATCAGTTGAGAACAGTTACGTATCCCTTCTCGTTCAGCTACCTCCTTATAGCTCGATGAACCCTCTTAATACGCTCTGACCGCCTTTAATTTGAATTCCTCTGTATACTTCTGAAATGTTTGACCTTTTTTAGCCATAAAAAATATCCCCTCCAAGTGGCACTCAAGCCTACATGATAACATGAAGGTTTTTTTGAGTGTCTACTTGAAGGGGATAATATCAATCAGCGGGTCTTTCAAATGGAGCCGAGGGGAGTCGAACCCCTGTTCGAAGATAATGACACATAAGCTTCTACGAGTCTACTTACAGTTTTGATGTCATCCTAGAAGCATTCTAACCAATATTTGATAAGTCATTCTGATTAAGGAGACTGGTCATAGGAATAACTCCTTAGTATAGTGATCCATTTATATAAGTTAATCCTGAATATATCGGTTTTTCACAGTGCTTCTTCAATACGCAGAAAGTACCTTTGGCGCTACAGATGATGGCTGGATCCTTTTAATTTTTAGAAGTTGCTAATTCCCTGCGGAATCAAGATACGCTTCAGCTTCTTCTATCGATTCGTACAAGTTTGCAATATCTTTAAACATACGATTCATTTGCGTTTTGTAGAACGCCGTAGGCGCAACATACACCCATTTGTGTTTTGTGGACATTCCAGCTTTCACAGCATCTTCACCAGTTGGAGCAAGAATTGCCATCACCTCTTGCTTAAATACCAGACCACCAGTGATTACAGTCATACCTGTAAACCCTCGCTTAGTTTTCTTCAGTATCTTCGGAAATTGTTCTGCGTACGCAAAGGCATCCTCAACTTCCATACCGTCCGATGTTACAATAATTCTGTTTTTATTTTTAACATAATCAATAGTGAAACTCATAATAGTAATTCCCCCGAATATTTTTGCTTTTGAGTGCTTAATGCCATAATCTAATCTTATATCAGTTCGAGCTCTTATAGATGTAGTTTCGGAAAATGTGCCACTAAATATTAACTTCAAAGTGAATGATCTAATTTTAGATGTAGACAACATGTCTACAAGAATAAATACTTTTAGTTCCCCATAATTCCTTGTCTGCATTCGGTCTACAATTCAATCACTAAACAGCAAAAAAACCGCTATCTCAGCGGGTTCCTCTTATGGAGCCGAGGGAAGTCAAACCCCTGTCCGAAGATAACGGCACATAAGCTTCTACGAGTGTAGTCAGAGCTTTGATGTCACAAAATTCATGACTCCCGCCAGAAAATTGTTTTACGGTGTAGTTGTAATTCTAAACTCAAAACTGTGCTATAGCGAAAAATCGGTAACACCCTTTTTATAGGAAAATTTAAGACTATATGTTTCTTCTTTTCCATAGGGCATTGTAGCAATTTTTATACGAGTATAATCAAGCCTGCTATCTCTTAAAACTCTCTTTACCAAGGCTATACTACGTTCTTCTTCCGTAATGATACAAAATATATTAAGAGCATATTTTTTTGGGTCGGAAATGCATTTGCCCATATCAAAGCCATCAACACAACCTAAGTTAGCATCTATTAGAGATATGTCCAGGTATTCCATTACTTTATCTCTTAACCAGTTATCACGTTGGCTTCCTTTTTCACTTTTTAGAGGATACTGTACTACTAGCCAAAATTTTTCACTCATTCATAATCACCAGCCAATGAAGAGATTATTATAATAATTATAACAAAGAAACTTTGCAAAAGGGTATCGTTAACAATAGTATGGGAACCATCCTCATGCGGACGGTATTCGTGGTGGTAGAAAAATCTTTTGCAGTTTAAAAATATGCATACCAAACATTCCGAGACCTCATAGTAGACATGATAAACCACAAGTACACATTTGAGGAATTGGCTGAAATCATTAAAAAGCATTGCCTAACTTTAATTATGAGGATACAAAAAAGCGACCCCTAAAGGTCGCTTTTTCTAAAACTCCATATGGAGCCGAGGGGAGTCGAACCCCTGTCCGAAGATAACGGCACATAAGCTTCTACGAGTGTAGTCACAGTTTTGATGTCACCCGAGTATCGCCCCGTAACCGGCTATACGTTGGGTCAGCCTGATTGTCTTCTTCAGCTCACCGCAGGCGGAGATGAGACAGCGTATCCCACTATTTGTTAGCCCCTATCCCTGTCACATGGGCGATGCAGAGTAGAAGCACGCGCACAGTTTCTTAGGCTGCGAAAGCGTAGTTGTTTTGTTGTTTGCCGTTTAATAGGCTTTAGCGTTGATGAAGCGGACGCGTCCCCACTACTCGCTACTCATGCTCGAACTATCCCCGTCGAATCCAAGAACGGCCCCTCATTAAAAAGGGCGCTTCGGATCAAGCGGATCTTCCAAGCAAGAGAGATCCAATCTACAGCTTCTTATTCAAGAAAACTGTAACGAAGCAATAACTAACTTACTTACTCAGTATAGCACATTTATCAACACTTTAACACGTGGGTTAAAGGAATTGAAGGTTGAAACTGGAACTCATTTGAATCGTCTAGTTCTCCCAGATTATCTGGCGATCTTTTGCTTATCACGCAGTACACGCTGGATATCACGTTGAGCATCTCGCTTGGCAGCCGAGTCACGTTTGTCATACTCCTTTTTACCTTTACCAAGACCAATCAACAGCTTCGCATAGCCATTCCGCACATAAATCTTGAGTGGCACAATCGTAAATCCATCTCGCTTGGACAAGCCCAGCAGTTTATGAATTTGCTCCTTATGCATTAACAATTTACGTGTGCGTGTGGGATCGGTAGGATTGGCACGGTTACCTTGTTCAAAAGGGCTGATATGCATGTTGTGAATCTGAATCTCACCATTGCGGATCGTAGCAAAAGCATCTCCAATATTAGCGCGGCCATTACGCAGCGACTTGATCTCTGTACCCGTCAGCACCAAGCCAGCTTCATAAGTATCCTCGATAAAATAATCATGGGAAGCTTTCTTGTTCTGGGCGAGTACTTTCCCGTCTGCTTTTTTACCCATGAGAATCACTCCTTGAATCATATTCATAAGTTAAAGTAACCATGTCTGTCTAATCTTAAACGACACAGCCATCGAACGTCTGATCTATATTGTAACAAATGGAATCAAGTGAGCGCAAGGAACCTTCAACCAAATATACCTCACCTAATTTGTCATATAGTTGTCAGTAACATTACCCAATATCTAGCATTTGTTACAAAAAACATTAATTTGAGTTGATCTGGACTTTTTTGGAAAATAGCGAGGTTACCCTTTTACTTGTGCGCCTTAATTAACAGATAGTTATCCACTAATTTCCACATATCTATATCCATCTACCCTAATTACTTATTACATATTTGTTCTCAATTATCCGCTTCCCCCTACTTGGATATACATCTATTCGACGCCTATTCAAATAGTGCCGCTTTTACCTATACTGTGCCTATCCTCTACCTATTCACTTGCTATCACCTACGTTTTTCTATATATAAATGTATTTCGTGCAACTATTTAAGCCTTATCACCGCCAAAAAACTAATTAGTTGCACTTTCTGCAGCTAAAAAAGCGAAATCAGACCAATTAGAGGTAACTCATCAGATTTAGATGTACAAAATGCAACTAACTACCACTTTTACTACATAACCCAAATTTAACTGCACATAATGCAATTAACCAAGCCTGTTATGAGTTAAAAAGCACCGCCCCAAGAGGGACGGTGCTTTTTATCGTTATAGAGTTATGCAACGCATAACCGTCATTTATTTCTTTTTACGCTTACGTGGTGCTCCTTCTGGAGCGCCGCCATTATTGTCACTTCGTTTAGAAGTGACTTGCTCAGAAGTCTCTACGTTGCCTGGTGTCACGGACTGGCCGATGAACACGCCGCCTTTGGTTTTCTTTTTGCGGCGGCCTTTGCCTGTAGGAGCACCGTTACGGCCTTCTCCACCGCCAAAGTTCCCCCCGCGATCCTCGCGGCTGCGGAACTTCGTGCTGCCGTCCACGCCCCGCGCTTCGCCGCCGGAGGAGTCGGACGCAGGAGCGCCGTATCCGCCTTTGCCGGAGCCAAAGCCGAAGCTGATGCCGCGTCCACCACCGGCACCGCCGGTGTCTCCGCCGCGGCCTCGCCCGCCGCTGCGCTCACGCGGCGCGCCTGCGTTGCCGCCGGCTTCGCCTCCGCGCTCTGCGCCCGGCGCAGCAACTACCCGGCGCGCATCCTCGCCGGCCTCGCGCCCGCGCTTCCGCTTACCGCGGCCGCCCGCTGCGCCAACACCGGCCGCTTCGCGCGGCCCTTCACCGGCGCGCACAGCTGCGCCCGGCTTGCCCTTGCCCGCGCCTGCAGCAGCGCCGCCGGGCTTGCCTTTACCGCCGCGTCCCTTGCCCGCGGCGCCTTTGGCCCCGGCCGGCTTAATGAAGCCGCCGCCCGAACGGCCGCCCTTGCCTCCGCGGCCGCCTGCAAAACCACCGCCGCGGTGCTCGCCTGGCGCGCGTGGCTTCATGTCGACCAACTCGAAATCGATCGTGTGGTCATCCATATTTACTTTGGCGACTCGGATCTTCACCTCGTCACCAATGCGGAACACACGCGATGTGCGCTCGCCAATAAGCGCCATATGACCTTCGTCGAAGTGATAATAATCGTCGCTCATTGCACTGAGACGAATAAGACCTTCGACGGTATTATCCAGCTCGATGAACATTCCGAAGCTGGTCACACTGCTGACCATAGCCTCGAATTCCTCGCCTACTTTATCCTGCATGTATTCTGCTTTCTTCAGTTGCTCCGTATCGCGTTCAGCTTCTACCGCCACACGCTCGCGTTCCGAGGACTGCTGAGCAATGTCAGGCATCCGGCTAGACAAATAATCATGCCGTTTCTGGGTCAGTGCCCCTCCATTCTCAATCACTTCACGCATTACGCGGTGAATGACCAGATCGGGGTACCGGCGAATTGGAGAAGTAAAGTGAGAATAGTATTCCGCAGCCAGTCCGAAATGGCCCGTGCTCTCCGCATCATACTTTGCCTGCTTCATGGAACGCAGCATCATCGTACTGATGACCGTCTGTTCCTTTGTGCCTTGGATTTGCTCCAACAGATCCTGCAAAGCACGTGGATGAACCGAATTGCCACGGCCCTTGACGTGATATCCGAAATTGGCCGCAAAAGCCATAAAATTCTGCAGCTTCTCTGGATCTGGATCTTCGTGAATCCGGTAAAGGAACGGAACCTTCAACCAGTGGAAATGCTCAGCAACCGTTTCATTTGCCGCCAGCATAAACTCCTCGATAATCTGCTCCGCTACAGAACGTTCACGCTTCACGATATCTACAGCCTTGCCGTTCTCGTCGACGATGATTTTGCTCTCTTCAAAATCAAAATCAACCGCACCCCGGCGCATCCGCGCATCGCGCAGCTTCATCGCCAATTCTTTCATGAGGCGGAAATCATCAATTAGTGGACTATAACGTTCCAGCAGCTCTGGATCTTCATCTTCGAGAATTTTACGAACATTGGAGTAAGTCATTCTCTCTTTGGTGCGAATCACGCTCGTAAAGACATCGTGCTTCACAACCTTCATTTGCTCGTTAAATTCCATTTCACAGGACATTGTTAACCGGTCTACCTGTGGATTCAAGCTGCAAATCCCGTTCGATAGACGGTGCGGCAACATCGGAATAACCCGGTCTACCAAATACACACTACAACCGCGGTCATAGGCTTCTTTATCCAGCTCAGAGCCTTCACGCACATAATAACCTACGTCTGCTATATGGACGCCCAGCTTGTAATGTCCATTCTCCAAGCGCTGTACGTTTACCGCATCATCCAAATCCTTAGCATCTTCGCCATCAATCGTAACAATGTTCAGCCCGCGCAGGTCGCGTCTTCCTTGCTCCGCAATCTCCTCTTCTGTAATTGAATCAGGAGCACTATCGGCTTCATCCATCACTTCAGCTGGAAATGCTTCAGGCAATTGATGTTTGCGGATAATGGAAAGAATATCAACACCCGGATCATCCTTATGTCCGAGAATTTCAATAATTTCACCCTCTGCCGCTGCTCGGCCTTCCGGATAACTCACAATACGCACAACGACCTTTTGACCATCTACAGCACCTTTAAAGGATTGCTTCGGAATAAAAATATCACGATTAATCCGCTTGTCATCAGGCAGCACAAAACCATAGGTCTCCAGGTTTTGAAAAACACCTACCGTCTGCAACACGCCACGTTTTACAATACGTACTACTTCGCCTTCCATACGTCCGCCGGACGGACTTTTAGAGGTAATACGAATCAGAACGATATCGCCATTCATAGCTCCCTTAAGATCATTTGCATGGATATATACGTCAGGATGATCACGATCATCCGGGATTAAAAAAGCAAAACCCTTCGCATGTGCTTGTAAACGTCCACGCAGTAAATCCATCCGTTCTGGCACGCCATAGCGTGCAGTACGGGTCAATACAATTCTTCCATCCTGCTCTAATTCAATCAGCAGCTCCTCGAACTTTTTAAACCCTTCACTATCCTCTAGAGCAAAATGACTCACCAGCTCTTCATAAGTCATTGGTTTATATGCAGTTTCCCGCATGAAATCGAGTAATATTTCTTGTGTTATCATGTTCGTCACCCCAGCCCTCCGCGGCTTCAAGCCGCTGGCAAATATGTATATCTTGTCCTGCCCTGCAGTAATGCCAAGTAAATTTTACCTTTACTACTTCATACCCTAGTATACACGAAATCAATCCTGCGCATCCCTGTTACTGTCATCCAAAGGTTAACACAGTACAAAATTTCCTTTAACTGCTGAAATACATCCATGCCAATTTCAGATTTACTTCCTATCGATCCAGCCTTTTTCTTTGCGAATATGAAAAGAAAAGCACCCTTAGGTGCTTTTTAACTCCTTTTAATATAACAAAAAAGCCTCCGCTCTATTCCATTTAGAACAGAGCGAGGGCTTACGGTAGATCTTTTAGTCGATTAGAATAGCAGCTAGAATCGCCATGATGAAGAAACCAGCAGCAAGTCCAACAGTTACACGTTGTAGTACAAGCTCCATACCACGAGCTTTTGTTTTACCAAAGAGATGCTCAGCACCGCCAGAGATGGCACCGGAAAGACCCGCGCTTTTCCCCTTTTGCAGAAGAACGACCGCAATAAGACCGACGGAAAAAATCAGGAGCACAACTTTCAAAAAAATATCCATTCACTTCCACCTCCTACGCCTAAGCATCACTATCTATGGTAATTTAGGTTATCACGATACATAAACAGTATTCTTATTTTATCATAGCGCTGTCGGTAATACAACAGCTTAGACTGTTAAGTCGTAGCTTTTCTTGCAAGATAAGGATAAACCTATTAAAGTCTATCTTCTTCAAATCATAAAAAAGACCCGCCATAACGGCGGGTCTTCGAAGTCTGCTATAAAAGCAGATTATCTTTTAAGGTTGTAGAAGGATTTCAGGCCGTTGTATTGAGCCAATTCACCCAACTCATCTTCGATGCGAAGCAATTGGTTGTATTTAGCAACACGGTCTGTACGGGAAGGAGCACCTGTTTTGATTTGACCAGCATTAGTCGCAACAGCGATGTCAGCGATTGTGCTATCTTCGGATTCACCGGAACGGTGGGAGATAACTGCTGTGTAACCAGCACGTTTAGCCATTTCGATAGCATCAAAAGTTTCAGTCAATGTACCAATTTGGTTAACCTTAACCAAGATGGAGTTACCGATACCTTTTTCGATACCTGTTGCAAGACGCTCAGTGTTAGTAACGAACAAGTCGTCACCAACCAATTGGACTTTATCGCCCAATTTTTCAGTAAGCAATTTCCAGCCATCCCAGTCGTCTTCGGACATACCGTCTTCGATTGTGATGATAGGATATTTTTCAACCCATGAAGCAAGAAGGTCAACATACTCAGCGGAAGTGTAAGATTTACCTTCGCCAGCAAGGGTGTATTTACCGTCTTTGTAGAACTCAGTGGAAGCAACGTCCATACCCAAGAATACGTCAACACCTGGTTTGTAACCAGCTTTTTCAATAGCTTCGATGATTGTAGTGATTGCTTCTTCATTCGAACCAAGGTTCGGTGCGAAACCACCTTCGTCACCTACAGCTGTGTTCAGGCCTTTGGATTGAAGTACGGATTTCAAGTTGTGGAAGATTTCAGCACCTGTGCGAAGAGCTTCTTTGAAGCTTGGAGCTCCTACAGGAAGAACCATGAACTCTTGAACGTCGATGTTGTTGTCCGCATGCTCACCACCATTGATGATGTTCATCATTGGTACTGGTAGAGTTTTAGCGTTGAATCCGCCCAGGTATACGTACAAAGGAATATCCAAAGCTGCTGCAGCTGCACGAGCTACTGCCATGGATACAGCTAGGATTGCGTTAGCGCCCAATTTACCTTTGTTAGGAGTTCCGTCCAAAGTAATCATCAATTTGTCGATGCCCACTTGGTCAAGAGCGTCCATACCGATAACTTCTGGAGCGATGATTTCATTTACGTTCTCAACAGCTTTCAGAACGCCTTTACCCATGTAACGGGATTTGTCGCCATCACGAAGTTCTACAGCTTCGTGAGCACCAGTGGAAGCGCCGGAAGGAACGATAGCGCGGCCTTTAGCACCGGATTCCAGATAAACGTCAACCTCTACAGTAGGGTTACCACGGGAGTCAAGGACTTCGCGAGCATATACATCAGAAATAATAGTCATGTAAGTTAATCTCCTTTTAACATTGTTTTGGTCTTACTTGTATAGCTTAAAATCAAAGGCGTTATACCTTACCTTACTTACGGCTAGCAATCATGGATTGTCCGGTCATTTCCGCAGGTTGCGGAAGTCCCATCAAATCTAGGATTGTTGGTGCTACGTCTGCAAGAATACCGGATTCACGCAATACAACATTCTCAGTAGTCACGATGAACGGAACAGGATTGGTTGTATGAGCTGTGAACGGGCGACCGTTCTCGTCAAATACCATATCTGCATTACCATGGTCAGCGATAATAATGGCAACGCCACCTTTGGCAACAACCGCATCCACTACTTTACCTACACACTCATCCGTCACTTCTACAGCCTTGATTGTTGGTTCCAGCATGCCGGAGTGTCCAACCATATCAGGATTGGCAAAGTTAAGAATGATAGCATCCTGTCTTTCCGCTTCGATTTCCGCTACGCAGGCTGCAGCCACTTCGTATGCGCTCATCTCAGGTTGAAGATCATAGGTTGCCACTTTAGGAGAGTTGATTAAGATCCGAGTTTCACCAGGAAGCTCCTCGTCACGTCCACCGCTGAAGAAGAAGGTTACATGCGGATATTTCTCAGTTTCCGCGATGCGCAGTTGCTTCTTGTTTTGTTGAACAAGCACTTCACCCAATGTGTTATCCAGGTTCTTCGGTGAATAGGCTACATAACCTTGTACCGTTTCGCTGAAAGTAGTTAGGCATACGAAGTGCAGGTTTTGCGGGAACAAAGGACCACGATCGAAACCGCGGAAATCTTGATTCGTGAACACTTGTGACAATTGAATAGCACGGTCAGGACGGAAGTTGAGGAATACGACGGAATCGCCGCTCTCTACTGCCGTTACAGGTTTGCCTTCACTGTTTACAATTACACTAGGTTCAACGAATTCATCAAATACCGAGTTTTCATAAGATGAAGTGATGGCTTGCACAGCATCCGTGTATTTAGGGCCTTCACCATAAACCATAGCACGGTAGGCTTTCTCTACACGTTCCCAACGTTTATCACGATCCATTGCGTAATAACGTCCGGACACCGTTGCAATTGTACCCACGCCAACCTCTTCGATTTTAGCTACTAGATCTTGGACAAACTTCTTCCCACTATCAGGAGCTACGTCACGACCGTCCATAAAAGCATGGATATACACTTCATGCATATCTTCTTTTTTAGCCAGGTCAAGCATAGCAAACAGGTGGTTAATATGGCTATGTACCCCTCCGTCGGATACAAGCGCATAAAGGTGAAGCTTTTTGCCAGTGTTCTTAGCATTTCTAACTGCGCTAACCAGGGTTTCGTTATCGAAGAACTCACCCTCGCGAATCGATTTATCGATACGAGTCAAATCCTGATAAACGATCCGGCCTGCACCAATATTCAAATGCCCTACTTCGGAGTTGCCCATTTGCCCTTCCGGAAGGCCTACAGCTTCACCGCAAGCAGTGAGTGTAGTGTTAGGATATTGTTTCAGGTAACGGTCATAGTTAGGTTTGTTGGCTTGAGCAACGGCATTACCTTCTGTCGTTCCACGCAAACCAAAACCATCCATGATGATCAAAGCTACGGGTTTTGGAGCTGACATCTTACTTCGCCCCCTCAACCAATTGAACGAAGGAATCCGGTTGTAAGCTGGCACCGCCAACAAGCGCACCATCGATGTCGCTTTGGCCCATGTACTCAGTTACATTCTCAGGCTTCACGCTGCCGCCGTATTGAATACGAACAGCTTCAGCTGTTGCTGCATCATACAGATCTTTTACAAGACTGCGGATGTAAGCAATAACTTCATTAGCATCTTGGGAAGTGGAAGATTTACCTGTGCCAATAGCCCAGATAGGTTCGTATGCAATAACAACTTTTGCTGCTTGCTCGGCACTAAGACCTTGGAATGCAGCTTCAGTTTGTACTTTACATACTGCTTTAGTTTGATCAGCTTCACGCTCTTCGAGCTTTTCGCCAACACATACGATAGGAGTAATTCCGTGACGGAATGCAGCATGCATTTTCTTATTCACGATTTCATCCGTTTCGCCAAAATAAGCACGACGCTCAGAGTGGCCAATGATAACATAGTCCACACCAAGATCACTTAGCATTACACCACTGATCTCGCCTGTGTAAGCACCGTTATCTTCAAAGTGTAGGTTTTGTGCACCAATCTTGATGTTAGTACCTTTTGCAGCTGCTACAAGTGCAGGCAGGTTAGTAAATGGAGCGCAGATTACAGTCTCAACGCCTTCTACTTCTGCTTTGCCTTTAATTTCAGCAATAAAGCTTTCTGCTTCAGGAACTGTTTTGAACATTTTCCAGTTACCTGCAATAATAGGTGTTCTCATGACTTATGTTGCCTCCTTCTTAGGTCTTACTTATCGTTCAGTGCTTCTACGCCAGGAAGCGCCTTGCCTTCCATGAACTCAAGGGATGCACCGCCACCAGTGGAGATATGATCCATTTGATCAGCCAGGTGGAATTTCTCTGCTGCTGCTGCGGAATCTCCGCCACCAATAACAGTGTAACCTTCAGTAGTTGCACAAGCTTTTGCTACTGCAAGTGTACCTTCAGCGAATTTATCGATTTCGAATACGCCCATAGGTCCATTCCAGACAACCAGCTTGGAGTTCTTGATAATATCGGCATAAAGTTCACGAGTCTTAGGTCCGATATCAAGTCCTTCCCAACCTTCTGGGATTTCATTGTAATCAACGATCTTAGTGTTAGCGTCAGCACCAAATTTATCAGCAACAACAACATCAACAGGAAGCATGAAGTTTTTACCAAGTGCTTTTGCTTTTTCGATGAATCCAAGAGCAACGTCAAGTTTGTCGTTGTCTACTAGTGATTTACCGATTTCAAAGCCTTGTGCTTTAGTGAATGTATAAGACAATCCACCGCCGATCAGGACGTTATCAGCCAAAGACAACAAGTTATCAATAACATCAATCTTGTCTTTAACTTTCGAACCACCGATGATCGCAGTGAAAGGACGTTCTGGGTTAGAAAGAGCTTTACCAAGAACGGACAATTCTTTCTCCATCAAAAGACCGGATACAGCTGGTAAGAAATGAGCGATACCTTCTGTCGATGCATGTGCACGGTGAGCCGCACCAAACGCATCATTAACAAACAAATCAGCCAATTCAGCGAATTGTTTAGCCAGTTCAGGATCGTTTTTCTCTTCACCTGGGTAGAAGCGAACATTCTCAAGTACAAGTACGTCGCCTTCGCCTAGCTCAGCGATTTTTGCTTTTACAGCTTCGCCAATTGCTTCGTCAGCTTTAGCTACGGGTTTGCCAAGGAGCTCGGACAGACGTTCAGCAGCAGTAGTCAAACGCATGGAATCTACGAATTCGCCTTTAGGACGACCCATATGACTCGCAAGAATGATCTTTGCACCGTTCTCGATCAAATATTTAATGGTTGGAAGTGTTTCGCGAATACGAGTATCATCAGTAATTTTACCGTCTTCTACAGGTACGTTGAAATCCACGCGTACAAATACGCGCTTACCCTTTACTTCTACATCACGGACGCTTTTTTTGTTCATGATTAATTCCTCCACACCCAAAATTGTTTCTAGCAGGAAACAAGAAATACATTTAGAAAGAGCGGAAACAAGGAATTTCTGTTTCCGCTCTATAGATGTTGCTTATATCAAGTCAATTACTTAGCGATTTTAGCGAATTTCTCCAAAGTACGAACCAATTGTGCAGTGTAGGACATTTCATTGTCATACCAAGCAACAGTTTTAACCAGTTGTTTGTCGCCAACAGTCAATACTTTAGTTTGTGTAGCATCGAACAGGGATCCGAAAGTCATACCTTTGATGTCGGAAGATACGATTTCATCTTCAGTGTAACCATAAGTGTCTGGATCGGAAGCTGCTTTCATTGCTGCGTTGATTTCTTCAACAGTAACGCTCTTATCAAGAACAGTTACAAGCTCAGTCAGGGAACCAGTTGCAACTGGAACACGTTGAGCTGCACCATCCAATTTACCTTTAAGTTCTGGAATAACCAGACCGATTGCTTTAGCAGCACCAGTAGTGTTAGGAATGATGTTCTCAGCTGCTGCACGAGCGCGTCTGAAGTCACCTTTAGCATGTGGAGCATCCAAAGTGTTTTGGTCGCCAGTGTAAGCATGAATTGTAGTCATCAAGCCTTCAACGATACCGAACTTGTCGTTCAGTACTTTTGCCATTGGAGCTAGGCAGTTAGTTGTGCAAGATGCGCCGGAAATAACAGTCTCAGTACCATCAAGAATGTCATCGTTAACGTTGTAAACGACAGTTTTCATGTCGCCAGTAGCTGGAGCGGAGATAACTACTTTCTTAGCTCCACCTTTCAAGTGTTTTTCAGCTGCTTCTTTAGTTGTGAAGAAACCTGTGCACTCAAGTACGATATCAACGCCTAGGTCGCCCCATGGCAATTCTTCAGGGTTGCGGTTAGCAAGAACCTTAACTTCTTTACCATTGACTTTGAAGAAGCCATCATGCACTTCAACATCACCTTGGAATTTACCTTGAGTTGTATCATATTTAAGCAAATGAGCAAGCATCTTAGCGTCAGTCAAGTCGTTGATTGCTACCACTTCGATACCTTCTACATTTTGAATACGGCGGAAAGCAAGGCGTCCAATACGTCCAAAACCGTTAATTCCAACTTTTACACTCATTGAATAGTTCCTCCTAGAATTCGTTTTATTTATTCAAAACAGACGGTGAGGTCTGTCATGACAACAATGTTAAGTATGATGCAAGAAGTATGTTATTGCCTGCAATCTAAAAACTACGAAGATAGCTGTAGTTGATTGTCAATTTCCTTGCCTATTTCTACTGCAGCAGCCTCGTCCGTGACGAGAATATTCTCCTGCCCGAAACGCAGCATGGCATGAATGGCTTTGGCCTTGGGTTTGCCTCCTGCAATACCGATGACTTTCTCTGTCCGAATAATATCTTCTAGACGTAGACCCATCGTAAGCATGGTATGGACAACCTGACCCTCTTCATTGAAATAATAGCCAAAAGATTCGGCCACTGCCCCTTCACCCTGGATTTCCGAGACTGTAGCCTCGTCCAGTTTGCGGCGGCGGGTCATTTCAATGGCATCCCCAATCCCATGTACAATAATACGCGAACTACGGATGGTTTGTACAATCTCTCCAATATTAGAGTCAAGTGCCAGCGATTGGTATGCATCCCCGCTAAGCAAATCAGGGACATGCAACAACCGGTAGTTGGCTCCAACCCGCTTTGCCATTGTTGAGGCAATCGTGTTGGCTTGAATCTCCATACTCTCTCCTAATCCTCCACGCGCCGGAACAAACCAAGCGTTCTTATAGGAAAGGGACAACGGCGGTGTCAGTTGATCAGCCATATCGGCAAGCGTAGATCCACCTGTGACGGCAACTGTATCATCTGCGCGAAGTATACTCAGCAGCGCTTTAGCACCCGCTCGGCCAAGCTCTCGTTTGGTGAACGGCGATGACTCACAATCACCCGGTACTACAATAACTTTATCCAGACCATACGTTGCTCGAATTTTCTCTTCCAACTCATCCAGACCAAATAGGCTCTTAACAACCGGCTCTAGCAAATCAAGCAGTCTACGTCCAGCAGCGCTAATGCGCATGCCAACACTCTCGATCTCAATAAGCCCTTGCGATTTCAGAAGATCCGTCTCGGCACGCAGTACCCGCTCAGTCATATCTAGCGAAGCGGCTAGCGTTCTGCGCCCAATAATATCGGACAGCATGATCTGATGAAGAATCGTGTACCGTCTCTTAAGGGTTTCCATGAGATCAGGCAGAAGCTGCTTTTGGATATCTAATAAATTACGCATACTTTCACTCCTGCAACTTCGTCTTCCTCTATTCCCTTGTTCATGGTCTCAAAACGTCCCGGGTAAACTTTTTAAGTCCCACCCATATTCTAACCAAATATTGCTCGAAGCGCAAGTCTTCCGAGAGTAGAATTCTCAAGCGCTTGTCTTCTTATACATTAATAAGGTCAGAAAAAGATATAGCGCCCGATGCCTGCCCCTAAAGCGCTTGTCCAGTATTAATATTACATTGCAATTGTGTAAAAATTGTATTATAATCATTTTTGTTGCGCCCGTGGTCCAATGGATATGACGTAGGCCTCCGAAGCCTGAGATCCAAGTTCGATTCTTGGCGGGCGCGCCATTAATTTCATTTTTGCACATAATTTAGTAGTGCCTATACTACTACTTAACCAAAGAGCCGCTTGTCGGCTCTTTTTTTTGAATATAAGTTTGACTTTCTTTGACTTTTTGTTTGAATTTGTTTATCATGTGGGTAATACGGCAAGAGTAAAAATGAATACATTTAAAGAACCAATATCAAGGAGGTTTTCCACGTGAGTTATATTCCTATGGTAGTAGAACAGAGCAACCGCGGCGAGCGCGCTTATGACATCTATTCCCGCCTGCTGAAGGACCGCATCATTTTCCTTGGAACGGAGGTTAATGACGTGGTAGCCAATTCTATCATCGCACAAATGCTGTTCTTGGCTGCCGAAGATCCTGACAAGGACATTCACCTTTACGTGAATAGCCCAGGCGGTTCCATTACTGCAGGTATGGCTATTTTTGATACAATGCAGTACATTAAACCAGACGTTTCCACCATCTGTGTGGGTATGGCAGCTTCCATGGGAGCTTTCCTGCTAAACGCTGGCGCCAAAGGCAAACGCTTCGCACTGCCTAACAGCGAGATCATGATCCACCAGCCTCTGGGTGGTGCTCAAGGTCAAGCAACGGACATTGAAATCCGTGCCCGCCGCATCCTCAAATTGCGCGATAAGCTGAACCGTATTCTAGCAGAACGTACGGGTCAACCTCTAGAACGTATTGAGAAGGATACAGATCGCGACTACTTCATGACTGCTGCAGACGCGGCTGAATACGGTATCGTAGATAAAGTAATCGAGAAGACATTGCCTAGCGGTGTGTAAGCTATAAAGTAAAAATATAAAGAGGCTGTGCTCTATCCGTTATGGTTAGAGCACAGCCTCTTTATATTTTATAGAAGACCTAAATCCAATTAAGCCAGGCCGCCATAACCTAGCGCATCCAGCTTCTCGGCAATTACGCGATAACCCCGGCCATTCGGATGCAAATGATCAATGGATAACAGCCCTCTCTCATTTCCTGCGAACTCACTGTAAATCGAAGCAAATCCACATACTCGGCTGCTGTACTGTGCTGCGTATTGATTAAACTGCCTGACCCACTCTGTCGCACCAACCACCTGAGGATAGGGGTTATATAATCCCACAATTCTAATGATAAAAGGTCTACGCGTCCTCGCCTTCAATTGTATAAGGATATTCATAATTGCAGAGAAATTTTGTTTGCATTCCTGAAGCGATCTGCGCAGTTCTGCGGATAAGTTGCCTTGCTGTCTTGCTGCTGATTTGGCCGCGTGAATCAAATCATTACCACCGATAGACACAGTGATGATATCAGCTACTCGAACGGCCTCACGCATCATGGAATTTCCGCGCAGCCGCTGCTCCAGCTCTGAAGTAGTCATTCCGTTCACGCCTAAATTCGTAGAGGCTACAGTAGTCCGCAGTCTCCCTTCTGCCATTCTACGGTACACCGGTACAAAACCGTTACCTGGCAGAGCACCAAATCCAGTCGTCAAGGAATCGCCAATTGCAGTATATTGGTAGCCCATAGCTCTCCCCCGTTCATAAACTAGTTACTCCCTTTAGCATATGAACAAGAGACAACTCTGGTAAGGGGGAGATGTCTTGTGCCGACATTAGCGGAGACGAAGCATTTCCATTTATTTTATGCCAGCAAACGGGCTACTGCCATCCGGTAAAAGCTCTTTGAAACTAAAAGTATACTCAGGGAAGCCTGCAGCATACGCTGTGTACTCATATAATTGGAAGAACAGAACAACCTTGTCGTCCTTCAGATAGAAATATTTCTCCGTATTCAATCCGTTGAATCCTCCCAAATAACTATCCTCTGCCTTCAGTAGCTTGCTCAGCTTTGCATTCAGCTGTTTTTTGTAGTTTGGATTAGCTCCAAACAGGTCGCCCAACAGTAGACGTTTACCATCCTTAAGCGAGAAGGTGAAGGCTTCACGGTTAGTCATTCCATGGGCCCCGCCCGTATCACTATACTGATGCATCACTATGCTGATCACACCATTCTGATTGTAGGTCACTACATAACCTGAATCATAGGTGTATTTGGGCTCTGCTCCATCTCGATCGGAGATATCCTGTTCTGCACCCGCCGCGAATTTCATAACACTTTCCTTCAAAGTATTATTAATAGCTTGTTGCGCACTGGAGTTGCCCAATCCACTGATCTTCGGATAATCAAGCTGAATAAAAGCTTCTGCCCGATCTTTAGCATAAGTTTCCGTGGTTACCGTCAGCGCGTTCTGCGGTCTGTTCACCACATTCAGCCTACTGGCGGCCCGACTCCAATCTACCTTATAACCCATATAATCATTTAACAATCCTGATGGAACATAGAGGCGATTATTAATTAACTTCCCTTCATACTCTCGAATGAAATAGTTGTTCACCCACACAGAAGTACCGTAGCTGGATAACATCAACTTGGCCTTGGTCGATCCTTTTCCAATCATGTACGCATTTTCCTTCTTATCATACACAAGCGGTAATCCCAACACATCTCGCATAAAAGTTATGGGAATCCAGGCCTGTCCTTCCTTCAAAATACCTTCCTGCAACGAATTTATCCCGTTTGCCTTTAAAACGATACGCGAATCAATAGCTTTATTCTCCGTTTTACTAGCTGCTGCATAACCCGTTTCGCTGGGCAGCAGACCTCCACCAAACAATAAACCTGCTGACATCAGACCTATGCCCCATTTGCGTGCTGATTCTTTTGAAATAATATTCATCATCTTATTTTTCCTCTCCTTTCCAATTTATTAAACAGAATCGTAGAGAACTTACACAAAAAAAGAGGCGCCCCCCACTATTACTAGTGGAAGATCACCTCTCCTCTCTGCATTCACCTTGTTCTGATACTATTTCAATTCATACATTACGCTCAGCTGAGTTGTAACTTTAACTACTCCGGGTTGCACGGATGTGCTTGCACCAGCATCTGCTGCAGCCATATTCATTTTTAGATTCTGTTCAAAATAAACCGGAGTGATATCGCCATCATTTTGGCTGACCGTGATCACTTGACCCAAGCTGCGTTTAGCTGCCTTAGCAATAGCCCCTGCTTTAACATCTGCATTCGCCATCGCTTTTTCAATCACCTGAGCTTCAAATGCAGAAGTATCTTCCACAGAAAAACGTGCATTTCCGATATTATTCGCCCCTGCCGCAGATGCAGCGTCCAGCAATTCACCAACCTTGGTCAGATCTCTATAAGACACTAACAGCGTATGATTGGCGTTGTACCCCTTCACTTGCTGTCCTTCTTTTTCGCTGTAACTATAATTGGGTTGCACATAAAACTGCGTGCTTTGAATATCTTTATCTGCAATTTTCCAAGTATTCTTCAGTAAAGTCATAATCTTCTGAATTTTAGCGGCATTGGTCTTCTGCGCTTCTTGCGCAGTTGTGGCCGTAGTATCCACACCGATGGACAAGTATACGATATCCGGCTTGAGGGACAATTCGCCTTTACCTACTACACTAACGACATTTTTCTGCACTTCATCTGCGTAAGCCTTTGCAGGACCTTGGAAAACACCACTCATGCTGATCCCTCCAATTAACAAACTCCCTACGATCATCACTGAACCAATTTTCTTCAATAAACCTTTCATATTTGCCAGCCCCTTTCATTTCTTGTGATTTGTTATTATCCTCTAGACGAGTCATTTTGGTAAATGTTGCACGTTCTCCATCTATTTTTTGGTATTAAAAAAAGCCCCGAAGGGCTTTTGGTCATGCGATAAATAAAGTCTTCCTAGCAGAAACGATGTTGTCTTCCTATTATTGGTTCTCAAGCTCTTCTTTGCTGACCAGACTTGTCAAAGCGTTTACAGCTTGATCGGCATCCGCACCGTCCGCGCTAATGTAAATCTCCGTGCCGGAACTGATAGCGAGGCTCATAATCCCCATAATACTTTTAGCATTTACTTTTTTATCATCTTTTTCCACGAAAATCTCCGACGAAAACTTGTTAGCTTCTTGCACAAACAATGCTGCCGGTCGGGCATGAAGCCCTGTCTTCAACCGAACAACTACCGGGTGCTTTGTCATGAAACGCTTACCCCCTAATTGAGTTCTCCCCAAAAGTTTCACATTAATTTTATATTATTATATCATTATAACGTAAACCACACTAGAAAAAAAGTAATTAGCCGCCTCGAACCTTGTCCGCCAGCTCATCAATCTTACGAAGCCGATGATTTACTCCCGACTTACTGACTGTACCTTTGAGCATTTCACCAACCTCCTTGAGGTTGATATCTGGATGCGCCATTCGAATTTCTGCTACTTCACGCAGTTTATCCGGCAAATTCTCCAGTCCCATTTCTCGCTGCAACAGCTTGATATTTTCAATCTGCCGCACCGCAGCACTTATTGTTTTGTTGAGATTTGCGGTCTCGCAGTTCACGATCCGATTCACGGAATTACGCATATCGCGCATAATTCTTACATCCTCAAATTTGAACAGCGCCTGATGCGCTCCAATCAAACTTAAGAATTCAATAATCTTCTCGCCTTCTTTAATGTAAAGAATGAACCCTTTTTTACGTTCAATACAGCGTGCGTTTAGGTGGAATTCCCCAGCCAGATCCACTAATGCTTTACAATGTTCCTCATACATCGAGGAAATCTCCAAATGGTAGGAGGAGCCTTCCGGATTATTAACCGATCCGCCAGCCAGAAAGGCACCGCGCAAATAAGCACGCTTGCAGCAGTTATTCCCAACAATCTCATCATCAATACCATCGGTAAAAATAAATCCTTCCGACACAATTCTAAGATCCTTTAGGATCTCTTGTACACGGTTTGGGATTCTGACGATATAGACGTTATTTTTCTTCAAACGCATTTTTTTACGCACGAGTAGCTCAATATGGACCTGGTAATATTTCTTAAGTAAAGAATATACCCGCCTTGCAATCGCGGCGTTCTCCGTCGAAATGTCGAGAATAACCTTTTTGCTTGAAAGCTGCACAGATCCATTCATACGGATAAGCGCTGACATTTCCGCCTTCTCGCAGCAGGGTTCACTCTCCACCATCGTCAGCTCTTTTTTGGTAAGGGCCGCAAAAGACAAGGGTCTCACCTCTTTCTTGATAAGTACTTCGTTCTCATCTATAAGTTATACCCTAGGGTTTCTGTTTATCCAATCCTGCACAAGCTGATAAATGTGATGACTAAGCTTATCGGTATCATGTCTCAAATAAGTTCGGAATAAAACCAGTTTATCGGCTATAACCTTGTATCCATTGCCATCCAGCGCTTCTTTATCAAGCTGCACCGGGCGCGCGCCCTTCTCGGCGTACTTCGTCTGGACCTGTTCCGGAATCTCACCGTCATTAACAATAACATAATCGAATAAATCGATCCCGATATGATCATATACAGCTTGAAGATGATCGCTGACGGTATAGTTATCCGTTTCACCCGGCTGAGTCATTACGTTGCAGACGAAAATTTTGATAGCATTCGAAGATACAACCGCTTCTGCCAGTTTCGGAACAAGCAGGTTGGGAAGAATGCTCGTATACAGACTGCCAGGACCCAGCAGGATCGCATCTGCATTCCGTATCGCCTCAAGCGCTTCGGGCAACGGTTCTACATCTGGCGGCTCCAAGGACACTCGTCTGATGATCCCGCCAGCTTCAGGGATTTTGGACTCCCCCGTGATAATCGTGCCGTCCGACATTTCTGCATGCAGGATTACAGCCTCACCGGCCGCAGGCAATACCCGGCCGCGAACAGCGAATAATCGACTGAGCTCCCGTACAGCTGTAACGAAATCGCCGGATATATCCGTGAGCGCAGCAAGAATCAAGTTGCCGAGACTATGACCAGCTAGTCCCTCACCCGTGTTGAAACGGTATCTCATAATCTCTGCCATGAGCGGCTCAACATCAGCCATAGCTGTCAATACGTTGCGGATGTCCCCAGGAGGAGGCATTTGCAGTTCACTGCGTAAAATACCAGAGCTTCCCCCATCATCGGCAACGGTAACAATAGCAGTAATATCTAATGGCTTCTCTTTTAAACCACGAAGCATGACAGATAACCCCGTGCCACCGCCCATAACGACGATACGTGGACGCTGTCTTTGTTCTTCAGCCACTATGACCCCTTCTCTCTAGTGCCGATCACGCTCGGAATCCCGATGACTAACGGTTACGGATTCCGTCTCGCTAACGCCCAGCATTTTACCCAAATACTCGGAAATGGCTACGGAACGGTGTTTACCTCCCGTACAGCCAATGCCAATGATAATCTGGGACTTACCTTCCTTACGATATTGCGGAATTAGAAAATGAAGCATATCGAGCAGTTTGGTCAGGAACACCTGTGTTTCAGGCCACTTCATTACATAATCGTAGACTTCACTGTCCTGGCCGGTTTTAGGCCGCAGATGGTCCACATAATGTGGGTTAGGCAAGAAGCGGACATCAAAGACAAGATCTGCATCAATAGGAATACCGTACTTAAATCCGAAGGATGTAATATTGACGGAAAGCGTACTTTTTCCTAGATGCGAAAACCGTGAAACGATCTTCTCCTTAAGCTGCACGGGCTTCATACTGCTGGTATCTAAACATAACGTAGCTGAATTTTTCAATTCTTCAAGCATCTTACGTTCTAGCTTGATACCATCAAGCGGCAGCCCCTTAGGTGCTAATGGATGATGACGTCGACTTTCCTTGTAACGCTGAACAAGTACTGAATCTGTAGCATCCAAAAACAAGATCTCACAGCCAATGGTTGACTCATCCTTGATATAGGCAAGAGACTCAGACAAAGCAGTGAAGAATTCTCGACCACGCAGGTCAATTACAAGGGCTACCTTGGCAATCTTACCCTTTGACTGTTCAATTAGCTCTGCGAACTTGGGAATCAGCACCGGTGGTAAATTATCGACACAGAAGAACCCTAGGTCTTCCAGACTTTGTACAGCAATTGTCTTCCCCGCACCTGACATTCCCGTAATAATAATCAGGGTGGCTCCAGCCGTTGGGGTATTGTCCAATTCGGTCATAAAAGCGTCCCCTCCCTAGATTTAGTATATGAATACTTCCCGTCTTTTAAGAACGCAGCAAAAGGCCGGCAGCCCCAACAATACCTGCGTCATTGCCAAGCTCAGCTGGAATAATCGAAACACCAGTTTGAAGCGGAGCCGGTGTCAATTTCGCAAACACACGACGAACCTCGTCAAATAGAATATCTCCAGCCTTAGACACACCGCCGCCAACGATAAATACTTCAGGGTTAAGCACAGCCGCAACAGAAGCCATGGATTTACCCAGATAGTACGCTGCACGATTCACTATACGGATAGCTACTTCATCGCCAGCCTTAGCCGCATCAAAGACTTCTTTCGCAGCAATCTTCTCTACCATAGAGAGGGAAGTACGATCGCCACGAGCTACTGCATCATTAGCCATGCGGATAATACCTGTAGCGGAGGAAACGGTTTCCAGACAGCCCATGTTGCCACAGCCGCATTGAATAGCTTCCAGATCCGGCACTACTGTGATATGACCAAGCTCACCAGCTAATCCCGCAAAGCCTTGATAAATCTTTCCATTAATAATAATTCCGCCACCGACACCTGTTCCAAGCGTATAGCAGACACAGTTATCAACGCCACGTCCCGCACCACTCCAAGCTTCGCCCAGTGCAGCCACATTCGCATCATTGTCTATTTTGACAGGCTTGTTCCAACGATCTTCCAAAATGGAACGGATCGGCACATCTCTAAATCCTATGTTAGGCGCAAGGATGATGATTCCTTCACGAATATTTGTGAACCCGGCTACACCCGCTCCTACACCTGCAAGCTGATCCCAAGAGTACGGGGAATCCTCCACAATTTGGCGTACATACTTCTCGATATTATCGATAACAGTATCGACACCCTCTGCAGTTCCTGTAGGTCCCTCATAAGTATGAAGAAGGGTACCTTCAGCATTACAGATTCCAACCTTAATTGCAGTTCCACCCAAATCCACGCCAACGTAGATATTCTCAGACATGTAACAAGCCACCTTTTTTTATACTAAAATAGTTAATCCTAAGTACCAACTATAATAGAAGCCCTCTCTGTGGTCAAGGAAAGACAACACACCCGGGAATTCCTTATTTTAAGAGTATACTCTATTATATTCTAAAAAGACCCCCTTACGCCTAAGTAAGAGAGTCTTGTACCTATATTATTATCTGGAAAATAACCCAACGCACCGATTTATTCTGATAAAATGCGCTTTTGGCCCTCTAATGCTCGGATTGGAGCGATATTCTGTGTGAACTCTAGCGTGCCCATATATTGGCCTGACTCGTCTCGTACAGCGAAGTAACGGATGTAGATAAACTTATCCTTGATATTGATCCAGAAGTCTTCAGCATCCTTACGGCCTGCCTTAAAGTCTTCCAAAAGCTTCTCTACCACATGAACACTTTGCGGGGGATGACAGTTCTGTACTGTACGGCCGATAACCGCTTTAGTTCGGGCAAAGATACGTTCCTTCCCATGTGAAAAATATCGGACAACATCATTCTCATCAATGAAGGTTAGATCTACAGGCAGATGGTTGAGTACGGTCTCCAGTTGATGCAGTGACAACAACCCTGTCTCAAAACGGACAAACCCGCCTTGCGGCGTAGCTCCTTCTGTTTCTTCCAGCACTGCGCCTCCCGGCTCAGCGGCCCGCTCAGGGATCCACTCCTGCTCCGGTGCGGTTAGGCAGAACCCGATCTCATCGCTCTCCCGGGCGATTTTGACCCATTCATCTTCCGTCAGTTTGTCCAGGGCCATGGGCAATAGAATATTTTCTTCCTTAAAGATCATTTCATTAACTTCCTTGATGATCTCCTCAAGCTGAATACCTATTTCTGCTGCGTTTCCGCTATAAGTGCTGAGCGCTGCTTTTGCCTCTTTAATCATACGGCGGATATTATCATCCACTCCCCACATTACCTTGGTCGGGCCATAAATGCCGTATTTTTCGAGGTATGGGAACAGCAGATTTTCTTTTCGGCTATAGTGTTTATCAAGATCCAGCAGCAAGCTAAGATCCTCCAACAATTTGAAGATCAGTTCCTCACTATCATTCTTTTGAAACTTTGTTGCGTGCAGATCCATGCGGAAGTTAACAAGTCTTTCGATCTCACGATTCTCCAATTTGAAGGTGTGTACTGGATGGCCTGGCTGCTCCTCGGGCTGGGACGAGCGGTGAATCTGCTCAATAGAGCCTTTAAAGATGGCTGTATGCACCGAACAAAGACGTTGGACCTCGGATACCGGAATCCCTTCTTCGGTCATTAATGAATGCTCCATCGCGGAAATCTCCGCTACGGTAACATCACCCACAGCTTCGGCGAACCGCGCCTTAACCTCTTCTACACTTTTGCCTGCATGCAGCTCTTTAATAATTTCCTTAAGCATAGCCTGGCGACGAGTCTGTTCCGGCACATCAACTTCACGGTTGTTAATCAGTTCGCTCATATTAACACTCCTTTATTAAATAATCTCGAAACCATGACGTTCAAAAGTTAGCTTCACGTGCTCGAGTTCCATTTTCTTCAGCTTAATTCCTTTGGATAAGGTCATGAAACGGCCAGCGGTCTGCAGCATGCCAGGCTTGGCAATATCCTTAAAGCCCAGCTCTACCATAATCTCGATGACCTCCGGATGCCGTGATACCATCTCGAATATAGATTCATCCAAACTCAGCACTTTTTCCATCTGACTCTTCTCCTTTATGTGAGAACTATTCTCAATAAAAGATTAGCACAGGCCGTACAGGACCATTGTGATTGCAATCACTAATTCAAAAGAAAGCAATTATCGTTCTTTTTAAGACGGATTATGTATGCTGTGAACCTAAAAAAACTGCCCCCTACGCTTAAAAAGCATAAGAGACAGCCTGATTTGTCATTAATTAATGATTTATTATAGCGTTACTCCTGTTTTGAATATGGAGATCTCACGGAAATTATTCTTTTCATTATTAACCCATTCACCGCTGGCCACCGCAATAATATAGTTTATGAAGCTGCGCAGGACCTCATCTGGAGAACCATCTTCCACCAACACACCTGCATTAAAATCGATCCAATGACGTTTGCCTTCATACAATGGGGTATTGGTAGATACCTTCATCGTTGGCACGAATGTACCAAATGGTGTTCCCCGCCCGGTCGTAAAGATCACCAATTGGCAGCCAGCAGCAGCCAGTGCAGAGGAAGCCACAAGATCATTGCCAGGTGCGTTAAGGAGATTTAAGCCTTTATTAGTGATAAGCTCCCCGTACTTGAGGACATCCATAACTGTAGCGTTCCCCGATTTTTGAGTACAACCCAATGATTTATCCTCAAGCGTAGTAATTCCTCCGGCTTTATTCCCTGGAGAAGGATTTTCATATACCGGCTGTTTATAGTCCATAAAATACTGCTTAAAGTCATTAATGAGATCGACAATTTTGTTGAAAATAGTTTCGTCCGCAGCACGTTCCATTAGAATTTTTTCGGCACCAAACATTTCAGGCACTTCTGTCAGTACAGTGGTCCCGCCTTGAGCAGCCATATAATCAGACAGACGTCCAAGGAGCGGATTCGCAGTAATACCGGATAACCCGTCGGAGCCTCCACATTTCAGACCGATCTTCAGCTCGGAGAGTGATACCTCTTCCCGTTGATCGCCTTGGACATTATTATAGATTTCCTTCAGCAGCTTCACGCCTTCTTCAATCTCATTCCCAACCTCCTGGGAGACAAGGAAACGCACACGATCCTCATCATAGCTGCCCAGCATGTCTTTAAAAATATGCAAATTGTTATTCTCACAGCCCAATCCGAGCACAAGCACGCCGCCCGCATTCGGGTGTTTAACCGCGTTAGCCAGAATCGTACGTGTATTGTCATGATCATCGCCCAGCTGGGAGCAACCGTAGTTATGCTTAAGCACGAGCACGTTATCGAAAGGTGCGATATCTCCAACCTCTGCTTTGAAAATATTGATGATCTGCTCCGCCACTCCATTCACACAACCAACAGTAGGGACGATCCACAGCTCATTGCGGATACCTACAGATCCATCAAAGCGCCGATAGCCCTTAAAGGTCAAATTCTCCGCTGCAAAAGGATTCGGCGTCAGCTTCTGCTCAAAGGTATATTCCTCTACCCCTGTTAGGTTTGTCTTAGTGTTATGGGTATGCACCCACTGCCCCGGCGCGATAGACGCTATAGCATGACCAATGGGGTAACCATATTTCAATACATTTTCACCTTCGCTAATGCTGGATAGTGCAATTTTATGGCCTCTAGCGATATCTTCAGTAATTTTAATCTCTTTTGAACCAATCACAATGGTGTCGCCTGCTTTATAGTCTTTTAGTGCAACAGCGACATTATCAGCCTCATTAATCTGCAATACTTCTTTCATCGTCTTGATCATATCATTGTCACCTCCAGGGTATTAGTTGTGTGCCGGTCTCTTCACGAACGCTTTTAAGGCTTGCTTCATGCCATTTTTCTCAATCGCAATCAGTCCTTCTGTCACCTTGTCAGTAAGTCCAGCCACTTCATTCAGGTCACAGCCCCAGCGATTGGTTGCGGCAAGTACTTCGACGGCCAGTGCGCGCAGCCCGGTGTCTGTGCCATCCCATCCTCCCCATAAGGAGGCGAACCATTCCAAAATATCCGCATCATCAGCCAGTTGAATGTTTTCTTCCCCTCTGCGTCCTCTATAGAAGGCAATTAATGCGCTCAATGAGAAGACAAGCTTTTCAGGCAATTGTCCTTTGGCCTCTACATATTGCAGTAAAGAAGGCAGATCTCTTGTCTTAAACTTCGATATAGAATTAAGGGAAATGCTCATCAAGTAATGCTGCACATAAGGGTTCAGGAATCTTTCTAATACCGCGTCTGCAAAAGAATTCAATTCCTCTGCCGGCAGATCCAGCGTTGGAATAATCTCATCATAGATTAAGGACTTCACGTACGCCCCAACCTCTTCGTGCTCAATGGCTTCAGCAACCGTATCAATACCGTACAAATACGCTACTGGTGTCATAGCTGTATGAGCTCCGTTTAAAATTCTCACTTTACGAGTGCGATAAGGGGCCATGTCATCCACCACCAGCACATTAAGACCTGCTAGTTCAGCCGGGAACTCCTTTTTAATCCACTGTGGCCCTTCAATCACCCAAAGATGGAATTGCTCGCCGACAACGACCAGCTTATCCTCATAACCCAGCTCTTCTGTAATCTCGGCAATGCTGTCTCTTGGATAACCGGGAACAATGCGGTCCACCAGACTGCAGCAGAAGGTATTAGCTTCATTCAACCAGTTCACAAAACCTTCTCCAAGATTCCACAGCTCAGCATATTTCAAAATAACCTTTTTGAGCTCATCACCATTCCGGTCAATCAGCTCGCATGGAATGATGATAAAACCTTTAGAAGCCTCCCCATTAAAAGTTTGATAACGTTTGTACAATAAGGCCGTCAGCTTGCCTGGGAAACTACTCTGCGGCGTATCGGTTAACTTGTCACCAGCTTCAAAAGCAATTCCCGCTTCAGTAGTATTAGACACGATAAAGCGCAGCTCAGGGTTCTCAGCCAGCTTCATATACTCCTCATGCTGTGAATAGGGATTAAGCGTCCGCGTAATACAATTAATTACCTCGTGTTCTTTTACAGCCGCTCCGTCTTTAATGCCTTGCAGATAAAGGGTATACAGCCCATCCTGATCATTCAGCATTTCTGCCAGTCCGTTAGCCAATGGCTGTACAACAACCACTCCACCATTGAAATCCGTTTTTTGATTCATGGTATGAATCTGCCAATCTACAAAGGCGCGCATGAAATTGCCTTCGCCAAATTGTAGAACCTTCTCAGGATACTGCTTGTAAGCTGTCCAATTATCACTATTTAATCTTTTCATATTAACGCCTCCTAATAGTAAATGCACACGATAAACTTATTAAATAAACTATATAAAATCATATTTATATTACTAATCAATTAAATATATGCACACGTGAAAATTTTAGATAGCAACCCTTTACGAAGGTAAAGGATTAGGCTGCTATGCGCAGCCTCTACTTCTGCAACTTCCTGACTGATTCTCTGGCAATAAGCTCTGTCTCGATCGAGATTCGCCCGTCTTTTTCTGAGGGTTCCTTGACCAAGCTTAACAGCTGGCGAGCGCCTTGCTCACTAATCTTCTCAATAGGACGTTTGACCGTGGTGAGTGAAGGATTGGCAAAAAGTGAAAACCCAATGTCGTCAAAACCAACAACAGAGATATCATTTGGCACCTGCAGCCCTCGCTCAAACACGCCTTTCATAGCCCCGATCGCCATATCATCATTGGAGCAAAATACAGCCGTCGGTGGCTTCTCGAGATCCAGCAGCTTGCCCATCGCCTCATATCCACTTTGCATATCATAACTACCGCTTATCATGTAGTCATTACGAACAGGGATATTATGGTCAATCAAAGCTTTTATAAAGCCATCTCTGCGTTCCTGTGTGGATTTAAAGCCCTCGACACCTTCAATAATTGCAATGTCTTGATGCCCGTTTTCGATCAGGTATTTGCCTGCATTATAAGCACCTTCCCGGTCGTTCGAGATGATGTTGATAATGGAACGGTCATCAATTTCCCGGTTCAGCACAACGATTGGAATGCCTTGCTGGACAACATGGTAAATGAATTTATTATCTGCTTCACTCTGGCTCATTAGAATAATTCCATCAAAACGTTTGCGATGAATAGAGGAGTAATCCGCATAATCGTCGATCCCACGGATGAACAGATTGTACTCTACATCTATGACCCTATTTACACCACGAATCGTATCAGAGAAGAAACCAGAAGTTGTGCCCTTGGCAATACTCGTGAAGAACAGACCAATGGTATAGGATCGCTGCATCACAAGGCTTTTGGCATTGTAATTAGGGACGTAACCCACTTGCGCAGCGATCTCGGCAATTTTTTTACGTGTGACCTCTTTAATTAGTGGACTATTGTTAAGTGCTCTCGATACAGTTGTATGCGATACATTCGCCAATTTGGCGATATCCTTGATTGTAGGTGCCATGGGTCAACCTTCCTTATTAAACGGGTTTGGCTCTTCCATGTAAGGATATCATAACGATTACCTAGTCACCAATGCCTGTTTCGAGAAATTAAAATAATGATCAGCGTTATTGTAACAGATGTTCTCAATCATACTGCCCAGTAACTCCATATCATCCGGGGCTTCTCCAGCTTCTACCCAAGAGCCTACTAGATCACACAAGATTCTTCTAAAGTACTCATGTCTGGTATACGATAAAAAGCTTCTGGAGTCTGTTAACATCCCAACAAATTGGCTAAGTACGCCTAGATTAGCAAGTGTCTTCATCTGTTCCAGCATGCCGTCTTTATTATCGTTGTACCACCATGCGGTTCCGAATTGAATCTTCCCTGGAATACCGCCGCCCTGGAAGCTACCCATTAGACTGGCAATAACATGATTATCATTAGGGTTCAATGAGTACAAAATGGTCTTAGGCAACGCATTCTCACGATCCAGCGCATCGAGCAGACCCGCCAAAGGCTTAGCAATCACGCCGTCATTGATAGAATCATAACCCGTGTCAGGTCCGAGACGTCCGAACATTACGCTGTTGTTATTCCGTAGCGCATGAATATGGAATTGCATCGCCCAATCCAGCTCGTTATACAATTTGCCGAGGAATACTAGCGTGAATCCTTTATATTTCTTTTCTTCACTCTCACTTACAGTGCCTTCATAAAGTGCTTTAGCGAATATAGCTGTAGCTTCCTCCAAGGTAGTAGGCTCAAACATTACCGCATCCAAAGCATGGTCAGATACACGGCCGGCTCTGGCGTGGAAGAATCTCACTCTGCTCTCCAATGCTGCAAGAAACTGTCCGTAATTCTTAACAGCCATTCCCGAAACTTCGCTTAGCTGAGCTACCCAAGGCTGGAAGGTAGGACGGTTGATTTCAAGCGCTTTATCTGGCCGGAATCCCGGCACAACGCTAGCATTGAATCCACTCAGATTACTGATTTTCTCATGATATTCCAGATTATCTACAGGATCATCGGTAGTACAAACCGTAGTCACCTTCGATTTAATGATCAAATCTCTTGCTCCGTATCCTTCACCCTGTAACTGTCTATTCACTTCATCCCAAATTTTTGGTGCGTTAGCTTCATTCAGCAACTCATATACACCGAAGAAACGTTGCAGCTCCAGATGCGTCCAATGGTATAGCGGATTCCCGATAATCATCGGAACCGTTCTAGCCCAAGCTAAAAATTTATCATAATCACTGGCATCGCCAGTAATGAATTTCTCTTCTATACCGTTAGCGCGCATCACTCTCCATTTATAATGGTCGCCATACAGCCAAGCTTCGGTGATATTGTTGAACGTTTTGTTCTCATAAATTTCTTTTGGACTGAGGTGGCAATGATAATCGATAATGGGCATGTCTTTCGCATGATGATGAAACAGCTTAATTGCGGTCTCGCTCGACAATAGGAAGTTCTCATCCATGAATTTTTTACTCATGAGGTTTGCTGCTCTCCTTTAAGTTCGAATGGGAGTTATACAAAGTTTAACGTGAACATTTATTCAATCGGTCGATTTCTTAATAAATATTTTAAACTTAAAATTATTGATTATAATAGGGTTTTTATAAATTGTTCACGTTAACATTATATCTTCATTGTAAACGTATTTTTAAAATGCGCAAGTCTTTTTATAAAGACATTGTTACAGTTATTTTAACTTCCGAGCGGTAATAAATAAACAACATATTTAATATCTGGACACGGCCCCGCCAATATTGAAAAAAGCAGGCAACCCTTTAGAAAAAGGATAACCTGCTTATATGTCATCGACTACGATTTCTCGCAAAATTAACTATCCAGTGTTTCGCTCCAGTCATGCACCATCGTGCCCTCTAGGTACTTCTCAGCATCCATTGCTGCCATACAGCCAGATCCCGCTGCGGAAATTGCCTGACGATAACGGGTATCCTGCACGTCGCCACAAGCGAATACGCCCGGGATGTTCGTTTCTGTCGTTCCAGGGTTGACCACAATGTAGCCGTTGGTATCGGTCGTAATTTGCCCCCCTAAAAATCCGGTGTTCGGCGTGTGCCCGATCGCGACAAACACTCCGTCCGCTTCGATGAGTTCATCAATTCCCGTCTCATTATTGCGAACCGTCAGCCCCTTAACGCCAGACTCGTCGGTTGTAACCTCTAGCGGTGTACGGTTAAGAGCCCACGATACCTTACTGTTATCCCGTGCGCGAGCCTGCATAATCTTCGAAGCTCTAAGCTCATCACGACGGTGAACCAATGTTACATTGGAAGCGAATCGGGTTAAAAAGCTGGCTTCCTCCATCGCTGAATCTCCACCACCGACGACAATAATCTTTTTGCCACGGAAAAAGAATCCGTCACAAGTAGCACAAGTGCTGACCCCACGGCCCACATTCTCCTGCTCTCCGGGGATTCCTAAATATCTGGCAGATGCGCCGGTTGAAATGATCACTGACTCCGCCTCTAATACTCCCAATCCATCTACAGTCACTTTAAATGGACGCTGTGAAAAATCAACTGAATCCACCCAACCATTCTTAAATTCAGCCCCAAAACGTTCAGCCTGCTTGCGCATGTTGTCCATTAAATCCGGGCCTAGAATTCCTTCAGGAAAGCCTGGGAAGTTCTCGACTTCTGTTGTCGTTGTCAGTTGTCCACCCGGTTGCATACCTTCAATCACAAGTGGGTTTAGGTTGGCACGTGCCAAATAAATTGCAGCAGTAAGCCCGGCTGGGCCTGTTCCGATTACAATCGTTTTGTACATAACAGTGGCCTCCTCACAATAGGGTTTATTTAGAAGAAACGGGCCCTTTTTTGGCAAGCATAGCCGCCTTCGGTGCCCCTATAAGGAACATTAGCGTTACGCAAGACATATAAAAAGGGCTCCGTTTCTACGAAATACTACATGATCGATTTAGATATTCTCGGTAAATGGCGGAAGGCTGTCGCTCACACTTCCCTCGAAACTACATTCCTCATCTATGCGCCGAGCATAACGACTGACCATAGAAACGGAAACATTGTAACGCTGGGCTACTTCACGGTAGGTGACCGGCAGGTTATGCGTTTTAGCGATTAGATATTCTAAGGCAGCACACCAGCCATTCGCATGACGGATAAACGGAACATCCGGATAAAGGCTGCTCAGAAATTGCTTCCACAGTAATTCAGCATCTTTTTTGTGGATTGCATCATATCTTCGATCCATCATACTAAGGGTCTGGTCGATAACTTTCTGCCAATCCTCTCTCCATTCCGGCAGTCCCTTCAGACGCGGGGAAGAGGTTTCTTTGACTTCCTGAAGCACATTCTCTTCAGGAACACTTCCAATCAGCCGCTGCAGACTAAGAAGTGCCGCTTCTTGCAGCTTTTCTTCCTGCAAGGGCTGCTGCTTTAGAAGTCCTTGCAGAATTTCGGACATCTCTTCATCTTCGATCCACCGAAGAGCTTCTGTAACCTGAAGCTTCGTATTGGCATCCCCGTAGCGGAGCGCCCAGAAGAAGGAAGAGCGAAGCAGCGGATTGTTCCGTACCTCTTCGGTAAAGCTGCCCTTGTTGTCCTTCCACAGCTTCAGCTGCTCCTGAAAAGGAAGCTGATAGTTGTAGCTGACCAGCGACAGCGTTTTACCTTCCCCCTGCGCCTGCTGCAGCTGAGCCAGAAAAAATCTCGGCACAGCCGATTCCGGATCAAGCTTAGCTGCCTTCTGCCAGCAGCGTTGGGCTTCTGTATACAGGCCACTATTGCTGGCAGCTGCCGCACAGTAATGATAGAGACTGGCGTCGCCACCGACCTCTTCATCCTTCAACAGACGTCTAAAATGGCCATAGGCGGTTCTATGGCGTCCCAGAATCCCCATGGTGGTGGCCATTTTGAACAGATGCTCCTGATGAAACGGAATGGTGGTCTCCAGAAGGCGTAACAATCCATCCAGTTGCCCGCGGTCACCTTCATACTGAAGGAAGATCGCTAAGTTACAGAGTGCATGCAAATTCCCGGAGTCCTGCTCCAGCACCCGCATAATACATTCCTTAGCTTTGGTAAAACGACCCATGTAAAAATACGCTAGGGCTAGGTTGTTATGTGCCGCCAGGAAGTCAGGCGTATTGCTCACAATCTCTTCAAGCAAAGTGACGGCTTGTGTAAACTTGCCCTCCTCCAACAGTGCTCGGGCTCGCTCATGCTCTATTACACCTTCCCGGCTTCTAATCCGGATAAGTGGAGCAGGACGGTCCAGCTCATATTGCAGCAGCTCCATCAATTCTTCCGATTCGGCCAGAAATTCACCGTTCACATCTTCTTCGAGATAAGTGACGAGTGAGCGTTCTGCCTCCTCATAGCTTTCCATATTGGCGAAGTTGTTAGCCATATAGAAATAACATTCCGTCATTGCCGGATCAATATTCTCCAGTACATGGGTTAAAATGTCGTTGGACGCTTCATAATTGCCCATTTCTGATAATACGCCAGCCACGTTGCAATGATTGACCGGATTCTCCGGCTCGTACTCTACAGCTTTGCGAAAATTCTTTAATGCCTTATCATATTGAAAGCGATCCAAGGACCGAACGGCTCTTTCAAAGAAAAAATTGGCATTCAGAGTTACAGGAATCACATTATCATTCCCCAGTTCATACTCTGAAGTTCTCTCAATCATGGAAGCAAGGCACCTCCCTTATAAGAAGCTTCCTTATACTAACGAAAAATAGGAGGGCGGCGCCCTATGGGGTATGCCGGAGCTCCATCCTTAATCGCTATTCCGTTCCCTTATTGGGCGCGGGTATCTCCACACAGTATACCACATGTGACAGCGAGAATCTCAAGTTGAGAAAGACTCTACCACTCTGCTTACAACATCTTTTTTGACAAAAAATAAAAAAGACGGGGAATTAAATTCCCGCGTCTCTAAATAGCTTATCGATCGAACCACCCTCGAGGATGATGTGTGTGGCCTGAGCAAGCATCGGTGCAACAGATAATACTGTAAACCGACTTGAATGGTCATCAGGTAGTGCAATAGAATCTGTCGTAACCACTTCCTGAATAGAAGGATGGTCAAGCCGCTGTAGCGCGGGCCCTGAGAATAATCCGTGCGTCGCGCAGACAATACTGTCCTTCGCACCTCTCTCCTTCAGACCTTCTACCACATTCACAATGGTCGTCCCAGTATCGATCAGATCCTCAATAATGATAGGTGTCCGTCCCTCGACATCACCAATGACATGAGTGATTACCGATTCATTATGGGCTGGGCGCTTCTTGATCATAATGGCAAAAGGTGAATCCAGCTTATTCGCCAGCTTCTCAGCCATAGACGCACGCCCTGCATCCGGGGAAACAATGACCAGATCAGACATTGCCTTGGCTTTCAAATGGCTGCTGATCAAATCGAGTGCAGTCAGATGATCGACCGGAATGTTGAAAAAGCCTTGAATCGCCGCTGCGTGCAAATCGATGGTGATTACGCGGGTTGCTCCAGCGGTCGTCAGCACATCAGCCACCATCTTAGCCGAGATCGGCTCACGAGGTGCGGACTTCCGCTCCTGCCGAGCGTACCCATAATACGGCACAATAATGTTCACTGTACGAGCTGAAGCCCGTTTGGCAGCATCTATCATCACCAGCAGCTCCACGAACATCTCATTAATGGGATGCGAAAGGGATTGCACCAAAAATACGTCGCAGTTCCGGATGCTTTCTTCGTAATGCACGTAAATCTCGCCGCTCATGAAGCGGGTCAGCTTTATCTGCCCCAATTCAACACCAAGTCGCTCCGCAATATCAGCCGCTAACTTTGGATTCGACGAACCGGAAAAAATACGTAATTGTTGATGATGCATAATACCCTCCTGCGGATTATAAATTATTATAGTTTGAACTGAACAGTGGTACGGCGGCGTCCCTCAAATACAGCCAGCTCACGAAAACCAGTGTGCCAAAGCATACTACGCGCCTCTTGCAGCCCGTCCCCCAGCTTGGCAGGATCATGTGCATCGGAGCCTAATGTCAGCGGTATGCCGAGCTTTAGGGCCTCCTGTAGCAGATGCTCGGCCGGGAACATCTCAGCGCAAGGCTTCGTAAGTCCGGATGCATTCAGCTCCATGGCGATTCCGCTATCCGCTATAACCATTAAGGTCTCTAGCTCCAGCGCCCTTACCTCAGCCGTGCCCTCCGGTGTTTGTGGGCCATAACCGAACCGTTTAATAACATCCATATGTCCTATAATATCATATAATCCCGATAACGCCGACTTCTTTACCGCATCGTAATAAAGACGATATACCTCTAGCGCATCTTTGCCTTCCCAACCATGAACCTGGCGGTGATCCGTAATATCCCACTCCCCAAGAAAATGTACAGAACCTATAAGATAATCCCATGGATACGGCGACAAAATCTCGCGAATTTGCTCTTCATAGCCTTCGATATAATCGGCTTCCAGCCCCACCCGCAGATCTATGACTCCACGGTAACGCTCCTTTAAGGTTAGACATTCCTCCACATAACGAGGCAGCTCAGCCATTGGCATAGCCATTTCTGGATAATAGCTGGCGGGATCTACGTGGATGAGCGGCAAGTGGTCGGATAATCCCAGCTGCTGAAGTCCAAGCTCTATCCCGCGCTGTACATACTCCTCAAGCTTACCCACGGCATGGCCACAGCGTTCATGATGCGTGTGGTAATCAATATGCATCACTCAGTCCTCCCTTAGTACTGATCCCGGCGTGGGCGTTCGTGACGGGTACTCAACTCTTCCATAATCTCATCCAGTGGAAGCTTGCGCTCTTGCAGCAATACCAACAGATGATAGATCAGATCACTAACCTCAAGACGCAGCTCGGCGTTATCTTTATTTTTGGCGGCAATTATGGTCTCGGAAGCTTCCTCGCCTACCTTTTTGAGGATCTTATCCACGCCTTTATCAAACAGATAAGTGGTATACGCGCCTTCCGGGCGTTCCACTTCCCGCTCAGCAATCACACGCTCCAGCTCACCAAGAACAGCAAAACGCTCACCATCTGTCAAACTAGACACTGGTTTCGAAGCATCTGTTATTGGGTTATTCAAAGGAATCTCACGGAAAAAGCATGACGTAGCTCCAGTATGGCAAGCTGGTCCTTCAGGCACAACCTTCACGAGTAGTGTGTCGCTATCACAATCATAGGATATGGAGGTAATAGCTTGTGTGTTGCCTGAGGTTCCGCCTTTATGCCAAAGTTCGCTGCGCGAGCGGCTCCAAAACCAAGTCTGGCCACTCTCCAGTGAGAGCTGTAACGATTCGGAGTTCATATAAGCAACCATCAGTACCTCTAAACTGCTAGCATCCTGAACAACTGCAGGCACCAGACCCGCTTCATTCCAGCGAATGCCTGCCAGAGCTTCTTTTTGGCTTAATGTGGTATTGTTTTGTGTTTCGCTCATCGGATTTCTACCCCTTTTTGCTTCAAATCTGCCTTTAAATCATTAATTGCAATCTCTTTATAGTGAAAAATGGTCGCCGCAAGTCCCGCATCGGCTTTCCCTTCCGTAAATACATCGTAAAAATGCTCCTTCTTCCCAGCGCCGCCAGAAGCAATCACAGGAATACTGAGCAAATCGCATACTGCCGAGGTTAGCTTCAGGTCGAAGCCGTCTTTTGTGCCATCTGCATCCATGCTAGTGAGCAAAATCTCGCCTGCGCCCAGCTTCTCAGCTTCTTTAGCCCAAGCCAGAGCACGGATGCCGGTGGGCTTACGCCCGCCATGAGTGTACACTTCCCATTCACCAAAAGCCTCATTATATTTAGCATCTATCGCTACTACAATACACTGGGAGCCAAATCGGCGAGCACCGTCCAAAATTAACTGAGGATTAGTGATGGCTGCCGTATTAATGCCGATTTTGTCTGCGCCTGCACGAAGAATCCTTTTCATATCATCAGTTGTAGAGATCCCTCCACCCACTGTAAAAGGAATGGCAATCTCACCAGCGGTCTGCCGCACAACCTCGATCATCGTTGCTCTACCTTCTACGGAAGCCGATATATCGAGAAACACAAGCTCGTCTGCGCCCTCGCGGTCATACAGCGCCGCTAGCTCTACCGGATCTCCAGCATCACGCAGATTCACAAAGTTAACGCCTTTGACTACCCGTCCATCCTTAACGTCAAGACAGGGGATGATACGTTTTGCTAACATTATGAAATCCCCCTTTCTTTAAAAAGCGTTTCAAGCACCTAAAGTGTGTCCGTCCCCCTAAAGCCCTCTTAGCCCAGGGGGAGCCCAAGGGCCCCTGCCCTTTGGAAACCTCGATTGTTGGCATGGCGGATCATAGCCCATCCGGCTGAACCATAGCCCACACGACTGAACATGTGCTATGATCGCTAACCCCTTCGTAGCCGCTTCCTTGACCCATAACACCTTCATGTTCCGCGGTTTTGGCCCTTATGTGGTCGGAAGGGCTCGCGCCACCTGCAAGCCCACGAGTATTTAGTTGCACAACGTGCAGTTATTTTATCAACCTTTTTGCAAGCTACTCTTTTAACTGCATTTCGTACAACTAAATCTGGGGATAAGCTTATAAATCAACTCATCTCTGAGTTATAGCTGCACGAAATACAACTAAATTAGCTAATCAGCTCTAAATGTGAAAAATAGCGGTATAAAGTACACTTAAATCATCATCCGAGGAAAAATACCCTTCCCGCCGCCTCATTACGCCTATTGTAGCAGATTGTGAAGCGGGTTTTAGCTAGCGGGTAACCTCCATTTTCACAGGTATTAAAATTTCACCGGATCCCTCGTTGAAACAGCGCTCAAGTCGTTACGCCATTCGTAATGAGATGAGATTTTTGCAAAGTGAAAACACATTAGCTAGTTGGGTTTGTTGCTTTATTGGCCAGCTGGTTTGTTTTAGCTCTTTTGTTGGTTTGTTGCTTTGTTATTAAGCCCTTTTGCTGGTTTGCTGGTTTGTTCGTTTAACTTTTGCTAGTTTGCTTCTCTGTGCGTTCATTTAATTATTATTAGTTACTCATTTACTGTTACGTCTATTTCTTTAACCCACTGCTCATTTACTAGTTCATCTATTGTCTTTTTGTTCATTCGCTCGTTTATTAATTAGTTTGGTGATTTAGTGATTTGTGTTCACTACGTTACTGTTAAGTCTATTTCTTTAACCCACTGTTGGTTCTGTCTGTTTCATTAATCCACTATTCCTTGGCTAGCTCATGTCGTCTTTTTGTTCATCCGCTCATCAATTAGCGCGCTCGCCCAACGCTATTTCTGCCCAAGCGCTCGCAAAGCTCCAGAAAGATCAATATTGCCCGTGTATAACGCCTTGCCAACAATAGCTCCGCCTACACCGCTGCCGCTGTGCACGTTCAGACGCAACAGATCATCAAGACTGGTGACTCCGCCGGACGCGATCACAGTTTTACCGCTGGCCCGCGCCATGGACAGGATACCGTCCACGTTCGGTCCCTGCATCATCCCGTCGCGGGAGATGTCGGTGTAAATGAATGTCTCGGCTCCTTTTGCCGCCAATTCCTTGGCAAGAGCTTCAGCACGTACTTCAGAGGTGTTCAGCCAGCCGTGTGTCGCAACATAACCGTTGCGCGCATCAATGCCGATCGCGACTTTATCGCCGTATTTTGCCAATACCTCTTCGGTAAAAGCATGATCATTAATCGCAGCAGTACCGATAATAACGCGGCTAACGCCAAGTCCGAGCAATTTCTCTACGTCCGCAAGATTGCGAAGACCGCCACCCACCTGCACAGGAACGTTAGCATTAGCAGCAATAGCACCGATAATCGCATCGTTCACAGGATGACCCGCTTTCGCACCATCTAAGTCCACCAAATGAATGAACTTTCCACCTTGCTCTTCCCATGATTTTGCCACCTTTAGTGGACTATCATTGTATATCGTTTCCTGATTGTAATCCCCCTGCTGCAGCCTGACGCATTTTCCATCCCGGATATCAATCGCCGGATATACAATAAAAGAAGACATTTGGCGCTCCCCACTTTCGTTCCGTTATATTTATAGCGTGGCTTACGCCCGCTCTCTCTTAATCTTCAAAAAATTACCCAACAGCTTGATTCCCAGCTCTCCGCTTTTTTCCGGATGGAACTGCATACCGAACACATTATCTTGCCCGACAATAGCCGTGACTGGGTAACCATAATCCGTGACAGCCAGCAGATCACTATCTTTTGCTACAAGCGCGTGATAAGAGTGGACAAAATACACATGCCCCTCCTCAAGGCCAACAAAAAGCGGATTCTCCGGCTGTCTAAAGCTGAGCTTGTTCCACCCCATATGCGGCACCTTATAGCCATCTCTAGGAGCGAACCGCACCACTGAACCCGAGAGAATATCTAGCCCCTCATGGCTGCCATGCTCTTCACCGGTGCTAAACAACAGCTGCATGCCAAGACAGATCCCAAGCAGAGGCTGCTCTCCAGCGGCTACCTGTTTGACGACAAGATCCAAACCATTCTCCCGCAAATGCCCCATCGCATCGCCAAATGCACCGACACCTGGCAGAATGACACTATCAGCAGCGAGAATTTGCTCGGCATCACCCGTCACTACACACTCATAACCGAGACGTTCTACCGCCTTACTCACACTGTGCAGGTTGCCCATGCCATAATCGACGATTGCAACAGTCATCCTACAGCACTCCCTTCGTAGAAGGCACACCCTTCACACGGGGATCAATCAAAGTTGCTTCATCCAGCGCCCGTCCAAGCGCTTTGAATACAGCCTCAATCATGTGGTGTGTGTTAGAACCGTAGTGTACGATAACATGTAACGTAATCCGTGCTTCGAGCGCGAACTTCCACAGGAACTCCTGAACAAGCTCCGTCGAAAAGCTGCCCACCTGCTGTGAAGGATAGGTTGCACGATATTCAAAGTGCGGGCGATTGCTGATATCGATCACAACCTGCGCCAACGCCTCATCCATCGGTACAAAAACACTCGCATAACGTTTGATTCCTTTTTTATCACCCAGTGCTTCGTGCAGTGCCTGCCCTAGGCAGATCCCAATGTCTTCAACCGTGTGGTGGTCATCAATCTCGATGTCTCCACGCGCCTGTACAGACAGGTCAAATTGTCCGTGCTTCGTGAACAGATCCAACATATGATTCAGAAAAGGAACATCCGTCTCCAGCTCTGAAACTCCACTTCCATCTACGTTAAGAGACAACTTTATATCCGTCTCGTTTGTTTTACGGCTTAATCCAGCTTGGCGCAGGGCCTGTTCGTTATTGTTCTCCATATCCGTCTCCACCTTTTCCTTCGTTCTTGAGTCGAATCTCAATGGCTCGTGCGTGGCCTTCTAAGCCTTCGCGACGTGCCAACTCTATAATGGTCTTCCCATCACGCAAGAGTGCTTCCTTACTGTAATAGATCAGACTTGATTTTTTAATAAAATCATCCACATCCACTGGTGACGAGAAACGTGCGGTCCCATTGGTTGGGATAATATGATTTGGCCCGGCAAAATAATCACCCACGGGCTCGGAGCTATACGCTCCCAGGAAGATGGCTCCAGCATTCTCAATGCTGCCTACGAGGCCCATAGGATCTTCGACAACAATCTCCAGATGCTCTGGTGCCAGTCTATTCACTACGGAGATCCCTTCCTCCATAGATTCCACAACAATGATCGCGCCGTAATTCTCTACCGAAGAACGGGCGATCGCCTGACGCGGCAGCTCTTGCAGCTGACGCTCCACTTCGGCCGCCACGTTATCCGCCAGGCTCTGCGATGGCGTGACCAGAATCGCCGAGGCCATCTCGTCATGCTCGGCCTGCGAGAGCAGATCCGCTGCGACATAAGCCGGCTCAGCGGTCTCATCTGCCAGCACGACAATTTCGCTTGGACCCGCGATACTGTCGATATCCACGGCGCCATATACCTCGCGTTTAGCCAGCGCAACGTATATGTTGCCGGGCCCACATATTTTATCTACCGGCGCTATGCTCTCCGTCCCAAAAGCCAAAGCAGCTACCGCCTGCGCTCCGCCCACACGGTAGATTTCATTCACACCTGCTTCTGCAGCAGCAACCAGGATGTAAGGATCAATCCCTTCTTTACCGCCGGTGGATGGCGGAGTCACCATGACGATCTCCGGCACACCCGCGATCTGTGCTGGGATCACGTTCATCAGCACCGAGGAGGGATAAGCTGCTTTGCCACCAGGTACATATACCCCTACCCGCTTCAGCGGACGAATAATCTGCCCCAGAATCGTGCCATCCGGCTGCAAATCCATCCATGAATTCCGTTTCTGTCTGGCATGGAACGCCCGGATATTGGCTGCAGCTGCTTGAATGGCAGATACGAAAGATTGCTCTACTCGGCCATACGCTGCCTGAAGCTCTTCCGGCGTTACCCGCAGTTGATTCGGCGTAAGTGCAACCCGGTCAAATTGCTCCGTATAGCGAAGAAGCGCTGTGTCTCCTTCTTTTTTAATGGCGGCCACAATTTCCTTTACCGCCTGATTTTGCTCTGGCGTACCATACTCCACTTCCCGCTCTAGCTTAAAGTCCTTGCTCGACACAACCTTCATCGCTGGTTCCTCCCTTTACCCCTAACATCTGTTGCCGCCTACCGCAAATTAGGTTGCCCTATAACTGCCTGTAGTCGGTCACACAGTTGCTGTATCTCTTCATTTTTCATCCGATAGCTCACACGATTTGCCACCAGGCGGCTTGTAATTTCGAATATACTCTTCATTTCGATTAATCCGTTGTCCCGCAGCGTTTGCCCGGTCTCTACCATATCCACAATACGATCGGCCAGACCAATCAGTGGTGCAAGCTCGATGGATCCATTCAGCTTCACTACCTCGACCTGTTGGCCCTGCTCCCTAAAATACCTTGAAGCTACATTCGGATATTTCGTCGCTACACGCTGCTGAATTCCCGGCTGCCAGTTCGGCAATCCGATGATCGACATCCGGCAGCGGGCAATGCCAAGATCAAGCAGCTCGTATACATCACGATCTTCCTCCAGCAAAACATCCTTGCCCACGATACCAATATCCGCCACGCCATATTCTACATATGTAGGTACATCTACTGGTTTCGCCAATATAAACTCCATCCCTGCCTCAGGCAGCGGAATAACAAGCTTGCGTGATGCCTCACCGTCCGGTGGAATCGGAAGACCTGCCTGGCGGAACAGCTCAGCAGCCTTTTCGTAAATCCGGCCTTTTGGCATAGCCACCTTCAATATCTGTGCCATTGTTAAGTTGCCTCCTTTTCCATCTCCATGCAAAATTTATGTTAATCGCTTTTTGTACTAGCGATATCCTCAGCCATGCTCACTTACAAAAGATACGAATGTATAGATCTCACCGTACCGTACACCCTCTGCTTCAACCGTGTCCGTATCCAAACGCTTCACCGTTTCAAGCTCTTCTGGACCTGCAGCAAGTCTAGTAACGACTGCATGACCCTCTGACCGCAGGCGTGTTGCCTCTTCCAAGCCTTCTTTTCTGCGAATCGCATCATATTGGATCAAAATAGGCAGCTCTTCCTCTTCGACCACTCCAGTTACACCATCCAGGATGCGATTCGTTTTTAAGGAAAATCCTGTGGATGGGATCGGACGCCCAAACTGTTGCAGCAGATTGTCGTATCTACCACCACTGCATACCGGAAATCCTAATTCCGCTGCATAACCTTCAAAAGTCATGCCAGTATAATAGGAAAAGTCCCCGATCATCGTCAGATCAATCAGTACATGCTGTGATACGCCGTAAGAGACCAGCACCTCCCACACCTTGCACAAATGATCAATCGAATGACGCGCGAGCGGATGATTGCTCAGCTCTAGCGCCTGTCCACAAATCTCCTTGCCTCCGCGCAGACGCAGCAGCCCATCCAGTTCGTTCTTCTGCGCTTCTGTAAGATCCAGCCGCCGTAAAGTCTCCCGGAAAGAAACATAGTCACGGCCCAGCAAATGACTTTTCAGCTCCTCTTGAGCCTCAGGCAGTTCAGGAAGTGCCTCTTGAAATAACCCATTTAGAAAGCCTACATGCCCCATAGCGATCTTAAAAGACTTCACACCCGCGGCTTGCAGCGAAGAAATAGCAAGCGCAACTACCTCCGCATCAGCTTCAGGTGAATCATCACCTACCAGCTCTACACCTGTCTGGAAGAACTCCGCTTCCCGCCCCGCTTCTTCCTCAATGGCACGGAATACATTCGCGTGATATGACAGACGCAATGGCAGTGGCTCATCCTTCAATAGAGAGGCAACAACACGGGCAACCGGGGCAGTCATTTCTGATCGAAGCACCAAAGCCTGACCACGATTGTTAAGTAATTTATAGAGCTTCTGGTCCGACGTAGAGCTAGCCACGCCAACTGTATCGTAATATTCCAACGTTGGAGTCATCATTTGCCGATATCCCCAGCGACTCATGCAATGCAGTACATCGTTCTCAATTTTGCGCAATTTCGTTACGGCCCGGGGCAGATAGTCCCGAACGCCAGACGGCTTCTCAAATCCCTTTGGTTTGGACATCTTCATTGTTCACCTCGTCAGTTATCATTAGATACTGTTTATGTTTACTTTACTATGGTAAAGTGGTAGCAAATTAAAGTATTTTCAATATCGTATCATGTTCACTGCTTTTTCGTCAATCAAACCCTTAGTCGAGCGTTTGGCATTTTCTTTATTTTTGCCTCCCCGCTTATCGAATACTATAATGAGCTAATACGATTGTACTTCATAATTTTGTAATTGGTGTTCTAAAAATATACTTTCAACTAGAAAGAAGGGCTAACGCTTGACTAAATCCTATATGATTGGCGTTGATATTGGTACTACAAGTACAAAGGCAGTTCTCTTCGAGGAGAATGGAGCCATAGTTGCACAAGCGAATATGGGTTATCCCTTGCATCAACCCTCCCCTTCTATAGCGGAGCAGGACCCAGAGCAAATCCTACGTGCAGTCTTTCATACCCTCTCTAATGTCATGCGGCAAAGCGCCGTAACTCCAGATAAGATCCTATTCGTCTCCTTCAGTTCAGCCATGCACAGTGTCATTGCAATTGATCAGCTGGGTAAACCACTTACTGCCTGCATCACTTGGGCTGACAACCGTAGTGCCGGATCTGCACTTCGCCTGAAGAACGAGTTCAACGGACATGAGTTGTATTTGCGCACAGGAACGCCTATTCATCCTATGTCACCGATTACCAAGCTAATGTGGCTTCGGGAAGAGCAGCCTCAGTTGTTTCAACAAACCTATAAATTCATTTCTATAAAAGAATACATATTCGCTCGGCTGTTCGGCGAATACATCATCGATCATTCCATTGCCTCTTCTACAGGCATGCTCAACCTTGAACTTTTGGAGTGGGATAAAGAGGCCCTGGAGATAGCCCATATTTCACCAGATCAACTCTCACGGCTTGTTCCCACCACAGAGATCATGCAAGGCCTGCTTCCCGGTCTAGCAGAGGAGCTGTTACTGCTCCCGACTACACCTTTTGTCGTAGGAGCCAGTGATGGCGTCTTGTCCAACCTTGGCGTAGGCGCGATTAAACCCGGTGTAGTGGCCGCAACGATTGGAACAAGCGGAGCGATTCGCACCGTAGTGGATAACCCGCTTACCGACCCTAAAGGACGGACCTTCTGTTATAACTTAACCCCAAAACATTGGGTGATCGGAGGGCCCGTTAATAACGGCGGTATGCTGTTCCGCTGGGTACGGGATGAGTTCGCTGCTTCTGAAGTCGAAACCGCCAAACGTCTTGGCATTGACCCTTACGAGGTTCTAACGCGCATCGCGGAACAAGTTCCGGCAGGTAGCGGTGGTCTTCTGTTCCATCCTTACTTAACTGGTGAACGGGCACCGCTGTGGAATCCTGATGCTCGTGGCTCCTTCTTCGGCCTTTCGATGAATCACCATAAGGAGCATATGATTCGCTCGGTACTAGAAGGCGTAATCTTCAATATGTATATGGTTCTGCTGGCTATGGAAGAGCAAATCGGGCGTCCTAGCAAAATTCTGGCTACAGGCGGCTTCGCCCGCTCCTCAGTCTGGCGGCAGATGATGTCTGATATTTTTGATCAAGAGGTCATCATTCCGGAGAGTATTGAAAGCTCCTGCCTCGGAGCAGTAGTGCTTGGTCTTTACGCAACGGGCCGCGTGGACTCCTTCGATGTTGTATTCGACATGATCGGTTCAACTTACCAGCATGATCCGATTGATGAACATACCAAAGTGTACAAGCAGCTGCTGCCGATTTATATTTCCGTCTACCGTAGTCTGGAAAGCCAGTATCAAGCTATTGCGGAGTTTCAGCGGGAACAAGCTGGAGAATAGACAAAAAATAAAAGCGCCGGTCAACCCGCATATACGGGAGACCGGCGCTTTTATATTACCTAGCAGTAGACTATGCGCTTATGGAGCCTGTTTTTGCTTTCTTTTGTGCGCCTGATCCGAAAATAATCCAAGACGCAGGCACATACCGGAAGACGAGAGCCACTGCCAGCCATGAAACCAGCAGCGCAACAAGCCATCCTCCTACAATCGCTGCGATGTACGCAAGAGAACCCCCGTGAAACGGTAATTTTCTATAGAAATACAGCAGCATAGGGTGCAATAGATAAATTCCGAAGGAGCATGCTCCCACAGATACCAAAAGTCTTGTCAGCAAGCTACGACCCGCTCCATAGAGCAAGAAGGAGATTTGCAACAGCACCACACAAGAGAGCAGCGCATGTAGATTAGAGAAACCCTCATACCATAAGCTGTTGATGACAGTTTTTTTCGTGTAGTTGTTAAACCATAGCTCAACATGAATAACCCCTGCTACAATCCATAACAACCACAACGTAATCCAAACCGGACCTTTACCGGCGCGCCAGCCTTCACGTGAAGGCACTAACCATTTTTTCAAAGAAGAGTAATACACTGCAATCCCAGCACCCAGCAGGAAATACGAGAAATAAGTGATCGCCAGACTCCCCTTGGATAACTGCCAATACCCGTGATTGGTCATGTATTTATTCAGCAGCACAAAACCCCACTGTAGTAATAACCCGATCAGTGGCGCCCAAGCCGCCAGATGACGAACCTTTTGCAAACACCACAAAATGAGCGGAAATAACACGTAAAACTGAATAATGATAATAATATAATACAGATGCGTATATGCCGTTCCTGTCCATAAATACTTCCATAGCTTAGAAGCCATCTCCCCCGGAGGTAAGCCCCAAGTATTCCCGGCATTCATTTTTAACGCAAAATACAGCAATGAAAATACTACATAAGGCACAATAATATAAAGCAGCCTTCTAGTGTAGAACTTTCCTAGCGTTTTGCCACCCAGCGGACGGTCAATATAGTTATAGAAGAGCACGAACCCACTCAAAAATATGAATGAAGGTACGGCGAACTGGCTGAATTTATTAATAAATAAGAACGGATGAAACATGTTTGTACCTAGTGTCTCCGCCAACGTTCGTGAAGTAGCATGAATAGCCAGCACTGCAAAAATAGCAATCGCCCGAAAAATATCCAGCTGCGGAATTCTTTCTTTTTGTCTCATAATCTTTCCTCCTGTTAAGCTCCGCATCGAAGTGATGCCTTTTTAATCAAATATTATGAAGGCTACTTCCCCACGTTTAAGCGTGTGCGTGTATCAGACCTTCTTCTAACGCTATTTCTCCTGCTGCACGAACCCCTTTGCCCGTTCCTCAGAGATATAACCTGACTTTTCCTGCGGACTGGATTCCAAAGAGCGAGGCACGCTTCCAAAAATAATCCATGAACCCGGAACTCGCCGGAAAGCAAACTGCACAATAAGCCAGCTCCCTCCCAGTGCGACCACAAGCCCTCCGTAGATGAACAAAACATATGTTAGCGACTCTAGGGGAATCTGATATCGGAACCTGCGATATACCGCCAGCAATAGCGGATGAATCAAATATATCGCAAATGAGAGTTCACCCAAACGTGTTAAAAAAGCAACAATCCCGCGAGAGGCCTTACGATAGATCAGGAATGTAGCATACAACAGAACCAATGCTGATAACATCGTATGGACATTCCATAATAGCTCGTACCACAGCGAATCCGTCCACACCCCAAAATGGCGGGCCACATACCATAGCTGCACATGGATAAAGGCTGCAATTAACCACCCGCTCACTAACAGGGCAGTCCATCCTTTTTGCTTGGCAGTTAGCTCCCTCCATGGCTTCATCAGCCAAGTCTTCACCTTCTCAAAGTGAATTGCGATATAAGCACCCATCATATAATAAGCCAGATAAGAGATCGCGAGGCTCCCTTTTTCAACAATGTGCAGTTCGTATTTATTCCAGAAAATAAACCCCCACTGAAGTGCCAATCCGAGCGGAACCGCCCATTTAATTAAAAAGCGGGAACTCTGGAGTAGCTTAAGCAGTACTGGAAAAAGCAAATAAAACTGAATGCTGATAAATACAAAATACAAATGCGCATATGCGGAACCTGAGAATAACGCTCTAATAAAGCTGTACAGGTTGCCACCGAGGTTCTGGGTCAATCGTCCGTTCACATATAAGGTTAGTGCGTAATAGCCCGTAGAGGCTAGCAGATAAGGTAATAAAATATACTTTAATCGACGACGGTAGAAATTAATAATCAAGCTGCGTGTCACAGGACGCCCATAATAATTATAAAACAATACAAAGCTGCTCAGAAAAATAAATGAGGGCGTACCGAATTTAAAGAAAATGTTGATCCAGTTCAGCCAGTAATAATAAGGGGAATGCAGTGCCTGCTCTCCAGCGGCAAAAGATGAGGAATGCACATGCAATACGCCTAAGATCGCTAATGCTCTGAAAATATCCAGCTGGGGCAGCCTTTCCTGTCTCGCAGTGTTCATATTATATTCCTCTTCTCTACTATGATGGTTGTTCATAGAGACGCTAAGCGGAATGTGGAAACTGAAAATACCAGGAAGCCTGCACCTGCTGATTTTACATTCTGATATTTGAAGCTGAATGCCTAGCGTGGGATTCGCCTTATCACTAACGCTAATTATATCGAATGTATCTGTTCTAAAAACTTAAGAAGAACTTAAAGTTTCCTTAATAATCTTCTCTAAGACGCAAGAAACCCTGCAGAACCTGCGCTAAAAAAACGCAATATGTAACTGCAGGGTTAAAAAAGCATCGTTTACACTTGTTCCGAATGTTCTTCCGTTGAAGAGGGGCGCAGCTCTCGCAGAGGATTGCCTCCGACAAAAGAGCCAGCCGCCACATTTTTGTGCACCACGGAGCCAGCAGCTATAACTGCCCAATCTCCAATGGTTACACCGGGAAGAATCGTTGTATTCGCGCCGATCAATACATTTTCACCGATCACCACTTCGCCCAGGCGATATTCCTTGATCAGATACTCATGCGCCAGAATCGTCGTGTTATAACCAATAATAGAATTCTCACCTACCGTTATTTTCTCCGGAAAAAACACATCCACCATTGCCATAAGACCAAAAGCCGTGTGTTTACCAACCTTCATCCCCAGCATCCGTCGATAGATCCAATTCTTTAACGGTAGAATCGGACAATAGCGGGCAATCTGAATAAAAATAAAGTTGCGGACACCCTTCCAAGGGCTGACCGTACGGTAAATATACCAAAGTGAGTTATGACCTTCTACTGGATAACGGGTTACGTTTCTCACGATTCATTCGTTCCTCGCTCCATAATTTCTATAATATCCTTCATGTTATGGATGATAAAGTCCGGATCATACTTGCGGAGCGTATCCTCGCCCTTCAAAGACCAAGATACTCCAGCAGCGTATACACCGGCAGCTTTGGCTGATTGAATATCAACTGCACTGTCACCTATCATTAAGGTTTTGCGAGGATCAACACCAAGGTTGTGGACCGCTGTCAGTACGGGCTCCGGATGTGGCTTTGGTTCAGTAACATCGTTCACAGTCACAATCGTATTCATGTACTTAAGCAAATCGAACCTTTCCAGGGTCTTGATCGTTGTTGGACGGATCTTAGTAGTTACAATCCCAAGTTTGATCCCACGACGCGAGAGCTCCTCAATGGTCTCCTTTACAAGCGGAAAGGAACGCACTAACTCATCATGATGCTCATTATTATAAGAACGATAGGACTTTTCTAACGTACCATTTACATCCTCTAGTCCAGAGAATACTCTCATCTGTTGCTGAAGGGTTGTTCCCATATGCGGAATTATCTCTTCTCTGGTCAGTGGAGCCAGACCATTGTCCTTCAGCGCGTACATAAATGAACTAATGATTAGCTCATTCGTATCGACAATCGTTCCATCCAGATCAAAAAGAACGCATTCTATCATAAGTTTTACTGCTCCTTCTTATCTCCATCCGCTGGCTGTCCTTGCTCAGGTTGTGTTCCTTGACGAGTTTTCTGCGGTGTATTTACTGCGCTTTCTGGCACTACAGTATCTGCTTGGATCGGTTTAGTACATACGATAGGGTCAGAATAATGTGCTTTAGGCTCTCCGGTTACTCTGCGAATAACGATCAGCAATATAGCTGCCACAATAATAAGTAGAGAAAGCAGCTGAGAAATACGAATATTACCATAGGCAGGATCCAGATATCCTTGTTCAAAACCTAACCATTCCATCGGACTCCATAAGCCGTTTATAAACGAAGCCAGTCCTGCACTTCCGTTAAAAGCTAAACTGTCAGTACGCACAGCCTCGATGAAGAACCGACCGATGGAATACCATATAAAGTAAGACATGAAGATTTCCCCAGCACGTACAAACTTCTGACGACGGAGAACCATCAATAACGCAATCCCTAGTAAGCTCCAAAGAGATTCATACAGGAAGGTCGGATGATGAAAAGCATCTCCTATGTACATTTGATTAACGATGAAGTCAGGTAAATGCAGTTTATCCCGTAAAAAAGATTCCTCAACTACGCTGCCGTATGCCTCTTGGTTGACAAAGTTTCCCCAGCGGCCAATCATTTGACCCGCCAGTAGTCCAGGTGCACAAATATCAACAATACGCCAGAAAGGGTAACCCTTATAACGGAAATAAATAATTCCGCAAATAATCGCTCCTATTAATGCGCCGTAAATGGCGATGCCGCCATTCCAGATCTTAAAGACGTCTATCAGATTATGCTTATAATCGTCCCATTTAAAAGCTACAAAATAAATCCGTGCCCCTATAATTGCCGAGGGTACACCCAGTAGCAGCATATCCATAAAGAATTCTTGCGGGATTCCGAACCGTTTGCCCTCGCGGATCGCAAGAAATAATCCCGCGAGTGCACCGACCCCTAGTATTAACCCGTACCAGTGTACAGGTAGTGATCCAATTGAGAATACAATAGGATCTATTGCTAATGGGAACATTGTCTCACACTCCTAATCGAGATCGTCCATATCCTCAGATATGGTCGCAGTTAACTTATTCGTAAACTGCAGGGCTGCATTAAAGCCCATTTGCTTCAGGCGATAGTTCATCGCAGCAACCTCAATAATAACGGCAAGGTTACGTCCTGGACGTACAGGAATGGTTACAAGTGGAACATCGGTATCAATAATCCGCGTTGTTTCCTCATCAAGTCCAAGCCGGTCATACTGCTTGTCTTGCTGCCAAGCCTCTAATCTAACGACAAGTGTAATCCGTTTATGATTACGGATAGCACCCGCACCAAAAAGTGTCATTACGTTAATGATACCTACTCCGCGAATTTCCAACAAGTGACGGATCAACTCAGGGGCTGTACCATGCAGCTGGTTATCTGAAGTCTGGCGGATTTCCACGGCATCATCAGCGATCAGTCTATGTCCACGTTTTACAAGTTCAAGGGCTGTCTCACTCTTACCAATACCACTACTACCAGTAATCAGCATACCTACACCATATACATCACAGAGTACACCATGAATCGTTGCTGTAGGGGCTAATCTCCCTTCTAAGAAGCTCGTCAAACGGCTGGAGAAAATAGTCGTAGCCATCGAGCTACGAAGCACAGGAAGTCCCTTTTCATTACTTATATCAATTAACTCCTGTGGCACATCCAAACTACGGGTAATTACGATACAAGGGGTATTGTCATTACAGATTCCACGAAGCCTACTTTTACGTTCAGCTTCAGGCAGCATGGAGAAGAATGCGAGTTCTGTCTTACCTAATAGTTGAACACGTTCTTCCGGATAATATTCGAAATAACCAGCAATCTCTAGTCCAGGGCGATTCAGGTCATCGACCGTAATAGGTCGTTTTAGACCTTCCTGGCCGGAAATAACCTCTAATTGAAAATGTTGTACCAATTCAGATACTTTTACTTTCTTAGCCATGTAAATTCGTCCTTTCGTCACCTGCGGTATATGTCCGCTTACTGCGTCCGGTTGACAGCGATCTCATTACAATTCCGGAGGTAATTCTCCTGCTATCTTAATTGATAACGCTTGTGAATGCAATCTTAACGCCTATCCATTACGACCCTAATTAAACAATAAAGCCACCCTTTCGGGTGGCTTTATCAAGAGAGAAAAGATCCTGCGATCTTATCCCAACAGAATGTTAACTTCGGATTCTTTATCGAAGAAGTGAACTTTGTTCATATCGATAGCCAATTTTGGCTTGCTGCCTTCGCGAGTAGTGGAACGTCCATCTACACGAGCGATTACAGTAGATTTACCAAGGCCGCTCAAGTAAAGGAGCATTTCGTGACCAAGGTTTTCAGTTACATCAACCAATGAAGTAAAGATTGTGTTCGGGGAAGCTTCCAAGAATACTGGCTCTTCATGGATATCTTCTGGACGAACGCCCATAATTACTTCTTTGCCAATGTAGCCTTTGCTGCGGATGATTTGAGCTTTTCCGCCTGGTACTTCAACATCAAGGTTCTCAGCGCGGAAACGGATAGAACCGTTTGCTTCGGACAAAGTACCATTGATAAAGTTCATTGTAGGGGATCCGATAAATCCAGCTACGAACAGGTTAGTTGGTTCATTGTACAACTCTTCAGGGGAAGCAGCTTGTTGAATGATACCATCATACATAACTACGATACGGTCACCCATTGTCATAGCTTCTGTTTGGTCATGCGTTACGTAGATACAAGTGGTTTCAAGGCGTTTAACCAGTTTAGTGATTTCAGCGCGCATTTGACCACGAAGTTTAGCATCCAAGTTGGAAAGAGGCTCATCCATCAAGAAGACTTGTGGATCACGTACGATAGCGCGTCCCAAAGCGACACGTTGGCGTTGACCACCGGAAAGTGCTTTTGGTTTACGATCTAGCAAATGCTCGATATCGAGAATTCTAGCAGCTTCACGTACTTTCTTGTCGATTTCATCTTTCTTCACTTTACGAAGTTTCAAACCGAAAGCCATGTTTTGGTATACGCTCATATGCGGATACAGGGCGTAGGATTGGAATACCATCGCGATATCGCGGTCTTTAGGTGCAACGTCGTTGACTACACGATCGCCAATGTACATTTTACCTTCGGAGATTTCTTCCAGACCAGCGATCATACGCAAAGTTGTGGATTTACCGCAACCGGATGGTCCAACCAATACTAGAAATTCCTTATCTTTAATATCAAGATTGATATCCATTACTGTTGCTTTATCTGAACCCGGGTATTTTTTGAAAATATGCTCTAAACGTACGCCTGCCATTGTATTTCCCCCTCGAGTTAATTATTGATTAATTGAAAAATTCTTTTTTCCTTGTACATTTATATTACCCTAGACGGGACACGGTGGCTATTTGTAACGTTCACAAAAAACCTATTTCCTTTTCGTCACTTTATACAAAAGCATAGTAAGCTTCACAATAGCAGCGTCCCCAAAGCTACGCACATCGGCACCCGTCTCCTGTTTTATCTTGTCCAGACGGTATAAAAGCGTGTTGCGATGAATATATAACTTCTTGGCTGTTTCACTTACATTACAATCCATCTCAAAAAACGTCTCCAGGGTCATCAGCATCTCTTTATCCGATAATACGGTAGAATAGTCGCCAATCTGTCCAAGTAACTGTTTACGCCGTGCATCAGGAATGCTGTTAACCAAACGTTCCAAATGCAGCTCCCAAGGTAAATGAATATATTCACCCACTTGGAAAATACGTCCGAGTACAATGGTCTCCCTCAGCAAGGCCACGGATCCCGTCAATCCCTTAACAGGGACTATAGCCGGGGCTACAGCCAAATGGAATACACCTACCCATTCGCTGGCTATCAGTTCGTGTAAACCCATACTGGTCTGAGCCAGAATTTCATCTACACTCTCTTCTTCCTCATCCTTATCATCTCCGCCCGTGAGTAGTTCCTTCCGGGCCAATATTAACCATTCTTTTTCTTGAAGAGGTATAAGCAGAATTTCATTCTCAAAATAGCTGCGCAGCAGCTTCATTAAGGAACGATAAGTGATCTGCGGGCTATGTGCATTCTCACTGCTAAGTAGGAATGGAACCATATCTCCGAATAAACGTCCCTTTAGAGCCATCTCATCGGGTATCTCAGAGTCATTTTTCTCTTGCTCCAGTTCGGTGTTCAACCAGGTACCCAGCTGCCGAGCCTCCGCTTCCCCTTCTTCTCTAACCCCAGTAGCTTTTAGTGCAATTGCAAAGTTTCGAACTGCATAATTCACTAATTGTATTTCCAAAGAGTTAAGTCCATCCAATTCCACCCAGATAGCGGTTACACGTCCATCAGTCTCATATAATGGTGCCCAAAGATGACCTTCATGGATTACCGGCTGTTCTTGTGCTTCCAATCCCAGGCTAAAAAGAGAAGCTGAATGTTGCCTCCCTAACTGCTTGATTCCGGTTTTCTTTCCGGTGAGCTGCTCTAACTTTTTTCGCAATGTTTCGCTATCCATAGTCACCATACTCCACCACTTTTGCTCTTTTCGCCTATTTTAGCATATTCTCTAATATTATGTTAATCACTACAGCAGCGCGCTACTATAATACGACATAAAAACACAAAAAAAGCCACCACCCTAAGGTGATGACTTTCTGTTTGGGATGAGCCATGAAGGACTCGAACCTTCGACACCCTGATTAAAAGTCAGGTGCTCTACCAACTGAGCTAATGGCTCATAAATGGTGGGGGATGATGGATTCGAACCACCGAACACGTACGTGAGCAGATTTACAGTCTGATGCGTTTGGCCACTTCGCTAATCCCCCAAAAAAGGTGGCTCGGGACGGAATCGAACCGCCGACACGAGGATTTTCAGTCCTCTGCTCTACCGACTGAGCTACCGAGCCATAAGATTACATGACAATTAAGCGGAAAAGTCTTACACTTCCCACTCATTTTGTGGAAAAAATGGCGGAACCGACGGGATTCGAACCCGCGGTCTCCTGCGTGACAGGCAGGCATGTTAGGCCAACTACACCACGGTTCCGCATTAATTAAAAATGGTGCCGGCGAGAGGACTTGAACCCCCAACCTACTGATTACAAGTCAGTTGCTCTACCAGTTGAGCTACACCGGCACGGTGTAAAAGCAATTCTAAAAAGATGAAAATGGTGGAGGCTGAGGGGATCGAACCCCCGACCCTCTGCTTGTAAGGCAGATGCTCTCCCAGCTGAGCTAAGCCTCCAGGTATTATGGTAGCGGCGAAGGGGATCGAACCCCCGACCTCACGGGTATGAACCGTACGCTCTAGCCAGCTGAGCTACACCGCCACAATAATTAGTATTGCTATGGATTGAAAATGGCGGAGAGAGTGGGATTCGAACCCACGCACCGCTTACGCAGTCTAACCCCTTAGCAGAGGGTCCCCTTATAGCCACTTGGGTATCTCTCCAAACGATATCAGTACCACAGCAATCCAAACAGGAATTTGACTCCCTGAAAACTGAATCCGAAACGAATCTGCATTCTAAGTATAGGATAAGCCCTCGACCGATTAGTATTGGTCAGCTCCATGCATTGCTGCACTTCCACCTCCAACCTATCTACCTCGTCGTCTTCAAGGGGTCTTACTAATTGGGAAATCTCATCTTGAGGGGGGCTTCACGCTTAGATGCTTTCAGCGCTTATCCCGTCCGTACGTAGCTACCCAGCCATGCTCCTGGCGGAACAACTGGTGCACCAGCGGTACGTCCATCCCGGTCCTCTCGTACTAAGGACAGCTCCTCTCAAATTTCCTGCGCCCACGACAGATAGGGACCGAACTGTCTCACGACGTTCTGAACCCAGCTCGCGTACCGCTTTAATGGGCGAACAGCCCAACCCTTGGGACCTACTTCAGCCCCAGGATGCGATGAGCCGACATCGAGGTGCCAAACCTCCCCGTCGATGTGGACTCTTGGGGGAGATAAGCCTGTTATCCCCAGGGTAGCTTTTATCCGTTGAGCGATGGCCCTTCCATGCGGTACCACCGGATCACTAAGTCCGACTTTCGTCCCTGCTCGACTTGTAGGTCTCGCAGTCAAGCTCCCTTATGCCTTTGCACTCTGCGAATGATTTCCAACCATTCTGAGGGAACCTTGGAACGCCTCCGTTACTCTTTAGGAGGCGACCGCCCCAGTCAAACTGCCCGCCTGACACGGTCCCCGTACCCGGTAAGGGCACTAGGTTAGAACCTAGATACGATCAGGGTGGTATCCCAACGGCGCCTCCACCGAAGCTTGCGCTCCGATTTCTACGGCTCCCACCTATCCTGTACAGATCGTACCCAAATTCAATATCAAGCTGCAGTAAAGCTCCATGGGGTCTTTCCGTCTTGTCGCGGGTAACCTGCATCTTCACAGGTATTAAAATTTCACCGGATCTCTCGTTGAGACAGCGCCCAAGTCGTTACGCCATTCGTGCGGGTCAGAATTTACCTGACAAGGAATTTCGCTACCTTAGGACCGTTATAGTTACGGCCGCCGTTTACTGGGGCTTCGGTTCATAGCTTCGGGTTACCCCTAACCACTCCCCTTAACCTTCCAGCACCGGGCAGGCGTCAGCCCGTATACTTCGCCTTGCGGCTTCGCACAGACCTGTGTTTTTGCTAAACAGTCGCTTGGGCCTTTTCACTGCGGCCCCCTCGTGCTATTCACACTACCGGGGCACCCCTTCTCCCGAAGTTACGGGGTCATTTTGCCGAGTTCCTTAACGAGAGTTCTTCCGCGCGCCTTAGAATTCTCTTCTCGCCTACCTGTGTCGGTTTGCGGTACGGGCACCTTCTCCTGGCTAGAGGCTTTTCTTGGCAGTGTGAGATCATGACCTTCGCTACTATAATTTTCGCTCCCCATCACAGCCCAGCCTTAATGATGTGCGGATTTGCCTACACATCAGCCTCACTGCTTAGACGGACATCCATCAGTCCGCGTCACTACCCTCCTGCGTCACCCCATCGCTCATAGCGGATTACGGTGGTACAGTAATTTCAAACTGTTGTCCTTCGACTACGCCTTTCGGCCTCGCCTTAGGTCCCGACTTACCCTGAGCGGACGAGCCTTCCTCAGGAAACCTTGGGCTTTCGGCGGATCAGATTCTCACTGATCTTTTCGTTACTCATACCGGCATTCTCACTTGTGTAGTGTCCAGCGCTCTTTTCAGTACACCTTCAACCCCTACACAACGCTCCCCTACCCCAGATACATACGTATCTAGCCATAGCTTCGGTGGTGTGTTTAGCCCCGTTACATTTTCGGCGCAGAGTCACTCGACCAGTGAGCTATTACGCACTCTTTCAATGGTGGCTGCTTCTAAGCCAACATCCTGGTTGTCTGTGCAACTCCACATCCTTTCCCACTTAACACACACTTGGGGACCTTAGCTGATGGTCTGGGCTGTTTCCCTTTTGACAATGGATCTTAGCACTCACTGTCTGACTCCCGGCAATAAGTATATGGCATTCGGAGTTTGACTGAGCTTGGTAATCCTTGCGGACCCCGCACCCAATCAGTGCTCTACCTCCACTACTCTTATACCGAGGCTAGCCCTAAAGCTATTTCGGGGAGAACCAGCTATCTCCGAGTTCGATTGGAATTTCTCCGCTACCCCCACCTCATCCCCGCACTTTTCAACGTACGTGGGTTCGGGCCTCCAGTGCGTGTTACCGCACCTTCACCCTGGACAGGGGTAGATCACACGGTTTCGGGTCTACGTCCACATACTAATTCGCCCTATTCAGACTCGCTTTCGCTGCGGCTCCACCTTCTCGGCTTAACCTTGCATGTTAAACGTAACTCGCCGGTTCATTCTACAAAAGGCACGCCATCACCCATTAATAGGGCTCTGACTTTTTGTAAGCACACGGTTTCAGGTTCTATTTCACTCCCCTTCCGGGGTGCTTTTCACCTTTCCCTCACGGTACTGTTTCACTATCGGTCGCCAGGTAGTATTTAGCCTTAGCAGATGGTCCTGCTGGATTCATACGGGGTTTCACGTGCCCCGCACTACTCGGGATCCGTCTCGGAGAGAACACAGTTTAGGCTACAGGGCTTTTACCTCTATCGCGGGCCTTTCCAGACCTCTTCACCTACCATATTCCTTTGTAACTCCATGTGAGACGTCCCACAACCCCTAAGAGCAAGCTCTTAGGTTTAGGCTGTTCCGCGTTCGCTCGCCGCTACTGACGGAATCACTATTGTTTTCTCTTCCTCAGGGTACTTAGATGTTTCAGTTCCCCTGGTCTGCCTCTACATTTCCTATGTATTCAGAAATGAGTAACTGCGAATTACCACAGCTGGGTTTCCCCATTCGGACACCCCCGGATCAAAGCTTGCTTACAGCTCCCCGAGGCAGTTTCGTTGTTCGCCACGTCCTTCGTCGGCTCCTGGCGCCTAGGCATCCTCCGTGTGCTCTTATTAGCTTAACCTTGATTCTTCCGAAGAAAAATCTCACTAATAACATTTACTTGTTTGCACAAGTTGCTAAAAGATGTTCTAAAACGCAAATTCGTTTCGGTATCCAGTTTTCAAGGATCAAGTTGAAAAAGTTATTCATTTAAAAATTTATGGTGGAGCCAAGCGGGATCGAACCGCTGACCTCCTGCTTGCAAGGCAGGCGCTCTCCCAGCTGAGCTATGGCCCCATAAAATTACTCTATAATGTTATATGGTGGGCCTTGGTGGACTCGAACCACCGACCTCACCCTTATCAGAGGTGCGCTCTAACCAACTGAGCTAAAAGCCCATATAACATATATAACATTGTGAATCAACCAATGAATTGGTTGTCCGCTTGGCAACGTCCTACTCTCCCAGGACCCTTCGGTCCAAGTACCATCGGCGCTGGAGGGCTTAACGGTCGTGTTCGGGATGGGTACGTGTGGAACCCCTCCGCTATCGCCACCAAACGCATACGAAAGAGACTTGCTCTTTCAAAACTGAACACGAGTGAGTGTTCGAACCCGAGGGTTCTATTGTGGAAGCTTAGCTTCCGATTTGAATGTTCTCATTGCAGAGAACGATTCTCCATAGAAAGGAGGTGATCCAGCCGCACCTTCCGATACGGCTACCTTGTTACGACTTCACCCCAATCATCTACCCCACCTTCGGCGGCTGGCTCCCTTGCGGGTTACCCCACCGACTTCGGGTGTTGTAAACTCTCGTGGTGTGACGGGCGGTGTGTACAAGACCCGGGAACGTATTCACCGCGGCATGCTGATCCGCGATTACTAGCAATTCCGACTTCATGCAGGCGAGTTGCAGCCTGCAATCCGAACTGAGACCGGCTTTGATGGGATTGGCTCCACCTCGCGGCTTCGCTTCCCGTTGTACCGGCCATTGTAGTACGTGTGTAGCCCAGGTCATAAGGGGCATGATGATTTGACGTCATCCCCACCTTCCTCCGGTTTGTCACCGGCAGTCACTCTAGAGTGCCCAGCCTTACCTGCTGGCAACTAAAGTTAAGGGTTGCGCTCGTTGCGGGACTTAACCCAACATCTCACGACACGAGCTGACGACAACCATGCACCACCTGTCTCCTCTGTCCCGAAGGCCGCTGCTATCTCTAGCAGATTCAGAGGGATGTCAAGACCTGGTAAGGTTCTTCGCGTTGCTTCGAATTAAACCACATACTCCACTGCTTGTGCGGGTCCCCGTCAATTCCTTTGAGTTTCAGTCTTGCGACCGTACTCCCCAGGCGGAGTGCTTACTGTGTTAACTTCGGCACCAAGGGTATCGAAACCCCTAACACCTAGCACTCATCGTTTACGGCGTGGACTACCAGGGTATCTAATCCTGTTTGCTCCCCACGCTTTCGCGCCTCAGCGTCAGTTACAGCCCAGAAAGTCGCCTTCGCCACTGGTGTTCCTCCACATATCTACGCATTTCACCGCTACACGTGGAATTCCACTTTCCTCTTCTGTACTCAAGCCACCCAGTTTCCAGTGCGACCTCAGGTTGAGCCCAAGGTTTAAACACCAGACTTAAATAGCCGCCTGCGCGCGCTTTACGCCCAATAATTCCGGACAACGCTTGCCCCCTACGTATTACCGCGGCTGCTGGCACGTAGTTAGCCGGGGCTTTCTTCTCAGGTACCGTCACTCCGGTAGCAGTTACTCTACCGGACGTTCTTCCCTGGCAACAGAGCTTTACGATCCGAAAACCTTCATCACTCACGCGGCGTTGCTCCGTCAGGCTTTCGCCCATTGCGGAAGATTCCCTACTGCTGCCTCCCGTAGGAGTCTGGGCCGTGTCTCAGTCCCAGTGTGGCCGTTCACCCTCTCAGGTCGGCTACGCATCGTCGCCTTGGTGGGCCGTTACCCCACCAACTAGCTAATGCGCCGCAGGCCCATCCCTCAGTGACAGATTGCTCCGTCTTTCATTCTTCTCTCAGGAGAAAAAAGAAATTATCCGGTATTAGCTACCGTTTCCGGTAGTTATCCCAGTCTGAAGGGCAGGTTGCCTACGTGTTACTCACCCGTCCGCCGCTAAGTTATTTTGAAAGCAAGCTTTCAAAATAACTCCGCTCGACTTGCATGTATTAGGCACGCCGCCAGCGTTCGTCCTGAGCCAGGATCAAACTCTCCAATTAGTATTGAAAAGAGCGATATGCTCATTTTGAAACATCTGACGAGAAAATTAATTCTCTAATTTGGATTTCACTTACGTGATTTCCCACTCACTCGTTGTTCAGTTTTCAAAGATCAATGTCTCATCTTTCGTCGTCGTTGCTTGTCAGCAGCGACCTTTATAATATATCACAGCGCCTTTGTTTTCGTCAAGCATTTTTTTAATTTCTTTTTTTGCTTGACCATTTCAGCAAGTTGTTAATCAACAGCTTGTCCAAACGGGCGAGACTTAATGTATCATATTTTTCAAAGCCACGTCAAGCATTAAAATAAAATTATTCTTAATCCGAGTAACATAACCACGCCAGGAAGCCCAAGAACCGTTACTGCGCCTATAGTTGCAGGGTTCAAAGGGATATACACCTGCGTGAGCAAACCTGAGAAGTTCACTACATATATCCCGAGTGCAGCCAATACCAAATGAACCCCAAATAAACTTAGCCACCCAAAACCCAGCTTTTTTCTAAATACAACTAAACCTAATAAGATAACGGATAATATCAATACGCCCATAGCTATCATTCTAAGCATGTAGATCCCCCTTATACATTTATTTATAAGCCCTTATATTTGACTGCTGTTCAACCCCAAGCTTTTTGCATGTTTGAGATGTATCTGATATTTACGTTCTGCAGCCTCCAAAATATATATCGCGTAATCTATCTGATCCTGTCCCAACGCCTCGTCGAACATCAGGTACGCCCTCTCCCACTCTGAATGCGCCTTACGGACCTCTAAGAGGGTTTCCCATCCCTCACTTTCCTTTGCGCCTTGTTCCTTATCCACTCCCCACCACAGCTCTCTCCACCATCCCATTTCAATTCCTCCTCAGAATAATTCTGATGCAAAATACACATCTCGTTATTCTCATTCATATCGGGATAGGGACAAACTTAGAACAAAAAAAAGGAAACCCGAGGGCTTCCTTTTTGAAAAATACCACTATAGAGCTGCTAGAATAGCTCGCGACGGCCTTCCAACGCTTTGGACAAAGTAACTTCATCAGCGTATTCAAGATCGCCACCTACAGGCAAGCCATGAGCTATCCTGGTGATTTTAATCTCAAACGGCCGAACAAGACGAGAAATGTACATCGCCGTTGCTTCTCCCTCAATGTTGGGGTTAGTCGCCATTATAAGCTCACTTACTCTCTCATCACTCAGACGGGTCAATAATTCTTTCAGGCGAATATCATCAGGGCCGATACCTTCCATAGGTGAAATAGCACCCTGAAGAACATGGTAATATCCATTAAACTCCTTGGTTCGTTCTATAGCCACCAAATCCTTAGAGTCTTGAATCACACATATCACTGAAGGATCTCTAGTTTTGTCCTGACATATCTTACATGGGTCCGTATCCGTAATATTACAGCAGACCGAGCAATAGTGAAGATTGCGTTTGACGCTTACTAGCGCTTTTGCAAAATCAATGACTTCATCCTCTTTCATGTTAAGCACATGAAAAGCTAACCGGGCGGCTGTCTTCGGTCCAATCCCGGGCAAACGCGTAAAAGCATCGATCAGCTTAGCTAGCGGTTCGGGATAATACAAATTAATAATTCTCCTTTAGACTGAAGTGGAGTGGGCTATTAGAACAAGCCTGGGATCTTCATTCCACCAGTGAATTTACCCATGTCATTGTTAGCAAGCTCTTCAGCTTGAGTCAATGCATCATTTACAGCAGTGATTACAAGATCTTGCAGCATTTCAACATCTTCCGGATCAACGGCTTCCGGTTTAATTTGAATAGACAGCAATTTTTTGTGGCCGTTTACTTGAACAGTAACTACGCCGCCACCTGATGAACCCTCAATAACCTTGCCTCCGAGTTCCTCTTGAGCTTTAAGCATTTGCTCCTGCATTTTCTTAACTTGCTTCATCATTTGGTTCATATTATTCATACATCGTCTCTCCTTTGGAATGCGCAATTAGCGCTAGTATGTTTATATTACTCTTTTATGACAACAAGGTCTTCTCCAAAAAGCTGGATAGCCTCATCAATCCAAGGTTCAGGTTTAGCTTCTGCAGTATCGTGTTCATGCTCCAGCTGCAGTTCTTCTTTGCCAGTCTGTCCCACAGACTTCTGGGCAGCTTCATTCCAGTCACGAAGCATCATGGTTACAAGTCTATAAGGTTTGCCTAGACGCGCTGCAAGCACACTCTCAATAACCTGTCTGTTTGCCGGCTTCTCAGTAGTATCGCGGTGAATCGTATTCTTGAATGCAACAAGTACCGCATCCTCCATAATCGATACTGGCTCACCGTCTACAAACCATGCATGAACCGTTACCTTTTCCTCTTTTACTCCTTGCAGGACAAGGCTCCACTGTTTATAGATAGCTGCAAAATCGGGACTATCCTTACCAGCAATAAACCTATCTACGTTAGGAGGCATTTTGGAGGCTGAAGAAACCCGCGGTGTTGGAACCGCGTGCGATTTCGGTGCAGGAGAACCATCACGCCCTCCTCCGGAAATACCACCGGATTGCATTGCCTGTTCCAGCTTCTTCTCCAGTGCTGCGATCTGTCTTTTGAGAAGATCCAGTTCACCAGAGTCAATGCTCGAATTATTCGCGCTTACTCCGGCATTTGTTTCACCTAACGGAGCAAATGCGGCACTCTGACTTACCTCTTGCTGCAAGCTGCAAAGCTTCATCAGCGCCACTTCAAACAGTGTCTGAGGATGTGTTGCGTATTTCATTTCACCTAGGTATTTATTGATTGTATCTACAATCTGAAATAGACGCTCCCGAGAAAATGCGGTGGCCATATCTTTAAATTCAGCAGGATTCAGCACCCGCTCTGTTAATTGATCGGCCTCGGGTACCATCTTAATCATCAATAAATCACGGAAATAATACATGAGATTCTCTAGGCATTTATCTGCACTTTTACCTTCATGCATAAGCTGCTCAACGAGCTCCAGAAGAAGACCCATATCACCTTCTAATATGGCAGTGGCAAGACGTGCAAATTGCTCGGAGGGAATTCCCCCTGTCATTCCTAACACTTGCTCGTACGTAACATTACCATCTGTAAAGGATGAAATCTGATCCAGCAAGCTCAATGCATCACGCATACCACCATCAGATAGACGGGCAATATACTGCAATGCGTTGTTATCCGCTGTAATCCCTTCCTTCTCACAAATAGCAGTCAGATGGGCGGTCTGTTCTTCTAACGCCACTCTACGGAAGTCAAAACGCTGACAACGGGAAATTATTGTCGCCGGCAATTTGTGAGGTTCCGTTGTCGCAAGAATAAACATCGCATGTGACGGCGGTTCCTCCAAAGTCTTTAATAGAGCATTAAAAGCTTCTGTCGTCAGCATATGCACTTCATCAATGATATACACTTTACGGCGCACCTCGGTAGGTGCATACTTCACCTTCTCACGCAGATCACGAATCTCCTCTACGCCCCGGTTTGATGCCGCATCTATTTCCTGCACATCCATTACATTACCCGCAGCGATTCGCAAGCAGGATGGACATTCGTTACAAGGTTCCGGACCTGGCCCACGTTCACAGTTAACCGCTTTAGCTAAGACTTTAGCAGCACTTGTCTTACCAGTTCCCCGCGGACCGCTGAACAGATAGGCATGCGAAACCCGCTGTTCACGAATTGCGTTCTGCAGCGTTTGGATAATGTGCTGTTGTCCAACCATGTCTTGAAACGACTGCGGCCGCCAAGCACGGTACAGCGCGATATGTTCCACTATGCATTACCCTCTCTTAAGCTGCCGCTTTCCCGGCATTTGTCGCAAATTTATTATACTATATTCATCGGCTATTGACCAAAAACAAAAAGCATCTTTGCTTGTGGCAAAGATGCTATGATAAACAGAATTATAAACCGTGCACCTGTTATTGATGGCTACGATCCAAGCGGCAACCCTACATGACTGCTCGAGTTAGGCCACCCTCCGGCACAAGAGTAATCTTACTTATGGCTGCTTCCTTCCGGACCTGACCAGGTTCATAAGCACTCATTGCGGAGGACCCAACTGTCAACACAGCCCGTAGGAACCAAGGCCTCACATCGATAGCACCTCTAACAGGAATTCAACCTCGCTACAGCGGATTGCGAGTTACAGGGCACCGCTACCTCCCCGTCTAGCACGGCGAAGATAAGTATAGCTCACGCTCGGACAAAAATCAACTCTAAGACATAAAATGAGCCCCTCAGCTATACAGCTGGGGGCTCAATCTAACTGTTAAGCCGCAAAGCGACTGTTCGAATTAGATACCATATTTCTTCTTAAATTTATCAACGCGACCGCCGGCATCCAAGAACTTCTGCTTGCCAGTGAAGAACGGATGGCAGTTGGAGCAAATTTCGACACGAAGCTCTTGTTTAACAGAGCCAGCTTCGAAAGTGTTGCCACATGCGCAGGTTACCTTAGTTACATTATACTTTGGTTGAATTGCTTCTTGCATTTTGAATTTCACCTCTCATGCCCTAAGCCTCATGCGGACCCAGAGTTATATGATTACACTGTGGTATTTTAGCACGAAATATCAAATTGGGCAATATGTTTCATTTTTACATTTTAGCTGCTTAAATATTGATTCCCCGCCGCTTAGCCCGCGCCATATCTGCTGGTGGCACATGTGTATAAGAGCCTATAACTACATCCGGCAGTTCATCGCGGAAAATATCAAGCATCGTCTTCATCCCAAGGATTTCACCCTGGGCAGGAGGAATCAACTCTAAATAACTCTCCGGGTCAATGTTTAGATTGCGCATCTGAATAAGCTTCAGATCAGTACGTCTTACAAACTCCAGCATCGCTTCAATCTCTTCTTCGCGATCAGTCACTCCAGGGAAGATCAGATAATTGATCGATGTGTAAACCCCCTGCGAAGCAGCGTATTTCAAAGATTTTTCTACATTGGCCAATGTATAACCGCGTGGTTTGTAATAAGCATTATAATGGTCATCAAGGGCACTGATTGTGCTGACACGCATCAAATCGAGCCCAGCATCAACGATTCCTCGCATATGATCGCTTAATCCCGCATTGGTGTTGATATTGATATAGCCCATATCAGTAATCGAGCGCACTTCACGAATAGCTTCTATAATAAGTTTTGCCTGCGTGGAAGGTTCCCCTTCACAGCCTTGTCCAAAGCTGATAATCGATTCAGGCGTCTTTAAATGCTCCAACATAACTTGTGAAATTTCGTTGACCGTAGGCCGGAAATTCATCCGAGTCTGCGGAGATACAAAGCCGCTATCATCAGGTTGCTCAGAAATACAGCCAAAACATCCAGCATTACATGAATAAGAGACGGGTACACCGCCCTCCCAACGCCCTAAAAAGGTATTGGAGGAAGTCAGGCATTCATAGCCAAGCGCACAGTTAGAAAGATGCTCATAGAGGCGGTTATCAGGATATTTGGCTGTCATCTCACCAACACTGACTTCAAGATCTTCTTTGTCACAATTAAGTGGATTCCATTTCTCTGGATTATCGGTAGGGTCTGCCGCAACATAGAACCCGCCATCCTTCCACACTACAGCCGAATACCCAAACAGAGGAAGCTTATAAGACTTATCTGTCTTCACATAACCAGGAAGACATAGACGAGTGTAGCCTTGCGGCAGCAGCGCTCCGACAGCCTGCGAACCTTCCGGCAAAGACATCATTTCACCCGTCTCAGGATTCATACCCACAGCACGTGTACTAGGCAAGCCCACGAGCGTAGCACCTTCTGGTAATGGAATTAATTCTTCCTCCAGCATTTCAACAATCATATCCCCACTACGGGCTAGCCCGTACAGTTCAGGATGATCATATACGTTTCCTTGCCCGTCGGCATATACCAAATACATGTTAGTCTCCTCTTATTATCAATTCTCAAGTTGTAGGTACTGAAGGTGTCTTCGCCCGTGTGGTACGACGAGCAGCTGTACCGCTGTTGGAGGTGCCTCCGTTACTTGCAGTCCCGTTTGGTGTTGTTTTTGCCCCAGCAACGTCAAAGGATGCCAAGAACTCAGCATTAGTCTTCGTATCACGCAGCTTTTTGATGAATCCCTCCACAAAATCGTAGGACTCGTTCATATTTTTGCGAATCGCCCAAATCGTATCCAGTTCTTCTTTGCTCAAGAGCACTTCTTCGCGACGTGTACCTGAACGACGAATATCGATAGCTGGGAATATCCGGCGTTCCGCCAATTTGCGGTCCAAATGAAGCTCCATATTACCGGTACCCTTAAATTCTTCATATATAATATCATCCATACGCGAGCCAGTATCTATTAATGCTGTTGCCAAAATAGTTAATGAGCCGCCTTCTTCCACATTCCGTGCAGAACCAAAAAACCGCTTCGGCCGGTGAAAAGCCGCCGGGTCAATCCCCCCGCTAAGTGTACGTCCAGATGGTGGAACCACCAGATTATAAGCACGCGCCAGACGCGTAATGCTATCCAAAAGAATAACTACATCCTTCTTGTGCTCAACTAAACGAAGTGCCCTTTGCAACACAAGCTCAGCCACTTTAATATGATTCTCTGGAAGCTCATCAAACGTCGATGCAACCACTTCGCCTTTTACAGAACGCTGCATATCGGTTACTTCTTCAGGACGTTCATCAATCAGCAATACAAAGAGCTCAATCTCAGGATTATTAGTGGAAATACTATTGGCAATTTCTTTTAAGAGGAGCGTTTTTCCTGCTTTTGGAGGTGCTACAATCAAACCCCGCTGCCCCAAACCTACAGGAGCGAGCAAATCCATTATTCGGGTAGACAAATGAGTAGGGGATGTTTCAAGCGGTAGCTTGTCTTGCGGATAAAGTGGTGTTAATGCTGGAAAATGAAGACGCTCCGCTGCACTAGCAGGGTTCTCGCCATTAACGGCATTGACTTGAAGCAGGCCAAAATATCGTTCATTTTCTTTTGGTGTCCGACATTTACCAGACACAAGATCTCCGCTTCTGAGATCAAACTTACGAATTTGTGAAGCTGAGATGTAAATATCTTCAGCACTGGGCAAATAGTTAATCGGCCTAAGAAATCCATAGCCCTCAGGCAAAATTTCTAGTACGCCTTCCATAAACATGAGACCGCTCTGCTCTGCCTGTGCCCGAAGGATCGCAAAGATCAGTTCCCGTTTCTTCAGCTGTCCGTAATAAGGAATCTGGTATTTCTTGGCCAGCTTATATAACTCGGTCAGCTTCATTTCTTCCAGATCGGAAATTTGAAGATCCATGTAATAACCACCTATTCAATTTTTAAATGAGTTCTTCCTAGTCTATCTACTAGGCAAAAATATGATTCTATTAAAATGCTCATTAGGTTAGTATTACCCCAAATGGAAGGAAATATGCGGTTTGGCCGCAAATTAATACTCCTTCCAAGCGGGATATCCTAATATTATTCATTCTCACGCCAAACATGAGCACCAAGTTGCCGAAGGTTGCTCACTAAATTATCATAACCACGATCAATATACTCTACGCCGGTCACTTCAGTAATACCATCTTCTACTGTTAACCCGGCAATGACAAGGGCTGCACCCGCACGCAGATCAGCTGCCTTTACTTTAGCAGCATTAAGTTTACTGCCCTCAATAATTGCAGATCGGCCTTCAACACGAATCTTTGCGCCCATTCTTACCAACTCTGGCACATGCTTGAAGCGGTTGCTGTAGACGAAATCGCTAAGCACACTAACCCCTTCTGCCTGTGTCAGCATACTTGTCATAGGAGATTGTAAATCTGTAGGAAATCCAGGATAGGTCAGTGCTTTAACATCTGCATGTTCATAATTAGCTCTACCTATAACTCGGATACTTTCATCAAGCTCTTCAATATCCACGCCCATCTCTAAAAGCTTGGCTGTTAAGGCTTCCAAGTGCTTAGGAATAACATTATCTATCAACACATTACCGCGCGTAGCCGCAGCGGCAATCATATAAGTTCCTGCTTGAATCCGATCGGGAATAATGGAATGACGGCAACCGTGCATTTCCGAGACCCCTTCGATCCGGATGGTTTCTGTACCAGCGCCTTTAATAACAGCGCCCATAGAGTTCAATAGGGTAGCTACATCTATAATCTCAGGCTCTTTAGCCGCATTTTCAATAATTGTAGAGCCTTTGGCTCGTGAAGCCGCCAGCATGATGTTTATAGTGGCACCTACGCTTGATACGTCCAGATAAATCTTCGCACCGCGTAGCTCTTTTGCATATAAGTGGATAGAACCATGTTCGTTGGTAACTGTTGCTCCCAAAGCCTCGAATCCCTTGATATGTTGATCAATTGGACGAGGTTCAAAATTACAGCCACCAGGAAGACCTATTGTCGCTTCTTTGAATCTTCCAAGCAGAGCTCCCATCATATAATACGAAGCTCTAAGTTTCTTAACCGGCCCATTGGGCATTGGAATAGATACAATACGTGAAGGGTCAATTCTCATCTGATTGCCTGACCAGGATACATTAGCGCCAAGCTCTTGCAAGATTTCGGAGTATACGGCTACATCACTAAGGGACGGTAAATTATCCAGAACAACTTCAGATTCGGCCAAAATTGCCGCAGGAATAAGCGCGATGGCACTATTCTTTGCTCCACTGATGGTTACAACGCCCTCTAGCGGACGTCCACCGCCAATCATTAATTTTTCCATAGATTTATCAATTTCCCCCTACGTGTATTGCAGCTGGGTGGGCAATACGTGCTGTGGACTTTTAGTGATGAAAATGGAAAGACACCGGCTAAGCGGTGTGCTTTCCTCATCAAACTATTCAACTGGACAGAGTAATAGCCCTATCCTTTAACAAATTGCTTGTCCACCTGAGGCGGAAGCTACAATGATTAGGCTTTGTTGTTGGATCCAAATTCGCGAATTTTACCAATAACGGTTTCTTTGATTGCATCACGGCCTGGTGCGATGAATGTACGTGGATCGTAAGCATCAGGTTTAGCAGCTAGAACTTCGCGAACCACTTTTGCGAACACGATTTGGTTCTCAGTGTTCACGTTGATTTTGGAAGTACCCAGGGAGATGGCTTTCTTGATGTCATGTTCAGGAATACCTGTACCACCATGAAGAACCATTGGGATGTTAGTAGCGTCACGGATTTCTTCCATTTCTTTGAATCCGAGGTTAGGCTCGCCATGGTAAGGTCCATGAACGGAACCAAGTGCAGGAGCCAGGGTGTCGATACCTGTTTCTTTCACAATACGTACGCACTCATCAAGCTTAGCATACATGATGCCGCCGATAACGTCGTCTTCTTGTCCACCAACAGTACCTACTTCAGCTTCTACAGAAACGCCTTTAGCGTGAGCATATTCAACGACTTTTTTAGTCATATCGATGTTCTCATCGATTGGGTGATGGGAACCGTCGATCATTACGGATGTAAATCCAGCATCAATTGCTGCTTTACATTTATCAAAGCTAGATCCATGGTCAAGGTGGATAGCTACAGGAACAGTGATATTCATGTCAATAATTAGACCTTCAACCATTTTAACAACAGTAGTGAAGCCGCCCATGTGGCGTGCTGCGCCTTCAGATACACCAAGGATTACTGGTGATTTTTCTTGTTCAGCGGCACCAAGAATAGCTTGAGTCCACTCCAAGTTGTTAATGTTGTACTGACCTACTGCATATTTTCCTTCAAGTGCTTTGTTCAACATGTCTGTCATAGATACTAATGGCATGGTTTCATCCTCCTAAGAATGTTGGTTGGCTATGTTTTTAAACCGACATCACATACAGGCTTATTATAGCACATCCTGTGTCAAATACTAAATAGGGTAAACAAAAAAATGTCCCGGTGGGACGATTTTTATCCAGCCCATATAACAATTACACTCATCCTCTTCGGAGTCACCACGCTAAATAGGACCGATACAGAAATCACCGTTCTAACTGCATTGATCCACAGACTTGTTATGAAGATGCATGTTTACCGCTACGCGCATTTCGTCTATGTCGAACGGCTTTGTAAAATGCATTAACGCCCCTAGCTTGGTCGCCTCCTTAATCATGTCCAGTTCACCATAGGCCGTCATCATAATGACCTTAATGGACGGATTGATCTCCTTTAGATGCTTCAGAATCTCGAGTCCATCCATTCCCGGTATTTTCATATCGAGTAAGACCAAATCGGGTGACTCGCTGCGAACAATGTCTAATGCCAATTTTCCGTTAGCCGCTTGAAATGTTGTATATCCCTCACTATTGAACACTTCCATAAGAAGAATCCGGATCCCATTCTGATCATCGACAATTAATACTTTCTTCTTTTCCATACGATACCCTCCCAGAAATTAAGGCAGATTGACTATACCGCGCTCTCCACAGCGACCGGCCCCTTTAGAAACTACTCCATACGAAACCTATTATTCGTGCTTTACTGTCCAAATCCTGCTAATTGGATAAAATGGGTAAATAAAGAGTCTAAAATGAAATAAATGTCAGTTACAATATTTCTATTAAAGGGTAATACAAAAAGAGAGCCTTCGGATGAAGGCTCTCTTCGACTATTTAAGAACCGAGGGTTCTTTCTGTCTGTGTATAAATTATTGCTGCTCGGAATGCGTCAAAGAGGCTTTGACAAATTCACGGAATAGCGGTTGCGGGCGGTTCGGACGTGAAGTGAATTCCGGGTGGAATTGAACCGAGAGGAACCACGGATGCTCTGGAAGCTCTACGATCTCAACTAGACGGCCATCCGGAGAAGTTCCGGAGATAACCAGTCCTGCTTTTTCAATTTCGTCACGGTAAGCATTGTTGAACTCATACCGGTGACGGTGACGCTCATATACCAGTTCATCATCATAGCAAGACATTGCCAGAGAGTCCGGAATAATCTTACAAGGATACAACCCAAGACGCATAGTGCCGCCCATATCTTCAATATCTTTTTGCTCAGGAAGCAAATCAATCAATGGATATTGTGTATTTGGATCGATTTCGGAGCTGTTTGCACCTTGTAGTCCAAGAACAGAACGGCCATATTCAATTACAGAAACCTGCATTCCAAGGCAAATGCCAAAGAAAGGTATCAATTGCTCACGGGCATAACGAATAGCGGAGATTTTACCTTCGATTCCCCGATCACCGAAACCACCAGGAACAAGAATACCGCCAATACCACGCAGCATTTCGTCCACGTTCTCATCCGTAATTTCCTCTGCATTCACCCAGCGGATCTTAACCTCTGCATTCGCAGCAAAACCTGCGTGTGAAAGTGATTCAACAACGCTCAAATAGGCGTCATGCAGTGCTACGTACTTACCTACAATTGCGATTTCTACTGTCTTCTCTAATTTCTGAATCCGGCTAAGCATACTTTCCCATTCGCGCATATCTGGCGCAGGTGTTGTAAGCTTCAAATGATTAACAACAATCTCGTCCAATCCTTCATCACGAAGGTTCAATGGAACTTCATATAACGTCGAAGCATCGCGGCATTCCACAACAGCATTAGCATCAATATCGCAAAAGAGTGCGATTTTGGCTTTCATATCTGCGGAAAGCTCATATTCCGTACGGCACACGATGACATTCGGTTGAATACCGATACTGCGCAGCTCTTTAACGCTATGCTGTGTCGGCTTCGTCTTCACTTCTCCAGCAGCCTTGATATAAGGAATCAAGGTTACGTGGATATACATCACATTTTCCCGGCCAATATCACTCTTGATTTGACGAATCGCTTCCAGGAACGGAAGACTTTCAATATCCCCTACAGTACCGCCGATCTCTGTGATAACAACATCAGAGTTGGTCTCGCGGCCCGCGCGGAACACGCGTTCTTTGATCTCATTCGTAATATGCGGGATAACTTGTACAGTTCCACCCAAGTACTCTCCACGACGTTCCTTGCTGATTACGGATGAATAGATCTTACCTGTCGTCACATTGCTGTTCTTCGACAGATTGATATCAATAAACCGTTCATAGTGCCCAAGGTCAAGGTCAGTCTCTGCACCGTCATCCGTTACGAAGACTTCTCCGTGCTGGTAAGGGCTCATTGTTCCAGGGTCTACGTTAAGATACGGATCAAATTTCTGAATCGTTACCTTTAGACCTCTGTTCTTGAGCAGCCTGCCCAGCGAAGCGGCGGTAATGCCTTTACCCAGGGAAGACACAACGCCACCCGTTACAAAAATATACTTTGTCACTGTAAAACCCTCCTAAATAAAGTCCAAACATAAAAGCGGCACATGGTGTTTATCGTAACCCGTTTTACTATCATCAAAACAGGGGAAATCAAAAGTTTAATTCACCGGGGAAAACATAAACCGTCATCCCTCAAATTCCATTAATCTACAGCTACTTTGCATCTAAAAAAACAAAAAAGTGACACCCGTAGAACCGGGGCACTTTTTATTTTAGAAAACACGTTTATTAACTTACATGATAAGCCCATGCAATAGTTTACTCTGACGATCCCCCACTGTCAAGGGAGGAATTATGCCACAGACAAGACTCTTCTGATTATTGATCTTACTTGTCATCCTCGGAATCTTCATCGTCGCCATCTTCTGCATCGTCTTCGTCCGTATCGTCTTCGTCTATGTCATCTTCATCGATCACGACATCTTCGTCGACTTCTTCTTCGCTGTCGTCGTCAGAATAGAGGTCGTCGCGATCTTCATCGATAGCGTCGAAATCCTCTTCTTCAGCTGTGTAGTTTTCTTCTTCATCAGCAAAATCGTCATCTTCCAAATCATCGTCTTCATCGTTGATGATGCGCACCCGTTTAGTGTTACCAACCGGATCATCGGAGCGCTCAAGAGGATACCAGCGTTTCAGTCCCCAAAGGTTGGTTCCGACACAGGCAAAACGCCCGTCAATGTTAATCTCGGTATATAACTGGGCAATAGTATCTTGGCTTTCTTGATCGGTCATGCCGCGTAACTTGGCTACCTCGACCATCAGATCACGGTAATAATACGGTGTATTGGCTGCTTTAAGCACCAGAAAGGCAAGATCCACCATTGGCATTTCTTTAACTTTCTCAGGGTCTAGCTTTAAATTGAGTGGCGTACTCACTAAAGGACACTTCCTCTCACGCATTGTTCACATTACGGTTTATTTCAATAATATCCATTAACAAAACTAAGTAAAACCTATTTAACAACAAAATGCAAGTCAAATGCAAGAACCGTCCAACAGAAAAAGCCTCCTGCTTATTATCCATACAGGAAACCTGTCTTCATCAAGAAGAGTTGATATGTAATTGTAGCAAGGTTCGCCGCACCCAAAGTTTTTAGAAATGGGATTTAAAAAGGCGGAGGAAGACCTCCGCGCATGACTGTATCCACGCCAAGGATCGGCTCCTTACGGGATGTTACAAAGAGAGTTTTAATCTCTTCTGTTTATTTTATGTAAAGCGCCGTCTTTTGACACGCTGGGCAGCCCATTTCCTTAAAAAAGGGCAAGTTCCCATTCGGACCCCTCCCTCCGCTCATACAATATGGCAGCAGGGCACCGAGGAGGGACAGCGAAACCTATGGACTATTACAAATTTTGGAACATGCTTCTTGAAGAAATATCGGTTGCCCCCAAAAATGGTGAGCGGCGTATTCTTACCTTCAACGATCCCCGCCAGTATGCCGGAGCTTTCTCACAATGGAAGGCTCTAAAAGCAAAGCAGCCCGAGCTGCGGCAAGTACAGGTATCTCCGCTGATTCGGGCCTTCTTCGTGCCCGCTGCCGCCGGAAAGCTGATGAACCGATTTGCAGACCTTCTAAATGTCGAAGACGATCTGCAAATCCAAATCCATTCCATAGCTAACGAAAAAAGCGGAATCGCAGCGCTCCCATGGGGGGTGAAAGCGATTCATGCTCCTCAGGCATGGTCTAAATCAACCGGAGTTCACGTCAAAATCGGCGTCATTGACACCGGCGCGGATTACCGTCATCCCGATCTGAAGCATTCATTAGCCACTGGAGTCAACCTACTACACCGCGGAATGCTGCCGCTGGATGATAATGGGCACGGAACTCATATCGCCGGAACCTTAGCGGCAGCAGGGGGGAATCGCGGAATGATGGGAGTGGCGCCGCGAGCGCTGCTATATCCAGTCAAGGCTTTTGATCATAGTGGATCAGCCTATGTATCCGATATTGTGCTAGGTATTGATTGGTGTGTGCAGAACCGAATCGACGTCATTAATATGAGCTTTGGAATGAAGACTAGAAGCAAGGCGCTCCACAATGTGGTTATAAAAGCGTATCGGGCCGGAATCGCCGTCATTGCCTCCTCTGGGAATGACGGCAAACGTGGCGGGGACTATCCCGCACGTTATCCCGAGACGATAGCCGTGGGCGCCATCGATAAAAGACACCGGGTTGCCGGCTTCAGCAATCGCGGTTCATATATCGATGTATACGCGCCCGGCGAAGGCGTGCCCTCCTGCTGGCTGAAGGAGGGCTACAAAGAAATGAGCGGCACCTCCATGGCGACCTCGCATGTCACGGGAGCCGCCGCACTGCTGCTCGCACTGCGACCGGGCCTCACGCCAAGGGAGCTGAAGCTGCTCTTGCGCCGCACCGCGTCCCCGGTGCGGCTGCGTAAGGGGCAGCGCCGCGCATCCCTAGGCGGCGGCTCTGCCGATGCCCTACGCCTGCTGAGAGCAGGAGTAAGGGCGAAGCGTTCGGTCTCCGCGAACGTGTAGACCCCGCCCGGGCACCGGGTGGGTCACTCTGACGTTAGCGCAGCTGATGCCGGTGCGAAGAACGGCAGCAAAGAAAAATCCGCCCCCCAGGAAACCGGAAGGCGGATTTTTTGTCGTTTGCTGTTGATTTACATGCGATCCGGTGCAGAAACTCCGACAAGACGCAGTACATTGGCAATAGTAGTACGTGTTGCGCCCAGCAGTGCAAGACGCGCCACGGTTTGAGCAGCATCCTCAGTAATTACACGTTCAGCTTTGTAATAACTGTGGAACATCGCAGCCAGCTCATATACATAACGGATGAGGCGATGTGGAGCATAACCTTCAGCCGCAACAGCGATTTCTGCCGGGAGCTCACCAATTTTGCGCAGCAGGTCATATTCATGCACTGCTGTCAGCTTGGAGAAGTCAATTTCCGCGTAATCAGGGATAGAAATCCCTTGCTCCTCTGCCTGACGGAAAATACTGCAAATACGCGCATGCGCATATTGAACATAGAATACAGGATTTTCATTAGAAGTAGAGATCGCCAAATCCATATCGAAATCAAGATGAGAATCCATGCTGCGCATGGTGAAGAAATAACGAATCGCATCGATTCCTACTTCCTCCATCAAATCTTCCATCGTAACCGCTTTGCCGGTACGTTTGGACATTTTGACCTTTTCACCATTCTGGAACAGGCTGACCATCTGAGCAATCAGAACCACTAGCTTCTCAGGATCATTGCCAAGGGCTGACATTGCCGCCTTCATCCGCGGAATATAACCATGGTGATCAGCGCCCCAAATGTTAATCATTTTATCGTAACCGCGGCCATACTTATCGCTGTGATAAGCAATATCCGGGGTAAGGTAGGTATATGTGCCATCATTTTTGATCAAGACACGGTCTTTATCATCCCCGTATTTTGTCGTTTGCAGCCAGGTTGCCCCATCTTGCTCGTACACTTCTCCACGATCACGGAGCTCGTCCAGCGAGCGCAGTACTTCTCCGTTCTCATACAGCGAGGTTTCACTGAACCAGATATCGAAGTTTACACGGAAAAGACCTAGATCACGTTTGATTTTATCCAACTCTTTATTAAGTCCATAGGTCCGGAAAAAAGCAGCGCGCTCACTAGGGCTCATCTCGAGCAAGGTATCGCCCTTTTCTGCCACAAGCTCCTTCGCAAAACCCTTAATATCCTCACCATGGTAACCATCTTCCGGCATTTCTGCCTCTTGTCCCAGCTCCTGAAGGTATCTGGTTTCAATGGATTTACACAGATTAGCCACTTGGTTACCGGCATCATTAATATAATATTCCCGGGTCACCTCATAACCTGCATAATCAAGCACATTACACAGCGCATCACCGACAGCAGCACCACGGGCATGCCCTAAATGTAGGCTACCCGTTGGATTGGCACTGACGAACTCCATTTCAACCTTCTGACCTTGACCCAGATTAATACGGCCATAGTCATCCCCCTGCTCAGCAACAAGGCTGATGATTGGGTACAAGTAATTCTTAGACAGGGTAAAGTTAATAAAGCCTGGTCCTGCAATCTCCGCTTTCTCAATAGAAGCTCGGCTCGTATCCAAATGCTCAATAATAGCTTCAGCAATCTGGCGTGGATTACGTTTAGCAATTTTGGTCAACTGCATGGCAGCATTCGTAGCCAAATCACCATGCGCCTTATCTCTTGGCACTTCAAGTACAATATCCGGAACCTCTTCCGGTGCAACCAGCCCAGCATTCACAATCGCATCGGCGATGGCTTCTTTTACCCGTTCATTTACAAGCTCTAACGGATTCTTACTATGTGTCATAATTTCGGTTCCTCCTGTATATGCAAACTAATAGCGAACTTTCCTGTCAATTCCTCGTAAACGTACAAATCATATTCCCAGGCAACCGTTAAAGAACGCCCTTCGCGCACAACTTCCAGCTTGTTCGTTTCCGTAGAAAGATTGAACTGCGTATATGGCGAGCGGTAGAATCCTGGCAGACGCCGTCCAGCTTCAAAGCTCTGCTCCGACTGAATCCCGCCATGGCGGATTAGCTTCAGTTGATTGCCTGCAATCTTTATCGTTGTACGAACAGAAACTTCCTCTCCGCGAGGACCCTGCTCTAATTCTTCATATTGAATATATAGATGCGGTCCCTTGGATGTTACTTCTCCATTCGCTTCCATAACATTTCGCTGACCATCTTGAAGGCTCACGAGCGTAATAGAGACATCATATTTGTCAGACTGTATTTCAGGCATCACACGTTCCTCCATTCTGCAAGCCTCTGCATTCTGCATAAGAAAAACGTCTAATGGCAAAGCTTAAACATTTTTATATTAATCAAAGGCCTATTTCGCTTTCCCATTGTACACTATAATCCAGTTCAAAGAAGTATTTCAATACAGAATCAAGCATATCTTCATAAGCACATAAAATATTACCATATTGATGATTAAAAGCACACTTTGAACGTCCATTCTCTATGTATATCATTTACTTCGATTATATTTGCACCTACCAAGCACCTATCGGACATAGATGACCTTAAACGCAGTATGATTCCATATTCGGTGTGATAACGGACCCCTTAGTCGCTATTGGCATAAAAAGCAACCCATTTGAACCTCTTTCTAGGCGATAGTGTTACTGGAGTCCGAAACCCTATCCCAAAGGCCGAAAATTTGCAAATAACGTCAACTGGGTCCGTACCCCTCCGAGGATGAGGGATCTGATAAGGCCACTGATAAGGGTACTATTCAAGCAAGCAACCAAGGATAAAAAATACAGAGCAGCGATTCTCCAATTATCCGGAGAATCGCTGCTCTGCTGTTTATTTGCGATTTTCACAATACTTCGGACCCTTATATTTTTTATTGAAGAGAATTATTGGGTCATCACTTTTAAAGAAAACCTGCGTTCCCATGAAGCTCCGCCGTCTTTGGTCACATACAAGGAAGAGTAATCAAGCTCACGGATGGCGAGCCAGCCCTCTTTATTACTAGTGAAGGAGATTACCCCGTCATAACCAGCGAGCTCCGGAAGATTAGTCCATTGCTTACCGCCGTTATAAGAGCGTCCAACTGCCACTTTCTCTGCTGCTGGGGAAAATCCCACTAAAAAAGATGTGCTGTTTCCCACAAGCTGCAGGTTCCCGGGTTTGCCAGCGGCTGGCCCTTTATTGAATTCAGCCTTGCCACTGCCTGGCGCAGGTCCGCCGCCGGCAGTTTCCTGAGCGATCACACGATTCCAACTTTTCCCCCTGTTCGCACTTTCATATAGCGAGTAGGAGGTCTGACTCATCCCCGTACCGCCATAGAGCACTACAGCGACTTGATCTCCCTTAGCGGAGATTTGTCCAAACTCGGGCTCGGCAAAAGCCGCCTTCAGTGAAAGGCTCCAAGTTCCCCCTCCATCTGTGGTCTTCATTACCCGATATCCGCTTCCCGGCACGATTACAACCGCCCAGCCGGTATTCCGGTCACTAAAATAAGCGCCTCGTGTATTGGGTGGGGTGGAAATTTTACTCCAGCTCAGCCCCCCGTCTTTGGTGTAAAACGTGGCGGCTCTCTCATAAGCAAAACCTTTCTTACTATCGATAAAATTTATTCTTTCAAAGCTGACGGCATTGTTCGAAAGTCTCTTCCACTCCGAGCCACCGTTAGAGGTACCAATTAAATATTGAGCCTGCCCCTCCTCTACAGAAGCAAGAGCAAAGCCATGTACATTATCGGGAAAATCGAATTGTTTGAAGCTCCATTGGCCTTGATATATCTCTTGAAAATGGCAACCTCCGTCAGAGGTACCAATCATAAATCCATTACCTGCTGCCCGTCCGGTATTCCCATTCAAAAACTGAACATCAGAAAAGCTAAGCGGTGTGGATACATCGCCTGAATGCTTGTTTTGCAGGGCCTGTAGCAAGCCGTGATCTCCCGTGCCGCAAGTCGCTGGTGCTGGTGCAGCATGTACAGAAGTTACAGGTGCACTCCAGCCTGAAACCATAATAAGCGTCGCCGAGAGGGCGGTTATTGTCGTCTTATGAATCCTTTTCGTCCATTTCATGATGACACCTCCTAATATGTATATACCCTTACTCACAATCCCTACTCTGTTATACCGCCAGAGAGGATACCCTATCCACCTTAAACAATCACAAAATAGAAACAATTTGTTACCCTCCATATCCCTAATGAATATCCTTCCAGATCCTTCCCCATAATATGAAAGAAAGGAGTCTGGTGCCATGACACGCGAATCAACGAATCCACCGAAACGAAAAAGCCGCTTCCGGCGTTTATTTCGGCTGCTGGCAGCCTTGATCATATTATTTGTATTAACCACCGGAGCTCTGCTCGGTTATCTATATCAAAAAGATCTTCCACCGATTAGCGATGATGTGCGCTCCAAGCTGTTTGACTCCCGGGGCAATGTTCTTGCCACCTTTACCTCAGACGGCCGCAGCCGTGAACCCGTCAAATTAAGTCAAATTTCTCCCCTGCTCATTGAAGCTACACTAGCAGTCGAGGATCGTAAATTTTATGAGCATTCCGGATTTGATCTGAAAGGGATGGCACGAGCTGTTCTTGTCAATCTGGAAGAGGGGAACCGGTCGCAGGGTGCTAGTACGCTAACTCAACAGCTCGCACGTAACCTCTACCTATCCCATGAAAAAACGTGGACGCGCAAGGCTAAAGAAGCTGTCTATACGATGCAGCTGGAGATGAAATACAGCAAAGATGAAATCCTGAACATGTATTTAAATAATATCTATTATGGCCACGGTGCTTACGGCATTGAAGCAGCCTCACGGATGTATTTTGGTAAATCTGCAGCTGATTTAGACCTGGCAGAGAGTACCATGCTGGCTGGAATTCCAAAGGGACCTACCTATTATTCACCATACAACCACATGGACAATGCTAAAAAGCGCCAGAGAATCATCCTGACCGTCATGGCGAATTTAGGTAATATCACTCAGGAAGAAGCTGGACAAGCTGTCCAAGAGAACTTAAACTTCAAGCCGCAAGGACAAAAGGATACGCTTGTAGCTGCGCCTTATTTCCGGGATTATATCCGCAATTTGGCTATAGAATCGCTCCACATCAGTAATGATGAGCTGGAGCAAGGCGGACTAAATGTCTATACCACCCTTGACCCTGACATGCAGCATGCCGCAGAAAATGCCGTTGACAAAGAGATGGATCAAACTAGTGATCTGGAGACTGCGCTTGTATCCATCGATCCTCGCACCGGTTACATCAAAGCAATGGTCGGCGGAAAAAATTATCGTACCAACCAGTACAATCATGCTTTGGCCACCACACGCCAGCCGGGTTCTTCCTTTAAGCCGATTATGTATTTGGCCGCACTCTCTTCCAAAGAGATGACAGGACTTTCGGTCTTCAATAGTCAGCCAACGATGTTTCATTATGATAACAACCGCAAAACGTATCAGCCCCGAAACTTTGGGGATAAGTATCTGGGTGAAATTAATATGCGGCAAGCTATCGCAGCATCGGACAATATCTATGCTGTTAATACAATTATGAAGATCGGCGCGGATAAAGTGAGCGAAATGGCTGCGAAAATGGGCATTGACAGTCCACTTCAAAGCGTACCTTCGCTGGCACTAGGCACTTCACCGATCAGTCCGCTTGAAATGGCTGCGGCTTTTGCTGTAATTGGAAACAGCGGTCAGAAAATGCCGACCACAGCCATTCTAAAAATAACTGATTCAAATGGCATGGTCCTGTATGAAGCACCTCAACCCAAAGGAGTAACCGTCGTAGAACCTTCAGCTGCCTATGTCCTGACTCGTTTAATGGAGGGGGTATTCGAGACTGGGGGGACGGGCAATCGTGTGGCTTCCATAATCAAACGTCCGGTAGCCGGCAAGACTGGTACTACGGATACAGATGGCTGGATGGTAGGTTTCACCCCGGAGCTATCCACGGCAGTCTGGGTTGGATACGACAAGGGGCGCGACATCGCAACTACCGACGGACGGCGTGCGGCTCCTATTTTCGCCCAATTTACTGAAAAAGCGCTGGAAAATGTCCCTCCAAAAATTTTCCCCATTCCAGATGGAGTGGTCAGCGTATACGTCAATCCGCAATCCGGTAAACTTGCTACAGCAGCATGTCCCGACAAAGAACTGGAAACCTTTATTAGTGGAACTGAGCCCACCGAATACTGCGAATTGCATGGAACTGGCGCCGCTCCTGCTGTCGATGACACACAAAGCAAGGTAGATCCTGCTGAAGAGAATCGTTCCCTATGGAAGAACATTAAACGCTGGTGGTTGAATTAGCCTCTTCATTTATATTGAAGGGGTTTTTCTTTTTTTATAAGTTATATATTGTAGTAACAACAGGATTTCCAAATTCAAATATCACTTATCACATAAGGGATGTAACCGTTTTATTTATTATGATTACCCCATTCTCTTAACTCTCAATTACTGCTATAATAGTTATTAGAAACCAAAATATAATGATGTAAATGAGGGACATGGGATGAAGGATACAGGCATGATCCGGAGTTTAGACAGTCTTGGGAGAATTGTGGTTCCCGCAGAAATCCGTATGACGCGTAATATCGACATTGGTGATCCTATCGAATTTTTTGTTTTAGACGAAAAAATCATCGTCCTTAGGAAGTACACCTCGACAGAGTGTACATTTTGCAGAAGCCACGACCATGTCACCTACTATAAAGAGCAGTTTATTTGTAGCAGCTGTCTAAAAGAAATTGTCGATCCTGAACGCATGTCTCAATTGCCAGAGTCACGTGAGGATTTTGTTGTTGAGGCACCAGAGCACAACACCAGCATCCGAAAGTCGAAGACAGAGGAAATGTGCCAACGTCTGGAACAAGCTATTGAAGATCATCCCTATGCCAACCAAAAAGAACTTGCAGAAATCCTCGGGATTAGCCAAGCCAGAGTGAGTCAGCTCAAACGCAAGCTTAGCAGTACAAGCAAATCATAAATTAAAAAAGCTTCGACGCTCCTATTTCCGGAGGTCGAAGCTTTTTTTATATCGGATAACCCTTCTGGAGGCTCCTATACTATTCAGTCAGTGCAGCTTTAAGCTCATCTGAGGATGCATTCCACCATGCTTCATTATGAGAGATCAGAAGGGATTTGAGCGCCGACTTCTCAATGGCTCCAAGCCCTGCCACATCGATCTTGCGTTTAAGAGCTGCATCCAGCTTATTGACATGCTCGGCAAGAATTTTCCATCCGCGGCGCGCTTCTGTATCAATCCACATTTCACAGGCTGTGATTCCACCATAAAATTGAGCTTCCAATGTACGGTCTACCGCTACCCATACCACCCAAACCTGTCTTCCATTCGGTACATCTTCACGATTCATGGAAAATTTAATTCCTTTTTCCACCTTGCTCTTGGCATGCATGGCACCGATATCAATAACCGCCACATCACCATCAATAATGACAGGTGAAACGTTGTTGAGATCTATAGAGCCTGCTCCAAAGCCTTTATGTTTACTTTTAGCGTTCACAATATTTAAGGCAATCTGTTTCTTGCCCTCCGGTTGTATGTTGTCCACGAGTGCACACCCTTCCTCTTACGAATAATTTAATTTTAGCTAATAATGCGGCGATTGCAAACATATACATCCCGTAGATGCTTGTCACGGGAGGAATCACACTATGAAGTCACTGTCATTAAAGTACATCATCTTTGCGACCCTGGCCATCCTCGCGCTGCTGGGAGGAGGAATATGGGCCTTTTCAGGGGATAGCTCAACAGCTTCTGTTACTAGCTTTGCTTCAAAAGAGGCCAAGTCCTCCAGCGGCACAGCGCCTGCAGCCGTACCACAGCAGGTATTGCCTGAGAGCGCACCCGTCCCGGCAGAGGAGGCTTTAAGCCAGCGGGTAGTCGAGTATCACATTGATGTCCAGCTTGTTCCTGACACAGAAACCTTAAAAGCTTCTGAGACAGTAACCTGGACACACCCCGGAGTAAAGCCAGTAAGTGATTTATATTTTCACATGTATCCAAATGCATTCGCCTCATCAGATACCACCTTTATGAAGGAATCCGGGGGGACGCTCAGAGGCGACAGCATGCCTGAGAACGGCTTCGGAAATATGACGCTGACCGATCTGCGCACGACAGAGGGAACTTCGCTAATGCAAAGAGTGCAATATGTTCAACCTGATGACGGCAATATCAACGATAAGACGCTTCTAAAGGTACATCTTCCTCAGCCTGTTAATGGTGGGGAAAGTGTAACACTTAAGCTTCAGTATGAAGTCCAGCTGCCCAAAATCTTTGCTCGCATGGGTGCTTCAGGTAACTTCGTTATGGCTGGGCAATGGTTCCCTAAGCTTAGTGTATACGAGCCTAAGGGCACACGCGGAGTTAAAGAAGAAGGCTGGGACCTGCATCAGTATCACGGGACCTCTGAGTTTTACAGTGATTTTGGCATCTTTAATGTAACGATTGCCGTTCCTTCCAACTATACGGTGGCTGCGACCGGATTTCCTGTAAAAAATGCCAAGCTCAAACAAGATCAAAAAATATATCAGTTCTACGCCGATGATGTCCACGACTTCGCTTGGGCTGCATCCCCTGATTTTACAGTAGCAGAGGAGGCTTTCTCTACGCCGGAAGTGCCTGGAGTACGAATTAAGGTGTATCTCGACCCACTGCACAAAGACTTACAAGAGCGTTACCTTCAAGCTGCCAAGGCTGCCCTGACCTACTTCAGCAAATGGTATGGCCCTTATCCCTACTCTACGCTGTCTATTATCGTCCCACCTAAGGAGGGAAACGGCGCTGGAGGAATGGAATATCCTACACTTATTACAGCCTTTGGGGCCGCAGATTCTTCTCCAGATACCTCACTTGAAAGAACCGTCATTCATGAGATCGGCCATCAATACTTCTACGGTATGGTAGCCAGTAATGAATTCGAGGAGGCCTGGCTGGATGAAAGCTTTACTTCCTATGCCGAAGACAGACTTATGGAACAAGAATACGGTATCAAGTCTAATTTGCCTTTACAGGCCAGCCTGGTAACTATACCTGAGCCGTTAAATCTGGAAACGTGGAAATATGCAGGGGCGGATTCCTATAGCCGAAATGTTTATATCCGCGGCAAGCTTGTACTTAAAGATATCGAACGCCAGGTAGGTACCAAAGCAATGAACAACATCATGTCCTCCTACGCTCGTAAGTTCCGTTTCCAGCATCCCGCTACGTCAGATTTTCAGAAAGTCGTTGAGAAGGTAACCAAAAAATCATGGCAGGCCTATTTCGATGATTACATTTATGGTGATGGTGCGCCTGACTTCTCAGTAGATACGATTACTTTTAAAAAAAATAACAGCGGCGATGCTCAAAGCTACGAATCATTAGTGAAGATTTCAAATAAAGGGAGCCATTACGATGATGTTCCCGTGAAATTCACATTCGCCGACAGCTCTTCGGTACAGCGGGTCTGGAACGGTGAAGGAGCAGAGACTACGTTTCAATTGTTAAGCGATAAGCCTCTTCTCTCTGCTGAGATTGACCCTGAGCATTCCATCTTATTGGAGAGCAAACATTTAAACAACTTTAGGCTGGCGGAAATAGAGCCCAAGACGCTCTCTCGCTGGACGTTAAGTGTAACTAAACTACTTGAAACCGTGCTCGGAACTCTTGTCTGGTGAGGTGAATGATTGTGAGAATATCGATAACCCGCGGCTGGCAAAGCATGAAGGAGCAATTTTATATTTTAATTCTGCTCTTCATCTACCGACTGCTCTGGGGCTACTTTATGTATGGTTTCATCCGATCTGCTATTATTCCAATTCTACTGCGCTATCCAGATAAAGACGCCGGCGGCAGCGGTATGGGCAGACTGTTGTATTATATCGAGGGACAGTTCAGCTTGAATACTGACCCTGCGATACGCACTTGGTTATGGATGCTTCTAGGACTTGTTGTCTTGCGACTTCTGCTTTCTCCTTTCATAAGGGCAGGATTGCTGCATGAGCTGCACCAGGAGCGAAAGGGCGAGCGCGGGCTGTTCTTTTTCCCCGGCATGAAGATCTATGGACTACCTGTCTTAGTCTTTAGCCTAATCGAATGGGTGCTGACCCTGCTGCCGCTTTACTGGCTTGCTCCAAAAATGTACGGGCTGTTCTTATCCTCTTTGTTTAACTACACTTTGTTACTTCATTTAGTACCATACGTATTGGCATGGCTTATATATATTTTTATCGTGCGCCTGTTTCTTCTATATATGCAGTTTGGTTACACCGGCGGTACAGGAATGTTCTCCTCACTGTTCATCTGCTTGCGGTCACTGATTCCTGCTATAGGTGTTTCCATTGTACTTGGTGCGGGAGGCTTGCTCTTACTGCTAGTGTGCGGACTGACGGGTCTGTTCTGTCCCGGCCTGCCGGCACTTATAATACGGCAAATCTCACCACTACCTTCTACGCTCTTAAAAATGTGGGGAATCTCTGCACAATATCATCTATGGTGTAGCAAAGCATTTCCACAATAAATTAACCTTATTTGACATAATAAAAAGGTCCCAATTCCTGTATTCAGGAGCTGGGACTTTTTCTCATTACGGATAACTTAAGAGTATTTGCAAAATCATAAAAGCTCTGTTACAATAAGTCCTGTGCTATTAGTAACAATTTTGTAATCAATTGAAACGATTCCTACATAACTAAATGTATTTATCGTAAGTGTAACTGTCGAAACGTCATTCTCTTGGTGCTTAACACGCCTAATTCCTTTGCACCGGGAAGTGGGGGAACCATATTTTGGGTGAATTGATCTCGCTTTACAGGGATCATAGGGAATCTTCTACCGAACCCTTAAGCTAACCTCGCAGGCCTTGGAAGGAGTACATCTTTTGAAAAGACATAATTTAAGAAAAAAATGCGTCGCTGCGGCGCTAGGACTTGTAATGGCATTATCTATTGGTGGAGGAAGCGCCTTTGCCGACTCTAAGATGGACACTGTAATCTCAAAGACTATTGGAGTTGCCTATAAAACCGGAGGTACAAGCACTGCCGGATTTGATTGCTCTGGATTTACAAAATATGTATTCAAGAATGTGGGTCTTACTTTACCTCGTACATCAAAAGCTCAATATAGCGTTGGAACTGCTGTATCCAAAAGCAATCTGCGTTCTGGTGATCTAGTGTTCTTTAACACACTTGGCAATGGAGTATCCCATGTCGGCATTTATGTTGGAAACGGAAAATTCGCACAATCGTCCTCTTCGCGTGGAGTGACCATCACTTCACTCAGTCAGGCCTACTGGGCCAATCGTTATGTTGGCGCTAAAAGAGTAATGAGTACTTCAGCTTATCAAGCTGTAGCCTTCGATTGAAACCTTCCTCACAACTATAACCTCATAATTACAACTATATGAACCTGAATCTGATTATGCCCGTAATCAAATTCGGGTTTTTCTTTTTTCCATAATATATTTTTACACTAATAGAGCCCAATTGAAACACGTTTATTTGATAAAAATTGCAATTATATTAAAAATTAGGTCATTATTAACGCTTACATATGCCTTTCTACCGTAAAAATGCCAATTTTTCTGCATTAATATGTTAAAAACGATTGCCAAGCGGCTTTCTGTTTGTTACAATTAGCGCAGTGAGATTTTAGTAACATTTTTGTAATCATTAAGTTGTTATTTACAAAGGTTTTGTCATGTATTGATTACAAGCTAATCCTAATCAACAGTATGAGCCGAGTTTCCTAACTATTAGGAAAACGGGGGAACCAACTTTGGGTGAATTGACCTCCATTATATAGAGGGGTCATAGGGGACCTTCAACCGAACCCTTAAGCTAACCTCGTAGGCATTTGGAAGGGGTATACACTTTTGAAGAAGAAGTTAGCAGCAGCAGTACTAAGCTTTTCCATCATCCTCACCATCGGAGCAGGAAGCGCTTTCGCAGATTCCAAAATGGATAAAGTGATTGACAAGGCCATCGGTACTAAATACGTATCCGGCGGTATATCCACTAACGGATTTGATTGCTCCGGATTTACAATGTATGTGTTTGATAAGATTGGCATTAACCTTCCACACCAATCAGGTTCCCAATATCAAATGGGCACAGCAATCTCCCGTGATGATATAAGAGCCGGAGATCTTGTATTCTTCAATACAAGTGGCAAAGGTGTCTCCCATGTCGGCATTTATGTCGGTGAAGGTAAGTTCGCACACGCTTCTACCTCACGCGGTGTTACGATTAGCTCTCTGAGTGATAGCTACTACGTGAAACGCTACGTTGGTGCCAAGCGCATTATGAGCACAGACGCTTATCAATCGGTTGCTGCTGAATCGGAAGACAATGATGATGTGCAATAAGTAACGTACATAGGCTCTTTTCCAAGGTAACTCTTGGAGGAGAGCTTGTTTTTTTGTCTTATTACTTATTTACCCCTCTCATAATTTGTAAAACATTCCTCTCATATAAAGTTTCTGAGTCGAACCTCCCCCATTTTGTATATAATTAGTAATATAGCAATGTCCTCGTGAAAGGAGATCGTTGACTTTATGATAAATCCCTCGGTAACTTTTCATGTTGTTCCTATGGAGGCAATTCACGGAGAAGCTATTTGTAAGTGGAGCTATACGCCCCCATATAATATTTATGGCTGGATGCCGTGGGAGCAGATGCAGGCTCTTGGCATCGAGTTTGGTGATCCGCAGCTCCGGGAGGAACAATATATCTCCATATTAAATGAACAAGAGGTTTTGTGCGGATTCGCACAGTTGTTCCCGATGGAAGGAGTCGTCCGTTTAGGAGTTGGGATGCGCCCCGATCTATGCGGCCATGGTTTAGGCAAACTATTCGTAGATGCCATCGTCCAGACAGCCTTGAGTCGTTATCCTGATCGAGAGATAGATCTAGAAGTCCTGACCTGGAACCAACGCGCCATTCGAACTTATCAAAAATGTGGATTTACGATTACAGATACGTATGAACGCCGCACACCTACAGGAGACAAACCTTTTTATTGCATGGTCTATGACAAATGATATTAAATACCAGATATTTCATAAGAATGATTGTATTCTCGTTCATTTTTTTGTCACAAACCCTATGATAACGCTTCACCATAAGCTATAATGTAGGGAGCAGCTTACATAGAAGGGACGAATTGGGATGCAGAAATGGATCATGAGCGGTTTGTTTTTTGCCGCCTGTGCCTTTGCGGTAGTACTCATGTTTACACTTCCGGGTAAAGAAGAGGTAGCGGAAGAAAATAAGCCCACGATGCCGGTAGTTCAACTGGACGCAGCAAAGGCAGAAGCAACCGTGAAAGCCAGCTGTATCACCTGTCACGGCGATCAGCTTCAAGGTGGAGTTGGACCAAGTCTTCAGAATGAAGGCGGCCAGCATGACGCTGAGGAAATCTACAGCATCGTCACCAAAGGACGTGGTCAAATGCCTTCCTTTAAAGAGAAGCTAGCCCCTGAAGAGATCGCCAACGTCGCACTCTGGCTCTCAGAGAAAAAGTAACCCATCAAGCAACTAAAAACGCCCGTGTATGAGATAGGTGACTATCTATGCACGGGCGTTTATTTTATGATTTTGGCTAAACTAATGATTTTTTTCAAAGGCTTCATTAAATTCATGCGCCGCTCGAAGATCTAGAGCCGTAATCCCATCTTCTTCATTAGATTCAAGTCGCAGGGTAACTGTTTTATAATCAATCGTAATATGTGGATGATGATCGAAGGCTTCTGAAATCGTGGCTACTTCATCAACGAACGCAATGCCCTTCATATATTGGCTGAACATATATTTTCGCACCATAACATTATTATCCAGCTTCCATCCCTCCAGCTTGGTGATCTCCTCACGCAGTTCCTCTTCCGTAAATAACAATTCGTTTCCTCCCTTACAAAAAATTGCAGTAAAGTGCGCAGTTCCCTTTACATGACTTAGGCGTTAAACAAAACATCCCTTAGCTTCTGAGGTCCAAGGGATGTGCCAGGATAAAGGCGATATTTTCGATTTAATGTATTCACAAATCCCAGCGATTATAACTCGGCTTTATCAATTTTAACACGGGCTACTAACTACGGGCAAATTACGTCCAGACGTCTCCTCTGCCTAAATCAAAACCACTGAAGCCAAATCCTCTTCGCCAACTAAAATATTAATGCGATGCGTGTCCTTATCGTAAATAATTACGCCGCTCCCCACTTCAATCATAGGTTCATTACCCAGCGCGAAGAAAAGATCCTCAGCCAATGCTTCCCATACCTCCAGCTTTGATTCTTGGGGTAGTTCCTGCCACTCGTCCGGATCCATCTCAAAAAATAAATATCCATCGGAAATTCGTCCGACGGCTTCGGTCAAATCTGTTAGAATTTCACCGTAATCTCTACCATGCTTTACACCCACGTATATCACTCCGTTTTCTTCACAGATGAATAATTACTTACCTTATCCATTATAGCCGAAAAAATGACTTCACAAAAAACCGAATGATGTCGATAAATAAGAATATACGTTAATTCGGTTTCGCACAGAGTGCCCTGCCGCTGTTTCAAGGATGATATACGCGGCATTGTCGGAACACATCTTAAATCTCACGGACGAGGTGCAAAATGGAAATTTCAACAATAATTGGTTTAATTTTTGGTTTGGTTGCTGTAATCTGGGGCATGATCCTCAAGCACGCTCCACTTCATGCTTTGGCCACACCTGCTGCTTACGTTATTATCTTGGTGGGTACGGCAGCGTCTATTTTCATGGCCTTTCCTTTCAACGAGGTCAAAAAGATTCCAAGTCTGTTCAAAATGATTTTTATCAAAAAGAAATTAATCAGTAAACCCGAATTAATCACTATGTTCATGGAATGGGCTTCTATCACACGGCGTGAAGGTCTGTTGGCTCTAGAATCAAAGGTCGATGAAATAGAAGATAACTTCCTCAGGAATGGCATGCGGATGATCATTGATGGAAATGATCAGGATTTTGTCCGCGATGTCCTCATGGAGGATATCCACGCCACAGAGGATAGACATAAAGCAGGAGCGCTCATTTTCTCACAGGCAGGTATGTATGCTCCTACCCTTGGGGTGCTCGGGGCGGTTATCGGCCTCATCGCCGCTCTGGCTGATATGAGTGATATGAACAAATTGGCTGCGGCAATCGGGGCTGCCTTCATCGCCACTTTGCTTGGTATCTTTACAGGTTACGTATTATGGCATCCTATTGCTAATAAACTGAAACGTCTCTCCAAACAAGAAATCGAAGTTCGAATGATGATGGTCGAAGGTCTTTTGTCCATACAGTCCGGTGTATCTACTATTGCCATCAATCAGAAGCTTGCTGTATTCCTAACACCTTCGCAACGCGTTAAGTTAAATGAGAAGGACGGTGGATCAGGTGAGCAAAAAGACTAGACACGAAGAGCATGAAGAACATGCCGATGAATCGTGGCTGTTACCTTATTCCGACCTCATGACTCTTCTGGTGGCTCTGTTCATCGTTATGTATTCTATGAGCGCAACGGATGCCAAGAAATTTGAAGAGATGAGTCAAGCCTTCAGTTCCGCACTTAATGGCGGTACAGGTATTCTTGAAGAGCGGGCAGCAATGCCTAGTAAAACTCAAGAAGATCTGGGGAAAAATGATAAGATGGGTAGCTCTACTTCCAAGAAAGCTGAAGAAGCAGAAATGGCAAAGCTACGACAAAAGGAACAAGAGGATTTAGAGAAGCTTAAGAAACAATTCGATCAATATATTAAGAGCAACGGCCTAACTGATCTGCTCAGTACGAAGCTTAATCAATCTCAGCTAATGATTACGATCAGTGATAACGCATTGTTCGCCTCTGGCCAAGCCATTGTTAAGGATGATTCGCGGCAATTAGCTAAATCCATCTCAACGATGCTGCAGCAATTCCCGGATTATGATGTAGTAGTGCAAGGGCACACCGACGATATTCCGATTTCCAATAGCAACTATTCATCCAACTGGGATCTGAGTGCGGATCGGGCACTTCAGTTCATGAAGATTTTGCTGCAGAACACAAATCTAAATCCGCGCAAATTTAGTGCGATTGGATACGGCGAGTATCATCCTATTTCGGATAATGACACAGCTACCGGCCGAAGCAAGAATCGCCGGGTAGAGGTTTCCATTATTCGCAAATATCAAGAATCCAAAGAGTTTACAGGGATTGTTCCCTCTGCTGAATAATTGATTTCGTAAGGTAATAAAAAGAGCTGTCCAAAGGTCTTAGACCCCGGACAGCTCTTTTTTTGTTGCGAGTACTACATTCTATATGGACCTGTAACATTGTAATAACATTCCTACAGTAACTCGTAGTTCAGCGTAGCTCCAAGCTCCTTCTTCTCATCAGCAGACAGCTCCCGCCATTCTCCCGTTTGCAATGCCCCCAGGCGAATATTCATAATCCGAATGCGTTGCAGCTTTCGCACCTCATAGCCAAAAGCGCTGCACATACGACGAATCTGGCGATTTTTGCCCTCTGTCAAAATAATACGGAAGACACGCTCCGTAATACGCGTGACCTCACAGGGCAGCGTCTTCTCACCTAATATTTTCACACCGCTCGACATGCCGGTAATAAATGAAGGCGTAATGGGTCTGTCCACGGTAACCACATATTCTTTTTCATGCCGGCCTTCCGCCCGCAAAATTTTATTAACGATATCACCATCATTAGTAAGCAAGATTAATCCTTCCGAATCCTTATCGAGACGACCAATCGGGAATATACGCTCATGATGACCTACAAAATCGACAATATTCCCCTTGATATGCTGTTCTGTGGTTGATGTAATCCCAACCGGCTTGTTTAGAGCAATGTAGACCGTCTGGCTTGAGGTTTCAAGCGCTATACCATCTATTCGCACATCATCGCCCGGAACAGCCTGACTGCCCAGCACAGCAGGCTCTCCGTTGATCGTAACTCTGCCGGCATCCACAAGCTTGTCTGCTTCTCGGCGTGAACAGTATCCTGTCTCACTGATGAATTTATTAATTCTCACGTTGTTCTTCACTCCGTTCATCCTTAATGTTAAGCCAAGGTGTAACCCCTCCAGCTGCAGGCAGCTTAATCATAACGGTTGTCCCCCGGCCAACTTCACTTTGTATTTCCAAATGACCCTTATGAGCCTGAATAATACGCTGGCTAATCATTAACCCAAGCCCAGTCCCCGATTCCTTATTCGTGAAGAACGGTTCACCCAGCTTAGGCAGCACGTCCTCTGGAATCCCTTCACCCTGATCTTTGATTACAATAAAGACGCAATCCACAGAGTTCCACAGTTCCATTGAAATGACGCCACCCTCAGGCATAGCCTCAATTGCATTTTTAACAATATTAATAAATACCTGCTTCAGCTGGTTCTCTTCACAATGTACAGTAGCAGGTTGTTCAGAGAATTTCGTACTAAATTGAATATCATGTAGATGAGCCTGACTATCCAATAGAGAAACTACATCACCTAATATGTAGCGAAGATCTTTCTCCTGAAAATGAACGGCTTGCGGCTTAGCCAGGATTAAAAATTCACTGACGATAAGATTAATCCGCTCCAGCTCGGATAACATCAGCTCTACATGAAGCGGAACCAAGAGCTCCTTCTCCTGTTGAAGCTGTAGAAATCCTTTTAACGTGGTAAGAGGGTTACGAATCTCATGAGCTACTCCTGCGGCCAATTGGCCGACTGTAGTTAGTTTCTCAGAGCGTCTAAGCAGCTCCTCCATTCGATTGCGTTCCGTCATATCACGGGAAACGTGAATAAAGGAATGGGGATAACCCTCTTCATCTCGAATTATCGAGGTACTAACGCTAACTTCAACTAATGATCCGTCCCGTTTAAGTCTCACTGTCTCGATCGGCGGCAGAACTGCACCATTTCTTAACGCGTCAAGCCGCTCTTCCTCTTGCTTAAGCGCTGTCGCGGGTACAAGATATGGCATATTGCCTATCACTTCTGTTGCACTCCATCCGTACAGCTCCTCAAAGGCTCTGTTAGTGCTAGTGATTCGTCCCTCCATATCCAACGTATGAATCGCATCCGACGTACCGTTAATTACGGATTCCAAATGCTCCTTAACCGCCCGGTTCTCTTCCAGCGTCTGCTTAAGACGATTGGTGCGTTGCATAAGATGAGAAGTCATAGCGTTAATCCGCAAGGCTAATTGACCTAACTCATCACGAGAGGTTACCTTTAATGGAGGTTCGAACTTACCTCGCGCTACGTCATTGACTTTGGCAAGTATAGCCTGAATTGGACGAGTAATAAAACCTGAAAGTATGTAACTACATAGCAAAAATAATGCCAGCAATAACAGAGACGTAGTCAAATAATTGGCTAATTGTTCATGAACTACGGATGAAATCACAGAATAATCCAAAACTACACCGATTACGTAAGGCTCCATTTTAGGATTCTGAATAGGAATGAAGCTTTTGAGCACTCTTTTCCCATGTACCTTCGTCTCCAGTGTAACTGGCTTCTGCTTCTGCTGAGCTAATAGAATAGCTGCTTTATCTTGCTCCACATTACCATAAGTATAGGTACCGAACTTAATTGGGCGGTTGCCAAGTTTCTTTTTAAATGCATCGCTTCCATCACCCGCCATACTTGCTAAACCAAATGTTGTTGGATTAAATCCTGTAAGCTCTAAAATCCCTGGATTAACTTCTTTGGTTCGCTCTACAATTTGATCGGGGTTGGTGATTTCGATATATTCACTTGCCGCAGTATTGAGAATAACAGGATTAATGATGTAGTTGCTTGCTTCATCATGATAATAACCCCACTTCTCAATGAAATCGGGATTGTAGGTTGAATATTCAAATGGGCCTGACCAAAAATGATCCAATGACTGACCTTGCCCCACAGTGACTTCCTGATTATCAAATAACTCCAAAAGGGCAAGGTACCAGTACCCCCAACCTTGAGTGGACATTCCAATATCAATCGGATTTGATGCCCTTGTCACCACGATATCATTATCAGTCTTTACCAGAATTGAAATATTAGACACGCCCAACTTGGAAGTTAGGGCCTTAAGTTGAGCGTTGGTTATATTCTTATAATCCGGACCCAATTCCTTAGAGGCAAAGATGGCAGCCATTCTTAAGTTATGCGCGATTTGATATTCTACATAGTTAGAGCTATAGTTACTTTGTTCTACAGAAACAGCCATTTGCATAGCGGTGATCTGCATATTATTTACGTTTTCATTTCTTAGATTATTCTGAGCGGCATAAAGGTTAAATGTCAGATTCAATGCTAAAATTAGCAGTACCGCTCCAAAAATAATAGCAGATAGTTTTGTCTTTATGGACAAACTGTTATTCACCTCTTATCCACTGGTAAATCCTTGCGGAGCCTATAATAAACATCATACCTTTTGCCCCCTCATTTGAAAAGGACATTTAAAACAAGCCTATTAATTCACCAAATATTGAAATTCAAAAGGTGTTTCTCTACAATATATAAGAAACCATCCACATCTTATGCACATATAAACAAATTATTAAAGTCCGGTGTGTACAAAAATGTGTATAAGTAGGCTGTTATCCACAGAGTTATGCACATTTTGTTAAGAACGAATATTTGTTCGTTGTATAATGGTTACAGAAGAAGGGAAGATGATCTTGAATATTAAAGCCAATGAATCGCCAGAAGATATACAAGCGGTTCATGAATATTGGATGAGGCAGGCGATCGCAGAAGCACGTAAAGCTGAGGCATTAGGTGAGGTTCCTATTGGCGCTGTCATTGTTCGACATGGTGAAATTATAGGACGTGGATACAATTTACGAGAAACGACAATGGATTCGACAGCCCATGCAGAGATGGTAGCCATTCGCGAGGCCAGCAATGTCATGAATTCTTGGCGTCTGCTGGATTGCCAGCTGTACGTCACCCTAGAACCTTGTCCGATGTGTGCAGGAGCAATAGTGCAGTCCAGAGTGCCTCTCACGGTATATGGAACGCCTGACCCTAAAGCTGGATGTGCCGGGACCCTCATGAACTTGCTTGAAGAGCCGCGATTTAATCATAGAACTGAGGTAATACAGGATGTTTTACAAGAAGAATGTGCAGATCTACTCACCTCCTTCTTTCGCCGTTTACGTAAAAAGCCAATTAAACAAAAGGAGGACTCCTAAATGACCCTTACTCTATATCATACCTCTCAAGGGATCTATATTTCTCCACTTGAGCTTAAGGATGCACAGAGCCTGCTGGAGCTTCGTTTAAATAACCGGGTAACCCACGAACCGTTTGAGCCAAAACGTGATGAGCACTTCTTTACCCTGGAGAGTCAGCAACAGATCATCAATCAGCGTATTGAGGACGCCCTACAGGACAGAGCTTATATGTTCGGCATTTATCTGCTGGATGGACAGCTAATCGGTCAGATCACATTGTCCAACGTCTCACGAGGTGTAGCACAATATGCTGATTTAGGATATTTAATGGATCATCGGATGCAAGGACAAGGTTATATGACAGCAGCGGTCGGATTAGTCCTTGGCTATGCTTTCCGAGCCTTAGGTCTACATAGAGTTCAGGCAGCTATTTTATTGCATAATGAAGCTTCCCGAAGAGTCCTGGAGAAGAGTGGGTTTAAACCTGAAGGGGTTGCCCGTCAGTATCTTAAAATAAATGGACAGTGGCAGGATCACCAAACCTACGCAATCTTAACTGAAGATGTGCTGACAGAGGAACAGAAATAGGATTCTGCATTGTCGCAGGAATCAGCGCTACTTTTTTCCTAAAAAAAGACCCGCATGGGCGTATAATATACGCCTCATGCGGGTCTTTATCTTGCGAACTGGGATTAATAAGTTCCCAAACCACCGAATTCTTCTCCAAGTTGATCCATTGTAATTACATCATCACCTTGAGGGATACCAATCTTGAATACCGGCTTTTCGTTGATCTTGCTGTATTGGCCCGTTCCATTTACTGAGAAGGCCACTTTTGTGCCATCTTCCGGATCATTTACTTTAACATCCATCAATAAATCCTGATACACAGCGTATCCGTCCTTATTGATCGCAGTATTATAGTGGAACTGGTTGATGGTAAGGTACTTATCAAGATCAGCTAAGCCCTTATCCAATTCAGTTCTAGCTTCACCTGATGTCAGTTCTTCTTTAGCCTTAGCTAGATCTGCATCTTTAATCTGCAGCATATCCTTGTATTCTTCCTTGCTTACGATATCAATGATTTTTGGCAGGGCATTATTCACCAAGATAGTGATTGCTTCTTTAACATTATCGTTAGTCACTTGGAACTGAACGACTTGTTTAGCTTCCACACCTTCTGGTAAATTAGCATCTTTGGGATCAATCTCGTTAAAATATTTTTCTTCGTCATATTCAGCTAGGACAGTGTCCACCACTTCATTAGACAGCTTCTGCATTTTTTGAGTATCCATCGTACTTGGGTTAAATTCTGCACCCTCCTGCTCTGCCAACGCCTTCAGATCAACCTCTACAAACTTATTGAGGATTGTCTCAGGAATCGGTACGAAAGGAATAGATGGAATCTTAACATACAACTTCTCGGCAGTCATTACCATAGGAACATTAAAGCTCATGCTCATATCGCCTTTCAGATTCAGAACCATAGTTAGTTCTGTCTGCATTGGCTCTGCTTGATATACCCCATCAATGGTAATATCAGCATTCTTAAGCATACTAAGTACCTGTGTAGTCATTGCAGCAGATTCAGCGTCAGAAGTCTCGATCGTAAGATCGTTGATCGTGAATTTACTCTTCATCTCATAAGATGACATTGTAGTCGCTTTAGTAGCGGCTGATTTTAAGGCCTCTTTTGGCGCCTCCTGTTTACTTGCACATCCCGGCAGAATTACTGCTGCTGTAAGCAGCAATGCAGCGGCCGACAAACCCCACTTTTTGTTCATTATTGTTCTCCTCTCCCATTGTAAAAGAAATCTCTCCCCCTCCTATGATAAACCATTTGTAAAAATCAAGAAACACTTCTTTAAAATTCTTAACGTTTTTATTTGTTAACCTTGTGGATTATGGTGGTCAACATGGTTCGCTTGTTTCACCTTTTTAGAACCTGAAAGTGGTTCTGGGCCTGAAGGAGTATGGTCTTTTCTCCGCTCACCACTTGTTGGCTCTGCCCCAGGAACAGGGATACTTTTTGGTTTCGACATTTTCATTCCTCCTAAGGATTGGTCAAGTTCTGAAGAGCCTGAGCACATTCATGAATTTGCCGTGAGTATTGCTGTGCCAGCTGCTGTACGGCATCACTACGCTCATCAATATGGAGACCGCTCTGTTCCACATCCAGCAGATCCACTGCCACTTCTCTGCTATCTACATACTTGCAGCGAAAATCCAGCGAATAGCCTTGATGACCTGCCGCATTAAAATGAATCAGCAAGCTATTCGGATCCCCATTATCCGCCAGCACACTGAAACTATCCCCATCATCCATCAACGCCGGCAAGCGCTCCTGCCAGGCTGAGACAAGCTTATGCTGATCAACTTCTAATGATCTATCCATGATTATGATCATCCTCCTTCTCTAATACATTGCGGAGAAATGAAGCTTTTTATTCTCAATAGAACTGGGTCTACCAAACAAAACAAAAAACCGTCCCCCAGAGGGAACGGTTTCTATCTAATTATTCTTTAAGTTCATAAAGGAATGGCGGAGAGGATGGGATTCGAACCCATGTGGGCTTGCACCCTAACGGTTTTCAAGACCGCCCCTCGCTGTAAAATCCCGCAATCCCTTATGCTGATTGACATTATGGCACTTTATCGTTGAACCGCTACAGCGGTCTGAGTTAAAACGTTCGATTTGGTGCGTGACCGTTGGATAGTTTAATCTTAGTATCCCAAACTATTCAAGTCAATTCTCATTTTAAGTGAATAAATTAAAGAGAATTACTTATGAACTTATAGTCATTCTGCATATTCACTTCGCCATTTATTATAACTGATTTTAGCTGTATCTTTTTTACTCATTTCAAACTGTTCTATCCATTCACTTTCTGTTATTTCATTTAACCATTTTTTTAAGGTAGTTACCTTTTCTTTTGTTAGGTTACCATTTTGCTTACTCCAATACTTCCCTAAAACCTCTGAAGCAAATCTAGGTACCCCCAGCATTGACAACGCTGCTGCTTCTTTTGAATTTACTCCAAAGTAAATATACGATGGGATTAGACTATCCTCTAAAGAGAAAGATACATCCTCTTGCGTTCTCATTCCTATTGTTTTTTGTAATGCAGCAACTCCCCAAGATAAATTATTTGTTAATGTCCCATAAATGTACTTCCCACAATGTTGAATCTTATCATCAAGATTGTCTTTATAATGAATATGCTTGAGCGCTATTTCTCTTAAAGATTTTCCATTTACCCAATCCTTCGTAATTTCTGCAACAAGTTCAGGGTTTAATTTCCCGTCCTTCTTATAAACACCTAAGTCGATTTCTGGAACACCACTTACGATTTTTATAATTTCAGATAGCATGTTATCATGTTCAACAAATAAACTTGACGCATCTAACTTTAATTCCTTACTATAATTCGCCAACAAATAATTCATACTAAGACTACTTAGTCCACTTCCATTTACTACCTCCATTTTCTTTTTGTTTTTCAAATCAGAAGTAATATGATTTTGATATTCCTTCGTAAATGCTACCAACTTTTCTGCAAGCTTAGTATTTCCTTTTTGACTTAATTGATAATATACAAGACTTCCACGAACAACATCTTCTACCTCAATATTTTTGTCTACAGATAGGATATGATAAATATATTGGAGCAGGTTTGTTAATCCCTTAGAATTTCTAAGTAGTGCAAGGTTAAAATCTACGTGTTCTGATAAAGTTTGTAATGTGTCCAGGAGTGATGATAAAACTTCATTATTTTTTTTAGTCAAATACTCATTGAATTGCTTTACGTCTTTGTCTGTTTTTGTTATTGCGATAATATGCCCTTCTTTGTCTGTTAATGCTCTTCCTGCACGTCCTGATATATTCCAAAATTCCGCGTCTGTCATAGGTCGTGAAAATCCGTTGTCTGGAACACTCATTCCCTGAAATATTACAGTCGAAATAGGAAAGTTCATGCCTTGAGCTAGAGTAGTGGTAGCTGCAATAATTGTAATTTGCTTGTTAACAACTCCAGTTTCGATTTCTTCTCTAATATTCATTGGCAATGACGAATGGTGATATGCACATCCTTTTTGAACAGCTTGATATAACAAACTGTCTGACCCAATTTCCTCTTCAATTAATTTAAGAAGTGAATTAAGACGTCCTAAATGTTCTGCACTCACTATCTCTCTATTTTCAATAAGCTTTCTTATTACATTTTCAGCAGAATCCCTATTTATACAGAGAACCAAAACTCCACCGATGTTCTCATAAAGTTTTGCAACTATTAAGGCCCTATCTGTTTTCGACGTAATATTAGAAGTAGAACGATTAATTGCTACTTCAAAAGAAGTATTATACATGGTATTAAGACTTGAAGGTATATAGTTAATGCTGCCTTTATAATTGGCTCTAGCAAGCTTATTAAGGCTGTAAGTACCTGTATATTGTTGAGCCGGTTTCCAGTCAACGAATATCTCTATTCCTCTTGATTCACCAAGCCAATGAGCTAATTCTTTTGCATTATCTAAAAATGGGCTTAAGAGTAACAATCTTAAATTTCTGTTTTCTCTTCTCAAGAGTGCTAAAAGTAATTCTAATTTTGAACCTCTTGTCTTGTCAGCCAAAGAATGTGCTTCATCGACCACTACTAATTTAAGATTTTCTAAAGACTTATGTTTACTTCGATATAATACATCTAATTTCTCAGGTGTTGTAACTAAAATATCAAAATCATCAAGCAGAATTTCCTCTTCTAATGGGTCTATTTCGGCAAAAGGTATAGCTACATCAACTTTTATACCTAGCAATTTAAAATCTCTTTTCAAGTCCTTCTTAACTTGATTAACTAATGCTCTTGTAGGAACTATATAAGCTATCTTAGCATCTTGATAAAGATTTAATGTTTGCAATATATAAAACTTAGAAAGTAGTGTTTTTCCTGCACTTGTTGGCATTTGAACAACTACTGCTGTTTTACTAGAATCTAAAAAGTTTTTTTGCAAAGCTTTTTGTTGTGATGGGTATAGCTCAAAAATTGGTGCCAGATTATCTTTAGCAGTTAAATGTTTGATATACTCGTCTAGCTTTTCAGATATACCATACGAATTCGTCCAAATTGAATTATTCACCATTTCTAAAAGTGACTTTTCATATAGCTTTATAATAAACTTATCCTCTTGCTTGTCTGAACCGGCAGCTAATTGATAAGCATCTGCACTAAACCTCATAATTACCTTATCAACATTATCTGGCTTTCCATTGACAGCAAAGTTGCAGTACACCTCTAAAGATTCCATAACATGAAGCAAAGATGCTAACCAGCTAACCTTTGGGAAAGGGTTATTCATCTCTTCTAGAACCTCAAGGTATTTTGGTTCTAACTCATCTTGTTTTTTCTTTATCTCATTAATGATATTTTCTATATAATTTATATCTTCCCATCCATTTGCTTTTCTAATTAATATCAGCAGCATTATGTATAAGCTTTGTTCTAAGTAATGCGCCCAATTGTCTATATGTAATTTCGAATGAATTTCTTGTAGTTTTTCCTCTTTTAATATCATTCTTACTTCTGCAATTGACTTCGTTTGTATTCCAGTAGCAGCTAAAAAAAACAGACTTTTAGTATATTCGTAAGTATCATTAGGCTTTGATGAAAACCATAATGTTTTCCATAGGTCATAACTTTTATTGAAGAATACATTAGAAGTCTCCTTATTTTGCTCGTCAATCACATAACCTAAACCTTGATATAGAAACGCAAATAATCCAGAATTTTTGCTGATTTCTGGAGGATATGCTTCCACATGAAGCCTTTTTTTCAAATCATACTCAGTCCAAGAACTGACTATCTCATTCGCTCTCATGAATTTAGTCAGTTCATTTATTTTATTATTTGATTTCAACTCTTTCATACTAATCAGCCCTTAATTTTTCATAAATTTCATCTGCAAAGTCACCTAGCGAATAGCCTAATGTTAAAATATAATACCGTATTATTGCGGATGAAAAATCTGTGTGATGAGTTTTGAACTTTCCATAATCAGCTTCTGTCCAAAATTCCCTTTTTCTTAGTAAAAAAGGAACGACTATCATTTTCTTTTTCAATTCTTCAATCGCTTCAGTATCCTTCTCTTCTAATGTATTCACGATTGAAAATACAAGAGCTATAAATTCTCCTTGTGGCATAACATCAATAGCGCTTGCGAGTGACTTTTTTAATCTCTCATCAAAGTCTGCAAGACTTTTTAATGAAAGGAACATACTATCGGAAGCTGTGTGTACAGAACTTGGTGGACTAGCCTTATCTTCTGATGCCTTTACTTCTGTAGAGACAATGTACTTTAAGTTTATACCATTCTCTGATTCTTCAAACACAAAACCTAGACCATCAACACCTCTTTTAGGCATATCAGGGTCGTCTTCTTCCAAACTATATCTACAAGGAAAAGTAACTCCTTCGATTCTTCTGAGGATGTCCCTCGCAATAATTTCAGGGAGCTTGCTCCGAGTATTTTTTAACCAAGGGCTTTTTGGAGGTGCCTTTTTTCCAGGATTAGCTGTATTGTACTTCTTAAGAAAGTTTTGTATGTTTTTTGATTTTTCATCACTTAAGTTTGACATTTTTAATTCTATTTCTTTACCTGTAATACCATATTCCTCTTTTAAAACTGGAAGTATGTAAGCCAAAAAATCTTCTTTGTCATTAGGATATTCAAGCTCATACGTAGTGAATTTATGGCGGTTGGCTTCTTCTAGAGTTGATATTACTTTCGAATATGGATATGCCATTCTTTGACACCTACTATCTTAATTATCGGTCTCTCTCCAGAATCTAGTTGTATGTTTCCACTCCACTATACCACCTTTTTCCTTATATGTGCTAAATTCTCTTTATCTTTTAGTCTTGTTTTAACCAGTTTTTTTAACTGCAGAAGTAACCATTATCATATCCACTTTTAACGTTCTTCTAAATACAATCATCTGAACGAACTTATTAAATACTATTCTGATAATATACCTTATCTGAAGTGGGGGAGGGGGATATTCGCCGGAACGGAATCAGAACGAGGAAGTTAGGACTACGCAGGGTCACACACAAAAACTCCGGTTTACTAAGCGCACTTTAGTTGGATAAAGTGTGTCTCGTAATTATGTATCCATCGGTTCCAGCGGCAACATTCTGCTAAGCAATAATCTACTAAGCAACATTTTGGTTGGCAGTATTCTGGTTGGCAATATTTTGACAAGCTCATAACATCCTTCTATCTGAATCTTAGCGCCGCCACCAATAGGAGTGATTACGTGAGCGCTTAGATTTGGATGACCATTTGCATAAGATATATTTTATCCATTGGCAAGTAGAGTATTGTTTGGATATTAATCCATCCTATTATCTATTGCTCTGCCAATGTAAATAAGATTCTATACATGCCCCACATATATAGGCGGGGCAAGTACCCTAACCATTCATTTCCGATGGCAGGGTACTTCAATTATATATTAGATTCTATCAGCTATATATTCCTTGCTAATGCCTATAATTTGAATCATCAATCTGAAATCAGAGAACATACTCTCTAAGATTGACTATTACTTGCTTCGCATCGTGACGAGAACACCATTTTAGCTTAGTAGATGAAATAATATTATAGAGTAGACTATATTAAGAATAGAATAAAGCGGAACCTAAAATCGTTTAAAACCCTTGATTCCACTGAGTTTTTTGGCGATTTCATTGTCCGAGAAACTTCAACTTTCCAGTATACTTCGTCCGAGAAATTTCCACTTTTTACTCTTTATCTTTCAAACTAAAGATTGAGCGCAGTGTCTTTTCCGGTTGATAGGGGTCAACTTCTTCTTCGATTAAGCCATCATTCGGTCTTCCGTCCAAACGATAGAATACCCAAGGATTAATTAAGTATGATTTATACTTTCGCAATATTTTCACTTCGGCAAGTACAGCCTTTCCGTCATATATCATTACAAGTAGGCGATTGAATGTATGGTGACTAATATCAAGTAACTCACATATTTCTTTCTTATTAAGCTTCTTAATCTTCGTTGGGTCAGTTTCATATGGATTCGCACAAATTGTATTAGTTGTGAAATGGATATGTGGAATCAAATCATACAGTAATCCCAAGTTTGCATAGCTAACTTTATCCTTCATACTCCTTACTTCCGTCCTCCATATTTTCACCGTATTATCGCCATCCTTCATCTTACCTCTGAAATGGTATTTGTTATTCAACTTATAACATCCACCATCACCTTTGATAATGATATGGTTTTTTAAGCAATTACTCAAAAAGTCAGAGTAAGTCTGCTTAGATATACCTAAGACCTTCATAATGTCTGCATTTGTCATTACCGTTTTATCTCGCTTTCTTAACGCGGTATTTCTCAGGATACCCTCATAGTCTGCGTAGGTTTGAAGCAATAATAATAGCCCGCGCTGTGGTCTAGTTAGTACGGATATAATATCCTTAACAGCTTCCATATGAGCGAATACAAATTTTTCTTCGTGCTTATTGGCCCATTTATAAGCATTAACCGCTTTCTGTATTTTCTGGTCATGTTCGTATTTATCCAATGTAGCTACAATTTCCCCTGTTTTATATGAATAAATAACATATTCTTTCTTGTTTATTGCGCTACTCATCTTGTTCCTTCCGCCATAACTTTATTATCTTCAATCCATTTAGCCACTTCATCAAGCTGATACCTAACCATGTTGTATGATAATTTGACTGAAGGTAATCCCTCAAGTTTCCATCTGCATAGCGTACGCTTAGAAATACCGTACCTGTCACAAACTACATTCGAACTCACTAAACTTTCCATTAACACTTCTCCTTTGAGTAATCTTTTATAATAGAGCTTTGATTCAGTCCTAATATGCCTTATTCGGACACATTTATATATTTAAGTGGACCGCTTCAAAAATCCCCACATAGTCGAATAAATTTTAAATTCATAATGGATGTTGGAGAGGAAAGCGGGAACCAAACATGTAGAATGCTGATACTGCCAAAGTCGCCGAAAAAAAAAGACGACCTCCGTTTTGGAATGTCGTCTATACAATCAAATATTAGATTTTAGGGAGAAGTATATTTTTCTATTTCACACTGAAGTTCAAGAAAATTACGGCGGCGGGAAAGATAAATATTAGCCCTGCTTGTCCTGACAATTCTTAATAAATTCAACGAACTCTTCTTTTGTGCCAGTTCCTAGTATCACACTATCTAAACTGCGAAGTAATTCGTAATCAGCATTAAATCGCCCTTCACATGTGTAAGGCTCTAAGATTATATCTTTGAGCATGATTGTCAAATCGTCTAATTTTGTGCGAGCCTTTTCAGTATACTTAAAATACTCTCCAACCATCTCCAGTAACCTCAAAGCTTTTTCATCTTCGATAATTTGCTCTAACTGCTTTATTGAACTCATAACGCTCACTCCTATTAATCATGTTTGATGTTCTGAACTTTAGTCAGTCTTCTCGTCATTCCTTCTCATTTGACGACTTCATTTGTTCTGCCGTCACTTTCTTAATAGGTTGTGGTTTAGGATAATCCCTTAAGCCTTTATCCTTCTGTATTCCTCAATTCCAATGATTTTGTTCTCATGCTTCAAGCACATCCCTCCTCAAAAGTTATTTCTTAAACTTTTGTTCAATCAGATACAATATGACACCAAATAGCATTCCAATTACAAACCAATAAGTTTTTAAAAATTCTTTAATTCCATTCCCTAGGTTGGCATCAAAATGGTTAAGAATATTGCTTGAAAATATAGCAAAACACCCCCTTATTTTTAGTAAGGGGGTAATGAAGTTATAATATAACTTATAATATAAGTGGTATTCCCTCCCATATTATACAACAAAAATAACGCTAACGTTACCCTTTGTAGTGCTCATCAAAATAATCTACAGCATCGCTTACATGCTTTCTGACAATGCCCAGAAGTTCGGGTGGCAGTTACGCCATCTTCCCAGCCATACCTTAGTCCGTAAGCATCATTCAATCCCCTCTATTCATGAACTTCTCATATTGCTCACGAACATCAGCAACATCCTGATTAACATAACGGTTGACCATTTCCATTGATGAATGTCCGAGCAATCGTCGTAATGAAAAAGGGTCACCTGTTGCCTTTATATAACGAGTAGCAAATGTATGTCGGAATGTGTGAGGGCTTATACGAACCCCCGTAATCTTTGCCTTCTTCCCGATGTAGCTAATACATCTGGTTGCCCAATTCTTATCTAATGGCTGACCATATTCATTTAGAAATAAATTTGGAGCTTGTCCGTTCATCTCATGCCAAGCGAGGTAAATAACCAATAGCTCTTGGGTTCTTACTCCAAAGTAAACTGTTCGCGCTTTTCTAGTTTTAGCTGATTCTGCACGTACGGAAGCAGAGCGGTTCTGTAAATCAACTTCCTCTACAAATATTCTCATACACTCCCCAATACGTACTCCTGTATCAAGCAGAAAAGACATCAATAATGCATCACGCAGTCCTAAGTAGGTAGTCAATTCACAGCAATTAAAAAGCTTCCGTTCCTGTGCCTTTGAAATTACTTGGAAGTCTTCTTCAGGTACTTTCAATAATTCTACATTCTCAAAAGGGGATTCTCTAATAATCCCTTCACTTATAGCCCAATTGAACATTGCCTTAACTGTACGTAATCTGATATTTATTGTCGAAGGTTTCAACTTCTGTAACGTCAACATAGATGAAATCCATACACGAATGACATCACGGTTAGGTACAAAGTTATCTAGACCGCTGTACTCCGATGCCAAGAAACGTCGAAACCAGTTCATATGCTTCCTGTAGTCTTCTAAGGTGCGTTCTGCTGCTCCTGCCGCTTGCCGTGCGGCATAGTAGCGGTTAAATAGCTTGTCCAGTGTCAACGTCTCAGGGCGAGGTTTCTCGGCTTCTTGAAGCGTGGAGCGGGGCGTTTCCAAGACCGAAGGAGTAAGGCGGTCTAATAACCGCTGAGGTATGTCTAAATTATTCTTTCTTTGCCCCCGTTTATGGGCTGTTTTTCCTGTGTTCACATTCATATTGAGTACCTCCCGTTAGATTTTTCTCTAACGGTCACGAACACAAAAAAACGCACCAGACCGTTGTTCAACAGTCTAGTGCGTTTCAATCATAATCACCGCAAAGCCTTATGCGGTGTGCATTTATAAAGGAATGGCGGAGAGGATGGGATTCGAACCCATGTGGGCTTGCACCCTAACGGTTTTCAAGACCGCCCCGTTATGACCGCTTCGGTACCTCTCCAAATGCATTTAAATTTCACATGCATTAGGATTGTACCATACAATGCAAAGAAAAAGCAACTATATCTTTAAATAGTTTTTGGTTGTATCGATTTTACATTGCGCATATAAGGTTGTAGGCATTCTGGAATCAGAACACTGCCATCCTCTTGCTGATAATTCTCAAGAATTGCAGCAACCGTACGTCCAACAGCCAAAGCAGAGCCGTTCAGCGTATGAACAAATTCAGGCTTCGATTTTGGATCCTTACGGAAACGAATATTTGCCCGGCGTGCTTGGAAGTCTTCTGTATTTGAGCAAGAGGAGATCTCACGGTACATCCCACTCTCAGGCAACCACACTTCCAAATCGTACGTCTTAGCCGATGTAAAGCCCATATCAGCCGTACATAACCCAAGTACACGATAAGGCAGTCCCAACAGCTGCAGCACACTTTCAGCGTCTGCTGTCATTTTTTCTAATTCCTCATAAGAGGATTCAGGGGTGGTGAGCTTCACCAACTCTACCTTGTTGAATTGATGCTGGCGAATCAAACCGCGAGTATCACGGCCCGCCGAGCCCGCCTCAGAACGGAAACAAGAGCTGTAAGCTACATGGTATTTAGGCAGGTCAGCTGCCGTCAAAATCTCTTCGCGATAGTAGTTCGTTACCGGTACTTCAGCTGTAGGAATCAAATAGTATTCGGTATCCCGCAGCTTGAACAGATCCTCTTCGAATTTAGGCAGTTGTCCTGTACCATACAAGCTGTCTTTGTTTACAATGTAAGGCGGCAGCATTTCCTCATAGTTATGCTCACCACTGTGAAGATCCATCATAAAGTTAATCAGCGCCCGTTCTAGACGTGCTCCAAGTCCTTTATAGAAAACAAACCGGGATCCTGTAACCTTTGCTGCAGCTTCAAAATCAATAATATCAAGCTGCTGCGCAAGCTCCCAATGTGATTTCGGAGTGAATCCGAACTCTTTGGGCTCCGACCAGCGGCGTAATTCAACGTTATCATCCTCGGATTTCCCTACTGGAACTGAATCATGAGGAATATTAGGGATATTCATAGTAAGATCAGCAATCTGAGCTTCCAGTTCACGTACTTCATCATCAAGCTCTTTAATTCGGTCAGATACTGTACGCATTTCTGTAATTAGATCATCTGCTGGCTCGCCGTTCTTTTTCTTTTTCGCTACTTCACCTGAAACTGTATTACGACGGTTCTTAAGACCTTCGGTTTCTTGCAGTAATTCACGTCGACGCAAATCAAGTTGTGGAAAATCAGCAATTAAGTCCAGTGATTTGCCCCGTTTTTCTAAAGCCTCTTCCACTCTTGCGTAATCACTACGTAGTATTTTTACATCTAACACAAAGTTTCCCTCCTGAAAACAGCCTAAACTCTTTCAAAATGCTGATTACAGCTTTGAAAGAGTCAGGATGTTCTTTATATGCGATTTTGTTGTTGGACTTCCCTATTCGCCTCTACCATATCGGCAAAATATTGGTGCAGTCTGAAATCATCGGTCAGTTCTGGATGAAAAGAAGACACCAGCAAGTTGCCTTCGCGCGCGGTTACAATCTCATCATTATAGACTGTAAGCACATCAACTCCCGGTCCTACCTCGTTGATAAGCGGTGCACGTATAAACACAGCACGAACCGGCTCATCAATGCCTTTAACCTCCAGATCACATTCAAAGCTTTCCCGTTGGCGGCCGAATGCATTCCGGGCTACGGTAATATCCATTAGCTCCAAATGCCCCGGTTCACCACCGGCAATTTTTTTGGCCAGCACGATCATACCCGCACATGTGCCAAAAATAGGCTTACCCTGATCAGAAAAATCACGGATGGCTTCTATGAAGCCATATTTCCGCATTAGCTTTCCAATCGTTGTACTTTCTCCGCCGGGGATAATCAGGCCTTCAACCTCTTCTAGCTGCTCCACACGCTTGATAGGCACGCCTTCTGCACCGGTCTTCTCTATACTAACAATATGCTCCGTAACAGCGCCTTGCAGCGCCAATACTCCTATCTTCATCCTACAACCTTCTCTCTATTAACGGCCACGCTCCGACATACGTTCAGCCGGGGTGAGAGTTGCAATATCAATCCCCTTCATTGGTGCACCAAGGTTCTTGGATACTTCAGCAATCAGTTTGTAATCAGTATAGTGTGTAGTGGCTTCAACAATCGCACGCGCAAATTTCTCAGGATTGTCCGATTTAAAAATACCCGAGCCTACGAATACACCATCAGCACCCAAATGCATCATAAGAGCAGCATCTGCAGGAGTAGCTACACCCCCAGCGGCAAAGTTAACAACCGGCAGTTTGCCAAGCTCATGTACTTCGAGCAACAGCTCGTAGGAAACTCCCAGGTTCTTTGCTTCATTATATAGCTCGTCCTTGGACAAATTCGTTACTTTACGGATTTGACTGTTGATAAAGCGCATGTGACGCACGGCCTCAACAATGTTGCCTGTTCCTGGTTCACCTTTTGTACGGATCATGGAGGCACCTTCGTTAATACGTCTCAGTGCTTCTCCCAAGTCCTTCGCTCCACATACAAAAGGAACGGTGAACTCATGTTTATCAATATGGAATACTTCATCAGCAGGAGTAAGAACTTCACTCTCATCCAAGTAATCAACACCCAAAGATTCTAAAACTTTCGCTTCTACATAATGGCCGATACGAGCCTTAGCCATAACAGGGATACTTACCACCTTGAGAACCTCTTCTACAATTGTAGGATCGGCCATCCGTGCTACACCGCCAGCTGCACGAATGTCAGAAGGTACGCGTTCCAGAGCCATAACAGCAACTGCACCAGCAGCCTCAGCAATTTTTGCTTGCTCTGCATTCATGACGTCCATAATGACGCCGCCTTTTTGCATTTCTGCCATGCCTCTTTTAACTCGCGATGTACCTGTTTCCATGTCCTAACCCCCCGAATGATCTATCTTAATCTAACTTGTAATTTTACCCCAATGAAGGGAAATCTACAACCCATTTACTCGGATTTACTGCTGATTTCGACACCAAACTGCATTAGAACAAGTTCTTGATCCCTGAAAATAAATCACCGAAGAAATCGCCAATCGCTCTAAGGAACAACTTGAACCAGCCAGCCTTCTCAGCTTCCTCTACTGTGATCAGATTAACTGTTTTCTCCTGTGCTGCTTGCATGCCTTCAGCCTTGTAGGAATAGGTAACTTTACCTACTTTAGAGGATTGAGCTATAGGAGCAACCAAAGTTGCAGGGTCATTTGTTACAACAGTTGTAGTAACTTCAGGAGAAACCGTTCCCTTAGGAACAATGAAAGAAACTCCTTCATCAGTAACTATAGAAACATCTTTATTCTTTCCTTTCAGTACCGGAACTGTTTCCGTGCCAGCAATAACAGCCTTCGGAGCTACAACCTGTTTGATTTCAAAGTTGTTAAATCCGTAGTCGAGCACTTTTTTTGTTTCTGTGAATCGATGTGCCTCTGAATTAGCACCCATAACAACACTGATTAGACGCATTCCATCACGCACAGCAGTACCGGTAAAGCAGTTACCTGCATTTGTGGTATGGCCAGTCTTCAGTCCATCTAGACCTGGATAAGCATATGCCTTAAAGTTGGGGATACTTTTGTTAGCTTCCAGCATCCAGTTGTAGTTAATGATCGGCGCTGTATCCCGATCACGGAATTTATAAGACTGAATCGTTGTAAATTCAGTGAAGTCCGGGTGGTCAGTAACTATAAATTTAGCAAGAGTAGCTGCATCTCTAGCTGACATTACAGTCTCTTTATCAAGATCAGGACGGAATTTCTTCGGCATGTCTGCCCGATCAAGTCCAGTTGAGTTAATAAAATAGGTATTTTTCATGCCCATCTTCTGTGCAGTCTGATTCATTAGTTCTACAAATTGTTCTTCTGAACCCGATACCAATTCTGCCAAAGCAACTGTGGCATCATTCGCCGATCCTACGGCCATCGCTATGTATAGCTCTTTAACCGTATGTTCATCTCCAGCTGCCAGAAAAATTCGTGATCCGACCTGTTTGGAAGCATTCTCTTGAATGATAACTTTCTGATCCCAAGAGATGTCTCCTTTTTTCACGGCATCAGATACAAGATATTCAGTCATCATCTTGGTCATACTCGCAGGCGGGAGTGGTGTATCTGGATTTAGAGCCATAAGTACTTGGCCTGTAGTTGGTTCTATTAGAATAGCAGAACTCAATTCCAAGTTAAGAGATTCCACAGAAGGGATCTTAACTGCGTTGGTCTTGGGTGCAGTTTCAGTAGTAGTTGCGGCACCCTCGGTTGTAGCCGGAGTTTTGCCCGCTTCAGCCAATGCTGGAATTACAGGGTTCATTAACATATTTAAAAGCAGACCTACAGTCGCTGTCTTAATTACAATTTGCTTACCATTAAATTTTCGTTTGTGCTTCAATGATTACGACTCTCCTTTAAATCTCATATCAATAGCTTGTTCTATTCTAACACAGGGGTACCCGCAAAAAAAGACAGACAGGACGAAATAGTCCTGTCTGTCCAAAAAATAATACGGTTAGTCCATTATACGGAATAGTTTGGTGCTTCTTTTGTAATTTGCACATCATGCGGGTGGCTTTCACGAAGTCCAGCACTTGTGATGCGAATGAAAGAAGTATCGTTACGCAGTTCTTCCAATGACTTCGTACCGCAATAGCCCATACCTGAGCGCAATCCGCCGATCAATTGATGAACAGTGTCAGAAAGAGGCCCTTTAAAAGCAATACGTCCCTCAATTCCTTCAGGAACGAGCTTTTTATCATCATCTTGGAAATAACGGTCTTTACTGCCTTGTTTCATGGCACTCATGCTGCCCATACCACGATATACTTTAAATTTACGGCCTTGATAAAGCTCAGATTCCCCTGGGCTTTCTTCTGTACCCGCAAACATACTTCCCATCATTACAGCATGAGCACCAGCTGCGATAGCCTTAGTGATCTCCCCAGAATACTTAATACCGCCATCAGCGATAATAGGAATTCCGTACTCGCGAGCAACTGTCGCACAATCATAAATGGCTGTAACCTGTGGTACGCCGATACCAGCGATAACGCGTGTAGTACAGATCGATCCTGGTCCAATACCTACTTTAACTACAGATGCACCAGCTTCAATAAGTTCACGGGTTGCTTCGCCTGTAGCTACGTTACCAGCAACAATCGTAAGATCAGGATACAGCTCACGAATTTGGCGAACCGCTTCAATTATATTAATGTGGTGACCATGTGCAGAATCGACGACGATCAAGTCCACACCAGCTTTTACTAATGCTGCAGTACGTTCGAAGGTGTCTTTAGAGATACCAACAGCTGCTCCAACAAGTAGACGGCCATGTGCATCTTTGGCTCCGTTAGGGAATTGAATAGCTTTTTCAATATCCTTAATGGTGATGAGGCCCTTAAGAATATTATTCTCGTCCACAAGGGGAAGCTTCTCGATCTTATGACGTTGCAGGATACCTTCTGCTTCCTGAAGGGTTGTACCCACAGCAGCTGTTACAAGATTCTCATGTGTCATAACTTCTTTAATTTGAATATTGAAATCATGAATAAAGCGTAAGTCTCTATTAGTCAGAATACCGACAAGTTTATTGTCACTGTCTACAATCGGCACTCCGGAAATGCGATATTTACCCATTAAAAGCTCTGCATCAGATACCATGTGTTCTGCCGTAAGTGAGAATGGATTCGTAATAACTCCGCTCTCGGAACGCTTCACACGATCTACTTCTTCCGCTTGCTGCTCTACAGGCATATTCTTGTGTATAATCCCGATGCCACCCTCACGAGCAATTGCAATGGCCATGGCTGCTTCTGTGACTGTGTCCATACCTGCACTCATAAGTGGAATATTCAACTTCACATTCTTACTTAGAACTGTGGTCAAATCCACTTCTTTAGGCAGTACCTCAGATTTACGCGGAACCAGCAGCACATCATCAAAAGTTAGACCTTCTTTACCAAACTTATCTTTCCACACCTGGGTCATTCCTCCTCGGTTGTTTTAAATTATACCCGCCTACAAACTTTATGAAAGAAGAACCTTTGACTCCAGTCCATTCACGACAGACAATTCTGTACATCTGGGGGCTGAACAAGTGTAGATCTTCAATTAAGGTTTGAGATGCTTATCCAAAAATATATTATTGCCATCTTAGCAAAGGGCATTTGGACTGTCAAGAACATTACATCATCAGAGTAGGTATTCAAAAAACGGCCGCCGAGTAAGCGAATTATTGGACGTTAGTCCGTGCTGAGAGGACAATTTAGTGTGTTAAAAATTTACAGTTCGCCTCTGTTCACCTTTTAAACCACGCTTATCTCCATCTTAGTATCTCAAAATATAGCCCAATGAATTCTCTATTTACATAACAAAAAGACCACTGTCGATTACTCAACAGTGGTCTTGCGTGCTTGGCAACGTCCTACTCTCCCAGGACCCTTCGGTCCAAGTACCATCGGCGCTGGAGGGCTTAACGGTCGTGTTCGGGATGGGTACGCGTGGAACCCCTCCGCTATCGCCACCAAACATGCGTCTGTGAAACAGACGCTGCCGCGTGAAATTCGGTTCTTCACCAGAAGTGAGAATTAATTTCTAAGCGTGTTACAGGCTTGATGCCTGAAAACTGAATCCGAAACGAATCTGCATTCTAAGTATAGGATAAGCCCTCGACCGATTAGTATTGGTCAGCTCCATGCATTGCTGCACTTCCACCTCCAACCTATCTACCTCGTCGTCTTCAAGGGGTCTTACTAATTGGGAAATCTCATCTTGAGGGGGGCTTCACGCTTAGATGCTTTCAGCGCTTATCCCGTCCGTACGTAGCTACCCAGCCATGCTCCTGGCGGAACAACTGGTGCACCAGCGGTACGTCCATCCCGGTCCTCTCGTACTAAGGACAGCTCCTCTCAAATTTCCTGCGCCCACGACAGATAGGGACCGAACTGTCTCACGACGTTCTGAACCCAGCTCGCGTACCGCTTTAATGGGCGAACAGCCCAACCCTTGGGACCTACTTCAGCCCCAGGATGCGATGAGCCGACATCGAGGTGCCAAACCTCCCCGTCGATGTGGACTCTTGGGGGAGATAAGCCTGTTATCCCCAGGGTAGCTTTTATCCGTTGAGCGATGGCCCTTCCATGCGGTACCACCGGATCACTAAGTCCGACTTTCGTCCCTGCTCGACTTGTAGGTCTCGCAGTCAAGCTCCCTTATGCCTTTGCACTCTGCGAATGATTTCCAACCATTCTGAGGGAACCTTGGAACGCCTCCGTTACTCTTTAGGAGGCGACCGCCCCAGTCAAACTGCCCGCCTGACACGGTCCCCGTACCCGGTAAGGGCACTAGGTTAGAACCTAGATACGATCAGGGTGGTATCCCAACGGCGCCTCCACCGAAGCTTGCGCTCCGATTTCTACGGCTCCCACCTATCCTGTACAGATCGTACCCAAATTCAATATCAAGCTGCAGTAAAGCTCCATGGGGTCTTTCCGTCTTGTCGCGGGTAACCTGCATCTTCACAGGTATTAAAATTTCACCGGATCTCTCGTTGAGACAGCGCCCAAGTCGTTACGCCATTCGTGCGGGTCAGAATTTACCTGACAAGGAATTTCGCTACCTTAGGACCGTTATAGTTACGGCCGCCGTTTACTGGGGCTTCGGTTCATAGCTTCGGGTTACCCCTAACCACTCCCCTTAACCTTCCAGCACCGGGCAGGCGTCAGCCCGTATACTTCGCCTTGCGGCTTCGCACAGACCTGTGTTTTTGCTAAACAGTCGCTTGGGCCTTTTCACTGCGGCCCCCTCGTGCTATTCACACTACCGGGGCACCCCTTCTCCCGAAGTTACGGGGTCATTTTGCCGAGTTCCTTAACGAGAGTTCTTCCGCGCGCCTTAGAATTCTCTTCTCGCCTACCTGTGTCGGTTTGCGGTACGGGCACCTTCTCCTGGCTAGAGGCTTTTCTTGGCAGTGTGAGATCATGACCTTCGCTACTATAATTTTCGCTCCCCATCACAGCCCAGCCTTAATGATGTGCGGATTTGCCTACACATCAGCCTCACTGCTTAGACGGACATCCATCAGTCCGCGTCACTACCCTCCTGCGTCACCCCATCGCTCATAGCGGATTACGGTGGTACAGTAATTTCAAACTGTTGTCCTTCGACTACGCCTTTCGGCCTCGCCTTAGGTCCCGACTTACCCTGAGCGGACGAGCCTTCCTCAGGAAACCTTGGGCTTTCGGCGGATCAGATTCTCACTGATCTTTTCGTTACTCATACCGGCATTCTCACTTGTGTAGTGTCCAGCGCTCTTTTCAGTACACCTTCAACCCCTACACAACGCTCCCCTACCCCAGATACATACGTATCTAGCCATAGCTTCGGTGGTGTGTTTAGCCCCGTTACATTTTCGGCGCAGAGTCACTCGACCAGTGAGCTATTACGCACTCTTTCAATGGTGGCTGCTTCTAAGCCAACATCCTGGTTGTCTGTGCAACTCCACATCCTTTCCCACTTAACACACACTTGGGGACCTTAGCTGATGGTCTGGGCTGTTTCCCTTTTGACAATGGATCTTAGCACTCACTGTCTGACTCCCGGCAATAAGTATATGGCATTCGGAGTTTGACTGAGCTTGGTAATCCTTGCGGACCCCGCACCCAATCAGTGCTCTACCTCCACTACTCTTATACCGAGGCTAGCCCTAAAGCTATTTCGGGGAGAACCAGCTATCTCCGAGTTCGATTGGAATTTCTCCGCTACCCCCACCTCATCCCCGCACTTTTCAACGTACGTGGGTTCGGGCCTCCAGTGCGTGTTACCGCACCTTCACCCTGGACAGGGGTAGATCACACGGTTTCGGGTCTACGTCCACATACTAATTCGCCCTATTCAGACTCGCTTTCGCTGCGGCTCCACCTTCTCGGCTTAACCTTGCATGTTAAACGTAACTCGCCGGTTCATTCTACAAAAGGCACGCCATCACCCATTAATAGGGCTCTGACTTTTTGTAAGCACACGGTTTCAGGTTCTATTTCACTCCCCTTCCGGGGTGCTTTTCACCTTTCCCTCACGGTACTGTTTCACTATCGGTCGCCAGGTAGTATTTAGCCTTAGCAGATGGTCCTGCTGGATTCATACGGGGTTTCACGTGCCCCGCACTACTCGGGATCCGTCTCGGAGAGAACACAGTTTAGGTTACAGGGCTTTTACCTCTATCGCGGGCCTTTCCAGACCTCTTCACCTACCATATTCCTTTGTAACTCCATGTGAGACGTCCCACAACCCCTAAGAGCAAGCTCTTAGGTTTAGGCTGTTCCGCGTTCGCTCGCCGCTACTGACGGAATCACTATTGTTTTCTCTTCCTCAGGGTACTTAGATGTTTCAGTTCCCCTGGTCTGCCTCTACATTTCCTATGTATTCAGAAATGAGTAACTGCGAATTACCACAGCTGGGTTTCCCCATTCGGACACCCCCGGATCAAAGCTTGCTTACAGCTCCCCGAGGCAGTTTCGTTGTTCGCCACGTCCTTCGTCGGCTCCTGGCGCCTAGGCATCCTCCGTGTGCTCTTATTAGCTTAACCTTGATTTTTCCGCAGGAAAATATCATACGATGACATTCTCTTTGGAATCATCTCACTAATAACATTTACTTGTTTACACAAGTTGCTAAAAGATGTTCTAAAACGCAAATTCGTTTCGGTATCCAGTTTTCAAGGATCAAGTCTTACTTGAGAGCTTAAACTCTCAAAACTGAGCAACGAGTGAGTAACAGGCCTAAACCTGAGTTTGTGGAAGTTAAACTTCCGATTTGAATGTTCTCATTGCAGAGAACGATTCTCCATAGAAAGGAGGTGATCCAGCCGCACCTTCCGATACGGCTACCTTGTTACGACTTCACCCCAATCATCTACCCCACCTTCGGCGGCTGGCTCCCTTGCGGGTTACCCCACCGACTTCGGGTGTTGTAAACTCTCGTGGTGTGACGGGCGGTGTGTACAAGACCCGGGAACGTATTCACCGCGGCATGCTGATCCGCGATTACTAGCAATTCCGACTTCATGCAGGCGAGTTGCAGCCTGCAATCCGAACTGAGACCGGCTTTGATGGGATTGGCTCCACCTCGCGGCTTCGCTTCCCGTTGTACCGGCCATTGTAGTACGTGTGTAGCCCAGGTCATAAGGGGCATGATGATTTGACGTCATCCCCACCTTCCTCCGGTTTGTCACCGGCAGTCACTCTAGAGTGCCCAACATTACTTGCTGGCAACTAAAGTTAAGGGTTGCGCTCGTTGCGGGACTTAACCCAACATCTCACGACACGAGCTGACGACAACCATGCACCACCTGTCTCCTCTGTCCCGAAGGCCGCTGCTATCTCTAGCAGATTCAGAGGGATGTCAAGACCTGGTAAGGTTCTTCGCGTTGCTTCGAATTAAACCACATACTCCACTGCTTGTGCGGGTCCCCGTCAATTCCTTTGAGTTTCAGTCTTGCGACCGTACTCCCCAGGCGGAGTGCTTACTGTGTTAACTTCGGCACCAAGGGTATCGAAACCCCTAACACCTAGCACTCATCGTTTACGGCGTGGACTACCAGGGTATCTAATCCTGTTTGCTCCCCACGCTTTCGCGCCTCAGCGTCAGTTACAGCCCAGAAAGTCGCCTTCGCCACTGGTGTTCCTCCACATATCTACGCATTTCACCGCTACACGTGGAATTCCACTTTCCTCTTCTGTACTCAAGCCACCCAGTTTCCAGTGCGACCTCAGGTTGAGCCCAAGGTTTAAACACCAGACTTAAATAGCCGCCTGCGCGCGCTTTACGCCCAATAATTCCGGACAACGCTTGCCCCCTACGTATTACCGCGGCTGCTGGCACGTAGTTAGCCGGGGCTTTCTTCTCAGGTACCGTCACTCCGGTAGCAGTTACTCTACCGGACGTTCTTCCCTGGCAACAGAGCTTTACGATCCGAAAACCTTCATCACTCACGCGGCGTTGCTCCGTCAGGCTTTCGCCCATTGCGGAAGATTCCCTACTGCTGCCTCCCGTAGGAGTCTGGGCCGTGTCTCAGTCCCAGTGTGGCCGTTCACCCTCTCAGGTCGGCTACGCATCGTCGCCTTGGTGGGCCGTTACCCCACCAACTAGCTAATGCGCCGCAGGCCCATCCCTCAGTGACAGATTGCTCCGTCTTTCATTCTTCTCTCAGGAGAAAAAAGAAATTATCCGGTATTAGCTACCGTTTCCGGTAGTTATCCCAGTCTGAAGGGCAGGTTGCCTACGTGTTACTCACCCGTCCGCCGCTAAGTTATTTTGAAAGCAAGCTTTCAAAATAACTCCGCTCGACTTGCATGTATTAGGCACGCCGCCAGCGTTCGTCCTGAGCCAGGATCAAACTCTCCAATTAGTATTGAAAAGAGCGATATGCTCATTTTGAAACATCTGACGAGAAAATTAATTCTCTAATTTGGATTTCACTTACGTGATTTCCCACTCACTCGTTGTTCAGTTTTCAAAGATCAAGTTCTCGTTGGCGCCGTTTAATGTCTCAGCAGCAACTCTTATACTATATCATGTTCGGCTATTTAATGTCAAGCTCTTTTTTTAACTTCTTTTTCGAGCTCGGCATGTGTACTTCTTGGCCGGACTTAGAATATATCATGTATGGAGATGCATTGCAAGAGTTTTTTTGAAACTAATATTAAATCTCTACATTCTATAGGAGCGATGAAGTGAAAGCACTGCTTCTAATCAACAGTAGCTGAGAGAACTGCCCTTAGACAGCTCCCTTAAGCCCTGTGTTCTATAGATACTATTCAGTACGGTTACGCATATGTGGAAACAGCAATACATCGCGAATCGATGCAGAATTGGTAAGCAGCATGATCAAACGGTCTACGCCGATTCCCAGTCCGCCAGTAGGCGGCATACCATATTCCAGGGCGCGGATGAAATCATCATCCATCTCATGAGCTTCGTCATTACCTTGCTCTTTCTCCTGGATCTGTGCCTCAAAGCGTTGACGTTGGTCAATCGGATCATTCAATTCACTAAATGCATTAGCGTGCTCACGACCCACAATAAACAGCTCAAAACGATCGGTAAAGCGTGGATCCTCATCGTTTTTCTTCGCAAGTGGTGAAATCTCAACAGGGTGTCCCATTACAAAGGTTGGCTGAATTAGAGTTTCCTCTACAAATTGCTCGAAGAAAGCGTTAAGGATATGACCGAACGTCATATGTTTCTCAACAGGCACACGATGTTCTTTTGCCAAAGCTTGTGCTTCGTCATCTGTCATGTGAACGCTGAAATCAACACCGGTTACTTCTTTAACAGCATCAACCATAGTTACACGACGCCATCCTGGAGACAGATTTACCTCTTTGCCTTGGTAATCCAGCAGTTGTGTACCTAATACCTCTTGGGCAATATGTGCAATCATATTCTCCGTGAGATTCATGATGTCCTTGTAGTCGGCATATGCTTCGTACAACTCAATCATAGTGAACTCTGGATTATGACGAGTCGACATTCCCTCGTTACGGTAGACACGGCCGATTTCATACACTTTTTCCAAACCGCCAACGATAAGGCGTTTCAAGTGAAGCTCGATAGCAATCCGCATATACAGCTGCATTTCAAGTGTGTTGTGGTAAGTAATAAACGGACGCGCAGCTGCTCCACCGGCGATCGTATGAAGTGTAGGTGTTTCAACTTCAAGATAACCAAGTGAATCCAAATAACGACGCATCGATTGAATAATTCTTGAACGGGCAATAAAGGTCTGTTGAACTTCCGGATTAATAATCAAATCAACATAGCGCTGGCGATAACGCAGTTCTACATCTTTAAGACCATGATATTTTTCAGGAAGTGGCAGCAGGGACTTGGACAAGACTTCGAGATTATGCACTTTGATGGAGGTCTCGCCTGTTTTGGTTTTGAATACTGTTCCACGAACGCCGATAATATCTCCCAGATCGAGAACATTAAACGCCGCGTATTGAGTTTCAGGAATGCTGTCTTGACGAACATAAAGCTGAATTCTTCCGCTAAGGTCCTGGATATGCGCAAAGCTGGCTTTACCCATAACGCGTTTTGCCATAATACGCCCAGCAATGCTCACTTCAACAGAAAGCTCGTCCAATTCCTCTTTGGAAAGTCCATCATACTTAGCTACGATATCGCCAGCGTTAGCTGTGCGCTCGTATTTTTTGCCAAAAGGATCAATACCAAGTCCTCTTAGCTCGTCCAGTTTGGCACGGCGGATCTGCAAAAGCTCACTAAGTTCGTTCTCTGCATTGTCCACATTGTTCATTTCCTCGGTCATGCGATTCATCCCCTTATAACTCAGTAATATCATATACACAAGAAGAAACGGCTCCGTCTCCATAGTTAGAGGACAGTCCCGTTCCAGCTCAAAATATAAGCAGTTTGTTTTACCTATCGTTTCTGGATGATTTGAAAAAAGCTTCCCTAAGGAAGCTTTCCCAAACATGTTCCCTTATCTACCTATGTACAGTGAAATGACTAATACATATGGCAGCACATCTATTTACAGACATTAAGGTCTGTATATTACTTCATTCTGATATCGAGAATTTTATATTGAATAACTCCTGCAGGTGTAGAAACATCAACTACCGTACCTATTTTTTTTCCGATAATAGCTTTGCCTACCGGACTTTCGTTGGAAATCTTGTTATTCAGTGGATCAGATTCTGCTGTACCTACGATCGTATACTCCATAGTGTCCCCATATTCCAAATCCTCGACACTTACAGTAACACCAATACTTACTACGTCAGTAACGATCTCGTCGCTATTGATGATACGCGCGTTGCGAAGCATCTTCTCCAAAGTGAGAACGCGTCCTTCGATAAAAGCTTGCTCATTCTTCGCGTCTTCATACTCCGAGTTCTCACTGATATCTCCGTAGCCAATCGCTACCTTAATCCGTTCAGCAACCTCACGGCGTTTTACGGATTTGAGGGTCTCCAGCTCATCTTCCAGACGTTTTAGCCCGTCCGGCGTAAGGATGACTTCTTTATCGCTCATCTCAACCGATTCTCCTGTCGTATACAATTATTGAAAACACCATACTATATGCTAATCTAGAAGGATAAGAACCCTCCCTGCTGCATTGCTCTTACTGTAACGGCGATTTTATACTGTGAAATTATATTGGAACCGCTACAAAATGTCAATGACACCACATATAAAGTCAGATGTGTTCAAATATCAGCAGAAAAAAGGCGATTATACAGCAGAAGAAGACATTTCAATGCCCTTGCTCTCTTCTTCATGCTTTAATTGAACGACAAAATCATTCAATATCCTCACCATTCCATCGCGTTTTGTTTCTGTCATAAGGACATCCTTCACTCTAGCGGCAGCCTTCAAGCCTTTTAAATACCAAGCCATATGCTTACGCATCTCACGGACAGCTACAGCTTCTCCCTTAAGAGCTACCAGACGATCCATATGAAGAATAGCAACCTTAATCTTCTCATCCAAACCAGGTTCAGGCATAAGCTCGCCGGTGCTCAAATATTGAATCGTACGATACAACATCCAAGGATTACCTAGTGCTCCACGCCCGATCATTACGCCATCGCAGCCAGTCTGATCCAACATAGCCCGAGCATCTTCAGGTGTATTAACATCTCCGTTGCCGATAACGGGAATGGAAACTGCTTCTTTTGCCATCTTGATGTAGTTCCAGTCCGCATGGCCTGTGTAAAGCTGCTCGCGGGTACGACCGTGTACGCTGACAGCCTTACCCCCGGCACGTTCAACCGCACGCGCATTATCTTCGACAAAAATATGGTCGCTATCCCAGCCAATCCGCATTTTCACGGTTACCGGTTTATCGACAACATCGACAACCGCAGAGACCATTTCATAGATTTTGTCGGGATTCAAAAGCCAGCGGGCTCCCGCATCACATTTAGTCACTTTTGGCACTGGGCATCCCATATTGATATCGATAATATCAGCATGGGTTTCTTTATCAACGACTTTAGCTGCTTGCACCAGTGATGCTCTATCCCCGCCAAAAATCTGCAAACTAAGCGGTTTCTCCCGTTCATCTACAAACAACATTTCGCGAGTACGTGTATTTCCGTGAATAATGGCCTTATCGCTTACCATTTCCGCACAGACCAGACCTGTACCAAATTCCTTAGCGATCAGACGAAAAGCCGGATTGCACACGCCAGCCATAGGTGCCAGAACAACCTGATTTTTCATCTCGATATCGCCAATCTTCAGCATTCGTATCACTTCCTGCCTTTTAATTCTTGGAAATTATGAGTTGGGATCCACAAGCTCTTCTGTTGTAACCCCTAGAACATTCGCAATTTTATCTAAAATTTGATCTTCTAATCGTCTGTTACCCCTCTCGACTGCACCAAGCACAGCCAAGGAAATTCCGGCAAGATCCGCAAGATCCTGTTGAGTATACCCTTTTAGCTTACGGAATGCCCTGACCCTCCGTCCCAAACGCTTGTTGTCCACAACCGAATTCCTTCCTTCCCGTCTATGTCTTGAAGCGCTGCTGTAATCAGCTTGCGAAGTCCGGAAGATTGTTCATTCTGTGGAACGATGTCACTGAGCGGAAACAATACAAAAGCACGCTCTAACATGCGTGGATGCGGTAACGTTAAATGTGGTGTATCGAGTACCTGACCCTCAACCCACAACAAATCCAAATCTACCGTTCTCGGTCCATAGCGGATATCCCGGATACGACCCAGCTGCGTTTCAATCCCCAACATCACTTCCAGCAAGGACTCGGGCGCAAGTGTCGTTCGCAAAGCTGCTGCCATATTGAGAAACTGCGGCTGATCTAAATAACCTACTGGCTCTGTCTCGTAAACTTTGGAGCAGCGGACCACCGATATTTCATCATGAGCGTCCAGTCTGTTCAAAGCCTCTGACAGTGTGCCCTCGCGGTCACCCAAATTAGCCCCTAAAGCAATATAAGCCTCTGATTCTTCAGAGGTGGAATGTATATTCATGGACCTTGTTCTCACTTTCTAGTTCTGCGCAGCTCTACAGTCACTCCCTGAAAATGAATGTCGAAAGGCGGATGAGGTTTAGTTACCTTAACCGTTACTGCATTGATAACAGTATAAGTGTCCAGTACGGAGGATGCAATATATTCTGCCAAAGCTTCAATCAACTTAAAAGACTTTATTTCGACAATATTTTTGACTAATTCATGAACTTCAGCATAATTCACAGTTTGATTCAAATCATCATTCAAGCCCGCACCCTGCAAATCAAGCTCAAGCTCTAAATCAATGTAAAAACGTTGTCCCAGCTTACGCTCTTCCTCAAATACACCGTGGTATCCGTAATATTCCATGCGATGCATTGTCATTTTATCCATGATTAATCCGCCCTTTTTCGTAAAATATAGCTATTCACGCACCACTGGAGGTGCAGCATACAACATCGCATCACACATCTTAACCGTTCGTTTAATTAGAGATACATCATGTACACGTACGATCTGGCAACCCTGAGCAATACCAAAAGCTACTGTAGCTGCGGTGCCTTCCACAACATCATCAGACGGCAAATCAAGTACCGTGCGGATGAATTTTTTGCGGGATGTCGCCAGTAACAACGGATAGCCTAACTCAGTCAACCCGTCTAAAAGCATCATTGCCTGCAGGTTTTCATTATAATCCTTAGCAAAGCCGATACCTGGATCCAATATGATATTGGCCGGCTTAACACCTGCGGCTAACGCAAGATCAATACTTTCCTTAAGGTCAGCCGACATATCCGCACTCAGATTCGTATAATTACGGTCCTGCCGGTTATGCATCAAAATAATAGGACAGTCAGCAGCAGCGGCCACTGCCGCCATTTCCGGATCAGCCTTACAACCCCATATATCATTAATGATATGGGCACCCGCAGCCATAGCTTGGCGGGCTACCTCAGCTTTATAGGTATCGATGGATAACGGAAGATGAGGTGCCGCCTTATGAATACTCTCGATCACAGGCAATACACGGGCTAACTCCTCTTCAAGTCCCACCGGTTGATGACCAGGACGAGTAGATTCACCGCCGATATCAATAATATCAGCACCCTCTGCAGCCATACGCAGCGCATGCTCAACGGCTTTGTCCGGATGATCCCAAAGTCCTCCATCTGAAAAAGAATCAGGGGTAACATTAAGGATGCCCATAATCAATGTTCGATTTCCTAACTCCAAGTCTGTATTTCCACAACGGTATGTCCGCTTAAAGAGGACTGGTCTCATTTCGCAATCGCCGTCCTATCTCTATATAATGAAATCAAGCCAGCAGTAATTGTTCCACACTGGCCAGTACCTATAGTAAATCTTGCATCTCCGTGCCACACCCCGGTAACAGGAACAATTTCTTGTACGGAATTGGTAAGAAACACTTCATCAGCAGCTTTCAACTGCTCCCAGTGATATGTTCCTTCTTCAACACTAAGGCCTGCACTAAGAGCCAGCTCCAGCACCATTTCCCGGGTAATTCCCGGAAGAATGCCTGTGGTGAGATCTGGGGTATAGAGCCTGTTGTTTTTAATAAAAAAGATGTTGCTGACAATGCCCTCCGCAATAAATTCTTCTGCCGTCAGCATTAGTCCTTCAGCACCATTTGCCGCAGAAGCATACCCTCTAAGCTCACGCTTAGCCAGAATGTTATTCATATAATGCAGCGACTTGAATCGCACTGTTCCCTCAGGAGTATTACGCCGCAAGGACAACAGCTGCAGCTCTTTGCCTTCACTGTTAAGCTTATCTGGTACTTTCGGCAGCGCTTTGATGTACAACAAATGATTGGGCTTTTGATAATCACCAGCAGGTAATCCGAGAATATCCTCACCGGCTGTTACGGTATAGCGTATATAAGCTTCTTTTAATTCATTTTTGTCCATGACGCGCTTAATCCAGTCAAGTAGATGTGCCGCTTCTGCCTCAAATGGAATGCCCAGTTCCTTGCACCCCTCTGCCATACGCTTCAAATGACGCTCCAGCAAAAAGGGAACTCCCCCATAGGTCCGAAAGGTTTCGAACAAGCCAATGCCGTACAAAAAGCCGTGATCCAAGGCAGAAACCACGGCTTCTCGGGCGTCAATGACACCATTGTTAAATCCTATATATTTCATGCCGTTTCTCCGGCTCTCCGTTTCAAGAAATTACGCAGCATCGTATGACCATGATCCGTAATAATAGATTCCGGGTGGAACTGCACACCTTCAATAGGGTATTCTTTATGGCGCAATGCCATAATCTCCCCCTCTTCAGTCTCAGCCGTAATCTCCAAGCAATCTGGGAGACTCTCCCGCTCTACAATCAGTGAATGATATCGGGTAGCTGTAAATGGAGACTCCAGACCTTCAAAAACTGAGGTCCCGTTATGGTAAATAGGCGATGTCTTCCCATGCATCAAACGCTCAGCACGGATGACATTGCCACCAAATGCTTGTCCAATCGCTTGATGTCCAAGGCATACGCCGAAGATCGGAATGATCCCCTTGAAATGATGCAACAATTCCAGACTAATTCCCGCTTCATTTGGTGTACATGGGCCTGGTGAAATCAGAATATGGTCAGGTGCCAGTTTTTCAATCTCTTCGATGGTAATTTCATCATTGCGGTGCACTTTAACCTCTTCCCCAAGCTCACCTAAATACTGTACGAGGTTATACGTAAAGGAATCATAATTATCGATGACCAAGATCACAGTGCTACTCCCCCTTCGGCTCCGCTGGTAGCTGGCAATTCCTGCTGCAGTTCACTACAGAGTACTGCCTTCACTACCGCTTTGGCTTTATTATGGCATTCACGGTATTCACGGTAGGGATCAGAATCGATCACTATGCCGGCACCTGTCTGAATATATCCGACCCCGTCTTTTACAGCCAGCGTTCTTATAATAATATTTAATTCCATATTGCCGTTATAGTCAATAAAACCCATCGAACCTGTATAGGGTCCCCGTCGAACCGGCTCCAGTTCTTCGATAATCTCCATTGTCCTTACCTTGGGAGCCCCTGTGATGGTTCCCCCCGGGAATAAAGCTGCAATAACCGCATAAGCGTCTTTATCCGGCGCAATCTGGCCCTCTACCTGCGAAACGAGATGCATCACATGAGAGTAGCGCTCCACCGTCATCAGCTCCGGCACGCTGACGGAACCGTATGCAGCGACACGTCCGATGTCGTTGCGTTCCAGATCGACAAGCATGATATGCTCGGCGATCTCTTTTTCGCTCCCGCGAAGCTCCGCCTCCATGGCGGCATCCTCCGCGGGAGTGAGTCCCCGGCGCCGGGTGCCGGCGATGGGCCGGGCGCTCACTTTGTCCCCATGCAGCTTGACGAGCAGCTCTGGTGAGGCGCTGGACAGCGCGAAGCCGGGCGACCGCAAGAGCCCCATGTACGGGGACGGGTTGAGCTTGCGCAGCCACTCGTAAACATCCTCCGGCGAGGACTTCAGCTGCGCCTCCTGGCGCAGCGAGAGGTTCACTTGGAAGACATCGCCTTGGCGGATGTATTCCTGAACGTCCAGCACTGCCTGCTGAAACTTCTCAGGCGAGAAAGCCGAGGCCATGCCCGGCCACTCTCCTGATGAAACTGTAAGGGCCTCAATGCTGCCCACGGCCTCATCATCCAATCCTGCAGCTGAAGATATCAGCTGCCACTGCTCTACCATTTGTCCAGCCTGTTCTATACTGCCAAGATAGAGATTTTGCAGATCCTCCAGCCCACAGTCTGCTGGAACTGGAACGTGGACAGCACAATACAGCACATGCTCTTCGTGATCATAAATCCATATCTCGTCAAACCTCATAAAAAGATAATCAGGAAAATCAGGATCATCTTGGGCAAGAGACGGCAATCGTTCCAAAGAACGAACCACATCATAACCAAGGAATCCAATACATCCACCAGAGAAAGGAGGAACATCTTCAACCTTTAACTTAGGCGACGTAAAATCCGACATCCATTGCTGCAGTAGCTCCAGCGGTTGTCCATGCAGTGTTGTTGCCTCAGGTGTCCTCTCCTCGTTCACTGATGCTGATTCCAAAGATTCAGTAGGGAAGCTAAATACTTCCGCGTTATCCTCCTTGCCCTTCAATATCGAAACAGGATTTAAGCCCAAGTACGTATAACGGCCACCCTTACCACTTTCTAAAACTACAGAATACTGGGAAGCTAACTCCCAGGCTTTCTCCCAGGACGCGGGTAATTCGTTGGTGCACCGGGGGGATTTTATAATCAAGGGAAACATGCTCCAGTCTTCAGCAGCCCATTGTTCCCACTCGTTCCAGGTTGTTATGATTTCCAAAGCCATCCTCCTAAAAGTTTTATGAAGCCATTACTTCGTAGACATCACTTCGCAATAAAACTCGCTTCGTAAGCATTTGCTTAGTTTTGTCCAATCGTCAGTAGTATATTGCCTGTCAGTATACTGTACTTAAGGCATTATTGAAAAGCCCTCAGCGATAGGAAATTATTATGATTTTTTCGTTTTCTGCAAAAACCAGAGCTTTTTTCAACAATAATAAAATTACCACGTCTAGCCTGCCATATATGCAAAGTACTAAATGCCTTTTAAATCAACGAAAAGAGTCTCCATCACCACCAAAAAAGTGGTATGAAGACTCTTATAGATTTACGTTATTGCAAACAATTACGCTTCGAAATTGTAAAGTGGTGTGCTCAGGTAACGTTCGCCGTTACTTGGGATAATGACTACTACTTTTTTGCCAGGGCCTAAATCTTTAGCTACTTTAAGAGCGGCAAATACAGCAGCACCTGAAGAAATACCAGACAAGACGCCTTCTTCTTTAGCTACACGACGTGCAGTTTCGAAAGCTTCATCATTCTCAACGTGGATGATTTCATCATAAATATCTTGGTTCAGAATCTCAGGGATGAAGTTAGCTCCGATACCCTGGATTTTGTGAGGACCTGGTTTGCCTCCAGCCAAGATTGGGGAAGCAGCAGGTTCTACAGCATAGATCTTAATATCAGGATATTGGCTTTTCAGCACTTCACCCGCACCAGTGATCGTTCCGCCTGTTCCGATACCTGCAATAAAAGCATCCAAAGGACCGCCGATGGATTCAATAGCGTCAATAATTTCAGGTCCAGTAGTCTCACGGTGAATCTTCACGTTCGCTTTATTCTTGAATTGCTCGGATGGGAAATAGCTTGGGTTCTCTTTCAGAATTTCGTCTGCTTTCTTAACCGCACCATTCATACCTTCCGATCCTGGGGTCAGCACCAATTCCGCTCCATATGCGCGAAGGAGATTACGGCGCTCCAAGCTCATTGTTTCCGGCATTACGATAACTGCTTTATAACCTTTAGCAGCAGCTACAAGTGCCAGGCCGATACCAGTGTTACCACTAGTAGCTTCTACAATCGTACCTCCCGGTTTCAGTAGACCTTCACGCTCAGCTTCTTCCACGATGCTGATTGCAATCCGGTCTTTTACGCTTGATCCCGGGTTCTGATATTCCAATTTCAAATAAATATCTGCGGAGCCTTCCTGTGCCAGACGATTCAAACGAACGAGCGGAGTACCTCCGATCAATTCTGTTACGTTGTTAACGACTTTAGCCATGAGCAAAAACCTCCTTAGAATGATAAATGCGATATAAGAACGTAAATTATGACTTTATGCTTCTGTGTATGGAGTTTAAATTGTTGACCACCGTCAGTTATTTCCGACTAAAACGGTAGGGTTTACGTTAATATCATATTATCAATCTTGCAGGCTGTTGTCAATATTTATTGATACCTCATATTTATTGCGTAAATCGCTTTCCACCTGCTGCAAGGGAGGGGCTTGCTCCAAAGCCAGCTCTTGACGTACAAGCGCCCGAATTTCTTTCTGATCCGGCATTTCTGGAGAGTGAATACTCTCCAAGCGGATAATGGCGAAGTCTTCCCCTGTCTCGATTGGACCGGCTATATCACCCACATCCAATCCAGCGGCAGTCTTTAACATTCCCTCTGGCCAAAAAGGGTCATCTTCCTCTACTTTGCCTAAGCTGCCTCCGTGCTGCCGACTCTCATCATCAATAGACACTTCCCTAGCCAAATCAGCGAAATCCTCACCCTGTTCCAAGCGATCCATTACCTGCTGGCCTTCCTCATAGGATGAGACCTTGATCATAGAAAGCTGCATTTCCTTTTTTGGAATGAAGCGCTCGGCATTTTGCTCTAAATAAGCATCTATATCGGCATCACTGATTGTAATGCCCACCGTGGCTATCGCTTGTAAGGACAGACGATAAGCTGTCTCTGCGAACACTTCCTGACGAGATAATCCGAGCTGAGATTGCATTTGAGCATAATATTGCGCTTCTGATTCGTACCCAACTATAGTGCGTGCCAGTTCCTGCTTAACCTCATCGTCTGTCACGGTAATTCCTAATGCCTTAGCTTCCATGTTCACGACAATATGGTTAAGCATACTGATTAACACTTCTTCTCCATGCTTTTTTTTGAGCTCATCCATCCACTGCTGATCCGTTATCGGTTGTCCGCCTGCAGTCGCTACATCCGGTGATTCATTGTCTGTTGTATCTCCTTTAAGAAGGGCCATGGCGCGCAAACTCCAGAATAATAGACCCCCGAGCATTAAAGTTGCAACAGCTAGAATAATAACCGTATTGCGAAGTGCACGTTCCTGTCTCGTCATCATCCCAATACCCTACGAATTCGCTTGTTCTAAAATGACCTGTAAATCGTCCTTATTGAAAACATAAGCCTCATTGCAAAAATGGCATACGACTTCAGCCTGTTCATCTTCTGCAATTAATCTCTCCAGTTCATCCCGTCCTAAGCTAACCAATGTCTGCTCTACCCGCTCACGCGAACACTGACAAGCAAAGTTAATATCCAGTTCATCCATAACCACTGCATCCGGCAACAGGTAGCGCAGCATTTCTTCTGGCTCCAGCCCCTGATCGAGAAGCGCTGTTACAGAAGGCATCGCCCCTACAGCTTTTTCAATCTCTGTGATCTCCGCATCAGTCAGACCAGGAAGAAGCTGAACAATAAATCCTCCAGCCACAATTACTGACTCATCGGTATCTACCAGTACACCTAGGCCGACCGCAGCTGGAGTTTGCTCAGAAACCGCAAAATAATAGGTGAAATCATCGCCAAGCTCCCCGGAGATAATAGGAATACTACCTCTGTACGGCTCTTTCATACCTAAATCTTTTATAACATCAATGAACCCTTCAGTTCCCACCGCTCCAGCTACATCCAGCTTCCCCATGCTATTGCTCGGTAAATGAATGTGAGGATTATGCACATAACCACGCACTTCTCCCAATGCATTGGATTCTGCAACGATTTGTCCGATCGGTCCATTCCCTTTAACCATAATACTCAGCTTCTCACTACCCTTGAGCATAGCGCCCATCATGGCTGCAGCGGTAACTGTACGTCCCATTGCGGCTGTAGCCGTTGGATACGTATCGTGTCTGCGTCTTAGTTCTTCAACCAATTCAGTTGTGCGGGCAGCAAACGCTCTCACTTTACCATTAAGAGCCGTGCCGCGGATTAGTCGATCCTTCTTTTTTTCCATTGGGTGCATAGCCCTCCTATCTCTTCGCCTTTTAGGCTTCTTTATCTTTATTGGTTACGATCGTAAATAATTCTTAATCCTTCTAGCGTTAACATAGGATTTACTTCATCGATACAGTCCGTTTCACCCGCAATTAGCGAGGCAAGGCCTCCGGTCGAAATAACCTTCAGTTCGGGAGCGTTCATCTCGACTTTAATTCGTTTAACAATGCCCTCAACCTGACCCGCATAGCCAAAAATAATCCCGGCCTGCATCGCGTGCACCGTATTACGCCCGATGACCTTTTTAGGCTTCTCCAATTCAATTCGCGGCAGCTTAGATGCCCGCTGGTATAATGCCTCCGTTGAAATGCCTAGACCGGGGACAATCGCGCCACCAAGATAATTAGCACCTGCATCAATGCAATCAAAAGTCGTAGCCGTACCAAAATCAACAACGACAAGTGGACATTTGTATTGTTCAATCGCAGCAACTGCATTAACAATCCGGTCTGCGCCAATTTCACGCGGATTCTCATAACGTAAGTTAAGCCCCGTCTTAATTCCTGGTCCAACAATCAATGGGTCTTTCCCTATATATTTAATACACATATCCTCAATAGTCTTAACTAGTGGCGGAACAACCGAAGATATAATTACACCTTCAACGTCTTTGACAGATATACCTGACATGTGAAAAAGATTGTGTATCATTACTCCATATTCATCCACGGTCGATTGACGCGCAGTACTTAGCCGAAAATGATGCAGCAATTCGCGTTTTCTATATACACCGAGAACAATATTGGTATTACCGATATCGACAGCAAGCATCATGACAAAGGCCCTTCCTTCTTGGCATTAAGGTCTAGACTGATATCCAGACTGGAGAAGGAGTACGTAAGGCGCCCGACAGAAATCACATCCACACCCGTTTCAGCAATCCCGCGTAAGGTTTCTAACGATACATTGCCAGAAGCCTCTGTCTTAACATGCGGAGCTTTCGATTTAATCCTAGCCACGGCTTGCTTCATCATATTGTTAGACATGTTATCGAGCATTATAATATCAGCACCTGCTGCCAGCGCCTCTTCGACTTGCTCTAAATTCTCGGTCTCCACTTCGATGCTCATCGTATGCGGGATGTTCTTCCGGGCACGACCTACAGCCTGCCGAATACCACCTGCGCCTTTGATATGATTATCCTTGATCATAACTGCATCATATAACCCAAAACGGTGATTAAAGCCTCCACCAATACGAACAGCATATTTCTCCAGCATCCGGTGACCTGGTGTTGTCTTACGTGTGTCCACTAGACGAGTCGGTAATCCCTCCAGCACCTGCACGAAAGAAGCTGTACGTGATGCCACACCCGAAAGACGCTGCATCAAGTTAAGCGCAAGCCGCTCACCTGTTAGAATCGCATGTGTGCTGCCCTCAACCTCAATAATTACTGTCCCTTTAGTTACAGCTTGGCCTTCTTCGACAAGGGCTGTAAAACTAAGTGCCGGATCCACAATTTCAAAGACCAGCTCTGCAATTGGAATGCCACAAATTATACCGTCTTCCTTGGCATGAATAATCCCTTTGGACTCATGGCCCACTGGAATCGTCATCTGCGTGGTTACATCTCCGGAACCAACATCTTCCCGCAACCAAGCCTTGATGGATTGTACTAGCTCTTCATTGTAACCATTAAACATCATCGCTTAATTCCTCCACTATTCCCAGTTCGCGAATTTGAAGCAGGTGCTTACGCCACTGATCATCATCCCGCTGCGGATAATCCTCACGGTAATGTGCCCCACGGCTCTCTTCCCGTGCCAGAGCAGACTCTGTCACAAGCAAACAGCAGGTCAGCATATTAGCAAATTCATATTCCTCACGTTTGGACAATGCTGATCCAAAGATTGGCAGCTGTCGTTTTAATTCATCTAGTCCTTTAAGTAACATCTCTTCGTTACGACGTAGTCCGGCATATCGAACCATTACCTTCTGTAGCTTCAAACGACGTTCCACAATAGCTTGAGTTGGCGAATCTACACGTCCCTCGTTACTGTTAACCGATAAAACATCACGGTCCAGCGGGGAAAGCTCATGAATCCGATCAATAATACGCTGTCCGAATACAATGGCCTCAGATAATGAATTACTAGCTAAACGGTTAGCGCCATGCAGGCCTGTGGAGGAAACCTCTCCGCAAGCAAACAGACGTGGGATAGTGCTCTCTCCATTCAGATCGGTCTTAATCCCCCCCATCATATAATGCGCAGCGGGAGCCACTGGAATCCAATCACTTGTAATATCCAGTCCATAGCCCATACATGTCTCATATATTGTGGGAAACCGATGCTTCACCATCTCTGGAGATTCATGTGTAATATCCAAATAAACGAACGTTGATTTAGTATGTTCCATTTCATTTACAATGGCTCGTGCTACAATATCCCGCGGAGCTAGCTCAAGCAGGTCATGATAACGTTCCATGAACCGTTCTCCATTAATATTGCGCAAGACTGCTCCTTCCCCACGCACAGCTTCGGAGATTAAAAATCTAGGAGCTCCTGGGTAACTAAGTGCTGTAGGATGAAATTGAATAAATTCCATATCTCGTATATGAGCCCCAGCGCGATAGGCGATCGCTACACCATCTCCTGTAGCTACTTCAGGGTTGGTGGTGTAACGATATAACTGTCCTGCTCCACCAGAGCACAAAATGGTTGCATCTCCTTGCAGGAACAAACGACCACCACCGGGCCGCTGCAATAATGCACCTACACATTCTCCACCTTCAGTGATGAGATCGATAACATAATGATCATCCCAGACCTCGATATTCTCATGTTCGGCTACCTGTTCCGCCAATGCACGAACAATCTCATAACCTGTAGCATCCCCATTAGCATGCAAAATACGGCGGTGGCTGTGCGCTCCTTCCTGAGTCAAAGCCAATACCCCATCTTCCCTATCAAACAGAGTTCCTAAGCGTATTAACTCATGAACGCCTTCCGGCCCTTCATTAACAAGTGCATCGACAGCTGTTGAGGAGCAAAGACCTGCTCCGGCCATTAAGGTATCCTGCCGGTGGTAAGCAGGGGAATCATCCTCAGCTATAACAGCTGCGATCCCCCCCTGTGCATAGCGAGTATTACTTTCCATTACTGATTTCTTTGTGATCATTATGACACGCCGATCTTCACTGGCTTTAATAGCCGTGAATAACCCGGCAATCCCTGAACCAATAACAATACAATCTGTCTTTACCGTAGGAATATCCCGAAGATCAAAATCAACCAAATATTGTGGAATCATGACCGCTTTTCACCTGTTTCAACGAAAGAGTAGCGCATGCTACCGGACTTGTAGCATGCGCTCTAGGGATGTTCTGGCTTTGTCGGCGACAGCAGGCGGTACATAGATTTGTGGCTTCATCGTCTCCAGGCATTTCACCAGTTTTTTTAGATTATTAACTTTCATATTAGGACAAACAAGAAATTTGGTAGCAAAATGGAATTCTTTATCTGGACTATCCTTACGAAGCTGATATCCGGTACCATCTTCCGTTCCAACGATAAATTGCTTACGATCCGATTTCCGGCAATACTCCAGAATTGATGTAGTGCTGCCTACATAGTCACCCATGGCGACTACTTCAGGACGACACTCTGGATGAACTACAAATTCCGCATCTGGATATTTTGCTCTCATTTCTACTACATCTTTGACGGTCAACATGTCGTGAGTGTTGCAATAGCCTTCCCAAATAATCAGCTTCTTGCCCGTCTGATCTTGTACATATTGACCAAGATTCTTATCTGGGACCCAAATAATCTCTTCGGCATCAAGGGATTCGATTACTTTCACAGCATTAGCAGAGGTACAACAAATATCGGTTTCTGCTTTAATCTCGGCGGACGAGTTGATATAAGTGACTACTTTAGCATTTGGATGTTGAGCTTTTAGCTTACGCAAACCGTCTACATTGACCATATCTGCCATTGGACAGCCTGCACGTTCATCAGGAATAAGGACGGTTTTGTTCGGGGCTAGAATTTTTGCACTTTCCCCCATGAAATGAACACCGCAGAATACAATAACTTCTGCATCTGTCTCTGCAGCCTTCTGAGCGAGTAAAAAAGAGTCGCCCCGGAAATCGGCAACCTCCTGAATTTCATCACGTTGATAATAATGAGCTAAAATGATTGCGTTTCGTTCCTTTTTAAGCTGTTCAAGACGTATACGAAGTTCTCGATTCTGTTCCTGCTTGCGCTCAAGCGCCAGAGCTTCCACCGATTGTTCTCCCCCTTAAATCCTCGCGGCTTTTCGCCGACATGATGTTATCAAATGGCATGCGCCATCATGGTGAAAAAATGAACATGCTGATATAAATAGTAAGTAATATTAATCACTAATGTACACAACGTTCCAGCCCCTGTCAATGTAACTGGACAGGCTTTAAGGCATAGAATCCCTTAAAAATTAAAATAAAAAATCCGGAGAACAGTTACGTTCTCCGGATAAATTTACATCATATGAATGGTGGACCCAATTAGGTAAGGCTAGTGCCCCCACCTTTATTGTCATCGTCAGAACCGTCATTACCCTCAGAATCAGGGTTATTCGGGATATCCTTCGATAGGTCAGGAAGTGTGGACTGTTCATCCTCAGGCTTGCCTTGAATGCGAACTCGCACATCACCGATATTGTCGATGACAGGCTCGCCAACTTCATGGGCAACACCTTCGCCACCCTCTGGTTTACCATCCTCGGAAAGGAATCCTTGTTCAATCAGTTGTGTGATCTGATCAAGCTCAAGTGTTTCTTTCTCAAGTAATGTATTGGCAATCAAGTGCATTTCTTTGGAGTGTTTGATCAACAGATCTTTACAACGTTCGTAACTCGAAGTAATAAAGTTCTGCATTTCCTGATCAATCTCATAAGCAATGGAGTCACTGTAATTCTGTTCATGCCCAATATCACGACCCAAGAATACTTGACCTTGAGAAGATCCGAACTGCATAGGTCCAAGCTTATCGCTCATACCGTACTCCATAATCATGGCACGCACGATGCGCGTAGCCTGTTGGAAGTCACTGTATGCACCCGTACCGATCTCACCAATAAACAATTCTTCAGCAACACGTCCACCAAGTAATCCAGTAACCTTATCCAAAAGCTCCTGCTTGGTAACGATCATCCGATCTTCCTTCGGAAGCATAATAACATATCCGCCTGCACGTCCGCGTGGGATAATAGTAACTTTATGCACCATATCGGCGTGCTCAAGGAAGTAACCAGCAATAGTATGGCCTGCTTCATGATAAGCTACAATACGTTTCTCGCGGTCACTGATCACACGGCTGCGTTTCTCAGTACCTACGATAACACGGTCAATAGCTTCATCCACTTCAATCATGGAAATATCTTTACGGTTACGACGTGCAGCTAGCAAAGCTGCCTCATTCAGCAGATTCTCCAGATCAGCACCTGTGAATCCGGTTGTGCGTTTAGCAACAACATCCAGTCTTACATCTTTCGTAAGCGGTTTGTTACGAGCGTGAACCTTAAGTACAGCTTCACGGCCTTTCACATCAGGACGGTCAACCGTAATTTGACGGTCAAAACGTCCTGGACGAAGCAATGCCGGATCAAGTATATCAGCGCGGTTAGTCGCCGCTACAATAATAATGCCTTCGTTACCACCGAATCCATCCATCTCAACCAGCAATTGGTTAAGCGTCTGTTCACGCTCGTCATGTCCGCCACCAAGACCGGCACCACGCTGACGACCCACAGCATCAATTTCATCAATGAAGATAATACATGGAGCATTCTTCTTAGCATTCTCGAACAAATCACGTACCCGAGAAGCACCGACACCCACGAACATTTCCACAAAGTCAGAACCGGAAATACTAAAGAAAGGAACGCCAGCTTCACCTGCTACCGCACGGGCAAGCAATGTTTTACCTGTTCCCGGAGGACCTACAAGCAATACGCCCTTAGGAATACGTGCGCCAACAGCTGCAAATTTGCGTGGATCTTTTAGGAACTCAACGACTTCGACAAGCTCTTGCTTCTCTTCGTCCGCCCCTGCTACATCCTCAAAGCTGATTTTCTTCTTCTCTTCATTATATAACCGAGCCTTGCTCTTGCCGAAATTCATGACTTTACCGCCGCCACCTTGCGCCTGGTTAAACAGGAAGAAGAACAAGATGAACATAATTACCAGTGGGATAATTGAAGAAAGGAATGTCAGCCAAATGCTGGTACCTTCCATTTTCTTCTGAGTTAATTCAATCCCATTAACATCGCTGGCTTGAATCAGTTCATTGATAGCGGCATCTGTAGGAGGAATATATGTGGAGAAGCTTTTCGATTTAGTATCGGCAGGCAGCTCTCTATACTCGCCTGTGACCAGAAAGGCATTACCCTCAAACTGAACCGTCAAATCCTTCACATTGTTGTTCTTGATCTCCTGCCGTAACTCGTCGTATCTAGGGAAATCGGCGGCTTCATTTCCATTGCTCACAAACTGGACAATACCCACCACGACTAAAAATAAAATCAAATAAAAACCAGAATTCCGGATGAACCGATTCATCCCCTACCTCCTCTCACAACACTCAAGTTATTGTACCATAGCCTCTTGGGACACCTCAAATAAAGGAAGTTGTGGGTATCCGATCCGTATGATCGAGGCAGTCCTTAGTTCAATTGGAATAAATCTCAGGTTTCAGTACTCCAACATATGGGAGGTTCCGATACCGCTCGGCATAATCCAATCCGTAGCCTACTACAAATTCGTCAGGTAACACGAAGCCTGTGTAGCTGGCTTCAAGATTAACAGTGCGGCCTGATGGTTTATCAAACAAGGTAACCACAGAGATAGTAGCAGCATTCCGGTTGCGGAGCAACTCAATTAAATAGCTGAGTGTAAGACCACTGTCAATAATATCTTCAACGATCAAGATATCGCGGCCTTCTACCGATACATCCAAATCCTTAATAATTTTGACTACTCCAGAGGACTTGGTGGATGCTCCATAGCTGGACACTGCCATGAAATCCATCTCAACAGGTACTGTAATGGCTTTAACCAAATCTGCCATAAATATAAACGCACCTTTTAGTACACAAATTACTAAAGGGGTACGACCTGCGTATTCTTCGCTCAGTGTTCGACCGAGCTCCTTAATTTTCTGCTGAAGTTCCTCTTCGGTGATCAATACTTCTTGAATATCGTTTTGCAACTTGCGAAACCTCCTAAGTTATACTATGAAAGACTTACTTCGACCATTACGTTTCTTCGCGGTCATCCAGCTCTGCCAGAGACAATAGAAGTACGGAGGTCGTGTGCCGCCCTACTGCGGCATGCATCGAGCGTCTTACGCCCGGAATCCAGACGATATTGCCCAAACCATCACAAACGAGGGGAATCAATGACCGTTCGGAAGCAGGTATTTTATCATCAATATAAATATCTTTTACCTTTTTGCTTCCGTTTAATCCCATGATCCTTATGGTATCTCCAGGCAATCGGGATCGTATCGTCAGTGGAAAGACCAGTTCATCACGGTCAAACCAAGCCGACATCTTCCCATAATCCTCCCCCTGTACAAAAAAGTTTTCTCTCTCCAGTACCGCCATCGACATCACCTTACCTATTTCCTCCAGTTTAAGCTCAGAGTCCGGTAAAAACAGACGATATGTATAGCTTGCCTGTGGCGTCGTGGGCTTGGACGAGAACAAGATACTATCATATTGCCGCACACAAGTCAGGCCTCCACCCAAATCCAAGCTCCAGGTGGTGGGATAGCTCTGCAGCGTTCCCCGACGTACAGCTTCAATCTTGGGGAAATCAAGGGCAGATAAATCCGCCGACAGATAATTTAATATTAGTTTAATCAAACGCCGTTGTAAAGCGGAGGGTATGGCAGCAAATGAAGCTCTGTTAAAGGTGTATTTCCCATCCCCTTCCGAAACTAGCTCTTCAAAGCATTTTGCCGCAGAAGCTTCCATATACTCATCTTCAGCTCCCGCAATTTCCGCAAGCTGTACGAGGGATTGCCTCACTCTGCCATTATACTTTTCCAGAAAAGGAAGAACTTCCAAACGAATGGCATTCCGCTTGTATTTCGTCAGCAGATTGGTGGCATCCTCAGCATAAGTGAAACCTTCATTTTGGCATAACCCTAAAAGTGCTGTTTTGTTAATACGTAGGAATGGGCGAATGAGTTCCACCTTTTTTTCTGTTCTTTTCCACTTGATACCCGACAGTCCAGATAAGCCACTTCCGCGTAATAGACGCATAATTACAGTTTCTGCCTGATCATCAGCATGATGAGCCAGAGCAACAGAACGCGCCCCATATCGGTGCGCCGTATCAATCAGAAATTCGTACCGCTTCTCACGTGCAGTACCCTCAGGACCAAGTCCACTCTCTTTAGCCAAGGAGGGAATATCGAATTCCGCAAACTCAAAGGGCAGTCCCAGTTCTTCAGCCATACCACGTACGAGCTCTGCCTCTTCCTTTGACTCCGGCCTAAATCCATGATTCACATGAGCACATATTAAGGTAAGCGGTATAAATTTTAAAGATATTTCATGTAAAACATGCAAAAGAGCCACAGAATCCGGGCCGCCGGAAACTGCGACTACAATGGTGTCATGGGGCGCCCACAGCTCATGCTCGGCTGCTGACTCCAATACAGACTCCACCAGTCCATTCATTTGCTCCATATGCGCCCCCCTCTCTCTCCAACTATATGTATGAGTTCAAAAACGGAATACCCAATAAATCGTAAAGGCGAGCAAAAACAAAGACAATGCGAATGCATTTTTTAACCACCGGGGGGTGTCCATACTATCCGGGCGCTTTCTGCGCGAGTTATAAATATGGTTTCGCCAGACCTCAGTAGCATCCGCAGAGCCTGAGAACCCCCCTTTTAACGCCATACAAATCCAGGAGGATAGTTTCTTATTGGGTAAATTTCTAGCCAGCTTAAATAATTCGTCCACACTTCTCGTCTGCGGCAGCTGTAAGGCTGCCTTTTTGAGCCCTTCTTCATTGAGCAAACGAAGACACAGCACAGCAAATGCGAAAAGATCGTAACCCTCATCGCTGATTCGACTGCCCGCATTCCAGAAACCACGATCATGCCATTCGGTAAACTGCTTCACGCTACGACCAATAGGGCTTGTGCCCCCAAAGTCGATCAGTTCCACTTCACCGTATTTAGATACCATGACGTTCTCGGGCTTCAAATCACCGAACACAAATCCACATTCATGAAGTGTGCGCAGCTTTTCAAGCAGACCAAGACCTACCAGGCCTAACCAATCGGGACCGTTTTTCGATAAAAAATGATGCAGCGGTTTGCCTTCAACATACCTCATCACATAGAAGGGGATATTATCCCCATTCGCAAAATCATCCGCTTCCAAAAAATAAGAAGACAATGGATTCTCACGACGAGCCCGATGTTCATTCCGCTTTCGTCGCGATTGCAGCGAGGTCAGTACATTGATCTCCGATTGAAGTTCAAGTGTATCGTATCCGATTTTTAGCGCGTACCTTTCCCGTCTGCCTTCTCTTTGCACAAGATATACGGTTCCGTTCGCGCCCCTTCCCAGCATCCGCTCAACGACATAACGGTTACCCCGCCATTTGCCGTTAATTAAGGTACCAGTAGGATAGGACGGATTAGACGACATACCCACCAATCATCCCTTCTCTTTCGTCGTGGTCATCGCTTAGTCGGCGTCCACGATGTTCATCCAGTGTATCATAACGATAATGTTCAAGCACCTTGAAAATAGCTGGGCCAGTCGGTGTTGCGCCTCTCATGTGTAATTTAGAGAATAGCGTACGAATACCTGACATGTCATGCGTCCAATCCAGATCAAGCTTGGCATCTTCACTGCTGTTATTTCCGGGAAAATGAAACACAGCGATCTCACTCTTGCCTTCCCGTGCTTCTAAACTGAGTGCCAAATCGCGGATTGCATCTTCCACAGCACCCAGTTTAGGCTTCATACTGGCACTGGCATCGATAAGAAGTGCAATGCGCAGCGGCGTTGTTTCTGTCAGTTCATCTACAACTGTAACAACCTGTGAACGTTGAACAGGAGGCAGCTGATCCAGTGAGCCGTCGCCTAGTATCTTTTTTACCTCTTTATTAACCGCCTGCTGGATCGTCTGAACCACGGTCTTGCGTGTCATCATCTGAATCGTCTGCGCCAGTTGTGGTGTTCCGACTATTCGGCTAAGGCCTCCCCCGGCCTTGGCAATGTCAGCAATCTCGCGGCTGCCGATTTCACCGATCGTACCATAATCAACTACACCGACCACATTTACGGTGATTCCCTCCTGCAGGGCATGCGCCGCTGCCAACACCGGACTTTCTCCTACATTCGAACAACCGTCAGTAATGAGCATAATTTGCTTCATAACCCTCAACTCCCCCTTTGTTTGAACCTCTGTTTCTAGCATATCCAGAAATGAGAGATTTCAAACGGTCGATATTAAGTGGGGGAATTTCGATCAAATAGGGGGGTAGTGAATAGTGGAACTGCGAGAAATGTTTGGGCTTTCGATCGCTGTTGTCCTCAGATTCCTTGATTAGAACCGCCTCACGCGGTTGGAATCCGAGGACAAAGGCGAACGCTCCGCTTCTACAGCTCCAAACTTTCTCTCCGTTCCATACCTTCACTAGTAAACAGTTTAGATCTACAGATTCCGCCCCAAGTCAGCCGACATTGAAACGAGAATAGTAGAGGCCGGCGAGTTACACATCACGTACTCGCCTCGAATACCTCCATCAGCACGACGCCTTACGCGTGCTACAAACTCACAAGCAACACGACGCTTCGCGCGTGCCCAACATTAAAACCTACTAAATCTAAATCTAAACCTAAAATAACTAACTTACCGTACGCGGACGCTCCATACGGCCGATGCCCGGCATATGCAGGCTGGACCATTCCGGATGGAAATGATCAAGACGGCTGACGACAATAGTCATGTCATCAAGGATCTCATTGCCCTGATAACGGATCACTTTCTCCAACAGGCTGTCCGCTAAATCCTGAGGATCATCACCCTCAAGCTCTTGGATCATCCGTTTCATCCATATCTCCTTATTAACGGCATATCCAGGCGCATCATAAATACCATCGGTCATCATAATTAAAATATCGCCAGGGCGAAGCTGCATACTGATTAAATCCACATCAATATCTTTAATGATTCCTATCGGCAGATTGCTAGAGGTTATTGGAATGACCTCACTCCCCCTCCGGATGAAGCTTGGTGCTGAAGCAATCTTCATAAACGTTGTCTGCGCAGAATATTGATCGATTAAAGCCATGTCCACAGTAGCATAGAATTCATCAGGGGAGCGTAATAAAAGAATTGAGTTGACCGACTTTACAGCCAGCTTTTCATCCATACCGGATTGCAGCAGCTTTTCTAACATGCCGAGTGCGGCACTGCTCTCCATCCTTGCCCGTTCACCATTCCCCATACCATCACTAATGGATACTGCAAAAGTGCCATTTCCAAGCTCTACGGTGCTGAAGCTATCGCCAGACAGCATATCTCCACCTTTTGAAACAACTGCCACACCCGTGTTTACCTCAAAGGCTTTGGCTGAACCAAAGGTAACCATCGAGAGTCCTTCCCGGGGATGAACCGCCGTCTCACTCATGACAGCAATATTCTCATCCAGAATGTCGGAGAGGAGTGGGGCAATCATTTTACGGCATTCATCAAAACCGCGATTATAAGCGTGCACTACTTCTATTTCTACGCGTCCTGGGTCCAGACTTAAAATTTCAATGCCATGAATAGACAGTCCCAATTTCTCAAGAGCCTCGCGGATTTGTGCTTCCTGCCGATACATGGCCTGTCCTTCACGCTTAATTTCCTTGGCCAAGTCTTCCATAACCTGTGACACGCCTGACAGCTGCTCGGCAACAAATTGGCGACTATCGTATATTTGTCTTTTCCACCGCATATCATGTTGGTAGAGATCATATTGTCCCTTCATGACCTCAAGCACTTCTCCGGTTTTGCCACAAATACGACTCCATTCCGGTGGCAGCTGAGCAGCCGTAATATCAGGGCATTCCTCAACAGTTGTCATCATATCTGTCATGTATCTATATGTCTGATAGAATTTTGCATCCCAGCAGTGGGTACGGCGAATGCATCCAGCGCAGGCGCCTTCTGTGACCGTATTCATAAAATCTTCCATTTCACGATCCGATTTGCCCACTTCTCCAGCACGTGGAATCTGACCAAAGCTACTGGAGAGCTGTTGGAATACCTGTGAGAATTGAGTGACCCGTTCTGCAGTCAGATCCCTGACCCTGCGGGCATATTCATGTTGAGATCGGCTATGATCTGACGTGCCCGGTACATATTTTGCAATCGCCGATATCATCGCCTTAGGCGTTATTAGAAACAGCACTATTGCTGCGCAGGTCTCCCATGTTGAGGCCATCATATCACCCGGACCCGTAAAATAGACGGAAAGGATCGTTGATCCTAGCAACATGCCAATAGATACCGCACCCTTTCGCCCACCCTGCATCATTCCCGCTAGCATTCCGGAAAAAGCAAGCAGACTCATCTGATAGATAGCACTGATATCGGCCAGACTGAGGATCAACCCCGTCACCACCCCAACAGCTGCACCGAGGGGAGCGCCCCCCGCCATGGCAAAGAGCAGAATTAAATAACGAGACAATATATGCTCTAATGACCAACCATTAAGGGTCCAGCCCACAAGGCCTGTCATTACGGAGGCTAACAGAATAATAAGGCATAAAACCTCCTCGTTCCTCAGCGATCTGCTCTTTTGTTTGTAAGTTAGTAGAGGAAGTGCCTGAATGAACACAAGGGTAAGAACAAACCCAAGTAAAGCATCCAGAGTTGTCATCATAAAGGGGTACCAGGAAAGAGACGGTCCGAGAACAATCTTGAACAGGCCAACCATAAACGAGGATACGAATACCATAAGGGGTGCATAAGACAAATCTATTCGTTCGAAACTTTCAAGCCCTCTATAAACAAGAAAAAATATAATTAGTTCAGCCGTAGTAACCAAGGCACCCGGAAACGGAGTGAAGAGACTTCCAGCTATAATAGCACCTGCTACAGGTAACATAGAGTCTCGACGCATAAACACAATGACGGCAAAATATGCGACAGCAAAAGGGGACAGCTCGTCCAGAATCATAGCTCTACCTAGCAGAAACCCCATAAAGCTTAACAGAAGCATCCACTTCTTCGCTGTAATAAGCTGAATATATCGCTGCTTCTGACCCCAAGCTATAATACGCGTGCCTAAGGCTTGTCTCTGCTTCTTATCTTCGCTTCCCACTCTTGTCCACTCTGGCAAATTCACCACATTGCTTTTACTCATTTCCCTACACCACCCGTTTAAGAATTTATGGTTCTCATTATATAGCGGGTCATTTGAGAAAGTTTGTCAGAAATGGAGGGACAGTCATAAGAAATTTCCGACAAAAAAGCCTTTGTTCATTATTCCTAAAAAAATAGATCGATCCCTTGCGGCGCAGTAGGTTGCTTCTCCTTAAGCTTGTTTCCAGTGCAGTTTTAGGCGCAAGCCTGGCGGTCATTCGCCAGCGATTGCCCTAGAGTTATGTGAGAATGACATGGATGCTGTCGGCAAGTTTATATGACACGACAAAAAAACCGCAAGGGCGAAATGCCCTTGCGGTTATTTATGATGTACAGGTATTGGATTATACGCGTTTGGCTCCACGGCCTCCGCGCTTTCCTTCTGTGTTCTTCTTAATCGAAGATATCCGTTCTTCGCTGTCTTTCAGGAATCGCGACATTTTATCCTCGAATGAAGGTTTACCGGCTGCAGGCTTAAATGGACGCCCACCCCGTTCACGATTGAATCCACCGCCGCCTCCACCACTGCCGCCACCGCCGCCGAAACGGTCTCCGCCGCTAGGACGTTCTGGTCTTGGAGCTCTAGGCGGACGTACTTCCGATGCTGGCTTGTCAACAGCCTGCTTAATGGAAAGTCCGATCTTGCCGTCCTTATCGACGTTGATCACCTTGACGGTTACTACATCACTAATCTTCAGATGATCGTTAACATCCTTGACGTAATTATCGGCGATTTCCGAGATGTGAACGAGACCTGTGACACCTCCTGACAGATCCACAAATGCTCCGAAATGCGTGATGCCTGTCACTTTGCCTTCTAACTTGGTGCCCACTTCAATTGCCATAGAATAAAATGATCCTCCCTTAAAAATATACAGACGAATATTAAGGTCATCCTGTCTGCGGTGATTTGATTATACAGTAAAGAGCAAAGCAAGGCAACAGAGTAAAAGCCTCTTTTAGCCAGTATTATTGCTCTGATTGCTCTGTTCGAATAGGAGTTTCCCCTTGAGGATAGATATTGTACCATTTACGCGCTAATTGGCCAATATACTCATCATCATTAAGTCTGGACACTTCATATTTCAGTTGATTCAAAGATGCTGTGACACTCTCACTAGTCTTTTGTTTCTTGGCGAGTTGCTCGCCCTTGTCCGTAATTGCCGCACTTTGATTGAAGTAAGTATAACCCGCCCAGCCAAAAAATACTGCCACAAAGAGAATCCACATGACTCTTCTTCTCTTCGCGCCTGCGGCCGAATTTTTGCTGGGATTACTTTTCTCTTCCGCAGTGAATCTGTTCATGCAGCGTACCCCCTAATTCAAAGGTCAGCGTTTCCGCCATTTGGTAATCCATCCAGTAATCTTCACGATCCAGGCGCTATGCTTAAGCCGAGATAACCATGGAGAAATCCACCTTACTGGTAATACCCAAATTGGCTTCGTTAGACGCAGCAGAAGCTTAAGGATGAATAATAGAATACGACCTAGCAGCACTAGCAACCCTATAATAAGGCGCCAAAGCCAGCGAAGAGGTTTACCTATTAGAATCTCCACAAGTCTCCATAGCAATCTGCACATATACTGAACCGATTGAATTAACATTAACACAAAACGCCGCACCGTAACACTGAAGATCAAAAAATAGATCCATATTCCTAGAAATAAACCTAAAAAGACATAAAATCGCAATTGCCCCTGATTTCCGGCATAGAGCATTCTAAAAACAAACAAAGCAGCACAAAGCCAATACAGCAGGTCAAGCATGGCATTCAGCCATTTGGGAAAATTGAACTTGAGCGACAGCACCCGGTAGCTGTCATAGGCCAGTCCCATTGTCACCCCGGCCAATATCATGTAGAACAGCGTCAGCCACTGAACTGCAGGATTCATTTAAATAGCTTACCGAGTAGACCTTTATTTTTGCCCTGCGATCCGGGATCTAGATAAATCAGGGAATGTACATTGCCCTCCAAGGACAACAGTCCATTCTCCAGACTTAAATTTTTGATATGTAAATGATTCCCGCGAATGGTGAGATGGCCGAGTTCTGTACGAAGCAAAAATTCCTCGCTATCAAAGCTCTCCACATTTTGCACGCCCGTCAACTCTAGCTGTTTACGACTGCGCATGTGCAGATCATGCTGTTTATTTACCTTTCCTGGCTCGATCATAGCATGTACCCCTCCTTCTTACCTCTAATCTATGGCAGTAGAAGAAGTTATAGAACATTCCAATCCACTAAAATAAGAGAGATAAAAAAAGAAAAAAGAAGGCACAACTCTACAATATGTAAAGTTGTGCCTTCTTTTTTACTATTAACTATGTTACTCCTACCAGTCCAAGCCGGTGCTTTTGGCAACAGGCTCTTCCCGAAGTAGAGTATACATACCAGCGGCTTCGTCCTTGCGTGTCGTTTCGACTAGCTTTTCGACTTTGACCGTTACAAGCTTTTGTCCAAATTGCACAGTAATCTCGTCACCGATCTTAACTGCACTACTTGGCTTAGATTCCCGCCCGTTAATCAGCACCCGGCCTTGTTCGGACACATCCTTGGCCACTGTACGGCGCTTGATTAATCGGGACACTTTCAGGAATTTGTCAAGACGCATTAGTTAACGGCTTCTTTAAGCTTGTTACCAGCTTTAAATGCCGGTACAGTTGATTCTGGAATTTCAATCGTTGTGCCCGTTTGCGGGTTGCGACCAGTACGTCCTGCACGTTTACGAGTTTCGAATGTACCGAAACCGATCAGTTGAACTTTATCGCCTTTTGCCAAAGCTTCTGTGATCTCACCCAAGAATCCGTTCAATACTGCTTCTACATCTTTTTTTGCCAATCCGTTTTTCTCGGAAATGTTGTTTACCAAATCTGTCTTGTTCATAATTTAAAGTTCCTCCTAGGATACGAAAAAATAAATGAAACGAGATTCACCGCCATATTATGGGGCAAGTCGTCATTTCGTCTTTATGATATTCTTGATGTCATCTTAAAATCCTGCCACGAATCGTCGTTTTTTAAAAAAAGAAACAGTTATTTCTCAGAAATCGTCGCAGAATCTATTCTATAGCACTATTAAACTACTCGCCATAATCTAAATCAGAGATGAATGCTACTTTCACAGCATTGCCTCATCTTAAGGTCCGTATACCGTACATAGTCTGAGAAAATTACTATACTTTTCGTTCCTCAGTCTTTGCCTCCTGCCACAACTCTTCCATCTCTTCCAAGCTGCTATCTTCTACACTCATACCCTTGGCTCGCAGACTTTGCTCGATATACTGAAACCGACGCACAAATTTGCGGTTGGTCCGGGTTAAAGCTTCTTCCGGATCTGCGCCAATAAATCGGGCAACATTGGTAACAGCAAATAACAGGTCGCCCAGCTCCAGAATTTGATCCTCGGCGGCTGCATCAGTATCGATGGCTTCTTGCAGCTCTTCTATTTCTTCACGAACCTTAGCTAAGCAATCCGTAGCGTTGTCCCAATCAAAGCCCACCTTGGATGCTTTTTTCTGAAGCTTGTACGCCTTCATAAGAGCGGGCAAATCACGCGGAACCCCACTGAGGGCGGATAATTCCTCTGGCTTCACGCCTTTACGCCGCTTCTCCTCTGCCTTCATGCCCTCCCAATTGATCAGAGCTTCTTCAGCGTCATTCGCATTCTTGTCACCAAATACATGGGGATGGCGGAAGATAAGCTTATCATTCAGTCCTTCTATGACGTCAAATACGTTAAACGTGCCCAGCTCCTCTTCCATTTGGGAGTGCAGCATGATCTGCAGCAAAAGGTCGCCCAGCTCCTCTTTCATATGGTCTGGGTCATCCTCATCAATCGTCTCCAGCACTTCGTAGGTTTCTTCGATTAGATTTTTACGCAAAGATTCATGAGTCTGCTCCCGATCCCACGGACAACCGTCCGGACTACGCAAAATATCGACAATCTCATGCAAGCGAGCGAAAGTACGATTTCTTAGCTTCTCCTCACGATTCGCAGGTACATAGACCAGAGACAAATTACCATAACCCTCAAGCCGATCCAATTCGTATAGAGGAACAGTCACAATGTTTTCTTCGTTCTCCACGCCAAGGGCATGACCCACCACCACTTCATATTCGGGCGGATACAGCTCCATCAGACATAACTTTGTCTCCGAAGCTGTAAAGCTGTCATAAACCTGGCCAATCAGAGTATGCAATTCAGGTTGAAGCTGAGCGCTGCGAATGCCTGAAGCATCTAATAACTGGAAGCCTTCAATAGGGTCGAACCCCAGTCGCACAAACGCCTCGTCCAGAAAACTCTCCCCGCCTAATATTTGCAGTTCTATTCCTTCTTCCGGGCAACGCTGACGCAGCTGTGAAACAGCTGACTCTGCAACCATGGGATGCCCCGGAACCGCATAGACAATATCTGTACCCTCTGCGGCGGAGCGAGCCTCTTCAATCAATTTTGAAGTAATTGCAGCATAGACCTCAGGAAACGAAGCTAATGTTTCATACAGTCCATCAAAGGATTGCGTGGCGATTTCAAGCTCGTTGAGAGCAGCCATAACTGGATGCTCTTGGGTACGAACGTAGACAACGGATGCTGCCTTCAGTTTTTTTATAATTCCTAGTGTCAGCCGATCGGGATTACCTGACCCGAGACCAACAACTGTTAATGTTGCACTCATATCTGTTCCTCCTTTTAAGCGGGTTAATTATGGAAATAAACGCAGCTTTTTGAACTTGTCCGCCAGAGACGGGCCGATGCCCGGAAGCTGGCGAAGCTCGCTTTCGCTGAGCAGCCGCAGCACCACCGCGCCTACGGCAAAGACAACGCAGCCTGCGAGTACCCCGAGCAGGCTCTGCGCCAAGCTGGCGGTGCGTCCGCCGCCGATGCCAGCGGCCGTAGCCGCGGCGCCAGTGCCCCAGCTGGCAGCTGCGGCGGCAAGAGCCAGGCCCGCTGTGAGCAGCGCGGGCCGTGCCAGGGCATCTGCGAGGCGAAGCCGCAGATGGCCCTGGCGGTACAGCAGCAGCACGTTAAGCGCTGCTGCGAACGAATGCGCGGCCACGCCAGCGATGGCCGCGCCGGTAATGCCCTGCTGCGGAACCAGCAGCAGGTTCAGGGCCGCCTTGAGCAGCGCGGCGGCCAAAAGGTGCAGGGCCGGGGCGCGCACGTAGCCGAGGCCCTGGAGGAGCGCAGCAGAGATGATGCTGACTGTACCGCCAACAGCGGTAAAAGCCAGCCAAGTCATTGTGCTGCTGCCAGCGGTATCGCCGTAAAGAGCCATATTAATCGGCTCAGCAAGCACTGCAAGGCCGGCTGAGGCCGCTAGACCTAACAGCCAGAACCAACGCAGCGACAAGCTGCAGCGGGTCTCAATCAGCTTCATATCTCCCTTGTACTTCGCTTCCGCCAAAGCTGGAATGAACACAACAGACAGTGAGGTGGCAATCATCGTTATAATCTGCACAAGTGGCAAACCCCGATTGTACACACCAAACTGGGCCATCGCAGCTACTTCACTTCCGTCAGACGACAGCAGTCGAGGCACAGTGAATACATCTACAAGACCGATAAGAGGCATAGCCAGTGCACCTAGCATTACGGGAATTCCATAAGCCAGCAGTGTACCTGCTTTAATGCCCATAAACCCTTGTTTGGAACCTAGCCCATGTCCTGCATCCAGCGCTCTTACACGCTGACTTTCGACAGCAGCAGCTACTTCAGCAGCAGTTTCCTGTTTTACCCTCCGGCGGTGACGTCTCAAGTACAGCAGCATAATTACAAGCCCTGCGGCTCCCCCTCCGGCAGAACCAAGCAGCGCGCCAGCAGCGATGCTCTCGGCTCCTGCTCCCTGCGAAGTGAGATATAACAGAAGAATAATCATCACTGTAACCCGTACAGACTGCTCTACAATCTGTGACACGGCTGTAGGAACCATATTATGCAGCCCCTGAAAGTACCCGCGTATGGCCGACATGACAGGGACAACAGCCAGACCCCAGGCGCTTGTCCGCAAGGCAGGCATTACATGTGAGTTACCTACCCATTCGGCAATGATGGGTGCACCTGCATAGGTGATGGCGCCGATAATCAAGCCGCTGATGCCTGTAATTAGCGCGGATAATAGTAGAATCCGGCGGCCTTCTTCATCGCGTCTCCCAGCCGAAGCTTCGGCGACAAATTTGGAGATCGCCGCAGGCAGACCTAGCATAGCTACCGTTAACAGCATTGTATACAAGGGATACACTGTGTTGTATATACCAAATACAGCATCTCCGCCTAGATTTTGCAGCGGAATTTTTTGAAGTGTGCCAATAAGCTTTGAGATAATGGCCGCGGCACTAAGGATAAATGCGCCTTGCAGCAATCGTGATGTTTGTGTATTAGATTTCATATAATACCTGCTTCTACAACTTTGATGGGATGAATTTCTATATTATAACGTATGTATGCCCACAAGTAGAAACGGTTTTGTGTAAACGACAAAACCCCGTTTGCCCTTTGTATATCTTACCAAAAGGAAAGCGGGGTCTAAATTAAGATTACTGCTCCATTTGTTTGCCCAGGAAAGCGGCAGCCGTTTCGGCCATTTTTATTTCCATTTGCGCCATCTTCGCCGAATCATCCTTGCTCACCATCACTACACAACCAATAGGATCTCCACCGGAAATGATCGGTGAGGCTACATATGAGGACACCAAATCCGGATGATCTTTAGCAATTTCATAACTGCCTTCATTGGTTTCTAACACAGTCTTACGGCTGTCCATGACTTTCTCCAGCAGCACTCCTACCTGTTTCTCCAAATAATCTTTTTTGGAGCCGCCTGCAAGGGCAATGAAGGTGTCACGATCAGCAATCATCGTAATGTGTCCAGTACCTTCGAACAATGACTCCGCGTACTCTTTTGCAAAGTCACCCAACTCACCAATCGGAGAATATTTCTTGAGAATGACTTCACCGTCCCGATCGACGAATATTTCCAGTGGGTCTCCTTCTCTAATACGAAGAGTACGTCTAATTTCTTTGGGAATAACCACGCGTCCGAGGTCATCAATACGGCGAACAATTCCAGTAGCTTTCATTTCACATGTGCCCCGCTTTCTTAAGAAGTATGGTCTTACTACTGTCCATTATGGGAAAGGATAATCCCAGTGATTTATCGTAATATCTGACCATAGTATTCATCTCTTCCCAGATCCTTATACATAAGCTGACATGTATTAATATCTGCATCAAGATAAAGGTAGTTCTACAACCGTTTCTGCGAAATAAAAAGCCATCTTCACTTTAAGTGAAGATGGCTTTTCTAAGGTAAGCTTGTCCATATTTACCGATGTTTATTCAGCGGCATCTGTAGCACTTGGAGAAGCACTTGGGGATGCGCTTGGAGCTGTAGTGGCTTCTGTTCCACTATTTGTTCCGGTTTCATCTGCGGCAGCAGAGCTTTTTGGCAGATTGATGTTCTCAATAATGGCTTCCAGATCCTTTTCCATGAACGTTTCTAGGTTCTTGGATACAATTGAGCTCTTAATGCCTTCTTTTTGCTCATCCGTTAACTGGTCAAAAGTCTTGTCTGTACGGGACTCCACCTTGATGATGTGGTAACCGTAAGAAGTTTCTACAGGATCACTGATGGTATTTAGAGGCAAGGTCTGAGCAGCCTTCTTAAACTCCTCCACATAAGTGCCTACAGCTTTATCTTTATATTCTCCGCCTGCCTCTTTAGAGCCAGTATCGTCAGAATATTCCTTAGCGATGGCTGCGAAATCAGCACCGCCATCCAGCTTCGCCTTAACTTCTTTCGCTATTTTAAGCGCTTCTTCGCTGGTACGCTCTTTGTTGTCTGCATCTGTCAGACCAATTAGCACATGACGCAGTGTGGCAACCGTAAAGTCGCCTTTAGTCGCTTCGAATTCTTTGACAACTTCATCATCAGTCACTTTAAGCAGCATATCCTGATAAACTGTCAGCACACGCTCCATATAAGTACGAATATCTTTCTCTGTAACATCAGCATCTTTCAATGTCTTCTTATAGGTATCGCCCAACTGTTCCTTAATGCTTGCGATTTGAGTATCGGCTTCTTTCTCCGCTTGCTTTTTCGCTTCATCCGTTGCTTGGGAAGCCAAATATTCAAAGCCCACTTCTTGCTTCAGAATGGACTCCTTAAACGCATCGATCTCTAAATATTGCGCTTGTTGTGGAGAGAGGAATTTCATGATTTTTTGATCCATTGCAAATTCCTTTTGTGTAATCGTTCCACCTTTATAAGTGGCTACAGCTTGATTATCATCCGCACTATTTCCACATGCTGCTAGCATAGAAAAGGAAACTGCCGCTGCCAATGAAACGAGCAGCACTTTCCATGATTTTGTTTTATTTAACGACATTGTGTAGTTCTCCCTTCGATTTAAAAGACTGTTTAGCTTCCTTAAGAAACTGTTCAAGCAAGTCAAGCAGCTGTTTATCACTTAAATCTTTCGATTTGACCCGGATACTGGCTTTCGCATCCCTATCAAATTGTACACGTCTTTCGAAGCTATTTCCAACTTTGGCGAGTTTCGCTGTGTCTAAAGCGCCGAGACTTCCCTCATAGAAATTCAAGGTAACATCATCTCCGCGTCTAATCATGGAATCAATGCCATACATTTTTCCATACACTTTCAAACGAGCGACCGATAGTAGATTCACCACGGCTTCAGGTAACTCACCGAACCGATCCAAGAGCTCATCTTCAAGCTCGGAAGCATCATCGAAGGAGGTTACTGCCGCCACTTTTTTATAAATTTCAATTTTTTGGATACTGTCGTAAATATACTCTGACGGCAGATACGCGTCAATCGACAAATCAATGACTGTATTGCCCTCTTTCAGGGATGTATCTTCCTCCCCAAGCACAGTAACCTTACGCTTACGAATTTCCTCCGCCAGCATTTGTGAGTACAGATCAAACCCCACGGATGCGATAAAGCCATGCTGCTCTGCACCCAGCAAGTTACCTGCACCGCGAATAGACAGATCTCGCATCGCTATTTTGAAACCAGAGCCCAGCTCCGTAAATTCCTTAATAGACTGCAGACGTTTCTCTGCAACCTCTGTCAGCACCTTGTCCCGTTGATACGTGAAATAAGCGTAAGCGATCCGATTGGACCGGCCTACACGTCCACGCAGCTGATAGAGCTGAGACAAGCCCATTTTATCCGCATCATGCACAATAAGTGTATTAACGTTCGGAATATCTACGCCCGTCTCAATAATACTTGTGCTGACGAGCACATCGTATTCTCCGTCAAGGAAATCGAGAATGGTCTTCTCCAGCTCAGATTCCGACATTTGACCATGTCCGATGCCAACTCTAGCCTCAGGAACAAGCATAGAGATTTGAGCGGCCATTTCTTGAATGCCCTGCACACGATTATAGAGATAATAGACTTGACCACCGCGGGCTAATTCCCGCTCTACAGCTTCCCGCGTAAGGGTCTGGCTATGCTCCACTACATACGTTTGCACAGGGAATCTGTTCTCTGGCGGGGTCTCAATGACAGACAAATCCCGCACTCCGAGCATCGACATATGTAGCGTACGAGGAATTGGAGTTGCAGTCAGCGTAAGAACGTCTACATTCGTTTTCAGTTTTTTCAGCTTTTCTTTATGAGTCACGCCGAAACGCTGTTCTTCATCCACAATTAATAACCCCAGATCCTTGAATACAAGGTCCTGAGATAACAGACGATGTGTACCGATAACTACATCGACAGTTCCTGCCCTAACGCCTTTAATCGTCTCGTTCTGCTCTTTACGGCTGCGGAAACGACTTAAGACCTGAATATTAAGCGGGTAATTAGCGAAACGTTCCCGGAAGGTCTCATAATGCTGCTGAGCCAAAATCGTTGTCGGGACTAGCACCGCCACCTGTTTACCTTCAATCGCTGATTTAAAAGCCGCCCGAATAGCCACTTCAGTCTTACCATACCCAACATCACCGCAAAGCAATCGGTCCATTGGCCGGTTTTGTTCCATATCCTTCTTAATCTCTTCGATAGCCCGAAGCTGATCTCGGGTCTCCTCGTAAGGGAACATTTCTTCAAATTCATGCTGTTCCTGTGTATCCTTTTCAAAACCATATCCTGCGGCACTTTGGCGCTCAGCATATAGCTTTATCAAATCATCAGCAATATTCTGAACGGAGGAACGAACCTTATTGGTCACTCGTGTCCATTCATTGCCGCCTAGCTTATATACTTTCGGCTCTTTATCTTCGGAACCGACATATTTCTGAATCAGGTCAATCTGCTCAATCGGAACTGAGAGCTTATCGCCGCCAGCATACAGAATATGCATGTAATCACGGTGAATACCGCTGACCTCAAGCGTGCCGATTCCCATATATTTTCCGATACCATGGTTCTGATGGACGACATAATCACCGATTTTCAGCTCTGTGTAACTCTTGATCCGTTCTGCATTATCTATTCCTTTGGAGATCTTCCGTGCCTTCCGCTGCTTCTGAGAGAACATTTCTCCCTCAGTTATAACAGCTAGATGAATAGAGGGCAGCTCAAAACCAGAACCCAGATTTCCTTGTACAATCATCGGCTCGTTAATGCCGTAATCATAAAGAACTCTGCGCACTCGTTCAATCCGTTCCTCACTGCTCGCAAGCATCATTACCTTAACACCGGACTTCTGCCAACGCTCCATTTCCGATTTCAGCACATTCATCTGGCCATGGAAATCCTGCATTCCACGACTGATAAACCCAAGAATGTTCTGAGGCTGAATATGCGGAACCTGACGTAAAAAGATTGACATAAACAGGCTTTGGAACGGGCGCTGATACATAACAACATCCGTATCGACAGAGAGATCTAGATCCGGCAATGATTTGCCGTTTTGCAGCAAATGCAGATTCCATTCCGATTCATCCCGTTCAAGCTGTCTCGCCGTTTCGAGCAGTCTTGTCGGCTCATCTAGAATAAGAATGGTATCCTGGGCCATGTAATCAAATAAATGAGAGCGTTCAGGATATAAAAGACTGATATATTTATAGATCTCCGGGAAATAAGTACCTTCCCGCAGCATTTCCAGCTCACGGCCAATTTCTTCCCGCAGCCTGAGCTTCGCCTGGCGATCCGCCATCTTCTCCAACTGTCGCTCCATCATAGCTGAGGCTTCAGCAGAAGCAGATTCCTGGCGCAATCTACTAGCTATAATCTCTTTAGCCGGTGTAATCTTCACACTACGTACCTTATCAATAGAACGCTGATCCACTGGATCAAAAGTTCTTATGGAATCAACCTCATCGTCAAATAACTCAACCCGATAAGCAAAAGGAGATGTCATTGGATAAAAATCAATTATTCCACCCCGTACGCTCAGTTCACCACGATTCTCAACCCGCTCTACTCTTTCATAGCCCATTTCAATCATGGACATCAAAAATTCATCCAGAGCAAGCGTTCCATCTTGGGAAACGGTGACTTGTGCCTCTGCCATAACCTCTGGGGCTGGCAGCAATCTACGCACTCCTGAGTAAGGAACTACAACAATACCACGGAAGCCCTGAGCGCATTTGGTCAGCACATCTATACGCTGAGCCAGTGTCTCTGGGCTTGATACAGCCGCTTCTGCAGCCACTAGTTCATTGGCGGGATAGAGCAGAACCCGGTCAGGGGAAAGCGCTTCCTGCAAATCATCGGCCATCTTCTGGGCCGAAAACATATTATGAGTCACTACAAGTAAGGGACGAGTTGTCTCTTCATGTAATGCTGCAAGCATAATCTGTCTAGCAGAACCTGTAAGCCCCGAAATGAGCTGCTCTTTCATACCTGCAGCAACACCATGGGTGATAGACTGGAAATCGGGATCCTTGGAAAAAGCTTCTATAAGACCTTGTAACAACAGGCGCACCTCTCTTACTAAACAGGCTAACGGTGGCATAGCCACCGTCACCTATTATGATTGGAATCGAAAAGAAGCCTCAGCTGTAACGCCAAGGCTTGCGGATGACGATAGAGACAGGCGCTTCCACCTTACTGAAGCGGACTTGTCAGCAGGCTAAGCTCCGGATTGTTCTCTAAAGCCTCCTTGCAATAGTCGCAAGTAACCTTTACCGTGATTTCACCTTCTGAATTATACGCTATTATATCTCTGCGCTCCGCAGGGGTCAAGGAATGAAGGCCCAACTGCATTTCTGTAACATCACTTCTATTAATACTGCCTAGAGATGTCTTACAGTGCCTACAAACATAGTTTATTGCCATCTATATGCCTCCTGAAGGTACTATATACCTTCAGTATGTCCGGGCAGCTTCATCTTTAGCCTTAAAAACAACAGGGTTTACAGATTAACCATTGAACTTAGCCATCGTCTGCTCGAATGAATGCTGTAAGCTGTATTCCAGTGCATCACAAGTATTAAGGATCATTTGCTTAAGCGGATCGCTTTCCTTCTTAGGAAAAGTAGAAAGAACATAATCGACAATAGCAAAACCTGGCTCAGGACGAGAAATACCCATTCGTACCCGATTGAAATTCTGTGTTCCTACATGCTGTATGATGGATTTAATTCCATTATGTCCACCAGCGCTTCCTTGATAACGCAAGCGGATTTTTCCGATTTCTGTATCCAAATCATCATAAACGACGATCATATCTTCAAGTTGAACTTTGTAATAATCCATATAAGCGCGAACGGCCTCACCGGACAAGTTCATAAAGGTCATGGGCTTAATCAATACGGTTTTGACGCCACCAATGACCCCTTCACCGATGACGGATTTACATTTGCTCTGGTTGAAGGCAATTCCGTTCTGGGCAGCAAGCTCATCCAAAGCCATAAAGCCAACATTATGCCTTGTTTTCGCGTACTGTGTTCCGGGATTTCCCAATCCGACAATCCATTTCATTATCGAACCTTTCCTTTCCGTTCGGGCTCTCCGGCAAGAGGAGTCCGTTTTTGGTACAATAGATCTAATCTACATATCTCTGTGCAACCAGAGCGAAATTATACTCCGAAGACAGGTGATAACCCATGCCGCACAAAGGCGAATTATTGACACATCAACGCCATTTTCAGTACCACATCCAATATGCAGTACCCGTGGAAATATACAAGGGCGACGTGCATATTGATATCGGTGTATTAACAGCGGTAGACGAAGCTTTCGTGGAGCTACAAGGGACACTATATAACCGCAGTTTATTCACCTTTGTCTCCCGTCCCGGATATTAAATCCAGTAGTTCTACCTGTAGCACGCCGATAAGGGTTACATCTCCGAGAACGGAGGTGTAACCCTTTTGTACTATTCATTCGTTATATTTATTCAATCTCGAACAATTTACTAATCGACAACTCTTCATGAACGCGGATAATTGCCTCACCCATAAGTGGAGCCACGGACAACACCTTGAGCTTAGAGGTTGGATTCGCGCTGCGAATTGGAATGGTATCCGTCACGATAATTTCTTTGATTGGAGAATTCTCCAGACGCTCGTGTGCAGGACCAGACAATACTGGGTGTGTACAGCATGCGTATACTTCCTTCACGCCGCCTTCCATCAAAGCATTAGCACCAAGTACGATCGTTCCAGCGGTATCGATGATATCATCGATCAGGATGGCTGTTTTGCCTTCGATATTACCGATGATGTTCATAACTTCGCTGACGTTAGGTTCTGGACGACGCTTGTCTATAATAGCCAGTGGAGCGTTCAGGAAATCAGCAAGCTTTCTTGCACGTACTACACCGCCATGGTCCGGCGATACGACAACTGGATTCTCGATTTGCTTGGAACGGAAATACTGAGCCAGAATCGGTACACCAAGCAAGTGATCCACTGGAATATCGAAGAATCCTTGAATCTGCATGGCATGAAGATCCATCGTGATTACACGGTGAGCGCCAGCCTTTTCAATTAGATTCGCTACCAGCTTAGCGGTAATGGGGTCACGGGAACGGGCTTTACGATCTTGACGGGCATATCCGTAGTAAGGGATAACCACGTTGATGCTTTTTGCGGAGGCACGTTTAAGCGCATCTACCATAACCAAAAGCTCCATCAGGTTATCATTTACAGGGCCACAAGTGGATTGAACAATATAAACATGGCATCCCCGAACGCTTTCTGACAGCTTGACCTGAATTTCTCCATCGCTGAAACTTGTGGTGTGTGATTCACCCATCGGAATCCCGATGTAATCAGCAATTTGACTAGCTAGCTTAGGATTGGAGTTACAGGTGAAAATCTTTAACTTGGAATCACAATAAGTCATAAAATATAAACCCTCCGTGACGGAATTTAGCTTTCCAAAGGCGCCGGCGCGGAAATATAAGTCCGTCCGGCGCTTCTTAGCAACGCTTTACGATGGACTCGAGTGGTCTTTCTTCGCTTTTGCACGGGAACGGATCTTCTCTGCATATCCCGGTTTGTTCTCTTGTCTTACTCTAGCTACAGCCAGATCGTTCTCGGAAACGGAACGTGTAATTGTCGAACCTGCTACAACAAAAGCCCCTTTGCCCACAGTAACTGGAGCAATAAGGTTAACATTACTGCCAATAAAGGCATCGTCTGCGATTGTTGTCTTGAATTTATTATACCCGTCGTAGTTAACGGTAATCGCACCGCACCCGACGTTTACATTCTTACCTACAGATGCGTCGCCGACATAACTAAGATGTGACACTTTTGAACCGTCACCAATCGTAGCATTCTTGATCTCGACGAAATCTCCAACCTTAACTTCTTCTCCAAGCACAGAGCCTGGACGCAAATAGGCAAAAGGCCCAACGGTTGTCCGTGCGCCGACTTGAGCTTGATTCAATACGGACTGCTTAATCGTTGCATCATCCATAATCTGACAGTCTTCGATTTCACTAGCCGGTCCGATCACACAATTGTCCCCGATTACAGTCTTCCCTTTCAGGATGGTTCCTGGATAAAGCGTAGTATCTGATCCGATAACTACATCTGCTCCGATATAAGTGGAGGCTGGATCAATGATGGTCACACCGCCCAGCATGTGTTTACGATTAATACGTTGACGCATAAAGGCTTCCGCTTCGGACAAAGCTAAACGATCATTAACGCCGATAGACTCAGCTGCGTCATGGGTCTGATATCCTAGTACGGTATCCCCTTGTGAACGAAGAATCCCAATCACATCAGTCAAATAATACTCCTGCTGGTTATTACTGTTCGTTACCTTCTCTAGTGCAGCAAATAATTTAGCATTATCAAAACAATAAGTGCCTGTATTGATTTCTTGAACGGCATCTTCTTCAGTAGTGCAATCCTTCTGCTCTACAATCTTCAGAACGCCGCCATCTTCACCACGAATAATTCTTCCGTAGCCTGTAGGCTTTTCCATAACAGCTGTCAATACGGTTGCAGCCGCATTACGCTGTTCATGAAGCGCCATGAGTCCTTCCAGGGTCTCCGTGGTTACGAGTGGTGTGTCTCCACAAATAACTATAGTTGTTCCTTCTTCGCCAGCAAGTAAATCCTTTGCTTGTTTGACAGCATGGCCAGTGCCGAGCTGAGTTTCCTGCAGAACGTATTCCGCTCCTTCACCTACATAGGCCTTAACTTTCTCTGCGCCATGCCCAACAACAACAACGGTGCGCTGGCATCCGGTCGCTTTTACTGTATCAAGCACGTGCCCTACCATCGGCTTACCGCAAACGGGGTGCAGCACCTTATATAATTTAGATTTCATTCGCTTGCCTTGACCTGCGGCAAGTACTACAGCCATTCTTTTCAAGAATGCCAACCTCCTACTCTTGAACTCACTACTGAATATATCTCATTCCGGGCAAAAAGAAAAGAGAACCATGAAGTCATGGTTCTCTTTTCTATAAACCCCAAGTTAGAAAAGCATTTATCGCTGCCTTTCGAAGATGTCGTCAAATCCTTCACCAGCAATAGCTTTTCTTGCAAGATCAGGCTGCTAATTCATGAAGTGTATGTCGGTGTGATCTTATCAAAAACGGCGGATCCTACGCCACCCAAAAGGTAGCCGTCTTCCGAGGAAGCCTAAGCTCCCTCTTCAATAACTTCTTCTTCTTCCGTAGCGGCGCGATCGTACTCGGCCAGAACCGCGGATTGAATCTTCTCGCGTGTTCCCGAAGAGATCGGGTGCGCGATATCGCGGAATTCGCCGTCCGGTGTACGCTTGCTGGGCATTGCAACAAACATCCCATTATTGCCATCGATGACGCGAATGTCATGAACAACAAACTCGTTATCGATGGTAATGGATGCGATTGCTTTCATTCTCCCCTCAGAGTTAACGCGGCGGAGTCTGACATCCGTAATTTGCATGTGTGTGTTCACCACCTTTTTCCATCAGAGACTTGGTGTATAATTCCACACAGCAAAGCGAATTCCTTCTTTTTGATTCCATAAAATACCTAAAAAAGAAATATATTTTTTGGGATATGTTGTTTTCGACATACATCGAGTAGTTTTCTTAATATTCCTTACGTTTTCGACAATTTCCACGCTTTTTGAAAATGTAAGAGAATGGCTAATCAAGAGGAAAAGTAGTTGCCCGGATGCGCCGAAATTCTCCGCTCTTTCGAGTCTACTTCACTTAGTTTTACCAAGGACACGTAATCGTGCAACAGACGCTCTTCCGTCTCTACAGCGCCTGATTCCACTAAAACGCCTACCCCAGCAACCTCGGCATTAAATTCACCGAGCAGATCGACCATACCACGTACAGTCCCTCCCGCCTTCATGAAGTCATCTACGATAAGTACTCGCGATTTCTCCTTGAGTGCACGTCTGGAGAGAGACATTGTGTGTATGCTTTTATGAGATCCTGATACGTAGTTAATACTTACTGCTGATCCCTCTGTAACCTGATGGTCACGTCGCACAAGCACTACCGGCAAGCCTAGCTGTGCTGCTGTTGCATAGGCTAGTGGAATGCCTTTCGTTTCAACGGTCATCACCACATCGATTTCCGATCCGTAAAAGGCCGTTGCGATGATCTTACCCGCCTGTTCCATCAAAGACGGCAACCCAAGTAGATCCGACATATACAAATAACCGCCAGGCAATATCCGGTCAGTCTGCTCTAGCTGCACACATAAGCGCTGCACAAAGGTAAGCGCCATATCTTTAGGCATAACCGGGATATAACGTACTCCACCCGCTGCACCAGCTAAAGTCTGCAGCTCTCCGATGCCTTCACCTTCAAATACTTCTTTTATGATTGCCAAATCTTCACTAATGGAGGACTTAGCCGCTCCATAGCGATCGGCAAATATAGACAGCGGCAGTAGTTCATGCGGCCGCTCAAGTAAAAACTGAGTCATGTCTACCAAACGTTGGCTTCTTTTTAATTTCTTCACGGAATGCTCCTCGCCAAAACCGAATATTTTAGAAAAATATATCACTTTTGTACGGGTTTACACAAGAGAAGCAGACTAATTCAGTGATCTCACTGCGTAGACTTCCTTGCAGAACCCTCGCAGTCCGTTGTAAATCCTTGCTACTTTAGACTGCTTGGACACTAACCCGAATACGGTAGGTCCGCTGCCTGACATCAGTACGCCATCTGCTCCAAGCTTTATCATCGCTTCCTTGAGCTGCTGAACCTCTGGATGCAGCTTTAAGGTAACATCCTCAAGCACGTTGCCCAGATGGTTGCACACGCCCCCAAAGTCTCCAGCTTCTATCGCTTGCTGCATCTTTCGAGCAGAAGGATGAACCGCTATATTATTGCTCCGAACGCGTCCATACACTTCTGCAGTCGATACATTGATCGGTGGTTTTGCCAACACAACCCAGCATTGTGGCGGGTTATTGATTGGTGTCAGCTTTTCGCCTCGTCCTGTAGCCAAGGCTGTGCCGCCTGTGACGCAGAAAGGTACATCAGAACCCAACTCAGCGCCAAGCTCCTGTAGCTCCTGCGCAGGAATACCCAGACGCCACAGACGGTTTAGACCGCGTAGCGTAGCTGCGGCATCACTGCTGCCGCCAGCCAGGCCAGCCGCAACCGGAATTCTTTTATCCAGATGGATATGTACCCCACTCTTCACGTTATAACGGTCTTTAATAAGCCTTGCCGCCTGGAAAGCTAAATTTTTCTCATCCAGGGGAATATAACCAGCCTGACTTGATATTATAATAGTATCCCTTGGCAGCTCAGACAGCTCTAAGCGGTCTGCTAAATCTACCATGGTCATAATCATTTCCACCTCATGAAAACCGTCAGCACGTTTGTGCAGCACATCCAGCATCAAATTAATTTTAGCTGGTGCCTTTTCATACATTTTCAAGGCGTTCACCCACCTTCAGCTTTTCCCGTAAAAACAACTTAACATATTATATGAGAAACTTCTAATGAAGTCCAATAATAAAAGGGTGTCGCCATTTAGACGCACCCTTTTTCAGTAATATTCACTTTATAGCCTAAAATTTAAGATTTCCGCGCAGCCTGTTCAGCAAGCTGTATCGCTTTTTTCACCATGTTGCCAGCGTCTTGAGTTGTAATTCCACCCCAGCCCTCACGTTCCACGGTTTCATAAAAACCCAGCTCCTTGGCTAACTCTGTCTTCAGTTCCTCCGACATCATGCCTCGTTTTCTGCGGCTCATTACGGAATTCCTCCCTTATGAAAATAAATAATTAACCCGTTGCCCAATTAGTATGCTTGCTTAGCACACGGATCATGCACCAAATATTTGTCCCAAAAAACGCAAACAAAAAACAGCCTCCAAGGGAGACTGTTCGTGAAACATTAAGCTTTAATATACATAATCCGCATCTGCCCATCGTCTTCACAAACTGTGATTTCCACAGATTCAGTAAGTATATCGGCATAGCTATAGGAGACTCGCTTAAAAGTTTGCTGCTCCTGATCCAGTTTGACAATAAATACAGAAGGGTACGTTTCTTCCAGGACACCTGTGCGTTCAACGGTTTTACGACGACCTCCGTTTGCACGCAATGTGATCTTATGACCGACGTGAGCTTCAAGACTGCGTTTGATTTCCAACAGCGCGTTATTAGCCATTACCTGACGACCACCTCTTTTCTTGTCCATTATACAACTTTTTCAGAACAATGTCAAAGCAAATAAATAATTAATTATAGTTGATGCATATTTCGTTGTCAACGGAATTTTTTTGCGAGAAATCAGCGCCGGACTAATATCCTTGTTATCTGTAATATAGGCATTACAAAGAAAAAAAGAAAGGGTTAAGCTCAGCGCTCACCCTTTCTTTCGGATATTCTATTCAGCCGATTCAAATTACCTATATTCCTGACACCATAGACCTATCTCTGCCGCTTAAATGGCTGATGGTGTCACTTTTAGCGCCGACAGATTCTGCAGTCGCGGCATTCCGATGCGGAAGCTGCCACGGGTCTCAACACCACCAATACCCTGATTGCCGCTGATGGTATTATTCAGAACATCGCTAAGATTTACAGTATCTCTGATGGAAGTAAAGGATGATTTTGCTGCCACATACACCGGATCCAGAGCATGAATCAAAATTCGACCAGGTGAACTGGCAAAATTAGCTCCAGCTCCAAGTAAGGCCTCGAAATGAGATTGACAAGCACCGGCAACAATAGTCAACGCATCAAAATTCCGCTCATACTCCCTAGCTACCCTAATAGCAGCTATAAAGTTTTGCGAATTTTTATAGCTATTCAGACTATACAGATCGTAAGTATGCTGTTGCTTCAGTACCCCATCATGACCAGTGATCACTACAATATCTGGGCGTACACGGGGCAACAGCCGGTATAACGTATCAGCCATTGCAGATTCATGAACATGATGCCCTTCAGCGGGAATCCGCAGCTGCTCGTATAAGCTAAGGCTCTTATTCAAATATGCCGGATCGCCATCCAGATGCAGTACTTTACCTGGCACTTCAAAATAAGGAGCTTCCTTGGACGGTGGAGCCCATGTCCCCTCTGTTAGGGTTCCCCCGCTCCGCTGACTTTGCTCCTGACGGTCCTTCCGTAGCTGTGTCAGTGATTCCTTCGCTTTGATCTGTGCTTGCTGTCCCCGTTCCGTTATTCGGGTAGGAGGCACTTGAACCAGGTCATCCAGAGGAGAATCCGCCAACAGGCGGAAATCTGTGCCTTTAATGACGGCTCTATCCTGCACTATATTATCTACACGAAATGTTAAATCACCGCCATAAGATTTGCGAACGACCAAGTCTCCTAAATTCATTACAACCACCACCTCTACCCCATCGTATGGGCAAAGGCCTCAGTTGGTTCATAACTCAACATATTTTTAAAATATAAGAATGTATAATGCTCCACCAGAATAACATCCTTATAATTTCTACGAGAAACGGTTGTCGTCCTTAAGACAACAACCGTTTCCTATTGCTTATTCAATTCCAGCGGCTAGCAAAACACCGCTTAAGCGGGCGTATTCTTCAAGACTGAGTGTTTCTCCGCGACGGGTCGGTTCAATACCCGCTTCTGCGAGTAAAGCCTCCAGCTGCTCACGTCCTTGTTCAGGGAAGTAGCGAGCCTTCAGATTGTTAGCAATCGTCTTGCGGCGCTGTGTGAAAGAAGCGTGAACCACTTCAAAGAAATGCTTCTCACTCTCCACCTTTACCGGAGGATGCTCTCTAACCTTCAGACGGATAACAGCAGACTCCACATTAGGTTGAGGGATGAATACCGTACGTGGCACGATACAGACGAGCTCAGGCTCGCTGTAGTACTGCACGGCAATGCTAAGACTTCCGTATTCCTTTCCACCTGGAGATGCAGCCATACGCTCCGCAACCTCCTTCTGAATCATTACAACGATGTTATCAAGGGGAAGCTTCTCTTCGAGCAGCTTCATCAGAATCGGAGTAGTCACATAATAAGGCAGGTTAGCAACCACACTGACCTTGTTCACAGTGGTGAAATCTTCCTTGAACATTTCCTGCAAGTTCACATTGAGGACATCATCGTTACGAACCTTAACATGGGGATAGGGGGAAAGTACGTCTTTTAATATTGGAATCAGTCTACGGTCAATCTCTACGGCAGTTACAGCACCCGCTGTTAGTGCCAGACGCTCCGTCAGCGCTCCAATTCCCGGCCCGATCTCCAGCGCCCCAGAATCGCTATCTAGTCCAGCAGCGTCTACAATCTTGTCCAAAATATTTTGATCAATCAAAAAATTCTGTCCCAGGCTTTTCTTGAACTTGAATCCATAACGTTGAATAATCTCTTTGGTCCGTTTTGGAGTCGAAATTTCCTCTCTACCACTCATGAAGTAATGCCTCCCTGATCAATTTGGGCGAGAGCCCCGGCAAATTCCTCCCGCGTAATCCCAAACATCGCCAGCCGCTTGTACAGCTGTTTGCCGTTACAATATCCGATTCCAAGCAAATTACCAAGTGCCATACGTCTTTCAGCAGCCCGAGGGTGTACAAGCATTCCAGCGGCCATAAGATCATCAATACCAATCAAAGCAGGTGCTCCTTCAAAAGAGGTATGTACATTGCGCAGCGCATGACGAATCGCCTCTGGCGATGCATTCTCTACACCGATATCCCCTTTTCGAGTTGCGTCCTTCTCTGGAATAAAAGCATGCTTACAGCCCGGCACCTTCGCTGAAACGATTTTACGAATTCGCTCCCCAGCATGGTCCGGGTCCGTAAGAATAATAACCCCTCTACGTTCCATAGCAAGCGCGATCTTAGCAATTACAGTCCGGTTTACAGCAGAGCCGCCTGTCTCAATGGTATCCGCTTCTACAGCACGCTTAATGGCTACGGTATCGCTTTTGCCTTCAACGACGATTAATTCCTTAATCATATTTCTTGACTCCTTCCAAAAAAAGCAAAAAGAAGAGGATTCGCTCCTCTTCTTTTGGTTAAAGAATGTATAAGTGATGAGCGGTTGCTCTGCGATCAACGAAATGATCATCCAGCGTTCCTTAACGGTTATCATCACTATAGCTTATCAAAGGATTTTTTGCAAAAGCTTCAGTTCTAGTTAAGCTCTGGTTTCACAGGTCCAATCACATAAACGGTACGTGATTTACGGCCGAAATTACGAGCATGGCTCAGGGAATCATAATAGACATCCACTTTATTGCCTTTAATGGCACCGCCAGTATCCTCTGCACGGCGGAATCCAAGCCCATCGATATAAACCCACCAGCCAATAGGAATTACATTCGGATCTACTGCAATTGTACGACCTTCCGTTACGCGTGTTCCGGAGGCAGTTTTAGTACCTATCCCTGGCTCTTCTGACGAATAAGCTGTCATGGAGACGTTCTTAATCATCTTCTTGTACTCAAAGTCTACGCCAGCCTTGCTTGTGACGTTCTTAGTCTTAGCGCTAACTTTAGTCGTTTTGGAGGTAGTGCTTGATTTGGAAGTTGTTGTAGCTTTAGCAACTACAGTAGGCTTAGGAAGTGCTTTAGTACCAACGGCAATGATCTTATCTTTTGTTACCGTTTGTACTTCCTTGCCGATCATGCGCATAGAGGCCAGTTCTCCGTCTTGATAGATCTTTTCAATATGCTGAACCATGACGCCTGGTTTGCCTGCCTGTGCCACTCTAACTGTTCCCACAGTAAGGGAGGGATCTGCTGTCTTAATAACACGGAAAGGTAAGTTAGTTGTTCGCTGTACCGTTTGCTTGTTGATACGAACGATCTTAATCTCCATGTCAGCAGAGATGGTGGTGTCTAACGAAGGAAAAATCTTATCATAGCCTTCTAGGTTGATACCCAGTTTGTCAATCGCTTGACCGATAGTGTCTTCGGTCGTATATAACGTTTTTGTTGCTCCGTCCGCAGTAAGGCTAAATTTCTGCGCACGATTGATAACGACACGGTCACCGTCTTTTATTTCATCACTCAGACCTAAAGATAATTCATCATGCGGCTGCAGCGAAATTTGCTCTTTCTCCAACACATCACCAAGAAGTGCTTCTCGCGTTTCAAGTGTCTGTGTTTGCCCGTCTATTACTAAAACTAATTGTTTATTACTTTGACCGTGTACGTACAGCAGAATTAACAGCGCGATTGCGATTGAAATCACACCTGCAAGTAAAAGTACGCGAGTATTTACTTGCTCCCACCGTAATGCGAAAGACCTGCTGGATGACTGCGAATCATGGGATACCTCTGGTTGGAATAAGCCCATTCTCTCCATCCTCCTTACATAGCCTCGTCGTCAATTTGTATATCATGAGGACTGAATTTCTTTGACGAAACTATTTGAGATTGTCACAGGATACGCACGTATTAACTTAGCGTCTCCTGCTCATGGATCGCCTGCTCGGCACAGCTACTCCTACACCTGTTATATAACAGTATGCGGGCAACATTCAGTTTATTCAAAAATAAAGAAGCCTAAAAAGAGTTCTCTTGAGGACTCTTTCGTGGCTTCTCCGATGTCAGAATACGCGGGAATGTTTGTGCACGAGGTTGCCTCTCTTACTTGCGCTTACGGGGTTAGCTGTCGGGTTCGGACGAAAGAGAGACGCCCTATTTCAGGTCACCCGCTCACGGCGGTTGCCCTTAAATTCACCCCAAAGACCACGTGAAGAAATCAAATATTGTTCTGCGGCAATTCCTAGTCGTATTCAAGATACAGGCATGCGGCAGTTCAATATTGGTTCCCCCGTTCTCCATACGGAGACTCAGCGAGACGATCCATGAATCAATGGCTGTCACAATAACAACAGCTCACATCACTGAAAAGATGATATCCTGTTTTGATGCATGTTGTAAAGGACGATTCAACCACGTTTACGCAAATATATGGTTAAAATATTGTAATAATCAGCCGTTTTTATATTAAAAAAGTTTAATATATCGGCCATTCTCTATTTTTCACCCGTTTTACTCCTGTTTTCAGACAATCCCAAATCGTTCCAGTGCGTTCGCATACGTAATTTTAGCCAATTCTTCCCATGTTAACCCTTTAATTTCAGCCGCAGCCTCTGCTACTAACTTCACATGAGCACTCTCATTTCGCTTGCCTCGGAAGGGGTGTGGAGTCAAATATGGAGCGTCTGTTTCGATCAATAATCTGTCCAATGGCGTCTGTGCAAGCACCTCTTTAGGCACTCTGGCATTTTTGAACGTGATCGGTCCTCCAAATGACAAATGAAATCCTAGATCTAGACACATTTTTGCGGTTTCCCAGCTGCCTGAGAAAGAATGCATTACGCCACCAATTTCATTTGCTTTTTCCTCCCGTAAAATCCGTACGACATCTTCATGGGCATCACGGTCATGTATACAGATTGGCATTTTTAGTTCACGGGCTAGTCCAATTTGTTTGCGGAAGACCTCCTGCTGCACATCCTTGGGAGAGGTATCCCAATAATAATCCAACCCAATCTCTCCGATGGCCACCACTTTCTCATGGCTGCAAAGAGAGGCGATCCAATCGAGGTCCCCCTCTTTCATATCAATCGCATCCTGTGGATGCCAGCCCACCGCTGCATAAATATAATCATAAGATTCAGCCAGCTTCATCGTTGAAGGGATCGTTTCCCGATTAAATCCAATATTGATCATCTTGCTAACTCCGGCCTCTACTGCACGAGCTATAACTTCCTCGCGATCCTCGTCGAATTGAGGCGCATCTAAATGTGTATGTGTGTCGAACAGATACATTTTAAAGCTCACTCCTTGTTGTTTTTATCAATAGTTCCATAAATATTTGTATTATTTTGCAAAAATCTCTGCTACAGAAGAGGGCAACCGTGTAAGGGCTTTTTTCAGCTTATCCTGTGGGAAATATAGGTGATATCTGCCACGATGAATTCCGCTTATTGAGCGCACAATATCCGATACCTCTGAAATTTCCCGCAATTGCTCATTGCGATCAAGCAGTAAAATTTGATTATTGTCGAAGGCTGCTCCTGGACGGAACACATCATAAGGCAAATCTGTCGGATAATCAATCTCTAAGTCATATTCTGGGTTAAGTCCCGCTCCCGCAAAACTGCTGCGGATTTCCGTAATCATATCTGTATCCAAATTCTCGATCTCTACATATTTATACAGTTTACGATGAATAAAACGGGTGCACAAGTCGCTTAATAACTCATCTTCTTCAAGTGTCCATTGCATAAAAGCAGTCTGTACCAGTGCCTCATCAAGCATTAAATATTGTTTCACTGTTACTTCTCCTCGAAAGAGATCTTCTAGCGGAGCGATCATAAAGCGAAATTTGTACTCCTCTTGGAACAATTCTTTAGCTCTACGGAAGATTTGACGCAAAATAATTTCAGAACTGCGCGTCACCGGATGAAAATATACCTGCCAGTACATTTGATAACGCGACATTAAATAATCTTCAATGGCATGCATACCTGATTCTTTTACTACAATCCGCCCATTATAAGGACGAAGCATTCTCAAAATCCGATCAATGTCGATGGTTCCATAGTTTACACCTGTATAGTACGCATCACGCAGTAAATAATCCATACGATCAGCATCCAGTGGACTGGAAACCAAATTGACAACAATTTCATGCTCATAAGTCTTAGAGATAACTGAAGCTACTTTACGAGGAAAATCTTCCTCCACATCACGCAATATTTCGGTAATCTCCGTGTCCTCCAAAATAATCCGGCAGGTCCAATCCTCATGGTTCATTTCAAAAGCTTCTTCTATAGAATGTGAAAATGGGCCATGCCCTAAATCATGCAGCAAAGCCGCACACAAAGTAAGCAAACTTTCTTCTGGAATCCAATCCTTATACCCGCTGCGCTCAAATTGCGAAATGATTCTGCGTGTAATTTCATATACTCCTAAAGAATGAGAAAAACGACTATGCTCTGCACCATGAAAAGTGAGATATGAGGTACCTAACTGGCGAATCCGGCGTAAACGCTGAAATTCTTTTGTATTAATTAGTCGCCAAATAATCGTATCCTGTACGTGAATATAATTATGAACGGGATCCTTGAAAACTTTTTCTTCCGTGAGCGGCTGCTTCATGAGATCAACTCCTTCTAATAATTTAATATGATTTTAACTAATATCAGTATATAATAAGTAATTATGTCGTACTTTGTCGAAAAGTATCATTTTTGGTCTTGGTAAATCGACAAAATGCTTTCAGGGTAATTCTTAATTTTTATAGGGACATTCAAAGTTCTTATGGAAATTTTCTTATTCAGCCTATGAAAAAAGGTTGACTGATTTGGGAATCGTTGGTATTATAAGTATCATAAAACAGTGAACAATGTCGAATAATGACGTTTTTGGAACATTGAGAGGAGTAACGATTGTTATGATGAAATCAACAGGAATTGTAAGAAAAGTAGACGAACTTGGACGGGTTGTTATTCCTATTGAATTACGCCGTACACTTGGCATTGGCGAAAAGGACGCACTGGAAATTTACGTTGATGGCGAACGGATTATGCTTAAAAAGTATGAGCCTGCCTGCATTTTCTGTGGCAACGCTGAGAACGTAACTTACTTTAAAGGAAAAATAGTTTGTCATGAATGCATATCTTCCATCCCTACCCCTGTGACAAACTAAATTAAATAGTATATAATAGAACTAATCAAATTGTTAATTCTAACCTTTTCATATCTCCTTGACCTCCCGTGACCGCGGGAGGTATTTTTTATGTCTGGGTTTGCCCTCCTGGTTATCCCCTCCCTAAGGGCAATGTGCTTCAAGACGGAACTAGTAATACTTAGTTGTATTTCTTACAGTTATTTTAATTGCTTTTTACCATTAAACAAATTAATTGTATTTTGTACACTTATATTTCCTATATCTCCGTGAAATCAATCCTTTCCACCTTTATAACTGTATGAAGTACAACTAAACGAACAAATACATAAAAAAATTCAAAAATAACTGTACAAAATACATTTAACCCGCAGATAAATCATTCAAGCTCGGGCAGTCCGTTTCCGACAATCCTTAGTTATTCTAAGAATTCGTCTACAACACTTACTCTTCTGCTCTATCAAGCAACGCATTATAAATATCCCGTTTGGCTACACCCCGGTCTGATGCCGCTTTTTTCATAGCCTCTTTCCGTGGTACATCCTGTGCTTCGTAATGAGCTACATGATCTTCAATGCTTAACTGACGCCACCACGCCGATTCTGCGATTTCTGCATCTTCCTTGCTCTCCCCTTCTACGACAATAACATATTCGCCTAGCGGAGGATGTTCAGCCAGCCATAGTGTACATTCCTCAATCGAACCGCGTAGAAACTCCTCATATCTTTTCGTTAATTCACGTGCCAACACAATCTGGCGATTACCGAATGCTTCTTGAAGATGAGCAAGTGTCTTAACTACGCGATGGGGAGATTCGTAGAACAACAAAGTGCCTTGAGCCGAACGAAGTGGACTTAATACTGCTCGGATGTCCTTACGCTCTCGGGGAAGAAAGCCGATAAAGGTGAACGTATTCGTAGATAGACCAGAAGCGATCAAAGCTGACAACGCTGCGTTAGCTCCAGGGATAGGAATCACCGGAATTCCATGACTTATTGCAAGGGCTACAAGATCCGCTCCAGGGTCAGAAATCGCTGGTAAACCGGCATCGCTGACGAGTGCCAAATTTTTTCCTTCTATTATATAGCGTACAAGCTCAGGTCCACTGGCGGCCTTATTATGCTCATGATAACTAAACAACATCGAAGGTGAAATCTCAAAGTGGCTGAGTAATTTTCGGGTCTGTCTCGTATCTTCCGCGGCAATAATATCACATTCCTGCAATGTACGGACTGCACGATAGGTCATATCCTCCAGATTACCGATAGGTGTAGCCACCAGAAAAAGCGACCCTGTTGTCTCCTGAGTACTGGTATTAGTCTTGTTTTGAAAACTGCTTTGGCATGATATCGTCATGATTTACCCTCTTTAGCACCATAGTAGATGTCCATAATCTCTGGACAGTATTGATTGTCCTCATTATATACGATGAGCGGTGGTTGTAAACGAACCTCAGGCTTTCCATCACGTGCGGCTTCGATTAATACCATATTTGCCTCCAGGTGGGCACGTGGATGTACAAACCGAATAATCTTTGGCTCGAGTCTATATTGTCTCATAAGACTGATAATATCAACCAACCGTTGTGGTTTATGAACCATACTTACCTTTCCGCCCGTCCGAACCAATCGCACACAAGCCTGAATGACCTCCTCCAGTGTACAGCCTATCTCATGGCGAGCCATAGCTTGATGGTTGTTCAGCTTCAGATCACTGCCATTAAGCGGCATATAAGGAGGGTTCACCGTTATTGCATCATACACACCATGTCCTGCGGTAGTATATAACTCGCGCAAATCACCTTCATGAATTACAACCTGATCCTGAAGGCCATTTAGAGTCACGCTACGACGAGCCATATCAGCTAAACGAGGTTGTATTTCAATACCTTCTATAGAAGCTTTTGTCCGGGTAGTCATTAAAATCGGTATTACACCATTTCCCGTACAAAGATCTAGAACTCTTCCACGTGGCGGAACACTGGCGAAACGAGCAAGCAATACAGCATCCATAGAAAAGCTAAATACTTCATCACTTTGAATAATGCGCAGGTCATGTGTTAGTAAATCATCCACCCGCTCCGTCGGTAACAAGGGGACAGATATATCATTAAAAGAATTCGTCATGTAATAATCTCCTAAAGGTTTTGATGAGAAAAACTTGCTTCAAATGCATATGCCTATTGGCTAAAATTCAAAAAAAACCGTAGGATTAATCTCCTACGGCTGGATATCCTCATTTATTAAGAAAAGAAAGACAGAACAGACAGTCACCTTCCGTGCGTAAATGTCCAAAATAAACATTACAGATGTGAAAGCCTTCGTGGTAAAGTCGAGCCAAGTTGTCATAACCTTCCCCGACAACCTCTTCTGTTCCCTCTCCGGTAGCTAAAAGAGCTTCCGCCTCCGCAGAATCTACGGTAGGATCCAAAGGTGCATCCCGCTTTAAAATTTTGCGAAGCTGTTCATTCTCCAGAGTTAACCTCTGGTTAGCTTCCATCAGTTCTTTTACCGTCTGTTTCCATTCTCCAAGATTGGCGCGCATCGTTTCCATCTGCGCTTCCATATCCTGCATGTGTGCAAATATATTTTTCTTCTCCAAGTTTCCACCCCGAAAGTAACCTTATATGGTTTACTTGACGACAACATCATCCATTGGAAGTTCCTTAACTTTGCCCACTTCAAACAACTGTACATGAACCGTACGGTTTCCGGCATTGATCCCTACTACTTTGCCATCCCCCAATGAGGTCACGACAATCTTGCCGACCGCTGGCATTTCTTCCTTTACACTCTCATAATTGTCATGCTCAAATTTCAAACAACACATCAGACGTCCACAAAGTCCGGAAATCTTGGTCGGATTAAGTGAAAGGTTCTGATCCTTGGCCATTTTTATGGATACGGGTTCAAAATCCCCTAACCAAGAGGAGCAGCAAAGCACTCGTCCACAAGGTCCAAGTCCACCTAGCATCTTAGCTTCATCACGTACCCCAATTTGCCGAAGCTCAATGCGGGTCCGAAAAATACTTGCCAGATCCTTAACCAATTCTCTAAAGTCAACGCGTCCTTCAGCCGTAAAGTAAAATATAATCTTATTACGGTCAAAAGTAAACTCTACATCTACGAGCTTCATTTTGAGACCGTGGTCGCGTATTTTATTTAAACAGGTGGTAAAAGCCTCCTTAGCGGCGCTTTTGTTCTCCTCAACAACGCGTGCGTCGGTTTCTCCGGCAATACGCATCACTTTTTTGAGGGGTAGTACAACATCGGACTCCTCCACCTCTTTTTTGCCTACGACAACCTTACCGTATTCCACCCCACGTGCTGTCTCAACAATAACACATTGATCTCGTTCAATCGGAAAATCAAGTGGATCAAAATAATATATTTTACCCGCTTTTTTAAAACGGACACCTACTACGCTGTACAAAAATTAACCCCCTTGTTTGCCGGTAAAAGGAACCTATGGGCATGTCCGCTCCCTGATGATCCATGCTTGTCCTTCCTCGTCTGTTAAAACGATACTTCCAGGTAAAGCGACATCCGGAGGATATATCATTGCTAATCCTTTAACTTTCCAGTCGGATTAAGAACTGCTCCAGACACAACTGGGCATTGGCATTGGAACGCAGCTTCTTAGTACTCTCTGCAGCATATCCCATATAAGCCACCCATTGTTCCGCACTGCGCCCACGGGCATGCCTGGAAATAAAGTCTAACTGATCTATAAAAACGATACTTTCGTGCTTGCGGTACAGGAAGTAGAGCATATCTTTAAACCATAGATGGAACATGCTGAAAAGGATATCCAAATGTTCAGCGAGCCCAGTCTTGAACAGCTTCTGCCCGGCAGTTGCTACCGTGGAGCTGCCCTTGCTTAAGGACTCCTTAGCTAATTGTAACACTAGATTTCTCATTTCTGCAAACCAATTCTGTTCCAAAAGTTCCCTGCAACCATCAAGTCCCGAACTAAGTGATACTGCACATCGAGCTAAGGGGATCGGCACACCCTCACTTGCTAGCGCTTGAAGCATAATATCCGGATTTAACGGACTAAATGGGATCCGCTGAGTCCGTGACTGAATCGTCGGCAATAAAGAACGACTATTATCAGATATTAGGATTCCTACTGCCGGAGCTGGCGGTTCTTCCAGAAACTTCAACAAACTATTGGCAGCTTGTACCGTCATTTTGTCTGCCCCATCTATAATATAAACCTTTGGATTCACACCCTCAGATCGATAGGAAAAGACACGCTGCAGCTCACGGATCTGATCTATTTTTATGCTTGCACCGTCGGGCTGCAACAATGACAAATCAGGATGGTTTCCATGCTCAACCTTTCGGCACTCTAGACATTCGCCACAGGCGTCATCCTTGCTTTCCGTGCAAAAAATTGCTTGGGCAAACATCAGCGCCGTCTTCATTTGTCCACTGCCTGCTGGTCCTGTAAATAAATAAGCATGGCTCACAGCATCCTTGCGCAAGGCATTTTGGAGTAGCCGTTTAGCATGCTCCTGGCCTACTATATCATGAAAAGGCATAATTTCCTCCCAAAACTTTAAAAAGAAAGGTTGATTAACAACCCGCGAATTTCTCCAACACGTCCCAACAGATCTATTCGGCCCTGCTCACTATTCAGCAGATCATCTGCCATAGATAGCAAAGCCGCATCAATTTCCTCAAGCAGCTTGTAACGCTTACCCCGCCCACGTCTATCCCATCCACGTGTCTCTTTCAGTATAACGCCTCTACGAGCGGTTTCTTCCAGAAACCTTTTGATCATCATCCGGTAAATGGTGAGTTCACGAATGGTCATAGACTTAGATAAACGGTCGCCTTGTGACTGTATTTCTTTGATCTGGCGGTTTAGTTCATCTTTGGTTTTCTGTTCACCTTGCTGCTGAAAAACGTCAGAGAACGATTTCTGCTGAACAGGCTTATTAGCCCCTTCTGCATTTGGAAGCTCACTCTTTAAGGGCCTATATCCCGGATTGATCTTCAAAGGTTATCTACCGCCCCTTTTTTGTAAATGACTTGCTCATTTATATTATACTTAATAATGTTCGAAACGATCTACAGGAAGCACGAATACAGTAGCGCCACCGACCTGTACTTCAACAGGGAGCGGTAAATAGGAATCCGTCGTGCCACTCATCGGAGTTACTGGAGTGACTAGTTGTTCACGCACTTTACAGCTGTTACGGATAACGTTCAATACAGCTTCGATCTGACTGTCTTCTACCCCAATCATAAATGTCGTATTTCCCGCCCGCAGAAATCCACCTGTACTTGCGAGTTTGGTAGCACGGAAATTGGCTTTTACTAGCTCACTGGATAACCGGTTACTGTCTTTATCCTGGATAATTGCAATGATCAACTTCATCTTCGCATTCCCTCCCAAAAAAGTTTTATGGAGTATTACTACTTAATGTGTTCTTAGTAGTAACCTCACTTCATAAGCAAACGCTTAGTTATATGCCACTTCTCTTATTATATTAGACAAAACACCCTAAAAACCCTTTAATACTCTCTCTTCAAGAGTTCTCACGATATCTTGTTCTACCAGATGAATAGGGCGGTTTGCATCAAGAACTACTATTCTCTCCGGATTCGCCTTAATTAATAAATGATAACCTTCACGAACCTTCTGATGAAAGGCAAGACTCTCCATATCCAGACGATTGACTTCGCGATCTTGATTGGCCGCAATCCGTGATAATCCAATCTCAGGGTCTACATCCAGATAAAAGGTTAGATCAGGCATGCGATTTCCAATAGCAAAACGGTTAATACTCCACACCTCTTCCATACCTAATCCTCTTGCATGTCCTTGATAAACGAGACTGCTGTCTACAAAGCGGTCACAGAGGACTGTAAGCCCTTCTCTAAGAGCTGGCTCTACTACTTCAGCGAGATGTTGGCTTCTTGATGCAGCGTACAGCAATGCCTCAGTACGTGCATCCATTGCAGTATGGGCAGGATCCAGAATAATAGAGCGAATTTTTTCGGCGATTTCTATGCCTCCAGGTTCACGTGTAATTCGATAGGGCATGGACCGATTCTGCAAATATGCTGCTACTCTGCCCAGTACCGTTGTTTTTCCGGAGCCTTCGCCCCCTTCTAATGTTATGAAGAAACCTTCTTTGCCCACTTATACTTCTCCGCCCTTCTGAATGTTGTATACCTTAATACGCTGTAAGACCGGATCAGCACAAGCTTGGAACTTCGCGCCTCCATAAGCTAAACCAGTCAGTCTTTGCTGTATCTGATCTGTGATGACCTCACCCGGATATAATAATGGAATGCCTGGTGGATAGGGAATTACCATTTCTGCAGCTACTCTCCCCACGCTGTGTTCAAGATTAATACTTTCTACCTCATTGGCTGACACCGGCTTCAAAGAGAAGGGAACGGGTAGCGAGATTTGTAAAACATTCAAATTGTTCCACGTGGAAATATTTTGAGATTCTAAAATGCCAGCGGTGTGCGGTGATTCGGATGTAACCTCCGAATCTATTTCCCGCAGCGCCTGCAATAACCTTGCTGCATCTTCGGCCTTCGAACCGAGGCTGAACAGCAGCACTACGTGCCGGGCGTCACTCATCTCCGGCACACAGCCCTTAGCTTCGAGCCTGCGCTGCAGCTCGAAACCGCCTAGGACCCCGGTGGCGTCATAAATGACGACTTTGAAGGGGTCCTGCGTCTCGTACGCCGCCTTATGCAGCGGCGTGCCGTCGTGCAGCGGCTCTGCCGGCTGCACCAATCCATAGCGCGGCAGCTCGGCAAGGCCGCGCCGCAGGACATCCACGGCGGCCAGCCCCGCCGTGAAAGCATCGCTGCCCCGGCTGTGCAGCAGCCGCCGGGCAAGATCAAGCGACGCCATCATAGGATATGATGGGCTGGAGCTCTGCACCATGGCGAGCCGCTGCGAGAGCAGGGCGCGGTCGAGCCGCTGCCCTTGAACATGCAGCATAGCGCCCATGGTCATCGCAGTGAGCATCTTGTGCGTGGACTGCACTACGCCGTCCGCGCCACAAGCAAGCGCCCCGGCAGGCAGTGCCGGGTGCTGCCCGTAATGCGCCCCATGCGCTTCATCGACAAGCAGCGGTACACCGCTGTCGTGGCAAATACGCGCGAGGGGCGCAAGGTCACTGCCCATGCCGTAGTAATTGGGCATGGTGACAAATACAGCGGCGGCTTCAGGATAGGCTGCAAGTGCAGCCTCAACAGCTTCTGCCGCCGGCGCTACTGCCAAGCCGCTGAGTGGATCAATCAGCGGTTCGACGAAAACAGCCCTCACTCCAGCTAACATAAGACCATGAATCACTGATTTATGCACATTTCGTTGAAGAATCAGAATCATTCCTGGCTCGGGGCAAGCCGTTAGAATCAGCGCCAGGTTACCCGCCGTACTTCCGCCAACTAGAAAAAAACTCTCCTCTGCTCCAAAGCAATCAGCAGCCAGCTCCTGTGCTTCCTTAATGACTCCCTCAGGATGATGAAGATCATCCGTGCCGGTAATCTCCGTAACATCGTACTTCATGACCTCATCTAGAAACCCAGCGCCTTCTACGCCGTCATATGCCGCTCCATTTTTATGTCCCGGCACATGATAAGATATATTACCCACAATTCTATATTGCTCCAGCATTTCGTATACAGGTGCCCTACATCGTTGTAATTTATTCATATTAAATTCCTTCCCATAGGGTTCCTTCTATTTTAACGTAAATATTCAGAAACTCCTATGTTTCCTCATAAAAGCATCTGACTGAACAGCAAAACGGCTCCCCCCGCTTAAACAACGAGGAAGCCGTATATGAATATCTCTAATGCAGCCCTTATATCTTTCATCCAGACTGCTCTCTTATCCGCATCAATTAACAGAGTTACTCTACTTAAGCGTTCTTTTGCAATCCGATCTTCTTCATCTGGCCAATAAAAAAACGGTACTTAGCATCTTCTGCCTCGGTACGGATCATTTCTGCCTCACAATCCTCACAAATAAAATGCGAGACAATCACAATACCTTCTTCTTTTTCCTGCCCACAAATGATACAAGCTTGCCCGGTTTGCTGTTCCATAACCATCCCACCTTGACTCTTTTAAGAACAGTATGATACACCTTCTATCATTTTAAACCTTTTCATAGTTTTTTCATATCCTTCGTTTCGTGTATTATATATATTCCGCTGCCCCTATATCGGTGAATATTCGCCCATAGTTTAATAAAATGCTTTCATTCGCCGATATTAAGAACATATGAATCTGTGAGGAGGTTAGTCTATTTTATATGGAACCCAACACCAAAGGCGCTGCTACATTCTATCAATATAAATTAATCAAAAAAATTAATCTAACGGCACCTCTGCTGCGTGTTTATATTTTGCTCCCTCTTTTGGTCCTTGTGCTCGAGACAGTCTTTCTTTCTTGGTGGAGTATTCTCTACTTAATTATAGCTGCTCCGGTTATGTTCTGGGTTCAATATGTTATTTCACGCTCAGTACTACTAATCTCCGGGCATCCTATTTCAAAAAGATGGTCCATCTCATTTAAAATCCCGTGGCTTGGCTTCATGCCAGATCAACACATTAGTTACCGCATTTTCCGTAAAGTACAGTTACATAATTTTTATATTGGTCTTTGTATCGCAGCTCTCTTTATTTTTTGGTCACCACCGGCATTTACAGTATCCCTGATTATTTGCCACTTGTGGCTTTTATTGCCCCGTCTCTATACACTGTTCAAAATAAATCAACGCAACAAGGAAGGCATGCTGAAGTTTAATCCAACCGATGCCTCCTATTACTCTCAATAGAGTACAGTTAACCTGTGTTCGCATATAAATAAATAATCGCCATCCATAAAGGACGGCGATTATTTATTTTGTCTTAAGACCTTTAATTAAGGCCTTCTTTTCTTTAGGAATCATAACTATAAAATAATCATCATGCACTGTTAAATGAACCGTTACTCCATCCTTCTGAAAAACACCAGATGAATCGGTATTCTCCTCTTCCTGTTCAACCCATCCCCAGGCCTTAATAGTATCCATATACTCCTCTGGGATGCCGTTCTTCTCCTTTAATCCAGGTAAAGAATAACGCACATAATCCATAGCAACGTTTGTCGTAGTCTGGTCTGGTGAGTACGCCTCTTGGGGCACAGGGAAATTCTTCTCGTTTAGCGCACCCTCAAAAGCATCCCAGCTGGGCGCTTTCGTACCGCAGCCTGCCAGTATTAAAGCTACTATACACGAAAAAATTAATATCTTAATAATTCTTGTTTGTTTCATGCCTTAAATCCTCCTTACCTCCACAATGCATCTAAAGACACAAGAAAATTCAAAGTTAGAATTTATGAGTAGTTCCTTCGTATTAGAGATGTTGCTTATTATTTGCACTTATCTATTATACTTGTATCGACCTCAGCGTCGGTAACAAAAATGTCACTCAATTACAGCCCCTTCAGATGTTGTACTCCCCTTCAAATAACACTCTTGTCCAAAAAAAACAAAAAAGCCACTGCTGATAAATCAACAATGGCTTAATGTGCTTGGCAACGTCCTACTCTCCCAGGACCCTTCGGTCCAAGTACCATCGGCGCTGGAGGGCTTAACGGTCGTGTTCGGGATGGGTACGCGTGGAACCCCTCCGCTATCGCCACCAAACATGCGTCTGTGAAACAGACGCTGCCGCGTGAAATTCGGTTCATCACCAGAAGTGACAATGAATTTCTAAGCGTGTTACAGGCTTGATGCCTGAAAACTGAATCCGAAACGAATTTGCATTCTAAGTATAGGATAAGCCCTCGACCGATTAGTATTGGTCAGCTCCATGCATTACTGCACTTCCACCTCCAACCTATCTACCTCGTCGTCTTCAAGGGGTCTTACTAATTGGGAAATCTCATCTTGAGGGGGGCTTCACGCTTAGATGCTTTCAGCGCTTATCCCGTCCGTACGTAGCTACCCAGCCATGCTCCTGGCGGAACAACTGGTGCACCAGCGGTACGTCCATCCCGGTCCTCTCGTACTAAGGACAGCTCCTCTCAAATTTCCTGCGCCCACGACAGATAGGGACCGAACTGTCTCACGACGTTCTGAACCCAGCTCGCGTACCGCTTTAATGGGCGAACAGCCCAACCCTTGGGACCTACTTCAGCCCCAGGATGCGATGAGCCGACATCGAGGTGCCAAACCTCCCCGTCGATGTGGACTCTTGGGGGAGATAAGCCTGTTATCCCCAGGGTAGCTTTTATCCGTTGAGCGATGGCCCTTCCATGCGGTACCACCGGATCACTAAGTCCGACTTTCGTCCCTGCTCGACTTGTAGGTCTCGCAGTCAAGCTCCCTTATGCCTTTGCACTCTGCGAATGATTTCCAACCATTCTGAGGGAACCTTGGAACGCCTCCGTTACTCTTTAGGAGGCGACCGCCCCAGTCAAACTGCCCGCCTGACACGGTCCCCGTACCCGGTAAGGGCACTAGGTTAGAACCTAGATACGATCAGGGTGGTATCCCAACGGCGCCTCCACCGAAGCTTGCGCTCCGATTTCTACGGCTCCCACCTATCCTGTACAGATCGTACCCAAATTCAATATCAAGCTGCAGTAAAGCTCCATGGGGTCTTTCCGTCTTGTCGCGGGTAACCTGCATCTTCACAGGTATTAAAATTTCACCGGATCTCTCGTTGAGACAGCGCCCAAGTCGTTACGCCATTCGTGCGGGTCAGAATTTACCTGACAAGGAATTTCGCTACCTTAGGACCGTTATAGTTACGGCCGCCGTTTACTGGGGCTTCGGTTCATAGCTTCGGGTTACCCCTAACCACTCCCCTTAACCTTCCAGCACCGGGCAGGCGTCAGCCCGTATACTTCGCCTTGCGGCTTCGCACAGACCTGTGTTTTTGCTAAACAGTCGCTTGGGCCTTTTCACTGCGGCCCCCTCGTGCTATTCACACTACCGGGGCACCCCTTCTCCCGAAGTTACGGGGTCATTTTGCCGAGTTCCTTAACGAGAGTTCTTCCGCGCGCCTTAGAATTCTCTTCTCGCCTACCTGTGTCGGTTTGCGGTACGGGCACCTTCTCCTGGCTAGAGGCTTTTCTTGGCAGTGTGAGATCATGACCTTCGCTACTATAATTTTCGCTCCCCATCACAGCCCAGCCTTAATGATGTGCGGATTTGCCTACACATCAGCCTCACTGCTTAGACGGACATCCATCAGTCCGCGTCACTACCCTCCTGCGTCACCCCATCGCTCATAGCGGATTACGGTGGTACAGTAATTTCAAACTGTTGTCCTTCGACTACGCCTTTCGGCCTCGCCTTAGGTCCCGACTTACCCTGAGCGGACGAGCCTTCCTCAGGAAACCTTGGGCTTTCGGCGGATCAGATTCTCACTGATCTTTTCGTTACTCATACCGGCATTCTCACTTGTGTAGTGTCCAGCGCTCTTTTCAGTACACCTTCAACCCCTACACAACGCTCCCCTACCCCAGATACATACGTATCTAGCCATAGCTTCGGTGGTGTGTTTAGCCCCGTTACATTTTCGGCGCAGAGTCACTCGACCAGTGAGCTATTACGCACTCTTTCAATGGTGGCTGCTTCTAAGCCAACATCCTGGTTGTCTGTGCAACTCCACATCCTTTCCCACTTAACACACACTTGGGGACCTTAGCTGATGGTCTGGGCTGTTTCCCTTTTGACAATGGATCTTAGCACTCACTGTCTGACTCCCGGCAATAAGTATATGGCATTCGGAGTTTGACTGAGCTTGGTAATCCTTGCGGACCCCGCACCCAATCAGTGCTCTACCTCCACTACTCTTATACCGAGGCTAGCCCTAAAGCTATTTCGGGGAGAACCAGCTATCTCCGAGTTCGATTGGAATTTCTCCGCTACCCCCACCTCATCCCCGCACTTTTCAACGTACGTGGGTTCGGGCCTCCAGTGCGTGTTACCGCACCTTCACCCTGGACAGGGGTAGATCACACGGTTTCGGGTCTACGTCCACATACTAATTCGCCCTATTCAGACTCGCTTTCGCTGCGGCTCCACCTTCTCGGCTTAACCTTGCATGTTAAACGTAACTCGCCGGTTCATTCTACAAAAGGCACGCCATCACCCATTAATAGGGCTCTGACTTTTTGTAAGCACACGGTTTCAGGTTCTATTTCACTCCCCTTCCGGGGTGCTTTTCACCTTTCCCTCACGGTACTGTTTCACTATCGGTCGCCAGGTAGTATTTAGCCTTAGCAGATGGTCCTGCTGGATTCATACGGGGTTTCACGTGCCCCGCACTACTCGGGATCCGTCTCGGAGAGAATACAGTTTAGGTTACAGGGCTTTTACCTCTATCGCGGGCCTTTCCAGACCTCTTCGCCTACCATATTCCTTTGTAACTCCATGTGAGACGTCCCACAACCCCTAAGAGCAAGCTCTTAGGTTTAGGCTGTTCCGCGTTCGCTCGCCGCTACTGACGGAATCACTATTGTTTTCTCTTCCTCAGGGTACTTAGATGTTTCAGTTCCCCTGGTCTGCCTCTACATTTCCTATGTATTCAGAAATGAGTAACTGCGAATTACCACAGCTGGGTTTCCCCATTCGGACACCCCCGGATCAAAGCTTGCTTACAGCTCCCCGAGGCAGTTTCGTTGTTCGCCACGTCCTTCGTCGGCTCCTGGCGCCTAGGCATCCTCCGTGTGCTCTTATTAGCTTAACCTTGATTTTTCCGCAGGAAAATATCATACGATGACATTCTCTTTGGAATCATCTCACTAATAACATTTACTTGTTTACACAAGTTGCTAAAAGATGTTCTAAAACGCAAATTCGTTTCGGTATCCAGTTTTCAAGGATCAAGTCTTACTTGAGAGCTTAAACTCTCAAAACTGAGCAACGAGTGAGTAACAGGCCTAAACCTGAGTTTGGAAGCTTAGCTTCCGATTTGAATGTTCTCATTGCAGAGAACGATTCTCCATAGAAAGGAGGTGATCCAGCCGCACCTTCCGATACGGCTACCTTGTTACGACTTCACCCCAATCATCTACCCCACCTTCGGCGGCTGGCTCCCTTGCGGGTTACCCCACCGACTTCGGGTGTTGTAAACTCTCGTGGTGTGACGGGCGGTGTGTACAAGACCCGGGAACGTATTCACCGCGGCATGCTGATCCGCGATTACTAGCAATTCCGACTTCATGCAGGCGAGTTGCAGCCTGCAATCCGAACTGAGACCGGCTTTGATGGGATTGGCTCCACCTCGCGGCTTCGCTTCCCGTTGTACCGGCCATTGTAGTACGTGTGTAGCCCAGGTCATAAGGGGCATGATGATTTGACGTCATCCCCACCTTCCTCCGGTTTGTCACCGGCAGTCACTCTAGAGTGCCCAGCATTACCTGCTGGCAACTAAAGTTAAGGGTTGCGCTCGTTGCGGGACTTAACCCAACATCTCACGACACGAGCTGACGACAACCATGCACCACCTGTCTCCTCTGTCCCGAAGGCCGCTGCTATCTCTAGCAGATTCAGAGGGATGTCAAGACCTGGTAAGGTTCTTCGCGTTGCTTCGAATTAAACCACATACTCCACTGCTTGTGCGGGTCCCCGTCAATTCCTTTGAGTTTCAGTCTTGCGACCGTACTCCCCAGGCGGAGTGCTTACTGTGTTAACTTCGGCACCAAGGGTATCGAAACCCCTAACACCTAGCACTCATCGTTTACGGCGTGGACTACCAGGGTATCTAATCCTGTTTGCTCCCCACGCTTTCGCGCCTCAGCGTCAGTTACAGCCCAGAAAGTCGCCTTCGCCACTGGTGTTCCTCCACATATCTACGCATTTCACCGCTACACGTGGAATTCCACTTTCCTCTTCTGTACTCAAGCCACCCAGTTTCCAGTGCGACCTCAGGTTGAGCCCAAGGTTTAAACACCAGACTTAAATAGCCGCCTGCGCGCGCTTTACGCCCAATAATTCCGGACAACGCTTGCCCCCTACGTATTACCGCGGCTGCTGGCACGTAGTTAGCCGGGGCTTTCTTCTCAGGTACCGTCACTCCGGTAGCAGTTACTCTACCGGACGTTCTTCCCTGGCAACAGAGCTTTACGATCCGAAAACCTTCATCACTCACGCGGCGTTGCTCCGTCAGGCTTTCGCCCATTGCGGAAGATTCCCTACTGCTGCCTCCCGTAGGAGTCTGGGCCGTGTCTCAGTCCCAGTGTGGCCGTTCACCCTCTCAGGTCGGCTACGCATCGTCGCCTTGGTGGGCCGTTACCCCACCAACTAGCTAATGCGCCGCAGGCCCATCCCTCAGTGACAGATTGCTCCGTCTTTCATTCTTCTCTCAGGAGAAAAAAGAAATTATCCGGTATTAGCTACCGTTTCCGGTAGTTATCCCAGTCTGAAGGGCAGGTTGCCTACGTGTTACTCACCCGTCCGCCGCTAAGTTATTTTGAAAGCAAGCTTTCAAAATAACTCCGCTCGACTTGCATGTATTAGGCACGCCGCCAGCGTTCGTCCTGAGCCAGGATCAAACTCTCCAATTAGTATTGAAAAGAGCGATATGCTCATTTTGAAACATCTGACGAGAAAATTAATTCTCTAATTTGGATTTCACTTACGTGATTTCCCACTCACTCGTTGTTCAGTTTTCAAAGATCAAGTTCTCGTTGGCGCCGTTTAATGTCTCAGCAGCAACTCTTATACTATATCATGTTCGGCTATTTAATGTCAAGCTCTTTTTTTAACTTCTTTTTCGAGCTCGGCATGTGTACTTCTTGGCCGGACTTAGAATATATCATGTATGGAGATGCATTGCAAGAGTTTTTTTATATAAAATCAAAAGCATAAAACATCATCTATGTATTATCGTATTATAATAACTACCTCCCCTTATCATCTAATTATCTAGAAAGTAAAAAAACAACTGCAGAAGATAACAGTTGTTTTTTAGAAGAAGCTTAGACGATTCTAGATTAATTCCGCTTCCTTCGCTCCAGTAATTACGGCAATGATATTGCTTCGAAGTGCCTCCGCATTGTGCGCTTCATATGGATCCACTTTGAAAACAACAGCATCTGCAATAAAACCTTCTGCAATTTGTCCCAGCTCGTTACCGCTCCCCAGAATATCAGCAGCACTTTTAGTCGCAGCCTGCCAAGCTTCTCTCCGAGTTAAGCCATAATCAATCAATGTATCCAGTTCTTGAAGGTTATAGCCATGTAGTGCAGGTGTGGCATAATCTGTACCGAATCCAATACGAACGCCTTCTCTTTTTGCATAATGAATGGCCTTGGAATGACATTCGGCAGCGCGGGCAGCTCGGTCGCAAATGATCGGGTTCAATGCTAGAACGCCTTTTGGGTCTGCAGCAATACGATAAATTGATGTGGTGGGTACAAACGCTACCCTCGAGTTAGCAAGTCTTCCTGCCTGATCCTCAGTTAGAAACATCCCATGCTCTATTGATTCCACGCCGGCCTGGATGGACCAGTCTATCGTCACTCCGCCCCAGGTATGAACCAGTACCTTCTTATCATGGGCATGTGCATTACGAACAATGAACGAGAACTCTTCTTCGGAAAAGATCGGGTCAACAACTTTCTCGGTAGGTGCTCCAAGCCCGCCTGTGGCCATGATTTTTATCCAACCCGCTCCTGTAGCAAAGATTTCCGCCATGCGTTGTTCTAAATGCTTGAGACCACGGGCATCTGCTGCTCCAATCATATCGCTACTGGTCTGCACTCTTAATGGATGCTGATATTGCTGAACAAGATGCTGCACTGTGCTCGGCAGAATCCCACCTGCATCACGGGCAGTCGTTACACCCGTTCTAAGAGTAGCTTCAAAAGCTTGTGCCTGCATAATTTCGATCTGGTTGGCATCGCGCTTCAATTGATCAGAGTGGTCAAAATCTGTCCAAGCTAAATGCGTATGTAGATCAATAATACCCGGACTTAGCCACAGATCTGTTCCTGCAAGATTTGACTCTACTTGATGCGGCTCCGCTTTAGTAATGGATGAAAAACGCCCATCCTTTATCACGACATCAAAACGTCTGCCTTCGATACCTGCTATAAAAATATCATTGAACGTCTGCAGCTCTGGATGCTTATGAATCATCTTCATTCCCCCCATGCCAGCCGAACAGCTGCTAATGCCTGAACTGGGTCTTGTTTCAACAGTTCGGCAAGCGTGGATATAGCCTTCTCCACACTTTGCCGCTCAGCATTCGTTCCAAAATGGTTGATCCGTAGAAGATGGCCAAATAATTCTCCGTCTCCGGGAGCCACAATGCCTATAGGCTGCTCAATCCGCAACTCTTGCTTTCCAGAAATCCGCACCGTTGTAGTCAGCGTAGAATAATGTCTGCTGTCCTTTTGCCAAGGCTCAAGCCCCAAGGATTTAATACCAGCTACAGCAGCTGCTGCGGCTCGCTCATGGCGTTTGATTACTTGATCCAATCCTTCTTCTTCAATTCGTGTCAAAGCTTGAGTCAAGGCTCTAGCCTCCAGCGTAGGAATGTTTGGTGCAACCCGCAATAGCGCGGCGTCTCCCAGTGATGGTTTCAGATCCAGCAAGGATAAGATAGAATTGCGTGGAGCATTTTCATTCGACTCAAGAAATTCCCAGCCACGTGGAGAAATACTTACGGCACTAACACCGTTGGGTCCAGCTAAGGCTTTTTGCGCACCTATAACTGCAAAATCAACGGACCATTGATCCACCAGCAGGGCCTCTCCCCCAACCGCAGATACGGAGTCCGACACAGTAATTAGATTGAATTCTTTTGCAATTTCAAATATTTCTTTAGCAGGATTAGAGCCTCCAGTAACCACTTCAGCTTGAACAAAAGAAAGGGCACAAGGTTTAAACTCCTTAATCGCGGAAGCAACTTGGTCGCTAGTGACCACTTCATCAAAAGGAACCTTTACTTCAACAACCGTTGCTCCACCCCGCTCAAGCCATTTTCCAAATAAACTTCCATAAGGACCTGTTACTATATTTACAATGGTTCGACCGGGTGCAGCTATTCCGGCGGCTACCGCCTCGATTCCAAGGATTGCCTCAGCCGGAATGATAACTGGAGGGTGCTCAGTAAACAAGACTTTGGAAATTAAATGTGTTAGCTTATTGTACTCAGCCAGTGAAAGTGGTACGTATCCTTTATGTTCTCGGTTCATAAAAAAACCTCCTGATGTACTTTATTTTGGCATTTTTGGAACCGCCGACAACATCTCATAACTGTATGCATGTTTAGGACGGATGAAGAATTGGTCCCGCGGACTCTGCTCCACGAGCTTTCCTTGCCGCATAACTGCTACCGTATCGCTAATTGCATTGATTACTCCTAGATCATGAGAAATAAAAAGCATGGTGAGATTAAGCTCAGCCTTCAGCGTATTGAACAGTTCGAGCACACTAAGCTGCACAGATACATCTAACGCACTTGTAGGTTCATCCGCGATCAGGATGTTTGGCTCAACACTTAATGCACGAGCGATCGCTATCCGTTGACGCTGGCCGCCGGAAAATTCATGCGGGAATTTGTCTAACGCCTTTTGTTCTAAATGAACTTGATTCAAAAGCTCTTTGCATCTTTGTTCAACATCTGTACGCCCCACTATTTTATGAAACAATAAGGGCTCGGAAAGAATTTGCCTAATCGAATGTTTAGGATTTAGCGAAGCATCTGGATTTTGGAAAATCATCTGGATTGTTTTGTGCTGCTCACGGCTTCTTTTCTTTTTTAATTCTTGGGTACCCAACAGAATCTGTCCCTCATTTGGGGCAATCAGTCCAGCAATTACTCGCGCCAGCGTAGATTTCCCTGATCCGGATTCTCCAACAAGCCCAAGGGTGGTGTGCTGCTCAAGATTCAGATTAATACGATCCAGTGCAGTAAAGCCGCCATAATGAACAGTTAAATCTTTTATTTGCAAGGCTAATTCCATGAGTCTCTACTCCCTTCAAGCTCTGGCAAAGGAAGCACCGAATCAATCAGCATCTGTGTGTAAGCGTGTTTCGGATTTCGCAAAATATCAAGGGTATTGCCCTGCTCAACAATCTGTCCCTGTTTCATTACACATAGCCGTGAACACAAGTTTGCTGCAATCGCTAGGTTATGCGTAACAAATACCATGGCAAAACTGAGCTCATGCTGGAGGCTCGTGATCGTCTCAATAATTTGCCGTTGAACCGTGACGTCCAGTGCCGTTGTCGGCTCATCACAGAGAAGTATGCCTGGCTTGCACGCCAGTGCCAGAGCGATGACTACCCGTTGACACTGACCGCCTGACAGCTGACTCGGATACCGGTCCTTTTTCTTCAATGAATCGGGGAGACCAAGCCTTTCGAGCAGTTCCAGTGCAATTACCCGCGAAGTCATACGGCTTACTTTTTGTCTGTAATACACAACTTCAGCCAGTTGTTTGACAACCGTACAGAGCGGATCAAGCGCACCTCTTGGATCTTGAAATACCATCGCACTGCTTACGTCACTTTTAATGGTGCCACCAGTCTGTTCAACACCATTTGGAAGCAAGCCTAAAATTGCACGCAGCGTAAGCGATTTTCCTGATCCCGATTCACCTACTAATCCCAGACTCTCCCCTTTACCCAGCGAAAAACTAACATTATTGACCAATCTCTCATTTGACTTAGCTGCCAGCGATAGCGCCTCTATTTCTAAAATGGGTTGTATAGACATTATTTTTTCCTCCATATGTCTGCCAAACCATCACCTAGGAGCGACAAAGCTATCCCCGTATACACCACTGCAAATCCCGGAACGGCCGAGAGCCACCAAGCTGTAGTGATGAAGGGCTGTCCATCTGAAATCATTGTCCCCCAGTCAGGAGTTGGCGGTGTAATGCCGATACCAAGATACCCGAGCGTAACAATGGCAACAAGCAATCCAATCATATCTGTCATAAGGACGACCACGGCTTGCGGAAGTACATTCGGCAGGAGATGACGCAAAATAATTTTCACTCCTGGTAGCCCTAAGGTTTGAGCGGACGCCACCCATTCCTGATTACGAAAAGAAGCACTAAGACCTCTCACGACACGGGCAAAGACAATCCATCCTACAAAAATAAAAGTAATATAAATGCCTCGTTCTCCTGCTCCACTTGCAAAAGCCACGATAATAACGATCAGATAAAAAGGAAAGGCGATGAATGTATCTGACAACAGTGTAATAACTGTATCGATCCATTTGCCGTAATATCCTGCCAGCATTCCTAGAAATACACCTGTGCAAAAGGGAATGATTTCTGCCAAGACCATGATTTTCAAATCAGTCCTCGCTGCATAGATCAGTCTAGTAAACAAATCACGCCCTAATTGATCAGTTCCCAACCAATGTTCGGCTGACGGAGGCTGTAAAAAGGCACTCAAATTTTGCTCAGAGGGGTCATAAGGACTTATATAAGGTATAAACACAGTCAAGAGAATAAGAGCTGCAAACATAATAATTCCCACTAGAAGTGATGGGGTATTCCATATTCGCTTTAAGCCGCTTGTTATCTTACCGTCTTCATACAATCGCGAGTCTAGTCTTATAGTTTTCATTGTTTTCCTTTCGTTCTGGGATCAAGCCACCAGGAAATGATTTCAATCAAGAGACTGATGATCACAACAGATAGCGCACAGTAAAGTGCTATTCCTTGAATAACCGGAAAGTCCCGTTTCGAAATTGAAGTGAACAATAAGCTGCCAATTCCCTTAATTCCAAATACCTGCTCAACGACCAAGGTGCCTCCGATTAAATAAGAAATATTCACACCCAGCAGCATTAACGTAGGAAGAGCAGAGTTGCGCAGCACATGTTTAAATAAAATAACCCTGTTTGGTATGCCCGCAGCCTTAAGGGTGACTACAAAATCCGATTCTAACACTTCAAGCATCTGCGCTCTTAATGAACGAACAAGCGTAGGAACCTGTGAAAAAGCAACAGTGATTGCTGGAAGTGCAAGACTATGCAAGGTTCCGACCCACCCTTCACTTACTCCCCCAACAGGGAACCAGCCAAGCCGGACACTAAAGAGCAAAATTAAAAGTAAGCCAACCCAGAAGATTGGCATACCTAGAGTAATTGTAGGAAAAATACGTATCAAATGGTCCAGCAGTTTATCCTTATGCGTAGCGGCTACCATAGCGAGCAGAAGGGATACAAAAATCGCCAACACACAAGCCATCACGATGAGCAGCAAAGTAACAGGGGCCCGTTGTGTAATCAACTCTCTTGTTGATGTCCCCATAATAATGGAGTTTCCAGTATCTCCTTGAGTAAACAGCGTCTTCACAAATCGGATGAATTGCTCCCATAAAGGGAGGTCCAGCCCAAGAGTATGATGCATACTCTTGAGCGCCTCAGGGGTGCTGTATTCTCCCAAAATCATTTTTGCTGGATCTCCCGGCACGATTCGTATGATGAAAAAGACTGCTATCATTACGCAGAAGATCACTGCCAATGCTTTTATAAGAGATATCACAAGCCAGTTGTAAGAACCCTTGCTTCCTTTCGGTTGATTTAACACCTGCTTAAGATTCATCATTGGCTGATGCGGACATCTTCGAAACGGGCACTGCCGTTTGGTAGAACAACGAGACCGTCAACTGAAGAACGAATACCTTTTAAAACATCTGGATAATAAAGCGGAATATAAGGAACTTCATCAGCAAGGGTCTGCAGCAGCTTAGTATAGATTTGTGCACGTTCATCGCCATCCGCAGTTTTTTGTCCCTCATATAGAAGCTTCGTTACTTCATCATTTGTATAATGCGTCCAATATGATTTGCTGAAGCCTTCCGGATCGGTCTGGAAAGCAATAATTGAGTTCGCTTCAGGGGAATCCGCTTGGCCACTGTTCAGCATTGCCGCAAAATCATATGCGAAGAAACGTTCACGGAAAGTGGCAAGTTCAATCGATTCAATCTCAATCTTAATCCCGATCGTTTGGCCCGCTGCCTGAATAATTTGTGCCTCTTGAGCTCTTGTGCTATTACCGGATGCTACAAGTAATTTGGTAGTGAAGCCATTAGGGAAGGAAGATTTTGCAAGCTCCTCCTTGGCTGCTTCGATATTAAAGTTCAGTGCTTTGATTGTATCATTTGCGTTATAAGGGATCGTTGTTGGCAGCAATGAGTTTGCTGTTTGTGCATAACCAAAGGTTAGCGCCTTGGTCAAGCCCTCACGATCAAGCGCCAGCGCCAGAGCGCGACGGACATGCACATCAGAAAAATGTTCATCCAACGTATTAAAGAACAATTGCTCTGTCACCCAACTACCGTTAGTAACTACTTTAGTGTCAGCCCCATCTTTAATCTCATTGGCATTTTGCAGAGCCAAAGATTCAATAGCATTAACTTCTCCAGCCTTCAGTTGGTTAATCGCTTGGCTGTCATCTTCAATCAGCTTATAAACGAGCTTATCAATATAGGGTTTACCTTCTTGCCAGTAGAATGTATTCTTAGTGAAGGTCAGATCACCAGCAGTGTCCCATGTTTCAACAACAAAAGGTCCCGTACCGATCGGTTTCTTGAAGAATTCTTCTTCTGATACTCCGCCGAAATTGTTAGGAAGGATACCATTTGAGAAATTAGATAGCTCCGAGATAAATGGTGTATAAGGCTCTTTAAGTGTAATAACAAGCGTTTTGTTATCTTGCGCTTTGATTGTGTCGACTTTTGCGGATATTGCCAGCGGGCCGCCTACCTTCAAGTGCCGCTCAAGAGAGAATACAGCATCTTCTGCGGTCACATCCGTACCATTGGAAAACTTCAACCCATCACGAAGCTCGAATGTATACGTCAGACCATCTTCACTGATATTATGTGACTTAGCAAGCCAATCTACAATTTCACCTTTGCTGTCAAAAGCGACTAATGATTCAAAAACTTTGTCGATTGCAAAAGCATTGTTGGACGTAATCTGATTATGCAAATCCAGCGAAGTTACAGAAGCAGGTCGTCCATAGACGAAAGTCCCTCCCGTTGCAGGTTCTGCAGTTTGAGGACTTTGAGTTGCCGGACTCGCACTTTCCTGTGCCTCTTTATTTGAATCAGCCTTATTATTAGACCCCGAGCACCCTGCAATTAACATCAATAGCAAAACTGCTATTGCCCCCAACAGAATCGGTTTCTTAATAGATACACTAAAGTACGACATAATTCGCTCCCCCTATAATTCTTATATGTTTAGTATGAATTGTATTATGGGTTAAACACTCTAGTCTGTCAAACATAATTTAATTTGCAACAATCCTTAAGTAAATATACATAACAAAAAGACCACTGTCGATTACTCAACAGTGGTCTTGTGTGCTTGGCAACGTCCTACTCTCCCAGGACCCTTCGGTCCAAGTACCATCGGCGCTGGAGGGCTTAACGGTCGTGTTCGGGATGGGTACGCGTGGAACCCCTCCGCTATCGCCACCAAACATGCGTCTGTGAAACAGACGCTGCCGCGTGAAATTCGGTTCATCACCAGAAGTGACAATGAATTTCTAAGCGTGTTACAGGCTTGATGCCTGAAAACTGAATCCGAAACGAATTTGCATTCTAAGTATAGGATAAGCCCTCGACCGATTAGTATTGGTCAGCTCCATGCATTACTGCACTTCCACCTCCAACCTATCTACCTCGTCGTCTTCAAGGGGTCTTACTAATTGGGAAATCTCATCTTGAGGGGGCTTCACGCTTAGATGCTTTCAGCGCTTATCCCGTCCGTACGTAGCTACCCAGCCATGCTCCTGGCGGAACAACTGGTGCACCAGCGGTACGTCCATCCCGGTCCTCTCGTACTAAGGACAGCTCCTCTCAAATTTCCTGCGCCCACGACAGATAGGGACCGAACTGTCTCACGACGTTCTGAACCCAGCTCGCGTACCGCTTTAATGGGCGAACAGCCCAACCCTTGGGACCTACTTCAGCCCCAGGATGCGATGAGCCGACATCGAGGTGCCAAACCTCCCCGTCGATGTGGACTCTTGGGGGAGATAAGCCTGTTATCCCCAGGGTAGCTTTTATCCGTTGAGCGATGGTACCTTCCATGCGGTACCACCGGATCACTAAGTCCGACTTTCGTCCCTGCTCGACTTGTAGGTCTCGCAGTCAAGCTCCCTTATGCCTTTGCACTCTGCGAATGATTTCCAACCATTCTGAGGGAACCTTGGAACGCCTCCGTTACTCTTTAGGAGGCGACCGCCCCAGTCAAACTGCCCGCCTGACACGGTCCCCGTACCCGGTAAGGGCACTAGGTTAGAACCTAGATACGATCAGGGTGGTATCCCAACGGCGCCTCCACCGAAGCTTGCGCTCCGATTTCTACGGCTCCCACCTATCCTGTACAGATCGTACCCAAATTCAATATCAAGCTGCAGTAAAGCTCCATGGGGTCTTTCCGTCTTGTCGCGGGTAACCTGCATCTTCACAGGTATTAAAATTTCACCGGATCTCTCGTTGAGACAGCGCCCAAGTCGTTACGCCATTCGTGCGGGTCAGAATTTACCTGACAAGGAATTTCGCTACCTTAGGACCGTTATAGTTACGGTACGCCGTTTACTGGGGCTTCGGTTCATAGCTTCGGGTTACCCCTAACCACTCCCCTTAACCTTCCAGCACCGGGCAGGCGTCAGCCCGTATACTTCGCCTTGCGGCTTCGCACAGACCTGTGTTTTTGCTAAACAGTCGCTTGGGCCTTTTCACTGCGAGTCCCCTCGTGCTATTCACACTACCGGGGCACCCCTTCTCCCGAAGTTACGGGGTCATTTTGCCGAGTTCCTTAACGAGAGTTCTTCCGCGCGCCTTAGAATTCTCTTCTCGCCTACCTGTGTCGGTTTGCGGTACGGGCACCTTCTCCTGGCTAGAGGCTTTTCTTGGCAGTGTGAGATCATGACCTTCGCTACTACAATTTTCGCTCCCCATCACAGCCCAGCCTTATCGATGTGCGGATTTGCCTACACATCAGCCTCACTGCTTAGACGGACATCCATCAGTCCGCGTCACTACCCTCCTGCGTCACCCCATCGCTCATAGCGGATTACGGTGGTACAGTAATTTCAAACTGTTGTCCTTCGACTACGCCTTTCGGCCGCCTTAGGTCCCGACTTACCCTGAGCGGACGAGCCTTCCTCAGGAAACCTTGGGCTTTCGGCGGATCAGATTCTCACTGATCTTTTCGTTACTCATACCGGCATTCTCACTTGTGTAGTGTCCAGCGCTCTTTTCAGTACACCTTCAACCCCTACACAACGCTCCCCTACCCCAGATACATACGTATCTAGCCATAGCTTCGGTGGTGTGTTTAGCCCCGTTACATTTTCGGCGCAGAGTCACTCGACCAGTGAGCTATTACGCACTCTTTCAATGGTGGCTGCTTCTAAGCCAACATCCTGGTTGTCTGTGCAACTCCACATCCTTTCCCACTTAACACACACTTGGGGACCTTAGCTGATGGTCTGGGCTGTTTCCCTTTTGACAATGGATCTTAGCACTCACTGTCTGACTCCCGGCAATAAGTATATGGCATTCGGAGTTTGACTGAGCTTGGTAATCCTTGCGGACCCCGCACCCAATCAGTGCTCTACCTCCACTACTCTTATACCGAGGCTAGCCCTAAAGCTATTTCGGGGAGAACCAGCTATCTCCGAGTTCGATTGGAATTTCTCCGCTACCCCCACCTCATCCCCGCACTTTTCAACGTACGTGGGTTCGAGCCTCCAGTGCGTGTTACCGCACCTTCACCCTGGACAGGGGTAGATCACACGGTTTCGGGTCTACGTCCACATACTAATTCGCCCTATTCAGACTCGCTTTCGCTGCGGCTCCACCTTCTCGGCTTAACCTTGCATGTTAAACGTAACTCGCCGGTTCATTCTACAAAAGGCACGCCATCACCCATTAATAGGGCTCTGACTTTTTGTAAGCACACGGTTTCAGGTTCTATTTCACTCCCCTTCCGGGGTGCTTTTCACCTTTCCCTCACGGTACTGTTTCACTATCGGTCGCCAGGTAGTATTTAGCCTTAGCAGATGGTCCTGCTGGATTCATACGGGGTTTCACGTGCCCCGCACTACTCGGGATCCGTCTCGGAGAGAATGCAGTTTAGGTTACAGGGCTTTTACCTCTATCGCGGCCTTTCCAGACCTCTTCACCTACCATATTCCTTTGTAACTCCATGTGAGACGTCCCACAACCCCTAAGAGCAAGCTCTTAGGTTTAGGCTGTTCCGCGTTCGCTCGCCGCTACTGACGGAATCACTATTGTTTTCTCTTCCTCAGGGTACTTAGATGTTTCAGTTCCCCTGGTCTGCCTCTACATTTCCTATGTATTCAGAAATGAGTAACTGCGAATTACCACAGCTGGGTTTCCCCATTCGGACACCCCCGGATCAAAGCTTGCTTACAGCTCCCCGAGGCAGTTTCGTTGTTCGCCACGTCCTTCGTCGGCTCCTGGCGCCTAGGCATCCTCCGTGTGCTCTTATTAGCTTAACCTTGATTCTTCCGAAGAAAAATCTCACTAATAACATTTACTTGTTTGCACAAGTTGCTAAAAGATGTTCTAAAACGCAAATTCGTTTCGGTATCCAGTTTTCAAGGATCAAGTCTTGCTTGAGAGCTTAAACTCTCAAAACTGAGCAACGAGTGAGTAACAGTACTAAACCTGAGTTTTGGAAGCTGAGCTTCCGATTTGAATGTTCTCATTGCAGAGAACGATTCTCCATAGAAAGGAGGTGATCCAGCCGCACCTTCCGATACGGCTACCTTGTTACGACTTCACCCCAATCATCTACCCCACCTTCGGCGGCTGGCTCCCTTGCGGGTTACCCCACCGACTTCGGGTGTTGTAAACTCTCGTGGTGTGACGGGCGGTGTGTACAAGACCCGGGAACGTATTCACCGCGGCATGCTGATCCGCGATTACTAGCAATTCCGACTTCATGCAGGCGAGTTGCAGCCTGCAATCCGAACTGAGACCGGCTTTGATGGGATTGGCTCCACCTCGCGGCTTCGCTTCCCGTTGTACCGGCCATTGTAGTACGTGTGTAGCCCAGGTCATAAGGGGCATGATGATTTGACGTCATCCCCACCTTCCTCCGGTTTGTCACCGGCAGTCACTCTAGAGTGCCCAACATTACTTGCTGGCAACTAAAGTTAAGGGTTGCGCTCGTTGCGGGACTTAACCCAACATCTCACGACACGAGCTGACGACAACCATGCACCACCTGTCTCCTCTGTCCCGAAGGCCGCCACTATCTCTAGTGGATTCAGAGGGATGTCAAGACCTGGTAAGGTTCTTCGCGTTGCTTCGAATTAAACCACATACTCCACTGCTTGTGCGGGTCCCCGTCAATTCCTTTGAGTTTCAGTCTTGCGACCGTACTCCCCAGGCGGAGTGCTTACTGTGTTAACTTCGGCACCAAGGGTATCGAAACCCCTAACACCTAGCACTCATCGTTTACGGCGTGGACTACCAGGGTATCTAATCCTGTTTGCTCCCCACGCTTTCGCGCCTCAGCGTCAGTTACAGCCCAGAAAGTCGCCTTCGCCACTGGTGTTCCTCCACATATCTACGCATTTCACCGCTACACGTGGAATTCCACTTTCCTCTTCTGTACTCAAGCCACCCAGTTTCCAGTGCGACCTCAGGTTGAGCCCAAGGTTTAAACACCAGACTTAAATAGCCGCCTGCGCGCGCTTTACGCCCAATAATTCCGGACAACGCTTGCCCCCTACGTATTACCGCGGCTGCTGGCACGTAGTTAGCCGGGGCTTTCTTCTCAGGTACCGTCACTCCGGTAACAGTTACTCTACCGGACGTTCTTCCCTGGCAACAGAGCTTTACGATCCGAAAACCTTCATCACTCACGCGGCGTTGCTCCGTCAGGCTTTCGCCCATTGCGGAAGATTCCCTACTGCTGCCTCCCGTAGGAGTCTGGTAGTGTCTCAGTCCCAGTGTGGTAGTTCACCCTCTCAGGTCGGCTACGCATCGTCGCCTTGGTGGTCGTTACCCCACCAACTAGCTAATGCGCCGCAGGCCATCCCTCAGTGACAGATTGCTCCGTCTTTCATTCTTCTCTCAGGAGAAAAAAGAAATTATCCGGTATTAGCTACCGTTTCCGGTAGTTATCCCAGTCTGAAGGGCAGGTTGCCTACGTGTTACTCACCCGTCCGCCGCTAAGTTATTTTGAAAGCAAGCTTTCAAAATAACTCCGCTCGACTTGCATGTATTAGGCACGCCGCCAGCGTTCGTCCTGAGCCAGGATCAAACTCTCCAATTAGTATTGAAAAGAGCGATATGCTCATTTTGAAACATCTGACGAGAAAATTAATTCTCTAATTTGGATTTCACTTACGTGATTCCCTACTCACTCGTTGTTCAGTTTTCAAAGATCAAGTTCTCGTTGGCGCCGTTTAATGTCTCAGCAGCAACTCTTATACTATATCATGTTCGGCTATTTAATGTCAAGCTCTTTTTTCAACTTCTTTTTCGAGCTCGGCATGTGTACTTCTTGGCCGGACTTAGAATATATCATGTATGGAGTTGCATTGCAAGAGTTTTTTTGAAATATACTAGATAAATGAGAGACTGTGCTGCCAAAAGCCTCAATACTGCAATATATAATGGCTAGCACAGCCTTATTCCTTTGTACCTACGCCCTAAGCAATGATTTCTTGAATATACAATTCACGTTCCAACATCAAATTAACTATTGTTTCCTCTATCTTAACCATCGGACGTGTAGGGTTTGCGCGATCTGTGAAGATAATCTCCCCATGACGGCCATCACTTAATTTGATTCTAGTGCCATTAAAGAGATCAGTACTCTTCTGTATAAACGTCTGCACAATCACTGGGTCAAGCTTACCGAAGCTTTCTGTCAGAATCTGCTCTAATACCAAATAAGGAGACTGTGCTCTTCTGTAGGCTCTTTCTAAGGTCATAGCATGGAATATATCTGCTACTGCGACTACTTTAGCGTAGAAATGAATCTGACTGCCGTCCAGCTTCAATGGATAACCAGAGCCATCAATCTTCTCATGATGCTGCAAGGCGGCAAGTCTTACCCCTTCATTAATCGCTGTAACATTGCGTAATAATTGATAACCATATGTAGTGTGTCGGCGAACCTCTTCTATTTCACTATTGTTAAGTGACTCCGGTTTCTGTAAAAGTGAGCTGTCTACTTTAGCATTACCGATATCATGTAATAGTCCTGCAAAAGCAATCTGCATCCAATCCTTTTGTGGGTACCCACACCACTGAGCGATTTTATAGGAGGTCAACGCGGACAACACAGCATTGTGATAGTTGTAATCCTCATATTTTAAAGTGCGCGGTGTAAACTTCAAGACATGATAATCCTTCAAATAACCTATTAATGTCTCTAACTGACTGCGAAGCTCAAAAATAGGAAGTGAAGCTGCCGTTACCGATCGATAGCTGTTCTTAATAAGAGTGAGCATTTTATCGTATTCATCATGTAGAGGAGAATTAGTCTTGGCCAACATCGATTCGTTGATAATGGCTCCAGCTTTAGGGGAAGCTTGCTTAGCTGTTGTTTTGGCTCCATCCGAACTCGCCTCACCTTGGTCACCTTCGATTTCCACTTGCCCAATCAAAAAAGCCTGTAAAATATCTAGATCACGAGGGAGCAATATTTTTCCCTTAGTGAATAAAGTCCCCCCTAAAGGTGTAATTACATCCTTTATTATCTTTGAGCCTGCTTTAACTTCTCCAACCAATATATTTGGCATATACTCAGCCCCTTAATTTCTATAAGCCGTACACCCAGCATTACCTCACATTGATAAGACAGATAATTTCTGAGAAATTAGTACTTTATAGGATTCTATTGGCTAATTATAGTACGGATAAATGGAAGACACTAGTGCAGTGAAAACTATTCTTTCAAAATATTTATTTTATTTTTATAAGCATCGGTCATTCAAATAGCAACAAAAAGAGCAAGAACTTCTGTAAAAGAAGCCCTTGCTCTTTTTTGAATTCAACCTATTCTAAGTCAGTGTCTTCGTCCTCAGTCAGGATCTCAGGCTGATCAATATTGCCAGATTCCTCGACTGTATCTTGCCCATCCAGGCCTTCTTGCCCTTCCAAGCCTTCCAGACCTTCCACTTCCTCAGATTCATCCTCTTCGTTCTTGTCAGCTCTACACAGGGTAGCTACTGCGTCATCCTCACGGATGTTAATCAGCTTAACCCCTTGAGCATAACGGCCCATAGTAGAAATTCCATCCATGCTGGTACGAATCAGGGTACCGCTAGTCGTAATGATCATTAAGTCTTCATCCTTCTTAACGACCTTAAGACCCACTACAGGACCATTCTTATCGGTGAGGTTAATGGTCTTGATCCCTTTACCGCCACGAGTCTGGGAACGATAATCACCGGCTGGTGTGCGTTTACCATAGCCCTTGGTAGTAACAATCAGAACCTCAAGCTCCTTATCGACACAGTCCATACCAATGACATGGTCATTACCGTCAAGCGTAATGCCCTTAACGCCAGTCGCGCTACGTCCCATAGAACGCACATCATTCTCTGAGAACGTAATCGACATTCCGCGAGCTGTACCGATAATGAGATTTTGCTGTCCATCAGTCAGCTTAACCTCGATTAGGGAATCTTCTTCACGAAGATTAATAGCAATAAGACCGCCTTTACGAATGTTGTTATAATCCCCAAGAGGCGTCTTCTTCACGATACCCTCGCGGGTAGCAAAGAATAAATATTTGTCGCTATCGCCATCTTCCACTTGGATTACCGCACTAATCTTCTCACCTTGTTCGATTTGAATCAGGTTGATGATTGGCGTCCCCCGGGCTGTACGGCCCAATTCTGGGATCTCATAAGCTTTAATCCGGTAAACTTTACCCTTATCGGTAAAGAACATCAGATAGTTATGAGAGTTACTCACGAAGAGATGCTCCACGAAATCCTGGTCCTTGGTGTCCATCCCCATGACTCCGCGACCTCCGCGCTTCTGACTGCGGTAGGTGCTGACAGGTAGACGTTTGATATATCCTGTATGTGTAATAGTGATAACAACCTCTTCACGTGGAATAAGGTCTTCATCCAGGATACTTTCTTCACCAACCGTAATCTCTGTCCGGCGTTCATCAGAATATCTATCGCGGATATCCTGCAGCTCGTTGCTGATGATTTCCAGTACAAGATGCTCGTTAGCCAGAATTTCACGGTACTCTGCAATTTTAACGATCAATTCGTTATATTCATTCTCGATCTTTTCCCGTTCCAGACCGGTCAGACGTTGCATCCGCATATCGAGGATAGCCTGAGCCTGCTCTAAACTGAGGCTAAAGGTGCTCATTAATCCTTCGCGGGCTATATCAGTTGTCCGTGAAGCACGGATTAACGCAATCACTTCATCCAGATGATCAAGCGCAATGCGCAGACCTTCTAAGATATGAGCGCGTGCTTCAGCTTTTTTAAGATCAAATATAGTACGACGACGAATAACTTCAATCTGGTGCTGCAAATAATGATAAAGTACATCACGCAGATTAAGAATTTTCGGCTCATTATTTACGATGGCAAGCATGTTGATCCCAAATGTGGATTGCATAGAAGTATGTTTATATAGATTGTTTAATACTACATTTGGATTAACATCGCGTCTCATCTCAACAACTACACGCATACCGTTACGGTCAGACTCATCTCGAAGATCCGTTATACCTTCGATCCGTTTCTCACGTACTAATTCTGCGATTTTTTCAACCAATCTTGCTTTGTTAACCTGGTATGGAAGCTCATGCACAATGATGCGAGCCTTGCCGTTGTTCTCTTCGATCGTTGCCTTCGCACGCATGGTTACTGAACCACGCCCCGTACGATAAGCCTGACGAATGCCCTCACGACCCAAAATATATCCAGCCGTAGGGAAATCCGGACCTTGGATAAACTCCATCAATTCCATTGGCGTGATATCAGGATTCTTAATCATCGCCTGCACACCATCGATAACTTCACCAAGGTTATGCGGTGGAATATTAGTAGCCATACCTACAGCAATACCAGATACCCCATTTACGAGCAGATTCGGATAACGGGCTGGCAATACAACCGGCTCATTCTCTTCACCATCATAGTTGGGTGCGAAGTCAACTGTCTCTTTGTTCAAATCACGAAGCATTTCGCCTGCAATCTTGGAGAGACGGGCTTCTGTGTACCGCATCGCCGCGGCCATATCACCATCAATCGAACCAAAGTTCCCGTGACCGTCTACAAGCATATAGCGCATCGAGAAATCCTGAGCCATCCGTACCATTGTTTCATAGACAGCTGAGTCACCGTGAGGGTGGTACTTACCGATAACCTCACCGACGATTCTTGCAGATTTCTTATGAGGCTTATCCGCAGACATTCCAAGCTCCGACATCGCAAACAAAATGCGTCGGTGAACCGGCTTGAGTCCGTCCCGCACATCTGGCAAAGCCCGGCTAACAATGATGCTCATTGCGTAATCCATAAAGGATTCACGCATTTCCACGCCAATGTCCCGATCTTTGACTTGTGGGTTATTTTGTTCAGCCATGAGTTGCTGGACCTCCTTCAGTTAAAAAACCGCTACCCTTAATTATATTACTTTCACAAAAGTAGCACAATTAAACATGATAGCCTTTTATCTTCTAATATTGATTTCTTTTTGCGCTTATCAGGGTATTTGCCCTTTCCGCAAATATCTTTACTACATAGACTGTAAAGACAAGAAACACGGTTTTATTATCCTAATATCGTTCGATAAGGCATAACCCCATATCCTTATATTATACCATTGTTTAGGTAGCTTGTCCTGATTTTCAGCTGTCAAAGATTATGCTGCCACTGCATTTTTTACAACAAGGAACCCAAAGGACCTATTCCTGCACAAAACTCATAAGGAGGAAGATAATGAAGATTCAACGCGTCCCAAGCAAATGGGCTAAAACGAAAGTCATCCTTCAAAATCACTCTCTATTGCAATATGTGCCTGATACCCGTAAATTCGATGTCAATGCTCTTAAGGAGATGCTTGCGTTATATACAATGGTCTATATTAAGCCAGATCGAGGAAGTTATGGTATCGGTGTAATGAGAGCTGAGCAGCGTACTGTAACTCTTAGCACTAGCAAACAGAAAGCTGAACACGGTACCGACCTCGATAACGTTAATAAAGAAGAGCCTGAAGAACAGATCTTGTATATTTTAAGATATGGGAAGACTGCGGAAGTGTTTTTCTCACCAGAAGAGCTGTATGAGAACTTACAGAAACGAATTCAGAATCGAACCTATTTGATTCAAAAAGGGATTGACCTTCTGCGTCATCAAGACCGCCCTTTTGATCTTCGGGTTCTTACCCAAAAGACTCCATCAGGAGTATGGGAAACAACAGGAATGCTTGGAAGAGTAGCTGCCCCTCAAAAAATCGTCACCAATTATCACAGTGGAGGCAGTATCCTTTCCGTAAGTACTCTACTAAAAAATTATATGCCGCCCTCTGAAGTCCTAGTTACGATCAATCACTTAAAAGCTTTGGGTATACAAATCGCGACACAGCTTCAATCTGCCTATCCAGGAATCAAAGAGATTGGTCTGGATATTGCCATGGATCAACATCTGGATATGTGGCTTCTGGAAGTCAACACTCTTCCGTCCATTGCTGTATTCAAATTATTTCCTGATAAATCAATCTATCGTAAAATACATCGCTATGCCGTAGCCTATGGACGTGTAAAAGCAAGAAAATCCCCTTATTCGACCCGCAATAAACAATCCACAAGAGCCTAAAAAAAAGCTTGAAATCAAAGAACCTCCAGCGTTCTCATTCCGTTAGGAATAGAAGCCGGAGGTTGTATTAAATATTGTTCTTACACATCAAGGTATCTAACGTTCTTGGCATGCTCATGGATAAAGTCACGTCTTGGTTCAACATTGTCACCCATAAGTGTATCAAAAATACTATCTGCCAGCATCGCATCTTCAATCGTAACCTGGAGCATCATACGGGTCTCAGGGTCCATCGTTGTGTCCCAAAGTTGGGTTGCATTCATCTCTCCCAAACCTTTGTAACGTTGGACGTTAACCTTAGCATTTTCTCCAAAAGAAGCGATAATATCATCGCGTTCCTTCTCGCTGCCTGCGTAGCGGATAACCTTATTGCGCTCAATCTTAAAGAGAGGAGGCTGTGCAATATAGATATAACCCGCGTCTACTAGCTTCCGCATGTAACGATAGAAGAACGTTAATAATAGCGTTCTAATATGGGCTCCATCGACGTCGGCATCGGTCATAATAACGACTTTATGGTAGCGAGCCTTCGATAAGTCAAAGTCATCGCTGATCCCTGTGCCCAAAGCCGTAATGATGGCGCGGATCTCGGCGTTAGATAAAATACGGTCAAGGCGAGCTTTTTCAACGTTTAGGATCTTACCACGCAACGGTAGAATCGCTTGGAAATGGCGATCCCGTCCTTGCTTAGCCGATCCACCCGCTGAGTCACCTTCGACGATGTATAGTTCGCTGATCGAGGCATCCTTGGATGAACAGTCGGCGAGTTTACCAGGCAGAGCACTGACTTCAAGCGCACTCTTCCGACGGGTTAACTCACGTGCCTTACGAGCAGCTTCTCGCGCGCGCGAAGCGGAAAGTGATTTCTCAAGAACGCGACGTGACACTGCTGGGTTTTCTTCCAGGAACTCTTGTAATTTCTCTCCGAACAGTGATTCTACGATACCCCGCACTTCACTATTTCCGAGCTTAGTTTTCGTTTGACCTTCGAATTGTGGATCTGGAATTTTGACAGAAATAATGGCTGTCAATCCTTCACGCACGTCATCACCAGTCAGATTCGAATTGCTATCCTTCAGTACTCCCGCTTTACGAGCATAATCGTTGATGATACGGGTCAGCGCACTTTTAAAGCCGGATTCATGCGTTCCGCCCTCATGCGTATTAATATTATTCGCAAAAGAGTAGATGTTCTCAGTATACGAATCGTTATATTGGAGAGCCACTTCAACTTGGATCATATCGCGTGAGCCTTCCACGTAGATCGGATCCTCATGTAGTGCTTCTTTTTTCTCATTCAAATATTTCACATATTCAACGATACCACCCTCGTATTTGAACACGTTGGTGACATCCGTCCGCTCATCATGAAGTGAAAGCTCGATTCCTTTGTTAAGAAAAGCCAACTCCCGAATACGAGTAAGCAGTGTCGAATATTCAAAAACTGTGGTTTCCGTAAATATTTCAGGATCCGGATGAAAGGTTGTAGTCGTTCCTGTCTCATCTGAATCGCCAACGATTTTGATGTCATACTGCGGTGCACCACGTCTATATTCCTGTTGGTAGATATGACCGTCACGTTTGACCTTAACAAGGACCTTTTCAGACAAGGCATTCACTACAGAGATACCCACGCCATGCAAACCACCGGAAACTTTATATCCGCCACCGCCGAATTTACCGCCTGCATGCAGCACGGTCATTACGACTTCAAGCGTCGACTTCTTAAGCTTTACATTCTCACCTACAGGTATGCCACGTCCATTATCGATAACAGTGATCGCGTTATCCTCATGTATAATCACTTGAATCCGGTCACAATAACCTGCGAGTGCCTCATCGATACTATTATCGACGACCTCCCATACCAAGTGATGGAGACCTTTAGAACTAGTCGAACCAATATACATGCCCGGACGTTTCCGAACCGCTTCCAGCCCTTCCAGTACCTGAATCTGGCTCTCATCATATGTCGGTTGATTCATTGACATGCCTTCACCTACTTCTTTCTGATTATCTCTTTGTTACCCAATGCAAGTTATATTTCGAGCAAAATTTTGGCTCTTTTTTTAAGAGTGGAGGAGGAAATGGGGGAGTAATACACGATATTTTTAGTTACGACAATAGATTTTGCTTCCTCTTCGCCAATCCGCTCAAGCTTCTTATCCTGCTCAGAGTGAATAACGAATTGCTTAGATACCTTGGAAGATTTCTCAATCGAAATATCAAATATAGCAATTAACTCCGAAGACCTAATGATCTTCTCCCCGCCCAAATGAATATACATGATCGTCCTCCGCTCTTTTATAACTCAACTTTTCCATCATGAACATGAAATAGGCTGGCGCCCTTTAATTTATCGGCATTCAGACCCTCAATTCCGGTAGCGGTAATGAATGTCTGTACCTTGCTTTGAAAGGTTTCAATAAGCTGGGTCTGGCGGTAAGGATCAAGCTCGGATAAAACATCATCAAGAAGCAGCACAGGATATTCTCCGATTTCCTCATGGATCAGCTCGATTTCCGCCAGCTTAAGCGATAAAGCCGTGGTACGCTGCTGTCCTTGAGAACCGTAGACCTGAGCTTCCCTTCCGTTGATAAAAAAGGACAGGTCATCCCGATGGGGACCCGTCAGCGTCATGCCGCGCCTGATTTCTTGTTCTCTCGTTTGTGATAACTTTAACATAAAATTGTCTAATAAGACAGCTTCATCTTCCTCATCCCGATCGCCGAAAGAGGGGACATAGAGCAATTTCAGTTCTTCTCCGCCGTTCGTAATCCCCCGGTGAATGCTTTCAGCCCATATTTGCAGCTTCTTTATGAATTGTTTCCTTTTTTTGACGATTTTAACACCATGCTCTACAAGTTGAGCATCCCAGATTTCCAGAAGCTCTTTCCCTGCAGCCTCTTTTCCCCATAATTGCTTTAAGAGATTACCTCTTTGCAAGAGAATTTTTTGATACTGCTGTAGGTGAAATAGATAACTAGGCTGGACTTGGCCGATCTCCATATCAAGAAAACGCCGTCTGATACCAGGGGTCCCTTTTACAATCTCTAAATCTTCCGGTGCAAACATGACCACATTCAGAGATCCAACAAACTCACTAAGGCGCCGCTGCTCCAAACCATTGATCTTGGCTTTTTTACCTTTGGCAGATAGGGTGAGCTCCAGCTTGAGATCGCCATACTTGCGTTCCACCTCGGCAACGATCTGAGCTGCATCTCCGGGGGCATCGAAGGAGATAAGTTCGCGGTCCTTAGAGGTGCGGTGGCTTTTGGTCATCGCCAGGACGAACAATGCCTCCATGAGGTTTGTTTTGCCTTGGGCGTTCTGACCCAGAATCAGATTCACATCGCCCAGGCTCTCCAGACGCAGCAGCCCGTAATTCCGATAATGCTGCAGACCGATATTTTTAACAAACACGAAATGGTTCCTCCCCTAGCGTACTACTCTTTTACTCCTCCGCCTTCAACCTCAAAGGTACCGTTATCCTGCACTTCGATTTTGTCACCCGGATAAAGTTTTCTGCCGCGCCGTTCCTCTACCTCTCCGTTGACCAATACGTGACCTTCCTGCAATAAAGCTTTGGCCATTCCACCTGTGGATACACAATCTGCGAGTTTCAGAAATTGGTCCAGCTTAATGTATCCACTGTGGATAAGTATTTTTTTCATGGTTTTTATCCTTTCAGCCACTTATCCACATGTTCATGAATGTTGGCATTAATTTGTTGTACGGTAAGGCAAAATGATATACAAGCTATTGGTTTGGTCAAGTGGTTTCAAAATGATCGGACTCATCATCCCTGTAAATGCAATAACGAGCTGCTCACTCTCTATGACCTTTAATACATCAAGCATATATTTCGAGTTGAAAGATATTTTGAGAGGTTCACCTTTGAAATCAATGACTTCAAGTTCCTCGCGAACCTTACCCAGCTCTGATGAGCTTGAAGAAATTTCAATACCGCCTTGATCAAGCGTCTGCATACGAACAATATTTGTTTTTTCTTCCCGGGACAGCAAATAAGCACGATCAATCGATTCGCTTAATTTTTTTGTATCTAAAGTTAGTTCTGTTTTGTAGGTTGTTGGAATAATTCTAGAAGTATCAGGATAAATCCCATCTAGGATCCGTGAATAAAACAGTACTTTGTCGATTTTGAAGAGTACTTGATTATCCGCAACGACAATATCAACCAGCATATTTTGGTCAGGGATAATTTTGCTGAGCTCATTAAGGGTTTTACCGGCAATAACAATATTTCCGAAATTGACATTTTCCGTGCCTTCAAGTTTAGCAGCTCTTGTTGCCAAGCGGTGACGGTCAGTCGCTGTAAACTTAAACTCATTGTCGCTCAGATTCCATAGTATACCCGTTAATATCGGAGTTGTCTCTTGGGTAGAAATAGAAAAGGCTGTTTGTTTAATCATATTTTTCAGCAAATCACCTGGTAGAGAGATCGTGTCATTCTCTTCAATGCTCGGTAACACTGGGAATTCTTCAGGGTCTAAACCTACCATCTGAATCTCAGTGGATCCGGAAGAAATGTACGTTTGGAATCCTTCTTTTACTTCCATGTGGATTTCTTTGGAGGGCAGCTTCTTAATAATCTCGACGAAAAATTTAGCGGGAAGGACAACACTTCCTGGCTGATCTATCTTCACGATGGTGTGGCTGTCATTCTCTGCTGGAATAAACGATTGAATAGAAATATCGGTATCACTTGCAGTTAATGTGACGCCTTGATGGCTAACTTCCAGTTTAATACCGGTCAAAATAGGGATTGTTGTTCTGCTGGATATAGCTTTGGATACGTGTTGAATGGATTCGTTGAGCTCATTTTTAAGAATGCTTATTTTCATGATTTCACTCCTAGCTGAAAAATTGGGAATTTCGATGGATTTGAGTCTGTTAATTACACGTCTTTACATGATGAATTATTATAGTTATTTAATAGTATTAGTAGTAGGGGCGACGAATATGTGGATAACCCCACCAAACAGCATAAAATTAAGCCTACCCACATGTGTATAGATTGTGTATAGGCTCTTTGTTCCTCTTAGGAAGGATTTTTAATTTTCTCCGCAAGATTATTTACCACTTTGTACAACTCCTGATCGACCTTTAATGCCTGTGTAATTTTATCGTGCGCATGAATTACGGTTGTATGGTCACGTCCTCCGAAAGCCTCACCAATCTTAGGCAGCGAATAATCCGTTAGTTCACGGGATAGATACATTGCGATTTGACGTGGAAACGCTACGGCTTTGGTTCTTTTGCGTGCTTTGAAGTCTTCAAGGCGCAAATTGTAGTATTCTCCGACTTTTTGCTGAATATCAGCGATGGTGATCATCTTGGGACGACTGGAAGGAATAATATCCTTGAGCGCTTCAGCTGCCAAATGAGTGGTTACATCCTGGTTGGTAAGCGAAGAATAAGCAACTACCCGGATTAATGCACCCTCAAGCTCACGAATATTGGTGTCAATCTGGTTGGCAATATACATCATGGCCTCATTAGGGATATCAAGGTTCTCTGCCTTAGCCTTTTTGCGTAAAATCGCAATCCGGGTCTCCAGATCTGGTGGTTGAATATCCGTAATCAAGCCCCATTCGAACCGGGAACGCAGCCGTTCTTCCAGTGTGGGAATTTCCTTTGGTGGTCGGTCGCTGGAGATGATAATTTGCTTGCGTTCTTCGTGGAGCGCATTGAAAGTATGGAAAAACTCCTCCTGTGTAGACTCTTTTCCAGCGAGGAATTGAATGTCGTCGATAAGCAAAATGTCAACATTACGATACTTGTTACGGAAGCTTTCACCGCGGTTATCACGGATCGAATTGATAAATTCATTCGTGAATTTCTCAGACGAGATGTAAATTACCTTGTTATTTGGGTTATGTTCCAGGACATAGTGCCCAATTGCGTGCATCAAATGGGTTTTGCCCAGACCTACACCACCGTATAAAAACAAGGGATTGTATGCTTTGGCTGGTGCTTCGGCCACTGCCAGTGAGGCTGCATGCGCAAAGCGGTTCCCAGAGCCGATTACAAAGGTGTCAAAAGTGTACTTTGGATTGAGCAGATGCGTTTGTGCTTCTTCTCTTGATACTACGGGAGTCGGAGCGGATTGTTGAACCACAAGCTCAGGCGGCTTGCTTTCTTCAATCACGAATTTTACATCCACTTGTTTCCCTGTGACTTCGTAGACGGTTGCTCCTACCAGTTTGGTGTAACGACTTTCCAGCCATTCTACTGCAAACGTTGTAGGTGCCGAGATAATGAGAACCTGGGAGTTGAAGGTTATCGCTTTAGTAGCCTTAAACCAGGTATCAAAGCTCGGCTTGCTTAATTTGGTTTGAATAATCGATAAAATTTGCTGCCATAATTCGGAAGTATGGCTGTCCACAGACTGTCACTCCTTTAAATCTTCCAAATGTGGCATCAGCCATGAAGTGGAAATGTCGAAGAAAATAGGTTGGTGCTGATATTTATCCCCAGTAGGCAATATGAAGAGACAAAAAAATATGGATAAATTTGATTTGTTCACAACTTTATCCACAGCTTGTTGATAATTAAGAGAACAAACAAATCTATTCACATTCAAAAGTAATACCATCATAGCAAAACGCCCCTTGTTTTTCAATGAGCAGGGCTATTTTATCCACAAATTCAAGCACTTGTGTACAATTATTAGGAACACCACTACATATTGTTGATAATTTGTTTACGGTTCGACACTTTACGCCAAAGGTTCGATAATTTTATACACAGGTTGTGCTCAACTGTGAGTAGTCGACTTTATTTTTTGATCACAGGTGGATAACTGTCATATCTTGTGGATTACTTTTTTCCTGGGGAGAGTTGTGGATAAACACCTGAGCTTGAGGGGGAGGAACAAGCCGGTTACTAGGTTGACTTTTGCTCATAAAATATGTTTAAATATATAAAGGTGTTTTCTGTAAGGATATGTCTCGATATATAAAAATGATAATTCTTGTAGATACTGTCCCTACTATAAGGACGGCTTAGTCCGTTTCTGCTTATATGACAGTAATTAAGTTCCTGTAAGGGAGGTGCAATTATGAGACCGACATTTAGACCAAATGTGAGCAAACGTAGTAAGGTTCACGGTTTCCGTAAAAGAATGAGCACGAAAAACGGCCGTAAAGTGCTGGCAGCTCGCCGCTTGAAAGGCAGAAAAGTTTTGAGTGCGTAAGTTAGGCCACTAAGGGACCACTGCGGTGGTCTTTTTTTACTGCTTTTTATTATTATTGCTCTGCAAAAGTCTAGGATCTCGCTTAATGCGCTAGCTACACTTTGCGGGGCTATTTAACGTATATTGAGAAATATTTTGTGAGAAGTTGAAATTATTTTTCCTACTATATATAGAAGCTTAATTTCAGCACAGCAAATGTAGTCGTTTATGGCTGCTTGCAAATGCCTATACTATTAGAAGAAAAAATTCGGAGGGACACTTAAACCGGATTTTTATGAAGGAGATTCCCGTGCACAAAAAGTTACGTTTACGAAACCGTGCCGACTTCAGTCGTGTATACCGCCATGGGAAGTCATTTGCGAATCATCAATTTGTAGTGTATTGGTTTGGCAAAAAAGAGGTAGAGCGATTTAGAGTAGGTGTGTCTGTTAGCAAAAAGGTCGGAAACGCGGTTGTCCGTAACCGTATGAGAAGATTAGTTAAGGAAATCGTCCGTCACCATGAACCTGAGATTGCAGGTGGCTTAGACATGGTGTTTATCGTAAGAAAAGGAGCGCTTTCCATGGAGTATGCAGAGCTCGAAAAAAGTGTGCTGCATGTGCTTCGTAAAGCCAAGCTACTCAAGGCTTCCCGCAAATAAAGGGTGCTTAAGAGGCTTGTTTATTTGTATTCATAATTATGGTATGATTTACGGTGGAATGGAATGTTTAAGAGAGGGGTTTTGAAGTGTCTCTAATGAAGACTAGACGAGGAAAATGGTTTCTCCTCATCACGGTAATGGTGTTGTCGTTAGCTGTTCTGTCGGGATGCGCTCCGTCGACTGCTGTCACGCACACTACGGAGGATTTGAAGAATGGAGGCTTCTGGCAAAGTAATGTAGTGTATTATTTCGCCATTGCCTTGGACAAGTTTGCAGATTGGTTTAACGGAGAATATGGTTTAGCCGTACTTGTGATGGTTATTATTGTCCGCACGTTGATTCTTCCGCTTACTATTAAACAGGTGAAGAGCTCGCGTGCAATGCAAGCCATTCAACCGGAACTCCAAAAGATCCAGAAAAAATATAAAGACACACCTGAAAAGGTGCAGCAAGAAACAATGCGTTTGTTCCAAGAAAATAAGGTTAACCCAATGGCGGGTTGTTTACCGCTGATCGTACAAATGCCTATCTTTATCGCTCTCTACAACTCGATCTACTATAATCCACATCTACGGGAGCATACCTTCTTGTGGCTGGAGCTTGGTAAACCGGATCATCTGTTTATCTTGCCAGTACTAGCAGCATTAACAACATTTATTCAAACTAGAATGATGACCAAAATGAACCCAGTGCAACAACAAGGGCCAATGCAGTTCATGATGATGATCTATCCAGTTCTGATCTTCGTGATGTCGTACAACTTCCCTGCAGCCTTGCCATTATACTGGGTGTACAGTAACCTTTACACTATTATTCAGAACTACTTCTTATACCGCAACAACGATAAACACAAATTGGCAATCGCAAGTGCTGTAAAAAGTACAGATGACTCCAGTCCTGCTCCGAAGAGCAAAGGCGGCAACAAGTCATCGAAGGGAGCCAAAAAGTCAAAATGAGCAAAGTCGTCGCAACAGGGAAAACCATTGAAGAAGCTGTAGAACGGGGACTAACCCAGCTTGGAGTTCAAAAGGACCGGGTAACGGTCAACGTACTTGAGCAGCCATCAAGAGGATTCCTGGGATTGATCGGTGCGAAAGGTGCCAAGGTTGAACTAACCTTGATAGCCGAAGCCGCACCGGCATCAGCGGCGAGTGCTCCGTCACTGCCTCAACAGTCAGCAAGAGAGAGCAAACAGGAGGCCATCGGCGGTGTGCCACGCCAAGATTCCGGACAACCGGTGGAGGAAGCTTACCAAGAAGCCGTTCATTTCATTGTGGATGTCGCTAAGAGCATGGGGCTCGAAGTGGAGGTAGAAATCGTCCACACCAAGGAATCCACGATTCTGCAAATTTCCGGTCCAGATTTGGGACTGTTAATTGGCAGAAGAGGACAAACTCTCGATGCTCTACAGTATTTGGCTAATATTGTAGCTAACCGTTATTCCGACAGTTTTATACGGCTTGTGTTAGATGCAGAGAACTTCCGTGAGCGCCGTAAAAAAACGCTTGAAGAGCTGGCTGATCGTTTAGCCGGACGTGTAATTCGCACTCGTAAAGAGGTTGTATTGGAGCCAATGTCTCCTCAGGAGCGCAAGATTATCCACTCCAGGTTACAGGATCACCGGCAAGTGAGTACCCTCAGTAAAGGCGAAGAGCCAAATCGCCGCGTCGTTATAACCTTGAAGTAAAGACTATATGGATGCAATGACTCCTTGACCAATGTAAGGGGTCATTGTTTTTTTAAAAATAAAAGAACGTTTCTATTCAAAAAATATAAGTTTTGGGGTGAAAAACAGCATGCTTAGTGACACCATTGCTGCCGTATCGACGGCATTAGGCGAGGGAGGAATTGCTATTATTCGGGTAAGTGGCCCACAGGCTATTTCCCAAGTGGCACCATTATTTCGTAGCCGAGTTCCATTAACTGAAGCGGAATCGCATACCGTTCATTACGGACATATCGTCAGTCCTGATAACGGAGAGAAGATGGAAGAAGTGTTGGTAACCGTTATGAAAGAACCACGTTCTTTTACGACAGAGGATGTAGTAGAGATCAGTGCTCATGGCGGTGTAATTTCTGTAAGAAGAGTGATGGATTTACTTCTGCAGCAGGAGATAAGGTTAGCCGAGCCGGGGGAGTTCACCAAGCGTGCTTTCTTGGGCGGACGTATCGATTTATCGCAGGCTGAGGCTGTTATTGATTTGATTCGCTCTAAGTCTGACCGGGCTTTTTCTGTAGCTTTAAAACAGGTTAGCGGATCCTTATCGGATCGAATTCATGCTTTACGCCATACACTTATTGAGATGCTGGCTCATATTGAAGTGAATATAGATTATCCAGAACATGATGTTGAATCCATGACAGCTGAATTTATTAAAGATAAAAGCAGTGAGGTTATGGAGGGAATAACAAAGCTGCTTAAGACATCTAATGAAGGAAAAATACTTCGTGAAGGGATTACGACAGCTATTGTCGGACGTCCGAACGTTGGTAAATCATCATTGCTAAACGCATTAGCGCGTGATAACAAAGCGATTGTAACAGATATTCCAGGAACAACACGTGATGTAATAGAAGAATTTATAACGATAAATAATATACCGCTTAAGCTGCTCGATACAGCGGGAATTCGTGAAACGATGGATGTTGTTGAGAAAATTGGGGTGGAGCGCTCCAAAGCGGCAGTTAGTGACGCCGACCTGATTCTACTTGTGCTGAATGCTAATGAAGAGCTGCATGAGGATGAATTGGCATTGATGGAACAAATCCACGGTAGACAGTGCCTAGTAATCATGAATAAAATGGACTTACCGCCCAAACTGGATAAGGATAAGTTGCTCTCATTTTTTGAAGAGTCTAACATTGTACCGATGTCCGTTCTGGAAGAGGAAGGTCTAGACAAACTTGAAGATGCCATTTCGACACTCTTTTTTGGTGGAAAGCTGGAATCGGGTGACTTGACATATGTGAGTAATGTGAGACATATAGCCCTGCTCAAAAAAGCCTATAAATCACTTCAAGACGCATACGATGCTGCAGAACAGTATATACCGATTGATATGATTCAAATCGATGTACGGCTCGCATGGGAACAGCTTGGGGAAATAATTGGCGATACTGCAGCTGACTCTTTGTTAGACCAAATATTCTCACAATTTTGTTTAGGAAAATAAGATTCACGATTTAATATAATTTCAAGGGGGAAACAGGACATGAGTTATGATGGAGGCAACTATGACGTTATCGTCATTGGCGCTGGTCATGCTGGCTGTGAAGCAGCACTGGCTGCAGCCCGGATGGGTTGCAGTACGTTAATGATCACAATTAACCTGGATATGGTTGCATTCATGCCCTGCAATCCGTCCATAGGCGGACCTGCCAAAGGACATGTAGTGCGTGAAATTGATGCGCTTGGCGGAGAAATGGGCCGCAATATAGATAAGACATTCATTCAACTGCGTATGCTGAATACAGGTAAAGGACCAGCAGTACATGCTTTACGTGCACAAGCTGATAAATTCCTTTATCAACATACAATGAAGGAAACTATGGAGAAAACGCCTAATTTGACACTTCGTCAAGGGATGGTTGAGCGTTTAATCGTTGAGGATGGACGTTGTGTAGGTGTAGTTACGAAGACTGGCACTGAGTACCATAGTAAGACTGTTATCCTGACAACAGGTACTTACCTGCGTGGTAAAGTGATTATGGGTGAGCTAACATATGAAAGTGGACCTAACAATCAACAGCCATCTGTGAAGCTTTCTGAGAACTTGCGGGAGCTTGGGTTTGAATTGGTGCGTTTTAAAACAGGTACTCCACCACGTGTACATCGTGATACGATCGATTTCTCTAAGACAGAAATTCAACCAGGGGACGATGAACCGAAATTCTTTTCGTTCGAAACGAAATCATCCGATAACGAACAGCTTCCTTGTTGGTTAACGTATACCTCTGAGGTTACTCATCAGATTATTAATGATAACCTTCATCGTGCGCCGATGTTCACAGGTATTATCGAAGGAACTGGCCCACGTTATTGCCCTTCTATAGAAGATAAGGTCGTAAGATTCAGTGATAAATCTAAGCATCAGATCTTTTTAGAGCCAGAGGGAAAAAATACATCGGAATACTATGTACAAGGTCTGTCCACTAGTCTTCCTGAGGATGTGCAGCTAGCTATCTTACGTTCCATCCCCGGTATGGAAAAGGTAGAGATGATGCGTAACGGCTATGCTATTGAATATGATGCAATGGTTCCTACACAGCTATGGCCATCTCTTGAAACTAAACGTCTTCCAGGTCTGTTCACTGCTGGACAAATCAATGGCACTTCCGGTTATGAGGAAGCAGCAGGCCAAGGGGTTATGGCTGGAATTAATGCAGCACGCAAAGTGCAAGACAAAGAACCCGTAATCCTAGATCGTTCACAGGGATACATTGGTGTACTCATTGATGATCTCGTGACTAAGGGAACGAATGAACCTTACCGTCTGCTTACTTCACGTGCAGAATATCGTTTGTTGCTTCGCCATGACAATGCAGATCTAAGACTTACACCTATCGGTTACGACATTGGTTTGATCACACAGGAACGTTTTGATAACTTCACAGATAAGAAAGAACGGGTGGAGCGTGAAATTGTTCGTCTGCAAGAAACAAAGGTTAAACCTGTTGATGTAAACCAAGTACTAGCGCAATATGAATCGGCACCTATTGTTGATGGCAGTAATTTGCTTGTTCTGATGCGGCGCCCAGAGCTTGTATATAGTTTTGTTGATCAAGTATCACCATCACCAGAGATGCTGGATGCAGAAATGAAGGAGCAAGTAGAAATCCAAATTAAATATGCCGGATATATAGAAAAACAACTTCAACATGTGGAGCGCCTGCAAAAGATGGAGAAGAAAAAAATTCCAGATGACATTAATTATAATGAAATCCATGGATTAGCGATGGAAGCGCGGCAGAAGCTGACTAAGATTCACCCGATCTCTATCGGGCAGGCTTCTCGGATTGCGGGAGTTACACCTGCTGATATTTCCATTCTTCTTGTATATCTTGAGCATTACAACCGGGTAACCGCGGCGAAAGGATAAGCTATGGATAATACGGAAGTTCAATTCACACAACTATTACAGGAACGAGGCATATCCCTTACAGCAGAACAGTTAGCACAATTTGATCTGTATTATAAGGAACTCGTAACCTGGAATGAAAAAATGAATCTCACGGGTATAACTGAGCGAGAGCAGGTATATACGAAGCATTTCTATGATTCTATTTCATTAGCTTTTTTCCTTGATATTAACGAGATCACCAATCTCGCAGATATCGGTTCAGGAGCTGGGTTTCCAGGAATCCCACTTAAAATATGTTTTCCTCATTTGAAGCTAACGATTGTTGATTCGCTCAATAAACGAATTTCATTTCTGCAGCATGTAAGTACGACATTGGGATTAACTGATGTACAATTGATCCATGGGCGGGCAGAGGATGTCGCGCGCAAGTTCACTCATCGTGATGCCTATGATTTGGTTACAGCACGTGCGGTAGCAAGACTGTCTTTATTGAATGAATTTTGTCTTCCCTTCACACGCAAAGATGGGGTGTTCGCTGCAATGAAGGGCAGCGATCCTTCAGAGGAATTAAGCGAAGCTAAGTACAGCTTAAAAGAGCTTCGTGCTGAACTCAGCAAAGTGGAGTCGTTCAGCTTACCAGTGGAGGAGTCGGATCGACATATTGTTATGATCCGGAAGACAGGAGCAACACCAGCTAAATACCCAAGAAAAGCGGGAATTCCTGCCAAAATGCCATTGATAAAATAATGTTTCACGTGAAACATTGCCGATACTCAAAGTTCCTTTAGGAGCATTCTCTTTGAACAAAGGGAATGCTCTTTTTTTATGAAGATGATGATAACAAAAATCGATAAATATCAAATTAGATAAAAATTAGATTTATAAGCTGATTTGGTTGTTGCACCTGTAAAAATGCAGGAAAAATAGGTCTTTACGGAGAATATGATTATGTGGAGAAAAGTGATAGAATAGCATAGTAGACTTTAATTTTGTATATAACTCCTTCTCTGTACTCTTGTTCGAAAGAAGGAGAGATTATGATGCCTGTTCATTACAGGTAATTCCATAATATCAGAATGTTTAGATTGCTGTACGATATGCTTTCCGTGAAGAAAGTCAAGAAGATCGTACTATAACGAAATTAGGTGGTTATGAACGGAATGAAAGAACAATTTACCAAGCTATTTGGGTTTAACGAGCGGAGCAGCGGAGAAGAAATCAAACAAATACCAGTTCATGAGGTCGTTAGCAGTCCTTACCAACCACGGACTATATTCGATGATGACAAAATTGATGAGTTATGTCAGACAATTAAAACTCATGGTGTCATTCAGCCTATTGTTGTACGTATGCGAGATTCCATATATGAGATCATCGCAGGTGAACGGCGCTGGCGGGCAGTTAAAAAGCTTGGTTTAGAGACGATCCCTGCTATTGTCCGTGAGTTCAATGATTCTCAGGCAGCATCTATTGCGCTCATAGAAAATCTACAGCGTGAAGGTTTGACCTCCATAGAAGAAGCTGTCGCTTATCAGAAGTTAATTGATCTTCATCAATTAACACAAGAAAGCTTAGCACAACGCTTAGGCAAGAGTCAGTCGACTATTGCGAATAAGATTCGTTTACTCCACTTACCTGAAGAGGTTAAGACAGCGTTGATGGAACGTCAGATTTCCGAAAGACATGCGCGTTCACTCTTATCACTGGATAGTGTGGAAATGCAATTAAAAGTTTTGGCAGAGATTATTGCAAAAGGATTAAATGTTAAACAGACGGAAGCTCGTATTGCTTTCTATAAACAAGTTTCGCAAACTAAAAAGTCAAAACGGGTCTCCTATACCAAGGATGTTCGTCTAGCTCTTAATACAATTCGTCAATCTATTGATATGGTGTCAGGCTCAGGTATGGAAATCAAAACGTCAGAAAATGACCGTGGTGACCATTACGAGATTGTAATCCAGATCCCCAAAAGATAAATTGTTTCAAAAGCTGAAGGCGGCCTTAAAGTGATTGGCCGCCTTTTGTGTGACTTAAACCAGGATGTATTGCTCAGTCCTGCATTTTAGAGTTTTAGCCTATATAAAGTAACATAGTTTGGCCGTTTGTACTTGCGATCTACGAGAAGATTCTTCCTAACTATTCGAGGTGAAATTAGTGTCCAAGATTATTGCCATAGCAAATCAAAAAGGCGGTGTCGGTAAAACAACATCCTCTGTGAACCTAGGTGCCGGTATGGCTACATTAGGAAAAAGAGTGCTTCTAGTTGATATCGATCCTCAAGGTAACACTACCAGCGGCGTTGGCATCAACAAGGCGGACGTAGCGAATTGTATATATGACATTCTCATTAATGAAGTAAATCCTCTAGAAACGATACTTGAAACTCAAAATGAAGGACTGCACATCATCCCGGCGACCATTCAATTAGCAGGGGCGGAGATCGAATTAGTATCAACGATTTCCAGAGAGTTGAAATTGAAAAAAGCCCTAAATGCGGTTAAAAATAATTATGACTACATCATCATTGATTGTCCTCCATCCCTTGGGATTTTGACCATCAATTCCCTTACAGCTGCTGATTCGGTAATCATTCCGATTCAATGTGAATATTATGCGCTCGAAGGGTTGAGTCAGCTTTTAAACACCGTGCGTCTAGTACAAAAAAATCTTAATCCGCATTTAAAAATAGAGGGAGTACTATTAACCATGTTGGATGCCCGTACGAATCTAGGGATCCAAGTCATCGAAGAGGTTAAAAAGTATTTTCAGGAAAAAGTTTACAGAACTATCATTCCTCGGAATGTCCGCTTAAGTGAGGCACCGTCTCATGGACAATCCATTATTACTTATGATCCTCGCTCAAAGGGAGCAGAAGTGTATTTAGAGTTGGCAAAGGAAGTGATTTCTTATGAGTAAACGTTTAGGAAAAGGTCTGGATGCTCTGATTCCTTCTTTATCTATTAATGAAGATGATAAGGTAGTAGAAATCCCATTAGCCCAATTACGGGCTAACCCTTATCAACCACGCAAGGATTTCAATGAAGAAGCAATCCAGGAATTGGCTGAGTCCATCAGACAACATGGCGTGATTCAACCGATCATTGTACGGAGTGTTTTGAAGGGGTACGAAATCATTGCCGGTGAACGCAGATTCCGGGCATCGCAATATTGTGGTAAACCTACGATTCCAGCAGTCGTAAGAAATCTAAGTGATCAACAGGTCATGGAGATCGCCCTGATTGAGAACTTGCAACGTGAAAATTTAAATGCAATGGAAATCGCAGTTGCTTATCAAGGTTTGATGGATCAATTTTCACTCACACAAGAAGAGCTATCACTTAAAGTTGGAAAGTCCAGATCACACATCGCTAACTTCCTAAGATTGCTTACTTTACCGGAAGAAGTAAAAGAATATGTTTCACGTGGAACAATGTCTATGGGACATGCACGAGCTATTGTTGCCCTGAAAGATCCGGAAGTTATTAAACAATTGGCTGAACAATGCGTGGAACAGCAATGGAGCGTAAGAGAGCTTGAAGAAACAGTGAAAAATCTGGATCGAAAGCCAACGAACGGTACAAAGATTAAAGTTGTTAAACGTGATCCCTATATTGATAATGTAGAGGAAGTATTACGTGAACGGTTTAAAACAACGGTTAAGATAAAACAAGGTAAGGAAAAAGGGAAGATTGAACTGAATTACTACAGTGCGCAGGACTTAGAAAGATTGTTAGAATTATTGGGTAACTAAATGGGTATCTATGCCAAGAACATATCCTGAGCTATCCGTAATCGGATGAGTAGGGGTATGTTTTTTCAAAATATAAGGATGTATAAAGTGCAGCTGAATATTATCCTTATATTTTCTACAGATAAGGTTATTATCAATAAAGGGCGACAACGTTGTTTCTTCTTAATGAAAAAGAGTATGAGACGAGGAGCGGGGTTATGGAAGACTTCGTATATTTGGATCATGCGGCTACGTCCTGGCCTAAACCTCCAGAGGTGGCAGCTGCGATGATGAATGCTTTGCAGTCGGGAGCAAATGCTGGCAGAGGGAATTATTCGCTGGCCATGGGAAGCGGACGGGTGTTGGTGAGAGCCCGGAGTTTGCTGGCGGAGTTGTTTGGGGTTTCTAATGCGCAAGACATAGCGTTTACCCAAAACACTACGATGGCATTAAATATGGCGATTAGAGGTACGCTCAAAGCAGGGGATCATGTAATCTCTACAATGACTGAACACAATTCTGTGCGGAGACCTTTGGAATATTTACGTAAGTCACTAGGGATAAGTGTTGATTATCTGAAGGTGGATCGAGCAGGGCAATTGGATTTGAACGAATTGGACAAGGCGTTTCGACCAAACACTAAAATGGTAATTTGTAATCATAGCTCCAACTTATTAGGTAGTATACTTCCCATTGGTGAAATCGGGGATCTAGCTAAAGCAAAGGGTGCTATATTTCTAGTGGATGCTGCTCAAAGTGCAGGCTCGCTTGATATTGATGTGAAAAAGATGAATATTGACTTATTAGCTTTTCCTGGGCATAAAGGATTGCTTGGACCACAAGGGACTGGTGGGCTCTATATATCACCTGAATTGGATCTCGAGCCCTTAATGCATGGAGGGACAGGCAGTCAATCTGAGAATAGTGAACAACCCTCTGTTCGCCCAGATCGGTATGAAGCGGGAACGCAAAATGCGGTAGGAATTGCTGGTTTACTAGCTGGTGTTCAAAAGGTAAAATCGATAGGGACAAACGTTATCCACGAAAGAGAGTGGAAGCTGACTCAACTGCTGATGGAGGGCTTGTCCCATATTCCAAACATTAAACTGTTAGGGCCCACATTAGGGGCTCCGAGAACTGGAATTGTGTCGTTTGTAGTGGATGGGGAAGAATCGGCGAATATAGCCCACCGTCTAGATCGTGAGTATAAAATAGCCGTCAGAGCGGGTATGCATTGTACCCCACTGGCACATAAGGCTGTTGATACACTAGAAAGTGGTGCTGTTCGGGCGAGTGTAGGCGTAGATACAACAGAGCATAATATAAGCAGAATGCTAGCTGCTATGGATGAGTTATATGGCTGATGCCCGCAGCAGATAAATAAAAAGGATGGTCCATTCATGTCTGAAATGAATCAATTAATTAATGAACAGTTGCAGTGGTTTGTGTTTGGTTTCGTAGTAATTATGCTAGTATTGATAGTGACTGTAATCGCCCAGGGAGCTAAGCTGCGGACTATACGGCGCAAATATGAGGCCATGATGGCAGGAAGCGGTGTGGAGGATCTGGAAGGCCTTCTGGTTGATCTGAAGAACCAAAGCGACATGCTGGAAGAAGAACAACGTGAGCAAAAAGCGTTGATAGAAGCTACCCAAGTCAAAATCCGCGGCATGAAGTCAAATATCGCTCTGAAGCGTTATAATGCCTTCGGTGAACGTGGTAATGATTTGAGCTTCTCGGTGGCTATTCTGGATGACAATAGCAGTGGCATTGTATTAACCAGCCTTCATAATCGTGAGAACTCATATATTTACTCCAAGCCTATGCAAAATGGGGAATCACAATATGCCTTATCGCCTGAAGAAAAAGAAGTTATAACTCTCGCGTTGCAGCAGAAGTAGCATGCAGGTTCCATTGTTTTAGAGCAGAATATAGACTTGTAGCGATAATATCAGATAATCGCATGACTAGACTTAGCCGTGTATTCTGCAATACGAAATACTCCATAAAGCCGCCGACATTAACGATTCCAGTCAAATGGATATCTCCAACCGGCGGCAATTGTTTATTTACGCCAGCCCCTGGTCTGAGGGGACCTTCAACGACTTGGATGCAGCCAACACTAGTAGAGTGACCTAAGCAGGCATCTATTCCGATGACAAACGGGTTATTATATTTTTCATTAATTAGAGACAAAGTCTCTTCAAGATTGACGGCATGAACCGGTTCTTCAAGGGTACCGTATAAATGAAACAATGGACTATGAAAACGGGATAATGCAGTACCAACAAGAGGACCGAGAGAATCTCCGGTGGAGCGATCAGTGCCTACACAGATGACGATAATTTGAGTCTCTGGACGCGTGCGTGAAAAGTGAAAAAGTAGCCGATGAGTAATTGCGGAATAGATATCGGGATCTGTATGTGATATTTTTAAACAGGACGTTTCTTGCGCTGCTGTAGCCTTGGATGAGGAGTTCATACCATCTTCCTTTCTAAGGGTGATTCTATTTGTTGGTATCTAGTATATGGATAGAAGAGGGGTTTTATACTCCAGCAGCAAGAGATAGGACGATAAACCTATGGAGAGGCTTGACGTATATGCAGGATGAGATGTTAATAGCGTTTGACTCCACCCAGCAGGCGCTTCGTGCTGAAATGCTGCTTGAGTATGCTGAAATAGAAATTGATATATTTCCAACTCCGAAGGAGATCACCGCAGGCTGTGCAATTTCAATTCAGTTTTTTCAAAATGCGCTGGAAGAGGTAAAAAGAATTATAGTTGAGCAAGAAATAGAAATACGCGGCATCTACGGAAAACACAACGAGAACTACATACTGATTTAGGGGTAGGGAGGAGTACATGCGATGAATATGTGGATACTGGAGGCTGATACACCCGGTGCGGATACATTAAAAGATGCCATTCGCTTTAAAGATAAGGTGTGGAATTGGTTTACCGATGCTGATATGTGGGCGGATGTATTATTTGCGGGTCTACGGATTCTTGTTATTTTTCTCTTAACCCGGGTTATTATTAAAATTGTTTCTAATATTATTGATCGTTCGCTTGAGCGTAAAACCGGTGGCAGACTTCTGTCCAACACACGAAGGTTTACTACGGTTGGGGAATTGATGAAAAATGTAGTGACAGTTATCTGTAATTTTGTGATGATCATGCTCGTGCTTTCTGAGTTCCACTTCGATTTGGCACCATTGTTGGCTGGAGCGGGTGTGCTTGGTTTAGCAGTGGGTTTTGGGGCACAAAGTTTGGTGAAGGATGTTATTACAGGTTTCTTTATTATTTTAGAGGATCAATTTGCAGTGGGTGATGTAATTCAAACGGGGACCTATAAAGGAACGGTAGAATTAATTGGACTGCGAACAACCAGACTGTTAAGCACAACTGGAGAAGTATTTATTATCCCGAATGGATTAATCACGAACGTGACCAATTATTCTCTCTCGAATGCATTGGCTGTAGTTGATGTTCCTGTAAAAATGGAGCGGAGCTTGGAGGCCACGCTAGGTTTGATTGGAGAAGCGCTAAAAGGAATAGAAGAGCGTAACTCTAATGTTCTTGCTTATCCTAATGTGCTCGGTATACAGTCCATGAGTACTTCGGAATATGTAATTCGCATAGCGGCTAGCTGTTTACCTAATGCAAAAGAGGTTGCGGAGAGACAGATTCAGAATGATATTAAGCAGGCACTAGAGAAACTAAGCAGTCTAGAGCAGGCCCAAGCTGCTCAAGCCGAAGAGGAAGCGCGTTTGAAGGCAGAAGAAGAAGAAGCAAAGGCTGAAATTGAACTGGCAAAAGCAGAAAATGAGCAGGAAGTATCGGATACGCCTGACACTGGATCAAGACGCCAAATCGCAGCTACACAAGAGGGGAAAAAGGGGGAAGGGTAGTGGAACGTAAAGTTTTTCAGCTTGGAGATATTGTACAGATGAAGAAACAGCACCCTTGCGGTTCTAATGAGATGGAGATCATTCGTATGGGGATGGATATCCGCATTAAGTGTACAGGATGTCAGCATAGTGTTCTGATTCCCCGGGCGAAATTCGAGAAGAATATGAAGAAGGTACTGCGTTCAGCAGAGGGAAATACAGACAATAATTAAGCTTGCAAATGGCATGTCTGCATGATACAATTATTTTTGCTGCGGAGAGGTACCCAAGAGGCCCAAGGGGGCTGACTCGAAATCAGTTAGGCGTGTCACAGCGTGCGTGGGTTCGAATCCCACCCTCTCCGCCACTTCAGCATAATATAACATTTTAATGAATCCTTCGTTCCTGTAACGGAGGTTTTTTTGTGTCCACTGAGCTGTTTGCAAAAGATCATAACATGCAAAAAGAAGGGCCCTTTCGGGTCCTTCTTCAAGAGGCAGTACATCAATGATGTTGGAATTTCTCTGTATATAGCGACTAAAGTGATTTAGGCGTTGCTGAGGTTACTGCTTTTTAGACAATAACCCACTACTATTCCCAGCTAACAATAGATGCTGAATCAGATATCCTGTGATTGTGTTCGTCTACGACGGCCAACGGAACCACACCTCTCTTTTGTACTGCCTGAGTATAGTATGTGTAATGTCGTTTTTTTTATACACATTTATTTTTATTTAATGTACACGTGCTTTTTCAACCTTTTTCCACTTCCGATTTTTGTTACTGGTCTCGGGGAAGGTGTCTCCTTTTTCCATTTTAATATGCTGTGGATTCTGAATTTCGGTGTGGAAGCTTCGCGCTTCACCTACCTCTGTATACATGCCTGGATTGGGGGCTTTGTCGCCTTTTTCATATTCTGTCTTTTCGCCCATCATTATCGCTCCTTCCTTAAGTGCAGATGAATTCACTGATTATTGTGCGCAGGTAGGGTTTTTTTCATGTAAAAAGAGGGTGGAGGGTTGTCCGGTATTAATATTGCTTGCACTCTGCTGCTCGTTTTGGTATATTAATCAGGTGCGAGTCTATGTTTGTGCTCGTTCCTTGCTCCTGACGTGATTAGGGGCCTCAGACCATAAGGAGGTGAAAATTATGCGCAAATATGAAGTGATGTACATTATTCGTCCTGACATTGAACAAGAAGCTGTTCAAGCAGCAGTCGATAAATTCCAAGGCATCATCTCCAATGGCGGGGAAATTACAAAGCACGAAGTGCAAGGTAAACGCCGTCTTGCGTATGAGATCAAGAAATTCCGTGATGGCGTTTATGTTTTGGTTAACTTCAATGCAGAACCTGCAGTAGTTACTGAATTAGAACGTCTTATGAAGATTTCTGACGAAGTTATTCGTTATCTCATTACGAACGACGTTGCTTAAGATCTTGACAAGCTTTGTAATGAATCGCTCTAAAGGAGGGGACCAGAATTGTTGAACCGTATCATTTTGATCGGACGGTTGACCCGTGACCCGGAACTTCGTTATACTCCCGCTGGTGTTGCCGTAACTCAATTTACGCTTGCCGTAGATCGTAACTTTACGGGCCAGAACGGTGAACGTGAGGCAGACTTCATCCCGGTTGTTACCTGGAGACAGCTAGCAGAAACCTGTGCCAATTATTTGCGCAAAGGTCGTCTGACAGCAGTGGAAGGACGCATCCAAGTGCGGAACTATGAGAATAACGAAGGTAAACGTGTATACGTAACTGAAGTTATTGCTGATAATGTTCGTTTCCTGGAATCTTCACAAAGCCGTGAAGGTGGAAATACTTCAAGTGGTGCAAGTAGTATGCCTGAAGAGCCAGCATATGGTGGCGGTGGTAACGCTGGACGCGGAAATAACAACAATAATTTCTCGCGTAACAACAATACTCAAGATCCTTTTTCGGGCGATGGTAAACCGATTGATATATCGGATGATGATTTGCCATTTTAATTAGGAAGGACTGAAAAGAATATGGCTTTTAAACCAAGAGAAGGCGCTGACAACGACAAAAGACCAGCACGTCGTGGTGGACGCAACAAGCGTAAAAAAGTTTGCTTTTTCACTGTGAACAAGATTACTCACATTGATTATAAAGATACTGAACTTCTTAAGAAGTTCATCAGCGAACGTGGAAAGATTTTGCCACGTCGTGTAACGGGTACAAGTGCAAAATACCAACGCGCTCTTACCATTGCTGTAAAACGCTCGCGTCAAATCGCGTTGCTTCCTTACACAACGGAATAGGACGTTTTATAGAAGCAGTCGGGAAACCGGCTGCTTTTTTGTTGTGAAAAGCCAGCGTGTGGATTACGTTGACGTTCCATCTGGAATGTGTTAAATTACAGCTATCCTATAACAAAAGGGGAAATATTGATGTTGGTGACCGTTCTTAACTAGCAATTTCATAACACTGGATTAGGAAAGCTTTAGCAGGCTCGTCTTTTGGCGTTTACGTGCTCTATTTGAGTTCGTTTCGCGCAGAGGTCTGTTGTTCCTAACAGTGGATGATTTAGTTAAGAACACACGAAGCGTCATATGGCCTCTTTACGGCTGTTGTTCTCTTTGTAATTAACCGTGCTCTTAGAGCACGGTTTTTTTGTTTTTCGGCCACCCTGGCTTTTATGGGGACCTTAAGACGCCAGAGAACAATAGCTCAAAAAGAAGGGCAAGGACTGCCATAGTGGCATTCTTTGTCCTTTTTGCGTTAGGGAGATTTAGTTCCAAAAAAGTTAGATCAATAAGGAGGATTTGCTGTGAATTTACAAAGTCTAAACACGTTGGAATACGAAATTATTAAAACCGAGCTTAGCCGTCATGCGGTATCTTATGTAGGAAAGAAAACTGTAGAAGAGCTTATGCCTATGACCTATTTACCTTCGATTCAAAGAGCGATGGAGGAAACGTCTGAAGCTAAAGAACTGCTCGAGCGGGGGTCCAGTGTACCGATTCCTTCATTGGAGGGGATTGAGTGGATCATGTCACTAATGGGGACTGGATATTTGTACAGTGAGCAAGACTTCACTGCAGTGGCTACATTTCTAAAGAGCTGTAGTCAATTGCGCAAATATATGGCTTCTAAAGAGCAAAGTGCTCCCCGGATTGCTGCTTATGCTTCCTCGCTGCTGGAATTAAATCATGTGCGGGAAGCAATTGATCGTTGTATCCGCTTTGGGGCGATTGATGATGGAGCTAGTAAGGGGTTAGAGCGGGTTCGTAAACGGATTGGCGTAGCTAAAGAACGTCTTCATAAAAAAATTGACGGGATCATGTCGCGCCATCAATCGATTTTGCAAGAGAATATTTATAGTCAGCGTGGTGGACGTTACGTTATCCCCGTAAAGCGGGAGTATCATAAGCAAATAAAGGGATCGATACTTGATCAATCCACAAGTGGACAGACGGTGTTCATCGAACCAGATGAGATCGCCTCCATGCAGATTGAGCTGGATTTGTTATTAGGAGAAGAGGCGCGTGAAGAAGCTGTGATCCTCAGTATGCTGACCAGCATGGTAGAACAGGAACAAACTGCACTGCGCCTAAATATCGAGGTTACAGGTACCTATGATTTTATTTTTGCCAAAGCAAAATATGCACGAACGCTGGGAGCATCTGAGGTTACTCTAAATGATAGGGGTTTTCTAAGGATGAACGGAGGCAGACATCCCATGCTGCAGGGCATGATTCCAATTAGCCTGGAGATAGGGAAGGGATATAAATCCCTAATCATTACAGGTCCAAATACAGGCGGGAAAACGGTGGTGCTCAAGACCCTCGGGCTGCTGACCCTCATGGCTCAATCCGGGCTGTTGATTCCGGTCGAGAAGGGGAGTGAGTTTACGGTCTTTACGGATGTGATCAGTGTAATCGGAGACGGACAAAGTTTGGCCCAATCACTGAGTACATTTTCGGCACAAATGAAGAGTATTGAGGGAATGCTGAGAGATGCCTCTAAAGGGGTGCTGCTGCTCATTGACGAGCTGGCGGCAGGTACAGACCCTGGTGAAGGAATCGCCCTCTCAATCGCCATTCTGGAAGAGCTGAGCCGTAAAGGGGCCAATATTATCGTCACAACCCATTTTAATGAGCTAAAAGCCTTTGCCGCTGCGACAGCCGGTTTTCAAAATGCACGAATGGAATTCGACAAAGAAACGCTGCAGCCGTTGTATCGTCTGACTATCGGAGAAGCGGGGGAGAGTTACGCTCTGCAAATTGCCAAAAAGCTGGGTATCCAGGATAACGTTATCAAGCGTTCGTGGGAGATCGTTGAGGCGCAGCAGCAAAGGCTGCAGAAAGGTGATGGGTCGGCATGGGCAAGTCTTTTTAGCAAAGAGGGGGAGAAAGGGAAGACTGCACCTGTTATAGAGGATTTTGAAAAAGAAGAAAAGTCTGCGGAATCACTGAGCGATAAGGAGAAGCAGACCCAATATGAAATTGGTGATGCCGTCCTTGTAACTTCACTGGGGCGGATAGGCATTGTTTATGAGAAAAAAGATCACTTAGGAATGGTCGGAGTGATGATCCAGAAGCAAAAAATGCGGATTAATCATAAACGTTTAAAGCCATATCTATCCAAAGATGAGCTATATCCTGAGGAATATGACTTTGATATAATTTTTGAGAGCAAGGATACCCGTAAAAAGCGGAAATTGATGCAGCGTAAGCATGTCGAAGGCCTGAGAATTACGCATAAGGATGAAGAATAATGTAATAAAAGGATCTGCCTATGAGGTAGGTCCCTCTTTTTTTATAAATACTATGAAATATGCGTAAATTCAAGCAGGAGTATAGGCCTAAAGCTTAGAAGTTATTGTAACCATTCTAAAACTTTGTTACAGTAAATATTTATTCCATAGCTTATATGTAGATATACGTTCAACTAGAGAAGGGAAGGAACACATGAAGAATAAGAAGATATGCGGGTTCTTGTTAACAATGCTCGTGATGACTACTGTATTGTCAGCATGCAGCAGAGCAGGTACCAGCAGTAATTCATTATCTTTACATCACAATGAGGTGGTCGAAAAGCCACAGACTGGCGGAGTAGTTACTTATGGATACTCATCGCCGTTTATGGGCTTCTTTGAGCCTGCTTTTTATGAAGGTGAAGATGACTTTCATGTGCTGGAGTTTATTACTGAGGCCATGTTTACGATAGATGATGATTTATCAACGGTTCCTAATATCGCCACTTGGCAGGAGTCCGAGGATCATAGAATATTTACCTTTAAAATTAAACCGGGAATCCGTTGGCATAATGGAGATGAACTGACCGTAGAGGACTGGAAATTTGCGATGGAGACTATTGCTAGTCCAGACTACACCGGATCGCGTTATTATAGTGTGGAAATGATTCAAGGTGCAGAAGCCTATCATAAAGGTGAGGCGAAGAATATAACAGGTCTTAAGGTTATAGATCCTTATACTTTGAAAATAACAATGACAGCTGCCCGCGTAAATACGATTGATAATCTATGGCCGTATCCGATGAATAAAAAATATTATACTGGAGTCGCTGTTAAGGATATGCCTGAGAGTGATCAGATGCGAAAAAATCCGATTGGGATTGGCCCCTTTGAGGTGAGCCTTATTGAACCTGGCCAGCGGGTCGAGATGAAGCGCTTTGATCAATACTATAAAGGTAAGGCTTTATTGGATGGTGTGTTGTATAAGGTATTTGATGACAAGGAAATCATCAGCCTGTTTGAACAAGGCGTAATTGATATAGAGAATGCCCCACGAGATACTTATGAAAAGCTGAGCGAACTCGATAATATTAATATTTTACAATCAAATGAGCTTGCTTATGAGTATATAGGGTTTAAATTTGGGTATTGGGATAGTGAAGCTGAAAAAATCGTAATGGATAACCCTAAATTTGCGGATAAAAGATTACGTCAGGCGATGTATTATGCACTTGATCGGGAGGGGATCATTCAATCATTTTCTCATGGGTTAGGCAAGCCTATAGAAACTCCGGTTTCCAGTGCAAGCTGGGCGAAGATCCCTGACAGTCAGATTAACACGTATCCCTATGATCCGGAAAAAGCGAAGCAGCTGCTTGATGAGGCTGGTTTTGTAGATGTTGATGGAGATGGGCTGCGTGAGGATCAAAAAGGAGAAAAGTTAGTTATCCATTATGATTCTATGCTAGGCAGTCATTCAGCGGAGTTACGAACTGCTGCTATTCTGGAGGATTGGCGAAATGTGGGACTCGATGTGCAGCTTAATGGTGGGGCGTTAAAAGAGCTCAACACCTTCTATGAAGCAGTAGAGGCTGATGATCCGTCCATTGAGTTGTTTAACGGGGTATGGGGATTAGCTAATGATCCTGATCCTTCAGGTCTCTGGAGGGAGAATGATTTGTGGAACTACCCACGTTGGTCCTCGGAGCGGAATGAAGAATTGATTCGCGATGGCACAAGTATGAAGGCATATGATAGAGATTATCGACAACAAATCTATTATGAATGGCAGAAGCTAGTGAATGAAGAGGTTCCAATGATCTTTTTTGCGGAAAGAGAAAGCATTACTGCTGTTAATAAACGTCTACAAGGTGTGCGTGTTGATTCTTTGGGCTCCATAATTGAGCCTAATAAATGGTGGATAAAGGACTAAATTAAAAAAAATAAAAAAAATTACGCAAAAAGTGAAATCAAATTGCTGTTTCATTCGTCATATATATTATGGAGGATGACAACGATGAAGAGACGGATATTGATATGGGCTGGTGCAGCTTTGATAGTCGTTGTCTTAATTACGGTGTGGAGGCCTATCGAGCTGGGCTTTAAACCGGATATTGACGCGGGTTCAGCAGTGCTGCTAGATATGGATAGTGGAGACATATGGGTCAATATAAACGGCGATGTGCCTATGCCACCGGCCAGTGTGTCTAAATTAATGACTGAAATGATTGTGCTGGATCACATAACCTCTGGAACCCTTAGGTGGGAGGATAGAGTCCCTATTAGTGCTTACGCCAGTCAAATGGGAGGTATGAGTCTCTCATTAAAACGAGGAGATTTCTATACAGTAAGGGAGCTATTCGAAGGCATTACCATCTATTCTGCTAATGATGCTGCAGTTGCATTGGCAGAATATATGGCAGGATCAGAGGATTCTTTTGTACTTATGATGAATGATAGAGCACGTAGTTTAGGTTTATCTCCTAATACGGTATTTACCAACGCCTCTGGATTGTCGAGCAAGGATCTTGGTATCATTCGTCAGCCTACGCATATCGGTGGCCAGACGATGATGACAGCGAGGGATACAGCCAAATTGGCAGCTGCGCTAATCCATAATCATCCTGATGTACTGAATATTTCCGGTCGTACTCAGATGCAATTAAAGGATAAAGGGTTATATGTTAGTAATAGCAACCTTATGCTTCCAGGTATGGGCGGCGCTTACGCATACGATGGGGCAGATGGGTTGAAGACTGGATATGATAGCCAGACGGGATATTGTATTGCGGGATCAGCCCAGCGAGAGGGGCACCGGCTTATTGCGGTCGTTATGGGGGCAGAGACCTATGGCAGCCGATTTGAGGGTGCTGCTAAATTGTTCGATTATGGGTTTTTCCGCGGTTTACATTATGGAGAACGGGTAAAACATATTATACATGCCCTTGGAATTCGAAGTTAAATTTGGAGCATCATACCAGTAATTATTACTTGGTATGGTGCTTTTTCCCTATTCATGTCGGTATTTGTTGTTTCTTTTTATCCATTTAGTGATTACAATAGAAATATTGTTTTATCCCATATTATTTTAGAAACGCAAAAAAACTTTTTTCTATAATTTAGAATGACCCGAATTTCCTGAAAGGGGGGACAATAAGATAATGGAATAAGGGACAGTAAATTCGCCGCCGTGAGAAATAAAACCATGACTGCCTGAGAACGATCAGGAGGCATTGTAAATATATGGTATTTGTAATTATTCTACAATAAAGAAGGAATCAAAGATGAAAAAAATAAAGAAAAGATACATTGCGCTAATTGCTCTCGTCGTTGTTATAGCGGGAGGCTTTCTGTTTCGGAATTCTTTGGCCGTATTAGCCTTTGATCTCTTTTTGTCCGATCGGGTAGAAAGCAAGCTGAAAGAAGAATCTTACCAGCCACTTAAGGATGAGAATAAGGTTAAGCCAGAGCCGGTTGTATACAAAAGCGATCCATTCTCGCTGATGCTGCTCGGGACTGATCAACGCGACAATGAAACCGCACGTTCAGACACTATGATGTATGCTGTTGTTCGCCCTGAGGATTACAAAATTCTGCTTATTTCTATTCCACGTGATACGTATACCGAGATTATTGGGCATAACGATAATAAAAAAGATAAGATTACCCATGCTTATGCTTTTGGTGGGCAGCAAATGGCTAAGGATACTCTGGAAGCACTGCTGGAGCATGATATTCAGTATTATGCCACCATTAACTTTCAAGGGCTCAAGGATGCCGTTGATGCTATTGGAGGCGTTCCGCTGCCAATCAAGAAGGACATTGTAAACAAGGGTAAGGACCATGAAAAGTTTACGATCGAGGGTGGAAAGTCGAATTATAACGGTCAAGAAGCACTCAACTATACACGCTACCGTGAAGATAGTGACTTTAACCGGACCAAACGCCAACAGGTTTTTATTGATGTCGTAGCTAATAAAATGTTATCGATCAGCCAAATCGGCAATATTCCTAAGCTGCTGGATATTATGGGCGATAATTTTAAGACCGATATTGAGCCTTCAATGATTATTAGTCTGGCCAAGAAATTTATGGGCGGCAAAGATATGGATATCTCAAGCTTTACGGTAATGGGCGAAGGAAAACGTATTGACGGACTTTATTATGATATCGTTGATGAAGAGGACTTGCGCGAAGCTAAGGCGCTGATTGATAATTGGATGAATGCAGGAACACCTGTAGATCAACTGATTGAGCCGGGAAAAGCAAGTAATGCACTCGAGCCCAAAGCAACAGCAGTTACGCAGTAATTCTAATTGGAAAGCTAAACTCATATAAATAAATTGCAGCAGCCATAAACATTCTCATGGCTGCTGCTTACTGTCTTCATGTTATAATGAGTTGGAACTATTATTTAGCTGCTACGTATAATCACATTGGCATGGCAGTAAAAGGAAGTTAAAGAACCGTAATTCCTTCGGAACTCTTTGAGGAGGATCAAGAGATGAATATTGCATTTTTTTTACTTCCGAAACAGGAGGTGGCCTGCGTAACGCTCGATTCTACGCTGCGCCAAACGCTTGAGAGGATGGAGTTTCACCGCTATACAGCAGTCCCGATTCTTAACCGTAATGGAGAGTATGCCGGCACGGTAACGGAAGGTGATCTGCTCTGGTACATGAAAGAGTCGGAGGGTAAGGTTTCGTTTGAGAACGCTTCAAAATTTTTGCTGAAGGACGTTCCATTACGTATGAATAACAAGCCGGTCTCGATTGATGCGGATATGGAAGATCTAATTAATTTGGCTAAGGTGCAGAACTTTGTACCTGTGGTCGATGATATGAACCGGTTTATTGGAATTGTTCGCCGGAGTCAAGTCATAGAATATTGCGAGAAATTTGTAACAAGACAATCACAGGAATCATTATAGTCCCAGTGTATTCGCGGTTATAGAAGCTATCGGAACAAGGCCTGTATTTCCGGCGATAACGGAATGCGGGTCTTTTTTAAAGAAAGCTCCTCTCCCAAAAGAGGCATAGTCAGCATGGATTGAAGCATACTTAAGGGGCGCGGGACGTCCAGTGTGACACCGAATTTTTTATGCTATAATGGAGAATAAAGCTTTTTGCCGGAGGTAGAGAGACGTGTCCAATGTGCCGAAGGATCTGGATGTAGCCAAGCGCGCCAAGGTAATTGAATGGCTGAAAACCGAAGTGATTGATCAAGTTTCAAGGTTATTTAAAGCGTTATGGGAAGGCAGTACTACCCGTGTCGGTGACAGTCTGGCTAGCTTGATTATGAGCTCTTATATTTTGGGCCGCAGACTAGGGATTCCTTATCGTTCTTTAGATGACTTGCTACTGGAGAAGCTTAGAAAGCACAAGCAGGAAGGGCATCAACTGGAAGATTGGTACCAAGATATATCTGCTTTAGAAGAACATATGCGTAAGAGGTGAATACTGTTGAAATTTCGCTGGTCATCTGTGGCTTGGAGCGTAGCATACTTACTTTTGCTGCTTAGTTTAACGACTCCACTCCTCATCATCACTACCCTTTTTATGATTGTTCCGGCAGTAGTGTTGTTTACTACCCTGAACACGAGACAATTTGTGCTGCATGTATTGCCGGTGTTGCTGATTGTAGGCTTGATTACACCAATTTATCTGTTGATAGCTGCGTATTTCTTAATACCGGCTCTGGTTATGGGGCGTTGGTATAAAAGACATGCCCCGGCCATGTCTACTGTGATCGCAGGTACGGTTACGATTCTTGCACAGTTCCTGCTGCTTTTGCTGCTGGGTACGGCATTATTTAATTTTGACCTGTCTACCTATGTGAACGATGTATTGCAAATGGTTAATTCACCTCTGTCTGAGCTCGGAACTACCAATCCTCTGCTCACTGATATTGGATTTTCAACTGAGGATGTAAACAAGATAAGTCATATGACGGTCCAAATGATCCCTATGACTCTAATCGTAAGCTCCTTCATGATTGCTGTGATTACGCATTCTATTGCCCGCCCGATTCTGAACAGTATGAATTATGCAGTGCCTAAGATGAAGCCTGCACGTGAATGGAGACTTTCGAGATCGTTTATTTGGTACTATCTGATTGGTGTTGTTCTACAGCTCTTCTTCTCAGGGTCGGAGAACAATTTCATCCTCATGATTTCTGCCAATCTTCTGCCATTGCTGCGAATTGGTTTTATGATTCAGGCCATCGGATTTTTCTTCTTCCTGGCGCATGAACGCAAATGGAACAAGATGTCTGCCGTTTTGTTAGCGATACCGGTTATTTTACTGCCGCCGCTGCGCATTATTGGTATTATTGATCTTGCGTTCCCACTGCGGGAGTATGTGACCAAATCGAAACGATAGGGTGAGAGTTCATGCCTAAATTTCTGCAAAGACGCTGGCACGGCTATCATACCGTATGGGCGTTCATGCTGCTGTTGGTCCTTATTATAATTGTCAGTGTTTATAACTGGGCGCTTGGGGTCGCCGGCCTGTTTCTGTCAGGTACTTTATGCTTCTATATGTTGAAAGCGGAGATCTCGTTCCGCCGTAATCTGGTGGAATATATTAATGGGCTATCTTTCCGCATTAAGCGGGTAGAGGGCGAAGCAGTCAGCATGCTGCCGCTTGGAATCATTCTGTTTAGCGAGGATCGAACGGTGGAATGGAATAACCGCTATGCCGGCGATATTTTCGCACGCAAGTCTTTAGTTGGGGAATCACTGCAAGAATTATTGCCTGATATGCAGTCTTTTTTCACAGGTGCTGCAGCGGGTAAGCGGGAGGTCGCCAAAGAAGGTGTGCTCCATGACACCCGTCTTGAGATCACCGTGGATGAACGATTTTATCAAGCTGTCATTATTCCGAGTGAGCGTATTCTTTACTTGTATGATATCACTGAGCTTGTGGTGTTACGTGAGCGGTATGAGGATGAGAAGCTGGCGATCGGCATAGTGATGATGGATAACCTGGATGAATCTGCTCAAGGAATGGATGATCAACAGCGAACCTCGCTGATTGCTAAGGTGACGAGTGAAATCACTGAATGGAGTAAGCAGTTTGAGGTTTATCTGCGGCGGTTGTCCTCGGAACGTTATCTAATGCTGCTTAATCATCGTAGCCTGCAAGCGTTGGAAGAGAGCCGCTTCGTGATTCTAGATGAAGTCAGAGAAATGACTGCTGATCTTAAGGTACCCATGACACTGAGTATTGGTCTGGCCTTTGGCGCAGACTCTGCAAGTGAGCTGGGGGCATTGGCCCAATCCAGTCTAGACATGGCGCTTGGCCGAGGTGGTGATCAGGCGGCTGTAAAAGCAGGCCAACGGTTATCCTTCTACGGTGGAAAGAGTAATGCTGCTGAGAAGCGTACCCGAGTGCGGGCGCGGGTCATTGCGCATGCTTTGCGGGATCTGATGCAGGAGAGCGATCGTGTGCTGATCCTCGGTCATCGGACACCGGATATCGACGCTGTGGGTGCTGCAATCGGCCTGTTAAGGGCTGCGCAGATGTATAATGTAGAGGCTAGCATTGTGATGGAGACTCCTAATCCATCGATAACTAACATGATGGAGCAGATTCGTAAGGATGATGAGTTGTATAAGTCATTCATCACAACGGAGCAATCCCTACAGATCATGACAGAGCATACCCTGCTTATTGTTGTGGATACACATAAGGCGTCTATGACGATGGAGCCGCGGCTAGTGCAATATGCCAGCAGAATTGTAGTGGTGGATCATCACCGAAGAGGTGAAGAGTTCATTAACGATGCTGTATTGGTGTATTTGGAGCCATACGCTTCATCGACTTGTGAGCTGGTGACAGAGCTGCTTCAGTATATTCATGAGAAGGTAAAGATCAGTCCGTTGGATGCTACAATGTTGTTAGCGGGGATCACGGTGGATACGAAGCATTTTGCGCTTCATACGGGGTCGCGTACCTTTGAGGCCGCAGGCTTCCTGCGCCGGAATGGTGCCGATACCGTACTTATTCAGCGCATGCTGAAGGAGGATTTACAGGAGTATATTTCCAAAGCCGAAATTATCAAACATGCGCGGATGGTGTATGACCAAATCGCGCTCGTAGTTACGGCACCAGGCATGAAAATTCCGCAGCTTCTTATTGCTCAGACTGCGGACACGCTGCTTGGGATGACCAACGTAGTCGCTTCATTCGTCATCAGCGAGCGGCCTGACGGCCTGATTGGCATTAGTGCCCGATCACTCGGACGTATGAATGTACAGGTCGTGATGGAGAAATTAGGCGGCGGTGGGCATCTGTCCAATGCCGCAGTACAGCTTGAAGGAACATGTAAAGAAGCAGAAGCCAGATTACTGCAGGTGCTGGCTGAAATCGAATCGAAAGAGGGGTTATTCGAATGAAGGTCATATTCATAAAAGATGTTAAGGGTCAAGGTAAAAAAGGTCAGGTTAAAGAGGTATCCGAAGGTTATGCTTCTAACTTCTTATTGCCACGTGGATTGGTTCGTCCGGCAACGGAAGGTAACGTGAAGACGCTGGAGAATCAAGCGGCTGCTGAACAACGCCGTAAAGATAACGAAAAAGAAGAAGCACAGCAATTGGGTAAGAAGCTTGACGAGTTAACACTGACAATGAAAGCAAAATCAGGTGAAGGCGGACGTTTATTCGGTGCTATTACAAGCAAACAGATTGCTGAGACACTGGCTTCCACCAAAGGAATTACTATTGATAAGCGCAAGATTGAATTAGGTGAGCCAATTCGCCATATAGGAGTATTTCAAGTAAGCGTAAAATTGCATACTGAAGTAAAGGCCACACTTAAGGTTGAGGTAACGGAGGAGTAACATGGGTGGAGATCTCTTTTTCGATCGGGTTCCCCCGCAGAATCTTGAAGCCGAGCAGGCGGTAATTGGTGCGGTTCTGTTGCAGGATGAAGCGCTCATTACTGCAATGGAACGGGTGAATACCGAAGACTTCTACGATAAAGCGCATCAAATGATTTTTGAGGCGATGGTGCAGCTCGGAGAAGAGAGCCAGCCGATTGATCTTGTTACACTTACGTCCAGACTGCAGGACAAAGGAGAGCTTGAAGATATTGGTGGGGTTAGCTACTTAGCTAAGCTGGCGCATGCCGTGCCTACTGCCGCTAACGTAGAATACTACGCCCAGATTATCGAAGAGAAAGCCATGCTGCGCCGTTTGATTCGCACAGCCACGCAAATTGTGAGCGAAGGTTATACTGGCGGTGAAGATGTAGCCGATATGCTGAGTGATGCAGAGCGGCGCATTCTTGAAATCTCCAACCGGCGGAGCGGCAGTGGATTTATTGCGATCCGCGATGTCTTGATGGAAGTGTTCGACAAGGTTGAGTTGCTTCATCAAAATAAGGGGGGTACCTCAGGTATCCCAACCGGATTTGTGGATTTAGATCATATGACTAACGGATTCCAACGTAACGATCTGATCATTGTTGCGGCTCGTCCATCTGTTGGTAAGACTGCATTCGCCCTGAATATTGCACAGAACGTGGCAGTACGCGCTAAAGAAACTGTTGCGATATTCAGTCTGGAAATGTCAGCGCCACAGCTGGTACAGCGGATGATTTGTGCTGAAGCCAACTTAGATGCCAATATTATGCGTACCGGTGACTTCAAGAGTGATGATGATTGGTCCAAGCTGACGATGGGTATTCAGTCTCTATCTGAAGCGGAGATTTATATCGACGATACACCAGGTATCACGGTAACCGATATTCGTGCAAAGTGCCGGAGACTGAAGAAGGAAAAAGGACTTGGCATGATCGTCATCGACTACTTGCAGCTCATTCAGGGCCGCGGTAAAGGCGGAGAGAACCGTCAGCAGGAAGTATCGGATATATCTCGTACACTGAAGCAGATTGCCCGTGAGCTAGATGTGCCAGTTATTGCCCTGTCACAGTTAAGCCGGGGTGTAGAGCAGCGTCAGGATAAACGTCCAATGATGAGTGACTTGCGTGAATCGGGTTCTATCGAGCAGGATGCCGATATTGTTGCGTTTCTGTATCGTGATGATTATTACAATGCGGATACGGAGAAGAAGAATATTATTGAGATCATTATAGCTAAACAGCGTAATGGTCCCGTAGGCACGGTAGAACTGGTCTTTCTTAAAAATTTCAACAAGTTCGTTAACTACGAGCGAGCACATGCGGAACCATTTGCTGGTTAAACCTGACATGTATAATTCCCGAACGATTGCACATTTCTTTGTGTAATCGTTCGTTTTATTTGACTTTGAAAAAAACCGCTGTTACACTGAGAATTGTCCTTTAGCGGGTTAAATCTGCTTGGCGTCCGGAGGGCCACGTACATAAGAATGACGTATAGGGTCCATATTATGAAAAATAATGGTGCTAAGTAGCACCTACGGAGGAATGAACATGTCAACGGTAGTCGTCGTGGGAACACAATGGGGAGACGAAGGTAAAGGGAAAATCACTGACTTTCTAGCGGAAAGTGCAGATGTGGTCGCCCGTTATCAAGGGGGCAATAATGCCGGTCACACGATTCTGATTGACGGTGAGAAGTTTAAGCTCAGCTTGATCCCTTCGGGTGTATTTTATAAAGAGAAAACTTGTGTAATTGGTAACGGAATGGTTATTAATCCGGCTGCCTTGATCCAAGAAATTAATTATATTCATGAGAACGGTTTTGATACTAAGAACTTAGTGATCAGTGATCGTGCTCATGTCATTATGCCATACCATATGGTGCTGGATGCTCTCGAAGAAGACCGTAAGGGTCCGAACAAGATTGGTACTACACGTAAAGGTATCGGTCCTTGTTATATGGATAAGGCAGCACGCAACGGTATCCGTATTGCTGACTTGATGGACGCTGAGGAATTCGAACTGAGACTCCGCCCCTTGATGCAAGAGAAGAACCAAGTGATTACGCAGGTCTATGGTGCTGAAGCTCTTAACGTAGAAGAGATTCTGACTCAATACCTGGAATATGCAGAAGTGCTGCGTAATTATGTAACAGACACCTCTGTTATTCTTAATGATGCCATTGATGCGGATCGCAAAGTGTTGTTTGAAGGTGCGCAAGGAGTAATGCTTGATATCGATCAAGGCACGTATCCGTTTGTTACTTCATCCAACCCATCTGCCGGTGGGGTGTGCATAGGTTCTGGTGTTGGACCGTCCAAAATCAAACAGGTTATTGGGGTTGCAAAAGCCTATACCACTCGTGTTGGAGATGGCCCATTCCCTACAGAACTTAATGATGCAACAGGTGATTATATCCGTGAAACAGGTCATGAATATGGCACAGTTACCGGACGTGCACGCCGTGTAGGCTGGTTCGACAGTGTAGTTGTGAGTCACGCTCGTCGTGTAAGTGGAATCACAGGGCTATCTCTTAACTCGCTGGATGTACTTAGCGGACTTGAGACTGTGAAGATCTGCACAGGCTACAAATACCGTGGTGAGGTAATTACTCATTACCCTGCTAGCCTCAAAATGCTGGCAGAATGTGAAGCGGTATATGAGGAGCTTCCAGGCTGGAGCGAAGATATTACTTCTGCAAAAACATTGGATGATCTTCCAGCAAATACACGTAGATATGTTGAACGTGTATCTGAGCTTACAGGTATTCCGATTGCTATCTTCTCAGTGGGTCGTAACCGTGAGCAGACGAATCAAGTATTGCCAATTTATATCTAAAATCTAGTTATACTAAGGAGCCTCGTTAGAGGCTCTTTTTTTGTTCTGAGGACTATATCTCTCTCTTTTGGGGCCTAGATTTATACCTAGACGTTTCCCAAGGCCGGTTCTAGTCAATACTGGATGTATAGAAGAACATGTACATGATCTACCAGATAGACTTGAACATAGGTGAGAGGAGAAATGAAGATGAAGATCGTGAAGCGTGCACTTAGCGTATGTCTGATTGTGGTACTTGCCAGCACTCTTTCAATTCTAACAACGGGCGTGGTTGTAAATGCTTATATTCAGTCGGTACTGGCTAGCTTCGATATTAAAGTGAATACTCCCGGTCCGGGATTTGGAGGAATGATTCGGAGCATCATTGGCATGGATAACAAATCTGACTCGGATACAGCCAATAAAGAAGTAACCACAGGGAGTACAGTTAGCAAGGAGACCGACAAAAGCACGGATTCGCCAGCTAAAGGCAAGGGTGAGCCCGTAGATGATAATACTCCGACTGATGCCTTACCAGTTATGGGGCAAGTTACAACCGAAAGTTCAGCTGATAACGGAAGCGGAAGTGTTGGTGACCAACAATTAGTAATGACACCTGAGGCACTCAGTGACTTCAAAGATAATCTTCCATCGGAAGAGAAGGTAAATATATTCAATATTTTGATGTCCAAACTACCCCAGGATGAGATGGCAAAAATTTCAACAGCGATGGAGGATGGATTAACAGAAGATGAGGTTAAAGAGCTGCAACAGGTAATTGCAAAATATGTTGATGCAGACGAATATGAGAGCATAATGAAAATGCTTACACCAACTACAGAATCTACGCAATAGCATTTGTAATTGTCACTTTATAGACACATGAAAAAGGTTAAAATTTCATATTTGCGCAAAAAACCCGCCAAATACGCGGGTTTTTTGTTATGTCTAAAGTTGAAATTTTTCTCTAAGCTATGGTACAGTAAACAAGGACCTCAAGAGGTTAATTTTTTGTAACCTCCTTAACAACCTTTTTATAGGTTCATTAGAAGCAGGAATTAAGCACTAGTATACGTAGAAATTTACATGGACGTAATCTATATAATCGAGGTCGTACAATTAGCTTGGCCGCTTTTGTCGGAAGTAAAAGCGGACTGAAAGGGAGAGTTTCATGAAGGGATTTAAGTTCATGCGTCGGATGAGCAAGCTGCAGGATGGACATCCAGCAGAATCCGAGGCGAATGTTCAACAGAGCCACAATTTCGATCACGACTCCAAACACTTTCAACAAGAGAAAGGTACTCGCAGATTTCGGCGTGCTTGGATTTTGGGATCTGTCGGCCTTGTGCTTCTAGCTACGGTGTTGGTTGGAGCAGAGAAAAAGTATGTAGCCGCTAACACGGTTACCTATTATCAAGTGTTGGTGAAGGGTGAAGAAGTCGGAAGACTTACCGATCAGACGCAGCTTAACCAGCTATATGATAAGAAACAACGAGAATATCAGGAGAAATATCCGAATTCAACCATGGTGCTGCAAACAGAGGGCATAACAATAGAAGAGCAGAAGGCATACAAGCCAGAAGTTGATAGTGAGGCGACACTTACTAAACTAGATGGAATGCTGAAAGCTTATGCGGTAGGCGTGCAATTGATGGTAGATGGCAAGGCCGTTGGCATAGTTAAGGATCAGGAAACTGCTAATGCTGTGCTCGAAGGGGTAAAAAATCATTATGTCCCACAAGCAGAAGTAGCAACGACGGCTAGTAAGTTGACAAGAACGGCTGCTTCCAGCTCATCTGCTGCAAAAGCGAAGGCTCCAGAGCAAGTAGAGTCGGTAGAGATTAGCGAGGATATTTCTATCGTTCCTATCAAAGCAGATCCTAATAAAGTGTTGGATGTGGAAGCGGCGGTCCAGACACTTACCGAAGGCAAAGAGGCGCCTCTTCTTTATATCGTTCAAGAGGGTGATACGATTTCGGGGATTGCCAAACGGTTTGAAATCACCCAAAAAGAGATTTATAGTAACAACCCTAACGTGAAAGAGCTGACGTTGAAGATTGGAGATACACTGAAGCTGAAGGTACCCCAACCAGATGTTACAGTAGTAACTGTGGAAAAAGTGACTGAGCAGATAGTGACTGAGCCGGAAGTGGTTGTGCGTTCGAGCGATCAGCTAGCGGCAGGCAAAAGCAAAGTGGTTCGTCCAGGACAAACTGGACTTAAAGAAATGGAGTATCGGGTAACAAAGGAAAATGGCACGGTTGTTCAAGAAGAATGGTTAGGCCAGACCGTTATAAAAGCCTCGCTGCCAGAAGTTGTCTATCGGGGAACGAAGGTTGTTGGTGAAGGAACAGGCATGTTCAGTTGGCCGGTAAGCGGGGCAACCCTGACAAGTAGCTTCGGTGAGCGTTGGAGCCGTGCCCATAAGGGTATTGATATGGTATCTAGCAATCGGAATATAAAAGCTTCTGATGCCGGGACCGTAATCTTTGCAGGGGTGCAGAATGGATACGGGAATGTAGTTATTGTGGATCATCGCAACGGATACCAGACCTATTATGGTCATTTAAAAAGCATCTCGGTTTCTACAGGCCAACGCTTGGAGCAGGGTGGCAAGATTGGCGTAATGGGCAGCACCGGACGTTCGACGGGTACACATCTGCATTTTGAGATTCGGAAGAATGGCACTGCTGTAAATCCAATGAAGTATTTGCAATAATTCATACTTAATCCTTTAACTGCTCGATTTTAATCGGGCGGTTTTTATTTTTTTAATCTACGAGTGACGGCAAAGCCGTTTCTTTTTGCTGGGCAGGGGGATTGCTTATTTCGTAGGATGTGACGGTTAGACAGGTATGTTAAAATAAAGGAATGATCATTAAGTAAGGATAGGAAGGTGAAGCTGGGACATGCAGATGGGAACGATTCTGGTAGTAGATGATGAACAGCCTATTGCTGATATATTGAAATTTAATTTAGAAAAAGAAGGCTACGAGGTTATTTGTGCTTTTGATGGTAACAGCGCAGTGGAGCTGGCATTGTCCAAAAGGCCCGATCTTATGCTGCTTGATCTTATGCTGCCCGGCAAAGATGGCATGGACGTCTGCCGCGAGGTGCGTTCTGCGCACTTGGACATTCCTATCATTATGCTTACAGCCAAGGACGGAGAGATTGATAAGGTACTTGGCCTGGAGCTTGGTGCTGATGACTATGTGACCAAACCTTTTAGTACACGTGAATTGCTGGCCCGAGTTAAAGCCCAGATGCGGAGACAGCATAAACCGTCACCACAGGGGATGGCGAGTGAACCAGCAGAGAATAAGCAGGGCATTTATCATTTTGATCTGTTTATAGATACAGATATGTATATGGTCTATAAGGGCGGGGAGCCGCTTGACTTGACCCATCGTGAATATGAGCTGCTCTACTATATGATCAAACATGCCGGTAAGGTGATGACTCGGGAGCATTTGCTGCAGGCAGTGTGGGGATTTGAGTATTTCGGTGATGTGCGGACCGTTGACGTGACGATCCGTCGTCTAAGAGAGAAAATTGAGGAGAACCCCAGCAAGCCCGAATATATTTATACTCGGCGTGGACTTGGCTATTTGATGCATAGCCCTAAAAATGGAGGACTGTGATGAAGTGGCGGTCCTTTATCCGGACAATTCAGGCAAAACTTATTATAATTTACGTGTTGCTGATTCTGATAGCTATGCAGTTGATCGGGGTTTATTTTGTCAGCTCGATGAAGAACTCGTTAACAGATAATTTCACCAAGGACCTTAAAGCACGTGCTGAGATGTTGTCCATCCTGACTGCTGATAAATTTGGTAGTGAGGCTGGAACGGCTGATGAGGAAACGGCTGTGGAAAGTCTGCGCGGGATGGTCAATAATCTGTACATTAACGGGGCTGAAATTCAGGTACTGGATGCCAGCGGCAAAATCATCACCACTTCTGTTCCCTCGCAGAATGACTATGTCGGGCAGCGTAACACCCAGACAGTTGTGAATCGGGCCTTGCAGGGCATCAGTGATAACGAGGAATATATTATTGCGGATGATAATGTGCGGAAAAAGGTTGTGGCTAAGCCTGTGCTCTCGGGGGACAAGGTAGTGGGCGCAATCTATATTGCTGCTGACATGAAGGATCTGTACGCCACGATGGGCCGGATCAATAGTGTATTTATCTCAGGTTTGCTGTTAGCTCTAGCGTTAACGGTTGTTTTATGCGTCATTCTGGCGCACACTATCACGCAGCCTATTAAGGAAATGACGAGGCATGCTACGGCGGTCGCTGAAGGCCGATTCAATCGTAAAATGCCCGTATTGGGCAATGATGAAATTGGACAACTCAGTCAGGCGTTCAATTATATGACCGGTAGATTGCGTGAGGCACTCTCGCAGAATGAAGAAGAGAAGGAGAAGCTTACCTCTATTCTGACGAACATGAGTGATGGTGTTGTGGCTACAGATGAGAACGGAGTAGTGATTCTGATGAATCGGCGGGCAGCATTGATGCTCGGAAATGAAGGTCCGTTGCCGGAAGGCGCTCCTCTAGATAAACTGTTGGGCTTAGATTACGAACAAAGCGGATCTCTGGCTAAAGGTAATGCCCAATCTGCAATGCTTCATCTGACCCATATGGGTGGAGAAGATTCTAATATCGTAAGAGTGACGTTTACTCCGATTCATCGTCGAGAGGGTGGCATTGCCGGCACAATTGCTGTGTTGCAGGATGTCACCGAACAGGAGAATCTGGAGGAATCACGCCGGGAGTTCGTGGCGAACGTTTCGCATGAGCTAAGAACACCACTTACCACTATTAAAAGCTATGTTGAAGCACTGGATGATGGAGCACTTGAAGATCCGCAGCTGGCGGTTCGGTTTGTTGGGGTGATTCGCAACGAAACGGAACGGATGATTCGTCTGGTTACGGATTTACTGCATCTTTCCCGTCTGGATTCCAAGGAAGCTCTTCTTCGAATTCAGCAGACAGATATTACCGAGATGCTGGAGGATGTTGCGGATCGTTTTTCTTTTCAAATTCGGCAAAAGCGTATCGATATCAGTACAAGGGTCCGCAAAGATGTTACTACGGCGTGGCTTGATCGTGATCAAATCGACCAGGTCTTGGGGAATTTGGTCTCCAATGCGCTAAAATATACGCCAGAAGGCGGTACAATTGAATTGGAAGCGTTGAAGAATGAGGATGGAATGCTCTCCATTTCTGTACGTGATTCGGGGATAGGGATTCCGAAAAAAGATATCGAGCGGATCTTCGAACGATTTTATCGCGTGGATAAGGCACGTTCGCGGAACATGGGAGGCACTGGACTTGGCCTTTCCATTGCCCGGGAAATTGTGAAGGCACATGGAGGCTCCATTTCCCTGCAATCCGAGCTAAATGAAGGTTCAAAGGTAACCTTTACCCTGCCTTTGAACGAGCAAAGGGGGAGTGAGGCGTGAAGGAACGAATCAAATCATGCATTCTAGCCTTGCTCGTGCTCGGAAGCCTGGTTGAAAGCTATTATTTGATCTACCGCTTGCCTGGTGCTGATTCTGCGGTGCTTTCTGAGAACCTGTATGTGAAGACAGATAATATGGGTCCGGAAGAGAAGGTAGAGAACCTGTTATACCCTGACAAAATGATCATCCATATGGGGGAAGGCAAGCATACGCTTTTTTATCCGGACTCTACGTTCTATAGCTTGATCATGAATCGCTTAAAAGGTCGTGGCTTCGAAAGCTTTCAGCGGCACTCGGTACAGGATTATGATTGGGATAAGATCCGCAATGAGAATCCTGGGATTGAGCTTTCGTTCGGAGCGGGCATTCCGGTAACGTTATTGCAGCGGGTGATGCAGTTATCGCCAGATTCCCTTTTTGAAGGAGAAAGCATCGATCGCATTTGGATCTATAACATTAAGAACGATTCCAAGGCCCATGCTATTTTCTTCAGTACGAGAGGCGACATCATATACGAAGCGGCAAAAGCGGATTTAACGGTTCAGGATGTGCAGCAGCATGTCGATTTCGGTAAGAACTGGACGCCTTACAAGACTGTAAGCGGGGATTATTATGTGCCAGACAGTAAGATTTCTCTGGTTCAGGTAGACATGCCTTCCGGGATGTACACCATAGAGCAAATGCAGAGTAATCTTTTCTTCGATGTTGGAAGCACTAGATATATCCGGGAGAAAAACGGCTCAGAGATTTATACGGACAGCAAACGGAGCCTTCAGGTGGATCAGGGTAAGAACTGGATGAGCTATAGCGACCCTGCGGCTCTTCCAGCTGGAGAAAGTACCCCTGCCAAGGATGCTTTGGAAGCTGTAGAATTTGTTAACCAGCATGGCGGATGGAATGGGACTTACCGTTTGGAGGCTACAGAGGAAGGGAGACAGGAGAGAAAGGTCTCTTTTCAACAATATTATGGCTCCTATCCGTACGGCTCCTATCCGATAATGAGCCATTCATCATTACAGTATGGTGTAATAAATCTGGAACTGCAGCAGGGAACAGTATCCTCTTATGAACGTTCTCTAATCTATATAGATGAAAGTAAGGCCGTAAAAAAAGTAGTGGAGCTATCTGGAGGTGCGGATCTGGAGTATAGGTTGTCTCTGGTCAGTAAAACTTCGGCAGTGAAGGATTTAACGCCTGCTTATGTGCCTGAGGTGAAGGAAGATCATCTGGAGCTGATACCTGTCTGGAAAGTTACACTTAGTGATGGCAGCGTACTTACTTTAAATTAATGGATAAGTGGTTCATATAACAATTAGGAGGTTCGGGTATGGATTGGGGAAGAGCTAAAAATGTACTGATTTGCGCCTTTTTAGGTCTGAATCTGCTGCTATGTTACCAGCTGTGGGTCGATTTGCGCGATCAGGTTAGTGCTAATCTTGATTTTACTTCCCTGTCTGCTGAGACCCAAGCCGTAATGGAGCAGAAAGGGATTCGTGTATTGTGTCCCATTCCGGCGTCTACCCCGCAGCTTCCTAACATTACTTATCGTTATTCTGCTGAAGAGCAGACTGAACCACCAATTAAATTAGATGTACCTATAGACAGCAAGCTGATCTATTCCTCCTTCTCAGAGCTTAGCAAGGCGCTTGAGGATAAGATTCCGGACATTTCCAATTATCGCTTTGATTCACAGGAAAGTGAGGTTGGGAAGTTCGTTCTTCATCCGCTGGTTCAAAATCAGTGGTCGTTGTTCCGTGTTAGGCTAGAGTTGATTAACAGTGATCAAAAAATCGTAGCTTACCGCTGGCCGAAGATTGAAATAGGGACAAGCAGCAGCGATAAAGAACAGAAGGTGCTTCCAGCATCGCAAGCACTTAGTAGTTTGATAGAGAAGTATTTCCCGGCAGATTCCGTAGTGAAGGAGATTGAGCTGGGGTATTACGGTGAGCTGTTCAACTCGGAAAGTCAGGTAGCTTCGCCGATGTGGCGGTTTATGCTGGAGAACGGCAATGCCTATTATGTGGATGCTATTAGTGCGGACATCATCAGTCCTAAGACAACAGAGTAGAAGGAGTAAGGAAAATGGGGATTTCATTTACAGTACTGTCCAGTGGGTCTACCGGCAATGTAACGGTGGTACGAAACGGGGAGACAACACTTATGATTGACGCAGGTTTTAGTGCCAAGCGGATCGATGAGCTGTTGGCCATGCGTGAACTAACGGGTAATGATATAGACGGGATTCTAGTTACACACGAACATTCCGATCATATCAAGGGACTCGGGGCCATGGCCCGTAAATACGATCTTCCGATTTATGCGAACACCAATACCTGGGGAGCTATCGAGAAGGGAATTGGTAAAATACCGGAGTATAACCGTATGATCATGGAGTCTGGCCAGCACAAGGATTTCGGTAGTATGCGAGTAGAATCCTTTGCGATTTCTCATGATGCGGCGGAGCCAGTGGGTTACAATTTTTATGATGGAAAAGAGAAGTTATGTGTAGCTACAGACCTGGGCTATGTTAGTGATAAGGTAAGAGATGCAATTTCAGATGCAGATGTATTGGTGCTGGAGGCGAATCATGATATCGAATTGCTGAGAATGGGACGTTATCCGTGGAATACGAAACGGCGCATCCTAGGCGACATGGGTCACCTTTCCAATGAGGCAGCTGGAGCTGCGCTTAGCGAAATTCTTACAGGGCGGACCAAACGGACCTATTTGGCGCATTTAAGCCGGGATCACAATATGATGGATTTGGCAAAAATGTCGGTACGCGGCGCAATGGAGGATCGGGGCTGTTTTTTCAAAGATAGTGAGTTCAGACTGTGTGATACGTATTATGATCAACCTACGCCATGGGATAAGCTGAGCCAGTCATAAGCTGATCAAGTTCAGCGGTCTTGCGATCTAATTCTTGACGGGAGATTAGGCCTTTTTCAATCATCAATTCGATCATTGCGCTAAAGGCAAGGGTCATGTGGTAGTGTTCATCCTTTAAGTCACCTAGCTTACCGATAAACTCGACTAAATCCATACTTGTTGAAAAAGAACTCATAATTAATCCTCCTTTAATAGTGTGAATATATAGTGTAATTAGAACTGAAAACTGTAAAAAATTCGCAGGTGTTTTAGCTGAGGAAAATCCCGAATTGCAGGTTGCCTGTGATACAATTAAAAGCGTGATGAGCAAAGCTAAAATTTTAGGGACACTTCTATTTTATTGTAGTCTTTTAAGTTGCAAAATATTCCTAATAGAGAAGATATATTAAAAGATTATCATAATCTAACGATTGATCGAAACTCTTGTGGGGTTAATGGATAAAGTGAAACTTTTTAGTGATATTTGGAGTCTAATGGTTACAGAGGTTTGGTTCGGACGTGGTTGCTATAGGTTCAGGTCTTACCAACAGTGAACGCTTGGCAATAGAAGGGGGAGATTTTCGGTGGGATTGTTTGATGATGATTTCTATTCAACTAAGGTTTCGCGGTCCAGAGGGGATGAAGCATCAAAGGGATCGTTTGCTAATCGTAGACATTCTGTACGCAGATCGCGTAAGGGTTTATCTACTTGGCAAATATCCGCCGTTTGCTCCTTAGTCAGCGCTGTGGTGGCAGTTTTGTTATTCAGTATGTTTACAGGCCAGATGAGTCATGAGACTGCTCAGAAGCCGGTTGTAGCAACTGGAAATGTTGCCCCAAGCAGCAGTGATCCATTTGACCGGATTATTCAAGCTGCTGCCACGGTTCGCCCTGCAGTAGTAAGTATTATCAATCATAAAGAAGATAATGAAGAATTAAACATTCTGGATGAGTCTGCACTAGGCTCAGGAGTGATCTATAAAAAGACAGGGAATAAAGCATTTATCATTACCAATAATCATGTCATCGAAGACTCCGGTAATCTCGAAGTAGTTACAGTGAACGGAGAGACTCGTAAGGCAACACTCGTTGGAACGGATAAAGTAAGCGACATTGCGGTACTCTCTATTGATGCCAAAGGAATCGATACCATCGCGCAGCTCGGTGATTCCTCTAAGCTTCGTCTAGGTGAAACGGTCATTGCTATCGGTAATCCGCTAGGACTTGGTGATACATTGACCTCGGGGATTGTTAGCTATACTGAACGGATGGTTCCCGTATCCCTTAATCAGGATGGAGTATATGACTGGGAACAAGAAGTGATACAGACCGATGCGGCGATTAATGAAGGAAACAGTGGCGGCGCATTAGTGGATCTGGATGGCAAGGTCATTGGAATTAACACAATGAAGATTTCAGATACGGGTGTAGAGGGTCTGGGTTTTGCAATTCCTGCGAATCATGTGATAGATATCGCTAATGAGCTGGCTGAAAAAGGACATATTGCCCGTTCGTACTTGGGTGTATATTCAGTTGATTTGAACAATCCGTACGTTCCACTAGCAGAAGATCAACGCAATGAATTGAACCTGCCGAACAGTGTTAAGGATGGAGTAGTTGTTCTAGAAGCCGTTGGCCCTGCGAAGGAAGCTGGACTGCAATTCAATGATGTCATTACCAAATTTAATGATCAATCAATCATATCTACCCTTTCTCTTCGCAAGTACTTATATAATCATACGAAGATCGGTGATGATCTGAAAATTACTTACTATCGAAACGGCGAGGCCAAACAGGCAACAGTTAAACTTCTTGAAAAACCACAGGAATAATATGCTGGAAGTCGGTATATAATGATATAGCAGTTACGACAAGTAGAGCGGACTACCCCTTCGATTCCGAGGGGGTACCTTCTTGAAAAAGCGGATAAAAGTAACGTTTTTGGAAAAGCTATTTTTCTAAAACCATGATAATTATGCCAAAAAAAGGATCTATTTAGGGAATAAACACTAAGTGGCAGCCCTTACATTGGAAGGTAATACTTATTAGGGCAAAAACGGATATATTCGGATGCTTGCTTGCCTTTGCTAATCAGGTGTGGTAATATGATATCAATCATACATTTAGTCCCTAATTCTCGCATTGAAAAGGGCTGTCATATTTGGTAATACAACCTTTTTCAATGTGTGAATTTTTTCTTTGTTTGAAGATAAAAAGAACATATTAATTTAAATTTGTGGAGGTAACACACATGCAAACAGGTACAGTTAAATGGTTCAACGCAGAAAAAGGATTCGGATTTATCGAAGTTGAAGGCGGAAGCGACGTATTCGTTCACTTCAGCGCAATCACTGGCGACGGCTTCAAAACTTTGGACGAAGGCCAACGCGTTGAATTCAACGTTGTTCAAGGCAACCGTGGACCACAAGCCGAAAACGTTGTAAAACTGTAATAATAGAAGAAACCGTCCCAGCTTGTGAAAGTTGGGACGGTCTTTTTATATCTAGTTACTCACTATTTGACTTACAGGATGGGAGGAACGGCAATGAACTACCGGAAGAAACCTTTGGAAGAAATACCGGAAGAAAATACCGCAATTTGGGCATGTACCAATGAGGGATGCAACGGATGGATGAGGGATAATTTCGCATTTGAACATGCGCCTTCTTGCCGTCTATGTGACTCTCCAATGGTTCGCAGCACGAAGATGCTACCCCAATTGCTTAATTCGAATGGCGATCTCAAATCGCTGAAGAAGGGTATTTCCATCTAACCAATACCTAAATGAGTCAAGCATTTAATAGAACGACGAACCACTCAAGACGGGTAAACCGTCTTATTTTTTTTGCTTTCTTTATGCTAAATTGTGATCTTTGTCACAAATCATTTGAATTTCACCGTTAAATGACTATCTTTATGTGACATTTATCACAAAAAGAAGTTTAAATTTTTGACAGAATATAATTAACGAAAAGGGGAGAAGGAAGGGACAAATATGGATACAGTAATGCTGTCGCGTGTACAATTTGCGTCGACGACAATATTCCACTATTTCTTTGTACCGGTATCAATCGGACTAGCGCTCTTGATTGCAATCATGGAGACAATGTACGTTAGAAAAGGTAATGAAGAGTACAAAAAAATGGCGCAGTTCTGGGGAAAGCTATTCCTCATCAATTTTGCAGTAGGGGTAGTTACAGGAATCTTGCAGGAATTTCAGTTCGGGATGAACTGGTCCGATTATTCACGTTTTGTGGGTGATGTATTCGGGGCTCCGCTTGCAGTTGAGGCATTGGCAGCCTTTTTTCTGGAGTCTACTTTTATTGGGATATGGATATTCGGCTGGGATAAGGTGTCCAAGCGAGTACATTTACTGTCCATCTGGCTGGTAGCATTCGGTACGATGTTATCTGCATTCTGGATTCTAGCGGCTAACTCTTTTATGCAGCATCCTGTGGGTTTTGAGATAAATAATGGACGTGCAGAAATGAATGATTTCTTCGCGCTTATTACGAACGGACAATTGCTGGTTGAATTCCCACATACAGTACTGGCTGCTTATGCAACAGGTGCTTTTCTTGTAACTGGTATTAGTGCTTATAAAATATTGAAGAAACAAGAGGTTTCTTTCTTTAAGAAGTCTTTTCAGATTGCAGCCATCGTAGGGATTATTTCTTCTATTGGTGTAGCTGTTGCTGGTCACGCCCAAGCGCAATATTTGGTTGAAACTCAACCAATGAAAATGGCAGCTTCCGAAGGACTGTGGGGTAAGAGTGGTGACCCGGCACCTTGGACCGTATGGGCAAACATTGATCCAAAGAATCAAATTAGTAGTGGAGAATTTCAAATTCCTTATATGCTGAGTTTCCTTTCATACAGTAAATTTTCCGGTGAAGTTAAAGGTATGCTTGAGCTGCAAGCGGAGTATGAGCAAACCTATGGCCCCGGTGACTATATTCCACCTGTACGTACGACATTCTGGAGTTTCCGGATCATGGTTCTAGCAGGAACGTTAATGATTGTATTGGGAATGTACGCTATGTACTTAATGTGGCGCAAAAAAATGGACCGTCCGAACACTTGGTTTATGCGGTTTATGTTATGGGGCTTGTTGCTTCCTCCGATTGCGAATACAGCCGGTTGGGTTATGACCGAATTCGGGCGTCAGCCATGGACGGTATTCGGACTGATGACAACGGAAGACAGTGTGTCGCCTAATATTACAAGTGGTCAAGTTCTGTTCTCCGTGATTTCTTTTACAACGATTTATTTAATTCTAGGATTAGTGTTGGTCGGATTGTTTATTAAAGTGATTAAAAAAGGTCCTTATGCGATGGATAACGATCACGGCGATTCGAATGATCCATATAACGAGGAGGGTTCCCATGATATCTCTTAATGAATTGTGGTTTGTGCTGATTGCAGTTCTGTTTATAGGGTTCTTTTTCCTGGAGGGTTTCGATTTCGGCGTAGGGATGGAAACACAAATTCTCGCTAAAAATGATACAGAGCGCCGTGTTCTGATTAACTCGATCGGACCCTTCTGGGATGGGAATGAGGTATGGCTTATCACAGCTGCGGGTGCAATGTTTGCGGCTTTCCCTGAGTGGTATGCAACGCTGTTTAGTGGATTCTATATTCCTTTTGTATTTGCCTTATTAGCTTTGATAGCGCGTGGTGTCGCTTTTGAATTCAGAGGTAAACGTGATTCATTGGCTTGGAAAAGAACTTGGGATGCTTGTATCTTTATCGGCAGCTTCCTTCCACCATTCCTCTTGGCAGTAGTATTTGCAAGCTTTATCAAAGGATTGCCTATTGATGGGGAGATGCAAATGTATGCAGGGTTCACAGATATCGTGAATGTGTACACTGTAGTAGCAGGGCTTACTGTTGTCCTTCTGTGCCTGGTGCATGGTCTCATGTTCACAACACTGCGTACAGTGGGGGATCTACAGGCTCGCGCTCGCAAGTTGGCTCAAAAATTGCTAATCCCGCTCGCAGTTTTATTTACTGCTTTTGTGATTATGACTTATAATATGACGGATATTTTCGAGCAACGTGGAACGATTCTTATGATTATTGTAGCCCTGGGAGTTATCGCCTTTGTACTGTCCGGTTACTTCATGACGAAGAGGAAGGATGGCTACGCTTTTGGAATGACAGGAGCGGTAATGGCGCTTTCGGTAACTTCTATCTTTGTAGGATTGTTCCCGCGTGTTATGATTAGTTCAATTGATCAAGCTTTTAATTTGACGATCACTAATGCGGCTTCGGGCCATTACTCTTTGAAGGTAATGACGATTGTGGCACTGACTATCCTTCCGTTCGTATTGGGATATCAAATTTGGAGTTACTTTGTCTTTCATAAACGGGTTCACGAGAAGGAGCATCTTGAATACTAATGGATAAAAACTTGCTTGGGTATAAAGGAGTTAAGCCAGTCTTTCTGATTGTAGGCTTCCTTACCCTGGTGCAAAGCTTGTCCATACTTCTGCTGGCTAAATCGCTGGCAGAAGTCATCTCTGCGCTATTTGCGGGAGAACCTCTGAAGGAACAATGGGGCACTGCGCTATTGTTCCTTCTTGCATTTCTTGTGCGCCATGCTTGTGCTATGCTGATGAGCCGTGTCTCTTACCGCTTCGCGGAAGCAACGGGCAGCACTATGCGGAGGGAAATGATGGACAAGCTCTTCCAGCTTGGCCCTAGAATGGTGGGCGGGCGTGGAACCGGGGATCTTGTTACACTGGTGCTGGAAGGGGTAACTAAATTCCGCACGTATCTGGAAGTGATCATTCCTAGAATGGTAGGGATGTCTGTTACACCGATCTTGGTGCTTATTTACGTCTTTACGATGGACACTACGAGCGGGATTATTCTTACGGTAACTATGCCGATTATTATTGTTTTTATGATTTTGATTGGGATGACGGCCCGTAAGCAAATGGATCGGCAATTGAAATCGTATCGCACATTATCTAATCATTTCGTAGACTCATTACGTGGGCTAGAAACATTAAAATTCCTAGGACGCAGCCGTAGTCATAGCGACAGCATTGCTGCTGTCAGCGATCGTTATCGCTCGGCGACCATGCGTACGCTGCGAGTGGCCTTTTTGTCATCGTTCGCCCTGGATTTCTTCACTATGCTGTCAGTAGCTTCTGTAGCGGTAAGTCTTGGTTTGCGGCTTGTAAATGAACAAATGACATTGGTTACGGGCTTAACGATTCTAATCTTGGCTCCGGAATATTTCCTGCCTGTCAGATTGGTAGGTTCAGATTTCCATGCTACTTTGGATGGGAAAGAAGCCGCTGAAGCAATGAAGAGCATTATAGATCAAAATGAGGTGAAGGCTGAAGTAATCGTCCCTAACGGTGATCTATCTGTCGGTTCTGCAGCAAAAACATCGGAACAAATATTCACTTGGCATGAGAATAGCGTGCTCACATTAAATGACGTTAGCGTGAAGTATGAGGAAGCAGGGCTTTCTTCGCTGGAAGCGCTGAACCTGCAATTTAAAGGAGCTAGCAAAATTGGGATTATCGGAGAGAGCGGGGCCGGTAAATCTACTTTAGTGGATATATTAGGGGGCTTCTTACACCCTACTTCAGGAAGTATCACGGTTAACGGTACTACGGTTAGTGCATTAACGGATGAGGCTTGGCGAAAACAGACCTCGTATATCCCGCAGCGTCCGTATATTTTTAGCGGTACGTTAGCTGATAATATACGTTTTTATTACCCTGAGGCTTCTATGGAGGCTGTTGCCGCGGCAGTGAAAGCTACGGGTTTATCGGGTTTGGTGGATACTCTTCCGCATGGCTTAGATGAGATGATTGGTGGCGGCGGCCGTTCGTTCAGCGGTGGCCAGGAGCAACGGGTGGCATTAGCCCGGGCACTGCTTAGCAGCCGTCCGATTATGCTTCTAGACGAGCCAACGGCGCATCTGGATATTGAAACGGAATATGAGCTGAAGGAGACGATGGTGCCCCTTTTTGAAGGAAAGCTGGTCTTTCTGGCTACCCATCGCCTGCACTGGATGCTCGATATGGACATTATTGTAGTAATGAAGCAAGGCCAAGTGGCAGAAATCGGTACCCATCAGGAGTTACTTGCCCGCAAGGGTGCGTATTATGAGTTGATTGGGTCGCAATTGGAGGGAATCCATTGAAACGTGAAGGATGGTTTGCTCCCTATGTATCGTCGTATTTTTGGCGTTTTGTGCTAATTATTGTGCTTGGGGCGTTGACGATTTTTACTGCCTCTTCATTGATGTATACTTCAGGATTTCTGATCTCAAAAGCGTCTACACCAGTCGAAAATATCCTGATGATCTACGTGCCGATTGTCGGTGTACGTACGTTCGGAACAAGCCGGGCAGTCATTCACTACGTGGAACGGCTGATTGGGCATGACACCATTTTACGGATTCTTTCTAAAATGCGTGTGCGCCTGTACAATATTTTGGAGCCACAGGCCTTGTTCCTATCGTCGCGTTTCCGTACTGGGGATATTCTCGGGATGTTAGCTGATGACATCGAATATTTGCAAAATGTATATCTGAGAACCGTATTTCCAAGTGTTATTGCTTTATTAATCTACGGGGTTGCAGTGATTGCGTTGGGCACCTTTGATATCGGTTTTGCGTTATTAATGGCTTTGTATATTTTGGTGTTGGTCGTGGTATTGCCGCTTATATCTTTGTTGTTCACCCAGAAACGTCAACGTGAAGTGAAGGTAGAGCGTAATCGCCTCTATCAAAAGCTGACGGACGCCGTTCTCGGTATGGGCGATTGGGTCATTAGTGGACGGCAAAGCCAGTTCGTGGAGACCTACGAAGCAGATGAGAAAAAAGTGGCCAAAACTGATGCAGCGCTGCGCAGCTGGGCGCGTCTACGTGCGTTTATCGGGCAAGCAGTCGTTGGGGTTGGTGTACTTTCGATGTTATATTGGGCCGCCGGAGAGTATGCGGATGGTGCTATTGCAGGTACTTTGATTGCGGCGTTTGTCTTGGTTGTTTTTCCTGTAGCAGATGCTTTTTTGCCAGTATCCGAAGCAGTGGAGAAAATCCCGCAGTACCGTAACTCGCTGGAGCGGTTGTCTGGAGTGGTCGGAGAAGAGCAGAATATAGTTTCCGAACAGGCATCTGTAGTCGATGTTCTACCTCAGGCCATAAAAAGTGCTCATATCAAGCTCGAAAATGTGGGTTACCGCTATGGATCAGAGGATAATTGGTCGGTTCGTGATCTCAGCCTCGACATCCCACAAGGCAAAAAAATTGCCATCATCGGCCGTAGCGGGGCAGGGAAATCGACGTTGTTAAAGGCTATTCAAGGGGTTATCCAACCTTCTGCAGGTTCGGCTATGATTAATGGAATCGCGGCTGCTGCCTATGGCGATAACATTCCGTCTATTATAGCGGTGCTAAATCAAAGCCCACACTTATTTGATACTACGGTAGCGAACAATATTCGTATGGGTGATCCGAAGGCTTCCGAACAAGCGATTAAAGAAGCTGGCGCATTAGCCAAAATGGATACGCTGATCTCCTCGTTACCAGATGGATACAGTACCTTTGTCCGTGAAGCGGGGCAACGTTTCTCCGGTGGAGAGCGTCAGCGGATAGCGTTAGCTCGTATTTTGCTGCAAAATACACCTGTCGTCATTCTTGACGAACCGACCGTAGGGTTGGACCCAAGCACGGAGCGTGATCTTTTGCAGACGATGTTTGAAGCTATGGACGGTAAATCTCTGATCTGGGTAACGCATCATTTGGTTGGTGCGGAGCAGATGGATGAAGTGATTTTTATGGAAAATGGCTCGGTAGAAATGCGTGGAACCCATGCAGAGCTGATGGAAAAAGAACCACGTTACCGCAGATTGTATGAGCTGGATCGTCCAGTGGAGTTTCTAGGGTAGGATGGAGAGTTTGCAGATAACATTTATAGAAAATAGAGAGATATTAGTGAAGAGATTCCTTTTGCCCGTTTGGGGTGGGAGGAATCTTTTTTTTCGGTAGGGCAAGAATATAGACAATGGATGAACAGATTGCTGGAATGGATAGATAGGAGTTCCATTTTCGTGGGAAGTATGGTAGAACAATAGAAGGAGTATTAGGCCGCAGCGGCACAGAAAGGGATGCTTGGTTGAATGTATGTAGTATGTAAAGAACATGTAGAGTTAGCCATCGACAAATTTGTGGACGAGTATGAGGATGCACCTGATATTGTGGACTTGAAGGAGACCGAGTTCTCGGACTGGGACCCGCCGGCCAAATGTGCGGAATGTGAGAAGAATGCGGAATATTTAGTGGTCTAAAGGACTGTTAAAATTTATTAAAAACACCTTGCAGTCCCGGAAATGGGCCGCAGGGTGTTTTTTTGCATGAAATAATATATGTGTTAGCCGATTAGGTCTTATGCATCTGCTGCATCTACTATGTCGGTCAGCGAGCTACTTCGGTTGCCTCGGCGGTAGAGAATAGCTGAGATGATGGCGATCAATGCTGCAATAGAGAGTCCCCAGTAGATATTGGAGTAGGCTGCAGAAAGCGGCAGTCCGCGCTGCCATTCCAGAGCGCTTGCGGCCATAGCTACGCTGAAGGCGCCGCTAAAGAATTGCAGCAGCTGGAACAGGCCCATCCCAGAGCCGATTTGCGAGGAAGGCAGAATCCGAGAGATTTCATTGGATACACTACTGGACAGTGTCGTGAAGGCCAGACTCATAATCATATAGATGAACATGACGGCAATCCATGACCGCCCAGCAAAGAAAGCGAATAGGATGGTAGCGGTCAATACGAGCAATGGTGCAAAACGTAAAATCCCCGCATTGCCATAACGGTCAATGATTCGTCCCACGGAGCGGGAGACAAAGATGGCGAGCAGCGAACCCGGAAAGATCACAAGCCCGGCATGGCTTGCGCTGAAGCCGAAACGGTGAGTCAAAATCTGCGGCAGCAGGAATAACGTGGCAAAGCTGCACAGGTAGGAGGCAACTCCGATCAGAGCCAACACGAGATATGAGCGGTTACGGAAAAGCTCCGGCATCACGAATGGATCAGGTGTGCTGCGGATACGGCCAACAAATAAAGCAATGGCGACAATTCCGGCGATCAAGGCAATCCACAGCCCGCTGGTCAGGAACAGCAGCAGCCCGGTCGTGCCGACGCCCAAGAACAGCCCGCCAAGCACATCAAAGGAGCCACGGGTGGGTACTTCTTTGGGCAGCAGAATAAGGAACAGCGGCACTAGAAGCAGAATAGCTGCCGTTACAGAGAATAACCAAATCCAACCGAGATATTCGACGATGGCTCCGCCCGCGACCGGCCCAAGCCCTAGACCCAGCGAGACGGCTGACATAATTGTCGCCATTGCTTTGCCGCGGCGGGCTTGCGGGATATAGCGGGTAAACAGGACAAGAGATAAGGACATTACCGCGCCCGCGCCCGAGGCCTGGAGAATGCGAACGATAAGCAGGAAGATAAAGTTGGTGCTGAAAAAGCCGGCAACAGCCGCGAGGCCCAGCGTCAACAAGCCTATAACCAACAGACGGCGAATCGGCAGAAAATCAGAAAGCCGGCTGTACGTGATTGAGGTAATCGAGAACATAATGGAATACCCGGTGACAATCCAAGAAGCGGACGCAGCCGTAATCCCAAAGGCTTCGGTCACATCAGGCAGCGCCAGATTGAACATAGCCGTATTCATGATGACGAGAACCACAGCGACACTGAACAGCAGGGTCAGCAGGCCTTCTCGTGGAAGAGGCGCTTCCGGAACGGAGGCTTCATGATCCGCATTCGCGGAGAGGTTATTTACAGAAGTCATGTGCGAAGCACTCCTTTTATTATTGTTTAATAGTTCGATTACTTACGAACAATTGAAATATAGCATGCGTTGATATAAAATGCAATTAGGAACACCAATATTTTTTTCGCATTCATCGTACGACAAAAGGGGATAATCATCCGTGAAAATACTATTTCATCCGGACCGCAAGGACATTCAGCTTGCCTCCGTATTGTATGCACTCAGCGATCCGATTCGCTTACATATCGTATCGGATATTCACTTAAATGGAGAACAGGCTTGCAACTGCTTCAACGTCCCTATCGCAAAATCCACCATGTCTCACCATGCCCGTACTTTGCGCGAGTCAGGGGTTGTTTTTACACGAGTTCAAGGAACACAGCGCATGTTGTCCCTGCGGACTGAGGATCTTAATGCACGTTTCCCAGGCTTGCTGGACTCTATATTGAGTGCTTATGAAGCTGGGGAGAAACCGGATTTTGTGATGGAGGAGCAGGGGGAGAGTAAGTAGAAGTAGATTGAACCTGCTGAGGACGGGGAATACATGAAATTCTAGATTCAGGCAATCTAGGAATACGTGGGATCAGATCCAGGGATTGCATGAAAAATAGGACATTTAGGGACTGCGCAAGAGTAGGCCGTTTTAATTGTCGTTTCTTTTCCACCAAATATGTGATAGAACAGAAGGTACTTACTAAAACTACAAGGGACGCCCAGTGCGCGTCCTTTTGCTATTTCTATAGAGGATTATGACAGGAGGCACTTATGCTTATTCAAATTATTGGCGTAGGAAAGTTGAAGGAAAAGTACTTGATCGATGGCATCGCGGAGTATGCAAAACGGCTGACACCATACCTGAAGTTTCAGGTCATTGAGGTGGCAGATGAAAAAGCACCCGATTCTCTAAGCGAAGCAGAGGTCGTGCAGGTGAAGGGACGCGAGGGCGAACGCATCCTCGCGCAGATTAAGAGCGAGGCGCATGTCATTGCGCTCGCGATCGAGGGCAAGCTGTGGAGCTCGGAAGAGCTTGCCGCAGAAATTGACCGGCTCGGCACCTACGGGACGAGCCATGTCGTGTTCGTCATCGGAGGGAGCCACGGGCTCTCCGACGAGGTCATGCGCCGCGCGCAGCAGCGCATGAGCTTCGGGCGCATGACGCTGCCTCATCAGCTCATGCGCCTGGTGCTGGTGGAGCAGGTGTATCGCGCGGTGAAGATCAATCGGGGGGAACCGTATCACAAATAGTGGTAAAGCGGAGAACAGAACTCAATATTAGTTTAAATGACTTGAACTGCACAGCATAACGGTTGAAAGCCAATACAATTGAAATAACAAAAATGTAAAAAGAGCCTCCACTTCGATTTTAGTGGAGGCTCTTTTAAGGCTGCTAATCAATGCGCCAGATGCTCGCTCATACTTATGTAAAAATAAATGTTTGCTACTTGGCAATGATAGGCACCCATAATTCCTGCTCAATTTTGGCTCCAGGAGCCAAATAATTCTCTATACATGAGGAGTGAAGAGTTTATGGTTACCTCAGCTGAGAGCGATATTCAGGATATTGTAGGTATGCTTCGTGACGCTAATGATGAGAAGATACGCGTGGCGAAAAATGTACTTAAAGAATTATTATGAGATACGTCCCTCAGAGCAAATGAGGTCATTTAAAACAAGCGCACAAGCCATTGGCTTGTGCGTTTTGCTGCAGCTTAAGTATAGTTCTTATTTTATGATTAATGGTAATAGTCTGAAATTTGATTTTCTAATAATCTTATTAATTTAAACGGGAGCGGCCATGTCGTCATTTATCGGATTTATAGTAGTTATTATCGTATTATCCATCTTAACTGGGATGAAGCAGGGGACTAAGAAGAAGAGATGACGCAGTACGGCAAGCGGAAACCTGCTGTTAAGAAAAGCAATAACAAAAGCGTGAAAACGACCTTTAACCGTTCTTCAATACCATGCAGTCCTGACGATGTACTTTTAAGAACACCTTTGGACAAACTAGCATTGCCGTTATTTATGGATCATAAGGAGGAAGAAATGACTGAATTACTAGCTCCAGCAGGAAATATGGAAGCTTTAAAAGCTGCAATTTCTAATGGTTGTGATGCCATATACTTAGGAATGCAAAAATTTGGTGCGCGTGCATACTCATCTAATTTTGATCTAGAATCGTTACAAGAGGCGGTTACGTATGCGCACCTGAGGGACGTTAAACTCTATGTTACAATGAATACCATCGTTTTTGAAAACGAAGTTGAAGAGATGAAAGAGCAGATCCACGAATTAAATAAAATCGGTGTGGATGGCATTATCGTCCAGGATCTGACTGCGTTCGATTATATCGTTAAAAACTTTCTTGATATGGAAGCACATTGTTCAACTCAAATGGGAATAGACGATTTAGACGGAACTTTATTATTAAAAGAACTTGGTGCCAAAAGAGTTGTTCTGTCCCGTGAGGTTGAGATTGAAAAAGTAAAAGAGATCAAAAGAAAAGCTGAGATACCTTTAGAAATTTTCGTTCACGGTGCTTTATGTGTATCTTACTCGGGAAACTGTCTAATGTCAGGATTAATGGGTAATCGAAGCGCAAATCGCGGAAGATGTGTGGGTTCATGCCGTAAGGAGTATGAACTCATGGATAAGACAACAGGTACATCTTTAGGGAAAAACCATATTCTATCTACCAAGGACTTAAACACAATCGACTATATCGAGGATTTAAAAGAAATCGATTCTTTAAAAATAGAAGGCCGAATGAAAGTGCCTACGTATGTTGCTAATGTTGTATCCAAATATCGCAAGGCCTTAGATCATAAAATAACCGAAGAAGACAAAGAAAATCTGAAAAAAACATTCAATCGAACATTTACTAAAGGATATTTGTTTCACGAAGATAGGAGAAATATTACAAACATTTTAAGACCTAATCACTTTGGTTATGAAATTGGAACAATCAGCAAGATTGTTAAAGATAGGTATGAAATAACACTTACACGACCTTTAAATCAGAACGATACCATTCGAATCAGTCACAACAATGAAGATGTTAATTTAACGGTTGCAAAACTGTACGATAAAGAGGGCGAATTAATCAACAAAGCAGAGGATGTCTGCTATATCAAAATCAAAGAAAAGATGTCTACGGGAGATTTAGTATATAAAACGAAGGATTATTTCTATAACAAAGAATTAGAATTATCACTGGAAAAAGAATTTAAGCGGTTTAACCTCGATATTAGAGTATATGCACGTCCAGATTCAAAGCTTGTCATAGATGCGGAGGGCTTAGGCTGTCATTATTCATATGAAAGCGAGGAAATACTAGGCGAAGCCATTAATAATCCAACAACAAAAGACCAGGTAATCAAGCAATTTTCAAGATTAAATGATACGATATTCGAACTTAATCATGTGGATTTTGAGGAATGCAATGCTTTTATTCCAGCTAAACTGTTAAATGCAGCAAGAAGAGATATTGTACTGGGCTTATATGACTTAAAGCTTAACAGCCAGCAGAAAAGAACCAAGGCTTTGGAAGCAAAAGAAAAAATAAGCTTTGCCCCTGAAAAACCATACTTTACGGCCTCTGTAACGACTAAGGAGCAGTATGATGCTTGCGTGAGCTGTGGAATTAAGGAAATCTATTATGAAAATGTTGTTAGAAGAAATCAGAATCGTTATAAGGAAAAAGAAGGGCAGCTACTAATCGGAGGATATGGCGGAATTTATCACTACAGAGAAACGAATCCGTTTGTTACGGACTATTCTCTAAATGTTGTTAATGCTACTAGTTGCTATGAATTATATAAATTAGGTGCAAAACGAGTCACTTTATCTTATGAATTGAATAAGAGCCAAATTGAAGATTTAAGGAATGCCTATTATGAAGAAAATGACGGCTATCCTGCACTGGAAATGATTGTATATGGCAAGGTTCCTTTGATGTTTACAAAATATTGTCCGATGAAAAAAATGAATCAATGCAGAATTTGCAAAACGAAGAGCTATGAGTTAAAAGATGAGCACGGAACGTTCCCTATCATTTCCCATAATGATTGTACAACGACTCTCCTTAATGGGAAGACGCTTAATCTGTTGGATGAGCTACCAAACATCAAAGGAATCGAGGCGCTCAGATTAAACTTCACAGTTGAATCCAAAGAGCAGGTTGTGAAAGTCATTAATATGGCGTCAGGCAAATTAAATGGCTCTATGAATAATGCTGTCTTTAATCAGGAAACAGACACAAGAGGACATTTTAATAAAGAGATTGTGTAGTCGTGGAATTCATTAAATGTTCTAAAATCTTGGGGAATACTATAAGTAAATCCGAGACAGGTGCAATTCAATCCAATCCTAAGGATGAACTTCAGATGAAAATATTATTAGTTGAAGATGATAAGACGATCGCGTCGGGACTGGAATATTCGCTGCAGCAAGAGGGTTATTGGACTGTTCTCTGCCATAATGTCGCTTCAGCCCGAAAGGTGCTCGCCGAAGACATCGATCAGTTCACTATTACGAGCTAGAGAAGCTGTCCATCTATTTACGGGAGATTAGCAGCGGCCAGGCCTCCCTTGACCCTCGCGATAATCAAGAAGGTGAGCTTAGCATCTTAAAGAATGATATTTACAAGGTGACACGCATGCTCTCCGAGCATCGTTCTCTATTGCAGCAGGATAAGCTTCAACTGACCGATGCCATCTCCGATATTTCACATCAACTCAAAACACCGATCACCTCTATGACAGTCATGGCAGATCTGTTAAGCGCCCCTGATCTGCCTCCACTCAAAAGAACGGAGTTCACTCATCATATTCACATTCAACTTGAACGGATCGATTGGCTTGTTTCATCTTTATTAAAGCTAGCGAAAATGGATGGGGGACTATCCCGTTCAAAAAAGATCGAATACACATGAAAACCCTAATCCTAAATGCACTGGAGCCGGTTATGATTCCGATGGATATTAAGGGACAGACCGTTTCCATCACAGGGGATGACAACGTCTCTTTTGACGGCGATTTCCATTGGACTGCTGAAGCGGTTATCAATATTTTGAAGATTGGAGTGGAGCATACACCTGAGGGCGGTGCGATTACCATCACATTTTCCGACAACGTGCTATTTACGGAAATCGTTATTGCTGACAACGGAGAGGGCATTCCGAAAGAGGATTTGCCTTATATATTCAAACGTTTTTATAAAGGAAAGAATGCTAATGAAGGAACCATCGGTATAGGGCTTGCGATGGCTCACAGCATCATTGCAAGCCAGAACGGCGTGATTGATGTAACGAGCGACAGCGGGACTGGTACAGAGTTTCGGATCAAATTTTATAAGCATGTGATTTAACAGCACTCCATAAGTGACTAAACTGTCACCTCCAATGTCACTGTAAAGTCATTTTGGACAGATAAAATGATATTCATCAGATGAACGATGGAGGTACAACCATGCAAATGAAGCAGCATCGCAAGATTACTTTTTTTATCACGATAGGCTACACCCTGATTATTCTTTATTTTATGTTTTTTGCTTTCGGCAGAGTGGATAAGGTAGATCTAACCAGTCAGTACACCTTTATTTTTTTGCCGGACGATTTTTTTAGGGTGCCGGGTCTTTCCGATCTTCTACATCCGACACTGATGGACTTGGTGGGTATTGGAAACATTGCAGCCTTCATACCTTTTGGCATACTGTTTCCGTTGTTATACCGCACCAGCTTTGTTCGCTTCATGACAGGGTTTATCCTGTCCATTCTTGTGGTGGAGACCATCCAGGCACTAACATTCCTCGGCAGCTTTGACACGAACGACGTCATAAAGAACTCATTGGGCGCTGCTATTGGATTCGGGGCCTACAAGATTGGCTTCCGTACAAAAAACTACTGGAGAAATATCACTGCTACGGGAATTGCCAGTGCTGTCTTAATGCTCGGCGTGTGGGGGGTCTTAGGAGTAGTTGATCAAGTGTTCACCAAAGAGTTGGCCCCTTTTGTAGCGATAAACGAATGGGAAGATAGTACCGGAAATCGATTAACGGGAACCAAACAGGACAGTCTTAAGATTGGCGGTCAAGACGTGACACCCCAATATAATGTGTATGGCATCGAAGGTAAAAAGAAGGAAACATATACGTATTCGCTAGGCAATAAGGGAGATCTGTATCTTAGCTTGAATTATGGAATTCCTGATCATAAGGATTTTCAGGGCAGCATTAAGGTTACCGTTGACGGGCATGAGCTCCTGTCTGTATCTGCAGAAGATCAGCTCCATGAGCCGGATATGAGGATCCTTTATCTCACCGGGGCTAATGAGCTTAAGATAACCATTGAGGGGAATGAAACCCTTTGGGATGTTGGATATAGAGAGATGGTATATACCTGGAATTGAGCATCTAGGGAAGGAGGGATGGCAATGGAGATTTTAACAATTGAAAATTTGTCCGAAATATACGGCACAGGCGAATCGGCGGTGAAGGCGCTTGATGATGTTTCCTTTTCGGTCCAAAAAGGTGAATTCGTCGCAATTATCGGACCTTCCGGATCGGGGAAATCGACACTCCTTCATATGCTGGGCGGTGTGGATCGACCGACTGGCGGGAAAGTGTATGTTCAGGATACGGATATGTATACCTTGGACGAAACGCAGCTGGCCATCTTCAGACGCAGGCAAATCGGGCTGATCTACCAGTTTTTCAATCTGATTCCCGTCCTGACGGTGGAAGAGAATATTACGCTGCCGCTCTTGCTGGATCAACAAAAGGTAGATCAAAAGCAATTGGCTGATCTTGTGAATACGTTGAATTTGCAGCATCGATTAAACCATCTGCCGAATCAGCTATCCGGTGGACAGCAGCAGCGTGTCTCGATTGGCAGGGCGATCATCGGCAATCCTGCGATCATGCTGGCCGACGAACCCACCGGGAATCTGGACAGCAGGAATAGCAGCGAGATCGTCGTTTTATTGAAAATACTGAATAAGACCTATCATCAGACACTGATCGTAATCACGCATGACGAACGGATCGCCCTGCAAGCCGACAGAATCATTTCGATTGAAGATGGGAGGATTGCCAAAAACGAGGTGATAAGGCGATGAATATTGTCAATACATTAACCATCCGGCATCTGAAGCAGAACAAGAGACGAACACTTGTGACTATTTTTGGCGTAATTATTTCGGTATCCATGATGACCGCTGTCATTACGCTTGTTTTTTCCTTTGCGGATTTAATGATCAGACAAACTATCACAGATACAGGGGAGTGGCATATTCAGTATCAAGATATAACCAAGAAACAGCTTGCGGCGATACAGGGCGATGATGCAACCAAAACGGTTGCAATCACAAGAGACCTTGGGTATGCCCCATTAGAAGGGGGACAAAATTCCAATAAGCCGTACTTGTTCATTAAGGAATATGATGTGCAAGGGTTCACACAATTTCAGATTGAAATAAGCAAGGGACGTCTTCCGCACACGGACAAGGAGGTTGTGATCTCCGAGTCTGTTGCAACAAATGGCAAAGTGAAGTACGAAATCGGCGACCGTCTAACGCTTCGCGTCGGCGACCGATTCGAACAAGGGGGCGATCATCCCCTGGATCAGACGGAACCGCTGCGCAGGAAAGACGGCACATTGACCGAGACATTACAGCATAGCATAATTAGGGATTATACGGTGGTAGGCTTCATTAAACGTCCGGTGTCGGAAACGGCTTGGGCCCCGGCTTATACGATCATTAGCTATGTCGATGATCATATCATCGGGGGGGATGATCGGGTCGATGCGTCGGTGGTCTTGCAGCGGGTCAATCCGTTCTTGTTCGCACATGCGGAGAAGCTGGCTGAGAAAAACCAAATTGACACTGTCCAATATAATAACGATTTGCTTCGTTATTATGGCTTGTCCAGCAGCGGGGCCTCATCCAGCATGATGTTCTCATTATCGGCAGTCATTATAGGGACTATTATAATTGGCTCGGTTGGACTCATCTATAACGCTTTTGCGATATCCGTCTCGGAACGTTCCCGCCATTTAGGGATGCTCGCTAGCGTGGGGGCGACGAAAAGGCAGAAGCGAAATTCCGTATTTTTTGAAGGTATCGTCATTGGTTTGATCAGCATTCCCATTGGCATCTTATGCGGTCTTGCCGGAATCGGAATCGCCTTTTTGTTCATGAACACAATGATTGAAGGGGCCTTATGGACTAGTGAAAAGCTGAGGCTTATCGTCACGCCGTTATTGCTCTTGATTACTTGTCTTGTTTCGATGCTGACGATTTTCGTTTCGGCGTATCTCCCGGCGGTTAAAGCATCTAGGGTATCTCCCGTGGACGCGATTCGCCAAACCACTGACGTAAAGCTTACGGCCAAAGCAGTGAAGACGTCGAAGATCATTCGTAAGCTCTTCGGAATCGAAGCAGAAATCGGGCTGAAAAACTTAAAAAGGAACAAACGAAGACATCATGTTATTCTTTTTTCGCTTGTCATCAGCATCGTTTTGTTTTTGACGATATCGTTTTTCACGACTGGCCTGACACAATCTCTGGCATTGTCGCTGGAAGGCATCAATTACGATATTGAAGTGTCGTCCAGTAATGGCGAAAGACTAGATGACCGGTTGATGCAATCGCTTGTATCTCTGGATGGCGTCACGGAATACAACGTGAGTCATGAGTTAGTCGGGAACGCTTGGGTCGATGCAGCAAGCATCGCCGACGAGTTGCAAGAGAAGGTTAAGCAGGATAAGAGTATGCTGCAAGACGGGAAATACCCTTACGAAATTAAGCTCTATGCAATGAATGATTCGAGCCTGCAAGCTTATGCCAGAGCGGTTGGCGCAGATTACGAACAGCTTACGGATCTGGATCATCCCGCCGCAATCGTGATGGATACGATTCATTACAAAGATATAGATACGGGGAAATATATTCAGACGAAGTCCATATATGCGAATATCGGACAACATATCGAGCTAACGAGTTTTATTAAAGCGAGCGGGGAAGAAACGAAGGCAAATAAAGTGATATTTGCCGCATTGACGGATAAGGCACCGATGGGGATGAGCCCGGTAGGCGTAGGCGGGTTAAATATGATCGTGTCGGAACGCGTCATGAATCGGCTGGCAGACGGCGAGGAGCTGGCTAACGCTTCGATGTACCTCCATTTGAAAAGCACGGAACCGGTGAAAACGCAGCAGGAAATTGAAGCGATGAATGAGACCAATCTGAATGTCTACAATGTATATCAATTCAGAATAAGAGAAGAACAACAGATTCTGCTGATGAACGTCTTTTCTTACGGTTTTATCGTATTAATCTCTGCGATTTCTGTTGCGAACATCTTTAATACGATCTCAACAGGGCTGGCTCTTCGCAAACGGGAATTCGCGATGCTGAAATCCGTAGGCGCGACGCCAAAGGGGTTTGCAAAAATGCTGAACTATGAGAGTGTTTTTTATGGGGTCAAGTCGCTCTTGTATGGGCTTCCTGTCAGTTTCGCCGTGATGTTTCTGATCTATAAAGCATTTGCGAACAAATTCAGCTATGGGTTCACCCTGCCCTGGATGAGCATTCTGTCTGTCATTGTGTGTGTATTTGTCATTGTCAGCTCTGCGGTTGTTTATTCCGGAGCTAAAGTAAAAAAGGAGAATATTATTGATGCATTAAAGCAAGAGAATATATGATTCACGTACTTCACCCAGAGGAGGAGACGTTACCCGACGTCACACACAATCATGCGAGTCGACCGATTGCTCTCCATGCTGCTGATCATCTCCGGTAAAGGTACGGTAACGGGCAAGGAGCTTGCCGAGCATTTCGAGGTATCCTTGCGAATGAAGAATTTACACGGCTTGTTTGGCAGGAACGAAGCTTTTAATGACATCATGTTAAAGGTTGAGCATACCTATAAGCGGGAGTCCGATAAGCACAAGCTGACTCTGGATATGTCCCATTTCAGCATGGAGCAGGAAAATAAAGAATACATTGGGATCATAAGCAAGGCCATCACGGATAACAGGCTGCTGGTGTTCGACTATATCAATAGGGATATGGAAAAGCTGGAGCGAACGGTAGAGCCAAGCTGGATTGACTTTCGCCACGGCCATTGGTATGTGATAGGCTTTTGCCGGGTCAGAGAGGACTACCGCAGATTCAAGCTCGTGCGGATTAGGCAACTGAGACAGGGGCCGCCTTTTGCAAAAAGAGAGCTGCCGGAAGACCAAATCGCCGAGGTTATTAAGCAAAGCTATTCGCAGCGGGACATACAGGTCGTACTCAGATTCACTTCGCGAATTGGGCGTGCAGCTTACCGAGTATTTTGAGAAAGAGAAGATTAGCCGGGGTGAAGATGGCAGTAGGACGCTCCAGCTATATTATGATAGAAATGTGTATAAAGTGAAATTTATCTACATTGATCCATTTACACAAGAAGAAAAGCTAATCAATGAGGAAACCTATCGTTTCGGCGTACAATTCATGATTCCAAGTAAATCTGTCTGGGGATTAGGAGTGACTGGAATTGGATGGAAGGCGTTAGACGGGGCACCGGAAATTGATGAGTATGCTATGAACTTAGTGCCGGCACAAAATGTGACTTATGAGCTTATCTTGCCTGACGAAGGAAGCGGAGAAGGTGGAGAAGGTGGAGAAGGTGAAAATCCGGGATTTCCAGGTTTTCCGGGATTTCCGGGAAGTCAATTCCCAGGCCTTACGGGTTTTATAAAGTTCTAATGTAGCTGTTATCATTTAGTTGGTTCTTATGAAAAGGTTCATCGTGGCTGACTGCTGCGATGAACCTTTTTTGCTGACTGTTCTATCACTCAGACCACTTAATTTGCCGTCTTATTGATAAAATCAATCTCATTTCTGATCCCTTTATGGGCGTCATTCCACAGGCCCTTTGTCAGGCGAATGCGCAGCAGGCATGTGTTAGGATCTTCGTCGTTATTGGCTTCGTTATACCACCCGGCGAATATTGTGCGCAGCTTTGTCATCATCTCCGCGTTTTTCTCGTCACATACCCAGCCCAGGTTTTCACCGATACCATCGGCCGTAAAGTTTTCGACGATGATACAAACAGCGACTTCGGGGTTTTGGGCGATCTGCTGCATCTTGCCTGAGGTCGCGTAAGTAACGGTGTAGAACGCACCGTCCTCATAATAGGCGTCTACAATGCGGGCGGAGGGACGGCTTTTGCCATTAGCCCCCGGTTCCAGTGCGATGGTGGATAGTGAGATCAGGCCGTCCTTGTTACCCGCTTGTTCTTCCAGCAGCTTCATGGCTTCGTCGTACTTGCTCATTATATTACCTCCTAAAGTGTCATAAGGCATACATGATTAAGCTTATCATTGTAAAATCTTAGTGCATGTGAAGAATAATACGATAAAATATTAAATCGCCATCAATCCAAGCTTATACTCGATGGTCTTTTTTTTATGCCATTTAATCTCCAGTCTACAAATATATCTATTTTTTTTATGTAATAGACATTGTAAATTACCCTGGTCCTATTGTAGAATCAAGAAGTTGTCGAATAATGGTGTAAAATGCCATCCTTGGAACTCACTAGGACGACAGACTCATTGATATTTTTAGAGTAAGAAGGGGGAAGAAATAATGTTATTCCAAGCAGCACGCCGTAAACTCAGTCTGATGATTGTGTTTGCCCTATTATTAAGCACTCTTACGCCACATATGGTGTTTGGTGAGGCCGCGCAGTTCAAAGACATCACAGGCTCTTATGCGCAAAAGGAGATTCAATCATTAACTGAAGCAGGAATAATCTCAGGTTATGAAGATAACTCTTTTAAACCGAAAAAGGCTATGTCACGTGCCGAACTGGCGAAAATCATAGTCCTGTCGTTGGGGCTAGAAGCAAATGCTGATCAAGCCGCACCGTTTAAAGACGTTGCCGCGAACAGTTGGTATCGCGGTTATGTAGGTGCATTGGTAAAGGCAGGCATTACGGAGGGGACATCGGCCACCACCTTCAGTCCTAATGCAAATGTCACCCGTGAGGAGCTGGTCGTGTTTTTCATCCGAGCTTTCGAATTGGATGAAACAGCGAAGAAGCTTCCGGTTGATAGCAAGCTGTCGGATATCTCAGAGGTGTCCGAATGGGCAAAAGCGCAAGTATCCCTTGCCTTCAAAAATGGTTTCATCAACGGGGTCCAAGGCAGTGACGGCACTCTGAAATTCAAACCGAAAGAGCATGCGGAGCGCCAGGCTCTGGCTCGTCTGGCTTATGAGTTCAAAACCAATAAGTCAGTATATGTCGAGAAATCCAAACAGCTTCTGGCTGAAGAGGTTAATAAGGGCAAGAGTCCTGAGGTAACACCGACTGCCACCCCGGCAACAACTGACCGCGGGACATCTGTGACAGCACCGGCGCCGGGAGCTTCAGGTCCGGGAACGCCAGCATCGGCAACCCCAGCACCGGCAACCCCAGCACCAGTGACACCAACACCAACATCGGCACCGACACCGACACCGGCAACCCCGGCACCGGCAAATGCTCTCCAGGTTGTGGTGAAGGGGGAGAGTTCAGATGCCATTTATGTGGAAGAGCCAACAGAAGTTATATTCCGCTCATCGATTAATGCGCCAGGAACGGTAATCGCTAGTGTCTATCAAGTAGATGACAGCGGCAAAGTCATTTCGCAAATCATTTCGTTGTACGATGACGGTTTGGAAGCCCATGGAGACAGTCTTGAGGCAGACGGACTGTACAGTGGCAAAGCAGTATTGACTGAAAGTACGGAGGGTTACATAAATCTGCAGGCGTTTGTGGGAGATGTGCCAAGCAGCACAGTTTTTAAATTATCTGTAATGAAGCATCTTACGGATGAACAGCTTGCACAAACGGAAATCATTGAAAATAATACACAGAGTAAGCTTGATCAACTGGCTACTTCATATGGTAATTTGCAAAAAGCAAAGGAAGAAACTGTGGCTTGGCTCCAAACCCAAGCAGAAGTAGAGCATGCTGGGATTTCGGGTGAAGGAGGAAGCATCTGGTATTTGCTGGACAACGGGATTCTAGGGGGGATATCCGCAGCTCCTGAGAATACAAAAGGGTTAAGCAGCACCGTAGAAGAGGCTGCGTCCAGTACTACATTGGCGGCTGAGGCGCTAACGCAAAATGTGGAACAAACCGTGGCCACCATAGGAAGCCAGCGAGTTGCTGTGATTTCTCCGTTCTCCGGCACACTTCCATCTTCGACTGTTTATGACGCTGTATATCACAGCTTTGACCAGTCGAGTTACCCTTTCCTTGTAGAAAGAGTAAAGGACACCGCAGCGGGCGTTAATTTCTTTAAAGGGCTGAATCAGTATGGCGTCGTGGTCTTGGATACCCACGGAGATACTTACTATGATGAAAAAGTGCTTCAAAAGCTCCATAATAAGTACGGCATTGATTTCAAATACGCTGGACCGCAAGTTATGTTCCTGACAGGAGAAAAGGCAACGACAGAGAGCAAAAAGACCTATGAGTTGGACTTGAAAAAGGGACGACTGGCTATTATATCCGGTTATTATGCTATTACACCGTCTTTTATTACACGGTACAACGATATGCTACCTGATACCATCGTATATAATGGCAGCTGCCGCAGCGCGTACAACGATTCCATGGCAGATGCCTTCATCAACAATGGTGCTGGCACTTATTATGGATATACCGATTATGTAAAGCTTGCATATGATCAAGCTATTGCTAAATCCGTATTTACCGCTTTAAACGATGACAACATGACAACCGAAAAAGCCTTTCAAGCAGCAGTGGCTGCCCATGGAGCAAACGATGGGTTGGCAGCATTCTTCATGAAAGGAAGCAGCATTGGCACTAAGACCGAAGGGGTCATCAACGGAACCTTTGAAAACGGAACTTGGACCGGCTGGAATGGAAACGGCGATGTTCGGGTGATCTCCAAGCTGGGACCGCTTAAACCGACAGAGGGGAACTACATGGCTATTATCAGCACTGGCCTTGGGTATGAAAACAATGATCAAGGAGGATATGACTACAATTCAGACAGTTATATCGAGCAAAGTTTCATTGTTCCGGCGGGTGCAACAACCCTATCGTTCGATTACAATTTCATTTCTGAGGAGCCTAAGGAATTCGTTGGAAGCAAATTCAATGACACCTTCAGAGCAACGGTAACTTCCAGTGTATACATTAATACGGCTTCCCTCATTACTTCTCACATAAATGGCGGCAATACAGTGACGTCCAGTGTCTATGGTAATGATTCTGTTATTATCGGGGCTGAATCGATTAATGAATCCACGGCCTATTGGATTGAAGAGAACAAAGTAGCGATTGATTTCTACGGCGGGGATCATACAACATACATGACGAATTGGAAGCATGTACAATTTGATGTAAGCCAATTTGCCGGCAAGGGCTCCATTGTCCTTCGGTTCCATGTTTGGGACCAAGGAGATAGTATCTACGATACGGCGGTACTAATCGATAATGTAATATTAAAGTAATCAAAAAACGGCTGGATCAGGGGAACCTGACCAGCCGTTTCTTTTGGAAATAAGCTAATGGGCGTGCGTTTGGATATGGATTCCAAATAAAGTGTGCATATTGCACATAATTTATGTTATACTTTATTATGTGCAATATGCACATAATATGGGGTGGAAGAAGGGTGTAAATATGAAGGCAGCAATCGTAAAGGTTAAGGGGACGATTCCCGTAATGGGTCATTTTGATTCCCCCGTTGGGACAGAGGGGCTAGTTATAATTAACGTTACGGCCACAGCCTTGAGTCGAGTTAGCAAGTTCCGTTCAATGGGTATGCACTATTCTTCTGAAGATAACTTTCCAATTGTAGCCGGTATCGACGGTGTAGGAACTTTGAAAGATGGGTCTCGTGTTTACTTTGCGCTGCCTACTGCACCATATGGCAGTTTGGCTGAGCAAACAATTGTCAACGAAAAGCTGACTGTCCGTTTACCAGATGGTATTGATGATCTCACTGCTGCCGCTATCGCCAACCCTGCTATGTCGTCATGGGCTGCATTGGTATTTCGAGCTGATTTTAAATCCGGTCAAACTGTATTGATTAATGGCGCTACTGGTACATCCGGTAGTTTAGCAGTTCAGATTGCTAAGGGTCTGGGGGCCAAGAAGGTCATTGTAACAGGACGCAACGAATTGAAGTTGCAAGCACTTGAAGCTGATGAGGCCATTGCATTTGATATGACAGCCGACAACGGTCAAAAAATGTTTGAAAACGCCCTAATGCCAGTTATTGCTGAAGGTGTTGATGTTATATTGGATTATCTTTGGGGCGACAGCGCACTCGCCATCATGTCAGCTCTTGCTAAGGCGAAAACGGATCGTTCAACCCGTTTTGTAAGCATTGGAACTTCATCTGGCCAAGAAAGCATTCATTTACCTTCATCTCTTTTACGCTCATCAACAATCGAACTCGTAGGTAGCGGAGATAAGAGTGTTTCCAAAGCTGATATGCTATCCGCTGTTAGAGGTGTCTTTGAAATGGCCGCCGAGGGGAAGATAAAAATTAACACAAAAGAGTTCGCTCTAGAAGATATTGAAGAGGCCTGGAATGCCCCGCTAATGCCTCGTCCTGTTGTAAGGTTGAAATAAAATGGAAAACGATATTTTTAAAGCGCTGATCGATTTAGTTTCCATTATCAATAGGCCAGACCGCGATAAGAAGATGATTGCTAATGCTGGCGTAAATTTGGAGGCAGCAACCTTTCGTGTCTTTGTGGGCATCGTGCATCTCCAACCGACTAGTGTTGGTGATTTGGCCGCCATGATGGGAAAAAACTATTCGAGTGTTAGCCGGCAAATCGATAAGTTAGAAAACGCGGGGTTGGTTCATACGTATCCATCAAGTGCAGATTCCCGCATTCGTGTGTCTGAATTGACGAAAAGCGGGGAGAAAATCAATGCAATGATTAGCCTCACCCGTGAACGAATTTTGCATGAAGCTTTGGATGACTGGACTCTGGAGGAAAAAAACAGCTTATTGAATAACTTAAGGCGTTTATTTGAATCGCTGCAAAGATTCGACTAGTTGCAGATTATGACTGTTCACACACAGTTCGTTGTTTATTGCCATGGTGGATATTCGGGTAAAAGGAATTACGGATTCAATGGGGAACCATTCTGAAATCGGATTTACGAGGAAGCCGCAAAAATGCTAAAACGCTACTGACACAACGTTGTCAGTAGCGTTTTTGTATATTAGGTGTATAGCGAGTAGCGCATTGTTTTGGATATAGGGTGACCTTGCTCATAATCTTATTATAGAGGTGGAATCTGTTCATGAGTAATATCAAATGGGAAGTGGATCCGGACCACAGCTCCGTCGAGTTTTCGGTGACGCATTTAATGATTAATAAAATCAAAGGAGTCTTTGAGCGTTTCCAGGCGATTTTAAGTTTTGATCCCAACGAGTTAACGACCATGGGTATTCAGGCTTCCATAGACGCAAATAGCATCACAACTCGCCAAGCGCAACGAGATGAACATTTGAGGGGCGACGATTTCCTTCATGCTGCCAAGTATCCAACCATTGCATTTCAAAGCACCAACTGTGTCTTTGCTGGTGAGCGGCAATATGAACTTACAGGCAATCTAACTCTGCATGGAGTAACCCAATCTGTTACTTTTCATACTGTTTTTGAAGGACTAAACAAGGACCCCCGCGGACGGGAACGTGTAGGATTTCATTCAACAGCCAGTATTGATCGTAATGAATTTGGATTGAAATTCAACTCGCCTCTGGAAACGGGTGGAATTATAGTCGGAAATGAAGTGAGGATCGAGCTTTGTATTGAGGCAATTAAAATAAATTAGTGACCCTAAAGACTATCCTTTTATCGGGATGGTCTTTATTCAAAACTTGCTGTTACAGAAATTGCGCTGAACCGTATTACTAATTAATTTACTCTTGCACCGAGCGGAGAAGCTGCTTGGGCTTTTTTTATGTGCAGAAATGACTAGAAGATGCCTTGACTTATATTTGCATTAAATATTACCTAAATCGTATTTATCGAGCAGGAAATAACAGGAACTAAATTGAAAAAGTATACCCTATAGCAGCACTGACCGGGAGGATGGCATGCAATTTCAACCAATTTATTATAATGGGGAATTATTTCTACCGAAGATCGAATTAAATATGACACCGAATCAATCGGTTGGCATCATAACGGACTTGAAGCGAAAGCAGCTTTTAATGAATCAATTAGGTGATCATTCCCAATATTATTTATTTCGGGCTGGGCAAAACGAGTATATGCGTTTATCGGTGGAGGAACTAATCACTTTTCTAATCAGAATAACGGAGAGGTATGAGCGTGCCGCTTCGTTGATAGATTATTTTGCTTTAAAGGAAGAACGGAAGGTAAAGATCAAGGATCTAAGCTCATCGAAAAGAATGTATGTGACATTGCTGCGTGTATTTTTTGCGCATCAGCCTACACTTGTACTGGAGGAACCCTATTTTTACTTGGAAGAGCAAGATTGTCGTCAACTCAAACGGATTCTTGATGATCTTTCACAAGAAAAGCAGATTTTAATTTTAACTTCGAATTTAGAGGATGCCCTTATTTCCTGTGATGCCATTTATCGGTTGAACGAATCGGGATTTCATCCATTGGATATTCGGGACTTCGACGAGGATAAGCAGGAAGTACAGAAACAAGACGAGGCCAATATAACCTTGCAGAAGATCTCTACCAAAAGAAATGACAAAGTGATTTTATTTAATCCGCCTGAAATTGATTTTATAGAAAGTGTAGAGGGGTCAATCCTTGTTCATGTGTGCGGTGAAAATTATGACTGTGCGCTAACGCTGACCGAGCTCGAGCAGAGATTATTAAATTTCGGTTTTTTTAGGTGTCACCGATCCTATATTGTTAATCTGCAAAAAGTAAGAGAGATTATTACATGGACGAAAAATAGCTACAGCTTGCGATTAAATACAGGTCAAGATGCCGTGGTTCCGTTATCCCGTTCAAAATTGTCTGAATTAAAAGCTCTTCTTAACATTTAAAGGGTACCATTCAGGCGCTTACAGCTACATTTCGGCGCGTTTTGATGGCAGGAAGCATGTAATCTGTATATGTTTAAGCCATCAACACTAAGGATGTGGAGTTAATGAATGTTATCCGGGTAGAACGTATCCGTAAGAGATTTGGAGAAAAGGATGCGTTAGCAGATGTTTCTTTTTCAATTCCTAAGGGTGAAATTTTTGGTTTCCTTGGCCCGAGTGGCTCAGGCAAAACAACATTAATCAAGATTCTAACGGCACAATTAAATCCGACAAGTGGACAGGCAAGTGTATTTGACCAGCCAGCGGAGATGATGCAGCAGTCTGCTCAGAAGATGCGTTTTGGCATTTTGACGGATAACAGTGGTCTATATGAGAGGTTAAGTATTGAGGAAAATCTGGAGCTGTATCGTAAGCTATATGATCTTCCCAAATCTGCGGTCGACAAGGTGCTGCAGTTTGTAAACTTAAGCGGAGAGCGCAAAAAGAAAGCCAACCTCTTATCCAAAGGGATGCGTCAGCGTGTCATGCTGGCATGCGCGATTATCCATGAGCCGGAATTATTATTTCTGGATGAACCAACTTCGGCTTTAGATCCGGTAAACACAGCACATATTTATAAAGGCTTACGCTACTTAAATGAGAAAGGAACAACGATTTTTCTGACTACGCATGATATGTCTGAAGCAGAATTGATATGCAACCGTGTAGCGATTCTGTATCAGGGACAAATCCAAACCATAGGCTCTCCAAAGGAACTTAAACGACAGCACCGGGAGAACGTAATTTGTGTGGACTTAATCAATGGGGAAACCTACGAGCTCCCGATCGATGAGGGGGCGGCTGATCAAATCGCGGATTGGATGAAGCGGGGGCTAATTGACCGGTTAGAGATGAAAGAACCAAGTCTAGGTGATATCTTTATTAAAATGACAGGAAGTGAGCTACTATGAGTATCTCATACAAACGTGCCCGGGCGATATTTGTGAAGGATTACAAAGAGTTTTCACGTAACTACGCGCTGTCCATTATGCTGATTTTTCCTATTATTATCGCTCTGATTTTCAAGAGGGCAGGTGCGTCTTTACCTGGAGCCAGCGGTTTTCTTTTTAATAGTTCGTTTGTATTGCTAACATGTTTCGCACAAGCCTGCTTGATTGCGGAAGAGAAGGAGCGTAACACTTTACGGTCATTAATGATGACACCGGCTACGACCATGGATGTACTAATCGGTAAAAGCAGTTTGGTCTTTGTCATGTCTGCTGTTGTTCTCGCTATTTCCACATTATTATTTGGCTATGAGCCAGCTAATATATGGGCGTTTGTGGCAGTAATCATTCTTTCGATTATTCTGTACACTGCAGCCGGGACGATCTGCGGTTTATTCTCTAAGACGTTGCTTGAAGCCTCATTATCTATACTCCCTGTGGCGTTCATATTTATGGGGGCACCGTGGGGAGAAGTACTAGCGAAGGATTATCCGGTCTTCAAAGTGCTGGATTACATGCCGAGCAGTCAGCTTGTGCATCTGCTGGGTCTAAGCAATACAGGTTATACGACGGGCGATGTATTGAAACCACTCCTCATTAATTTGGTATGGACGGTTGTGCTAACAGTAGTGTCTGTCATTTTGTATCAGCGGCGGTTGAAGGACGAGTAAGGGAGCTCTGAAGGGACTTTAGCCAGCCTTCGGTGGGTCTTTGGTAGGGTTGAAACACGCGGCCGACTGAGACTATACGACGATTATTTTCCAATTGAGGCTGTGATGTTGTCATGACGGGGCCTGCCGGGTAATAAAGATGATTAGAACTTTCAAATTTGGCTGATTTTGGATTGGGAGCCAAGGAAACGGGGGAAAGATCATGGCGGCACAGACAGTATCAGGCATCAGCTCCGTACAGACCATTGCGGCCTACGGCGGTACACAGAGTGATGTCAGTTCTCTGGAGAAACAGCGAAACCGACTGATGATGGAACTGGATAAAGTGAATGCGGCACAAGGAAGTGAGATGCAGACGCCTTATCGCCGGGAGCAGCTGCAGCGGCAAATCCGGCTGCTGGAGTCCCAACTGGTACAGAAAAGCGGGAGCAGCACCTCCGTAAATTTTGTGCCTGCTTCTCCGCTTCAGGATCACCTCCCCCTTTGGGGAATTGAAGGAAAGGGAGGCCTCAAGGGCATCGGCCTGACTGATCCCCGGACGGCGACGGTGGACGCGGAGGGTCATTTCGACGCGTTAATTTAGGCAAGCGAGCGAAGGTGCGGAAAGCGTCAGGTGATGAACTGACGGCCCATAATCATGAGGCTAGCTGAGCTTCCACCGAGGAGACCAGCAACACGGTAGAAACAACAAAATAGGCGAGAGGGAAGCTTCAACACTTCCTCCTCGCCTATTCGTGTTCATGCAGTTGCTTAGCGTTCAACTACTTTACTCTGGTGTTCCTTGGGTTACCCCATGGATATACGAGAGCGTTGGGGAATCGACGGCCCCTTGTCCCGGATTATAGGTGAAGGAGTACTCGATGGTATCCCCGTGTTGCAGGTGATTTACAGGGTAGGTATAGTTTCCGTTTCCTGCCGGGGTCATGGCTACGTTTAGCTGCCCACCGTTATTTAGCTTATAGTGTAAGTCGGCAAAGGTTGCGCCGTTCACATAGAACAGCAGGTCGTCACCTATTTTCTTCAGACCCCGCACCTCATCGCCGACGATGATAACACCGGATGATGATGCCGGTACAACAGTGATGGTGGAGAGGGCTGTTTTATTGCCGTCGGCTGTTGTAGCAGTTACGGTTGTTGTGCCTGGAGTGAGTCCCGTCACGAGACCGTTCGGATTCACGGAAGCGACGCTGGTACCTGATACGTTCCAAGTGACCTGCTTATTGGTTGCATTAGACGGGGCAATATTGGCGTTCAACTGCACAGTCTGTCCGACCTCCACCTGCGCAGTAGTTTGATTCAGAGAAATACCGGTAACCGGTACATTTACCGGATTCTCGCTGTTGCCTTCTTTATAGACGCGAACATAATCCACTTGCATTGTTGCAGGAATATCGGACGGATCTGGGGTATGGCCGCTGTCGAAGTGCCCGCCGATCGCCAGATTCATAATGATGTAGAAGGGTTGATCGAATGGGGCGTTCGGATTGTTAGGTGCAGCTACGGAATACCATTGATCTCTACTGACTTTAAAGAAGAACTTGCCGTCCACATACCATTTCATATTATCTTCTTCCCAGATCATGGAGTACACATGATAATCATTGGCGAAGGTCTGGCCTTCAGGGAAGTGATATTCACCAGCAATATATCTGTTTACAGGCCATTGTCCGCCAAAGTGTATGGCCCCGCTGGTCGTGCCGGGCAAGCGTCCTTTGGCTTCCATAATATCAATTTCTCCGGATGCGGCCCACGCTCCATAAGCGGCATCTTCCGGAAGCATCCAAAGTGCTGGCCAAACGCCGTTACCTGTAGGCAGCTTAGCACGAATATCTACTCTGCCGTACTGGAAGGACAAGTGATCTTTGGTGTTAATCTTGCCGGATGAGTACTGGGCATACCGGCTTGGGTCCTGTGGAAAGGATTTTGAATCGTTCAAAGCTCTGATATTCAGCTTTCCGTCCTGTACAAATACATTTTGTGTACTGTCTGTATAGTGCTGCAGTTCCGCGTTGCCCCAGCCCCAGCTATTCGGATCGTCAGTAATATAATAACCTTGTTCGTAGCTCCATTTGCTCGTATCGAGCGCTGTTCCGTTAAATTCATCCTGCCAAATGAGATTCATACCCTCTATCGTGGTGTCGTTTGGTGTTCCGATGGCAATGTCATCATGATCGGATACATCCGGACGTGGGGCATCTGGATTACCGATAAAGGTATAGTTGACGTAATTGTTGCCGACACTTCCGCCCGCCTGTCCATTTAATGGATAGCCAATACGGATTTGCACATCCTCTTGGACGGGCTGGAACCAAAGCCCATAGATATAGTCAGCCCAATAGCCCCACTGGTTGGCATCGGACATGTTGTTATAGCCATTGCCGGCGTATACAAATCCGCTTTGGCTGGAATCACTCATAGCAACCCATTGTCCGTTGATGTTAATTTGGTAAACGTAATTTCCTAGCTCAGTGCCTATTGGAGCGCCCCCATCAATTTTGGGTAGCGGGACACCTATTACACCTTTTGCATCTGCGGTAAAGGTCGTTCCCTCATAAGGAGTTAAGACGTATGAATTTCTTACCGGTTTATTAAAGGTGAGGGTATAAACGACGTTAGCCGTTGAGGTTTTCGATTCTAACTTGACGTTGATAGACTCTGTTACGGTGAACCAGTAGCCACCGCCGCCTTCGGTGAATTGTCCGAAGTTGTTATCGTAGATCCAGCCGCTGGCTGCATTATTGTCAATATCAATCCATGTACTGCTGCTTACAGGTTTTACATATACCTTCAGATCTTCAGCTACGGCTTCATAGGTAACAGCCGGATCATTGTTGAAGGTAGGATAAGTAAAGCCTGCACTTCCTGTAAATCCTGCTGTAATCTGCGGCCCTTGTGTAGGGGCCATAGCAGTAATGGTCGTTTTGTTTATGTTTTGAAATACCAGGGTGTAATCAAGTGTAACTCCATTAGCCTTGGAGAATAGCTGAATCTCCGTTGTTGCGGAGAGAGTGAACCAATAGCCATTCAAGCCACCGTCGCTCCAGTGTCCCCAGTTTTGGTTGTAGGTATAGCCGCCTGCATTGTCAATATCCACCCAGTTTCCAGCAACTTTTACTTTTACACCGACGTCATCGGAAACATCATTCCAGGTGGCAGAGCCCCCATTAAATGTAGGCATGACGAAACCATAGCTAGCTTGCCCAACCCCTGATTTTGAGATGACAGGACCGTCTGCTGCTGAAAAGTAAGACATAGAGGTAACTGTGGTTCCTGCTGCCTGCACCTTTGAAGTCGGCAATAGGCCAACCCCAGCTAACAGTACTACTGCTAAGAACAAACTAAATACCTTCTGCTTAAAACCACTCTCCGTATTGTAAAGTCGTTTCATACTTGCCCTCCTTTAATAAAATAATGAAGAAACGAAACCGCTTACATTTAGGGACATCTCTATTCTATCGAATATAATAATCAGCTAAAAGGTACAATTATTTTTGTTCTAACCCAATTTTTTGGCTTTTGATTATTTATAGCGCTGTGTCACGGTACTTTTCCCCGCTGTCGTGCTTCCGGCGCATCATTTGCCGATATTCTGTGGGCTGCATATCCATGACATCCCGAAAGGATCGTGTAAAACTTTTGTAGCTTTCATACCCTACCATGGTGGCTACCTCTACAATTTTATGATCGGTTTCGGCCAGTAGCCGCCGGGCTTTATCCAGGCGCACATCGCGCAAGTATTCTGCAAAGCCTTTGCCGATATTTTTTTTGAACAGGTTAGAAAAATAGGCATAATTAAGCGACACGTGGTTCGATACCATCGCGAGATCCAGGGGTTTATGATAGCTTTCGTGTATAAAGCGTATGGCTTCATTCAAATCTTGCGAGTTGCGATAGCTGCACTTATATTCATAATAAAATTGGTTCAGCCGAAGCAGCTGTTGTTGCAGCGCCTGAATATAATCGCGAATACCCGGATAATCGAATAGATTTCGTAAACATTCGATGTCCAGCGCTTCTTCCCCCATGTACGGGCGGATCACACGTACAGATTCCTCCAGCATCTGTACAATGGCACGGCATAGCTGCTGTGTGTATTGGATGTGATAGCGTTGCAATGTATCTTTGTGAAATATCATAGAAATGCCTTGGGTGATTGTACCGCTGTTTTTGGTGCCGATTAACTGGAACAGGGCATATAACTCTTCATAGGGAAGCTCCCACTGCTGCTCCAGTCGCTCAATATGTGTTGGCAAGATGCAGTTCTTCTCTGGAAACAGGTAACTGTGGCGATAGAGCTCCAACGCTTGTGTATAGCTGCGGGGCAACTCCTTCAATCCTTGCTGCGGGCTGGTCATGGCAGTAATGGCATCTATCTGTCCTGCTTTGAGGGCGGCCGGGAAGGCTCCCGTTTCTACGGCCGCATCAACCGCGAGAATCAGGTACGGGCGGTGTTGCAGGCATATACACCCTCGTCTGCCATACACACGGTAGGCAAGGGATTCCATGCTGTGGCTACTGTCAGCCCCCGGTTGGTTAATCCATAATTCCTCCCGCAGCAGACACAGGCGGTAATTACTCCACAACCCTGGATTCTGTTGCTGGGTCTGGATAACCCACGCCTCATCAATCATTGCACCCTGCATGAACATACTCAGTTCCTTGCGGTCTGTCTCCCGGGCGCGGCGCGAGATATGCTCCATATTACGCGAGAGCGTCTGCCGTGTTTTTATCTCATTCGCTACATGTTCTACTGCGGTTTGCAGATCTTCACGTTTAACAGGTTTGAGCAGGTAGCCCTTTGCTCCAAGTTCGATGGCCTTTTGAGCATAGGCAAAATCACTATAGCCGCTAATAATCAGATAATCTACCTCGATGTGCTTCTGTTTGCTCTGCGCCATCAGCGTCAGTCCATCCATATCGGGCATCCTGATATCAGTAATCACCAGTTGGATGTTGTGCTGACTCAATATATCCAAGGCCTCAATTCCGTTTACGGCACAGTAAATATTGTCCAGCTGCAGCGCAAATTGGCGCAGCATAGCCTGCAGCCCATCACGAATATGCTTTTGATCGTCCACAATTAGAATATTGATCATGCCCTACCATCCTCCAAGATTCACATTTTCCCAAGGCAAACGTATGGTTACACAAGTATAGGCGCCCTGCACACTGTCAATCCAAAGACCGCAGTCCTTACCATAATGAAGCTGTATGCGCTTATGCACGTTCTCCAAGCCCAGTCCGTTTTTGCTGGTAACAATCGGTGAATCTGAGTCGCCCCGCAGCACAGCCTGCAGACTGGACAGCATTTCCGGGTCAATACCTGCGCCATCATCTCGTATCTCAATTAGCAGAAGGCTGTCATTTTCTACCGATACGGTAATTTGGATACTTACGCTGCCGCCCGAGGGCGCTGCATGATGAACGGCATTTTCGACGATGGGCTGCATGCACATTTTAGGGATTGTATAACGCAGTACCTCCTGCGGGAGATCCGCCGTCAACTCAATGCTGCCACCCTCCATAAAGTTTATGAATCGGACAAAGCTGTGTATGTTGGCAAGTTCTTCGCTAAGCGCAACCGTATCGCTGCGCCATTGCATACTGTATCGCAGTTGTGAGCCTAAAGACACCAACGCTTCGGCGATAGCCGGCTGTCGCTGAACCTCCGCGAGCATACGGATGGATTCCAGCGCGTTATATAAAAAGTGTGAATTGATCTGCGAATGCAGCGAGTGCAGTTGTGCATTTTTGGCGATCAGCTGTTTATCTACCACTTGGGTCATCAGATGTTTGATTTCGTCCAACATATTATTGTAGCTGACGGCCACCTCGTCGATTTCGTCACCGGTTTCGTTTTTATCCAGGCCGGTATCAATTTTCGCATCCAGTTGGCCTTGCCGCACCTTGCGCATAGAAACCAGCACCCTGTCGAGCCGGCGGAAAATGCGCCGAGTGGTATGTGAAACGAGCAGTAACATCAGCAGCAATACACACAATGTGATCGCTACTACGAGCAAATACCAGCTTCGTGGGCCTTTCATCAGCGCTTGATGAGAGGCAATATCCACTACATAGGCGTTCAGTGGGGCGATGTAGCGATACAACGCGTAGTAAGTATGGTCGCCTACCTTTACCTTAATGGGGCTACTCTGCTGCAGCACATCCAACCGCTGGTGAATGCTGCCTAGAATTTTATCCAATTCTTCACCGGCATTTTGAGAAAAAATATGCTCAGGATTGTATACCGATCGGGAAGAGTCGGCTCCATCCATCACTACAGAAAAGAAATCCCCCCCGCTATCCTCAAGCAAGTCACTGAAAAAGACGCTATGCTGGGCGCGGATTTCCATAATGGTAGGGAGTTTCTGCTGTTGCCCCTGAAGACGTACCAACCGGTAATAGGATAGCGTATGCTCTCCATCTTTAAAAGCAAATAAGCGGTATGCCGCACCGCCTTCCTCCCGAAGTGTCACCCAGTAGTCCTTCGGCCAGAACTTGTCATAATGGTAGATTTCAGGCCAAATCTCAAATAGGTTTGGATTATCGACATAGAAACTGAGCTGGCTGATCATCTCGTAGCTTTGAATGATATTATGCATTTGCTCAAATTGATTTTGTCTAAATTTTACGAGACGCAGGCCATCCCCGCGCATATTGGAGTGAATAAAATCTACAAATGCCTTTTGATTCAGCGCAGTAGAGGAAGCGTTCTCAAGAATGCCCATTTTGCTGCGCAGCTGTTCGTTAATTCTTGAGACATGGCTGCTGCCGGTAGCCATAGCGTCCTTGTATAGCTGACTTTCCTGTGTGCGGATAAATAAAAAGGATACCACAATCGCAGGGATGGCAATCATCATGCTAAAGGCCAAAAACAATTTTTGGGAGATGCGGGAATTACGGTACAGCTTCTTCATTTTAGTCAGCAGATACTTCATTTAAGCAGCCTCCTACCCTTGTAATATACCATATATTACAAACTGCCCGGTAGGTAACTAGGCTGTTTTGTTAAATGGTTAAAAGAAGCGAAAAAGGGAATACCGGCCACCCTTTCGGTGGCCGGCAGCAATCTTAATACGGGCATTATTACTCTGCCATTTTGGATTTTCGCACATCCAGTTCAGCCTGGCGGTATTCCATCACCTTGCCAAAGCTGTAATTCTCGCGGCGGTCAAGGAAATTGTCGAAGATTTTATCAAATTCAGCCTCATTCTTGGCCGTAATTAGCTCAGGGAGTACTTCCTCCCAATTTTGCGAAATACGGGACCAGGCTACCGACACATCAGAATCGCCCTGTGGATCTAAGCCCTTATAGATACCGCTATCAATATCGGCCTGCATATTGGCGAAGTCTTCCATTTGCTTAATGACAGGAGATTTCTCCGGTCTCCACTGGTTGACGATTACAGGGTTTCGCATCATCCAATAGGTATCCATGATGCCGTATTCTTTCTCCAGCTTCTCAATATCAGTGTCGAGTAATTTTACCATTTCAGGCTTCAGCTGCGGCTTGCCATCTACCATCTCCCATGTTTCGCCTTCCTTGCCAAGGAATAAATCTCGCTGGCCTTCTTCGCTGGCCAGATAGGTCAAAAAGCGGATGGCTCGTTCAGGGTTTTCGGTTGATTTGCTAATCATCGTCACCATCCAGCCGTCCATGTTGCCAGGGAATAACTTAGGGTTATCGCCCTTGCTGTTCTTTGGCCCATCGACTGCGATGTAGTAAGAGTCCGGGTTGCCGCTAGCAGCCAGCATAGGATTGACAGCCGACATACCGGTCCACTCACGGACCATCATGAAATAGCGGGCGTTGTTTGTTTTTTCCTCGACCTGAGTATCGGAATCCACCAGGAAATCCACATTAATCAACCCGCGCTCGTAAGCCGTACGGAAGGTTTTTAGCCAGGCAATATAATCGGGATCGGTAATGCGGTCGTATACTTTTCCGTCTTTCTCATGCGGTACGGCCAGTAGGTTCTGCAGATATTCGGTCATCCCGTAAGGGACGTTCCCTTGTGCAAAAAAGGGACTGATGGGCTGGCCTTTATATTGGGAGTACTTATCCTTTACCAGTTGCAGTGCGTTCAGAAAGCCCTCTGGAGTGCTAAGGTCCGGGCTGCCCATCTCCTCATACAAATCTTTTCGCACCAGGAAAGTCTGGTTGGCGGCCGTCATGCCAGTTTCATGCATCAGGTTGGGGCTATATGAATCATTCGGAACGCCATAGGTATTGCCATTTTCTTGACGATACCACTTCAGTGTACCGTCCCCCGCCACCTTGAAGAAGTAAGGGTCATACTTGTCAGCTAATTCATTTAAGGCGTAGACATGATCGCCTTCCCACAGCTTTTTGACAGCGGTTTCCCACGAACCCATTGATATCAAGTCTGGCAGCTTGCCCGAGGTCATCATTAGGGTAATATGCTCATTCGCTTCACCAGAAGGTACCTCAAGCTTGATGTTTACGCCTGTTTTTTCCGTTACGTACTTGGAGGTCAAGCTGTCTCCCCAAGTGTGGGCATACCAGTTAGCACCTACGAACCAGGTCAAATCAACAGGGCTGGTATCCAGCTTCCATGCCGGATCATCGGGATTGAGCTTTGCTTCACTCTGCGGCGGCTGTGTACTATCTGTAGGCTGTGGTGTTGGCTTATTTTCACTATTCGCTGAATTGGAACACGCGGCTATGCCTAGCATCAGGCTTGCGGCCAGAACGAGGGTCAACCCCGGCTTAATCAGATTGCGTTTCATGACATTATCATCCTTTCTTTGCTGCTTCTGAATTTTTGTATACCAGTTTCTAGACACTCACACTCTTATCCCTTAATGGCGCCAATCATCACGCCTTTGACCAGATAGCGTTGAATGAAAGGATAGACTATCAGAATAGGCAGTGTGGCCACCATCATGGATGCAAATTTAATAGAGTTGCCGGGAAGTCTTGCGCCGAATTGCGCCATAGCTTGCTGCTGCATGAAGGACATAGAGTTCTCCGCAATGATTTTGTACAGCATGGTCTGCAGTGGCAGTAATTCCTGCGAACGGATGTAGATGACCCCCTGGTAATAATCATTCCAATGATAAACGGCTGAAAAAAGCGATATAGTCGCAATGACAGCCATGCTATTGGGCAATACGATTCTGAACAGGACACCATAGTCTGAAGCACCGTCTACTTTCGCAGATTCCTCCAGGCTGTCAGGTATGGTGCGGAAGAAGCTCATGAAAATGACCATATTAAAAAAAGTGTACATAGAGGGAATGATGAATATCCAAAAATTATCATATAATCCCAGCTTCGTCATCAGAATAAATGTAGGGATCAGCCCGCCTGAGAACAGCATCGTAACCAATGCGATTTTAAGATACAGCTTGCGTCCGATTAGATTAGACTTGCTCATTCCGTAAGCAATAATGGCGGTAAACAACACATGCGTTGCTGTCCCGATCACTGTGCGCAGAGTGGTAATGTAAAAACCGTTCATCATTGTCTTATCATTGAACACAACACTATAGCTGGCCAGCGATAATTCTTTGGGAAACCAGTTGACGGTGCCCAGGGATGCCTGCTGCGGCGCATTAAGCGAGTTAATGAATACAAACCACATCGGGTATAGTGTTAAAAAGCAAACCGCCAGCATCAGCAGGGTGTTGCAGACCTCAAATACTCCAATTTGCCGAAATCTTTTGCGTCTTTCCATACCTCTGTCCTCTCCTTTCTAAAAAATGCTGTCGCCGGTTAGTTTTTTGGATGTGTGATTGGCCAAAAACAACAAACCTAGCGCCACAATAGAGCGGGCGAACAGGACGGCTGTTGAGAAGGAATGGCGCCCGGAGACCAACCCCATGTTGTAGATATACAAGTCTAGGCTTTCCGCCATCCTCATGTTCATATTGTTCTTCAACATAAAGATCTGCTCAAAGTTACTGCCAAGTATCCCGCTGACAGCGAGGATGAACAAAATAGCGATGGTGGGGCGTATGCTCTGAATGGTGATATGCCACATCCGTTGCCGCCGGTTTGCGCCATCCAGCTCAGCCGCTTCGTACAGCCCCGGATCAATGCCGGATATTGCCGCTATGTAGATAATGGCGCTCCAGCCGGTTTCTTTTAACGTATCGGTGAAAAAGGTGATCCACCAAAAGTACTTAGGGTCGCTGTTAAACAGAATTTCGCGTTCCTGGAGCCCGATCGCCATCATCAACTGATTGATCACACCGCCCTCGCCCAGCCAATTGAGTGCAATGCCGCCAAAAATCGTCCAGGCAATAAAGTGCGGCAGGTACGAAATGGTTTGTACCGTTCGCTTAAAACGAAGACTCCGTATTTCATTCAGCAGCAAGGCAAACAAGATGGGAATGGGAAAACCCAAGACCAGCTTGATGCTGCTCATCCCCAGAGTATTGCGAATCGAACGCCAAAAACGCTCATCCGTCAAAAAATCCTGAAAATGCTTCAGCCCGACAAACGGTGATTCTAGTAAGGGTTTGGCGATGCTGTAGTCCATAAATGCAATAATGAGCCAAAACATAGGGATATAACAAAAGATAAACATCCAGATGATTCCCGGGATAACCATGCTTTGCAATTGCCACTGCTTAAAAAGCGCTTTCATTTGTTCCGTTCTGTATTGGAACATTTTCCGTGCCCCCTTTCTATTTCATCGTATGAAAAAGCGTATAGGAAAAAAAGCCCATGATTATCGACCCTATCCCATTTTTTTAGATTTGTTTGACCAGCCGCAAAAATTAAGTATGCTGTGATTAAATGAAGGGAGTGTGCAAAGGATGAATAAACCTGTATGGGAACAGAATTTCTTAGATAGAAATGCCGATTTGAAGCTATGGAATATCCGCCTTGGCAACGACTTATTAGATAATGAAGGTAATCCCATAGACCCAGGTTGGGGCAACGGAGAGCAGCAGTATTACACGGATCATTCCAGCAATCTGTATATCGATGAATTTGGCTTAAATCTGTGCGCACGCAGTGAATCCATTGGAAAGGATGGGCGCAATTTTGCATATACCTCGGCTCGTTTGGATACAAAGGACCATTTTTCCTTTTGCTATGGGAAGTTAGTTGTGCGTGCAAAGCTGCCGGTGGGGCAAGGGGTTTGGCCTGCCATCTGGTTGCTTCCGCAGGAACAGGCTTACGGACCTTGGCCAGCTTCCGGCGAGATAGATATCATGGAAGCCAAAGGCCGCTTGCCTCAGCAAATATCCGGAACACTGCACTACGGAAAGGATTGGGAACATCAAATCGTCGAGGAGTTCTCGCACCATTTTGAAAGCGGAACCATTAATGAATTCCATGATTATGCACTGGAATGGACCGCCAGTTCGATTCGATGGCTGGTAGACGGACATTGCTTTGCCGAGCGCTGCTTGGAGCCAGGGGTTATGCCCTTTAACGAGTCATTTTATCTGGTGCTGAACCTTGCAGTGGGCGGCTGGTATGACAATGTAGCGGTTGACGAGGCTGCACTGCCAGCGGTGATGACGGTTTCTGGGATATGGCTGTACCCATAATTAAGAATCTTTGTGAGGCTCTATTATCGATTTTCAATACCTACATCCCATCTGGTAGAATAGGGAAAACCATATTTCTCTATATTCTAGTAACTTGATTATAAGCTTGGGGAGGTAGACCATGGACAAAGAACTAATCGCACAGCTGACACAGTGGCATGAAGATGATGAACACCAGAAGATTGTAGACACTCTGATGGAGATTCCTCCAGCGGACAGAGATTACGAGATGGTCAGCAGTCTGGCAAGAGCGTATAACAATTTGGAACGTTATGAAGAAGCCCTTGAACACTTCGCGAAGATTGCGGAACAAGGACAGAATGATTATCTGTGGTATTTTCGTGTGGGATATTCCTATTATTATTTGAATCGATATGAGGAAGCGGTGAGAGTGCTGGGTATTGCCCATGACCTCGATCCGGATGATGAGAATACGGCCATGTTTCTGAAATTCAGCCAGCGCAAGCTACGCAAAGAACAACACGCCGCAGCCAGACAGGCAATCAGAGAGCAACATAATGATTCGGGGACGACTGCAACTCCTTTTGAAGGGATGGACCTCTCCGAATTTTGGAAAGATAGCGATTATGCGCTAAAAGAATATGTTTCGGCCCCGCCTACGGATGAGCTGATTGCTTCTGTAGAAGAAGAACTGGGTTACAAGCTTCCTGCCTCTTATATCAGTCTGATGAAGCAGCACAATGGGGGAGTGCCTTATAATACCTGTTTTCCTACGGAGGATGCGACCTCATGGGCTGAGGATCATATCGCGATTACGGGCATTATGGGCATCGGACGTGAGAAAAGCTATTCACTCTGCGGCGATCTCGGCAGTCCGTTTATGATTGAGGAGTGGGGATACCCTGACATTGGCGTGGTAATTTGCGATTGCCCTTCGGCAGGTCATGATGTCGTGATGCTGGATTACCGGAATTGCGGGAAGGACGGTGAACCCGAGGTGATTCATGTGGATCAGGAAGATAATTATGAGATTACGTTTCTGGCCCCAGACTTCGAGACGTTTATACGCGGCCTGGTGAGTGATGAAGAATACGACACCTCTGAAGAAGATAAAGAGGAGGATTTGCGCAAAGTAGCCGTAGGCCAATTCTCACCATTACTTGCGAAGCTGTGCAGCCATGTGTCTGAAGTAGATCAGCTTGAGCATAAGATCCGTAAAGTATGTACCCGAATCGTTGAAGAGAAGGGACACTTCTCCTTTCATGCGGATGAGCTTTCTACTCTGATGTATGATGTGCAGTTCTGGCTATACACAAGCTCTTATCCAAATACGAGTCGTCAACAATATCTGGATGTATATGAAGAAATGATTGCTTTTGGCGGCGAGTTCGGCCAAGGCGGGTATGCTCCCGGCTGGATCAGCGATTGGCTGGATGGCCGAATACGGGAAGGACTGATCGTTCAGGAAAACGGGGTGCTTAGCTTCACAGATCAAGCTGGCTCAGAGGTCATTGCACGGCTGGAAGCGGAAGCTGCAAAATAGGAGACGTTGATTCGGGATTTATTCCCGTGCGGTGCTCGATTGATCACGATAGTATTCAAGGGTCATCCCACAAGGGATGGCCCTTAAACTTGCCGTTTGAGACAGTGCACTCCGCATAATAAGCGAAAGAAAATTAAAGCGCTTACTCGTGAGTGTTTATTAAAAAATGTAATTATTAACATTTTTCGACAACATTCACCTTACTTTTACATGGTAGTTATGATATATTCTGGGCGAATATGGATAACAAAAAAGTGAAAGGGGAATGAGTATGGAAGCGTTGGTGTGGACATCTAATCATAAGCTGGAGCTCTGCGAATGGGAAGAGCCGCAGATTGCAGCACCGGATGAAGTCAAGATCCGGATTGAGATGACAGGTGTATGTGGAACAGATTTAGCAGTCATAACTGGGAAAGAGGAGGGGGTTCCAGGCGTCATTCGTGGTCATGAGGCAGTAGGGACTGTAATCCAAATCGGCAGCAACGTTGACCGTGTTAAGGTAGGCGACCGCGTAGTTATCGATCCGAATCAAAGCTGTGATGAATGCTATTTTTGCTTGAAGAAACAGCCGCACCTCTGTACGGGCATCGATGGAAATGGGATGCCTATTGCGGGTTTGAATCGAAATGGGACATTCACTTTTTTTTACTCAACTGCACAAACGTTTGCACACCGTCTTCCCGATCATATGAGCTGGGAGACGGGGGTTTTGATTGAGCCGCTTGCCTGTGTACTGCACAATTTCAAAGAAGCCAATGTCACAGCAGACGACAAGGTACTTATTCTTGGATCGGGTCCAATGGGATTGTTAAGCCAAATTGTGAGCAAGTCGAAATCTGCGCTCACGGTAGCGACTGAAGTTAATCCCTATCGGTTAGCTTTTGCCAAAGAGATCTCAGATTTTGCTCTAACCCCTGCCCAATTAAATCAAGCTACCGTAGACAAAATCTGTGCGGGACATAAGTTTGATGTGATTATCGATACGGTGGGCACTCAACTCGAAATGGCGGAAAAGTGGATTGAACGTGGAGGCCGCATCGTTCCTTTTGGTATTAATGCGAAGTATCGCTACACCTTTTCCCCTACCAAATTCGTGCAGCATGCAATAAAAATTATAGCAGCAGGTGAATACCGCTACATGTTCGAGGAAGCTTTGCGGTTTGCCGCTGAAACTCCTGAAATGGAGAAACTAGTAACTAGAAAAGTTAAGCTCAGTCAGCATGAAGCAGCGATAGATGAGTTAATCGGCTATGAATTGAACTCTTTGAAGGTGGTTGGGAGTGAAACCGTAAAGACGGTTTTTGTTCCCTAAACGTAAGACTACAATCAATGAGAGGTGGCACTGTTGATGAGCAATGATAGCAAATTCAGATTAATTCAAGATTACTTGTCTACACAAAAGGCCAAAGAGGTAGAGCCAATTTGGATACCCGCAGTGTGGAATGAGTGCCAATATGAACGTGTTCTCTTAGAAAAAGAGGGTGAAATTTGTGTACACCCGTATGATTTTTTGACTGATCATTTGAATTATGTGGACAGGCTTTCGTGGAGATATCTGCTTAAGGAACGCATAAATCTGGACGATAGCGCGATCTATTCTTCGCTTCTTCGCTATTCTACGGCTTGGGATTACAACCATGACGGAAAAATTGAATCGGGTACTTTTTTAAGATTCTTTATTCTTCTGCCTCTGCTAAAGAAAATGGGCATCAATATTCTGTACATGCTTCCAGTTAACCAGTACAGCAAGTTGAATCTGAAGGGGGATATTGGGTCCCCTTACGCAGTGCAATCGTTATTCCATTTGGACGAGAACCTGCACGATAGCCTATTGGATGATATGGAGGAGTTTACGATCCACGATGAGCTCAGCGCTTTGGTAGAGGCTTGTCATTTACTTGATATTAAGACTGTTGTTGATTTCATTCCCCGTGTGACGGCGAAAAACAGTGTGTTCATTACCGAGCATCCTGAATGGGTATATTGGATCAAAATGGACGAATTAGAAGGCTTTGCGCCGCCCGCAATTCCCCAGCTTGGATTTTTTGAGGAGTGTACGCCGGACAAATTGGAGACGGTCTACCGCAGCCAGGAGACAGCAGTATTTCTGCGGAAGTTCACGCCACCGCCCAATGAACTCCATCCAATTCTTTGGCAGCACTTAAAGGAGAAAGCTGCTAAAACTGGAGATGAGCTATTAACTTTGGTGGAGCAAGAGATGGGGATAACGACTGCTCCAGCGCATTCGGATTGGATAAATGATGTGCAGCCGATTTGGACAGACATTACGTTCTTACGCCTCTACAAGGATTTCTCTCCGCAAGTGAGACATCTTATAAGTCCGGATCAGGCGCCATATGTCCTTTTTGATACGATTAAATGTAATGACTACCCGGGAGAGGAGCCGAATCTGGAGCTGTGGGATGTTCTGGAGGAGGCAGTACGGGTTAATCTCGAAAAATATGGGATTGACGGCTTCCGCATCGACATCGGACACGTGCTTCCTATTCCGTTGTTGACTCGTATTTTTGACACGATTAAAGAGATGAATCCAAATGCGATCTTAATCAGCGAAGATTTGTTCAATCGCAACCACAAGAAGGCGGCAAACACCGGCTATAACATTATGCTTGGCAGTGGGTGGAACGTCATGACACAAATTACTAAAGACAATCTCGTTTCATTCTTAGAAGAGCTGCCTGAGTTGAATATTCATGTATTTGCTTGTGCAGAAACAGCAGATACTCCTCGGATCACCAGCCGTGGCGGTGTTGAGGTTGCTCGGATGATTGCGGTATTTAATCAATTTCTTCCAAACGCGATTCCATACGTGACGACGGGTTATGAAATGAACGAGGAGCAGCCCCTCAACTGTGGTCTTGGAGATAACACGAACGGAGAGGAGATTTCCCGAGCTTTTTTTAACGTCATGCAAATTAATTGGACCAATCCTACACCGATGCTGCCATTGTTGGCGGAGCTAAGTGAACTCAAGAGAGATTGGCGCTACCTAGTGAAGCCGGAAAACTTTTTCGTGGCTCAATCCCCGGAAGGTATTGTTCTTTACGGGTATATGCAAGGGGATGAAACGCTGCTGTGCTGCTTTAACTTGAGTGCTGATGCTTTCTGCCAAGTTGATTTGAAGGTAGCCGTGCCTGGCCGATGCCCAATGACGGTAACACTGGATAGTTCCTTAACGGGTAGCAGCGTAGGTCAGGCGTTAGACTGCTTGCTGCTTGCGCCTAATCAGGCTTTAGTGCTCGTAAACAATCATAGACAATTTAGGTAAGGGAGAGAGGCTGCAATGGAAAAGAACAATAAGGAAGTCGTGGTATGGCATGAATTTGATGGTCCGGGAGATACCTCGATTGAGGTGCTGGAGGGAATTTGTAAGCTGTATACAGAGCGCTTTGGGGTACAAATTACGCCACAAGTCATGAATATTACGGAGCTGACTGCGCGCCTGAACCAAATTAAGGACACCCAGCAAGGTCCGCATCTGGCGATGGTTCCTGCCGACATGTCCTCCTATGTTGAGAACGGTCTTTACTCTGAAGTGCCGGGCGGGCTATTTGGCGATACGCTGACTGAGGGTGCCCTTTCAACGATGCAAATGAATGGTGTTCAGTATGGTATCCCGGTATTGCGGGGCAATCATCTGGTTGTGTATTACAACCCGTCGATTTACCCTAGTGCGCCGACGACATGGGACGTGTTCGAAGAGGCAGCAGAAAGGTTATCCGCCCAAGGTATCGTACCGATTGGAGCTGACTTACAGCAAGGCTATTGGTTTATTCCGTTCCTTACAGCTTTCGGCGGCTGGCCTGTACAGAATGGAAAGCCGAATATCGTCACCTCTGAAATGAAGCAGGCGCTTCAGTTTATTAGCGACAAGATGGATCAAGGCGTGCTCGTTAGTCTCGACGGCTCCACAGGACTGCTTGAGCAGTTCATTGACGGTAAGATCGGCGCCATTATTTGTGGCGAGTGGATTTATAACCATCTAGATAAGCATATGAACAATAGGCTTGCGGTTTGCCAGCTTCCGAGCATCGAAGGGCGGCAATCGTTATCTATGTCTTCTTCTATCGGCCTGATCTACCCTAATCATTCATTAACGTCCGAGGAGCGGGAAGATATTATATCATTCACGCGCTTTATGCTGAGTGACGAATGCCAAACGATGTGGACGCTGGGTGTACAGCGGATTCCGGCTCAGGAAGAGGTGCTAAACCGTCTAGCTGCCTCTGCTGCGCCTAACAAAAAGATGATTTTATCGCTTTTGGATCATTCACGGCCGATGCCGACTTATCCCTTCATGATCCATGTATGGGAGGCGTTAAATGCGGGTCTTATTGAGCTGCCCCTGAGCAATCCTGAACAAGCATTGAACAAAATAGAACAGACTATTCAAGCCTCTTGGGGCGCATTTAAAAGCTAATTAGAGATGGGGAGAGCCAAATGAAAACAACGATATTCAGCCAAATTTCTATTGATGGAAAGCTCACTATGGGCGCTGGTAATTCGAGTAAAGAGCTTTTTTCTTTATTTTCCAGTGAGGATATGGAATTTATTCATCTATTCCGGGGGAAGGTGCAGGGAATTATGGTCGGCAAAAATACAATTTTGACGGACAATCCCTTCCTTACTAATCGGTATGAGGAAAATAAAAATCCAATTCGTATCATTCCGACAACTACCTTGGATATTCCGCTAGATTGCAATGTACTCTCGGACCAAGGGAAGACGATTATTGTCACGACCGAGAAAGGACGGGATGAAGAAAAAATCAAACAGATCCGGCAAAGAGGGAAGGAGTGCCTTATCTGCGGCGAGGATAAAGTAGATTTTGTGGAGCTTGAACGTCAGTTGGAGGAGAACTATGGGATTACCAGTCTGATGGTCGAAGGCGGCGGATTCTTAAACTGGCATATTTTCAATCAGGATATCGTCGATGAGATTATTCTAATGCAGCTTCCAATCATCATAGGCGGCTCCACAAACATTACTTTAGTGGATGGAGACGGGTATCAGCAATTGAACTTTGCGAAAAAGTTCAAGGTTGTAGAAATTCAACCAAAAGATAACTACACGCTCATGCGCTACAAAAAGGTGATCTAACCTCACACTAAGTCATAGACTGCGAATGGCTATAAGTTCTGGAAAAATCGAGAATATGGGGGTTGTGAACGATACATGTCAGAGAAAGAAGATTTCTACAAAAGTGTTTATAAAATCGCTGTGCCCGTTACGCTTCAAAGCTTGCTGATGGCGTTGCTTAATTTGACGGATCAATTGATGGTTGGGCAGCTGGGAGATGTGGCAATTGCCTCGGTGGGGATGTCGACTAAAATATACGGGATCATCGCGGTTGTCTTGGCCGGTTTATCGACGGGTGTATCCATATATGCAGCCCAGTTTTGGGGAAATAAAGATTCCAAAAGCGTCTCTCAAGTACTGGGTCTCGGACTGATCACCGGCTTTGCGTTCTCGTTCCTGTTCTCTGCGGCTGTCTTTATCGACTCGCCGCTCTTTTTGAGCCTATTCACTACAGACGTGAATGTAATAGATGAGGGTTATATCTTTCTCCAGATAATGTCGATCGGTTTTGTACCTGTCATGCTCACGATGATGTATTCCGCGATTTTACGCAGTACTGGCCATGCCAAATGGCCGATGTATGTAAGTCTAATTGCAGTTGGCTTGAATATTATACTGAATTACGTACTTATTTACGGTCATTTCGGTGCTCCTGCGCTTGGTCTGAAGGGCGCTGCCATTGCTACTCTTATCTCTAGGGTCTTCGAATGCTTGTTGATCATTGGTGCCGTGTACCGGTATCGTTTACCGGGAGCTGTCGGGTTAAAGAACTTATTCATCGTTCCTAAACCGCTCATTCGCAAGTTTTTTGGAACGACCTATCCGCTGCTACTGACTGAATTGATTTGGGTATTGGGTGAAACGGCATATGCGGTCATTTATAGCCGTATGGGGACGATGGAAATGACTGCAATGACCATTACCTTCCCACTTCAGGGTCTTTGCATCGGTTTATTATCGGGTCTGGCTAGTGCAGCAGGGGTAATGGTTGGCAACCGTTTGGGTGCGAATGAATCTGATATCGCACTCGATCATGCGAAAAGGTTCATTCGCCTAGGCATCATTATCTCTCTGATTGTCGGGGTTATCATTGCGGCAGGCTCGAAGCTGTATGTCTCTGCGTTCAATATCTCCGAGGATGCTAAGCAAATGAGCATGTATATCGTTATCGTGTTTGCTGGATTTCTTTGGGTCAAAGTATCCAATATGATTATAGCCGGCGGTATTCTAAACAGCGGAGGAGACAGCAAGTTCGTATTCGGCATGGAGTCTACCGCAACGTGGCTGATAGGTGTCCCATCCGGGCTGTTGCTGTCATACATTTGGAAGCAACCTGTCTACCTTGTGTATCTCGTCATCTCGCTGGAGGAGGTTGTCCGCTTTGGCTTCGGCTACGCCCGGATTTACTCCCGTAAGTGGATGAGAAATTTAGTTAGTGATCTGGCTGAAAAAGCTATGTAATGTACGACCTGATTGGGTCGATGTGGAGTATTACCCCCCCTAAATTGGAGATCTCTTCACTTAACAATGAAAAAGGTACTGCCTCAAGGTAGTGCCTTTTTCATTGATTTTTAAATATCCAGTTGGGTGGTTTACGATCCATATAGTATTATTTCAATTCAATCTGTCCTTGTTCGGTTCCCCAGAACCCAGTTTGGACATTCAAAAGAAAGCCAGTCATATCTTCTGGGATTTCAAATACTACATTGCCTGTTTGAGCCAATCCAGGATTGATTCCTTCATATAAAAAATACTCTCCGGAAGTAGTAATCAACATGCCTTTTAGTAGTTTCTTGGTAAGTTTTTAATAGTATTAGAGTGCAGTGTTTGAATATTTCTCGGGAGCCGTAGATGAGAGAAAAATAAGCCGCACTCCATGAAAAGAGCGGCCTATTTCTTTTTACATTTACTTAGGTTACTTACGTCTTCTGAGATAGGCCCAGATCACAAATACCGCTGCTAGAGCAATAATGGCGCTAATGGTGATAGACCTTGTTAGGTGATTATTATCGTCCGGATAATACGCGGAAGCAATGGTTTCATAAATCTAAAATAGTCTATGGACTGTTCAACAAATTTTGTGAGTGCTGCGGAGATGATTTTATAGGATCAGCTCCGCAAGACGATAAATGCCCTGCTCAATCGCTGCCTCATCTACTTTTGCAAACCCTAATACCCATCCTTTTCTTTTGCTATCCAAACAATAGGGTCCAAGAGGGTACACACGTATTCCATGTTGTAGGGCTAACTTTGTCACAGCTTCTTCGTCGAATGTTTCCTCAGCTTCTAATAACATATGTAATCCAGTTTCTACTCCACTGAGCGTGAAGCGCTCCCCTAAACCGCTAGCCATAATAGCTTTTGCCATGACCTCGTGTCTTCGCCGGTACACGTTTCTGACTCTTCGCATATGGCGCATAAAATGACCATTTTTAATGAAGTGGGTTAGTGTTAGCTGATCCATAATCGGAAGATGACGGTAAGTCAGCTCCTGCACCTTCGCTAGCTGAGCAATTGCCTCGACTGATCCAACAATAGCCGAAATACGAATGCCTGGTGCAATCATTTTAGAGAAACTCATGAGATACAAAGTATTATTAGATGCCTGACTAAACAGCGTTGGCAGCGGCTCCCCACGATATCGAAATTCACTATCATAATCGTCTTCAATGATCCAAAATCGTTCTTGAACGGCCTTATGCAGCAATTGTTGCCGGCGGGGCTCCGACATAACGACCCCTACTGCGCACTGGTGGGAAGGGGTGGCAAAGACCAGTTTGGATTGCGGGTGAATATGCTCAACCACTAGACCATACTCATCAACAGGAACGGGTACCACATTCATACGGCGGTATTTCATTGCCATCCAAGCAGCTGGGAAACCTGGATCTTCTACTGAGACAGTGTCCCCATCAGCTAAAAGTGACTGTGCGATTAAGTCAATACTATGCTGAGCTCCTGAGGTCAACAGAATCTGATTGGTTTGGACATGTATGCCCCGTTCAAGTGATAAATAACGCTGTATTTGCTCACGTAATGGTGTGTACCCGTAGCAGTTACCGTAAGCCCAGCTTGATAAATCCATTTCAGCGGATGCCTGGAGCAGCGATTGCCGCCAGTTTTTTTGGAATTGTTCGTCCAAATAGGGTTCATGGGGACTGAAATCAATATCCACTTCTAGCGGCTCTTTACCTCTGAACCAGTCATGTAATTGATCAACAGCTGAGTCTAGCAAGGAGAGTGAAGGAGGTGTGGGGCCCTCTGTTTCTATTTCCTTCGTTGATATAGCGACTTGCTTCCATGTACTAACTCGCGTCCCTCCCCGGCGGGAGGTAACTGTATAACCCCGACTTAACAATTCCTCATAGACGATCTGTATAGTTGAGCGGGAGACACCTACGATGTGCGCAAGTTCGCGGGTAGGAATCAGTAGTTCTCCTGGTGCCCAGACTCCGCTAGTAATATTATGGATCGCTTGATCAAGCAATTGCTGCCAGATCGGTCTCTTATCATTACGAATTACTTTCATCATCGTACATACCTCCAAATAGAAACTCCAATCATAAAAAGCTGATTATGGATTGCTCTAAACAGCGAATTATGGATATTTTAATGCAATCCATTCATTGATATACTACCGTAACAACGCAGGTATCCGCAATTTAAATAAAAGGAGAGATTCGATATGAATTCGGTTCGTTACAAGACCAGGGAATGCCTAGATCAAGAGAAGATTGAAAGGTTCCTTCACCAAACGAGATTAGGTTATCTGGGGTTGGTTGATGGGAACCTCCCTTATGTTGTGCCACTTAATTATGTATGGACTGAAGGGAAACTGTATATTCATGGGGCTGGAGATGGAAGACGTAATCAGGTCATGCGTGATAATCCGGAGGTATGTTTTACGGTATGTGAGGAATATGGAACTATTACAGATCCGGTACCAGCCAAAACGGATACAGCTTATATGAGCGTAATGATTTTTGGACAAGCAGAACCAATTTCAGATTTGGATGAAGCCACACACGTACTTCAGGAATTGATCAATAAATACGTACCGGGTTATTATAATCGCCCCTTGTCCAAGCAGCATGTGGAAAAGTATAGATCGGCTGTATTTGGCGGTCCGGTTCAAGTTTATCGGGTAATTCCGTATCATATCACGGCAAAAGAAAGTCCTATTGAAGCAGAAAAAATGTATAAAAGGGGCATGGGTACTGGACGAGATGTTTAGCCGCAAGATACCATTACAAATGGTGTTATGCTAACGAGGTCTTTGGCAGCCTTTATGTCCTAATCATATGGGGAGAGGGAGGCTTTTTAGAGGTACTATCTATCAAAGTAGGCCGCAATCCAATGAAGGAGGGCGGCCTACTTATTTTTACATTTATTTAGGTTGTTTACGTCTTCTGAGATAGGCCCAGAACACAAATACCGCTACTAGAGCAATAATGGCGCTAATGGTGATAGACCTTGTTAGATGATTATTATCGTCCGCATAATATGCGGAAGCAATGGTTCCCGACCCATCCTGCTCGTCATCGGAAGAATCGTTCTGCATCGTTTGTAACACATCAATTAAATGCCCGGGTGCTTGAGGCTCCGAAATATTGCTTAGTCCTTTTGTTTCTGCTGATGAGGCTTGTTGTGGGGCGATGATTAGTTCCTGATTGTCTTTCTTGAAGGCAGCTATATATTCGTCCCGCTCACGGATAAGTGTAGGCTCACTCACTTCACCCTCAGCTTCTAGTGAATGAATAGCATAGGCCAAAGTATTAGGATTTCCTCCAAACTCAGTAACTTGATAGGACCCGTTTGAATCCTTTTGAATGATCATTTTAGATTTGGGTATTCCGCCCGATAAAATAAGAAACTCCCAGTTGTCTTGGGGTGTGACCGTTTCAATCAGACTATCGGAAGCCGCCCTAAGCTTAGCGCCATCAATAAAATGAATCTGCATTCCTTGACCTACGGTAATTTCACTAATCTCTGCTTCATTGTTGTAACCATACCCTTCAGGATCTTTAGATAGCCCTTCTTTAATCAATGTTAATCCTTCTGTATTTGCAAAAGAAACAACATCTTCAGTTACGGTCTGAGCCCATACAGGTGAGAAAAAAGTCAGAAATAAAACGAATGAAGTTACAGTTAACAGCAGCGTTTTCTTAATGGGAAGCCCTCCTTAAATATATTTGTTGAAGCCATGAAGTCCCCATCTCCAGGTTCTATCGTAGCTGGAGCCACCTTTAACGTTGGTGTATAACATGGAGGTTTTTGTGCCCCCACTCGGGTTCATGTGTTGAATCCAATCATTTCCACTATATGTGTCGTACCCATAGATAACTACTGCGTGCCCGCCACCGGTAGCACTATTCCATTTCCAGCTTACATATATAGGACTGCCAACATTATCAATCTGGTTTTTTACATCGCTGTAAGATAGTGCTCCTGTATGATTCCAACTGGAGACACCATAATCATGAATGCCTTCTTGAACAGTTCCATAAGATTCACTCTCGTCTGTTGTACAGCCGGAGGTTCCCTTCACATGATCATAAAAAGAACATTGGCTTACAGAGATTCCGTAATATTGAAGTATGGTAACGCTAGTCGCAGCCCAGCACCAATTATTCTTAGCTTGTGTAGCTGTAGGGTAGCCAATTAAATTAGTCGCATATGCTTGGGAAACAAAAGAAAAAAGAAAGACTGAAACAAAGGTTCCAACAAGCATCAATCTCTTTTTTAAAGATAATTTCATGAATGGAATCAGCTCCTTATTATGGATTAATATTCCTTTTAATAACACTATTAAAATACCATATATTAACTTATGTGTAAAGTTTAAATATTTTTTCGTTTTTATAATAGAGTCTACACATTTGATATGGAGAGGGGGATATTGATATGGATAAGGAAATATTGATGCTCGTAGGAATACGTGCTCCAATGATCCAAAGCAAGCCATTCATAACAAAAGCCACTCCGCTAAGGAATGGCTTTTCTTCATTTACTCTGTAATTACTAGTTACAACTGAGGTTCTTCCTTGCTAACTAGGTTTGCTTTCTTTTCAATCATGAGCTTGTTTTTCGTGGGCATAAATAAGGTTATAACAAATGCGGCAATGGATAAAATCATCATGAAGTAGTAGGCGTCACTTGCCCCAAGAATTGATGTAAGGGATTTAAGAATCTCAGGAGTAGTGGAGGGATTGTTCAGCATCACTGTAGTTGCATGACTTGTTGCCTGCACTGTATAAATTGTAATTACGACAGCAGTACCAATGGCCCCGGCAATTTGGCGAACGGTATTGTTCACAGCTGTACCATGAGTGCCAAGTTGTTTGGGCAACGCATTTAGCCCGGCTGTATTGAGTGGCATAGTAATGAAGCTTAATCCAATTCGCAGGCCAATGGTACGAATCATTAGATACGTATACGTAGTTGATTCAGATAAATCTGTTACCGCCCACATAGATGGAATAATAAACAATAGACCAATGATGAACAGCGGCTTCGCACCGAAACGGTCGTATAGTTTACCGGTGACGGGTGACATGAACGCATTTACGAGTGCGCCCGGCAACAATAGTAGTCCTGCATCAAATGCTGTAAACCCGCGGCCATTCTGCAGATAAATAGGCAATAAGATCATATCTGCGTACATCATCATCGTGATTAATACGTTAATAAGAGACGTCATCGTAAACACTTTATTTTTGAAGACCGACAGGTTTAGCAGCGGATCATCCGATTTGATTTGTCGAAGACAGAATACGGCTGTTACCACGACCCCAATCCCTAAGGTCAGGATCACGATTACATCATCCCAGCCTTTACTGCCTGCACTACTGAAGCCGTATAAAATTAAGCCAAATCCGACGGTTGATAAAAGAACACTTATGACATCAAGCTTCGACTTAGACGTCTCAGATACATTCACTAAATACTTGAGTGCCAACGCTATAACAATGAGGACAAGTGGAATAAGCCCGATAAATAACCAGCGCCAAGAGTGGTATTCGACAACAAATCCCGCCAGTGTTGGCCCAATAGCCGGAGCGAATATCATCGCCAGTCCAAGCAGTCCCATAGCGCTGCCACGTTTTTCAACGGGGAAGATCGCCAGCACAACACTCATCATGAGCGGCATTATAATGCCAGCACCGGCAGCTTGGATCATTCGTCCGATTAAGAGTAGACTAAAGCTCGGCGCTGCTGCACAAATTATAGAACCGATTAATAAAAATGACATGGCACTTATAAATAATTGCCGTGTTGTAAAACGTTTCATTAAATAGGCCGTAATCGGAATCAAAATCCCGTTGATCAGCATAAATCCTGTTGAAATCCATTGTACGGTTGTTGCCGTGACATCAAATACATCCATCAGACTACTTAAGGCGACATTTAAAAGCGTCTGATTGAGTGTGGATAAGAAACAACCAAAGATTAAGATGGTTAGTAAGATCCCTTTATTTATTTTCTTAGTGTCTTCTTGCATGTTGCAGTCCTCTCTTCATTGCTTTTTCGACATAGTGTCAATAAAATAAATCATATCAGGATTTAAAAAGTATTCCTATTTGCAATTTTATTGAAAATGTCGACTAATCGACAGAATAGGTAAATTAGTTGATGAAATGCCATTTAAACGATAATAGAGGGATGAAATGACTGAACATAAAAGAGTTGACCCACGAGCTATTCGCTCAAAAAAGATGCTTAAGAACGCTGTTTTTTCATTATTGGCCGACAATGTGGAGATTTCGCAATTGACCGTCCAAAAAATCGCCAACCGCGCGGAACTAAATCGTGCAACGTTTTATTTGCATTATGAGGATATTAACGATTTATTGCGCCAGATCGTACATGAAATCTTCGATGACCTGTCCATGAAGGTTGAACCGCTATTACAAATGAAGAGCAACAACGAACAGGAGCAGCTGGTCACCTTTTTAAATTATTTTTTTGAATACCGGAAAGTTTTTGCTGTATTGATTGAGCATAAAGGCTTCAAAAAACACTTGACCAACCTGTTAAAAAGTACTGTCGAAAAACGAAGAAACGCGAGGAACATTGACCTTACTAAGGAGGTAGTCTCCGTTGATATTATTGCAGCCTCACTACTGGGGATTATTATGTGGTGGATTAAGGATGGCAACCAATATAGCGCTGAATACATAGCGGGGCAAATTACCTTGATGTATAAAAGAAGGTATTTATAAGGGCTTTTATGATATATTCAAGTAAAGTTTGAGTCCCTAGCCAATAATCTAAAAAGGAAGTGCGAACAATGGATTTAGAAACGGTCATGCAAGAGCTTGAAGCTCTCGGCAAGGAACGCACCAAGAAAATATATCTATCCAATGGCGCGCACGAACCGCTTTTTGGTGTGGCCACAGGCCAGATGAAGCCCATCTTCAGAAAAATAAAACATAATCAACCCTTGGCCGAGCAGCTTTATGCTACGGGAAATTACGACGCTATGTATTTTGCCGGGGTGATCGCGGAGCCTAAAGCAATGACCGAGTCGGATTTTGAGCGGTGGATTGCTGGGGCTTATTTCTATATGCTATCGGACTTTGTGGTGGCAGTAACGTTGGCGGAGACGGATATTGCGCAAGAGGTTTCTGATAAATGGATTGCAAGTGAGATAGAGCTGAAAATGTCGGCGGGCTGGAACTGTTACTGCTGGCTGCTCGGAAATCGCCCGGACAGTGAATTTTCCGCAGAAAAATTGGCCGCTATGTTGGAGCTTGCAAAAAACACGATTCATGATGCTCCTGAGCGAACGAAATACGCAATGAACAATTTCATCTACACTGTGGGCGTATCCTATCTGCCGCTTCATGATAAAGCGGTTGAGATTGCAAAGGAAGTTGGCCCGGTGGAAGTCCATACCGGTAGTGCAAAAAGCAAGATTTTGAATGCTTCAATTAATATTCAAAAGGCAGTTGATAAATCGCAGCTCGGCTTCAAACGAAAACATGTAAGGTGTTAGTCAATCATGGAGTGCTAAGGAGCGCCTATTGAAGGTTGTGCCTGCAGACAGAAGAATTGGCAGCTTGGCTAACAAGCCCTTAATTGAGTGCAATAAAAGTTAATGGAACAATAATAAAGCGGTAATTAATGTTATTGACAAAATATTTGACAATGATTAGTATTGAAAAATATTAAAAATGAAGTTAGCGGCATAACAATTAAATAATTCGCAAGCTATGATTGCTATGGATCACACTATAGCAGGAGCAGCTTCTGGAGAGACCGTGGGGGATTCCCCCGGCGCCGAAGGGTTCACAATCTCAGGCAAAAGGACAGAAGAGTACTAGATAATTCATTTGTTATTCTGATCATCGTCAGAATAAAGGAATGTATTTTATTTATTATTCTTAGACCTAAGAGATTGGAGCGTATCCAATCTCTTTTTTGTTATCATTTTTACTTGTACATTTTTTCACATAAGGGGGAGTTTGAAATGGCAGTACAAGAATTAAAGAGAGATTTAGAGAATCGGCATGTTCAGCTCATTGCGATTGGTGGAACCATCGGTACCGGATTATTTTTAGGATCAGGTAAAGCTATACAGCTGGCAGGACCATCCATCATTTTTGCTTATTTAATTGTGGGTATCGCTATTTTTTTTGTGATGAGGGCATTAGGAGAACTTCTGTTGTCTAAAGCAGGTTATCAATCTTTTACAGACATTGCCGAAGACTATCTTGGACCGCGGGCGGCGTTTGTAACCGGATGGACCTATTGGTTTTGTTGGATCATGACGGCTATGGCCGATATTATAGCTGTTGGGGTCTATGTACAATATTGGTTTGATATCCCGCAATGGATACCCGCAGTCATTTGTTTAATTATTTTATTAGGACTCAATTTATTAACGGTAAAAAGCTTTGGCGAATTGGAATTTTGGTTTGCTTTAATTAAGGTAATCACTATTCTCGCATTGATTGCTATCGGGGTAGTCTTACTGGTGATTGGATTCAAAACAACTACCGGAACCGTTGCGCTCAGTAATATTTGGGCACATGGGGGAGTATTTCCAAACGGCATTTCAGGGTTCCTACTTTCATTTCAAATGGTTGTGTTTGCTTTTGTGGGTGTGGAATTGGTGGGCGTATCGGCAGCAGAGACCTCCAATCCAGAAAAAACTATCCCATCGGCGATTAATAAAATACCTTTACGAATTCTATTTTTCTACGTGGGTGCTATTATTGCCTTATTATGCATCAACGCTTGGACAGAACTAAACCCGGCAGAAAGTCCTTTTGTTAAAACATTTAGTTTAGTGGGGATTCCGATTGCCGCGGGGGTTATTAACTTCGTTGTATTAACTTCAGCTGCGTCCGCTTGTAATAGCGGGATGTTCTCAACAAGCCGGATTCTATACAATCTAAGCAGAAATGACCAGGCTCCAGCCAACTTTGCAAAGCTTAATAAAAATCATGTACCAAGTAATGCTTTATTCATATCCACGCTTGTCTTATCTGTAGGCGCTTTGTTGAGTAAGCTGATTCCGGAGACGGCTTTTGGCATCGTGACAACAATTAGTGCCATTTGTTTCATCTGGGTTTGGGGCGTCGTTCTAATTTGCCATTTGCGATATAAAAAGACGAAGCCGGAATTGCAGGCCAAATCAAAATTCAAAGCACCGTTTACACCCTTTGTGAATTATGTTGTTCTAGCTTTGTTTGCAATCATACTCATAATTATGCTATTTGCTGATGAAACTCGTCCGGCCTTATTGTTGACGCCTTTATGGTTTATATTATTATTTGTTTTGTATTCGATAAATAGAAGAAAGAGGGAAAGAGATAATAAAATAATCAGGACCGAAACACCTCTCTAGTTTATGAGGAAAGCTTTAACCGGCGCAGAAGCCGTGGTTATATTCAACCGCGACTGGGCAGGGAGCCCTTGCCGGTTTCAAGCGTTCCTACATGGACGTTTGCTTAAAGAATATGCAAAGTTAAACAGAAAACCGGAAGATACTGTTAAAATGGTATCTCCCGGTTTTTTAGTTTTTTACAAACTATAATATCATCGAGTTTACAGTTTTTTTCAGTTATTGTTTATTACTATTTCAGCTGATATAATTCTTATTTCGACAATCAATTTAAAAGTGGTGAATTCATGAGAGAGTTCTACAGTCGGGTGAATCGAAAAACCTATTACATATTAATGTTAATGATCATCGTTCTTATGATGTCTGGATTAATACTATCTACTCTAGAGTTAGATGGAATTGATTTTGGTTATATCATTCATTTTTTATGTGTGACGTTTCTAACGGTTTGTTTATGGATTTACCCTAAGCATGAGACACATACTTTTAGAAAGATTATCATTCTATTTGGATTTGCGTATTTTTATACGCTATTCTTTTTATATCCTCAAACTTGGACTACCTATATCCTCATTTGTCTTATTCCTGCACTCTCTATTCTATTTTTTGATTTAAAATTGTTCTATTTTTCCTTCATTATAAATGGAATACTGATGGTAATTACATTTGGCTATATCCTCTTGATTGATAGAGGGGATCTATATACATATTTACATTATGATATTCTAGGGAATTTCATTAATATAATAGCGGTTCAAGTGTTATTATTTTTCATTTTTCAAATATCATTTAAACGGATGAAAAAACAGCAGCTTTATTATGAACAATTACAGCAATCTGAGCGCTTAAAGATGGTTGGACAATTGACAGCTGCCGTTGCGCATGAAATTAGAAATCCAGTGACAGTGGTTAGAGGTTTTTTACAGTTTTTTGATGAGGATCCTTCATTTGATGATCCTATGAAAAGAAAATTTAAATTAATGATTGATGAATTGAACACAGTAGAACAGATTATCTCGCAATTTCTAACCCTTTCAAAGCCAAATGGAGAACAAAAACTAGAAAAAGTAGATGTGAAGGATGTTATTGAGAGTGTCACAGGATTGCTCCATTCCTACGCAATGTTATCTGATAATCAAATTGTTACCTATGTAGAAGAAGACTGCAAGATCTCTATTAATAAAATTGAATTTAAGCAGCTGCTTATTAATATAATAAAAAATGCTTTAGAGGCTTCGGATGTTGGTAAATCTGTCTCTATTATGGCGAATAGGAACAATAATTTTATTGAGATAACAATCATCGATGAAGGAAGCGGGATGTCGGAAGCTGAGGTTAAGTCGCTAGGGACTCCTTTTTATTCATTAAAAAGTAATGGAACAGGTTTAGGATTAATGATTTGCTTTAATATCGTAGAAAAGTACGGCGGCGAAATTTATTATAGTAGTTCTGTAGGTAAGGGGACAACAGCTACTATCCGCTTTTTAGCTATAAATGACCAGTAAAACGGAACATTCTTTCCGTTGAAAGAAGGGGATTACCTCAAGCCTTCGGCCGGAGAGGTAATCCCCTTTTCCTAGATAAATATGTTTATGTTTGCTGCGCTAACGATTATTTTAGAGGGATTTTGATCTCCAGTTGCTTGTTATAATTTTTAACTACATTGCCTTTGGCATCTACTTTATAAGCCCCGGTGTTGCCTTTTTCAAATACGGCTTGATACGGTCTGATAATCAGATATTCTGCCGCTGAGCTAGGTGCTTCGAACAATAAATCTTCAGAAACCGTATTTTGAGTTGCTGCAACAGAATCCCTTGCAATAAATTCTAATTCATTTCCCAGATTATCATAAATGTCATATCCTAAAGCCTGTGCTTGGGTGGCAACCCCTTTAACCGCTAAAGCGATACGCACAGAAGTCTCTCCCGCAGCAACACGGGTGGTTTTGATTTCAAATTGGTTGTCTTTCTTTATAGCAGGCAGCTGAATGTTATGCACTAATCCTGCTTGCTTGAGAGAAAATTTAAGTACATACGGGTCTTCGATTCCGTTAAGTTTCACATGGATACTCAATTCAGAGGAAGCCAGGTTTGCCTTTTGTTGCTCAGTTAACCATCCGGTCTGCAATACAACAACCGCCTTGTTGGCATCACCGTCACTGATCCAGCGTGGTGTTTTTAAATCAATGCCTCCTGGTTGAGTGAGCTTAGCGTCTATTCCCACAATAGTACCTTCTGCAAGATAGGGCTCACCTTTATCATTTAAAGTTACTCCTGCGAGCATTCCTGAAAATAGCGATCCCTCACGGCTCAGGTCGATCTTAATATAGTTACCATCAAACTGCGCATTGCCCTTTAAAGTAAGCTGATCGTGTGAATCGGCCACTTTTGTTGTATTCAGGGAAGCTTCAACAGCGGGTTGGGCACTGGATGCTTGGGTTAAAGCTGGCATTCCCAACGCTCCTAGGCATACAGCAGCACTTAAAATTACAGACATCTTCTTAGTCATTTTTTTCATGATATTATCAAGCTCCTTAATTTTTATTTAACTAGCACGTTTATCTCTAGACCGTCAATATAATGCTTCACTGGGTTTCCAGAACTGTCTGTTTTAAATGCTCCATTCTTACTTTGTGGGTTCTCAAACTCATAAAGATAGCCACGGATTGTGAGCATATTAGGGTGTTTCTCAAATGGCTCAGTAAGCAAATCGACATTAAGTGACCTATTGGAAGTCGAGAGGACTTTCTGTGAAATATCTTTCAGCACCTGTCCTTGTTGATCCTTTACTTCAAAGCCCACTAAACTCAATGCTGCATGATCTTCGTCTGTATCCTGTTCCAGCATGAGCGACAGGCGTGTCGTTAATGGACTATATTCCAGCTTTTTCAGGATCAAACTCCATCCTCCAACTTGTGCGCGTATATCAGGTGTGGAAATTTTATTAATCGTAGCCTTCCGCGCAGGAATTTGGAGAACAAACGGTTCATCCATACCGTTTAAGCCAAGGGTTACAGTCAATACAAATCGATCAGGAAAAGGTTTGTTGGAGATTCCGGAATTCGAGGAATCCACTAGTCTAAAAATAGCTGTGTTGCTTTCCGCACCTTCTATCCAGCTTAGAAACGGCATAGCTTTCCAGAGACCATCAGAAAATTGCTCCAGGGAAGCGCCGTCGATCAATACTTCTGCAGAGGTTATTGCACCTTTCGCTAAAAAAGGCTTCCCATCCGCTCCAATCGTTACTCCGGCTAGCTTACCTTCCAGTTCTTCTCCCTCACGCTTCACCGAGAATGCCAACCGGCTGCCATCAAATACAGCCTCTTCGGCAGACAAGGTGATCCCTTCATGCGTATCACTACTGTTTAGACGGGAAGTCAGTCCCAGACGCTGGGCCGCTTGTAACCCTATATCATCTGCCCGTTCAAAAATACCGCCTATCAAGGGAAGCTGCTTGAGCGCATTGGCCAACGTAGGCGGATAGATAGCCGTTAGCATAACACTTAACAATATCGCCGCAGTCACAGCAGCTGTGATTTTTGGATATATCCGCTTTTTCTTTTCCTTTTCCACAGGATCCTGGACAATGGTGGCCAGCGATGCATAAATCGAATCCTGCCGTGATCGTAGTAAAGGAGGAAGCTCCTGTATATTAGCTTTCCCTAGCTCCCTGATCTGCTTTTCTAAATTGTTATTATTCATTAGCAAGACCCTCCTCCCGCACAGGATGTATCTGTTTGGACAACAATCTCCGTGCGCGATGAAGTCGTGCCCTGACCGCTCCCTCGGAGATGTCGAGCACATCTGCAATCTGCTTAATGGATAAATCGTCATAATAAAAAAGCACGATAGCAAGCCGCAGGGATTCGTCCAACTGATTAATGAAGCTTTGCAGGTCTACGTTGCCTGAATCTTCAAAATGCACATAGGAAACGACCGGTTCCTCGGGAATTTCCGCCACAGCTATAGTTCGTTCTCGCATACGAAGTAACTGATTGCATTCATTAATCAGGATGCGTATAACCCAGGTTTTAAAAAACTTAGGCTGTTTAAGGTTGGCCAACCCTTTATACACCTTCAGTGTTGTTTCCTGAAGAGCATCCGCGCAATCTTCATCTTTTAGCAGAATGGTTTTGGCTAATCTGTACAACTGGGATTCCAGTTGCCTGAAAAGACGGGTAAACGCCTCGTGGTCGCCTTTCTGCGCTTTTTTGATATCCAGTTCGTTTTCCAGCAAATGATTTTTCCTCCTTGAGGGCCCTCTGTATAATTAGATGGAGAAGACATCCAAAAAGTTATATTTAGGATAAAATTCATTCTCCTACACAAATCACTTACCTCGGTAGTAGTATAAAATCCATGCAATTCATTGTTTTTGGCAAAGATGGAGAGGTTAATAGAAAGGGGGGGACTTCAAGTGGATAAACTGAAATAAATTCAGGAATTACCACCTTATCAGAAGAGAAGTAGTGGGGTAATCCTGAATTAAAAAGTGTATACATATACCTTGGTACGCAGTGTGTCCGTGCATGTTATGGTACGGACAGGCTGCATGCCTGGAAGGGCAAAACAAATGCTAATGACCACCGCGCCCGGCAGTAGCTCACGCTTGAACTTGTCCCCCAGCCGTTTCATCGCTCCGGGAAATAAGTAACAAAGAACAATATCCGCATGCTCGTAAGAGCTGCTATAGATATCCCCACGTACATAACGAAGCCTTCCGTGGAGCAGATTCTGGCCTTCGTCTGCTCGCAGCATACGTGTGCCGAACCTAGCAAGCAGCTGGGATGTCCACAAGGGAATACTGGAATTTTCAATGCCTGTCAGCCTTTTGCCTGGACATTGGCGAATAACATCCATGCCAAGTGTTCCCCAACCCGATCCCGCCTCCACAATGCTGCTATATCCCGGAATCCGATTCACCTCAACGGCAACAGCCGAGCGTACAGATTTTGACGTAGGCATCGGCGATATCCCGTTCCTCCAGCTCACCAGCACAATCGACACCATGGATAACAAGGCTGCGAAGGCGATGAGCCAAGCGATGACTTGAATCACGATCAATACTATCATTCCTTCTTCATCTGCTAGAAGCAGGATTCAATTCTCTTACTTTCTCCCAGCATTTCGTTTATTAACTTCATATTGATAAAGATCCTGAATTTCCTTGCTTTCAATATCTTGACCTACATAAAAAATCAGACTGGGATCATTTGCTGGATGGGCATAAGAAAGATAAGTGCGATGTATAAAATCAAAGTCCATCTTACCCAGCTGGAAATCGATTTGATATTTATCTTCTAAATAGACTTCAAATTGCTTTTTTAAAGCCAGAGACTTCCACGGAAGTCCAAAGAATAAAAAGTAGGTTCCTATAAGAAATATCAAAAAAATTAAGAGGAAAAGCGACTTTTTACTGAGAATGGTATGTTTTATAATTCATAACCCTCCCTAGCGTTTATTCTACATGAACTTTACTGGACATATCAAAATCAACCTCTTCAAGAAATTCGATAACTTCTCCATTGGGACTATGAATGATCGCGTTTTTTATTAGAAGAGGCGGTTCGCCCAGAGACAGAGAGTCCGGTGCTATAAAAGCCTTTGCCCCATGTGCAAGGGCTTTTTGATATATCTCCTCTACATTATCCACATAGAAGGCAAGATGTAATAACGCTCCGTGTGCTATATCTTCATCAGACAAGGCTTTTTTTCCTTGAGCGGCGATGACTGCATCATTATCAAAAATCTCAATACAGGTTCTGCGGTCAGGTGAAATCAGCATGGAGGCTTCTTTGATCTGAAAGGATGGCAGACTCCAATGATGACCTAGCTTGAATCCTAAAACGTCAATATAGAAAGAAATAGTTGCTTTATAGTCTTTGGCTTGAATCGCTACATGTGCAAGGCCTTTTACACTCATTTATAATCGCTCCCAACTTTAATATATACATATTATAGTTGTATTAAAATATGAGATATATATATAAGATAAGTGTTTTGTAGTAATATGGTTATTAAATTTAAGGTATTTTAGTGGAATAAGTTTATTTTATAAAATGGGTTTAGGAGGCGCTTGCTATGGAACAACTTGTGGATGACATTGATAAAAAGATTATGCAATTACTTCAGTACAATGCCCGAATGTCCATTTCACAAATCAGTAAAGAGGTTTCGATGTCACAACCCTCTGTTAAAGAACGAATGATCAAGCTGGAGGAAAGGAATATCATTTCTGGGTATCATACAGCTTTTAATTTACGAGATCTGGATCGGGGCACAACTACGTTTATTCTATTAAAAACAGAACATTGCCAAGAGATTACGGATTTTTGCAAAAATGCTAAGGAAGTTACCGATTTATATCGGATTAGCGGAGAATATAATTACCTCATAAAGGTGCAAACCGCGTCGATTGAGGAGTTAGCTGAATTCCAAGACAACCTTATAAAGTTTGGACCTTCAAAATCTCATATCAGTCTAAAAAATATATTGGAAAGCAGGGTGTTGCTCTAAAGCCCATTTTCCAAACACAATATCTAGTAACCGCTTTCATTCCATTGTAGAATGGATGAAAACAACGTTAGCATTAACTCGGATACAAGGGAGCATGGGTATGGAGAGGTTTTTATTCAGTAAAAAGTATATTCCGTTCACCTATAAGATGATGATACCGTACCTCATTCTAGTATTGCTGACAGATGTATTGGTGGGTTATATAGCTTATACGATGCTCGTAGAGTCCAGAACGGAAATGGCGGAAACGAATGTCCGGACAGCTTTGAAGCAGACGAGGAACAATATCGAATATCAGACAGATGAAATCAAACGAATGACTAACTCGCTGTTTCTCAATACGAATTTTCAGAATGCTCTGCAGTTTAGGGGAGATGCATTGGAAAACATGCTCAAAATGAGGGATGATATCGTTCCTTATATGAAAGCCCCTCTGCAATTGTATGGGAACAATCTGAGACTTGTGCTCTATACCGCAAATGAGACGATGCTTGAAATCCCCGGTGATGATATGTCTGTACCTATCGGTAGAAGCGATTATTATATTCTTTCTGATCAGGTTATTGAAGATAAGGAATGGTTCAAGTCGATTGTTGCCAATAACAAAGACAGCTTGTGGCTTCAGGCGGACAGCGACAGTGAACTAAGCAATATTTCGTATTTCCGCAAGCTGGTTTCTTCTAAGGGAGGCCCATCGATTATTGGTTATATTCGCGTCACGGCGAGAATTGACGAGCTTTTTGGCAATTTCGATACCTTTCCGATTGAACAGGGCATAGACCTTCGTCTAGTGGATCGGGTTAGTGGATTAACGCTTTATGAACAAGGTATTGTCGATGAACATGCGAAGCAAGATGCTTATCTGATCATTAGTGAAGATATTCCGTTGTCTGACTATGCTATCGAGGTACGGGTGCCGCATGCCTACTTGAATAAAGATGCTAGCCGAATGCAGAAGGTGATCACCACCGTTTGTCTGATCAGCTTTTTAGTCATGGCGGTGATCGGCTTCCTCGTTGCCCGCATATCAGGCAAAAAAATTAAACGGATCGTATATTTGGTCCGGTCCTTTCAGGAAGGGAATTTTTATAAAAGAATTGGGTTTGCCGGGAATGATGAATTTGTCTACATTGCTAATAGTTTTAATCAGATGGCGACTAGTATCCAGGACCTGATCCAGAACGTCTATGAGCAAGGGATTCAGAAAAAGCAAGCAGAACTGGATGTGCTTCAAGCTCAGATCAGTCCGCATTTTTTGTACAATACATTGTCGACCATTGGCAGCTTGGCCAATTTGGGCGAAGTTGAGAAGGTTACACAGATGGTACAAGGTCTTTCTAAATTCTATCGCCTCACCTTGAATGAAGGACATGTCTATATCTCTCTTGAAAAAGAGCTGGAGCAGGTAAGGATGTACCTTGAAATTCAGAGGGTAAAGTATGCCGATGCGTTTGAGGTTTATTATGATATTGATCCTGATATTTTACAGGTTCCCATCATTAAGCTGATTTTGCAGCCATTTGTAGAAAATATATTCAAGCATGCTTGGTTTGGGGAGACGATTGCGATCCGGATTACCGGAAAACGGCTGGGTGAACGCATCGAGCTGAAGGTCATCGATAACGGAATTGGTATGCGGGCGGATACACTGCGAAATATGCGTTCGAGCTCATTCCATTCGAGCAGCTATGGACTGAGAAACGTGGAGGAACGAATCAAGCTGAGATACGGCCATGATTTCGGTATTCATATCGGCAGTTACTTTGGGGCAGGAACGACCGTTCAAATTATCTTACCGGTGGATAATGCGGAAATCCGGGAAGTTATGGGGGAGTAAATAGTATGGCGATGGAGATTAACGTTCTGCTGGTGGATGATGAAGTGATCGATTTGGAATGGCTTAGACGGCGGGTGGCGGGCAGTGATCATTTGCCTTTGCATAGCGTGAGAACGGCAACGAGCGGTTTTGCCGCTTTAAAAATGATGGAGCAGCACCGCATTGACATCATTCTCTCCGATATCCGCATGCCGATTATGTCGGGCGTGGAATTTGCCCGGAAAGCGAAGGAGATTAACCCTGAGGTCCATCTGCTTTTTATTAGCGGACATCAGGATTTCAACTATGCCAAAGAGGCCATTCAATTAAATGCCTCCGGTTATTTGCTTAAACCCGTCGATGATGACGAGTTAAATAAGACACTGACTGAACTCTGCGCCAAGATTGAGAAGGAGAGGAAGCAGCATATTTCCTTATCGGAAACACTGACGCTTGTGAATCAGGAGCTGCTGCTGCGCTGGTTTAATGAGACTGCCCCGGGGCAGGTGGAGACGCATATTCACAACGTTCTTACGTCTTACTTACAAGGCGCGTCGGCGGTCGCCATCGTCGAGATTGACGATATGGCACGGAAAATCCAAACTTGGACGGAAGAAGAGCGGAGTTTATGGAGCAGCACAGCCAATCATTTTATCCGGAAGTTCGCGCAAGATCAAAATTTAGGCATGGTCATCACAACCTATGACTATCATTTTGTGATCCTTGCTGCGGTTCAGGAACAATATTTTACCGCTTTGATGGAAGAGCTCATTCGGTCATTCTATCAGGAGTTTTCCTGTTCAATTACGATTGGAAGAGGGATGTACACAACAGAACTGGGTAAGCTGCATGATTCCTATCGGCAGGCTCAGGCTGCTTTAAGTATTAAATGGATTGTTGGGAAAAATAGAATCATCCAAGATGCCTCGGAATGGAGCCCGAAGGAAAAAATCGCCTCAGATTTAGAGGTTATTGTGGACCGGATGCTTAAAGCGATGCTTGATTACGACCTTACCACCATTGATGATTGTTTGCTGCAGCTGTTTGCCGGGGACAGTCCGCTCTCCCAGAAAAATGACATCTACGATATCATTATTCGAATTACCTCCAAGCTTCATGCCGATCTGCAGCAAATGAACGAGCATCTATACGAGATTTTGAATTGGGATTCACATCATCCCTTTGTGCTGTTTCAGTTTGAAACGGTGCATGATATTCTCTCTTGGCTGAGAAGAAGATTTTTTGAGTTGTCGGAGCTGCTTTATTTGAAACGGCAAAGACAAAAGCGGAAGTTAATTGATGAAATCACGGAATATGTGAAAGAAAGATTAGATCAAAAAATAACGCTGAACGAAGTGGCCTCCCATTTCGATTTTACGCCTAACTATCTCGGTCATTTATTTAAGGTTGAAACCAACAGTTTATTCAGCGATTTTTTAAGTGAATTACGGATGAAACGGGTATGTGAGCTGCTCGAAGATCCGACTAAGAAAGTTTATGAGATTGCAGAACAAGCCGGATATAAAAATATTATTTATTTCAACAGACAGTTCAAGCAATACATGGGCATGTCACCCGGTGAGTACCGGAAGAAAAATAAAATCTAACAAAAAAGCGGTGAAAATGAAAACCCGGCGATGATTTTTCGGTTATTGGAGAATCGCTGCCGGGTGTTTTTGGTCTGCCGGCTAACCTTTTTTTGTCGAATCGTTGAATTAGTATTATGTTTAGTTGTTTCGCTGAATTATCTAAGCGCCTGTGCCCTTTTATAATAAGAGATATAGAGAAGAGAGGGGTGCAAAGATGAAAGGGCATACATTTTGGAGCGATTTAAAGAATTATAGGGTTCTCTTGCTGATGCTGGCTCCGGCGGTTGCTTTTTTCCTTCTGTTTGCCTATGTCCCGATGGCGGGCATTATTATTGCCTTCAAGCATTATGATTATGCGGGCGGTATTTTTGGAAGTGCCTGGAACGGGCTCGACAACTTCCGCTTTTTCTTTGAATCAGGCGATGCTTGGCGGGTAACACGAAATACAGCACTATATAACATTGCGTTTATCGTCGTCAATAACAGTTTGCAAATTTTTGCAGCGATTATGTTGTTTGAGGTCGGTGGTAAATGGTTCCGCAAAATCACACAATCGGCGTTGTTCCTGCCTTACTTTATCTCATGGGTCGTTGTCGGAGCGATTGCTTATAACCTGCTCAATTATGATATTGGCACCGTGAATGCTTTGCTCAGAGGTATCGGACTCCAGCCTGTCGATATTTATAATACACCTTCCTATTGGCCGTATATTCTGGTTATAGTTTCTGCATGGAAAAGTCTCGGATACGGAACGGTGATGTACTTGGCCGCGATTACGGGGATAGATACAGAAATGTATGAAGCAGCCGAAATCGATGGGGCTAATATTTTTCAGCGAATTATGAAAGTAACCATTCCGAATTTGTATCCAACGATTATTATTCTGGTGCTGCTGGCAGTCGGGAACATTTTCCGTGGTGATTTCGGGATGTTCTATAACATGATCGGCAACAACGGCTTGTTGTTCTCCTCGACAGACGTTATCGACACTTTCGTATTTAGGTCACTGATTACTTCGAATGATATCGGCATGTCAGCTGCAGCTGGTGTTTTCCAGTCCGTTCTTGGCTTCGCGACGATCATGTCAGTGAACTATGCTGTCCGTAAATACGACAAAGACCGCGCTCTGTTCTAATCGTATCAGGAGTTAAGTCTTTCATAATGGAGGTAACGATATGAAGCAGCTTGATCGTAAAATATTTTCAGGTATTGGTTATGTATCCCTGATTTTTCTCTCAGTTTTATGTATTTTTCCTTTTATACTTGTCGTATCTTCATCCTTTACGGAAGAATCCAAAATCCTAACGGATGGTTATCAATTTATACCGACTGCCTTCTCAACTGAGGCCTACAGCATTTTGTTTAAGTATCCCGAACAGATGATTCAAGCCTATATAGTGACAATAGGAGTTACTATACTCGGCACGGTGCTTGGCTTGTTTCTGACTTCGATGACTGCTTATGCGCTATCCCGAAAAGATTTTAAGTGGCGCAATAAATTTTCATTCTTCTTTTTCTTTACGACTTTGTTTAGCGGCGGTTTGGTTCCGTGGTATCTGCTTATGGTCAACTACCTTCATATGAAGGATACGCTGATGGCCTTAGTGGTTCCAATGATGCTCAATGTCTTTTATATCATTGTTATGAAGTCTTTTATGGGCAGCATTCCGGAAGCAATTGTAGAATCAGCAAAAATTGACGGCGCAGGCGACTTTAAGATCTATGCTCGTCTAATCCTGCCGCTGTCCAAGCCGGCGTTAGCTACCATTGGATTGTTTCTAGCGCTGGCCTACTGGAATGACTGGTACAATGCATTGCTGTTTGTATCGAATGAAAACTTGATGCCGCTACAATATTATTTGTATAAAATGCTAGGCAATATGGATGGCATGCGCAAAGCGATGATGGGTGCAGGGGCAGTCGTAACGACATCGATCCCAACCGAGAGCTTGAAAATGGCGATGACAGTTGTGGCCACTGGCCCGATTTTGCTGGCTTATCCATTCGTGCAGAGGTATTTTGTCCAAGGTTTGACGATTGGTGCTGTGAAAGGATGAACCCGGGGAAACTCGGTTTATCAATATAATTAAACACAAGGGGGAAGGCTTGAGATGCTGAAGAGAAATAGATTGATGATGCTAGCGCTCGTTTTAACCTTCGTAATGATTCTAAGTGCATGTGGTGGTGGCAATAACAATGCTAATACGTCTGCACAGGCTACAAATAATGCGTCAGAGGGAGGAAGCGACACTACGAACACCTCAGAACCTGCAACTACCTCAGACACCCTTGATACCTCTAAAGAAGTGAAGCTGAAAATGATTTTTGTTGGCCCTAAACCGATAGACTATGATAGCGTTTTTGCTGAGATTAATAAAAAGCTGAAAGAAAAAATCAATGCTACTGTAGAGGGCGAGTTCCTGGATTGGTCGGACTGGGCGCAAAAATATCCGCTGAAGCTGGCAGCAAATGAGGATTTTGACCTCATCTATTCGGCAAACTGGGCTGGTTACAATGACCAGGCGCTGAAAGGCGGATTCCTGGAATTGACCGATGAGCTGCTTACCAAATATATGCCGCAGACTTTAGCAGCTATGTCTGATGTGAGCTGGGATCAAGCTAAGGTAAACGGCAAACTGTATATGGTTCCGCAAAACAGAGGGGAATCCGTTGAAAAACTGATTTTGTACCGCGAGGATTTGCGTAAGAAATACAATCTTCCGGAGATCAACAGCCCAGAAGCGTATGCCACTTACTTGAAAACCATAGCACAAAACGAAAAAGGAATTACACCGTTCACCCCGGAAACAGGAGACTGGAAATATCATAATTTGGACCGTGTATTGCTGAAGCAACAAAACGAATGGAATATGTTTGATCTCGACCTTCCGTTTGCTTTCAAATTGACGGATGAAAAAGGGCAAGTATTTAACGTATATGAAACGCAAGAGTTTAAAGATCTACTCGTATATTACAAAGATCTCGCTGATAACAATGCATGGTCGAAAAACGTTCTAAACAGTAAAAATGATCATCAGGCCGATTTTAAAGCAGGCAAAACAGCATCGATTACGCACAACAACGGAACACTTGGAGCACTTATGGCTTTGATGCGCCAAGAGAATTCCCCTTATGAAGTAGCATTGGCTGACATCAACCAAGGCAAGAAGAAATCAGTGGCGATTTCCACCCAAAACGGTACTTCGATCCACGCTACTTCCAGAAATGTGGAACGTTCCTTGATGTTCCTCGATCTGATGCAAAATGATAAAGAACTGCACGACCTGATGATGTACGGCCTTAGCGGTGTACATTACGAAGCGGTTGGCGATGACAAATATAAAGCCCTTGAAAAGAATCCGAACTATACTGGCTTCTCTAACTGGAACTTCAACTCGCCACTTAACCGTGACAATGAAGCATTCCCGCAAGAAGCAAACGATCTGGCTAAAGGCTGGGAAGCAAATGTCTATCACTACGCGCTTGAAACCTTCGTATTCGATAACAGCAAAGTGAAAACGGAAATTGCCAACGTTGGTAACGTAATGCTCCGTTATGCGATTCCGCTCGAATACGGCGTAATCAAAGATATCGACAAAGGTCTTGAAGATCTGAACAAGCAACTGAAATCCGCGGGCATTGATAAAATCCAAACCGAACTGCAAACTCAAATCGATGCTTTCTTGGCAAACAAATAAGCTACAGAATAAGGGAGACCTAACAGTCATCAAATGGCTGTTAGGTCTCCCTGTTTAATTGGGCTCATCCGCGGGTGAAGCCGCTATCGGACACAGTTGACCCTAATAGCAGCATTATCGCACTTTTGGAATACTAACGGACCTCATAGTCGCTATTAGCCTAAAACACGCCTAGAATGAGGCTCAGGATAAAGAATAGCTGCACTGGAGTCCGAAAGTCTGCTTTAAAGGCTGAAAATCAGTAAATAAAGTCACCTCGGTCCGTTAGGCAGACCAGAAACAAAAGGCAGCAACCCTTTTGCTAGGGAGATGGATACTTAGGGAGAACGGCTACTCTTTGCAGAAAGGAATAAAAAAGAAGAACCGGCATGAGCTGCCGGTTCTTCTTAATATATAATTTGCGCGCAATGAAATAACGTGATATTATGAGAAGACCACTGTTAATCTGCGTATTTCAGACAGATTTATTACATCTTATTTATACATTAATAATACCACGCGGATTGGCAGTTTGTCAAATTTGTATTTTTGCTTCTTGATAACAACCTTGAAAAGGAGCGTGTTAGTAAAAATGTTAAACGAAAAAGATTGGCAGGGAGAACAGAAACGGCTAGATTCGGTCACGGAAGAATTGCAATCAAAGATTGGCGAGCTGGAACCGGAAGTGACAGGATTACGTGAACAGGTGACGGACATCCGCAAGCAGTTTTGGGAGGAAGTTACGGTCAATACGAGCACACATGAGGATTTCGAGGAGACCTTTTACAGTATAAAACAGCAAGAAGCGTTGTTGTCTGAACGGGAACGTAGCCACCGCCAACGGCTGCTGCGTTATAAAAACATGAAACGGCTGCTGCCGTCACCCTATTTTGGACGAATGGACTTTCAAGAAGATGGGTTGATCTCCAGTGAGCAAATCTATATCGGGGTGGCGTCTTTCATCGATGCAGAAGGTGTAAACTTTCTGGTATATGACTGGCGGACACCTATTGCAAGTATGTATTATGACCATTCGCCAGGCCCCGCCACTTACGATACACCGGGAGGACAAATCTCAGGAACGATGATGCTGAAGCGGCAATACCAGATCCGTCAGGGTCAGCTTCAGAACGTGTTCGATACGAGCTTAACGATCGGTGATGAATTACTTCAGCAGGTGCTTGGTAAGGGTGCGGATTCACAAATGAAGAGCATCGTGGCGACTATTCAGAAGGAACAGAACGCTATTATCCGCAACGATAGTAGCCGTATGCTCATTGTGCAGGGGGCGGCGGGCAGCGGAAAAACATCCGCAGCGCTGCAACGGGTAGCCTATTTGCTATATAAACACCGCGATAGGCTCAAAGCGGATCAGATTGTTCTTTTTTCGCCTAATCCGATGTTTAACAGTTATGTATCTACGGTGCTTCCCGAGCTTGGCGAGGAGAATATGCAGCAAACAACCTTTCAGGAGTATATTGATTATTGGCTTGGATCTACGCTTAGTCTAGAGGATCCGTTCGAGCAGATTGAATATGTACTGACGTCCAAAGCTTCTCCAGAGTATGAAGCACGGCTAACTGGAATGCAGTATAAAGCTTCAGAAGCTTTTCTGCATGCTTTGCAAAACTATGCGTTGTGGTTAGGGAAGGAAGGGATGTTGTTTCATAGTATCCGTTTTCGGGATCGCGAGTTGATTACTGCGGAGCAGATGAAATCGCAATTTTATAGCTATGATAGCTCCATTCGCTTGGCTAATCGCATCGTTTTATTGCGTGAATGGCTACTGCGTCAGTTGGCTTCGCTGGAGCGTCAGGAACAGGAGGCATTCTGGGTTCAAGATGAACTCGATTACCTCGATACCGATCAGTATGCCGAAGCCTACAGTGAGATACTTAAGAAATATCGGCGGGAGGAAGCCGTCTTTGATTTTACGACTCAGTATCTTGAGAACTATGGGGATTTTCCTAATCAGGATCAAGGGGAAGAGAATGTTTTTGACTTTGGTCTGCAGGAAGAAGAACTGCTGCGCCGCATGATTGTGAAGGAGCACTTTAAACCGCTGAGACGCGATGTCAAACGGTTCAAGTTCATAGATACGATTGGGTTATACGATCAGTTGTTTAGTGCCGACGCCAGTTATCGGCAAATGACGAACGAGACTGAGGTGCCTGCTCAGTGGCAGGAAATTTGTAAGCAAACAAAGGAAAAGCTGAGCCGCGATGAACTCTTTTGCGAGGATGCCACTCCATTCCTGTATTTAAAAGAACTTGTCGAGGGCACTCGTGTGAACACTGAGGTGCGGCATCTGTTTATCGATGAAGGCCAGGATTATTCGCCGTTCCAATACGCGTTTCTCAAACAGCTGTTTCCCCGCGCGCGCATGACTGTGCTCGGCGATTTCGGCCAAGCGATTTTCCCTCAAGCAACGAATTTGCACGAGGTGGATTCACCTTTGATCCGGCTTTATGGTGAAGAGGAAACGAGCCTGATCCGTCTAATTCGAAGTTATCGTTCAACTCGTCAGATTGTGGAGTTTACGAAGGCATTACTGCCTAATGAGGAGATCGTACCTTTTGAAAGAGAGGGTAAGAAGCCGTTCCTAGTGAACGCTAGTAGCGATGTAGAGCGGGCGAAAAGAATTAAAGAAGATCTCGCGGCGCTGATGGCTGAAGGGCTTGACTCTATTGCCGTGATTACCAAGACTGCAGCTGAAAGCCGTGCGGCCTATGAAGAATTAAAGTCACAAGGATGCGAAGCTCTGCGGCTTATTACGAAGGAGACGCTCACTTTTGAGAAGGGCATTTTAGTAATTCCCGCTTATCTCGCAAAAGGGGTTGAATTCGACGCCGTACTGATTTATGATGCTTCCACACAGACGTATGATCGGGAAAGCGAACGCAAGCTTTTTTATACAGCCTGTACGCGTGCGATGCATCGGCTTCTGCTGTACACAACAGGTGATTGGTCACACTTTATTCAGCCGTTAGAGGGATTTTCATATGAGGTCGTGCAATGAGATTGGAGAGATAAATGAAAAGCATATTGTATAAGTATATGAGTAAATTTACATCTCTTAACGAAGTGGAACAGCAGGATATTGTTGAAGGTATTCCTATTGAGGAATACAAGAAGGGAACGGTACTCCTTAGACAAGGAGACGTTCCCTCAAAATGTTTTTTTGTGTTAAAGGGATGTGTGAGGCAGTCCTCGGTAGATGAATCGGGCAAAGAAGTCACATCTAATTTTTATACGGAAGAGCAAGCGGTTTCGATTTTTAATCGGCATCAAGAGAGTAGACCCTCAGCGTACACCTTAACCTGCCTAGAAGACAGCATATTGGTGGTTGGTGATCTTAATGCGGAACAGGATATGCTCCATAAACACGCTCAGCTGGAAACCATGATACGCAAAATGGTAGAGGAAAACTTGGGTGAGGTTCAGGATGAGTTGACTTCCTTTATTGCTTCCAATCCTGAAGAACGTTACAAAGCCTTGTTACAAAAAAGACCTCATTTACTTACCCGTGTCCCCCAACATCAATTAGCCAGTTATTTGGGGATTACGCCAGAGTCATTAAGTAGAATTAAGAAGCGGGTTCATTCCGGTGATGAATAGCAAAATCGTTATACACTTTTGGGGATTTTTCCACCTCTAAGCAGTAGCCATATCCCAAAGCCTAGTTCTCCTACAATCATAGGAATAGTAAAAATAAAATTAAGTGTTGTAATGACTGCCTCATATTGTGGGAGAAACATTTTGCTTAGATGAATGATAATATAGCCTATTGAAGCAAGCAGCAGCAAGATGCTGATTACTTTAGGAATGACATCGGATTTTAAAGCCACATAGCCCACTATTAACAAATGCCCGCCAAAAACGACCAGCCCCATAGACCAAATGAATTGAAATGCATCCAGAAATAACATCATTAATGCTTGAGTTTGTTCGATTGTTAATGAGGAAAAGCCATTTGTGTTTCCCGTGAGCAGCAGCACAAATATCAAAGTTAATATAGAGATTGCCAATATAGCGGAATAGGTTAGACGGAGCCATGCGCCAAGTAATGAAAGATTTTGGTTGATGGGTTCTAGAAACACATAAAACGCCCAGGCGACCAGAATGTCAGTAATCATAATGATGATCCAGCCCAAGATTTCCCCTTTGAAAAGATTGTTGGAAGATACAATGTTAATAAATGTGGCACGGGCATCGCCTTGCACAACAAGAGTCCCATGGACAAAGCCATATGAAAAAAATGAAGCGAGGGTCATGATGATCAGTGATATTCCAGCTGTTAAAGCGGACTTACGCTGGTTCGATAGGTCTTTTTCTGAGATAGCCATAAGATAGCCTCCTAAAGGACTTTTATTTCATTGTAATTAGGAGTACTATGGCGGGCATTGACTTAAATCAAGACTCTGAATTTAATCAAGCGAAGTAAGTATCACTGTTATTGCGTTATCAACAAAGGATCGCTCCGGGCGGGATTTCAAGAGTACAGTAAGCCCTATTAGCGATACGATTAGTGCTTGTGCCAAGGCCTTCGCATTTACACCACCCTTAAGCTCACCTGATTGTATACCGCGTTCAATAGTTTCTTGAAATATAACCGATAGATACATTTGGTGTTCTCTTGTAAGAATCTCGAACTTCTCATCATGAGGTGCCAGCTCGACCATTGTATTGATGCAAAAACATCCTCGGTTCACACTGCCTGCATACTCCTCCGCCACCACATCTTCAAAAAAACTACGAAAGGCTTTTTTCGCGGATGGATTGCTTTGAAGTTGGGCTCGGACACGGGAAGCATGGGACATCGTGTATTTACGTAGCGCAGCTTCGAATAATTCTTTTTTGTCTCCAAAAGCTGAGTATATACTGGGGCGTTGAATGCCCATTCTGGAAGTTAAATCGCTTAATGAAGTAGCCTCATATCCCTTCTCCCAAAATAGCTCCATAGCTGATTCTAATACTTTTTCTTCGTCAAATTCGCGGGTTCGAGCCATTATTAACACCCCTCGTTATATTTGATTTCAATAATTTATTACCGAACAGTATTTTATAATACTAAAACTAGTCGTCTATATTGTCAAATCAAAATCGGTAGAATCAAATATTTATGTTGACACACACCATTTTGTAAGATAAATTTACTGAGCACAATAACATACTGATCAGTATGAAATATGTTTGCGATTTAAATTTAACAGAGAAAGGGTGTATCCAAAATGCAGGGGACTAAAGAGAAGCTTTCGTCACAAGAGACGCATACGCCATCTGATTCTATTCATGCTTCCTCGATGCCTCGGTATATGACACTTTTGTTTGCCGTTGTCTGCGGGATGTCGGTTGCAAACATCTACTTTGCTCAACCGTTGCTTGATCATTTGTCGAAAGAATTTGGTATTGATTATTCAACCATTGGTATTCTTATTACTATCACGCAGATTTTTTATGCAGTGGGGCTGTTACTGCTCGTGCCACTAGGAGATTTACTGAATCAGCGCCGCCTGATTATCGGCCAGATGTTATTATCTGTGGTGGCTTTGATTATCGTGGGTACTGCCTCTTCCAGCACGGTACTATTCGTAGGTATGGCCTCAGTGGGACTACTCGCTGTTGTAACGCAGACGCTTGTTGCGTTCGCGGCGACAATGGCTGCCCCTGCCGAACGCGGGCGAGTCGTAGGCATGGTCACAAGTGGAATTGTGATTGGAATACTTCTTGCGCGATCCATTTCAGGAATACTTACAGATCTTGCAGGTTGGCGTTCCGTATACCTTTTTTCTGCTGCTTTAATGCTTTGTATGGTATGTACATTATTTAGAGTGTTGCCAAATGTGGAACGTGAGGTAAAAACACTGTCATACGCTCAGCTGCTTAGCTCAGTGTTTATGTTGTTTGTACAAGAGAGAGTATTGCGTATCCGTGCTATTCTGGCTTTGCTGATTTTTACTGCTTTCAGTATTCTGTGGACTTCTGTGGTCTTGCCTCTTAGTGCTCCGCCGTTATCACTTTCACATACTGCAATTGGGGCATTTGGTCTGGCGGGAATTGTGGGAGCATTAGCTGCTGCGCGGGCGGGAAAGCTAGCGGATCAGGGTCATGGACAGAGAACGACAGGCATAGCTTTACTTCTATTGTTGATTTCATGGTGGTTTATCAGTTTTACCGAGCAGTCGCTGTTGGCATTGGTTATTGGTATTGTTCTGCTTGATTTGGCTGTGCAGGCCGTGCATGTCACCAATCAAAGTATAATACTTACCTTGCGCATGGAGGCACGTAGTCGGCTCACCGCAGGGTATATGGTTTTTTACTCCATTGGAAGTGCTACCGGATCGATTGCTTCCACTCAAATCTATTCTCACTATGGCTGGAACGGGGTATGTTGGCTTGGAGCTTCTGTTAGTGCTGTGGCTTTTTTATTTTGGGCTTTAACCTTGCGTGCTACGAATGCCGCGTTGCAACGGCGCCCTGCTTGGAAATAATCGGGGCAAGTCCATAAGGGTGGAGGTTCCGTTTTCCGGGCATGTTATTTAAAACAGGTTTGGGAGGGGATAAGGATGTCTAGAAGGAACAGGAAATATGCAGTGCCGGGAGCCAGCCGCGGAATGCAAATTTTTAAAGCGGAAGTGATGCGGCGCGAGGGGTATGATGTAGATCCAGAGCGGCCTGATGATGTGAAATACGAAGTCGCAAAAGAACTGGGTGTCCCTTTGGAGCACGGTCAAAATGGTCATTTGAGCACAGAATCGGTGGGCCAGATCGGCGGTAAAATTGGTGGATCGATGGTCCGCGAAATGATTCGTCTCGCACAGCAGCAATTGGTGGATCAGGAAAGGCAGTAGCATTTTCTAATTTATGTTGCAGAGATCACGGGAGGCGGTTTTTGTCCTATATTGTATGGGACTGAGGCCGTCCTTTCGGTGTTTGCGTTATTTTATATTTGTATAGTAAAAAAATTCCTGAAATTCCCTAAAACAACCTGATTCATGGTAGAATTTTACCGATGTTCCACGGTATAGTGGAGAAGGATATATCATCATTCAAGTCTGTAGTGGGAGAGGAATTATCAGATGAATCAGAGATATCGCAAACGCAACACGGCTGCTTTTACGGGGGCATCGTATTTTGCATTGGGGGCAGGACTTTTTCTATTCTGTTTGGGAGTGTACAACGACACTTGGGAGCTAAACGTAAAAGGGTATTATTTGCTCTGTATGGTGTTAATTACGATTTCCTGTATCGTTGTGCAAAAGGTGGTCAGGGACAATACAGAGGATAAAGAATTTCGTTTGGATAACCCTAAACACAGGATGAGAAACACAGGGGCCTTCACAATTATGGCTTTTGTGGGTTTGATTATCGGGTATGCGATGTTTTTTATTGGCCTTTACAATGCTCCATTTGAATTAAATGTAAAGGGGTATTACATAGCTGTTATTCTCTTGATTTCTTATAGCGCTATTGGCGTTCAGAAAGTGACGCGGGATAACGCGGAAGATAACGAGATTCTTGCCGAGCAAGAGGCGAGACGGGACATCCAAGGGTAAAGAGGGATATATCCAGCTTTCTCGCTGAGAACAGCAGGCTGCTTCAACTTTACTTACCATCATAAATTGTAAACAGGAGCTTCGTGAATTTACGGAGCTTCTTTTTATTTTTTTGAAATAGCAGCAATAATCTTGCGGATCTGAACATTATGAGGACTATTTGTTAGAACAACATCCTTAGTTTGGATTGTTTTTTACTATACGGTTCTCTATACTCTTCATAATACTTGAAGTAGGAGTGGATAATGGATGATCCGTCTGAAGGATATAGGGAAGTTCGAGGAACTGCCGCAAATGGCCATGCATATTTACAATGGAAATATTCCGGAATTAGAGGCTGCCATTAGAGCAGGCTGGGATATTGAAGAGGGAATCGTCCTTAGCCAATATACTACGTTAACCCCGTTAGCTTTGGCGCTTATATCAGAGAGAATGGATGTCATAAAGCTGCTGGTACAGCACGGTGTAAATCTGAATGTGAAGAATAATCCGGCTTTTTTGTTCGCGGTCCGCTATTGCAAAGAAGATATCGTCCGCTATATTGCAGCACAAGGGGCCAAACTGGACAAGCTTAATCAGGTCAAGTCAGGTGCATATTCGCAGGCCTACTATGGCAACAAAAACAATATCCCGCTCATACATGAGCTAGGATTAGATATTAAGCAGCATGGTGGGGCTGTATTACGCAAAGCGGTGTCAGATCACGACCTTAAGACCGTTGCTTATTTACTGGATCATGGGGTGGACATTAATTACAACAATTCCGATATGGTCTATCCTTATCAAGCCACTCCGTTAACAGTTGCCACAAGAATGGGTAATCAAGCGATGGTACAATATTTGATTGAACGTGGCGCAGACGTTACCTTGGCGGAAAAAGATGGTGATCGTCCTTACACCATTGCAGTAAGCAATAAGAATACAGCTTTGGCTGACTTTTTGAAATCGCTAGAGCCGGCTGAATTTCATGATATCGAGAATAAGAAGTTTGAGCTGAGAAAATATAAATTGTCTGATGAATTGGTTAGCTTTCTTACTGGAACAAAACTGCGTCTTGAGCTAACACAAAATGAATATGAAATTAGATATATCGACTTTTTCACATTAACTGATACCATTGAAATAAAAATCGGCCGGCAAAAGCTGCTCCGTCTGTCAGCCGACATAGATAATTACTCTGATCTGCTGCTTATGTGGAATCCGAAGAAAAAAGGCCTGATAGGCTGTTACGACGTGGAACATCAGACGTACGCGGATTTATGTAGTTTTGCAGATTTTCTCACGCAACCGGAGATATACCTCATTAATTTTCTTGAAGGAACATAGTTGTTAATATCTCATGATCTGTCTATTTCTTTTGCAGGAATCATTCTATTCGTCGTTGAATATATCCCGGTAACCGTATTACGTATTCAAAATACGTAGCCACAGGAGGAGAACAACATTGAAATCGATTACCGTTCAAAGCCTTACGGAAACGTTTAAGCTGGAAGTGCTTGCGGGTGCTAGCTGCATGGACCGCGAGATCACTCGCTCTAAGACACATAGACCTGGCCTGGAGTTCGTGGGTTACTTCGACTTTTTCCCCATGAAGCGAGTACAAGTGTTGGGTCGTAAAGAAATCAATTATCTGCTAAAGCTAAGCGTTGAGCAACGCAAGTTACATATTGGCAATATCGTTAAGTACCATCCCCCATGCTTTATTGTGACGACGGGTCAGCAGGAGATTCCCTATTTGACTTTATTCTGCGACCAAGAAGGTATACCACTACTTCGGACGGAAGAGACGACGTCAGAGTTCATCGCAAAGATTGATACTTATCTGGTGAAGGCGCTGGCGCCAGAACTTTCAATTCATGGAGTGTGTGTGAACGTGTCTGGCATAGGTGTCCTATTGAGAGGCAAGTCCGGGATCGGAAAAAGCGAAACCGCTCACACGCTCATTAGAAGAGGCCATCGGTTTGTGGCCGATGATGTAGTTGTGCTTAAGAAGCTGGGACCGGCGACGCTTCTCGGCACGCATAATGAAACGACCCGTGAATTCCTAGCGCTGCGTAGTATTGGTCTGATCAATGTTGTACGGCAGTACGGGCGTAGAGCTTTTCAGGAAGAGACACGAATTGTACTCGACATCGAGTTGTCACCATGGCGGGAGAATTCCTTGAATAATGAGCTCGAAATCGAACCCCAGTTCACAGAATATCTTGGCGTGCAAATTCCGCATATTGAAATTCAGCTTCAGCCTGGCCGCGACGTGGCTGGCCTGATCGAGGCGGCTGCGAACAATTGGTACCTTAAACAGCTTGGCTATAGTGCCGTTGAAGAGTTCCTGCAGAGGATCGAAAACGGGATGCAGTCGTAAAGGCAGGATAGAAAGCAGCAATTATAGTTACCATAATTAAAATGGTTTTCTGTATACGAAAAACAGACCGCAGATAAACGCTGCGGTCTGTTTTTCACAGCAAAAAGGGAAGTTGCTTTTTGATTGATAGGGCTAGGACATGCGTTATTGGCTGGGCATAGGTTAGAAATGGTATAATTTCTAATAGGTATTTTGAGTGATCGTTAATAGGAGGTATTAATGATGAGTGATGAGTTATTGGCAAAATTGGATGAATGGCATGAGGAAGATGAATTTCAAGAAATCGTGGATGCAATCACGGAAATTCCTGAAGAGGAAAGAGATTATGTTCTAACTAGTCATTTGGGCAGGGCGCTTAATAATCTCGGGCAATATGAAGAGGCTTTAGAGCAGTATTTGAGCATTGAAGAAGAGGGTGAAGGTGACCCGCTCTGGCATTACCGTATCGGGGTTTCTTATTATTATCTGAAAAGATATGACGAAGCTTTAAAAGCGTTTACGATTGCCGATCAGCTGGAACCTGATGATGAAGACACATTGGAGTTTCTGGGCTGGATCAAACGTAAATTGGCTAAAAAAGCTGCGAAAAAGCCTGTAAACAAACCTGCTAAGAAGCCTGTAATAGCGTTGGATACCACTAATTTCTGGGATGACAGCGAGTATGCGTTCTCAGAATATATTTCTGACCCGCCTTCAGATGCATTGATTACTTCTGTACAAGAAGAGCTGGTCTTCAAGCTGCCTGCTTCCTATGTGGATATGATGAAGTTACATAATGGGGGAATTCCTCATAACAATCGTTATCCGATTCCGGGAACAGGAGAATTTATTACGATTTCTGGTATCCTCGGAATTGGACGAGATAAGAATAAGTCGCTGTGTGGGGCTTCAGGCAGCCGGACTGTGATTGAAAATGGACGTTATCCTGAAGTTGGTGTGGTGATTTGTGATTGTCCTTCTGAGAATGAAGTGGTGATGCTGGATTACCGTGAATTCGGGAATGATGGCGAACCTGAGGTTATTCATGTAGATCGGGATAACAAATACAAAATCACACGTTTGGCTGACAATTTTGAGACCTTTATCAGCGGACTGGTGAAATAGTCTATTTCGCTGGCTAAGAATACTTATAATCCAATCAAGGCATTCCTTAAGAGGAGTGCCTATTTCTATTAGGGGATTATTAGGGAAGCGTCTTTCGGACTCAGCTGACCTTAAATGTAGCTTTTTCGCATATTTGGAATGCCAACGGACCGCATAGCAGCTATTGGCATAAAAAACACCCAATATGAACTCGATTCATAGGAATAGCGTCGCTGGAGTCCGAAACTACGCACAAAAGGCTAAAAACATGCCAATAACGTCATCTGGGTCCGAAAGCCTCAGTGGACGAGTGCGATTTGGCGATTTAGCTGAAGTGAGGCTGATTCGATTTCGTTAGGCTTTAACTAGCCAATAATCGGTCTTGAGTCAGCTAATCATCGACCCAAAACACAGAGCAGCGGTGCTCCCATTAATGGGGAACCGCTGCTGCTCTGCTGTCTTTTTCTCGGATCATTGCTGGGTGTTAAACACCTTAGATTGCAGGATATCGAGGGCATGGTTAATCTCGGCTAATTCCTCTGGGGGAACCTCTTTAATCCGGTTCAGAAAACGTTCACCGATCTGCTCAAAAGCCTCGTTCATCATCGCTTGTCCAGCATCAGACAACCGGATCATTTGCTTACGCCGGTCCTCGGCGACATCAAGCTTCTCACACAGGTTTTTTTCTGTTAATTTCTTGAGCTCACGGCTGGTATTCGGCATAGAGATATTTTTACAATCGCTGATTTGGCTGAGGGTAACAGGCTGGCTAACCGCAATATATTCCAGAATACTATATTGAACGGGCGTAATGCCTTCCGGTCTTACATCTTTGGTAAAGTCAAATGTTACTTCATGGACTGCTGTCGTAAAGGTAACAATTTTCTGAAAAAACGCTTGTTTGTCCATAAGGATCACCTCTTATTGTAAACCTTAACAAAATAATTATCATAATACAATTATCATTTGACAACTAAATGAGGGTTGTGATACCATTTTGTTATCAAATGATAATTAAAGAGGTGGAGCAATGAACGTTTTAGTCATCTATACACATCCGAATCATAAAAGTTTAAGTTATGCTTTTTTCAATAAAGTCATTCAGGGAAGTAATGAGAATCAAAAGATCACGAAGATAGAGGTCCTTGATCTTTACGAAGAGCAATTTGATCCTGTGCTGGTCTTTAATGAGAATAAACGTAGAAGAGACATGCATATCGATCCCAAGCTCGAGAAGTATCGGGAGCAGATTCGTCAGGCCGATAAAATTGTGTTTGTGTATCCAATCTGGTGGGGACGTCCTCCCGCGATGTTGCTCGGTTATATTGACCAAATGTTTGCTTCTAATTTCGCTTACAGAGAAAAGGGTGGCCTCATCCCCGAAGGGCTGCTGAAAGGAAAGTCTGTGGTTTGCATTTCCAGCATGAAGGGGCCGACCCTTTATCCTTTATATTGGCTGAATAATTCCCATAAAGTGCTGATGAGAAAAGCATTATTTCAATTTTGTGGCATCAAGAAAGTGAAGTTTTTCGAGTTTGGGAATATGGAGAGTCCGAAAGGGAAACATGATAAGAAGTTAAATCAGGTTTACCAATATTTTAAAGCTGTGGCTAATTAATACCTCGAAAATATCTGCCTATGATTATTCGAGATAACCCGGGGAATGGATGTCTCAAGCGATCCCATAGTTGGATGGTCCAAAACAACGGTGGGATCCTTATCTTTTTGACTAGCCAGAACGATTTTATTTTTGCTGGCTAGCTCATGATAGAGGACAGCCATTTCTTCAATATCTTTTGCGGCTAATAAGGGCACTAGTTGTGCTGCTGATGTTATAGCTTCGTTCCTCGTTCGTCTTGAAATCAAATCAAACCAAATGTTCTCCACGATATAAATACGCGCATACATTGTTGTCATACATTTCTTCCACCGGATGCTTTTTCATTTTTTTATAATACCTAGATTAATCTAAAGGAGCTTATGAGCTCAGATGAAGATGGGGAAATAGCTCTCACACCGGTGTAAGGTATGGTGTTGCTGGCTAATTTTTTTTGTTGGCTTTTGAAATAAGGGCTGTTATATTTGAAAATACTATGTAACTTAAGGTTCAGCAACTGGGTATCGACACAATGGAGAGGCGGATTTACATGCAACAAATGTTAGACAGTATGATTAGTGCAACAAATGACTTTCTTTGGTCGAAAATTTTGGTGGTTCTGCTTATTGTTTGTGGAATTTATTTCACCATTCGATCGAAGTTTGTTCAGTTTGGCATGTTTAAAGAAATGTTTAGGGTTCTTAAAGAGTCCAATGAAAGGTCAAAAGATTCCATTTCGTCATTTCAGGCTTTCTGTATCAGTATGGCAGCAAGGGTTGGGACAGGGAATATTACAGGGATCGCAATTGCTATCGCAATAGGTGGACCAGGGGCTGTTTTTTGGATGTGGGTCATAGCTATTATTGGATCAGCGTCCGGATTTATTGAAAGTACTCTGGCACAGGTGTATAAAGTGAAGGACAAGACTGGATTTCGTGGGGGTCCCGCCTATTATATGGAGCAAGGCCTGAAAAAACGTTGGATGGGCGCGGTATTTGCGGTTCTGATCACGTTATCTTTTGGTCTTGTATTTAATGCAGTTCAATCCAATACGATTACAGTGGCCTTTGAGAATTCATTTGGCACTAATCGGGTGATTCTTGGACTTGTAGTCGCTGCTGCTTTTGCGGCTGTTATCTTTGGTGGGGTTAAACGTATTGCTAGAATGTCCGAGTATATTGTAGTGGTTATGGCAGGGATCTATATTGGGGCTGCTGTTATTATTATGTTAATTAATATTACGGAAATACCGGCGATTCTGGCGCTTATTGTGAAAAGTGCTTTCGGATTTGAACAAATCGCGGGGGGATCTTTTGGGGCAGTTATTCTGCAAGGGGTGAAACGGGGACTATTCTCCAATGAAGCGGGAATGGGTAGTGCTCCGAATGCTGCGGCAACTGCAACAACTAGTCATCCGGTGAAACAAGGGCTGATGCAAGCGCTGGGTGTACTTACAGACACGTTACTTATTTGTTCGAGTACTGCTTTTATTATCTTGTTATCCGATGCGTATAAACAGCCAGGGCTGGATGGAATTAAGCTGACACAAGCGGCATTAAGCGAACATATTGGTTCGTGGGCTTCTGGATCTCTAGCGATCATGATTTTGTTGTTTGCTTTCAGTACGTTAATCGGAAATTATTATTATGGTGAGACCAATATAGAATTCTTGAACTCCAATAAAAAAGTATTACTATTCTATAGATACAGCGTCTTGGCGATGATTATTTTTGGCTCCGTAGCTAAGGTTCAATTGGTATGGGACTTGGCTGATTTATTTATGGGCTTCATGGTCATCGTGAATTTGATCGCTATCCTTTTGTTATCTAAAGTGGCCTTTGCCGCCCTGCAGGATTATAAGCGCCAGAAGCGCGCAGGGAAGGACCCTGTCTTTTATAAAGATAGCATAGAGGGTTTGGAGAACGTGGAATGTTGGGACAATTCTTCAGATATAAAAACATAGTAGGGTAAGTATTTGCGGGCTCAGGAAACTGAGCCCTTTTTGCTGTAGGCACTTAAATATCTATGCATTATTTGTTGAGAATTTCTTCTATGATTTGTTTTGACTCTGTTTTAAACTGCTCAATATTTTCGCTTATAAGCAGCACTTTTTTATTGTCCAATAGGATATATGAAGGATAAGTGTTGATCTTCAAATCCTCTTTTAAGCGGTCGCCCTCTTTCGAATCTTTTTTGATAACACCTGCTTTGCTGATACAAGTCATATTTTCCTTGTAAATATCCTCAAGCTCTTTAGTTTGCTCAAAAAAACGATCGTTCTCCGATAAAATTAGGATTGAAAAAGATTTATTTTCTTGAGTAAGGTATGGCGTCAAAAAGTCATCTTTTTTCTGATTACCATTACAAGCTGCGATAAAGATTAAAGTAATCAAGCTTATCAGCATAATTACTAAGGCGTTTTTTTTCATATATACACCCTATTCTTTTGTATTCATAACGACAATTATGTTTTGAACTCCACATTAACTTCTAGACTTACTAGATCATATCCTGTTTTCAGTTATAAATGAAAATAATGAAATATTTTTTGAAAAAAAGCAAAAAAAGACTTACATTATTCATTTTTATATTGTTATAATAACAAACAGACCGGTTGGTATGTTAGGGGGAGTACGTTATTGTGGATACAAAATCGCTAATGATTGAGACGGCGACACTTCTTTTTCAGCAAAAAGGATATAAAAATGTAGGCGTGAATGAAATTTTAAAAGCCTGTAATGTGACCAAAGGAGCGCTTTATCATCATTTTCCAAATGGAAAAGAAGAACTATTAATTGCTTGTTTAAAGGGCTTAAATGAAGCAATTACGATAGATATTGAGGATATTTTTAAAAAGCATCCATCGACGTTAGAAGCTATACAATCCATGATCGACAAGTTGATTCACAACTTAGAAACCGAGGGCACGATTACCGGATATACCTTTAGCAGTATTGTCAGTGAAATGGCTACGGTGAGTGAACCTGTTCGCCAGGCATGTAGCTTGCTCTATGAGAACATGGAACGAATTTACTGCGATAAGCTTGTAACTGAAGGTTATTCGCAGGAATCAGCCTCCGAGATGGCATTGTGGATGACGGCTTCGATCGAAGGCGCGATGATGTTGTGCCTAACGCAAAAATCCACAACTCCCTTAAAAACTATCGCCAAACTATTACCGACAATTTTGAAAGGAAGTACATCATGAATCAAGAAGCAAGATTACCAAGAAACGGCAAGGAGGGGGCATTATATGGTGCAATCATTTGTACACTGACGGTACTGTTTATGTCCTCAATAAATATCATTTTAGGGGTTGGAGAATTTAATGGTGAGGTTGCCTTAACGATTCTTAAGGTGTTTCCGATCATTTGGGTAATTGTCATGATTATTGAGCCTGTTGTTATTGGCCGTATTGCCGAAAAGCTGACAGCTACATTCACACAACCTACAGATAGCTTCAACGCCAAAATCCTATTCCGTATCCTATTCACCGTACTAGGAATGTCATTTTGTATGACGTTTATTGGAGACATTATCGGAAACGGGTTGAGTTCTCAAACGTTTAATCACTTCCTAGCCAATTGGCCAAGAAATTTCCTGATTGCACTGTTCGCTGAAAGTATATTGATACAGCCGTTTGCAAGATTTGTGATGGTAAAGCTACATGCTTCTCAGGACAAAAAGAAATCCAGCGCTGTTGGCGTAACTATACATGGATTATCAGAACAAAATTCCTAACCTAAATAAGCTCTCAGGCGAAGCGATTCGTTTGAGAGCTTTTCTATTACCGTGTATAATGATGTTTTGGTTGAATAATTGAAACTCAAATCTTTGCCCGATATCTTTCGGGTAAGCCCTCCTATATAACAATGAAAGCATAACAATGAAAGGTGATTTTCTAACATGATGATCTATAGTCGTCTTGCTATAATGATGCCCCCATTTCCCTAGCTAGGCTCATATTCTTGTAGTTGTTCGAGGATATAAGCTTGTAGGAGGGCGAAAATAAGATGAAAAAATATGCAGCACCATCGTTACTTTTAATGATTGTTCTTGTGGCTTTTCCGCAAATTAGTGAGACGATTTACACCCCATCGTTACCAGATATCGCAGTAGCACTTGGGGCCACCAATAGTTATGTACAGTTAACGTTAAGTATATATTTTATTGGATTTGCTTTAGGAGTTTTTAGCTGGGGTTGGTTGTCTGACTTCATCGGGCGGAGATCTTCCATGCTGGCTGGACTTCTTGTATACGGTATGGGAAGCTTGATGTGTTTTTACTCAGAATCCATTCATTTGCTGTTAGTCAGCCGGTTTATACAAGCGTTTGGAGCAGCAACAGGTTCGATTATTACCCAAACCATTCTTCGTGAGAGTGTCTCCGGGAATAAACGGCATGTTATGTTTGCCCAAATCTCGGCGGTCATTGCTTTTACTCCCGCAGTAGGTCCGTTAATTGGCGGATGGGTGGATCAAGCTTTTGGTTTTCGAGCGGTTTTCTTTACATTAGTAATGATGAGTGTGTTGTTATTTATGTATGCTTTTTGGAAGCTGCCAGAAACCACTGATGTTTCCATGAGAAAAAAGGTGGCTATTCTGCCTATAGTCAAAAAAATGCTCGCATTGCCACGTGTATTGGTGTTTGGATTACTAATTGGAGGCATTAACGGAATCTTGTTCAGCTATTATGCTGAAGCTCCTTTTATATTTATTGAACACTTTCAGATTTCGCCAGGAGTCTATGGTTTTCTCGGCATTATTGTGGCTTTGGCGTCGATTGTAGGCGCAATGATCTCCAAAAGATTATTAACCCTCTATGCCCCAGAAAAAATAATCCATATCGGCTGCCTTGTAATGGCGAGCGGAGCCTTGCTATTAACAATCGCAAGCAGTCTTGACTCGCTGCCGGATATGATAGTGATCGTATGTATTCTAATAACGCTGTTTGTCCTATTAATGGGTGCAGGGATTGCTTTACCTAATTGTCTAAGTCTTGCTCTTGTTCAATTTCAGGATGTTGTAGGAACAGCAGGTGCGATATTCAGCTTGGGCTATTATTTGCTTGTTAGCTTGGCGACGTGGGGAATGAGCGCTCTCCATAATGGTTCATTACTGACGATGCCTATTTATTTCTTAGGGATTAGCGGCGGAATGTGGTTATTAGGCAAAAAATTTATTGTAGTGGAATAGAAATAACTTCTTAGTCATTTGATTAGTAAGATATGGATCGGGGCGTCCATAAATTAAGGGCAGTCTGGAACTTTTTGAGTTCCGGACTGCTTTTTGTTTGTTAGTCCACTTCTGGCACAATGACTTGGATATGACGAGGGAGAACACTTAGCGTAATAGGCAAAGTTGGACCTTCTTCGCCATCTACATTGGTTCTTACGGTTTCTGGAGAGCTTACACTTACATTGTGGGCTGTGAAATAGACAACGTCTTTATGATCCTTAAGGGTACCCAGCAGTAAAGATATACTGGCTGTAATGGTATTGAATATACTGAGGTCCAAAATAATAAAACAATGAAGCAGACCGTCGTCAACCGCAGCATCCGGTATTAGATTCTCGAACCCGCCGACTGAGTTGGTTAATACGGCGAGAAAGAGTAAGGAGTCTCCTTGCCACATTTGTCCATCATGGTGAATGACAAGGGGGTGGGCTGTAGGGCTTGTAAGTTGTTTAAGACCTTCTTTTAAGTATGCCAATGAGCCGAGTTTGGTTTTATCTTCGGAGGATACAGAGGATAATGCTCCGGCAATTGAACCTACAGCAACCACGTTGCCGAATAGGCGGTCATTTAAGCGACCGATATCTACTGTTTTTAAATTTGAGGAGGCAAGGGTTTGAATGGCTATTTCGGGATTCAGTGGAATTTGTAATGCACGGGCGAAATCATTAGCCGTTCCTAAAGGAACCACACCTAACTTTGGGTGGTGTTCCTGATCGATAAGACCATTAATGGTCTCGTGAAGCGTGCCATCCCCGCCGATGGAGATCACCAGATCATAACCTTCCTCACAAGCAGCGATGGAATAACGAGTGGCGTCTAGTTCTTTTGCCGTCTCCTTGATCGTAACGGAGTAGTCTTTATCACTTAGAACTCTTGTTGCATATCTGACATATTGGCTGGCTTCTTCTTTGCCGGAGGAGGGGTTAATAATAATCATAGCTTGCCGCATAAGGATAATCCTCTCTATTGTGATCTAGTAGGAGTTTATTCTTACCATTACCCCAAAGTAGACCGGCAGAACTCGTTCTCATAAAAAAAGATGAGCAAGAATGACCTAAGTCATCCTGCTCACCTGTTTGTTCAATTAATAGACTTTATCTCCATTAAAAATGGAGTTCTTAACGATAACGTAATCCACATTACGGATAGCCTCTAACTTATTGCCTCCTGCATAAGAGATGGAGGATTGAAGATCCTGCTCCATTTCTCTTAGGGTTTCTGCTAAAGCCCCTTTATGCTCAACCGCAATTTTTTTACCTTCGACGTTCTTCTTTTCACCTTTTTGGTATTCTGAAGCGGAGCCAAAGTATTCTTTATAGAGCTTCCCAGCGATTTCAATGGTTTCACCCGGAGATTCTTCATGACCGGCAAATAGTGAACCAATCATGACCATAGAAGCGCCAAATCGTACGGATTTAGCAATATCACCGTGTGTGCGAATGCCACCATCGGCAATAATTGGCTTGCTTGCAGCCTTGGCACACAAGCGTAGTGCAGCTAACTGCCAGCCGCCTGTACCGAATCCAGTTTTGATCTTAGTGATACATACTTTCCCTGGTCCAATCCCAACTTTAGTAGCATCAGCTCCAGCGTTTTCTAATTCTCTAACGCCTTCAGGTGTTCCTACATTTCCTGCAATAACAAAACTAGCAGGCAGGTATTGTTTAATATGTTTGATCATCCGAATAACTGCTTCGGAATGGCCGTGTGCAATATCAATTGTAATGAATTCCGGAACCAGCTGTTCTTTGGATAATTGTTCGACGAAATCATACTCTTCTTCTTTAACTCCGACGCTGATGGATGCGATTAATTCACGGGAGTGCATGTCTTTGATGAAAGACGTACGTTTCTCCGGTTCAAAACGATGCATAATGTAGAAATAGCCATTTTGCGCCAAGGAGATAGCGATCTTCTCATCAATGATGGTTTGCATGTTGGCAGGTACCACCGGCAATCTAAATTTATGCCCACCGAGGGTGACTGATGTATCACACTCCGAACGGCTGTTTACGATACATTTTGCAGGAATTAATTGAATATCTTCATAATCGAATACTTCTTTCATAATTTACACCTCTAAATGCGAACATTATAGTATTTTGGTTTGTTAATTGTTCGTCCAAATTGTAATGTACCTCATTCTGCGCCGTAAGTCAAAATTCTAGTACATTATGGTGTAAATTGGACATAATTATACGGCAAATTGGTGTACAGCATTCTTTTTCCTCCACTTAAAAAAGCTTGAAGGCAATATAAGCAGCAACGATCCAAATAATGATCGCGGAGATCTTATTAATAATCCGCATGATTTTGCCACTTGAGTCGATTTGTCCTACGGTTTTTCCGGCTACAGCCAGCCCAAAGAACCAAATCCATGACACTAGGATAGTCGCGCCAGCAAATACAACTTTGTCTACGCCTGTGTAACTAAGCGAGCTAGTGCCAATAACGCCGATAGTATCCAAGATCGCATGAGGATTTAATAAAGAAACGGACAGCGCGAACAGGATTTGTTTTTTGGAGGATAGAGGCGTTGCGTCTTGCGCTGACGATGTAGGTGTACTTTTCCAGATAGACCATCCCATATACAAAAGAAATAAAAGTCCTACAGCAAATAAAGCGGTCTGCAGAACGGGGATGGCAAACACAAGGACTGAAACACCTAATACGGCTAATAGAATAAGCAGGGTATCGCATAAAGCGGCTGTAACAATAACGGGAATGGCTTTTTTAAAATGTGGCTGCGAGGCCCCTTGGTTAAATACAAAGACATTTTGTGCGCCAAGTGGAAGAATTAATCCAAAGGCCAGTGCAATGCCATGAAGTAGTGCGGCTAACATAGTTTATTATTCCTCCGATAGTGTTCATACTTTATAGAATTGGCTGTCCTATTGGTTCAATTGGTTTACTACAATTTTATGGACAAATAATATGTACTATCATACAGTCTGTGTTTTGATTTAAAAAGCTGCTTAATATAATCTTGTTGTCCCTTAGAAAAGGTAGTAAAGTAACAGAATGCATACTATATATGGAAAGAAAGGTTGATATTTTTGAAAAAAGGAATATTTACAGGGTTGGTTGCTCTCTTGTTGATGACTACAAGTACGGTGACCTCTGGCACTGTAGAAGCTGCAGCAGCAGTAACCAAATTACCGAATGCCCAATGGAGTCAGCTGAATGTTGTGGGAGAGCTGGAGAGTGTGGAAGGCAATCCTATGGAGGTTACTAAATTAAACACAGTGTATCTACACACCAAAGAAGAGCATGCTACTCAAACTAAGATATGGTTAGTGGATACGCTGAAATCATATGACACACAGACTGGAAAGCTGAAGTGGTCGGTTAATTTTGCAGACCCTGGTACATCGATGTTTCGTGAATCCAAAGAATATTTAGTGTCACCAGATGGAACGGTATACATAACTTTTACAGATAATCTTTCTCCTGACGCAACTCAAATCTACGCGGTGGGAGCTGACGGGAAACGGAAATGGAAGGTGAATTTATCTCAAGCAGAGGGATACTTGTATAGACTTGATAACGGCAATTTAGTCTTTGCATCTCGAGGAGAGTTTGATGGTTCCGGTAATTATTCTGGGTCCCTAACCTTAATTAATAAAAATGGAACTAAAATAAAAAACGTAACTTACAAAGGGACGGTAGCAGGGAAAGGGAATCGTATCCTCATTCAAACAAATTACGGAAGTGGGAAAGGCTCGCGAATCCAGGCTCTTGATTCTTCGCTAAATTCAGTATTTACATACCAGTTGCCTGCGGATTCGTATACAGAAGTCGATTACAACGAGGTGCTCACCGATGGGACCGTACTAATTCGGGCTAATCTTCCCAAAACAGGGAACCGACTATTTGGTTTTGACTCTAAAGGTAAATTGCTGTGGGGTAGAGATGTCGCAGGTAATGCTGTCATATCATCCCTGGGAGAGGTATATGGGATTTATGCCAATGGTAAGCTGTCCTTATATAATGTAAAAGGATTGGTTAAGACAGTAGCCCTACAAGATGAGACGGAATTTTTTGTTTCGTTATATCAATTACAGGATGGTAATATTGAGCTTAGCTTTCCTGGTTCTGCAACATATATTTTAAATCCTAAAACGCTCGCAGTAGATTATACTTTCAGGCTGAAGGATAATTTCAATTATGTGGGGAATAGCGTGGGATATGTAAAGACAGACAAAGGATTTTCAAGAATTAAGTTTTAAGTCTTGGTATTAAAGAATATGATTGATCAAGGATGCCTCCCTAAATGGGTTGGCATCCTTTTTACGTTAATGCTAAGTATACAAGGCTACCTATTCACTAATTACACCATTAGTAAAAATGTCATCTCAACTCATGACTTTTTGTAACTAGTGAGCCCTTAAGGGGTTACACTATAATAAAGATTAAGTCAGCAGAGTATATAGGGGGAAATGCCTTGTTTAATCTGGTCAAACAGTGGTTCTGGTACGATTGGCTCGTCCTCCTGTTTCGGATTTGTTTTTCTACTTCCTTTTTGGTCACCATGTGTTATCTTTCGGAGGATTTTACGATTCCTTTCTGGATCGCGTTTGTTTGGGGCGTGGTCTCTTTTTCTGTGCCTTGGTTTTGTTTGCAGCTGCATTACAAGTATTATCTGATAGCGGAGATCCTTTTTTCGGGTGGGCTTTGTTTATATTTGGCTGCTTTGTTTCCTGAATCGTACGTAACTTTTCTGCCTATCGCTTTTATGATCGCCAGCAATAGTGCACAGAAGTCCTATCGTTGGACAGCTCCGATCACGGTCATTTTGATTCCAATTATGTTATCTAGATTGTCACAACAAATGGATGCTGTATCGATGATTGTTAACATGGGTTTGGTGTATACGCTTGGGTTCGCTTTTCATTTACTGGTGGTGAATCACAAGCAGGGCAGAATTATTAAGGAGCAAAATGCTGTTTTAGAGCAGTACATCTCGCAAGTTGAACGTATGACACTTCTGGAAGAACGAGATCGTTTATCCAAAGATCTGCATGATACGGTGGGGCATTCTTATACTTCAATTATTATGGGGCTAGAGACTTTACGTTCGGAGGTGAATACTTCTGAAGGGGAGCACAAAATAGATGCCTTGTTAAAGTTAACCCGCAATGGCTTGGATGATGTTCGGCGATATTTGCACCATGTGGGCGCTTCGGAGGATTCATTGACGCTAATGCAGTCCCTGCAGAAATTAGTGGATGATTTCCAGACCTTCTCCAAGGTTAAGATTCGCTTAAGAACATTCGGAGAGCCGTATACAGTATCTAAGCAGGCCCAAATGACATTATACAGATGTTTGCAGGAGTCGATAACCAACGCTGTACGTCATGGTCAGGCCAGTGAAATTGTCATCAGCTTACATTATGAAGAGAAGCTGATTCGGCTGGATGTGCAGGATAATGGATTAGGCACTGAAGATTTAAAAGCAGGATTTGGTGTGAATGCGATGAAGGAGCGTGCCTCCAACTTGCAAGGACAAGTGTATTTCTACTCTAAGCCAGGGGAAGGGACCTTAGTGACCTGCAGTTTACCAAGGCTTGAAGAGATACAGGAGGAAACGATTCGTTTATTGCTGGTAGATGACCAACCCTATATCCGGGATAGTCTGCGAATTATTCTAGAGCAGGAGCCGGATTTTGTGATCAATGGGTTAGCTGAGAATGGTGAACAAGCGATAAGCTTCTGCGAGCAGGAACAACCTCACGTGGTGCTGATGGACTTAAATATGCCGGGCATGGACGGTGCGGAAGCGACCAAGCTTATTAAGCAAAAGTGGCCAGGGGTACGAGTGTTGATCCTGACTACTTTTCAAGAAGCAGATATGGCAGTCGAAGCACTGCAAAACGGGGCAGATGGCTACTTGTTAAAGTCTACCGAGCCGCAGGAGCTGTTCGAAGGAATACGTCTCGTACATCGGGGCGTAAAGATGATTACACCCGATATTACGAATGTATTAATTGATCACTATGAGATGCATCCAGCTTCAGAGGCGCCACCGACAGAGAAGAGTAATGAATATGGACTGACTCCGCGTGAGCTGGAGATTCTAGAATGCCTCTCGAAGGGAATGCGTTATAAATCTATTGCCGCTAAACTATATCTGTCCGATGGAACGGTGAGGAATTACGCGTCCACCATCTATGCCAAGCTCGGGGTACGAAACCGTGAGGAGGCAGTCGAGAAGGCTTTTGGCATTTCGGATTAATCCTGACCGAAGTATTTGAAGTTGATGAGCACCTTATTGTTTGCTTTCCCTTGTGGGAGTAGGCAGTAGGGTGTTTTTTTTGTCATATGACATTATGGCACTGGTCGATTTTACACCAAAAGCACTAGCATAGGAGTTACTTAGAAATGAACAATTTTTATTGCAGAGAGGGAGAGAAAAACATGAATCAAATAATCCGGAAACATGTGAGAAATTTTTGTTTCTTATTAATTACTTTTGCCACAGGGCTATTTTACTTTTGTTTTTATTTGGTGGGCATTACCTTTGGAGTTTCGATGTCCTTCACCTTAGTGGGGATCCCGATCCTTTATTATGTTTTGCGTTCTACCGAGACTTTTTTACAGCATGAGCGAATTCGAACTAAAGTCTATACGGATATCTCGGTTCGCACGCTCCCAACCCGATCTCAAGAAGAAGGCAGCTTGTGGGAAAGGGTTAAGGCAGAGTTTCTGGATGAACATAACTGGAGAGCGATTTTAGGGTTGATGTTGCAGTTTGGAATCGGCATGGTCAGTCTCATTTGTGCCACTCTTTTTTACTTGACCCCTATTATTCTCTTGTTGTCACCTGTCCTGTATTTATTAGATGTGTCCTCTATATCGCTATTTGGGATTGAAAATAAAACATTCAACATCTCACTTTTCTTCATGTTGTTAGGTGCAGTGTCTCTATGGATAGGTGCTTATCTCGGAAACAGTCTGGTAAAGATGATCGGCAGGTATACGCGGCGTTTAGTGAAGGATTTTGCTAGAAGATAAACTTAAACAGGAAGAAGGAAAAATGATGGTAACCTCAGTTCCATTTATAAAATTATTCTCACAATCCCTTTGGATGATGTGGGAGAACATATTTGCTGTCATCACCAAATTTCGTAGTCAGTCCGTGCGTAGATATGGGATATGTAAGTTGGTAGTGTTGAAATATCACGGAGAAAGTTTGGTCTGCCAAGATGGGCAACGGATACTTCCGGGAGATTGGGTGGGTGAGCTTCATTTGGACAATCGCCAGATTGTGCAGCTGACACGTACGCTTGGCGCAGATCGGGCCGGAATTCGTACGGCACGCATGCTTCGCGAGGCTATGAAGGAGATCAGTCGTGATCTAGACAGCAATCCGGAACTAAGCAAAGTAAACGCGCTAACCGGGATTACACTGCTTCACCGGGGGATTATTCATGGAATAGGTTTTGAGCAGCGCCCCATCAAGTCCAAATGGCAGCGGCACTGGTTCGGGATATACCTTCGTTTTTTACTTCGCATGCTACATCCGGAAGGGAAACATCGTGTAGAGGACAGCACAGAGAAGTTATCTCCCATGATGCTTGTGCTTAGCAAGCAGTCCTTGAAAGCGCGGTTTGCCCCGCGTAAGACAGAGGCGGCTTCCTAATGTGGGCCTTCATAATTTTAGCAGTGGATGTGATTGTTCTTTATATGATCGTTCCTTTTGCGCTTACCCGAATATTGGGATGGGGGGTTCACTCGGAGGTAGGTGCAGAGAAAGAAATTGCGTTTACGTTCGATGACGGTCCGGATCCTTGTTATACACCTGAACTTCTAGATCTATTAAAAGAGCATGGCATAAAAGCGACCTTCTTCGTATTGGGCAAAAAGGCGCAGCAATATCCGGAACTGATCGAGCGTATGCACAGAGAAGGGCACCAAATCGGCATTCATAATTATACTCATACACCCAACTGGATCCAGTTCCCCTGGACCAATAGACGGAAGCAAGTAGATCGCACCGCAGACATTGTTGAGCGAATTACAGGAGAGCGGCCTATCTTTTACCGCCCACCTTGGGGGCTTCTTAATCTAGGGGATTTCTTTTTGCTGAGAGAATCTTATCGAATCGTATTGTGGTCTGTTATGGTCGGAGATTGGAAAGCGTCACTGAGTGCAGAGCAATTAAAGGATGCCTTAATAAAAAAAATAAAACCAGGCTCAATCATTGTTCTACACGACAGCGGAGATACACCGTGGGCAGATGAAGAAGCGCCCTTGAATATGATCACTGGATTAGAAGAAGTCTTAAAAGAAATGGATAAAAAGGGTCTGAAGTGTCTGCGGATAGATGAACTGCTGAACAAGGAAGTTAGTTATAGTAGAGAAGCTAGATCCAGAGTCAAACATCGGGGTCAGATTGATCTGTAGCTATTGAAATTTCTCAATCATTTTTTATATGGCAAGGGCTATGGTAACATTTAGAGTAAAGCGGTCCGTACCTATATAAATTGTTGAGAAAAGGATGGGGTAGCATGTTGAATGCTTCTTACTGGTTAACCAATATAAGATTAGAACAAGGTTATGTTATTGAGGATGGGCAAGTAGCGGGTACGAATACGAAGGTTTGTCATCTCCGCATTGACGGGGATAAGATTTCAGAAGTTGTTGGAGCAGACATCGAGCTTCAGAGCCAGCTCCCGAAATATGACTGTAAAGAGTTGTTGATGCTGCCTTCTTTCGAAGAAGCACATATCCATTTAGATAAAACATATTTCGATGGACCTTGGAGAGCGGTAAAGCCTGCGTCCAGTGTTTTCGAACGGATTGAGGAAGAGAAGGTATTATTGCCTAAGCTGCTGCCCATGGCGAGACAACAAGCAGAGAGCATCCTGACGCTTATTCAGGGGTTTGGTGCCACACATGTGCGCAGCCATTGCAATATTGAGCCTGTCAGCGGCTTGCAACGATTAGAAGCGACTGTACAAGCATTAAATGCATTCGCGGGTAAAATTTCATCTGAAATTGTGGCGTTTCCGCAACATGGCCTGCTGCGCTCGGATTCTGTACAGCTGGTAAAACAATCTCTGGCAGAGGGAGCAACCTTTGTAGGCGGAGTAGATCCTTATACGGTGGATGGAGATATCGAGAAGTCACTTCAGACGATGGTGGAATTAGCAGTGATGAGTAATGCCGGCATTGATATTCATTTACATGATGGAAAAGAAGCGGGAAAGAAAACACTGACGCGGTTAGCTGATCTGACGGAAGAAGCTGGCTTGCAAGGAAAGGTCACGGTCAGTCATGCGTTCTGGTTCGCAGGAGCTCAGCAGCAAGAGGCAGAAGAGGTAGCTAAACGGATGGCATCACTGGGTATGACTATTGCATCCACAGTGCCTATTGGAAGAATGATGATGCCACTTCCGATGCTGCACAGCCAAGGGGTAAAAGTGAAGCTGGCAACAGATAGCCTTACCGATCACTGGTCCCCTTTTGGAAATGGAGATCAACTGGAGAAGGCAGGGCGTTACGCGGAGTTGTACGGCTGCAATGATGAATTGGCATTATCTCAATCTCTCAGATTTATAACAGGAGGATTAACACCCCTTGATCCAAAAGGCGAGCAGGTATGGCCAAAGGTTGGCGACACTGCTAGCTTTGTGCTGCTGCATGCCAGCTGTTCGGCTGAAGCAGTAGCCCGAAGAGCGCAGCGCCAAGCCGTCTGGTACGAAGGCCGACTGGTGAGTGGTTCGATAACAAATAGAGACCTGTGAGGCAGATGATATGCTCCTCTCTACCTATCTGCAACAGTATAAATCGGCGATCCTCTCACTCCCGAAGGGTACAGTGCTAACTAAACAGGATCTGCAGGTGGATAAGCTTCTAATGGAGCGTAATGGCAAGGTGGAAATGTATTATGCCCCCCATAATGAGTACATTAATCCTTCTGCTAAGGTGATCATTATAGGGTTAACGCCCGGGTTCACACAAATGGGCATAGCGATACAAGAAGCGATCATAGGTCTGGAGGCTGGTTTGTCAGATGAAGAGGTATGTAGGACAGCGAAGGAAGCGGCGAGATTCGCAGGCTCCATGCGGAACACGTTAATTCATATGTTAGATACACTTAAACTGCATCAACACTTGAACCTAACCTCTTGTGAAGAACTATTTCAGCAGCAGCAGACGATCCTGCACACCAGCTCTTTATTACATTTTCCCGTGTTCGTGGATAAGAAAAATTATAGTGGGGCCCAGCCCAAGCTACTTTCAAATTCATTCCTCAGGGCGCAGGCATTATCTTCCTTGCGTGAGGAGCTGAACATACTGAGCCGGGCCTTAATTATTCCCTTAGGAAAAACAGTGGAAAGTATACTTCAACTCCTTGTGTCCGCAGGTGAGCTTGATAAACAACGCTGCTTATGGGGATTTCCCCACCCCTCGGGCGCCAACGGACATCGATATAAGCAGTTCGCCAGCCAGCAAGAACAAATGGTGAAGATACTGCATAATCATTCATGGAGGGGCTGATTCAAGCTTCCCATCAGATGATCTACATGAAGTCGAAAAAATAACGAATGACATGAAAAAAGACCGGTGAAGTGTAGGTTAAGCTATCGATCCGGCTTAAATGGCTTTGCTTCAATGCCACGAATTTATCGCCATCGCCGATTAGCAGATCCCGCTTTAACACGGAAACCGTTAAACTGCCAAAGAAGCCGCTCAAGCTGATCAACATGCCTGACAATAACCCGAAGATTGGGTTGAGCGGCGTCAGGTAGGGATAGATTAGATAGGAAACTCCTGTCGTGATGACAAATGCAAAAGCGAAACCCTCCCAAGTCAAATACGGATTGGCGGTGGGAACTATTTTCCGCTTTCCTACATAGAGTGATGCCAGATAGTGGACCACATCATTGAGCTGCGTTAGCACTACTAGAAAAAGCACAAGCCCCGCTCCATACTCCGGTGTAGCAAATTGAAAGTAGGCCAAGTGACTAAGTCCGAATACCATCAGCATAAGCCCCCATTGGGTGGAGCTGACACTACGCATAAAACCAACCGTGCCTTTATTAATCATTCTGGGCAGCGGTAGGAGCAAGAATACATATACCGGGATGAAGACAATAAACATTCCGTACCACTCGATATAAATCCAGTAGAACTGCAACGGAATGGATAAGTACGCCCACAGAAATAGCCTGCGGTCGGATTTTCGTGATTTCATCATAGAGAAATACTCTTTCAGTGCAAAGAAGCAGAGCACCATGAGAGACAGCAGAGAGACGACGGGATTAAATAGGGTAGCTAGGCAAAAGATAAAAAGCATTCCCCACCACGTCTTGATACGAAAGCCAATGCCCGTATAATCCTTATTTGGCTGTAGCTTCCCTATAACTACATACATCAAGTGAATGGCCGATAAGGCCGCAAAGATAAGAATTATAGTTAATAAAGAGCGGTCGATAATTGATCACCAACTTGTCCTAGAGTAGATTCCATTAATGGGTTCATATGTTATTATGAAGGAAACGCTCAAACTTGATAAGGGGAAAATTGTAAATGGCAGCAGATCCATCGGTCTTTATATTACTGACGAATACCGGGACGCTTTTTACGAAGCTCATTCAAGGCTATACAAAAGCACCCTATAATCATGCTTCGATCTCCTTTAATCGGGAGCTTTCCGAGCTGTATAGCTTTGGCAGAAAGCATCCGAGCAACCCCCTGAATGGAGGGTTTGTGAAGGAGGATATTAAGACAGGTACGTTCAGCAAATACCCTAATACAACATGTGTCCTATATGAACTTCAAGTTACAGCCCGCGAAGTGGAGAAAATGGAGCGGGTCTTGCAAGTCTTTATCCGAAGCCGTCAAAAGTATCTCTATAATATTCTCGGCGTAATTGGCATTGCCCTGAAGGAGCCTGTCGAATTCAGCAACTCTTATTTTTGTTCGCAATTTGTAGCGGAAATTCTAGAGCGGTCGGGCATTAAGTTATGGAATAAGCTGCCCGCACTCGTTACTCCGGATGATTTTCGCCAAAGTGATCGGCTGCGTTTGGTTTACCAAGGTAAATTAAGTGAATATGAACCTGAGCGCCTAGGAGGAGACGAAGGATGAATAGCAAAGAAATATTTTCTAATCGGGTGGATTCGTATGTAAAATATCGGCCGAGCTATCCTGGAGAAGCCATTGATTATTTGTACAATACTATTGGGCTCCAACCCAATTGTGATATTGCTGATATTGGTGCAGGAACAGGAATCTTCTCAGCATTACTTCTGGAGCGCGGGAGTCGTGTGACTGCCGTTGAACCCAATCCGGAAATGCGTGGAGCTGCGGAAGAGAATTTCGCAAAGGATAACCATTTCTCTGTATCGCCGGGGTCTGCTGAACATACACAATTATCCGACCAGTCCATGGACTTTATCGTATGCGCCCAAGCGTTTCACTGGTTTGATAGGGACGCAACGCAATTGGAATTCAAGCGGATTCTAAAACCGGGTGGAAAAGTTATTCTGATATGGAATTCCCGGCTTACTTACGGTACCCCATTTCTGGAGGAATATGAGCAGCTGCTGCAGACCTTCGGGACGAACTACACTCAAGTTAATCATAAGAACATTACCCCTGAGATTCTTAGTTCCTTTTTCAAGAAAGGACAGATGCAAGTAGCGCATTTTAGCAATCAGCAGGTATTTGATTTGGAGGGCTTAAGCGGTCGGCTTCGATCGTCTTCCTACACTCCGGTCCCCGGAGATCCAAGCTATGAGAATATGATGGCCGAGCTGCGGAATATTTTTGAACGAAATAACCAGGGTGGGCAAGTGTTTTTTGATTATAAGACCGAAATTTATTGGGGCGAAGTGTAAAGTAAATAAAAAGACTCAAACCTTAGAGATAACAGGGTTTGAGTCTTTTTTACTTGTAGTTATGAAAGATGTACGTAAAACGTGGTGGACTCGCCGACAAAACTTTTGGCATAAATTTTTCCCTTATGCTGTTCAATAATCGATTTGGCAATCGCCAGCCCTAGGCCATATCCCCCTTGTTTACGCGCCCGGGAAGCATTTGTACGGTAGAATCGGTCAAAGATGCTCGCTAAGTGCTCCGGCGCAATGCCCTCCCCCGTATTGGTGACCGCTAACACCATGTCATTATGTTGTTTTTTAAGGGATAAGGTGACTGAACCTTTAGGGTTCGAATATTTTACAGCATTGTCCAAGAGGATCATAATCACTTGTTTGATCTGTTCACTATTGCCTAGCACTGTCAGATCAGGCTCGATGTCATATTCAAGGGAGATATGCTTCTCAAAGATTACAGCTTCCATCGTTAAAATGATATTTTCAACCACGTCGCTCAGATTGAATTTCGAATAAATCATTCTCGATCTGGAATCGTCCATCTCGGTCAGGTACAGCAGATCATTGGTCAGGCTGGTCATTCTTTCTGTTTCCGACTTGATATAGTGCAGCCACTTGGACTGATTGTGAATGGTGTCATCACTGTTGGACAGGAGAACATCCGCATTGGTGTTAATAATAGTCAACGGCGTCTTTAACTCATGGGAAGCATCCGCAATAAATTGTTTCTGTTTCTCAAAAGCCTCCTTTACCGGCGCAATTGAACGATTAGCAAAAAAGCGGCTAGCGAAGTACAAGATAATCAGCATCACTGAGCCAACTACAGAGAAGGTATAGATTAGATTGGTGAGGATTTTTTGCTCTGCAGTGATGTCCAGAAATACAAGCATCGCCCCATCATTCGTATGCTGGATGTTGAAGATCCATTTGCTGCTATCCAAGGTGAACCTTCCGGTATCTTTACCGGCGCTTAGTGCTTCTTGCAGAGCCGTATTATAAAATTCATCGTCCATAGTAAATTTGGAATCTTTCCCCGTAAGGTTGGACGCTGTATCTATTTTCAGCATAAATGAGATTGAGCGTTCTGGAGGAGGTGTTCCGTTATCCGTACGTTTATTATCCACACGTGGTAACGTGGCTCCCCCTTTGGTATTGCCTAATCGTCCTGTGTCACCACCGGGAGACTTGTAGTTTTCCATGATTCTGTGAAGATCCATCTGAATATCGTTTTGGACATCCCGGTACGTAATTACATATATGGAGATGAAGGCCACAAGCATGATCACCGAGATGGTGACTAAGTTAACAATAAGAAACCGATTTCTGAGCTTTGTGAACATTAGGTCGTCACCTCTAATACATACCCTACGTTTCTGATCGTACTAATGCGTACGGTCGAATTTAAGAAGGTCAGTTTTTTTCTCAAAAAAGAAATATACACCTCTACATTATTGTGCTCAGCATCTGAATCAAAGCCCCACAGCTTCTCAATAATTTGTTCTTTGGAGGTTACAGCTTGTTTCCTCAAGATCAGAAGCTCCAATAGCTCGCATTCCTTTAGATTGAGCTTGATCTCTTTGCCACCCACGGTAAGTTTCAGATTGGATGTATTCAGTTCAATATCCCCGAACTTTAAAGCATCATCTGGTATCACCTCGCCTTTACGTCTTAGTACAGCCCTTATTCTTGCCAATAAGATCTCCGAGGAAAAAGGTTTGGCGATATAATCGTCAGCCCCATAGTCCAGCCCAGTGACCATATCTGTAATTTCACCCTTTGCGGTAAGCAGGATAACGGGAGTGGGTATCCCCTTTTTCCGCAGCGTCTTGAGGACGCTGACCCCATCCATCTCAGGCAGCATGATGTCGAGCAGCAGCAAATCATAGATTCCACTCAGTGCGTAATCCAGACCCGACCTGCCGTCATGGACTGCATCCACCGAATAATTATGTTTTTTTAATATTTGAGTTAAGGCTTCAGCGAGATGAAGCTCGTCTTCTACTATTAATATTCTCATGGTTTTGCCATCCCCTACATAGAACCAGTATTTGTTATTGAGGTCATTATATCAGGATTACCTTTATTGAACCTTAATGAAGGTTGAGATAGAAGTGACTGCGAACAGCAGTTTGAAATCAAGAAATCTGCAGACAACAGCGGCCGGAAGAACAACATTCACCGCAGTTACGATTTACACCTGTGTTAAGGGAATGTAAAAGATAATCAATAATTTGTAAAACCATTTAAGATTCATTAAAGGTTTGGGATCTAAGATACATTCATAAGCACACGAGACAACGATAAACAGAAAGGATTGATCACATATGGCGATTGAGGTATTCAACCGTTATGAGAACAAATATTTGTTGGACAACGAAGCCTACTATAAATTTTATAACCAATTGCTTGAATACATGGAACTAGACGATTTCAACAAGCAACATGAGTTTTACTCCATAACCAACTTATATTATGACACGGAGCACAACACCCTGATTCGTAACAGTCTTGCGAAGCCCAAGTACAAAGAGAAGCTTCGTTTAAGAGCTTACGGTGTTCCAAATCAAGATACGAAGGTGTATCTGGAAATCAAGAAGAAGGTATTTGGTCTTGTTAATAAAAGAAGAACGTCGCTCAAATTAAACGAGGCTTATGATTTTGTCGCCACCGGCATGGAACCGGAATTCAAGGATTACATGAATAAACAGGTGATTGAAGAGATCAAATATTTTCTGACACGCTATGATTTGCAGCCCAAGGTGTATCTGTCTTATGACCGAAAAGCGTTGTTCTGTAAAAACAATCGCGATCTAAGAATTACATTCGATACAAATATTCGCAGCCGCCGGTACGATCTGAAGATGGAGCACGGTGTTCATGGCGAACCCTTGCTGGAGCCGGGGCAGTGGCTTATGGAAGTAAAGGCTGAGAACACGATTCCGGTCTGGCTGGCCAAAATGCTCTCAGAGCATCAAATGTACCGTACAAGCTTCTCCAAGTACGGCAACGAATATAAAAAAATGCTGAAGAACAGTAAAACAGAACGGGAGAGTGCCCTCTATGCTTGATTCATTATTTACCGTAGCAACTAGTACAGAGTTAACGTTTACCAACGCACTGCTAACTATTTTTATAGCTATTGCTCTTGGCGGGATCATTAGCTACACCTATATGAAGACCAATGCAAGCGGCTATTCGCAAAGCTTCACACTAACAATGGTACTGCTGCCCGTAATTGTGGCCATCATCATTTTGCTTATCGGAAGTAATGTTGCCAGAGCTTTCAGTCTTGCCGGGGCGTTCTCCATCATTCGGTTTAGAAGTGCGCCGGGCGATCCGAAGGATATCACATTTGTTCTGTTCACCATGGCTTCTGGACTTGCCTGTGGAGTGGGTTCCTTTGGATATGCAGTTTTTTTCACCCTTATCCTATGCGCCCTTATGTTTATCCTTAACCGGACTAACTTTGGTGTAAGAACAACGTCGCAAAAAACATTAAAGGTAACCATCCCGGAGAGTCTGGGATATGAGGAAGCCTTCGCTGAAGTATTCAATAAATATAACGTTGGGTATGAGCTTAAAAAGATTAGAACGACTGAGCTTGGCAGTTTATATGAACTGGTCTACGCTGTAACGCTGGGTGAGGCTATAAACCAGAAGGAATTTTTGGATGCGATTCGTACCCGGAACGGTAATTTAGACCTGTCTCTGACCATGACTCCAACTGCTAATGACTATTAAGATAACGAAAGGATGGATGAAAAATGGATAAATATATAACCGGAAGTAAAGTAGGAATCTTGCTATTGTGTGCATTACTTATGTCGGCTTGCAGTACCAATGCCACAACAACACAGTCTGAAGCGGCGGCGGGTACAGTAGCAGCCTCGGGAACAACGATAACTCAGAATGGGGCTGCTACGGGAGTACAACTGGCAAGCGCCAAATTGTCCGATCTGGTGACGTTCGATGAAGAGGATTCTAATACAACTTGGACGGCTGACCAATCGACGGAAATTGCTTTGGCTGGAACAAGTGCGCTTGTTGACGGCACCGGGGCTGAGTCCAAGGATGGCTCAGTGACAATTACTGCAGCAGGAACTTATGTGCTGTCTGGTAAGTTGAGTGATGGACAGATTGTAGTTAATAATCAGGATGAAGGTACTGTGCACTTGGTACTGAACGGTGTGAACATCACGAACAGCGATAGTGCAGCAATTGATATTAAAGAAGCGGGGAAAGTGATCATTACCTTGGAAGACGGGACGGAGAACTCCGTATCTGATGGAGCAACTTACGTGTATGCCGATGAAACTACAGATGAACCGAGTGCGGCTATCTTCAGTAAAGCGGATTTAACGATTAATGGGACCGGGAAGCTGTCTGTTTCCGCTAACTATAATGACGGAATTACGAGCAAGGACGATCTGAAAATTATGGGTGGCACTATTGAAATTAAGGCTGCCGATGACGGGATTGTAGGTAAAGATCTTGTCGCTGTACAAGACGGAAATATCAGCATAACGGCAGAAGGCGATGGAATGAAATCAACCAACGATACTGAGACGGACAAAGGCTTCATAGCAATAGCAGCAGGAACATTTGATATTACGGCTGGTAATGATGGAATTCAAGCTGAGACTTCACTTGTAATAGATGGCGGAACATACACCTTAGTTACGGGTGGGGGCAACGAGAAGGGTGAAGTGAAAACAGGTGATCAAGGGCAAGGTATGGGCATGAGAGGTGGCCGAGGTCAGGGAACAGGGGATCAAGCACCAGGAACAACAGGAACAACAGGAACCTCAACATCTGAAACCAAACCAGAGACGATGCCAGAAACAAAACCGGAGATACCAACAACGGAAGCATCAACAACGACAACAACGGCAACAACTACAGAATCGGAAATACCAAGTACTAAAGGTTTGAAGGCTGGAGGAGATATTAGCGTAAACAACGGAACCTTTACCATCGATTCTGCTGATGATGCAGTGCACAGCAACAGTAACATTGCTATAGCTGATGGAGAATTCAACATCAAAACTGGCGACGATGGAATCCATGCGGATGCTTTGGTGGCGATATCTGGTGGTAAAATTGATATTACGAAGAGCTACGAAGGGATTGAAGGAGCAAACATCGAGATTTCCGGTGGCGAAGCTCATGTGGTTGCTTCTGATGATGGAGTGAATGTAGCAGGAGGTAACGATGAGGCGACTGTAGGCGGCGGGCCTCAGGAGCAGGATCAATTCAGCGATTCTGCTAGCAATATGCTAACGATTAGTGGAGGAACACTAACGGTCGATGCTTCAGGTGACGGGCTGGATTCGAACGGCTCCATCACAATGTCGGGTGGCACGGTTATTGTTAATGGACCTACCAATAGCGGTAACGGTGCACTTGATTTCGACGGTAGCTTTGAACAGAGTGGAGGAACTTTGGTGGCTGCGGGAAGTTCGGGCATGGCACAAGCACCGTCTGACACCTCTAGCCAACATGCAGTCAGCATGACTTTCCCTCAGACCCAGGAGGCTGGAACATTGGTTCATCTAGAGGACAGCGAAGGTAACTCGATCCTGACCTTTGCTCCTTCGAAGAGCTATCAAACGGTGGTGATTAGTTCACCGGATCTGAAGGACGGCGGTTCTTACACCCTCTACTCGGGAGGTACCTCGACTGGTAGTGAAGCGAACGGACTGTATACGGATGGTGAATATACAGGAGGAACAAAAGTAGTAGCGTTCGAAATTACAAGCAGCGTAACTTGGCTAAATGAATCCGGAGTAACAACCGCAAACACTAATCAAGGTCCAGGTGGCGGTGGTGGTGGAAACAGAAGACCTTAGGTTATAAATTGCATTCAAAAGCCACTCCAGCATTTTGGAGTGGCTTTTTTTAGTTTGAGATAAGTTAGTCGCCGTTAACAGGGATGGAATTCTGTTTAATCGGTTGATTTGAAGTGTTGATGATCACATTATGTGAATTAAAAGACAGAATTTCAATCAGCTGCTCTGCCATATGGTTAGCTGTATATTTAAATCCGCCTTTTACCCACTCTATGATTAATCCAAATAGAGCATAGGCGGTATAACTGGAAAACAATTCGATATTTACATTGGTATTAGTGTTATTAACTGCGACTAAGTCCCGCTTGGTGAGCTCCTTTAAGAGGTCGCAAATCCTATTTTGGAACCCTGGCAGAACATTGGAATTTATAATGATGGTATAAAAATTAGAGTAAGAGACCACATGTTCAAAAATCTTGATGCTCGAGGTGGTCAGCTCACTAACTATAAATTTATCGGTATGAAGATAGGGTTCTTTATAAGCCTTAATTAAATCCTCCAACACATCATCAATTAGCTCATTTAGAAGTTCTTCTTTGGTTTGATAATGTTTATAGAAGGTTCCGCGGTTTAAATCGGCAAGAGTAACGATATCGGTTATCGTAATGGTGCGGAAATTCTTTTTTTCCATGAGTAATATCAATGCGTTTTTAAGCTCTTTACGCGATTTGCTAGTTCTCCGATTATTTTTAAGCAACAGAAGACCACCTAACTGTCTATTTTCTAATCCTATTTGAACAGAATCCCACGTTATATATATTTATGAACATTTGGTGTCCCATTTGTATATTGATAGTTAAATTTTAGAGGATTAAACTTGAGTAGTATAAATTTTAAGCGTTAAAGAGATTTTATATATTGATATTTACATTATAGATAAACGTAAAGGAGACTTCCAACATGAAACTTCAAGACAGAGTTGCAGTGGTTACTGGGGCGGCATCGGGTATGGGGAAATCTATCGCAGAGTTGTACGCTAAAGAAGGGGCAAAAGTGATTGTAGCCGATCTGAACCTAGAAGGTGCTGAACAAGTAGCCGCAGGGATCAATAGTAACGGTGGAGTAGCTAAGGCACTGAAAGTAAATGTTGCCCTGGTTGGAGATATTGATAGCATGATTGATACCGCTGTAAAAGAATATGGCACGCTAGATATTTTAGTGAATAACGCAGGGATTATGGATGGCTTTGAGCCAGTTGGTGATATTACAGATGAACGATGGGATCTTATCTTTGATATCAATACCAAAAGTGTAATGCGGTCCACTCGTAAAGCACTGCCTATTTTTCTGGAAAAAGGAAAAGGGGTTATCGTTAATACCGCTTCTACAGGTGGGGTAAGTGGTGCCCATGCGGGAGCAACTTATACTGCCTCTAAACATGCTGTAGTAGGCTTGACGAAAAACACAGCTTTTATGTATGCCAACAAAGGGATTCGTTGTAATGCTATCGCACCAGGAGCTACTGCCACAAACATCAGTGCTTCAATGAAAAATATAAATGAATTCGGCGTGAGCCGTACGCAATTAACACAGGCTGTGATCCCTCGTGTAGGTACACCTGAAGAAATCGCACAAGTTGCGTTATTCCTGGCTTCGGATGATTCCAGTTTTGTAAACGGAGCTATCATCGCTGCTGATGCGGGTTGGACTTCTGCATTCTAAATGTTGGTTGTCTACCTCTGCCTCAACAATTTATCCACGGAGTCTTAGGGACACAGATAACGTTATTCGCAAATTTTCAGCCTTTTGAGAAGGGATTCGGACTCCAGAGACGCTATTTCATATAAATCGGCCCATATTTTGTGTTTTCGCGCCAATAGCTGCAGTGGAGTCCGATAGCAATTCAAATGTGGAATAATGGCGCATTTAAGGTCTTCTGGGTCCGCTAACCAATCTTTTGGGGCAAAATGTGATCGGATTAAACGCAGAGGTACCCCAGCACGCTACCATTTTGCCAAATGATGACCAAACGGGAGGCTACATAAAACTCCGCTAGAGATTAATCTAGCGGAGTTTTTTCTACGCTTGATATTTCCAGGGGAACCCTGCAAAATAGAGAGAATGCTAACTATAGAGGAGTTATATGAAATGAACGATGTTATGGTGCGGAATCATGTAAAAGTCATTGGAGCAGGAGAAAAAACTATCCTTTTTGCGCATGGATTTGGGTGTGATCAAAGCATGTGGCAGTTTATCACGCCGTCATTTGAGAAAAAGTATCGAATCGTTCTATTTGATTATGTAGGCTCAGGCCATTCAGATTTAAGCGCATATACATCGGATAAATATCATACTCTCCATGGTTATGTACAGGATGTACTAGATGTTATCGAAACATTTGAACTCAAGGATCTTATTTTTATAGGCCATTCTATTAGCTCTATGATCGGTTTGCTTGCTTCAATCGAGCGGCCGGATTATTTTAATAAAATGATTATGATCGGACCTTCCCCACGTTATTTAAATGAGGGAGATGCTTATTTCGGGGGCTTCGAAAAAAGTGATATTACTGAGCTTCTGGATATGATGGAGATGAATTTCGCGGGCTGGGCTAGCTTTATGGCTCCACTTGCGATGAATAATCCTGACCCAATGTTGACTAAACAGCTGGAACGAAGCTTTATTTCGGCCGACCCTATTATCGCTAGAGAATTTGCGGAAGTTACATTTTTTTCGGATCATCGAGAAGATCTGCCTAAAGCGACAGTGCCTACACTCATATTGCAATGCTCGGATGATAGTATCGTTCCTATAGAAGTAGGAGAATATTTACATAGACACATGAATAATAGTACGTTCCGGTTAATGGAGGCCAAGGGCCATTATCCACATATTAGCCATCCCCAGGAGACTATTACTTTGATTAATGAGTACCTTGGGTGAGATGGAGAAGATTATGGTGTTGAAAGGATATTTAGACAATGGATGACCGTTTAAAATATGCGCCATGCGGATATGTTTCCATTACCCATGAAGGAATGATCCTCGATGTGAATCAAACCTTTTTGGATGGGATGGGATATCAGCAGGTTGATTTGGTAAATAAACATTTTGAATCTATCATGTCTACGGCCAACAAGCTTATTTTTCATTCATACTTCTATCCTTTTATCAATCTGAATGGACATGTAGAAGAGCTATTTATCAATTTGAAGGACAGCAAGGGGCAAGCCGTGCCTTACTTGTTAAATGGTAGACGCCTTGAATGTGAAGGTGTAGAGGTCATTGATTGTATTCTCGTACAGATGGGCAAACGTATTGATTATGAGCTAGAGTTACGATCTGCGAAGAAGCAAATAGAAGAGGCGTATTGGGAAAAAGATCAGGCGCTGGCAAAGCTCAAACAAATCCACCTGGAAATCGAGCAAAAGCAAGCTGAGTTGCTGGAGATGAATGCCGTTTTAGTAGAGCTATCTACTACAGACAAGCTTACTGGATTAAAGAATAGAAGATTCCTGCAAGAAAAGCTGGAAGAGCAGATTGCAGCGTATCACCGTGATCAGGCTTCTTTTTCATTATGTATTCTAGATATTGATCACTTTAAAAATGTGAATGATACCTACGGTCATCAGATGGGTGATTATGTCCTGGAGAAATTGGCGAGTATCCTGAAGTCCCAATCTCGTAAAGAAGATATCGTAGCTAGGTATGGTGGTGAGGAGTTTATCCTTCTGCTGCCTAATACAGATTCATCGGATGCCACGGCTATAGCTGAGAGTTTACGACAATTCATAGCCAGCTCCACTTGGGAGATTGGCAGCATTACGGTAAGCATTGGCATAGCTACCTTTGAAGCAACCGATACAGACATCACTCTTCTGGAAAAAGCTGATCAAGCGCTTTACGTTTCTAAAGAACAGGGGAGAAATCGCGTTACGCATATTATGGATTTGAGTGAAAAGCTTCTTTAATTGGAGGCTTTTTTTGTTATTTATAAACGATACATCCTCTTTGCTCTAATTGCTCTAAAATGTCTGTTCCCTTCAAGCTGTAAAAGGGAATTCGGAATTTCATGAATGGATCTCCTTTGTAATTCGTATTGGCATCAAGCCTATGTGACAACGTTACGATAGAATATAACAGGATGATGATTTATTATCAGTATGTTGGCATACAAAACTATGGAATGTGGATCATACCTACATTATCTATTCGGGGATTATGGCGATCTGGAAGTGATCCATCCCTCCAATATAAGAGTGCTGTCTGCGGTGGCTATGAATGATACTGTATTATTTGAGATTAAACATGAGCCTTTTAAGCAGATGGTTGCCGATTACCCGTTGATTAAGGATCAATTGATGCTGCTGCAAATGGAGCGTTTATTTTTATCGAATCGGTTATTATATGAAATGAAATTTCATGATGCGAGAGCGCGTGATATGATCGGAACGTTAAGGGAGACGGCTACCCTTGTGCTTAAAGATCTGCAAGAACAAAAGATTATTGAGATTCAACATCAGCAGATCACCGTGTTAGACCCGGCGTATTTACTGGAGTATACGGATTTCGATTGAGAAGAGCCGTTCCGGGATTCAGAGAATCGATTATTAAAGGGGTTATGAATATGGCTTGTAATCATTGTGTAGTAAGAGATCTGAATTTTGAAATCAAGGCTCATGGTGAGCTTAATCTTAGGGTTTTACCTGAGGTTATTCATCACTTGAGTAGAAGTAATACGATACATAAGGTGGAAGAAAATGTGATTACAGTTAAGGAGGCTGGGGTGCGGGATTTTCTGGATTTCTGTAATGACCATATGGAGTCGGAGCAGGTTGAATTCCGTATAGATGACCAAACATGGAGACCTCTATCCGAATTACCCACTGTACTTGATATGGAGTGGATTGATGAGGTTATCACTAAGGGTCTTGTTACTTGCTACTTCCAACCAATTGTGAACGTAAGGGAAGAGATTTTTGCATACGAGCTCCTATCCAGATTTAAAAAAGAAGACGGATCTCTTATCTATCCTAATGAGATTTTTGCGGCGGCACGGAATCGTGGGCGTTTATATGCTTTAGACCGGTTATGTAGAATGACGGCTGTAAAATATGCTGCACCCTTAAATAAAAAAACGTTTATTAATTTTATCCCAACGTCGATCTACGCTCCAGAGTTCTGCTTAAGATCAACCGTTGAACTGGCCAATCAATTAGGCGTCGATCCTTCTCTTTTTGTCTTTGAAGTTGTTGAGACGGAGAAAGTGGATGATCTCGCTCATTTGAAAGCTATTTTGACATATTACAAGGACCGGGGATTTGAATACGCTTTAGATGATGTTGGTGAGGGCTTCAGCACGATCGAGATGTTATTGGAGCTTAAACCCCATTACATGAAGCTGGATATGAAATATGTTCAGGGTGTGTCCAGCGATCTGAACAAACAGAAAATAGCAAAGCAATTTTTAGAAAAAGCTTTAGAAATCCAATCCGTTCCTTTAGCAGAAGGTGTGGAGTTTAGAGAGGACTTTGAATGGCTTAAGCAGAGTGGTTATCAGTTGTTTCAGGGCTATTTATTTGGAAAGCCTGATCCTATTCCCAAACAGTAATCCTAATGAGTATATATCCGTCCAGAGGATGAGATGAATTTCAGGTCAGAGTCTGAGTACAGCCAACCCCCGGGGTTGTATAATTTAGGTAATTTGAAAAGGGGGACGGGATGGATATGAAATGGCATCAATTTGTAACGCGCTGGGCGGATTCTAGGGGCTTTGATGGACGAGAGATTGATTATCAATGGCCTTCTCCCTCATTTCCGGTCATCAGTATTCGCAGTAATCTAGGGCGATACTCAGGTCAAGCGTATGGCCGTGGAGGTAAACCCCGTGTGAAGACAGCCGTTGGATTAATCGCTATTGGAGATGTAGCTGTTGGCTTGATTTCCATAGGTGCGATAAGCGTGGGCGTATTATCCTTAGGAGCAATATCACTGGGAATGTGGTTAGCGATCGGAGCAATAGCACTTAGCTGGCTTGGCTTCGCAGTGGGAGCGATTGCGATTGCAGGCGTGGCTGTAGGAGCGATCGCAATCGCGGAAAAAGCGTTGGGGGCCATCGCCATAGGGGATACGGCGTTTGGTGCGATAGCGATAGGCAGGATCGCTGGGGGTGCCATAGCTATCGGACAATGGGCATATGGTGTAATCGCAGTTGGCGAACATGGTTTCGGATTAATTCCCATCACGGGCGATGTGTGGAATTGGTTCCGGCGTTTGTTTGGATCGGGGAGTTAAGTAGACCTACAGTCCTAAAGGATGCCCTTCTCTTCCGGGATAGTCGATAAATAATATCTATCACATAAGAAAAACTAATTGCAATTACCTATACTCATTTCATACCAATTAATCATGCGATCAGATCTAGGCTTATGTTACTCTTTGAATGTATTCGAAACTTCATAGGCAAACCTATGGAAATGTAGGGACGCAAAGCTATAGGGACTAAGGTTATCATAACTATTGTCAGCCAGCTGCCAAAGAGTGTGTAACGCTTTTTGTTAAAATATAAGAAAGTATAAGTTATAAAACTATACTTAATATCTTATATTTCTCGCTTAAACGCTTACCGTCCTTATAAGGACGCCGAAGGCGTTTATGCTTGTTAAGGTTTAATAAAAATTAAGTCTTAATTTTTAGGCGACTTTATACGCAATCAAGCTACTCTTTTGGGGTAGTTTTTTTTGTGCCCATTTTTGGGCACTGGAGAGATTCATATGACATCTGGGGGTAAGAAGAGATGAAGAAAATGATTGCGATCGCTACATCGGCGGCCATGTTGGCCAGTTTTTCGAGTGAGGCAGGTTATGCTTTAGCAAGTGAGGCAAGCAAGGTAAATGTAACAAAAACAGTGGCGCAAAGTAAGGTTAACTTATTAAGCAACGCCTCGGTTATTCCGTTTGAGCTGTACGGCAAGGATGCTCTAAATGCCTATAATGAGGTTTTTAGAATGAATCCAGCAAATATTAAATCCATCACAAATAACGGTGGCAACTACTCAGGCTCGCCTATAGCTAAGGCTATGGATGGGGATATGAGCACGCATTGGGAGACTGGCAAACCGAATAGTTCAACGTTTACGAATGAGGTTGTGTTTGTTTTCAATGAGTCCACTGAATTAAATAGAATGGTATACGCGGCTAGGCAATCCGGTGCTAAAGGTAAAGGTTTTGCTCAAGAATTTGATATCTACGGCTCCACTACCGATGCGGGTGATTTTACGCTCGTGTCTTCTGGAGAATATACAGGCTCAACCGGTGATGTAGTGGAGATTCAGTTCGCACCTACGGCTTTTAAGAGACTTAAATTTGTCTTCAAAAAAGCGAACCAAGATTGGGCGAGTGCTGCTGAGTTTTCTTTTTATAAAGAGGATAGTGTTTCTGCTAAAATGAAAAATTTATTTACAGATGATACCTTGAGCCAAGTTAGTGCTGCCTTTGATACGGCAGAGAAATTAACAGCTTTAGAGAATGAAGTGCAGGCACATCCACTGTATGCGCAGTTTAAAGAAGAGATAGAGAATGCAAAGATCCTTTTGGAGAACCATCAGGTAGAGGCAACGGCAGCCAAGGTTTCGAAGCTAAAAGGGTATGGAACAGCCTATGAAAATGCCTATAGCCAAGCTTATAGAATGCCGAATGCAAACGTATCAAAAGTAACGGTGAACGGTGGAAGCTACTCAGGTACGAAGCCTGAATATATGCTGGATGACCAGCCCACTACGCATTGGGAAACGAACAAAAACAATGATGCAAGCTTCACGAATGAAGTTGTGTTTGAACTAGCGCAAGCGGAAGTGCTGGACAGAGTAGCTTTTTTGGCTAGAGATAACCGCAAAGGATTCCCAGAGGCTTTTGAAATCTATGCATCAGAGACGAGTAAAGGAGAGACCTTCCAACTTGTATCTAGCGGAACCGCGATTAGTACCAATGACTTTCTGGAATTTAAATTCGAACCGACGAAGTTTAAAAGATTAAAATTTAAGTTCACAAAAGCTAATATCAACAGACCTTTTGCGGCTGAATTTAGATTTTATACAGAAGATAAAGTAAGCGAAGCTGTAAATGGTATTTTCACAGATGGAACGATGAGTGCGGTTGTGCCTGCTTATAATAACGTTGCAAAAATCAATGCACTAGAGGAAGCGGCAAAAGTACATCCGCTCTATCCAATCCTGAAAGATTCTTTGGATTTAGCTAAGAAGCTAGTGAATGGTGAAGTTCAAACCGAAGGCACCATCATTGAGGCGGAACAACGTGGAGATATGAAAAAGCATGCGCAGGAAAACCTGAGAATTGGTTTTGGTACGAACAACCAGCCTACAGGTCTCGTTGCAATGCCTGGAGATACGATCAACGTTTATGTGGATGCAGCTTCTAACGATAAGCTACCTTCTTTAGTCTTTTCTCAACAAGAGGCCGCTTGGAATGTTTGGGCTAGAGGTGTGCAATTGCGTCCAGGTAAGAACATTATAACCGTTCCTGAATTTGCTATGAATAGTTATTATGCACATGAAGTGACTAAGGGCGGCACCGTTTATATCGTAAATCCCTATACAGCAGAGGAACAAGGGAAAGCGCCATTGATCCGCTTCGAAGGTTTAGAAAAGATTCCTTTTATGACCAAGACCACGGATCCAGAACAATTCAAAACCTTCTTAATCACATACAAACAAAGACTAGACGAAGATAAAGCGGCTCATCCAAATGTTCAAGATCGTAAACTCATAGATGTGGTAGAACTGGCCAGCGATCATGTTATTTTCACAGGAACGGCGACGGAGGCGTACAACAAATATATTACGCAAGGAAATAACCCGCTGGACACCGTAACTGGGTATGACACCTGGATGAAGAGTATTTTTGCCTTCTATGGCCTGGATGGCAGTAGCGAGATTCATGATGCCAAGCTAATTCGTGAGAATATTCGCTTGATGCAGCCTTATGGTGCGATGTATGCAGCGGGAGATCATACAGGGATCCAACTTGGAACAGTAGGAACCATGTTAGGTGATTTTAACAAAGCTTATCCGGGCTGGGGACTGAATCACGAAATCGGGCATCGCTTGGCTATGGGTGAACGGGAATATGGCGAAGTAACTAATAATATGGTGTCTATGTTTATGTCTGTCGCGGCGAATTCGATAGATAATCGTATACCGTATGAATCAGATATCTATAAATATGTCCTCGAAGAAAACAAAGTGGTTATGAATCAGCAGGGCTTATTTGCACAACTCGGAGCCTATTGGCAGCTGGAGCTGGCACATCCGGGATACTGGACAGAGCTGACCAAGCTATATCGGGAGCGGAAGGTCATCCTTACCAACGGTGACAATTCTAAGCAGCAGTATTTGGTGGAGTTCTCCTCCGAAGTACTGGGATTAGATTTAAGCAGCTATTTTGCCAGACATGGCTTCACTGTGAATCCTGAGACAAAAGCGAAAGTAGCCAAGTATCCGGCACCGCAAAAGTTATGGTATTTAAATAACTCGGTGATTAATTATGAGGGAACTGGAATAGCGGATAAAAATCTGGCCATTAAGGTTAATATCACACCTAACACCACGGCTAGAACGAACACGTTAAGTTTCAGTATAGATAAAGAGCTTAAGCAAGACTTTTTAGGATATGAAGTGTATAGAAATGATGTGTTAGTTGGTTTTACAGGAACTGAGCAATTTGTGGATCAGAATGTAGATGCGAGTATCAACTATACGTACAAGATCGTCGGTTATGATAAAAAGCTGAACCCACTGAAGCCCGTACAGGTTAAAGCCTTTAAGCCAGCCTTGTCTGTTGAAGATCAGCTCACTTTAAAGCTTAATCAAACCTTTGATCCGATGAGCTATGTAAAAGCGGCTAACTATCTAGGAAACGATATTACTGCAGATGTCTCTCTGAAAGCCAATAACGTTGATGTAACGCAAAAAGGCAACTACGAAATTGTATATGAAGTGAAAAGCGAAGGGGTTACGGAAACGAAAACCACACAGGTTACGGTAACGAGCGACTACGCCTATATTTCCGATCTCAATGCCAAGTCAGTCGTTGTAGGCTGGGGTGAATTAAAGAAAGATAAAGCCGTTTCCGGGGGAATCATAACCCTTGTTCGCCAAGGATTGGCTGCGACGTACGCGAAAGGGATTGGTGTTCATGCCAACTCTGAGGTAGTTTACGATATTGAAGGTAAGGGTTACGACTTCTTTGAAAGCTACATTGGGATCGATCAAGCCATGAAAGGGAAACCTTCCTCGGCTACTTTTGCAGTGTATGTGGATGGAGAACAGAAATTTGAGAGTGATGTTTTCCGGGCAGGAACAGAGCATCAATTTGTGAAAATCCCTGTGACTGGTGCAAGAGAGGTGAAGCTGGTTACAACAGATGCTAAGGATGGCAATGCTTCAGACCATACGGTATGGGCGGATGCGAAGTTCTCAAATAATTCAAGCAAACCTACCATTACAGTACCGGAAGAGACAACCTTCGTTAAGCTGAACAGCGAATTTGATGTGTTGAGCGATGTAACAGCTTTTGATACGGAAGATGGTAACTTAATTGGAGCCGTTGAAGTGCATTCAAATGGATTCACATCAAGCAAAACAGGGACTTACAACGTCGAGTTTTCAGTTACAGACTCAGATGGGAACTCCGCTGTGCAGGCCAGAAAGATTGTTGTATACAGCGCTAGTAAATACCTGAGTGATATAGATTGGCAATCGGCAAAAACGGATTATAATGTGGTTCGAAAAGATAAGGCTAGCTCTAACAATCCGATTAAGCTGCTGGTAAATGGCGAGGTCAAAGAGTTCGCTAAGGGCTTAGGAACCCATGCCAGCTCTGAAATCGTGTATAATCTGGCGGGTGCAAACTATGAATATTTTGAAACGTATGTAGGGGTTGATAGAAATATCCCTGAGCAAAGCAACTCCAGTGTAATTTTCAAAATCTTTGCCGATGGGGCAGAGGTTTATAACAGCGGACTGATGAAATTTGGTACAGAGGCCAAGCTTGCGCGGTTACCTGTTAAGGATGTAAGTGAATTGAAGCTGGTGTTAGATAATGCAGGTAACGGAAATGCTTCAGATCACGGCGATTTTGCTGATGCGAAGTTTATGATCTTGAACAATACACCAGAGCTTACCATACCTAAATCTGTCTCAACCAAAGTGGGCCAAGCGATTGATATCAGTGAAAGCTATACGGCAATGGATTCGGAAGACGGTGACTTGACGGCTCAAGTGAAGGTCACAGGCCAAGAGCAAGTTAAATTCAACCGGGCCGGAAAGTATCCAATCACTTACACAGTAACAGATAGTGATGGAAAGACGACCACGAAGATTAGAACTATAGCCGTAGTAGACATGACGGACTTTACGTATCTGACGGATTACGACTGGAATTCTACTCAGAACAGCTATACTGCACCTTTGAAGGATAAATCTATTAGTGCAAATACGCTGAGATTAACAGATGAGAACAATCAGGTAGTGTCCTATGAAAGAGGAATTGGAGCGCACTCTAACTCGACGATTGTATACAATCTAAGCGACAAAAACGCGGACTATTTCACTTCCTATGTAGGTGTAGATAGACAAATGTACGGTTCTGTTGGTTCGGTGAGCTTTGAGGTGTTTGTCGATGGAGAGAAGAAATTCGATAGTGGGGTCATGGGTTCGAGAGATCCGCAGAAATTCATCGAATTGGATATTAATGAAGCAAAAGAACTGAAATTAGTCGTCACAGACGGGGGAAATGGCAACGGATCTGACCATGCTACATGGGGTGGAGCCAAACTACATTTCGCGAATGGAGATCACTTATTCACTAGAGATCTCGAACAGGCGATTGCAGCGGCTAAAGCAATTTCTCTAGAAGGCTTCACACCTGAGAGCATCGCGGCATTTACGTCCAGCCTCTCGATAGCAGAGACAGTGTTGGCTAACTCTTCTGTTACGCAAAGTGAAGTAGACGAAGCTGTAGCAGCGTTGCAACAAGCAACCGAAGGTTTGGTCCAAATAGATCTTACGCAACTGATTACTGTGGCGGACCCGTATTTAAGTGCTTCGATCAAGACTACATTGGGCGTAACTGGAGAATTAACATTAGGTGATATGTATAACCTTACAACGTTAACTAGCGAAACCAGAAGAGCCAGATCCTTGGAAGGTTTGCAGTACGCGAAGAACCTAGAGACACTTGATATTACTGGAAATGAAATTACAGATTTCTCCCCATTACAAGGATTAACTAAACTAACGAGCTTATTGGCCGACCCACAAATGGTAGAGGTAGGAGAATTTAAGGGACCTGTAGTTGAAGTGGCTAATCTGGTGAAAGGGCTCGATGGCAGCAAAGTGATCCCTAATTCGGCTGGGGTAAGAAACACTAGAACATCTAAAGAAATTGTGTTTGATATGAAGGAATGGGCTGCTAATCCGGATGTGTTCACTATTGACCTATCAAACGAGGAGAAAGGAACTTACATGCTGGGGTTAACTTACCAAGTCGCAGGTAATCTCGTGCAAATCATTTCTTTTATTGATAATAATTAAATTCCCAAGAAAGCAGGCGGATTGTGGTCTCTATAACCATGGTTCGCCAGTTTTTAAATGAAGGCGTTTTATGTAAAAATATCCATTTTGTCATATGACAAAAGAAATGACAACGCTCACTATAAGCGGTGTAGTCTTTTAACTATACTTAATCAGAAATGCGCCAAATTTAAATGAATACTCCAATTGAAGCTTTTTATACAAAGAAGTAAATAATGTATGCGGTTTAGAGGGAGCTGTTTCTGTGAAAATCATCATTGTAGATGATCATCCTTTAGTTAGAAGAGGGCTGGCATCTGTCATTGCAATGCAATCGGATATGCAATTTGCCGGTGAAGCTACGAATGGTCCGGAAGCACTTGATGTGATTGAAGAGACAAAGCCAGACATTGTCCTCATTGATCTTAAACTTGCTGATGAATCAGGACTGGATGTCATTAAGATAGCACGTACCCGCGGCATTGTTAGTAAATTCATACTGTTGACTTCCTCTGCGAGCAGAGAGGATTTTTTGAGGGCTGAAGAAGTGCTGGTAGACGGATATGTTCTGAAAGAGGCACTGCCGGAGGAATTACTGTTTGCTATCCAGTTGGTGTACAAAGGGAGAAAATACTATGATCCTGGTCTAATGGAAGAAAAGATGCGAATGAGCGCCAGCAGTCCAACAGATGAATTGACACCAAAAGAGAAGGAAGTCCTGATTCAGCTTGGACAAGGTGCTTGCAATAGAGTGATTGCCACACGTCTTTTTATCAGTGAATTTACGGTGAAGAAGCATGTCAGTCAGATTTTAGCGAAGCTGCAGGTTACTGACCGGACACAGGCGGCATTGTGCGCAAACGCGATAGGATTAACGAAATATGAAATGTCTTATGAGTAGAACGGCAAGATCAGATGTTATAATGGCTTTAACTACTTTGCGAGATTGAGTATTCTGTCTAATTGTAATTAGGGAGTGCTGTTGATGTTTGAATTGCCAGGATACCAAACCTTAGATCTGATAGATAATACCGCAGATATCAGGTTATACAGACTCCTACGTCAAGAGGACGGCCTGAGGGTTATCGCTAAGACAACAATAGGAGAATACCCGGGAGCTGCCATGGTCGATGCTTTTCGTCATGAGTATGACATGCTTAAGCGACTTTGCGGTCGTGGTGCAATAGAGCCGTACAGTTTGGAAATTATGGCGGACCGACCAGTCCTTCTCTTAAAAGATATAGAGGGGAGTACCCTTGGGCAGATCCTGCGTATGCCTGTTAATTCACTGGGTCTTCCAGCGCTAATTCGAATCGCTACAGCTATTGCTGATTGTCTTATGCAAATTCATCGTGAAAAAATAACACTAAATGAACTAACCCCCGCTCATCTAATCGTCAATCCCATTACTTTTGAAGTGAAATTTATTGATATAAGAATGTGTTCTACCGAAAACACCACGAGTCCTTTGTCACCGTTAGGCGGCCGGCCCGATGTTCTGCTTCCTTATATCGCTCCAGAACAAACGGGACGAACCGGAGTTAAACCGGATTACCGTTCTGACTTTTATTCGCTGGGGATCATCCTGTATGAATGTCTCTCGGGCAGCCGCCCCTTTGAGCTGCATGATGTTGTTGATATTGTATATCGTCATCTTGCAGATACACCTGAGCCTCTGCACCGCAGGTTCCCCACTATCCCTCTATCGGTCTCTGATATTGTTGGTAAATGCATGGAGAAAATGCCTGAAGCGAGGTATGCCAGCGCGTTTGGCATTAAATCGGATCTTGAGGAATGTCTATCCCGTCTAGAAGAATCCGGACATATTGAGCCTTTTCCACTAGGAAGCTGGGATATCCCAGAGCGCTGGATGGTATCAGGACGCTTCTATGGAAGACATCTTGAGCAACAAAGCTTAAGAGAAGCACTGCAACGAGCATCACAAGGTGCCGTAGAGACGGTTTGGATTAGCGGGGAGAGTGGTATCGGCAAAACAACCTTTCTGAAGGAGACCCTTACAAATACAGTCTCTTTGGATGGTTTCTTCGCCAGAGGCAAATTCGAATCCCGACATACCTCACTCCCTTATGGCATCTGGCATCAAGTCATAGAAGAGTTGGTTAGTCAGCTGCTGATGGAAACAAAGCTGCAGGTGGAGGTTTGGAGGCTGCGTATTCTACAAGCAGTGGACAATTACGGTCAGTTGCTGATCGATTTTGTTCCTAAGCTTGAACTCTTGATTGGCCCTCAACCCTCCGTGCCTCCACTGCCACCGCTGGAAGCTCAGCATCGCTTTCAATTAATCATGAGCCGATTTATTCAACTCTTTCCTCATGAGGATCATCCTTTGATCTTGGTATTGGATAATTTGCAATGGGCTGATGATACGTCGCTGCAATATCTCACTTCGCTTATAGAGAATACAGCAACGACTCATCTGCTAATCGTGCTTTCCTATCGCAATCGGGAGATTACAAGGCTGCACCCGCTCAGTAGGCTGGAAAAACATCTGATTGACCGCAACGTAGCGATGAGCAGAATTTCTTTACAAGCGCTTGAACTCACCGATTTAAAACAACTGCTACTTGATGTTATGCGTTACGAGGCAGCTGACTTGGACGAGCTGTCGCGCGTGCTGCTTCATAAGACAGATGGAAACCCGTTATTTATTAAGCAATTCCTTCAAGATTTGATAGATGATCAGCGAGTGGAATTTGATGAGAATATTCGAAGCTGGAAATGGGATCTCCAGCGTATTACTGAATTGAATGTACCCGATAACGTAGCTTCATACCTTTCAAGTAAATTGCAGCAATTTCCTGAACAGACGGTATATGCACTTAGCAGAGCCGCATTTATAGGCAGCCTATTTGATTTACGTACACTTGCTGATATTACGGAGACACCGATAGAGACATTGAACGATGCGTTGGCGGTTGCTGTACATGGGCGCTTGTTGCAGCCCGTTAACGGGGAGGAATATCCGCATTATAAGTTCCAGCACAACCGCATTCATCAGGCAGCATATACTTTTATTTCCGAAGAGGAGCGTTCCGAGCTGCATTGGAGGATTGGTCTGTTATTGCTAGGCCGAGGCCCGCTTAGTGAAGGAACGACTCTATTCGAAGCTGTCCATCATTTGAATCAGGCACTTACATGGTTAGACCGCCCTGAAGAGAGGCTTCAACTAGTAGAGCTGAACTTACAGGCAGGGATAAAAGCGAAGCAAACAACCGCACATGAGACAGCCTTGCAATATATGCTTCAGGCAACGTCATTATTAGAGGAGCAGAGCTGGGAGGCGCATTATGGGCTGACCTTCCGGGTATTCCGTGAGAGGGCGGAGCTCGAATATTTATGTTCCCATTTTGATACGGCTAATGAATTATTCCATCTGTTGATTGATAAAGCTACGACAAATATGGATAAGGCTTACGTCTACGTAATGAAGGTGCAGTTGGAAGCAAGTAATGATAACCATGAAGAGGTGATCTCCTTAGGCCAGCATACCTTATCGTTACTGAAAGTGAAGCATCAATTTGATCCTGGTTATGCTCAATTGACGCTTCAATGGTTACGATTGCGGCATAGACTCAAGAAGGTCTCACTCGAATCGCTTACTCTTTTACCTCCAATGACTGATGAAGCACGTAGAATCGCAATGTCTACTTTAGATCATTCAAGCAATGCTTGCTTTTACGTCAATCGAGAAGGGTGGCTTGCTTCTTCCTTCACCATGATTGAATTAACGCTTGATTATGGGATGACTCCGGAGGCTTCCATTGGATTCATAGGTTATGCAATGTTTCAATATTATTACTTCCGTAATGATGAAGAGACATTCAAATGGGCCATGCTGGCGTTCAGCTTATCCGAACCCTATCCGAAACAGCACATGACAACCTTAGCCGCGTTCGCCATGTGCTACGATAGCTGGCGGCATTATGATCCTGCTATGCTCCATACGTTTACCGAGAAAGCTGGTAAAGTAGGACTGGAATCAGGTGACTTATGGAAGGGAAACCAGAATGTGTTGATCAACTGTGCCTCCCTTTTGCAATTTGGTCATCCTCTCGGCGATATCTATGAGCGATTAATTACTCATTCCGGTGATTTGCTGCGCCATAACAACAGTCTTCATTGTAAGCAGGCTATTGTAGCAGCGGCCATTCTTTTTCGCTTGACAGGTTATCGCTCTATAGATGATCCCTTTCCCATCGCGGAGATTAGCGAGCCTGCTTTTGCACAGTCGGTTCATGGGGACACCTTTGATTTTATACAAGAAATGGTCTGGATCTATCAATATTTGACGGGCTATGTATTTGGGGAATACCGAGAAGCCAGTGAGGCATTAGCCAAATCAGCGGCCATTATAAAATCACGCGAAGATGGCCTAGACAGTCCCATGCAGATCATGTATGAATGTTTAGTCTGGGCTCAGTTGTATGAGGAATATAACGCTGAAGAGCAACGTACATATCGGGCAAAAATGCGTAAATGCTTGAAGAAAATGAAAAAGCTTGCCAGGCGTTGTCCGGGGAATTATCAGCATAAATATCTCTTAATGAAGGCTGAGTTAACTCGTCTATCGCGAGATCCCCGCCAAGCTGAAGCATTGTATGAGCAATCCATTGAGAACGCTCGGATCCACGGTCATATTCACGATTTAGCGATGGCAGCGGAATGTTATGGTAAATACGGGCTTCGTCATGGCAAAATGCATCTGGCAAGAATCTATATGACTGAGGCCTATGAGGCTTATCTGCAATGGGGCGCAAAGGCTAAAGCGGCTGACCTGGAGCAGCAGCATCGCCATTTGCTGCATATTAAACGAGAGCCCGGGCTCGATCGTGTGGATTCCCTTTCTGTGGTAATGTCTGCCCAAGCATTATCCGGCGAAATGGAGATGAGCCGATTATTGGCCACGCTGATGCGAATCATGCTCCACAATGCTGGGGCAGAATATGGGGCTGTTATTTTTGATCATGACGGCAAATGGATGGTGGAAGCTTATGGGACCTCAGAAGCCCAGCATATCGAATCTGTTCCACTTGGGGAAGAATCGGGGTTGGTCCCGGCAGCGATTATAGCTTACGCGGCAAGAACACAAGAACAGGTTGTATTACATGATGCACTCAGTGAAGGAATATTTACACGTAATACTTACGTTAGGAATAATAGACTGAAATCGGTTCTATGTCTCCCCATCATGAATCAGAATAAATTGGTTTGCCTGCTCTATTTGGAGAATAATCTATCGCCGGGTGTATTTACTCCAAGCAGACTCGATGTGCTCAAGCTGCTTGGTTCACAATGCGCAATCTCAATCGCTAATGCCAAGCTGTATTCGGGAATCCAATATCTCAAAAAAAATCTGGAGGATCAGGTGGTAGAAAGAACTCGTAGCCTGGAGCGTTCGATGCGTGAAACATCTGCGGCTTTGGCCGAAGCTACTGTTTTTGAGGAACGCAATCGTATTGCCCAAGAGATTCATGATATTGTCGGGCATACCCTGACATCGACGATTCTGCAGATTGAAGCTGGCAAGCGGCTGCTTCAGAAGAAGGAGATAGACAGCGGCTTTCAGCGTCTGGCTGAGGCCCAGGATCTTGTGCGGCATAGCTTGAATGAAATCCGCGGCTCTGTCCATATGCTGAAAGAGGACAGGTATTCTGATCTAACCGTGATGCTGAAGCAGTTGATTCGAGATACAGAACGCAATGCAGGCGTTGTTGTTCATGCAGTTATTTATGATCTGCCGGAAGCCATGTCAACAGCCTATAAAAAGGCAATCTATCATGCTTTGCAGGAGGGCTTAACTAATGGGATCAGACATGGGAAGAGTGTGGAGTTCCATTTTAGTCTGGAGTCTGTTGGAGCGAACTTGCAGTTTAGACTCAAGGATTGTGGGCTAGGGATGAGTCCAATCGTGATGGGATTTGGACTTAGGACGATGAAGGAACGGGTTGAGCAGCTGGGAGGCAGCTTATCCATCGATTCAGAAATGGATGAAGGCTGTTTACTGGAGATTGATCTGCCCATGCGAAGGGTTGTGGATAGAACATGAGTAAAATAAAAATTGTAATTGCCGATGATCAATTGTTGACGCGGGAAGGACTTCGCACCATTTTGGATCTGGAAGATGATATGGAAGTGGTTGGTGCTGCCAAGAATGGAGAAGAAGCTTGCGAGATGGTTGAGGCACTCCAGCCTGATCTGGTGCTGCTCGATATTCAAATGCCAGTTATGGATGGCCTTAGCGCCTTGAAACGAATAAAGCAGATTCGCCCGAACATCTTCATTCTGATTCTGACTACTTTTATAGAGACTGATTATATTGTAGAGGGAATGGCCTACGGAGCAAGCGGTTATATGCTGAAGGACATGGATGCAGATAAAATGATCGCTTCGATTCATGATACGTTATCCGGGCAATTTATTCTGCCAGCTCCGGTAGCAGCCAAACTGGCATCGAGGATGAACAGGTTAACAGAGGACTATGAACACTGGCAAAGATCGGGTCTGGATCGTATCAGTCTGACAGAACGGGAAGAGGAGCTGGCACAGCTCATTATCCGGGGACTGAACAACCGTGAAATCGCCGATACATTACATATTGCGGAAGGTACGGCGCGCAATTATATTAGCAATCTTTACAGCAAATTAGAAGTGGTTGATCGGGCCCAAGCAATTGTGCGACTGCAGGCTATTTTGTAATAATTGTTGCTGTTAACGAATTACTGTCGGGGCCAAATATTCAAACAGCGGGAGATTCCTCAGTATTCCAAATGTAACGGTCAGAATCAACATTATAGCCATAATTGCCTGGCTAAGAGGTCGGATTTGCTTCTTATTAGTAATCCAATACAACATATACAGAGGTGCTAAAATAAACAGCAACGGGTTAAATCTAAACGCTTGAATAACGTCGAACTTCAGCAAGGAAAGAATAACTCTTGTGACTCCACATCCGGGACAATACAATCCAGTCCATTCATGAAATGGACAAGGGATACTAATATTGGTTAAGGGTATCCATGCTTTGAGATAAACTACGCCGACGAGACTTAAGGACACACCCCAAAATAGTTTAGGATGTGTCCTTTTATAAATCGTAAACTTATACCAGTTTATTAACATCGGATTGTACCAAGGCATACGTGACAATACCCAGGCCAAAGAGTGTCAGGATCACATAAAGCACTGAATTATCTGACGGGTATTGGCCGCGCTGTCTTTGAGCTTCAGCAATATGTTTACCTACCTGATAGGCCCAAATGAAGCTCCAGATCCCGCACGTAACCAACGTTAGAAGGAAATGTTTTCCTCCTGTAAATGTATAGTCTCCACTCAGTTCGCCTACCTCATTGGTTAGAACAATAAACCAATAGATTGTATAGAGCCCACATGTAATTAATGACAAAATAATGGCGAATGCAACACTTCTGCGACTAATCATTACTCACTCTCCTATGTATTTACATAAAAATTCGACATTTCCATCTTATTGAATTAGGAAAAAATATACAAGACAATATTTGAGAATTACTGTCCGCTGTCGAAATCTAGACAAACTTACTGCTGATATCTAGTGGAAACCTTACCAAATATGAAATATACTTTTGAGGCTATGCACTGGAACCACAACTAGATTTACATTAACGAATGGAGGACACTTTGATGTCAACTTTGCCAAATTGCCCGAAATGTAATTCAGAATACACTTATGAAGATGGTAGTTTGCTCGTCTGCCCGGAATGTGCGCATGAGTGGAGCCTCGACACAGAGGCTGAAAGCAGTGAAGAGAACAAGGTTGTCAGAGATGCCAACGGAAATATTTTAAATGATGGAGATGCTATAACTATTATTAAAGACCTTAAAGTAAAAGGAAGCTCATCCGTTCTGAAGATAGGAACAAAGGTGAAAAACATCCGTTTAGTGGACGGAGATCATGATATTGATTGCAAAATCGATGGTTTTGGAGCTATGAAATTAAAGTCCGAGTTTGTTAAAAAGATCTAAAAAATAAAAATCAGCTTAACTTCAACAGAAGTAGGCTGATTCTTTATTTTAAACGTTATCTATTAATCTCAACAATCTGATTTCGTCCGGCATTTTTTGCTTGATATAAGGCTTTGTCCACTGATTCGAATAAATCATTTAGTTGATTGGTCAGGCTTTCTGTATATTGTGCTGCAAAATTACTAATGGACAGCAGTCCCATACTAACAGTAATCGAGAGGGAATGAGCAACATCCTCTACATGTACTTTATTAGCTTCTATTATAGATTTGATATGTTTTGCTAAGTGGTTTGCTTGTGTTTGATCTGTATTTGGTAAGTAAATGATAAATTCTTCTCCGCCATAACGCGCCAGAACATCCGTCTCCCTCAACGTTTTCTTAATTACCTCTACCGTGCTGCAAATGACGACATCACCGATTAAATGGCCGTAATTATCATTCACTGTTTTGAAAAAGTCGATATCCAGAAGGATGATAGCAAAAGGCTGCTTGAGTTTCATATTTTCTATGATCTCATGCTCTAAGTGCAACGTTAAGTAATGACGATTATAACAACCGGTTAGGCTGTCCGTTATGGCCATCTGCTTAAGTTTTTGGTTAGTCTGCGATAATTCATCCTGGATTTCAGTTAATGTAGCATTACGCTCTTGCAGGGTCTCGTTCTGGTGATTGGTCTCGGCTATGAGGCGATGCAGCTCGCTTCTGTCCTGAAAAGTGAGAATGCGTCCAACCCTGATTCCACCTACCACAATCGGCGCCGCAGTAATGTTAATGTATGCATCGAGTGAGGTGTAGAATAGTTCAACCTCAGTCCTCTCCATGGGCTGGTTCAAGTATGTATGAAGGAATAAATCGAAAGCTCCGGAAGTTTGCTCTATGGGTGCGATGGTCGACACGTCAAAGTGAGCACCGATTTGCAGATGGATTTTTGGAAAAAGCGAGCGATTGATTTCTACTACAGTCTCACTATCATCCAGTACAAGAATTCCTTCTGTAATTGTGTCAATGATATCCTGATGGGCGATGGTTACGAGATCAAATATTTTATCCCGATGGATAGCAATTACGAAAAAGATTGCCGAGATTAAGATCCCCAGAGAGGTCAGCCCTGGAATAACTGGATCAGATTTAAGCAATACCACATTAAGAAAAACATCCAATAAAATAAATACCGTTAGCACCAGCACCCCTTTGAGCACATGAGCAACCTGTTTTTTGATCCGCTGTGTAGTGTTTGAGACTAGCGCTGAATAGATGATATACAGAGAAATCATTACGCTGGTGGTTAAGAAGATAATAAGCAGCCAAAAAATCGGACCATAATATCTTTCGATATATCCGCCGTTCATAGGGAGAACAAAACTTCCGTTTGGATTGGCGATCACCCCTACTAAGATCAAAGCTGCGAGAATGTATAGGATCAATGTGTTCTTTTTTCGAAGAAGATGTGAATTCCCGGTGAGTAGTACCGTGAACAGAAGCCAGCCAATCGTTAACAGAACCGAGTCGATAAAAGCGATCTTTACATAAAACAATTGAAACTTGGGATCGTCGGTCGTTTTGATAGCGAATTGGCAGAAGGGCCATAACATCATAGTAAAATGAAAAACTAAGTATGCTTTATGTAGGTTAGTGATAGTTACAGACGCAAATATGTAGATGAACAAAGCGAACAAAACAAAAAATAATAACAAATCAATCCATGTCATGATATTCATTTCAGTGACACCTTCTCCCACCCGGTTAACAGTTCTTTCATGTTACCTTGAATTTTATTCGTTGCCATATGATTATTTGTTCTACGACAACCGCTATTTGTTTAAGAGTCTTTCAACATATTCCTTCAAAATCCTCTATTTGTAAGCGTGGTTTTGCAAATTTTAAGGATGAGTTTCCCGGGAAACTAGGGTTGGACAGAATGACTAGCTTTTTTAACCTTAACTTGTGTTATAATCAAACAAACAATTTAAAGAGGAAATTATAGTTAAGGGGGATTTGTAAGTGGAAATAGGAATAAGCACGTTCGTAGAAACAACACCGGATGTTCAGACGGGTGAAGTGATAAGTCATGCGCAGCGATTGCGCGAGGTTGTAGAGGAGATTGTGCTTGCAGATCAGGTGGGTTTAGATATATTTGGCGTGGGCGAACATCATCGCAAAGATTATGCGGCGTCTTCTCCAGCAGTTTTACTGGCTGCGGCGGCCTCACAGACGACACGGATTCGGCTAACCAGTGCGGTTACAGTACTTTCCTCTGATGACCCCGTACGTGTGTTTCAGGATTTCGCTACCCTGGATGGAATCTCGAATGGACGCGCAGAGATCATGGCAGGCCGGGGTTCTTTTATTGAATCGTTCCCGCTGTTTGGGTATGATTTGAATCATTATGATGAGCTGTTCGATGAGAAGCTGGACTTGCTGCTCAAAATACGGGAATCCGAAAAAATAACCTGGAGCGGCGTGCACCGTCCTGCCATTAATAATCTGGGGATTTATCCGCGTCCCGTGCAGAATCCATTGCCAGTATGGATTGGTAGCGGAGGAAATACAGAATCCGTAATTCGTGCAGGTCTACTAGGATTACCGCTTGTGCTGGCTATCATTGGCGGCAGTCCGCTACAGTTTGCTCCGCTCGTGAAGCTCTATAAGAAGGCTGCAGCGCAAGCGGGACATGATGTATCGAAGCTGCCCGTTGCTTCGCACTCGCACGGCTTCATTGCAGAGGACAATCAGCAGGCTGCCGATATGTTCTTCCCTTCTACACAAGCTAGTATGAATGTTATTGGCCGGGAACGCGGATGGGGTCAATACACCCGTGCAAGCTATGATGCGGCACGTAGATTTGAAGGTGCCTTGTATGTAGGTGACCCAGAGACCGTTGCTGAGAAAATCATTCACCTGCGCAAGCAAGTAGGCATCACACGATTTATGCTGCATGTGCCGCTTGGCACAATGCCTCATAAGGATGTAATGAGAGCCATTGAGCTATTGGGTACCCAAGTAGCACCCATTGTTCGCGCTGAGATATCGAGATGGGAAGCAGAGGTTGAAGCTAAGTAGTAACTATGATCTTACTTAATTATTGAAGCTGTTGATAATGGAGGGGGAGATGGATATGACAGAGCACACTATAGCGAGCAGACTCGAAGCATTAGGAGTTGTTCTGCCTGAGGCTAGTGAACCGGCGGCAAAATACGCTAACTACGTAATTGTTAATGGTTTATGTTTTGTGTCGGGAAAAGGACCAGCGTGCCATCCCAAAGGGAAGCTGGGACAAGATTACACTACCAAGGAAGGCTACCATTTTGCACGTTTAACGGGTATAGAAATCCTTGCCGTCCTGAAGACAGCTTTAGGTTCTTTGGACAAAGTGAAAAGAGTAGTCAAAATTCAAGGCTTCGTTAATGCAGATCCCCTTTTTGAAGAACATCATAAAGTGCTTAATGGTTGTTCAGATTTAATGCTTGAGGTGTTCGGAGACAAGGGTGTTCATGCTCGTTCTGTATTGGGTGCTGTTTCTGTAAGGGATAATCTTCCGATCATTATTGATTCCATTTTTGAAGTTGAGGAACCTGTCTAGCCGGCTCCATGAGGCATATTTAAAAAGAGGACTATGATACCGAAAGGTGATCGTAGTCCTCTTTTTTTAGGTGCTTATGCCGTAGGTAGATGCTTACCCCAAAATTTGTAACAAAACTAATCACCCTTTTTTTAGTAACAATAGGTGTACATATCAATCAACGAGGTGATGACATCATGAAATTTCAAAAGAAAGCTATGTTACTTTTACTACTTACATCTATGCTCTATACTGCTCCGGCCTATGCGGCGACAACGCCTCAGACTCCGGTTACAGCCGTCTATCTGGATGATCAACAGCTACAATTGGGGGCTCAGCCCTTGTTAGTAAACGATACAGTACTAGTCCCTATGCGCAAGTTATTTGAAGCTCAGGGGGCAAAGATTACTTGGAATAATGATACCAAGACCGTTAAGGCAACCAAGGGAGACCTGGTGCTGACCTATCATATTGGTGATCAGGCAGCGAATAAAAATGGCCAGTCCTTAAGTGTAACGGTTCCCGGCCAGATTGCTGGCGGTTATACGATGATGCCACTGCGTTTTGTCAGCGAAGCTTTGGGCAGCACTGTGAAGTGGGATACCACTACTCGTGCCGTTCGTATCTACTCGGCAGTGGATTACGATACGACAATTCTATATGGGGTTAACCTGCGAAGTTTGCCAGACTCGTCAGCCCAATCAACGGTGCAGCAAATGTTGTCAGCAGGAGATAAGGTACATGTGGTTAGAGAAGTAGATGCTTTATGGTTAGAAGTGCGAACACAAGATAACAAGAGTGGCTATATATCTGCTAAACCCAAATATAGCAATTATACTAGTACGGCTCTTGTAGAGCGGCAGGGAAGCGAGCTGCTTGCTTACGGAGAAAAATATCTGGGAACACCTTATGAATTTGGTGCTGCTACTGACCAGACATCTACCTTTGACTGTTCTTCTTTTGTAGGACATGTATTTAAGGATGTGTTGGCAATTGACCTGCCACGTGTCTCTTACAATCAGGCCAAAGAGGGCAAAGAGGTTGGAATTAACGAGCTGCGCAAAGGGGACCTGTTATTCTTCAGTGCACGAGGACTCGATATTGGGCATGTGGCGATTTACGCGGGAAATAATCAGATCCTACATACGTACTCCAAGGAGCTTGGCGTTCATTATGAAGCCTTAAGTGACAAGTGGAAGAAACGTTTGGTCACGGCTCGCAGATTGTTTTAGCTAGGTAATAATTAGGCTATAATTATCACGGTGAAGAAAAGTTGAAATCCCCTCTCCATTAAAAATTATTTGCAGGCATAAAGACGGTTTTTGAGTCTCTTTTCCGTCTATGTTATGAGCTTGATGTTAAGGAGGAAAATAGTGACTTGTACGGACGCAGAACTGGTAGATAAGGTGTGTAAAGGTGACATGGATGCATTCAGTGTACTTATCGGCAAATATTCCAATGCAGTATACGGGGTTGCTTATGGTAAATTGGGTGATTTTCATACCGCACAAGACATTGCCCAAGAGGTTTTTGTTAAAACCTATCGCAAATTACCTAACTTAAAGGAGCCTGAGAAACTCGCCAGTTGGTTATATGCGGTTACTGCACGGGAATGCATGGATTGGTTTAGGTCAAATAAAAAGAAAACTGCTTACGAATTCATGCAAAAAATGGAGGTTCCGCAGCCAGAATCTACCGAAGATCAGCTGCTCAGAAAAGAACTCCAGCAAGATGTGTGGAAAGCCTTAAACACCCTATCAGAAGCTAACCGTATAGTCACAATTCTCTACTATATCGACAATTACAAGGTTAGGGAAATCGCCGATTTCCTTGATTTATCGAGCGAAGCTGTTGAGAGTAGACTCCGCAGATCAAGAGCGATCTTAAAAAGGGAGATGTTGAGTACAGTGAATAATAATCTTAGTGAAAACAAATTACAGGACGAATTTAAGAAGAGAGTCTTTCAGGATGAAAGAATGACTGAAACGAATTTTCGTCGTGTGGCTATGGGCCAAAGTGAATTTGATGATATTGATATGCATAAAACAAACTTCTCCAATGTAAATATGGAGGGGACCGGATTCGATAATATTAATATGAGCAGTACTACCTTTAATGACATCAATATGCATTCTGTTAAGTTTAATGAAGTGGGGCTGTGGGAAATAGAGGTTAGTAATAGTGAACTAGGGGAGGCTTATTTCCACGATATTCATTTGTACGGTAAAGGCAATAAGTTTGAGCGATGCCAGCTGAACGGGACATCCTTTGTAGATTGTGATCTTTCGAATGTGGATATAAGAGACTGCAATCTTTCAGGCGTCACAGTAAATGGGATTTCATTAGAGCTATTGTTAGACAGCTATAATAAAAGGAAATAGACTATATAAATCATAGATTTAATCCGAAACCACTTCTTTCTAGGAGTGGTTTTTGAGTTTAGGGTATAATGGATGAAGAGTGTACAGCACAACCTATAGGAGTGAAAAATAGATGAAGCGCATCACCATTTTAATTGCGGATGATGAGGCGGAAATTGCCGACTTGGTGGCCTTGCATTTGCAAAAAGAGGGGTATCATATCCTCAAAGTGTCCGATGGAAGGGCAGCGGTACAAGCCATTGAGTCGCAAACGATAGATTTGGCGATTCTGGATATCATGATGCCGGGGCTGGATGGTTACGAGGTCACCCGCCATATTCGGGAGCATCATCATCTGCCGATTATTTTTCTGAGTGCTAAAACTTCCGATCTTGATAAAATCACCGGACTGGTTATGGGCGCAGATGATTATATGACCAAACCATTTAATCCAATGGAGCTGGTCGCCCGGGTCAATTCCCAGTTGCGGCGCTCCATACAATTCAGTCAGCCCGCAGCCATACCTAAATCGGTGCTAGAGGTTCGGGGATTGATGATTTCACCGGATGAGCATACGGTTACTCTTTATGGTGAGGTTATTGAGCTAACTCCAAAAGAGTTTGATATTTTGCACTTATTGGTCAGCCATCCTAAGCAGGTGTTTAGTGCGGAGAACATTTTTCAACAGGTGTGGGGCGATGCTTATTATGAGAGTGGGAACACGGTCATGGTGCATATCCGTACCTTGCGCAAAAAGCTCGGTGAAGACATCAATAAGAATAAATTCATTAAGACGATCTGGGGCGTTGGATATACTTTTAATGGGTAAAGCCCGTGAAATTTATTTATTTTAAGAAAAACTTTATATTTGTCCCGCCTTTTCTTTAAAGTGTCTTCGTTATTCTATTCCTATCAAGGAAATGGGAGGACATTGCTGATGAAGAAGTGGGGCTTTTTGGCGTTGGTTGTGTTGTTGCTTGGGTATGCAGCGGCTCGTTATTTACCGAATACGGGTAATTTAGGATACGATGATAAGATTCGCAAAGAATCTATTAGAAATAACAATAGTTTAGAGGTAGTAACACAAGATCAAGTGTATCAAGGGGATTTGTTGCTGGTGAACAAACAATACCCGGTACATGAGGATAGTGTGAAGTCTGATATCGTGACCTTATATGAGCAGGCGGATCTGGTGCAGGGTTATGGGCTGCTGGATACCTCGATTCGTTTGTCTGAAAGTGTAGCGCATAAATTCAATAAGATGGTCAAAGCTGCCGAAAAAGAGGGTGTGAATCATTTTTTAATTAGCAGCGGGTACAGGGACTTTGAAGAGCAAGAGAAATTATATCAGGAAAAAGGTTCGGACTATGCTTTACCGGCGCAATATAGTGAACATAATTTAGGATTATCTCTGGATATCGGGTCGTCCCAATCAGAAATGAGTAAAGCGCCTGAAGGAAAATGGCTGCAAAAAAATGCCTGGAAATACGGCTTTATTCTCCGCTATCCGAAAGACAAAACCGAGATTACGGGGATAAAATATGAACCCTGGCATTTCCGTTATGTAGGGTTGCCGCACAGCGCCATTATTCATGAGAAGGGGCTTGTGCTAGAACAATATTTGGATTTCTTGAAAGAGAACAAAGAGATTTCAACAACAGTAGACGGCAAAGCTTATACAGTAAGTTATTTTCCGGTATCCAAATACACTACGATCAAAATTCCACAGGAAGGGCAATATATGACGTCAGGCGATAACATGGATGGCATAATTGTTACTACATATTAATGACTAAAGAGCCGAAAAAAAAGTCTGCTATAAACCTTTTGCTGGCAGCGATATTTATCGTCTATATGTATTTTTTAATCCGAATTATTTTATTTAAAGGTGCACCGGTGAACTTATTATCGCTTTGGGAGCAAGCGGGACGTATGTTTGAACATCCAGACCGGATTTTTAATCGGCGAGGCAACTATATCCCTTTTAAGGAGATATCCCGGGGGATGGACGAGCTGTCGCTTTCAGATCCTTTTTCATCGATTAATTTAGTAGGGAATTTGTTAGCCTTTATTCCGTTTGGGATCTTGGTGCCCATGCTGTTATCGCAAAAAGTAAGGCTGTTTCGAAGAGTTTTCTTCCTCTCGCTGGCGCTGAGCTTCTGTTTTGAATTCACACAATTAGTATTGTATATCGGCACCTTTGATGTGGATGATCTTATTTTGAACACTGGCGGCGGGGTGGCTGGTTACTGTATCTATAGACTGTTGACTTCTTTCGGATGGATTGCATCTATATCAAAGCGGTGTTAGTATTTGTGGATATAGATCTAGGGTAGAAGGGGCATGGTATGAAAAAGCGTATTTCGGATATTGTTTCCATCATTGTAGGAGCTTTGTTATTCTCCTTGGCCGTTAATTTGTTTGTGATTCCGAACGAGTTCGGTGAAGGCGGGGTCACGGGACTGACTATGATTACTTACTATTTGTATCAGTGGTCACCCGGTATTATTAGCTTGATTCTTAACGCTTTATTATTAATTGTGGGGTACAAATTTCTAGACAAAACTACGACGGTATACACGATTATTGCGGTGTTTTTCAATTCGTTATTCCTGATTCTTACGAAAAATTGGAATATTGGCAGCGATGAGTTGATAATTAATGCAATATTCGGGGGTATCTTCTCAGGTGTGGGTATCGGGCTAATTATACGAGTGGGTGGAACGACTGCAGGGTCAACCATCATCGCCAGAATCCTACATAAATATTTGGACTGGAATGTTAGTTACGCGCTACTGCTCGTTGATTTAATTGTGGTGTTCGCTTCGTATTTCATCATTGGAGTACAAAGTCTGATGTTTACGATCGTGATGCTCTATGTAGCCACTAAGATAATGGACTTCATTATTGAGGGAGTGAACCCTAAGAAGGCTGTTACGATTGTATCCCAAGAGCAGGACAAAATTGCTGAACAGGTTAATGGAATTATGGATAGAGGCGTCACAGTAATATATGGCCGTGGGTACTATACCAAGACACCTAAAGAGCTGCTGTATATTGTGATTAGCAAGCAGGAAGTGACTATGCTTAAGAAAATCGTCAAATCCATTGATAAAGAGGCGTTTATTACCATCCACGATGTACGAGATGTATTCGGAGAAGGTTTTGTGGAGCTGTCAAAATAATAAGATAAAAAGCTATCCCGGAAGCTATAATGGCTGCTTGGATAGTTTTTTTGATTTCGGGTACGTTATTGTGATGGATATCATTGCAATTATTGAATCGTTCACATTTTTTCAATTTCCCGTGTGATTGAACGCACACTATGGGATGTTCAGCTTCTATATGCTTTTTATAGAGGAATTAATTTATTGCAGGAAAGAGGGTATTTAGATGTTAGATCAACAAACCATTGAAATCATAAAATCAACGGTGCCCGTATTGCAGGTTCATGGGAAGACCATCACAACTACTTTCTATGGCATGTTATTTGAAAATCATCCGGAGTTACTAAATATATTTAATCATGCCAACCAACGGGAAGGTAAACAGCAGACTGCACTTGCTAACGCCGTACTCGCGGCGGCAATGAATATTGATCAGCTGGGAAATATTTTGCCTGTGGTAAAACAGATTGCGGAGAAACATCGGGCATTGGGAGTATTACCTGAACATTATCCCATCGTAGGTGAGACTTTGTTAGCTGCTATTGGGCAAGTACTTGGCGATGCGGCGACGCCGGAAATTATTGATGCTTGGGCAAAGGCGTATGGCGTGATCGCAGATGCCTTTATTGGTGTCGAAGCAGAGAAGTATCGTGAAGCTGCCGAAATTCCCGGGGGTTGGAGTGGATTTAGAAACTTTGTGGTTACTAAGAAGGTTAAAGAAAGTGAACTTATTACTTCCTTCTACCTTTCTCCTGAGGATGGAGGGGCTATAGCTTCTTACTTGCCGGGTCAATACATCACGGTTCGTGTTCAGCCTGAGGGCGAGGAATACACCCATGTTCGCCACTATAGTTTGTCCAGTGCGCCGGGACAGTCGTATTACCGCATCACAGTTAAACGGGAAGGTGAAGGGCCGGATAAACCAGCTGGAGTCGTATCTACTTTCCTTCATGATGTCGTACAAGTGGGAGCTATATTGGAAGTAAGCTCGCCAGCAGGTGATTTCGTACTAAATAAAGATAGTGATCGTCCAGTGGTTCTTATCAGTGGTGGGGTTGGACTAACCCCTATGGTAAGTATGCTGGAGACATTAATTGCTACGCAGCCAGAACGAGAGGTAACGTACATTCATGCAGCCATCAATGGAAGCTTGCATGCTATGAAAGAAATGGTGGCGGATTTGGAGCAGTCCCATCCTACCCTACGATCCTATGTATGTTATGAAACTCCAAGTGAAGGAGATACGTTCCATAAAACAGGTTATATTGATCTAGCTTGGTTGCAAGAAGTAACAGACGTAAACTCTGAATTCTATTTCTGCGGACCGACTCCTTTTATGAAGGCGATATATAAGGCTCTTAAGGAATGGAAGGTGGCTGAAGACAGAATTCATTATGAATTCTTCGGCCCGGCTGGAAGTTTGGAAGCCTAAGCTGTAAAACCAAAAGAGCGTCCCAGTCCTAATGACTGTGACGCTCTTTTTTACAATAGAAGTTTATTTGAAGGCAGCGAATGGGTTAGTTCCCTTTGGTAATATTGAACTGAAATTAAAGGTGTACGTAGGAATTCCAGCCGCATAAGGGGCAATTTCATACTGTTGGTAGAAGATTGCAAGGCCACTCTCGGAAACGTAGAAGTTTGGTTTTTCTGTTAGTCCGCCAGGTGTATCTGGAAAAGCTAGCTCCTTGGTGCTTTCCTTCAACATTTTATCTAATTTTTGTTTGTAGTTTGGCTCTGCCTTCAGCAGGTCCTTAAGTTCAATTGGTTTGCCGTCTTTCAGCGAGAAGGTAAATCCTTCACGAAGGGCTCCACCATGAGCTCCACCAGTATAGCCATATTGATCAGTCACGATGCTCAGAACCCCTTCACGGTTAAAGGAGACAACAAAAGTTTGAGAGAAGTCATATTTATTCTCTATAGTACCATCTCTACGGCTAGCCTGTTCTTCACTCTCTGCGACGAATTGTTCAGCTTGCTTTTTGAAGATCGCATTAATCTTAGTCTGCACTTCATCCGTTAAGCCACTGATTTTTGGATACTGTACTTTGATACTGGCATTTTTATTGCTCTTATCTAAGGTTTCAGAGGTGATTTTGATGTCATTCATTACTTTTTTACTTAGATCAAGTGATTTCAATGAAGGATTATAAACGCCTTGCACTCCTAAATAGTCAGACAACAGTTTGAACGGAACATAAATCCGGTCGTTGATGACCTTCACATCATGACTGCCGGTCATGCTATAAATGTAATAGCCATTCAGGGTTGTAATAACACCGTAATCTGAGACCTCCATGTCCAGCTTCATGGAATCGCTGCCTACACTATAAGTTTTGGTGCTTGCATTATAGTTAATGGAGAGGCCAAAAGCATCCCGTAGTACAGTTAAAGGGATCATGGTATTGCCGTTTACTATTTTCGCTTGCTGCGATAAGGTCTGGCCTTTATATTTAAGCACTACAGAGGGTTGCTGTGCGGCTTGTTTTACCGTATTTCCTCCGGTAGTTGCGGCTTGAACTGAAGTTCCTCCTACTAGTCCCGACCCTCCAAGCAATACTCCAGCAGCCAAGATGGCTGAGGTCCATTTCATACTTTTATTCATAACTTAATCTCTCCTTCCCAAGGATGGGCTTATGTAGTTGCAATATGATATTTTTTCCTCTATCACTCCTACAATTATACCTAGGTCCCAAATAGATTTGATTACAAAGGCGGTTACAGTGTTGTTGCATAGATATGCAAAAGGTATATACTTTTTAACCATTTTGTACGATTAAGACACTAGCATTAAGAATGTAAGGTAATTACGGTGAGCTCGGGGCGACAATTAAAACGAACAGGCATACGAGTTACTCCTATCCCGCGAGTGGTATAGACCTGAAGTTGGCTGTTGGGCAGTTGATATAATCCACTTGAATATTTACTTCCGTGAGGCGGGGTATATAAAGCTCCGACAAATGGAAGCCGCACTTGGCCTCCGTGGCTATGGCCAGACAATTGCAGATCTATAGGCAGCTTGCAAAAGTCATCGGCGAAATCAGGTTCATGGGCAAGGAGAATTGTGCAAGCCTCTTCCGGGATATGAAGCAGCGCTTGGGCGATGTCTGCTTTTCCGACCCAAGGATCATCTATTCCGGCAATATAGAGCTTGTCCGTACCTTGGGTTAGGACGATATGTTCATTATGGAGCACGTGGAAGCCCGATTGTGTTAGCCCTTTCGTTACAACCTTTCTGGTCCCAAAAGCATCATGATTGCCTAATACGGCAAATTGTCCAAAAGGAGCCCGCAACTGAGAGCACAAGGCTACGGCTTCTGAAATATAATCGGCTGAATGATCTAATAAATCGCCGGTGAAGCAGATCAGATCTGGCTTTACCTGTTGAATTTGCTGCGCTAGCTCCGTTAAAGCTTGCGGCTTGGAATATACCCCCTGATGTAAATCGCTAAAATGAACGATACGAAATTTATCGAAGGCTGGAGAAAGTCTAGGGAGTGTAATATCTACGTATTTGATTTCCAGCCAGTAGGGTTCGATCCAATGTGAATAGATACCGGATGCACCAGCTGTTCCAAGAAGGCCTAGAGTTACTTGAGCGCTTTTCTGTAGAAATTGTCGTCTGCTAATAGTATTCATAAACAAATCATACGCGGGGATTGTTACTCTACTATGACAATATTCATTTAATAACCCATTGTGACGATAAAACTACATATACATTTTTTTTATATGGGAGATGAAGAGATGAGTATTATCGATGCCTTAGTCCTCGCAGCACCTTATTTCAAAAAGATTCACTCGCAGGATATTATGATTGGAATCACGGACAGGGAGATCTTCCATTATTACGCACCAAGTAAAGTTATTGATCTCGGATTGGTTAAGGGTAACCCTATCCCTCCTGAAGATCTGTCGCTTTCAAATGGACTGAAAGGTATAGCAAGCTCTAACCGAATCCCAGCAGAAATTTATGGAGCTCCTGTAATCTCAACATGTGTACCTATCTACGGAACGGATGATGATGTAATCGGGGTTTTTGCCATTGCCTATACACTAGAGAACGAGAATAAGCTTGAAGGATTCACAGATGAGATTAATGAGATAAGCAGTCATCTAATGGAGATGGTGCAGAGCGTAGCTGCCCAATCTCAGGAATTATCAGCAACCTCGCAGCAAATATTAGATAATACGCGTAGAGCCGTAACAGAATCACAAGAAGTGAATAAGGTTGCCGGCTTCATTCGTGAGATTTCTGAGCAGACGAACCTGCTTGGGCTGAATGCGGCAATCGAAGCCGCGCGTGTAGGAGAGCAAGGGGCAGGTTTTGGGGTGGTTGCTACGGAAGTACGCAAACTGTCCGTTAACACTAAAGAAGCAACCCATAATATTGAAAAATCACTGAGTGATGTTCAAAAGTCCATTAAGCAAATGGAGCAAGAAATTGAAGCGATCTCTGCTTCTTCACACTCACAAGCAGAATTGGTCACTGAATTCAGCGGTGTCATTGAGCGCCTGAATAAAGCGAGTAATGAAATGACGTCCTTTATGCAATCCATTATCCAGTAGATAGTGAATGCATAAGATGACTTCACCCAAACCATGCTAGAAGAGAACAGGCGCATTTCAGAAGGGAGCGTATTTCATTTATGAAACAACCCGATTCCAGTCTGCAAGCGAATGACAATGTAACTCAAGCCAAAAATTCTTTGGGCAAGCTTCATTTCTCTGTCTCTCAGGCACTTAGTCATCCAACAGAACAGACTTTGGCACAGGCTGAGAACCGCCTGGCACATACTGAGCAGGCGATTCAGCAAGCTCAGGACTGGCTAGGTCCTCAAGGTGTGGAGTTGGCTGAAGAACTGTTGACCGAGGATAAGAGCAGACTTGCCTCATTGAATAAGCAAGGGAAACGTTCAGAGCGCTAAATGTTCCTGCCACAACCTGTGAAGCTCCAAGCTTCACGGGTTGTTCTTATGCGCTTTTCCCTGAAAGATGTGGCATAGGAAGAGGGATGTTATACTGGATTGAGAGTTTAAGCAAGGGTTTAGATGGGGGATAAGGGATATGAATGGCAAGCACATCGAAGAATTAACCCGGCAGGCGGAAGCTTTCATTCGACAATGTTACGCTGAACTAGACAAGTCTGAAGCCGAGACGGATCATCGCATCCTAGCCGTACATGAGGAAATTAACCAATCAGGCAGTTACACACATACAACGGAAGAATTAGCGCATGGTGCAAGAATGGCCTGGCGCCATAATAGCCGCTGCATTGGGCGTCTTTTTTGGCAATCCATTGAGCTAATCGATGAACGCCAAGCAGAGACTGAGGAACAAGTTGCTGAAGCGTTGCTGCGACATCTGGAAAAGGCGAACAACGGAGGACGTATTCGTTCACTCATCACGGTCTTCCGCAGCGGAGAAGATCCGAATCAGCGGATTCGGATCTGGAACCACCAATTGATTCGTTATGCCGGTTATCCTGGCGATGAAGAACACGGACGTGCAGGCGATCCGGCATCGGATGAATTCACAAAAATGTGCCAGCAACTAGGTTGGCAAGGAACGGGTGGCGATTATGATGTGTTGCCGTTAGTGATAAGTATTGGCAACGGGCATCCCTACGTTTTCCCTATTCCTGATCACTTCATTCAGGAGGTACCGTTAACACATCCTGAAATTGAACGTTTTGCTGAGCTTCAGCTTCGTTGGTATTCTGTACCCATCATCGCGGACATGCAGTTGGAAATTGGCGGTATTCTGTACACGGCTGCTCCTTTTAACGGTTGGTACATGGAGACTGAAATCGGCTCGCGTAACTTGGGGGATACCGGACGATACAACACTTTGCCAGCTATAGCTGATGTGATGGGACTGGATCGCTCCAGCAACACAACGCTTTGGAAGGATCGGGCGCTTCTTGAGCTGAATCGCGCAGTGCTGCATTCCTTCAAGCAAGCAGGTGTCAGCATTGTGGATCACCATACAGCAGCAGATCAATTTGTTCGATTCCAGCAACAGGAGAACGAGCAGGGGCGCCAAGTCTCAGGGCGCTGGTCCTGGTTGATTCCGCCTATGTCACCCTCGTCTACACCGATTTGGCATGATCGTACGTTAAAAGAATATGATTTCAGCCCTCGTTTTCTTTATCAACAATCACCCGTCGCAACCTGCCCATTTCACTAGCTAACGAAGGCAGTATATAGGTCGCAACTTGAATCTGGATAGAGGCAATTTCCTTGGAAATGTCTCTTTTTGTTTTGACTATAGAAAAAGCGCCAAGTTCCCCTCCTAAGGAAACTGGCGCTTTTTAGGCTTTTAAATGATCCAGAAAAATTTGTTTAAGCAGCTCAAGCTGATCGTCGGAGTCTAGATCCGATTCCAGCAGGAGAATGTTTTTTTTCATCGTTAGTTTTCTGGAAAAGAGGGCAAAGCTATTCATGAGCGTAATTAAGGTCTCTTTTACGGGGAGACCCGCACGAATAGAGCCGTCTTCTACCCCATTTTGAATGATCCTGGAGTATTCATGCCAAATTTTGCGGTTGAGTGCATTGAAGCTCAGAACATCCTCAACAGGTTCATTTGAGTGTGAGGCGTAGCTTTCGAAATTGACCATAAAAATAATACTTAGATGATTTTGATCCTGAATAAAGAAATCAAATAATTTCTCGATTTGTTCAAGACAAGTAAGGGGCAAGTCAGCTACGTATTTAAAATGATCGAGCATAGGCTCCAGCATTCGGGTGGCTACAGCCACTACGAGTTTTTCTTTTCTGGGAAAATAGCGAAATAACGTCGCAATCCCGATATTGGCTTCGCTTGCGACATCTTGCATCGTCGACTTTTCGATTCCTTTTTGTGATAATACTCGTTCTGCGGATTCGAGGATCGTAATTAATCGTTGCTGCTTACCATCGGATCTTTCTTTTTCGTATCGTGTTTTAGGATTCATGAGGGCTAGACCCTTCCATTTTTTGATTGGGATTTTTAATTATTAGTATTATATCCACCGTTTATTGGATTAAGCAAGGAGTGGTTGTAGTTCTTTTGTAAAAATGATATGATGTATATCACAATGATAGTGTGACTATCATCACTCAAATATTATATCACAATACGATTATAGAGGAGACCTAATTATGAATCGTCTAACTAATAAAGTAGCAATTATTACAGGTGCAGGCAGCGGCATGGGCCGTGAAGAAGCCCTTTTATTGTCCAAAGAAGGTGCTACAGTTGTAGCCACTGATATTAACGAGGCTGCCGTACAAGCAGTTGTGAAGGAAATTGAAGCAAATGGTGGTCAAGCAGCAGCTTATGCACATAATGTGGCTTCCGAAGAAGACTGGATCAAGGTTGTAGAAGATGTGATTAGCAAGTTCGGGAAAATCGACATTTTGGTAAACAATGCAGGGATCTCATTCCCGGTTCAATTGCTCGAATCCACTGTTGATCAATGGAACAAAGTAATGAACATCAACGTGAGCAGCGTATTCCTTGGCATGAAGCATGTTGTTCCTCAAATGAAGAACAATAAAGGTGGTTCCATCGTTAATATTTCATCCATCGCAGGTTTGACTGGCAGCAGCGGTGCTGGTGCTTATACAGCTTCTAAAGGTGCAGTTCGTATGCTAAGTAAAGCAGCAGCTGTAGACTTTGGTAAAGATAACATTCGTGTGAACTCTGTTCACCCAGGATTTATCGAAACACCAATGAGTGCTGAATTTGTAAATAACGAAAAAATGCATAGCTTCTTTATGTCTCAGACTGCGCTGCCACGTGTTGGACGTGCTTCTGAAGTAGCTGAAGCTGTATTGTTCTTGGCTTCTGATGAAGCTTCTTACATTACTGGTGTTGAGCTGCCGGTTGATGGCGGAGTTGTAGCTAAATAATAATCTCTAATTAAGAAACATTAAGAAGCCGTCCCATACGTAGATTTTCTCTACGCGCGGGACGGCTTCTTTTGCTGTTTTAGGCCCATTTCTACTGAACATTAGCCTACACCCCTGCATACCATATAGCACTCGGATAGTAGGAGAAGGGTGTGGTGCAGAGATGGGCATCCAGTTAACAGCGCTCCATTATGTATATCTGGCATTTATCGTATTTATAATGGCACTTCTGATCAAGAGACGGGACACAACGATGATCTGTATTGCGGGCATCTTTGTACTTGGGTGGTTAGCCACAGAAACTGTCAGTGGTTCGGTCACAGGTGTATTCAACTCTTTTGTATATGCAACCAAGGAGCTAATGGGTACGATCATGATTATTTCGATCATAGTAGCCATGAGCCGGGTATTAACACGCACGGGGATTAACGAGATCATGGTTGCTCCACTTACCCGCTTTTTGCGCACACCGTTCATAGCTTTTTGGGGGATCGGTCTGATTATGATGGTCACCTCATGGTTCTTCTGGCCTTCACCCGCAGTGGCCTTGATCGGGGTTGTGCTGCTGCCGGTTGCCATTCGAGTGGGACTGCCGGCTCTTGGAGCGGCGATGGCAATGAATTTATTTGGCCACGGGATTGCGCTCTCAGGTGATTACATTATTCAAGGTGCACCTAAACTAACAGCAGATGCGGCCGGACTTCCTGTGACCAGTGTCATGGAGGCGAGTGTTCCGCTTGTAATTGTTATGGGCGTGGTGACTACGATAACGGCGTATTGGATGATGCGCAGAGATCAGAAGAAGGGAACTTGGCGAGACGGGCTTATAGCCGGGAAAAGTGCCGTGAGTGCGTTATCTGTAGAGAATGATACGGCAGAAGATTCAGCGGTGATTCATCCAGCATTGAAACAATGGCTGGCCATCGCCATTCCCATCCTGTTTTTAGCCGATGTAGCAGGCATGTTCCTGCTCGATTTGCAGGGTGGAGACGCAACTGCCTTAGTTGGTGGTACTGCGGTGTTCATTCTGGTTGTAGTAACCTTGTTGGCACATCGTAATAAAGGATTGGAGCAAGTAACTTCTTATCTGATTGATGGACTTACGTTTGGCTTCAAAGTATTTGGTCCTGTGATACCGATTGCCGCTTTTTTCTATCTGGGGGATTCGGCGTTTGCTGAATTATTCGGCAAGGTGCTGCCCGCCGCATCTCAGGGGATTGTAAATGATCTAGGGGTCGCTCTAGCGCATAACGTTCCTCTGAACGGCGCAGTGGGTGCTGTGACCGCAACTATAACCGGAGCCATTACAGGCCTAGATGGTTCAGGGTTCTCGGGCATTTCACTTGCCGGGTCTATTGGGAAATTGTTTGCGGTGGCCACACATTCCGATGCGGCGACTTTAACTGCGCTGGGTCAGGTAGCTGCAATTTGGGTAGGTGGAGGCACGCTGATTCCGTGGGCATTGATTCCGGCCGCCGCTATTTGCGGAGTAAGCCCCTTTGAGCTGGCGAGACGGAATGTTAAGCCTGTACTCATTGGGCTGGTAGTCACGACGATTGTCGCCATGTTTCTGGTGTAGAGGCTGGATAACTATAGGAAACCAAAAAAAGGCTGCCGAGAAGATCTCGGGCAGCCTTTGGATGTCTTTAATGTATCCCTTTCATGAAATTCTGAATTTTGGAAGAGAATAGGAAGAGGATAAGCGCAAGGATAAGGGCCACTCCACCAATTACTCCAAAGTACATCATTTCGGTATCCGGGGTATAGAACTTCACAATCTGAGCATTAATTGCTTGGGCAGCGGCATTCGATAAGAACCACATACTCATCATTTGAGCGGTAAAAGCCGCCGGTGCCAGTTTGGTCGTTGCTGATAAGCCCACAGGGGACAAGCATAACTCCCCGATTACAATGATAAAATAGCTGAGTACCAGCCATAATGGATTCACAAGTGAATTAGCTCCACCGAAATAAGCAGGTACTAGAATCACCAGGAAGGATAAACCGGCAAACAATAAACCAAGCGAGAACTTTTGCGGAATCGAGGGTTGACGGTTACCGAGCTTTAACCACAACCAGGCAAATATAGGTGCAAGAGTGATAATAAACAGCGGGTTAAGCGATTGGAACCAAGCAGGAGAAATGTGTAAACCTGCAAAATCCAATTGGGTCCGTTTATCAGCAAAACTAGCTAGAACTGTGGAAGTCTGCTCTTGAATCGCCCAGAACATAATCGATGCGATAAATAAAGGAATGTATGCGAGAATTCTTGACCGTTCAACGGCTGTTGTTTTGGGACTGCGGTACATCATAATGAAGTACATCGTTGGAATAAGTAAGCCTAACACCCCTACTATTTTTATTAATGTTTCAAAGGTAAGCACTCCGGTAAGAATGCCGATCGTAATCAAAATCGCAAGTACAACTAATCCTACACCAATCCAAGTAAAGATTTTTTTCTTCTGATCTGCAGGAATAGGGTTGTGTACAATCGTACCGGCCAAACCCAGACTTTTTGTGCGAGTCATAATATAAACGACTAGTCCAATAAACATTCCGACTGCGGCAATCGAGAAACCTAGATGGAAATTATTCATGCCTACTGCGCCAACAATTAGTGGGGAGAGAAATCCTCCCAGGTTGATGCCCATATAAAAAATGCTGAAGGCAGCGTCACGGCGGTTATCCTGCTCGCTATAAATTTCGCCGACAATACTTGAAACATTGGGTTTCAGTAGACCCGTTCCGAGTACGATTAAAACCATCGAAGCAAAAAACAATGTGGTATTGCCTGGAATAGCCAGTAGTATATGCCCGAACATGATTAAAACGCCGCCGTAGAAAACAGCCCTCGAAGTCCCGAGGAGCCGATCCGCAAGCCAGCCTCCGATGATCCCTGACATATATACAAGCGATCCATAGATAGACATAATAGAAAGTGCCATATCTTCAGGTAATCCGAGACCGCCTTGGCTCACTTCATAATACATGTAGTAGACAAGGATAGCTCGCATGCCATAATAAGAGAAACGCTCCCAAAATTCTGTGAAGAAAAGGGTGAAAAGTCCCTTAGGATGTCCGAAGAAACCCTTTTGCGGGACGCTATCTACTATTTTTTGCCGGTCTGTTACTGCCATGAATCAAATCCTCCTAGATGACAAATATCTATATATCATGATGCAAACGCCTCTATTTTATTTATAATCCTCTCCTGTCTAAGACCGCAACCCTTGGGCAGGAAGGTTTTGAATAATGCCATATTTTTTAGTGATATTTCCATTAGATCAATCAAACTTGCTTTTATTGTATTTATTTGACTGCGCCAGATTGAATGGTCTTACTTAGCGATTTATGATACTATTTACTCCTATATAGAAAGAGGACGTGAGCTAATGATCAACATAACGATTCCAAAAGCGGATGTTAGTATTACTAAACAAATTAACCCGCAGTTAAGCAATATTTACGGATTTACGGACTTTCACCTGATTCCGAGAGATTACGGCGGTATCTTTATGTTCTACAATGATCAGGATGAGTTGTTGTTTGTAGGTAAAGCGAGAAAGCTAAGACCAAGAATTAAAAAACATTTTGAAGACACCGTATCTGACATCAAGCAACATCGGGACGAGGTCACCAGAATTGATGTGTGTTTAATCGAAAGTCCAGTTCATAGAGAGATCTATGAAACCTATATCATTAATGAACTGAAATCTAAATACAACGTAGATAAAGTGATGTTTAGATAAAAGTAAGACCCAGGCACCGTCCACGTGATGGTGCTTTTTTGTGTTCTGAGAATAGTTGCGAATGAAATGGAAGTAAAGGTGCACAATATACAAGATATTCAAATCCATCACTGTTCACAAGGAGATAGGTCATATTGAAAAATAAGTATTTGATGTTGAAGCTAACCTTATTGTGTATGTTTCTGGTTGTAAGTGTTACACCTACAATTGCCGATGCTGCAGCAGCTAAAGAGAAAAAGAGCTCCCACAAGCAATGCTTAACCCCCTCCGTAATTGAGCTTAAGGATAATCTTAGGAAGTTATGGATCGATCATGTGGTATGGACAAAGAACTACATTGTTAGCGCCTTTGCAGATTCTGAGGACAAGGATGAGGTACTGGCAAGGCTGTTACAGAATCAGCAGGACATAGGGGATGTCTTTAAACCGTATTACGGTGAGGCAGTTGGAGATAAGCTGGCTCAATTATTGCGGGAGCATATTCTTATTGCCGGAAAAGTTCTAGGTGCTGTAAAGGCTGGAAATCAGGCCGATGTGGAAAAATACAATAAAGAGTGGTATGCCAACGCTGATGACATTGCCAAGTTTCTTAGTAGCCAGAACCCCAAATATTCTTATGAACAATTAAAGGAAATGCTTCATGAACATCTGGAATTGATTACTGATGACGTGACAGCTAGAGTTAAAAAGGATTGGGATGCCGAAATTGCCGCATTTGATAAAGGGCTGGAGCATATGATCATGTTCGCAGATATCTTAACCGAGGGATTGATCAAACAATTTCCCGATAAATTCAATTGAAATCAAAGCACCCGAAGGGGTGCTTTTTTTATTTTGCAGAAGAGAATAGGTCTTTAGGTGCATTTCAGAAAGTTAGATATAAAGGCTCACTTACATACAAGATAAGTAAACTATAATAGACTCGTGGGCACTCGACATTTTTTGACATTTTTTTATAATTGAGGTGATAAAATCGATGATTTCCCCCTTTTTTAAAAAGAAAGATTCAGTAGATAAGCAATCCAAGTCGGATATGGTTCAAAAGGTACAATTATTAGATGAACAGGTCGAAGAAATAGAAGAAAAGACCTCAGACGAGACTATAGCTGGATTGGTTACTACAGGCAAAGCTCAGCTTGATAAAAAATCACTCGATTTGATCTTCTCCGTGGAGCAGATTATTCAGGCCAGACAACATGCGGAGACCAATATTAATGAGCTTCAGGATCGGTTAACCCATTCCAGCAGTCATGTGGAGCGCTTAAACCGGGATATGAAGAACCTCAATAAGGTTATTGAGGAAAGAGAAAAGAATGTCCGCGAGCTTGAGCATAAGTTGATTGAGAGAAATTTGAAGGTCGATCAAGTGCTGGAGGATTACCGGGAGCTTCAAACTACGCTCACAGCTGAGATTGAGGAATTGAAGAGTACCATTGAGCTGGAGCAGCAAAAATATGTAAATCTGATTCAAAAACATAACGAAGCCCATGCAGAGAAACTCAAAAAGATGAATGATCTGGAAGAGAAAATCGGACGGGTTGAGATTGAGAATGCACATCTAAAACAAAAGTACGATACGATTCGCCAAGAAAAGGCGTATCTCTCGGGTATGATCAGCGATTTCACCAATCGGATGACGGTTCCTTTTGGGAGTGGCAGTAGTCTGACGGATCGAAACGATGGAAACGGAGATACATAGGATTCATGGCATCTAAGGAACCGGACACCATTCTAATGATTGAGTTACTGTCGCTTGAGCATGAACAGGCCGGTTATCAGATTGAGGTAGGTCTAACCCGTAATGTTGGGTACGCAAGAAGCAAGCTCACCATAGATGAATTTACATACGAACAATTGAAGGCGCTAGGTCCCTTTTCCGGAGGGAGAATGAGATTGTCGCTGTATCCGAAGTGGGATCCGTTTCGGAATAGTTACTACAGCACGCTGATTATAATGAACAGAGCTTACAGCGAAACATTGTATTTTGCCTGTTCTGAAAATTATGTAACCCAACTTCTTCAATTAAAGCAGCAGGACTATCCTCAAGCAGAAGAGGAGAGGGTAGTTCAGACCATGCTTCCCTCTACAGAACCAGGGCATAGGATAAGCAGAAAGAAGACCAAACGAATTGGACTGGTTGCACTGCTGTGTCTCATGTTCGCTTGTTTGATATTTGTGTTACCTCTGCGAATGGATGGACAACTCGTAGATAGTGCTGAAGCGCTGGAGGAACCCGTATTAGGGGCCGACTCTGAGCCATTACTTTCGGTACCGTTCGTTACCCTTGCGCAGACGATATCGGTTCATAACCAGCAAGCCGAGCCTACACCAGAACCTTCAGTCCCTCCTCAAGAACAGACATTACCGTACGAAAAGTATGAATTACCCGAGAATGAATTTTTGTATAGTTTGCCAAAGGGTTATGTTGCCTTGTCATTTGATGATGGACCGTCAAAGTATACGAAAGAGATCGTAGATATTCTAGTAGAACATAAGGTGGCTGCCACCTTTTTATTCATTGGGAATAAGGTAGCTCATAATGCGGAAGCCGTTAGGTATGCTAATGAGCATAAGATGTCGGTTGGGAGTCATTCGTGGGATCATAGCAAAATGACTGCTAATGGCGTTGAGGAGAACCGGATTAACTTGGCGAAGACTAATCAGGCGCTGGAGCAAATTACACAATCACCGATTACTATTTTTCGGCCGCCATATGGGGCGATTAATGACAAGTTAACCGCCAAGGTGACGGAACAGCAGATGAAGGTATTATTGTGGAATCGTGATCCCGAGGATTGGAACGTCAAGAACCCAGAGGATATTCTTCAATATGTCCATCATGCCGATCCGTCCGGCGGAGTCTATCTATTTCACGAAAAGAAGATTACTGTAGAAGCTTTGCCCGCTATCATTAAGTATTTCCAAGAGAAAAACCTGAAATTTGTTGTTTTTAAATAGAATCAGAGAATCCATGTTATTGCAGAATAAAAGTGGCTGTTACAGGGTTGTGATCACTGTGTTCGAAGGATAACTCATGACCCTGTACGCCGCTTATGCTGACGTTTGGTGAGACTAGAAAGCCATCAATCACTGCGCGGAAATTCACACCTTCTGTATAGGCAACATCGAGCGTCCGGACGGAGGGTACCTTGGCATCTACAGCCCACTGAAAGCCCTGTTGAAAATGTTCAGGGAATTCTTGCAGCCATTGCGGCCAATCCTGCGTTGTCTCGAAAGCATCAGGAGCTGTACCCGGAAGGGAATGGTTCCAATCTCCCCCTAAGATGAGGTAGTTCCCTTTGTCATTCTCCTTCTTGATATAAGCCGATAAATACTCCAATTGCTGTTTGCGAATCGTTCCGCCTTGGTCAAAGGCTGATAAATGAAGATTGACTAGAATCAGTTCTTTTCCATTATCAACGGGGAATCTGCTCTCCACAAAAGCACGGTCGAGATCAAACTGTTGGCGAGGCCAGGTTTCTTTGCCCGGGAGATCATATCTAATATTACTTGTGCTGTTAAAACGGGATAAAGTTAATAAACCGCTGTTCACCGAGCCCATCGGATCAAGAACAGGAAGCGGTACCCAAGGTACCTTGTAGTTGGTCGCGAAAACATTGCTGTAATCAGCGAACTTATTCGACAAGTAAGAGACTTCATCTATACCGTTGCTACGGGAAGAATCGATGTCGACCTCCTGCAGCATGAACAGGTCCGAGTCTGTAACTGTCATAAGGGACGCTACGGCCTCAAGGTTTATCTTCGTTTGTTCCCTACTGCTTGAGCGTGACTTTGTTCCGCCATCCATAAAGAAATCTTGGCCTTTATCCAACCCGGCGTAGCCAATATTAAAGGTAGTTACAGAAAAGGACTCTCCCTGCTTCATTACTTGCTGCGGATTATTGTTTACAGTAAGTGTAGTAATCTCCTGTGGTTTATAGTCAGTGAGAGTAATATACACTAAAAAACCGCCAAGGATTAGAACGGCAGCTAGAAGGGTGAGGCTGATTGCTTTTATTCTTGTTGAACCCATGTGATTCCATCGCTCCTTAGATACATGTTCATAGAACAGACTTTAATGGTGTAAACTTCGACACAACCCAATAACTCCCCTTGTTTTAATAAAAAAAATTTGAGACAATGAGTAGTGATGTTCTGAACTTTAACGTTTTGAAAAGAGGATAACGAATGAATATAGAATCCATTTATGGATTAACTTTTGATCAACTGGCGGCATGGCTGTTAGAACGTGGACATAAAAAGTTTCGGGCTACGCAGGTCTGGGATTGGCTTTATCGGAAGCGGATTACAGACTTTTCGGAAATGCTCGATGTAAATAAAGATTGTGTAGAATTATTAGAGCAGAATTTTGTCATTCATACCTTGGAAGAACATGTGAAGCAGGAATCTGCGGATGGAACGATTAAGTTCCTGTTCCGTCTAAAGGATGGCAACCTGATCGAGACCGTGCTTATGAGACAGAAATACGGCTTGTCTGTATGTGTAACCACGCAAGTGGGCTGCAATATCGGCTGCAGCTTCTGTGCAAGTGGGCTATTGGCGAAGAGCCGGGATCTCTCCAGCGGAGAGATTGTGGAGCAGATTATGAAGGTCCAGCAGCATCTGGATACGGCGAACCTGGATCAAAAGGTCAGTCACGTCGTAGTGATGGGCATTGGCGAGCCATTCGATAACTTCAAGAACCTGCTCGATTTCCTGGCGATTGTCAAAGATCACAAGGGACTAGCAATTGCGGGTAGAGGGATTACCGTATCAACGAGCGGATTGGCTAACAAAATCGTTGAATTTGCGGATGCGAATACGCAAGTGAACCTGGCGGTTTCTTTGCATGCCCCTAATAATGAATTGCGGACGCAGATCATGAAGATTAACAAGGCCATTCCAATAGAGAAGCTAATGGAGTCTATAGATTATTATTTGGAGAAAACCAAGCGGAGAATTACGCTGGAATACATTCTGATGAAGGATGTAAACGACGGCAGAGAGCATGCGCTTGAACTGGCCGAGCTGATTGGCGATCGACGCCCGCTCGTCAATGTGAATTTGATTCCTTATAACCCGGTGGATGAACACAGCCAATATCAAAGAAGCGAGCGGGAGACGGTGCGGGCCTTTTTTGATACCTTGAAGAAGCAGGGTGTCAGCGTAAGCACTCGTCTGGAGCATGGTGTGGATATTGATGCTGCCTGCGGACAGCTGCGAAGCAAACAAATCAAGAAATCCAAAGCCATGGCTTGACGGACTACCTCGACAACAATATGTTACTTTTTGTGATACAATGACGTGGCAGGTATTAGGAAAAGAGGTTGATTGAGTTATGTTGACATTTACGGGCTACAATGTGGAGAATGTAAAAGATCCTTTCGGTATACTAACCGGTAAACGGTATGAATTTGTCGTTCAACTGGACGTTCCAGAGGATGATGAGCTGTATGTAGAGAACGGAGTATCCGCTAGAGCGATTATTAAGGTGGATGAAGATCAAGTCAGCATCGTAAGTTATGATCTACAGGAGACAACTTCAGGTCAACTGCTCGATTTCGATATGGAAGAGGACGAGGAAGAAGCGTTACTCCTTTTTTGTAAAGAGCATTTGCCAGAATAATTAAGCAGCATTGACCTCCTTGCCCAATGTTCAATTGTGGCAGGGATTTTTTTAAAATATAAGCATTTATATGTTTTGTACTTTAAAGTATTTTTATATTTCTATGAGAAACGGTTGTCGTCCTTTAAGGACGACAATGTTGTTTCTTCTTGTAAGATCTTTCGCAAGTTTGGGATATATCGGTTAAAATATTATAAAGCATCCAAAATAGGAGTTGTATACATGTCTAATGAAGAAGTGTTCTTGACCAAAGAAGGGTTGGCTCAATTAGAGGAAGAGCTGAAGGAATTGAAAGGCGCAGGGCGTAAGGAATTGGCCGCACGGCTTAAATTGGCGATCAGCTATGGAGACTTGAAGGAAAATAGTGAGTACCATTCGGCCAAGGACGATCAATCGTTCATGGAGACTCGTATTATGATTCTGGAGAAAATGTTGACCAAAGCCAAGATCGTGGATGAGAGCCAAATGGATCTGTCAAAGGTTAGTATGGGTTGTATTGTTATTCTGAATGACATCGAATATTCGGAGAAGATCGAATATAGAATTGTTGGAGCTGCTGAGGCAGATGTTCTTAATAACAAGATTTCCTATGAAAGCCCGCTAGGCAAGGAATTGCTGGGTAAAAAGGTCGGCGATATTGTTAGTGTAAATGCACCGATGGGCATCATTAAATATGAGTTGCTTGAGATCAAAATGATGTAACAATATACCGAAAAGCTCCCAACCCTTTGTAAGGGTTGGGAGCTTTTTTGCTGGTTTGATAGGTTTTGGCTATGAGGTATATTGATTTCATATCTTAGACGTTCTGTGCTGTTGCGCTTATAGTTTGAAGTAACCTACAGCAGAGGAGTTCTATTCATGATCCAAAGTGTGTTATCGACGTTATACCAAGTCATCGTGCCTTTGTCCATTCCTGTGATCGTGGGTGCGCTACTTGGGCGGTTTAAGAATCTGGATACGAAGCCGTTATTGACGCTTTATCTATACTTTTTAACGCCGGCAATTATTTTAAATACATTGGCTACTGCCGAGATATCCATGAATGATATTTATAAGACGCTCACCTTTTCGCTTCTAAATCTAATCTTCTTATGGGCGATTGCGAATATAGTCGGCAAATTATTGAAGCTAGATCCATCCGAAGTATCCGGTCTGACCTTGATTTCAACGTTTACGAATAGCGTGAATTATGGACTTCCGCTGGTGTTGCTAGCTTTCGGACAGCTTGGTCTCGATAAGGCCTCTGTATATGTGATCGGACAGATGATTATCGTGAATACGATAGGTGTTTATTTTGCAGCAAGATCTCAGTTCTCGGTAAAAAATGCAGTAAAATCGGTCTTTTCACTTCCTGCCATTTACGCAGCTCTGTTGGCCCTTTTTCTCCGTATCTTTGGCCTGCATTTGCCGGCAGAGGTGGCTACAGGGGTTGCCTTGGTAGCTGGAGGATATTCACCGGTGGTACTGGCGATCCTTGGCGCACAGATGGTTAAAGTGAGAAACATGCCATCCGCACGCAAGGGTCAGTCTACTTTTTGGACTGGGCTGTCGATTCGATTAATCTTAGCGCCGCTAGTGGCTTACCTCGGATTATCGATCCTGCAAATTACCGGAACCTTGTTCTCTGTGCTGCTGATTTTGGCTTCTATGCCAGTTGCCGTCAACGCCGTCGTGCTAGCCGAGCGTTTTAATGCCTCACCGGAGCTGGTATCCAAATGTATTTTGTGGACGACGCTTGCTTCGTTTCTCGTGTTGCCGGTGCTTATAGTGTTAGTGCAAGGTGCGTAATCCCTTAGAAATCAAAATGATCTGGGTCTGGACCTACCCGCTGATCTTGGTTGAGAGAGTTAATTAGAGTCATATCCTCGTCAGATAATTTGAAATCAAACACGTCTACATTTTCGATGATCCGGTGTTCTTTAGTAGACTTAGGAATGGTGATAATCCCCCGTTGCAGGTCCCAACGGACAATAACCTGAGCGACGGATTTGTCATGTTTGACGGCAATTTGTTTCAGTACAGGCTGATCGAACAATTGACCTTGCATTAACGGAGACCAAGCTTCTAATTGGATTCCTTGCTCTTTGCAGAAGTCGAGCAGCTCTTGCTGATTCAAATAAGGATGTAATTCAACTTGATTGACCATCGGCTTAATCTCAGCATCCTTCAGTACATCTTCAAGATGGTGAATCTGGAAGTTGCTGACCCCAATGGCTTTTACCCGGCCCTCTTTATACAACGTTTCAAGCGCTCTCCAAGACTCTTTATATTTTCCTTTTACAGGCCAGTGAATAAGGTACAGATCCAGGTATTCAAGTCCGAGTTTAGCTAAGCTAGTCTCGTAGGCGGCAATGGTTTCTTCGTAGCCCATATCTGCGGTCCAGACCTTTGAGGTTACGAAAAGCTCTTCTCTGGACAAGCTGTTCTCTTGCAGAGCCTCTTGGATGGCTTGTCCCACGCCTGTTTCATTCTCATAAATTGCGGCAGTGTCAATGCTGCGGTAACCGTGTCTAATAGCGGATTTGATCGCTTGTATCAGTTCTGCGCCTTCTTCCACTTTAAATACGCCAAGCCCTAGCCAAGGCATATTTACACCGTTGTGTAATGTAGTTGTATCCTGTAGATGTTGAGCCATAATAAAGTAACCTCCTAAGATATTTAAAAGTTTGTTTGGGTTGTTAATGGACTGCTCTTTAAGCAGCTTTAGTCTGGAGAGGAGCCTCATCTTTCTTCTCCAGAGCACGGCTCCATGCCGTTAGTAATACAGCGGACAGAACCATGATGGCACCTACCCAAGTGGTATGAATCAGTCCCATATGATCTGTGACGATGCCGCCAAGGTACGCACCAATGGCAATACCAGCGTTAAAAGCAGCAATATTTAATGCAGAAGCTACATCTCGTGCACTTGGCGCATATCGATCTGCAAGCGTAACGACATGTACTTGCAAGCCGGGCACGTTCATGAAAGCTAACAGTCCCATAAAGAAGATCGTAATCAGTGCGGCAACCTTGTAAGGTGCGGTAAAAGCTAAGACAAATAAGACGACAGCTTGGACTGCAAACATATAGAATAGAGCATTCATCGGTTTGCGGTTGGCGGCTTTACCTCCAATCACGTTCCCGATGGCAATCGCAATGCCGTATACAAGCAAGATTACGGCGACTGTATTCTCTTTGAAGCCGCTGATCTCATGCAGAAGGGGTGATAAATAAGTAAAGACTACAAATGTGCCCCCATAGCCCAAAGCCGTAATTGCGAAGGCAAGCAGTAAACGCCCATTGGTGACCAGCTTAACTTGCTCACGAAGGGGTGTATGGGTGCCTTTGCGCAGCCCGGATGAAGGAACAAGGATCAGATTGCCGATGAGTGCTATAAGCCCGATAGCAATAATAGCAACAAATGCAGCACGCCAGCCGAGTTGTTGGCCAAGGAACGTACCTAGTGGAACGCCCGTAACAGTAGCTACTGTAAGTCCAGTGAACATGATGGCAATGGCACTGGCCTTACGATCCTCAGGCACGAGATCGGCGGCAATAGTCGAAGCAATCGACATGAACAAGCCATGGGCCAGAGCGGAAATTACTCTCGCGATTAACAGCAATGTAATTCCGTCCGCAGCCGCCGCAAGACTATTGCCGATAATAAAGACGATCATAATGCTTAGCAGTAAGGTTTTGCGCGATATCGACGTGGTTAGCGACGTTAAGATGGGTGCGCCAAAAGTTACTCCTAAAGCGTATAAAGTAACGGTCAACCCGGCTGTGGTTACCGGTATATGCAGATCCGTGGCGATTAGAGGCAGCAGCCCCACACTGATAAACTCAGTGGTACCAATCGCAAAGGCACTAATGGCTAGAGCTAAGAGCGCCAAGGTGCTTCTTTTTTTATCTAAGGACATTTCTTTCACTCCTACGCTGTGTTAATCACCGGCCGGTAAGTGCTATTATGAAGAGATCTGTCCATTAAGTATAGTACGTACTTTAAAGTGCTATAGGTACTAAAAAGTACCTATAGCGCAACTCGCCAAACCGCAAAAAGCATGGGCACCCTGATCTCGTCAGGTTTGCCCATGCTTTTTGCTATGCTTGTTATATAGTCCCAATAGGGTTAACGAGACCGTTGTTTGAGGTGGCGCCGTTTAGTTGTGCCTTTGTTAGTGGCGTGCCCACCCGATCCTCCACCAACCGCCTGCTGCTGTCTTGTTCCTGGGCTTTCAATAGCGGAGTTTGTTCCACCGGTGCTGAACGTTCCGCCTCCGCTTGCTACCTGAGTTGCGGAGGCATTCTGGCTCCGTTTAGGCAGTTTAACCGTCTGGGTATTGATAACGACCACAACTTCTTTGCGATACGGATATAATAAGAGGGGCTTAGCTTTGCCGCGTTTGTAGCCCCCGCTGCCTAGGTTAGTCGCATCACCGCCTGCGCCGACACTTTGTTGTTGGCGTGTATAGGGAGAAGCAATGGCGGCATTATTGCCGCTTGCGCTGCTGCGCCCTGCACCGCTTGCAATTTGTGTAGTGTTGGGGGCGTTCGTATATTGATTATTGATGACAAAGACTAATCTGTCCACTCCGTGGAGTGGGGTCCTTGTAATTATGCGCCGTTTTCCTTTTTGAATAATGACAACGATCCGGTCTCTTTTATAGGCCACCCATATTCACTCTCCCATACTTTGACTTCATTAACATTAATGCAGATGGGGGGAATAAGTGATGAATACGGGCGATCTACCTCGAAAAACAATCATTTGCCTAAGTTAGCTGCCTACTAAACGGTTTATTTATTCAAAGCTATATTTGATCCCCCATTGCTCCCGGACATTGCTCATAATGTCCATGACATCCAAGGAGAGGTTGAGGGTCTCTTTATGGCTTTTATCTGCAATATACCGCTGCATATCTTCAATCTCGTATTGCAAAGCTTTGGCTGTATCTCCAGCTTCAATCGTCTCTACTGTGCCATCCAAATATTGAATGGTGGCTTTGCTGGCCCGCGGGAAATTGTCTACGGTAATAAATCCGAGCTCTCCTGCAACCACCCCCCGTTTAGGCATTTTGGAGCGCATTGTAAGGGAGATTACCGCCATTTCATCTGCCGCATTGTTAAGAATAATACCGGATTGCTCGTCCACTCCTGTCTCGAATTGTTTTACCGTAGTAAGAATCTCATGGGGCTGTTTGGACAGGAAGAATCTTGTGAAGGACAGCGCATATGTCCCAATATCCAGCAGCGCTCCGCCCGCCAGATCTTTGCTGAAGAAACGGTTGTTCACATCATATTCTTTATGGCTGCCAAAGGAGACCTGCACCATTTTGAGGCGCCCGATGATGCCGTCATCAATGAGCTGCCGCAGTTTCTTATACAGTGGCATATGGTAGATGGTCATAGCTTCGGCCACAACCAGATCCTTTTCAGCGGCAAGTCGGGTGACTTCTTGAAGTTGTTTGCTGTTCACCGTGATTGCTTTTTCGCAGAGAACATGTTTGTTATTCTGTAAGCTTTCAATGATGTATTCATAATGATTGCTATGTGGCGTAGAGATGTACACTACATCAATTGCAGGATCTTGCAGCATTTCACTGTAATTGCCATAAGCTTTCGTGGCTCCATATTGATTAGCGAATTGTTGTGCTTTCTCCAAGCTTCGCGACCCAACCGCATACAACGTTCCTCCCGTTTCATTCAGCGCAGCCGCAAATTCGGCAGCTATACTTCCTGGACCGACAATTGCCCACTTTAAAGGGTTCATTTCCAGCACCTCACTTGTTTGATTTTTTGTTTTTATTTAGAGATACCTTGATTCCATCTGAACCATTCATCTTCATAAAAGTTTTGATATTAAGCACATTTGTGCAATATAATAATAAATGTGCAAAACAATCGTCTACAGTATAGCGGGGGGGTCTAAATCCGTCAAACTGTTGAATACGCGGGGGCGTTGTAACATGGATCGAAAAGAAGATAAGAAGCTGCTTATTAAAATAGCACAAATGTATTATGAACAGAATTTAACGCAGAGTGAAATCTCCAGCCAACTTGGTATATATCGTACCACTATCAGCAGGATGCTAAAGAGGGTACGTGAAGAAGGGATCGTTACAATAACTATTAATTACGATACTGGCGATCATTTTACATTGGAGCAGGAGTTGAAGGAGCGGTTCGGGCTACGGGAAGCCATTGTTGTGGAGGTAGATCCTGCACAGTCCAGCACGATTAAACGCAAAGCTATAGGACAAGCCTGTGCGAGATGGCTCGAGCAAGTGCTTCTCCCGAAAGATACGATTGGGTTTTCTTGGGGAAGCAGCTTAGCTAGCGTTGTAGAAAGCCTAACACAAGCCCAGAGACCATTTGTAACCTGTGTACCTACGGTCGGCGGCCCATCAGGAAAGATGGAGAGCGGGTACCATGTAAATAACATCTGTTATCAAGCTGCTCTAAAATGGGGTGCGCGCTCGTTAATGATTGATGTTCCAGCGATCACGGAGCAAAAGGAAACTAGAGATCAACTGATGAATTCGCAGTATTATCAGACCATTGCCAAGGCGTGGGACCATCTGGATATCGCTGTGTTCGGCATCGGATCGCCGGCAACGAAAGGGGAAGAGGCGTGGCGCGGTTTTTATGGTGATGCAGTGATTGCTGAGCTGGAGAATGGAAAGGTCGCTGGTGATATCTGTTCACGATTCTATGATGGCAACGGGATTCCCGTGCATACCGGAATATCGGATCGAACACTGACCATTGAGCTGGAGAAAATTAAGCAAGCACGGTATTCGATTGGTGTAGCGGAGTCACTTGAGAAGGTAACGGGGATCCTTGGGGCACTAAATGGGGGTTATATGAATGTACTTGTAACGACCCAAGAAACAGCGCAGAAGATATTGGAGTAGCAACTACTAAATGTAAACAATTGAATTTCGTGAAAATAACCTGAAAATGGCATGCAAATTGCTTAAAATTTTGCTTGTAAGCACCAGACAGAGCGTGTAAGATATACAAGGTATTCATATTGAACATTTATAAAAATATAAGTTTCACATTATACATTATCCTTATATTTGCTTGTCAACTCATATAATCTTGGGAATATGGCCCATAAGTTTCTACCGGATAACCACTGTAATTATCCGACTATGAGTGAAATAGCGCATCTAGGGTTCCGCTTCCTGACTATGGAAGGACTGGACCGAGCGATGCGGACACTATGCAGTGTTACACCACTAAGGGACAAAAACCCAGAAGGACAAATTCACTTGAGAGAAACGACTCAAGGGATTTGTCCTTTTTTTGTTTTTAATTCAGAAGGAGAGATCAAGTTTACTATGAAGGTACTTCAAGAGCGCATCAGACAAGAGGGTCTTATTTTATCAGATACGGTACTAAAGGTAGATTCATTTCTGAATCATCAGGTGGATACGGAGCTTGCCTTACAAATTGGACAGGAGTTCAAGCGGTTGTTCGGACATTTGCCTATCACTAAAATCATCACTATTGAAGCGAGTGGCATTCAATTTGCCATGGCTACGGCCATCGCCTTAGGCGTACCGTTTGTATATGCGAAGAAAAAGAAAGCAGTGACCTTATCTGAAGCGGTCTATTCCGCGCCGGTACATTCTTTTACACGCAAAGAGGATTATATGGTTAGTGTCTCGCAAAAATATATCGGACCAAGTGATAAGGTGCTTATTGTAGATGACTTTTTGGCTACTGGTGCTGCTCTTGTTGGACTGGTTGATATCGTGCAAGAGGCTGGCGCTGAGCTCCTTGGCGTTGGTTGTGTGATTGAAAAATGCTTCCAAGAAGGCCGGAGTCTACTCGAGGATAGAGGGATAGAAGTCCATGCTTTAGCCCGGATTACATCTATGTCACCAGGTGAAATTCACTTCATTGATAATGAAAGTTCAAAAGAGCCAATCAAGGAGAGTGCGAGATGTTAAGCAAGAAAAAAGTATTTGCGTTAGGATTTCAGCATGTACTGGCGATGTATGCCGGAGCAGTTGTTGTTCCGCTGATCGTAGGGAACGCGCTGAACCTGAATGCCACCCAAATGGCCTATCTTATCGCAGCTGATTTGTTTACTTGCGGGTTAGCTACTTTGCTGCAGATTATGGGCACTAAGTATTTTGGCAGCAGGCTGCCGGTTATTCTTGGATGTACCTTTACGGCAGTAGGGCCGATTATCGCTATCGGCAGTGCCAACAATTTGGCGACGGTGTACGGAGCAATTATTTTATCTGGTTTATTCGTGGTACTGGCGGCCCCCCTTTATGGGAAGCTACTGAGGTTTTTCCCAACGATAGTAACGGGCTCAGTCGTGACCATTATTGGGTTATCTCTTATTCCTGTAGCTATGAATAGCGTAGCTGGCGGAGAAGGCAGCGCTGATTTTGGGAATCCCCGAAATTTGTTGCTTGCACTGATCACGCTGCTGGTCATTTTAGCGGTTAACCGTTTTACTACAGGATTTCTTCGCTCGGTCTCTGTCTTGATAGGTCTTTTAGTGGGTACAATTATTGCTTATGGAATGGGCATTGTTAGTTTCTCTACAGTAGGTGAAGCCTCTTGGGTAAGTGTTGCACAGCCTTTCTACTTCGGATGGCCTCAGTTCAATCTTACGGCTATTTTCACTATGATCATTGTTAATATTGTTAGTATGGTGGAGTCCACAGGTGTTTACTTTGCGATTGGTAAAGTGACGGATCAGAAAGTGGAACAAAAGCAGATCGTAAACGGGCTGCGTTCGGAAGGTTTGGCGATTATGCTGGGCGGGATCTTTAATGCATTTCCGTACACAGCATTTTCGCAAAATGTAGGTCTGGTCTCGCTGACTCGGGTCAAAACTCGGAATGTTATTTTTGCAGCCGGTGGGATTATGGTTGTGCTTGGACTACTGCCTAAATTGGCGGCTCTGACAACAGTTATTCCCAATGCCGTACTGGGCGGAGCGATGATCGTGATGTTCGGATCGGTTGCTGTTTCCGGGATGTCGATTCTGTCAGAGGTAGATCTGCGCAAGGATGGTAATCTGCTGATTGCCGCTTGTAGTATCGCTGTTGGATTGGGTTCGGCAACAGTACCTGCGATGTTCGATCAATTACCTGAATTCGCTCGGATGCTGCTGCAAAACGGTATCGTATCCGGTTCCCTTACAGCGATTGTGCTGAATATCTTCCTCTCCAAGACAAAGGATAATGTTCTGGCAGAAGATCCTGCTGCCCCTATTCTAACGAAAGAAACTCAAGTTTCTTAATACGTCTAATTCATGTTAAAAGACCAAGCTCTGGTGTGCTGAAACCTAAGCTTGGTCTTTTTCTCATGCTCAGAGCTTGTGCATATGCACAAAAAAATAGGTTGTCCCGTCAATATTATTGGGTTTGTAAGCGCAGTATACTCAGTTTAGAAAGCGTTATCAAATTACACACTGTATAGTGTCAAACTCTTATACTAGGGGGCAACTAGAGATGGAAGGCACAGTAATTAACTGGATGGGCGCGATTGCGGGATTGATTCTGGCCGTCGTATTGATTTTCAAAAAGGTTAACCCGGTCTACGCACTCTTTTTAGGCGCGATTGCCGGAGGGGTATTAGGCGGGGCATCCATTGCAGAGACAGTACAATATGTCATCGACGGAACGAATAGTGTTATGGGTGCAGTTGTACGTGTTCTCGCAGCCGGTGTGCTGGCCGGGGTATTGATTGAATCAGGGGCAGCCGAACGAATGGCCGAGACCATAGTAGATAAGCTTGGCGAAAAGAAAGCGTTATTATCTATAGCGCTGGCAACTATGATTATTACAGCGGTAGGCGTATTCATCACAGTCGCTATCATTATTGTCGCTCCAATCGCTTTGTCCGTAGGTAAGAAGATCGGCATTTCCAAAACCGCTTTGCTGCTCGCACTGGTCGGTGGCGGTAAAGCCGGTAACATTATTTCACCGAACCCGAACACCATTGCCGTAGCTAAAGGCTTTGATGTAGATTTGGCTCAGGTCATGATTCATGGATTCATCCCAGCCATTGCGGGTCTGATTGTCACTGTTATTATTGCTAATCTGCTGGTCAACAAAGGTGTGAAAATTGCAGAGGGTGACGTTGTAACTAAAGAGGAAGACAGTACTAAGGTTAAACCTAGCTTTGGCCGTGCCATCGTCGCTCCAGTTGTCGCTATTTTACTTCTAGCCATTAACCCAATCGGAAATATTCTAAATATTGAATTGCTGAAATCATTTAAAGTCGATTCTATGATCATCTTGCCTCTTGCCGGCATTATTGGATTGATTGCTATGAAACAAACGAAGAACATCATTTCTTTTACAACCTCAGGGTTAAATAAAATGACAGGTACAGCCATTATCCTGATTGGTGCTGGTGCTATCGCTGGTATTATCTCAAAATCGGATTTGAGTGCTACTGTTGTAGATGCAATAACGGCTATGGGGATTTCCGGAACGTTCCTTGCGCCAATTGCAGGGATCCTGATGGCGGCTGCTACAGCATCAACCTCTACGGCTTCTATCGTGGCTGCCGGATCATTTGGTCCCGCTATTCTTTCGATGGGCACAGCGCCGCTAAATGCAGCAATTATGGTGCACACCGGGGCTACAGTCATTGACCATCTGCCACACGGTAACTTCTTCCACGTGACCGCTGATTCCGTTAAGATGAACATTAAGGACCGGATGTCACTGATTCCTTATGAAAGTCTCGTGGGTCTGACGATGGCTATCGTCGCCACTATATTATACGGCTTCATCCTATAATTTATATTTGCAATTAGAAGGGACGGATATTCTATGAATAAAGACTTTGTCATCGTATTGGCACCGGATTCTTTCAAGGAAAGCATGACAGCCAAAGAAGCTTGTGAAGCCATGGAAAAAGGCATTCATAAAGTAAATTCTAATATTACTTGTATTCATGTACCCATGGCAGATGGCGGCGAAGGAACGATGCAGTCCTTGGTCGATGCAACGGAAGGTACAGTATATATAACAAAAGTTAAAGGGCCACTGGGCAATGAAGTTAGCGCATCCTACGGAATCACAGGAGACGGGCTGACAGGGGTGTTGGAAATGGCTAGTGCGAGTGGTATTCAGCTGGTATCCCCTGAGACACGTAACCCGTTGATTACAACCACCTACGGGACAGGACAATTAATCAAAGCATGTCTGGATCGTGGGGTCAGCAAGCTGCTGATCGGTATCGGTGGCAGTGCCACCAATGACGGAGGCGCCGGGATGGTGCAGGCATTAGGCGGCAGGCTGCTGGATGCCGAAGGCAATGAGCTGTTGTTTGGTGGTGGTGAGCTCGGCAGATTAGCCCGTATTGATCTGAGTGGATTTGACCCTCGCCTTAAGGATGTACAGGTTGAAGTGGCCTGCGACGTTACGAATCCATTATGTGGTCCGACCGGGGCTTCCAATGTATTTGGTCCGCAAAAAGGGGCTACTTCGGATATGATCAAACAGCTGGACAGCAATCTGCATCATTATGCGAGTGTCATCAAAGAGCAATTGGGTTTCGATATTATAGATATGCCTGGTGCTGGTGCAGCGGGTGGCCTTGGGGCAGGACTGGTGGTGTTCTTAAACGGAATATTAAAAAAAGGCATTGAGCTTGTGATCGACTATACTGGACTTGAAGAAAAAGTGCAGCAGGCGGACATGGTGTGGACCGGGGAAGGAAGCATCGATTTCCAGACCCAATATGGCAAGACTCCGCTTGGCGTTGCTGAGGTAGCTAAGAAATATAATAAACCTGTGCTGGCTTTTGCGGGACGGATCGGCGATCAGACGGAAGTGTTGTATGATAAAGGGATCGATGCTATTTTTGGGATCATGCCAGGTGCAGCTTCATTGGAGGATGCCTTGAATAAAGGGCAAGAGAATCTGGAAAGAACGGCTGAGAATGTGGCTAGGTTAGTCATGCTGAACCAAGGAAGCTGATTGAATTATACAAAGTGATAGAGGGGCTGACTGAACGGAGTCAGCCCCTTTTTTCTTTTTTAAGGTAGAAGCTTTCTGAGTAGAATATAAAGGAACAGGAGGTACAGACATGAAGATATCGAAATCACTCGCAGGACAAATAGCACAAGAAATGATGAGCGTAGTTCCGTATAACATTAATGTTATGGATGAGAGCGGCTTTATTGTAGGAAGCGGAGATCTCAAACGGGTCGGAACCTTACATGAGGGAGCGAGAATAGCCATTCAAAGTGGGCATGTCTTTGAAGTGTACGAGGATGGCAGCGGCATGAAGCCGGGGGTGAATGAACCCATTATTATAGATCATAAAGTTTTGGGTGTGGTAGGTATTACGGGACATCCAGATGAGGTTAGGCCGTTTAGTAAGCTGGTCAGAGTCACTACTATATTACTTATTGAGCAGGAAGCAAGGAACAAGCTGGAACAGGATGAGCGAGTAAAACGTGTGAAATTTTATCATGAATTGTCTTATCGTAAAGAAGCATATGATCTTGAGTTTCTGGAACGGGCGGGCAGCTATGGGCTTGATCTTAAGAAAAAATGCTGGGCGATCCTTGTGGAAGGCGATGTGAACGGAAAAGAATTCAAAAATGTATTTAGGTCTTATCCACATTACTGGAATTTGGAGAATGATAAGGCGGTTTTTTTCATAACGGATATTTTTCTTTATAAAGAGCTTATAGGAAAACTAAATTCATGTGCGAATGTGGGGCGAATAGGTTCTGGCGAAGCAGAGGAGTTAGCTGCATATTCACTTGAACAGGCCCAGGCGGCGATTAGTGTTGGTAGTAGAGTCGACCCGCTCAAGAAACTGTACACTTATGAGGAACTAAAATTCTTAATTCATCTCTCCTATGACGGGGCGGAACGGCCTGGAACGATTTATGCTCTGCTGGATCAGTCGGGCGATAAGACAGGCCTGATTGAAACGCTGCAAGTATTTATTGCTGAGAATGGGGACCATAATCGTACTGTACAGAAGCTGAATATTCACCGAAATACACTGAACTACCGGCTTAATCGCATTCATACATTGACGGGCAAAAATCCACGCAACTACATGGAGTTGTTTGAATTGTTGTGCGGATTGATGTGGCGTAAATAGTCTAAATCCCCCTATTCCAATTGCCATCCTGATTTTATAGGCATAAACTTAGATAAGCTTGTATAGATAAATTAGGACAGGGATGGATAGGAATGAATGAGAAAGTAGTAATGAATGATAAAGTAGTCATGCCATTATGGACCGTGTGCCTTTTTATCGTAGTGATGAACACAACGATGTTTAATGTATCACTTCCAACCATTATTCAGGATCTCCAAATTTCTGCTGATCTAGGTTCATGGGTAATTTCGAGCTATTCGATTGGATATGCTTTATCGACGGTTATTTATAGCCGCTTATCAGACGTTGTGCCGATTCGGAGACTTTTGACCGTTGGCTTAATTACTCTTGGGTTGGCCTCAGTGTTTGGATTATTTGCGCATGACTTTAATACATTATTGATAACGAGAATAGTACAATCTGCTGGCGCGGGTGCGATGGCTGGATTGGGTCTCGTACTGGCTAGCCGTTATGTGCCTATTGAAAGACGTGGTGCGGCTATCGCCATGATCTCCGCAGGGAGTGCAATGGCCTTTGGTTTGGGCCCGATTTTTGGTGGTGTCATCAGTCAGTATTTTGGCTGGAACGGGTTATTCGGAATTACTTGCCTTGTGCTTGTTGTATTGCCAGTACTACTGCGTTTATTACCTAAGGAACAGCCGCAGCCTGCAAGCTTTGACGTTATTGGGGCGGCGCTGACCGTAGTAAATGCGGCAAGTCTGCTGGTAGCCGTAACTACCCAATCTCTGGTATGGTTGGCAGTGGGCGTAGTGTCTATTATCGTGCACGCTTGGTATTTGAAGAAGGCGAAGGAATCCTTTATTAACCCGCAGCTGCTAAAAATGCCGGGATACTTGAAGCTAGTTACCATAGGCTTTTGTATTCTGGTGCTGAACTTGGGGAATTTGTTCCTGATGCCGCTTGTGCTCGCTAATCTGTTTGGTAAATCCGCGTTGATGATTGGTTTGTTTATCGCACCAGGTGCGTTATTATCTGCATTTCTTACCCGTTTTGTTGGACGTTTTATTGACCGGTATGGCAACTTGCGCTTCTTAATCATAGGGCATTGTATTCTTGCCGCTGTTATGGCTGCATTTGCGCTGAACCTTTCTGTATCTCCTGTAGTTCTTCTGCTTGGTTATCTTTGCTTCTCTCCGGCCTTCTCGGCGACAATGGCATCCTTAAATAATGAAGCTTCTCGGGTTCTTCCGCGAACTTGGATTGGTTCAGGTATGGGGCTTTTACAACTGATTCAGTTTTTTGGAGGTTCTGTATCTGTTGCGGTCTGTGGGCTGTTGCTGCATGCTCAGCGTGATCTTGCGCCGGCAAAAGCCTATGAGCATGTATACGGACTGTTGCTCCTTGTCAGCTTGTGTTCGTTAGGAGTTCTCCTTTTATATAGACGTTCTTATTCCAAAAGTAATGCTGGGCAATCTATACAAGCTTAGAACTGAAACGAAAAGGTGATAAAAACGTATCAGATGCTATAGCAGATATAAGGAAGGAATGGTAATAATGGATAACGGGATGAGTGTAGTTTTAATCGAAAAAATGCCAGAAGGTGATCTACGAGTGATTGAAGAGCGTACGTGGAGCATGAATATGATAACTGCACTTGAACATGTCAATTATATAGTGGTGGGCAGTAAGGAATATGAGGCGGTTGAAGGACGACTGAATGTGGATGAGGGCAAGCTGGAGCTTTTGCTTGTTCCGATGCACACTGAGGGATAGAAGATCATCAGGGAAGGAGAACCTTACGATGGCTAAAGAAGAAAGGGATAAGGAATTGCCTGCATCAAAATTATTTACCGCAGATGGCAAACCCATCCGTGTATTATCAACATCGCTAGGCATAGCCTTATTAGCGAATGCTATGTTTATTCCTGGCGGAGCGGGGGCTAGCGCGAATACTTCTGCGGGCGAACCACAGCTAGTCTCTTGGTCTAATGAAGAGGTTAAAGCTTATTTTGATAAAAATGTGGATTGGAATATTCCCTACCCCGAAGAAGGTACGAAAGAGGTAGAGGAGCAAGGCCAAGGCGTAGTAACTTCAAACGGAACAACGGTAGTGAATAACTATGGCGGTTATCATTCAGGTTTTGGCTGGACGGATTTGCTTCTGTATCACATGTTGTTTAACAGCGGTGCCAATTACTCCTCCAGAGGATGGGCTAAGGACCGTCCTACCTATTATGGGGGCACGAGAACCACTTATAAACCACCTACTTATAGCAGCGAAAAATTCCAGAATAAAAAGGTGCCCGGTTCTGTAGTGAAACCTAAAACCTCAACCTCATCCACGGGTTCCATCACGAGAAGAGGTTCCTCTTCAAAGAACGGAATCGGTGGCACTTCCAGTGGCTTAAACTCTTCGAAGAACTCTAAATCAAGCTCAGGCTCGAAATCTTCATCGAGATCTGGTTCCAGCAAGAGTGGTTTCGGCGGATGAGTGATCAGCAGAGCGTGTTTGAGATTCTGGATTTGTCTGATCTGGAGCGGGGCCCACGGGTACAAGCGCTGCATGAGCTTGGGTTCACTTGGGCAGATCTAGAGGAAGAAGAGTACTGGATGGATGCAATAGCTGTGATGCGCAGCGACATTTATAAAGAGCTTGAGGAAGCCTCCGCAAAGCTGTGGGCTATCCTCGATAAAGCGGTTCGGTATATACATCTAAAACGCGATTTGTATGAGCTGCTGGGCATTCCTCCTGTTCTTTGGGAGATGCTTGACGGGTTTCCTATTCCGGAAGAAGGTCTAATCAGTCGGTATGCAAGGTTCGATTTTGCGATAGCTAATGATGGAACCATCAAGCTTCTGGAACTGAATGCCGATACACCTACAGGTTATGTGGAGGCTTCCATAGCAACACCTTGGATCTGTGAACAGGCGGGTGTGACTAGTCCAAATCATGCGATGAAGGAACAACTTGCCGCAGCCTGGCAGATAGAACGTCCAGATACCGCAGCTTGTGTTGCTTATGGCTCTCATCTTGAAGATTCGGGTACGATTGAAGCCTTGGCCAGACATAGCGGGCTTACTATTCAGTGTGTGGATTGTCTCGATCTGTGGGTCGATGAGGGCATTCTGAAGGACGGGGAGGACCGGGTGATAAAGCGGATGTTCGCCCTATATCCTAAAGAGTGGATGGCCGTCGATGAGGGTGGAGATGCACTTGCCTATGCTGTTGAACAGGGAAATCTTCAGCTTTTTAATGGACCACACAGTATCCTGTTGCAGTCTAAGGGATTGATTGCAGCTGTGTGGGGAATGTATGAGCTTGGCTTATTATTTGACAAGGAAGAGCGTGAGGCGATCTCACGTTATATTTTGCCTACTTATAATAAGCCTGTGTTCTCTGGCAGCTTTGTGTCCAAATCTGTATTTGGCCGCGAAGGCGGTTCTGTACGTCTCTTTGACGATAGTGGAACTCTAGAAATTGAGGACGAAGAGGGTTATGATAGCAGTCAGCTTTTTCCCTCTGTATATCAAAAAAGAGCTGAACTAGCCCGAATACACACCGCCGAAGGTGAATTCCACCTACTGACAGGCATGTTCGTCATTAATGGGAAGCCGTGTGGGCTGCTCGGCCGGGCTGGCGGACTGATTACGGGCAATGCCAGTCATTTTATCGCGTTGGGAGTGAGATAGTTGGATAAAAGTAAGGCTATAAACAAGTCGTCTACTAGATTAGTAAAGGCCCGGATCGGGGCTTTATGTATGATGCTTCTAACGGTATTGCTGCTTAGTGCATGTTCCAGTAATCAGGGGAGTGTGTTTGATTCAGGCACTGCTGAAACTTCTGACAGTGTTGCACGGGTACCTTGGGATTACCGGGTTGTGGAGAGTACTGTAGGTGATCTAATTGGTAGCGATATGACGGTGTTGCCGGATAATGAGCTGCTGCCGAATGATGAGAATTATGCTACTGGCGATAAAATATGGACACTGCAGTTCATGGACGCTGAGCTGATCACAGATGCCGACCAACGCAATGAAGTCCGCCTCTCTTCCTGGACGACCATTAAATCGTATCCCGATGAAAAAACAGCAGTCGAGGATCTTACCAACCTTAAGGTATCGGTAACTACAGATGTTGATCTTGTAGGAGTATACAAGACAAAATATAATGAGAAGACAAGAAACTTTGCCGTCCTTGAGCTGCCTTCCGGCAACCGGATCAAGCAGCCGATAGACGATGAGCGTTATGCAGCATTAGAGAAAGAAAAGACCGCTTCCGTAGTCCTTGAGGAAGTACATGATTTCGCCGATTATGACTCGGCATATGCGAAATTTCGGGGGTGGGCAAAGTGACGATTGTTGTTAATTTAATAGTCAGTATATTTGTGATTATTCTTCTGCAATTGTTGGGTATGGTTATCTTTGGCTTGATGACCCCGTTCAAGGATATGGAAGAGCTGAAAAAAGGGAATGTGGCTGTAGCTCTAGCGCTTGGAGGCAAATTTCTCGCTACAGCAATTATCATTGGAGTAGCGGCGTATACGAATACCTCTATTCTGCATATGATCATTTGGTTTGCTGTCGGTTATGTGTGCCTCATCGCTGCTTATTGGATTTTTGAATTGGCGACCCCAAGCTTTAAAATTTCAGAACATCTGGAAAAAGGTAATGTGGCAGTAGGCACCATGCTCTGCTTGGTGTTTATCGGCACAGCATTTGCAGTCAGCAGTTTGATTGTTTAGTTCAAAAATCGCAGATGGACAAGGATAAGGCTGCCCTCAGTAATAACCTCGAGAGGCAGCTTTATTAATGTGAGGAAGGGATGGCAGATGCATTTTTTTCTGAGAATATCCACCAGGATGATGCGTTTACGCAAACGGTCGATCGGTCTGATTATTTTGATCTTTATAATTCTTAGCGCATCGATAGCTTACCTGCTTGAACCGAGTACATTCCACAACTGGTTTAATGCCTTCTATTGGGTCATGACAACGATGGCCACCGTTGGGTATGGAGATTATTTTACAGAGACTGTAGTGGGTAAGCTATTCACCATGTTTCTGTATATTTTTGGGATTGGTCTTCTCAGCTTGGTTATTGGCAAGGTCATTGACTCTATTGCAGAAGTGCAGAGAAGGAGAGGAGCAGGAACATTGAGCTTCCGGGGAAAGGATCATGTGATATTAATCAATTGGAGTAAGAAAGCACAAGCTGCGGTAGATGAGGTGTTATGCTATTCACCTAAATGTCATATCGTCATCATTGATGAGATAGGACGGCATCCGCTGGAGCATATGGAGCAGGTCCACTTTGTAAGCGGTGATGCTTCCAGCGATGAGATTCTCCTTAAAGCTAACATACACGAAGCCAGGGCAGCCATTGTGTTCGGAGACACACGGATTGATGAAGCATCGCTAATTGACGGGAAATCTCTGCTTATCGCCTCCAGCATTGAGCGCATAGCGCCACAAGTACATACTACCGTAGAAATTATGCAGGAGAAGAATATACAGAATTTCAGGCATGTTCAGGTCAATGAATTCGTTCTGTCGCATGATGCCATTTCTAGATTGGCAGTCCGATCCGCTCTGCAAGAGGGGAATTCAGAGGTGATTACGCAGCTGCTGAGCCGCCAGTATGGGGATGATATTTATGAGATTCCAGTGAATAGTGCATGGAAGACCTATGGGCAGGCGTTTCAGGAATTGCTCCTTCAAGGTGCAACTTTACTCTCGGATCGTAGTGACCTTAGCATCAATCGCAAGCTGGACCAGCCTATTCCTAAAGAGGCTAGATTATATATTGTTTCGGATGAAGAGACGTATCGGAGAATTAAAGGTTAGGTCAGTGATAAGCGAGTAAAGCGGATTTTCGGGAGAATGGCTTCTCGGAATTCCGCTTCTTTTTGTTTGCCGTTCCTTCCTTAAGGGTAAGAGATGAATATTATCGTTACTCTACCTTTCGGAAGGAGCCATTGTTAATGAGTGAACAGCAAAAAGTGAACGGAAATAGCAAAAATGAGCAACTGGAACAGTTTCGCAGTAAGGACGAAGGTCACGCTTTAACAACCAATCAGGGATTGAAAGTGTCCGAGGATGAGTTCTCCCTAAAAGCCGGTGACCGGGGGCCAACCTTGCTGGAGGATTTTCATTTTCGGGAAAAAATGACCCATTTTGATCACGAGCGGATTCCTGAGCGGATCGTGCATGCACGCGGATTTGCCGCCCACGGGGAGTTTGAAGTATATAAATCGTTGAAAGAATATACGAAGGCGAAATTCCTTCAAGATCCGTCCGTGAAGACCCCGGTGTTTGTCCGGTTCTCAACGGTAGCAGGATCACGGGGTTCAGCCGAAACTGTGCGGGATGCCCGGGGCTTCTCGACCAAATTTTATACCGAAGAAGGCAATTATGATTTGGTAGGCAATAATATGCCGGTCTTTTTTATACAGGATGCGATTAAGTTCCCTGATTTAGTGCATGCGCTTAAGCCGGAGCCGCATAATGAAATGCCTCAGGCAGCATCAGCCCATGATACCTTCTGGGATTTCATCGCCAATAATCAGGAATCGGCCCATATGGCGATGTGGCTGATGTCTGACCGCGCCATTCCGCGAAGCTTCCGGATGATGGAAGGGTTTGGAGTTCACACCTTCCGTCTGATCAATGAACAGGGGAAAGCGCATTTTGTTAAATTCCATTGGAAACCAGTACTTGGTGTACATTCTTTGGTGTGGGACGAAGCACAGAAAATATCTGGAGCGGACCCTGACTTTCACCGCCGTGATCTATGGGAATCGATTGAAGCCGGCAACTTTCCGGAATACGAGCTGGGCATTCAGCTTCTTAGTGAAGAAGACGAATTCAAGTTTGATTTCGATGTGCTGGACCCTACAAAGCTATGGCCAGAGGAAGACGTGCCCGTGCAGATCGTTGGGAAAATGACCTTGAACCGCAACGTGGATAATGTTTTTGCCGAAACGGAGCAGGTGGCTTTCCACCCTGGACATGTAGTGCCAGGGATTGATTTCACCAATGACCCCCTACTTCAGGGCAGATTGTTCTCTTATACGGATACCCAGCTGATTCGGCTTGGGGGTCCTAACTTTCATGAATTGCCGATTAATAGACCGGTGTGTCCTTTCCACAACAACCAGCGTGACGGATATGGGCGGCAGACGATTAATCAGGGCACTGTGAGTTATCATAATAATTCTCTGGCCCAAAATACGCCGAGACCTGTCCCAGAGGCTGAAGGCGGTTATGTGCATTATCAAGAAAAGGTTGAGGGCCGTAAGGTACGCAGCCGGAGTAAAAGCTTTGAGGATCATTTTTCACAAGCCAAGTTATTCTGGAATAGTATGAGCCCTCCGGAACAATTGCATATTATCGAAGCTTATTCTTTTGAGCTTGGAAAGGTTAAGAGTAAGTCGGTCCGACAGCAGGTCGTAAATATGCTTGCTAACATTACCTCCGAGCTTGCTGTACCTGTGGCAGAAGCCATTGGAGTAGCGGCTCCAGAAGTTGGCGGTTCCGAGGTTACTCAAGCTTCCCCTGCCTTAAGTCAGGCTAATACGAAAAAACATCCCAACACGCGGAAAGTAGGCGTGATTATCGGAGATGGTTTTGATGAAGCTGCGGTAATGCCTGTGTTGGACACGCTTATGGGAGCTGGGATACAACCGGAGCTAATCAGTGATAAGCTTGGATTTATTAAAGGCTCAAGCGGCACAGAGCTTGAAGTCATCCATACCTTGTCCACTACAGATTCGGTGCTCTTCGATGCGATTTATGCGGCTGGTGGAAATGCGGAACGCAAGAAATTCCATAAAGATGCAGCGTTATTCCTCAACCAAGCCTATGCACATTTTAAACCTATCGCGATGACGACAATACTTGCTGAGCTGCTTGCAACAGATGAACATAGAAGCAGTCCGGGAGTCATAATAGGTGATGGTGGGGAAGTTTTCGCGGCTAGCTTCGTTGCAGCCATTACTGCCCATCGTTTTTGGGAACGTATGGAATAAAGTAAGTAGATGACAGAAAAAGGAGGATCTGCTCGTCAGAAGGCGTGTGGATGCCTCTTTTTTTTCATCTAATGGTTTCATAAATTTAACATTTGGATTAAGGATGTGATGTATATTACCGTTATAGATAATACTAGGCAATATAAGCAGATGCTTAGAGAGGTGATTTTTTGAGGAAAGAGATAGCTGTTGCTGTAGTGGTACTTACAGGTTTTACAGCATTAACAGCATGCGAGCAAACAGCAATGCCGGCATCAACACCCTCGCCCTCCGCGAATGTTCATACAACAGAGCCACCGAATCCTACGGGTTCGGCTAATAATATGGGGGACCCTTCACAGGAATTGGATGCTTTAGAGCAATTTATTGTTACGAAGCTTACCGGCTCGTCCGGTGTTTATACGAATTTAATTGAAACAGAGCAATCCGGGGAAGCAGCAAGCGGCCATGAGATTCTAAGTGAGTCTGCCTCTCTGAGGATGCTGGCAGCCGTACGGAGTGGTGAGAAAGAGCGATTTGCAGAAGAATGGGCGCTGGCTAAGCAAACCTTTGATATGAAGGGTGGTTTTAGCTACCGATATAGCCCTAAACAGCAGAAATTATATCCTGTGAATGCTGCAGTTGATGACTTACGTATCATTCGTGCGCTTTATGAAGCGGGGGATACGTTTAGAGATAAACAATATACAGAAGAAGCGGCTAAGTATGGTGAGAGGTTTTATAACTATAATGTAAAAAATGGATATATGTATGACTTCTATGATGAAAATTACAAAAAAACCAACACATTCGTTACTTTATGTTATATTGATTTAGGTACAATGCAAAAATTGTCGGTTTCTGGAGAATCTCGTGACTTTTTGTTGAATAATATGAGCGTTATTCTGAAAGATGGATATTTATCAGATGAGTTTCCCTTCTATGAAACAAGGTTTAATTATGAGAGTGGAACCTATAGTTCGGAGAATATCAATACAGTAGAATCGCTACTGTCTATTCTGGCTTTGGCAGAGGTAGACCAGCAGAAATCCTCCAGCATTAATTTTATCAAGCAGCAGGTCGAGGCTGGCACATTATATGGACAATATTCGCGTGAGGGAAAGCCGCTTAACGATATTCGCTCAACAGCCATTTACGCCATTACGGCTATGATTGGTGCCGAGATCGGAGACGATGCACTCTATCGCAAAAGCATTGAAAGAATGAACGAGTTCAGAATAACCGATGCCGGCAGCTCACTGTATGGAGGCTTCGGCGATGTAGCTAGTGGCCAAGCCTATTCCTTTGACAATCTGATGGCATCATTGGCCTATGTCTATTAATTTAAACCTATAGTAACGAAGGTGAATCTGCATGATAAACAACACGGTGAAATCACCTCTGAGGCAGGGGATGTCACTCGCTAACCTACCGTTGCCATTGTCCCCGGCTTTTATCACTGCTGTTGGAGTGTTGCTTATAACCATCATCGCCTTATTTACCGCCCCGTATGTCGGAATGGCGGATAATGGTGATTTTTTTCGCAGCATCTATAGTAACGGAATTTATTTCAATCTGCCGGATTATGACGAGCAATACTTTGGTTATTTTGTAAAGCAATATGGAATCTTTCAGTATTTTAATGAGAATGGCGCGACATTATTTTCTTCACAGTCCCTATTTATCCAGCTGGCCATTGGACTTAATAAGCTGTTTTTTAGCAGCGAGGTTTTTGATATCCGGTTTCAAGCAGTTATTTATACGATTTTATATGTTGCGGCGATCTACTTATTAATAGAGGCAATTACATGGGGGATGACCCGCAAGCAGGGATGGGTCACTGCTGGTATTGCTATTTTTATATTTGGAGATACCGGGTATACCGCTTATTTCAACTCCTTTTACGGCGAGAGCGTCGTGATGATCACGATGATTACTATGTTCGCAGCTTGGTTGTTGTTATATCAAAAAAGATACAATGACTATGTGCTGCTGGCCCTGTTCTTGATCAGTACGATCATCCTGACTACTTCCAAACAGCAAAATGCGCCAGTGGGTATAATCATTGCGGTTCTGGGGTGTTCAATCCTTTGGATTCGCAGGGATAAGATCTTTCGTATTCTGACTCTGGTTTCCCTTGCTTTGATCCTGTTCGCAGGTGTGTTCACTTATTTGAATATCTCGGATGAGTTCGTGAATATTAACCAGTTCCATGCCATGACCCGAGGGGTGCTGAAGGATTCCTCCGATCCGGAGAAGGCATTGAAGTCATTCGATATTGATGAACAATATGCCATCTTGAAAAATAGCATTTACTACGAGAAATACGGAACTATTGATGTGAATTCGCCGATCCTCCAAGAGAACTTTTACAGTCGTTACGGATTTGTTTCGATCCTTAAATACTATATATCGAATCCGGATCAGCTTAACTCGATTCTTAATGTAGCTGCTCAAAGTGCATTCTCGATCAAACCAGCGGCGATGGGCAATTACGAGCAATCTGTTGGGAAGGAATTTCGAGCACAGAGTCACTTTTTTACTGGATACAGTCAGCTGAAAAAGGCTTTAGCACCACGAACGATAGGTTTTATCTTCCTTTGGACAGTGCTTGTCATCGGTCTGTATATGCCTTCCTTTGTAACAGCCATTAAGGCACGCAATTTTAGAGGATTGCAGCGGATGGTATTGATTGTCGCTACGATAGGCATTGGTCTTTCAGGCATTTTTGTATCGATTATCGGTGCCGGTGATGCCGACATTTCCAAGCATGAATTCTTGTTCACTTTATCTTTTGATTTGGTGACCTTTTTGACAGTATCTAGTGTGATCGGACGCAGATTCTCCAAAAATCGCAAAAAGCCGGTTAACGAGAGCCCCACCATGTCTAGTCCATTTACAAAGCCTCAAAAGGATGTGAGTGTTTGAAGCGCAGAGGGATCTTATACTGTATATTGCTGCTGACGCTGAGTTTCACCATCCTATTGCTTCCCGCCACTCCTGTTCACTCTGCTGCATCGCCACAACAAGTCTTACTGCTCTATGACAGCCTTGCCAAGGGGACCTCTAAGGATGGAAATGTGACTGAACTTCAACGTCTGCTGGCAGCTTACTCGACAAAGGTTACACTTCGAAGCCTAGATCAATACGAGCAGGGGATGCTGAAAAATTACTCCAGAGTGATCATGGTCCGTAACGAAGCGGATATTTCGATCACGAATAAATCCTACATAGAGGATTGGGAGCATTATCAGGGGCAGTATTTGCATATCGGGTACAACCCACCCGCTAGTCTAACGAAGGCGTTACAGCTAACCACTGATGTGATCTATGACGGGAGTGCTGAGCTCGAAATCGGACAGTTCTCCGGAATTCAAGCTAAGGTGCAGGATATGCCTTATATTGTAGCGAGTCAGGCGGTCAAATCCTTCGGGCAACTCTCTTTTGCGGAGGAGGGTCTGCAAGCACCGTACGCTGTGAGTAAGGGGAATGATACATATGCCCCATATTTTGAACAAGGGAATGTCAGTACGCTGGGGATGGCGTATGTTCTGAAGGATTGGCTCCATATCACTGCTGCTCCTAAAATGTACCTTGCGATCAAAGAAATCTATCCTTTCTCCGATCTGCGACTGCTGGCAGAAACGGGTGAGCGGCTGTATCAACTGGGGATTCCGTTTCTTGCAAGTGTGCGGCCTGTGTTCAGCAATACCGATTATCCGGCCATGCAGCGTTATTTAGTGGCCATGAAAAGTGTGCAATCCAACAATGGAAGCATTCTGGTCAATGCCCCAGTGGTGATGCCAACGATAAGCTCCAGTGACCATACGCTTAAAGGAAAGATGAATGATTTCATCAATCTGTTGGCCGAAAACGGGCTTGGGCCGCTTGGAGTCGGAGCGGAAATGCATTGGTCCTATGACAAAGAGTATTCAGAAGCGGGGATGAGCTTTTTTGATTCCGTGGTGTTATATCCGGATGAACAGATTGATTATATGGAGCAGAGCGACACCTCTAAATCCTTTCCATCCTCTTTATATAGCGTTCCGCTGGAATTTCTTCAGGCTTTGCCTACATCCAATAAAGTGATACCGCATTTGCCGATGGATACTGTAATCACCGTCGACATGCCCGAGGATGAGCGTCAGCTTGAAGAAATGCTGCAAAGTCTGGAACGGAATTGGGTTTCTTTTGCCGATTATAAGCAAGAAGAGCATCAGGTTGTTACTGATCAGAACACAATCTCCTCATTAGATGGAATGATTTATATTAATGGACAACCTCTAAGCCTGGACTATACACCGGAAACAGTGGATAGCGATTATCGCTACACAGAGGAGCAGCAAAAGAGCTTCACCCGACTTTTTAATATTCAGAATCAATTTTTTATTGTTGTGATCATGATTTCTCTGCTGCTGTTTGGCGGATTGTTAATGATCGGATACCGGTTATATCGCAGAAAGTTTTTGAAATGAGACAACTAATCGTGATTTGGAGGGCCCTATGACGATTTCAGACGTGCTGATGGTGATTGCGGTGATCTGTATTTGGTCTCTGCTGCTGGTGAATGTGACCCTCATTATCGCGGGCTATCTATATTACATTAAATCCGAAAATGAGGATATACCAGAGATAGAGGGCGAATATCCTTTTGTTTCAATTATGGTTCCCGCTCACAATGAGGGGGTAGTGATTTGTAAGACGGTTGAATCTCTGCTGGCGCTGGATTATCCGCAAGATCGGTATGAGATTATTGTGATTAATGATAACTCCTCTGATAACAGTGCCGAGCTGCTTGCGGGCATACAATCCCGAAATCCGGGGCGTCAGCTGGTAGTCATTAATACGGATGCAGTTACAGGAGGCAAAGGCAAATCCAATGCCTTGAATATAGGCTTTACCAGCTGTAAAGGGGAGCTAATCGCCATTTATGATGCCGACAATACTCCGGAGAAAACAGCTTTGCGTTATCTGGTTGCTGAGATCATGCATGATTCCAGCCTCGGTGCGGTGATTGGGAAGTTCCGGACCCGTAATCGTGATGCAAGTTTACTGACCCGGTTCATTAATATTGAGACCTTATCCTTTCAATGGATGGCTCAAGCGGGACGCTGGAAGCTGTTCAAGCTTTGCACTATTCCGGGAACCAATTTCATTATGCGCAGGTCAATTGTGGAAAGCATCGGTGGTTGGGATGTTAAAGCGATAGCCGAGGATACAGAAATCAGCTTCCGGATTTATATGATGGGTTACCAAATCAAGTTCCAGCCGAAATCCGTCACGTGGGAGCAGGAACCACAGACCCTGAAGGTCTGGTTCAAGCAGCGAACCCGCTGGGCGAAGGGCAATATTTATGTCATTGTCAAAAATATTCCGCTGCTGTTCAATAAATCGGCCGCAAAGGTGCGGTTCGATATTCTTTATTTTCTATCCATTTACTTCTTGCTGCTGCTGTCGTTAATCACCTCGGATGTGCTGCTGATCCTGCATGCTTTGGGTTATGTGCATACTACTATTGCAGGTCTTAGTAATTTCTTATGGCTGCTCGCTATTATTCTTTTCGTTGTGGGGACCTTCATCACGCTAACGACAGAAAAGGGCGAGATGAGCTTGTCCAATCTAGGGATTGTAATGTTGATGTATGTGTCTTATTGCCAGCTGTGGATGGTTGTCGCGGCTAACGGATTATATCTATATCTGAAAGACCTCATCTTCAAAAGAGAAGCCAAATGGTATAAGACGGAGCGCTACTAACGAGGCACCAAAAAGTCATATGAGAAAAATGTAATCACAGGAGAAACAGAACATGAAGATAAAAAAACAGCTGGTTATACTGTTAACCTGCCTCTCCCTTTTGTTAATTCCAATCCATCCTGCTGCCGCAGAGACGTTGCCGCAGGATCATAAGTCCACTTACACAACCTCATTTACGGGAACGGACTCGTCCTTAACAGGTTCGAGTGCCCAGCAGCAATATTTTGAGGTTCTGGATTATTGGAATGTGGATCAAGTAAAGATCAAACTGCATTTTCAAATTTCACAAATTACCGAAGAGCAGATTTCTAGTGTTACCTTAACGCTAAACGGCAGCCCGTTCTATACGTTTCGTCCGTCACTACAAGACAACGGCGAACAGCTGTTGACCCTTGTGGCGCCCAAGGGGTTTCTGAAAAAAGGGACGAATACGCTGGGCATTCAGGGCTATTTAAAGACAGATCGTCAAGAGGACCTCTTTTGTTCGGTCGATGAAACGTCGGATAATTGGCTGCATCTGTTCAATACGTCCAGTATTAACGTGATTTATACCGCAAAGCCCTTGAGTGGAGGGATCAGTGACTTCAGCGAGCGATTCGCCGGGATAGATACCTTAACGAAGAATCAGAGTATTCTGACTGTACCGGACAAAAGCACAGCGGCAGAAATGGAAGCAGCCACTTATGCTCTCTCCGGGTTTGTTAAGGGGATTACGTTAAATGATAAGACTATTCCCTTGCTTCCCTACCGGGCAGACACTGTGCAGAATAAGGCCGCAGTTGTACTGGTAGCTATGTATGACAGAGTACCAAGCGGGCTGAAAGCTCAGCTAAGCTCCACTGAAGATTTGGGTACGCACGCGCTGCTCCAGCTAGTGAATAAGGATACCCAGCCCACCTTGGTTGTAACCTCGAAGGATGAGAACTTGCTGATCAAAGCGGGTCGTTTGATTGCTAATCCAGAGCTGATCGGGCAGATCACTAGTGATCTGAAAACAGTAACGGATGCTACAGAAGTATCAGCACCTGCGCTTTCGATTAGCTCTAACATCACGTTCACTGAGACAGGTGATAAACTGACCGGGGCACATCATCAGGAGCAGACGTATTTTATTTCATTGCCAGCGAACCGCTCGATTGCCGATTCCGGTAAAATCAGCCTGGATTTCCGTTATGCACAGAATTTGGATTTTACTCGTTCATTGGTTACCGTGAGCATCAACAATACTCCGATTGGCAGTAAGAAGCTGACTAAGGAACTGGCGAATGGCGATATTCTTAATCTCTCGGTGCCTCAGAACTTGAATATCTCCGGAAATTTCTCGGTGACAGTGGCTTTTGATTTGGAGATCGAAGGAGCCAGATGTATTTTCGATCGGGATCAAATGCCATGGGCTTATATCAGTAAAGATTCTGTAATGCAGCTGAATACGAAGGATCGCACGGATCTCTTATTTAATAACTATCCATATCCGTTCATCCGCGATGGGATCTATAATCATGTGGCGGTTGTACTGCCCGAACAAATGGATGATTACGCCTATTTAAGTGTATCGAATATCTTTAATCTGCTTGGTAAATATGCCAGCGGAAATATAGGGAATATCCAGTTCTATACCGATACCGTCAACGCCGATCATTTGAAAAATAATAATATCATCGCTATTGGTGCTTATAAGAATAATAAGGTGATCCGTGATCAGAATGCTAAGCTTTATTTTCAATATAACGGAGATGGAACCACAATTCGCTCCAACGAGAAAATGAGTATTGAAGAGCAATACGGCGCACGAATCGGAACACTGCAGCTGATTGATTCGCCATTTGAGGCGGGACGTGCATTGCTCGCGGTTACAGGGGTCAGCTCGGAAGAGTATTACTTAGGATCTAAACTGCTCGCTACAGAACGGGACAAGTGGAAGGTGTTTGGCGATGGTGCAATCGTTGATAAAGACGGTAATGTCAGCGCACACCGCTTCAAAACGATCACTGGAGCAGCCGAGGACTCTGTGGCCCAGAAAATAATGGAACGGTCGGATGTACTCAGTTTTATCATCGTGATTTTACTGGTGCTGACGCTGGTGGTTCTATCGCTGATCCTGCTGCTTCGCAAACACATGAAGAAACGTGGTGATAAGCGTGAGACGTAATCGTAGCTTAGTGTCAGACATCGCTCTCTTATCATTCTTGGTGTTATCGTTCCTCTGTATCGTCTTCATTGCCGGGGCACCGGATGATTACCTCCAGAATATTATCATTTTAACGGTGGCTTTTATTCTGGCCATTGTTACGTATTTTACAACGGTCACTGCCGGTCTGGTCTTGAATCTGGTGTTTATCTTTGCTTACGGATTCTACACGATGTACCAGACGATAACGCTAGGGGAAACGATTAGCCTGAATACTTATTTCTGGTTAATTATGACTCCGCTATTAACGGTCGTTCTATGGGTATTCACTTTAAGCAGCCGTGATTTGCAGGTGGAGAATGAGCAGCTACGCAAAAAGACTGCCAATATGGCTATCGTCGATGAAAACACAAATTTGCGGAACAGTATTTCTTTTCAGACGGATGCTACATTATTTACAAGCATTTCGACCCGCTATCAGATTCCGCTCACCCTGCTAGTGGTGAAGGTGAAGTATTGGAAAGAGATCAGACGGATCATTCCTGAAGATCAGCTGGCAGAAGCTATCTATGACGTGTCTCAGCTTAGTCAGGCGAGTATTCGTACCAATGATGCACTCTATCTGCTAGATAAGGATGAAGCAACATGGGGCCTGCTGCTGTTCACGGACAGCGATGGGGCGAAGATTGTGATCGAGCGGATTAAGCTCAAGCTTCAGGAGTTGAATGACAATAATTTCTCCAGAAAATATAAGGTCAGCCTGGGGCTTAAGATTGGGGCGGTCGAATACCAAGCCGGCACGATTGAGAATCCGCTGGATTTCATTGTTCAGGCCAAAAAACAGCTGGAGTACGACGTGTAGACCAGCTTAAAAATCAACGGTTTCACTATCAGCCTCTGTATGGATGGCGATGAGCACGCTTGCCGGCTCATCGCCTTTATTTATGACCAGATGTGGCACACAGGCATTCCAGCTAAAGGAATCCCCCGCTTGGAACATCCCGAAATCTTCACCTTGCTCCGCATAAACCTCACCTTTTATCACTAAATGGACCTCTTTGCCTTCGTGCGCCTGCGGAGTTTCACCCGTAGAAGTACCCGGAGGGAAATGGACAAGCACCATTCGTACACCACCTGCCGAGCTTAAATGCTCAACTTGCAGTCGATCACTTCCGCTACTGGTGATTTGCCGCTCCTCGGATCGTACCACCTGCATCCGCTCTTCCTTTTTTAACAGCAAATAAGCCAACGGAACGTTCAGCGCATCCGCAATCAGGCTAAGGGTTGCGATCGAGGGAGAGGTCTTATTAGTCTCAACCTGGCTCATAAAACCCTGTGACAGGCCAGTAGTTTCACAGATTTGGGCAATCGTTATATGTTTTCTTTTACGGATTGTACGAATGTTTGAACCTATATTCATTAGTAAAGCTCCTTTTAATATTAGTAATAACAAATATATTTTTATATTAACAAATTATTAATTGACATACTAGCTAGTGGTTTATAATATTAACTTTACAAATATTATTTTTGTATTACAAATATTTTGAAGGAGTGTTTAGTATGAAGGCACCTTATATATATGATGTCAGTCTACCTTCCGGTTACGATGAGAATCGGGTTTATCCGGTTATCTTCACCTTGCATGGCAAAGGTTCCAATGAGAAGAATATGTTCGGGCTTGTGGAGTCCTTGTCTGAAGAGTTTATTATTATCGGGATTCGGGGAAATATGATTTTAGGGGCAGGATTTCAATATTATGATCTCAAAAGTCTAGGTCATCCCATCCGCGAGCAGTTTGATCAGGCTGTATCGCAATTGCAGCAGTTTATCGAATACGCCACCGACAAATACCCTATAGATGCTAAACATCGTTATCTGCTTGGCTTCAGTCAAGGAGCCATTTTGTCCATGACACTCGCGCTTACAATGGGGAATTCGCTTCGGGGAATTGTGGCGCTGAACGGTTATGTTCCGGGGTTTGTGAAGACGGATTATGAGCTGAGGAGTGTGCAGGAGGTATCGGTCTTCATCTCGCATGGTGAATATGATTCTGTATTTCCAATTTCAGTGGGGACAGAAACAGCCGCTTATTTCGAAGGTCTAACCCCATTATTAACCTTTAAAGCTTATCCTTCGGATCATGGGGTATTACCGCAGAATCAGCAGGACCTGATCGCTTGGTTACGGCAGAACTTAGGGAGTGATAAACTATGATACCTTCTTACTTTATTGCCCATGGTGCTCCTTCTCTGGTACTTGATAACAATGCATATACGAAATTTCTTGGGGAGCTCGCTGAGAGGAATGTCAAACCGAAAGCGATTGTTGTATTTTCTGCACATTTCGAAGAACACACACAATCGGTTGGAGTTATGGAGACTTTCGACACCATCTATGATTTCTATGGCTTCCCAGATGAGATGTATCGAATGACTTATCCTGCCAAAGGGGACAATGAGGTTGCACAGCAAATTATGTCTTTGTTCCACAAGAATGGGATTGTCAGCAAATTTAATACAGAGCGTGGACTAGATCACGGAGCTTGGGCTATTCTTAAATTAATCTATCCGAATGCAGATATTCCTGTCGTGTCTTTGTCAGTTAATCGAGAGCTGTCCAATGAACAGCAATATTTAATGGGTAAGGCTTTATCTGAGCTGCGTGAGCAGGATATTATGATTATTGGCAGCGGTGGAACCGTCCATAATTTGCGTAGCGTGAAGTGGGGAATGGAGAACGTCGAGAAATGGGCGGAGACATTCGATGACTGGCTGCAGCACAGGTTGGAAGCTTGGGATACAGAGTCGCTATTTAACTATCAGGAGCTTGCTCCTTATGGCGTTGATGCAGTGCCGACTAATGAGCACTTTATCCCTCTGATAATAGCTATGGGAGCTGGCGATAAAGGGAAAGAGGCGAAGCTGCTGCACCGAAGTTATCAGTATGGCAATTTAAGTCTTAGCTGTTGGGAGTTTAATTAAGAAGGAGGCATTAATGATGGACTTGGGACTTCGTGGGAAATCAGTTTTTGTAGCCGCAGCAAGTAAAGGATTAGGACTCGCAACTGCGCTGGAGTATGCCCGTGAGGGAGCGAAGGTAATGATCGCCAGCAGGAGTATGGAGCAGCTTGTAGACGCACAGAAAGAGATTCAGGCAGCCACAGGACAGCAGGTAAACATGGTTCAGATGGATGTGACTGTCCCAGAGGATATCGTACATGCTATTCAAACGGCTGTAGCCCTAAACGGTGGGCTTGATATTGTAGTGACCAATGCGGGGGGGCCTCATGGCGGAGGTTTCGCTGATATGGAAGACGCGGATTGGAACCAGGGGTTTGAGCTCACACTGATGAGCACTATTCGTTTGATCCGTGAATCACTGCCGCATCTGCGCTCTTCTGGGGCAGGGCGAATCGTTAATATAAGCTCGATTTCTATCAAGCAGCCTATTGAGGGGTTAATTCTTTCCAATGTTTTTCGCGCTGGCGTGTATGCCTTGACCAAGAGCTTGGCTACTGAGCTGGCTGCGGACCGCATTTTAATTAATACGATAGCACCAGGGCGTATTGCAACCGACCGGATTCTTCAACTAGACGGCAAACGTGCACAAGCAGAGGGGATCCCTATGGAGCAGATTCAAGAGGAAGCGCTGCTGCAAATCCCGTTAGGAAGATTGGGCACGCCCGAAGAATTCGGCAAGGCTGCTGTTTTTCTAGGCTCTTTTGCGAATACTTATGTTACGGGACAATCTCTTTTAGTCGATGGAGGAATGGTGAAATCGCTCTAACCTCCGGCATTATGGGTAGGCTTTGAAAGATTATGGAAAAATTAGTAATTTGAATATTAGTTGCTTTGTGCTCTAAATAAGCGTATGATGGAGCGGTGGTCTAAATCGTAAGATTTACGAATTTTCCTACGTTTATTAGGTTATTCTATATATAAACCTACAGATCATTTGGATAATTTACCATAAAGGCTCCACGAATTTATTCAGAAGGAGGACGATCAGAATGAGAGAAGGCATACATCCTAAGTACAACCAAGTGATTTTCTTGGATGCAAGCGTAGGCTTCAAATTCTTGAGTGCATCTACTAAATCATCCAATGAAACTATGGAATGGGAAGACGGCAACACTTACCCAGTGCTCCGTGTGGACGCAAGTTCCGCATCCCACCCATTTTACACTGGTAAACAAAGAGATACAGAACAAGGCGGCCGTGTTGACAAGTTCAAACAACGTCTTGCACAAAAGAAATAAGAATCCTTACGGATTGAAGAGGGACAACCCATGTAGAAGCAATCGCTTCGGGGATGTCCCTTTTTTGTGTTCAGGCATGTTAAAATGAGATGAATTTAAAAATATACATGGCGTCGAGGGAGCGATCAGTGATGGAAAATGTAATAAAAGTAGATACAGTCCTAAAGAGTGAAGACGTTCAGGAGTTTAACTTATGGTTCAGCTTGAATAGCCGGATTATACTCAACTCTTTTAGCGTAGTCGCTTACTTTATGATTTTGTTATTAATTACTAAGGATTACAGTACTCAAAGCATCTCAATCCTGGCTGTGACTGCTATAATTCTTGCCGCTGTCTTATGGTATATGACCAAGGCAAGCTTGATCAAAAAATCGAAAAAGGCGTTCAAAACAGATAACCTAATTCAGCAACCGCAAAATTATACGATTTCAGATGAAGGCATATCTTATCTTTCCGAAGCGGGCACTGGGCAAGTGAAGTGGGAAGAGATACATAAGATAGGTGAAACTACGAACTTGTTTGTGTTTTTTGTGTCCACACAGAGAGCGCTGATTATCCCTAAACGTTTCTTTGAATCGGCACAAGATAAAATAACATTTAAGGATTTAGCCAGAAAATATATGTTCTCCAATCGGGTGAAATTTAAAGCATAAGATGTGCTGTTATTGTTGATTCATTTGTACCAAGGATTAGGCTATAATGATAGGAGCGACTTGAAAAATAGGAGAAATATGGCATGCCATGGATTCAGGGATATCCGTATTACTTATTAATGGGCAGTGTTCTAAGTCTGTACATGGGCGTCAGCTCCTATCGGCACCGTAAGTTAGCAGGGAGACGCTATTTGTGGATCTTAATGCTGTTAGTCAGCCTTATATTTGTTGCAACGGCGGGAGAGATTATGTCACCCTCTTTTCAGTCTAAGTTGTGGTGGAAGAATGTACAGCAGGCTCCGCTTTTTTTTAGTGCGCTCTTTACTTATGCTGTGGTAAAAGAATACGTATCTCCTTCCACAGGGCGCCTGCCCGTGAAGCTTGCCATCTTCTCTATCCCTATTGTTATGGATGTACTTCTTATTTTTACGGATAGCTATCATCATCTGATGCGCAGTGAAGTGTCCGTCCTGACGGTCGCGGGTGTTAGTGGAATTGCTGTAAAGCCTACGCTCCTTAGTATGGCTTTTATTGCGTATGATCAGCTTTTTGGGCTATATGCGGTCTGCTTGCTGGCAGTTTCCCTACTGAATACCCCGAGAGTTTATTTGCGGACTAATATCCTGCTGTTGGCGGGTTTGCTGGTTCCGGTTATTTCCGTCTTTTTACTTCCCCTCTTGAAGATTACCATTACAGGTTTTACGGCGTTTACTTATTTGCCTGCGATTATAGCGGCTTATTTCGCACTTTTTGTTAGCTCCAAATTAACCATCTTCCCTCTAACCAAAAACAAAATTCTAGAGCACATGAAAGACGGCGTAGTTCTGACTGACCGTTATGATAATATCATTGGCATAAACGATGCGGCGACTGCTATTTTATACGACATTACCCGAATAGCGAACGATAACTGGATGGGAAAAAATATTGATCTTTTTATGAAATCTCACAAAGACATTGCAGCTCATTACAATCAGAGGACGGAAGGACAGTTTGAGGTAGTTTGTTCTGGCGCAGAGGAGCTCTGTTATGGGGTTTCTTTAATTGCTACGGAACATGCGGCAACAGAGAATAAGGGTATGCTTATTGTGTTTAGTGATCATAGTGAGAAAAAGCGATATGAGCGTGAACTGGTCTATCAGGCAACGGTTGACGATCTGACAGGGCTTTATAATCGCAGGCATTTCATGCAAAGGGTCCAGAATCAAACGATCCCGGATGGATTAGGGTTGGCTCTGCTGCTATTTGACATCGATGATTTTAAATTAATTAATGATACTTATGGTCATTTAGCGGGCGATCAGGCGTTAGTTGATTTCTCGAATAAAATCCTTCAGGTATACCAGAATAAAGGTATTGCTGGAAGAGTGGGTGGCGAGGAGTTTGCCGTATGCTTTTTCGCTGAAGATAAAAGTGCAGCCTTAAAAGAAGCAGAGGATTTTCGTACAATGATGAGTGATTACACGATAATCTTGAATGAACAGGATAGCATTCATCTTACCGCAAGTATCGGAATCTCTTTTACGGAGCGTAGAGAGGTGACTTTTGAAGATTTATATCGGGAAGCGGATGAAGCATTATATCACTCTAAGAATACAGGGAAGAACAGAGTTACGTTAGGTCGTGAACCGATCATAAGAGAAACAGTAAAGGGATAAGAACATTGAAGATAAAGGAGTGTCCTAATGAATCTGACTGTTGATGAAGTGATGAGCAAGCTTGAGGAGATGGGTACAGAGCAGACGAAACATACCTTCTTACGACATGGCGCAGTGGAACCTTTATTTGGAGTAAAGGTAGGGGATATGAAGAAGCTGGTTAAGGATGTGAAAAAAGATCAGAGTCTGGCAAGGGCTTTGTATCAGACAGGCAATTACGATGCAATGTATTTGGCTGGGCTAACGGTCAATCCTAAGACTATGACGAAGGAAGAGCTTCAAAGCTGGGCTTCGGCGGCCAACTGGCATGCGGTAGTGGAATATATAGTATCCCCTCTCGCCGCAGAGAGTCCATATGGATTGGAACTTGCGAGAGAGTGGATTCGTTCCTCGGATGAACTAATAGCCATTTGCGGCTGGAGCACTTATGCCAATTACATTTCAATTACACCGGATGATAAGCTGGACATCGCTGAAATTAGGGAGTTGTTACAACAAGTAGGCGCTACTATTCATCGGGAGCGGAATCGTGTCCGTTATACGATGAATACTTTCTTAATTATGGTGGGCAGCAGTATCACAGAACTGCATGAGGAGGCAGCAAAGATCGCAGCAGGTATAGGTAAGGTCCAGGTGAACATGGGACAAACCGCTTGTAAAGTTCCTATGGCTGTTGATTATATTGCTAAGGTTGAACAAGCTGGGAAGCTTGGTGTGAAGAAGAAAACTTGTATTTGCTAAGTTAGATATTTAGGTAACCCTTCAAGGTGAAAGGCACTTGTGGGGTTTTTTTTATTCCGGGAAAAACAAGTGTTTCAACCCTGCGGAAATTGTTTAAATTAGCAGCAGTCAAAATTTACATAGAAGAATTAATGAAGCCTTATTCAAGTAATCTTTTACAATGATGTAGAATAGAAAGGGGTTTATAGTTAGAAGACAGGACGGAGGCTAGTTGTGAACAAACGCCGATTCACTTTGCAGTATAAAATACTGTCAATTACAGTTTTAATCGTGATCTGTCTATTAGGATTCGTTTTTGTCATGCATGGAAGAATCAATGCTCTACAGCGGGAAACCAGCTTCATCTCTCATCAGGATCGAGAGATTACTAATTTAGCTAATCTAATTGAGAAGAATATTTTGGATATGGAAACCGGACAACGCGGATATGTCATCACCGGCGATAACAAGTATCTGGAGCCCTACAATTTGGGTAAGGCTGAATGGGAAGCTAATTATGATAAGCTCTACGTGCTGACTGCTAATGATTCTTTACAGCTACAGCGTCTGTTGGGTATTGAAAGTAAAATTAAGCAATGGATCGAACAGTCCGGAAATTATGTGATCCAGTTGAAAAAAGAGGGACAGGACGTTGAGCTCCTAAGATACTTTAATTCCGACGATGGCAAAGATCAAATGGATCGGATTCGTAATCAGATCAGCACTTACCGCGAGACGATGAAAGAGAACACCAACAGTCTGATAGCTAGACAAGCAGACAAGAATAAATTATTGCTAGAGCTTCTTTATATTGCTTGGGCAATTATAGCGGTTACCGCGATGGTCGCTTCGTGGATCAATTCACGCTCCATCGTTAGTACGGTTCGTAAAGTTACCCATACGATTGCAGAATTGAAATCTGACGAAGATATGAAGACAAGGATAGAGATCACCACGAATGATGAGATCAGGGATCTGAGCGTAGCTACGAATCATCTGATAGACACGCAACAAGAACGGATATGGATTCAGGCTAACGCAAACGAACTGTTGGCGAGGTATCAGGGCATCACACATATCTCGCAACTGGGCGATATTTTTCTTGGCAAAACCGCAGAAGTGATCAATTATCCATATGGATCCTTATATGTTCGAACACAGGATCATGATCGGGATTTCTTTAAGAGAGTCTCTATTTTTGGCGGAAGCAGTAACATTCCAGATCAGCGGGCATTCCAGACCGGAGAAGGTCTAGTTGGACAATGTGCTAAAGAGGCGCGTTTGATGCAAATACAGGATCTGCCGGAGGATTATATTAGCATACAGTCTGGGCTGGGTGTTTCTGCGCCGAAGGCGCTTCTGTTAATGCCGATTTCTTTTTCGGGTGAGGTAGTTGCTGTGGTGGAAATCGCCGCCTTTGCTCCACTTACGGAATTGCAGGTTAAGTTCCTAGGGTCTATTTCGAATGCCTTTGGCTCTGCAATTAACAGCACGATTAACAGTATGAAGATTGACCAACTTCTGGCACAATCTCAGCGTCTAAACGAAGAACTACAGGTATATACCGAGGAACTACAGACTCAGTCTGAGGAGCTGCAGATCCAAACGGAGTCACTGCATGCAACAAATAGAAAGCTGGAGGATAAGAATCTGCTGGCGGAACAAAAGTCATTGGAGGCGGAAAGAGCTCAAATGGAGCTTAGTGAATACACAGAGTTATTGCAGCAAAGCTCACAATATAAATCTGAGTTTCTGGCTAATATGTCTCATGAACTGCGAACTCCGCTGAACGGCATTCTGCTGCTCTCCGAATTTCTTATGGAGAACCAGTCGGGAGCTCTAAGCGAAGAGGATATTGAATTCTCAAAAGCCATTCATTCTTCGGGACAAGATCTGCTGGCGCTGATTAACGACATTCTGGATTTGTCCAAGGTTGAGGCAGGAAAGCTGAATATTGAAATTGAAGCGATAAATATATCGGAGATTCCGGAGGCAATGATCCAGAACTTCAGTCAGCTTTCCCGCAAAAAAGAGATTCCTTTGCAAATACAGCTCAGAGAGGACTTACCCCCGCTGTTTTATTCGGATGCTCAAAGAGTACGGCAAATTATTATAAATTTGCTGTCCAATGCGTTTAAGTTTACAGCGGAAGGCGCAGTCACTCTGGAAATCCGTTTAGCAACTAAGGACGAGTTGCTGGATTTGGCAGGTTCGTATACAGGGGAATTTATTGCCTTCGCCATCAAAGATACTGGAATTGGGATTTCAGAAGACAAACAGTCAATTATCTTCGAAGCATTTCAACAGGCGAATGGAAATACAGAACGTCAATATGGGGGAACTGGGCTTGGTTTATCCATATCCAGAGAGCTGGCAACATTACTTGGTGGTAGAATTACGCTGGAGAGCCAAGAGGGTGTGGGTAGTGTCTTTACAGTGTATTTGCCTTTGCAGCTTGAGGCTCCAAGCCTTGAGGAAGTGGCTGATCAAGCGACTGTTATTCAAGAGATCGGGAGTGGAGTGGTACTTGCCGCTACAACGGCTGAGGATACACGTACTGACTTCACTTCTCTGAATCAAAAGCATGTACTTATCGTGGATGATGATGAACGGAATTTGTTCGCTTTATCAAATACCCTAAGAAAGCGCGGGCTGCATGTAACTACAGCTACTAACGGAGAGAGCGGCCTGTATGAACTGGAGCAAGCGGCTTCTATAGATATCGTTCTTATGGATATTATGATGCCAGTGATGAACGGGTATGAGGCAATCAATCGGATCAGACAAATGCCCGCAAAGAAGGATATTCCCATCATTGCACTGACTGCAAAAGCGATGAAGGAAGATAAGGCTAAAATCCTACAGGCTGGGGCAACAGATTATCTCAGTAAGCCTGTTAACTTGGAGCGTTTATTAGCGTTGATGCAATTGATACTGGCTAGCGATTCCTGAGCTAGACCTCCAACTTCGGACAACTCGAGTGAAGTTGCGCGAACGAAGTAACTATAATCTGCTCTGCTATCGGACACAGCTGACCGTTAACGCAGCATTTTACCACATTTGTAATTCTAACGGACCCCACTGACGCTATTGGCATAAAAAACATCGAATATGCCCCTCTTTTTAATGAATAGTGGCGCTGGAGTCCGAAACGCTGCTCTGAAGGCAGAAAATTCGCAAATAACGTCAGCTGGGTCCGTAAGGCTCGCGATTATGATCATCTAAAACTCTGCAGCAAGGCAAGTAAAAGTGTGACCAAGCGTTCAGCCGGCTTTCGTTTACCTCACAAATCGGCTGAAGCGAGTCAGCCAACCTATAGTCTATAACGCAAAACAGCGATCCTCCCATAACGGAAGGATCGCTGTTTTAATGTCTCTTTGGAATCTTTTTAATAAGATTCCAGTCTCTCTCTTATTGTTGTGCAGAATCTACTACAACTTTGACAGCTGTGCCGATTGGTGGCAGGCTTCTGGTCAGCACTGGGCTGTAGAATCCGATAACTTTTGTGCCTTTAACAAGCTCGCTGCTTTTAACAGCTTCGCCGTCTTTGTTAATGAGCACTGTGTCTTCGCTAATGCGCAGTACTACTTCTTTTTGTGACAATTCGCTCAGGCCACTACCTTTAACAGTGATACTGATATTTCCCTTATCGTCTTTTTGAACTTCTTCAATAGTACCAGCAGTACCTAGAAGATCATCTTGTTTTTGCTTATCCAGAACGGTGATTTTGTAAGTTGGTGTTTGTGGCGGAAGACTCATAGTCATGACCATGGAGTGTTCTGCTTTTACTGTCATCCCGATATGGAGATCTTTGAGTGCAATTTTAGTGCCGTCAGCCATCTCAATAGCCGTATCTTCCCCTACATTTAATACGATTCCATCCGTACCTACACCTTGGATTTGAACGGATTGGTATTTACCACCATCATAGACTGCTGTAATCACACCAGTCTTAGTCATGTGCTGCTCGGCGGCATTTGTGTTGATCACAATGGAATCTCCCTTCACAGTCATGTTTTGATGAATTACTTCGCTTAAAAAGGAAGCTGGGACATACAAAGTGGAGTCAACCAATTGTGGTGCAGTTCCAAGTGTTGTATTCATTTTGTTGATACTATAACGATCTTCTCCAGCTTTCACTGTAGTGAATACAGCGCCATTGATAAGTTCAACGGATTTATTCTGTGCATTCCAGGTTAATTCAAATCCAAGGGCTTCAGTAATTGAACGTAGTGGTACCATCGGCTCTTTACCGCTTGTGCTTTGGAAGCCTGTTTCTTTAATAGTCGATCCGTTGATTTCAATCGCAAACGTCTTTTGATTAACGCTAGCGGAGGTTTGTGTAGCCTCATTTTTAGCAGAAGTTGTGGTGGGTGCAGCATAAGCTGCTCCTGTAGAAAGTGCTAGGGACAAAGTTAAAAGAACTGTACTTGTTTTTAAAATGTTGTTCATGGTTGTGAGCTCCTTTTAAAATCTTTTGTTAGTGTTGTTATTATTCTGACGGGACACCCCTCCAAAATGTTGCAGTTTTTTTGCATCCCGATTGTAATCTTCGTTCACTGCAAATATAAAAAAAGCATAAGACCCCCCAGCTATATGTAGTAATATGTAAGTATTAACAATCGCTCACATAAGGAGGCGCTATGGAGTCATTCAAAGATCGACTGAGATTCATGAAGGTACAGCAGGACGGGCTTATTAAGGAATATGAGGCTCTGATCGCGGAATATGAAAGTCACGATCTGGTCAACGAGAATGAATACTTGAAGAAGCAATATGAGAAGCATAAGCTCGCTTTGGTCGAGCTAAAAACTCAGGTAGGTAAGCTTCAAGAAGAGAATACTGAGCTAAGAGTTGCGCTAACGGAACAAATTTTAGATGAGAAGCTGGGCATTCTTAAAGTGTCGAGGCAGAAGCTGCAGACTTATTTTGCCTCTAGAAGCCACGCTCATACGGATCGGCTGACGGCTTTTGAAGTGGAGACGAAACGCCATATTCAGCAGCTGTACCACACAGCCTCCAGGCAGCTGGGTGGGGAACAAGCAGAGATATCCAGTCGACTCGGGGCGTTGGCGGCAGAATTAAATGAGCGTGTGCTGGCACAGCGGCAGAGACTGAAGGAAGCGGAACTTCGCCTCAACTCGGGCATGGATAATGGATTACATGATTTTGCCTCGGAAGAGATCAGTGAAGAGGTGCTTAAGCGCCGAAGAAAACAAAATCAGATCGAAATGAAGATTGGACTAAGCTGGATTAACAAGCTGGGTATTCTACTGTTGATTTTGGCGGTGGGGGCAGGCTTCCGGTATACCTATTCCAACTGGTTCACAGGTTATATGAAGGGAAGCGCTTTTTTTCTACTGGGGTTATTGATGCTGGGAGGCGGGGAGTGGCTATACCGCAAAGGAAAAGGCACCTTCGCTTTAGGGCTGCTTGGCGGCGGGATTTCGGTGCTGTATGGCTCTATTTTTTATAGCTATTTTCTGCTTGATATTATTAGTATATATGTAGGGTTATCCTTGTCTGTACTCGTTACTTTAACTGCGGTACTCCTGTCTTTAAGGTATGAATCACGGAGTATTTGTGCGCTGGGCTTAATCGGAGGATATCTGCCCTTATACTCTTATCTGGGGGCGTTTGGCCTTTCGGGCAACGCGGTTTATGTGGCTATGGGTTACTTGTTTCTATTGAATTTATTCATCTTATTGATTTCTTTCCGCAAACGCTGGAACGTTGTCAATTATATCAGCTACTTATTTAATACACCCTCCATGCTCATATTAATAGCTTTGTCGGATAGCAACGGAATTAATATGTGTTATGCTGTTTTGACTTTTGCGATGTATCTGGGAATTACCCTGTGGTACCCCTTCAAATATCGTTCCAAGCTGTCCTGGTGGGATTTCTCTCTCTTAGGATGTAATACGTTTATTAGCTGTCTCACCTTGTATATTTTATTTATGGATGCAGGACTGAAGGATTACAATGGTGCACTGGCGTTGCTTTTCTGCCTGCTGTATCTCGGTCTGGGTCGAGGGCTTGAGAAGCTGATGCCACAGGAAAAAGAAAGCATGCTGCTGTTCTATGCCACTTCACTGACCTTCGGCATATTGATGATTCCATTTCAATTTGGAGCGGCTTGGTGGTCCATCGGTTGGCTGATTGAGGGCGTCGTTCTTACGCTGTATGGCAATCTGAACCGCTTTAAGGGGATGGAAAGGGCAGGCTGGGGCATTATGATGCTCTGCCTTGTAGTATTCTTCTGTCTAAATGTACCGACGCAGTGGGTCGCAGACTATCAATGGACGAATTTTAGAGATGTCTACTTCCCGCTAAAATATGTCTTTATCACAGCAGGCATGCTGATTGTCGCGGTGTTGTATGCTGTTCAGCATAACCGTAAGGATGCTCTTCAGCGCAGCGAACCTTATGAAATCACCTTAGCGTTGTGGTTCAAATATGCGGCGTTATTAAATTTCTGGATTTACGGCTTGTATGAATCGGGAAGATTGTATCATCTGGTTGTACCGGAGGATTTTGCGCATAGAACCTTCTATAACTTGCTGCTGTCCGCGGTATGGACCTTGGTTCTGGCTTACGTGCTGCCAAAGGTTAAGGTGCTGTATGACACGATTGTTAAATATTTTGTGAGACTTCTGTTTGGGATTGGCTACGTCATTTGTATAGTGATTACAGTAGGGCTGCCAAGTCTGCAAAATAATCTCGCGCAAAATACAGCAGCTGATTATATCGCACTGGCCGTACTGATTATCTTTAATATCTTTGTTTGGTTTAGCGGACGTGATCTGCTGATTGCAGCGCTGAATCGCCAGTTTAAGAGTATGGAGATCTATCCTGTTTTCATGGCGATTTATCTACTCGGCATTATCACCGCTTTCCTAGGAGTGCAATTGCAACTGAGTGATGCAGGGTTAATTTTTAGTCTCATTTATCTACTGTTAGCCGTTCTATTTATCATGTATGGCTTCCGCAAAAGGTATGTGTACATCCGGCGCTTCGGCCTTGGATTAACGCTGCTGGCCACGGGCAAGCTGCTGCTCTATGATTTGGGTCTGCTGAATACTGGCAGCAAAATCATAGCCTATGCCAGCTTTGGTATCTGTTTGCTCGGCATCTCCTATCTCTATCAAAAGGTGTCAAACCGGATGGAGGAGGGCCAGACAACCACCGACAATGGCAATGGTACTAAGGGATAAAACACAGAGAGAATAATAGGAAGGAAGACGGTGGATGTACGAGACTTATATTTTCGACCTGTATGGCACATTAATCGATATTCAGACAGATGAGGAGAAGCAGGAGGTATGGGATCGATTATCGCTCCATTTCGGATATCAGGGGATGTCCATAACAGGAAGTGAGCTACAGGCACAATTTCTGCGGGAGAGGGATTTACAGCTCGCCGAAGCCGCACGGAATTGTCAGTATCCAGATTTCGTAATGGAGGATGTGTTTCGTTCTGTGGCCCGTCAATTGGGTGGGGAACCGGATCAAGCGTGGTTACATGAAACGGTTAGATGGCTGCGGACATTATCGATGATCCATATCTCACTTTATGAGGGTGTGGTTGAAATTCTGCAAACATTAAGAGAACGTGGCAAAAAGGTGTTTTTGCTCTCCAATGGCCAGAAAACCTTTATAGAAGCAGAATTAATGATGCTGGGTATTCTTCCTTTATTCGATGGCATTGCCATCTCCTCCGAAGCAGGAGTGAGTAAGCCGGATCCGCTATTTTATCGTTATTTAGTTGAACATTATGGAGCGGATTTGCGTTCGGCCATCATGATCGGGAATGATCCCCGTACGGATATTGCAGGGGCGCTAACGATAGGAATAGATTCCTGTTACATTCGTACGGCTTCTTCACCCCACGATACGACTGTGGAGAGTACTCAATCGATTTGGGACGGGGATTTGCGGAAGATCCCCGGATGGAACGCTTAGACACACAAAAAGTCCCCTTAACCGGATTCTTGCTGACCGGTTACGGGGACTTGTGACTAGAGCGCCGGTAATTTATTTAGATTACACCTTCAGCCAGCATAGCGTCGGCCACTTTTTTGAATCCAGCGATGTTCGCTCCTGCAACAAGGTTGCCGGACTGTCCATATTGCTCGGATGCATTTACAGATTGTTCGTAGATGGAAACCATGATTTCATGCAGCTTCGTATCTACTTCTTCAAAGCTCCAGGACAACCGCATGCTGTTTTGTGCCATTTCAAGTGCAGAGACAGCTACGCCGCCAGCATTAGCAGCTTTAGCAGGTGCGAATAGTACGCCAGCTTGTTGGAATTGATGAATAGCTTCAAGGGTGGATGGCATATTGGCACCTTCGCCTACTGCTTTTACACCATTCTCAATCAGTTTCAATGCCATGGCTTCATCAATCTCATTCTGAGTAGCACTCGGAAGGGCGATATCACAAGGAATGGTCCAAATTTGCGTGGAATCTTCAGTATACACAGCGTTAGGATGTTCATTCACATATTCACTAATCCGTTTTCTTTCGACTTCTTTCAGGCGGCGGACAGTTTCGAGGTTAATCCCATTTTCGTCATAGATATATCCGGCGGAATCACTACAAGCTACGACTTTAGCGCCTAGCTGTACAGCTTTTTCGATCGCATAGATCGCTACGTTACCAGAACCGGAAACAACAACGCGGCTTCCTTCAAAAGAAAGGCCTTTTGCTTTCAGCATCTCGTTTACGAAATAAACTGTACCGTAACCAGTAGCCTCTGTCCGAGCCTGACTTCCGCCGTAACCAATACCTTTACCAGTCAATACGCCAGCCGGATATCCTCCGCGGATCCGCTTGTATTGTCCGTACATGTAGCCGATCTCACGACCACCTACACCGATATCTCCTGCAGGAACGTCTTGGTCAGGACCGATGTAATTTTGCAATTCAGTCATGAAGCTTTGTGCAAAACGCATGATTTCGCCTTCGGATTTACCTTTAGGATCAAAGTCGGAGCCGCCTTTACCTCCGCCGATGTGTTGGCCGGTAAGAGCATTTTTGAAGATTTGCTCGAAACCAAGGAATTTGATAATACTAGCATTAACGGATGGGTGAAAACGAAGTCCACCTTTGTAAGGTCCAATTGCACTGCTGAACTGTACACGATATCCACGGTTAACTCTGACCTTACCTTGATCGTCTGTCCAAGGAACACGGAACATAATCAAACGTTCTGGCTCAACCAATCTTTCCAGAATGGCATTTTCCTGATACTTAGGTTCAGCAGCGAGGATTGGAAGCAAAGATTCAAGGATTTCCTTTACGGCCTGATGAAATTCGGGCTCAAAAGGATTACGCGCAACAACCTGTGCGTATACGTCTTCGATATAACGATGTGCCTTGTTGCTGTTTGTGTCTAATTGCTGGGTAGATACAGAGCTCATGAATTCAACCGCCTTTTCTAGTATTCATTTGGTCCAACACTTTTTTTATATTTTGGCACAAGTCAATGTTCCTCACAACTGTTTTTATTAAATAACTTACTTCAAGTGGAACGTTATAGACGCTGGGATGATAAGAAAAGTGTGAATAAACCGCGGTATACTTCGCGTAATGACGCGTTAAAGCGCGAAATATGCTACAATGATTGTGTAATAATTGTAAGGAGATGAAATTTAAAAAATGAGTGACAAAGTAAATGAGCAGGAGCTAGTAAATGTATTATCTGCCAAAACCAAAGTGGATCCGCAAATCATCCGCTTAGTATTGAAGCATGAACAGACCTTTATCAATAAGGCCAAGGCGAACGCCAAGGGTGAGGTAGACATCGACAGCGATGATCTGGTCGACTATGTCACTGCCCAACGTGATGTGAAGCTGGATGAAATCACAGTAGAGACCATTCTTGATGCAGAAATGGATTACTTGATGGATAAAGGATTGGCAGGTTATATCGACTAACATGGGTGTTCGTCCGGCTCGGCTGCTGCTGTTTACAGGCAATAAGAGCCGGAGTGAAAATTAAATAGGCATACGCATTGCTTTTAGTGATTTAGTGTGGTACAATGAAATCAATCATAAATTTAACCCTTAATTCACATATTGTAAAAGGTTATCATTTGTGCGTATGAGTCCTTTTCCAATGTGTGAATTTTTATTTGTTCGTACACTACGTAGGAATAAAAGGACATGTGTTAAATAAAATATTGGAGGTAATATCATGCAAACAGGTACAGTGAAATGGTTTAACGCAGACAAAGGATTCGGTTTTATCGAGGTTGAAGGTGGAAGCGACGTATTCGTACACTTCTCCGCAATCACAGGCGACGGATTTAAATCTTTGGACGAAGGCCAACGCGTTGAGTTCAACGTAACTCAAGGCGCTCGTGGACCACAAGCCGAAAACGTTGTAAAACTGTAGTTTAAAAATCAGGCTGCCCTTAACACAAGTTGAGGGCAGCTTTTTTTATTTTCATAGTATGAATCTGCCCCTAATAGGGTAGCGATATCGTCTCGATTCGATCCAAGGAGGGGTACTTATGTATTTTCGTAAAAAAGCACTGGAGGAACTTCCGCAAGAAGACACAGCTATTTGGTCCTGTACCAAGGAAGGTTGCACAGGTTGGATGCGCGATAATTTCGCCTTTCAATATGTACCTACCTGCTGGCAATGCAACTCTCCCATGACTAGAAGTATGAAGATACTGCCAACGCTTGTGAATACGAATGCAGACATGAAGGCCATGAAGAAGGGCATTTCGATTAAGTAATCGAAGAAGCTAATATACTCAAACAGCTGGACCCTTGGACGGGAGCAGCTGTTTTTTTGTTTGAGTATTTTATTTACTGTGCAGTAATTTCTCCCATTCCGTTAAGGTTATGTTCTCTGGAATATGCTTCAGATGTTCAGGAACCTCTACGTGGCACATAAATTCCAAGCTGTTGCCGTCAGGGTCGTTGAAGTAGACAGAAGCATTTCCTTGATAAGCCCGGATAAAAGGCTCGACAGAAGTCCGGTTGCGGAACGGAACAGCCTCTACACCAATCGATTCCAGCCATTGCAGTGATTGCTTCAAATCCTCGTAAGTGACACGGAAGGCAATATGCCGCAAGGACGGATGGTATGGGGTTTGAACCTCCTGGCCTTCCCAAAGACCAATCCAGCTCCGACCTTCCTCGATCCAGAAGAATACAGTTTCTTCATCCCGCCAAGCCATTTTCAGACCTAATTTCTCATAAAATTCGATGGATACTTCAAGATTGCTTACTGGTAAATGTGCTTCATATAGTCCTTTGATCATTGGGTAGCACCTGCCGGTCTGTCGATTTTGCGGGCTAAGTTCAGGAATGCTTCTAATACTAGGTGGATGCGATCTTCGATTTCTTGCCCGCCCTCGTATCCGTCGTACTCGACCTCGAACCGCTTGCGTTGCAGTCCACCGATGGAGATCCAGTCTGGTGTATTGATGCCGTGCAGGTTGCGTACGATGGCTTGCAATTGAAGTAATGAGCTTATCCCTACCGCTCCCCCGGCTGAACTGGCGGATAACACAACTTTACCGTTGAAATGCGCCTGGCCTAGATGATCAATTGCATTTTTTAATACGCCACTTACCGAGCCGTGATATTCCGGAGTAACCAAGATTACTGCATCCGCTGCTAACATCTCTTGTTTAAGCTCGTTTAAATGTTCATGCTCTGTGTAAGCCTCGTCTGGTGAATAAAAGGGAAGTGGGCGTTTGTAGAGATCAAACACGTTAACCTTTTCTCCTTGCTGACTAATGAAATGGGCGGCATGTTCTGCCAGCTTCGTGCTGGTTGCTTCTTTTCGATTACTGCCTGTCAGGATCATCACTTTCATCTGTATCCACTCCTATGTGAGGTCAGTTGCTATAAACCAATGATAGTTGAATCAGCCTCTGTTAACATCAGCACATGGAATGAACATACATAATAAAAACGCTCAGCCATTGTGCTGAGCGTCTAAGACTAAAGTTGTAGAGGAGTTTTGATTCTAGGCGTTATAGCCGCCTTTCAATGCGAAAATGGCAGCCTGAGTCCGATCCGCTAAGTTTAGCTTTCCGAGAACGTGGCTGACATGGGTCTTAACGGTTTTTTCGGTGATGACCAGCTTGCTGGCAATCTCTTTGTTGCTCATACCGAGCGCAATCAGGTCTAATACTTCTTGCTCGCGTGGGGTAAGAAGCTCTAATCCGGTGATCGCAGCAGGTGTTGTGTTTGGGCCGTTCGGATCGGAAGTATTAAGTTCCAATTGCTCTAGTGTAGAAGTCGCCATTAGATTCATCAGTTGGCTGGCAGCCTCGGAATGTAGCTCCACTTGACCGTTATGTACCTTGCGGATCGCAACTACCAGCGCTTCTGGTTCTATATCTTTAAGCAAATAGCCTTTGATTCCTACGCGGATAGCCGGGAGTACATGATCCTGATCCGAAAAGGAGGTCAATACAATGACCTTGACCTGCGGGTGGGAGATCCTCAGCGCTTGAGCGGTCTCAATGCCGTCCATAATGGGCATATGCAAATCCATTAATATGACATCCGGGTTCAATTCGGCTGTTCTTTCCAGTGCCTCGCGGCCGTTGGAGGCCTCCCCGATAACCTTGATATCGGGTTGTGTGGAGAGAAATACTTGCAGCCCACGGCGTACCATTGCATGGTCGTCTACTAATAATAAGTTTATCGTCATTTATGATCACCCGACTTCATGTAGGTTGGATGGGCAGAGGTATGGTTGCCTCAACCGTTGTGCCCTGATTTTCCACACTGTGGATATGAATACGACCGGAGAGAGCTTCTGCTCTTTCCTTCATAATATGCAGACCAAGAGATTCATTAGTGTCTGTGTTAGAACGCCGTTTGGCCCCGCCTTTACCTTGGTCGGCAACGCTCAGTACCACCTCGGCTGCATTCAGATGCAGAGATACCTCCGCTTTAGAGGTTCCGGAATGCTTTCGTACATTATTGAGCGCTTCTTGGCCAATGCGCCACAGCCCTTCCTCCACGTTACGGGGAAGTTCGTGAACACCACTCCGTTGCGTCTGTATCAGCAGCCCTAGCTGCTGGCCATGAGCCTGCAGCGCAGTCAATAAACCGGCTTCCAGTCCGGCAGGCCGAAGCTGCATAATTAATGCACGCATTTCTTTGAGTGCAGACTGGGATAAAGCTTGAATATCGCGGACAGCCTCAGTAGCAGGATGGGAGATATGCTCCTGCTTCAGCATACTTTCCACGCCTTTGGCGGTCATTGAGAGGGAGAAGAGGATCTGGTTCACGGAGTCGTGCAGGTCACGGGCCAGACGATTCCGCTCGTCAAGACGCGCAATTTCGCGGCGTTTCTCTCCAAGCTGAGCACTTTCCAATGTAGCGGAAATATGCTCAGCGACAGCCTCAAGTACCTCTCCATCCGCAGTTGCGGAGGCTAGTGCTTTGGGTGAGGTGATCAGTAGAATTCCTGCACCTTGTGCGGCAATCTGCCGAAAGGGCACAGCGAGCATCACAACATGCTCCGCGACAGGGTGTTCAGAACAGCAGGACTTCGTAATTTCCTGCTCTTCATCAGGGGTTAATGTCGCAAAGCGTTGTCCTTTCGCGATATCTCCTAGACGTATTTTAAAAGAATCCGAGAGCTCGAAGGGAGCTATTTCCGGCGTTATATTAGCCGCATAGGCAGCATGGACTTCGAATTGCCCTTCATATTGCCCGATAATCGCTGCAAAGGGCCAATCGAAATAGTCGCCAATCAGGGCGGCGCTTTTCTCGATCAGAATACTGGGCGAGATACATTGGTTGGCGGTTAGATTTAAAGCTGCGCTGAATTCGCCTAATTTGGCGTACAGATTCGCGCGGCGCTGCTCGGTGCTATATAACTGCATCCGTTCTATAGCACTGCCAATCTGCAAAGCCACGGATTGCAGCAAAGCCAGCTCGCTGTCGGCGTAATGTGCTTTGCCTGGTGCGGCCACATTCATAAGTCCCAAGTAACGCTCACCTGAATGCAGCGGGACGGTGGCGTGGTGGGTGATGCCCAGCGTGTCGCCCCAGTTATACTGCCTGGCGTTACTCAGCCGCTTGCAGCTTAGAATGTTAACGGCATGCTCGAGCCGACCGTCCCATAGGCGGCTTAGGCACCAGCAGCTTCCGCACTGCATTGGTTGTTTATTGTCGCGCTGTAGTGCAGGTGGCAGGCCTCGATCAGCGGCACACTCATATTCCATGAATTCTTCGCTCAGGAAGATCCAGCCTGCAGTGTTTCCGGTTAACTCAAGCAGCTTGCCCATGACTGTGTCGAGCATGGGTCTGAGCTCATTGGAACTGTTTAAAGTCTCCGCAATCGTTTTGAGCGTCAGTAACTCATGGATTCCGGTTTCCTCCGGCATGAAGTTCTCTCCTTTAGCTTTGTGAATTATGTTCTATCTATTGTAACGTAGAATGGTTCCTTCATTCTCAAATTTTATGGAATGTTGGCGTAAATAAATAGAAGGTTCCTTAAGATCTGATATGACCTTAAAGAACCCTCTGTATATACATATTAATTTACAGCTGCAGGAGTAGCGGAAGGTGTACAGTGTTCTGGAGCTTCGTGTTCGATAAGTCCATGTTTCTCCCAAGCTCGGCTCTTCCAGCGGAAATACATAATGACGGCTCTCACCCACTCATCGACCGCAGTAGCAATCCACACGCCGGCTAACCCGAGATCAAGTTGGAACACCAGGAAATAACCAAGAGGTAAGCTCATGCAGACCATGGAGATCAGTCCCATATATACAGGGAATTTGGCATCGCCCGAGGCGCGTAAAGAGTTAATGATAACCAGATTGGTTGTGCGCCCGGTTTCCAGGAAGAAGCTAAGCAATATGACCTGCGCCCCCATCCTAATGATGTTCTCATTGTCTGTGAAAAGCCCGAATAGCGGTACCCGGAAGAAAATCACCACAGCATCTATTATTACGGTAACCAGCAACGCCCACTTTACACTGGTGAATACACGCTTATAGGCTTCATCAGGTCGTCTAGCTCCCACGAGATGTCCTACAACGATGGAAGTTCCCATAGAGACAGCTACACTGAATAAATAAATATAATTGGAAATATTAAGCGCGTACTGGCGGGTAGCCATAGCTTCAGCGCCTAAATAAGTAATATACAGTGTGAATACAAGCTGGCACGACTGATAAGTGATGGATTCAAAAGCGGACGGGATGCCGATTTTGAGAATTTGCAGCACGTATTTTTTAGAAAGATGAATGTAATAGGTTACTTTCACCCGTACCTCCATCACTCTGTAGAGCAGCAGGAAGAATAGGATCAGGCAGATAAAGCGACTCATCACTGTTGAGATAGCCGCACCCTCCACACCTAACGCCGGAAGTCCGAAATGACCATAAATGAGCAGGTAGTTGCCCACCACGTGAATGATATTCATCAGCAAGGATACGACCATCGTCTGTTTGGTGAAACCGTGAGTACGGATAGTAGTCGCCAGAGCATTAATTAATGCTTGCAGAAAAATACCGCCCCCAACAATATTCATATAGGCTTTGGCGTAAATGAGGATATCCCCTTTTACATTCAGCGCAGTCAGTAGCGACCCTCCGAATATCAGCAAAAACGTACTTAGGAGAATGCCGACTAACAGGTTTAGGGTAATGGCATTGCCGGTCACTTGAGCGGCTTCCAGAGGTTTTTTGGAACCGAGATATTGGGAGACCACAATAGCTGCGCCATTACCAATTACACTGAGGACTAAAATTGCTATCGCAATGATCTGATTCGCTGCGCCGACACCAGACACGGCATCGTCCGACACTGAACTGATCATAAAAGTATCCACACTGCCCATGAGCATAAAGAGGAATAGCTCGAGGAAAATCGGCCAGGTCAGTTTGACCAGGTTGAATTCCTGGTGATTATTTTGCTTCATTGTGCACCTTCTTATATTATGATGTACTTCCTAAAATTTCATAAACAAACTGTAATATTAGCACAGCTTTCATGGAAATGCAGTATTTTTACAGAAAAATGACAAAACGTTTTTAATTTAAGTCGAAAAGAGCCCTTTAACCGCACATTAGTATCCTCCAGGTAACTACATCACAATAAAGTGCCTACTTCCCTAAAGGGATGTAAGGAACTACAATTTGTACATGACTTACTAAAATATATTAATAAGGAGTGCAAATAAATATGAAATTACAATTAGCGTTGGATTTAGTGGACATTGCGGGAGCGAAAGAGGTTGTCTCAAAAGTTGCCGAATTTATAGATATCGTTGAAATTGGAACACCTATCGTTATAAATGAAGGGTTACATGCAGTGAAGGCAATCAAAGAGGCTTTTCCAGCTTTGACTGTGTTGGCGGATTTGAAAATCATGGACGCAGGTGGATATGAAGTGATGAAGGCTGTGGAAGCGGGCGCGGATATCGTTACTGTACTTGGTGTTTCTGATGATTCTACCATTAGAGGTGCAGTGGAGGAAGCGAAGAAAACCAATAAAGAGATTCTAGTTGATCTGATTAATGTGAAGGATATCCAAACAAGAGCGGCTGAAGTAGACGCACTTGGCGTAGACTATATCTGTGTACACTCTGGATATGACCATCAAGCGGAAGGTAAAAATTCTTTTGCAGATTTAAATGCGATTAAGAGTGTGGTTAAGCAGGCCAAAACAGCTATCGCTGGAGGGATCAAGCTAAGCACACTTCCAGAAGTGATCGCCGCGAACCCTGATCTTGTCATCGTTGGCGGAGGCATCACAGGTGAAGCGGATCAAAAGGCTGCCGCAGCAGAAATGAAACGTCTAGTTAGTCAGGCTTAAGATTACAATGGATACAATGAAATATGCGCAGCAAATTATAGAGGAGCTCCAGCGCTCCATATCTCAGCTTGATGAAGAAGAGACTGAGCGAATGGCTGAGCTGCTGCTTCAGTCCAATAAGATCTTCGTGGCTGGAGCGGGCAGATCTGGACTGATGGGACGGGCCTTTGCTATGCGGTTAATGCATGTTGGTAAAGAGGCTTATGTTGTAGGCGAAACGGTGACTCCGGGGATTGAACAGGGGGATGTGTTAGTCCTCGGTTCCGGTTCTGGTGAGACGAAAGGGTTGATCTCTATGGCTGAGAAAGCCAAAGGGGTGGGTGCAGAAGTTGTTGCCGTTACCATTGCGCCGGATTCGACGGTTGGACGTTTAGCGGGCTATACAGTGAAGCTGCCGGGATCTCCAAAAGATCCGGCCAGTGGAAGCTACAGCACGATCCAGCCGATGGCTTCTTTATTCGAACAGACGATGTTGGTCTTTTATGATGCTATTATTCTGCGAATGATGGAGAAGACGGGGCAGACGAATCAGCAAATGTTCGGCAAGCATGCTAATTTAGAGTGAACGTACAGAAACGAATGCCTTCCTATAAGGAGGTTATTCGTTTTTGTGTTAGTATGATAACAGGAGAGAGGAGGCGCTTTAGGTATGGCAACCGAGATTAAAGATCGCATAAACTTGAAGGAAATTAACTGTGAGAAGGAATTGACGCTTGCGGTGATCGGAGGGAAATGGAAGCTGATTATCCTCTGGCATCTAGGGCTTGAAGGGACAAAGCGATTCAGCGAGCTGAAGAAGCTAATTCCTCATATCACGCAAAAAATGTTGACCAATCAGCTTCGCGAGCTCGAAGAGGACCAGCTGGTTCTAAGAAAAGTGTACGCTGAGGTTCCGCCAAAAGTAGAGTATTCCCTGACATCATATGGCCAAAGTCTGCTTCCCGTCCTTCGATTGATGTATGATTGGGGTAAAAATTACGGAGAAAACGTGATCTGGAAGGACACGCCGCCGGAAGAAAGATGCTAATCGAATAGCCTATGAACATTAATAATCCCTGAGAGGTCTGGATCGGCCGCTACAGGGATTTTTTGGTGTTTTAAAGGAGTGATGCGGATAATACTTTAGGCTTTCTGTTCGAATAGCTTAGCAATCTCCACGATAACATTTACCGCTTTTACCATATTGTCCGCAGACGCATATTCGAATTTGCCATGGAAATTCTCGCCTCCGGTGAAAATATTAGGTGTCGGCAAGCCCATGTAGGAAAGCTGCGAGCCATCTGTACCTCCGCGAATCGGGCGGATGATCGGTGTGATGTTAAGGTTCTCCATCGCCTCATGGGCAATATCGACGATATGACGCACTGGCTCGATTTTTTCACGCATATTGTAATATTGGTCCTTCATTTCAAGCACGATGTTCTCTTCACCATGGATGCTTTTGAATTCTTCTACGACAGCTGAGAGATATGCTTTACGTGCCTCGAATTTCTCACGGTCGAAGTCGCGGATGATATATTGCAGCTTGCTGAATTCAGGTGTGCCTTCTATAGAGCTTAGGTGATAAAAGCCTTCATAACCGTCTGTATATTCGGGCGCTTCCTCAGCAGGGAGTCTGAGATGAAGTGCCATGGCGATTTTGGCGGAATGAATCATCTTTCCTTTTGCAGTCCCAGGGTGAACATTAACGCCGTAGACTGAGATTTTGGCAGACGCGGCATTAAAGCTTTCATACTCTAATTCTCCGAGTGGACCTCCGTCTACAGTGTAAGCATAGGAAGCATTAAAAGCGGCTACGTCAAATTTATGAGGCCCGCGGCCGATTTCTTCGTCTGGTGTGAAGGCAACTCTAATCTTGCCGTGTTTGATTTCTGGATGTTGAATGAGGTAATGCATGGCGGTCATAATCTCAGCAATACCGGCTTTATTATCTGCGCCAAGCAGGGTCGTGCCATCGGTTGTAATTAAGGTGTGGCCTTTGTATTCCGCCAGCTCCGGAAAGCTCGCTGTGGACAATACAACATTCAGCTCTTTATTCAAAAGAATATCTTGACCATCATAGTTCTCGATAATCTGTGGCTTCACATTCGTTCCGGTAAAATCAGTCGCCGTATCCAAATGGGCTAAAAAACCAATGGTCGGAACATCCTTGTCCGTATTCGCAGGGAGTGTCGCCATAACATAGCCATGCTCGTCCACCTGGACTTCCTCCATGCCGATTTCCTTAAGCTCTTCAACCAGCTTGTGGGCCAGAACCATCTGTCCCGGAGTGGATGGGCAAGTCTCATTATCTTCATTCGATTGGGTATCCATTTGTGCATACGAAATAAACCGTTCTACAACCTCTTTCTTCACCTTGGGTCATCTCCTCTTTACTATTGTATATATATAGTATCACTTTCCATATAAGGTCTCATCCCTGAGGAAGAAGATTGAGGTAATATTTAAGTTTAATGCGGCAATATATCTTGTTTCACTAACTTCGCTGAAAGTAAATAACGGTCCGGTGCAGATCCCACATATGAAAAGGGATAACAGGTAATCAATGTGAGGATGGCCTTATCACTTGGCTTTATAGCACCACGTTCGTCCCCGTCAACAATTGTGCTGCCTGTTACTTCATAGGTAAAAGTCCCATCGGTACTTTCCAGCTCGATAAGATCTCCAGCGACGAGTTCTCCCAGATTACGGAACACTGTATCGCGGTGGCCTGCGAGCACACTGTTGCCGGTGGCACCGATAGCTGCGCTGCCTTTATAATGTCCGGCTCCCTTTTTTAGCTCTGGGCTTTCCGTGCCTTCTAGCACTGCGATCTTTTTGTTTAATTTGGGGAAACGAATCTCTCCTATGATTTCACCTTCTGAATAGGAATGAGCGGGGTGCGGCTGTTCCTTGGCTGAACTGATCATTCCCATGGGAAGAGGGATTTCTTCGGCAGAAAGGGGGCGGGCGACAGCTTCCTCCCTCTTTTTTGCCCAATCATTTAAAGCCTGTTTAGCTTCGAGCGGTGCTTTGACCACTTGTACAACCGAGTAAATCAACACAACTAAAGAGAGTATGAAGATTAGCTTCACGGCTAGCAAGACACCATTACGCTTCTTCATACTCTCTCACCTCCAGACTTATGCTGCAAAATGTGGTTATTTCTTCGATTTCAATCTGCGCATGATAATCACGCTGAGTACCGCAATGGCTAAGCTGGCAAGAATCAAGTTATACCAAGGCTCAGCGGTATTTGGAAGCTTGTTGCCAACCTCTGGTGCTCCCAGTGGAAGCTCATCATCAGGCAGGGAGATCTCATTGCTTGGCTGCGGTGTTGCACTGGTAGTTTGGCTGCCAGCACTTGGTGATACTGTCGGCTCATTATCGCCTCCACCCAGTGGGATCGGCGCTTCAGTGACACTAATTTCATCTACTACTGGTGAAGCTGTAGGTATTGGCGATGGTGTTGGCGTCGTTGATTGCCCTGGTGTGGCAGCTGCTGTTGCCGTTGGCGAAGTAGCCGTCGGTGTATTCGTAGGTGCCGCAGTTGGTGAAGCGGTAGTCGTCGGCGGATCTGTAGGTGTCGTGGTTGGTGAAGCTGTTGCGGTCGGCGAAGCTTCAGGTGTAGCTGTAGCCGTGGCAGTAGGTGTCGTAGTTGGCACTACAGTAGGTGATGGCTCAGGTGTAGGCTGAGCTGTGGCCGTCGCTGTCGGTGAAGGACTAGGTTCAGCGGAAGGCTCCGGTCCTCCAGAAGCGGAGAACTCAAAGGCTACAGTGGTGGTTTTCCCTTGATATTCGTTCCCTGCTTCCCACGGGAAAATTACATCCATTTGGATTACACTTTGTTCTCCCCCGGCAAGTGAACCGATGGCAACTCTTCCGGCAGCCTCACTCATCACCCCTGAATAGATGATTACTCCCTCTTTTTCGAGTGTCATTTGGAGAATATCGTATAATTCTGCGTCTCCAGAGATGAATTTGAAGTCCACATAGTAATTAAAGCCCTCACTACCTGCGTTAATAATTGTGTATTCTGAGTTCGTTTCATCACCAGGCTGCATATTGTTCATGGTGGCTGTGCTTGTCGTATGCGAATTCACCGTAAGCTTAATGGTATCTTGCGCACTAACTCCGCCAGCATGCCAGATGACTCCTGCTAGAATAGTCAGGATATAAGCAGCTATGAAAGCCGAGCGATATTTCTTCTTCACTTTACTCGCTCCTTTCTCCTGAACCCCATATTAAATTTTGTAGACATCATTTGCGGGCTTCCGGCAAATTCTTCTCTTCTAATCGGATTTTCCATCAAACATTGTCGAAATAAGTAGTATCTCACAGAACCACTTTCTTGTGCGTATATAGGAATCTCCGTGAAAGTGGAAGGAGAGGGTAGAGATATACCGCCAATTCGTTCGTTATAGCGAATAACTAAAGTATAATCAAAATAATATCTAAACAAAAATGGGATATTAGAAGGAAATCCATCATATTTGATCAAATATCAATTATATTAATGGTTTTACACCAGTTCTCTCTATTTAACTCTTTATTTTTATGTAATTCATTGTTTTTATTGTGTTTTATTGAGAACGATTATGAATGCAAAATAAAAAGGCAAGACATACATCTGGAATAGGGCTCAAACCCCGATACCAGACCTATCGTCTTGCCTTAATTATGATGATAAATTAGATTTCCTTCATAGCGTCGGCTACAATCTCATAAGAGCGTAGACGAGCGTTAGGATCATAAATTCCACCAGAAACAATCAATTCATCGGCCTGTGTCTCTTGCAGGATTTCTTGAAGCCGTTCTTTAATTGCTGCTTTATCACCAGCGAAAGAGTAACGCTGTTTCTCAAGCATGGCTGCTTTTTCTTGCATCGTCCATAGCCCCTCCATACTATCAACCGGTGGTTGTAACTTCCCCGTACGTCCGCGGATGATATTAAGGAATTGCTGCTGCTGCGAGGTAGCCAGTCGTCTTGCCTCATTCACGGTATCGGCTGCTGTAATACCAACTCCGACCATCACATAAGGCTTGTCGAGTGCTGCTGAAGGACGGAAATTACTATGATAGATGTGTAAAGCCTGTAGTAAATATTCTGGTGCGAAATGGCTGGCGAAAGCAAAAGGTAAACCTAGCTTCCCTGCCAGCTGAGCACTAAAACCGCTGGAGCCCAGCAGCCAGATGGGGATATTCAAGCCTTCACCAGGAACAGCACGAACCCCAGCCGGTCGTGATCCTGCACCTGCAGGATCGAAGTAGGCTCTGAGCTCACTTAACTGCTCGGGGAAGTCACTGCCGTCGCTTCCGAGACCACGGCGTAGCGCACGGGAAGCAGGTTGATCGGATCCTGGGGCTCTGCCCAGTCCTAAATCAATCCGTCCTGGATATAGGGATTCGAGGGTCCCGAATTGTTCCGCAATGACAAGTGGTGCGTGGTTGGACAACATGATGCCTCCAGAGCCTACGCGTATGCTTTTTGTGCCGCCAGCAATGTGGCCAATTAAGAGTGAGGTAGCAGAACTGGCAACACCAATCATGTTGTGATGCTCAGCAAACCAATACCGGTGATAGCCCCATGCCTCAGCATGTTGAGCTAAAGCTAAAGAGTTATGAAAAGAGTCTGCCGCTGTGCCACCCTCCACAATAGAGGCTAAGTCCAGTACGGAGAATCGAATATCGCGCTGTTGCTTCAATGTAATCCCTCCTATAATAAACGCTCAGATAGTCTAGAGCAGTATTTGTAGCTGCGAATAATGCTACTCGCCTAGTATACCATGTAATAAAACTATATACACACTTTAAGTAAGTTATACGCACTTTGTAATGATTAGATAAGGAATAAGTATGTCTTTAAAATAAAATGTAAGCGCTTTAAAAAATCTGTTGTTATTTCTTAACGGGCTTGCTATAATCACATCGAAAAGTTACCTGAAAAAAAGGAAGTTATCGTTATGAAGCCAACCATAAGAGATGTTGCCAGAATGGCGGAGGTGTCGATCAGCACCGTATCGCGTGTTATGAATGCGCCGAATACGGTCGTAGAGAGCAAACGGAATCGAGTGATGGAGGCTGTAGAACGTTTGCAATATCAACCAAATGCGTTTGCACGCGGCCTGATCTACAAGAAGTCTTTTACACTGGGCCTGCTGATTCCGGATATTGAGAACCTGTATTTCGCAGGGGTTATTCGGGGAATGCAGGATGCATGCATCAAGCTCGGATACAGTTTAATGATCTGCAATACGGACCGCGACAAAGAACGGATGTTGTCTTACATCGATAACTTTCATGAGAAGCAGGTGGATGGGATCGTGTTCGCAAGTGATGTCCTTTATCCTGAGACACATGACAAATTAGTCGGTTGTAGAATTCCTTTTGTGTTGGTATCCTCGCATTCTGATGAGTACGACATTCCATCTGTGGAGGTGGATGATGAACAGGCGGCTTACGATGCGGTAAAGTTTCTGATTGATTTAGGGCATAAGGACATTGGCATGATTGGTTTTAACCATGATAACTCCGTATCCGGCCCGCCTCGTTATGAGGGTTTTGTAAGAGCATTAACAGAGTTTGGACTACAGCAGAATATTGTGAAGAGCAAATATGCCAATCACAGGTTCGAACACGCTTATCAAGCTGCGCATGAGTTGTTTACTGATTATCCCGAGCTGACCGCCGTTTTCTGTGTTGCTGACGAATTTGCAATGGGGACGATTTCTTATCTGAAGGATCGTAATATTCTAGTTCCGGGGCAGGTATCTGTGATTGGATTTGATAATTTGCGGATGTCGAGTATGTTCATTCCAAAGCTGACCACGATTGCACAGCCGATTTATGAGTTAGGGTATCGTGCGGCGGAGATGCTGCATGAATTGCTCACAACAGGTGGTGTCCAGGTATTGAATGAAAAGATGGAGCATAAGCTGATTGTGCGGGAATCCACGCGGGAAAAATAAAGGCTCTTTATTTTTGTGACCTTCTTCTGAAAAGCTTTTCAGAGCCATGTATCGGTCTTAATTAAAATTTAAATGTTAGGATAGAAAATAGTATGAATTCTTATGAAAAACATCTCATTTTCCGATTGGAAACGGTTACTAATTATGATAATATAAAAAATGTAAGCGCTATTATTAAATTACATTTGTGATGGAGTTTGATTTTAGGATATTTACCTGTCTTCTGAAAAGCTTTGCAAGGAGGTGATCTGCTACAAGCTGCTAATACATGCCAGGGTGCCCGGATGATTGAATAAGATGTTATCTCTATAACCATTAAAGGGGATGTACAAAAGATGAAGAAGATCTCAGGACGTAAAAAGTCGTTGGCTTTAGTACTGTGTTTATCCTTCACAATGACGCTGAGCGCATGCGGCGGAGGCAACAATAATGCGGCGCCTACAGATCCACCGGCGGCAACAGTCAGCCCAACAGCAGATAACACCGAGAAAGCGACAAATGCACCTAGTGCTGAACCTTCGGGTTCCCCGTTAGATTTAGCGATGAAAGGTGAATATAAAGGGACTAAAGTAACCATGTTTGGACCCTTCGTAGATGCTGACCAAGTGAAATTTGAGAGCAGCATTAAAGAATTTGAAGAGAAGACAGGGATCGATATTCAATACGAGGGCTCCAAGGAGTTCGAAGCAACAATAAATATTCGGGTGGACGGCGGAAATGCTCCTGATATCGCTGACTTCCCGCAGCCGGGATTGCTGGCATCGATTGCTAAGACGGGCAAGGTTATCGATTTGACCAGTGTGCTGGATCAAGACAAATTGACGGCTAATTACAACAAGAGCTGGCTCGATATGTCTACGATGGACGGAAAAGACGGGAAGATCATGGCGGGGATTTGGAACCGCAGTAATGTAAAGAGCTTGGTATGGTATCCAAAGAAACAATTTGATGATGCAGGTTACAAGGTTCCTGAAACTTGGGATGAGCTGATGGCACTCACTGAACAAATTGCCAAGGATGGCGATCCTGCCTGGGCTATTGGCATTGAGAGTGGTGCTGCAACGGGTTGGCCAGCAACAGACTGGGTCGAAAATATAATGCTTCGTACGACTACGCCTGAGAACTACGATAAGTGGGTAAAAGGTGAACTGCCATTTACTTCACCAGAAGTAAAAAATGCTGTTGAAATCATGTCTAAAATTTGGCTTAACAAGGATTATGTTTACGGTGGTGCTAAGTCTATCGTGACGACATCCTTCGGGGATGCCCCAGCGCCAATGTTCACTGATCCGCCTAAAGCCTGGTTTAATATGCTCGGTAACTTTATTACAAGCTTCTTCCCTGAAACGGCAAAGGTTGATCAGGATTATGATTGGTTCTACTTGCCGCCAATTGATGCGCAATATGGTAAACCAGTGCTGGTTGCAGGTGATATTTACGCTATGTTCAACGATCGTCCAGAGGTTCGTGCAGTCATGGAATTCTTCACCACTGGAGAGTCGATTAAGAGCTGGGTACAATCTGGCGGCGTAATTGCTCCTATGAATGATGCTTCCCTTGATTGGTATACCTCTGAATCTGATCGCCGGATGGCGAAGTTGGTTCAAGATGCTTCCACACTGCGTTTTGATGGCTCTGATTTGATGCCAGGTAAAGTGGGTGCAGGCACCTTCTGGAAAGGGATGACCGACTATGTGAGCGGTACAGCGACACTGGATCAAGCCTTGGAACAAATCCAGTCCGGCTGGAACAACTAACCTAATATTTAAAGCGCACAGTAAAAAGAGGGGCAGTGAGAAAAGAGGATTGTCTGCCCCTCTTTTTGTTTTCTAACTAGTGAGTTCGATGCTTATGATAAGAGTTTTGCTCCGCAAAACTTATAGGAGGAGCTGGAGCTAATATGGGTGCACAATCACAGCCACAGCCACAAATGCCAACACAACCACAAGCTAGGCCAACCGTCAGCCTGAAGGCGGTAATGCTGTCCCTAGTTGTGTTGTTAGCGAATATTGTTGTTAACGGCGCAATCTTTTTATTCTTCCGGGATTCCACATTAAATCCGCTGCTAACAGCGGTTCTGGCTGTCCTCTGGGGAGTTCTAGGTGTTTATCTGATTTACTATACGCTGACTTGGGCGGTTGAGCAGTACCCTGATCATATCCGGCGAAAGGTGCTGCCTTATATCTTTATTGGTCCGGCAGTGATTATTCTGGGCTGGTTACTGGTCCTGCCTGCACTGCGAACATTATATTTGAGCTTTTTTAATGCTTCTTCAGAAAAATTTGTGGGTCTGAGCAATTATGCAGCGATCTTTAGCGATCATCTGATGGCAACGGCATTGCGTAACAATTTACTTTGGGTATTCGTTGGCACGCTTGCTTGTGTAGCATTCGGGCTCTTAATTGCTATTCTTGCCGATCGCAGCAGCTATGAGAAAATCGCCAAATCGATCATCTTTATGCCGATGGCTATTTCCTTTGTAGCGGCAGGAGTCATTTGGAAATTCGTATATTACTATCAACCGGGTGACGAACAAATCGGGCTGTTGAACGCAATCGTTACTTATTTTGGGGGAGAACCCCAAGCCTGGACGAGTATGCTTCAGCCATGGAATAACTTTTTCCTCATTATCATTTTGATCTGGATGCAGACGGGATTTGCAATGGTGATTTTCTCGGCAGCAATCAAAGGGGTTCCTGACGACATTTTGGAAGCTGCACGAGTGGATGGAGCAAATGAGGTGAAGATTTTCTTTGGAATCATGATTCCATATATTTCATCAACCATTCTGACAGTGACAACGACCATTATCGTCTTTACGTTGAAAATATTTGACGTCGTCATGGTGATGACAGGAGGTCAATACGATACAGAGGTTGTTGCTACACAGTTCTACCGGCAATTCTTTATGTACCGTAATTTCGGCTACGGCTCCACGCTGGCTATTGTTCTACTGATCGCGGTGCTGCCTGTGATCATAATCAATCTACGTCAGTTCCGTAAGCAGGGGGGATTCTAATGGCTGGCAAAAAGAAGAGAAAAGGCAGCAAAACGGTTGTAAATATCGTGTTGGGTGTGATCTGTTTTATTTGGCTGCTTCCGACTCTTGGGCTATTTATTTCCTCCTTCCGTCCGGCTGCTGACATTCTGCAGACTGGATGGTGGAAAGCTTTTCCTCATCAGGAGTGGAAGGCTGGAGAGACGATTCAGCTATCCAAGGATGTGGATCTTCGGGAGCCAATTGAGGTGAACGGTAAAACTTATACAGATGATGAGCTGAAGGCTGGCGTGAAGGCAGATGGCAGCCGGCTTATGTGGGAGAATCGTAGAGCACGTACCGTAAATGAACAGATACAAGGTTGGAAGATGACACCGGATCTCACGCTGGATAACTATAATAATGTGCTTTCCGGTAAGGAATACAAGCTGAAACAGGCTGATGGTAGTGAAACGGTGCAAAAAGGCTCCGGATTGTCACAGGCCTTCTGGAATACGCTAACGATTGCTGTTCCAGCAACAGTTATTCCGGTGCTGATCGCTTCTTTTGCTGCATATGCTTTTGCCTGGCTGCGGTTTCCTGGGCGCAGAATCCTTTTTGTAATCATTATTGCAATGCTCGTCATTCCGATACAGGTTGCGCTTATTCCAGTGCTTAAGGATTATACCGCACTTGGGCTAAACGGAAGTTATCTGGGAATTTGGCTGGCGCATACGGCTTTTGGATTACCGCTGGTTACGTACTTTATGTACAACTTTATCAGTCAATTGCCGAAGGATTTGTTCGAATCGGCTTTCATGGATGGGGCAAGTCATTTCACTATATTCAGCAGGCTAATTCTGCCTCTATCAGTGCCAGCACTGGCTTCTATCGGGATCTTCCAATTCCTATGGGTGTGGAATGACTATTTAGTCTCATTGATTTTTATCGGCAATCAACCGTCTGTGCAAGTTATGTCGATGAAAATTGCCGATTTAGTTGGCTCACGAGGCAACGATTGGCATTTACTTACTTCGGCTGCATTTATCTCTATGCTGATGCCGCTCGCTATTTTTTTCCTGCTGCAAAAGTATTTCGTCAGAGGGCTTATGGGTGGGTCGGTGAAAGGTTAATGATTTAGAACCCGAATGAAACTGTGATCAGGGGGAGCTTAGAGAGATGAAGATGAAACCATACGTACATCCGGCGGCGGTATATCCTTACCGGGAGTGGAGTCTTGATGAGGAAGCTTATAGTGAAGAGAACAATCAAAGAAGCGAGAGTATTTTTGCTCTTGGCAATGGATATATTGGTATGCGCGGTAATTTCGAAGAAGGTTACCACGGCAGCTCAGGCTCGTCTGTAACAGGCAATTATTTGAATGGTTTTTTTGATTCGGAGCCCATTGTATATCCAGAAGGAGCCTACGGATATCCATCCCGCAATCAAGCGATGCTGAACGTAACAGATGCCAAGATTATTGAACTGAGTATTGAAGGGCAGACCTTTCAGTTAAACAGTGGGCAAGTGCATCATTATGAACGAAAGCTGGATATGCGAAGCGGGGTTCTGCATCGGCAGGTAGATTGGGAATCTCCAGCTGGTCACCGGGTACAGCTTCATATCCGGCGGATGGTGACTTTGCAGCACAAACATCTGGCGGCGATAGATTATGAGGTTAAAGCGCTGAATTTCAGCGGAGTGCTTACCTTCACTTCATCCATCGACGGCAAGATCCAAAGACCTAAGGTAACGGATGATCCCAGATTGGGCTCGGGAGGCAAGGAGCCAAGTCTGCTCCTGGAGGATACCGGTCATGAACCGGGACAGTCCTTCTTATGGATGAAGCAGCGGACGCGGCATACCCGGTTTGCCCTATTAACAGGGGTAAGTCATAAGCTTGATTCAAGATCTGAGGGTAAAAGGACCGTACAGCATGAGGGGCAGAAATTATCCATGCAGTTTGTCGTCCCGGTGGAGCGTGGGGAAAGCGTCTCACTAACCAAATATATCTCTTACCATACCTCTAAAGATTATCCAGAAGACGAACTACTTAGTAGAAGTACTGAAATATTACACTTAGCAGACCATAGCGGGTTTGAAGCGCTTGCCCAGGAACAGCAGGCTTATCTGGATCGATACTGGGCACATACGGATGTGGAGATTCATGGTGATCTTGCGCTTCAGCAGGGCATTCGCTTTAATGCTTTTCAACTGCTTCAATCCGTAGGCCGTGATGGGGTTACGAATATTGGAGCCAAGGGATTAACGGGTGAAGGATACGAAGGGCACTATTTCTGGGATACCGAGATGTATATGCTGCCCTTCTTTACGTTCACACAGCCGGAGATTAGCCGAAAGCTGCTCGAATTTCGTTATGCCACGTTAGACAAAGCACGGGAGCGTGCAGCGGTAATGTCGCAGAAGGGAGCCTTGTTCCCTTGGCGGACTATAGACGGGGCAGAGAACTCTGCGTATTTCCCGGCAGGCACGGCGCAAATGCATATTAATGCGGATATTGCGTATGCCATCAAGCAGTATGTACTGGCTACCGGAGATTATGATTTTTTGGTTACGAAGGGAGCGGAAATTTTATTCGAAACTTCCCGCTTTTGGTTGGACTTGGGGTACTTTAATCCGGCTAGGGGCGGTGTCTTTTGTATTGATGCAGTAACCGGTCCTGATGAATATACAGCTATCGTCAACAATAATGCATACACCAACTTTATGGTACAGGATCAGCTTTATTATGCACACGAGATGGCAGGGATATTGTCTAAGCAGTATCCTGAGCATTTTGAACGCCTGAAGCAAAAAATCGGTCTGACTGAGCATGAGACATTAGTGTGGCTGGAAGCGGCGGACAAAATGTTTATCCCCTTTGATGAGGGACTTGGCATTTATGCTCAAGACGACACGTTTCTCTCCAAGAAAAAATGGGATTTCGAGCATACACCAGCTGACAAATATCCGCTGCTGCTCAACTACCATCCGCTGGTAATTTACCGTCATCAGGTGTTGAAACAGGCGGACTTGGTAATGGCGATGTTTCTGCTGGGTGACCAATTCAGCTTGGCGGATAAGATCCGGAATTATAATTATTATGAGCCGCTGACGACGCATGATTCTTCATTGTCACCGTGTATTCACAGTATAATCTCTGCTGAGATTGGTGATTTGACGGGAGCCTATTCCTATTTTGACCGCACGGTACGGATGGACTTGGATGATATCAACCGCAACGTAAAGGATGGACTGCACACTGCTGCTATGGCAGGCTCCTGGCTGTCGATTGTGAATGGTTTTGGTGGCATGCGCTTATGCGGCGGGATGTTATCATTTAATCCTAGTGTGCCAGCGCAGTGGGAGAGCTATCGGTTTAAAATAACATGCGCTGGACAGCTATTGGATATTTTTGTGAGTGATACAGAAGTGATCTATACGCTGCTGGAGGGCGAAGAGCTTGAGATTATGCATAAGGGAAACCTTATACAGTTGTCTGCACAGAAGCCGCTGAGGCTTTCGAATGTGAAGCAGCTTGAAGCTGTTATTTTCGAGCTGGACGGGATAATTACTGACACTGGAGAGTATCATTATGAGGCTTGGAAGGATCTGGCGGATGAACTTGCGCTTTCTTTTGATCGAGAGAAGCATAAGAGTCTTAAGGGCCTAAGTCGAATGGAATCTTTAGAAGTCATTCTGGAGAGTAGTGGACTGAATTTGCCGCAACCGGTAAAGGGAATGCTCTGCAACAAAAAGAACGAGAAGTATAGACAGCTGGTTCAGCAAATGACGCCTGCTGAGCTGTATCCGGGTATCCACAGCGTGTTGTCCGATTTGCAGCAAAGAGGGATTGCTATCGGACTGGCTTCAGTGAATGAGAATGCGCTGCTGATTCTCGAACGCTTGCAGATCGGGCATTGGTTTCAGGCGGTGGCTGACCCTGGCAACTTGCGTAGAAGCAAGCCAGATCCAGAGATTCACTTGCAGGTTGCGGAGATGCTGGGCATATCCCCAGACTGCTGTGTGGCGATTGAGGATACCGAGGAAGGAATAGCCGCAATTAATGCTGCTGGTATGAGGTCAGTGGGAGCTGGAGTGGCGCTCGTAACCGGGACCGCGGATCTATGTCTGGCTTCCACCGCAGAGATAAGTGTTGAGAAATTGTTAGAGCTGTTTGCGTAGTTACCCTGATAAGCAGCAAACCTCCCGATCATGGGAGGTTTGCTGCTTTGTTTATTTCATTACTTTTCGAACCAGCTTCACTTTATTGCCATAAGGAGGATATACGATTCCGAGGTCGATCCGTGTGCCTCGCTTGACGATGCTTTTACGATGGGAGAAGACCTCAAAGCTATACTTCCCGTGATAACCCCCGATTCCAGAGTTTCCTACTCCACCAAACGGAAGATAAGTGCTCGCCACATGTGAGATCGTATCATTGATACACCCTCCCCCGAATGAGACTCGGGACAGCACCTGTTGTTCTACACTCTTATCCTCCGTAAATAGGTATAGTGCCAGTGGCTTTGGATGTTCATTAATGCTCTGAATGGCCTCATCCAATTGATGATATTCCAATATTGGGAGGATCGGACCGAAGATCTCATCTTCCATAGCAGCATCCGTCCAAGTGGCAGGATAGATTAAAGTAGGCTCAATATAACGTTCTTCTGGCACGATGGTGCCGCCCATAATCACCTTGCTCTGATCACGCGCAATGAGGTCGGCAAGTCTTTGCAGCTGGCGATCATTCACGATCCGGCCGTAATCTGTATTAGGCTGTGCATCCTGACCGTAGAACTCAGTGATGTGATGTTTGATTTTGGTGATCAATTCTTTGGCAATATCCTTGTGGACCCATAGATAATCCGGTGCGATACAGGTTTGGCCCGCGTTCAGCAGCTTGCCCCAGACAATCCGTTTCGCTGCAACATCAAGATTAGCGGTCTTATCAACAATAACCGGACTTTTCCCGCCAAGCTCCAAGGTTACAGGCACTAAATTTTTCGCTGCCGCTTCCATTACGATTTTGCCGACAGGCACACTGCCCGTAAAGAAAATATAATCAAACTTGGCGTGGATCAGCAAATTAGTGGTCTCTTTTTCCCCTTGAATTACGCGGATATACTGCGGCTCGAAGGTCTCCTGAATAAGCTGCTCAACCACGGACGAGATGGCAGGTGTGCTCTCAGATGGCTTGAGGACAGCGCAGTTACCAGCGGCAATGGCGCCGATCAGGGGCTCAATTAGCAACTGAAATGGATAATTAAACGGGCCAATAATGAGCGTTGTGCCGTAAGGCTCACTTAAAATATAACTTTTTGCAGGAAATAAGTGCAGCGGCGATCGAACCTTTTTAGGCTTCGCCCAACGCTTAAGATGTTTCATCATGTAGCCGATACTGTCCAGCGTAAAGCCGATTTCTGTGGCATAGGCTTCGAACTCACCTTTTCCTAAATCCTGTTGTAGTGCGGTGATGATACGTCCTTCGTATTGTTTAATAATATTCTTAAGCTTGAGCAGCTGCTGGAGACGAAAAGAAACCTCTTTAGTTACGCCGCTATTAAAAAAATCCTTATGCTCTTCAAGCATTCCTTGAATGCTGTCAGCTGTATAGGTTGTCATTAATCTTTCCTCCATCCTTGTAAGAAGTTAAAGCATACTACTCTATGGGAGCCGGTAAAAAGCGAACGGTTCGCCATAACGGAAGGAATCACTGGCTTCATCCAGCTTGGCCGAAGTTTCTTCATTAAGTACAAGCGAGGTACTAAGCAAATTTTGTTCCAGCTGTTCCACACGTGTAGCCCCGACAATAACCGTCGAGACGGCAGGCCGATTCATAAGCCAAGCTAAGGAGAGCGCAGTAGATGAGGTTTCCATTTCCTCAGCAATTTGGCTCACTTGGCTTCCGAGCTTGATCCGGTCAGCATCAAGGAATCTTTTGAAATTAGGATCGGTATCTGCTCTGGACCCCGATGGGGCTGAGTCGCTTGTATTATATTTGCCAGTGAGAATCCCGCCAGCTAGCGGAAAGTATGGAATGATCCCTACACCTTGATCCAGGCAGAGCGAAAGAAGCTCATTCTCCGGTGTCCGGTCTGCTAAGGAGTAGCTGCACTGAATTGAAATGTACTTGGTGAAGTTGCGTGCTTCACTAATCCCAATCGCCTTCATTAATTGCCATGCTGTATAGTTGGAGGCCCCGATATAACGGACTTTCCCCGAGGATACCATATCGTCCAAGGTTCGTAAGGTTTCTTCAAGCGGCGTATAGGGATCAAAGGTATGAATCTGGTATAGATCGATATAGTCCGTCTTAAGGCGGCGAAGGCTATCTTCAAGCTCCTGCAGCAAATGGCGACGGGAGGAGCCGCTGCCGTTGGGACCCTCATTTTTAACTAAACCTGCTTTAGTTGCTAGAACAGCCTCATGTCTCCTACCTTCCAAGGCCAGACCGATGATTCGCTCGGATTCTGAGCCAGCGTAAATATTAGCAGTGTCTATGAAATTAATTCCATGATCAAGCGCAGCATGTACAATCTGAATGGAGGTCTCTTGATCCGCACGTTTGCCGAAAGCGTTCGTTCCCAGTCCTAATGCGGATACCTGTAATCCGCTATTTCCTAGTCTTTTAAAGTTCATCCTCAGCACTCCTTATCATCTATTAATTAATCCATTTTATTTTTGAGTGAAAAGATCCAGCGCTGTCTCAATGAAGAGCTTTACAGCAATTGAAGTGTCGGCAAGCGAGCTGACCGCAATTTGGATATCTCTATAAGCATCCGGCTGCAGCTCACGGGTAACCACATTTGGAGGCAGAGATAACAAGGACAGTTCAGACATCACGCCGATCGCCAGTCCCTCCTGAACCATATTAAGAGCTGTTGCAAAGTTATTAACCACATATTTCACATTCAGATGGCTATTACTTCTGCGGAATAGCTCTACAACGGGCGGTTCATATCCTGCTTTGCAAATCAACATGGGCTCGTTCGCTAATTCCTGCACACATACAATGGATCGCTTTTGCAGGGGATGGTCATCTCTAAAAACGGCAAACAATTTCTCTCTATATAATGGAATGGTTTCGAATTCTGCACTGGGAGCGAGCAATAAGCCAACATCAATTTCTTTTGAATCCAGCCATTCTCTGACTTCAGCGATAGAACCCTCCTGTAAGCTAATTGTAATATTTGGATATCTTTTAGTGATAGAGCTAATAATCTTCGGTAGAAAATGAGCCGCTGCCACAGGGAAAGCTCCAATGCGGATACTTCCTTTTTCAAGACCTCTCTCCGCGTAAATCTCCTGATTGACCTTATCAAAGCCCATTAGAATTTCACGGAAAATAACAAGAATACGTTTGCCGATATCCGTAAGCATCAGGCCATTACGCCGGTCTCGAAGCAAGAGCTTCACGTCTAATTCGGCTTCGAGGGACGAGATCGCCCGGCTGACCGCAGGCTGTGTCATATTCAGTTCTACACCAGCTTTAGTAAAGCTGCCGCTTTCGGCGATTTTGACGAATAAACGAATTTGAGTATTGTTCATAACAAATATGATATGCCCCTTATGATTATTATTCATTTCATTTATGCTCTTGTTTATTGTATCATTTGTGATGAATCTACACCAAGGAAGTGAACAAATGAATCAGCAGAAGAAAAGTATGATCCTTCTTATTTTTTTGGTGATTGTATGGGGCATTAATTGGCCTATATCCAAAATCGCCTTAGACTATGCTCCACCTCTATTATTTGCAGGTATTCGAACCGTCGTAGGCGGTATTATTCTGATTCTAATTGCATTGCCCAAGGTGAAGGAGCTTCGCTTCAAGCAGCTCTGGCCGATCTATCTGATCTCGGCGGTACTTAGTATTGTGTTCTATTATGGATTTCAGACAATTGGCTTGCAGTATGTTCCGGCGGGATTGTTCTCATCGATTGTATTTTTGCAGCCTGTATTGTTAGGTATTTTTTCTTGGCTGTGGTTAGGTGAGAGCATGTACGGGCTTAAAATGTCTGGTTTGCTGCTTGGCTTTCTCGGGGTAGCCTCTCTTAGTATCGGCGGAATTAATGGGAGTATCTCCATATGGGGAATTGTGTTGGCTTTAGCCAGTGCCTTAAGCTGGGCATTAGGAACAATATATATGAAACGGAATGCTGTACGTGTGGATATGCTGTGGATGACGGCTATGCAAATCACGATCGGTGGCATCATTCTGCTACTTTCGGGATCAGCTACGGAGAAATGGTCGGATATCACCTGGAGTGGAACCTTTATTGTGGATACCTTGTTTATCGCAATCTTTGTTATTGCTCTGGGCTGGCTAATTTATTTCAAGCTGATTAACGAAGGAGAAGCAGGAAAAGTAGGTTCATTCACCTTCTTGATCCCCCTGATCTCGATAGCAACCAGCGTAGTTTTTTTGAAAGAGCAGATTACCATAAACCTTGTGATCGGATTATTGCTGATTGTCAGCAGTATTGTACTGGTAAATGTGAAGATAGGGCGTGCTGCCAAACAATCAGTCAGTTAAATTTGTTGGATGGTTGTAGTAACCAGTCGTGCTAAAGGGCATTATGTCTAATAGGGATTGAACATAAAAAAAGGACACTCCCAAGCTTAGAGCTTCTGGGAGAGTCCTTTTTTAATTAAGCGTATAGCGCGTGTGATTTCAGCTGTTGAAGGCCGAGCTGCAACTACGTAAGTAGCAGAACTAGCACGTTCCACTTCTTCGAGTACCCGGTTTAAGTGACTGAAGAGCGCTCCTAGATCACGAACAGATGACAGTGAGCACCGTCCTTGCAGTTCAGAGAAGCTGGCCGCCTGCAAGTCGCGGGCACGATGCAGACAATCTGTAAGTGAACGTTGGCATTCAGCCTTGGATAAGGTCTTGGTACCATAAACAGCTATACAATCGGCTGTTGCCTCCAGCACTTCCAGCATCCAGTCAGAATTGGCATGATGTGCTGGCAGCAAGCAAATATCATCGGCAATTTCTTTAACATAGGAATGAATGGTCTTTAGATGTGCCGTGGCTTGTATAAGTCCCTTTAGATCACCACGACACTGATAGTGAGCAATGGTATAGAACATTTCCTTCTGTTGTTGATTGCTGGCAGACAGCAGTTTACCTGCTTGCTCCAGCATATTATTATCCTTTGATGAATCTCTTCTTATGCCTACGAGACCTTTTAAAGCATCCGAAAGTAGAAGGCTTCCATCGAGTGCCAATGCTTTTACCTTGACGAACCTGTTCGGTGGAACGATAATCATATTGATGATCAAGGCAATGAGCACACCAATAAAGGTTTCGGCGACTCTCCACAGCACGTAATCATTGTGATAAAAGGTAAGGGCCAGAACCGAGGTTACCCCCACCTGCGAAACCGCTTGGATATTCATCCGACAGGCTGTGGCAATTCCAATCCCGATGAGCAGAATTAGCAGAATGGAAAATGCACCTACATCGAAGAATTGGCCTACAATCAGGCTGACGATTCCGCCGATAATAATGCCGATCAGGCGGTAGATTCCTTTTTCAAGTGAAGCCTTCACACTGGCTTGAGTAATTAGAATGGCTGCAAGCGGTGCAAAGTATAAATATTGGTCACCATATAAACTGTGTACGGCTACCCAGGATAGTGATGCGGCAAGCGTAATTCGTATCATGTAAAGCGAGAATCCATATTTTTCAAGGCGGTCTAGTAACCCCTCGTTCATTATCATTCATCTTCTTTCGCAAAAATAAGAAAACCACACTGGCTTTTCAGTTCGTTTTCATTATAGCACCTCAAAAAGGGCAGGGAAGACTGGACTTTTTACAAACTTGTTAAGTTTATGCTTAGCATTTAACAATGTAAGCTATCGCATATAATGGTACAATCTAATATGCTATATCTATTGGAGCGTCGAAGGAGAGGGAAAATTGTCGCTTATTAGCGCTGAGCATACTCATTTCGATTGTTCTCCGCAAGATGCGGGTAAAATAGTATTGTATTACTAAGGTAAGGGAGGTTGTTAGCTATAGCTATTCAGGAAGGTACCATTATTTCATTTGAAGAAGTTACTAAGCAATATGACGACGAAGATCCGGTGTTAAAAGGAGTCAGCTTTGAGATAGAGCGCGGCAAATTCTATACACTACTTGGTCCATCTGGCTGTGGTAAAACGACTATTCTTCGATTGATCGCCGGGTTCGCTGAGCCAACGAGCGGTTCTATTTATTTAAATGGAAAAGTAATTAACCACATTCCCGCCAATGAGCGGCAGGTCAATACGGTATTTCAGGATTACGCATTGTTTCCACACCTGAACGTATTCGAGAATGTGGCTTTCGGACTGCGCATTAAGAAGCTTAAGAAGGATGTTATCACGAAGAAGGTGCAGGAAGCGCTAAGCTTCGTTAACCTTGTGGGTTATGAGCAGCGTGCGATTAACGAAATGTCCGGCGGTCAGCGCCAGCGGGTTGCCATTGCCCGGGCGATTGTGAATGAGCCACAGGTTCTACTGCTGGACGAGCCTCTATCGGCGCTAGATCTCAAGCTGCGCACGGAGATGCAGTACATACTGCGGGAAATGCAGCAGCGGTTAGGCATTACCTTTATTTTTGTAACGCATGACCAGGAAGAGGCACTCGCGATGTCCGACTGGATTTTTGTCATGAATAAAGGAAAAATCGAGCAAAGCGGCACCCCTAACGATATTTATGATGAGCCGATTAACCGTTTTGTGGCGGATTTTATTGGCGAATCGAACATTGTGCCGGGAGTTATGATCGAGGATTATCTGGTGGAGTTTAACGGCCGCCGCTTCGAATGTTTCGATGCCGGGCTGAAACCGAATGAATCCGTAGAGATTGTTATTCGTCCTGAGGATTTGGAAATTTCTACGCTGGAACAGGGTAAACTACGTGTGCGGGTTGATTCCCAGCTATTCCGGGGCGTGCATTATGAAATCAGCTGTTATGATGAATCCGGGCATGAATGGCTTGTGCATTCTACACGTAAGGCGACTGTAGGCAGTGAAATTGGCCTTTATTTTGATCCGGAAGCGATTCATGTTATGCGTTTCGGTGAAACGGAGGAAGAATTCGACAGACGTCTGGAAGCTTATGGCGAGGTGGAGAGTCATGAAGAATAAGGGCAAATCGTACTATCTCATCCCTTATTACCTCTGGATCGCATTGTTTGTAATTGCACCGGTAGTGCTTGTCATCTATTATTCGTTATTTGATTTGGATGGCCATATTACTCTGGATAATTACGTCAGTTTCTTCACCCCTGTATATTTAAAAATGACGCTGACCTCGTTCTGGTACGCGTTTCTGATTACAGCATTCTCTTTGCTGGTTGCCTATCCGGCGGCTTATCTGTTGACGAGAACCAAACATAAGCAACTGTGGTTATTGCTGATTATTTTGCCGACATGGATTAATTTGCTGCTAAAAACCTACGCTTTTATAGGGATATTCGGGACATTTGGTCCGATCAATAATTTCTTTGATCTGCTTGGAATCGGAGAACAGCAAATTTTGTTTACGGGCTTCAGTTTTGTATTTGTATCTGTCTATATTTTTATTCCGTTTATGATCCTGCCGATATACAGCGCTTTGGAGGATTTGAATTTATCCTTGCTGGATGCGGCACGTGATTTGGGGGCTTCGGGCTGGACCACGTTTAGACGTGTTATTTTTCCGCTGACCATTTCGGGAGTACGCTCAGGCTGTATGGCAGTATTCATACCTGCGCTGTCCCTGTTTATGATCACCCGTCTGATTGCAGGCAACAGGGTCATTACGCTGGGCACCGCAATTGAGCAGCATTTCCTGGTCACTCAGGACTGGGGCATGGGTTCTACAGTTGCAGTGTTTCTGATTGCCATTATGGCGCTGTTTATGATTATCACAGGCGGATCGCGGAAAGGGGCGCGGAATGAGAAATAAAAATGGATTCTCTAACCTCTACCTAGTTCTGGTGTTCATTGTTCTGTATGCTCCTATCTTCTATTTAATGTACTATTCGTTCAACAGTGGGGGGACGATGCATAAGTTCGAGGGCTTCACGCTGGATTACTACCGTGAGGTGGTCCAAGATAAGCGCCTGATTATCATCGTAATCAATACGCTTGTGATCGCACTGCTATCCTCGGCTATTGCGACCCTTATCGCTATTATTGGTGCGCTGGCTATTAAAAGTGTGCAGAATCGCCGCGCCAAGAACACCTTGCTGTCTCTGAATAACGTGCTGATCGTCAGTCCAGATGTCATTATTGGTGCTTCGTTCCTTATCCTGTTCACCATTGCTGGCATCAAGCTGGGTTTCGCGTCTGTTCTGCTCTCACACGTTGCATTCAGCGTACCGATTGCCGTATTGATGATTTTGCCCCATCTACAGGAAATGAGCCCTACATTAACGGATGCAGCCCGTGATCTTGGGGCAAGCCGTAAGGATGTGCTGACTAAAGTAATTTTGCCGATTATTAAACCAGGGATATTCAGCGGATTTTTTATGGCGCTTACGTATTCACTGGATGACTTTGCGGTTACGTTCTTCGTAACAGGCAACGGTTATTCGACGTTATCGGTTGAGATATACTCTAGAGCCCGGCAAGGGGTGTCGCTATCGATTAATGCGCTGTCGACGCTGATCTTCCTGTTCACCATTCTGCTCGTGGTGGGTTATTACTTCCTGACCCTTAAGAAAAATCGCCATAACACAGCAGAAGCTGTGGCGGAGCCTGTTGCAGAAGCGGGGGTGCCTAGATGAAACAGCTGATAAATGCTTTTCTGGCGATCCTTATCACGGCATTTGCGCTCATGTACTTGGGCTCTTGGATGAATTCGAGAGAGGGTTATTCAGGTGGGAACACACTGACTATCTATAACTGGGGCGACTATGTTGATCCCGATCTATTGAAGGAATTTGAAAAAGAGACCGGCTTAACAGTCATTTATCAAACCTTCGATTCCAATGAAGCTATGTTGACCAAGGTTGAGCAGGGTGGAACTACCTTTGATGTTGTAATCCCTTCGGATTATGCCATTGCTAAGATGAAAGAAGAAGATCTGCTCATTCCGCTGGATCATAGCAAGATTTCGAATCTAAAGAATATTGATTCACGCTTTATGGACCTCTCGTTTGATCCGGGTAACAAATATTCTGTGCCTTATTTCTGGGGCACCGTCGGGATTATTTTCAATCCGGAAATGACCAAGGGCATGGACTTCACCAGCTGGGATTCTCTCTGGGACAGCAGACTGCATAATAACATCTTCCTGGTAGACGGAGCCCGTGAAGTGATGGGCATGGCTTTGAACAGCCTGCATTATTCCGTTAATGACAAGGAAGAGGCACATCTGCAAGAAGCACTGACTAAGCTCAACAAGTTGTCTCCTAACGTTAAGGCGATTGTCGGTGATGAGATCAAGATGCTGCTGGCAAATGAAGAAGCTGCGGTTGGGATTGTCTGGTCCGGAGATGCTTCCGAGATCATGGACGAGAATGATAAGCTGGATTATGTAGTGCCGGAAGAAGGCTCGAACAAGTGGTTTGATAACATGGTCATCCCTCGGACAGCGAAAAATGTGGATGGAGCGCATCAGTTTATCAACTTCATGCTCCGCCCAGACGTTGCTGCTAAGAATGCAGAATATGTAGGTTATTCCACGCCTAACATTCCTGCGCTGGAGCTGCTTCCTGAGGAAACTTCTGAGGATACCCGGTTCTATCCACCTGCTGAAATTACGGACCGGCTTGAAGTATACGATAACCTTGGCAAACGGATGCTCGCTCATTATAATGAGTTGTTCCTAATGTTTAAGATGAATAAGAAGTAAGCTGACTAAAGCTAAAGCGAAACGACATTAAGAGCGTCTACATACGGGTAACCGTGTTAGGCGCTCTTTTTCGGTTTGATCATCGTGTAACCTCAAGACAACAGACAGTTTAGCCGAAAGTATAATATAGTATAATAGTAAGAATGGACAACAGGAAAAGAGGAAACGAATGCCTACTATACTGGTTGCTGACGACGATGCGAACATTCGCGAACTTGTCTGTTTATTTCTCCGCAACGACGGATTCGAAACAGTTGAAGCTGTGGATGGCAAGGAAGCGCTCGCCGTATATGCTGGAACACATGTCGATCTTGTCGTGCTGGATATTATGATGCCAAATATGGATGGTTGGATGCTTTGTAAGGAGCTCCGCAGAGCTAATCCTGATCTTCCATTACTTATATTGACTGCCAGAGGCGAAACCTGGGAGAAAGTGAAGGGCTTCGAATTAGGCACGGACGATTATTTAACTAAACCGTTCGATCCGTTAGAGCTGACGGTTCGTGTTAGGTCATTGCTGAAACGATATCGGATTGGCTCCACGCAGATGATCCAAATTGGCAATGTCATCCTTGATCGGCAGACCTATAAGGTGATGAAAGGTACGGAGTCATTTCCCTTACCCCTTAAGGAGTTCGAGTTGCTGTACAAGCTTGCTGGAACCCCTGGACAAGTATATACGCGCGAGCAGTTGATCGATCAAATTTGGGGAATTGATTATGCTGGAGATGATCGGACGATTGACGTGCATATCAAACGCCTGCGTGAACGGTTTGCGACTACTCCTGATTTTCGTATTGAGACGGTGCGTGGACTTGGCTACAGGCTTGAGGTGCATGAATGATCAGATCTATATATACACGCGTTGTTCTGACCTTCCTAGCCTCCGTAATCGGGGGCACAATCATTGCTTTGTTTGTGGCAACTTGGGTATTTGAAGACAAACTGAAAGAGAACATGCGAATTCCCTTATTGCATTTTGGACAGGATATAGTCAAAATTTACGAAACCTTTCCATTACGTGAAGCCAACTCTTTCGTAAGTGGAATGAAGCAGCTTGATTCCTACTATATCCGAATATTCGATGAAGCGGGTAAATTCCAATCTTACGGACTTAATGGGCACAAGCCGGTCCCTGTAACTATGGAAGAAATAAAAAAAGTTCTCGCAGGAGAAGTTTATCAACCTCATAACAGGAATACTTCTGCGCTTCTCCTAGGCTTGCAGTTGAGAACGGAAGACGGCACCAAAGCGATGTTTGTGGAGACGCTTAATCCCCCTTCCGTCACTGCCAGAAGGAATTTGATATTAAATTTCTTGCTCTATTCATTGATAGCTGGAAGCCTCTTGATTCTGGTAGCTGCAATGTTCTTAGTCAGACCGATCAAGAAGCTAACCAAAGCGACCAGAAGAATAGCAGCTGGTGATTTTAACGTCGAGCTGAATATTAAGCAAACCGGTGAGCTAGGTACCTTGGCTCGCAGCTTTGAAGAAATGATGCACGATCTGCAGCAGCTTGAGCAGATGCGTAAGGAGTTTGTATCCAATGTGTCGCATGAGGTCCAGTCTCCGCTCACCTCAATATCTGGGTATGCGATTGCGCTCAAGCGAGTAGATCTTGCAGAACAAGAGCGAAATCGTTATCTGGATATTATTATCGCTGAAGCAGAACGGATGTCTAAAATGAGTGACAGCCTGCTGAAGCTGAGTTTATTAGAATCGCAGTCCCAGCAGCTACGGCTAACTACATTCAATCTGGACGAACAGATAAGAAGAGTAATCGTAGCGATTCAGCCGCAATGGTCAGCTCGTAACATCAGCTTCGACCTTGATCTGAAGCCTATTATCCTACTGGCTGATTATGACCTGTTAAGTCAGGTATGGACCAATCTCCTTGGCAACAGCATCAAGTTTTCTAAGGATAACAGTGTAATTAACGTCAGCCTCAAACAAGATATCAACAACGTGACCGTTCGGGTAACAGACACTGGCATCGGGATTTCACTTGAGGATCAGCAACGTATATTTGAACGGTTCTTTAAGGCTGATCGATCCCACAGCCGTAAATATGGTGGCAGCGGGATGGGACTTGCCATTGTTAAACAGATCGTAACGCTTCATAAAGGGGATATCCGCGTGGAAAGCGAACCCGGCCAAGGAACGACCATCGTTGTCACCCTCCCAATTATAGCGCCGACAGAGTAATTAGCTTCCAGGCGGTGCCTTGCGAGGGCTTGAATGCACCCGCATTCTTCATAAAACATAAAGTGCGTAACCTGTTGCTGAAAGTATTAGGAGCAATAGTGATCGTGGAGAACCTCAGGGTTCATGGAAGAAGTTAAATAAAAAAGAAGAAAACGCTCCGAACTCCTCATATGAGGGGGCGGGGCGTTTTTGGTTGCGATCGAAGATTATTTGATGCCGATTCTCATTCGGTAGCTGATTAGAACCTCTAATGTTCTGCCTTTAAAATGCTGTTCAACTGCGGCGGTGTAATCGGCGATGTCTTGCTCAAGCAAGGTAGCGTCTAGTTTCATTACGGTTTGCACTCCCCCTTGACTTAGGGTTAAACCAATATATCGCTGGGCATCGCAGGACTCTAGGTTGTGGAATACGATTTCTCTGGCAAAAGAGAAGGCCCCACTAGCTTTGATCCGTGACAAATGACCTTCTTTGTCCCATTTATGTGCTCTCTCCTCATTAGGTAAAAGCGAAGCCAGCAATTCTTCTGTTTTGGAGATCAGCTGGTTGTATCGTTCTTCTACATTTTGCTGAAGAGATAAAGGCCAATCGCAATCGTAGGCGGCAAAGACTCCGCCTTTTTTTAAGACCCGGGAGATTTCTTGCAGTGTACTTTCAGGATCCATCCAGTGGAATGATTGCGAGCAGGTAACTATGTCTACACTATCTGATGCAAGCGGAAGCTGGTTAGAGTAGCCTTGCACAAAAGTAATTGATTGGGGTTCTTCTAATCTGCTAAGTTTATCGATTGCTTTTCCCAACATATCTGGATTGGGTTCGATACCGATTACGCGTTCTGCGACATCGTTCCAGAGAAAAGTAGACAAACCCGTACCGCAGCCTATATCTGCGACGAGTGAAGGGGTGGTACCTAGGTAATCTGTTAGCAATTTGATAATCATCTCAGGGGCTTCGGGACGGTAGCGGTCATATTCATTTTGAAAGCCCAAAAAGCGGTCGATGTTTTGTTTGCTGTTTTTTTCAGGTATCATGTGATCCTCCCTCATAGATCATGTTTATAGGTCTATTGTATAATCACTGGTTCGATAAGCCAAATAATGTCTGGCTGGAAGGCTACGCAGAATAAATAAAATCCCCGGAGAACACCTTATAGGTGTGGCCGGGGATTGTTAAACTATCTGGTAAATGCTAAAGAAGCAGTGCTGGATCGATTGCAGGCACAAGTCCTTCTGCCGCAGCACGATTAAGCAGGGCAGAGATTGCGGCATAGCCGTCATCACCCAGATTCATCGAGAAGTCATTCACGTAGAGATCGATGTGGGATTTAGCCACTTCAGGAGCCAACTCTTGAGCATGGCTAAGCACATAGTCTCTGGAATCCGTTGGATGATCCCACGCATACTGAAGAGAGCTGCGAATCCAGCTGGTGATAGCATCGGCATCTAAATCACGGCGGGCAATGATAGCGCCGAGAGGAATGGGCAGTCCGGTATCGCTTTCCCACCAGCTGCCTAGATCAGTCAGCATATTAAGACCATAAGAGGCGTAAGTGAAGCGGGCTTCGTGAATTACCAGCCCTGCATCGATATGGCCATCCCGTACGGCAGGCATAATCTCATCGAAAGGCATTACGACTATTTCGCCGATGCCTCCAGTTACATTTTGTGCTGCCCATAATCGGAAAAGCAAATAAGCCGTAGAGCGTTCGCTAGGTACAGCAATCCGGCGTCCGGCTAGCTTTTCTGGGCGTTTGACCGCATGGGGTCCACTTGCTGTAAGCAGCAGCGGGCCGCAGCCGCGTCCTAAAGCACCGCCGCATGGCAGCAGTTTGTACCGCTCCAGAACCCAAGGCAGAGCAGCGTAGGAGATTTTGAGGACTTCTGGTCCTTCTCCGTCAGCAGCCAGCGTATTGGTAATATCAATGTCGGCATAGGTTACATTCAGCTTAGGTGCATTCGGGACAAGCCCGTGCGCCCAGGCATGAAATACAAAGGTATCGTTAGGGCAAGGGGAAAAAGCGATATTAAGCTCAGTTGTCATTACAGCACCTCCAGTAATATAGCGGCTGCCGCCGTTAATGCTTCCATTGCATCACCGATCTTCCAAGCGGCCCGGTCGCGGGGACCGACCGGGTTCGAGATGGCGCGGAGCTCCAGTACCGGGAGCCCCAGCGCCTGGGCGGCCACGGCGACTCCGTGGCCTTCCATCGCTTCCGCGACGGCATGGGGATGCCGCGCGAGATGGGCGGCGGCCGTCTCCGCGGTGCCGGTCGCCGTCGAGACCGTAAGCACGATGCCCGTGCTTACGGGTAACCCGGCCGCAGCCAGCGCGGCCGAAACCGCTTGCACCGTGCCGCGGTCAGCCGGCACGGACACGCTGCCGAAGCCGAGCTCGGCAGCGCTGCGGAAGCCCTCCGGCGTCTCGGCCCCGAGGTCGGCGGCAATCATCTCGCTGGCTACAACCAGCGAGCCTAAAGGCGCCAGCCCCGGGAATCCGCCGCCGATCCCGACGCTCAATACGCAGCCGTAAGAACCGGCTGCGAGTGCCGCGGCGGATCCCGCCGCCGCCGCTGCCGGCCCTGCGCCGGCAGCGATAACATGGAACCTGTCGCTGCCTTGCAGGCCGCGCAGGACCGCGTCACGCTCCGCGTCTACGGCTGTCACGATCAGCACGCGTCGTGCTCCAGCCTGCCCCTCCATAGCTTCTTCGGTAGGGGTTGGATTGAACGAACTCATCAGGTCGCCTCCTTTAGGGTATTGAAATCGCTTACTAAAGAGTCATTCGTAAAGACAAGAATACGCCCTTTTATAGGTCAGGTCAAACTTGGGGTGATTTTTATCACTCCCTGTAAAGTGTCAAAGGAAAACTTACCGGTCTCTAGACGGAAGTGACTTTTTTAGCGATGAGGTTGACAAGGAGGATGGGAAGTCGTATAGTTATCTTAACTTAAAGATATTTAACGTAAAGACAAATAAATGGATTGGATACAAGTTTGATTGAAGTGGAGGTGGAATTGATGAGTGATAAACAAATAAATCTGCGTAATACAGAGAGTGCACCTGACGAAGAACAAGCCGCCTCACTGAAATTGTTCGTAGTCTTATCTAAGGCTTATAAAAGCCTAATGGATCATGCGGTGAAGGATATGAAGAGTTATGGCTTGGCTTCGGCTGAATTCATGGTGCTTGAAGTACTTTACCATAGAACGCGGATTCCGCTGCAACAGATTGGGGAGAAAATTCTCGTTACGAGCGGAAGCATTACCTATAATATCGACAAGTTGGAGAAAAAGGGACTGCTGAAACGTGTACCCTGTAGCGAGGATCGCCGCGTTACTTATGCGGAGATTACGGATGCAGGCCGTGAACTGTTTGATGAGATTTTCCCTCGTCATGTAGCCTCAATTCATGATTTGATGGGTGGATTAGATAAGGAAGAGAAAGTCCAGGCTATCGAATTAATGAAAAAGCTTGGCAAAGGTGTATAGGCGCTGCGAACATGACGAATAACTAGACGCTTCTATAAGGTTGGAAGTAGTTCGGCTCCATCCTCATTCTCCCAACTCCAGTAAGTATAAGTGAAACCCTGCTTTTTTGGGTATATCACTAATAAGATATTTAACTTAACGAAGCCAGGTAGCCATGTACTTAAGATTACCTGATATTTCGACTGGGGGCTTGGCCATGAAATGGCGGGGAAGAAGAGGGAGTTCGAACGTGGAGGACCGCAGAGGCATGAGCGGCGGCGGCAAGATGATTGGTGGCGGGATCGGAGGAATTATCCTTGTCCTGGTCATCACGTTACTCAGTGGAGGCAATGCCGGGGATATCCTGGGAAGTTTGACTTCCACAGGCTCCAGTTCAACGGCCCCTTATGAACAGACCGCAGAGGAGCAAGAGCTTGCGGAGTTTGTATCGGTAGTTCTTGCCGACACAGAGGAGGTTTGGGGTGAGATTTTTCAGCAGCAGGGAATGACCTATACGGACCCCACTTTAGTGCTATACAGTGGGAGTGTAGACTCTGCTTGCGGAACAGCCACCTCGGCAGTTGGTCCCTTCTACTGTCCGGGTGACGCCAAACTATATATTGATCTGAGCTTTTATGATGAGTTGCAGCAACGCTTCCACGCGCCGGGCGACTTCGCCATGGCTTATGTCATTGCCCATGAGGTTGGACATCATGTACAGACATTACTAGGCACCTCGAAACAGCTTGATTCCCTTCGCCAGACGTTGAGTGAGAAGGAGTACAACAAATATCAGGTTCGTTTTGAGCTGCAGGCTGATTATTTCGCCGGTGTCTGGGCCAATCATGCTCAGGGTATGAATCTGCTGGAGGAAGGCGACTTAGAGGAAGCTCTGGCAGCTGCAAGCGCCGTCGGCGATGATACGATTCAGAAGCAAGCTCAGGGCTATGCAGTGCCGGATAGTTTCACTCACGGTACCTCAGAGCAGAGAAAGCGCTGGTTCTACAAAGGTTTTAACTCGGGTACGATTAAGGGCGGCGATACGTTTAACGCCTCCGAGTTGTAGATAGAAGAGGGAAGAGGAGAGCAGCCCATAGGTTATTCCGGTTCGCCGGGCGCTCTTTTTTACCCAATATCTTAACATTAAGATAATTAAATCAAAGGAATAGGGGAAGGTAAAAATGATAAGTGTAGGACTGTTATTAATGAGATTGGTGATTGGGCTTGCTTTTATAGGACATGGCGCACAAAAGCTATTTGGATGGTTCGGAGGATACGGTCCGAAGGGTACGGGAGGCTGGATGGAGTCCATCGGAATCAAACCGGGTGTGACTATGGCGATTTTAGCAGGGATTATGGAACTGGTGGGCGGATTTATGTTCGCGGCAGGACTGTTAACGCCTGTTGCAGCGGTGTTAATCGCTGCCACGATGCTGGGGGCAATCGTTAAGGTTCATGCTCCAAATGGTTTCTGGTCCACTTCGAACGGAATTGAGTTTCCACTCACGGTTTTGGTATTTGCGGTAGGTGTGGCGCTTACGGGACCAGGTTCGATTTCTCTAGATGCATTGTTTTTTAACTAAGAAGGGAGTTTATAATAATGACACTTCAAACTGCAGGAATACATCATATTACAGCTTTTGTCGGAGACGCTCAGCGCAATGTTGATTTCTACGCCGGGATTCTGGGCCTACGGCTCGTGAAAAAAACGATTAATTATGATGCTCCAGAGGTCTATCATTTATACTTTGGGAATGAGCAGGGTTCGCCGGGAACGATTATTACATTTTTCCCTTCGCCTGTAGGGCGTAGAGGCAGAATAGGCAGTGGTCAAGTTGGCGTAACGATCTACGCAGTGCCGGTCGGTGCTCTGCAATTCTGGGAACAACGCCTTGCTGAATACGGAATTTCGGTTACAAAAGGAAGTCGGATCTCGGAACCCTATTTATCTTTTGCCGATTACGACGGTCTGCGGATTGAACTGGTGGAACGTGAGGAAGGCCCGCTCAGTAAGTGGTCCTTTGGTGGGATTCCTACTAAATACGCGATCAAAGGTTTTGGCGGGGCTGTGCTGTATAGCAGCAATCCGTTGCAAACAGCCGAGACACTTGTTCATACGCTGGGTATGGAACATATTGCTGACGGAGATGGATATACTCGCTATAGAACCAATGGGGAGCTAGGTAATATTATTGATTTGAAGACATCACCCGTTCCGCTCGGAGCGGGAGGTGCAGGGACAGTTCATCACATCGCGTGGCGGGCAAAGGATGATGCAGAGCAACTGGAATGGTCGCGCCATGTACAGAGTCATGGGCATAGACCTACACCCGTTCAAGACCGTCAGTATTTTAATGCGATCTATTTCCGTGAAAGAGGAGGAATCCTGTTCGAAATCGCTACAGATCCTCCAGGTTTTGCCCGTGATGAAGCCCCAGATGCGTTGGGTGAAAAGTTGATGCTGCCGTCCTGGTTTGAGCCGCATCGCGCGGCCATCGAAGAAAACTTAACGCCTATTCAAGTAAGAGAAATTGAGGTGAAGCAGGGATGATTCATGTATTCCGTAAAGGTAAAGATATAACTAAACCTACATTAGTGTTGTTTCATGGCACAGGTGGTAATGAGCAGGATTTGCTGCCGCTGGCTGAGATGTTATCCCCAGATTCATCGGTGCTAGGTATACGGGGCAATGTGCTGGAGAATGGCATGCCACGATTCTTCCGTCGGCTGGCAGAAGGAGTGTTCGATGAAGCGGACTTAGTTTTCCGTACCCATGAGATTAAGCAGTTTCTGGATGAGGCGGCAGAGAAATACGGGTTTGATGCCAACAATCTGGTAGCGGTTGGTTACTCTAACGGTGCAAACATTGCTGGTAGCCTTCTGTTTCATTATAAGGACATTTTCCGCGCGGCAGTGCTGTTGCATCCGATGGTGCCATTACGCAATGTGGAGCTTCCTTCTCTAGAAGGGGTGTCTATCTTTATTGGGGCAGGTACGAATGATCCGCTAATAACATCTACGGAAACTCAGGAGCTAGAGGGGATTCTGCAGAAAGCAGGCGCTGAGGTTACAACCCATTGGGGCAATCAAGGTCACCGCTTGAGTATGGCGGAAGCCGAAGCCGCCAAAGATTGGCTACAGGGGTTTAGCACATCTCAAAATGCATAAAACAATTAGGATAACCGCCTTTTGGCGGTTATTTTTAAGTTATTAGCCCCGAATGAGGCCTTATAAAAGGATTGATCATTTGAGTTCCTTTACGTTAGTATGAAGAATACAAAAAAGGCCCCCGGGTTGCTTTAGAAAGGTTGACGTAAGGATCATGATTGGAATGCAAAATACTAATAAACTTGCTGTAGATGGACCCTCAAGGAAGCAGAGATTGCAACTTGCTGTTATTCTGGGCTCCATTACAACCATTGGGCCGTTGTCGATTGACATGTATTTGCCAGCACTGCCTACACTTGTTGACGATTTCGGTACGACAGCTGCTTTGGTGCAGCTAAGTCTCACCTTCTTTTTATTGGGACTGGCCTCGGGTCAGTTAGTAGCTGGACCACTGAGTGATGTATATGGACGTCGCCGTCCACTGCTTATAGGGATGTTCATCTATGCCGTTTCCTCAGTGCTATGTGCTTTTAGTCCTTCGATTGGACTTTTAATTGTTTTGCGGTTTATTCAAGGTCTTGCTGGTTCAGTGGGTGTAGTTGTCTCTAGGGCGGCTGTGCGTGATCTGTACAGTGGCTCTGAACTAACGAAATTTTTCTCTTTATTGATGATTGTTAATGGTCTGGGTCCGATTTTGGCTCCAGTCATTGGAGGCCAGCTCTTAAGAGTGACTACATGGCAGGGGATATTCCTCGTATTATTTGCTGCCGGAATTATTTTTTGCTTAACGATTCTCCTGCGCTTGCCTGAGACATTGCCGAAGGAGCGGCGCTCCAAGAGTGGGTTGAAGGGTACTTTGCTTACCTTTAAGGTGTTACTTGGCAACCGCAAGTTTATGGGTTATGCCTTGTCCCAAGGTTTTGTTACAGCGTCTATGTTCGCTTATATCTCTGGGTCATCTTTTGTTTTGCAAAATATTTTTGCGGTTACTCCGCAGGTATATAGCTTGATCTTTGCTGTGAACGGGATTGGGATTATTATTACAGGTCAAATTGCCGGCAGACTTGCTGGTAAGGTGAGTGAGACGAAGCTACTGCTTAGCGGGTTGCTGCTCTGTACAATGGGGGGCGTCTTGCTGCTGCTTACGATCCTGATAGGGGGAGGGCTGATCCCTATTCTAATCTGTCTGTTCGCTGTTGTCTCCAGTGTGGGGATTGTCGGCGCAACCAGCTTCTCACTTGCAATGCAGGACCAAGGAGAAGCCGCAGGCAGCGCTTCGGCCTTGATAGGGCTGATCCCGTTGCTGCTTGGTAGCTGTGTAGCACCGCTTGTGGGTCTTGGAGGCGTAGATTCAGCCCTTCCAATGGCGATTGTGATTGCCTGTACGGGTGTTCTCTCTATTCTGTCTTATCTTCTGTTGGTCAAACGGTGGAATTCCAATTATTGACAGGTTATCCTTATAACCTTGAAAGAGAGCAATACTTTCAGCAAACTTTCAGCGGGTTTTAACGTTCCTTATCTGCAAAAGGATTATATTGGAGGTAAGGAAGGGAGGGATGATTATGAGTATATCCGCAGTCTCAGGTTCTACATCGTATACTACCTCGACGTCTAGTACTACAGATACCAGCGCGCTCGAGAAACAAAAAGCGAAGCTGGAAGCCGAATTGGACAAGATTGATGCCAGCTCGGATGACGCGAAGACCAAAGAAACGAAAACGAAACAAATTGAGCAGCAGATCAAGCAAATCGAGGCACAAATTTCCCAGAAGTCGCAGAGCAGTGCTTCCGCTGCAAGCAGTAGTGCAGAAGCACCTGCCAAACCTGCAAACAACGCGCTTGCTGCGGCAAGCCCGCAAGAAATCGCTACCGCAACAACGAATAGCCAAGGCAGATTTGATATTCGTGTATAAACCATACTAAGTCGTGTTACATAACAAAAAGGGCATCCTTTGCCGTGAGGGATGTCCTTTTTGTTATGTATTTTTAAGTTTAGACTACAATTTAAATGTTCTTTTATCACATTGTTGGCCAATACTAGAAAGATACCCCTAAAATAAAGTTCCGTCATATTGATCTGTCCAGCTTCGTAATATATTAACTATGCTTATCCTCATTTCCCAAAAAATCTTTAACTGTTGCAGGGGTTAGGGATTTGCTGGCAGTCTAATAGAGTAGGTGTTGATTATCACGGGTCTTCTATTCCAAGAATTGCTATAATGGACTAGTTGTAAAAATTGTCTAGCACAACGTGTGTCAGCGGTAAAGGCAGGTGGGCTCATGCATTCAAAGCAACAGACATTAGAAAGATTCAAAATTGTAAGACTGATCTTATCTATCTATCGGATCCGGGCGGTCAGAGCTCTTTTTCCAGTGGCTATCATAGCGTTCGTATACTGGGAGGGGCAACATGAGCTGAAGCAGGTTCATTTAGGACTTATAATGCGTGAACTAAGGCGAGTACCTACGTCTGCTATTTTGCAAATGATTGGTTTTGCACTTCTTTCCGTAGCTGTGATGAGTGCTTATGATTATTTGATTCGGGCCCATTTTCGTTTAAAAGTAGGGCTGTGGAGTACCTTTCGGTATGCATGGATTGCTAATACATTTAATAACTTGATTGGGTTTGCAGGTCTGGCTGGAGTTGGTTTAAGGACGCTGCTGTATAAAAAAAGCGGAGTGCCGACCTCCGTGCTAACGCCCGCCATTGTATTTCTTTCGCCGCTTATGATTACCGGGTTATCACTACTTTCATGGGCGAATATCTTTGGTTTACTCCCGGCAACGGCTTTGCTGGAAGAACATCGCTGGCTGGTATTTGCAGTATGGGGTATGGCGCTTTATTTGCCGGTTTTTGTGTTTGTGCAGCGCTCATCGCTTTATGCGAAATGGATTAACCGGGGAAAAGGCAGAACATCATGGCTTACAGTCGTTAACTCCGTCGGTGCTTCCTTTCTGGAATGGAGCTTTGCTGGCGTGACGTTTTGGACCATCAGCAGCCATCTCTTGGATGAGGTCCATTTTATAGCTATCTTTGGTATATTTACGATTGCTGCTATTGCCGGAATCTTGAGTATGGCACCCGGCGGTATCGGTGCATTTGACCTTATCGCCTTGCTCGGGCTGACACAGCTTGGCTACCAGACCGATAAGGCGATGGCGGTGCTTGTCATCTTTCGATTGTTTTATTATGTCATTCCTTGGTTGATTGGATTGGTGCTGGCTGCACTGGAAATTGGTCTGCAAGGAAAAAAGGATCAAGATCGTTCAGTTCCAGGGTTCGAACCCTCTCTTAACAAATGGCAGAAGATCTGGGGCTGGCCGGGTCAGTATACCTTTCTGAGCGATCTTGGGATGTGGGCTCTTGGTAAGCTGGTACTAGCTAGCGGGCTTATTCTCTTACTATCTGCAGCAGTACCCGGATTGCTGTATAGGTTGAAGATTACGGAGGAAATATTGCCGTTTCCGGTAATGCAGCTTTCTCATCATCTGTCTGTACTTATTGGTTTTATGCTGATTTTATTGTCGCGGGGCATTACATTGCGGGTCCATAGTGCATATGTATGGACTAGCATACTTCTGTTTATTGGATCATTGTTTGCAGTCACTAAGGGTTTTGATTATGAAGAGGCGCTTTTGCTACTTATAGTAGCGCTTATTCTTTGGATATCCAGATCGCGGTTTTATCGGATTAGTGCGCCAATCAGCAGACAGAGCGCGATCCGGTGGTTTGCCCTCACTTCAGTAATTGCACTAAGCTACTATCTGATGGGCTGTTATGTACATCGTGGATTTCTGAAGCATCTGCCTCCGGGAGTACAGCCTGAATGGTTGCAGCGATATAGTCATGTTGCATTTACGGCAGTGGGAGGATTGGTCTTGTCTTGGGTACTGCTCATAATGTGGGTAAACCTCAGGCCCCATCATAAGGAGAACGAGCTGTTCGGGACCTTGGATGTAGCTAAGCTGAAACATTTTCTAGATGGAGTTCGAGGCAATACCTTAACTCATACGTTGTTTTTGGGTGATAAGGGCTTCTTCTGGGCTCAGAACGATAAAGTGCTGCTCGCTTTCGCCAGAGTTAGGGATAAACTCGTTGTGCTGGGTGATCCGCTGGGAGAGAGCAGCTTAATAAGTGAAGCCATCAGTGAATTTAGACAAGCTGCAGATCAGTATGGTCTGGTTGTAGTTTTCTATCAAGCTTCACCTGCTTTTTTATCGGTCTATCAGGAGCAGGGCTATCGCTTTTTTAAGCTGGGTGAAGAGGCAGTGATAAGCCTTGATAACTTTGCACTCAGTGATCTGAAGAATGGTGATCTGCAAAGGGTAAGCGATCGTTTTGAACGGGAAGGCATGATTGTTGAAATTACAGAAGCGCCGCATGCTGATAGTTTGCTGAGAGATCTGCGAACGATTTCGGACGAGTGGTTGAATGGCCGAGCGGAAAAGGGTTATTCGTTAGGGTGGTTTAAGGTCGAGTATCTGCAACGGGCTCCCATTGTGGTGCTGCGGAACACCAAAGGTACAATACTGGCATTTGCTTCTATTGCCCCAGGGTATGATCAAGGATTGACCCTGTCCGTAGATTTGTTGCGCCAGCGGAAGAATGTGCCAAACGGGACGGTAGATTATTTATTGGTTTGTATGCTGGAATGGGCGAAGTCCAAGGGGTATCGGCGATTTAATCTAGGCAACACTCCTCTATCATCCAGTGGGGGTCAGGACCCCGGAGCTCTGAAGGAGGAGAAGCTGGCTCATCAAGTGTTTAATAGAGGTGGGCATGGGCATGGTTACGGTTTTGCCAGATTGCGTCGTTACAAGGAAAAGTTCAATCCAGAGTGGGAGCCGCGTTACTTAGCTTATCCAGCGTCCCTAACATTACCCGTCTTAACGCTGGATCTGGTGAGGCTTGTATCCCGCCATCCGGAGCATAAAACGAATAACTAAAAAAAGGTGCCCAACGCCAAATGGCGTTGGGCACCTTTTTAATCAGGTTTACTTCTTGTCAGCTTCTGCATCTGGCAAAGCCCAGACGGAGACGCTGCCGCCATTGACCGGGAAGGTCGCCCAACCATCTTTTTCAATGGTTATGGTGGCTTTATGGTTATGGGTGAAATCCACCCATGCTTCACCGGCGCGATGTTCTCCTACGAACATTCTCTTCTGGCCATTCTCACCATTACTGATCACAACCGCACAACCGGAGTGTTCAATATCCTCCACGCCGAGCCGTGTCCAGCCAATCGTGTTAGGATGATCGAAATAATCCTTCTGTTCACCATAAGCTTTGTGATAGCGGGTATACAGCAGAGGGTCAATCGCATCTTTTTTACCTGCTACAGGTGTTGGTCCTTCGATCCCATAATAATCCCCGTAAAAGACCACAGGATATCCATCCCGTCGCAGCAGGATAAGCGCGTAAGCACTTTGCTTGAACCAATCATCTACCCAGGATTCCAGGGCTTCGTGAGGCTGAGAATCATGATTGTCAACGAAGGTTACAGCATTGGTGGGATGAGTCTGCACCAGTGTGTCATCAAGAATTTTAGTCAGATCATAGTTTCTGCCCTCCAAAGAAGCTGAATGCAACTTGTAGTGAAGGGATACATCGAAGAGGTCAATTTTATAATCGACGGTATTCAGAAATTGTCGACAGGACTCTAAGTCGGAATTCCAGAATTCACCGACGATATAGAAATCCTTCTCGCATTTATTAAACATCTCTACCGCGAATTCTTTAACAAACTCATGGTTGATATGTTTGATGGCGTCCAAGCGGAAGCCGCTGCAGTGGAGGGTGTCCACCAGCCATTTTCCCCATTGGATCATTTCTTTTTTGACTTCCGGATGGCTGTAATCAATATTAGCGAACATTAGATAATCATAGTTTCCGAACTCGTCGTCAACATTCTGATTCCACGCTTTATTCTCGCCTACTATACGGAATACGCCGGTTCGCTCTTCTTTGGCGTCAAAGTCAGTGCCGTTAAAATGATTGTGATTCCACTTAAAGGCAGAGTGTTCATTCCCGCGGCCAGGGAAGGTGAATTTTGTCCAGCCCTCAATCTCGAAAGGTTTCGAAATTTCTTTCATCCGATCATTGGGGTCGACCTCGATGACCTGGAATACTTCCTTTTCATCCGCGCCAGCCTTATGATTCATCACCAAATCAACGTAAACGGCGATGCCATTCTTTTGACATTCCGAAATTGCGTTGATCAGTGCTTGTTTGGTGCCATATTTGGTGCGTACCGTACCTTTTTGGTCATATTCGCCCAGATCGTATAGATCATACACGCCATAGCCTGTATCGTCAGCGGAGACGGCCTTTGTCACAGGAGGTACCCAAACAGAATCAATGCCTACGGCTTTTAGCGCGGGTGCAGTTTCTTTTAAGCGATCCCAGTGTTTCCCGTCCGCAGCAACATGCCATTCAAAAAACTGCATCATTGTATGGTTCCTCATTATTTCTTACGCCTCCATATCCCATCAAGCAAATTTTACTCTCAACACTCTGATTAGTTTTTCAGATAACTCTTATTAAACTTAAAAACAGACTATGAAAAATAAGGCCAGTTGTTGAATGCGCAGGAAGGGACATGATTGTCATTAAACAGGCTTGAAAAGAATGATTTCTGACCTTTGGGAGAGATGCACAGCGTTGCGTCCATTCCGTTTGGAGCTATACAGAGCATGGTCGGCTTCAGATAGCAGTTCTTCTAGAGTGGCCTCTGGATTTAGGGCCTCCACAACTCCAAAGCTTGCGGTCACATTAATGGGCCCGATGACGGTATATAAGGTGCTTTGTTCAATATCCGCGCGGATATTTTCGCAGAGCAATGCTGCTTGCTTCAGTGACGTCTCTGGCAGACAGATCACAAATTCCTCACCACCATAACGGCCAAAGAGATCTCCCTCCCGCAGATGTCTGCTGCACACCTGGACAATATGCTGTAGAGCTTGATCTCCATATTGATGCCCATAGCGGTCATTAATGCTCTTGAAGAAGTCCACATCCAGCAAAATCATAGATAATGAGCTTCGCAGGCTGGCAGCCCGGGCAAGCAATGCTTGACTCAGCTCCAAAAAATAGGAGCGGTTATAGATACCCGTTAGGCTGTCCATCGTAGCCAATTGACGCAGCTTCTCCTGAAGCAGTATTCGTTCAGTCACGTCAATCAGCATGATCATCTGTCCTGCTATGTGCCCTTCTTGTTTCTGTACCGGAGAGGAGCGGATTTGATAATAGCAGATCTCCTCTGCTTTGTTCCAAGCCACTTCCCGTTCTTCGCGCAACAGTGGCTCGGCATCCATCACATAGGACAAGGCATCTTTGCCTGCGTTAAGAAACAATTGTGCTAGCGGTTTGCCAATCGATGAGGAGTTGAGCCCCTCTATCATATTCGCGGCTGCACGATTGTAATCGACGAGCATGTCCGAGCGGTCGGTGACAAGCACTCCCTCCCGCATGCTCTCGAACAGATTCTCACGAGCAATAGGTGCAGCCGTTAACATGCCCCGGGATAAAATAGCCCAAATATATAGGGAGGAGGTTAGGCTCATAATGATCGGGACGGGATCCATTCCGTAAGGAGTCAAGCCTATCAGATACAAAAAAGCGCCGAGGGTTGGAAGGCTTAACCCGATTATTATTGTGATGATCTGCCTGCGGTATACCCTTTTCATCCTGTTCCACTGCCATATCATGAGGCAAATGGCTGCCAGCAGACAGCCGAAAGTAAAGCTGCCGTGAACGATATACCAAGGTCCCATCACAACATCAACGAGTGGGGTGGGCGTATTTTCCCGTAAATAAATGGATTTATAGAAGAGATGATGGTAATCATTGGTCCAGACCAGCAGCGTTGTAATGAATGGAATGATAAATAACGCCGCCCGTATGCCTTTTTTAAACAGCGTCTCCAGCCCAACGAAATGGATCACCATGATTAGACTAGCCGGCGCAATAAAGGGCATCCCCAGATATTCTAACTTAATCCAGAAGCTGATTTCCTCCAGAGTTTTCCCCGATAATTCTAATGCGAAACCGAAGGTGTAAATAGCAGAGGTAAAGGAGCTTATAACAAAAGCCCTGATTCCTAAGAAATCAGTTTTTTTATAATAGGCGAAAAGGGCTAGTAAGACACTCAGCACACCTGATATAGCAACAATTACAATATAATTCGAGATTATAGATCCCATGGGTCTATTGTCACCTACCGAGGAAAGATATGGATAAATATTACCACATATCTGCGGATATAAAAAAAATACTTCGGGTTTGTGGTCAAAAAAATGTCTCCTAGACAAAATGACGCAATTTAACAGGAGCTATTTTACTAATTGTCTAGTGAGAGTCCAGTGAGCAGCGTGTAACATGTTAGTTAATACTACACGCAACAGAAGTTTTCTTTATTTTATCTAAATAGCGTCAGTTTATATAACATTATAAACATGGCTTATTTTGAAAAGGGGGGCTGAGGATGTCATCACTAGCGACAAATATTCCTGAGATTCAGCTGGAGAATGTTGAAATGCGTTATCGGACAGAAGCTGCGGAAGTGCTTGCCCTGCATCAGGTGAGTCTTGATATTGCAAAAGGGGAGTTCGTCTCCCTGCTCGGACCTTCCGGATGTGGCAAAACGACGCTGCTTAGACTGATGGCCGATCTCATAGCACCAACAGGCGGGAACATTGTGGTAGCTGGGAAAAGTGCCAGAGAAGCCAGGCTGGCGCAAAAATATGGCATTGTTTTTCAAAGTCCAGTGTTATACGACTGGCGAAAAGTGAAGCATAACATCACATTGCCACTGGAGCTGATGGGGGTAAAGAAGTCAATCCGTGAGGAAAAGGCGATGGAGCTTCTTGATCTGGTGGGGCTGCAGAGCTTTGCGGATAAATATCCGTGGCAGCTCAGCGGCGGGATGCAGCAGCGTGTAGCGATTGCCAGAGCGCTATCGATGGAGCCGGAAATTCTGCTCATGGATGAGCCGTTCTCTGCGCTGGATGAATTTACGCGTGAGCGATTGAATGAAGAGTTATTGTCTGTCTGGAGTAAAGTGCAGAACACAATTGTCTTTGTAACTCATAGTATTCCTGAATCTATATTCCTCTCTGACCGGGTGTTTGTCCTTTCCCCGCATCCAGGTCGCTTGTCCGCTGTGGTCGAAATTCCTCTGCCACGTCCGCGAACGGCGGAAATGAGAAATAGCCCAGAGTTTTTCGAACTGATCGCACGTATTCGCGACAGCTTCGAAGGGGTGTAGTGATGAAAGGGGGCAGTATCTTTGTGCGAGGCCGTCTGCTGCCGTTGTTCGTCTGGATTTTTGGCCTGCTGCTAGTCTGGGAAGGGACTTCCTGGATGCTGCTCCATGTGGTGGAGACGCCGTTGGCACAGTCCAAGCTGCCATATGTTCATGAGGTGTTAGCTACCTTATGGCAGTATGGAGACACGCTCTTGAAGGAGGGGGCTGCGACCTTCGGTAATGCTGGTGTTGGCTTCCTGATTGGAGCGGTAGCTGGTGCCTCATTGGCGGTGTTGATGAGCTTGTCGAAGACAATAGAGCAATTAACTTTTCCTTATGCTATTGCCTCGCAGATGATTCCGATTCTGGGGTTGGCACCCATCATCTACGGGATTGTGCGCGATGAGCAGACCTCGCGGATTATTATTTCGGGATATATCACCTTTTTCCCGGTGGCTCTGAACATGCTGCGCGGCTTGCGGAGTGTAGATCCATCAGCGCTCGAATTGATGCATTCTTACGCGGCGAAACCTTGGGCGGTCTATTGGAAACTCAGATTCCCGGCGGCTTTGCCGGGTTTGTTCGGTGGGCTTAAGATAGCTGCCCCACTTGCTGTGACTGGAGCTATTCTGGTGGAGCTTATGGGTGCCCAGCATGGCATTGGTGTAATTATGCTGCGCAATCTCTATTATGGAAGCTCTCACACCTATATGTTCTGGTCTACGGTGATTGTGGGTGCCTTGCTGGGAATCGTAAGCTACTGGTTAATCAGTCTGATAGAACGCCTGGTAACGCCTTGGCAGCCTGAATATCGTCCGAAAGGAGGCAGCCGCTAATGGAAACTAACTCCGTTCGGGAGACCACGTTTATAGGCTCTACTGGTAAAGAAATGGCTCAGCCGGCGCTAACGGCTACACCAAAGAATGCTGTAGCCGTTCCGAAACCTGCGGAAGCTACGGCGAGTCGCGGCGGCTCACGAATGCTGAAGAGGATATTTAGCGCAGGGGTACTGCTGCCTGTACTGGCAGGTCTGTTATTTCTTGCACTATGGGAATTTCAATTTTTTCATAAGATCTTTGATCTGAAAAAATATCAACTCCCGCTGCCTACAGCCATCGCCGAAACCATGCGAGATAATTTCAGCTTGTTGCTGTCCTATACCGGATACACTCTTGCTGAAGCTGTGCTGGGAATGTTGGCTGGTTCTGCTATCGGCTTCCTGATCGCTTTAGTCGCGACAGCTTGGCCGCGCTGGGGGAGTGGAAGCTTGACGCTGGTTGCCGCCCTAAATGCTGTGCCTATCGTCGCCCTCGCGCCCATCATGAATTTGTGGTTTGGAGATGGGATAGGCTCACGAATTGCCATAGTAACAGCAACTACAATGGCAGCGATGGCGATCAACGCCTATAAAGGTATGGCGGCGATTGATCCATTGGCGCTGGATCTGATGCATTCCTATGCGGCAGGTAAACCGGCAGTGTTCCGTTATCTGCGGATTCAGAGCAGTTTGCCCTATGTATTTACAGCACTCAAGATTAATGCTACTGCCAGTATGATTGGCGCCATTGTTGGGGAATTCTTTTTCTCCTCAAAAGGGCTTGGATATCTGCTATCCAATTCCATTAAAGTTGCCAAAATGCCACTGGGGTGGTCCTGTATTGTGTTGGCTGCAATTGCAGGCGTGCTCTTCTATTTAGTGGTTGAGCGGCTGGAGAAAGTATTCATTAAGTGGCATCCTTCGCAGCGTACTTAATCTTCCCCTCATTACATCCGGCCATAGTGGGAATGGAAAAGAGAAACCGCCCACGGCTGTATGCATAAACGCACCACGATGATTGTCCATACTGTGCTTGTTACAAACTTAAATTACGATAGGGGGAGTTCGATTGATGAACGGGAAAAAACGCAAATTTCGTGGTGGTTTGTTGGCAATCGTGATGATGTTGAGTGTTTCTTTAATGGCGGGTTGCGGTGGCAACAATAATAACTCGGCAGCTGAAGCTACGACTGCCCCTGAAGCTTCAGCAGCTCCTGACGCAAGTGCTGCTACTGAACCGGCTGCTGATCCAGTTACAGTGAAGCTACAGCTGAAATGGGTGCCGCAGGCACAATTCGCTGGGTATTTTGTGGCGCAGGATAAAGGATATTACAAGGAAGAAGGCTTGGATGTAGAAATTCTGCCGGGTGGGCCTGATATCGTTCCGGAACAGCAAGTGGCAGGTGGCTCCGCAGATATCGGTGTGGGTTGGGTAGCCAGCTTGCTGCCGAGTCTTGAAGAGGGAATGCCGCTGGTGCAGATCGCGCAAATCTATCAAAAGAGCGGGTTGGTCCTGGTCTCCAAAAAAACTGCTGGCATTAACTCAGCCGCTGATCTTAAGGGTAAAAAAGTCGGCAACTGGATGGGTGGCAACGAATTTGAACTATTAGCGTTATTCGATAAATATAAGTTCGATCCGAATAAGGACCTAAGCTTTACGAAGCAAGGGTTCACGATGGATCAGTTCTTGGGCGATCAGATCGATGCGGCCTCAGCGATGACTTATAACGAGTACCAAGTGGTGTTGGAGTCAGGTATTAAGGCTGAGGATCTGAACGTCATCGACATGAATACAGAAGGCGTTGCGATGCTTGAGGATAACTTGTTCGCGAATAAGGAATGGCTTGCGGAGAATAAAGAGACTGCAGCAAAGTTTGTACGTGCCTCCCTGAAGGGCTGGAAAGATGCAATTGCTGATCCTGCAACTGCCGTGGACAGTGTGATGAAGCAAGCGGAAGACGGCAGTACGACGAAGGAACATCAGCTGACAATGATGACTGAGGTTGCCAAGCTGATTCTGCCTGAAGGCTTTGACAGTGCCAAGATGGGATATACCGATGCGGCGGCGTTCCAGCAAACCGCTGATATTTCGCTTAAATTTGGTGTCATTAAAGAACCGGTTAAGGTAGATGAGGCTTATACGAACGAAATCGTAGAAATGGCGGCAAAATAACTAACTGAGCTTAATGTTATAGTGGATGGCCGCCTGATCTGGCGGTCATCTATTATAATCAGCAGTCCATCAGTGCATCTGAAACAGAGAAAGGGGTGCGAGCTATGTCTCTCCTAGTAACGCAGGCTGAAAGAGTTAAGAATTATGTGAATGGAGCTTGGGTAGAATCGTCGTCCGGGCGAGATGAAGAGGTTTATAATCCGGCGACAGGTGAAGTGATTGCTTATGTGCCCATTTCTAGTAAGGAAGAGCTGGGTGCAGCGGTAGAAGCGGCTGCGGCAGCATTTCAAGCGTGGAAAAGGGTCGCTGTGCCGCGTCGTGCCCGCTATTTTTTTCAATATCAACAGCTGCTGGTAAAGCATTGGCATGAGCTGGCCGAGCTGGTTACGCTGGAGAATGGCAAAAGTCTGGAAGAGGCGCAAGGTGAGGTGCAGCGTGGAATTGAGTGTGTGGAATTTGCCGCAGGCATCCCCACGTTGATGATGGGCAGTCAGCTTCCGGACATTGCTACCGGTATTGAATCCGGGATGTACCGTTATCCATTGGGGGTGATCGGGGGGATTGCCCCGTTTAATTTTCCGATGATGGTTCCTTGTTGGATGTTTCCGCTTGCCATCGCTTGTGGAAATACCTTTGTGCTGAAGCCTTCTGAACGGACGCCGCTGCTTGTTAATCGATTGGCAGAGTTATTTGCCGAAGCGGGCTTTCCTCCAGGTGTACTGAATGTGATACATGGGGCGCACGAGGTTGTGAATGGGATGCTGGAGCATGATGAAGTGAAGGCGATTTCGTTCGTGGGTTCGCAGCCGGTTGCGGAATATGTATATAAGACAGGGACGGCGCAGGGAAAACGGGTGCAGGCGCTAGCTGGAGCCAAGAATCACTCGATTGTGCTGCCTGATGCGGAGTTGGACAATGCGGTCAAAAATATCATTGCGGCTTCCTTTGGTTCGGCAGGTGAGCGTTGTATGGCGTGCTCGGTTGTGGTGGTTCATGAGGATATCGCTGACGAGCTAGTGGGTCGTCTGGCTGCGGCTGCGGATGAACTTAAGATTGGTAATGGCGCCGATGACGGGGTGTTTTTGGGTCCGGTAATTCGCCAGTCGAATAAGGAGAAGACGCTTTATTACATTGAGACTGGTGAAGCTGAGGCAGCCAAGCTTGTGAGAGATGGGCGGAAGGATGCTGCTACAGGTGGTGCGGGTTATTTTATCGGGCCGACGATATTTGATCATGTACAGCCGGGAATGACTATCTGGAAGGATGAAATTTTTGCGCCGGTATTGTCTGTGATTCGTGTGAAAAGTCTGAGTGAAGCGATTGCGGTAACGAATCAATCCCCATTCGCGAATGGGGCGTGTATTTATACAGATAGCGCAAAGGCGATCCGTGAATTTCGGGAAGAAATTGATGCAGGGATGTTGGGTGTGAATCTGGGTGTGCCTGCCCCCATGGCATTTTTCCCCTTCTCGGGTTATAAGAAATCGTTCTATGGAGACCTGCATGCCAATGGGCGTGATGGGGTGGAGTTCTATACGCGTAAAAAGATGATCACTGCCCGTTATTAGAGAAAATGAGCTGCTGAGAGGAGAAAATGTTATGCAGAGTCTGGGGAATGATAGTGAGCTTGCGGTGAAGAAGGATCAGAAATATTTATGGCACAACATTACACCTTATAGTGAAAAGAATCCGCCTATGATTGCCGCCTCGGCAAGTGGGTCGTGGATTACGGATATACAGGGCAATCAATTTTTGGATGGGATGTCTGGCTTGTGGTGTGTAAATGTGGGATACGGGCGCAAGGAGCTGGCGGAAGCTGCTTACAATCAATTGCTGGCCCTGCCATATTTTCCTCTGACACAAAGTCATCTCCCGGCGATTGCGCTGGCGGAGAAGCTGAATGAGTGGCTCGGAGACGATTATGTGATCTTTTTTTCCAATAGTGGATCGGAAGCCAATGAGGCTGCTTTCAAAATGGCCCGCCAGTACCAGCAGCAAATCGGCCAGCATTATCGCCATAAATTCATTGCCCGTTATCGTGGGTACCATGGCAGTTCACTTGGGGCATTATCTGCAACGGGCCAGGCCCAGCGCAAATATAAATATGAACCGTTGGCAGGTGGTTTTCTGCATGTAGCTCCCCCGGACAGCTATCGCCGCCCGGCTGGGATGACTGTGGAAGAATTCAATCTCCAGTGTGCACAGTCCATAGAGGATATGATCATCTGGGAAGGCGTGGAGACGGTAGCTGCGGTGATTATGGAGCCTGTAATTACGGGTGGTGGCGTCATTGTACCGCATCAGGTTTATTTGGATCGGGTGCAGGAAATCTGCCGTAAGCACGGTGTGTTGCTCATTATGGATGAGGTGATTTGTGGATTCGGACGTTCTGGACGTAAGTTTGGTCATCACAACTTTAATGTGAAGCCTGACATCGTAACGATGGCTAAGGGACTGACTAGCGCTTATCTTCCTCTATCTGCCACTGCTGTTCGTAAGGATATCTATGAGGTATTTAAGGACAATAGCGATGACTATGGGCATTTTCGCCATGTGAATACTTTTGGTGGTAACCCTGCTTCCTGTGCGCTGGCGCTGCGTAATCTGGAAATTATCGAGCAGGAGAAGCTGGTGGAACGTGCGGATCTTTTAGGTAAAAGAATAAATACAGAATTTACTGAGCTGCTTGATCACAAGCTTGTAGGTGATGTCCGCAGCTTTGGTTTGGTGACAGGGATTGAGCTGGTTGAAGACAAGGTCAGTAAGAAACCGGTTGATCTGAATATTGTGAAGGGGATTATTGCCGAATGTAAGTCCAAGGGGCTTATCATCGGTAAAAATGGCGATACCGTAGCTGGGTTCAACAACGTGCTTACCTTCGCCCCGCCGTTATCCTCCACGGATGAAGATATAGAATTTATTATCGATACCTTTAAATCTGTGCTGAACGGGGGCTAGGTAAAGTGATTTTGTCTGGATATAGAAATTGGTAAGCGCGCAGGGCGACTTGAATGGAGATCCGATTCTCTGGCTGCATGAAGTCTTCACCCAGTAGCTCTGTTATTTTGTCCAGGCGATAATAAAGGGACTGTCTGACAATGAATAAGTTTCGAGCGGCAATTTGTTTGGAACCATCATGATCCAGATAAACACGAAGGGTAAGCAGCAGCTCGCTGCCTTTGGTTTGGTCATGGTCGATTAGCGGGCCGAGATAACTGCGAATGAAGTTCTGCAACGTTTTTCCGTCGTTTAAGCTCAACAGCAGCTGGAATACACCGAGCTCTTCATAGAAGAGTAGTGACTTCTGGTAACAGGAGTATAACGACAATGCCTGTAGGGCTTCCTGATAACCGGAATAGGCTCGTTTTAGGCGCTTATGCGATTTGCTGACTCCAATGACGAGCTGCAAATCCTTGAGCTTCTCATCGGAGCGGATGTTCTGCAGGGCTTCAAGTGCTTGTTGAAGTCGCATTTTTCCAGGCATTTTCGATTGGATGTCAAGGGCGATGACGGTGAGGCGATTGTTCTTAAGGGTGATCAGTGGACGTAAAGAATATTTCTCAAAGATGGAACGCAGGATGAGCGAGAGGTGGAAGGTGATGGACTCCCATTCGTTCTCTGAGCTGTTCCATTTTACATCTCTGGGGTTCTTGATCTCTATAAGGCATACACGGTAAGGGAGCTCGTTGACTACGTTGAAATTAGAGCCGATCAGGCCCTTTAAGCGGTTATCATCTTCGATGCGGCCATTGATCAGCTCGTCGACCCATAGATTTTCTGAAAAAAGCTTACGCTCCTCCATATACCGCGTCCGCAGCAGCTCTTGTGCAATGGACAAAGAGGCGGAATCCAGCAGCAGACAGTCGAACTCCTGTGGTTTGTGATTGCATACCATCAGAATGTAAGCCCAGGTCTGATCCAGCGCACCTACAGGCTTGAGCGCGATGGTCTTCTGTCCATATTCCCGGATATAGGGGGCAACGTCAGGTTGAATTCCTTCCAGCTCGTCGCCGAAGGCGGTGAAAAAATTCAGCAATGGAGCCTGCTCTTCCGGCGGAAGTGCCGGAAAAAATAAGGGTTTGCCTTGCAGCTGCATATAGACAATTTGTGTGCGGGTACTTTTGCACAATAATTGCAGCACTTTCAGCGTTCCTTGTGAAGTTAAGGTCAGGCGGTGGAATTCACGTGAGATTTTTTCAAGTTCTTGGAGCATCCGGTGATGCCGGTTAATGATAATCGAGTGAAGATCCAACGTGATATCTACGAAACGAACCGTGCGGGTGAAGATGATTAGCGGAAAGTCATGCCTGTCGGCTAAGTCGATCATCTCTTGCGGGATGGTGCTGAAATACGTACCTAACTCAATACATAGGCAAGCTGCATTTTTGTCGATCAGGTTCTGCATAAACTCCAAGGAGGAAGGGAGATCGACACTTGCACCAATCCCCGTAGTCAAAATCATTTCTTCGCCATGAATCAGAGTCTCGAAGTTGGCACTTTCCAGTACATGCACCCAGCGAATGGCACGGCTTAGGCCGCTTTTCCCACCGATCACCTCGGCTTCTGCGAATAGTGGTCTTTTTAAAGCGTCACGAATGGTTAATACAAGCTCCCAGTCCATAGTTACTCCCCCTCGATCTTCTGCGCTCTGGCCTTCGGCTAACGCCCTGTTATTCTCAGCCTATTCTCACACGTAAAAAATACAGTTTTGAAATTAGACAAAGTGTCTAATGCAACGAAAATTCGAAATGACTATAGTTTGATTAACGGATGTCAGTATATATAACCTAATCAGGAAGAACGTTGAGAGATAATTTCTGCTAATGCTTATATTACTACAATAAATTAAAGATGTAAGCAAAATATTCAGACAAAACTTGAAATAATGTTATATTATATAACACAAATATGAAAAATTACCCATAAGGAGGGACTAGTGATGGAGCATTCATTTCCGTTAACAGCATTTACACCTGATATGTTCATGCGCAATTTCGCCGAGGCTGAGCCGCCTCTGACCCATAAGGGTGCCCTGGATGAGTCCAATCGCTGTCTATATTGCTACGATGCCCCCTGTATAAAAGCGTGTCCGACCAGCATTAATATTCCCTCCTTTATCAAACGGATCGCTACTGACAATTTGAAAGGCTCGGCACAGACGATTATGGATTCCAATCCTGTGGGTGCCAGTTGTGCTCGTGTTTGTCCTACAGATGAGCTGTGTGAAGGAGCCTGTGTGTTAAATGATGCCTCGGCGCCGATCCAAATCGGACTGCTGCAGCGTTATGCGACAGATTGGGCGATGAACAGCGGAGTTCAATTATTTAAGGCTGGCACCCCTAATGGGAAAAAGGTAGCCGTAATTGGTGGTGGTCCTGCGGGATTGTCTGCGGCTAGGGAGCTCGCCCGTGAAGGTTTTGCTGTTGTGATCTACGAAGCAAAGGCGTTAGCGGGAGGGCTGGATACACATGGGATTGTATCGTTTCGGCTCCCGCAGTCTGTATCTCTTTGGGAAGTAGAGCAGGTAGAGAAGCTGGGTGTGGAAATACGTACAGGTGTAAAAGTCGGAGTGGATGTTTCTGTAGATGAGCTGAAGTCGAATTATGATGCTATCGTTTTGGCAGCGGGTATGGGATATGTGCCTCCAATAGGGATTGAAGGTGAAAAAATGGCTGGAGTTTATGACGCTATTGCGCTTGTAGAATCTACTAAGACGGGCATTCCTCTGCTAGAGCTGATGGGTCAGCGGGTCGCTGTCATTGGGGCAGGGAATACGGCTATTGATGCAGCGACTTGCTCAGTGCGGCTGGGAGCCACCAATGTGAAAATGGTCTACCGCCGGACCCGCGAAGAGATGACGGCATATGACTTTGAATATGAATTCGCGAAGCAGGAAGGTGTGGAGTTCAGCTGGCTTACCTTACCGAAACGTATCGTGGGTGATGAGCTTGGGAATGTAACCGCACTGGAATGTGTGCAGATGAAGCTGACGGAGGAGCTGGGCAAAGATGGGCGTCCAATACCTATGCCGATCGAGGGTTCTGAGTTCTTGATTCCTGTTGATACGGTTGTAATAGCTATTGGTCAAAAGCGTCGTCTGGATCTAATAGATTCCTTAGGTCTTATGCATGACCGTGGGGTTGTTAAGGTGGATGAGGTCACCTGCCAAACCTCCGATCCGCAGATTTATGCCGCTGGGGACATTATTTTTGGTTCAGGTAAGGGTGAGGCCATGGTTGTGTCAGCGGCACAGCAGGGAAAAGATGCAGCCCATGCGATTGTTAAACAATTCTCAGGCCAGCAGGAGGTCGTTGTTAGATCAGCGGGCTGAGCGTAGAAGTCAAATTGGATTTTACATGACAGGGAGGGAACATCATGGCAGATTTAAGTATTAATCTCGCAGGAATCAAATCACCGAATCCGTTCTGGCTGGCCTCCGCGCCGCCTACGAATACAGGTTATCAAGTGCAGCGGGCCTTTGAAGCAGGTTGGGGCGGTGCGGTGTGGAAGACGCTCGGCGATCCGATCATTAATACCTCATCGCGTTTTGCGGCAGTAAATTTCAATGGGCAACGGGTTGCGGGCTTTAACAATATTGAACTGATCACCGACCGTCCGCTTGAAGTTAATCTGAAGGAAATCTATGAAACGAAAAAAAGATTCCCTAATCATGCGATTATAGCCTCCCTGATGGTAGAACCAACGCAGCATAAATGGCATGAGATTGTTAAGCGGGTAGAGGATGTGGGTGTAGACGGCCTGGAACTTAATTTTGGTTGTCCGCACGGGATGGCTGAGCGTGGAATGGGTGCTGCTTCGGGGCAGCAGCCTGATCTGGTGCAGGCACAGACCACCTGGGTAAAAGAAGTTGCAACGACCCCGGTGATTGTGAAGCTGACGCCTAATATTACGGATATCACCGTCGTTGCCCGCCATGCGGTTAAGGGTGGAGCAGACGCGATTAGTATGATCAACACGATCAACAGTCTTGCTGGTGTAGATATTCATAGCTGGAACACAATTCCGAATGTTGGGGGTCAGGGTGCACATGGCGGTTACTGCGGGCCGGCTGTGAAACCAATTGCGCTTAGTATGGTGGCCGAGTGTGCCCGTGACCGGGGAGTAGGCATTCCTATCTCCGGTATTGGAGGGATTTCGACCTGGCAGGATGTTGTTGAATTCATGCTGATGGGTGCTACGGGCATTCAAGTATGTACAGCGGTCATGCATCATGGCTTCCGGATTGTGGAGGAAATGATCGATGGACTGAACAACTATTTGGATGACAAAGGTTTGGCTTCCGTAACAGAGTTAATCGGTAAATCGGTATCCCGTTACTCCAACTGGGGTGATCTGGATCTCAACTATAAGGTTGTTGCCCGTATTAATGAGAACAACTGCATCAACTGTAATAAATGCCATATTGCCTGCGAAGATGCTTCACATCAGTGTATTGATATGTTAACTAATGCAGATGGGAAAGCTATTCTACAGGTCCGCGAGGAAGATTGTGTAGGTTGTAATCTTTGTTCTATTGTCTGTCCAGCAGACGGCGCGATCGATATGGTTCCAGTGGATACCGGGGCAGCTCCACTGACCTGGAATCAGCGGCAGAAAGTGATCGGCAGTTTGAATGGCACCTATTCGGAAGTGGAGGTGGTTTAAGGATGAAAAAGATTATTAAAAATGGCATCATCGTTACCGCAGCAGATACTTATACAGGCGATGTGGCGATTGAAAACGGGGTTATTACGGAGATTGGCCTTCATTTGGATGTCCCTGGTGCGGAAATTATAGATGCCTCGGGGTGTTATGTTTTTCCTGGAGGCATTGATCCTCATACCCATCTGGATATGCCTTTTGGCGGCACGGTTACAGCTGATGATTTTGAGACGGGAACTATTGCGGCTGCATATGGCGGAACGACCACAGTCATTGATTTTTGCTTAACCACCAAAGGACAACCGCTACAGCAAGCCGTAGATACATGGCATCATAAGTCGCAGGATAAAGCGGTGATTGATTACAGCTTCCACCTTATGGTCTCAGAATTAAACGATAAAGTACTGGGTGAGCTTCCGGAGATAATTGAGAATGAAGGCATTACCTCGCTCAAAGTATTTATGGCTTATAAGAATACTTTTCAGGCGGATGACGGCACACTTTTTAAGACCCTTCAAGCTGCGAAAAAAGAAGGTGCACTCGTTATGGTGCATGCGGAAAATGGAGATGTCATTGAATATCTTGTTGAGCAGGCCTTGGCCGCAGGCAACACTGATCCGATCTTTCATGCGCTGACCCGCCCGCCGGAGCTGGAGGGTGAAGCTACGGGACGCGCAGCTTATCTAACCGAACTAACAGATTCTCAGCTGTATGTTGTACACGTGACCTGTGCGGAAGCCGCTTGGAAGATTGCTGAAGCGCGTAAAAAGGGACTGCGCGTTTACGGCGAGACTTGTCCACAGTATTTAGTACTGGATCAGACAGCGCTGGAAAAGCCTAATTTCGAAGGTGCTAAATACGTGTGGTCTCCGCCCCTGCGTGAGCAGTGGAATCAGGATGTTTTGTGGGATGCGTTATGGAGCGGCAGCTTGCAGACGATTGGCTCTGACCAGTGCTCGTTTGATTTCAAAGGACAAAAGGATCTGGGGCTGGGCGATTTCTCCAAAATCCCGAACGGTGGGCCGACCATTGAGGACCGGTTTACAATTCTATATTCGGAAGGTGTGCAGAAAGGCCGGATCTCATTGAACAAATTCGTAGACATTATTGCTACCTCTAGCGCCAAGCTGTTTGGATTGTATCCGCAAAAAGGCACGGTCGCAGTAGGTAGTGACGCTGACCTGGTCATTTTTGATCCTTCTGTAGAAAGAACCCTTTCTGCGGATACGCACCATATGAACGTAGATTATAATGCGTTTGAGGGCTTTGAAGTGAAGGGAGAGCCTGTTTCTGTTCTCAGTCGAGGCGAATTTGTTATTCGTGACAAACAATTTGTCGGCAAAGCAGGTTCGGGAAAATATTTGAAACGCAAACGTTTTGCAGCGGAGGCTCCTCTTCCTTCTAAGGCAGAAATCAGCGGAGGTGTTGTCTAGTGTCTGCTTTTGCGGAATATGCCAAAGAACAGCAGGAGATTGATGGGCTGCTTTTTAAAGGATATACGATTGCCGGCATCCAAGAGGGTTTGGACGGTGCCCGAATAAAGTTTGTCAGAGGGGAGCCGGCTAAAAGCTCGGTAGAGCTGTTACTACTCACAGCGGATGCCCGTAAGTACGTGACAACCCTTGTGGTTGCGGGGCTGAGGGCGGAAGGTGAGCAGGCGGGTTGTTACAGTGGAGAGGTTTGAGGGAAATGGAATTGAAAGCTGAGTAGTGAGCCTGCGCAGGATAGGGGGCCTACTGCTCGGCTTTTTATTGTGCTCCTGAAAGGGGGCGAGGAAATAAATTCCCTGAAAATAGCCGATTATCATCGCGGCATACACTTTTGGGGAAAACCTCCCTAAAAATTACTGAAATACGCCGATTTTGCTCAAATTCGCTGAATATTAGGGAAGTTTTCCCTGATTTGCAGTTATAGGCACCTGAAAGACCAAAGATCAGGGAGGATTTCCCTAATCTATTTCTGTCGCTGCTGCTCACGCTCTATATACTCATACCGTAATATGGACATGATATGCAGAGATTCAAAATGTCCCTCAACCTTCATACAATCACGTAGAGTCCCTTCCAGTGTAAAGCCACAGCTTTCATAGACATGGCGAGCCCTGTGGTTGTGATCTCTAACATCCAACCATAGCCGATGCGTCTCGGTGTGCTGGAAGATCCAGTCGCTCACGAGACGAAGCGACAGTTTGCCATACCCAAAGCCCTTGGAATGGATGACGATTCGTTTAATACAAACGGTAAGATGAATATCTTGAAGTCCTGTTACGATGATATAGCCGACTCTTTTCCCGGACCTCTCCCAAATTGTAAGATGCAGGATATCTGGATCATGGATAGCCGTAATGTGCTCCTCTTTACTCCACTGTCCGATATAGGCACGATTAAGCTCACTTTGTTCAATGGCTAGAACGAACGCTAAATCCTGCTCGGTGGTAGTTTGTAGATCCAACATTTCTGAATGAATGATCATAACCTTATACCCCCCGTCTAATATGTATTTTTGTCTATAGTAACGAAGAATTTTCTCCCTGTCATTTAATTAGTCCCTGTTGCTCACTCTATATTGGCGGCACTGTAGGAATGAACGTAACTTCGTGTATAATTGAGACCAAGTGTTAAGAATTCCAATCGGATGAGGAGATCAGCTGGTTATGTATTTTCTTGATATTATGTCTTGGCTGACAGAGGATAATCTGCGGCATCTGCTTGAACAATATCGTTCGTTTGGGCCCTTTCCGGGCATTGCGTTAACGTTTATGAAATCATTTATACCACCACTGCCAACTATTGCGATCGTAGGGTTAAATGGGGCCGTATATGGTTTATGGTTAGGTTTTTTGTATTCTTGGATCGGTCTGGTTGCAGGCTGTGTGACTACCTTTTGGATTATCCGCAAAGTAGCCTCCCATCGTTATTTACGAAAGTGGGCAGCGCGGCCCAAAGTAGCCAAAAGCATGACGTGGGTGCGGCAAAGCGGATTTAGCTATGTTTTTCTGCTTAGTATATTTCCGGTAGGACCTTTTGTTGTGATTAATATGGCAGCGGGGCTTGCCGGGATGAGGTTCCGTTCGTATCTTCTTGCGCTCACGGTAGGCAAAGCGATTATGGTATTCGCAGTTTCATACATTGGCAACGATCTGGAACGTTTCATTCGCCAGCCGTGGGAGATTATCTATGTTCTGTTGTTTATCGGGCTGTCGTTATGGGGAGTCAAAGCCATCGAAGCGCGTTTTGCTAGAACAGCACAGGATGGGAACAAGATAGCTTAGCATAGAGTCAGAATTAACTTGAATCCCTAAATTTAAATAGAATAAAGGAGGAAATGATGATGAAATATCGTAAGCTTGGCAGTACAGGAATGAATGTCTCGGTGATTGGCCTAGGGACTTGGCAGTTTGGCGGAGAGTGGGGCAAGGATTTCACTCAGGTTGAAGTCGATGCCATGCTGGATAAGGCTGGAGAGCTGGGTATTAATCTGATTGATACGGCAGAATGTTACGGAGATCACTTGTCGGAGAAGTTCATCGGGGATTATCTGGCGCGCCGCAAACGCGAGGACTGGGTTGTAGCTACGAAATTTGGCCATCATTTTCAGGGGCATTTGCAGCGGGAACAGCTATGGCGTGCTGAGGATGTGCTTAAGCAGCTGGACGACTCCCTCCGCGCACTCCAAACAGAGTATATTGACCTCTATCAATTCCATTCCGGAACGGATGAGCAATTCGATAATGATAAGCTGTGGAGTATGCTCGACAGACAGAAGCAAGCCGGCAAAATCCGTCATTTGGGCGTGTCGATCAGTGCATCCGGCTCGGGGGTGCACCAGACCTCTGCGGCAGCGGATGTGCAAGCAGAGGCCATACAAGTAGTATATAATCGGCTGGATCGTCAACCTGAAGAAGAGATTCTTCCGCTGTGCATCGAGCATCAATTAGGTGTGTTAGCTCGCGTTCCGTTAGCCAGTGGTTATTTGAGCGGCAAGTATAAGCCAGATGCGGTTTTTGCTCAGGGTGATGTGCGAGCTAACCATAAAGAGGATGTAAGACAAAAACAGCTGCGTGCAGTAGCAGAAATTGCTGCCAATGAAGTGCCATCAGGTCTGGATATGGCGCAGTGGGCTTTGGCTTGGTGCCTCCAGCATTCCGCAGTAACCAGTGTAATTCCGGGCTGCAAAAATGTAGAACAAGTTATCTCCAATGCCAGTGCTGCCGATTTGGACATGGTGAAGGGCAATGTGTGATAAGTTAGATTGTTACATGGTGAAGAGTTCTTGGAGCTTCATCTCGGGTGAATGCTGCGCGTAGATATGATTCCAGCTGTTCGTGGAAGTGTCGTAAAGGTAGTCCTGCTTCCATTGCTGGACATGGGTCGCAATACTCCTTACAGCGGATACAATTCTCTCTACTTCCTGATTATTCATAATGGGATGTAGGGAGATGCGAATCCACCCTGGTCTGAAGGATTGGTCGCCGCTCATGATCGCTCCGGCAATCTGAGCGGATTGCGTCCACCCTAATCCAAGCAGGTAATGTCCGTATGGACCTGCACAAGAGCAGCCGCCTCGAGCTTGTATGCCGAAACGGTCATTCAACAGCTGAACAGCGAGGTTGTAATGGATATCACGAAGTGTAAAAGAGACGATTCCATGGCGTTCTGTATGATCTCCGGCCAGCAGCGAGCATTCCGGAATGCTGCGGAGTCCTGCCATTAATTCCTGACACAGCTCGTGTTCTCTAATCACCATATATTGACCGTTTCCATTCATCTGCTCCTTCAGCTTCACGCAAAGTGCCGTGCGAAAAGCCTGTAAAAACCCCGGTGTTCCCCCGTCTTCCCGCATCTCAATCGCATTAGTGTAGCGGCGTCCTCCCCAAGGGTTGACCCAGGCTACTGTACCTCCACCCGGTTCGTCAGGAATACGTCCATTGCTCAGCGCTTCATCAAAGATTAGAACGCCATTTGTGCCCGGCCCACCCAGAAATTTATGTGGAGAAAAAAAGATCGCATCAAGCTTCTCCATTGGGGAAGGCGGGTGCATATTGATAGGCTCGTAGGGAGCACTGGCGGCAAAATCCACAAAGCATACGCCCCCATGACGATGCATAGTAGCCGCTAGCTTTGCGTAAGGCGTCTGAATTCCAGTCACATTAGAACAGGCTGTAAATGAACCAATCTTGAAACGGCGATTGGGGTACAGTCGCAGCTGGTCTTCAAGCTGTTGAGGGTCAATATTTCCGTCCTTTCCGGCGGGAATGGTAACGACGTCACCAAGTCCCTCCTGCCAAGGAAGAATATTGGAATGATGCTCCATATGGCTGGTGAAGATAACGGGGCGGTCTTCCAGTGCACGGTTATTATGTTCCTGTAGCCATTCCGGGAGCCTTAATCCCATGATACGCTGTAGCTTGTTCACGGCTCCTGTTGTTCCATTGCCGCAGAAGAGCAGTACATCCTGAGGGCCAGCATTTACATGGTTCTTAATGATTTGGCGAGCTTCATTATAAGCCTGCGTCATGATTAGTCCAGTGGTGTTGGAATCTGTATGTGGATTGCTGACGTAGGGACCGAAGGCTTCCTGCAACTTGCGTTCGATCGGTTCATATAAGCGCCCGCTTGCGGTCCAATCGGCATACAGAAGCGGCTGTCTGCCATAGGGGGTGTTGATTTGATGCCGAATGCCGATGGTGTGACCACGAAAAGTATCAAAATGGTCTTGTAATGAAGCGGGCGTCTCTGCAGTAGAGGCGTGGATGATGTTTAGCACGGATATTCCCTCCAGCCCGTACGCCGTCAGTGCTAAGTTAATGGGGTGTGTTTTCGGCGTGCCAGTAGTTTCTATGGCAACAGTATATGCCTGCATGGGGGATTGGGTTAAAGCCTAGTCACACTTTAAATAAATAACTGTACATCACTTTCTAAAGCATCTTTTAAATATGCCGCAGCATCGATGATTTCGACCTCTGGCAGCAGTTCCTCGGGCTTAAAGCCCATGATCTCCACAGAGAGCTTGCAGGCATAGAATTTGATGTTTTTTTTACGAGCCCCTTTTAGAAAATGAATCAGCTTCGGTGCGCCTTGTTCCTCCATCATTTCCTCCAGCATCATTCGTCCCAGCCCGCTAAAGTTCAGATGAGAGAGCGGCAGCTGCCCAGGGCCCTTCGGTGTAATAACATCCATCAGCTTCTCGTAGATACTCTTGTCCTCAAGAGTCATTTTCTCCGGATCACGCACCAAAAATAGACCCCAGAATGAAAAAAACATAGTAACCTCGACATCGATATCTCTTGCGGCATTTGCTAGGATCAGTCCAGCCATCGCTTTGTCGTATTCCCCACTGAACATTAGCAGATTGATTTTTTTACTCACCCTGATAATCCTCCCGTTACTTTTATTAGAATGTCATTAGTATGGTTGTGATGGGGAGAACTATGCGAAGAAGCTTTCTGAAATTATAAAAAAAGCCCCCTTTCGGGAGCTTGAGATTTACTAATGTACTTCAGGATCTTTAGATTCTGGGCCTGCATTGCGACTGATGTCGTAATAACGGGCGGACAGCCAAATAGCTCCGGTAAATAACACGATGAGTCCAAGGACGATAGAAAAGCGCCAATCGCCTGCTTTAAAATTCAACTGAAGCACCGTTAGTACTAGTGAAACTTGGGTCCAAACCAGTGTTCTTTTGCGAAAAGCCGCAATATCGCCAACCATCTTCGGGATATTCCGAATGATCAGGTAGGCAATAACTGCGAGAATAAGGGCGAAAATAGCAGTTACCGCTAATTCAGAAGAGGACAGGACATGCATAGTCTCAGCATCCTTTCGGCTTGCAAAAGTATTAGTTTCAGATCAGAACAATTTCTATTTTTTGAAGATGCCCAGCGGAGCTCCAATCGGTAAGAAGCTGCGGCCGAAATGAGCGTTTAGCACGGATGCTCCACATCCGTAAAGGGACACGATACCAATACCAAGCTCAGCACAAGCAGCTAGCTTATGGAAGAATTCTGGAGCGATCCCAAAGGAATCAAAGGTTAGTCCGATAAAGAGAAAATCTATCAATACAAAAATGATAAGCAGAACTCTATTTGCCTCAACGGCACCAATCGTCATAAAGAGTGTGAAGATCAAGTAACCCAGAAATACAAATCCGAGCTGCTTAGGATCTACAGCCTCCGCAAGCGTTGGACCAAATACGCCAAGCTTGATTAGCCAGCTGCTAGCCATGCCGAACCAAAAGAAAGCGTAGGCGCCAAAGGCAGTCATACCAAAGGTATTGTTGTGCTTAGCATCCTGAATGGCGGCGAATAGCTGCGCGAATGCTCCCAGGAAGATAGCCCAAGGAATAACGTAGCTAAGTCCTGTTGTAAATTCAAGCTTCTGTGAAGAAGCGACCAATGTGACAATAGCCAGTCCGAATAGCCCGATGGCGCTAGGGTCGGCAGTGACGATTTTGACAGATTGGGTGTTAGGGGATTGCGCTGACATGACAGTAAAAGCCTCCATTATTATATATAGTTTTACGCTCTTAAAAACAGCCCGTAAGGGGTGCTGTTCATAGGCTTGCCTATCATATCATATCGGTATGTGCTTGCCTATAAAACAACACTCATTTTTTGTCGTAAAATAGGGGTCCTGCGTGAAATAAGGAATTGTTTACATTTTTATCTTCCATTATCAAGATACTTAACCAAACAAACGGAAGTATTATGTCAAGAATAGACATTATATGCAGTGATAATCTTCACAATCTATTGAAAATTGATGTATAATAGTCAGTGATAATTATTATCAAATCATATGAAAAAGGCGGTAAGCTTGAAGTGAACAAATGGACATTATTTACCAAGGCGACCCGGTTTTGGAGTTTTTCTGTTATGCTCATCCCGATTGTTTTGGGGACCGTTGGGGCATATGTATGGGAAGGGACATTCCATCCGGTTTTATTTATTCTTACCTTAATAGGGGCGATTTCGGCGCATTTGTTCTCCAATATGGTGAATGATCTGTGGGACTTCCGCAACGGAACCGATACAGAAGCAAAGAATTCCGCTGGTGAAATCAGCACAAACTCCGGGCTACTGACAGGTGGGATCCTCTCGGAGTCTTTTTATGCAAGGATGACCTGGAGTATGCTGGCGATTGCCCTTATCTGTGGTGGGATTCTTAGTATATATAGCGGTTGGAATATCCTTTGGTTTGTACTTGTTGGTGCTTTAATCGCTTATTTCTATGTGGCTCCGCCACTGCGTTATGGCTATCGCGGCAAAGGTTATAGTGAGATGGCCATTTTTATTGCTTTTGGGATTATGCCTGTATTAGGCTCCTATTTCGTACAAACCGGTCAGTTTAGCATGAAGCCTGTAATTCTCTCGCTGCCTGTCGGATTTTTAACTACATTATTGTTGTTTAATCACCATTTCCTACATTGGAAAGCGGATGAGCAGGCGGGTAAGCTTACGCTTGTTGTAGTATGGGGAGAACAAAAGGCACTTGTATTCTCACGTGTACTTCTTTTTACTGGTTACGCTTCGGTGATAGTCTGTGTGCTGTTGGGTGTACTTCCTGTTTACGCACTGCTGGCGCTGGTTACAGCTTTCTGGCCGCTGCGCATTTACAGTAGTCTGAAGCAACATAATGCTTCGCCGGCTTATATCCCGCTGATGGGTGCTTCACAAAAAGCCTCCGTACGCTGCGGAGTAGTAATGGCAATAACTTTATTAATTCAAGGCTTGATCTGATACTAATAGATGGACTACAGAAGGAGTGAGCTTTCATGGAAAAGAAGGACAAGGAATTGACGGCAGAAGAACAACAAGTTAAAGGCAATCGCATGGTTCTTGGGGATTTCCACTCCATTTTAGAAGAAGGAAAGGTCTGGAAGACGGGTGGATTTACACTGCCTGACGGATCATTTTGGGCTTACCGTGAGCCGGAGGCTGTAGTTATCGTTCGTAATGATACCTTGTATGTACGTGTGAAGTTATCTCGTGAGAACCATCAAGTGCAAATTCTGGACAATGCCAAGCACATGTATTATTCAGCCAAGCCAGTGGAGATTCCGGAAGCTGGAGAGATTAGCATTGAGCTGCAAATTCGTTGCCGTACACAAGGAACTGCACCTGGAGATCTGTATGATGGATATGTATCGCTGAACCTGCTGGATTTCACGACAGGCGCTGCGCTCGATTTCTTCGCGGGAAATGACAAATATGCTAGTGTATATGGTATTTTGCCGTTCCCGGGTGTACAAGTGCCAGAAAGCACTGGAACGAAATATTTCTGCATCTTTAAAGAAGATACGGATTTCAAACCACGGGAATTCAATACGTACCGTATTACCTATCACCGTGGCAATGATGAGGCTGTATTCTATTTGAACGGCAAGGAAGTACGCCGCGAGAAAAATATACCGCTTAAATTCAATAACTTCACTGTAGCGCTCGGAATTATGACAGAGAAGGATCTGAGTCCTGAAGGCAGTGTGTCTGTACATGGACAAACAGTTATTGCAGAATGGTCCCCGGTGACGGTTACAACAACTGAACAGTAATGCCTTGCAGGCTCATTTGACAGATAAGGGTGTATGGTGTGAATATTAAAAGCTTTCTAAGATTTGTGGAGCTGCCGACGAAGGTAGCCAGTATTATTCCGTTTCTAATGGGAACGTTGTATGCCCTGTACCGGTTTGAGGATTTTTACGTATTGCGTTTTGGATTGATGTTCGTGTCTTTGCTTAGCTTCGATATGGCGACGACGGCGATTAACAACTATTACGATTTCAAAAAAGCCTCCAAAACCCACGGCTACGGCTACGAAACGCATAATCCGATTGTTCATTTTAAGCTAAAAGAGCGCACCGTCGTGGCGACGATTGTTATTTTGCTGGCGCTGGCAGCAGGGGGCGGGATTGCGCTTGTCACTCAGACGGGTTTGCTGGTCTTTTTGCTGGGTGGACTGTCGTTCTTGATCGGTATACTTTATTCGTTCGGGCCGATTCCCATCTCGCGTATGCCGTTAGGTGAGCTGTTTTCGGGTTTGTTTATGGGCTTTGTTATTATTTTTATCTCTGCCTATATCCATACGGATGAGCATGTGGTTTCACTGCTGCTTCAGAACGGCTGGGTCAGCTTGAATATCAACATCGTGGAAGTGCTGTACCTTTTCTGGTTTTCCGTGCCCGCTATTTTGGGGATCGCAGGGATTATGCTCGCTAATAATATTTGTGATATTGATGAGGATGTGGAGAATCGCAGGTACACGCTTCCGGTGTACATTGGCCGCCGCAATGCGCTTGTGCTTTTTAAATATCTCTACTATGTCTCTTATCTGGATCTTGTAGTGCTGCTGATCTTAGGGATTAATCCTATTCTGGTTCTGTTGATTCTACTTACGCTGATCCCGCTTCGCCGAAATATTGCCTTGTTCACAGAGAAACAGGAGAAGGCGAGTACCTTTATTCTTGCCGTCAAAAACTTCGTATTGATGAACCTTGCGCGTATAGTTGTGCTGGGTGCGGCTGTGCTGTTAAATGCACTAATATAAACATTCATATTTTATAAAAAAGCAGTGTCTATCGGGGTTGGAGCTCCTTTTGGCACTGTTTTTTTGCAATTTGCAGGCTTCTTTCTGTTAGAGAAACGTTTCATTCTATGATAAGGTGGCTTTAAGTATAGTAAGTAATCTATAAGGAAGAAGGTTAGCAACGATGGTGCAAAAACTTCGCTGGGGAATCATGGGCTGTGCGCAGATTGCGACAGGTTCAGTGATGCCGGCTATAATGGATTCGGAGACGGGAATGATTACAGCGGTAGCCAGTCGCGGTTTAGAAAAAAGCAGCGCTGTAGCCGCAGAGTTCGGAATAGATAAAGCTTACGGCAGCTATGAGGAATTACTGGCGGATAAGGATATTGATGCGGTGTATATTCCACTGCCAAATCACCTCCATCGGGAATGGGTAATCCGTGCGGCGGAAGCTGGCAAACATATCTTATGTGAGAAACCGATCGCGCTGAACAGTGAAGAAGCGGCTGAGATGGTAAAAGCTTGTAATGATGCTGGAGTTCATTTGGCAGAAGCTTATATGTATCGGCATCATCCTCGGATTGCGGAATTGCAAGAGATTATAGCTAGTGGTGAAATTGGCGAATTACGCTCCATTCGAGGCACTTTTACTTATAATGACGCTACAGACACCTCTAATATTCGCTTTAAATCCGCTTGGGGCGGCGGCTCGCTTTATGATATCGGCTGTTATCCGCTTAGTGCAGCACGACTGCTGTTCGGAGCTGAGCCGGAAGCCGTGACAGTACAGGCAATGTTCTCTCCGAAGCATGACAATGTAGATATGATGGCTTCAGGGCTGGTAGAGTTTCCGAAGGGGCTAAGCCTGATTTTTGATTGCGGGATGTGGGCATATAACCGCCAGCTGTTAGAGATTCTGGGGACCGATGGAATGATTGAAGTGCCTATGCCTTTTAATGCTAGAGATGAGGACGCTGAATTTTTTGTGCATACGGGAGAAGGGGTAAGACGGGTTGATGCCACCGGGGCGAATCCCTATACACGGGAGGTCGATGATTTTGCCGCCGCAGTATTTACAGGAAAAAAATTATTTGCACCTGAGGATGCAGTGCTGGGCATGCAATTGATCGAGACTTGTCTAGCCTCTGCTAAAAAGCGGGAAAGAATTAGTATGCTCTAAGAAGATGAATCCAATAGGAATCTATGCAAAAAAAACCTCCGGGCGCTCTGCTTTACGCAGCTTCCGGAGGTTTTTACAGTTTCAGCTTTTAAACGGTGCTCAAGAGAATATCATCGTCATCATTGCTATTAAACGCTTCGCGGTCAAATTCACCTTCGGAATTAGCTACTAACAGAGCTGTTACAGCTGTTCCAGTTGCGTTTACTGCGGTACGGCCCATATCGATGAGCGCTTCAACACCTGCAACGATAGCGATTCCTTCAAGCGGAAGGCCGAGAGCAGTTAAGACTACCGTGGTCGATATTACGGCAGGTCCAGGTACGCCAGCTACACCAATGGAAGAAATAATACTTACTAATACCAGTGTAATATAGTCGGTCCAGTTCAGATCAATACCGAATACTTGGGCGGTAAATACAGCCACAATAGCTGGCCAAATCCCACCGCACGCATTAAAGTTCACAGATGCCCCTAACGGTGCGATAAAGCTCGCGATCCGCGGGGAGACATGAAGCCGCTTCGTAATCACTTCGAGATTGACAGGAAGGGTTGCGTAGCTGCTTCTGGTTGTGAAGGCAACGGTAATGGTTGGATACACTTTGCGGAAGAAACGAATTGGATTCACCTTCGCTACTAATAGAACCAATCCGCCAAAGATAAGTACAAAATGTATAATCATTGCTACGTACGAGGTTATAATTACACTGCCTAGCTCCTGCAATGTCTCCCAGCCATAACGTGCGGTGATTCCGGCAATCAGTGCGAATACGCCATAAGGCGTCAGGCGAATTATGAATTTCACAACCTGATGCAGTATCAGTGTCAGGGATTCAATAAGATCACGTACAGGCTTGACGGCTTCCGGTTTCTTGGAGCCAATCTTGATTATAGCCACTGCTAGGAAGATCGCGAAAATGAGTAGAGGCACAACCTTACCCGTAGCTGCTTCATTAACAGGGTTAGAGGGAACAAGATCGAGGATAACCTGGGAGAAGGTCGGGATTTCACGGGCTGCAAAATCTGCGGGTACATCTTGTTGTATACCTTGGCCGGGATTGAACAGCAGCGCAACGGATAGGCCGATAATAGAAGCGATGCCAGTTGTTCCGAGGAACCAGGCGAAGGTTTTGATCCCGATTTTGCGTAGATACTCCAGATTGGTTAAGGAAGAAATACTGTTTAATACGAGTACGAATACTAAAGGAATGACGAGCATGCGGATCAAGCTGACATAAATGCTGCCGAATGTGCTAATAGCTTTGGTCTCTAAATCGAAGTACTGAAAGAATATACCGGCAATAAGTCCGATGCCAAGTCCGATGAGTACCCGGGTACCAAATCCAATTCGTTTACGTGCCAGTAGAAACAAAATTGCAAACACAAATATGGAGGCGACAAATCCATACCAGTTCGTTTCGATGGCGGATAATAAGTTGTTATCTATGTTCACTACCAATACCCCCTTAAACCTAGTTTTTTAATGTGATTAATCCTATTGAGATCAATCTATATAGAATTTATAGTAAAGTCAATGTAATTATATGTTAAAAATAATCAATTCCGATAAAAACCATGTGAAAAATAAAAATTGATTGACAAGGCACTATGGCATGAATAATATGGAACTTAATCACAAGCCAATTGGAATCGACTGGACAGCCGGAGATTCAACGAAAGACGCGTAAATTGCGTCCCGTTGAGTCTCTTTTTTTTTACTTTAGAGAAGGGAGAGTTACGGATTTAAGGTACAAGAATGTAGTGAAGGGGTTTCTTATTTTATTTGAAAAGGATGGTACACATATGAAAAAGCTTTCGATCTCTTTGGTTGCCGCCGCTATCGTCTTCTCCGCATTGACGTATGCCGCGGTATCCGCTAACAAAAAAACAGCAGAGGCAGCACCCATTCAAGAGAGTAGTAATACAGCAGTAACCGCAGCAGCTTTACCAGCAGCTACTTCTGCGGCAGCAGTTGTTGTTCAGCCAGAAGCTACTGCAGCTCCTGTAACAGAAGCTGTCCAGCCGGAAGCTTCGGCTCCAGCAGCTGAGACAGTCACGGCAGAAGCTACTGCGGCTCCAGCCGCAGCTGTTGATTCTGCGGCGAAGGTTGTGGCTTCAGCAGCTCCAGAAGCGGTTGCAGCTCAGCCTAAAGCAGCTGCATCCCCGGCTGCGGACACCGCTAAGACGGCAACAGCTGCAACAACGGTATCTGCATCTGTTAAACCGCAAACCAGCGCAGCAACGCCTGCGCCAACTGCTGCGCCTACGACTGCTCCAAAAGCAAACGTAACCGCTAAAGCCGTTCAGCCGACCACCGCTCCTGTTGTATCTGAACAGCCTAAGGAAACCGCAGCTCCCGTAGCAAAAGCAACGGAGACACCTTCCAAAAAAGCTATAACCTTCTCTACCACAGAGGTAGTTAAGGCGACCCCGGCTCCGGTAGTTGAGTCTTCTCAACCGAAAACATCGTCTTCTGCACCTGCATCCACGGTCAGCGCACCAGCTCCTGCTCCAGCGGAAACGGTTCAGGCACCCGCACCGGCACCAGCCGCTGAGGAAGAGGTTTGTCCTTGATGAGCAGCAGGCTCATTCAGGATTCCTTTCAGCCCATTCTTCCCATAAACCTATTTAAGGCGAGGTGCACATAATGATACGACCATTAACCTTCAAAAAAATTGTAACGCTGCTGCTGGCAGCCTCCCTGCTAATCCTGCCTACTCAGGCAGGAAGAGCTTATGCTAATCCGGATACCGCAGAGGCGATAACCTCTTCACAAGGCGGCGTTAACCAGTTTGACTATTTCAGTCATGTCTATGACCGTCTAAATGATGCTAACCATGTATTTAAAACAGCGACGTATGAAGATATCGTTCATCTTTTTGAGAGTGAAGGCACATACGCTGTTCTGGTTGGCGGTGCTTGGAGCGAGAATACACAGGCTGATATCGGCTTTATCAACGAGGCAGCTAAGGAATATGGCATCTCTACGATTTATAACTTTGATACTAAGCTGGACGGGGACACCCTTCAGATTGCAGACAGCAATAATAAATTTGCCTATAAATATGTTGATCTGGTCAACAAGTATTTGAAGAATTTAAATCTGTCTTCCAAAGATGATCCAGAACGCAATGTCAGCTATACCAATAAAAACGGGGAAGTTGTGACTGCTAACAAGCTCGAGTCTCCATTCTTATTGGTATACAACAAGGATCACAAGGATGCACAGGGAAATAGTGCTCCTGTCGTATCCTATCTGGATAAGAGCTATTCGTGGAATGAGTTCCTGACGAACGGAACACTTGATGCGGCGAAGGTCAATGCGTATAAAACATCAGTAAGTGAGGTGCTGGGTGCCGCTTCCCGATATGACACTATCGACGAGTCGGCTTATATCAAGGCTGCATTTAATAAGAACTATGAAGGGGAAAATGAGGGCAAACCTACGATCTTCAACGAAGCGGATGGCACGCTTGTTTATGAACATGTGACCTATCATCAGCTGAAGCAAATTTTAGCGAGTGAGGGAAACTATGCGATTTTGTTAGGCGGCTCGTGGTGCCCTAACACGCAAGCGGTGATTAAATATATCAACGAATATGCCAAAAAACATAATATCCATAAGATCTACTTCTTCGACACTAAGCTGGATGCTGGTGTGACCGTTGCTGAGCCTAATAACAACAGCGGCACTAAGGGCAGTGCGAATCCGCATAATAATAATGAGCTTCAGATTAGAACCACCAATCATCCGTATGCGCAGCTTTATGTTGATCTGGTTCGTACTTATCTGACCAATATCAAGACCGAAAACAATACAGCTGCTAAACCAACTGTAATTAGTTATGTAGACGGACTTGGAAACACTGTGAGCGGAGACAGACTTCAGGTTCCATATCTGTTCACTTATAACAAGGACAACAAGGATGCAGGAGGCAAAAACACACCGATTCTAGGGCATGTTGAACTTATGTACAGCTGGACGAATATCCAACCGGATTACGTGCAGGCTAATTACCCAATCGGAGCCAGATACAATAACACTACAACAGCGCTGGATAAAATATTCTCCAGACTCGAAGCTGTGCCGGCAGGACTTACGGGTGTAGCACCAACTGCGGCCGACAATAAGGATGGGCAAATTGTAGGCACCAGTTCAGCATTGGAATTTAAGCTTGCTGGAGACGAGGCTTACACCCCAGTTTCGGGATCAGCCATCACAGGGCTTGCACCTGGTGTTTATAAGGTAAGATATGCCGCAACATCGGGCTATCAAGGGCCAACCTCCGCAGCTGGACCTACAATCATTCCTTATAATGCTGGCGAAGACGTAAGTGTGGAAGTTCCTGCTTACACCCATCAACAAGCAGCTCCGATAGGACTGGTAGGCGTAGCCCCTACTTCTGAAGCTAATGATGATGGGCAAATTACGGGTTCAGCGGAAGGACAGGAGTATAAAGGCGTTGGAGAAGCTGATTATAAGCCTGTAACAGGTGTGACTATCACTGGTCTTACTCCGGGCTTCTATAATGTGCGATATGCGGCAAAAGAGGGATACAGCGTTGGTAAAGACGCTACAGTTGAAGTCCCGGCATATGGTGAGCAAGCGGCACCTACAGGATTAGTAGGTGTAGCACCAACCAGTGCAGCTAATGACGACGGTAAAATTATAGGAACTACGAAAGCGCTGGAATATAAGCTGTCTACCGTTACCGATTATGTCTACGCATCAGATGTAGAGATCGTTGGATTGGTGCCGGGTATCTATCAGGTAAGATACGCAGCTAAAGAGGGATTTAACGCGGGTAGAGCAGCAGATGTAATCGTTCCAGCATTCACTGCGGAACAAGCAGCTCCAACTGGGTTACAGGGAGTTTCTCCTACCTCAGCAGCGAACAACGATGGAAGAATTACGGGAACCACGACAGCCTTAGAATATAAGCTGTCGAGTGTAACTAATTATGTGTATGCACCAGATAAAGAAATCACAGGATTAATACCGGGCACGTATCAAGTGAGATACGCAGCCAAAGAAGGTTATAAGGCAAGTCCAGCGACTGACATTGTGGTTCCGGCCTATGTGCCTATTTCAGATCCTGGAACAGGTGGAACAGGTGGATCGGGTGGCAATTCTACACCGAGCACGACTACACCAACACCATCAGCAAGCCCGCAACTGGTTGCTACGGCAACAGCAGGGAATACCGTGAACCTGTCAGCAACAGCGGCAACTAAAACGGATAAAACCACAGGAGTTACTACTGCTACGATCACAAAAGAAACGGCTGCTGAATTTGTGAGTCTCGCTAAGAAGGCAGAAGCTGATGGGAAGAAAGCTGTTCTTGAAATTAAAGTTGCAGCTACTTCGGATACTCAAACAGCTGATCTTATACTTCCAAGAAGCATAATTAATGAGTTAGCCGCCGGAACGAAGGCGGAGATTACCATTGATTATGAGAATGTGGGTACGATTACGTTTGATGCCAAATCATTGGCGAGCATTAGTGCAGCTTCAGATGCCGGAGACATCATTGTTAGAATCGCGAAGGTGTCATTAACGGCAGAAGGCAAGGCTGTTCTCGGAGACAGACCGGTTTATGACTTGTCGGTTATAGCGGGTGAAAGTACGATTTCCACCTTCGGTGGGGGCAGTGTTCGTGTCAGCGTACCGTACGTGCTGCAAGCGGGAGAACGGTCAGATGCAGTTATTGTGTATCACATTAACAGCACTGGAAGCTTGGACAATGTACGTGGAAATTACAATGCCGCCAAGGGAACTGTAGATTTCGTAACCACACATTTCTCCCAATATATTATTGGATATAATCAGGTGAGCTTTGCAGATGTTCCAGAGGCATCATGGTATAGCCATGCAGTAGGTTTCTTAGCAGCACGCAGTATCACATCTGGTACGGATGCTGAACATTACAGTCCGAATGCTGCAATCACTAGAGGGCAGTTCATCGTCTTGTTGCTCAAGGCTTATGACATCACACCGGATGCCATTGCTGCTGATAATTTTGCAGATGCAGGCAATACGTATTATACGAATTATCTTGCTACAGCTAAACGTCTTGGGGTAGCAACGGGTTCGGGAGATAATCAATTCCAGCCAGATATTCAGATCACTAGGCAGGAGCTATTTACACTCTTGTACCGCTCGCTTGTAGCGCTAGGTGAACTGCCATCTGAGAAGACAGCGGCCACGCTTGCCGGCTTTAGTGATGCTGGACAGATCGCTGGTTATGCACAAGAAGCCCTTCAAGCGCTGGTAGAGAGAGGCGTAGTGACCGGAGCGAACGGTAAACTCAATCCGAAAGAAGTCACTACAAGAGCAGAAGCAGCACAGGTTATTTACAATTTGCTATCCAAATAATTAGCCACTAAGACATAGCGGACGTCACATAAGTAGCGTCAACTATGAATGCGGCGACTCGGTTTGGCTAAGACAGCAGAGCAGCGATTCCTCTTTTATTGGAGTATCGCTGCTCTGTTTTTTTGTTTGTTAGCAGGCTGGCTGGTTGCCCTTGCCCTGTCCGCTTGCCCTCATGCCCTCATGCCCGCTTGATTCAGCAGTTCATTCATTATCGGCGCGGCTTTCGGACCCAGATGACGTTAATTCCCACTTTCCAGCCTTTGGGGCATAGTTTCGGACTCCAGCGACGCTATCGCTTTGAAAAAGGTGCGTTTATGGTGTTTTTCATGCTGATAGCGACTATGGGGTCCTTTAGCACTCCAAATGTGGTAAAAAGCCGCGTATAAGGTCAGCTGTGTCCGCTAGCGTGCTCGCTCTCTTACTTATAAATGCTACCCGACCAAACGTACGCTGATCTTAGTCTGGTTTGCTCAAATAAAGGGGGTGCCAACAGCCATTTCGTGGCATCGGTGGTGCGGCCTTTCGCTATAAATCTCTAGTGGGTGGCCTAATGGCCACTCTTTTTTTAACTAGACATAAGATTAGCAGACTAAATCATGGAAGAGGATTCTACTAAATGATACAATTATTGTAATTACATAAAGTAGTAATATTTCACATTATTGATTAGTTACTAGAAAGGGGACTGAGATATGGGTTTAGCTGACGATCCGGTCATAGCGATTTCAGGTTTATGGATGAACTATACAGACCGAATGGTGCTAAAGGGAATTGATCTTAAGGTATATAGAGGACAAATTATTGGTTATATCGGCCCTAACGGGGCAGGCAAGAGTACAACGGTGAAGATTATGCTCGGTCTGGTAGAAGGATATAACGGTAAAGTGGAGATTTTCGGTAAGGATATTGCCGATGGAGATGTTTCTTACAAGAAACGTATAGGTTATGTGCCGGAGGTAGCCGAATTATATGATAGCCTCACTGCAAGAGAGTATCTAACCTTTGTTGGCGAGCTGTATGGGCTAGGTCGTGCCGAGGCGGACTACAAGGCCAAAAAATTAACTACACTGCTAGGTTTGGAGAAGTCTTACGATATGCGGATTTCTTCGTTCTCAAAAGGGATGAAGCAAAAGGTGCTGCTTATCTCCAGCATGCTGCATGACCCTGATATTTTATTCCTGGATGAACCGCTAAGTGGTTTGGATGCTAATAGCGTGATGATAGTGAAGGAGATTTTTGCATCGCTGGCGGCACGGGGGAAGACCATTTTTTACTCCTCACATATCATGGATGTGGTTGAGAAAATCAGCAGCCGGATCATTTTGATTGATGGCGGGGATATTGTGGCGGACGGAAGTTTTGCAGAGCTGAAGGAGAAAGGCCGCGAAGGGACGCTTGAAGATATTTTCAATCAATTAACCGGATTTGATAAATACCGTGATATCGCTGGTGAATTTGTTGCGGTCATGCAGGAGCAAGAGGTATCCTCTTATGACTGATTTCTTCGTGCTGAGGCTGTTGGATAAGCTGCGGGGTGCCTTTATAAGATTTGGAGTCGATTACGACACCATGCGGAGTATTTTACAGATCAAACTGACCATGGACGGAAGAAGAACGCCTACAGCGCTTGCAGGTATGCAGAAAAAGGAGAACGCTAAAGAAGGTTCACCCTTGCGATTACAGTGGATTTATTTACTATTTGGTTTAATATTAATTCCGCTAACGCTATCCAACGATCACTATATGCTGCAAATGAGCTTAACCTTTGGGATCATTATGTTTTTTGTCTCCACAACCCTGATCTCTGACTTTTCTTCAGTAATGCTTGATTTACGTGATAAAAATATTCTTTTTTCCAAACCCGTCAACCGTACCACCTTAAATATGGCCAAAACCATCCACGTACTTCTCTACTTAGGGACAGTTACATTGTCGATCACTGGTCCATCTTTGGTATTCAGCCTATTTAAGCAGGGGATCGCTTTTTTTCTGATGTATGCGGTGACAATTGTCTTGTTAGACTGTTTTATCCTCGTAATAACTGCACTGCTCTACCTGATGATCATGCGTTTTTTTGATGGGGAGAAGCTCAAGGATATTATAAATTATACGCAAATCCTTCTGACGATCGGAATAATGGTGGGCTATCAATTCATCTCCCGGTTGTTCAACCTCACTGAGCTTGGAGCTGCTTATCATCCTGCTTGGTGGCAGTACTTTATTTTTCCGGTTTGGTTCGCGGCTCCGTTTGAACTGTTGCTTGGTGGAGCTAGAGAACCCTATTACTTCATTCTTTCAATGCTGGCTTTGATAACCCCACTTGTACTGATCGCAGCCTATATTAAGCTGATGCCGCAGTTTGAACGGAATTTGCAAAAGCTGGCGGAGCAAGGCTCCGGTGGAAAAGACAAGGGCCAGATCGCAGAGTGGCTCTCGCGCAGAGTATGCAAGGAACCGGCAGAGGGGATTTTCTTTCGATTTACTTGGTCCATGATGAAGAATGAGCGCGATTTTAAGTTGAAGGTCTATCCTGCACTTGGCTTTTCTATCGCATTCCCGTTTATTTTTATATTTGGTATATTGCAGAATAGTTATGATGGTTCCCTTAAAGGTTCAAAAGTGTACTTGTTAATCTATTTCTGCACGATGTTAATGCAGACTGTAATACAGATGCTACGATACTCTACAAGTTATAAAGGAGCTTGGATTTATAGGCTGATTCCTTTACCCGATAGCACGCCTATTTACCGTGGGATGCTTAAGGCGGCACTGCTACGGCTAGTCTTGCCTTTATTTGCTGTAGATGCGGTATTGTTCATTCTGTTGTTCGGTGTGCACATTGTACCTGATTTAGTAGTGGTATTATTCGCCATGCTGATTTTCTCAGTCATCTGCTTTCGTGTTTATCCGCGGAGCTTACCTTTTTCAGAGCGTTATGAGGCAGCCAAACAAAAGGATTACACTGGAGTCGCCTTCATGCTTATGTTTTTGCTGATGGGGATGGCGGGTATTCATTATGTCTTCACTTTATTTACCGGAGGAATTTACATCTATCTGTTAGTTCTGGTAGTTTTGAATCAATGGTTATGGAGAAAGACCTTCCCCAAAACCCCATCAACCACAGGTCACATATCCAACTTTTCGGGGTGAGTGAATGCATCAAATATGGACATTTTTTGCCGACATAAAAAAAGGGTATAAATTCCAGTATTTTCTTAGACAATCGGCTGAATACAAGGTAGAATACATCTAAAGTTGCTTTTCAGGGATAACCTATAATCTTTACGCACTCTTCCATTTATCTGATATTCGTGTACTGATTTTTTACTTGAGAAATACGCTGCAGCGATTACGGTATTCAAAACCGGTGAAGAGGTTAACTAATGGATAAAATGGGAATCCACTATAACGTTTGGATTGTTTTACTATCATTTGCGCTAGCGGCGACTGCAGCTTATTCCGCGCTGAATCTGATCTCGCAAGTCCCTCGTTCGTTTGGGAAAGTTCGTCGCTTATGGTTAATATCGGGGGCATGTGTACTCGGCAGTGGCATATGGTCGATACATTATGTAGGGATTATGGCGAGCCGTTTTCCTTTTAGCGTGAATTATTATCCAGGCAGGGCTGTATTATCGTTATTGGTTGGTGTGTTGTGCTGCTATTCGGCATTCCGGATTACGTTTGTGCCACGTTTAAGAAAAAGTTGTTTAATAGTTAGTGGTGTTCTTCTAGGCAGCGGAATTTCGGCTATGCATTATATCGGAATGTCCTCCATGAAGATCGCAGCGGAGATTCATTATGAGATATGGACTCAGACATGTGCTGTAATCCTCGTTATGCTCTCGTCTTTTATCGGATTATTTCTATTTCACAATTTTAAAGACTATGTGGGTTTTAACCGCTGGAAGTTATACTCTGCTCTCTTTATCGGATTTTCGGTGACTGGATTGCATTATACGAGTGTAAGGGCGACTCATTTTGAATATAACGGTCTACTAGGCAATACAACTTTTTTTATGGAGACTGATGTTATTCTTTTAATGGGAGTGTCCTTGGTAACGCTATTTATGCTTGCGATTTCTGGTGGTGCTGTATTTCTGGACCGGCATGTGCTGGAACGGATGGCTTATTATGATCCACTAACTGATCTTCCGAACAGGCATGGCCTGGTACGTTATTTTAAAGATGAATTTTTCGGGAGTAGATCTGGCGCCGTATTTTTTGTGGATCTGGATCGGTTTAAGTCGATTAATGATACGCTTGGACATGATATAGGGGACTTGTTACTGCGAGAGGTCGCTATAAGATTAAGACGCTCTGTAGGAAGTAAGGGCAAGGTCTTTCGTTTGGGCGGAGATGAATTCCTGATCGCTCTTCCAGATTGTACTGTGGAGGACGCGCAAGAGGAAGCAGAGCACATTTTATATGAGCTTAAGAAATATTACAGTATTCAAGGTAATGAGCTATATGTTACTGCAAGCGTGGGGATCAGTATGACCCCTATGCATGGAACTGACCGCTCAGCGTTAATGAAGGCAGCCGATACAGCTCTTTATACCTCTAAGGATTCGGGTAAGAATAAATTCAGTGTGTTCGATCAGGAGATGAACCGCCATCAGCTGCGACGGATGTCGCTGGAGAAGGATCTTCGTAAAGCGCTGGCACGCTCCGAGTTTATGGTTGTGTACCAGCCAAAATGGGATTCGTATATGAACGTTACCGTGGGTCTTGAAGCACTGCTGCGTTGGCGGCACCCTGAACATGGGATAATCTCCCCGGCTGAATTCATTCCCATTGCAGAGGAAACGGGACTGATTGTCCCGATTACCTATTGGATGCTGCATGATGTATGCAGCCAGAACATGCTTTGGCATAAGGAAGAGATAGCAAATGTCGCAGTCTCTATAAATATGTCAGCACGGATGTTTGAGGGCGGGGGCTTATACGATGTAGTAGAAGAAGCACTCACACGTTCAGGTCTAGAGCCGCATTTCCTTGAACTGGAGATTACAGAGTCCATTGCGATGAATAACATGGAAGAGACGGTTGCGCAGCTCTCCAGACTTCGGGCACTTGGGGTAAGGGTATCACTGGATGACTTTGGGACAGGCTTTTCATCCCTTGGTAATTTAGATGAGATTCCAGTGAACACACTCAAGATTGATCAAGTGTTTATTCGTAAGAGCAAGATGCATTCCAAGAAAGCCATTATCAGTAATATCATTGCGATTGCCACCAATCTTAATATGGAGGTCGTGGCGGAAGGTGTGGAGACACCAGAGCAGATTGAGCTGCTGCAATCCTTAGGCTGCAGAGTGATGCAGGGTTATTATTATGGGCGGCCAATGCCGGTGCATGAGCTGGGCCAGTGGTTTATAGCGAATACAGCAGTATCGTAGCAGATGATCTCAATACATAGAATAAGGGGCTAGCGTCTAAGCAGAATATCTCTGCTTGGATGCTAGCCCCTTTGCTATTAAGAAACCTTAAAGCGTTCAATCAGAATTTGCAGCTTCTCAGCTAGTGAGGACAAGAAAGCTGCTGCAGACTCAACTTCCTCCATTGCGGCAAGCTGTTCTTCTGAGGAAGCGGATAATGTCTCTGCACTGCTGGCTGTCTGATTAGCGACATTTACGATATTCTGAAGGGTTGTAACGAGACGGTCGGAGATCAGCGAAAGCTGGCGAACCGTTCCTGAGATCTGCTGGCTTTGTGAGGCCATTCCCGAGACAGACATTTCAATCTCCGAGAAGGACTGGCCTGCCGTGGCAATCATTTCTCTGCCGTGCTCCATCTCTTCTGTAGAGCGTTTCATAGTTTCTCCTGCCTGATCCATCTGGTTTACGATGATGTTGACCAGTTGGCCAATTTGCGCAGCGGAATGGGCTGAGCGCTCAGCAAGCTTACGTACGGAATGGGCAACGACCGCAAACCCTCTTCCCTCTTCTCCAGCTCTTGCGGCTTCAATCGCTGCATTCAGGGACAGGAGATTGGTTTCTTCTGCGATGCTGGCAATAGTACCCACGATATTTTCAATTTCTTTGGAATAACCACCCAAGGTTTCAATAATGAGTGCTAGGTCGGTAATACTGTCACTTACGACTCTCATCTGCTGTGTGGTGGAATCCATTGCCTCACGGCCTGTACGCGCTTTATTAGCGTTGCTGACCGCATTATTCATTGCGTTATCTGCATTGCCTGCAATCTCTGTGATGAAATGAGACAGGTCTTGTACAGACTTATATTCACCCTCCATATTCTGCAGCTGCGAATTCGCGCTATCGGCAAGCTCAATCGTAACATTGACGCTATACTCACCGGCCCGGTTGGTTTCCTGCGCACTGGCGGAGAGCTCTTCGGAAGAGGAGGCTACCTGCATGGAGGTCTCATTGACCTCGGTAATAAGTAAGCGCAGGCTTTGGGTCATGTCATTGAAATCACGGGCTAATGTACCAATCTCATCCTTGCTGTTGAATAAAATAGGATTATGAGTAAGGTCGCCCTGTGCAACAAGATTGACCCCTTTGGACAGCTTCGTTAACGGACTAATCATTCGGCGGATTAACAGATAAGCTGCCACAATAGCTATAACCAGAATGGAAGCACCGATAATAAAAGGCTGAACAATGATATCTTGAGTTCGTTCTTGAATTATGGAGCCATCGAAATTAATAGCCATCAGCGCAACTATAGGTTTAGACGGATCATGATCCTGATAGATGGGGCCGTAACCTGTCTTAAGTGAGGTACCTTCGTATGTATAAACCTTGGAGTAGGAGGAATGCTTGGACTCAGTGATATGTTGCTTAACTTCAGCTGGGAAATAAAAAGTATCGCCTGCTTTATAACCTCTAGCCTGGAAGCTTGAATCTGCGGCAAGTACTTTTCCGTCTAAGGATAAGATGAATGCCTCTTTAAAAATAGCCTTATGTGCTACAATCCAACCGATTCGATCCTCTACAGCCTCCAGTTTACTTTGATCGCCTGCCAACAATGCGGAAATGTCTGCGGGGTCAATCAGGCCGGTTGTAATATTAGCGCATCCTACCAATTCGATACCTGCGGCTTCGTCTACTTGCTTATAAGCTGTACGGTATCCGAAAAACCCGATGGATGATCCTACAAGAAGTAAGACGACGAACATCATCCAAGTTAATTTAGTTGCTAATTTCATTCTTCGCACCAACCTTGACAAATTATGTTCTCAGTGATAATAGCTCTCACCTCTACGATTATATCGTATTGATATGCTTATAACCTTACATGGAATATAGTATTTCTGTGTCGGAAATTGGAGAATGGTGGAAGTTTGCGCTTTCCATCATGCTTTCAATGGTTTAGTAGACAAAACCATTGAATCATAACCAGTTCTAATGGTACGCTTGAGTTATTAAAAACGGATTGGGGTTGAACAAATATGCCACATCAAATAGATCCGTTAATAGATCGTCTAGGACTATCCATGTGGAGAGTACAGCGTAAGATTATGTCTCAAATGTCTTTGCACAAAGAACTCGGACTTACGGTGCCACAGATGGGTCTGTTAAATATGATAGCGAAAGAAAAGAAGTCGCGGGTGGTACAGCTGGCAGAATGTATGGAGGTCAAATCCAGTGCGGTGACGGTGATGCTGGACCGTTTGGAGGTGCTGGGTTATATCAAACGTGAGCCGGATGGGAAGGATCGGAGAGCGGTTGTAGTGACGATCACCGAAAAAGGTCAGCAGGTGCTCGAAGAAGGACATTTCCGGTCCAAAGAACTGCTGGCGGAGCATTTATCCATACTGAAGCCCGAAGAACTACGCAACTTTGCAGAGTATTACCGTATGATCGAGGACCAGAAGCGTTAGTCAGCTAAGCTTCGGAATGGATATCTTTATAAAAACAGCAGAGCAGCGGTTCTCCTTATTGGAGAATCGCTGCTCTGCTGTTTTTGTTCGTTGGCTGCCTACGCCCTGTAATTTATTGTTTAGGTTGTTTGTCAGGCAACTGAGTGATATAGCTGTGGGAAAGCTGTAAAAGCCTCAAGGCACGGTTATATTCGTCTTCAGTGGCACTCGGCGTTGTTCCATTGTTATAAATAGAGTACTGAGTGTTGTCTTCAAAGCTGTTACCAGGAATAAGCAATCCTGAGCTGGCAATGAATGAACCAGAAGGTAAATAATATCGTTCTGGCAGCAAATTATAAGTCTGACTGAGTAGATCTTGACCAAAATATACGTTATTCTCTAATGAAATCCCAAGCAGACTGGCTGCGGTTGGCATGATATCTACTTCCCCGCCTACTTCGTCAATGGTCTGCGATGCTACGCCAGCACCTGCATGAATAAGCAGAGGGATGTTCATCATATCCGCATAACTGTATTCATGACCATAGATTTCAGTCATCAATTCTTTATCATCATGATCGAGGGAATAAATCGGCAATCCCATATGATCTCCATAAATCATGATTACACTATTGTCCCAGACACCATTTGCTTTTAGCTCTTCTACAAAATGTCCAAAAGCATCATCCGCATAGTTCTGGGAACGGATATAGTCACCAACAAAAGTACCTTCATAACGCTCCGGCAGCTTCATGCGGTATTTTTCTTCCGGAATAGTAAAAGGGTGATGCGCTGACATTGAAATGACTTGAGCGTAAAAAGGCTGCTCCTGTTGGTCCATTTCTTTTAGTTTATCGGCTGTCTTACTGTAGAGCGTATCATCAGAAGCTCCAAAGAAGAAGACATCATCTTCACCAAAAAATTTGCGGTCATAATAATGATCGAAGCCGAGGGAGTCATACAGCTCGCCGCGGTTCCAGAATTCTACGACATTGGTGTGGAAGGTTGCAGTCTGATATCCATTTTCTTTAAGCACGCGTGGCAGACTTGGAAGTACCTTATCCACATAAGACATCGTTGCCGCTCCACGTGGAGGGATGTAGAAGGAAGTGTTAACTACGAACTCTGCATCCGACGTATTCCCTTGGCCAACCATTTGATAGAAATTAGGGAAGTAAAGACTGTCCTTCATTACCTTGTTCAGGTTCGGTGTAATTTCTTGACCGTCTAATTTAAGTCCCAGCAAGAAATTCTGGAAAGATTCCATTTGAAGAATAATAAGGTTCTTGCCTTTAGCGATGCCTTGAAGTGGAGAACTAGCCGCAGTATTAATCCCCTTCAATTTGTTGATGGCATCTTGTGTAATGTCACTTGAATCGACTAGCTCAGGCTCTTCTTTAGCGAAGATCGTATAAGCTTCATAATTAAGAATTCCCATTTCTTGAGCTTTCTTAATTTCGTTCATACTGGCCTTATTAGGCAAGATGTTGAACAAACATAAAGCAAGTGAGACTGCAAACAGAACACTATACTTAAGTTTTCCGCCACGGCGGTGGTTGATATTCTCTTTCTTATAGACCCGGCCTTTTTTATTAAAGAAGAAATAGACGCCAAGAATAATGATGTCTGTAAAAATCAGCAGGTAGTATGGATCCATTAGTGAGAATACGCTGTTGCTGACGGCGGTGACTTGATTCACCTGCTCCGCTGCATGGTAAGTCACAATAACACCGTAATATTTAAAATACATAATGGCTGCGAAGAAAATGGCTGTCACTAATAAATTTACGGTCATGTAATATCCGAGCTTGCGCTTGGAACCAAAACGTTCAATGATACAGAAGAGCGCCCAAGCAAAGGGGATTTCAGTTAATAATGATTTCCAGGGCAATATATCGTCAAAGATTACGCCCCATGCCAAGAAAGCTTTTAGAATAAAAATTATTGTGAAAAACACAAAAGGTTTAACGATCCACTGTTTAAAGTTAAAGGATGACACAGCTTCGCCTTCTTTCTACATGATAAAACGCCATTTCCCGGCTAGGAAGAAACAGCGCCCAGACAAAATAATTCCATAGTAATAAAATTTATTATGCAGGGCTAGCTATAGAATGTCAAAAATCAAGAACCTAAGTATAAGCTTAGTGGAGCGCGTAAAGTTGAACACAAAGGGTTGAAGCTGACGCTCCTGCTCTCATGCAGGGTTATACAACGAATTCAGGACTAAAATGGAAATTGGGAACAAAAAGGATATATGGATAATAAAAGGAGGTGATGCTGGATGAGCTCTACAGTAGCTTTATCAGTTAGAACTCTCGTTGAATATGTTTTTCGCAGCGGAAGCATTGAACCTGGCTTTCATGGAACGGGCGCTATGGTCGAAGGCACAAGAATTCATCAGAAGATCCAAAAGCAATATAAGGAAGGTGACCGCAAGGAGGTTTATTTGAAAACGGAGATTCCTTATGGAAACCTGCTTTATGTTGTAGATGGGCGTTGTGATGGATTGCTTGTCTCGGAGGATGGGAGCTTTACGGTCGAAGAAATCAAATCAACCTCCGGACTGCTGGATTTACTGGATGAAGGACATGAGGTTCATTGGGCACAGGCGCTGATGTACGCATATATGGTGGCTCTGGAGCAAGAGCTTTCTTCTATTCAGGTTAAGCTTACCTATGTCCACCGGGCCACTGATGAGCAAAAAAGCTTGTACCGAACGTTGTCTTTTGAAGAACTGATTTCATTTGTGAATGACACAGTGGCTAGATATGCTCCATACGCTGAGATGATGGTTCGTCATGATGCTAAGAAGGAGCAGAGTCTTCGGGGGTTGAGCTTTCCGTTCTCCTCTTATCGAAAGGGACAACGTCATTTTGCAGGAGCTGTATACAAGTCCGTCGTGGAAAAGGTCAGTCTGTTCGCTCAAGCCCCCACAGGTATCGGGAAAACAATGTCGACGTTGTTCCCTGTCCTTAAAGCGATGGGCGAAGGACAAGCTAAAGGATTGTTCTATTTAACGGCAAAGACGGTTACCCGTTTTGCCGCGCAGGAAGCCATCTCGCTGTTACTAACGCAGGGTCTTCAGCTGCATGTCATCACACTTACCGCTAAAGAGAAGGCCTGTTTTCGCGAAGAGGGGATATGTGGTAAGGATTCCTGTCCTTATACGGATGGTTATTATGACCGGATCAACGAGGCATTAATGGATCTGTTAGAGCATGAGACGCTGATGAGCAGAGACACCCTTGCACTGTATGCTCACAAACACAAAGTGTGCCCATTTGAGTTCTCGTTGGATGCAGCCTATGCCTGTGATGCTGTGATCTGCGATTACAATTATATATATGATCCTCGCATCAGTCTGAAACGGCTAACAGAGGAAAGAAAGAGAGAAACGGTACTTCTAGTAGATGAAGCACATAATCTGGTAGACCGGGGACGGGAGATGTTCTCCGCCTCTTTGCTGAAAGCCCCTTTCCTGGAAATTCAGCGCCAATATAAAGAAATGAACCGGAATTTGAGTACAGCCGCTAAATCGGTGAATGCTTTTTTCATCTCCCTTCGCAAAATTTGCAATGAAGAGGGGCAAGGGCAGTGGGACTCGTTCCCGGAGGAGCTGCCGGCTTTGCTTGAGATATTTTCTTTGGAGGCGGAACAGGAGCTTATTCACCCGAGCTCCAGTATTGTCTCACTGAATGGGGAAGGAGAAGGGGGAAATGTCCTCTTGGATACCTATTTTGCAGTTCAGGGCATGCTCCGCACCTTTAAGACCTATGATGAACGCTACATTACCTATGCGGAGGTTCGTAGAGGGGATGTCTATCTCAAGCTATTCAATTTGGATCCCTCGCATCTGCTACGGCAGATGTCCAAGAGCTTTCGCAGTCAGATCCTGTTCTCAGCTACACTTTCTCCATTATCTTACTACCGGGATATGATTGGTGCAGCGGAGGAAGATTACAGTTTAACCGTGTCTTCCCCTTTTCAGAAAGAGCAGTGGGAAGTAACCGTCTTACCTGTCTCCACACGTTATCATGACCGGGAAGCCTCCCTAGTTCCGTTGACTAAAGCACTGAGCCAAATGGTCTCTAAAAAGGGCAACTATCTGGTGTTTTTTCCTTCGTACCTCTATTTGCAAAACGTATATCAGGCCTTTACGGAGTATTACCCTGAAATCCGGACATTGATGCAGGATACTGGCATGAGCGAGCAAGCTAGAGAAAGTTTTTTAGCCGCATTTAGTCCAGATAATGACGAGACGTTATTGGGATTTGCTGTACTTGGAGGGATTTTTTCAGAAGGTGTGGATCTGCCAGGGGATCGCCTCAATGGGGTTATGGTTGTTGGCGTTGGCCTGCCACAGCTTGGTCTTGAACGCAATCTGCTGCGTCAATATTTTAATGCCAGAGGAAAAAATGGCTTTGATTATGCCTATGTCTATCCGGGAATGTGTAAGGTACTCCAAGCCGGAGGCAGGTTGATTCGCAGCGAGACGGATACGGGCATTATCGTGTTGGCGGATGACCGTTTTTTGCAGAGTCCATATATGCATTTGCTTCCCGAAGAATGGAGAGATTATCTTATACGCTCATAAGAGGTTATAATCTACGAAAGGGTATTCATAATCAATCGGCAGGAGGAAATAATATGACATTAAAAGTGGGTATTGTGGGTACAGGTTGGTTCTCTAAGGTACATGCTGATTTGCTGGCAGGGATGGCTGATGTCCAGTTGCAGGCAGTCTGTGGAAGCAGTAAAGCCAAAGGCGAAGATATGGCACGTCCATATGGAGCTGCTGGATATGGTGATATTACAGAGATGTTGGATGCGGAGAAGCTTGATGCTGTTTATATCTGTGTGCCTCCACAATCTCATGGTGCGATTGAACGTTCATTAATCAAGAGGGATATTCCTTTTTTTATAGAAAAGCCGCTTAGTATGACTACTGAAATTCCTGCCAGCTTGCTGCAAGATATTAAAGAACATAATTTATTGACCTCGGTAGGCTACCATTTCCGCTATCAAGAGAATGTTAAACGGCTCAAGGAAACACTACGTGGTGATAAGATCGGTATGGTCATGGGCCAGTGGATGGGCGGCATGCCGGGCGTAGCTTGGTGGCGTGATCAGGAGCAATCTGGAGGACAGTTCACCGAGCAAACCACTCATATCGTCGATTTGGTGCGTTATCTGGCAGGAGAGGTAAAAGAAGTATACGGCATGTTCGGAAATCGAATTATGCATGAGCAGCATGAAGGTGTGAGTGTAGCCGATGTAGGTACCGTATCTCTGAAGCTTGAGAATGGAATCATAGCTAATATTTCAAATACATGTGTGCTGCCTGATCCGGTAGGAAGTGTAGGTCTTAGTTTCTATAATGATCGGGGATTGCTGGACTGGAACCCGGATCGTCTCTTGGAAGTGCGAAGTGGCAATAGCACCGAATTTGAAAACACAGGAAATCCATATTTAGTGGAAAGTGAAGCTTTTCTGTATGCTGTACGGACAGGAGATCGTTCGCGTATTCTCAGTGACTATGAGGATGGATTCAAGACGCTTAAAGTAACTTGTGCGGCTTACGAGTCCGCACAAAGTGGACTTCCGGTTAAATTCTAAGTTTGGATTCTTAAAAAAAGGACATGCCGCCTTAGATGTGCTAAAGAGACATGTCCTTGGCTCAAGCTGGGTTAGCCTAGTGGAGGAATATTGCGAGTAAAGCTGGCGCCACACCTATGGATAACAGCGCGGACAGAATCATCGCAATACTGGAGATGGTTCCGGTCAGTGAACTAAGCTCGAAGGCCTTGGATGTTCCTGTACCATGCGCAGCGGTTCCCAGCGATACACCCCGCGCGATTTCATTGTCAATGCGGAAGATGCGGAGTACTGTAGGGCCCATCATTGTACCGAGTATCCCGGTAATGATGACGAAGACTGCAGTAATACTCGGTACACCGCCGATACTTTGCGAGATGCTCATAGCGATCGGTGTAGTCACCGAACGTGGAACCAGACTGGCTGCCAGATCGCCGCTGACATGCAGCCATTTGGCGAGCAGAATGGAAGAGATCACCGCTGTTATCGTCCCTGACAGCACGCCTGCCGCAATTTCGGCGGCGTGCTTTTTGAGCACCTTGAAGTTTTTATGCAAAGGGATTGCAAAGGCCATAGTTGCCGGTTGCAGCAAATCCGTCAGCCATTTGCCTCCCGCATTGTAAGAATCATAAGTAATGCCTGTGATGAGTAAGAAGATAATCATAAGCACTGGTGTAATGATCAATGGAGAGGTGTACACTTTGCCACTAGAAGCATATATGCGTTTCGCCAGTAGATATACAGCAACCGTAAGACCGAAGAATAATAGAGCGTTTAACATGATCCTTTCCGCTCCTTTGCTTTGTAAATTCTACTGGTAAGTAATCCGGAACTGGCCATTACAACAATCGTACCCAAAATGACCACCGCGAGGATACGTAAACCATCAGTTTCCAGAATATTGGCGTATTTCATTACGCCGATAGCAGATGGAATAAAGAACAGCAAGAGCTCAGCCAGTAGCCAAGAAGCACCAACTTCAACCCAATTCAGATGAATGACACCAAACTCAAGCAGAAGAAACAATATAATCATTCCGAGTATGCTTCCGGGAATAGGGATATGCAAAAATGGGGTTACAGCATTGATTAGTAATGAGAATAGGGTGAGTCCCGCTACCTGCAGCAAGCCTATAACAATCTTTTTCATAAGGCTTCGCTCCTTTCATGATAATGAAAGTTTACATCAATTGTTTTCATAGGTAAAATGAATAGATTGAATAAATGACATTCCTTTTGTCTATGGATCGGAGGTTGGAAAATGGATATCCGACAATTAGAATATTTCGTCCAAGTAGCACGAATGAAAAGCTTTACTCGGGCTGCCGAATCCTTATATATTTCACAACCTACGATCAGTAAAATGATCCGGAATATGGAGATCGAGCTGGAGGCTGATTTGTTTTACCGTGAAGGGAAAAGTGTCCGGCTTACAGATGCGGGGGAAATTCTGTTCACCAAAGCGCAAAATATCGTGGAGTCGTTCGCCAGCTTGTCTTCTGAGCTGGATAGCTTACGAAATTTGGAGCAGGGCCACATCCGCATCGGTCTGCCTCCAATGGTAGGAGCGAGCTTTTTTCCTTCGGTGATTGGTCAATTTCATAAACGTTATCCGCAGGTTACTATTCGTCTGCATGAGGATGGCGCGAAAAAAGTGGAGGAAGATGTAGAAACGGGCTTGTTGGATATCGGAATGGTTGTGCTGCCTGTAAATACAGCCAAACTTCATTGCTTCACCTTTGTTGAAGAGAAGCTGAATCTTATTTTACCTGTTGGACATAGATTGGCCGAGGCAGACCTTGTTCCGTTAAGTGAACTAGCCGAAGAGGAGTTTGTGCTGTTCCGGGAGGATTTTACGCTGCATGATCGGATTATTACGGAATGTGTGAAGGCGGGATTTCAGCCTAAGGTTATCTATGAGAGCTCCCAATGGGACTTAATTAGCCGTATGGTGGCTGCCGGAATGGGAATCGCATTGCTGCCAGAAACCATTTGCCGGGATATGGATCGTTCACGATTGGTCGTTGTGCCTTTGACGGATCCGGTAATTCCGTGGCAGCTTGCTATGGCGTGGCGTAGAGACCGTTATTTATCTTTTGCGGCACGCGAATGGATTGCTTTTGCAAAGGGACTTTTGCGAGAACAGTATCCAAATGAGCTCTCTGACGAACTTGCGGAGGACTCTGAATAAGTAGTAATTCCGTTTTTGTTAGAAGCTCTACAATTTTTCTTTTTTTTGAAAATATGTTTTTTGGTATCATGACTTATGATAGGAGAAGATGTTGATAGAGAGAAGGAGAGAGATGTGACACAAAATCCAAATTCCTCCAAGAATAATCATAGAAAAGATTATAAAGAAGATGAGCTACTTGTAACTATAGAGAGTCTTAGATGTGAATTGCTGGAGGTTGCAGAGCAACGGAGTCTTAGTGACCGTGCTGTTCTAGAGCTCAGTGAGCGATTAGACAGCTATATTTTGCTGGCACAAAATAAGATGATGGAAAATTTGCGTAACCGGAAAGCCGGCATTACATCCTATAGTAGAAGTTCCAAAACCGCCATCACTGTTAGCTAAACTACCAACAACATAGAATTATAATACTATGAAGATGTTACTGATCTAGAGGAGCGTATTAGGCTCCTCTATTTGTCGTACAATCTATTTGTTGTACAATCCATAACTTTCACCTATAATGTCAATTAATAGAATCTTTTCAAGTCAAACTTTGGGGGTGCCGAGTGGAGGGAAAGTTAACAACTATACGCTCAGAAATTGAGAAAAATTTGTCCCGCTCCGGCCATAATCTCGCCTCATTTTCAAAAATTTGTGGCCTGAATCGAGGCAGCCTCAGTGCAATTCTGCATGGAAATCCGCCGAAGCCTATGTCCTTGGGACAAGTAGATGCAATTATAAAAGCCTTTGGTTTTCCAGAAGGTTGGTTATATCCTCTATATGTTGATGAATGCTTCAATGATGAGAAGGTCTCACGCCGTAGAGTGGAGCCTTTTTTGATTCGTTGTGCTGAATTGGGCAAACAGCCTTGTATTGAGGACACTTTAAGCAGATTACTGGAATATCCGAAGTCTCTGGATATCGTTTATTCGGTAGCTGATAAATTGTTTAAAAAAGGTAAAATAGATGAATCGATATTTTTTTATAAAGTTGTAGCTGAGAATGAGTCCGACAGTTACTCGGAGCGGCTCGCAATAAGTCATTATCGTATTTTTAGAGCAATTTTATCCATCGTCGATTCAGACGAGAAGTTACATGCAGTTATTACTTTTGAACCTTTCAGGAATCGTCTACCAGAAAATATGCAATTGGATGGTCTCTTAACTTTGACACAGTTATGTTTCGATCTTCGTCGATGGAATAAAATGGAGTCGTTCGCTGATGAGCTAAGAACGCTGGCTAATGCTGTTTACCGCGAGCAACTACGAAGTAATGTGGATAAACGTAAGGAAGTTCTTCATACGGAACGTCCATTAGTGGTTTATTACGGTCATGGGTATTTGCTTAAAGCGATTTCGCTGACCAAGCAAGGTAAATATGAAGAAGCCAAAAAGTATACTGCAGGCTACGCAGATCTTGGCTGGTTTGAAATGATGAACGAAGAAGGTCGTCAGGCGGTAGAACAATTTCGGTTATTCGCAATGGGCAATGGTTTCACAATTGAGTTGTTGATGGGTAATGTGGATGTTCTATCTTCCTACGCGGCCTTTTTAGCAGATCACCCAGGTGAAATCTTAGCTGGGCTTATAACTATTATGGATGCTGCTAATCGTTACGGGTTCTCTGCTGACAGTGTACTTACACGATTCTCACGAGAAATGTTGAGGTTTGAAGGGTTCCAGGAGCCTAATAATGTAGATCGCGTATTTCGTTTGTACTATCAAGTAGCAATCTATGAAATAAATAAGCAATGTTATAGCACAGGTGTAGATTATCTTCTGAAATCTTTGGAGTTATCTATAAAGCAAAACAACGGAAAAGATTTCATTAATTGTATAACCTTATTTGAGACGAGCAGGGATTACGCTACTGCTTCTCAACAGGATAAATATAGAGAACTAGTAAAGGGGGTGAGAAAAAATGAAAAAATCACTGTTGATGATGGTAAGCGTGTTAGCATTGTTTAGCTTCATTATCATTGGACCTGTGGGCTCTGGAAGTAATGGAGGCATTACAACCTATGAGCACGGAGCTTGGTTCTAAGGGATGAAAACATCTATTCAATCCTTAAAATACAGAGCAATACATAAACCGATAACTACTCCCTTGCACTCGTGCTGGGGAGTTTTCTTTTTCGTAATAATTGATAGCGTATTCATAATTTGACAAAGTAATCTGGCGAAAATATAATTAGGTAGCCTAAATAATATAGTGTTTAATAATTAGTTGACCTAACTAAAACAGAGGTGAAGGAAATTGGGATAAACGGAGGAAATACAGAAAATACTGAAAATTCAGTCGCACACGGGCTTTTTGCGGCGATGAAACGCCTGCACAAAGCTCAATGGCAAAAGGGCGTTGAGGGCCACAAGCCAAGTGAGATGACTTTAATGATATGCATTGAAAAATGGAATCATTCTGATGAAGAGGGTCTCAAGGTGTCTGAAATCAGCCGACTACTTGGATTCACTCCTCCTACCATCACGCAGCTGATTAACAGTCTTGAAGCGAAACAGATGGTGGAAAGACGCGCGGATCCTTCGGACCGAAGAGTTGTACGCGTGAAATTAACGGAAAGTGGAAAAGAACTCACACGAAAAGCAGAACATTATCGTGATGTGATGCTTGATAAGCTTGTGCAACACTTAGGCGAAAAAGACACTAAACAGCTCACAGAGCTATTGCTTAAGGTACATGAATACGTTGAGGATAATCCACCACCTGATTGGGATAGGCTACAAATGAACGGAGATGAGAAGCTTGATTAAATTATTTAAACAACTGAAGCCTTTTAGGGTAGCTATTGGTGCTGTATTAATCCTTGTATTTTTGCAGTCCATGGGCGATTTATACCTTCCTACTCTGATGTCCGACATCGTCGACAAAGGGATTGTTCAAGGAGATCGCGCTTATATTTGGAAAATAGGTAGTTTCATGCTCCTGGTTGCAGGTGGCGGTGCTTTATGTTCGGTAATTGCCAGTTACTTATCGGCAAAAGTAGCAGCCGGGTTTGGTAAACTTACCCGTGCACGAGTATTTAACCATGTAGAAAATTTTACGCTGCATGAATTCGATAAGCTGGGTACAGCTTCCTTGATTACACGTACAACAAATGATATTACACAAGTTCAAACGGTACTTACTATGATGTTGCGCATGATGATCGGAGCACCGATGATGATGATTGGTGGTATCATCATGGCAGTATCTGAAGATGCTAAATTATCATTGATTTTTGTAGTCGTTATTCCTGTACTTGTAGGGGCGATCTTCTTTATTGGGATGAAGGGTCTGCCACTGTTTAAAGCCATTCAGATTAAGCTTGATAAATTAAACCTGGTGCTGCGTGAGCATCTGACAGGTATTCGTGTTATTCGTTCTTTTAACCGGATTGATCATGAGAATAGACGTTTCACTGAAGCTAACCGTGATCTTACGGATACAGCTATCAAGGTCAATAAAATTATGGCCGGCCTGATGCCGCTGATGATGATTGTAATGAACTTTTCTATGATTGCTATTCTTTATTTTGGTGGAATCCGAATTGGTGATGGCGACTTGCAAGTTGGGTCCCTGATGGCATTTATCCAATATGCAATGCAAATTATGTTCTCTCTGATTATGGTATCGATGATGTTCGTGTTAATTCCGCGTGCTTCAGCTTCAGCCGTGCGTATCAATGAGGTACTGGATATGCAGCCTGAATTTACAGATCCTACTGAGAGTGAACTGCATACAACAGCTCAAGCTACTAAAAAAGACGGACGCGATTCTTTGCGTGGTTTTGTTGAGTTTGAGAATGTATCTTTTTCCTATCCAGGGGCAGAACAGCCTGCACTTTCGAAAATTAGCTTTAGTGCTCGTCCGGGTGAAGTTACCGCAATTATCGGGGGTACCGGATCGGGTAAATCTACACTGCTTAGCCTGATTCCAAGATTCTATGATGTTAATGAAGGTGCTGTACGCGTAGACGGAGTGGATGTACGTGAGATGACACAGGAAGAGCTGCGGAGCAAAATCGGTTACATCCCACAAAAAGCAGTATTGTTCTCGGGTACGATTAATGAGAACATCCGCTACGGTAAAGAGGATGCTACGGATGAAGAAATCATTCATGCATCTAAGGTGGCTCAAGCCTACGATTTCGTATCCGCGATGAAGGATGGGTTTGACTCAGAAATTGCTCAGGGCGGGAATAACGTCTCAGGTGGTCAGAAACAGCGGTTGTCCATTGCTCGGGCGCTTGTGAGAAAACCTGAGGTTTATCTGTTTGACGATAGCTTCTCAGCTCTTGATTTCAAGACAGATGCCAAACTTCGCGCGGCTCTCAAATCTGAAACTACGGAATCCACCGTATTGATCGTAGCTCAACGGGTTAGCACCGTTATGGATGCGGACCGGATTATTGTAATTGATGAGGGTGAAATTGCTGGAATGGGCACTCACCGTGAACTGCTCGAGAGCAGTGATGTGTACCGCGAGATCGTATCCTCGCAGCTGTCAGAGGAGGAAATAGCATGAGCGAACAAAACAGAGAACATAAACCTGCAGCTCCCCGCGGCCATAAAGGACCGGGTGGACCGGGTGGTCCTGGAATGAGGATGCCGGCAGAAAAAGCTAAAGATTTTAAAGGTACACTTCGTCGCCTAATCAAATACTTGCGCCCGCGTATGGTTCAATTGATTATTGTACTAATTATGGCGATTGCCAGTACGGTGTTCAGTATCTTCAGTCCAAAAGTTATGGGTAAAGCTACAACCAAACTGTTCGAAGGTGCTTACGGTAAACTGATGGGTGTAGAAGGTGCCTCCATTGATTTTGGATATATTAATGATATTCTGATCCTGCTCGCGGGATTGTATCTGCTTAGTGCTTTGTTTAGTTACATTCAGCAATATGTAATGGCGGGTGTAGCGCAGAAGGTAGTTTATGACATGCGTGAGCAGATCAACAGCAAGCTGGAGCGTTTACCTTTAAAATATTTTGACTCCCGTACACACGGGGAAATTCTCAGCCGTGCTACGAATGACGTAGATAACATCAGTACCACGTTGCAGCAAAGTTTAACGCAGCTAATTACTTCAATCGTCACTATTATTGGTGTTATTGTGATGATGCTTACCATCAGCCCATGGCTGACGTTAATCACGATTACTACGTTGCCACTCAGCTTTATTGTGATTATGGCGATCTCTAAACGTTCGCAGACTTATTTTGTGAGACAGCAGAAATCGCTTGGCCAGTTGAATGGTCATGTAGAGGAAATGTATACGGGGCACCGGATTATTAAAGCTTTCGGCCGCGAACCGCAGTCGCTTAAAGATTTTGATGAAATAAATGATAAGCTTTATGATTCTGGCTGGCGGTCTCAATTTATGTCAGGTATGATTATGCCGCTTATGATGTTTATCGGTAACTTGGGTTATGTGCTTATCTGTGTTGTGGGTGGTATTTTTGTTACTAAAAAAATGATTGATGTCGGGGATATCCAAGCCTTCATTCAATATTCACGTCAGTTCACCCAGCCGATTGCACAAACGGCTAATATTGCTAACATTATTCAATCCACCATTGCTTCCGCAGAACGTGTATTTGAACTTCTGGATGAAGAAGAGGAAGTTAAGGAAGTTAATAGTACACTTGTGAAGCTTGATGAAGGTGCTCCGGAAGGTTCCGTTGAGTTCCGTCATGTGAAATTCGGCTATAAAGAGGATGCTATTCTGATTGAGGACATGAATATTGAGGTTAGTCCAGGTCAGACTATAGCGATTGTCGGTCCAACTGGTGCTGGTAAAACCACTTTGATTAACCTGCTGATGCGCTTCTACGAGCTTAACGACGGGGAAATTATCATTGATGGCGTCAACATTACCGACATGAAACGGAGTGACCTACGTAGCAAGTTTGGTATGGTGCTTCAGGATACCTGGCTCTTTAACGGTACGATTCGTGACAACATTGCTTACGGTCGTGAAGGTGCATCTGAAGCTGATGTGGTGCGGGCTGCCAAAGCTGCGCATGCCGATCACTTTATCCGCACACTTCCGCTTGGCTACAATACGGTGTTAAATGAAGAAGCTTCTAATATTTCACAAGGACAGAAGCAGTTGATTACTATTGCTCGCGCTATTCTGGCCGATCCATCGATCCTTATTCTTGATGAAGCCACGAGCAGTGTCGATACACGGACTGAATTGCTGATTCAAAAAGCGATGAATGCGCTCATGCAAAACAGAACCAGCTTCGTTATTGCCCACCGTCTCTCGACGATTCGTGATGCGGATCTCATCCTTGTCATGAATCAAGGTAGTGTAATCGAGAAAGGCAACCACGAAGAACTGCTGGCCCAAGGCGGATTCTATGCGGATCTCTATAACAGTCAGTTCTCTGAAGGAGATTTGGACGTAGGCTAAATTGAAGTGAAGAAAAAAGTATAGATAACCCATAAACCCCTCTTTTCACATGTTGCTGATTTTTTATGTGAAGAGAGGGGTATTTTATATGTGATGATGTGTTTTAATTTTTCTGAAAAATAAAAAAAGTTTGATTAAAAATTAAAGCATATATATGATAGAATAAAAAATGACCCGCGGCTCATTTTTAAGGCTGCAAGGTAAAGGAGAGGATGAAGGGAATGTCAGGCTACGGAAAATGGGTGGCAGGAAAAAAGACGAAGTGGATTACTCTTCTCGTATGGATAGTGCTTGTAGGTGCACTTACCCTGTTATGGCCTGCAGTGAATTCTCAGGTTGCTAATAATGCGCCTAACCTCCCAGATGATTCACAATCGGTACAGGCAGCAGCTATTGCAGAGCAAGAATTCCCTAGTGGAAGTGGAGTGCCGGCGCTGCTCGTATGGCATAGAGAAGGTGGGCTTTCACAAGATGATTTAGTACATATCACTGCTGTGTACAAGAAGTTGGAGCAGCAACCATTGCCCCATCAGAATTTTGTTCCCCCATTAGGACAACTGCCGCCACAGGCATTACAAGCCTCGTTATCTGAGGATCTTAGCACGCTGGTAACCCCGGTGCTTTTTGATAAAACGGCAGATAGTGATCAGCTCGGTGAAGCTGTGACAGAAATGAAGAAGATCATAAACACAGAGACGGGTGGAGACCCCTCCGCGGCTAAGGTAGATGGAAAAGACCTGAGTTTACGTGTTACGGGTCCAGTGGGCATCTCTATAGATGCTTCAGGCCTGTTTCAGAACGCAGACGTTTCCTTGTTAATTGCTACGGTTATGCTTGTGCTGGTGTTCTTATTGGTGATTTATCGTTCACCGATCTTGGCTTTTATTCCACTTATTGCGGTTGGATTCGCTTATGGTGTAACTAGTCCGATTCTTGGAAAAATGGCACAAGAAGGCTGGATCACAGTAGATTCACAGGCTGTCTCGATTATGACTGTTTTGCTATTCGGAGCTGGTACGGACTATTGCCTGTTCCTGATCTCACGGTTCCGGCAGCTGTTGAAGGTAGAAGAGAGTAAGAGTCGTGCGCTTCTTCGCTCCATTACCGAATCTTCAGGCGCCATTGCTATGAGTGGCTTCACCGTCGTGCTCGCGCTGTTCGCGTTATTGCTGGCTAAGTATGGAGCTTATCATCGATTTGCCGTTCCATTCAGCGTATCTATCTTCATCATGGGAATTGCCAGTCTAACTCTCGTACCAGCACTGCTGGCAATCTTCGGAAGGACCTCGTTCTTCCCATTCATTCCGCGCACACCGCAAATGGAGGTAGAACGGGCTAAGGCTAAAGGCAAACCTGTTCCTGAACTCAAGGTTTCCCGTAAAAAGGGTATTGGCGGCTTGGTAGTAACCCGGCCATGGGCTATCGTGGGTGTGACCGTTATCGGACTGGGGATTCTGGCTTCATTCTCCAGTGGCATCAAATTTACCTATGATATCCTATCCTCTTTTCCTAAAAATATGGAGTCCCGCGAAGGTTTCGACCTTATTGGCAAACAGTTCTCTCCCGGAGAATTAGCTCCAGCGAAGCTGATTATTGATACCCAAGGAAAAGCGAGCGGAGAGGATCTAAAGGTCATTCTTGGCGGACTCACCTATGTGGACACGGTTTCCGATCCGCAGCAGGGGGCAGTAAACAAAGATATTGTTGGTTTTGATATTGAATTTAAAAGCAATCCTTACTCACTAGAAGCGATGGGGCATATTCCCACCCTTCTTGATACCGCAGAGCAGGCATTAATCGATGTAGACGTTGCGAACCCTGCGGATCACGTGTGGGTAAGCGGACAGACGGCGACACAGCACGACACTAAAGAGATTGGGGATCGGGACACCGATCTGATTATCCCCGTAGTCATCGGAATGATCACTGTACTGTTGTTGATATATCTGCGTTCAATAGTGGCCACCATCTATCTGGTCGGCACCGTTATTCTCTCCTTCTTCTCAGCGCTTGGCTTAGGCTGGATTATCATTCACTATGTGATGGGAGCAGATGCTATTCAGGGAGCGATCCCACTGTATTCCTTTGTTTTCTTGGTGGCACTTGGAGAAGACTACAACATCTTCATGATCTCGAATATCTGGAAAAAGCGTAAAACCATGCCGCTTAAGCAGGCTATCGCGGAAGGAGTGAATGAGACCAGCTCGGTAATTACCTCTGCCGGCCTCATTCTGGCAGGTACATTTGCTGTATTGGCAAGCTTGCCGATTCAGGTGCTTGTGCAGTTCGGTATCATCACCGCTCTTGGTGTTCTGCTGGATACCTTCGTGGTTCGGCCGTTCCTTGTACCAGCTATTACAACGCTCTTTGGCCGTTGGTCGTTCTGGCCGGGTAAACATCAAGAGGTGGAGACCCCTCAGCCAGATGTAAGTAAATAATGAGTTTATAAACAAACAGGGATGTCTCAGAGCCATATTGGCTCCGGACATCCCTGTTTGTTTTAGGCTTGGGCACAGGACATCGCTGGATAATAGCGCTGCTTGTACCAACTAACTGAACAGTATCTATTAGGCTAATCAATCAGTCAGCTGGACGATAATTACTCTAAGTTTTTACTGTAGCAATTAGCATTTAGAAGCGATAACTGTGTTAATTAGCGGCTGATTGTCTTAGCCCAGTGGTAGAAGACAATTAGCGCGCTGCATTGGCTAGCCCGGAGGTAAAAGTTAATTAGGTGGCTCCATTGGTTAACCCAGTGGTAAAAGACAATTAGGTGGCTGCATCAATAATAGTTAATTAGCTCGTATCACCGGTTACCTAGCATTAATAGTCAATTAGTTAACTGTACTTATCGGGCTACCATTCCGTACACAATGCTGGTTCAATCTAGCTACTACTGCTCTGTTTGGGTGGTCCAAATCCTTAGTTACTGGGCGTGCGGCTGATCATTAGTTCATATTTATCGATGGAAGCACCCAGGATTGCGTCATTACCACCAGCACCACGGTGCGACTGACGGAATGACTCGCTGGAGGTCCAGCCTTTGAATGCATCCTCATTCTCCCATACGGTGCAGATTTTTAGTTCCTCGACACCTTCCTTGGCATTTCCACGCCAAACCTCCATACGTACAAACCCTGGCATAACCTGCACACCATTATTTCCTCCGAAACGTTGAGCAATAGCTTCGCCATGGCCTTCTTTTACTTTAATAGTATTAGTTACTACCAGCATGATAGATAAACCTCCGATCAGAAAGTTAGTATATTTTTCAGGACATTGTGAATCGAAATAATATAACATGGGAACCTCGAAAATTAGCCAATATCTCAAGGTAACATCGTGATTTTCAACTAACAAAATAAAAGACCATCCCACAAGACACAAGAGTGCGGGCGTTTAATTGCACTTTGTACACTTAAATTATCCGTCACACCAGAAACGATCGAATAAGTGTATTCTCTGCAACTAATTTGTGCGAATCTGGTGAATCGCCGAGATTAGCCTTCTTTTAACTGTATAGAGTGCAATTAAAGTATGATTTCTACTCTAATTGCGCTGAATAGATGTACAAAGTGCAACTATTATCTATTTAAACGTTAAGTATTGTGCAAACTCAGGTACCTGCGAAAAATCAAAGTGTCTACTGCAAGTAAAGTGGCTATAGCAAGTTAAAGTAACTATTGCACGTTAAAGTAACTACCGCAAGTAAAGTGCCACCTCAACCGTAATGTTACTCTAAGCCAAAGTGCCAACCCAACTCCAAAGTTTTTACTCAAAACCACCATTACAGCTAGCACCTAATTCCAGTCCCAGTTCCCTAATAAAGCCCCCAAATGAAGTTGCATTGCAGAATGTGCAACAGAATAGCCTGAATGTTATCTGAATAAGGCAGTCTGTTGCATTCTGTACAATAGAATCAAGCCCAAATCGCCTAAAAGGAGGGGAGCCACTAAACTGATTGCACCACGTGCACGTGCAATCACCCAAGGTTTCGCCCTCAGCTAGAGGGATTCAATTGCACAAAGTGCAATGAGAAAACGGAGCAGAGCAATCCTGAAGCGTTATCCCGCACAAAGTGCAATCACCCAAGGCCTCACCCTCGTCTAGAGCGATTCTATTGCACAAAATGCAATCCCCCAGATCACCCGGCTCCCCCCGCGTCCAGCGCGATTTTATTGCGGATTGGTGGTCCATAGTCCTGCTGTTTTTAGGAAGACGCGATCCGGCAGCTTCAAAGCTGTCAGTGCCAATTCAGCAACATCTTCAGGTTGCATCATGCGGTCTTCGTCACCGATTTTAAGTCCAGCATTGGAAGCTAGGCCAGTGTTGACGGTGCTTGGAGTCAAAGCTACGACGCGGATATTGTGTTTGCGCACTTCTTGTGCGAGGGCTTCGGTCATGCCCATGAGAGCGAACTTGGACGCGCAATAAGCAGAGCCTGTCGCGAAGCCACGTTCTCCGGCTGTGGATGAAATATTGATGATATTTCCGCCATTTTTCTCAATCATCGCAGGCAGTGCAGCACGGGTTACGTAATAAGTACCGTAAAGATTAACTTGGATGTGGCGCTCCCAGTCTGCAGGATCCATTTCTACTAAAGTGCCGAATTTTGCGATCCCGGCATTGTTGATTAATGCATCAAATGCTCCAAGCTCATTTTGCAGGGAAGCAACAGCACGTTCAGCTTCTTCGCGTACGGCGATATCGGCCACGGCAATGCTGACTTTAACGTCATATACTTCCGTTAAGGCTGATTTTAACGCTTCGAGATCACCTGAAGTTCTGGAGATCAGGCCTAAATTAGCACCTTCCTTAGCCAGTGCCATAGCCAAGGCTTTTCCGATCCCTTTGCCTGCACCAGTAATTACAACACTCTTTCCTCTCAAATCCATCTCTATCGTCACTCTCCTTCAAACTTTTTTGAAGCAGCTGCTTCATTCAAGTCTTATTATACCTGAATGCTGTAGGGCAATTACAATCGCCCCTTAGAAAATGGTCTGCAAATTTTCATGAAGCCGAACTGCCTTTTCATGAAAGGTATTATTCATGGAGTTTCGTCAGCGGTACCGAAGCTGGGCCCTCTAAAACCTCGCCATCGTAGGAGAAGCGGGAACCATGGCAAGGGCAATCCCAAGAACGATCCCCGTTGTTCCATTCGCATTCACAGCCCATATGGGTACAGGTTCTATCCACCAGATGAAGTTTACCTTCTGTATCCTTATAAGCTCCCACACGTTTGCCATCATGGAACACAACGGCTCCTTCGTCAGCTTCCAAATCAGTTGTCTTTTTATGGACGATTTCCACTTTGCCCGCCACGAGCTCTTTTGCCACATTGGCATTTTGCACGATGAAGTTTTTTAGACTGGTGCCAGCTTTGAAGCGGGACGGATCGTACAATTCGGTATACGGATTATCTTTGCGCTGAATCTGATCCGAGATAATCTGTGCGGCCAGCGTACCGCTTGTCATGCCCCATTTTCCAAAACCTGTGGCGATATAAATCTCTTCGTTGTCCGAAATCTTGCCGATGTAGGGCACTCTGTCTAGGGTGATTAAATCCTGTGCTGCCCAGCGGTAAGGGATTGTTTTGATGCCGAGCAGATTTCCTGCGAATAGCTCCAAATTCTCATAATGTCCTATCGTACAGATGCCCTGGCCTGTCTTATGGTTGTCTCCCCCGACAATGACCAGATTCCTGCCTTCCCACTCTACTGCACGAAGAGAACGGGTGGGTTCGCTTGCACTTAGATACATTCCACCCTCAAAATCCGTTTCAGGCTGGATCGCCAGACAGTAGGAACGTTCAGCATGCAGCCGCGAGAAATATAGTGCTCCTCCATCGTAGAATGGGAAATGAGAAGCTGAAACGGCGTAGCGGCAGGTGATCCGATGCTCGTCCTTTTCAGTAAAAAGCGTAAGCTTATCGTTCTTCTCCACCTTATCCGCCATCATCGTATGCTCATAGATTACGCCACCTTTATCCTGAATGACCTTCAGTAGCCCCTTCAGATATTGCAGCGGGTGAAAGCGGGCTTGTCCTGGTAATTTAATGGCACCACTGGCCATCAGAGGGATAGAGACGTTATCTAGCCATTCTCCGGGCAGACCCAATTGTTCATAGGCTTTATACTCTTCCTCCAGTTGTTTAAGCGTTTTATGATCTTCAGCATCCGCGTACAGAAAAGCCGCCTCATGTTTCATGCCGCAGGATACTTCAAGTTCCTCAGCCGTATTCTGGATCCAATTCATAGCCTCGCTGTTCGAGCGATAATAGAGCCGGGCTTGCTCCTGCCCAAAATGCTTTATCAAATGATGATAGATTAACCCGTGCTGTGCTGAGATTTTTGCACTGGTAAAACCCGTAGTGCCACTCAGAATTTCTCCGGCTTCTAAGAGCGTGACTTTGTAGCCTGCGTTGCTGAGGAGATAGGCTGTTGTAATGCCTGTAATTCCACCGCCTACCACTGCCACATCTGTAGAAATATCTTCAGCCAGCTTTGGAAAAGCCGGTAAATCCGTGGTATCTCTCCATAATGATTCCGGAAATTGTGGAAGACTTTGCGTTATTTTACGGTTTGGGTCCATCTATTATCCCTCCATCTTTACAATCTTCATCTCATTTATTACCACAGTCCTGTGAAAAGAAACTTCCCATTCCATCGTGCTGTGCATGAATTCAGAGAAACAGTGCCAAAATAAGGTGGAAACTGGGACGTAAAGGATAAATAGGAGGGATGATGTTCCATGTCAGTTCAACAGGATAAGGACAATATTTCTCTGGAATGGATCAAAGATCAGCTGAACGGGTTCGCGGATTTAATCGATAAAACAAGCGTTGCCCCTTTTGGGCAAATCAACCTGCTCTATATCAAAAGTGTTACAGATGCGCAGACACTCAGCCGCCACGTGATTGCGCCGTTTTATGAAATGGAGAGTATTAGCGCTTATCAGGATTACATTATGACTTATCCGGGCACTGAAGAGGCGACTACGAGAGAGAAGGCGATCGACCTTTTGCTCAGTGGTTATGTGCTTCTGGGTATAAAAGATGTGATATATTTCTTCGATGCTATGAGTACGGAGAGCAGCGGTGTTAGTGAAACGTCTGCCGAAAGTATTTCACAGGGGCCGTCAGATGCACTGACAGAGGATATAGCGATTAATTTGAACATGATTCGGCGGCGTTATCAATCCACTAATCTCAAAATGGAGACCATGGTCATCGGCGATGTCTCTAAAACAAAGATAGCTATTTTATACGATGACAGTCGTGTTGACCATAACGTTTTAAAAGAATTAAGGGAGAAGATGGGAACGCTAAAGGTTGATATTTTGCAGGCTACAGGAGAGCTTGAGAAGTTTATAAGCAGTGACAAATTAAGAATACTCCCTAAGTCCATCATCACCGAAAGACCGGATAGAGTGGTGTTTAATTTGTCTGAAGGAAAAGTAGCGATAGTGCTGGATACAACCGGTTATGCGATAGTGCTGCCTTCTATTTTTAATGATTTCTTTACATCCATGGATGATAAAATACAATTTCCTATCGTGGGGCGATTCCTAAAGCTGCTTCGGATTATCGGTGTGTGCATGACGTTGTGGCTGCCTGCGCTCTATGTAACACTCACCTCGTATAACCCAGAGATTATTCGTGTGCAGATTGCCTTGCTTATTGCGGGCAGTCGTGCGACTGTGCCTTATCCATCTTTTGTGGAAGTGCTTTTAATGCTCATGATGATGGAGTTTCTGACTGAGGCGAGCTTACGGCTCCCCAAGGCAATTGGTCCAACGGCCACGACGGTAGGGGGGCTTATCTTGGGGCAGGCAGCGACGGCAGCAGGACTTGTAGGAAATATCATGATCATATTGGTTTCTGCTGTTGCGATATCTAATTTTCTAATTCCGCTGAATATGATGAGCTTGTCCATACGAGTGCTGAAGTATATTTTTTTAATTGCCGCAGCTTTTTTAGGATTGGTTGGGGTAGTAGTCTGTGTCGTGGGATTCGCAATGTATTTATGCAAACAGCGTACCTTCGGACAACCTTATTTCAGATTGTTTTTTCTCGATAATCTCGGCAAGAAGAAGGGTGGAGAGCATTGATGGCCAAAAGCCGTTATTTCTACTGTCTTTTTCTGATGAACAGCCTGATCAACATCATTAATTTTGTTCCAAGGGAACTAATAGACAGACGTTTTGGTGGCGCTTTGATGTCCATACTAATCGGAACGATTTTGGGCACTTTGTTTGTCTATATATTTACTGTACTGATTGCTAAATTCCCCGGCAAGGGGTTACCGGAAATATTTAACTCTTTGCTTCCTAAGAAGTTATCCAGAATCTTACTGGTCCTTTTTGCTGGCTTATGGTGTGTGGCCGGGGGAGTTACATTGCTTTCTTTTGTAGATATTACGCTGCGGTTTATCAGTCCGGATTCGAGTCCTTATACGGTTGTGATCAGTTTTTTAGTCTTGGTCTGCATCTGCTGTCGCTTCGATTCTCTATCACTCTTGTATGGGCTTGAAATCATTCTCAGCGTATCCTTACCTTTAATTATTTATGGCCTCGTAAAAGCATTGACCAATCCGGACTTTAATTGGGATTCTGTTCTGCAGGTCACTACATACTTCTGGCATAAGCCGGACCTAATGAGCCTTGCGGCGGCTACCTTTTCGTTTAGCGGTTACTTAAACCTGGCCATATTTAATCGGGTATTTCATGGGCTGAAGCTGAAGCATGTCTGGATTTTAGGTGTGGAGGGTCTTTTCGTATTACTCTTGACTTTTTTAGTTCCCATCGGCTATTTCGGAACCGTTGCTATTGATAGACATGTGTATACATGGTTCTCGACGGCCGACAGTATTCGGATGGAATCCTTTATTATTGAACGGATGCTGTTTATTTTTTATTTTGCCTATTTAAGTTTATCTCTGGTGAGTGTAATCGTTCATTGGCATGGAGGTTTAGAGCTTTTTAAAGGTGCTCTTTCATCTGCAAAAAAACAGTCCCCAAAAGCAGAGCGCTGGAAAGAGTGGGGCATCCTAGGCTTGTTTAGCGCGATGGTTCTGTCCTTAATGGGGCAGGATCAGTATCAACTTAATATGTTTGGTGCCTGGTTTCTGCAAATTCGCTGGTTTGGTGAGATGTTCATCATCGCTCTGTTGTTTTATTGTTATCGCAAAGCTAGGAGGGGGAAGCTATGAGAAGAGTACTTGCTGGAATTGGAATTACCTTGCTCCTTCTTCTTCCCGGTTGTGACTTCAAGGAGATTGATTTGCGGATTTTCGTGTTAGCGATCGGCGTTGACCAAGGTACAGAAGCAGGGAATTTTAAGATTAGCTTGAAGCTTGCCATCCCTCAGGGGGATGTTACTAAGATTGATGAGAAGATGCAAATCTTGACTGAGGAATCTCCAAGCATTTCGGAAGCCCTTCGTAGAATGAAATCCAGAGTGGAAAAGGAGCTTGATTACTCCCATTGTAAATCAATTGTTTTGGGGGAAGGGGTTGCCCGTGAAGATATTCTCCATGTTATGGATTGGGCTGTGCGACGTAGAGATATCCAGCTTATTGTCAATTTTGCAATAGGGCGTCCGGAAGCACTTCAAGTGCTGAAGGTAAGACCCGAATCGGAGCGGATCCCATCGAATTCTCTTATTCTGGCTATGAGTGGACAAGGCACAGAGTCTCCATTTATTTCTAGTGTGTATTCCTTTCAGCTGATGAGAAATATCTTTGAGGAGGGGATTGATCCAATCCTGCCGATTATTGAGGCCAAAGGGGATAAGGAGTTTTTAATTGATAAAATTGCTCTGCTGAATAATGAGAAAATCAAAATGGTTCTTACGCCAAATGAGACCCGGCTATATAATCTGCTGTCACGCCCGAATCTGCGGACTAACTTACCCGCCCATTCCGAGGGAATTATGTTTCAATATTACACAGAGAGGTCATCCTCGCACTATAAAATCGTAACACCAGAGCATGGGAAAGCTACTATTCGTTATCATATTAAGATAAAAGGTATTCTCGAAGAGAGTAGTAGCCCAGATCTGGTGACACATCACATGTTGAAGAAGATCCAGGAAGCCGGGGAAAAGGAATTGGAAGCGGATATCTTAGCATTGCTGACCAAAATACAAGCCAGTGGCCTAGATCCCTTGGGTTGGGGGCTGCATTATGGAGCAAGGCATTTTAATAACGATACGGAAATGAAAGTGTGGAAGGAGCTCTATTCTAAACTTGATTTCCAAGTGAAGGCTGATGTAAACATTAAATATTCAGGAATGATTAGGTAGCTTGTAAAGTAACATGTGGATAAAAATGGGATTGACGTTCCCATTCACAAGATTTATACTTGATCTAAAAATAAGTTAGAGGATGATAGGAATGAAAAGTCTAAATTTGACCTCCCAACGTCAAGCCGTTTACGATATCGTCCTTAATTCACATGACCATCCTACTGCTGCGGAAGTAATGAATCGGCTAGTAGAGCAGGGACATAGCTTAGCATACGGTACGGTATATAACTCTCTGCGTTATCTTTCAGATAAACAAATGATTCGTGAGCTTAAGCTTGGTGAAGCTGCTAGCAGATATGACGCACGTATGGATGATCACCAGCATATCATTTGTGAGGTTTGTGGAGCAGTGGATGAGGTTATGAATCAAGTTCCGCGTGAATGGATGAATACAGTGGCCAAGGATACCGGTTATACCATTGGTCATGCTCATGTAGTATTCGGGGGCGTCTGCCCAAACTGTAAGAACAAAAAGAATAATTAGGATAGAGGTGCCGGAGCCTGTGCTGCGGTAATAATATGTATATCCGGAGAGACCGCTTTCATTGAGGCGGCCTTTTTTGTTGCATTTATATGACAATTCTCAAAAAAAATGAGAAAAACAAAGAAAGATAGGAGGAAAATCGGTTCCTAAAACAGATTTTAAATTATATATTAAGTCTGGTAAATGTATCCTTGCCTAAGACTCAGATGAGAGAGAGATGATGACGTCTATGAAAAAAAATGCGGGTATGACTATCCGTACCAAGTTAATTCTTACATACCTAATAATACTGCTGCTGCCCAGTATTATAATAGGCTGGCGAACCTATCAAGCTGCCAGCCAGGAAGTGGAAGATCAACTGGTGAACAATGCTACCGAAAGTGTGTTGGCCGTAAATGAAATCATTAACTCTAATATTCAATCCAAAATAGATGCGATTTCCTATTTTGCCGCGGAGTTTTCATCTGAGGGGATCAACAGTGAGGGATCTGGGGGGACTTCCTCTGCTGTAAAAGCCAGACTGAAGGAATATGTGGCGCTGCATCCGGATGTACTGGACATTTATGTGGGTACAAGCAATGGCAAGGGTATTCATGCTTTAGATGCTAAGCTGCCAGAGGGTTATGATCCAAGGCAGGAAAGCGCCTATATTAATTCTCTGAAGCAAGGAAAAGGGGCAGTGATTTCTCCGGCTTTTCAAACCGTAAATAAGGAAACCGCGATTGCGATATCAACGGTTCTTAAGGGCGGTGATGGGGTGATCACAATGAATCTTAACCTGTCTACTTTAGGGGAGCTGACCTCAATTAAGGTAGGCAAGGAAGGTTATATCCTTATCGTTGATAACAGCAAGAAGTTTCTAGTTCATCCTACAGAAGCTATCGGGCAGGAATCGTCTGATGATTTTGTTAAGAAAATGTTCGAGAAAGAACAAGGGGTCTTCGATTATGTCTTCAAGGATACGTCCAAAAAGATGACCTTTATGGTCAATGAACTGACGGGTTGGAGAATCGGAGGTACGATCAGCATTGACGAGGTTAACTCAGCAACTAGTGGAATCCGCGATACAGCTCTGCTTGTTATTGTAGTTTCCGTTCTGCTTGCGCTGGTTGTGATCTATTTTAATATTCAATCGATTTTGAGACCGCTTTTCCGGCTGCGGAAAGCAACTGCGGTGATAGCCAAAGGTGATCTGTCGGAAGACATGGGTGTTTTCCGTAAAGATGAAATAGGGCTGCTGGCAGAGAATTTTCAATTAATGCTGATCAGCTTGCGCGAGATGATCATTGGCGTGCAGGAGATGACAAGCAATGTATCCTCCTCAGCGGAAGAACTGACGGCTAGTGCGGATCAGACTGCCCAAACGATTGAGCAGGTGACCATAGCGATTCAGGACGTAGCGGCAGGGACGGAGCGACAGGTGGTTAGTGTACGAAAAGGAATGGAGAGCACTGCCGCTACAGCTAGTGAGGTCGAGCAGATTTCCACATATATGGAGCAAGTATCCACAATGATGGACAAGACTTCACTCTCAGCATCGGAAGGTAATGATTCGGTTATCAGCGTGGTGGATAAAATCAATGGTATCCATGAAACGGTCGGAGAGCTGGGCAGTGTAATTGACAAGCTGAATGAAAGAACCAGTCAAATTGAGGGCATTGTTGGTGTCATCACCGGGATTGCCCGCCAGACCAACCTGCTGGCTCTCAATGCTTCCATTGAGGCAGCCAGAGCCGGGGAACAAGGGCGTGGATTTGCGGTGGTTGCTGCCGAGGTGCGTAAGCTGGCAGAGGAATCAGAGAGATCCGCACATTTGATTGCCGAACAGATTACCGCTATTAATAGTGAAATGCTGCTGGTAACTCATACGATGGAAGACACCAAACAGCGCGTATCCGAAGGCATTGAGGCTGTGGATACTTCCGGACGTTCTTTCTCCCGTATCCGAAGAGCAGTAAAGAGTGCCGCGGAGAAGATTGAAGCCATGGGTGGGGTTGTGCAGACTTTATTGGTGGAATCTAATGATATGGAGAAGGCTATTGGGGAAATTCGCGGCATATCGGAAGAGGCGGCTGTGAATACAGAAACTATCGCAACTGCCGCACAAGAGCAGCTTGCTTCTGTAGAGGAGATGGCATCCTCGTCTACCGACCTTAGCCGTCTTGCAGAAGAACTGCAGAAGCTGGCGAGTCGCTTTAAGATAAACGCTTCTGGTAATAAGAATGATTTCTGATAGGAGAACCGTGCTTTTTATCTTCCCTTTTGAACTCCTTTGCAAGTATACTGATAAACAATAATGTTGGGTTAGGCAATGGAGAGAGGAGAGATAATAGGAAATGGCAGAGCAATTAAAAGGGATCACTGTCGCCTTGGCGGGTCCACGCAAATCGGAAGAAATGGCCAAGCTGGTTCAGAATATGGGGGGGACGGCAGTAGGCCGGCCTGCTCAAGGAACTGTATTTCTTGATGACGAGGCCTTGCAGGAAGGTTTGAATGCATGGATCAATCAGCCTCCCTACTTGGCGATCCTGACTACAGGGATGGGACTTGATGCTCTCTTCGATATGGCTGAGCGAATGGGGATCGAAGAACGTTTCTTAGAAGTACTTTCTGGTTCTATTATTGCCGCACGGGGTTATAAGACAGTGAATGCTTTGAAAAAAAGAGGACTTACGCCGGAGGTTCGTGACGACGACGGAAGTACAATCGGATTGATTCGTGGGCTTCAATCCCTGAATTTGCAGGGGAAAGAAGTCGTTCTTCAGCTGCACGGCGATCCAGCTCCTCATATGCTTGCATGGCTGCAGGAGGCTGGGGCTACTACCCGCCAAGTGCTGCCGTATCGCCATACCCCACCTGAGCCGGGCGAACTGGAAAGATTGCTTCTAGAAATCATATCAGGCAAAATTGATGCCGTGGCTTTTACGAGTGCACCACAGTTTCGTTTCCTCTGTCAATTTGCCCGGGAACAGGGAAAGCTGGAAGAAATGCTGAAGTCTTTCGAGGATAAAGTGCTTGCTGTTTCTGTAGGACGGATTACCTCTGAGGCGCTTAAAGAAGAGGGCGTACAGCGTATCATTATGCCTGAGCATGAACGGATGGGAAGCATGATTGTAGAGCTAGGCAAATATGTGGCGGCGAATCGCTAAGTCACAAGTTGCGTCAGCTTTACACGAATGACGTTATCGCACAGAAGCATTCCCGCCTGTTATCATGGCCGGGGATGCTTTTTTACCCGGAAAAATAAGCCCAAAGAGCAATATACCTGCCATCTGCATGGACATTCGCGGCAGTTTTCCTTAGAATATAGGCAACATGTGACGAATAATAACAACGAATAAGGAGGAGGATCCCATGGACAAGAGAAAATGTCTATTACTTGGTGATTACACCCATCCCCGGTTTCATCCACTTCAAGGAGTGGACCAACAAATTAGTGAGATCTTAAATGATTTATTAACCGTGCAATGTTCAGAAAATAAAAAATTAATGCGCATTGAGCATTTAGCAAGTTATGACCTATGTATTGCTTACAATGAATTGTGGAACGAAACAGTCTCCCCTCAACAAACGGCTGGTTTGCTCAGCTACGTAAGTGGAGGAGGCGGACTCATTGTTCTTCATACGGGAGCTTCGCTGACGAAACGTAACGAGCTTGCACAGCTAATCGGGGGTCGATTTAACGGACACACAGCTTACGAACCCCTGAACTTCAAAGTTCTAGAGCATGACATCACCGAAGGTGTGGAAGATTTCCAATTGGATGAGGAGCCCTATCATTTTGAATTTGACCCGTTCACAGAACGGACTATTCTGCTTCAATATGAATCTGAGGGGCAATGGATTCCAGCTGCATGGTGCCATAGCTATGGTTTAGGACGAGTAGTATTCCTTATGCCTGGTCATCATGAACCCTCCTTCCGTCATCCGGCACTACGTAAACTAATTCTACAGGCGGCTACTTGGGCTGCCCGTATTCCGGTCACTAACTAAGCAATGTTGTGTTTTTTTTGAAATACGTACACAGTGGGGTATACTTTAATCATAAACTCCGTTATGTAATGAAACGGAATCTTTGGGAGGAAAGTGCCATGAGTGATTTGTTTAAAAAAGCGATCTCTTTAGGAGTGGGCCTCACCATTGTCAGTAAGGAAAAAGTAGAGAAGGTTGTTGAAGAACTAGTGAAACGCGGGGAGCTTGCTCCTTCGGAATCTAGGGCTCTCGTCGATCGGTTGATTGAACGTGGTGAGGAAGAACGAGGCATGTTCAAATCTGCTGTACAAGAGCAAGTACAACGCGTGCTGAAGGAAATGAATGTGCCTGTACAAAACGATATTGCCGAGCTGGAAGGGCGAATTGCAGTATTGGAGCGCCGGTTGGCCGAGCTAGAGGGAATTTCCCATCTAGAGGGAACATCGGCGGAAACGCGTTCGGACTAAATGGCAGTACGCATTAGACATGCCGGACGTTACCGGGCAATCGCCATGGCGCTTATGCGCCATGGTTTTGGCTATATGGTGGAAGAGCTGGGGCTCTATCACTTACTATCCCTTCCACGTCGTCTTGTAACGCAGGAAGCACACACAAGCCTTACGCTCGGGGAGCGGATTCGGCTGGTGCTGGAGGATTTGGGTCCAACCTTTATTAAGCTGGGACAACTCGCCAGTACCCGTTCAGATCTGCTGCCTGATTCTATTATTCAGGAATTGGTAAAACTACAGGATAATGTGCCTCCTTTTCCTGTCGACCGCGTGCGCGCGATCATTGAGCAGGAACTGGACCAGCATATGGATGAAATCTTTAATTCTTTTGAGGATACGCCACTTGCTGCGGCATCCATCGGTCAGGTGCATAGGGCTGTGCTTCACAGTGGACAAGTCGTAGCTGTTAAAGTTCAACGTCCGGGTATTCTGCGAACGATGAGCAGGGATTTGGAAATTCTCAAAGATTTAAGCATGCTTGCTGAAAAGCGGCTCGCTTGGGCGAGGCAATATCAGCTATGCCGTATGGTAGAGGAGTTCTCGAAATCGCTGCTTGGCGAGCTGGATTACAGCCAAGAGGGGCGTAATGCAGAGAAAATCGATCAACAGATGGATTATGAGGGAGTGTACATCCCGGATATCTATTGGGACTATACGTCAACACGAGTGCTGACGATGGAATATGTGGTAGGGACAACACTGAGTCGTCGCGATGAGTTGCTGAGTAAAGGCGTTAAGCTTAAAGCCATCGCTCAGCAACTTGTGGAGATGATGCTTAGACAAATCTTCATTCATGGTTTTTTCCATGCTGATCCTCATCCGGGCAATGTTATACGGATGGGTGATGGAAAGCTGGCTTTGATTGATTTTGGCATGATGGGTCGGCTGAATGAGGAGATGAAGGAGCAGCTGTCTGCACTTATTATCGCTCTGATGCGCAAAAATACGGATGCAATGGTCCGGGCAATTTTGCGTCTTGGAGTCATTCCTGAGGATGCTGATCGAAGTGCGCTGCATGATGATATGGATCGGCTGCGGGATGAATATTATGATGTTCCATTTAGCAAAATGAGCATAGGCAAAGCCCTGAATGATCTGTTCGGCATAGCGCGAAAACACCGTCTAGTGCTGCCGCCGGATTTGACGATGTTAGGGAAGACAATGCTCACGCTGGAGGGAGTCATCAGCAACTTAGATCCAACCATCAGTATTTTGGAGATGGCGGAACCCTTTGGGCGGGAACTTGTGAAGCAGCGCTTTAGCGGCAGTCGATTGCAGCGTAAGTTCCTGGGAGGCGTAGCGGACTTAACAGAGAGTCTGCTGGAGCTTCCTGGGCAGGCAAAGCAGTTATCCGCGCTGATCAGTAAGGGGAAGATAAAGGTGGAGATTGTGGCACCTGAGATGCAGAATCTGGAGCGTAAGCTGGACCGGGTAGGTAACCGTTTAGCTTTCAGTATTGTGATGCTCGCATTTAGCATCATCATGACAGGACTCATAATTGGTACTGCGATGCGTGGACAGCCCTCAGTGTTATGGAATTTCCCTACAGTGGAGGTTGGCAGCGTAGTGGCTCTTCTGATGTTCTTGTGGCTGATCTATGCGATTTTTAAATCGGGAAGGTTCTAGCTTAAGGGATTTGAATAATTATTCTTCAGCAGTTTCACACAAATGCCTTTCTATCAAGTACAATATAAAAGATAACTTTCTAAGCTTAACTTTACTTCTATTGTATAAAGTGGAATGGAACGCAAATGGAGTGCCGTCTTAACGTCCGGTGGATCGCTGCTGCCCAGAAACCGAACTTTGACCGCACTCTTTTAACGGGTCAAGGGATACATGGGACGGAAGGATGCCGGTGACGGTGTTCTTCCGCTTTTGTTTGAATATAGCTGAATCTGAAGCATATGCCCCAGAACAGGACAGCCTATGCAGGCTGCCTCATACAGGGCTTTTGAAGACGGAAGTTAAGAAAGAGATGTAATCAAATTAAACCGAGAAAATAGTGAGGTGGAGAATTTGCCGGGATTTAAAGATTTAGGAGTTTCAGAATTACTGTGTACATTGCTTCAAAGTCAAGGCATTGTTAAGCCTACGCCAGTGCAACAGGAAGCCATTCCGCCATTGGTGCAGGGCTTGGACGTAATAGCTAGAGCGAAGACAGGTACAGGGAAGACCTTGGCCTTTTTGCTGCCAATTATGGACAAGATCCATACAGAGCGGGCTTACCCTCAGGCGCTGATTATGGCTCCAACACGTGAGCTGGCTTTGCAAATTACAGAAGAGGCACGCAAGCTGGCGCGTCACACGGATATCAAAATATTGGCAGTTTACGGAGGTCAGGATGTAGAGAAGCAACTGCGCAAGCTGGAAGGCGGCAGACATCTTATCATCGGTACACCGGGCAGACTTTTGGATCATATGCGCCGGGAGACGCTGGATCTTAGCGGCGTAAAAATGCTCGTTCTGGACGAAGCCGATCAAATGCTGCACATGGGCTTCTTGGAGGATGTTGAGACTATCATTACGGCTGTGCCTTATCGCCGTCAGACTATGTTGTTCTCCGCGACAATGCCTGATCCGATTAAACGTCTCGCTGCTAATTACATGAAAGAGCCATTGGATATCATCATTAAGAGTGGTTCTCCGATTCCGCTGGATAATATCAAACAGCAAGTAGTGGAATGCTCGGACCGTAATAAAGAAGAAGCGCTCAAATCCCTCATTGAACGGGATCGTCCTTACTTGGCAATTATTTTCTGCCGGACGAAACGGCGGGTATCCAATCTGAACGAAGCGCTGCAAGCAGCCGGTTATGAATGTGACGAGCTGCACGGTGATTTGTCCCAAGGTAAACGTGAAGGCGTGATGAAAAGATTCCGTGATGCGAAGCTGCAGCTGCTTGTAGCGACAGACGTAGCAGCTCGGGGTCTGGATGTTGAAGGTATCACTCACATCTTTAACTATGATATGCCGCTTGATGTGGATAGCTATATTCACCGGATCGGCCGGACTGGCCGTGCTGGAGGTAAAGGGCTTGCGATTACTTTCGTATCTCCACGTGATCAAGAGGGTCTGGATTTGATCGAGCATGGCATCTCGCAGCGGCTGGATCGCCGCCGTTACGAGAAGGATGAATTCGGCGTTGGCGAATTCATCCCTGTGCAAGGCGGCGGACGCCACGGCGGTCGCCAAAGCGGCGGCGCTGAAGCAGCGCGCACGGGCCGCGGGCCGAAGACCGGCAGCTCTGGCCGCGGAGGAGCTCCGCGCGGCGAAGGCGGAGCGCGGCAAGGTGGCCGTGGCCGCGGTAAAGAAGCAGGCGGCTGGGGCGCGCCTGCAGAAGGTCGCCGCGGTCGTTCCGATGCGGCGGCGGGCAAGCGTGGCGGCAGCGGCTATGACGCTGCTGCTCCTAAGGGCGGCGGCAAGGCTGCCGGCGTAGTGCGAGTAGGCGGCGGCTATGGCGCCTTCGCCTCCCGAGGCGAAGCGTCTGCCAGCGGTAACGCGGCAACGCCTAGCGCCGGTTCGCGCGGTGCGAACCGGAAGGGCGGACCAAGCACTGGCTACAGTGAGAACGTAGCTAGAGGTGCGGACGGCGGTGCCTACACTGGAGGCACTCCACGTGGCGGCTTAGGCAGCGGCTACGGTGCAGGCCCGTCTAGAGGCGGCAAAGGTGGTAAAGGCAGCAAAGGCGGATACGCCGGTGCCAAGGGTGGCGCTGCTGGCAAAGGCGGCCGCAACAGCGGCGGCGGATCTTCACGCGGTGGCCGTAGCAATGGATCCGGTGGCTTTAAAAGCGGCGGTCGCGGCACTTCCAGATAAAGTTAGTAGAGTTTTATAGATGAAACTTGTTACCATAGGGTAGTTAGCGCTGAAGCTAATGACCTATGGTAACCTTTATTTTATAGCGTGGAACATATTGATTTTTATATTAAAAATAGGTTCTTAGTGAAACATTTATGAAGGAAAGCCTGTCTAATAGATAAATAGAATGTTCGGCTTCGAGGAGGAAGAACTTACAGATGTCAAAAAAATTTAAAATTATAATCTTGTTAATTGTCGTTATTGCTGTCGGTTGGGGAATAGGAAAGTACACGTCTCCTTCTGCTTCGGAGAGTAACGGTTCAAATATAAATGTGGGGGATAATCTTCAAGGTGAGCCTGGGGAGACGGGGGAAAGTGATGGAGGGGGGATTACAGACCCGGCAGTAGCTGATCCATCGGATACACCAGATCCATCAGAACCCTCTAGTCCGCCTGAATCAGGCGGTGATAATGCAGGTAGTGTTCCAGATCCTATATCTGCAGAGCCTGATAGTATTACAGTGATGGTAAATAAGCAGTATGGTTTGCCTGATAATTATAAACCAACGGATCTTGTCTATCCTGATGTCCGGTTTACCTTCAAAGAGAAAATCGAAAAGCGTATGATGCGCAGCGAAGCCGCTAAAGCCTTGGAGAAGATGTTCGCAGGTGCAGAGGAAGACGGAATTTATTTAGCAGGCGTTTCTGCCTACCGCTCACAGGCAACCCAGACGACTTTGTATAACCGTTATGTGGAGAGAGATGGGGAAGAAAAAGCCCGTACTTACAGTGCAGTCCCTGGCTATAGCGAGCATCAGACCGGGCTGGCTATTGATGTCTCGGGAAGTGATGGCAAGTGTGCCGCTGAGAGCTGTTTTGGTGGGACGAAGGAAGCCGAGTGGTTGGCCAAGCATGTAGGGGAATATGGTTTTATCATCAGATATCCTGAAGGTAAGCAAGACATTACCGGATATAAGTACGAGCCTTGGCATATCCGTTATGTAGGTAAGGACATTGCTGCCTATATCAATGAGAAGGATATTACGTTGGAAGAATATTATGACGCAATTCCGGTATCGAAATAACACAGACGCAGAGAGCAGTCCTATGAAATTTGTAGGGCTGCTTTTTCTATGGCTATAAAAAGAGTTCAGAAGTTGCATTCCCTTACAGTTCGGGTAAGATACGTAGTGTAGTCTAAGTAAAAGGAAAGAAGGGGAATAAAGATGTCGATCTACAATTTTGCCGGCGTTACACCTTCGGGTAAAGAAGTGCCGTTTGCGGAGTATGAAGGTAAGGTGCTGCTGATTGCTAATACGGCTAGTAAGTGCGGACTTACGCCACAGTATGGAGATCTTCAGAAACTATACGAACAGTATAGCGATCAAGGACTTGTAGTATTAGGATTCCCCTGCAACCAGTTTGCGGGCCAGGAGCCAGGTACGAGTGAAGAGGCTGAGGAATTCTGTCAGATTAATTATGGAGTTACCTTTCCGGTATTCGCCAAAGTTGATGTTAATGGACCGGATGCCAGCCCGCTTTTCAATTATTTGAAGGAGCAGCAGCCTGGTGCTGGGGACAGCAGTGACATTAGCTGGAATTTCACGAAATTTCTAATTGATCGCAGCGGCAATGTAGTGGCTCGTGTGGAGCCCAAAGAATCGCCGGAAACGATGAAACAACATATTGAGTCACTACTGTAGATCCATTATGGGGTCAGTTGCAGAGTGATCTTCCAAGTATCCCCTCGACTCGGTTTCGACCGATGCTCGCGGGGATTTTCTTTTTTTAAAGGATTAATGGAGATTGCCTTGAATTTTTATTGTGATAAATTATACTTGACGCTTTAAAAAGACGATGTATCCTTTGAAGAGAATATAGCAACTGTGCGAACATGCATAAAAAAGCGGAGTACAGCAGGATAATAACGGCAGGAGGGTTTTATACAAGCATGAAGTTAATTACAGAGGTAGCAGCACAAGCAGGAATCGACGAGCAGCATCTGGAACTATACGGCAAATATAAAAGCAAACTCTCACCTTCCTTATGGGAGGATATGAAAAACAAGCCAGATGGCAAGCTGGTTCTGGTCACTGCGGTGAATCCGACCCCTGCTGGAGAGGGTAAGACCTTAACAACCATCGGGTTGGCGCAGGCAATGAATGCAGCAGGTGTGAAGACTGTGGCTGCTTTACGTGAGCCCTCGCTTGGGCCTTGCTTAGGGATGAAGGGCGGTGCAACAGGCGGCGGGAAGTCGCAGATTGTTCCGGCTGATGAGATTAATTTGCACTTTACCGGTGACATTCATGCGGTAACTTCTGCGCATAATTTATTGTCCGCAATGATTGACAATCATATCTTCCAAGGCAATGAGCTGGGACTGGATCCGCAGCGTATCGTTTGGAAACGTGTCATGGATATGAACGACCGCAGCCTACGCAGTATTGTGACTGGGCTCGGGGACGGAAATGGAGCGGTACGGGAAAGTGGCTTTCAGATTACAACGGCTTCTGAGATTATGGCTGTGTTATGCTTATGCGATAACCTTATTGATCTCAAGAAGCGTTTAAACCGTATTCTGATTGGATATGACCAAGAGGGACAACCGGTAACAGCCGAGCAAATCGGGGCCGTTGAAGCGATGACAGCGCTGCTTAAGGAAGCAGTTAAGCCAAACTTGGTACAGACTCTGGAAGGTACGCCTGTTATTGTACACGGGGGGCCGTTTGCGAATATCGCTCATGGCTGCAGCAGTGTTATTGGCACTCGTTATGCCCTTAAGCTGGGAGATGTTGTGGTCACCGAAGCAGGCTTCGGAGCGGATCTTGGTGCAGAGAAATTCATGGATATCAAATGCCAACAGGCCGGGTTAACCCCTTCTGCTGCTGTTCTTGTCGTAACTGTTAAGTCCTTAAAATATAACGGTGGTGTGCCTAAAGGTGAGCTTCTAACCGAGAATCGGACGGCGCTTCGCGCGGGATTGGTGAACTTAGAACGTCATGTAGAGAATCTCGGTAAATTTGGAGTCCCTGTTTTAGTTGCCATAAATCATTTTGAAGGGGACAGTGAGGGCGAGATTAATGATGTATTGGAGGCCTGCCGCAATTTAAACGTGCCAGCCGCGATCTCAAAAGTATGGGCGGAAGGTAGTGCAGGTGGACAGGAATTGGCTTCTGAACTGAACAAGCTCTTGGACAATAGTGGCCCGAGCCAGTTTGCTCCTCTGTATGAGAAGGATCTCGACATTTCATCCAAAATCAACAAAATTGTCCGTGAGATCTACCGCGGGGCAGAAGTGAACTTTTCTCCGGCGGCTAAGCGGAGTCTGGCGGTTATCGAGCGGCTTGGGCTAAATGATCTTCAAGTATGTTTGGCGAAGACGCCTTATTCCTTCTCCGACCAGCCTAGACTCCTCGGAGCACCGGAAGGCTTTACGATTGGTGTCCGAGATATTACCCTTTCGCTTGGTGCAGGTTTTGCGGTAGTTATTACAGGCAACATCGTTACGATGCCAGGTCTGCCAGCTAAGCCAGCCGCTGAGGGACTATGGATGGATGAGGACGGAGAGATTCACGGTTTGGTGTAAAAGTGTTTTAATAAAAGGCTTCTCCTTGTTGGTATTAGAGGGGAGGCCTTTTTTTATGCTTCCTTTGGATTCCTGCAAATACGGATCATAATGTACCTCCCACGTGGCAAAGCTAACGGAGTCGCATTCGGCAGCAGTGGCGGAAAAAACTTAAAATTGTGAACAATATGAGGATATAGGTAAAAAAGACTTGTAATGTGATAAATATCACAATATAATCAGTTTATAAAGTGAAATAAATCACAACTAACCCATTGTTGATCAGATTCCATCATTGATCGGTCATGCAAGTCAAATATATAACCCGATTGTCCATTTGAAGGAGGAAGAAATAATGAAAGTAGCTGTCATTGGATGTACCCATGCCGGAACCGCCGCAATTGTGAATACTGCTCAGCTTTACCCGGATGCCGAGATTACTGTATATGAGCGTAATGATAATATTTCCTTCTTATCCTGTGGGATTGCCTTGTATGTAGGTGGAGTGGTTAAAGACCCAGAGGGGCTATTCTATTCTTCACCAGAAAAGCTTGCAGAGCTTGGCGTAAAGACCAATATGCGTCATGAAGTAAATGCAGTGGATACGAAGTCCAAAACATTGCGTGTACGCAATCTGGAGACAGGCCACGAGTTCGCTGATACCTACGATAAGCTGATTATGACTACAGGTTCATGGCCGATTGTACCGAAGCTTGAAGGATTTGAACTCGAGGGGATTTTACTTTCCAAGAACTATGATCATTCCAACACTATTATAGAAAAAGCTAAACAAGCAAATAAAATCACCGTCGTCGGCGCTGGATATATCGGCGTAGAACTGGTAGAAGCTTTTCAAATGAATGGCAAGCAAGTTACACTAATTGATGGTGAAGATCGCATTCTGAGTAAATATCTGGACCAGGAATTTACTGCACCGATCGAACAATCTTTTCAGGATCATGGGATTAAATTGGCACTGAATGAGAAGGTTAGCTCTTTTGCAGGCAAAGACGGTAAGGTAACAAAGGTTATTACAAGCAAAGGTGAGCATGAGACAGATCTGGTCATTCTCTGCATTGGTTTCCGTCCTAATACTGAACTCTTAAAAGGTCAAGTCGATATGCTGCCTAATGGTGCCATTGTAGTCAATAACTATATGCAGACTAGCTGCCCGGATGTATATGCCGCTGGCGACAGCTGTGCGATTCATTACAACCCTACAGGCAAACACGCCTATATCCCACTGGCAACCAATGCCGTACGGATGGGAACCTTAGTTGCGCGCAACTTGGTAACAGAGACCATTCCTTATATGGGTACACAAGGAACTTCGGGCATTAAGATTTATGAAGACAATATCGCTGCAACAGGGCTTACTGAAGAAGGAGCTAAGGCTGAAGGAATGGACGTAGAAACCGCCATGATTATTGATAACTACCGTCCAGAATTTATGCCCACCTTTGAGCAGGTTCAGTTAAAAGTAGTGTTTGATCGTGCCACACGCCGTATTCTCGGGGCTCAAATTATGTCCAAGATGGATCTGACGCAATCGATCAACACAGTGTCTGTATGTATTCAAAATCATATGACAATCGACCAACTTGCCTTTATCGATTTCTTCTTCCAACCGCATTACAACAAACCTTGGAACTTCCTGAATACAGTAGGTCTTCAAGCGCTGCCGACAACAGTACCAAGCAAAGAGGCTGTAACGGTTTAAAAAGGGACGTTGTTCCTGAGTGATTTATCGAAGAATAAGACAGCCTTGTAAAGCTAGAGAAGCAGTGATCCTCCTGTTACGGGAGGATCACTGCTTTTTTTTGTTAGGTGCAGAATGATTAGCTGCATGGGTAGGTGCAATCCAATGGCTTCGGTGATGGTAGCAAGCTAAATGTGCTCGAAAGTTACGACTAGGGTCAACTGTGTCCGATCGTGCTGAGTCATCGCCTTCTGCAGAAGCTTCCGGACTCAGGAGCTCTGTATAAGGTCAACTGAGTCCGATCGTGCTGAGTCACCGCCCTCCGCAGAATTTTTCGGACTCAGAAGCCGCTATTTAGCAAATAATCGCCTTTTGAGTGTGATTTCGGACTCCAATGCAGCTATTACATAGAATGAGGTACAACTAGTGTGTTTTTCGTGCTAATAGCGACTATGGGGTCCGATAGCAAGCCAAATATGCTCAAAAGCTACGTATAAGGTCAACTGAGTCCGATCGTGGTAAGTCACCGCCCTCCGCAGAAGATTTCGGACTCAGAAGCCGCTAATTAGCAAATAATCGCCGTTTGAGCGTGGTTTCGGACTCCAATGCAGCTATTACATAGAATGAGTTACAACTAGTGTGTTTTTGGTGCTAATAGCGACTATGGGGTCCGATAGCGAGCCAAATGTGCTCAAAAGCTACGAATAGGGTCAACTGAGTCCGATCGTGCCGAGTCATCGCCCTCTGCAGAAGCTTTCGGACTCAGAAGCCGCAATTTAGCAAATAATTGCCGTTTGAGCGTGATTTCGGACTCCAGTGCAGCTATTACATAGAATGGGGTACAAACAGTGTGTTTTTCGTGCCAATAGCGACTATGGGGTCCGATAGCGAATCAAATGTGCTCAAAAACTACGTATAAGGTCAACTGAGTCCGATCGTGCGGAGTCACCGCCCACCTCAGAATTTTCCAGACTCAGAAGCCGCTATTTAGCAAATAATTGCCGTTTGAGCGTGATTTCGGACTCCAGTGCAGCTATTACATAGAATGGGGTACAAACAGTGTGTTTTTCGTGCCAATAGCGACTATGGGGTCCGATAGCGAATCAAATGTGCTCAAAAGCTACGTATAAGGTCAACTGAGTCCGATCGTGCGGAGTCACCGCCCACCTCAGAATTTTCCAGACTCAGAAGCCGCTATATAGCAAATAATCGCCGTTTGAGTGTGATTTCGGACTCCAGTGCAGCTATTACATAGAACGAGTTACAACTAGTGTGTTTTTCGTGCCAATAGCGACTATAGGGTCCGATAGCGAGCCAAATATGCTCGAAAGTTACGATTAGGGTTAACTGAGTCCGATAGTGCTGAGTCATCGCCCTCCGTAGAAGCTTTCGGACTCAGAGGCCGCTAATTAGCAATAAATCGCCGTTTGAGCGTGGTTTCGGACTCCAGTGCAGCTATTACATAGAAGGAGGTAAAACTAGTGTGTTTTTGGTGCCAATAGTGACTATGGGGTCCGATAGCGAGTCAAATGTGCTCGAAAGTTACGAATAAGGTTATCTGAGTCCGATGTCCGGGTGTGGGCCAAATATGCTCAAAAGCTACGATTAGAGTCATCCGAGTCCGATAGAATGCCGATAGTGAAGTATGACGATAGTGAGGTATGACTACAGTGAGGTATAGCTACAGTGAGATCTTGCTGCATATAAGGACAACTGTGTCCGATAGCTGCTGCGTACGCTCAAATGTAATCCAACAAAACAAGATATGCTGGCTTAGTAGGCCAGTCGCAAACTTCTATTTGTGCACAGGCTGCAGTAAATTTGACATGTCAGTGAAAACTTTCACTTAGTTTTCTCAAAGTGATAATTATCACGTTAATGTGTTTTACGACACGCTACAATGGTCATAAAGGAACAAATTTGAAGTAAATAGATGAAGGGGATAGGAACCATGGCTTATAGCAAACCGCAGCAAATTGCCGAAGTAACTGTAGAGAACGGCATAAAAAAAGCTCATAATCCGCTAAGTACCGTACTTATTCTGGGCTTTTTGGGAGGAGCGTTTATTGCGCTCGGGTTTTTATTAGATATTCGCGTCATTGCTGGCGCACCACAGGAATGGGGTTCCATTGCTAACTTTATCGGAGCCGCAGTCTTCCCCGTTGGGCTGATCATGGTACTCCTTGCAGGTGGAGAACTACTGACAGGGAATATGATGGCCGTGCCGCTTGCTTTTATGGCTAAGAAGATTTCTTTCTGGGAAGTTGTGAAGAATCTTTTGCTCATTACGATTAGTAATCTGGCAGGGGCATTATTTGTAGCTTATTTCTTCGGTCATGTGGTGGGTTTAACTTCAGAGGGTGTGTATTTAGAAAAATTGGTGGATATGGCTGGTCATAAAATCGATGCAGAATTCTTTCCGGCATTTGTTTCGGGTATCGGCTGTAACTGGCTCGTTGCGCTGGCCGTATGGCTCTCCTATGGAGCAGATAACTTCAGCGGCAAAATCCTTGGTATTTGGTTCCCAACGATGGCCTTTGTTGCGATCGGATTCCAGCACGTTGTAGCTAACATGTTCCTAATTCCAGCAGCTATTTTTGAAGGTTATTATTCATGGGGGCAATACTTCACTAACTTTGTTCCCGTCTGGCTCGGAAATCTAACGGGTGGGGCAATATTTGTCGCAGCTGCCTATTGGATGGCATACTTGCGTAAAGCACCTACGGCTATTCAATCCGTAGATAGCATGTCCGGCAGCAGTGTCAAAAAACACGCTTAAGCTCGTCTTATAGAGCACTCCATAGAACATTCAAGGTCTGCCTTATTGGTGGCGTTAATGTTTTAGGGGTGCTTTTTGTTATGTAGACACAAAAAAATCCGCCGTGATATATCCGCGCTCGGGGGAACGAAATCGGATCACGGCGAATTTTGAAGGGGGAGTGTTTCTAGGCTCTATTACCCCGTCTTTCTAAAAGCGAATCAGTTTCTTCTTGTTTGTTTGCTTTACGGACGACAGCCACGGCTTTAAAATAAGAATAGATATTAGAACTAGGGAGGACTGCGGACGTGAACCCCAAGGGAGACGGGATATTTCATGCGATATGTGCGTTTTATCCTTTAGATTTCATGCGTACTTTATCACGATAAAACGTCAATGTGTATGCTTGCTCATAGCCCTGTTTTGGGATGATACTGGATGAATTAATGACACATATATAACAGGGGATGTACACTACTTATGAAGTTTTTACAGGCATATCCAAAAGAAGTGAAAATATTTCTCATTGCCAGCCTAATTAACGCAACAGGTAGTGCGCTGATGTGGCCGCTCGTTACGATGTATGTATTTGATGAGCTTGGACGCAGCATGTCAGATGCTGGACTGGTGATTCTTATTCAATCGGTTGGTGGGATCGTGGGTCAACTACTCGGGGGCTCACTCTATCATAAGGTAGGCGTGAACCGGCTGATTGTCGGAGCGCTCGCCATGAATGCTTTGGCACTGTTCACCTTGCCGGCAGCTAGTAACAACTGGACGTTATTTATGGTAGCAATGGGACTGGTAGGATTATTTAATTCCTTATCATTACCTGCCATTCAGGCATTTATCGGCTTTCGTTTCACGAAGCAGCGTGGTGAGCTGTTTAATGTTATTTATGTCGCCAATAATATTGGTGTAGCACTGGGGACGGCATTAAGTGGTTTTTTGGCCGATATTTCCTATATGCTAAGCTTTGTAATGAATGGTGTAACTTCGGCGGTATTTGCGGGTTTCTTTTTTATATATCTGAAGAAAATCGGTGGAGAACCTGCGCATGAGGTAATGGGGCATCAGAAGAATGAACCAGAGAAACAATCCACGTGGAAGCTAATGGGGCATACTCGTATTTATCTTTATATGGGGATCGGTTCTTTGTTCCTGCTTCTCGGTAACTCTATCTGGAATACAGGGGTATCTCCGTTCATTATTTCAGAGGGCTGGCCTAAGAAAACTTATGGTTTTCTCTGGACACTGAACGGTATTTTGATTTTTGCAGCTCAGCCATTGGTAACAATGATTAAGCGCTGGTTCGCGTCTACCTCAACGGCGCAAATGACTGCAAGTGCCCTGTTTTATTTGGGTGGCTATGCGTTTCTTTTGTGGATGCCTAATTATCCTGGATTAGTGCTTGGAATGGTGCTTGCTACACTGGGAGAAATGCTGATTTCTCCAGCGATGCCATCCTTTATCTCGGATCATGCGGGGCGCAGCGCACCGTTTTATTTGGGACTAAGCGGAGGGATTGGTGCAGTCGGGAGAGTCATTGGCCCTTACTTCATGGGCAGACTGTATGATAGCGGTGGTTTGGCACCAACAGCCTGGCTGGCTTGTGCGATGGCGCTGCTGTCTGTAGGTTTTTTCGTCATCCATGCTTTATTCAATCGTAAAGACCATTCGTTAGAGCGGTCCGTAGGATAACTATACACAGTGGATTCCAACATCTGCTGTGAATTCTATAGAGGTGCAAGGCAAGGGGTGTACATCTTATGAAACAAATCAACAAGGCAAGGTTAACTATTAGACCCTCAGAGATTAAAGACGTGCGAGAACTGATTGATCTGGACCATCTGATTTGGACAGAGGACACTAGCCCGGGACCTATGTTGTGGCGCTCACAAGAAGATTTCTTACTGAATGCTCCCCCGGGCTCACAGCTCGTCGCGCTGCAAGATGACAAGCTATGTGGATATGTCGGGTTTGGCTGCCCTAGTAGAATGGAGAGCAACCGGCATGTGTGCGAGGTTAATATTGCTGTTCATCCGAACTATCAACGTTTAGGCATCGGCCGGCAGCTCATGGAAGCCATTAAGGAACACGCTGCGGCGCATGCTATTCGTAAACTTCGCCTGCGTGTATTATCCTGCAATGAATCAGCGATTTCTTTTTACCGGGAATGCGGTTTTGTGGAAGAGGGGCGTCTGCGGGAGGAGTTTTATCTTGGCGGTCGTTATGTGGATGAGATATTTATGAGCTGCATGCTGACAGGAGGAAATGGATATGGAGATCGTCTCGCTTAATGTCGGTCGGCCGGTGACGGTGGATTATCGGGGAAAACCTTTGGAGACCGGAATTTATAAAACGCCTGTAGATGGATCAGTTCAGCTACATACCAATGGATTTGTTGGAGATGGCCAGGCAGATCTTAAACATCATGGAGGTCCTGACAAGGCGGTATGTGCCTATCCCATTGAGCACTATCCTTATTGGGAACAGCAGCTGGGAAAGAAACTGGAGTACTCGGCTTTTGGAGAAAATATCACCACAACGGGTCTACTGGAGACAGAGGTGTGTATTGGCGATGTATATGAAATAGGCACCACTTTGCTTCAGGTTAGCCAACCACGATACCCTTGCTTCAAAATCTCACAAAAGCATGGACCCGCAGATCTACCGGCTCAAGTTCTGGATACAAGGTATAGCGGATTTTACTTACGTGTACTTCGTGAAGGAATGATTTCAACCGGCGATGCAATTGTCAAAAAAGAAAACGGAGACAGCCATGCTTCCGTGGCGCATGTACTGCATTTAATGCAGGTTGGGCTGCAAGAGGAGGCTGCTCTGGCAGAGCTTGTGGAGCTGGAAGCCCTCTCAGCCGTAGTACGGAACAAGTTTCGAAAACAGCTGGGTATGCCAGAGATCTAATCTTGGTCTGCTCAATAAAATAAACCTGGGGGCGTATGCCGGCCAGGTTTATTTCTGCTTGCGTGTTTGTATAACTTTCCTTAATCAACTTAGCCGAGCAGCTGCCACTCACTACGTAATAAACCATATACGGCGTGATTCACGTAGCCATCGGGCAGCTTTTCTGCCTGTCTGATCACACCTTCGAGCACAAAACCAAGCCGTTCAGGAATTGCCCGGCTAGTTACGTTGGCGGTTGCGCAGCGAATTTCTACCCGCTGCAGCTCCATTTCCAGCAGGGCGTAGTCTACTAGAACTCGGCAGGCACTGGTCATATAACCTTTGCCTTCATAGCCATCACCAAGCCAATAACCAATCCCTACGGAACGGTTATGCCAGTCAATCTGGTGATACCCAATGACGCCAGCGAGCTCGCCGCGGACCCAAAGTCCAGCAGTGAAGGCGCCATTGTCGGTGCCTTGTTTTATAGCATTTTTAATGAAATTAAGGGTGTGATCCTGTTCCGTAACGGCATCAACCCAAGGAAGCCATTGCCTAAGTCGTTCCCGCGAGCGCTCCACTAACGCGAATATGTGCCTAGCATGCTCAGGCATGAGTGGCTTTAAGATAAGCTCTTCGTCGATGACATAATTAAACAAGCGGTTGCCTCCTTTTCGGCACAAGGCCTTATGTATGATTATGGATTTTTTCTTATGATTATCATGCTACTCTATCGCCCGCAGAGAAGTCAAAAGGTCTAAAGATGCTAAAAATTGATCCAGGCCATGTGCCCCCTTTTATTGAACAATCTACAGTTAACGGGTATATTAGTAGGAAACATGTTTATACAAGAAGTAGTGTAACACTACAGAACGAAAGGTTGATAGCTGTGGAGAACCGTACTACCCCCTCCAATTTTATTAAAAATGTTATTACCGAAGACCTCCGTACGGGTAAAGTAAAAGAAGTTGTCACACGCTTTCCGCCGGAGCCGAACGGTTACTTACATATCGGACATGCCAAGGCGATTTGGATTAACTTTACACTGGCGGACGAGTTCGGTGGCAAGACTAACCTAAGATTTGACGACACGAATCCTGCCAAAGAAGATACGGAATATGTGAACTCCATTCAGGAAGATGTAAAGTGGCTGGGCTATGAATGGGAAGAGCTGCGTTTTGCATCGGATTATTTTGAGGAAATGTACAAACGTGCCGAATTATTAATTACTAAAGGTAAAGCTTATGTAGATGACCTCAGCGCGGATGAAATTCGCCAATTGCGGGGAACGCTGACGGAGCCAGGACAGAACAGCCCACATCGTGAGCGCAGCATCGAAGAGAATTTGGATCTGTTCCGCCGTATGCAGGCAGGGGAATTCAAAGATGGTGAGAAGGTTCTTCGTGCCAAGATCGATATGGCTTCACCAAATATTAATCTGCGTGATCCTGTCATCTATCGGATTACTCATGCGCATCACCATAATACAGGGGATAAATGGTGCATCTACCCGATGTACACGTTCGCTCATCCACTTGAGGACGCCATTGAAGGTGTAACTCACTCCCTTTGTTCGCTTGAGTTTGAAGATCAACGCCCATTTTATGATTGGGTCGTAGCGGAATGTGAGATGCCTTCTGTTCCGCATCAATATGAATTCGGCCGTCTGAATCTCGCTCAAACCATGACTAGTAAACGTAAGCTGAAGCTGCTGGTAGACGAAAAACATGTGGATGGCTGGGACGATCCGCGGATGCCAACGATCTCCGGCCTGCGCCGCAGAGGATATACGCCGGAAGCGATTCGTAAGTTCGTGTACGAAGCAGGGATCTCCAAGAGTCAGGGTCTAGTGGACCTGCAAATGCTGGAGCACTTTATCCGGGAAGACCTTAAGTTAACTGTGCCTCGCACCATGGCTATACTTCGTCCGCTTAAGGTTGTTATCACCAATTATCCGGAAGGCCAAACAGAATGGCTTGAAGCGGAGAATAATACAGAGAATGAAGAAATGGGTGTACGCCAAATTCCGTTCTCTCGTGAGATTTATGTTGAGCGCGACGACTTTATGGAGAATCCGCCCAATAAATATTTCCGCTTGTTCCCCGGCAATGAAGTACGCCTGAAGCATGCTTATTTCATCAAATGTAATGAAGTCATTAAAGATGAGAATGGCGAGGTTGTTGAACTGCATTGTACGTATGATCCGGAAACAAAGAGTGGCAGTGGATTTACAGGCCGTAAGGTAAAAGGTACTCTGCACTGGGTAGAAGCTAGTCAAGCTGTGCCTGCAGAATTCCGTTTATACGAGCCACTGATTTCTGCTGAAGAAGTAGATGAAGCTGTAGAAGTTGAAGGTCTGGATTCCACGGTAGAGAAAGCGGAGCCTAGCTTCTTGGATCAGCTTAATCCTAAATCCATTGAAATCCTACAAGGTTTTGTGGAACCCGCGCTTAAGGACAGTGTGGCTCAGGATAAATTCCAGTTCTTCCGTCATGGCTATTTTAATGTAGATAGCAAATATTCGGCGCCTGGGCATCTCGTATTCAATCTTATCGTTTCACTGAAGAGTTCATTTCAGCCTCCAAAACAAGGCTAACACTTGATTCGTTCAGGTTCTTTATAATAAAACAGGCACAAACGTCCCGTTTAGGTACGTTTGTGCCTGTTTTTTATATTTTCGCTTATAATATTTCGATGTGAGAGAGTTCTTCCTCATCCTCTGTAGGGGGCCGGTAGCCTCCACGGTTTACAAAGAGCCACATGAAAGTAAAGCCTAGCGTTCCAAACAGTGTCAAGAAGACACCCGCTTGATACATGCTCTGTGCCCCTAGATTTTGATACATCCACCCTCCGAGAACTCCTCCAACAATACCGGCTATACCGCTCCAAGTCAGTGTGTAGAGCGCTTGTCCTGAAGCACGGTAAGGTCTTGGAATAAGAAGCATGGTCAGTTGAGTGCCTACATAGAAGAAACCCCCAAATGTTATGCAGTGTAAAATTTGAATGAGCACTACTTGGAGGGCTGTAGTCGCGTCCGCCATGAACCACCATCGTAGTACGAATAAAGCGCTAACCAGCGCAAGCCAGCCGAGCAGAACAGATATTTTACGTTTAAGGAATCGGTCGCAGAGAACAAATACACCCACTTCCAAAATAGAGGAGAGGAATACTGCGAGACCAATCATTCCCTTGGAGCCGCCTAGGTCCGTAATATACAAAGACATGAATGTAGTGTTCATGGTGTTCGGTATGGAAACTAGGATACCAAACAATATGAAACACAAGAAAAAGGGATTATAAATTAGTTTGCTGAAGCCTCTATACGGCATAGGAGCCATGCCAATGGTATGGTTAAGTTTCGGTAATGCAAGAATGGATAACATTGATGCACATAGTAAGCCTGCAAACAGATAGGACAAGATAGATACACCAGCCCAATCTAGGACCAATCCGGCGGCAATTGCAATTAGTGCCCACCCCAATGAACCCCAAAGCCGAAAAGAACGGAAGCGATAGTTAGTTCCGTCAATATAGCTGAGAATCATCGTATTGCTCTGAGCAAATAACGGTCCTTGGAAGAAATAGAACAAAAGAATGGAGATGTAGATCATCTCATATGTATTTGCCCGAAACATAAGCTGGGATAACACTAACGTTCCGATTAACATAAGCAAAACGATTCTCCGGATATTCTGGTATCGGTCAGTCCAGATTGCCCAGAATGGATTTGCAAAGATGGATACTAGCGCACCCATAGAAAATACGGCACCGATCTCTAATTTGTTCATCCCTACATCCAGCAGGTATAGTTGAAAGAAGCTGGAGAAGAGGACCATGGTTCCGTATACAAAAAAATTGAACCATTTTAAAGACGTGAAAGAAGATGGATAGTTAACGCCTTTCCGCAAATGCGTCACTCCTTTCCCACTAGATGTCTTGCATGGATATACTGACCAATATTAGGCCCTTCTATCACTGTAACACGTGTTGAAAAGGGATACAAACTTCCTTTTTTACTTTTTTACATTTTTTTAACGTTTATTTAAATTTGATCCGCTAAGTGACAAAAAACGCATATAACAAGTTTGCAGGTGGTAGAAATGTTAAGAGTTCGCTCCTCCTTATTAGGAATATGCCTGAGGATTATCCTATCTACGTTTGTATAAAAGAGAATCAATGGGTTTAACTTCAGTTTACAATTCAGGGCTAGGATGGGGTTAAGCGAAACAGAGATGATACACTCTTCTCGCAGATTCACCAAGAAAAGGGGAGTTTTTGCATGAAAAAATCCGAAGCTAAGGGGAAAACGGCGCTGAAGCCATTCCTCACATTATTAAAAGAAACCAAGCCTTCATACGGCTTATTGGCAATAGCCATTGCACTAAGCATGATCTCGACATTGGTTAGTCTGGTGATCCCAATGTTCACCAAAAATCTGGTGGATGGCTTTTCTTTGGCTTCTGTCAGCAAGCTGCAAATTGTGGGCATAGCGGGTGCTTTTATCGCGCAGACGATCGCCGGGGGAATCTCTATCTATCTGCTGAATTATGTAGGCCAGAAGATGGTTGCAGGTCTTCGTGACCGGTTATGGCGTAAATTTTTAGTGTTGCCAGTAGCTTATTACAATGATAATCGGACAGGAGAAAGCGTCAGCCGGATGACGAATGATACAGGGATCATCAAAACGCTGATCTCTGAACATCTGGCCAGCTTATTTACCGGAGTGATTTCCATTGTGGGCTCCATTGCTGTGCTTTTATTTTTGAACTGGAAGATGACGCTTGTTCTGTTCACCGTTCTTCCACTATCTGCGTTGATTTTGGTGCCGCTTGGACGGCAGATGTACAAAATCTCCAAAGGCATGCAGGACGAAACAGCTTCTTTTACCGCCACACTTAGTGGTGTATTGTCAGAGATCCGTCTGGTGAAATCGTCGGGTGCAGAGAAAAAAGAGTACGAAGCAGGCAAAACCGGAATTATGAACCTGCTCTCCTTTGGCATTCGTGAAGGCAAAATCAGCGCTATGATCAGTCCACTTGTCTCTTTTGTCTTTATGATGTTACTTGTGGTCATTATCGGTTATGGCGGAATGCAGGTATCTTCCGGTGCTTTGACAGCTGGAGAGCTGGTAGCCTTTATCCTGTATCTTATTCAGATTATTATGCCGCTTACTCAATTGACCACGTTCTTTACACAGATTCAGAAAGCTAAAGGGGCATCAGAGCGCATTATTGAAACCCTGGCAGCAGAAGAGGAGGTATATAAGGGCCAGGAAGAGGCGAACGGTGCAGAGGGTCCGATCTCGGTAGAAGATCTAAGCTTTGGATATAAAAATGGTGAGAATGTGCTAACCGATGTAAGCTTCCGGATGCTTCCGGGTCAGGTGACGGCTATTGTTGGACCGAGCGGGGGAGGCAAGACTACATTATTTTCACTGCTCGAACGATTCTATGAGCCTCAGAAAGGTATGGTTAAGCTAGGCGATAAACCAGTGTCAACCTTCTCATTACGCTCATGGCGGAAACTGATCGGGTACGTCTCACAGGAAAGCCCATTGTTGGCAGGTACGATTGCTGAGAATTTAACCTATGGATTGGATCGAGACGTTAGCATGGAGGAGATGCGCGCAGCAGCAGCAATGGCTTATGCAGATGGCTTTATCGATGAGCTTCCTGAAGGATATAATACGGATGTCGGTGAGAGAGGTGTGAAGCTCTCGGGTGGACAGCGGCAACGGATTGCTATTGCTAGAGCGCTGCTGCGGAATCCAAAGATTCTTATGCTTGATGAGGCGACCTCCAGTCTGGATAGCCAATCAGAGGCCGTAGTGCAGAAGGCACTGTCCAATTTGATGAAGGGCCGGACTACGATTGTAATTGCGCACCGTTTGGCTACTGTTGTAAATGCTGAGCAGATTATTTTTATGGAAAAGGGCCAGATTACCGGGATGGGAAGACATGAAGAACTGCTGGAAAACCATGAGCTATATCGTGAATTTGCCACCCAGCAGCTGCAGATGAATAACCTTGAGATTCAAGACAATAAAGAGGAGGCTCCAGTGATACATGACAAAAATACTAGTAGCGGACGACGATCCGCACATCCGCGAATTGGTAGAAGTATTTCTGAGAGCTGAGGGGATGGATGACATCTATGGAGCTTCTGATGGACTGGAGGCTCTTCAGATTCTGGAGAGCCATAACATAGACTTAGCCATTATTGATGTGATGATGCCCAATTTGGATGGCTGGGAGCTGTGCCGGAAGATGCGCCAAACCTATGATTTTCCGATATTGATGCTGACGGCTAAGGGAGAGACCTCACAAATTGTGAAGGGCTTTGAGCTGGGAAGTGATGACTATCTCGTCAAACCCTTTGAGCCAGTGGTGCTTATTGCGCGAGTAAAGGCGCTGCTCAAACGTTACCAAATCTCTGCTGCACAAAGTGTGGGGATTGGCCGGCTGCGAATGAATCGTAAAACCTACGAGGTATCCTCAGCGTATGGAGAAGTCACCTTGCCGCTTAAGGAATTTGAGCTGTTATTTAAGCTGGGCAGCTATCCGGGGCAGACATTGACTAGAGACAGGCTAATCGAAGAGATATGGGGTTATGATTTTGAAGGGAATGAGCGGACGCTCGATGTGCATATCAACCGTTTACGCGAACGGTTCGCTCCTGATAAATACGGGTTTGTTATTCGTACCATCCGCGGATTAGGCTATCGGCTGGAGGCAGAGGCATGAACCGGTTTAAGGAGCTTCTTAAGCGGATTGGGATGACTTTTATTTACTTCGGTGGTGTTGGGATTAGCTGGAGTGCAGCTTATTTCTTGATGAACTGGATATATGGCAGGGTTGGACGCCCCTCTTCGGAGTATTTGACCCAGTTAATCGGCGTGATGGTCGGAATTGTGATTTTGTTTTTGATGGCATTGGTAACCTCCAAGTTATTCCGGGGCTGGGAACGTGTTTTTTATAAATCGATTATCGAAGGTTTAGGGCGGATTGCTAAGGGTGATTTCAATGTGGTACTGGATAATACTAAGGACTACGGTGATTTCGGTGAGATTGTAGAGAGTATCAACGTAATGGCCAGCGAACTGAGCCAGATGGAGACCATGCGTCAGGATTTTATCTCTAATGTATCGCATGAAATTCAATCTCCGCTAACCTCTATTCGGGGGTTTGCTCTTGCACTGCAGGATGAAACTCTGAGTGTGAAGAGCAGGAGGCACTACCTTAATATTATAGTGGCTGAGAGTACCCGTGTATCTGGGCTCAGTGATAATTTATTGAAGCTGTCCGCGCTTGAATCGGGCAATTTTCCGTTTGAAAATCAGATTTACCGCCTGGATAAGCAGCTTAGAGATACGATTCTGGCTTCTGAACCACAGTGGTTGGAGAAAAAAATAGAGGTAGAGGCTGAACTGGAAGAAGTGAATGTATCTGCTGTAAAAGATTTAATGAGTCAGGTTTGGACTAATCTGCTGCATAACAGTATCAAGTTTACTCCGCAGAACGGTTGCATCCATATTAGCCTTCGCATGGTGGATGAGCAGGTAGAGGTGGAGATTCAAGATAGCGGGATTGGCATCTCGGAGGAAGATCTGCCTCGGATTTTCGAGCGTTTCTATAAGGCAGATAAAGCTAGAACCGCAAGTGGTGGCGGTAGTGGACTAGGTCTGTCATTGGTTAAAAAAATCGTTGAGCTGCATGAAGGTAAGGTAACTGCAAATAGTCGCCCGGGGGAAGGGACAGCGTTCAAGGTGAGCTTGCCAGTACGAATGAAATAAACTTGCTGTATGTGAAAAACAGCTGAAGCCGGTATTCTGGGTGGATTCGAAGACAATACCTTCCGTCCTGAGAAAAAGGCTACAAGAGCCGAGGCGGCGGCGACTATTTCTAAGCTGCTCGAAGCTCTATCTCTCTAATAGTGATTGAATAGCTCATCGCTAAGCTTTAAGCACAACGCCGCTTTCCCAGATCGTTCAGTGGGAAAGCGGCGTTTTTTGTATTTATGCAATTAAAAGAGGAACTATAATACCGGGATGGACGTTTATCCACCAATTTGAGACATGCGCCGAGCTGTCGGCGTGTGGCTCTGTGCTTTTTTCTCCAGAGCTAAGGCCATTTCATGATTATGGGGTTTGTTGCCCAGCGCTTTCCGGAATAAGGCCTGCACAGCAGCAGGATCTCTTATTAAAGGACGGACATTGTATTCATCTGCCCAATATAGGCAAGCTTTGATGTGCCCATCTGCGGTAAGTCTCAGGCGGTTGCAATTATCGCAGAAGTGCTCGCTCACCGGATGAATCAGGCCGAATGTACCAGGGGCTCCGACAACCCGCCGATTCTGGGAAGGGCCATTCCCGGAGGGCATTTCTGCCGCTTCCGTTTCCCAACCAGCCTCAGTACAAGCTTCTACAACCCTTTCCAGAGGCAGATAAGTTTGGCGCCAAGCATCAGTAGCACTGCCAATCGGCATGTATTCTATAAAGCGTACATTTAGAGGACTCTCCAGCGTAAGGGAGATGAAGTCTTTGATTTCGTCGTCATTAATTCCTTTCATCAATACAACGTTAAGCTTTATCGGTTGAAGTCCGGCGGCTTGTGCGGCCTCGATCCCCTTTAATACCTTGGCGACTTCGCCGCCACGAGTAATCATAGAAAATCGATCCTGCCGTAAGGAGTCTAGGCTGATGTTTACCCGTGACAGACCGGCTTCTTTTAGCTGTGCTGCTTTGGCTGGAAGCATTAAACCATTTGTAGTCAGCGAAATATCTTCTATACCTGGGATCGCAGATATCATAGCAACAAGCTTTTCCAGATCTTTGCGGACAAGAGGTTCTCCACCAGTTAGTCGTACTTTACGTAATCCAAGAGGGGCTAGCGACTTAACGACTGCGGTAATTTCCTCGTAACTCAAAATCTCGTCCTGCGGTTGGAATTGCATCCCTTCCGCTGGCATACAATAGATGCAACGCAGGTTGCAGCGGTCGGTAACCGAAATGCGGATGTAATCGTGTAAACGTCCAAAAGGGTCCGTCAGCGGCTCCATGGCGTTGCTCCCTTCCTTTAAATCTGGCTGATAAATTGCTCTTATACTTTCTCGTATACACGCATAACGTCCCTAATAGGACAGAACGCGAAGATGTTTATACTTGTTTAGAATTTTAAAGATCGCTTGGATTCACGTCAATGAGCAAAGTTCTGGACGACAGGGTTTCATTACATAAAACTGGACAAACTAGATAAGAAGATAACGCATATTGAACAACGGAAAGTGTGACAAAAGTACGACAAATAAAGTTTTTAGACATAGAATGCTCACGGAAAGCGCTTTTAATATCCGATATAATCTAGGTGCGGATTAGTTTTAACGTTCACTTTTGCGAAAACAGATAGGATACCGGAAACCGCACGTCGGTAATGTGACGGAGAGTGACCGGGAAACCATTGAGGAGGATTTGCAAAATGAGTACACATACTGTTCCATCGCTCACCGTTCCGGAGGCTTTTAGCCGTTGGTTGGAAAGTCGGGGATTAATATATCAGCTTTTAGTGGATTTTTTGGGTAGAAAACCATCACTCTCTCTAGTGGCTCAATGGAGCCGCAATCGCCAGATGAGTGTAGCGGCTGAGATGACGGAAGGCGGTCGGGAGCTGAAGCGCTATTTGAGTCAGGAACCGAACAAGCTGCCAATGATATGCGAGAAAGAGAGCAAAGAATATAAACGGCTTATGCAAGAACAGTCCGTTAGTTCTTTTAAATTGCGCGAAGCAGCGATTTTAGGACGCTCGGAGGATTTCTGTAACGTGCTTGCGGATGTGTACACCTCCGCTGGAATTGTATTCAATAAGTGTAATGGTGAAGCCGATGATCATATTGCTATTGAGCTCGAATTTATGGCAGTCATGCATGAGCGTATGCTTTACAATAGCTTTTCAATAAGAAGTGCTATGGAGCTACTTGATATTCAGGAGTCCTTTTTGGAAAAGCATCTACTGCAATGGACACCGCAGTTCTGTCAGAAACTGAATGCAGCAACGGATAGTCCGCTATATCTAGGTCTCTCACATATGCTTGAGGAGTTTCTGCCACTTGATCTGCAAATGCTTCGTTCCTGGAGAGCTTCATTGGAGAGCAGTGCAGCTACAAGCATTTAATATTAGAAAGCCCGGCCTAATTGATAGGTCGGGCTTTTGCGTGCTGGTCAAGTAGATATGAAGCTTTAATAGAAGCTCTGTAGAAGCACAAATAGAAGTACCGTGGGAAGCATCCTAGTGATGATCTAATTAAACTCCGATAGAAGTAGAGGCTGAAGCACCAACTGAAGTAGTAATTGAAGTACCAACCGAAGCGCCTTATTGTTGCCTAACTCAAGTGCCGATAGAATAATTGGGCAGTTTCTCCCTGAAATTCTAGAGTTTCTGGTCATTAGACTAATAATTAGGGAAAACCTCCCTAAAATATAGCTGATTCGGCGGTAATTAAAGAAATCCCCCTTATTATCAGGGAGGAATTCCCTAATTTCGTTCATTTAGAGCGAATATTGGCTTTTTTCAGGGATTTTCGCCCTAATTAGTTTAAGATCCACTCCGCACATCACCCACGGTACTTCGTCCACCGCATATCATACAGCACCCACAGTACATTAGCTATCACTCATCACGTATTTTTCACCGCTCAACTCTCCCTACTCACCACCCAACCTAATGGCGTTGAACAATTGGCACAGCACACAGTCTATTGGCTAAGGCAAGAATCCGCTGTGCAGCCTTTTACTAAAAAAAGAAGCTGCCTCATAAGTAGAATTCACTACTTTGGAGACAGCCTCTCGTGTGAGCCTATTTACTTGTTCACATCATAGTTCTAATCAATTACCTTTTTGCTGCGGAATTTCATCAGGAATTCATACACGACTGGCACTACTACAAGTGTCAGAAGCGTGGAACTGACCAAACCACCGATTACGGTCACGCCGAGGCCCTTGGAGATAATTCCTGCACTGTTTTCAAGTCCAGTAACCAATGGCAGCAATGCACCGATCGTTGCAAGTGCAGTCATCAGGATTGGACGTAAACGTGTGCCACCTGCTTCAAGCAAGGCTTGACGCGTAGTGAGTCCTTCTTTTTCCTTATGAATAACGCGGTCGATAAGGACAATCGCATTCGTTACTACGATACCAATCAACATCAGCGCACCCATGAGCGAGGACACGTTTAAGGTTTCTCCAGCGATCAGAAGGGCAACGAGTACCCCGATCACTGTGAAAGGAAGTGAGAACAGGATAGCGAATGGTGCTAATCCACCGCCAAATGTAACCACAAGCACGAAGTATACGATGGCAATAGCAGCCGCCATAGCAATTCCTAATTGACCAAACGTATCATTGATCTGCTCGGTTACACCGCCGAAGGTAACAGTTACACCATCAGGCAATTCCATAGCGTCTATTTTTTCTTTCACGCTGTTCGAAGCGCTATTCACGTCACTCGAAATAATTTCGGCAGTAACATCTACCTTCATTTTACCGTCCATACGAGTAATCGAGTCAGGGGAGGAGCCATTTTCAATTTTAGCGACTTGCCCGATTGGCACGGAGATGCCTAGTGGGGAAGTCAAAGTAGCCTCTTCCATTTCTTTAATACTCTTGTACGTTTCTTTATCTGTTTCGATATAGACTTTGTAGTTCTTGCCGTCCAATTCTACTTCTGTGAGCACTGGACGTGTGCCTGCTGGACTCAGCTTCATCGCAATTTGTCCGGCTGTAAGTCCAAGGGAGCTAAGCTTCTGTTGATCCGCTACAATCGTATATTGATCGTAAGCTTCCTTGAGACTTGTTTCTGCGTCTTTGAAATTAGTGGTGTCAGCCTGTACGATTGAGGCAATCTCATCCGCGACTGGCTTCAGCTGATCCAGTTCATCTCCGAATACATTCACGGTCAGAGTGCTTCCACCCATGCCTCCACTCATCAGAGCGGACATGTCACCCCATACACCATCTGGCACTTCTGCGGTCAAACCTTCAATAAGCTTCTCTTTAACAGCTTCAAAATCAGGAGTGTCACTATCATAAACGATGAAAAATAGTCCTGAATTGCTGGATCCACCCATACCCATCGGGCTTCCGCCGCCAATGGAATATTGCATTTTGTCTATATGCTTCTGCGCTAAAATGTATTTTTCAGCTTTCAGACCTTGCTCTTGAACTTCCTCAATCCGTTGTCCAGCCTTTGGTGAATAAGTAAGCATTACGGTTTTATCCTCTTGGGATGGCATAAAGCTTACCCCAATAGGTTTGATTAAGAACAAGCTGCCTGCAAGGAGAAGAACGGCAACTCCAAAAGTAACGAGCTTATGAGAAAGACACCAGTTCAGAATCTTTTGATAACCAGCAGAAAGTTTGTCTGGTTTCTCGCTGTGAGTTTTTTTACCTTTCAATCCATTACGGAACAACGAGTGAGCCATTGCAGGAACTAGGGTAATCGCAACTACTAATGAAGCGAGCAGGGCGAAGACCATGGTTAGAGCGAAAGGCAAGAACAGCTCACCAACCATACCACTAACCAAAGCAAGTGGTAAGAACACCGCGATGGTTACAATTGTAGAGGACATGATAGGCACGAACATTTCACGTGTGGCCGCACTGATTAATTCTCTACCCTTCAGTTTCTCACCAGATAAGGAGAGCCGTCGATATATGTTCTCTATGACTACAATCGAGTCATCGACTACCCGCCCAATCGCGACCGTCATCGCTCCCAGTGTCATCATATTAAGCGTAATGTCCATCTGCCGCAGACACAGCACTGCGATCAGCAGGGATAATGGAATAGAGATGATAGAAATAATCGTCGAACGAATATTCCGCAGGAACACCAAAATGATAATTACTGCGAATAAGGCACCAAATACCGCTTTGGACAACATCGTATTTACGGAGTCCTCAATGGGCTTACCTTGGTCAAGTAGAACAGTAAGGTCAATGCCTTTATATTGTGCTTTTAATTCTTCAGTTTTGTCTTTAACGCCATTTACAACATCAACAGTGTTGGCATCATTGGCTTTGACAATCTGAATACCGATCGATTCTTTACCATTTGTACGGGAGATGGATTCGGAATTGCCCACAACCTCAATCGTGGCCAGCTCTCCGAGCTTCACGGTTGGAAGTCCCATACTTGCAGCTCCGCCAGGAACAGCATTTCCAGCACCAGCAGCTCCGTTAGCAGCACCAGCATCAACGCCGGCAGCTCCAGTAGCTCCAGTAGCTCCAGCACCAGCAGCGTTAGCGCCAGTTGGCATTACCGGAATGGTCACATTTTTAAGATCCTCAACGGTAGTGATGTTGCCATCCACGACAACTGCCTTTTGAGCCTTGTCCATCTCGAATAGTCCGAGGGGAACACGGAGGGAAGAGCCTTGAATGATACCTTTAACGGTATCTTCGGTCAGTCCATATTGATTAAGCTTATCTTGATTGAATTTGAGTGATACTTCTTTGACGTATTGACCAGAGATTTGGATAGAAGCGACACCCTCAACATCCTCCAGGGCCGGGCGAATATCGTTCTCAGCAATACGGGTCAGTTCCTCAAGATCCTGGGTATCCCCGTTAGAAAGACTGAGGGAGACAACAGGCATTGAGCTAAGACTAAAGCGGGAAATGGAAGGCTTCTGCACATTGTCTGGCAATGAGACTTCATTTAGTGATTCGCGCACTGCTGCTGTAGCATTATCCAGATTTGTTCCATAATCGAATTCAATTTGGATACTGGAGGCATTCTCCAAAGAAGTGGAGGTGATCGTCTTTACACCATCCACATTGCGGAGCTTTTGCTCCAACGGTTTGCTGACATCATTAACGACGCCTTCTGGTGCGGCCCCCGGATAAATGGTTGTTACGCTAAGATAGGGTATACTAATATTAGGCAAGGTTTCTTGCTTCATCGTCAGTCCGCTATATAAACCGGCAAACACAATAATTATCGTCAGAAGCCAAATGGCAAATTTGTTCCTGAGCGAGAAATTAATTAAGCTTTTCATAAGTTTCGTTTCTGCTCCTCTCGGCCCTCTTCTTTACGAAATAGGGCGCCATTATAAAAAATCATAATACTCACTATCCATGACTTTCTCTCTACCGAACTCTTCTTAGAGTCAATTAACGAAATACACATGAATTGTGCGGAATTGAGGCAATTAGCTTCCTCAGCTCTTCCAATTCTGCTGTGAGCTCAGAGCAGGATTGGAGGTTGGACAGCATCCCCTGAATGATTGCTTTTCGCGGGTGAGGGATAAGCACTTCACCTTCCAGAATGTTGAGCGATTCCAGCAGATCGGCTGCTTCTTCGGATGCTATACTATCTAGTTTACTGATCGCAGTCTTCATTTCTTTAATGAACTGTAATGGATTTTTTCGTTTGTTCTCCTCATTCTCCGCCATCCAGTTTGCTAAAGTAGCAGAGTTGATTAGTGGAGCCTGTTTACTAGTAAGCAAGCCAGACACGATCATATCCATTAAATTCATTAGATGATCCGCCATATCGGCAATAGGTACCTGCGTATCCTTACGAAAAATAACCGCAATATAAGATTTGATGAGACCATGTCCGATCATACATAAATCTCCGGTATAGGGAACGACGTCTTTTCCGTAGAGCAACTCCATTTTTACCTGGAACCATCTTAAGAAGGAAGCGTTGTTTCTACGCAGCCAGTCCGGGACTTCAGTATCAAATCCTTTGCCCGCAACCTCCTGAATTTGACGCTGCAAGAACTCACGTAATTCGTACACATGACTTAGCAGAATTTCTATCTGATTCCTAAGCTTCTCACGTGGTGTTCGTCGGGTTTCCTGTTCTTCACGTAACAAGGGATCCCGAATCATCCGATAACAATAAAGGAAGATACTGCGCTCCAGTTCTTCTTTTGATTTAAATACCAGATATAAACTGCCCTTCGAAATCCCGCATAATTCAGCTATCTCTTGCATGGATGTGGACGAGGAGCCTTTTACAGCGAATAACTGCATAGCAATCTTAATAATCTGCTCCTGCTTATCAACAGTTTTATCATTCATTAAAGGATTAACCTCCTTTCTGACTACCCGGTTCTATAATTGACTAGTTGGTCAAAATAATTATATTCTATACAACCAGGCATTACAAATATCGGAACAGAAGGGTTACATTTTTGTCGTAAATAGATTTTAAACAGTAATTTGCTAGGAAGAAATGTGTTCTTCATGTAATATATAAAATGTGTCAATTTCGTGTTGCTTGTATGAATAAGAAGGTAGGTAGAGTATGAGAAGAGGACTTCAATCTATAATTATCATTGGGGCATTCATAGCATTTTATTATTTTGGTTTCGGCATTTTTGGGAGTACTGCGGGAACGATTATTAGTATCTTCTCCACTCTGACAGTGATTTCGATTAGCTTGGCTATTTTTATGGAGAACCGTAATCCTTCTACAACAATGTCATGGATCTTATTGCTTGCGTTGATCCCGGTGCTGGGACTGGTCTTCTATTTTCTATTTGGGCAAAATGTGTTCAAACGCCGTAAATATGATAAAAAGGCACAAAGAGACCTTATGGCCTACGAAAGAATTGAGAATGACGCTTTACGTACGCACCAAGATTGGTCAGTCTTTGATCCCTCGCGCCAAAAACTGCTGCTGTTATCCAAAACTTTAGCACGTACTCCTATTTCCTTCGCATCAGAAACACGTATCCTCACTAATGGTGAAGAGACGTTTGGTACGTTATTGTTGGAGCTCCGTCAAGCTAAACATCACATTCATATGGAGTATTACATCTTCCGGGCGGACCACATTGGAACACGCATTAAACAAATTCTGATCGATAAAGCTCGCGCCGGTGTTGCAGTCAGATTTATGTATGATGCCGTTGGCAGTTTTCAGCTTTCCAAAGCTTTTTTGAAGGAAATGAGTGATGCCGGGGTTCAGGTGGCTTCGTATGGAAATTCAACATCCTTTTTTTCCAGCCGTGTGAATTACCGGAATCACCGTAAGATTGTTGTGATCGACGGCGATGTCGGATTCATGGGGGGTCTCAATGTAGGCGATGAATATTTAAGCCGCAGTAAGACTTATGGATTTTGGCGTGACACACATATGTTGGTTAGAGGCGAAGCGGTACGGACGATGCAAATTATTTTCCTGCAAGATTGGATGCACACTACGGGCGAAAAAATACTGGAGCAAGACTATCTTACTCCGCAGCTTCGCTTTATGACAGGTGATGGTGCCGTACAGATTATTGCTAGTGGGCCGGATAACGAACGTCGTGCGCTCAAAAACATTTTCTTCTCCATGATCACTTCTGCCGAGAAATCGGTGTGGATTGCCAGTCCATATTTTATTCCTGATGAGGACATCTTAACTGCACTGCGTGTAGCTGCTGTTTCTGGTTTAGATGTGCGATTGTTATTTCCGGCTAAGCCGGATAAATGGATTCCGTTTCTGGCTTCACACTCTTATTTTCCGGCGTTGCTGGAAGCTGGCGTGAAGATTTATGAATATGAAAAGGGATTTATCCACTCGAAACTGCTTATCGTTGATGGTGAAATAGCGACCATTGGCACGGCCAATATGGATATGCGCAGCTTCCACCTTAACTTTGAAGTGAATGCACTACTGATTCAGACGGAGAGCGTTGCTCGTATTGTTGCTGATTTTGAACGGGATTTATTATCTACCAGCTTAATTGAGCATGAGGAATTTATGAATAAGCGTATGGTGATCCGTATACTGGAATCTGCTGCTCGGCTTATGTCACCGTTACTATAACCCAAAAACCACCGCAGAGGGTGTTATCCCTCATCTGCGGTGGTTTTTGCTTTAAAAAGTGGTTAAACCCAAGGTGGTCTGCAACCGGAACAGAATGTACTTGAACCAAGTTACTTCCCCCTGATAAGCTTCAAGAGGCAGAGTATACTCATGGTCCTCGTTATTCCACAGTCGATTGAAGTAGGTTTCCATCTCGGTATAAAGAGGCTGATCTTGTTTTACAGATACCCACAGATTATTCTCCAGGTTGTAGTCATCCAGATTGCGTGTCGTAAAATTGGTGGAACCGCCAAGTATGATGGAACTTCCAGTCTGTTTGGCAATGAAGAGCAACTTTGGATGATATTGCTCTTTGGTCGTATTGTACCAGCGAATAGAGATCTCTCCGTTTGTACGCTTGTTCAAGTTCATGGCAACTGGACGGTTAGGAATGCCGATTTTATCACGGCCGAAGGCGTTCTGATTGGGGTCCAGTATCAATTTTACCGTAGCCCCTCGTTTGGTAGCCTCTACCAATTCATCGAGAATGGCATCATCGGCAAGGTAGAACATACCCATCCAAATGGTGTCACCCTTCTGCGCAGATTGAAGGGCTTGCCGTGCATATTTATATACCTTTCCTTCCGTTAAATAGCGGACCTCCATAGATTCTTCAGAGTGCTGATCCTTCTCTTTGGTGAAGTCTGGCTCATAAGTGAGTAGTGGCCCTGCATCCGAAAGATTGGCCGCGGCTTGTTCCGTCTGGAGAATATCAGCAATAATTGGGCCTTGTACTTCCAGAGCGATATTGGAATGATAGGCGCTGGCATCATGGATATTTCCTGAGGAGACTAGAGCGGTATTCTCACTAACAACTACCTTACGGTGGTTAGCCTTCACATTAAGTAGCTTCAAATAAGAACGTGCGGTAATATCCGGTCCTCCGCTGGCCATAAGATTGGGAATCCGGCCTTCGCCCGACTGTCCGAACCATTGAATAAAGGTACGCCAGACAGCGGAATAAGCAGGCGTAGAATCGCGTAGAGCATTTACATCGGTCAAAATCACTTTAATCCCCGCAGCCTTCAATTCTTCCAGAAGATGATTGGGTGCAGAGTTGTAATTGGTATTAACCTCATCTGTAATGAAGACGATCTCCATCTCAGGATAAGTTGTTTTTTGTAAAATAAGCTTGTCCGTCAACATTCGGCTGACCGGAGGAAATGACTGATCTTTATGGGTATAATCATTGAAAAGAAAGAGGTCAATCACCAAAAATTCTTTGGACTCCTCGATAATTTGTAGAATCCTCGAAAGAATCTGACTCTCTTGAGTGCCCGTGGCTGTACCGTCCGAATAGGTCAGGTCGTGCCAGAAGGATACATGATTGGTTTTGTATATAGGGCTTTCATAGGAAATGCCGCGGGGTAAAGGTTTGTGGGTCTGGTAAGTCATTACGCCGATTAGCCAGAGAATTAGAATGAAGACAGCCCATAACACCATTGTACGGCGGCGTGAACCGGAACGTTTCTTCGTAGTTAAACCGGGAGAGTAGTTTATTTCTTTAGGTTTATAGGGGTGAACGGGTTGCTGACGATCTGAATTCATGGAAGTTCCTCCTGAAATTATTGCAGAGCACTTCCTTGTGATTGTTATGCTCCGGTGTATTACCAACCTATTAACACCTAGTGGAGCGAAATGAAGCAGCCCAAATATCCTTAACAGTAATGAAATAACATTCGGCTAGCTATAATGAGTTTGAGCAATTAGTACGATGTTTATGAAATTAATGATTACGAAACCGGAGAATTGTAATCGCTAACCTCATATTGTAAATTCATCTGTAGGGATATGTTATAATAAATCGAGTTTGGAAATAGGAGGAACGCAGCATGAATCATACGCCAGAAGAGGCCGTGCCATATGATGCGACTAGGCAGTCTGGCGCAGATCATGGCAAGGACCTACCGGCTGCAGAGGCTTCTGACAAAAGATCTTTATTGCCTACATCGAAGACAGGCGAACGCAAAATTGAACATGTACGGCTTTGCCTAAATGAAGAAGTAGGTGGCGTCGGTGTGACTACAGGGTTTGAACATTACAGATTTCAGCATAATGCTCTGCCAGAGCTGAATTTCGACGATATATCATTGCAGACTACGTTTTTGGATCGTAAGCTGCGTACACCGCTGCTCATCAGCTCGATGACAGGTGGCAGTGCAGCTACAGGAGCGATTAATGCCCGGTTAGCCGCAGCTGCGCAGCGTCGTGGTTGGGCGCTGGGTGTAGGTTCGGTTCGGGCGGCAGTGGAGCGTTCTGAGCTTACGGCAACCTTTTATGTGCGGGATCAAGCGCCTGATATTCCGGTTATCGCCAATATTGGTGCTGTACAGCTGTCCTATGGTTTTGGGATTGAGGAATGTCGCCGGGCTGTGGATATCGCAGGTGCTGATTTTCTTGTACTGCATCTGAATGGCCTGCAAGAGGTCTTTCAACCGGAAGGGAACACTGGTTTTGCCTCTTTGCTATCGCAGATAGAGAAGGTATGCCGGGCACTTGAGGTCCCTGTAGGTGTGAAAGAAGTAGGCTGGGGCATTGATGGAGATGCAGCTGCACGTCTTTATGATGCAGGAGCGGCTTTTATTGATGTTGCGGGTGCAGGCGGGACATCTTGGAGTCAGGTGGAGAAGTTCCGCAGTGTAGATCCTATACGGCGGGCAGCGGCGGAGGCTTTCGCAGATTGGGGCACTCCAACAGCTGATTGTATCACAGAGGTGCGCGCAGTTTCTCCGCAGGGCGCTTTGATTGGCAGCGGCGGACTGAAACATGGCGTGGATGCAGCGAAAGCATTGGCACTTGGAGCTGATCTGGCAGGCTTTGGCCGCAATCTGTTAGGGCCGGCTGTCGATTCTGAAGAGGCGCTGGATGCTGCATTAGCACAGGTAGAACTGGAGCTAAAAATAGCAATGTTTGGTATTGGCGCTCCAGATTTAGCAACTTTACGTGGAACTTCCCGTTTAATACGTAAATAGGATGGTAAATATTGAAGCGAGGAAGTGAGTAAGATTATGATTAAACTGATCCATATGGATGAGTCGGCCTTTCAATTTTTCTTAGGTCAAGCTACCCGGGATTATGCGGAAGATAAGATCAGCGCCGGTGCTTGGGATCCAGAGATCGCGATGAAGCTGTCTGAGGAAGCTATAACACGCTCTTTGCCAAAAGGGCTGCACACAGATGGTGCTTATCTATATTCCATAGTAGAAATAAGCAGTGATGAACAGGTGGGTTATATCTGGTTTAACGTAAGTGAAGGCCGTGGTGGCCGCGAGGCTTTCATTTATGATTTTTATGTTTTTGAACCGTTCCAGAGTAAGGGTTATGGCAAGCAGGCTATGATCGCACTCGATGAAGAAGCCCGGGAGATGAATGTTACCAAAATCGGGTTGCACGTCTTCGGCCAGAACAATCGCGCATTTGAGCTATACAAAAAAATGGGGTATATCGTAACTGACATCACGATGTCTAAAGATCTGTAGTCCATAAGTGTGAGGACCTCGAAAGAGGTCTTTTTTTGTTTTTCTACTGAATTATTATGTAAATAATTGTGATAAATATATTTGATTTAGGATGATTAGGAAAATATGATTAAAAATAAATTCCTGAAAATAGATTGAGTCATAAAGAGAGAAAAGGGGGGATTAAGGTGAGGCCAAGGACTGTATCGTGGGTGGTTGTTTCCGCAGTAGTATTACTATTACTGGTTAGCTGCAACAGTGGCGATTTACCAGGAAAGAAGAAATCTGAGTCTGAGCAAGTCCAGGCAAGTCCGGTTGCACCGCTAGCCTCTTCAGCTGTAGTTGAAGAACAATCGAAAGTAGCGTTGCCTTCATTGACAGTAGAAAAAAGGCTAGAGGATTTTGATTATATGTGGAAGATTATTGAGGAGAACTATCCTTTCCTAGAGGTGAATAAACGTCTCAATGGAGAGGATTGGCTTGCTAAAAAAGAGGAATACCGCAATAAAATAGCAGCCGTGAAATCGGATGATGAGTTTTTGAGACGAATGAGATTTGTCCTTAGCAGATTAAACAATGGGCATACGAATTTTATATCCAAGGAGGAATATCCTTGGTATCTACATACCTATGTTCAAGCAGGTTTTGGTTATGAACCTTGGATCGACGTGGTTCAACAGCCTAACGTATTGGCCCGTTACAACCAGAAACCTTTAGCGGAGCAGCAAAGCTCTAATGAACTCAATAATGATATGCATAATGGTGGAGATGGAGTAGGAGATGTAACAAAAAAGACTTCTGGGAATGTAAAAAAAGTCATTATAGAGCCCGATCGAATCGCTTATCTCGGCATGCAAAGCTTTGACGGGAGTCTCATGGAGATGGACAGCTCCGAGATCCATGATTTTTTAATAGAGGTAAAGGACTATAAGACCTTAATATTAGATATCCGCGGAAATGGCGGAGGAAACAGTAATTATTGGAGAATTCATATTGTTCCTCTGTTGATTAATAAACCTATCGAATATAATACTTACTTCCTTTATACAAGAGGCAAATATGCGGAGACTTTTATGCAGGCACGTCAGATCACAGCCGGGCAACAACCTATTTCCGGCATCAAAGATGAGCAACTGCCTAATCTGCCATCTGAGGCTTTAAAGATGTTCAAGACATATAGAAAAATAAATGATGTAGTAACTCCTAATAAATCTGTTGGATTTGAAGGGAAAATCTATTTGCTGGTAGATAGCTCTGTGTATTCATCAGCGGAAGGTCTTGCAGCCTTTGCAAAAGGCACCGGGTTTGCAACGGTTGTAGGCGGCAGGACAGGTGGGGATGGACTAGGGATAGATCCGCTTGTTGTTGCATTGCCAAATAGCGGTTATGTATTCAGGTTTTCCTTTGAAATGGGTCTGAATTCTGATGGAAGTTGTAATGAAGAGGTAAAGACTGTGCCTGATGTGGAGGTTGATCCAGATAAATCTAAGCCATTACTGGACCAGCCGGCGATAAAAAAGGTATTAGAGCTTGCGCGTTCGGACACATCTGCTTGACATCCGGTGTTGCTGGCGAATATGTTCTAATATATAATGGTTTAGATCGTATAGCTTATTCGGATGATCAATTTAGCTGAAAATAGGAGTTGTCATATAAATGGCTTTGAAAGCTGGAATCGTCGGACTTCCTAACGTAGGAAAATCCACATTGTTTAATGCGATAACGCAAGCGGGAGCAGAATCCGCTAACTACCCTTTTTGTACCATTGACCCTAACGTTGGTGTTGTTGAAGTTCCAGATGAACGTCTTGATAAACTGACTGAGCTGGTACAGCCGAACAAGACCGTACCTACTGCTTTTGAATTTGTTGATATTGCGGGTCTCGTGCGTGGTGCGAGTAAAGGAGAAGGACTAGGCAACAAGTTCCTGGCCCATATCCGTGAAGTAGATGCTATCGTGCATGTGGTTCGTTGTTTTGAAGATGAGAACGTTACCCACGTTGATGGAAAAGTAAATCCGATCAGCGACATCCAGACCATTAATCTGGAGCTGATTCTTGCTGATATTGAGAGCATTGAGAAGCGGATTGAGCGTTCCCGTAAGAATATCAAAGGCGGCGACAAGAAATACGCTCAAGAAGTTGAACTGCTAGAACGCGTCAAAGAAGTGCTCTACGAAGATAAACCTGCACGCAGTATAGAATTGTCTGATGACGAGAAGCTTATTATCCGCGATCTTCATCTGTTAACATTGAAGCCAGTGCTGTATGCGGCGAATGTAAGTGAAGATGAAGTGGCAAGTGCTGAGGACAATCCTTATGTACAGCAAGTTCGCGATTTTGCAGCTACTGAAGGTGCAGAAGTGGTTCCGATCAGTGCTAAGGTGGAAGCAGAAATTGCTGAGCTTGAAGGCGAAGATAAAGCTATGTTCCTGGAAGAGCTGGGACTGGAAGAATCCGGCCTTAACCGGTTGATTAAAGCGGCTTATAAACTGCTTGGCTTGTATACGTATTTCACAGCAGGCGTTCAGGAAGTTCGGGCGTGGACGATTCACCGCGGCACCAAGGCACCTGGAGCTGCCGGTGTGATTCATACAGATTTCGAACGCGGATTTATCCGTGCTGAAGTAGTGGCTTACGCGGATCTTGTGGCAGCTGGTTCCATGAACGGTGCGAAGGAACGTGGTCAACTACGTCTTGAAGGTAAAGAATATTTGGTGCAAGACGGCGACGTAATGCATTTCCGTTTTAACGTTTAAGAAGTTTTAAGTGTACGAATGATAAAGGGGTCATCTCGAGCAGTGGGAGTTTCTATTGCTGGGATGATCCTTTTTAAAAATATAAGCTTTTTATTAAGGTATTGTGCGTACGGAACTGTAGCCATTTCACAATATCTTTGGTATAATATAAAGTCGTATATCTATTTTTATGACAGTACAAATTTGATGTTATATTTGCGAATTTGAAATTGAATCAGGAGAGGTGAATTCCCTTGTTGGACCGATTGCAATCCCTGGCGGACCGCTATGAGAAGCTCAGTGAACTGCTTTGTGATCCGGATGTTGCAAACGACAGTAAGAAACTGAGGGACTATTCCAAAGAACAATCAGACCTACAGCCCGCATTTGAGGCGTATACTGAATATAAGAGTGTAATGGAAGAGCTTGAAGCTGCTAAGCAGATGCAAGGCGAAAAGCTTGATGATGAGATGAAAGAAATGGTCAAGATGGAAATTGATGACCTTTCCAAACGTCAAGTGGAGCTGGAAGAGAGAATCCGCGTATTGCTGCTGCCTAAAGACCCGAATGATGATAAGAACGTAATCGTTGAAATTCGTGGTGCAGCGGGTGGAGATGAAGCAGCATTGTTCGCTTCAGATCTTTACCGGATGTACACTCGTTATGCTGATGCACAAGGATGGCGCGTTGAGTTAATGGATGTTAACGCGAGTGATCTTGGTGGATTCAAAGAGGTAATCTTCCTTATTAACGGCCGTGGTGCATACAGTAAGCTGAAATACGAAAGTGGTGCGCATCGCGTACAACGTATCCCAGCGACCGAATCCGGAGGTCGTATTCATACCTCTACTTCTACGGTGTCTGTGATGCCGGAAGCTGAGGCTTTTGAGATCGAGATCCATGATAAAGATATTCGCGTGGATACCTTCTGTTCAAGTGGTGCAGGCGGACAGTCTGTAAATACGACCAAGTCTGCAGTACGTGTAACCCATGTACCTACAGGCATCGTTGCTACCTGTCAGGACGGTAAGTCACAGAACTCCAATAAAGAAAAAGCGCTGCAAGTGCTTCGTGCCCGTATCTCTGATATGAAACGGCAGGAAGAAGAAGCGAAGTATGCTGGGGAACGGAAGAGCAAAGTAGGTACGGGTGACCGTAGTGAGCGCATTCGGACGTATAACTTCCCGCAGAGCCGGGTTACAGACCATCGTATTGGCCTGACACTGCACCGTTTGGAGCAGGTTATGAACGGAGAAATCACTGAAATTATCTCAGCCCTTTCAATCGCTGAACAAGCTGACTTGATGGATAATATGGATAATGGAGAATAATGCTTTGAACGATGGCGTATATGTCATGTCGGAAGTCAAAAGCATCCGGGAAGCCTTTGCGGAGGCTTCTTCTTTTTTGAGCCGGAGCGGCTGCAATGAACCGCAGCGCAGTGCACAATTGCTGCTGGAGCATGTGCTTGGAGTGTCTGGCGCAGCTTATTACATGGCGCTGGCAGATCCTTTTCCAGCTGCGGTTAAGGAAGCATTTGAGGCGGAAGTTACCCGCCGGGGCGCTGGTGAGCCGGTGCAGTATATCATCGGCGAGCAAGAATTCTACGGGCGGCCTTTTGAGGTGACGCCTGACGTGCTTATTCCGCGGCCGGAGACGGAGCTGCTCGTCGAGGCGATTTTACGTTACGGCGCGGAGCTTTGGCCGGACGGCATCGTAACGCCGGGCGAAGCGGCGCTGGATAGCGCGGGCGGCGCGGGGGACGTGCGCGCCGCAAGACCGCTGACCGCCGTCGATATCGGCGCCGGCAGCGGTGCGATCTCCGTCACGTTGGCGGCGGAAGCGCCGGCGTGGCGGGTCTGCGCCGGCGATATTTCGCCGGCGGCTCTGGCTGTGGCCGAGCGCAACGCTTTGCGCAATGGCACAGCTGTGGACTTTCGGCTCGGCGATCTGCTCGAGCCGTTCGCGGGGATGGAGACGGATATTCTCGTCTCCAACCCGCCATACATCCCCGGCGAGGATATCGCCGGGCTGCAGCGTGAGGTGCGCGACCATGAGCCGCGCACTGCGCTGGATGGCGGAGCGGACGGGCTGGACCCGTACCGCCGCATGATGGAGCAGCTGACGCTGCTCCCGGCACCGCCGCGCCTGATCGGCTTTGAGCTTGGCTTCGGTCAAGCTGAGCAAGTCGCTGCACTCCTTGCGGCAGCGGGCCATTGGACCGAGATTATCACCATTAATGATCTGGCTGGAATCCCGCGTCATGTGCTAGGCATAACGAGATAATATTGCCTGCTATGCAGAGGGTTCATTTTGTCCGGAGTAGAGAAATTGTATTTTCAATCCGACTTCCTTTACAATAGAATTTAGCAGGATTTCTTAGGGGATCATAAAGAAAGCCCAGATATAGAGTAGGGAGGCAGAGCGTGCTTCAGAAGATTAAAAAGATTGATGGTGCTATTGTAGTCGTTCTGTTATTACTCATGGTGGTCAGCATCTTCGCCATATATAGCGTTACTCATGGAAGAGAGAAGCTGGACGGACATCATATTCGTATGATGATGTATTATGCTATTGGTTTTGTAGCTTTTATTGGAATGACCTTTTTGGATTACAGAATATTAGTGAAATATGCGATATATATTTATCTGTTTGGGATAGGGATGCTGGTGCTCGTCAGCTTTTTGGGCGAGACCAAAAATAATGCGCAAGGCTGGTTGACCCTGCCGGGGGGCCTGAGTCTGCAGCCTGCAGAGCTGTTCAAGCTGATATTAATTCTTTTTCTGGCAGCCATGCTTGTCCGCAAGAATAAGAGTAAGCTTCTGTTCTGGCGGGATGTTGTGCCGCTCGGCCTTCTGACCTTGTTTCCGTTCCTTATTGTCCTTACCCAAAATGACCTTGGGAATGCCTTGTCTTACGTTGTGATTCTTGCGGGTCTGTTGTGGATTGGCAATATTAAATACACGCATGCATTAATCGGGCTGGTCATCGTGGCTAGTTCTGCGATTGCGGGAATTATGAGTTATATCCATTATCATGATGAAATTAAAACCTTTCTTACGGATATTGGACGATCTCACTGGATTGAACGTTTTGATCCTTGGCTTGTTCCAGACAAGGCAACAGCCAAAGCCCTTTATCATACTAAAAACGCCAAGCTGGCGATTGCATCAGGTGGAATGAGTGGCGAAGGCTACATGAACGGCAGCTCCGTTCAGACGGATCGGGTGCCATATACGTATTCAGATTCTATCTTTGTGCAGATTGCCGAAGAATTTGGGTTTGTAGGTTCGGCGTTTGTGTTGCTGCTGTACTTTATTTTGATTCACCGGATGATTCTGATTGCGCTGGAGTCTAGGGATAGAGCTGGCCCTTTCCTGATTGTCGGTGTTGTCGCGATGATGTTGTATCAGATTTTTGAGAATATCGGCGCATTTATCGGCTTGATGCCATTGACTGGTATTACGTTACCTTTCATCAGCTTCGGGGGTACATCACTGCTCATTAATATGGCCAGCATCGGGCTGGTAATGAGTGTGCGCCTGCACGGGCAAGAAGTGGAAGAGGATTTTCCTAAACCTACTCCTTATGCAGCTGCCAAACAGGTGTAACCATGAAATAAAGTAGAACCGTCAGGTCCTTATTGTTTAATAGGGGTGCTGGCGGTTCTTTTTTGATGGAGGACGGCTTCGTCGGATTGGTGTAATATAATACGGACCGTTTCAGGTAAGCAAGCTGGAAGCAATTCGTATTCGTATTTGTATCCTGACTCGGACTCAGATGCCCTTATACTCGAATATTAACTACGTATTGGATAGTATCGGACCGCAAAGACGTTATTTGATCAAAAAGACTGGATTTACTGCAAAATGGCAAGTAATAACGACTCTGGAGTCCGCAAAAGTTCCCGTGAAGCAATAAATCCATAAATAAAGTCTACGGAGTCCGTTAGGTTTGGATCATAGAGTAAAATCACGTCAGAGTGTAATTTTAATAGAAAGATATTTTATAGATTGGCTACATAAATTTGGAATTATATTCACGAATGTTCTACAATAGAAAGGAACGACTTTCCCTGAGAGAGGAGAGTTGAAACCTTAACAGAGTAAGGGGCTTGCAGATGCTTCAAAAGTTCAAAAGGATTGATAAGGTAATCGTTACTGTTCTGATTATGCTGATGGTGATTAGTATTTTTTCAATATACAGTGTAACCAATGGAAGAATAACGCCTCCGATGAAATTGGATGGATTTCATTTACAAATGCTTAAATACTATATTTTAGGTTTTGTAGTTTTTATTGTGCTCGCTTTTGTGGACTTTAAGATATTTGTTAAACATGCACTTTATATTTATCTCTTGGGCTTAGTCTTGTTAGTGTCGGTTAGTTTTATTGGTAAAGTAGAGAACGGTGCTCAATTGGGACTTGAGATTGGTGGACTTAGGTTTCAGCCTGCCGAGCTGTTTAAATTGGTATTAATTCTTTTTTTATCATCGATCTTAATTCGAAAACAAGGCTCTACCTTAACCTTCTGGAAAGGGATTGTTCCTCTCACCATTCTTACGTTCATTCCATTTGGTATAGTCATTATGCAAAATGATTTGGGAAATGCCCTTAGCTACATCGTAATATTGATTGGGCTTCTATGGATCGGGAATATCAAATTGTCGCATGCACTCATCGGTTTGCTTATAGTGGGTGGGATCGGCCTTGCTGGGATTTTGAGCTACATAAACTATCATGATGAGGCAGTCAATTTTTTTGAAGGCATTGGTAAGGATCATTTAGTGGAGCGGTTTGACCCTTGGCTGGTACCTGATTTAGCGACAGATAAGGCAAGCTATCACACGAAAAATGCCAAAATAGCTATAGCCTCCGGGGGAATGAGTGGAGAGGGATATATGCAGGGCAGCTCTGTGCAGAATAATCGTGTTCCATATACCTATTCGGATGCGATATTCGTGCAGATTGCCGAGGAGTTTGGATTTGTGGGGTCTGCGCTGCTGCTCTTGCTCTTTTTTATTTTGCTGCATCGGATGATATTGATTGCTCTCGAGAGTAAGGAGCGTAGCGGTCCATTTCTAATCATTGGAATTACGGCTATGCTGTTGTATCAAATTCTTGAGAATGTTGGAGCTTTTATCGGCCTGATGCCGTTGACAGGAATAACACTTCCGTTTATCAGTTATGGAGGCACGTCTCTTCTGATTAATATGGCCAGCATGGGGGTCGTGATGAGCGTGCATCTTTATGGGCAGGATGTAGAGGAAGATTTGCAGCTGCATAAGGAGCTGGCATTGAAGTTATAAATTTAATAGATTCATAGGTTTGCAGTCTCTTATCTCCGGGCATACTACTAGCATGAGAGTTAAGAGGAGAGGGGCTGCAACAAATGAACGATAATCATATGGATAAAAGAGATTCCTTACGTGTAACTTTTAAGTATACTGCCATTTTAATTTGTTTTTTTATGGTCCTCATGATGGCTTGGGAAGGTCAAAAAACCGATGCTGCAGTAGCTGAAGTATCTATTCCCCAAGAATCTATCCGGTTACGTATTCTAGCTAATTCTGACGGAGCGCAAGATCAGCTGGTGAAACGGCAAATTCGCGATAAAATTGTGGAGCAAATGAACCAGTGGGTATCCGCTCTTGAGGATCCACAGAGCTTGGAGCAGGCACGTGCTCTGATTAGAAATCATCTGCCGGAGCTTAACGCGTTGGTTGGATCAGAGCTGGAGAAACGGGGCATTGAATATTCCTATAAAGTGGAGCTGGGCGTAGTCCCTTTTCCAACCAAATTATACGGTGGCACCGTCTATCCTGCTGGGGAGTATGAAGCTGTTCGGGTCACACTTGGTGCGGGCAAGGGGCAAAATTGGTGGTGTGTACTGTTTCCTCCGCTTTGCTTTATCGATGCAGGCTCTGGAGATGCGGCAGCACCTGCTGCTGACAAAGGTACAAAAACAGTGTCCGCTGCTGGTGCGGATAACAGTGCTAAGGTGAAATCAGCAGCTGCAAAAACAGTGCAGGCTGATTCCTCGGCAGGAAGTGCTTCATCAGGAGAAACTGCTGCTGAGCCAGAGGTACGGTTCTTCGTCTGGGAGCTGCTGCAGAACCTTTGGAACTGGATCAGTGGATTATGGTCGTAAGACCCCAGATGTGTTACTATTTTATAAGCAGATCTATCACGGCTCCCTACAGGGGCCGTTTTTTTGCTAAGCTAAATTATATCTTCTAGAAAGCCTGTGATGAGAATGAATGAACACAATAATCCTTTATTCGCCGTTCAGCGGCGGAGTGGAAATAGAGATGAGACTGTATACTGGAAGTTGAATTCCGCTGAGGGAACGAACTCTGAGGTATTTCAGCCGAATGAAGCTGACAAGCTGGCGATAGCGGAGGCAGCAACAATGCTTCGTGAAGGCGGAACCGTGGCTTTTACAACCGAAACCGTCTACGGGTTAGGGGCGGATGCCCGAAATACGGCGGCAGTTGAGGCTGTTTTTGCGGCAAAAGGACGGCCCTCTGACAATCCGTTAATTGTGCATATTGCGGATACGGCAGCTTTGGACGAGCTTGTTGTAGAGGTGCATCCTAAGGCAGCCGTGCTGATGGCAGCTTATTGGCCTGGTCCGCTGACAGTTGTGCTTCCTGTTCGTGAAGGTGTACTGTCGCCCTGTGTGACGGCGGGTTTGGATACGGTTGGTGTGCGGATGCCGGATCATCCGGTAGCTCTAGCACTGATAAGTGCCGCAGGTTGTCCAGTTGCGGCGCCCAGTGCTAATCGTTCGGGTCGCCCGAGCCCGACATTAGCTTCGCATGTGATGGAAGATTTGGCTGGATACATTGATGGCGTCCTTGATGGTGGTGCTGCTGGAGTTGGACTAGAGTCAACAGTCGTGCAGGTACAGCCTGACGGAAAAGTTGCTGTGCTGCGCCCCGGCGGGATTACTTCGGAGCAATTGGCTGCAGTGGTGGGAGCAGAAGCTGTAAGCTCAGAGTCCGGTAATGCTGAGACAACTGCTGCCGCTACCGCAACCGCTACTGTCTTGGCTGATTCGGGGACGACAAACTCTGTTATTGATTTCAGTACTGCTGAGCCAATCACAGCTAAAGCAACTACCGCGCAATCTTCAGCGGATTGCCTGAATGTTAACAATCGTGAGCCTTTCGAAAGGGCTACCGCATCTATTGAGCAGCATGGTGCGGATGCTGCTGGCGGCATTTCTGCGCCGCGCGCGCCGGGAATGAAGTACACGCACTACGCACCGCGCGGCTGGCTTGCTGTAGTGCGTGGCTCTTCCCCGCAGCGCGTGGCGGACGAAGCCGCTAGTCAACTTCAGGCGGCGCAGCTAAACGGCGAGGTCACGGGCTTGCTCATCTTCGAGGAGCATAAGGCCCTTTATCCCGCCGACCCTGCCGCCTGTGTCCTTTCCCTCGGCTCGTTATCCTCGCCGGAGGAAGGGGCCCGCTCCCTATATGCCGCTTTGCGGCGCTTCGATGAAGCGGGAGCGACTTACATCTTAGCCGAGGCTTGCCCGTATACCGGCCTCGGCGCTGCAATCATGAACCGGCTTATGAAAGCCGCCGGCGGATCTGTCATCGACGCCGGATAACCACGGCATTGCTTTTTCGTATATGACTCCCATATGAAGTCATGATTACCCCCTTGTCCGCATATCGTTGTTGTACAAGATATTTCGGACTTGGGGGGTTAAGCATGGGCTTAGGAGATGTATATACCGAATGGGGGCAGATTGTTACCATTACTATAATGGCGGTTGCATTAGGGATGGATGCTTTTTCGCTCGGTGTAGGGATCGGGATGAAAGGTATTCGTCTGCTGCATATTCTGCAAATGAGTCTGCTCATTGCTGTTTTTCATATGCTGATGCCTCTCCTGGGTTTATTGACAGGAAGTTATGTCGGACACCTGTTAGGTCAAGTAACGACTTATGCTGCTGGAGGTCTTCTAGTTCTTTTGGGCGGGCATATGGTGTACAACTCCTTTCGTCCGGACACAGGAAGCTCACGAGCTATGGATCATCGAACCTTGTGGGGGATGATACTTCTTTCGCTCAGTGTCAGTATTGACTCTTTCTCTGTGGGTGTATCACTGGGGATGTTTGTGAATGGAGTACTTTTGACCATCTTAGCCTTCGGTGCTTGCGGGGGACTAATGTCGATTCTAGGGTTGCTAATTGGACGGCATGTCAGTCGTGGTCTAGGGGATTATGGAGAAGCGCTAGGCGGTGCAATACTTCTGGGGTTTGGCTTGCTATTCATCTTTTGATACAATAACGGCATTAGAATATTTAATTTCATGGGGGTGCAAAACATGCTGCATATTTTATTCGTCTGCACCGGGAATACATGCCGAAGTCCTATGGCTGAGGGGCTTTTACGAAAGCTCGCGAAGGAACGTGGAATCGACCTGGAAGTGCGGTCTGCAGGTGTATCCGCCATTTCCGGTACTTCTATATCAAGACATGCTGCAGCTATACTGCAGGAAGAAGGAATTCATGATTCAATGGAGTCGTCACAATTGACAGGTCAAGCTGTCGCTTGGGCCGACCTTGTGCTGACCTTGACGGGTGGGCATAAGCAGCATTTGCTGCAGTATTTTCCAGATGCTGTAACGAAAACCTATACATTGAAGGAATACGTGCATGATGAAGATGCGGTGACGGAAGATATCAAGGAATTGGACAGCCTTTACGCAGATGCGGAGTTGAGCTTAGCACTTGGTGGTGAACCGAATGCAACGGATCTGCAGCGGATGATTGAGATTCGCCAGCGTATTCCGAGCTTCGATATTTCTGATCCATTTGGTGGCACGCGTGAGGACTATGAGCTAACTGCTGCTGAGATTCGCACTGCGCTTTTCAGTTTGCTGGATAAGCTGGAAACCTTCCGCCATTTGTAAATGGTTGATTTTCAGTTCACTTTGCTTTAAGATGAAGTTACAAATAATCGGTTCCGATGTAACTGGCGACAAATGTGGATCAAACCACGATGGAGCATCGGAATAAACGGCCGGTCGCCTGGGCAAAAGAGCAAATCCGCAGCTACCTGCGGACTGCTCTTTTTTGTTTAAAATAAGCTTGTTTGAAGTTTGAGGAGGTAGAGTGATGGACGAAGTTGTGGAGCTATCATTAACTGAAGCCACCGTCACTGTGTTAAGGGAGTTGGCGGAGGCTGGTAACCTTGGGTCAGGCAAAATTGTTGTCGTCGGAGTGAGCACAAGTGAAGTTGCTGGTGTCCGGATTGGAACTGGTGGTGCACTTGAAGTTGCAGAACAACTGCTTGAAGGTGTTCGTTTAGTAGCAGCGGAAAAAGGATTTCATCCGGTGTATCAGTGCTGCGAGCATTTAAATCGTGCACTTGTCATGGAACGCTCTCTGCTAGAGTCACTTGGTGTGAAGGAAGTATCAGCTGTACCTATACGAGGTGCTGGAGGTTCGATGGCTACGGCTGCTTATCACGCTATGAAAGATCCTGTTTTGGCGGAAACGATAGAAGCTCATGCTGGTTTAGATATTGGCGAGACACTGATAGGAATGCATTTACGGCGGGTAGCCGTTCCTTTCCGTCCGACTCTACGATACATTGGTGCAGCCAGAGTGAATGCGGCATGGACCAGACCCCCACTAATTGGCGGTGAACGTGCGGTATATCGTGCTCCAGAACAAAGTGGTTCCCAGTTTTGTGATTAACGAACTTTAGTTTTTATATTTTTTGCAGAAACGTAGACCTAAGTCTCTTTATGGCGGGCAAATCGTTTCTACTTAAATACAACATATCTACACACACTAGGGAGGAAATAAGAACATGGAACAATTGCGTAAGAGTGACCCGGCAGTACTGGAAGCGATGGAACTGGAACTGAAACGTCAGCGTGCCAACATTGAGCTTATTGCCTCAGAGAATATCGTTAGCGAAGCCGTAATGGAGGCTATGGGCTCCGTGCTTACGAACAAATATGCAGAAGGTTATCCAGGTAAACGTTATTATGGTGGCTGTGAAGATGTAGATATCGTTGAGAACCTTGCTCGTGATCGTGCAAAAGAATTGTTTGGCGCGGATCATGTCAACGTACAACCACATTCCGGCGCTCAAGCAAATATGGCAGTTTATCTGGCTGCGCTTAAGCCTGGCGACACTGTTCTTGGAATGAATTTGGCTCACGGCGGTCATTTGACACACGGTAGCCCAGTTAATGCTTCAGGATTGCTTTATAACTTCGTTGCTTATGGAGTACAAGAAGATACTTTCCTAATTGATTATGATGAAGTACGTAAAGCAGCCTTCAAACACCGTCCAAAAATGATTGTAGCTGGTGCTAGTGCCTATCCGCGTATTATTGATTTCGAAAAACTTGGCGCTATCGCCAATGATGTGGGTGCGCTATTTATGGTAGATATGGCCCATATCGCAGGATTGGTTGCTGCTGGTCTTCATCCGAGCCCGGTTCCTCATGCTCATTTCGTTACAACTACTACGCATAAGACTTTGCGCGGTCCCCGCGGAGGTATGATTATGTGCAGACAGCCATGGGCAGCTGCTATTGATAAAGCGGTATTCCCTGGTTCCCAAGGTGGACCTCTGATGCATGTAATTGCTTCAAAAGCAGTCGCATTTGGTGAAGCATTGCAGCCATCCTTTAAGACTTATGCTCAAAATGTAGTGAAGAACGCTAATGTTCTTGCAGAAACGTTGATCAGCGAAGGGGTTAACATTGTATCTGGAGGTACAGATAACCACTTGATGCTGCTGGATACCCGTAATCTGAACATTACCGGAAAAGATGCGGAAAAAGTACTAGATTCCATCGGAATTACTGTGAATAAAAACGCAATTCCATTTGATCCTACAAGTCCTTTCGTAACAAGCGGTATTCGTATTGGTACACCTGCAGTCACATCTCGTGGTATGGACGAGCAGGCGATGGTCAGTATTGGACGTATCATTGCTAATGTTCTAAAGAATCCGAAGGATGAGGCAAACTTGGCAGAATCTGCCCGTCAAGTGGCTGAGTTGACTGACCAATACCCTCTTTATCCAGAGTTGAAATACTAAATCTTTGCTTCTAATAAGAAATGATTCTGCCTCCATCCATACCCTCTTCCGGGTTTGATGGAGGCTTTTTTGTTGCATATTGTTCACAAATATTACAGTAGATATTAGATGAAATTGAATGAAATTAATCATGAAAGTTCATGGAACTTTCAATAAAATTAGTGAAAATAATGTGAATAGTATGAAAAAGCCAAAGTTGCACAACATAATCTAGGTTTTATAAGTGATTGGTTTCCTAATTAAGCCAATCATTACCTTTAAAAACAAGGAAATACAAAGGAATATGTTCAATGTGAGTTCAAGTACCATTCTGAGGTGAAATGCAGCGGCGGGAGTGCTATAATAGACAGGATTTAGCCACTGAGAAGCAAAGCGCTTTCTATGGCTATAGACAAGACTTACAATTACCGGAGGGACAGTAAATGGGAAAATTGGTGATTTGCGATCATCCTTTAATTCAACACAAACTAACATTTATTCGCGACGTTAGAACAAACACGAAGGATTTCAGAGAACATGTTGACGAAGTTGCCACATTGATGGCTTATGAGATTACACGTGATATTCCACTAGAGACCATTACGGTACAAACACCGGTCACTGAGACGGAAAGCAAAGTGATTTCGGGAAGAATGCTGGGGCTTATTCCTATTCTTCGTGCGGGTTTAGGTATGCTTGAAGGTGTACTGAAGCTTCTACCTGCGGCTAAAGTAGGACATGTAGGGCTTTTCCGTGATCCAGACACTCTTCAACCAGTGGAGTATTATATCAAGCTTCCAACTGATGTACAGGAACGTGAGTTGATAGTAATTGACCCGATGCTTGCTACAGGCGGATCCGCAATTGCTGCGATTACCTCACTGAAGAACCGTGGTTGTACACAGATCAAAATGATGAACTTGATTGCAGCGCCAGAAGGTGTTGCTGCAGTTCAGGAAGCTCATCCGGATGTTGATATTTATGTTGCAGCGCTTGATGATCATTTGAATGAACATGGTTACATCGTGCCAGGTCTTGGTGATGCTGGTGACCGTCTTTATGGAACCAAGTAATAAGTAATTAAGTATTAAGTATAGTAATGCGAGAATATTTGATGAGAGGGTAGGGGTTATGTCCAAAATCAAAGTAATGACTATTTTCGGAGTGCGCCCCGAGGCGATCAAGATGGCTCCTCTGGTTCTTGAACTGAAGAAGCATCCTGAGCATATCGAATCAATAGTATGTGTAACAGCACAGCATAGAGAACTGCTCGATCAAGTGTTGGAAGTGTTTAATATCACCCCTGATTACGATTTGGACGTGATGAAGGACCGTCAGACCTTGAATGAGATTACTATTCGTGTGCTTGAAGGTTTGGAACCTGTACTGAAAGAAGTTAAACCTGACCTCGTGCTGGTGCATGGGGACACCTTAACAACGTTTTTAGCTAGTTACGCTTCCTTCCTGCAGCAAATTCAGGTTGGGCACGTAGAAGCAGGACTTAGGACATGGAACAAATTGTCTCCGTATCCTGAAGAAATGAACCGTCAACTCACAGGTGTGTTAGCTGATCTGCATTTCGCTCCAACCGATTTGTCAGCTAACAATCTGAGACACGAGAACAAAAAAGAATCAAGTATTTATATCACAGGCAACACCGTAACTGATGTGTTTCAATATACCGTACAGCCGGATTACCGGCATCCTGTTTTGGATTTTGCTTCAGGAAAAAGACTTATTTTGATGACCGCTCACCGCAGAGAATCTCAAGGTGAACCGCATCGTAATATCTTCCGAGCTATTAAAAGAATCGCTGATGAATTCGAAGATGTCGCCATTGTTTACCCTGTGCATCCGAGTCCTACCGTTAAGGAACCTGCGCATGAGATACTGGGAGGACATCCAAGAATTAAGCTGATTGATCCGCTGGATGTCGTGGACCTGCATAATTTTTATCCGCATACCCACTTGATATTGACCGATTCCGGCGGTCTGCAAGAGGAAGCTCCTTCTTATGGAGTGCCTGTTCTTGTGCTTCGTGATACAACGGAGCGTCCCGAAGGGATAGAGGCTGGAACGCTGGAACTTGTGGGCACGGACGAGGAGAAGGTGTATCAACGGACACATGCTCTTTTGACTGATAACGAGCTCTATCAGTCGATGAGTCGGGCCGCCAACCCGTATGGAGATGGCAAGGCTTCCCAACGGATTGTCAATGCGATTTTGCACCATTTTGGTGTTAATAAGGAACGTCCTGAAGAGTTTCACAGAATGTTCACAAAAAATAAATAATTTCAATTAAACTAATATCTGATCTGATTAAAATCAACATACAGTGAAACTGTACGGTTTATATGGTTTTGGAACGTTTTGCTGTGATTATTTTCATGTTTTCAAGGGTTTTTAGGCAATGTTCAATGAATTGACAAAGACTCAGGAAATTCAGTAAAATTAGTTGGGATTGTAGCCCATGAAAGAACAAAATAGCAAGGACAGCTTGTTACAGACCGCGCTTGTCATTGGAAGTGCAGGCACTTTGCTTGCCGCTTACATTCTTATTGGTTTTTTTGCGGCAAGATGGCTGAAAGACCTGATGGAGGGGCCGAAATATTGGCTCGCCATTGGCACTATAACTGGAATGATTCTGGGAATTGTGAATGTCGCCTTGTTAATTAAAAAATTTTTGGGGGAGCAGAATGGATAATATGACTCCCATGATCAATACCGTCACTAGAGTTACGCTCGTCCTTATGGCAGGACTCTTAATGGGCTGGGTGCTTCATCATGAGACCCGGGCAATTACACTGGGCATGACTCTGGGTCTGGTGGCGGGATTGGTAAACTTTCGTTATCTGGCCGTCAAGGTTCGACGGGTTACGCAGTCGATTGCGAGCAACGAAGGGAATGCCTTCAGCCTCGGTTTTGTTACACGGATTAGCTTCGCAATTTTGGTCACCATGTTCTCGGTCAAGATTGAGCATTTCTCCCTGGTAGCAACTGTTTCGGGCGTATTCATTCCTCAGCTTCTCGCCATTCCTGCGGGGATATATCTGAGTGTGAAGAATAAGCTTTAACCAGATTAAAGAGAAAGGGGGATGATACTATGCATGACATGCCGAAAATATTTGTCGGGGGAATACCGATAGATTTATCCGCCGTGTTGATGCTTCTGATCAGTTGTACAGTGGTGTTTGTTCTGGTTATGCTTTCGGTTCGTAAGCTTTCCGTTGAAAATCCATCCAAGCTTCAGAACTTCATGGAATGGGTTGTGGAATTTGTAGAGGGTGTCATAAGCAGTGCCATGGATCTGAAGAAAGGAAAACCTTACATATCTTTAGGGTTGACATTGATTCTGTTTATCTTTGTTTCCAATCTACTTGGATTGCCTTTCTCCGTTGTAACTGAGGCGCATGGACCTGTAACAGTGTTTGGCCACGTGATTGAAGCAACTAAGAACTTGGCGAATGGTGAGCATGCAGAAATTTTATGGTACAAGTCGCCAACTGCTGACATTAACGTCACTGCAGGATTGGCAATCATAGTATTTGTACTTATGAACTTTCTGGGCATTAAGCTCAACGGCAAACATTATTTCAAACACTACATCGAGCCGTTTCCAATCTTTTTGCCACTGAACATTATCGAAAACCTGGCAAAACCTGTAGCGTTGGCTATTCGTCTATTCGCTAACATTTTCGCCGGAGAAGTACTGATTACAGTCATTTTGAAGCTGGGGATTCTCAGTATTCCGTTCCTGGCTGTATGGCAGGGCTTCAGTATTTTCGTCGGGGCACTACAAGCGTTTATCTTTACGATTCTGACGATGGTTTATATCGCACAGATGACGATTCACGAAGAAGAAGCACATTAATGAACTGCTGCGAAGAGAACGGCTATCGTCTGATTTTCCTTCGTGGGAGATATCTTATATCATTAAACACAAATATGAACCGAAATTAAAGGAGGATATTTACAAATGGAATTTTTAGCAGCAGCAATAGCGGTTGGATTGGGTGCACTTGGCGCAGGTCTTGGTAACGGTATGATCGTTAGTAGAACAGTTGAGTCCATCGCTCGTCAACCAGAAGCGAAAAATGCTTTGCAAACAACAATGTTTATTGGTGTAGGTATCGTCGAAGTTATTCCGTTGGCAGCAACAGTTATCGCATTCCTGATTATGTTTACTTAATAAACCGTAGTTACGGTTTGGCGGGGACGGCCGATGCCATCCGCGCCTTACTTTTGTATACGTCCGCATGACGCGGTAACGGAAGGGAGTGACCTCAGTGGATATTGTTTGGACAAACATAGTATTTTCAATTGTCGCCTTTGGGATTTTATATTTCTTGCTTAGCAAGTATGCGTTCAGCAAACTTTTTGCAGTTATGGAGAAACGCCGTGAGCTGGTAATGCAGCAAATGGACGAAGCTGCGAAGACTAGAGAACAAGCGGTCGCGTATGTGGAAGAGCAGAAGCAAGCGCTGAACAGTGCACGCCAGGAAGCTCAACAGATTATTCAACAATCGCAAATCACAAGCAATCTACAGGTAGAACAAACTTTGGCACAAGCCAAAGCAGATGCAGCACGTGTCAAAGAAGAGGCCGTGCGCGATATCGAGAACGAAAAGAACAAAGCAGTGGAAGAGTTGCGCAGCGAAATTGGAACGGCATCTGTTCGTATTGCTTCTAAACTTCTTAAGAAAGAAGTTAGTGCTAACGGCGAGCAGGAGCAACTTGTGAACCAATACCTCAAAGAGGTAGGAGGCCAATCATGAGCCGCGATACGGTAGTTGCCAAGCGCTACGCTAGAGCATTGTACAGTGCAGCGGTAGAGAAAGGGATTACCCTTGAAGTAGAAGAAGAGCTTAAGGCAGTGGTTGGATTATTACATTCCGACCAAGAGATAAAGCGGTTTATTCTTGCACCGCGCATCTCGGAGTCCGACAAGCTGAAAGTGCTGCGCACAGCGCTTCAAGATAAGCTCTCTCCCATCGTGATGAACATTGTAGAATTGTTAGTAGAGCGAGGCAGAACCGATATTTTTGCCGATCTGCTGGATACGTATATCAAGATTGAAGGAGACGCTCTTGGCATTGGTGATGCTAAGGTATACTCTGTTTATTCTTTAAGTGAAGAAGAAAAAGCAGCTGTAGCTGCAGAATTCGGCCAACTCGTAAACCGTAAAATCCGGATTACGAATGTGGTGGACCCAAGCCTGTTGGGAGGACTGAAAGTTTATATCGGCGATACGCTGTATGACGGCAGTCTGTCTAACAAATTGGAGCGTCTCGAGAAATCCTTTAATGATAAGCATAGAAGATAGGGGTGAGGATATTGGGCATCAGACCTGAAGAGATCAGCACTTTGATCAAAAGTCAAATTGAGGAATATAAAGCCGATATCGAAGTTGCCGAAGTCGGCACCGTCATTCAAGTCGGCGACGGTATCGCCCGTGTCTACGGTCTGGAAAACGCAATGGCAGGCGAATTGCTAGAGTTCTCCAACGGAGTAGTGGGCATGGCGCTCAATCTGGAAGAAAGCAACGTCGGTGTTGTTATTCTGGGTGAGTACAAGGAAATTCGTGAAGGCGATCAAGTAAAACGTACAGGACAAATTATGCAAGTTCCTGTTGGTGAAGCTCTGCTCGGTCGTGTAGTTAACGCACTTGGTATGCCGCTTGACGGCAAAGGCCCAATTGCTACAACTGAATTCCGTCCTGTAGAAAATAATGCACCAGGTGTTATCGATCGTAAATCGGTACATGAACCGATGCAAACAGGTCTTAAAGCCATTGATGCGATGGTACCAATCGGTCGTGGACAACGCGAACTTATCATTGGTGACCGTCAAACAGGTAAGACTGCAATCGCAATTGACGCGATTATCAACCAAAAAGGCAACGGCATGAAATGTATTTATGTTGCCATTGGTCAAAAGCAATCCACAGTAGCACAGGTTGTAGAAACTCTTCGCCGTCATGGCGCTTTGGAATATACAATCGTTGTAACTGCATCGGCTTCCGAGCCGTCTCCATTGTTGTATATTGCTCCATACGCAGGTTGCGCAATGGGCGAATACTTCATGTACAAGGGCGAGCACGTACTGATCATTTACGATGACCTTTCGAAACAAGCTTCGGCTTATCGCGAATTGTCCTTGCTGCTTCGTCGTCCACCGGGTCGTGAAGCATTCCCAGGTGACGTATTCTACTTGCACTCCCGTCTTTTGGAGCGTGCAGCTAAGCTTAGTGATGAGCTTGGTGGTGGTTCATTAACCGCACTTCCATTTATCGAAACACAGGCATCTGACGTATCAGCTTACATTCCTACGAACGTAATCTCGATTACAGATGGTCAAATCTTCCTTGAATCCGATCTGTTCTACTCTGGTCAACGTCCGGCGATCAACGTCGGTATCTCCGTTTCCCGTGTAGGGGGTTCCGCTCAAATCAAAGCGATGAAGAAGGTAGCCGGCTCGCTCCGTTTGGATCTTGCCCAATATCGCGAACTTCAAGCCTTCTCACAGTTCGGCTCAGATCTTGATAAATCTACACTTGCCCGTCTGAATCGCGGGGCACGTATGATGGAAGTTCTGAAACAAGGTGTGAATCAGCCGTTGTCTGTTGAGCATCAAGTGCTTAGCTTGTACACAGCTGTAAAAGGATATTTGGATGATATTCCAGTTAAAGACGTAAAACGTTTTGAAAAGGAATTCCTTGCTTACATGGATAGCAGTGCTGCTGATGTAGCTCAATCCATCAGGGATACAAAAGATTTGACAGCTGATAACGAAGCCGCTCTTAAAGCAGCGATTGATACCTTTAAAAGAGGTTTCGCTACTAGCTAATATAGATGACTTTAACGGATTTTACTAAGTGAGCTTTGGCTCTGCCGAAGCTCAGGCTGTGCTTATGAAGTAGCTTTGACTTCGTCAAAGTTAAGAGAATGCTTACGAAGTTAGCTTTAACTCCGTTAAAGCTAAGATGATGCTTACGAAGTTAGCTTTGACTCCGTCAAAGCTCTAAGGTGGTGAAATCATGGCAAGAAGCATGCGTGATATTAAACGTCAAATTAAGAGTGTTCAAAACACAAGACAGATCACAAAAGCGATGGAAATGGTAGCCGCATCCAAGCTGAGAAAAGCTCAGGAGAAGGCAATTGCCGCCCGTCCTTATGCTGAGAAGCTAAAAGAGGTTGTATCGAGCATTGCTGCTGGCACCGAAGGTGTTCAACACCCTATGCTGGTTAGCCGCCCTGTGAAGAAGACTGGTTATCTAATCGTTACCTCTGATAGAGGGCTTGCAGGTGGTTACAACGCTAATATTTTGCGTAAGGTGACGATGCTCATCGCGGAGAAGCATAAGTCCAAAGATGAGTACGCATTATTTGTTATTGGTCGTAAGGGCCGTGACTTTCTACGTCGCCGTGAATATCCGATTGTACAGGAAGTCACTGAGCTATCGGATGCGCCGAAGTTTGCTGACATCAAATCTATCGCGAATTCGGCAGTACAGCAGTTTGTAGATGGTACGTATGATGAGTTGTATGTTTGTTACAATCAATTCGTCAATGCTATCACCCAGATCCCAACCGTTGAGCGACTGTTGCCTATGGATGGAGTAGGGAATCAAGAGCATCATGAAGCTTCTGCAAACTACGAATATGAACCTTCACCGGAAGGCGTGCTAGAAGTATTGCTTCCAAAGTACGCTGAAACTTTGATTTATAGCGCTATTCTGGATGGCAAGGCCAGTGAGCTGGGGGCGAAAATGACAGCTATGGGCAGTGCAACGAAGAACGCGTCGAAAATGATCGGAGAACTTACCCTTACGTACAACCGTGCCCGTCAGGCGGCAATTACGCAGGAAATTACCGAGATCGTGGCCGGAGCGAACGCGCAGTCTTAAAATACAAGAAAAGTTAAACTAAGTGCTTAACTTGTCTTGTGTTTTACGAGAAACAGTGTCGCTTGCTTAGGGTGCATAGCTCCTTAAGAACGGCACTGTAAGTTCTTCTTAAAATATAAGAAAGTATGGTTTTACACTATACAAAATGCTTATATTTCTACGAGAAACGGTTGTCATCTTTATATGACGACAACGTCGTTTCTTCTTGATGTAACAGCTTTCGAGGAGGGAAAAGAAGATGAACAAAGGACGCGTTGTAAGCATTATGGGTCCGGTTGTCGATATTGAATTTGAACGCGGCCAGTTGCCCGAGATTTTCAACGCTATCAAAATTGAAACCGTCTTGGACAATGGTCGTCAGCTTAACCTAACACTTGAGGTTTCCAATCACTTGGGAGACAATCTGGTACGTTGTATCGCGATGTCTTCTACTGATGGTCTGGTTCGTGGACTGGATGCAATCGATCAAGGAGGTCCAATTTCGGTTCCTGTAGGGGAAGCGACATTAGGCCGTGTATTTAACGTACTTGGCAATCCAATTGATAACGCTGGTGAAGTTCTTGCTGAGAAAAAGAACCCGATTCACCGTCTCGCACCAACATTTGACGAATTGTCAACACAAGCGGAAATCTTGGAAACAGGTATTAAAGTTATCGACTTGCTCGCACCTTATGCTAAGGGTGGTAAAGTCGGCCTCTTCGGCGGTGCCGGCGTAGGTAAAACAGTAACAATCCAAGAATTGATTAATAACATTGCCCAAGAGCACGGTGGTATTTCCGTATTCGCAGGTGTCGGTGAACGTACTCGTGAAGGTAATGACCTTTATCACGAAATGACGGATTCCGGCGTTATTAAGAAGACAGCAATGGTCTTCGGACAAATGAACGAGCCTCCAGGTGCACGTCTTCGTGTAGCTTTGACCGGTTTGACCATGGCGGAATATTTCCGTGATGTGGAAGGCCGCGATACGCTGCTCTTTATCGATAATATATTCCGCTTTACCCAAGCGGGTTCCGAAGTGTCCGCTCTTCTCGGCCGTATGCCATCTGCGGTTGGTTATCAGCCGACTCTGGCTACTGAAATGGGCCAGCTGCAAGAGCGTATCACATCGACTAAAAAAGGTTCAGTTACATCGATTCAAGCAATCTACGTACCGGCGGATGACTACACTGACCCTGCTCCGGCTACAGCGTTTGCTCACTTGGATGCAACAACTAACCTTGAGCGTAAAATTTCCGAGAAGGGGATTTTCCCAGCGGTTGACCCACTGGCTTCCAGCTCGCGTTTGCTCGCTCCAGAAATTGTTGGTGAAGAACATTACAACGTGGCACAAGGTGTTAAACAATTGCTGCAACGTTATACCGAGCTTCAAGACATCATTGCCATCTTGGGTATGGATGAATTGAGTGAGGATGATAAGGTTATCGTAGCTCGTGCTCGTAAAGTTGAACGCTTCCTGTCGCAGCCATTCCACGTGGCTGAACAGTTCACTGGCTTTAAGGGTAAATATGTACCAATCAAAGAAACTGTACGCAGCTTTAAGGAAATCCTGGATGGTAAGCATGATGATCTTCCAGAAGCAGCTTTCTTATTTGTAGGTACGATTGAAGAAGCAGTAGAAAAAGCGAAATCGATGTAACCTGAGCTTAGCTAATGCTTTCGATGCAAGCTTTACTTCGTAAAGCTTAGTGCATGCTTTCGAAGCGAGCTTTACAATGTAAAGCTTTAAGGAGGAATGGAAGTGAATACCTTTTTGTTGGAAATTGTCACGCCGGAGCATCTCGTTTACTCCAAGCAAGTGAATAGCTTGATTGTAAGAGGGGTCGAAGGCGAGTTGGGTATTTTGCCGGGACACATTCCGCTTGTGACTCCACTTCAGGTTGCTCCGTTATCCGTCAAATCGGACGGTGTTACGATCTCCATCGCTGTTCATGGCGGGTTCGTTGAAGTGCATAAGGACAAAGTAACCGTGCTGGCTGAAAGTGCCGAGCTGCCAACAGATATCGATGTTGAGCGCGCCGAAGCGGCTAGAGAACGGGCTCAACGCCGTCTCCAGACTCGGAGCAAACAAGATGATATCGATCACCGCCGTGCGGAATTGGCGCTGCAACGCGCTGTTACACGGATTAAAGTGTCCACTGGAAAAGGACAACAGTAGGATAAAAGCAGTCAAGCCTTAGGGTTTGACTGCTTTTTATTATAGTAATCTATTGAAAAAAGGTTAAAATTTCTTCATTATTTTGGATAATGGCGTTGAATTGTTTAAAAATTTGTAAAAGTACTGGATTCTTTTGCCCTTCACAAGTATGATATAAGAGTCGATTTCCGAGTAATACGAACACGGAGGGTTAGCATGGAGGATATATTGTCGGGTGGGTTGTCTAGCGCAGTTGGAACCAGCAGTATGGTCTCAATGATTGTATCTTTGCTCAGTGTTGTATTATCTTGGTGGGCATTGCAGAACCTTAAGCTCGATTTGGTCATAAGATATCCCAAGAGTCCTCAGGGAAGGCTGCTGCACTTGCTGTTGGCCATTGTACTTGGTCGTTTTGTAGCGGGGTTCTTCCTGGATTACCTGAGCTGGAGTGGGATGATCCGATATATGTTTTAAGGGGATGTAGTTTGGTTATAAGTGTCTTAGGTCGCAGTGGTCAAAAGGTGTCGAATAATAAGGTTTTATTATGTCAACACTGAACTTTAAGGAACATGCCCGAGTAAATGGGCGTATTGATGGAGTAGAGAACTTTTTTGCAATTACTTTAATCTAAAAAAATAATTTAAGAAATAATGGACGCGGAGGGAAACCGAAAATGAGCAAATTTATCGTCCGCGGTGGCAACAGATTGACCGGGAGCGTGAAAGTTAGCGGCGCAAAAAATTCCGTATTACCGATCATAGCCGCCTCTCTATTGGCAGAAGAAGGAGTAAGCGTCATTGTAGACGCACCTCCGCTTGATGATGTGATGACGATATCAAAAATGCTGGAATCTCTGGGTGCAGGGGTTACATATCAGAACGATATTATCCAGGTGGATGCTACAAATATCACATCCTGTGAAGCACCTTATGAATGGGTTCGAAAAATGCGGGCGTCTTTTTTAGTCATGGGCCCACTGTTATCTAGACTTGGTCAGACAAGAATTTCCCTGCCAGGCGGCTGTGCCATTGGTACACGACCGATTGATCAGCATTTGAAAGGGTTTGAAGCACTGGGTGCGGAGATTAGTCTCGGCCAGGGCTACATTGAAGCGAAAAGCAACGGACGCCTGCGCGGTGCCAAAGTGTATTTGGATGTAGCAAGCGTAGGTGCGACCGAAAATATAATGATGGCAGCTACACTAGCCGAAGGCGTGACCGTTATCGAGAATGCGGCTAAGGAGCCTGAGATTGTCGACCTGGCCAATTACTTGAATGGTATGGGCGCAATCGTACGCGGTGCGGGAACAGGTGTTATCCGTATTGAAGGGGTAGAACGTCTGCATGGGGTCAAACATCATGTAATCCCTGACCGTATCGAAGCAGGTACGTACATGGCGGCTGCAGCAATTACCGGTGGCGATGTATATGTGGAAGGCGCAATTGCTGATCACTTAGGTCCTGTTATTGCTAAGATGGAAGAAATGGGCGTAACCATTATTCCTGACGAGAACGGTATTCGTGTAATCAGTGACAAGCCTCTCAAAGCTGTTGATTTGAAGACTTTGCCGTATCCAGGTTTTCCTACGGATATGCAGTCGCAAATGATGGCATTATTGCTGCGTTCTGAAGGTACCAGTGTCGTTACAGAAACTGTATTTGAGAACCGGTTTATGCATGTGGATGAATTCCACAACATGAACGCTGAGATTAAAATCGAAGGTCGCTCGGCGATCGTTACAGGTAATGCACAATTGGTCGGAGCTAAGGTTTGTGCTACGGATCTGCGTGCGGGAGCTGCGCTTATTTTGGCAGGTCTGGTTGCTGAGGGCACTACTGAAGTAAGCGGAACTCATCATATTGACCGCGGGTATGTTCATTTGGCTGAGAAACTGTCCGGACTGGGTGCGGAAATTTGGCGCATCTCCATGGAAGATACTTCAGCGCAAACCGTGAAGGATGAAGTTCTTAAACCGGAAGTATCCAAGAGTGAATCGACTAAAAACGAAGAGGTTAAACCACGCTTTCAGGTTCAACCAACTTGGGTATAATATCAATCATTAGGAGAGACCAGGCTGCAGTTTGCAGCTTGGTCTTTTTTTATGGAATCCTCATTTGATGAGGATTTTTTTGTATGCAATTTAATAGCCTGTGGTCTAGTAATAGATTGAGGACAGGAACTCTCTTTCTCTCAAATTGTGTTCTAGCAGTTGCTGCAAATTCATATCTATAAGAATCACCAGTGATTCACGGAAGGAGCCATAGAGATGAAAGATTTCCGCTACTTGCGAAGAAACAAGACAACGCGCTGGCACTCGCGTCCCCTTGCTCCCCGGCGCAGGCGACTCATCCCCGTCGCCTGGCTCGCAGCGCCTTTCCTGGCGGCGCTGCTGATTCCGCTGGCGGTTGTCCCGCTACACCGGGGACAACCGGCGCCTGTGGCCGTGCCAGCAGTCACGGCCCCTCCGGCGGCGCCGGAGACGGCTGCGCAGGAAGCGCCACAGCCGAACGTCTCTGTCTATTTGTCGCACAGCGGACAAATAGAGACATTGCCGCTGGAGGACTACGTCCGCGGCGTGCTTGCGGCCGAGATGCCGGCCGACTTTGAGCTTGAAGCGCTCAAAGCGCAGGCCGTAGCGGCCCGCACCTTTATCATGCGCCGCCTGGTGGCTGGCGACAGAAGCGGCGTACCCGTTCCGGAGGCGGATGTAACCGATACGGTAAGCCATCAGGCTTACATATCTAAGGACACGCTGGAACGGCAATGGAAGCTCGGCGGAAGAAGCGCCGACCTCGCAAAGCTGCAGCGCGCGGTCCTTGAGACGCGCGGAGTGATCATGACTTATAAAGGGCAGCCGATAACGGCCTCCTTTTTCGCCTCCAGTGGAGGATATACTGAGAACTCAGAAGAGTATTGGAATGCAGCAATTCCCTATCTGCGCAGTGTGACGAGTCCTTGGGAGAAAGAGATTACCCCAAACTATGCAGTGACTAACACCTTTACTGTTGCTGAAATACTTACTAGATTGGGTCTGAACGATAAAGTCATTCCAGCCTCCAAAGAAACTACCAATTCAGGAACTACAACGAAGATTTCATCATCTTCGAGATTACCTATGGAAGTGTTGTCTCTTACCACTGGACATCGGATTAAAGAGGTCTCAATTGGAGGCTCTATATTTACTGGACGTGAAGTGAGAGAGAAGCTGGGCCTACGATCCAGCCAATTCAGTTGGAGTCGTAAGGGGAATAAGATCTTAATCACGACCTTCGGAAATGGGCATGGAGTAGGGATGAGCCAGTGGGGGGCAAATGGGATGGCTAAAGAGGGTGGAACTGCTACCCAAATTCTCAAACACTATTATAGTGGTATCTCATTTACACAAATCTCAACTCTTCTGAAAAAATAACTTGAAAGATACGTATAAAAGAGAAAACCCCGGTAACACTGGTTACTGAGGTGATAACCATATGAATGAACAAGACAAAAACAAAACAAACCAAGATGAATCTCTCAAAAAAACTCAGGGAGATTTACCTGGTGCAAAACCTTCTTCATGGAACAGACTGGTATCTAAACGTTGGGTATTCCCAGCAGTCTACACGGCGGCAGCGGCAATTATACTAACCTTGGTGTGGGTCTATCAGGATGCCGGCCAGAAGCCGCTCAACCAGGACACCGCCGCCACTTCGCAGCAAGTAGGAACTTCCGCTAACGAAGCTGGTACAACAACCGGAGGTCCAGATGCACTTGAAGTTGTTGCTTCAACGGAAAGTATGACTTGGCCAGTAGCTAATCCAGGTGAAGTAGAAGTAGTTAAGCCGTATTATGATGAGAATGGTACAGAGGACAATCACGTTGCCGCTATGGTGCAATATAACGACAAATTTATTCCTAATGTCGGAATCGATATTGCCCGTGAAGACAACAATACGTTCGATGTTAAAGCAGCGCTCAGCGGTGAAGTGACCAGAGTGGAAGATGTTGCGGTATTAGGTAAAGTGATTGAAATTACCCATCAAGGTAATTTGAAGACTGTATACCAAAGTCTTGGTGAAACAAAAGTTAAACAAGGCGATGTAGTGAAGCAAGGAGATACTCTTGCCACAGCTGGTCGCAGTGAGATCGAAAAGGACCTTGGAAATCATGTACACTTTGAAGTGTACGAAGATGGCAAAGTAGTCAATCCATCGGATTTACTGCCACAGCGATAAAAATTTCTATAGCAGGGGGCGAAAGCCCCCTATTTTTTTGTGTATATAAGGATTTTTAAGGTTGTGTTTGTGATGAGCCTTTTGTTTACGCGGGAAACGGTTGTTGACCTAAAGGGAGAACGACGGCTTTTCATCATGCTAATAACACGGGTTATTAGGTTGTCCATTAAATAAAATGAGCCCTCCATAGCTTGTCATGTCTTGAAAGCGCGAATATATAAGCCCGCCCCTCATATAATGTACCAAACTATCCACAGTTGGGAGGCGGGAGCGTGCACGATTACATCAAGGAACGTACGATCAAAATCGGACGCTGCATCGTGGAAACCAGGCATACGGTCCGGACCATAGCCAAGGAATTTGGCGTTTCAAAGAGCACGGTGCATAAAGATTTAACTGAGCGTCTGCCAGAGATCAACCCTGATCTGGCCGATCAGGTGAAGCACATTCTCGAATATCACAAGTCCATCCGACATCTTCGGGGGGGAGAAGCCACAAAAATCAAATATAAAAAATCGACGGGGAAAAAACGTGAGGTTGCTGTAGCATCAAAGCCATGAGATTTTCGGAAATTTAAGGAAATATTCAGCTTTAATACATTGTGTACTTCCCCTAAAGTATGGTATTTTTAAATTTAGTACTAACTGCTGTTTTTTCAATTAAAATAACACTTTGGGGGCTCTTTCATTATGTTTAGCAAGGATATCGGAATCGACCTCGGCACGGCCAATGTGCTCATACATGTTAAGGGAAGGGGAGTCGTTCTGGATGAACCTTCCGTGGTCACACTTGAAAGTGATACGAAGAGAGTCCTTGCGGTGGGAGAACAGGCACGTCGCATGGTTGGACGTACACCTGGAAATATTATAACAATCCGTCCTCTCCGGGATGGTGTCATTGCAGATTTTGAAATCACAGAAATGATGCTCAAGTATTTTATCGACCGCGTTGGCGGCCGGTCCTGGTACGCACGGCCCCGTATTCTGATTTGCGCCCCTACAAATATTACATCTGTGGAACAGAAGTCCATACGGGAAGCGGCAGAGCGGAGCGGGGCTAAGGAAGTTTTTATGGAGGAAGAGCCAAAAGCCGCTGCAATCGGAGCGGGAATGGATATTTATCAGCCTAGTGGGAACATGGTCGTCGATATCGGTGGCGGAACGACGGATGTAGCCGTACTTTCTATGGGCGACGTCGTTACCGCTTCTTCGATTAAAGTCGCAGGAGACAAGTTCGATGAGGCCATTTTAAGATATATTAAACAAAAGTATAAGCTGTTAATCGGTGAACGTACGGCAGAGGATATTAAGGTTACAATTGGCACCGTGCGTCCAGGCCTGATGCAGGCTGAAATGGATATTCGTGGTCGTGATATGGTAAGTGGACTCCCTCAGACGCTCACTATTACTTCAGGCGAGGTAAAAGAAGCACTATGGGATCCGGTTTCTTCTATTGTGGCAGCTGCTAAGTCCGTTCTGGAACGTACACCGCCTGAGCTATCAGCAGATATTATTGACCGGGGTGTTGTTCTAACTGGTGGTGGCGCTTTACTTAATGGATTGGACGAGCTCCTCTCAGAAGAATTACATGTTCCGGTGTGGATAGCGGAAGACCCGATGCATTGTGTAGTTAAGGGAACCGGAATAATGCTAGATAATTTGGACAAGGTCGTTAAGAAAAAGTTCTAAGCAGCCGATATAAAAGGTAGCAAAAGATTCGGAAGGGGACTACCTTCATGATAAGAGGATTATATACAGCCGCTGCAGGTATGGTTACACAGCAGCGTAGACATGATACGGCAACACAGAACATCGCTAACTTGAATACAACGGGGTACAAGCAGGTTGACAGTGTCAATCATGCTTTTCCGGATGTACTGATCTCTGCTATGAGTAATGGCAATACAAAGCCAGTGGGGCGCCTTAACACTGGGGTTTTTGCAGAACAATCGATATCCCAATATTTACAGGGTGATTTAAGGGAGAGCGGCAAGACCATGGATTTTGCTTTATCTACGGATTTGCAAGTAGCTGATCCAGTGACAGGTCAAAATATCTCCTTTGATGGTTCAGGCAAATATGTAAGCCCTGAGGGTGAGGTTGTTTATCGTCCACAGGCCTTCTTTACTGTACAGGATGCTGAAGGGAATAATCTGTATACGCGAAATGGGAGCTTCTCAATAAACGCGGCTACAGGAGAGGTACTGAGCAGTGGTGGCTTCAAGGTTCTTGATTCCACAGGCAAGCCCCTTGTCTTGACAGGAAATCAGGACACCCTTAAAGTGGACGGGCAGGGTAATTTGCTTAATCCAGTAACAGGACTTCCGACAGGGACCAAGCTTGGTGTGAGTGTAGTAACAAAGCCACAGGAGCTTGTACGTGATGGTAATGGTGTATTTCACGCTGATGATGTAGAGGCGGCAGATATCCGTTTCTCTAACGGAACAGATAACATGCAAGTACGCCAAGGTTACCTGGAAAGCTCCAATGTAGATCCTACTCAGGTTACTGTGGATTTGAATGCCGCCTATCGGGCTTATGAAGCGAACCAGAAGATTGTTCAATATTATGATGGCAGCTTGCAGAAGGCTGTAAGTGAAGTTGGCAGGGTATAGGCAGTGCTTAGGAATGAGCTTTACAGGTAGAGCTTATAGGAGGTTTGATCTATGAACAACTCAACGATTAGTGCAGCAGTCTCCATGTCGAGCCTTCAGCAGCGGCTTGATATTATAGCGGATAATCTAGCCAACATGGATACCAATGGTTATAAGAGCAAGCAGGGCTCTTTTGAGGACGTGCTGACTCGTGTACAACAGCAATCAGATGATTATGACCAACCGGGCCGTTCTACACCCCTAGGCTTTAATATGGGTTTTGGGACTTATGTGCCTTCGATCTCAACGAATTGGGAAGAGGGACCCCTTAAAGAAACAGGGAGTCCGACCGACTTAGCCATTCAGGGCAACGGGCTTTTTGGTGTTCAGGTCAATGGTACTACGGCGTATACACGTCAGGGTGATTTTCACTTTATTCCTGACACGACTGATGCCAAAAAGATGGTATTGGTTGATAACACAGGAAACTCCGTTTTAAATACAGAGGGCAAACCTCTAACGGTTCCTGTAGGTGTGAATGCTGCTATCGATGAATCTGGTCGTGTGTTAACAAAAAAGACAGAGAATGGACCTGTTCAGGTAGCGGGTACTATAATGATAGTAGAACCTAAGACACAGAATGCCTTAAAGGCTGTCGACGGGAATTTCTATATGCTTGCAGATGGAGTTACAGCACAGCAGGCTTTTGTACAAAGAGCGGCAGGCGAGGCATCTGGAATTGGAGTGCGCTCAGGATGGCTGGAGCAGTCGAATGTCGATATGACCTCAGAAATGACAGAAATGATGCAGATTCAACGCACGTATCAACTCGTAGCTCGGGCACTTTCGTCCAGTGATCAGATGTTTGGTCTAGCCAATAACATGCGCGCGTAGAGGTGAAGGAATGGATCGACAGGAAAAAGTTAAATCGGAAGAGAAGAAAGAACCCTCTCCACGAGGGATCTCCAAATGGACCATGATACAATGGGTTCTTATTCCCTTGCTTCTCGTAGCTGCACTTGGAGGCGGCCTGGCCGTCGGTTACGTTGTCCTGGGTAAGAAAGAGTTAAGCGATGCTCTGCAGTGGAGCACGTGGAGACATGTATATGATTTGGTTTTTGCTCCATAAATGAAGATGATTTAACCACTCCCTTGTTATACAAGGGAGTTTTCTTTTTTATGCTGAAAAATGTATAATGGTGGGGGGCCTCGGGCAGCAAAAAGGGCCCTCTCCGCCATGCTGCCGCATCCGGTGGAGAAAGCCCCTTATCTCAACCTCCACTTCTGCAGTTGGTGAAGGATAAATATAGTTTTTACCGAACCTGCCTAATTTTATGCATTTCGGCAAAGAATAAAAGAAAATGTGCAACATCCGAAAGGAGTTTTGTCATAATGCTGGATATCAACCAAATTCAAGAAATCATCCCCCATCGGCCTCCATTTCTGCTGGTGGACAAAATTATCGAGATTGAAATGGGCAAAAAAGCTGTAGGAATCAAAAATGTAACGATCAATGAACCGTTCTTTGTAGGTCACTTTCCGGGCTATCCGGTAATGCCGGGTGTACTGATTACTGAAGCCCTTGCACAAGTGGGTGCGGTTGCTATCCTGGGAGTAGAGGCTAATCGCGGCCGAATCGGTTTTTTAGCTGGGCTGGACGGATTCCGTTTCCGTGGTCAAGTGGTACCAGGCGATACACTTACTCTTGAAGTAGAGATCACCCGCCTTAAGGGCAGCATCGGAAAAGGACAAGCTACTGCTTCCGTTGAAGGTAAGGTTGTAGCCTCTGGAGAAATTATGTTTGCTCTGAGCTAAATATTTTATTTTTCTATAAATATATCTAAAGGAGAGATTCATATGACTCAATTAAGTGCGAAAGCGGCAGACACATTATCCCGCTGGTTGCAGGACCCTTCTGTTGACGAGGCTACAAAGGCAGAGCTTCGCGCTCTGGAGAATGAGCCACAGGAGCTTGAAGAGCGTTTTTACAGAGACTTAGAGTTTGGTACAGGCGGCTTGCGTGGGGTTATTGGTGCGGGCAGCAATCGTATCAATCGTTATACTGTTGGCAGAGCTACACAAGGCTTCGCTAATTATATTCTAGAAAAGCATACTGGAGAAGGCAGACCTTCGGTTGTTATCGCGCATGACTCTCGCCGTTTCTCGCCTGAATTCACACTTGAGGCTGCTCTCGTACTGGCTGCTAATGGTATCGAGGCGCATTTGTTTACTTCCCTTCGTTCAACACCACAGCTGTCATTCAGCGTGCGTTATTTGAAAGCAACGGGTGGTATTGTAATCACTGCGAGCCATAACCCTCCTGAATACAATGGTTATAAGGTCTATAATTCGGAAGGCGGACAGCTTGTACCACACGAAGCCGAAAAGGTCATTTCTTACATACTAGAGGTTGACACTTTTGATGGTGTAAAGCGGATTTCGCAAGAAGAAGCTGAAGCTCAAGGGCTGTTGCACTGGCTAGGAGAGAAGGATGACGAAGCGTTTACTGATACTGTTGCTGCGGTCAGTCTTGCAAGTGAAGAGATTGCCTCTACGCTTGGAAAAGACTTTAAAATCGTATACACTCCGCTGCATGGTACAGGTAATTTGCCAGTCCGCCGTGTACTTGAGAAAATCGGGTTCACCCAGGTGCATGTTGTACCTGAGCAAGAGCAGCCGGATTCTGAATTCTCTACAGTGAAATCGCCGAACCCGGAGGAACGTGAAGCTTTTACGCTGGCTATGAAGCTGGGCGAAGAGTTGAATGCTGACCTTTTGATTGGTACAGATCCTGATGCAGACCGTATGGGTGCGGTAGTTCGCGACAATGAAGGTAAATTCGTTGTTCTGTCCGGCAATCAATCCGGAGCACTGATGATTCATTACTATTTGAGTCGTTTGCAGGAACAAGGAAAGCTGCCTAGCAATGGTGCGGTTGTAAAGACTATCGTTACTAGTGAAATGGGGGCTGCTGTAGCTTCTCATTATGGTGCAACTGTATTTAATACGCTGACTGGCTTCAAATATATTGGAGAAAAGATGACCCAGTTCGAACAATCCGGAGAATACACATATCTTTTCGGATATGAAGAAAGCTATGGTTATCTTGCAGGCAATTATGCTCGTGATAAGGATGCTGTTCTTGCTGCTATGCTTATCGCTGAAGCAGGTGCTTATTATAAAGCTCAAGGCAAAACATTATATGATGTTCTTCAGGAATTGTACAAGCAGTTCGGATACTTCTTGGAAAGCTTGGAGTCCCGTACGCTGAAAGGCAAAGATGGCGTTGCGCAAATTCAAGGAATCATGAATGATTGGCGTTCTAATGCCCCACAAGAAATTGCTGGATCTGCCGTAACAGAAATTCAGGATTACTCCCTGGGCTTAAATGGACTGCCGAAGGAAAATGTACTGAAGTATTTGCTGGCTGACGGATCTTGGTTCTGCCTGCGCCCTTCCGGCACAGAACCTAAGATTAAGGTTTATTTTGCAGTAGTGGGTGACTCCCTGCAGAATGCTAAGGATAAGGTTGCTGCACTGTCGAAACAGGTTATGGCTCGCGTTGACGGGGGACAATAATAAATATAGAGTGCTTTCTATATTGTGAATTATATTTTACGTAGAAACGGGTACCGTCTCTAAAAGGATGACGATCCGTTTCTACTTTTGTTAAAAGAGTTTTTAAAGCGAAAGAGGAGGTACTTTTGGTGCGGCAAAAATGGCAACGTTGGAATATTACTTCCCGAAAGTGGCTGTGGATCATAGTTGTGGTTGGCGTTATAGCAGCCTTGCCTGTGGTCTATGATCGACTGCAGACGGAGAAGTCTTCCAAGACAGTAGAATTTGTATTTGATTATCGTGATCTGGTTGATGTAGCCAGCTATCGTGCAAATCCACAAGATTATATTTCCGAACAGTTAGATCGCCTTAAAGACGCTGGTGTACAGAGCATGGCGATTTACGAAAGCACATTGGAAGATTACCGTAAGGCGCGTCGTCTAATGATATGGGGTGCGGCTGATATAGCTAATCTTACGGACACGATCATTCCTGAAAATGAAAACTATACCTATATTCTTTTTACCAGTGCTGATTACAGCGATACTTTAGCGCCTGTAATTAAAGAAGCATTTAGTAATCTTGGGATTAATTCAAGAGACTGGAGTTTCCGCGGACAGCAGGGTCTTATCATCGAGACCCCGCTAGAAGACGCTACATTGAAGCCGCTGCAGCCCGATCCATTTACACTGGACATGCTGCATAACAAGGGATTCAGTATTGTACCTCGTCTTGTGGATTCTCTGACTTATAATGAAGCCACGGTAAAGAAGCTGTTGGATCGTTATAAGGAATTGGGTGTTAAACGGATTCTATTTGAAGGTGAGTCTGTTAAAGGGTTTAATGATGATGCCGATACTGGCAGTATCACTGACTTTGCTAATCTCCTTAAGGAACGTGGAATGGGGATTGCAGCAATTGAGAATATTAAGAAACAGCAAAAGGGCTTTAACAGGCTCGCTTATTTGCTGGATTATAATGTGACACGTTTATATTCCCTTAGTGAGGGAGATTCTGCCTTAGATCCAAAAGTAATTTCGGACCGTTTCGCTCTGGCAACAAAGGATCGGAATATCCGCATGATCTACTTAAACACGATTCCTGCAAGAAATACTGCTAAGGCACAGGTTACAGATACATTAGATAACCTTATTACCAGCCTAAGCGAACCAGGCGGAGCTGTTGAGCAGATTAAAGACAATGGATTTAAACTGGGACAAGCTACGGCATTTGAGGTTGTAGATTCCTCTTATCAACGTTACTTTAAGCTAGTTGCGGTGGTTGGAGCAGTGTCTTTAGTGGCTCTGCTGGTCTCTTACTTCATTCCACAGCTCACGCTTGCTGCCTGGGTGTTAGGTCTGATTGGAAGTGCAGGCCTGATGCTAGTGAAGCCTGAAATGTTTGAACAAGCGCTCGCGCTTGCCGCTGCGATAAGTGCACCAACGCTTGCCGTTGTGCTTGCCATTCGTAAGGTTAATGAAATGGGACCACCTCTACGGAGCAATCCCCTTACCTATAAGGCTATGAGCCCGCAACGCCGGTTTACACATAGCTTAGTGCTTTATTTTAAGACTTCACTGATCTCTTTGAGCGCTGTGCCGTTTATGATAGCACTGCTTAATAATGTTACTTATAGCCTGGTTCTCAACCAGTTCCGTGGTGTCAGTCTGCTTCATATGGCGCCTATCGGTCTTGTGGCACTTTACGTGCTTTTGTATCGCGGGGATTTTGTCTTTAACAAGACAGGTAAGCTGCTGCGGACACCAATCACATTTGCGATGATTATTATTGCCTTTGTTTTGGCGGTTGTTGGCTATTATTACATGACCCGTACAGGTAACGGTGGCAGTGTGAGTCCGCTGGAAATGGTTTTACGTACATTCTTGGAAAATACGGTTGGTGTTCGACCGCGTAATAAAGAGTTCTTGCTAGCGCATCCGTTATTAATTCTTGGCGCATTCTTGGCCTTTAGATATCGGAATGCAGCGTTTATCATGATTATTGCTGTAATCGGTCAGCTCTCGATGGTAGATACCTTTGCTCATATTCACTCGCCAGTTCTGATCTCGCTCATTCGTGGCTTGCTCGGTCTTGGATTAGGACTGATCATTGGTGTGATTGCCGTAATCGTATGGCAAATTGCAGAAGGGTGTTGGAAACGATGGTCGCCACTCCTAAAAAGATAGTTATTTCCGGTTATTACGGTTTCCATAACAGCGGGGATGAGGCGGTACTGCAATCTATATTGATTGCACTGCAACAACATTCTCAAGCTGCAGGTATAGAGATCGAACCCATTGTCTTGTCCATCGATCCTGAGTGGACTAGCGCCACATATGGAGTGAAATCTGTGCACCGGATGAAGCTGGTTGAAGTCCGTCAAGCTATTTATGAGAGTTCTGGTCTGATTAGCGGTGGAGGCAGCTTGCTGCAAGATGTAACAGGAAGCAAGAGTATTCCTTACTATTTAGGTATTATTAAGCTTGCGCAGTGGATGGGTAAACCGACCTTTATTTATGCTCAAGGTATCGGACCTGTGCATCGTAAGCTTTTCCACCCATTAATCAAATCAGTGTTTCGCAAATGTACTTATATCTCTGTGCGGGATGAACAATCCCGCGAGCTTTTACTTTCTATGGGATTAGAACAGAAGAACATAGAGGTTGTTCCTGACCCGGTGATGGGCTTATCTTTACCTGAAGAGACTGATGCTGTTGAATTACCAGAGTCTTCAGATTCACTTCCGGTAGTAGGTATTTCGGTACGTTATTGGGAACAAGATCGCAAGGAGCTGGACGCTCTTGCTCAAGGCTTGATTAAGGCGAATCTTGAAAAACCATTGCATTTAAGATTCCTTCCGTTTCATCTTCCATCTGATATTGAAGCCTCACGTTATGTGATGGAGAAGCTGGAAGAAAATATAAGCCAGCATGGGGGGCAGGTCAGTATTTGTGAAGATGCCAGTCATCCGCAACACATGCTGCGGGAAGTAGGGCAATGTGAAGTGCTGATCGGAATGCGTCTTCATAGCCTGATTTATGCCGCAGGGCAGCGAGTTCCGCTGATTGGTATCTCTTATGATCCGAAAATTGATCATTTTCTAGACAGAGTTCGGTGTCAGCCTGTGGGCACGACCCAATCATTAGATGCTGGACAAGTTGCTGCTGAGATAGGCCATCTTTTGGAAACAGCAGAGGGATGGAGAAATGAGCGGGAGACGATCCTCTCCTCGTTGATTCAAGAAGCAGGGGCTCCAGCACGGCAAATCGTAGAATATTTCCACCATAAAGGATGATCTAAAGTGAAAGCAGAAAGCGCGGTACCTACAGTTCCTATTTTTGGGATTAGAGTCTCCAAGGTTGATATGGCAGCAACTGTTGCTTATTTGACAGAGGCGGTTCATACCCGTATCCCGCATCAAGTGATTACAGCTAATCCGATTATGGTTATGGCTGCTTTGGAAGATCCAGCTTATATGGAGATAATGAAGTCAGCTGAATTGGTTGTCCCAGATGGAACCGGTGTGGTATGGGCTGCTAATTATTGTAAGGAGCCTGTAACCGAACGGGTAGCTGGTTTTGACCTGTTACATGAATTGATGCAACAGGGTGAAAGATATGGTTGGAAGATATATCTCCTTGGTTCTACACCTGAGGTGATTCAGGAAACCGCTGAAAGGTTACAATTGCAATATCCGCGTGTTATTATTGCAGGATATCATGACGGTTATTTTGGTCCGGAATCGGACGATGAAATTATTGCTGGAATTGTTAAAACCAATCCTGACTTATTATTTGTGGCCAGAGGCGCGGATAGTCAGGAACCATGGATTGCAAAACACAAATCCAAGTTAGGTGTTCCGATCATGATGGGGGTCGGCGGCAGCTTTGATGTAATTTCTGGCAAGAGCAAGAGAGCACCAAAAGTTTTCCAAAAAATGAGAATTGAATGGTTGTACCGTTTATTAAAAGAGCCTACGCGGTACAAAAGAATGCTTGCGTTGCCGAAATTCGCATTAAAAGTGGTGCGTGAGAAAGATAAAGTAACAAAAGTCTAGTCAAATGCCGATATTCACCTAGAAAATCAGATGAATAGCCTAAAAAAGGGATTGGAATTTGTTTTTGTAACAGCGTATAATTCAATGCGGTAGAGAAATGGGGGTCGACTGATCAAATGTTAATCATATACATCGCTGGATTTATCGTATGCATGGGACTCGCACTTGGCCTCACACCTTTGGTGAAGAAATTCGCCATTAAGATTGGTGCGACAGATGTGCCGAATGCTCGTAAAGTGCACACGAAAATTATGCCCCGCCTTGGCGGATTAGCTATTTTTCTGGCGTTTGTGTTAGGCCTGCTTGCCGTATTGCCGATTATTCCATATGAGTTCACTCCGCGGGAGGCCAACTTCATCAAAGCGCTGCTGTGTGGCGGCGGACTGATTGTACTTATCGGAGGTTTGGATGACCGATTTGAATTATCAGCAAAGTTGAAGCTGCTGGGCCAAATTGTTGCAGCATGTATTGTAGTTTTCGGTTTTGGTATTACTGTAGATTTTGTGAATATTCCATTTAACAATACGTATTCTTCATTGGAAAGCTGGATTGCTATCCCGCTTACGATTTTCTGGATTGTTGGTGTCACCAATGCTGTTAACCTGATTGACGGGTTGGACGGGCTTGCTGCTGGTGTATCAGGGATTGCGATTGCTACGATTGCGGTAATGGCTTTCTTGATGGGTAACACGATGGTTGCCATGTTATGCCTGTTGCTTCTGGGTAGCATAATCGGATTCTTGTTCTTCAACTTCCATCCCGCCAAGATTTTTATGGGGGATACGGGATCGCTGTTCTTAGGCTTCTGCTTAGCTTTACTTGCTTTGCTAGGGTTTAAACAGATTGCCGTGGTTTCGTTTATTACACCTTTGCTTATTATTGGTGTACCGTTGTCGGACACGTTCTTTGCGATCGTGCGCCGTAAGCTGCAGAAGAAACCAATCTTTGCACCAGATAAAGGTCACTTGCATCATTGCCTTCGCGAGCTAGGCTTTAGTCATCGTCAGACTGTGCTCATTATTTATGGTATTGCTGCATTTTTTGGAGTTTTAGCTGTTATTCAATCCTCTGCCGCTCTTTACGAGGCGAACTGGGTTACCTTTGTAGTCATCTGCATCATGCTCTTCTTCTTGCAGATCGGTGCGGAAGTTACAGGTTTGATCGGTAAGACTAAACGTCCGCTGATTGATTTCTTTTTAAGAATTCGTATGAAGGCTAATCCGGAAAGAGGTTCCAAATCTTAATTTATTAATGGTATTATTCTAATATTTTCTATAACTAACAAAACTCATCCCTTTTAGGATGAGTTTTTTGTTGTTTTCCCTAAAAATATCGCTTCCTATGACCGATAAAGAACAAAGTGAAGGTTTACGAGAATTTATACTCAAAGGAGAGATATAACACATGCAACGCTTTAAGAGACCGTTCGTTTGGCTGATGCTGGCGGCTTTGATCGTTTCTATGTTCCCAGGTAAATACACGCCCATAGCGGCAGCGGCTACCACGAGCTCTACGACTTTCTTCAGTCCGGATGATCTCACATTACGTAATACTGTTCTGTTGAAACAGGATGTTGTAGCAACAACTGCTAATCCTAATCCTGAGGGACTTATTGACCGTTCTAGTGTTTACAAAGTAAGTAGCCCTACCTTTTCAATTACAGGAACCTACTCCCAGGTAACATCTTCCACGATGAAGGTTACTGTAGAGCAGCTTACAAAAGATAGTCAATCTAATAAATGGGTAACAGATGCTACTCACCTGACTACGGGAGCGGTAACAACAGATACCAATAGCCCAGATAACCGTTTTGTAGCATCTGGTCTTGTTTTGTATACAGGGTTTAATAAGGTGACCTTTTCTGGTATGCAAGGGAATCTCCAGCGTTCAGAATCATTTTATGTTCTTTACGATAAAGTGCCCTATGTAACAGAATTAAAAGTTTTGGGTGGTCCTTCTGCGCTTAATTTAAATGAAGGAACACAAGTTGTCGTACCAGTATCTACAGTTACTCTTCAAGGTAAAGTAACGAATGCCACTAAAGTCAGTGTCTCCGTGAATGGAGGAACTGCATTACAAACTTCCCTATTGGAAGACGGAACATTTTTCACCCCCGCGCTGAACTTGAGTCCGGGATTAAGTACGCTTAAGATTGTTATTCAAAATGCTTCGGATTCAATAACAATAGACAGATCCGTATATTTCTTTGATAAGGATCAACCGTACGCTTCTTTGAACATCAACCACGACAATGCGGACTATAATATCTTAAATGATAATGTGCCTACGTTGACTGCTGATTTGACTCCAAGTGTTGCAGGTTTTACTGGACAGATCTTAGTTCCATATAACGTGGCTCCGTTTGCAACAAATGCTGTGCTAACTCTTAATAAAGGTAATAGTTCCGAAAAAGTTGTAACGATTAGTGCTGTGACAGAAGAATTAACAATTCCTGGTCCTGATGGCGTTACGCCAACGTATAAATTGGTTAAATTTAAGACTGCAGCTGATTTAGAAATCTTGGCGGGTGTAAATGACTTTAAATTGTCTGTAGATTATGGCAGCCACAGCAGTTCTCATCTTTATTCATATAAATTTTTGAAAAATGAGACTGTTATAACAGAAATGTACTACCTTCCTGGATATACAGGCTCAGGTGATCTTACCAATATCTCTAAATTGCCTTTGAATGGCCAACAGTTGGAGACGGATAGTTTCTATATAATGGCGAAGACAAATAGATCAACAACCCCAGCAGATATAACTGCAAACTATTTGCCTTTGAGTAATAAACCACTATCCATAGATTATGTAACTGCAGGCACAGGAACAAATGAATATATTTATAAAATATCAGGGTTCTCTAATGGTCAACAAAAGGTACAATTCCGTTATAAAGGATCCGAATCCTTCTATAATGCTGATATTTCATATGTATCGAAAAACTATATATATGTAAGTAATCTGCAAGATGGTCAGACCTACGAATTCGATTCCAGTGTAGAAAGAAAACTTAATGTCGCTGGGGAATATATCGGGTTCGAAAATATAGAAAATGCACAAGTGCAAATTAACGGTACAGACAGTAACTCATTATCTAGCAATCCTTTTAAGCTTGAAGTAGAAAAAAACTCAACAGTAAATAAAACAACTTTTAATTTCACTGTGACAATCAGTCAGACGGGGCCACTGGTATACGGTGAGAATAAAATCGTGTTTACTGGAGTCTCAAGAGATAATGCTGGTAACCAACGTATTATCAAAAAAGAACTTAAAATTTACATCATTGATACCAACATTTCTGGGGTAAAACAATTCCATCCTACTTTAGGGGATAATCGTTTACCTTTTACAACTACAACCCTTTCTAATGAAGTCGAGCGTAATGCCATGCTGGCATTGCCAGCTGAGATTGTATATAAGGATGAAAAATATACAACAAGCAAAGATAAATTCGACTTGGTACTACAAGGTAGTGGTGCTACAACGCTGAATCTATATCAGGGCTCTACTTTGGTGTTTACTTCGACGGGGCAGGATAAGCTGCTAATTGACGGTACGGAATCCGATGGACCTATTGGTCCTAAACGTTATCCTGATGAAGTGGCTGCAAATGGTCTGTATTATGACTACATTGGCAGTGCTAAAAACTTTATTTTAAGATTACGTGACATTAAATTTGATGCCCCAGGAAGTCAAGTTTATACCCTAGAGCTTATTAACAAAACAGGAGCAAGAACTACACAACGTCTTGAAGTAGTGCGGGAAGTTGCTCCATATCGTCTTCTGTCACCTGTAGCGACGGTAGGTGAGCAAATTGTTGTTAACAAAAACTTTGTTCGTTTTGATATTGAGGCTGAAGGTGCCACTAAAGTAATAATTGGCAAAGAAGAAGCAATTAAACGTACGGATTTGCCAAATCAAGATCGCTTCACCTATGATTATGTGGGCTTAAAAGCAGACAAATCGAATCCCATTAAGATACAAGTGGTTCGTGCTAACTCCACAATAAGCGATACTATAAATGTGTATTATGCTAGTGCAGTGCAGATTGATACACAATATATGGCTGAGAAGGTAGCTACGAAGTATAGTGTCTTTAATAAAACCTTGGAATTGAACTTCCCTAAAGGCACGATTATGAAGGGATATACTAGCTCTGGTGCTGCAAAATATTATCCTAATACAAAACTGTTGTTTGGTATTGCGGATCCCGCTGATGGCGTTGTTGAACGTAAGAATGATTACGGGAACATTATCAACGTAACGGGTAGTGACGACAGAACCGAAGGCGGGGGCGGGCAGCTTGTGATTCCACAGGATCTTGCTCTGCGCTTTACATCAACCGTCTCTACTAATAACTTTTCGAGAGTATCGGATATCTATTGGCTCAGTGGTGGTCTAGGAAATGATGGCGTTAATCTTGAGACCAACGGGGTTACCCCGCATTTCGTGGATGCCAGTGGAAAGACTGGATACTTTACACAGTATAGTCAAACAAGAAAAATCGTACCTTCTCAACGTGGTGAATTGACGCTTACTTTCAACTCCAGCATTGTGGATGAAGTGGGATCGACTATTACAGTATTCCGATATACAGATTCAGGTAAGTGGGAGAACTTGGGCGGGGTCGTAGATACGAAAAAACATACCATCACCGTTCCATTCGATGAATTTGGTTATTACACTGTTATGAAGCTGCGCCGTGGTTTTGTTGATATTACGAATCATCCATGGGGCAGAAATATAATGAATGGATTGTATTCCAAAGGATTTATGACCAATCTTCGAGCAGATGCATTCGGAGCCGACGATTTGACCACTCGTGGTGAATTTGCTACATTGTTGGTGAAATCATTAAGTATTCCTTTGAACTATGATGCTAATAAACAAACCTTCTTTGATATTGTGCCAGAAGCCGTCGCGGCCACATGGGATTTCAAACACATTGAGACGGCTGCTAGGGCAGGTATTGTTACAGGTCTCAGTGATGGCTTCTTTGGGCCTGATCAAGCCTTAACACGTGAACAAGCCGCAGTAATGATAGCTAGGGCGTTGAAACTCAAGATGTCGTTGAATGACAGTAAACTGTTGGCAAGCTTAAGCAAATCATTTGTTGATACAAGCAACATGGATTTCTACTCACGTCCTGCAATTGAAGCTATATCTAAAGCTAAGATTATGGAAGGAAGTGCTGTGACCGTTACAGGCCAAAAGAAGCCCGTCTATAACTTTAACCCGAAGGGTAAGTTGACTAGAGCAGAGGCTGGTAAGATTACTGTGGCACTCTTACAGAAGAGTACAAGCATCTTCCCTAAGAACTTTAACTAAAGAATAAAAAAGTGCTCCGGCCTGCGAAAAGTATTCGCAGGTCGGAGTTTTGATGTAAAGATAACAATTACCAGCGACATAAATTTTGTAATCTGCACCGATTTACGATACAATAATGTAGAAAATATTATTTTCTGAAAGGTGAAAGCCATCGATGAAACCGATTTTATCAAAAGCACAGCTGGATTACATGAAAGCCAAGAATATGTTTGAGAATAGAGCAAAAGTGTTGGAAAAGGAAATTGCAGCTAAACGCGCATTACAGGAGATTACTCAGGAGGTCATGGAAGAGCTTGTACAAGCAACGGGATTCCACGATTCATACAACGAGCTTGTTGTTGCTGAGAACGCTCTGATCGAATGGTCTCATACTACAATCAAGCATGAGAAGAGCTACCGCGAGAACCGCGCAGCTATTGATGCAATGTATGACAATGTGAACTCGAGTCCTGAGAAGCGTCAGGAATTGATCCAATTATCTATGAAGATTCGTTAGAAACAATGTAATAGAAGCAAGCGTCGGCAACGGCGCTTTTTTTGTTTTTTGTAGGAATGTTTAAATTAATAGTACAAGTGTTAATGATTCTTAGTAAATATTGCATAATGACGTTTAGAAAGCGACTATGATATACTATTTTCCGTAGGCACCCATGATTAACAATAGTTAGTAGATCATACATATGTATCTTCTAATGGGATCACACCGGAAAATATAAAAAGAAGATTTTTTTTGAGAAACCGCAACTTTTTCAAATCTTCTGCGTTTAAGGTGTAGAGTCATTTACACAGGGGCTGAAATTAACCGCTGGTAAAGCCAATTTCAACAAATGGAAAAATTAGCTTTACGTGACTTGAGGCACATTGTATAATACTTAGGTATAATTAGGAATCTAGTATTGTCATGTCCTAAAATCGTTTACCAGTTTCTGTGATACCCGTCACAGACATTATTTATACTTAATTTGCTCAACTCTGGAAAGGGGGTGCATCGGCTAATGAGTGATATGAGCTACTCAACTAAAGAAAAATCCCAGTTTATGAACGTCCAAGGAGGAGAAAAAAAGGTTATGAAGAAAATTTTATCCGTAGCATTATCTACAGCAATGGCATTCTCGATGTTTGCCTCTGTAGCGTTTGGTGACGCAGCAACAACTCCGCAACAAAAATTTGATGCTTTGGCAGCGAAAGGTATTCTCAATGGATACCCAGATGGTCAAGCTCACCTTGAAAAAGATCTTACTCGCGCTGAATTCGCGAAGATCGTTACTAAATTGTTTGATCTTTCAGAAGTGACTAACAAATTGTCTTACAAAGACAAAGGTTACAATGCTTCTAACTGGGCAGTTCCTTACATCGAAGCTGTTACTGCAGCTAACTTGATGCAAGGTAAAGATACTGTTAAAGGTATCTTTGACTACAACGGTAAAGTGACTGTTGAAGAAGTATCGGCTGTATTGTTCCGTGCTTTGAAACTGGAACAACCAACTACAACTGATAACTCTGCATCCGCATGGGCTAAAGGTTACGCTCAAGCAGTAATCGACGCAGGTTTGGTTGCTAAAGACACTAACTTCAAAGCTAACGCTAGCCGTTCTTTGGTAGTTGAAACAGCTTATGCTGTTGATCAAAAGCTTACAGTTCCACAATTGACTGTAGCTTCTGCTGAAGCAGTAAGCCCAACTAAAGTAGTTGTTACTTTCTCTGATAAAACTACTACAACTGTAGAATTGACTACTGCTCTTGTAGCAGGTGTTGAAACTACAATCAACTTTAAACACCAAGAAAAAGATTTCACTGCAAAAGTAACTTTACAAGCTCCTAAAGTTGTTTCTGTAACTGCTCCAAACTCTAAACAATTGGTTGTTAAATTCAACCGTGCTGTTGATGGAGATACAGTTGCTGAAGATGGAAAATTGATTAAAGATGTAGTTCAAGTAACTGCACTTAGTGGTGCTCCAGTTGTAACTGCAGCGGGCGCAGAAGTATCTTTCAGCACTGATAACACTGAAGCTACTATCACTTTCCCAGGACTTGAGTATTTGAAAGGTCAATACACTGTTGTTGTTAACGATAAAATCAAAACAACAAGTGGTGAAGTAGTTCCAGCTTTCACTAACATTGTACCTGTTGCTGATACTGTGGCTCCTACAGTAGCTACTGTAAATGCTGTTGCTAAAGCAACTACTAACAAAGTATATGTTAAATTTAGCGAACCAGTTAAACCAGCAGGTATTATCGCTTATGTTAACGGTGCGGCTGCAACTGTTCAAAGAGATACTTATGACACATTTGTTTTGACTACTGGAAACTTGAATAGCGGTACTACTTATGATGTATCTCTGACTAACGTTTCTGACTTCGCAGGTAATGTTGCGAACCCTAACCCAATCAAAACTAGTGTTACTGTAGTATCCGATGTAGCAGCTCCTGTAATTAAGAGCGTGACTCCAGTCGGCGATCGTTATGTTGAAGTTAAATTCGACAAAAAGGTAAACAGAGATTCCCTAGTAGGTAATGTTCGTTTACTTGATGCTAACGGAGAAAGCAAAGGTGTGTTCTATGTGAGCACTTCTTCCGATAGCGACACAATCAAATTGAGATCCCCATTGAGTGCATTGCCTACATCTGGCACATTCACAGGATCCATCGTATTTGGTCAATCCGTACGTGACACTCTTGGTAACACTTTGAGTGCAGCTGCGACTCAAGCAATTACATTCACTAAGGATACTAGTGCTCCTGGTGTAACTTCTGCAACTTATTCCAACAAAGGTTTGGTAATTAAGTTCAATGAAGAAGTAATTCTTGATACTGCTGGAACTAACAACAGACAAATTCTTGTTATCAACAACAAGACTGGTCAACAAGCTGCAACACTGAATGTTAGAGCTGGTTCCTTGTCTGCTGATAAGAAAACATTGACTTACGCTGTTTCCTTGTCTGGTGCAGACTACACTGTACGCCTACCACAAGGTTTGGTTACAGATGATTCATTCTCAACTAATCCGTTTGCATCAACAACAGTTGCTCTAGCTATTGAAGCTGCAAATACTAGTGATGTAACAAGACCAGAAGTAGTTAGCATTACTCCGCATGACAAAGATGCGGCTGGTACTGTAATTGCTGATGTATACTACGACGTAGTTGTTAAAGATTCTGGTTCCGATGCAAGTGGTTTGAATGTAGCTACTTTAACTGATGTTAATAGCTATACTCTGAACAGCAAAGCATTGCCACTTGGTGCTTACCCAGTAATCACTTCAATTGGTACAGGTGATGATGCAGCTGCTCCTAAAACAGCAACTGTAAGAGTCTACATCCCTGGTAACACAATCACCAAAACAGAAGACTATACATTCCAAGTCTTCGGTATCGCGGATAAAGCTGGAAACGGAATTATTGCTGTTGAGAAGAAATCCGAACTTACAGACCGCGTTAAACCTACATTGACAACTGCTGCTGTTTCTAGTGGTGACAACACTGTATTGGTTATCGGATTCAGCGAAGATGTTAAGGCTTCTACAGTTCAACTTGCTGATTTCGAATTCTCGATTAACGGTGTTAGCCAAAATGCAGACAAATCCAACGTTAAACCTGCTAGCATCGCTCCTGGTGCTGGATCTGACGCTGGTAAGTTCTATGTAACATTCGACAAATTGGATGGAACTACTGGTAAACAAAACCTCAACGCTAACGATGTTAACTCCATCGAAGTTAAGGTTAATGCTAGTGCGAACATCACTGATGATGCTGGTAACAAGATCACAACTGGTACTGTAGTTACTGGTAAATAATCATTGCTTTAGAATTACCGAAGCACAGAATAGCCTCTTCGGAGGCTATTCTTTTTTTATAGGTTTTTATCCCCAATAATGAGGAGGAACTTCTTTGAAATCGGTATGGAAAGTAACAACCGCAGCCGTATTGCTGGCTGGTGGTGTATGGGCTGGATCTCTGCTAAACATTACTGCTGAAGGTGCTGGTGTTGGCTCTCAGCCTGGCACAACGGATGATCCTGTAGTTACGAAAAGCTACGTAGATCAGCAAATTCAGAAAGCACTATCAGGTGGTACAGTGACGACTCCGGTAGCGAGTGCTACACCTGCGCCTAGTGCAACCACAGCGCCAGTAGCTACGCCTGGTCAAAATAGCAGTAATGAATCTGTGATTGTTGATGTGAAGCCCGGCCAAACTTTAATTGCTTCTGCAGGCGCTGAATTTATCGTTCGCGCGGGTAAAGCAGTAATCGTTTCACAAGATGCCAATGGTGTGGCCGATTTAACAGACGGTAAAGATCTTACAAACGGACTAGCTGCACCATCTAACCACTTATTGTCCTTCCCTCGTGATGGTCGTGGAATAGCTGTTCAAGAGGGTCAAACGCTTGGTCTTGTTGTGATGGTTCGTGGTGGATATACCTTGAAATAATGTGTAATGATATATATTCATAATGCCCGTAAACGGACTTAATCATACCTTCAAACTGTTTTCCAAAGTTACAAATCATTGGCGCGATTGAAGATTAAGTGATGGACGCACAATATTCCTGTAATCTTACAAATTCACAGGAGGTGCTGTAACATGGCACGTAATAATCGTACAGTCGTACCTGAAAGTCGGACAATGCTGAAACAAATGCAATATGAAATTGCAGCTGAATTTGGTTTATATGGGGCTCATTATGGAGGCGGGGCAGACACGGAGTTTGCTTCTGAGTTAGGAGCTGTCGGAGGTAGTGGTTCTGGCCGTAGTCAGTACCTTGGGCATCTGAGTTCAAGGGATAATGGGTCTGTTGGAGGAGAAATTACGAAGAGACTCATTAAGCAAGCTGAACAGTCTCTTTTTCAATAATATCAGGGGTTAGGATGGCCTTATTCCTTGTCTGATATTGCTTTTTTATAGCGTGAAATCAATATTCATACTCTCACGGGGGGTTCTGTGTTTAATTGACACCACCCCCTAAATAAGATAATATGACTTTTGAGGAAAGCCTTAAACCTTTTCCATATGGAAAAGGTTCATTTTTTTGAAGAGTTTAGTGAATGTAGGCATCAAATTTTGCAAAAATCCTTCATAAAAAGAAATCAGGCAAACCTGAATTATTTATATTATTTAGTTTTATTATTTGGCCTGTTATCATTAAGGAATCCCTTATACAGTGTCAGACTAACCATATGGGAGGTTGTTATACTTGTCTATTAAAGGGCGTCATTTGTTTACTTCTGAGTCCGTTACGGAAGGGCATCCGGATAAAATCTGTGACCAGATTTCCGACGCGGTATTGGATGCATTTTTAGTTAATGATCCTAATGCACGTGTAGCCTGCGAAGTAGCAGTAGCAACAGGTCTTGTACTGGTGATCGGGGAAATCAGTACCAAATCAGAGTATGTTGATATTCCTGCCATCGTACGCAATACCATCAAAGAAATTGGATACACACGTGCAAAATATGGTTTCGACTATAATACATGTGCTGTGTTGAGTTCTCTTAACGAGCAGTCCGCTGATATTGCCCAAGGTGTTAACTCTGCTTTAGAACACCGTGATCCTGCTCAAGTAGCTGAAGAAACAGCTAATATTGGTGCAGGCGATCAAGGGCTCATGTTTGGTTTTGCTACGAACGAGACACCTGAACTGATGCCACTGCCGATTGCTTTATCACATCGTATTGCACGTCGTTTATCTGAAGTTCGAAAGAACGGAACCTTGGACTATCTTCGTCCAGACGGCAAAACACAAGTTACGATTGAGTATCAAGATGAAAAACCTGTACGCGTAGACGCTATCGTAGTATCTACACAACATGCAGAGGAAATTTCTCTTGAACAAATTCAGGCGGATATTAAAGAACATGTTATTTTGCCTGTTGTTCCTGCGGAACTGCTTGATGCAGAAACCAAATACTTTATTAACCCAACCGGACGTTTTGTTATTGGGGGTCCTCAAGGGGATGCTGGTCTAACTGGCCGTAAGATTATCGTCGATACATACGGCGGTTATGCTCGTCATGGCGGCGGAGCATTCTCAGGTAAGGATCCAACTAAAGTGGACCGTTCTGCGGCTTACGCGGCTCGTTATGTAGCTAAGAATCTTGTAGCTGCTGGTTTGGCCGACAAATGTGAGATCCAACTTGCCTATGCCATCGGTGTAGCTACTCCTGTCTCGATAAATGTGGATACATACGGAACAGGTAAAATCAGTGAAGAGAAAATGGTTCAACTGATCAGCAACAACTTTGATCTTCGCCCTGCGGGCATCATTTCTATGCTTGATTTGCGTAAACCGATTTATAGACAAACTGCAGCTTACGGTCATTTCGGACGTACTGATGTTGATCTTCCATGGGAACGCGTAGATAAAGCAGAATTGCTAAGAGATCAAGCAGGGTTGTAATTTATCATACGGTCTTATAATATGTTAGCCCGCAAGTTGGCCATGGTGTCAACTCTGCGGGTTATTTTGCGTGCGAAAACGAGCAAGGCTAGTGAATCTAACCATAGAGAAGTAGACTACTAAACTTTGCCAGCCTTTTAGCCGAAATATAAGAATATACATAAAGACGATAGTATGGCTTGAGAGGAGTCTATCACGGAATGAAAAGAAAAATTTCAATATGGACGGCACTTATTCTAGCGGGAGAGTTAGTACTTGGTTCGGGTTATCCTGCTATTGGAATAGGGAATTCAGCAGTGTACGCTGCATCAGAGTTTGGTATAACAGTCTCACCAGCGCCTGGAGCAAGTTATGTAAATATCGGATCATCCCTTAGACTGAGCTTTGATCGTCAAGTAAACCCGCAGTCAGGTGAAATTACTATTACGGGTCAAGGTGATAGCTCACCTTTTTTAACGATTCCTATTGGTAGCTATGGTCTAATTGGTAGTTCAAAAGATTACGAGCTTAAGCTAAATCAACAGTTTACTTCAAACAAGACTTATACAGTAACAATCCCTAAGGGGTTGTTCAAGGATAATGATGGTAATGAGTCAGGTGTTACTTCATGGGCATTTACTACTGCGCCTGAGAGTAATACAGCGATTACGGCAGGCAACTTTTCACCTGCTAATAATACAAGAGTGGATGCAGGAGCCCTTAAGGAGCTAAGTCTAACCTTAAATAAAAACCTGATAAAAGGTGGAGGTTCCATTCGAATTTTGTCGTCTGCAGATAATGCAACCGTACAAGAGTTCAAAATTAAGGATGATGATACTAGAGTCAACGTTCAGACTGATACTAACTCTACTACAGTTAAACTAACATTGGATAAAACATTGGCCTCCGGAAGTAACTATTATGTTCTTATAGATTCTTATGCTTTTAAGGATGTTGATAATCGAACGTATTCCGGGATTTCAAGCGGTGATGTGTGGAGCTTCTCTACTAAAGGTGTGGCAGAGATTCCAGTGACTCCTGCACCGGCAAACGGATCAGGTGGGGTATCTACCACTGGAGCCCTACAGCTTACATTTGATCGTCCTATGATGCCTGCAGCTGGAACCATAACAGTATCTCCAGGTGCAGCTAACGATGCTAGAACGAGATGGCTTAATGTAAACTCCCCAGCCGTTACAGGAGGAAGCAGCAGAACTATAACAATGCTTCCAGCATCAGCAGCATCACCCTTGCTAAACAGTACGCAGTATACGGTGACGATACCGCAGGGAGCTTTTTACGATCAAGACGGAAATGTATTTCCGGCTTCGGGTGCGTATACCTGGACATTTACAACGGCTTCTTTGACAGGACTTAACGTAAGCGCGCTAAATCCGGCTGACCGGAGTGAATCCATAGCTAACAACAGATCATTTTCTGTCGCATTCAATCGTAATGTGAATTATAACAGTGCTGTGGAAAATGGCGTAGCACTTTATAAAAGTGGCGGCGCACAGGTTCCGGTTACTGTTAACCGGAGTACAACTGCTGCAAACGAATATGTAATTACGCCTAAAACAGCTTTAGATAGCGACTCAACCTATTATATTGATATTGCTAAAGGAGCTTTTGTAGACGCTATTGATGCTAATGTTATCTATGATGGACTAAGCGGAAAAAATTCATGGAGCTTCCGGACCTTGTCTCAGGACAAAACAGCTCCACAGCTCACATCTGCATCACTCGAGAACAATCGGACCATTCGTTTAAAATACAATGAGAGCCTCAACTCTTCCATTGCACTGTTGATCTCCAGCTTTGGTGCTACGGTGAATGATGAGAATCGTACAATTGAAAGTGTCTATATCCAGGGAGACAGCGCCTATGTGTTACTCAGTACAGGGGTAGCGGTTGGACAGAACGTGAAGGTTAGCTATACAGGTGGCCTGCGGACCATTCAAGATCCAAGCGGAAATGCAGCCAGCACCTTTAGCTCAAAGCAGGTAACTAACACTATCGAGTCCTCCATGCCTACACCCAAAGATGGACGGATCACGGGTAGAACTGTAGCGTTGAATTTCAATGACTCCTTAAAGGCAGTTTCCTCTTACGCACATAGTCAGTTTCTAGTGACTTCAGATGGGGGATCCCTAGGGGTCAACTCCATAAGCTCCAGCGGGAACACTGTATATTTAGGGTTAAATAGCGATGCTTCTAATGGCCAGACCGTTCGTGTCTCCTATTATGCAGGCTCTTATCCTTTGCAGAATTCTTTTGGACAAAATATTGCGGATTTCACAGATTTCTACATTCGCAACAGCAACGATACAATTCCACCCGTGTTCCAAAGTGCAACCGGAGGTGGCAATAAAATCCTTCTGAATTACAATGAAGGCTTGTCAACGACAAACCTCCCGATGAACAGCCAGTTCTCTGTGCTTGTTGGCAGCACTCCTAACTATGTTACGAATGTATCAGTCAGTGGCTCACAGGTCACGCTAACGCTCCAGAGTGCTTTGACGGTGAATCAGAATGTTACTGTATCCTATGTTCCGGGGACTACCGGAATAAGCGATTTAAATGGAAACCGTGCAGCTTATATTAACCTGCAGCCTGTGTCCATCTCGGAAAATAGCGGCACTAGCATACCTGAGATTAGTTCTGCCACCATCAATGGCGACGAGCTTACGGTTACATTCAGTAAAAACATGCAGGCATCTGGTTCCCTCTATGCTAATCAGTTCGGAGTTAGAGCAGATGGAAGCAGTATGGGTGTGCAAAACTACACTTTGTCAGGGGATATTTTGAAAATAACAACATCCTCAGTAGTAAAGACCGGGCAAACTATCGATTTGTCCTATATGTCAGGTTCAGGTACGATCAAGGATCTGAACGGTAATGTACTGTCCTCATTCTCTTCTCTCTCTGTTAAGAACCTAACCGGCGTGAGCACCGGAACGGGAAATCGTCCATCCTATCTAGGGACGCTTGCAACAAGTGAGTTTGGAAAAGAATACGCGCTGCTGAAGAGTGACTCTTCACAAATCGTGGATGACCGTTCGTTATACAATCAATCTGTAAAAAGATATACCTTAAACACAGATCGCCTGACGGCCAGTTATGAATATCTGTATAAGGCAAGTAGTGATACATTAGCTTTTGAGGTGCCTGCTACAGAACAATCGGCCTATGTGACTGTTCCTTTAAAGCCTTTGCTTGATGCTGTAAATCGCAGTAAAACCACAAAATTTATGATACGTTATGGCGATCACTTATATAGCGTAGGACTAGACGATATCGATATGAACGGATTAGCGACTAGCTTGATTGCAGACAGTAAAAATATCTCGCTGGTGTTCCGCTTAGAAAAGGTTCCGGCAGGTACGTTCTCCCCATTTGAGCAAAAGCTAAAAACTATGGGGATGCAGAGCGTTACTAGTCTTATGGATGTCCGGGTGACTGCGATAGTAAGCAGCAATTATTCTAATGCTAAGGCATTATCGGTACCTGGAGAATACACTGTGCGTACAACTTCTTCATTGAACAATGCGCAGACATCTGCTGCTAGACTGGATCTTTCCTATTACGATGCAGCTTATCTGCCAACAAAAGTAAGTACGGTAGGTAGCTATACGATTATTCGTGCTCGTACGGAGGGTAATCAGGTGTTAGGAACCTTTATATCAACCCGGGCCTTCTCAGATATGAGTAAGCATTGGAGTAATTCGATCGTAGCTGAGCTTAGTGCAAAGACTATCATCGATAGCAGTTACGGGACTACATTTAGTCCAGAAAAAAAGATTACCCGTGCAGAGTTTGCAGTAATGCTTAGCCGGGGACTTGGTTTGCTAGGCGATCGCGAGACCGCACAGCGCTTCCGGGATGTGCAGCCTTCCACACAAACTGGAGACTATATTGGTGCAGCAGCCAAGGCTGGTATTATTACAGGGAACACGGATGGCTCCTTCCGGCCTAATGATAATATCACTCGAGAGCAGATGGCAATCATGATGATTCGGGCAATGGAATACACCAAACATCCTATTACTTTAAGCGGCACTTCTGCCTCAACACTGGCTCGCTTTAAGGATAAGTCTAAAATTCAGAATCAAAGTGCAGAATTCGTAGCTAAAGCTGTGCAATCTGGGATTATTTTGGGAATGACCACAAGTGAGTTCCAACCTCAGGGTAATGCCACTCGTGCACAAGCTGCTGTGATGTTGCATCGGATGCTGAAGCAAACAGATTATTTGTAGAATAAATAGATTGGTAAAGCCTGGCATTCTGCTGGGCTTTTTTTTATGTTAATAGTTTGTGTTACGAGACTCTATAAAGCTTGAAATCTCTCAATTTCGCAACTTTTTCGCTTATTTTCAGTCTATTAAAAGAGTACTAGAAAAATAGGAACCAGTTTCCAGACTTTTGATAACGGACTTGAAGAGTAAAAAAGAGATGGGAGAGTTACGTCGAAATGAATGAAGTTTTCATGGAGAAGAAGAGTAGAGAAGTTGTTCGGGGAATAAAATTATCATCTACTAAAAAATGGGTTGCCGCTTCATTAGCAGGTGTGTTGTGGATTATGCCGGTAATTGGCAGTGAAGGCTTAGCTATGTTTGGTCATAGTTCCACACCAATTGCTGCCGCAGCCACATCTAATTTTAAAGTAAGCAAGCTGGGAGAAGAAGTAATTACTTCGGGCGCCATTATGATGAAATACAAATATACGGCTACACGTTCAGGAGCGAGTGCTTCTGGCTTGGCGGATGTTATTCGCGTTGACCTCAACAATCCATATGTTTCATTAGATGTTATGACAGGTAAAGGTGGAAACCTGACAACACGTCAAAGTACTGGCGGGATGGCTAAGGAAACTGGAGCCGTGGCTGCAGTAAACGGAGATTATTTTAATACAGGCGGGGAAGGCGCTCCGATTGGTGGACAAGTATCCAGTGGAGTATTGGTATCCACCCCTTCGCAATTGGATGGAATGTATGCCTTTGCAGTGACTAAGGACCGCAAGCCTCTTATTGATGAGTTCAGCTTTGAAGGAATGGTAACCGCACCTGACGGCGCACAGTTTGAGATATCCGGTATCAATAAAGGTGCTTATAGTCCTGAAGGTGGAAGCTCTACTTATAGCCATGCTAATGCAATGTACATCTATACGGATGTATGGACCGCACTCGATCGTCCCAAAAACAGCTCAACCACACCGACAGAGGTGCTCGTTGAGAACGGCGTAGTTACTCAAATATCTGAAAATGCTGCGCTTCCTACAGCGGTTCCAAAGGGAGCTTATATTTTGCGGGCCCATGGCTTAGCCGCACGGTATGTTACTGCCCATCTGACTGTAGGACAACCGGTAACAAGTGTGTACTCCCTGAAATCCAAGACTACGCAGCAATCGCTAGATCCTGCTAATCTGCAAACAATGATTGGTGGACATACGATTCTTGTAAATAACGGAAAAGCTGCAACGTTCTCTCGCTCGACTAGCAGCATTGGCGGTTATCGTGCACGTACGGCTTTAGGATACTCTCAGGATGGACGTTATGTTTATATTATAGCTACTGAAAAAAATGGCAACAGCTCAGGAATGTCCTTGACCGAGCTGCAATCTTTTATGACCAATATTGGAGTCTGGAAAGGGCTTAACTTAGACGGAGGCGGCTCTACAACGATGGTAGACCGGCCTCTTGGTGAAAGCTCAGCCACACTAACCTTTAATACAGAGTATGGCACAGAGCAGCGCAGCATTGTTAACGCGCTTGGTGTTTATACTAACGCACCACAAGGTGAAGTAAAAGGAATTAAAATTAGCGGAAGCACTTCGCTATTAGTTGGACAAAAGGCTACTTATTCGTTAAAAGGTTATGACACTTACTATAACCCTATAGATGTAGCAGCAGGCAATCCTACTTGGACATCAAGCGGAGGAAGCGCAACTGTAAGTGCAGGAGAAGTAACGGCAGTGAAGCCAGGCACCGTTACCTTAACGGCTAAAAGCGGCGTAGCAAGCGCTTCTACAACCCTTACAGTCTTGGGTGGAGATGATCTATCCAGCATGAGTGTAGGCACTGCTACAGCGCCACTGACAGCTGGGACAACTGTATCTGTCCCTGTAAAGGCCTCTACGAAGAGTGGAGCAACCATAAGCGTTCCAGATTCAGCGCTGAAGTGGGAGTTTGTAGGCTTTAAGGGAGTCGTGCAAAATGGCAAGCTTACTGTAAACTCTGTGGATGCAGGGGTTACTACAGGTTACGCTATTGCTCGTTATGATGGATTTAGCACAGCGGTTGTATTATCGACAGCAGCAGCTACAACATGGGAAGATTTCGAGAAGGTAAGTTATCCAGTTAACTTTACTACCAATGTGCCAGCGGTACAGGGGACTGCAACAATAGTAGACGGATCGGCTGAAAGAGTAGGCTCCAAGGTGCTGTCACTCAGTTATGATATGACGGCTGGCAGCGGTAAAATGTACGCTTATGCTCAACTTAACGGCACAAGTGGAAAAGCCGTTCCAGCGCTTGCAACTTCGATGTCAGTTGATGTGATGGGCGATATGAGCTTAAACTGGCTGCGTGCTGAGTTTGTCGACAATAGTGGAGCTACAGCCTATGTAGATCTTGCGAAGATTATCGATTGGAACGGTTGGAAGAACATAAACATCGACTTGTCAGGATCAGGGATTAAATTCCCGGCTACGCTGAAGAGACTTTATGTAGTCAACGTAGAGGAAGGCCAAGATGAACGGGCGAAGACAGGTACCGTTGCTTTTGATAATATCACCTTCACAATGCCTTCACTTTCCAGTGATGCAGGGTTACCAAAGGGTACGGCTTCGATGAGTATCGGCTCCAAAGCAATGACCGTAAACGGAAATAAGAAGGCTATTGATGTAGCTCCAATTGTGAAAGACGGCAGTACTTATGTGCCGATCCGTTATGTGCTGGATGCTTTTGGAGGGAATGCTACCTGGGATCAGGTGAATAAGAAGATCATGGTGTTGCGCGGAGCCAAGGCACTGGATCTGACGGTAAATAAAAAGGAATACCTGTTAAATGGTAAGCGACAAAGTGCTGAAGTAGCACCTATTATTTTACAGGGTAGGACTTTAGTACCTCTGAGACTGGTTTCTGAACAGTTAGGATTAACTGTAAAATGGGAACAGAAAACGAAGACCGTAACTATCGAATCGTGATATGTTAATATATAAGGAAAACCTTAATACGATCCGATAGAAAAGGGGCAAGCATCCGTGGAATTTCAAGCCGATGCGATTGATCGCGTTATTAAAAATACCATCGACGTGATGGAGAGCAGCAAGTATCAGATTTTTGAAATATTGCAGGTTGCACGTGATGAACTTGCTGCACTCAACAAGGAACTGCAGCGGGTCATGGACGAAACGGATGAAACGTTGAAAAAGGTAGACAAGCTGGAGTTACAGTATCACCGCTCCAGAATCCGGCTGACAGAGGTCAGCCGGGACTTTGTCCGCTACTCAGAGAAGGATATCCGTATTGCTTATGAGAAGGCTACAGAGCTTCAGCTCGAACTCATGATGACGCGTGAGCGAGAGGTCTATCTTCGAAGCAGACGTGATGAATTACAAATGCGAGTGCGCAGTGTCGAAAATTCTGTAGAGCGTGCAGAGTCAATTGGTTCGCAAATGAGCGTAGTGCTCGAATATTTGTCGGGAGAACTAGGCCAAGTGACGAGAATTGTCGAATCGGCGAAGAACAGACAGATGATCGGACTCAAAATTATCCTGGCTCAAGAAGAAGAACGGAAGAGAATTGCCCGGGAAATTCATGATGGTCCCGCTCAAATGCTGGCAAATCTAGTCCTTAGGACGGAAATTGTAGAAAGAATGCTGGTAAAGCAGGAATTTGGGCTGGTGCAGGACGAAGTAGTAGATTTAAAAGGGCAGGTTCGTAACAGCCTGGAAGAAATGCGTAAGGTTATTTTTAATTTACGACCGATGGCTCTCGATGATTTGGGCTTGATTCCGACTTTGCGGAAATATGTGCATGATTTTGAAGAGAAGACGAAACTGCGGACGACTCTGGAAACCCGGGGACAGGAACACCGACTATCTTCAGCGATGGAGGCGGCGGTATATCGTCTTGTTCAGGAAGCATTGTCTAATGCAGCAAAACATGCCTACCCAAGCTTCGTATTGGTGGAGATTACATACCAAGCGCAGTTAATTAAGATTGTGATTAAAGATAACGGATTAGGCTTTAATGTACAAAAGTTAAAAAATCAGCAAGGTAATCGGGAAAGCTTCGGGCTAGTAGGTATGCGGGAACGTGTAGAACTGCTTGAAGGAAGAATGGAAATTGTATCAGCCGAGAATCAGGGGACAACAATCGTGATCCATATTCCGACGAATGTGGAGAAGGGGAAGGAGTAGTGTGATGGAGAACTTAAACTCTAGTAAAACGCCCATTAAGGTTCTTTTGGCGGATGATCATCAGCTTTTTCGTGAAGGGCTGAAACGCATTTTGAATATGGAGGAGGATATCGAGGTCATAGGGGAGTGCGGCGACGGTATTCAGGTATTAGAGTTTTGTAACGGGACTAAACCGGACATCGTATTGATGGACATCAATATGCCTGTTGAGAACGGCGTAGAAGCCACTCAAAAACTTCGGGAAATGTTCCCGGAGGTTAAGGTAATTATTTTATCCATTCATGATGATGAGAGTTATGTATTTGAGACCCTTCGTAAGGGCGCCAATGGTTATTTATTGAAGGATATGGAGGCTGAATCCCTTATTAATGCCATTCGTTCGGTCTGTGAAGGACATGCCTTTATCCATCCAAAGGTTACTGGAAAGCTTATCAATCAATTACGGCGTATGACTTACCTTAACGAGACTGGTGTAACTACAGATACAGTGGTGAAGGAAGCTGGTGTTAAATTTATTGCTGGCGACAACAATCCTCTGACCCGTCGTGAAGCAGAAGTACTGCGTCTAATGGCTGAAGGTAAGAGCAACAAAATGATTGGTGAATATTTATTCATTAGTGAAAAAACAGTTAAAAACCATGTTAGCAGTATTTTGCAAAAAATGGAAGTGGATGATCGGACTCAAGCTGTTATTAATTCGATTAAATATGGCTGGGTAACCTTGTAGAAGCTTCACAGTAATACGTTACATATAGGAAAGAAATTAAGTAGACACAGCTTGCTTCCCTGATGGGTGTTCTAGGCAGTCACCGACCTTTTAATACCGGCATATAGTGTTGGTATACAGAGGAGGTGCATCTCCATGGTAGCCCAGTTGATATGGATTGCGGTTGTTTATGTATCCGCTGCAGTGATGATTCATATGTTGCATAACCGGCAGAAGGTGCGTAAAACACCGCAGTCCGGAAAATGGATTCATTATATTTTTATTACCCGCAATCATGAATCTGTTGTGGAATGGTACATTCGGGCACTGACATTTCAAGCTCTTCTAACCGGAAAACGATTGCGAGTAACGTTCATGGATGATGGTTCGAGCGATGGAACACTTGGGATAGTTTCCAAAATGGCCGCTAGCGGCTGCTCTATCGATCTTGCAACATCTATGTACTCTCTTCAGATGAGTGAAGAATTGCAGCATGAAGGAATTGTAGTAGACTTGCGGCTGTCAGGGCAGTCTGTATCGCTGCCTTTTATGGGGATGGCAGGAAGTAGGGGATGCGAATCAAAGCGCAACAGATCTTAAGTAAATATGTAAGTAACGGGTGAAGCACACTCTCCAAGAACTGGGGGAGTGTGCTTTTTGCGTTTGGGGAGACGGAGTCGTGAATTTGGGATCAAATATGGAGTTGCTAAGTACAAGCGAGAGGTAGGAGGGATTATTATGCAAGTCGCTGTATATGCTGTGGAATGCAAGGGGAGCTGGAGGGTTGAAATTTCATTAGATCTTAGCGTGGATAGATGGTGGTGGTCTGTAGCTAGACCGGAGAAGAAAGCTGGGAGTTCCTTAGCGGCGAATAGTTTGGTTCTGCTTTCTTCTGCGTTGCCGCTAGGTTGGGCTGTGAAGCTCCGGGACAACTTTAAACAAAGAAGCGCAATGGGCACCTGGGGGATTAAGGAGTGGGGGCAATATATTAATAGTATGCTTGAGGCTGAGTTGAGAGAGGAGAAAGAGGCAGGGGGACTGTGGGAGGCACAGTGGTTAAATGATGGAATATTCATATGGAAGCCTAATGAATCAAGTTTCGGAATAGATCAGGACAATAAGAAGAATGAAAGATACGATTGGTGTGAAAAAGAGGATTTTCAATCTGGATTACTAGAATCGGATTCAGAACAATTATTGCGGGCTGTGGCCGGGCGCTCTTTATTGGAGCCGGAAGTAGAAGCGCTGCTGGCAGAAGAATTGCCAGAGCAAGGAGGTTGCTGGCGCCAGGCGGTACAACTGGCGCATCTGCAGGGGCGGCTGATGCTTACAGCCGCCGTAGGCAGTGCGACCCCGGCTGCGCACGGGGCGCGAGCCCGCCAGCTCCCTGCGGGTGCTGGCGTTATGATGCGTGCGGCGGCTAAGCTGCCGCACGTATTGCGGCGCGGCGCTGTCGCTCGCCGCGCGGTTTCGCGCTGCCTGCGTTGCGGCAGCGTGCCCACCGGCCGCACGGCATGCGCCGCGTGCGGGCTAATGGGCTGCGCCTATTGCGAGGCCTGCCTCGCGCTTGGGCGCAGCCGGGCTTGTGCGCTGCTGCTGCGCAGCGCAGCACTTCCGGCCGTGCGGTGCACGGCCGCCCTTGACCCCGCCGCGGCCGCAGGCCGGTGGGGGCTGAGCCCAGCGCAGGCGGGAGCCGCTGGCGCTGCGCTGGGTTTTCTGGCGGAGGCGCGCAAGCGCTCCGCCAGTACATGCCCAGAGCGGTTTCTGCTCTGGGCGGTGACGGGAGCGGGGAAAACGGAGATGATCTTCCCGCTCCTAGAGGCCGTGCTCGCCGCCGGAGGGCGGGCGCTGGTAGCGACGCCGCGCCGCGACGTCGTACTTGAGCTCGCGCCGCGGCTCGCCCGGGCTTTTCCGGCGGAGGTCATCGCCGTACTTTATGGCGGCAGCGCAGATCGCTGGGTGAGCGGTCGCTTAACGCTTTCGACCACCCATCAGCTCCTGCGCTTCCATCAAGGTTTTGATCTCGTAATCATCGACGAGCTGGATGCGTTTCCATACCATAATGATCCTATGTTGGCCTATGCCGCTGAACAAGCCTGTAAAGTGGACGGCTCTTTCATTTATTTATCAGCTACGCCACCACAAGAAATGCAGCGTTTGGTCCGGTTAGGCAAGCTTCCACATGCCAGAGTGCCTGTCCGCTTCCATGGTCATCCCTTGCCTATCCCGCAGCATTTGAGTATACCTTCGGTTCTAACCTGTCTAAAGCGTGGAAGTTTGCCAAGATCGCTTATACAAAATCTTCAAAAGTCACTGGAGCGAAAAGCACAAATTTTTCTATTTGTGTCTCGAATAGCTCATATCGAAGGATTGCTGATACTACTTCGTCGTAGCTTTCCCGGCGTGGTTATTGAAGGCACCTCGTCCAAGGATTCATTTCGGGCAGAAAAGGTGACTGCTTTTCGCAACCGTATCATCTCTTTGTTAGTGACTACTACGATCCTGGAACGGGGAGTTACCGTGCCACGCAGTGACGTATTTATTTTGGATGCAGACAGTGGTCTTTTTGACGAAGCCTCTTTGGTACAGATGGCAGGCCGTGCTGGTCGTTCTAAAGATGATCCTGATGGCCATGTTGTATTTGCCTCCCCTCAGTGGAGCCGATCCCAGCGTGGAGCGATTGCTCAGATTCGTACTATGAATATCATTGCTCGCCGCCAAGGATATATTCGTAAAGGTGGGGCTATATGAATACCAAGCATACAAGGTTCCGAAAATCCCTGTCTTTCCTCCTTACCCCCTCCGTGCCTCAATGTCTAACCTGCGGGAAGCACAGCCCACAGTCCTCACAGCTGCCTGGTATCTGTAAGAATTGTGCGGAATCCATTCCTTGGATACGCGCTCCACGTTGCTTGATATGTGGACGGCATGTAGGCTGTCCAGACTGCACTCGCAGCGCTGAGCCCTCACCCATTGTATGTAACCGGAGTGCGGTAGCCTACACTAATGAGATGAGAGAATGGCTCGGTCAATATAAATATCGCGGGAATGAACGATATGCCCCTCTGCTTGGACTCATGCTGGATAGGGCATATTTAACCCTAAAGGAGGAAAAGCAGCAGCGGGCTCTTTTATCTCAGAAAGCATCTTTTTTTCATCTTATTCAACATAAAAGGTACATAAAAAACAGCCTTTGGTCAGCTGATTTATTAGTTCCGGTACCTGTCAGTGATACCAGGTTTCTAGAACGGGGCTTCAATCAAGCGGAAAGATTGGCCGATGTCCTATCTCGGCATAGAAAGATTCCACAGCTACCGCTACTAATTCGTACGCATCATACAGGTAAGCAGAGCTTTAAAGGACGTGCGGAGCGATTGGCAGATATGAAGAATGCTTTTGGAGCAAATCCGGCAGTCTCCACACTATTTAAGGATTGGCTGAAAGATAACTCACCTATAAGCCGTCCCATTCGAATTATTATTGTTGATGATATCTATACAACCGGAAGCACGATTCGTGCTTGTGCCGAAATTCTAAAACAAATGGTTTCTAACTATGATTATGCTGCAGAAATCTATAGCCTAACCTGGGCGCGTTCCTAAAGCGAAAATGCATGATTGTGAACAGCTATATCCATTCCATTAAGGATTAGTTGCGGTTGGTAGCGTTTCTTCTGTCCCATAGACGAATTCCTTGCAATCATGTAATCTAGGAGCATAAGAATATTATGCATTGCACAGAATGTACGGAGAGGAGCGGCTGCTTGTTATGAATCTAGACAATTGTCCAAGGTGCGGCCGGTTGTTTGTCAAGAATCTTATGGGGTTGTGCCAGGTCTGTATCAAAGAGCTGGAGCATGAATATGAGATCTGCGTGAATTATTTACGGGAAAACAAAGGAACCAACATTCAGGAGCTCTCCGATGCTACGGGGATTTCTATTAAAGAGATTACCCGCTTTATTCGAGAAGGCCGGATTTCTATAGCTAATGCACCCAATATGATGTACCCTTGCGAAGTGTGTGGTACACTGATTCGGGATGGCCATATGTGTGACAGCTGTCGTAGCCGGCTCAGGAAAGATCTCACGAATGCTGTCAAGGAAAATTCTGCTGAGGATACTACTAAAAAGACATCTGATGGTGCATATCGTGCCATAGATAAGCTGCGTGACCTATAAAATCTGCAAAAAAACGTTTGCAGCTATAAAGAATGTTTCAGTCTACGCCGATAAACTTAGTAAAGATTATCGGCTTTTTTATATTAGAAGGAAGGTGGAAGTTATGAAAATTAACGAGACCGGACGAATTAACGCGATTAATCCGTATCAACGCAGCGCGGAAGCGCAAAGGCAGGAACAAATGAAGAAAAGCACACGCAAGGATGAGGTTTCGATCTCTGATGAAGCGATTCAACTCTTGCAAGCACAAAACACTGGCAAGAATGATCCAGAACGCGCACTTAAGATCGACAATCTAAAGCAGCAGGTCTCCGCAGGTACCTATCAAGTTGATGCATCTAAGCTAGCAGAGAAACTCGCCCCTTACTTTAAGCAATCCTCCGAGAATTAGGTGAAAACATCCATGGCATTGACGACATTAATAGAACTATTGGAGCGGCTAGATGGAGTGCATGTTCAAATGCTGGATCTGGCCGCTGAGAAGAAACAGACGATTATGGATAACAAGGTGGATGCGTTAATAGACATCCTTAACCGTGAGTCCAAGCTAATGAAGGTAATTGGGCAGCTCGAGGAAGAGCGAATATTAGCCGCATATACCGTTTTGCAAGGCGTGGGTATTCGTTCCAACCTGAACCTGAACCTAACGGAGCTGTCCAGGCTTATATTTGACCCTGAAGACAAGGCACGACTGCTGCATATTCAGCAGAAGCTTTCGGACACTTTACATCGCCTGAAAGAAGCCAATGACCTAAATCAGAAGCTGATAGAGCAGTCGCTTACATTTATAGATTATTCTTTGGATCTGTTGGTCGGAAGACCAAATCAGGATATCACTTATCATCGTCCGTCCGACAAAGGTAACAACGTAAATCGGTCGGGGATTTTTGATGCACGAGGTTAGAATTGTACTGATGAAGTGTTCTGCCGGAGCAGAACATAAGGAGGAGTAAGAAGCATGACATCCACATTTCACTCGATAGAGACGGCGAGACGCAGCCTTTTTACTCAGACCGCAGCTCTTAATACAACTGGACACAATATCGCTAATGCGAATACCGAAGGTTATACTCGTCAACGTGTTAATATGCAAGCCTCTTTACCTATTGAAGCGTACGGATTGTTAAAATCTACCGTTCCAGGTCAAATGGGTACAGGGGTGGAATTCTCATCTATCGATCGGATTCGAGAAATGTTTCTGGATGATCAGTACCGTGGTGAGAACGCTGCTTTCGGCAACTGGAGTCTTCAAGCAGATACGCTCTCTAAGCTGGAAGCTATCGTTAATGAGCCATCCGATACAGGCATTCGTACAGTTCTGGATAATTTCTGGAAATCTTGGTCGGATCTAAGTAAGAACCCTGAAGATCCAACGGCCCGTAAGATTGTAGTGCAAACTGCACAATCTTTGACGGATGCTATGAACTATATGAGCACGCAACTGAATAATCTGGAGCGGGATCTAACCACTAATATAGATGTTAAAGCAAAAGAAGCTCAGGGTTACCTGACCGCTATCGCAGATCTAAATAAATCGATCTATAAGATTGAGGGTATGGGGGATCATGCGAACGATCTACGTGATCAACGCGACCTGATGGCGGACAAGCTCTCCAAAATCGCTAATATTACTGTTGTAGAGACGGAAGCAGGTTATAACATTTCTTTAGGGGGACAACCTCTCGTAGAGGGTGGGGAAGTAACTGCAACCGTAGATGGCGCGTTTCTTAATAATGCTTATGCCTCCGGAACCTTGAAGGGCGGCGAGGCTTACGGAATGATTTTTTCCAATAATACCTATGTTGCCGATTACAAGAAACAGCTCAATGATTTGGCGAGCACTATTGCTACAGGTGACGTTGAAATTACAGTGCCAGCTGGCTCCAATCTTCCTGAGGGTACAGTGTTGACTAGTGATGCCAAGATTACACAAGCTGACGGTACCGTAGTTACTTTGACCGCTGGTCAGGCCATGCCTAAGGGCGCAACAATGTATGAGGACGCCAAGACCATTGTCAAAGGGTTAAACGGGCTTCACAAGTTAGGTTACGCGATGGATGGAAGCGTCGGACGCGATTTCTTTGTAACATCAGGTGAGGCTGGAACGATCAAACTGAATCCGGAAATTGCAGCTGACGTAAACCTATTTGCAACTTCGTTACGTACAACTGTTGATGCGAATGGAAATACGCAAGTCGTTAAAGGAAATAACACCTTGGCGCTTCTATTGACGAACTTGAAGGATAGTAAATTTACTAAGCCAGACGGTAGTGTGAGCAACACTGTTGGTGGGCTTTTCAGCTCTATGGTTGGTCAGCTGGGTATTCAATCCCAAGAGGCTGCACGTCAGACGGATAACTCAGATTATCTCGTAGAGCAAGTTAACTCCCGTCGTCAATCAGTAAGCGGTGTATCCCTAGATGAAGAAATGTCGAATATGCTAGTATTCCAGCATGCTTATAGTGCCGCAGCGCGTTTTATGACTACTTTTGATGAACTGCTCGACAAATTGATCAATTCCACCGGCACAGTCGGCAGATAAAAGGAGATATAGCGTATGTTGAGAGTAACCTCTAACATGATGAATTCACAGCTTCTGCTTAACTTAAACCGTAATGCACGTACGATGAACGATACACAGTTACAGCTTTCTAGCGGACGCAAGATCAATAAGCCTTCCGATGATCCGGTAGGAATCACGTATTCCCTGCGCTATCGTGCGGAGCTTTCCTCTAATGAACAATATACTAAGAATGTAGATAGCGCTCTTTCGTGGCTTGATTACAATGATACAGTGCTGGGTCAAGCTGGAGATGTCGTTCAAAAGATTCGTGAATTGACTGTACAAGCTTCGACAGGAAGTAATCCGCAGTCTGCACTCGATAGTATTAATGAAGAAGTATTACAGTTAAAAGAACAACTTGTAGATATTTCTAATAGCAAGTTGAACGGCAAGTATATCTTTAATGGCGAGCAATACAACACGAAACCATATGATTTCGTTAAAGGTGCGGATGGTACCTACGATGTATCTAAGGCTATTACTACAGATATTGGGCAGATTCAGTTTATTGTAGGTGAAGATGTACGTATGCCGATAAGTATGACTGGGAATGAAGTCTTCGGTAATACTGGAGATGCTGACAACCTGTTTGCAATCATTAATAATATTTCTAATGCTTTAAAAGCTGGTGATTTTACAGCTATATCAGGTCAACTTGACGTAATTGATACGCGTATGGAGACTATTTTGTCTGCACGCTCTGAGATTGGGGCTAAGACTAACCGCGTTGAATTGATGCAGGATCGGCTTAGCGATTTAAATATTAACTTAACAGATCTTCAGGCCAAAACAGAGGATGCAGATTATGAAGGGTTAATAATGGAGTCAAAGATTCAAGAAAATATCTACAACGCCTCACTATCTGTAGGAGCGAAGATTATATCAACAACTCTCGTGGATTTCATAAGATAACGGAGGTGGGGATCTTTGCTGCAACCAATTCTGCAAATTCGCCAGACACCTGCCATACTTGGTATTGATGCAGATCTAGGTGCTTATTCTATTACTCAACCCAAGGCGGATGTTATTATAGAAACGACCTTAGGGGAATGGGACATTCAGTCTTTCCCTCCAGAGCTTACAATAGATCAATCTAGAGCTTTTGCAGCTTATAATGGTGGTAATACGTTAGATATGAACAAACGAATATATTCAGGTATTCAACAGTTATACCTTCAGGGTATTGCTAGGAAGGTAGAGCAGGGAAATCGGATGGCCCAATTTTTCAAATCAGGCAACACGATTGCTGAAGTATACGGCACAGATACCGAACCGAATTCGTTTCCTGAGACAAGAGGACCTGCATCATACGATAATGTTGATATCCATTTTGAGACCAGGGCTCCACAAATTGAATTTCGACCTGCGAAGGTTAACATTCAAACAGAAGGGCACCGTCCGGAGATTGAGTACAACCGTGGCAAGTTAAATATATATATGCAGCAATACGCTTCCATACAGTTTATACCACCAGAAATTAACGTTCAGTTGTAGTTTTTGAGCTATAGATGTGCTAGAAAAGCGCTTCTATAGCTTTTCTGTTGTTTATTATGAAATAACCTATACGAGGGAACACTTTAAAGGAGAGATTGATTTGATTATAGAGACATTATCTTGGGGAATATTAGAAGTGAATGAGGAACAGCTATATCATTTCTCGAAGGGGATTCCTGGTTTCGATGATGAGACTGATTTTGCACTGCTATCTATGGACGATTCTTCCTTCTGGTATTTGCAGTCGGTAAAAGAGAAAAGTCTTTCATTTCTTTTAGGTGATCCTTTTTTATTTTATCCTACTTACGAATTTGAACTCCCTAATGATGAGGTCGAAGAATTGGAAATTGAGTCAAATATGCTAATTAGATGTATTATCACGTTAAAGGATCAAGTAGAACAATCCACAATTAACTTGTTGGGTCCAATTGTATTTAATCCAGACACAAAGATGGGGAAACAAATTATTCTACACAGATCTTCTTATCTTACGAAACATAACTTGTTACAAGGATACACTACTATAAAGGGAAAGGGTGATGAATGATATGCTAGTACTTTCTCGCAAAAAAGGAGAGTCTATCGTCATTCAGGACCAAATAGAGCTGACAATCCTGGGAGTGGAAGGAGATGTTGTTAAGTTAGGTATTGCAGCTCCGAAACATGTCGATATTTTCCGAAAAGAGGTTTATCTGTCTATCCAGGAAGCTAATCGAGAGTCTGTTGCTCCTCTCCAATCTGATTTGAACGCACTTATCAATTTACTTCGTCGTCCAGAAGAGGACTAATTTTATATGATCGAAGTATCAATCTGAATCTGTTCAAATGCAGATTCTTTTTTCTTGGCGATGCTAAGATCAAGTGTTTGTGAATACTTAGTATTCGAAGGAGAAATGGTGTCGCGTTTGTAATTAAGAAGGTGAGTAGTAGAATACGAAAAAACTAAAAAGGCTTTGCCTAGAGAAACTTTAAGGATTATGTAAATTTCTCAAAAAAACTTTTAAAAATCACTAAACACTTAGGCACATGCCGTCGATATATAATATAGACGCCAATCCATAGGGTGTTGACCTTAAAGGATTACGTTTACCACAAGGATGTGGAACTAATTTTATTTCAGGGAGGAAATATCAAATGATTATTAACCACAATATTGCAGCTTTGAATACACACCGTCAATTAAGCACAAACACAACGAACACTAATAAGTCGATTGAAAAATTGTCTTCCGGTCTTCGTATTAACCGTGCAGGAGACGACGCAGCGGGGCTCTCAATCTCCGAGAAAATGCGTGGACAAATTCGTGGTCTGGAGCAATCCTCACGTAATGCACAAGATGGTATCTCTTTGATTCAAACAGCAGAAGGTTCGTTAAACGAAGTACATTCGATCACTCAACGTATGCGCGAATTGGCTGTACAATCTGCCAATGATACAAACGTTACAGCTGACCGTACTTCTTTGCAAGATGAGTACGATGCTTTGGCTACTGAGATTGGCCGTATCAACACAGACACTGAGTTTAATACTCAAAAACTGCTGAACGGTACTGCTGGTGCTACTGGTAAAGTACAAATCCACGTTGGTGCTAATAAAGACCAGAAAATCGAATTGGATTTGGGTCTTGATGGTATTAAATTGGATCAAATTACAGCCGATCTAAAATTAGGGAAAATCAATACACAAGCAGATGCTGAAACTACAATTAAATTGTTAGATGATAATATTGTAAAAGTTTCAACAGGACGTTCAAAACTTGGTGCACTACAAAACCGTTTGGAACATTCTATAGCGAACGTAGATAATGCTGCTGAGAACTTGACAGCTGCTGAATCCCGAGTACGTGATGTTGATATGGCTAAAGAAATGATGAACCAAACTAAAAATAGTATCCTTGCCCAAGCTGCTCAAGCTATGTTGGCTCAAGCGAACCAACAACCACAAGGCGTACTTCAACTTCTTCGTTAATTTAAGAAAAAAAGTAGAGATCTTAGATTCTTAGGATCTCTTTTTTTATATCTATTTAAAATATATATTTTAATTCTCATATAAGTAGGTGGAGAAAGTATGCTATCACTAACAATGATAGTGAAAAATGAAGCAGGAAAAATTCAAAGATGCCTTGAAAGTGCTAAAGATTATGTAGATGAGATTGTAGTAGTAGATACTGGATCTACTGATAATACAAAAGAAATTGCAATATCTTACGGTGCCCGAGTATTTGACTACAAATGGAATGAAAATTTTTCTGATGCCAGGAATTTTGCATTGAAACAATGCAAGGGGGACTGGTCATTGATTTTAGATGCAGATGAGTATGTGGTCAAAGCATCAAAGGATCAAATTAGTGAATTTTTAGAAAATAGTAATACGATAGGAAAAATACGGATTATTAATAGTTTTTATCAAGATGATCAAGTAAAGGAATCGCAAGCATTTGTTTCCCGCTTGATTCCGAGAGGATTATTTTTTGAGGGACGAATTCATGAACAGATTGTCTCTAATCTCCCAAGGAAAACCATACCTATCGACGTTTATCATGATGGATATTATAAAACAGATAAATCTAAACGCAATATACAACTGTTGGAGCTAGCCTTATTACAAGTTCCTGATGAAACTTATTATCTTTACCAATTAGGTAAGGAATATAGATTACTCAAGGACTTTACTAAAGCTCAAGAGTTCTTTTTGAAATGCTATAGCATGAGTACATGGAGAGATGGATTTAGGCCGCAATTAGTTGTTGAATGCCTATATACGATTATAGGCCTTAAAGAATTTGAAAAAGGTCTTGAAATCATTGAAAGTGAAATAAGTAGATTAGCCGATTTTTCTGATTTCCATTTCGTATGTGGAATATTTTTTATGGAGCTTGTTTTTAATGATACACAAAAATATATGAAATATTTTTCGATGATTGAAAAATCATACTTAAAATGTTTGGAAATTAGAGATACAACTAAATATGATAGTGTATTGGGAACAGGAAGCTATCTTGCAGCTTATAACTTAGCTTTGTTTTATGAAACCAGTGGTGACTTTAAAAAAGCGGAAGAGTACTATGAATTATCCTCGAATTACAACTACAGGCCAGCTATTATACGTATGAAAGAATTAGGCTTGAAGTAGAAGGTTTATATAAAATCTGAATATACTATTCATAAAAAGTATGAGGTGTTCGATATATAAAATAGAGCCTATATTAAAGGTGCACCATTTTATATTAGGCGAGTTCCACACTTAATCCACATGGATGTGGAAATTATCTGACTTCAGGGAGGAATTACAGAATGATTATTAACCACAATATTGCTGCTTTGAACACGCACCGTCAATTGAGCACGAACACAACGAACACTAATAAGTCAATCGAAAAATTGTCTTCCGGTCTTCGTATTAACCGTGCAGGAGACGACGCAGCAGGGCTCTCAATCTCCGAGAAAATGCGCGGACAAATTCGTGGTCTGGAGCAATCCTCACGTAATGCACAAGATGGTATCTCTTTGATTCAAACAGCAGAGGGTTCATTAAATGAGGTCCATTCGATTACTCAACGTATGCGCGAATTGGCTGTACAATCTGCCAATGATACAAACGTTACAGCTGATCGTACTTCGTTGCAAGATGAGTACGATGCTTTGGCTACTGAGATTAGCCGTATCAATACAGATACTGAATTCAATACTCAAAAATTATTAGACGGTTCCGCGGGTAATGCTGGTAAAGTTCAAATTCACGTAGGTGCTAATAAAGATCAAAAAATTGAGTTGGACTTAAGCACAGATGGTATTGACTTGACTACTATAGCAGGCGATCTTGCAGGTGGTGACATTAGTACTCAAACGGATGCTGAAACTACAATCAAATTGTTAGACGATAATATTGCAAAAATCTCGACAGGACGTTCTAAACTTGGTGCGTTACAAAATCGTCTAGAACACTCTATTGCAAACGTAGATAATGCCGCTGAGAACTTGACAGCAGCTGAGTCCCGTGTTCGTGACGTAGATATGGCTAAAGAGATGATGAATCAGACGAAAAATAGCATCCTTGCTCAAGCTGCTCAAGCTATGCTGGCTCAAGCGAATCAACAACCTCAAGGTGTGCTTCAACTTCTTCGTTAATTAATCAAAAGAAAGAGATCATAGATTTCTATGTTCTCTTTCTTTTTTTTGCTCATAATATGTTATTTGCTTATGTGATAGTTTCTTATCGTTTAATTAAGTTGATTGATGGATAAAAAGTCTGGAGTTTTGTGTCGCAACAAGTGATTAGCTGTTAATAATTATAAAAAAAGAGTATATAGAAATAAAAATAAATAGAAATATACTATTCATAAATCGAATCGGGATTTCGATATATATAATAGAGCCAATATGAGAGGGCGGCCGACCTTTCATAAGGTAATCTATTTATATTTAATCCACATGGATGTGGAAATCATCAAAATTCAGGGAGGAATATTAAAATGATTATTAATCACAATATTGCGGCTTTGAACACGCACCGTCAATTAAGTACAAATACTACTAATACTAACAAATCGATCGAGAAATTGTCTTCCGGTCTTCGCATTAACCGTGCAGGGGACGATGCAGCGGGGCTCTCGATCTCCGAGAAAATGCGTGGACAGATTCGCGGTCTGGAGCAATCCTCCCGTAATGCACAAGATGGTATCTCTTTGATTCAAACAGCAGAGGGTTCATTAAACGAGGTGCATTCAATTACTCAACGTATGCGTGAATTGGCTGTACAATCTGCCAATGATACAAACGTTACAGCTGACCGTACATCTTTGAAAGACGAATACGATGCATTGGCCACTGAGATCAAACGTATTAATACAGATACCGAGTTTAATACACAGAAATTATTAGATGGATCAGCAGGTACTGCTGGTGTGGTACAGATCCATGTTGGAGCTAATAAAGATCAAAAAATTGCAGTCGATTTGAATACTGTTAAGCTTGATGCAATTCACACAGCCATCGCAGCTGGAGATATTAGTACTCAGGCTAATGCAGAAGCTGCAATCCAAATACTGGATACGAACATCGGCTTGATTTCAACAGGACGTTCAAAGCTTGGTGCATTGCAAAACCGTTTGGAACATTCCATTGCAAACGTAGATAATGCTGCAGAAAACTTGACAGCTGCTGAATCTCGCGTGCGTGACGTAGATATGGCTAAAGAAATGATGAACCAAACGAAAAATAGCATTCTTGCTCAGGCAGCTCAAGCTATGTTGGCGCAAGCTAACCAACAACCTCAAGGCGTACTTCAATTGCTTCGTTAATATTTTAATAAGGAAAGGAATGGTTACGACCATTCCTTTTTCTATATAATGCAGTTAATTTTTCCAAAGTGGAAAAGGAGTTTTCAGCTTTCCACTTTGGAAAAATCACACTACATCAAAGGAGAAAACATCATGTCCGATAAATCTATTAATACGCTTATTCCTGAATATATGAAACAATTTTCTTGTATTGGAGCTGCTTGTGAAGATACCTGCTGTTCAGGATGGAGAGTAGATATTGATGAAGAAACCTATAAAAAATACAAAAAAGTAAAACAATATGAGATGAAAGATAGTTTGAATAGAAATATAATTCGAAATCGCTCTAACCCTACTAAGGGGAATGTCGCCAAAATGAAGATGGAGCATTCGAAGTGTTCTTTTTTAAGTGATGAAGGTTGGTGTAACATTCAATTGAAGTTAGGAGAAGATTATTTATGCGATACATGTACTGTTTATCCAAGAAGAATAAATAATGTGAATGGAGTAATCGAACGTTCCTTAACAGTTTCTTGTCCGGAAGCTGCTAGATTAATTCTGCTAAATAAGAATGGAATTAGCTTTGAGCAGGGTCAAGAAGATTTGCCGAGTAGAGATCTTACGAGTGCAACTATTCAAAGTAATAGTGAGGAAATAACAAGCTGGAGAGATCTGTTTAATGAATATAGATATATTAGTATACTAATATTGCAAGAAAGAAAATATACATTAGAAGAAAGATTGCTAATCTTAGGTTTACTTTATAATGAGCTAGAAGAGTGTGTAGTTAGTAATAATATAAACGATATTCCTGACATCTTAGGAAAGTATTTGGAATGTATAGACACTGATTTGTTTAATGGGGCATTTGATAATATTCCGAAACGCTTAGATATTCAACTTAGATTGTGTAGAGAGCTTGTATTGTTGCGATTGTCGCAAGGTATCAGTTCCTCAAGGTATTTGGAGTGTTCGAGGGATATGATGACTGGCTTGAAGATTGAAGAGAACCTTACAGATAGTGCACTGGGGGATATTTACGATAATGCTATAAGTGAGTATTATTTACCCTTTATGAAGGAACATGAGTACATGCTTGAAAATTATCTAGTGAACTATGTTTTTAAAAATTGTATGCCTTTGGATTCAAAATCTCCTTTTCAAAGTTATGCACAATTAATCGTACACTATTCATTGATTAAGCTTCATTTAGTAGGCATGGCAAACCATAATGAAGGATTAACCTCTGAAATGGTAATTAAATTAATACAATCTATATCTAAGACGTTTGAGCATAATAAGCAGTTTCTTAATAAAATAATGAAATTAATTAAAGATAATAAATTTATGAACTTAACGTATATGTCAATATTAATTAAAAACTAAGTGGTAAAAGCCATGTTTAAAGATCCAAAATTCATGTTATGAACGAGGTTGCTATAAGTACTATGAATCAAGGCTCTGGTAAAACCAGAGCTTCTTTATTTTATAACCATTAATAAGCGTAAAAAAATTCTTTTTTTCTGATTATTAATGGTTTCCTAAAACTTCGGCTACTGTACGCCGATATATATAGTAAATTGTTTCCGGAGGGTTCAATATGAATGTACAGTTGTCTTTGTCAGCAAGTGCAGGGCAAGCTTCGAATTATTCTGAGAGGACTTCTTTGACGAAGGATAAGGTGGTGGATGCTCTCATTCAATCACCTGCTAATGGTCAGGAGCTAAGTAAACTGGAAAAGGAAGGGGCTCAAATTACTGTAGGTGAGGAACAACTTGTGCGGAGTATTGAAAGAGCTGTAAAAGCCCTTCAAGGCCCGAGTACTACCTTAGAAGTTAGTATCCATAATAAGACTCATGCCATAATGGTCAAAGTACTTAATAAGGAGACTGGAGAATTAATCAGGGAAATCCCACCAGAAAAAACCTTAGATCTTGTAGCTAAAATGATGGAAATTGCTGGTATTATAATAGACGAGAGAGTATAGAATGAGGAGGATATTGAAATGAGGGTTAGTGGTTTAGCATCTGGAATGGATATTGACTCCATTGTTAAAGAATTAATGACGGCAAAGCGTGCACCTTTAGATAAATTGAATCAACAGAAACAAGTTATTCAATGGACGAGGGATAGCTATAGGGATATTAATTCTAAGGTCGTTGATTTTAGAAATAAGCTTTCAAATTTAAAAATGTCATCTGCTATGAACGGAATGAAGTCAACAGTAACTGGTAATACATCAGCTTTGACTGCTGTAGCTAATGCGGAAGCTAATCAGATTCCTATGGATATTATTGTGAATAGGCTGGCATCCAATGAACAAATAACAACTAATTCTACATTGAGCAACATCACTTCTAAAAGTACTTTAAAAGAAGTTGCTACTGCAAGCGGATTTACTGCAACTCCCGATGCTGAAGGCAAAAATGTTTATAAAATGATCGTAAATGGTCAAACCTTTTCATTTGATGAAAGCACCAACGTATCGCAAGTAGTTAGCACAATAAACGCTAACGCTGAAGCTAAAGTTACAGCAACCTTTGATCAGGTCAAAGGTAAATTGATTCTAACCTCGAAAAAGTTTGAAGATTCAATATCTGTAACAAGCCCAGGGGTTGGAGAGAACGGCTTATTGAATCTGTTCGGGGGTAGCACAACTGAAGGTGCGCAAACTGCGCAAATATCAGTAAATGGTACAGATAAAGAATTTACTAGTAATAAATTTATATTGAATGGAGTATCTATAAACCTTCTTAGTAAGACAGAAGACGGAAAAGCCTCCAAAATCTCAACGATTGTTGATTCTACTAAGATGCTAGAAACGATTACATCCTTCGTTAATGATTTTAACGATCTTTTAGGAATGCTGAATACAAAGAAAAGTGAAGCTAGGTATCGGGACTTTCAGCCGTTGACTGATGATCAGAAAAAGAGTATGAATGATGATGATATAGAAAATTGGCAAAAAAAGGCAATGAGCGGGCTGCTGAAAAATGATAGTATACTATCTTCAGCGGCTAGTGTAATGAGAGAATCTATTTTTAGTGGATTAAATGGTATAGGTGGAATCAATCTTTCTTCCATTGGTATAGATACTGGGCAGTATTTTGAGGGTGGCAAGCTTTACATTAAAGATGCGGAAAAGCTGAAGAAGGCGATAGAAGATAATCCACAGGGTGTTATGGATTTATTTCAAACCAATTCAACAGACAAATCTGCACCAAAAGGAATATTTGTTCAAATGTATAATAGCCTTGATGGCGTTCTTAGTACACTTGCCAACAAAGCCGGTACATCTAAATACTCTACTGATGCAAATACCACATACAAAGAAGAAAGTATTATGGGTAAACAGTTAAAGGAATTGACAAAGCGCGTTACTGAACTAACTACCCGTTTAACCAAAATGGAGACAAGCTATTATAAACAGTTTTCTGCGATGGAAACTGCTATGAATAAATATAATGCACAGTCAACAAGTTTAACTAATTTCATAGCACAATAATCAACTGAGGTGAGAATTTATGATGACTTCTCCTTATGAAAAATATCGCCAATCTTCCGTTCAGACATCAACTCCTGCACAATTGCTTATCATGAGCTATGATGGAGTTATACGTTTTGTTAGATTGGCAATGGAGGCTTTATCCAAGCGTGACTTCGAGAAAACAAATCTAAATTTTGGTAAAGCTCAAACCATTATGAGTGAGTTGACTTGTGCATTGAATTTTAATTATGAGATTTCTAAAAATCTGTTTTCCCTATATGAATATATAAATCACTTATTGGTTGAAGCAAACATTCATAAAACTCCAGATAAAGCTGAAGAGGCTCTTGGTTATCTAACCGAGCTTCGGGAAACTTGGCTACAAGCATCGAAGATCGCTGTGGGTCAGGGACAGGCTGATAGTGCTCATGGATGAATTAATCCGGAGTTTGGATCAACTCACCCGGGAGATCGAAGAGCGTCTTCAAGAGACCACCTATGAGGAGTTGGAGGCTTTTGTGGACGAGCGCCAGAAACTTGTCGATTCAATTGCAGAAGAAGCCAAAATTTGTCGAGCAACGCCTGCACAAAAGCAAGAAATTAATCTAATTTTGGAACATGATAATATGATCTTAGATAGAATGAATGCTCTTCGCTTCGAAGCTCAAGACTGGCTGCAGAAGCGGAATCAGGCCAAAACACAACGCAACGCCTACGAGGCCGCCTACACCCCAGACAGTTTCCTTATGGATCGCAAAAAATAATTTATCAGTGTTTCACTATAGGAGTAGACGGGTATTAAATACCGTCTGCTCCTTTTTTTGATCATTGTACCGAATCTATTTCTTGTTTATGGAAAATTTAATAGTTTATTTTACGTGGTAAATTATTGAATGTAAACATTTTCTTTTCCAATTGACAATAAAGAAGTTACGGTGGTATAGTCGAATTGTGAGCAAGACTCACGTTCATCTGATGACGAAGGGAATGTTTAATCAATGGAAGGTAAAGTAAAATGGTTTAACGCAGAAAAAGGTTATGGTTTTATCGAGACTGCAGACGGTGGCGACGTATTCGTACACTTTTCCGCGATTCAAACTGATGGTTTCAAGACATTGGATGAAGGTCAATCCGTAGAATTCGATATCGTTGAAGGTGCACGTGGACCACAAGCAGCTAACGTAATCAAATTATAATCATCCGGCGAAGCCGAACTACATATAAGTAGATGGTTAGCAATTTAGACAGCGCTAGCAGGGATCTTGGAATCTTCCAAGATCCTTTTTTTGTGCGTTCATATGTGTCTAGTATAGCCAATCCTAGTAAAGAAAATAGCCTATTTTGTAAATTCATTTTATGGAAAATGTTAGAACTCTGCAAAAGGTGGGTAATAGATATACGTTGAGCTGTTTATCTTACCTCGACACACACTATGTTAGCCTAGGTTACTACATTCACGAAGAAATTCAATATAGCCTAAGCTATCAAAACAATTAGGAGGGTGATTAGCAGGATGAAGAAGATGTGGCGCGGTCTTATGACCGGAATATTAGGTACTAGTATGTTATTGGGGTCTCTCGGCAGCGTATCTGCTGCAACTGTACCTAAGGATATTCAAGGCCACTGGGCGCAAGGTCAGCTGCAGGAATGGCTAGATAGAGGTTACCTTGGAGGCTACCCAGATGGAACGGTGAAACCAAACAAAGCAATTACGCGTGGTGAGTATGTGACTATGGTAAATCGCCTGTTAGGGTTTACAACTAAAGCAACAGTAACTTTCAAAGACATGAAGAGCACAAACTGGAATTACAGTGAAGTGGCTAAAGCCGTGGAAGCTGGATATATCGGAGGATACGAGGATAATACGTTCCGTCCTAATAATCCGCTTACAAGAGAAGAGGCCGCTGTAATTACTGCAAAATTACTTAAATTGAGCACCAATACAACTTCGAACAAATTTAAAGACAATGCACAAATTGCAGCATGGGCAAAAGGTGCTGTAGCAGCCGCAGTGGAAAAGAAGATTGTTAACGGTTATCCAGATGGAACCTTTGGTCCTAAGAGATCGTTAACACGTGCCGAGGCTGTAGGTATTATCAATACTTCAGCTATCTATTATCCTGGTAGTGGCACAGGTGGTGGTGTAACACCTACACCAACTCCAACGGCTACTCCGACACCAACAGCTACACCAACCCCAACTGCTGCTCCAGGTGGCAGTACTGGCGGAGGTTCTGGTGGTGGTAACGGTGGCGGCGAAAGTAGCACAGCGCCAACAGTAAGTGGGGCAACCTACGGTAATGTTGGTTCGGTCACAGCGGATGTATACCTGACACCTTCCGTAACTGGTGCAGTATACTATGTTGTAGCTCCTTATAATGCTGATGTAACTGCTCCAACTGCATTGCAGGTGGAAAAAGGACAAATTAGTAACGGGACTGCAAGTGGTATCCATGGTAGTGTTGCGACTGTAGCTAAAACAACGGTTACATTCTCTGTTTACGGATTGAATCCTGGTACAGAATATGCAACATATATCACGCTGGCGGATGCAGCTGGTAACTTGTCTACTGTAACGACAGTTCGGTTGACTACTGCTCAAGCTACTGCTAGCTCGATTTCGCTTTTTGAGCCGGGACAAGTTAGTACAGTTACAGCAGATGTATATATTAAATATGGTGTGACAGGTGGCACTCCAACCCCAGTTAGATATGTAGTATTGCCAGCAAATGATAAGGCACCTACTGCAGCGCAGATTGCTTTAGGTCAAAATGGTAGCGGTACTGCACTGGCTGCTCCATGGACTGACACACTTACGTTTGCTCCTGGTGTAAAACGTACACAGACCCTAACTGGTTTAGCAGCAAATACTGCCTATAAGGTATATGTTATTGCAGGATCGGGTTCTCAATGGTCTCCTGTAGAAATCATTCAAATTCATACCAAATAGCCTGACCTTATGTGATTTCATTCGGAGAATATAAGAGTGGAATCCGTACTATAATAACGACAGGTTTACTTTTGGTCCGGTAGGGCGATTGGTTGCTCTTACCGGACTTGTTTTATTTGTGAACGCTATGACAACATTTGTTATCTAAATGTAAGGGCTGTAAGGAATTGCTTTTTACTTAGCGCTTACAATTTGGTATAATGAAGGTGTAACTAAAGGAGGAGTGGCCATGCAATTCACCATTCGAGGTCAACAAATTGACGTGACCGACGCTTTGAGAGAGTATGTTGATAAGAAGCTCAGCAAACTTGAGAAGTATTTCGAAGCACCCCCTACCTCTGAAGGGTCTGTGACGCTTGGCGTAGTTCGCGGCCTTCATACGGTGGAAGTAACCATTCCGCTTGCTGGCGTGACGCTTCGTGCGGAAGATCGCAGCGATGACATGTATGCTTCCATAGACGCCGTTGTGGACAAGCTGGAACGCCAAATTCGCAAACACAAAACGAAGCTGAACCGTAAGTTCCGTCAAGAGGGACTCAAAACGCTGTTTGTGGATGGAGCTAGTGCCGCTGTTGCTGTAGAAGAACAAGATTATGATGATTTAGAAGTGGTTAGGAACAAACGCTTTACGATGAAGCCGATGGATGTGGAAGAAGCGATTCTGCAAATGAACATGGTTGGACATAATTTCTTTGTGTTTTCCAATATCGACACCTCGGAAGTTAGCGTAGTTTACAAACGTGATGATGGTAAATATGGACTGATTGAACAGGGCTAAGATACAATGATGCCAGTTATGCTCTAAGTATAAAGGGCCTCGAGAGTTAGTCAGAACCTAGGAAATTTAAACCGAGCCCCTATTCGCTTATAGCGAATAGGGCTCTTGTGCGTATATATGAAAAATGTGGCTGTTACACCTTGTATTGCGGCATCTCTTACAAACTGTTACAATTTATGAAGCAGCGGAATCGAATTTATAAATGGCCCTTTCAATTTTGTGAGGATGGGCTCGGTTCCACCATCTGTGTTGCATGAAAGGGGTTAACCATGCTAGGACTTGTAAAGAAAATATTCGGAGACACAAACGATCGTGACGTTAAACGTCTCATGAAGACAGTCGATGTAATTAATGGATTGGAGCCGGAATTTGTAGCACTATCCGATGAAGCTTTAAAAGCTAAGACGGAAGAGTTCCGCGCCCGTATTGAGAAAGGCGAAACCTTGGAAGAAATTCTTCCTGAGGCGTTTGCAACCGTACGTGAAGCTTCCAAACGGACGCTTGGCATGCGGCATTTTGATGTACAGTTAATTGGTGGTATGGCCCTGCATGAAGGCCGAATCTCCGAGATGAAGACTGGTGAAGGTAAGACTCTAGTAGGAACATTGCCAGTGTACTTAAATGCTTTGCTTGGTAAAGGCGTACACGTAGTAACGGTCAATGACTATTTGGCTCAGCGCGACAGCGCACAAATGGCACAAATCTATAACTTCCTGGGCATGACGGTTGGGGTTAACCTAAGCGGTATGGACCATGCTGATAAACAAGATGCTTACGCCTGCGATATTACGTATGGCACGAACAACGAATTTGGTTTCGATTATTTGCGTGACAACATGGTGCTTTATAAAGAACAAATGGTTCAGCGCCCTCTTTATTTCTGTATTATTGATGAAGTGGACTCCATTCTTATTGATGAAGCACGTACACCTCTTATCATTTCCGGACAAGCTGAGAAGTCTACTGAATTGTACTTTGCAGCAGACCGCTTTGTGAAAAAGCTTAAAGCTGAAGAAGACTACACAGTTGATATCAAAGTGAAGTCTGTAGCCTTGACTGAAAAAGGTGTAGCTACTGCTGAACGTGCTTTTGGTATTGAGAACTTGTATGATCACAGTCATGTAACCTTGAATCACCATATCGTCCAAGCCCTGAAAGCAAACGTAATTATGCGTCGTGACGTAGATTACGTTGTTAACGAGGGTGAGGTCGTTATTGTTGATGAATTTACGGGACGTTTAATGTCAGGCCGTCGTTATAGTGACGGTTTGCACCAAGCGATTGAAGCGAAGGAAGAAATCGAAGTACAGAATGAGAGCATGACGCTTGCTACGATTACTTTCCAGAACTATTTCCGTATGTATCGCAAATTGGGCGGTATGACAGGTACAGCTAAAACTGAGGAAGAAGAGTTCAAGAAGATTTATGGTCTTGAAGTTCTTCAAGTCCCTACGAATAAACCAAATCAGCGCATAGATATGCCGGATGTCGTCTACAAGAGTGAGAACGGTAAATTCAACGCTGTAGTGGCAGAAATTGTAGAACGTCACAAAAAGAACCAACCTGTACTTGTGGGTACAGTGTCGATTGAGAATTCAGAGCTCGTATCTGAAATGCTGAAGCGCAAAGGCGTTAGACACCAAGTGCTTAACGCGAAGCATCACGCTGCGGAAGCTGAAATCATTACACATGCAGGTCAGCCTGGTACAGTTACGATTGCTACCAACATGGCAGGTCGTGGTACGGACATCGTTCTGGGCGAAGGTGTGACAGATCTTGGTGGTCTGCATATCATTGGTACAGAGCGTCATGAATCGCGCCGGATTGATAACCAGCTGCGTGGTCGTGCGGGTCGTCAAGGGGACCCAGGTTCTACACAATTCTACTTGTCCCTTGGGGATGAGTTGATGAAGCGTTTCGGCGCTGACAACGTTTTGAGTATGATGGATCGCCTTGGCTTTGAGGAAGATCAGCCGATTGAGAGCCGCATGATTACGCGTGCTGTGGAATCTGCTCAGAAACGTGTTGAAGGTAATAACTTTGATATTCGTAAAGTCGTATTGCAATATGATGACGTTATGAATCAACAGCGTGAAATTATTTATAAACAACGCCGTGAGATTCTGGAGTCTGAAAATATTAAAGATATCGTACTTGAAATGATCAAGCCGGTTATTGAACGTATTGTTCACGCACACTGCAGTGACGATATTCCTGAGAACTGGGAGCTGCAAGAAGTTGCTGATTACGTAAACAGCAAGCTGCTTGAAGAAGGTGCTTTGACTCGCGATATTCTGTGGGGCAAAGAAGCAGAAGAGATCATTGAGTACATCTTCGAACGTGTACTTGAGAAATATGCTGCTCGTGAAGAACGCCTGGGTTCAGAATTGGTACGTGAATTCGAGAAGGTAATTGTGCTGCGCTCCGTGGACAGCAAGTGGATGGATCATATCGATGCGATGGATCAATTGCGTCAAGGGATTCATCTGCGTGCTTACGGTGGTACAGATCCACTTCGCGAGTATCAATTCGAAGGATTCGAAATGTTTAATACTATGACGGCTACGATTCAAGAAGAAGTAGCTACTTATATTATGAAGGCTCACATCGAGACAAATCAGGAGCGTCAATCCGTTGTAGAGGAAAATAAAATTTCCACTAACAGCGAACCTGCTGAAAAACGTCCGGTACATGTTGAGGCGGCAGCTGGTCGTAATGATCTTTGCCCTTGCGGAAGCGGCAAGAAGTACAAGAACTGCCACGGTCAAAACGCATAAGACAAACGTTTAGTAGCGCTCATATTCAGGTGTTGAAGATGTAAGTCTTTAGCCCTGATCTCTATGGGTATACTAACCATAAAGAGCGGCTGGGCCCGGGGGTATCCCCCGTTTACGGCCCAGTCGCTTTTTTTGGATATTTAGCACTTTGAGTGAATGTGGAATGGAGAGAAGGTTTGGAACTGGAGAAACGGAGTGTTCGCCTGTGTTTCGGGATTCCAGCCGCTATGCGGTTATCAATTCAAGGAATCTGGAAACAACAGCGATCGGAAGTCCAATCCTTCTCGGAATGGCTGAACATTCACTCATTACTAACTTTCCAATAACGACGACCGTAACAACCTATTTTGAAAGGTGAAGTGACCATATGATTGAAGCTAATGTAAAGCAGGATCTGCGTGAAATAGGCAAGAAACTAACTGACCTTAGGGGGTCTCTTTGACTTAGATCTTAAGCAAGAGATGATCTCGAACTTTGAAGAAAAAATGGCTGCTCCAGGCTTCTGGGATAATCCAGAGCAGGCACAGAGCGTGATCGGCGAGATGAATGCCGTGAAATCGTCTGTGGATCAATACGAGAAGCTGCAACAAGAATACGACGATGCTGCGATGATGGCAGAGCTTGCGGATGAAGAGGGCGATGAAGATCTTGCGGCAGAGATTGGGGAGACGATCAGCAGTTTAGGCAGCAAAGTGGATGAATTCGAGCTGCAATTGCTACTTAACCAGCCGTATGACAAGCTGAATGCTATTCTTGAGCTCCATCCGGGTGCGGGCGGTACGGAATCCCAAGACTGGGGCCAGATGCTGCTGCGGATGTATACCCGATGGGCTGAAAAACGTGGATTCAAGGTTGAGGTGCTGGACTACTTACCGGGTGATGAAGCGGGAATTAAGAGTGTTACACTACTTATTAAAGGCTTCAACGCCTACGGATATCTGAAAGCTGAAAAAGGTGTCCATCGGCTAGTACGGATTTCTCCGTTTGACTCTTCGGGCAGAAGGCATACTTCTTTTGTATCCTGTGATGTCGTTCCGGAAATTGCCGATGATGTAGAAGTTGAAATTCGTACTGAGGATTTGAAGATCGATACGTATCGGGCGAGCGGCGCCGGTGGACAGCATATCAATACCACAGACTCTGCGGTGCGGATTACTCACTTACCTACGGGTGTGGTGGTAACCTGTCAGAACGAACGTTCACAGATCAAAAACCGCGAACAAGCGATGAAAATGCTGCGTTCCAAGCTATATGAGCGCAAACTGCAAGAGCAGCAACAGCATTTGGATGAGATTCGCGGTGAGCAATCCGATATTGCTTGGGGCAGTCAGATCCGTTCCTATGTATTCCATCCGTATAACATGGTTAAGGATCACCGTACTTCCGTGGAAACGGGGAATGTGGGTTCTGTTATGGACGGAGATATTGATGTATTCATTGATGGTTACCTGCGTAGCCAGATCAAGATTGAGGCAGAATAAAAGAGAAAGTTTCGGGGGAAACGGATACCATTCATGGATTAGGATGGGATGGCCGTTTCTTCTTTCGTAGAGCAAGATGACACTTTAAGGAGAGCCTTTGAAATGCAAAAAGTCAATTCACGTAATAAACCCCCACTGATTCCTCTGAATGGGACACTCCGACATGTGGTGGATACGATGTTAATTTTGCTCGGATCGCTAGTTACAGCGCTGGGGTTTAATCTTTTTTTTCTGCCTAATCATATTGCTTCTGGTGGTGTATCCGGTCTGTCGGTATTGGCTGAAGCTTGGTTTGGGGCTGAACCGGCATTTACGCAATGGGCGCTTAATATTCCGTTGTTTGTACTCGGGGTAATCTTCTTGGGTAAACAATACGGAGTTCGCTCGCTGCTTGGGAGCTTTGTGTTGCCGCTCTTTATCTTGTTGACAAAAGATTTGCCTGCACCTACCACCAATCCACTCTTAGCCTCCATTTATGGCGGTATCTGTGTGGGGGTGGGGTTAGGTCTTGTGTTCCGCGGACGGGGCTCGACAGGTGGACTTACTATTTTGGCGCAGATTATTCAAAAGATATCCGGTCTCAGCTTCTCGATTTCTGTAGTGCTGCTGGACGGGACGGTCATTGTGCTGGCTGCTTTTATACTCGGTATGGAACAAGCACTGTATGCACTGATCGGTCTGTTTGTTACAGGTAAGGCCATTAATGCGATAGAGGTAGGCTTCCGTTATACAAAGGTGGCTTACATAATCTCGGACAAGACGGAAGAAATATCTGAGGCGATTTTGAATGATCTGGATCGGGGTCTGACGAAGCTGGATGCACATGGCGGTTATACTGGTGATGAGCGTACGGTGCTAATGGTTGTAGTAGGTCAGAATGAGGTTTCCAGATTAAAAGCGATTGTTCAATCGGTAGATACTAGTGCTTTTGTGATTATCACTGAGGCGCATGAGGTGCTGGGTGAAGGCTTTAAAAGAGAAGTGTAATTTCTCCGAAAGGAGAAGCTACGCTTCTCTTTTTTTGTAAATAGAATTATATTTAAGAATAAAGAAAGTTAACACTATGTGTTGTATTTATATTAATTGAGTCGTATAATAATACATATTTCTAAGACGGTATGCATTATATTATTTATTATAATTCATGATAAGCAGGAAGTGGGGATGACAGTGGAAGGCAAGCTGAGAGCGGCGATTGTTGGATCAACGGGTTATGGGGGCGTAGAGCTGATTCGGCTGCTACAAAGTCATCCTAAGGTAGAGATTACTTCGGTAATTTCCTCATCAAGCGCAGGGGATGCTATAGAGGAAGGTTTTCCGCATTTGACGGGCATCATTGATCGAAGGCTGGATGGCGTTGACCCGGCTCAAATGGCTGAGCGGGCGGATGTGGTATTTACGGCGACGCCGTCGGGTGTGAGCGCAAAGCTGGTGCCGCAGCTGCTGGAAGCTGGACTTAAGGTCGTGGATCTGTCCGGTGATTTTCGATTGAAGGATGGTGCAGAGTATGAGCACTGGTATAAACATCCCGCTCCGGCTGATGAATATCTAGAGCAGGCTGTATACGGACTTTGCGAGGTGTTTGGAGAGCGTGCGGCAGGGGTTGATTTTATATCTAATCCAGGCTGTTATCCTACAGCTACACTTCTTGGACTAATTCCTGCAATTCAGGCAGGTTGGATTAAGCACGACAGTATTATTATTGATGCGAAATCAGGAGTTACTGGAGCAGGACGCGGAACAAGCCTGATGGTACATTATGCAGAGATTAATGAGAACTTTAAAGCTTATAAAATCAATAAGCATCAACATATACCAGAAATTGAGCAGACGCTCACAGAGATTGCCGGAGAAAAGGTAACGGTAACGTTCACCACACATCTCGTGCCGATGAGCCGGGGAATTATGAGTACGATGTATGCAGGGATGACGGACAATTATACGGAGCAGGATTTTGTGAATTTATACCGTGAATATTATGCGGGCCGGCCATATGTGCGGGTGCGTGATGTAGGTGTGATTCCGGCGACAAAAGAAGTTAGCGGCTCTAATTATTGTGATATCGGATTTGCAACAGATGCTCGTACAGGGCGGGTGACCATAGTCTCCGTCATTGATAATGTTGTAAAAGGTGCGGCAGGGCAGGCAATACAGAACCTTAATTTGATGATGGGATGGGAGGAAACCCTTGGCCTCGGCTACACACCTGTGTATCCATAAGGATCAGCGGTACAAATAATATGAGCGAGATTGAGTTATTTACCACCTTGGAGGGTGGAAGCATCACTTCACCTAAGGGTTTTAAGTCCGGAGGATTGCACTGTGGATTAAAAAAAACAGATCGCAACGATCTCGGAGTGATTCTGTGTGAAGTTCCGGCAACGGCTGCGGCCGTGTATACGACGAATGTTTTTCAGGCGGCCCCGCTGAAAGTGACTCGGGAAAGCCTTTCGAACGGAGTATTGCAGGCGGTTATCGTGAACAGCGGGAATGCCAATGCCTGCACAGGCGAACAAGGTGAAGCAGATGCTTATGAGATGCGCGCTGCTGCGGCTCAGCATTTAGGTGTGGCCGTTAATGATGTGGCTGTTGCTTCGACTGGAGTTATCGGTGAACTGTTGAAGATGGACTGCGTACGTAGCGGAATTACTGCAATACCAGAGAAGCTGGATGGAGGAGCTATTGGCGCGGAGGAATTCTGCCAAGCTATACTTACCACTGATTTAGTTAAAAAAGAGATCGCCGTGAAGGTGCTCGTTGGCGGTGTAGAAGTTACAATTGCCGGAGCTGCAAAGGGCTCAGGGATGATCCATCCTAACATGGCTACCATGCTTGGCTTTATGACCACGGATGCTGATATTGCAGCGGAGGATTTACTTAGTCTTCTGCGTTCAGCTACGAATGTTACTTTTAATATGATTACAGTCGATGGAGATACTAGTACTAATGATATGTTAGTGTCGATGGCGAGTGGGCTTGCCGGTAATGAGAAGCTGACACGACTGCAATCGGATTGGGACGCTTTTGCTGCTGGATTCACGTATGTGTGCCAGACGCTTGCCAAAGCGATTGCTCGAGATGGCGAAGGTGCAACTCACCTGATTGAGGTTCAAGTGAATGGTGCTGTTCATGATGAGGCGGCGGCAGCGATTGCCAAGACAGTGGTTGGTTCTAGTCTAGTGAAATCTGCTATTTTTGGAGCGGATGCGAACTGGGGGCGGATTATTGCTGCGGTTGGACGCGCGGGTGTTCCGGTATCGCCGGAGCATGTGAACATCTCGTTAGGGGATATTGAGGTGCTTTTGCACTCGAAGCCAGTTGCTTTTGACGAGGAAAAGGCTTTGGCCTATTTGCAAAAAAGTGAAACTGTGCTGATCACTGTAGATCTGCATGATGGAAGCGGGAAAGCAACGGCTTGGGGCTGTGACCTAACTTACGATTATGTGCGTATTAACGCCGCATATCGCACTTAATTTATGGCGTGTTAAGCCCATAAGGGAAGGATACCGATCATATGACGCTAAATAGCGAGCTTGAACTTATAGATGCTTTAGATGGTAGTGGATTGTTTGTAATGAAATGCGGCGGCAGTACGCTTGCGGCTCTACCTGAATCTTTTTTTGAGGATTTGCGAGATTTGCAGGAGGAGGGCATTCAGCCAGTAATTGTTCATGGTGGAGGGCCAGCCATTTCCGAGAATCTAGCGAAACTGGGCATTGAAAGCAGCTTTGTGAATGGCCTGCGAGTAACCACCGAGGAAGTACTAGATGTTGTAGAGATGACGCTGGCAGGAAGTATAAACAAGGCGATTGTCCGGCGAATTCAAGGGAGCGGTGGTCTAGCTCTGGGGCTTTCGGGCATCGATGGCAATATGATTATTGCTAAACCAGTGGCGAACAGCGCCGAAGTAGGTTTGGTAGGAGAAGTAACAGAAGTTAAGGCTGAGATCGTAACTGGTATTGTTGGGATGGGTTATATTCCTGTCATTGCACCTATCGGAGTAGATACAGCAGGTCAGCGCTACAATATTAACGCAGATACGGCAGCAGGGGCAGTTGCTTCCTATGTGGAGTCTCCCAAAATGATCGTCGTCACAGATGTGCCAGGCATCATGAGTACAGTGGAAGGTGAAAAGATTGTGCTTCCCTCCGTTACTGTACAGGAAATCGAAGCCTTGATCGAAAGTGGGGAAATCTACGGTGGCATGATCCCCAAAGTGCGGGCAGCTATCGATTGCATTCAGGGCAGCGTATCAGAGGTTATCATTGTGGATGGAAAAGAACCGCGGGTGCTTAGTCGAGTACTGCAAGGTGAAGCGATAGGTACACGTATTATTCGTTCGTAGAATTATAGATGAATACAAATTAGAGGCGCAGCCTGTTCACAGGAGCAGCCGATGGGAGAGTGACTTAGAATGAGCAAGCTTACACAAGCGGAGTTGGGTTCGCAAGCAGGGGCACAGCAGACCGATACAGTAGGATCAGGTACACCGGATGTTGCAGCAGGCAAGCTGAGTGCAGTGTTCCCTTCTTACGCCAGATATGATCTCAGCTTAGTTAAAGGCAAGGGTACCTGGGTATGGGATGATAAAGGCAATAAGTATCTGGATTTCACCAGTGGATTGGCTGTGACCAGTCTAGGTCATGCTCCTGAAAAAGTCGGCGCTAAGCTGAAGGATCAGATTGATACGCTCTGGCATGTCTCGAATCTGTTCCATATTCCGGGACAAGATAAAGTTGCCAACCTTCTGACAGAGAATAGCTGCGCTGATCAAGTCTTTTTCTGCAATAGCGGGGCAGAAGCGAATGAGGCTGCTATTAAGCTGGCCCGCCGTTACCATCAGAAGATTAAGGGTGTCGACCGTTATGAGGTTATCACATTCGAACAATCCTTCCATGGACGTACACTGGCCACACTAACAGCTACAGGCCAGCAAAAGGTGAAAGAAGGGTTCCTGCCACTTCCAGCAGGTTTCAAGACCGTACCCTTGCATGATCTCCCAGCGTTAGAAGCTGCTATCGGAGATCATACAGCTGCTATCATGCTGGAGATGGTACTTGCAGAGGGTGGCGTGCTTGAGGTAGAACCTGAGTTCTTGAACGCTGTAGTGGCCTTGTGTAAGAACCACGGATTGCTTCTGATTGTAGATGAAGTACAGACAGGTATGGGACGTACAGGCAAGCTGTTCGCTCATCAGCATTATGGAATTGAACCGGATATTTTCACCTTGGCTAAGGGGATAGCTAGCGGGTTCCCGGCAGGTTTAATGCTTGGCAAAGGGTATTTGCGTGAAGCCTTCTCAGCGGGCAGCCATGCGTCCACCTTCGGGGGAACACCGCTAGCAACAGCTGTTATGGCAGCGACGATTGAGACGATGCTGGAAGATGAGCTTCCACAGCGCGCCGAAGATATGGGTAAGTACCTGACAGGTCTTTTGAAAGAGAAGCTGGCGGACTGTTCTTTTGTGAAGGATATCCGTGGTAAAGGGCTGTTGATCGGGATTGAATGTCAATCCCCAGTGGGCGATATTGTACTGGCTGGACAAAAGAAAGGCCTGTTGTTCGTGACAGCCGGTCCTAATGTCCTTCGTCTGCTGCCTAATCTATATGTAAGCAAAGAGGAGATCGACCAAGCGGTGGACATCCTATGCGAACTCATTCATACTTATGCTAAACAAGCAAACGGGGAGGTAAGCTCATGAGTCAGGGCGTACAGAGTAACAAGCACAACATTGCGCAGCAACTGAAAGGCCGTGATTTACTGGAGCTGAACGACTACAGCCCGGAGGAAATTACGTATCTGATTGATTCGGCGATTGAGCTGAAGAAGAAGCAGAAAAATGGCGAAGAATTTCAGCCGCTGAAGGGAAAGACGATTGGACTTATTTTTGAAAAATCCTCTACACGTACACGTGTGTCGTTTGAAGTTGGAATGTATCAGCTGGGAGGGCATGCCCTTTTCTTGAGCAAAAATGATATCCAGCTGGGACGCGGAGAAACTGTTGGTGATACAGCGCAAGTAATGTCGCGTTATCTCGACGGGATTATGATCCGTACCTTCGGTCATGACAAGGTTGAGGATCTCGCTCGTTATGCCTCTATTCCCGTAATCAACGGTCTTAGTGACCTGGCACATCCTTGCCAAGTGCTGGCCGATTATCAAACGATTTATGAGCACAAAGGAAAGCTCAAGGGCCTGAAGCTGGCTTACATCGGCGATGGCAACAATATGGCGCATTCCTTAATGATTGGCGGAGCTAAGCTGGGCGTGGACGTATCTATCGCCGGACCGGAAGGTTATGAGCCAGATGCAGCGGTTGTCGCAGAAGCTCGTGAGATCGCTAAAGAAACCGGAGCGAAGATTGTGGTCACTCGCAGCCCGCAAGAAGCTGTACAAGACGCTGACGTCATCTATACAGACGTATGGGCGAGTATGGGCTTCGAGGAGGAGCAAAAGGCACGTGAAGCGGCATTCAAGGACTATCAGGTTAATGAGGAGCTTGTAAAAGGCGCTAAGAGCGATTATCTCTTCCTGCACTGCCTGCCAGCCCACCGTGAGGAAGAAGTCAGCACAGGCGTGATTGACGGCCCTAACTCGGTGATCTTTGATCAGGCTGAGAACCGGCTGCATGCACAAAAAGCTTTAATGGCTGCGTTGATGAGTTAAGGAATTTAAAAAATATAAAATATAAATCACTATATAAATTGAATTAATGTTGGGCGAAGTTAGACTTTGGACGATGGAGTAATGGAGCGGAATTTTTGGAACTGTAGGAGCGTAGCGTTCGCCTTTATCATCAGATTTTATCCGCACAATGCGGTTTGAAATAAAAGAAATCTGATGATAACAGCGACCGTAAGTCCAAATATTCAGTGTAATTGCGATTTATCGTCAGAGTGCTGGCAAAGGCACGTTTATTTTAATTTATATAGCCCACACGAAAGGAAGTTGCCACACCATGGCTAAAGAAAAAATTGTACTCGCCTATTCCGGCGGATTGGATACATCTGTTATTTTAAAATGGCTTAAAGAAACTTATGACGCGGAGATCATTGCCTTCACTGCTGATATCGGCCAAAAGGAAGAGCTCGACGGTTTGGAGGAAAAAGCACTCGCTACTGGCGCATCGAAAGTATACATTGACGACCTGCGCGATGAGTTCGCTAGCGATTTCATCTATCCAATGTTCCAATCTGGCGCACTTTATGAAGGCCAATACTTGCTCGGAACTAGTATTGCTCGTCCATTGATCGCCAAGCGCATGGTAGATATCGCCATCGCTGAAGGCGCAACGGCTATCGCGCACGGCGCGACAGGCAAAGGGAACGACCAAGTCCGTTTCGAGCTTGGTGTAGCTGCATTGGCTCCGAACATTAAGGTGATTGCACCTTGGCGTCTAGAAGAGTTCCGCAATCAATTCCCAGGTCGTGCGGAAATGATCGCTTATGCGGAAGCTAATGATATTCCGGTACAAGCCTCTGCGGCGAAGCCGTATTCGATGGACCGTAACCTGCTGCACATCAGCTATGAGAGCGGCGTACTGGAAGATCCTTGGTTCGATCCAAGTGCACCAGAGAACAAAGGAATGTTCCTGCTGAGCAACGCTCCTGAGGATGCTCCGGATGAAGCGGAATATTTGGAGCTCGAATTCGTTAAGGGAGACTGCGTAGCCCTGAATGGTGAATCCTTAAACCCACTTCAAGTGATGGAGAAACTCAATGAGCTAGGTGGTAAACACGGTATCGGGCGTGTGGATATGGTTGAGAACCGCTTTGTCGGCATGAAGAGCCGCGGCGTGTATGAGACTCCAGGTGGAACAATCCTGTTCGTCGCTCATCGCAAAATGGAATCCATCACGATGGACCGTGAAGTGATGAACCTGCGTGACAGCCTGATCACTCGTTACAGCACTTTGGTGTATAACGGTTTCTGGTTCGCTCCAGAGCGTATCGCACTGCAAGCTCTTGTAACACAGAGCCAACAAAATGTAACGGGTACTGTTCGTCTTAAACTGTACAAAGGCAACATCATCGGCGCTGGAGTGAAGAGCCCAGTCAGCCTGTACAATCCTGAGATTGCAACGATGGAAGCTGATCCTACACAAGCTTATGATCAAGGGGATGCCACTGGTTTTATTCACTTGAACGCATTGCGCCTTAAAGTTTCTACAGGTGTAAATGGAGCTTCTAAATAGTACGATAACATATACTTAAACGGGCAACCCCGAAGGCCGTTCCTCCCGTCAGGATAGGAGCGGCCCTCTGGCGTCCAAGAGGAGGAACAATAGGTGAGCAAGCTTTGGGGCGGACGGTTTACTAAAGGAACGAACAAGCTGGTTGAGGAATATACGGCTTCCATTGGCTTTGATAAGGCTTTGGCCAAAGAGGATGTGCAAGGCAGTCTGGCACATGTCACGATGCTGGGCAAATGCGGAATCCTTCCACAAGAAGACGTGGAAACAATCAAACAAGGTCTGAACAAAGTGCTGGACAAGGTTAATGCTGGAGAGGTCGTTTTCTCAGTATCGGATGAAGACATCCATATGAATATTGAAAAACATCTGATCGAGGAAATCGGTCCAGTTGGTGGTAAGCTGCACACAGGACGTAGCCGTAACGATCAAGTGGCGACGGACATGCACCTTTATTTACGTGGCCGTGTAGTTGAGCTAGTTAGTTTGCTGCATGAGCTGCAGGAAGCTTTGATCGAACAAGCAAAAGACAATGTGGAGACCATCATCCCTGGTTATACGCATTTGCAACGGGCACAACCGATTCTGTTTGCTCATCACTTGCTGGCTTACGTATCGATGTTCCGCCGCGATGCAGAACGTCTGACGGACAGCTACAAACGGATCAACGTGCTGCCACTCGGAGCAGGAGCGCTTGCGGGAACGACCTTCCCGATTGACCGTCATTTTGTAGCGGAACAACTGGGTTTTGACAGTGTGTATGAGAACAGTCTGGATGCTGTCAGCGACCGCGATTTCATCGTGGAGTTCTTGGCGAATGCTTCCCTTATCATGACACATCTATCCAGACTCAGTGAGGAACTGGTCCTGTGGAGCAGCACAGAGTTCAGCTTTGTAGAACTGGATGATGCTTTCTGCACAGGCAGCAGCATTATGCCGCAGAAGAAGAACCCTGACGTACCAGAACTGGTACGGGGCAAAACAGGCCGCGTTTACGGCAACCTGATTGGCTTGCTGACGGTGCTGAAATCATTGCCACTGGCTTACAACAAGGATATGCAGGAAGACAAAGAAGGCATGTTCGATACGGTTACTACGCTGACTGGTGCACTGCAATTGTTCGCGCCGATGATCTCCACTATGAAGGTGAACAAAGGTCGTATGCGTGAAGCTGTGAACACGGATTTCTCGAATGCAACGGATATAGCCGACTTCTTGGTAGGTAAGGGGCTTCCTTTCCGCCAAGCGCATGAGGTAATTGGGAAAACGGTACTCTACTGCATCAACGAAGGCAAATTCTTGTTGGATTTGACGCTGGAAGAGTTCAAGCAATTCTCACCGCTGTTCGACGAGAATATCTATGCTGTTCTTCAACCGGAAGCTGTAGTTAACGCTCGTAACGTTTATGGCGGCACAGCCACCGTTCAGGTGAAGGCTGCAATTGAACGGGCAGAGCTGACATTGCACGAAGCTAATGAATGGATTGTACAACACGGGGACGCTATATTGTAAACCGTATCAATATCAAATCTCGCCTCAGACCTTTATAGGTGGCAGGCGGGATTTTTTTTATTATCTAAATGAACTATGACTGGATTAGCAGTGTTCTTTACGGTTATCCTTAGGTTAGGGATAGGAGGGTTCGTAGGTATGAACAGAGAGCAAATCCTAGACGAGCTTAGATCGGAATTAAAAGTAGGCAATCATATTATTGGAGTAGCCACCGGTGCTGGTATAACGGCAAAGTATGCGAAGCAGGGTGGAGCTGATTTCATTCTGATGTTAAACTCGGGTAAATTTCGTCAGATGGGGAGGAGCTCTCTCGCTGGTATTTTACCATTTTGTAATAGCAATGATATGGTGATGGACTTTGCATCTAGAGAGATCATACCGTTGGTCAGAGATATCCCTATTATTTTTGGCCTCAATGCAACTGATCCGACCAAAGATATGGAATCCTATATAAGTGAAATAAAGAATAGAGGCTTTGCCGGCGTTAATAATTACCCCACGGTGGGTTTAATAGATGGTCAATTTGGAGAAGCGCTCGAAGAAGAGGGGAATGGTTATCTACTTGAAGTAGAAGCCATAAGAATAGCCCATGAGAAGGATTTGTTTACCATTGCTTTTGTATTTGACGAAATCCAGGCAGCACAGATGATTGAGGCTGGAGCGGATATTATTTGTGCACATCTAGGTCTAACAGAAGGCGGGTTATTAGGCGCTAAAAAAGTATTCTCTCTGGAAGCTGCCAAGGCTAAAGCGGACAAGATATTTAATACATGCAATGAGCTAAAGCCAGATTTAATTAAGCTGGTTTACGGTGGTCCGGTGAAAACGCCAATTGATGTGCAATATATGTACAGCAATAATCAAAACTTGATGGGGTATATCGGGGGCTCTGCTTTTGAAAGAATTCCCTCGGAGAAGTCCATTACGAATATAACCAAAGCTTTTAAAGTGTCGGGGACGCTGGATGAAGATGATTTTATGGTCAAAATGTTAGACGGCATCACAAAGCACTATGATTATGTTGAATTTGTAAAAGAATACGTAGCTCAAAATTATAGGAATGAGATCTTGTTTGCAGATTTAGCTAAGGTGGCACATGTATCCCGAAGTTACTTGAGTAGTTTGTTCACCAAAAAAGTAGGCTGCAGCTTCCAAACGTATCTCGTGCAATTTCGGATGGATAAGGCGGCGGAAATATTACATAGAGACCATATCCAGTTATCTGAGCTAGCGCCATTAGTTGGATACCAGGATTATGCGCAGTTTAGCAAAATGTTCAAGAAGTATAAAGGGTTCTCTCCAAAACAATATAAATCTAACATAAACACAAAAACATAAGACATAAAAGCGTTTTCATCGATAAATCAAAGAAGTATGATTAACTCATAAGTTGATCATGCTTTTTTTGTTGTAGATATTTGAAGAGGAGGTTGAAGAAATGAAGACGATTGCTATTGCCGGAACTTTTGACACCAAGGGTGAAGAATATCTCTACATTAAAAATTTACTGGAAAGCTTGGAGCTGGGTACATTTACAATTCATACAGGTGTGTTTGAGCCCACTTTTACACCGGATATCTCTAATAGAGAAGTAGCAGCAGCCGCGGGTGTAAGTATAGATGAGCTCGTTGCCAAAAAAGATAGAGCACTAGCAACAGAATTATTAGCCAAAGGTATGGAAAAATTAGTACCTGAATTATATAAGCAAGGCAAATTTGATGGAATTATCTCCTTTGGGGGCACTGGAGGCACTTCACTTGTAACCCCGGGTATGCGGGCATTACCTATTGGTGTACCTAAAGTGATGGTTTCGACCGTAGCTTCAGGGAATACTGCTCCATATGTAGGCACTAGTGATATTGTCATGATGCCATCCGTAGTGGATGTTGCCGGACTAAACTCTATTTCAACAAAGATTTTTACCAATGCAGCTTTCGCCATCGCCGGTATGCTTAAATTTGAGAATAAACAAGTGATAGAGAAAAAGCCATTAGTAGCTACAACAATGTTTGGGGTAACAACCCCATGTGTAACGGCGGCCCGTAACTATCTTGAGGCTAGAGGATATGAAGTGCTTGTATTCCATGCAACAGGGGTAGGCGGCCAGTCCATGGAAGCGCTAATCGAGGCTGGTTTTATTGAAGGTGTATTGGATCTGACCACAACAGAATGGGCGGACGAAATTATTGGCGGCGTGCTGAATGCTGGACCTCATCGGTTAGAAGCTGCTGGTAAACATCATATTCCACAGGTTGTCTCGGTAGGCGCGCTTGATATGTGCAACTTTGGTCCTTATGATACGGTACCAGCGAAATTTGCTGGGCATAAGTTTTATAAACACAATCCAACAGTTACTCTGATGAGAACAACAGTAGAAGAAAATGAAGCTATCGGCAAAAAGCTTGTCGAGAAATTAAATATGGCCAAAGAGAAAACGGTGTTAATGCTGCCGCTTAAAGGGATATCCGGCATTGATGTTGCAGGGGAAGCTTTTTATGGGGTAGAGGAAGATCAAATGTTATTTGATACCTTAAGAAATGGTGTAAACAGAAATGTTGTCGAGGTTATCGAAATGGATTGTGCCATTAATGATATGGAGTTTGCAGAAGCAGCAGCGCAGAAGCTAATAGATCTCATGAGCAAATAAGGCTTTTATAAGATAAATAAATATTTAAATGGAGGCGCTACGCATGAACAAAAATACAAGAACTGAAATCATGGCGAAGTTTAGAGAAGAAGTGGCAAATGGAAAGATTCTTTTAGGCGTGGGAGCCGGCACTGGAATTACTGCAAAAAGCAGCGAAGCTGGCGGAGCGGATATGCTGATTGTTTATAATTCAGGAAGATACAGAATGGCAGGCCGTGGATCACTGGCAGGGTTATTATCTTATGGGGATGCCAACCAAATTGTAGTCGAAATGGGCTCGGAAGTATTGCCTGTTGTTAAAAACACCCCTGTATTGGCAGGCGTATGCGGAACGGACCCTTTTAGAGTAATGGAAGTTTATTTAAAACAACTTAAGGAACAAGGTTTTAGCGGCGTGCAAAACTTCCCAACCGTAGGTTTGATCGATGGCGTGTTCAGACAGAATCTAGAAGAGACCGGCATGGGATATGGTTTAGAAGTAGATATGATTAGAGCTGCGCATGAATTGGATATGCTCACCACTCCTTATGTATTTGATCCTGAGCAAGCAAAAGCCATGGCAGAAGCCGGCGCAGATATTTTGGTGGCACATATGGGCTTGACTACCAAAGGTACAATTGGAGCTAAGACCGCTCTTACTTTAGATGATTGTGTAGAAAGAATTGAAGCGATTATTAAAGCAGGGAAAGCAGTAAATCCAGATATTATGGTAATTTGTCACGGCGGACCGATTGCAGAGCCAGAAGATGCGGCGTACGTAATTGAACGGACAGAAGGCATAGACGGATTCTTTGGTGCATCGAGTATTGAAAGATTTGCTGCTGAAAAAGGAATCACAGAACAGACTGGATTATTTAAAAATATCACCAAACAAGCATAATTGCCTTCGGCGTCCTTATAATTAAAAAGAACCCTCCGAAGAGGGCAATCTGAGTAGAACAGATATTAAGATGCAGCTTATGGCTGCATCTTTTTGTTGTCTATTAGGTACAGCTAGTTACTTTTTAAAGGTAGCCATGCCAGCACATCGCGGATTTTGGCATCCCAGTATCCCCATTCATGTGTCCCCGGACCTTCTTCATAGGTTAAAGAAAGTGAGGTTGCCTGGCAGGCATCGCGGAATCTCAAGTTATCGGTATATAGGAAATCCTCTGTGCCACAGCATTGATACAACGCTGGTTTTGGTCCCGTGGAGCGGTTCACTTCCTCAAGCAGCCAAAGAAGGTCTTCCGGCGTTCCGGCGGTATCTTCTTTTCCGAAGATCATTTCGTATTCTTTACTTTTAGTGGTAGCACCTTCCCCGTTCAAGAAATTATGCGCCATATCAAGTGCTCCAGACAAACTCGCTGCCGCTGCAAAAGACTCGGGTTTACGCAGTCCCAGCTTAATTGCTCCATAACCACCCATCGACAACCCGGCTACAAAGTTCTCCTCGCGTTTATCGGAAAGCGGGAAAAATGAGCGCGCCAGCATCGGCAACTCCTCACTAATGAAGGTCCAATAACGGCCTCCCATCGCCATATCTGTGTAGAAACTGCGGTGCACATTCGGCATTACCACAGCTATCCCCATCTCCGCTACATACCGTTCTATGGAAGTCCGGCGCAGCCAGATCGAATCATCGTCAGACAAGCCATGCAGTAAATACAAAGTAGGGTGAAGATCACCTCTTGTTACATTACTCATCCCGATTTGTGTAGTTGTTTTTTGCGGCAAAATTACAGTCATTGAGGTATTCAAACCTAGTACTTCAGAATAAAATTTGCACTCTATTAAAGCCATTTCATTCATCTCCTCTCTTTCCAAATCATAGCATAGACCTAAAGTGAGAGATATTGTAGAAATATCTGAATTATAAGGGTTTTGAGGATTGCTGTAGCTGGATATGAGAGAATATAATGGAAGTAGAAAATTTAGGAAAAACGTGCAAATACGAAAAGTATTTTCATAGGCGAGAGGCGGAAAGTAGGATGAAACCGGGCCTAAAGCAGGAAAAAGGATTTACGTTAATCGAAGTGCTGGCTGCTATTGTAATTTTATCGATAGTTTCTCTGGTGCTTACGTCTTACTTTACTAACGCCATGAGTTACTCTAAATCGAACCAGAACAAAACGATTATGGTCAATCTGGCGCGAAACGCGCTGTTTTATGTGGAGAAGCAGGATTTTAAGGCGATGAAGGAATTTTTTATAAAGCAGAATCATGATTCGATAGAGGCGGCGAAATGCCAAAAGGATACGGATGATTCTCTGAAATGTGAGGATTACAAGGGGCTTGTTCAGGATACAGAAATCTTAAACCAGGTTTTGAATCCTGCAATAAATGGTGTGAACTATCAGATAGATATTAAATATCAGCGTGATCTACATAACCAAAGCTTGGAATCTAGTGATCTGGAGAAACAAAATATGGCAGTATATTTGTTACCTGTGTTGGTTAAAGTCAGCAGAGTGGATTCTTCTGGCGGACCTGAAAGTGAACCTGTTGTGGAGGGATATATTACCGATGAGAAAATTCGTTAATCTTCTTCGCAGAGAAGGCGGCTTTACCTTAGTGGAGCTAATTGTGGCACTATCGTTGTTTACAGTTGCAGCGGGAATTATTTCGGGGATAACAATGCTGGGCTTACGAAGCTATCATAAAATATCGATTGAAAACTCATTACGAGACGAAGGTGATTTGTTAATGTCGGCGATTATAACGGAGTTGTATACATTTGCTCCTGAGAAGGTCACTCCAACTATTCTCAAAAATGATGCAGGGACTATTATTGATAGCTACATTACGTTAGAACGTCAGGATGGAACTAAGTCTCAGATTCGTATTGTTAATGGTGCTCTTACAATAGCAAATCCTGATGTAGTCGATCCACCAGTAGATGCAAGAACTGAGACGATATCTAAATTAGAACAGGGTTCTGCTATAACTTTAGAGTGTCAGAATAGCATCCCTTGTGATAGCGGCTTGATATCTATAGATTTATCGCTAGTTCAGAGCTACGACGGAAGGGATTACCCATTGGAGTTGAAAAGTAAATTCGGATTCTAGGAGGAGCAGGAGGGATGAAGAATAATGAAAGAGGCTCAGCTCTAGTATTAGTTATGTTTGTTGCTCTTCTACTTACTATACTCGGAGTAGCTGTACTCGGGGCAACGATGGGTGGCGCACAACGAACGGAGACAAGGGAAAACGACGTGCAGAGCCTGCATCTGGCTCAAAAGGGGCTCGATGAAGCAGCGGCATACATACAGACGAAGTTGGACGGGCGTACGGATATTGACCCTGATCATATGGAAGATGAGATTAAAAGTATTGTTAGTGAGGTGACCACCAAAGTTGTCGGCGTTAACAATGGCGTAAGTACGGGATTATCTGGAGCTGGCGGTACGATCAAAAGTATCACTTATGAGAAGCAGGATAAGCAAAAATATTATGTAGATATTGAAGCACAAGCCACAGTTAATGGCGTCATCAGACAGCTGAGACAAAAGATTGTCATTGATACCTATCCTGATTTTCTTAAATATGCTTTTGGATCGGAAAAAGTATTAACATTAAACGGAGCACCTGGTCTCCATGGCAATATATATGCGGGTGAAGAACTAAACATCAGCGATACGGCTGTTTATACGTATAAGAAAGTGAAAGATCTTAAAGAAAAGACTCAATATCCTAAAGTAGAATTACTAAAAGACTCTGCCAGTCCAGCATCTACGGAACCTCTTCCTGAGGTGCATGTGCAATCACTTGAAAGTATTAAATATTCCGGAAATGGAATTATTAACGCAGCAGTAAATAAAAACAATGCCTCAATTATTCTTCCTAACATACTGGGAGTTAATAAAGAGCAGGTGTTTATCAAACCGCAAAAAAAGTTCGTGCAGATTAATGTGCTGGAATCGTTTCTTGATAAAGTGGAGGAAGCGACAGGGTTGACCGGGAAAAGGTCTGAACTTGAGCAAGCTATTGTGGAAGGAAGATTGGGTAATTACTTAAGTGCAACAGCATTGGATAGATTACCCGATGAGAATCCACCCTACACTGAGCCAGTACTTGAAGATAATCCCACAAAAGAAGAAAAGGATAAGTACGAACTAGAGTACAGCCAATACTTAGAACAATTGAGCATATATCAGAATTCCTTGTTGGATAAGGATTTGAATAATTCTACTGTTTATAACAGTAATCTGCTTATCGATGGAATTGATTACAAACAGTTAAAGTTTAGTGATGAAGCCAAAACAGGTAATCCTTCTAATAAGCCCAAATGGTTTATTGTTAATGGTGATCTGGAGGTAAATAACTATAGTCCAGATATAACTAAATTTTTGGAGATTCAAGCTAATATTCTAGTTACAGGTAATGTTACTATTAAAGGACAGGTGAAATTCAACTCTACTATGTTTGTTTTAGGAGAAACGAAAGTCGAGGACGCCGTGATCCAAGGTTTAAGTAGTAAGGAGTTAGTCCTCATATCTCAAGGAGATGTGCTCATTAACCGAATTGATACTTTTACTAATCCACCTAAGAAAAAAGTTGAGCAGGATTCATTTTATATGAAAGCTTTTTTTTACACGGATAGTGACGCTGATTTGTACGGAGTGGGGTCAATCTTTTGGTTAAATGGTGGCTTCTTTGCCAAAGGGAATCTTACAGTAAACGCAGTACTAGGAGGAGTAACTGAGCCCTTAGATCCGGCTCTCGGCTTTAATTTTGAAAATCAGGATGCGGATCGATATAATTTGGGTCACCGTTTTCAGATTCAATATAATCAGGATGTTTTTACTCATCAGCAGTCTAGCCTCCCGCGTGTGCAGCAGGTGAATGTAACTGTAGGCCCTCTGGAGCTTGTGAGTCATTGAGACCAATTGAAAAAGGGTATCCTTAAGCGAGTGCTTAGGGATACCCTTTTTTTCGTTGGAAGTTTCTTATTTTTAAATGTAAAGATTAGTAACGATCGTCATTCTGGGGTGCTACAACCTTAACTGTAATATCTGCTTCTGCTGTTGTGCCTGTGCTTCCGGTATAAGTAACTGTAATGGTGGTTGATCCCTTTTTGACACCTGTAACAATTCCTCTGCTATCAATATTGGTTCCATTATCGACACTGGCGATTCCAGAATTGTCGCTTACCCAACTCAAGTTACCTTTGATTTGCTCGATCGAGATGGAGGTAGGGAATGCCCATAAAATATTGGTTAACGGGAAAGTATGGCCCACTTCAATAGTAATGGACTGTTCTTTAAATCTTAACCCTTTCAAAGCATCAACGATGTTAACCTCGTGTGTTGAAGTCATATCTTTGAATGAAACCTCAATCAGCAGTCCTTCTTTAGCGGTATCACCAGCCGTCAATTTAGCGGTTGAGCCATCACTAGAAGGCGTAAGAGTAGCAATATGATCATTCGTAATAGTGTCATCCGTAATATTTTTATCCGTTGATTTCACGAATCTCCATCTTAGCGTTGCTGGATCAGCATCCGTAGGATTTCTACTTGCGCTTAGGTCGATTTGTCCTCCTATCAATACCGTTGTTGGACCTGTAATCGACAATGAGGTTAGTGGGTTAGTAACTGTTATGGTTTTCTCTTGGGTAATTGGAACCGGGTTACTTGAATTTACAGTAAGACTTACTAGGTAAGTTCCTGACTGCGTCGCACTGAAAATCTTTTCGGTATCATCACCGGGATACTCTGGATTGGTATTAATTACAGCAGTGCTTGCCCCAGAGGTAATGTTTTTAACGGACCAGATATAGGTTATGTTGGTCTCAGGTTCTTTACTGTCTTGGACGTACGAGGCACTTAACGTAATGGATTCATAGATTCTCGCTGTTTCATATCCTTTAATTGATAGAGAACGAGAATTACGTTCTTCTACAGTTATGAATGCAGTACCAGTAACTTCGCTACCATCAAGAGCCTTAACAGTGACTTGTGCTGTTCCTTTGGCCAACCCGATAATATCGCCACTGCTGGAGTCTATTTGTACAACTGAAGCATTACTAGTTGTCCAGAGGAATGCAGAATTACTTAAATCAGAAGGCGTAACTATTGGAATTAGTCGAATCTTATCTCCTACATAAATAGCTTTGTCATCCAATTGCAGGGTTTTAATTTTATATTCGGCTGTAAAAGTTAAAGTCTCAAACGAAACCGTAGTCCGCGCTAAATTAGTCGATGAAGGATCTGTTGGGATTGGAACAGGTAGCGGATAGATTTCCGCTGGTAGGCTACCGGTAAAAGGGAAATGGTATAAAGTGGCACTACTCATATTCATTGAAGCTCCAATGATTGTTCCATACACCTGTCCTCCATCAAAGTTTATAGTAGATCGTGGTGCCAGAATGGTTCCGTATACGTTGGCTTGGGAAATTAGCAAAGGCTTGGCGTTAGGGAAGTTGTATAGCACACGGCTACCGTCGCTCCCCAGTGGGAAATGTAAAAATGGTTCACTGTTACTGTCTTGTTGTACATTAACAATTACCGTTGATCCTTGCGGAACCTTAAGCTCGGAACTGTTAAGCGTATTTAACGCTGAACTAGAAATATTAACAATATTGATATCTGAGTTACCTGTGACCGTAAGTTTTCCGTATTCATGAGTCGCCGTGGCATTGGAAGGCAACTTGGCAATAGCATCAGAGAGTCCAAGGAGATAACTCTCTTGCTTGTTGAAATCGAGAAGTTCTCCGTAATTGATGGTACCATTTTGGATAGAACCAGGACGTTGGTCTTTAACGGTGCCTTTAACCATTAGGTTTCCGTAAACTGTTCCTTCAGGAAGGGAAACATCTCCGCCCGTGACAATACCATATGGCACTTGGTCTTTAAATTGTTCATTTACTGTAATACCCGCGTTGTTGAAGTTGACTGTTCCCCCGGAAGCCAGTGGTCCCTTGATAGTGCCTCCACGAAGTGAAGTGGTATGAAGGATAAATGCGTTGTATTTACCTAAGATTCCTAGAGGTGGCAATGTGGCATGAATATCGACATAACTAAGTTTGGAATCATTTAAAATATAGGTTTGGGTCTCGGTCGGTTTAACTGTGATTTGGAACGTTATAGGCTGTTCAGAGTCTGGTTTATAGATTTGGGCGCCGTTCACCGTTTTCAGTGAATAGGTTATGTTATTTAGATTGCGTGTCAATCTAAACCCACTGGTTGCATTTCCAGTGACTATCGTACCGGCTGGTAATTCTCCTGAAATCTCCAGGTTAGGTGGGAGATTCTCGGTAAATACAATATCCGATATTAATTGTGTGTTAGAGGTCTGGTTGACCGTGCCGACTTTATCAAACGGTACAGATTTTGGGGTGATGGAATAACTAAGAGTGACCGGTTCTCCCTTTTCTATTTTGCCATTCACAACATTCTGAGAGAGAGATCGTGTTACACTCAAATTGGTGTTCGACGGCAGGACATTTACTCTGAGCGTTTTAATTGAGAGCGCCCCATTTTGATCCCAAGCTTTAATTTCGATGTCGAGTAGACCTCCGTTAGGAAGCGGATTGTCAACTGTTCTATATATATTTTGACCGGACTTGATGTCCATCTTGTTTATTTCATTCATAGGAAAGTATGTGTTCCCTGATTTGAAACGGACTTCAGTTGTTAGATCACGATCGTTAAAGTCCAGATCAGTTACTGTATAGTCGACAAGGAGTGTTTTTTGATAAGACGGAATCGATGAATCATTAGCCGGCGTATGCACGGTAATCTCTGGAGCATGATTGGCACCAATAAAAGCACGATACATAGTATTAACGAACAATTGTTGTTCCCAGACAGGGAATTTCTTTAGATTGGCTGGAATATCACTTACTCCAAAAAAGTGACCTGTACCTGAATAGGTAATATTTCCTTTGGAATATGTGTAATATTGATTCCAGCTATCCTCGGTATCACGTTGGTATTGATTATATTCTCCATTTGGTTTTATCCTCGTACCTGATGCTTCACTTTGAATGTTATACCAAGATACTACTTCAGGATCTTCTAGATTAAGTGTGAAGTACTGGTTATGTGTTGGTGCAATTTGTGGTGTGGAAATATCGATTTGCTGGTTGCTGTCGTCCCTCTTGCTTAGATAAAAAGGATATTGCATCAAAAGCCCGTCATTCACCGGCTTAACCTTGGTGGAAAGATTGATGGCATTATGGCCTAAGTTGGTCTCAGGATTCACCTGACCAGTAATCCCCATGAAATTATTGATCCAGTTCTTTTTATTTGCATCTAAATTAATGATGGTATCGTGAGTGAACAAGGCGCTTTGCTTGAAAGTACCAGTAAATTGTGTAATAGCGTTAATCGCATTAGTGTTTAAATTAGATTTTTTGTAGTATTCGTCTACAAATCCAAAGATGAGCATGTCATAGGTGCCATTTAATCCGTAACTATGTGTTGCAGCATAGCTGTCATCAACATATTTTTTAAATTCAGTCATCGTTTTGATTTTTATATCGAGCTTATAGTCAGATGTATCGAGAAAATTTGGATTCATATTACTAGTGTCTAGGAGGCTGCTTTCCGTTAGAGTGTCAGGCATAATCTGAAGAATATTTACTATGGTTTTCTCGCCACGGTAACGAATTACACCGCTGTCGAAGTCTTTTAATTGTCTACTGTGATAATCATTAACTTCTAGCTTCCAGTAGAGCAACCCAGAGTATGTTTTTGGCAGAGTGTATTCAATAGTTCCGCTGGACGTACTAATCTCAGTTTCAGCAACGACCTGTTCTTCTCCCATTTTGATGGATTTATCAAGACCAACGTACAGTTTGACTGAGAGTGGAGCACTATTTTGTGTAGAGGGTGTGGTGACATTGAAATTAAAAGAAAGCTTCTCCCCAGGAACATAGATTTTGCTGTTAGTTGCATTAGGGTCATAGTTGGGAATTCTATTCGTAATTTGTAGACGAGGGCGTTTCTTCAAGTCGCTTATGTATTTGGAGTCTTGTTTTTTTAAATCGGCAAAAATATCCGCCAGTTCACTGTCATCTACAAACTTAACATTTGGGTTGGAGGTGGAAAGACGATAACTGTTAAAAGAGCTGTACAGTATACCTTGCTCAGTTTGAGGTTTTGCATCTTTGTCTTTAAAGGGCTGGCTATGAAAAAAAACATATAATCCCTTGTTGATAAATTCCTTCGTAATTTGATCAGCCTTCAGATGAGTAATGTCATTCTTCATACTTTTGGTATTAAGGGCCTTAGCTCTATTTTCCTCCGAGGCGGGTTGTTGATTACTTACCTGTGCAGGATTGTAAGTCCCCATCCCGATATATACCGCATCATATCTCCCGTCCAGATCATCCCGCAGCGCCACAAAGCGCTTCATACTCATCGTGTCGATGGTAAGGTTAGATATTCCCGTTTTTAGAGACGCAAGCTCACTAACCCCACTCTCTGTAACCTCCAGCATACGAATTTGGTATTCATTAGAACTGGCATCGACATTCATAAAGTGATTTTTGATTGGCAGAACAAGCAGAAGGAGAAGCAGGGTAGTTACTGTAAAAATAAAAACTTTTTTGTTACTGGCAAGTTTCATTGTCATCTCTCCTTGATTGTTAACTATTGGCAGATATGGTCGTATTCCGTCTCGTATATGCTAGATTCCGACAGCCTTTTTCATTCCGTGTCGTTGTAAAATTATCCAATCTATGTTATATACATTCTAGGACATTCAGCATTGATAGACAACATAAATCTATTGAAATATACCTATTAAATTATAACTAAAGTCCTAGTTAGATTGAAAAATACTCAAAATTGACAAATTTATGGAAGTTATATTTATGGTAATTATATCTTTCGTTTTTGAGTGAATTTTGCTGGGAGTTTGATTTCTATTTCTATAAAAAATATCCATTATTTCAGCCGGCATAAATAACGGCATACGGAGATGAATAGATTTGGCTATCGCGAAAAAGAGACTGGGAGACTTGCTGGTAGAAAATAATATTATTTCGCAGGACCAGTTGCTTGAGGCTCTCGCGGAACAGCGTAAGAGTAAACGTAAGCTCGGCGATCTGCTAATCTCTCAAGGCTATATCACGGAGCAGCAGCTGATTGAAGTGCTTGAATTTCAACTCGGCATCCCGCATGTCAGTTTATTTAAATACCAGATAGATCCCGCAATCACGCAGATTATCCCTGAAAGTATGGCTAAGCGATATCAGGTGCTTCCATTCTTAAAAGAGGGCGGCAAGCTGATGGTTGCGATGGCGGACCCGCTGGATTATTTTGCGATAGAAGATTTACGTATGAGTACTGGCTTCCGGATCGAACCCGCTATTTCTACGAGAGATGAGCTGCAGCGGGCGATTGCGCGTCACTATGGCATGCGCGATTCTATGAATCAGATGCTGGTAGAACTCCCGACACAGGAAGAAATAGAAGAGACCGAGATTACAGATGAGGACTCTCCGATCGTACGTTTGGTCAACCAGATGATTCAGCAGGCAGTTGCCCTGCGGGCGTCTGATATACATATGGATCCAGGTGAAAATAATTTAACCATCCGCTACCGCATTGACGGAACCTTACGGACAGAGCGGATTATTCCTAAGCAGATGCAGGGCTTTATCACCGCCCGTCTGAAAATAATGGCCCGCCTGAATATCGCAGAACGGCGTTTGCCGCAGGACGGGCGGATCAAAATGCAGTTCGATTACAAAATGGTAGATATTCGTGTGTCTTCATTACCAACGATGCACGGAGAGAAGATTGTGCTGCGGCTGCTAGATTTAAGCACAGGGGTCAAATCCGTAGATGCTTTGGGATTCAGTGAGGGGAATGCAGAAGCTTTTAAGGAGATGATAGCTCGTCCTTATGGGATTTTGCTGATCACGGGACCTACAGGCAGCGGAAAAACAACAACTTTATATTCAGCGTTAAATCAACTTAATGTAGAAAGCGCAAATATTATCACAGTCGAAGATCCAGTGGAATACCAGCTTGAAGGAGTAAATCAAGTACACGTAAACTCGGCTATTGGACTAACCTTTGCAGCTGGGCTGCGTTCGATTCTTCGACAAGATCCGAATATCGTAATGGTCGGTGAAATACGGGATGCGGAAACTGCTGAAATTGCTGTTCGCGCCTCATTAACGGGTCATCTAGTGTTGTCTACTTTACATACAAACGATGCGATTAGCTCCGTTTCCCGATTGCGGGATATGGGGGTAGAACCTTATTTGATCGCTTCTTCGCTGATTGGTGTGGTAGCACAGCGGCTGGTGCGCAAAATCTGCACTGACTGCAAAGAAACCTACAAACCATCTGAACAGGAAGCAATTATGCTACGTAGCTTAGGACTACCTGTGGAAGCATTACAGCGTGGACGCGGCTGTGGTAGCTGTAACAATTCTGGCTATCGTGGACGAATAGCGATTCATGAAGTACTCAGTATTGATGATCACTTACGGCAGCTCATTACAAACACTGCCTCAGTAGAAGAACTGCGTGCAGCAGGTAAAGCGCGTGGGCTTGTTCAACTGATGGATGACGGACTGCTCAAGGTCAGTCAAGGAATTACAACGCTTCAAGAAGTCATGCGCGAGACGGTCTCACATTAGAGGTTAACAGGGATTTAGCATATTAACTTAGGGGGAGCGGCTAATGCCAACGTATACGCGGGATATTAGACAACTATTACAAACGGCTTACTCCTCCAAAGCTTCTGACTTACATATTTCTGTAGGATCACCGCCGGTTATTCGGATGGATGGAAAGCTGCACTCGCTTGAGGGTGAATCCGTGGTTGCTGAAGAAGCGGCAGATATGGCCAAAACGCTACTTGGTAATGAACGAATTGAAGCATTTCGGAATGCGGGCGAGTTGGATTTTTCATATCCGCTTGATGGTGGGGGAAGATTCCGGGTGAACGTTTATCGTCAGCGGGGCGAGGTTAGTATCGCCGCCCGGGCCATTCCTGCAGAGATTCCGAGTCTGGAACAGCTGTCGATGCCTTCGATTTTAACTACTTTGTCGCTTAAGCCACAAGGTCTAATTTTGGTTACAGGACCCACAGGCAGCGGCAAATCTTCTACGCTTGCAGCTATGCTGAATTATATTAACCAGACGGAGAGCAAGCATATAGTGACGTTGGAAGATCCGATAGAATTTCTACATAACCATGGAACCTGTCTAGTAGATCAACGTGAAGTGGGAAGTGATACGGCTAGTTTTGCTAATGGATTGCGTGCTGCCTTACGTCAGGATCCGGATGTCATTCTCGTTGGTGAGATGCGGGATTTGGAGACCATTTCAGCAGCGGTTACGGCCGCAGAGACAGGTCATCTTGTGATGGCAACTTTACACACAACAGACGCACCACAGACGATTGACCGAATTATCGACGCTTTTCCGGGCCATCAGCAGGGACAGATTCGTTCACAACTAGCATCAGTGCTGCTGGCAGTAGTCAGTCAGCGGTTGTTCCCAAGGGCTGGAGGTCGGGGGCGTTTATGCGCTACGGAAATTTTGATCAATACACCAGCCGTAGCCAATCTTATTCGTACCGAAAAAACACATCAGATCAAAAATGTGATGCAAACCGGACGCTCACAAGGCATGCACACCTTGGACATGAGCATTCGTGACTATTTATCGCAGGGGCTTATTGATCCAACAGCAGCTAAGGCGTTTATGGCGGAGGTGAGCAGCTGATGCCTCTTTTTGAATATCAGGTGAAGACATCCGCAGGCAAATCTATCAAAGGGAAACTAACGGCAACCGATAAACCTACGGCGATGGAGGAGCTACGCAAGCGGGGACTTACGGTATTTTCACTGATTGAACGCAAAACCACAATTTTATCGATGGACATTTATATTGGTAATCCCGTTAAGCCGCTTCATTTCATCATTTATTGCAGGCAGTTTGCCACGCTTATGCGGGCGGGGGTATCGATTGTGGATGCAACGCGTATTTTGGCAGAGCAGACCGAGAGTAAGCCACTGCGCAAAGCGTTAGTAGATGTTAATTCCAGCCTGATGCGCGGGATATCGTTCTCACAAGCCGTTCAGGATCATAAAAAAATCTTCCCGCAGCTATTTGTCAGCATGATCCGTGCCGGAGAGGAATCTGGTGATATTGAGGGGACGTTGGACAGGTTGGCTATGTTTTTTGAGAAACAGCACACCACGACAGAGAAGATAAAATCAGCGCTTACGTACCCGATTACCGTAGGGGTTATGGCGATTGCCGCGGTTATCTATCTACTTTGGGCGATTGTGCCGCAGTTTGTAACGATGTTTGAATCGATGGATGCCGAGCTTCCGGCAATTACACAGATGGTCTTGGCACTTAGCAAAAGCATTCAAGGTCAATGGTATTTCTGGATACTCGGAGTACTTCTCCTAGTGATAGCTTTTCAGATTACAAAACGTACGGAAAAGGGTGCTTACGCTCTGGATTATGCCAAGCTTAAGATACCTGTGTTTGGTAAGCTGAATCAAAAAGGCTCGATTGCTCAGTTTACGCGCACATTTTCTTCTCTTTATGCCAGCTCTGTACCGATCCTACAGTCCTTGGTGATTGTTGAGGAGGTAGCAGGAAATAAGGTCATCGGGAAATTCATCCGTAGTGCAGGCGATTCGCTAAGACAAGGAAATCCACTATCTGAGCCGCTAAAAAAAGCTTGGGTCTTTCCGCCACTAGTTACGCAGATGATAGCGATTGGCGAAGAGACAGGGGCGCTCGACACGATGTTGTCTAAGGTAGCTGATTTTTATGAGATGGACGTGGAGAATACCGTCGACCGTCTGAAATCGCTGCTTGAACCACTGCTGATTGCTTTTTTAGCCGCTGTTGTAGGTGTCATTGTGGCCGCCATTATGCTGCCGATGTTCAGTCTGTACGGTAATATGTGAACCTCTTGGTTCCTTGTATATATTGAGAGGGGTGACGCCGGGGAGGCGGGGCAAGATCCACGAACTTACGCTGGCGATGAGACGACGATGGACGAGCTGTTTCCGTAAGCACAAGAAAGATGATGCTGGATTCACTGAAATGAAGGATATAGGCTTTATCACTCACACACCACTTAGAGGGGGAAATTAAATGTTAGCACAAGCGATTAAGAAAAGATTGAGCAAAGAGGAAAATCAAAAGGGGTTTACGCTGATTGAGTTGCTGGCGGTTATCGTTATTTTGGGGATTATTGCGGTAATTGCAATTCCGATGATTGGTGGAATAATTAATAATACTAGAGAGGACTCGGATGCAGCTACTGCTCGTCAAATTTATGATGCGGCTCGACTTTATGTAGTTAGTGAGAAAAATGGAATCTATAGTTCGACTTCTACTGCGGCTGCTCCAGAAAAGATCGCTATTACTGATCTGATCTCAAAAAAATATCTTGAGTCTGGTATTGTGCTACCTAGTAATAAAGAGACTATAAATGGAGGATCTGTAAACTTTGTTGCAGGTGTTCTAGCTGCTGCCGATGCTGTTCAAATACAGACTGCTACCACATTTACTTCTACTACTCCTAAGTCTTTTACATCAAAAGAAGTATTGAACGCTCAGAAAGAATAAATTGGTTTTTATTCGAAAATCAAGTCTATATGAAACCCCCTAAGGAATCGGACTTCCCGATTCCTTTTTTAAAATCCAGAAGCTAACAGAGGACAGCCATGACGATATTTATCGCAAGTTACATCACATTACTGGGTCTGATTCTAGGCTCCTTCTATAACGTAGTGGCGCTGCGGGTGCCGGCCAAGGAATCCTTGCTTAATCCGCCGTCACATTGCCCGAACTGCAATATGCGGCTAAAAGCGCGGGATTTGTTTCCGGTGGTAAGCTACCTGCTGTCAGGAGGCAAGTGCCGATACTGCGGAACGAGGGTTTCGCCATTATATCCGCTTGGAGAAGCGGCAACGGGTTTGCTTTTTTTATGGGTGTATTTGCAATTTGGCCTGACGGGTAAGGGAATCATCGGGTTCATTCTTGTGAGTTTAGTGGTTATCGTGACGGTTGCGGATTTGAAGTACATGCTGATTCCCAACAAGGTATTGTTGTTTTTTTTACCGCTGCTGTTGATTTTTGTACTGCTATTTCCAGAAGGACCGATATGGCATCATCTGCTAGGAGCTGTGCTTGGGGGAGGGGGCCTTATCCCTTTTGTTCTATTAGGTGGCATGGGGGCTGGAGATGTGAAGTTATTTGCGCTGCTGGGCTTGGTGATTGGCTTTCCGAATGTGATTTTGGCCTTTTTTGTGGCTTGTCTGCTTGGGAGCGTGGTGGGCGGACTGCTGATGCTGCTCGGTGTAATCAAACGTAAACAGCCGGTACCCTTCGGCCCATGGTTAGCTATAGGAGCTTTAATTAGTTTTGGATATGGTTCACACATCATCGGCGCGTATCTCTCGCTCATCGGATAGGAGGACATCGATCACATGCTTGGATTAGGCCCCAAAGTGGCCGGACTTTCAATTGAAGCTGCCGGAATCCGTTATATTAGTTTTAAGAATAAACAGTCATGGGAAGTCCGTAAAAAACGGTTTCTCCCGCTCCTTCCAGGCATGATCATTGAGAATCAGGTGGCGGATAGCGAGGCGCTTTATGATCGGGTAAGGCAGTGGGTGAAGAAGGAAGGGTTAAGGGGAAGTAAGGTTTCTTTGTCCATTCCACCTTCGCAGATCATTATCCGCAAAATGAGTATTCCTAGTACCAACGACAAACAGGTAGAACAACTGGTGAAGCTGGAAGTGGAGACGGGACTGCATCTACCTTTTGAAAATCCTGTCTACGACTATGTAACGCTCGAAGTGGATGAGGAGCAAAGCCACCTGCTCGTATTTGCTGCTCCGCGAAAATCGATTCAGGATTACGTAGAAATTCTGGAGCGGGCGGGTCTTCGGATAAGCAGTGTCGAAATTTCGGCAACCGCTTTGGCGCGTGCTATAACCACTGGGCACGGGGAGAGTTTTGCGGAGACGATGCTGATTAATATGGAGCCATCGGTAATGGACATTTATATGTTCAGAAACGGGAATCCGGTCTTCATTCGTACGATAAACTTACTTGATCTACATAAAGGAAGAAATTTAGCGGGAATGGATCTTTTGACAGACAGTGAAACCTTGGCAGAAACAGCTGTCGCTGTGGAAGAACATTTATCACCCGAGCAAATGGTTGAAATCACTGCGGAAATCTCCCGTATGCTCAGCTTTTATCAATACAGCTTGCATGACGGTTCCACTCGTATCAACAATTTAGTGATTACGGGCACTCCCTCGATTCGTAAACAACTGGACCTGGAGCTCCAGCAGTCCCTAGCTGAACTTGAAATAACTCCAATAAGTCTGGAACAGATGGCTAGTGCTGCTGTTTCTGACCCTGATCTAAATGATTACCGTGTAGCTGCCGGGACCGCTCTAAAAAATAGCATCAACACGGATACGATTGATCTATTGCCGAGAGAAGATCGGGAGACATTGCTATTTCCTTATGTCACGATGGGGCTTGTAGCGATTTGGCTGCTGGGGATGATCGGAACGGGGATTTATTTTTCGGCCAATAAGGGTCAAATCTCTAACGGTAAAGAACAGCTGCAAGGCCTGCAGGATCGCAGTTTAATGCTCCAAGTAGAGCTCGCGAAGCTTAAGAACAGCGGACCTGGACAGCTAGATCGGAAAGCAGCCATCACAGTGCTTCAGGACAATAAGGTGATTGCAGTCCCTATCTTGGACGAATTAGTGGGAGGATTGCCTAAGGAGGCACTAATCCGTGATATTAACTATACCTACCGGACATCTATAGATCTGACTGTAAATGTATCCACTATGGAGGATGCTTCCAACTATTTAAGACAACTTCGCCAAATGTCTTTTACGGCCGATGCCTCTATTCAAAAGCTTACTGAAGGAGCCGCAGATGCCATTTCATACAATACGTATACGGCTATTTATAAAGTGAACTTAGCAGCGGCTAAGCAGCAAAACAGTGATACGGATGCCAGCCAAGGGGAGGTGAGCAGCGATGGAACAGATCAATAAATATCGCTCTCCCATCGTACTAGGGGTGTTAATTCTATTCCTGATATTGTTTGCATTCTATATGCTGGGTGTTCAGCCGACTAATAAGGAAATTTCCGCACAGAGCAGCGAGATCAGTCAGTTGGAAAAGGAAGCAGAAGTCCTCCAAAACAAAATCAATGAGCTGAAGGGCAGCGGCAATGAGGGAGATCTAGAACAGAAGGAATTACTGGGGGAACTCCCAAAGGGCGATGACAGCGAAGGTCTGATTGTTGATTTACGGGAGGTTAGCACGTCCTCAAAAGCGCGGCTAAAGGATCTTAGTTTTGTTTTGGATGAGGCTAATCCGATTCAGCAAATGACAGGTTCAGCTGAGGTGTCATTCCCGACGGTCAAACAGATCAAAATGACTGCAGTGGTGGAGGGGACATATTCGGGGATACGGCAATGGATGGATGAACTACAAGCCTTACCTCGTATTGTGAATGTAGACTCTTTCAATTTTCAGCAATCCTACGAGGATCGTACTAAGAACAATACGGAGAGTATTTTGACTGCTAACGTAGCTTTTACAGCGTATTATGAGGCCACCGCAGCAGCATCCAATTAGGGTTCTAGTACTACTTTATTTAACTATATTACTCCGCTTTTCCTGTGAATCAGGAGGGTGGAGTTTTTTTATATTTTCAAAAGAGTTGTAATACGTTTTCATTCCTCTGTTTATTGGGTATTTTAGCTTGCGGGGTGCATAAGCTGAAACAGTGGCGATCGCCTGTATTTTTTAGATGAAAGAGGAGGAACTTCAGATGAACAAAAAATGGATGCTTGGTTCGTTGGCCCTATCCTTAGGCCTTTTATCAGCAGGTAGCGGAGTTATGGCAGCTTCATCATCAGTGGGAAGCTCGGCAATAAAAAATGTGGCTGTGATTGGCACAGGAAAAGAAGGTCCAGCTACCATAAACAATTTGACGGTAAAAAGTGTTGTACCGCTTGTTGTACATGCCAGAGCAATCTATTTCTATACTAGCCGCGGGGGCAACTTTTTCCCGATGGAAACCTTCATGTATAAAGCGCAAGAGTACCGTTACCTTTCCAATGATATTGGGACAAAGGCGAAGCTGATGAATTACATAAAAAAAGCCTACACGCATAATGCAGCAGCTTATTATGTGCAGACTCAATTTTTGGAGCATGAAGGTAGAATGTCACAGGTGAATGCGGATCTTGGAAACTCATTAATGTTTGAGAAAGCCACCGCCCGAATGCTCTCCAAAACTGCAACAACCGCTGAATTTGACTTAACAGTTCCTTATTCGAGCGGGCAGGAAGGCAGTGAGTCGGTGTATGTGAAGCTGAAAAAGGTGAATGGATACTGGAGAATTGATACGTCACCGGATATTCTTTTTTGAGGAAGGTTTAGGGTAGAAGAGGAAAGGTAAAGAGGTTCTATGCTTGGGCGCGGATAAGGTCAGAGGTATATGCAACACCAGCGAATTTACCTTTGCGAGTGATAATGACACAATCATTTTTCATAGGATCCGGGCGGTTCATAGCGAGGCTCAATACCATATCGAGTGGAGTGGAAATGTCAAGAATGAGCGGGGTTTTGTTCATAAGCTTCATGGCAGGTTCTCTGTAGAACAGGTCTACTCCCGATCTTCCTGTAGCTTTCAAAAAGAAACGTTCGCTCATCAACAATCCGAGGGGTTCATTCATAGCATTGCAGACGACGATACATTTGGATTCTGGATGCTGAAACATGACGCGAAGGGCTTCTCTGCAAGTGCGTGAGGCAAAAATAGCAGGAGCACTGCGGACAATACCAGTAAGATCATTTACAAGAGCTGTTGTCATAGGATGTTCATCCTTTCTGATTATGGGTCTACTTCTAATGTACCCCTGAATCGTAAATTTCAAAGCCGGGTAACGTAAGCTACAGGTAAAATAGATTGCTAACAACAAATAACCGATCAGACCTTAGGGGCTCTGACCGGTTATTTGTTGTTAGCTATTCACTGCGGACGCCGTCCTCCACCAGCTGCTTTCGGGGGACATCCGGGATTATGGATTTGCTCACGCCTCCACGATTAATGGCGATTAATCGTTTTTGTGCGTAATATACGTCGCGGGACAGTTTATTCACCTCAGTGGATTTACCGTCAACATACTTTGTAATGTAGGTTTCAACAATATATCCGGTTTTCCCATTTTGAATAACGCGTGAGCTGCCACGAGGCAGTGAAGAATCGTTTACGTATTTATCGACTGGTGGGAGTACCTCTACTGTTTTTGAATGAACTTTGTAAGTGACATTTTGCGGAAACGTGCCGAACAGCTTTATGGTCAGTGATTTACCCTGCACAGCTGCTTTAATTATGAGATATTTGCCAGTCGTATTGCGAAAACGAAAGTTGATATAACCTTCAGCGAATGTTGCGTCCTGACCTTTGGGCAAGTAGTTGACGGGCAAGGAATGATTACGGCGTTCCACAATTTCTAGCCCTATACGCAGTGCGGCATTGTAAAGAGTGCTCGACACTTGGCAGATCCCTCCACCAACACCTGCTTGCAGCTTGCCGTTCACAATCACCGGCGCTTCACGGAAGCCGTAATTCACCTTTGCTTTTTCTATAGCTTTTCCATAATCAAAGACGGCTCCAGGCGGGAGAATGGTTCCATCCACAGCTTTGGCAGCAGCTTCCACGTTGTAGCTTCGTCCAGGTCCACTTGCACCTAGAGAGGTGCTGAACTGCATTACTTTTCGCTCGATACCTTGTTCCTTTAATTTCTTTAAAGTTATGTCAGGCTGCAGGATTAACAAAGGGACCTCCATCGTGATTCCCTTCTCCAGCAGGGCATTCAGATGATTAAAGCTGGTGGGGGCAGCTGCTCCTAAGGAAGTCTCCAGAGCTGTCCAATCAACCTCCAGGGAAGTTTTCTCAGAAGTATATACGATTCGGTCATCACCTGTAATTCGTCGTGTAGCGTCCACTGGTTCACCAAAGGACTCCTTCTCCCAACTGGGACTTAGAATCTTTTGAAATTGTGCGATTTCCAGATGGGTTTCAAGCTTCCACAACTTAGGGAAGTTATAGCGTGCCTTTACCCGCTCCCAAAGCGTTCCTTCGGCAAGCTCTTTTAAGCCCTGCTGAAAAGCAAAGGCTTCATAGCTCAACCCAGTCTTATTAAGGGTTAGGGAGAGATCTGCATTGCCTTCCACTTTTAGCACTAGAGGGACGGTTTCGAGGGCATGCAGCCGTTTATCCAGCTGGGAGCGGACCTCGGTGAGGGTCATGCCTCCGACCTGCCAGCCGGCAAGGGTTGTACCCTTTGGAAGCGTGGTTTTGCTGCCATATAGATGAAGCCCTCCGTAAATACAGGAGCCGATAAGGACGAGTGCGATGACCACTATGAGGGCAGCATGGATTTTTTTCATGATTAATCTCCTTTTGGGGATTTGGATTGCGCTAAGCAGACGCGGCCCTGTAACAGAACTTAAAGAACACTTCGTGGGATACCGATAATAAATTAGTAAGAAATAAGTAGTCTCTAATAAAGGGAGTTACGACATCTGATAACAGGCACCGCTAGGTGCTTTTTTATATGTATATGTCCAGTCACTACAAAACTTTCGAATAGTCGTGCAGTTACGGGGTACTCAATCAGTTACAGATTTGTTACAATAGATACATTGCGGAAATATTGAAGTTTATGGAAACTTGAGGTGGACAATGTCGATTCGCACAAGTGGAAAATGTCATAATTGGGAAGTGAGAAAATGATTGAGATGCAAGATGTATGGAAAACGTACCCTAACGGAACTCACGCACTGCAAGGAGTTTCAGTGAAAATCGACCGCAATGAATTCGTGTACGTTGTCGGCCCTTCCGGCGCGGGTAAATCTACTTTTATGAAATTGATTTATAGAGAAGAAGTGCCTACCAAAGGACAGATTTCGGTGGGAGGTTTCAATATAGGAAAGCTAAAACCACGCAAAATCCCTTATGTCCGCCGTAATATCGGCGTTGTATTTCAAGATTTTCGGCTTTTGCCCAGAATGACGGCATACGAGAATGTAGCTTTTGCTATGGAAGTTATTGAAGCGCCGAAAAAAGTCATCAAGAAACGTGTGAATGAGGTTCTTGATTTGGTTGGGCTGAGAAGTAAAGCGAATCGTGAGCCCTCACAGCTTTCTGGTGGTGAGCAGCAACGGATCGCTATTGCACGGGCTATCGTCAACAATCCTTCTGTTATTATTGCGGACGAGCCTACAGGTAACTTAGACCCCGAGACTTCATGGGGCATTATGCAGCTGCTTGACGAGATTAATTTTCGTGGAACAACGATTGTAATGGCTACCCATAACAGAGATATTGTGAACAAAATGCGCAAACGGGTGCTTGCGATTGAGAATGGAAACATTGTCAGAGACCAAGCGAGAGGGGAATATGGTTATGAGTTTTAAAACCTTCTTGCGACATGTGCGGGAAGGCTTCAAAAGCGTATTCCGTAATGGCTGGATGTCGATCGCCTCAATCACTTCGATTGTTGTTTCTCTTTTTGTTCTAGGTGTATTTATTCTTCTTGTTCTTAACGTAAATTCTGTAGCTGATGAGGCAGACAGTCAGGTACAGATCAAAGTGCATCTAGCTTTGAATACAGATCAGAAGATGCGTGAGACCCTGCAGACTGAAATTGGCAATATGCCGGAGATCAGCAAGATTACGTTCATCTCCAAGGAACAGGGACTTAAAGATCTCCGCGCAGATATGGGCGAGGAGGCAGCAGAGCTTCTGGAAGGGTTCGATGAAGACAATAACCCGCTTCCAGATACCCTTCAGGTAGAGGTTATTGAACCTACTACCGTTGCTTTTGTGGCTGAGAAGATTCAAGCCCTTAACAAGACACATACCGAGCAGCCTATCTACAAAGTGAAATATGGCAAAGGCTCGATAGAAACATTGTTTAAAATTACGCGTGCCGTACGCAACATTGGCTTTATTTTTGTAGCGGGGCTGGCACTTATGTCTATGTTCCTCATCTCCAATACTATTCGGGTAACGATTCTTGCCCGGCGTAAAGAGATTGGGATTATGAAGCTGGTAGGCGCGACAAATTATTTTATTCGTTGGCCTTTCTTTATAGAAGGGGCATTAATTGGACTCATTGGATCATTGATTACTTCGGGTGTTTTATATGCCGGCTACAAGGGTTTGGAATCTTCGATACAGGGAGATCCAATGCTCGGATTGCAGCTGATCCCTTTCAGTGATATTTGGCTGCTGCTCGTAGGTCTGTTAGTTGGACTAGGTGTGTTGATCGGCGTCTGGGGAAGTACGGTTTCTATTCGTAAGTTTTTGAAAGTTTAATTTAAGAGTGAAGGATGGGGAGTGCGAGTTGAAGAAGATTGCCGCCGGACTAGCCGTAATGTTACTAGCTGTCACTATATTCCAACCCTCTGATGGATATGCCAAAAAAACAAGTGTTGCCGAAATCGATAAGCAATTAAAGCAGCTGCAACAAGAGGTGCAGGAAGCTAAGGCGCAGCAAGAGAAAGCGGAGTCCCAAACGCAGGAAGCGCAGCACTATAAGAATAAGACAAATATCAATTTACAATATGTATTGCAGCAAGTGGATCAAGTTAAAGGCAAAATGACCGAAATCTCTAACAAAATTTCCGACACAGAAGAATCTCTTAATGTTACAGCAACGGAATTGGATGAAGCAGAGGCACGAGTGGCCTCAAGAGAAGAACTCTTAGGATCCCGTGTCCGGTTGATGTACACGGATGGAGCGGTGTCTTACCTAGATGTTTTGCTCTCATCGACAAGCTTCTCTGATTTTCTGGGCCGCACCGATTCGCTTAAGATGATTGTGGATCAGGATCAGGAGCTGTTAGTCCAACACAAGCTGGACAAGCAGACAGTTGTAGAGAAGAAGCAGGAGCTTGAGGGGCAATATGCTCAAGCCAAGCAGTTATACACCTCCTTGGAAAATCAGAGAAGCCTGCTGAAAGAGAAGGAAGCGGAGAAGCAGGAGCTTATCGCATTTTATGATAAGCAGATTCAAGAAAGCGATGATCTAAGTGAAGAGCAGAACGAGAAGCTGGTTAAGCTGGCAAGCGAACGTTCTGCTTTGGAAACCCAGAAGGATAAGATTAAAGCTGAGGAAGCAGCGCGCAAAGCAGCAGCCGCCAAAGCAGAAGCGGCACGCCGGGCAGCAGCAGCTGCCAAGAAAGCCGCAGCCAGCAAGGCAAGCAGCAGTTCAAGCTCCAGCTCCTCAACCGCGTATGCTGGTGGAGATGGACCCTTCCTGCTCCCTGTAGGCTCGGCAAGAATCTCCTCCTCCTACGGACCACGGACACACCCTATTACGGGGGAGAAGGGGAAAGTACACACCGGGGTAGACTTTGCAGTTCCACAAGGAACCAATATTCATGCGGCTGATTCGGGAACGGTAATCGTAGCTGAATGGTATAGCGGTTATGGATATTGTGTAATTATTGATCATGGCGGCGGAGTTTGGACCCTCTACGGACATATCCGTAAAGGTGGTATCAAGGTTAGTCCTGGGGATAGAGTCAATCGTGGGGATGTGATTGCTGAATCCGGTTCTACAGGTAATTCGACGGGCCCCCATCTCCATTTTGAAGTTCGGATCGACGGCAAGACAGTAAATCCGATGCCTTATCTCTAATTTTTAAGAACTTATAACTCATATTATTTGAGCGTACGGCATATACTGGAAGAGATACCGTACCTTTCAGGACGGACTTATGGAGTTGTTTGCGAGATGGACAAGAAGGGACGGTGGGAACATCATGTTAAAAAAAAGCACAGCGGCGTTTATGATTATCGCCGCCCTACTATGCGGTAGTCTGGTGACCTTGGGCGTGACGGGTTATAGTCATGTTATTGGACAAGCTGCAGGAGAAGGACTGGCCTCAGCATTGCAGGTTACTGGCCTTCAGCAGAAGGAATCCCAGAAGCTTGGAACGGCTCTCAGTCTGATTGAGAGCAATTACTACGAGACAGTAGATCGGGAGAAGCTGATAGACGGTGCTGTCAACGGTATGATGGAAGCGCTGGGCGATCCTTATTCCAACTATATGGGCAAAGAAACAGCTGAGAAATTCGAAGAAAGCATTGAGGGTTCCTTTTCAGGTATCGGTGCGGAGGTCTCTTCGGATAATGGCAAGGTAGTCGTGGTCTCTCCGATCAAGGGCTCACCTGCTGAGAAAGCTGGGATTCAGGCCAAAGATGTTATTCTGTCCGTTAACGGTGAATCGCTGGAAGGCATGGAGCTGAATGCAGCTGTTGCCAAGATTCGCGGTCCTAAGGGCAGTGAGGCCACTTTGAAAATACAACGTTCCGGCTCTGTAGAGCCACTCGAATTTGTTCTTACCCGGGATGATGTGAAGCTCGAAACAGTCTACGCTACCATGGAAAAAGACAATGTGGGTGTAATCGAGGTTACGCAGTTCTCCCTGAATACCGCAGAACGATTCAAGGAAGAGCTGGAGAAGCTGGAGAAGCAAGGCATGAAGGGACTTGTTATTGACGTCCGTAATGATCCAGGTGGTGTTCTTCCGATTGTTATTGAAATGGCAGAGCAATTCGTTCCAGCTGGAAAATCTATAGTGCAAATAGAATATAAAGACAAAAAACGCGAAGTTAGTACCTCAAAAGGATCGAGTAAAGCTTATCCAGTGGTCGTGCTGATGAATAAAGGTAGCGCAAGTGCTTCGGAAATATTGGCGGGTGCTTTGCAGCAGTCGGCAGGAGCTAAGCTAATCGGTGACAATTCTTTCGGTAAAGGTACCGTGCAGACGAGCTTTGACAAACAGCTTGGAGACGGCAGCTTGCTGAAAGTTACCATTGCCAAATGGCTTACGCCAGACGGCACATGGATCCACGGTAAGGGCATTAAACCTGATATCGCGGTAGCGCAGCCGGATTACTTCTCGGTGGCTCCGATTAACAAGAGCGTGGCGCTGCAATATAATATGAACAACGCTGATGTGAAGAGTGCACAGACGATGCTGGACGGTTTGGGTTACAAGCCTGGACGTAAAGATGGCTATTTCGATGCTGGCACTAAGGACGCAGTGAAGAAGTTCCAAAGTACAGCAAAGCTCCAAGTCACAGGCATAATTGACGCCAAGACAGCCGAGGCGCTGGAAGCAGCGCTGATCAAGGTCATTCAAGACCCTGTTCACGACAACCAACGGAATAAAGGGATTGCTGAGATTCAGAAGGAAATTAAGGCGGCAGCGTCGAAAAAGTAAGAAGGCTGAATTCAGCCTTCTTTTTTTCTTATAGATATGAAAATGCCAACCGACGTAGAGGAATTAGAATATATACAAATCAGTCATCGGACGAAAAGGAGTGTGACGAACAGTTTGAATGTGATTCAGGAACTGTTAGGAAGCTTGGGCACTGCGTTCTTACACTTATTGATCCAGCCGTATTACTACATTGCTATTATATTTATTGCGTTATATTACCGTAGGCAGGTGGCATTAGAACGAAAGCTGATACATGTGAAATTACATAGCTGGGGTCAGGAAACGTGGCGGACGGTATGGAGTGGTCTAGTCATGGGTTTGGTCGTCTCTATAGCAGCCGTTCTGCTAGGAATATCATTATCAGGTACGGCTGTAGCCTGCATTTGGGTAGTTAGTCTCGTGTTGTCACTATTGCGTGTACGGTATTTGTGCTTCGCGTATTCTATAGGCTTGTTAGGTATCATTCAATTTGTAATTTCTTTCTTTCCAGATGCTTTAGATAGTGGAACGGTAGGGAATATTACCATCGCCATACGGGAGATGGATATTCCTGCTTTGCTAGTGTTAGCTGCGCTGCTGCACATGGCGGAGGCACTGCTGGCCCGCAGACAAGGGGCCAAGCTTGCAACGCCGCTCTTCCTGAAGGGGAAGCGCGGCATGGTCGTTGGCGGCTATCAGCTGCAGGCCTTCTGGCCGCTGCCGCTGTTCCTGCTGCTCCCATCGGGAGCAGGAACGGATTTGCCATGGCACTCGCTGCTCGGCGGCAGCCTTGGCATCGTCTCTTTGCCCGTCATCATCGGCTTCAGCGAGATGACACAGGGCATGCTGCCCGGGCGCAAGGCGGCCCGCACTGCAGGACGGCTGCTGATCTACAGCATCGTCCTGCTCGGCTTAAGCCTGCTTGCCGCTTGGTGGAGCCCGCTGACTCTGGTCGCGGCGCTCGCAGCTATTGTGCTGCACGAAGGGTTAAGCTGGTACAGCGCTCTGGAAGAGCGCAGCATCAGCCCCATCTTCGTGCATCCACCGCGCGGCCGCAAAGTGCTGGCCGTGCTGCCGGGCAGTCCCGGTCAAGAGCTGGGCATCCTGCCCGGCGAGATCTTACTGAAGGTCAACGGGGTCCTGTTGACCGATGCGGCGCAGCTACATGAGGCGCTGCGCATGAATCCAGCGTTCTGCAAGCTGGAGGTGCTGAACCGTGAAGGGGAGAGCAAATACCTTCAAAGCCCGATCTATGATGGGGATCACCATCAGCTCGGTATTATTTTGGTGCCGGAGACAGATGGGATGATTACCGCTGAGGCGAAGCCTTCCAGCATCTACAGCATCATCGGGATGAAGACAGGCATACGCAGTCGGAACCTTCCGGACGGCCAACTTAAACGAAAAAAAACCACTGAAGCCAAGCAGGAATCAGCGGAAGGATAACTAGAAGATGCCCCATAAGCCATGAAATGGTGAATGGGGTATCTTTGTTTTTGATTAGATGGTAATTTCGCGTGCGAGAAGTTGCTATCGGACCCAGTTGCCCCTAATCGCAGCATTTTGGCTTTTTTAGAATGGTAACGGACCCCAAAGCCGCTATTGGCATCAAAAATACCCCAAATGAGCCTCTTTCTGAGGAATAACGTCGCTGGGGTCCGAAACTCTGCTCAAAAGCCGATAAAATTGTAAATAGCGTCGCTGGAGTCCGAACCCGCGTCCAAGGAGTAATGTCACTGGAGTCCGAACCGGCGCCTAAGGAGTAATGTCACTGGAGTCCGAGCCCGCGCCCAAGGAGTAACGTCACTGGAGTCCGAGCCCACACCCAAGGAATAGCGTCGCTGGAGTCCGAACCCGCGCCAAGGAGCAGCGCGTCACTGGAGTCCGTAAGAAAAACTAACTTTGGCAGTGGACTATTCATATGCTATATGTTACTAGTTCAGCCTTGCCTATTCTTCAAATAAAAAATTGCAATTTGCGTACGATCGCGGAGCTCTAATTTGCTTAATATATCCGTTATGTAATTTTTGACGGTACCCTCGCTTAAAAAAAGCTGTCCGGCGATTTCTTTGTTGCTATGCCCCTCAGCGATAGAAGCCACTACAGCCAGCTCTGTTTTGGTCAATCCGAAGGATTCCAGTGGCTGTACCTGTGGCAATTCTTGCCGTGCCGTAGGCTGCAGAAAGGTTGCCAGCTTGCGGGCGATATCAGGGTGGATAAGCATGTTCCCTTCAAAAACCGTTTTAATGCCCTGGATGATCCGGTCTGGCGGTATGTTTTTGAGCAAATATCCACTAGCTCCGTTACGTAGTGCCTCAATGATATATTCATCGTCGTCGAAGGTGGTCAGCATCAATATCGCAATTTGCGGAAAAGCCTGCTTAATCTTCTCCGTTCCTTCAACGCCACCGCAGCCGGGCATGCGGATATCCATCAGAGCCACATCGGCCATTAATCCTTCTTGTAGTAATTCCAAGGCTTCGTTACCTTCACAAGCTGCTCCAACAACTTCAATATCTGGGTCCATCCCTAGCAATACTTGCAGACTTTGGCGAATAAAGGGGTCGTCATCAACAATTAACACTTTAATCATTAGCATGGCTCCTTTCGTTATACAATCTCATCTTGCTTATAAATGGGCAGCCGCGTAATGACTGTAAAATGTGGCTCCTGCCTTAGTTCGAGTGTTCCGCCGATCAGATGAGTGCGCTCGTACATGCCTTTCATCCCGTCCCCACCACGGCCCAATAATTTGCGGAGCTTCTCTTCTTCTGGAAGTGATCCATTGTTGCTAACCTCCATAGTGATTCCTGCTTGCGCGTAGTCAATTTTGATCCGGATGGACGTTGCTTTTCCATGCCGCAAGGCGTTGGTTATAGCCTCACGGGCGTTTTTGTACAGGATCACTTGGATACTAGGATAGAGCGGATAAGGTATGCCCTGAACTTGGTATGAGGTCTCGGTCCCCGTCTCACGCCCAATCTCTTCGAGCAGCCGGTCTAACGCATAAGCTCCCTCAAGCTTCGGAGTGTAGTTGATACGTTTAACTGCGGACCGCATATCGTCCATGCTGGCCGACAGCTGGTCACGAATCAGTTCCATCATTTGCATTCCGCTCTCGGGAGAGGTAGGTAAGGTCTGGAGGGCGGCCTCCATCATCATTTTAATCCGGATTAGCCGGTGGCCGATATCGTCATGGAGCTGGCGTGAGATTCGGACGCGCTCTTTGGACTGGGCAGACTCTTCTACTTGCGCGCTGAACTCCAGCAGGCGGATGCGAGCTTCATCAAGCTCGAAATGCTTTTTGCGCAACTCATCATATAGAAGAAGAGTGTCTTCGCGCCGCTGGCCAGCTTTCAATAATAGCTTATTTAGGTAGGCAGTGAGCAGAAATGAAAAGTTAATGTAAGTCACTACGAGTGATGGAGAATTCTTGAGTGCAACGTTCAAAGCTATCAGATGTACACCTGTGAACACGTAAGGCACTGCTTTAGGCTGGAGTCTGGAATAATAAAGCAGTGCTGATATAGCGGGGAAAATCATCATGCTACCATATTGATAACATAACCAGGCCGTGAACAAGATTTCAATGATACTAATCAAAGCATGAATGGATCGAGGGAGCTTTGGCACCATGACCACAAGGAATAGAAGCATCAGGATATGCAGCGTGAAGATTCCATAATCGTTATATTGATAGACATAAATGGTAATAAACGCAGGGATTAAGATGAGTCCGTAACGCAATAAGTTTAGCTCTCTGGGCACGCCTTAGTCATCCTTTATGTTTTTTAATAATCTTAGCATATTATCCCACTACTTCAGGAGATGACTTTAGTCACCTTCAAAAAATGACCTTTCGTACATCCGTAAAAATTCAACCTAGAATAAAATTGAAAATATAGAAGCACACACGACAGGGGAGATAAAAGATGGCAATCGCGGTGTTGACCGATGTGGTGAAACGGTATGAGAACAAATTAACGGTAGATCATGTGAATGTTACGATTCAAGCAGGAGAGATCTTTGGCCTGCTAGGCCCGAACGGGGCAGGTAAAAGTACAACTATAAGTATGATTTGCGGCCTGCTAAAGATTGATAGTGGAGACATTGTTATTGATGGGTTATCAGTCTCTTCGTATGCACTGGAGGTTAAGAAAAAGATCGGTTTGGTTCCGCAGGATTTGGCTTTGTACAATACAATGACAGCAGCTGAAAATGTAACTTTTTTCGGAAGATTGTATGGCTTGCGGGGGAAATTGCTGAAAGAGCGGGTGGCGGAAGCTCTTGCTTTCACAGGACTTAGTGACCGGGCCAAAGAAAAACCAGCCACCTTCTCCGGAGGGATGAAAAGACGTTTGAATATCGCTTGTGCCATCATGCATCATCCAAAGCTGATTATTATGGATGAGCCGACCGTAGGGATTGATCCGCAGTCTCGTAATCATATCCTTGAGTCGGTCAAAGAGCTGAATCGGCTTGGCTCAACCGTCATCTACACTAGTCATTATATGGAAGAGGTTGCAGCCATTTGTGATCGGGTAGCGATTATGGATAAGGGACATATCATTGCTTGTGGCACGGAAAAGGAGCTGCGGGAACGGGTTTCTCAGGAAGAAAAAATAGTGGTCAAAGCAACGAACATCACCCCGGAGCTAATCAATGAGCTTAGTCTACACCCGCGGATCACGAGAGTGGAAAGTAAAGAGGGAACGGTAGAAATGTATCTCCCCTCCTCACAGGATGAGCTGCAGGATATCTTATTTATTTTTGCTAAACATGAAGGCATTATTGGTTCTTTAAATATTGAGGAGCCGGATCTGGAGACATTATTCCTTAGTTTGACAGGACGGACATTGCGCGATTAAAGGAGGGAGAGAACGCTTTGAGAAATATTTGGACAATTATGCTTTATGAGCTTCGCAGGCTGTTTATTTCACGCTCAATCATCATTAATATGTTTCTGCTACCGCTGCTTTTGATCTTTCTGCTGGGTGCTTCCCTCTCCAGTGTAATCGGTGATAAGGCAGCGTCTAAGATTGACCCTGTACGTGTTGGTGTAGTTAATCTTTCTGGAGAAGGGTATGAAAGCTCGGCGATGATAGACAGCTTTTTGAAGACGCCGGAGCTTAAGGATATCATTATTCCGGTCAAAGTAGGGAGCCGAGAGACAGCGGAAAGTGGCCTGCGCGCCGGGAAATATGGTTATGCGGTTATTATTCCCCTAGGCTTCGATAAGAAAGTACAAAGCGGCGAAACTGCAAAGCTAGAGTTTGTTCTGGGCAAAGATCGGACAGATAATATGGTTGCGGGGACGGTATTCGATAACTTTTTGAACAATATTAACTATAAGCAATCCGTAGCTATGACGTTGGGTCCAGAAGCTTTGACCGCTACTGCACCAAGTTTGGGAGAGCAGCCTTCTGTTAAGGTTGGGGCGCTCAGTGAAGGTGGCCGATCCTATACAGCCTCCCAATTCTATGCGGTATCCATGATGCTGATGTTTCTGCTATATAGCGGTTTGACCGTCAGCAGCTCTCTTTTTAATGAAAAAGAAAATCATACCCTCTTCCGAATAACTTCAATGCCGGTAAAAGGTTCTGAGCTGTTTATTGGTAAAATGCTAGGCGTAGGGGTTGTAAGTGTAGTGCAGTGCGCAGCGATTATTATCCTGACTCATTTGTTGTTTGGCGTAAATTGGGGCAATCGTCCGGGCTTGCTGCTGCTCTTCTGTCTTTTAATGATCATAGCTTCCATGACATTATCGATTGTTATTTCAATGTTTAGCAAAACTAAAGCAAGTGCAGGAAGTATTGTTAATGTTATCACTGTGGTCATGACCTTCATTAGTGGAGGGATGGCTCCACTTCCGGAATCATGGGTGAACTCGGTCGGGGCATTTACCCTGAATCACTGGGTACTACAAGCTGTTCTAAAAATGATGCTGCATGCAGAGGTCTCAGAGATTTTGCCGAGTCTGCTGGTCTTGTCGATCATCTGTCTGGTTCTATTCAGTGCAGCGGTTATCTCGTACCGGAAGGTAGGTTACCATGGATAAGATCTTAACGATTGCTTGGAATATGGTGAAAAGAACGATTGGTTCTCGGAATGGGCTGCTTTCGTATATTCTTCTGCCATGTCTTGTCGTGGCCGGGGTAGTAGCAATTAGTGGAAGTATGGGTGAGAGACCGGCTACTATTTTATATTCGAATATGGACGATGGTGCAGCGGGCAAACATTTGCTTACCGAGCTGGAGAATACTGGTGATTATAAGCTGGTAGAGAAGACAGATGAGGCTGATTTGAGGGAGAGTATTATCGATCAGAACGGAGAAGCCGGTATTTTGATACCGCAAAACTTCACCTCCGCACTGCTTGCTGGAGAAGAGCCACAAATTAGTGTGTATGAGCTTAAGGCTACTGAAACATCCATTATGGTAAAAATGAAAATCAGTGTAATTGCTGATGAAATGCGAAACACTGCTGGACTAATTGGAGCAGCTCGGACTGAGGCTACGGACTCGGACTCACAGTTTGCTGCCGTAATGCAAAGAGCTGAGCAACATAGTGTAGGCAGTATAAGAACAGATTATGATTTATATCCAAAAGAGGGCTTAAGCATCGTCACAGGATTTACTTTGATGTTCTTAATGGGGCTGGTTACAAGTTCAGTGTCGCTTATTATGGATGATCGAAGAGAACGAACGATGAAACGTATGTTCAGTGCCCCGGTTCGTTCGTATGAGATTGCCCTCGGTAATTTTCTGGGAAGCTTCATTGTTGGGTTAATTCAAATTGTTGTAGTACTTGCTTTGGGCCGTTATGTACTGCAGTTTGACTTTGGATTACCGCTCTACTTGTATTTTTTGGTTCTTGCAGCATTTATGCTCGTTTCCATGGGCTTAGCCAGTACGGTAGCAGGTCTGATTCGCAATCCCAATAATACTGGCATGCTTAATTCGCTGATCCTGACCCCGACCTGTATGCTTGGAGGCTGTTTCTGGCCGTTATCCATTATGCCGGATTATATGCAGAAGGCAGCTAATTTTGTACCGCAAAAATGGGCGATCCAAGCGATCGATATCGCTGCTACAGGTGGAGGCTGGAATGAATTATGGCTGCCTTTTGCCATCTTGGGTCTTATGGCCGCGGTGCTGCTGGCGATTGGTTCTGCTATTCTACGTCCGAGTGAAGCCGGAATTAACGCTTAAAAAATTTACAGATCATATAGATATGCATAGCTTGGACTACTCTATTCAGGTACAATAATAGGTATCAAATGTCCCTAGTTCTTAATATGTGTAAAAGAGGGGATTTCTAGGAGGATGAGCAGATGAGCAGCAATAAATTGGCTTGGACATGGCGGGTGAAGGAAGAATGTTTAGAGGAGTATGTAGCTATGCATTTAAATCCTTGGCCAGAAATTTTGGAGGAGCACAGTAAGGCTGGTATTTCTAACTATTCCATCTTTCAGAATGGCAATCAATTTTTTTACTGTTATGAGTGTGAGGATAGTAAGGCGGCTTTTGATTACATTGCCAAAAGTGATGCTTGCAACCGCTGGAATGCGATTACCTCTAAGATGGTTGAAGGTTCATTTGATTTCAATGATGAGGTGCCTATGCAGCCCTTACGTGAAGTGTTCTATCTGAAATAAGCAATTCAATTCTAGAACAAATCAAATGTGCATAATTTATATTATCGGCGCATCTGGTTTACAGTTATTTTAAATATAGGTATAATATAATTTATAAAGTTAAATTGAATAATTATTTGTTTTTTGGAGGAGCCTGTCAACAAGGGCTCCTCTTTGTCTTTTTTTGGCTTGGAGAAGCTCCTGGTTGGCAGTTCTTATATACAACAAGGGAGTGGATTGAAAGATGGAGTTTGTTTTATATCTTATGCTGATCATATTGTTCACCAAAGTAGCTGGTGATCTATCTGTGCGGCTTGGGCAACCAGCTGTGCTAGGTAAGCTTATTGTGGGAATCATACTGGGGCCTGCGGTACTGGGCTGGGTTCAGGATGGAGAGTTTATTCATTATATCTCTGAGATCGGTGTTCTACTGTTAATGTTCATAGCGGGGCTTGAGACGGATCTGGATCAATTGCGCAAGAACTGGAAATCAGCTTTTGCAGTAGCCGTCGGTGGAATTATATTACCCTTTTTGGGTGGGTTCGCCTTAGGAGAAATGTTTGGTTTTGCTTATCATAATGCTTTGTTTATGGGCGTTATTCTTAGTGCAACATCGGTCAGCATATCGGTGCAGGTGTTAAAAGATATGAATAAGCTGAACACACGTGAAGGCTCTACAATTCTGGGGGCTGCCGTAGTAGATGATATTCTAGTTGTTATTTTGCTCGCTGTTCTGATGAGCTTTTTTGGTACAGGTACAGACGTTTCTATTGGTCTTTTAATTGGGAAAAAGGTGTTGTTCTTTGCCGTAGCGATTATTGCCGGCTGGTTCATTGTTCCTCGGGTCATGAAATGGATGGCTCCGTTGAAGGTGACAGAGGCGATTATTTCAGCAGCGTTAATGATTTGTTTCGCATTCGCCTATTTTGCTGAAATCATGGGGATGGCAGGAATCATTGGTGCCTTTGCGGCTGGGATTGCTATCTCGCAAACTTCCTTTAAGCACACGGTAGAATCCAAGCTCGAGCCGATTGCTTATTCGATTTTTGTGCCGGTCTTTTTTGTAAGTATCGGACTTAGTGTTTCCTTTGAAGGAGTAGGCAGTCAAATAGGCTTCGTGATCTTGCTTACGGTTGTTGCCATTCTGACCAAGCTGTTTGGTGGCGGTCTGGGTGCGCGTCTTACAGGCTTTGATAACCACTCGTCTGCCATTATTGGGTCTGGGATGATTTCACGGGGGGAAGTTGCGTTGATCATTGCCGCCACAGGGCTGCAAAGCGGCTTGTTACAGCAACAGTATTTTACTTCGGTCATTATTGTTGTCATTGTAACTACACTTGTAACGCCGCCACTATTGAAATTTATGTTCCGTGATCCAGTACGTGCGGAAGGGAAATAAACCATAACAAAAGGGAGTCCTGTTGGTCATTTATATGGCTAACGGGGCTCTTTTTTTATGCTCACGTTCCAGTTGCCATCATCAAGAATAAGGACGGGGATCTGTCTACAGAAGGGGAAAGTTCCCCGTCTTAAGACTGAGTACGAAACCAGCCGTAGGGCTGTTTTGAGTTCAGCCAAAAATGACTAAACTAAATCTCGGGATGGAAATTAATACATAATCAAACAGACATAAGGGGAGTGCCAGAAATCATGTGGAGTGGAAGGGGAAAAAGAAATGAAATGGTTAACAAAATGGTCGTTCGGTAACAAGGCTGCGGTGGGGCTTTTAGTAGTCATGGCTCTTGTGGTGGGAGGGATGAGCTACACTTCGCTACCGATGGAATTTATGCCAGAGGCGGATAATCCTCAAGTGACTGTAACTGTGCTGGGTCCTGGCCAGGATACACATGCTATGGAGACTAATGTAACGAAGCCGATAGAAGCTGGAGCAGCTTTTGTGAAAGGGAAGAAGGAAATACTGTCCACTTCCGGAGACGGATATGCGCAGGTAAATATTTTTTATGATTCGAAAACGAATATGAAGGATGCTGCACAGGAGGTCCAGAAGGTCGTCGATTCATTGAAGTTCCCGGAAGGGGTAATGGCTCCTTTTGTACTTCAGTTGAATACCTCCATGATTCCTGTATCACAGGTTACTCTTGCTTTTGACGAAGGCCTGACTAAAGAGAATCTTAAGCTTGCGGAAGAAACTATCATTCCAGAGATGCAAAAAGCTGAAGGGGTAGCGAACGTTGCTTTATATGGTAAGGTAACTCCGCAGGTCAGCGTTAAGCTGGACCCGAAATTAATGGCTGAGAAGGGAGTCACGACTCCACAAGTATTAGGTTTACTTCAAGGACGTAATGTATCGGCATCCCTTGGGGAGCAAACGATTGGTGGGCAGACCGGCAATGTTAACGTAGTTTCTACGATAGATAGTATGGATACTTTGAAAAAGCTTCCTGTATCTGCGGGCGTTAAGCTACAGGATATCGCTGCTGTCGAATTGAAGCAGGATCAGGAAAGTGTCAGCCGTTCGAACGGGAAAGACGTTCTATTCGCCATAGTGACCAAAGAGGCTAATGCGAATGCAGTCAGTGTCGGAGATAACATTCAGGCTGCCGTAAATCATATTAATACAACCATTCCTAATGCAGAAGCAGCAGTGGTATTCAGTACATCGGATATGGTAGTTAGCTCGGTGAACAGTATGATGCGTGAGGTATTGCTAGGTGCATTATTTGCGACGATTGTGATTCTGTTGTTCCTGCGTAACCTGCGGGCTACTCTGATTACGGCAGTATCCATCCCACTTTCGTTAGCAGTCACCTTATATCTGCTGAATATTTCCGGCATAAGCTTGAATATCATTACACTCGGGGGAGTCGCGGTTGCGGTAGGCCGTTTGGTCGATGATAGTATCGTGGTGATTGAGAACATTTACCGTAGGCTGCAAAAAGAACCCTTTTCCCGAGAAATGATTATTAGTGCAACTGGGGAAGTGGCTAGAGCGATTACCTCATCAACCATTGCTACCGTAGCAGTATTTTTGCCGATGGGTCTTTTGCGTGGTAGTTTGCAAGCTTTCCTACTGCCGTTTGCTTTAACAGTGACCTATTCATTGCTTACTTCACTCGTAGTAGCTTTGACGGTTGTTCCTCTTTTAAGCTCATGGCTGCTGAGAAGAACATCAATGAAAGAACACGAACCTTCTAAATGGTTTATCCGCTTTCTGGACTGGAATCTTCGCCGTAAATGGGTTAGCTTATCGTTGGGTCTCCTGCTTCTGATTGGCTCCATTGCTGCTTATGTGACTATGCCCAAAGGGGCGCTCGATGCTTCGGATGCCAGCTATGTTTCTGTTCAGATGAATTATCCGAAGGATGTTCCTGTCAAAGATATTTTGGAAAAGGGAAAGCAGTTAGAACAAGATTTGATGAAGCAGCCACAAGCAGAAACGGTAATCATGCAATCAGGGAATAGTGCGGACGCCGCTAAGTGGGGGAGTGTTACCTCTGAAACCTTAGTGGACTATACCGTTGTTATGAAAAAAGGTGCAGATGCTCAGGCTTTTATTGATCATGTTCGTGAGGTAAAAGATTCATACACTGGAGCAACACTTGTTGCTAACCAAATGAGTATGATGGGATCCAGCTCTACCAGTGAATATATTGATATTGTCGGAGATAATCTTACAGATATTACTACTGTAGCAACAGAAGTCACCGCTAAGCTGAAGACCGTAGAGGGAATTCAAAAAGTCAGCAGCAATATGGAGGACACGAAACCTGTATTTTCCTTTAAGGTAGATCCGGCGCAAAGTAATGCGCAAGAGATTTCAATGCAGCTGTCAGCGATGCTTAATCCGATTCCAATGGGGCAAATTGAGCTCGATGGTGACGCAGCAGGTGTAGTGTTAGATCCTATGGTTCAGCCGCAAACGGAGCAGGATTTAAAAGCGCTGACGCTCATGACGGCTGAGGGGCTGAAGCCACTGTCTCAGCTCGCAACTTACGAGGTTCGGAATGAACCGGCAATGTTGTTCCATAAAGATGGGAAGCCGTATGTACGAATTACAGCAGAGGTTGATCCGAAGAAGGTATCTGAGATCGGTGCGAATATTAAAAAAGAAACCGATAGTCTTACACTTCCGAAAGGCGTGACCTTATTTGCAGGCGGAGCGTCAGTTGATCAGTCAGAGGATTTCAACGACCTGGGTATGACGGCATTGATCTCCATCGGGTTGGTGTATCTGATTATGGTACTCACCTTTAAAACCCTTCGGGCTCCACTGGCGATTATGTTCTCCTTGCCGCTCGCGGCGATTGGTGCGATTGTTGGACTTATCGTTTCCGGTGTAACGCCTGACTTCACTGCTCTGTTCGGGGCGTTGATGTTAATAGGTATTGTTGTTACGAATGCCATTGTGCTCATTGACCGGATTAAGCAAAATGAAGCCAATATGAGTATCCACGAGGCTATTCTAGAAGCTGCCGGAACACGGATGCGTCCGATTCTCATGACGGCGATTGCCACCATCTGCGCCATGACACCGCTGCTGTTCGGCCATGCCGAGATGGGCAGCATCGTCTCGCAAAGCTTGGCGATTGTAGTCATTGGCGGTTTAACCGCAGCAACACTGCTTACGCTGATTGTAGTGCCGGCGATTTACGAGTTGTTCTACTTCCGTAAATCGGCAAAAGAGCGTAAAGGTACGGCAAAAATAGAAACTCCAACTCATGGTGCGTAATCGAGAATAAATGATGCCCCCACAACATTGGTATAGCTGTGGGGGCACTCTTTGTTATAAGGGAAACTCGATTCGAAAGATGAATCCAAGTTTTCTTTTACAGTTCCAATGTTGTATCGGACTCAGTGAAGCTAGAATAAAAAGTGGACACTAGTTAACAGACTGGCGATAATGAGTCCACGGAGGTGTGTTCACATGGGAGAACATCGACAACGGTATAACGAAGAATTTAAAAAACAGACAGTGCAGTTCATTCAAGAGCAAACAAAGACAGTGGGCGACTTGGCGGAAGAGCTCAACATCCCAAAAAGTACCCTGCATCAATGGATGAGCCAGTATCGAGAACTAAAGAATGAACCGGCAGCTAGCGTGGATCGAGTACGGGAACTCGAGGCACAGTTGAAGGAGATGCGTCGGCAACTTCAAGAAAAAGATAACAAGATTGCCGATGTGGAAGAGGAATTAGCGATCGTAAAAAAAGCAGTGCACATCTTCAGCAAACCAAGGAACTGAGATTCCAGTTTATTGAAAAACATCGCTCCGAGTTTCTCTTGGAGAAGATGTGCATGACCCTACATGTGTCACGGAGCGGGTACTACAAGTGGCGGACAGAAAAAACCAGTACGCATATGCTTCGTAAGGCTGCGATAATGAAGCGAATTCAGTATCATTTTGCAGACCATCAAAAGCGGTATGGGAGTCCGAAGATCACCCGCCTGTTACATCAAGAAGGTTATACCGTTACCGAACGCACGGTGAGTGTGTACATGCGACATATGAAGCTTCGCTCCATTGTCTCCAAAACGTATCGCGTACAGACCACCGACTCCAATCATGACCATCCGATTGCCCCGAATACGCTGAACCAGCAATTTAAAATACTCAAACCCAATTCAGTATGGGTTACCGACATTACTTACATTCCTTGCCGGGGAGGGCGCTTGTACCTGGCAAGTGTGATGGACCTTTGCACGCGCGAAATCGTGGGGTGGCGTTTGGAGAACCATATGGAAACTAGCTTGATTTTGGGCGCTTTACAAGATGCTTACGAAGCTAAACAACCGGAAAAGGGTCTATTACATCACTCCGATAGAGGTTCTCAATATACTTCTCATGAATACACGAAGCAGTTGAAAGCGTATGGCATGGAGTCCAGCATGAGCCGCAGAGGTAACTGTTATGATAACGCCTGTATCGAGTCGTGGCACAGCATTTTGAAAAAGGAGCTCATTTATTGTAATCCGCGATTCAAAACTAAGGAGCAAGCCTACCAGACACTTTTTCAATATATTGAGTTTTACTATAACCGCAAGCGAATGCATGGCGCGCTGGGGTATCTTTCTCCAGTTCGTTTTGCTGAGCAATTGACTAGAATGTCTGTTGCGTGACTGTCCACTTTCTTGACAGAGGTCCACAGGAAACCTTATTTTCTAGAATTAGCCCTATTTTGAAAGCTATCGGACACCAGGGTCACTATTGGTGAAAAATACCACGTACCTACTCCGTTTCTTGGAAAATAGAGTCCTTGGAGTCCGATAGGATCTTAATACACCAATAAATTCACTAATAGTGTCTCCTGAGTCCGATTGACTGCTACAAAGAAATTGTATTCTTATCGTTTCTCCTCCAAATTACTCCAATTAGATAAACAAACATATAAAAACAAGGCTAACCCCAATGTTATACACTAGGAGCTAGCCTTGTTTAATTTATGTTGTTTAACCGCAAGAACAATTCAAAACCGGCTTACGCGCAGCCTGTGTCTCATCCAAACGGCTAATCTCTGTGGTATGCGGTGCGTTGATTACGATTTCCGGTGTCTCCTGCGCTTCTTTAACGATCTGAATCATCGTATCGATGAAGCCGTCTAGCGTTTCTTTACTTTCGGTTTCCGTCGGCTCGATCATCATGCATTCCTCAACGGTCAGAGGGAAGTACACGGTTGGCGGGTGGTAGCCGAAGTCGAGCAATCGTTTAGCAACGTCTAAGGTGCGCACGCCATATTGCTTGAGGTTTTTGCCGGACATAACGAATTCATGCTTACATACACCCGGATATGGGATTTCAAAATAAGGCGCCAGACGGTGCATCATATAGTTCGCATTCAGCACGGCATTTTCGGATACCTCACGTAGTCCGTCTGGACCATAGGTGCGGATGTAGGCATAGGCACGAACCAGAATACCAAAGTTTCCGTAAAAAGCTTTCACGCGTCCAATGGATTCGGGTCCGCCGAAGTCGAGTGAGAAGCTGCTATCTTCACTCTTCACCACAGTAGGTTGTGGTAGGAATGGAATCAAGATGGATTTTACGCCGACTGGTCCGGCCCCAGGGCCGCCACCGCCATGTGGGGTGCTCATTGTCTTATGCAAGTTCAGATGCACAACGTCAAAGCCCATGTCACCAGGTCGGGTAATGCCCATAATGGCATTGGAGTTGGCTCCATCGTAATAGAGTAAGCCCCCTGCTTCATGCACGATCTCAGCAATCTCGACAATTTGGGTCTCGAACAAGCCGAGTGTGCTTGGGTTAGTCAGCATCAGTGCGGCTGTGTCGCTACCGACGGCTGCCTTCAGTGCTTCAAGATCGACCATTCCTTTATCTGTGGAAGGGATCGTGATCGTTTCAAGTCCTGCTGCTGAGGCACTAGCAGGATTGGTTCCGTGCGAGGAATCCGGCACGATAACCTTAGTACGCGTCTCGCCGCGACTTTCATGGTAGGCGCGGATCATCATGAGGCCGGTCCATTCACCATGAGCACCTGCGGCAGGCTGTAAGGATACAGCATCCATGCCCGTCAGTGCGGACAGATCATTTTGCAGGGTATACATTAATTCCAGTGCGCCTTGAATACTTTCTTCCGGTTGGTAGGGATGAATTTTGGCGAAGCCGGAGAAGCGGGCAACATCTTCGTTAATCTTCGGATTGTATTTCATCGTGCATGAACCGAGTGGATAGAAGCCATTGTCTACACCAAAGTTGCGACGTGAAAGAGAAGTGTAGTGGCGAATGACATCCACTTCCGATACTTCTGGAAGTACGACGGGTTCGCTACGGAGTAAACCTGATGGAATCAGGGACTCCAAGGTTTCTTCCTGTGGCACATCGCATAGTGGCAAAGAATAGGCCGAACGGCCGGGACGGCATAATTCAAAAATTAGACTTTGCTCCGGTTTCATAAACAGCCCTCCAGTGCGCTAGCGAATTTGTCGATTTCGGTTTTGCTTCTTTTTTCCGTTACGGCAACCAGCATATGTCCAGCAAGTTCAGGATAATCACGACCCAGATCATAACCGCCGAGATAAGCGTCCTTCAGCAGCTTAGAATTAATAGCGGTCACGCTGCTGCCTTCAGGAAGCTTCACAACAAATTCGTTAAAGAATGGGGAGGAGAAGGCAAGTTCAGCACCTGTTAGTCCGCTAAGTTTATTAGCAGCGTAATGGCTTTTGCGAATATTTAGTTCGCCTACTTCACGCATGCCTTCTTTGCCCATAACGGACAAGTAGACGGATGCGCAGAGAGCCAGCAGTGCCTGATTGGAGCAGATATTCGACGTCGCTTTTTCACGACGAATATGCTGTTCACGCGCTTGAAGTGTAAGAACGAAGCCACGTTTACCGTTACGGTCTACCGTTTGGCCAACGATCCGGCCTGGCATACGGCGCATCAGGTGATCAGCTACGGCAAAGAATCCGCAAGTTGGACCCCCGAGAGAAGCTGGAATCCCGAGTGGCTGAGCATCACCGACTACGATGTCGGCTCCAAGTTTGCCCGGAGTTTCAAGTACACCAAGAGCTATTGGGTTGGCGCTGACTACAAGAAGACCTTTAACCGCGTGAATCAGCGGCTCAACCGAGCGAAGATCCTCAATGCTGCCGAAGAAGTTAGGCGATTGCATCAGTACTGCGGCAGTATCACCATCGATAGCTTCAGCAAGCTTAGCTTGATCGGTAACACCGTCTTTATAGTCAATCTCCACCACCTCCAGACCCCAAGCATTAGCCGAAGTACGTAGCACTTGGCGAGCCTCAGGATGAACGGTACGGGAGACGATTAATTTTTTGCGTTTGGTAGCACCAGCCGCGAGAACCGCTGCTTCGGATAAAGCTGTAGCGCCATCATACATACTGGCATTGGCAACTTTCATACCGGTTAGTTCGCAAATGTAGGATTGGAATTCGAAGATCGCTTGCAGCTCACCTTGGCTGATCTCCGGTTGGTAAGGAGTGTAGGCAGTGTAGAATTCAGAACGGGAAATGACATGGTTGATGACCACAGGGATGTGATGATCGTATAATCCGGCGCCGAGGAAGCTGGCGTGAGAATCAAAGTCGGCATTTTGGTCAGCCAACCCTTTCATGTGGCGCAGCAGGGCGTATTCATCGAGTGGTTCAGATATCGGCATAGTGCCTTGGTAACGTACCGCTTCAGGAATATCGGAGAACAGCTCATCTATAGACTGAATCCCGACGGCCTCCATCATCTCTACGCGGTCCTGTTCTGTCATGGGCAGATAACGGTGCTTCATTAAGGTTTCACTCCTTGGCTTTTTTAAAATATAAGAAAGTACAATTTTCACGCTATACTTTATTCTTCTATTTCTCGCTTAAAAGCTCACCGTCCTTATATGGACGCTAAAGGCGTTTATACTTGTAAAAAGGGGCCTTAATCACTACAGCCTTAAGCTGCTTACCGCGTATCTCTACGTAAACCTCTGTGCCTATTTCACTGTAAGCAGCATCAATCAAAGCCAACCCCAGGTTACGTTTCAGCGTAGGGGACTGTGTTCCGGTTGTGACCTCACCAATCTTAACCCCATCTGCCCAAACAGGATAATGGGAGCGTGGAATGCCTCGATCAATCATTTCTAGGCCGACAAGGCGACGGGGAATCCCAGTTTCTTTTTGCTGTATTAGTGCATCGCGTCCGATAAAGTCTATTTTGTCCAGCTTCACGAAGAACTGTACTCCTGCTTCAAGCGGGGTGATGTCAGCGGATAGCTCCTGACCGTACAGTGGTAATTTTGCCTCAAAACGTAGGGTATCCCGTGCACCCAGTCCAGCAGGTGTTAATCCGTGGGGCACGCCTGCTGCAAGCAGTCCGTTCCATAACGTTTCTGCACCTTCCAGCGGAGCGTAGATCTCGAAGCCATCTTCACCGGTATAACCCGTACGGGAGATAAGTACCTCTACACCGCAAACGGTGGCGCGTTCAATGAAATGGAAAGGCTTGAGTACTGAAATAGGAGCATCAGTAACTTCCGCGAGAATGGTCTCTGCCAGAGGACCCTGCAAGGCGAGCAAAAGCGTCTCGTCAGAGACATTAGTGAGCGTGACTTCGCCGAATTCAGAGGTCAAATGCTCTTGCAGCCATTGGAAGTCTTTGTCGATGTTGGAGGCATTAACGACGAGCATATAATGCCCTTCGCTTAGGCGATACACGAGTAGGTCGTCGACAACTCCGCCATTTGGATAACAGAGCAGCGTATATTGCGCCGCACCATCTGTAAGGCGGCTGACATCATTGGTTGTCATTTTTTGCAAAAAGTCTTCTGCACCGCTCCCAATCACCATGAATTCACCCATATGCGAGACATCGAACAGCCCAGCCTGCTGGCGAACGGCTTCGTGCTCTTTCACGATACCTGTAAACTGTACTGGCAGCTCCCAGCCACCGAAGTCAATGCACCTGGACTCCGCATAAGCGGAATAGAGATCATAAAAAGGTGTTCTTCTCAAAGCATCCATGTCGTCACTCCCCTTGATCTGATTACATACGAAAAAAGGACAGGCAGAAGCAATCATGCATAAATGCACAAATCGCTTTCTGCTCTGTCCTTTGTACCTGAGAGTTACCCTGCCGTAACTAGCTTGCAGGTTTCCCCGTTGGTGATCTGACGCATCTAGCCTTGCGTCTGATGCTCTCCAGAGATACGTCCGACAAAGGTCCTTTTGCCTGAGAGATTCACCCCTGTTAGGGCTTACTCCTTCGGCGCCGTCTTCAAGTGAGACAGTCTCTCCCTATGCCATCATCCGCAATTATATTTCTTCGAGAAACGGTTATTGTCTATAAAAAGACGACAACGTCATTTCTTCTTGTATGTCTCCATTAAACGGGTATAGTCGGGCGCTGTCAACAAGAAAACGTCGAAAAAATGACAAATTTAAATTTCCTGTTAGTAATATTGACATTGTGAGCCGGGATAACTTAGGCTATAACTAAATTTAGAACTCCAAATTGGAAATGAGGCGGCTTGAAATGAGTGAAGTATTAGACAACCTTCTTTACAGCGAAGAGCATGAATGGGCACAGCAAGTAGAAGGGCGAGTAGTACGTGTTGGGATTACGGACCATGCTCAGCATTTATTAGGCGACATCGTATTTGTTGAGTTTCCTGAGGTAGGATCGACCATTTCGGCCGGTGACAGCGTAGGCAGTATCGAATCCGTTAAGACGGTATCGGAGTTGTATTCGCCCGTCTCTGGGACGGTTACCAAGGTGAATGATGGATTAGAAGCTAGTCCGGAGCTTATCAATGATCAGCCGTATGGCGGGGGTTGGATTTTTGAGATTGAAGTTGATGGAGAATATGCTGATGCTGTAAAAGGTCTGTTAGATGCAGCCGGTTATAGCGCGTTAGTTGCTGAATAATTGGAAATCGGGGACGGAAAATAGTCTGATCAAGTGTGATATTCTTAGCAGCAAGTTTCTGTGATTCGGGGACTTGCTGTTTGTGTTTCTTATGTGGATTGTGCGAGTATTCGTAAACCCAATCGAGTGGTTTGAGGGTCTAGTGGAGTATGGAATTAGGGAAAACCTCCCTCATTTTAGACGATTATAGCGTGAGAGTTAGGGTTTTAGGGAATTCCTCCCTATCATCTCGGTAAAACCACTATTTCAGACTAAAAAGAGTAATAATCAGGGAGAAATTCCCTCATTCCGCGATTGGATACGATAATAGGTGAATAATCAGGGAGGTTTTCCCTAATTAAATTGGATGAAGCCCCTTGTAAGCTCAATGTGGTAATTGCAAAGGCCCCTGCCGCCGAACTTAGCTCTGAGCGCAAGCAACTATATTTTATTCCACCTCTTGAAGCTGTCGAAGTACAATGATCTCTACGCGTCGATTTTTCTGTTTGCCTGCTAGCGTAGTATTATCTGCTGTTGGTCGGGTATCGGCATAACCTGCATATTGAAAAGTGTCCGGGTTCAGTCCTTCATTATCTAAGAAAAAGCGCAGCACAGAAAGCGCACGAGCACCCGATAGCTCCCAATTGTCGTTATAACGTGAAGCTGATGACACTGGTGTATTATCCGTATGTCCTTCAATGCTGATCGTTGCTCCGATATCTTTGAATAAGCCAGACAACTGCTGAAGAGCAGGAAGGGCTGGTGACTTCACATCTGCTTTACCCACATCAAAAAGAAAACGGTCGCTGAGCGTGATTTCTATGCCCTGCGGTTTGTCGGCTACAAATATTTGTTCACCGAGATTATTCTCCTCCACATAGTGGGTGATCACACCCATTAACTCAGCAAGCTTCGCCTCTTGTTCTCGAAAAGCCAACTCCCGTGCTGAAGGTGTTTCATTCTCCGTTTGTTCATCAGAACCGTCATTTGGTTTTGCAGTTGCGTTCGCATTCCCATCTGTACTCTCTGGTTTGTTGTCAGGGGTCTTTCCAGCATCTAAAATACCATCCCCGCCTTCAAGAACAGTGCTGTTCGACTTGAAAGTCTGGGATAAAGAGCCGGTCACGATATTATATTTGTCAGTGTCCAGGCTGCTCATCGCATACAATATAACGAAAAATATAAGTAAAAGTGTAATTAGATCAGCGTAAGTAATCATCCAACGATCACGGCTTTCTCGATTCTCTTCCCGCCGTTTGCGCCGGTCTCTTTGTCTCATATAAAACCTCTTGCTTCTGCACGGTCATCTGTGGTGGTGTCTGAAATGAAGGAGTTCAGTTTTTTACGCACCAGCAGCGGATGATCCCCGTTCTGTAGAGAAAGAATGCCTACTAGAAGCATCTCCATGCTATGCAGCTCACTTTGGCTGCGGGATTTGATTTTGGAAGCAATGGGTAAAAATATTAGATTAGCGATGGCTACTCCGTACAGTGTTGCAGTGAACGCTACTGCGATAGAGGTACCTAGATTTGATGGGTCCGTAAGGTTGCCCAGTACCCTAATGAGTCCCATAACTGTACCGATGATCCCCATCGTTGGAGCATATCCGCCAGCGGCTTCAAAAATCTTGGCGTAGCTTTCATGCTTCAATTCTTTCGCATCCATTTCCAATTCCAAAATCTGTCTTACCTGCTCAGGGTCAGTGCCATCGACGATAAGCAACAGTCCTTCGCGTGTAAAAGGATCAGGATGCAGTTCCGCTTGTTTTTCGAGCATTAAAACGCCGCCGCGGCGGGCCACTGTGGCCATTGCGATAAGCTCTTCTGCTTTCTCTTCATCACGTTCAGGATTGCGGCCAAAAGCCATGCGCAGAGCGGCGGGAATGGAGCGTAGCTTAGCTGCCGGGAAGCTGATCATTACGGCAGCAATCGTACCTCCAAATACAATCAAAGCTGCATTAAGCTGCAGCAGTCCGGAAAGGCTTCCGCCTTCCCAGAGGTAGCCGCCGATTAGCGCAGCCAGTCCGGCCACTAGGCCGATTATTGCGGTAATATCCATGCTTCAAGCTCCTAACATTTCTGTGTATTATGGTTTGCATCGATCTAAGCAACACTGTATAATGAACGGGAACACATATTCTTATCTTCCATATTTTTTACTGTCGTATGGAGAGAGAAGATTCAGACAACAATTATAATATATTAATCTAGTTTAGACGATAGAGGGGAGACGGGCAAATGAGTGATATTGTCGTCAGTACGAAGACTTTTGAATTGGAGTCCGAGTATACACCCCAGGGCGATCAGCCTCATGCCATAGATGAATTACTACAAGGCATCCGGCAGGGTAAGAAGCACCAGACGCTGCTGGGAGCGACAGGTACAGGGAAGACCTTTACTGTCGCGCAAGTTATTTCCAAATTAAATCGCCCCACGCTGGTTATTGCGCATAACAAGACACTGGCTGCCCAGCTGGCAAGTGAGTTTAAGGAGTTTTTCCCGAATAATTCGGTAGACTATTTCGTCAGCTACTACGACTATTACCAACCAGAGGCGTATATTCCCTCCTCCGATACTTATATTGAGAAAGATTCCAGTATTAACGAAGAGATTGATAAACTTCGCCACTCCGCGACAAGCTCCTTGTTCGAACGGCGTGACGTTATTATTGTAGCGAGTGTGTCTTGTATTTACGGTCTCGGTTCACCAATGGAATACGGAAGCTTGCTGTTGTCCTTGCGGGTTGGGATGGAGAAACCGCGCAATGAGATTCTGAGCAGACTGGTGGATATTCAATACCAGCGCAATGATATCAATTTTGTACGCGGAACATTCCGTGTACGTGGTGATGTGGTTGAGATCTTCCCAGCCTCTCAGGGTGAACATGCGATTCGTGTTGAATTGTTTGGGGATGAGATTGAGCGGATCACTGAAATAGATGTTTTAACGGGCGAATTGATCGGTGAACGCGATCATGTCGCCATTTTTCCGGCTTCTCACTTTGTTACCAAGGAAGAAACGATGCGTGTAGCAATAGTCAATATTGAACGGGAGCTGGAAGAGCGGCTGACCGTGCTTCGTGACGCAGGCAAGCTTCTGGAAGCGCAACGTTTGGAACAACGGACACGTTACGACATTGAAATGATGAAGGAAGTGGGTTTCTGTTCGGGGATCGAGAACTATTCCGGGCCACTAACCTTCAGGGAACCGGGAGCAACTCCATATACGTTAATGGATTATTTTCCTGATGATATGTTAATCGTCGTAGATGAATCCCATGTTACCCTTCCGCAAATTCGGGCGATGTATAACGGTGACCGGGCGCGTAAAACAGTGTTGGTAGAGCATGGTTTCCGTCTGCCTTCTGCACTGGATAACCGTCCGCTTCAGTTCGAAGAGTTCGAAGATAAAGTAAACCAGATCATTTACGTTTCCGCGACACCTGGACCTTATGAAATGGAACACTGCGAAACTATGGTGCAGCAGATTATCCGTCCGACTGGTCTATTGGATCCAATCATCGAGGTCCGTCCTACAGAAGGTCAGATTGATGATCTGATTAGCGAAATCCGTGACCGGGTTGAACGCGATGAACGTGTACTCGTTACCACTTTGACGAAGAAGATGTCGGAGGATCTGACAGACTACTTTAAGGAAATCGGTATTAAGGTTCGTTACATGCACTCTGACATCAAGACACTGGAACGGATGGCGATCTTGCGGGATCTTCGTCTCGGTACGTTCCATGTACTGGTAGGGATTAACCTCCTGAGAGAAGGTCTCGACTTACCGGAGGTATCTTTAGTTGCAATTCTCGATGCCGATAAAGAAGGGTTCCTTCGTTCCGAACGTTCACTAATTCAGACGATTGGCCGTGCGGCTCGTAACTCTGAGGGTCGTGTAATCATGTATGGTGATCGGATCACTGATTCGATGGAGAAGGCGATGAGCGAAACATCGCGCCGTCGCGCCATTCAGATTGCCCATAATGAGAAACATGGCATCACCCCAACCACTATTAATAAAAAAGTGCGTGACATCATCGAGGCAACGAAGGTTGCTGAGTCTAAAGCTGATTATCTCACAGGTGTTGGTGGCAAGATGAATAAGAAAGAAAAACAAAGTCTGATCCAGCGTCTGGAAGCTGAAATGAAGGACGCTGCCAAGAACCTGCAATTCGAACGCGCGGCAGAGCTACGCGACGCATTGCTGGAGCTTCGGGCTGAGTAATAAACTATTAATGTATCACCGATATTTAAAATAGGTATTGAACGGTGCTGTCCTAGACCGTTCTTTTTGAATCAATAGAGGGTCGCGTATCCCGCGATGTTTATGGCACTTATGCGTATCCCACAGGGACAGCACCATGCAATGCACTTGGCACTTATGCGTATCCCGCAGGGACAGCACCATGCAACGTCTATGACAGTTGCTTGTACCTGCTTTTAGGTAGTGCGAGAATGTCCAAGCGGTCCCGCAGGGATAAGCGCTCCGAGCGTCGTAGTCACTAAGTTACCTCCCACCATACTCCTTCTCCAGAAAATGCGGGTGTCCAGAGGGTGCAACCCTTGGGGCCCTCCCTTGGAAGGGAGGGTTTGGGAGGGATCGAAAGGCTTTGAAAGGGCTTTGAAAGGGCTTTGAGAATATTTTGAAATAAAGTTGAAATAGTTTTTTTAAAAGGAGAGGTTCCGTTGGCGAACGAAAATATTGTAATTAAAGGCGCGAGGGCGCACAATCTCAAAAACATCGATGTGACGATTCCACGTGACCGTTTCGTCGTGCTGACGGGACTTAGCGGCTCAGGTAAATCATCGCTTGCATTTGATACGATTTATGCTGAAGGACAACGGCGTTATGTTGAATCTTTGTCGGCTTATGCACGTCAGTTTTTGGGACAAATGGAGAAACCAGATGTGGATTCGATTGATGGTTTGTCCCCGGCGATATCTATAGATCAGAAGACAACAAGCCGGAACCCACGCTCCACGGTAGGTACAGTTACGGAGATTTATGACTATTTGCGGCTGCTCTTTGCACGTATTGGTCATCCCCATTGCCCAGAGCATGGCATTGAGATTACCTCCCAGACCGTTGAACAGATGGTAGACCGGATTATGCAGTATCCAGAGAAAACTCGGTTACAGATCCTGGCGCCAATCATTTCAGGACGTAAAGGTGAGCATAAAGGACTTTTCACAGATATCTCTAAGCAAGGCTTCGTACGTGTGCGTGTGGACGGCGACCTAAGAGATCTGTCTGAGGATATTGAACTAGAAAAGAATAAAAAACATACAATAGAAGTTGTGGTAGACCGGATCGTTGTTAAAGACGATGTGGAGACCCGGCTGACGGATTCACTGGAGACGGCGCTTAAGCTTTCGGGCGGTAAAATCCTTGTTGATATCATCGGCCAGGAAGAGCTGCTTTTCAGCTCTAACTTTGCTTGTCCAATTTGTGGTTTTAGTATTGAAGAGTTGGCACCACGGATGTTCTCATTCAACAGTCCGTTTGGAGCTTGTACAGAGTGCGATGGACTTGGCATGAAGATGGTGGTCGATCCAGACCTGCTTATTCCTGATGCTGAGAAATCCATTGAAGAAGGTGCTTTTTTAGCTTGGACTGGAAGTACTTCTAATTACTATCCGCAATTTCTGAAGTCGGTTTGTGAACACTTTAAAATTCCTCAGAACGTTCCGGTAAGCAGTCTGACACCTGATCATATGAATAAATTACTGAATGGTACAGGCAGTGAGAAGGTTCGCTTCCGTTATGAAAATGATTTCGGTCAAAAGAAAGATGCGATGGTTGCTTTTGAAGGGATTATACCTAACCTCGAGCGGCGTTACCGTGAAACTGCTTCGGATGGTATTCGTGAATTTATCGAAGGATTTATGAGTGCTAAGCCATGTCATGTATGTAAAGGTAAACGTCTGAAAAAAGAAATATTAGCTGTGACTATCAATGATCATAATATTTCTGATGTTACGGACCTTTCAATAGGAGACTGTCAGCATTGGTTTGAAGAGATAAAATTGAGCGAAAAAGAAACAGCCATCGCCAATCTCATTTTAAAAGAGATCTGCAATCGGCTTGGATTCCTTGTGAATGTAGGCTTGGATTATTTGACGCTTAGCCGTGCAGCGGGTTCGCTTTCCGGTGGTGAGGCGCAGCGTATTCGGTTGGCTACTCAGATCGGTTCAAGTCTCATGGGTGTATTGTACATTCTGGATGAGCCAAGTATTGGTTTGCATCAACGAGATAATGATCGCCTGATCTCTACGCTTGCGCATATGCGTGATTTAGGCAACACGCTGATTGTTGTAGAGCATGACGAAGACACGATGATGGCAGCGGATTACATTATTGATATTGGTCCGGGCGCAGGTATTCATGGTGGACAAGTTATGGCTCAAGGGACGCCAGAAGAGATTATGAAAGATCCGAATTCATTAACGGGTGAATATTTAAGCGGACGTAAATTTATTCCGGTTACTGCTAAACGCCGTCCTACCGATGATCGCTGGGTAGAAATACGTGGTGCTAAAGAGAATAACCTGAAAAATGTGAATGTGAAGATTCCATTAGGTGTATTTACAGCGGTGACAGGTGTATCGGGTTCCGGTAAATCCTCGCTTATCAACGAGATTCTTTACAAGAGTCTGGCACGGCAGCTGAATAAGGCTGTGAAGGTGCGTCCTGGTCAGCATAAAGAAATTCGTGGACTAGAAAATCTCGATAAGGTTATTGAAATCGATCAGTCGCCAATCGGGCGGACACCGCGTTCCAACCCAGCAACCTATACAGGTGTATTCGATGACATCCGTGACCTGTTCTCCAAGACAAATGAGGCTAAGGTACGTGGTTTCCAAAAGGGACGCTTCAGCTTTAACGTAAAAGGCGGACGTTGTGAAGCTTGCCGTGGAGACGGGATCATTAAGATTGAGATGCACTTCTTGCCGGATGTGTATGTCCCTTGCGAAGTATGTAAGGGCAAACGGTATAACCGGGAAACACTAGAAGTGAAATATAAAGGCAAAAACATTTCAGATGTGTTAGAGATGACGGTAGAGGACGCAACAGAGTTTTTTGTAAATATCCCGCGTATCCATCGTAAAATGCAAACATTGATGGATGTAGGACTTGGGTATATTAAGATTGGTCAACCGGGAACCACTTTATCCGGTGGTGAAGCACAGCGGGTAAAATTGGCTTCTGAGCTCTACCGTCGCAGCACGGGTAAAACACTTTATATTTTGGATGAGCCTACAACAGGCCTGCATGTAGATGACATTGGTCGTCTGCTTGAGGTATTGCATCGTTTGGTGGATTCCGGAGAATCGGTTCTTGTTATTGAACATAATCTGGATGTAATCAAGACAGCGGATTATATCATCGATATGGGACCGGAAGGTGGTAGCGGCGGTGGTACCGTCCTGGCAACAGGGACACCGGAGAAGATCATTACAGTCACAGAGTCTTACACAGGTAAGTATCTGAAGCCGGTTCTGATTCGTGATACAGAGCGGACCGAAGCGCTTATGCTTGAGACGGCGGAAACCCTCTAAATAAACAGTAAGTAATATAACCTATGTATATAAGGCCTCGGTATCTTGCCGGGGCTTTTGTTGTAGGATTATCCGGTAATTATACGAAAGACGGCTCATAGATATATGATGTGATCTTTCTAGCAAAAGTTATACGGATTCTATAGAAAAAATGGATTTAATAATAGGTAAGGTAGGCATATGTAGGACATGTTCGTAGTAAGATTCAATGAGGAGTATTCTGTTGATAGGGTTAACGGGTAAGTGATTAACATTAGGGTCAAAAGTTCCTTGAAAACCGAATAATTAATCATTCATATCACTCTATCAAATAACTGTTTATTAGATTAGGGAAAACCTCCCTGATAATCACAAAATGAGCTGATAATCGGTCAATATTAGGGACAATTTCCCTAATTCATTAAAGCCTAAATTTCGAGCCCAGAGTTCTAAGTTCTAAGTTCTAAGTTCTGAATTTCAATTCTAATTCACTGCTCAATTTATCTCATCTCTAAAGCAGTTAACGGAATTTCTATTGTAACCTTCACGACGAAAGAGTTGATTGGGCTCACAACGTTTCCCTAAGCACACCCAATTGTCAGTGATTAATCTCATCGTTATTACGGATTTTGCAGGTATAAAATATATTTTTTACGACAAATACATAATTTTTCTACAAAACCTATTGCATCGCCCAAATGGTAGCGATAACATAGAAGGTGATATGGGGATTACTGGATCTTGCTTGACAACATTTTTGAGGAGGTAAGGTTATGCTGCTTGCAGAAGTTGCCGCGCAAGGACCGTCTAAATTTCATACCTTTGATGTGTTTATGATTTTATTTACCATCTTGATTTTGGTCGGGGTTGTTCGACTATTGAAAGCTCCCCAGAAGAACAAATTTGCCATTGGTTTTGGAGCCGTTAGTTTGCTGGTTTTTGTGATCTCTGACTATGCCATGGTGATGCATTGGTTAAGTTAATGAAAGAACTAAATTGAACAGCTTTGCACCAAAAGACTCCTTTAACGCCATGGGCGCATTGAAGGCGTCTTTTTTCAAATAATATAATGTAAAATTTATCCATGAGCAAAGAGAGGGTCTGGTGAGGAATGAGGAGTGTTGGGGAGAAGCTGGTGAAGAAAGGATTAGGTCTATTACTGTGCGGCGTAGTGCTGTCGGGAGTATGGAGTCAGTCGGTGTTTGCTTTTGATAGTACTAGTAAGGTGGTTAGTAAAGCAGCGGCAGAAGATCCGATACCTGGAATTATTAAAAGTATCACTCCTTCTGTTGTGGGCATTATCGGCAAAGACGAGAGTGGCGGGAATAGTGGCCCGGATGATCGGTACAATCTGACGCATGGCTCCGGCATCATTGTGAAATCGAACGGATGGATTGTAACCAATGCTCATGTAATCAAGGATCTGCAAAATGCCATAGTGGTCACTTCGGACTCCAAAACCTACAGCGTTAAAGAAACCTATCTGGATGAAGTTAGTGATCTGGCGCTGATCAAAATTAATGCCACCCATTTAAAGCCCGCCAAGTTTATTCCAGCGAATAGCAAAACAGTGGTTGGGGAGAAGGTTATTGCTATCGGAACACCGATTAGCTTTTCTCTACGAAACTCAGCGACTGTAGGCGTTATAAGTGGTCTTAACCGTGAGGTAGATGCGGCTTATCGTCTTATCCAGAGTGACACTGCGATTAATCCCGGAAACAGCGGAGGGCCGCTTGTAAATATGAAAGGTGAGGTGCTGGGAATCAACAGCCTGAAATACTCAGCGGTGGGTGTGGAAAATATGGGGTTTTCGATTCCAGCGAATACTGTGCAGTATATTATGAACCAGCTTTTAAAATATGGTGAGGTACAGCATCCGAGTCTAGGGCTAGAGCTGGAGGCGAGCTGGTCTACGATTGTGGGATTGCCAACGCTGGACCCGCTGTCCGTCACTAAGGTGGTGTCTTCAGAAGCGCTCAAGTCAGGGGTTGCTGAAGGGGACGTCTTGTATAGCATCGATGGGCATCGTGTGGTCTCACTAGTTGATATTAATGAATTGTTCAAAAGCTACCTGCCGGGAGCAACTGTGCGGCTGGTTATGCAAAGCGATGGGGATATCGTCGTCCGTAAACTCGTGCTCACTCAAGGTGATCCATTGTTAAGCGGAGATGATTATGAAACGGATGGGGACGAGCACGCGGAAGAGTGATTAGCAAACTGGAGAGGGGGACGGTAAATGGGCTTTAAAATTTTAAAACAAGGATTTTGTGCGATGCTGGCCTTATTACTGCTATTTTCTATATTACCCATACAAACAGTATTAGCTTCACAAGGAGATAAGCTACAGCTGAGTCTAAAAGTTGGCAGTACTTCAGCTACGGTGAATGGTAAGAAGGTGGCTATCGAGCGGCCTTATACGGAGAATGGAACGGTTATGGTCCCGCTTGGGGTTTTTAAAAAGACGTTTGGCAGCACTGTTTCCTTAGAGCAGAACAATGTTGTAAAAGTAACCTATGGTGCTCATTCAGGGGTGATGACGATTGGGAGTGATATCGCTTGGAAGGATGGGATCAAAGTTAAACTGGGCTCAGCGCCCCGGATGGTTTCAGACGTGCTGATGGTACCGCTACGTTTTGTAGCTGATGTGTTAGGTGCGACTCTCTCTCAAGGGAGTGGGGGTGAGCTAATGGTTACCCTAGTGCCTGTAGACAACGAAGAAGAAACGCCAGAGGAGACTGGGATTGACAGCGATGTTGGTAAGACTCAAATTGGGAACAGCTATTTTCAATGGACACTGAATTATCCCTCTGGGCTGATTGCTGGAAATAGCGGTGGAGATGAAAGTGTGGCTACCTTTTCAAGTGCGGACAATCTATATTATGTGGAGATTCATGTAAGTGACCAGGCGGTTGCGGTGGATGCGGATGGGCTGCTGGAACAGCTGGTTCGGGAGGTCGAGGCAGGTGGGGAGTTGATATTGGATCGGGAGTCGTTCCCCAAGGCCGCGGTACCTTATGCTAGATTGATCAGTAAAGATTCCAGTGGAGCGCTCTGGGAGAGCAGACTGTTATATGCTGAAGGTCGACTCTACGAGATTTATTTGACGGATAACAAAGCAGTTAATTATAAGGATTTTGCTAAATATACAGGATTACTTAACTCTTTCCAGCCTTCTTTTGATACTAAAAGCAAAAAAATCCGTGATCTTTCTACGGTGAAAAGTGGATTGCGTGACGCGTACAATGAGGACTATGGGATTTCACTACAGGTTCCCGCAGATTGGAGTAAGGACGACCAGCATCTCTATTACGAGAGTAAGCAGGGAAGTCATCTGAGTGTGGCAGTTACCTCGGCACCTGCTGGTTCTACACTAGAGAGCTGGGCTGAAGATCTGAAAATGAAAACTAAAGAAAACTTTGTAGCGGATGCTTATATTCTGAAAGACAGCAACAAGTCGGAGATCTCGGGCGTATCCGCACAAATTAATGAGCTACAGCTAAATTACGGCAACGGTGTTACTACAGAATATCAAGCTCTCATACTCAAAAATGGGTATCGTTATTATTTTGAATATGTAACAGCAGCTGGGCAAGATGACGATAAGGCAAAATTCAAAGCCATCATATCCTCTATTGATATTGATTTTGCTCTGCTGAAGGAGAACTTCGGGCGGCTCGCTAGTGATGATTATAAGACGCTCAAAAATAAGACATTAACCAAAGTATCCAAAACCTACGGCTATGCCATCGATATTCCAAGTTTATGGACACCTTATCAGGATATTTTTGAGACGCAGTCGATTGAATATCGGTTCAGCGGAGGACGTCTACAGATCAACTCAAAACCCGAGGGTTCAGTGGAGTATACAGTTAATGTGCTCAAAGATGCTTATCAAAATAAAAATAATGATCCCAAAGGCCCTCGTATAGAAGGTGTAGTGGAGTCTACCATTGCGGATGTCCCTGCTACGATCATAACTGCACATCAAATCAAAAATGGTATCCCTTTTCGCAGTAAGCAGGTTGTGTTTGGTAAAAATGATGTGGTCTACACAATTACCGTTACGCTGAATGATGCCAATGCCACTGCAGAACAGCAGGCTCTGTTAGACAAGACACTACAATCGTTTCGGTTTACAAACAGTAAGTAGTTAAAAAAGTACGAAAACCGTAGCTGACACACGAATAGAGGCGTATAATTCAATCAGACGAAGAACGTCCCAGTTGCCGATTTGGCTTGGGGCGTTCTTTTTTTGTATAAAGGGGGAAAAGGGATTCGACCTAAGGATGTTATGAACGATTATGGCGTTAACTTTCGTTTTGCTCGTAAATGGTTGCAGAGTTTAGTGGATAAGGGTTAGCTGCGGCCTATTATAAAAAATACATATATTTGTTACTATGTACCGATAGAAGGGTTGTCGGAAGGGTTGTTTTAGGAGGTTTTGATCCAATGTAATCCAAGTTGGGCATAATGTGAATAGCTAAAATGATGCTTTATGTACAACATTTAGTTGTCGAAGCGCTGGATTAGGCAATAAAGTTGCATGTTCTACAACATTCATGGAGTAAAGTGCAATAAGCAAGAAGTCAGCTTCCTGACAGCATTATGACTTTTATTCTATATAAATGTTGGTAAACGCATAGCGCTCAAGTGTGATATTTGATACAATTATCAAGTTAATCAACTAGAAATGACCCGTCAAATGGCGGTTTGGGAGGATATAAATGAAAGAGCAACAAATACGCAGAGAAGACGTGGAGCTATTGGCACCGGCAGGTGATTGGGACTGCATGCGTGCAGCGGTAGCAAACGGAGCGGATGCTATCTTTTTTGGCGTAGAGAAGTTTAATGCACGGGCCAGAGCGAACAACTTTCGCATGGACGAGCTGTCGGAAATTATGGCGTTTTTGCATAGCTATGGTGTGAAGGGATTTTTGACCTTTAATATACTGGTTTTTGAAAATGAATTGTCTGATGCAAAAGAACTGATTGATGCATGCGTGGATGCTGGCGTAGACGCAGTAATTGTACAAGATTTAGGTTTGGTCAAAATGATCCGCGAAATCTCACCGGATTTCCCGATTCACGGATCGACACAGATGACCATTACTTCGCCGGAAGCGGTAGAGTTTACTAAACCTTTCAGTTTGGAACGTGTGGTATTAGGTCGTGAGAACAATCTGAAACAAATTCGTACGATCGGGGAGCAAGCCCGCTTACCGATGGAAGTATTCGTACACGGTGCTTTGTGTGTTTCCTACTCAGGTCAATGTCTGACCTCTGAAATGTGGGGCGGACGTTCTGCCAACCGCGGTGAATGTGCTCAGGCTTGCCGCCTGCCGTATGATCTGATGGTGGATGGTGAGGTAAAACCTATGGGAGACGTAACTTATTTGCTTTCTCCTAAGGACCTGGCAGCAATTGATCTAATGCCTGAACTGATCGAGGCGGGTGTGACTTCTTTTAAAATCGAAGGCCGCCTCAAAAGCCCGGAATATGTAGCGAATGTAGTTAGTAAGTATCGTAAAGCGATTGATCGGTATTTTGAAGGCGATCTGTCTAAACCTTCGAAGGAGGAGGTGCGCGAGCTGCAACAAAGCTTCTCCCGCGGGTTTACACATGGTTTCCTGGATGGAACGAACAATAAGAAACTGGTAGACGGGACTTTCCCAAAAAGCCGTGGTGTATATTTAGGGACGGTTGAGCAAATTCTGCGTGATGGAGTGGTCTGCCGTATTCATGCACCGCTTAAGCGTGGGGACGGAATTGTTTTTGACGCTGGGGATCCAACGAAAAAAGAAGAAGGCGGTCGTGTCTACGACCTTCGTCGTAAAGGTGTGAAGCTGGAAGGCGAAGCCGGAGAAGGCTGGATCATCGACATCGTAGCCGGTCGTAATGATGTGGATCTTCGTCGTCTAAATGTCGGTGACCGCATTTGGAAGACAAATGACCCTGCGTTAGATAAGGCGCTGCGCCAGACTTATGAAACTGAAAAGCCGTACCGGGTATTTCCGGTACATGTTAGAGTGCAAGGCTGCGTCGGCGAGAAGCTGACGACTTGGTGGACGGACGTTCAGAAGAACGTTACCGTCCGTGTGGACTCGGAGCTCGCGCTGGAAGCCGCGCAAAAGCGTCCGATGGATACCGCGCTGCTGGAAGAACAATTCGGCCGCCTGGGCGGGACCGTGTTCCAGCTTGACGCGTTGGAGTCGCATCTGCAAGGCGACGTCATCGTCCCTATGCGCGAGCTGAACAGCATCCGCCGCCAAGCGGTGGAGCTGCTTGCGGGCGAGCGCCCGAAACCGCCCGTCTACGTGAAACGGGCGATCGAGGTTTACGGCGACGCCACCCGTAGGGGCGTCGCTCCGCAGCGCGCTGGTGAAGCGGAGCTCACCGCGCTGTGCCGCAGCCTGCCGCAGGTGCAGGCTGCGCTCGAGGCCGGCGTGAGAAACATCTACGCCGACTTCGAGTTTATCAAGCAGTTCCCGGCAGCGGTAGATGCGGTACGGGCTGCAGGGGCCAGCATAGCGCTGGCCACGCCGCGCATTCATATGCCGGGCGAGAACGGCTACCACGCGAATATTCTTCGCTTGCAGCCGGATGCTGTGCTCGTGCGTAATACAGGCGCGTTATATTATTATCTGCGCCGCCGCCAGGAGCAGCCGGATGCTATGCATCCACGCCTGATCGGTGATTTCTCACTGAATATCGCCAATCATAAAGCAGTGGATTTGTTCCTTGAGGCTGGCTGTGACATAGTAACGCCATCCTATGACTTGAACATTCAACAGATGGTTGATCTGCTTGAACACAGTGATACGTCCCGGATGGAGGTTGTTATTCATCAGCATTTGCCGATGTTCCATACTGAACACTGCGTGTACTGTACCTTTATGAGTGAAGGCACAGACTATACGAACTGTGGTCGTCCTTGTGAAGAGCACCGTGCTTCTTTGCAAGACCGTATTGGAATGTCACATCCAGTTCGTGTGGATGAAGGCTGCCGTAATACCGTCTATAACGCTGTTGAGCAGTCTGGTGCGGAGTATCTGAATAATTTCCGTGACCTAGGAGTATCTTCATACCGTGTGGAGTTCTTGGAAGAGACACCAGAGCAAGTGGCTGAGGTAATTAGCCTCTACAGCCGCGCTCTGCGTGGTGAAATCTCTGGTACACAGGTATGGAAGAGCCTAAAGGCTACTAACCAACTTGGTGTAACGCGTGGGCAATTGGTGAACGCGAAGTAATAAGAGTTAAGAGTTGAAGAAAAAGGGCTAAGTAACTACCAGGTAGATGCTGGTATCGCTTAGCCCTTTTTTTAGAATTGATCTCGTCCTCATCCTAATTTGCATATACTAAATAGTAGCATGTTATAGGGTCAGCAAAGTATTTAAAATAGCAATAATTGATTATAATTTCTGCCCTCTTATTTCATTGGAATAGATATACAAATATAACAAACACTCTGACATAAATGTGCTGTAACTGCTATAATTGAAAGAAATATGCCATTTTAGGGTACTTACAGATATGTAATTGAAAAGAGTATACGATAGAAGGAGTTAATGTGATGAAGATCCGTAAAGCGATTATTCCCGCCGCAGGTCTCGGCACTCGTTTTTTACCTGCAACTAAAGCAATGCCTAAAGAAATGCTACCGATTGTAGATAAACCAACGATCCAATATATTGTTGAAGAAGCAGTCGCTTCCGGGATCGAGGATATTATTATTGTAACGGGGAAAGGAAAACGTGCGATTGAGGACCACTTTGATAACTCATTTGAACTGGAATTTAACTTGGCTGAGAAGCAGAAGTGGGAGTTGCTTGAATCCGTTCGCAAATCTTCTGAAATGGCTGATATCCATTATATCCGCCAAAAAGAGCCAAGAGGTCTCGGACATGCGATTTGGTGTGCACGTAAATTCATAGGAAACGAACCGTTTGCTGTCCTACTCGGCGATGATATTGTTGAAGCGGACAAACCGTGCCTCAAACAGATGATTGACATATATGACGAGTACAAATCTTCTATTGTCGGTGTCCAACCTGTCCCGTGGGAGGAAGTATCACGGTATGGTGTTGTAGATGGTTCTCCTTTGGCGGAACGTGTCTACAAGGCAAATCGTCTAGTAGAGAAGCCGAAGAGAGAAGAGGCTCCTTCTAATTTAGCGATTTTAGGACGATACATCTTAACCCCACGTATCTTCGATATGCTTGGAGAACAGCAGGTGGGTGTAGGTGGAGAGATCCAACTTACTGATGCGATAGCACGTCTAAGCGAGGTTGAACGAATTATTGCCTATGACTTTGAAGGTAAACGTCATGATGTGGGTGAGAAAATGGGCTTTATCCAGACTACCATTCATTATGCACTTCAACACGAGGAACTTAAAGATGACCTGCTTCGTTATATGAAAGAGCTTGTCGAGAGCGAAGCAGCTAAGGTCGGGCTATAAGTAAATCTCATATATCGAAAAAAGGCGCGCCACTGTAATTACAGTGGCGCGCTTTTATGGTTTCATTCTTTTTTAAAATTGTGAATTTGTAATGGCCTCAACTTGTGCTGCTTCCGCAGGATCAGCTGCGATCAGCGAATCGTATAGTGCCTGATCCTCGCCACCAGTTTTCGCCAGTGCAGCAAGGTACCAACGAGCAATCTCACGATTGGTTGCATCAGCGAAATCTTGGCTTAAGGCTGTTTTTAAGATGGAGGCTGCAATTTGTATCTTTCCAGACATATATTGCATTTTCCCTACCTTCAGTGTCACATCCGGAGTAAATATCTTCGAAGGATCATTATCCGCAAGTACATGATCGTAGGCCAAAAGCCCAATAACAAAGCCAGCTTTCATGTTTTCTATTCTATCTTCATCATCTTGTTGTGCGTAAGCTGCTTGCCCCAAATCAAATGAACGGCTGATGAGTGAACTGTACCAATTTATATCCCATGGAGTTTCACTGTTCATAATATCCGTGTAATTAGCATCTGAATTAAGCTTGAGAGTGGCTGTAGCCTCATCCTTTTGTCCAGCCAAGAGCTGCATCTTGCCAACATTTATCGCAATCGTTGGTGTTACGGAGAACGGACGCCCTTGTAATTGTTCAGGTGGAAGTGTCTTCAGATGTTCAATCCCAGCTAGAACGTGGTTATATGCTTCAAGCTCTTCTGCGAAGTACTTCTCTTTCTTAACTTCATCCTTTTGATTAAGTGCTTGCTGACCTAAGGTAAAGGAACGGCTGATGAGAGTATCATACCAATTAATATCCCAATTGAACTTATCAGCATTCTCGAGGTAAACATTGTATGCAAGGTCACTTTGACCCTTTAAATCATAGTAGCCCGCCATTTGAGCTAAAAGATATTTGTTGTAAGGTTCATCTTTTAGCGCTCGAGTTAATACGTTATTTGCTTCAACAAGAAATTGCTCATCTTGCGTTTGTTTGAATACCGTCATATCCATGGCAGATAAAGAGATAGCTGATTCAGGATGATTAGGGCGGGTTTTTAAAGCTTTAACCAACGGCGCTTTAATTTCTTCATATGAAGTGCTCACTCTAATTAGATTCTTACCCTTTAGAGCAGCATTACTGGATCCAATATAGCTGATCGAAAGGAATAACAAGAATACAGTACCGATTGTGAGAGCTGCGAAATACCCAAGCCGAATACCGGCTTTATTCCAATTTTTTCGTAACTTTTTGCTGTCCATCACAACTGCCATCCCAGCTAGTCCAAGGAAGACGAGTATCCCCATAAAGGCATAACTCATGTTGAAATCAAGTAAACTGTGCACAAGAATCGATAAAGCAATGATTAGATAGAAGAAGCCATTCTCAAAATCATTTTTATCCCGTTTTACATACCCGCGAATATACTTATAGAAAATATACAGAATGAAACCCATAAATACGATAAAACCAAGAATCCCAACCTCGATTAAAAATTGAAGAAAGAAGTTGTGCACCTGGCGGCTAGTATAAGGGTTATTCTGATAATGTTCATATAGTGAGGACCAGCCTCCACCACCAGCACCAAGGATTGGATAATCCTTCACTACCTTCATGGCATCTTTATAAAAAGTAATCCGTTCAAGTACACTATGTTGTTGGAAATTGATATTTTCAAGACGAGTCTCCATATTATCTGGCAAGATGCTTTTTGCACTTGTACCGATAAGTAAGAAAGCTACAATAGCTACTAGAGCAACAGATCCGAGTGGGATCCAAAGGCCTGTCCGTTTACGTGACGACCAATTCTCTAGTTTTGCATACAACCATGGAGCGACAAAACGCTGAATGACCCAAGATAGGCCAGCTACAACTAGTGAAGCTCCTAATAGATATGCCCAACCTTTTAAAGCGGAAGAAGAAGTGAAATTTGCGTTTAACTCTATTCCTAGATTAGTTACGGGTGTCGTAATGAGCAAAGATACAATTCCAGCAACTCCTAGATGCAGAATCCAAAGGATTTGCTGTGCAGGTTTTAGGAATAGAAGCAGAAGTATGAATACTACAGGTAGCAAGACTAAGCCACCGCGAGATAAAGTTAACAAGATCGACACAATGATGGGCACTAACATAAAGCCATGGGTCAAGGTTCCATACCATTTTTTAGAGCGAATAAGCGCGAATATTGCTACAAAGAGAAAAGCCATTAAGAATGCAGCGTATGTATTCGCATACTGAAAGATCGAAGTCAGACGAAGGCCATTAGAGTCAGTCATAACTGCATCTAAATAGATATCATTTCTTACGGTGTTTGAGAACCAGCCTACCAGAGCACCAGCTAATTTACTGCTGCCTAGCCAATTTAAGAGTCCAAAACCTACTATAAAATACGCAATCGCCATTATAGCATTTTGAATGACAACATTTACTTGCTTTTGCTTCAAGAGATAAAAGGCTATAATGAAGACTGCAACATACATGCTCTGAATAAACAGCATATTCATCGACGTATAATGCGAAACTGCGACAAACAATGATAAAGCGTAGGTCAGGGGCAGTAATATAGAAGCAGAAGCTACTAAGTCCCTCTGTTCATCAATTTTGAATTTTTTGTAGTATAAGCCAAGGCATACTAGCAGCAAAAGACCGCTTAGTAATGAAGATACATAAATTGGCTTCTCGAAGTCTAATTGCTGTCCGTTAAATAATCCCACTTGAAATGGGGCCCAACACAAAAATAAAATGAAAGCAACAACCAATGCCCATATCGGACTAGCTATCTTTTCAACATTTCTCGACTGAGCGGCGTTTTTACCGTATACTGGTTTCGACACGTTATAATCTCCTTTTCCTGTAGGTACGACAATATTTTAGCATATTAGATAATCATTGAGCTACTTTAATCAGATTCTATGATGTTAATTACTATATGTAAAAGAATAACTTTATCTAGATACTATATGGGGCTCTATTAAAAAAAAGCGCCCCAGACTACAGCTATGTAGCCAGAACGCACTCCAAAAATTAGTATACAAAATTATGCGAAGAATTTTTGAACAGTGGGGCACCTTCATCCTTTGCAGAAAGCACTGGTTGAATATGAATTGGCCATTTGATGCCAATCTCAGGATCATTCCATAGGATGCCTCCATCGCATTCCGGTGCATACAGCTCATCGCATTTGTACTGAACTTCCACGTCATCTGTGAGAGTCATAAATCCATGAGCAAAGCCCTTGGGAATCAGCAATTGTTTCTTGTTATCAGCGGTAAGCTCAATGCCGAACCATTTTCCATATGACGGGCTTCCGCGTCGAATATCCACCGCTACATCAAAAATCGCCCCCTTAGTACAACGGACAAGTTTAGTTTGCGCTTTGGGATTAACTTGGTAATGAAGTCCACGTAGTGTGCCGTTGGTGGCAGAAAAGGAATGATTGTCCTGCACAAATTGCAGTTGTAGTCCTTGTTCCTGAAACATGGCTTCACTGAAGGTTTCCATAAACCAACCTCGATGGTCCCCAAAGACAGCGGGTTCTATAATAAGCACTCCTTCTAGTTCTGTTGGTGTGAATTTCATGGTTCACTCTCCGTTCTTTAATATTGAATTTTACCGATGGCTACTTTGATCAGGTATTGACCGTAACCAGTTTTACTCAGTTTTTGCCCGCACTCTAGCAGATGCTCCTTCGTAATCCATCCGTTAATATATGCAATTTCTTCCGGAGCGGAAATCTTAATTCCTTGATGATCCTCAATCGTACGGACAAAATTAGTCGCGTCGACCAGACTCTGATGAGTTCCGGTATCAAGCCAGGTGAAGCCACGTCCCAGTAATGCGACATCAAGCTCGCCTATTTTCAAGTAAGCTTCATTAATTGAGGTAATTTCAAGCTCTCCTCGACTGGAAGGCGTTACTTCCTTAGCTAGCGAAACTACCCGGTTATCGTAAAAATACAAGCCAGTAATGGCATAGTTCGATTTAGGATGTTCCGGCTTTTCTTCCACACTCAGCACTTTGCCGTTTCCATCAAACTCAACAACGCCAAAACGCTCTGGATCTTGCACATGATATCCGAATACTGTTGCACCATGTTCCTTAGTAGCGGCTTGCTTCAAAAGCTTGGTCATTCCATTTCCATAATAAATGTTATCGCCCAAGACCATGGCAACGGAGTCGTCACCAATGAATTCTTCGCCCAAAATAAAGGCTTGAGCCAATCCATCAGGGCTAGGTTGTACAATGTATTGTAGAGAAATACCAAATTGTGATCCATCGCCGAGCAGATTTTGAAAACGTGGCGTATCCTCAGGGGTTGAGATGATTAGTATGTCTTTAATGCCTGCTAGCATTAATGTGGATAGAGGATAATAGATCATTGGCTTATCATAAATCGGCAACAGTTGTTTACTGGTTACCATTGTAAGCGGATAGAGGCGCGTACCGCTTCCTCCAGCGAGAATAATACCTTTCATGATTCGTATCGACTCTCCTTAGTATATATAAAAATTGTAAAATATGAGATCTTTTTAGTATCTTGGACATCCATTCTTATTGTACGCCGGAAATTCTTGATTTGTCTATTAAACAAGAAGTTATACATAATATCAAGCTTCAAAAGGAAGAAAGTGATTAAGTGGAATATGCTAATTGACAGGTGGATACTGTGATATTTGATAAAGTTAATCGGTTGAGCAAATGACAACGATCCGCCATCAAGCGGTTTAGGAGGATATAAATAACCAAACAAGGAATACGCAGGGTGGATGTAGAACTGCTGGCACCGGAAGGCGACTGGGATTGTAAGCGTACGGCGGTGGCCAATGGGGCGAATGAGATCTTTTTTTTGCGTAGAAAAATTTAATGCCCAGACGAGAGCAAACAATTTCCGCATGGACGAGTTGCCGGAGATTATGGCGTTCCTGCATAGCTATGTGTGAAAGGTTTTCTGACCTTTAATATAGCGGTGTTTGAAAAAGAGCTTCCCGATGCCAAAGAACTGATCGACGCTGGTGTGGATGCGGTTATCGTGTAGGATTTGGGTTCGATGCGCATGATTCATAAGATTTCGATTGACTTGACAATTCATGGATCTACTCAGATGACAATTCCTTCGCCGGAAGCATTTGAGTTTACCAAACCGTTCGACATAGAGCGCATGGTGCTTGGGCGTGAGGACAATCTGAAGCAGATTCGCACGATTGGCGAGCAGGCACGTATGCCGATGAAAGTGTTTGTACACGGTGCACTTTGTGACTCTTATTCTGGACAGTGTCTGACTTCGGAATCGTGGGGCGGCCGTTCTGTGAATCGCTGGAATGTGCGCAGGCCTACCGTTTGCCGTATGACCTGATGGTGGACGGTGAAGTGAAGCCGATGGGCGATATTACTTGTCTGCTCTGTCCGAAGGCTCTGGCAGCGATTGATCTGATGTCGGAGTTAATTGAAGCAGGTGTGACCTCTTTTAAGATCGAAGGCCGATTCAAGAGTCCGGAATATGTAGCCAATGGGGTTAGCAAATATCGTAAGTAAAGTCATCGATCGCTATCTGGAGGGTCAATGGGCGACGCCTTCGAAGGAAGTGATGCGTGAGCTGCAGCAGAGTTTCTCGCGCGGATTTACACATAGTTTCCTGTAAGGGACTAATAACAAAGAGCTCGTGGACGGCAGTTTCCCAAAAAGCCGGGGTGTATACCTGGGCACAGTAGAGCGAATTTACGTGATGGCGTAGTTTGCCACATTCATGCCCCTTTGAAACGTGGGGATGGCATTTTGTTTGATGCTGGAGTATTAGAAAACCAGCCAACCAGACCAAAGGCAAATTACCAGCTACCAATCCAATTCAATAGTCCAAAGCCGACAATGACATATACGATCGTAAGTACATCTTTCTGAGTTACAAAATTTAGTTGCTTTTGCTTCATGAGGTATAACGCTATAATGAATACTGTGGTATACGCACATTGCACAAACAGCAGATTGATCGCCATCTAGTGTGACGCCGCGTAGGTAAAAGTTAGCAGCAAGAAAAAGAAGGGTAGTAGGTCGCGTTTTTCCTCCTGCTTTATTTTATTTTATTTTAGTACAATCCCATACACACCAGCAGCATGACGCCACTGAACAAGGTGGTGAGATAGATAGGTTTCTCATAGTCCACCTGCGTCCATTAAATAACCCTACCTGGAAGGGGTACCAGATTAAAATCCAAACTCAAACCCAGACGGAACTGGGGATTTTTTCAAACTTCCTCGACTGGGCAACGTTTTTACCGTATACTGGTTTCGACACGTTGATATCTCCTCTTCTTATAATTAACGACAATATATTAACACTTTGAAATGATTGACTCTATATTTAGGTTAGTTAACCTCAGATTATTGGGTTGTTAATATAATATAAAATTTCAGAAAGGATGCAAATTCAGGTGTTCAATAGTAATTTTTCGATTGTATTTGCTAATAGTCACTTCATAAATATTAAATCGAAAAAATGTCGACACATAACACGGTATGCTTTTTAGTAATAATGTACTTTTAAATTGTCAGTATTATTATGTTGCTGATGGTAAAAACGGCTTTTTTGGCTGATTCTATTATTTAGGGATGGAATGAAACATGAAAATAAAAGCAATACATTCATTGAGTAAATATAATTTTCTTCTTGCGCAGTTAGTTCAAAGAGATTTCAAGACTAGATACAGGAGATCTATTTTAGGCATTTTGTGGAGTTTATTAAATCCGCTTTTAATTATGGTGGTACAGTACCTGGTGTTTTCGACGTTATTCCGGTTCGATATACCTAACTACTCTGTGTATTTGCTTAGTGGTATTGTAATATTTAATTACATGACAGAGGCAACCTCTCAATCTATGACATGCATAATTCAAAATGCATCATTGATTAACAAAGTATACGTACCGAAATTCATTTATCCATTTTCTCGGGTATTATCATCAGGTGTTAATTTTCTTTTTTCGTTATTAGCACTGTACCTAGTAATAATTTCAACTGGAATGAGTATAACATATTCGCATATTGCAATGCTCTTTGCTATCGCATGTCTATTTCTCTTTATCTGTGGAATATCTTTTATGTTGTCTTCAATTATGGTTTTCTTTCGAGATACGCAGTTCCTTTATAGTATTATAATTACTATTTGGTCATATCTAACTCCAATTTTTTATCCTGAGAGCATACTTCCAAATTACATGCTATATATTCTTAAATTTAACCCTATGTATCATTTTATAAGATTTATAAGATTTATTATTCTATATGGGGGGATTCCTGATCTTAAGGCCTGGGCATTCTGTTTATTATTTGCTTTGGTATCATTCGTTTTAGGAGTACTTGTATTCAATAAAACTCAAGAAAAATTTATTCTATATTTATAAGGAGAAATAAAGTGATCGATATAAAAAATGTTTCTATGAACTTTCGATTAGCTAACGATCGTATTCTTAGCTTGAAAGAATATGTCATTAAGAGAGTATCAAACAAATTAACATATAAGCATTTCCATGCACTAAGTGATGTGTCTTTTTCAATTCAAAAAGGCGAAGTTATAGGTATTATAGGTAATAATGGGGCGGGTAAAAGTACACTTTTGAAAATTATTTCAGGCATTCTAACGCCAACTAAAGGTAATGTGAAAGTTAGTGGTAATATAGCTCCTATGCTAGAACTTGGAGCTGGGTTTGATATGGACTTAACTGCAAGAGAAAATATTTTTCTGAATGGCGCAATACTTGGGTACTCAAAGCAATATTTGACTGAGAAGTTCAGTGAAATTGTCGATTTTTCAGAGCTTCATGATTTTTTAGATGTGCCAATTAGGAATTTTTCATCAGGTATGATAATGAGACTTGCTTTTTCAATTGCTACTCTTGTAGATCCAGATATTCTAATCGTTGATGAGATATTATCTGTTGGAGATGCAAAGTTTCAAAAAAAGAGCGCGAAAAGAATGTTCGAACTAATGAGTGGTGGTACTACGGTCATCATGGTCTCTCATAGTATAGAACAAATCCGCCAAATGTGTTCACGTGTTATTTGGTTAGATAAAGGCAGTATAAGAATGATTGGTAATTCGATTGAAGTTTGTAAAGCGTACTTAAGTGAGCAAACAGATACTCCCCCATCAAGTATGTCTAATAATAGTTATACCGAAAACTTATATTCGCCTACACAGATAACAAAGATAGATAATCAATATTTCATTGTGGATTGTTGGCATCACAGGGTTATCTATAACCCCAATATATCAGATACTATTGCTGGATGGACTATGCTTTGTGATAACGTACACACCCCTCACTCCATTGCTAGTGACGGTGAACTGCTGATTTTAGATGATACAGGTAATAATGCTGTACAAGTGTACAAGAAAAAATTGCAAACATATGAGTTTTCACAAACAATAAGAAATATTGGATACCAGCCTAATAAGATTATTTATGATAAAGATAAAAAACTTTTTTACGGTATATCTGCATCATCACAACAATTGTTTGTATTAAAAAACAATAATGGTGAGGTAGAAATAGATAATGTAGTACGATTGGATTACTTGAAAAATTCTTATGTCAGATCAATATCTCTCATCGAAAGCAAACTTTATTTTGTTTCCGGTCCAGGGGAGATTCTTGTTGCTAATACAGAAGATATGTCATTTAATCTAATAAATAAATACCCAGTCCCTTTCGAACTTCAGGGAATGAATGACTTGATTAAAATTGATTCATATTACTATATAAGTGTGTATCAAGACGGATCTGGGAACATCGCCCCAAAATTAGTTAGAACAAAAGATTTAAATCTACTAGGCGTTAATTATGAGGACCTTTATGATAAATTACAAATGAAAGGGGTCCCTTATAATTTTTCTCAAATTGAAGATAGAGTCTATGTCACTGAAATAGATTCATACTCTTCAATAAGATCTTTCAAATTAGTTGAGGATGAAATATATGACATTCAGGTTCACTATAATATAGGTGCCGCTGATGATGCGTCGATCCATAGAAGAGGATATTCATGATAGTGATGTAGCTGTGCTACAGAAAGGAGTAACATGACTAAACTTAACTTTGATTATTATAATCCTAGTATGGACGAGGTATATTCAGATGGGTCGATTGAATTAGAATTACTTAGGAAGGTGAAAAATAAAGATTTTGATTGGTATAATTCGAAAGAATGGCCTATAATTTACCATCTATCTCACCTCCGACAAAATATTTTAAATTGGTACTCTTTTGAAAAAGGATGTACTATCTTAGAAATTGGTGCTGGATGTGGTGCTATAACTGGACTCCTTTGTGAAAAAGCAAGTAGGGTTGTAGCTGTTGAGTTAACGAAAACAAGAGCAGAAATAAATTACTACCGTCATCAAAATATTGAAAATCTAGAAATAGTGGTTTGCGATTTTCAGAGTCTACCACCTGACTGGAAGTTTGATTACATTATAATAAACGGTGTTCTTGAATATGCAGCATATATGTTTACAGGCAATCAACCATATAATCAATTCCTTACAAAGGCTAAGCAACACTTAAGTTCATCCGGAAAGATGCTGCTTTCTATAGAAAATCGCATTGGTCTAAAATATATTTCAGGCTTTAGAGAAGACCATACTGGAGAGTTTTTTTCTGGAATAAATAACTACAATAATAATGAACGTGTTCGAACTTTTACAAAAGGCGAATTGACAAATTTACTAAATGAGACGAATCTTAGTGCAATTAAATTCTTTTATCCGTACCCTGATTATAAGTTCCCAACGGAAATATTTACGGATACGACTATAAATGGAATTGTGCCTTCTAGTTCTCATTTTCCGCTTGATATGCCAAGGGTGAAACTTTTTGATGAAAATAATCTTCACAAAACTTTAATGGATTCTAATTCTATGGATATCTTCGCGAATTCTTTTTTAGTGGAAATATCCGCTACACAACAAATACCTACTCAAATAGACTATGTAAAGATTAGTGCTAATAGATCTGAAGAGTTCAGAATATTCACCTACTTTGATTTAAACAACAATAAAGTCTATAAAAAAGGCCTTAATGCAAAAAGTCAGGATCACCTGAAGCGAATGTTGCATTATAGTGACTATTCGTACGATTCTAATCAAATTAAGAATGCAACCTGCTATAAAGAAGTGGATGGAATTAGTATGTTATTTTATACTATTGAAACTTTAGAGGATAGATTGGTTTCTAAATGTACCGATACTAACACTGGAGATTTTATTCATGAGATAGTAAAGTTGCGAAATGCGCTGTATGAAGGCATTCATCCTAGTGATTTTACATGCAATAATGATTTTGTGGAAATATTTAGTAGGGAAAAACCTGAACAAAAGTTACACTGGTCTTCAAACTCTAATCTCGACTTAATATCAGGAAATATCTTTTTAGAGGGAGATTTATATAAGGTTATTGATTATGAATGGCATATGCCATTTCAGATTCCTCTTGAGTTTACTCTTTGGAGGACTTTAAAGCAGTTTAAAGATAACCATAAAGATATCATTGATAGATCAATTGTTGATAATTTCATATACGATACTCTAAATATTACTCGTGCCACCGAGCAATGTTTTTTTTCATGGGAAGAAAATTTTATTAAAAACTTCGTGAAAATTCAAGATCTTTATATTTTTGCGAATGATGAGATACCCGTCGATCTAAATGCTGTTTCAACTCGTTACTTAAAAGATCATTCTATTGAAAGTACGCTATTTTATGATCATGGTGCCGGGTTTACTGATCATGATTTCGAACGCTGTGTAACTACGTCTACTGATACTGGATTTTCAGTTACGTTCAAAGATAAATCTATAAATAATGCGGAAGCACTACGCTGGGACCCACTAGAAGGAAATCCCGCATTAATATATATACACAGTATAGAAACAGATGGATCTATAAAAGAGATTACTGCTATCAATGCTGAGCGAGTTCTTAATAATTCTGAGTATGAATTCACAACATATGATCCTCAGTTTCTTTTGCAAGGTGATTTTACTAATGCAACATATATTAAGATCAATTTCACATGCGAAATACTGGATTGGACTATTGGCTATCAACTTCAAGAGAAAAAAATGTATGTAAATAATCAAAAAATAAATGAACTAGTGAATCACAAGGAAATCTCTAAGATAAATAAAAAAATACTAGAAGAAAAGTTGGAGGAAGTTTCAACACAACTTAATGTGACAGTTGATTCATTAACCAATTCTCAAAATGATTTGATTGAGACGCAAAAGAGTTTAGAAAGTGTACAAAAAACGTTAGAAATTAACCAAAATAAGTTAGCTAATACTCAAGAGGAGTTGAACATAAAAAATAATCAGTTAAATAAAATACACTCACACTTGAAACATCATAGAATAAAATCCATAGTTAAAATATTGTTTTTCGGTGAGATTACTAGGGGGGAATAATTTGAGTAAAGTCAGTGTAATTATGCCTTGTTATAACGACGGTGAATATATTGAACAGGCAATAAATTCAGTACGTTCTCAAACTTATAACAATATTGAACTTATAATAATTGATGATGGTTCGACGGACCCTAATACAATTATTACACTGAATAAGTTCAATAATACTGATATTATTTTGTTGAAAACTGATAATACCAGACCTGCAGCTGCAAGAAATGCAGGTATAGCTCATGCTACTGGTAAATATATAATGCCAGTTGATGCTGATGATATCATCGAACCAACCTACATCGAGAAAGCTGTCAAAATTATAGAATCAAATAAGAAAATTGGTGTGGTTTACTGCTATGCTGATTTATTTGGTGATAGAACTGGGAGATGGAGTCTTCCGAACTACTCACTAGATGCAATGCTGCTTGATAATGTTGTGTTTGTAACATCGCTCTTTTACAAAGAAGATTGGGAAAAAGTTGGGGGTTTTAAAACCACCATGTATCATGGTATGGAAGATTATGATTTTTGGCTTTCCATTATAGAACTAGACAAAGAAATCTATCAAATCCCAGAGGTACTGTTTAACTACCGAATTAAACCTAAATCGCGGACCACAGAGTTTATGTCTAACGCGGAAATTGTTAAGCAGACCTATCGTTCAATTTATAACCAACATCCTAAACTTTATGAACAGTATACTAATGAGTACGCAGTTATACTAAGGGATGCTTTGATAGAGCAAATATTTCTTAATCGAGCTCTTCAAGAGGGCATAGCTATATTAGATAAATTAAAAAGCATACCATTATTAAAGTTAATAATAAAAAAATATATCATGAAGAGGTAAACGATGATCATATTCACTTCTATTTGTGCAAATTATTTGCATAAAGCCCGTACATTGGCGAAGTCAGTAAAGGATAATATACCAAATTGTAAGTTTATCATATGTCTAACTGAACAAGAGATGCTTCCTGAATTCAATTACGAGTATTTCGATGATATCGTACTATCGAAGGATGCTTGGGAAGGAAATTTCAATCGATTTATATTTAAACATACTATTGTTGAAGCTTCTACAGCTGTAAAAGGCCAATTTTTCAAGTATCTTTATGCTAACTACGAGGATGAGAATCAATTTATTTATTTAGATCCAGATATATATGTGTATTCAGATTTTATAGAACTTAAGCAGCTATTGATAACTCGACCAATAGTACTTTGTCCGCATTTGCTTCAGCCAGGTAATATTGATATGGAACTCTCTAGCACATCTCATGGTGTTTATAACTTAGGATTTCTTGCTGTAAACAGAAGTGAGGAGGCCCAAAGCTTCATAAACTGGTGGGCAGAGAGATTATACTTATTTTGCTATGATGACATTGCGAGAGGAATTTTTACTGATCAAAAGTGGATTGATTTGGCACCGTGTTTTTTTGATGTGGAAATATTTAAACATCATGGATATGATTTTGCGCCGTGGTCACTATTGAATTGTGATATGACTGAACAAAGTGGACAATATTATGTAAAAGGGGACCCCCTAAGATTTATACACTACTCAGGATTTGGTAGTTCTGCTGAAAAATGCATGAATGATTGGCTTCCTAAAGGGCCTCACCCCTTCAAAGATTTGTATGATAAATATGCATATTATCACAATTTAAATAATTCTGATAATATCTCTAAAACAAAATGGACTTATGCATATTATAAATCAGGCGAAAAAATAAATGATTTGGTAAGAATGGATTATCGCAAAGACTATGATTTGATGTTTAGTATGGAAAATCCGTTTGAAATGAGTAATGATTTTTTTAATAGTAAATTGAATTTAAATGTTAATTTTAAAAAATACAAATCATTATCATCGAAAGCAATAAGTATTATACGTTCAGAAGGCTTTGGTGCTTTCTTGAAAAAGTTGATTCGGAAAATTGCTAAATGATATTAGATCTTCAAAGTAGCTGAATGCATATTATAAGGAGTTTCTTCGGCGTAACGTAACAATTATAAAACCCGAGGTAACTCCTTATTCCATGTATTATGCCGGATATATTCACGTGGGTTGGGTTGGTTTAGTCTGCTTTTTTACGTAAATGGAAGGGTTCAGACGAACGAGAGTATGGGTAGAACAATCTACACATTGTAGCTCAAAGATACTAAAGGTTTTTTTACATGTGCTCATCCGAGGATGGCGACAATGGGTTGTGCTTATGATCAGCCGGAGACAGGGCAACAAACAACATTGTCATTCTGAGATGTGAACCAGGGAGCTCGATAGTTTTTTGAAATTACTCTTGCTATACTAAAGCGCGTTATCAAGAACGCAAACAATATATAACACAGGAGAATTTATGAAATATATAACTAAAACGCACAAAAAAGTTATTTTGTTTATTATATTAATAGTGCTAATGAATGTTGCTATATTCACATCCTTTAGACAATCAGTGAATTTATCCATTTACAGTGAAAATGATTCTAAAATTAGTTTTTTTTATGATAATGGTCACCCCGATTATCCCTTTGATGATTCTCATATGTCTCAAGAGTATTTTGTGAAAAGTAGCAAGGTGCAAAATGTGAAATTTCCATTAGATATAGTTAATTCTAATAAGCTGCGAATTGATTTTGGTGATACATCAGGAAATTTTAAGATATATTCTTTGTCTATTCAAAAATCTCCTCTATATGAATATGTTATTAGTGAAAAAGTTTTTTTGGATAAATTTAAATTTAAAAACGATATTTCTCAATATTCTTTTGAAGACGGAACCGTTAACATCGCTAGTTCTGGTCCTGATGGTCATATTTACTCTACAGACACATATTCAAATTTACCAATAAAGTTCAAAAATTCATTCTTAATCAAAGAGCTTTTTATAGCTTGTATAGCCTTATTCATATTGTTTATTAATAAATTGCTCTTGATATTTCGTAGTTTACCAAAATTGCCGATTTACTATAAAACAATTAAAGAGAAGTTTGTAATCAAAAATACTTTTTTAAAAAATGCATTTAATTTAATTATAATTATATGTATTTCGATCATATCAGCGGTTATATTGGATGTTGTTATATTACGAAGTATCGCAAAAGTATCAGGGTTCTTTAACTTCGACACTGCTCATCGTTATTTTCTAAATTCTTACGTTTTCTCATTTGATCGAATATACTTCTTTTCATCATTTATTTTCATTATAGGATTAATAGTTAGTTTAGGAAAATCTAAAGCACATAAGTATCGATATATTTTGGCATTTATCTTGCTAATTCTTATGGTGTTAGGAAAATTCACCGGATCATCATTAGGGTTTTATGATGGAATGCTACAAGGCAATACTCCAAGCTATCAACAAAGCACATTACTAGGCAATCCCCAAGGAATCAGAGGTGATGAATGGGCCACAGAGAAACCCTATTACTTTGCCCAGACAAATGCAAATCCCACACTACAGTACTTCAATAAAAACTTGAGTTTTACTGGTACTGACATGGTTATTTCTGCATTTGCACCAGTTAAAGACATAACTGTAATCGCTCGACCTGATCTTTGGGGATTTATGGTAATGCCTAATGATTATGCATTTTCTTTCTATTGGACATTGCGGTTAATTCTATTATTCATGGCATCATATGAAATGGGAGTTCTTCTCACAAAAAAACAACGGTTTGGAATCATTACTGCAATTGTTATTACATTTGCTCCGCCGGTCCAATGGTGGCTATCACAAGCACTAATGCTTATGCTTATGAGTGGGCAATTTGCAATAGTTTTATTTAATAAGTACTTAAATTCTAAAAAGTTATTTGGTAAATTTATCAGTTTATCCGGACTAGCTTTATTCGCTTTAGTTTATATATTGACTATGTATCCTGCAACTCAGGTTCCTTTGGGTTATGTGTTTTTGATGCTTTTCATATATGTATTAATTGAGAATAAAAAGAATAAACCGTTCGCCTTTTCTCGATTACTACAATATGCAGTGATGCTTATACCAATCGCACTGGTTTTATATCATTTTTATTCAAATTCAAAACCTGCTTTGCATGTTATTATGAATACGGTATACCCTGGTTCTGATAGACCATGGATTAAGCTTCCTTGGGACTTTGAATTATATCAGTTTGTAAATATTTTTACTGCAAGTATTAAACAACCGGATTTTTTAAATGCGAGTGAGATTAGCCAATTTTTCACTTTTACTCCATTCGTTATTATAGTTGCTACAACCCTAATATTCAAAAATAAAAAGAAGTCTCTATTAATGTCCCTGTTATTGAGTGTTTCTTTATTTTTAATGCTCGTCTCGTGGATTCCTGAAGTGCCATTCTTCAACAAGATAACTTTATTAAGTTTTACGTATCCTGTTAGGATCACATATGCTTATGGCTACAGTTTCACTTTATTAATTGTATGTCTTCTTGCTCATTTGGAGGACAAACGGGAAAATTTATTCACAGGGAGAATGCCACTTATTTTATCTAGCGTTATATGCTTTCTAACACTTTGCATAATGACAAATAGCATAAATATTTTTAGTTATTTCAAGTCATTTTCTATCGGTACTATATTGATGATTTTAGTAGTTGTCTTACTCTCATATATGGGATTTTTGCTAATGAAGGGTAATTATAACTCTGTACAATCTTTTATTGTTTTGTATTTACTTCTTTCAGTTTGTTCTACAATTATGGTAAATCCTATTACCAAAGGAACCGATTCTATGTTCGAGAAGACTACCATGGAGCAAATACGAAAAATCAATTCAGTGGATGCTGGCCGATGGATGGTTAGTGGTAGTCCCACTATATCGAATCTTGTAACGGCACAAGGAGTTGCAAGGACAACTGGAACATATTACTATCCGGATTGGGAAATGATGAGCATCATTGATAAAAAACATGAACATATCAATCTTTGGAATCAATTTGCTCATATTGATATGCGCTTAACTGATGGCGATTTAGAATTTTCACTTTTAGATCATGAAAGGAGTCTAAAGGTAAATGGTACTAATCGTATCATTTATACTCCAATTGAAACTGCTAGGGACTTAAAAATTAAATATATATTCACAATGATTCCTATCCCTCAAAGTATTATTGATAAAGGTGAAGTAACTTTATTATATAAAGACAGTGTAGATCCGTGGTCAATTTATCGCATCAATTACTGAGATATTATTAAATGAAGTGATGTCAAACTAAGTGCGATAGATCATCCAGAAACGATTCGTGAGGTGACTTCCAGCGGAGAAGCTTCGTACTCAGTGCTCCTGATGCGTTTCTTCGAGTGTGTAGGCCGTCGTGTACCCTTTAATAGGGGACGGCCAAAACTCAATTATCGTGTGTCGTAAAGGATGACGACCAGGTCCCAAACCGATGTGCTGGCAGACATGCCCAGAGAATATTTGCATGGACCTTATCTTTTTTAGTTGGCGCACTTCATTTTACTAATATCTGAAATGTTTGTCGGTACTTAAGAAAATATCGTGAGGTGAAAGATAGAAATGAAAGTGTTAGTGATAATTCCCGCTTTCAATGAAGAAGGTAATATAAGGAAGTTAGTGTTTGAGTTAAATAAACTTAATGTTGATGTCATTGTTATCAATGATAAGTCTACTGATAATACTCTGAAAATTCTCAGTGAACTAAAAGTTAATTATATCGATCTACCATGTAATCTAGGAATTGGTGGAGCTGTGCAAACTGGATACACGTATGGTGTTAGAAATGGATATGATGTTGCTGTACAGGTAGATGGGGATGGTCAACACGATCCAAATTATCTACTACAGATAATAACTCCTGTTTTAAATGGAGAAGCCGATATGATAATTGGATCAAGATATATTGAGAAAGAAGGGTTTCAATCAAGTGTCGTGAGGAGAATCGGAATTAAATACTTTAGCTCGCTGATTAGATTACTTACAGGAATGAAAATAACTGATCCAACCTCAGGGTTTAGGGCGTGTAACTTGAAGGTTATGAATTACTTTGCTAATTATTATCCAACAGATTATCCTGAACCAGAATCTATAGTTGCTCTATTGAGACAAAATTATAGAATACTTGAAGTGCCGGTGATTATGTCAGAAAGACAATTTGGCTCATCTTCTATAAACTTAATGAGGTCAATCTATTACGTTATAAAAGTTTCATTAGCAATTCTTATTGATCGATTTAGAAAAAAGGAATTAGTAGAGAGCTTAGAATTACTAGGAGATGACATATGATTCCATTTAATTTGCAACTCATCCTAATTATACTTAGTAGTTTAATATTTGTTTCTTTTATAGTAAGAATCAAAGCTTATAAAATAGAGTTAAAGTACACAATTCTCTGGATTGTTATGACAATTATTAATATACTCATCGCCATATTTCCTAATATTGTTCTTTTCGTTTCGAAATTGCTTTCAATTGAAACTCCTGTGAATACACTGTTTCTATTCGGAATAATGACTTGCTTAATGATACTTTATAATTTGACATCTGAAATATCTAAAAACTCCATAAAAATACGCCAACTTTCCCAAGAAGTAGGGCTCTTGAAAAATGAATTAAAACAATTTGAAAATGAAAGAAAAATGGAGTGATTCTGTGAGGATTGCAAAGATAGAAATCATGAGACAATTTATTAAATATGCAATGGTTGGTGCTATTGGAACAATACTGCATACCTCTGTATTGATATTTTTGGTTGAAAAGGAAGGGTTTCAACCTCTAATAGGTTCATCAGCAGGTTTTATTTTATCACTAATTGTTTCGTATTATATTAATTTAAAATGGACATTTCAGTTGGAGAAAAAGAAATCTTTTTTTTACAAATACGTAATTGTATCATTATCTGGTCTTGGCATTAACCTTTTAATTATGTTCCTGTTAGTTAACTTGTTGGGAGTTTGGTATATTTGGGCTCAGGTTATCGTTATTATTGTTGTACCTATCTCTAATTTCACTTTAAATCGTTACTGGGCTTTTGCTTGAAAATCATTCTGAGGGTTAGGATTGTGGCTAAGAGGCGATTCAATAGGTGATTATCTACCCGACATTGGATGGCTGTTACATTCAATGGGAATGCCTTTTTAACGGGTGGATTGATGCTGGCTATGGAAAGGGTTAGTGTAATTGTGTCGATCGTTTACTGCTGCGTTTGTCCATCGGTATCGAATGGAACATAGATTGAACTTGAGAACTTCATACTCGAAACAGCAGTAGTTAATCGTTTCAAGAGGATAATGATTGATCAGTTATGTGAAGGCAGTGAAATGAGAGTAGATGATGTAAATAAGATTTTCAAGGTCTAGGTGTGTCTGAGTTCGAATCTAAGATTCCCACAGGTCCTTTCTTTGCAATCGTTACCTTGAGTCGTTCTTTTTGGTCGTCGGAACGTTTTGAATGTCTTCGGGATATTGTCCAAATTTTAGGACTGAAAGTACGTGCTTGCAATGATCATTTGAGTACCCACTAAATGTATGAGAAGAACTTTCAAAAATATCTGCAATTTAGATTAACTTCTGACCTTTTAAATGTAAACAGACTGCTAAATCTCTTTCGTACATGTTGGCGTTTTCTGTGTCTTTCGTTACCATTGTCAGTTGTTCAATCTCGTTTTCGTAATTCATTTCAATCCCCGTATTTGCTTCTTTACTATTTTTCACCTCATGAAGATGATTTTTATATTTTAATTTTTGAGTTCAATATATATAACTATATGTTGCAAATCGATATCGAACATCATAAATAAATAATATGAAGAAATAAATACAGAACTACAATCATTTCTGAAATTATCTTATATATATCATTAATGCTAAAAGCTCAAATATTGATTCAGGCGTACCAATCCCTGAAGTACATCTAGTTTCGGTAGGTCGGCAGCGAAAGTACCGACTATGACTGCCATAACGGAGCCAAACTGTTTGGATCCTAAACTACGAGACTTTGCAAGTCCTTTACCGTAATGGCGAACGATATGACGCCCCGGTACTCCTCCTATTTCTTGATGCAGTCCAACGGGCCTATCCTGAGGGGGAATTGTGATGCTCCTAGATAATAGCCGAATTCAACATGCCACAAAAGAGCAAGCCTATTTGCAAAAGATATTCGACTACAGTTTGTGCTCCTGCCGAAGTATTCTATGGAGCTCAACTTAGTTGAAGGGCTATGGATATGGCTAAAAAGTGATATTGTCCACAATGTGTTTTACTAAAAAATTCTTCACACCCGCGTAAAAACGTGTCAACATCAATCCTATGGAGGTCATTGATCGTCTTTGGTGTACGCATGTAATTCAAAATTTCGGTCTATATATAATAAATATTCTCTTGAAATAGTAATCGACATATCATGAATGGGTGACACGTGTGTTGGGGTGTAGAGTTTATTTTTTAAATACTTTTACAATGAATTAATAATTAATCCTTTCTGCGTGTTAGAATAATCATACAAATTATTAAACAAATCTAAAAAGGTGGTAACCACATGAAACTCCTCATCACCGGCGGAGCCGGATTTATCGGCAGCAACTTTGTGCTGTACATGTTACAACAACACCCTGATTACGAAATTGTTAATGTAGATGCATTGACGTATGCAGGCAATCTAGAGAATCTGAAAGCAATTGAGAATAATCCTAATTACACTTTTGTGAAGGCCGACATTACAGATGTTACTGCGATGGATGAACTGATTAGCCAGGGTGTGGATGTCGTTGTCAATTTCGCGGCGGAGTCGCATGTGGATCGGAGTATTTTAGAGCCGGAAGTGTTTGTGAAGACGAATGTACTTGGAACACAAGTGCTTTTGGATGCGGCGAAAAAATACAGTATCACTAAGTTTGTTCAAGTATCTACGGATGAGGTATATGGATCACTGGGAGCGACAGGATTATTCACCGAAGAAACTCCTCTGGCTCCTAACAGTCCATATTCAGCAAGTAAAGCAGGCGGAGACTTGCTAGTACGTGCGTATCACGAAACGTTTGGACTGCCAGTGAATATTACCCGCTGCTCAAACAATTATGGCCCGTACCAATTCCCGGAAAAGCTTATTCCGCTGATGATTTCCCGTGCACTTGCTGATCAAGCGTTGCCTGTTTATGGCGATGGAATGAATATCCGCGATTGGTTGTATGTTGAGGATCATTGCAGCGCGATTGATTTGGTTATTCATGAGGGTGTGAACGGCGAAGTCTACAACATTGGTGGCAATAATGAACGTACGAATGTGCATATTGTAAACACGGTATTGCAGGAACTAGGCAAGCCTGATTCTTTGATTACTTATGTTCAAGACCGTCCTGGTCATGATCGCCGTTATGGGATTGATCCAACTAAGATTATGAATGAACTGGGATGGAAGCCGAAACATACGTTTGAAACAGGTATTAAAGAAACTATCCAATGGTATCTCAATAACCGCGAGTGGTGGACCCGTATTCAATCTGGGGAATACCAAAAATATGCTGAACAGCAATATGGTGATCGTTTAGGTGACTCATTGTAATTTTGATACGGGGGTAAAATAGCTATGAAGGTACTTGTTACAGGTGCGGCCGGACAACTAGGTCAGGACGTAGTTTTACTGCTCCAGCATCAAGGTCACGAAGTGTTGGCTTGCGATCGTCAGGAGATGGATATTACTGATCTGGATCAGTGCATCCAAGTTATTGGCGGGTTTGGACCGGATGCGGTTATTCATTGTGCTGCTCATACGGCAGTAGATGCGGCAGAAAGTGATATTGATGCAGCTTATTTAATTAATGCTACTGGCAGCCGAAATGTAGCGCTTGCTTCTGAAAAAGCTGGAGCCAAGCTGGTGTATATTAGCACGGATTATGTATTTGATGGTATGGGTGCACAGCCTTACCATGAATATGATAATACAGACCCTAAGAGTATATACGGCAAATCGAAACGTGCGGGTGAGGTACTCGTTCAATCCCTCTCCTCTAAGTATTTCATCGTACGAACGTCATGGGTGTACGGCAAATACGGAAATAACTTTGTCAAAACAATGCTAAAGCTTGGTCAAGAAAAGCCAATGCTTCAAGTTGTCGATGACCAAAAAGGTTCGCCTACTTACACAGTCGATTTAGCTCGATTCTTGCTTGAGCTTGTTCAAACTGAGAAGTATGGTGTATACCATGCGTCAAATAGCGACTCTTGTACCTGGTTTGAATTTACACAGGCGATCTTTGTAGAGGCCGAGGATATTTTGGGTTTCAAATTCACTGCTACGCTTGAACCGTGTGCTACGGAACAGTTTCCGAGACCTGCACCACGTCCTCGGAATTCGGTGATGGAGCATCTGTCGATACGTACGAATGGTTTTGAGGACATTCGACCTTGGCGTGAAGGCTTGAGAGATTTCCTCTTAGAGCTAAAAGAATAGAAAAGCACCAATTGAAACTCCTAAATCGTTTATAACGATGCGGGAGTTTTTTGTGTTCTTTCGTTATAATAAGAAGGAAGCAGGTAGTTAATTAGAAATTACAAAGTCGAGGATACTCATGAATAACAAAACAGTTAGTGTACATATCGTCACCTACAACAGTGCGGATGACATTATAGATTGCTTAGAGGCAGTAATGGCACAGGATTATCCTATTGAGAAAATTGTTGTTGTGGACAATGCTTCTTCGGACGATTGTGCAGAGAAAGTGAATATATTCTTTAACGCGATCGATAAAGGGGCTTTTTTTAGTAATTCACTAGAGGAATTAGATCTGTTCAATTCACAAGCTAACAAGGAAGCGCCCACGAGCCTTCTACTTATCCAAAATCAAAAAAACACAGGCTTCGCCCCAGCTCATAACCAAGCTATAGCTGCTACAGAAACAGATTATGTGCTTGTCCTCAATCCGGATTTGACGCTGGCTCCAGACTATATCTCTAGACTAATCGCACAAATGGAAGCCAACCCGCAGATCGGCAGCGCCACAGGTAAGCTTTTGCTAAGGGCTGATCACGGATTAGTGGATAGCACTGGTCTTCGGATGAACAAGGCACGTCGTGCGTTTGACCGTGGTGCGGGGGAGCCAGCAGAACTATGGAAACAGTCGGGTACAGTATTTGGTGTATCTGGGGCGGCGGCGATGTATTCTCGACGGATGATTGAAGACGTTAGTGTTGATGGGGAGTTTTTTGATGCAGATTTTTTTGCATATAAGGAAGATGTGGATGTGGCTTGGAGAGCCCAGCTATTTGGCTGGCAGGGGTATTATGATGCTGAGGCAATTGGGTATCATGAACGTGGGTGGAAAACGTCTGGCCGTAGTACCAAACCAATGTTCATCCGGCGAATATCTTACATTAATCGCTACAAAATGATCTACAAGAATGAATCGGCTCGAACTATGCTGAAGACAATCTTGATTTCCCTTCCCTATGAAATTGCCGCTCATGGTTATATGCTTCTGAGAGAGCCGAAGTTAATCGTAGCGTGGAAATCCTTTTTCACTCAGCTCCCAGCGTTAAAAAAGAAACGAAAATATATACAGACCATCGTAAAAGAGCGAAAGAACACGTAAATCAAACAGTATCTGGAAAAACCTCCCTGAAAGGTCACCTCCTCTCAGGGAGGTTTTATGTTATAATAATTGTCGGTAGATTACTATATTTGTCAGGAGCGTTACGCAGTGAATGTAGATGTAAGCATACTTATTGTCAATTACAACACGTGTCGCCTGACGATGGATTGTATCAGGTCGGTATATGACTCAGAAACGAACTATTCCTATGAGATTATTTTGATAGACAACAATTCCCATGATGATTCGGTAGAGATGATTGGTAGAGAGTTTCCAAGTGTCATGTTGATCGCAAATAACGACAATGTCGGGTTTGCGCGTGCAAATAATCAGGGGATGGAAGCTTCATCCGGACGGTATGTACTATTACTCAATTCAGATACGGTGGTGCGCAGGGATACGCTGGAGACGATGATCTCCTTTATGGATGGTCGTCCCGATGTTGGGGCGTCAGGATGTAAGATTATATTGCCAGATGGGTCGCTGGATAAAGCGTGTAAGCGAGGATTTCCTACACCGTCAGCTTCCTTCTATTATGCTTTTGGTTTCAGTAAGTTGTTTCCGGATCGACCGAAGTTTAACGGTTACCAGTTAGGTTATCTGGACCCTGATCTTGATTACCCGATAGATTGTCTGGTGGGTGCGTTTATGCTGCTGCGGCGGGAGACGATTGATCAGGTCGGCGGATTAGATGAAGAGTTTTTTATGTACGGTGAGGATTTAGACTGGTGCTATCGTATTAAAGAGGCTGGTTGGGAGATTTATTATTATCCGAAGACCTCCATCGTACATCTCAAAGGCGGCAGTGCCAGACGTAGACCGTTCAAGATCGTCTATGAATTTCACAGGGCAATGATTTTATTTCATCGTAAGCATTATAGTAGGAAGTACAACAGTATTATAAATGGAACAGTATATGCTGGTGTTGGTATGAAGTTTGCTCTGTCCCTTTTGCGGAATGCCCTAATCTTTCCTAAAGCAGTTCCATCACCTGCACAGAGTCTTAGCTCTGCCCCTGAAACAGGCACTCGTAACGATAAGAATACTGAGGTGAGATTATGATTCGGCGGAATCAGAAATTTTTGACACAGCTCTATATGGTTGCTGATTTCATTGTCATTCAGCTGTCTTTTTTGGCGGCTTGGTGGATCAAGTTCAAGAGCGGATGGATGGAATCCTATAACACGCTGCCTGTAGAGTCTTACGCTTATTGGAGTATGATCTATGGCGGAGTAGCTGTCTTAATCGGTATCCTTTTATCGCTTTATTTGCCTAAGCGTAAGAAACGTTTTGTCGATGAATTTATTAAGATTTTCCAAGTGCATATCATGAGCATCTTCATCCTGCTCGGTCTAATGTTTTTCGTGAAAGAAATTGATATCTCCCGTACATATCTGGCTATTTATATGGGATTTAATGTTCTTTCCATTATGCTTTACCGTTATGTGTTGAAGAAGATGCTTAAATCTTTGCGCGAAAAAGGATTGAATCGCCAGTTCGTACTTATCATCGGCGCAGGTACTCTTGGTAAGAGATTCTACAACAATTTGGAACAATATCCTGAGCTTGGATATGAAGCCATTGGTTTCTTAGACGACTATCATACTTGGGATGGAATTGAAGAACAGCGCTATAAACCGATTCTAGGTACGGTTGATCAGTTATCCGGAATGCTGGAGATGCTGCCTGTGGACGAGGTTATTCTTGCTTTGCCGCTCGATGCGCATTCTAAATATCCTTCGATTATTGCAGCCTGTGAAAAAGCAGGGGTACGCACATTGATTATTCCGGATTTCTTTGATTATTTACCAGCTCGTCCTTACTTTGATAACTTTGCAGGTATGCCAATGATTAATGTTCGTGATATTCCACTGGATATGACGGGGAATAAGATGGCAAAACGTTTGTTTGATATCGTGTTCTCTCTATTCGCTATTATTATGATATCTCCTGTGATGCTGATCGTAGCTCTCGGCGTACGTCTTACCTCACCGGGACCGATCATATTCCGGCAGGAACGGGTGGGACTTAATCGGCGTAATTTTATGATGTATAAGTTTCGTTCAATGAAGATGCAGCAGGACGGGGAAGAGGATACAGGTTGGAGTACGCGGGAAGATCCTCGTAGAACTCGATTTGGAACCTTTATCCGTAAGACAAGTCTGGATGAGCTTCCGCAATTTTTTAATGTATTACTCGGTCATATGAGTGTAGTTGGCCCACGGCCTGAACGACCATTTTATGTAGAACAATTCCGTGATGAAATTCCGAAGTATATGGTGAAGCACCATGTGCGTCCAGGAATTACGGGCTGGGCACAGAGCAATGGGCTGCGCGGGGATACTTCAATTGAGGAACGGATTAAGCACGATATTTTCTATATCGAGAACTGGTCCTTACTGTTCGATATTCGAATTATTTTCAAAACGATTCGCAACGGCTTCGTTAACAAAAACGCATATTGAGACCTGCACTTATTTAGATTTGTGAAATTTTAATAATACCCCGTTTTGCCACTGGCAGAGCGGGGTATTAATTTTCTAATCTAAACTTTGTAAAGGAAACTCACAACTATGAATAAGAAAAAGATTATTGCAACCGTAGTAATGATTGTCGCACTAATAATGATTCTTGTAATAACGTTGAACAAAGAGGAAGAGCAACCCGCGAGCGGTTTTGAAGCGCACAGAATCGTTGCACATGCCATGGGGGGAATTAACGGCTATACGTATACCAATGCTTGGGAGGCCTTTGTCGCTAACTATGAACGGGGAACTCGCGTATTTGAAGTTGATTTTTTGTTATCGAAGGATGATCAGCTGGTTGCTCGACATGAATGGACAGGCAATATGAGCAAGCTTTTAGGTCAGTTGGAGGTTCTCCCTGCTAATAAACAGGGTGTGGCACTAGATTACGAGGAATTTATGGACAGCCCCATCCTGAATATATACTCTCCGCTTGATATTGAGAAGGTGCTTGATCTAATGCAGAATTATCCAGATGCTTATATCGTTACGGATACCAAAGAAATCCAACCGGAACTTATAGAGAAGCAATTTACATTGCTGACCGAAGCGGCGCAGCGTCGGGATCCAGCGTTGTTGGAGCGGATAGTTCCACAGATCTACAATCAGCCGATGCTTGATGAGATCAATAAGGTGTATTCTTTTCCAGAAGTGCTTTACACCCTGTACCAATCTAAGGATACGGATGAACAAGTTATTGAGTTTGTTAAAAAAACAGGTGTGGATATTACGATGCCAGTTAGCCGGGCCACCAAGAGTTTTGTCAAACAGTTAAAAAATATCGGAGCTCGTGTATACGTTCATACAGTGGATGAAGAGGATGAGATTAGAGCGTTATCTCGTATGGGTGTAGACGGATTTTATAGTGATTTTATGCCTGAAAATGATTTGAATAACCTCAGAGGTATGCGCTGAAATCTTTCTCCACTCATTACAACTAATATATCCCTGCAAAGTGCTGCTTTCCTCAGATGCGTATTCAGGTACTTTGCGGGGACCCCAAATTTATATGCGAAAAAATGTTCGTATTTTTGTTCGCTTTAAATTGACACACCTCCTGTGCTGGCATAGACTAGATCTATATCTTTTGCGGCGGCAGGAGTATTTTGTCTTGCCCAAATGACAAATAAGGATGATTCCCATGAAATCAGTACAGCAAATGATCAAACCTTGGCGGCATGTGTTTAAGTTGGACCCAGATCGTATGATTTCAGATGAGGATTTGGAGGCCGTTTGCTTGTCCGGCACGGATGCCATATTGATAGGAGGCTCTACAGGAGTTACTTATGAGAATACAGTAGATCTCTTATCAAGAGTAAGACGTTTTGAGCTGCCCTGTGCACTCGAGGTATCCGAACTTGAAGCTGCTGTACCCGGATTTGATCTTTATATGATTCCTATGGTGCTAAATACACCTGATCCAGCTTGGATTGTAGGCCATCATCGTCGAGCTATAGAGCGTTATGGATTTATGATCCCATGGGATCAGCTGCTAACGGAGGGTTACGTCGTTTTGAACAGTGATTCTTCAGTTGCGCGGATTACAGGGGCCGAGACAACCATTAATGCTGAAGAGGCGGCTGCGTATGCCCAGGTTGCGGACAAGCTGATGTCCCTGCCAATAGTCTATCTTGAATATAGCGGTAGATTTGGGGATATGGAGACAGTACGTATAGTGCGTGAGATGGTGGAGCAAGCCCAACTATTTTATGGAGGCGGCATTACTTGTGAGGCAGAGGCCGAGCAGGCAGCAGCTCTATGTGATACAGTAGTTGTCGGCAATATTATTTATCGGGATGTAGAGCAGGCAATTCGTACGGTATTTGCTGTTAAAAAGACGGTGCAAGAGCAGTTCGACTAGCGGTTAGCTTATGGACTACTTATGATTTGTAATTTCATTTTTAGAAAGGAGCATGTTACACATGCAACTTATTAACATACAAGACGCGGTCAGCCGATTGAATCCTCCACAAAGGCAGGCTGTCGAAACTACTGAAGGCCCCCTTTTGATTATGGCTGGTGCGGGCAGTGGGAAGACGAGAGTGCTGACACACAGAATTGCCTGGCTGATTGCTAATCGAAAGGCGCCGCCTTGGGCGATTTTGGCGATTACATTTACGAATAAAGCTGCGAGGGAAATGCAGGAACGTGTATCTAAGCTCGTTGGACCTGAGGGAAGAGATATTTGGGTATCCACCTTTCACTCCATGTGTGTTCGGATCTTGCGGAAGGATATTGAGCGCATTGGATTTACTTCCAACTTCTCGATTCTGGACTCTACAGACCAGTTATCAGTCATTCGTAATTGCATGAAGGAACTGAATATTGATACGAAAAAATTCGAACCGAAAGCTGTACAAGCCGTAATTAGCGCATCTAAGAATGAACTGATTACTCCGGCGCAGTATGAGCAAAAAGTCGGTGATTATTTCGAAGGTTTAGTTGCCAAGGTTTATAAAATGTACCAACGGCGTTTGAGAAGCAATAACTCGCTTGATTTTGATGATTTGATTATGAAGACTATCGAATTATTTAAGGAAGTTCCCGAGGTTCTGGATTTTTACCAAAAGAAGTTCAAATACATCCATGTGGATGAGTATCAGGATACGAACAGAGCACAATACATGTTGTGCCGCATGCTGGCAGACAGCCACCACCGCATTTGCGTGGTAGGGGATAGTGACCAGTCGATCTATCGCTGGCGTGGTGCGGATATTACGAATATTCTTAATTTTGAAGAGGATTATCCGGAAGCGAAGACGATTCTGCTAGAACAGAATTACCGTTCAACCGCTAATATCCTGAATGCAGCCAATGGGGTAATCGCGCTTAATAGTGGCCGTAAACCGAAAAAGCTGTGGACCGATTCCGAGGAAGGCGCCAAGATTAAGGTGTACCGGGCGGATTCCGAGCATGACGAAGGGTATTTTGTAACCGGAGAAATCAGCAAAAATGTGAAGCAAGGTCAAGCTTACCAGAATCACGCGATTCTGTACCGGACGAATGCTCAGTCACGGGTAATAGAGGAAATTTTGATCAAATCAGATATTCCATATCAAATCGTTGGCGGGATCAAGTTCTATGATCGTAAAGAAATCAAGGATCTGCTGGCGTATCTACGTTTACTGTCTAACCCTGATGATGATATCAGCCTGACGCGTATTATTAATGTTCCTAAGCGTGGATTAGGGGATACAACGGTTGGCAAGCTGGCAGCTGCTGCTGGTGAACGTGGTGTTTCTATTTTCCGAGTGCTGCAAACGGTCGATGATTTGGGCTTTGCTGGACGGACGCGGAATATGCTAGTAGAGTTCTACGATATGATTGAAGCTCTACACCGTATGGTGGAGTTCTTGTCTGTAACCGAATTGACGGAAAAAATACTGGAAATGTCGCAGTACCGTTTGGAGCTGCAAAATGAAAACACACTCGAATCACGCTCGCGGCTAGAGAATATCGATGAGTTCTTATCGGTGACGATGGAGTTTGAAAAGAACAACGAAGACAAGTCGCTGGTCTCCTTCCTCACGGATCTTGCACTTATCGCAGATATCGATAGTGTGAACGATGATGAAGAGGATCGTAGTGATGCGGTTGTGTTAATGACGATGCACAGCGCCAAAGGTCTGGAGTTTCCGACGGTATTTATCGTCGGAATGGAAGAAGGCGTGTTCCCACACAGCCGTGCCTTCCAGGACAACGACGAGCTGGAAGAGGAACGCCGGCTTGCGTATGTGGGGATCACCCGCGCGGAGAAACAACTGTTTCTCTCTTGTGCGCGGATGCGTACGCTCTTTGGCCGGACGACGGCGAACCAACCGTCCCGCTTCTTAGAGGAGATTCCGGAGGAACTGAAGGAAGATACCGTTAAGACTCAAGACCGCTTCCAGCGCGGAGGCGCGGAGGTAGGCGGTGCTTACGGCGGACGCGGCTTCGGCAGTGGTGGCCGTGGGAACTTTGGCGGCCGGGGCGGAGCCGCCGGAGCTACGCCGGCAGGCGGCGGAAGCACGGCGTCAGCGGCGGCAAGCAAGAGCAGCGTGACCGTGACCTCCGGAGGCGCACAGCGTGCTACCGGAGCAGGGGCTGCAGCAGCTGGCGATTACAAAGCGGGTGACAAGGTCTCCCACGGCAAATGGGGCACGGGCACCGTTGTATCTGTTAAAGGCAGCGGGAATGACACGGAGCTACAGATTGCTTTTCCGGCACCCGTGGGTGTGAAACGTCTGCTTGCGGGGTTTGCGCCGATTACCAAAGTGGAATAATAACAGACAACGATTAACGAACGGATATTTAGACCACGCTAACTTTAGGAAACTTATTGACGGAGGGATGTACCTGCATGGATGCTATGCATGTGATGGAAGAGCTTGTTGCGGAATTAAATAACTATAATTACCACTACTACACGCTGGATGCACCGCTAGTCAGCGATAAGGAATACGATGTTTTATACGACAAGCTTGTAGCACTGGAGGCTGAGAGTGGCTTCGTACTACCGGATTCGCCTACACAACGTGTAGGTGGAGAGCTGCTTAAGGGCTTCACGCCGCATCGGCATCTGGCACCGCTTTGGAGTCTGGATAAAGCACAGAATATTGAACAGCTGCGCAGCTGGAATACCCGGGTGCTCCGGTTAGTGAATGAATACAATCTCAAGAATCCAGACACCCCTCTTCCTGATCCTTGTTATGCAGTAGAACTGAAGTTCGATGGCTTAACACTGAATTTAACCTATCGTAATGGTGTTCTCGAACAGGCATCAACGCGTGGCAATGGTGTAGTTGGCGAAGGAATACTTGCACAGGTGAAGACCATCAAATCCGTTCCATTGACGATTCCCTTCAAGGATGGGGTCATTGAGGTTCAGGGTGAAGGGATTATGAATCTGTCTGTGCTGGCTGATTATAATACAAGGGCTGCAGAGCCGCTGAAGAATGCGCGTAATGCAGCAGCAGGTGCACTGCGTAATCTTAATCCGAAGACTACTGCGGACCGCCGTTTGAACGCTTTTTTCTATAATGTAGGCTTTGCAGAAGGCGCGGAGTTCGCTGACCATCAGGAAATGATGGATTTTCTGCGGAATAACAAATTTAAAGTGAACCCATACCTGACCTACTGCAATGATTTTGATGATGTAACTGAGCAGCTCGCTGGAATCGAGGAGAGTCGTTCGAGTCTTGATTACCTCATTGATGGGGCTGTAATTAAGGTCACGGATTTCCGGATCCGTGAGGTGCTTGGCTACACTGACAAGTTCCCGCGTTGGGCAGTAGCTTATAAATTTGAAGCCGAAGAAACGACGACCGTGCTGGAGTCTGTTAGCTGGAATGTAGGTCGTACAGGTAAAGTGACTCCGCTGGCTCGGGTTGAGGCTGTAGAGCTTGCCGGAGTTACCGTTCAGAACTGCACCCTGAATAATGTGGGTGATATTGAGCGCAAAAACTTGAAATTTGCCTTAGGTTCGCGGGTCTTTATTCGCCGTTCCAATGATGTTATCCCAGAAATTCTCGGCAAGGTAACAGAGGAGAATGACGGTGGAGAGATTATTTTCCCTGAGGACTGTCCAGCTTGTGGATATCCGTTAGAAATGCGCGGAGCACATCTTTTCTGTAACAATAAACTGAATTGTAGGCCGCAGATTATCAGTCGGATCACCCACTTTGCTTCGCGTGATGCGATGGATATCGAGACGTTCAGTGAGAAGACGGCGGGTCAGCTCTATGATGAGCTTAATGTACATGACTCTGCGGATCTGTATGAACTGAACTTTGAGCAGCTTGTACAGCTGAACCGTTTTGGTGAGAAAAAAGCACAGAATTTGCTGCAAGCTTTAGAAGATAGCAAAGGTAGAGATCTTGCTTCATTTCTCTTTGCGTTAGGGATCCCTAACACTGGTAAAGCAACGACGAAGATGTTGGCTGATCATTTCCGTGATCTGGATGCTGTGATGCAGGCCAAAGCCGAGAAGCTCGCTGAGTTACCAGACATTGGTGGGATTGTCGCCGAGAGCATTGTCAGCTTCTTCGCAGATCCAGTTGTAGTAGCTAATGTTTCCCGCTTGCGGGCGTTGGGTGTGGAAGCGAAGGCTCCTGAGGCACCACGTCCTGTTAGTACCGATTCCTTCTTTAGTGGCAAAACGGTCGTATTGACCGGTTCCTTGCAAAAGCTTACCCGAGATGAAGCAGCTGAACGTCTGGAAGCACTCGGAGCAAAGGTGTCGGGAAGTGTGTCCAAGAAGACGGATTTAGTTATCGCTGGTGAAAAAGCTGGTAGTAAGCTGGCTAAAGCGCAGCAGTTAGGCATTCAGGTCATTGAGGATGAAGATGAGCTAATTCGCTTGTTGGATATGTAAGTAACAAACTATATTCGATTTCAAAAGGTTCCCGGTTCCATTTCGTTTAAGTACGAGAGGAGCAGGGGCCTTTTTTGCGTGGATTACAACTAAACGATTCTTTTTTAGAAAAAAAATTCGGTTGATCTGCTAATATATAGGCTATAGATATTTATTACTATATTTGAAAGGAAACCCTTCCTGTGAAGAGAGAAACGATATTGTTAGTAGATGATGAGAAGGAAATTGTAGAACTGTTAACGATTTATCTCTGTAATGAAGGCTATAGACTGCTTAAGGCTTACGATGGAATGGAAGCGCTGGAATGTCTGCAGAAAGAGGAAGTTGATCTAATTATTCTTGATGTCATGATGCCTAAAATGGACGGGCTAGCTGCATGTATGAAGATCCGTGAAGAGCGGAAAATGCCAATTATCATACTATCAGCCAAAAATACAGATATGGACAAGATCTCCGGCCTGAGCCTCGGGGCAGATGACTACGTGGGCAAGCCGTTTAATCCTTTGGAGATTGTGGCACGAGTAAAATCACAGTTGCGCCGTTATCACGGATTTAATAAGGATAGTAATACGTTGGGAAACGACAGCAAACTAAGCTTTGAGGATCTGACTATAGATACGTCTAAGCATGAGGTGTATGTAGACCAGCAGAAGATTAAACTGACTCCGCGGGAATTCTCTATTCTAGAGCTTTTAGCGAGACACCAAGGTCAAGTGCTTAGCTTGGAGCAAATTTACAATAAGGTATGGAATGAACCCTTTTTAGATGGCGGTAACACAGTGATGGTACATATTCGTAATCTCCGAGACAAAATCGAAATCGATTCGAAACGCCCACGTTATATACAAACCGTCTGGGGAGTTGGCTATAAATTAGACGGACCTTCCTGAAAGGATTAGGTGAGGCTTCTTGAATTCTAAATATATAACGACGATTCGCTGGAAGTTTATGTTTGCTTTTTTGCTGAGTGTGCTTTCGGGCGCTTTGCTGCTCATGGCAGGGTACCAACTCGTCAACTTTATGATCTATCTAAATCCGGCTTCAGAGTCGGCTCCCTATTCACGCATACTGCGCTGGATTATTAATCATATTGGCTCTATGCCACTAATGACAGCAGCGGGTATTATCAGCTTTTTATTATTCTTTTTTATCTACACTCGTAAAGTTGTGCTGTATCTGGAAGAGATCACAAAAGGGATTCGAGAAATTACAAGCTCCGGGATGTCCCATAGAATTGAAGTCAGAACCACGGATGAGCTGGGTGTGCTGGCTGAGAATATTAATGAAATGGCTGAGCGTTTGCAGCACTCCATAGAGGAGGAACGTAAAGCTGTAAATGCGAAAAATGACTTGATCACAGGTGTTTCCCATGATTTACGCACCCCGCTTACCTCTGTCTTGGGCTTTCTGGAATACATCGAACAAGATCGATGTCAGGAAGAAGCGGAAATCCGGTATTACGTGGATATAGCCTACAACAAATCCCTGGTGCTGCGTAAACTGATCGATGATCTTTTTGAATACACACGTGTAAATAGTGGAGAGTACCCTTTGGTTATGCAGAGATTGGATTTGAAGGCCTTCATACGGCAGCTGGCGGAGGAGTCAGTTCCTGAACTAACAAAGGCGGATATGATCTATGAAATCGAGGACGTTGCTGATGAGTTATGGATAGAGGCTTCGCCTAAAGAATTAGTACGTGCTTATGAAAATTTGATTACTAACGCGATCCGTTACGGCAGAAGCGGCGGGAAATTGGAGATAGGTTTCAGTAAAAAGGAAAATGGTGCTGTGGTCCGTATTAGCAACTTCGGAGAGAGGATTGCGGAAAGTGATATCCCTTTTATTTTTGAACGATTCTATCGGGCAGAAAAGTCGCGTTCACAGCATACAGGCGGCTCAGGGCTTGGACTTGCGATTGCCAAAAGTATCATCGAACGCCACAATGGCGTTATTTATGTGGAAAGTACATCTCTTCGCACGGATTTTATTACCCGTTTCCCATTCTTCATAGAATCTTAAGAAAACTCTGGCGGGTTCTTAAGATTTGGAAGTTATCCTTGTGGCACAAGGAGGGAACTACCATGCCAAAACTTCGGACGGTTCGTATCAGCTATTTATATATTTTTATGGGTTGTGCTCTTTTGAGTGCTGCCTTTCTTTTTGTTGTCCAGCGGGCTGTCGCTTTGCTGTATTCTCATTATTCGGGTCAACCAGGAGCCTTTTTTGTCTGGCTTATTCATTGGGTTATTAATCATATGGGTCAAACCCCTAGTGCCATCCTTCTATTTATTCTAGTCTTCGGTGGGCTGTATGTTCTTCGTTCACAGAAAATGGCTGATGATTTGCGCTCGCTAGTGGTGGGAACCTCGGAGCTGGCAGATAAAGGAGTCGCCCAGAACATCAAGGTTCTCTCTGGAGGAGAAATAGGTGAAATTGCTGCTAACCTCAATCGAATGCAAAGAATAGAAGTTCCAGATAGAGATGCAAGCTCAAAGCGGATAGAGGACACACCAGCAGTAGCTTTATTAATAAGGACTAGGGCGATACTTCGCACCCTCCGTGAGGTTGAAGAGAATGAGGCGGAAGTACATACACTTCTTGCAGCAGCGAATGATGAAGTACGGAGTATGGAGCGGTTCCTGGAGAACCTGATTATCGAATCATGAGCAGATGGAATGCACGCACCCGGATATTGCGAGTAGGGTACCTATTATTTGATGTGAGTGTTATTAGTACGGTATTGGCGCTTTTGATTTTGTTTTATGTATACCAGTATGGGGGTATTGTACTTAACCGGCATGAGGATAGGCTGCAATTGCCAGAATCAAGCCTCATCACAGCTTCAGATGGAACAGTTATACGAATGACTCCGCTACCGAGCTCGGGTTATAGGCTTACAGCAGAGCTTGAGGAGATGCCGGCTTTATTAATAGATACCTTTTTAACAGTAGAAGACCGCCGTTTTTATAGCCATCAAGGGGTCGATTATAAAGGGATATCACGCGCGTTCTTAAAAAATATCTTGGACATGAGTTTATCAGAAGGTGGCAGTAGTATTACTCAACAGCTTGCTCGCAATCTTTATTTGAACAGAGATAAGAATATGCTGCGTAAGTTAAATGAAACCTCTATTGCTTTTGCCTTGGAGCAGCGACTGACGAAACGTGAGATTTTGCAGCTGTACCTCAATCAGATTTATATGGGGCGGGGACAATATGGAGTAAAAGCAGCAGCCAAGCGTTACTTCGGCGTGTCTGATCTGAAAAAATTGGAGATCTGGCAAATAGCCACTCTGGCGGGAATCCCTAAAGGCCCCTCTATTTATAACCCAGTAGACAATAGTGCATTATCCAAAACGAGAAGAAATCTAGTGCTAAAGATGATGTTCAATCAGCGACTAATCACGTATGAGCAAATGCAGGAAGCTATGAATAAACAATGTCAGCCTCCAGCTGCGGTCGAAAATGGGGTTGCCGGAGTGTATTATGTGGATGCAGCCCTTAAGGAAGCGGCTCAGATCACAGGGGAATCCGTAGAGGAGCTTCGTACAGGCGGCTACACTATAGTTACAGGTTTGAACATCAAAGCACAGCAGGCACTTGAGCAGGCCGTTCTCAAAGAGGCTTCATTTCCACCTGACGGAAAAGATCAGCAGGTAGAAGCAGCTATGACCATAATGGATCATCGTACAGGAGAAGTAGTGGCATTGATTGGTGGGCGAGATCAAAACGAGGGCAATTTGAACAGAGCTATTATTGATGCACGTCAGCCGGGTTCCAGCTTTAAGCCGATCATTGATTATGGACCTGCACTCGAGAGCGGGAAATTCAACCCGAATAGTATGCTGTCCGACCGTAAAGTTGCTTATGGCAGCTATAAGCCTGAGAACTTGAACGGTATATACCAAGGTCAGGTCACAATGAACACAGCTTTGCAAAAATCCATCAATGCACCAGCCGTATGGGTATTGAAGCAGGTTGGAATCTCTTCTGCGCGGCAATTTGCCGCCAAATTAGGAATTGTACTGACGGAGGAGGACAATCATTTATCAATAGCTTTGGGGGGGCTTCATAATGGGGTTTCTCCACTAAAAATGGCCCAGGCCTACAGTGTCTTTGCTAGTGGAGGCAAATTTAATGCGGCTCATATGGTGCGCTCCATAACGGATTCAAAAGGGAAGGTCTTGTATACTCATCCCTCTGAATCACGTCAGGTAATCTCGCCGCGTACCGCAGAAGCGATGACGGCTATGTTACGCAATGTTGTTAATGAAGGAACAGGGAAAAAAGCGCAGATGAACAGACCAGTAGCGGGAAAGACCGGTACGACCCAATTGGACTTGGCTGGCGTGAGCAAGAAAGCTAATCGGGATCTTTGGTTTGTAGGCTATACTTCGGAGTGGACAGCTGCGGTATGGATGGGTTTTGATCGTACGAATCAGGATAATTACATGACTGAAGGCAGCGGGAAGGCTGCCGCTCTATTTTCTACAGTAATGAGTAAAGCCTTAAGTGATCATTGAGAAGTTATTGCGCCGCCCATTCTTCTAATTTCTCATCTCTAGGAAGCAGCAAGGCAAGAAACCCAAGCAGCGGGAGGAAGCCGCAAGCGATGAACACTTTAGCAATCCCGATACTATCAATGAGGTTGCCGAGGACTAATGAGCCGATCCCGCCGAGTCCAAAAGCAAGTCCCGTGATCAGACCTGAAACTGTGCCAATGTTGCCCGGATATAGCATTTGAGCATAAATGACGGTAACAGAGAAGCTGGACAGAAGGATGAAACCGCCAATCAGCAGCAATACAGCCGCCCATAATGGACCTACAAAGGGTAGAGCAAGTGCAAAGGGAACGGTTCCTACCATTGATAGTAAGATGAGATTACGCCGTCCAAAACGGTCAGCCAGCGGACCTCCAAAAAATGTACCCACTGCGCCAGCAGCCAAATACATAAAAATATAGATTTGGGCTTTATCCAGCGTCATTTGATATTTGTCCATTAGATAGAAGGCGTAGTAACTGCCGATAGAAGCGCCATACCAAGACCTAACAAAGACTAGGAATACAAGAATAATCGTTGCTGTTCGTATACTTTTTCGGCGGGCGGGGTCGATTGCTCGTGCTGTTGATTTTTTATGAAAGGTATAACCGGCATCTAGCATTTCTCTATACCAGCGAGCTACATAAGTCTGAACAGCGATTCCGGCAGCCGCGACGATCGTGAAGCCTAGGGCACCAATCTGGCCAAAGGGGATGAATACCCATTTCGTAAGCATTGGACCAAGGGACTGGCCAGCATTGCCGCCCACTTGAAAAATAGATTGCGACAATCCCTTTCGCTGACCTGCCGCCATATGAGCAACACGCATACCCTCTGGGTGGAAGGTGGCTGAACCGAATCCGATCAGGATAACCGAGAATAAGACCAGAAAATAGCTATTGGCATAAGCCAATAGAAGTACACCTAGAAATGTGCTGCACATACCCAGTGGTAATAATATAGGACGGGGTTTACGGTCTGCAGCATATCCAATGACGGGTTGGATTACTGATGACGTCATATTTAAAGCGAATGAGATCCATCCAATCTGGGCGAAAGAGAGCAGTAGATTATCTTTGAGAATAGGGAAGATTGCTGGAATGACTGCCTGTATAGAATCATTAAATAAATGAACAAAACTGACAGCTAACAAAATTTTATAAATCGTTGCCTGCTGCAGATTACGCTGCTCCTTGTCCTTGCTGTCTACCGTGGACGCAGCGTCTGTAGGTTTGGTCTTCATTTTGACTCCTCTCTGTACTGATAGTTAAAAGGTAAGATTGGCGAATACGATAAATTCTATTTAGCCACAAATAATGGATGAATGGTATCAATTTGTGTTGTATCGAAGTTATTTATACGAATGATTTTTTTATTTCAAAAAAAGCTTGCAAACTCAATGACAGCATGGTATATTATCTCTTGTGCTTACGACGCATCGCACATACGAAACACAAGCGATGAAGAAATAAGTTGACAAGATAGAAACAAACATGATATACTCTAATTCCTGTGCAAGAGACATTGAATGTCGAAATGCTAGGAGCAAGTTCTTTGAAAACTGAACAAATGGAACACGTTAATTTTTAAAAAGATTCAATTAATGAATCGTCAGTTTCAAAATGAGCATATCGCTCTTTTCAATACTAATTGGAGAGTTTGATCCTGGCTCAGGACGAACGCTGGCGGCGTGCCTAATACATGCAAGTCGAGCGGAGTCACTTTGAAAGCTTGCTTTCAAAGTGACTTAGCGGCGGACGGGTGAGTAACACGTAGGCAACCTGCCCTTCAGACTGGGATAACTACCGGAAACGGTAGCTAATACCGGATAATTTCTTTTTTCTCCTGAGAGAAGAATGAAAGACGGAGCAATCTGTCACTGAGGGATGGGCCTGCGGCGCATTAGCTAGTTGGTGGGGTAACGGCCCACCAAGGCGACGATGCGTAGCCGACCTGAGAGGGTGAACGGCCACACTGGGACTGAGACACGGCCCAGACTCCTACGGGAGGCAGCAGTAGGGAATCTTCCGCAATGGGCGAAAGCCTGACGGAGCAACGCCGCGTGAGTGATGAAGGTTTTCGGATCGTAAAGCTCTGTTGCCAGGGAAGAACGTCCGGTAGAGTAACTGCTACCGGAGTGACGGTACCTGAGAAGAAAGCCCCGGCTAACTACGTGCCAGCAGCCGCGGTAATACGTAGGGGGCAAGCGTTGTCCGGAATTATTGGGCGTAAAGCGCGCGCAGGCGGCTATTTAAGTCTGGTGTTTAAACCTTGGGCTCAACCTGAGGTCGCACTGGAAACTGGGTGGCTTGAGTACAGAAGAGGAAAGTGGAATTCCACGTGTAGCGGTGAAATGCGTAGATATGTGGAGGAACACCAGTGGCGAAGGCGACTTTCTGGGCTGTAACTGACGCTGAGGCGCGAAAGCGTGGGGAGCAAACAGGATTAGATACCCTGGTAGTCCACGCCGTAAACGATGAGTGCTAGGTGTTAGGGGTTTCGATACCCTTGGTGCCGAAGTTAACACAGTAAGCACTCCGCCTGGGGAGTACGGTCGCAAGACTGAAACTCAAAGGAATTGACGGGGACCCGCACAAGCAGTGGAGTATGTGGTTTAATTCGAAGCAACGCGAAGAACCTTACCAGGTCTTGACATCCCTCTGAATCTGCTAGAGATAGCAGCGGCCTTCGGGACAGAGGAGACAGGTGGTGCATGGTTGTCGTCAGCTCGTGTCGTGAGATGTTGGGTTAAGTCCCGCAACGAGCGCAACCCTTAACTTTAGTTGCCAGCAAGTAATGTTGGGCACTCTAGAGTGACTGCCGGTGACAAACCGGAGGAAGGTGGGGATGACGTCAAATCATCATGCCCCTTATGACCTGGGCTACACACGTACTACAATGGCCGGTACAACGGGAAGCGAAGCCGCGAGGTGGAGCCAATCCCATCAAAGCCGGTCTCAGTTCGGATTGCAGGCTGCAACTCGCCTGCATGAAGTCGGAATTGCTAGTAATCGCGGATCAGCATGCCGCGGTGAATACGTTCCCGGGTCTTGTACACACCGCCCGTCACACCACGAGAGTTTACAACACCCGAAGTCGGTGGGGTAACCCGCAAGGGAGCCAGCCGCCGAAGGTGGGGTAGATGATTGGGGTGAAGTCGTAACAAGGTAGCCGTATCGGAAGGTGCGGCTGGATCACCTCCTTTCTATGGAGAATCGTTCTCTGCAATGAGAACATTCAAATCGGAAGTTTAACTTCCACAACCAATTAACGTGTATCCATTTGTTCGGTTTTGATGGAATTTGCGGGGCCATAGCTCAGCTGGGAGAGCGCCTGCCTTGCAAGCAGGAGGTCAGCGGTTCGATCCCGCTTGGCTCCACCAACAAACTTCATCTGTTTGTTATGTCTATACACTTGATCCTTGAAAACTGGATACCGAAACGAATTTGCGTTTTAGAACATCTTTTAGCAACTTGTGCAAACAAGTAAATGTTATTAGTGAGATGATTCCAAAGAGAATGTCATCGTATGATATTTTCCTGCGGAAGAATCAAGGTTAAGCTAATAAGAGCACACGGAGGATGCCTAGGCGCCAGGAGCCGACGAAGGACGTGGCGAACAACGAAACTGCCTCGGGGAGCTGTAAGCAAGCTTTGATCCGGGGGTGTCCGAATGGGGAAACCCAGCTGTGGTAATTCGCAGTTACTCATTTCTGAATACATAGGAAATGTAGAGGCAGACCAGGGGAACTGAAACATCTAAGTACCCTGAGGAAGAGAAAACAATAGTGATTCCGTCAGTAGCGGCGAGCGAACGCGGAACAGCCTAAACCTAAGAGCTTGCTCTTAGGGGTTGTGGGACGTCTCACATGGAGTTACAAAGGAATATGGTAGGTGAAGAGGTCTGGAAAGGCCCGCGATAGAGGTAAAAGCCCTGTAACCTAAACTGTATTCTCTCCGAGACGGATCCCGAGTAGTGCGGGGCACGTGAAACCCCGTATGAATCCAGCAGGACCATCTGCTAAGGCTAAATACTACCTGGCGACCGATAGTGAAACAGTACCGTGAGGGAAAGGTGAAAAGCACCCCGGAAGGGGAGTGAAATAGAACCTGAAACCGTGTGCTTACAAAAAGTCAGAGCCCTATTAATGGGTGATGGCGTGCCTTTTGTAGAATGAACCGGCGAGTTACGTTTAACATGCAAGGTTAAGCCGAGAAGGTGGAGCCGCAGCGAAAGCGAGTCTGAATAGGGCGAATTAGTATGTGGACGTAGACCCGAAACCGTGTGATCTACCCCTGTCCAGGGTGAAGGTGCGGTAACACGCACTGGAGGCCCGAACCCACGTACGTTGAAAAGTGCGGGGATGAGGTGGGGGTAGCGGAGAAATTCCAATCGAACTCGGAGATAGCTGGTTCTCCCCGAAATAGCTTTAGGGCTAGCCTCGGTATAAGAGTAGTGGAGGTAGAGCACTGATTGGGTGCGGGGTCCGCAAGGATTACCAAGCTCAGTCAAACTCCGAATGCCATATACTTATTGCCGGGAGTCAGACAGTGAGTGCTAAGATCCATTGTCAAAAGGGAAACAGCCCAGACCATCAGCTAAGGTCCCCAAGTGTGTGTTAAGTGGGAAAGGATGTGGAGTTGCACAGACAACCAGGATGTTGGCTTAGAAGCAGCCACCATTGAAAGAGTGCGTAATAGCTCACTGGTCGAGTGACTCTGCGCCGAAAATGTAACGGGGCTAAACACACCACCGAAGCTATGGCTAGATACGTATGTATCTGGGGTAGGGGAGCGTTGTGTAGGGGTTGAAGGTGTACTGAAAAGAGCGCTGGACACTACACAAGTGAGAATGCCGGTATGAGTAACGAAAAGATCAGTGAGAATCTGATCCGCCGAAAGCCCAAGGTTTCCTGAGGAAGGCTCGTCCGCTCAGGGTAAGTCGGGACCTAAGGCGAGGCCGAAAGGCGTAGTCGAAGGACAACAGTTTGAAATTACTGTACCACCGTAATCCGCTATGAGCGATGGGGTGACGCAGGAGGGTAGTGACGCGGACTGATGGATGTCCGTCTAAGCAGTGAGGCTGATGTGTAGGCAAATCCGCACATCATTAAGGCTGGGCTGTGATGGGGAGCGAAAATTATAGTAGCGAAGGTCATGATCTCACACTGCCAAGAAAAGCCTCTAGCCAGGAGAAGGTGCCCGTACCGCAAACCGACACAGGTAGGCGAGAAGAGAATTCTAAGGCGCGCGGAAGAACTCTCGTTAAGGAACTCGGCAAAATGACCCCGTAACTTCGGGAGAAGGGGTGCCCCGGTAGTGTGAATAGCACGAGGGGGCCGCAGTGAAAAGGCCCAAGCGACTGTTTAGCAAAAACACAGGTCTGTGCGAAGCCGCAAGGCGAAGTATACGGGCTGACGCCTGCCCGGTGCTGGAAGGTTAAGGGGAGTGGTTAGGGGTAACCCGAAGCTATGAACCGAAGCCCCAGTAAACGGCGGCCGTAACTATAACGGTCCTAAGGTAGCGAAATTCCTTGTCAGGTAAATTCTGACCCGCACGAATGGCGTAACGACTTGGGCGCTGTCTCAACGAGAGATCCGGTGAAATTTTAATACCTGTGAAGATGCAGGTTACCCGCGACAAGACGGAAAGACCCCATGGAGCTTTACTGCAGCTTGATATTGAATTTGGGTACGATCTGTACAGGATAGGTGGGAGCCGTAGAAATCGGAGCGCAAGCTTCGGTGGAGGCGCCGTTGGGATACCACCCTGATCGTATCTAGGTTCTAACCTAGTGCCCTTACCGGGTACGGGGACCGTGTCAGGCGGGCAGTTTGACTGGGGCGGTCGCCTCCTAAAGAGTAACGGAGGCGTTCCAAGGTTCCCTCAGAATGGTTGGAAATCATTCGCAGAGTGCAAAGGCATAAGGGAGCTTGACTGCGAGACCTACAAGTCGAGCAGGGACGAAAGTCGGACTTAGTGATCCGGTGGTACCGCATGGAAGGGCCATCGCTCAACGGATAAAAGCTACCCTGGGGATAACAGGCTTATCTCCCCCAAGAGTCCACATCGACGGGGAGGTTTGGCACCTCGATGTCGGCTCATCGCATCCTGGGGCTGAAGTAGGTCCCAAGGGTTGGGCTGTTCGCCCATTAAAGCGGTACGCGAGCTGGGTTCAGAACGTCGTGAGACAGTTCGGTCCCTATCTGTCGTGGGCGCAGGAAATTTGAGAGGAGCTGTCCTTAGTACGAGAGGACCGGGATGGACGTACCGCTGGTGCACCAGTTGTTCCGCCAGGAGCATGGCTGGGTAGCTACGTACGGACGGGATAAGCGCTGAAAGCATCTAAGCGTGAAGCCCCCCTCAAGATGAGATTTCCCAATTAGTAAGACCCCTTGAAGACGACGAGGTAGATAGGTTGGAGGTGGAAGTGCAGCAATGCATGGAGCTGACCAATACTAATCGGTCGAGGGCTTATCCTAAAAATACCCCAAAAAGTGAAGAAGAAGCTGCGAAGCTAATTCCGAATACTTTCCGGGGGCCCCGAAGAGATGACGGGCGACGCAAATTCAATTCGGATTCAGTTTTCAGGCATCAAGCCTGTAACACGCTTAGAAATTCATTCTCACTTCTGTGATGAACCGAATTTCACGCGGCAGCGTCTGTTTCACAGACGCATGTTTGGTGGCGATAGCGGAGGGGTTCCACGCGTACCCATCCCGAACACGACCGTTAAGCCCTCCAGCGCCGATGGTACTTGGACCGAAGGGTCCTGGGAGAGTAGGACGTTGCCAAGCACAAATAGACCACTGTTGATAACTCGACAGTGGCTTTTTTGCGTCTATTATAGATTGTGGAAAACTTGTGGATAATTCATTGGAATTTGCAGAAAACTTACGCACATGTGGATAGATGATTAAAAGGCAAAAAATCACCAAATGGTGTGGATTAAGTACATATTTATGTAGATCTGTCAACAGAAAACCTAAGTAATACACGGGTTGCTGTGGATATAGTCATATTTATGTGGATAGAGGGATTGATAAGTGGATAATTATTTTAACTTGAATAGAACAAGATTACAAGACTATTTTTAAAACTGCCTAAGGCTGTGGATAACTGAAAAAAGTTCGAAAAATATCCTTATAATTCGCACACAATACACTCTCTTGTTATACTAACCATAAAAGTAAATTCATAAATGATGAGGTGAGTTTTGTGGATATCAGACAGTTGCACTCAGAAGAGTTTGATCTAAGCATGGATTTATCTGAATATGCTTTTCAATACAAGCTGCCTAGTGAGAAAAGGGCGAATGCTAAGGAAAGATTTAAAGCAGAACGCGTATGGGGTGCTTTTGAAGAAGGTACTTTGGAAGCTAAACTTACTCTTCTTCCGTTCGAAGTGTACATACAAGGTAGATTAGTACCTATGGGAGGGCTCGCAGGGGTAGCGACATGGCCAGAGAATCGCAGACAGGGGCATGTGGCAAAGCTCCTGGCGCATACGCTGCAAACGATGAATGAGGCGGGGCAGACATTATCTTTTCTGCATCCGTTCTTGATCCCCTTTTATCGCAAATTTGGTTGGGAAGTTTATTGTGAATATAAGAAATACTCCATTCCTGTTGCCAAGTTTCCCAAGAAGGTTGAAGTTGAGGGCAAGGTAAGACGTGGTGTTAACGATATCGAAGTATTGGACAACTTATACAATCGTTTTGCAGTTAGATATAACGGAACACTTAAGCGTGATTTGGACTGGTGGGAAAACTCTGTTCTGGATGATGAAGGTCAGACTGCGGTATTTTATTCACAGCTTGGGGAACCTGAAGGATACGTACTATATAAGATAGAAAATAGAGAGCTGGTCATTGATGAATTTGTGTTTTTGAACGAACAGGCCCGGCAGGGGCTGTGGACATTTCTTGCGAATCACGATTCGATGGTGACCGGTGCATCGCTAAAACTGGTGCCATCCGATGATATGTTACCCTTTTTGCTGCCTGATCCGCGTATAGAGCAGGAGAATTATCCTTATTTTATGGCGCGTATTGTTAATGCTAAAGCATTCGTGGAGAGTTATTCTTTTAAGCGTCATAACAGTCCGAAGAAACAGGTTATCTATATTGAAGATAAATACGCCCCATGGAATGACGGGTTGTGGGAATGGACTGTCTCCGAAAAGGGAGCAGCAGCTTTCTTGCGTATAGAGGGTGAACGGGATGCAGCTGACTTAAGCTGTGATATTGGTTCGCTGACGATTCTAATGTTTGGATATAAACGCCCGGCAGAGCTGGCTCGTTATGGACGTGTGACTGGTAATCCGACGGCTCTGGAATGGCTCGAAGAAATCATACCGCAAGCTGAAACGGCACTTTTTGATCATTTTTAGAAAATAATTAGGCTCTCCCCTTCGAAAGATGCTGGGAGAGTTCTTTATTTCCGAATACATTCGCTGAAAAAAGTGAAAAATAAGAGAATCCTCTTGGAATTAGCACAGAATATGTTATAATATTAAAAAGTCAAAGAAAGTCAAAGTCAACGCACCTGATGACATACAGTGCGATCCTCTGAATTCGTGAAGTTTTCTTCAGACTTATATGAATGAAGTTCACTAATGAATGTCATTAAGGATGCGGGCCGTAAGCGATATTATGAAGCTTTAAAGAGCACTGGAGGATGAGTGATGCGCAATATCTCTGATATTATTGAACAATATCTGAAGAATATTTTGCATGAAAGTCCCGAAGGTACGGTGGAAATCCAGCGAAATGACCTGGCGGACCAGTTCTCATGCGTACCGTCACAGATCAATTATGTTATTAGTACACGCTTTACACTGGAAAAAGGCTATGTGGTGGAAAGTAAGCGTGGTGGCGGGGGATATATTCGTATTCAACGTTTTGAATTGCCGCCAAACGTGGCACTGCATGCCCATTTAAACCATACTATAGGTGGCGGGATAGATCAGAACGCTGCCGAAGGGTTGATTTATCAACTGGAGGAAGCTGGTTTTCTAAGCAAGCGTGAGGCGTGTCTTATGCGCGCTGCTGTTTCTCGGGATTGCCTAACGGTTAAGATTCCATATCGGGATGAGATTCGGGCCAAGATTATGAAGGCGATGTTAATCTCTTTGTTAGGCAAATAATTGTCAATCATAAGGGAGGGGCTTTCGCTTATGCAATGTCAGGAATGTGGCGTCAAGCCAGCAACACTCCATTTCACCAAGATCGTGAATGGAGAGAAGACAGAATTTCATATCTGCGAGAGCTGTGCGCGGGAGAAGGGTGAACTGATCCCGGGAACTGCTGGAGGATTCTCCATTCACAGCTTGCTGTCCGGTCTGCTTGATCTTGAAGGGGCCGGTAAGGAAAAGACGGCTGCTACGAAGACTACGCAGAGTCTGCAATGTGAGAATTGTGGAATGACGTACTCGCAGTTTAGCAAATTGGGTCGTTTTGGCTGCAGCTCCTGTTATAAATATTTTAACAGTGCACTGGACCCGCTCTTTAAACGGGTGCATGGCAGCACTTCGCATGTAGGCAAGATTCCCAAACGTGCTGGAGCACAGATTGTGTTCAAACGGCAAATTGATGAATTGAAGCTGGAATTACAGCAAAGTATCGCACAGGAGGAATTCGAAACTGCGGCAGAGCTGCGGGATCAAATTCGACAACTTGAAAAAGAAATGGCACAAGAGTAAAGTCTTTGATATATAGGGGGGATATGACATGTCAAGTCTCCGATTTACTGAACAAGCGCTTAGTGATTGGATGCGCTCGGGAGGCAGTCACTCCGAGATTGTAATTAGCAGCCGTATGCGTATTGCACGTAATTTAGAGCATCTTCCATTCCCTATGCTTGCTTCCTTAGAGCAATCGGAAGAAGTATTAGAGCTGCTGGCCCCTGTGTTTCATGGGGAAACTGCTGCCGTATTCGGATCTTTTCAACTGATAAAGCTTGCTGAAGTGAATGAACTGGATAAAAAGGTATTGGTCGAGAAACATCTTATCAGTCCTAATCTGGCTAATGATTCACGTGGCGCAGCTGTGATATTAAATGAAGATGAGTCGGTCAGCATCATGATTAACGAAGAGGACCATCTGCGGATCCAATGTCTGTTCCCAGGTCTTCAGGTAAGAGAAGCATGGGAACGTGCGACAGCCATCGATGATATCTTCGAATCGGCTGTGAATTACGCTTTTGATGATAAAAGAGGATACTTGACCAGTTGTCCCACCAATGTGGGTACAGGGCTGCGTGCCTCAGTAATGCTGCATTTGCCAGCACTAGTAATGACCCAACAGATCAATCGCATATTGTCAGCAGTGAACCAAGTGGGATTGACTGTAAGAGGAATTTATGGTGAGGGCAGCGAAGCAGTAGGGAACATCTTTCAAATTTCCAATCAGATTACTCTCGGTCAAACAGAAAGTGAAATCATCGAGAACCTTCACAGTGTAGTCACCCAGATTATAGAGCATGAACGAAATGCCCGTGAAAGGCTGCTTGTAGATTCCGCTTTAAGAATTACAGACCGAGTGAAAAGATCTTATGGGATTTTGTGTTATGCAGCTCTAATGGAGCTTAAAGAATCCGCACAACGGCTGTCTGATGTGAGACTTGGGGTTGACCTTGGCATACTGGAAGGCCCTTCGATTTCCGTGCTTAATGAGCTTAACGTTAAGACACAGCCAGGATTTCTGCAAAAAATGTTCGGTGACGAGATGAACGCCACTGAACGGGATATGTATCGGGCGAAACTGCTCCGAGAAACACTGGGAACACAACATTAATATAGATATTTATTATTCATGGAGGTGCAGGAGATATGATGTTTGGAAGATTTACGGAACGCGCGCAAAAAGTGCTAGCGCTAGCGCAGGAAGAAGCTGTTCGTTTAGGACACAACAATATTGGCACAGAACATATTTTGCTAGGACTTATTCGTGAAGGAGACGGCATTGCTGCTAAAGCATTAATCGCTTTGGGTCTGGGTCTTGAGAAAATCCAGGACGAAGTGGAGACACTGATTGGCAGAGGCCAAGAACAACCTACGAACATTGCTTATACTCCTCGCGCCAAAAAAGTAATCGAGTTGTCGATGGACGAAGCCCGCAAGCTGGGACATACGTATGTCGGCACTGAGCATATTCTGCTAGGACTTATTCGTGAAGGAGAAGGTGTCGCGGCTCGTGTGCTTAATAACCTAGGCATCAGCTTGAACAAAGCTCGTCAGCAAGTGCTTCAGCTTCTGGGAAGCAGCGAGGCTGCATCCAGTCATAGCGGAACACCTGCTAATGTCAGCACACCTACTCTAGACGGCCTAGCACGCGATTTGACGGCTTATGCCAAGGATGGCAACCTGGATCCAGTTATCGGTCGTAGCAAGGAAATTGAACGTGTTATTCAGGTACTGAGCCGCCGGACGAAGAACAACCCGGTGTTGATAGGTGAACCTGGGGTTGGTAAAACAGCTATTGCTGAAGGCTTGGCCCAAAAAATCATTAATAATGAAATTCCAGAAACACTGCGCGACAAACGCGTAATGACGCTCGATATGGGCTCTGTAGTGGCTGGTACTAAATATCGCGGTGAGTTTGAAGACCGCCTCAAGAAAATCATGGATGAGATTCGCCAAGCGGGGAATATCGTACTCTTTATCGATGAGCTTCATACGCTGATCGGTGCTGGTGGCGCAGAAGGTGCTATTGATGCTTCCAACATTCTTAAGCCGGCTTTAGCCCGCGGAGAACTTCAGTGCATCGGTGCGACTACGCTGGATGAATATCGTAAATATATTGAAAAAGATGCAGCTTTGGAGCGCCGTTTCCAACCGATTACGGTGGATCAGCCATCTCCAGAAGAAGCGGTACAAATTTTATTTGGACTTCGCGATCGTTATGAAGCACATCACCGTGTGAAAATTACGGATGAAGCTATCGTGGAAGCTGTAAAGCTGTCTGATCGTTACATTCCGGATCGTTTCCTGCCGGATAAAGCCATTGACCTTATCGATGAAGCAGGGTCTAAAGTAAGGCTTCACTCTTACACTATCCCGCCAAATCTGAAGGAACTAGAAATGCGCTTGGATGATATCCGCAAGGAGAAGGATTCTGCTGTTCAGAGCCAAGAGTTTGAGAAAGCGGCTGCCCTGCGTGATACGGAGCAAAAAATCCGTGAAGAGCTTGATACGACTAAGAACCAGTGGAAAGAAAAACAAGGACGTACCGATTCTGAAGTTACACCTGAAGATATCGCACAGGTTGTTGCAAGCTGGACGGGAATCCCTGTAAGCAAGCTGAAGGAAGAAGAGACCGACCGTCTGCTTAACATGGAAGCTCTGCTGCATGAACGAGTGATTGGTCAGGACGAAGCTGTTAAGGCTGTCAGCCGGGCATTGCGCCGGGCGCGTGCGGGTCTTAAAGATCCGAAACGTCCAATGGGCTCCTTTATCTTCCTCGGTCCTACGGGTGTAGGTAAAACTGAGTTGGCACGTGCGCTTGCTGAAGCTATGTTCGGCGATGAAAATGCGGTCATCCGTATTGATATGTCGGAATACATGGAGAAGCACTCCACATCCCGTTTAGTTGGTGCCCCTCCTGGATATGTCGGCTATGAAGAAGGCGGCCAATTAACAGAGAAGGTACGTCGTAAACCATACTCGGTAGTACTGCTTGATGAAATTGAAAAAGCACATCCGGAAGTATTCAACATTTTGCTGCAAGTGCTTGAAGATGGTCGCCTCACCGACTCCAAAGGCCGGGTAGTTGACTTCCGCAATACACTTATCATTCTGACCTCTAACGTAGGCGCACAGGCAATCAAGAAGAACTCAACGCTTGGATTCACGGCTGTGCAGGATGCAGGAGCAGAATACGGCAATATGAAGGGCAAGGTTATGGAAGAGCTCAAGAAGAGCTTCCGTCCAGAGTTCTTGAACCGGATCGACGAAATCATCGTCTTCCACTCACTCGATGAGAAACATATCGCTGAGATCGTTACGTTGATGTCTGATGAGCTGCGCAAGCGCCTGCGTGAATATGATGTTGATTTTGTACTCACGGATGCAGCGAAGGCATTCTTGGCTAAAGAAGGTTATGACCCAGCCTTTGGTGCACGTCCATTGCGCCGGGCAATTCAGAAGCATATTGAAGACCGTCTTTCTGAGGAATTGTTGAGAGGAAATATCCAAAAGGGTGATTCCCTCAATATTGATGAGGTCGGCGGAGAACTTGTGGTGACTAAAGTGGACGCTCCAGTAGCGCCAGCGCTTGAAAAAGAAGTAGAATCCGAATAAAATAAACAAGGCTTTCGCTCCTTATTTATAGAGGAGCGGAAGCTTTTTTTATTGGAAATAGATCAATTTAAAATATACATTTAATGCAAATACCGAATGACCTTTCGTTAAAGGGGTAGAAATGGTAAACTTTCATTAGAAGAAAATGATCCGAATTGTAAACAGTTCGGACCGTAAGGAGAACAAATGGCTAAAGCAAAAACAAAATTTTTTTGCACCGACTGTGGATACGAATCGCCAAAATGGTTCGGGAAATGCCCAGGGTGCCAGGCTTGGAACTCCATGGTGGAGGAAACGGAAAGCGTAGTCAAAACACAGGGAATGAATGCCCCTATTTTTCATAGTAAAGAAAAGGCACAGTCGATCATAAGTATAGAAAGTGACAAGGAACCGCGCATACTGACAGGTATAGGTGAGCTTAACCGTGTTCTCGGTGGGGGGATCGTACCAGGATCGCTGGTACTAGTAGGGGGAGACCCAGGAATCGGTAAATCTACGCTCTTATTACAGACCTCGCACGCCCTTACAACACAGGGATTGCGAGTATTGTATATCTCGGGCGAAGAATCGGTAAGGCAAACTAAGCTGCGCGCGGATCGCCTCGATGCGTTGTCAACGGAGCTTTATGTACTATGTGAGACAAATATGGAAAGCATAGAAGAAGCGATCGAACAAATCCAGCCACAATTTCTTGTCATCGATTCTATTCAGACCGTATTTATGCCAGAAGTAACGAGTGCGCCAGGCAGCGTGACCCAGGTTCGGGAGTGTACGACAAGATTTATGCGTATCGCTAAGATTCGTGGAATTGCAACAGTTCTCGTTGGTCATGTTACCAAGGAAGGGGCTATTGCTGGACCACGGATGCTTGAACATATGGTGGACTGCGTGCTGTATTTTGAGGGTGAGCGGCATCATACGTATAGACTTTTGCGGGCTGTAAAAAACCGCTTTGGCTCTACGAATGAAATCGGCATTTTCGAAATGGGTGAAGCGGGGCTTACCGAAGTAGAGAATCCATCGGAGCTCTTTTTATCGGAACGTCCGCTTGGCGTGGCTGGTTCTACTGTGGTGGCAAGTATGGAGGGAACTAGACCTGTGCTTGTAGAACTTCAGGCACTTGTTGCTGCCACCCACTTCCCTTCCCCACGGCGAATGTGCACAGGCATGGATCACCAGCGGATGGCACTTATTATCGCTGTACTCGAGAAACGGATGGGCATGTTCCTGCAGAATCAGGATGCATACCTTAATGTTGCCGGGGGAGTAAAGCTGGATGAACCGGCGATTGATCTAGCTGTAGCTATTAGTATCGCCTCCAGTTTTCGTGATATTTCAACAAAACCTTACGACGTTTTCTTCGGAGAAGTAGGACTTACCGGTGAGGTAAGAGGCGTTTCGCGCGCGGAAATGCGCGTTAAGGAGGCCGCAAAGCTTGGCTTCCGGCGGGTGATTATGCCTGAAAAGAGCATGAAGGGATGGAAGCACCCGCAAGATATCCAGATTATTGGCGTCAGTACCGTAGCAGATGCACTATCGGTCGCGTTAGATTAGGGGGCACAGGGATATGAAAGAATATAACCAATTAGAGAATATGAATGATCTGCTCAGACTGGCGGCACCGGGTACGCCTTTTCGGGAAGGTTTGGAGAATGTGCTGCGCGCTAAGACAGGGGCACTTATTGTCGTAGGGTACAGTCCTGAGGTGATGGACGTAGTGGATGGTGGATTCTCCATTAACTGCGATTTTTCGCCCAATTATTTATATGAGCTAGCTAAAATGGACGGAGCTATTATTCTAAGTGAGGATTTAAAGCGTATATTGTATGCTAATACACAACTTATACCGGATTCCTCTATCTCATCCATCGAGACGGGGATCCGTCACCGGACCGCGGAGCGGGTAGCGAAGCAAACGGGTAAGCTGGTGGTTTCCATTTCACAACGCCGCAATATCATCACGCTTTATCAAGGCTCGATACGTTATGCACTCAAAGAGATCGGGGCTATTTTGGCAAAGGCTAACCAAGCGATTCAGACACTCGAGAAGTATAAAGCAGTGCTCACGCAAGGACTGACGAATTTGTCAGCTTCAGAATATGAGGGCATTGTTACCGTTGCTGAAGTAGTGGGTGTTATCCAGCGTGTAGAGATGGTTTTGCGCATAAAAATGGAGATCAAACGCTATATCAACGAATTGGGCAACGAAGGACGCCTGATCAGCATGCAGATGGAAGAACTGGTTGGAAATACAGAGGAAGAAGCATGGCTTCTATACAGAGACTATGCTAAGGAAGAGCAGGAAGATAAAATCCGTGAAATTATCGCCGGTCTCAAACGGATAAGCGATGATGATCTGATGGATGACAACCATATTGCCCGTATATTGGGTTATTCTTCTACGGCAATTACCTCTGAAGAAGTGGTGACTCCACGTGGTTATCGCCTGCTTAACAAAATTCCGCGGCTTCCGAATGTGATCATTCACAATCTGGTGGAGCGGTTTGAAATGCTGCCTAATTTGATGTCCGCAAGCATAGCTGAATTGGATGAAGTGGACGGAATTGGGGAGGTGCGGGCCCGTAATATTCAGGATGGGCTCAAACGTTTACAGAAGCAAGTTCTTATTGACAGGCAAATGTAAATAACATACAATCACGTAATATTGGGGACGTTAAAGGCCAAAGTTAGAAAATTGAGGTGAAGAAATGATACAAAAATCAATTCCGAGTCTTTTTACGATAGGTAATTTGATGCTCGGAATGTTTGGTATCATGATGGCGTTTGACGGTAAGATTAGCATGGCCGCTATCATGGTTATTATTGCTATGCTGTTAGACGGCTTAGATGGTCGAGTAGCTCGCGCTCTAAAATGCGAAAGCGAATTTGGCAAGGAGTTGGACTCCTTATCTGATGTCGTTTCTTTCGGAGTCGCACCGGCCGTTATTTTGTACGTCTCAAGCTTGCAGGATTTAAACTCTGCATTAGGCTGGACAGTAACTGCGATTTTTCCGGTGTTTGGTGCTTTGCGCTTAGCCCGTTTTAATGTTCGTCCGGGGGTTCCGGGTTATTTTATCGGTTTGCCAATTCCTGCTGCAGGTGGTGTACTGGCCACATTAGCTCTTTTTAATAAAGATGTTTCGGCTCCGTTTATGATCGTTGCTACACTGCTCTTATCCTATTTGATGGTCAGCACTGTTAAATATCCTAATTTTAAAAAGATTGGATTGCCGAAAAAAGCGGTGGTTGGAGCGCCAGTGGTTATTGTTGTTGCAGTGGCTGTAGCTGTTGTGTTCCCAGAGCAAATCGCTAAGCTGATCTTTGTCTTACTTGGAATTTATGCATTATACGGCTTTAAGCAAAATATTGATCGGTTGACAGCCAGACGCCGTCATCGTCGTCGTAGCCGTTCAGAGGATAAAGTGTATCACTCCAAGAACGGTTAATCGGTCCATAAGGTAAGGTAACTGAATAAATTATGACCAAAGGTTTTGTCTTCCCTAGGGGATGGCAAAGCCTTTTTGCATTTCCAGCGCTACCCCAAGTTTATCGTCTTGAAAATTGGAACATACTGGTGAGGAATAGATCCATTTAGGATGAATAAAAAGGAGGTGCGTTAGGTTATGTGGAAAAAAGTGATTTTGTCTTTTGCCTTAATATGTGGTGCTTGGTCAGGTTTTTCGCTATACCATGCGCTCGAAAGAGGATTCCCCAAGGGGATGGAAAAGCTGGGTGAAAGCTTACCTGTAGAAGGAAGCATTTTATTTACGGTGCTGGGTGCCATTATTTTTTTGTTTGCGGGGTCTTTATGCGCGGAATGGGGAGGTTCAAAACTGCGGGAGGCGGTTCACTACTGTTCGCGTATTCCAATGAATGAATTAGCTGCAAGTGCAGCTGGGCTTACAGGGGGGCTTCTGTTATCTCTCCTGTTATACCCTGCAATGATCTGGCTTGGGAAAGCTGGGCAGCTGCTGCAAGTGCCAGCTACGTTAGCTTTTGGATATCTGGGGCTGCGGATCGGTTTGGAGAAAAAAGAGGAGCTAGCTGCACTGTGGACATCTGGACGCTGGGGTCAAGCGGCTGAGCCGGAAGGCCGCGGGCTTGAGGAACATAAAATCCTCGACACAAGTGTTATTATCGATGGAAGAATCGCTGACATTTGTAAGACGGGATTTATTGAGGGAACCATTGTCATACCTGAATTCGTGCTTGAAGAGCTCCAGCATATTGCTGATTCTTCGGATCTGTTGAAGCGGAACCGGGGACGGCGTGGGCTTGATATTCTCAATAAAATTCAAAAAGAGCTTGATGTGAAGGTATTGATCTATGAGGGAGATTTTGAAGAAATCTCTGAGGTTGACAGTAAGTTAGTGAAGTTAGCGAAGGTATTGCAAGGTAAAGTAGTCACTAATGATTTCAACTTAAATAAGGTTTGCGAATTGCAGGGTGTTTCCGTTCTGAATATTAACGATCTGGCGAATGCTGTGAAGCCTGTAGTGCTGCCTGGTGAGGAAATCGTAGTTCAGGTCATTAAGGATGGCAAAGAACATGGGCAAGGGGTAGCCTACTTAGACGATGGAACGATGATTGTTGTAGAAGGCGGACGTGAATATATCGGGACTACGATGGAGGTTCTGGTCACTAGCGTGCTGCAAACTTCGGCTGGCCGAATGATATTTGCTAAGCCAAAACTTTTGGAAAAAGCGCAATAAGTGAAGATAAAGTGTATGGGGACTGTCCTATGGGTTGGAAATGCCCGCCAAACACGTTATGATGGGATTATACGTGAAAGACAGGAGCCAGATTAATGTCAAACAGTGTGGGCGTCGTCATTGTGGCGGCAGGCAGAGGAACGCGAATGGGAACTGCGGAGAGCAAGCAATATTTGTTACTGCAGGGGAAGCCGATTATCGTTCATACGCTGGAGGTATTCCAGCAGCACGAATTGATCTCTGAAATCGTGCTCGTAACCGGTGAAGAGGATATTGAACGCTGCCGGGAATGGATACAGCTCTATAAGCTGGACAAGGTTAAGGCTATAGTAACTGGTGGATCTGAGCGTCAGCATTCCGTACATAAAGGGTTGTTGAAACTTACGACACAGTGGGTAATGGTACATGATGGTGTTCGTCCGTTTGTACAGCCGAATGAAATTGAGGCTTGCTACGAACGAGCGAAGCAGATGGGTGCTTCGGTTCTTGCTGTACCCGTCAAGGATACGATCAAACAGGTGGATAATGAAGGACAGGTACTGTCTACGCCGGATCGGCGAAGTCTGTGGGCGATTCAAACCCCGCAGACTTTTCGTCTTTCTGATTTGCTGGAGGCTTATGCAGCGGCGGAGCGGGATGGCTTTCTGGGCACCGATGACTCCAGCTTGGCGGAGCGTGCGGGGATTCCGGTTTCTGTGGTAGAGGGAAGCTACAGAAATATTAAGATTACGACACCTGATGATTTGGATTATGCAGAATTCACAGAAAGAAACAGGGGAGAGGGACAATCATGATCGCTGTAGGACAAGGATTTGATGTGCATCAGCTGGTAGAGGGCAGGCCTTGTATTATTGGGGGAGTTACGATTCCTTACGAAAAAGGATTGCTTGGGCATTCCGATGCAGATGTGCTGCTGCATGCAGTTAGTGACGCGATTCTAGGCGCACTTGGACTTGGTGATATTGGCAGACATTTTCCGGATACAGATCCAGCCTTTAAGGACGCAGATAGCTTGAAGTTATTAGAAGAGGTATGGGCACTTGCTCGTGAGCGAGGATATAAGCTGGGAAATATCGATTCAACGATTATCGCCCAAAAGCCTAAGATGGCTCCGTACATTCCACAAATGACCGAGATTATCGCACGTGCGCTTAATGCCGACCCGTCCAAGGTGAATGTTAAAGCTACTACAACTGAGCAGCTTGGTTTTGCCGGACGCGGCGAAGGAATTGCCGCACAATCTATTGTCTGTCTACTCCAAGATGTGATATCATCTTGAGATGGTCTAAGTAGTAAATTAAGTTCAACCATATGAAGCGGAGGGAATACAATGACGGATGAAGTCCGGGTGCGTTACGCACCGAGCCCTACGGGACATTTACATATAGGTAACGCCAGAACGGCGCTGTTTAACTATCTGTTCGCCCGTAATAAAGGCGGTAAATTCATTATCAGAATTGAAGATACAGACGTAAAGCGCAATGTCGCTGGTGGTGAAGAGAGCCAGCTTAAGTATTTGAAATGGCTGGGTATGGATTGGGATGAGAGCGTTGATGTTGGCGGAGAGTACGGACCTTACCGTCAGACAGAACGTCTTGACTTATATCGTGTACATTGGCAGGATTTGCTGGACAGAGGTTTGGCTTACCGCTGCTATTGCACAGAGGAAGAGCTGGAAGCGGAACGTGAAGAACAGACTGCCCGCGGAGAAACGCCTCGTTATTCTGGCAAACACCGTGATCTGACTGAAGAGCAACGTTTAGCTTTTGAAGCTGAGGGACGAGTGGCTAGCATTCGCTTCCGTGTGCCAGAAGATCGTACGTATGCGTTTGATGATCTCGTAAAAGGCAGTATTTCTTTTGACACAAAAGAAATGGGTGACTTTGTTATTGTGAAGAAGGACGGAATTCCGACCTATAACTTCGCGGTAGCTGTTGACGATCATCTGATGGCTATTACTCACGTATTGCGTGGAGAAGACCATATTTCCAACACACCCCGCCAGCTTATGATCTATGAAGCGCTTGGCTGGGAGCCACCTTTATTTGGTCACATGACGCTTATTGTTGGCGACAACCACAAGAAGCTCAGCAAACGGGATGAATCCGTTATTCAGTTTATCGAGCAATATGATGAATTGGGTTACTTGCCTGAGGCTCTGGTTAACTTCATTTCTCTGCTTGGCTGGTCTCCAGAGGGAGAAGAAGAGATCTTCAGTAAAGAAGAACTTATTTCTATTTTTGATGCGGACCGTTTGTCCAAAAGCCCGGCTGTATTCGATAAAAACAAGCTGGCGCATCTGAATAATCATTATATTAAGCATGCTGATCCTAAACGGATCTCTGCGCTAGCTATTCCACATCTGCAAAAAGCGGGTAAAATACCTGCTGAGCTGAACGAAGAGCAACAAGCATGGGCGGAAAGCGTTGTCGCGTTGTATCAAGAACAGATGACTGCAGCTTCTGACATCGTGGCGCTATCGGAACTGTTCTTCCGCAGTCACCTAGAATTAGAAACGGAAGCAGCACAGGTTCTGGCTGAAAGCCAAGTTCCTGAGGTATTGTCTGCTTTTCTGGCTAAGGTTGAAGCCTGTCAGGATTTCAGTGCAAGCAACATGGCTGTTCTGATTAAGGAAGTACAGAAAGAAACAGGTCATAAGGGCAAAGCACTCTTTATGCCAATTCGTGTGGCTCTGACCGGACAAACGCACGGACGTGATCTTAATATAACCATTGCTTTGCTCGGCAAAAACCGGGTCATCGAACGTTTGAAATCACAAATTAAGGGCGCTTAAGGTCGTATTTCATACGACTAAACCCCCTTGTCAGTATCTTGTCTTTTGCGCTAAGATAGAATTATATGATAATAGCTGTGATCAGGAAAAGTACGTCCATTGAAGACAATTGCCAGAGAGAATAACCGAGAAAGGGACACCCTTTCGGGCTGGGAGTTATTCATTTGTCCGGGGCAGAACATGCGCCTGTGAGCTGCACGGTTGAATGACCTTTTTAAGGCTCATTAGATCGCGCCGGGAACGTCGCCGTTAATGATGCCAAGTGGAACGAAGAAATTCTGCCGTTTGTTACAATAGCGGCTCATTTGATTCGTTCAAGCAGAGTGGAACCGCGGTTAAACGTCTCTGCAGCATTATGCTGCAGGGGCGTTTTTTGTCTAAATATAAGCAAAAATAATTTTCATACAATACTCTTTGTCTTATATTTCTACGAGATAACAAACCAAGCGAACACTCACCGCATATGTATGATAAGGATGATGGGCCTGGAGACAATACCTTTCTTATGTACCTGTAAACAGGAGATAAGGAAGTTAAGAAGAGAGGAACCGTGATGTTTAAGCATATTAAGTCGGACATTCGGGCGGTATTTGATAACGATCCTGCTGCCCGCAGCTGGTTCGAGGTTGTCTTCACATATGCCGGCTTGCACGCCATTTGGGGTCACCGGATCGCCCACTCTTTTTTCAAACGCCGCTGGTATACAATGGCTCGTATGGTTTCGCAGTTTAGCAGATTTATGACTGGTGTTGAGATCCATCCTGGAGCTGTCATCGGAAATAGGCTGTTTATCGACCATGGTATGGGGATTGTTATTGGAGAAACCTGCGAAATCGGTGATGATGTTATAATCTATCAAGGGGTTACGCTTGGAGGAACAGGAAAAGAAAAAGGTAAGCGACATCCCACGGTCGGCAACAATGTAGTTATTGGTTCCGGTGCGAAGGTTTTAGGATCTTTTCGTATTGGTGACAATTCAAATATAGGTTCGAATGCAGTTGTGTTGCGTGAAGTGCCTAACAACAGTACAGTAGTAGGGAATCCAGGTCGTGTGGTAAAACGTAATGGAGAACGGGTATCCGATCGGCTCGATCATACGAAGATGCCTGACCCGCTTGTCGATTCATTGCGGTTTTTGCAGAAAGAAATCGAAGAAATTAGGGAAAAGCTTGGCGCAGAAGATAAACAAAAAACCGCACAGCGGATAGCAGAAGCTCAGCAGTATATTGGTGACTACGAAATTTAAGCATCCCGGTATTAAGGAATCCGGAAGAACAGAAAGGGCTGGAATAAGGATGGCTTTACAAATATATAACACAATGACACGCAGCAAGGAGCAGTTTGTGCCCCAGGAGCCGGGCAAAGTTAAGATGTATGTGTGTGGTCCAACCGTTTATGGATATATGCATATCGGAAATGCTAGACCTATAATTGTTTTTGATATGGTCCGGAATTACTTGGAGCAGTTAGGTAATGAGGTGCGGTATGTTACGAATTTCACGGATGTCGATGATAAACTGATTCGCAAAGCCGAAGAAATGAACACTACTGTAGCAGAGGTAGCGGAAACTTTTATTGCTGCTTACCGTGACGACCTGGAAGGGCTTGGTGTTAAACCGGCAACCTTGAATCCCCGTGTAACGGAAAGCATGGAGCTGATCATTGGATTTATTAAAGAGCTTGAGGAAAAAGGATACGCATACGAAAGCGGCGGCGATGTATATTACCGCACTTCAAAATTTGAAGACTACGGTAAATTATCTCGTCAGAATCTGGATGAGCTGCAGTTTGGTATCCGTGTTGAGGTGGACTCACGTAAGGAAAAACCGGAGGATTTTGTGCTTTGGAAAGCAGCCAAACCTGGTGAAGTGCACTGGAGTAGCCCTTGGGGAGACGGACGTCCCGGCTGGCATATTGAATGCTCGGCTATGGCGCGAGAGTTCTTGGGAGATACGATTGATATCCATGGTGGTGGACAAGATTTGCAGTTCCCGCATCATGAATGTGAATGCGCTCAGACCGAAGCTCTGACTGGTAAACCACTCTCTAATTACTGGATGCATAATGGATTCATCAACATCGGAGACGAGAAAATGTCGAAATCGCTCGGTAATGGCTGGCTTGTAAAAGACATCCGTGAGCGTTTTAAAGCAGGAGCTATCCGCTATTTCATGCTATCGACCCATTACCGTAACCCGCTGAATTTCTCAGAGGAATCTATGACTTCCGCCGAAAAGAGCGTTGAACGGATCACGGTTGCAGAGAGTAACGTTAAACATCGGCTTGAACTCGCTGCTGATGGTGCTCAAGGTGAGGTCAACTCAGAGATTAATGATAAGCTGTCAGCTATAGTGGCCAATTTCCATGCTAGAATGCAGGATGACTTTAATACGCCTGATGCGATCACGGCTATGTTCGATTGGGTGAGCCTGGCAAACCATACGCTTGCGAATAACGAGGCTGCTCCTGCTGATTTTGCTGCATTACTGCAAGCTTTTGGCGAAATGAATGCTGTGCTGCGTTTGACGCCTGAACTAGAAGAGGAAATTGCAAGTGAAGAAGTTGAACGGTTGATCGCCGAGCGGGTTGAAGCTCGTAAGAATAAGAATTGGAGCCGGTCTGACGAGATCCGTGATGAATTAGGCCGCTTGGGCATATTGCTTGAGGATACTCCACAAGGAATGCGGTGGCGTCGTAAATGAGTGAGGAACGCAAGTTTGATAACGGATGGTTTCCTTATGAGCCTTCCAAACCTGCGCGACTACTTTCGCCTATTGTTCTAGCTTATGTAGGAGATGCTATCTATGAGGTGGCTGTTCGCCAGTATTTAGTATCTCTTCCTAATTTGCGTCCGAACCATTTGCATCGTTCTGCTACAGGGCTGGTATCCGCTAAAGCACAGTGTGCAATTCTGAACTTTTTGGAGCCTAGTCTCACGGAAGAAGAGAAGGATGTCGCCCGTCAGGGAAGAAATGCGAAATCGGGAAGTGTTCCTAAGAATGCGGATGTGCTTGAATACCGTCATGCTACAGCTTTTGAGTGCTTGATTGGTCACTTGTACTACACAGGACAACAGGAGAGAATAGAAGAAATTGTGCACAAGGGTATACAGTTTATGTTGAAACAGCCGTGATAGGCTTTGGCGAAATAGAAAATAGGAGAAGTGAACATGGAAGAAGAATTGAAGACTGAAGAGGAAATATTGGCAGGGAAGCATTCTGTGCTTGAAGCGCTTCGTGCTGGTCGTACATTAAATAAAATTTGGATTGCAGAGACAGCCCAGAAGCATCTGACAGCACCCATCGTTGCCGAAGCCCGGAAATCGGGAATTGTCATTCAGCATGTGGACAAGCGTAAGCTGGATCAACTGGCACCAGGCGTGCAGCATCAAGGGGTGGTTGCACAAGCAGCACCATTTGCCTATGTTGAAGTGGATGATCTGTTAGCTATAGCAGAAGCCAAAGGAGAACCGGCATTCCTTATATTGCTTGATGAAATTGAAGATCCTCATAACCTGGGCTCGATTCTACGGACGGCGGATTGTACTGGAGTACATGGGGTAATCGTACCTAAACGCCGTTCGGCTCAGATAACTGCGACCGTGTCCAAAACATCCGCGGGTGCTGTGGAGTATGTTCCGGTTGCCCGGGTTACAAACCTGGGTCAGACCATTGACCGTCTAAAAGAGCAGGGAGTCTGGGTAGTAGGAACAGACGTGGATACCGATCAGAATCTATACCAATCCGATATTTTCACGGGTCCGGTAGCTGTTGTAATTGGCAATGAGAATAAAGGAATGGGACGCCTGATTCGTGAAAAATGTGATGTACTTCTTAAGCTGCCGATGGCCGGAAAGATCAATTCATTAAATGCCTCTGTCGCCGCAGGAGTCATTATGTATGAAGTGATACGCCGCCGGCAACAGCAGGGATAGCTATGGCCGACTGGCGCGATGTGCTGCTTGTGGATGGATATAACATGATCGGTGGCTGGCCGGAACTTGTGGCACTGTCCCAGATTGGTATGCAGGAAGCACGCGACCGCTTGATGGATTTGCTGGCAGATTACCAGGCTTTCTCTGGACGAAGAGTTATTGCTGTTTTTGATGCATACCGTGTTCCGGGGTTGGGAAGGTCTTTTGTCCAGGGTAAGGTCCAGGTGTACTTCACCAAGGAAAAAGAAACCGCAGATGAATGCATTGAGCGACTGGTTGGGGAATATAGCAATCGGCGCCGGCAGATCTATGTGGCTACGAGTGATTTTATAGAGCAGCATATTATTTTTGCACAAGGTGCATTGCGAATTTCGGCAAGGGAATTGCATCTGGAAATTGAAGAGAATCAGAAACAAGTAAAAAAAGCTATTGAACCTGGCGGTGTCAGTTCTACTCGTCATTCTTTGGAAGACAAACTGCCTCCCGATGTGCGCAGTAAGTTGGAAAAATGGCGCAGACAGTGAGATCGAGGAAGAATCAGGAAATATTTTATTCCAATTTATGCTATTCTAGATTGATTTTGGACAAACTCCGGTTGACGGTGGAAGGTAACATAATATATACTGATCCTATATTTCGCGAAGTAACGATGTGTCTTGCGTTGCAGCCGGGGGGATTCTTGGTGAGTGTCGACCTCAAGGAAATAATGCTGTCTGAGTATGATTTCATAAGTGATGAAGATATTGTCGAGGCTTTCCGTGGTGGCGACAGTGGCGCATTAGAACACTTGATTAATAAATACCGTAACTTTGTACGTGCTAAAGCCCGCTCTTATTTCTTGATCGGGGCAGACCGTGAAGATATTGTACAAGAAGGAATGATTGGTCTATACAAGGCTATTCGTGACTTTAAAGGTGACAAGCTCTCTTCATTCAAGGCTTTTGCTGAGCTCTGCATTACACGACAGATTATAACGGCTATTAAGACGGCCACTCGTCAGAAACATATTCCGCTGAACTCTTATGTTTCCTTGGACAAGCCCATTTATGACGAAGATTCTGATAGAACACTTATGGATGTCATTTGTGGAACACAGGTTCTAGATCCAGAAGAGCTAATTATTAATCAAGAAGAATTCATTGGTCTTGAAGATAAGATGGCGGAGATTCTAAGTGATTTGGAGCGCAAGGTTCTGATGTTGTATTTAGACGGAAGATCCTATCAAGAGATTGCTGAAGATCTTAAACGGCATGTAAAGTCTATTGATAACGCTCTACAACGAGTAAAAAGGAAATTAGAAAGATATCTAGAAGTACGTGACAATTGATGATATAATGAACAAGAGAGGGCTCGGACATCGAGTTCTTTTTTTTAGTCTTTTTGAAATCACTCGGATAGAATTAGGTGCTTGCACCATAAATTACTATTTGAGCCGATTTTAGTCGTTGCCGTTGAAGGTAGGTTTATACACAGACGGAATACCCCATAATGGTAAGGAAGACAGCGAAGTGTGAGGAAGAGATAGACCCAAAGACAGGGTACGGCCATATGACTACTAAACCCGGAATTACCCAGTGCAGAACGGAATTCTTTCGTTGACACAGACCTTGACATTATGCTAAAGTGTTTTAGGTAGGCCTAAATTCGCGGCTTTTTTTTAGGATCAATATTTGCGTCTTCTAATGTGAATTAGAAGGACGTCTCGGGAGGTGCACATCATGCGGGTAATTATCACTTTGGCTTGTACAAGTTGCAAACAAAGAAACTATGCGACTACCAAAAACAAGCGAAATCACCCCGACCGCATGGAGATGAAGAAATTTTGCAAGTATTGTAACTCGCAAACTCCTCATCGCGAAACCAGATAGTCTGTGGAGGTGTAGTCGGCATGAAACGTAGTTTCAAGTCTATGTTTTCCTTTTTCACTGAGAGCTGGAGTGAACTCAAAAAGGTTCGCTGGCCAAGTCGTAAAGAATTGACCAACTATACATTGATCGTTCTCGGTACGATTGTAGTTGTCGCTATTTACTTCTGGGTTCTGGACATCGGTATTTCCGCTGTGATTGAAGCGATTATTTAGAGAGGTCCCAGGTGGCTTGATATGGAAAAAAGATGGTATGTCGTTCATACCTATTCTGGGTATGAGAATAAGGTCAAAGCCAATTTGGAAAAGCGCGTTGAGTCCATGGGCATGGAAGACAAAATATTCCGCGTTCTTGTTCCTATGGAAGAAGAAATCGTAAACAAAGACGGTAAGAAAAAAACCGTTATGCGTAAAGTTTACCCCGGATATGTTTTGGTGGAAATGGTTCAGACTGATGATTCCTGGTATGTTGTCCGCAATACTCCGGGCGTTACTGGATTTGTTGGTTCGACAGGCTCAGGGTCTAAACCAACAGCTTTGCTTCCGGAAGAGGTAGAACAAATTCTGAAGCATATGGGCATGGTTGAACCTAAAGCGAAGATTGATTTCGAAATCAAGGAATCCGTACGTATTATGGTTGGTCCGTTTGCGAATTTTGTGGGCTCCGTGGAAGAAATTTTGGCTGACAAGAGCAAGATCAAAGTGCATGTTAACATGTTTGGACGGGAAACCCCGCTAGAGTTGGATTTCACTCAAGTGGAGAAAATATAACATAAGCTAGGGTTTCTTGTGGGAGAGCGCTATTGGCGTTCGAAGACCACTATTTTTGCAAGGAGGTGTCACTCATGGCTAAAAAAGTTATTAAAATGGTGAAACTGCAGATTCCTGCAGGGAAAGCGAATCCAGCGCCTCCAGTAGGTCCGGCGTTAGGTCAAGCAGGTGTCAACATCATGGCATTCTGTAAGGAATTTAATGCTCGTACTGCCGACCAGGCTGGCTTGATCATTCCGGTTGAAATTACAGTATTTGAAGACCGTTCCTTTACTTTCATCACTAAAACTCCTCCGGCTGCTGTTCTGCTTCGCATCGCTGCTAAAGTAGAAAAAGGATCCGGCGAACCAAACAAGAAAAAAGTAGCAAAAATCGGCCGCGCTGCGGTACGTGAAATTGCTGAAACAAAAATGCCTGACCTTAACGCTGCAACTGTTGAAGCTGCAATGCGTATGGTTGAAGGTACTGCCCGCAGTATGGGTATCACAATCGAAGACTAGTAGTTTTCGAAGAATCGGTCATTCGTGACCCGCAAGTATGTGGGAGGAATTTCCGCTAACACCACAAAGGAGGAACATTTTCATGGCTAAACATGGTAAGAAATACCAAGAAGCTGCTAAGCTGATCAACAGCGAAGCAACTTACGAGCCTTCAGAAGCTGTAGAGCTTGTGAAAAAGGCAGCGACTGCTAAGTTCGACGAAACCGTTGAAGCAGCAGTTCGTCTGGGTGTAGACCCACGTAAACAAGACCAAGCAGTTCGTGGTGTTGTTGTCCTGCCTCACGGCACTGGTAAAACACAACGCGTGCTTGTATTTGCAAAAGGTGAAAAAGCGAAAGAGGCTGAAGCTGCTGGCGCTGATTTTGTTGGTGATCAAGACATGATCAACAAAATTCAACAAGGCTGGTTTGAATTTGATGTCTGCGTAGCTACACCTGATATGATGAGTGAAGTCGGTAAACTGGGTCGTCTGCTTGGTGGTAAAGGTCTTATGCCTAACCCTAAAGCTGGCACAGTTACATTCGATGTTTCCAAGGCTGTGCAAGAAATCAAAGCCGGTAAAATCGAATACCGTCTCGACAAAGCAGGTCAAATTCACGCGCCAATCGGCAAAGTGTCCTTTGATGCTGCACAATTGAACGATAACCTTAAAGCTCTTATCGACGCTTTGAACCGTGCGAAACCAGCTGCTGCTAAAGGTGTATACCTTAAAGGCATCTCGATTTCTTCCACAATGGGACCTAGCGCTCGTGTGAACACAACCGTCTTCAGATAATTAAGGGTTGACTCTTTGAGTCAATTTTGATAATCTATAACAGTTGTGAAACTTAAGGTATCAATCTTAACCTTGAATATGCTTACCGTAGACAGTAGGTGCCTTAGTGCTTAATTTCCTACCGAGGTGTTGTGATAGAAACAAGAAGTAACGAGCTCGCTCGTATAACTTTCGTTTTATCAAGCCTTCGTGATTCTGCGGAGGCTTTTCTACTGCCTGCGTAGGAGCGGTGAAGCTTTCCTTGGAAAGAACGCCGACACATAAATTTTCAGGAGGTGTATACATTGGCAAATGCAAAAGTAATTCAAGCAAAACAAGACGCGGTTGACGTCGTTACTGCAAAACTGCAAAACAGTCTTTCGACTGTTGTAGCTGACTACCGTGGATTGAACGTTTCCCAAGTGACTGAACTGCGTAAGCAACTTCGTGAAGCTGGCGTTGAGTTTCAAGTCCTGAAGAACACATTGCTGCGTCGCGCAACTGCTGCGGCTGAGTTGAGTGAATTGGATGAAGTTTTGACTGGTCCAACAGCTATCGCATTCAGCACAACTGATGCAGTAGCACCAGCTAAAATTTTGAACGATTTCGCCAAGAAAAACGACGCTTTGAAATTGAAAGGCGGCGTAGTTGAAGGTCGTGTCATTGACGCGGAACAACTGAAAGCACTGGCTGAGCTTCCATCCCGCGATGGTTTGCTGTCCATGCTGCTTAGCGTACTTCAAGCTCCAATGCGCAACTTCGCGCTTGCAGTTAAAGCTGTTGCTGAAAAAGAAGAACAAAGCGCGTAAGCCTTTGACTCTTGCAGCATAATCAATACCACAAATAAATTTAAATATAAAATGGAGGTTCAATCATGAGTAAAGAAGCAATCTTGGAAGCAATTAAAGGCATGAGCGTATTGGAACTGAACGACCTGGTTAAAGCAATTGAAGAAGAATTCGGCGTAACTGCAGCAGCTCCAGTAGCAGCTGGCGGTGCAGTAGCAGCAGTAGCTGAAGAGCAATCCGAATTTGACGTAATTTTGACAGGCGCTGGCGCTTCCAAAATCAACGTTATCAAAATCGTTCGCGAAATCACTGGTCTTGGCTTGAAAGAAGCTAAAGATCTTGTAGACAACGCACCAAAAGCAATCAAAGAAAAAGTAAGCAAAGACGAAGCCGAAGCTACTAAAGCAAAATTGGAAGAAGCAGGCGCAGCTGTAGAAGTGAAGTAATTCCTTCTATTACTGAAAACCCCTTGAACTTGTTCAAGGGGTTTGTTTTATAAATAGAGTTAGTAGGGCGTATATACCAACTGCTAACATAATAGGAAAGGGAGGAAAGAGATGTCGCAACATTATTATTCGCAGCAGCCGGAAGTGCGTCATGACAGACGTAGCATTGATACCGTACTAAGAGGCAAAAGCTTTCGTTTTACGAGCGATGCCGGTGTATTCTCTAAAGGGGACATCGATTACGGTAGCCGAGTTCTTATTGAAGCTATGATAATTCCGGACGGTTCAGTGGTGCTTGATGTAGGTTGTGGTTATGGGCCGATTGGATTAAGTGCAGCATACCTAGCTCCCAAAGGACATGTAACCATGATTGATATTAACAGTCGTGCGGTAGAACTGGCGCGTGAGAATGCTCAGCACAATGGAATCCGGAATGTTACGATAATGGAAAGCGATGTGCTCGGCGCATTGAATGAGCAGCAGAAGTTCGATGTGATTCTAACTAATCCTCCGATTCGTGCAGGAAAAGCTGTAGTGCATAAGATTTTTGAAGATGCGTATGAACATTTAAATGAGGGTGGCTATCTGTGGATTGTGATTCAGAAGAAGCAGGGCGCTCCATCCGCAGTGGCAAAACTAGAAAGCTTGTTCTCAATGGTGGAAGAAGTGGGGAAAGACAAAGGCTATCGTATTATTAAAGCGCAAAAATAAAATACAATAGGTTATTGACATGTGATAGTGATAATGGTATTATTATAAAATGTCAGTATTAAGATAGGCTCCATGTCTTTAGTTTGCTGAAATGTCAAGCAATATATTGTCGCCCGGCTAGCGCATGCCGCACGGCAAGTTTTTGCGAGTTGGTTGTCTATGCTCTAACGTAGCAAATGCTGCGTGGTAATAGATAATAGCGCATAAACTATTGCTTGGTGACGTATAATATGTACGTTTTGGGCAAATCTACTTGATAAGGAGTATTTTGGTCATGGATAAATGCGCTCTTTTTTCGAAGATTTCGATAAGGGCTTTTCTTTTATTTATGACTGAATCCTTGTAGTATGGTTCCATTATACGGTTCCAAACAAGGGTTCGCAATCAATTTTTAAGTGAGTAGACATGAGGGGTGAGTAAAGTTGGCAGGACATCTTGTTCAGTATGGTCGACGCACTCGGCGGAGCTATGCGAGAATTAACGAGGTACTCGAGGTCCCGAACCTGATCGAGATCCAACAAAAATCTTATGATTGGTTTTTGGAGGAAGGATTGCGGGAAATGTTTCAGGACATCTCGCCGATCCAGGATTTCACAGGTAATTTGGTACTAGAGTTCATTGATTACAGCCTGGGTGAACCGAAATATACGGTTGACGACGCTAAAGAGCGGGACGTAACGTATGCGGCTCCTCTGCGTGTAAAGGTGCGGCTCATTAATAAAGAGACCGGTGAGGTTAAAGAGCAGGAAGTGTTCATGGGAGATTTCCCGCTGATGACGGAGACCGGCACTTTTATTATTAATGGTGCGGAACGGGTTATTGTCAGCCAGTTGGTTCGCTCTCCAAGCGTCTATTTCAGCACAAAAGTGGATAAGAACGGCAAAAAAACCTACACCGCCACAGTAATCCCGAACCGCGGAGCCTGGTTGGAACTTGAAACCGATGCTAAGGACATTATGTATGTTCGTATCGATCGGACTCGTAAAATTCCTGTTACCGTACTTTTGCGTGCTCTCGGTTTCGGTAGTGATGCCGAAATTCTGGAATTGCTTGGCAATGATGAATATATTCGCAATACGCTGGATAAAGACAACACGGACTCCACGGAGAAGGCGCTTATTGAAATTTATGAGCGTTTGCGTCCGGGCGAACCGCCGACACTAGACAATGCCAAAAGTTTGCTGGTTGCGCGTTTCTTTGATCCAAAACGCTACGACCTAGCTAATGTAGGCCGTTACAAAATCAATAAAAAGCTACACATTAAGAACCGTCTTTTCAATCAACGTCTTGCTCAGCCTTTGGTTGACGACTCTACTGGAGAAATCCTGGCAGAATCCGGCCAAATGGTCGATCGTAGACTGCTTGATGAATTGATTCCATATTTCGAAAAGAATGTTGCCTTTAAAAACTACCGTGTTACTGGTGGAGTTATGGACAGCGAAGATATTCCTCTTCAAACAATTGACGTATTCTCGCCAATTGAAGAAGGCCGGGTTATTAAGCTGATCGCTAACGGCAATATCGACAAATCTGTTAAGCATATTACTCAAGCTGATATTATATCCTCAATCAGCTACTTTATTAATTTGCTTCACGGAATTGGCAATACCGATGATATTGACCACTTGGGTAACCGTCGTCTGCGTTCTGTAGGTGAACTCTTGCAGAATCAGTTCCGTATCGGTTTGTCCCGGATGGAACGTGTTGTACGTGAAAGAATGTCGATTCAGGATGCTAATGCGATTACGCCTCAGGCTCTGATCAATATTCGTCCGGTCATCGCGTCTATTAAAGAGTTCTTCGGTAGCTCCCAGCTGTCTCAATTTATGGATCAGACGAACCCGCTTGCGGAACTTACGCATAAACGTCGTCTGTCCGCCCTCGGACCTGGTGGTTTGACACGTGAACGCGCGGGCTTTGAAGTTCGTGACGTCCATCACAGTCACTACGGTCGGATGTGTCCAATTGAAACGCCGGAAGGTCCAAACATCGGGTTGATCAACTCCTTGTCTACCTTTGCCCGCATCAATGAATACGGCTTTATTGAAGCTCCGTATCGTTGGGTGGATCCGAAGACTGGTAAGGTGACTGAGCAAATTGACTATCTGACTGCTGATGAGGAAGATAATTATGTAGTTGCTCAGGCTAACGTGTTGATCGAAGAAGATGGCACCTTTAAAGAAGACATGGTAATCGTTCGTTACAACAAAGACTCAGACAACATTACAACGATGCCAAGTAATCGTGTCGATTACATGGACGTTTCGCCTAAACAGGTTGTATCTGTCGCTACGGCGCTCATTCCGTTCCTTGAGAACGATGACTCCAACCGTGCACTGATGGGATCTAACATGCAACGTCAAGCTGTTCCGCTTCTAATTCCAAAAGCTCCGCTGGTCGGAACAGGGATGGAACATAAATCCGCTAAGGATTCTGGCGTATGTATCGTTTCCAAGTATGACGGTATTATCGAACGTTCTTCAGCTAATGAAATTTGGCTGCGTCGCGTTGAGACTGTCGAAGGCAAGGAAGTTAAAGGCGATATCGTTAAATATAAATTACACAAATTTATGCGTTCTAACCAAGGTACCTGTATTAACCAACGTCCTCTAGCTAAAAGAGGGGACATTGTTAAGAAGGGTGATATCCTGGCAGACGGTCCTTCCACAGAAATGGGCGAACTTGCTCTTGGCCGTAACGTAGTCGTTGCGTTCATGACTTGGGAAGGTTACAACTACGAGGATGCGATCCTGTTAAGTGAAAAGCTGGTTAAGGAAGATGTATATACTTCGATTCATATCGAAGAATACGAATCTGAAGCTCGCGACACTAAATTGGGACCTGAAGAAATTACGCGCGATATTCCGAACGTCGGCGAAGAAGCTCTGCGCAATCTTGATGAGCGCGGAATCATCCGCATCGGTGCGGAAATCAGCGCTGGTGACATTCTGGTGGGTAAGGTTACTCCTAAGGGTGTAACTGAACTGACAGCAGAAGAACGTCTCCTGCACGCTATCTTTGGTGAGAAAGCTCGTGAAGTACGGGATACCTCTTTACGCGTTCCTCATGGTAGTGATGGTATTATCGTGGACGTTAAAGTCTTTACACGTGAGAACGGCGATGAGCTGCCTCCTGGTGTAAATCAATTGGTTCGTGTCTACATCGCTCAGAAACGTAAGATCTCTGAGGGAGACAAGATGGCCGGACGTCACGGTAACAAGGGTGTCGTTGCCCGTATCCTGCCAGAAGAAGATATGCCGTTCCTTCCGGACGGTACGCCAGTACAGGTTGTTCTTAACCCTCTGGGCGTTCCTTCTCGTATGAACATCGGACAGGTGCTTGAGGTCCATATTGGTATGGCCGCATTGCGTCTGGGAATTCACATTGCAACGCCGGTATTCGACGGAGCGCGTGAGTACGACGTGTTTGATACGATGGAAGAAGCAGGTATGCAGCGTAATGGTAAAACCGTGCTGTATGATGGCCGTACAGGTGAACGCTTCGAACGTGAAGTTACTGTTGGTGTCATGCACATGATCAAACTGGCGCACATGGTTGATGATAAGATTCACGCCCGTTCAACAGGACCTTACTCACTAGTTACGCAGCAACCATTGGGTGGTAAAGCTCAATTTGGTGGACAGCGTTTCGGGGAGATGGAAGTGTGGGCGCTTGAAGCTTACGGTGCTGCATATACATTGCAAGAAATTTTGACCGTGAAATCCGATGACGTAGTTGGTCGCGTGAAGACGTACGAATCTATTGTCAAAGGTGAAAATGTACCGGAACCAGGTGTTCCTGAGTCGTTCAAGGTATTGATCAAAGAACTGCAGTCCCTGGGTATGGATGTTAAGATTCTTAGCGGTGACGAGCAGGAAATTGAAATGAGAGAATTGGACGATGAGGACGAGACGTCAGGCGACAAACTAAGCCTCAATTTAGAAGGTTCAGAAGTCGGAGTAGAATAATCAAGCTGGAGCTTAAAAGTTCCATTTTATAAAGGACCGCACGCCCTCTTTTGATGTAACAGTCAGAAGAGGGCAAAGCGGTACTAAATCAGGATTAGGTTAAGGAGGGTTGCTCCTTGTTGGACGTTAACAATTTTGAATTTATGAAAATCGGACTCGCTTCTCCGGAGAAGATTCGTTCATGGTCCCGCGGAGAAGTTAAGAAACCGGAAACCATTAACTATCGTACGTTGAAACCGGAAAAAGAGGGTCTTTTCTGTGAGCGTATCTTTGGACCACAAAAAGACTGGGAATGTCATTGCGGTAAATACAAACGTGTCCGTTATAAGGGCGTAGTCTGCGACCGTTGTGGCGTTGAGGTTACCCGTGCTAAAGTTCGTCGTGAACGTATGGGTCACATTGAATTGGCCGCTCCGGTATCTCATATCTGGTATTTCAAAGGTATCCCAAGCCGCATGGGGCTTGCACTAGATATGTCTCCAAGATCACTTGAAGAAATTATCTATTTCGCATCTTATGTTGTAACGGATCCAGGTGAAACTCCACTGGAAAAGAAACAACTTCTGTCCGAGAAAGAATATCGTAGCTACCGTGAAAAATACGGTTATGGTTTCCAAGCCGGCATGGGTGCTGAAGCTGTTAAAAAGCTTCTTCAAGATATCGACATTGATAAAGAGCTGGAATTCCTCAAAGAAGAACTGCGTACGGCCCAAGGCCAACGCCGTAACCGGGCGATCAAACGTCTGGAAGTCATTGAAGCGTTCCGTAACTCCGGCAACAAGCCTGATTGGATGATCATGGATGTTCTTCCGGTTATTCCTCCGGAGCTTCGTCCGATGGTTCAGTTGGATGGTGGCCGTTTTGCTACGTCTGATTTGAATGATCTCTATCGCCGTGTTATTAACCGGAACAACCGTCTGAAAAGACTGCTTGATCTCGGTGCTCCTGACATTATCGTGCAGAACGAAAAACGGATGCTCCAGGAAGCTGTCGATGCTCTCATCGATAACGGCCGTCGGGGACGTCCGGTAACCGGTCCTGGTAACCGTCCGCTTAAATCGCTCAGCCATATGCTGAAAGGTAAACAAGGACGTTTCCGCCAGAACTTGCTCGGTAAACGGGTTGACTACTCTGGACGTTCCGTTATCGTAGTAGGACCGTACCTTAAGATGTATCAGTGCGGACTTCCTAAGAAAATGGCGTTAGAATTGTTCAAGCCTTTTGTTATGAAAGAATTGGTCAATAAGGGTCTTGCCCACAACATAAAGAGCGCGAAACGTAAAGTTGAACGCGTAAGTCCTGAAGTTTGGGATGTACTCGAAGAAGTAATTAGAGAACACCCAGTACTTCTAAACCGCGCACCAACACTTCACCGTCTCGGTATTCAAGCATTTGAACCGATCTTGGTGGAAGGTCACGCTATTCGTCTTCACCCACTCGTATGTACGGCGTACAATGCCGACTTTGACGGTGACCAAATGGCGGTGCACGTTCCTCTGTCTGCAGAAGCTCAAGCGGAAGCACGCATTCTTATGCTTGCATCTGGTAATATCTTGAACCCTAAAGACGGTAAGCCAGTTGTAACACCTTCCCAGGATATGGTCCTTGGTACTTTCTACTTGACCATGGATAACAAGGAAGAAAAGGGTAGTGGTATGATTCTGCGTACCGTTAACGAAGCTGTATCAGCTTACCAACGCGGAACTGCAGGACTTCATGCTCGTGTTGCTATTCCGGCTAAAGCACTTGGCAAAACATGCTTTACGGAAGAACAACAAAATGCAATGTTGATTACTACGGTCGGTAAGATCATTTTTAATGAAATCTACCCAAGTAGTTTCCCTTATATCAACGAAGCAACCAAAACTAACTTGCTGCACGGCACACCAGAGAAATACTTTATCTACGAAAAAGGCGCGAACATTCGCGAGCTGATTGAATCCGCTCCAGAAGCCAGTGCTGTAGGTAAAGAATATCTGGGTCTGATTATTGCTCGTTGTTTTGAAACTTATCACACAACCAAAACTTCTATGATTTTGGATAAAATTAAACAACTCGGATTCACTTACTCCACACGTTCTGGTGTTACAGTTGCCGTGTCGGACGTTATTGTCCCTGAGGAGAAAGTTACCATCCTGAAAGAGTCTGAAGCTAAGGTTGATGTGGTTGCTAACCAATATCGCCGTGGTTTGATCACCAATGACGAACGGTATGACCGTGTTATTGAGATCTGGTCGAAGACTAAGGATGATCTTACGAACATCCTGCTTAAGTCGATGGACCGTTTCAACTCTATCATGCTCATGGTTGACTCTAAAGCGCGTGGTAACAAATCGCAGATCACTCAGCTGGGTGGTATGCGTGGTCTGATGGCAACACCTTCAGGTCGGATTTTCGAATTGCCAATCAAGGCGAACTTCCGTGAAGGTCTTACCGTCTTGGAGTACTTTATCTCCACTCACGGAGCGCGTAAAGGTCTTGCCGATACCGCACTTCGTACCGCTGACTCAGGGTATCTGACTCGTCGTCTTGTTGACGTTGCCCAGGACGTTATTGTCCGTGAAGAAGATTGTGGAACCGATAAAGGCTTCACAGTTAGTCGTATTCAGGATGGTAAAGAAGTTATCGAAGATCTGTATGACCGTATTGAAGGTCGTTACTGCTTCGAAACTGTTCGTCACCCAGAAACAGGCGAAATCATTGTTCACCGCAATGATTTGATTGACTCCGATAAAGCGGAGGCAATTGTAAACGCAGGTGTAACTAAGCTGCAAATTCGTTCTGTACTGAGCTGCCGTGCCCGTCATGGTGTTTGTAAGAAATGTTACGGACGTAACTTGGCAACTGGTAAACACGTTGAGATTGGTGAAGCAGTTGGTATTATTGCCGCACAATCTATCGGTGAACCAGGAACCCAGCTTACAATGCGTACGTTCCATACCGGCGGTGTTGCCGGTGATGACATCACTCAAGGTTTGCCGCGTATTCAGGAGTTGTTTGAAGCTCGTAACCCTAAAGGTCAAGCTACAATCAGTGAGATCGATGGCGTAATCAAGGAAATCCGTGAAACCAAAGACCGTCGCGAAATCGAGGTTCAAGGTGAAGCAGAATCCAAGACTTATTCCATTACTTATGGTTCACGTCTACGTGTTAGCGAAGGCCAAGAAATCGAAGCCGGCGATGAGCTGACAGACGGTTCGATTGACCCTAAAGAAATGCTGCGTATCAAAGGGATCCGTGGGGTACAAAACTACATTCTGCAAGAAGTACAGCGTGTATACCGTAACCAAGGCGTTGAGATCAATGATAAGCACATTGAAGTTATGATCAAGCAAATGCTTCGGAAGATCCGTATCATTGACGCAGGTGACACAAGTCTGTTGCCAGGTGCATTTGCGGATATTCATGAGTACGAAGGTGCTAACAAGGAAGCTATCTTGTCTGGTAAAGAGCCTGCTGTTGCTAAACCAGTCTTGCTCGGTATTACCAAGGCGTCTCTTGAAACTGATTCCTTCTTGTCAGCTGCATCATTCCAAGAAACTACTCGTGTCCTAACAGACGCTGCTATCAAAGGTAAAGTAGATAAGTTGCTTGGACTTAAAGAAAATGTTATTATCGGTAAGTTGATTCCTGCAGGTACTGGGATGAACCGTTACCGTAACGTTAAGCTAAGTGATCCAAATGCAGAAAGCGAACTTGAATCTTTAGAGACGGTTCCTGCTGAATAAATTAGCAATCATGGTAGTGTGCTCATGTCATACCTACTCATAGGTGTGGCATGAGTGTTCTGCTGTGTATAATTTCTATAAAAATTGTTGCTGAATTTCTTGACACCATCTATTGATAATGCTAAAATGTCTAAGGTGCGTGAGTAGCCATGTTATCCTTGTTCATTGGAGGTAAAGAGAATGACTGATGATAGAGGACTACAGGATGCTCAGGTCAAGATCGGTACCAAACAAACCGTCAAGGCGGTAGAGTTGGGCCTAGCCGCAGAAGTCTATGTGGCAGAGGACGGAGATCAAAGGCTTACTTCCAGGATAGTTTTGCTTTGTAACAAACAAGGTGTTAAGATCACATATGTGGATACGATGCTGAATTTGGGCAAGGCCTGCGGAATAGAAGTTGGCGCTGCGATGGCAGCCGTCTTAAAACAATAGCTACAGAAATGTTTTTGTACTGGGGTGAACACCAGCGGCAAGAACTTTTCATTTGTCTTTTTATGAACCGCCTGGGTCTGTGGGCTTAGAGTTCTTAAATCGACTATCATTTCAGGAAGGGGGTGGCAACAACATGCCAACAATTAACCAATTGGTTCGTAAAGGCCGTCAAGCCAAAATCGAAAAATCTAAATCTCCCGCTCTTCAAAAAGGGTATAACGCCCTCAAGCGTGAGGCTACAAATTTGAGCGCTCCGCAAAAACGCGGTGTGTGCACTCGTGTAGGCACAATGACTCCACGTAAACCAAACTCAGCGCTTCGTAAATATGCCCGTGTTCGTTTGACGAACCGTCTCGAGGTAACAGCTTATATCCCGGGTATCGGACATAACTTACAAGAGCACAGTGTTGTATTACTTCGCGGAGGTAAAGTAAAGGACCTTGCAGGGGTTCGTTACCATATCGTTCGTGGTGCTTTGGATACAGCAGGTGTAGCTAACCGGATGCAAGCTCGTTCTAAATACGGTGCAAAACGTCCTAAAGCTAAGAAGTAAGATAACAATATCTGAATAATAAACATTTAAGAAAGGGGGATATCCATGCCACGCAAAGGTCCAGTTACAAAGAGAGACGTATTGCCAGATCCGTTGTATAATAGCAAGTTGGTTACTCGTTTGATTAACCGCATTATGCTGGGTGGTAAAAGAGGTGTCGCTCAAAGCATTCTGTACAATTCATTCAAATTGATTGAAGAACGTACGGGTAAAGATCCGATGGAAGTTTTCGAAGCTGCCATCAAGAATATCATGCCGGTTTTGGAAGTCAAAGCTCGTCGTGTCGGTGGTGCTAACTATCAAGTACCTATCGAGGTTAAACCAGAGAGACGTACTGCTCTGGGATTACGTTGGCTCGTAAACTACTCTCGCAACCGCGGTGAGAAGACTATGGAAGAGCGTTTGGCGGCTGAGATCATCGACGCTTCCAACAACACAGGCGCTTCTGTTAAGAAACGTGAAGATACACACAAAATGGCTGAAGCAAACAAAGCGTTCGCTCACTACCGTTGGTAGGATAAAGGTCATTCAAATAACTTATATTTTGAAGGGAGATCCATTTCATGGCTAGAGAGTTCTCCTTAAAAAATACACGTAACATCGGGATCATGGCGCATATTGATGCTGGTAAAACAACTACCACAGAGCGGATTCTTTTCTATACAGGCCGTACGCACAAAATCGGTGAAGTTCACGAGGGTGCTGCTACAATGGACTGGATGGAGCAAGAACAAGAGCGCGGAATCACGATTACGTCCGCTGCTACGACTGCTGCGTGGAAAGGTCACCGCATCAATATCATTGATACCCCAGGACACGTTGACTTCACTGTTGAAGTTGAACGTTCCCTGCGTGTATTGGATGGGGCAGTTGGTGTATTTAGTGCAAAAGAGGGCGTTGAGCCTCAGTCTGAAACCGTATGGAGACAGGCTGACCGTTATAACGTTCCCCGGATTGCATATGTAAACAAAATGGACATTATCGGTGCGGATTTCCTTAACGTAATCGAAACTATGCGTGATCGCCTTCAAGCCAATGCAGTTGCTATTCAATTGCCAATTGGTGCAGAAAGTGATTTCACTGGTATTATCGACCTAGTTGAGCAAAAAGCACACATGTTCAGAGATGATCTGGGCCAAAACATCGAAGTAACGGATATTCCGGAAGAATATTTGGCCAAAGTTGAGGAGCTGCGTCTCGAGTTGATCGAGAAAGTTGCTGAACTTGATGAGGATCTGACTATGAAGTATTTGGAAGGCGAAGAAATTACAATTCCGGAAATTAAAGCTGCAATTCGCAAAGGCGTAGTTGAAGTTAAATTGTTCCCTGTAATTGCTGGATCTTCCTACCGAAACAAAGGGATTCAGCTTATGCTGGATGCTGTTGTTGATTACTTGCCATCTCCTCTTGACGTTCCAGCTATTACTGGACATCTTGATGACGGTACAGAAGCTGTTCGTCACTCTTCGGATGAAGAGCCGTTTGCAGCTTTGGCATTTAAAATCATGACAGACCCTTATGTTGGTAAACTTACGTTCTTCCGTGTTTACTCAGGCGTACTTGAGTCCGGATCATACGTAGTTAATGCAACTAAGAACAAGCGTGAACGTATTGGTCGTATCCTTCAAATGCATGCGAACAGCCGTCAAGAAATTTCCATCGTGTATTCTGGCGACATCGCAGCTGCTGTTGGTTTGAAAGATACCAGTACAGGTGATACACTGTGTGATGAGAAGAATCCAGTAATTCTGGAATCAATGAACTTCCCTGATCCAGTTATCGAGATCGCTGTTGAACCAAAAACTAAAGCTGACCAAGATAAAATGGGCGTTGCTCTCGGAAAGTTGACTGAAGAGGATCCAACTCTTCGTGCTCACACTGATGAAGAAACAGGCCAAACAATCCTGGCTGGTATGGGTGAACTTCACTTGGACATCATCATCGACCGTATGCGTCGTGAGTTCAAAGTAGAAACCAATGTGGGTAAACCACAGGTTGCTTACCGCGAAACGTTCAAGGCACCTGCTCGCGTCGAAGGTAAATTTGTACGCCAATCTGGTGGTCGTGGTCAATACGGTCACGTATGGGTTGAGTTTGAACCCCTCGAACCAGGTACTGGTAGCAAATTCGAAAGTAAAGTTGTTGGTGGCTCGGTTCCTAGAGAGTACATCGCTCCTGCACTTGCGGGTATTGAAGAACAAATGAAAAACGGCGTACTTGCTGGCTTCCCGCTAGTAGACGTTAAAGCTACCATCGTAGATGGTTCTTATCATGATGTCGATTCCAACGAAATGGCATTTAAAATTGCCGGTTCGATGGCACTCAAAGCAGCTAAAGACAAGTGTAAGCCTGTCCTGCTTGAGCCAATCATGAAAGTAGAAGTAACTGTTCCTGAGGAATATATGGGTGATGTAATGGGTATGCTGAACTCCCGCCGTGGCCGTATCGAAGGTATGGATTCCCGTGGTGGAGCGCAAATTATCCGTGCTAAGGTGCCTCTTTCCGAAATGTTCGGATACTCTACAACACTTCGTTCTGGTACACAAGGACGTGGCGTATTCTCAATGGAGCTTTCTCACTATGAAGAAGTTCCTAAATCCATTGCGGAAGAGATCGCTGCAAAGAACAAAGGCGCTGAATAATTACCAGTTTTAACTTGCCGTCCCGGGTATAAACACTCAGTCATCTAAGATTACAGGTATGCGGGCGGCTCAAATATAAGGAACCCCACATTAAGGAGGAACTGTTCAAATGGCAAAGGCAAAGTTTGAACGTAACAAACCGCACGTTAACATCGGTACTATTGGTCACGTCGACCATGGTAAAACGACTCTGACTGCTGCAATCACTACTGTATTGTCCAAAACTTACGGTGGCGCAGCTATCGCATTCGATCAAATCGACAAAGCTCCTGAAGAGCGCGAACGTGGTATCACAATCTCCACTTCCCACGTTGAATATGAAACTCCTAACCGTCACTACGCTCACGTAGACTGCCCTGGTCACGCCGACTATGTTAAAAACATGATCACTGGCGCAGCGCAAATGGACGGAGCTATCCTGGTTGTATCCGCAGCTGATGGCCCAATGCCACAAACTCGCGAGCACATCCTGTTGTCCCGTCAAGTAGGCGTTCCTTACATCGTTGTCTTCTTGAACAAATGCGACATGGTTGAAGACGAAGAGTTGTTGGAATTGGTTGAAATGGAAGTTCGCGACTTGCTTAGCGAGTATGACTTCCCAGGCGACGATACTCCAATCATCCGTGGTTCTGCTCGTGAAGCTCTGCAAAACCCAGATGGCGATTACGCTAAAAAAATCATCGAAATGTTTGAAACAATCGATGAGTACATTCCACTTCCTGAGCGTCAAACTGACAAGCCTTTCTTGATGCCTGTCGAAGACGTATTCTCCATCACTGGCCGCGGTACTGTGGCAACTGGTCGCGTAGAACGCGGAACAGTTAAAGTCGGAGAAGAAATCGAAATCGTTGGTATTCACGAAGATACTAAGAAATCCGTAGTTACGGGCGTAGAAATGTTCCGTAAATTGCTGGATTCCGCTCAAGCTGGGGACAACATCGGAGCATTGCTTCGTGGTGTTGACCGTAACATGATCGAGCGTGGCCAAGTATTGGCTAAGCCGAACTCCGTTAAACCACACACTGAGTTCACTGCTCAAATTTACGTTCTGACAAAAGAAGAAGGTGGCCGTCACAAGCCTTTCTTCACTGGATACCGTCCACAGTTCTACTTCCGTACAACTGACGTAACTGGTATCATCAACTTGCCAGAAGGTACTGAAATGGTTATGCCTGGTGATAACATCTCCGTAACCGTACAACTGATCTCCCCAATCGCTATTGAAGAAGGTACTAAATTCTCCATTCGCGAAGGTGGCCGTACAGTTGGTGCTGGTAGCGTAGCTTCTATCCAAAAATAATAATTCGACTTCTATCTGCGGGTAGATTCCGAATTACAAACACCCCTGATTCTTCTTGCGGAGAATCAGGGGCTTTTTTGTTTTTTCTGAGAATAATGTATTATTCGACACCAATTGATAATAAAGCATAACAATATGATCTTTTTCTACATAATTCGTCAAATTACAACAATCAATTGTTTACAATTATACTAATGATAGAGTAAAATGAAGGAGGAATAATAATGTAAAATAATAGGAATTGTGGGAGAGTGGTAATATGGGGAAATGTCCTTTTTCCTTCATGCATGCGTTAAATGCACGTAATAATAATGTAGATTCTCCTGCCTCTCATTCCTTAGACTTCAAGGATCAGAATCATTCTGTGGCAGAGTCTTTTCATAAGCTGGAGGGACATGGTGAGCTTAACGAGCAGATGAGAATGATTGATCTAACTGAAGCAGATTTGAACTTACTACGCAGGGTGAAACCTGTTGTTGAGCAGAATATAGACTATATCATTGATCAATTTTACAATTCGGTATTAGGCGTAAATAAACTTGAAGCTATTATTTTAGAGCATAGCAGTATAGAGAGGTTGAAAACTACTCTTCGTGGTCATATTCTAGAGATTTTTAATGGAAAGGTTGATGATGAGTACATAGCAAAGCGTCTAATGATCGCTAATATTCATAAAAAAGTAGGGCTTGAGCCTAAATGGTATTTATCTGCTTTTCAGAATCTTCAGAACGTATTTATACGCGTTATATATAATGAAACAAACGATGATAATACACGCCTTCGAGTGGTTCAGACCGTGACCAAGCTCCTTAACCTTGAGCAGCAGCTGGTTCTAGAAGAATATGAGAAGGAGAACATAAAAGAGAAGGAAGAGCAATATCTATTGGTGAAAAATGAATTAAAACAAAAAATTTCAGAGTTTAGCGTTGAATTGATAGATTATAGCATCGATACTAATGCTGCTGTGAAGCAGCTAGTGGCAAGCAGCAATGAAGTAAGTAGAACATTCCAACGTACGGCTGCATCCGCTCTGGAGTCACAGGGATTAGCTACAGATGGGCATGAACACTTGGGTGATTTGACTGAGCAAATTAATCTTATATATCAGACCACCAGTGAGATGGAAGACTCGATCATTGAGTTAAGCGATTCCTCTAAGCAAATTCAAAAAATTGTGAACTCAGTAAGGGAAATTGCCGATCAGACTAAAATCCTCTCACTTAATGCAACGATTGAAGCCGCTAGAGCCGGTGAGCATGGTAGAGGTTTTAGTGTGGTTGCTCAAGAAGTTAGCCGGCTTGCAGAGGATACTAAGAGTACTGTAATTCAGATCGTAGAGCTAACAAATAAATCAGGTCTACTCACTCAGCAGGTTGTAGAAGAGATTCGTAAGGTGCAGGAGTTAACTAAGAATGGGAAGCACCAATCGGTTGAGACTAGTCTTTTGTTCTCTGATATTGTAGACGCTATGCGTAGCAGTACACAGGAGATTGTAATAGTGGAAGAAGAAATAAGAACCTTAATCCAAACCATCGAGGGGATCGGAACAGCAACGGCTCAGACTGCTTCCTCCGCAGAGTTTTTTAAGTCTGCCACAGAGAATCTTTAACATATATATAGTAGAAGAACAGCGCATGAAAAAAATATGCGTTGTTTTTCTATTTTCGCTTGCAATACTGCTGCCTATTATATATAATAATAAATGTTGTTCTGAGACGTTGCGATGATGTGAGAGGTTACTGACACACCCGGCCCCTTTGCCATGGGGACGAGGTCAGAAAATTTTCACGGAGTATGTCCGATACCAAATTGGGCGATAGAAGGAGGGACTAAAATGGCAAAGCAAAAAATTCGTATTCGCTTGAAAGCATACGACCACAGAATTCTTGATCAATCCGCTGAGAAGATTGTTGAAACAGCAAAACGTTCGGGTGCAGGTGTGTCCGGGCCGATTCCGTTACCAACTGAGAAGCAAATCATTACTATTCTCCGTGCGGTACACAAGTACAAGGATTCCCGTGAACAGTTTGAACAACGGACTCACAAACGTTTGATCGATATTGTGAACCCAACACCACAAACTGTGGATGCCTTGATGCGCTTGGATCTACCGTCCGGTGTAGATATCGAAATCAAATTGTAATTCTATTTTAAGTAATTTAGGAAAAGAAAAGAGGTGTCAACATTGAAAGGTATCTTAGGAAAAAAACTCGGTATGACTCAAGTGTTTACTCCAGAAGGTAACGTAATTCCTGTTACTGTTATCGAAGCAGGACCTTGTGTAGTACTGCAAAAGAAAGACCTGAATATCGACGGATATGAAGCAGTGCAATTGGGCTTTTCTGATAAAAAAGAAAAACGTTCCAATAAGCCTGAACAGGGTCACGCCAAAAAGGCAAATGCAACACCTAAGCGCTACGTTCGTGAAATTCGCGGTGTTGATCTCGGGTCTCTCGAGGTTGGACAAGAGCTGAAGGCTGATATCTTTGCTGAGGGCGAATTTGTTGACGTAACTGGTACATCTAAAGGTAAAGGTTTCCAAGGTAACATCAAACGTTGGGGACAAAGCCGCGGACCAATGGCACACGGATCGCGTTACCACAGAAGACCGGGTTCCATGGGTTCTATCCAAGCTAACCGTGTTCCTAAGGGCAAACGCCTTCCAGGACATATGGGTCACACGACTATTACGGTTCAAAAGCTTGAAATTATCAAGGTTGATGTTGAACGTAACGTATTGCTGGTTAAAGGCGCTATCCCAGGTCCTAAAAACAGCTTCGTGAAAGTTAAACAAACCGTTAAGAAATAATTATTGAAGAAAGGAGGAACATGAAATGCCAAAAGTAACACTTTTTAATATTAGTGGCAACGAAGTTGGTGAAGTGGAACTGAGCGATACAGTATTCGGTATTGAACCGAATGAGCACGTTCTACATGAAGCTGCGCTTATGCAAAGAGCTTCCCTACGTCGTGGTACACACAAAGTAAAAGGACGTTCTGAAGTTCGTGGCGGTGGACGTAAACCTTGGAAACAAAAAGGTACAGGTCGCGCTCGTCAAGGCTCCATTCGTTCTCCACAATGGAAAGGCGGCGGCGTTGTCTTCGGACCAACACCACGTAGCTATTCCTGGAAACTGCCTAAGAAGGTTCGTCGTTTGGCGATCAAATCCGCTTTGTCCTCGAAAGTACTCGAGAATGACATTATCGTATTGGATAGCTTGACAATGAATGCTCCGAAGACGAAAGAATTCGCAGCAATCTTGAACAACCTGAAAGTAGATCGTAAAGCGTTGATCGTAGCTACTAGCTATGATGATAACGTAGCACTTTCCGCTCGTAACATCCCTGGGGTGAAATTCGTAGCGGCTGACGGCATTAATGTTCTTGACGTACTGACGTACGACAAACTGATCATCACTAAAGAAGCAGTTCTGAAGGTAGAGGAGGTGTTCGCGTAATGAAAGATCCTCGTGATATTATCAAACGTCCGGTGATTACGGAACGTACTTCCGACTACATGAGCGAAATGAAATACGCTTTTGAAGTGGATATCCGTGCTAACAAAACCGAAATCAAAAAAGCTGTCGAGGCTATTTTCAAAGTAAAAGTAACTAATGTGAACACAATGCGTGTACCTGGCAAACTGAAACGTTATGGTAAATATTCTGGTTACACTCCAGAGTGGAAAAAAGCCATCGTTAAGCTTAGCCCGGACAGCAAACCGCTTGAATTTTTTGAAGCGGTAGAATAATACTCTGTTGAAGTAAGGAGGGAACTACAGTGCCAATCAAAAAGTACAAACCGACCTCTCCGGCAAGACGCGCTATGTCCGTGTCTACGTTTGAAGAAATTACAACAAACCAGCCAGAGAAATCGTTGCTTTCTCCGCTGTTCAAACATGCGGGACGCAACAACCAAGGTAAAATTACGGTTCGTCACCATGGCGGCGGACATAAACGTAAATACCGTATTATCGACTTCAAGCGGACTAAAGACGGCATACCAGGTAGCGTTGCTACAATCGAGTATGACCCGAACCGCACATCTAATATTGCTTTGATCCACTATGCTGATGGAGAGAAACGTTATATCATCGCTCCTAAAGGTCTAAGAGTTGGGGATAAAGTAGAGTCCGGTCCTGCGGCTGACATCAAAATTGGTAACAGTCTTCCACTGGAGAACATTCCAGTAGGTACAGTTATCCACAACATTGAGTTGAAACCAGGTAAAGGCGGACAATTGGTTCGTGCAGCTGGTACAGAAGCTCAATTGCTTGGTAAAGAAGAAAAATACTGTTCCGTTCGTTTGTCATCCGGTGAGGTTCGTAAGATCCTTAGCGTATGCCGTGCAACTATCGGTTCCGTAGGTAACGAAGATCACGAATTGATCAAAATCGGTAAAGCTGGACGTAGTCGCTGGCTGGGCCGTCGTCCTGAAGTTCGCGGGGTAGTAATGAACCCTAACGATCACCCACACGGTGGTGGTGAAGGTCGCGCTCCAATCGGACGTAAATCGCCAATGTCTCCATGGGGCAAACCAACCCTTGGTTACAAAACGCGTAAGAAAAACAAGGCATCTGATAAATATATCGTTCGCCGCCGCACTAAATAAGACGCTTCTGGCAAGTTAATAAAGCGCGAAGCGTCGATTCGCGGTTTGAAGAACCGGATGAAGGGAGGATTCACACATGGGTCGCAGTTTAAAGAAGGGGCCGTTTATCGATGGCTACCTGCTTAAAAAAGTTGAGGAACTGAACGAGGCTGAGAAAAAGGTTGTTGTTAAAACTTGGTCCCGTCGCTCAACCATTTTCCCTCAGTTTATCGGACATACGTTTGGTGTATATGACGGCCGTAAACACGTGCCTGTATACGTAACAGAAGATATGGTAGGTCACAAGTTGGGCGAGTTCGCGCCAACACGTACTTACAAAGGCCACGCGGGTGACGATAAGAAAACAAGAAGATAATAATAAGGTCTCTGTTTGAAAGGAGGTTAAACAATGGAAGCAAAAGCACATGCAAGATCGGTGCGAATTTCCGCTCGTAAAGCGAAACTGGTTGTTGACTTGATTCGCGGTAAGCAAGTGGGGGAAGCAATTGCTATTCTTCGCCACACTCCGAAATCCGCTTCTCCGGTCGTTGAAAAGTTGCTTAATTCGGCAATTGCGAATGCTGAGCATAACTATTCTTTGGACGTGAACAGTTTGTTCGTTAGCGAGGTTTTCGTTAACCAAGGACCTACTATGAAACGTTTCCGTCCGCGCGCCATGGGCCGCGCAAGTCGGATCAATAAACGCACGAGCCACATTACACTGGTGGTATCTGAGAAATAAGGAGGGATAACACGTGGGTCAAAAGGTAAATCCAATCGGACTCCGAATCGGTATTATTCGCGATTGGGAATCTAAATGGTATGCAGGAAAAGATTTCGGTACTCTTCTGATGGAAGACGTCAAAATCCGGGAATACCTTAAAGGCAAATTGAAGGATTCCGCTGTTTCCCATATCGAGATCGAAAGAGCGGCTAGCCGCGTGAACGTTACAATTCATACAGCTAAACCAGGTATGGTTATTGGTAAAGGCGGAGCAGAAGTAGAAGTACTTCGCAGCGCAGTTACAGCAATCGCTGGTGGCAAAAAAGTACACATCAACATCAATGAAATCAAGCACCCTGAATTGGATGCAATTCTTGTAGCTGAGAGCATTGCTCAACAATTGGAACGTCGTGTATCGTTCCGTCGTGCCCTCAAACAAGCGATTCAAAGAACTATGCGTTCTGGCGCAAAAGGGATTAAAACTCAAGTGGGCGGACGTCTTGGCGGAGCTGAGATTGCTCGTTCAGAAGGTTATAGCGAAGGAACAGTTCCACTTCATACGCTTCGTGCCGATATCGATTACGGAACGGCTGAAGCACATACAACTTACGGTCTTATCGGCGTAAAAGTATGGATCTACCGTGGAGAAGTTCTTCCCCCAGCTAAGAAACAAGCTGCTCAGGAAGGAGGCAACTAATCATGTTGGTACCAAAACGCGTAAAACACCGCAAGCAACAACGCGGACACATGAAGGGTATGGCAAAAGGCGGTACTGAATTGAACTTCGGCGAATTCGGCCTGGTTGCACTTGAACCGTCTTGGATCACTAACCGTCAGATCGAAGCTGCTCGTATCGCGATGACACGTTATATCAAACGTGGCGGTCAAGTTTGGATCAAGATTTTCCCAGATAAACCTATTACTCAAAAGCCTCTCGAGGTTCGTATGGGTAGTGGTAAAGGTAACGTTGAGAAATGGGTAGCCGTAGTTAAACCGGGCAAGATTATGTTCGAACTCGGAGGCGTGTCGGAAGAAATCGCTCGTGAAGCGATGCGTCTTGCCGCTCACAAGCTGCCTGTAAAGACTAAGTTTGTGAAACGTGAAGAATTGGGTGGTGAAGCAAATGAAAGCTAATGAACTTCGCAACTTAACCACTGCTGAGATTGAACAAAAGATCGCTGGATTCAAAGAGGAACTTTTTAATCTCCGTTTTCAATTGGCAACTGGCCAATTGGACAACCCAACTCGGATTCGTGACGTGCGTAAGGAAATAGCTCGTGCTAAAACCGTGATCCATCAAAGAGTGCTTGGGATTAGTTAAGTGAGACGGATCGCAGATCCGTATTCAGGAAGGAGGCTAACTAATGAGTGAAGAACGTAATGCACGTAAAGTGCTAATCGGTAAAGTGGTCAGTGATAAAATGGATAAAACCATCGTAGTTGCTGTTGAAACCTATAAGAAACACAATTTGTACCACAAACGCATCAAGTCTACGAAGAAATTCAAAGCACATGATGAGGGAAATGTTGCAAAGATTGGCGATACCGTAAAACTCATGGAAACTCGTCCGTTGTCTAAGGACAAACGTTGGAGACTAGTTGAAGTGGTAGAAGCAGCGGTTATCATCTAAGATAATCAAGAGAGTTTTTCCGGAAGGAGGAAATTATAATGATTCAACCATTTACACGTTTGCATGTGGCTGACAACTCTGGTGCGAAGGAACTGATGTGTATCCGCGTACTGGGTGGTACTGGACGCCGTACAGCAGCAATCGGTGATTTGATCGTTTGTTCCGTTAAACAAGCAACACCAGGCGGCGTTGTCAAAAAAGGTGATGTTGTTAGAGCGGTAGTTGTTCGTACGAAACGTTCCGTTCGTCGTAAAGATGGATCTTACATCGCATTCGACGAAAATGCAGCTGTTGTTGTTAAAGACGACAGAAGCCCTCGTGGAACACGTATCTTTGGACCAGTTGCTCGCGAACTTCGCGATAAAGACTACATGAAGATCGTTTCCTTGGCACCGGAAGTTATCTAATAAACACGGCACCAATAAGTTGAAGGTTAGTTATAGGAGGTGTAATAAATGCCTAGAGTGAAAAAAGTTCTGGAATCCCATAACAATAAACTGCACGTGAAGAAAGATGACGTGGTGCTTGTGATCAGTGGTAAAGACAAAGGCAAAAAAGGCCGTGTCATCGCTGCTTATCCTCGTGAAAACCGCGTTCTGGTAGAAGGCGTCAATATGGTGAAAAAACACCAAAAGCCGAACCAGCTGAATCCACAGGGTGGAATTATTGAGCAGGAAGCTTCGATTCATGTGTCCAACGTAATGCACATCGATCCGAAGACCGGCAAAGTAACCCGTATCGGTTACAAAGTTTTGGACAATGGTAAAAAAGTTCGGATTGCTAAAAGATCCGGAGAGATTATCGACTAATCTAGCCCTTAAGAAAGGAGGTTAAATCTTCATGGCAGCAAGAATGAAAGAACGTTTTCTTAACGAAATTACACCTGCTTTGATGCAGAAGTTTAACTATACAACTGTTATGCAAGTGCCTAAGATCGAGAAGGTTGTCATCAACATGGGTGTGGGTGACGCTGTTCAAAACTCCAAAGTACTTGATGCTGCAGTTAATGACATGCAGTTGATCGCTGGTCAAAAACCAGTAATCACTAAAGCTAAAAAATCCATCGCTGGTTTCAAACTACGCGAAAATATGCCGATTGGGGTTAAAGTAACACTGCGCGGAGAGCGTATGTATTACTTCTTGGACAAATTGTTCAACGTAACACTTCCACGTGTACGTGACTTCCGTGGTGTTTCCACTAAAGCCTTTGACGGCCGTGGTAACTACACACTTGGTCTTAAAGAACAATTGATCTTCCCCGAGATCGAATATGACAAAGTGGATAAAGTCCGCGGTATGGACATCGTTATTGTAACGACTGCTAAGACGGACGAGGAATCCCGCGAGCTGCTGGGTCAGCTGGGAATGCCTTTCGCAAAATAAAGTCGGTTAATCCATTTTCTCCGAAAATGTTTAGGAGGTGTCAGGCTAAGTGGCAAAAACTTCGATGAAAGTTAAACAACAACGTACGCCTAAGTTTAAAGTACGTGCATATACACGTTGCGAACGTTGTGGTCGTCCACATTCGGTACTGCAAAAGTTCAAAATTTGCAGAATTTGTTTCCGTGAATTAGCTTATAAAGGCCAGATCCCTGGCGTGAAAAAAGCAAGTTGGTAAGAAGTTTATAAACGGGAAGGAGGTTTACACACATGACTATGTCTGATCCTATTGCAGATATGCTTACTCGTATTCGTAACGCTAACATTGTGCGTCACGAGACGGTAGAAATGCCTGCTTCTACTATGAAGAAACAAATCGCTGACATTTTGAAGCGTGAAGGTTTCATCCGCGATGCGGAATTCGTTGAAGATAGCAAACAAGGGATTATCCGTATCTTCTTGAAATACGGCCCTAACCAAGAGCGTGTTATTTCTGGTTTGAAAAGAATCAGTAAACCAGGCCTTCGCGTATACACGAAGAGCAATGAAGTGCCTCGTGTACTCGGTGGTCTAGGAATCGCGATTATCTCCACATCTAAGGGAGTTATGACCGACAAAGAAGCTCGTCAATCAAAATCTGGCGGAGAAGTTGTCTGCTACATTTGGTAATAAACGTCACAAGATAAGGAGGTGCAACACATGTCTCGTATTGGTCGCAAACCAATCGCAGTACCTAGCGGTGTAGATGTCACTTTGGACAACGCCGTTATTACAGTAAAAGGTCCAAAAGGTTCTTTGACTCGTGAGCTTCATAAAGACATGAAGGTTACAGTTGAAAATAACGAAATTACCGTTGTTCGCCCGTCGGATAACAAATTGCATCGTTCACTTCACGGCACAACCCGCTCCGTTGTCAACAACATGGTAGCAGGTGTGACTGAAGGTTTCTCGAAATCTCTGGAACTGGTTGGGGTCGGATATCGTGCAAGCAAATCCGGAGATAAAATCGTTCTGAACGTTGGTTATTCCCACCCGGTTGAAATTACACCGGAAGCTGGTATCGAGTTCGAAGTTCCTGCGAACACGAAGATCATCGTTAAAGGTATCGATAAAGAACGCGTTGGCGCATACGCTGCTAAAATCCGTTCCGTTCGTGAACCAGAACCGTATAAAGGTAAAGGTATCAAATATGAAGGCGAGCGTATCATCCGCAAAGAAGGTAAAGCTGGTAAGAAGAAATAACCAGTTTAAACTTAATTGTAAGATACCCCGTGCATCTTAAAGTGAAGCTGTTTACGGCAAACTGAAGGGAGTGAAAGGGAAGTCATGATTACAAAAGAAGATAAAAACAAGGCTCGTCTCAAAAGACACCTGCGTGTTCGTAAGAAGATCCAGGGAACTACTGAGCGTCCACGTTTGAACGTATTCCGTTCTTCGAAACACATCTACGCTCAACTGATCGATGATGTTAAAGGGGTTACTATCGTATCCGCTTCTACACTTGATAAAGATCTGAGCGCTAATATCGGTAATGGCGGTAGCGTTGAAGCTGCAGCGAAAGTTGGCCAATTGGTCGCTGAGCGTGCCAAAGAAAAAGGATATGCAGTGGTCGTATTCGACCGCGGAGGTTACTTGTACCATGGACGGATTCAAGCATTGGCTGATGCAGCTCGTGAAGCTGGTCTTGAATTCTAGAATAATTCTTAAAAGGAGGTTAACGACTTGCGTGTAGATCCGAACAGTTTAGAACTGACAGAAAGAGTTGTACACATTAACCGTGTTGCAAAAGTTGTAAAAGGCGGACGCCGTTTCAGCTTTAGTGCACTTGTTGTTGTGGGCGACGGCAACGGCTACGTCGGTGCTGGTATCGGTAAAGCCGGCGAAGTTCCGGATGCCATCCGTAAAGGCATTGAAGACGCCAAGAAAAACCTGATTCACATCCCAATCGTAGGAACTTCGATTCCCCATCTCGTTACTGGACACTTCGGCGCAGGACGCGTGTTGTTGAAACCAGCATCAGAGGGTACTGGCGTTATCGCTGGCGGTCCAGTTCGTGCGGTATTGGAATTGGCAGGCGTTGGCGACATTTTGACAAAATCACTGGGTTCTTCGAATTCCATGAACATGGTCAATGCAACTTTGGAGGGACTTTCCCGTCTGAAACGCATTGAAGAGGTCGCGAAACTTCGCGGCAAATCTGTCGAAGAATTGCGCGGTTAAGGAGGGGAACGTCAATGGCAAAATTGCAAATTACCCTCGTGCGTAGTGTAATCGGACGTCCAGAAACACAACGTGTTACTGTTAAGACGCTCGGCCTGCGTAAACTCAACACGACAGTGGTTCACAATGACAGTCCTGCAATTCGCGGAATGATCAATAAAGTGAGTCACTTGCTATCTGTAACTGAAATTGAAGGCTAAACGCCTCGCATAAATTAACAAACATAAGGAGGTGCAAACGATGAAGTTACATGAACTTGCTCCAGCTCCTGGTTCCCGCAAAGAACGCAATCGCGTTGGTCGTGGTCCTAGTAGCGGAAATGGTAAAACTTCCGGTCGCGGTCACAAAGGTCAAAACTCACGTTCTGGCGGTGGTGTTCGTCCGGGCTTCGAGGGTGGACAAAATCCGCTCTATCGTCGTCTGCCTAAACGTGGTTTCGTCAATCCTACCCGTAAAGAGTATGCGATTGTGAACCTGGAAGATCTGAATAGCTTTGCAGAAGGAACTGAAGTGACTCCGCAGTTGTTGCTTGAAACTGGTGTTGTCAAGAATTCCAAAAGCGGCATCAAGATTCTCGGCAACGGTGAGTTGACCGTAAAATTGACTGTACAAGCAAATAAGTTCTCTCAATCTGCGGTAGAGAAAATCGAGGCTGCCGGCGGTAAAACCGAGGTGATCTAATGTTCAAGACGCTTAAGAATATCTGGCATGTTGAAGATTTGCGCAAAAAGATCCTGTTTACCTTGTTCATTCTGATTATCTACCGTATCGGTTCGTTTGTTCCGGTTCCTGGTGTGAACAAAGATGTACTGCAAACAGCAAATCAGAGCGGTGACGCTTTGATGGGACTCTTGAACACCTTTTCGGGCGGAGCGCTCAAAAACTTCTCGATATTTGCGATCAGTATTTACCCGTACATTACAGCATCCATCATCGTGCAATTGCTGTCGATGGATGTTGTTCCTAAGTTTGCTGAATGGGCTAAACAAGGGGAGCACGGGAAAAAACAATTGGCGCAAATCACTCGTTACGGTACAGTGATATTAGCCCTGATCCAAGGTTTTGCTACGTCGATAGGGTTTAACCGGATATATAATACTCAAATGATGCCGAATGCGACATTTGCTGATTACTTGCTGGTTGCCATTATCTTGACGGCGGGTACTTCTTTCTTGATGTGGCTTGGTGAACAGATTACCGAAAAGGGAATCGGGAACGGGATTTCGATCCTGATTTTTGCGGGAATCGTCGCCGCCATTCCGGGATATATCACAAGTACGGCTAACTCAAGTTTTATTCAGCCGGATCAGGTGTTCCTGAATATTCTTAAAGTCGTTATCGTGCTGATTGTGATTGTAGCGATTATTACAGCAGTTATCTTCGTACAGCAAGGTATTCGGAAGATTCCTGTTCAATACGCTAAACGCGTAGTCGGCAATAAAATGTACGGTGGACAGAATACACATATCCCATTGAAAATTAATGCGGCAGGTGTAATTCCGGTAATCTTCGCCGTATCATTGCTTCAGTTCCCAGTTGTTCTCTCCAGTTTCTGGTCAACACATGCCTGGGCTCAATGGATTGCTAAGTATTTAGCAACCGATGCTCCACTTGGTATGCTTCTGTATGTAGTGATGATCATCGGGTTCACGTTCTTCTATACGTTCGTGCAGATGAATCCTCAGCAGATGGCCGATAACATGAAGAAGAATGGTGGTTATATTCCAGGTATCCGTCCTGGTAAAGCTACAGAGAAATATCTGACTAGAGTAATGTCTCGTCTGACTATGTCCGGCGCTTTGTTCCTAGCTTTGATCTCTGTTCTGCCGATGTTCTTCGGTGCTTTATCTGGATTGCCTAAAGAAGTTCGTATTGGCGGTACATCACTGCTGATCGTAATCGGTGTGGCATTGGATACTATGAAGCAGATCGAGAGCCAATTGATCAAACGCCATTACAAAGGCTTCATCAATAAATAGGTGATAGGTTCCGGTGAAGCTTAAGTTTTTATTCTTCCCGGCACCTATTATGCTGTTTCTTGCTTGGTGGCGAACTTTTGGGGGGAGAGAGAAATCGTGAACATTTTATTCATGGGCCCTCCTGGGGCAGGCAAGGGAACACAAGCGGCAGAAATCGTTAAAGAATTTGGTATTCCTCATATTTCGACAGGAGATGCTTTCCGTTTGGCAATCAAACAGGAAACTCCGGTAGGATTGAAGGCCAAATCATTTATAGATCAAGGTTTGCTTGTACCAGATGATGTGACCATTGGGATAGTCGAAGAACGGTTGCAGCAGTCCGATTGCGAAAAAGGATTTCTATTGGATGGATTTCCAAGAACTCTTTCGCAAGCGGAAGCGCTGGATGATATTCTTAGCCGTTTGAACACTTCTTTGGATCATGTCATCAACTTGAATGTTGACCGTGGATTGCTAATGGCGCGTCTTACTGGACGTCGTATCTGCAGCGTTTGCGGAGCATCCTACCATTTAATCTTCAACCCGCCGAAGCAAGATGGCATTTGCGACATTGATGGCGGTGAATTATATCAACGTCCGGATGACAACGAAGAAAGTGTAGGCAAGCGCCTGGATGAGTATGATAATAAAACAGCGCCGCTGCTTGCGTTTTATGATAATAAAGGTCTTTTGCGTCAGGTAAACGGGGAAAACGAAATTAATGTCGTTACTTCTGAAATCGTGTCTTTAATGCGGGGTTAATGTAATGATCATTTGTAAATCCGAACAGGAACTTGCCTTTATGAGGGAAGCTGGTCGAATTGTTGCCGAGAGTCACCGTCTTATTGCTCAGGCCATTGAGCCTGGCATTACAACGGGTGAGCTCGACAGAATCGCCGATCAATACATTCGCAGTCAAGATGCTGTGCCGTCTTTCAAAGGCTACAACGGTTTTCCTGCCAGCATTTGCGCTTCAGTCAACGAACAATTAGTGCATGGATTTCCTGGTAAACGTAAACTGATCGAAGGCGATATTGTTACGCTGGATATCGGTGCAGAGTACCGCGGTTATCACGGTGATTCCGCCTGGACCTACGGTGTGGGCAGCATTTCCGAAGAGGCTCAGCGTTTGCTGGACGTTACGGAAGGCTCCTTGTACGCGGGACTGGCGTTAGTTAAGCCGGATGTGCGCTTGTTTACAATCTCCCATGCTATTCAGCAATACATCGAAGAGGCTGGTTTCTCAGTCGTACGTGAGTATGTTGGTCATGGTATTGGGGCAAAACTGCATGAAGAACCGCAAATTCCGAATTATGGCATAGCGGACCGCGGACCACGTCTGAAACCGGGTATGGTGCTCGCGATTGAGCCGATGGTAAACGCAGGAAAGAGACATGTCAGAACACTGGAAGATAACTGGACTGTCGTTACGGTTGATGGCTCACTATGTGCTCACTTCGAGCATACAGTAGCAGTTACTCCGGACGGCATGGAAATTTTCACAAAACTGAATGCGTAGGTGATCTCCTCTTGAATACTGTGAGCAGCCCGCAGGTTGGTCAATTAGTGAGAATTCTCAAAGGCAAAGATGCCGGAGAGGCAGCCGTTGTTATCGCAGTTGTTGATAGCAGATTTGTATACATTGCAGATGGAGACAAACGTAAGTTTGATGGGCCAAAGAAGAAGAATATTCTTCATCTTGAGCTCATACCCTTCATCAGCAGTGAGGTTGTGGACAGTTTGAAGGAAACTGGGCGGGTAACAAACGGAAAGCTGCGATTCGCAGTCATGAAGTATGCTGGACCCACCGGAATAAGTGCTGATGAGAAAGGAGACTAACTGTGGCTAAGGAAGATGTCATTGAAGTAGAAGGTACTGTCCTTGAACCGTTGCCAAACGCAACGTTTAAGGTTGAGCTTGAGAACGGTCATCAAATACTTGCCCATGTATCCGGTAAATTGCGGATGCACTTTATCCGTATTTTGACCGGAGACAAAGTGGTCGTGCAGTTATCGCCTTATGATTTATCAAAAGGTCGTATAACTTACCGTAAATAGATGGGAACTACGAAAAAAGTTTTGCTTCGCAAAACTTTGAGGAGGTAATTAACATGAAGGTAAGACCTTCTGTAAAGCCCATTTGCGAGAAATGTAAAGTAATCCGCCGCAAAGGGACTGTTATGGTGATTTGCGAAAATCCGAAACACAAACAAAAACAAGGTTAAGAAGGGGGTGTAGCGTAAAATGGCTCGTATAGCTGGAGTGGATTTGCCACGTGACAAACGCGTTGAGATCGCCTTGACTTATATTTTCGGAATCGGTAAAACGACTTCTCAGAAAATTCTTAATGAAACAGGCATTAGCGCTAATACACGTGTCCGTGATTTGACGGAAGATGAAGTCAGCAAACTGCGTGAAACGATCGACAAAACGGTTAAGGTTGAAGGTGACCTGCGTCGTGAAATTTCCTTAAATATTAAACGTCTTACTGAGATCGGCTGTTACCGCGGTGTTCGCCACCGTCGTGGATTGCCTGTTCGCGGTCAACGTACTAAAACGAATGCCCGTACCCGGAAAGGCCCGCGTCGTACGGTAGCAAACAAAAAGAAATAATAAGGGGGGATAAGAGACAATGGCTAAACCGAAAAAAGTCGTACGTACCAAACGTCGCGACCGTAAAAATATCGAATCCGGCGTGGCACATATTCGTTCCACGTTCAACAACACCATCGTTACCATCACGGATCCTCACGGAAATGCAATTTCCTGGGCAAGCTCCGGCGGCCAAGGATTTAAAGGTTCCCGTAAGTCCACTCCATTCGCAGCGCAAATGGCAGCTGAATCAGCAGCTAAAGCAGCTATGGAGCACGGCATGAAGTCGGTTGAGGTTATGGTTAAAGGACCGGGCGCGGGCCGCGAAGCAGCCATCCGTTCCCTTCAAGCTGCAGGGCTTGAAGTTAACCTTATTAAAGACGTAACTCCGGTTCCTCACAATGGATGCCGTCCGCCTAAGCGTCGTCGCGTATAGTGAAATCAGTATTGTGAATGTGGTATAATTCTGACGCATCTGCTAATAATAGGTGTTTAGGCATACTACATGATGCACCTGATGGGGTGACAGTTTCATATAGGAGCGACGTTGAAGGAGGGGTAAACTCGTGATAGAAATCGAAAAGCCGAAGATTGAGACCGTAGAAGCTAATGATGAAGGTACCTATGGGAAATTCGTAGTTGAACCGCTGGAACGTGGGTATGGCACGACTCTGGGGAACTCGCTTCGCCGGATATTGCTTTCTTCGCTTCCAGGAGCCGCAGTGACTTCGGTCCAAATTGACGGCGTTCTGCATGAGTTCTCGACCGTTCCAGGCGTAATGGAAGATGTGACGGAAATCATTCTGAACCTTAAAGCCTTGTCTCTGAAGATTCATTCAGACGAGGAAAAAGTGTTCGAGATTGATGCTGAAGGGGAAGGCATCGTTACCGCAGGTGATATCCGTGCGGACAGCGATGTTGAGATCCTCAATCCGGATCTTCACATTGCAACGCTGGGACCTGGTGCGAGACTTCATATGCGTATTTTTGCAGGCCGTGGTCGCGGCTATGTCCAAGCGGACCGGAACAAACGTGACGATCAGCCAATTGGTGTTATTCCAGTTGACTCCATCTACACTCCAATTTCACGCGTTAACTACGGCATAGACAATACACGTGTTGGTCAAGTGACTAACTACGACAAATTGACGCTTGAAATTTGGACGGATGGAAGTATCAGACCGGAAGAGGCTGTAAGCCTCGGAGCCAAAATTTTGAACGAGCACCTCGTTCTGTTCGTAGGTCTTACGGACGAAGCGAAAGACGCCGAAATTATGGTTGAAAAAGAAGAAGACAAAAAAGAAAAAGTACTTGAGATGACAATCGAAGAGCTTGATCTTTCTGTTCGTTCCTACAACTGCCTCAAACGTGCTGGTATTAATACCGTACAAGAGCTTACCACGAAGACTGAAGAAGATATGATGAAGGTGCGTAACCTTGGTCGCAAATCTTTGGAAGAAGTTCAGGAAAAGCTTGAGGAACTTGGTTTGGGTCTCCGCACAGAAGAATAGCTGCAGATTGCTTTAGTAAAGGAGGGAAAACACAATGGCATACCAAAAATTGGGCCGTGATTCCAGTGCGCGTAAAGCGTTATTTCGCGACATGGTAACGGATCTGTTTTTATACGAGCGCATCCAAACAACGGAAGCTAAAGCGAAAGAAGTTCGTTCTATCGCTGAAAAGCTGATCACTAAAGCTAAAAAAGGTGATCTTCATGCTCGTCGTCAAGTAGCTGCATTTGTTCGCCGCGAGACTGTTGATGGTGAACAAGATGCAATTCAAAAATTGTTCTCTGACATTGCTCCTCGTTACACTGAGCGTCCAGGTGGATACACTCGTATCCTTAAACTAGGACCTCGTCGTGGCGACGCTGCGCCTATGGTTTATCTTGAATTGGTAGACCGCGCGTAGTATCACAAGTATTGATTTCCGATGCTTCCCTTTCATCCAGCCCTCTTTGGAGTAAAGATGGGGGAAATATCAGCGTTATTGTGCTGCAGAGGCGCAAGACTCTGCTGTACTAATAACCGTGGGAATCACCTTGGTTCAATTGAAGGAGCTCCCGCAGGGGCTCTTTTTTTTGAAATTAAGGATCCTATAGGACTTGTAGTTCTATATATGAAAAATGGATGCCGTCCTACTAGGGACGGCGAAGCCATTTCTTCAAATAGAAGATCAGACAGTGCTTCGATCGACGTTCTGCTGACCGGTTTAAAAAGGAGAACGGAATGCGTAATCTATTGATGAAGGTCAATTATGACGGAACGAATTATGATGGCTTTCAGACCCAGCCTCAGGGCAATACGATTCAGGATCGGCTGGAGCAAGCCATACTCCATCTGACAGGTGAGAAGCTTAAGATTACTGCTTCAGGCCGCACAGATGCCGGAGTACATGCCTATGGCCAGCCTTTTAACTTTACAACCTCCTCTCGAATCCCAACTGAACGTTGGTGTCTAGCGCTTAATGCCCGGCTGCCACAAGACATCGTGGTTACAGAGGCTAGGGAAGTTCCGCTAACGTTTCACTCTCGTAGAGGGGCTAAGCGTAAAACTTACCGATACACGATTAATGGCAACAGGTTTCCAGATCCGTTTCAACGGCGCTGGCAGCTTCACCATCCAGTGAAGTTGGATATTCCTGCGATGCAGCAAGGCTTAACGCAAATTATAGGGACACATGACTTCACTTCGTTTGCATCACGACGGTCTACGAAGACTTCTCATGTACGAACGATCTTTGAAGCTCATATGGAAGTAGACCGCAGTATGTGCCGACCCTCTTCATCAGATCAAGGAGTTATCCATACTTATATAACAGGTAGTGGATTTCTTCAGCACATGGTTCGCATTATTATGGGGACTTTGATCCATGTGGGGGAAGGTAAAATACCTGCTGATAAGGTTGCTGAAATATTGGCAGCATGTGATCGATCACATGCTGGTCCAACAGCTGTGGCCATGGGGTTAGCTTTGTGGAGTGTTGAATATGACGAGATTGAAAGTGAATAGTTTTTTCTATAAATTTCTTCCTGATTAATAGGCTAAATGTTTAAAAATCACTTGCACTTGTTATGTTTATACTGTAATATAAAAGTTGTGTTTTCTTGATGGCTATCCCACAGCCCCGATCGAGAAAATGCCAAAAAAATGCTTTGCTTAACTCACATAATCGTAATTCAATGAGAAACAAGATATACGAAACAGAAGATTTTCGTACGAGAACAAGGAGGAAACATTCATGCGTACCACCTATATGGCGAAGCCGAACGAAGTTGAACGCAATTGGCACATTATTGATGCCGAAGGCAAAACACTCGGTCGTTTGGCCAGCGAAGCCGCTGCTTTGATCCGTGGCAAACACAAACCGCAATTCACTCCACACGTTGATACAGGAGATTTCGTTATCGTAATCAACGCTGAGAAAATTCACTTGACCGGTAAGAAATTGCAAAACAAAAAATACTACCGTCACTCGATGCACCCAGGTGGTTTGAAAGTTACTAATGCTGAAACTCTGCTGAATACTAAACCAGAACGCGTAATTGAATTCGCGGTTCATGGTATGATTCCTAAGACTCGTCAAGGGGACCACATGAAGCTGAGATTGAAAGTATATGCAGGCGCCGAGCATCCACATGCAGCACAAAAACCTGAAGTTTACGAACTTCGCGGATAAGAATAGAGGAGGACAGTTTCATGGCACAAGTACAATACTATGGGACAGGTCGTCGTAAACATTCGGTAGCACGTGTTCGCCTTGTACCGGGTGAAGGACGCATTGTCATTAACAAACGTGAGATGGACGAATATTTCGGTGTGGAAACACTGAAAATGATCGTAAAACAACCTTTGAACCTGACTGAAACACTGGGCAACTACGATGTAATCGTTCTTGCACATGGTGGCGGCATTTCCGGTCAAGCTGGAGCAATTCGTCACGGTATCTCCCGTGCATTGCTTAAAGTTGACCCTGAATATCGCGGTGCATTGAAGAAAGCCGGCTTCCTGACTCGTGACCCACGTATGAAGGAACGTAAGAAATACGGCTTGAAGGCTGCACGTCGTGCGCCTCAGTTCTCGAAACGTTAATATTTACAGAATTCAACCCTTGGCCATATGGCCAAGGGTTTTATTTTTTGTTGCCCCTTTCCACAAGAAATGGGCTTTTTTTGCATCTATTTACTAATTCTAACGGTTGAAACGCATTGACTTCCTCAGTAAAAGTTATATACTATTTCATATAGAATTAGTTGGTTTTATTACTTCTTTTACCTCATTTATTCATACGATTAATATTTTGGATGGAGGAATACCTTAATGAACCTGCTCGAGAAAGAAGATTTAATCAAAGTTAAGGCCGAAGAATTAGAAACTGCTTCACCCGAGGAAATTATCCGCTGGGCTGTAGAAACATTTCCTAACATTACTTTTGCCTGCAGCTTTGGTGCCGAAGATGTAGTGCTAGTTGATATGCTTCACAAAGTTAGTCCGTCTACAGACGTCTTTTATCTCGATACAGATTATCATTTTAAGGAAACCTATGAGACCCGAGATTTGATGGCAGATAAATACGGGCTGGAGTTCGTACGAGTGTCTCCACAAATCACTCCGCAGGAGCAAGCACTTCAACACGGTGATGCGTTATGGACAGTAGACCCTAACCAATGCTGTGGGATTCGTAAAGTAGAGCCGCTGACTCGTATCCTATCTCAATATGAAGCTTGGATTACAGGCATTCGTCGTGACCAAGCGCCTACCCGTGCTAATGCCAAAAAGGTTGAGTATGATTATAAATTTGGTTTGGTTAAGTTTAATCCAATTGCGGATTGGACAACCGAGGATGTATGGAACTATATTCGTGAAAATGATGTAATTTATAACCCTCTACATGACCGTAACTATCCAAGTATCGGCTGTGAGCAATGTACACGTCAGGTTATGCCTGGTGAAGATCCGCGTGCTGGACGTTGGGCTGGATCAGAGAAGACTGAGTGTGGATTACACAAGTAAGACCTATCCCCGTGAGAACACAGAAGGAGAGACGATAATGACTTCAATACGTCCGCATGGCGGAACATTAGTTAACCGTGTAGTAGAGGGTACAGAAAGAGAAGAATTGCTGCAGCTTGCACGTGAATATAAGACGCTTTCCGTGAACACTTGGACTTTATCTGATTTGGATCTAATAGCGGTAGGTGCATTTTCTCCACTAACTGGATTTTTGAATGAACAAGATTATCACTCCGTAGTCAAAAACATGCGTTTAGCAGATGGCACAGTGTGGAGCATTCCAATAACACTTGCTGTAGAAGAGGATGTGGCCTCTGGTTTAGCTATTGGAGACAAGGTATCTCTAATCGGTGAAGAGGATGGCGAGATCTACGGTTTATTGGATATTGAGAGTATTTATACGGTTGATCAAAACCTTGAAGCGCAAAATGTATTCAAAACAACAGACCCTGAACATCCAGGAGTAAGTAAGCTGTTGGCCCGCCCGGTTATCTATGTAGGAGGACCAATTACAGTGCTGAATAGACCACAGCCAGAAAAGTTCGGAGAATTTTATTTTGATCCTTCAGCTACACGTAAGATATTTGCAGACAAGGGCTGGAGAACAGTTGTAGGCTTCCAGACGCGTAACCCTGTTCATCGTGCACATGAATATATTCAGAAGTGCGCTATGGAGGTTGTAGACGCTCTGTTCTTAAACCCGCTAGTGGGTGAGACGAAGTCTGATGATGTACCGGCAAATGTACGAATGAAGAGCTACCTGGCGCTTTTGGAGAATTATTATCCTGAGGATCGTACCTTTCTAGGTGTTTTCCCGGCGGCCATGCGTTATGCTGGTCCGAGAGAAGCGATTTTTCATGCTATGGTTCGCAAAAATTACGGCTGCACACATTTTATTGTCGGACGTGACCATGCGGGCGTAGGTGATTACTACGGAACTTATGAAGCGCAAGAAATTTTTGCGAATTTCACCGCTGAGGAACTTGATATTACTCCATTATTTTTTGAACACAGCTTCTTCTGTAAAAAATGCGGAAATATGGCTTCCAGTAAAACCTGCCCACATCCTGGCGACGATCATATGACATTGTCGGGTACAAAGGTACGGGCTTTGCTTCGGGAGGGTCAATGTCCGCCTCCTGAATTTACGCGACCTGAGGTTGCGCAGATTCTAATTGAAGGCATGACTCAAGAAGTAACAGCTTAATCATCGTTAGCTAGTACTATTTGGCCTTCTTGTCCCATATAGATGAGTATTATCTATCGGGACGAGGGGGTCTTTGTTATGTCTGGCCGAAAACACAGTAAAGTCTCGGTCTGGATCTCATGGAGCAGTATCAAAAAATGTATGCTGGGCGCGACACTGCTGGCTATAATGATCGGCATTATAGCGTATGACATGCCTACTGCCAAAACGTTAAATTATTGGAGTCTGCCTTTGTCTGGTAAAGTGATCGCTATCGACGCTGGACATGGGGGAGCAGATGGAGGGGCAGTTAGCCGGGAAGGGCTAATTGAGAAAGACATTAATCTTGCGGTCTCTCTTTATTTACGTGATTACCTGCAACAGGCAGGGGCTATTGTTGTAATGACCCGTGAAGGGGATTATGATTTGGCTCAGGAGGGCACTAAGGGCTATTCTAAGCGCAAGACTGAAGATCTTAAGCAAAGAGTAAGAAGCATTGAAGAGAAGGGCGCAGATCTTTTTATAAGCGTTCACATGAACAGTGTGCCTTCAAACCGATGGAGCGGGGCGCAGACCTTTTACTATCCCAATCACAAGGATAATAAAGCTATCGCAGAGTTTGTACAGAGTGAGCTGAAGACTACACTGGAGAATACTGATCGTGTAGCTAAGACTGTAAATACTGTTTATCTACTAAAGGCATTAAAAATACCTGCGATCCTTGTAGAGGTCGGTTTTTTGTCGCACCCTCAGGAATCAGTTCTACTCGGAGATGATGTTTATCAACGCAAGGTAGCGACTAGCATATATCGTGGCATTCTTCGTTATGCTTCCGAGTAGCCGGGACTACTCATCAGGAGATGGGTAATGCTATAATAGACAAAAACTCCGGAAGAATTCTCCTCCGGAAAGGAAACAGAGGTGCTTTCCATGCTGACTAGGGAACATATCCAGGAAATACTGCAGTCAATAACAGACCCGGAAACCGGAAAAAGCCTTGTGGAACTACAGCTGATCCGTGACATTATGATTAAAGAAGATCGTATATCTTTATCAATCGTATGTCTGGATCCTGAAGAGCAAAGTCGCATGGATCTAGAACAACGGGTTCGTGAGTTGCTTGAAGCGGGTGGAGTCACTAATGTGCATATCCGGCTGCGTGATGCAACCGATTATGAACGTGCTCTGCTTCGCGGAGAGAGTGCCGGGGAAGAGCCGTTGACTGATGAACCTGGGAAACTTAAGGGACATGCAGCAGGCCTTGACGATCATGAATTAATCAATGAGAACTCTGGTGTTAACTTTATCGCCATTGCCAGTGGTAAAGGCGGTGTTGGAAAGTCTACGGTTACTGTGAATTTGGCAGTAGCTTTGGCTAGAAAAGGTAAAAAGGTTGGATTGATTGATGCGGACATTTATGGGTTTAGCATCCCTGATATGATGGGAATCGAAGAGGGACCCGTTGTAGAAGAGGGAATCATTATTCCTGTGGAACGTTTCGGAGTGAAGGTCATGTCTATGGGCTTCTTTATCCGTGAGAATAGTCCGGTAATTTGGCGGGGACCTATGCTTGGCAAAATGCTGCGCCAATTCTTCGGTGATGTGGGCTGGGGAGAACTTGATTATATGCTGCTTGATCTTCCTCCAGGTACAGGTGATGTGGCGCTTGACGTACATCAGATGCTTCCTCACAGCAAAGAGATTATTGTTACTACCCCTCATGCTACCGCAGCGTTTGTGGCGGCTAGAGCGGGCTCTATGGCTCTGCAGACAGAACATGAGATTATTGGGGTCATTGAGAACATGGCTTATTATGAGTGTAAAGACTGCGGTAAAAAAGATTATATTTTTGGCAGAGGCGGAGGCGCTCGGCTTGCGGAGACACTCCATACGGAGCTGCTTGCACAAGTTCCATTGGGCGCACCGGACAACCATATTTCTGAACCGGATTTCTCACCTTCCGTATACAAGGAAGACACAGCAACTGCGTTGTTGTTTGCTGATATCGCCGATAAGCTGATTGCGAAATATGAGCACTAATTATTGTGCATAAAAAGAGGCCGTCCCACTTTGTTAGGTGGGATAAGGCCTCTTTTTGGTTATGTGCTTGAATCATCGCCGCTACCGCTGCCACTTTCACCACCGCTGCCGCTGCCTTCCTGTTTATCGCCGCTTTCGCCGCCCTTTTTCTGTTCCTTCGGTTCGAGCTCGTCCTGAACGACCTTTTTAAGTAAATTCAATACCTCCATCCGGAATAATGGAGTCTGCATAGATTCCTGGATGGTCTTCATGGATTGCTTTCGGTAGTCAGGTGTTTTGGTGAGATTAAGAAACATGGTCATCATTTCTGGAGACTTCATGATTTCCTCGACGGATTTTTGATAGGTGGGATCTTTAATTAGTTGCAGGTGCAATTCTTTGCTTTGTGATTGAATGGCTTTAGCAAAATCGCCTGCGAACTTGGGATCAGTCATAATTTTCTCGATTTCCTTTTGATATTCCGGTGCAGTGAGGGTATCTTTAACAGCGGTTTTTATATCCTCTGTTGTTTGAAGTGGCATCATTTTCATACTCATTCCGCTGGTGCCTCCAGAACTGGAATTTGATAATGATTCCTCAACTGCTTTTTTTCCATCTTCACTTTTTAATATATCAATAACCATGGTCTTCATTTCTTTATAACTGCCCTGACCAGAAGAAGAACTGCTCTGCTCACTTCCGCAAGCCGTTAAGGCCATAACAAAGCTTAAAGCCAAACCCACAGATCCGATAAATCTCCATTTCATTGGCGCTGCCCTCCTTTATTAGGATTCTCCAGTTGTATTATGCCGCATTAACACACATTTATGTTGCTGATGTAATGGTGTTTTGTCGGTATCCTTGGTAAAATAAATCTGACATAGGGGAGGTGAAGTGGCTGAGTATAAAAAAATGGTTTTATTTATTTTGGACAACCCTTCTAATAGGAGCGGGCGGAGCAGTAATCGCAGGTCTGGCACTGCAATTCGTGAACGGTCGAATTGATTTCAAAAGTGTCGCTGATTTCTTTTTATACCCGCTGATACTATTCGGCTACGGTATGCTTGTCAGTGTTTATGCGCAACTTGGTTTTTTTGCTTATCTAATTTTAAATTACATGGGCAATGGTGTTTTCCCGCCAAAAATTTGGAAATACATACAACTGGTGCTTTCTGTGCTCGCATTGCTTGAACTGATTTTTTTGCGTACCGTCGTTGGCGGGGAAAGAAGTGTCTTGTCTGATCTAATATTAGGAATCTTTATTTTGTTAGCTGCCATTATTGTGTCTTATTTCAAAGTGAAAAGTACAAACATCTCAGCTTGGATTCCAACCCTCTTTTTTATGACAGCTATTTCAATTGTGGAAATTATCGGCGTGCTCCGTATAGGTGTTGATAGTGCGACAGTGTTTATTGTTGTTCCGCTCATCGCCTGTAATGCATTCCAAATTTTGATGCTTCACCGTATTCTCAAGCCGGCAGCCGGATAAAGGCTGGGGCGAATTCAGAAAATCATGAACCCCGTGCTCTGGCCTTCAGAAGACGGGGTTTTTTGCTCTAGAATGTATCCTAACGATTAAAATCTGCTGGAGGAGGTTAATCTTAAAGAACAATAGAGCGGATTCTTTGTGTGTAGCACCGCTCACAAAACTAAGTAGATGCTTCCGAAGTGAGTTTTGTACGAAGTTTTTCAATGATGCACATGCTTTACAAAACTAAGCGTATGCTTCCGAAGCGAGTTTTGTACCAAGTAATACAAGCGTAGCAACGCTCACAAAACTTTTAGGAGGGGAATATATGGACATCAAGCGTTATATGATAAAAGACACAAATGAAATCCAGCTTAACAAGCTGGACCCGGACGATACAGGTAACTTTAAATCAAAAAAAGAAGCAGAAGCCAAAACAGAGCAGTTAAAGGAACGGTTGGCAGAGCTTCAAGATATTCTTTTTGCACAGAAAAAGCATTCACTGCTCGTAATTCTGCAAGGGATGGATTCCAGCGGTAAGGATGGAACAGTTAAACATATTTTTTCAGGGATTAATCCACAAGGCTTTATAGTGACCAGTTTCAAGAAACCTTCTCTGGAGGAAGAAGCTCACGATTTCTTATGGAGAGTGCATCAAAAGACACCCCCTAAAGGCTACATCTCTGCATTTAACCGCTCACACTATGAAGATGTATTGGTACCGCGGGTACATGGGGGACTGAAAAAGGATGACTTGAAGCGCCGCTTTCGTTACATACGGCAGTTTGAGGAGATGCTGGTGGAAGAGGGAACGACAATTATCAAGCTTTTTCTGCATATTTCAAAAGAGAAGCAGCTTAAGAAAATCAAAGAACGGCTTGAAGATCCCAAAAAACACTGGAAATTTGACGCAAGTGATCTACAGGAGCGGGAGTTTTGGGATGATTACCAAGAGGCATATGTAGATGTTTTTAAGGAGTCTAGTATTGATAAAGCACCCTGGTACTGGATACCAGCCAATCATCAATGGTACCGCAACTATTTGGCCTTATCCATCGTTGTAAAGACACTGGAGAGTCTGGATCTGAGCTATCCGAAGCTGAATACCCCCACACCCGACATATCGGAGCTCATTTCCCCGCGTCATTAATATTTGGATAAAACCAACATCTATTGCGGTACCTAAGATTGGGAGGAGCGTTACAGCCCGGCAGCATCCTCTAAGGCACTATTTAGTGAGGCCGAGTCACGAACCTCTTTACCCTCTGCGTTGCTTTGGCTGATCAGCTCAGAGACAGTAACGAATTCATAACCTTGTCTGCGGAGCTCATCGATAATTTGCGGAAGAGCTTCGTGAGTTTGTTTGCAGGAATCACTGGCATGTAGTAGAACGATATCACCAGGATGTGCTTTAGTCGTTACACGCTTCACGATATTGTCTACACCTATGTTCTTCCAGTCTAGAGAGTCTGTGTCCCACTGGATGACTTTGTAACCAAGATCATTGGCCACTTGCAGAACTCTTTTGTCAAAATCACCATTAGGCATACGAATTAAATTTGGTTCTTTACCGGTTAATTCTGTAAGCACAGTGTGAGCCGTTGTGATCTGAGTGCGAATCTCTTCGTTACTTAGAGTGCTGTAATTGACGTGTTTATGGCCATGACTGCCAATTTCGAATCCTGCGTTTTTAATGCTTGTTACAATATCCGGGTGAGTCTTACTCCATGGTGACGATAGGAAGAAGGTGGCTTTGTCCACTTTCTTGTCTTCAAGTACCTTCAAAATTGGTTCGGGTCTCTTTTCCCCCCAGCTAATATCGAAGGTTAGGGCAATCAGCTTCTTCTCTGTTGGCACACTGTAAATGGCAGAAGGTCCAGCCTCAGAAAAAACGGTGATATTACCCCTCTCGACATAGACAACTCCAGCAGCAAGAAGCACAGCGGCGAAGATATAGATGAACCTTTTGATCTTTTTGCCGCTGAATACATAAAAAGAATTCATTAATGACAGCGCTCCTCTCCCATGCGAAATGCTTGTTTGTTCTAAATGTATGCTCGTACCGCACGGTTATGACCTAAGAAACAGAGATCACAATTTCAGGAGGTATTTATGTTGTCGTTCTTCACGTTTGTTAAAGATATTAAATCGATCCGCAAGGCTTTGCTGCTATCCTGTCTGCTCTTCGTAATAGGAGCGGTTGTTGGCTGGGTAGCGACAAGTAGTCTGGAAAAACTATTGGTTCAGCAATTGGAAGGGCTAAGTGAGATCAGTGGGAACTTAAGAGATACCTCTAATCCGCAATGGAACTTCTTTGTATTTATATTTCTGAATAACGCCATCAAGGGAGTGGTTATTATTTTCCTGGGAGCGTTGTTCGGCATATTGCCAGCTATATTCTTATTTATAAACGGAGCGGTAATTGGCTACTTGATACATTTATCCGCACTGCAAGGGCAGGATTTGTTCGATTTAATCGTAAAAGGATTGCTGCCACACGGGATTATAGAGATTCCGGCAATCATTATCGCTTGTGCCTTTGGACTGCATTTTGGCGGGAAAGTGATTTCAAGTTTATTTCGATCTACAGATAGAAAAGAGGAAAGAAGCGCAGACTGGTCTGCATTCATGCGTCAAACACTTACGGCTTCCATATGGACTGTAATCCTGTTATTTGTTGCAGCCATTATTGAAAGTACAATTACTTTTTCACTTTTATCATAAAACTTCCGGGAATAGAGCATAACATTAAGGGCGTTCATCCAAGGATTGCCTAAAGGTAAGGAGTATATAATCGAGACGAAACCATAAAGGGAATTTTTAATAATTATGGTTATAAAAAGAGGACTCCGGTTAATCTAGTGTAAGAGGATCTTAAGGCAGCTTTCTCCATGAGATGTACTTACTGATTATGCAAAAAGGTTTTGGGGGTTTAGAGAAGGTGTTAATTGCAACTTCATGAAGGAGGCCAAGCATATGTTGGGAATGTTGTTTAACGAAAAGGAATGCAAGGAACTGGATTATGTTTTGAGAAAAGAACTAGATGAGATGCTGTTAGATTTGAGTGATCAGCGCTTGGACCAAAATATCAGGCACGCCATCGCTAATAGATATAAGACTGTATTCCGGATGTATGCTCGCTTCGCTCCTCAGAAAGAGCTTTCCAAGTATGCATGGGGTGGGCGTTCTTCTCAGTATAAACACTGAAGATATACGAGAATTGCTACAGTTTTATAAAGTTTTCAGATTATTTAATAAAATAGCTTGACTAAAAAGGAGTGCTCATGATAAATTATATCTCGCGCTCCTTTTGCTTGTGTAAAAGGGAAGCGGAAGGCAAGAAAAATTGAAAAAAAGATTTTTCAAAAAAAAGACTTGCCAAACAGCTTAACACTGTGATATATTATAAAGGTCGCCGCTGATAAACAACGACGACGAAATGAGAGACATTGATCTTTGAAAACTGAACAACGAGTGAGTGGGAAATCACGTAAGTGAAATCCAAATTAGAGAATTAATTTTCTCGTCAGATGTTCCAAAATGAGCATATCGCTCTTTTCAATACTAATTGGAGAGTTTGATCCTGGCTCAGGACGAACGCTGGCGGCGTGCCTAATACATGCAAGTCGAGCGGAGTTACTTTGAAAGCTTGCTTTCAAAGTAACTTAGCGGCGGACGGGTGAGTAACACGTAGGCAACCTGCCCTTCAGACTGGGATAACTACCGGAAACGGTAGCTAATACCGGATAATTTCTTTTTTTTCCTGAAAGAAGAATGAAAGACGGAGCAATCTGTCACTGAGGGATGGGCCTGCGGCGCATTAGCTAGTTGGTGGGGTAACGGCCCACCAAGGCGACGATGCGTAGCCGACCTGAGAGGGTGAACGGCCACACTGGGACTGAGACACGGCCCAGACTCCTACGGGAGGCAGCAGTAGGGAATCTTCCGCAATGGGCGAAAGCCTGACGGAGCAACGCCGCGTGAGTGATGAAGGTTTTCGGATCGTAAAGCTCTGTTGCCAGGGAAGAACGTCCGGTAGAGTAACTGCTACCGGAGTGACGGTACCTGAGAAGAAAGCCCCGGCTAACTACGTGCCAGCAGCCGCGGTAATACGTAGGGGGCAAGCGTTGTCCGGAATTATTGGGCGTAAAGCGCGCGCAGGCGGCTATTTAAGTCTGGTGTTTAAACCTTGGGCTCAACCTGAGGTCGCACTGGAAACTGGGTGGCTTGAGTACAGAAGAGGAAAGTGGAATTCCACGTGTAGCGGTGAAATGCGTAGATATGTGGAGGAACACCAGTGGCGAAGGCGACTTTCTGGGCTGTAACTGACGCTGAGGCGCGAAAGCGTGGGGAGCAAACAGGATTAGATACCCTGGTAGTCCACGCCGTAAACGATGAGTGCTAGGTGTTAGGGGTTTCGATACCCTTGGTGCCGAAGTTAACACAGTAAGCACTCCGCCTGGGGAGTACGGTCGCAAGACTGAAACTCAAAGGAATTGACGGGGACCCGCACAAGCAGTGGAGTATGTGGTTTAATTCGAAGCAACGCGAAGAACCTTACCAGGTCTTGACATCCCTCTGAATCTGCTAGAGATAGCAGCGGCCTTCGGGACAGAGGAGACAGGTGGTGCATGGTTGTCGTCAGCTCGTGTCGTGAGATGTTGGGTTAAGTCCCGCAACGAGCGCAACCCTTAACTTTAGTTGCCAGCAGGTAAGGCTGGGCACTCTAGAGTGACTGCCGGTGACAAACCGGAGGAAGGTGGGGATGACGTCAAATCATCATGCCCCTTATGACCTGGGCTACACACGTACTACAATGGCCGGTACAACGGGAAGCGAAGCCGCGAGGTGGAGCCAATCCCATCAAAGCCGGTCTCAGTTCGGATTGCAGGCTGCAACTCGCCTGCATGAAGTCGGAATTGCTAGTAATCGCGGATCAGCATGCCGCGGTGAATACGTTCCCGGGTCTTGTACACACCGCCCGTCACACCACGAGAGTTTACAACACCCGAAGTCGGTGGGGTAACCCGCAAGGGAGCCAGCCGCCGAAGGTGGGGTAGATGATTGGGGTGAAGTCGTAACAAGGTAGCCGTATCGGAAGGTGCGGCTGGATCACCTCCTTTCTATGGAGAATCGTTCTCTGCAATGAGAACATTCAAATCGGAAGCTCAGCTTCCACAATAGAACCCTCGGGTTCGAACACTCACTCGTGTTCAGTTTTGAAAGAGCAAGTCTCTTTCGTATGCGTTTGGTGGCGATAGCGGAGGGGTTCCACACGTACCCATCCCGAACACGACCGTTAAGCCCTCCAGCGCCGATGGTACTTGGACCGAAGGGTCCTGGGAGAGTAGGACGTTGCCAAGCGGACAACCAATTCATTGGTTGATTCACAATGTTATATATGTTATATGGGCTTTTAGCTCAGTTGGTTAGAGCGCACCTCTGATAAGGGTGAGGTCGGTGGTTCGAGTCCACCAAGGCCCACCATATAACATTATAGAGTAATTTTATGGGGCCATAGCTCAGCTGGGAGAGCGCCTGCCTTGCAAGCAGGAGGTCAGCGGTTCGATCCCGCTTGGCTCCACCATAAATTTTTAAATGAATAACTTTTTTAACTTGATCCTTGAAAACTGGATACCGAAACGAATTTGCGTTTTAGAACATCTTTTAGCAACTTGTGTAAACAAGTAAATGTTATTAGTGAGATTTTTCTTCGGAAAAATCAAGGTTAAGCTAATAAGAGCACACGGAGGATGCCTAGGCGCCAGGAGCCGACGAAGGACGTGGCGAACAACGAAACTGCCTCGGGGAGCTGTAAGCAAGCTTTGATCCGGGGGTGTCCGAATGGGGAAACCCAGCTGTGGTAATTCGCAGTTACTCATTTCTGAATACATAGGAAATGTAGAGGCAGACCAGGGGAACTGAAACATCTAAGTACCCTGAGGAAGAGAAAACAATAGTGATTCCGTCAGTAGCGGCGAGCGAACGCGGAACAGCCTAAACCTAAGAGCTTGCTCTTAGGGGTTGTGGGACGTCTCACATGGAGTTACAAAGGAATATGGTAGGCGAAGAGGTCTGGAAAGGCCCGCGATAGAGGTAAAAGCCCTGTAGCCTAAACTGTGTTCTCTCCGAGACGGATCCCGAGTAGTGCGGGGCACGTGAAACCCCGTATGAATCCAGCAGGACCATCTGCTAAGGCTAAATACTACCTGGCGACCGATAGTGAAACAGTACCGTGAGGGAAAGGTGAAAAGCACCCCGGAAGGGGAGTGAAATAGAACCTGAAACCGTGTGCTTACAAAAAGTCAGAGCCCTATTAATGGGTGATGGCGTGCCTTTTGTAGAATGAACCGGCGAGTTACGTTTAACATGCAAGGTTAAGCCGAGAAGGTGGAGCCGCAGCGAAAGCGAGTCTGAATAGGGCGAATTAGTATGTGGACGTAGACCCGAAACCGTGTGATCTACCCCTGTCCAGGGTGAAGGTGCGGTAACACGCACTGGAGGCCCGAACCCACGTACGTTGAAAAGTGCGGGGATGAGGTGGGGGTAGCGGAGAAATTCCAATCGAACTCGGAGATAGCTGGTTCTCCCCGAAATAGCTTTAGGGCTAGCCTCGGTATAAGAGTAGTGGAGGTAGAGCACTGATTGGGTGCGGGGTCCGCAAGGATTACCAAGCTCAGTCAAACTCCGAATGCCATATACTTATTGCCGGGAGTCAGACAGTGAGTGCTAAGATCCATTGTCAAAAGGGAAACAGCCCAGACCATCAGCTAAGGTCCCCAAGTGTGTGTTAAGTGGGAAAGGATGTGGAGTTGCACAGACAACCAGGATGTTGGCTTAGAAGCAGCCACCATTGAAAGAGTGCGTAATAGCTCACTGGTCGAGTGACTCTGCGCCGAAAATGTAACGGGGCTAAACACACCACCGAAGCTATGGCTAGATACGTATGTATCTGGGGTAGGGGAGCGTTGTGTAGGGGTTGAAGGTGTACTGAAAAGAGCGCTGGACACTACACAAGTGAGAATGCCGGTATGAGTAACGAAAAGATCAGTGAGAATCTGATCCGCCGAAAGCCCAAGGTTTCCTGAGGAAGGCTCGTCCGCTCAGGGTAAGTCGGGACCTAAGGCGAGGCCGAAAGGCGTAGTCGAAGGACAACAGTTTGAAATTACTGTACCACCGTAATCCGCTATGAGCGATGGGGTGACGCAGGAGGGTAGTGACGCGGACTGATGGATGTCCGTCTAAGCAGTGAGGCTGATGTGTAGGCAAATCCGCACATCGATAAGGCTGGGCTGTGATGGGGAGCGAAAATTGTAGTAGCGAAGGTCATGATCTCACACTGCCAAGAAAAGCCTCTAGCCAGGAGAAGGTGCCCGTACCGCAAACCGACACAGGTAGGCGAGAAGAGAATTCTAAGGCGCGCGGAAGAACTCTCGTTAAGGAACTCGGCAAAATGACCCCGTAACTTCGGGAGAAGGGGTGCCCCGGTAGTGTGAATAGCACGAGGGGGCCGCAGTGAAAAGGCCCAAGCGACTGTTTAGCAAAAACACAGGTCTGTGCGAAGCCGCAAGGCGAAGTATACGGGCTGACGCCTGCCCGGTGCTGGAAGGTTAAGGGGAGTGGTTAGGGGTAACCCGAAGCTATGAACCGAAGCCCCAGTAAACGGCGGCCGTAACTATAACGGTCCTAAGGTAGCGAAATTCCTTGTCAGGTAAATTCTGACCCGCACGAATGGCGTAACGACTTGGGCGCTGTCTCAACGAGAGATCCGGTGAAATTTTAATACCTGTGAAGATGCAGGTTACCCGCGACAAGACGGAAAGACCCCATGGAGCTTTACTGCAGCTTGATATTGAATTTGGGTACGATCTGTACAGGATAGGTGGGAGCCGTAGAAATCGGAGCGCAAGCTTCGGTGGAGGCGCCGTTGGGATACCACCCTGATCGTATCTAGGTTCTAACCTAGTGCCCTTACCGGGTACGGGGACCGTGTCAGGCGGGCAGTTTGACTGGGGCGGTCGCCTCCTAAAGAGTAACGGAGGCGTTCCAAGGTTCCCTCAGAATGGTTGGAAATCATTCGCAGAGTGCAAAGGCATAAGGGAGCTTGACTGCGAGACCTACAAGTCGAGCAGGGACGAAAGTCGGACTTAGTGATCCGGTGGTACCGCATGGAAGGGCCATCGCTCAACGGATAAAAGCTACCCTGGGGATAACAGGCTTATCTCCCCCAAGAGTCCACATCGACGGGGAGGTTTGGCACCTCGATGTCGGCTCATCGCATCCTGGGGCTGAAGTAGGTCCCAAGGGTTGGGCTGTTCGCCCATTAAAGCGGTACGCGAGCTGGGTTCAGAACGTCGTGAGACAGTTCGGTCCCTATCTGTCGTGGGCGCAGGAAATTTGAGAGGAGCTGTCCTTAGTACGAGAGGACCGGGATGGACGTACCGCTGGTGCACCAGTTGTTCCGCCAGGAGCATGGCTGGGTAGCTACGTACGGACGGGATAAGCGCTGAAAGCATCTAAGCGTGAAGCCCCCCTCAAGATGAGATTTCCCAATTAGTAAGACCCCTTGAAGACGACGAGGTAGATAGGTTGGAGGTGGAAGTGCAGCAATGCATGGAGCTGACCAATACTAATCGGTCGAGGGCTTATCCTATACGTAGAATGCAGATTCGTTTCGGATTCAGTTTTCAGGCGATTAAGCCTGAGCATTTACGCTGTAAATGCCCGTTTGGTGGCGATAGCGGAGGGGTTCCACACGTACCCATCCCGAACACGACCGTTAAGCCCTCCAGCGCCGATGGTACTTGGACCGAAGGGTCCTGGGAGAGTAGGACGTTGCCAAGCGGATATTCCCTGATAGCTCAGTTGGTAGAGCACTCGACTGTTAATCGAGTTGTCACAGGTTCGAGTCCTGTTCGGGGAGCCATGCTCTCATAGCTCAGCAGGTAGAGTGCTTCCATGGTAAGGAAGAGGTCACCGGTTCGAATCCGGTTGAGAGCTCCACAGATTTGCAAGGCCCGTTGGTCAAGGGGTTAAGACACCTCCCTTTCACGGAGGTAACATGGGTTCGAATCCCATACGGGTCACCAACTTTTACTTGTACTTACCCTTAGAGGGTCCCATAGATATGGAGGCTTAGCTCAGCTGGGAGAGCATCTGCCTTACAAGCAGAGGGTCGGGGGTTCGATCCCCTCAGCCTCCACCATAATCTTCCTAAGAGATTATGGGCAACATAGAGGTACCATCAATGGGGATTAGCCAAGCGGTAAGGCAACGGACTTTGACTCCGTCACTCATAGGTTCGAATCCTATATCCCCAGCCAAGTGCGAGCCATTAGCTCAGTTGGTAGAGCACCTGACTTTTAATCAGGGTGTCGAAGGTTCGAGTCCTTCATGGCTCACTTTTATTATTATTATGCGCGTGTGGCGGAATGGCAGACGCACCAGACTTAGGATCTGGCGTTTCACGACGTGGGGGTTCAAGTCCCTTCACGCGCACCACTTATTGCGGACGTGGCTCAGCGGTAGAGCATCGCCTTGCCAAGGCGAGGGTCGCGGGTTCGATTCCCGTCGTCCGCTCCATAATTTTGCGCCCTTAGCTCAGCTGGATAGAGCGTTTGACTACGAATCAAAAGGCCGGGAGTTCGAATCTCTCAGGGCGCGCCATTTTATTATTAAGCAATTATAGTATTTATAACGGGATGTAGCTCAGCTTGGTAGAGCACCTGGTTTGGGACCAGGGGGTCGCATGTTCAAATCGTGTCATCCCGATTTTCACCTTTGCGGGTGTAGTTCAATGGTAGAACTTCAGCCTTCCAAGCTGATAGCGTGGGTTCGATTCCCATCACCCGCTCCATAATTTTATAGTAACGGGATGTAGCTCAGCTTGGTAGAGCACCTGGTTTGGGACCAGGGGGTCGCATGTTCAAATCGTGTCATCCCGATACTCAGCTTAATCGCTGCTCAAAAGCTCTTACTTCGGTAAGGGCTTTTTTGTTATGTATTGAATATACATATAAATACATCATAAGAACGTATGTTCTATTATTCCTCCAAAAAAAATCGGACTTCCGGTGGAATTCCAATCCGTAGATAATAGTTTCTCCATGATTCCTCTTGTTCGGGGCTTCTGCTTGAAGATAATAATTTTACAGCAAATACATTAGCTTGACGTTCAAGCTTCCCAGGAGAGAAATAGGAGCTTTCCTCCAGAAAAAAGCGATTGATCCCCTTGTGAAGCCGATCATGTCCTAATTCATGCGCACAAACGAAGCGCTGCCATTCTACAGGCAACTCATTATGAATGACGATAAACCTTCTTCTTAGTTTTCGATAATATAATCCCTTTGTGCCAGTCCCCAGATTCATGAAACGAATTTGAATGCCTAGTGCTGCGGCAAGCTCGAACGGGCAGTTGGTTTTATATTTTTTAATCAGACTATTGATCAGTTCATCCATGTTCTTCACCTGCAGCATGTTAGTATAGTTATTTAGTGTCTTTGGATTTTTTTCTCTTATTCATCTGTTTGGCTTCCCAGAACAATCCGGTTAGTACATCTTTTATCCTCTGTTTATCTTCTTTGTCTAATGGAATTCCGTCAAACATCAGCTCTCCATCATCCTCTAGCATTTTTCGAAAGTCTCTTTTATCTTTGCTTGTAGCCCAATCTGGGACAGCCTCATCGCTTGAAAGAGTCTGGTCCTGCAAATACCCTGCCTGATCCATTAGCTCCTCGTAGGGGACGCCAGTGGCCTCAGCAATTTTGCGTAACGTGGTTGGTTTAGGAACCCCTCTTAATCCATTCTCAATCCGGGAAATTTGCGAACCGCTAATTCCGGCTGATGCTGCTAATTGATTAATGGTGAGTCCTTTTGTTTCCCGAAGATGCTTCATATAATCCCCGAATTCCTGTTTCATCTCAACTCACTCCTTATTGGCTGTAACCTTATGATAATAATATAAGCCATTTTTGCCAATAGGTAAACAACAAAGCGTATATTATTGCCAAAAGGCAAGATAATGGAGGGATATACGCTCTTTTTCGATAAAAACAGCCTAAAACGGGGTTTTACGAGATTGGTAAAGAAGTGGTATATTATAGAAAAATACGAACATAATACGAACAAGATTTATTTTATCACATTGGGCTGGAAAATTCCGCAAATTAAATCTCATTCAGTTAAACCCAAAAGGAGTGCATAAATGATGAACATATCAACTTTACCAGAGTTGGACCGTCGCCGAACCCAGGTCGCTATAGAGAGCATGTTGGAGAAATACCGTATTTTTAAGACCGTTACATTTGAAGCTAAGGAAGCAAGCACAACTTATTCATACACAGAAAGATTTCATGGTCCTACTAACACTGTAACTGATCAGACTGCTGCGATAGCTTCTTATAATGTGGACATCCCCGCCGCAAGGAGAGCTTATTGTTCCGCAATAGACTCTGTGGTAGAGAGACTCGATACGAGAGAACAGCAGCTGGTACGGGAAAGGTATATGAGAAGAGACGAGATGTACGATTATACGATTTACAATCATGTGTTTGATCCACCGGTAAGTAAGGACACTTACGTGAAGATACGCTCGAAGGCTTTTTACAAGATGGCATTAGCGTTAACGGATCTCGGCTTACTGTCTCTGCAAACTTTAGTAACAACAGCGCCTAGGGTAAAGAAAGAGAAAATGAGTATTACTTAATAGAAGTAGAATAGTTTGATTAGTAAAGAAGACTGTATCGTCCGAGCGGATGATGCGGTCTTTTTTTGAATTATAAGAAAGTATAAGTTTCAGGGTGTACTTTATCCTTATAATCCTCGCACAAATGCTTGCCGTCCATAAAAGGAGGGTCGAAGGCTCTTTAGCTTGTCTTCAATTGTGTACCTCCAAAAAACCGCTCTATACCATCCCAAAGCTAGCCAAAACCTCGTCCGTTTACCCTCTCCGCAAGGATAATATGGGGGTATGATTATAACATGGCAAATGAAGCAAAAGAACACCGCAAGAGCATGAATGCTCTGCTAATAGTTCCGCCCTAAGGGTGATGAGAACAACCTAGCGGTGAAAGATTCTTCTCGCATTTGCCTAATGAAGAAGGGATATTATCCAACCTCGGATAGTATCCTTTTTTCTTAAATCTAGTTGAGGGGGTGTCTGCTTAATGTTCATGCAGTTGAAGGTTAACACCATCAAGGATCGACGAACGGTCGCAGATCAGAAAGGAATGGAGTGATGTCGGTACAACAATTGCGAGAACACATTACAAGTACACTTGAACGGTATTTTCCTGATGTGCCTGTATATGTAGAAGGAGAAAAACCTCAAACCGCTTATTTTCATCCCGGATTGATCTCAGCAACACTGGATCGGCAGCGGGAGGGCAGATATTTAGCGGTCTACCGTTTTGGCATCCGTTATGAGCAAGGCAATTTGCTGGAAGCTGAGAGAATGGCAGATAAGCTGAGTGAGGCGATGGCAGGAATGGAGCAGGATGGTGGAGCTTTTCGTGTAGTTAGGCAAGCTTGGGAAGCTGGAACTGAAGGGCATGGGCCGCTGTTTACAGTTGACTATATGTTGTATTTGCAAAACGACAAGCCTGACAGCATTAAGATGGGACAAATGATTGGAGGAGAACGATTGAAATGAGTACTAAAGGGAGTAACGGGAATGGGTTCAGTAAGGAACAGATTGTGAATTCCTCACTTTTTACGCCGAGGGAAAAGGATATATTGAACGTTATTTTGCAGGATGGCAAGAACTATACGCTCGAAGAAGCAAAGCAATCTATGGGATTGTTCAAAAATAAGGAGGTAATGAACTAATGGCAGGCGGAACATGGACAACGCAAAATAAGGTGCGCCCTGGGGTGTACGTAAATGTAGCATCAAATCAAGGTGCCATCGGCAAAATGGGAGAACGCGGGATTACGGCATTGGCGCTTGCCCTATCTTGGGGAGAGCCGGGAGTAATCATGAAGATTACCCCGCAGGATGATGTGAATAAGCTGCTAGGAGTGGATTTGGAACATCCAACTCTACTGCCAGTGCGTGAAGCGCTGAAACGGGCGGGAACCTTGCTGCTCTATCGATTGAATGAAGGCGTTAAAGCGGCAGTCACGAATAACGGCCTTCAGGTAACAGCTAAATATGGCGGTGTACGCGGAAATGATCTTTTGATTGTGATTGAGAAAAATATAGAGAATGCTGCTCTTTTTGATGTAAAGACGTTGCTTAATGGAACCGAACTGAACAAGCAAACGGTCGGAACGGCTGAAGAGTTGGTCGCGAACGATTATGTTCAATTCCAGAAAAATGGTGCAGAAGGCTTGAAGCTAATTGCAGGCATGCCGCTTACAGGGGGGGCTAACGGAACCGTGACGAATGGAGCACATAGTGACTTCCTGTCTGCTCTTGAGGTGCAGGAATTCCAAACAGTGGGTCTAGTATCGCAGGATAGTGCTCTGAAGGCACTCTACAGTTCTTTTGTGAGACGGCTTCGGGATACAGAAGGGAAAAAGGTACAGGCTGTACTATCCGATTATGCGGCTGCAGGTCATGAAGGTGTGATTAGCGTGAATAATGGGGTAGTACTGAGCGACGGAACTACGATTGATAACGTCAATGCCGTTGCTTGGGTAGCTGGTGCTACAGCAGCAGCTGCTGTTAATGAATCGCTGACTTATCAGGGTTATGATGATTCGGTGGATGCTGATGTAAGACTTAGCCATTCTGAGACTACAGCTGCGTTGCTAAAAGGAGAGCTTATCTTTACTTACAGTGGCGGACGGGCTGTGGTGGAACAGGATATCAATACATTTACCGCGTTTTCACCGGACAAAGGCAAAGCATTCTCCAAAAATCGTGTACTGCGCGTGCTGGATGGAATTGCAAATGATATGAAGCGTATTTTTGAGAACTACTATATCGGTAAGGTCGCGAATAATGAAGATGGCCGTGCTCTTTTCTGGTCACAGTGTGCGACTTATATGAATGATTTGCAGGATATGGGTGCGATTGAGGGCTTTAACGCGCAGACAGATGTTGTAGTTGTGGCTGGTGCAGATAGTGATAGTATCGTGCTGGATGTGGCTGTGAAACCGGTAGATTCCGTAGAAAAAGTATATATGAAAGTGAAGGTGGTTTAAGATGGCATTTTTAAAAGCTAGTGATACGATTTCCGGCCAGGAGGGCCGTGCTTATGCTGTGATTGGTACGCAAACCGAAGAGATGTTCTATGTGAAAACTCTTGAAGCTACAGTAGAAAAAACAAAGGCAGAGGTGAAAACACTGGGCCGCCGGGGTGTTCAGCATAAAGCGACTGGATGGTCGGGCAGCGGTTCGATGACGATTTTTTATATGACTAGTCGTTTCCGCCAGATGATGCTCGATTATATGAATACGGGTGTTGATCAGTACTTCGATATTGAGGTTACGAACGAAGATCCATCGTCCAGCGTGGGAGCACAGCGTATTATTTTAAAAGGCGTGAACCTTGATAGTGTCATCATGGCCTCACTCGATACAGAGTCAGACGCTCTGGAAGAAGAAGTTAGCTTTACCTTTGAAGATGTGCAGATTGTGCAAGCTTTTGGTGCTCCGGCAGGTTCCGGGCTTTAATTAAGACAACTAGATAGATTGGAGCAAGCAAGACCCGAACGTAGAATGAGCGGCGGGTCTCTTCTCTGTCTATTGGCACTAGTAGCAGGAGAAGTATCTAAATAAATAATTCTAGGAGGAAGACAATGAGCGAATTAAGTTTGTTTTTTGCCCAAAATGTAGCATGTGACACGACCGAGGAGTTTGTAGTATCCCAGCGTTTTAAGGATAAGGAAGGAAATGCGGTAGCTTGGAAACTGCGCAGTATGACTGAGGATGAGAATCAGGAATGCCGCAAGGCCGCAACCCGCAAAGTCAAAGGTAAAAACGGAGTGTATACCTCCGAAATTGAGCCTAACGATTATATGGCGAAGCTGATGACCTCAAGTGTAGTGCATCCGGATCTAAAAAATGCTGAATTGCAGCGTTCTTATGGTGTTCTTGGTGCTGAAACACTGCTGCGTAAAATGCTGCTACCGGGTGAATTCGCGGCGTTGGGTGAGCGGGTGCAGGCCTTAAATGGTTTTGGCACGGACATGAACGAGCTGGTGGATGAAGTAAAAAACTAATCAACGAGGGCGATAGTGAAGCTAATTTTGCTTATTACGCCCTCCATGAGCTGCACATTTTACCCCATGAGCTGATGAAGCTGTCTTCCCGCGAACGCGCCGCAATATATGCGATGATTGCTGTTCGTGTGGAGAAGGAGAAGCGGGATCAGGCACGGAGTAAGGCGAGGAAGAGATAGTTAGGGGGTGAGAGAATGAAGATAGACGCATCTAAAGCCGTAATGCTACCGATGAAATCTCTGGGAATTTGGAAGAGTGTTAATAAACAATGTGTTCGTGTGAACAGCAATCTGGATATCGTTAATCGCTTGGTCAAGGGAGTGCAGGTAGTTGTTAAGCGGTCAAGCGATGAGATGAGCCGTTCTCTGAATCTAGTGAACCAATCTTTGCAGGATATCAATGATACGCTGCTTGAAGGCTTTAAGAGACTTCCTCCTAAGGTCATAGTTACCAGAGATATAGTTATCGAGCAAAGCCAACAAGCAGGGCAATCACAACAGTTAGCGCTTCGAACATTGAATAACTCCCCAAGTGTGCAAAAAGGTAAGGCTGAAGAAGAAGAGGCGAAAAAGGTAGAGTGGTGGAAAGGGCTAAAAGCGAAGGAGAAAAAGATAGAAGAGGAGAAAAAGCCTGAGGTTAAGGCTGATCCGATCCCCAAGCCCAAAATTAATCTGAAAAAGGAACCTCCGGTTCCACCATCCCCACCAACTCCTGACTCGAGAATTATGAAGTTTCTCAAGACAGTTGATGTGGTAAAGCCATTTAATGCCGTGAAGTCTTTTGGGGAGAAAGCTGTAAAAGCTGCGGCAAAACCAGGAGATATTGAAGACTGGAATAAACTGAATAAGAATACCGATGCAGCGCTTGGGAAAATCGGTGAGAAAGCAATGGGTGCCCTAAGGCCAGTGATGGATACCTTGAACAATGCGCTGACTTCAGGCCAATTTATGCCGATTATAGATGCTATGGCTAATGGATTTCTGATCATTGCTAATGTGATTGGCATGGTAGTGGATGGCTTATTATGGTTGGTTGGAGTGGTGCAGGAGAACTGGTCTTGGATTGAACCGATCCTTGAAGCGATAGCCATTGTCTATCTCGTAGCTATGATCGTACAAGTGGCTCTACTTGTAGCAGCCGCTTATCAGCTTGCAGCAGCATGGTTGGTAGTAAACTGGCCTATTTTAGTGGTTATCGCTGTTATAGCTGTTCTTATTTATATTTTTCAAATGTTAGGTATTTCTGCGGGGGATGTCGTTGGAGCTATAGTGGGAGCATTTGGATGGTTAAGCGCAGTGATGGATAACATTTGGATTTTTATACAGAATGCAGCTATCTCTGCATGGGATTATATAGTGAATAAATTTCATGAAGCGGTCAATTTTATGAAGCAACTGCTATATGATCTGGGTATGGGTGCCCTTAATGTTCTTTACAATATGACAGTTGGAGCAGAGGGCTTTGCCGGGGGATTCATGAAGGTAATGGCAAAAGCAATCAATTGGGTACTAGACAAATTTAATTCCATGATTGAGGCTTTAAGTCATATTCCATTCTTCGACGAATTGGGGATAAGTAAACTAAAAGTTGAGAGGAAGGAGCCGGAAATTCCTCATGCGGCAAGCGATATGATCGATAAATACCGGCAAAATTTTAAGGCGTTTGCTCCTACCGCTGATAATTTTCCAGAGCAAAAGACTGCTAAGATCGAGTACGTTAATCTTGAAGATAGTTTTAATAGCGCCAGTCAAAAAGGAAAGAATGCCACGAACAAGTTGATGGACAAAGGGCGCGATGCTACTGAAAAAGTGAAGGATATGTTGAATCCGATCAGCAGTACAAAATCAATGGATTCAACAGGTCTACTAGCTACTCAGGGTAATAATCTGAACACCGTCAACCGTGTGAACGAGCTCGGCTCCATCAACGACACCGTAGACATCTCCAGTGATGATCTGAAAATGCTGCGCGAGCTGGCCGAGATTCAGGCGATCCAGAATTTTGTGGAGCTTACGCCGACGGTGCAGGTGACGACCGGGAATATTAACAATGCCGGAGACATTGATACGATTATCAACAAGATCGGGCAAAAGCTGAACGAGGAGTTTGTCTCTACGGCGCAGGGGGTGTATACGTAACGTGGAAGAGTACGGGATTTTTTTGGGTTTTAATAATCAGGAGGATGCAATTCGGCTGCCAGTCAATCCAGAGACCTTGGAAATCAAGGAGAGTGGAGATGGAAAAAGCTATACCATTATCGATCTGGGTGAGATTAATACGATTGCTTATCCGAAGCTTACGGAGATCACAATTGAAAGTATTTTTCCGGCACAAAGGTATCCGTTCGTATTGGTGCAAGAGGATGGACTGAAAAGGCCTTTTGAATATGTGGAGCTTATTAAGAAATGGATGACGAGTCGTCGGCCCATTCGGTTTGTGTTCTCCGGTGTGAGGTATCCCGATGATACGAAAAAGGATGAAAAGAAGTTAAACAAACCGCAGAAATGGCTAGAGGAATCTTCAATTGGTGAGGATAGATCTTTAGAAATTGATTTTGCTGTGAATATGGCTATGAGCATTGAAGGTTTCACTTGGAAGCTTAGTGCGGGTACGTCAGGGGATATTGAATATTCGTTATCTCTCAAAAAATACGTATTCTATCAGGCGGTAGCTGTGAAGGTTGTCAAAGGTGAAGTGAAGGCGGAACAGAAGCGGGCCAATGAAAAAGCAAAGCCTACTACCTATACCTTAAAAGCTGGAGACAGTCTATGGAGCATCGCTCAAAAAAACCTAGGAGATGGCTCGAAGTACAAAGTCATTCAGAAGCTTAATGGCATTCCGGATAGTGAGCTGAAGAAGCTGCCCATCGGTAAAGTCATCAAGCTGCCGTAGGAGGATGTTATGGAACTGCTAGTGAAGAATAAGGAAGGGAATCTATGGGATATTTCTGGCATCGTCTCAGATATTTCTTGGAAAACCGCACGGTCAGGTAAACCGTCAACGCTAGAGTTAACGCTTGTGGATAGCGGAATCTATCAGCTTCCCAAGTTTGGGATCAGCAACGGTGATATTATTCAGTTCAGTAAAGATAATGTAGATGTATTTTACGGATTTGTGTTCAGCATTGATACGGGCTCGGATCAGGAGATTAAGCTGACTGCCTATGATCAGATTCGTTATTTGCTGGGCAATGGTAGTTATGTTTTGCAGGATGTTACGGCTAGTGATGTGATCAAGAAAATAACAACGGACTACGGATTAAAGACAGGTGTGCTGGAGGAGACAGAGTACCGGATTCCTTCTTTAATTGAAGATGACAAAAAGCTGTTGGACATCATTATGGGAGCCATCGGCAGTGAGCTTCAGTATAAGGGGCGGTTGATGGCTTTTTACGATGATTTTGGGAAGCTGACGCTGCGTAAACCGGATTCTATGCTGCTTAACCTGGTGCTCGGAGCGGGTCATTATCTGTACGATTATTCGCTCAAAAAAAGTATTGATGACGATACGTACAACACGATTTTTCTGTACAAGGATAACGAGGCATCGGGCAAACGCGATTTCTATCCGGTTAGTGACAAGGACAATGTGAAACGCTGGGGTATCCTGCACTTGTATCAGAAGGCTGATGACAAAGCGAATGCTGCCCAAATTCAGGAGAAGGCAAACAATTTACTGAAAATGCACAACCGTGAAAAGCTCAGTCTCTCCGTACAGGCGATTGGTGATATGCGTGTAAGAGCAGGTAATTTCATTTATGTCCTATTGGATGAATTCGAGACTCAATTGTTTCTGGTGGACCAATGCAGCCATAAGATTTCTGGAGGGGAGCATACCATGTCCCTCGATATTAAGGTGGTGTAGAAATGATGTTAGATATTATTAAAAAAGCAAGTCTAGGAGCCGTGGGAAGTACAAATCCCGTGGCTTTTTCTTATGGAACGGTAACGGAGGCAGCTCCTTTGCAGATCCAGGTGGATCAGCGGTTTATTTTATCGGGGAATGCGTTAGTGCTGCCTGAATCGGTAATAGAAAGCAAGATCGACATCGAGGGCAAAGAAGTAATACTTCGGCGAGGACTAGCGAGTGGGGACCGCGTATTAATGGTTCGAATGCAGGGCGGACAAAGCTACATTGTTCTGGATCGGCTGGTGAGCCCGATATGATCCCTGCGATTGGAAAAGCTGGACCGATAACGGCCCTGCTTGAGGGGGAGGTCAACCTTGAGCGTGGGGAAAGTCCTAGTCTTACGTACCGGATGGATTGGGAGAGAAAAAGGATTACAGGCCAAACGGATGGACTAGAAGCTGTTCAACAGGCGGCGGCTAAAATATTGCGAACCGATCGGTTTGAACATCTGATTTACAGTTCTGATTACGGAACAGAGTGGCGGTTGGTGCTTGGTAGGGACCGGCTGCTGGTTAGAGCTGAAATCAGACGTATCGTTAGTGAGGCACTACTTCAGGATGAACGAATCCTTAGCTTAGAGAATATTGTTGTTTCGTTTACCGGAGATAATCTAACTTTTGACTGCAAGGTCGTCACACGTTACGGAAATTTTCAGCTGAGAAAGGAGTGGAATGAGGATGTATGAGGATCAGACGTATGAGGCTCTTTTGGAGCGGATGCTGGACCGGATTCCATCAGGATTGGATAAACGCGAGGGCAGCATCATTTATGACGCGTTGGCTCCAGCAGCCGCTGAGTTGGCACAGATGTATATTGAGCTGGATGTGAATAATAATCTGTATTTTGCAGATACGGCTACCGGAGAGTACTTAGAGCGAAGTATCTCCTGGTCAGGCATTGTAAGACGTGAAGCTAGCAAGGCGCAGCTGAAAGGGATTTTTTATAAGGCGGATGGAGGATTGTTAGATGTTCCACTCGGCAGCCGCTTCTCACTCGAAATGCTGAATTATACGGCTGTCGAGAAGTTATATCCTGGAGTGTATCGCTTGGAAAGTGAAACCGCTGGAGAAGAAGGAAATCGATATTTTGGCTCTTTACTGCCAGTGGATTATATCTCAGACCTAGCGCGCGGAGAAATAGCTTCTCTTCTGATCCCTGGGGAGGACATTGAAACGGATGATGCACTACGCCAGCGTTATTTGGATTCAGCCAGACGCCCAGCTACTAGCGGAAATAAATATCACTATATGGAGTGGGCACTACAAGTTCCGGGTGTGGGAGGCGCACGTGTTTTTCCATTATGGAAAGGTCCTAAAACTGTGAAGGTGATTATTGTGGACGCCGAAAAAAAACCAGCATCCGAGCTGTTGGCGGCTCAGGTGCAGCAATACATTGATCCGGTCTCAGGAGCGGGTGAGGGACAAGCACCGGTAGGGGCTGTTGTGACCGTGGCGCCGGCTGCGGGCAAAAACATCAGTATAAGCGCCAAGGTAACCCTTGCTTCTGGCTATGCTCTGCAAGCTGTAAACCAAGGCTTTCAGGTGATGCTTGAGAAATATCGCAAGGAGAAGGCTTTTTCAGCAACCTATATCAGTCAGTCTGTCATCGGGGCATTATTGCTTGCTACTGAAGGAGTTGCGGATTACACAGAGCTGAAGTTGAACAGTGGAGCGGGCAATGTGATGTTGAACGAAGAAGAAGTACCGTTGTTCGGCAACGTTCTACTGGAGGTGTAGCATGGGTTATCCAGAGCAAATTGATATTTTTCAAGAAAAACTTAATAAAAAAGCAAACGGTAGCAGTTATGTTATCGAAGAGAGATTACCGCTTGTAAATGGCGTTTATAGTGGTCTTCTAGCGCATGACAATATTAATAATCAGACCATTGCGGTGTACACAGGGTCACAGTATTCCGGGATCGAGCTACGCAATTTCACTGTGTCTTTTCCGGATGAGGCGCCCTGGCGGCGGTTGATTAAGATTTTTGCCGATGTGCCTGAGGTATATGTGACTTACGAAACTCCCGGCGATACGGTTGAAGCAGAGGATATTAACGGTTTGCAGGTGAGTCTTACTGCTGTCCAGACTGAAATAGAGCGTTATAAGAACAAGGGCCAGATTGACGGAGGATCATTTAGAAGAGAGGTGTAAAATGGCACAGACCATACAAATAAAGCGGGGTACAAAGGCTGAGCTAACGAGTTATGGCGTGTTGAAGGCAGGCGAGCTTGGTTTTTGCAGTGATACTAAGGAAGTTTATATTGGTGACGGCACGTCCAATTCCATGGTCGGCAGGGCGCTGTCAGGGCCAGAAGCTTCGCGTCCGGTTGCAGGATCCGTTGGTCGTTTGTATTACGTGACTACGGGTTCGAATAGCGGATATTTATATTTTGATGATGGGGCAGCTTGGCGGCGGGTGAATGCGCAGAAGCTTACCGATCTGACAGGTACAATTGATGATATCGCTGATGGAGCAACCTATGCGAAGGTGCTTAAAGCGGATATTAGTGCGGGACATATCAATAAAGTATCGGATGGCACAAACGTAAAGACTGCCGCTGAGATCAAGACTCACATTGATGATGTGGCCAAGCACCGGACAATCAATGATACAGGGACTACGATTACAGACTTGTGGTCAGCGCAGAAGATTAAAAATGAAATTGAGTTGGCCAAGCATAACATCGAACCGCAAGCATCGGTAAAAGACCAGAACCTACTGGCTCCACCTGCCAGTCCGGTTGAGGGTGATCGATACATTATTCCAGCGGGAGCAACCGGGGCATGGGCGGGGAAAACGAATCAAATCGTGGAGTACCAATCTGCTGCTTGGGTATTTTATGTTCCTGCCGTCGGTTGGACCGCTTACGTCGATGATGAGCAGAAGATTTATAGCTGGAACGGCAGTGCATGGGTACGTACCGGTGGTGCACTACAGACCATTACAGCTGGGAACGGGCTAATTGGTGGGGGTCAGGCCGATGTTGTGACACTCAATATTGGTGCAGGCAATGGAATCACGGTTACTGCAGACGCGATTGCGGTTACGGCAGGAAAAGGGATCACCGTAGATGGATCCGGTGTAGTTGTAAGTGTGGATGGAAGCAGCATCATTTATGATGCAGCGAATGGCAATAGACTTACCGTAGCCAGTATTGATGGCGGAACATTCTAGGGGGCGGGACAATGGCTCTAAAAACATTGATTCAAATACGCCGCGGCTTGGAAAGCGCCATTGGAGCGCTGGCTATTGGTGAGCTTGGGTATTGTACAGACAGTGGCAAGCTGTACATTGGTTCTGCCGCTGGTAATGTCTTGCTGGTAGCCGCGCAGAGTACCGGGGATATGCTGAAAAGCATTTACGATACGAATAACAATGGCAAGGTGGATTTTGCACAACAAGCGGATAGTGTAGCTTGGGCGGGGGTAGCGGGTAAACCAACGGTATTCCCTCCAGCGGCGCATACACATGATTATTTGCCCAAAGGCCCCCTAACCTGGAATCAACTAAAGGGGGTGTAGAGGATGACTTACGGCAGCTCTTTATACAGCGAATTGCTATATTCCGCAGATAAAGATTTGAGCCATCCGGGTGAAGTCGAGGCGCCTGATCTAATGCAGTATTTACCGGATTATTACAAGGATGTCCGCGAAATGGAGAAGCTTCAGGAGACCATCGGGCTAGAAATTGGTGGACTGAAGCTGGGCACTATAGACGTACTGGATCAGGCTTTTGTTGAAACGGCAACGGTGAGCCTTGGACGATGGGAAGCTGAGCTTGGACTAAATATCGATTCATCCAAGTCATATGCCACACGCCGAGAGATGATTAAGGCAAAGCTGCGTGGAAATGGGACGACCACACCGGAGATGATTCAGCGGACGGCGTCAGCTTTTTCAGGTGGAGTGGTTGAAGTAAAGGAAGTGCCTGAGGAGTACCGTTTTGAGATTCATTTTGTGAGTACACTGGGGATTCCTCCAAATATGGCAGGGTTGATTCAAATCATCGAAGAGATTAAACCTGCGCATTTAGCTTATGAATTTGTGTTCAGCTATACCTGGTGGGACTCTGTTAAGGCTTTGACTTGGGAGAGTGCTCACAGTAAAACCTGGAACGAATTAAGAACTTATAGATAGGAGAGTGACATATGCAAACCACAGGAAATTTGGGCTTAAAAAAGCCAGAGGGAACAGATATCGTTGATATTGCCGATTTGAACGGGAATATGGACATTTTGGACAATGCCGTTAATGGCAAGGTCGATAAAGTAACAGGCAAACAGCTATCTACGAACGACTACACCGCAGCTGAGAAAACGAAGCTGGGGGGGATTGCTACGGGAGCAACTAACTATACGCACCCGGCTACCCACCCACCAGCCATTATTGCACAAGACGCTAGTAATCGGTTTGTTACTGACACAGAAAAGACAGCATGGAATGCGAAAGAGACTCCGGCTGGCGCTCAGGCAAAGGCGGATGCAGCTGTCGCAGCAGCAAAAGCAGACTACATTCGTCAACCGGGATATGCAGCCACTAGCGGTACGGCTGCAGCCTATATCGCAGTTCTTACTCCAGCACCTACGACCACACCGGATGGATTTGGTATTACTATCGTCCCTCATGTAACCAATGGGGCAAACCCTACATTAAGTGTTAACGGCCTTGCAGCAGCGCCTCTTAAAGATCAAAAAGGTGTAGCTTATGCAGCTGGCAAGCTCATCGCTGGCAAGCCTTATGCGTTCCGTCGTGTGGGTACGGATTTTTTGGCAGATAGCGCGGGTGGCTCTGGTAATGCAGTAGCAGGAGACATTCGCGCAGGAAAAACGGCGGCAACAGATGCAGGGGATATTACAGGTACACTCCAGGTTCAAACTGGTGGTACGGTTACTCCAGGGGCAACGGCTGTTGTTAAGCCAGCCGGGATTTATGATACAGCTATTACTGTCACAGCCGTTCCAGTTCCTGCTAATAAGGTTCTCGCTGGAACTACAATCGCAGGGACTAATGGCACTATGCCTGACAGAACTAGGGGGGCAGCTGGCGGGTATACTACCGCAGTTTCGGCCAAGGGGGATTGGTCCGGGAGCTTGGTTATGGAACCGCCAGCAGGATACTATGAATCCGGTAAAAATGCTGATGGATTCGGAACAGTATTGGCTACAGATTCCAATTATGTACCATCAAGCATCCTATCTGGTAGATCCATCTTTGGTGTTCCTGGATCTGTTCCTGTTATCACCTCCGGGGAGGATCCAGCGACAGGTATTGGAATCTGGGGTGATGGCGGATTGGCTGTATATCCAAGAGAGGGCTATCGAAAAGGCGGATCTGGTGCGGGCGAGATTAAAGTACCCCTAAGTATGTTAAGGACGGCAGTTCCTTTATACCCGGAGTATATAAAAGCTGGTGTTAATATGTTTAATGTGATCGGTACTTTACAACCTAGTACAGCATCAGCTGTGAGCTTAGTTCTAAAAGGTCAACAAGGAGATGGAACCGCTGTAATGGCAACCATTCCAGCCGGAGCAACATTTGCCTCTATGTGTGGTAGCTTTAGATTTTACACGTACTCGCAATCAAACAATGCAAATCGTGTAATTGTTTACCTTCAGAATCAATGGGGACAAAGAATAAGTTTGGGTGGAGTCTATGGTGGGAGTAACACATATGAGTATGCTGGATTTTACTTTGATAGAAACCAAAGAAAGTTAATCACTATTCAGACTAATTCTGGGGGAGGCAACGCTTACGGAAACGGTGAGAAAGGCGGATGGTCATTCTCTTATGCTGAGGATGGTATGCTTCAAATGGGAGCTTATGGAGTGTTTCCTGCAGAGTTCAACGCTGCGGGTGAACTTAATATTATTGGGACAATTACGGGCGCGTATGGTGCGGGATACGCGGGAGCAATGGCAAATGGCTATATGATCTATTACTAGAAAAGGGAGATGATGCGAGTGTTTGTTACCTATCGTAAGCAAGATGATAGTGTCGGTAAAGTGGACGCGATATATTCAAATCCAGAAGATTTTGATCTTTCCTTTGTGGACGGATTCCATGTGGATGAAATACCTGAAGCCACTGCAGTGGCAGGAACATATTCGGTACTTATGGTTAAGCTACCATTGCAAGAACTTTACTATGACTATATCGCAATTCAACCAACGAATAACCTGGAGCAGCTGAGTAGTGAAAACACACTGCTTAAGGCACAAGTTAGGGCTCAATCTGAGCGCTTTGACTTTATTGAGGATGTCATATCCGAACTGGCTGCTCAGTTATATAAATGACCTGCGGTTGCTCTGTTGGCTGCTGGCTTGTAAGGGAGGTGATATCATGATAGTCATATTTTTTGCACAGCGTGTAATCTTGGGGAAGACCAAGTATTCTGAGGTGCCGTCTACACTCAAAGCTGGAGTTCTGGAGGTTCTGACGAACAGCGGTCTTGAGTTTCTGGCTGAAGATGAATAGAGGTTACAGATAGCGCCGCATAGTAGGCGTTTTTATTTTGCCCTCGTAGCTGCTACGAGGGCTGTTTTATTTATCACTTTAGAAGGGGGCTGTTATATGACCATTGTGGGAGTAAATTCAGGAGGAGGCGATGCTGAAGCAGCGCCCATTGAGCACCGTTTAGAAGATGTTGAAAGTAGACTAGTAGTCATCCAAGAAGAGATCTTTAGATTTGGAACAGAACATCTAAGTTTTAGTAATGAGCTTCTATTATTAAAAGAAAAACAATCACGCCATGAGGAAGATGTGAAGCAAATTAAACAATCAACGATAGAAATGAAAATACAATTTAACGAGATTATGAGACGTTGGGATACATTGGACTCACGTGTGTTCCAGCTATTGCAACAATCCCAGACGGACAGCAAGAGCGAACGAAAAGTGTTTATCGATTTACTTAAATACGTTCTGGCGGGAACTATCTTTGCTATTATTGCCTTTTTATTTAAAGGAGGGGTATAGATGCTCACTTTGTCCCAAATCAAAGAAAAATCAAGTAAACGCCTAACCAACCTACACCCCGTAGTTCGTTCCGCTGCTACTGCTCTAATCGAACGTTGCTACAAACTCAACATCCCCATTCTCATTACGCAGGGACTTCGCACAATTGCCGAGCAGGATGCTCTATATGCACAAGGGCGCACTAAGCCCGGAGCGATTGTAACCAATGCACGTGGCGGATATAGCTATCACAATTTTGGATTGGCCGTAGATTTTGCTCTTTTGCTGCCGAATGGATCGAGTGTGTCATGGGATATGTGCCGGGACGGCAATAACAACCAGATCGCAGATTGGCAGGAGGTTGTGAAGGAGGCAAAAGGGCTGGGCTTCGAGTGGGGAGGCGACTGGACAAGCTTCAAGGATTACCCCCATTTTCAAATGGCGTTTGGGTTAACACTCACACAGTTACGAGCAGGGACAAAACCCTCAACATCTGCGGTGGAGTCAGCGTATAAGGTCATCAATCGGAAGGAGGAGGAAGAATTGAAGAGTGATGTTATTGCTGTCGTAAAGGTTAATGGGGTTAAGGTTGCAGATGGAGTGCTTGAAAAAGGCATCACCTACGTCCCTGTACGTGTTATTGCAGAAGCGCTGGGTGCTCAGGTAGGTTATGATTCTGCGACTCGAACGGTTGAGATTATAAGTAGCCACTAAGGAGGGAAAAGGATGGAAACTGGAACAATTTTAGATGATGTTATGGCGTTCGCCTCTATATTAGCAGTATTCGTACTGGCACTGGTTCAGTTGGTCAAAAATAGTATCAACATCCCGCGTAATGCAGTACCGATTATCGGACTATTGATAGGTTTGTTCATCGGCGTAGTAGCGTATCCTTTTACTGAACTTGATTTAGTGCTTCGCCTTTGGGCTGGGGGTCTTGCAGGCTTATCTGCAACCGGGTTGTTTGAGCTAGCTTTTAAGGATCGCCCGGGCACGACGAAAGGGTAAGTGGATAATAGGTACGAATTATAAAAAGGGCTGTTCCAAAAAGTCTGAAAAAGACCTAAGGAAGAGCCCCATTGTTTTTCTCATGATATTACATAAATAAGTTTCAGAACGAAAGCGTGCTGCCGGGTTGTAAAGAATATAGTCCTGTGAAACCTTCTCCTTTTAATATAGAAGCTACTTGGTCGATATGTGGTTTGGGAGCATGGACGAGCACTGTCCGGTGGCTGGGAATCGTTTGGAGCATTTTGCGAATGTCCGGCAAACCTTGATGGACTTTATAGCGGATAAGTGAGACTGTACAGCGTACGCTGCTAGATTCTCCGATCATAGCTTGCTCAACAAGACGATGTCCAAAGCTTCCGGCCGCTAAATGTCCCGTAAAAATCACATGGTTGTCTGGAGAAACAGAGAGTTGCTGAAAGTATTCTTGTGCTTTTGCCGACTGCATCATCCCGTCATTGGTGAATACGATAGCTCCCTTAAGATTCAGCATTGCCTTCGCGCGTTCGTCCGAATTAGATACAACACACAAGTTTTTTCTGTTAAAAAGCGCATTTACACGCTGAATAGCGTCCTCTTTCAGCCATTCCACCTTGTCGCTTAATGCTCGTAAAGGAGCGACGAGTACTTCTTCAACGATCAATTGATGATCTGGAAAACATTCATTTGCCCATACGACCAATTCCTGGCTTCTGCCATGGATAGGCACAGGAAGGAGGACTGAGCCCCCTTTTTGCAAGGTGTTATGGATGGCTATCTCTAATTGCTGTAATTTTACAAGCTGCTCATCAGGATCAGCCCCATAAGCGGCATCGATAATGGACAGATCAGCCACATTTTTAGCTTCGGCTTCCATAATTGCTGGGGTGTCTGCCGTGAGCAGCTGCGACTCCTCTGTATAATCCCCCGAGAAATATATGAATTTTCCGTCCCATTGGATAACCAGCCAAACCGAACCTGCTAAATGCCCGCTACGTCCCCATTGAACTCGAAGGTTAGGCGCAAGCGTCAGCCAAGTTTGAGGGGAGACATGCTCCTCTAAATACTTGAATTGAATAGCTTCTTTATCCGTTTCCTCATAGGGGAGCGGGGCGGATTGAGCCGCCACATATTTATCCCAGGCCTCGAAATAATCAGGAAGCTGTAATGAGGTGGATCTAGTAGTCCATACCTTCCCTCTGTATCCGTGTTTATAAAGTAAGGGCAGCGCTATGGAATGATCCTCATGAGCATGAGACAGAAATACTGCCTGCAAATGTGGAATGATATCCTTATCAAGTAGGGGGTATTCCCCTGGGCCTTCTTTTTTTACGCCACAATCGAGCAGGATGCCATTTCGTGAATCCTTGCCCTGCAAAAGATAGGAGGAACGGCCATGTTCTCCGGCCCCTCCCCAAATCGTTAGTCTGCTCATTGTTGTCTCCGCTTTCTATCTGGGCTTAAATATTCTAAGACTAATAGTAGTATGGTGGTGATACCTACTGAAATTACAGCCATGGCCATCCCCATCGCTACCGCACCTTGTTCAAACTGGGCGAAAATATATGTTGCCGAGGTCTGCATTGAAGGCGGAAGAATGAGTAATGAGGCTACCAGTTCCCGATTGGAAATGGTGAAGGTCATCATCCAGCCAGCCACCATCCCCGGAAGGATGAGGGGAAGCAGGATACGGCGGAACACATACAGCTTACTACCTCCGAATACTTGTCCCGCTTGCATCAGAGAGGAATCGATTTGCCCATAGCTTGCTTTTACATACTGAACAGTATAAGGAAGGAAAAGTACGACATAAGTCAGTACAACCATCCAGTAGGTATTATAGAGCGGGATAGGCATCCAGCGGGCATTCCACAGCAGAATTAGCCCTACTACAATTACAATTCCAGGGACTGTATTTGGAAGCAAGCTGAATAAATCTGTAATTTTCTGCTTGAATGTAGCCCCTTTTCCTACCGTTAAGGCAAACCAAGTCCCGAGAATAACAGCGATACTGGAAGCAACGATAGCTAATGTGAAGCTATTTAATAAGGCCTCAAGTCCTTGTGAGCCCGGGGATAACAGCTCTGCATAATGTTTTAAGGTTAGATTGCTCCAGGATACACCTTCTCCCCGAAGCTTCAATAATGAGGCTGTTATGATAGAGAAATAAGGAATGCCGATGGATGCCAGAAGCAATAGAAGAACATAACCCCAGCTAAGAAACCCTACGATTCCTGTACTCTTATAACGTTTAGTACGAGTTCCTTTTCCACCGATCAGACGGTAAGAGTAGCGGCTGCTAATTATAGTTTGGATGTACCACATGACAAGACAAACTCCGAGCAGCAAGGAGGCTAGTGAAGTAGCCTTACCAAAATCAATCGGCCAACTGGAGATATATTTATGGATCTCAGAGGTCAGCACGTAAAAGCCGATCCTGCGGCCAAAGGTCGCAGGGGTACCGAATTCAGCAATTGTTTTAACGAAGATGAGCAGTGCTCCAAGCCCATAGCTAGAGAGCAGTAAAGGAATAATCACTCTTTTAAATCTGTAAAAGAAGGGGGCGCCGTGAACCGAGGCTGCTTCCTCCAGATTGCCCCCGATCTGCAAAAGCGCATTGCGCAGCAGCAAATACAAGAAAGGGAACAGATGAAGGCTCATGATCAGCACCATACCCCCATAACTAAAGAAATACGGTGTCAACACGGAGGAGGAGGGCAGAAACTGCTCCATATACCCACCCGTCTGCATAAACAACATCCAGCCCATAGAACCAATGTAAGGCGGCGTCATAAATGGAATTAACAGCACGACATCCAGCCAGTTGTGGCGCCCTAAGTCGGTTTTTGCCATAATCCAGGCTAGAGGCAGCGCAAACAACGTAGTTAGCAAAATAACGCTTACCCCAAGCCCGATAGAATTCAGCAGCACCTCTACTAGGTCATTACTCGCCATAATGGTTCGTAGTGGTGCGGCTATGTCGAGATGCCCCTCTGGATAAATACTGGTCCAGAAAATGAGCAGGAGTGGCAGCAGCACGAGCACGGTTAGTATAAATAAAGCCAGTCCACCGCTCACCCATTTAAATGAGCGCAAAGAGTTAGTATTCATTACGCTTATTTAAAAATTTGTGTGAAGGTCGAGGAAACTTCATCGCTGTGCTCATTCATCCATTCCCAATTCACATCAAATGTTTTGATTTCTTCAAGATTGGCACGATTTTCTGCCTTCACGTCAGTTCTGCCTGGCAGCAAATAGGCTTTGGCAACAAGGGCTTGCGCTTCATCGGAGAGAAGGTAGTCGATAAAAGCCTTGGCGTTATCTACATTCGGGCTTGTCTTAATGATCGCAGCCGGACGAGGGCTGATTACAGTTCCTTCAGCAGGATAGACGATATCCACAGGTTCTCCGTCAGCTTTTGCTTTATAAGCCATGTAATCTACGCCAGCAGCAACGACGGATTTAGCACCGGTAATCACCGGATCAAGTGCCTCTTGATTGGCGCCTGCCATAGCTACTTCATTGCTTTTATATTGTTTAAAAAGTTCCCAGCCACTGTCCCCTTTAGCACTTAAATACCCAGTCATGAAATCAAGAGCCGAGCCGGAAAGTGAAGGATCAGGGATATTGACTGCACCCTTCCATTCCGCTTTGCTGAGGTCATCCCAGGAGGTCGGCGGTGAGCTTACTTTTTTGGTATTGTAGACAATACCGAGTGCGGATGCACTGTAACTGAAATAGTTACCTTCATCTATATCTGACCAATCGCTAACCAGCTTGTCTGCATTAATCGCTTCTTTATATGGAAGTAATAATCCGTCGTTTTTCATTCCTTGCATGGACGGAAGAGAGGCGAGGACAACAACATCAACGACCGGGTTGGATTTTTCTGCTTCCATGCGGGCAAGTATTTTTCCTGTAGTGCCTTGGAACATTTCAACCTTAACGCCAGTTTTGGCTTCAAAGCCGTCTTTGATTTTATTAGCTAAGCCTTCAGGGCCTGCACTGTAAACGACAAGATTGCCGCTTAGTGTCTTTTCTGTTGGTTGTGGGGCTTCAGTTTGCGTCGCCGCCGCAGTATCGGTTTGGTTGTTGCTTGCGTTAGCCGCAGGGGTGTTCGAGGAGCCGCAGCCCATTAAAGTAATACCAAGTGCAGTTGTTAGAAGAAGTGAACTTAACCCTTTTGTCTTTTTCATTTGATTCAATGTAATTGCCTCCCTAATATTGTTGTGTGCATCTTGCTGCATGGAACAGCATCATATAGAGCCATTCCATGCAGTGGACGCTTAATTCAGATGATGGATTTGGTGCTCTGAAGCGTACAGCTGAATCTTTTCCCCTACAGGTAGGCGCCGCTCATGATAAGCGGTCCAAGTCCCATTGTGCTCCATGTCCAGAATGATCTCATAGCGATCCCCCATATAACTCACATGCTGAATAGTCCCTGTAAAAAGAAGAGAGGAAGCATTCTCCTGAGACCAGCGTAAATGTTCTGGACGCAGCATCTGTTTATCCGGAACGATCCAGTTGGATTTACCAATAAAGTGGGCTACAAAAGGATGACTCGGTTTACGATAAATGTCCTCAGGAGATCCACTTTGTAAAATAGTACCACCTTGCATTACAACTACTTCATCTGACATAGACATCGCTTCGGTTTGATCATGCGTCACATACAGGGCTGTAATGCCCATGTTTTTTACCAAGGAGATTAACTCCAGCCTCATTTCGTCTCGCAAGACCGCATCCAGCGCACTTAAGGGCTCATCGAATAATACAAGCTGAGGGCGCATGACTACGGCTCTGGCAAAAGCAACCCGCTGCTGTTGTCCACCAGACAACTGATGTGGAAAACGCAGCTCCAGCCCCTCCAGCTTGACCGATCGAAGCGCCTCCTGCACCCGAACCCGTAAATTCTTTTTTTGTTTGGAAGCTCGAAGGCCGAAGGCTACATTCTCGAACACAGTCAGATGCGGCCAGAGGGCGAAATCTTGAAAAACCATGCCAAAGTTACGGCGATGAATGGGGTGGCTAATTCTTTTGTTGCCTGAAAAAATAAACTCATCATCGATCAGAATTTCTCCTGCATCCGGTGTTTCCAGCCCAGCAATCAGACGGAGTAGTGTCGTCTTTCCACAACCTGAAGGACCGAGTAATGTCGTAAAGCTTCCAGCGGGAATCTTCAGATCTGCAGCCTTCAAGGCATGCACATCTCCGAATTTCTTTTCCAATCTGTGGATTGTAATTTCCTTCATTCTATCTACCTGCCTGTTCTTAAGCTTGTTCTTAGTGTAAAGGTAAAGAATTCCCGCTATATTTGCTGAATGTAACTGTGATATTAACTTTTTTGCCGATTTATTTTAACATTCATAGAATTCTTCTATGTTACCGTTTAGGAAAAGGCGAGGGAGTGGAAGAGAATGAACCTTAATCTAATGAAGCTGGAAATTGTAGAACTGCTGAATAAACATAAAAAAATTACCACGGTAGCAGATAAACTCGGACTAAAGCAGCCCACCGTTACGTATCATTTGAAGAATTTAGAGCAGCAATTGGGGGAGAAGTTATTTGAATCCAGAATGGATAAAATGATTCTTACGGAGAGTGGCAAAGCTTTTCTTCATTATGCGATCAAAATCAATGCGCTTGCTGCGGAAGCGGAGCGGGTGGTAAAAGAGTTCAGTCAGGCAGGTCGGGGGACACTGAAAATTGGCGCCAGTTATGTTCCAGCTACTTATATTCTTCCACAAATATTGGGGCAGTTTGGCGAACAGCATCCGGGGATTACCATTTCTTTATCGGTTAAGCCTTCACCGGTGATCAAAGAAATGCTTGCCAGCCATGAGATTGATCTTGGTATTTTGTCTACGGAATCTTTTTATCTGCCTGATCTGCATACTCAAGCCTTATGTGAGGATGAGCTTGTCCTTGTTTTTGCACCTACACATGATTTTGCCGGATTTTCTAATTTAAACTCGGCGATGATTGCTTCAGCGAGCTTTATTTTACATGACAAGGAATCAAGCACACGCCAGTTGACGGATAAATGGTTTGAACGAGAGGGAAAAGAATCAAAACCGCATATTTTACTCGATTCACTGGAGGCAATTAAGCAATCGCTCATGAGTGGACAACATGTTTCATTTATTTCACGCCTTGCTGTGGAGGACGAGGTAGCCAGAGGAAGATTGCTAATGCGAGCCATTCCGGATTATAATTTTGAAAGACATATTTATTATTCGTATAACCGTGATCGCCATTATTCTCCTTTAATTGGGCTGTTCATTGACCAGCTCCGCACAATTCGAATATAAGCATACATAGAGAATATACGATAGAGCCATTATATATATGAAAGAATACATAAAATATAAGGACTGTATAAATTCAGAAATTGGTGTATAATCTTAGGTGCTGTGTCGCTTTACAGCACAAAAAAGTTGCAGATTTTCAAACGGTTTTATTGTATGATATGAGGAAGCTTTAATAGACGATATTTAGACAGACAAACTTAACACATTGATCCGGAAGAGAATGGGGGGAGCAGCATGACCGAACTTACGACTACCGTCAGCAAAAGCAACTCTAACAATCTGCTGCGACGGGACGTACGGTTCTTGGGGAACATTTTAGGAGAGGTCTTGGTTCACCAAGGCGGTAACGAACTGCTAGAGATCGTGGAGAAGATCCGCGAGACCAGTAAATCGCTACGCTCACTATTTTTACCTGAACTGCATAGTGAATTTAAGGAGTTAATCAATTCTTTGGATCCGGAGAACCGTCATCAGGTAATAAGAGCGTTCGCCATTTATTTTCAATTGGTGAATATTGCCGAACAGAACCACCGGATTCGCCGTAAACGTGACTATGAACGTTCAGCTGGGGAGACAGTACAACCCGGTTCTATAGAAAGCGCTATTCAAGAGCTTCGTGAACGTGATTTCTCTCATGAGGAAGTCAACGAGATTATTGAAGGATTGTCTCTGGAACTTGTAATGACGGCACATCCAACGGAAGCTATGCGCCGTGCGATTCTCGATATTCATAAACGGATATCCGATGATGTTATGGGTCTTGATAACCCTACTTTAACTTTCCGTGAACGTGAACAGCTTCGCGAGAAGTTATTGAATGAAGTGATTACGCTTTGGCAAACGGATGAGCTGCGTGACCGCAAGCCTACAGTACTCGATGAAGTGCGTAATGGAATGTACTATTTTCATGAGACGATTTTCCATGTATTGCCTGACGTGTATCAAGAGCTTGAACGCTGTCTGAGCAAATATTATCCAGGACAGAATTGGCATGTGCCAACCTACTTACGTTTTGGATCATGGATTGGCGGAGACCGTGATGGTAACCCATCGGTAACCTCAACAGTCACTGCGCAGACTTTACGCATGCAGCGTAAGCTGGCCATTCGTGAATATCAGCGTATTATGCGTGAACTCATGAAATATCTAAGCTTTAGCACAAGTATTGTTAAAGTGACGCCTGAGCTCGTAGAATCCATCGAAGCTGATCGTCAGATCATTAACCTAGGCAAGATGGAAGAATGGCGCAATGACAATGAACCTTACCGTATTAAACTTAGCTACATGATCTCTAAGACACAAAATGTTTTGGATGATGAGAAAAAAGATACTCCTGAGCGTTATGCTACACCTGAGGAGTTCATAGATGATTTGAATGTCATTGACCGCAGTCTACGGCATCACTACGCCGACTATGTGGCCGATACTTATATTAAAAAGCTAATCCGCCAAGTGGAGCTGTTCGGATTCCATACGGCAACTCTTGACGTGCGTCAACACAGTCAAGAACATGAGAATGCCATGACAGAAATTTTGGCGAAGATGAACATTTCGCCGGACTACTCTAAGTTGACGGAGATCGAGAAGATTGATCTGCTGGAGAAATTGCTGAATGATCCACGTCCGTTGACCTCTTCTTACCAGACGTATACTGAAAGTACAGAGGAGTGTCTGGCGGTTTACCGGACGATCTTCGCATCGCAGGAAGAGTACGGCAAACAATGTATCACCAGTTATCTGATCAGTATGGCTGAAGCTGCGAGTGATATTCTGGAGGTTATGGTCTTCGCCAAAGAGGTAGGACTATTCCGCAAGGATAACGACGGTACAGTTGTATGTACCCTGCAAGCTGTGCCACTTTTTGAAACGATTGATGACTTGCATGAAGCACCGCAAATTATGAACACACTGCTCAATATGCCGATCTACCGTGATGCGGTAAGAGCAATGAATGATTTGCAGGAAATCATGCTTGGATATTCAGATAGTAATAAAGATGGCGGCGTGGTTACTGCTAACTGGGAACTGCGTGTTGCCCTAAAAGAAATTACAGCGACAGCGGATAAGTTCGGAATCAAGCTGAAGTTCTTCCATGGCCGTGGTGGAGCGCTCGGCCGCGGGGGTATGCCACTTAACCGCAGTATTCTTGCTCAGCCAGCTTCGACAATTGGCGGCGGGATTAAGATTACCGAGCAGGGAGAAGTGATCTCCTCCCGTTACTCGATGCAAGGGATTGCTTACCGCAGTCTGGAGCAAGCGACATCTGCACTTGTAACTGCAGCAATTAGTGCGAGAGTGCCACAAGCGGATCTTTATGAAGAGAAATGGGAAGAGATTGTTGCCCGGATTTCTGAAGTCTCGCTGAACAAATATCAGGATTTGATCTTCCGTGATCCGGATTTCCTGACTTATTTCAAAGAATCAACACCTCTGCCTGAGGTAGGAGAGCTTAATATCGGTTCCCGTCCTTCCAAACGGAAGAACAGCGATCGTTTTGAAGATCTGCGCGCAATTCCTTGGGTATTTGCATGGACACAAAGCCGTTATTTGCTCCCAGCCTGGTACGCTGCTGGAACCGGACTGCAGAGTTTCTATGAGGGTAAGGAAGAGAATCTGAAGATAATGCAACATATGTATGAGAACTTCTCATTCTTTACTACACTGATAGATACGCTGCAAATGGCTATTTCAAAAGCGGACTTGATCATTGCTAAGGAATACGCCAGCATGGGCAAGAACGAGGAAGCACGTCAACGGATCTTTGGCCAGATTGAAGATGAGTTTAATTTGACCTCTGAGCTAATCCTGAAGATTACAGGCCAGCAGGATATTCTGGATAACGTTCCTGTGATTCAAGAGTCGATCAGACTCCGCAATCCATACGTTGATCCGCTTAGCTACCTGCAGGTTCAATTGCTATCTGAGCTTAGAGCGCTCCGTGAAATTGATGGAGATGATAGCGAGCTGCTTCGCGAAGTATTGCTTACCATCAACGGCATTGCCGCCGGTCTTCGGAATACCGGCTGATATAGTCTTAACAACAAAAAGTCCGCCCTATTTGGGGCGGACTTTTTTTGCCTAATACAAGTTGTTGTGATCATAAACTGTATATTGCTGCTGTGAACTTTATTTGTTCCTAAATATTGGAGAGTCATACCCGATATTTCTTTATTACCCTACCCAAGTAACCGAGATGTAATCGGAGGTAATTAACGTGGCACTTATTACTTCGGTGATGGAGCAGCGTAGAGGATATTTGGAACTGTAGGAGCGCCAGCGTTCGCCTTTATCCTCAGATTTCGACCGCTATATGCGGTTTATAATCAGGAAATGTGAGGATAACAGCGACCGGAAGTCCAAATATTTCTCGGAGCTGCACTTAATCGCCTATACCAACTTGTCCAGTTTTTAACTCAGTTTACATAGAAGGTTACAATACAATCCTTGATTTTTACACAAACTTGAATTACGATTTAATTGCTTGTACCGTGGATATTTGCGAAGAAATACCAAGGGCGGCAAGTCTGGGGGAGTTAACAGGTGGAGAATTTGGAAGGCAGATTGACAAAGCTCGCCTTGAAGGGCGACCAAAGGGCATTTGCCGAGCTTGTGGAACTATATAAAGACAAAATATATCATTTAGCTTACAGGATGTTGAACAATCGCCATGAGGCGGAGGATATTGTTCAGGAGACCTTTTTGCGTGTGTATAGGAATTTGGATCGTTATGATGATAAACAGAAGTTCTCCACATGGATTTACCGGATTGGAACGAACCTCTGTATTGATAGATTGCGTAAACGAAAACCAACCTATTCGCTGGATGCTGAAATGAACGATCAGGAGGGCCTTGATGGCTATTCGTTGATTCCGAGCGACAATGTGACACCTGAGACCGAACTATTGCTCTCTGAGACGCAGGGGCTAATCTATGAAGCGATTGACAGTTTGCCTGTGAAATACAGGTCGGTGATGATTCTGAGATACCTGCAGGATCTGTCCCTTCAGGAGATTAGTGATGTCCTGGATATGCCCGTGACCACGATTAAGACGCGTGTACACCGAGGCCGTGAATTTTTGCGTAAAAAATTAGGCCCAAAAATGTAAAAATAGATTTTATTTATGAAACATCTTTTCGAGAGCGACGTATGTAAGTTAAGCAAGTCTTATGTGTCCTGACCCTTTGTCTTAGGATAATTAAATAGCACTCATGAAAGGATTGGCTCCTATGGAATGCAAACTGGCCGTCTCTATGATGCATGACTACTTGGATGACGACTTGCCCGAACAGCAGCAGAGGGAATTGAAGGAGCATCTTCTATCCTGTCCAGATTGCCGTGCAAAGTTTAAAGAATTGGAACAGACAGATATGTTGATGTTCTCCCTAATGCATCAGAATCCTGTAGCTTCAGATGATCTTGTGAGCCGGATAATGAGTTCATTGCCAAAGACTAAGAAAGAAAAAGCCTTTATTACCTGGATCAAGAGGCACCCTGCACTTACAGCGGCATCTCTATTCCTTGTCGTTATGCTGATGAGCACCGTAACTTTTTGGAGTCCAGACAGACAACTTGTAGTTAGAGGTGTTGATTTGGATCAAGTGGTCATCAAAGGGGATACTGTAATTGTACCTTCCGGCAAAATAATTACCGGAGACCTTACCATAGAGAACGGTAAAGCACAGGTATATGGAGAAGTGAACGGCAACGTGACAGTCATTGACGGATCTCTATATCAGGCTTCAACAGCTCATATTTCTGGGCAAGTCAAAAGCATAGACCAGGCAGTAAGCTGGTTCTGGTATAAAGTGACGAACATGTTCTCTGAAGTTGCCTACCGTTAATGCGGGCAGTGGTTACCTTGAGCAGGAATATTAATTAGCGCCTCTTTTTCCGGAAAGATGGCGCTTTTTTGTTTCCTTAAATTGGGTGGTTTCGGAAAGGATTGAGGGACTAAACTTGCAACTGAAGCCCGAACGTTATAACCTAGATATGATACAGAGCTAACAGACATTTTACATAAACCCAGCTAATTTGAAATGACGGGGGTTTTAGGCAATGAGTTATTTTACTGAGCTAACATGGAAAGATTCCATTAAAGATATAATTGATATCCTAATCGTCAGTTACATTATTTATAAAGTGCTTAATATGGTACGCGGGACGCGGGCGATTCAGCTTTTAAAAGGGATACTGGTTCTGGTCTTGATTTGGGCGGTAAGCACAATCTTGGACTTGTATACACTTAAATGGCTAATGAATCAAATGTTTACTTTCGGGGTCCTAGCTGTCTTTATCATTTTTCAGCCGGAACTACGAAGGGGACTGGAGCAGCTTGGACGGGGCAGATTTTTCGGACGGGCTGGAGAAAGTGACGAAGAGATCAGTAAGTTAATCGGCGAAGTGATTAAAGCCGTGAATTATTTATCTCGCAGAAAAATAGGGGCGTTAATCGTTTTTGAGCGGGAGACGGGGCTAAACGAATATACAGAGTCAGGTATACCCATGCGTTCCCTGGTAAGCTCCGAATTGCTTATTAACATCTTTATTCCCAATACACCTCTGCATGACGGAGCCCTTATTATGCAGGGAAATCAGATTGCTGCGGCTGCTTGTTACTTGCCTTTGTCCGAGAATCCTTTTATCAGCAAAGAACTGGGAACCCGGCATCGGGCTGCTATAGGAATAAGTGAGGTTGCGGACTCGGTGTCTGTCATTGTCTCAGAGGAGACAGGGCAGATTTCCCTTGCCATCAATGGCCAGATCGTTAGAGACATTAAGGAAGAATCCATGATATCGAAGCTCCATCAAGAGCTTAGTGTAAGTTCATCGCTGAAGGAGAAGGGTTCAACTTTCTGGAAACGGAAGGGGGACAAGAATCATGGATAAGTGGATGAATAATAACAATTTCAATAAGATTCTGGCCCTTGTGTTTGGGATCATTTTGTTTACGATGGTTCATGTCGATACTGCGCCTTCTGGACAGACAACAGTGGATATTAAAACAAAAACTATTGAGAATGTGAAGATTGAAGTGACCGGCCTTGACGAGGACAAATATGTCCTTGAACCCTTGGCTGTCGATAGTGTCAGTCTGGAGGTAGCGGGTAAAAATTCCGATATCTCCTTTCAGTTCTCGGATGACTATAAAGTGATGCTTGATCTGAGTAAGGTTGAACCTGGGGACACCACGTTGCCACTTTACTATAAATTACCCAAAGGTGTATCTCTGGTAAGAATGAATCCTAAAGAGGTTACTGTACATGTAGAACCGCGAAACACGAAGTCTTTTCCCATAACATTGGTTACAAAGGGAAAACCTGCAGCGGGCTATCAAATAGGCACGCCTGTCTTGCAGCCTACAGATACTGTAAAAGTGACACTTGCGGATAATGAACTAAGCAAGGTAGCCAAGATACAAGGGACTATTGAGCTTAACGGTGAGAACGAAACCTTTGTAGAAAAAAAGCTGAAGCTACACGCTTATGATAATAACGGAAATGAAATTAAAAATGCTGTAATTGAGCCTTCTACTGTATCTGTGGAATTGCCGATTACCTTACCTTTTAAGAGTGTGCCGCTGGAGATTGGCTTTACTGGGCAACTTCCAGATTCACTCGTATTATCCAAAGTGACCCCTGAGCAGGAAACGGTCGTAGTGTATGGACAAGCAGAGGCTTTAAAAGCTTTATCTGCTTATGAAGCTACAGTCGACCTTAGTGCAATAGATTCTGCGGGGACGAAACAAGTAAAGGTGGATCTGAAGGCACCGGCTGGAACGGAGAAAGTTATGCCAGAAGCTGTGAATGTTTCATTAACCATCTCAGAAATTGCTGAGCGGACGATTGAGGCGGTACCTATCAAGCTCCAAGGCGTGGGGGATGATTTGGAGGGAAGTATTGTTAATCCTTCAAGCAAGGAAATTGCGCTTACCTTAAAGGGTGCACCTGCTTTACTTGATCAACTAGATAAGAAAAATATAGGGGTTGTGGCTGATGTTAGCGGACTTTCAGCTGGAACTCACGAGGTTTCTTTGCGGGTATCATTACCCAAGTTCATCGCACTAGCCAATGCAGGGGTGCCACTTACTGTGACCGTGCAGCTGCTATCGCCTGCAGCACCAGTCCCTACGCCTCATCCGGATACGGGGGGTGTAGCTACTCCTGAACCGAGTTCTGAACCTGTTATAGGCGATGTGGAACCTACGGAGAAGCCCACGCATAGTGGAGAGGCTGGTGGAGCAACACCAACGCCTGTCCCGACGGATAGCAATCCGGAGAATAACGGCACAGCTAACACAAGTACGAATTCCGAGAATCCTGTAGGTACAGGCGGGACGTAATCTTTTGAGCCCAGAGGTACACCAAAATAGTATGCAATTCATATGATAGTACATTAAGCTAACGTAGCGTATTCAAAGGAGAAAAATAATGGGGAAGTATTTTGGAACTGACGGTGTGCGGGGAGTAGCAAACCGTGAATTGACTGCAGAAATGGCTTATAGTATTGGCCGTTGTGGAGGATATGTACTAGCGGGTAACTTGGATAAACCGAAGGTTGTTATCGGAATGGATACACGTATTTCCGGTCCTTTATTGGAATCCGCGCTGATAGCGGGCTTATTGTCTATTGGAGCCGATGTAATCCGTATAGGCGTAGTGAGTACCCCTGCTGTTGCTTATATTACGAGATTGTTAAAAGCAGACGCAGGCGTCATGATTTCAGCTTCTCACAATCCTGTAGAGGATAACGGCATTAAGTTCTTTGGTGGGGATGGCTTCAAGCTTACAGATGAAACTGAACTGCGCATTGAAGAGCTTATGGATGCTGAGGTAGATGAATTGCCACGTCCTATCGGTTCGGGTTTAGGTATGGTTACCGTAGATAATGATGCTAAGTATCTTTATCTGGAGTATTTGAAAACTACCATTTCTCAGGACTTTAAGGGAATCAAGGTTGTACTGGACTGTGCGCATGGCGCAGCGTATGAGCTTGCTCCAAGACTGTTCAGAGAGCTTGGCGCTGAGGTTATTTCTATCGGGGCTGAGCCAGATGGATTGAATATTAATGATGGATTTGGTTCGACACATCCAGAGACTTTGCGTGAAGAAGTCTTGCGTCATGGAGCCGATCTGGGACTTGCTTTTGACGGAGATGCTGACCGCCTGATCGCTATTGATAATAACGGTGATGAAGTCGATGGCGACTTTATCCTTTGTATTTGTGGTGATGCCATGAACCGTGCAGGTAAGCTGAAGGATAGCACGATTGTATCAACTGTTATGAGTAACATCGGATTCTATAAAGCTACCGAGAAATTATCCCTGAATACTGCTAAGACAGCTGTAGGGGATCGTTATGTTATGGAAGAAATGCGTCGTGGGGGCTTTAATCTAGGCGGAGAACAGTCTGGACATGTTATTTTCCTGGATTACAATACAACTGGTGATGGTATTCTTACAGCTATTCAGCTGGTAGATACGCTTAAGGCTACAGGCAAACAGCTTAGCGAAGTTAAGAGTATGATGACTAAATACCCGCAGGTGCTGGTTAATGTTCGTGTACAGGATAAGACTAATTACCCTAATAACCCGGCTATAGAAGCGGCTATCGCTGAAGTTGAAGGTAAGCTAGGTGACAATGGCCGTGTGCTTGTACGTCCGTCAGGTACGGAATCTCTAATCCGCGTTATGGCAGAGGGACCAGATAAGTCAGATCTAGATCTTTATGTGAATCAAATTGTGGAAGTAGTTCAACGCGAATTGGTATAATCCATTACCTTAACTATAAGGCTGGTGCAGTGAGCGAGAGCGATTCGGACTCGTTGCACCAGTGTTATTTTATTTTAGGATTGGATCGTTTGAACTGCTTTTGTAAAATTTAGGTTGATGCGCCATTGCCAAAGTACAACAAGGTGCATATAATAGATTAAGTGTCATTCTAGAAGGAAAGCGGGGATTGTGAGGTTAGCAATAGCAAGCGCCAGAGCTTGGTCTAGCGCGGGGGAGAAGGGAAAGCTGCTTACTTGTTATGTAGGCTATGGCTTGAACGGATCACGGCAGACGTAAGCTGACGAGGTGGAGGTGTTCGAAATGTTCGGCGGGGACCTCCCGGTGATGCACCAGAGCCGTAAATGGATACGGAAAATGAAAGGGCGACCTTTCACACAACGTTTTCATGGGTGCAACAAATTATATTATTCATGTGTGCGCGCATCAGAAGGAAACACGTTATTTCTGCCACGGCAGAGGAGAAGGCTGTGCATTTCATGAACATTAGAATGTAAGTGACAGTTTATTTTGTTGATCCTAAAATACAACAGAATATTTGCTTTTTCTCAAAAACATGCCGCACGGCACGTTTCTTTCCTTATGCCGCCACATTACGATAACTCGGACGGGGGAAATTATAATGTGTGGTATTGTAGGATATATTGGTAATCAGAATTCGCAGGGGATCTTGGTTGAGGGTTTGAAGAAATTGGAATATCGTGGATATGATTCCGCTGGTATTGCTGTATTCACCCAAGAAGGACTGCAAGTAGTGAAAGCTCAAGGCCGTTTGGCGAATCTGCAGTCGAAGCTCGAAGACAGCCCGCTGGCAGGTAGCGCAGGTATCGGACACACACGCTGGGCGACTCACGGTAAACCATCCGATGAGAATTCACATCCACATACGGATAACAGCATGAAGTTCTCGGTAGTTCACAACGGTATTGTCGAAAACTATCTGGATCTGAAAGAAGAGCTGATCGCTGGCGGATGCCACTTTGTCTCTGAAACCGATACAGAAGTTATTTCACATCTGATTGCTCGCGAATATGACGGAGATATCGTGAAGGCTGTACAAAAAGCGATTACGTTCATGCGCGGTGCGTTTGCATTAGGCGTCCTGACTGAATATGAACCAGATAAACTGGTGGCTGTGCGTCAAGCTAGCCCGCTCATTATCGGTCTTGGCGAAGGAGAAAACTTTATCGGGTCAGATATTCCGGCACTGCTTGAATATACCCGTAACGTATATATTTTGAACGACGGCGAAATGGCTGTGCTGACAAGAGATGCTGTCGAATTGATGACGATTGAAGGCAATTTTATTTCTCGGGAAATGATTACTGTCGATTGGGATGCAGTTACCGCAGAAAAAGGCGGCTACGAGCATTTCATGCTGAAAGAAATACACGAGCAACCTAAGGCTTACCGCGACACCATGCGTGGTCGTATCAATGCCGAAGGTAACAAGGTTGTATTGCCTGAACTGAACATGACTGAAGAACAAATCAAGAACATTCGTAACATTCAAGTCGTTGCTTGCGGAACGGCATACAACGCTGGTGTGGTAGGACGTACTATGATCGAATCTTTGGTTCGTATTCCGGTTGAGAATGATATCGCTTCGGAATATCGTTACCGTTCACCAATCGTGACTCCAGAAACTTTGGTTATCGTAGTCAGCCAATCCGGTGAGACTGCAGATACTTTGGCAGCTCTGCGTGAAGCGCAAGCTAACGGGGCACACGTATTGGCGATCACTAACGTAGTGGGCAGTTCTATTGCTCGGGAAGCAAACGATGTGTTGGTAACCTTGGCGGGTCCGGAAATTGCAGTAGCTTCGACCAAAGCTTACACTTCACAATTGATCGCATTTGGATTGTTTGCTCTTTACTTGGCTGAAGTTCGTGGTACACAAACCGAAGCACAAGTTACTAAGATTCTTGCAGCTATGCAATCTCTACCAGAGCAAGTAGAAGAGATCCTAGCTCAAAAAGAAGCGATCAAAGGTTATGCTGAACAAATTTCTGAGCACAAAAACTTGTTCTTCATCGGCCGCGGCGTAGACTACGCTGTTGCTCAAGAAGGATCCTTGAAGCTGAAAGAAATTTCTTATATTCACTCCGAAGCTTATGCTGCAGGTGAATTGAAACACGGTACATTGGCTCTGATCGAAGAAGGGGTTCCAGTTATTGCCCTGGCAACTCAGGAAGCTGTACTTGAGAAGACCGTCAGCAACATCAAAGAAGTGAAAGCTCGCGGCGCAGATGTGCTGGCAATCACGCACCAAGAGCATTTAACTGACCTGCTTAGATCAGTTGATCAAGTGTTCGTGATTCCTAAAACACTGCCAATGCTGACAGCAGCTTTGTCCGTAGTGCCTCTGCAATTATTGTCCTATTATGCTTCTCTTGCGCTGGGTCATGATGTGGATAAACCACGTAACTTGGCGAAGAGTGTTACTGTGGAGTAGAATTGGTGATGTGAAAGTACAGTTGTGTCAAAACAAAATAAAGTATTAGACTGATGAATAAAGTGTTAGACTCGGAAAATAAAGTATTAGACTAAGAAAATAAAGTTGTAGACTAAGAAAATAAAGTATTAGACTAGGTTGATTGGCAATAATGCTACTAAGAGCTCTATTACTGTCTACAGATTACACAACTAGATTAACATCATGACTTCAATCAGGGCTGCCTTCGGGTAGCCCTGATTTCTTTTAAGGGGGGATAGATTATGGTGAAGCGCAAGCGCGAAATAACAGATGCAAAGATTGAAAGGTTTATCAAAGAAGGCAGAGGTCAAGGAACGGGAGCGAACTATCTTCCATGGCTGCGAGTACAAGATGTGCCGTCGATAGGCAGATCGACACGTGGTGTCGGTTGGACTACAAGTAGGCTGCACACCTTTCTGTCTGATTTGGAGCGTGATTATTTCTATGTGCTAGATTTTGCTGATGATGTAACGGATATACGAGAGCAGTATCCACTACTTCCACTCGAGGAAACGAAATTAATTGCAGAAAAACTAGGTATTGAACATCCCAAAGATCCCAAGACTGGCGTGGATATCGTTATGACGACGGATTTTGTTATTACATATAAAGATAAAGAATTTGCAAGAACGATTAAGCCAGCTAAAGAGTTGGAGAATGACCGCATACTAGAGAAATTTGAAATTAAACGAATATACTGGGAATCTCATCAAGTTGATTGGGGAGTTGTGACTGAACGAGATTTACCATATACATTGATTCGCAATGTCGAATGGATTCATAAGGAGTATCACAATGATGATGTACGGTCATTAGGGATATTTGCTGTTCAAAGTTTGGAGCGGTTGCTGGTAGCTTCGCTGTTGTCAGGCACAACGATAGCAAAAGCATGTCTGCACTGTGATGAGCAAATGGGGTTGGAAGCCGGTACTTCATTAGCTATGTTTAGACATTTTCTAGCTCGGAAGATTTGGGTGGTTAATATGGATGAGAAAATCAATCCATCGAGTAGTGCTAAAGGTTTTCATGTTATTGAAGCAAACGATTTATTGTCGAAAGGCGGCTAAGTTATGCATCTACTCTATGAAAATATGGTTGTCGAATGGCAATTACCCGAATCCGATCTGCGTCAGATCGAGAGAATACTATGGATTGCCCCCAACAAAGAATATCTCTATTGTATTGCAATGGATGACGATAAGGCTTTTCCTGTTATGAAAACTTATTCCGAGTATACTGCAGGCCTTGTATCGAATTTGTGCAAGCAAGTGGAATGGATTAATGATAACGTGCCAGTAATTGATGCTGAAATTGCTTCAGAACATTTGGGGCTTCGAGAAAAATCGTGGGATACGATCAAAGATATTGTACTGGATGAACCTAACTGCTATGACAAGCGCTTCAGAGGAGCTCGAATTCGAGAAATTCAGGAGTTGACTTCTATTCATAAAAGCACTATCTATCGCTATTTACGTAGATATTGGCAAGGTGGAAAAATGAAAAACACGTTGCTACCACACTATGATAATTGTGGTAGTTACGGCAAAGAGCGTACTCCTTCCGAAGCGAAACGAGGACGGCCTCGAAAGTTCGAAGATGAGCCGGTAGGCATCAACATTGATGAGGATATCAAGCAGTTGCTTAGATCTGGAATTCGATTATTTTATAATACAAAGAAAAAGTCTCCTTTGAAACACGCATATCAAAAAACGTTGGAAAAGTTTTTTGCAAACGGGTATCGCCATGAAGGACAAGCTATAATCCCCATTCTTCCTCCTCCGGAGAAGTTACCCACTTTTGGTCAATATAAGTATTGGTTTCAGAAAGAAATGAATCTTGAAGATACGCTGAAAAGTCGATTCGGAAAAAAGAGATACGAATTGAATTATCGCCCGATACTCGGAAGTTCCACACAAGAAAGCTTTGGTCCGGGTTCCAGGTTTCAAATTGATGCTACGGTTGCAGATGTTTATCTGGTTAGCGAATATCAACGGGAGTGGATTATTGGCCGCCCGATTGTTTATATTGTCATTGATGTATTTAGCCGCTATATAACAGGTATTTATATTGGACTAGAAGGCCCGAGTTGGGTTGGCGCCATGATGGCTTTAGCCAATACAACGGCAGATAAAGTCAGGTACTGTGCCGAATACGACATAGAAATTACTGAGTCTGAGTGGATGAGTAGCCATTTGCCGCAGAAGCTCACAGCAGATCGTGGCGAGCTTGAAGGCGATAAGCCTTCTCGACTCATAGACGTTCTAGGTGTAGATGTAGAGAACGCCCCGCCTTACAGAGCGGATTGGAAAGGGATTGTAGAGCAGCAATTTCGACTAGTGAATCTGCGAAGCATTTCATTTGTACCTGGAGCAATTAAGCAGCGCTACAGAGAGCGCGGTGAACGAGATTATCGGCTTGATGCTAAATTAACGCTGCGAGAGTTTACTCAAATTATGATCAATTACGTTCTCTATCATAACAATAACCATCACATGCTCTGGTACGATCGCAATGAATTTATGGTAGCCGACAATGTATCACCGATACCGCGTGAATTATGGCAATGGGGAGTTATCAATCGAACGGGTCGTTTAAAGAAACTTCCTGAAGCTATTGTTAAGCTTAATCTGCTCCCACAAGGAGAAGCTACCGTGACATCCGCAGGCATTCAATTCAAAGGTATCCACTACGGCTGTGATCTAGCAATGCGTGAACAATGGTTCATTCAAGCAAGGGTCGGTAAGACTTGGCGAGTAAAAGTATGCTACGACCCACGTTCAACCAACGAAATCTACTTGTGGTTAGATGATGGGAGACAGTTTGAAATATGTACGTTACTTAATCGAGAAGAACGATATCTCAACAAGAGATTCGAAGAAGTTGATGATTTATTAGAAATCGAGCGTTATGACGGAAGGAATCATGAGGTAAATAACATGCTGGCTAAGATCGACTTGGACGCGCAGACCAAGGCCATTGTAGAGGAGGCAACAAAGAAAACCAATGAAGCGCTTCGTCATAGTGACACAAGTAGCAATCAGCGTGTTAAAGGGATTAGAAGGAATCGAAGTGAAGAGAAGCAACTGCAACGACAACAAGAGGTCTTTCATTTATCTGAACCTCGTGCAGGCGAAGAAGGTCCAGTAGTCGATAATGTCGTACCAATGAAACGAGACGGAGTAACAAAATCGCAAGAAACTTATATTCCTCCAGCTGACAAGCTGTCCAAGATTAAAGCCTATTTGCAGGAAGAAGTTGATGAAGAGTGAGCGAAATAGACGTTCCTTTATTTCATTTCAGTCGAGGATTATTTATAGAAGCTGATTATCAAGACCCTCTCCTTGAGGATTATCGAAACAATCCACTTCTGGAGGCGTTGCCACCTATTTGGGATGATAGAACTGTAGCCAAGAAACTATCATCCCATCCGAGTTTTAATGTCTCTGAACGTGAGTTGCCTGTCCATTTGAGAATGCATTGCGTTCAGCGTATTTCAAGAGAGTTCTTTCAACCGCTATCAAGACATCTGGAACTGCAACAAAGCATTTCTAGGTTAATCAGGGACGGCTATGTCGGACGTAACCCGCTTACCCCGAATTATGCCTTCAGAGCTCGTAAAGACGCATATGAACTCATTATGAAGGGAAACACAAACGGATATCCCGTGAACACACCAACATCGGCGGGTTTTGCATTGGTTGGTATATCCGGAATCGGAAAATCGAGCAGTCTGATGCGCATTATTCAGATGTATCCACAAGTAATATTACATCGAAAATATAAAGGCAAGGATATGCCTGCTCCATATCAGATCGTGTGGTTGAAAATGGACTGCCCGCATGACGGTTCCATCCGAGGGTTATGTTTGAATTTTCTACTAGCAGTTGATAGCTTGGTCGGCACGAAATATTACAAGAAGAATACGACGAAGACGACGGATGAATTATTGCCAATTATGGCACAGGCAGCTGCTGTCCATTGTCTAGGTGTGCTTGTGATTGATGAAATTCAAAACTTACAAGAAGCTAAGGATGATCGGGCTGCACAAATGCTGAACTTTTTCGTCCAACTAGTTAATACGATCGGTCTTCCAGTTATTCTTGTCGGCACTTATAAAGCGTTGCCGGCTTTGAATGGAGAATTCAGAAATGCGCGGCGCAATAGTGGGCAAGGTGATGCTACATGGCATCAATTTCAAAAGGATGAAGAATGGGAATGGCTTCTAAAAGGCCTGTGGAAATATCAGTGGACTGACAAAAAGGTTGATTTGACACCGGGATTTATCGATGTCATGTATGAGGAATCGCAAGGCATATCGGATATTGCTATCAAGTTGTTTATGTTAACGCAATGGCGCGCACTGGATAAAGAAATCGAGCATATAACCACGGAGATGATTCGTTCGGTTGCGAGAGATCGGTTCACGCTGATTAAGCCTGCACTTGAAGCACTTCGTTCAGGGAAAAAGAGTCGAATTCAGAAGTTCGCCGACATCTATGACAGCGTTTCTATAGATGACTACTTGGACAGAATTGAAGCGGAGAAACGGAAATCTGAGCGACTTGAGATTATAAAGACTGAGCTTGGTTATGACCTGAAGGAGCAGACGATTACTGAAGTTAACGGATGGTTGATTGAGGCTGGCATAGAAGAATCTATTGCATTTAAAGCGGCAAAAGCTGTAGTCCAAGAGCATCTTCATGAAATAGATGTAATTGATCTTCACAAAGAAGCGCTCAAGCTTACGCTACAGGAGCAAAATTATGTAGTCTCCACTCACAAACCTACTCAACGAATTAAATCAAAAGCAAAGTCATTACCAACTGAACCTAATGATTTACGTGTTATTGTGACTCAGGGTAAAAAGAAAAAATTAGCAGCGTATGATTCCTTGAAAGTTGCAGGATACATTAAAGATCCAATGGAGTTTATCAGTTATAAGGTGGTGAATTAATGAGCGGATTTGGAGGGCTACCTCTCCCTTACCCGGACGAGTTACTATATGGCGTTATTTCGCGATATCACTTGAGAATGAATAACCCTAGTCCGAAATGGACGTTAAGAGAAGTATTAGGGACAGAAAATGTGATCCCTACGCTGGACCTTCCAAGTCATCTCGATAGTTTGTCTCAGCGAAGCCAGATCACGAAACTGTCTTCCGACGAGTGGATCGATGAACATACTTTTTATTCGTACTATGCCCCCTTCCTTCCGGCGGAACGTCGCATACGCTTAAGGCAGATGATGAAGAGTGATAATGGCTCGGGTATTCATTTGATGGTCGGAATTACGGCTAGTTCGGTGGATCGTAACTGTGACTTACGATTATGTTGTTTATGCTTTGACGAAGACATCATGAAGTATGGAGAACCATACTGGCATCGAACACATCAGGCTGCAGGAGTAATGGTTTGTCCAAAACATAATATTCTACTGCATAGAATCACTCACCCTGTTTCAGATAGGCATGGTTTAACAGAGCTACCTATTTCGAGAAACTTGTTTCAGTCCGAGCCCGTGCTATTGAATTTTCAGGAGAGATTTCTATTGCGCTTACAGGAAATCGCTCAAGATGTTCAATTGTTGCTTAGCAATGGAAGTTCAATTGAACTATACAACTTAAGAGAAGCTTTACTACATAAATTATCCGAACGAGGCTGGTTAACACCAAACAATCGGATTCGACAACGTGAGCTTGAAGAACAGTTCATTACATACTATAGCAAAGAATTGTTGGAGCTACTTGGGTGTATGACTTATGGAGATCATCACTATTGGTTGGCAGTCGCAACAAGGAAGGCTCGTAGGGCGATTCATCCCTTAAGGCAGTTGCTTCTCATACGGTTTCTTTTTGGGTCTTTTAAAAGATTTATGGAGCAAAGAACAATAGGTTATTCTCCTTTTGGAAATGGTCCGTGGCCTTGTCTGAATAAGGCGGCAGATCATTATAAGGAACAACTGATCAAAGATGTACGGATTACACGTTGCTCAGACACCGGTAGACCGGTTGGTACTTTCGCTTGTAGTTGTGGATTCATTTATTCAAGGAGAGGCCCAGACCAAAAGCTAGAAGATCGTTATCGGATTGGTCGCATTAAAGCATTCGGTCTTGTCTGGAAGAATCAACTGGCTTTTTACATGAAGAACGGCTTATCTTACCGATCTGCTGCAAAGAAACTCGGAGTGGATACGAACACCGTTATCAAGTACACAAGAAATGAACCGGCTCTTGATATTGTTTGTCATGAGGTCAATTTACCCTCTTCCCTAACAGTAAAAGAAAAAGTTCCAAGAAATATTAATGCACCATCTGTTCGAGTGGATTGGGAGAAACGCGACCTTGAATTCAGCTGGGAGGTTCAAGAGGCTTGCAAAAAGTTGCTTGATAATCAACATAGTAAGCCTATTCGAATTACAATTGGCTCAATTGGAAAGCGCATTGGAAAGCTTTCGTTACTTGAAAAGCATAAGGACAAGCTTCCAGTCACTATGGCAATTTTATCGAACTATCTCGAAACAGTGGACCACTTTCAATTACGTAGAATTCAATGGACGGTAGAACAAATGCATGAAGAGTTCCCGATTAAACGATGGAAATTAATCAGAAAAGCAGGTATACGGCCGGGCTACTCTAATATTGTTTCTGAGGCGCTAGATTATTATAGTGGTTCTGGATTGCATACTTTGAACTTCGCAGATGGGGGGACAACACAGTGGCTGCAATAGAATTCCGTCCGTGGCCGTTCGAAGTGAATGAGGATGTAGAATTGCTTTGGTTTGGCTCGCCTTACACCGATTACAAAGGTGATTGGAGAGTTCGGGTTGGCTTTAGAAGGATTTCGGGTGAAATTAGGGTCTTGAGTCACTCTTGGGGACGGCTTCCCTTATTGCGAATTGGCCAAATTTATACGAACGGTGTGCTTAATCAAGTCCGTCCAATGAGTGGCTCGTCGTATACAGTCACTATTCCCGCACTTAATAACGGTAAAGTGGTAAATGGATTTCAAGTACCAAAGCGTCTTATTGATTTTGGAAAGAATCCAGAGCTTGGTACACAAAAGATCGTTCAGTATGCCATTGGAGATATAACATTATGTATTCCGGCGTTAGAGCTAATCAGAGCTATGTTTATTAATTCGAGGCTACTGGCATATTCGTTGTTGCAGCCGCATGGATTGGAACAGCTTATTGATAACAGTCACCTTAATAAGAATATTCTCCATTTTCATTTAGGGTCTCGTGTTCCTAATACGATGGCCACGGAGAGTAATGCACGTCATATATCATGGATTTACTTGGATGATAGAATAAAAGCGATGTGGGATTCTGTTTATCATTTGCTGTTCAGTCGGGCAATAGCTGAGTCTCCTACTAATCCCACAAAGGTATTAAGAAAAGGAGCTCCTCTTGATGTAACGCTGCCACCTACAGGCCCAATCGAAATGATCGTACGCGGTGATAAATTTATCAATATGATTTTAGTGAAAGAGATTATGGGATTCTCGGGCTTCACGCACCCGGCGAGTAAAATTGAATTCTTTCATCATTCTAAAAAGCGGCAGGAATCTTCATTTGGTGATAGACGCTTAAGGTTAACCACTCAATCCAAGAATGACGATATGATCATAAATGATGACAGTGAAAATGCCAAAGAGGATACTAATCAGGATGTCCTTGAGGCACCGCCTACCTTTATGAAATTCATTAACTACCCAATTGTAATAACTCTTAAGAAGGATGTAAGGCGGACGAATGCTGGGAACGATGTCTTAGTCAGTACCGGCAGAGGCGGTAAGAATTCAGAGGAGCCTAAAGAAGTCAGTGTTCAGGATTCAATTGTAGGTGGTGACACGCCACCAATTGATTTTAAAACACTAGAAATGGTTCCGATTACTGAAGCCATCGGACTGGAAGAGTTCTTTAAGATGATTAGCGTGTTGAAGGAAATGACTTCGTATACTATTCGTATGTCTGTGGTTCGTATTCCGCCAGGTAAACGGTTCTCGATTTGTCCTAATGGAGCGAGACGGACTTGTGCAATTGTTCAGGTGACCAACCCGGTGGTCACAAAATACATTCTAGAGGTTGCAAGGCCGGATGATTGGTCGGTATCGACTCTTATCTTACAACCACCGCAAGATATGTCACTCAAAGTAATAGAAAGTGAAATTAAGCTGCTTTTGGATGGGTTATTGCAGAAAAGTGGTCACTGGGATAAGTACTTATTGAAACGGTCTAAGAAGTTGAGCATTGAGAAGGTTAAACATTATCAGAATGATACCGTCAGTGATTGGACATTTCGTATACATGATAAGATTCATCAATGATTTAATAGAATTACTCTAGTAGGTCATGAACATCTCGTGTAGAATAAGTGTTATACAGTATTTTCCTCCTGGTCAAATAGTCATACTTGTGATATCCTGGTTCAAAACAAAGAATAGGTGGATCTAATGAGCGGTCAAGTATTTAATGTTCTAGATTTGTTTTCTGGGGCTGGTGGAATGGCTGAGGGTTTCCTTCAAGCAGGGTTTAAAATACCTAATGCATGTGATTTTAGCGCTGAAGCAGCATTAACTTATAAAAATAGGCATCAACAATTAGGTTATACAGATTTGGGTTTCTATCAAGGCGATATTAGGAAAATAGCAAAACCTAAAAAAATTAAAGAATTTATTAAAGACAACGAAATATCGGTAGTTGTTGGTGGACCGCCGTGCCAAGGATTTAGTTTAACTGGAAAGAGAGATAAAGAAGATCCGAGAAATTATCTTTTTATTGATTATTTGAAAATAGTGAAAATAGTGAAACCCAAATATTTTGTAATAGAGAATGTAGAGGGGATACTCTCGTTTAAAGTAAGCGGATTAAAGGCAATAAGTCGTACGATTTACGATAATGTAACAGTACCTGAAATAATTATTAAAGAAGCTGAGAAAATTGGCTATAGCGTAAAATATAAATTGTTAAATGCTAAAAACTATGGTGTTCCTCAAAATCGCCCTAGAGTTATTTTTTTAGGACATCAGATCAAACGTGAAAAAGGAAAGATAATCGATATCGTACCACCACCGAATTTCCCTGCATTTCATGATAATATAACAACTGTTTCTCAGGCTATTTCAGATTTAAGGTTTGTAAAAAGTGGCGAGACAGCAGAATCATACAATACTAGATATAAAACTTCTTCATATCAGATAGCATTGAGAAATGGTTTGACTCCGAACATAAATGGTGTTGGGATAAGGTCTAATAGCTTAACTAATCATTCTGCTTCTAACCATACAGAAAAAGTAGTGAAGAGGTTTAAAAAGTTAAAACCTGACGAGAGTATTTCACAATTATTAAGTCGATTAGACGAGCAAGAACTTGAAGAATACAATACAAAGAAATATAGATGTACAAAACTTCATAAAGACAAAGTCTCTCCGACTGTTCTTACTTTGCCCGACGATATTATTCATTATGATCCAAAAAATCCAAGAATACTATCTGTCAGAGAATTAGCAAGATTACAATCATTTGATGATTCTTTTGAATTTCTGGGTAAAAGGACAACTGGTGGGGATAGAAGGAAGTTTGAAACTCCTCAGTATACTCAGGTCGGTAATGCAGTACCACCATTGTTCGCAAAAGCAATCGCTACTGAGATTATGTTAGCACTTCAGACGAATTTATTGAGTGAAGTAAATATGGTTGATTCAAAATGATTAGAGGGGGAATATCATGCCGGTTATCAACTTTAGAACAAATGCGAAAGTGGAAAGTCTAGTTGGTAGAGAATTAATTACCAATAATATTATTGCACTTTTCGAACTTGTGAAAAACTCATATGATGCTGGGGCAACTAAAGTCGAGATTAGATTAGTGAATTTTCATCCATATGACGATCAACGAATATTGACTAGTGAAAATTCTTATATTGAAGTTATTGATAATGGAAAAGGGATGACGTTTGAGGAAATTAAACAAAATTGGATGGAGTTAGGCACCTCTTATAAAGAGAAAAATAGATTCAAAGAAGTAAGAGTTCGGCAGAAGGAAATGGATAAAATTGCGAAAAGAATGGTTAATGGCGAAAAGGGAATAGGTAGATTCGGCGTAGATAAGATAGGTTCATATTTAGAAATGGAATCAATAGATGAAGGGTTAACGGAAAAGACGATAGTATACTTTGATTGGGAAAGGTTTGATGATAGATCTAAACTAATTGAAGAAATTCCATGTGAGTATAAAACATTAAAGGTTGAAGCAAGTGATATGGCAGGCTTGAAACTAAGGATACATAATTTACGAGATAACTGGTTGGGGAAAGATGTTAAAAAATTAGTGAGAAGTTTAAAAAAATTTTTGTCCCCACTACCATTTGAACAGGATGAATTTAAAGTTTATCTAACTCTTGTACACGAATTGGATGGAGAGTATGTAGAAGATACAGAAGAGATTATCAATGATTCATTCGATTATTTGAATACCAGAATAACTGCTGAAATAGATACTGAGGGGTACATCAATTACAATATATATGATAATGATTCTCTGGTTAAAAGTGATCACTTTTTTTTAGATCCCAAAGGAAATTCATTTGGAGCAGTCCAAGCTGTAATCTATTATTTAGATCCAACTTATAAAAGGATTTTCACCACTAAAATGGGAATGCGACCGAGTGATTATGGAAATATTAAAATATTTAGAGATAATTTTCGTATTATGCCTTATGGTGATTCGGATAATGATTGGCTAGAAATTGATAAAGTACATGCTCAAGGAATATTTCGATCATTCGGAACCAGAGATTTAATTGGTCATATTATGTTATCTCATGATCCTGTGAAAAAAAATTATGTATTAAAAGAGGCAACGGATAGAGTCGGATTAATCGAAGATGTATTAGAATTTAAAAATCTCAAAGACTTTATTTGGGTTTTAATTAAACTTTTACGAGATTATGTTTTTGATAGGATTAAAAGTGAAGCTAAAGAAACGACACAGGTATTAGTCAATGAAACAAAGGGTTTACGAAGTGAAGTAAGTAGTATATTTGATTCGTATAAAGAAATCATAAGTTCAGATGATTTACCCAAAAAATTTCAAGAGAAGTATGAAAATTTAGAACAGCAGACTAAGGAATTTGTCAGAAAGATTGATGTTTTAGAATATGCAACAAGTGTAATTGATAAAAAGATCAAAGTTTTCTCGCAAATGACTAGTAAAGAAGGAATTCTGTATGAAATGCTACATACGATTAAGAATAAGCTGACAGTGATTGATTCACAGATCAGAGGATTTGAATTAGATATAGAAGAAATGGGAATACAATTAAGCACTAAAGAGCTACAATCGGCATTTGAAGATATTTATAAACTTGTAGAAGGGTCATTAGATAAAGTAAATGCAAGCAAACTTAAAAAATCAGTTAAACCGATTAATAGAATACTAGAGAATATAATATATAGTCATAACTCACTCCTAAAGGAAGAGGACATTAGTTTTATTTCCTACTTAGACGATAGCTATCATTGTGCTATAAATTGTAATGAAGATTCAATTAAAGTTGTATTTGAAAATCTCTTTAGTAATTCTATTAAAGGATTAAAAAATAGAAGCAACAAAAAGATTATTCTAGAAACAAAGATAAGTGAAGGATTTATAGAAATATATTTTTCTGATAATGGTTGTGGTATTCCTCAAGACAAGGTGCGTTTCATTTTTTCTTTATGGAGTTCAAACACAAATGGGACGGGAATAGGACTGGCTACATCAAAAGATATAATTGAAGACCATGATGGTCAAATTTTTTATGTTGAAAATGACGATGAAAAACTGAGCACAACTTTTTTAATTAGAATTCCTATTCATTGAGGGAGGTTTTAGCTTGTCATATGTATTTAGAGCTTTAGTAATTGATGATCAAGTCCAAATCGCTGGGATTTTTGAAACATATAAAAAAGTACTAAAAAAGATACATAACTTGGATATTGAATTCACTATAGTAAATAATGAAGCAGATTATAATGCAGACGAGCCTTATGATATTTTAATGGTTGATTATAATTTGAAGCATGGATTTTATAATAGTGATAAACAATTAGGTAATGAATTTATAGAAACTTTCAGAAAAAAAAATAATGTTAGTAAGGTAATATTTTATTCCAGTGAATTTGAATATAATACTGAAAAGAGAAAATATAAATTTCCATTTGCAGATAAAGATGTGTTTGATTTAATTAATGTCTTAGGTGTTGATAAAGTTACAGCCAAGCATAATTTTGATATGAATATTGAAGTAATAAAAGATACATGTGAACAAATGGATATTCTCCCGCTTATATTGTCAAGAACCTTGGCAGAGTATAAGGAAAAAGATATTCAAGTTAGTTATACGAATAATAATGGAGAAGAAATCGAAGTATCTACCCTATTCAATGATCTCCTAAATGACAATGAACACGGGAAACAGTTTAGAAAAGAAATTATTGAAACTGTTTTAAATGTTTTATTTAAATATAAATATTAATTACAATAAAATTGTCATTAATATAGAAAAGGTGAAAAAATGAGTATTGCATTCTATCGAAATAGACTTAATCGTGAAATGAAAAGATTTGGAAAATTCAGTAAAGCGATAACGCAAAACTTAATGGAGATTCAACCGATAAATATAATATATAACCCGTACAAGCAAAAATGCTTAGATGAAATGAGCATGCATGAGACTGTTATTATAATAACTCATGGGGGACCTGAAGAAATATATCATAAATATGATTTTAAAAATAAGCAACATCAAGTGTTGCTTAATAAAGAAAACATAAGTTTATTAGAAGGCAAAAAAATAATTTCTATATCTTGCGCTACTGGGAGAATCTTTGGAAAAGAAGCATGGGAAACTGGCAAATGCAAGGTTTTTTTGGGTTTTCATAGTAAGATTCATTTTGACAAAAAAAACAAGTCCGAAGTAACGAAGAGTTACCGAAATTTTATTGGAAGTTGCTATAAGGATGTTTTTGGTTTTGTAATAGAACAATCCATTCTTAATAATTGGAGTTTTGATAAAATAAAAACGGTCCTCGGTATTGAGCTCAGGAATACTGTGATATCAAGAGCACTGAGTTTGAGAAATGAAAGACCACAACATTATGTAAATATAGGTCTAGATCAAGCGATATTTGCTGTAACAAATTTATCAAATAATATAGTGATTTATGGGGACGCGAGGGAAAAGATCATTTAGATATCAGATTCATATAGAATGATTCGAGAGCCCTGCTTTTGTGCTATTTTAACTAGCTTATTAATCGGCCACCGTTCTAAATTACTACCTAGTACAAGTAAAGTATCTGCTCTATATACTTCATTTAAAGCATGATTAAAATTCAAACAGGATTCACCTCTTAAGATGATATTTAATTTAATTGGAGAATTACAAACCGGACAATATGGGATATTATCATTTTTAAAATATTTGTTGGTATTATAAAAAGGGACAGTGAAAGAACATTTAGTGCAAATAAAGTCATTTATATTACCCAATAACTGAATAACATTAGTACTTCCAGCTTTTAAATGGAGCATATCTATATTCTCGGTAATTATTGGAATGTCTAATTTTTTTAATGTGTTATGAAAAATATTGGGTTTTTTTTTATTCCATCTACTTATTAAAAAGCAAGTTTGTAGGAATATCGCGTAGTTTTTTTGTGAAAATTCTAAGCTAAGTATTTCATTCAATGAGTATCCCAAATAATTACTTTCAAATGATGGTATTCCTGATGCAAGTGTAATTTCTGAGCCGGTTAAAGCAATGGGATAAGTAGAAGAGGAGATTTTTTCTTTTAATAGTTCTAATAATTCCATGGTTGTCCTCCAAGAATTGATTGGCTATTATTTTTTACAAAGTTTTCAAATTATATTCAGAACAAGTGAATTTATGTTCAGGAATTGATTATTTAGTTTTGTGACAATAATTAAGAACATTTGTTCTTGATTATTGTCACAAAATCTAAGCTTATTTGGAATATAGAATGGTTTAAAGAATTGTTAGTATTTAAAATTTATAAGAAGACTTTAGATTGAATCTTAAGGGGATGTATAGATAAGTCATTCTAAAGCATTGATTAAGAAAATGGTATAAAAAAGAAGTTGTGCATAGTCTAATACTTTTTTTTGTAAAATCCTATACCCTCGGTGATGATGCTGTTGATCAGTCTAATACTTATTTCTCAAAAGCTGACGATTTTCAGTCTCAAAAATCGCGCCATATCAACAACTCCAGTCTAAAACTTTATTTTCTTCGAACAAGTTGTTTGACTAATTACATTAATGTGTTGTTCTGAACATTAAAGTATTGTTTTGAGTAACAAAATTGCAATAGAGTTGTGTTTTGAAAAGCTTAAGACAAAAATGAGCGTGGAACAGCAACACTGACATCTAAAGCCGTCCTGAAAATACAGGGCGGCTTTATCTTTTTTTTATATGGGGGAAGATGATCTCACAAGGCCGACTTAGTGAAATTGAGCAGGGAAAGACTAAACCCTCTGCCGAAACTCTAAAAGAATTAAGGAAAGAATTTAATGTTGATTTAAACTGGTTATTCGACGAGGATATTTAATTTTGTTAATATGTTGATGGAGTGTCTGGTGACATTTAACTCAGTGTTTAGGTGGTGTCTTTAAAACAAAGTTTGAGTTTTTATAATAGAGTTGGTGCTTGATGAAGGCGTCAAATATTGTTTGTAGCTAGAAAAAAAGAATGTAACTGTTGATTATTGTCAAAAGAAAATAAAGTTCTAGACTGAGTTAATTGTAGTAACGTAAATAGAGGATGATTAGTTCATTATATGGGCTAATCTCCTCTATTTTTTGTTTAATAGAAATATTAACTTAGGCTTTAAATCTTAGTATAAATTATTTAATATATTGAGGATAAAAGCTTTCGTTGGGGGTGCTGTTGTGAGAGTACAAGAAGTAATTCTTAATGATAATAAAAAGAGATATTTGCTGTTGGATGCGGTAGGTGTTCCAGTTGTTCCTGTGATGAAGTATTTAAAATACCTGGATCAGACAAGTAAAAGCAACAATACACTGAAGACTTATTGCTATGCATTAAAACAGTATTTCACTTATCTTGAAGAGCGGAAGATAGATTACAAAGAAGTAGGAGTTAAGGATCTTGCTGACTTTGTAGGGTGGTTGCGTAATCCGTTTGAAAGTGGAAAAGTTACTCCATTACAACAGATTGAAGCGAAAAGAACAGAAAGATCAGTGAATCTTATAATCACAGTGGTAACAAGCCTATATGATTACTTTACTTTTTCCGTATTCAAGAGATCCAAAACGATATGGTAGGTAAACTGGTAAGACAAGTATTTAGAGGTGGTCATAGTAAATATAAGGGATTCCTACATCATGTCAATGAAGGAAAACCGACGAATAAGAACATTTTAAAGCTGAAAGAACCCAGAAGAAAACCTAGGGCTTTGCATAAGGATGAGGTCGAACAGATATACGAGTTTACAACGAACAATCGTGATCGATTGTTGATCCAGCTGTTGTTTGAAACGGGACTACGTATAGGGGAAGCATTATCACTCTTCATGGAGGACTTCGTATTCGATCACAAGAATGGCCATCGAATACGTTTAACGGACCGCGGTGAATTGGAGAATGGAGCTAAACTCAAGACAGGTGAACGGGAATTGTATGTTTCGCAGGGAATTATGGATTTATACGACGACTACCTATACAAAGTGATTGATGAACTTGAAATCGATACGAATTTCGTATTTGTTAAACTGCGGGGAAACCGTGTTGGACAACCGATGAATGACCGTGATGTTCGCGCCTTATTTAAAGTACTGTGTAAGAAAACAGGGATGCACATTCACCCTCACTTGCTGCGGCACACGCATGCAACAATATACTACCGTCAAACGAAAGACATCAAGCAAGTGCAAGAACGATTAGGGCACGTAAATATTCAAACAACTATGAACATGTATGTCCATCCATCGGAAGAAGATATACGTGAGAATTGGGAGAAAGCTCAACATGCATTTCAGCTTGGCAATATACAATCAAAGGAGATAACTGACAGTGGTGTTACAGAATAAAAAACATATGAAAGCGGATAGGTTGAATTATAATCGGCTTGAACAAGAGATCTCCAGCTATCAAGAGCGATTAGTTCATGATGATGGGTCCGTATCGTTTCACAAAATAGAGAACCCCTATTTCATGACTGAAAATACTTGGAGTGTAGATGTAATTGGTTCAATAGCTAACTTTCGGGATCAGCGAGACAAATATATTCGATCAAATAGAAATATTCGATTCGAATTTAATAACCCATGGGTTAATCTTGAAATGAAGTATGTTGTGTTCCATAAGTTATTTAATGATGAATGGTCTTTTTCAAGCTTATTCGGAACTAATTTCACAAACGTAAACCGGCTCACAAGATTTCTTAATGAAAAACACCCTCGACTAGAATCATTGTTAGATTTGAACATCAATAAGGCGGACCATGAGTGGCTGTTTTGGTTGGAGAATCAAAATATCCGTACACAAACTATAAGGAAACATGATGTGTACGGAGAACAAATAATTAAATGTTCAATTACACACTTCTTAAGACATATGCATTTTACTTTATTTCAACTTATAGATACTCGCCAAGAATGGGATAAAGATCGTTGGGATATCCGAGCTTTGTATGCTACGTATGGGATTAATTATAATAAATCACAATCTCAACATTTTGTTGACTTCTCGAAAATAAGGAACCCCTCAATTCGGAGTAATGTTAAAGAATATATAAAGCAACGTCTTTTAAATAAAAACAATTTTTCTTGGTCTACTGCAGTAGTTTATATGAATGTTATTCCTGGATTCTTAAACTTCATTTGCAACTTAGAGCCTTTATGGAATGACCTAAAGGATCTTCAAAGAAGCCATATTCTAAAATATATTGAATCGCTGCACCAAAGTGCAAAAAAGCTTACAAACCGAAATTCAAATCCTGAATCATACATTAAATACAATCTATCTGCTGTAAGTAAGTTTTTAGATGACATTCAACGTTATGAATATACAGTTGCGCCAAAAACAAATACAAGACAACTGCTTTTTCCAGAAGACAGACCAAAACGTAAAAAGAAACCTTACGATCAAATTGATTACATACCGGAATATGTATTAGAACAGCTTTTTGCTAATTTAAATCATTTGCATTCAGAAGTCCAACCTTTGGTATGGATAGCGTTCAAGACTGGTTTACGTATCTCAGATGTATTGGGATTAACGCAAGATTGCCTTTTAAGAATCAATGGAAAATACTACATTGAAACTGATATTGAAAAGACATATGTGAAAGGTCATCGCATCCCAATCGATGACGAATTAGCTAATATGGTAGCGGCTCTAATAAAGAAATCAATTGAGAACAGCAATGATGACAACAATCCAGAAAAATACGTCTTTATTCGATTTCGTGGTTCAAGAAAAGGCAGACCTTATTCCCAATTCTGGGTTGGAGAGAAATTGAACTGCCTGGCAAGAAATGTGAACATTACTGATGAATGCGGAAATTTATTCTACTTTAAAACTCATCAATTTCGTCATACCTATGCTATTAAGATGCTTAACGGCGGAGCAGATATATTAATCGTTCAAGAGTTATTGGCGCATGCATCTCCTGAGATGACAATGCGCTATGCCAAGCTTCTGGACAATACTAAGCGCAAGGCGTTTGAAACAGTTATCAAACAAGGCGTATTTAGCTTTGATATGAATGGGAAAATCCATGAGATCCATAAGGATGAAGAATTCCCATACGATATCCTGGAAACGCTCTGGCGTGATCAAAAACTAAATGCGATTGATAATCCCTACGGCTCCTGTCGGGCCCGTGTAAACGGAAATTGCCCATACGCGGAGGCCCCCCCTGCTTAACTTGTAACGGCGGAAGCCCTTGTAAAAACTTAGCTGTAGGTCTCTCTGACATGGACGTACCTAAGTACGAAATTCATATTCAATCGACCTCGAAAATGATAGAAGTTGCCAAACAATACGGCCGCGACGAAATTGCGGAGAAAAACCAAATGAACCTTGATCGGCTGACCAGCATCTATGAGACGATCAGGAAAGGCAACATCGTCTTTGGGCGAATGGAGCGTATCAAAGGAAAGCAGGGTGTAAAAAATGTCCGATTATGATCGCAGAGCGCATTTAAAGCAGGTTCATGAGTCTCGCAAAGCAAAGACCATACAAAGAGTGGATGAGTCGATTAGGCGGCTTGTAAAAGCCAAAGAGAGCATCAATTTTAATAGTGTGGCAACGGATGCTGGCGTAAGCAAAGCAACGCTCTATAACAATCCTGAGATACGTGGACGCATTGAATCGCTTCGTCAGCAGCAAGCTCAAGTGCCGACACCAAAACAAATCAAGCGAGAAATGGATGAAAACAATAAGGACGCCATCATTGCTTCGCTAAAACGTAAGATGAAGAAGCTCGAAGATGAAAATAAAAAATTACGAGAACAACTTAAGTTTTCATATGCGGAGGTTTATCAGAGGATTTGAAAGAATGTATGTTGCCGTCCTATTCAACTAACGGGCAGTTTAGTTGAACAAGATAAGTGGAGGTTTTATGTCGCATTTGACGCATACTGCTCATTAGTGAATTCTAAAAGATCTCGTTTTGCGGGCTCCAATACAAGTAACCAACAATTGTCTTAAACTGAAAAATAAAGTTCTAGACTACTGTTGGTTTATTGAACTATCGTTCTCCGTTAGCGTAATGATCTAGTTATAATCATTGGAACTCAGTTTTGTTTTTAACGACAAGTTTTTAGGAATTTGTAGGTGGACACGCTTATACCATGAAACACCATCGAACACCAAACTTATCAACAAAGGAGACCAAACAATCACTGAAGAATATTGGACCAATTGGGGTAATTGTTTTGCTGCCATCATTTATTACTTGGTATGCCTCTCTTAAAACTTCTTCATTTTCAAATACAGCGACAATTTCCATAGTGGAATCTACAGATGACTCATTAGTTCCACCAAAATCACTAAGCATTAACCTAGTTCCAAGAATGTGTATTTCAGCATGAATAACAAATTTTTCAGGTTCTTTCCCAGAGTCGTGAATAATTGAATCTGTCTCAGACTTAAATACCTTTTTATAAAGTTCGATAGCTTCAGAACAAGCACCATTTAAATATAGTTGTGGTACTAACATTTGCCCTCTCCCTCGAATTAATTATTTGTTGGAAAACAGTTACATGACCATATTCTACCATGCGTATTCACAATTAGGATCACATTTTTTAGCACAGTTTAAGAAGTTTGAATGAACTCTACTACCCGTTAGATGATGCACAGTACGAAGATATTGTGTAATAAAAGAAAGCGTACTTGTTCAACTAACGGGACACGATAGCACTATGACAATTGGCAGCCGAAATCATTGGCTGCCTATTTAGCTAACGGGCAGTTTAACGTAACAAAATGCTTCTATATACGTTTAGCTGGCTTGTACTAAAAAAATGTTGACAAAAAACGAGAGCCTATTTGCTGGGTTCTCGTTTTTTCGATAAATCTACCTAATTCATGTGTCTAATACACGAGGATGAAGACTTCTATATTTTTTATCTGTAAAATGTGTTTTCACTACATGATGTACAAGCTTAGGTCGTCTATACCAATCCACGATCCCTTTGTTATTAAGCGTCTGCACTCGCCATAAGGGCCCCATCTTTTCCTCTGTTACTCGACAATCGCAGAATTGCTAAATGTACGTGCCAGAGACAAAATCACGATTACGGTAAGCCGTTAGGTTGCTGTCTATAGTCTTCGCCTGTCTTTCTTCTGTTCCTTTCACCATACTAGGTGAACGATATCCATAAAAACCATCTGCACCGAATACACTCATGATCATCGGTTTTCCAAGCCCGCCTGTGGAGTCTTCCCAGCCTCTGGCCTTATCACACAGCTCATCAGGATCTTCTGGTCCGTACCAACCGGGATATAAATTAAAGGAAACGATGTCAGCAAGATCAAAGCAAATTAGTAGTTATACTGGATTTTCTCTCTTGTGCAATATGGATTTTCACCATTACCCAACGAGCAATTGGCTGAATGATTATGCACTCTAGAAACAAGACTATTAGGAAATTACGAGGAAATGTATTCAGAAAAGTAAGCAAAATATTCTTACTGAAACCATTGCCGATAATAGTGCCTATCAATGTCATTAATGCACACATTCCTATTACCGTAAATAATGTATTCAATAGGATTTTGGGATAAAAACTATCTGTTGGAGTGGTTAATTTTCGAACTATTTTATCAACAATTGGTCCAACTACTATTGGTTGAAGAAACATTGCGATGATCCAAATGAAGGGCATTGCAATTAAGATTTTGGTAACTATAGCTAAATTGATTGTGCCACTGTTCAACACGATATTAAAAGTTGTCATAAAGATGACTGTCAATGTACAAATAATTATCCCATAAATCGCACCCTCCTTGCTGTTATGTGGTAGTCGGTTATCTTTTGTCATTATTCTTCCTCTCTTTCATCTATTCAAATTAAGCAAATAGAAAAAAGCGCAGGGACCATCTGGGTTTCAGATGGTCCCTGCGCTTTAAAGCATACTCACTGTTAATACCAAGTATATCATAAACATATATTTAAAACAAATAGCATGCTCTTTTTTATTATGCACAAATGGGGTAGCATTCCTGTAATGAGTGAACCGAATTTCATTGAAACAGTCAAAGCTTGTGAACATATTTACTTAAACTCCCTTGAACATTAAAATAGCTCAATACTAGTATAAGAACATAAGAAGTAAGACCCAGAAAACACTCTCATGAGTGCTTCCCAAAAGGGAGCGACAATCTTTGATGCAGTGGGGTTCGTTGGAGTCAGACTAGCGGATGGACTCTAAGGCACCATAGTTCATCGACCTTCCTCTCCCAGCCATAGTAGCATTGTTAACAGATACAACCATTTTCATCATGTGTGGTGCGGCGCTTGCGCTACATGTATGGCTAACGAACGAGCAGGATAGTTTAATTTACCGTCAGTATAATATGAGATTAGTTTTCTGATTACATCTATGAAATTCGAACAGAGATCTTAATTAAATACTCCTCATAACCTCTAACTGAAAGATCATCTAACAAAACATCCTCATAAAAAAATCCCTTTATTTCTATTCTCTTATCATTAGCATATTTTATTATTCGATCATAAGTGTCACTTACGCTCGAGTACCCCTCTGTATGAAACGCAGTTAAATATGTTCCTTTTTCTCGCTTGAAATTTGAATAATTTGATTGTTCACTAACTCTTGTATAGAGATAATCATAATTGAACGTTTCATTTGCTAAAACTCTATTTGTATCTCTCATCCAGCCTACCGTGTGAGAGGTATCAATGCTATAAATGTTCAAGTACTTTTCGTGTTTTATCATAGAATCGTAAATGCTTTTATCATTTGTATAAGGATCAGCTTCTGTTATTACCAAAAACTCCTCGATATTTTCCTCAATAATAATTTCAGTTGGAATAATCTCAGTTGCTGCCTTCGTAATTTGTCTCTTCTCTGATATTATACTTTTCATTTTTTTAAGATGTTTAATTTTTGCATTCAGCATTGCCTCTTCTTTATCAAGTAGGACAATGAGCTCATGAGGTGATCTTTTATTTAAATATTCTTTTATCTCTTTTAATGGCATTTCTAATTCTTTAAGTATTGAAATCACTTTAAAAACATCAATTTGATTAATTGAATAATATCTATACCCATTTTCAGCTTTAACTTCAGGAGAAAGAATTCCAAGTCGATCATAGTGAAATAAAGTATCCTTGCTAATACCCATCACTTTTGCAAATTGTCCTGAAGTTAATTGAGTTTGAAAATTATTCTTCATAAAACCCCTCCTTGACTATGGTGTTACACCACACTTTATTATAACCAAGTAACCTTCAAATAGCAGTAGAACATGAGTAGTATCTAATCGAATTTCAGTGGATATTACGAAGAAGGTTACTTGGCAATTTAGCAACACCTAAATAATTTCATCTCGGGAGGATATAAGCAATGAAAGTTCTAGTTACAGGAGCAACAGGAACAGTAGGCGGACACATTGTAGAACAACTTCTTTCACAAGGCGTAGAGGTAAGGGGCTTGTCTCGCAACCTCAAAAACACAAGTCTTCCACCTGAAGTTCATACTGTTGTAGGAGACCTTAATAATCCCGACACCTTGCAAGGGCATCTTCAAACTGTCGATAGTCTATTTTTAATTACACAGAGTGAACAAACAGAGGCTAGATTTTTGGCAAACCAAAGAATTATTCGAATGGCAAAAGAGGCAAACGTTAAAAGGATTGTAACGTTGATGGATTATGAAGGAAACCCAATAGAGAGCATCATTCAAGATAGCGGAATGGACTGGACAATCTTAAGGCCGGCAGAATTTATGAAGAATGCACTTTATTTTTGGGCAGAATCCATTCAAAAAGAAGAGATTGTAAGAACGGGATTCCCTGATGCTTTGAGCGTTAGAATTCACGAAGCAGATATTGCCACTGTTGCAGTTAAAGCGCTTACCGAAGATGGTCATCATGGAAAGATATACACTTTAACTGGTCCACAATCGTTATCTACCAGGAGTATGATTACTCAGATTTCTGAAATTATTGGCAAACCGATTGAGCTAATTGAACTGACTGAGGAACAAGTAAGACAAAACTCCAAAAATCAAGGCTATGATGATGAATTCATAGAATACTTCCTCATAGGAATGGTAAAGAATCCACCTGAAAGCACATATACTGTTTTACCGACAGTAGAACAAGTAACAGGAAAACCAGCAAGGACATTTGCCCAATGGGTTACTGAAAACAAACACTACTTTGAGTAAAATTCTTTTGCTGAAGACTTGAATGGATGGCCAGCTCAGTATTTAAGACTAAGATATCCTCAGCTAAAATATGATTGCCCATTAAGCTAACGGGGAACGATAGTTGAACATAAAGGGTTTCACATATTAGTCATGACTAATATGTGAAACCCTTTAATATATCTATCTTTCTTAAATTTAGGTCTTGATAAACTAGGAAAATAAAGTATTTTCTTAGTGCTTTGGATAAGATAAGTCCCCTGTTTAAGCACTACATGCTACCCGCGTACGTTCTTTAATAGGTAATTGGAAATGGAATATAATGAGGAGGACGCAGCCCAAGCGAAGGCGCGGGAGCATTCTTTTTATTAAACTAACGGGCAGGATATCCCTCAATTCAATGTTTTAAGTACGGCAGCATAACGAAACAGTAGTTCATTAGCGTTCGAACCAAAACAGTGAGATACAGACAACTGAAGCACGGATGAGTCGGAACGAAACTATCATACGGACGAAGATCCTGTCGGGCAGCATATCTGACCTCCACCTCATGGACAGGTTGAATGAAGGAATGTGGGAGCGTGGACTGTGAGACTTGGGAGGGTTGACCTCCATGAGGAATGTGGAGATCCATAAGTGCAACCATACTTTTCCTAGGTAACCACTTTCTTCAGACTGTGGTTAAGGAGATGTTCTTTTGCGCTTTTCCTCGTCCCAACATTTTCTTCGATTTCAACTTGATTCCACCATGAAGTCGTCTGCACTGAACGAATAAAATCAGAAACCTAAGATATTACGAGCATTCAAGAGAAAAGTGATTCCTCATAGAGGGAGAATAGTTTAACAAAGGACAGGATACCGAAGCACCTGCTCTTCAATAATTTCACCATACTTCGGCTACTCTTTCTAAGTGGATTGATCTGTGTCCATGTAGACTACACATTAAAAGACTTATTAGAACATAATATTACATAGAGGAGAATTGGAGATTATTGCGTAAGGAAATTAATATTATAGTAAACTGATGTTCACATGCACTTTAAAAGGTAGTATAATAAAATAAGGAAAATAATACATTTTTTAGTTTGATCTTTTCCTTTACGGACCTTATCCATTCGTTCAACATTTAAGTGAATATAATGTTTTGAAGTAGGAAATAATTTATTGGTATAGAAAGGGCGGGATAATATGTTTAAAAAAATATATTTAATAGCCTTTGCAGTGACTATTATTTCAGGAGTGGCATTAATATCAAATTCAAAAGCAGACACCTATCCAGAAATGGAAACCGTAAATAAGACAGTTGAAAATCCTGTTAACACTAATTTTTCAACAAATAACGTAAAATCCGTAGAATCAGTAAAAAACGTAGAATCCGTAGAATCAAAAATCGCAAAAGGGTATTATAGTCAACTATATACACCTCATGGCATGTTCTTGCGAGCAGATAAACAAAGTATCTTTAAGGAATCGGAGATAGCAAGAAATTTAGATCAAATCGGGCCTAATACGAATCAACTAATTTTTGAAGGTGAGTTTTTTTTAAAAGTAGATGAATCAACATTTCTTAAATCGTATCCCAATTCGTTGATCTTAAATGAAACCTTAAATGAAACAGATGAAACCCGATTAGACTGACGATGCTTCATTAAGCTAACTGGCAGGATGGTTTGAATATTCAATATACGGTATTATTTTAATTATATCGATAGTAGTACTTTTTATATGCATCGGATACATTCAGTTCCAAAGGATGGTTCAAAACAGTCAAACAAAATCATGAAGGTATAAGCCGCTATAATACGGCTTATACCTTATTTTGATGGAATTCACGATGAAGCTTAAATTTGGCCTTCGGGTACATCATAAGATAATCGATTTACGGGTCGGATTAACAACTTTATCAAGGTGATTTTCCATTACAAGAGGGAGGGATATTTTATCGGTCATAGGCCGGTGGAAAGTCGAAGAGGTAGGACCAGAAGTTTCAAAAGTGAAACAGAGGTTATCCCTTTCAATATTGTATCGGACTTCATACGAGCTAATATTTAACTACTGGCTACTCAGAAAATTGTAAGGTAATATCGCCGTTATTTGTATAAGCAGATAATTTTTTTGAACCATTCTCTTTATTGGCAGGCAAATTGCTATCTCCTTTCTTTACCTTGCTTAAGATCGCGAAATCATCATATGACCCTAGAATAGAACCGCTAATATTTCCGTTTTTTGTTTCAAGGGTTATAGCCGTCCCTACATTCAATTTGTCCAGTTGGATATTTCCGTTATTTATGTTTACTTCCACTGTCCCTAAAAACGCGATTGTTGGTAATACAATATTTTCATTTGATGTTTTTAATGTCAAATTTTTTAAAGTTGCATCAGGTATCCATACCTGAATAGTTCTGGTTACTTGCGAGTCTTTTCCTCCGATATAGTCGTTCCATTCCTTATTACTGTCACTTACCATTGACAGTTCTTTATCGTCAGATAGATCAATCTTGTAAAAATCTTTCTCACTTTCATAGTAAACAATATGAATTTGTTCATCTTTAGATTGGAGGATAGTTATTTTTTTGTCCTTTACATCAATTGTTAAGGTATCAATCTTTTGGGCAGGGATGATGTAATTTTTTTCCTCCATGGAAGTGGAGTGGGAGGAGCATCCTGCCAATGATATCAATAGTGTCACCAATATGCCTATAGTAGTTAGTAATTTTTTTGCAGTACTTTTCATTATAAAATGCTCCTTTGTTAAATCATTTTTCTTTTTAATATAGCCAGTCCTACGAATACCAATCCTAAGCTGCTCTGCAAAAAAATTGCGATATGCAACAAAGTATTAGAGTTGAACATAATGATCTTGAAAAAGTAATAAATCCATTTTTGTATTTCGTTGCGTTTATCAGTCGCATATGTTTTAATCATCATAAACTTTTGTGTTACAAAAAGGTCAAGAGGGTAGATATGAACAACTATTTTACAATTAAGCAAGCAGCAGAAATCGTAGAGATGACCAGTGAGACCTTGCGGCACTATGATCGTATTGGATTAGTCAAGCCATGCCATAAAGATGAATTGTCGGGATATCGATACTATTCCGAGCAGGAGCTCGTAAAGCTGCAAACCATTGAACTGCTCAAAGCAATGGATCTTACTTTAATGGATATTAAAGATATATTGCAGCAGAATGATCTCTCTAAAGTAATTGAATTTCTAAAACAGGCAGAAAAAAGAGCAGACGATAAAATTGCTCGTCTGCAGTATGCAAAATCGAAAATTAAACGTGCCTATCTACATTATGAAAATAAGTTCCACAACGGTTATAGTCAAAGTGAAAATTACTTTATCAGAAACATAGAGGCAAGGGTGATTATGCTTTCGAATAAAATGGAAAGCCCCACACTAAAGAATTTATGGGACTATCACAGACATTTCTATCAACAAATTGAGACTTCTCTGCATTCACAATTTCTATTTGAAGATATGGCGGGAATGTTCACGACTGAAGGAATAACACGGTTATTTGCTGTTTGCTTGAAATATCCGTCTTTAGAGGGGTTGACTGTGCTACCAGAAGGGGACTATCTGTGTGCAAATTGTACCGAAGAGAATAAGAATGCTGTATTACAAAATTTACTTGAAAGGGCAAAGACGGAATACGATGTGTGTCCAGATTTTGTTCTTCATAACATTACTGTGACTGGAATATTGCAGTGGGATTATCAGATACAACTGTTCATTAAGAAACGCACATGTTAGATTAAATACAAAGGAAAAGGTTTAGGAAGAGAAAATCGTTTGATTAAAAGTCGCTAATTTAGCGGCTTTTTTTTTGATTAAGCAATCACGTTTCTTGCCCCCCCAGGCTGAGGACAAGAACGTTATACTTCGCCGATTAGCTAAATATTTAACTATAGTTCAATGTTATCTATTTAGCTAACTGACAGATTAACGCTATAAGTCTTAGGAATAGTATGCTTAAGTGAAAAAAGTATTTTCATGAATTCTCTAATGTGAATAAATACAAATTCCACTGCAGTTAATCCATTTTCTATACATATTTTTAATAGTACATTGAGGTAAATAAAGTGATTATTCACTTTGATAAATCCGAAATTGCTTTGTCGGTATTATTTTATGGCTTCGTAAGGATTGCAAAACCATCGAAATATGGGAGTTTAAAACAGATGTGTGCCGTAGTTAGTTTTATGAAAGGAAGGTATAGGGGTGAGTATTTATTACGCTTCAAGCAAAGAGGATATCACTAAGGATGCACTCCAAGAGTTATTTCTTTCGGTAGAATGGGAGTCTGGCAAGTATCCAAACGAGCTTTTACAAGCAATCGGAGGGTCTCATTCAATTGTTACCGCTTGGGAAGGAGGAAAGCTTGTCGGTTTAATAAATGCTTTGTCAGATGGTGTTTTAACGGTATATTTTCATTATATGCTTATTAATCCGAGTTATCAGAGTATAGGTATAGGTAAGGAAATGATGAATATAATGCTTGATAGATATAAAGGGTGTAAAACAAAGGTATTAATTTCTTATCCGCATGCAGTGGATTTTTATAATAAGTTTGGCTTTAATACAGAGGATGGAGCTACACCAATGTTTATCTCAGAGTTGATATGATTAAAATAACGGATCACGATAGTTTAATCGCAACAAGAAGGCAGCCGATCAGAGGATCAGCTGCCGTTTTTATTGAAGTAAAGGGGCAGGATAACTCAGTAATTTCGCGAATACTCAAAAGATGGAATTATCACAAAGCTCCCGAATAAGACGTTATAAGAAATCGGCGAGAAACTATAAGGAGCAGAAAACATGAAATGCCCTCACTGTAACATCGAATTAAGTGAACTTCCTTTATGTTACGGAAGTGAAGCACCATATTATTTTTACACTGTACCAGAAGAGAAAAGAACAGAATTAATTAGAGATTTTTGTGTAATTGATGAACAGCATTTCTTTATTAGAGGCCATATTGAAATACCAATAATCGATAGCAAAGAGAAATTTATATGGAGTGTGTGGGTTTCTCCTAGTGAAGAAAACTTTCTGAAGTCTAATGAATTATTGCACGTAGAAGGAAGGGAGACGGAAGAACCTTATTTTGGTTGGTTATCGACTGAACTTTCAATATATCCAATAACTACATTATCGTTAAAGACAATGGTGCATACACAAGAGGTTGGTGCTGTTCCGTTAATAGAATTAGAACAAACGAATCATCCACTTGCAGTTGAACAAAGAGAAGGAATTACAATGGAGAGAGTTAAAGAAATTGCTCATTTAATAAATCATAGTCAGTAAGAGAAAAATTTGAATCTATAGTCGAAGAAGCTGCCGACAGCTTATTAAATCATATCTACGCCAACAGACACCCCTGCAAGGCTAAACTCGGTGCGTAATGTCGTTTAAGCTAACAGGAGACTTTTGTTCAATGAAACAGAGACAGTCTTAATATTTTGTTTTCTGCTGACAATGACACTTTTTTATCCAAAAGGCAAACTTTCGGAGGGTATATTCTTGAGGCAGACTAAGCTAACTGAAGTGTTTTTTTATGAGTTGTCGCCCGTGAAACACTCAACGTCACCCGTACTCCTATTAGGGAGTTCACGGGTGGCGTTTTTTCATGCCCAATTCTACATATGTAGTATCAACAAGACGTGCCCTAAATCATAACACCTATATAGATCACGGGTTGAATTGCAGTCAATTTCAGTTTATGGAAAGTTAGCTTTACATGCATGCTCCAATATGTTATTCTTACGGAAAGTTAACTTTCCATAATTGCTTCAGGAGGTAAGATATTGAAAAACAGGCTTGAAGAGATTAGAAAAGAAAAAGGTATTAAACAAGAAGAACTAGCGGATAAATTGGAAGTATCCAGGCAAACGATTGGTTCACTTGAAAATGGCCGTTATAATCCATCCATTATTTTAGCATTTAAAATTGCGCGGTTTTTTGAAATGAGTATTGAAGATATTTTCATTTACGAGGAGGAGCTGGGTAATGAAAACGGCAAGTAAATGGGTGCTCTTAACAATTGCAGGTGCTATTATGGTTTATATGGGTGGATTTATTTTAATCGACGAGAAGCTAAAAGGAATTTCCGGTTTGCTCATTGGTGTGGGTTCAGTCCTTGCAGTGCTTGGAGTAGGAAATATGGTGTATTCGTTATGGCTTAATAAGCCCCAGAACAAAATAAAGAATGATGAGAAAGTTAGAATGAGTAAAATTGAGGCTAATGATGAACGGAAAATAAGAATAAGAGAAAAAGCGGGTTGGAAAACTAATATTGTTAACTTTTACATCCTAATGGCTCTAACTGTTGTATTTAGTTTAATGGGAGTAGATCAAACTGTAGTCACTGTGTTATGTGGTGTTTTTGTTTTTCAAATCTCCTTAGGAATCTTCCTGTTTAATTATTATGCTAAGAGAATGTAATTGGAATGACGTAACATCAATTAGAGCATTCGAAAATATTTTATTAGGAGAGAATGACATGGAAGTATTTGCAGAATATTTAGCGCAAATTGATAACCCGCAACATCGGGAAAGAATGGAAGAAGTTCTGGCTTGGGTAGCTGGAAAATTTACTGATTTAAAGCCAAAAGTTGCGTGGAATCAGCCTATGTTTACCGATCACGATACTTTTATTATTGGTTTTAGTGTATCCAAACATCATTTGGCGGTTGCCCCTGAAATTGCAGGAATTAATCGTTTTTCTGATGAAATATTGCAGGCAGGTTATGATCACACCAAGCAGTTGTTACGCATCCGGTGGGAAAGTCCCGTTGATTTCTCATTACTTGAAAAAATGATCGAGTTTAATATTTTGGATAAGGCAGACTGTTCAACTTTTTGGCGGAAATAAAATGTATTATTTAGCGTTTAATTCATTTTAAGCAAATTTATATGTGGAAGCACCGGAGGACAAGTCACTTTTAATATGTGATTTGTCTTTTTTATACGAATTCTCAGCACGAAATATTCAATATTTTGGAAGGTGGACGGAATGTTGGAAGCGAATTTATACACGTTAGTTTAACCTGCTGAATGATGAAAAATGGAAGTGAGACAAATGGCTGCTTCCATTCCGAGAGTCTTTTTTAATAAATATGACACAGTCGGACAAGAGGGAATATTGTTGATGGAAGATCTGACCCCGACACATAACAATTTAGCGGACTGGGAAGTGCCTATTGATTCTGATAAATTATATCCAGATATCAAAATACAACATGCATCCATGGTAATCTAAATGTTGTCAATTTATTATATCCGATGTTCAGCAGTTCAAGGCCGTGCATCATTGATCTTGAAGCAGTGAAGGTTGGGCTTTGTACTGAGGATATCGTTATGTTATTTATCCACGATTTGTTTCACGGCAGTGAGGAGGCTACACGTATTTTTGATCTGTATTTTCATTCAATTAACAATAAAATCAGGAGCGCATACACGTACACACAATTTGTGGAGGACGTTAGATTATCGATTATGGAAGGAATCTTTTTTCCAATAAAGTTATTTGTCCATGATGGAATTAAGGATGAGGAGCTTATATGGAAGTCGATAAATGTTTATAAGGATTTAGTTAGGTTTGATTGAAAGACCACTAACAAGTTGTAAGTCAACAAGCCATTATTTAGTTACATTGTATAAGCTGAAGTGGAATAATTGGGATATAACTGTATTAGGTATTGAGATAAGAAGTATTATATACAACAAAAAGTACGTACTTCAAAAAATTCGCTAAAATTCTCGTTTGTACATTCTGCAGCTGTTGTTAGAATGTCATGAACAGTGGCTTAAATGAACTCTACATTTCTACTTTTGTCGCCATTCGTTAACTGGCGTGTATTCCCAGGTTGATTCAGCTGATAACTTCATCACGCTCAATCGTAATCTCATATTAAATTAATGCTGGTGTTTTCTATCGATGATAAAGTGATTCATTTATTTATAAGGAATTTAAGATTAGGAAGTATTCTAAATGTGTTTGTTTGAATTATTATGGGTACTAAACTATAATTTAGAGGTCTAGGAATCTTTCGACAATCGCGGACTCTTGATCAATAGGAGGTGTAATATGAAATTCTTTAGAGATTCTTCAAAGTGGATAAGTATTATTGGCCTAATTCTAGTGTGGATTAGTGTGTCATATATTTTTGGATTTATTACCTATATATCGTTATTCGTTTTACTTTTACTTATCCAAGTAATTCTCATTTCTTCTTCTAATATTCAAATTAAAAAGAATCAGAGACGTGTAATCGTTATAGGTGGACTAGTAGTGTTAATTGGTATTGTAAGTTTTATCATCGCCTTTTTTATTGAAGTACCTATTTGGTATAAGATATTTCTATTAATTGCTCAAGGAGCGTTTGCTTATGCGGAAATTAAAATGTTAATTGAAGCAAGAACATCAAAAAATAGACTGACTAAATAATAGTAATCTACAAATAAAAATGAGAGGCGATCCCCAATTTGGGTCGCCTCTCATTTTTATATATCAATGTACTTACGCTACTGCTGTATATTCTGTAGTTGTGTAATACGTCCAGTAGGACATGGTTGGATTTACAATAAGTTTTTGCCAAGTAGTAACTGTAACTTTAATTCTAGTGAAATTTTTATAGTCATTTAAGAGGGTATTAAGAATTTCTTTCAACTGATTAGCGGGTGTATAGCTATCAACCTGTTGAATAAGTTGACCAACTGTAATTAGTGTTGCTGCGGCAACAAGAGCACCTGCAATAAAGGGTGGAAGCTTAGCTTTTATAGCGTTAGTAGCTAGCCCGATTCCTACTGAAGTAACAGCGAGACCGAGACCGGTATAACTACTCCCAACGTGAGAGTTAATCATATCTACAAGCTGGGTCTTAGAAATATAATTGGTTTCCGTAGCACGAACTTCCGGACTTCCAACACCTGCCATTACTTGCTGATTTCTTGCTTCTGCCCGTTCTATATTTAGTAATTCTTCCAGCGATGATTCTTTGATAAATTGATTGTTTTCGTTCATTTTAACTCCTCCAAAAAGTTTATTGAAAGAATGGGGGATGTAAGTTCACAAGAAGAATCCCCTTCTTCTAGGAACAAACATTCTTTTCAAGGATTAATATATCATATAGCGTAACGTAACGCAATATATAATTAATAAAAATATCCAATTATGAAAAAACAGACTTTTCATTCATGAGGAAACTTTTCTTTACTAAGGTTTAAGAACATAAAAATAAAGTGTATTGTCACGATACGTTATATCTTTTTATAATATTTTTTTGTGTTACTATAAATATTATTAAATCCTATCTCTATAAATATTCCTGATTAGGAAGGCTTATCTCACTTATTATCAAAATTCCAAAAATCATTGTAATGATTTGATGAGTATTAATTAAATTTTAAAGGATATAACAAATGAAAAAGTGAAGAATATGGTAGGACGTAACAAATCGCTATATAATGATCAAAATAAATAAGGAGGTTAACCATGAAATATACCATAAATCTATTTGGTTATAACGTTGATTGTCAATTAACCGTGGGAAATGAAGGATTGCATATTAACATTCTTGAAGATGATCAGCGGGCTTTGAAGCAATATCTAATTCGAGTGTTGCCTAAGTATGGGAGAGAGGTTTCTAGCGCTTCTTCATTACAAACACTGCTGGAGCTTGCCTTAGATGCGGAAAAAACGCTAGAGGGCCGTATGGCCGAGCCTAAATTAAAGCTACCTTATGAGTTTCATCCCGAAATCAAGGAAAAACTAATCGAGGCTGCTTCCTTGCAAGAAATGTCTGCTACTCAACTATTGATTCGTATTATTGAAAAAAAATATCAAGAAATTATTGGATAGGAGAGATACAAAAATGGCCTATGGTAATAAGGTGAAATTTCATTATGATGTACCAGCTTACATTAAACAACAGTTGGCAGAAGCGGCTAAACAGATGGGAATGACAGCAACAGAACTACTATCAAGATCAATAGAAGAAGAGTATGAACGTATTAAGAAAGAAAAAAATTCATCGTCTACAAATTCGATAGTTGGGAAATAAACTGGCCAAAAGTCACTATCTGTTCTAAAGGCATACTTTGATAGGTGTAATCAATTCCGATTCTATCACAGAAAAAAAAGTGTCCTATTTTATAGGATTCTTTTAGACTACTCTCAATTAAATAAATGTAGATATTTGGAGTCGTATCTTCAATCTTACAAGAAAATTCAGATGTTGAGCTTGCATTCATAATTCTTATGATATGCTCGTGAACATGCGCAGGAATTAGTGGTTCAAGGAAAGTAAACGGGAACTGTTGACGTAAGTTCTCATAAATTAGCATAAGATACTAAACCCCTTTCTAGTTTATTATATGTAATCATAACCAGTTTGTTCATTATAACAAACATACGTTCGTATGTTAAGGGAGCAAATAGCTAATATTTTAGAAAATGAATCCCGACAACATATATCAAATACTTAGCAGATTCATTAATGCTGAAGGAAGTGGCCCTCGTTGTTTTTTCTTCAGATGTCTGGATACCCCGGATCAGGGAAGTCTTCATTAGCCAGAGTAATAGCGCAGCATACTTCTGCTGTTATTCTTGATCACGACATTGTAAAGTCTTCTCTTATGGAATCACTTGGAGCAAACATTGGGTTCAAGGAAGTTGGAAAAATTTCGTATGACATTGAATGGGCTTTGATAGATTTCCACTTATCTCAAGGTCATAATGTTATACTCGATAGCCCTTGTTTATACTCTGAAATGATAGAGAGAGGATTGAATCTGACCCGGAAATATAATGTGGAATATAAATATGTAGAATGTCTATTAAATGACTATGATGAGCTCAATAATAGACTGCGAAATAGAAAAAGAATGATTAGCCAGATTGAAAGAGTGCCTTCTGAAGAGACATTGCTAAAAACTATTGAAAATGCTAAAAAGCCATCTAATGTCAGAATACATATTGTTAATACAAAGGAACCGATTGAATCCTATATTAAAAGTGTCATTGAATACTTAAATACTTAGCCTAAATTTTGAGGAGGGGAACAGATGGATTTTGAGAAAGCAGCCCATTTCATTTGGACACATGGCAGATTATTAGAAAGAAGGGTTTTTGAATATATTTTCCACGGTGGATCAATGAGCAATGTTATGACTTCACTAACAGCCTACCAAAACGAAGATGGTGGGTTTGGAAATGCAATAGAGCCGGATTTACGGGTACCCGGTAGTCAGCCACTTTTCATGGAATTTGCACTACGTTTTTTATATGACTGTAACATAAAAGACGAAGAACTTTCTCAAAAAGCATGTGATTATATTTCAAAGCATGCTGATTTAAAAAAAGGTATTCCAACAATATTTCCTTCATCAGCAAACTATCCAAGAGCAGAACATTGGAGTAACCCTCTTTCTACAGAGCCATCATTTAGCAGACTTACTGGTCTTGTCGGGCTTCTTAAGTGGCAAGGGATAGAACATTCCTGGCTTGATAAAGCGACAGAAATTTGTTTGGAAGATATTCACGCACAAGCATATGACGATGCGCATACAATTTTGACTGCATTTTATTTATTGGAAAGCCTACCTCAATCGGATTATATCAAAGGATTATTTCAAAAATTATCTAAGGAGCTTATTACTGCCAACTTCTTTTGTATGGATGCCGCATCCCACAGTTATGGACTCTCTCCTCTAGAATTTTCGCCATCACCCACTTCTTACTGTAGCAGCATATTTTCTGATGAAACCATTCTTGATCACTTAAAAGTATTAGAACACCAACAGGAGGATGATGGAGGATGGCAGATAACATGGGAGCCTCCCGGTGAAACAGCGAGGTTGGAATGGAGAGCCTATAAGACGCTAAAGAGTTTGATGATACTAAATTCATACAATAAGATTAATCTATGAGACTATTAAGGAGGTAATAAACACTCCAAGGAGAGGAACCTATGAACAAATTAAGGGCAATCATAGTTCCGTTATTCTTAATCTTTTTATTGGGATGTAGTAAGGAGCAAATTAGCGATAATTCAAAAAAAGAATATAGCCAAGCTGAACAATTTATTACCGATATGGGCTATCTGATCATTAGTAATGAAGGAATTGTTTCTGAATATTTATTAGATAAAAAACTGCTGACGGAAATGCCATACATGCAATACTGGAGTGTTCAAAGTGTTGATCCAGTCGATTATATAGGCAAGGAAATAACTACAAGTAAGTTCATCGTTAAAAATCACCCCTTAGATAATAAGAAGGATAATACAAAAAAACAAACCCTGATTTTTCTGCTAGAAGCAGACGATGAAGTGATAGGAGGCTATAGTTTTCCTGATTTCGATGAATTACATATGGGCTGGGTTTACACCATTGATGGAAAAACACTCGAAGAATTGACCAGAGAAGCTTTCCCGAAATGGTCTAAGGAGTGGAATTTAAGATATAAATAATGGTTGGGGAGTATTTATAAAGGAGCAGATATGAAAAAACTAATCCTAGTGCTTGTAGCGGTGGTTATTATTTCGAATGCGATATGGAGTTATTTATATTTCAATAAAGAGGTCGAAACAAATTTAAACACTGGTGTTCAAGTATATACGCTTAAGGGTACAGGGGATACATGGGATGTTTTAGATTACAAAATAATAATTTCATCTAGCAAAATTTTACGGGGACATGGGAAGTTAGTGTTCAAGGGAGACCCAAGCGCTTTAGTGAATAGTAGCTATTATAAGTATGAAGTCAATGAAAAAAACAATAATAATAAGGATGAAACAGTTCTTGTAAATGAAGCTAGGTCAACGGATGGACCCATTTCAATATTAAGTAACACTGATATCGGGTCTATAACTGGTCCATATTTATATGACGAATTAAATAAAAATAGACAAAATTATAAAAACACCACTTTATCTATTACATGGAATGATAATGAAGGGGAGCTTCATTCCGAAACAATAAGTTTAGATATTGAGAGTGAAATTTCTCTTAAGGATGATCTTTAAGGGTGATAAATCCAAGAGACTAAGATTGAATCTCTACGGACTGAAGGAAGATCCTCTACGCCCCAAAAGCCTGCCGGTACTTCACAGGAGACATGCCTTCAAACCTTCTGAACACTTTAATGAAATAGCTGGACTGGGCAAAACCGGACTGAGTCGCAACCTGAGCAATGGAGAGTCCTGTGGAAACCAGTAAAAGCTTGGCTTTAGCCAGCCGACAATCGGTTAAATAACGGTTTGGAGTTTTACCCATAACCACCCGGAACAGCCTTAGAAAATGATAGCTGCTGTAACCGGTCAATCTTGCCATCGATTCAAGAGACCAAGGGCTGGCACATTCGACATGAATGATATCTGCAGCACTGCGGATGGACTGCCTAACCTCGTGCGGTACTGAGCCGTGAAGCGGCTCGGAGTTCTGCAGCAAGTTTACTAGAAGCTCATACAGCAGAGCAGATAGTCTTGGCTCGCTACGGGTCACGTAGGAAGCACTCAGTAGGTACATTTCCTCGAATAGCTCGTCCAGCTTAGCATCCAAATCAAAAGTGAACAGGTATGCACGAGACTGGTCCACTTCTTCTAATAAGGGAAGGACAATTTCAGTGTTAAAATGAACCCAGCGGACATCCCAAGGCTCGCCTGGGTCAGAGCCGTATTGCTGATAAGCCCCTTTGGGGTACAGAAAACCTCGTCCTCTACTCATCGGAATACGTTCGCCCTCATGGAATACATAACCCTCCCCACCAAAGATCAAATGCAGGTTATAACTCCCCAGAAACCCTTCGCTTCTTCTCTCTGTATGTTGTGGAAAGTGAGTGTAATGTCCCAAAAATTCAGGATAACAGACATATTTTGAAAAAGCCGGTGTCGGCAAATACCATTGTTTCTTCATGTTTGGCAGCACCCATTTCTGTAGCGCAACAGAGCGCAAGTTGGATTAAGGCAATGAACGCAAGATTGTTATATGATAGCAATATTTTGTTATATAAGACCTCTTAACATTGATACTACAATAGAATTATATAATATTGAAAGCATATTTTTAATACTTTGGAGGTAATGATGAAGAAACCTGTCGCAACTGAAAAATTCGAGCTTGGCGTCTGTTATTATCCGGAGCACTGGCCAGAAAACATGTGGGAGGACGATTATCGCCGGATGCGTGAACTCGGCTTTACGATCATTCGGATGGGGGAGTTTGCTTGGTCTATTTTTGAACCGGCAGAAGGGCAGTTTCAGTTCGGGCTCTTTGATCGGGCGATTGATCTAGCACATAAATATGGTCTTCAGGTTGTACTTGGTACTCCGACGGCCACGCCTCCAGCTTGGTTGACTGATAAGTATCCCGAAGTTTTAAATGTAACCTACGAAGGTGTTACACTTCAGCATGGCATGCGCCGTCATTATAATTACAGCAGTCCTAAATACCGGGAACTGTGTGCACGTATTGCAGAACAAATGGCTGAACATTACGGCAATCATCCGGGTGTAGTTGGCTGGCAAATTGATAATGAGCTCAACTGTGAGATCAGTGAATTTTATTCGGAGAGTGACCATAAGGCTTTCCGGGAATGGCTACAGCAGAAATATGTTACACTTGAGCATTTGAACGAGGCTTGGGGAGCTGTTTTTTGGAATCAAAGCTATAGTGACTGGTCTCAGGTCTATCTTCCACGTCCGACTCCAGTACCGAAGCAACCCAATCCTCATCAGGCATTGGATGAAAAACGGTTTATTTCGGACAATACAATTTCTTTTGCCAAAAACCAAGCGGATATCATCCGTAAACTTGCCCCTAAGCAGTGGGTAACCACGAACGGTCTGTTCGGGCATCTCGATAGCCATGAAATGACGGATGAACTGTTGGATTTCTTCAGCTATGATTCCTATCCTCAGTTCTCTACTATTTTTTATGACCCGAATGAGCGGAATCCGCTGAATGATAGAGGCTGGGGACTGTCGTTATCTGTTGTTCGTTCGATATCCCCGAATTTCTGCATTATGGAGCAGCAGTCGGGCCCGGGTGGCTGGGTGAACCGGATGGATATGCCTTCTCCAAAGCCCGGGCAGATGCGGTTATGGACTTATCAGTCGATCGCTCATGGAGCAGATATGGTGTTATATTTCCGCTGGCGGACAGCTACGATGGGCAATGAAATTTATTGGCATGGAATCAATGACTATCATAATCAGCCTAACCGGAGAGTGCGGGAAGCGGGGCAGATCGGTCAGGAGCTGGCAGCAGCAGGTCATGCGTTTGTCGGTACTCGTAATCAGGCTAACATTGCTATTGTTCGTGATTATGACAATGAGTGGGATGGAGAATACGATGTTTGGCATGGCCCGTTTATGTGGAAGAGCAATAAGGAGTGGTACAAGGCGCTTCAGCAGAAGCATATCCCGAATGACGTACTCTATTTACGCAAAAAAACAACGCTGGAGGAGCTTGCAAGGTACGACGTGCTTATCTATCCTCACCCAGCGATTATGACAGATGAGACAGCAGCACTGCTGGATGAATATGTTCAGCAAGGCGGCAAACTGATCTTCGGCTGTAGAACCGGCTATAAGGATGAGCGCGGTCAATGTAATATGCGTCCTTTCCCAGGTGCTGCTAAGGATCTATGCGGGATCACAGTTGAAGAATTCACAATGGTTAAGGGCAGTCGTCAGCCAACAACAATTAGCTGGTCAGGCGCGGCCGAAGTCGTTACGGGAGCAGATGACTTTAATGATATTCTCAAAATAGAGGAAGCTTCGGTTGAAGTGATGGCGGTTTACGCCTCTGATTATTATGCAGGAAAACCGGCGGTATCTAGAAATCGTCGCGGCAAGGGTGAGGTTTGGTATTACGGAGCCGTATTTAATGAACAGGCAGCGGCTGAGATCATAAATTTAATTGATCTACAATCGCCAGCAGATTGGCTGGAGCTCCCAGAAGAGGTAGAACTGCAAGTCCGTACCGGAGCTTCTTCCAGTTATGCTTTTTTGCTTAATTATAGTGAGACTCCTGTCACGATCCATCTTCATGAGACCAAAACAGATTTACTGAGCGGCACAACATTGTCGGGTGAGGTGCTTCTGGAAGGATTTGGGGTACTGGTGTTAAACTAACGTATACATTGATCTCACATTTGAGTAGATTTGGATAATTCTCTCTTTTCGGTTATACTTTGAAGTAGCAATTATATAGTCACGGGAGCTTGGTGGGACCAGGCTGAGAGGATAGTTATAACTATCGACCGTCAAACCTGATCTGGATAATGCCAGCGGAGGAAATGGAGCTCTATTTCTATTTGTCTACTCTAAGGCCGCATCTTATACAGATGTGGCCTTTTCTATGTGTGGGGAGTAGACCGTCTCCGCTTGATCAAATCACCTTATAGGAGGAATTGAGATGACAAGCGAATTGAACAACGATCCAATCAATCTATCAGCTTTTCCAGCAAGTCAAAAAGTGTATGTAAAGGGTTCACGGCCTGATATACAGGTGCCTATGCGGGAGATCTCACTTAGTCCAACTGCGGGTATAGACGGCGAAGAGGAGAATGCCCCAATTCATGTCTATGACACAAGCGGGGCTTACACGGATGCTAATATTCATACTGATATTCGTCAGGGGTTAGAGCCCAATCGTCTAAGCTGGATTGAGGAACGAGGGGATGCGGAAGCGTACGAAGGAAGAACCGTGAAGCCTGAAGATAACGGGAATGCAACGGGAAAAGCTGTGGCGGAAGTGTTTCCAGCGCTCCATAGAAAACCTTTGCGAGCGAAAAAGGGGCGTAATGTCTCTCAAATGCATTATGCACGCAAAGGGATTATTAGTTCGGAAATGGAATACGTTGCGATTCGTGAGAATGTGGCACCGGAATTTGTAAGAGATGAAGTAGCCCGCGGCCGCGCCATCATCCCATCGAATATCAATCATCCAGAGAGTGAACCGATGATTATTGGACGCAATTTTTTAGTGAAGATCAATGCCAATATAGGAAATTCCGCAGTATCCTCATCCATAGAGGAAGAGGTAGAGAAGATGAGATGGGCCACCCGCTGGGGTGCAGATAATATAATGGATCTCTCCACAGGTAAAAACATCCATACGACACGCGAGTGGATCATCCGTAATTCTCCTGTTCCTATTGGCACGGTGCCTATCTATCAAGCGTTGGAAAAAGTGAATGGGAAAGCGGAAGATTTAACGTGGGAAGTGTACCGTGATACGCTCATTGAGCAAGCGGAGCAAGGGGTTGATTATTTTACCATTCATGCGGGGGTTCTGCTTCGTTATATCCCGTTGACGGCACAACGTATGACTGGCATTGTTTCAAGAGGTGGTTCCATTATGGCGGCATGGTGTCTTGCGCATCATCAAGAGAACTTTTTATATACACATTTTGAAGAGATATGTGAAATCATGAAGCTGTACGATGTTTCTTTTTCCCTAGGCGATGGATTACGTCCGGGTTCGATTGCTGATGCGAATGATGAAGCACAATTTGCCGAGTTAGAGACGTTAGGTGAATTAACAGCTATAGCTTGGAGTCATGATGTACAGGTGATGGTAGAGGGTCCAGGACATGTGCCGATGCACTTGATTAAAGAGAATATGGATAAGCAAATTGAAACCTGTAACGAAGCCCCTTTTTATACATTAGGTCCACTGACTACAGATATTGCGCCTGGTTATGATCATATTACCTCTGCTATAGGTGCAGCGATGATTGGTTGGTTCGGTACAGCAATGTTGTGTTACGTAACTCCGAAGGAGCATCTTGGCCTGCCTAATAAGGAAGATGTACGTGTAGGGGTCATTACTTATAAAATAGCGGCTCATGCCGCAGATTTGGCGAAAGGGCATAAAGGAGCACAAGACCGGGATAATGCTCTTTCGAAAGCCCGTTTTGAATTTCGTTGGCGTGATCAATTTCATTTATCGTTAGATCCTGAGCGAGCGCTAGAATATCATGATGAGACATTGCCTGCGGAAGGCGCTAAAACAGCTCATTTTTGTTCCATGTGCGGGCCGAAATTTTGCAGTATGAAGATCTCTCATAATATCCGTAATACGACGAGAATTGAATCAGGAATGCAAGAGAAGGCGCAAGAGTTTCTCCAAGGCGGGAGCCTCATTTATAGATAACTTTTTCTGCTAAAAAGAAATATCTAAAAGAAGTCGTCATTGGCGGCTTCTTCTTTTATACTTTGAATAGATAGGAGTTGATGAAATGGAAGCGATGCGTTCAGAGGAAGCCATTTTAGAGGATTTAAGTAATAGTTTCTATCATTTTTTTGGATTGAAAGTCCTTCATGCTACCCCAATAAAACGTGGCTGGTTAAATCTTAAGTGGAAAATCACAACGGAATCAGGACCATTTCTACTTAAACAATACAACAAAAAAAGATATAAATTGTATAACCCAGAAGAACTGAGCTTCGCCTTTTCTCAACAGAAAAGATTGTATCTACAGGGACTCCCATGTCCCGAATTGTTGGCTTATAACCATAAAGTTTTACTGGAATCAGATATGGGAGAGACGTTTATGGTTATGGAATATTGTGAAGGGCGTGTCATAGAGCCGGGTAAAATTAACATCCTTCAAATGTTTGATTTGGGTCGTGCCACAGGTAAAATGCATCGTTTATTAAATGATGGGACCCTTAGTTTGAAAAGAACCCCACAATTTATTCCCCAAAGCCCTGAGGAACGTTTAGAACATTGGAATGTACTCCTACAACAATCAAAGGAAATGGGCAAAACTTCACTCATCACTGACCTAGAGATACAACTGAGAGCGACTGAAGAAATAGATCCGGAAATATTCGAAGGACTTGAAGCTGGATGGGCACATCGTGATTTATGGGTTGATAATCTTTTATTTCAAGATAGTCAATTGTCTGCAATTCTAGATTTTGATCGGTTCAAATATGATTATCCGCAGCTTGATGTTGCACGTGCAGTGATGTCATGTGCTTTAGATGAAGATTTAGATGGAGCACTAGCTTCAGCATTTATTGACGGATATCGTGAGGAACGAACGGTGGAGCAGGGGTATTTAACAAAATCATTGCAGTTGTTGTGGTATATGGAAAGCCCGTGGTGGATTAATGCCGCGATGGACAAACATAGTGTACCTCCAAAACGTTTTGCAAAAGAAATGAATTGGCTGGCTAAGAACCTGAACAATTTACCTGCTATCTTAGGGAACTTATAGTGAAAACGATTGAATTATAGCCTAAAAGATGCATTGACCAGCAAAAGTTTGGCGCCTATAATCTTAACAAGGAAAATTCATCAGATATTGAACCGTTTGTAAACGCATACAATGAGTTTTTTCCTTATTAATCATTGAAGGAGGAGATTAAAACTATTAAGTATTTCTTTTTTTCTCATTTTTGCAAACGTTTGCACATCACGATGGGCTTAAAATCGTAAGCTGCACTTAAAATTATGAGGAGGTTATTTACTTGGTATCCAAACAATCCAGGCGTTATATTTCGTGGTTAATTATTTTTTCACTCATTTTTAGTTTATTTGGTTTATCGGGTGGAGCATCGGCCAGCAATACGGATCATACAGTCACCTATACCAATCCTACAGCGGCAGCTGTGACCTTACATTGGACTACGAATAACTGGGCTAATTCTACGGACACGGTGATGACCAAAAATGGAACCACGTTCATCGCCAACCTCAATGTTCAGGAAGGCGCCACCCTAATTTATTGTTATCACATCACGGCTCCAACGGATAGTTGGGACAATAACGGCGGGAAGAACTGGACGGTTGTTATTCCGGTCGCCGGAAAATACGAATCAGAGAGTGCATCCCTATCTGGTGGTGCAAAAGTAAATACGAATCACACCGGATATTCGGGCACTGGTTTTGTTGATGGATATACAACTACAGGAGCAGCCACCACTTTTAACGTCCAGGCTTCCGCAGCAGGGTCCTATAACGCCACGCTTCACTATGCTAATGCATCCGGCAGTGCTAAAAAAGTGTCCATTTATGTCAATGGAATAAAGGTTACACAGACAACATTAGCCAACCTGACCAACTGGGATACATGGGCAGACCAAACAGAAACACTCTCCTTACAGGCAGGAAATAACACGCTTGCTTATAAATATGACTCGGATGATAGCGGGAATATTAATATCGACTATGTGACCCTTTCGGCCGGAGCTACACCAACACCAACGATAACTCCTACCCCAACAGTGACGCCAACACCTACCATAACACCCACACCAACGCCAACACCTACCATAACACCCACACCAACGCCAACACCTACCGTAACTCCTACACCAACGCCAACACCTACCGTAACTCCTACACCAACGCCAACAGTGACGCCAACACCTACACCTACTTCAGCGGGGCTAACCGTTCACTTTAAGAAACCAGCAAGCTGGAATGCAGCGATCCGCATCCATTACTGGAATCTGAATCCGGCAACCGTTCCGACTAGTGGAGCGTGGCCGGGAATACTGATGAAATCGGACGGGAACGATTGGTATAGCTATACTGTTCCAAATGCTACAGGGGCAAGCCTGATCTTTAATGACGGCAATGGCAAACAGACGGCTGACTTATCTCGCAGCGTAAAAGAGGGCTGGTATAACTCAGATAACGTATGGTATGACGCCAATCCAGACGTTCCTAAGGTTCCGGTGATAACCGTCTCTCCTGTGCCCAAAACCTATGATTCTGCCCAAACGGTGACCCTATCCAGTACAAATAGCGGCGATAAAATTTATTATACGACCGACGGATCAACACCTACGACAACCTCAACGTTGTATACGACTCCAATCCAAGTACCTTCTTCTTTGACTATCAAAGCATTCGGCGTTAACTCTATAGGGCAAGCGGGTAATGTAGGCTCTTTTGCTTATGTGATTGATCTGAATGCCGATTTGCAAGCTCCGATTATCACTGCGAATCTGCCTGTTGGGAATTCGAGCTCAGCGGTTTCCGTATCTTTTAATATAAAAGACAACAAGGCGGCAACAACCACAGCATATTACACAGATAATGGTACGGAACCAACAACGAGTTCAAAAGTCTATATTTCAGGCAATGCACTGACATCTCTTACCGGACCGTCTATCTTGATTAATAAGACGACAACCTTAAAATTCCTTGTGATCGATGGTGCCGGAAATGAAACTAAACAGAGTTTTGTTTATAACATTGGTAATAAGGGCGATTTTCGTGAAGATACGATTTATTTTGTAATCACTTCCCGGTTTTATGATGGTGATTCGAGTAACAATGAGCATGCATGGGAGGATGCCAAGGCAGGAAATCCGGACTCTGATCCAGCTTGGCGAGGGGATTTCAAAGGACTGATTCAAAAGCTCGATTACATTAAAGCCTTAGGATTCAGTGCCATCTGGATTACACCTGTGGTGCAGAATGCCAGCGGTTATGATTATCATGGGTACCATGCAATAAATTTTGCAAAAGTAGATCCAAGATATGAATCCGCAGGGGCATCTTATCAGGATTTGATCAATGCAGCACACGCTAGAGGGATAAAGGTTATTCAAGATATTGTCGTCAATCATACCGGTAATTTTGGAGAAGAAAATCTGTTCCCGATGTTCAAAAAAGATCCAACGGCGGCGGACACCGTGAGTAACATGCTCAAAATTACGGATAAGCTGCCAGCTAACTATGATTCCATGACCCCGGATCAGCAATATCAGGCAAGACTTGCCTTAATGAAGACTGCGGAGACTAACAATAATATTTACCATACGGAAAAAAGTCTTTCTTGGGAGTCTTACACCGTCCAGACAGGACAGATTGCGGGAGACTGTGTGGACTTAAACACAGAGAATCCTCTAGTGAATCAGTATCTAATCGACAGCTATAATCAATATATTGATATGGGTGTGGATGCTTTCCGGGTCGATACTGTAAAGCATGTAAGCCGGTATATTTTTAACAAATATTTTGTGCCGGCATGGAAAACAAGAGGGGGCTCAGACTTCTTTGTCTTTGGGGAAGTGGCTACTCGGTACAGAGATGTGTGGAACAGTGGAATTCCGGCGATATCAACACCATTTTATACTTGGAAAAGCTCAAAACCCTATCCAGGTGACGGTCAAAATGACTACGCTTCCAACAAGCTATCGGTGGAACAAGAGTGGGCAGATAACTCTACTACAGCAGGACAACCTACCTCGAACAATGCTTTTTTAACAGGAAATACTTATCATACGCCTGATTATTCGAAGAAATCGGGTATGGATGTTATTGATTTTCCAATGCACTGGGCTTTCAAAACTGCTCAGGAAGCATTCAGTATGAGAAGCGGTGATCAATTCTATAATGATGCTACCTGGAATGTAACTTATATTGACTCTCATGACTATGCACCTGACCAAGCACCAGAAAATCAAAGATTTGCCGGCACACAGGACACTTGGGCTGAGAATCTCGCGCTGATGTTCACCTTCCGAGGAATACCTGCGATCTATTATGGTTCTGAAATTGAGTTCAAAAAAGGATCAGTCATTGATGTAGGTCCAAATGCGCCGTTAAGTACAACAGGCCGTGCTTACTTTGGCGATCATATTGAGGGTAGTGTTACTGTTCAAGATTACGGTAAATATACCAATGCTACTGGCACACTTGCAGACTCGTTAAATTATCCTCTGGCGAAACATATCAGACAACTTAATTTAATTAGAAGAGCTGTTCCTGCTTTGCAAAAAGGCCAATATTCTACAGAAAATGTATCAGGTGATTTGGCATTTAAAAGAAGATACACTGATAGTAGCAAAGGAATCGATAGCTTTGCTTTGGTTACGATCTCAGGAAATGCAACATTCACCGGAATTCCTAACGGAACATATGTGGATGCGGTCACTGGTGATACCAAAACCGTTACCAACGGTGTGATCACAATCAACTGCTCCGGTAAAGGAAATGCACGGGTGTATGTATTGAACGGTAGTGGTGGAATCGGAGAGTCAGGAACCTATTTGAAGTAGGACCTTGTATATTAGTTATCAAAAATAGCCTCAGTTCGGGATGAACCCGTACTGAGGTTGATTTTATATAGTACAGATTGAAACGTCAGTATTTTTACCCGTGTTTAATGCAAAGTTCTTGCCATTTCATAAGCCAACTATATTGTTCATCGCAGAATTCTTTGGATATACTTTGCAATCCTTGACACTGCACTATTCTTGAGATGATTTGAAAATGTCTGATCGCAATAAAATCGAAAAGAGCCTTAAACTCATTACTGCTTATTGTACGTGTTGTACTATAACCCGAATAAAAACGTTCGTACAAACGCATGGTTTGATCATACATCGATTCATTTGAGTGATTAAAATCGGTAGCATCACACATGTATGCAACATCCATACTCGGATAATCACCCGAAGCATCATCGAAGTCCAAAAGAATATATTCACCGCACTCATTTCTGAGCATATTTCCTGTGTGAAGGTCACCGTGACAAAAGCTTTTGGGAAGCCTTGTGATACGTTCCCATAATTCATTGCCGTAATGATTTAGTTCAAGGATTTTTCCTGGGTCAAATTGGAGATCTTGCATATTGGAGATATAACCATCGATGTAATCGAATTTTGTTCTACGGATAAGCTTCTCGGGGTATCGCTCCATTAAGTTATGGAGTTTCCCGATCTGTGTCCCGATGCTCTTCGCCTCGATTCTACCATCGGGTGTTGCTCCCTCGACATAATCGTATAGTATTCCAACGCAGCTGCCAGCCTGACTACTGAGTATAATGTGGCTATCATTCTGTACAGTTCTAATCACAGAAACTGCTGGATATGAGTTAGCTTTTAAATAATCGAGGATGCGAACCGTCTGCAGAGCATCATCCGTTTTAAAGCTACGAAATATTTTGAACATATACTTTTTCTCTTGGTTCTGCAAAAAATACACCCTACCGATCATCTCACGATGAAGGTTGATATTCTCTATATTTATTTGATAGGAGTGTTTAATTTCATTGATAAGGCTATCATATTCCATATACAAAGATCTCCTTCTGATATATATCGAGCTATAAAAAAGTATATTCTCTTTGTACTTTATAACTAATATATAAAGCTTACACATACCATATGTCACAAGAAAATATTTAAGACAACCAATTAATGCTTGTAAATCATGATTGGAGATATTTATGCATACTATAGACGTCGATTTAGTAGCAAGATTAATAAATGAACAATTTCCTGAATGGTCCGATTTAGAGATCAGACCTGTGAAATTCAGTGGGCATGATAATCGGACTTTTCATTTAGGTGAACAGATGAGTGTGCGATTACCAAGTGCAGCCGCTTATGTTCCTCAAGTGGAGAAAGAACAACAATGGTTACCTTTTTTAAAGAAAGGACTTACGTTACCTATTTCAACACCATTAGCGAAAGGGACACCTACCAAAGAATATCCCTGGCCTTGGTCTATTAATAATTGGCTAGAGGGAGAGACTTTATCCCATGAGAACATTAATGATCTCAATCAATTTGCGAGAGACTTGGGAAGCTTTTTAATTGAATTACAGTCTATTGATGCTAGTGGGGGACCTTTAGCCGGAGAGCATAATTTTTATAGAGGTGGGTCCTTAGCTGTATATGATGAGGAATCTAGAAATGCGATTGAGCATAATAAAGATATTTTTAATGAAGGTCTATTGAAAAAGATCTGGGAACTGGCATTAGACTCTGAATGGGAGTCAGAACCAGTTTGGGTTCATGGTGATGTCGCACCTGGAAATATATTAGTCAAAGACGGACAGCTTTGTGCAGTCATTGATTTTGGCATATTAGGGGTGGGTGATCCTGCTTGTGATGCTGCAATGGCGTGGACTTTTTTTGATGAGGCTAGTAGAAGAATCTTTAAAAAGGTATTAAACATGGATGCACAAACGTGGAATAGAGCAAGAGGGTGGGCTTTATGGAAAGCACTGATCACCTATAATAGAAATCGATATTCTAATCCCACAGTAGCGGAAGAATCCTTGAATATTATCAATCTAATAGTAGAAGACATCGAATTGTAGAAATTGAACTACATAAAACATGTAAACTAAACCATAATAGTCAATAAGCACGAATGAGCATCAGTCAGATGATAAAGTGTTGTACTTAAATCCGAAAGAAAGGAATTTGTATGAACATTTAGCGACTGACAACGATTATCATATTAGAATTATTATAAATAACTTGACAGGCCTTAATTTGGTTAATTATAATAATTATAAATAGTATCCACTCTATTCATAAATTAAACCCAAAGGAGATTAAACAATATGTCATTAATCGGAACAGAAGTACTACCATTCAAAGCAAGCGCATTTCAAGATGGGAAATTTATCGATGTTACAGAAGAAAACTTCAAAGGTAAATGGAGTGTAGTTTGCTTTTACCCAGCTGACTTCACATTCGTATGCCCAACTGAACTAGAAGATTTGCAGAACCAATATGAAACCCTCAAACAACTAGGTGTTGAAGTATATTCCGTTTCTACTGACACGCACTTTACACATAAAGCATGGCATGAAAGCTCCGCAGCAATTGGCAAGGTGAAGTACATTATGATCGGCGATCCTTCCCATGTGGTTTCCCGCAACTTTGATGTATTGATCGAAGCTGACGGTCTTGCAGATCGTGGTACATTCATCATTGATCCAGACGGTGTTATTCAAACTGTTGAGATTAATGCTGGTGGTATCGGTCGCGATGCTAGCGCTCTTGTTAACAAAATTAAAGCAGCGCAATATGTACGCAATCATCCAGGTGAAGTTTGCCCAGCGAAATGGTCGGAAGGTGCAGAAACTCTTAAACCAAGTCTCGATCTTGTAGGTAAGATTTAAGGAGCGAAAGCTAAATGAAACTAGATCAAGAAATAAAAGCTCAACTAGCGCAATACCTTGAACTCTTGGAAGGCGATGTAGTACTGAAACTCAGTGCAGGCGCTGACGAGGCATCACAAGAGATGACCGAACTAGTTGATGAAATTGCCAAAATGTCACCTAGGATTACGGTGGAAAGAACCGAACTGTCTAGAACCCCAAGCTTTAGTGTAAATCGTGTGGGTGAAGATACGGGCGTAACCTTTGCCGGAACTCCGCTTGGACACGAATTTACTTCATTAGTATTGGCTCTGTTGCAGGTTAGCGGAAGAGCTCCTAAGGTTGAGCAAAGTGTAATTGATCAGATCAAAGGCATTAGTGGTGAATATAAGTTTGAAACTTATGTTAGCCTGAGCTGTCATAATTGCCCTGATGTTGTACAAGCACTGAATCTTATGAGTATCTTTAATCCGGGCATTACCCATACGATGATTGACGGTGGAGTATTCAAAGAAGAGGTAGAAAGCAAAGAAATTATGTCTGTTCCAAGCGTCTACCTTAATGGTGAATTTTTCGAAAGTGGTCGTATGACGGTTGAAGAAATTTTAGCTAAAATGGGCAGCAGTGTGGACGCATCAGAGTTTGACAATAAAGCTCCATATGATGTGCTTGTTGTCGGCAGCGGCCCAGCTGGTGCAAGTGCAGCCATTTACGCGGCACGTAAAGGTATTCGTACAGGTATTGTTGCTGAACGCTTTGGCGGACAGGTTAACGACACGCTTGGTATCGAGAACTTTATTAGTGTGAAGTACACTGAAGGTCCTCAACTCGTAGCTAAACTTGAAGAGCAAGTAAAAGAGTATGGCATTGATGTGATGAAATTGCAGCGTGTCAGACGTCTAGACAAAAATGACTTAATTGAAGTTGAACTCGAGAACGGTGCTGTTCTAAAGAGTAAGACGGTCATTTTGTCTACAGGTGCTCGCTGGCGGAATATGGGCGTGCCTGGTGAAGCTGAATTCAAGAACAAAGGTGTAGCCTACTGCCCACACTGTGATGGTCCTTTGTTTGCAGGCAAAGATGTTGCAGTTGTTGGCGGTGGTAACTCAGGTATTGAGGCAGCTATTGACCTTGCAGGTATAGTGAAGCATGTAACGGTTCTGGAATTTGCTCCAGAGCTCAAAGCTGATGCTGTACTGCAAGATCGTCTCTATAGCCTTCCTAACGTTACTGTTCTTAAAAACGTGCAAACTAAAGAAATTACTGGAACTGATAAGGTAAATGGTATTTCTTATGTTGATCGTGCGACAGAAGAGACTCACCATGTTGAATTGCAGGGTGTATTTGTACAGATCGGTCTGGTTCCAAATACAGAATGGCTAGGTGACACAGTTGAACGTACTCGCGTAGGTGAGATTGTTGTAGATAGCCATGGTGCTACTAGCTTACCAGGAGTATTTGCTGCTGGTGACTGCACTAATAGTGCTTATAAACAAATCATTATCTCGATGGGATCCGGTGCAACTGCAGCGCTAGGAGCATTTGATTATCTGATCCGTAACTAATCGATATTATTAGTAACAGCAAGAGAACGAAAGCCCTCACTTTTCACAAAGTGGGGGCTTTTTTTATCTTTTGTGAGAGAGAAATGGGTGTTTGTAAACTTTTTTGGAGGATTTTATGAAGATTTTCGCGAATACATATCTAAAATATGAATTAAGCAAAATTAAGGATTTAGATTAAATGCATGTCTGCAAGGCATAATCTGGTTAGACTTGGTGCGCTATAAATAACGTTTTGCTGGAATGGAGACTATATTTCTGTGATTAACAACATTGAATCTTTAGACAAATTTATCTCACTTATACCAATTATAAAATTATCTATCCCCGCTGATTTATCAATAGCGATATGTGATTTGGAACGGTTCGTTGCTTATTTTCCTGGCGACACCATAAATTTAAACATTAACGAAGGACAACCTTTACAAAAAGAAGAACCGCTTTACTTAGCGATACAAGAGAATCGTACCTTGAAGTCCGATGTTCCAGCCCACTTTTATGGATTTGAGTTTACAGGTACAGCGACACCTCTTCACGATCAAACGGGACAAGTCATTGGCGGGATTGCAGTTCAGATTCGAAGACAAAGTGAATTAAAAGCCATTGTAGAACAAATCTCGGAATCATTATCCCAAGCCAATGAGCAAATTAATAATATTTCCTATGGCGTAAGTTCGCTTTCGGATCACTCTCAGGAACTACTCATTCAATCTCAGCAGGCTGGAAAAGATGTGGAGAATACAACAGAAGTCCTATCCATTATAAACAGGGTTGCTGATCAAACGAATTTACTTGGGCTGAATGCTGCAATAGAAGCAGCGCATGCAGGTGAGAAAGGTAGAAGTTTTGAAGTCGTAGCCAAGGAAATCCGGAAATTTTCAAGGGAAACCGTCGCCTCGACGCAAAACATAAATAAAACCATGTTACAGATTAAGGGAATTACGAATCAAATGGCTAATTCGATAGAGAAGATAGCAGCTATCGGCCAAGAACAGGCGGCATCTGTTCAGCATACTTCTACATTTATTGAGGAAATAAAGATAATGTCCCAAAAACTTAATGAGTTTGCTAATAAATTATAAAAAGAGATTCAGTAGCAGTATTTTTGTCGCAATAAAAGAAAATTTTAAACGTATATTTAAAATCATGAATGGTATAGTAAGATAGTAATGAGTAATCAACATAGGAGGAATAAATTATGTCAACGCCGCACAATGCAGCACAAAATGGTGAAATCGCCAAAACAGTATTAATGCCAGGAGATCCTTTGAGAGCGAAGTATATTGCAGAAACCTATTTGGAGAACCCAACCCAATTTAATACGGTACGTAATATGTTTGGATATACAGGAACTTATAAAGGCAAAGAGGTTTCGGTAATGGGTTCGGGAATGGGAATGCCAAGTATCGGTATTTATTCTTATGAACTATACAAAAACTATGGTGTGGAAAACATCATTCGTATCGGTAGTGCTGGAGCATATACTGATAAATTGAATTTATTTGACGTGGTGTTGGCGGATAGCGCGTGGAGTGAATCTACATATGCCTATGTGCAAAGCGGTGTAGAAGGAGATATCCAGCTGCCAAGTAAAGAATTGAACGAAGTCATTGAAGCAGCGGCTACACGTATTAACAAGCCAGTTCTGACGGCGAGAATTCATTCCAGCGATGTATTCTATCATGAAGACAATGTGCCTGGAGTTAATGAATTTTACAATGAACATGGCTGTGTTTGTGTAGAAATGGAGAGTTATGCGTTGTTCCATAATGCGAAAGTGTTAGGTAAACAAGCTGCATGTATTCTTACCATTTCCGATTCGTTAGTTACTCATGCTGTAACCACGGCAGAAGAAAGACAAAATTCTTTCAACGGCATGATGGAAGTAGCTTTAGAAGCAGCGATTTCTATTTAATAAAAAAGATTAAGCAGCTTAAAAAGTTCTACGAGAAAAAGCTTGAAAGCCTATTAAATTCAGGATTAAGTCCTGATATTTAATAGGTTTTTTTCTCATTTGTAAGGTTGTGGAAATGGATAGGTGAAGCGTGTAAATTATTGTTGTTTTTAATCAAAATTTAATGTTAAATTCGTAATAATTCTCTCGGATTATACCGATATAAAAATCAAACCAAATGGCTACAAATCTTAGAAAAGACATCTAATCTCCATATGGTGGAAGTATTTATATTTTGGTGTAATGCCAAAGGGGGAAAATTGTGATTAAGCGGAGTGGCAATCTTTTATTAGCAATAAGTTTAGTATTCTCTATCGTCAGTTCTCTGTTTATGCCTGCAGTAATTTATGCAGTACCCAGCAATAGCAATATCATAGATCAAAGCTCCACATCAGCTGGAAATTTGAGCAGTGTTGCATTTGGTAACAATGTTTTTGTAGCGGTGGGCCAAGGAGGGATATCTACATCATCAAATGGCGTAGATTGGTCTATCTCAAAAAAGGCGGGGAACCCCAAACTAACTTCTATTGTGTTCGCTAATGGGCTGTTCTTAGCTATTGATGGTAGCGAAAAGGCAGTATACAATTCACTCGATGGTGAAAATTGGACAAAAAAAACGTTAGCTATCACACCGGAAAGGTTGAAAGCGGTCAATGAAAAGTTCTTTGTATGGCAGTCAGTATATAAAGCTGGCACCAATCCACCTTCTTATGATGTAACTCTACTACAATCCTCGGATGGCATTAACTGGACAGACACAGGAATCACTTCTACCAATGCAATATTCGGAATGCAAAGCTTAACGGATATTGCTTATGGCAACAACAAATATGTGGTCTCTGCTAACAATGCTGTCTATTATACCTCAACGAATCTGATCAATTGGACAACGGTCACCTTAACCGATCTTGTGATCAACCACTATAACTCTAGTTGGCCTTATGTTACGAATGTAATCTATTTAAATAATCGTTTCTTTAGTTATATCGTGACTCCGTATGCTAAAAAAGTATTCACCTCTACAGACGGTGCTAATTGGACCGTTGATGCCTCATGGGATAACAAGCAATTTTATGGGGGAGGTTCTTTAAATGGGAGCTATTTGTTGTTTGGGCAGGGTGTAATTTATAAATCTTCTGCGGCTCCGCTGGACAGCACCCAGTGGACATCTTCGGATACCCATACAACAATGATGATGAACAATATGGTTTACGGAAATGGAAAATATGTTGCTTCAGGGGGCAACGGCTTACTGGTTTCTTCTGACCTATCGGCGTGGAGTAATGTCAGCGGTAATCTGAAAAGTATTGCTAAGGATGGTAATGGCAATTATGTTGCCGTCTCATCCGGGGAATATGGCTCTATTTACAAATCTAATAGCTCCGCAGTATGGAACGATGTCACACCCTCCAAGCTGCCGGGAATGAATGCGGTCACTTATGGAGCAGGGAAGTTTATTGCGGTTACAGATAAAGAAAACTACAATCTTAACGCCAAAGTGGTGACCTCGACCAACGGTGATACTTGGACTATGACAGATACCGGAGTGCAGGACAATCTGACTGGCGTTGCTTTTGGCACAAATCAGTACGTTGCTGTTTCCGATTATGGCGGAATTTATTCTTCGGTTAACGGAACCTCATGGACAGAGAGATTTAAAAATGGGGATTTTGCATTTAATACAGTAGCTTACTTGAATAATCAATTTGTAGCTCTTGGGATGAAATACAATAGTACTACTTATGAGCAAGAGAGCGTTGTTATCGCAAAATCATCAGATGGAATACAGTGGAATGTGCCCTTAGAGATTGGGTTCCCCAATACTTCTTTAAAGGGAATTGCCTATGATGGTAGAGCTTATATTCTGGTTGGAGAAGATACACTTAGCCAGCAGGCAGTAATTCTAACCACAGAAGATTTGGTAACTTTTACGAAGGTTACAATGTCAGCTAGCGCACTAAATAATATCAGCTTTGGTAATGGAAGTTTTCTGGCTGTTGGATTGAAGGGGGAGTTATTCTCTTCGGCAGACGGATCCACGTGGACTCAGGAAACATCTGATCTTACCTCTAATCTTAATGGCATTATTTACGATGGTACTAACTTTAAGGTCGTGGGGGATTATTTCACTAAAATGACCCTGAACCTAGGACCTACTCTTGCATATAGCATCACCGCCTCAGCGGCGACGTTGACACCTGTCGTAGGTGTGGATAATGGGATTACGCTGACCGTGAAAAATTCGCTGGGCGATACGGATACAACGTTCACCGGAACGAAAGAAGTGACGGTAACGGGTTATGGTGTTGCGCCGGACGGAACGTACGGAAGCTTAGGAAGCACCGCTTTAGCGGCTTCACCGAGCAAGATCAACGTTAATTTCGTTGAGGGTGTAGCACAGGTGAACCTTAAGCTGAATAAAGCGGGAGCACAGGCTGTGGTGTTTAGCCAAGCAGGCGTAACCTCGCCAGCAGCAACAGGGCTGAACATTACACCTGTCGCAGGTAGCACAGCGACAATGAAGCTGACCACGGGTGTAAGTGCCCCGCAGGTCAATGGCGGCAGCTTCGCGCAGCAGCCAGTAATTACTTTGCTGGATCAGTTTGGGAATGTAAACATTGGCGACAACAGTACGGTTGTTACTGTGTCGAAGAAGGACACTGGAAGCTGGACGTTGACGGGGAATACGATGTTGACGGCAGTAGCGGGTGTCATTTCCTTTACGGATCTGGGAGCTACGAATGCAGCTGGAATCACCGGAGCGCAACTGGCATTTGATGCGACAGGACTTCCACAGATCACTAGTGTAGCGTTGAATCTTCCAGAGCCACAGGGAGCTCAAAGCATCACTGCCTCAGCGGCGACGTTAACACCTGTCGTAGGTGTAGATAATGGCATTACGCTGACCGTGAAAAATTCGCTGGGCGATACGGATGCAACGTTCACCGGAACGAAAGAAGTGACGGTAGCGGGTTATGATGTTGCGCCGGATGGAACGTACGGAAGCTTAGGAAGCACCGCTTTGGCAGCTTCACCGAGCAAGATCAACGTTGATTTCGTTGAGGGTGTAGCACAGGTGAACCTGAAGCTGAACAAAGCTGGCGCGCAAGCGGTTGTGTTCAGCCAAGCAGGCGTAGCCGCGCCAGCAGCAACAGCGCTGAACGTTACACCTGTCGCAGGTAGCACGGCGACAATGAAGCTGACCACGGGCGTAAGTGCGCCGCAAGCCAATGGCGGCAGCTTCGCTCAGCAGCCAGTAATTACTTTGCTGGATCAGTTTGGGAATGTAAACCTTGGCGACAACAGTACGGTTGTTACTGTGTCGAAGAAGGACACAGGAAGCTGGACGTTGACGGGGAATACGACGTTGACGGCAGTAGCAGGTGTCATTTCCTTTACGGATCTAGGAGCTACGAATGCCACTGGAATCACCGGAGCCCAACTGGCATTTGATGCGACAGGACTTCCACAGATCACTAGTGTAGCGTTGAATCTTCCAGAGCCACAGGGAGCGCAAAGCATCACTGCCTCAGCGGCGACGTTAACGCCTATCGTAGGTGTAGATAATGGCATTACGCTGACTGTGAAGAACTCGCTGGGCGATACGGATACAACGTTCACCGGAACGAAAGAAGTGACGGTAACGGGTTATGATGTTGCGCCGGACGGAACGTACGGAAGCTTAGGAATCACCGCTTTGGCAGCTTCACCGAGCAAGATCAACGTTGATTTCGTTGAGGGTGTAGCACAGGTGAACCTGAAGCTGAACAAAGCTGGCGCGCAAGCGGTTGTGTTCAGCCAAGCAGGCGTAGCCACGCCAGCAGCAACAGCGCTGAACGTTACACCTGTCGCAGGTAGCACAGCGATAATGAAGCTGACCACGGGCGTAAGTGCCCCGCAAGCCAATGGCGGTAGCTTCGCGCAGCAGCCAGTGATAACGCTGCTGGATCAGTTTGGGAATGTGAATATTGGCGACAACAGTACGGTTGTTACTGTGTCGAAGAAGGACACAGGAAGCTGGACGTTGACGGGGAATACGACGTTGACAGCAGTAGCGGGCCTCATTTCCTTTACGGATCTGGGAGCTACGAATGCAGCTGGAGTTACCGGAGCGCAACTGGCATTTGATGCGACAGGACTTACAGAGATCACTAGTGCAGTTATTGACCTTACCTGGCCTGAACTTGCTGCGCCAAGTATTGAGTCTGTAACAGCAGGAAACGGATATATTCGTATTACTTGGAGTCCCGTATATGGTACCGATAGTTACGCTGTATATCAGTCTACAGCTTCGGGTGTTTATGGAGCTGAGGTAGCTACTATAAGTGGCTCTGAGAACAGTTACGATGCTGTAGGATTAATTAATGGAACTGCTTATTATTTTATTGTTAAAGCTGTTAATCCTGATGGTATCAGTGCGGCTTCCAATGAAGTAACTAGAACGCCTCAGGTTCCAGCGCCGGGCGCGCCAATACTTCATTCACCTGTGGCAAGTAATGGCCTCATCGGCTTAACATGGGATCCGGTGAAGGGTGCGATTGGATACACTATATATCAAGGTATCACTTCTGGAATCTATGAGACCCAAGTGGCTACAGTAAGCGAATCTGTCTACAACTATGATGTGACAGGGTTAACTAATGGCCAATCTTATTATTTCGTAGTTAAGGCATCTAATCCGGGCGGGGAGAGTGCAGCTTCTAACGAAGTCAGCACGAAACCAAGAACATCACCATCTGCACCTACGGACTTAATAGCGGTAGCGGGAGATGGCGAGGTGACTGTGACATTTGCAGTTCCTGATTCGAACGGGGGAACTCCAATTACGAATTATGAGGTAACTGCTTCTCCGGGTAATATCGTAACGGTTGGGGCAACAAGTCCAATAAAGGTAACTGGTCTAGCGAATGGAACCACTTATTCGTTTACAGTTAAAGCGATTAATAGCGCTGGTAGTAGTGTAGCTTCTGAAGTTTCGAACTCCGTGACACCGAAGTCATCAACGGAGGTTGAGGTTACACCTACACCTACACCGCCAACACCAACACCAACGCCAACAGAATCACCGACATCAACACCGACATCACCACCTTCAACAACTGCACCAACTGCAACAGCAGGATCCACTGCTACAGCTACAGCTACACCATCTAGCAGCATGGTTGAGGTATTGGTGAACGGTAAGGTTGAAAATGCCGGAACAGCAACGATATCTGAGCATAACGGGCAGACGGTTACCACGATTGTTGTAGATCAGGCAAAAATAGAGCAACGTATCGAAAAGGAAGACCAGAATGCAATTATAACTATCCCTGTGACTGCGACTTCAGATGTGATTATTGGCGAGCTTAATGGCCAAATCATCAAAGATATGGAGCAGAAGCAGGCGCTGCTAATCATTCGTACTCCAAAAGGTACTTATACAATATCAGCAGCACAGATTGATATCAGTGCAATTTCAAAACAGTTTGGCACAGACATTGCTCTACAAGATGTGAAGGTGCAAATTTCAATTTCTGTTCCGACTGCGGATGCACTGAAAAGAATAGAAATGTTGGCAGCCAATGAAAAGCTAACGTTGGTAGCTCAGCCATTAGATTTCACGGTGAAGGTTACTTACGCTGGGAAAACTGTTGAACTCACTAAGTTTAATACCTATGTGGAAAGAACTATTCCTCTAGCGGATGGTGTAGACCTTAAGAAGATCACGACTGGGCTAGTGCTTGAAGCGGGGGGGACGTTCCGCCATGTACCCACACAGATTGTTGCCATTGATGGCAAACACTTTGCGAAAATACACAGTTTAACGAACAGTACGTATTTTGTAGTTCAAGATCCACAGAACTTCAAGGATGTCGCCACCCACTGGGCTAAGGACATTGTCAATGAGATGGCTTCCCGTAAGGTTATTAATGGAGTCGGCGACGATTTGTTTAACCCTAATCTGGAGATTACACGTGCAGAATTTGCGGCGATTATCGTACGTGGATTGGGATTGAAGTTGGAAAGCGGGACAACATCCTTTGCGGATGTAAAGGTCTCAGATTGGTATAATGATGCGGTGCAGACAGCTTACTCCTATAAGCTAATCAACGGTTTTGAAGATGGAGCGTTCCATCCAACAGACAAGATTACTCGGGAACAGGCGATGAGTATTATTGCTAAAGCTATGGTGATTACCGATCTGAAGACAAAACTTCCGGCCAAAGAAGCAAGCGAGCTGCTGAGCATTTACACGGATGCGAATGAAGCATCAGACTGGGCGAAGAGTGGCATCGCAGACAGCCTGCAAGCAGGAATCATCACGGGCAGAAGCGGAAATGTACTTGCCCCACAAGCCTTCATTACGAGAGCAGAAGTTGCGGCTATCATCCAAAGATTGCTGCAACAATCAGATTTGATTTAATACACGGTTCTGATTCGAGAGGATCCTTCATGCAGGAAGAGCTGCGGAGGGTCCTCTTTATTTTATTAGGTCAGAGACAATCATTTGTTGCTTTTTTATTGACAAGAAGAAAAATCCAGTTAATAATAACATATGAACACATGTTCATATGTTATTATTAACTGGAGCTTTTGAATGTAACTGCGCAGGGCTACGAATACTATCTAGCTGAAGGTAATAGGAGGTTAAGCATGATGAACAAGAAGAACAAACGCAATCATCAGGTCGAGAATGTACACGGGCAACAGTCCAATCACGATCACAGTAACCACGACCACGCTCATGAAGGACACAGTCACTCCCATGGCTCTCACGGGCATCAACATTTTGATCCTAGTGGAAATAAAAAAGGGCTTTTGATTGCGTTGATCATTACGGTTGGAATTATGTTTTTGGAGTTTTTTGGTGGGTTGATTACTAACAGCTTAGCCCTGTTATCGGACAGTGGGCATATGCTAAACGATGCAAGCTCTCTAGCATTAAGCCTAGTAGCGGTCTGGTTTGCAACTAAACCTGCTTCTCCGAACAAAACGTATGGTTTTCATCGATTTGAAATTTTGGCGGCACTCTTAAACGGAGTTACTTTATTTGTAGTTGCTGGATTTATCATTGTAGAAGCTTATGGGCGGTTTTTTGAGCCGCCGACAGTTGCCAGCGGATCTATGATGCTGATCGCAAGTATTGGTCTTTTAGCCAATGTGGCTAGTGCATGGTCGCTTATGAGAAAAGGGGATGTGAAAAATAACATTAATCTCCGTAGTGCTTATCTCCATGTGCTTGGTGATGCTTTAGGTTCAGTAGGGGCAATTATTGCCGGTTTAATCATGATGATTTTTGGCTGGTATGTTGCTGATCCAATCATAAGCGTACTGGTTGCTCTATTGATTCTTAGAGGGGCATGGGGAATTATCAAACATACCGTTCACGTCCTTATGGAAGGCACCCCGATTACAATTAATCCAGCTGAAGTAAAGGAAATCCTCGAAAGCATTGAGGGGGTTAAAAATGTCCATGACCTGCATATATGGACCATAACTTCGGGATTAGATTCACTCAGCTGTCATATCTTAATTGAAGAGGAAGCAGATGACCAACGCATTTTGCAGCAAGCGATTCGGTTAATTGCCGATCATTTCAAAATTCAACATACAACCATTCAGGTTGAAACTTCAGCTATAGTTCATGAAGAATTGAAAATCTAATCAATGATTTATTTTTTGAATAGAATAGGGGGGCTATAGTATAATAAAAATACGAGGAAAGGGGTGATCGGTGCATGGATAATCTGACTCACGAGCATGAATCATGCAGTACGGATGAGCGGAAAAGTCATCACTCAGATAAAACTAAAAAGAATTTGATTAGCCGGCTCAATAGAATTGAAGGTCAAGTTAGAGGGCTAAAAGGGTTAATTGAAAAAGACACCTATTGTGATGATGTGCTGCATCAAATCTCCTCGGTCCAATCTGCATTGAACGGCGTGGGCAAGCTTTTGCTGGAGCATCATATGAAAAGTTGTGTAGTGGAACGTATCCAGGAAGGTGAGAACGAGGTACTGGATGAACTATTAGTTACCATCAATAAATTAATTAGATAATTGATCAATCGGAAGGATTCCCCGGAATCCTTTTTTATTTGCTCAAATTGGGTATATATAGAGTAGGGGACTATCCTAATTAATGAATTGAGAGGAGAATGTGTTATGGCACATCAAAACTACAAAGAGTGTATCGATGAGTGTTTAAAATGTATGATAGCTTGCAATCACTGTTACTCAGCTTGTTTGGATGAGGATCATGTGGGGATGATGAAGGAGTGCATTCGCCTGGATCGTGAATGTGCAGATATATGCGAGTTTGCAGCTCATGCCATGTCGATGAACAGTAAATATGCAAAAGAGATTTGTTTAGCTTGTGCAGAAGCTTGTGAAGCCTGCGGCAACGAATGCCAAAAGCATGATCATGAACATTGCCAGCAATGTGCAGAAGCTTGCTTAGCTTGTGCAAAAGTTTGCCGTGAAATGGCGGCGTAATTTAAAGCTTGAAACTGAAAGGGCTGCTGTGGCAGCCCTTTATTCATGAAGAGGAAGCCAAATCTAAGGGCAACTAGTGAGGTTTTGTAAAATTATTAAGCAATATAGGTAAATATAGTGTTAAAATTTATTGAAATAATACCTTTATAATCAAGAGATATAGATGCCATAGGGGATGGCTGAGAAAAATAAACAGTTATGAGAGGGATGTTAACGACGGTATGATCAATCTTAGTCCAGAACGACTCCAGCAAGTTAGCTATATAGGGATTACTGAGGCTGATTTAGAATTATTAAAAAGCAAGGAGAAAGAATTCAACTTAATCGTTAGCTCATTGGTTGAGGAGTTGTATAAACAGATGACGATGGAGCCAGAGCTGCTCCTCATCATTGAGCAACACAGTACACTGGATCGATTGAAAGAGACACAGCAGTGGTATTTTTTATCCATGGCCGCTGGTGTGATCGATGAAGCATTTATTGAAAGACGTTTGCTTATCGGGAAAATCCATTCTCGTATTGGATTAACAACGAATTGGTATTTGGGGACGTACATATTATATCTGGATTTGGCTACTGCTTATTTTGAACGGATATTACCAAACGAATGGAAGCCTGTTATTCATGCCTTAACCAAGATGTTTAATCTCGATTCACAGCTCGTTCTTGAAGCCTATGAAGTGGATGAAAAAGCAAAAATAGAAAACTTGCTGGAGAAGCAAAATCACCTGCTTACAGGAGTGAGTTCAGCCGTTCAGGAGCTGGTATCTTTGATGGTTCAATTAAAGGATAGCAGTGAATCGATAGAAAGTTTAGCTAGTAAAAATGCTGATTATCAAGAGAAAACGCATCAAACGGTATTATATTTGGACAAAGAGGTGGAGTCTATTCATCAAGTGGGTACGATGATTAGAGAAGTGGCTGATCATACGCATCTTTTAGGCCTAAATGCGGCTATTGAAGCAGCCAGAGCTGGGGAGTTTGGAAGAGGTTTTGAAGTTGTGGCTAATGAAGTTCGTAAGCTAGCCCGTCGCTCAAAGGATTCACTGGTAACCATTGACCAGAAACTCGACAATATCAATGCCACCCTTTCCAAGGTGAAAAAAGAATCGGAACACAACTCCATGTATTCCAAGGATCAGGTCAAAAGCTCTCAAGAGCTGGCTTCCTTCGTGAACTTAATTGAAAAAGTGACTGCTGAGTTAGAGAGCTTGAAATGAAGCTGCCACGGATTGAAACACTCCTTCAGAAAATTCTGAGGAGTGTTTTTTGTTTGAAGAAGTTATTAGCGGTATAGCTTAAACATCAGTTTTGGAGACACCGTTTAAGCTGGGCACATAATCAGCAGCCTTATCGATGTTCACCATCTGAGCGGCTTCATTGAAATTGTTGTTATTCTCCGCATTGTTTTTCTTACTTGGTTGATGTTTTCCTGGAGCTTCTTTGGGATTGGCACTATTTTTGGGCATGACATTCACCTCCATATTCTTCACCTAGTATGAGAAGGTAGTTTGAATTTTATGCCAGCAGTTGACAAGTGTATCATTAAAAGATATAGTTCATTTAATGATATATCTTTTAATGATACATATGAGGAGGTGATTAAGTGTCAAGAACGGACTCATTGGAAATGGGAGAGCTCACAGACACTGCATTTTATATTCTCTTGTCTTTAGTCGAAGCCAAACACGGATATCTGATTATGAAATCAATCGAAACGATGACGAACAATCAATTTTCAATTGGGCCTGCTTCCATGTATACAACCATTAAGAAGCTGCTAGCGGCTGAATTTATTGAGCTGTATAAAGAAGAAGAGGACGACAAACGAAAAACGTATATTGCAACGGAAAAAGGGATTGGATTGCTAAGAAAAGAAGTAGAGCGCCGAAAAGAAATGATTAGACATGCAGAACAAATTCTCAAATAAAAGGTGGGGAATAGGCATGAAGAATACAAAATATGTGACCAGCGGGGGCTTAGCTTTTACTGAAAAAGGAGATATGCAGAAATTGAGTAAGTATGCCAAAGGGGGCTGGCTCCTGGAGAGCTTTGCACCTTTGGGTTATAAGTTAAGAAAGGGAGATCCCCAGAATCTTGAGTACAGTGTAGATTATCACACAAATGTCGATGAGGAGTATTATTTGATTTTTGAAGATGCCGGATGGACTTATGTCTGTTCTGCCGGAAATGGGTTTCATATCTTTCGGGCAGCTGCAGGTACGGCGCCTATCTACTCGGACACAGGGACCCTCATTGACAAATATGAACGTGAAAAGAAAACGATGGGCAAAGTAGCCTTGCCATTGCTTATAGCTTTGATTGCTTTTATCTTCCTAGCGATCTTGGGCGTTAATGGATGGTTACCTGAGATCGTGAGGAATATCAGCCTGGTGTTAGTAGTGGTCACACTTTGTATGTTGGTCTTTCCGGGTCTTCCATACATTGCGTATCGATTCAAATTGAATAAATTACGAGAATAGCGAATGGATTTTTATCTAAAGGATGTTTGCACAGCCATGAATGAAGTTGGTTGTGGAACCATCCTTTTTTTAGTTGAGGAGTGAGAACAAATCTAAGTCTCAGGTATATAGTACTAATGATCTATTAATGGAATTGCTTATATATTAATTCCATATTCTGTATTACAATGATAGCGAATACGAATTAGCTTGCTGTTTTCTTTCAAATTTATTACCACAATTGAAGAGGAGGCAATGAATGATGAAGAAGGATGCAAAGCTTAGGTTGAGTTGGAAAAGCCTTATTGTCGTATGCTTGGTAATTAGTATTCTTCCTGCCGGTTCCGCGTTTGCAGCAGTGAACAAACCTTTTCCGCAACATTCCACCTACACGAGTGGATCTATCAAGCCAAACAATGTAACCCAGACCAGTATGGATAATTCAGTGAAGACCAAATGGGATGCGTGGAAAACGGCCTATCTCAAACCAGCTGGCACTGGCAAATATTACGTTAAGTATAATTCAGATGGAGAAACGGTATCTGAAGCACATGGTTACGGGATGTTGTTCACAGTTTTGATGGCTGGTTATGACAGCAATGCTCAGACTTATTTTGACGGCTTATATAATTATTACAAGGCTCACCCAAGTGCAATTAACCCTTATTTGATGTCCTGGAAGCAAAACAGCAGCTTTCAAAATATTGAAGGCGAGGATTCTGCTACAGATGGAGATATGGATATAGCTTTCTCATTGCTGCTTGCGGACAAGCAGTGGGGAAGTAGCGGTACGATCAATTATTTACAAGCTGCAAAAGATATCATTAATGCGATTATGGACAATGAGATTAACCAGACACAGTGGACGATCCGTCTAGGTGACTGGGCGAATAGCGGCTCGTATAATACGGCAACTAGACCTTCGGATTTCATGCTAAATCATTTAAAAGCATTCCAACAGGCTACAGGAGATACCCGCTGGACGAATGTTATCGATAAAACGTACACGATTATAAATAGCCTTTATACGGGTTATAGCTCTAGCACTGGACTCTTGCCTGATTTCGTAGTTTACTCTGGGGGTGTGTATAAACCTGCTGCGGCGAATTTCCTTGAGGATGCCAATGACGGGAATTACAATTACAATTCTTGTCGTACCCCATGGCGGATCGCAACAGATTATTTAATTACTGGGGACAGCAGGGCGCTTACGCAGCTTAATAAGATGAATAGCTGGATTAAGACTAAAGTAAGCAGTACACCTGGTAGTATAAAAGATGGGTACAAGCTAAACGGAACCGTATTTGGAAGTTACAATAGCGGTGCTTTCTATGCTCCATTTGGGGTCAGTGCGATGACCTCATCAACTTACCAAAGCTGGTTGAATTCTCTCTGGAGCCACACAGCAAGCAGTGCTGCAGAAGATTACTATGAAGACAGCATCAAGCTGTTTTCGATGATCGTTATGTCTGGTAACTGGTGGACCTATTAAGAGAACGTATAGTTAGAAAAAGGCTGTCCCCAAAACGTTCATGCCCAAAACGTTCATGCCCAAAACCATAAAAGTCAAACAGAACAGCGATTCTCCTAATATCGGGGAATCGCTGTTCTGCATTTTTGGTCAACTACTGTTTGCTTCAGTAGATTAGGGGCAAAAGTAAAGCTAACTGATCTCTAATGTTACGGCGGAGCATCCTTTATTTGATAACCAATTGAATCATGGGGCGTACCTAATGATGCTCCAAATGATGCAATAAGTGAAGCACTTATACAGTAATTAGGGAATTTCTCCCTAAAATTCAGAGAATTTTGTTCATCAGACTTATAATTAGGGAAAACCTCCCTGAATTTTGGCCGATTCAGTAACTAATAAAGAAATCCCCCTGATTATTAGGGAGGAATTCCCTGATTTCGTCCTTTTAGAGCGAAAATCGGCTATTTTCAGGGAGTATTTCCCTAATTAGTTTACACTGCACCTCGCATATCGCTCACCATTTCACTATTTTTAGGACAACCTTACTGAAGACTTTGCGGCATACAGATAAGCAGTACCGCAAAAGAATTGTGGTTTTAACGAACGTTGTTTTCGGTGAAACGTCCTGCCTGGTTATATACAATTGGATTAAATAGGAAGATATAGTTCCTTATATCTAAAAAGGGTAGGTGATAATATTGCTCTCAGACAAGAAACAATCTCTTATATTTATTATTATCGTATGGGCAATGGCGTTAGGGATGTTGCTGCTTCCGGAATCGGCGCAAGGTCTGTATGGATTTACTCCTTTTTTCACAGTATGTATCATGATGTTTCTGATTGTGAGAGATGGATACAGTGCTGAGGGATGGAGAAGGTTGGGCTTCAAATTTAGGGGAGGCAAAGAATACATATTGGCTTTAGTTATTCCCTTAGGTTCACTGGGAGCGGGATATGCTGTCTATTGGATGGGATGGAACTCAAGCTTAATTTCTCCAGATTCATGGATCAAGACTGCTATATATTTGCTCGTTTACATTGTTCTTGGTTCATTATCTGCTTTGGGGGAAGAGATCGGTTGGAGGGGTTGGCTGCTCCCGCGTTTTCAATGGATGGGAAGAGTAAGTTCTAGTGTAACAATGGGCTTAATCTGGGCTATATGGCATTATCCGGCGATTCTTGGGCCGCGTGCTTATCATTCCTCTGGAAGCCGCTGGCTCGTGGTGGTGCTCTTTACCTTATCTGTTATGTTTGCGGGCATCATTATAAATGAACTGCGTCTGACCTCCGGTAGTATTTGGCCGGCAGTGCTTTTACACGGAACTAATAATGCTGTAGATAGTGTTTTGCACAATATTACTGTCAGTTCTTCACCTATGTTGGAGTATGTAGCCGGGGAGAGTGGTTGGGTTCCGGTGATTTTATATGGTTGCGCAGCTATATGGATTCTGAATCGAAACCACAGAGTGAAGCAGCAAAAAGCCAAGATAGAGCTATAATTCAATGCGGATATTTAGAGGATAAGGAATATCATGCATAAAAGTATATAATTTCCTGTGTGATTCATATAAAATGGTAGGGGAATACCAAATAAGAATAGAGATATGTATAATTTTGTTCGTTCGGGGGATTTGAAATGACAGTAAAACTCCGCCAGTTATTCATATCAGGGTTACTTTGCATTTTTGTTTTTCTTATTATTCATTTTGTGTGGGTCATTCACTCTAACATCTTGCTTGGCGTTGGTCTGGAGCAGAATGAAGAAGGGCAATATTATATTGCTGAGGCAGACGTTTTTAGCGAAGGGTATAAACAGAATTTAAGGGAAGGGGATATCTTATTACGGGTTAATGGGAAACCGATTGATAAAGTGGATGAAGCTGTGAGATATGGAAGCTTAACTCAGGTTCAATCCGTTGACCTTCTTCGTAACTCCAAAGGGGGGACTTCACTTGCTTTGCATTATGATATTGAGAATAAATCCTCCATCTATCATACGTTTACCCAGCTTGTAGTCCCTGGAGCGACATTTGTTTTTCTGGCAGTGTTAAGCCTTCTATTATACCGCAGGAGAAGCGGAGATCGCTCAGTAGAGCTGCTGATTTTATTCTTTTTATTAGTCGGAATAACTTACTTTGCGGGATATGCCTCAAGTAGATCTGATCTTATTGGTAGAATCGCGATGGGTTGCGTGTTGCCTTTAATTCCACTGGTTTTTATTCACTTTCTCCGAGTATATCTGAAACGATTTGATGTATTAGTTCTATCTACTACTGTAATCAAAATATACTATGGCCTGGTCATTTTACTAAGCCTATTTTCCACCTCCAGTCTAATGGCTTACTCCTGGGATAGATCTTTGTATTCCTTTATAAGGTTAATTATTATTGGGTTCTTTATTTTTGGGATTTTTTACAGCATATTTAAGCTGCTATATTTATACCTTGCTTATCGAAGCACAGCGCTTAAATCGATGTTTAAAATTATGCTTACCGGACAAATCCTTGCATTTACACCGTTTGTTCTCTTCTCAGCTGCACCCATTGCTGTTGGGGTCAACCTGATTCCTTACGAAATTACTACGATCTTTTTGTTTTTGATGCCAGTTACTTATTTTTATCTGCTGACGGCTAGGCAACTATTTGATATTGATTTCGCTTTTAATCGGTTTAAATATTATTTATTAATTGCTTTTTTTCCCGCGCTAATGATTGTAGCCGTACTTGCGATCATTCAGAGCAGGCAAGAGTATGATTGGATCAAATGGATTCAGATGTTTTTGGTTGTATATTTATCTATTACAATCTTTTTATTCTTTAAGGAGAAAATAGATTATTATTTCCGGCCTAAACTGTTCCGTGAGCTTTATCATTATCAAGGTAGTCTGGAGCGATTCTCGAAGCAAATCTCCAAGGTTATGAAGCGGGCTGATTTGGAGGCTGCAATTCACAAGGAAATCAATGAGATTTTACCGGTTAGTCGGTCTGCTTTTTTTGAGAGAGATGAGGATATGAGTAACCTCGAACAAATAGTCGACAATTCGGGCCAAGAGATCAACATAGAATTTGTATCGAAATCTCCAGTTTTTAAGGTAGGAGAAGTAGTTCAACTCAAACAGGGGATCTTACTCGTAATCGGACGTCACCAAAAAAAATTTCATCTCCTCTGGATTGATCATAAGAAGAACCATACAAAGCTTAATTCGGATGAGCTTAACTGGTTAAATACCCTCGCAAATTATGCGAGTATTGTCTATGAGAATTTATATCTTATTGAAGGCTTGATTGAAGACCTTGAAGCAGAGATGAAAAAAGAGCTACATGCAGCACCATGGGTTCTACGCCTGATCTTTAACTTATCAGAGAAAGAACGCAGAAAGCTGGCGGCGGATTTACATGATTCTGCTCTTCAGGATCAGCTTATTTGGCTTCGCAGGCTGGAAACACTGATCTCCGATCATGATATTGAGGCAGATATTTTGACAGAGCTGCTTCAGATTAAAGAGGGACTTCTGGATGTGATATATCAGATTAGGGAGACCTGCAATGAACTGCGTCCGCCGCTGCTAAGAGAGACCGGAATTGTGAAGGCACTGGAACTATTGTTTGAGTATGCCCAGCTGCAGTCCAACTACATTATCACTTTTACATCCAGTCCGATTGGTGAGCTAAGTGATGACCTGGTGATTGCGTTGTATCGAATAGTACAGGAGCTCCTGCGGAATGCCGGGAAACATGCCAAGGCGAATCAGATTGAAATTGAGCTGGACCAGCAAGAGCGTCTCTATTTCCGATATAAGGATGATGGGATTGGCATGAATATAGTTGATATCAGGGAATCTTTTCAGCATATGGGCCTGTCCGGCATCAAAGAACGTGTTGCGAGCTTAGAGGGGCAATGCACTTTTAACTCGGAGAAAGGGAAGGGACTGGAGGTTATTATTTATTTACCGACAATGGCTTTTGTAGAAGAAAAGCACAGAGGAGGCGATGACGATGATACGTATCTTGTTGGTTGATGATCATCCTTCTGTCGGAGAAGGAACTAAAACTATGATTGAGCAGGACGCGGATATGGAGGTTACTTTTGTTTTGTCAGCGATGGAAGCTTTGGATAGGCTGGAGCAACAAGAATTTGATGTGATCTTATGCGACCTCAACATGCCTACGATCAGCGGACTTGAATTCGCCAAAAGAGCCGTTCAACGTGATCCTGAATCTAAAGTGGTGATTTATACCGGATATGAGATCAGTGCTCATTATAATCTTTTGATGGAGTCAGGGGTCACAGGATTTATCTCTAAAACAGCTTCCCGGGAACAGTTGTTAAATACCATTCGTTGTGCACTAAGGAATGAGGCGGTCATTCCGGTGTCTTTACTTAAACAGCTACGAAGAAATGATATCAAGATTTCTAATCACCGGGATAATCGGCTGCTTGAAGAAGTGTCCATTAATCAAAGAGAACAGGAAATACTCCAAGAAGTAGCTAGTGGAAAAAGCAATAAAGACATAGCCAGCAAGCTTTTAATGTCACAAAGGACTGTAGAGTATAACCTGACGAGAATCTTTGAGAAGCTTAGTGTACATTCCAGATCCGAGGCTATTGTTGAGGGTAAACGACTAGGTCTTGTTAGGATGGAGACTTTCTAAGTTGAAGCCCATACAACCCAATACATAGTTTTGTTAGTTTTATTCATGGTGTTAAGCACCTCACTTTTGCATCTTGATCGTCATTACCTGTAATTCATAATTCTGAACCATTCAGGTATTTAGAGTATTATTCTGAAGAAATCAAGGAGGAACATCCATATGATTGACATGAACCAAATATTTTTGATTACAGATATCCCAGGTTACTCCCCGCAAATCAGCCGACTTTTATCCATGATGAACTATGCAAGATATACAACATTAGAAGCCGTTAAGGGTCTAACTGTGGAACAACTGGATTATTTATTGGATGCTCAGAGTAACTCTATTGGAGCGTTATTATTGCACTACGCTGCTGTAGAATATGCATATCAAGTGGCAACGTTTGAGCAAAGAGATTTGTCTGAAGAAGAGCTAACGAGATGGGGGCCAGCATTAAATTTAGGAGACGAAGGACGAGCCAATATTAAGGGGAATGACCTGAGCTATTATTTAGATCGCCTAAATGAAGTTAGACAAAAGACTTATGAATTATTCGCAACCGTCGATGATAATTGGTTATATACTGAAGAGGAATTCTGGCATAACAAACCTGCGAACTACTATTTTATGTGGTTTCACGTTTTTGAGGATGAAATCAATCATAGAGGCCAGATTAGGCTGATCCGAAAAAGAGCACTAGCTTAAGAAAGGAGGCGCGCGCGAATGGAGTACATAGAGAAAAATATAAAGCCTTTATTTAAGAAATATCCGCTGCTCTCGAAATTTATATTAACAGTGGTGATTATAGACATCGTTTATTACGCCGGAAAACAAGTTGGAGGATTAGCTTATTACCTCATGCACTAATTTCTTTTGAAAATAAGCCGAATAGAAAAGGCGAGTTCCACTCATTTTGAGTGTGAATTCGCCTTTTTATATTGCTTAACCTAAATATCTGCTGTAGCTCTGACTCTTCCATGTGGCTATCCAGTTCATTATCAGTTCACACAAATTTGTTAGGATATGAAACATCAAAAGAGATATAGAGCATGACCAGGAGAGGAAGAGAAACAAATGAAAATATTAGAAGTTAAACATGTAAAGAAATCATATACTTTGTACGGTAAAGAAAAGGTGCCAGTACTCCATGATGTGAATCTAAGCTTTGAGACAGGTGAATTCGTCTCTATTCTAGGTGAGTCTGGCTGCGGAAAGTCCACACTGATGAACATCATTGGGGGAATGGACTCCGATTATGAGGGCGAGGTCCTTGTCCGCGGAAAGAATTTAAGCACGATGAGCGAAAAGGAAATGGATGATTATCGTAAGAACAATATTGGTTTCGTTTTTCAAAATTTCAATCTGATCCCGCATCTGTCAGTTTTGGAGAATGTTACAGTGGCGATGCAGATGACGGATACCAGTGAGAAGGACCGTAATAAACGTGCTATAGATATTTTGACTGAGGTAGGCTTGAAAGAGCACCTGAAAAAACGTCCCAATCAGCTGTCCGGTGGACAGAAGCAAAGAGTGTCCATCGCCCGCGCGCTAGCGAATAATCCTGATATTATTTTGGCAGATGAACCTACAGGGGCCTTGGACAAGGATACCGGCGATCAAATTTTAGCCTTATTGGACAGTATAGCCAAAAGAGGGATATTGGTCATTACCGTGACCCACTCACAGAAAGTAGCCGACTCTGGTACCCGTATCGTAAAGGTGGAAGAAGGACGGATTAAAGATGATATTCAGTTAAAGGACCGCTCTTTGATTAGTTACGATGGAGGAGAGGGGTCATCCCGGAATCTCAGTTTATTTGCATCTTTTAAAATGGCTCTGCAGAACATGAAACTCAACGCCAAACGTAATGTATTGGTAGCTTTGGGTGGGTCTATTGGTATTTTAAGCGTACTGTTGATGCTTTCCTTAGGGAATGGAATTACGAACTATATGAATGACGAAATTAATTCAAGTATGGATCCTTTACTCGTGGATATAACTAAACCCAGTGAAGAAGCTAAAGGCATGCAAGGTCCAGAGGCAATGATGTTGCCCGGCGAAACGTTTACGGCTGCCGATATTGAAACCATCCGAAATATTCCAAATGTTGATTATGTAGAAACCATCACTTCCATTTCGGGCAAATCTACTATGGTTTATGCAGATCAGACGGTTAGTCTTACACAATTAACAACCTTAACGGATGCTTTTGCTAAAGAGACGATTACCGCAGGGGCTTTTCCAGAGGGCAAAGAGATATTATTACCCGTGAAAACGGCAAGTAAATTAAGTGGAAATGACAGTCCAGAGTCTTTAGTAGGGAAATCGATTTATCTATATATTAATGAAATGGATGCTAAGCATAAACCGATCACATTGGAACAAGAAGTCACTATCTCTGGTATTTATGAAAGCACTGATCCAAGAGCGCAAATGCAACCCACGGGTTATCTTCCAGCGCAGACTTTGGAGCAAATGTATGTTGACAAGGGGATTACAATAGGTCCAATTCAAGTTAATGCTTTTGCAACCGATATGAAATATGTGAATGATATTAATGCAGCCGCTGTTGATGCTGGATTCTCAGGTTCTCAATCGGCAAAAATCATGGAGCGAATCACAACTTATGTGAATATGGCTACTATAGTTCTCTCTGGTATTGCCGGGATTTCACTTCTCGTATCAGGGATCATGATATTGGTTGTGCTATATATCAGTGTAGTGGAACGGACTAAGGAAATTGGGATTCTTCGGGCAATTGGCGCAAGGAAAAAAGATATCAAACGTATATTCTTTTCTGAATCAGCTTTATTAGGTGTATTCAGCGGTATCTTTGCGGTACTCTTTGCCATTGTCATTAGTTATGTGTTAAATATTCTCTTGGACAATGCTTTTGGAGTGAAACTTATTAATCTATCCGGTTATTATGTGTTATTTGGGATCGTTGTGAGTACCCTGATTAGTATTATCGCCGGTTTGATGCCATCCTCTAAGGCTGCCAAACTGGATCCAATGGAATCTCTACGATATGAATAAATAGGTTAGCGGAGAGGAAAATTGAGAGATGAACACGATTCTAGTGGCGGATGATGATTCTCATATCCGTAGATTAATACGATTATATCTTGAAAAAAACCAATTTTCCGTAGTGGAAGCAGCAGACGGTCAAGAGGCATTAGACATTCTAGCGCATACAAAGATCGATTTGGTGATTGTAGATGTGATGATGCCAAATGTAGATGGTATTGAATTGACCGAAGATATCCGGTCTTATATCGATATTCCAATTCTGATGGTTACAGCTAGAGGAGAATCTAAGGACAAAGTCAGAGGATTTAATGCCGGATCAGATGATTATTTAGTCAAACCGTTTGATCCCATTGAATTGGTCCTGAGGGTAAAATCACTATTAAAAAGATATCATTTAACCTCCTCGAGTGTGATTCAACTAGGCGCAGTGATGATTGATCTGGGGAATTTGAACGTTGTTACGGCTCAGAGAACGGTGGAGTTGAAGAAAAAGGAATGTGAGTTGTTATTTGCTCTGGCGGGTTCGCCAGGGCAAATATTCACGCGTTCTCAGCTCATAGAAAATATTTGGGGTGTCGATTATGAAGGCGACGAGCGTACGGTAGATGTGCATATCAAACGTCTGAGAGAAAGACTTGAATCGATTCCCGAGCTAATTATTTCTACGGTAAGAGGACTTGGATACCGTCTGGAGTTGGCCTAAATGTTGAAAAAAAGCCTGCGTCTGCGTATTGTCATTACGTTCATTGGGATTGTGATCGTCAGCTTAATGATCTCTTTTTTGCTAAATGTACGGTTTTCCGAAAATAATGTGACCCCAAACCATATCTTCATTAGAGTAGCTGGAGACGTAGCCAAAGTGCTTACCCTAATCGATGATCCGGAAAAAGCACAGGCATTTACTAAACTGCTCAATAAATATGGGGTCGATATTGCGAAAGTGAGAGTGAATGAGTGGAGTGATGCTGTTTTTTCAGTGGATAAGGAGAAGGTTGCCGCTCTATTTAAGCCAGATTCCACAGACGCAGTGATGCTTAATGATAAGTCTGGTGTTGCTATTGTTGGCATTCCCATCGTAGATAAGGAGAAAGCTGCGCTCATCATTAAAATTGATTTTTCGTCGAGCTTGATCACATTCAGACGCAACGTGTTTTTTACACTTCTAACGGTTTTAGTCATTGGAAGTTTACTGATTCTCTTGATGTCCGGATTCATTGTTAAGCCTATCAAACGTCTGACGGAAGCAGCTAAAAAAATGGCATCAGGCGATTTATCTGTGCGCTTGACGCATAAAAATCAAGATGAGTTTGGGGAACTGATGGAAAGCTTTAATCATATGGCTAGTGAGCTGCAAAAGATAGACTCTGTTCGTGATGATTTTGTCAGCAATGTCTCCCATGAAATGCAGTCTCCACTTACGTCCATTAGAGGGTTTACTAGAGCGCTGCAAGATGGTGTCGTTCCAGTAGAAGAGCAAAAAGAACATCTGGATATTATTTATCAGGAAACGCTGCGCTTATCCCGCCTAAGTGACAATCTGCTTAGATTAGCCTCGCTTGATTCAGAACATCATCCGGTTAATCTCACCACTTTTCAGCTGGATGAACAGTTAAGAAGAGCGATCGTTCTGGCGGAGCCACAATGGGCACAGAAAAACATTCAGATAGAATTGGATTTATTACCCTGCCAAATTACGGTGGATAAAGATTTGTTTGATCAAGTCTGGCAAAACCTAATCAATAATGCTATAAAATATACAAGCCAAGAGGGTATCATTCATGTCGAAATCGAGCGTTCTATAGCGTTTGTGAAGGTTTCTATTAAAGATTCTGGTCAAGGCATACCAGAGGCAGCATTGCCCCGCATTTTTGATCGTTTTTATATGGTGGATAAAGCGCGGAGCAGCGTTCATAAAGGGAATGGACTTGGATTATCTATTGTATTAAAAATTCTAAAAATGCATGATTGTAAAATAGAAGTGGAGAGCAAGGTTGGGGAAGGAACCCAGTTTATCGTCTGGATCCCTGTCTCTCAACCCTATGAATAGTTAACGGGCTGAAGCTTAAGGCAAACGCAGACCCTTTCATTTGTGAACCAAGCAATAGAAGACTCTCAAAAAGTTCCCAGAACTCGGTTCGCGCAAGCCATAGTTGCAGTAGGAACTGAACATTTGATCGGCATGATTGAATTAAATATTAGAAGCCATACGGACAGAAGCGGCGAAATCGGCTATATTGTCCATCCTGATGCCTGGGGACAGGGAGTCGCTACAGCAGCGGCCAGACGAATGTTGAAAGTTGGTTTTGAAGAACTGCAACTACATCGAATATATGCGACCTGTGACCCTAGAAATAGCGGATCATCCAAGGTGCTCACCAAGATAGGTATGACTTATGAGGGAAGATTAAGGGATGCTTTGCTTATTAAAGATGGATGGCGGGATTCTTTGATGTTCAGTATGTTGGAGCATGAGTGGACGGTAGCCCGCTAAAAATTAACTCTTGCTTCCGACTGGTAGATTCACTAGAATATAAGTATTAGCTTATATACTTTCGAGAGGAGAAGAGAAGGAAATGCAGACACTAATGGAAATTGCTGAAGACTTGAAGCTGTTCGGAGATAAGACCCGATTGGCAATGCTTTCTCTTCTGAAAGAGCGGGAATGGTGCGTGTGTGAATTCGTTGATATCTTTGACATTTCCCAGCCGGCGATTAGCCAGCATTTACGGAAATTGAAAAGTAGAGGAATCGTTAGGGAAAGCAAGCGGGGACAGTGGGTACATTATTCGTTAAATGTCGAGGATAAACCACATCTTAAAGCTGTTCTTCAACAGATGCCTAGTTCCAAATCAATATTGGCTGAACTGAATAAAGAGGCTAAAGAGCCATGCTGCGACTAAATTTAGGTAAGGTTTTTTTTGATCTATATATAATCATATAGTTATATAATGATGTTGGATTGAAGTCACATGCTTATATAGGAGTGTTGAAAAAGATGTGGATTTGCAGTAAAAGGGGGATGGCACTTTGGCTATTGTAGCTATCCTTATATTTTTAGTAACTTTAATCCTTGTAATCTGGCAGCCCCGTAATTTATCGATTGGATGGTCAGCCTGCGGTGGCGCGATCATAGCTTTGCTAGCTGGGGTAGTCAGCTTTAATGATGTTCTGGATGTAACGCAGATCGTGTGGAATGCTACTTTAGCGTTTGTGGCTATTATTCTGATTTCTTTAATTCTGGATCGAATCGGATTTTTTGAATGGGCTGCTTTACATATGGCGCGGGCTGCCCGCGGGAATGGCAGACGAATGTTTGTGTATGTCATCGTTCTTGGTGCGTTAGTGTCTGCATTTTTTGCGAATGATGGAGCGGCTCTGATTCTTACGCCTATTGTGCTTGCGATGGTAAGGGCGCTGCATTTTGATGAGAAAAAAGTATTTCCGTTTATTATCGCCAGCGGTTTTATTGCCGATACTACCTCATTGCCGCTCGTGGTCAGCAATCTGGTCAATATCGTATCAGCGGATTTTTTCGGGATTACGTTTATGGAGTATGCAGGCAAGATGATTATACCTACGCTGTTCTCACTTGTGGCGAGCATCGTAGTGCTCTATTTCTTTTTTCGCAAAAGTATTCCCAAGCACTTTAACGATTCACAGCTAAAAGATCCGCATGAGGCGATTAAAGACAAAAAAATGTTCCAGCTGTCATGGATTGTATTGGCTGTTCTTTTGGTAGGGTATTTTGTCAGCGAATTTTTGGGTATTCCGGTATCTGTGGTTGCGGGGATCATAGCTATTTTGTTCCTGCTTCTCGCGAGAAGAAGCCCTTACGTCAAGGTGAAAGAAGTGATTACCGGAGCGCCTTGGGCGATTGTGTTCTTTTCTATCGGAATGTATGTCGTAGTATATGGACTTCGAAATGTTGGGCTGACGGATTTACTTGCTAAGATGATTGGGTCTATTGCTGATCAGGGCTTATTTGCCGCAACGATGGGTATGGGCTTCATAGCTGCATTGATCTCATCGCTGATGAATAATCTGCCTACCGTTCTGATTGACGCGCTTGCCATTGATGCGACGCATACCACTGGAATCATTAGAGAGGCTTTAATATATGCGAATGTTATAGGTTCGGACTTAGGACCGAAGATCACTCCAATTGGCTCACTCGCCACACTGCTGTGGCTACATGTACTTTCGGCTAAAGGCGTGAAGATTTCTTGGGGAACGTATTTTAAGACAGGTATTATTTTAACCATTCCAACGTTATTTATTACGCTTTTAGGTCTTTATATGTGGTTGTTGATTAACTAATTTGGACAGGGGAAGATCAAGATGAACAAGAGAACGATTTATTTTTTATGTACAGGGAATTCCTGCAGAAGTCAGATGGCTGAAGGCTGGGCTAAGCAATATCTAGGAGAAGAATGGAGTGTGTACAGTGCAGGTATTGAAGCTCACGGTCTAAATCCAAAAGCTGTACAAGCGATGAGCGAAGCAGGCATAGATATTTCCGGCCAGACTTCGGATATTATTGATGCTAATCTGTTGAATAATGCTGATCTGGTCATTACCTTATGTGGAGATGCTGCGGATAAATGTCCAATGACCCCTCCGCAGGTCAAACGGGAACACTGGGGCTTCGATGATCCGGCAAAAGCGCAAGGGAGTGATGAAGAGAAGTGGGCAGTGTTCCAGCATGTGCGTGACCAGATTGGAGAAAGAATCAAACAATTTGCGGAGACGGGTGAATAAGCAAAGGGAGGAAGTAACCTATTCTTTTAACTTAGGGTATTTCACCACGGGCCATTTCACTTTCCGTAAGGCATTGATCACTTCGGGCCCAACGTTCAAATTACTTTGAACCAATTCATGGGGAGTGAGAGCCATCCATTGGTTCAGAGAGACGTCGGCAAAACGGTCACTTTTGAACATTTCGAGGAACCACAACGATTCTTCTCCTGTATTCTGAATATAATGTCCAAATGCAAAAGGAACATACCCAACATCGCCTGCCCTGTAATTAAAGGTACGTGCTGCGCCGTTTCCGGCAAACACAGTCATTCGTCCTTTTCCGGTAAGATAATATTGCCACTCATCGTTGTTGGGGTGCCAGTGGAGTTCTCTCATTCCTCCTGGTTCAATCTCTACCAGTGCAGCAGCTACGGTCTTAGAGATCGGAAAGTTGCTGGAGTCAACGATTCTGACGCTCCCTCCAGGAGTCTTTAATGGAGGCTGTGCTAACAGCGAATGTTTGAAGCTCTGTGGAATTTCTCCATATGGCGATTGCACCTTTTGGCTTTGTAATGAGCCGGGAACTTGATCCTGATAAATATAGACTTGTTCAGTGGGGATGGAGTCAAAGGCCTCAGCAGGTATTCCAAAGTTAGCTGAAAGTACCTCTTTAGGCGTATGGGCGAACCAATCGGAAATAGACAAGGTATTCAGATCGGAGAAGCTCCCGTCGTCAAAGACTAGGAGGAATTCGCAGCCTTCTTCAAGTCCTTGTATAGAGTGAGGAATACCCGGCGGAAAATACCATAGATCACCAGGTCCTACATCTGCTATAAAGTTCCGTCCATTCTGATCCACAGCAGTAATCCGGGCGCGGCCTAACAGCATATAAGACCATTCCGCTTGCTGATGCCAGTGAAGCTCTCGTACTCCACCGGGGGTCAGGCTCATATTCACACCTGCCAGTGTAGTTGCGATAGGGAGTTCTCTGACGGTTACTTCTCTGGACCAGCCACCATGATTAAGCTGCATATGCGCATCGGAGAAAGAAAATTTCAAATTGGGAACCAGGCCCGCATCAGTCACCGGAGGAACGAACATATCCGGATTCTCAAGATCCCGCATAACATCGCGGGGTCCTTTATCTAATCCCCCTGTGCCATCGCTTCGGATGGGCTGGGGGATGTTTGTTTTGTTTGCCGAATCCTGTCCAGCAGAAGTCATAAGATGTTCTCCTTTCTTGTTCCTAAAGCGTTCAATGAAAATATATGCGGAATGCTGTCTTTTATGATGGATAGCAGAAGTGGTACAAGTTGACATGTGTAGGGTCATCATTGATTATTACTAATAGAGGCTAAGGTTCTAGATGAACTGGAGAGGGGTTTGTGATGATTCACATCAAGGAGTCCTTACAACGATTAGGGAAAATAAAAGCTTACGTAATAGGTCTATTAGTGATTATGTTCGCCGCGGGATCTGCGGTTACACCTACATCGGTGTCGGCAGCTGTCCAGTTAGGGACACAGGTAATGCCACTGTCATACGGGGGATATTACGTGCTTTTTCCAGGTAAACTCGCCCCTTATTTCAAAGCAGGTAAATTAATGGTGCCGATTCGAGCCTTCTCCAATGCGATTGGCGCAGATTTGCTCTATGACGCTCTGAGCAAGAGTATTACTGTTTCACTGCTGGACCGATCGGTAGGAAATATTAAAGCAGGGCAGCTAGAGGCAGATTTTAATGGGGAGACCGTAGATTCATTAGGCGTTGCTCCAGAGATAAAGGATGGCACTCTGTTTGTTCCGGCGTCTCCCATTTTAGAAGGGCTTAAGTCTTTTCGCTGGGAAGTGCAATTTAATAATGTGAATAAATTAACCCTTGGCATTGGAGCCAGAAAAGGGGAGGAATGGGTGAAGCCTGAGGCAGATCGTGCGCTTGCTCCTTATCCACTCGAAACGACAGCACATCCGTATCCGTTATATCCTACTATGCTAACGCAGGCTCAATCCGGGAAAGAATATAGATTAACCTTAGGCGTGCAAAATACCTCCGGATTCATCATCCCCAAAGGAAACGCGGAATTAGAGCTGGTGAGTGTGGACAGTAAAGGGAATTCTTTTTATCAAACGTTGAAAGGACCTGATTCCTCAACCTCCAAGGCGGCATTATTATCATTTTCCGTTACCATTCCAACAGAGGCTGAATACGTCATTTTCAGGTCACGCACATTGAGAGCGCAATAAGGCAATTGCTATAGATTATTCCAACAAGCTAGACAGAGAGCGGGTAAAGAAACAGATGACAGGTAACAAAGAACAGCAATATCGCTTCAGCGAAGCACCGATTTGGGAATTGCAACGAACATATTATGAAGAGCAGGGATTAAAGGCTTGGAATAATGATCAGGTCCCGCAGTACATCACGAGTAACCCTATGATTGCGACAGCATACGCAGAGATGATCTTTGGATTTCTGCAAGACCGGGCTGGACAAGGGCATCTCTCAGAGACCGTTACGATTCTAGAACTTGGAGCGGGAGCAGGCCGGTTAGCCTTCCATGTGCTTAAAAAGTTATGTGAAATCGTAGACTACGCAGATATTCCTCTTCCTCCTTTTCGTTATGTGATGAGTGATTTGCCTTCCAAAAATATATCCAGCTGGCAGCAGCACCCGAGCCTACTTCCTTACGTAGAGCAGGGTATTTTGGACTTCGCTCGTTTTGATGCTGTGCAGGATGTAGAACTACATTTAGTACACGCTAAGCTCAGCATTCGGCCGGGTGATTTACAGCAGCCATTGGTGATTGTGGCAAATTATTTTTTTGACAGCATTCCGCAAGAATTAATTTATGTGGATGAAGGAAAAATATATGAATGTGAGGTTTCGATCCAGTATTCGGCGGAAGTTGATCCGGATAACCCCTCCGATGCGCTCGGCAAAATCATCCCGCAGTACCATTATCGGCGTGCGGCTAGTTATGAAGAGGAGACTTATCCCTATCATGACGTTATAACGCTTTATCAGCAGAAGCTGGAGGATTCACATATACTCTTTCCGGTGGTGGGGCTTACTTGTCTGGAGCGGCTTGCGCGGCTCTCTACAGAGGGATTCGTGCTGCTTACAGCGGATAAGGGAGACCATCGCTTAGAGAACTGGGAATTTGCAGAACCTCCATTGCTGATTCATCACGGAAGCTTCTCTTTGACCGCGAATTATCATGCGATAGAGCATGTGCTGAAACAAAAAGGGGCGCATTCAATATTCACCAGTCATCACTATAAAAACCTGAACATCGGCTGTATTCTTATGCTACCAACACCGCTGAGCTATACAAACACTCGGCTGGGTTACAAGCGGTTTATAGAACGTTTTGGCCCGGATGATTTCTTTAGTATGAAGGAATGGATGGATCAGCAATTAGATACGATGGGGCTGCAGCAAATTTTGGCCTTTTGGCGTTTGGGTGGGTATGATGCTGAATGGTTTATCCATAGCGCTGAACAGATTTCGGAGCTGCTGCCGGGTGCCAGTGATGAAGAAATGCTGGATCTACAGCGAGGTATACAGTTGATGTGGACGGGCTATTATCCGATGGAACAGAGTTATGATCTGTCGCTAGATGCGGGGTTGCTGCTGTATGAAATGGATAAATTCGCGGAAGCATTGGGTTACTTAGAACGCTCCATGCATGCGAGTACGGAAGAACCATTGGCATCAGTGCTGTATAGCATGGCAATCTGTAACTATGAGCTAGGAGCTGAAGCTGCTGCATTGGAATACGCGCGTAGAGCTTTGGCTGCAGAGCCTGACAATGAAGTAGTATTGGAGCTCCTAACGGCGCTTAGCGGGGAATAAGCACATTTACATAGGGTTATCTTTTTGGTATCCTATACAAAATAATCAAACGCGATGACGAGAAGAGTACATGAAATCATTCCTTCACAGAGAGCCCTGGATGATGAGAACAGGGTAAGGGAGATTTTATCGAAACAAGCCTCTGAGCGGCATATCGGAACCGGACTAAGGGGATGGTATGACGGGAGCTCCTGTTATAGAGCTAGAGTATAAGCACTGCGCAAGATGTTTTGCCGTACTTGATGAGATTAATATGGCGACATATTAATGAACCTGGGGTGGTACCGCGAGAATTTCGTCCCCAAGACCATAAGTCTTGGAGGTGAGGTTCTTTTTATTTTGCAGATTAAGCAGGCGGATATCACTTATAAACAGGAGGTAACACCAATGAACGAGGAACCGGAAGTATTAGCAGAGAGTTACATCGACAGATTGATTCAAGAAGAGCTGGAAGCAGGGACTTACAGTAGAGATATTTGCACGAGATTTCCACCGGAGCCTAACGGGTATCTGCACATTGGCAGTGCGTATGCTATTCATACGAACTATACGACTGCGAAAAAGTATGGCGGGAAGTTCCATTTGCGCTTTGATGACACCAATCCTTTAAAAGAGGATCTGGAGTATGTAAATGCCATCATCGAAGATATTCAATGGATGGGCTATCCACCGGACTATATTTTTTATGGATCAGACTATTCTGAGAAAATATACAATAGCGCAGTTACGTTAATCCGAAAAGGAAAGGCGTATGTCTGTGATTTATCACCTGAAGAGGTGACAGCCTATAGAGGGACGCTTACGGAGCCGGGAAAAAACAGCCCGTTCCGGGAGCGTTCTGTGGAAGAGAATTTACGGTTGTTTACGGAGATGAAAGCTGGAGATTATCCAACGGGAGCCAGAGTGTTGCGGGCTAAAATAGATATGAGCTCACCTAATATCAACTTACGTGATCCGGTGCTTTACAGAATCATTCATGCGGAGCATTATAGAACGGGTAACGAATGGTGTATCTATCCGATGTATGATTTTGCCCATCCTATACAAGATGCTATCGAAGGGATTACGTATTCCTTATGCTCGATTGAATTTAAGGATCATCGGCCGCTCTATGAGTGGGTATTGAAGGAGCTGGATATCCCTAAGGCTCCTAAGCAAAGAGAGTTTGGACGGGTGAACATCACCGGAGTTGTGACGAGTAAACGGTATATCAGACAGCTGGTTACAGGCCATTATGTGGATGGCTGGGATGACCCGAGACTTCCTACGCTTCGCGGTTTACGCAGAAGAGGTTTTACGCCGGAGAGTATCCGGAATTTTGTGAAGGAAATTGGCTTTGTCAGAAATAGCACCATTGTGGATATTGCCATGTTAGAGCATGCGCTTAGACAAGATTTGAAGGCAAAGGTTCCAAGTGTGATGGCTGTTCTTAAGCCTTTAAAAGTGGTCATTACTAATTATCCTGAGGATCATAATGAAGGGCTGACGATTGAGAATAACAGTGAAGATAAGTCACTTGGAGAAAGAGAGGTTCCTTTTTCACGAACCCTTTATATTGAACAAGAAGATTTCATGGAGGAGCCGCTAAAAGGTTATCACAGGCTTACTATGGGGAATGAAGTAAGGCTAAAGGGTGCTTATTTCATAAAATGCAATGAAGTAATCAAGGATGAAGTTACCGGAGAAATCCTAGAGCTTCGCTGCACCTATGATCCGAGAACGAAGAGCGGAAGCGGGTTTAATGAACGGAAGGTTAAGGCGACCATTCACTGGGTATCGGCAGACCATGCTATCAAGGCTGATGTTCATCTATATGAGCGTCTGCTGAAAGATAACGACGGTCCTAAAGAAGACGGTGAGCGCTGGGACGAGTATCTTAATCCAGATTCCTTAACGATCCTGAAGGATTGTTTGCTGGAGCCATCAATGGGCAACGCAAGGCCAGAAGATAAATTTCAATTGATCCGGCACGGATTTTTCTGTGTGGATAAGAAGTATACCACAGCAGATAAGCTGGTGCTGAACCGGATAGTACCGCTCAAGGACACATGGAAGAAAAATTCATAAGCAGCTTAAGCTGGGCGAAGATCGGGTAATTCCTGATCATCGTCCAGCTTTTTTTGTGCCTAGTCGTTGGTGAACAAGCAAATGAAAATTCCATATGAAACATGTTTACATTTTTCAGAAATAAGCATATACTTTAAATATAAGTTGCACAGGGGAAACTTTCGTGTATATAGACAACTTTTTCAGGGCAAGAGGAGGAATTGAAATGCTCGAACAAACTTTAGTAGAACAACCACATATAAAACAACATAAGAACTCGGTTTCAGCACAAGCCGTACTTAACGGGGAGATCAAAGGGATTAAACGATTACTTCCTTTTCTAGGCCCAGCTTTTATCGCTGCTGTTGCTTATCTGGATCCAGGTAATTTTGCCACCAATATTACGGCGGGCTCCAAATATGGATATCTCTTATTGTGGGTGATCGTGGCCTCTAATCTAATGGCTGTGCTAATCCAAGCGTTATCCGCCAAGCTGGGGATTGCGACAGGCAAGAACTTGCCTGAGATCGCTCATGATCGTTTTCCGAAGAGTGTATCTATCTTCTTATGGATTCAAAGTGAGCTAGTGATTATAGCTACGGATCTGGCAGAGTTTATCGGGGCGGCATTAGGACTATATCTCTTATTTGATATTCCCATGCTGCCAGCAGCACTGATTACTGCGGTGGGCTCATTTGCTATCTTAGAGCTGCAACGCCGGGGATACCGCTCCCTAGAGGCAGGGATTGCCGCGATGATCCTTATAGTCGTATTAGCCTTCGCTTTTCAAGTTATTGTAGCTAAACCGGATATGGGAGCAGTTGCCGTAGGCATGTTTACACCTAAGTTTGAAGGGGTGGACAGCATCCTATTGGCCGCAGGAATTCTAGGTGCAACCGTGATGCCACATGCGATTTACCTGCATTCATCACTTACACAGAACCGTATCGTCGGGGTGAATGAATCGGAGAAAAAACAGATTTTCAAATTGGAATTTATAGATATTATTATTGCGATGATTATCGCAGGTGCAGTAAATCTGGCTATGGTAATTGTCTCCGCGGCATTGTTTTTCAAAAATGGTCTCGTGGTTGAGGATCTGGATGTCGCGTTTCAACAATTTGGTCACTTAGCTGGGCCAGTAACGGCGATCTCGTTTGGGTTGGGACTACTCATTGCGGGACTGTCGAGTTCCTCCGTAGGGACTATGGCTGGCGATGTGGTTATGCAAGGCTTCATCAACAAAAGAATTAACCTGTACTTGCGCCGTGCGATTACCATCATTCCGCCACTAGCGATCATTGGTTTTGGTGTGAATCCAACCAAAGCACTCGTGATCAGTCAGGTGATCCTGTCCTTTGGGATTGCGTTCGCGTTGATTCCGCTGGTTGTGTTTACAAGCAATCGCCAGATTATGGGCGGGTTAGTGAATCGCAAAGTGACAGCCACTCTGGGCTGGATTATCTCCGGTCTGGTTGTATCGTTGAACTTGTTCTTGGTCTATCAAATGCTCGTATAAGGAAGCAGTCAAAAGAGCCCAACCCACAGATCTCCTCAGATCATACCTGAGAGATACATGGGTCGGGCTTTTTTTGGAGTGTTGTTCCAGCCAGTTATTTAAAATAATCCGCAACGCCTTCAGCGATGGCTTTAGCCGCTTTTTTCTGATAGGAGGCCTTGCGGACAATGGACTCGTCTGTAGGATTGGTAAGGAATCCAAGCTCAACCAAGGTAGCTGGAATCCGATTCTCCCTTAGGATGTGATAATCGCCAAAGGACAACCCGTTGCTTTTCAGACCGATGCCTTGCCCCAGTCGGGTTTCAATCGCCCGCGCCAGCTTCAAATCATCCGCTTCTGAATAAAAGAAGGTCAACGTTCCGGACACATTTTTAGGTGAAGAATTATAATGAACGCTTACAAAAGCATCAGCACGCAGGGCTTGGCTCATCTGAACACGACGAGCTAACGTCGGCTTCTGATCGTCTCGGGTGCGCGTCATCTCTACCCGTGCTCCTTTAGCAACAAGAGCATCGCGGACATAAAGTGCAGTATGCAGATTCAAATCTTTTTCCATGGTGTTATATGTAGTGCCAAGCATGCCCGGATCACTGCCGCCATGACCAGGATCGATGACGATCAGCTTTCCTCGTAGTCCGCCTTTATGCTGGACGGTGCTTATGCTGCTTGTACTGCTTGATGTGCTTCCACTTCGGATATACTGCTCTGCCACCCAACCGGTTTCACCGCTGACTGTGCGAATTCGAGCCCAGCCGTTCTGATGAAGAAGGAGAGTGACTGTATCCTTGGCTTTTAAAGAACCGAGCACCTTATAGTGAGTTCCTGGGCCACTTCGGATGCGCAGAGAATCAGCCGTGACTGTAGCCTTTGAAGTTCTACTAGAAGTATTGGCTGATGTTGACGAGGCAGTATTGGTTTTAGTAGCAATAGACGTTCCAGAAGCGCTGGATTGCAGGGAGTTGCTGTTCACCTTTTTTAGGTAATAACCCGCTACCCAGCCAGAGGTGCTCCCCGCTTTAACCTCTAACCATCCATGCTGCTCATCAGTCACAGTAACCCGAGCCCCATTCTTAATTGATCCTACAACAGTTGCATTCTTAGCCGGTTCATCGCGTACATTTAAAGAACTCGCATATACCTGTGCGGTATAACTTCCCGCTGCTGTCTTTGCTTCAGCAGACTGTGGCGCTGCTATACCCAAAAGGCAAGCTGTGAGCAGGGTGACACCTATCATTTTGTTCATAGTATCCTCGCTTTTTGAGAGTAGTCGTAATTCATTACCCAATTTACGAGGTTTAGAATAATATTTTTTGAGAATATGGCCTCTTTTCTGGTGGTCTAAAGACTTGTATAATTATTACATATCGGGAAAGAGGATGAAGGAGCATTGCCGTGACTAAACCAAAGCTATTCATTGGATCTTCCAGGGAGTCTATACGTTATGCAAGAGCGATTCATGAGCAGCTGAAGAGGGATGCTGAAGTGCATCCTTGGTATGCCAACGCTTTTCGGGCGAATGAATACACTATGGAGGCGTTGGAGCGAAATTTGGATGAGAGCGATTTTGCCGTATTTGTGTTCTCGCCAGATGATGTCGCCAAAATCCGTGGTAAATATTATTATGTGACCCGCGATAATACGGGGTTTGAAATGGGTTTGTTTTGGGCTAGATTACGGCGCAGCCGTGTTTTTTGTCTAGTGCCTGATCAGGTAACTGCGCGTGATGATCTCATCCCTGGAGAAAATGTAGAAGAATATCATCTGCTATCTGATTTAGCGGGAATTACATCTTTAGAGTATGAAGTGCATCACGATAATCCTACGGCTGCTGTGGATGTGAGCTGTGGTAAGATTATTGATAGTATTCAAGAACGTGGAAGATTCCGTGACCCGCTTAAAGATTTAGAGCAGCTAAAGATGGATTTAAGGCGCAAGGAAAGTATCCTTCATTTTTTTTGGCAATATAATAGTAATGTGACCATCTCCGAGAATGGAGATAAATATCACGCACTTAGTGAGGCGATACGCAATTCCTTTTTACCTCCGAAGCATTGTCGTGTAATCGGTGCAGCCATCTGGCAGGCACAAGAGAAGGAACAACTTGTTCAGGTGGGGGGGAATGTCGGACGTGGTCACTCCTATCCCTTGTCTGTAACGAAAGGGAATGAGAAGCAGCCTAGTGTGGTAGATGCATTTTTATCGAGTAAATGGACTTTTTTTCAACGCACGGAAGTTGCAGAGGTATATATCCTATGCTATCCTCTAGGTAAGAAGTATGTTCTTTCCGTTCATTTCTCAGGAAGTGATGGATTATCTGCAGATGATCTTAAGGCGGTAGTTGGGAATAATCAGGATTTATTCCGTACCATCAATCATTTAGTAGGAGAGGATTCAGCATGAAGAGAATAAAAGGTATTAACAGCTTATCCGATGCTGTTCTCCGATCTGCGAGTGGTGGGAGCAGGAGTGCAGGCGGCGATGACAAAAGCACCAAAAGAAAAGCAGGCTCGAGTCATTCTGCTCAGCAGCCAGCTTCAGCTCAGATTTATACTGCACCTTCTTTGGACGGCGGAGACGACGAATATAAGAAGCTTATCAGCGGGAAAGTAGATAATAATAAACCATCCTTTGCGTGATTTTTTTATAAAAAGGGGGCCTCAGCCGTTGGCTTGAGGGCCCCTTTTTGGTATTCCATTCTAACGGCTGTTCTTCTTGGCGATCTCGCGCCGTACGACAGGTGCAACCTCTGTTGCCAAAAGTTCAATGGCTTTAGCTACCTTAGCGTAAGGAAGGCCGCCGATATCGAGCTGAGTCATAAAGCGGCTATGACCGAACAGCTCATGCTGATAGAGAATTTTTTCGATAATTTGCTGCGGGCTGCCTACAGCCATCGTGTTATCAGCAGATACATATTGCCCAAAGTCATCACGAGACACCTTGTACTCTTGACCCGGTTTTGGACTGATAGAGTTACGGTAACTATAGTAGTAAGGGTAATATTCATCCAACGCCTGCTGTGAGGTTTCAGCAATGTAGCCGTGGCTAGTGATCGCAATCTTTAGATCCCCAGGTGGATGTCCTGCTTGAATTCCGGCACGCCGATAGGTTGCGGCAAGCTCTTGAAAAGGCTCTGGACTGCCGCTTAGGATGGCGATAGCCATTCCGGTCCCGAGCATCCCGGCCTTCTCCGCACTTTCTGGAGAACCGCCTACACCAATCCAGAGCGGAAGATTCTCTTGCAATGGACGTGGAGCAATCTCCGAATCCTTCAGCGATGAACGGAAGGAGCCCTCCCAGTTCATAACTTCATGTTTGTTAAGCTCCAAGAGTAAATTGATGTTCTCGGAGAATAGACGGTGATAATCTTCAAGCTCATACCCGAAGAGCGGAAAAGACTCCACAAAAGCACCACGCCCCGCAATAATCTCTGCACGTCCATTCGACAGCAAATCAAGTGTGGCGAAATCCTCGAACACCCGTACAGGATCAATGGTGCTTAATACGGTTGTTGCGCTCGTTAGTTTAATTCTGTTAGTAACCTGAGAAATGGCAGCCAGCACCACTGGCACCGAAGAAATTACAAAATCAAGACGATGATGCTCACCTACACCAAATACATCAAGTCCCGCCTCATCTGCCAGCTTAGCTGCAGCTACAACTTCGTCGAGACGTTGTTTTGGACTGATCTTCTTCCCTGTATGACAATCCGCTACGATGTCTCCTAAGGTATAGATACCAAATTCAAAATCGGATGCTGGTGCTGCGGTTGCTTCGTTACTCATGCTCACAAACCCCTTGTTATTCATATATTTGCTAAAGCCTGTCCGTGTATGGAGGAATGTGATTATTATAACACAATGACTTACAAAATGTAAGTTTGTGAGTAAATGTTTTGATTTCTTCTGTTGTTTTTGACAAAATGGAATAATAATCCATAATGGTTATGTCCTGCTCGTCCAATACTATTATATTTGATTTTAAGAAGCTATCCAAATGAGGCAGTTACTTATATGAGGAGGAGTCTGGTGGTGAGAGGAACAATATTGAAATCTTATCTTCGTACTGCAGTTATTGGTTTAGGGGTATTGCTTATGGTAAATCCGGTACAAGCAGCTGCGGTTGATCCACACACCTCTTTTATAGGCTCGAATGGTGATGATTACTATGCAAACCTGCCTGCTGCGAAGGTTGAATGGTCAACAACAATGGATTTGCCAGCTTTGAAAGATGTACCGTCGGATTATATCATGGGTAAGGGTGTTGTTGCAGTTGGCGCGGGCAAAGCTTTTATCCTTCAAAAGGGTCAGCTTTTAGCGATTAACGTCCAGACTGGAAAAGTAATGTGGAAATACGGCTCCAAATTAAAAACGCCGCTGCTCTATCAGGATGGCGTGGCTTACGTCACTTCGGAGGCAGGTACGATCTATGCAGTTAACGCGGCTACGGGCAAAAATAAATGGAGCTCATCGGCGACCAGTAAAGGTGTTAGTAAATTGGTAATTGATAAAGAGCAGCTATTTGCTGCTAATGGCGATATTCAAGCCTACAATCTGAAAGATGGCAAGTTGCAGTGGCGCGATAATTTCAGCGAAATGCTGTTTGAACCATTTATGGTTGAGGGGAATCTGGTGCTAGCTCAAAACTCAGAATCCGGAGCATATACGTATGACATTTTACATGCGTTTGATCGAACAACAGGTAAAGAGCTTTGGAATAGTGGTAATCATAGTCTTCCGATTGCAGCAGATGGGACTACGCTTATCTCACAACGGGAAGCTACATTGGTAGACCCTCTTCCTTTGACGACACTCGATCATTTGGATGTGAAGACAGGTAAGCTTGTAAAGGCTGTAGAGTATAACCCCGCTCATATAGATCCTAATCATCCGAAACCAGAAGAAGAATATATGACTAGCGGAGGCAGAGCCTGGATCATTGGGGACAGGATATATATTGGGGGACAAAAAGGAGTCTATGGCTACCCAGTAAATGTTGATCCAGCTGCCGTAACACGAGATAATTATTCGTATGAATCCATCGGAGCTAAGTTATCCTACGCGGCGGGTCCTTATGATGGAAGAATTCTTTTTAGTAACGAACAGAGCATCTATGGTGTTAAAATGTCTAATAAATCTGTGTTCCAGTACGGAGGAATCAGCAATCCGATTGCCCGCTTCGATCTGCTCGGACATGGCATGTATGTTGCCCAGACCGATGGGAAATTGGTTGCTATTGATCTAATTACCGCCAAACCGATCGTGCAGCTCAAAACATCAGGTAGAGTATTCGGCCCAACCTTGCTGGAGGATGGGATGATTATTGTGCAGAGTAAAGGGAAGTTAACTGTTTTCAAGGAGCCTCAGGCTCTGAAAATGAAATAATCGAATCCACAACGGCTCTCCGATAAACATCCGGCAGAGTCGTTTTTTAGTGGAATGATTCCACAAACCCAGTGCGAAAAATACAAATCTATTTTATGATAATAAGGTTATAGGATGAGTAGACTATAAGTTAACGAAATTACATAGAAGGACCGAGGGATATTATGGAACAGCAAGCGGTTTGGGCGATAGGCATTTTTCTGCTGATTTATGGACTTATTATTTCCGAAAAGATTCACCGTACCATTCTGGCGATGTTAGGAGCTATCGTCATGATAGCGATGGGCATTGTGGATCAGGAGACGGCACTGCAGCACATCGATTTTAATACTATAGGATTGCTTGTAGGGATGATGATGATTGTAGGGATTACCGCAGAGACGGGGCTCTTTAAATACGCAGCTGTGAAATCAGCTAAGTTGGCGAAGGGGAAGCCGAAGAGAATACTGATTGCTTTGTTTGTGATTACCGCAGTGGCTTCAGCCTTTTTGGATAATGTGACGACAGTGCTGCTTATGGTGCCAGTCACCTTCAGTATTACAAGACAACTGCGCATACATCCGCTGCCTTTTTTGATGTCACAAATTATCGCATCTAATGTAGGCGGAACGGCAACCTTGATCGGAGACCCGCCTAATATCATGATTGGCAGTGCGGTTAAGGAGCTGACCTTCATGGCTTTTATTAGCAATCTGACACCCGTGATTATCATCATTGTTTTGGCGTATATCCCGCTGCTGTTATTGATGTTCGGTAAACAAATTAAAACTACACCTGAACTGCAGCAGAGCATCATGGACATGGATGAGAAGGTTATGATTACGGATCATAAGCTGCTGCGAAAATGTTTGATCGTACTGGCAATTACGATTGCCGGGTTCTTTTTACATCAGGCGTTACATTTGGAGTCCGCTACGGTTGCACTGGCTGGTGCATTTTTACTGCTGCTGCTGACCGGAGGGGAACATATGCTGGAAAAAGCTTTTCACAGCGTAGAATGGATTACGATCTTCTTTTTTATCGGACTGTTCGTGTTGGTGTCAGGGCTTGTAGAGACAGGTGTGATTGCAGAGCTGGCAGCAAAAGCGATTGAAATAACGAATGGTGATGTGCTGATGAGCTCAATGATGATTTTATGGGTCAGCGCCATTACCTCGGCATTTCTGGATAATATCCCTTTTGTAGCAACTATGATCCCGCTGATTCAGGAGATGGGCAATATGGGGATCAGCAATTTGGAGCCGTTATGGTGGAGTTTGGCCTTAGGCGCTTGTCTGGGTGGCAATGGCACATTGATTGGTGCGAGTGCTAATTTGATCGTAGCAGGTTTGGCAGGAAAAGAGGGGTACCCGATTACATTCATGAAGTATTTGAAGGTCGGATTTCCTTTAATGCTGTTATCCATTGTGATCTCCAGCGTGTATTTATATTTAAGATATCTGATGTAAGCAGCGTTGCTAAGAGCCGGGGGAGCGATATGCTTGAAGTGATATTTTGAAACGGTAGAAGTTGTGGAGGAAGTAGAAGAAGTAGTGGAAGTAGTGGAAGTAGTGGAAGTAGTGGAAGTAGTGGAAGTGGTGGAAGTAGAGGAAGTAGAGGAAGTAGTGGGAGTAGAGGGAGTAGAGGAAGTAGTGGGAGTAGAGGAAGTAGCGGAAGTTGAGGAAGTAGTGGAAGTAGATGCAGAAGTATAAGTAACAAGTGGAGGCAAAATGCAGATTTTGAAGTGGTAGACATAGGTTGGAGTAACGGTGGGAGCATATAAGTGTATTTTGTACAGTTATAACTCATCGAATAAATTGTCCCCAAAAAATAGCTGTATTCAGTACACTTATTTTCATGATTTCCTCAGCTAAAGGTGGTTTTTCTGGATTTTAATTGTATAGAATACAGTTATATTCAGGACAATCCCTTTTTTATACGAAATAAGTGTACAGAATGCAACTAAATCAAAGATTGGGTTTAGATTCGGTAATTAAAATATACGGGAGGGGATGCGGAGGAGTTATTCCGAGGTTTACCCAAAGTCGACTTAACCCTACGCAATGCAGATAAACAAGCAGGCAGTGTTTCTCCAATATCTGGAGGCTCACTGCCTGCTTGTTTTTTACATTAGAAAGGGCTGTTTAAGGAATATGGCTTCCAAAATACTGGTAAGTTCCTTTGGAATATTGATTCCACTCGCCCTCAAGTGAATACTGCTGTGATCCAGTGTATATACCAGATTTACGGACAATAGTTCCACCTGTGGAGAGGAATTGCTGAGTAGAGGTAGGGTCACCGAGAACATCCACGATTTGGCCGTTTTTCTTTAGTACTAATGCTGTAATATTATATGTTTTTGGATTATATAGACTCAGTTCATCATTGTAATAGGAGATATTCATTAAATCAAATGCGTCCCCAAAAGTAGAATCTATAAACATATACGGCATTGCTACAGGTACAGGGAATAATGGCCGGGAATAAACCTGTTTGGTTTGGGTGGCTTTCATAAATTGGTGAACTTCAAGGGTGTAACCTTCTGCTTTTCCTGCGGGATTACCATTTCCTTTATAGTACAGCTCAACTGCGATTCTGCCGTCACCGCCGTCCAGATACTCTGAGAAGAATAGCTCAGAGGTACCCTGTGAAGCCACGCTTATAGATAATACAACCGCTTTGCCATCAGAACCTACTATCCATACCGTTCCTGGACTTGTAGGACCATTCCATATAGCTCCATTCAGAGTTGCAGGTCCGCTCAATGAACCTGTGCTGCTTTCTGTATACACTTTAAATTGACTCTGATTAGGAATCAGCTTGGAAATATCGAAGGAAATATTGGATACACCTTGCTTGGTGGTTATTGGCACAAAGCCGTTGTTTACAAGCTGGGCTGTAATCAAGGTGAAAGTTGAGGTAGCTGAACCTCCTTTATCATCCGTTGCTGTGAGGGTCACTAAACCACTAACTGAACTATTAGCTGCCGGAGTTATCGTCAGAGTGTTGCCATTAAGGCTAAGTGTACCAGCATTTACGTTATCTATAGAAGCTGAATAAGTAAGCATGTCATTGTCGGGATCTTGAAAAAGCTGGGCCAGATCAAATGTACGTGGTGCAGTGATACCTGGTGTTAAGAGTTGAGTAGTGATTCCAGATATCGCAATTGGTGGCTGATTAGACGTTACAGTGAATGCAAAAGTAGCAGTGTTAACGCCACCTTGGCCGTCCATTGCTGTTATTGTAATCATGGCTGTGCCTGAATCGACCGGCACAAGGTTGAGATGATTCCCATTTACAGATACAGTGGCAACGCTAGCGTCAGAGGATGCAGCTGCGAATGTAAGCGGGTCGCCGTCCGGATCAATGAACACATTACTGATGTCGACGTTTTGGACACCACTTGTGATCAGAGCAGATATTGGATCAATATTATTTTGCACGACTGGTGCATGGTTCACCGGAGTAGGCGCCGGAGTAGGGCTAGGAGTCGCCACCGGAGTAGGCTCAGGAGTCGTCACCGGAGTAGGACTAGGAGTCGCGACCGGAGTAGGACTAGGAGTCGCCACGGGAGTAGGCTCAGGAGTCGGCGCCGGAGTAGGCTCAGGAGTCGTCACCGGAGTAGGGCTAGGAGTCGCGACCGGAGTAGGACTAGGAGTCGTCACCGGAGTAGGACTAGGAGTCGCTACGGGAGTAGGCTCAGGAGTAGGCGCCGGAGTAGGCTCAGGAGTCGCTACGGGAGTAGGGCTCGGAGTCGTCACCGGAGTAGGGCTCGGAGTCGCGACCGGAGAAGGACTAGGAGTCGCGACCGGAGTAGGCTCAGGAGTAGGCGCCGGAGTAGGCTCAGGAGTCGTCACCGGAGTAGGCTCAGGAGTCATCACCGGAGTAGGCTCAGGAGTCGTCACCGGAGTAGGACTAGGAGTCGCCACCGGAGTAGGACTAGGAGTCACTACGGGAGTAGGACTAGGAGTCACTACGGGAGTAGGGCTCGGAGTCGTCACCGGAGTAGGGCTAGGAGTCGCGACCGGAGAAGGACTAGGAGTCGCTACGGGAGTAGGGCTCGGAGTCGGCGCCGGAGAAGGACTAGGAGTCGCAACGGGAGTAGGCTCAGGAGTCGGATCGCTCACGGAGTTAGCAGACGTGGACGAAGTATATGCAGGAGCAACGGCTCCTGATGCATTTTGAACCTTTTGGATATTATCTTGAATGGCTGTGTAATTTGTTATGAAATGTGAAGGCAGACTGTTGCCAGGCAACTGCAGATTTTGAATAGACAAGGAGGGATCGATGGTGATCCTAGCGCCGCCTTCGACTATTTTTAAGGTTTGCAGGGGACCGCTGCCATGAATAGTAACTGGAGTTATAGAGTCCACAATGATCTGCCCAATTTGGCCCTGAAAAGTTATACTCGAAACGCCATTTTTAATCTTTAGATCACCGGTAACATTACCTTTAATAACAACATCATTTCCAGAAATATTGAGCAAAGAACCGGAGGGAAAGCCGGAGGTATTTAGTTGAACCCCTTTTTGTACAATTTCAAGCTCTTGCAAACCATCTACATGACGATTCAAGGAATTGAACTTAAGGACAGCTCCTCTTAAAGCATCATGGTTGCTATCACCCATTAATTCTTTGAGTGTACCTTCAATGAGGTAAGGCGTGCCATTGATCGTTACGAAATCTCCATCTATATTGTCGATCGTTGCAGTTTGTTGTTCTTCTTTAAAAATATTCAGCAGAAAAGAAGCCATATCCTGCCGCTGAACAGTACCTTTGGGGCTGAACATATCTTCGGGAGAGTCTATAAGTTTAAGACGTAGTGCGACATCAGTATACTCTTTTGCCCAATTGCTGATTGTGGATTCGTCATTAACCTTGTTGGCTTGTCCGCCTTGTGCTCCAGTTCCGCGGATGGCACGTACAAATATAACTGCAAGCTCTTCCCTAGTTACAGGTCTGGATGGATTAAAATTACCTGTAAGATCACCCTCCATAAATCCTGCCTTTTTAACAGCCTCAATAGCGGAGACACTCCAACTGGAATCAGATACGTCTCTAAAGGAAGAAGCGGAATTCACTGAGGAATCTAGCTTTAAGGTCTTCGCTAAAATGGCTGCCAGCTCTTGGCGAGTCATAGTCGCAGTGGGTCTGAATTGTCCATTGGGATCGCCTTTAAGCAATCCTAGACGAGCAGCCTCGAGGATTGCGGCACTTTTCGTCTGTTGTATTTCGGTTAAATCGGAGAACGGTGGAGTGATTTCAGCTGCAGATGCATAGAGAGTACCACCGAACAAGGTGTTAAGGGCAACAAGTGTTGCTCCCCATTTTAATGATATGCTTTTCAAGCAAAAGCCCCTTCCTTAGAACCAATTTGTCATAAGCTTACTTCATTATATCGACGCAAAAGCAAAGTTTTTTAATACTTTCATCCTACTGAAAGTGATTAAATTCATTGCTTTTCTAACTTATGAACTAGAAATAACTCCACTTCTATTCCATAAAAGGGCTTGTTTTTTGTTGACAGCTTATAAAATCGATGATATTTTAAATATTATAATTCCAATTGATTTACTTTGAATAATGATTGCCGACTGTTCCTACAGAGGTATTGCGAATGTTAAAAACGCAATGCCTCTGTTTTTTTGTCCATACAGATTAAAGGAGGGGTCAAGGTGGGAGAAGCGTTGCTTTCTATTTCGAACCTAAATAAACGTTTTGAGTCTGCCGGTGGTCATGTTCAAGCACTCCATAATGTAGATCTCCATGTACAGGAGGGCGAATTTATTACAGTCATCGGCCCCAGCGGCTGTGGAAAAAGTACACTATTACGCATCGTAGCCGGTCTGGATAGCGGGTACACTGGCAGTGTCACCCTGGAAGGGGCGGAGATTGGGGGTCCTGGGATCGATAAGGGTTTTATTTTTCAGGAGCATCGCCTCTTTCCCTGGCTTACCGTTGAGAAGAATATTGCCTCTGATTTACCGCTAGGGAACAAGGAGGTTAGGCGGAAGGTCGATGAATTGATTGATCTGGTGAAGTTAAATGGATTTGAGAAATCTTATCCCCGCGAGTTGTCGGGAGGGATGGCCCAGCGGGTGGCAATAGCTCGTGCACTTCTGCGCAATCCGAAAATACTGCTGCTGGACGAACCGTTTGGTGCACTGGATGCATTCACTCGGGCTCATATGCAGACGGTATTGCTGGACATTTGGCGGGCTAACCAAACAACCATGATTTTTGTGACACATGATATTGATGAGGCTGTGTTCTTGGGGAATCGGGTAGTGATTCTAGAGCCGCGTCCCGGGAAAATACGTAAAATTGTACCGATAGATTTACCGTATCCACGAAAAAAAACAACGACATCCTTTCAAGAGCTGCGTTTGAAGGTGTTGAATTATTTTGAAAAGGTAGATGAGCTAGAGCTTACAGACGGAGCCGGAATATAAAATAGGTCGACCATACCCATGGAGACTTTCGAAGGCATTAACATTCGAGGGTCTCTTTCTGTTTAATTAAAGTGATTGTAAAGCTGAAAAAAGGTGGGTTCAAAGTATGACAAATCGGGCTGTAGTCATAAGAACTTCCGGAAGACCCGGAAAGGTGGCAACACTAGGACTTGGTCTTTTGCTGCCGGGCAGTGTGCTAATTCTGTGGCAGACGCTCGGGCATTATGGAATGATCTCGGAGATGCTGTTCCCTACGCCGTATACGATTGCGGAATCTTTTGTAACTTTAGCGGCTTCAGGCGATCTGTGGCCGAACTTTAGAATCAGCTTGGTCAGAGCCTTTTCTGGATTCCTGCTAGGTGGTGGACTGGGTCTGCTGTTAGGACTTCTCGTAGGCCTGTTCCGCAGATCGGAGAAGCTGTTAGATCCTTCCCTGCAAATGATCCGCATGATTCCCAGTCTGGCGGTAGTACCGCTGTTCATTTTATGGTTCGGGATCGGTGAGGAGTCGAAGGTGCTATTGATAGCTAAGGGAGCTTTTTTCCCGCTTTATATCAATACGTTCATGGGAATTCGCGGCGTGGATAACAAGCTGTTCGAAGTTTCCCGGGTACTTGGCTTCAGCCGATTGAAGCAGATTGGCAGGTTAGTACTTCCAGCAGCGCTGCCGAACATTATTCTTGGAGTGCGTCTCTCTCTAGGGCTTTCTTGGCTGGGGTTAGTAGTGGCAGAGCTTATTGCATCTACCTCAGGCATTGGATACATGATGTCCGACGCGCGTCAATTCGCGGACACACCAGTGGTGTTCGTGGGAATTATTATTTTTGCCGTAGCTGGATTGTTGAGTGATTCCATTGTTCGTTACATTGAACGACGGTTGTTGAGATGGCAAGACAGTTATCGCGGATAACCTTGAACGCTCATTAAACAAAAGGGGGATGCACCATGAGCGATGTAGTAGAAGCTATTATCAAAAATACTAAAAGAGCCAGAGAAACGCTGGATAGCAGCGGCACAGCTCCTTTATCCAAGAAGACACCGAAGAAACCTGCAATACAAGTTGCATGGAAACCCCTGCTCTCTGATTGGGGAATGGGTGCAATTATCCCGGTGGTGACGTTAGTCCTTTGGCAGCTGGCAGGGAGTACGGGGCTGGTCTCAGCAACCTTTTTGCCGACTCCGCTTTCGATTGCAAGAGCTTTTACCGACTTGTTGGTTACTGGAGAGTTAACTCATCATCTGGGTGTCAGCATGGGTAGGGCGGGCATCGGATTTCTTATTGGAGGTGTGTTGGGTCTTCTATTCGGCGTACTGACTGGCTTGTTTCGCAGTGTAGAATATGTGCTCGATCCTAGCGTACAAGTGCTTAGGCTTGTTCCCCATTTAGCTATAGCGCCGCTCATTATTCTCTGGTTCGGGTTTGGAGAGATGTCAAAAGTTGTGATCATTATGACAGGCTCATTTTTTCCGCTCTATATTAATACGTTTATGGGCATCCGCAATGTGGACAATAAATTGTTCGAAGTAGCTCGTGTATTGGGATTCAGTCCATATCAGAAGCTGCGCAGGCTTATACTCCCGGCGGCGCTGCCTGGAATTTTGTTAGGGCTAAGGTTGTCGCTGGCTGTAGCTTGGATTGGTTTGGTTGTAGCAGAGCTTATTGGATCACAGTCAGGTATTGGGTTTCTTATCAATGAAGCGAAGCAGAACTCTAATACAGAGGTTGTATTCGTAGGCATTATTATTTTCGCAATTGTCGGTAAGCTGATCGATTCCTTGTTCCGGATTATTGAACGAAAGTTCCTGTTCTGGCGCGATAGTTACGAAGGCTAAACAAACTGAGGAGGTCTTAAACATATGAGTGGATCGGTGAAAAAAGGATCGGTGAATTTGGTGGCAGACGTGCTCGTTATCGGAGGAGGTCCGGCAGGAACGTGGGCAGCCCTTACTGCATCAGCGAAGGGGGCCAAAGTAATCCTTGCAGATAAAGGGTACTGCGGTTCAAGTGGGGCAACGGCACCGTCGGGAACGGGAGTCTGGTATGTGAAGCCGGATGAGAAGCTCCGGAAAGAGGCAAAAGCAAGTCGTTATGCGCTTGGCGGGCAGCTGGCTGAATCTCGCTGGATGGACCGGGTGCTGGATCAAACCTATGCCAATATGAACAAGCTGGGTGTTTCCGGTTATCCATTCCCTGTAGATGAGCAGGGCAATCAATTCCGAAGAAGTCTGCAAGGACCGGAATATATGAAATTAATGCGTAGGCTGGTGAAAAAGGCAGGCGTTAAAATTCTAGATCACAGCCCAGCCTTGGAACTCCTGGCAGATGAGCATGGCGTAGCTGGAGCGGCTGGAGTTCATACCCAGAGTGGAGAAACCTGGACTGTTCAGGCAGGAGCAGTCGTTATTGCTACCGGAGGCTGCGCCTTCCTAAGCAAGGCACTTGGCTGCAACGTGTTGACCGGAGATGGTTATCTCTTCGCTGCTGAGGCTGGGGCGAATCTGTCCGGCATGGAATTCTCCAATGCCTATGCGATCTGCCCTACGTTCTCTTCGGTGACCAAGACGGCGTATTACAGCTATGCCAGCTTTTATTATGAGGATGGAAGCATTGTGGAGGGAGCCGGTTCCAAGAAAGGCCGTTCTGTAATTGCCCGGAATCTGTTGGCAGGTAATCAGGTGTACGCCAAGCTGGATGGGGCACCAGAGGATTTAAGACCGCTGCTGCGGGTGGCGCAGACGAACTTTTTCCTTCCTTTTGACCGCCAGGGAATTGATCCGTTCAAGGATGCGTTTCCGGTTACTTTGCGGCTCGAAGGCACGGTTCGGGGGACGGGTGGCATCCATATTACAGATGAAAGCTGCGGCACAGGTGTTCCCGGACTTTACGCGGCAGGAGATGCTGCTACCCGCGAGCTGATTTGCGGAGGTTTTACTGGCGGTGGCAGCCATAATGCGGCGTGGGCGATGTCTTCAGGTTCTTTTGCTGGTGAAGGAGCTGCTGTCTATGCACAGAGTCTGGGGTCGCACGCTGCGCAGCGTAGTCCAGTCGGCTTATCATCATCACCACTGGTGCATCAGGAAGTGAAGCCGGGAGTGGCAGCCCAAACAGCAGAGTATGTGTCTGCTGTACAGGCTGAGGTGAAGCCGTATGATATCAATTTGTTCCGGACAGAACAAGGGCTGACGTCTGCACTAGATCGTCTGGATGGATTGTGGAAAGAGCAACGAAGCCGCGAAATTCAGCGTACGCCAGAAGGGGTCAAGGCACGGGAAGCCGAAGCCATGACCGCAACAGCCCGCTGGATGTACAATTCTGCACTTGCTCGTACAGAGACGAGAGGCATGCATAAGCGTGAGGATTTCAAGGCTACAGATCATGGCCAGCATCACCGCTTGATCAGTGGCGGATTAGATCAGGTATGGGTGAAGACGGAAGCCGTGGCTAAGGAGGGTGTTCTATCGTGATTGAGGTGATCAGCGCTGCCAGATGTGTAGAGTGCAACCAATGTGTATCTGTCTGCCCGACTAATGTTTTCGAACGGGTAGAGGATGGCATTCCTGTTATTGCCCGGCAGAGTGATTGCCAGACTTGCTTTATGTGTGAGCTGTATTGTCCTGTCGATGCTCTCTACGTTGCACCAGACTCTGAGAATATTATTGGTGTGACAGAAGCGGAACTTCAGGAGCAGAAACTACTTGGCGGTTATCGTGAAAAAGTAGGCTGGGGTAAGGGCAGGCAGCCGGTGGCAAGCCATGACTTTATGTATAAATTGGCGTCGAGGGCAGGGTTCTGAGCTGGATCAAGATTTAAATAAATAGCATAAACCTAGGGGGAGAAACAATGAAACAAGCGTACAGAGAGATTCAAGGGAAACGTTCTAGGAAGATTCGGTTTGCACTTTTAACTACAATTATGATGGCCATGCTGGTGCTTCAGGCTTGCGGAAATAATACGGGCGGCAATGGAGCATCTGCCTCCGGGGGATCAAATACGGAGAAGGCGGGAGAAGGGGCCACGAGCACGAGCAATGTTCCAGCGGTATTGAACTTTGGGTTTATCGGTTCCAACAAATTGAATGTGCCCGGCGGTGCAGAGGGTTGGGGCTTTTATAAAGGGATTATTCAAGAAGAGTTGAAGAAATACGGCATTACTGAAGTGAAGCTTACTGGCTTTCCAAACGGTCCGGATCAGACAGAATCCTTGATTAGTGGTCGGCTGGATATCGGCAGCCTTGGAGATACACCTGCTATTATTGCCTACGCTTCTGGAGCCAAGACCCGTCTGATTTCACAATCTTCCGCGAACACGATTGGTTATTTGATCGGCAAGAAGGATGGGCCCAAGACGGTGAAAGATCTGCAAGGTAAAACTATCGCGATTCAAAAAGGCTCCTTCATGCACCGTTATGTAGTTGGATTACTACAGGAAGAAGGCGTGACCGACTACAAACTCGTGCATATGCTCATTCCTGATGCTACTGCAGCTTTAGCCCGTGGAGATGTAGATGCTACAACAAATCTAGGTGTTCCTGCGCTGAAGCTGATTGACCAAGGTTACACTCACTTGGATGATGCCTCGAAGCACCCGAACCTGCTTGGTTCTAGCGCAACAGTTGTGTCTGAGGATTATCTGGCGAAATTCCCTGATTTTCCGAAGGTATGGAACGAAGCTAGAGAGAAAGCCTTGGCAGACTTGAAGCAGCATGAAGATGAGTATTATCAATTTCTGGCTGAAATCGGAGATACAACGCCTGAGCTGGCGAAGCAAGTGAATCCGATTAGTGATATCAAGGATACTGCGTTCACTGATGAAGGAACAAAGCTGCTGGACGGTACCAAAAACTTCCTCGTCGAAGAGAAGTTAGCGAAAAAAGACTTCAATATTAGCGATTGGCAGCTGAAATAAGTTGCTTAAAGGTTGCTTTAATTGAACTTAAGATTCTTCTGTAAAGGTAATTGAGTGACTGCGGTGAATGTTTGGACTTTCGGCCGCCTCTCCGCCACTCCTCCCTTTAGTGATTTTTAAGTTCAACTAACTCAGCTAATGGTGTAGGAGGAAAAAATATGTCGCAGCTTAAGAAGGAAATGACAGTGGATGTCCTCGTGCTTGGCGGAGGTCCTGCTGGGGCGTGGTCGGCATGGAGTGCAGCCTCGCAAGGTGCAAAGGTAGTCCTGGCGGATAAGGGCTACTTGGGCACTAGTGGCGCAACTGCACCTGGAGGAACAACGTTGCTCGTTATCCCTCCCATTGCCGAGCTGCGGGAGCAGGCAGTGCAGGCCAGACTTAAGGCCGGCGGATATTTGTCGGAGAATGCTTGGATTCACCGGGTGTTGGATCAGGTCGAACAGAACCTGGCTCAAGTGGAGCAGTGGGGGTATCCCTTTCCGAAGGATGGAGAAGGAAACTCACTGCGCACTCACCTCCATGGACCAGAATATATGCGGATTATGCGAAAAGTTGTGCGCAAAGCAGGGGTCACAATCCTCGATCAGTCACCAGCGCTGGAACTTCTTCACGATGAACACGGTGTCGGTGGAGCGCGTGGGATCAACCGCCTGACAGGAGAGTCCTGGGAAGTGAAGGCTAATGCCGTTGTGATGGCTACCGGCGGCTGTGCTTTTCTCAGCAAAGGCCTTGGTTGCAACGTGCTGACAGGGGAAGGATTGTTGATGTCCGCAGAGGTGGGTGCTGATCTTTCGGGTATGGAATTCAGCCGCCAATACGCCCCAAGCTTTGCGGACGGAACCGTAACACGTGGCCGCATGCTGGCTTGGGCCACCCTTTATGATGCGGACGGTCATCCGTTGCATAGAGGGGATCGGACCTTTGGCAGCATTCCTGAGCTGATGCTGAAGGGTCCGGTTTACGCTTCGCTGGATCTGGCGGACACCGCGGAGAAACAGGATTTTCTGCGCAAAGCGCATCCAATTTTCTTCATGCCGCTGGAGCGGGCGGGAATTGATGCGTTTAAGCAGAAATTCCCGCTTACCCTGCGCTATGAGGGCACGATGCGCGGCACTGGGGGTCTGCGCTTGAGCGGTACGGATTGCCAGACGACCGTGCCCGGACTCTATGCGGCCGGAGATGCCGCATCTCGCGAGAAAGTGACCGGCGCCATCTCCGGCGGCGGGGCTTATAACGCTTCCTGGGCCATGTGCAGCGGAAGCTGGGCTGGACAGGGAGCCGCGCAGCATGCGCTGTCCTGCCGAGGACAGGCGAACAGCCGCAAGCTGACCGCAGCGGGACGCTACGGGCTGGCGGCTGGCGCCGATGCCTCGGAAACGCTGGAGGTGAAGCCGCTAATCGCGGCAATCCAGCGTGAAATCTTGCCGCTGCAGATCAATTATTTCCGCAGCGAGCCGGGCATTTCTTCAGCCTTGAAGCGGCTGAATGCCTTGATGCCCTATTTGAACGGGCAGGCTCCTGCCAGCGTTCAGGGCATCGTGCAATCACGTGAAGCCGCGGCTATGCTCGCGGTCGGCAGGTGGATGTACACCGCGGCACTCGCCCGGAAAGAGACCCGCGGACTGCAAAAGCTAGCGGAATATCCGGAGCTTGATCCGCGCCAGACTCACCGGCTGATCTTATCCGGTATTCAACATATAAGCGTCAGTACAGAGGCTGTGCCCCATGCTCATGAACTGAATGCGCCGAAGGAGGGGCAAGCGATATGATCGAATTAATCAGCTTGGAGCGTTGTGTTGGTTGTAAGCTGTGTACGAAAGTATGTCCGACGAACGTATTCGAAATGCAGGGGAAGATTCCGGTCATTGCCCGTCAGGAAGATTGCCAGACCTGTTTCATGTGTGAAGCTTATTGTCCTGTAGATGCTTTATACGTGGCACCACAGGCGGATCAGCTGATCGGTGTAAATGAGGAGGTGCTGATTCAGTCAGGTGTGTTGGGAAGCTGGCGTGCTGAAATCGGCTGGGGACCTGGTGCGAATGGTTCGATGGCGGAGAGGGACACGACTCCTTATTTTGAAGTGTTTACCGAGCAGTACCGAACATGATTAAGCAGATGCTTAAACCCAAAAAATCCGCCCGAAAGCTGGGCGGATATTTCATATATTAGAAACTTATAGCAGGGCTTCGATAGCTGGTTCAATATCCAGCGGGTCCACCGTAGATTCGAATCTAGTGACCACATTGCCTTCGCGATCAATCAGGAATTTAGTGAAGTTCCACTTGATTTCGTCATTGTTCAGAGCCTCTGGATCTTTGTCTTCAAGCATGCTTTGCAGCAGCTTTCCTGAAGAATGGTTGATGTCGAACCCTTCAAATCCAGCCTGTTCTGTTAGGTAGGTGAAAAGAGGGTGTTTAGCTTCGCCTTTTACGTCAACCTTTTCAAAGAGTGGGAAGGTTACCCCGTAATTGATTTGGCAAAATACATTAACCTCTTCATTGCTGCCGGGTTCTTGCTCTCCAAATTGATTGGAAGGAAAGCCGAGAATTTGGAGGCCGCGTTCCTCGTACCGCTCATAAAGCTTTTGCAGATCTGAATATTGGTGGGTAAATCCGCACTTACTTGCTGTATTCACTATCAGTAGCACTTTACCTTTGTATTGCTCTAGCTCGATATCTTTTCCCCGAATACTGCGTGCTGAATATTGATAAATGCTCATGGCTGCTACATCCCTTCAGTTATCTATGCTTTTTGAAAAAGAACAGGAAATATTTATAATAATTAAATTGTAAACAATTCAATTATCGCTGTCAAACAATACAGCTTGAAGGAATTGGAACCGTAATTGCCAGGTTGGAATAGGATAGATAATGGGTATGGATCAGTCAAAAAAATTTATTGCGTTAAAGCTACTCTGCGTTCCATTATTATCTTGCATCGGGGACGTTTTTTGATTAAGATAGCAGAAACCAGCGCAAAAGCCGCGCTGACATAGATAAGGACTATGACGAAGAGAGTAAGCATTATAGCGGATCTTAACAGGGAAGGCGTGCCGGAGACTGAGAGCACCCTCATGAGACGATTAATGCCGAAGTTCACTTCCGAGTCGGCCCCTGAAGTAGTTTGTCACAGGTTGTGGCAGGTATGAGTAGGGAGGCCCGCGCCCCGCGTTACCGGGTGAAAGACAGAATTAATTCTTAGTCAGGGGAACATGAGATTCTATTCCTTTGTGCTAGTATTCGGGTTAATTCTAAATAAGGGTGGTACCACGGCTCCTCGTCCCTTGCGACGGGGGGCCTTTTTGTGTTCCAAATTATAACAAAAAGAGGGAGTGGAAGGGTAATGAGTAACGTGGAATTGGATGTTCTTAGAGGTCGTCTGGATGAAATTAATGGGCAATTGCTGGAGCTGATCTCCGAGCGGGCTAAGATTGTTCAGGAGATTGGAGGAGTTAAAGAAAAACAAGGTGTCCCTAAATTTGATCCAGAACGGGAAAAACAGATGCTGGATAAGCTCGTAGCGAGCAACAAAGGCCCTTTCACTAACGGGACGATCCGTAGCCTCTTCAAACAAATTTTCTCAGCTTCTCTGGACTTACAAACAGATGATCATAAAAAAACTTTACTGGTAGCCCGCAAGAGCCACAAAGAGGATACAGTGATTGTTCTGCCGGGAGATGTAACGGTTGGCGGTCCTTCTTCACTGATGGTAGCCGGTCCTTGCTCCGTGGAAAGTGAACTGCAGACTCGTACCGTAGCTGCCGCCCTGCAAAAAGCCGGAGTACGTGTAATGCGTGGCGGTGCCTTCAAGCCTCGGACTTCACCTTATGATTTCCAAGGACTGGGAATGGACGGTTTGAGAATATTACGAGAAGCAGCTAATGAATATGGACTGCTGACCATCAGCGAAATTGTAGATCCAAGACATATTGAAGAGTCACTTGATTATGTGGATATCATCCAGATCGGTGCACGTAATATGCATAATTTCGAGCTGCTAAAAGCGGTCGGAGAAGTCGACAAGCCGGTACTGCTGAAACGTGGATTGGCTGCCACACTCGATGAATTCATCCATGCAGCGGAATACATCATGTCTCGTGGAAACACACAGATCATGCTGATTGAACGTGGAATTCGTACCTATGAAAAAGCGACCCGCAACACGCTTGATATCTCAGCAGTGCCAATTCTCAAACAGGAATGTCATTTGCCAGTATTGGTTGATGTAACTCACTCGACAGGCCGCAAAGACATCCTTATTCCATGTGCGAAAGCCGCACTCGCAGCTGGAGCTGACGGCATTATGGTGGAAGTGCATCCTGATCCTGCAACCGCATTGTCTGATGCCGCTCAGCAGCTGAACATTGATGAATTCAACACCTTCTTTAATGAAGTGAAAGCTTCCGGATTGTACCGGTAATCTAGAAATATAGAATTTGCATGATATTTTAAGGATTCGCTAGAAAATGAGGTGTATAAGCGCTTACAAGTCTAACTAATCTTTTTGTGAAGGTGAAGGTGGGTCGAGTACAATAAGCAACATTAGCGTTGCACCGGCCCCGGGTCTTTTCTGACAAAAGATCCACACATTTTAATAGTCACAGGAGGAAAATAGATTTTGAAGCAGCTTACCTTAAATAATGGGTGGTTTTCTAACACTCGAACCGATATTTTATCGGGGATGACCGTAGCCGTTGCGCTGATTCCTGAAGCGATCGCTTTTTCGATCCTGGCGGGAGTAAGTCCGATGGTTGGTTTATATGCCTCTTTTTGCATTGCGATTGTAACGGCACTTGCCGGAGGCAGACCCGGAATGATCTCGGCGGCTACGGGAGCTATGGCTCTGTTAGTCGGAAGTCTCGTACTAGAACACGGAATAGAGTATCTGTTCGCGGCAACTGTATTGGCTGGCGTGTTTCAGATATTGATGGGGATGCTAAAGCTGGGGCGGTTTATCACGTTTTTGCCACAGCCGGTCATGACGGGTTTTGTCAACGCGCTGGCGATACTGATTTTTATGGCACAGCTTACCCATTTTAAAGGACAAGGCTGGGTGATGTACGGACTGGTAGCTCTGACCTTGCTTATTATCTACACGGTTCCTCGGTTTACCAAAGCCGTACCTTCAGCACTTGTAGCGATTGTTATTGTTTCTGTTCTTAGTATCGCTCTTCATCTGGACGTAAGAACCGTAGGCGATATGGGGAATATTACAGCAACTTTGCCACTATTCCATCTCCCGCAAATCCCGTTCACGCTGGATACGCTGCTTATTATTTTGCCATATTCACTTTCGCTGGCCGTAGTTGGGCTATTGGAATCCCTGATGACTGCCACCTTAATAGATGATATTACGGGCACAGGTAGTGATAAGAACAGAGAGGCGAAGGGACAGGGGCTTGCGAATGTAGTCACTGGTTTTTTCGGAGGGATGGCAGGCTGTGCGATGATTGGCCAATCGATGGTTAACATGAAGTCAGGAGGACGCACGCGTCTGTCCACGTTTGTATCAGGGATCTTTTTATTATTCTTAATTATCGTACTTGGCGATGTGGTGAAGCAGATCCCGATGGGCGCGCTCGTCGGCGTAATGATAATGGTCTGTATCAGCACCTTTGAATGGGGCTCACTCAAAACTTTAACCCGTGTTCCGCTAAGCGATGCGCTGGTTATGATTGTGACGGTGGTCACTGTGGTGGTTACGGACAACCTTTCTATTGGGGTTTTGTTTGGAGTTCTGCTAAGTGCTTTAACGTTTGCTTGGAAAATAGCTTCGATCCGCCTAACTGTTCAGGAAGCAACCTCTTCCAAAACATATGCGGTATCCGGCCAGTTGTTCTTCGGCACGACAAGCCACTTCATTCATGAATTCGCCTACGATAGCGATCCGGATCATATTATTATCGATTTTTCACACTCCCATGTGTGGGACCAATCCGCTGTCCATGCCATAGCGAAGACGATGAGCAAATACGCCGAGCATGGTAAAAAAGTCACCATTACCGGACTTAATGACCAGAGCTCACAGCTGGTTCAGCGGGTGGGATTATCCATATGAAAAAAGATTGCGCTATATGCGCGATCTTTTTTTTATAGCAGATATTAACTGAAAGAAAGGCCAGCAAGGTTTTACTTTTGGTGCAAACTGATATAAAGTATAAAGTGGATAATGTTTATCCGCTTTATACGCGGATGGTATTATCTACAGTTTGAATCAAGCTATTTACGTAAATCGAGGTGCTGTACATGCATATGAAAACAGGGGTAGAACAGTCGGTATATGCACTGGTTCTACTCAACATGCTGCCGGATAAGGCGGTGTTGTCTGGGGAAGCGATTAGCCAGCAGCTCGGAGCATCGGCGACCTATTTTCAGAAACTGTTAAGAAAGCTGGTAACCGCAGACATCATCACGTCTGTTCCCGGCATTAAAGGCGGTTTTAAATTAAAGAAAAGCCCTGAAGATATTCGTGTATATGACGTTTACCTCGCGGTGGAAGGCCAGCAGTCGCTGTATTCATCGAATGGTATTCTGGTAGATATGTTGGATTTAGAAAAAGAAGACAGCTGCTGCCTGTTATCGAATCTGATGGAAGAAGCTGAATCCTCTTGGAAAGCCGTATTAAAGCGGGAGACTATTGCTTCGTTGTCAGAGGAAATGCATGGTGAACGCTTTAAAGATAAGATTGCAGTCTTAGAGGAATGGGTCAGTAATAAAATGGTCATCTAACCAAAGAAGGGATGTATTCGCATGAGATTAAGCGTATTGGATCAGGCACCCGTGACAAGCGGCAACACTGCGGAAGGTGCCCTGAATAAAGCAGAAGAACTCGCTATTTTAGCAGATGAGCTGGGATATAGCAGAATGTGGATGGCAGAGCACCATGGCGGAAATACATTTGCTAGCTCAGCTCCGGAAGTAACGGCTGCCCGTTTAGCCGCCAAGACCAACCGTATTCGAATCGGCACCGGCGGTGTAATGATGATGCATTATTCTCCGCTTAAGCTGGCTGAAGTATTTAAAACGTTAAGTGCTTTTTCCCCGGGGAGAATTGATTTTGGTGTGGGACGAGCTCCTGGTGGCGATACAAGCGCCATGTACGCTTTATCTGAAGGCCGTGAGTTAATGCTGCATAATATGTATGACAAGCTTGGCATTACCATGCAGCTGCTTAGTGATCAGATTCCGGAAGATGAGCTATATGCCAAAAATCTCGCTGCTCCAACGAAGGTGGCGCTCCCTGAAGTATGGTTGTTAGGCTCGAGCGGCAATAGTGCGCGAAAAGCTGCACAAATGGGAGTCGGATACTCCTTCGCACAATTTTTTAATGGTGCGATGAGTAATGAGATCTTGGACCATTACCGGAATAACTACCAGCCTTCTATCTTTATGGACAAACCAGAGATCAGTGTATCCTATATGGTGACCACAGCAGAAACGAAGGAAGAAGCTGAGTATGAAGCATTACCGCAGGATATTTTTCGGTTGATGATGAGTAAGGGCCGGATTACTCAGGTGCTGACACCAAAAGAAGCTCAGAACATTTCGCTATCGGAAATTGACCGGATGTCAATCAAGGAAGGGCGCAAGATTCATTTAGTTGGTGCGGTTAAAGACATCGCCGTACGTTTGCAAGAAGAACAAGCACAATATGGATTCCAAGAAGCAATGATATGCAGCATCCCACATTCGCAGGAGAAACGGCTAGAGGTTTACCGGCTACTGGCGCGTGAACTGCTAGGCTCTTGATTCTGGATAGCTAACCTTAACCCGCATTTGATGCGGGTTTTTTGTATGCCAATTTAATTTTTTTTGATCGAAGTAGGTCCTCAAAAGACAATAAATTAACCCTCCCGCCTCCTAAAAGTAACATTTGAATGTCTAACTTCATCTATGATTAATGAAAGATTTAATTTTAAAAGAGGTTAGGAAGTGATCAAGGATGTTTCCTTTACATAAATCCGTTACGCTGACAGCCTTGCTTCTAATGAATCTGCTGGCAGGTTGCCAACATCAGGTGGACCCATCCCCCGCTCAATCGGATAACGACTACCACACCTCAAGACCGAAGCCAACAAACACCGCTGCTAACCTCATTAAGCTGGAGTGGAAGCTGGTGGATACAATACCCATAGTCTCTCAACTAAGTGCTCCACCCACAGGCGCTACTTTGATTACAGAGAAGAAGCTGGAGGATTTTGGAGGAGTCAAAGTGAGTGTGTATACGATGGCTAGTGACGAAGACTATGTGTATGCCAGAACTTCTACTTCCAAAGGACAATACAGTCTAGGGGCGATAGGAACTTATAATTATCGTCAACCGGAGGATATCAAGGTAGAAGTAGTGCGGCTATTTAGCGAAAAGGTGTTGAAAATCACCGGGGGACTAGGAGCAAATAACTCGCTCAGTAACTATTATTTAATCGACGAGAGCGGTAACCCCTCGGGTTTGCTGCAAATTGATACCGGACATTCCAAAGAGCTGGATGTTGATCAGGATGGATCTTTTGAGGGTGTAGCCGCACATGGAAATCCGATGAGTGCCTATATTTACCGCTGGAATGTTGATCACGCTGAGATAACTTTCGTTAATGATGCTTTAAAGGCGGACTCCGTGGTGCTAACGGATGAAGGAATATATGAAGCTTCTAATATCGGGGACAAGCAGAGCAAGAAATTCCGGTTGACCGTAGAAGGACTGATCCCAGAGCGGTAACGCCATGACCACTGCTGTTGAAATATTTCCTGCGACCATTTACCCTAAACCTCCGTATAGACGGTTAAGCTTGAATGATTATCCATAATCTAGGAGGGGTATTGGATGAATATGCAAATGAATCCGAAATTGAAACAGCTGCGTCCGGGAAAAATAGTCACCGGTATTGCAGCGGTGCTTATTGTATTGTTGATCGGCGCGAACTCTTTTGTATCAGTGGAATATGGGCATGTAGGTTTATACAAAACCTTTGGTAAATTAAATGACAATACATTGTCACCCGGCATTCATTTTAAAATTCCATTTATTCAGACGGTGATTCAGGTCAATACACAGGTAACGAAGGCGGAGACCGATACTTCAGCCTCTTCAAAAGATCTTCAGCCCGTGTCCACACATGTGGCGGTGAACTATTCCGTAAATAAGGCTTCCGCCTTTAATCTGATGAACAATATCGGAGGTAATTTTGATAGTGTAATTATCAATCCGGCCATTCAAGAAATCGTTAAAGAAGTGACAGCCAAATATCCAGCAGAGGATTTGATTACGCGTCGTGATGTAGTGTCGAGTGAGATTAGTGAGCATTTAACTGCTAGGCTGGCAAAATATGACCTGATCGTCAACGATATTAACATCGTTAACTTTAAATTCTCGGAGGCGTTTAACCAGTCGATTGAAGCAAAGCAGGTCGCCCAGCAGCAGGCATTGAAGGCCGAAAATGATCTCCGGCGGATTGAAATTGAAGCGAAGCAAAAAATCGCCCAGGCGCAAGCAGAGGCTGAATCTTTAAGACTTAAGAAGCAAGAGGTTACACCTGAGCTGGTGCAGCTGAAGCAAATTGAGGTTCAGGAGAAAGCGCTGGAAAAATGGAACGGCGTGTTGCCATCTGTAACAGGGGGAGCCACACCTTTTGTGGATGTTCAATCCCTGACTAAATAATTCATTATTGGGTTTCTGATTTATTTCCTCTGATGAAAAAGCCCTACTTCTATAGAAGTAGGGCTTTTTATGCTATTAATATTGATAAAGCATCGTAGGAATTTGCCAGCCAGCGCCAACTGACCAAAAGAAGACATAATCGCCACGTTTGATTCGTCCGTCCTCGACTCCGCGTTGAAAGGCGATAAAAGGACTGCTTGTGGCTGTGTAGCCGAACTCGTCGCCTACATAAATGAACTTTTCTGCGGTTAGCCCAAGTCCGATTTGGATGAGCTCGATATTTTTCAGTGAGAATTGTGAAAGGCAGAATGCAGAGATATCATCCGTAGTCAGACCGTTGCGTGAGAGAAGCTCCTTCATATCCGCTATAGCCGCATCCACACACACTGTACCGTCAAAAGGGGTCCACCGTATCCGAATCTGCTCTGGGGTCATACCCTCTTGATAAATATTCGACAGGCCGCAGGCCGGGAACATAATATTTTCGGAGCCTTCAGAATCGGTGTAATAAAGGGAATCTATGAAGCCTGCATGCTCACTGCTGCGCTCTAGAATCACTGCTGCTGCGGCGTCCCCAAAGTTAGGGTAAGTAATTTCATCATCTGTATTGCAGTTCACTGAGCTGTAGTCGCTTCCTACAACGAGTGCGTACCTGATGCTGGGATTGGCTTGCATATAACGACTTGTCTGCTCCACGGCGGAGACCATTCCTGCGCAGTTAGCATTGGAATCCTGCGTAATGGTCCGGTGTTTACCTTGAAGCATACGGTGTAGGAGAAGTGCATTGGTAGGATAGGTGTACTCTGGCGTCTGTGAAGCGAACATGATCATGTCCATATCCTCACCTTGCAAATTCGCTTCGCTAAGCACTTTTTGGGCAGCCTTTAATCCCATCGTCAGAGCATTTTCACCCTGTTCTTTTACGATGTATCTCCGGTCGCGACCCATGACTTCTAGGAATCGTTTGATGTCCTTGCCCATACTCTGAAAATGCTTCAGATAATATTCGTTATCTACGATATGCTCTGGGTGGTAATAAGCAGCTTGGCGAATCGCTATATGTCCCAAGTGGCGCCTCCTATGCTTCAATAATTTCGTAATTTTCTAATTTCGTTGCCCGTGCCACTCGGCTTAACTGCATTTTTAGGACAGGGCTTTTGGCAATAATAAAGGTTACTTTTTTAAATCCGGATTGTTTGTACAGTATGTAGCATTGCTCAAGCATGGGAAGTGTGTCCTTTGAGGATACATTCAATGTCTTGCAATCTAGGATGATTTCATATTGTTTCGGGTCGAATGCACTTATGATTTGGTTGTACTCATTAATGAAACGTCCTGCATCTTCTGGCGACATAGTTCCTTCCACTTGTACATTCAGTTTTTGATCGGCAGCATTTGTGGCGAAATTGAAATTTCCCATTTTTGATTAATCTCCTCCTAAGTTTTATCTAAGAAAAATTTTGATGAATAGGATAAAAAAACCTATTTATCTAAGACTATTATCGTATTTTTAATTGGGAAAGTTTAGGGGATTAAACCTTTATTTTTTTAAAAAGATAATTTAGGGAATGAGAAACTACTTAAAATCCATAAAATCTGCACAAATTAAGGTTTGAGATAGGCATGCCCACCCTGTTTGCTTTGCAAAGCACAGTTCTATTGGTATGATTACAGAGATGAAAAAAACTACTATCCAAATCATGGAGGAATAATAAAAATGAGCGAAATTACACTATCGGGGATCATTGATCATACACTGCTTAAAGCAGATGCACGGAAAGAAGACATTATTAAATTGGCGGAGGAAGCTAAAACTTATAAGTTTGCTTCTGTTTGCGTAAACCCTGCTTGGGTAGCTACTGCCCATGAAGTGCTGAAAGATACGCCTGAGGTTAAAGTATGTACAGTAATCGGCTTTCCGTTGGGATCATCGACAACAGAGAGCAAAGCATTCGAGACTACCGATGCTATCGCTAAAGGTGCAGGCGAGGTGGATATGGTCATCAATATCGGAGCATTAAAAGATGGCAACGATGAGTTGGTTAAACGTGATATTGCAGCTGTTGTAGATGCAGCGCGCGGCAAAGCCCTGACAAAAGTCATCATTGAGGCTTGTCTGTTAACGGAAGAAGAAAAAGTTCGTGCCTGCAAGCTATCTGTTGAGGCCGGAGCAGATTACGTAAAAACATCCACTGGATTCTCTACAGGCGGGGCAACGAAAGAAGATATCGCGCTTATGCGTGCTACTGTTGGACCTAATATCGGTGTAAAAGCTTCCGGTGGTGTACGTAGTGCAGAAGATGCACATGTAATGGTACAAGCAGGTGCAAGCCGTATTGGAACTAGTGGTGGTGTAGCGATTGCTAAAGGCGAAACAAGCCAAAGCAATTACTAAGCCGAAGGGCTGAATCGGAAGCGGCGAGTGAGGAGGACAAGCTCATTCGCCGCTGTCCTGATTCAAACTATTAACCGATCAGCTTGATTAGCGATTGTGTTTTATACATAAGGTTGAGGTTTTTATTAATTTATATTGAAAGCGTTATCCAGTAGGTAGAGGACACTAGCAGAAGCATTTGACCAAAGTACAATAATTCACACCGGAATAATGAGATTTTTTTCTTTTCAAATGACGTGGTTTGTGAGAGAATGGGTACAATTCAAAATTGTTAATCATTTCTATACTTAATTATAGGGGAGGAAATACCTATGTCAGAAGATCGCAAGCTGTCGTTTGAAACTTTGGCTGTCCATGCAGGCCAGGAAATTGATCCAACTACTTTCTCACGTGCTGTACCGCTTTATCAGACCACTTCCTACGGATTCCGTGATGCTGATCATGCAGCGGATCTGTTCGCGCTTAAAGAATTCGGTAATATTTATACTCGGCTGATGAACCCAACTACGGATGTATTTGAACAGCGTGTGGCAGCACTTGAGGGCGGGGCAGGTGCGCTTGCTACAGCTTCCGGGGCAGCGGCTATTTCCTTTTCCATTCTAAATATTGCGGGCGCTGGGGATGAAATTGTATCTGCAGCAAGCCTATATGGCGGGACTTATAATTTATTTTCGACAACACTGCCTAAGCTTGGTATTAAGGTACATTTCGTAGATTCGGATAATCCTGAGAACTTCCGTGCTGCGATTACAGATAAGACCAAAGCCTTGTATGCAGAAACAATCGGCAACCCACAGGGAAATGTTCTGGATATTGCGGCAGTTGCAGCGATCGCCCATGAACATGGGATTCCTCTCATCGTAGACAATACGTTCCCAAGTCCATATTTATTGCGTCCGATTGAGCATGGTGCAGACATTGTTGTCCATTCGGCAACCAAATTTATCGGCGGACATGGTACATCCATTGGCGGGATTATTGTTGACGGCGGTAAATTTGATTGGAAGGCAAGCGGTAAATTCCCAGGTCTTACGGAGCCAGATCCAAGCTATCATGGAGTGGTTTATACGGAAGCGGTGGGCCCGATTGCTTATATTATTAAAGCCCGCGTTCAATTGCTTCGCGATTTAGGGGCGGCGATTTCACCGTTCAACTCTTGGATGCTGCTGCAAGGTCTGGAGACTCTTCATTTGCGGATGGAACGTCATAGCCAGAATGCGCTGAAGGTAGCGCAATATTTGGAGGCACATTCAGATGTGGAATGGGTAAGTTATTCGGGACTTCCTACGCATCCATCTCATGAATTAGCGCAAAAGTATTTGCCTAAAGGCCAAGGTGCGATCCTTACTTTCGGTATTAAAGGTGGAAGTGCTGCGGGACGTAAGCTGATTGAGAATGTGAAGTTGTTCTCTCATTTAGCGAATGTTGGGGATTCCAAGTCATTGATCATCCACCCAGCGAGCACAACTCATGCACAGCTGTCGGATGAAGAGCAAATCACAGCCGGAGTAACGCCGGAATTGCTGCGTTTGTCGATCGGGACGGAGTCCATTGATGATATTATCTATGATCTGGAGCAAGCAATTGCTGTCAGTCAACAATAGAAGTTTATATTTTGAAAAGCATTACCGCTCTGCGGTAATGCTTTTTTTGTTGCCTAAAAAAGTTGGAATATTCATCAGATTTGGCAACGCTTGCATATTTCAGGTGTGGCTCCCGTATTTATAAGTGAGGTAGGTAAATGAAATGTCGGTCGCTTATGTTATATAGCTTGGCATACCGGCAGCAATCCAAAGATAAAGGGTGGGTGCGAGGATGAAGGGTGAACGTCAGCAGGATGGTTTGCGGAGTAGTGAAGAGCGCCCGTTCAAGTTCATGTATAAGGCTGGTGATCGGACTGTGGGAATGGAAATGAGCCAAGCTGGATCCGTAGCCTCCGCTGCCGCAGAATTTATCGCTGGAGTAGAGCAGAGGGATGTCATTGAGCCTTTGAAGCGGTCTTATTTTAAGCGGCCGGGGGAACCATCGACATTCCTAGTGCTGCGTGAAGGAAGAGAAGAACGTCTTGCTGGACGGGAAGGAACAAGGACTGTTCAAGCGGGCCCGTGTTTGATACGGAGTGAGGAATGGCTGCTGGAACCAGAGCTGTTCTGTCTTTATGAGAACTGGTTATCTAGTGAGGATGAACTGCAAACATCGCGCTTTCTACAGCGAATCTCTTATCGTCTGCGCGCAGCTGTTGTCGAACTGCTCGAATCGACGGATGGCGAATGGGCGGCAGTCACCCTGCTGCATCCAGAGTCACTTGCGGTGGCGCAGCCCGCCAAGCTTGCCGCGCTTCAGGACGCGCAGCTCGAAGCGCTGTTCGCTGCGGTGGCGGAGAGCCAGCGGCAAGGCGGCGATTGCCGCCTTGACCTGCTGGTCGCCTACACCGCAAGCGCAGCCGAATTCGCTGCAAAGCGCGAATTCATCGAAGACGTGGCCGATCAGACACTCGGCCACGCTTATGCGGCGGCATGCCGCATCGGGGCGCTGATCGCGCCCGATGTGGAGCCTGCCGCCGCTGCGGAAATCGCGCGTATCGCCGATTTCCTAGTGCTGGACGGCGCGGCGGGCGAACACGCGCCGGAAGAGACCGCCGCGGAGGAATTCGCCCTGGCGGCGGGGAAGATTTTTGCCGCCGTGACGAGCGTGAAGCCGGCGGCGGTGGTGCTCGCCGCGGGGACACCGGCGGCGTCGGCTTTGGCCGATCTGTATCAGATCGGGCTCAGCGGGATCTTTTGCAGCGCCGGTCAGCGGACCGAAGCGCTGCTGAGAGCGGCCTGCCTGATCTGGATCGCCAGGCAGCGTGAAACGCTGGATACTGCCGCCGGGGGAAGGCAGTAAGCTTTTTCTGATGAACGATACGGTGCAGTTCATATAAGAATCGAAAAAAGACCTCAGAGCAGCGATTATCCGGTTATCGGAGAATCGTTGCTTTTGTTTTTTTGTCGTTAGCTGCCTGCTTCAACAGCGTACATATATCCCTTTACTCAATCACTATACTCAACCTCCGTGCTCAATACTGTACTCAACCTCCGTACTTAAACTAATCTGCACTCATGCTTTGGATGCAACCTCCGTACTCCCACCCTGTGCCCAGCCACCGCACTCAACCTCCGCACTTTAAACTAATCGTGCACCTCTGCACTTAAACTAATCAACACTCAAAGTCTGCACTTAACCTCCGCCCCCCCGATGCTTAAGGACCCAGATGATGCTATTTGCCTGATTTTAGCTTTTTAAGCATGGTTTCGGACACCAGAGACACTATTCGTTAGGAAGAGGTACATATTTGGTGCTTTTCAGGTCAATAGCTGCAATGGAGTCCGTTAGAATACCAAATGTGTTTAAAATCAGCGATTAGGGTCAGCTGAGTCCGATAGTAGCTACATTCGCGAGCAACTTGCATCATACGTTCATCACTCGTGTCGTATTCATACTTTGCGCTCAATCTCCGTACTCAACCCCGCACTCAAACTAATCTGCACCGATCCTTTCTACTATCACCAATAGATACATGCAACATTAGTTTTTGAACATCCACATACGTTTCCAGCTTCTCCTTACATTTTACATAAACAGGATAATGACAGTGAAGGCTCGAATTTTATTAGCATCTTGCTGAATAGGGGTGCTGTAGATGTCTACAAATTTTAGAGTTGGCCTGCAAAAGGTCGTAGATCATTCTTACGATATTGAGATTGGGGAAGGTCTTTTTGGCGCTCTGATCGAGGATTTGAAACATGGAATTGTCGAAAATGTAAGCAAATTCGCGATTGTTACAGATTCAAAAGTTGAAGCCCTGTATGGACAAGCCTTGTTAGAACAACTGCATCAGAATGATTTTCAAGCGGAGTTATTTTCTTTCCCTGCTGGAGAGAAGTCTAAAACCCGAGAAACGAAGGCACAGCTGGAGGACCGGCTATTAAGCCGTTCTTACGGACGAGATTGCTGTATCCTTGCCATAGGAGGTGGAGCGGTAACGGATTTGGCAGGCTTTTTGGCTGGAACATTTGGTCGGGGAGTGCCAAGTTTGAACTATGCAACTACCCTTTTAGCAGCAGCGGATGCTTCTATTGGTGGTAAAACGGGCGTGAATACACCAGTTGCAACCAATCTAATTGGTGTTTTTCATCAGCCTAAAAAGGTCTACATTGACCTAGCCACTTGGAGAACGCTTCCGGTACGTGAGCTTCGCAGTGGTTTGGCTGAAACAATCAAACATGCCTGCATCGCGGATGCTGACTTTTTTGAGTTTCTTGAACAGAATATGGAGCGAGTGGTCTCCTCAGAAGGCGAACTTGTATTAGATCGAGAGGTTTGTGAACGGATTGCTTTTCATAATTGTGAGATCAAGTACAGCGTGGTGGAAAAGGATGAACTGGAGAGCAACCTGCGCCAAATTCTAAATCTGGGGCATACTGCTGGCCGGGCGTTAGAGGCTTTAAGTGGTTATGAATTATTACATGGTGAAGCTATTGCGATTGGACTCGCGGTTCAGGTGCAGCTGGCAGAGCAGTTGGAGTATGTAACACCTGACGAAACTCAGCGTGTGATTGCTTTGTTGAAGAAGGCGGGACTTCCGACTGAAATACCAGCAACCATTACAAATAGAATGCTGATTGATAAGATGTATACGGATAAAAAGGTTCGCAAAGGGCGTATACGGTTTGTGTTCCAAGCTGGAATTGGAGCGATGAAGTCTTTTGAAGGTGGAGCTTATTCGACGCCAGTCGAAGAGCAAGTCCTATCCGAGCTTTTAAATAAAATACGCAGCTAAGAGAGGAAAACGCTATTTTAAATTTATGACAAATAACCCGGAAGGTAGGGTTTACTTTTTCGTTCAAGGTGGTATTATTAAAATATAAGTTGCACTAAGGAAATATAGTTGTACTATTGCAACAATGATTATCATTCTCATTACTCATAGTTATCATTCATGCTGTCCCGGCTAAGCCGGGGCAGCATGTGTCATTTTAGGGGTCTTAAGAATGGCTCTCATTATCATTTAGACAAAACAAAACGTATGCTCCCGAAGCAAGTTTTGTTGCGAAGAGAAGTCAATGAAGTAATCCTACACAAAACTTTCAGGATGGTGATTATTATGCAAGCAACATCAAAACATTTACCCCAGCAAACCTCAATCTCCGGCAGCATGAAGAAACCAGGTGCTCCAAAACGCCGGTTCGATCTGAGAGCCATGCTCAGCAACTCCGAGATGCAGGCTGCGCTTGGCAGCGGAGTACTTATGCTTTTTGCTTGGGCTATGGGCAGCTGGTCAGAAGTTTTCTCTATAGTACTTTATGTTATTTCGTATACCATTGGTGGCTGGAACAAAGCCAAAGAAGGCGTTGAGACGCTCGTCAAAGAACGTGATCTCGATGTGAACCTGCTGATGATTGCGGCCGCACTAGGCGCAGCTACCATTGGGTACTGGAATGAAGGTGCTATGCTCATCTTTATTTTTGCGCTTAGTGGAGCTTTAGAGAGCTATACGATGGAACGGAGTAAGAAGGATATTTCCTCACTTATGGCCTTGAAACCTGCCACAGCCATGCGGATTGAAAAAGGAAGCATGAACGAGGTAGCTATTGATCAGTTAGTAATTGGAGATCTGTTGCTTGTACGTCCAGGGGATCTTATTCCTGCAGATGGCAAGGTGTACAGAGGAGAATCGGCAGTAGATCAGGCTTCCATTACAGGAGAGTCAGTGCCTGTTGAAAAATGTGCCGGCAGCGAAGTATTCGCAGGTACGGTCAATGGAGAAGGTCCGCTTTATATTGAAGTAACGAAATCAGCAGAGAACACACTTTTTTCCAAGATCATTAAGATGGTAGAAGAAGCAGAGACGGATGTTCCAAACTCACAGCGATTCATTAAAAGACTGGAAGCCATCTATGCACGGGTTGTCGTTGCCTCGACTGTGGCTCTTATTTTCCTTCCACCCTTTTTGCTGGACTGGAGCTGGAGCGCAACCTTTTATAAAGCGATGGTTTTTCTTGTAGTAGCCTCGCCTTGTGCGTTGGTCTCATCGATTATGCCTGCGATGCTGTCGGCCATTTCCAAAAGTGCACGAAAAGGGATTTTATTTAAAGGTGGGGTCCACCTCGAAAATATGGCCCGGACCTCTGTTGTAGCTTTTGATAAGACAGGGACCCTTACAGAGGGAACTCCGCAGGTGACAGACTTTATTGCAGCTGAAGGCTACAACCGGGAAGAATTACTGGCGATTAGCGCATCCATTGAGCATATGTCCCGCCATCCATTGGCGGAAGCCATTGTGCGTAAAGCTGAGGAAGAATATCTGGAGCTGCGGGGTGTGCAGGAAAGTAAAACCATCACTGGCTGGGGAATTGAAGGTCAAGTTGACGGGCATCTCTGGAAAATTGGAAAGTCCAATTTACTGGATGAGCTGACTTCGTCTGCGATAAGTTCTGAGCTTGCATTCTGGAGAACTAAACGGCAGCAGTTGGCGGAAGAGGGGAAGACTGTCTCCATTATTTTGGACGGTGAGCATATCGCAGGTATGATTGCATTGCAGGATACAGTTCGCCCACAAGCAGAAGCCGCAGTGCGGAAGCTGCAGGAGCTGGGGATTAAAGTGGCTATGCTTACGGGTGACCGGGAAGCTACAGCAAAAGTTATTGCGGCTTCAACCGGAGTAGATTTAGTATTTGCCGACCTTTTACCAGAGGATAAAGTAAAGCATATTAAGGCGCTTCGTGAAGAGCACGGTAATGTTGTGATGGTGGGTGACGGTGTGAATGATGCGCCTGCTCTGGCTACAGCGACTGTTGGCATGGGTATGGGCATGAAAGGCAGTGGTGCAGCGCTTGAGATCGCCGATGTAGTGCTTATGAATGATAATATTGAAGAGATCGCCTCGACCATTTCATTGGCACGGCGCTCACAGCGTATTGTGAAGCAAAATATGATTTTTGCTGTAACAGTAATCGCGGTTCTGATGATCAGTAACTTTGTGCAGGGCATCGCCCTTCCTTTTGGCGTGATCGGTCATGAAGGCAGTACGATATTGGTTATTCTTAATGGGCTGCGATTGCTGCGGTAAGTGGTCAGTGAAGTTACTGTGTATTATTTATTGCCAAAAATTAAATTGTTCACAAATGATTTTTCCCTGAGGGAGTCTGGCTTATTGACATTTTTGCTTTCAGTTAGCATAATTAAGACTACATTATAATTATTTTAAATAAGAAGCGACGTCACTGCCGTCTAACTCAAGGAGGATATAGATATGTATAAATCAATAATTGTTGGAACCGGACCGGCGGGGTTGACTGCTGCTATCTACTTGGCTCGTGCCAATTTGAACCCACTAGTAATCGAAGGACCTCAACCTGGCGGACAATTGACCACCACTACAGAAGTGGAGAATTTCCCGGGATTTCCTGATGGAATTATGGGTCCAGACTTAATGGATAATATGCGTAAACAAGCTGAACGTTTTGGTGCGGAATTCCGTACGGGTTGGGTGAACAGTGTAGAACTTGGAGAGCGTCCTTTTAAGCTTAATGTTGAAGGATTGGGTGTTCTTACGACGGATACCCTGATCATTTCCACTGGCGCTACGGCAAAATACCTCGGTATCCCAGGCGAGCAGGATAATGTGGGACGCGGTGTAAGCACCTGTGCTACCTGTGATGGATTCTTCTTCCGTAATAAAGAGATCGTGGTTGTTGGCGGTGGAGATTCTGCGCTTGAGGAAGCGGGTTTCTTGACTCGTTTTGCCTCCAAAGTAACGCTGGTACACCGTCGTGAAGAGCTACGTGCTTCCAAGATCATGCAGGATCGCGTTCGCGATAATGTTAAAGTAGCTTGGAGCCTGAATCGTACTCCTCTGGAAGTAACTTCTGGAGACAAAGGCGTGAGTGGACTAAAAGTGCTGAACAATGAGACCGGACAAGAAGAAATCATTGAAGCAAGCGGAGTGTTTGTGGCGATTGGCCACCATCCTAACACTGCATTTTTGGGTGGACAAATCACAACTAATACTGAAGGTTATATCATGACTAACCCAGGTACTTCTGAAACTAATATCCCAGGCGTATTCGCTTGTGGTGATGTGCAGGATACCCGTTATAGACAAGCAATTACGGCAGCAGGCAGTGGATGTATGGCAGCTATGGATGCTGAGAAATACATTGAAAGTCTGGAACATAGCGCGGTTATTCTGTAACATAACTGTAATCTTCCATAGGAGGTCTAATGATGGAAAATGTAATTGTATATACATCAACAAATTGTCCACATTGCCGTCAGGTGAAGAGCTTTTTGAGTGAAAAAGGCGTAGCCTATGAAGAGCGTAATATTGAGCAGAATGATGATTACGCGCAGCAGGTTTGGGATATGGGAATGAGAGCTGTTCCTGTAACTGTAATTGGTGAGCACAAAATCGTGGGGATGAATAAAACTCAGTTCGACAAAGCATTGGCGACTGTTTAATTAAATATATTTCTGTGAGGAAATTGCAAAAGGTCGCTTCCATTTTGGAGGTGATCTTTTTGTGGTCTAAGTATACAAAAATAGCCTGACGCTAATATGCGGAGGCTATTTTTTATGATGTAAATCGCAAAGTTCAATTTAAGCTTGAGTGAAAGAGGTAATGATCTGAAATAGGACGTATACAGCAACACCGCTGCCGATCAGAATGAACCCTGATTTCTTTTTGGCTTGAAAAAAACGGAGCACACCGAGACTGATCAAAGGGGCAATAATGAGCAGAAAAAGCAACACAGTGATGAACATCTGTGCCGAGATATCAGACGTATCAACATAGGTCATGGACTCGCTCTCCATTTCAAAAAAGGGGTTGTAGTGATAAATGTCACACTAACTTATCCTTTATTATATAGGATTTAAGTTGCTTTTACTGCACTTTTGATCCACCTAAATGCGGCAATTTTACGTCAATTCTATCCGCTCTTGAATTTCACCCGTGAAACTGTCCCGCAAAACGTTGTCCATTAGACTACATTAAACGGTCACCCGAATATCGCCTAGAAAATGCATAACTGCAGAGAACCCCGCGCCTATCATCGTGCCTCGGCTGCCCAGCTTGGAGAAGGTAATCTCGAGCTGCTGCTTATGATAAGGAAGTGTACGCTCGGCTACAACCCGGCGAAGGGGCTCCCCTAACCAGGCTTCTGCTTCGGATAAGGCTCCACCGATGACAATCAGCTCTGGATTAAAGCTATTGATTAGATTCGTTACTCCGATGCCGAGATATTCACCTATAGATGAGAAGTGGTGCAAGGCGTCTTCTTGTCCAGCGGCTGCATAACGGACCAGTTCTTGTGTGGTATGAGCAGGGAGGGAGAACTCGGAATGGTCATAGGTTTTCTCCGAGGCATATAGCTCCCAACAGCCACGGCTCCCACAACTGCACGGCTTGCCTTGTGCTTCAATCGTCATATGTCCGGTCTCGCCGGCATATCCTCTTGCACCTTTGTACAGCTCTCCGCCAATAATAATACCGGATCCGATCCCTGAACCCGCACTGATATAGAGCAGATGTCTAACATCTTTTGCCGCCCCAAAGTTCAGTTCACCTTGTGCACCTGCGTTAGCTTCGTTATCAATAGTGACTGGAACCGCGAATTCCGCCTCCAAAATACCCCGCAGGTCGACCATTTCCCAGCCAAGGTTGGGAGCAAAAAGAACAACCCCGTTCTCATCCACCATCCCGGGGACACCTACTCCGATGCCGACGATACCGTATGGGGATTCAGGTGCTTTATCAATCAAGTCTGAAATTGTTTTTTTCATCCGTTCCAGTACATAAGGCAGAGCATGATTGTCCAGGGAGAAATCGCTTTCGAAAAGAATGCCACCACTTAAATCACATAAGACGGCTGTCAGTTGCTTCACCCGTAGCTCTATACCGATTACACTGCCGGCCATGCTGTTAAAATGCAGCATTAGCGGCTTACGTCCGCCACTGGATTGACCTGGTCCAACTTCAGTCACTAATTCTTGAGCGCATAGCTCAGCCACCAGATTGGATACGGTAGCTTTATTCAGTCCGGTCATCTCTGAAACCTTGGCGCGCGAGAGCGGAGAGTTCCTTCGAATAGTATGTAGTACGATCGATTTATTGATTTTTTTGACCAGCGCCTGATCTCCGGTAACCTTCACGAATCACACATCCTTTTTAGCATAGTTCCCTTTTGTTGTATGCCACTTAGTCTAGAGTGATGTGCTGGAAATTGCAATACATCGGCAGAAAAGAGGAAATCTATGTTTGTTGGATTTTTTGAATATTAAACGGATAGGCAAGGGAGACTTAAAGAGGCGGAAATTTTATAAAAAACTTTGTTTAACCAATATACAAAGTCAAAAAGATGTGTTAAGATGATGCTGTAAACGCTTGCTAGCGTAGCACAATATGAGGAGGATTACACAATGGCTTATTTTGAGACAGTGAACAAAATCTCTTACGAGGGAAGCCGTTCCACCAACCCTTATGCATTTAAATTCTACAATCCTAAAGAAGTCGTAGCCGGCAAAACTATGGAGGAACATCTGAAATTTGCAATGGCTTATTGGCATACATTAACTGCTGGCGGTTCTGATCCGTTTGGCGCTGAAACTGCAATTCGCAGCTGGGACAAATTGAGTGGTCTTGATAAAGCTAAAGCTCGCGCTGAAGCAGCATTCGAATTTATGGACAAGATGGATCTGCCTTACTTCTGCTTCCATGATGTAGATATCGCACCAGAAGGCGCATCTTTGCGTGAGTTCTACAGCAACATCGACACTATTGTTGATATCCTTGAACAAGGCATGAAGACTTCCGGCAAGAAATTGCTGTGGAATACAGCTAATATGTTCACTAACCCGCGTTATATGCACGGTGCAGGTTCTACACCTAACGCTGATGTTTTCGCACATGCAGCAGCACAAGTGAAGAAAGGTCTGGAAGTTGGTAAACGTCTGGGCGCAAGCAACTATGTATTCTGGGGCGGCCGTGAAGGTTACGAAGAATTGCTGAATACAGATATGGGTCTTGAACAAGATAACATTGCACGTCTGTTCAGCATGGCTGTAGATTACGCTAAGGAAATTGGTTTTGATGGTCAATTCCTGATCGAACCTAAACCAAAAGAGCCTACTAAACATCAATATGATTTCGATGCAGCAACAACAATTTCGTTCTTGCAAAAATACAACCTCGACAAGCACTTCAAGCTGAACCTTGAAGCTAACCACGCTACGCTTGCAGGTCATACTTTTGAACATGAACTTCGTGTAGCTCGTATTAATGGCATGCTTGGATCACTTGACGCTAACCAAGGGGATACACTGCTTGGTTGGGATACTGATGAATTCCCAGTAAACATCTACGATGCAACACTTACTCTTTATGAAGTATTGAAGAATGACGGTCTTGGCAAAGGCGGAATTAACTTCGACGCTAAAGTACGTCGTCCTTCCTTCGAGCCACAAGATCTGTTCTTGGCACACATCGCTGGTATGGATACTTACGCAAAAGGCTTGAAAGTTGCTGCTAAATTGATCGAAGATCGCGTATTCGAAGATTTCATTGACAAACGCTACAGCAGCTTCACAGAAGGCGTTGGTGCAGACATCGTTTCCGGTAAAGCAACATTGGCTTCTTTGGCTGAATATGCTTTGAACAATGAGAACCCACGTCCTAACCAATCCGGACGTCAAGAATACCTGAGAGCTACCCTTAACCAATACATCTTGGCTGAGTAGTCCTTATAGGGAGCTTGAAGCTTAGGCTTTGAGTCGAGTTTGAACAAATGCAACGGGGGTTGCTGAAGAGAGCATTCTTCGGCAGCCCCCTTTTTGTAGTAAAAACTAAGCAAGATGCTTACGAAGTAAGTTTTGCTCGAAGTAATTCAATGAAGTCTATGCTAACAAAACTTTTAGGAGGTCAAAAATGAAATACGTTATAGGTGTTGATTTGGGGACTAGTGCAGTGAAGACTGTTCTAGTGGACCCGCAGGGGAAGGTGGCTTTTGAGCATTCCGAGTCCTACCCGCTAAGCAGACCCCAACCGAACTGGAGTGAGCAAAATCCTGAAGATTGGGTAAAGGGCACGCTGGTCAGCCTGCGCCGTCTGATTGAAGTATCAGGCATAGACCCGTCTCAAGTAGACGGTCTAAGTTTCTCCGGACAAATGCACGGATTGGTACTAGTAGATAAAGAAGGGCAAGTGCTGCGTCCAGCTATTCTTTGGAATGATACCCGTACTACTGCACAATGCCGTAAGATTGAGAAGACGCTTGGAACGAAGTTGATCGATATCGCCAGAAACAAAGCATTGGAAGGTTTTACACTGCCTAAGATTCTGTGGGTTCAAGAGAATGAACCAGAAGTATTATCACAGGCGCATCAGTTCCTGCTGCCAAAAGATTATGTTCGTTATCGGTTGACGGGTGATTATGCAATGGATTACTCCGATGCTGCCGGAACGTTGCTATTGGATGTAGGTTCTAAAGAATGGAGTGCAGAAATCGCAGAGGCTTTTGAACTTCCGCTTTCTCTTTGTCCTAGATTGGTAGAATCCTTTGAACAGACTGGAACTTTATTGCCGGACATTGCTGAAGCGTCAGGTCTTTTATCTTCAACAAAGGTATTTGCTGGTGGTGCAGATAATGCTTGTGGCGCGCTCGGAGCGGGTGTATTGGGAGAAGGCCGGACCATGTGCAGTATTGGTACATCTGGTGTAGTTCTTTCTTATGAAAGCAATAAAGATTTGAATCTCGAAGGCAAAGTCCATTTCTTTAACCATGGTGAAAAAGATGCCTACTATATTATGGGGGTTACACTAGCTGCTGGTCATAGCCTTACGTGGTTCAAAGAAACCTTTGCGGCGGACAAAAGCTTTGATGAGCTGTTAAGCGGAGTTTCCTCTATTCCAGCTGGCAGCGGCGGCCTGTTATTCACACCTTATATTGTAGGAGAACGTACACCACATCCAGATGCGAATATTCGCGGAAGCTTTATTGGTATGGATTCAGGGCATACGTTGACGCATTTTACACGTGCAGTATTAGAAGGCATTACCTTCTCACTGCGTGAATCCATTGAGATTGTACGTGAGTCAGACAAAGAGATTACAGAGATCATTGCAATTGGTGGTGGAGCTAAAAATGAGGCTTGGCTGCAAATGCAGGCTGATATTTTCAATGCATCCATCGTGAAGCTGGAAAGTGAACAGGGTCCGGCAATGGGAGCAGCTATGCTGGCGGCTTATGGAAGCGGATGGTTCACATCCCTTGCGGAATGTGCAGAAGCGTTTATCCGTCCTGCTGATGTATATAAACCAGATCCGAAACAAACGGCAATCTATGATGGTCTATTCAACCTCTATCAGGAAGTTTACGGCCAGACCCGCGAATTGAATAACAAGCTGGCTGCATATCGCCAATAAAATGCCATTTATCAATCTGTCTGATATAAAAAAGGTCTTTCGCATCTGGCGGAAGGCCTTTTTAAAGACCATCTTCTTTATAGAGGTGATGAACGGCAATATTCAAAAATGTTGCCGTTTTCATTTTTCTTCTGTAAAGTATGGAATATCTCCATGGTAGTGGCAGCCTGTACATGAGATAGTGAAGGTTTCGGGGGGCGAAAGGCCATGTTTCAATGGTTTGTTAAGGTGCTGAATGACATCAAAATCCGCAATAAGCTGCTGCTTGCTTTTTTACTGACTACACTTTTACCGGTATTACTGGTAGGTGGTTATCTTACGATTGAGATGAGGACCATGGCGTTTGAGAACGCACTGGAGCAAGCTTCAATTAACGTAGATCGGGTAAAAAAAAGAACAGAAGAAGTCATCGGTGTATCGCAAGATATAGCGTATCGATTGTCCAATGATGCCCGGCTGAAAAAACTCGCCATACGCCAGTATGTAAGCACTTATGATGTGGTTGAGGCTTATCGGGATTACACTGATATGCGTGAATACCTAAGATTATATAAAGACATATCCAACATACGTTTATACACTGATAATGCTACGCTGCTTAACAACTGGGAGCTGATCAATCCTTCGTCTGCCATTAAGGAGAGCCAGTGGTATCAGAGAGCACAGCGGTACGATAGCCTCGTCGGTTGGGAATATATAGAGGATGAGCGTGATCAGCGGAATTATTTAAGTCTTGTCCGCAAAATCGAGCTGGAGGGCTCCAGTAAGATTGGCGTGCTCGTTATTAATGTAAACAGTCACCAGCTAACCTCAATTCTGAGCCAGGAATCATTTGATACCATGATCGTGGATGATCAGGATAATATCATTGCTGCGAACCGGAGCGATCGGACAGGAAAGAAACTGGCAGATGTTTCTTTTGATACAAAGCTTTTGGGGCAAGGAAGCGGGAGCTATGAGGCAGAAGTAGATGGTGAAGCCTCCAAAATAGTGATAGAAGAACTTAAACCACAAGCCAGCCGTAACGCCCTGCGAATTATTTCTGTTTTTTCTATTGATAGTATAGTCAAAGAACCTAATCGGGTGATTAAGCTTTCGATTACCGTGATTGCCGTAAGCGTTTTATTGGCCTTTTTAATCATATATAGTTTCTCTTCGTTATTTTCACGTCGATTATTGCAGTTAAGCAGACATATTAACCGCGTTAGTACGGGTGATTTTGACACTTCATTAAAAATTGATGGCAAAGATGAAATTGCCCTGTTAGCTCGTCAGTTCAATTCTATGGTACGGAGTATTAACGATTTGATGTACGAGGTACAGGAATCTAATGACCAGAACAGTCTGCTGGAACAGAAACAGAATGATATCCGTTTTAAAATGCTGGCAAGCCAGATCAATCCTCATTTCTTGTTCAATGCGCTGGAATCTATTCGTATGGAGGCCCATATGAAAGGGCAAGTGGAGATTGCACGGGTAGTGCGTCTTCTTGGCAAAATGATGCGCAGTAATCTGGAGGTAGGCCGAAGTAAAATTTTGCTTAGCCAGGAGCTTGAAGTGGTTCGTTGTTATTTGGATATTCAGCAATTCCGTTATGAGGATCGTTTGAAATATCAATTTATTGTAGACCCTGCCGTCGAATCACTCTACATCCCGCCGCTGATTGTGCAGCCGCTTGTGGAAAATGCGGTGATTCATGGGTTAGACAACACGATGGATGGAGCAATGGTTACGGTGAATATCAAGCGTGAGCAGAATCATGCGGTCTTTACCATTACCGATAATGGAGCCGGGATCACTCCGGACAAGCTGGAGCAGATCCGTTATACCCTTGAGGTTCGTGATGAGCAGGAAGAGGCACGGATCGGGCTGCGCAATGTACACGACCGTTTGAAGTTATCCTACGGTGTTGAATATGGACTGAATATCGAAAGCCGGATGAATGAAGGAACATCTATTACGTTTCGTATTCCAATGGAGGACATAAATCTATGATCAAAGTATTGATTGTTGATGATGAGCCAAAGCTGCGGGAAGGCCTTCGGGCTCTAATCCCTTGGGAAGAGCTAGGGTATACGGTGGTGGCTACGGCCGCCAACGGCTTGCAAGCTCAGGAGAAATATCATATTTTTTATCCGGAACTGATTGTGGTGGATATCCGCATGCCTGGTATGGACGGGCTGGAGTTAATCGGTGAGCTGCGCGAGGAAGGCTCGACCAGCCATGTGCTAATTTTAAGTGGTCATGCGGATTTTGAGTATGCCAAACGAGCCATTTCTTACCGCATTGACGGCTATTTACTGAAGCCGGTGGATGAGGAAGAGCTAATCAACTATTTGGAGGAACTCAGAGTCACGATCGCTCAGGAAGATCGCTTTAGCCGCTGGAATGAAGAGGAGCCTGCCCGTAATCGCGAAAGCCTGCTGCGTACATTGCTGCAGCCTTCAACTGCGGAGGAGGGGGAGAATGATCCTGCTAAGCAGGCGGCAGCACTGGGTCTTAAATCAGACCGTGTCGAAGTGATCCTACTCGAATTACTCGCGCCTGCGGGCGGCAGTGAGGAAGGGGAGCGGGCCGTTAAGGCCGCGGTAGAACAGTATTTTGGCAGCAGTGAAGAGCGGATGTTTTTCACGATGCCGCCATATATTGGATTCCTGCTGCAAGAGCCGCTGCCAGGAAAGCAGGAACAGGAGCGGCTGATGGAAGAGCTTGCTTCCTTAATTTGCCGCGAGGGATACAACTTCAGCGCAGCAACGGGAGGCCCTGTAGCTGGACCAGAAGAGGCGGCACAGTCTTTTCAAGTGGCGCGTGAACTGCTGCGCCGGGCATTCTTTTACCGCAAAGGGATTCTGATCAGCGCCGATCTCTCCGGTATGTTGTTTCCTGGAGTGGCGGAGGCGTACACCGAAGAAGGGCAGGATGCGGAGAGCCGCCTAATGCTTGCTGTTGAAACCGGAAGCCGCGCGGCCATTGAACCGCTGGTGGATACGATCTGTGCGGAGCTACTGGCTGCGGGCAGTGAGGAGCAGCAGATCAAAGATACATTTGTGCGGATTCTCAGTACGGTGTTGGCCCGTCTCGAACCGGTCTATCCAGAGATTCGCAGCAATGCCGCTAAGCATTCCCCGCCGATCGGTGAGCTCTACCATAGTCATTATCTGGCAGACCTGCAAGAGCAGGCCGTTAATTTCATGGCGGAGATCGCCGATCAAATGTCCAGTGGCAGCAAAGGGAATGAGATCAAAAAAATTACGGAGCTAATCAACCGCCGTTACAATGAGAACCTTAAGCTTGAGACCTTATCCGAGTTATTTAATTACAACAGCGCATATCTAGGTAAAATGTTCAAGAACACTACCGGGGAATACTTCAATACGTATGTGGACAAAGTGCGGATTGAGAAGGCGAAGCAATTCCTAGCGCAAGGCATGAAAGTATATGAGGTGGCCGAGAAAGTAGGGTACATGAACCCCGATTACTTCAACGCCAAGTTCCGTAAATATGTAGGGCTCTCCCCGAGTTCTTTTCGCAAAAACATCTAAAATAGAAGCCCAAAAAGCCACAGTTGCAGTTCAGGTATAACCTGAGCTTTAGCTGTGGATTTTTTTTCTTACATTAAAGCTACTTCACTAATAATAAATCTAATCGTTGCTGCAATTCTAGATTTGCAGGGTCCTTTAGAAGGGCCAGAAGTAACGCTTGAATTTGATCCATCTCTTTAAAAGGTTCATTTTGTACATATTTGTCATGTATTCTGGTTTCCAAGGTATATCCATAATCGAACCCTAATGTTGAATACGTCGAAAGGGCGGCAACTTTACTCGCTTGCTCTACAGCAAGAATGCTTGGTGTTGAGGATCGTTCTAATTCCACTCTTAGACCGTCGAGTTCTGATGTCAGATTCAGGTCCAGCCTATTCATTAATCTGTTATGGCTTACGTTGTTATTGAATTGAAATAAATTTAGTGTCAATAATACTGCGGCGATAATCAATAATAATGTCTTGATGTTTTTGTTTTTCATTGCTCTCCTATTACCCTCCTTTAGGAAAAGAAATTGCAGGTACAACAGATAATGTCGACTCGGCATGTGCGTATAAGGAATATGTATCTGAAATAGTTGAAGTACTGATGTATCAGGTGATATTTTCTAGATAAGATGATATTAAAGTAATTAATTTTAATTGAACCATACGGAGGTTTTCGTTGAGGAGCAGGGCAGGGGTTACGGGTATACTTGTTACGCCTCATCTGAGAGCATATTATAGTTTTCATTCGCGGGTATGACGGACTCCAGAGTCGTTATTTGGGCTATTTCGAGTCCAATTTCGATTTATCGGACTCCATGTACGTTATTAGCTGCAAATGTTCTCCAAAAGGTGGTTTTTTAAGTGAATAAGGTCTTTATAGTCCGCCTAACCCAATAAGATGTGCAATTTGCTTAAATAAGGTCATTTCAGTCCGCGCCTTCGCTTCCGGCCACGTTCACTTATAGAACGTTAGCTCGGGGCGTTTTTTAATTATGGGATGAAGTATTAATTGTGTGAAATAGACAGGGGATTAAGTATCGTATCGATTTATGAAATCAAATAATTTCACTTGATTATATTTTCAGTAAATTCATGTTTGTTTTCAGTGTTTTCAACGATGTATCCGCTTTATTTGGGCTCTAAATCTCTAATTTTCACCTGATTTTAGGTCGAATTTATAGGGTACTGCAATCGCTTACAGAGATTTAGAATATAGACATAGAGAGGAGGGGCTTTATGAAAGCGGACACAGTAACTTCTCAAATCCCGCCGGATACCCGAACACGCAACAAAAAGCCTGCTTCAGGAGGACGGTTTTGGAGAAGCTTTAAGAATCAAAAGTACTTATGGATGATGTCGATACCTTTTGTGATCTGGGCATTCGTCTTCAGTTATCTCCCGTTATGGGGCTGGACGATGGCTTTTCAAAAGTACAAGCCTGCACGTGGCTTTTTTGAACAAGAATGGGTAGGTTTTGAACACTTTAAGACACTGTTCAGTGACTCGCAATTCCTTCTGGCGCTGCGTAATACGCTGGCGATGAGTGGAATGGGCTTAGTCGCAGGATTTATCTTTCCAATAACGTTTGCAATATTGCTCAATGAAGTGCGTCTTGGCTTCTTTAAAAGATTTGCTCAAACAGTCTCGTATTTGCCCCACTTTGTATCATGGGTGGTTGCAGCGGGGATTGTAACTAAAATGTTATCTGGTGAAAATGGTCTTGTAAACGATATCTTGTTAGGAATAGGATTCATAGACGCACCTATCCAGTTTATGGCCCAGGGCCATCTCTTCTGGGGAATCGTTACCTTATCGGATGTCTGGAAAGAGACCGGATGGAACGCCATCATCTACCTTGCAGCTATCGCAGGTATTGGGCCTGAATTGTACGAAGCGGCCCGGGTAGACGGTGCCAGCAGGCTTCGTCAGGTATGGCATATTACACTTCCGGGTATTCGCCCAACAATTACTGTACTACTCATTATGTCGGTGGGTAATTTGCTCAATATCGGCTTTGAGAAGCAATTCTTGCTCGGAAACAACCTCGTTACCGACTATTCTCAAGTGCTAGACTTGTATTCACTGAAATACGGACTGGGCATGGCGAGATATTCCTACGGTACTGCGATCAATATATTCAACTCAGTGATCAGTGTAATTCTACTGTTTACGATTAATGGAATCTTCAAACGTACAACAAAAGAGAGCCTTCTGTAGCACAGAAGGCCCTTCTACCCAATCGTGGCAGTAAATTGCCCTTTTCATGAAAGGAGAGCGTTACAGTGGGAAATTCAGCTATCACCGGAAAGTCATGGTCAGACCGGATCTTTGATTTCTTTGTATATTTTGTAGTACTGTTCGTGGTTGTAATCACGATTTATCCGTTTTTGAACGTGCTTGCCATCTCACTGAATGATTCAGTGGACAGTGTGCGCGGTGGAGTGACCATCTATCCCCGGGATTTTACCTGGGACAATTACCTAAAGATCTTCACTTTCTCCGGATTAATCACCGGGTTTAAAATATCCGCTTTGCGGACAATTATCGGTACTTTGTTCGGACTGATCAGTGCCTCGATGCTGGCGTTTACGATCAGCCGCCCTGACTTTGCAGGTCGCAAGTTTGTCTCCACATTCTTGGCAATGACCATGTATATCTCAGGAGGAATGATTCCAATCTATATGCTGATCAAGGATCTGCATATGATGAACAGCTTTGCAGTCTATGTATTGCCTGGACTGGTTAGTGCCTTTAACGTCTTCGTTATCCGCTCCTTCATCGACGGCCTGCCGTATGCGCTGCAGGAATCGGCGAAGCTGGATGGAGCCAATGACTTTACAATCTACTTCCGCGTTATTCTGCCATTGATGAAGCCAGCGCTAGCAACGATCGCGCTGTTCCTAGCAGTAGGTCAATGGAATGCTTGGTTTGATACTTATCTGTACAATGGTTCAAGCCCTAACTTGACCACATTGCAATATGAATTGATGAAGGTTCTACAGACCACAACAAGTGGTAACGGAGGCGACTACCGCTCCAACATTGCTTCGCTGGCTTCCAATCAGGTCTCGCCGGAGTCGCTCAAAATGGCGATTACGATTGTCGTAACCGTACCGATCCTGTTGGTTTATCCGTTCATTCAGAAGTATTTTGTTAAAGGTATGACACTTGGTGCTGTGAAGAGTTAATCACAGTTTAACGGGGGAGCTTAGTCTCCCCTATGCTTAAAACCTATTGTGTATCCGTTTTCTTTTGGCAAGCTGGGTAAAGTATTAACAGGTCTTCACCTGTGATACGATAGATAAACAATTTTAAGGAGGGTTTATTTAATGGGAAGTAATAGAAAGATAAAAGCCAAAGCTACGGCATTAACGCTCACTTCTATTATGCTGCTCGGTGTGCTTGCAGGCTGCGGCGGTAACAATGGCAACAATGGTAATGCTGCAGCTGGAAATACAGGCGGCAATGCAACTAATGCTGGAAATGCGACCAATGCGGCTGAGGATATTTCCCCGCTCACGATGACCTTCTTCAGTGCAGACCCTAACCCTAACTGGACAGGTATGCAAGATGAAGTTGGTAAAGTGATTACGGAAAAAACGGGAGTAACCCTAAATGCTGAATATGCAGTTGGTGATCCTCAACAAAAAGTAGCCTTGATCGCAGCGAGCGGCGAATATCCGGATTTGATCAGTGCTAAGACTGATGTCAGTAAGCTGGTGGATGCAGGCGCAATGCTTGATCTAACAGACCTGATTGAAAAATATGCTCCGAATATCAAAAAAGTATTGGGCGAAGAAGGCATGAAACGTTCACGTTACAGTGACGATGATCATGCGATTTATGCCATCCCTACTTATGCAGGTGTGGACAACAAATATTTTGATGCTGGTGGCGGATTTGAACTACAGCACCGTGCTGTTAAAGAAGCTGGATATCCTGCAATCAAAACTGTTCAAGATTATGAGAACGTAATCAAGGCTTACCTGGAAAAACATCCTACCGATGAAAATGGTAACAAAAACATCGGCCTGACTCTGAATGCAGACGATTGGTACATGTACATTACAGTAACTAACCCAGCATTTATTACTACTGGTTCTCCTGACGATGGTGAATATGCGATTGATATCGACACCCAAGAAGTAACTTATCACTTCCGTCGTCCGGCTGAAAAAGAATATTTCCGCTGGCTCAACCACATGAACGATATCGGATTGCTTGATCCAGAAAGTTTCGTTCAAAAGTATGATCAGTACAAAGCTAAAATTGCTACCGGCCGCGTTATTGGTTTGATTGACCAAGACTGGGGTTATGGCGATGGAGAAAGAGCATTGAAAGCTGAAGGCAAGCTGGATCAAGGCTATGGACACTATCCTGTAACCTTGTCTGAGGAGTACAAAGAAACCTCCTTCTGGCCTACAGGCTTCATGGGTGGTAACGGAATTGGGATCAGCGTAGATGCTAAAGATCCAGTTCGTGCGATTAAATTCCTGGACTACCTAGCTTCCGACGAAGGTCAAGTATTGGTTAACTGGGGTATTGAAGGCAAACACTACAATGTTGTTGATGGCAAACGTGTCATTCCTGAAGATGTGAACGACCGTAAATATAATGACACTACCAACTTCCAAAAAGAAACTGGTTTGGGTAATGTCGGATCAAACTATGCATTGCTGAGCGCTCACTATGGCGACGGTGTATTGGATCCATCTGGTAACTACTACACAACTCGTTTCCCTGAGCAAGTAACTGTAGGTTACAATGCGGTTGAAAAAGAAACACTTGCTGCTTACAAAGCAACAACTTGGAAAGACCTCTTCCCAAGTGAAGATGAGTTCAAAGTTAAACCTTGGGGCGCAGCATGGAACATCACGATTCCTGGGGATAGCGAAATTGTCGTTCTTGACAACAAGCTGAAGGATATCAGTTGGAAACGGATCCCAGAAGCAATCTTGTCTAAACCAGCTGATTTCGATAAAGTTTGGGATGCTTACATGGCTGAGCTTGATAAAGCTGGTGTAACGAAAGCTGAAGATTTGCGTGAAGAGCTGGTTAAACAACGCGTGAAACTTTGGAATGATTAATTATTAAATTTCGTCTAATCCAATAAAAGCATGAAGATGGCGGGAAGTCCGAACGAAAGTCCGGGCCTCCCGCTGATTGCTTTTCACCGGTAATAACAGGACAGGAGGAATATACATGGGAGAGAGCAAGAACTCCGGACGGCATGAGTTATGGTACAAGCAGCCGGCGGCTGTATGGGAAGAGGCGCTGCCCGTAGGTAACGGGAGGCTGGGCGGCATGGTCTTTGGTGGAATCGAAGAAGAACGGATTCAATTAAATGAAGACACTCTATGGTCAGGTTTCCCGCGGGATAAAGCCAACTATGAGGCACTGCGGCATTTGGCTCCAGCTAAACAGCTAGTTGCAGAGGGGAAATACAAGGAAGCAGAAGCACTGGTGGACGCCAAAATGTTAGGCAGCCGGACGGAATCCTATCAACCGCTTGGAGATTTGCGATTGAAGTTTAATTTTGCAGGTCCTGTAGAGGATTACCGGAGAGAGCTTGATCTGGATCAGGCGTTGGCTACGGTATCCTATACTGCCGGTGGTGTAAGGATCGTACGTGAAGTATTGGCCAGCAGACCGGATGACATTATAGCTCTTCATATCCGTGCTGAGGGGGGGGAGGGCCAAGCTACTCTGCCAGATTTCTGGGCGGATCTGGCATCACCACATCCTTTCAACTCGGAGATTACTCCGGATGGCATGCTGATTATGACTGGCCGTGCCCCGTCGCATGTGGCTGATAACTACGTAGGGGATCACCCGCGTGCCGTATTATATGAAGAGGGGCTTGGCATAAGTTTTGCTGCGGTTATGGAGATCCAGACGGAAGGTGGGACTTGTGTAGCGGAGAACGGCTCGCTGTTGATTTCTGGCGCGCACTCCATTACCCTTCGTCTGGCTGCGGCAACCGATTATGCCGGGTATGACCGGATGCCGGGAAGCGGTGGCAAGCTGCCAGCGGAGTTGTGCCTACTGCAGTTAGCTTCAGCCTCTAAAGGATACGCAGAGCTTAAGCAGCGCCACTTAGAGGATCATCAATCCTTGTTCCACCGTGTGGAGTTGACGCTTGCATCTGCTGCTTCCCGAGGAGAGCTTCCGACTGATGAGCGCCTGGTACAATACCGCGAAGGACAGGCAGATCCTGAACTGGAAGCGTTGCTGTTCCAGTATGGCCGCTACCTGATGATTGCTGGCTCACGGCCGGGGACGCAAGCTCTGAATCTGCAGGGCATTTGGAATCCCTATATTCAGCCACCATGGAACAGCAATTATACGACAAATATAAACACCGAAATGAATTATTGGCCAGCCGAGTTATGCGGATTGGGCGAATGCCATGAACCTTTAATAGATTTTATCACGGAGCTTAGCGTGGCTGGCAGCCGTACAGCGAGTATTCATTATGCCGCACGTGGCTGGACAGTACACCATAATACCGATTTGTGGCGGATGACTTCTCCATCAGACGGTAAGGCGATGTGGGCTTTTTGGCCAATGGGCGGGGTATGGCTCTCTCGCCATCTATGGGAGCGTTACGCTTTTCGTCCAGATGAGGACTATTTGCGCACAGCTTATCCCATATTAAAGGGAGCCGCATTGTTTTGTCTGGATTGGCTAGTAGAGCTGCCTGATGGAAGATGGACCACAGGTCTGTCTACCTCGCCAGAGAATGTATTTCTGACTGCTGACGGCACACCATGCAGTGTCTCGGCTGGCTCAGCTATGGATTTATCGCTTATCACTGAGTTGTTCAAGCACTGCATTCAGGCTGCTGATATTTTAAATACCGATGTAGAGCTGCGTCAGGAGCTTATGCAGAAACAGAAACAGCTTGCCCACCAAGGGATCGCACCGGACGGAACTGTCCGCGAATGGAATGAGGATTTTGCTGAACAAGAGCCTGGGCATCGTCATGTTTCTCATTTGTATGACCTGTATCCTGGGAACGTAATTAGCCCTTCCTCCACACCAGAGCTAGCGGAGGCGGCAGCCTTAACACTGAAGAAACGTATAGAACATGGAGGTGGCCATACAGGCTGGAGCGCAGCTTGGTTGCTTAATCTTTATGCGCGTCTGAAGGATGGCGAGAGTGCGGTTAGCTGTCTACGTCGCATTTTGCAAGATTCCAGTTTGCCGAACCTGTTCGGTAATCATCCTCCGTTTCAGATTGATGGAAACTTCGGAACTACAGCCGGAATAGCAGAAATGCTTTTGCAGAGTCATCAGGAGGGTCTGGAACTATTACCTGCTCTTCCAGAGGAATGGTCTGAAGGCAGCGTGAAAGGGTTGGTGGCACGTGGTGGCTTTGTCATGACTATAGAATGGAGCGGGGGCTGTTTAACAAGGGCAGAGGTTACCTCGACTCATGGCCGATCCTGCAGAATTGTTCAACACCAGCCTTTGCTCATTCAAAAACCTGATGGTACACAGATTGAAGGAGCGGGGCTGGAATTTGAAACAGTAATAGGAGAGACCTATCTCATTACACCCCTAAAGAAATAATTCATATTGATCTGGCTTAGAGGCTGTTCTCAGAGTAGAATTATTCTACAGAGAACAGTCTTTTTTTGCCCAAGTCTTCATTATCTATTAAATGGAGGGTTTTGAATAAGTCTGTAGGAGCCGGAGGATCAGAATAATTATGTGGAAAAAACGCTTCACGTTGGCAAAAGTCATTCTTGGAGGAGTGATTATTTGCGCAGCCATTCCCCCGACATTGTATTGGACCTGGGGGCATGCTTATGCGGCCACGACTTCACCGACCGTTCGTTCTGTGAGTGAGATTGCCCAGAAGCTAACCGGTGCGATGAATAATCGTAGAGAGACTATCACTTTTACTTATGAGGGGAAAACCTCGAATTTAAAAACACAGATACAAACGGGTCTAGATCAAGCGATGAATAGCGATCCCTATTTGTATTACATCATAGACAGCTACGGATACACTTATCGAGGGAGCAAAAGCTCTGTAAAGGTTACGGTAGAAGTGAAATACTTGGAAACGCTGGAGCAGACCGCTTTTGTGAACAAAGAAGTAAAGGCAACGCTCAAGAAGATCATTACACCGGGCATGAATAATCATCAGAAGGTTAAGGCTATCCACGACTGGGTGGTGCTGCGTCTGAAGTATGATACCTCTTATCGTAAATATACGGCTTATGAAGGCCTGAAGAGTGGCAGTGCCGTTTGCCAAGGGTATTCGCTGTTGACCTATAAGCTGCTCAAGGAAGCGGGATTCAGTAATAAAATCGTTGAGGGCACTGCAAAACAGCCGGGAGGACGCAGCCAGTCTCATGCTTGGAATCTAGTGCTGCTCGAAGGGAGATGGTATCATCTCGACACAACTTGGGATGACCCGACACCTGATAAAGCCGGCGTAGTAAGCACCGCGTATTACTTGAAGACTGATGCCCAAATGCGTCAGGACCATAGCTGGACGAAGTCTTATCCGGCAGCCTCGGTTGCCTATTATAAGACCTTGTCAGCACTTGTAGAGCGTGGAGGACAGAGCGCCGGGGTGTATAAGCAGCTTCAGAAGGACCTTAATTATGAGCTGTATGCCGAGGAACGGATTGTACGTTCAGCAGCAGATTTAATTCAGCTGGCGAATAAGGCTGTCGCTTCAGGAGAGGGATCTTTATTATTCCGTTATGACGGTAGTGGAACCCAGCTGAAGAATGATCTACAGGAGTTATATAAACTTGGACTAGAGGAAGTGTCTTATTCTAGCACTTCTTTTGATAATACGGGTGATCTAAAAGTGTATGTGACTTGGGAATAGGCAAAGGGCTAAGTAAAATCAGGAGTTGAATATACTAGATTGATTTATATAAAAAGGGATATCCCGCAGCCTTTCAGGCTTCTGGATATCCCTTTTTGAGGAGTCTATTTATTCTGGGTGAGTACTAAGATCGCATTTATCCAAAGGAATAATATTACTCTTGCGGAAGAAGCGATAGCCGGCCCAAATCAAGACGAATAATGGCAGGCTGATATAGGAAACGGCAATACCGTACCAGTCGATGTTTCCACCTGAGAAGGCACCCATATTCTGGCCAAGGATGGCTACCGTACAAAGTACTAAGGCAAATATAGGCCCAAACGGGAACCATCTAGCCCGGTAAGGCAGCTCATCAAGGGAATGACCTTGAGCTATAAAGGCGCGTCTGAAACGATAATGGCAGACAGCGATGCCGAGCCAGTTAATAAATCCACACATACCGGAAGCATTAAGCAACCAGTTGTATACAGCACCATCACCAAAGAATGATGCTAAAAAGGCTAACATACCCACGGCTGTGGTCACGAGCAAAGCACCAACAGGAACACCGCGGCGATTAAGCTTGCCTAGAGCACGTGGAGCCATTCCATCCTTAGCCATAGCGTACAGGACGCGGGTGGAGGCGTACATTCCCGAGTTCCCGGCTGACAATACGGAGCTGAGAATGACAGCATTCATGACGGATGCGGCAATAGCAAGTCCTGCTTTATTAAATACGATCGTAAACGGACTGACTCCGATATCATCAATACCACCGCGCAGCAGATCTGGATTCGTGTAAGGAATCAGCATTCCGATTACTAGTATAGCGAGGATATAAAAGATTAATATACGCCAGAAGACTTGGCGAATAGCAATAGGTACGTTACGGCGAGGGTTCTCACTCTCACCTGCTGCAACACCGATTAGCTCGGTGCCTTGGAAGGAGAATCCCGCAGCCATAAAGACACCGACGAAAGCGAAGAAGCCACCGTGGAACGAGCTGCCCCCGATCTGGAAATTGCTGAAGCCTACGGCTTTTCCGCCCATGATTCCGAAAATCATCAAAACTCCGACAATAAGGAAGGCGATAACAGTAATAATTTTGATAATGGCAAACCAATATTCTGATTCTCCGTATCCACGAGCAGATAGGAAATTAAGACCGAACATCAGCAGCAGGAACACGAGACTCCAGAGAAAGGAGGGACTGTCCGGGAACCAATATTTAATAATGACGGTGGCGGCAGACAATTCTGCTGCAATCGTAACCGCCCAGTTATACCAGAAGTTCCAGCCGATGGCGAACCCAAAAGCGGGGCTGACGAAACGCGTGCCGTAAGTGCTGAATGAGCCCGAATCCGGCAAATAGGTAGCGAGCTCTCCCAGACTGGTCATGAGGAAATAAACCATAACACCAACAGCCGTATAGGCTAGAAGTGCTCCACCGGGTCCGGCTGAAGCGATAGCGCCACCACTGGCCAGGAAGAGTCCAGTACCAATAGATCCTCCAAGCGCAATCATGGTCAAATGCCTTGCTTTAAATGATTTTTTTAGCTCAGGCGGGTTACCTACGTTGCCTTGTGCTAGATTTTGCTGCTTGCCCTGCATGATTTGACACTCCTTATGATCTAATCTTTCAATTCATGAACGGGGAGTGCTGAGCTGCTTCCTCCCGCAGAGCGGGAGAGTGTATTTGGTGGTCTCCATAAGGTTATGGACAAACACTAAATATACAAATTCTGTAAACGCAAAGAAACCGCAGACTATATCTGCGGTTTCCATCTATACAGCTCCGCATCATACTCCCTGTGAAGATAGCGCAACACATTATGACCTGCTGCTTATGCAGGTTATACAATGTGACAGTTCCGTGCCTTTCGGCAACGGCCCCAGCCTGCACCGCTGTAAGAGCGACAGTGCAGACTTCGGCAGATATTCCTTTCGACGCGATTCATAGACGGCTCTAACGTCTCCACGCGCGTACTCTTTATATCCGCGACCTCTACCTCATCTTAGTATGACGAGGCTATCTTTACTTCATTCATTTATAAACAACAGGAATTAGTATAAAGCAAGTTCGCAAGTCAAGCAATGACAAAATCCGGTAGGGAATGTTAGCTGCGACGACGCTCTGACATTTGCTGCCAAACGGTACCCGCCGCTGCTTCACCGGAAGCGATACGTTCCAAAGCCATTTTGGCCTGAAGTCCAACCTCGAATTCCGGATCTTCCGCCGCAACTGACAGCGCTTCTTGGGCATCGGATGTGCCCACCTCATAGAGGAAACGAGCTGCGCGCCAGCGGACAAGCTTGCTCTTATCTGTCAGTGCTGCCGTCATCACTGGCGTGGCGGCAGGATCGCCGATGTCGGACAGCGTATCGCCTGCCGTACGTCTCACGGCTGGCGCGCTGTCTGCCATCGCCTCATAGAGCAGCTCCATCGCTTCAGGCGTGCGAAGGTCGCCTAGATACACGACCGCAAGCCTGCGAATATGCAGCTTGGGATCGTGCAGCGCCGCCTTAAGCTCCGGCAGGAGCTCCGCCGTCGGCGTAAGATCCTCCAGCGCGGCGTAGCGCACGCGCCAATCCTCATGCTTCAGGTCTCGCAGCAGCTCATCCTGACTGCGGGTTCGTCTCTGCTCGACGAACTCACCTTCGGCGCCGTGCGCAATGGCTTGCTGCACGAGAGAGTCGAGGCGTTCCTGCGGATACGCCGCTTCGACCTCTTGCTCCACCTCGCGTGCAATCTCCGCGGGCTCGCCATAACGCACGCCGTAATCAGTGAGCTTACGCTCTTTAATCATCACGGCGCTAGCCACATCCATAACCGCCTTCGTGAAGCGGTTTGCTAAGGAGATGCGCTCTTCATTCGCGCCGGTCTTAACGCGGATCTGCAGCGGAATTCCGCGGAACATCTGGACGAAGACTTGAGCTTCGCCGAAATGAGCGCCAGCGTTCTCATCGGCAAGATTCCAATCGTCATTTAAGCCTTCGCTGTTGCCGAAGCGGTTCTGGACTTCTCTTAGAATCGCTGCCCAATCCGCATTGCCCTTGCGTTCGAGCGCTGCAAAGTCAGCAGCGTGATAGATGCTAATAACGCCCGGTATCGTTAACATTTCGCGTGCCCAGGCCGGTGCGGAACGTTCACTTTCTGGTGTATAGGTTCTGCGAATTCCAGGTTCCAGACTTTCGTCCAAATGAAGCTTCATCGTATTTGGACTTGGAGTCGGTTCAATAAAAGTAATCTTCATACGTAGCTCCCCCTTGAACGGTATATGCACCGCCATACTTTATACACATATTATCTCATTTCTGGCGTGAAACACAAAAGGGTACTTAGATATTTTGCGGAAAAAGGGCGCACCATTACCAAGTAACTTGTATATTTTGCAAAATACTCTGCCGTTCAATATAGTTGTATTATATTCGCTAAAGTAAAGCATGCTCTGCAAACTTCTAAAGATGAGGTGCTCTATGGCTAAATTTCGCTACAATAACCTCGACAATGTGAGTACCGATAAAACACTTAAAGAGTTTCGTAAGTGGCGGGAGGAACGTCGACGGAAGAAAAAAGATTATTCATATGTAGTGCCAAGTACGCCGCCGAGGTTAGCTTATCTGGCGGAGAATCGCCTGGAGACCACCATTACGTGGATTGGGCATTCAACGTTTTTCCTTCAATATGAAGGGATGAATATCATTACTGATCCAATCTGGGCGAGAAGACTAGGCTTTGAGAAAAGATTGGGGCAACCCGGGATTCCGCTCAGCGAAGTGCCTCCCATTGACCTGATTCTGATCTCGCACTCTCATTATGACCACTTGCATATGGCTTCTATCCGTAAATTATATAGAGCAGGGACAACCCTTGTTGTTCCTATAGGCTTGAAACGAAAGATGCTCCGCAAAGGATTTCATAACTGCATAGAAATGGAATGGTGGCAGGAAAATACGCTAGGTAAAATTAAGCTTACCTTCGTGCCGACTCAGCACTGGACGCGGAGAACGCCTTGGGACACGAATACTTCTCATTGGGGAGGATACATTCTGCAGCCGATCGAATCGGATAGCGACAAGCTGCCTCCTAACCTGTATTTCGCAGGAGATAGCGGTTATTTTCCGGGTTTTAAGGAGATTGGGAGCCGCTATAAGCTTCATGTTGCACTCATGCCGATTGGAGCTTATGAACCGGAGTGGTTCATGACCTCGCAGCATGTAACCCCTGAAGAGGCTATACAAGCATTTGTAGATGTTGGAGCGGAGACCATGATTCCGATGCATTACGGCACCTATAGACTTGCTGATGATACGGCCCGGGAAGCGCTGGATCGGATGGAAAGTGCCCGGCTTAAACAGGGTATTTCTGAAGAAAGAATCCGTACGCTCAGCTATGGCGAAACGCTTATTATACAACCCGAGAATCGCATAACTGGACAATAATTGAAAAAATTCCTCCTAACTGGCGACCTCTGTACAGCAGCTGGAATAACTTTAGTATTGGAGAGAACAGCTGAAAAGGCTATTTTACGGGCTTTTTGCTCTCTATTTATGCTATAATGAGCCGAAACCCTAAGTGAAAAGGATGGTAATGCGTAATGATTAGCACAAGCGGCGTAACACTCCGCTACGGAAAACGCGCTCTCTTTGAAGATGTAAACATAAAATTCACCCCTGGTAACTGCTACGGTTTGATTGGTGCCAATGGTGCCGGTAAATCAACCTTTCTGAAAATTCTGTCTGGTGAGATCGAAGCAAATACCGGTGAGGTACATGTTACACCGGGCGAACGTCTCGCAGTACTCAAACAGAACCATTTTGAGTATGATGAATTCCCAGTACTTGAGACCGTAATTATGGGTCATACACGTCTTTATGAAATTATGAAAGAAAAGGATGCGCTTTATGCGAAGTCCGATTTCACAGAAGCGGATGGCCTGCGTGCAGGGGAGCTTGAAGGTGAGTTCGCTGAGCTTAACGGCTGGGATGCTGAGCCAGATGCAGCTGCCATGCTGATTGGTCTCGGAATTATGCGTGAACTGCATGACAAAAAAATGGCCGAACTGAGCGGCAATGAAAAGGTACGGGTACTCTTGGCGCAAGCCTTGTTTGGCCGTCCAAATAACCTGCTGCTAGATGAGCCTACCAACCACTTGGATCTCGAATCTATTGGCTGGTTAGAGAACTTCCTCATGGACTATGAAGGTACTGTTATCGTCGTATCCCATGACCGTCACTTCCTGAATAAAGTATGTACGCATATTGCGGATATTGATTTTGGCAAAATCCAGATGTACGTCGGCAACTACGACTTCTGGTATGAGTCCAGTCAGCTTGCGCAAGCTTTGCAGCGTGATTCGAACAAGAAAAAGGAAGATAAAATCAAGGAATTGCAGGCATTTATCCAGCGTTTCTCGGCCAATGCTTCCAAGTCTAAACAAGCGACATCACGTAAGAAGCAACTTGAGAAAATTACACTGGACGACATTCGTCCGTCCAACCGTAAATATCCGTTCCTTAACTTCAAACCAGAACGTGAAGCGGGTAAACAATTGCTGACAGTCAGCGGATTGTCCAAAGCGGTTGAAGGTGAAAAGCTTCTTGATGAAATTAGCTTTGTAGTAAATAAAGGGGATAAGATTGCGTTTGTAGGCCCTTACTCCCAGCCTAAATCACTGCTGTTTGATGTGATCATGGGTGAGCAAGAAGCGGATGCGGGCGAATATACATGGGGAGTAACTACAACTCAAGCGTATTTCCCGAAAGACAACTCCAGCTATTTCGATGGTGTGGAAATGAATCTTGTAGAATGGCTACGCCAGTATTCTAAAGATCAGGACGAAACTTTCTTGCGTGGATTCTTGGGCCGTATGTTGTTCGCCGGAGAAGAAGCACTGAAGAAAGCAAGTGTGCTGTCCGGGGGCGAGAAGGTTCGCTGTATGCTGGCCAAAATGATGCTCAACGGCGCGAACGTGCTTGTGTTCGATGAACCAACCAATCACTTGGATCTGGAATCCATCACGGCACTGAATAACGGGCTGATCGATTTCGATGGCACGATTCTATTCACTTCCCATGACCATCAGTTCATCCAAACCATTGCTAACCGCATCATCGAGATTACACCTACAGGTGTAATTGATCGCTCCATGAGCTACGATGAATATTTGGAGAATCCAGAAATTAAGGAAATGCGCCAGCGCATGTATCCTGTAGAAGTATAATATTTAATTTCCGCTATGCGGAAGGAATCCATGAAGCAGCTACACTAATCCTTTTAGGATCAGGGTAGCTGTCTTTATAATTTCAATTTTGAAAAGTTATTCACAAGTAGAATTCTACGGGGTGTATGCGGGGTTTCCAAGACAGGAGTCTTTAGCCCTTGAGGTTTCCCAAAGCGCATGTTTTCAGCTGGCTAATCGTACATTAAAGAAAAGCAGTTATGAATTTGAAGAGTTCTAATCCATCCTATCAGGCAGGACGAACGTATAAACGGCTGCGTTTCCCCGAGGGATTCGCAGCCGTTTATGTTTAAGTATAAGTAAATACTAAGATCCGCCAGTACGACGGCGTTGGTTGTTAGGCTTTTTGTTATTTTGGCTTTTTAGCGGTTTGGCGGAACCGGCCTGAAATGTGGATCCAGGCTTGGAGGAAGATTGTTGCTTCTTCTGTTCCAGTTTTTTACGGATAGCTTCCGCTAAGTTGATTTTTCCTTTATCGTTGCTTTCGCTCATTATGATAACCTCCTTCGAAGCAAGTCCTTACACTTTATTCTAATTGTTTTTAAATGCTGCCACAAGGGCAAGAATAATTGAAAGAATTCTTTTCCGTATTTTAAATAATCGGGGAAAAGAGGGGGAGCCAAGAATGACTGATATTTACGAAGATATACGTAAAGGTGAACGAGGAGCTTGGGTGAGCATAGCGGCTTACCTCATCCTATCATCATTCAAGCTGGTTTGTGGTTATTTATTTGCATCTAGCGCACTCGTTGCGGACGGGGTCAACAATTTAACAGATATCGTAGCATCCATAGCTGTACTGGTGGGGTTACGGATTTCGCGGAAGCCACCTGACTCTGACCACGCTTATGGGCACTTCCGGGCAGAGACCGTAGCGGCGTTGTTGGCTTCTTTTATCATGGCGGTAGTGGGCCTTCAAGTGATTGTGGAGGCGGTGCGTTCCTTTTTCGATCGTACAAAAGAAACGCCGCAGCTCTGGTCGGCAGGGGTGGCTATTGTATGTGCAGTAGCTATGATGGGGGTATACATATATAACAAAAGACTGGCCAAACAAATTAACAGTGGGGCACTTATGGCAGCGGCTAAGGATAATTTTTCTGATGCAATGGTCAGTGTTGGAGCCGCAGTTGGGATTGTGGGTGCACAGTTTGGTTTGCCATGGATTGATTCCGCAGCAGCTGTTCTTGTCGGACTCATTATCTCCAAGACCGCTTGGGATATTTTTCGTGATTCGACCTATCGGCTTACCGATGGCTTTGATCAAGATAAATTGATGGATCTACGCAGTACGATTGCTCGAACGCCGGGAGTAGAAGAGATTAAAGATGTGAAGGCACGGGTTCATGGTAATCATGTGCATGTGGATGTTGTAGTGGAGGTGGATGCGAATATTTCTGTGACGGAAGGTCATGAAATAAGTGATTCCATCGAAGAAAGAATGAGCAAAATGCATAATATTATGAATGTGCAGGTGCACGTGGAGCCTAAAAAATAAATCGCGAAATGCTATATTAAGGAAAAATAACACATATTCAAGGAGAAATCGAGACTTTAGACCTGTGTGTTACCATAAAGTGGCATGATTATATGTGAAATTTGGAGCATGTTCCAAATCCCGGGCAAGCCTATAATGAGGGCATAAAGGAATAATGTAGTACAATCCTTTATTGAAATCTCATCATGGAATTTGGGGGAACGTATGATCAAATCACATAAGCAAATTACAGCATCTTTGTTAGTATCTGCTGCAATTGTTGCAGGTTTAGGAGTATCTGCTCCTGGACAAGCAGCGGCAGCCTCAAGTTCATCTAATTCAGTTACAGCAGCTTCAGCCGTTCAAACAGGTGTGATCGAGGCTAGTGTTCGCCTTCGCAGCACCCCTTCTACTGACGGAGAAATAGTGAAGTACTTGCAAAAGGGAGATCAAGTGCAGATCCTTTCGCAGCCTAACAGCTATTGGTATCAAGTAAAAACGGCTGATGGTTCAGTGGGTTATACAAGTGCAGGAGATAAATATATCAGTGTATCCTCTGCTTCAGTAACGACACCATCGGCACAAACTGGCACCATTAAGTATGGTGTGAATCTTCGAGTTTCACCTTCAACAAGCGGGAAAATAATGAAGCTTTTGAATAAGGGAGAAAAAGTAGAAGTTCTGGCGCAGCCTAACAGTTACTGGTATCAAGTTAAAGCGGCGGATGGTAGCATCGGATATATAAGTTCAAGTGAACAATATAGTACACTTTCAGGAAACGGTGGGGGATCTGGAACGGTAACACCAACACCAACGCCTACACCTACACCCAATCCACCTGTAACCACACCGGGGGCTTCAGCCCAAATCGAACGGGTGATTGCTGCAGGTATGGGATATCTAGGAACGCCTTATGAGTATGGCTCCAGCAGAAATGATACAAGCACCTTTGATTGCTCGGACTTCATCCGGCAAATTTTTATGGATGCAGCCAATCTCAAACTGCCGGCGGATTCCCGTCAACAGGGAGATTGGGTGAAGTCGAATAGTACGGTGGTTACGTCTATTTCCAATTTGAAGCGCGGCGACTTAATGTTCTTTATGGATTATAAGGGGAATTCTGCTTCTGCTTATGAGGGAATCGACAAATCTACAGCTAGAATATCGCATGTTGCAATGTATCTAGGGGATGGACAAGTTCTACAAACTTATTCCGTAGCTTCAGGCGGGGTAAGAGTAGATAAACTAAGCGCTTCTTGGATGAATCGTTTTCTCTACGGAGGTTCGGTCATTCGCTAAATATATGAAAATGCAGGAAGCGACAGCATCGCATGTTTGTGACGGGTGAACGATGGCGGGCGTACGCGCAAGAGGGCTATCCTTTTAGTAGAATTCTCTACTGAAGGGGTAGCTCTTCCTGTTTATCTGTTCAGAATATGTACTCTCCACATAAAAAAAGGGCAGTACCATCGGCCATTTTCTTGGCTCTTGGGACACCCCTTCTTCGCTTATTGATTAATTATGGCAAAATCACATTGGCTGATACAGGAACCTTAACCCATGCTTTTCCTAGCCAAGTGTAAATTTCTCTCCATTCATTACCCCAAGTATCCGAAATGACTTCACCTGTTGTATCAAGAGTCTGAACGCCAAGCCAGCCTGCTGGAATTATACCTCCGACTGAAAAGTAGAAAGGTGTTTTCTCAGTCAGCACTATTTGCGGTGTAGCTGGACTCATATCCGCTGGAGTAATAATGGTTTCAAAAGAATTGCTGTAAGTGCTTCCAGTTACGGTTGCAGGAGCCGTAGTAGTTCCTGTTACTTCAGCTGCTGAAGCTGTAGCTGCAATGGAAGCCATAAGTCCTAAGGCTACTGTAAGGCTGGCGATTTTTTTCATGTTTGGTTCCTCCTGTGGGGGTTGGATGTATTTTTTTCCAAAAGCGCTGTTTGTTAATAAGCTAGTAAACGTAATTGATGCGTGATGAACCACCCATTCAACATTTCTTATTTTCTCAAGTGACATCTGTGCAGGAATGACCTATACTTTCTGCATGATGAATAAGATATATGGATAGATATGGGAGGGATACAACAGTCACACCATTAATAAGAGGGGCTACATAGATCTGCCTCTGCGTCCCGTGAAGAGAGAAATTACAAACAGAACCAGGAAGACGAAGAACAGGATCTTAGCAAGACCAGCAGCGGCAGCTACTAGGTTGAAGAAACCAAAGATACCGGCGATTACTGCGACTACAAGTAGTATTGCGGACCATTTTAACATTACATATCACCTATCCTTTTTTGATTAATGTAGTCATTGTATAAACGGGGACTTTGATTTTGAAACAAAAGGGAAGAGGGACTCTTGACAACGCTCGACAAGATGTTTCGGCTTATGGGACCAGGGGTAACTATGCAGTATACAAGGCTGATTAGCCGATATTTATGAGATATGGAAGGGGTTATGAATATGATCATTGAACTTAGTGTAGCACTCGTCGCAATTGCATTCGCAGTACTTGTTTTCTTTTTAATTAAAACTTTAAAGTCGGCAAAGGATTCACTCGACAAAGTCAGCCAAACCTTGGTGGAAGTACAGAAGACGATGGATGAGCTTACTTATGAAGTGAAAACGACGGTCAGACACGCAAATGAAATCACTGCCGATGTACAGCATAAGATTCAGAAGATTGACCCAGTCATCGATTCTGTCAAGAATCTGGGTGATGTTATGAATGAGCTAACCTTAACAGTCAAACAAGTGTCAGTCACAGTGATCGAGAAATATCGTAAATCGCGTGAGCTGAAGGAGAAAAGTAAGGAAGTCTCTATAAAAGAAGCTCCGCTAACTCCTGCTGAAGAACGTACTGTTAACTCCTATGATGCCATTTATGCTGAGAAGTCACCGGGAAAAATAGCTACAGTGCTAAAAGGTGTAGACGTAGCTGCAACTCTTTGGAAGAAATTTCGTCATTAAGCATAAGATAGTAAAGCTTCTGTAATCGGTGGCTGCAGATAAGAAAGGTGGGACACAACATGAACATGATGATCCTTTTATTTGGTCTTCTTTTCCCATACTTTGATGCGTCTCCACAGTTGGTGCCTATCTCTACTTTTATTGAACAACCTAAGTCGGTTCTCGCATTTGAACATGCTTCAGAATCCAGCCCATATATAAATCGCTTTGATTCTCTGCAAGGTGTCGCTTTATACACCACAAAGGAAGAACTGCTTCTGACCAAAGGCAATCCGCTTGCGGTGACAAATGATCCATTGCTAGAGACAGTGGAGTACCATTACGCAGATGTGACAGTGGGTGTGGGCGAGGGTGTTGTACTTTATGTACATGTTGCACCTCCGCAAGCACAGCAGTTCGGTTTACATGTAGATGGCGTAGAAATCGATCCTTTAACAGATAATCTGCAAGATACTCTGGGCAAACCGTATTTTATAGCCGAAGATGGGGATGTATACCTGAGAGGGAATAACGCACTCAAAATATATCGAAATTTGGCGGGTGAATTTGAAGGAATTGATTTATTTGATAGTATTTCTTCCTAATCTGTTTCATATTTGAGCAAATTGGTTAATAAACATAGGCTGTCTTTAGAATAGAGTAACCTCCAGCCCCACTAGGTATAGTGGGGCTGGAGGTTACTTTGCTGAATACGTAAATTGATCCTATGACTATATTTACATATTATGAAAATAGAAATAACACTGTGAAATAGCGTATGATATAGTTAGTAGGTTTGCAGAATTTTACGGTCGTAATACTAATCGTGTGAGGTGAAGATGATGAGAATCTTAATCGTGGATGACAATCCGACTAATGTTATCATTATCCGTGAAATCCTGAAAAAAGAAGATTACCGAAATTTCGTAACCGCATCCTCTGCCAAAGAGATGCTGGAACGGCTTGGAATCGGTTCGGGGAGTGAAGATGGACGTCCCCGGATGTCAGATATTGATCTGATTTTACTGGATATGATGATGCCAGAAATGGATGGGATCGAAGCATGTCGTGTTGTGCAGCAATACGAACATCTTAAGGATATTCCAATAATAATGGTTACAGCTGTAGGTGATTCAAAGAAATTGGCCGAAGCGCTGGATGCAGGTGCAGTAGATTATGTTACGAAACCTATTAATAAAGTGGAGCTAATGGCCCGGATTCGGCTTGCTCTGCGGTTGAAACGTGAGAAAGATTGGCATAAGGAACGGGATCAGCGGATTCAGGAGGAATTGAGACTGGCTGCACTCGTGCAGAATGCTGTACTCAGCCTACCCCTGCAGGAAGAGAATTTCGAGGTGCATGCTATCTATCAGCCTTCCTCTGAATTGGCGGGTGATTTATATGCCTGGTATCCCCTTGGGGATGGCCGATATGGCGTAATCCTCCTGGACATTATGGGACACGGTATATCGTCCTCTCTTTTTTGCATGTTCCTTGCGTCAGTATTAAAGGATACGGTAACTACCTATGTAGAGCCGGAAAAGGTAATTCAGGAACTCAATCGAAGGTTTAACCAACTTTATATTGAGAAAAAGCTGATTCAATATTATTTTACGACGATTTATCTTGTGATCGACACTCGTATAAAGCGTATTGACTACGTTAACGCCGGGCATCCACCTGCGCTATTTTTTGAGGGCGCAGCTAAGACTCCGGTCTTGCTGGAAAGTAATTGTCACCCTGTAGGCCTGTTTGAACGGATTGATATTCAGCCTCAGAGCTTGACCTACGAAGATGAAGGGCATTTGGTTCTCTATACAGATGGTCTGCTGGAGCTGGTTGAGGGTGAACAGGAAGAGCAGCTGAAGTTTATGATTAAGCATTTAAATGTTGAGCATGAATGGAAGGAAGAAACTATACGGGCTGCTTTTTTCAATGCTGATGTTCCTAAAGAGCGTGACGATGACAAATGTATAGTGTGGATCTCACTGAAGAAGGGAACAGAATGAGGATGAAAATAAAGGCTAAACTCTTAATTGGTTTTAGTGCGATGCTGGCGATTATGCTGGCACTTACTATGATTGGATACGATCGTTTGGATTATATGAATGGTCAGCTTGAGGGTTACCAGGATAGATATATGAAGGGGCGCTCTTCTTCAGGTATGCGTGGAGAAGTGAATGATATGGCGCGCATATTAACGACGACCATGTTAAGCGCGGATACATCAACGGTAGAATCACAAAAAAAAGAGATTGATAAAAAAATAGCTAAGGCGAATGAGCACTACGACAAAATAAAAGAATCAATGACTAGCGCTGAAGAGATGCAGATCGTTAATCAAATTGATGATTCTTATACGATCTATCTAAATTATCAGGAAAAAATATTGAAGCTGCTATCAGCTGGTTATTTCCAGAATGCCAGCACGTATTCTAACACAGAGGGACAAGCGATTCAGAATGCCGTGTTAAATGCTCTGAACAGTCTCTCTGATTATAATGCCTTTATTATGAATGAAGAGAGCGCAAAAGCTAAAGATGCCTATCAAAGCTCTACTCAGATGGTCATCTTGATGATGATTGTGGGCCTGCTACTTGGACTTGGAGTTGTTCTATGGATCATTCCAAGCATTACGCGGGGGCTTAATGTCGTTTCGATGATGATTACCAGCTTTGGCAACGGCAGAATTCGGGCCATAAGGCGCATAAAGGTTACTTCGAAAGATGAGATTGGTGAGGTTGCCCTTGTCTTTAAGAAAATGGCGTTAGATCTTGAAGAGAAACAGCAAATGGAACAGGCTTATGCACAGGCACAGAATGATCAATCCTGGCTGAATGCAAATGTTGCTCAGGTGACAGAACTTCTCCGGGGGGTTAGCTCATTGGATCAGGTCTCACAGACCTTTATCAACGAGTTCACCCCTGTGCTGGGAGCCCAGTTTGGGGCAGTATATTTGAAGGATGCTAACCGTCCCGATTTTTTACGAAGCAGTGGTTATTATGCAGTAGATAACGATAAGAAACCAAAGGAAGGTTTTTTGATTGGAGAAGGGCTTGTAGGACAAAGTGCGCTTGATATGCACCCAATCAGATTGGAGCGGGCTCCTGAAGATTATATCTCCGTGAAATCCGGCTTTGTGGATTCACAGCCAGGATATATTTCCATTCATCCGCTTATTTTTGAAGACGAGCTGCTCGGTGTAGTAGAATTCGCTTCATTCCAGCCATTTAGCAGTCTGAAAAATGATTTGCTGCAACAACTTGCGAATAATTTAAGCATTATTTTCAATAATATTAGTCGTCGTCTGATTGTAGAGAAATTACTGCGTGAGTCACAAGCACTTACGGAAGAACTGCAATGTCAGTCAGAGGAGCTGCAGACTCAGCAAGAAGAACTGCGCCGTTCTAATGAGAACTTGGAAGAGCAGACGGACGCGCTTAAGCGTTCAGAAGAACTGCTGCAACGCCAGCAGGAGGAACTGGAGCATTACAATACGGAACTCGTCGCCAAGACTCGTGCACTAGAGGAACAAGTGCAGGAGGTCGAGGAGAAAAAAGATGAAATTGAGCATGCTAAGGTTCAGCTAGAGAAACAGGCTATGCAATTATCCGTGACTAGTAAGTATAAATCGGAATTTATGGCGAACATGTCCCATGAATTGCGGACGCCGCTCAACAGTCTGCTGATCTTGTCTCAGCTGCTTACTGAGAACAAGGATGGTAATTTAACGGAGAAGCAGGTTGAATTTGCCCATACGATTTATATGTCAGGTGCTGACCTGCTTAAAATGATTGATGAAATTCTCGATCTATCCAAGGTTGATGCAGGAAAAATGGAACTGAATCATGAAGAAATTAAACTGACTGAGCTGAAAAGCTTTGTGAAGCAGAATTTTGCTCCGCAGGCGATCAAAAAAGGACTCTCCTTACGGATAGCCTTTAACGAGCCGCTGCCAGATAGCGTTATTGCCGATAGTCACCGGTTGAAGCAGGTCTTAAGAAATCTGCTCTCCAATGCCTTTAAATTTACAACCGAAGGTTTTATTGAGTTTTCAGTTAGCCCGGCAGATAATAATCTCTTGCCACTAAATCTGCCGAGTGATAATGAATATATTGCTATTGCTGTGAAGGACAGTGGCATTGGTATTCCGGCTGACAAAACAGATATTGTATTCGAAGCCTTCCAGCAGGTAGACGGAACAACCAGCCGTAAATATGGAGGCACGGGGTTGGGATTGTCGATCAGCCGTGAATTGGTTCGTATAATGGGTGGCGCTATCGTGCTCGAATCCCGTGAGGGACAAGGCAGTACCTTCACTTTATATTTGCCGGTGAAGGCAAATTACAGTAAACAACGTGCAGAAATAGAAGCTGCGGTGTCCAAAGAGGATTCCACATATGATGAATATATTGGAGACATGCTTCCAACCTTAGTGCCAGCAGCAGTTAACGTACCCCTTCCACAACTGACAATTGAGGATGACCGTGACAATTTGACGGCGAATGACAAAGTCCTGCTTATTATTGAAGATGATGAAAGCTTTGCGAAAATCTTGTTAGACATGGCTCGTGGGCGCAGATTTAAAGGTTTAGTAGCGCTTCAAGGCGATATAGGACTGCAGATGGCAAAAACTTATTTGCCAGATGCGATCATTCTCGATATACAGCTGCCTGTAATGGACGGCTGGACCATTCTTAGAGAGCTGAAAAGTGCATCTCAGACCCGTCACATTCCTGTTCATGTTATCTCAGTGAACGATGAAGTGAAGCAAGGATTAATGATGGGAGCTATGGCGTATCTTAGAAAACCATCTTCAAGAGAAGCATTGGAGCGGGCTTTCTCACAAATTGAGAACTATACGTCCAGCACAGTGAAGTACCTTCTGATTGTTGAAGATGATGAGATTCAACGTCGTTCCATTATGGAATTGATCGGTCACGATGATGTAGCTATCACCGCGGTATCAACCGGCAATGAGGCACTGATGGAGCTGCGCAAGCAGAGATATGATTGTATGGTTCTGGATCTTATGCTTGGGGATATGAACGGCTTTGAATTGCTGGATCAGATTCGTGATGATGAGGAATTAAACGATCTTCCTATTATTATTTATACAGGTAAGGATTTAGATAGCAAAGAGGAGACACAGCTCCGCAAGTATGCTGAATCCATAATTATTAAGGATGTTCGTTCTCCGGAACGACTACTGGATGAGACAACGTTGTTCTTGCACCGGGTAGAAGCCAATCTTCCGGAAGATAAACGTAAAATTTTGCAGAAGCTGCATAACAAAGAAGAGTTATTCGAAGGGAAGAAAATACTGCTCGTCGATGATGATATTCGTAATGTTTTTGCACTCTCTAGTGTACTGGAAGAATACCACATGGAAGTGAAGTTTGCGGAGAATGGACGTGAAGCGCTGGAAATGCTGGTAGAGCAAGAAGATTTTGATCTCGTGCTTATGGATATGATGATGCCGGAAATGGACGGATATGAAGCTATGCGCCGAATCCGTGAAATGCCGCAATATCAGAAACTGCCTATTATTGCGCTTACCGCCAAAGCAATGAAAGAGGATCGCGCCAAATGTATTGAAGCGGGAGCTTCTGATTATATGAAGAAACCGATCGCAACAGGTCAACTTCTTTCGTTAATGCGTGTCTGGTTGTATTCGTAAACTCATATTTGGGGTAATACCTTTTTAAGAACTAACATGACTAGAATTAGGGTGTGTTAATAAGGGAGTCGGGATAACAATGAAAGCGATAGAACACGGATATGAGGAGCAGCCCGTTATGGTAGGAAGTGACGAGTTGGAGCAAATTGAGATCGAGCTGCTCCTTGATGGAGTACACCGTTTATATGGATATGATTTCCGGAATTATGCGTTGCCTTCTTTGAAGCGACGTATCTGGCATCATGTGCATGCGGAGAATGTACACAGCATATCCGCGCTGCAAGAAAAGGTGCTGCATGATCGTGCCTGTTTTGAACGATTTGTCTATAGTCTCTCCATTCCGGTTACCGAAATGTTTAGGGACCCGGGGTTATTTTTAACGTTTCGCCAGAAGGTAGTTCCGTTGTTGAGGACTTATCCCTATATTCGTATCTGGCATGCTGGATGCTCCACTGGTGAAGAAGTATACTCTATGGCCATCCTGCTTCATGAAGAAGGGCTTTACGATAAGGCTCGGATTTATGCCACAGATATGAATGAGCGTTCTTTACAGCAGGCTAAGGAAGGCGTCTATGATATTAGCAGAATGAAGCAATACACTAAGAATTATTTGGAGGCGGGAGGTACCCGGGCATTCTCTGAATACTATACAGCGAAGTATAACTCGGTTATTTTACAGCCATATTTACGCAAAAACATTATATTCGCTGAGCATAACTTGGCTACAGATACTTCTTTTAATGAGTTTAATGTTATTTTCTGCCGCAATGTGATGATCTATTTCAATGATGAGCTGCGGGATCATGTTCACGGCTTGTTTCATGAAAGTTTAAGTCGTTTTGGAATACTTGTTCTAGGCTCTAAAGAATCCATTCACTTTACGAAGTACAGCGATTGTTATGAGTCTTTGGACAGAGTAGAAAAAATATACCGTAACATAAAATAACGCATGAAGGAGGGTGGTCCTATGGGGTTTCAAGAACCAATTCATATACTACTAGTAGATGACCGTCCTGAAAATCTGCTGGCGCTGGAGGCGGTACTTGAAAGCCAGCATTATGAGCTAGTCAAAGCCACCTCCGGCGAAGAAGCGCTGCGGTGTTTGTTAAGGTATGATTTTGCTGTCATCGTACTGGACGTGCAGATGCCAGGTATGGATGGGATCGAGACCGCAAAGTTGATTAAAGCCAGAGAAAAAACAAAGGAAATTCCGATTATCTTTATCTCTGCGAATAGTAAGGAAGCGGAGCATTTATTCGCGGGCTATTCTGCAGGGGCTATTGATTATATGGTCAAGCCCTTCATTCCACAAATTCTGAAGTCTAAGATACAAGGTTTTGTCGAGATGTATATTACGAGCAAGAAGCATCAGACTCAGACCATGCTGCTGCAGCAAAAGACGAAAGAACTGGAAATCATAAATAGTGAGCTCGTAAAGGCTAAGGAAGAGGCGGAGATCGCCTCCAAAGCGAAGTCGGAATTTCTGGCTATGATGAGTCATGAGATTCGTACACCAATGAATGGCGTAGTGGGTATGATTGATTTATTAATGGAGACTGACCTTGCTCCTGAGCAGAAGGAGTATTCCGAGATCATTCGGAAAAGTGCAGACACGTTGATTACGGTGATAAACGATATTCTTGATTTCACCAAAATGGAATCCGGTAAAATGGAAATCGAAGAGCAGCTGTTCGAACTTCGCACATGTATTCAAGAGGTGTTCAGCCTCTTTTCGGTGGAAGCGGGAAAAAAGAACCTGGAGCTTGCTTATTTTATCGATCAGAAGTTGCCTAGACTTTTATATGGAGATATGGCCCGTTTACGCCAAGTATTAATTAATCTGATTGCTAACGCAGTTAAATTTACGAATCAAGGCGGTGTCTATTTAGTCGCTTCCATCAAAGAAACATCTGGGAACAAGGTAGAAGTCGAGTTCACGATCATGGATACAGGGATTGGTATTTCTCCAGAGAAATGCGACCGATTGTTCCAACCGTTCTCACAGCTGGATTCTTCAATGACACGGAAATACGGGGGAACAGGGCTTGGTTTAGCCATATGTAAATCCCTTGTAGGCATGATGGGCGGAGAAATACGGGTAGAATCCATGGAGCAAAAAGGAGCTACCTTTATTTTTACGATACAAGCATCCGTACCTGGAGAAGATTTGACAGGAGGTTATCAAGAAGAGGAATCGCCTCATCTTCTTCTTAATCAGGAGAGCAGAAGCCGAATCCTTGTTGTAGATGACCATCCTATCAATCAGCGTCTGATGGTTAGCATGCTAGATAAGCTCGGCTATGAAGCTGATATGGCTGAGGACGGGAAACAGGCTGTGCAAATGGCGCTTAAGCAGCCCTATGATTTTATCTTTATGGATCTCCAAATGCCAGTAATGGATGGCCTGGAGGCAACCGCTCAAATCCGTCGAGAAGGCGGTCCGGCGGCTGAGAAGACTATTATTATTGCAATGACTGCGAATGTCATGGATGGCATCCAGAATCGCTGTAAAGCCTCAGGAATGGATGACTATATCAGCAAGCCACTTAAGATGAGTAGTATTAAGCAGATTATCTCTCGGTATTCTAGCAGCGATAATCGGATGGTTGAAACAGATACCTCTATTTTTCAGGCGTAACCCAAGATTTACTAGTTTATATTTTAATGTTATTTGTTTCAAAGGTAGGACTATGAGGTTATTAATATAGAAAATATTTATCAGGAGAGATCGTCTATGAACACGCATAAAAGTAATAAGTTTCACGCTAAGACAGAGACAAAAGAAAGTGTATGTACGGTTTTCCTGAATGGTGAACTTGATCTATCCGTGGCTTCCGATTTCCGTTTGGTAATGGAGCCGCTTGTAGGTGATACGAAGCATGATTTAGTAATAAATCTTAAAGAATTAAAATACATCGATAGCACGGGTATTGGTATTCTACTTTCGATCCTGAAATCAAGACAAGGTATGGACGTTAAGTTTATGGTTGAGGATGTTCCTCCCCAAATTCAGAAGCTGTTTGACATGACTGGTATTACCAAGTTTTTTGCCTCCCAAGAGAATTCCCACTAGGAAAGGATAGAACAAAGAATGAGTGATGATGTGCAAAAAGTAATTCTTCAGCTGCCGGCTAGCGCAGAGTATGTGGATATTGTTAGGTTGAATTTATATGGTATTGCTTCAAAAATGGGCTTCACCTACGAAGATATTGAAGATATGAAGGTAGCTGTATCAGAGGCGTGTAACAACTCAGTATTGTACGCCTATGGACAACAAGACGGAATGGTTGATGTAATCTTTGAGGTGGGTGAAAGTGCCCTATCCATTACAGTCAAAGACGAGGGGGAGAGCTTTGACGGTTTGGAAGACTCGTCCAGTGAGCGTATGACACTGCATGATAAAGAGTTAAGTGACGTTCAGGTCGGCGGTTTAGGGTTCTACTTAATGCAAGCGTTGATGGATGACGTGAGCGTCGTAAGTGAGGCCGGAAGAGGGACGGTAGTAACTTTGAAGAAGCACCTTAACTTTAGCGAGGAAAAGGTATGAGTGATAAGGTGACTCCCCCCGAGTCCATGAATGAAGCAGTCACCCAAATTTGGGAATATCAGCAGACTAAGGATAATGAACGCGCAACAGTGCTGATTAAGAAATATGAGCCTATGGTAAAAATGGCTGCTGGAAAAATTTCTCGCAACCGCCCCGACTTGTATGAGGATTTATATCAGGTCGGGCAAATGGCGCTCATCCGGTTATTACAGCAATATGATATTAGCCTTGGAATCCCTTTTGAGCCCTATGCGATGAAAAGCATGATTGGACATATGAAGAATTTCCTACGTGATAAATCTTGGTACATACAGGTACCTAGACGGATTAAAGAAAAGGGAGCACTTGTTCAACACGCGATTGACGAACTAACAGTGAAGCTGGAACGTTCGCCTGCGGTGGATGAGATTGCTCATTATCTTGATTTGTCTGTTGAAGAAACTGTAGAAGTACTGGCGGGCAGAGAATGTTATCATTACGTCTCCCTAGACTCGCCCCTTTCTCAAGAGGAGACAGGAGCCACACTAGGCGAGCTGATCAGCTCTGACGCAAATGATTACGAGACCGTAGAGAAACGTATGGATTTGCAACAAGCACTAGGTCAATTGAAGGAACAGGAGCAGCAGGTGCTGCTGTTAGCGTTCCAAGATGGACAATCCCAGCGGGCGATCGCCCAGAAGCTGGGGGTATCACAGATGAGCGTTTCACGCATACAGAAGCGGGCCACTGAGAAGTTAAAGCAGATTATGGCCAACTCTTCCTATTGAGTTCCTGTATGGGTAATATACATTTTCGACGATAAGGACATGCCTCTCTCCGCTGACTGGAGACCCGCATGTCCTTTATTTGTATACTGTTGTAGACTTATTCCCCCGCTTGTCCGTCCAACCTAGAGGATTAGACGGACAAGCGGGGGAAGCGGTCGATAGTTGGGGAATAGATTGATAGTCTTGCGGTTAGCTATTAGCATCAATGTATTTTTTAATTTCGCCAAGATACTCTCCGATTACTGGAACATTAAGAAAAAGACTAAGAATGTAGCCTAATAAACCAAGGACTACAAATGTTCCGAGAGATAGTCCAAGTCCCCGAGATATACCGGCCATCAGGTTTGTGATGATTCTTTTTTTCGGATCTGAATAGTTGTCGAGAATGTCTTTGAATTCTGATTTTTCCAGTGAGTGAGCGATCTTATCAAGACGACTGTTTAAGCGTTTTACTTCATGTCGCAACTCGAAAGGATGTTCATCAATTTCATAAGGTTTTGTTTGGTTATTTGAATCTGCCATGCGCCATCCCTGCTTTCTATAGCCCGAACGGGCATTAATTAAATGTCTAGTTGTATCTGCTGATGTGAATAAAGGTGTAACTAAACAACAGCCAGCTGCGGTCAGCTGGCTGTTGTTTGTTAAAGTGATAGCTGTATGATGCCGCAGATTAGTAATTGGATTTATAGGAGGATTTTACATCCTCTTTCGCATCCTTAGCCTGATTGGCAACCTCTTTAGAGGATGCTTTAGCTTCATCAGCTACGTCTTTAGAGGCGTCTTTAACATCCGAGCTTACATTGCTTGAGGCTTCACTTACAGTGTCACCAATTTTACTTCCAGCCTCTTGAAGAGTGGCGGCAATTTGTTGTTTGCTGTCACTGACAGTAGTATAGATATCAGAAGCTTTATCTGACACCGTACTAGCCAAATCGGTTGCTTTTTCGCCAACGGTTGTCGCAATAGCTTTGGTTTTGTCAGTTACGGCACCAGCAACTTCTTTGGTCTTGTCTGTAGCTTGAGAAAGTTTATCTGACAGATCACTGCGCATTTCACGACCAGGCTTTGGTGCAAATAGCAGGGCTGCTGCGGCACCAATTAAGCTACCAATAAAGATACCTTTTAATAAGCTGCTTCCGTTCTCTACTTCATGTTCTACGTTACTCATCACCAATCACTCCTTATAATTTATCTTACTTCGTATATAAACTTTGGCGTATGGGCTGAAACAGTTGAAGAGCAAGGGGGAGATTACGGGAGTTTAAGGGAGGATACGGTAACCTAGAGGGCTTTAGGTCATATAAACCGCCTTTTTAGGGCTTTATCAAGATTTGTTTATGCGCAAAAAGAAGGGCGAAGACAGGCTGTGATATGCAGCATATGTCTCCATCCTTCCACGATTGAATTTATAATGTTACGGATTAATCATTAACGGCTTGGAGTACCGCATAGCCGAATTCAGGCAGATTCAGATGCAGCTGGGATGTGGAGGTTTCAGTCCGCTTCTGCGTCTTTAGATTTACCCATATCGTGTCTGCTCCGGTTACAGGAATGATGACTTCGGCCATAACATCTTCATTGTTCAATACGATTATGAACCGGCTTTGTTTGTCCCACCGCTCATATACAAGCAGCTTTGGATAACCCGGAATCTCCAGCGCTTTAAATCGACTGCTCCGGAATGCGGGATGAGATTTACGAAGGCTGATCGTCCAGCGATAGTATTCGAACAATTCTTGATTCTGTTTCTGTGAGTCCCACTCCATACATTTTCGGTTGTCCGGATCGTATCCGCCATCCATGCCGATTTCATCGCCATAATAAACACAGGGTGCTCCTTGAAAGGTCATCTGGAACAAAACGGCCAGCTTTAACTTCCTGATGTCACCGCCGCAAAGTGTCAGGAAACGAACTGTATCATGGCTGTCTAGCAGATTAAAGGCGGCTTCCGTAATTTGCTGCGGATAATTCGCTAGCATAGTAGCAACCGACTGAGAGAATTGTGCAGCATTGATCTGTCCGTGAGCGAAAAAATTAATTTGAATATTCGTTAGCGGGTAATTCATAACGGCGTCAAATTGATCGCCAAGCAGCCACGGCAAGGAATCATGCATGATTTCTCCTACGAGATAGGCTTCTGGATTAATGCTTTTGATCGCACTGCAGAATTGCCGCCAGAACGAATGGGAGACTTCATTTGCGACATCAAGCCGCCAGCCGTCTATACCGATTTCCTCGATCCAATAGCGGCCTGCATTCAGTAGATATTCTATGACTTCAGGATTCTCAGTGTTGAACTTAGGCATGATAGGCTCAAATGCAAAGGTGTCATAGGTGGGAATTCCGTCGATGACCTGTGGCGGCCACTCGCGTACATGGAACCAATCCGCATAACGTGAAGATTGCCCGTTCGCGAGCAGATCAACAAATGGCGGGAAGGTATGACCGCAATGATTAAAGACACCGTCCAGGATGACACGGATGCCTTTGGAGTGACAGGAGTCCACAAGCTCTTTCAGCAATGTATTGGTGCCAAAATGAGGATCGACCAAATAATAATCTTTTGTATCGTATTTATGATTGGTGGTTGCCGCAAATAAAGGATTAAAATATATAGCATTGATGCCCAATTCACAGAGATAATCCAAATGATCTAGTACACCCTGTAAGTCCCCTCCGAAGAAATTCCGAGGACTCGGCGTGCCGCCCCATTCCAATACATCTGTCGGATCGTTGGTGGGATCCCCATTCGCGAAACGCTCCGGGAATATTTGATAAAATACTGCATCTTTCACCCACGATGGAGGGGAGTGCACATCTTCACGATTCAAAAATGGAAAGTCGAACAAGCCCTCATATACCACAGCAGGTGGCTCTGGATAAAAACCTTTTTCCAAAAAATAAAGAACTTCGTCTTTGTCATAAAGCGCAAAGTAATACGCGAGTCTGCGGTAAACGGGACGGACGGAGGCTTGCCAGTAATCGAACAAGCCGTCAGAAGCGAGGCGCTGCATTGGAATGACCTCATGCGTTTTGTCCCAGCCAAATTTATCTCCACAGAAAAGATCGATCTGTGATACGTTGTCCCGCTTAGTTCTTATGCGAATATGAAGTGTAGACTCATCGTAGGCATATGACCAATTTTGTCCCATACGGTGATAAACGGCTTCCGGTTGAATCATACTCATTTTCCATCCCTTCGGGCATGTAAACGCAAAAAAGGGCCAACCTCATGATTTTCAGAGGTTGAACCCTTGGCGGTTTCATTGCCTTTAAATTTGTCTGCATCTTACCATAACCCTCAAGAGCAAAGCAAGAGGTTATTTCACAAGAATTTACAATATGGAATTTTTAGTATGTGGTAGGGATAAAGAGAAAATAAAAGAAAAGAAAAGATAAACTTTGTTAAACCGTCTTTTTTGGACTTATACTCTGATTGCAATCAAAATTATGGATATTATAGAATGAGGGCGAACGAACTTGATTTTTCATAACACGCATTCAAATTAAAGGCACTGTTACCTGAAAAGGTACAACCTCGGCACTTTGTGCAAATGAGGTTGTACCTTTTTTATATGCTTTTTTTCAATGCGGGTTAGGTTTAATCACTCATGAACGAAGGGGAGATGAGCAAATGAAGAAGAGTAAACGTTCCAAAATGCAAGCGGTAACATTTAGTTTAGTCCTATGCCTGCTGTTAACTTTGACGGTCACCGCATGCGGTTCAGGCAATGGGAACTCCGCATCAAAGCCGAATTCGAGTCCGAATTCCGCAGTGAACGAGCCGGGGGGAACCACAAATGAGACAAATACTTCCGGAGAGAATACCACCGATGAGGAAATGAAACCAGAAGCAGGGGCCAAACTGATGGTCTGGGAAGCCAAGGAGCAGCTTGAGTACATGAAGCAGATTGCTGTTGATTTCGAAAAAGAATATGGTGTTCCCGTCACAGTTGAGGAAATGGCAGGTGGTGATCAAGGCGCAAGACTGGCGACGGATGGTCCGTCTAAACTTGCTGCAGATGTGTTGACTCTGCCCCATGACCAGATCGGGCAAGCCGTAAAAGCAGGGCTGCTTTTGCCAAATGATGTTTTTGAGGAAGAAACCAAATCAACGATGGTGGCAACAGCCGTTCAGGCATCGTCTTATGATGGCATTCTTTACGGTTATCCTAAATCGGTAGAAACCTATGCGCTGTTCTACAACAAGGACCTGATTCCTGACGCTCCTAAAACGTGGGATGATGTGATTGCTTTTGCAGATACGTATAACAATCCGAAGGAAAACAAATTTGCAATCATGTGGGAATTCGTCGGATATTACAGCTATCCGTTTATTGGCAGCTTCGGCGGATATATTTACGGAGACAACAATACGAATTTCAAGGATATTGGATTGAACAATGAAGGCACTATCAAAGGGTTTACGTTTCTGCAGAGCCTCAAAAAAATTCTGCCTTTGAATGCAGGAGATATCACTTATGACGTGAAAACACAGTTGTTCCAAGAAGGTAAGCTGGCGATGAATATCGACGGGCCGTGGTCCATAGCGGCGTTTAAGGAAAATGTTAACCTGGGTGTGGCTCCTCTTCCAAAGGGACCTGACGGTCAAGACAGTCTTTCTTTCTCCGGGGTCAAATCGTATTATGTCAACTCATATACGGAATATCCAGTCGCAGGCCGTTTGTTCGCACATTTTGCAAGCAACAAGGAGAATCAGCTTAAGAATTTTGAGATGACGGGAGCGATTCCTGCGAGTATAGAGGCTGGAGAAGCGCCGGAAATCAAAGATGACCCTATTATTGGCGGATTCTTCGAGCAATTCCAAAATTCCGTTCCAATGCCTTCCGTTTCAGAAATTAAATCGGTCTGGGAACCCCTAAAAGCAGCGTTTGTGTCCCTGTGGAACGACTCAAATCTTGATGTTAAACAGACGCTGGATCAGACTGTAACCACGATTCAGGCCGATCTGGAGTCGAAGTAAAGGGCAGGTGATTTAACCATGAGGAAGAAAACAGGCGCAGCGCTACTCTCGGCTATTATTCCGGGACTGGGCCAGTTCTACAACCGGCAGTGGCTGAAAGGATTGGTATTCCTGCTGGTGGGGTCTGCTGGAATCTACTATATTGCTCATGATCTGATGGGACATTTGCATGGCTTAATTACGCTTGGTGAATTTCCAAGCCGTATGGTCAAGGTAGGCAAATTAACCCGGATGGTGGAAGGCGACCACTCCATTTTTATGATGATCAATGGTCTAATGGCATTGCTGGCGCTGCTCTTTTATACAGCTTTTCATTTACTGAACATCAGAGATGCATTCCTAGTTGGAGCTGCACGGGACCGGAAAGAGCCCATTCATTCATTCGCTGAATCGCTCAGAGCTATGGGGCGGAGGAATTTTGCCTATCTTGTCCTCGCGATTCCCTTTGTGGCCGTGGTTTTTCTGACGATATTACCACTTGTTTTTTCGGTGCTACTGGCGTTTACGAACTATGCCGACCCGATTTTACCGCCAGCACATCTAGTAGACTGGGTGGGTTTCGGTAATTTTAATAAAATGCTTAGTCTGGATGTCTGGAGTTCCACCTTTGGTGGAGTGCTGACTTGGACCTTGATCTGGGCGGTTATTGCTACTGCGACGACTTACATTGGAGGTGTGCTTATTGCAGTACTTATTCACCAGCCCCGTGTCCGCTGCAAAAAGCTTTGGCGCACACTTCTGATCGTTCCTTTCGCTATTCCCAATATGATTTCTCTGCTCGTCATGCGCAATATGTTCAATAATCAATTCGGACCGATCAATAGTTATTTAAGAGCCTTGGGACTGGAGGGTGTGGCCTGGCTAACCAATCCTTTCTGGGCTAAGGTCACTGTAATCCTGGCTAATATGTGGATCGGCATTCCGGTGACCATGATTCTGGCCTTTGGGGTGCTGACAACAATTCCGAAGGATATGTATGAAGCGGCAGAAGTAGACGGTGCTGGGTCATTTTATAAATTCCGCATGATTACGCTGCCCATGGTATTGTTCGCAACCGCACCTATCCTGATTATGCAGTTTGCCGGCAACATTAACAGCTTTAATGTCATTTATCTAATGACTAACGGAGAACCGGTTAATCCTAACTACCAGTACGCGGGCCACACTGACCTGCTGGTGACTTGGCTTTATAAACTGGCGCTGAACCAGTCACAGTACAGCTTTGCTTCTGTCATCGGGATTGTCATCTTCCTGATGGTCGCGACATTCTCCATCTGGAGCTACCGGCGGACGCGATCCTTTAAAGAGGAGGATATGATTGCATGAAGCTAAGACTGACGGAAGCGTTAAAAACGTTTGGAAGCCATTTATTGCTGATTGTGCTCAGTTTTATTAGTCTTTTCCCAGCTTTCTGGATTATTATGTCTTCTTTCAAAACAGGAAACAGTTTGTTCAGTGACTCATTGATTCCTAAGAATTTCACCTTTGTTCATTACAAGGAACTGTTTGAGCAAACTAAATATTTGCTATGGTTCATGAATACGCTAAAGATTGCGGCGTTGTCTACGCTGCTCGGCACCTTTTTGCTGCTGCTGACTTCGTACGCCATTTCTCGTTATCGATTTACGGGCAGAAAAACTACACTAACCACGCTCCTAGTTCTGCAGATGTTTCCGGGATTTATGGCTATGATTGCAGTTTACGTGCTGCTGAACACACTTGGGCTACTGAATTCTCATTGGGCACTTGTGCTCGTGTACAGCAGCGGTGCTATTATCACGAATGTTTTTGTGGCTAAAGGTTTTTTTGATACGATTCCTAAAAGCTTGGAAGATGCTGCGCGAATGGATGGGGCGAGTCATATGAAAGTATTTCTTTCTATCATGATCCCGTTATCTAAGCCGATGCTCACCTATGCCAGCCTTATGATTTTCAACGGCTGCTTTGTGGATTTTATATTCGCCGACCTTGTATTGCGCACGGAGGATACAAGAACGCTCGCCGTTGGGCTTTACCGGATGGTGAACCAAAGTAACTCAACCGAGTTTACGTTGTTCGCTGCCGGAGCGGTATTGGTCGCTCTCCCAGTCACGCTGCTGTTCATTTTCCTACAGCGTTTCTTGGTGGATGGCCTGACCGCAGGTGCAAGCAAAGGATAAGACGAACTGCGCTACCCTTGTGAGGCTACGCTGAATTCCATAAAAACCGCTTTCTACTCAGAGATCAAGGTTCTGAGAAGGAAGCGGTTTTTTATATTTTATCCGGTTTCTAAAATCTTCTTGGTGGGGACAGGATTGAAGAATAATGAAAATAGGAGTAGAATTCCTCATGGAACCAACACTTAAGGGAGTTTGTGGAGTACTCAAAAATCCCGGAGCACGGGGTTATTTTCTAGCATTTATTAAATGTGAATACTAATAAGTCCTTGTGAGTTATAGAGCATCTAGTTAAAGAGGAGAGAAATCATGGAAACCGTATTAGTACGAGAGTATCGGGCGGATTTGCTGGAATGTGTCCATAGTGGGCATATTGCCATCGTAGGAGAGAACGGAAATTTAAAGGGGTATGCAGGTGATCCGGAATTTGTATCGTTCACCCGTTCAGCTGCTAAACCCCTTCAGGCTATTCCAGGCGTACGTGGGGGGATTGTGGAGCATTACGGCTTTACACCCGCAGAGGTTGCCCTGATGACCGCCTCTCATCGGGGAGAGAGCTACCATGTAGCTGCGCTAGAGAGCATATCCTCCAAGATTGGCATCGATGAGCAACAAATGATCTGTGCAACGAGTTACCCGCTGGATTATTCCAGTAGGGAGAACGCCATTCGTGGTGCGGGCAAAAGAAAGTTCTATCATAACTGTGCGGGCAAGCACATGGGTATCTTATCTTACAGTAAGCTCAAAGGTTTGCCGCTTGAAGAATACTCACAGCCGGAGCAAACGGTGCAGCGTGAGATTATCGACACCATTGCTTATATGGCCGGTGTGGCCCCAGACAGTATCGGTTTAGGTACGGACGGATGCGGGCTGCCGGTATTTGCTCTGCCTCTGACCGCCTTGGCGACGGCCTATTTGAAATTAGCCAATCCGGATTTGATTGCAGATGAAGCTACTCGCAAAGCGGTTACTACTATTACAACGGCAATGAATGCTTATCCGGAGATGGTTTCTGGATCTGGTCGCCTTGATTCTATTCTTTTGGAAGATGATAATATTATTGCTAAGGGTGGATTTAAGGGTGTCTATTGCTTTGGCTTACGCCATGAGCGACTGGGGATTGCCTTCAAGATTCTGGACGGATCGGAAGAAGAGTGGGGACTTATTGTACAGGGAATTTTAAATCAAATTGGTTATAGTCAGAAAAATACCTTGGAAAAGCTGCGCAATGCATTTTCAGGCGTGATTTACAATGACGGGGGTACACGAGTAGGCCATGCGGATACCGAGTTCAAGCTTAATTTCATAAAGTAGGATCATATAAAAAGAGCCCTTCGACTACGAATCCATCTTCTGGATACGCAGCAAAGGGCTTTTTTCTACGAGAAGCGGTAGTCATCTTTAAAGGACGGCAACATCGGTTCTTCTTGTAATAGGGAGACCTATTATTTATGACGTAGACGGCCGAGTTCGGAGACGAGTGCTTCCACCTGAGAAATACTTAGTCTGTCGCTGCCCATGGCTACCTCATAAACATCATAGATATCTTCATAATGATCTACTGAAAAAGCGGAGGCTTGCATCGCCGCGGCACTGGCCATTTTTAATTTGTTTTTGATAGCCTCGATCATATACTCAACATTTTCCTGACTAGGCTTTGTTAAATCCATTAGGTTAAAACATCCTCTCTGTATACTGATTCATGTATTTTACCATGTTTGGCAGCTTGACCACCATTTTTTTGTCGGGTTCCCTGAAATCATGTTAAATTAAAGGCATGAGATCAAAAATATCATCGAAGGGAGGAAATGTATTGGCAATCAGAGAACAGGGAAGCGGAAAACGCATTAAAATGGACGATGCTGGATTAGTGTCCTTTTTCATGGAAATAGCTGCTCTGCATTCCGCCGAGGAAGTCACGTTCCTGTGCATTGGAACAGATCGATCTACAGGAGATGCACTCGGTCCGCTGACGGGCAGCAAACTTGTGGAACATGGCTTCCGACATGTAATCGGTACGTTGCCGTCTCCTTGCGATGCAGATAACTTGGTGGCCAGAGTGGCTGAGATTCCCTCCGGGCATATTGTAGTTGCGGTAGATGCTTGTCTGGGTCCTCCGATCGCGCTTGGATATTACTTCGTTTCGAGTGAGCCACTGCAGCCTGCACAATCGGTGGGGGCAAATCTTCCAGCCGTAGGTCACTATAGTTTGGCGGCCGTTGTAGATATGAATGGCCCGAAACCCTATAGAACGTTGCAGACCACTCCACTGCATAGAGTGATGGTTATGGCAGAACATATCGCTATAGCGGCAGCAAAAGGATTCGGACTCCAGTAGTACCCATTGGGCACTTAAAAATAAGTTGTCCGTTTCAAGGCGGGCTGTTTTGCTTAATAATAGATATTAGACATTATCTTAGTATTCTAGAAAGAGGGAAGCAGCCATGGAAAGAGTTCGTTGTGACGGAAGCAATATATGCTACAGTGATCAGGGGAAAGGCGAAGTTATTGTATTGCTGCATGGCTTTTGTGGAAGCGCTGAATATTGGGAACAAGTCATTCCTGTCTTAAGCAGCGGCTACCGAGTGATTGCTCCCGATTTACGTGGTCACGGAGCTTCGGAAGCTCCATTAGGACCTTATAGTATTGAACAAATGGCAGATGATGTTCTGGGTCTGTTAGATTCGCTGGAGATTGCTGAATGCATCATGCTTGGTCATTCGCTTGGCGGATATATTACGCTATCGTTTGCTCAGCGTTATGCTTCTCGATTGAAAGGCTTTGGATTAATTCATTCTACTGCTTATCCAGATAGTGAAGAAGCTAAGGAAAAACGACTGAAGAGTGTCAGCGCGATTCAAAATGAAGGGATTACTCCTTTCGTAGACAGCTTCGTACCAGGATTGTTTGCTGAAGCAACCGCTTCTGTATCCCCACAGTTGCTGGAGCGCGCTAAAGAAATCGGCTACAAAACGCCTCCACAAGGAGCGGCAGGAGCTGCACTGGCGATGCGTGAGCGTCCAGATCGACGGGATGTAATTACGGCCACTACGTTGCCGGTATTGCTTGTTGCTGGCGAGCAGGATGGATTGATTCCTGCTGAACGAACTTTTACTGCGGATAAACCGAATATAACGCAAGCAACGATATCGGGTGCAGGCCACATGAGTCTTTTTGAAGCTCCTGAACGATTAGCCGAGATCATAAAGGATTTTGTTCAGGCTTCCGTTTTAGACAATAGCCGCGTATAAAAAATCATCTACAAAGAGGCAGCACGGCGCCATTATGGCGTGTGCTGCCTCTTTTTTTAAGGGCTATCTAATGATCTGGTATTTTCCTTAACTGGCATAGAATTCGGCAATGGTTTAAGATAAATCAATAGAATAACTTAAGTGGTCTGAGTCCTGAATTTTTTGCTACCACAGTACGGAAAAGGAGGAATTGCATGTTTCGAAGAGACTATATTGTCCGGATGATCGAAGATATGACGGCGATGGTTGCCAAGGTATTTTCTCTAAAGCAGGAACGGAAGACGACAGAAGCTTTATGGGAAATCGATGAGCTGTTGAACCGGCATTTTCCGCTGAATTCACGTCTTTTAAATTCACTATCTGTAGAAGATATCATAGATATGTTTCGTTTCGGCGGTGTGGTTGAGTCCGATAAGCTTCAAGGTCTGGCCAAACTGCTGAAGGAAGAAGGCAGCATTTATGCGGCAAATGGCGATAAGGATGCAGCATTATTTAGAAGTATGAGAGCTTTACACTTATATTTGTACGCGGATCTTCATGGAGCAGACAGGGAGCTGCTGCATATGACTCAGGAAATTGATGAACTCTTGCAGGATGTGCAGGCCTATCGTCTCCCGTCTAAAACGGAGCGGCTACTGTTGGAGTATATGGAGTCGGTAGGACGATATAGTAAAGCGGAGGACAGCCTCTACCGGCTGTGGGAGCAAGGAGAAGATGTTGTAATAGAAGGGGATAAGCTGTACAATCGGCTGCTGCTCAAATCATCTGCAGAATTGGAACAAGGTGCCCTTCCTCTGGAGGAAGTAGAGCAGGGGTTAAAAGAGTGGGGCAGGGTAACAGGGATACGAAAGGAAGCAGGAACCTGATGAATACGATGAATATCCCTTTATATATTATCGATGCTTTTGCAGAACAGGCTTATTCAGGCAATCCTGCGGCGGTATGTTTACTGGAGCATCCCGTCGATGAAGGTTATATGCAGAAGACAGCAGCGGAAATGAACTTGTCAGAGACAGCTTTTCTCTGGCCAGAGGAAGATGGATATCGCTTGCGATGGTTTACACCTAAAGTTGAGGTCAAGCTGTGTGGGCATGGGACTCTAGCAAGTGCGCATGTACTATGGGAGAGCGGATTGCTAGCGCCTGACATGGAAGCAAGGTTCTATACACGCAGTGGGTTGCTCAGAGCTTCTCGTTCAGGAGATTTGATCTCACTGTACTTCCCGCCTTATCAGCTTCAACCCTCTCCTGTAATTTCAGGTCTCGCAGCAGCGCTTGGTATTGCAGAAGCCAATGTGGTGGAAACTATGCGATATGCTGACAATGTACTTGTACGACTGGATCAGGAAGCCCGGGTTCGCGAACTCAGCCCTGACTTCGGAGCTTTATCCGGGCTTGAAGGGAGAGGTTTCGCGGTTACCGCAGAAAGCTCTATCGAAGGTATTGATTGTATATCACGTTTTTTTGCGCCGAAGGTAGGAGTGAATGAGGATCCGGTAACAGGCTCAGCGCATACTGCACTGGCACCCTTTTGGGCGGATAGACTCAATCGTACGCAGTTGACCGCTTATCAAGCTTCGAAACGTGGAGGTTTGCTTCAGTTAGAGGTAAGTAAAGACGAGATTAAGTTGTCTGGGCGAGCATTAACTATAGTTAGTGGTGAGCTGCATGTTAAGCCCTGCTAGAACAAGGAACGCCCCTTGTTAACACGTGATATAATGAACGATGATGGTTAGGAGACATAGATTCTCCATTTTTAATCCCGAAAGTGAGATGTGCGTTGTGGAATCTTTAACAGCTCTAATTGAACAACTAATTAATGACCGTACTTTGATTACGGCTACCCTAAGTCAAGTACGTTATAAAGGCGAAAATTGTACCAAAGTGCAGGTTAAACCTGTTGAACTAAAGGGGAAGCTGCATTATCAGTTTGCGTCCTATATTGGTACAAAGGTAGAACATCGCAACGTACCCGCTGAGTTAGCGGCGGAAGAAATATCTCTTTTATTTAGAGAAACGTATCGGCAAGGTTTGTTGTGTACAGTAGAAGCCGATTATCAGGTGCTTATTAGTAAGAAATTCAAAGTATCAATCCTAACCAAGTCTCCAAGTAAAAAGGAAGAGCCGGATCTAGCTCACAACCGTCGCAAACGTTATGTGCTGGAGGATGGAGAGCCTGTGCCATTTCTGGTGGAGCTTGGAATCATGAATAAAGAAGGTAAAGTGCTGGCCAAAAGATATGATAAGTTTCGGCAGATCAATCGTTTTCTGGAGATGGTAGAGGACGTGCTTGCCGATCTGCCAACAGGCCGATCGTTGACGATTGTGGATTTTGGCTGTGGAAAATCATATTTGACCTTTGCGCTGTATCACTATCTGACCGTTCGCAAGAAGCGGGAGCTTAATATCATTGGGTTAGATTTAAAAGCAGATGTGATTGAGCATTGTAACGAACTTGCTGCCAAAATCGGTTATGATCACTTGAAGTTCTTCGTGGGTGACATTGCCGAGTATAATGAGCTGGAGCAGGTGGACATGGTGATCACACTTCATGCTTGTGACACAGCTACCGATGCTGCCCTTGAAAAAGCAGTACGTTGGGGAGCGTCTGTTATTTTGTCCGTGCCTTGCTGCCAGCATGAATTATTCGCACAAATCGAAAATGAAGTAATGAGCCCTATGCTTTCGCATGGCATATTGAAAGAGCGTTTTTCCGCCTTGGCTACAGACGCCATTCGCGCCAAATTGCTCGACATGATGGGTTATAGCAGCCAGCTGCTGGAATTCATCGATCTGGAGAATACACCGAAGAACATTTTGATTCGTGCCGTTAAGAGCTCAGCCGGGGACAACTCCGTCAAATGGCGCGAATACACCGCATTCCGCGATTTTCTGGGAGCAAAACCCTACCTCGAACGCGTATGCGCGGATCTGCTTCCTACTGAGAGTTCGGTAGAAGGGTAGAGGATATTAAGGTAGAAAGCGTAGGACGTTGCAGTGAGTGCGATCTAATGGCGAGTTGGTTTAGTTGTACTTTGTGCAATTAAATATGCTCTGAAGCTGCGTTTTAGTGATTTAGTTGCACTTTGTACACTTAAAAACGAACAATACTCCGCATATGGCGGGATTCTCGAAAAACAGTTGCACAAAGTACAATTAAAGTGGAAGTAAGCAGCGAGAGCACGGGAATAGCTGCACTTTTTACAATTATATAGCTTTTTTGGATGGGAATTCAGATAGTACAGCTAGTGCGATCTAATGGTTAGGATGGTGCAGTGAGTGCGATCCAATGGTGAGGACGGTACGGCTAGTGTGATCTAATGGCGAGTTGGTTTAGTTGTACTTTGTGCAACTAAATATGCTCTGAAGCTGCATTTTAGTGATTTAGTTGCACTTTGTACACTTAAAAATGAACAATACTCCACATATGGCGGGATTCTTCAAAAACAGTTGCAGAAAGTACAATTAAAGTGGAAGTAAGCAGCGAGAGCACGGGAATAGCTGCACTTTTTACAATTATATAGCTTTTTTGGATGGGAATTCAGATAGTACAGCTAGTGCGATCTAATGGTTAGGATGGTGCAGTGAGTGCGATCCAATGGTGAGGACGGTACGGCTAGTGTGATCTAATGGCGAGTTGGTTTAGTTGTACTTTGTGCAACTAAATATGCTCTGAAGCTGCATTTTAGTGATTTAGTTGCACTTTGTACACTTAAAAATGAACAATACTCCACATATGGCGGGATTCTCGAAAAACAGTTGCACAAAGTACAATTAAAGTGGAAGTAAGCAGCGAGAGCACGGGAATAGCTGCACTTTTTACAATTATATAGCTTTTTTGATGAGAATTCGGATAGTGCAGCTAGCGTGACCTAATGGCTAGGATGTTGCAGTGAGTGCGATCTAATGGTTAGGACGGTACGGCTAGTGTGATCTAATGGCGAGTTGGTTTAGTTGTACTTTGTGCAACTGGATATGCTCAGAAGCTGCGTTTTAGTAATTTAGTTGCACTTTGTACACTTAAAAACGAACAATACTCCGCATATGGCGGGATTCTTGAAAAACAGTTGCACAAAATACAATTAAAGTGGAAGTAAGCGGCGAGAGCACGGGAATAGCTGCACTTTTTACAATTATATAGCTTTTTATGGGAATTAGGGCGGTGCGGCTCCTTTGTGGAGAGGTATCGTCTTTTTGCGTTCTAGTCTTGTATTAGTGAAATGTGGAAAGGATAGAGATAAATTAACGAATACAGGGGTATCTAAATGTGGCGTTTTAAAAAAGACCGGAGTCTGGAATCATCAATCGCATATATGTGTGGAGCCTTAGTGATAACGGCTGGGGTGGGTGCTTGTTTGTTGCGGGGATTGTTTTTTACTGAGGAGATGTATCCCTTTCTAACTTTATGGTTTGTGTTGTGTTGTACGTGCTCGCTTTATTATCTTATTGGGGTTGGCGCATGGAGAAAAAGTGGGGGAGGTGCAGTAAGTGGTATTACGGGAGTCAATGGAGTTAGTGAAGGTAGTGAAGGTAGTGAAGTTAGCGGAGAAAATAAAGCGTTAAGAATATTATTAAGCGTCCCTTTAATTATTCTATCACTTTATGTGATTCATTGGTTGCGCGGGCCGCTTTCCTCCCAGGGAACTATGAATGAAACGCTGCGGTGGGGCTTGTATGCTAGCTTTGCATTATTGGTTTGTTTTTGTGCGGTGAACCGGGTGGGGCGGCGGATTGTAAATGTAACTTGGTCTATGGCGGGTATGTTTTTGAGCATGAGCGCTTTGTTGGCTGTTTGTGGAGTGGTAAAGTTGCCTTTCGCTGTGGCCTACAGCAATTCATCGGAAGTGAGTGCCACAGGGGTTAGGTTAGCAGGATTGATGGAATATCCGAATGCTTTTGGTGCTGTTATGGCTGTTTTTCTGCTGGAACGGCTATTTGCTGTTGCTGTTTATTACGGGGAGCCAAAAAAGAGCGTGAATATGTTGGGAGCAAGAAGTGTTGGGCTGGGGATGGAGTGCGCAGAAGCAGAACGGAGGAGCAAAGGGGCAGGAGGCGTGGAAGCGGAGCAGGGAAAAGCGGGAAGCACGACCGCCGCGCTGCTGCGCTTGCTGCCGCTGTTCCCGTACACCGCCGCGCTGCTCCTCAGCGAGTCGCGCGGCGCATGGCTGACGGCGGCTTGCGCCTGCGCCGCCGTCTTGCTCTGGAAGCGGCAGCTAATCGCGCCGCTTCTTGCTGCTGGCGCCGCGCCCGTGGCCGTCGCGGCGCTACTCTACCGCCAACTGGCCCGTGCCGGGTTGGCGATAGAGCCTGTGCCCGGCCTGCTGTTGCTGGCCGGGCTTTGGGCCGGCGCGCTGCTAGCCGGCCTGTGGCTGTGCCGCCGCCAGCGCAGCGCGGCGGGCACTGCCCGAGCCGCCATGCTGGCATTGGCGGCGGCAGGTTGGACGGCGGCGGGGATCGCCGTCCTCCTGCACGTGCGCGAGCGGATCACCGGACCGTCATCGACGGTATCCGCTCGCGGGCTGTTCTACCGCGACGCCTGGCGGCTAGCGGCAGAGGCACCTTGGCTGGGACGTGGGGGTGAGACTTGGCGGCATGCATACCTTGCCGCCCAATCTCGCCCTTATGTAGGCAGCCAGGTGCATAATGGATACCTCGACATCCTGTTGAACTTAGGATTCGTTGGTCTTGCAGCCATACTCCTTATGCTGTTGGCAGCAGGCTGGCTGCTGGCTACTAAATCGCCGCGGTTGCTGCCGCCGTTTCTGGTCATCGTCTTACACAGCGTCGTCGATTTTGACTGGAGCTACGGATTATTTTGGCTGCTGCTATTCTGGCTGCCAGCGCTTGCTCTGGCTGAGGATAAGCAGAAACATCAATCTGCGCCAACCCACCCTCAATCTGCGCCAACCCACCCTCAGTCTGAGACCAAGCTGCCAATTCAATCCACATCTACGAACCCACTCACCAATGTCACTACACCAGCGAATCCGCTAATTGCTCAATCCACATCTACGAACCCGCTCACCAATGTCACTACACCAGCGAATCCGCTGATCACTCACTCTACACCAGCGAATCCACTAATTGCTCAATCCACATCTACGAACCCGCTCACCAATGTCACTACACCTACGAATCCGCTAATCGCTTACCCCACACCCAAGAAATCGCCCCAAATCCGCCTTCGCCAACTAATCGGAACTACGGTATGTTGTTTTTCGCTTCTGCTGGGGGTGCTATCTTTTCACGCCGCTCAAGGAGAGAAGTTCTATCGACAAGCGATTATGTCGGTGGATCCTTCGGTGAAGGTAGAGTTGCTACAGCAATCGCTGGGGTGGAATCCCCGGTCACCTCGAACGGCTATAGCATTATCTAGGCTGCTCTCGGGTGAACAGAGCGTGAGTCTGCTTCGGCAGAGTTTGTTGTATTCTCCCGAGAATGCAAGCTTAAGCTGGGAGCTGGCTGAACGATGGATGAGCAGTGACCATCCGGGGGCAGCGTTATATTGGATAGGCCAGAGCCTTAGGCTGGATAAGTACAACAATGCCAAGTGGGTGAAGGCGATTGAAGGGATGCTTCTTATGGGGCAAAAAAAGCTTGCAGAAGGAAATCGAAAGGAAGGCCTAGTCTGCGTCGCCTCTGGGAATGAACTTCTTCTGGAATATAGAAGGTTGGCAGAAGAAGAGGCTAATAAAGGAGGGCAACATAATGACCGTGAGTTCCAAATGACAGAACAAGCCGACGACTTGAGTCGACGGCTTAGTATGCTGGCTTTACGATTTTAGCGGACGTGAAATCATCCAGGAGTAGAGAATGGGCACGATAATTGCAAGTACGAGTGCCGTAATAATAAGAAGCTTAGACAAGGCTCCGCTCAAAAAGGCTCCTGCAAAAATAAGTAGGCCACCGATCATCCACATTATCCCGGATAGACGATGTGTTTTTCGCCATACCTCAGGGTTGGCGAGCGTCCAGGCTGTACGAACCCCAAACAAGTAATTATCTTTTACCTGTGGCATGTAGTTGCCAAGAGCAATAAACATTATTCCAACAGCGCCTATGGCGATCTTCCCAACATTTATATCTTTACCTAGACCGTAAGCAATCGACAGCACCAGCATTAGATTAAAAAGCATCCCAATAGCAAGTCTGCTCATGGCATAGGCATTTTCGAATTTTTTGTAATTGTCCCGCTTAGGGTCGATGCTGCGTGTGAACTGCATGATCAGCGGGAGCACAATGCCTAAGATTCCGAACACAAAAATAGCTATATTTTTGTCCCAGTATCTGTTGACCTTACCCGTAATTCCAAATTGTGCCGGTAACTCCTGCGGAAGCTTGCTGTAATTGATCAGAGCGTAGGCTAATGTAGCTAAACCTAATATTACGATGAGGGTATCCTGCCATCTCCATTTGAAATCTTTCATCATTAATCCGCCTCCTTTTTGGAATCGATATCCTGATGTTGCTGCTTTCCGTCCAGTGATTTACTCTCCGTCTCCGTTTGCTTACCTGTCCCAGTGAGCTCCAATAACCAACCGAGAACCTCTTCGAGGACTGTTGTGTTTAGCGAGTACATAATAAATTGTCCTTTTCGCTCATCCTGTACAAGATCGGCATGCTTCAGCGCATTCAGATGGTGAGAAATGCTTGGCTTAGACATGTTGAAAAAATCTGCGATTTCACCTGCGGTTCGATCTTTCTCCCTTAGTAACCGAATGATTTGGCGACGGGTAGGGTCAGCTAGTGCTTTGAAGGATTCATTCATATTCCACCCTGCCTTTCGATATTTAAATAATTATCTAAATATATAATAGCTCTTTGCTTTGATAGCTGTCAATGCAGTATTCACTCAGCAATAGCGTGTGTAAAAGTGTCACCGAATCTTTAAAATTAAGGACCGTCCAAAGCCTACTCGTGTTAATACTAACGATGGGCATGCATTCTTTGATGCACCGAACATACGACGCAGAGGAGCGGATATATGATACTAACCAATAAAGTCGCAGTTGTTACGGGTGCAGGATCGGGGATTGGAGAAGCGATTGCTCTGCTTTTTGCCCGACAGGGTGCTAAAGTGATTGCTGCGGACATCCATCTGGCGAATGTAGAAGCGGTAGCCAAAAAGGCGGAAAAGGGTGAGGGACACGGAGTCGTCTACCCCGTAAAGGCTGATGTCTCGAAGGAAGAGGACACACAGCGAATGATTGATGCCGCAACCACACAGTTCGGAGGCCTTCATATCCTTGTTAATAATGCCGGAATTATGGATAAAATGACGCCAGCGCACGAGATCACTGATGACTTGTGGGAGCAGGTGCTTGCGGTCAACGTAACCGGTCCGATGAGAGCCATTCGTAAGGTTTTGCCGATTTTTATGGCGCAGGAAAGCGGATGTATCATCAATGTAGCCTCTATTGGCGGCTTAGCGGGCTCGCGTGCGGGAGTGGCTTATACTTCCTCTAAGCATGCTGTAATCGGGATGACCAAAAATATAGGATTTCAATACACTAAGCTTGGAATTCGCTGTAATGCCATAGCACCGGGCGGGGTAAAGACAAATATTGATCTGTCTGATCCAAGTCCTTTTGGGAGTCAAAAAGCGGGCGAAGGTATGGCGTCGATGCCACGGACAGGGGAGAGCAGTGAGATTGCTTCGGTAGCTTTATTTTTAGCTTCAGATGCTGCAAGCTTTTTGAATGGATCGGTGATAACGGCGGATGCCGGCTGGATGGCTTATTGATTGAGCGCAGATAAAAAGGTGTTCATTTTCCCTTTATTGGTGGAATTTGTTCACCTTTTTTGTTTATGCCTATTACTCAAACTCTTTTTAAGTATGGATTGGAAGATGGAAGCTGCTTGCCGCGTAAGTAGAAGTGATAAGGTTGCTTGTGCTAGAATAGGCTAAGAGAAACTGGAAAATATAGCAGAGCGGCAAAGCTTTTAAAAATATAAGAAAGTATAAGATTAGTATCTATGCTTTTATGTTCTTATATTTCACTCGCTTAAACGCTTAGTGTCTTATAAAGATGCCAAAGGCGATTAGCTTGATACATGTAGCCATATTCTGCGGAAAAGGGAGGAGGAGCACGTTTGCATTTTATTTCTGATCTGATCTCGACATTATTTGAATGGATTCAGAGTCTTGGTTATTTTGGGATTATGATCGGACTGATGATTGAAGTTATTCCTAGTGAAATTGTATTGGCTTTCGGTGGTTTCTTGGTATGGAGTGGAGATATTAATTTTTTCGGCGCAGTATTGTTTGGTACGATAGGCGGAGTGATTGCCCAGATCTTTGTATATTGGATTGGCCGTTATGGGGGCAGGCCTGTACTGGAGAAATACGGGAAATATATTCTTATCCAAAAAAAGCATATTGATCATTCGGAAGAGTGGTTCAATAAATATGGGACAGGCGTAATCTTTACGGCACGCTTTATTCCCGTTGTTCGCCATGCCATTTCCGTTCCAGCGGGGATTTCTCGTATGCCTTTAGGTAAGTTCACTTTATTGACTACACTTGCTGTTATTCCATGGAGTGCTTTGTTCGTATATCTCGGTATGACATTGGGGAATAAGTGGGAAGATATTGACGAGGTAGCAGCTAAGTATACCAACGAAATTATTCTCGTAGCGTTAGCACTAATCATCATTTATTTTGTGTATAAGTGGTTTAAATCCAAGAAGAGGGGGACTGCAAAATGAAACCGAATGTAGCTCATAAATTTGGAAAAGGTCTTACACCGCGCCAATTTGTAGAAAGCATGACGAAGAACCAGCAGGCTTTTGAATCCTGGTATGAGAAGTTTTCTTGGGAAGATGAGAGTGACAAGGAATTTTTTGAAAGCCTGAACCATCGTGATGATTTGCGGGTACTTATCCTTGCCGCTGATTGGTGTGGAGATGTAGTTCGTAATGTCCCTGCGGTATTCCGTATTTTGGAGACTGCCGGAATGAAGACAGAGGTATTCATTTTGGAGGAGAACCAGGAGCTTATGGATGAATTCTTGACCATGGGCGGAAGATCTGTTCCGATTGTGATCTTTGCAGATACCGGCGGATATGTGCTTGGACATTGGGGTCCTCGTCCAGAGCATGTGCAGAGCCTAATGAGAGAGTTCAAACGTGAGAATCCTGATCGCGAGGCCGCTGATTACGACAGCAAAATCGCAGAAGTACGTAAGGCTATGGGGCAAGCTTATGGGGAAGGAACGGAATCACAGGCAGTTATCGCAAAAGAGCTGCGAAGTCTGATTTCCGGATTCTAGACCAATGCTAAATATACGTTCGTTTAATTTAGGTCCGCTTCAGACCAATGCCTACTTGCTGACAGGTGCGGATCCAACGAAGGGTATCATTATTGATCCCGGTATGAATCCTGCGGCATTAGTGCGGAGTATTGAAGGGATGGAGATCGAGGCTATTTTGCTGACCCATGCGCACTTTGACCATATGGGCGGCGTAGACGAAATTCGTAAAGCTAAGAAATGCCCTGTTTATTTACATCCACTAGAGAGTGAATGGCTCAGCAGCCCTAAGCTAAATGGTTCATTGATGTGGCCTGATGTTTCATCTCCTTTAACTACAGATCCTGCAGAATATGATCTGGCAGAAGGACAAGTTCTGCAATTCATCGGACATACCTTCCGCGTGTACCATACACCTGGGCACTCTCCGGGCAGTGTCAGCTTCCTATGCGGGAATGATTTATTCTCTGGAGATGTGCTGTTTAAGATGGGAGTTGGGCGCACCGATTTGCCTGGTGGCAGGGAACGTGATTTGTTCGATTCTATTCGTGGCAAGCTGTACAAAATGGATGATGAAGTGAAGGTTTATCCAGGTCATGGCTCCCGAACAACCATCGGTTTTGAAAAAGTTCGTAACCCTTATATCCCTCAATAAACAATCATTCTAGTAGAACTGACAAGAATCGAGGAATTTTTGATAGACAAAGGGATACAAAAGGACTACAATATTGTTAATTAAATGTAACATTAACCTCGCGAAGCACGCAGACTGCGGAATTAATCCCGGTTTGCGTTCTTTTTTTGTCTACATATAGGTTTAAAAGCATGGGGGGAAATAGATTGGAGAAGAATATATATTACCCGTTGGATTACGGATGGTATGACTCCAAGGAGAAATGGACTAGTTTTTGCAGCAGTAAATGCCGATGTTTTTCAGAATGTTCTGGAAAGGGCGGTTTTTGTACTTCCATCGAACGCAGGGACATACAATCTGAGAATAAGGATGGGAGAATACCAGTGAATTCAGGAGGCGAGCCTAGAAGAACGCCTCTTTTTTGGCATTTCCCTGCTGAAGCAGGATTGCTTCAGCCATGGCGGCGTAAGCTCTGGGAGCTCAAAAAATAAAATTAAAGCGCATTGAACGAATCACTATACATAATCGTATTACAAATAAGAACGAAATCCTGAATGGAGGGGCAGATGAGCGATCAGGCGCTGGAGAAAATCAGACGGGCACAGCAGGGAGATACTTCAGCACTGTCTTCACTGCTGCGAGAACATTATACTTTTCTGTTCAAATATCTACTCAAAGTGACTATGGATCCGTTGCTGGCAGAGGATCTTGTACAGGACACGATGGTCAGATGTATGGAAAAAATCAATACCTATAACGGTTCTTCTTCGTTCTCCTCTTGGTTAATTACGATAGCCACCAGAATATTTATCGATCGAAAGCGGCGCTGGAAACGTGAGGCAGAATGGAAGAAACGGGAACAGCAGGCGCAGGGCACCCGTTCGATTCGTTGGCGGTTTGAGAGCAGGGGGGAAGAATGGAGTGAAGTACTTGATTCCATTTCCAAGCTACCCTCTGCTCAGAGGGTAGCTGTGCTGCTGAAGCATTATTATGGCTATAGCTATGAAGAAATCGGTGTGATCATGCAAATTCCTTCTGGCACGGTCAAATCGCGTGTGTCCCTTGGTCTTAACCAATTGCGAAAGGAGCTGAATGAGGATGGAGAAGGATAAGGAGCCAGAACTGTATTTGCACAAGCTTACTGAAGAGCTTGAACGTTTGGATGCGCAATATGATGACCTCACCCCACCTTCGTTACAGGAACTGGAGTGGTTAATGGCTGATGCAGCTGTGCAGAGAAAGAGAAGGGAACGCAAAGAACTACTGTTATTCTGGGGGGTCTCATTGATCCTGATCTGCGCATTTTTATCCATTCTCACTTCTGCACCCATGATCTATTGGATTATTCAGGCGATCATTCCTATTGTAGGACTGGGTGGCTTAGGGATCGCCAGGATCAGAAGAAATAGAGAAGGTGTACAAGAATGAATGAGCTGCAGGATGTGCCTCTTTGGTTGTGGTTTGGCATAGCAGTAGCGTTAATGCTGCAGGGGACCTTACTGTTCCGGGATGCAAGACGGCGCGGGAAAAAAGCTTGGTTCTGGGGATTGTGGGCGATTACTACAGTTCCGTCACCTGCATTAGTCTACTTACTTGTTGTTATTCTTCCTGAGCGACGTAGACGGAATAAGCAGTTGTGAAGCTTTAGTAAAAAGCTCGTTCCTTTCATCCTATTACAAGGAGTGGTACTTCATGGAAGAGGTAAAATGGGGTTTAATCATGCCGTTAATTATTCTGCAGGCTTTGCTTGCTATTATTGGTCTGATATCTCTGGCCAAAGCGGATAACGTTCGTGGTCCAAAATGGATGTGGATTATTATCATTATTTGCGGAAATATATTAGGCAGCGTAGCTTATTTCACAATAGGAAGGAAAGATGTCTGATGTCACTCCTTCAAGTTAAGAATTTGCGCAAAAGCTATGGGGCGCATATTTCCGTAAATGATATAAGCTTTGAAATTGAGAAAGAACGGTGCGTCGCTTTACTGGGGCCTAACGGTGCTGGGAAAACGACCACACTTCGTATGCTGGCAGGGCTGCTAGAACCCACCTCTGGAATGATTTCATTTGAGGGGAGCCGTCCTGGAGCCGAATATCGCAGAGGATTAGGATATGTGCCACAGTCCCCAGCTTTTTATGGTTGGATGACTGGACATGAATATGTTGTTTTCGCTGCAAAGCTTAGTGGAATGGGAACCAAAGACGCAACCAGCAGGGCATTGGAATCGCTCGAGCGTGTAGGGCTTAAAGGTGATGCTCGTCGCCGGATTGGTGGATACTCCGGTGGGATGAAGCAGCGGCTGGGTCTGGCTCAGGCGCTTGTGCACCGGCCTCGTCTGCTGTTGCTTGATGAGCCTGTATCTGCACTTGATCCGATTGGCCGCAGAGAAGTAATGGGACTGCTGCGGGAGATACGTGAAGAGACAACTGTAGTTTTTTCTACACATGTGCTGCATGATGCAGAAGAAATTTGCGATGATATTATTTTAATGAATCAGGGCTTGATTGCTGAGAAGGGGTCTTTATCACAGCTGCGTACACAATACAGCCTTCCTGTTATTCGTTTACGTACAGAGAAGCAAGAAAAAGCTATTCAGTGGCTGGAGTCTCTTGCTGCCAAACCGTTTGTACTAGAGACTCAGTTGTTCGGAGATCAGGCGATTTTTAATGTGAACGATGTAGACATGGCCCGATGGACGATTCTGCAAGAAGCGGCGCAGCTCGAAATTCCATTACTGCAATTTGAAGCGGGTTCTTCCACGTTAGAGGATTTATTTATGAAGGTGGTGGGAGTATGAGAAGCGCCTGGGTCCTTTATCGCAAAGAAATGCTCGAAATGGCTCGCAGTTATAAGTTAATCTGGATACCTGTCGTTTTTATCCTATTAGGTATTATGCAGCCGTTAACTACTTATTATTTGCCGGAAATATTAAAAGCTTCAGGTGATGTTCCCCCAGGTCTGCTAGAGGGGTATGAAATACCGAGTGCCGCAGCTGTGATGGCGCAATCTCTGGGACAGTACGGAACGATCGGAATGTTAGTATTGGCGCTTGGCGCGATGAATGTTTTAGCCGGTGAGCGCTATAGCGGAACTATGGAATTAATTCTGGTAAGGCCGGTTTCTCCAGCCGCAATAGTGTTCGCTAAATGGGCAGCGCAGCTGACCCTGTTGATCGTTGCTCTAGGATTAGGTGCAGCGGGCGCAGCTTACTACACGGAGCAGTTGATTGGTTCACTATCTTGGGGAGATGTCATCGCAGCTTCTGGAGTATATGGATTATGGCTGTTATGTGCTGTCTCAGCTACGTTGTTGTTTAGTGGATTTTTAAAATCTCCAGTTGCCGCCTTTTTAGCATTAGCGCTAATGGCAGGATTATCATTAGGGCAAAGCTTATTACCTTCATGGTTTGAATGGGCACCTGCGGGGCTTTCCGGGTTATCGGCTGGAATTCTTATGGCTGGAGAAGGCTTCAGGGTTGGACCCTATCTTTCAGCAGCTATTTTGATCTTGATTTGTTTAGTGGGTGCTGCACTTTTGACAAGGAAGAATAACTTACCCGCTTGAACCATAAGTTATATTTTTATTAAATATAGTATATTTTCATAGAATTTGTAGGATCGGCCAGCCTTCAACTAGACAGTTCTATCTTTTTTTAGTAGACTGTTGAAACAAGCAAAATCTTGAAAGATTTTGGGGTTAGGAGGTAGGGCGATGCTGCGTTTAGGAGAGAAGATTGTCATTGTTGCGGACGCTTTCGAGCAGAGTCTTCCTATCGGGGAATACGGCTACCTAATTGCTTACGACCGCAATCCCGATAATGCGTTTGACTATGTTATTCGTGTACCAGAGGCTAATAGGAACTTTTATGTTCCGGCTGAGGACATTGAGGCGGAAGAACATTTATTAGTAGCTGAGGCTGAGAGAGCAACGCATGAAGCGTTGATTGATTATGCTTTGTCCACGTACAATGAGAAGCTGTTCCATCATTTGATGAACGGTGAAGATATGGATATAGAAGAGACGGAATCAACGTCAAGCGAAAGCATGTCCCAAGCGGATTTCATCAAACAAGTGAATCTTCGAGCTTGGATTTAAGGAAGGCCGGCGCAAGCCGGCTTTTTTGTTTTGTCATACCGCTGCTAAATGCTGTGAAATCACTGACTGTCAAAACCCTTCTCTATGAATATACTAACGATACGCTCCTTTAAAATGTGTAGGAATCCCCTTCACTTTGATAAAGGAGCGTTTGTTTTACAGCCCATCATTGAATTGTCCAAGCTTCTACAATATAATTAAAAACGTTATCCGGGCGCTTTAGCCCTTTAAACAGGAGGGATTTTTCTTATGAGCATTACCGTTAAAGATGTGCAGCATGTGGCCAAGCTGGCTCGTCTGCAGCTGAGCCCGGAAGAAGAGGCAACCTTTACAGAACAAATGAATGCTATTTTACAATATGCCGAGAAATTAAATGAGCTAGATACGGAGAATGTAAAGCCGACCACGCATGTGCTGCAAGTCAGCAATGTAATGCGGGAGGATGTTGTGAAGGATAGCCTTACGCAAGAGGAAGCACTTCTTAACGCTCCAGATGATGAAGACGGACATTTCAAGGTTCCAGCTGTTTTGGAATAACTACATAATTAGAAAGGGGGAAGAATCTTGAGCCTGTTTCAAAATCGATTGCCTGAAGTACACCGCATGTTAACTGCTAAAGAGGTATCGGTCAGTGAACTGACTGAAGAATCGCTGGCGATTATCGCTGAGCGGGATAAGAACGTAAATGCATTTTTGACCTTGAATGAGGAGGGCGCTCGTAGCACTGCACGCGCTTTGGACGACAAACTGGCATCCGGAGCAGCACGTGGGTTGCTGTTTGGTCTTCCTGCTGGAATCAAGGATAATATTGTAACTAAAGGCCTGCGCACAACTTGTGCCAGCCAATTTTTGAGCGACTTCCAGCCGATTTATAACGCTACTGTAGCTTCTAAACTGCAGCAAGCAGATGCCGTAACGATCGGTAAATTAAATATGGATGAATTCGCAATGGGCGGATCTAATGAGAACTCAAGCTTTGGTCCTGTACGCAATCCTTGGGATTTAGAGCGTGTGCCCGGCGGTTCCAGTGGCGGATCTGCAGCAGCAGTAGCTGCGGGCGAAGTGTTCTTCTCACTAGGTTCGGATACTGGGGGTTCCATCCGCCAGCCCGCTTCCTATTGTGGTGTTGTAGGTCTCAAACCTACTTACGGTCTTGTATCACGTTACGGGCTGGTAGCCTTTGCCTCCTCACTAGATCAGATTGGACCATTAACACGTAATGTAGAGGATTCTGCCTATGTGCTTCAAGCAATTGCTGGTTATGATGCCCAAGACTCTACTTCGGCTAAAGTAGAAATTCCTGATTATTTGAGTTCACTTACTGGTGATGTTTCCGGACTTCGCATTGCTGTTCCTAAGGAATACCTGGGAGCAGGTGTCGATGCTTCTGTGCGTGAGACAGTTTTGTCTGCACTTAAAGTGCTGGAAGGAATGGGTGCTGTCTGGGAGGAAGTTTCATTACCACATACAGAATATGCAGTAGCAGCTTATTATTTGCTGTCCTCTTCGGAAGCTTCATCTAACCTCGCGCGTTTTGACGGTGTGCGTTATGGCGCACGTGTAGATGAAGGCGGAGGATTGCTTGATCTATATCTTAATTCCCGCAGCCGCGGCTTTGGCCCTGAGGTTAAACGTCGTATTATGTTGGGTACTTATGCACTCAGCTCCGGGTATTACGATGCTTACTATTTAAAAGCACAAAAGGTGCGTACTTTGATTAAACAGGACTTTGATGACATCTTTAAAAAATATGATGTGGTCATCGGCCCAACAGCACCAACGACAGCATTCAAATTGGGTTCACAGACTGAAGATCCGCTGACCATGTATCTGAACGATATTCTCACGATTCCTGTAAGCTTGGCGGGTATTCCGGCTGTGAGTGTTCCTTGTGGTTTTGCGGAAGGCATGCCTGTAGGTCTGCAAATTATCGGTAAGGAATTTGATGAGAGCACGATTTTGCGTGTCGCTCATGCTTTTGAACAAAATACAGATCATCACAAGCAGCGTCCACAGCTGTAGTAAAGGAGGGAATGGGATTACTTATGTCTAAATACGAAACGGTCATCGGCTTGGAAGTTCACGTAGAGCTTCATACCAACTCCAAAATCTTTTGCGGATGCTCCACTGAATTTGGAGCCCCACCTAACACTCATACCTGTCCTGTCTGCTTGGGTCACCCCGGCGTATTGCCAGTGCTCAACAAACAAGCGGTAGAATACGCTATGAAAGCAGCGATGGCGCTGAATTGCACCATTGGTGATGTTAGCAAATTCGACCGCAAGAACTATTTTTACCCGGATTCACCAAAAGCTTATCAGATTTCACAATTTGATCAGCCTATCGGCCTGAACGGTTGGATCGACATTGAAGTTAACGGAGAGACCAAACGGATCGGCATTACTCGTCTTCATTTGGAAGAGGATGCAGGTAAGCTTACGCACGTAGATGGCGGTTTTGCCTCGCTTGTCGATTTTAACCGGGTGGGAACACCGCTTATCGAAATCGTATCCGAACCTGATCTGCGCTCCCCTGAGGAAGCTCGTGCTTATCTGGAGAAAATCCGTGCGATTATGCAGTATTGTGACGTATCCGATGTCAAGATGGAAGAAGGATCGATGCGCTGTGACGCGAACATCAGTCTACGCCCAGAAGGACAAGAGGAATTCGGCATTAGAGCAGAGCTTAAGAACATGAACTCCTTCCGCGGTGTATTGCGTGGACTGGAGTATGAACAATATCGTCAGGCTGAGATCCTGGATGATGGTGGAGTTGTTGTGCAGGAGACTCGCCGCTGGGATGAAGCACAAGGGAAAACATTATCGATGCGCGGGAAAGAAGAAGCGCATGATTATCGTTACTTCCCGGACCCGGACTTGATCGTTCTGCATATTGATGATGCTTGGAAAGAATCCATTCGTTCAACGATTCCAGAACTTCCGGATGCTCGGAAAGCACGTTATAGCGGGGAACTGGGCCTGACAGCTTATGATGCAGGCGTCATTACATCCTCTAAATTGTTAGCGGACTTTTTCGAAGGGTGTCTTGCCTATACGCAGGATGCCAAGGCTGTAGCTAACTGGATTATGGGTGACTTGCTTGCCTATTTGAATGGTAATAATCTGGAGTTGTCGCAGGTACAAATTACACCACAAGGGCTAGGCGAGATGATCGGGCTGATTGCAGCCGGAACCATCAGCAGCAAAATCGCTAAAACAGTATTTAAAGAAATGCTAGAGAGCGGTAAACTGCCAGCTGTTATCGTTGAGGAAAAAGGTCTAGTGCAGATCAGCGATGAAGGTGCCATTAAAGGGATAGTGGAAGCAGTCGTAGCCGCCAATCCGCAATCAGTGGAAGATTATAAAGCGGGTAAACAGAAAGCAATCGGCTTCCTGGTCGGACAAGTCATGAAAGAAAGTAAAGGTAAGGCGAATCCGGGTCTTGCTAATAAACTTCTCATCGAGGTATTGAGCAGCTAAACGTTGTCGTCTGTAAAAGGACGCCAGCGGCGTTTATAATTGGGGTAATATACTTATGTAATAAGCTAAGGGCTTGTCGGCAACGGCAGGCCCTTAGCGGCATATAAGGGGACTGGTTAGGATGAATACAATTAACAAGCTAAATCTGCAGGATGAAAGCACCGTTAATGAATTATGGAGTCTTCAGCATAAGGCCTATAGACTGGAAGCTGAACTAATAGGCTTTCGTGAAATTCCACCTCTGATGGAGACGAGAGAAATGCTCAGCAGCTCTAAAGAGGATTTTTATGGCTGCTTCGATAAAGATGAGGAACTAATGGGTGCTGTTGCTGTAGAGGAAGAATCTCCTGGCAAATTGACGATTACACGAATGATGGTGGGGCCGGACTTTTTTCGTAGAGGTATCGCTAGCCATCTTTTGGAATATGTATTTGAGCATTTTGCAGGGATGGAGCAATTCATTGTGTCGACAGGCAAAAAGAATACACCTGCCGTTTCGTTGTACAGTAAACATGGTTTTCTGCCTACCGGTGTGGAGGAAGTCGCTCCAGGAGTTGAATTGATTGAATTTCATCGGAGTGGTTCTCTTTGAAAAAAGATATTCATAGACAACTATTTACGAAAGGAGGAGTCCAAAATGAAACATGACTCTGCAATGCTCCCAGAGCAGGAAGAACTGCAAGGTTCTGTTGATATAGAGACTAAGGAAAATGAGATACAGAAGAGGATTATTCCTCCGCGTCCGAAGCGGCGCCACCGCAAACGTAAATTTATTGCTGGACTGCTGGCAGCTCTCATCCCTGGGACGGGGCATTTGTATTTTGGGCTTCTCCGAAAAGGGATCACCTTCATCTTTCTAATTCTTTTGGATATCTCAGCTTTATTGTATTTCTCATCCATCGGGATGCAGATCAATGTTCCACTGCTTATTTTACTTGCGCTCATTATTCCAGTGATCTATTTCTATAACGTGTATGACGTATTGCAATCAGCGGACAGGCTTCTTCGCTTCCCAGAGGATCATGATCTTGATATTTCTGTGACCAAAGCAAACGAGGCTCCTAAACGTCGTAGTATCGTCAGCGAGCCTGGGATATCCTTTGGACTCTTATTGCTCTTAGGGGGCGCCCTGCTTATTCTGTTCCGGCAGAAACCAACATGGCTCCAGTTCTTTATTGAACATTATGCCGAAATGGCCGTGTCTGTCATTTTAGTATGCGGTGGCTTATTTATAGGAGCTAGAGAAATTGCCAGAGCAGTTGTGCAGCGTAAAGACAATGAACCTCGCAAGCGGCGCGTGGGAAGATATACGGCTTCTATATTACTGATAGCTATTTCTGTTCCTTTGTTTTTGGATTGGAGAGAGGGAACTGACTATATGCTCCTGCTCTTGAAGTGGTGGCCAGTCATCCCGGTGATATGGGGGATTGAGTTCCTGCTGATGTTTATCTTCTCTAACCGTTCAGCCAAGGGAACCAGAATCAGATTGGATTTACGTGGACTTTTATCTGCTATATTGCTAGCTGCGAGTGTATTTATTGTTGCAGAGCAAGAACATTATTTATATCTATGGAAAAATGTCAGTCTAAACCTGACGGCAGCTGCAGTGGACTATGGTGAGGCTAAAGGCAGCAAATATCAGAAAGCCCCGCTAATTGTTCCGGTGGAATTAAATACAGCCAAAATATCTATTGATAGTATTAATGGTGATATTTTATTACACCGTGCTCCAGTGGATGATATTCAAATTACGACGACAGTTTGGGTAGATCAGTTGGATGGGCCGATGGCTGAAGCTATATCAGAACAGTCCTTTGTGGACGTTGTTGAAGGGCCCAACATAAAAATCACCTCGAATAGCAAGGCCTATGGAGAATCCGGTAAACGCCAGCCACGCATGGATTTAGATATTTACTTGCCGGAGGATCGCCGCTTTAACCTCGATGTTCGCACTATGAATGGCGGGATCACGTTGCAGAATGTAGAAGCCATTGAAGACATTTCTCTGGAAACGGGGAATGGAGAGCTGATCCTTCATCGTATCTTTGGTAATGTTAAGGGAAAAACACTGAATGGAGCTGTCCGTGCCAGATCTGTTCAAGGCAGCGTTGATTTAACAACGAGCGGAGGCAATATGAATGCTTGGGATGTTACCGGTGCTTTGAAATTATCGACGGCTGTCGGCAATATTAGTGCGATCGGAAATAGCAATGATATCGATATTACTACCAAAAACGGTAATTTAGAGGTTGATGGAGCCAGATCCAAGCTACATGCCGAATCTCTAAATGGTACCATTGATGTTCGCTCTTCTGATGTCGCTGGAGATTGGGACATTTATAGCGCAGTTGGTGACATTCAATTGTATTTACCGATGTTAAGCAACTATACAGTGAATGGATCCAGTGGATATGGAGATATTACTTCAGATTTGCCTGAACTTACAATTGATAAGAAAAAAGTATCAGGTGAAGTGGGGACCGGCGAGTTCAAGCTTCATGTTGAAGGAAATAGCAATCTAAATGTTAGGAAATATTGAAAAAAGTAATTTTTCTTATATAATAATAAATATAATGTATAGACTTCGTTGACAATATTGAAAAATCGGTCTTACAATCTTAAAAAGTATTTCTTTTATTTTTAAATTCAAAAGGCGGTGACAGTAATGGGGAGTGGAGTACAACATGCACTGGAACAATTAAAGACAACAGGTGTCCGTATAACGCCCCAGCGTCATGCGATTCTTACGTATTTGATGGAAGCAATGAATCATCCTACAGCTGACGATATATACCGGGCGCTAGAGCCGAAATTTCCGAGCATGAGCGTAGCAACTGTATATAATAATCTCAAGATGTTTATGGAAGCCGGCATGGTTCGCGAGTTGACCTACGGGGATAGTTCCAGTCGTTTTGATGCCAATGTATCTGATCATTATCATGTCATCTGTCAGCTATGCGGTAAGATTGAAGATTTTAGTTATCCTTCGCTTCATGATGTAGAGATACATGCAGAGCAGGAAACGGGCTTCAAAATTACGGGTTTGCGTATGGAATTGCATGGAGTTTGCAAATGTTGCAGAGAGAAGCAACAATAAGACAGAATACTACTGTACTTAAGGGCGTATAGCCAAGCTACACAATAAACGTGTGAAATCCGAAAGCGGAGGACTCACGTTTTTATTTTTTTCAAAATAACAAAATATAGTGAAAATGACTAACTTATACTGGTTATCCGGAACCAAGTGGATGTTATAATCGTATTGTTAGACTTAACTTAAAATCATCTAATATTTGGAGGATATATTTTGGACAGAAGATATAGACAGAAACGCGTCAAAAAGCGCGGAGGTCTTTTCCGACGCTTTTTTGGACTTTTGCTCATTGCGGCAGCAGCTTATTGGGTTGTGTTTTTTGTATTGCCAAATCGCCAGCACATCGATCCAGACTGGAAAGGCCTAGAACATCCTATCTTCGTAAAAGGAGAGCTAACAGGATATTCCGCCTCAGGGACCGGTGATAGCATGCTTTTACCTCTACCATTACTGCAGGAACATGTGGACTCATCTATTCGTTATGAAGAAAAGACTAAATCGGTCATCTTATCAACGGAAAGTGAACTTCTATATATGCAAGAGGATAAAACCAATGCTAGTCTGAACAATCGTCCGCTGCAGCTACGGCTGGCACCTGAAGTTAAGGAAAAGATAACTTATCTTCCTGCGGATGTTTTAGAAGACCTGTATGGGTTTGAGATTCAAGAGGATACGACTACCGGGGCTGTGCTGTTAATGACAGCAGGGGAGAGTGTACCGCTGGGGAAAGTGAAAGGTGAAGCAGGTGATAAGACAGTCGCTCTTCGCAGCGAAGCGTCGATTCACGCACCCATCGTGGCCGATATGTCCCCAGGTGCCATCGTGAGTATTTGGAATAAGGAAAATGAGGACTGGCTGTATGTGCAGTTAAGCAGCGGTTATGCGGGTTATGCCAAGGTCAGTGATATTATCTCAGACGGTCAAAAGACAGTGGAACCCAAAAGCACCACTCCCTCACGGGCAGAACGAAGCTGGAAAGGGAAGTCAGTGAATTTGTATTGGGAAGCTGTTTATCAACGCAAACCTGACCCAAGTACATTCGGTGAGCTTCCGGGCGTTAACGTGGCTAGCCCGACTTGGTTCAGTATCATAGATGGTGATGGGAATGTGCGCAGTCAGGCTGATAGTGCGTATGTGCAGTGGGCCCATGAGCGCGGTTTGGAAGTATGGGGGCTGCTCAGCAATAGCTTTGAACCAGACATAACCACTGAGGCATTGTCGAGCTATGAGAAGCGGATGAACGCGATCGTACAGATCCTCGAGTATTCAGATTTATACAAGCTGGATGGAATTAATATTGACTTTGAGAATGTATATACGAAAGACGGGGAGAATGTTACACAATTTATGCGAGAGCTAAAACCTATGGCTCAAGCCAAAAACTTAATCGTCTCCATAGACGTAACCCCTAAATCTAACAGTGAGATGTGGTCAGCATTCCTTGATCGTAGAGCTCTTAATTCAGTAGTTGATTATCTTATTGTTATGGCTTATGACGAGCATTGGGCTGCTAGTCCTGTAGCAGGCTCTGTTGCGTCTCTGCCGTGGGTAGAAAGCTCGTTAAGCCGGATCATAGAGGAAGACGATGTGCCGCCTGAGAAGCTGATTCTAGGGATTCCACTGTACACTAGAATCTGGACTGAGGCCCAGGTGGATGGCAAGACCAAAGTAAGCTCTAAATCGGTTAGTATGAATGCCGTTGAAAAAATTATTAAAGAGAAGAAGCTGACCCCAACCTTTGATAAGGCAGCAGGGCAGAATTACGTTGAGTATAAGGAGGATGGCGCTCTTAAAAAAATATGGATCGAAGACAAAGTTTCTTTAGAAGCTAGAGTTGAGCTTGCTAAGTCTTTAGGGCTTGGTGGCATTGGTTCATGGAATCGCAGCTTTAGTAATCCGTCTGCGTGGGAGGCATTACAAGGGATTCATAAGTAATTATTATTTCATTTATAATGAACAAAGGGGCTCCCAATACGGGGGCCCCTTTGTTGTATTAAGCAAATGTTTGATCGCATTATAAATCGCTAGTAATAAGCTTCTGTAAGATGTGTTTTATTGATTAAGCTGCTGACTCTTAAGTTGTTCCGCAGTAATATTGGCCTCAGCTGGATCCATAGTAAGGATGGTATGGCAGAACATACAGCGGTCTGTTTTGCCCAGCATTTTGGTCAGCTTGTGACATTCAGGGCATTCCAGTTGGACTGCGCTAGTTGACAGCATCCCAGCCCAGAAATAGATTGCAAGACTTGCCATCATTGAGATTAAACCGATTACAAGACCGATTCCAGCGAATACTTTTCCAGTTGAGCCCCAAAACACGATGCCCGCTGTACCCAAAACCATAAGTCCCATTCCGAGCATTGTGAGCAGTAATCCCCATGTGCGAAAAGCGTTGATCTTAGCCGTTTTAAACTTCATGAGTGTTTGCTCCTAACTAAATATAGTTGGGTTGTCCAGAAGGAACTGTCTTTCATATGTAGAATAATAATTATAACTGAATTATAACTGACTGGACGCAAAATCGCCAAATTTAATGGAGGGAAGCATGGAACTGTCCAATGTAACTTTGTTGAGTGGAGAAACGTTTGATGAGAATGTTTTAGGAGCGGTCGTATTGCGGCAGAATGGGGATATTCCGTTTCAAAGCGCACTTCTTCAAGATTTTGATATGGTAGTGTTAGTTTTGCATGAAGAACAGGATAGAGAGCATATTGTTCGCCATACCATTGCCGGTGACCAACGGACCCAGTCAGTCCATATTGGCCTTTTTGCTTTGGAGCAGGCTGTTATGGCAGGGGATAATAACGAACTTCTTATCAGTTTGATGAGGGGGGAAGTGATCTGGGACCCCAAGGGAATACTAGAGGAAATGCGACGTGAGATACTGCAATTTGAAGGACCGATCAAGGAACGGGTCGCATTTATGGAGTTTGCTCGCTTTTTGCATATGTATGTGAAATCCAAGCGCTATATAGAGGCTGGCTTTATTATGGATGCTTACAACTGTGTATTGATAGCCTTATACCATTGGGCAAGAATAGAAGTGAGTGAAGTGGGTGCTTTCCCCGAGCCAGCTATTTGGGAGCAGGTTAAAAGCATGAATACCTCTGTTCATAAACTTTATGAGGAGTTAACGATCAGTACTGAGACCTTAGAGCAACGTGTGGAGCTTGTGCTTCTTGCATGTGAATTTGGGATTATGTCCAAAATGACGGACTGTTGTCTATTGCTCTTTAATATTTTGAATAGCCGTAAGGAAGCATGGAGCATTAAAGAATTACTGCAGCATTCAGGTCTGAGTCAATTAGAGTCTGAACTACCCCTTGTTTTACGAAAGCTGGTTTCTCGTTCGCTAATCCGAGAGATTACATCTTGGGCTGATGTTCACGAGGGAGAAGGGCATGCGATCCGCTATACATTATAGAGATGAATTAGATACAGCAGAAGATGTTTAATTATAGAGAGATGAGCAAGGATAGGGAGAGGCTGAGCACTCTCTTTTTGTTTGTTTACTAATATGAAACGCTCATATTTATTCAGAAAAATTAATGGTTGACTCTTTCCTTGTTCATGTGTTAAATTATAACTCGTCCCTCTGACACAGAGATGTGCTTTCGAAAACATTCGAAAGACAACCAAAAAAAGAAATTAAAAAAAAGGTTGACTAAAACGAGGACGCTGTGATATATTATAAAGGTCGCTGCTGAACAACACATCGACGAAATAAACAGCTTGATCTTTGAAAACTGAACAACGAGTGAGTAGGAAATCACGCAAGTGAAATCCAAAATTAGAGAATTAATTTTCTCGTCAGATGTTTCAAAATGAGCATATCGCTCTTTTCAATACTAATTGGAGAGTTTGATCCTGGCTCAGGACGAACGCTGGCGGCGTGCCTAATACATGCAAGTCGAGCGGAGTTATTTTGAAAGCTTGCTTTCAAAATAACTTAGCGGCGGACGGGTGAGTAACACGTAGGCAACCTGCCCTTCAGACTGGGATAACTACCGGAAACGGTAGCTAATACCGGATAATTTCTTTTTTCTCCTGAGAGAAGAATGAAAGACGGAGCAATCTGTCACTGAGGGATGGGCCTGCGGCGCATTAGCTAGTTGGTGGGGTAACGGCCCACCAAGGCGACGATGCGTAGCCGACCTGAGAGGGTGAACGGCCACACTGGGACTGAGACACGGCCCAGACTCCTACGGGAGGCAGCAGTAGGGAATCTTCCGCAATGGGCGAAAGCCTGACGGAGCAACGCCGCGTGAGTGATGAAGGTTTTCGGATCGTAAAGCTCTGTTGCCAGGGAAGAACGTCCGGTAGAGTAACTGCTACCGGAGTGACGGTACCTGAGAAGAAAGCCCCGGCTAACTACGTGCCAGCAGCCGCGGTAATACGTAGGGGGCAAGCGTTGTCCGGAATTATTGGGCGTAAAGCGCGCGCAGGCGGCTATTTAAGTCTGGTGTTTAAACCTTGGGCTCAACCTGAGGTCGCACTGGAAACTGGGTGGCTTGAGTACAGAAGAGGAAAGTGGAATTCCACGTGTAGCGGTGAAATGCGTAGATATGTGGAGGAACACCAGTGGCGAAGGCGACTTTCTGGGCTGTAACTGACGCTGAGGCGCGAAAGCGTGGGGAGCAAACAGGATTAGATACCCTGGTAGTCCACGCCGTAAACGATGAGTGCTAGGTGTTAGGGGTTTCGATACCCTTGGTGCCGAAGTTAACACAGTAAGCACTCCGCCTGGGGAGTACGGTCGCAAGACTGAAACTCAAAGGAATTGACGGGGACCCGCACAAGCAGTGGAGTATGTGGTTTAATTCGAAGCAACGCGAAGAACCTTACCAGGTCTTGACATCCCTCTGAATCTGCTAGAGATAGCAGCGGCCTTCGGGACAGAGGAGACAGGTGGTGCATGGTTGTCGTCAGCTCGTGTCGTGAGATGTTGGGTTAAGTCCCGCAACGAGCGCAACCCTTAACTTTAGTTGCCAGCAGGTAAGGCTGGGCACTCTAGAGTGACTGCCGGTGACAAACCGGAGGAAGGTGGGGATGACGTCAAATCATCATGCCCCTTATGACCTGGGCTACACACGTACTACAATGGCCGGTACAACGGGAAGCGAAGCCGCGAGGTGGAGCCAATCCCATCAAAGCCGGTCTCAGTTCGGATTGCAGGCTGCAACTCGCCTGCATGAAGTCGGAATTGCTAGTAATCGCGGATCAGCATGCCGCGGTGAATACGTTCCCGGGTCTTGTACACACCGCCCGTCACACCACGAGAGTTTACAACACCCGAAGTCGGTGGGGTAACCCGCAAGGGAGCCAGCCGCCGAAGGTGGGGTAGATGATTGGGGTGAAGTCGTAACAAGGTAGCCGTATCGGAAGGTGCGGCTGGATCACCTCCTTTCTATGGAGAATCGTTCTCTGCAATGAGAACATTCAAATCGGAAGCTAAGCTTCCAAAACTCAGGTTTAGGCCTGTTACTCACTCGTTGCTCAGTTTTGAGAGTTTAAGCTCTCAAGTAAGACTTGATCCTTGAAAACTGGATACCGAAACGAATTTGCGTTTTAGAACATCTTTTAGCAACTTGTGTAAACAAGTAAATGTTATTAGTGAGATGATTCCAAAGAGAATGTCATCGTATGATATTTTCCTGCGGAAAAATCAAGGTTAAGCTAATAAGAGCACACGGAGGATGCCTAGGCGCCAGGAGCCGACGAAGGACGTGGCGAACAACGAAACTGCCTCGGGGAGCTGTAAGCAAGCTTTGATCCGGGGGTGTCCGAATGGGGAAACCCAGCTGTGGTAATTCGCAGTTACTCATTTCTGAATACATAGGAAATGTAGAGGCAGACCAGGGGAACTGAAACATCTAAGTACCCTGAGGAAGAGAAAACAATAGTGATTCCGTCAGTAGCGGCGAGCGAACGCGGAACAGCCTAAACCTAAGAGCTTGCTCTTAGGGGTTGTGGGACGTCTCACATGGAGTTACAAAGGAATATGGTAGGTGAAGAGGTCTGGAAAGGCCCGCGATAGAGGTAAAAGCCCTGTAACCTAAACTGTGTTCTCTCCGAGACGGATCCCGAGTAGTGCGGGGCACGTGAAACCCCGTATGAATCCAGCAGGACCATCTGCTAAGGCTAAATACTACCTGGCGACCGATAGTGAAACAGTACCGTGAGGGAAAGGTGAAAAGCACCCCGGAAGGGGAGTGAAATAGAACCTGAAACCGTGTGCTTACAAAAAGTCAGAGCCCTATTAATGGGTGATGGCGTGCCTTTTGTAGAATGAACCGGCGAGTTACGTTTAACATGCAAGGTTAAGCCGAGAAGGTGGAGCCGCAGCGAAAGCGAGTCTGAATAGGGCGAATTAGTATGTGGACGTAGACCCGAAACCGTGTGATCTACCCCTGTCCAGGGTGAAGGTGCGGTAACACGCACTGGAGGCCCGAACCCACGTACGTTGAAAAGTGCGGGGATGAGGTGGGGGTAGCGGAGAAATTCCAATCGAACTCGGAGATAGCTGGTTCTCCCCGAAATAGCTTTAGGGCTAGCCTCGGTATAAGAGTAGTGGAGGTAGAGCACTGATTGGGTGCGGGGTCCGCAAGGATTACCAAGCTCAGTCAAACTCCGAATGCCATATACTTATTGCCGGGAGTCAGACAGTGAGTGCTAAGATCCATTGTCAAAAGGGAAACAGCCCAGACCATCAGCTAAGGTCCCCAAGTGTGTGTTAAGTGGGAAAGGATGTGGAGTTGCACAGACAACCAGGATGTTGGCTTAGAAGCAGCCACCATTGAAAGAGTGCGTAATAGCTCACTGGTCGAGTGACTCTGCGCCGAAAATGTAACGGGGCTAAACACACCACCGAAGCTATGGCTAGATACGTATGTATCTGGGGTAGGGGAGCGTTGTGTAGGGGTTGAAGGTGTACTGAAAAGAGCGCTGGACACTACACAAGTGAGAATGCCGGTATGAGTAACGAAAAGATCAGTGAGAATCTGATCCGCCGAAAGCCCAAGGTTTCCTGAGGAAGGCTCGTCCGCTCAGGGTAAGTCGGGACCTAAGGCGAGGCCGAAAGGCGTAGTCGAAGGACAACAGTTTGAAATTACTGTACCACCGTAATCCGCTATGAGCGATGGGGTGACGCAGGAGGGTAGTGACGCGGACTGATGGATGTCCGTCTAAGCAGTGAGGCTGATGTGTAGGCAAATCCGCACATCATTAAGGCTGGGCTGTGATGGGGAGCGAAAATTATAGTAGCGAAGGTCATGATCTCACACTGCCAAGAAAAGCCTCTAGCCAGGAGAAGGTGCCCGTACCGCAAACCGACACAGGTAGGCGAGAAGAGAATTCTAAGGCGCGCGGAAGAACTCTCGTTAAGGAACTCGGCAAAATGACCCCGTAACTTCGGGAGAAGGGGTGCCCCGGTAGTGTGAATAGCACGAGGGGGCCGCAGTGAAAAGGCCCAAGCGACTGTTTAGCAAAAACACAGGTCTGTGCGAAGCCGCAAGGCGAAGTATACGGGCTGACGCCTGCCCGGTGCTGGAAGGTTAAGGGGAGTGGTTAGGGGTAACCCGAAGCTATGAACCGAAGCCCCAGTAAACGGCGGCCGTAACTATAACGGTCCTAAGGTAGCGAAATTCCTTGTCAGGTAAATTCTGACCCGCACGAATGGCGTAACGACTTGGGCGCTGTCTCAACGAGAGATCCGGTGAAATTTTAATACCTGTGAAGATGCAGGTTACCCGCGACAAGACGGAAAGACCCCATGGAGCTTTACTGCAGCTTGATATTGAATTTGGGTACGATCTGTACAGGATAGGTGGGAGCCGTAGAAATCGGAGCGCAAGCTTCGGTGGAGGCGCCGTTGGGATACCACCCTGATCGTATCTAGGTTCTAACCTAGTGCCCTTACCGGGTACGGGGACCGTGTCAGGCGGGCAGTTTGACTGGGGCGGTCGCCTCCTAAAGAGTAACGGAGGCGTTCCAAGGTTCCCTCAGAATGGTTGGAAATCATTCGCAGAGTGCAAAGGCATAAGGGAGCTTGACTGCGAGACCTACAAGTCGAGCAGGGACGAAAGTCGGACTTAGTGATCCGGTGGTACCGCATGGAAGGGCCATCGCTCAACGGATAAAAGCTACCCTGGGGATAACAGGCTTATCTCCCCCAAGAGTCCACATCGACGGGGAGGTTTGGCACCTCGATGTCGGCTCATCGCATCCTGGGGCTGAAGTAGGTCCCAAGGGTTGGGCTGTTCGCCCATTAAAGCGGTACGCGAGCTGGGTTCAGAACGTCGTGAGACAGTTCGGTCCCTATCTGTCGTGGGCGCAGGAAATTTGAGAGGAGCTGTCCTTAGTACGAGAGGACCGGGATGGACGTACCGCTGGTGCACCAGTTGTTCCGCCAGGAGCATGGCTGGGTAGCTACGTACGGACGGGATAAGCGCTGAAAGCATCTAAGCGTGAAGCCCCCCTCAAGATGAGATTTCCCAATTAGTAAGACCCCTTGAAGACGACGAGGTAGATAGGTTGGAGGTGGAAGTGCAGCAATGCATGGAGCTGACCAATACTAATCGGTCGAGGGCTTATCCTATAGTTAGAATGCAGATTCGTTTCGGATTCAGTTTTCAGGCATCAAGCCTGGTATGAATATTCCCTGATAGCTCAGTTGGTAGAGCACTCGACTGTTAATCGAGTTGTCACAGGTTCGAGTCCTGTTCGGGGAGCCATATGGAGAGGTGTCCGAGTTTGGCCGAAGGAGCACGATTGGAAATCGTGTAGGCGCCACAAGCGTCTCGAGGGTTCGAATCCCTCTCTCTCCGCCACAAATTTTTAATTAGTATGGCCCGTTGGTCAAGGGGTTAAGACACCTCCCTTTCACGGAGGTAACATGGGTTCGAATCCCATACGGGTCACCAAATTTTCACTTGATTTATCCTAGTGGACTTTGGTACAATAACAATTGTTGTTTATGGAGGCTTAGCTCAGCTGGGAGAGCATCTGCCTTACAAGCAGAGGGTCGGGGGTTCGATCCCCTCAGCCTCCACCATAACACTTTCTTACTGACGCGGGGTGGAGCAGCCCGGTAGCTCGTCGGGCTCATAACCCGAAGGCCGCAGGTTCAAATCCTGCCCCCGCAACCAATTAACTTAAGCAATTATATCTTTTGGAACCGTGGTGTAGTTGGCCTAACATGCCTGCCTGTCACGCAGGAGATCGCGGGTTCGAATCCCGTCGGTTCCGCCATTTTCATCATGGCTCGGTAGCTCAGTCGGTAGAGCAGAGGACTGAAAATCCTCGTGTCGGCGGTTCGATTCCGTCCCGAGCCACCATTTATCATCACAAAAGAATGAGTGCCATGCCGGTGTAGCTCAATTGGTAGAGCAACTGACTTGTAATCAGTAGGTTGGGGGTTCAAGTCCTCTCGCCGGCACCATCCTTGGAGGATTAGCGAAGTGGCCAAACGCATCAGACTGTAAATCTGCTCACGTGAGTGTTCGGTGGTTCGAATCCATCATCCTCCACCAGTTTTTAGGGGCATAGTTTAAAGGTAGAACAACGGTCTCCAAAACCGTTGGTGTGGGTTCAATTCCTGCTGCCCCTGCCAAGTTCTTTCTAAAGTTTAATATGGCGGCCGTGGCGAAGGGGTTAACGCACCGGATTGTGGTTCCGGCATTCGTGGGTTCGAGACCCATCGGCCGCCCCATTTACTTTAAAATGAATAATGGCAACAATATCAACTTAATATGGCGACTGTGGCGAAGGGGTTAACGCACCGGATTGTGGTTCCGGCATTCGTGGGTTCGAGACCCATCAGTCGCCCCATTTTACTTTAAAATGTTATTGGGGATTAGCCAAGCGGTAAGGCAACGGACTTTGACTCCGTCACTCATAGGTTCGAATCCTATATCCCCAGCCATTTTATGCGGACGTGGCTCAGCGGTAGAGCATCGCCTTGCCAAGGCGAGGGTCGCGGGTTCGATTCCCGTCGTCCGCTCCAAAATTTACATGGCGCCATAGCCAAGTGGTAAGGCAAAGCTCTGCAAAAGCTTTATCCCCAGTTCAAATCTGGGTGGCGCCTCCATTTAGTTCATATGTGCCGGCGTGGCGGAATGGCAGACGCGCTCGACTCAAAATCGAGTGGGAAACCGTGGAGGTTCGAGTCCTCTCGCCGGTATCTTAAAAAGGTTTGTAAGATTGCTTTTATAAGCATTCTTACAAACCTTTTTTCTTTATGTTCTTGGGTTTACAGCATTAAGCCGTTGAAATAGAGAAACTCTCTATTCAACGGCTTTTTTAATCTGATTAGTGATTAACCTGATTGATTATTAATGCGGAATGCTCGCGGAGTAAGACCTATTTCTCGTTTAAACATATTGCAGAATTGGGCATCGTTCACAAAACCTGCAGCAGCGGATACTTCAGAGATTTGCATCTGAGTATGACGTAATAGAGATTTTGCATAATCCAGGCGTTTTAACAGCAAATACCGCAGGGGTGAAGACCCGAAACGTTCTTTAAATAGATGGCGAAAACGATCGTAACTATATCCGGACATTTCTGATAGTGTTTCGACGGACAATTTATGGCGATAATGCTCATTCATATAATTAAGGACATATTGTACTCGATCTTCTGTTGGGGATTGATATCCAGAGGCACTAAGAAGCCTCATAAGATGGACGGTAATCTCGCTCATTTGTAGGTTTAGAAGCTCAGAGAATCCGTCTTGCTTGCGTGTAAACTCTGCTTTCATTCGCAGCAGGATTTGAAGAACGGTCTGATCTTTATCATCTTCATATACGCCGAGCAGATTACTCATATTAGGGTGTTCTGAGTGGAAGCCTACAAATAATACATTTGCATCCTCACGGTGGTGCTCGTCATGTTTATGATTGGGTGGCACAAGCGCGAAAGAAGAGGAGCGAAAATGGTAACTTCGTGGGCCAACATTGGTTGTCCCTACCCCCTGTAAATAATAGACTAGTTCGTAGCATTCATGCTGGTGTGGAGGGATATAAGTATTTAGCTCATGTGTGGCACTTACAATATATAGAACACGATCCATGATGATCCTCCAATACTTATGTTTTAGCCGAATCGTACAAAACTATGACCGAAATCATATAATTATTTTTAATAATATTTGTTATGATCGTATCAATAAATCCGAAAGTTCGCAACCTGACTGGCCATCTCGTTCGGAAATAAAGCGGATTATTAATAATAATGGTATTTTTATTGCTATTTTTGAGCCTAAACGTTAAATTTATTACTTTCAATGATACTTTATTTGGAAAAAAGAGAATTTCCATTTGAACCGTGAATTACACAATGGGTGAAGATGGGATTCTGCGGATTACTAACCAACTAAAATTAGGGGTGGAATAGAGTAATGAATAAAAAAGTTCTTTCTTTGTTGTTATTAATGGTGATGGTTCTGGTCACAGCATGTGGAAATAACACGTCCAATAACGGTTCTTCTGCGAATACTGGATCAAACGCTGCTGAGGGTGGAGAAACAGGTGCAGGGGATAAACTCAAGGTTGTATTGCTGATTCCGGGGACACTTGGGGATAAATCATTTTTTGATTCCGCTAATAACGGCTTGCAAAAGGTTAAGGATGAACTTGGTGCAGAAACAAAGGTTGTTGAAATGGGCGTTGATAAAACGAAATGGGAGCCTACATTTAACGATATCGCTTCCGAGGATTGGGATGTAATTATTTCTGGCGGTTCTGAAATTACAGAGATGTTTAATGCAACGGCAGAATTGTATCCAGACAAAAAATTCATTAATTATGATACCGACATCGATGAAGCACCAGATAACATGTACAACATGTCTTATGCGACAAATGAAGTATCTTTCTTGGCAGGTGCCGTAGCAGCATTAGCTACACAATCGGATATGCCGAATGCTACCCCTGAGAATGTGATTGGGTTTGTGGGCGGTATGGATATTCCGGGGATTAATGCTTTCTTGGTCGGTTACATTCAAGGCGCTCAGTACGTTGATCCTGATGTAAAAGTGGCTGTGTCGTACGCTGGTGATTTTGTTAACCCTGCAAAAGGTAAGGAGCTGTCTCTAATTCAATATAACTCCGGTGTGGATGTTATTTTTAACGTGGCTGGGGGTACAGGTCTTGGGATCTTTGACGCAGCTAAAGAGAAGAAAAAATATGCAATCGGTGTAGACTCCGATCAGGCAATGTTGATTAACGATACGGATAGTGAAAAAGCAAATCTAATCGTTACTTCATCGATTAAAAAGATTGATACGGCTATTCTAGGTGCAGTGAAGAGATTGCAAGAGGGTACGCTAGAAATGGGCAAACGTGATGTATTGAGCTTTGTAGATGATGGTGTAGGTATTGCTGAGAATGATATTTATAAAAATGTATTCCCGGCTGATCTTCAGGCCAAGGTTGAAGAAGTGAAGCAAAAGCTGATCAATAAAGAAGTTAAAGTGGATAATGCGATGGGGATGGAAACCGCAGAGGTAGAAGCTATTCGTAACGCAGTTAAGCCTTAAGCTTTAAATCTTAAGATCAGCTCTATAGAGATAAACCTACAGTTGGAGATTCTTCTAGTCAGGGGAATTCCAGCTGTATATTTTTGCAGACCTCCAAGTTGAAAGGCGTTGAGACCTATGTACACAGCTCTGCTGGAAATGCGGGGAATTACCAAGGTATATCCCAATGGCGTCGTTGCAAATAAAGACGTGCATTTTTCTTTACGTGAGGGAGAAATACATGCGATTGCAGGTGAGAACGGTGCAGGTAAATCGACTTTAATGAAGATTATGTTCGGCATGGAAGAGCCAAGTGAAGGCGAGATCTATATCAAGGGTGAAAAAGTAAAGCTGCAATCCGCTCAGGACGCCATTGATAGAGGCATCGGCATGGTCCACCAGCATTTCATGTTGGTACCTTCTTTTACGGTGGCAGAGAATATGGTGCTGGGTATGGAGCCGCGCAGAGGAGTTGGCATTAATTATGCCGAGGCTGTGCGCATGACGGAAGAGACCGCAAGGAAATACAATCTGGCCGTGGATCCAAAGGCAAAAGTAGAGGATCTTACAGTTGGGATGAAACAAAAGGTTGAGATTCTTAAGGCGCTGCTGCGTGGTGCGAAGATTCTGGTGCTTGATGAGCCAACTGCGGTGTTGACTCCACAGGAAACAGAGGAATTGTTCCGCGAGCTTAAGCAATTAAGGGAACAGGGCCATACGATAGTTTTTATTTCGCACAAATTAAAGGAAGTCAAAGCGATTTGCGACAGAATTACGATTATGCGCAGCGGCCGTAGTGGAGGTGTTTTTCAAACACAGGATGTGACAGAACAGGAAATCTCGCGGTTAATGGTCGGCAGAGATGTCGTGCTGAAATATGACAAAGAGATTCTGGCTGTTAGTGAGCCAGTACTAACGGTGCAGGGACTCGGTGTGAATGATGCAGATGGCAAAGCATTATTGTCGGATATCAATTTTGCGGTACGTGGTGGGCAGATCGTTGGGATTGCTGGTGTAGAAGGCAACGGGCAGACACAGCTTATTGAAGCTCTTACAGGTAGCTTGAGAGGTGTCTCAAGTCAGGGTTCTGTACTAGTGAAGGGAAAGGATATCCGTGAATCGGATATTTTGGATATTCGTAAGCTAGGCGTTTCCTATATACCGGAGGATCGGATGCGGCAAGGGATCGCTAGTGAAGCAAGCATAGCTGATAATCTGCTATCTACTCAGTATCGTACAAAAGCAATGAATAAAGGTCTTTTTTTGAATGGCTCACGAATTGCCAAGCTAGCAGTATCCCTTGTAGAGGAATTTAAAGTCCGCTGTTCAGGACCTTCTCAGCCCATAGGAATGTTGTCAGGCGGTAATATGCAGAAGGTGGTCGTAGCTAGAGAGTGTTCGACTGAACCGCAGCTGCTTATTGCAGAACAGCCGACACGGGGTGTGGATATAGGCGCAGCCCAGTTCATACATCAAAAGTTGTTGGAATTACGTTCAGACGATTGCGCGATTTTGCTAGTGTCGGCAGATTTGAATGAGATCTTGGAGATCAGCGATAGTCTGTTAGTAATGTACGAGGGTAAGATTGTTGCCTTTTTCGAGGAGCCATCTAAGGTTAGTGAGGAAGAATTAGGTCTTTATATGCTGGGGATTCATCGACAGGACGAGGAGCACATCGGGAGGGCCGTAAATCATGTTTAAAGTTAAATATTTTGAGTACATTCGGACATCGGCGGTAATCGTTATTGCACTCGCTATTGCCTTTCTGATCATCTCTTTGGTCAGTAATCAGCCTGTGAAGACGATTGGTATATTCCTATTAGAGCCGTTATCCAGTAAAGGTCATATTGGTAATGTGATTGAGATGGCGATTCCGCTCATGTTCACTGGGTTGGCAGTATCCTTGTTGTTTCGAGCCAATATGTTTAACCTGGGAGCTGAAGGGATTTTCTATTTCTCCGGTGTTGTAACTTCCGTATTGGCTATTCATTTAACGCTGGACGGCTGGCTGCATCCGATGGTAGCTATTGCTGCAGGTTCAATTGTAGGAGCATTGCTCTCGGCAATACCTGGTATTCTGAAGGCAAAATGGAATGCTAATGAGTTGGTTACATCCTTAATGTTCAATAATATTTTGTTCGGAGTAGGGCTATACCTACTGAACTATCATCTGCGTGATGCTAAAGCTTTTGCCAATGTATCCTACAAATTCGAGAAAACGGCACTGCTGAGTAAAATGGTCTCGGGCACCCGTATTCATACCGGTCTTATTATCGTTATCGTGCTTATTATTGCAGCTCATCTATTCCTATACAAAACGAAATGGGGATATGAGCTGCGCATGACAGGCATCAACCGGGACTTTGCCCGTTATTCCGGTATGAAGACAGCCAAGGTTATTATTCTCGTTCACTTGATTGCAGGTTTTATCGCAGGTATGGGGGGCTCCGTAGAAGTGCTGGGGATGTATAACCGTTTCCAATGGACGTCACTGCCTGGTTATGGTTTGGATGGTGCCCTTGTAGCGATGTTAGCCAAAAATAATCCGCTGTCCGTAATCGGCTCTGCATTATTCCTAGCGTACATTCGAATTGGGGCTGACATGATGGCGCGTCTGTCTGATGTACCTTCAGAGATGATCTCAATCATACAGGCAATTATCATTCTTCTGATTTCGGCTGAGCAATTTCTGAAGTTCTGGAAAAATCGGATGCTCTTGAAGGAGGCGAAGGAAGCGTGAATAGTTTGTTTGATGTGATTTTTACAACTGACTTTGCGTTCTCTGTCCTTCGCGTGACGACTCCGATTCTGTTCGCCGCGCTCGGCGCACTCATCTCCAACCGTGCAGGGATCATTAACATTGGGATGGAGGGCATCATGCTTGTTGCCGCTTTAGCGGGTGTCATCATAAGCAGCTATACACATAGCGCATGGGTAGGTCTGCTTGGGGCGGTGCTGTCTGGAACATTGATCGCTGGAATATTAGCTTTTTTCACCCTGAAATTCAAAACACATATCATTCTCGGGGGTGTGGCCATTAATATGTTCGCTTCGGGAGGCACTGTGTTTATCCTCTATCTGCTTAGTGGCGACAAGGGTTCTTCCACTTCGCTGGCGAGTAAAGTTCTACCTAGTGTCCAGATTCCTTTGTTGAAGGATATCCCGGTGCTTGGACCTATTTTATCGGGGCATCACATTCTGACGTATGTTTCTATATTGGCTGTGTTTGTTGTCTACTATCTATTAAACCGTACACCGCTTGGACTGCGCATTCGTTCAGTGGGTGAAAATCCACATGCGGCTCAATCCGTGGGTGTAAGTGTTGTGAAAATACAGTATATGGCTTTGCTGCTTAGCGGATTTTTTGCCGGTTTAGGCGGTGCTTATATGTCGATGGGGTATTTGTCACTGTTTACCCGCGATATGATCGCTGGCCGGGGCTGGATTGCCATTGCCGCTGAGTCGATGGGAAGAAGTACGACCGTAGGCACGGCGCTGACCTCTTTATTATTTGGTACTGCAGATGCATTGTCGAATGCGCTACAGGTGTTAAAGATTCCTGCGGAGCTAATCGCCACTCTTCCTTATGTAGCCACAGTAATTGGACTTGTGATCTACGCAGTATCTGAGACACGAAAAAAGAATAAAAAACTTAAAAGCCCGCTAGTTAAATAGCGATTGAAATGATTGATACACAGACAAGGAGTGAGTACCTATGCCAACACCTATTATTATTGACTGCGATCCAGGGCATGATGACGCAATAGCGATACTGCTTGCCATAGCAAATTCGGAGAAGTTAGATCTGCGCGGGATTACAACGGTTGGTGGAAACCAAATTTTAGATAAAATCACGGAAAACGCCCTGAAGGTGATCAGCTTCGTGAATGCTGACATTCCTGTAGCTAAAGGGGCTGCTGGCCCACTGTTCGGCAAGCTTGTTACAGGTGAGGAAGCGCATGGTGAATCGGGCATGGATGGGCCGCTTTTGCCTCCAAGTAAATTCCGCCCTGTAGAGCAGGGTGCTGTGGAGTTTATGCTGAATATCATCCGTTCTTCAGAGGAGAAGATTACGCTCGTGCCGATGGCTCCTTTAACAAATATCGCACTGCTAATCACGGCTTATCCAGAGATTAAAGACAGAATTGAAAAAATCTCACTGATGGGGGGAGGTATCTCTTATGGGAATGTCACCTCTACTGCGGAGTTTAATATCTATGTAGATCCTGAAGCAGCCCGTATTGTGTTTGAGTCGGGGATTCCGATCACAATGAGTGGTCTGGATGTGACCGATAAGGCTGCTATTTTTGAAGATGAGATCCTAGCATTGAAAGAGCGGGGACCAGTGTCTACAATGGTCGGAGAATTGCTGGATTTCTATTCGATTTACGGCAAAAAAATGGGCTATGTCGGCAGTGCGCTGCATGATCCATGTGCTGTTGCCTGGCTGCTGCATCCGGAACTATTTGAATCTGAGCATCTATATGTAACGGTGGAGACAGAAGGCAAGCTGACGCGGGGAATGACAGTTGCAGACAGACGGAAGAAGACGGATCGTCCAGCGAATGTGCAAGTATTGGTGGGCGTTGACCGGGAAGCATTTATGAAGCTGATCTTTGATTCACTGGAAAAGCTTGATCAAGAGCTGCTGCTAGCGGCTGAAGGGAAGTAGCCTATGGCAGGATGGGAGAGACTTCAAGAGACCGTGCAGTTTGAAATTGCTCAGCGTGGAGAAGAAGGTTGCGAGATTGATGGGTTCGCGGATAAGCTAGCGGCTGCTGGTGCCGATGAGCTCAAGCTGATGCAGGTATACAATGAGCTAATGGAGCTTACGATCAGTGAGGATTTTCCGTATCAAGAGCCATCCTCTCTGGAGGAGATTCGTCATCTACGTCCAGAAGGCCCACGTAAGCTTGAGGCGGACTGGAGCGAAGCGGAATGGAGAGATAAGTTCTATGGAGCCTGGCTCGGTAGAAGTGTCGGCTGCGCACTCGGGAAACCGCTGGAGTATTGGGACTATCTCTATGGGAAAGATGGCCGTCCGGGCTGGGAGAATATTGAGCTATGGTTTCAGGGTGCGGACGCCTGGCCAATTACTGGCTATACGCCTGGGCATTCACGGGCAGAGGCTGAATATGGTCTTGGCTTAAGTGAATGGACACATGCGAGTACCCGTGAGACGATCAAGTATATGGAAAGCGATGACGATATTCGCTACACTGTCCTGGGTCTTATGCTGCTGGAGCAGAAGGGTCTGAACTGGGATTCTTGGGATATCGGAAAGCTGTGGCATACACATTTAACATATAGTCAGGTGTGCACGGCGGAGACACAGTCATATATGAATTTTGCGCAAGAGACCTCTCATCTGCATGGCGAGAAACCTGCGGATTGGCTGGTGCGGCAGGAAAGAGTGCGGATGCACTTAAACCCTTACCGCGAGTGGATTGGTGCCGCTATACGCGCAGATGGACTGGCTTATGGCGCAGCAGGTTATCCTGAGCTTGCGGCAGAACTAGGCTGGCGCGACGCTTCATTTTCACATGTGAAAAATGGTATCTACGGTGAGATGTTGAATGCGGCGATGATATCGGCAGCTTTTGCAGAGAAGGATAATGAACGGATCCTAGAGATAGGCCTTAGTGAGATTCCGCGTACCAGTCGTTTGGCCAGTGATGTTTTGCGGGGGATAGATATTGCGCAGAAGGCCAAAAGTGAGCGGGAGTTGGTTCGTAACATTTGGGATACTTTTAGCCACTATGATGCAGTCCATACAAATAATAATGCTGCTCTTGTAGCTGCGTCGCTTGTTTATGGCGGGAATGACTTTGAAAAAACAGTTGTCACTTCCGTATATGGTGGAATGGATACAGACTGTAACGGGGCTACTGTGGGCTCAATTATGGGAGCGAAGCTTGGAGCAAGTAAGTTGCCGGCTTCATGGATCGAACCGCTTCACGATACGTTATATGCCGATCTGCCCGGATTTCATCCGATAGCGATTTCGGAATGTGCGGAACGCAGCTACCAAGTGTTCTTGAAGATTCGCAGAGAGCTTGGCGAAAAGGCATAAAAGATTTAGCGAGTATGGGACTCGATAGATCAGGGATTCAGGGATTACTATATGAATTATGGGATGTCTTAAGCTATTGGCTTAGACATCTTTTTTTGTGTAACAGCAGGTCTTTAATCACACTCCAACGAACCAAATGTAGCTTTAACTGCATTTCATACACTTAAAAAAACCAAATATGGCTATATTAACAGTGGAGCGTTTAGTGGTGGGGCAATAGGAGAATCATGATTTCAAGAGGGAAGGATTATCTTTGCTAACCCTTTTTATTTTATTAATAAATGTGTAAAAAGAGCCCGGTATAAAGGGGTTTTAGGTTTTCATCAACCTTCCTGGTATATCATTTAAAGAAAAATGATGACACAGCAGAAGAAATGTCTTATTATTTAAGGAGATTTTTAATAAAACAGATTTTAGAAAATTGTAATACAATGTCTCACTTGATGGAGGTTCATTATATAAGGGAAAGGAAGGGGGAGCTTCTAATACTGTCGCTGAGTCGGGTAAGTAAAGGGTTCAAGCTGAAGGAAGGCATCTATCAGGCTGTAGATGAGGTATCGCTGGAGGTAAAGCAGGGATCCATTCATGGGATCATTGGTGAGAGTGGTGCGGGGAAATCTACGCTGCTGCGACTGATGAATCTTCTGGAACAGCCGGATGAGGGAACGGTTACCGTAGATGGCCACAACCTGACCGAAATGCCTAGTAAAGCACTGCGTAAAGCAAGGCAAAAGATTGGAATGATCTTTCAACAATTTAATCTTGTTTATAACGTCACTGTAGAGCGGAATGTTTCGATCCCGCTGGAGCTGGCAGATGTCCCAAAGCATGAACGAATGAAGCGTGTGAAGGAGTGTCTGGATTTTGTTGGACTGGCAGATAAGGCAAAACAATATCCGGCACAGCTCAGCGGAGGACAACGTCAGCGTGTTGCGATTGCCCGCGCGCTAGCGAACAGTCCGGGAATATTACTGTGTGACGAGCCAACGTCCTCCCTGGACCCTGGAACCACTACAGATATCTTGAACGTGCTGAAGCATGTGAATTCAAGTCTTGGAGTAACGGTTGTCATTGTTACGCATGAGATGGATGTTGTTAAAAGCATATGTACTCATGTATCGGTGATGGAAAAAGGGCGCATTGTAGATTCGTTCTCTCGTGAAGACGGTGAATTCCGTCCAGCGGCAGCCAGTACCGGGACATACCGCGATCAGATTCTTGGTAAAGCGGGGGAAGATCATGTTTGATAGTGTACTTCAATATCAGGCACAGATGTGGGATTCGATTGGTGAAACCTTTGTGATGGTTGGTATTTCTGTTGGAGCGGCCGTGCTGCTGGGGCTTCCACTGGGTACCTTGTTGTTTTTTTTCCGAAAAGGGCAGCTTTATGAGAATACAACGTTGTCTCTGGTGCTCAACAGTATCGTTAATATTATCCGCTCTTTTCCGTTCCTGCTGCTGGTCGTTGCGCTAATTCCAGTCACTCGTTTCCTGGTCGGGACCGCCATTGGTACGATTGCAGCAGCGGTTCCATTATCTATAATCGCTATTGCCTATTATGCTCGGTTAGTGGAGCAGTCGTTGCTGGAGGTTCCTAAAGGGGTCATTGAAGCAGCATTATCGATGGGAGCCTCGAAGCTGGGCTTGATCTTTAAATTTCTGTATGTGGAAGCTCGTTCGGGTCTAGTCCTTGGACTTACTACTTCTACAATTAGCTTTATCTCCTTCTCGACCGTGATGGGAGTTGTTGGTGGGGGAGGGGTTGGTGATTTCGCTATCCGTTATGGTTATCAGCGTTTTGAGACGGAAGTGATGATCTATGCCATTTTAGTGATGATTGTATTAGTCCAATTGGTTCAGTTCACCGGGGGGACTATCGCAAGGCTGTTGGATAAGCGGTAATACAAAATAGTTCAATATATAAACTGGGGGTTAGTAGTACTAATGAAAAAATCAATGATACTTGTGCTTACATTAATGGTATTGGTCGTAGCGGGTTGTGGCTCTAATAAAGCAGCCGAGAACAATGCTGCAAAAGGTAGTAATGATGAGTTAACCAAATTAAAGATCGCTACACTGATCCCACCTATGACAGAAATTCTGGATATTGTGAAGCCGCTCCTGAAGGAAGATGGCATTGATCTGGAGATCGTTGTTCTCTCTGATAATGTGCAGCCTAATGAGGCGTTGGCTAATAAAGAAGTAGACGCTAACTTTTTCCAACACGTTCCTTATATGAAGCAATATAATGAAAGCAAAGGCTCTAATCTGGTAGAGGTACAGCCTGTTTATGACGCTATTTATGGCGGATACTCCAAACGTTATAAGACTATAGCTGATCTTCCTGAAGGGGCTACGCTTGTAATGGCTAATGATCCATCTAACATCGGCCGTTCATTGCAAATGTTCGCTGCAGCTGATCTTATTAAGCTAAAAGAAGGCGTAGGCATTCAAGCCACACAAGCAGACATTACTGAAAATCCAAAAAAATTCAAGTTTGAAGAAGTCGATCTCTTAATGCTGGCCCGTATGCTTGATGATGGCGATCTGGTAGCCATGACTCCGGCTTATGCGAGCCCACTAGGATTGACACCGAAGAAAGATGCACTGATTACGGAAGGCGAAGATTCCGAATTCACAATTACTTTGGTGGCACGTGAAGATAACAAGGACTCTGACGCCATTCAAAAGCTGGCTAAACGGATCAGCGGTCCTGAAGTGAAAAAGTTCCTTGAGGATAATTACGCGGATATTGCGTTGCCTGCGTTTAAATAAGCTGAATATGGATCTATAAAAAAGGGCAGCCCGGCGATATTTACCGGGCTGCCCTTTTTGTAATAGGAGTATTTAGGTGTGTCTTACATTACTCGGCTTCTCTCAGCCGTTCCACAATGGATGCTTGGGATAACGTTTTATAGGCTCTCAGTGTCACTGTGTAAGCGAGAATTAACAAAATAGGAACGGTGAGGATAAACGGCAGCCAACTCATCTGAAATACCATAAAGGCCATATTATCCGTGATGTTTTTGGAAAGGTTATAGGTCAGCAATACACCTAATGTTGAGGTTATGAGGACGGTTAGCAAAACGGTGTAGAATCCTTCAAGGATCAGCATACGTTTTAGCTGCTTTTTGGTCATGCCAATACTCTCCAGCATGGCAAGTTCATTCCGGCGGGAGACTACCCCGGTGAGTACAGTGTTGATATAATTCAGCACCCCGATTAGAGCAATGACCAGGCTAAGCCCATACCCGACGGTTTGAAAAATGCGAATGAATCCACCGAGCTCATCCTTGTAATCCTCCCTTGATTTTAAAGTTAATTCATCAGTTGAATCTGTTAAAGCTTTGACCACTTGTTCTACCTGGTCCAGCTTAGTCGGATCGACATGTAGTGTGGCTGAAACGATATTGGCTGGATCTGTACCCTTCGGCATTTCCTTCTGCAGCTCCGAAGCAGGGAGGAAGATGTTGTAACCTAACATAGAGTAAGATTTTGTTGTGGCAGCATATACTGCATCATGTTTTACTACTGCCATCACTTCATAAGATTTATCCGACTTCTCGAAAGTGACTGTATCTCCAGGATGATAATAGGTGCGGTAGCTATCTTCTTCTATAAACATGGCCTCAGATATGACCGCATATTTTCCTGAAGCAAACTTCTGCCTGTTAAACTCCCCTTCAATAATATCCTTGTCCACAAGATCATACCAGCCCGGATCTAATCCATATAAATGATTGTAGACCATCCCCCCCTTATCTAAAGTGGAGAGAAGATAAGGATGTGGGTCAGCAGCTGCCATTGGCTCCAAAATAGCCCGGACAGCATCATCGACAGGAGATGGAACATATCTGTGGTAAACCTTATCAACAGTTTCTACACCGTCAATTTTACTTAGATTGTTGGCGAATTCCTCTGAAAGCTTATATGGATCACCGTCTCGAGGTCCTGTAATACTGACTAGCACTTCATTCTGAACCACAAAATCACCGGAGATAAAGGCACGCAGATATTTATTCACATCCAGTGAGGAAATTACTGTAAAAATGGTACTGAACAAGATGATACTCAAGGAGAGTGAAGAGAGCATCAGGATCAGCTTCTTTTTGCTTCTGAACAGGTTGGAGAACGCCATGTTGTGAAGTTTTGCGCCATGTTTTGATTTTTTGGCATTCCGTTTTCCACCGCTGCTGACTCCGGCAAATTTTACAGCCTCTACCGGCGAGGTTCGCGAAGCCATTCGGCCCGGTTTGCTTGCGGCGATCCATACTGTCATAAACGAGAATGCTGCTGCACCAATAAATATCCACGGGCTAGCAGAATAGACATTATCAGTAGAACCGTTTAAAAATGAGGAGGCCATAGGGAGAATCAGCAGACCTAGCAGATACCCGAACCCCAATCCAAAAGGCAATGCGACGAGATAAAGTGACCGGGCCTGAATGGAGATGATCTTTTTCAGTTGTCGGGGTGTGGTACCGATGGTCTTTAGCAGCCCGTAAAATTTGACATCCCGCACGACGGAAATAAAAAAGATATTGTAGATTAGTAAATAGCCGCTCAGCATGGTGATAAGAATGACAACTGCATAAGGAATGATATTCAGTAGATTATCGGAGAGAGAAACACTTGTATAAGCCGGATTGACACCATAAGGTACATCCAGGCCGGTGTCCGTCAAAATCTTTTGTACCTTCTGTTCAATATTATAAGAATTATTAAACATCACCCCTAGACCTGCGGTGTTCACATAAGAACCCGTTGCCTCAGAGATGTCCGGGTCAATATGGGAAATGTTCTTCTGTGTAAATGCTTCGGATACAAAAGCCAATCCTGACATCGCCAAATTTTGATCGGTTTCGTAATATCCGGAGAGCTTAAAGTCTTGGCTTATGACTTTTTCACCAATGTCTATATCCAGCTTCACAGTCTGGCCTAACTCATGTTTTGCTCCTAGCAAGTCAAGCGCCCAAGTATTTAGGACGATTTCATTCTCTTGGGAGGGCAGTCCGCCGGCTATAAAGTTGATAAAACCGTGTTTGGCATAATTCTCGTCAATTCGAAGGACCTCTACCCGGTGATTCTTGAACAGACTGGTGCTTATATCGCCAACCTTAAGGAAGACGCCATACTCTTTGATGGATGGTTGATTCTTCAGCTTCTCCAACTCGGCAGGATTCAGATATTTGAAGCTTCCATGATAATCGCTGCCGGTAGTCTGCATTTGTGCGCGTTGCATCGATTTGTTAATACTGAGCGCCAAGGTAAACACGCTGGTGATCAAAAGCGTAGTCAGTACGATGGCACAGATGATAGTGAAATTGCGAGCACGGTTGGCTTTGAGGCTTTTTTTGGCTAAAGTAGCAATGGTCTTATGGTTATTCGTGCTGATCATGGCTGGCTCACTCCGGAGCTACGGAGTGAGCCAGTGAAAATGACGCCATCTTCAATACGGATAATACGGTCAGCAGTTTGAGCAATTTGTTCATTGTGTGTGATCATCACAATGGTTTGGTTGAATTTTTCACTCATCTGTTTAAGTAAAATCAGCACTTCTTGGCTTGTTTTGCTGTCCAGATTACCTGTAGGTTCATCTGCTAAGATGATTGAAGGTTTGGTCGCCAATGCTCTGGCTATTGCCACCCGTTGCTGCTGTCCGCCAGACAGATTAGAAGGTAGAGTATTCATCTTTTCCTGCAAGCCTAAAGTGCGGATGATTAGATCAAGATAAGTTTCGTCAATTTTGCCACCGTCCAGTTCAATGGGCAGCACAATATTCTCCCGCACATTTAGTATGGGTACCAAATTGTAATTCTGAAAAACAAACCCCACCGATCTGCGCCGAAAAATGGTCAGCTTCTCATCACTCATCGCAAAAATATCGTTCCCGTCCACGTAAACCTTGCCCTCTGTTGCCCGATCTAATCCGCCAAGCATATGAAGAAGAGTGCTTTTGCCGCTGCCGCTAGTGCCGACAATGGCGACAAACTCCCCTTTATCCACTGACAGTGATATACCGTCCAAAGCCTTAACGCTTGCGCCAACCTTTCCATAGTGTTTTTTTAAATTTTCAGTCTGTAGAATCGGCATAACTCTTCCCCTCCAATGAGATCTGTTTGTCCATGATTTAAGGGTAGCAAATCAATCTGACAGGAGAGTGTCTGAATTCTGACCATAATGACACATTCTATTTCAGCGCTGGGGCAGGTAAACAGAGAAAGTTGTACCTTTTCCAGTTTCAGAAATGACGTTGATATGGCCGCCTTGCGCCGTGATAATCTCTCTGGACAAAAACAACCCGATGCCGACCCCCTCGAATTCACGCGCTTGCTTTCCTCGGTAAAACCGCTTAAAGATGTGAGGGATTTCTTCGCTGGGGATTCCAAGTCCAGTATCGGTAAGGTGGAGACAGGTGAACATCTCGTTGCTTTCAGCAAGAACGGAAATTTGTCCGTTATGCGGTGTGTACTTCACAGCATTCTCGAGCAGGTTGAATAGTGCTTCACTTGTCCATTTGACATCGTGGCAGGCTAAGATGTGTGTCCCGCAGTCAATATTGATCGTAATTTGTTTGTTTTCCGCTTGTGCATAAATCTGGGATAAAGCCTGCGTCAGAGTTTGTATGAGCGGTTTCGCCTCAATCTGCTGTAGGGAGATCATTCCTGTTTCCAAACGTGATAATTTGATTAGAGACTGAATCAGCCAATCCAACTTATCTGACTGCGCTTTAATATGCTGTATGTAGTGCCGGACATTCTCATTTAGTCCGGGCATCTCTTCGAGCAACTGACTGAATACCATGATATTAGAGAGGGGGGTCTTGGTTTGATGGGAGATATCCGAGATCAGCTCTTTTATTTTGTTTTTCTCTGTTTGGATATTTCGTTCATTCGCCTTAGCCATCCCTATATACCGCTTTAGTTTATGTTCCATCGAAGACAGAGCGGTTTCTTCATAGTTAGTGAGTGGCGGCAGGTCATGTATAGCCCGTTCAATCGCAGTGTCCAAGGTCTGTATATAGATTGCGATCTGGCGGTTCCATAACCAGACCCATACGGCTCCTGTCGCTAATATACAGATGATAAATAGAGAAGTCAGTTGGAGCAGAGTGGGGTCGAACCCGTACAGAAACATTATACTGCCGATAAAACAGGCTACTAGTATAAGGATGATCAGTAAAAAGAGCCTATGAATTTGCTTGAAATTAGCAGGTGGGCTATTGGTTTTCATGGTTTTTGCCCTTCAGTCCACATGTATCCAAGTCCGTAAATGGTCTTGATATATTTGGGTGCTGCCGGGTCATCCTCAAGTTTAGCACGCAGCCGTTTGATGGCTACTGTCAATGCGTTTTCATCCACAAATTCGGCATCCTTGCTCCAGATCTTGTCTATCAGCTGTTCTCGGGTCAAAATATTGCCCGTATTCGTCACCAGCAGCCGCAGCAGTTTTTGCTCAGTTTTGCTCAGCTGGAGCGATTGTTTATTTTTGCTGTACTCCAGTTTCTCAAAATCGAGTTCTAAGGGACCCAATGTTATTTTTCCAGTCCCTAGTGATTCCGTTCTTCTGAGCACTGCCATTACTCTGGCGCGAAGCACCATTAGGCTGAATGGTTTAGTGATATAGTCATCGCCCCCCAATGCAAAACCGGTGATAATGTCGGACTCCATATCATTGGCGGTTAGGAAAATAATGGGTACGCGTGAGGTCTTGCGAAGTTGCTCGCAATAATCCAGTCCACTGCCGTCTGGCAGATTGATGTCCAGAATGATGAGATCAATAGGGTTAACTGCGAAAATATGCTCCGCCGCGGCAATATCGTAGGCTTGATGGATCATGACATTGTTTTGAGAAAGAGTGAGAGCGATCCCTTTATTTAAACTACGGTCGTCCTCAACGATCAGTATGTTCATAGTAATTCTCCTTTGTTTCTTATTTGATCATTATACATTCTCGGGATTTATTCGAAAGCGAGATTTTTATTTAGTAGACAGTTGAAAGTGGACTTTTCTTTATAATCTTTAAAAATGTTTTATTGTATATTAAATGTAATTTTCTAGAACAAATAGTTAGTATAGTCCTCAAAAAAAACATTGTAAACGAATTTTTTTATATAAAATAGTAAATTTTTGGAATAAAGTGGATCTTGGAAAAAAATGTCGAAGCACACACTATTTATTCTAGTTATTGGTATTGCAAGAAATTTCACGACGGTATGACACATGAAGAATCAGATATTCTAAAGAAATAGAGGGGTTGTGCATGAGTATATTAAAAGCTAACGACTTGAGAAAGTATTACAGTAGTGAACCAAACCCTGTCAAAGCGTTGGATGGCATAACAATGAGTGTGGAGCAAGGTGAATTTGTGGCTATCGTTGGGACTTCCGGCAGCGGTAAGTCTACGCTACTGCATATGCTCGGGGGCCTTGATAATCCTACCTCTGGCACCGTAGAAGTGAATGGGAAAGAACTGTCAAAGATGAACAGTGATCAGCTTACGATTTTTAGACGTAAAAATATCGGGTTCATTTTTCAAAATTATAATCTAATGCCGATACTTAATGTCTACGAGAATATCGTTCTGCCGATTGAACTTGATGGAAACAAGGTGGATAAGGAGTATGTGAACATCATTGTAAGGATGTTAGGACTGAAGGAGAAGCTGAATAATTTACCCAACAATTTGTCTGGGGGCCAACAACAGCGTGTAGCAATTGCAAGGGCTTTAGCGATGAAGCCCGCTATTATCCTTGCCGATGAGCCCACTGGAAATTTGGATAGTCAAACAAGTGAAGAGGTAATCAAGCTGCTGGAAATGACTAGTCACCAACTAAATCAAACAATCATTATGATTACACATAACAACGAAATTTCCTTGCGTGCTGATCGGATTCTCCGTATGGAGGATGGGAAAATCGTGGATTAGAGAGGGAAAAAATGTATAGAAATCATTCTTCATCCGTCATCCGAAAATTATTTCAGAGATACTATAAGGCAAACAAAACCAGAAATATTATATTGGCATGCGCCATCATTCTTACGACCATTCTGATTACAGCAGCTTGCAGCACATTTTACAGTTACTTGAAATTATCTAAACATCAAGAAATGAAAGAAACCGGGACAAGTGCTAATGTTATTTTGAGTCGTCCAACACAGAATCAATTAGATTTATTAAGTAAATTTGATATTTTAAAGCCTGAAATGAATATTCAAACCAAAATGGGATCACTTGTCAATAATAAGGGACAGGCTGGGATTGATATACAGATGATCAGTTCTACAAATTGGGAGGAATATAGCGGATCACTTGTAGATAATATGCAGGGTACCTATCCTGCTAAAGGCAATGAAATCATGATGTCAACATGGCTGTTGAATAGGTTGGGATACTCAAAGCCGCAGACTGGAATGGAGGTTTCATTGTCTGTTGCTATCAGTGATATTTCAAAAAACGGCGACGCAGAGGTTCAGAGCCTTCCCTTTACTCTGTCTGGATTCTATGAGGACACGGCAAATATCAATTCTGAAAACAATCGAATTGTCTTTTTTTCAGAAACATTTTTAAGAGAATATCCGCAGGAAGTGCCGAATCTTGTAGGGTTATTATTTAAAGATACCAGACATTATCACGATAAAATCGAGCAGATTCGAGCCTCCATTGATTTGGATGGAAATCAGCAGTTGATTCCTTCATATGACGGTAAATTGAATATGAATGTCAAGGATTCACTGGTTGCAGTAATAATGGTTTTGTTTTTTATGTTTGATGGATACCTTATTATTTTCAACGTTGCGTATATCTCTATTACTCGAGACGTACGATTTTATGGGCTGCTGAAAATGCTGGGAATGACTAGTGCGCAAATCAAGCAAATTGTCTATTACAGTGTTGCTAAAGTAGCCTTTTTTGCCCTGCCTGTGGGGATGCTGTTGGGATGGGGGCTTTCATTTTACGTAGTGCCGCTTGCCTTATCTTCGTATGAGGGTTTCTCATCCATAGATAGGCAAGTCAACTTATGGGTGTTGCTCTTGGCCCTATTTTTCTCAGCGTTAACTCTATTTTTAAGCTATAGAGCACCTGCAAAGAAGGCAGGGAGAATTTCTCCGATTGAAGCGTCGAAACATACTGATACACAATCCGGAAAACAAAAATCAAGAGGTAGACATGGTGCGAAAATACCGTATATGTCGTTAAAAAATATACTCCGTAGTAAAAAAAGATTGCTTTTTGTTGTGTTAACGCTCTTCTTAGGCAGCACTGCACTTGTGGTGCTTTCCACATTTCTAAAATCCTTCAGTGCGGAGGAATACATCAATGCAGAGGTTAAATACGACATTGCTATGTATAACCAAATGACCAGAGCCAGTTTTAATCCAACAGAGGAGCAGCACTTTACTCCTGAGTTGCTGTCGCAAATTTCCGCAGTAAACGGGATCCGTGAACTCGAACGAACGACGGTAGTATCTATTTTCCAGCATTATTCAGATAGTACTCATGGTGAGTGGCTGCGAAATTACAATGAATTTCGTGCAGGTGTGAATGAGGAACTCAGAGATAAAAAACATTATGAAGAAGATCCTAAAACTAACTTTTGGGGTTTATTGATCGGCATTGATGATAAAAAACTGGAGGAGTATAACCGTACTGCTAAGAACCCGATTAATTTAAGCGACTTTTCCAAAGGGAAGATAGCATTGGTAACTGATATTAATGGGAATGGCATTCCAATAGGTGTACAGATACCCTTCACGGTAATTGACAACAACAAGAGCTATAAGGTGAAAATTGGCGGTCAAATGACGTTTGAACGTGATGCTATGAATAGTGGTGCTGCTCCATGGCTAATTGTGTCAAATAATGTTATCAACAAATATCATTCTGATGCTGTGATTTACTCTATTAAGATTAATGCGCAAAAAGGAAAAGAACAGGATGTGTTGAATGAGGTTAAACTACTTACAAGCGGAGACAGCAGCATTTCAGGCACCTCAAAAATTGAACAGGCAAAAGCGTTTGCTGACTTAAAGCAGTCTTTTTCCAATCTTTCTATTGTTATCATTATCATTTTAAGCAGCATCGGTGTTTTGAATTTTATTAACACTATATTAGTAAGCATTGTATCCAGAAAACAGGAGTTTGCTGTTCTAGCATCTATTGGCGCGACGAAGAAGCAGATTAAATGGCTGATCACCTTTGAAGGAATCTGGTTTGCTCTAATTGCTTTTGTTCTTACATTAATAGTGGGTAGTGGCATTAGTTATCTGGTCTTTAATATATTGCATGAATATATAGGCTATGGAGTGTTTAGATATCCGGTCACCTCTTTAATCATATATTCGGGGGTTGTTTTGTTGATCTGTTCAATAATTCCTGGTTTGTTGTACAAATCTATTTCCCGTTCAAGTGTTATTGAACAGCTAAGACAAGCAGAATAATAATGCAAGGGAGGTGGGAACTTTGAAACACAATAGTGGAAAAACTATGAAAAAGTTGGCAAAGCGCTCTCTTAAATCTAGCAAAAATTATTTTGCTATTCTGGCAATAGCCTTGGCTGCGATTATGTTCACCAGTGTATTTACTATTGCAGGGAGTTTGTTAGAGTCAATGAAAGACAACAAGATGAGAATCGCGGGGAGCAATGCTCATGGTGGATTTCATCAAATGTCTATGCCTGAGTATAAAAGAGTCTCTTCAGATTTAATGATTAAGGACATCTCCTATTCGGTTCTTATCGGTGATGCACAGGGGGTTGCCTTTTCTAAGTTACCTACAGAAGTGAGGTATGGTGAGGAAAAGTATGCAAAATGGGCGTATAGCTTACCACAGCTTGGAAACATGCCACAGCAAAAGAAAGACATAAGTGTAAGCACCTTGGTATTGGATGCGCTGGGTCTTCCCCATACATTAGGTCAATCTATTTCGTTAACCTTCAAAACAGATGAAAAAACAATAACAGATACCTTTACCGTTTGTGGAATTTGGGATGGAAATCCGCTCTCTTGGCGTCAAAATATTTGGCTTTCTCGTGAATATGCAGATTTAATAGCTCCTGTGGCAACTGAACCATGGAACAACCGTCCCAATGTGTACTCAGGCTATATCAACAGTCAATTTTGGTTTTCGAATACGTGGGATATTGAAACGAAATCTGAACAACTTGCCAGCAGAAGTGATTTTGATGGTCAAATAACTGTTAACGCTTCTTATGATATTCTAGGATCTGAACCTCAAAATATACTTCTAGGTTTCCTTGTAATCATAGTGATTTCCTTAGCTGGATATTTGTTAATCTACAATATATTCTATATTTCAATTGCACAAGAAATTAAATCTTATGGTTTATTAAAAGTCATTGGGACAACTTCAAAACAAATCAAAAGAATGGTTCGTTATAAGGCAATATATCTTGCTTGTATCGGTATTCCTTTTGGACTAGTGATAGGTTGGACGATCGGTCGTTTTCTTGTTCCGGCTATTATCGATATTTTTGGTGAAGATATGCGCGTCGTAACAAGTGTACACCCGCTTATTTTTGCTATTGCCGCTATATTCAGCCTCTGCACAGTGTTATTAAGTTGCTTAGGGCCAGCAAAGGTTGCATCAAGGGTTTCTCCAATAGAAGCTCTAAGTTATGTTGAAGGAAAACAGGCGGGAGAACTAAGAAGAAAAAAGAAAAAAGCTCAACCAATAACATCCGTTCGTCTAGCAATGGCTAATTTAAAGAGGAACCCCCGAAAAGTGATCATCGTCACGCTTTCTTTTACACTTAGTTTGGTTATTCTTAATAGTACTTATGGTCTTGTGCATTCTTTTGATTTTAATAAGTTCATTGAGTTTCAGTCTGTTTCGGACTTTACGGTTGCTGATACTTCGATCATAAATAATTCGCCTCCATTTGATACTTCCGGTGTAAGCAATGAGTTCATAAAACAAGTAGAGTCATTGGACGGGCTTGAAAATAGCGGTAATGTTTATGTACTCCCTTTAACACAAAATTTAAGTGATCAGGCAATGTCTGCGCTGAAAAGAGAAGTCGGCTTGATGAATGAAAAGGACCAAGAGGAATTTCTGAGTTCTCAGGAAATGGTGAAACGGAGATCAATAGTGAATACATTTGGTTTCAGTGAGTGGCCGGCACAGATGATTCAAGTAAAGGAAGGAGCTTTGGATCAAAAACGCTGGGAGAAAGGAGAGGGAATCTATGTTACTAACTGTAAGAAATTCCTAGATGGTACAAGCAGCATTTATCATCCGGGAGATAAAGTTAAAGTGAGTTTTGGAAACGGAAAGGAAAAGGAATATGAAGTGCTTGCCATTGTTGATTTTCCGGGAGCTATTCACTCAGTGGCATATTATGATATAGGATTAGAGTATTTGTTGCCTTCGGATGAACTGCTTGCCCATGCAGATTCTATGCTGCCAATGTATACAATCTTTAATGTAGATGATGAACATTTAACTCAGACAGAAAAATGGCTGGAGGACTATTGCTTACATACGGATACCGGATTGGATTTCTATTCGAAGAATACTTCTAGAGAAACCTTTCGTAGTTTAATCTTTATGTATGAGGTGGTAGGAGGTGCATTTTGTATTCTGCTAGGTGTTATTGGGATTCTGAATTTCATAAATTCCATGCAAACTTCTATTTTAACCAGAAAACGAGAAATTGCCATGCTGCAATCAATAGCCATGACGGATAAGCAGGTAAAAGAAATGCTTATCTTTGAGGGGGTCGGGTATGCCTTCCTAGGGCTGATGTTTTCGATTGTGCTAGGAAGCTTGGCAAATACTACCCTAGTACCCGCAATGGGAGCAGAACTTGATTATTTTACTTGGACTTTTACATTAACCCCTATTTTACTTAGTATAATCCCCTTTATGCTGATCTCTATTGTAGTACCCGTTTTGTGTTACCACAGCATATCTAAGAAGACTATTATTGAAAGATTACGGAGCGAGGTTTTTTGATAAAGAGCCGCATAGTTAACCCTAAAGGAAAGTTCAAAAGGGCATCACCTATATAGGGTGGTGTCCTTTTAATTTTTGATGGGTGCATTCCCATTTATATGTGCAAAGGTTGGTTATGAGCTACAACTAGCCCAACAGTGGTCTGTAGTCGTACAGCTACCTCGACTAAGGTCCAGTACGAAAAACCGTCGTTGGTCTGTTTTGAAAGTCTGCGATTTACCCTAGAATAAGGCTATAAGGTTAAGGACAACGAAAGGCGGTGAGAAAAAATGCAAAGAAGACAAGGAAACGGATTAGCGGTTGTACTGATTGTGATTGGTGCGGTTATGCTGCTCGGCATTGCGCTTCCTCTGATCCACGGAATGTTCAGATTACTTTTCCCGGTATTGCTGGTTGTTCTCGGGTACTACGGGATTAAGAGCGGACGCAAGATTATTGGTTGGGTACTGATGTTCATTGGTGTGATGTCCCTGATCGCGAAGCTTTCCTGGATCATTGGACCACTTCTAGGAGTGGCGTTGATCGTCTGGGGCGTATCAGCATTAAAGGGCAGAAGTAACAAGGGTACTTATTAAGAAGCAATGTACTTAAACAAGAAGCAGGGAGGGAGCAGGAGATCATGAGTGTTTTTCGTCGCATGAGGGATATTACTGTAGCTAATCTAAACGAACGTCTGGAGCAAAGCCAAGATCCCGTGAAACTAATTGATCAATTTCTACATTCAACCCGTGAGGAAATCAGTGAAGCTGAAAGGCTGTACCAGCAATATGCTTCCCACACGAAGCAATTGCAGCAGCAAGTGAACCAAGCAACTGCCATGAGAAACAAACGTGAAGAGCAGGCGTTGTTGGCACTTAAAGCAGGCGAGGATCATCTCGCGAAGCTGGCTTTACAAGAAAAGATCATTCACGAGGAAAAACTGGAGCAATATAGCGGGCTGCTAGAACAGAGCAAGCAATCCTTGTTTGAACTTGAAGCTCAGCTGAATGAGCTGAAAATAGAGTATCAAACGGTGTACAGCAAACGTCAGTATTATTCGGCACGAATGGAGTCGCTGCGATTGCAGCAACGGATGAATCAAAGAGCCAGTGCTTATGGCAATGGTGGTGATGTTCCCAAAATGTTCGGACGTCTGGAAGATCAGATGTCGGATTGGGAATTAGAAGCAAAGAGCTTGCGTGATTTGCGGCGCATGGGACAGGAATATGCGGTGCAAGCGGGTGAGACCGTAGCGACCGTACTCGAAAGAGAAATGGCTCGCCTAAAGGAGAAACTGAACAATGGTGGAAAGGAGTAGCGCTATGAGTCGATTGTATCGTTCAACAAGAGATAAAGTGATGACGGGTCTTGCAGGTGGATTATCTGAGACACTCGGTATTGATTCCACGTTATTCCGGATTCTATTACTGGTCAGCATTCCGTTTACAGGTGGTGCGGTGATTCCGGTATACTTCATTGCAGCAATGGTCATTCCTAAGGAACCGACGCATTATAATCCATTTGGACCAGGGCCTGGGGCACCGGGTGGCCCATTCGGCGGACCCTACTCAGGCAGACCGGAACATGGACACGGACCACAAGCTACTGGCGGATATGGACCTTATGGACGCCAGCCAAATTACAATCCTAATTTTGAGAAGAACAACGCTTATTCCGCACCGGACTCCGGTTTGGATGCGATGATGAAGGATATTGAGAAGAAGGCTTTGCAAAAAGAAGTAGAAGAACTCAAACAAAAACTGTCTAAATATGAGAAAGGGGAATTGTAAATCATGGGAGTATTTCAAAGAATTAAAGATATGACAAAAGCGTCGGTAAATGACTTGTTGGATAAGGTAGAGGACCCAATCGTAATGCTTAACCAATATCTGCGCGATATGGAGGCTGAAATTCACGAAGCAGAAGTAACAGTTGCTAAACAAATGGCTAACGAACGCCGTATGAAGCAACGTGTGGAAGAAGCAGCAAAAATGTCTGCACAACGTGGATCACAAGCTGAACTGGCACTGAAAAATGGCCAAGAAGAAGTAACTCGCAAGCTGTTGGAAGAAAAAATCTACTTTGACCAAAAGCAAGTGGAGTACAGTGATCTTCACGCACAAGCTGAAGTACACGCTAAGGAATTAGTGCAACAACTGCATGACATGAAGGATGAGTTCTACAAGCTGCGCAACAAACGTAACGAGCTTGTATCCCGTGCTCAAATGGCTAAAGCTAAAAAACAAATGTCGCAAATCAGCAGCGTACATTCCATTGAAAGTGGCAGTGCATCACTCGGATTCCACCGGATGGAAGAGAAAATTATGCAGCTTGAGGCTGAAGCAGATGTAATGCGTGCACCTTACAGCCCATCCGCTGCTTATAGCAAACCCGTTGATGTTGAGAAGCAACTGAAAGTGGATGAGCAATTGGCACTACTGAAAAACAAGCTGAATGATACACCCGCGGCTCCTTCTCTAAACAAAAAAGAACAATAAATCCTGTTCCTAAAACTTGGACGGATATGATATGCTGGACAAGAAGAAGCCATACGGTATGGATCTCCATACCGATATGGCTTTTATAGCGGCTAGCTATAATATTTAACGGTGATAATATTCCTCATCATAGTGACGGATATCTAACCGATAGTATAAAATGAGTTTTGCTTCGCAAAACTTTTAGGAGGTGCGAAATGGATAAACGAAACCGTTTGATTGCCATCGGACTGATTGCTGTTGGCTGCATGATGATTTTTGGTAGATGGCTCGGCTTTTTCTCCATTGTCGCGCTTCTGTTCCTGCTGCTGGGAGTCTACCGTACGACATCAGGCAAAGTAAAGCAGGGCTATAAACTGCTCGGGATAGGTGCTGTATTGCTTTTGCTGGACCATTTGGTGCTCGTGCTGGGGATTTGTTTAATCTCACTTGGGATGTTTTTTACCAAATCCAAAAGAGTACAGCGTAAGGAAGGGTTTATGCAGAAGCAGAACTTTTCATCCAGATTTGACTGGGACCGCTCACCTTGGGTGATGCACAGCCTTAGCTCTTGGCATGTACTGGGTGAGGCCGATGTGGATCTTTCATTAGCTATGGCGGATCATAAGGAAACGGTCATGCTGTTTCAAGGGATTTTTGGCGATATGGACATTAACCTGTCCGATGATTACGGCGTGGAAATTGAAGCTTTTGTGCTCTTTGGGTCCATTGAATTCGGCAACCAGCGAGATACAGGGATGTTGAACCGTCTGAATTGGAAATCAGCTAATTATGACAGCAGTGAATACAAAGTGAAATTTAGTGTTTCTTATTTAATGGGAGATCTAGATGTACGACTATCTTGAAAAGCTTGATAGAGAAGGGAGAGTCCCCCGCATGGAAAAAAAGAACAAAAACATGATATCACGCAGCATGGGTGAGGGGGCTCTGTTCTCTTTGGTCATGCTGCTTGTGATAATGTATGTCATGTATACATATGGCTATTTGAAGCCTTTTGAAAGCTGGAAATTTGGCGTGCGGACAGCCGTCACTCTAATTCTTCTGCCTATGGGCTTTGGGATTGGTTATGGCTTTTATCAGAGCTTTCGTGTGAAGCGGCAGTTGGAACGTCTTAGGCAGACCCTCGTATTATGGGAAAAGGGGAATTTGACGCTGTCCATGCCGGATCTAGGTGATGATGAGCTGGGAAGGCTCGGAGAACAGCTTGGCCGGATTAGCGGCAAATGGGAGAATCAAGTGACGACGCTGCAGCGGTTATCCACGAATAACGCGAAGCTTGCGGAGCAGGCGCGGGTATCTGCTATTATGGAGGAACGGCAGCGGCTTGCGCGTGAACTGCACGACGCTGTTTCCCAGCAGCTATTTGCAATCTCCATGACTGCCACGGCGGTAGGCCGGACATTGGAGAAGGATTTCGATAAAGCCCAGCGGCAAATTGCGCTTATAGAAGAAATGTCTGCCGTAGCCCAATCGGAGATGAGGGCATTGCTGCTGCATTTGAGACCTGTTTATTTGGAAGGAAAGGGACTCGAACAAGGTCTGCAGGAATTGATCAAGGAGCTTAAGGTCAAGGTACCGATCGAAATTGTATTTGAGATGGACCCTGATGTGCAGCTGTTAAAAGGGGTAGAGAATCACTTGTTCCGTATCGTCCAAGAGGCGATTTCTAATACACTTCGTCATGCGAAAGCAGAAAAAATAGAAATCCGGCTGCATAGACGGGGAGATACAGTTCGCTTGACGTTGCGTGATGATGGGATCGGCTTTGAGATGGACGACACCAAACAAGCTTCCTATGGTTTGTCGAACATGCAGGAGCGGATTAATGAAATCGGAGGCTCCATTCAGTTCATTACCGCTCCGGGTAAAGGAATGCGTATTGAAATTACCGTTCCGTTAGTCAATGAATAATAGGAGGAAAGAGTAACCATGGAGATGGAGGAAGCAATTAAAGTACTACTCGTAGATGATCATGAAATGGTACGGATCGGGCTAGCAGCAGTTTTAGGTACCGAGGATGGAATTGAGGTCGTAGGTGAAGCTGGAAGTGGAGAAGAAGGTATTCGGCTGGCTCAAGAGTACAATCCCGATGTGGTCTTAATGGATCTCGTAATGGATGGGATGGATGGCATAGAAACGACTAAACAGCTGATGAAGCAGTACCCAGAGATCAAAGTTATTGTTCTAACAAGCTATTTGGACGATGAAAAGATGTATCCCGTTATTGAAGCGGGCGCCTTTAGTTATCTGCTGAAGACTTCGCGGGCTAGTGAAGTGGCGGATGCGATCCGCGCTGCGGCAAGAGGACAGTCCGTGCTTGAGTCACAGGTGGCCTCTAAAATGATGAACCGTTTTCGAAACAATGCAAAAGGAGAATCACCTGCTTATAAAGAGCTTACGGAGCGCGAGATGGAAGTATTACGTCTGTTGGCGCAAGGTAAATCCAATCAGGATATTGCCGATCAACTAATTATTGGAATCAAAACTGTGAAATTTCATGTGACGAATATTCTCGCGAAGCTGGGCGTAGAAGACCGGACCCAAGCAGCAATTTATGCATATAAAAATGGACTAGCTGAATAACAACAAAGGACTGAAGCCTCTGCTTCAGTCCTTTTTATTGTACAAGAAAGTAGTTTTGGGGCCTCCGCAAAGTATCTGAGTACGCATTGAAGCAAATCCCTCTCTTTGTGGGAATATTTCAGGTATAGAATCTCCTAATTCGAACATACTGTCTAGTAGATTGCTAGAGAGGTTCGAAGGGAGAATGACATATGCGGAAGATGAAGCTGAACAACGGAACAAAAAAAGGGACTTTTTTTATAATGATAATCGTGTGCTGTGCTGCGGCTCTGCTAGTTAATCTGCAAAGTGTTAAAGCGAATTCAACCGTTCTTGATGAGGGCGTTAACCAAGCTTCAACAGGAGCCGAACTGAATCATGCTCTTGTGAGTTTAATAGATCTCGGAAAAGAAACAACCGTTTCTGATTCACTGCTGCGTTTAGTGTTAAAGTGGCAGGGAGAAAGCAGCAATTACGCGGATCTGTCTGCCGAAGTTGCTAAGTTAAGCACAAGTCTCGGATTGAATGTACCGTCAGGTACTGAGGAAGATGGACATATGACGTATCGTACAGAAGCTGTAAAACCATATGAATCGCGGCTCTCCTTATTTTGGAGTGAGCTTAGCGAAGGCAACAGTTATGTGATTGTAACGTTAGAAACGGCTGATCTGCAAAATGAAGCTGGCTTTCAAGCGGCTGCTCGTGAAGTAAGTATGATTCTTGAACAGAATAAAATTAAGGCGGAATGGAATGTATCCCTTCAAGGAAGCGCGCAAGAACAGGGAGCACCTGAAAAAGTTCTAGCACAGACGGAGTCATTAATGGATGAACAGTTTGAAGCTGTGACCGGAGGAGAAAGCTACAAGGATATCTCAACGGTTAGCCGTACGTATTCGATTCCTAATTTGAATCGCTCTGTGATGAGTGGAAATCAGTTAGTTTCTGCCCAAATCGCAGTGCATCATGAAGATCAGAAGGGGACAAACCGCGTAACTATAGGCTTTCCTTTAATAACCATCGAATATTGACATTTTTCTCTTATATAAGCGCAGATATAGTTAATAATAAGAAATATTAATTGAAATTTGCGAAATCCCGAGAGTATTTGTCAGGAATGTGATAGCATCCTTTTTAGGAATATGCTAAAATGACATAACGTCGTTATTCACCTTATGTTAGTATCGACGCTGAGCATGTCAATAAACTATATTACATACAGAAAGATGAGGAGCCATGGCTGAAAATCAAACCCTTGATGCACTGCACACACCCGGTGCTGTCTTTTTTATCTTTGGGGCAACCGGAGACTTAGCCCGGCGTAAGCTTTTCCCGGCGATTTACAGCTTGTACCGTGAAGGTAAGCTGGCACAAGATTTTGCGGTAATTGGCGTGGCGCGGCGCCCGCGTACTCAGGAAGAATTTAGAAGTGATGTGAAGGAATCCATCCTTGAATTCTGCCGTTACAAAGCGGGAGAAGAAAGCGAATGGAATGAGTTTGTACAGCATTTCGAATACAAATCTCTGGACATTAACAATATTGATGGTTTCCGCGAGCTAAGAGCACAAACTGAAGTTCTTGAAGAGAAATTCAGTATTCCGGGCAATCGGATGTTCTATCTTGCGCTGGCGCCTGAATTGTTCGGCAGTGTCTCCTTCAACCTTAAAGCTGGTGGGATGCTGGATAGTACGGGTTGGAATCGCCTCGTAATTGAGAAGCCTTTTGGCTATAATCTCGAGTCGGCTGAACAGCTGAACGAACAGATTCGTCAGGTCTTCAAAGAAGAGGAAATTTACCGGATTGACCACTATCTTGGTAAAGAAATGGTACAGAATATCGAAGTGATTCGTTTTGCTAATGCTTTTTTCGAACCGCTCTGGAATAATAAACATATTGCCAATATTCAAATTACACTTGGCGAAACCGTAGGTGTAGAAGAACGCGGTGGTTACTATGACCATGCGGGAGCCTTACGGGACATGGGCCAGAATCATATACTGCAACTGCTGACTATGATTGCAATGGAACCACCAAGCCGTCTGCTCGCAGAAGATATTCGTGATGAGAAAGTGAAGGTACTTCGTTCCCTTCGTCCTTATGCGACATCTGATGAGGTGCGTGAGAATGTCGTAAGAGCACAATATATTCAAGGCTTACACCAAGGCAAAACCCTTCCTGCTTACCGTCAGGAAGATAAGGTTGACCCTGAGTCGAATACAGAGACGTATTTTGCTGCCCGTGTATTTGTAGATAACTTCCGCTGGGCTGGAGTTCCTTTCTACATCCGTACAGGTAAACGTCTCCCGGTGAAGACGACGGAAGTGGTAGTTGAGTTCAAAGGTATGCCAACCAACGTTTATTTGGGACAAAAGCATAAACTTGAGCCTAACCTCCTTGTAATCCGTGTGAACCCAATGGAAGGCATTTATGTAAAGATTAATGCCAAGAAACCGGGTTCAGAGTCTGAGATTCAACCGCTGGCTATGGACTTCTGTCAGAGCTGCCTGGTTGGAATCAATTCTCCGGAAGCATATGAGCGCTTGCTACATGATGCCGCACGCGGCGATTCCACTTATTTCACTCGTTGGGATGAGGTATCCTCGGCATGGTCATTCGTGGATCGTATTGCGAAAGCATGGAGCGAAGAGTCTAGCGACTTATCTTCTTATCCTGCTGGCTCTTGGGGTCCAGTGGAAGCAGATGAACTGCTTGCTAAAGAAGGTTTCCATTGGTGGCCTGTAAACGGCCAAGATGAAGATAATGTGGTTTGGCTGAAGAATAACTAAACCTTGAGTTAATGCTATCTCCCTGCAGAGGATGCAGGGAGATTTTTTGTAATGCTAAGATCTAAAAGATCGGACTTCAGACGGTATTTGGGGGATCTGGGCACTGTTCTAATAACTGCACTTTGTACAATTAAAATCGCTTATCTCGTTGTGATTAGTCTTTTAGATGTATTTTCTGCAACTATAATCACCGGATAAGGCGGAAAAGCGTGCACAACTTATTTTTAATTGCATCAAATGCAACTAAAGGCTAATGAAAATGCTAATACTTCAAGTAAGTGTAGGAAATACATCTATTTTCTTGAGCGATGATATGTGGGGATCATAATCCAGACCATTCAGGAGATATTTTGCGGCACGCGCTTTTTAGTAGATAATGTCTGCCGGATTTTGATATACTTTAGAGGATGCTTTCACTTGAAGCGGACTGGAGCTAGACCTAAGAGCTATTCATTCAGAAATGAAGGGGTATGAACAATGAGCAGAGCACCGATTTGATGAACCCCAGTGTAATTGAAGCAGAAGCAGGAATTTTATATATGAAGGGATATGTGTAATGAACAAAGCAATAGATCAGAAGCTGCAAAAGGAAGTGGATAGACGCAGAACCTTTGCGATCATTTCCCACCCGGATGCGGGTAAAACAACTTTAACGGAGAAACTGCTGTTATTCGGTGGCGCGATCCGTCTGGCGGGAACGGTTAAGGCCCGTAAAGCGAATAAGCATGCGACGAGTGACTGGATGGAAATTGAGAAGCAGCGGGGGATTTCTGTAACGTCTTCCGTGATGCAGTTTGATTATTTGAATCATCGCGTGAACATTTTGGATACACCGGGTCACCAAGACTTCAGTGAGGACACCTACCGTACCCTAACTGCAGCGGATAGTGCGGTCATGCTTATTGACGTGGCAAAAGGTGTGGAAGCCCAAACCACCAAACTGTTTCAGGTATGTGCTAAACGGGGTATTCCGATCTTTACCTTTATTAACAAGCTGGACCGTGAAGGACGTAGCCCGTTTGATCTGATGGAAGAGCTGGAGCAGGTTCTTGGTATTCGTTCTGTGCCAATGAACTGGCCGATCGGTAGTGGACGTGAGCTATGCGGCGTATATGACCGGATGAAAAATCAGGTAGAGCTATTCCAAGGTGACGATCACTCCGTAATCAAGGTTCAAAAGGTTGACGGATACCGTGATCCAATCATTCGTGAAATGGCTGGAGAGTATCTGCATGATCAACTGTGTCAGGATCTGGAGCTGCTGGATGTAGCAGGCGATGCTTTTGACTATGAAAAAGTATTAAGTGGTGAACTCACACCTGTGTTCTTTGGCAGTGCGATCAACAATTTTGGCGTACAGACTTTCCTCGATAATTTCTTGGATCTGGCACCGAAGCCTGAACCACGCCGCAGTACTATAGGGGTAGTAGAACCAACGAATGAGAAATTCACTGGTTATGTGTTCAAAATTCAAGCGAACATGAACCCGGCTCACCGTGACCGGATTGCTTTCCTGCGTATTGTGTCCGGGAAATTCGAACGGGGTATGAGCGTGAAGCATGTACGTGCCGGTAAAGATATCAAGCTGGCGCAACCACAGCAATTTTTGGCGCAGGACCGCGATATCGTAGAGGAAGCTTATCCGGGAGATATCATCGGTCTGTTTGATCCAGGTATTTTTAGAATTGGTGATACCTTGAGCCAAGCAGGAGATATGGAATTCGATGAGCTGCCAACGTTCTCACCAGAGATTTTTGCTAAAGTGAGTATTAAAAATGCATTGAAATCGAAGCAGTTCCAGAAGGGTGTCGATCAGCTGACTGAAGAGGGCATGATCCAGGTGTTCCGCACGGTCAACTTTGACGATATTTTGCTTGGCGTAGTTGGACAACTGCAGTTTGAAGTGTTTGAGTACCGCATGAAGGGTGAATATGGTGTGGATGTTCAGTTGCAGAGAATGCCGTACCAGTTTGCACGTTGGATCGTAGATGAAACTAAGCCGGATGCGAGCAAATTCAGAATCAACTCAACGTTGGTGACGGATAAGAAGGGCAATTTTGTCGTGTTGTTCGAGAACGAATATGCTATGCGGACAGCGATGGATAAGAACCCGACAGCTAAATTCCTGGAAATGGCTCCAAAAGCATTACTATAATTAGGACGCTATAACTTTCTGAATGTAATAATAAAACCTCCGCCTCCATAGGTGAAGTTACACCATGGTGAGCGGAGGTTTTTGACTAGTTGCGGTCAGTTTACGATGTGATATCCCCAGGGGTAATAGTCTCCAGGTGATCATGTAGCATGGTAACCAACCTATCTTGCTTAGCGGGATCTAAATCCTTCCAGATCATTTCGAACACGGCGCCAAGTCCCGGGAGTGCTGCCTCCGGACCGTCCACAGAGCCTTCAATCATATGACGTAAATCCTCTTCAGATTGACCGTGCACTTTATGAATAATCGCCTGGCGCAAGTCAATGGTAACGGGCATAATGTACCTCCTTTTTTGAAAATATAGTGATATTGACCTCGTTATAATGTGCCCTGCAAAGGTGCTGGAAATTCAAGTTTTTGTCCAAATATAAGATAGTATAAGTTTGACACATATATATCATCCTTATATTCCTACGAGAAACGGTTGTCATCCATAAGGACGGCAATGACGTTTCTTCTTGGCTTATGCTATACTGTTTGAGATATAGAATGCTACGGGAGGTACATAGACATGGCCAAAAAACAATATGCCGTCATCGGTATGGGGCGTTTCGGATCTAGTGTTGCTAAGGCGCTCAGCGGCATGGGGTTTGATGTACTTGCGATTGATGCTGACGAGCAGCGAACACAGGAAATTTCAAGTATTGTAACTCATGCCGTATCTGCAGATTCCACGGATGAGGAGGCGCTGCGTGCCCTTGGTATTCGCAATTTTGATGTGGTGGTTGTAGCCATTGGCGAGGACATACAAGCTAGCATCCTGACAACACTTATCCTAAAAGACCTGGGTGTGCCTGCAATTCTGGCAAAAGCCAAAGGTGAACTGCACGGCAAAGTATTAAGCAAAATTGGTGCGGACAAGGTGATTTATCCTGAACGGGATATGGGAATGCGGGTTGCGCATCATCTTGCTTCGCCTAATATATTGGATTATATTGAGCTGTCGCCGGACTACAGTATTCTGGATATGAAGGTATCCGGACCGATGCTCGGAAAAAATCTACAGGAGCTCGACATCCGCGCAAGATTTGGCTGCAACGTAATGGCCATCCGCCAAGGTGAAGAAATGAACATCTCTCCCCGTGCAGAGGATCGCCTGATCGATGGCGATATCCTTGTTATTGTTGGGCATAAGGATAATTTGACGAAGCTGGAGATGGCGTATCAGTAGGAACAAAGAATAAATGGCAAGGCAGAAGAAAGGAAGACTTTATGGAAATCATGTCTCCGCAAAATACGCGGGTTAAAGAGTGGGCCGGGTTACAGGAGAAAAAGCATCGTGACAAGGCTCGTAAATATATCGTAGAGGGCGTTCATCTGGTTCAAGAAGCACTGCTGGCTGAAGCAGATGTGGAATGCCTTGCTTATGACCTCGACAAAGGAATGCCTGCTGAACTTAAGGGGCTGCTTCAGGCCGTTCAGGGAATGGAAGTGATTGGCGTTTCGGCGGCGATCATCTCAAAATGCAGCAGCACCAATACGCCGCAGCCGGTGTTCGCCATCGTGCGGAAGGAACAGCAGGCTGTAGAAGCTATCCTAGCGAAGAAGGATAGCCTTGTGGTTGTGCTGGACGGCGTGCAAGATCCCGGCAATGTCGGCACCATCATTCGCAGTGCGGATGCAGCGGGAGCAGACGGAGTGATCCTCGGACAAGGCTGTGCCGACCTCTATAATCCGAAGACCATCCGGTCCACGATGGGCTCGATGTTCCATCTTCCGGTGGTGGAGGGAGATTTAAGTGAGATTTTGCCACAGGCCCGGGAAAATGGGGCGCTGCTGGTGAGCACTTCGCTGCAGGGCGAAGAATCGTGCTATGAGCACGATTTTCAGGGCAGCCAGTGGCTGCTGATTGGCAGCGAAGGAAAAGGCATCTCGCCGGAAACGGCGCGACTCGTGGACAAGAGTATCATCATCCCGATGGCAGGCCGCGCGGAATCGCTGAACGCCGCAATGGCGGCGACGATTTTGCTGTTTGAGGGCATGAGACAGCGGGGATAAATTGTCACCGTTTGTAACGTGGTGTGAGTTGTAAGTCATCTTGTCACCGTTTGGAACGTAGTTTTCTCACAGTAAATCCAGTCCTGATGATCAAGATAATCTTGATCATCAGGACTTTTTTATAATCCTGCAACAGTATTGGCTGCACATAAGCCTGGCCATTTCCATTCTCAATACTTATACATTCTTTAGAAATTACTGTTTTCCGAATATTCATGTGTCATTCTTTTTTACGACAAATATATACGAATGTTGGAGGGAAAGTGTAAGGCACAAATTCAATTTTCTCAATAAGTAGTTGTTTAGCCCATCTTTTTTTCATGTGCAGCGAGTGCTGATATGCAACTAAAATTCCGCCTGGTTTAAGTGACTTAACAATCTGATGTAGGATTTTGTCACGCATTTCAATTGAAAAATTAAAAAATGGTAATCCGCAAATTATGCAATCTAACTCACGGATGCCTTCCTGATTCAATTTCTTGAGTAAGTAGCTGGCGTTGGAATGGAAAATGCATTCCGGATAAATTGCTTTTAAGTGTTCTCTCATTTTTTTATTCCGCTCAAACAAAAGCACTTTTGTAGAATTCGTTAATTGTGATGTCATGAGATGTGTAATAGCACCTGTACCAGCTCCAAGTTCTGCAACGGCATTTACATTATGCCATTGTACAGACTGGACTATTTTATTGGCTAATAATTGCGAACTGGGTAGAATATTTCCTACCCGCTTTGGATCTTTGAGGAAGCCTTGTAAGAAAAGTAAGTATTCAGACATAATCAATTAGCAATCCTCTCCGAAAGGCAATCTCAGTTGGAATGTGAAGACGTCATGAGTGTGTTTAAGCGTTAAAGTACCCTTGTGCAACTCAGCAATATTCCTAGCTATCGAAAGACCAAGTCCTGCTCCGGTTTGAATTCCCTGGCTTTTTCTTGAGTGGTCAACCTTATAAAATCGGTCAAATAGACGGTTTTCTTGCTCCTGTGAGAGGGGAGTTCCTTTATTTTCAATCGCAATGGTACAGTGTTCAGAATCAGTTGTAATTCGTATGCTAATGCTTCCCGGGCTGATGGAATATTTTAAGGCGTTCATAAGTAGATTATCTATGGCTCTGGCTATTTTCTCACTGTCGATTAAGGTGATGATTGGATTCTTATCTATATCTTTTATAAGGTGGACATTGTTTTCTTGAGCGATCGGTTCGAATTCGAATAACAATTGATTCAAAAGCTGCGACAAATCGATTCTCTCCAGATTTAAACGGGAATCCACCGAATTAAGTCGGGTATATTCAAACAAATCATCAAGGAGTTTCTTCAAATGAAGCGCCTTGTTATAGGTGTTTTGAATAAAACGTGTGTATTCTTTTTTATCTTGGTACGATTCTGTACGTAAAAGCTCAATATACCCGATAATACTTGTAAGAGGGGTGCGTAAGTCGTGTGAAATCCCCGTGATCATCTCCATCTTGGATTTTTCTATTTCGCGTTCCTTGATGATCTGTTGCTCTAAGCGCTCTGCCATCCGGTTGATGTTCAAAGCCACCAGTCCTAGTTCATCTTGGCGCACAACATTTACCCGATAACTCAAATTACCTTCGGATATAATCTGAAGTCCTTGTTCCAGCGCAATTAAATCTTTGACGATTCGCCGGGTCAATGTAAAAAATGTAATAACGAAAATAATGAAAAACATCGGAGTAAGAAGGTAGGCAAGAAAATTGAACACCCAATCCAATTTTGTTGCATTTCCAAAATGAAAGAACAAGATGCTAAGTGAGGTATTTATCGCAATGGTAATTATGAAACTCAACACCATCCTGATTAAGATATTGGATTGAATGCGTTTATTTATTTGTAGATTTCGTATGATTTTAATCAACTTTGTAACCAACTCCCCAGACTGTCTTAATATACAGAGGTTCTCTTGGATTTTCCTCTAATTTTTCTCTTAAGTTACGAATATGAACCATTACGGTATTGTCAGAATATCCGTAAGGCTCTTTCCATACACTCTCGTAAATTTGCTCCGAACTATAAACTTGCCCAGGCCGGCTTGCAAGCAGGGTTAAAATCGCAAACTCTAGTGGAGTTAATGAAACTTCAATTCCATTTAACTTTACGGAATGTTTATTTTTATCTATGATCAGGTTTTTAATTATAAGCAGAGAGTTGAATTCTTCCTTTCCAATTAAGGACTGACGCCGTAACTGAGCTTTTACACGGGCCAGTAGTTCCAGTGGATTAAACGGTTTGATCATGTAATCGTCTGCCCCGGTAGTTAGACCTGTGATTTTATCAATGTCCTCTTGCTTGGCTGAGAGCATAATAATTGGGATATTTGATATTTCCCTAATTTTGAGACAGGCTGTGATACCGTCCATTTGAGGCATCATCACATCCAGGATAACTAATTGAATGGAAGTTGTTTGTATTGTACTCAATGCCTCTTGACCATCTGCAGCTTCAAGCACTTGGTAACCTTCATTTCTTAAATAAACATGAATCACATCTCGAATTTCAGAATCATCATCTGCAACAAGAATTGTATTCAATGGACGCTGCCCCTCTTCTATATTTATTTTATTATGTTTCCCTTTTACGACAGACGTAGACGAAAGCGGGAGGGAAATTAAATGGCACATATTTTATTGTATCAATATTAAAATATTCGGAGAGTTGCTTCTTCATTTGAAGTGAATACTGAAAGGCGATAAATAATCCCTCAGGTTTAAGGGATTGGTAGATCTGTTCAACCAATGTATTTCTTAATTCGGGCTCAAAATTGAAAAAGGGCAGCCCACTAAAAATACAATCCAACTGATGAATATGTGAACCTTTAATTGTTTCTACTAAACTAGCAGCATTATGATAACAGGAAAAGTCCGGATAGCTTGTCTTCAGGTTATGCCTCATGGTTTTATCCATCTCAAATAGTAACACTTTCGTTGTACTAGTTACCTTAGTATTGATTACACGGGTGATTGCACCTGTACCTGATCCAAGTTCAGCGACTGCTTTAACTTCATGCCAAGGGGCTTGGTTAACCATGCTGTGTGCCAGAAACCGGGAACTCGGGGTAACACTGCCTACCTGTTTTGGATCATGAATAAAACTTCTTAAAAATAAGAGTTTTTCATTGAAGCTCATTCGGAATTCCTCCATAATTTTAGAATTGATTTAGATGTTTATTAATTTTGATAGGATGTGATCTCCAAAGTACGTTCCTACAAAAAAGAACAGTAAGGTCCAACTTAAAGCACTGGGATATGAAATAAGGGCAAATCGTTTATAGCTTGTACCGCTGAGCCCGATCAACATGGGAATGATGTAACGTACAACTGGAATAAACATGCCGATATACATAGCTGTACGCCCACGTTTTTTTAGAATCTGCTCTGCTTTTTTAAAATGTCTGTTAGCTTCAAATTTGCACTTCAGCTTTTGCCCAAAGAATTTACCTGCAAAGTAGGCAACCGTAAAGGCCGTTAATAGCCCTGATAAAATGCAGAAATAAGTCATCCAGGAATTGATAATCCCCATGTGGCTTAGGGTAGCTCCAGTGAGGATTGTAATTTCATTAGGGATTGGAATTCCAAAAGGGCCTAACGTGAAAGCAAGATAAAAAATCAGATATCCATACTGATTGATTAGCTCTAAGACGGTATTACTGGCCAATATGCCACCTCCTTCGCTTACTTCAATACAGAAATCTTAACTAAAAAAACTGAGGAATTAGGTGGGGGAATTCTAAAGAAATCCTGAAGAGACTTAAAATTCGATAGGATTGGCCAAGTCGCTTATTTATAGGGGGCTAAATTATGATAGAAGAAGGGATCCGTTTCTGCCTTGCAATTTGAAATGTCGTTGATATCAAGGAATTAGTCCCACAGTCACAATAAAAAAGTCCTGAGGATCAAGAAACTCTTGATCCATCAGGACTTTTTACATAATGACCTACCCTTTCATCATCAAACGAAGCGAAACGATGATGAGAAAAACGGCTAATAGCTTTAAAAGCAGCTTGGCAGGAAGGCGTTTTGCCAGGCGTGCGCCAATTTGACCGCCGATAATTGCGCCAGGTGCTAGGGCTAACACCATAAACCATTCAACATTCAATAAAAAGGCATGTGTTGTGGTGCTTACGATAGCTGACAGGAAAATTTGAAGCATAGAAGTTGCAACAGCGATATGGGGGGCAAAGCCGAGAAGTAAGGTCATTGTCGGAACCATAAGACTCCCGCCGCCAATCCCAAATAGGCTTGCTACAAAGCCAACAAGAAAACTGATGATTATGCCGGTAGGCATATGATAAGCATATTCGAAATGAGCACCGCTATTATCGGAAAAGCTTCGCTTCACGGTTGGTTTGAAAGGCCAATGGATGGGTTTGTTCGGCTTGAACAAGAGCAATAAAGCGACAAGGATTAAGAAAATACCGAAGCTTACGAAAAACATTCTCCCGCCCATTTGCTTGGTAAAGAGTGCACCTATTACTGAACCCGGAATCGAAACGGCGGCGAAGGTGAGCGCTGCTTGATAATCGATTCTCTTCTGCTTTGCGTACACATAAGTACTTGAGATGGAGTTGAAAAGCAGCATCGCCATTGATGTTCCAGCCAGATGTGAAGGCTCCATATCAGGAAAAAGGAAAGCCAACGCAGGCACAACGATGAACCCGCCGCCAAGTCCGACCAATGAACCGGAAATGCCAGCTGCTAGCCCGATGACTAAGAGCAGTAAGTAAGTTAGCACAACAGCATGTTCCTTCCTCTACGTGAATTCTACAATCATTTATCTTACCAGAAAAAACGTCCCGCAAATAAATTGTTTTTTAGCCAATTGCGCTGTTCTGCTGCTAAACGGGGATCATTGTCCATTTGGGACAGGATATCTTTTTTTACAAGTTTGCAGACGGATTGAACAATAGTTTGATCCTGGCTAGCATCTAACCAGAGAATTTCCGCAGACCGGGGATTAGGAGTGTATCGTTGCCAAGCAGGTTGTCCCTCAGCATTAGGATTACCGGTATATAGGAAATGCCGTAAATAGTCCCTCATTAGGGAAGAGAGCATGTTACGCCCAGGCTCGTTATGCTCGGAAATTACATCCGCAGGAAATCTTTCCTGGACACCGGAAAAGTCACCTGTATAGAAGGGGATGTCTGCACCATGCGGGGCACCCATAAGAAAACGGATATAAGGATCGATCACTCCGTCTCTTAACCCCCAGGCGAAGCGGTAAGCATAGATGGGCATCTCCGGAATCGCACTTAATAATATCTCTGTAGTCTGCTCTACATTAAATTCTGCATACAGATCGCTCCCATATTGGACTGCAGCTTCATAGAGCTTCTTTTCTTCCAGATTTCCGGCTAGCTCTTCCTTTTGCACTAGGGAGAAGAAATGAGTATCCCATAAAGTGAACTCGGAGAATTCGCTGGCAGTGCTGCCAAGGATGATCGGCAGGGAAGGGTGATCGCGGTTATTTAGATTGTCGAAGCCACCAATAGGAATGACCGTGCCATCTTCGATCAAATGGGGAAAAGCAGCCATCTGAAGCCCCGTCTCACGAATGATTTTGACAAAGTGAAAGGCATTCTGACGATATAGGAAGGCGGAAATCTTATCCGCAGATTGTGTGGAAATCCATACTCTTGCCTCATCTTGAGTGCTGACCATTCCTGTTTTTATTAATAACTCTGTTAAAATGTCATCTGCTTTTTCTTCGCTTTGCTCCGTAACAGCCGTTGTTAAACCTCCGCTCATAATAAAAAGCTTATGAAAGAGCCCTCTGCCCAGCGGTGAAAGGTAAGCAGCTAATGCATTTCTTGCACCTGCAGACTGGCCCCCTAATGTTATGTTCCCTGGATTTCCCCCAAAGCAAATAATGTTATTGTGCATCCACTTTAGCGCATGAAGAACATCGAGGAGACCGTAATTTCCTGAGTCATCCAAGGGGTCCCCGGTTCGGAGTGAGGGATGCCGGAAAAATCCCATTGCTCCTAAACGGTAATTCACTGTAACCACTATACTATTTGTCTTACACGCCAATTCTCCACCTTGAAAATCCCGTCCCGAACCCCCAATATTTCCGCCGCCGTGGAGGAAGACGAATACGGGTAAGCCTGCCTCGGCATGATCCGGTCGCCAAATATTCAAAAAGAGGCAATCTTCACTGCCGCCAGGTTCCCCTTGAATGAATTGGACACTGCTATTATTAAAATGGCATGCAGGCAATACACCTGTCCAAGGTTCTATCTCACGCGGTGCTTTCCATCTGAGCTTATCTATGGGAGGTTCCGCATAAGGAATCCCTAACCATGCGATCGCCCCAAGTGTTGGCAGACGTATGCCTTTAAGCTGACCGCTGGAGACTGTAATAATTTCTTCCATGGGTTCTCGTGTGCTCATTTATAGTTCCCCTTTCTCCTGCAGATTCTTATGTATTTTTAATTCTCTTTATTATAGTGTTCTGCTATGATGATGAAAAATATATTATTATATATAAAATACATAACTCTAAGGTTATAGAAGAGGGTGGGTTCGTTGGATTTACTTTCGCTTCGGTACTTTCAAACGGTTGCAAAGCTTGAGAATATGACCCAAGCAGCCGAAATACTCCGAATCTCACAGCCTGCTATAAGTAAAATGATCAAAAATCTTGAGGGCGAATTAAACGTCAAATTGTTTGATCGCACAGGAAAATACATTCGATTAAATGAATATGGAAAGCGGTTTCTTGTGAAAGTTGATTTAGCCCTACAAACGTTAGAGGAGGGGAAAACAGAGCTATTGGACTTGTCTGAGCGACCGACAGGAACTGTAGTGATTTTTATCCAAGCGGGTTCCTATTTGCTTCCGGATATGATCACATTATTTCGTCAGAAGTACCCGGAAGCTCAATTCAAGCTATTGCAGCAGGATCAGGAGATCTCACGTTATCCGGCTTTTGATTTGTGTATTTCTTCTACTCCGCTCAAGATTCCAGGAACAGTGTCCACACCGGTATTAACGGAAGAAATCCTGCTGGCGGTTCCTAATGAGCACAGGCTCGCAACCCGTAAAAGTGTACGTCTGAATGAACTCGCGGAAGACGGTTTTATTAGTTTGAAAATAGGCAAGCAGCTGCGCGAAACGACGGATTCTCTCTGTCACGCCGCCGGATTTGCTCCGCGTATCATTTATGAATGCGATGAGCCTTCGATGGTACGCAGTCTAGTCCGTTCGGGACTAGGGGTTTCTTTTATCCCCGCTGTAACTTGGGGGGGTTCTCAAGGATCCTCTGTTGTGCTTCTTCCTATTGAAGAACCCATAAGTACCCGCACCATTGAAATCTCATGGTATACCAACCGGTACATGACTAATGTCGCTAAAAAGTTCAAGGCCTTTGTTGAGGATTATTACAAGCAGTTAAAAGAAGACAATTTAAAAAAAGAGCCAATAAACCCTAAGGCTTAATTGACTCATTGTCAGCAACGCTAATCATTTAATCCCTTACCCTCAAGGATTTGCGGGATGAATTTTTCAATTCGGGATACGCGGGTTTTGGATTGTTTGGCTTGAGAAAAATGATAAATATATGCGTTTTGCCGTCCAGGCGTTAGGGCTTCAAAAGCAGTTTTTAAGCCAGGAAGTTCAGCGAATTTAGTCTGAAGCTCTTCAGGAATGAGGTAATCCTCTTTCTTTTTTAATTCGACTTCCAAACCCGCCTTTTCAACTTCTATGGCATTTTGAATGTAGGCTTTCAGAACAGCTTCCATTTCAACGATTTGTTGCACATTCGTAAACCGAATCTGGCGCGCTGCCTGCACATTTTCTGTTTGTTGAATTAGAATCCCATTGGGATCCTGTAACAAGGCACCTTTGTGAAAGAGAAGCGCACAATATTCTTTAAATCCATGAATTAATACTATGTTTTTATCATCAAATGTGTAACATGGATGCATCCACTTATAATCTTCGGTCAGCCCGCAATCAAGCACGATCGTTCTCAACTGCTCATATTCTTCCCGCCATTGTTTCGCTTTACTTAAAAATTTATCAACCCTAGGATTCAATACATTATTTGTCATAAAAAACACCCATCTTCATCATATTTTCAATACAATTTTACTTTTTTTATGGAATGTACAGTCGTAATCTTCTGGGAATGGGCAACCTATGTTGTCTCCCGTTCGATCAGTTGGAACGATAGGGGCTGCAGCTCCATATCCAGTCCAAGCAGGGTTGGAGCCAGCAGAAGAAAGGCGTTCTCCGCCTGTCCTGCAATCGGATTCCGAACAGTGGTAATTCCGAGTGTCTGTGACAGCTCCGAATTATCAAAACCAATGATGGCTAGATCACGGGGCACCTCCAGCTGCTGTCTACGTGCTTCGCTCAGAACGCCCACCGCCACCAAATCATTGGAGCACAGAATGGCATCCGGCTGATCGGGTTGTCCAATTAGGGTTCGCACCAATTGCTCTCCGTCACGGATTCCATAAATCGTGGAGTAATACCATTTCTCAACAATGGGAAGATTATATTTGGTCATGATTTGCTCATAAGCTAGTCGTCTACTCTGGGTATTTATGCTGCTTGGGCGGCCAAAAGCATTAGCGATACGCGTATAACCCCGCTCTATCAAATGCTCTAGAGCGAGTGCATATCCGTCATATTGGTTCATGGCAACTGACGGTATTTCAGGATGGTCCATGCGTTGCCAAGACACAATCGGGCCGTATTTGCAGTAGGAAGTTATGACATTTTTATCGTTAACAGCGGTCAGAATAAGCAGGGCGTCGACTCTTTTTTGTTTGAGATCCTCGAAGGCCTGAAGTTCCTTTTGCTTATCTCCACCGGTGGTATAAATAATCGTCTGGTATCCGTAACGGCCGGAAATTTCGACGAAGCTGTTCATGAAGCACAAAATAAGCTCGTTGAGGTCTAAGGTAATCATGCCGATTTGCTGGGTTTGGCCTTTGGATAAAGATATGGCATTCCGATTGGGAACATAGTCCGTCTCTTTCATAATGGCGAGAATTTTCTCCCTAGTTTCCTTGCTGACATGGGGAGAATCGTTCAGGACTCGGGATACCGTAGCTTTGGAAAAGCCCGACAGCTTAGCAATTTCGTCAAGTGTGGACATCGGCTTATCTCCTTTGCAAGATTAATCCTTGACATGTAACGCGTTCCAAGGTTTAGGATTCGGATTAGAGCAGTAAACCTATACTATCACAATAGCAAAGGCGGGAAGAAATATGAACTTACAATTTCCAGAAGGATTCCTATGGGGTGGGGCTGTAGCCGCTAACCAGCTTGAAGGGGCGTATCAGGATGATGGCAAAGGCTGGTCTACCCAAGATGTCATGCCGCATGGCATTAAGTCTGCGCCTACAGAAGTTCCTACCGACGATAACATGAAGTTAATTGGTATCGATTTCTATCACCGATATAAAGAAGATATTAAGCTGTTTGCGGAAATGGGCTTTAAAGTATTCCGGACGTCTATTGCCTGGTCACGGATTTTTCCGAAAGGGGACGAGCTGGAGCCGAATGAACAAGGCTTGCAGTTCTACGACGACCTGTTCGACGAGTGTCATAAATACGGCATTGAACCGCTAGTTACGATCTCCCATTATGAGACCCCGCTGCATTTGGCACGAGAGTATGATGGATGGGTTAACCGTAAGATGGTGGAATTTTACGAGCGTTATGTGAGAACGATCTTTAATCGTTACAAGAATAAGGTTAAATACTGGCTGACCTTCAACGAGATCAATTCTATCCTAGAGTTCCCATTTATGAGTGGCGGAATCAATACTCCATTGGAGAAATTGAGTAAGCAGGATCTGTATCAGGCCATTCACCATGAGTTCATTGCAAGTGCTTTGGCGGTGAAGATCGGCCATGAGATCAATCCTGATTTCAAAATAGGCTGCATGGTGCTGAGCATGCCAATTTATCCGCTCACTCCGCATCCGGACGATTTGATCAAGGCGATGCAAAGTGATCACAAAAATATGTTTTTTGCGGATGTTCATAGCAGAGGTTATTATCCAGGATATATGAAACGGTTCTTTAAGGAAAATGGAATTCACATTCATTTCGAGTCAGGGGACGAAGAAATTCTGAAGCATACCGTGGATTTCATATCGTTCAGTTACTATATGAGCACATGTGAAACAGCCGATCCGGAGAAACAGATCAGAGGAGAAGGAAACCTGCTGGGTGGGGTACCGAATCCGTATCTGGAAGCGAGCGAATGGGGTTGGCAGATCGATCCGCAGGGCTTGCGTTATGTGATGAATATATTCTATGACCGATACCAAAAACCGCTGTTTATCGTGGAAAATGGCCTTGGCGCCGTCGATCAGCTGGTTGTAGACGGGAACGGTGAGAAGATCGTAAACGACGATTACCGGATCAATTATTTGCGAGATCATTTGGTTCAAGTAGCAGAAGCTATTGCTGATGGCGTGGAAGTTATGGGATACACAAGCTGGGGCTGCATCGACTTGGTTAGCGCAACAAGCGCCGAGCTGAAGAAACGTTATGGTTTCATTTATGTAGATCGTCATGATGATGGTTCAGGTACACTGGAGAGATACCGTAAGAAGTCCTTCCACTGGTACAAAGAAGTAATTGAATCCAACGGACAAAGCCTGTTCTAATAAAAAAAGTCCTGATAATCGAGTTATTCTTGATCTATCAGGGCCTTTTTTTGTTATCCAATATTATACAGACACTGGTTTATTGTTGACATCATTAATTGAACATGTTAATTTGTAAATATTAAATTAATCGGATATCAGGATTGCTACTGCATAGCAGGCAAAACCTAAGTTTCATTTATGATTACGGGGATAATCTCACTCGTACATAGATGTGATTTAGGTTTTTTTGTGTTCCCTGATATCCGTGATTAATTGATCTGTTACAGAGGGGTGTATAAAAATGAGTTATGAACAGCTAAGTAAAGACATTATTCAATCTGTCGGTGGGGAGAAAAATATTAACAATGTGATTCATTGTGCCACGCGACTAAGATTCACACTTAACGATGAGCAAAAAGCTGATAAAGAAAATTTGGAGAAAATGAAAGGGATTATTGGGGTCGTTAGCAAAGGGGGACAGTTTCAAGTTATAGTGGGTACCCATGTTGCTGATGTGTATAAAGAAATTGCCAAATCCATATCCCCTAACAGTGACTCTGGCGAGAACAAGGTAAAGAAACCTATAGGGACTTTGATTTTTGATGTTATTTCTAGAAGCTTTTCGCCTCTGATTGGTGCTTTAGCAGGTGCGGGTATGTTGAAAGCGCTATTAACCGTACTTGCTTCGTTACATGTTCTAAGTGCGGATAGCGAAACTTACAAAGTATTAGCCGGCGCTAGTAATGCCGTGTTTTATTTTCTACCCATTTTCTTAGGGATTACGTTATCGATTAGGCTGGGTGTGAATGCTTATGTGGGTGGTAGTATCGGTGCGGCCTTACTTGAGCCTAATATTACGGGATTAGCAAGTGTTGAATCTCCACATTTTTTAGGTATTCCTTTAGTAATTTCGGACTATTCATCAAGCGTGTTTCCGATTTTTATCGCCATCTGTATATACGCTTTATTGGATAAGCAGCTAAGAAAGTTTATACACAAGGATTTGCAGATGTTCTTAGTCCCTATGATATGTTTGATTGTGATTGTGCCGTTAACTATTTTAGCGTTCGGACCGTTTGGCGTGAATGTAGGGAATTTAATTGGAGACGCTATTTTGTTCCTCAGTACGAAAAGCGGTATTGTTACGGGAGCAATTGTGGGAATAGCTTGGACGTATTTGACTGTACTCGGATTGCACTGGGGACTTGTGCCAATTATTCTTGAGAATATTGCTAAGGGTGGAGATCCGATATATGCAATGGCCGGCATGGCCATCTTCGCTCAGCTGGGTGTAGCGTTGGGGATCTTCCTGAAAACAAAGGACAATCAGTTGAAAACATTGGCCGGCAGTACATTTATACCAGGCGCGCTTTCCGGTGTAACAGAACCTATTATTTACGGATTGCTGACTCGTTACAAACGAACTTTCATTTATGTAACCATTGCCGGCGGAGTAGGTGGAGCACTTAGTGGTCTTTTCAAAGTGAAGATGGAAGTCTTCGCATTTGTCAGCGTATTAAGTCTTCCTGCATTCTCTCCGCTGGCCGTTCAAGCGATTATAGCAGGAGTGACCATTGTATTGGCTATGGTAATTACCATGGTATTTGGTTATGAAGATAAAAAGAAAGTGAATATTGTAGAAGAAAAAACGAATACTGAAAAAAGCGAGGTTATCCTCCCTCACGCCGTTAAAAGTTCAACCGTTGTAAGCCCTCTGGCTGGTAACGTAATCCCGTTAACCTCAGTAGATGATGCTGCCTTTGCTTCAGAAGCAATGGGCAAGGGGATTGCAATTGAACCCACAGAAGGTAAGCTTTATTCACCGGTAAGTGGAGTTGTATCCACTATTTTCAGAACAGGTCATTGTATTGCGGTAGTATCGGATGAGGGTGTTGAGGTCTTGATTCATATCGGTATAGAAACCGTGAAGCTAAAAGGTAAATACTTTGATGTGAAAGTGCAAGAAGGAGCAACAGTTAAACAGGGTGATCTATTGATTGAGTTTGATTTTGAACAAATAAAAAATGAAGGTTATCAATGCACAACGCCGATAATTATTACCAATACGGCTAATTATAGTGATGTGATTGGTACCAATAAAACAGCTATTACACCGGGTGAAGATCTGCTGACTGTTGTAGTGTGATCTATTGAAGAGTCATAAGGTATGAATGGAATCGATCTCTTAGTACTGCTACTTAGAGATCGATTTTTTATTATAGAATACTATAAAAAAGTGCTAGCTTCGTAAAAATGAAAAGGTAAGGAGCTGTAATATGCGGATCGAAAAAGTGTTAAACAACAATGTTGTTACTGTCATAGATGACCAAAATTTTGAACTAGTAGTCATGGGAAGAGGACTGGCCTTTAAGAAAAAACGTGGAGACTTTTTAGAAGAAGATAAAATTGAAAAGATATTCACTTTAAGCAATCAAAAACTTTCAGATAAGCTAAAAACGCTGCTTTCCGAGATTCCAATCGAGCACATGGAGCTCTCAGAAGAGATTATCAACTTCGCCAAACTGCAGCTCGGTAAAATGCTGGATGACAGTATTTATGTTAGTCTGACAGATCATATCAGTTTTGCGCTGGAGAGATTCTCAAAAGGGATGAAGATTAAAAACGCCATGCTTTGGGAAATCAAAAAATTCTATAAAGAAGAATATGAGGTTGGGAAAGCTGCGCTTCAAATTATACATTCCAAGCTCGGAGTCAGACTTCCCGAAGATGAGGCCGGACATATTGCGCTCCATCTGGTGAATGCAGAACTAAATGAAGAGATGCCTAACATGGTGAATATCACCAAGATCATGAACGACATCCTAAATATCGTGAAGCGCCATTTCAGGCTAGAGTACGATGAGGAGTCCCTTGCTTATTACCGTTTTATCACTCATTTGAAATTTTTTGCACAACGTCTCATCAACGGTACTCCACCTCCTGATAATGAGAATGGCCTATTTATTTTGGTAAAGCAGCAGTATAAGGAAGCTTTCGCAAGCGTTGAGAAAATTAAAATCTATATTGATAAAACATATAATCGGGAGTTAACAAATGATGAAATGCTGTATCTGACCATACACATTGAAAGAATTACAAACCAGATCATGGAGTAGGGACGGTTAAGCCTTAAATTTTAACTTTGACTTTCGGGAGAATCGCGTATAAGATTACTAATATGTTTTCTGTGATAATCATTATCAATAGATTGATAACGGTTATCATGGAATCAACTTCGAACGTTGAATCCAGGGGGATAAAGCAAATGCACAAAAGGTTAATTAGTTTATTTATGGTTATTGCTATTATATTGGTCGTATCAGGCTGTGGTACTAACCAAAAGAACAATTCAACATCGAACGCGGGAGCAACTGATAAACCAGCTGCTGAAAACGCGGGCAGTGAATCTACAAGCGGTCCTATTGTTTTAAAGGATTCTAAAGGTGAGATTACGCTGGACAAACCTGCGCAAAGAGTTGTGGTATTGGAATGGACCTTTACGGAGGATGTTATTGCACTGGGAGTGCAGCCAGTAGGTAACGCAGATAACGAAAACTATAAGCTGTATGTGACTTCTGAAGCACCACTTGATGCAAACGTGACTGATGTTGGTTCCCGTGACGAGCCAGATCTGGAGACAATTGCTTCATTAAAGCCTGATCTGATTATTGCCAATACGGGTGGGCATGAAGGAATTTATGATCAACTTAAAAGTATCGCTCCAACATTGATTTTCGGCTTGTATCCGAATGAAGGAGAAGGTAATCAGTACACACTGATGGAAGATACTTTCAAAACGATTGCAGCGGCAGTAGGTAAAACAGCAGAAGCCGATAAGGTTCTTGCTGATTTGGATGCACATTATGCAGATGCAAAAGCAAAGCTGGCTGATGCAGGCAAAGAAGGCTTGAACTATGTACTGACACAAGCATACAGCTACCAGAATGCAGCAACGATGCGTCTTTTTACAGATAATTCACTTGCGGTACAAACTTTGGATCGGATCGGTCTGAAAAACGACTGGAAACCCGAAAATTTCGAAGTTTACGGATTCAGTACCTCTACAGTTGAGGCATTGCCTGCGGTTCAGGATACAAATCTGATCTATATCGTCCAAGAGGATGATAATATTTTCACGAAAGAACTGAAGGATAATTCCGTTTGGAATGGCCTTAACTTTGTAAAAGAGAATCGCACCTTCGGATTGAGCAGTACTACTTGGGTGTTCGGCGGTCCGATCTCCTCCAAAGTTATCGTGGATGAAGTTGTAAATACATTAACGAAATGAGTGCGGTTATGAACGAAAAGAGTAGCAAAGAAGCCTCTATCGGCATGAACTGGCGGATCATTGGAATATTTGGGGGCGGCTTTGCCGTCCTCTTCATTCTGTTCGTTTTAAGTTTAGGCTTTGGGGAAGCCAAGATCCCTGCAGCTACTGTAATAGATGGTTTGCTGAATCGCCAAGATATAATGGAACATAATCTGCTCTGGGATATCCGCATGCCACGTACAGTTATTGGTCTGCTGGCCGGGGCTGCTCTGGCTGTGGCTGGGGCATTATTGCAAACTATAACGAAGAACCCGCTTGCTTCCTCAGATACACTTGGGATTAATGCCGGGGCATACTTTATGGTCGTGCTTGGTATGGTAGCTTTTCCTGCTTTGCAGCATGAGTTTCCATTTTTGTTGGCAGTTGCAGGGGGACTGCTTGCTGCTTTAGCCGCTTATTTATTGAGTGGAGGCAAGGCGGCCACACCTGTTCGGCTGGCTTTGTCAGGTATGATCGTCTCCATGGTGCTCGGAGCGTTTACATCGGCCATACATATTTTTAAAAGAACAGAAACACAAAATCTGTTTTTATGGGGTTCAGGTTCCCTAATCCAGTTGGATTGGGACGGTGTTATATATGCCTGGCCTTTTGTCGTAGTGCTGCTATTGGCAGCGATATTTGCCGGCAGACAATTTGATGCGCTGGAGCTCGATGAGTCAACCGCTCGTTCACTTGGACAGCGAGTAGGGTTAATTCGGGCGACGGGGCTTGGCCTATCGGTATTAATGGCTGCGGTTGTAGTCAGCGTGGTCGGCCCGATTGGCTTCGTCGGCTTAGTGGCTCCCCATCTTGTCCGGCTTAGTGGAATTCGCAAGCATCGCCTGCTCATTCCTGCAAGCGCGTTGTGGGGAGCCTTGCTCATCACGGCAGCGGATACGCTAGCGCGTGTAGTGCGAAGCAGTGTGGGAGAAATGCCTGTTGGTGCAGTTATGGCGATTATTGGAGCCCCGTGGCTCATTTGGCTGGTACTCACCAAGATGAAAAATATATCGGGCTCAGGCGCTGGCCAATCATCGATGAGTATCGGTGGGGCGGGACTGCGTCTGCGCTTTGTGCCGACGGCTATAGTTATGACTGTGCTGCTGATTGCTATTATCCTGGTAAGCTTATCGTTTGGGGGAACAAAAATACCGATCAGCGAATTGCTGAGCAGTCTGTTCCATAGGGGGGATCAATCCTATTCCGTCCTGCTGAATTTACGGCTTCCCCGTACACTCGTAGCGGCTGCAGGAGGGATCGCACTTGCAATCAGTGGTGTACTGATTCAAAGCGCTGTTCGAAATCCACTGGCAGATGCTTCTATTATTGGTGTGACCTCAGGGGCTGGCTTTGGTGCTTTGGCCGTAATGACCGTTTGGCCAGCATTGACGGTATTTGCAGTTCCGCTTGCCGCAATCGTGGGTGGGGCACTGGCTGCAGCTTTTGTCTTTTTTATGGCCTGGCGCAGGTCCTTGAATCCATCGGTTCTGATCTTGCTTGGAATCGCAGTTTCTGCTATTGCCTCTGCCGGAATCCAGGTCATGATCGTCAAAGGAAGTTTATGGAGCAGTAGCTCCTTAATTTGGTTAACGGGTTCGACTTATGGACGAAGCTGGAATCAATTTTACATCCTATTTGCATTCCTGCTTGTACTTGTTCCGATTGCATACTATTTGGGCCGAAAATGCGATTTGTTGGCATTTGGTGACGAGAGTTCAACAGGATTGGGCTTGCCGGTTCGAGGAACGCGGCTTTGGGCTATGATTATCGGCGTTTTGCTTGCCTCGGGAGCCGTTGCAAGTGTGGGAACAATTGGCTTTCTCGGACTCATGGCGCCGCATGCGGTGCGTATGATGATTGGTCATCATACGAGACGCTCGATTGTTTTGTCAGGATTACTTGGCGGCTTGATGCTCGTCATTGCCGATACGCTCGGAAGAACCATAATGGCGCCGAAAGAAATCCCTTCAGGCCTTATTATTATGCTGATTGGGGCTCCGTATTTCTTGTTTCTAATGTACCGGTCACAGGTTAGAAAAGTGTAGATTTTGTTATAAGAAAAAATCAGGGGGTGCCCCAGCAGCCGTAAAATGGCTGCTGGGGCACCCCCTGATTAATTAGAGCTTACTCCATCTAGAACGCCTCAAACATCGTTTCATTCGTTTAAGATTTCCCTCCCTTACGCTACAGCTATCGGACACAGATGACCTTAAACGCAGTTTTATTTCGCATTTGAAGTGACAACGGACCGCATAGTCGCTATTGGCATGAAAAGCACCCGATTTGCCCTTCTTCCTATGAAATAACCTCATTGGAGTCCGAAACCAAGCTCCAAAGGCTAAAAATGCGCATATAACGTCATCTGAGTCCGTAGGCCTCAACGAATGATGACAATTTATTGGTGCAGGCCACCAACGCCCATAAACAAAAAGCAGCGATTCTCCCATACCGGGGAAAGCTGCTTTTTTAATTGGATATTATCGATTTGTGAACAATTATTTAACTATTATTCTTAATTTTGTATATTTCCATTTGCTAGTTTATACTTTAATCTTATGCTGTAGAATTTTGGAAATAAGGAGTGGGATTATGTGAGGCTCTTCGACAGAAAAGGTGTACAAGACGACAGCAAAACTATTAACAACTCTGGCGAATTAAGAATCAACATTTTTTTCTTTAGCACTTTTATTATTTTTTGTGTGATTATCCTACGCCTTGCGGTCTTGCAATTTGTCGAAGGACCTACGTTATCTGAAGCTGAGGCTAATCGGGATACGAAAATAGTGGCATTATCGGCATTGAGAGGGAATATCCTCGCTGCTGATGGTGAGAAATTGGCATACTCAACGCCCGTTCAATCTTTGTACCTTACTTTGGATAAGGAATATACCGCAACAAAAACAGATAAAACTACGAAAAAAGTTACCTTAACTGCTGAGGCAAATAATAAATCAAAGGCGCTCGCCAGCAAGTTAGCAGAAGCCTTCGAAACTTATGGTGATCCTAATGAGAAAAAACTAACCACAGAAGAGATCCTTGAGTCTATGGATTTATATTCAAAAAAACTCTCTGGTTATGTAGCACGAAGAATTAAATCAGGTTTAACTAAGAAAGAAATCGCTTATTTTTTAGAACACAAAAACGAATATCCAAACCTTGAAGTGATAGAGGAAAGTAGCAGGCATTATGATACCGATACGGTGGCTGTACAAGCTGTTGGTTACGTGAAATTTTTTAAATCCTCTACTAGTTTAGATCTTTATAAGGATGTACTTCAGGCGATGAAAAATAATCAGAACCCTGGACTTAACTATAAAGAGGATGAGCTAGTAGGCTTTGATGGCTTGGAGCTGCAATACCAGAAGGAGCTTCGGGGACAGAATGGTTATAAGGAAGTTTCCGTAGATCCGCAGAATATGGCGGAAAAAATTGTCAGTATTGAACCCCCGGTCAAAGGAAGCACTATCTGGACTACCCTTAATAAAAAAATTCAGCTGAAGACCGAAGAAGCCATTAAAGATCAGATTCAGTGGTTGCATTCACACACCGTTCAGGGAGAAACACATCCTGATGCTTTAACAGGTTACGCTGTAGCCATGGAAGTGGATACAGGTAATGTTATTGCTATGGCAAGTATGCCTGACTATGATACCAACAGCTGGGCTACGGGTTCGATCTCTCCAGAGGTGTATAAAAAAATTGAAAAGCATTACCAAAATGGAACGATAACTCCATATTCATCAGGAAGATCAGGGCATAATTTTGAATCCACCGTGCTGCTTGGTTCGACCATAAAACCATTGAGTGTGTTAATTGGCTTAAAAGAGGGCTTTATAAGTACTTCTTCTACTTACCAAGATAAGGGGATCACCTCATTTGGTAGGGAAGGACATGAGACTAATGTAAGGAACTCATCCAATCATGTATACGGCTCTTTGTATCCTTATACAGCCATTGAAAAATCTTCAAACGTATATATGGTTGATATGATCGGGAAAAAATTGTATGACAAATACAAGTCTAAGGGCATTGGGGTATGGGACACATATATGAAAGAATTCGGTCTAGGTGTTCCAACAGGGATAGGTTTACCAAGGGAATACTTGGGTGATTTGAATTATAAAGCTGAAGCTAAAGCGGGTTCAGTTCAGTCGGCACTTGTTTATGCTTCTTTTGGGCAGCAGGGACGTTATACCGTTCTTCAGTTGGCGCAATATGCGGCTACACTAGCCAATGAAGGGCAACGAATCAAACCACAGCTAGTAAGCAAGATCACGGACTCCAAAGGTAAAGTTATCAAAGAATTCAAACGGGAAGTGCTTGATGAAGTGACTACTTTCGATAAATCCTATTGGCGGGAGATAAAGAAAGGGATGAACAGTGACGTTAAAAGTGCCTTCGGTGATTTCCCCTATGATTTTGCGCGTAAAACAGGAACTTCACAACAGACGGATAGTAAAAACATAAACCGTGATAACGGAGTGTTTATAGCTTTTGCACCACGTGAAAATCCAAAACTTGCTGTAGCTGTAGTTATTCCTGAAGGCGGATTTGGATCTAGCAGTGCAGCACCTGTAGCGAGAAAAATTTTTGATGCTTATGATTGGGAGTACGGATTGGATGGAATTCCGAAGAAAAATGTGGATAAAAGTATCAGCGAATAACACAAAGGAGAGAGCGCACACTGCGCTTTCTTTTTCTTTTTACAGAGCGGTTTATGGCAGATCGAAGGAACGGGTTCAAGATTAAAATATTGTAACCATAATGCGTGAAACTTTTATCCTAGTAGGAGCGTCAAAAGGTTAGGAAAAAAATGTATTCGTCATTCCAGGAGGGTGAATCTGTGAAGAAGTTATGGATTTCTATTTTAGTGGGCTTATTAGTTTTGCCGATGATGTTTCAATCTTCAGTGAAAGCTGCTACTGCGCCCATCAGTATTTTTATTGACGGGGTTCGATTGTCCACAGATCAAGCACCGGTGATGGTAAATGGACGGACGATGGTACCCCTACGGGCAATCTTTGAAGCCTTTAATGCCACCATCAAGTGGAATCAGAAAACACAAACTGTAACTGCAACTAAAGATGATACAACGATTATGTTAAAGATTGGCTCAAAGACAGCCACGATTAACAATAAAGCTGTAACTCTAGATGTGCCGGGTCAGAATTTGAAAGGAAGAACGATGGTTCCTACACGGTTTGTAAGTGAGTCATTGGGTCATGATGTGGGTTGGAATCCAAGTACCAAAGTGGTGACCATAACGACTTCCGGCGGTAAAACTGGAACTGTAAATCCGGCATCGAATGTACAGTTAAAGGATGTAAGTGATAACGGTGACGGCCGTGATCTCCAGGTCAGCTTCACCCAATCTTCTAATGAAGCTCTTGTGGATCATTACCGGGTAATGATTGTAAAGGCTTGGAGCGCTTTTAATATCTCATCTGCACAAAAGGTTACATCCGCCAATTATTCTACTGTTTTAGCTACAGGCACTAATCCTACGATTAGAATGACCGCAAATTCAAGGGATGTTGATGGTGACCTCATTAAAGGTAATCAAACCTATGTAGCTTATGTTTTCGCAGTGGGCAAAGGCAATAATACGAGTGCTCTTTCGTATAGTTCTGCGACTATATCGCTTAATACTAATACCGTAGTCGTAGCCCCAAGTAATGTACAAGTAAGTGATGTGAGCGATTATAGTGATGGCCGCGATTTAGCCGTAAGTTTTAATAAGGTATCGGATGAATCCAAGGTGAGTTCTTACCGGATATTTGTAGTCAAAGCTACTAATTATTCTTCTTTTAATTTGGCGGCAGCAAATGCTGTTAGCAGTTCAAATTACACACAGGTCAACAAAACAGGCTCCAATATCACCCAGATCTTATCGTCTGGAGCGAGGGATGTAGATGGTGCCCTCATTAAGACGGGAGTTGGTTACCGTGTGTTTGTTATGGGTGTAGATAGTGGCAGTAATACAGCCAATAATCTATTGTCTGCTGCTTCATCTGCGATTACGCTGTCCTCGGTCAATATCTCTAATTTAAGTGTAAGCGACGTTAGTGACTTTGGAGATGGCCGGGATTTAAAAGTATCTTTTAACCACGCTACAGATGAAACGTATATTAGCCAGTACCGAATTCTAGTTGTGCCTACAGCTTATTCCAACAACTTTAGTTTATTTGAGGCGAATAATGTCTCCAGCTCCTACTACACAACGGTGAGCACAACAGGATCTAGCACCAGTCAAGTGTTAGCCTCGTCAGCAAGAGACGTGCGTGGTAATTTGATTAAGAATGGAACACCTTACAGAGTGTATGTGTTAACGATTGGAAGCGGGAAGAATTTGGGCACCAACATTCTCTCAACGGAGTCAACATTAATTACGTTGGCTGTTGACTACAATGTGAGTGCTGTCTACAATTTGGATGTAAGCGACGTAAATGACTATGATGATGGCCGTGATTTAAGAGTATCCTTTGACCACGCTACGAATGAAACGTATATTAGCCAGTATCGAATCCTGGTTGTACCTACTTCCTATTACAACAGCTTCAGTTTATCTGACGCCAATAATGTGTACAGTTCCAACTACACAGCAGTGAGCACAACAGGATCCAGCACCAATCAAGTGTTAACCTCGTCATCAAGGGACGTGCGCGGTAACCTGATAAAGAGTGGAATCAATTACAGAGTATATGTATTAACCGTCGGAAGCGGGAATTACTCGGGCAGCAATGTTCTTTCTTCTGGTTCACCTTTAATTACGTTGAATGTAGATTACAAATTGGCTCCTATTTCGAGCTTGGATGTAAGGGACGTTAATGATTACGAAGACGGCCGGGATTTAAAAGTATACTTTAACCATGCCACGGATGAAACGTACATTAGCCAGTATCGAATCCTGATTGTACCTACTTCCTATTACAGCAGCTTTAGTTTAACCCAGGCAAATGCTGTTTCTAGCTCCAATTACACAGCGGTAGGCACTTCAGGAAATAACACCAGTCAAGTCTTGGATTCTTCAGCCAGAGACGTAAACGGAAATTTAATAAAGAGTGGAATCAGTTACAGAGTGTATGTGTTAACGATTGGCAGCGGCAAGTACTCAGGCACTAATGTGTTGTCCTCAGAGTCGAATGCCATAACTTTATCCACTAAGCTGCCGGTAACCTCTGTCACCAATGTAACGTACAGTGTGGATGAGGGTAAAATACTAGTAAGTTTCAACCGTTCCTCTAACGAGTCTAATATTTCGGAATATCGAATTCTGGTGGTTCCGTCTAAACAAGGTTTTGGTTCAGCGGAAGCAATTGAGGTGAAATCCTCGTATTATACGTCGATAACGCCTAACGGAACGAATCCTACAATTGTAGCCTCAAGAAGAGATGTTAATGGTGCATTAATTGTTAAGGGTGTTAAATATAAAGTATATGTTCTTGCGGTAGCCAATAATAATGGCGTGCAGAGTGGTGGTCTTTCGGATTCAACGGAAGAGATTGAAATATAAGGATAGGGAATAAAGGCATTATAATATAAGGCAAAAAAACCTTCATTGAGCACTAGGCTTGATGAAGCGTTTTTTTGCCTTGTTTTTTTGTTTTCTATTTTAATAAAAATAGGGTTGCGATTATACACATTTAAAACATTTGGTTTAACCTATTGGAAGCGCTATAATTGAAAATAATTACATGCTTAAGGAGTCTATCATGAAAAGAGGCAGGATATTCTACAAGATTTTTGTTCCTATTCTAGTGCTGGGAATTGGCCTGGTTATTAGCTTCGGTGGCTATATTTATCTGACGACGATTAATTCGGTAAATGAAAGAGTAGCGGATGATAAACAAAGTTTAATTACCCAAATTAAAAACACCCTGGAGCAGAAAATTCAGACCATCGAATACGCTTTTAATACTTACAGTACCACCAGTTCCTTCAGAGAGGTTGTGCAAAATCCTATCACGGAGCAGGATTTTGAGGAGTATCGTGAGATTAATTCCCAGCTTAACTACATTGCCAGTATGGGGATGGATTTTGTTAATTATTCTCTAATCAGTTTGGAGCAGAAATGGCAGATTACTAATGGGAAGCTTTCACATTTAACGGAAGAAGAGAGCAGGACACTTTATGAGAGCTATATCAATAACCGTAGCCGGGGTTTATTTTGGGTGAAGACGGATAAAGGCATCCGCTTTGTAAATACCCTGCCGGTATTCTCACAGACCAAACAGGCGATTGCCTTATCTGATATATCCCTTCAGACCTTGCAGAGCACCCTTCAGACCGAAGGAAACACACCGGTGTTTATTCTTAACCGGGAGGGTGAGCTTTTATATGAGTCGGAAACCGGGAAGTCCCTGCTGACTAGTAATCAGCTTAGCCATATTACTAATGTTGCCGGAGGCGGGGGGCAATTGGGGACGATTACTATGGAGCGGGCTGATCACCAATCGATAAAAGCTATTTATGCTAAATCTTCTTATAATAATTGGATTTACGTAACTCTTTTGGATAAATCTGAAATTTCAGATGCACTAAAGACAACCCGATTCGGGATAGTGATGATGGTACTGCTTATTACGTTGTTGATTGCGGTAGTCGCTTACGTTATCTCTTTGTATTTCACTAAGCCATTCCGGCAGATTCAGCGCCGATTATTGCCTGCCAATGCGGAGCTAGAGCCTAAGAATGAGGTAGACTGGATTATTAATTCGATTGATACCATCTTATCGGAGAAAGAAAGCCTAGAGGGTCTCATTGAGTCTGAAATGCCTAAGTTGGAAACTCAGTTTATTCTTAATCTGTTTCGTAGCCGGATATCCCAAGAAGAGCTGAATCAAGGTTTGCCTCGTTTCGGTTATGAGCTGTCACAGAATTCGGTGTATGCAACGCTGCTGATACAGCTGGATAACTATGGGGAACGGCAGGCTAGCGACAAGGACCTTTTGCTTGTGGCGGTCAACAAACTGGTGGAAGAGCTGATTCCGCAGGAGAAGCGAATGATTCCTATCCTATTAAATGACCGTACACAAGCGACAATCCTGATTTTTGAGGGAGCGAATGAACAGGAGAACCGGAGAATAGCACTGGACTATGCGAAGACAATTATTCGAACAGCTAGAGAGATCCTGAAACTATCCATTAGCGTTGGAATCAGCAATTTTTATGATAATTTATTGTTTAGTAGGGAAGCTTGCGAGATGAGTAAGCAGGCGCTGCATCATCGTTTAAATCTGGGCAAAGAGTCCATCATCTTCTATGAGGATATATCGAAGGTGATCTCGGGTCCAGTTCTATTGCATTATCCGTCTGAGTTTGAGTCCCAATTATTTGACGCGATTCGGATTGGAGATGAAGAACAAGTCTCTTGTTCTCTGTACCCATTACTCGGGGAAATGATGAAGCACAGTAAGAACCCTTTGAATTTCGAAGTCACATTAATACGTTTCGTCAACAATCTGATTCAGCTGGAGCAGCTGCTGGGTGTAGAGGTTCTGCTGACAGAGGACAATTCTACGTTGTATCACCGATTGTTAGACATCCGTAATCCGGAAGAGATCGAACGCATTTTGGTAAAAGAAGTTATCCATCCAATGGTGACCAGCGTTAAGGAGAAGACAGACCGTCAGTTCCGCCTCTTATCTGATAAAATTGCGGTGATTGTCCGCTCGGAATTTGATCAGGATTTAACGTTAGAATTAATCGGTGATCGCCTCCATTACAGTCCGAACTATTTAAGCAGTATTTTCAAAAAAGAGTACGGGATGACGTTTAGCGAGTATCTAATGAACTATCGCCTGGAAATGGCTAAGAAGTGGCTAGTAGAAACGGATATGACCATTAAAGAAATTGCAGAAAGGCTGCAGTACCATAATCCGCAGAACTTTATTCGATCCTTCCGTAAAAAAGAACATGTAACACCAGGTGCATACCGAACCCAGAAACAGGAGAAGTAAAGCGCTGAACACAAACAGCCAGCCCCGGGAGACCGGGCTGGCTGTTTGTGTAGCTGCAATGTTTTAGCCTTTTACAGAACCCAGCAGGGCTCCTTTGGTGAAGTGTTTTTGTACGAAAGGATAGGCGAGCAGCATTGGAACGGTTGCGACTACGATAACCGCCATTTTGATGGTTTGAGCAGGTGGGATAATATCAACAGAAGCATTATCTCCCTGCATCCCGCTGGCGACGATAACAATTTGGCGCAGCAGGACTTGAATAGGCCACTTAGTGGAGTCTGTCATATATAAAACTGCACTAATATAAGTGTTCCAGTAAGCTACCCCGTAGAACAAGGAGAGGGTCGCGATAGATGGCATCGCCAGCGGAAGCATGATTTTGAAAAATACACCAAAATCATTAGAACCGTCAATCTTCGCTGATTCCTCTAGCCCTTCCGGCAGCGCCTGGAAGAAGTTGCGCATAATGATCAGGTTAAAAGCATTGATCGCAACAGGCATAATCATGGACCAGTAGGAATCGATTAATCCGAAATATTTAACTACCAGGAAAGTAGGGATCATTCCCCCGCTGAAGAGCATGGAGAACACGATTACGAAATTGATGAAATCTCTTCCGTATAGATATTTTCTAGATAATCCATAAGCCATTAAAGAGGTAAGAACCATACTGACAACTGTACCCACTAAGGTTACACCGATGGATACGCCAAGCCCTTTAAAGATAGTAGGCGTTGACAGTATATAACGGTAAGCATCCAAAGAGAATGTCGTCGGGAACAGAATGAAGCTTTTTTCTACTACCTCTTGTGTTGAAGCAAAGGAACTGGCAAACACATTGACAAAGGGTAAAAGACAGGCTAGGGCAATGAGTGTAAGCAGTGTGGTATTTACAATAGTAAACAGCCGGCTACCCATAGTTTCTTTTTTAAAAGATGATTGCGACATGCAGATATCCTCCTTGTAATCGTTTCATTGAAACTTTAACAGGGGTCTGTTATTCCGTATATAATCATTAGCTTGGGCTTTGTTTTGGGAGGAAAAAGCGTGATAAGGGATAGATGATCTTTATGTATTGTAGTAATCACTATAAGATGCACGGGCCTGGAAAACCTTATAGCTGTAGGGTTCTTGGAGTATCAGTATCTGATGATTATATACGTAATGGACGAATGATCGTAATCTGGGAATCGTAAAGAAACGCGATCAAGGAGGCCGATCAGGTGAAAGAGGCAAACGTCACCATGCTGAACACGAAAGTTAATCCAGTAAGAAAAAAGCGAACGGGGCCTAGCTGGCTGAGTTTAAAAAGAAACAAGTTATTGTATCTAATGATTCTCCCGGGATTTTTGTATTTTGTTATTTTTAAGTACCTGCCTATGGGCGGTCTTATCATTGCATTTCAGGACTATCAGCCGTTTCTGGGTATAGCGGATAGTCCGTGGGTTGGGTTTAAGCATTTCGTCCGATTGTTTACAGAACCTACCTTCTTTATGCTATTGAGTAATACACTAATCTTGTTTGCATTAAACATTGTTATTTTCTTCCCGCTACCTATTATAGTGGCGCTAATGCTTAACGAAGTTCAGCACAAGTTATTTAAGAGCACCATTCAAACGATTATTTATATCCCCCATTTCATGTCATTGGTTATCATCGTATCCATTTCCTATGTCTTTTTGAATGTGGATGGAGGGGTGCTGAATGAGATGTTGGCGGCCTTTGGGATGCAGAAGATCAGCTTTTTGACTTCTCCCGAGTGGTTGCGTACCGTGTATATCGGACAGATCATTTGGAAAGAAATTGGTTGGTCAACCATTATTTATTTGGCAGCCATTACCGTAGTGGATACGCAGTTATATGAAGCAGCTGAGATGGATGGAGCGGCAAGATTGCGCAAAACATGGCATATCACCCTGCCGGCGATTCGTCCAATCATTATTACCTTGCTTATTCTGAAGATTGGCCACACGCTGGATTTGGGCTTTGAGCATATGTACTTGCTGATCAATTCCTTGAACCGCGAAGTTGGAGAAATTTTCGATACCTATATCTATACAGCTGGTTTAAAGAACGGACAATTGAGTTTCAGTACCACAGTAGGTCTGTTCAAGGGTGTGGTTGGCTTGATTCTCGTTATGCTGTCGAACAAGTTAGCCAAAAAAATCGGCGAAGATGGTGTTTACTAGGCTTCACAGTATGCTGAATTCTTACCTCTGCCTTAAGGGCAGAGGTGGAAGATACAACACAAATACATTAGTAAAAGGGGTAATGTTGATGAATCGCAATTACAAAAAAATTGCAGCCTTAATGTTGTGTAGCGGGTTAGTACTCACTGCATGCGGAGGAGGCAATAACGCGAAGGAGTCAAATTCTTCAAATGGGGGAACGGATTCAACGGCTAAAACAACTACTGCACCTGCAGATGTGCTAGATGCTAAAGCAAAGATTAGCTGGCTGAACATTTTACAAACGTCTACAACACCAACGGGTCCTATTTTGGACAAAATTGAAGAATTGACGAATACAGAGATTGAATTCTCATGGATTCCGGATCCTTCCAAAGAAGAACGTATTAATACTTCATTAGCATCGAATTCCCTAGCGGACATCGTTACCCTGACTATTCTTGATAACTCTTCTGTACGTAATGCACTGAAGGCCGGTATGTTCTGGGAAGTAAGTCCTTATCTTGATGAGTTCCCGAATTTGGCTAAAATTTCACAGGATACACGTACATCGGCATCGATTGCAGGTAAGCTGTACGGGGTTCCTTTCCAGAAGTCCTTGGCTAGAAACGGTGTTGTTCTCCGTAAAGATTGGCTGGATAAGCTTGGACTGCAGGTTCCAAAAACAACAGATGAGTTGATGGAAGTTGCGAAAGCGTTTACCGAAAAAGACCCTGATGGTAATGGCAAAAAGGATACCACAGGCTTCATGGACCGCAGCGATCTTGTATATGGAGCATTTAAGACATTGGGCTCATACTTTGGAACACCGAACTATTGGAGTGTAGATGATGCGGGTAAAATGACACCAGAGTTCGATACAGAGGCTTATGTCAAGACCATGGATTATATGAAGACTCTATATGATGGTGGTTATATCAATCAGGATTTCGCTGTGACGGCTAAAACAGATCAGCAGCAGAATTTTGCGCAAGGAAAGGCTGGAATTTATGTGGGTGCCTTGTTTGACAGCAAGAACCTGCTGAATCTGTCTAAAGGCATACAGGATGGTATGGATTTGGTTATGGTTAACGATATCACTTCCACTGGTAATGAAGCGGATCGCGCCATCTGGGCTGGTAATAACGGAATTGGGGGACTGCTGTCTTTCCCGAAATCCGAAGTCAAGGATGAAAATGAATTAAGACGGATCTTGAAATTTGTTAATGATCTTATGAATGAAGATGTCTATGGCTTGATGACTTATGGTATTAAGGATGTTCACTATACAATCGATGGAGAACAAGCGGTTACGATTAAGGATACAGATCTCTGGAAGCAAGAAGTTCAGCCATTTTCGGCATCTCGTCCATTAGAGAATGGATTCATTATCCATGATGCTGATCCACTCAAAGTTGAAGCTGATAAGCTGATCGTTGAGAATGCTAAATATGCTGTACTGAATCCTGCTTACTCTCTGGAATCCGAGACCTATTCTACTCAAGGATCTGAGTTACAGAAGATTATGACAGATGCCACTTATAAATATATCCTAGGCAAAATTGATTTGGACGGATTTAAAGCTGAGGTTGAAAAGTGGAAGAAATCCGGCGGCAGCAAAATCATTACTGAATATGAAGCTGCTTATAAAGCTGTAAATCCTTAAGAAGTACTACAGACTATATTCTAAGAAAATAGTAGAGGGGTCCTAAATGGGGAGGCTGCGTTTAGGACCATATCTATTCAAACAGGAGGAAAAAATGAAAGACAACAATGCACTTAGGAGTATGGGCTGGGGTGTTCGAATGGCAGATTCGATTATGGAGCGAACGCCAAGATTATATGAGGATAACGGATATCATGGAAAATGGTCTTATGATTATGGAGTCATCTTGAAGGGTTTTGAGCTGCTGTGGAGACAGACCGGGCAGGTTAAATATTATCAATTCATCAAAGATAATATGGATTATTTTATTGAGGAAGACGGCTCTGTGAAGGGATATCGCCTGAGCGAACATAATATTGATCACTTAAATAACGGAAAGATCCTATTTGTGCTCCATAAAGAAACTGGGTTAGCAAAATATAAAATGGCTGCAGATTTATTAAGAAAGCAGATAACAACGCATCCTCGAACCTCAGAAGGTGCGTTTTGGCATAAGAATGTATATCCTTATCAGATTTGGCTGGATGGCTTGTATATGGGCTCTCCTTTCTATCTGGAGTATTTACTTGAGTATGAAGGCGGCAAGGGTCTGGACGATGTGACCCGGCAATTTATTCTGTGCGAGCGTCATACCAAGGATGCTGAGACGGGTCTCCTGTTTCACGCATGGGATGAAAAGCGGGTACAGCCGTGGTGCGATCCTGAAACGGGGTTGTCTCCGAACTTTTGGGGGCGTTCGCTGGGCTGGTATGTGATGGCGCTAGTGGATGTACTCGGAATGCTCCCTAAGGAACACTCGGATTACGAGATCTTGGCACGTATTCTGACAGATACGCTGACAGCGCTTCGTCAGGTTCAGGATGCGGATGCTGGAGTCTGGTATCAGGTTGTAAACATGGGCGGCCGTGAAGGCAATTATTTGGAGGCTTCTGCCTCAAGTATGATCACCTATGCAATGGCTAAGGGCATTCGGATTGGTGTACTGGATGATAGTTGGTTCGAGACACTTGACCGTGCTTATCAAGGCCTTATTGCTGAATTTGTGCTGGAAACCAAAAATGGCTGGGTTAACCTGAATAAAAACTGCCAGGTCGCTGGACTCGGTGGTGAGGACCGGAGAGATGGTACTTACGCCTATTATATCAGTGAACCTATCGTAACCAATGATCAGAAGGGGCTTGGCGCATTCCTTCTGGCTTGCGGAGAATATGAATATTTGCAGCGTCCTGCCGCGACGAAAGGGAGCGAGTGAAGCGCATGTCTATCTACAATATAAATGATTACGGAGCACATCCTAATAGTGCAGAGCCTTCAACGGAAGCGATAGCCCGTGCCATTCATGCGGCAAGCGAGGCGGGGGGAGGAACAGTTTATGTTCCTTCCGGGCACTATCAGACAGGCGCTATCTTCATGAAAAGCAATATTGAGCTACAGCTTAGCCCTGGAGCTGAGCTTAGCTTCAGCTCTGATCCTAACGATTATCCGGTGGTGAGTTCCCGCTGGGAGGGCGTGAAACAGAACGTCCATGCTTCATGTATTTTTGGAATAAATCTAGAGAATGTATCGGTTACAGGTGCAGGCAAGCTGGATGGAAGGGGCGCACCTTGGTGGGATAAACATCGGAATTCTCCTGATTCACTGCTGTATCGCCGCCCGAAGCTTATCAGCTTCGACAACTGCCGTAGAGTCACGCTCAGAGATCTGACACTCGTGAACTCCCCAAGCTGGACTGTGAATCCTATCTGTTGCCATGATGTTACGATTGATAATCTGTCGATCTATAATCCGGCGGATTCGCCTAATACAGACGGCATTGACCCAGAGTCTTGTGTGAATGTCCGCATCAGCAACTGCAATATCGATGTGGGTGATGACTGCATCGCCATTAAAGCAGGGACGGAGGATACGAAGGAGCGGGTTGCCTGCGAGAATATCACGATAACTAACTGCACGATGATTCATGGTCATGGCGGTGTGGTGCTGGGAAGCGAAATGAGCGGAGATATCCGTAATATCGTGATCAGCAATTGCGTGTTCAAGCAGACGGACCGCGGCATTCGGCTGAAGTCCAGACGCGGGCGCGGAGGTGTTGTCGAAGATATTCGTGTCAGCAATATCGTGATGGAGGACGTGATCTGTCCGTTTATTCTTAATCTTTATTATTTCTGCGGACCACGTGGTAAGGACAAATATGTATGGGATAAGAATCCTTATCCGGTGACGGAGGAGACCCCCTGCTTCCGACGGATTCATTTTGCTAATATTACTGCTCGGAATGTTCACGCGGCTGCAGGTTTTCTTTACGGCCTTGCGGAGCAATACATTTCAGAAATTACCTTTTCCGATATTGATATTTCCATGGCAGAGAATGCAATCCCTGGTCGTCCAGCCATGATGTCAGGAATCCAGGATATGAACAACCGTGGGTTTTATCTGGGCAACGTAAGAGATATCCGCTTCCGCCAAGTGACGATCGAGAATCATGAAGGACCGGCTTTTTATATTGAAAATGGAGAAACGGTAGATATCACCGGCTGCCAATCGAGAAACACCCGTAAAGTGGAAGAATTAGTGCAGCAGGTAACCGTTATCCCGTCACAGGAAGATCTAAGTGAGCAGACAGACTGATAATTGACAGGATAGACCGCAGATTTGCTTAGGGTGAAGGGTGCGGATGTATGGAAATAGGAAGGAGTATGAAGATGATTACAGATAATATTCAGACTGGAGTTATTCACAATCCCATATTAAAAGGCTTCAATCCTGACCCTTGTATTGTAAGAGCGGGGGAGATGTACTATATTGCTGTTTCTTCTTTTGAATGGCTGCCCGGTGTGAGGGTGTATCAATCAGCGGACTTAGCAGACTGGGAGCATTGCACAGATATTCTGACTCATCAGGTAGATCTGCGGGGAAATCCGAAAAATTGCAGTATCTGGGCTCCACAGCTTAGTTATTATGACGGTTTGTTTTATCTGATTTATACCGATGTTAAGAGCACCAAACGGCCTTTTAAAGACTGTCATAACTATCTGATCACTGCGGAGGGTATTGAGGGACCTTGGTCTGAACCGGTATACCTAAACAGCAGCGGGTTCGATCCATCTCTGTACCATGATGAGGATGGGCGCAAATGGCTGCTGAATGAGCTGTGGGATTACCGGATTACGGAAGGCAATAAGTCCTGCGGGATTGTAATTCAGGAGTACGATCCAGAGCAGTGCCAATTAATAGGTGAACCTGTGAAAATCTTTGATTGCACGCCGCTGAAGAAGACGGAAGCGCCGCATATTTACAAGCGGGGAGGTTATTACTACTTAATTACAGCGGAAGGCGGTACTGGATCAGGGCATGCGGTAACCGTAGCGCGCTCCAAGGCGCTGCTTGGCCCGTATGAGGTGGATCCGCTCAATCCGATGTTGACCTCACGGGATAATCCCGAGCTGCCGCTTCAATGTGCCGGCCATGGAAGTCTGGTAGAGACACCAGAAGGTGAATGGTATATGGCCCATTTGTGTACGCGACCCCTGGAAGGCGAATACGCCATACTGGGGAGAGAGACTGCCGTTCAGCAGGTGCACTGGAATGAGGAGGGCTGGTTAAGACTAACCTCAGGCGGAAATACACCACAGCTCAAGGTACCAGCACCTAAAGGAACACAGTTCCTGAACCAAGTGCGGACGCTTGAATTCGAGGATGATTTTAATGGTCCGGAATTGAAAAAGAACTGGAATACACTGCGGATTCCTAGGAATGAAAGCTGGTGTTCCCTTGCTGAAAGACCGGGCTGGTTAAGAATCAGGGCCGGGGAGTCCGTGCAGAGTCTGTTTGAGCATCATATTCTGGCTATTCGCCAGACGGATATAAGCTTCCGCGCCGAAACAGCGCTTGAATATGAACCGAATACTTATCTGCAGATGGCAGGACTACTGTTATACCTGAATGAAGATAACTATCTTTATGCGTATATCAGCCATGAAGAAGGACGTGGCAAGGTGCTGCGGTTAATGCGCTGTCAGCGCGATGAATTCACTGCGGAGCCTGTAATGATTGAACTAAATGCAGGGGAGACAGTGCGGATCGCGGTTGAGGTGCAGGAAGTGACTGGGCAATTTGTTTATCTTAAGGGTGACGATACGGAGTGGAAGCCACTTGGCGATCCGCAGAATATCAGCTTTTTGTCGGGAGGCTTCACTGGGAATTTTGTTGGCATTGCGGCGCATGATATGCAGCAGTTCGGTGGCAGCAGTGCTGATTTCGCATATTTCCGTTATCAGGGCAAGGAATAATACACACGGCTTTACTAAGGAAGGGGTTGCTCTGAGGACAGGGCCCCCTTCTTATTCCAATAGATATTAGGAGGTATTGTATGAAGAGAAAATGGTTATCCGGGGCGCTGGTCGCGAGTCTTCTTGCAACATGTATGCCATTTGGTGGTGTCGAGGCCGCTTCTTTGGAAGCGCTTCCTGCTTTTCCGGGCGCGGAAGGCGGCGGCAAATATGTAACCGGGGGAAGAGCTCAACCTGTGTATGAAGTAACGACGTTGGCTGATTATGGTATCAAGGAAACTCCGATCCCCGGCTCCTTCCGCGATGCGGTAAGCCAAAGTAATCGGACCATTGTTTTTCGAGTGGGGGGAACCATCCATCTGAAGGAATCCCTCAAGATTACCGGCTCAAATCTGACGATTGCCGGGCAAACGGCTCCAGGTGACGGAATTACAATTGCCGACTACACAACCTCTGTTGAAGCTGACAATATTATTATGCGCTATATGCGTTTCCGGTTAGGCGACCGGGTAGCTAGTGAAGATGATGCTTTTGGATCAAGGTACCATAAGGATCTCATTATCGATCATAGCTCATTCAGCTGGTCGGTGGATGAAGTGGTCAGTCTGTATGATAACGAGAATACTACTGTGCAATGGTCGATATCCGCTGAAAGTATGCTGATGACGACACACCAGAAGGGACGTCACGGCTACGGAGGAATCTGGGGTGGCAAAAATGCCAGTTTCCTTCACAATCTGATTGCTCATAGCACCAGCCGCAACCCCCGTTTGCCGACGGTGACCAAATTGGTGGACCTGACGGAAATGTCTAATAACGTTATCTATAACTGGGGATTCGCTTCGACCTATGGTGGGGGAGCAGAAGATTATCGATATAATATCACTAACAATTATTATAAAAATGGTCCAAACACCTACACCAGTGTAAAAAATCAATTGTTTGGGGAAGTGTCACCAGAAACCCGGTTGTTTATAGATGGGAACATCATGGATGGTAATCCGAAGGTTACTGAAGACAACTGGAAGGGTGTGCAAAAGTATTCGGATATCTCTAAGCTTACGGAGCCGGCAAAGATGCCTAACCCCTATGCGGCAGTGTCGGCGGAGGAAGCCTACGTAAATGTAATGGCTGATGCCGGTGCCACTCTGCCAAGGCGTGATGCTTACGATGCGCGGGTCATTAATGATGTGAAGAATCGCACTGGACAGCATATTAATTCACCTATTGAAATAGGCGGTTACCCAGACTATACAGAGACAGCTTCCAATGTAATCGACATGGATCATGACGGTATGGATGACAGCTGGGAGATTGCTAATGGACTAGACCCTACCGATTCTGAGGATGGTAAGAAGACGACGTTATCTACGGAGGGCTATACGAATCTAGAAGTGTATCTGAATGATCTGATTGTGTTGGGAAAAGCAGGGAATGAGCATACAGACAATCCTGTAACCGCTATCAATTATCCTGTGAATAACCAAATCATAGAGTCGGGCAACAATGTGAAGGTTACAGCCTCTGCCAGTGATAGCGATGGTATTGCTAAGGTGGAATTTATCGTTAATGGTGTGAAGCAAGCCGAAGCTACCACAGCACCTTATAGTTTCGATTGGAACAATGTGCAGGATGGTACCTATTATCTCGTTGTTCAGGCTATAGACAATAAGGGTCTCAAGACACAATCTGATAACGTGGCTATTCATGTCAACACGTCTGGATCCGTTCTTCCTTGGACTTCGGTGGATATTGGCCATCCAGGGATAGCGGGAGTGACTACGCTTCATCCGGATAGCGGGAAGATTACGCTCAAATCGGCTGGACTTATCGGAGCAACATCAGAGAGCGAAACGGCTGTTGATAACTTTCAGTTTGCTTATCAAACCCTGACAGGCAATGGTGAAATTATTGCTAGAATCGATTCTGTAACGGGAACTGACGATTATGCCAAAGCAGGTGCCATGATTCGTGATAATCTCAATGAGAACTCTAAAATGACAATGCTGGCAATCCCTTATGTCAAATATGGCAAGAAGGGAGTTATGATTACCCGCTCCACCACAGGAGCCAAGGTGGTAAAAACAGAACCGGACAGCTTCATCAATACACCTTATTGGGTGAAGCTGGTTCGTCTTGGTAACGAAGTGACAGGCCTGGTATCGCCGGATAAAGTAACATGGAGCAAGGTAGGCACGGTGAAGCTTGACCTGAATGATACGGTTTATTTTGGTCTGGCAGCCGATGCCGCTAAGGTAGATAACGAGGTTAATCGTTATAATGCATCTGTCTTCAGTGAGGTGGAGCTGAAACCGCTTAGTGATCAGTTTCCTACTGCGCCCCGTGGTCTTACAGCGACAGCAGGTGAGGAAAAAGTGAAGCTGAACTGGGAGGATGTTGGTTCTGCCAAGTCGTATAGTGTTAAACGTAGTGAGGTTTCAGGCGGTCCATACAAGACGATCAATACTGAAATTAAAGATAGCCTATATACTGATTCCGGACTCAGCTCCGGAAAAACTTATTACTACGTGGTCAGTGCAGTGAATGAGCTTGGTGAAAGCATTGATTCCGATGAGGCCAGCGCTACGGCTGAAGGTGAAGCAGGTAATGTGTATTATGTGGATGAAGACTTTGAACAGGTTGCTGTGGGTGTGACACCAGAGTATTATGATGTGACTCCAAATCCACAGACTGAAATTCAAAAGGTTATTGTATCTCCCACACCGTCTGACAGTAAGGGGAATACGTCAGATCAAGTGTTGAATGTGTTCGATGGTGCGAACGGCAGCGTGCAGTTTATCCGCAAATTCGCGCCAATTACGGGTGCACTCGTTATTGACACTGACTTTATGTTTGCGACAGAATCGGGAACCTCGGTGTTCCTGCAGGCCCAGAGTACAGATGGAAGCAAAACGGCATTCTCCATTGAGAGCAGAAAGCCAACGCTTCCTGAAGCTACAGGTAAATATACGCTAACCATGAGTAGGGGAAGCAGTCAGTATCATCAACTGATGAACTCTTATTCCCTAAAACAATGGTATAACCTGAAGCTAAAGGTGGATGTGAACAACGATAAAGTGGATGTATATATCGATGATCAGCCTGCGGGCTCTTTTCCGTTCACAACCACGAATTTCGCCAGCTATGGCATTGGGCGTATTTTGTCCAAGACACCGGGCGGCGGCTCAGGAAATTATTACTTAGATAATTTAAAGATCTATGTTGAGCCGATTGAAACACCGCTTGGACTGACTGGACTTCCAGGAAACCAAGCAGCCCAGCTATCCTGGCCTGCTCTTGAAGGGGCAACTTCCTACAATATTAAGAGAAGTCTTAAGAGCGGGGGGCCTTATGAGACTATTGCCAACGCTATTACAGAGACATCATATATTGATACTGAAGTTACCAACGAAACTACCTATTATTATGTTATCTCGGCGATGGCGCCCACTGGTGAATCGGGAAATTCCAATGAAATTAGTATTACCCCATCCGCTTTGGCGGTGAAATTGCCTGCGCCAGAATCGTTCGCGGCTGTAAGTCGGAATACTCAGCTGGATCTCAGCTGGAATGCTGTGGAGAATGCAGCTAGCTACAGCATCAAGAAGTGGAATGAGACTTCAGGCAGCTATGAACTCGTGTCAAAAGAAATCGCCGGCACAACTTACCGCGTCGGAGGTCTGGCCAACGGGCAAACCTACCGTTACGTCGTATCTGCAACCAATGTGGCCGGAGAGGGAAAAGAATCAGCGCCTGTTGAAGCTACTCCGCAATCTCCTTTGGGAACGCCTGTCGTTTCCATTGAAGCTGGTGACAGTGTAATGAAACTCAGCTGGCCAGCGATTGAGGAAGCGAGCCAGTATATTGTCAAACGTGCCTCATCGGCGAAAGGTCCTTATGAAGTGCTCGGGTCTGATTTATCAGGCACAAGCTTTACTGATAGTGGGCTCGTAAACGGAACACCGTATTATTACAAAGTCAAAGCAATAAATGGTACCCGTAGTAGTCTAGATTCAGCTGTTGCCTCAGCGGTTCCATACCAGAATTCCGGCCAGCCGCAGGCTCCACAAGGAGTTAGTGCTGAGCCTGGCAACACTGACATCCATCTGACTTGGAATGTAGCTGATGGAGCTAGCAGCTATCAAATTCTACGCTCGGAGAGCGGTGGCAGTTATGCGGTCGTGGCCGACGGCATCGAAGCAACCGATTATACCGATAAAGGCTTGAGCAACGGGACTGCCTATCAATATGCGGTAATCGCCATCGGTGATAAGGGTGCCAGTCTTCCATCCGAGGTGGTCAAGGGAATTCCAGCTCCTGTCATTATTGTTGCTCAGAATGGGACAGGAGATTATAAAACGATTAATGACGCTATTCAAGCAGCACCTGATAATAGTGCCCTAACCACGATTATTAAAGTGAAGAACGGCACGTATAAGGAGAAGGTGCTTGTACCTTCTAGTAAGATGAATATTAGTATCATCGGTGAGAGCCGGGAAGGTACCGTACTTATTAACGGTGACTCCGCGAAAACCATTGGCTCAGATGGTAAAGAAATGGGCACCAGCGGCAGTTATACACTAAAGGCTGCTGCAACTGATTTCACACTGGAGAACATGACGGTTGAGAACAGTGCTGGGCGGGATGCCGGTCAGGCAGTCGCTTTATATGCTGAAGGAGACCGGGGAGTGTACAGAAATGTTAAGCTTCTAGGATATCAGGATACCCTGTTCGCAGATAAGGGAAGAGCCTATTTCGTCGACAGCCATATTGAAGGTACAGTAGACTTTATCTTCGGTAATTCCGCTGCCGTATTCGAGAATAATGTGATTCAAAGTGCGGGTGCTGGCTATGTTACTGCGCCTTCCACGGCAACGGGTAAGCCTGGTTATGTGTTCATCAATAATCGACTAACTGCCAGTGAGGGCGTTGCTGCTGGAACCGTTGATTTGGGCCGGCCATGGAGAGAATATGGCAGCTCTACCTTCATTAACACGGAGCTGGGAGCTCATATTCGTGCTACTGGCTGGCATGAATGGTATGAAGGTCGTTCCAAAACTGCACGGTTCTCTGAGTTTTTAAGTTACGGAGAGGGTGCTAATGCAGCTTCACGTTACAGCTGGTCCAAACAATTAACAGCAGAAGAGGCGGCTGCCTATACGATTGAAGCTGTGCTTGGTGGAAGTGATGGCTGGAATCCACAGCAATCCAAGATCTTAGTGGGTCAAGAGCAGATACCTGAGGCACATGTCTCTTCAATTACTGTAACGGGTAAAGATGGAATTAGCAGCATTGAGTCGAAGGGCGGTGCCTTGCAGCTGCAAGCCTCTGTGCTTCCAGAGAATGCGACGAATCCTAAAGTTATCTGGACGGTAACTGAAGCAGATGGGGTAACCTCTACGGATAAAGCGGTTATTAATGAGAAGGGCTTGCTGACAGCTAGAAAGAACGGTAGCGTACAAGTAACTGCGCGAGCTATAGATGGAAGTGGAGTATCCGGAAGCCTAGAGATTAACATCAGCGGACAAGATGAGATTGCCCGTAATCTGCCCGCTGCAACGCTGAACGGACCGGTCACAGTGGTGGCAGGACAGGATTTCACTTACCGTGTAGGGATTACAAATGTTACTACCTCCGTCTACAAGGAAGTGTATGCTGTAGACTTTACCATGGCATATGACGTATCTGGTGTGGAATTTGTATCTGCTCAGACCTTGCCAGACGGATTCAGCATCACTCATATTAATGAGGACAGTCCAGGTCTAATAACAGTTAGTGTAGCTGGAACGGAGGCAGGAAATATCCTGACCGATGATGCGGAATTCTTAGAAATGGTCTTCAAAGCGAAGAAGACAACCCGTGAAATCGCCGTGCCGCTTGGATTTATTTCTTTCCGGGGATCCAACACAGATGTTGATTTTGACATCCTGCATGAGGCACAGTCGGTTGTTCATGTCATGCCTATATCCGTCATGGAGATAAAAGTCTCCTCCAAAGATAATGTGAGCGAAATCAAGTCAGGGCAAACCCTGCAAATGGCAGCTGTAATCCTGCCGGACCATGCATCCGATCCAGCAGTGAGCTGGTCAGTAGTGAATGAGGATGGATCAGCTACTGAGCGAGCAACTATTACGGATACCGGCTTGCTCACTGCAATTGCAGCAGGCACGGTAACCGTGAGAGCGACAGCTAAAGATGGCTCCGGTGTTGTAGGTACGATGTCCATTGAGATTAAGGCAAAATCGCAGGTTTCAGAATCGGGCGGTACTTCATCTTCAACGACAGTCAAACCAGTGAAACAACCGGAACCAACTGTGAACGCAGATGGAGTTACTCTTTCCGTGACAGCGGATGTGAATGGTAAAGCTATTGCAGAGGTATCCTCAGCGATTCTGCAACAAGCAATTGGCTCAATGCAGAATGGAGTATTGAGAATCACAGTGAAGCCAGCCTCTGCCAGCTCTGAGGTTGAACTGACCTTGCCAGCTCGTGAGTTGGCTGGAGCGGGAGCAAAAGCAATTCAACTTTTAGAAATAGACATGGGATTGTCTACGTTCCGAATAAATGCTGACCTGCTTCTTGCGATGGCAGGATCTGACGCCGTAAGCGTTAAGCTTGTAGTTGGCAAAGTTGACGCGAAGACACTGTCGCTTCAGACAGATGTCGGGGATATTTATGAGTTTAAGTTCTTTGTTGATGGCAAACAGTTTGACAGCTTTGGGCGTGGACTGAAGGTTGAACGGGATTACAAACCAAAGACAACTTCAGGTGTAGAACAAATAGTAGTCTACCAAATCCGTGAAGACGGGACTGTGGAGGTGGTTAGAAACTCTCAGTTTAATCTGACAACTGGCAAGATCATCTTTAGACCAGACAATTCCAGCAGATTCGCAGTAGCATATGCGGAAAATTCCTTTAAGGATATCGCTGGACTAGGCTGGGCACAAAATAGCATTCAGGCCCTCGCCGCCAGAGACATCCTGAATGGCACCGGAGATCATAATTTCGGGCCACAGCTGAATGTAACTCGGGCACAGTTCTTGAAGATGCTGATGCTTGCATTAGAGCTAGAGGAAGGTAATGCGGCAAGTACATTTAAGGATGTTTCACTGGATGCTTGGTACTACAGCTCCGTTGCTGCTGCTCAGCAGCTAGGAATTATTCAGGGCAGATCTGATGGAACCTTCGGTGCTAATGAAACGATTAGCCGTGAGGAAATGGCGTTGATGGCTTATCGTGCAGCACAGCTCGCTAAGCTTACGGTCGTGGGAGTGGACCAGCCAGTGAATTTCAATGATGCCGCTGACGTTTCAGCCTACGCTCGTGAGGCTGTACAATTCATGAGCGGAGCAAAGATTATTCAAGGTGTGGGCAAAGATAACTTTGCACCTAAAGCCAATACAACTCGTGCTCAGGCAGCTGTTATTGTCTATCGATTGTTCCAGCTAAATCCTTAAATTTCAAGTTGACACCCTGTGTGATTTATCATATTATGATTGGAGTTGTTATAAGTAAATAAACCAAACTCTATCCAGTGGATGGAGTGGCGGAATTTTGTCAAAGATGTATTCTTTGGTTTCAATCGCCCCTTGTCATTTCGATGACAAGGGGCTTTATTATGTTAATGAGCTTGCTCAAGAGAAAGGGAAGAGGTTTACGATGAATATGAAGTTATTCAAATATGCTTTACTAGTTTTTTTAGGCGCTTGTAGTTATGGCTCACTCTCTACGATCGTCAAGCTTGGAATGAACGATGGTTTTAGAATGAAACAATTGGTAGGATCACAATACTTTTTTGGATGGTGTATGCTGCTCTTGCTGGTCTTATTATTTTCTCGAAAGAAATTAGGGTTAAAAACAGGCGGGAAATTATTAGCCGCTGGGATCACCATCAGTTTAACTGGCATATTTTATGGCTTCGCCGTTGAACAATTACCTGCTTCGATTGCGATTGTACTGTTATTCCAATTTACTTGGATCGGTGTAATTCTGGAGGCAGTTGTAGATCGAAAACTTCCTAGTCGGGAAAAAGTGATTTCGATGGTTATCCTTCTAATTGGTACAGTATTAGCGGGGGGCATCCTTGAGCCGAGTATAGGTGGAATTACGACCACTGGTGTGATTTTTGGCTTAATGTCAGCCGTGTCGTTTGCTTTCTATATTTTTGTGAGTGGAAGAGTAGCTACGCAGGTGCCTGCCGTTAATAAAAGCTTGTATATGACCACTAGTGCAATGGTTATTATTATGACTGTTTTTTCGCCTTCGTTTTTATATGACGGTGCGATTACCGATGGGCTTTGGAAATACGGCCTACCTCTAGGTTTGTTGGGCATCGTAATTCCAGTTCTGTTCTTTTCGATCGGGGTTCCGAAGCTGGGTTCAGGTCTAGGCGCGATTTTAGGGGCAGCGGAGTTACCGGCAGCTGTAGTAGCCTCCGTGTTAGTTCTGCAAGAAGAGGTATCATTACTTCGCTGGATCGGGATTATCGTAGTTCTGATCGGGATCGCAGCTCCACAAATCCTACCGATGGGGACAGGGAAAAAGTCATCCAAACCATCACCAAAACAATCACCAAAACAATCACTCCGTAAGGTAGAACTTTAATCGGCAAACTGGCATCGATGGTATGATCTGATCCTGAGGGGATTAGATTATCTATCGGTGTTTTTTTTTGTGGAAAAAAAGATTGGTGTTAATTTTTCTGGTATCGATAATGGATGTCTATTATATAGTGGTTCTATTCTTAACTAAATGGAGATGACCACTTATGAACACTAAAAACTATGACTATTTTAAAACGCTGCATGATCAAAAAAATCCACTGATCCTGTACAACTGCTGGGATGTAGCCTCGGCTAAAGCAATAGAGCAAGCTGGATCAAAGGCGCTAGCAACCAGCAGCTATTCCATGGCGGAAGCGTGGGGATATTCGGACGGTGAACAGCTTACATTTGAGCTTATGCTTTGGATGATATCAAAGATTGCCGAACGAGTAGCAGTTCCATTGACCGTAGACATCGAAGGTGGATATGCTATAGATGAGGATATTTTAGCGCATAACATGGAGCAGTTATTTCAATTAGATATCTGTGGTATCAATTTTGAAGATCAGATCGTAAATCATCCTAACAATGAACTATGGGAGACCAGCGAACAAAGCCGGAGGATCAAAACCATACAACAAGTAGCCTCCAAACTGCAAAAGCGCGTGTTTATTAACGCTAGAACGGATATCTTTTTCAAGGCTAAGGAACATTCGATGGATCTAGTCAATCAAGCTATAGAACGTACCTATGCTTATGCTGACGCTGGAGCGGATGGGATTTTTATACCGGGGCTCGCTGATCCAAGCTTGATTGAACAATTTGTTAAAAAATCGCCACTGCCTGTGAATATCATGGTTATGGACAGTATGCTTTCAAATCATGAATTGCAAAATATTGGCGTGAAACGGATTAGCTATGGACCGCGTAGTTTCTTTCAGGCACAACATAACCTCCAAGAAAATGCCCGGCAAATGCTTGATGCCTCAGGACTTTATTTAGAAATGAGCTAACCACACTATGATAACTAATGAGCAGGATATCGATAAATATTATAAGATGCTGGTCGAGAAAAACTCGAATTATGAGGGCGTATTTTTTGTAGGAGTGAAAACAACGGGCATCATGTGTAGGCCAACTTGTCCCGCTAAAAAGCCATTAAAAGAAAATTGTGAGTTTTTTGCTACAGCCAAGGAAGCCTTATTAGCTTCATATAGACCTTGTAAAAGGTGTCAGCCGCTATCCAATCCAACAAAAATGTCTCCTGAAGTAAAGCTGCTAGTAGAAGCTATTGAGAGCAATCCGGAACGAAAATGGACAGATAAAGATTTTGATGAGCTGTCTATTAGTGCAAACACGGCACGCCGCCAATTTAAGAAACAATTTGGAATGACCTTTATCGAATATGCACGTTCTAGACGTTTAGGACTGGCATTCAAACATATTAGGAATGGGGATTCAATCATTAACGCACAACTGGAAAGCGGGTACGATTCGAGCAATGGGTTTAGGGATGCTTTTTCACGAACGATGGGGACTGTCCCGAATCATTCCAAGCAAATTAAAGTGCTGTACTGTACTTGGATAGAAACGATATTGGGTTCTATGCTGGCCATCTCCGATGAAGAGAGTCTTTTACTGCTGGAATTTGTGGATCGCAAGGGACTTGAAAATGAAATCAAGAGATTACGCATTCGCTTAAATGCAACTATATTACCTGAAAAGGTAGCCGTCCTTCACCAAATTGAGGAGGAATTGAAGCTGTATTTCACCGGTGAACTTACGGAATTTACAACGCCGGTTCGTTATTTGGGCTCAGACTTTCAGCAAAAGGTGTGGAATGAACTCCGGAAAATACCTCTGGGACAGACAGCTTCTTATAAGGAGCTTGCAGAGAAAATCAACAATCCTTCTGCTTGCCGCGCTGTAGCAAGGGCGAATGGCACCAATCAACTCTCAATCTTGGTTCCATGTCATCGAGTGATAAATAGCAATGGTGAATTGGGGGGCTATGGAGGCGGGCTTGCCAGAAAAGAATGGTTAATCAAACATGAGTCTAACCGCTCCTTAAAGGAGAATAATTTCATTTAACTACTTCTCTCTATTACGGAGAAAGTGATGGGTCCCCTTACCTCAAGGCAGGAGATTCATCACTTTCTGTACTTAAATACTGAACTAACATGTCCACAAATCGGTTAGCAATTTGAATATCCTGAAGTTCGTTGTTGAAATCGTCTTTGGAAATCAGGCTTATTTTCTGCAATAAACCCATCATAGACGTGAAGATGAAATGAGCAGTGGATAAGGGTTCTGTATCAAATTTTAATGATCCATCTTTAACTCCGGCCTCCAGAGCATCCATTAAGAAATGTCGTTCTTTACCCCGCATCACAAAATTTCTGTAATTTTCTTTGAGTTCTTTACTGTAATCATAGGCTTCAAAATGCAAATCGAATAGAAGAATGAATTTGATGTAACCTGGGTGTTGCCGGGCATAATCAATCCAAGCATTAAGCATCGAAGCAAGCATTTGCTTACCATTCATTTCAATTGAAGAAGGTGCGCTTCTAACAAATTGCGTCATGCTCTCCAGGATCTCCATCTGGACCTCAAAAATCAGTTCGTTCATGGACTGGAAATGCTTATAAAAGGTAACCCGGCTTACACCAGCCACGTCGCAGACATCCTTAATATTAACTTTGAGAAAGCTTTGCTTCATAAAAAGATCCTTCGCCGCAGCAATCAATTCTTCCCGGTTTCTGTTTTTTAAATTCTGGTGCCAGTTCTCAGTCATGGGTTACACTCCTTTCTTGTTCTTTTTTTGGTTTTTGTAAGGTGATGAAAAAGGCAGAGGCCAGGATAATTGCCCCAAAAATATAGGGGATATCCATGTGTTTGTCAAACATCAATCCCGCTAAAATGGGTCCAAGTATGTTTCCAATGCTGGTATACGTTGTATTTAATCCGGCAGCATATCCTTGCCGATCACCAGCTGAGTTGGCAATCAATGTACTTACTGTGGGTCGTAAAAAAGCATTAAAAGCAAAAAATAAACCGGACACAACTAATAAATAACCTAAATTGATCTTGAATATCATCAACAATAAGGTTATAGCGGTCATCACCAATGATATACGTATAAGCTTTATCTCGCCAAGTCTCTTAATCAGATGATCAAGCAGCCAGATCTGCACAATAATGCCTATAATAGCACCAACCGTAATAATGATTGAGATTTTCGTTGCATCAAAACCGTATTTTTGTTCCACAAAAAGGGCGTACACCGTTTCATAATTCATCAAACCAAATGTCATAATCAGAATGAGCAGCAGATAGCGGAAATAGGACGTCCGGAATGAATTTACGATTTGATTACGAATGGCTTCCCGAGGGGCCCATTTGTTAACGGATTTCCGTTTTTCCTTTGGGAGTGTCTCTGGCATATAAAAACAAAGTATCGTAGCGATAAGCCCAAGTCCACCCGCAAAAAAATAAGGCATCCGTATGCCAAACCCAGCGATAATGCCGCCTAACCCTGGACCAAGTACCATACCCAAATTCATGGAAGCCCCCAAGTACCCCATACCTTTAGCGCGGGTTTCATGGGTGGTGATATCAGCGACGTAGGCCATATTGGAAGGAACCATGATTCCGATACCTATACCCCCAATAAATCTTGCGATATAGAGTAGGGGTAATGTCGTAGAGACAGCAAATATCAGATCTGAAAGCACGGTTAAAAACATTCCGGAAATGATCATTGATTTTCTTCCCCATTTATCCGAAAGCTGTCCCCCTATAGGTGAAAAAATAAACTGTGCTGCTCCAAAAGCTGCAATAAGATATCCGGCAGCAGCTCCTGACGCATTAAACAGCTTCAGATACTCAGGTAGAATGGGAATAACCATACCTTGCCCTAATAAAGCGATAAATAGATTCAACATCAGAATGAAAAGTGGAAATCTAGCAGACTTAGATAAGCTGCTCATATCTTAGCCCTCCCATATGGTTTACATTATGTAATTCTTTACTCGATGTAAACCATGATAATGGAATGATGGGCACTTGTAAAGGCGTATCTGAAATTTAGGATATGTCGTTTTTTGTACGTTTTTTCAAGTAAAAAAAGTACTGTTTTAAACAAAAGAAGGAAAATTTATGAATTCACATCATTATCCAAGTATGATAGCATGATCTATATATTTTGGTGTAAAGCGCGGGCTTATCTTAATAAGATTGGAGCGAACATCATGCTTAAGGTTCTGATCGTGGACGATGAACCCTGGGTTCTTGAGGGGCTAAGGACGATGATCGACTGGGAAAAATTCGGTTATGAAGTTTGTGGTGAAGCTCAAAATGGCACGGATGCGATGAGGCTTATCCAGGAGAATAAACCGGAACTGGTTCTTACGGATATTAATATGCCTGTATTTAACGGACTTGAGCTTATTACAAAGTTGAATGAGGTCATGGAGAAACCTCCTAAATTTGTGATTCTGTCTGGATATGATGACTTCAAGTATGCACGTACGGCATTGCGCCAGCGGGTAAATGAATATTTATTAAAACCCATTGATGATGAAGAAATAGAGGCTTTATTAAGCAGGATCACTCCAATAATCCAAAATGAAATCGCTTCCAATGAGGAGTTTGATAAAAAGCAATTTTTTATCGTAAATAATATCATCAACCGCCTGATCCAAGGGGAGTATAACGAAAATTTAGAGCTTCTAACCCGAAACACCTTGAAGCTTCAAGCGGATGCAGAGTTAATGTGTATTCTTATCGAACCGGCCTCCTCTATGAATCCATTCCAACCGCAGATAAGTGATTATTTTTCCGAGGAACACTTCTGCTTCTTTCAAGACGGATCGGGAAGAGCGGGGATCATTCTTCAGTCTGCTTCTATCGGCAATGAGAGCCTGGAGACTATCGTCAACCAGATGCATTCAGATCTCACTGAACAATCACAGGAGCTGGTCTTTTTAGCACTTAGCAGCAGAATGGTCGGGGTGAGCTCGATTCGAGAGATTTATAGGCAGGCACTTGAGGTATGGAAACGAAAAACGCATCAGCAGAAAAGAGGGGTCTTTTATTATAGTGAGCTTAGGAACCTGAAAAAGGAAGAACCTCATGAGGACCATTTCAGACAGCTGCTGCATAAGGTCCAAACGAATGATACGGAACAGATCCAGCCTTGTGTAAAAGAAGCGTTCACTGCTTTCGTTGAGAATCTGTTGACCCTTGAAGTTGTAAAAGCAAAAGTGGCCCATTTAGAGCTTACGATCTGTAGAATTATAGCTCAAATGAATGGAGACCCGGATACGATTATGATTAAGCTTCAGCAAGAATACGGAAATCTAGGTGAGCTTAGTGATTATTTTATATTAAGCCGTTATGTACAAAGTCTGTGTGAACGGGCTGCCGTCTATCTGTCTGAACTAGAGCAGCAGAATGAACAAAATACGATTTACAAGGTTATTCAGTATGTGGATCGGGAATTTCGGAATAAATTAAAGCTTCAGGATTTGGCACAACAATTTCATATTAATTCTACCTATTTGGGACAACTGTTCAGAAAGCAAACGGGTCAGGGTTTTAGTGAATACCTAAATGCCAAACGGATTGAAGAGGCAAAAAGTCTGCTGAAGCGAACACAGTTAAAGATATCGGATATAGCGGTGCAGGTGGGATTCTCTAACACTGATTATTTTATAGATAAGTTTAAGCTGCTTGTAGGGGTAGTACCATCCGTGTATAAAAATGAGAATAAGAACCAACAGCTCTAGGGGAAGCAAGGTGTTTCATATGGAGAGAAAAAAATTCAGATTTAGAAAAGTAGTGAATGATATTCCCTTAAATTATAAATTTTCCCTTATTTATATCATAGGTGTTCTTCTCCCTATCATTATTATTAACCTTGTTTTTTTGGATCGGATTTCCGATCTGATCAAATCGAGAGAGCAGCAGAATCTAGAGATATCCTTAGAAAGAGCCCGAAAGGATATTCATGACTTCATTGAAGGTGGGGTAGCTGTCAGCTATACGCTTTCTGCTGATAAGAACCTGTATGAATTGCTTGAGCGGACGTATGGGAACTCTATTGAATTCTATGACACTTTTGATGAACAGCTAAGAGGCCGCATGAATAGCTATATGCCGGTGAACAATCAGATTGAACGGATTACTGTATTCACGAACAATGATTCCATTGTTTCTGGCAGCAACTATCAGGTCATCAATGAAAAGGTTATGAATAGTGAATGGTATAAGCAGTCGAAGGCTGCGAATAAACATCTGTTTCTTGCCGCTTATCATATGAGTGACATCTCTAGTGTGATTTCTACAGCGCCTTATTTGAGTGTTATTGAGCGAATGGACGCTTACAGCTCATACAATAAATTTGAAAAGCTGCTTAGAATTGATTTGGATCTCAGTAAAATATATGACGTGATTATCAGAGAAAAAGATTACTTGAGTCTTTATCTGGTTAACGAGCAGGACGAGATTATTATGTCTGCCCAAAGCGGGTATCAAAGAGGCACCACGGAACCTTATCCCGTGTTCAAGCTGCAGGATGATGAGCGCAAGGAGGATGTGCATATTGTACCCGTCGGCGGAGCTAGTTATATAAAAGGCTGGCGGATAATAGGAATTACACAAGGTGAGCGTATTGCCCAAGCGATAATGGAGATTCGGATTTATGCAGGGATTCTGGCGTCTATTGTCACGCTAATCACAACCGCTTTTTTATATGTGATGTTAAGATCCTATAATTATCGGGTGAAACGGTTGTCCAGACATATGCAGAAAGTATCCAATGAGAAATTTGAGCTGATTCGGATTGATGAAGGTCAGGATGAGATCGGGGGCTTGATCCGTAATTTTAACAGGATGACCACTACCATTAATTCCTTGATCAATGATGTATATAAACTGGAGATTCAAAAAAATAATCTGGAGATGGAAAGAGTAAGAGCTGAACTGAATTTCCTGCAAAGCCAGATGAATCCGCATTTTCTGTTTAATACGTTAAATGCCATTTTGGTGGTCTGTACTAAAAATAATTACTCGGATGTTACGGATATCATTAAGAGTTTATCGAAATTACTTAGACGGCTGCTGAGCTGGAAAGAGGATCTCGTTACCTTGGAAGAAGAAATGACTTTCATCGAGATGTATTTGAAAATTGAAAAATTCCGGTTCAGGGATAAATTCGACTATCAATTTGAGATCGATGAGCAGTCGCTTCAATATAAGATTCCCAAGCTAAGCATGCAGCCGCTCGTTGAGAATTCCTGCAAACATGGTCTACAGGCCATAGAGGGACTAGGTGTGATAAAAGTGAAGACGTTAGTGGAGGAGGGACGATTAAAAGTTACCGTCTCTGATAACGGTAAAGGGATAGAGCCAGAGAAGCTGCAAGAATTATTAGGTAATGTTCAAAATGAAGCGTCTTCGGGAACGAATATCGGAATCCGCAACGTGTACCGCCGATTAGAATTGTACTATGAAGATCAGGTCCGTTTTGATATCAGCAGCGTTCCGGATGAAGGGACCATTGTCACTTTTGACATTCCACTAAAACTCCTGGAACGGAAGAATAGCTAGAAAGTGAGGGACCCCCAATGAAATACAAAGTATTATTGATCGATGATGAGCCTAGTGCGCTTGAAGCGATGCAGCTGTGGATTGATTGGCAGGAGCTTGGCTTTGAGGTATGTGGAACCTCCAGCAATGGCAAAGAGGGGCTGGAGCTAATGAAACAGCTAGAGCCAGATCTTGTAATTACGGATGTTAATATGCCGCTAATGAATGGGCTGGAGATGGTCGCAGCTTGGCAACAAGCTGAGATTAAGGAGATCAAATTTGCCATACTAAGTGGTTATAGTGAGTTTGAATATGCCAAGACAGCTATACACTATGGAATTAATCATTATCTGATGAAGCCAGTGTTTCCCGAAGAGGCGGCAGAAGAATTGCTGGAGATATATCAGGAGCTGGAGCAGGAAGCTCAGAAGCGCAGTTTAAATCAAATAGCCTCCGCGGAGGAGGCTGTTTCTCTCCTGAAAGGAATGCTGCATGAGAAAGCTGAGCAGTCGAATCAGGAGGTACTTAACCGACTATCGAAAGGTAAAAACCATTGGAATATTTGTTTGATACAGACAGAGCCGGTTTTATATACGGAGATCAGAGAGCAAGCCTCAGCCCTCCTAACCGATAAAGATTCTATGTTTCTGATGGATCTGGAGAGTCATTGTTTTGGAATCGTATATGGATACAATTCATTGTCCACTGAGGGAGCTGTGATCGATCAGATTGCAACTCCTTTGCTGAATGAACACCCCAAACAAGCTTTATATATTGCAACAGGTGCTGGTGTAGGCTCCTTGCTTCAGATCGGGAACAGTTTCCGAATGGCGAAAGAAGCATTAATGTATTATTTTTATTATTCTGAAAATGTAGAGATCCTGACTTATCAGGAGATTAAGGATAGTCCCTTTAGTTATCATTATGATCAAATTCAACTGATGGATGACTTGATAAGACCGATTAACACCCTGGACTCCGCAGGCTTTAGCCAAGCTGTGAACTCGGCAGCCCGCAGTTTCCGGGAACAGCGCATCGCTCCAGAGGTTGTGAAGAAAATTGTTATTCATATGATGTATAAGATTATTGAGTTTACCTCGGAAGCCAGTGAAGTTCATGAGTCCTCCTTATCTAATCAAATTAGAATCCCCGCGATGTTAGACTCAATGATCACCTTGACGGACTTAATGCGTAATTTGCTATTCTGCGGCGAGGCCAGTATCGATATCCTTCTTAAGGAACAAAACCTAAAATCACAGGGGATTGTTCAGGAGATTAACAATTATATTGAAGAGCATTTTCGCGAATGTCTTACCATTAAGAGACTATCAGAGGTTTTTTTCCTGCACCCGGTATATCTGGGTCAATTATTGATCAAGAAGAACGGTATTAATTTCAATGAACAGCTGCATAACCTCCGAATAAAAGAGGCAGTACATTTACTTCAACAAAATAAATTAAAAAATAGTGAAATCGCTGAAAAAGTGGGCTATGGCAATTATAGTCAGTTCCTCAAGCAATTTGAAAAAAAACTGCATATGAGCCCTAACGAATTTAAAAACACTAATACCTAAACTTTTTGGGGGTACATCTTTAATTCTGGCGTATTTTCAGAAGATTATCACCTCTATAATTTAACTTGTAAGGGCTTACAACATTGTTACACCAACAAATATATGGAGGTGCTTTATGGGGGGCAAGTTAATATCCAAATGGAAACTTAGTCTGATTGCTGTGTTATCCCTAAGCTTTACCTTAGCAGGGTGCGGAGGAAATAACAGCAACAATACGACGGCTAAAGGGGAAGACAAACCAGCAGAAACAGCCACTTCAACTGCTGCAGGAACAGATTCTGAGAAGATTGAACCTTTTGAAATTAGTATCTTTCTTGGAGAAGCAGGCCAGCAACCAACACCAGATAATAAAATTTACAAAATGATTAAAGAAAAAACAGGCGCATCCTTCAATTTCGAATTCTTAGCTGGGGATCTTAACCAGAAGTTAGGCGTAATGATTGCCGGTCAGGATTATCCGGATTTGATGACTGCCAATACTAAGCTGACAGGAGCGGAAGCTTTTATCCCGCTTGAAGATTTGATTGAACAATATGCTCCAAATTTGAAAGCGCATTACGCAGATTACTGGAACATGATGAAAGACCCGAATGATGGACATATTTATACGCTTCCGAATTATGGTGCGTATAACGGTAAAGTGAATACAACCTATTATGCAGGTCCTGCTTTCTGGATTCAGAAGGACATCCTGAAAGATGCTGGTTACCCACAGGTGAAGACCTTGGACGAGTATTTTGACCTCATTGTGAAATATAAAGAAAAAAATCTAACCATCGATGGAACGCCAACCATCGGATTCGAAATTCTTAACAACGACTGGAGAAACTGGGGGTTGTTTAACGCTCCTCAGCATCTGATCGGACACCCTAATGATGGCGGGGTAGTAGTTAATGATAACGTTGCAGAAATCTTCGCAGATAAAGACTATGCTAAGCAGTACTATCAAAAGCTTAATGAAATGAACCAATTGGGCGTTATCGACCAAGAAACATTTGTGCAAAACTACGATCAATATTTGGCGAAACTGTCCAGTGGAGCCGTTCTGGGAATGTTTGATCAGCACTGGAACTTTGGTTCAGCAGAAGATTCACTCCGGACACAAGGTAAAGATGAAAGAACTTATGTAGGACTTCCACTTGTGTTTGATACTAGCACTAAAGATTATTATCTGGATCGCCCAGCGCTGAACTTGAATAATGGCTTCGGGATCAGTATCAATGCCAAAAACCCTGAAAGAATTATTAAACTAATGGATACATTGATTCAAGAAGATTGGCAAAAAATCTTCACTTGGGGTATTGAAGGTGAAGATTATCAAGTGGAAAATGGCCGTTTTATAAGAAATGAAGAACAACGGAAGAACGCAGTTGATGCTACATGGAAGCTCAGCAACAAAGCAGATGCTTGGTATGCTACAGCTCCGAAATTGCAAGGATTCTTTGAGGATGGAAACTCAACAGATGCTGCGGCTCAACCAGAAGAATACCGGGCTGCACTCAAGCCGTATGACAAGGAAATTCTTGATGCTTATGGCTACAACAGTTATGTGGATTTCTTCAGCGAGCCTGAGCCGAACCCAGTAGCTTATCCAGCTTGGTCCATAGATCTTGTTGAAGGCTCAGATGCCAAAATTGCCGAAACGAAGCTGAATGAATTGCGAACCAAATACCTGCCAAAAGCAATCTTGGCCAGTCCATCAGAATTCGATAAGGTTTGGAATGACTTTGTTGGAGAAATTGGTAAAGCGAATGTCAAAGCCTATGAAGACAAAATCAATGAACAGCTTAAATGGAGATTTGATACTTGGAGTGTTAAATAGTTAGAGCTTGCTTAAAAATCAGAAAGTGGTGGCTTATTAGGCCAACCACTTTCTGAAATATATGGATGATGTGGGGAGAAAACATATATGGATGAGATATTAACGGGGAAAAAAGTTAACCGGCATCCTAAAAGAAAAAAGAAGCAACCGATTACTATGACCTTGATTAAGAATCAGAAACAGCTGATTTGGATGTCGGTTCCATTAATGCTTTATATTATACTATTTGCTTATGTTCCCATCTGGGGATGGACGATGGCTTTCCAAGATTATAAACCAGCTAGAGCATTTAGTGAACAAACATGGGTGGGTTTAAAACACTTCAAGTTTCTTTTTACGGACGATAGCTTTTTGAGAGTACTGCGCAATACGTTGGCCATGGGCCTAATTAATCTAGTTCTAGGATTTGTGACTGCGATAATACTGGCATTGCTGCTTAATGAGATCAAAAATGTATTTTGGAAAAGAACCGTTCAGACCATATCCTACTTGCCTCACTTCCTCTCTTGGATTATTGTAACAGGCATTGTAGCTACTTCTCTTTCGGTTAATGACGGGATTATCAACATCGTGCTCATGAAATTGCATCTCATTGATTCACCGATCCTTTGGTTGAGTGAAGGGAAGTATTTCTGGGGTATTGTAGGTGCTTCACACGTCTGGAAAGAAGTCGGATGGAGTACTATCATCTACTTGGCGGCTATCGCCTCTATTGATCCGGCTTTATATGAAGCTGCTGAGATTGATGGAGCGAACCGGTATAAGAAAATGCGTCATGTAACTTTGCCGGGCATGAAAGCAACCATTGTAATCCTGTTAATAATGTCCGTAGGACATGTACTGGAAGCTGGATTTGAGGTTCAGTACTTGTTAGGAAACGGGCTTGTCGTAGATTGGTCGGAAACGATTGATATATTTGTATTGAAATATGGTATAGCGCAAGGGAATTATTCCTTAGCTACCGCGGGTGGTATTTTCAAAACAGTCGTAAGTGTAACGTTGCTGCTATTAGCTAACTGGACTGCGAAGCGGCTAGGGGAAGAGAGGCTGTTATAATCATGGAAAAAACTCAATTGATTCCTCAAAAATCTCCAAAAAGTAATGCTGGAAACCGGATGAAAAATCTGAGGTTCGAACCCGTAGTGTTCAGCACCTTCAATACTATATTTATGGTTTGTCTAGTTATTGTTACCTTGTATCCATTCCTGAATACTATAGCAGTCTCCTTTAATGCGGGGAATGATACCATCCGCGGCGGCATTTATTTATGGCCTAGAGAGTGGACCATACAGAACTACAAAGCGGTTTTTGCCTCAGGTACAATTTATAATGCTTTTTGGATTTCGGTAGCACGAACAGTGATATCTACGATCCTGAATCTATTTTTAACCACGATGCTTGCGTATACGTTAAGCCGGAAAGAATATGTTTTCCGCAAACATATTACCTTTATATTCGTCCTTACCATGTATTTTAGTGCGGGTCTGATTCCAAACTATTTCCTTATGAAGGATCTTCATTTGCTCAATTCGTTCTGGGTATATGTAATCCCGTCCATGGTAAGTGCATTTAATATGATCGTTATCCGTACTTATATTGGTACCTTACATGAAAGTCTTATGGAATCTGCAAGAATCGACGGTGCCGGGGAATTCAAGATCTTCATGAAAGTAGTCTTCCCTTTGTGTAAACCTGTTCTTGCTACCATCGCCCTTTTTGTTGCAGTAGGTGCGTGGAACCAATGGTTTGATGCGTTTATCTACACCTCTTCCCGCCAGAACTTGAGTACATTGCAATATGAATTAATGAAGCTGCTATCCTCTACTATGAACTCGAACAGTAACCCTAGTGTAAATAACGGGACAGGGATGACTCAGGAGTCGGTACATGCCATGGTTACACCAATCTCCATACGGGCAGCCGTTACGATCGTTGCTTCGGTTCCAATTTTGCTAGTTTATCCATTCATGCAGAAATATTTTGTGGTCGGTCTAAATGTAGGAAGCGTGAAGGAATAAGGAGCTTGCAATCACTATTAAGTAATAGGAAGGTTGTCTGTTAAATTATGACCCCATCTTCAATCACATACACGAATCCGATACTTCCAGGCTTCTATCCTGATCCAAGTATCACTCGGGCAGGGGATGACTACTATTTAGTTTGCAGCTCCTTTGAGTATTTCCCTGGCGTACCTATTTTTCATAGTCAGGATTTGATTCACTGGACACAAATAGGTCATGTGCTCAATCGTGTAAGTCAGCTGGATACTCGTAAAAGCAAGAGCTCTGGGGGGATATTTGCCCCAACGATCCGCTATCATGAAGGAACGTTTTACATGATAACGACCGAAGTACACGGGAAAGGAAATTTCTATGTTACGGCTACGGATCCTGCGGGTCCGTGGTCAGATCCGATTAGTATTCCTTATGGAGGAATTGATCCTTCCCTAATGTTTGATGAGGATGGAAAGGTATATGTAACCACCCAGCAGGGGGCAGATTATGACTCCCATGCCATCCAATATGAGATAGATATTGCTACGGGAGCAGCGTTAACAGAACCTGTTGTTATCTGGACTGGGGATGGCGGACCTTGGACGGAAGGACCCCATTTGTACAAAATAAATGGAATGTACTATATCATGACGGCTTCAGGAGGAACGGCTAAGGAACATCGGGAGATCATTGGCCGCAGCTCCTCTCCATATGGACCGTTTGAACGATTGCCGTATCCAATATTGACGCACAGCGGTACTGACAATCCCATTCAGTATTTAGGGCATGCCGATTTGATTGAGGATCGTAACGGGGATTGGTGGGCCGTATTCCTTGGGGTAAGACTAGTAGATACAAAATTCACTGTGCTTGGAAGAGAGACTTTCCTTGCTCCGGTAAGCTGGACTGAAGACGGATGGCCGATGATCGATAATAATGAAGACACAGTTGGACTGGAAATGAAGGTTTCACGTGTACCTGGTCAATCGCCAAAACCTAAGACTAGTGGAAGATATGATTTTGATGATCAAGTATTGCCGCTAGGATTAGCCTTTCTGCGGAATCCGGCTGAGGGAAGCTGGTCCTTAAACGAAAGACAGGGATGGTTATCTCTTCGAGGACAATCTGCAGGTCTCAGTGAAGTAGGCCAAGTGGCTTTTGTAGGCAGAAGACAGCAGCATACTTCGGCAGAATGGAGCACGCTGCTTGAAATGCCTTCATCTATTGCTGATGTGGAAGCTGGACTTTGCGCCAGATTAGATGAGAATGCTCATTATGAAATTGGACTTGTTCAAAAAAACGGGCAAACAGTGATTACAGCTCATGTGACTATGGATGGAATAACCCATACAGTGGCAGAGGTTCCAACTACTGCCGAGCGAATTTATTTGAAAGTTAAGGCTGAGCTTTCCGAATACAGCTTCCTTTATTCTTTGGATGGGCAGGAGTGGAATAAGCTATCAACAGCAGCAGCGTACCCATTATCTCCTCAAGCCGTAAAAGGAAATGGATTTACGGGTGTTCTTATTGGATTATATGCAACAGGTCATGGCAAGGTGGCTGAGGTGCCTGCCTACTTCGATTGGTTCGATTATCAGTCTTAATTATTCGAATACTGATATAAATGCTTTTGTCAGGAGGGAACTTGTTGAGACAAGCTAGTGATTACACAGAACTTGCACTAAAAACAATATTTGCTGAGGATTTCAAAATTGGCGCAGCCGTTAACCCGATGACGATACAATCACAGGAGCACTTGCTCGCCTATCATTTCAATAGCATTACCGCTGAGAATGAGATGAAGTTTGAAAGTCTGCATCCGCTTGAAGACATTTATAACTTTAAACTAGCAGATCAGTTGGTTGCGTTCGCCCGAAAACATCATATGGCTATGCGTGGGCATACTTTAGTCTGGCATAACCAGACTACGGACTGGTTGTTTGAGGATAAGAAGGGCGGGTGTGTAAGCAAAGAGACATTGCTTGCACGGCTCAAATCACATATTCAGACCGTGGTTGGGCGTTACAAGGAAGATATCTATGCTTGGGATGTTGTAAATGAAGTTATTGCAGATGAAGGAGAAGAACTTCTTCGCCAGTCAAAGTGGCTGGACATTGTCGGACCGGAGTTTATCGGCAAAGCGTTTGAATTCGCTCATGAAGCCGATCCTAAGGCTTTATTATTCTACAACGACTATAACGAGTCTAATCCTCTTAAGCGTGACAAAATCTATAAAATGGTGAAGTCGCTGCTGGAACAAGGAGTGCCGATCCATGGCGTCGGATTGCAAGCCCACTGGAATCTATACGATCCGGACTTAGATGAAATACGTGCTGCTATTGAGAAGTATGCATCTTTAGGGCTTCAGCTCCAATTGACAGAGCTGGATGTGTCCATGTTCCGTTTCGATGACAAACGAATGGATTTAAAGGTTGCACCTGCCGAACTGCTCGAGCTACAGGCAGAGCGCTATGAAGCGATGTTTGCTCTGTTGAAAGAATACCGCGACGTGATTAGCTCAGTCACTTTCTGGGGAGCAGCGGATGACTATACATGGCTGGACGGCTTCCCTGTTCGGGGACGGAAAAATTGGCCATTTCTATTCGATGAGCAGCATAATCCTAAGCCAGCGTATCACCAATTGCTTAACGCTGTCACTAAATCATAGAGCGGGTAACCTGCTCAAGCTTGCGAATCATGAACCCGTCCTTTTCAATCCAGGGCGGGTTATTTATACGGGAGGAATAAACATGACAAATACCGCTTATGAGGCTTGGCTCAATTATGGTCAGCTGAAATCAGGATCTCTATACAATCAATATATAGATTGGTGTGTTGAGTTGGTAGTAACGGAGGACAACGAGACGATTCAGGCGGCAGCCGCGGAATTCATACAGGGGATGACCTCTATGCTGGGCAAAGCGCCACTGCTCACAGCGAAACCTGAAGGACCGTGTATCGTTATAGGAACCTTCCAAGGGGGGAATCCATTAATTAGTAGAGTATTCGCAGGAGAACGAACCGATTCACTGGGTCCTGAAGGTTTCCTTATACGTACAAATGCTACTGAGCAATGTATCGCTGTCGGTGCTTCAACGCCTGTTGGAATATTGTATGGCGTATTCCATCTGTTACGGCTGATAGGAACAGAAAGCGAGATAGACGCTCTGAATTTGTCTATGAATCCGGGGAACGGCCTGCGAATGATTAATCACTGGGATAATTTTGATGGCAGTATTGAACGTGGCTATGCTGGACGGTCCTTTTTTTACGAGTCCAATCAATTTCTTAACGATACAAAGCGGCTGCGTGATTATGCCAGATTGATGTCCTCTGTGGGGATCAACGCGATTTCGATTAACAATGTGAATGTTCATGAGCTTGAATCTCTATTTATAACGGAGCAATATTTGCCTGATATCGCGTTAATTGCAGGAATATTCCGCGTATACGGAATTAAGCTATTCCTCAGTGCTAACTTTGCCAGTCCGATACAGATCGGAGCATTGGAGACAGCTGATCCACTGGACCCAGCGGTGCGGCAATGGTGGAAAGATAAGGCTGGTGAGGTTTATCGAGTGATCCCTGATTTTGGCGGGTTTGTGGTCAAAGCAGATTCAGAAAATCGACCAGGGCCATTCACTTACGGGCGTGACCATGCCGATGGCGCTAATATGCTTGGAGAAGCACTGGAGCCGTTTGGCGGAATCGTGATTTGGCGTTGTTTCGTATATAACTGCAAGCAGGATTGGCGTGACCGTAAGACCGATCGGGCCAGAGCAGCGTATGATCATTTCAAACCATTGGATGGCCGATTTAATGATAATGTAGTGCTGCAAATCAAGAATGGACCGATGGATTTTCAAGTCAGAGAACCGGTATCTCCGCTGTTTGGCGCACTGGAACATACCAATCATCTGATGGAGTTTCAGATTGCTCAAGAATATACGGGGCAGCAGCGGCATCTCTGTTATCTTGTTCCACAGTGGAAAGAAGTCCTTGATTTCAATACTTATGCCAAAGGGCAAACTACGCTTGTGAAACATATTGTGGACGGATCGGTGTGGGGAAATAAGTATAATGGTGTGGCTGCTGTAACTAATGTCGGGGATGACATGAACTGGACGGGGCATGGGTTAGCTCAAGCCAATCTGTATGGATATGGGAGATTAATTTGGAATCCGGAGCTGACGGCAAAAGAAATAGCTGAGGAATGGATTCGCCTTACCTTTGGCACTGATAAAGGTCTAGTGGTTGCTATTCGCGGGATGTTAATGGACTCATGGAGGATTTACGAATCTTACACAGCTCCATTAGGTGTGGGCTGGATGGTTAATCCGGATCATCATTATGGGCCGAATGTGGATGGATATGAATACGCCAAGTGGGGAACGTACCATTATGCGGATCATAAGGGCATTGGTGTGGATCGTTCAGTCAAATCGGGAACGGGGTATAGCGGACAGTATATGGGTCTTAATGCATCAAATTATGAGAATCTAGCGTCTTGTCCAGAAGAGCTGCTGCTGTTCTTCCATCATGTTCCATACACGCATGTTCTGCAATCGGGGCAAACGGTTATACAACATATCTACGATACTCATTTCGAAGGGGCAGAGCAGGCTGCACAGCTTCTAGCAACATGGGAATCACTTGAAGGCAGCATGGATAGTGGATTGTATGTGCAAGTGAAGCAACGTCTTGAAGAGCAAGCAGAGCATGCGCAGGAATGGAGAGATCGGATCAATACGTATTTTTACCGTAAGAGCGGAATTGAGGATCTTAAAGGCAGAAAGATTTATTAGATTTCGATTCGAGGGATGATGATAGTGAGCCTCACGATTAGAGCGATTTTGAAAGATTTAATGGGAACTGTGGAACAGGTAGAAGGGACTGTGGATATTCTGAACCCAGGGGAACCGGAAACTGAAGTCACAGGGATTATTACGGCCTTCTCTGCCACACAAAATATTGTGGAGCAAGCAATAGCGTTAGGAGCCAATTTGCTGATCACGCATGAAGGTGTATTTTATAGCCATCATGCAGCGAGCGAGTGGTTAGAAGCTGATCCGGTTTATCATGCGAAAAAAAGTCTGATCGAACATTCCCCAATAGCTATTTTTCGTTATCATGATTATTGGCATCGGCAAGAGCCGGATGGGATTATGATGGGCTTGCTGCGAGAGCTGGATTGGTCAGACTATGTGGAAGAGCAGCAAGCGGCTGCTACGATTCTCACTATTCCTGCTATGACTGTAATGGAAGCTGCTCAGTATATTAAAAGTAAGCTAGGCATCTCTTATGTACGCGCTGCTGGTGACCTGTCTCTGTCCTGCAAACGCGTAGGGATATTAGTAGGTTACAGAGGAGGCGGGATGATGGCTATTCCGCTTTTTAATGATCACAATCTTGATTTAATTATCGCTGGAGAGGGACCAGAGTGGGAGACTCCGGAATATGTGCGGGATGCAGGGCACCAAGGCAGATCTAAAGCGCTCATCATGTTAGGTCATGCGGAGAGTGAAGCGCCGGGGATGAAATATTTAGCTGAAATCTTAGCAGACAAATATCCCATGCTTCCTACCCGGTTCATTGCTGAACAACCCATCTATCAGATGGTTTAATCTGGGGAAATTAAGAGTACGGAATAAATAAACATATTATGGAGAAAATGAAGGGAAACAGGTCACTGAGAAAGGAGTGTTTCAATGGAAATTCCTTTGGAGGCTGATGAAGTATTAAGTCGGATCAAAAAGCTGCAAAGCGACGGAAGCTCGATCAGTAAAAAACAAGTGAAGCAAAGCGACCCAGAGCTTATGAGAAGTGCGCTGTTCTTTTTTCCAAGCTGGGAGCATGCATTGAAAAACGCCGATCTTTTGTAGCCATAGTATTGTAAAAGGAAGCTAAGTGGACAGGGGGAGATCTCTGATTCTGCTTAGCTTTTTTCTTTTTTATGAAATCATTCGTGCTGTTCATGTGAAATAATATTAACAAGCTTGCCAAACGGATCGGGGACATAGAAACGACGAACACCCCAAGGTACAGAAACTGGCCCAATATTGGTATTGAAGATTGTCGTTTCTTATTAAATAGGAAAGTACTGGTGAATCACCCCCTTTTTCGCTTGCTTCAGAGCTGTTTTTCTAAAGAAAACGAGTAAACAAGAGCAAAAGAAAGAGAAAATGAAGAGTATGCTTAATATGAAATGAAAAGCATTGCTTTCAACATTATTTTGACCAGAGCCCTCCTTTACAAGAAAACCTTACAAGAGTATGATTCATCTCAGAACTGAGAATTATCTTAAATTTACAATTACATAAGCAATCCGCTTAATTTCCGTTTCTGGAAAGCGGGGGAACCAACAACTGGCAGCCGATGTGAGAGTCGGCACTGGTTATGGGGTGAATCCTGTTCCGGGTGCATAATATGCATCCCTGCAGGTAGGGCAACTCTCACTGCCCGAATCCGACAGCTAACCTCGTAAGCGTATGGAGAGAGGATGAATGGCGTGTTTAGTGATGAATAGCCACAGAGAATCCCTCTGTGGTTTTTTGCTGCGTTTTTAAGCAGATATAGTCGTAGAATTTATTATGAAAGAGGTGTTACCTTTGCCTATCGCTAAACTGAACGGAACTTCGCTCTATTATGAAATCAATGGAACTGGCACTCCGGTTGTGTTTATCCATGGACATGGATTAACACACAGTATGTTCAAACCACAGCTGGAGTATTTTTCCGATAAATATAAAGTGATTTTGTGCGATTTACGGGGGAATGGCAAGTCTGGTAAACTGCTGGAGGCCCCACATGAGATTATTGAGACGCAATGTCTGGATCTGATTATGCTGTTGAATGACCTAGGTATCCGTGAAGCAGTTTTTGTAGGAATCGCCTATGGTGGCTTAGTCGTTCAGCATATTGCCAAACAATATCCTGAGCGTGTAAAAGCCATTGTGGTTGCGGATAGCTTTTGTAGGACTCACGGATCAACAATAGTAGGGAAAATACAAACTATGGCAGCATATTGCAGTTTACTAATGTATTATCTCCCAAGCGAGCTGGTGTTGCCTTCGATTCGGATGATGTACCGAGAGCGCTGGAGTCTGGCCTACAATGAGATTAGAAGAGGGCTGCTGGACAAACGTCCCCGGGAGCTATATCGGCAAAGGCTGGCTACGAGCCATGTTGATTACACCAGATGCTTAAAGGCTTTTAAACGTCCTGCTTTATGTATTGTAGGGGACTTTAATGAATTTGGAGTGAATTGTATGAAGGAAATGGTGTCTCAGCTGCCACATGCGCAGTTGGCGATTATTCCGAACGCATTAGATCCAAGTAATCTGTGCCAACCGGAGCAATTCAATGCGATTCTTCAACGTTTCTTAGAGAAGCAGCAGGGTACTCAGCAGATTAGCTGATCTATTGGGAGACCTTCACAAGCGAAGCGTTTAAGTGAGAAAAAAGACGTCCCATAGCCAGGGAGCACGAGCTGGCTATGGGACGTCCTTTTGGGTTGAACTTTAGGGGAATTCTCCCTAAAGTGAAGGAGATTATGGCTCCTAGAACATGGATTAGGGAAAACTTCCCTAATAATAGGATGTTTTTAGGGAGGATTTCCCTAATATAATGGACATCCAACTAAAGGCTGGCTTATCAGTAGTAAAATCTACGAATGAGCCAGCCTTTGGTTATTTTACTAACCGATGGATGTTGAACATTTACAAGCATATTGTACCTAGAACGCCACTTAATGTCCCACCCTACCACAGCATCAAATATAGCTCACCCGACGTGGGAAAGAACGGTAGACCTAAGTAGTGATGGTAAGTGTATAGAGGAAGGCGTAACAAGCAGCACATCTGCTACTCTTGCATTTTGTACAATGCGGTCTACTCGTGTAAGATTAAGATAATTCATACTAAAGGAGCTGAGTCATGATGTCTCAAGCTGAAACTATAAAACTGACTTCATTATCTTCAAAAGGGGGCTGCGGCTGCAAAATCGGTCCCGCTGATCTCATGCAGGTTATTCGCAGTCTGCCACCAACTGTTCCTAACCCGGATCTACTTGTAGGTCTGGACACTAGTGATGATGCAGGGGTGTACCGTTTAAGTGATGAATTAGCGTTAGTGCAAACTGTTGATTTTTTCACGCCGATCGTGGATGATCCCTATTCATTTGGTCAAATTGCAGCAGCCAATGCATTAAGTGATATTTATGCGATGGGTGGAAAGCCGCTTACGGTGCTTAATATTGTGGCCTTCCCTATTTCTGTTTTAGATAAAAGTATTCTCGGTGACATTTTGCGCGGTGCAGCGGATAAAGTACAGGAAGCAGGAGCTACTCTTGTGGGCGGACATTCCATCGACGATAAAGAGCCCAAATTCGGATTGGCCGTTACGGGCCTTGTGCATCCTGACAAAGTAAGAACGAATGCGAGCGCCAAGGTGGGAGACAAGCTGATTCTAACGAAGCCTATCGGTGTGGGGATCTTAACAACTTCCATTAAAAAGGATCAGCTATCTCCTGAAGAAACCACACGCCTTACGACAGTAATGTCTACTTTGAATAAAAAAGCGGCTGAAATCATGGAGCCTTATGATGTACATGCTTGTACAGATGTTACCGGATTTGGGCTACTGGGACATGCCTCGGAAATGGCTAAAGGGAGCGGCACGGGCCTGATCATTCGTCAAGGCGATGTACCGATGCTGCCAAGAGTAAGAGAGCTTGCGGAACAGGGATTTGTTCCAGGAGGCACTAAGAATAACTTTGCCCATCTGGAAGGCAGCATTCTTTATCCGGAAGAGATGGACCAACTAAGCCGCTATATTCTATGTGACGCTGTGACTTCTGGCGGATTGCTGATCTCTGTGGCCCCTGAACAAAGCGAAGATTTGCTAAAAGAGTTAGTAGATGCAGGGGTAGAAGCGGCATTGATCGGAGAGGTAACGGAAGAGCATCCGGGTCAGATTACGGTTATAGCTGCTGTGGAATAACTGTTGTATATCAGCTTAGAGCAAATTATGAAGGTTAGCCACCAGAGGAGAGAGCATATTGTTTCAGGACATTACACTGGAAGAACTTAGAGTGTTAAAAAACAAGAAGCAGATCACCATTATTGATGTTAGATCTCCTTCTGAATATAAAGATGCAACGCTGCCGGATAGTTTGAATATTCCCTTTTTTGATGATCAGGAACGGGCTGAAGTAGGGACGTTGTATAAACAGACAAGTGTGCAGGCCGCGAAAGAACGTGGTTTGGAGATTGCTGCGGCAAAACTGCCTTCTTTTGTCAAAGAATTTGCAGCGATTCAAGGAGACAAAGCTGTATTCTGCTGGAGGGGAGGTATGCGCAGCCGTACAACTGCGACCGTACTCTCTTTAATGGATATTCATGCTTACCGGCTGATAGGCGGCTATAAGGCTTATCGTAAATGGGTGCTCGACGAATTGGAGTCCTATGAATGTAAGGCGAAGTCTTATGTGATTCACGGAAATACAGGCACAGGTAAAACCAATCTGTTACACCGCCTGAAGACACAGGGGTATCCTGTTCTGGATTTGGAAGGGATGGCAGGTCACCGTGGTTCTATTTTTGGTGAGATTGGCCTTCGTGCGAACAATCAAAAAACGTTCGATAGTCTTCTTTTAGAGGAGTTAATTAAGATCGGGGATTCTCCTTATGTACTATTTGAAGCGGAGAGCAAAAAGATTGGTAAGGTAGTGATGCCCCCGTTTATGGCCGAGCAAAAAGAGATCGGAACACAGATCTGGATTGAGATGCCTTTACATGCCAGAGTGGAGCAAATCCTTGAGGATTATCGGCCAGAAGAATACAAGGAGCAATGTATTTCTGCATTTCGGAGTATTAAATCCCGAATTCATATCCCTATTGCGGCAGAAATCGAGCGATGCTTGCAGGCAGATTTGTTCGGCGAAGCTGTGGCGCTGCTGCTAGAATATTACTATGATCCTAGATACGATTATACGTCCACTCAGTATGAAGGCATTGAGAGAGTTACTTTTAAAGTGAATAATCTGGATGAAGCTGAGACTGCTGTGCGTTCTTTTTTAAAACATCAAGAAGTATAAGTTTCGCGTTATGGTTAAAGGGGGCTTTACTTAATATGATCTATTTAGATTACAACGCTACAACACCAGTAGATAAGGAAGTAGTAGAGGTTATGATCCCTTATCTTTACGGTCATTTTGGGAATCCTTCAAGCAGTCATTCTTTGGGGCGGGAAGCTAAACTCGGAATAGAGCAGGCAAGAACACAGGTGGCTGATTTCCTGAATTGTGCGCCGGGTGAGGTGCTTTTTACCAGTGGGGGTAGTGAGTCTAATAATACTGTCATTAAAGGAGTAGCCCAAACGTATCGCCATAAAGGTAATCACATTATCCTGTCTGCTATTGAGCATCCAGCGGTAATTAAACCTTGTCAGTACCTGGAGCAGATGGGATACAACCTGACTTATGTACCTGTTGACTCGTATGGAATGGTGCAGGTTGACGATGTGAAAAAGCAGCTCACGGACCAAACCATTCTGGTCTCCATCATGCACTCTAATAACGAAACGGGTACGATCCAGCCGATCAAGGAAATAGCTGAGGTCTGCCACGAACGGGGCATTCTTATTCATACAGATGCTTCACAATCTGCGGGAAAAGTAGACCTCGATGTAGCGGATTTAGGGGTGGATTTTCTAACGCTTGCAGGCCATAAATTATATGCGCCCAAAGGCATTGGAGCATTGTACATTCGGGACGGCATTCACATTGAGCCTTTGATACACGGTGCGGGCCATGAACAGGGGCGAAGAGCGGGGACAGAAAATACACCCTACATTATTGGCTTAGGAAAAGCCTGCGAGCTTGCTGCTGACTCTGATTCTAGAAAAAGAGTTAAGCAAGTTACGGAGTATTTCTATGGAAGACTGCAGGAGTCTTTTGGCGAAAAAATTCATTTGAATGGTCATAAACACAAGCGCTTGCCTAACACCCTTAACGTTAGTTTTCTTGGAGCAGTGGGTCATGAAATTATCGATTCCCTGGAAGCTGTGGCTGCTTCAACTGGCTCGGCGTGCCATTCCGGTGAAACGTTGATTTCGCCTGTTTTAAAGGCTATGCATGTGTCGGAGAACATTGGACGGGGGGCGGTTCGTTTTAGTGTGGGACGATATACGACTACAGCGGAAATCGATGAGGTCATCGATAAGCTGAAGGTGTATTTGTTATAAGCTGAAATCGTATTAGTTGTGAGGTTCGTTTTTGCAAACAGTGACAAAGTGTGAATCCTAGTGAACGGACTTTGACTTCCAGTGGACGGACTTTGACTTCCAGTGGACGGACTATGACTCTCAGTGAACGGACTATGACTCTCAGTGAACGGATTATGAATCTCAGTGAACGGACTCGCTATCGGACTCAGGCGCTCTTATCTGCAACATTTTCCTCTTTTTGGGTTGTTATAGGACCCCATAGTCGCTATTTGTACAAAATAGACAAAATTGAGCATCATTTCTGCCCAATAGCGCCTCTCAGGTCCGATAATCTCTCTAAACAGTGATAAATTAACGAATAGCGGCATTTGAGTCCGAAGGATCAAGAAGTTGAACCCGCATATTACAAAAAAAAGCATCTGTCATTCCTTCAAAAGGAATCGCAGATGCTTTTTTAAAATTTGTTTTAGTGATTATACAATCGTAAAGCCAGCACTTGCATAACCAGTGACTGTATTTACAAGGGTGAGGCCTGTAGCGGTGGCTGAGAATACCATAAGCAAACGTGTCTGTGGAGTTACAGCAAAATTGATACCATTCGTAATTCCGCTGACAAAAGTTCCAAGATTAATAGTACCGGTGATAGGTGGAAGTGGGACTGTTGCCCCTGGAATAGCAGTAAATGTATTATTTGGTGTGGTCGATTGGTACAACTGTGCTGTTACATTTATCGTAGTACCAAGTAGCGATAAAGCTATGGTATTACTGAAGTAAGCAGCAATGGAAGTTATTACTCCTGCTCGAGGAGTTGAGAATGCAAAGTTGATAAGCGGTCCAAGGAGAGTACCTGTCAAATCAATATTACCGCCAACAAGCGAAATGCCTGTGGCTGAACTTCCGAAGCCTACAAGACTTGTTGTTCCAACCAAACCACCCAAAACTGTGGTCATAATAATAGGTCCTCCGGATGCCAGCGGAATAATTGCACCGTTACCGGTTGCACCAGTGACTCCGGTAATGCCAGTAGCTCCAACCGCGCCGGGATCACCCGTGGCACCCGTTACACCGGTAGCTCCGGCAACGCCGACCGCGCCGGGATCACCCGTGGCGCCCGTTGCACCCGTAGCTCCGGCAATGCCGACTGCCCCCGGATCACCAGTCGCGCCAGTCGCCCCCGTAGCTCCGGCAACGCCGACCGCGCCGGGATCACCCGTGGCACCCGTTACACCGGTAGCTCCGGCAACGCCGACCGCGCCGGGATCACCCGTCGCGCCCGTTGCACCCGTAGCTCCGGCAACGCCGACCGCCCCCGGATCACCAGTCGCCCCTGTGGCACCCGTAGCTCCGGCAACGCCGACCGCGCCCGGGTCGCCCGTCGCTCCCGTTGCACCGGCAGGGCCCGCCAAGCCGGCAGCACCAGTCGAGCCCGTGGCTCCAGTTGCTCCTACGCCTGGACCCGCTGGTCCTTGCGCACCTGTTGGTCCTTGAATCCCTTGCACACCCTGTGGTCCTTGCGGTCCCACCGCGCCACCAGCGATTAACAAGTAATCTGGTGAACTCCCGGGTATTCCAGTAGGTCCGGAAACGGTAGCTATATAGGTGCTGCCATTGAAGGTTACTACTTGACCTGCTGGATAAGTAGGACTTTGTGCAGGATTAAATATTACAATCCCTTGCAGCCCTACCCCTTGTGGTCCCTGAGGTCCTTGAAGTCCAGGCTTTCCTTGAGGGCCTTGTGGTCCTTGCGGTCCTTGCGGTCCTTGGGGGCCTGTGGAGCCACCAGCAATTAATAAATAGTCTGGTGAACTTCCAGGTGTTCCCGTTGGTCCAGCAACAATAGCAATATAGGTACTGCCATTAAAGGTTACTACTTGACCTGCTGGATAAGTAGGGCTTAATGCAGGATTAAAAGCAACAATTCCTTGCAGCCCTGCCCCGGTGGTTCCCTTTACGCCCGGAACCCCTTGCGCTCCTTGCGGACCCTGAGGTCCCTGTGGCCCTTGAGGTCCAGTCGCACCTTTAATAGGCAATCCGATTGCTTGTGTAATAGAAGCTTGAATATGTCTGATCTGAATAATCAACTGATCTTTACAATTAGAGTCAATCTTCGTGGCGAGAATAAAAGATAATAACTCAGCTAACAACAGTTGAAGATTGGTGCCCACGCTTACGACAGAGAAGGGACTGACTTCGGTCGATACAATGGTTATCTCTACTACAGAAAGTAGCTCAGTTCTAAAAGGACTGCATAACTTAGAGGTATGCAAGAATTCCAATAGTTCTCTTAACACTCTTTGTAGATTGGCAATATGAAGTGTTGTGGGATTCGTAAGTACGGGGGGTACCACTGCAGAGAGATCAGTGACTATTTTTAATAGTGCGTTACACTCCCTCTTTCTAATAGGACTGCTGATCCTTCCATGCTTGTTTAGGATAGCATCGCCTTTAAATGGTCTGTAATCAGGCATATTTCTATATCTCCTCCTTGAACTTCTCCTGTTCATTCCTTTGAAAAATGGGAACCTGCCCAATCAGCATATTCTGAGAAGCGGAAGTTGTTACAAAAATCGCCCTAAAAGCCGTTATTCCTGAAAGTCGTTATTAATGAAGCAATACAAAAAAGGCAGGCCACCGCTAATTACGGTAGTCTACCTTTTTAATAGATACGTTAAGTAGTCTCTCCTTTAATGAGAGTTACGTCTACAGTAGTGTTGTTGATTAGCTCTCCGTCAGCACTTTCGATCATTTGCAGGAGAGTATTGGTCAGCATGACCCCGATTCGATCACTAGGTTGCATAATGGTAGTCAATTTAGGACTCTGAAGCATGCGGGTAAAGCTGTGGTAATCATAACCGATGATTTTCAGTTGCTCGGGCACTCGAATGCCTTGCTGTTCAGCATAAATGTATAAAGCATAAGCCACAATATCATTACTGCAAAATACTCCATCATATTCTCGAAGTTGGGCCGGAGAGATATTTTCGGTGACAAAGGACCAAAAATAATCAAAGGTAAGCTTGTTGTGCGCGCCTTCGATAATATCGTAAGTTACACCATGTTTCATACTTGTGATGACAAAAGCATCCCGACGACGATTCGCTAGAATATCCAGATCTAGCGGGCCGGAGATATGTAGCAACCGTTTACAGCCCAGCTGTATCAAATGTTCGGTAGCTAGCTCACCACCGCGGTAATTATCCGATCCCACACAAGGGATATTGGAGGAAATAAAACGGTCAAAAGAGACAATAGGGAAAGGGACCTTTTTATAGCTTTCAATATTCATGGTGTGGCTACACATGATAATGCCATCTACTTGATTCTGGCGAAGCATGCTAATATAGTTGGCTTCCTTCTCAGGATCGTCAAGAGAATTGCATATTAGCAATTTATAGTTTTTTTCATTAGTACTCATTTCAACATACTTGATGAGATCGGAAAAGAAAGGGTGATTTGAATCTGGAACAATAATCCCAATAAAAAAGGATTGATTCTTCTGTAAGGCTCTGGCGATTTGATTAGGATGATAATCTAAGGCGTCCATCGCTTTTTCAACTTTTTTACGCGTCTCTTTGCTGATATATCCCCGGTTGTTCATTACTCTGGACACGGTAGCTACAGCAACGCCCGCCTCCTTGGCAACATCTTTAATACTTGCCATACCCTCATCCCCGTTTCATAAAATGCTCTAATCTATATTCTACAACTTTCTTGGATTGTTGACACTAATCGAGACTAACAATTGTAAAAGCATAGATAGTTTCTGATAGTTATAATAGGTATGTTATACGTTACCACAAATATTTAGATATAATATTAAAAATCAATCATTATACCCATATTTTATTGATTTAATTATATGAAAACGTTTGACATATTATTTGCGCATCTATAAAATTGGTTTTGAATAAACCTTCATCTAGGGAGGAACAAGATCGTTAGGAGAACGCTTTCATAAGTTGCATTAGTTTGATGATTTCTCAGACCTTATGAAGCAAGAGTGTATAAATTGAAATAGAAGGAGAACGCCAATATGCAGATTAAAAATGAAGCTATGCTTATCACTTACGCAGATAGCATGGGAAACAATTTAAAAGAACTAAACGAAGTACTGGATACACACTTGCAAGGAGTCGTGGGTGGGGTTCATTTATTGCCGTTTTACCCCTCTTCGGGCGACCGGGGATTTGCTCCGATGGATTATACGAAGGTTGATTCGGCTTTTGGCGACTGGGCGGAAATCGAAGAGATGAGCGAGAAGTTCTACATGATGTATGATTTCATGATCAATCACATTTCACAGCAGTCTCCATACTTTCAAGATTTCCTTGAGAAGAAGGATGCATCGCAGTACAAGGATTTATTTATTCGTTACAAGGATTTCTGGCCTAACGGTGAACCAACTGAGGTTGATGTGGATTTAATTTATAAACGTAAACCGCGGGCGCCATACGTAGAGGTTACCTTTAAAGATGGGACGAAGGAAAAGGTTTGGTGTACGTTTGATGAGCAGCAGATCGATCTGGACGTGACTACGGAAACTACGAAGAAATTTGTAAAAGACAATCTGACCTTCCTTGCTGATAAAGGAGCATCGATTATCCGGCTGGACGCTTTTGCCTATGCCAACAAAAAGATGGGTACCAACTGCTTTTTCGTAGAACCGGATATTTGGGAAATGTTGAATTTGTCTAAAGAAGTAGTGGAGCCTTATGGCGTAACTGTTCTTCCGGAAATCCATGAGCATTACAGCATTCAATTGAAGATTGCAGACAAGGATTATTATGTCTATGATTTCGCCCTGCCAATGTTGGTATTACATGCTCTATACAGTGGAAAAGTAAATCGGCTTGCGCATTGGCTGGAAATCTGTCCGAGAAAACAATTCACTACCCTGGATACACATGACGGCATTGGCGTAGTGGATGTTAAGGATCTGATGACCGACGAAGAAGCTGAGATGACCAGAGAAAGCCTATATAGCCAAGGAGCAAATGTTAAGAAAAAATATAGCTCCGCCGCTTATAATAATCTGGATATTTATCAAATTAACTGCACTTATTATTCTGCACTTGGCAATGATGATCAGGCATATCTTTTGGCCAGAGCTATTCAGTGCTTCGCCCCTGGTATTCCACAGATTTATTATGTAGGTCTATTCGCTGGCGAGAATGATATTGAGCTGCTCGAAAGCACAAAAGAAGGACGCAATATTAACCGCCATTATTATTCTAAAGATGAAATTGCTGCTGAGGTACAACGTCCTGTTGTTCAAAAGCTGTTCGCATTGTTGAAATTCAGAAATAGCTGTCCAGCTTTTAATGGTGAGATCAAGATTGAACAAGGTAGTGAGAATGAGCTGAACATCACTTGGAAAAATGAAAACAGTGTGGCGAAGCTTGAAGCTAATCTGTTGACCAAAGAATACACCATTCTTGCAGGTGAGAATGAAGCAAATATTGCGAAGGTATTTTAATATTTCCTTTGATATCGAAAGGTGTTCCAAAGGCCAATGTAATGGCTGCTGGAGCACCTTTCTTTTTGGGGGATAGGTGATTCATGTTATGAACTGTTTTTGGTCCGTCTGAATTCTATTGGTGTAAGGCTGAAGTTGCGTTTGAACATCCGGTGGAGATAAGAACTGCTGGTGAAGCCAGTTACTTCAGCAATATCCGATACCGATAAATCACTCTCTACAAGCAGGCGGCATACTTCCTTCATCCGTACCTCCATGATGACATCCACAATAGTGGTTAGGGTCTGCTGCTTATAAAGTCTGCTGACATAGATTGGAGACATATTAAGTTCATCGGCAATTTGGTTCAGACTTAAGCAAGGGTCCATGTAAGATTGCTGAATGGTTTGGTTAATTTGCCGGATTAGATCGCTTTGCTTGGAGCTGCGCTTATCCGCTTGGAATTCCTGAATATGATCAAAAAGCTGGTAAAAAGCTGCCTCAAATTCTTCTATTGTTTCATAATGTTCAAGCGAAGGCATCACCATCATCCCTTCGGTGGGGGTAGGACTAAGCTTCTTGATGTTATCGACAATTCGTTTAATCGTTAGCGTCACCCTTGAAACAGTAAGTTCCAGCACATGATAGGGATATTGCTCCATTTCACGTACCATTTCGGAGAAGTGACTGCGGGCTTCGTCTGTTCTGCCACTTGTGAGCGCATCGACCAGCTTTTTCTCGCTGTCAGCCGGGTAAGAGTAAAGATTATTCTGAAGCTCACTAATGTGCTCAGCATTGATCAGGCTGCCATGACCATAAAACAGTCTATGCTTGGAAGCTTCTCTGGCCTGACTGTACAGCCGGTTTAGTACATCTGGATTATCACTGATGGGGCTGTACACTAACGACAGTCCGATTTTTAGATAATCACAACAGGCCACACGGATCTGCCGCAGCAGCACTTCAATTAGCTCGGTATCCAGATGCTCAGTGGAGGTCATGCTGCTAAGCAACATGACTACACTATCGTCATTCATATCTACAGTTTCCACCTGATAAGTCTGTCCACAGATCTCTGAGGCAATATTCATGATGGCAAACTTGTACGGAAGGAGATAAGAGCCTCGTTCCTTTCGCAGAGCTTCGTACTCATCAATGCGTAGTAATACTAGCCGGTAGCCCTCGTTTAAATTAAAAGAAATACCCAGCTGTTGAACATCATTTTGCCGGCTGTTATGAGGAGATTTAATGCCAAGCACCAGATTGCGTAATGAGTTCTGCCTGATCGTAAACATACTGTTGCGTTTATCTGCCTCAAGGGTGTTCATTCGGCTTACGATCGAATCAATCGGCAGATAAAGCCGTTTGGACAGTACCCTAGAAATAACAAGACCGAACAATAAAATAATTAAAGAAATCAGAAGCGTAGTATTGCGGATATGATTGGTCTGTTCAGTAATTACCTCATAAGGAGTAATGCGCACATATTGCCAGCCAAGGGAATCGGGCGAAGTATAGGACACCAGTGATTTATTCCCTCTAAAAGGGGCAGTAAAATAGCCGGCAGAACGTGCTTTTACTTGATGCTCCAGCCAACTGTTTTCATCCCCGGAGAGCTTCTCCAATGTCAGCTTATTCCCCGACAGAAAACGGCCTTGGTCATCCAAAATGTAGGTACTGCCACTACCGGGTGTATTGCCGTTAGCCAGTTCTTTATTGATCCAAGCCGCGGATATGTTAACAATAACCGCAGAGTTAATAGAGCGGTCCCAATTGATCGCATCATAGCAAAGGTAAGTATAGACTGAGATGGTTTTTTTCTCAGGTTCATCTATGGAATAGGTTCGCGGAATCGGCGTAAATGTTTTGTAATCCTGATAATGATTCAGCATCTGAATAATTTCAGTGTCCACCAGTTCGCGGGTGGTGAATACGCCATTCTGGCCCTGTGCTGCCGAAATATAAACCGTGTCATTATTCGGATTATATACATAGATGGATTCAATATAAGGCATGGAATTTAAGTAGTTTCCGAGATCGGACATCGCCGCGGTTACCTCATAAATAGAGGGCTTGTTGTAGAACAACAGATGAGAAATCGTGCTGGTTCGATACAGTTGAAATGAAAGCGTTTGCGCGACTTCAGCCATGTTGACCACTTTTTTGCCAGTCTGGGTCAGATCCCTCAGATCGGAGCGAAAGGTTTGCGTCTTCTCGACGCCGATGTAGTACGTATAGTAAACAAAAGTAGAGATAAGAAGGGTTAACGATATGCACAGGGTTATGGTGGTGAGCAGCTTGCCATACAGTAGTCTTTTTCTCCGTAGATCATTATTCTTCATACCGTCCCCCCTGATCATCATATGACTTACTCGGACAAGACTCTGGATGAATTCATATTATGAAGTTCCTTTATTATAAGTCCCCAAGAGTGAACAGAACAGTGGAGCAACCTTAGAATCCTGCATTTTTCCAATCTGAAGGGAGTGAACAAATTAAATATTCGTGTACAAAACAGTCTTTTCTACAAGGATTATAAGGAGTTAGCGAAGCTTGAGAAGCTCTGGGGGTCTCCGAAGACTTTTACATAAACATCCTGATTGTTCAGTTCCTGTTTCGCCAGTTTGTGCAGTAAGGCTTGTAAGCTTCACTTCTGTGTTCAGAAGAATCCCCCTATAGTGGAATTATGCAGTTTCTATATTAAGGGGAGTGAGAGATCTTGAGCCAAACCTCATCCAAAGGAATTTCAAACGTCGAACTTGGCATCCAGGCTGATGGTAGAGCACGCTTACGAACGACAAGAAAGAAGAAAGGATTGTTGTATGAGCTGGTGCACAATCGGGTAATGTTTCTGATGCTGCTGCCCACCTTGATCTTTTTTCTGGTGAATTCCTATTTTCCAATGGTAGGCATCTATTATGCGTTCACTCAATTCGACTTCAACAGCAGCATGTTCAACTCCAAGTTTGTGGGATTACAGAATTTCGAGTTCCTCTGGAGATCCGGTACGCTGGTGAAGCTCACGATGAACACGATAGGATACAATATTGCTTTTATTGTACTAGGGAATGTGCTGGCAATTGTCTGTGCGATCCTGCTGAGTGAGCTCAATGGAAAATGGTTTAAAAAGATTAGCCAATCGGTAATGTTTCTGCCTTACTTTGTATCCTTTGTAATTCTCAGCGTAATTGTCTACAACTTGTTTAATTATGACAGCGGTTTCTTAAATACAATGCTTACCCAATTTGGCCTTGATCCGGTCGACGTTTACAGTAAACCTTGGGCATGGATCTTTCTGATCATTATCTTTTATCTATGGAAAAATCTTGGCTACAGCATGGTGATTTATCTGGCGGCGATTACGGGGATTAGTGACGAATATTATGAAGCGGCCAAAATTGATGGCGCTAATATTTTCCAGCGGATTTGGTATATAACGGTGCCGATGCTGAAATCAACCTTTGTGGTGCTGCTGCTCTTTGCGCTCGGGAGTATTATGAAGGGCCAATTCGATCTTTTCTATCAATTAATAGGCAATAACGGGCTGCTCTACAATACGACGGATATCCTTGATACCTATGTATACCGTTCGCTTAAAGTAACCTTTGATGTGGGCATGGCAACGGCTGCCGGGGTCTATCAATCCTTGTTCGGCTTCGTCCTCATTATGACGGTCAACTACATTATCCGCAAAATAAACGATGACTACGCCCTGTTCTAGGAGGATAAGAAATGAAAATTCAAAAGGATAAATATACGCGAATGCTTCATTGGATTGCCTATGTGGTCATTATTGGCTTATCGATCGCTTGCCTGCTGCCCTTTTTGCTAATTATCTCTGCATCTTTGACCAGCAATGAGTCCATTATTCGCGATGGCTATCATCTGATTCCGGCACAGTTCTCACTGGAGGGCTACAAGACGGTATTCATCTTCCCGGATGAGGTGCTGCGGGCATATGCGGTCACAGTCAGCACAACTGCTATTGGAACGGTAATGGGACTTTTTTTCATGACTATGGCGGGTTATGTACTGGCGCGTAAAGATTTTAAATATCGAAATAGCTTTTCCTTCTATATATACTTTACGACTTTGTTTGGGGGAGGACTTGTCCCGTGGTACATCATGATTACGAAATACCTCGGTCTGCTGGATTCCTATGCGGTACTGGTGCTTCCAGGTCTGATGACGCCATTTTTGATCATTTTAATGAAAAACTTCATCAAATCAGCAGTTCCTGAGGAATTGTTCGATTCTGGCAAAATAGACGGGGCCGGTGATTTCCGGATTTACTGGCAGATTGTACTCAAGCTTTCCATGCCGGGCATCGCTACAGTCGGTTTGTTTCTGGCTTTGTATTACTGGAATGACTGGTTCACCTCTTCACTGTTCATCAATGATACGCATAAATATCAGCTGCAATTCTATCTGTACAATGTTATTAATTCAGCACAGTTTATCGCACAGATGGGGGCGGGAACCGGGGTGTCACTGGCTACGGAGGTCCCTGCTGAGTCTACCAAAATGGCGATGGCAATTGTCGTGACGGGACCTATTCTTTTTCTGTACCCGTTCGTTCAGCGTTATTTTGTCAAAGGCCTAACCATCGGCGCTGTAAAAGGTTAGAACCGCAACCTGCCCACTACCGGGTTAAGGTACAGTCGGCTAACATAGAAGCATAGTGAAAAGGGAGGATTCAGATGAATAAACAACGGGGCAAACGCATGTCTATTCTGCTTACGTCAGTACTGGGCTTGACGCTGCTGGCAGGCTGCGGGGGGAATTCTAATTCTGCAAACGGAGACAATGCGGCGGTAAAAGAGAGTAATAGCGGAGGAAACACAGCACAAAGTACGAACGCAGGGACGGAGGAGAAGACCGGACTGGACACTTCCAAAAAGGTCGAGCTGCAATTCTATATGCTAGGCGATGCGCCGAAGGACCTCTCAAGCATTGAAGCGGAAATTAACAAAATGGCCGAAGAGGATCTGAATGCAACCGTTAAATTCAACTATACAACCTGGACAGATTGGGATCAGAAATATAAGCTGCTGCTGTCGTCGGGTCAATCGATCGATCTGATCTTCACTGCGGACTGGACACAATATCAGGCTTATGCGAAAAAGGGAGCTTTTTTGGCTATAGATGATCTGCTGCCCAAAGCTGCCCCGGAACTCCAGCAATTCGTACCACAGGAAATGTGGGATGCCGTGAAGATTGATGGCAAGATTTACACCGTTCCAGCGACTTATAAGGAGTATGTAACGAACGGCTTCGTATGGCGTGAGGATCTGCGCAAGAAATACAATCTGCCTCAGCCGACAGATCTGGCTAGCTATGAAGCATACATGGAAGGAATCAAGAAAAATGAACCGCAGATGTCACCTGCTTCTTTTAACAGTGATGTAAGAGGTAACATTCATGATGTATATTCAACACTTACCGCACAGGTCGGCAGTCCGCTGCCTTATGGTATTGGTATTAAGTACGATGATCCTTCAAAAGCTTATCTGTATTGGGGCTCGGAGGAACATAAAGAAGAGCTGCTGACGATGAGACGCTGGCAGGAAAACGGATTGATTTCCAAAAACGTCCTGAACTTGAAGGATACCATCCAGGCTCCGATTATCGCGGGCAAGGCAGCAAGCATCTTTGGAGATAATCCGACTCGCTTCAACGATACGTTGATGAAGGTGAAAGCAGCACATCCGGATTGGGATCTAGGTTACTATCCTTATGGCAATACCATTGGTTATGCAACACCAGTTCATCCTATTCATAATGGTTTCGCCATTCCGAAGAGCAGCAAGAACCCTGAACGTGCACTGGCCTTCTATGAAAAAATGGTCATGGATAAACGTTATAATCAGCTGACACAATACGGTGTGGAAGGAAAGAACTATAAAATTGATGCGAACGGTTACTATGAACTTATTGGAGATGCTTCAACGAACGGTTTTACACGCGAGGGAATGAATGGCTGGGCCTGGCGGAATCCGGAGTTCATGCTATTTGATAAATCCTATGATGGCGTGAAGGAAATTTTCGCTGAGCTCGACAAAATTCAGAAGCCGGATATTTTCACAGGTTTTGCTGAGGATTATACCTCCTATCAGGCGGAAAAAGCAGCACTAGAGCAGGTGGAAAAGCAATACCTGTATCCATTGCAAGCTGGATTAGTAGAGGATGTTGATGCGGGTTTAGCCACCTTTATGGAAAAGGCTAAGCAAGCCGGCCTTGAGAAAATCCAGACCGAATATATCAAGCAATGGGATGCTTATGTGCAGGAGAAGGGTTTGAAATAAAACAGCAAGGGATGTTCCCTAAGCCAAATGGGGGGAGCATCCCTTTTTTTGTGTTCTTTAACGTACTCAGATTTACGAGAAACGTTGGCGAAATTCCCGTGGAGTGGTTCCTTCTATTCGAATAAAGCTGGAGCTGAAGTAAGGGGCCTGATTGAAGCCGACTTCCTCGGCTATACGGGCAATCGTGTAGCTAGTCTGCATCAGCAAAAGTTTACTTTGCTGAATCCGATAATGCAGCAGATATTCCATCGGCGCACAGCCGTATTCCTTCTTCATGCAACGAGCGATATATACAGGGTGAAAGCTTAGACTTTCCCCGAGCTGCTGCGCAGTGATATGCTCACGAAAATGGCTGCGTAAATAGGAGGCCGCCTGCTCTGCACATATTTTGGAGGGCGAGGGGCGCTCATGGCTGAGGGAGGCGGATAACTGCTGAATAACCTCCTGAAACAACAGCTGCTGCTGAAATGGAGTATCGCTTAAATGGGAATTAGGCACAAGCTGATTCAGCTGCGAGAGCAGCTCTTCCATCTTGGACGGCTGCAGCAGAGTTGTATATTGAGGCAAGCGTAAGCTAAACGGCCGGATATCAAATTCGTCAGATTGCAGGGAGTTCTCTATTTTGACGTTATCTTTCTCAAGCGCAGCAGCCGTATCCTCGGTCATATTCCAGTCGCCCACCGTTTGAAAATGCAGCCAATAATAAGAGGTGGATTCCTTGCAGCTATCCGTACTGAAATGATGGCTGTCTGGACGAAGTAAGAGCGCCTGACCTGCTTTTACTTGAAAAGGGAGACCGCCTTCACTCATATATAAACAGCCTTGTTTAACTACAAGCATATCGAACACCCGGGTATTATGGCGGCTCATATGATAATGGCCGGGGGAGAAAGTATGGAATCCGCTCACAATGTAGTACAGCAACGGAGGAACGGTGAAGTTCAAGATGTTCATGTCAGAAGCTCCTTTTAGTGAGGTTGGAATAATGTAATAATTGGTTTGAAATCTGTACCATCATCCAAAGTATATCATCTATAATTTAGTCTGACATAATGAATAAAGATGTTATTTTTTAGGCTAAGTCTATAGGTATGGTTTACGAGGAGGGTTTGTATAGTGAAAAAAGAAAGACAGGGTTTTGGACTCTGGGTATTGGCTTGGCCTATATTTATAGAGGTATTTCTACAGACTCTGCTGGGTACGGTAGATACATTAATGGTCAGCCGTATCTCTGATGATGCAGTCGCCGTAGTCGGCATTTCCAATCAATTGTTCGGTGCATTGACCACACTTTTTACAACATTTGCGGGTGGAGCGGGGATTCTGATCGCACAGAGAATGGGCTCCAAACGTTTTGGTGAAGCGCGCACGATTGCTATTATGGGAGTATCGGTTAGCCTCGTGTTGGGGATTGTCGTGAGTATTGTGTTGTTTTTCTATGCGGGCCCTATTGGTGGGGTTCTAAATATAGCACCGGAACTATTATCACTTTCGAATGTCTATATCTCCTATGTCGGCGGTGGACTTTTTATGGTCGGGATGATCGCTTCCCTCGGTACCGCTATCCGGAACACAGGGAATACCAAAGGGCCGATGTACACAGGGATTATAATCAATGTCATCCATATAATTCTGAACTATATTTTTATATTTGGTGTATTCGGTCTGCCACAGCTAGGCCTTGCGGGCATCGCGATCTCCAGTATTGTCAGTAGACTGGTCGGAGTGATTATTCTCTATTCCTTATTCCGGCGTTCTTTCGAAATCAAGGTTAGACTTAGAGATTTCCGTATATTCAATGGGAAGCTGTTCAAGCAAATTCTGAAGATTGCCTGGCCGCTGGGGATCAATTCTTCCTGTTGGGTATTCTCCCAGCTTATTGTGTATTCCTTTCTGGCTGCACTTGGAGCCGAAGCGTTAGCAGCACGCACGTATCTTAACACCTTGGAGTCCTTTTGCTTCACGCTTGGTTATGCTTTTGCGCTGGCGGGGCAGATACAGATTGCTCATTTATTCGGAGCAGGCAAACTGAAAGAAGCTTATCGCAGTGCGTATCGTACACTCTTTATTGGTTTGAGCATTGTGTCAGCTAACATGTTGTTATTATTCTTGTTCGGAAAACAGCTGCTCGGTTATTTCACATCTGATCCGAAAATTATTGCGATCGGGGTTTCTTTGTTAGCTCTAAATCTATTGCTTCAGCCCTCCAAAATGCTGAATATGGCCCTCGGCAACGCGCTGAATGCCATCGGGGATACGCGTTATACGATGTATACTTCCATCGTGTCTATGTCCCTCATTGGCGTGGGCTGCTCCTATTGGTTAGGAATCAGCGTCGGCTGGGGACTCATAGGTATCTATTGTTGTATGATAGCCGACGAATTGGTGAGAGGTTTGCTTGTTTTGGCGCGCTGGAGGGGGCGAAAGGTTCTCCGCCAAGCGGACACCGGCTTGAGTGAAGAGAATGCTTCACTACATGGAGCGGGGAAAAGAAGCGCCTCGTTAACCACATAAGCGGGACTCTATAAGCCCAGCTTGATGGGCAATGGAGTGGTTTTAGAGTAGGACGTTGTTTGTGGAGTAGTGTTTTTGTTTCGGCAGTAGGGTGGTAGTAGTGCTGCAGTAGTGCGATAGTAGGGCCATTGCGGGAGGCGGTAGTAAGGCGGTTGCGGGCGGTAGGTAGGGCGGTTGCGGGAGGGATGACGTTGTGCTTTCGGACTCAGATGCCGCTATTTGCTAATTTAGAGCCTTTTCCGGTTAGTTTCGGACTGAAGGGGCGCTATTCCTTGTAAAATGGCTCCTAATGGGGTCGTTTTGCACCAATAATGACTCTGGAGTCCGATAGCTTATGAAAAGAGACGTTTGTGCGGAAATAACGGCTCTGGAGTCCGAAAGCGACTTTGAAAGCCCAAGTAACACCGTGCACCCAAGCGACAACGAGCACTTCAAGTAACATAGAGCAACTCTGTGGCTTGAAAATTGATTAGTTTAGGGGCAGTAGGGCGTTGTGCTTTCGGACTCAGATGCAGCTATTTGCTAATTTAGAGCCTTTTCCGGATAGTTTCGGACTGGAGAGGCGCTATTCCTCGTAAAATGGCTCCTAATGGGGTCGTTTTGCACCAATAGTGACTCTGGAGTCCGATAGCTTATGAAAAGAGACGTTTGTGCGGAAATAACGGCTCTGGAGTCCGAAAGCGACTTTGAAAGCCCAAGTAACACCGTGCACCCAAGCGACAACTAGCACTTCGAGTAACATTAAGCATCCAGAGTAACGTCGAGCACTTCAAGTAACACCGTGCACCCAAGCGACAACGAGCACTTCAAGTAACATTAAATTTGCTGATGTTTTTTTTGAAAGAGGTTACCTCATGAGTAGAAATAATTACTTCTGTGAGGGCCTCTTTTTTATGCGAGTATAAAGTTTAAGTTTGACGGTCCTCAAATTTGATTATTCATTCATATAGAGTTTGATTCTATGATATAAATGAGGTAGCCTTTATAGAATGGGTAGCCGTTATATAAATACATGTTAGTGAAGGGTTTGAGGGAAATGTTGTTGTCAAAATGGAGAGGGTTTTCGTTACTAGGGCTGCTCTTAATGCTTGTACTATTATCAGGCTGTTCTAAAGGAACAGCGCATGTCACAGTGAATAAGAATGGAAGCGTAGATTTTGCAGTGAATATGAAAGTGAATTCGCGGGCAGAAGCGTTGATTAGCGAAAAAATGGAAGATGCTCTGGTAAACAAACTTAAAGATCAGGGGATTGAGCTAGAGAAAAGCCAAGATGGAAAATCTACAGTCTATGAATTCATGAAATCTTATGCCTCTTTTGAGGAAATGAAAGCACTCTCTGGTGACTTGGATATTGTGGACCTGAAATTAGATACCAAAGATTATTGGTTTTATACCAAATATGATGTTGAGGCGAAGCCCAAATTAAATAGTTACATAGACACCATAATGGATAATATGGGATCGCTCAGCTTATCGAAGCCGATTATTCGGGCGTTTTTGCAAAACATGGCTTTCGACTTTAAATTAACGTTACCTGTGGATTTATATGGAGACAATAATGCAAATGTGGAGGACGGCAGAACCCTTACTTGGAATGTTACACTAGCGGATACAGAGCCAATTCAAATGCAGGTTTATGTGCCTAATGTATGGAATATCGTGATTGTGCTTATCATTTTAGTGGTGGTTATTGTAACTGCGATTATATTGTTCGTCAGAAAAAGAAAGCAGCGTAATAGAAAACGGTTCTAAGTGGGTTCGTAAGGTTTAGGAAGTGCCGGGAAGCTAGGATGCTTTACCGGCCTTCTTTACTTTTTAGCAGGCACAGAGTTATAATTAGTACCAAGTACTAATATCAGATACTAATTGAAGAGGTGATTGGAATGACAGGTGCAAAAATTACCGCTATCGGAACCTATGTCCCAGCTAAAAGACTGACTAATGCCGATCTGGAACAGATCGTAGATACAAATAATGAATGGATTGTGCAACGGACCGGAATCCGTGAGCGTCGAATTAGTCGGCAGGATGAGTATACAAGTGATTTATGTGCAGCAGCTGTGCAGGATCTTATGACTCGTTATGGAAAAAGCGTTCAGGATGTCGATATGGTCCTGGTAGCTACGAGCACACCTGACTTTTCCTTTCCCTCAGTAGCTTCTTTGATTCAAAATCGCTTTAACATTCCACAGACTGCGGGTGCTATGGATTTGAGCGCAGCATGCGCGGGTTTTGTCTATGCACTGCATACTGCTCACAGTTATGTGGCCTCAGGAATGCATCGTAAGGTACTGGTTATTGGTGCGGATACGATCTCCAAGATTACGGATTATACTGACCGCAGTACATGTATTCTTTTTGGGGATGGAGCGGGAGCTGTGCTTGTGGAAAGTGATGAGCAGTCGACGGGATTTTTGGGCTTCCAGCTGGCAAGTGATGGCGGTGGGGCACATCATGTGTACCGTACGGGGCTTGCCCATACTGTAAACAATATTGAGCTGGTAGATACACAAATGCTGGTACAGAACGGACGTGAAGTGTTTCGCTGGGCGGTCAGAACGGTTCCTTTAGGTGTGCAACAACTGCTTGAAAAAGCGGAGGTAACTCTGGAGGAAGTAGACTGGTTTATTCCACACAGCGCTAATATGCGCATGATTGAGCCAATTTGTGAGCGATTAAATTATCCGCTGGAGCAGGTGCTGCACAGTCTTGTGAATTTCGGCAATACTTCTGCTGCCACGATTCCTTTAGCACTCGATTTGGGCATCCGCGAGGGTAAAGTACAAAATGGACAAAAGATCCTGATGTATGGTTTTGGTGCCGGATTGACCCAGGCTGGACAATTGATTGAGTTGAATTTGGATCATCAGGTAGGGATACCTACTCCATATTAAGAGGTGGAATTTGGCGAGTTAATGTCCAATGAATGTTTATAACGAAACGTTTCGGTTAATCAATAAAAAGACAACGCCGTTTGCGGAAACCCGCTTACATTGGCTGTTGTCTTTTTTTTGTTGATTACTGAGTATTTAATTGACTGCCACAGGATTCACGTACAATAAGCACAGGCTCCACTACAAACGATCCACCGCCAGACTGATTGTTAATCAAGTCATAGAGCATATGGGCAGCGAGGATGCCAAGCCGTTCTTTGTTCTGGCGGATGGTCGACAGTTTTGGACTGGTATATTTACAGGCTTCAATGTCGTCACAACCGATAATGGCAATATCTTCAGGAACGCTGAGGCCGTGTTCTTTCAAAGCCCGGATGGCTCCCAGAGCCAGCAAATCAGAAGCCGCAAAAATGGCTTTTGGTAAATTTCCGGCTTGAATTAATTGCTGCATAGCCGTATAACCGCTGGGCTCAAAGAAATCGTCGCCATGAACAAACCACTGACGGTTCAAAGTGAGGCCAAAACTTTCAATAGCTTTGACATATCCGGATTCCCGCAGGTTAGAAATATCTGAATCCGCTGCACTTCCGATAAATCCAAGCTCTCTATAGCCAAGTAGATAAAAATGCTCCACGACCTTGGAAGAAACCTGAAAGTTATCTGACATCACAAAGCCGGATTTTTTCCCCTTTAGCTCGAGGTCGACTCCGATACAAGGAATACTGCTCATATCCAGATCGCGGATGGTAGGCTCCATCTTTTGCCCGGAAATAATGACACATCCATCCACATTGAAATGAACAGATCGAGCGAAATAATCGCCGCTGCTGATGAATTTCTCGTTGGAAAAGAAAATGAGATCGTAGCCCAGAACGCCCATCTGCTTCTTAAAGGAATTTAGCACTTCTACGAAAAAGGGATGGGTAAATTCGACATTAAGCTCGCCAGCAAAAATAACCCCGATCAGATTCGACTTCTTAGTTGCGAGTGTCTTGGCGGAGTTGGAAGGTGAATATCCGGTTTGTTCGATGATCTCCAAAACTCTTTGCTTGGTTTTTTCGGAAACATCACTGTAATTGTTCATAATTTTCGAAACAGTCGAGACAGAAACGCCGGCCATTTCGGCAATCATTTTGATATTCATAGTTAATAAAGCCACCCTCCGCTGAATAGTTGAAATTTGAGAAAAAGACTGTTCTAGAGCGGTTATTTGCGAGTTATTATGAATAGGGTGAATGAAAATTCAATTATTTTCAGTCTATTATTATTGCCGAAACAAGTCAAATATATATTTCACTATGCAGATTTATTCCAAAATAATCTATGTAAAAAAATTCAAAATTACATCTTTACAAAAATAGAAAACTAAGCAACAATAGCATTGTCGAAACCGATTTCGACTTTTCGCTTGAATTACGAATATTACGAAATTCGAGGAGTGATGTTTAGGATGAAAAGGAATTTCACAGCAGCACTTGCTGCTATGCTCCTTGTCACCGGGCTGCTATCACCGGTTGGGAGCATGAATGCTTCAGCGGCAGAGGCGTTAAAGGAAAACTCACCTGATTCAGCGGCAACGAAAGTGGAAAATGAACCAATCAATGGATTGAAAGCGTTTACCGATGTATCTCCAAGTCATTGGGCCGCAGGCCCATTACAGCGTTGGAGCGCAAATGGGATCATAAGCGGATATGACGACGGGTCGTTTCGTCCGGGTAAGGAAGTCACGAAGGCAGAATTCGCAGCTATTATGAATCGTATATTTAATTATCAGGAGCAATCGGATAAGGTTCCCGCTGATGTCCAGGCTACAGACTGGTATAAAAATGATATAGCCAAAGGGATTGCAGCTGGATATTTAAGCAGTGATCAGAAGAACAATATTTATCCTTCAAAAGCACTTTCGCGCGCTGAGGCGGCGTTAGCATTGGAGAAAGTGTTTCGTTTCAATGCAGACAAAAGCAGTACAGCAGCATTCACCGATCTGAACGGAGTCAGCGATGAAACCGCAAAAGCAATAGCTGTTCTATCGAGTGCAGGTTTTGTAAAAGGATATCCTGGAGGTTTGTTTAAGCCAGATGGTGGGATCACCCGTGCAGAGTTAGCTCAGTTGGCTGATCGAATGGTTTCGGGACTCCTCCTGAAATCAGGAGAGACTTCACTAGGAACAGTAAAGGGCAATGTAGTCATTAATCGGGCTGACGTGATTCTTAAAGACACGGTCATCCAAGGTAATCTTTATCTAACCGAGGGGATAGCTGAAGGGAATGCAAAGCTTGAAGGTGTAAAGGTAACAGGGACTACTTTTGTACGGGGAGGCGGCGAGCAAAGTATCGGCTTACACCATACTTCTCTTGGACTGCTTCAAGTAGCCAAGCCTAATGGTAAGGTTCGGGTTTATGCCAGCGGGTCAACAGCTGTGGGTACTGTGCATCTGCTATCTGGGGCAATCTTGGAAGAAAGCAGCGATCTTACCGGGGCAGGGTTTGGGGATGTTGAGATGGATGTCGTTCCTCACAATATTTCGCTTCGCGGAACATTTGCAGCGGTTCGTTCGGCAGACTCAGCAGTCAGCGGTTCTTTGTTAAGAATCCTTGGAACTGTCGGCAGCCTTATTCTGGGAAGTCCGGCCCAATTAACATTGGAGAACAATTCACAAGTGGCGGCACTAATCCTATCTGCGAGCGCTGGAGGTACAACAATTCAAGGCAGCGGAAGCGTAACCACAATAGATAACAAAGCCGATGGAGTAACGATTGGCGGTGTAGCATTAAAAAAAGGAAACACTGGCAAAACAACATTGCCAATAGCAAGCTCAGCGCCAAGCAGTTCGGGGAATGTAGGTCCAATATCGACACCAAACTCCACACCTGAAGCAACGGCGACACCTACGGCAACTGCTACGCCAATCGAAACACCAACACCAACACCAACACCAACACCAACACCAACAGCCACACCGACACCAACAGCCACACCGACACCAACAGCCACACCGACACCAACACCAACACCGACACTAACACCAACACCAACAGCCACACCAACACCAACACCAACACCAACACCAACGCCAACGCCAACACCAACACCAACACCAACACCAACACCAACACCAACACCAACACCAACACCAACGCCAACACCCACAGCCACGCCAACACCAACCACTGATCCGTGGACACTGGTGTGGGGGGATGAGTTTGATGATGGAGAGATTGATGCAACAAAGTGGACCTATGACCTTGGAGATGGTTCGCAATACAACAATCCAGGTTGGGGAAACAATGAGAAGCAGTGGTATACCAACGATGAGAAGAATGTAAAGGAACAGGACGGTAACCTGATCATTACGGCCCACAAAGAAGAAAAAGCTGGTAAACAATATACTTCTACACGGATTAAGACTAAAGGGTTGTTTAGTAAAAAATATGGCAAATTTGAAATTCGGGCCAAAGCACCTACTGGAAAAGGGTACTGGCCGGCGATCTGGATGCTGCCGGAGAACGATGTGTACGGGACTTGGGCTGCTTCCGGTGAGCTTGATATTATGGAAGGCTGGGGCAGTCGTCCAGACACGGTAGCGGGGACGATTCATTACGGCGGTATGGCGCCGAACAATGTATACTCCGGCAAAGAGTATGTATTTCCGGATAACGCTACGATTGAGCAGTTCCATACGTACTCTATTGAGTGGGAGCCGGGCGAAATTCGCTGGTATGTGGATGGTGAATTATATTCGACCAAAAATGACTGGTACAGCATCAGCAATGGGCAGCCTGCCAATAATGTGTATCCAGCGCCGTTTAATCAGAAGTTCCATTTGCTGATGAATCTGGCCGTAGGCGGTAACTTTGATGGTGATCCGACTAGCGAAACCGTATTTCCAAAATCGATGGAGATTGATTACGTTAGAGTCTACGAGCTGACAGGTCGTGAGTACCGCGAGCCTATTCCAGTTACACTGGAGAAGGAAGCCTATCCAGAAGGCTCCAAGCTTGCACTGGCAGACGGCAACATGGTCTATAACAACAATTATTCGGAGCAGGTGCCGGGGGATGACGGTATGGGAATCCCAAATACCGCACATTGGGCACTTTATAAAGAAGCAGGGGCTGAAGCTACGGTTTCTACTGTTCCTATTGGGGAGCGCAATTATGTGAAGGTAGATATCAGCAGTGGCGGCGGGAATTTTTATTCGATTCAACCCCAAGCTATCGTATCTATAGCTAAAGGCAGGTTCTATAAACTCAGCTTCGATGCCAAAACCGATATGTCCCGCAGTATGAGCGTTCGGTTAACAGGTGGAGAATCTCGTGGATTTGCAGCGTATTCTCCATCGTTTAAGGTAGATCTAACTTCAGCGATGACGCATTACGAAACGATGTTTCAAATGAAGGAGAACTCAGATATTGCTGCACGCGTCGAGTTCAACGTGGGTACCAATACTTCACCGGTATGGTTTGGTAATGTCAGATTAGAAGAGATTGAGAATATTCAATTCCCGCATGATAGTGTGAAGGAACCGCTGGCCAACGGTAATCATCTGTACAATGGTACTTTCGATATTGGCGAACCCAATCGGATGAGTTATTGGCATACGGAAGCAGCTGGTGGTGTCACGGTAGAATCAAGCGTTAATGACAATGGCCAGTTAAAGCTACAGATTGGCGGCAGTGAAAATGGTGAGGTTCGGTTACTTCAGAAGGGAATTCAGCTCATTCAAGGGCAGGACTACGAGGTTACCTTCAATGCTTCAGTCTCCTCTGCACGCACAGGAACGGTCCAACTACTAGGAAAAGACGGCAGTGTACAGGCAGAACAAACGGTTAACTTAAGCGAAGGTGAGCAAAAAATTAAAGCCAACTTTATCAATCTTGCAGGTGCAACCGATCATGAAGGACAATTCGTATTATTGTTAAACGGGGCAGCGGATACAGTCGTTCTGGATAACTTCCAGATGATACGTACTAGCTTCTATTTTGATCCATCGCTAATATATTACCCGCTCCTGAATGGTGAATTTAACTTTGGGTTTAGCGCCTGGGACCGCCTGTTGACAGAGCAGGGTGGTCAGAGCAGCGCTACGGTTGTAGATGGAGCAGCGAAATTTAGCATTACGAATACTGGCAGTCAGGCTTATTCTGTAATGTTGTTTCAGAACAACTTGAAAGCTGCTGCTGGAATGGATTATGTGGTTGAATTTGATGCCAGTTCAACCGTAATCCGCAAAATCGGGGTGAACGTAGAAAATGGTACGTATCAGGCCTCGTTCAGCAATATTCTGGAGGTAACGCCGGAGACGAATCATTACAGATTCGAATTCCGGCAAGGCAGCAAGGATACATTGTCTCTTAAATTCCTGCTTGGGAAGGTTGAGGGGATTAGTATTCCTCAAAACCATGATATTATCATTGACAATGTGAAATTTGAGATCAAAAATGCACCGGCCAAACCGCAGGAGCTGCTGAGCGACAGCAGTAATAACAGAGTTTCGCAGCCGATTGAGCTTACTTTTATCGACAATGCAAATTGGCGGAATCAAATCATGGCGGTAAAGGTTAACGGTACAACACTTAATGCAGAGCAGTACACTATTGAACCGGGAAAAATCACAATTGAAGCAGCAGTATTTCCGGCAGAAGGAAGTTATACCATTACTGTTGAGGCTGAACATTATGTTACTGCAACTGTCGCGCAGACTATTCTAGCTAATGATAACAATCTAGTCATCAATGGTTCGTTTGGCAGCGATAAGACGGGCTGGACTACATGGTCCGGAGAAGGTGGCGTCTCCGCGTTTAATGTGAAGGATGGCGTAGCTGAAATCCTGATTACGTCGGCCGGATGGGAAGCGTGGCATACACAATTTTTCCAAGAGGGTATTCCACTGGAGGGCGGAAAAACATATGAGGTGAGCTTCAAAGCAAAATCAACGGTTCCGCGCCAAATTGTGTTAGAATACTCCAATACTTCAGCTGCTTCCGCGCAAGCTAAGTTTGATATTCATGCGGATTGGGCTACTTATACAGCACAATTTACGGTGTCGAACAGCAACCCGCTGAAGCTTAATTATCTGATCGGCAAAACGCTGGGCGCTGATCCTGCGGCTAACAGTACACCGCATACGATTTCTTTTGACGATATTGTGGTCAGGGAGGTACAAGGGGGTCCACCAGTAACACCGCCAAGCGGTACCCTGGATAATGGAACCTTCGATGTAGATGCAACGGGCTGGAGCCAGTATTTTGACGGAATCGGAACTGCTTCTGTTCAAGAGGGGGAATTTGCTATCAACTTAACAGGTACCGGGCAAGCCCCTTATAGCGCACAGGTGGATTACGAAAATCTCAAGCTCGTTCAGGGAAAGACGTACACCTTGAAGTTTAAAGCTCGTTCTACAGTAAACCGCAATATTCAGGTAGCTGTGGAGCATAAGGGCGGGGACTACACCAAATATATGGAAGCTGAGCTTGTAGCCTTGACCCAGAATATGGACGAGTACAGCTACACTTTTACCATGAATGGGGCAACAGACGCTGGTGTTCATCTGGTGTTTTTGCTAGGGCTTATAGATGGGAATAGTACGGAGACGAATAGTGAAATTAGCGCGGGCAGTACAATTTATTTAGATGATGTAAGCTTGATCGAAGGGTAAACGAGAAAAAACGGCAGTGTTTTCCTTTTTACAGGAGCACTGTCGTTTTTTTGTGTGTTTTTTGTGGGTTTGACTTAAGTTTCTTTAGGGATAAATTCAAAAATTTTGCCACTCTCAAAAGATTCTATTAGTTTCAGCAACCAGCGGTAGTAGTTAATGGATTCAGTTATTTTTTCTTCATCTGTATTTAAGAGCTGCATAAGTTTACTATCGTCACTATACTCTTTTTTCATATCGTTAATTTCTGCAAGTGATTTCGCTAGTGAGATCATATTACCTTCGACGGCTTTTCTCCATTTAATAGAGAAGTAATCACTGAAGTTCTGATGCCAGTCAGGCACAGTGGTGAACAAGTCTTTGCGCGTCCCTCTCCCCCATACTTTGTCGATCATTTTCAGATCTAGAAGGGTACGGACTCCCGTACTCATGGACGTTTTACTCATTCCCATTGTTTTACTGAGTTCATCCAGTGTCACTGGACCTTGATTGAAGTACATATAACCGTATAAATGTCCAATAGACAAGGTAATGCCATACAGATCCATGTTTTTGCCGATAGAATCGATCACACGTTCACGGGCTTTACTAATCTTCTCTATTTGTTCGGGCGTAAGCCCTTCTAAATCGTTCATGATGTCCCTCCTGAGGAATAGGTCGATAGACTGCAACCTTATACAATGTATTGTAATCAAATCCCCCTCCATAAGTAAAGAATTCATGAAGAAAGGAATTTGGCGTAAAACAGAGTATTCCATACATAAAGTTCATAAAGTTAAAACTGTACACTAAATTTTATCCGTATATGGTGTTTGCATGAATTTTCAATAGTCCGGTAAACTACTATAAGTGAACTAAACCCGGATAACATTTCGGGAGAAGGAGGACGGCATGGCTATTATAGAGGTGAAACAACTAACCAAAGTATTCGGTCATGATGCGGGACGCGCGATTCCTTTATTAGAGCAAGGGATGTCGAAGGAAAAAATTGCTCAGGAATTGAAGTTGACAGTCGGAGTCAACAAAGCCGAATTCAGCATTGAAGAAGGAGAAATATTCGTCATTATGGGTTTGTCCGGCAGCGGTAAGTCGACGCTGGTTCGTTTGTTGAACCGCTTGATTGAGCCTACAGGGGGGCAAGTTCTTTTTAAAGGGAAAGATGTTGTGAAAATGAATCCGGAGCAGCTGCGCCAATTCAGACGGAAGAACATCGGCATGGTGTTTCAGAAGTTCGCATTATTTCCACATCGAAGCGTACTGGAGAATGCAGCATACGGGCTTGAAGTTCAGGGCGTAGATAAAAAGAAAAGAACTGAACTGGCAACAGAAGCCTTGCATCTGGTAGGTCTGAAAGGTTGGGAGAATCATCGTCCTGATCAACTCAGTGGAGGGATGCAGCAGCGTGTTGGACTGGCACGGGGCCTTGCTAACGACCCGGATATCCTGCTTATGGATGAGGCATTTAGTGCACTGGATCCGCTTATTCGTAAAGACATGCAGCAAGAGCTGCTGGAATTACAGGCCAGAGTGAAGAAGACCATCGTGTTTATCACTCATGATCTAGACGAAGCTTTGCGGATTGGAGATCGGATCGCACTGATGAAGGACGGAGTCATTGTGCAAATTGGTACACCGGAAGAAATCCTCATCCAACCTGCCAATAAATATGTAGAGCGATTCGTGGAGGATGTGGACTTGTCCAAGGTGTTGACTGCAGCTCATGTAATGCGTCAGCCGGAAACAGTCAGACCTGAACGCGGGCCTCGGGTAGCGCTTCAATTAATGCGTGACAGTGGTATATTCAGTCTGTATGTAGTGGACAAGGAAAATAAGCTTCTGGGTGTTATTACAGCTGAGGATGCCCTTAAGGCACTGAATGATAATAAATCTATTCTGGAAGTAACGCGGAGAGAAATCCCACGTGTTCAACCGGAAACGCTACTCAATGATTTCTTTGAATTAATATCTGAGACACATTTGCCTGTAGCCGTCGTAGATGAAGCGGATAAATTGAAGGGTATTGTGATTAAAGGAGCCGTTCTTTCCGCACTCGCCGGCAACGCGGTACCGGAAGGAGGATTATAATGGACATTCCTAAACTGCCTTTGGGAAAGGCACTCGAGTGGTTGGAAAATTGGCTGACGACTTATTGTGGGCCCCTGTTTGACTTCATCCATTCGATTATCGGTGGTATGGTGGCTGGCATTGAAAATGCACTTACCTTCCTGCCAGCATTAGTACTTATCGTGCTTATTGCAGCTTTGTCTTATTGGATCGGTAAATGGCGCATGGCACTATTTGCGGTCATTGGGCTGCTTCTGATTGATAATCTTGGATTATGGGGACCTTCTATGCAGTCCTTGGCCCTTGTTCTAACCGCCTCGATATTGGCTGTAGTAATTGGTGTGCCGATTGGTATTTTATGTGCGCAGAGAAATACCGTTAGAAATATAGTTACGCCTATTTTGGACTTTATGCAGACGATGCCGGCTTTTGTATATTTATTGCCAGCGGTATCCTTTTTCTCACTGGGCGTAGTTCCAGGGGTTATTGCTTCGATTATTTTTGCAATTCCGCCAACGATTCGCTTGACCAATCTCGGAATTCGTCAGGTTTCGGAGGAACTGGTGGAGGCAGCAGATGCTTTCGGATCGACACCTACTCAGAAATTGGTTAAATTGCAGCTTCCAATCGCTTTACCAACAATTATGGCAGGTGTGAACCAGACCATTATGTTGTCACTGTCAATGGTTGTTATCTCATCGATGATTGGTGCACAGGGCGTGGGTGCCTATGTATACCGTGCGGTATCACAGGCTAAGACAGGAGACGGATTCGAAGCAGGGATTGCGATCGTTATTATCGCCATTCTGCTGGACCGTTTGACACAGAACGCACTAAAACCAAAACAAAGATAGGAGTATTAAATAAATGAAGAAGAAAAATATAGGGGTATTCCTGTTAGTTATTATGATGATTGCTGTTATTGCTGGATGTTCTTCATCAAGTAAAGAGAAGGTAAAATTAGCATATGTAGCATGGGATTCGGAAATTGCGAGTACTTATGTAGTAAAGGAAGTACTTGAAACTAAGCTTGGAGCTACCGTTGAAATGCTGCAGGTAGATGCTGGTCCAATGTGGGCTGGGGTTGCAGACGGTAGTGCGGATGGAATGGTTGCAGCTTGGCTGCCAAGCACCCATGCGGCTTATTTAGAGAAGTACGGTGCAAAAATTGAAGATTTGGGTGCAAATCTAAACGGGACTAAGGTTGGCTTGGCTGTTCCGGCCTATATGGATATTAACTCTATTGAAGACTTGAAGAACAGTGATATGGCAGCAAAGCTGAACAATCGCATTATCGGCATTGAGCCAGGTGCCGGCATTATGACAACCACAGAAAAAGCTATCGCTGAATATGATCTTAGCGATTACACACTTCTTGAAAGCTCATCCGCAGCGATGGCTCAGGAACTGCAAAAGGCTTATGACAACAACGAGCCAATCGTTGTTACAGGCTGGACACCGCACTGGATGTTCGCCAATATGGATCTGAAATATCTGGAAGATCCAAAAGGGGTTTACGGTGCGGATGAACAGATCCACACGATGGTTCGCCAAGGTCTGAAAGATGACATGCCGAATGTCTACAAATTCCTGGATCAATTCGAATGGACAGCAGAAGATATGGCCAAAGTAATGATTGAGGTTCAGGGTGGCAAGTCACCAGAAGAAGCCGCTAAAACTTGGGTGGAGAGCAATCCGGATAAAGTGAATGCTTGGGTTGCAGGTATAGAATTGTAAGTAGATTAAAAACTGTGTTATGATGTGAAGAATAAATGGAAACAAAAATGTAACTTGTACGCTAACTACTGTTCTTTACACATTACACTTCATAAGCAAGCTCATTCAATAAAACACCCCGTAAGGGGTGTTTTTCTTGGGAATATAAGCAAAGTATTACAAGCTCTTAGTGTACCCTGCTTATATTTCAATAAGAATGGATACCTAGTTTACACACTTAGACTTATGCTTTGTCAAAGTAAATCAGGAGGCAGCTGCTGCAAGGAGTCAAGAGAGGAGACTGCTTCATGACAGAGACCATAAATACCTGGATTGATTGGCTGCTGCAAACGCTGGGCCTTAGCGGGCCATCTATTTTATTCGTGACCATCCCGCTCGCACTTTTGCAGAGTATATTAGGATTTTTTCCATTCGTAATTTTGATCGTGCTGCATGTCTCTGTTTTTAACGTAATTGGAGGTATGCTGATCAGTTGGCTGGCCTGCAATCTGGGAGGAATACTGATGTATTTTCTCATTCGGCGATATCTGTATAACTGGTTTGACCGAAAATGGAGAAGCAAACTGAAGCGCTATGATAAATGGCAACGTTACTTGGATCGATATGGGATTTGGACACTGGTGCTATTGCGTACAATCCCGATTATTCCGAATAATGTAATCAATTTCATGTCTGCTGTTTCACCGATTAAAGCCTCATCTTTTATATGGGGAACCGTACTTGGTAATTTGTCTTATATATGGTTATTCGGTACGATCGGATCCACCTTAATTGTTCCGCGTGAAGAATGGAATGGTTATCTTACTTGGTATGCGGTGTTTATAGCTATTCTCATTGGCATCTTTATTCGGCGTCATTGGGACCATTTGCAGGAGGATAAGCGGAGCAGAATGCACTAATATCATCTTCCCAGTTCATGATCTAAAGGATGAAGAACGTTACTTCAGGCGCAGTTTGCCGGAGGGAACGTTCTTCTTTTTTGTCCTCTTAGCGAATACCTTAAATTAAGTGGAGGTGGCTTGACCTCTGCGTAAGGCGGGAGGGACTATTGCAATGGGCAGATTGAAAAAATGGGGGAACCGAAGGCTGAGAATACCTGATCTAGGCCATTTTCGGCTGCCAAAAATAAATGGGGACACGAATCGGAGATTCTCAGCGAGAAGCTCCGCATTCAAGTCAAAACCCAGCCGGGCAGCGGTTAGGCCGCAGCGTACGCGCTTTGAAGCCAAACGTAGCAAAGGCCGCTTTAGGTTATCCAGCCGGCCAGAGAGTAAGGTAACGGTTGCAGGCGGAAGAACACATAAGCCAAGAAGCCGACGCAAATTTTGGCTGATAGCCTCCTTAGTAATACTTGTGCTGGTGCTGCAATCCTTGCGCTATGTGGAGCTGCATATGAAGCCGCCCATCCTGCATTTAGCACAAATACGTGTGAAGCAAATCGCTACGGAATCGATTAATAAGGCGATTACCTCTCAGGTTGCGAATGGAGGGAATGCGGAAGAGCTAATTGATTGGAAGACGGATAAGAACGGGAAAATATCAGGGTTCATGCTCAACTACGCGGAGCATATGCGTATTACTTCGCAAGCGGCACAGGTCATTCAGTCTACGCTGCAGGAATTGCATAATCGAACAGAATATATTCCGCTGGGGCAAGCGCTGGGCAGTCCCCTTATTGCTTCTTATGGACCCGATATTCCGATCAAGATTGAACCACAAGGTGCGGTTAAGGTTGAACTCAGCACCCGCCAGCAAAACGCTGGGATCAATATGATTCTGGTCGAGGTATACATTCATATTGTGACAGAGGTTGCAGTCGTCATTCCTTTTGATATGGAGCCGCAGGTAGTGGATACAGAAATTCCTGTGTCTTATCTGATGGTTGTTGGAGATGTACCTATGTATTATTACGATAATCAAGGTCAACCTGTGGGGGCTAACGGCAGCAGTGCTCCGGGAATTGCCATTCCTGCTCCAGCTGTAGGCGGGGATAAGAGTGGAGTAGTGGATCAGGGCAAGGATACCTCCAGTAACAGTCAGAAAGATAACAGCTCGTCTCCAGCGGCAACCGATCCCGCGAGTACGGGTGCAGATCATACGGAAGAAGACAAAGGCGCGGGCGGAGGAAATTAAGGGGATATCATGCTTCAGCGCTCATAGACTATAGGTAGAACAGCTTTAATAAATGGAGCGTGAATCCTAATGTCGCAAGAATCTCTGTATGTGGAACGCTTGGCGGGTAGGTATGGGTTCTTGGAGCGCACGGGACTACTTCCACTGCCGAGTAAAGATGGACTTACCCTTGTAGTTGAGCTAAGCCGCCTGGAATGTGCCGCAGCTTGCTTACCCTTGCTGCTGCTCCATTCTGGAGAGTCTGTGCGCATTATTGCTGTGGCGATGACTCCTGATTTTCCTATGGAAACTTTAGCGGAACAGTTCTCACCGGAGCAGCCGATTCTCTTTCTTCCTTATGAAAAGGAGGAGTACATGCCTAACCAGGCTTTGGCACAGATCGAAACCAGTTTCGCGGTTTTGCTTGAAGATTCGATCATGGTATCACCTGGCTGGCTAAGTGAGCTATTGTGGGTTCCTTTTGATGACGCTTCAGTTAAGGTGGTGGCCCCTCGCTCTTCAACCGAAAGAGGGGAAGGGAAGAAACGTCTTCACTTCGGCACCTATGATGAGTTTGCTGCGCATGTAAGCTACAGTCTTGGCCGGCATCAAGGAGAATGGCGAGAGATGCATGTACTAACGGGTTCTTGCCTCCTGTTCTCTAAAGAGCTGCTTCAGCGTATTGGAGGGTTGGACATCTCGCTTCAAGCGCGGCCTCTTATGATTGCCGATTGGTGTCTTCGAGCCCGGCAGTCTGGAGCCAAGCTGGCGCTAAGTGATGCTGTGTATGTTCATGCTATACATTCACTTGATAGGGGCCAGAGAAGGCTGAACGGACCAACACTTGCGGATGGCTGGCAGGCGTACAGTACAAAATGGGCGCTGGAGGATGTCTTAGAAGCCGAAGAACATCTTGTACCGCAGAATGGATTCTTACAATCAACACAACCTGTTATTCCACTCGGTAAGGCAACCTTGGCAACCCCATTAGTGACGGCGATTGTTTATTGTGAAGAGGATGGGAATGGGGACCATCTTCCGCAGGAATGGGCAGCTACACAGGAGCAGCAGAGCTACAAGAATATTCGCTGGATCTGGATCAAGGACAGCTGGATGAACACAGCTCCCGGCTTGCCAGTAAATGAACAGGATGTAGTGATTACAGTTCGTGGTCAAGAGGCTTGGCTGCGGGCTTTGAAGAATGCATCTGCATTATTTGAGTGTGAGATAACTGTGTATTTATCAGACTCTATCAGATATGAGAAATATTACGTTGAACGGGTAGTGAAGGCGATCACCCAAGGTTCCGCAGATCTGATCGTTAGTTTATCTACGGATATGGACGAAGAGGTGGGGCGGTTGCTTAGGGGGGACCCTTCGGGAATTGTTTTTCCATTAGAGCGAGTTGCTCATAAAGGCGGGAATGTGCCTGGAGTGATTACTTGTAAGGCGTCTACTTCGCACCAATTGCAGCTTCACCCTGAAGCTTCACTAACTATAGGTTATGTGGGGGATTTGTCCGAACCGCAGGGGAAGAAGGCAGATAGCAGCAAGGGCAAGGAGGCGCAGTCATGAAATATTTAATTCTGAGCAAAGGCTCCTGGGAGGAATACGAATATAAAAGACTGTTGGATCTTCTGCCCGAGCGGGAAGAGGTCTGTTTTGCCGGAAGAATGACTCTTGAGCAGCAGACTAACAGCCAGATCAAGCCGGTAATGATCGCGGATATTCATACTCTCAAGGCGAGGGAGTACACACTTCTGGTCTCTTCTCCCTATTGGCTACCAGAGGTTCTTTCTTTGCAAGCGGGATATATAGTGGCTTTGTTAGAGCGCTGTCCGGAAGAAGAAAATAAGGTCTTATGGGATAAATACAGCGGCTTGCTTGGAGCAAAGGCCGATCTAGTAGGAACCCGATCAGAACGGATCTATCTGGAGCAGAGCTTGTGCAGGGAGAATGTTATTTATCTCGACGGGGATCAGCAGGAATCGTATGGAGTTGTATGTCAGCGCGAGCGGATTTATTTTCTGACAGATTATGAAGTGTTATGGAGTAAGGCGATTGGGAGCTTATGGCAGGAGGATCCCCTCCTTGCTAAGGACTGGTTTAGGATTCAACTCCAGCTTAGGGCGGATTATTATACTTCGATGTGCGCCAAGCTGCCCAGCCAGCCTGTTGTACATTATTTGGCAGCATCTTATTTGTATTTGCTTGGGGACTCCACAGCGAATCGATATCTGGCGCAATCCTTTGAGTTAATGGTGCTGTATGAATATTTGGATTGCCTTATTTCACACTTCCGGTTTTTTTCTGCAATAGAAGCCAAGACAGGGAATCTGGAAACGGCGGTCCGCCAATTTGCGATTACAGCATTTACCGCAGAGGAGAAGCGAGCAGTAGAAAGGATGGAGGGCTGGCTCCATTCCGGGCAGGATGAACTGGTTCGTGCGGAGTTGTTCCACCTGAATGAGGATGAGGCAGCGGCGGTAAGAATTTTAAGTCCGCTAACTTCTTCCGAGGCAAAAGCGTTGCTGGTGCAAAATTATGTGCGGACTTTTCAATGGGAAAAGGCAATAGTGCTGCAACATGAGCAGGAAGAAAATGTGGATGAAGCCATGGAAGGCACCATACACTTGCTGTATGGCAGGCGGCACGAGGCCATCCGCAGCTTTTTAAATGCGGGAGGGCAAGACAATCAGGCATGGCCACTTTTGTCAGAGATGGCAGATCTCGAAGAGGCTGTAAGACGATTGAGAAGGAGAGTGGAGGATGAGTAGTCATAGAGGGCCACTCCGCAAAACATCAGGCAACCGTCTGACCGCTATTATGCAGGTTAGGAACGAAGCCGGAAGGTATTTAGAGCAGGTGCTGGAGGAATTAAGTGAGTTCGTGGATGATATTGTGATCGTGGATGATGGAAGTACAGATCATACGGCTCAGTTATGTCTCTCTTTTGCCAAAGTTAAGAAGCTCGTAACCCTGCAAAGCTCTTTGTTTAACCGTGAATGGGAGCTGCGGCAAACATTGTGGGAGCTGGCGGTATCTACGAATCCGGATTGGCTGCTGTCTGTGGACGCCGATGAGTTCTATGAAGAGTCTGCTAAACGGGAGATGAGGCGACTCATCGATCAGGATGTGTATGACTGGGTATCCTTCCGATTATTTGATTTTTGGGGCGGCACCACACATTACCGTGAAGATGAGCATTGGAATATACACACGAAGCATACCCGTACACTAGTCCGGTATTTGCCGAACTTTCATTATTTTTTTCCGAAAATGGATCATCATGTGCCAAGACTTCCGCTCTCTTATTCGGTATTGCCGGGGTTTCTTACCGAGCTGCGTGTGAAACATTATGGTTGGGCGATATCCCCTGAGGAGCTTCGGCGAAAATACTCGCGTTACCTGGAGCTTGATCCAGAGGGGCGCTGGGGTAGTCTGGAGCAGTACGAATCTATCCTTGATGAGCAGCCCCATCTGGTGGAATGGCAAGAGGAGCTTTGAAATCCGCATCTGATCTGCCAACCGGCTAAGTCCGGCTGGCAGATCTCAGAAGCAGCGCAGAAGGGATATGAGCTGATGGTATCCCTTGCGGATATACTTCTGCTGCGAGCTGCAGCTTGTAATAAGCGAGGCTCACGGCTGCGGTAGCCCCCCCGACTCTACGCAAAGCGGCTTCATCCTCTACATGAAGGATGGGCATCTCTCCACAGGAGTAGGCTATCGCAGCGTATAATTGCCACTCGGTACAGTCCGCAGGTGTATGATATTGAGGGTGCTTGCTGACATAAATAGAGCACCATTGTTTTTTTATGGAGGTGGGGGCTTCGAGTAATCCGTAGAGTAAGGGCTGCGGCAGACTGGACCAGTGTAAGGAAGATCCTTCCGAATGGCGATAAAGTGCTAATAAACTATTCCAAGCACCAGTCTGAAGCAGCAATTGTGCTGCATAGCTTAGATCCGAAAGATCAGCCTTAAGACTATAATTCCCTGTTAAAATATGATGGATCGATAAAATCCCCGGTCTGTAAGGCAATAGACAGACAAGCCAGCGCATGGCAGACTCAGTATCTCCAATACGGCAAGAGAAAGCCCACAGGTAGCCAAGTACAAAGGATCGGTTGGAAAGATGGGAAGGATCATGAAGCAGCTGTTCAAGCGGTGCGAGTGTCTGAAAATGTTCCGGTTGATTGTTTATCTCCAGAATCGCCAGCAATGCAGCCTGAACAGATGAGGGTAACTGGCTGGCTATAGAAAGCTCAGCTTGCCATTCCGGATCGCGGGCATTGAGCGCTGCGGGCAGAAGATAACTCAAAGTATCAGGAGATAAAGAGTGCAGATAGTTGTGGGTCAATGCTCGTAGTTGTGCCTTCTCTCCAGATAGAAGGCTTAGTGGGACGAGTTCTTTCCACGCTTCGCTATAATCAGGCTTATGTTGTATAGCAGCCTCGTAATGTCTCCACGCATCCGGATATTGGTATAACTTCTCACAGACTCTTCCGGCTAGTAGTTCTGTCCGATACGTTCCACTGCCTGAGGAAGAAGGGTATTTATGTGCTGTATTCCCGCTCTGAAGTGCGTTCTCCAAGAAGTGCTTGGCTGAGCTGAGCTTCCCTTGTTCCAGTAATAGGAGGGCATAGCTTTCTAATAAATCCGTGAAATCAGGAAAAAGACCGCTCCCCGTACGAAAAACTTCCTCGGCTTCCTGCTTTCGGCCACATAGTTGTAAGGCGTACGCCGTCTTAAGGTAAATATCTGAGACATAACCGGAAGGGGCTGGAGCATCGGTGAGCAGCGGAAGGAGGATCTCTGCCGCTTCTTTATATTGACCCTGCTGATAATACTCTGCCCCTAACGCGTAACGAAGAAAAAGATGGTTCGGTTGAAGCCGCAGACCCCTGTTGATGAGTGCTAAATTGCGGTTATATTTATTTTTACGCATCAGTTCATCTTCTAAATATCCGTAGTGGAAAATACGCAAATCTGCATAAGCGATCTCCCCCGCTGGAAGCTCCCAAATGCTGCTGGCAATCTCCTCATGAATACTTCCACGAAAAATAATTCTTTTATCATTTTTGAATAATCGACAGACATGATCTGTAACAAAATTCGCTTCAGGTATTTCACCGACATAGTGGATAATGGGCAGCCAATACGCATGAATATACTCGGCACCAAGCAAGGGCTGGAGCAGCTCCTCACTCCAATGATCCACAGCCTCATCAGCATCCAGTACCAGAACCCAAGCGGAAGTTGCATACTCTAGGCTTATATTCCGCGCTTTGGAAAAATCATTTTCCCAAGGAATGTCGATAATCTTTGCACCGAACCTCTGAGCGATTTCTTTACTGTTATCCTCTGAGCCTGTATCCGCAATGATAATCTCAGACACTAGCCCGCGCACAGAGGATAAGCATTTCTCCAGATGGTTTGCCTCGTTCTTAATAATCATGCAAAGTGTGATATCCGGTGTGGTCATAGGAATACGTCCTTCCTAATCTGAAACTCTGGGCAGTGGAAGTGCGAGTCGCACTCTTTTAGCCGCTGGAGAATAGGGGGTTGAAGAAGTGAGGGAGGCAAGCAGACGATCCGCCAACAAAAGCTCCGAACGCCCTGGGTGATAGGCTGGGTTGAATAACGAGTCATTAGATGAGGACTGCCCTGTGGTCTTCATCAGCTGTTTTGCTGCCTCTTCACATCCCTCAATCCGCAATAAATCTAAGAGAAGTCCGCTTTTAGCGGCTGTGTATTCGGGTAGATGAGCGTGAAGCCAGCCCAAAATTTCATTTTCGCGCTCAGCACATTTTAAGGCTCGGATCAGTCGGGTTATAATGGGCGTTGGCTCGGGATGAAGCTGAGCAGCTTTGGTATAACAGACACAGGCCTCGGTCTCATCGCCTATCTCTTCGCATAACTGTCCCAGCAAATAAAATGTCAAATAAGATCCGAATCCGGACTCGGTATGGTAACCGGAAGGAGCTTCTCCAATGACTAAGGCTTGCAGCAATGCTGTTTTGGCCTCAACTAGGGCCCCCATTTGAAACAGCAGCACACCTTTGATATGAGCCAAGTCAGGATAATCCGGATGTAAGGTTATCCCTGAGTCGCAAGCTTCCAGCGCCGCGTTGAAATCTTTTAATTCTGCCAGGCAGCGGATTTGATATTTGTGCAGCAGATGAACATAACTTGTATCGGGTGGAGCTTCGTTAAGTGATCTTTTGATATGCTCTAGAGCCGGTTGATATTCACCAAGCCGCATATATTCAACAGCCATATTGAAATGGTGGAAGGGGTCATTGGGATTTAACTTTAGCTGTTCCTTGAGCAGCTCAACATTTCGTTTGATCTTATCTTTTTTTGCTACTACGCCGTCTGCATAACCGTAATGATGGATGACTACGTTGCTTAAATGCATTGCTGCTTTGGGAGTAGCTTTTACGATCGTTTCTGCAATCTGTTCGTGGATGATGCCGCTGAAACGGTACTGCGGGCGGTTACGGAATAGCCGGATAATCGGATTAACAGTAATGGTCTGTGAAGCTGCGGTTAAACCTTTATGATTATGAATGCGCAGAAAAAAAGCTTCATACTCCAAATGCTCCGCACACAGCAACAGCTCCCCCTTACTTTTCGCATCCAGTTCCTCGTCTCCATCCAGAATGAGAATCCATTGTCCGTGGGCTTGCTGAAGACCCGCGTTGCGGGCAGCGGCAAAATCGCCATTCCAAGTATGGTGAACAACTTTAGCTCCAAAGCTTAGAGCAATTTGTAGCGTGGAGTCAGTAGAGCCAGTATCGACTACAATAATCTCATCGGCGATACCACGTACACTTTTTAAACATTGGTTTAGGTTATCTGCTTCGTTCTTAACGATCATGCATAGAGAAATCAGAGGTTTTTGGCTGGGCATGCTCATTTGGCTGTCCTCCCCTCACTCTGGCGGAAGCTCCACTGTGTATGCCACGGTGTACGATTTAGTAAAAAGATGGATTTATGGATGGCACCAATATCCGTTTGCAGTGGACCATGAACGTTAGCTGCATCCAAGCTGTTTAGTGCCTCCTCCATGCTATGCTTCGCTTGCTGAAGGTAACAGAGTGCTAAACCCACTCGGGCAGCCTCATGCTCAGGCATCTGCTCCAGCGCTTGTTGAAACCATTCACTGGCTTCCGTGTAATGCCCTTTGTCAAAGACCATCTCACCTATATAAAAAAGAACCTTCGTATCAGCTGCTTGATCGCTAACTAACCTGATAAAATGCTCGCCGGCTGTATTCCTATTCCCTTCTTTATATAATGCTGCGGCTAATTCAGACCGAAAGGTAGGGAACAGCTTTATCAAAGCTTCGCTTAACGCGGGCTGGTGTAGTTTTACTGATTGTTCGATCAAATCTGAAATGAATGAGGAATGTAATGTTAATGTATCTACCTCTGCTTCAACGGGATCTACCTTTTGTTGCTGGTGGCACTTCTGAATGTATTGCAGTCCGAAACGGAGTTCGTCTGGTGCATAGGTTAGCAGGTCATTATGGAATTCTCCAAAAAGCGCCCAAGAGCAAATAGCCCAGAGGGTAGCCCACTTTTTCAGATATTCTAAATCATGGTTATCTTGCGTAGCTAAGGAGGTCACTTGTCTTATGGTTGTATAGGCGTTCTCTAGCTTGCCGGTGATGAGGAGTGAAGAGATCATCCAATTTGCCGTATCTAATTCCAAGGGAAAAGTGTCTCGGGATAAGTTAGTGATGGTCTCATTAGCATTTATCGCAAATAAGCTGTCAATGATTGCAGCTCGTTGGGCAGCATTAGTTGGGGGGACGAGTTGTATCAGCAAGCCGGCAATCTCCTCATCGGGTACAGCTAAGCGTTGAAAAGCAGAAGCTATTCCCTGCAAGGCAGGCCTATATAAAGAGTGGTGTTGAAGCGCACGGTGGTAGAATCTCGCAGCGTCCTCCTGAAGCTCAAGCCGCTCTGAGATTAAGCCTAGTCGATAAAGTGGGCGGAAGGTGTTCATCCCTTGCTCAGATACATATTTTTGACAAACCTGATCTCCAGAAATGGATGCTGCACGCTGATAAGCTTGAAAAGCACGTTCTAACAAGCCTTGACTCTCCAAAGATTGGCCTAATAAAAAATGCAGGTCAGGGTAATCCTCATAACGCTCCAATTCAGGCAACAGCAAGGGATCTATGATATTGGTTTTTCCTTGAGTCAGATAAATTTTACAGAGATCTCTAATCATCGTAGGACGGTAAGAAGCTTCAAGTGGCACATGGTGAAGGGTCTGGCGAAGTAATGCCTCTGCTTCCTGAAGACGACCGTTCTGACAGCAGGTGACTGCTAAATTATACGAGTGAAAAGGATCTTCCGGTTGTTCGGCTAAAGCGAGTCGCAGCAGCTGCTCATTGCGTTTGATTTTATTTTTTCGTGCCATGATTTCCGGCAAATATCCGAAGTGTTCAATCTCAATATCACTATGCACAATCGCCGAGATGTTATGTGATTTAAGAATTGCAGCGTCAATTCCTTCATGAATTCTTCCGCTATATCGATAACCCTGTCCATTTCGGAATAAACGAATCGCACTGTGCTTTACCTTATCCTCAGGCCGAACGCCAAGCCAATTATCAATGTGTACTGTAAAAGCCTGAGCTTGCGTGTTTTGCAGGAGGCTGCGGAGTTCCGGAAGTGGAGTTTGCAGGCGTTCATCGGCATCAAGGACTAGAATCCAATCGGTATCCGCCTGATCGAGACCTTCGTTACGTGCTGCAGCAAAGTTTTCTGTCCATTCCCGTTGGAATACTCTAGCCCCGTGCGCTTGGGAAATAGCTATGGATTCGTCAGTAGAGCCTGTATCTATGACCACAATCTCGTCAACACCTGCTACGCTTGTGAGACAGTGGGGCAGAAGATCAGCTTCATTGTTAACGATGAGGTGGACGCCAAGCGTAATATTGTTCACGTTGTTTCCTCCTTGTTACATATGTAGAAGTAGAAATCAGCTTTTGCTATCAAAAGAAAAAGCACATGGATATCCATGCACTCTTTCGTTACAACATATGATGGGCATCTGCATTACGTTCCCTGTGCGTTGAAACTTACATTGATTGTTGAGGCGGCCCCTGCATTCGTTGATTGATAGGATAAGCGTGTATATTTCAGGAATCTGGCTGGAACTATGACATCGATAGAACCTGCTGCTAAAGGATTATCTCCTGTGGTATCGACGAAATAGTTCGTTCCGTCAGCACTGATTTCTACTCGTGTGTTGACCGGGTTAGCTCCAGTGTTATTGATGAAAAAGGAATAGGTCCCCAATACGCTCGTAGTCACTGCTGGCAGTGGAGTATAGGCATTAGCAGTTGCAATACCCGTCGTCGTCTGTTCGATAAAGCTGCGTTGTGAAATAGAGGTCACACTGCTGAGCGTACCAGCGGTAATGGTGGCTCCAAGCACACTGGTAATGGTCCCGTTTAAGAGGTTGGTGACCGTACCTGCTGAGGACAGAGTACCCGCAGTGATCGTGGCTCCGAGCACGCTGGTAATGGTCCCGTTTAAGAGATTGGTTACTGTACCAGCCGAAGACAGAGTACCCGCAGTGATCGTGGCTCCGAGCACGCTGGTAATGGTCCCGTTTAAGAGATTGGTTACTGTACCTGCGGAGGACAAAGTACCCGCGGTGATTGTGGCTCCAAGCACGCTGGTAATGGTCCCGTTTAAGAGATTGGTTACTGTACCTGCGGAGGACAAAGTACCCGCGGTGATTGTGGCTCCAAGCACGCTGGTAATGGTCCCGTTTAAGAGATTGGTGACCGTTCCTGCTGAGGACAAAGTACCCGCGGTAATAGTTGCGCCTAGTACACTAGTAATGGTACCAGCCGTAATCGTAGCTCCGAGCACGCTAGTAATCGTGCCTTCGAGAATGTTAGAAATGGTACCTGCGGAAGACAAAGTACCAGCTGTGATGGTAGCTCCAAGTACGCTAGTAATAGTCCCGTTAAGAATGTTGGTAACCGTACCTGCGGAGGACAAAGTACCCGCAGTGATGGTAGCCCCGAGTACGTTAGTAATGGTACCTTCGAGAATGTTAGTAATGGTACCTGCGGAAGACAAGGTACCAGCTGTGATGGTAGCTCCGAGTACGTTAGTAATGGTACCTTCGAGAATGTTAGTAATGGTACCTGCGGAAGACAAGGTACCAGCTGTGATGGTAGCTCCAAGTATGCTAGTAATGGTCCCGTTAAGAATGTTAGTAACTGTTCCTGCTGATGACAAAGTACCCGCAGTGATGGTAGCTCCGAGTATATTGGAAATCGTACCATCTAGGATAATTGTCGTTAGATTTCCGCCTGGATCTGTAGTGAGCGGATGATCAATCAGCGAGGCATCCCGGCCAAAAATAAGCGTTCGTAGATTATCGGGATTAGCTTGAAAAGAGCTGTAGTTAGGCAAAGTTCCTCGTCCCTCTCTTATAAAATTGTTAACTCATACCTATAGACTGGGCTTGGACGTATACATCAATTTTGCCTAAACCCGTTGACTGCTGCGTGGAGGCGGATATCCGAGTCCACTTTAAAAATCTGCTTGGCACTAGCACCTTCATTTCTTTTGCAGCCACGATCTCTTCTGAATCTATAAAAGAATCAAAACTGTTCGGACTAATCTCCAAGCGGACGCTAACAGGGTGGTCTCCTTGGTTCATAACTGCGTAAGAGATCATCGTTTTAGTTCCGCTTTTTTGCCAAGACAGAGGTGAAATGGAGCTGAACACGGGGAATCCGATAAATTGATGCTCGGAAAATAAAGGACTGATCGTCACCTTACGGCGGTTTCTTCGACCCTTTGGAGGTGGAAATGATTGCGGATTTCTAGAACAATTCCCCTGTTTTTTTGAGTGTTTTATTTTGCTGCGCTTTTTTAGTTCCAGACCGTTATGGATTTCATTCACCTCCTACGGGTTTTCTGGAACCCTGTCCATAAAAGGACCCTAACCGTCGTTTGAGCCCTGAGCATCAATAAACCGCAGTTCAATAAGCCGCGAACCGTTAGGGACAATCCTTAGCCATTCGAATGGTGATAATAATATATGGTGAAAAATAAGAGGTGATTGGGCTGTGAAAGCAAAAATACGCACATTCCCAAACAACCTGTTACTTAGAGTGGCATAAAATAAGATAAGCTCAAGTACGGGGAGGATAGCGCATGCCAAACGATTCAGTCTTTAATCAGAGTAGCCAGCCACTCTTTACAGAACAAGTCAACACGTATGTTGCACCTGGTATAGATTCAGCTCCGGAGGGAGGAGCGGCTAAGGCGGGGCTATTGTTTGGAATCCCTTTTACTTCTACGGTAACGACTGCTGCACCGTTAGTTGTTCAGATTAGTAATCCGGCAGGCAGCGGACGTACATTGTATGTATCCCGTGTTGCAGCTAGCTCGGCAACAGCTGCTGTTACTTTATCTCTGCTTCGGAACGCTACGGTCACCGGGACTACCGTTACACCGATAAATTTTAATTTTGGAAGTGCGTTAACCAGTGTGATGACGGCCAGAACCTCGACTGCTGCCCCTACGGGAGGTCCGGCCACTCTAGTATCTTTATTACTGGCAGCGGGGCCCGTCATTGTTGATTTTACTGGACAAATCGTTGTTCCTCCCGGAAATTCCATAACCACGTCCATCACGATTGCATCGGGAACTTCAGCAGCGACAACATCTATTAGTTGGTGGGAATATTAGAAATGGGAGGGGATAATCATGCCTAATCAATATGTGTTTAACGACAATGATCAACCTCTTTTTGTGGATATGGTCAATACCTTCCAATCTCCGGATATCAGCGCGCCACCTGAAATAAGTGCTTCGAAGGCTGCGGTCTTGTATTCTACCAACACATCCGCGTCTAGTTTGGTCGTACTTAGTCTTATTTCTGCAATTACTTCTATTCGGATTAGTAATGCTGCTGGTAGCGGGAAAACCGTATATATCTCTCGTATTAGCGGCAGTATCGGCGGATCTTCTCTGCTATCGGCTATGTCTGGAAGCTTTACAATTGTAAAAGGAGGGACGTTAACCTCTCCTGCAACCTTGACACCAACCAATAATAATCTCGGAAGCGCGGCTACAAGTGCGATGACCGTTCAATCTTCAACAGCGGCAATTAGCGGGGGGACGACGCTTTACAATTATCAATTAGCTCCAGGCGCTTTCTCACAGAACTTTACGGGCAGCATCATCGTTCCGCCGGGGACTGCTATTTGTGCTAACGTAACTTCATCTAGCTCGGCTGTAGGCTTAACGATTACTTCTGCACTTGGTCTTCTTTGGTGGGAGCAATAGAGTTTATATTTTTTTTGAACCTATAACGGTGGTAAACCTTGACATCATTTGGTTAAGGTTTTACATAGAAGGTTGGAATGAATAGAAAATAAAGGGGATTGGCATTATACAATAAAGTTGGAATTCAGTATGGAATGTGAAAAGAGGGACAATTATGGAAAGTTGTTTATTTATTCATGGCTTTACCGGAGGTGAGCATGAAATCTCTCCCTTGTCCCAGTTTATGGAGCAGCATAATTATCGTTCCAGAACATTTACCCTGAAGGGGCACGGGGGCAGCAGGAATGATCTACTGCATTCGGATCGACATGATTGGCAGCAAAGTGCTGAGGATGAATTAACAGAGCTGTTAAAGACAAATGACGGCGTTCATCTGATCGGTTTTTCAACCGGTGCTCTTATTGCTTCACATCTTTCCGTGCGCTATAAACCTTGGATTAAATCTCTCACTTTGTTGTCTACCCCTGTGTTTCCGCTGAATCCTGTAGAAATTATTAAGACCCTTGGGAGCTTTTCCATGCTAAAAACTTATATTAGTAAATTCAGTTCAACGCCTCCAAAAGCAACTCGAGAGTTCCAGCGATTGGTTCGTGAGAGCTTTTCTGTCTATCCGCATATTGAGACTCCAACCCTGATCGTGCAAGGAAAAAGAGATCATCTAGTGAAGACTAGAAGCGCCGATTACCTACGACATCATATGATCAAGGCGACCCAAAAACAGGTGCTGATGGTCGACAACAGTGGTCATATGGTGTGCCATTGTGAAGAGAAGGACCGAATTATGAATGAGGTCTTGCAGTTTATTCAGACGGCGGGACGCTGAACTCAAACAGTAAATATTCAACTCCAAGAGCTTCCTAAATAGGAGCTCTTTTTTTGTTGTGCATTTCAATTTTAAGGCTTGACAACGCGTCTGGTGTCATGGTAATTTTTAGTAGGGAAACCGGTTTCCCTAAAATTCGTTTGTTTCTATGCCAAAAACATCGCTGGAAAGGTCGGTTTTAATCCAAGAAGTAGGTTTTAGTGTGTTATGAATACGCTTTAATAAGAGAGGGAGATGCGCGCGATGAAACGTAAGTTATGGTACGTGCCCGTTCTGATTACATCTATTCTTCTTTCTACTGTGATTAATTTATTCGTCTTAGCGCCACAACAGGCAGATGCAGCCAGCATCGGTACGATTAACGAGAATGATACCATTTATCAGATTATGGTTGACCGGTTTAATGACGGGGACTCTTCCAACAATGCTACGGGAGCGGCAATTCGCTATGGCGAGAACTCTGAAGAAGATTTCCGTTATATGAAAGGCGGAGATTGGCAAGGAGTGATCGACAAGCTGTCTTATATTAAAAATATGGGCTACACCGCGATCTGGATTTCCCCAGTGGCGGAGCCGCAAATGACGAATCGGGAGAACAACGGCAGTGGTAAAAACACGGCGTATCACGGGTACAACGTTAAGGACCCTAACGCAGCCAATCCCTACTTCGGTACAAAGGAGAAGCTGAAGGAGTTAGTGGATTCCGCACATGCGGTTGGCATCAAGGTGGTTATAGACGTTGTGCCAAACCATATCGGGGATTATATGCTGGGTACCCAAGCCTACTATGATATCCCTAGTCTGCAGCCAGCAGCTCCTTTCAATAACCCGGCTTGGTATCACCATAACGGAGATATCAACTGGTCTTTGGCAGACGGAAGATACGATCAATGGGCACAGGATTACTTAGAAAATCATGATCTAGGCGGACTGGATGACATTGACTTCGATGTCCCTGCTGCTAAAAAGGCCATATTTGATTCGATTAAAGGCTGGTTTGACTATACAGGGGCAGATGGTGCGCGTGTAGACGCAGCCAAGCTGATGAAGCCGACTGATATTGGTGAATTGCAAAATTATCTGGGGGTTAATACCTTTGGCGAGAATTTTGACGGCAATGCTGAATTTGTCTCGCGCTGGGTCGGCAACAACAAGGAGTGGGGCATGCTTGATTTCCCAATGTTCTTCTCCGTTCTAAATAGCTTCGCATATGGGCAGTCTTTTGACTCCAATATTAAAAGCACCTTGGCACAGGATTCCTACTATAACGGAAATGCCAATCACATGGTTACCTTTATCGACAATCATGACCGCAATCGTTTTCTCACAGAAGCTGGAGGAAGCGTAGATAAGCTGCAGAACGCTTTGAGTTTTATTTTTACAGTGCGTGGAACACCCGTTGTCTTCCAAGGTACGGAACAGAACAAAGGCAATGGTAATGGGCAGATTATGACGGGAGGCATCGCCGATACCTGGAACCGCTGGTCAATGGTGAAACGGGATGCAAACGGCAATGTAATAGAGAATTATTTTAATGAGAATGCCAGCACCTACAAGCACGTAGCCAAACTTAATGAGATTCGGAAAAATAATCCGGCACTCCGTACAGGCACTCAACGTGAAATGTGGTCTGCACAGAACTTATATGCTTTTTCACGTCGTATTGACACTGGAACTAATCTGGGGCAGGAAGTTATCTCCGTATTCAGTAATAAATCCAGCGGCTCGCAGACCGTTACCATTCCACTGCGTGCAGAGAGCAGCTTGGCAGTCGGGACGGTTCTTTATAACCAGTTGAACACTTCGGATACGGTAACCGTACAATCGGGTGGAGCAACTGGCAAGCAGATCACTGTAACCGTGGGTGCAAATGCAGCCAAAATCTATGCCAAACAACAGCTTCCTACAGATACAGTTGCTCCAACTGTACCCACTAACGTGACCGCAACCGTTCAAAATGCATCCAGTGCTTTAGTAAGCTGGACCGCTTCCACCGACAATGTAGGTGTGACCGGATATGAAATTTATCGCAACGGCGTAAAAGTGGGTACATCCGCAACTACTTCATATACGGATAACGGATTATCTGCCAGTACTACGTATGACTATACGGTAAAAGCAATGGATGCAGCAGGCAATCTATCCCTCCTTAGCGCGATTGCTTCAGTGACAACACCAGCGGGGAACAGTGTCACTATTTACTATAAGCAGGGCTATACCTCGCCTTATATTCATTATCGTCCTGCAGGAGGAACTTGGACGACATCACCGGGTGTGGCGATACCTGTCTCTGATGTAGCAGGCTACAACAAAATAACGATTAATATTGGCTCAGCCAGCCAGCTTGAAGCTTGCTTTAACAATGGCAGCGGCACTTGGGACAGTAACGGGGGCAGCAACTATTTATTTAGTGCCGGCACCTGGACCTATACACCAACTGGCAATATTCAATCGGGTGGACCAGTGACGCCGACACCAACGGTAACGCCGACACCAACACCAACGGTAACGCCGACACCGACACCGACGGTAACACCAACGCCAACTCCGACGGTAACGCCAACTCCGACGGTAACGCCGACACCGACACCAACCGTAACGCCAACACCGACGCCAACGGTAACGCCGACACCCACCGTAACGCCAACACCAACGGCAACACCTGTCGGCAGTACGGCAACGATCTATTATAAGAATGCGGCTTATAGCAGCTCTTATATCCATTATAAGCTCGATGGTTCAACGGTCTGGACGACGTCTCCAGGCGAGCAGCTTCAAGCTTCTGCTTTTACAGGATATAAGGCGGTTACGATTCAGTTGGACACGGCAGCTGGGCTGACCGCAGCCTTTAATAATGGCAGTGGCACATGGGATAACAATGGAGGCAATAACTATCATTTTGCTGCGGGCACCTGGAGTATGGTGAATGGTAACATCACCGCAGGAGAGCCACAAGCGGATAGTGTTACATTCCGAGCAACTGTTCCTGCGTCTACTCCTGTGAGTGGTCCCGTTTATCTCTCCGGTTCCTTCAATAGCTGGAATGCGGCAGATCCGAACTACCAACTGACGAAGGGTAGTGATGGTATTTACTCCATCACACTAAGTCTACCGGCGGGAACAGCAATTCAATACAAAGTTACACGAGGTGCTTGGACTAATGTGGAGGTGAATTCGAATGGATCGGATCTTTCCAATCGAACCCTTACGCCATCAGGCGGTGCACAAACCGTAAATCTGACGGTTCAGCGCTGGAAGGATCTATAAGCTTCATAATATCTACAGCTTAAACACACCAAGGAGCGGCTCCCGTATGGGGCCGCTCCTTGGTAAGCAGTATGAAGCTTTTTAATTGCAGAAAGTACAATTAAACTTTCTGTTTGAAGCTGGTAGAAAGATTTAACTGTATTTTGTGCAGTAGAATTCAGGAAAAAGGCTGTTTTTTGCCGATTTCACGAGTTTTGACTGCACAAAGTGCAATTAAATCGAATGTTACCCATCCTATAAGGATTTCTATTGCACAAAATGCAATTAAATCCGATGTAGCCATTTTAGCTACTCAAATTCGATCAAGCTAAAGCAGTTACTCCAGACAATCAAGCCAAAACAGCACGCAGCGTAATAAAGTTCAGTCAGCTATACAAGCTCAATCAAGCTAAATCAAGCTAAATCAGCAGTCAGAGCAACCAAGCTTCCCGCCTCTTCACTACGTTCCCGCCGGGAACTGCGATCTCATAGTTGACTCACGAGGAATGAGTTCTGGCTCGAGAAGCAAATGCCTAGAGGGTATGTTGTTATTACGAATGCGTTGCATCAGCAGCTCGCCTGAAGATACCCCCAGCTGGAAGGTGTCGATATTCAGCGAGGTTAGAGGAGGCGTAGTGTAACGGGACAGAGGATATTCATCAAATGCGGCAATGCCGAGCTGTGAGGGAACATGAATATCCAGTGATTTTGCAGCTTGAAGCACCCCGAAGGCAACATAGCTGTTCATGCATACTACGGAGTCTGGTCGATCTTCGCTCTGTAGAAGCTCAAGTGCAGCATGATAGCTCTCATGTTCATCAGCCTTACAATTGATAATCCATTGCTGCTGATCGGCAAGATCTGCTTGCTGCAATGCTTGCAAATATCCACTCAGACGATGGGTATAAATCTTTTCCTGCTGCTGCCCGCCTATGAAGGCTATTTTGGAGTACCCCTGCTTTATTAAATGTGAGGTCAGCATGCTGCCGCCTGCTTCATTATCGAAATCAACCCAGCTTCCGGGAGTCATAATTTCGCCGATGGAGATGTAGGGAAACTCCAAGCGGTTCAGTTCTTCGCAAAGCTCTTCCGTGAGTACGGAGTTATTCGCTATGATTCCGTCGACACGTTTGCTGAATACAAGTCTATTTAGAAAATGTCCTTCCGGACTACTATGCTGTACATTGGAAATAGTCAGCTCGTATTTTAAAGGCGCAATTACACTTTCTATTCCACCGATGATGTTGTAGAAAAACTGGTTTAGAAATTCACTTTCCTTGGACATATCGACCAGGAGACCAATATTACAGCTGCTTTGTCTGGCTAATCCGGTAGCGATACTACTTGGTGTATAGTTCATTTGCTTCATAATTTCGCGAACCTTGTGTTTCGTTTCCTGTGATATTTTGGGGGAATCGTTTAATACTTTGGATACGGTAGATTTAGCCACATTGGCTGCTTTGGCAATATCAGAAATGGTTACTTTCATTGTCTTCCCCTCATAATCCGGAACGGTATTTGTAACCATAATAACACAAATTTAGCAGTCTCTCTAATTACAAAGAGTCTTATAGATTTAACGATAAAAGCATAAAAAGGAGTTTAGAAGTTATGCCTCATACATGGTTTTTATATCATACAAGTGAAGATCCGTTTGCCTATCCTATGGGTACGGGCATCTTGAAGCTCAGACTGTTCACGCAAGCTGGACAGCAATTATCCTGTACCGTCATCTACTCAGACCGTTATGATTCTCCGGGGCATGAAGTTCCTTTGCAGATGGAGCGGATTGGGTCGGCAGGTGTTTATGAGATACATGAAGCGGTCATTGAGACCCCTACTAAAAAATGCAGATATCTATTCCATGTAACTAATCCTGCTGGTGAATATGTCTGGTATGGAGAGAGAGGGGCGTCGGAGAACCGGGAACGTGCGGGTTCTTTTCAATATGCATATCTCCATCATTCTGAGGCGTTGAAGTTACCTTCATGGAGCATGGATGCAGTAACCTATCAAATCTATCCCAGCAGTTATAACGAAGGAACCTTACAAGGCATCTCTGACAAAATGCCCTACCTGCAACAGTTAGGAGTAAACGTTGTTTATATGACGCCTGTATTTGAGTCTCCTTCAGAACATAAATATAATACCTCCGATTACTATAAGGTTGATCCAGTATTTGGGGATACGGAAGGATTGAAGGCACTGGTCAGCCAGGCGCACAGACATGGAATCAAAGTGATTTTAGATGCTGTGTTTAATCATTCGGGAGACCGCTTTTTCGCGTTTAAGGATGTGTTGGCAAAAGGAGAGCAATCTCCGTATAAAGATTGGTTCTTCATTCATTCCTTTCCGGTTACGCAGACCCCTGTACCCAATTATGAAACGTTTGCCAAAGCTGAAGCGCATATGCCAAAGCTGAACATGGACAATCCGGATACGGCGAATTACATGATTGAGGTTGCGAAGTATTGGGTGCGCGAGACAGGGATTGACGGCTGGCGTCTGGATGTGGCCAATGAAGTTAATCCGCGTTTTTGGTCCCGGTTTCGGCAAGAACTCAAATCTGAATATCCTGAAATCCTGCTGATCGGTGAGATTATGCATGCTTCTGGGCCATGGCTTAGAGGGGATCAGTTCGATGGAGGAATGAATTATGTGCTTCGTGATGCAGTGTTAGAATTTTTTGCGGAACAATCGACGGGGCCAGTTCGCTTTATGGAGCAATTGCTCCATCAGGAGGCGTTGTATAATGACCAGGCGAATTCAGCTATGTTTCAGTTGCTTGGCAGCCATGATACCCTGCGGTTTCTTACAGCGTGTAAAGAAGGTGGGCGTGGTTGGGACCGCTTGGGTACCGCTGTTGAACGTATGATGCTGGCTGTTTTTTTCCAGATGACCTATATCGGCATTCCAATGATCTATTACGGGGATGAGGTTGGGATGGAAGGGGCGACGGACCCCCACTGTAGAAAAGCTATGATATGGCAAGAACAAGCTCAGAATGCAGTGCTGCATAAGTGGTATCAACAGTTGATTTCTCTGAGAAAAAGTCATGAGGTTCTGCGCAAAGGCTCCTTCCGTCCTTGGTTTACTGATGAAGTTCGTAATGTGCTTGGTTACATACGAGGTGTGGAGCACGAAAAGATAGGGCTGATTATCAATAATTCTCCAAACCCTTACCAACTAGAGCTTAGCCCATATCGAGCTGATAAGAACGAATTAACTGATTTATTGTCTGGAGTAATTTTTAAAAATAATAATAAGCTTACGGTCAGCATTGAACCATTCGGCTGTTTGATGTTGTATTAAAAAAGAAAAGGCCCCTCTCTAAGGAAAGGGACCTTATTCTAATTTACGGCACTTTTTTTGCTTCTTTTGTTCTTTAAGTCTCTATATTCCTGATTCTCCCATTGTTTCAGCAACGGAAACGGATCAAAAGCCCATTCGGTAATTCCGCGATCGCGGTAAATGCCAAAATGTAGATGCGGAGGAAATTTCCCTTGAGTTCCGGGATTGCCGTAACCCGAGCTGCCTACCCAGCCAATAATTTCACCGGGGGTGACTATATCTCCGCGAGAAATGGTTTTGTTATATCCAGATAGATGAGCGTAATAATGGTAACGGTTCTCAATATCGCGAATCCCGATTCTCCAGCCGCCGTATCGGTTCCAGCCTTTTGTCTCCACTAAGCCAAAGCAGGTGCTTCGGACGGGCACTCCTTGAGGTGCAAATAAATCTGTTCCTTCATGGATACGTGCTCCACCCCAGCTTCTTCCAGTGCCCCAAGTGCTACGATAAGAATAAAGGTTACTTAAGGGAAGCGGGAAGGCATTGCCGGATAGGTCCAGCCGTCCAAAATGTTCATATAACTTCGCGAACTGGGTAATGCGCTGCGAGGCGCGGCCATTGTGATAATACTCCCAGACCCCGATACTGAAATCACTAGCGGATTGTCCATACTTCAATAAGTGTCTAGCCATACTATACAGAACGTCCGCATCATTCTCTGGATCAGCAATCCCGTCTCCTGAGCCATCACTGCCAAAACCATCAAAGAAGCTAATGGAGTTCGGGGAAGTATCCCCTTGATCCGGATTGAGTGGACCAGCCCATACCGGTGCCGGGATCTTTATGGCTGTAAGGCGCGTGGAGACAGGCTGCCCTGAGGCTCCCTTTTTGGCGAGCGTGCGTTCATATTGATCAACGGCTGCGAACCTAAACCACGGGATACCAGTAGCTGCGCTCATTTGCTCATAAATCTGTCTTCGGCCAGACCATTGCGCTTCTTTGCTAGCACTAGCGGGATCCCCGCTGCTCATCACCGGTTGGATTGTAGGCCGCGCTACAGCTGCTGAAACGGGAAGGTTTAAACCACCCCAGAGGATAGCGGCCGCGGACAGGCATAACAGGGTTCTCCGGTCTTTAATATTCTTAAATAGGGCCAGCAAGATAACAGCCTCCTTTTGTCCGGGCATTAAATTGAGTGTAGTCACTTCGGATGAAGCTTTTTTATAGATTGGTGCAAAATGCTACTTTTTATCCGTTCTTGTCTAAAGGTACCAGAAAAATCTCGCTGGAAACTCCAGATGATACACCCTGCATATTTCACAAAAACAGGCAATTGTAAATCGCACATGTTATAATATGAGGCAGCAACTTTCATCTGCAGCATCACATTCAGGAGGAAGCGGGGTTTATCATTTTGTCTAATAAAACAGCAAAGCAACCTAAACCGGATTGGATTAAGATTAAGCTAACTACCGGTGACAACTATCAGGAAATCAAAAGCATGATGCGTTCCAAAACTTTACATACCGTATGTGAAGAAGCTAGGTGTCCGAATATTTATGAATGCTGGGCAAACCGTACGGCTACCTTCATGATTTTAGGTGATATTTGTACACGCGCATGCCGTTTTTGTGCAGTGAATACAGGGATGCCTACAGAACTGGACCTGCAGGAGCCTGAACGTGTAGCTGAAGCTGCAGAGAAAATGAATCTTCGTCACTGTGTGGTGACTAGTGTGGCCCGCGATGATCTTGCGGATGGTGGCGCTCAGATTTTTGCTGAGACGGTAGCGGCGATTCGTAAACGCCTTCCGTTATGTAGTGTTGAAGTGCTTATTCCAGACTTTTTAGGAGACCGGAATAGTCTTGAGATTGTCATGAACAGTAATCCAGACATTCTTAATCATAATATTGAGACCGTGGAACGGATGTCAGATCGTGTACGGGCTAAAGCGAAGTACCCTCGTTCCTTGGAATTGCTGCGCAGAGCCAAGGAAATGAAACCCAATATTCCAACCAAATCGAGCATCATGCTTGGTGTCGGTGAAGAGTGGAATGAGATTTTACAAGCAATGGATGATTTGCGAGCCGTAAATTGTGATATATTGACTTTAGGACAATATTTGCAACCCACTCCAAAACACTTAAATGTGGAGAAATATTATCCACCGGAGGAATTTGCACTGTTGAAGGAAGAGGGAATGAAGCGTGGCTTCAGCCATGTGGAATCAGGCCCGCTAGTCCGTAGCTCTTATCATGCGCATGAGCAGGTGAAGTCTGCAGCTCAAGCTCGCGAGGAGCGTGCGGTTTCTTCTAGCTAATTATTGCTTTTCTGTGGTTTAATTCACGGAGAATGTTAGTAAGAGGAGGAAGAAGCGACAGCGTTCTGATATCTCTGCTCTTAGGTTACCCATAAAAATCGTTGATTTGCGTCATCGGAGGGGAATATTGGTGCTGTAGGAGCGGTTCTAGAACAGCGACCGAAAGCCCAATATTCCACATAGATGGCGGCATAATCAACGCCACGATACCCAAAGAAAGGCAGGCGACAAAAGGTTTGATCGTAATAGGCGGAAAAGGCTATGAACTTATGTTGGATCATAAGGATGGTTGGAATCCGGAGGCGTTTCGCGGGAGATATAGCGAGGTGCTGGAAAGATACGACTATATTATCGGTGACTGGGGTTACAGTCAGTTGCGTTTGAAAGGTTTTTACCGGGACAACCATCCTAAGGTGAATCGGGATACAGCGATTTCGGGTATGGTTGATTATATTAATGAATATTGCAATTTTGGCTGCGCTTATTTTGTGCTGCATAAATTGAAAGAGGTACCACAGGAAGGCATGTTCAAGGATATTTTAATCAAAGAAATACCAGAGCTGAGTGATGAAGAGGCCTTGGAGCAAGAAGGGGAAGCTAGTGATGAAGCGGCTGCAGATAAAGAGTTCTCTGTTAAAGAAACATCCTCTAAGCAAGGCTCGAATCACTCATTGGCATTTAAAGAGATGACTTCTTCTAAGGACAATATGGTGAAGGATAGACCTGTGAGAGAACATCAGAGCCGAAATCACCGGGGCAAGGATTCACAGGGCAAGAAATCCAAAAAGGATTTCCAAGGCAGACCGCCACAAGGTCAGTCTCAGAAGCCCCAAAACACACCAAAACCTCAAAGCGCTCAAAACAACCAAAACAACCAGAATAACCAGAACAACCAAAACATAGAAAATTCACAACCTTAATGATGAAAGCTGAACCATAAGTAGAGTCCTTCTACGAATGAGCCAGCTTTTTTTCTTATAAAAAATAGCAGAGCAGCGTTTCTCCCGTTACTTGGAGATCGCTGCTCTGCTGTTGCTGTGCCGCTCGGTGTTGCTCAGTGCTGCTCTGTGCTGTGGGCTCGGTGTTGCTGTGCTGCTCGGTGTTGCTGTGTGGCTCGGTGTTGCTGTGCTGCTCGGTGTTGCTGTGCCGCTCGGTGTTGCTGTGCTGCTGTGTGTTGCTCTGCTGCTCTATGCTGTTAGTCGTTGGCTGCTTGACCCAGCAGTTTCATCATCCCCTAAGGCTTAAGGACCCAGATGCCGTTATTTGCGAATTTTCAGCTTTTTGAGCAGGGTTTCGGACTCCAATGAAGCTATTCGTTAGAAAGAGGCGTAATTATGGTGTTTTTCATACCAATAGCGACTATGGAGTCCGATAGCATAACAAATATGGATTAATATTGCGTTTAGGGTCATCCATGTCCGATAGGTGCTACAGATGTTTCGTAGGTCCAAATATTATCAAACTAAACAAAGAACAGGAGTTGTCCCAACGGCCATTTCATGGCTTATGTGACAACTCCTGTTTTTACTCATTGGTGCTTGATTCAGCAGCTTAATGATTAGTGAGATTAAGGATCTATTTTACAGATAATTTCAATTGTTTCTGTGTTGCATTGTAACTCCATACAAGCGCAGGGAACTTCTTCTTAAAGGCATTTAATTCAATGAAGGTCTCGCCGTTCTGAGAAAGCGCCTCTTTGGAGGACAATGTAAAGCCGGTCGCTTTACCTGCCCCGTTCGTTACGATGACTTTTTTGTTCTTGGCATCCCATGTGATGTCGCCTTCGATCAGTGCACCTAGTACGAGCGAAGAAGCATAAGTCTTATCTCCTTGCTTTATTAGACCTACATTACCAGCAAAAGCAACCCCGTTGACGTTCAAGATATGATGATCACCGGAAACCTCAATGCTTTTCATTCCTGCAATCTGTAGAGCGGTAATTAGCTGTGCAGTTTTGCCTTTAACCTCAATATCCGGTGCAAGCCCGATGTGATTAAAGTCTTCTTTATTTGGAGTTAGGTATTTCTGCGTAGTCAGCTTCAGCATGTCTCCATTAGACATTGGAAGCAGGCTCTGAATACGTGCTTTGCCGAAAGAACGAGTGCCTACGACGGTAGCGAGCTTATTGTCACGTAATGCGCCAGTAAGCGCCTCAGAAGCGCTGGCAGTGTACTCATTCGTTAGAATGACGACGGGTACGCCTATTTTGCTGCCGCTGGTAATCGTTACTGGAGTAAGTGCTCCGGTTTGATCAGAGGTATACATCATAATGCCTTTATCCATAAAATTGGAGGTAATGTTGTATGCCGAATCCATATAGCCGCCTAAGTTGTCACGCAAATCAAGCACCATCGATTTCATACCTGCTGCGCGCATCTTTTTCAGCATAGCGGCGAATTCTTCATCGGAATTCTGTGTGAAACCGCTCAGTGTGATGTAGGCTATCTTCTGTCCAACAATGGTTCCGGTAACGGAAGTTGAGCTGATTTCATTCCGGGTTACACGAAATGATTTAGACACTCCATTCCGGAGCACCTGCAGAGTGACCTTGGTGCCTGCGGCTCCGCTTAACTCGTCACCTTCAGTCTCTTCAACGGGGATTCCGTTAATTTTGACTATCGTATCGCCGCGTTTCAGACCTGCTTGTTCTGCAGGCGAACCGGGTGTTATGTCTTCGATGTAGAGCTCTGTTGCGGTATATTGCAATCTAACACCAATACCAACGTATTCCAGATCAACATCATGTTCAAATTGTGCCGCTTCCTCGGTATTGAAGTATTGGCTATAGGGATCATCCAGGGTGTTCACCATGCCATCAATGGCTCCACGAATCAAGGTATCCTTATCTACACCGGAGAGGTTATAGTTCTCCAGAATATTCATGACTTCATTGATAAGATCACGGTTATCTGTAGATGCCTGAGCGGCATCGGCAGCAGACACCACTGGAGCAAAAGTTAGGGATAAAGCCAGACAGCTGCCTAGAAGTGCACTTATTACTTTATTGGATTTCATGGAATCATACGCCCTTTTTATATAATTTATAAGATAAGAAAGTATACACTGCACGAATTAACTTTCTGTGACGTATGGTTGTTAGGATTTCACAAGTTTATAGTAAACGCTGTAGGTGTTATCAGTAGTCCATACCCCGTTATCCGACTTGGATAAAATGAAGATCGTGCCTTGCTCAAAAGTTTCCTCTTCACTGGCATCCTTCTCTTTGCTTTCTACATAAATAGCTGCTTCTTTGGCGCTAAAATAGTAGATACTCGAAACGCTTGGAGTATAAATGACGTCATATGAAGTAAAGAAATCTTCCAGATCTTCCTTAAGGGAAGTATCATATTCTTCTCCGTATGAAGTCATGGTGGAAAGAACAGCGGCCGAATTTTGTTCATTCATAGCTTGATAATATTTGGTGATATTACCTTTGATGGCATCCGCATCATTTTGAGGAATGTTAGCTGCTGTTTTTAGAGCTTGTTCACGAGTCAGCAGTATCACGGAGCTTTGGGATTCCACAGATGATATTTTCCAGCTTCCATTCTTGCGGACAAGTGTATACATGTATTCGTCCTCTGTATCTGGCGTATAGGCCCCACCTGTCCGGCGAGAGCTTTCCAGTGTATAGACAGTAGCGTCATTGCCTGAAATATCAATGATTTCCAAACTCTCAATAGTATTTTTTATGTCAAAAATCTCAAAGGATGCATTAAGATCCGCTACTGACTCCGCATTTGAGGATTCTGAATCCATAAGGGAATAGAAGCTAATCGCTTTTTCTTCATTGAAATACTTATTAGACAAACGGATTAATGCTGTAATCGCTGCTTCGTCCTTATCTTTGGATACTGGGGTGGTAATTTGCACGCTTCTGCTGGTTGAATTCCAGACGGCTGTGCCTCCGGTTGCCTCTGCGATAAAACGTAAAGGAATGTATGTAGTGCCAGCTGAGGAGACTGGTGCGGTGGTCAGTTTTTTCACGGTTCCGTTAACGGTTGCGCGGTTGCTGCCAATTTTCAGGCTGATCGCCAGATTTGAACTTTTACCTGTTACTGTTCCAGTCTTGGCATCCCAAAGCACCTGGAGTCCAAGCTTTTCGAAGATGACCCGGAAAGGGACAAGTACAGAATTGTTCGCTAAGTATGGGGTTCCTGCGGTAAAGGAAACCTTACTGCCGTTGATATAAACATCAATCGGTTTTGAAGCAGCAAAAGCCGGGACCGCCAGTATCAGGGCCAGAAGACTTATGCTCAAGAGGGATAATAATTTTTTCAACAGTACTCTCTCCTTTTATGTAACTCTTTGTAAAATAGCCTCATTATACCATTTGATTTCTCTCTATGTCTATCAATTGGTGTTAGTTTTGTCACACCAAAAATAGCCGGAGATATTGAAATCTCCAGCTTTTTGATCCCCTGATCTCAGACTAAGAAAGCTTCACGGACACGGTTCCAGAACGGAAACGGACGATACCTTGCGAAGCTGACTTTTTTGTCTGAAACTTGACAGCGTACTGAAATCAGGTCATCAACAGGAATGTTGTTATGATCTACGGTGAGCAGCAAACGCTGGTCTTTACATGAAAAAATGTCACAATGATGATGCTTCGGCAGTAGTAGCGGCGAGCCCATTGTCCGGAATACACGGTTGTTAATAGACGCGATTTCGGCAATCTGCAGCGCTTCTATTGAAGGGTGAACCATAGCGCCACCAAGGCTTTTGTTATAAGCGGTGCTGCCAGAGGGAGTTGAAATACAAAGTCCATCGCCTCGGAACATTTCGAAGGTGACATCATTGATGTCGATTTGGATCATTATAGTTCCATCCACCCCTTTAAGGGTAAATTCGTTGAGGGCAATGTGAGACGAAGATCCCGATTTTTTGTGAATCTCCAGCTCTATTAATGGATATTTCACAATGCGCGGTTTCTGCGGCTCAGTATCACCGGTTCCGCACATATAATCGATTAAGGTGGGCAGCTCTTCTGCTTGCCAGTCCGCATAGAAGCCGAGGTGTCCTGTGTGCACACCTACAAAGGCTAAGTTGGGAATCTGATCGATAAAGGTATGAAAAGCGTGCAGCATTGTGCCGTCTCCACCTATCGAGATGACGATTTCCGGAGACTCGGCATCCAGTTGCAAATCCCGCTCCGCCGCCAGCTTGTGAAATTGCTCGGCAAGTTTGATTGACAGCTCATCACCGCGGTCCAGAACATAATATCTCAAGATGTACAAGCTCCTTTATATAATTCCGTCATACACCGATCATAATCAATCTTGCCCCGGAACACAATATGTAATCAACTTCGGCGCATCAATCGGAGCATTGCCATAAAGACAGGAATAAGCAGTGACACTAGAAGAGCAACGGCCAGTATAAGACTCAGTAGAGCTAGGCTGGCAGTGACACCAGAGGCTGAAGGTGTGAAGGCGGTGGAGGCTGGCAGAGAGACCCAGGCAGAAGACAATCCTGATCCCATCACAGGCTTCCATAGCAGCACCACGAGACCTGCTGCGAGTACGGCATGTATTAGTCTCGCAGTTAAGAACGGCAGATAACGCAGCCCGGTACCGTTCAAAATACTGGCGACTTGGGCATGTACAGATAATCCGCCCCAAGAGAGAATAAAGGCAGCTGCTGCGACCTTGAATTGAAGCGGGATGGAAGAAGCGGCTTCACCAGCAGAACGGGCACCTATGGTGACCTCGAATAATCCGCTGATCAAGGCCTGAGCTAATTCGGGAGGCCCTCCAACAAGGGAGACGAGAGATCCGGCCAGGCTAAATAGTGAGGGCAGGATTCCGGCACGGGCAAGCAGCTCCATTAGCACGTTGAAGAATACAACCAGACCCCCTACGACAATAATAAGCTGTAGCGAGGATTGGATCGCTCCTTTTAACAGCTCCCCGAAGCTACGTCCATCCTTGCGCCGGGCTTCGGACATCGCAAGGAGTGCGGCATGTATTCTGCCGAATCCTTGTTTTGCTGGAGCAGAGGGGACGTCAGAACTACTTTTTGTTGGGTCTTGGGTGGGGGTCTTTTGTTCCTTACGTCCATGAAATGACATTAGGAGACCAACCATTAAGCCACTTCCGTAGTGGGCTAGTGCCAATATTAGCCCCAAAGAAGCATCGCGAAAGAACCCAACGGATACCGCCCCTAATAGAAAAATAGGATCGGAGGAGGTTGTAAATGCTACAAGGCGTTCACCTTCAATTCTGCTGATCAACTTCTGCTCCCGCAGCTTAGCGGTTAATTTGGCTCCAACGGGATATCCTGATACATATCCCATGGCCGCGACAAAACCACCGCTGCCTGATATACCGAAGAGGGGACGCATCAGTGGATCAAGTAAAGCGCCGAAGAGATGGACAATGCCTAAGCCTAGCATGATTTCAGAAATGACGAAGAAGGGAAACAGTGAAGGGAAGAGCACGTCCCACCAGATGGCCAGGCCACGTAAGGCTGCGGCAAGAGATGCTTCAGGATGAAGTAACATAAGCAGCATACAACCTGCCAATATGAATCCCAGCAGCGGGCCGCCAATCTTTTTAAAAGTCATAATTAACGCCTCCTGGTCTATGGTTAGATGTATGCAAAAAGAGGGACAAACAGCACAAAAAAATGGAGAAAGCGGTTACAATTATCTGTGCTTTTTCGCAGGAATTATGATATTATGTAATAAATAAATGCACCCTCTGTTACACGATTAAATGGGATGGAGTGATGGCGATGAGCGTTATAGCCGGAGTTCTCGTTTGTGCTTTTGTATATGTAATCCGGGTCTCTCTCGTCCCTCCTGGTGATGAGGAATTTAGGACCTACTAACCTTACTCTTCAGGCGCTGAACTATAGTTTAGCGCCTTTTTTCTGTAGTTTAGAGAGCACTTTCGACGGATATCCGTGTTATGCTTATCTTTGGTATAATAAAATAAGTAACGTTTCATTAATATGGAAGAAGGCTGGTAACCTCAATGAATCCAAATGAGAGTATATATGACAATCTAGGGGGGGCTGAAGCACTACATCGGTTGGTGGAAGTGTTCTATGCCAAGGTACAGCTTCATCCGCAGCTGGGACCCTTGTTCCCTGAAGATATTACTCCAGTTCTGGAGAAGCAATATCAATTCCTGACACAGTTTTTTGGCGGGGGTCCACTTTATTCGGAATTACATGGACATCCCATGATGAGAGCAAGGCATATGCATATTCCTATTACTCCAGAACGTGCTGAGGAGTGGCTACAATGTATGAAAGAGGCACTGGTGGAGACTGGAGTCGAAGAACCACTGCGTTCATTCGTGCTTAGCCGCCTTGCAGGTCCTGCACATCATTTTGTTAACATGCCCCAGGAATAATAAGGGACAGGTTGATCCTGAAAGGAATGAGAGTACTTGACAGAGTTAATACCCCTATATTCTATTAAGGTCAAGTGTTGCAACTGTGAAAATGAATTTTCAACCTCGCGGGTACGTCCTAGTCTAAAAAAGGCTATTCGGCGTGATGCTGATTTCTGCGCGTATTATAAAAATGAGAATCCGGATTATTATGTTGTACGGGTCTGCCCCAATTGCGGGTTTGCCTCCACAGAAAATTCGGCTGACAAGCTGACGGAACGCCAGCGCAAGGCATTTAATGAACAGGTAGGGAAACGCTGGAAGAGCCGGGACTTTGGAGAGAAACGAGACTGGGAAACTGCGCTCGAGACCTATAAGCTGGCGCTTTTATGTGCTCAAAGTATTAACGATAAAGATCGGATTATCGCAAGTCTGCTTCATCATATTGCTTGGCTCTATCGCTATCAAGGGGAGACTGAGCAAGAGAAGCGTTTTTTACGCTATTCTTTGGACGAGTATGTTAAGGTCTATGAAATAGATGGCATTGCCGGCAATGATGCCCGGCTCATGTACCTGATCGGCGAACTTAATCGGCGGATCGGAGAATACTCAGTGGCTGTAATGTGGTTCTCCCGTCTGATCAATGATCAGAAGATCATGGATGCGGCGATGATTCGAGCGGCACGTGAGCAGTGGGTTATTTTACGGGAGCAAATGCGTGCTGAGGCTCTAGATGTTGAAGTTGATATCGAAGGCTTGTCTTCAAGTTCATAATGTTTGCGAAGAACAAAAAGCGCAGAAGAGAATTAAATTCTCCTCTGCGCTTTGTAGAAAGAAAATGTTAGGATTTGCTTATCTGACAGCTCGATCGAACAAAAGGTAATCGCCGTCATTATCTATAACTGTAGGACTGGCGCTGCAGCAGGGGAAGACGAGCAGTTTTTTCTTGCCGTCACGAACGATTTGTAATTCTTTAGGCTTCATAGGCAGAAGCACATTCTCTGAGTTGCAGAATGGACAGTATTGCACATACATATCGCCTAGAATGATGTCATAAGGCCAGGTATGACTAAATGGAATCATTGTGAGTCCTTCCCAGAAGGAGTCTCTTCATTTTCGCCCTCAGTTTGTGGGGGATTTTCTTTTTTGGATAGCTCCGCTATTTTTTGTAGTAAAATATGTTGGGGCATATGCATCAAGTGTTCCAAAGGAACGCCTAGTTGCTTGGATAACGTAATGGCTGTTTCCGGTGAAATTTGTAGTGGCTTCATATGGATGCCCTCCTAAAGTTTATCGGCTATAAATGTTCAGATATCGTTATTCACTTTACCATGGTGTTAAGACAATTACAAAGAAAGTCAAATGAAAGCAAAGGAATGGTGAGTACACATGAAACAACCGTTATCACTGACTTGGGAACTTGATACTATTTTTCCGGGGGGTTCTTCGTCTGCAGAGTTAGAAGGGTTCTTGAGCAAGCTTGAAAAAGATATTTTATCCTTGCAAGGCTTTGTGAAGGATGCTGTGGCACCAACGGATGTTGCGTCTACAAAAGCATTGGATGAGGTTATAGCATTGCTTCAGAGCTGTTCAGGAAGACTTGTGGAGGTCACTTCCTTCGCAGACTGTCTAGGCGCTCAGAATCAGATGGACAAGGGTGCGGTAAGGCTGGCGGCCAAAGTGACAAGCATGCGCGCTGGATTCGAAGGGATCAGCTCGCAATTTAGCAATGTCCTTCGTCAGACTACGGACAAGGTATGGGCTGAGTGGATGGCTCGTCCAGAGATTGCTCCTTTAACGTTCGTACTGAGCGAGAGCCGTGATTTGGCCCGTGAGAAGATGAGCCCTGAGCTGGAAAGCTTAGCGTTGGAATTAGCTGTTGACGGATATCATGGATGGAGCGGGCACTATGATACGATTGTGAGCTCGATCAAGATCCCATTTGAGGATGAAGAAGGAACAAAGCTGCTATCTGCTGGCCAAGCTTTTAATAAGCTGGATGATCCAGATCCAAAAGTGCGTCAAACGATGTTCCATAAATGGGAAGAGGCTTGGACTGAAGCGGCAGATAATTGCGCGGATACCTTAAATCACTTAGCAGGCTTCCGCCTGAAGCTCTATAAGGGCAGAGGCTGGGACGATGTTCTGAAAGATCCGCTCAGCATCAATCGTATGACACAGGACACCTTAAATACGATGTGGGACGTGATTACGAATAGCAAACCTGTACTTGTGTCCTACCTTCAGCGTAAAGCCAAGCTGCTGGGGCTGGATTCTCTCTCATGGGTCGATGTCGAAGCTCCTGTAGGCAAATCCTCCGGCAAGATCCCTTATGATCAAGCTGCGAAGGATATCGTCACACAGTTCCGTAAATTTAGTCCTAAGATGGCTGAGTTTGCAGAGCGTGCCTTTGATAATAACTGGATCGAGGTTGAGGATCGTAATGGCAAACGCCCTGGTGGATTCTGTACTTCCTTCCCTGAGAGTAAAGAATCACGGATATTCATGACTTACAGCGGCACACCTTCCAATGTTTCAACATTGGCCCATGAGCTGGGACATGCTTATCATTCCTACCTGCTTGATGATCAACCTGTATTTAATCAGAATTATGCAATGAACGTTGCAGAGACCGCTTCAACCTTTGCAGAAGTGATTGTATCTGATGCTCAGGTTAAAGCTGCGGGCAATGCAGAGGAGAAGCTGGCTCTGCTTGAAACGAAGATACAGAACAGTGTGGCATTCTTTATGAACATTCACGCTCGATTCTTGTTCGAGACTCGCTTTTATGAGAAACGTAAGGAAGGTCTTGTAAATGCTGAGGAACTGTCCGCTCTGATGGTGGAAGCACAGAAAGAAGCTTTCTGTGGTGTGCTTTCTGAATACCATCCTCACTTCTGGGCGTCGAAGCTGCATTTCTATATCACAGATGTACCTTTCTATAATTTCCCGTACACCGTTGGTTATATGTTCAGTACAGGCTTATATCGTCTGGCATTACAAGAGGGAGCTTCCTTTGCAGACAAATACGATAGCTTGTTGCAGGATACCGGCGTGATGACATTGGAGGATTTGGTGCTCAAACATTTGGGTGTGGATCTGACAAAACCGGATTTCTGGCAAGGAGCTACAGATCTGATTGTGGCTGATATCAACGAGTTCTTGGAGATGACAGAGCATTTAGCATGAAATGTCTAAAATAAGACAAATTTCAGTGCGCAAAAAATAACGGAATTTCAGTGTGAACACGCAAAGACCCTGGTTAAGGGGTCTTTTTTTAATGCTTAAATGTCGAAAACCCCCGGTTTATAAAAATTAATATACGAATGATCCATGAATTTTGCGCATTACTAGGGATAATAACCCAATTTTGTAGAATAATGTTGTTTGACGTATTTAAGGGGTCTATAATGAGCCTTGAGCCTTATAAAAGGCTTGCATGGAAGACAAATGAGCTCAGTTCAAAAAGCTTAAGTAAGCGCTTACTAAGCCGATTTGTACGAAGTAAACTCGAAGTAGCTAAGCTCACAAAACGATATAAATCGAACCAGAAACTTGGGAAAAGGGGAAGGAGTGGCGGAGGGGAATTTTGGAACTGTAAGAGCGGGAGCGACTGCCTTTGTCTCCGAATTTCACCCGCTATACGCGTAAGAATTCAAGAAATTTGGAGACAACAGCGGCTGGAAGTCCAAACATTCCCCGCAGTGGCGACGGACTCTTAGCCCAAATATTTAGGGTTCGATTTATAAGACGAAGAAAACTCGAAGAAGCTAAGCTCACAAAACTTTTAGGAGGAAAGATATGCTTAAGACAGAACAGCTATCATTAGCAAGACAGATGGATTTGGTGTTTAGGGAACTGCAAGAGGAATTATCAGGACTATCTTCCGGTACCGTATTTGTGCAAATACGAAATAATACCATTGGCAAATTCGGCATACGTCATCACCCTTTAGCCGGTCGGGGGGGTGGATTCACAGAAGTGAAGGAAGGAATAACGGAGAGCCAGCAGTCTTCTTTTCGTTTAATGGCACTGGAGAGTCTGAAATACAAACGCCGTTGGACTCATGGTGAGATCAGCTATGAATTCGCTATAAGACAGGGCAAGCTAATCGTAGATGCTACGCTGGAGTCTAATTATAATATGGCGAATCTGATGATTCGATCTCCCCGTAATGCTTACGCCGAGAGTGCTGATCAATTTTTAAGTTAAACGTTTTACATAAAAATTGTTTGCAGCTGGGACTATAGGCTATAAATTAGAAAAACCCCCCACAGCTTCTAGAAGAAGTGTGAGAGGTTTGAAAGCTAGTCGGCAATAGGCTTTTTAAGACCTCTGCCGGATAAAACACTTAAGATAACGATGTTACTGACGACCGGACAGTTGTTGTTCTGCCAGTTGTACTAGACGTTTAGTGATGTAACCTCCCAAAGAACCAGTTTCGCGGGAAGTGTAGTTCCCGTAATAACCGTCAGCTGGGATCGTTACTCCAAGCTCTTGTGCTGCTTCATATTTCAATTGTTGCAACGCTGCATTTGCTTGAGGAACTACAAGGTTATTGGAACGGCTGCTACGACCTTGACCTGCTTGACCCATGTGTGTCACCTCCTTCGCCCGTTGTGAAGATAGTATGAGCGCTAAGAGGCTAATTCATGCATGCTATCGAAAGGTTTTAAGGATGGTAATTATTAGTCGATTAAAAGTAAGGGTAGAAAGCCCAAATAACTAAGCTCGCACAAAAAATCGGCCTTCTCTTACGTAAACGCAAGGGAAGACCGATATAATGTATATCTGCTTTAATTCTCGGGATAGATCATTTCCAGCATAGTGGACAGCTCAAGACTTTGACCTGGTTCTACCTTCAGCAAGCCCGTGAAGGAAGGGTCATCGGAAACGTTAGGAGCATCCGGGAGCCAGGTGTAAGGTTCGATGCACAGAAATTGATCGGCCGGACCTTTGGTATACAGGACCCAGTGGCGGAAATGATTCTCGTCAGCTGTATAACGAAGACCATAACCATCATCGCGTAATAGCAAGGCTTCTACGGGCTGCTTGTCACCAATACGTAGAGCAGTATCAAAATTAGTTCCCTGGAGGTTGATTCCAGAGTTTAGTGAATCTAGATCACCAAGTGGAATTAGATTGCCGCTAGGGAGCAATTCATCGTTTAGTTCATAAATGCTGTTTACGGGCAGCTTGAGATTCCAGCGTTCAGGTTCTCCATCGATCATAAACCAGGTGTGATAGCCGATCCCAAAGGGAATACGATGATCGCCGAGATTTGTAACCTTTAAAGTCTGGCTGAGCCGGGCATCCTGAAGCCTGAATGTCATTTCGAATTTGAGTGGAATGGGAAATTGCTCCATCCAGTGCGGATCATCTTCAGTAAGGAATTCAGTAGTGACTGCACAACCGTCCTCGTCTTCTTCAATATCGCTGACACACCAGGATTGAGTCCGGTGTAGGCCATGGATATGATTGTCACCAGCGGTATTCTGGTCAAATTGATAACTTGTACCCTCGAATTGAAATTTTCCTTTACGAATTCTTCCGGGTGGAATTAAGAGCGGGATGCCAAAATGGTAAGGTTTTTGCATAAAGAAAGCTTGATCGCTTTCATCAGGCCGCCGCAGAATTTCCCGTTGTTCTTTTACATCAAACAATGAAATCACGTTGTTTCCTAGTCGCGGCAAAAGCGTGACTTCCAGTTCGCGGCTGTGCAAAATATAAGTATCATAACCGCCCCACTGCCCTTTGGTCACCTGTTTCATGAGATATGCTCCTTTATCGTAACTGTAATCGAATAGAACATGGATAACCTTATCATAACAGATTTATGCGGAAGTGGTTAAGTGATTTGACAACTTCTCTTTATGGTTCTATGATGAAGGCATTAAATTATGATGAGAATGTGATGACGGGGACAAGTAGACAGGAAATGCACCTTCAGAAAGCCGGTGGTTGATGCGAACCGGTAGGACACTCCTGATGAATGGACCCCTGAGCGCCGCGCTTGAACGGGAGCAAGATGCCCTAGTAGACCGGCCGGATCTTCCCCGTTAACGGAAGACTAAGGCTGTTTCCCTTTGACTATACAAGGGTTAAGCAGCGAATAAGGGTGGCACCACGGTCTCACGTCCCTTGCGGATGAGGCTTTTTTTGCGTTCTCGGAAATTGGAAATCACATCTAACGGAGGTCTATATTATGTTGAAAAAAGTAATGTCAGGCATACAACCGAGCGGTTCTCTAACTTTGGGTAACTATATCGGAGCGCTGAAAAATTTTGTGAAGCTGCAAGACGATCATCAATGTTTCTTTATGGTTGTCGATATGCATGCGATCACCGTTGCTCAAGATCCTGCGGCACTGCGTGAGCAGTCTGAAGCTGTAGCTGCACTCTTTATCGCGGCAGGAATTGATCCTGTGCGTTCGAATGTATATATGCAGTCTCATGTGCCTCAGCATGCGGAATTGGGCTGGATCATGACTACGCTAACGGCAATGGGCGAGCTTGAGCGTATGACACAGTTCAAAGATAAATCATCAGGTAAGGATTCAGTTGGCGCGGGCCTATTCGTATATCCTTCTTTAATGGCAGCAGATATTCTTGTTTATAATGCGGATCTTGTGCCAGTAGGTGAAGATCAGAAGCAGCACTTGGAGTTGACCCGTGATTTAGCTGGCCGTTTCAATAACCGTTTTGGCGAATTCTTTACGATTCCTGAACCGTATATCCCTGAAGTGGGCGCACGCATTATGTCTCTGGATGATGGCACTAAAAAAATGAGCAAGAGCAGCCCGAATGCAGGCAGCTATATTGCCCTGTTGGATTCGCCGGATGTGATCCGTAAAAAAATCAGCCGCGCAACGACTGATTCTGGACGTGAAGTGATCTTTGATCCGGCTAACAAGCCAGAGATTAGTAACTTGATGAGTATTTACTCGGAATGTTCTGGGATGTCCCTCCAGCAAATTGCCGATCGTTATGAAGGACAAATGTATGGTGGCTTTAAGAAGGATCTTGGGGAAGTGGTTGTATCCACACTTGAGCCTTTGCAACAAAGATATCATGAAATTCGCAGTTCAGGTGCGATCACTGATATTCTTGCTGAAGGTGCTGAACGTGCACGTATTGTTGCAGCTGAGACGTTGAATGGCGTAAAAGAGCGGATGGGCTTTCTGCCAGCTCGTTAATCTTAGTCAGAGCTTAAGCTTTCCTGTTTGCGTCTAATTCTGGCTTTGAGGATAAATCCCCAGCCAATATTCATTACGCAAAGAAAACCAAGCAGAAGTGCCAGCCAGAAGCTATAGCTGATCGCGATTGAAGCGGCAGTGAGAATAAGAATAGAAGAACAAGCGAACCAAAGTGAGAGTCCTTTACCCATTAAGAGCCTTCCTTTCCGTGTCTGCTAAAATGAATCCCGGAGTATTATAAAATACTCCGGGATTTTTTGTGATTATAGAATAGATCTCTCAGTAAGTCTACAGTTTCATCGTAAAGAACCAGGGTCGATGGAAAATCGTTTGTCGAGCTTATCACTGCTAAGCCAGCCTACATAAGTATTTAAAGGTTTATATTGGTTATCCATAACTAATACAGCCACAAAAGGGTATTGTTTGCGGTGTAAATAACGAACGTCTCCCCAGCGCACCATATATCCTGAAGGAAGCTCCTCCACTTCGGCAACCGCATAAGAGGTGAAATATAGAAAGGACTGAATATCTGGATGCGACTTGGATATTTCCACAGCGGGATGATTCGAGCAGACCGCATGTTTGAACCATTCCAGGCGGTTGTTCAGTAGCTGTCCAACGTCATAGCTGCCGTCTTTTTTCACTTTAACTACGTTCCAGCGTTTAAGTGAAATTGTAGGGATTACAATATAACGTTCACCAGCATTATGGTGTATATCTTTAAGCTTGATGTTTCGTGTAAGGCGGGCATGAACAACCGTTCTCCAAATATAATAAAGAATGGTACAGGCATAAAGCGTAATAAATAAAGGTTTGGGCGGCACAATCCCAGTGATCCAGAGTAGAATAGCTGCGATATGGCTGCCAAAAATAAATGGATCGAAAATGTGGATGATATTCCAGGCAATCCATTTCTCAGTAAATGGACGGGCGGCCTGGGTTCCATAGGTGTTAAACAGATCAGAGAAGACGTGCACGCCTACGCCTATGAAACCCCAGAGTGCAACATGGCTTAAAGCTGCCAAATCAGTAAATCCAAACAGAGGCCCTAAGACTAGGGCAATCAGAGCGGGCCACAAAATTAGAAAAGGCAAGGAGTGTGTGATTCCCCGGTGATTACGAATATATATTGCATTGTCCTTTAGTCTTAATGCGGTATCGGCATCAGGAGCTTGTGAGCCTAAAATCGTAGCCAGCATAACGGCCCCGGCCAGTTTAGGGTCAGAAGCAACGACAGGATCTACGAATGAAAGTCCGGCTAACCCTATGCCCATAACTAAATGTGTAGCGGTGTCCATTGGTCAGTTCTCCTTTGTTGTTCGGAAGTACATTATTAATAATTACCCAAATACAGCTTAGGTTATTAACGGGCTGGAAATAAATATTGTCACGTAATTGTCAAATTCATGAACATACTGTGCCATGACTGTCAAAGTCTCCTCGGGTTTGATATGATAAAGTTAACAGCGAAGTCTATTTAGTGCTTCGGCTAGAACGTTAGAAGTTCGTTTAGAAGGAGGATCATTTGGTGTGGATAATCATATAACATTTCAAGCTTCTTCCGATTCTGCAGCTATGTCTGCAAAATCTCCACCGGAAGGTGCAAGTTGGCGTGATTTCATTACCGTAACAAAACCCGGTATTATCCGATCTAACCTCATCGCTGCCTTTGCAGGATATTGGCTGGCTTCAGGTTGGGATGTTCAATACGGCAGATTAGTTCTGACTCTGCTCGGTACAATGCTGGTTATGGCTTCGGCCTGTGTTTTTAATAACTATTTCGACCGTGACCTGGACATGAAGATGGAAAGAACGCGCGATCGGGGACTTCCTACAGGACGACTGAAACCCAAAACCGTATTGCTGTATGCTATTGGGCTAGGGATTGCGGGCTTGATTGTACTATTTGCTTTTTCCGGAGTTTTAGCCGGTCTGTTCGGGATTGTAGGGATGTTCGTTTACGTTGTAGTATACACCCTTTGGTTGAAACGGACATCAACATGGAGCACTTCAGTAGGTGCGATCTCTGGAGCTATGCCACCGGTAATTGGCTACGTTGCAGTTACGGGAACAGTTGATCTAGGGGCTTGGCTGATGTTTGCGATGTTGTTTCTGTGGCAACCTCCCCATTTCTGGGCACTCGGGATTAGACGTAAAGAAGAATATAGAGCCGCTGGATTTCCGCTGCTGCCTGTAGTCAAAGGAACACGTCGTACGAAGTTTCAAATGATTCCTTATGTAGCACTGTTGCTGCCTATTCCAGTGTTAATGTACGCCTACGATTATGCAGGCATTTTTTATCTGGTGATTTCAACAGCGCTGTCTCTGGCTTGGTTAATCATAACCTTGATGGGCTTTGCAGCAAAAGATGACGAAGTCTGGGCGAAGAAGAACTTCCTCTTCTCCATTAACTACCTAACGGTAAGTTTGATCGTACTTGTATTGAATACGATTCACGGTTAAGAAGAGGGAGGGTATTATTGTCCGTGCAGACCTTTAAGCGTTATAAATGGACCTGGATTCTACTATTGCTTGCTTTGGTAATGGCTGGTTATCTGGCAGTTAATTCTTTGAATTTAGGAAAAGAAAAACTGCCGGTAATCGGAGAAGTGCAGGACTTTTCACTTGAAAATGTGGATGGAGACCAGATTACTCTGGCTGATACACAAGGTAAGGCACGGCTGGTATACTTTTTTTTCACACAATGTCCGGATGTATGTCCTATAACTACGTTTTTGTTATCTCAGACGCAGAAAATTCTGGTCGACGATGGCAGCTTTGGAAAAGATACGGCGTTCGTCTCCATTTCTTTTGATCCAGAGAATGATACGCGTGAAGCCATTAAAAGCTTTGCGGACCGTTTCCAGGCAGATTATAAGGGTTGGTACTTCTTACGGGGGGATCAGGAAGTCATTCGTAAGCTGGCAACTGATTCTTTTAAAGTACTAATTGCAGGGAATAGTAAAGAAAATTTCGTACATGCCAATCGCATAGCATTGGTTGATCGAGACAATCGTCTCCGTGCATTGTATGACGCAGGGGATACGGATAACATAACGCCTGAATTTCTTGCCGATAGGCTGAATGAATTGGCTCGTGAATAGAACCTAACCGCATAACAGAAACGCCTTTTTCGAATCCCATTTATTGAAGGATAACGAAAAAGGCGTTTTTAATTTCTTAGGCAATATATCGCGAATCAAAAAGGAATGGGTTCAGGGTAAATGATGAACTCTTCCAGACCCGCTTTTTCAAGCTGATTAATATTGTATTCATCTGGAGTGCCTTCCACTCCGGCATAACCCCGGCGTGTATAGATGTGACCAGCATCGGGAAAGGCATCGCGGAGAATCCCGCGTATTTTTTTGCCTGAACTGTCGTTATCCATATAAAGATATACTTCTCCATCTCCTACTTTTTGTCGCAGGGACTCGAGTTTGAGCGTATTTAATGTACCAAAGGTACAGAGGATTTCGACTTCCGGTACCAGCACGCGTCGTAATCTGCTGCGATCGTTTTTGCCTTCGACAATAATCGTAATGGACATTTGCTGACAATCACCTCCGGAAATGAAGTCTGAACTTACAGACTCATTATAGTTTACCGAAGGAGGAGCAGTTTTAACAACTGTTTCTACAGGAAAATCTTCATTCCCCGGGAAATGTCGTAAAACAATAAATCATGCGGCCCGCCCATTCCATTTGGAAGAGTAGGTAGACAGCTTGGTTGAATTTTTTGGCGGAAGCAGTAATAGTGCAACCATCAGCAATAGAAAGGCAATGAAATAAGGTGAAACAACGGCTCTTAATTGTCCTGCGGCCACAGGGCCTGCGAATGCGCCTAGTGACATGGCTATCGACTGCATGGAGAAGGTGCGTCCCATACGTCCTGGTCCACCTAGACTAATAAAGAGCGATGCCATTGCAGGAAATAATATTCCTTTGGCTGCACCCAGCATAAAGAGAATAACGGAAGCGGGAATGCTGTGAAGTGAGGCAAGCGCAAAAAAACAAAGGGCCATACCTAGCAAGGCCACGGCTATTCTTCCTCCTGGGGAAAAGCGGTTCAGGAAGAACAAACTGAGTGTTACCAAAGCCCCTAAGCTAAGGAGCGATAAAAGAATGCCTGTGGAAACAATGCTATTACTTCCGGTCTGAGATAGAGGAAGTTCAAAGAACAGAACCCCTTGTGAACAAGAAACGAAAAAAGGCAGCAGATAATAACGTTTGGAAACTGGATTGGCATCGGATATAGGGACCGAAGGAAGATCCTGTTTTTTTAAAGGAGGTGCTGCAGAGTTTACAGGGCGCACTAAACGCCGGGCAGGCGCCGGTACACTGAAAAAAGCCATGATGCCTGTAGCGATAAGCAGCCATCCCAATGTGGTGAAGGTGCCGGAATAGCCAGCTTTAGCTACGATAAAGGCCCCCGCTGCCGGGGATACCACTGAAGCTAAGGTATGAACGATACCATGTCCGGACATATATTTCCCCTGCTCAGTAGCATCAGATGATAATGAAGCCAGCAAGGTCATGCACGCTGGAGAGAGGAAGGCGAGCGCGAACCCGCTTGCTGCTCGTAGCATCAGCAAATGCCACGGAAGCTGAGCATGAGCCTGCAGCAGTAGAATGGCTCCCGCAGTAACAAGGCTAAAGACGATGTAGCGGCGGCTGCCATTACGATCGACGAGTACGCCTGCGAGCAAATTGCCAGGAAGATGGGTTAACGAATACATGCCCATCATCCAGCCAATAAAGGCGGGTCCCGCACCAAGAGAGATGGCAAAGGGCGTTAGAATAGGATACTGTGCATGTAAATCAAAAAACGCCAGAAAAAGAAACAGGTACAGCCACAGCGCAGTTTTCACAGGGAAACACCTCCGAGAGCCACCTACAATAAAGATTAATGCAGGAAGGCGGATTTTAAGAAGATCAAATTTAAGCAACTACTTGTACTTTACGTGGGACAGAGAGGGCTTATACCGCTTTTTTAATTCCTATAAGCAGGTATACCTTTCTCTGGCTGTGGAACCATGAATTATGATGGGCATTCATGTATAATAATTAATATTGGCGTCATGTCTATAGAGGAGATAATCCTTAGGACGAAACTAGGTGATAGGGGTGTTGTGAGGTTGATGGATCCAGAGGTGTGGTCACAGTTTATTAGAGAGAATTGGTTAGTTATTGTTATTGCGCTCATTCTGTTGTTCGCGGTTGTTAATTTGGTCAAAACGATGTTGAAATGGGCGATTGTCATTATTATCGTTGTAGGTCTATTCATCTATAGTGGTGTGACAATGGACCAAATTGGTAACGCTGTGAATAAGGTGGCAGATGGAACGGTAAGTACGGTGAAGAAGGAAGCACAAGAGGTTATGCTTAAAGAGGCGCAGGATGCGAAGTACACTTCAAATGGTGACGGAACATTTACGATCACAACTCCGAATATTGAAGTGAAAGGTACGACTGGCGAAGATAAGGTAGAGGTTACTTTCCGCGGAGTTAGTCTTGGGAAGTGGAGTATTACTGATACCACACAAACATTTATCGAGGAAGCTCGGAAACATCAATAAACGGCTTCAGTTTAAATCATTATCAAAAACAAGCAAGCGGGCGACTGAAAGGGGAGATTGGATATGATAAACGGTTGGTTGACTAGTCTGAGTGATGCAAATATCATCTCCATCGCCCTCCTGCTGGTAGTAGTCTTTTCACTATTGCAAGGCTGGAGCAGAGGGTTCTCAAGTGCTACCGGAAGATTATTCGGTCTGCTGGGAACAGGACTGTATACAATAGCTTCTTTGGTGCTGGCCATTCCTGCTGCGGCTTATCTCAATCCTCATGTACAGACTTGGGCAGCAGGAATAAGTCTGCCTGATAAACAGCTGACCCAGTGGCAGCAAATTTATTATACGGCTGTGTCTGTGCTGGCGGAATCGCCGCTGGTGCGGTTTCTATTGTTGTTATTGCTCTCTTATATCTTAATTCGCATGCTTCTGGGATTGTTGTCTATGCTGCTCCCATTCCATCAGCTACGGCGCACCAAGACATTTAAGGACAGAAAGATTACGCAAGTAAGCCGTATGGGCGGAGCTATCATAGGATTAATTATAGGCTTGACTCGTGGTTTAATTATTGTGCTTGCTCTCTTCATTTGTGTTGGCCTAAATCCAGAAAGTCAATTTAGCCGTTATGTGGAATCTTCTCCGATCTACAGTCAAAGCGCTGCCGCTGTATTTGAGCCCTTTGTTGGGGAGACCGTGCAGAAAAAGCTGCCTATTCTGACGAAGACCGTTGCAGCTGAGATGAATGATATCCTGCGCAGAAAATATGAAGTTATTGATCATGACATTCCACAAGATATTGTGGGTGCGGCTGAAGATATTATTGGACAAGCGCAAGGAGACGAGAAGAAAGCCAAACTACTGTATGATTGGGTAGGAACACGAGTAACTTATGATTACGCCAAAGCGGAAAATTATGAAAAAAATAGAATTTGGCATGAACAGACCCCGCAGGATACCTTCGACACACGCATAGGGGTATGTATTGATTATGCCCGTCTTTACGCTGTAATGGCCCGCTCCCAAGGATTGCAGGTGCGCGTTGTAACGGGTCAAGGCTATGATGGTCGAGGCGGGTATGGCGCACATGCCTGGAATGAAGTTTATATAAGTGACCGGCAAGCTTGGATTCCATTGGATCCCACTTGGGCGAGCAGTGGAGATTGGTTTAATCCGAAGGATTTTGACGATACGCATATTAGGGAGAACGCACTCTGAGTGAGGGCGCCGCACTCCTTCCGTGTGGTACAATAAACTCATACCAACCGCTCTAACACAAATGCGAGTGCAATGCTCACAATCAGCTTCTTAGAAATCACCTTCATTATAAGAGCAATGTCGCTGGCTAAGGCAATTCAGACATTATTTTTATATAGAAGGGAAGAAAGCTGGTGAGCTTTGGGAAGCAGCTCCCGCCTGCGGACGGGAAATCTTCGAAACATTCTGTAGGTCTGAGATTGAATCTGTTTTTCTTTGGCACTTTTTTTATTTTTTGTATCATTATTGTGCGTCTTGCAGGTTTGCAGTTTACTGAGGGAGCTTTGCTGACAGAAGAAGAGATCAAACGGGATACGAAGTTTGTTCCGCTGGCAGCCATGCGAGGGATTATTTTTGCTGCCGGGGGTGAGCAGATAGCCTATTCTACACCTGTTGAGTCGCTCTATCTTACCCTAAATAAGGAATATACAGCTAAAACTACCGATAAAGTAACGGGTGAAACCTCACTAACGGAAAAAGCGAAAAATAAGTCTAATGACCTTGCAGCAAGATTAGTAGCGGAGTTTGAGAAATATGGAAGTGCAGATGCCCCTAAGTTAACGCAGCAGGACGTGCTGGATTTACTTGATCTGGACTTTAAAAAGTATCTGGGTTATGTACCGCGTCGTATAAAAGCAGGGCTAACTTCAGAAGAAATAGCTTATTTCATGGAACATAAGGATGAATATCCAGGTATTACCATTGTGGAAGAAAGTGTACGCCACTACGATAAAGATACGGTAGCTGTGCAGACGGTGGGTTTTGGTAAACCTTTTAAATCAACCGAAGACATAGCGATGTACAAAAATATTCGTAGTGCAATGAAAGACAATTCTTCACCGGGACTTATGTATAAAACGGAAGAATATGTAGGATTTGATGGTCTGGAAATGCAGTATCAACGCGAACTGCGCGGAGAAAATGGTTATCAGGTCATTTCGGTCACTCCTCAAAATATGGCGGAGAAGGTAGAACAGACCGTTCCCCCTATAAAAGGCAATAACATTTGGATGACCATTAATAAGAATGTTCAGATGAAGACTGAACAGGCCATATTGGATCAGATTAAATGGCTGCATACCAATGCTGTTCAAGGCGAAACTCATCCTGATGCTTTAACAGGTTATGCAGTAGCGATGGAAGTAGAGACTGGGAATATTGTCGCTATGGCGAGTATGCCTGATTACGATTCGAATGTATGGACAAAGGACTCACTGCCTACATCTGTCTGGAATAAAATTATGAATAATCATCTGAATGGTACAATTACCTCGAATTCTTCCGGGAGATCGGGTCATGATTTTAGCTCACTTGTATTCTTGGGATCGACCATTAAACCGTTAAGTGTATTAATTGGTTTAAATGAAGGATTTTTTAACACCTCGAGCACCTATCCCGATGTGGGGATTACCTATTTCGGTAAGGATGATAAATCATCGGTTAGAAATTCATCAGGTCACGTCTATGGAAAATTGTATCCGGCTGATGCTATCAAGCAATCCTCTAACGTATTTATGGTAGATATGGTCGGAAAGCAACTATACAAAAAATACCAGGGGGATAAAGGTGTAGAGGTCTGGGACGAATATATGAAAAAGTTCGGACTGGGTGTATCAACACAAAGTGGTCTTCCCGGTGAATCACCAGGTCAGATTAACTATACAGATTTCAAGGCTGCAGGGAGCTCACAGGCCGCGCTCGTCTACGCATCTTTTGGCCAGCAAGGCAGTTATACTACATTACAGCTTGCCCAGTATGCTACTACACTTGCAAATGAAGGTGTGCGAATTAAACCGCAGCTTGTAAGTAAGATTACGGATGCGCAAGGTAAGGTGGTTAAGAAATTTAAAAAAGAAGTGCTTAATAGCGTAACCTTTGATAAATCGTTCTGGAGAGAAATCAAACAGGGAATGAGCAGTAAAGTTAGTGCTTTTGACGATTTTCCTTATGATTTTGCCCGTAAGACAGGAACCTCTGAAAAAACGGATAGAAAAAATATAAACCGTGATAACGGCGTTTTTATTGCCTTTGCTCCACGAGAGAATCCGAAGCTGGCTGTAGCGGTTGTGATTCCGGAGGGCGGCTTTGGCTCCAATAGTGCAGCTCCGGTTGCCCGTAAGATTTTTGATGCTTATGATTGGGAATATGGGCTGGATGGGGTTCCGAAGAAGAATATTCCACCTGTTGCAGATCCCGTTCAAGAACAATAAGCTTAAATTAGAGAAAAAGGAGAGACAAACTGTGAGTTTTTTCCGTAAGCAGGCCTCACCTCCTGACGAGACCAGCAGCAAAAGTTCCATCGGCCTGCGACTCAACGTGTTTTTCTTTAGCACGTTCGTTATATTTTGCGTAATCATCATCCGACTAGCTGTTCTGCAGTTCGTGGAAGGCCCAACTTTAACTGAGGTAGAGACGAGTAGAGATACTAAAAATGTACCGTTAGCTTCCATGAGAGGGGTTATATACGCTGCAGGTGGTGAGAAGCTAGCTTATTCCACACCTGTTCAATCGCTGTATATCACACTCAATAAAGAGTATACGGCTAAGGAAACAGATAAAGTCACCGGTAAAACAACGCTGACCCCAGAGGCTAAGGCCAAGTCTGATGCATTGGCAGCCAAGCTGGTAGCTGATTTCAATAAATATGGGGATCCAAATGCAGAGAAGATGACGGAGAAAGATGTAATTGATGCGTTGGATTTATATTTTCGTAAATCACTTGGCTTTATGGCACGGCGAATTAAGGCTGATCTGACTACTGAAGAAGTTGCTTATTTCATGGAACATAAAGGAGAATATCCGGGGCTTGAGATTGTCGAGGAGAGCATTCGTCATTACGATAAAGATACGGTTGCTGTACAGACGATTGGTTATATCAAACCCTTCAAATCCGCGAACAGTCTTAATATTTATAAAAACATTCTAAGTGCTATGAAAAACAATCCGGAGCCAGGGCTAACGTATAAGGATGATGAATTTGTTGGATTCGATGGGCTGGAGCTGAAATATCAGCGTGAGCTTCGCGGGCAAAACGGCTATCAGGAAATTTCTGTCAATCCGCAGAATATGGCGGAGAAAATTGAGCGTGTCGTTCCGCCTGTCAAAGGAAATGACATCTGGACAACGATTAATAAGAACGTTCAGATGAAGACAGAACAGGCGATAACAGATCAGCTCAAATGGTTGCACTCTAATACCGTACAAGGCAGAACGCATCCGAATGCTTTAACGGGATATGCAGTAGCGATGGAAGTGGATACTGGCAATATTGTTGCTATGGCGAGTATGCCTGACTATGATACGAATGTTTGGACAACGGGTTCTTTATCTGCAGATGTCTGGAACAGTATTATGGATAACTATCAGAACGGCACGATAACTCCTATTTCTTCAGGAACCTCAGGGAACGGACTAAGATCTGTATTGCTTCTAGGTTCAACGATTAAACCTTTGAGTGTACTCGTGGGCCTGAATGAAGGGTTGTTTTCAACTTCATCGTATTATCAGGATAAAGGTTTTGCGACTTTTGGTAAGTCTGGGCATGAAACGAAGGTAAGAAACTCTTCTAACCACGTATATGGTTCTTTGGATCCTGCTAGAGCCATTGAGAAATCCTCGAATGCATTTATGGTCGATATGGTCGGTAAAAGATTGTATGACAAATATAAAAGCAAGGGGATAGACATCTGGGATGTCTATATGAAAGAGTTCGGCCTTGGTGTATCTACGGGAATTGACCTGCCAAATGAATTCTTGGGTCAAAGAAACTATACCAATATAGAAGCTGCTGGTAGTGCGCAGTCCGCACTGGTCTATGCCTCTTTCGGACAACAAGGAAGTTATACAGTAATGCAGCTTGCGCAGTATGTTACAACACTTGCTAATGAAGGACAGCGGATTAAACCTCAACTGGTTAGCAAGATTACTGATGCAGATGGAAATATAATCAAAGAATTTAAACGTGAGGTGCTTGATGAAGTAACAAACTTCGATAAGTCCTACTGGAATGAAATTAAGCAGGGGATGCGAAGTGAAGTTAGTGCTTTTTCTGATTTCCCTTATGACTTTGCCCGTAAGACGGGAACCTCTCAGCAAGTAGCTAAGGGTGAAATTCGCGATAATGGGGTATTTATTGCATATGCTCCACGTAATAATCCTAAGTTGGCTGTGGCGGTTGTAATCCCTGAAGGTGGTTTTGGTTCACAAAGTGCGGCACCAGTCGCACGTAAAATATTTGATGCCTATGATTGGGAATATGGCCTTGATGGAGTTCCAAAGAAAAGTCTCCAGTCTGGCAATAATACTAATGATAATGCGAAGGAGGGAGAGACTACAGGTACCGAGTAACTCTGACCCTATGGCTAAGATGTAAAAAAATAAACAGCTTCTCAAATGAGAGCATACAAGAATGGAGGGGTGGCAAATGATTGCCAAATACCGCCTGCTTGCATTGGATATGGATGGAACCCTACTGAATGATGAACAGATAATTACACCCACAACGGTGGAATGGATTCAAAAGGCGGTCAACGCAGGCGTTCATGTCTGTCTGTCGACAGGCCGGGCATTTGTAAGTGCCTTACCCTATGCAGAGCAGCTAGGTTTAGAGACACCGATGATCACTGTGAACGGCAGTGAGGTGTGGAGAGCGCCACATGAAATATACCGGAGATCACTAATGGACCCCAAGCTGGTACAAGAAATGTATGATCTTGCAAAAGCAGATGACATCTGGTTCTGGGCTTATTCTCTGGACGAAGTTCTTAAACAGGATAACTGGGATGGGGATGTAACGGGTAGAGAATGGCTTAAGTTCGGTTATCATACTGAAGATGATGAGCTTCGTCATAAGCTGTTGCTTCGTCTTCAAGATATGGGTGGACTGGAGATTACGAACTCTTCTCCGCACAATCTGGAGATTAATCCTCTAGGCGTGAATAAGGCAGCAGGAATAAAGGAAGTCTGCAAGCTGCTGGGAATAGAAATGTCGCAAGTTGTAGCTGTGGGCGACAGCCTTAACGATCTGGCGGCGATCCAGCAGGCTGGGCTTGGGGTTGCCATGGGCAATGCGCAAAAGACGGTTAAACAAGAGGCTGATGTTGTGGTGGCGACCAATAATCAAGACGGGATTGCCGAGGTCATCCAAAAGTATATCTTTACCGAAGCTGCAGCCTCTGTAGGCAGCAAATAATAAAAGCAGTACTGCGAAGTGAATCCATGGAGCATTATGCTAGTAGGAGGTTAAGGAATTGACGATCCTGGGTTGGATTCTTATTATTGTTTTGTTTGCTGTAGGATTGGCAGGGGCTGTGTATCCCATACTGCCGGGTGCGTTAGCGATCTATCTTGCCTTTTTTGTATACGGCTGGTTCTTTTCTTTTGAGCCCTTTGGGGTTTGGTTCTGGATTATTCAAACACTGATCGTTGTAGTTCTTTTTGTTGCTGATTATGTTGTAGGAGCGTGGGGTGTCAAAAAATTTGGCGGTTCACGTTCATCGATTATCGGGAGCACGATAGGGCTGATCTTGGGACCTTTTGTTATTCCGGCTTTTGGTCTTATCATTGGACCATTTCTAGGGGCTTTTATTGGAGAACTGATCGTGGGATCTTCCCCGTCTAAAGCTGCTAAGGTAAGTGTTGGCTCCATACTCGGCTTATTTAGCAGCACCTTGGTCAAAATCGTGTTGCAGGTAATTATGGTCGTCCTCTTTTTTATATGGGTCGCCCGGTTTTAATTTAACAGTGAAGAAGGGGAAAGAGTTTGTCCAAGAAAGAGTCTTTTGTTAAAGGCACGCTTATCCTTGCTGCTGCAGCTTTGGTGGCAAGGGTACTCGGGCTTGTCCAGCGGGTGCCGCTGGAGCATTTATTTAATGATGTTGGTAATGCTTCATTTACGCAGGCAAACACAGTTTATTTGATGTTATTACCGCTGGCTACAGCAGGGATTCCAAGTACATTAAGTAAAATGGTATCTGAGCGTTATGCACTGAATAGGCCAAATGAAGCTCAACAGGTGTATCGGGCGGCATTAATGTTTGGTGTTGTAGTTGGCGTAATTATGAGCGCATTGTTATACATAGGTGCTCCTTATTATGCAGAATATGCAAAAGTTCCTGAAAGTACTTTGGCGATCCGGGCCATAGCTCCGGCACTCCTACTCTTCCCTTCTATAGCAATGATGCGTGGGTACTTTCAAGGGCGGAATAATATGATGGCTGGTGGCATCTCTCAAATTGTGGAGCAGATCGCGAGGGTATCTACAGCTGTTCTTCTGGCATTTGTATTGTTACAAAAAGGGTACGACAACACTTGGATGGCTGCTGGAGCATCATTCGGTAGTGTATTTGGTAGTGTTGGTGCTTTTGGTGTAATGCTCTATTACGCTATGAAATTACGGCGTAGTGAGGGGCAAACTGCGTTATACGAAACGAATGAAGCGAAGCTTCCTCTATTTGGAATTTATAAGGATATATTTAAATTATCCATTCCTATCGTGCTATCTTCAGTTACGGTTCCAGTAGTGAACTTTATTGATACATCTTTAATTGTACCGTTACTGAGTGGACAAGTTGGTGTAGCTGATGCCACACGTGCTTTGGGTATTTTCGGGAGTCGGGCACAGAGTGTCGCCGGGATTCCGCCGGTTCTTTCTATAGCACTGAGCACTTCACTAATACCAATTATTTCAGCTGCATATGCCCGTCGGGATGAGAAACATCTAAAAGGGCAAGTGACGTTAGCGCTTCGTATCTCTATTTTAACAGGAGCACCGATTGTTCTATCACTCGTAGTTGCTGCATATTCAGTTAATGGCCTCTTATTCAGTAGTTTAGATGGCAGTGGTATCGTAGCCATGCTTACTTTAGGAACGATCTTTCAGATTACGATGATGACAACGAACTCTATTTTGTTAGGTATGGGCAAATCGCGAATTTCCATGTATTATGTGTTAGCGGGTATTATTGTAAAATTAGTGGCAAGCTTATTACTTAGTAAGGTATTTGGCATCTACGGAATCATCGGTGCAACAGCACTTTGTTTCGTGGTCATTACTTTGCTTAACTTACGTATGCTGAAATCGATTGTGTCTTTTGAAATTATGGGCAAACGTTGGGGCGGTTTCGTGATTGCGGTACTTGTGTCCGGCGGGATTGGTTATGGCTTGAATGAGGCTGGGATTCTGTTAACAGATCTGATGCCTGCACGTTTGGCGTTTCTGATCACTTGTCTTGTTGTAGGAGCCGCTGTTGTTGTTATTTATCTAGTACTGCTTATTGTGCTGGGCGTGCTGACTAAACAGGAAATCTCCAGTTATCCGCGGGCGCTGCAAAAATTATTGAATCCGCTGATGAAGTTACAGCCTGCACGTGTTCGTATGAGAGAATAGGTTTGACTTCTACACTGCATTTTGCTTCACTTAAAGAGTAGAAAATAGACAGATATTGAAGAAGGGACTGAGTAAATCATGGACAAAATTAGTTCTCCTGCTGAATTTCAGGTAGCCATTCAATCACCTCGATTAACAGTGGCCATCTTCAAGGCTGACTGGTGCTCGGATTGCAAATTTATCGATCCTTTTATCCCAGAGGTAGAGCAGTCTTATGCAGACCGCCTTACACTGGTTGAGGTAGATGTTGATGCCGTGGGCGATGTTAGTCAAGAACAAAATATTATGGGTATTCCAAGCTTCGTCGCATATTCGGATGGACGGGAATTGGTTAGATTCGTTAATAAATTACGCAAATCCCGTGAAGAGATTGAGAATTTCCTTGATAAAGCGGTCCAAGTGCATCAAAGCCTTCAAAAGTAATTCCTAAGGAACCACCGCTTTCGCTTGTTTGTGCAAAGCGGTGGTTTTTTGAAATATAAGTCTGGCTGCTTCTTCATTACTAAAAACTGCGGGTGATATTTTTGACGACAAATCAGTTGAAATGGCTTAGTTATCTTACTTGCCTTATCATGTTCCTCGCTGTACTCGGAGGAGCGGTAGTGACGAAGACTGGATCGGGCTTGGAATGCGGAAATGAATGGCCGCTCTGTCATGGAAAATTAATTCCGGCTTATACTATAGGCTCGATGATTGAATACACCCATCGCTTGTTTAGCGGTTTGGCAGGGTTATTCTCACTTGCCTCGATGTTTGCTTTTTGGCGTTATGCTCGTACGCGGCGCGATTTGCTGGGATATGCATTTATGACCTTAGTATTCGTCATCGTTCAAGGTGGTATGGGAGCGCTTGCAGTAATTAAATCCCAATCCGCTGCTGTAATGGCGTTGCATATGGGTTTTTCTTTGATCGCCTTTTCAAGCGCTATGATGTTGGCTCTTGGAACCAAGAGATGGCATGAAGCGCGCGAATATGATCATATACTGGAGGCTCAAAAGAAGCCCGTAAGTAAGGCTTTTCGCAATTTAACCTGTTTTACTGCCATCTATTCTTATATTGTCGTGTATATTGGAGCCTTTGTAAGTCATACGGATTCACAAGGCGGGTGTTCGGGTTGGCCGCTTTGTAATGGAGAATGGGTTCCGGAGCTTTCCGGAGGAGTAGGTGTTGTTTTTACACATCGGATTGCGGCTTTAATCTTATTCATGCTTACTGCGCTGCTCGGGCATTTAGCATTTTGGAAACATAAGGATTATCCAGAGCTTAGAGCGCTAGGTATAGCTGCAGCGCTGTTATGCTTGATGCAGGTATTTAGTGGGGCGGCTGTGGTTTACACCTTAGATAATGAAAGATTGTACATATTTGCCGCTTTGGCTCATATTTTGCTGATTGCCAGTTTGTTTGGTGTCTTATGTTATATGAGTGTAAGAGTCTGGCAGCTAAATCGCTCGAGTAGTGTCGTGTCTGGAAAAAATGTAACGAGCCCAATGATTCCACCGCCTTGGTAGAACATTCCCTCCGTGGATAGAGGTGCTTCACCCGCGGAATAATAAAGTGGAAATCGGTATATCGTGGAGCTGATTGGCCGATGCTTACGTCGCGAGTTTTGTACGAAGCAGTCCATGGAAGCAGACGCTGAACAAAACTTTAGGAGGACTGGGATATGCTGCGGGTATTACTTGGAGAGCCGCCTCGAAAGAACAGCGGTGTGTTGGCTGATGCGATGGAGAATATGGCCACTTTTGCAGCATTGCTGCGCAAGGAAATGAGTGCCCATGAGGATAATGACCATGAATACCGCAAGCTGGAGATTTGGACACGTGGGCTGATTTCCTCTCTGGATGAACTGGAGCAAAGTTGGTTCGCGGCCGCTTTTTACCGGAAATTAGTGATTGCGGGTTATATGGATGATATGACACCGGTGGAACAGGGCGATTATGCACGTTATGTTTATTTTTATAAAGATGGCTTTATCCGGGTTTTCTCTCTTCTGGACAAGCTTGGGACGGTACTGAATCATTTTTATGATCTCAAAACATCCAAATTAAAAACGCACTTTTCTTACTTTACAGTGCTGCGTCAGCTTCAATTATTGAATGTGCATCCTGCATTAGCGGATCAACTGGAAGAGATTAAGAACTCCTACCGCGATCCATTGGAGAATTTACGCAAGCGCAGAAATGCTGAAATTCATTATATGAATTCCGAAATGCAGGATGATTTGTGGCAGCGGCACCAAGGTCTGCATGACAAAATTCAGCTCGAGGATCTGGATAGCCATCTTGAGGATTTAAAACAATCGCTCGAAATGAACTGTAAGACATTAATCGCGGCATTCAGCTACAGCAATGAACAGCTGCGTAAGGAAATAAGCAAGGTAAAGAGCATAAAATCGTAATTGTTCAATATATTTCCTTTTGACAAAAATAGATAAACTCACTATACTTATGCTTGCATTAAAGTATGTACGATTTCAGAAAAAATATAATTTCATAACTTTATCTTATCGAGAGCGGCGGAGGGATAGGCCCGATGAAGCCCGGCAACCGATTTGTATCCAGCGCGGGAAGCGTTGTACAAATGTCATGGTGCTAATTCCTACAATGGCGCAGGTTGCGGTCGTTGGCAGATGAGAAGGCATTGTCTTAATAAACCCACAGAGCCTCTTGCGATCTGCATCGATCGTTGGAGGTTTTTTTGTATAGAATAAGTGAAGTATAAAGGGGGGGCGACGAGAGTTGATTAATCTAAAAGGGATAACAAAGGTTTATGGAAAAGGGAGTAATGCGGCAACAGCACTTTCTGGATTGAATCTGTCCATCGAGAAAGGTGAAATATTCGGAGTCATCGGCCACTCTGGAGCCGGGAAAAGTACATTGATCCGTTGCATTAATCTGTTGGAACGTCCGACAGAAGGAGAGGTCTGGGTAGACGGTGTTGAGCTAACCAGTCTTAACCAAGGTCAGCTGCAGGAACAGCGGCGCAAGATTGGAATGATTTTTCAACATTTCAATTTGCTGTCTTCGGCGACCGTATACGATAATATTGCCTTTCCACTGCGCCTTGCAGGTACATCTAGAACAGCTATTGATACAAAAGTCAAAGACCTGCTCGCTCTAGTTGGGCTTGAAGAACATAAAGATAAGTATCCTTCTCAGTTATCTGGAGGACAAAAGCAGCGGGTCGGCATCGCCCGGGCACTAGCCAGTGACCCTGATGTGCTGCTGTGTGACGAGGCCACTTCTGCGCTTGATCCCCAGACAACAGATTCCATTCTTAAGCTGCTACTCGATATTAATAAAAGATTCCATTTGACCATTGTGCTGATCACACATGAAATGCATGTAATCCAGAGCATCTGCGACCGTGTCGCGGTCATTCATGGTGGTGGGATTGTTGAGCAAGGCAAAGTTACAGAGGTATTTCTCAAGCCGCAGCATGAGGTTACACGCGATTTCATCCGCAGTGAGACACAGAATGAAGGACCTCTTCGAGTGGCGCTTGATGCTGCTGCCGGGGATAACTCTCAAGCTGTCAAAATTACTTTTTTCGGAGAAAAAACTTACGGCTCGGCACTATCCGATGTCGTGCGTGATACGGGTGTAAGCTTTGCAATCTTACATGGTACCATCTCAACGATTAAAGATGTGCCTTATGGACAGATGATTGTGCGGTTCGAAGGGCCAGCTGAGGCGATTGCTGTAACGATCTCCAGACTAATTGCTCAAGGCCTTGATGTGGAGGTGATTTCGTAATGAATTTTGCAGATCTAAATTGGCAAGAAATGATGGATGCTACGGTTGCTACTATAAAAATGATATTTTTTTCCGGATTGTTCACAATTATTCTTGGTTTACCACTCGGAATTCTATTGTATTTATGGGGGAAATCGAATAGTATAGTAATCAGAGTAACTTACTCGGTCTTATCATTACTTGTAAATATCCTACGTTCCGTACCCTTTATCATTTTGATGGTGGCTCTAATTCCTTTCAGCAAAGCCGTTGTTGGAACCTCCATTGGTGTACTCGGTACGATTCCACCTCTGGTGATTGGTGCAGCTCCGTTTTTTGCCCGTTTGGTAGAGACGTCGTTAAGAGAGGTAGACCGCGGAGTCATCGAAGCCGCACAAGGTATGGGAGCATCGACGAACCAAATCGTTATGCGTGTTCTTTTGCCAGAAGCTCGTCCAGGTCTGCTAGCTGGAGTTACGATCACACTGGTTACACTGGTCTCCTATACAGCAATGGCTGGTATGGTTGGGGGCGGCGGATTAGGTGACTTGGCGATTCGTTACGGCTACCACCGCTATGAGACGGAGATTATGATTGTTTCTATAATATTTATTGTCGTACTGGTGCAATTGCTACAAATGGCCGGTGACCGACTCGTAAAACATTACACACGGAAATAAGGTACATCCATATATATCCTTATTCAATACAAAATATAGATTAGAGGGGGATTTACAATGAAAAAAGTACTACTTACATTTTTTAGCCTGACACTGGTTGCGGTGCTTGCGGCTTGCGGTAACAACAATGCATCTAATAATGCTGGGAGCTCGGCTGCTACAACAGCACCAAACGCAGAAGCAACAAGTGAACCTACTAAAGATCCAGTGAAATTGGTGATTGGTGCCTCACCTGTTCCTCATGCTGAAATTTTGAAGGCTATTGCTCCATTGCTTGAAAAAGATGGAATTACACTTGAAATCAAAGAATTCACTGACTATATTCAACCTAACGTGCAGCTTGATGAGAAGGAGTTAGACGCTAACTTTTTCCAACACCAACCGTATCTGGATGACCAAAACAAAAATAATAAAACCGACCTGGTTTCTGTTGCATCCGTTCACGTTGAACCTTTTGGAGCTTATTCCAAAAAAATCAAATCGATCGATGAGTTGGCTGATGGTGCAAAAGTTGCCATTCCGAACGATGCTACTAACGGTGGCCGTGCACTAATCCTACTTGCAAAAAATGGTCTGATTACCTTGAAAGATGATACAAACATTGCTGCAACAAAAGCAGATATCACTGAAAACAAGAAAAATCTCGACATCATTGAGTTGGAAGCAGCTATGCTCCCACGTCAACTGGATGAGGTAGACCTTGCTTTGATCAACACGAACTTTGCACTAGACGCTGGTCTTGTGCCAACTAAAGATGCATTGTTCATCGAGGGTGTAGATTCCCCTTATGCTAACATTTTGGTAACCCGTCAAGACAATAAAGATTCCGAAGCCATCAAAAAGCTGGTTGCTGCCCTGAATTCTCCAGAAGCTAAAGCTTTCATTGAAGAAAAGTACGAAGGTGCGATCATTCCAGCGTTTTAAGGAATGAAGCTAAATTCGTCTATAGTCATAACAAGAACCCGCAGCCAAGTTGGCTTGCGGGTTTTATGTTCTAAGGTTGTGAGAGAATGTTAAATCCTCTATAATAAGAAAATCCCGATCTCCTTTACAGGAGAATCGGGAGGGTTATTGAACGGGATTTAGAATACTTGAACTACTTCTTCAACGCCTTCTACTTCTTCAAGGAGGGCGCGTTCAATCCCGGCTTTCAAGGTGATCGTGGAGCTTGGGCAGCTGCCGCAGGCACCCATAAGTTTCAACTTAACGATGCCGTCTTCCACATCGACCAGTTCTACGTCACCGCCATCGCGCTGCAGGAACGGACGAAGCTTATCCAGCACTTCTAGTACTTCATCATACATTTCGGTGCTTTGTGCATTCTCACTCATTTCTCAATCACTCCTTTCGTAAGTTCATTATAGTACAAAAAGTTAAAAAATAAAATGGTTAGGCGGAATAGGGAGATCATCATGAGACCAATTATTGAATTTTGTTCCAGCAACATGGGTCACGGAACAGACAAGCTAATGCATAAGCTGGAGGAAAATCCAGATTATGATGTCATTGAATACGGATGTCTGAACAATTGTGGAGAGTGTTATTTAATGCCTTTCGCCATGGTTGAAGGTGACATTATTGCAGCAGAAACTGTTGCAGAGCTAGAAGAGAAAATTGAGGCCAAGATCAAAGAGCTTGAGGCTTGGTTTAATATAGATCTTGACTAAATTTCTCGAGAAAAAAAGAGGGAGCACTCCATAATCTAAATTATGGAGTGCTCCCTCTTTTTGGAACCTTACTTGAACAAAATCCACCAATTTGATCGATTAGGCAACATATTGGAGAGTGCAGGGGCTACCGTGAAGGTGCCACCGGACTCAGGCGACCTTATATTGAGTGTTTTCCTACATTTGGATTGCTATCGGACCCCATAGTCACTATTCACCTGAAAAACAGCATAAATGAACCTCATTATAAGCAATAACTTCACTGGAGTCCGAAACTCTCCTTCAAAGGCTGAAAATTTGCAAATAAGGTCATCTGAGTCCGAAGGGTATACGCACCAATAACGTAAGGAAGCTACTCTCGTGTTTATCTGAGAGTAGCTTCCTTTAATACTTATGAACCAATCATAGGCTTATCCTAAAGTGCGTTTCGACATCCAGAGCACTCCGCTCTTGAGGATGCGGGGAACCCGTCCTTTGACGGAGCGTTGTCCCATAAGTCCGAATCCTGCTTTTTTTCCTAGTGACCCTAAAGTACCCTTCAGGCGAATAGGATGAAGCTTAGGAGTCTCACCGCGCCAGGTCGCTTGGATAACCTGAGCTACCTGCTCACCCTGTGCTCCAGCGGCTTGTGCGCTTGGTGCGAATGGCAGACTGGCACAGTCACCAATCACATATACCTCCGGATAATCCGGTATACGATAATACTCATCCAGCATAATCCGTCCACCGCGGTCCTTCGACACATTCAAATCTTGAACTACTTTTACAGGTTGAATCCCTGCGGTCCATACTGTCACATCTGAAAGGATTTCCTCGGTACCGTTAAAAATCGAATCCTTCTCTACATGAGATACAGAGATTCGTCCCAGCGTTTGCACCTGATGGTGATGAAACCATTCCTCTACGTACTGTGACAGCTTTGCCGGAAAGGCAGACAAAACACGTTCACCGCGATCCAGAATAGCGATGTTAAGGTCAGGACGGCTTTCCCGAAGCTCTGCGGCTAATTCAACACCGCTCAATCCTCCACCTACAATGTTTATCGTTCCGTAAGGCTTCACATCATTTAAACGGCGGTAGGTTTCCCGAGTACCAGCAAAGGTCTGGATGCTGCAGGTATATTGATCAGCACCAGGGATGTTGTGGTAATTGTCGGTACAGCCAAGAGCAATGGCTAGGAGATCATAAGATACAATCTCACCGGACTCCATACTGACTATTTTGCTCTCCAAATCAATGGAACTCACTTCACCGTACCGGACAGTAAGCCGGGGGTGAACCGGAAAATGAATGCGCAGGTGATAATCAGTTACGGTACCTGCGGCGAGCGCATAATATTCCGTTTTGATTCCTTGATAAGGCATTCGGTCAATTAAGATAATTTCAACATCATGAGGAAGATGATTATTGAGTAATTCTTGAATTAAGGCTAGGCCGCCGTAGCCACCGCCAAGAACGAGTATTGTTCTCATGCTGACCGAACTTCCTTTCCAATATGGGATAACAAATCTCAGGTAGTCTTCTTATTCGTATACCTTAACTTCATTATAGAAAGTGTCACGTTCGACAGGAATTCGTCCAGCACCTTTCACTAGCCAGATCAATTCGTCGCGAGTCAGACCTTCCGGTGTTAAGGCGCCAGCCGCGTGGCTGATACGTTCTTTTAGAATTGTGCCATGCACATCTGATGCACCGAAGTTCAGCGCAACTTGAGTAAGCTGGGGGCCAATGTTAATGAAGTACGCTTTGATGTGATCGAAATTGTCCAACATCAATCTGCTGATCGCAATGGTCTTCAGATCCTCATAAGCAGAGTTGCGGCGCATGATGCCAGCGTTTTTATTCTTAGGCTGCATGGACAATGGAATGAATACCATAAAGCCATTGGTTTCGTCCTGCAAATCACGGATTTGCATCATATGGCGGATACGGTCTTCATGAGATTCAATGGAGCCGTACAGCATAGTGGTATGGGTCTTCATCCCAAGCTGATGTGCTGTCCGATGGACTTCCAGATATTCTTCCACATTAGCTTTGTCTACACGCATTTTTTTACGATATTGGTCGGATAATATTTCTGCACCACCACCGGTGAGTGTTTTCAGTCCAGCAGCACGCAATTGTTCCAGTACCTCACGAATACTCAAACCGCTAATACGGGTGAAAAAATCAATTTCAGCGGCAGTGTAGGCTTTTAAGGTAACCTCAGGGAAACGTTCGTTCAAAGCTTTTAAAGAATCCACATAATATTGGAAGGGAACCTTGTCGTTATGGCCACCAACAATATGGAATTCGCGTACGCCTGGGTGGATATGCTGTTCGACATATTGCACCATTTCCTGACCGGAAAGGGTATAGGCTCCCTCTTCTCCATCATCTTTGCGGAAATTGCAGAATGCACAGTGCGATTCGCAAACATTGGTGAAATATAGACTCATGTTTTCGATAAAATATACCCGATTGTGATTCTTGGCGATATTGACTTCATTCGCTAGCTGGCCAATGGTAAGTAAATCGTTGCTTTGATATAAATAAACGCCATCTTCCAAATTCAATCTTTCGCCGCTGCGAACCTTATCAATAATGTTCGCCATTCGGGCATCCGTGTGGGGGGTAAAAAGAGTAGACATATTATGATTTCCTCCTGAAAGTTTACGAGCAGATTGCTCGAAGATAAATTCCAGACGTACCCAAGTGGTAGCTGTTCATTCTAGAAAAGAAAGAGGCGAGCTTGCCTCCGTGACAAATTTCCGAATTTTTACTTAGAGTGCCTTCCCTATTATAAACCTACTCTCCTAAGGGTATCAACAGCTTGATATTGATGGTGTTTTTTGCTGTGAAGGGTCATGCCGAAGGCAGTTGTGACTTGAGGGTAACGGAATAGTCGGTTATACTGAATTTATCAAGCATAAACGTCATTGGCATCCTTATAAAGTTGATAAGCGTTTAAGCGAGAAATATAAGACATAAAGAATAGGTGCAACACTTATACTTTCTTATATTTTTAAGAAATAACTTTTGGCCGGAAGGTCCCTTAAACATAAGTTTCCGCTTATGAAGGGAGACGAATTTGTAGGAGGATGAGATCATGATTAATATTAGTGAAAAGGCAGCAGAACAATTAAAGGCGATGCTTGCTGAACAAGAAGTACCGAACATGTTCCTCCGTATTGGAGTAACGCCCGGCGGTTGCAGTGGATTCTCGTACGCTATGGGCTTTGATGATAATGAAACCGATCAGGACGTATATATGGACATTCAAGCCATGAAAGTGGTTGTGGAGAAGGAGAACCTTCGTTACCTGGACGGTCTCGAAATCGACTTTGAAGAATCCGGTATGACGGGTGGTTTCACCATCAACAACCCTAACGCTACTGCAACTTGCGGCTGCGGTTCAAGCTTCCGTACAGCTACGGATGCAGGGAAACCTAACGAAGAGCCTTGCTAATCACAGCAATCACGGCTCCAAGCCCCGTGTTGGATTCTAACAACACAGGCTTGGAGTTTTTTTTATTCTCAATGACAAAAATCATCACAAGGAGTTCGGAAATGGAAATGGAAATCAGAAAATTAAAAGCTGGTGAACAGCCTCCATTAGAATTACTTCTATTAGCAGATCCTTCGGAGAGCTTAGTTAACGGATATTTACAAAGAGGGTTATGTTGTGTGGCTGAGGTGGATAACAGCATCATCGGAGTCTACGTTGTGCTGCAGACAAGACTGGAGACTGTAGAAATCGTAAATATCGCCGTCGACGAAAATAAACACGGGCAAGGAATAGGTAAGCAGCTGCTGAACCATGCGATTCAGAATGCCAAGCAGCTTGGGGCAAAAACCATTGAAATTGGCACAGGAAATTCGAGTGTTGGACAATTGGCACTTTATCAGAAATGTGGATTCAGAATCACCGGCATTGATAGAGATTTTTTTATTAGGCATTACAGTGAAGAAATCTTTGAAAATGGGATTCAAGTCATAGATATGATACGCCTGTCGCTGGATTTATGAGTAATAGGGGAGTTTCTCAGAAGTCATTTAATGGGCGCTGGGGTAGTTCTTTATTCTTTTACATAGGAAGCAAACGATATATCGCTAATCATGTATCGCAAGCCAGGTATCGGACACAGAGGACCCTAAACGCCGCATTTTCCCATATTTGTGGTGCCAACGGACCGCATTGCCGCTATTGCTATGAAAATCAGTAAATATGAAGCTCTTTCTAAGCGATAGTGTCACTGGAGTCCGAAACCACGCCTCAAAGGTTGAAAATCTGCAAATAACGTCATCTGGGTCCGAAATGCTCATGGGTTAACGACACTGTTGAAGCAGATAGCTATTGTTTAAAAACACAGAGCAGCGATTCTCCACATAACTGGAGAATCGCTGCTCTGTGTTTTTTTTGCGAGGGTCGGACCGTCTGTGCATAGAAGTAAGCTGTTTATAGGCAGTCCCCTGCGTACATTAGGCTGGAATAATAAACTTGTAATTAATCATAAATACGATGAGCGCTGCAGCTCCAAGGGAGAAGGCGATACAGCCCGTACCCAGTGCTCTGCGTTTGTCTTTAATAAATTTAAAGCCAATGGCGCAGATCAGTATAGTCGTTCCAGCCAATACAATGGACATCCCAAGCATAGCCACCCAATATAAAACCTCAAAAAACTGTGCCATTCTGAGCCCTCCCCGCGCTGTGCTTTTTAGTGATTCTGTTAGTACTCACTATAATAGTAGAAATTGAAAATGTAACCGCTATTAATAATACAACGATTTTGAAGATTATTCTAGTTATAGTGAACTCATCCATTAAGATATTGATGTCGAATTTCTTGAGAACTGAATCTACAAAATCCGCGGTTGTACCCTGTCGCTGTCGACTGATGCTGTGCTAAACACTAAGCCCTTTTTGCTAAGAGCGGCATCTTACACGGACAATCATACAAGAGGGCGAGACCTTCTCTGAGTAATGTATAGGGTAGGCTGGATTGTGAAGGGAGGGAAAGGACGATGGCAGGAAGACAATTGGCCAGTAAGTGGCTGAAGACAGAGGCGTTGCTGACCGACGCTCGGGTTGCACCCTATATCCCAATGACGAGGGGGTACAGGGCAGAAACGCTCCTGGCAATGCTTCGTAGATATGGAAATGTTGTCATTAAACCTATTGTGGGTGGCGGAGGTTACGGTGTAATCAAAGTTTTTCGGGATAGTCGCGGTTATGGATTCACCTATATGGACAGAACTCGAATTTACAAGGATTTTGGATCCATGAGACGTGCGCTTAATACTGTGAAGGCAAAACGCAGATATTTGATTCAACAAGGGATTTCCCTGGCGAGAATCGGCGGGCGGCCTATTGATTATCGGGTCAAAGTAGTTAAGAATGGTGAGGTTTGGGAATTTCGCTCCATGGTAGGGAGATTGGCTCGGCCAGGTCTGTTCGTAACCAATCTTTGTAAAGGGGGAACGATGCTATCATGTCGTGAAGGACTTCGTAGATCGTTGCCGCGGATTAAAGCTTCAGCGAAGAAAGCAGAAATGCGGAGACTAACCCATGTATGTATCGGAATTATGGAACGGCATTTTCCGGGAATAGGTGAGCTGGGCTTTGATTATGCTGTAGATTATTCGGGGAAAATATGGATTTTGGAGGTTAATACAAGACCTCAATAAATTAACAATTATTTTAAGAATTGACGATAATAGAGTAGTAAGATAAAATTGCGTTTAGTTGCGTTCTTTTGGGGTAAATAACATTGTAATTTATTTACAATAAAAATATATTTTTTGCTTTATACAAGTGGTTCAATCCTGTGTATAACTATTATCCCCATAGTCCACTGTGTAGCTAGTACCTTTATAACGCTTACACACATTTTATACACAGGATTTCCACATGTACTTGTGGATAACGCGAACGCTTGTTCGAAAAATGATAGTTTGATATGATAGATTCAGATCCAAATAAAGGAAAGGTAGATGAAGTTTATGGTTGAATTGTCGGATGAGATGCTGCTTGACTCTTACCATAGAGCAATAGAGCTGCAACTAGAGCATGATTTCATCGCTCTTCTACTCGTTGAAATTCGCAAACGAAACTTACACTCTCCAGTACATGCGGTTCTTCATTAAAAAAGCGCAAAGGATAACTTTGTAGCAGGCTACATATATAAAACCGCGAGGCACAAACAAACATAAAAGGGTATCCTCACAGGCTGTTATCAACAGGCCTGTAAGAATACCCTTTTTTATTGTGTTAATAGATTTAGAGTTTCATATTACTGCTGTGACCCGGTGATAGCTTCGCTTCTGGATCAATGTACACCTTAGCATTATTCACAGCCGTTGGAGCTTCGCCAAATCCTACAGCAATCAGCTTCAGCTTACCAGGGTAAGTTGTGATATCGCCGGCAGCAAATATGCCTGGAATGCTTGTTTCCATACGCGAGTCAACAACAATGGAGTTCCCCTCAATATCAATACCCCATTCGGCAATAGGACCTAGGGAAGAGATGAATCCGAAGTTCACAATAACGCTGTCCACTTCAATTTCTTGAGTTTCTTTGGTCTTGATATTTGACAATGTAACCTTGGTAATGAACTCATCACCATGCAGCTCTGTAATTTCAGTAGGAGTAACTACGTTAACCTTGGAAGCCATCAGGTTCTCAACGCTATGTTCATGCGCACGGAATTTATCCCGGCGGTGAATCAGGGTTACCTGTTCAGCGATGGGTTCCAGCATGAGCGCCCAGTCAACTGCAGAGTCACCGCCACCGCTGATCAGAACTTTTTTATCTTTAAAGGCATTTAGATCATTTACAAAATAATGGAGGTTTGCTTTTTCAAAACGTCCAGCGTTGGGTAATTCCAAACGACGAGGTTCAAATGCACCTACACCAGCTGTAATGATGATCGCCTTACTGTGGTATTCGGCTACATCGGTTGTAACCACAAAATGACGTTCGTCCCGTTTTTGAACAGAAATCACTTTCTCCTCCAGCCGGATATTGGATTGGAACATATCCATTTGCCGAGACAGGTTGTCGACCAATTCTTGTGCTGTTACTTTTGGAAAACCTGCCACATCATAAATGTATTTTTCTGGATAAAGTGCAGCAAGTTGTCCCCCCAATTGGGGCATACTTTCAATAAGGGTTACTGATGCCTGACGCATTCCGCCGTAAAATGCGGCAAACATGCCAGCTGGCCCGCCACCTATGATTAAAAGGTCGCTCATAGGAACGCTGGATTGCTCTTGGGTCACGGGATATTACACCTCCGAGTTGATATATTCATTTTGCCATACTTGTGTACCTACTTATTATAATCATTGTGACACATACCTGCAAAGAAAGACTTTAGAAGTCAATAAAAGTGTGACGTTTTTTAGTATTTTAATGTTTGATTAATGCTACACTAAGGTTTACAATGGATATGGTCAATTTAGAAATGCTTCAAGTTTGATTGGAATTTCTTCTAAATATAAGTGTATAAATTCACAAAAAGGACCGTACATTGTTTCAATAAAAAATACAAAGACAGATTTACCTCTTGGAAGGAGCCGGAACATGAGTAGTATTCCCAAAATCGTTATCTTAGGCGCGGGCTATGGGGGTATTTTGACCGCACAGCGCTTGCAGAAGGCTTTGAATTATAATGAAGCGGATGTCACGCTTGTAAACCGTCACGAGTACCACTATTTTACTACCCATCTACATATGCCTGCGGCGGGTACGGACAGTATTGAACACACTCGGGTGTCCATTTCGAAACTAATCGATGAATTCAAGATTGACCTCGTGAAGTCATCTGTTCAGGAAATTCGTACTCAGCAGAAAAAGATTATTTTGGAGGATGGTACCCTATCGTACGATTATCTTGTCATTGCTTTAGGTGGAGAGCCTGAAACATTTGGTATTCCTGGACTTGATAAATACGCACTGACAATCCGGAGCATCAATTCCGTTCGTTTAATTCGCGAGCATATTGAATATCAATTCGCTAAGTACAAGAACGAGAACAATGCTCAGGAGCATATTAATTTTGTTGTCGGTGGTGCCGGCTTTAGCGGTATCGAATTTGTAGCTGAATTAGCTGACCGTATCCCTGGACTGTGTAAAGAATATGACGTTGATCCAAGTATGGTTAATATATATAACGTAGAGGCTGCTCCGACAGCACTGCCTGGTTTTGCTCCTGAGCTTGTTGAGTATGCGATGGACTTGCTCACCAAAAAGGGAGTTACCTTCAAGATGGGTGTTGCGATCAAGGAGTGTCTGCCAAACGGGGTAATTCTGGCATCAGGCGAAGAAATCAAAGCCTCCACAATTATTTGGACAGGCGGAATCCGTGGCAATCGTCTTATTGAGGCTGCCGGATTTGAAGCTATGCGTGGGCGCGTGAAGGTAGATGAATATCTACGTGCACCGGGCCAAGAGAATATCTTCATTATTGGTGATGGCTCCCTTATGATTAATCCGGAAGGACGCCCTTACCCGCCAACCGCTCAAATTGCTATGCAGCAGGGTGAATGCTGTGCGCATAATTTGGTGGCGGCAATCCGCAATCAACAGCCGAAGAAATTCGCATTCAGCAATAAAGGAACCGTAGCTTCCCTAGGCAAAGGCCAAGGAATCGCTGTAGTAGGCAGCAAAACTTACAAGGGCTGGACTGCAGCTCAGTTGAAAAAAGTTGTAGATATGCGCTACTTGTTCATTATCGGCGGAATTCCGCTGGTTCTGAAAAAAGGAAGATTCTTATAAGATGCGCCATTGCAGCGTACAGGTACGCGGACTGCTGACTCGGGAAGAATTGGACCGTTATAACGGACTGATAGAGGTTGGATCTTATCTGGAGGATCAGAACCAGTATGATCTGGCTTATATCGTTCAGAAGGAAATTGATCTGCTCATTCTCCCTGGTATCGAACGCCTGAAGGATAAAGGGCGCGCTCGGGATCGGGCCACGGCTGAATATCTGGAAAGTTTACGTGAAGATGATGAGGATAACGAAGATGAGGATTCAGGAACTTCGGTGTCTTAATCTAATAATATGGCAGTTAAAAAGGGTGTGTCTCCATGCGAACTGGAGACACACCCTTTTTTTGTTGTTACAGCTTGAGCATTTCTTCAAAAGATTCTTCTGTCAGCAGATTGCCGACATAAAAAGGTCCGAATTCGCCGTAGCGAGCACTTACTTCGTCAAAACGCATTTCGTATACCAGCTTTTTGAATTGCAGTGCATCTTCAGCGAACAGAGTCACGCCCCATTCCCAGTCATCAAAACCGACGGAGCCGGTAATAATTTGCTTCACTTTACCTGCATATGAACGTCCAATTAACCCGTGTGAAGCCATGAGCTCCCGGCGTTTGTCCATATCAAGCATGTACCAGTTATCGGCAAGCTCGCGTTTTTTGTTCATAGGATAGAAACAGATGTGTTTCGCTTGCGGTAAAATAGGCTTTAAACGTGCGGCAACATGCGGATTCTGCATAGGGTCGCTGCCGTCGCTGCCACTGCCGCCAGCAGCGTAGTTGCTTAATTCAACAATACTTACATATGAATAAGCTTTGGTTGTATATTGAGCAAAAGCGATTTTGTTAAAGGCGGTCTCAAGCTGGTTCAAAGCTTCTAGGCTTTCGCGCAAAAACATCATTACAAAATCAGCCTTTTGGCCCACTATGGAGTATACTGCGGTGCTGCCTTCTTTAGCTTCCTCAACAGGGCTCCATTCCTGCATAAAAGCATGTAGTTCTTCCAGGGCAACGGCACGTTCTTCATCATCTGCTGCCGTCCAAGCGGTCCAGTTCAGAGAGCGGAAGTCATGCAGTGCATACCAGCCTTCCAGTGTCAAAGCGGCTTCGATCATGATCTCACTCCTTAAAAGTTTTACGAAGCATAAGCCTCGCCCAAAATAACATCGCGTAAAACTCGCAATTGAAGCATAAACTTAGTCTTACGAAGCATCTGCTTCATAGGCTATGTATGATCTGATTAATCTACTTGCATTGTATCGCAATCAAGCCGCCAAGAGCAAACGGAGGCATCCTCTAAGTGTGCGAATTAGTGCGTGAATTTGAATAAAGTTCATTGCTTCGTGACATTTTTTCTAGTAAACTTACTACTAGCTTGTAAAAGATGTGCGCTTCTTTATAGAAAGGGGTGGAGACGGTAAGATGGGATTTATTCCAGTGTTTATCCTAGCCGTTTTATTCTTTGTGATGATGTTTGGTATCGGCTTTATTCTTAACATGTTAATGAAGACAACCTGGTTTCCCGCTTATCTATTCGTACTTATTATTCTACCCGTCGTAATCTATTCTATTTGGGATAGAAACGCGATGTCGCTCTGGGAGCATCTCTCCAGTTTCCACTTTGTTGATTATCTTACAGGTGTCGCTGGTCTTGCAGGTGCTATACTTAGTGGATGGACCATTCAAAAGCTGCGCTTTGGCGGTTACAAGATGTTTTAAAGATTCGAAAGAGCCTATGTTATGAATCAGTCTTATATTTCTGCGAGAAACGGGATACCTTCCTCTTTAGAGGACGGCGAAGCCGTTTCTTCTTGTTTAATAGAGGTAGATATTCGTAAGAAGAAGTTGATTATATTGCGAAAAGAGTCGAAATTGGGATTTTATTTACATTTTCGCTATGTTAATTTGTGATAGAATAGAATCCTGTATGAATTCGTGTAAACAAGGGGGTATCCGTAGATGCGGATGAGTAACTTACATCATTTCACCGAACATCATCGGTACTGCGTTTCCCGCGAATTTGGTCTTAGTGTTATAGATGGACGTATGCTTAGCTCTGTATATCAACCTATGGTAGGAGCCTTTGCAATCAGTTTCTATCGCTTGCTGGTTGAACATGTGCCAGCAGATAGCATTGGCTATTCTGGAGTGGAGCAACAGCGCAGGCTATTTATGACTTTGGGTGTTGAACCCAATGAGAAAGGCCGCAAATATTTAATTGATCAGGCTTCCCGGTTAGAAGCAGTGGGTCTGTTGCAGACCTGTCGAATCTATGTGCCGGAAACAGATGATTATTTATATGAATATGAGCTAATGCCGCCGCTATCGCCAGCCGACTTTTTTGCCACTCAGCATTTAACCTTGCTGTTACGTGATAAGATTGGCAAATTTGCTGTGCTGTCCTTACGGGAACAGTTCTGGAATCGCGAACCGGAAGAGTGGAGTCGCAGATCTATAGGCAAAGAGAATATTTCCGTGCCTTTTTATGATATTTTTCAACTTAATACACATGTCATTGATTATGAGCTGGAGCAAGCTTTGGCAGAGGTAGCCTCTGTTCGACAGCCCGGCACGCTTGAATCCGGAGAGCAGGCAATCGGATATAGTGACATTATTTTGCGTTTTCCACGGGAATCTGTGAATCGGGCTCATGTAGAAAAACTGCGCTTTGACCATACTCAAATGGGTGTAATTAACTATGTTGCTCATAAATACGAACTGAGTCCGCAGGATTTATGTCGTTTGCTGGATGAGGATGGAGTGTTCTCACCGGAGGGCGAGGTCATGCTGGATGCGTTGCAATATAAAGCGAGCCAACATTTCAGGCAAGATATGAAACGACAGGAAAAACGTGAAATTGCAGCTGCGAAAGTTGTTTCTATCCGGTCCAGTGCGACCGAAGAGAATGATGATTCTATAGCACCACCAGAGCAATCAGTAGAGATGGAGTTTTATGTAGAAGTACCGCCACAATTTTTGTCCAAGTGTGACATTCACCAATATAATATGATGCTGCGAAACGAACCTTATACAAGACTGCTACAAACCTTTTTCCCGGGTGCAGTACCCAGCCATCTGATGGATATGTTCGAGAAAATAGATCTGAACTATAAGCTGAGCGGTGAAGTAATTAATGTACTCATTCATTATTTAATGACTATGGTAGCCTCGGGTGGAGAACAGCGGATGAACCGCAATTTTGTAGAGGCTATCGCCTCCAATATGCTGGTTAAACAAGTGAACACCTACGAGAAGGCTGTAAGATATATTAGAGATCAGTCCAAAGTGAAGGGCAAGGGGACAACGGCTAATACGGCTGGAGGAACACGATCACGTTCTTATGCCAAAAATACAGGCCGCTCCAATAAACCGGAAATTCCGATTGTGCTGGATGATGGAAGTGCCGGAACAGTATCGGAAGAGGAATTCGCGGCGATGATGAAGAAAGCGGCAGAAATTAAGGCCAGTAAGAAAAAAGGCGTATCGCAAACGCCTTAATGAAAGAGAGGTGGAACAATGGAGTCTATGGGCGATGTACTTCGTTCGATCAACAATCCAACTCTACGGCAGCGTCAACGCGATCTTGAACAGGGGTTATTCAATCATCCACTTGTGAAGGCATTACAGTCCGAACATCCTGAACTGGACGAATCACGACTGCGGCTTCATATGAGTCGCCTGTATCAATATGTAGAGGAAAGCCGAAACTGTGCGAACTGCCCAGGACTAGAGAAGTGTCCAAATGATTTTCCTGGCCATTATAGTAAACTAACGGTAGAAACTGTGAATGGTTCAGTGGATCTATATGAACGCAAGACGGCATGCCGGCTTAAAGTGGCACAAGATAATCAGGATAACATCCGCAAACGTATTCGTAGCTTTTATGTGGACGAGCGTGTACTTAACGGCGGTTATGATGAGATAGATATTATGGGCAAAGACCCGCGCCGGGTCTCGGCTGTGAATAAAATATTTGATTATATCACGAATGTTAAAGAGGAAGGCCTGACTTCACGCGGCATTTATTTACATGGCTCTTTCGGAACAGGCAAAACTTTTTTGATGTGTTATTTACTGCATGAGCTTGCTGTTGCTGGATATACCGGAGTGATCGTATACATGCCAGACTTTATAGAGGACTTGAAATCGATCATGATGGATGGCCAGAAGATGAAGGAAACTGTTGATACGATGAAAAACTGCGATTTACTTATTTTTGATGACATTGGTGCGGAAAATTTGAATCCTTGGGCTCGTGATCATGTACTTGGGGCGATCTTGAATTATCGGATGAACCGCAAACCAACCTTCTACACCTCGAATTATCCGTTGGATGGCTTGGAGAAACATCTTAGCTTTACGAGCAAAGATGGTGAAGAGGTCTATAAAGGCCAACGACTAATGGATCGCATTGCTCCTTTTGTGGATGTTCTTCCACTGCATGGGGAAAATCAACGAGGGGCCAATAGATAAGCCTGGAATATTCATAATGTAAAATTCAAAAGAGCAGTGGTTCCCCTTTTATTGGAGGATCGCTGCTCTTCGTTTTTTTAGTTATTCGAACTCAAACGCCGCTTTCTCCCTGCTACGAAGCAGGATCGCCTTAAGTCCTGATTGTTTTTCACTTGTTCAAACACACTTTCGGGTTGCAGCATCTGGCGGGCATACTGAATCTGATCGATAATTAGGGAAAGTCTCCCTAAAAATGAACTGATTCGTCAGCGAAAACAGATATTCTCCCGATTATTAGGGAGGAATTCCCTGATTCCGATCATTTATAGCAAATATCGGCTATAATCAGGGAGGTTTTCCCTCATTATTCTCAAAAAAAGAAGCCGCCCCATAAGTAGCATTCACTACTTTTGAGACAGCTTCTTTTTATTGTGCGATGATTCCTTTACTCCGAGAGAATAAACTTAAGGATGACCATTCCGAAAAAGACAACCGTCATAAACGTGGTCATTCCGAAAAATCCGGTCATTAAATCCCCAAGATCATTGCGGGGTTCTTCGTTGATATGTTCTCGTGGGTCCCGTACTTGCGCGTTAACATCCATAGTTTCTGCCTCCTTACAGGGACAAGCCCTGTATTATTAGATGCAAATTGACATTAGTTTATGAAATAAGTCATTGACAATTAATGCGCTTTCTTTAAGTATACCGAAATGCTGGGGAGGTTGTAAAGAAAAGAGTACGCAAAAAAAATACATTGAAGGCAATATAATTGCGAGTGATATTTCACATATCCCATAAAGATATGTTATACTTGTAATGTGTCGGTAAGTGGTAATTTGGTTATCATATTACATGAAACAATTTATTAACTCATATTTCGGAGCAGCTTCCATGAACTAAGCTTTGGCTTAAGATGTGCGTAATGCTTCGCAAAACTTAAAGGAGGAACAATATCATGGCTATCGTGAACGTGTCTGACCAATCCTTCAGTAACGAAGTGGAAGGTCAAGGTACTGTAGTAGTAGACTTCTGGGCTCCTTGGTGTGGTCCTTGTAAAATGCTCGCTCCAATCTTGGATGAATTGTCCACAGAGCTCGGAGACGACGTGAAAATTGCAAAATTGAATGTGGATGAGAATCCGGAAACGGCTTCCCGTTTTGGTGTTATGAGTATCCCAACTCTGATCTTCTTCAAAGATGGTCAACCGGTAGATAAAGTTGTGGGACTGAACTCCAAAGAATCCCTGAAAAATATCGTAGCAAAACATCAATAATTGATAGATGCTACTGTTCGGGCCTCGGCCCTGCCACTCAGCGCCTTCGGTTCATTCCGGAGGCGTTTTGTGTGCTGAATGCCAACTAATCATGGGTCCAATTTAGCTGGAGGGGATCATTTTGGACAATATCCGCAATAAACTGGCACTACTACCCGATCTGCCTGGCTGCTATCTGATGAAGAATCAGGAAGGCACTATTATTTATGTGGGCAAAGCGAAGGTACTTAAGAATCGGGTACGCTCTTATTTTACAGGCAGTCATAATGGTAAAACGCAGCGGCTTGTCGCTAATATTGCTGATTTCGAATACATCGTTACGTCCAGTAACATGGAAGCGCTCATTCTAGAGTGTAATCTGATTAAGAAACATATGCCGCGTTATAATGTGCTTTTGAAAGACGACAAGACGTTTCCTTATATAAAAATAACGAATGAAACTCACCCGCGCCTTGAGGTTACACGCCGGGTGATTAAAGATAAAGCAAAATATTTTGGCCCTTATCCTAATGCTTATGCTGCTCAGCAGACAAAAAAGCTCCTAGATCGTATGTACCCGCTTCGTAAATGCGGCGTGATGCCAAAGGAGGTCTGTCTTTACTATCACATGGGCCAGTGTTTGGCACCGTGTGAGAAGGAGGTTCAGAAATCCGAGTATGAGCAGATTACGCAGGACATCGCTGCTTTTCTAGGCGGAGGTCATGAGGCGGTTAAAAAGGATTTACAGCAAAAAATGCAGGAAGCTGCTGAGGAATTATATTTTGAGCGGGCGAAGGAACTGCGGGATCAGATTATCCATATCGATGCATTGATGGAGAAGCAGAAGATCAACACTACAGATACTAAGGACCGGGATGTATTTGGTTATGCTGTAGACAAGGGATGGATGTGTGTACAGATTCTGTACATGAGACAAGGGAAGATGATTCAGCGCCATTCCTCCGTGTTCCCGTTCTATGGTGAAGCCTACAGTGACTTTATGTCTTATGTGACGCAGTATTATAGTGATAATCCCGCTTTGCCGCAGGAGATCCTGCTGCCGGATGTGCTCGATGAGGAGTCTCTGGCTAATAAAGAGACTAAACCCGAGATCGCCATAGCTGCTCCAGCAGAAGCGGATTTACAACAGGGTGAAGATACTCCTGAATCGGCTGAAGAGGCTGAGGCACGTGCGACGGCGGCGGAGGAAGCTGCGGCAGCTGGGATCGTGGATGCCGCTGGCGGCGCCTCCATTCTGCAGGAGTGGCTGGGCATTAAGGTGCTTGTGCCACAACGCGGTCTTAAGAAGCAGATGGTTGGCATGGCTTGCCAAAATGCAAGAGTGGCTATCGACGAGAAATTCCGGCTGATTGAACGAGATGAAGAGCGGACCTCTGGAGCAGCGATCAGCTTAGGCGAGAGCTTGGGGCTTGAACGCTTGAGCCGTATTGAGGCGTTCGATAACTCGAACATTCAGGGGACTAATCCGGTCTCAGCGATGGTTGTCTTCATTGATGGTAAGCCTGCACGAAAAGAGTACCGTAAATATAAGGTTCGTACGGTAGTGGGTGCGGATGATTATGGAACGATGCGCGAGGTCATTCGGCGGCGATATGAGCGGGTATTGAAGGAGAATCTTCCGATACCAGATCTTATCGTGGTCGATGGAGGGAAAGGGCAAATCTCCTCTGCTATTGATATTCTGGAGAATGAGCTGGGATTATTCATTCCGGTCTGCGGCCTTGTTAAGGATGATAAGCATAAGACGGCTCAGCTTTTGGTTGGAGATCCGCCAGAGCCTGTCGCGCTAGCCCGGGACAGTCAGGAATTTTACCTTTTGCAGCGGATTCAGGATGAGGTCCATAGGTTCGCGATTACCTTCCACCGTGAACAGCGCGGGAAGTCCATGGTTACCTCCAAGCTGGACTCTATACCTGGTATAGGTGAGAAGCGCCGTAAAGCGCTGCTAAAGCATTTCGGGTCGCTTAAGAAAATTAAAGAAGCCTCCGTGGATGATTTCCGTACACTTTCTATTGGAGAAAAGCTGGCAAAACAAATTCTTGATGCGCTCAAGGATGAAGAGCCAACCTCATAGCAATGGTGACAAAAGAAAAAGGGTATCAAAGCAGCGACTAAAGCGGCTTTGATGCCCTTTTTTAATTTCATTACGTCTTCACATTAGTTTAAATCAAAGAAGAAGGCTCCACCGGCTTAGGCTTCTGTGGTGGATTAAATCGATAGACGATGTAAGCGACTATGAACGGCATAATAATCGCGAAGATACCCGCGCCTACATTTACGCTCTCCTTCATAAAGATCAGCGTAGCGCCCATCAGGATGCTGTCAAACACGACATGGCTGAACATGACAGCAATAAACCCGTAACGAAGGAAAATATAGCTGAACAGCAGCCCGATTACAGTCAGCTCAATGGGACGGGAGCTGATGGGATAGATCGGATATAACGTATGGCCAAACGCCCAAACCAGCGTGGTGATCAAGCAAGCGATAAAAGTGTTCCGGAACACCTTTTTCAGCATAGGAATTCCGAAAAAGCGATAAATGGCTTCCTCAGATAAACCAGCGAGCCATGCGACGATAGGCAGAAGCCAAGCATATCTCATGTTATAAGGAGATTGGGTGGCGTCTGTAGTAGACCAATTGTGCAAGGTAAACGATAATATGATGAACATAACCGTCTGCACCCCTAGCAGAACGAAAGCCCAGATGTAACCAGCCCGGATACTGTCCAACACATATTGTCCATAGCCGGGCTCTTTGGCGCGGGGCCAAGGGTTCATGCCTTCCTCTTTTCGCCATAAGCCATTGCCGCCCACTAAAGAGAAGTAGAGCAAGGAGGACATCAGCAGGCTGTACAAAGCATAAATGATAAACATAATGACAGAGGTAATCTGTGCTTCTAGCCCTTCACCCGTAGATTCAGGCAGCATATTATAGGTGCTGATCATCATGATTACAAAATAGGCTGAGCTTAGGAATACTCCACGTTTAAAGGAAGTATGCTCTCTTCTAAGAATACTGTAGACGAGTGCCAGAATTCCTAAAATCAGTGTGGGTATACCGTAACCGAATAATGTTAGCTTTTCCGCTAAAGAGGTCTGTCCTTGTACGTAGGAGGTATGCCAAGCTGGTGCAGTGAATCCGGCATTAAAGCTGGATACCTGCTCTCCACTGAAATCAAAATAATAGTGCAATAAGGATTCGCCGACCTGAACAGTACTATCCGTATACACTAGCCCATGGCTTCCTGTATTCGATTCAATTTGTAGCTTGGCAGGATTTACTTCCCATTCCTGAAGCCAAGGACGAGCAAGATTCTCCTTCTGCGCTAGAGTGAGGTCAGCTCCCTTGTCCTCTTTTGCACCAACGGAAGCGATGCCTGACCCCTCTTCGGAGGTAACTTTTGCAGCCTTTGAGAAAGCGACAATCTTACCGTTATACATATTGAGGTCAACGATGATTTGCGGCTCTTGCTCCGCTGAAGGAGTAAGCGTTGCACGAAAGACATCAAAAGGATATTTTTGATCCAATTTTTTCTTGGTGTAGTCCTCCACAAGCTTCTCGCGAGACATATAACCATAAAAGGAAGAGTCCGTCTGGTAAAGTACATTCCATTGATCGTTTGGTGCTTCGGTGTAGTTGAGCTTTTGTTCTGCGAATAATATGGCTTGATCACGGGCTTCTGCCTTGCTAATGACGGTGGTATCTTCACCTGTAGGGCTACTAAGCAGTGAAGGGGAAATCTGAAACATAATAAATAGAATAAGACCGATAATGCCCGAGATGATGAGCCTCTTGGAGAGGGCACGTTGCTGTAAGGGCTGGCCGACGGGATTCATGTAACGCCTCCTTGTTATGTACTGACAATGTTATGTTCCATTATAGTATTAGTGCCTGGTTGGTTACAAAAAACATTATATGTTCTTTTTATGGGTAATAGAGATAGTATAGAATAGTCATGTGAATTTATACCATGAATTTTATCGTGTTCATTTCTGCACGAATGATGAGAATCGGTGTAATTGCAGGGAAAACACGGAAAAGTGATGAGAAAAGGCACTCCTTTTGATGCAGTCTCTTTAAACCGCATTTTTTCATGTGAATGAGCATTAATTGTGTCTTTGTGAATTCACTAAATAACGTATATAATTTGTATGCAATTGTATAGTAGCCGAATTTCTGGTGAAAACGGGGGAACCATAAGAAGTGATGAAAAGTGGAGTGTACACGATAAATGGCACTTTCATCAGGGGTGAATTTCGTTCTGGGAACGAATAGGGCAGCCTGCACAGTCCGAATCCGACAGCTAACCTCGTAGGCTAATTTACTGCAGGAACCAAGTCAGCATTGGTTTTCCAGTGCTTTTTTTGTTGGAATTTTTGATAAGAAGGTGAGCAAAGTGGCTTCACAGTTTCGCAGGATTTCTGAATTTAAGTTTCTGAAGCTCTCGCCGCCGCAGATACTGGTGCTTGGTTTTGCATCGATCATTCTGATAGGGGCCTTGCTGCTTATGCTGCCCATCTCAAGCACAAGCGGGAATTCCGTGGAATTTATTGATGCATTATTTACTTCAACGTCGGCAACCTGTGTTACAGGGCTTGTTGTGCTGGATACCGGAACTTCGTTCACCATTTTTGGGAAAACCGTAATTATGATCCTGATCCAGATCGGCGGCTTAGGTTTTATGACCATGGCCACTCTATTTTCACTGGTGTTAAAGCGTAAAATATCTTTGCGGGACAGGCTAATCCTACAGGAAGCCATGAATCAAGGCTCTATGGAAGGAATTGTGCGACTGATCCGGAGAGTCCTCATATATTCTCTTGTCATAGAAGGCTGTGCCGCTGTGCTGCTGTCTATTCGCTGGGCTTTTGATATGCCGTTGGGAAAAGCGATTTATTATGGCATATTTCATGCGGTGTCTATGTTTAATAATGCGGGGTTCGATATTTTTGGGGATTTTCGCAGTTTAACTGATTATGTATATGATCCGCTTGTGAATATTATTGTGATGTTTCTGATTGTCTCCGGCGGGATTGGTTTTATTGTAATGTCAGATCTGGTGGAGTTTCGGGTAACCCGCAGGCTGTCTCTACATAGTAAAGTTGTCCTGTCCACCAGCACAGGGCTGATTCTGATCGGAGCTTTGGTTATTTTTATATTTGAGTTTACTAACACTCGTACCCTGGGTTCACTGAATTTCGGCGGTAAAATATTATCGGCCTTCTTTCAATCCGTGTCTCCCCGTACGGCTGGCGCGAACACAGTAGATATTGCTGGACTTCGGCAGGCTACACAATTTTTTATAGTGATTCTTATGTTTATTGGTGCTTCTCCGGGCTCAACGGGCGGCGGGATCAAGACAACAACCTTTACAATGATGATTGGTGCTGTAATTGCTATGCTGCGTGGACGGGAAGATGTTGTGTTGTTCCGTTATCGGCTGGCTCAAGAGCGCATCTACAAGGCATTAACGATCACGCTGCTGGCTTTGTTGTTAATCGCCTCTGTGTCGATGATACTCTCCACAACTGAAGACAGTAATTTCTTGGCAATCTTGTTTGAGACGACCTCCGCCTTTGCTACGGTAGGACTGACTATGGGGCTAACTCCGGAACTGTCAGCGATCGGTAAGATTCTACTCTGTCTGACGATGTTTGCAGGTCGGCTAGGTCCACTAACCTTAGCGTATGCACTCGGTCCCAAACAGGGTAAACCACTGTATAAGTATCCGGAAGGTAAAATAATTATTGGATAGGAGTTAATTAGAAATGAAAGCACAGCAATTTGTAGTAATCGGCTTAGGTCGCTTCGGTTCAAGCCTGGCGCTTGAGCTGATGGAAATGGGCTACGAGGTGCTCGGCATTGACCACCATGAAGAACGCGTGGAGGAAATGAGCGATCAGCTGACGCATACGGTAGTAGCAGATGCTACAGATGAGGGAATTATGCGCTCGCTTGGTGTACGGAACTTTGATTGTGGGATTGTTGCGATTGGTGACAATATGGAGAGAAGCATTCTGGCGGCCATTTTGTTGAAGGAGATTGGAGTCAAGCAAGTGGTGGCTAAGGCAATCTCTATCCTTCATGGCCGCGCACTGTCGCGGCTGGGGGTTGATCGGGTTATTTTTCCGGAGCGGGATATGGGGATTCGTGTGGCACATCAGCTGGTGACGCCCAATTTGCTGGATTATATTGAACTGTCCAAGGATTATAAAATTGTCGAGCTGACCGTACCTTCCTGCATGAACGGCAGAAGCTTGTCTGATTTAAATACAAGAGCTAAATATGGCTGCAGTATTGTTGCCCTAAATAGGGAAAGCGGAATAATCGTCGCTCCAACTGCCCATGATTATTTGAGTGAAGGCGATGTTATGGTACTCATTGGTCCTAATGAAAGTATTGACCGTTTTGAGAGTGAAGTTGTGAACCAAGAATCATAGAAAAAGAAGCTGACTCAAAAGTAGTGAATTCTACTTAGGGGCAGCTTCTTTTTTATGGAGTAAAGAGTAGGAAACGTATTGGATTTTAATATGCCATATGACTATAGACCATGCGTAGTGTTCTAAGATATTGCTTTGGGGGTAGGCGAGTTGCTAGGTGTGATATTCGTACGGCTGTAGTAGATGATTTGTGGTATCTGTGACGGTGCATTATGGGCGATATGCGTTCTTTGTTTGTACGATGTACAGAGTGGATGTGAACTAATTAGGAAAACCTCCCTAAAAATAGCCGCTATTCGCTCTAAATGAACGACATCAGGGAATTCCTCCCTAATAAACAGAGGGATTCCTTTATTAGTTAGTTACTGAATCGGCCGAAAATTAGGGAAGTTTTCCCTAATTATAAGTCTGCTGAACAGAAATCTCTGAACTTCAGGGAGAAATTCTCTAATTACGCTATAAGTACTTCACTTATTGCCTCATTTGGAGATCAATAGGTGCGCCCCTTGATTCATTTGGTCCGGCTTTACTGCTCACGTTCTGTCAGAAACATCTCTTCGGTAACTTGCACCAGACTGCGAGCCGCCGTGCTCATGCTTCCATCGTCACGGTAGATCAGGCAGGTGGTCCGTTGAGTTTGCTCCAGCTCCTTGATATGTAAGGACACCAGCCCGCCGCCGTTCAGCAGTTCTGGACGCAGATAAGACTTTGGCAGCAACGCAGCCGCTTTGACAGTCGGAAGCAGCCGTACGATGGCTTCGAAGGAGTCAATCTCCATGCGCACATCGGGATCAATCCCGCAGCGCTGGAATAGATCGTCCGTCAGACGCCGGTACCAGGTCCCCTTTGAGAAGAGAATCATAGGCAGCCGGGATAGATTATCCATGGTTAGCTTGGAAGATAAATTTAAAGGATGCTGCTCTGAGACGACTAGTCGCAGTTGATCCTCAAATAGAGAAATGCAGCGCAACCCGGGTTCTTGAATAGAGGAAGCGATCAGACCTACATCTGATTTTCCCTCACTAACTGAGGATACGATCTCATGCGTTCGGCCTGTGATCAGCTTCAGCTCTGCGGTCGGATATTTGTCCATATAAGCGTTTACCAGCGGCGGAAGCGTGGTCTGCAGGGAGGTAAGACTAGCCCCCAAGGTGACAAGCCTTGGCTCCCCCTCTTTAAATTTGGAAAGGGCTTCCAGAAACTTCGAACGCTGCTGCCGTTGTTCAAGCGCATAGGAATAAGTGAGACGCCCAACCTCGGTTAATTCCAGTCGTTTGCCATAACGATTAAACAGTGCGACCCCCAGACGTTCCTCGAGTTTAGAAATTTTGCGAGACAAGGCGGGCTGGGATAGATTGAGCTGGCGTGAGGCCCGGTTTAAGCTGGAATGTTCCACAACTGCTGCAAAAACATCTAAATCGTCAAACATAATTGAGTTCCTCTCCTAATGCGATGTACGATCAGTAGTGATGAAATTCATAGCCGTAAGAGTAACTGTTCTTATTACATAAGGAAAATCAGGTTATGTCGGAAAATGTTGTTTTGCTAAATGAGAATTATTATCATATAAAATCTATTCTTATGCGTTTATTGTATAACGTTTAATAATTAGATTGCAATTCCCTTATAAGCGAAAAAAGAGTAACATGAAAAGTGACACAAGATATTCACATTTTGTGAAAAATAAAACTAAGTCCGGTAAACTCTAGGATAACGGTAAATTAAGGAATTATGTCATTGGATTGTCAACGTTATCCTGTGTCAAATGTAGTTCCGGCGATGAATACCCATTAATGAAAACGCTGTTTTAATCGGAAAGGGGTTACTTTGTATGAAAGGATTTTATTCCAGAAAGATTCATTCCTTGCTAGGCGTTATCCCACTTGGAGCCTTCTTCATTGAGCACATGATGACGAATTTTGCGGCTGTAGAGGGTGGCGCTTCCGGTTTCACTGACAGCGTGTTATGGCTGAACAGCCTGCCGCTCGTCTTCTTCCTGGAATTGTTCGGTATATGGCTTCCTCTGCTGTACCATGGGGTATACGGACTTTATATTGCGTATCAATCCAAGCCGAACTTGAACCGTTTCAACATTGAAAGAAACTGGCGTTATACCCTGCAACGGATTACAGGTATTGTTACCTTCATCTTTATCGTCTGGCACTTGTTCCAAACACGGGTTCAGGTGGCGGTGGGTAATGTGGAGCATGAAGAATTAGGCGGTCTGATGCATGATATCGTGACTCAGCCACTTCTGCTGACACTGTATATTATCGGTATCGTTGCTGCATGCTTCCACTTCTCGAACGGTCTCTGGTCTTTCTTGATCAGCTGGGGAATTACCGTAGGTCCACGTGCACAGCGGGTATCTTCTTACCTCTGTCTTGGCATATTTGTATTAGTAACTTTCATGTTCCTGATTTCGCTGGTTACTTTCCGTGACAGTGAATTTCAAACTGCAGCAACCATTGCCCAGTCCATAAAGACCTTCATTTAATTTAAGAATCCTTTCTGATATTTTCGATAAAAGGAGTGAACTATCATGGCAACATCCGATATCATTATCGTGGGCGGCGGCCTGGCCGGCCTGATGGCTACCATCAAGGCAGCGGAAGCTGGTGCGCATGTCCATTTATTCTCATTAGTTCCTGTAAAAAGATCACACTCCGTATGTGCGCAAGGCGGCATCAATGGCGCTGTAAATACCAAAGGTGAGGGCGACTCCCCTTGGGAGCATTTTGATGACACCGTCTATGGCGGTGACTTTTTGGCGAATCAGCCGCCGGTTAAGGCGATGTGTGAAGCTGCGCCAGGTATCATTCACCTTATGGACCGGATGGGCGTTATGTTCAACCGTACGCCGGAAGGCCTGCTCGACTTCCGGCGTTTCGGCGGAACGAAGCGGCACCGTACAGCTTTTGCCGGCGCGACTACAGGCCAACAGTTGCTGTACGCTTTGGATGAGCAGGTGCGCCGCTGGGAAGCTGAAGGTCTCGTAACTAAACGCGAGAACTGGGAGTTCCTTTCAGCTATCATCGACGACGAAGGTGTATGCCGAGGCATCAGTGCCCAGAATCTTAAGACGATGGAGATTGAGACTTTTCCTGCGGATGCTGTTATTTTGGCAAGCGGCGGGCCGGGTATTATTTTTGGCAAAACAACGAACTCCGTAATTAATACAGGGACAGCCGCAAGTGCGGTATACCAACAGGGCGTACATTATGCCAACGGAGAATTTATCCAGATTCACCCAACGGCTATTCCGGGAGATGACAAGCTCCGCCTGATGTCGGAATCGGCACGTGGCGAGGGCGGCCGTATCTGGACTTATAAAGACGGGAAACCGTGGTATTTCCTCGAAGAAAAATATCCGTCCTACGGTAACTTGGTGCCGCGCGATATTGCTACACGTGAAATTTTTAATGTGTGTGTGGATCAAGGGCTGGGCATTAATGGCGAGAACATGGTGTATTTGGACCTCTCTCACAAGGATCCGAAAGAGCTGGACGTGAAGCTTGGCGGGATTATTGAAATTTACGAAAAATTCATGGGGGATGATCCCCGTAAAATACCAATGAAGATCTTCCCGGCTGTGCACTATTCTATGGGCGGCATGTGGGTTGATTACAATCAAATGACGAACGTTCCGGGTCTTTTTGCAGCCGGAGAATGTGAATATCAATATCACGGAGCGAACCGTCTAGGCGCCAACTCTCTGGTATCTGCTATTTACGGCGGTATGGTCGCAGGACCAAAGGCTGTTGAATACATTAAAGGCCTGAAGAAATCATCGCAGGATATCTCTTCTTCCGTATTCGATAGCTTCCACAAAAAGCAAACGGACAAATATGAGTCTCTATTGGCAATGTCAGGGACAGAGAATGCTTATGTGATCCACAAGGAACTGGGCGAATGGATGACCGCTAATATGACCGTGGTGCGGCACAATCCGAAGCTGGAAGCGACCATTGGTAAAATCAAAGAGCTTAAGGAGCGTTATCGCAAGATCAATATGAATGATGCATCGCGCTGGAATAACCAAGGTGTGGCCTTCACTCGCCAGCTCTGGAATATGCTGGAGCTGTCCGAAGCGATGACACTTGGAGCGCTTATGCGGAATGAGAGCCGTGGTGCACATTACAAACCGGAATTCCCGAATCGTAATGATGAGGAGTTCTTGAAGACCACAAAAGCAGCCTGGACTGCAGAGGGTCCACAAATCTCCTACGACGAAGTGGATGTCTCGCTGATTCCTCCACGGGTACGCGATTATTCGAAGGATTAATGCTTTCCAGTAACAGAATAGCTTGCGAGGCAAGCTTCATGAAATAAAATCAGGCAATTTTAGGAGGGAACCATTATGGCGGAAACAGCTGCAGCTCCCAAAAACGTAAAGTTTATCATCACCCGCCAGGACGATCCACAAAGTTCATCGTATGTCGAGGAATTTGAACTTCCTTATCGTCCAGGTATGAATGTGATCAGTGCTTTGATGGAAATTCAGCGTAACCCTGTGAATGCCAAAGGTGACAGCACAGTTCCCGTATGCTGGGATTCCAACTGTTTAGAAGAAGTGTGCGGAGCTTGCTCCATGGTGATTAATGGCAAACCCCGCCAAGCCTGCGCTGCACTTATAGACAATCTGGAGCAGCCTGTACGAATTGAGCCTATGAAGACATTTCCGGTGGTGCGTGACTTAGTCATTGACCGTACCCGGATGTTCAATGCACTAAAAAGGGTGAAAGCATGGATTCCGATTGACGGTACGTACGATCTTGGACCGGGACCGCGGATGCCGGAGAAAAAACGGCAGTGGGCCTATGAATTATCCAAATGTATGACCTGTGGCGTATGTTTGGAGGCTTGCCCGAATGTCAACGAAAAGACGGATTTCATCGGACCGGCAGCCATTTCTCAAGTACGTCTGTTCAATGCTCACCCTACAGGTGAAATGAACGCTGACGAAAGATTGGACGCTCTGATGGAGGATGGCGGGATCGATGGCTGTGGTAACTCACAGAACTGTGTACGCGCTTGTCCAAAGGGAATACCTCTTACGACATCCATTGCAGAAATTAACAAGCAAACAACGAAGCATATGTTCAAACGTTGGTTAGGTGTGTAATTAATAGTACCGCCAAATGTTTATCTATTGAGCTATCCTCAAAGTGGATTCCATTCGCTGGGGGGTAGCTTTTTTTATGTTGTTATGACTCTCTTATCTGCTTGTGGCGGGAAAGTCTTGCAGGGCTGGAGCAGGTTCAGAACATTGACCAATTTATGCTATAATATCCATTGTTAACGTAATGTTAGCTGTGGAACAAGGAGGAATAATCGTGATTTGTCGGGAGCAAGATGGAGCAATTGTAATGGTTAAGCAGCATGATCACGGGAAACTTGCCGGAGAGCTGGCCATTGGGTTCAAAGAGCAGCATGTGCCAACTGAAGGACGCCGGGAAGAGGTACTGTGGGCAGTAGCCCAGCATGATAGGGGTTGGATTGATCTCGATGAGACCCCTTTCTGGAATGATGCGGAGCAAGCACCCTACACCTTTATTGATTTTCCTGTAGTGCCTAAGTTGACCTTTTATAAGCGTGGATTAGATGAGATCGAGGAACACACACCGTACGGAGCGTTGCTGTGCAGCTTGCATTTTGAGCGGCTTATTAAGATTGCGGGACTCGATTATCCAGAACTTACATTGTATCAAGAACATGAAGAGGAACGCAGAGCACGTATCCATCGGGAACTTGAAGCTTCCAAGCCTATTGGGGAAGATGAGCTGTATTATGATGCCCGCCTTTTAGAATTCTGCGATGATCTGTCCTTGTATTTGGCCTTAAATGAGCCGGGGTGTCCGAAATCAGAGGAGCATCCATGGTGGCGTGAAGGGTTCTCAGGTACTGAAGATTTCAGTTTTACGTCAGGTCGTGTTATCACAGCGGAGTGGCAGGATAAGTCAACGTTAATGCTTGAACCGTTTCCTTTTGAAAAAACGCTGGAAGTAGCATTTATGCTGAGACGAGTTGAAAAATCAGAAATCGCAAAAAAAGGGATTGCACGCGCTTACAGCGAAACTCCGGAGAAAGAATGCCGGATTGTTCTAACTGCCCGAAATAATATATAAGTTATTATTTGGACCATCTGTTTTTCGGGGAAAAGGTAAAGAAAGGAGAATCTCCCTATGAAGATACAATCGTCTGGGGCTTCTCCCAATAAGAATGGCGATAAGATCCACAAGGACACCTCTAAGGGGCGTTCTGGTGGCGAGTCAACAATTACCCGCCGGCAGTTCCTGACTCGGAGTGCGGCTGCTGTAATCGGCGCAGGATTGCTTACAAGCGGATATGCATGGCAGGGGGAGCCGAACTGGATTGAGGTCACTAAGCTGGACTTGCGCTTTAAGGAGCTTCCTTCCGCTTTTTCAGGGATGAAGCTTGTTCATTTCAGTGATACGCATCTCGGATTTAATAAGGATGCCAGGGATCTCGCCCGGCTCGCTAAACATATAAGCAAAGCTGAACCGGATCTTATTTGCTTCACGGGTGACATTGTGGACAGCGATCCTGAGGATCTTGTTGAAGCCGTACCGGTGCTGGCAGCGTTAAGTGCGCCATTGGGTAAATTTGCGATATTAGGCAATCATGATTACAAGAATACCCAGCTGGTTACCGAGCTGCTGGAGTCTGCGGGCTTCCGGGTGCTAAGGAATAAATCCTACCTTCTAAAAAGAGGCGGGGCAGTCATGGCGGTTACGGGTCTGGATGATCTGTTACACGGTAAACCCGACCCAGCGAAAGCCATTACTGGTGTTCCTGAAGGAACCTTTAACGTCCTTTTGATGCATGAGCCGGATTATGCGGATACCGCACAGGCCTATTCATTTGATCTACAGCTTTCCGGGCACAGTCATGGCGGACAAATTCGCCTGCCCTTTATAGGTGCGCCATTTACACCTTATGGATCTCTTAAATACATAAATGGATTGTATTATACAGAAGACAAAGCCATGCCTGTGTATGTGAATAGAGGGTTTGGAGAGACATACATGCCTTTTCGGTTATTGTGTAGGCCAGAATTAACGGTTCTGACGCTGCATCGGTCCATGAGCTGATTAGGCTGGAATTTTAGCTGCACGGAAGGGGAGAGAAGATGAGCACCTATGGAGCAGTGTTGTTAGAGACACAACATGGTTTAGCGGTAGATCTGAGGCTGATCATGCCTGAGGATGTTTTAGCTTTGCGGCAGCTGCTCTCCCATCCAGATGTGCAGCGCCATATTCTAGTACGCTCCGGCCCTGGATCAGTATCTGCCCAGGTGGAGAAGCTGGTAAACCGGATGTTATTTGCCTTCGATCCTTGTGCGCTGCATGCCGGGATCTATTTAAAGGGGCAGCAGCGGTTGATCGGTATAGTGGCTTTGCAGAATTGGAACCGCCGTGAGGGCACAGCTACCTTAGGATATATGCTGGACCCGGCATGGTGGGGATGCGGGCTGGCGACGGAGGCCGTGGGTTTGTTTTTGAACTATAGTGTTCATACCCTTGGGATAACAAGGATCGAAGGACGCTGCACAGGAGATAATATTAGATCGGAACGTGTGATGCTCAAGAACGGTATGAAGCTGGAGCGGGTGATGCCCAAAGTCGGCTCCTTGGACGATGTAATGAAAGTATTCACATTGTTACACAAATGAAATAATGCCGTTATCAAACTCTAACAGTGTGCGGTTAAACTAAGTACATGACCCCCTTTTAAAAATATACTGCTTTGGGACCCGATGATTCGGGTCCATTTTTTTTGTTTGAAAAGAGTAGCGTAAGTGATTGGCAGTACCGAATCCGATCGTTTATGATTAACATACTATGGAGTGGAATGACCAAGGAGGCGTAACATTTTGAATGAAGTGGTACAAACATTAAAAAATCATCGTTCTTTCCGGCAATATTCAGACCAGCCTGTGGAGCCAGAGAAGCTACAATCAATGATTGAATCGGCTCAAGCCGCACCGTCATGGGTTCATGGACAGCAGGTATCGATAATCGCCATCAAAGATCCTGCGCGTAAGCAGCAGCTTTCAGTTTTATGCGGAAATCAGAAGCATGTAGCGGCAGCACCGGTTTTTTTGGTGTTTTGCATGGATTTTTATAGAGCTAAAGTAGCTAGTGAGCTGGAAGGCAAGTCTTTTGAAGCCGTAAAAGATGTGGATGCGCTTTTGGTTGGAGCTACAGATGTGGGAATCTCATTGTCTAACGCGATTGCAGCGGCGGAATCCATGGGACTGGGCATCATTCCTATTGGGGGTGTGCGCCGCAACACAGCGGGTGTGATTGAACTGCTGAAGCTGCCGGAGTACGTATTCCCTGTCGTCGGTCTCTGCGTGGGATACCCAGCGGAGGAGGTTTCTCAGAAGCCGCGGCTGCCGCTGGAAGCTATATTTCATGAGGAGCAATACAATCCGGATGTACAAGGCCTCCTGGAGGCATATAATCAAACCCACCGTGAATACTTGCAGCAGCAGGGGATGACGGAGAGAGACTGGACCAGTACGATTGCTCATTTTTATGAGATCAACCCGGAATATGGAGATGCGAAACGTACGCTGAAACAACAAGGTTTTAGCTGTGATAATCTGTAAATAAACAAAATAATGCACCAAGCTGAGATTGGTTTAACGGAGGGTGAACCCTGCCCCTAAACCAATAACGCTTGGTGCATTATTTAATTTCTCGCTTTAACGCTTACCGTCCTTATAGGGACGTTGAAGGCGTTTAGGCTTGATTACAGAGAAACTTTGACTTTTTGGCGCTGCTTGTAATAAACCCAGTGTGTAAAGCCTATTGCTTTGAGCTGTGCAGCTACCGCATCACGATCCTCAGCGACCCGGGACGGCTTATGTGCATCCGAACCGAAACTAACCTCTACGCCAAAATGTAGTGCCCGCTCCAGAATATCTTCAGAGGGATACCAGCCGCCGACCAGCTTAGTTCCGCCTGAGGTATTGATTTCGATGGCCACGTCACATTCACTAATTACACGCAGACAATCGTCAATCGGCTGAGGTGCAGGAATTTCGGAAAAAGCAGGATAATTCCCCTTCATCGCATCAATATGCCCGAGTATTTGGAACATACCACTGCGTGCGGAATCAGAAATCAACCGGTAATATTCAGACTTCACGCGGATCTTCTCATTTTTGCTAAGGTTTTTCCAGCGCCCTTTGTTAAAAATGCTGATACCACCAACACTATGTACCGATCCAATCACATAATCAAAAGGGTAGGCGGATAATGTCTTGCGGTATATCTCAGCATGTTCGGGAAAGTAATCTGATTCGATGCCTAACAGTACGTCGATAACGCCTTCGTACTCTTTTTTGAGGGAGAGAACATCATCTACATAATTAGCAAATTCGGATTTAGCCATTGCGATTTTGGGAAAAGCCTGATCGGATGAATCTCCGAAATAGGGAGTGTGATCGGAAATACCTATAACGCCCAATCCAGCGGCAATCCCAGCTTCGATATAATCTCTAATCGTTCCGTCAGCATGGCCACAGCGGAAATGATGGGTGTGTAAATCAAATTTCATCAAGAACATCTCCTTTAAACAAGGTTATGCAATCAGCTCAGAAGTAATCGGTTCCACTTTGTGGGTGGGATTTATTCAGACCCGATAAATTGGGTTTCTGGCATGCCTTTAAGATCGCTTAGGAACTGCCTCATAGCAGAGTTTACGTATTTTCCTGATTTCGTGATCACACCAACAGGATGCGTGACCTCCAACTCAATAATTGGCACAATTTTGAGAGTGCCGGCTCGAACCTCAGCGGTAACTGACTGCTTGGAAATAATGGCGGCGCCCAAATCGAGCTCGACCATCCGTTTCACTTCCTCGCTGCTGGTCAGCTCCATAATGACCTGAGGTTGAATGCCATGTTTGTTCAGAACCTCATCCGCAAATTTACGGCCCACTGTGTCTGGTGAGAGCAGAATCAGCGGGGTTTTGCTTAAGGCTTCTATCCCAGCGGTCTTCACTTGAGCGAGAGGGTGTCTGGGAGAGACCACCAGTTCGAAGGTATCATAATACAAAATGGAAGTAGACATGCCCGGGCTACGTCCAATTAAATAACCGATGCCGACATCAACAATGCCGTTTTCGACATGCTGATAAATTTGTGATGAGGACATAGAGGAAATTGATGTTTTGATATGGGGGAACTGGTCTTTAAAATAAGATAGAATACGCGGTAAAATTTGAATAGCGATTGAGGTAGTTGTGCCTAAAACTATATGACCTTGGGGATTTTCATCAAGATCTGCAAGCCGTTCCTTAAGTTCCTCGACAATCCTCACTATTTGTTCCGCATGCTCCAGAAAGACAGTCCCTCTATCCGTTAATGTAACAGGCTGGTTTCGGTCAACCAGCTGAGTCTTGAACTCTTCTTCAAGGCTCTTAATCTGTGCTGATACCGCTGGTTGGGTCAGATTAAGCAGTTCTCCGGCCTTGCGAAAGCTCATCGTTTTGGAAATTGTTATTAGTGTCTCCAGCTGGCTGATGTTCATGGAATACCTCCTTTGGACCATCGAATTGGATGTGTAATTGCGTTAATATCTTACGTTCCACGTTGGCATTTGTTTAAATTATAGGAGATAATACCCGGCAGAGCAATGTTGCTGCGTAAACTATCTTGGGTTTGAATTCGACATATGCATTAATTTTTGCTGAATTGTGCCGATATATAAAGTATAATATATCCATATTGCTTGGGACTTTTGGTATATGACCAAAGCACGATAAAGGGGGAGACTAGACATTCATGAAAGCAGAAGTAATTAATCCGTTTCTAGAGTCTGCACGGACTGTTATAGAACAAGTAATTCAGGTCTCGCCTTCTACGGGGAGTTTAGGCATTAAAGAAATTGAACTGATCGATAATCATATATGGATTCAAGTAGGGATGACAGGCCAACTGAGCGGAAATATTATATTTGGTATCGCGGAGCAGGTAGCCTTGCGAATGGTATCGATTATGATGGGTGGCTTTGTGATCACCGAGATGGATGAGATGGGTCAAAGTGCAATTTCAGAGCTGAGCAATATGATCAGTGGGAATGCCAGTACCATTCTATATAATCAAGGTGTTTCGGTGGATATAAGTCCTCCTCAGATTATGAAGATGGAAAGCATGTCTTTTATGCCTCGTAAAGCGCTTAGTATTCCGTTGTTGATGGATGGGGTTGGAGAGATGGATATTCAGGTGATGATCTCTTAGGCAAGAGTTAGGAGCTGAAATACTATTCATGGTACTCAAAGATAAGGTTGTTGTGATTACAGGAGCGTCCAGCGGCATTGGTGCATTAACGGCACAGATGCTTAGTAAAAAGGGGGCAATCCCTGTCCTGGTAGCACGTTCCGAAGCGAAGCTGAAAGAAACAGCGGCCGGTATCCCGGGCGTTTTTGGACTGTACACCTGTGACGTAACAGATGCTGAGGGTGTTCAGAAGACCTTCGCACAAATTTTGGAGGCATATGGCAGAATTGATATTTTGCTAAATAACGCAGGGTACGGCAAATTTGCTGCTTTTACGGAGATGGAGCCTCATGAATTTGACGATATGATGGATGTTAACTACATGGGGATTGTCCGGTGCACGAAGGCTGTTATTCCACATATGCTGGAGCGGGGAAGCGGGCAGATTGTAAATGTGGCTTCCATGGCAGGGAAGATAGGCACGGCCAAATCCGTAGCCTATACGGCTACCAAACATGCTGTACTCGGATTCACAAATGCGCTCCGTCAGGAGCTGCGGAAGAGTGGAATTATCGTCTCGGCTGTGAACCCGGGGCCGATTGCCACCGATTTTTTCAAAACGGCTGACCCGTCTGGCAATTATGAGAAGAGTGTAGCCCGGATGATGATGACCCCAGAGCATGTATCTTCTAAGATCGTTAAGGTTATGGAGACCGGCAAAGAAGAGCTCGATCTTCCGGGTCTGGCAGGGTTTGGCATACGGCTTTACGGGCTGTTTCCTCGCCTGGCGGACAAGCTTACTTATAATGCGATGAACAGAAAATAGACCCTGTTGTCAGCTTTATTGGCCTTCCATTTGGTGGAGAGGCCTTTTTGGCATATAATGAAGATATTATCTCAAGCGAAAAGGATGAATTACACTTATGAATAAAGCTTCTTTTGCGGCTATCGGCATTCAGGAAGACCTCATTGCCCGTTTGTCGGAATTCGGCATTAACGCTCCATCCCCGGTACAAGAGCAGACAATACCGCTTCTACTAGAGGGAAGAGATGTTATTGCAGCTTCCCAGACTGGAACGGGTAAGACGCTGGCCTATCTATTGCCGCTGCTTCAAACGATTAATCCGGAGCAGAAGGTGGTCCAAAAGCTGGTGCTCGCCCCTACACAGGAGCTGGCGATGCAAATCTTACGCGAGGCGGAACGTTATGGTGAACAGCGCGGAATCCGAGTTATGGGTCTTATTGGCGGGGCCGCAATCAAACGCCAGATTGACAAGCTGCGTGAGCATCCACAGCTAGTTGTGGGAACACCTGGGCGGATCCGTGAGCTGATTGGACTTCGTAAATTGAAGATGCATGAAGTCAGTACTATTGTTCTGGATGAGGCGGACCAAATGTTCCAGCTTAGCGGAGCCGGCGAAGTCACAAAGATTGTCAGCAGTGCGCTGCGTTCACGCCAGCTTGTTATGCTGTCGGCAACGATCGGACCAGAGACGAAAGCGCTGGCTAATCGTGAAATGAAGAATCCGGCAGAGGTTGGGATTGCTCCAGGTGTAATGACTGCTGAAAGCTTGGAGCATCATTATGTTGTTGCTGAAGAGCGTAACAAAATGGACATGCTGCGCCGGGTGATTCGCCATTACAATCCCGATAAAGCGATTGTGTTCGTGAATGCTACAGATGATATTGCCGAGGTTGAGGCTAAGCTGAATCATCTTGGGCTTACTGCGGCAGCACTTTACGGAGATGCCGATAAGGTAACGCGCAGCAATGTATTAAAAGGTTTCCGGGAAGGCAAATTTCGTGTGCTTGTTGCCAGTGACGTAGCTGCCAGAGGACTGGATATTGAGAATCTTTCTTTGGTAGTTAGCTACGATCCGGCTTTTGATTCTGAACATTATGTACACCGTGCAGGCCGTACCGGACGGATGGGACGCCGCGGCTTATCTGTAACAATTGTTACAGAGCAACAGACCTTTATCATGCGGAAGTTCGCCCGCGAATTGGATATTGCGCTTGAGGAGCGGGAGATGGTCGGTGGTAAGGTGCTTGCAGCAGATGAAGCACGCAGCGCTTTGCACAATGGACGGGGACGGAGTAATGAAGGCAGTGGGCAACGCCGTGATGGATCCGCTCCACGCAGCGGCAAGCCGCCTGTTAGCACATCTGGAGCCTCCAATGTTCAGTCGCCATCCGTTGGAGCAGGTACACCGCCTGCCAAAAGAATGGCTACGATTAACACAAGTGAAACAACAAGCGGAGAACAACAACGCGATCCACAGCGCAGCGCGAATCCTTCTGCGGGAGCACGCGGAGATGCGACTCCTGCACGGAGCAAACGCAGCAGCAATGCGGAACGTGAGAAGAACCGTAAAAATAAAGGAGCTCCAAAGTGGTTGAAAGACAAAACTCCGAGAGGTGACGGTCAATGAATAATGCTCCCGTATTGCAAATTACGGGTCTCAGTGGTGGGTACAGCCTGAATAAGCCAGTGCTGCATGATATTGCACTTCAGGTGCAGCCTGGTGAAATGGTTGGATTGATTGGTTTAAACGGAGCAGGAAAAAGTACGACGATGAAGCATATTCTAGGATTGATGTCGCCCCATAAGGGCGATATCACCGTACAGGGCAAGACGCGTGCTGAAGATCCCGTTGGATACAATAATGCGTTGTCTTTTGTACCGGAATCGCCGCTACTGTATGACGAAATGACGGTTCGTGAGCATGTTGAATTTACTGCCAGAGCTTATGGGGTAGATCAAAAGGATTATGAATCCCGCACCTCGCATCTTGCCAAGCTGTTCCATATGGAGGATAAGATGGACACCCTGTCGACCCATCTATCCAAAGGGATGAAACAGAAGGTTATGATCATGTGCGCTTTCGTTGCACGACCTGCATTATATGTCATCGACGAGCCTTTTTTAGGATTGGATCCACTAGGGATCCGCTCCTTGCTTGATTTCATGATGGATCTGAAGAACTCTGGATCGTCGATTCTGTTAAGCTCTCATATTCTTTCCACAATAGAGAATTATTGCGACCGTTTTATTGTATTGCATAAAGGTAAGGTGATTGCACAGGGCACGCTGGCGGAAATAGCGGCAACTGCCGGGCATCAGGGGCTGACTTTGGAGCAGCTGTTCTACGAGCTGGTTCAGGGAGGGAAATAATATGGATTTGAAAGAGCTGCGGCGCACGCGGCGCGGTCGATTCATGGGAAGTATGCTTCCTTATGTGGGATATATCATTCAAAGCGGCGTAGCCATGGTCTTCCTGTTCGTGTTGATCGTCTTCTCTGCTTGGTATACATCGCTGCTACAAAATGTACCTGAAGGCATTCCCATTCGCTGGATTATGTTAGCATTACTGTTGCCTGCGACAGTGCATAGCAGCTTCCGAACCTATTTGCAGACCCCGGATACGATCTTTCTGCTGCCTCAGGGTCACCGCATGAAGGAATATTTTGCACCATCCTGGGTCAGTGGTAACGTGTGGAAGATCATTCGCTTGTTATTTGTACTGATCACCCTTTGGCCGTTGTACATACGTACAGATGATTCTCCCAAGCGACTTTTATTTACAGTGTTGATCCTGATTGCTGTGAAGCTGATCGCGAGCTATGGGTTATGGAAAGAGATAGCTATGCTGTCACGTCCGATGGCAGGCGTGTATGCTTTCTTGCGCTGGGCAGTTGGAGGTTTGATTATTGCCGCTTGGTTGTGGCAGCCTGCCGGTCCGAGCCTGATATTTATGGTGTTATTGGCCGCAGCCTATCTTGCTGCACTGTCTGTGCCCGGACGTCACGCTGTGCCATGGGAAAGACTGATCGCCATGGAAAACAATCAAGGTGCACGTGCGCTGATGGTTCTGGGCTGGTTCGTGGATGTGCCGGGCCGTGAGCAACGGGTATATTCCCGCCGTTATCTTTCCAAATGGGGCGCTAAGCTGCCTTGGCGCAAGGATACTGCTTATCGGTATCTGCTAACGAAAAGCTTTGCCCGGGGCGATATCTTTGGAATCATTATGCGGATATCGGTGCTGGCTCTGCTGCTGAATTGGTGGAACCGTGATAGTTACTTTGGCACCGGAATTTATTTGTTCTTCCTGTTCATCATTGGTGTTCAATTGTCGGCACTCCGCAAATTGCATAGCGAGTCTTTTTGGCTGACAGTGTATCCTTTTCCTGAAGGCAGTAAGGCGGACAACACGACACAATTTGTATTCCGTGCGCATCTGGTTGTGGCATTGATTCTTGGATTACCTTTCTTAGCTTCCATAGGTGACCGTCTGATGCCAGTGATCTTTACCTTAGCGGCAGGTGTTGTGGTAGTCTTTCTGTTTAAAGGATACTTGTCCCGCAAAGCAGCACGATTGGATGACGACGATCTGTAAGGCAATTTCATATTCACAATAAAAAGGCTGTCTCACAGTAGAGAAATTCTACGAATGAGAGAGCCTTTTTTTTGCTGGAAGCATAATTTGAGCCGGGCAAGTCCTTAAATTTGCAAAAACGGAACAGAGTATTTAAAAAATGCTGTATGTCTTTTACCAGATAGCTCCAGCATAATAAGCCTGTATCTTACATCATGTATACGCTTCCAATCATGGGCGTAGTCATCCGTACCAACAAAACAGTATTGGGGGAGGATTCAGGCGTGAAAAGAAGATTATCAATATTCATAGTGGCGCTCTTACTATCATCCTTATTCTTGAATGTGCTTGAGGCGGGTATACCACGGGCCGCAGCGGATGCCGCAGGAGTTCCAGTGTACTATGATCCCACAAAAAGTGTGGAGGAGCGCACTGCGGATCTATTATCCCGAATGACGCTGGAAGAGAAGATTGGGCAGATGGTTCAAGCAGAAAGAGCTGCCGTCACTCCTGAGGAGGTACAGAAATATGCTCTTGGCTCTGTACTCAGCGGGGGAGGCTCATTCCCTAACGGAAAAGAAAGTGACAGCACTCGCGATAACTGGAGAAGTTTGATTGATAGCTATCAGGATGGTGCATTGTCTACCAGATTAGGCATTCCGCTGCTCTATGGGGTGGATGCGGTGCATGGACATAACAATGTCAAAGGCGCGACGCTTTTTCCGCATAATATTGGCCTAGGGGCTGCTAATGATCCCGCATTGACTGAGCTTATTGGTGCAGCTGCTGCTAAGGAAGTAGCCGCAACAGGAGCGAACTGGACGTTTGCCCCAACGATAGCCTCCCCTCATGATGCAAGATGGGGTAGAACCTATGAAGGTTTTAGTGATAATCAGGATATTTCAGCAGAACTAGGTGCGGCTTATGTGTTTGGTCTGCAAGGACGGACTGCTGCTGCATTGGCAGGGACAGATACAATCACGGCAACTGCAAAACATTATCTAGGTGAAGGTTATACGGATAATGGTGTAAATCAAGGCAACATCACTAAATATACCGAGCAAGAGATCATGGATAAGGATTTGAAAATTTATAAAGCAGCTGTAGACGCAGGGGTGCAGACGGTTATGGCCTCCTATCACAGCATCCAAGGTCTTAAAATGCATGCCCATAAACATTTGCTGACCGATGTTTTGAAGGGTGACAAGAAAAATGGCGGACTTGGCTTTACCGGTTTCGTTATCTCGGATTATAACGCTGTGCAGCAAATCACAGTGGATAGCGAGGGCAAAGCTGTTAGCGGGTTGAAGAACCAGCTAAATGTGTCCGTAAACGCCGGAGTCGATATGTTCATGATGCCGACCGTTTGGAAGGATACGATTAAGTACATCACAGAACTTGTAGGCGAAGGTAAAATCTCTACGGAGCGCATAGATGATGCGGCAGAACGTATCCTGCAGGTCAAAATCGCTTCAGGATTGTTCGAGCATCCCAAAAGCGAACCGGAGCTGTTGAGTGCTTTTGGCTCAGCAGAAAGCCGCAAATTAGCCCGCCAAGCTGTGGCGGAGTCGCTTGTTCTTTTGAAGAACGATGAGGTAAATGGAAGTCCAATTCTATCGCAATTAAGCGGGATGGATAAAATATTCATAGCGGGTAAAAACGCTAATAATATCGGTAACCAAGCCGGCGGCTGGTCGATCACTTGGCAAGGGAAGTCGGGCAATATAACTGAAGGCACGACGATCCTCGAAGGGATAAAGGAGGCTGTTCCTGCTTCTACAACGGTCACATATAACCTTAATGGGCGTGGGGCTGCGGGTTATGATGCGGCGATCGCTGTTATCGGTGAGACACCTTACGCCGAGACCGATGGCGACCGGACCAGCTTGAATCTGGATGAGCAGGATCTGGCGACACTTGCGAATATACGTGCTGCTGATCCTAATATTCCGCTTATCGTTGTACTGGTGTCTGGACGTCCAATGACGATAGCCAGCCAATTGGAAGATTGGGATGGGCTTGTGGCAGCCTGGCTACCAGGTACAGAGGGTGCTGGAGTAGCGGATGTGTTATTTGGTACTAAGGATTTTGTAGGCAAAAATCCAATTCGTTGGCCATTCACTTTGAACAATTATCCGGCAGACAATAACAGTACCAATGTGTTGTTCAAAACGGGATATGGCTTGACCAAAAATGAGAAAACACCAAAGCTTCCAACCGCTCCTGTCGATCCGGAAGCTCCAGAGATTCCTTCCCTGCCGATTCCCGGCAAAATTGAAGCAGAGGATTTTTTGAACAAAAGCGCAGGACTGCAAACTGAAAATACGCAGGATATAGGTGGCGGTCTCAATGTCGGCTATACCTCGGCTGGCCAGTGGCTCGAATATAACGTGAATGTGGCGCAAGCAGGTACGTATCAAGCCGATTTCCGCTATTCCGTTAATAGTGGCACTACAGGCGTCAACATCAAATCAGCAGAGGGAACTAAGCTAGGAACATTAAGCGTGACCTCAACAGGTGGCTGGCAGAATTGGCAGACGAAAGCTGTAGAAAATGTTGTGTTTAAGAAGGCAGGGTTGCAAAAGATCCGTCTGGAATTTACCGGTGGGGATATCAACCTGAACTGGGTAAGCTTCACTCGAACAGGTGATGTGCCTGTAGATCCATCGAATCCCGGAGATGGCGGGGAAAGCACTAAACATGTTATTAAGTCAGATGTAGTTAGCTCTTGGGTATCGAGTGAGCGAGATCCTTCCGATCGGAAGTGGTATTATGCTGACCGTTATCAAGAGGGTGATTTGAAGCTGGAAGAGCAGGCGAAGCTGGATATTGTGGTTCCCGACGTGAAGGCAGGTACAGAGCTCCATATTGATCCTGACCGGAAATATCAATCTATTCTAGGGATCGGTACCTCCATGGAGGAATCGACGGTCAATAATCTGGCTAAGATGTCTGCGGCGAAGCAGGAGGAATTGCTGCGGAAAATGATTGATCCTGTATCGGGGATCGGAATGAGTATGCTCCGGTTGACGATTGGGACGGCTGACTTTACAGATAAACAATTTTATACCTACGATGATATGCCTCCAGGACAAACCGACATTAATTTGGACAATTTCTCCATCCAAAAGGACATTGACTACCATATCATCAGCACGGTTAAAAAAATTCAAAACATCAATCCGGATATTAAGTTTTTTGCTTCACCTTGGAGCCCGCCCGGTTGGATGAAGACTACAGACAGTATGATCAAAGGCCAAGTGAAGGATGAATATCTGCCTGTACTGGCCAAATATTATCTTAAATTCGTACAGGAGTACGAGAAGCTGGGAATTACCTTTGAAGGTCTGACCTTGCAGAATGAACCTTTGCTGGAAATTGAATATCCAAGCACCAAAATGCCGTGGGAGCAAGAAGCCCAGCTGGCTAAACTGCTGCGGAAGGAATTAGATGAACATGGTTTCAAAGACGTGAAGCTGTGGACATTTGATCATAATCCTGGTGACACGATGGCCTATCCAGCACAAATCCTAGGCAATCCTGAATTAGGTGCCTACGATGCGGTGGACGGAACTGCTTTTCATGATTATGGCGGTGACCTTGGTCTGATGACCCAACTCCATAATCTCTATCCTGACAAAAATGTATATTTGACCGAACGCGCAGTCTGGGGTACCTCAGGCGCAGACCGCATTGCTCAATATTTCCGTAATTGGGCCCGCAGCTATAACTCCTGGGTAGCGATGCTGGACAGTGATATTGCCTCCCATCAGTGGACCGGAACGCCAGACCCAACCCCGATTGTGCAGGATTCGGGAGACCGTAACCATTACTGGCTGCTGCCAGAATATTATCTGATGGGCCAATATACAAAATTCGTTAAACCGGGGTACGTGCGGATTGATAGTGACTACGGCTCAAGCAGTACTGTAACGAACGTAGCTTTTGCTAGTCCAGATGGAAAAGAGATTGTGACGGTAGTAATCAACCAGACGTCGGATCCACAGCCGTTTAAATTGCTAGTGGACGGTGCGCAAATTAGTGCTGTGCTGCCGGCGAAATCAGTGGGCACTTATAGCTGGGAACGTCTGAATGGTATACAGGCGGTGCCGGGTGTAGTGAATGCTGTTGATTTTGAAGAAGCGCAAGGGGTTTACACTGTGAATGAGCAGGGTTATATTGGCGGGTTCTCGCCAGACGCATCGTCCACCTTCGACTATGTGATTGATGTTAAAGAGAGCGGTGAATATTCACTTCAATTTAAGCATGCTGCTCAATTCAGCGATGGCGCCGGAAAATCGGTGGAGATTAGTGAAGATGGTAAGGTCATTGCTACGCTTCCAATTGTGCAGCAGACGGAGAGTCTGACCGATTTTGCAGATTATCAATCCGTGATCTCTCTGAACAAGGGCATTCACAAGCTCACCTTGAAGACGAACGGGAACGGTTATAATATCCGTTCATTAGCTTTACGCCAAGCGCCTTCCGGATCACATGAGCTTCCTGCTGTGCTTCAAGGGCAAGACTACACGACTGCTTCAGGTGTATTAGTAACGGGTGGTGCAGTGGGTTATACTGACCCCGGCGATTGGGTGAAGTACAAGATTAATGTACCTGCCAGCGGTACCTACCCACTCCTGATCTCCTATGCTACTAATCAGGATGATGCAGAGCTGGAACTGCTGACGGGAGAGGATGGAGTAACGGTAACGGCAGCTACTTATGCTTTGACGAAGACGGGGGGATGGTCCAATTGGCAAATAGCTAATGGAACGGTAACCTTGCCTGCCGGGGAGCAGACGCTGACCATGAAAGTAAATGGAGCAGGATTTCATCTGCAGTCGCTTACAATCGGCCCCGCGCTTCAATCGGAGACTGCTCTGGTAGAAGGAAATGAGGAGGGTGCAGAAGTTATCGTCAAGCTAGTAAATGACAAATATGCACCTGAACTGGACACCGCTTATTGGTCTATTGAAGGTTACGAAGGTACAGTTGTCAATAGCGTATACCGGGTGGATGATTATACAGCGAAGGTCGTATTAGCGGGTACGCGAATTATTGATTTCGACACGGATCGTATTCTTACGGTTACCGCTGATGTGTATCAGACAGAATCAAATCAGTCTTTTGACAGCGTACATGTTCTGAAATTGCCTCTTATAGTTACAGCAATCAACGACGAAGAGAGCATCAGTCTTTCTCCGAGCACGCTTCCTTATCAAGTGAACGGGAATGAATTGGTAGTCAGCCTTTCAGGAGGGACATTTAATCCTGATGCCATTCAGAGCATTTCTGTCTCGGGCCCAGGTAAGGATCAGGGGCATGTAAGTATTGGGGCAGCTGCCTTACTTGACCCTACCCATGTGAAGCTGACGCTGGCCTGGAATGATCATACCCCGTATTATAGTGATTTGCAGCTTACCGTAAATGTGCCAGCAAATGCTTATGCCGATTCAAGTGGTGGCGGCGTGCTGCGTGCGGAGGTTAAGCTCTTAGGAACAACTAGTGCTACAGCACCTATAGAAGTCACAAGCTTGAACGCACTGGATCAATTCTACCAGCTGCAAGGGATCACAGTCAGCGGTCAAGGCAGCGGAGCGAAGCTGACCGGCATTGATGCTGGAGACAGCATCGATTACTGGGTAAATGTGCCGCAGGATGGAAACTATGCTTTTACGCTTACCGCGACTTCCGCGAATGGTGCTCCTAAGGGCATTATTTATAAAACGGAGGATGGGAAGACATTAAGAACCGTTGATGTGCCGAATCTTTACTCGCAAACCGTTGGCATACGCACCGTTCTTCAATTGAAGGCGGGTGAACAGAAGCTGCGCCTGCAAGCTGGATCAGCAGGATACGAGCTCAGTGGTATTCAAATAGAACCTTATACTGAAGAAATCATGGATGGCGCTGGTTCTTTAAAGGTGGAAGCCGAGAATTATTACGATGCTACACCCAATGGAATTCAGAGTACCATGACTGGCGGTGTGCTGGACTTTAGAAATGTAGGGTTTACCGTTGCAGGGGGTTCCATGGATTATGTCCTTGATATTACTGAAGCCGGATTTTATAAAATCGTATATCGATATGCTACAGCACAAGGCGGGGTAAGCACTACGTTATCTGTAAAGGGTACAAAACTCTCAACAGTGCCTATGCCTACTACAGGTGGATGGTCGAATTACACGCTGGCGAGTGGTGTCGTACAACTTGCGCAAGGAAAACAGGTAGTACGGATGAGCTTCAATAATGACGGTGCCAATCTAGATTGGTTTACGCTGGAACGGACGGAAGAAGGAGAGCAGCCGATTCATTCAAAGGTTTCCTTACCCGTTTCTTCTTTGAAACCGGGAGCTTACAGCGGATTAGAAACGATCAGCCTTACTACAGCGACATCAGGAGCAGAGATTCATTACACAACCGATGGGTCGTTGCCTACAGCAGACAGTCCACTTTATACCGGAACTATTGACGCAGTAGGAGTCACAGTTCTTCGTACGATAGCGGTAAAAGAGGGCATGGAAAACAGTTTTGTAGCTCCATTCACGTATGTGATCAGCGGAGTGGTTGATATGAAAACGGTGTCTGCACCGCAGGCTGATCCTGCCGGGGGAACTTATTCAGGGCAGGTTGCCGTGAAGTTAACTACAGCTACAGCTGGAGCGTCTATTCATTATACGTTGGATGGCACTGTACCTACAGCAGCCAGCGAACTTTATAGTGGAGTGATTTATGTAGGCAAGAGCAAGACGATTAAGGCGATTGCTGTAAAAGAGGGCTGGAAGCCAAGTGATATTTCCAGTTTTGAATATATTGTTTCTGCGGATAAACCTGATCCAACACCTACACCAACAACGCCTGAACCAACCCCAAGTCCAACCATTGAACCGACTACTCGGCCAACGACAGCACCAACTTCCGGAAGCGGGGGTACCACAGGTGGTGGCAACAGCGGAACAACAGGGGGGGATTCAAGCGGAAATGCTGGCAGTGTAACCGGCAGCACCATCCTTACAGCAACACCAGTGCTGAACAGTAATACCGGTGCGGCGAGAGCAAGTGTAGACCTGGAGAGCTTGAAAAAGGCTGCTACAGCAGGCTTAAGTGGAGCAACTTCAGCGGTTACTGTTGATATACCGGCAGTAGCTACAGCTAAGGGTTATGAGCTGCAATTGCCAAACGGTATAATCTTTGCAGATGATAAGACTTCATTGGTTGTTCATACTGAATTTGGTGTGCTGGAGCTGCCAGGTAGTCTGCTGAAACAAGCGGCAAAAGAGGCAGGAACCCCTTGGGTAATTACGATAACCAAGGTGGATTCAGATTCTCGTCCAGAATTTAAACTGAGCGTAACTATCAATGGCAAGGAAGCCGTATGGAACAGTCCTGACATGCGGGTTAAGGTGTCCCTACCGTATATTCCACGATCAGAAGAACGTGGTAAAGAAGGACATATAACGATTCATAGTCTGAATCCGTTGGGGATTCTAACGGTTGTTCCAAGTGGCAGATATATCGCTGCTACAGGGATGGTTTCTTTTACAGGAATTCTCTCTGGTACGTACAGTATCACCTTTACGGAGAAGACATTCCGGGATATCGGCAAATTTGATTGGGCCCGCAATGCGATTGAGGTGCTTGGCTCCAAAGGCATCATCAACGGAATGACAGAGGATCAATTTGTGCCTCAAGCGGAAGTGAAGCGGGGAGATTTTGTGCTCCTGCTTATAAAAGCGCTTGGCTTGGAAGGCGTTAGTGCAGAAAGCTTCACAGATGTGCAGCCTGGCGATTACAGATATGAAGCGTTGGCTATAGCGAAGCAGTTGGGGATCGCCACTGGTCGTCCAGATGGAAGCTTTGATCCTAACGCTTCTGTTACGCGGCAGGAAATGATGACATTGGCTGCAAAAGCGATTGCAGCAGCCGGCAGACAGCTTCCAGCCGGCAACGGAGCTTCAATGACCCGTTTCACGGATAGCCAGCAAGTATCAGCGTTTGCACGTGACAGTGTGGCAGCACTAATACGTGCTGGCCTGATCAAGGGAGACGGCTTGCGGATTCATCCACAAGGTGTTACCACCCGTGCAGAGGCAGCGGTTTTGATCTACAACCTGTACAATCTGTAATACATCAGCTGTAAAGATACTTTTAGCTTTTGGGCTGTCGCATCCGTAGATTTTCTACGTTTGCGACAGCCTTTTTTAGGTGTGGTTGTTGGATCTACATTAAGCCCGCACCTCCGCCGCCAATCATAATTATCCCCTGAGGCTTACGGACCCAGTTGACGTTATTTGCAAATATACAACCTTTATCGGGGAAGTTCGGACACCAGTGGCGTTATTCCCTATGAAGAGGTTCATATTTGGGGTTTGGCATGCCAATAACGGCTTTGGGGTCCGTAAGTGAGTAAAATATGGGATTATACTGCCTTTAGGGTCTGCGGTGTCCGATAGCTGCTTTTGTGCGGGCAAATGTGATCTGAGGTAACAAAGGTTGGTGCGGTTGGTGCTTAGACCAAGGTGGAATTTTAAAAAAAGACGCGGACGTCACAGCAGCCATTATCATGACCTACTGGACACCCACGTCTATTGTGAAAAAAAGGGATTGAAAATAGGAAAGAGCTTAGAGCTCTCTCCCGAGACTGTCATTAATGGTTAGACAAAAAGTGAACGGCTGATGATAACCAGCAAGATAAAGAGAACCAGGATGGCGCCAGTGCTAGTGAATGGGCCACCTCCACAACATCCATATCCGCCTCTAACTTCTTCGCTCATGTTCATTCCCCTTTCGGTGTGTGTGTTGTACTTGAGTACATCGTATTGTATGTGCGGAGAGTGGGGCGTGTATAGGCCAATGTCGGATTCGTGTACAAAAAAAATCAGCTCCGTGAAAACGGAGCTGATTGTAAGCTATATAAAGTTCAGTTAGGCTTTTTCTAAATCGCGAACACCTGCGTATACAAGATCGAAAAGATCTTCGAGCTGTTCCTCTTCGATACATGAGAAAGCAATACGTAGGTCAGTTTCACCCAAAGCAATAGTGCCTAGTCCGTAATTATGAATCAGGTGAAGCCGGAGATCTTCAGCCGCAACTGTGTGCAGCTTCAGACACATAAAGTAACCGGAGTTAAAAGGATAATACGTCCACACATCCTCGCCGTATTTGCCGCTATCCAGCAGTGCTTTTACTTTATTCGCACGGCCTTTCATGATCTGGAACTTCTCTTCCTTCTGTGCTTCGAATTCCGGAGATTTCAAGGCGTCTAGTACGAAGGTCTGCGAAGGATGCGCACCACTGGAAATGGTGGCACGGATGATGCCTAGTGTTTTTTGCTCCAATGCTGCCAGCAGGTCTTTGTCCTCCGAGGCATAAGTGATGAAACCCACACGGAAGCCCCAGACAAATTCTTCTTTGGTCGCACCGTCAATCTTGATTGGAAGCACACGAGGATGCAGATGAGCCAGTTTGCCAAACAGCGATTCTTTAAGTGAATCCTCAAAGAATAACCCGAAGTATGCATCATCACTTACAACAACAACGTTGATGCCTTCCTCAGCCGCACGAAGGATAGCTGCAACGATCTCATCGCCTTCCTTAATCCCTGGAGTATATCCGGTAGGATTGTTAGGGAAGTTCAGCAGCACAATCGCTTTGCCGCGTTCTTTTTGAGCAAGCAGCGCGTCTTCCAGACCTGCACTGTTAAACGTCATTTCTTCTGTGAACAGCGGATAGTTAACGGTCTCCCCATGGCGGCGGATTCCGAAGGTTAATTCGTAGTTCTCCCAGTTCTTGTCCGGGTAGATAATCGCGTCACCTGGCTCTGCGAAGAGGTCAGCGACAATACTAAGCCCGTGAGTCAGGGCATTGGTTACAACGGGATTGCTGATGGTTTTACCTTCTAGCGATGGATTTTCGCGCAGCATCTTTTCACGCCATACAGTACGCAGCTCTGGTTTACCTGCCGGAGGGGCGTAACTATAAAGATCCTTAGGACTGTAAGCGGAGAGTTTATCCTGAATGACGCCGAGGTGCATAGGTACGCCACCTTCAGTAGCAATACCGATGGTTGCGTTGTATTTCTTGGCGTGAGCTCCTGCTTCAGCGGATTGGCTCAGGATGCCCTCTTTTGGGAAGTAAATCTCTTTGCCAAGCGTAGAGAGCATATCATACACATGTTCATTTCCTGCTTTGATACTTTCGTTTAATTGTCCAGCTAGTGGATTCATCAGTTTCATCCTTCCAGGGTTCTTTGGGGATAACATACTGTTAACATTGCCTAACATTATATCACCGCCAATTGCAACCGTCACTTGGAAAGATACGATTTTTAAAAAATATCATTCGGCGTGGAAAGGGCAGTATTTTTTCATCATTTCTATCGTTTCTTCATCACGCGGATTATTTCTTTCAGACAGGCCGGAAATGATGCCGGAGCGCTCTTCTTCTTTTAGGTTTTGCCCAAACTTAAACTTCGCAGTGATCTCATCGGGGGTAATGCGCACAACGGCAACACCCTTTAGACGGGGACGATATTTAGGGTCCTCTGCATCGATGGAATCATAACCCCCCTCGGGCTGGAGCTTTTTCATAAATAAGGAGAGTACACTGGCTTTTTCACTAATGTCTTCAACAGGTTCGGCTGTGCCGTAGGCGGTCACACTTTTAAAATAGGCGGTTGCTGGGCAGGCCAGCTCGGGATCGCTAAAATAAGACGGGATAAGGGCATACTCATCCGCTACCGTAAAGCAGACCTTCTGCTGATTGCGGATCGACTTCATTTTGCCACCAGCATGACTGCCATGGAAATAGAAACAACCATCTGTATATACAAAATTCAGCGGTGTCACCCGCGGTTGCCCCTGTTCATCGCTTGTACCGAGAAAACCAAAACTCATTCCGTTAAGAAAAGAGACCAAATCTTCCTCCTGATCTACTTTAAATTCTTTTCTGCGCATAGGGATCACGTCCTCTTTCTTTTTAGTCTAGAGCGTCTGCTCCAATGTAAATGTTCTTTAAAGAATAGTAGAGTGGTTGACAATTAAAAAGGACCAATTAAGATAGTTTTTAATGGACCACTTGCTGGTCAAGGAGGATAACGATGAATATCACGCTGGCATACGATCAATATCTGGCGATACACCGCTACAAATATTTAGCGTTATATCACGCGCTCCGCGCAGGAATATTGGAAGGAACACTTCCGGGAGGCACTCCGCTGCCGTCTACACGAAGTCTTGCTAAGCACTATGAGCTGTCGCGCGGATCGGTCTCGCAGGTGTATGAAATGTTGCTCGCTGATGGTTATGTAAGGACTGAAACGGGGCGGGGGACATTCGTATCGGAAGATAGCTTTGCTTCAGCTACCAGTGGCAGTGACGGTGAGAACCGGGCTTTGGGTGAAGACGCAGATGCTGCTGGAGGAGATTGTGCAAGCGAGACTACGATTCCAATCTCGGCATGGGGAAAGCGGCTGCTTGCGCGCCCAATACCCTTCTATGGAAAGAGTAACAAGAAAGTAGTGAGCTTCCAGAGTAGTGGTATGCGGATGGAACATTTTCCTTACTCCGAATGGCGCAGTGCGCTCTCTTATGCCGGAGGGAAGGAAGGTGGGTTGCTGCAAAGCACTTGTCCACCTCAAGGCGATGAAGGGCTTCGGAAAGCTATCGCTGCACATCTGCGGATTACCCGCGGGATTCGCGCGGATGCAGAGCATATCGTATTGTTCAGCGGCTCGATGCAAGGCATCGTTATTTTGACGCAGCTGCTGCTGGATGCAGGAGGCTCAGCGGTCGTTGAGAACCCGGGCTTTCACGGGATTCGCCGAGCCGTAGAGATCACCGGAGGCCGATTGCTGGCAGGGGAGCTGGATGGCAATGGTCTTATTCCGGAGGATTGGGATGCCCGGCTGTTGTTTGTTACGCCGAGCCGTCAATTTCCTACGGGTGTGGTACTGCCTTTGGAACGACGCCGAACCTTGTTGGAGTGGGCGCAGCGGCATCATGCAGTAATTATTGAAGATGATTATGACAGTGAGTTCCGTTGGGCTGGGCGTCCTATTGAGCCTTTAAAAGCACTGGATCGCGAAGAGCGGGTCGTATATGTGGGCTCCTTTTCAAACACGATGTTTTCAGGCCTGCGGCTCGGCTTTGCAGTGCTTCCGCCCTCTTTAGTAAAGCCGACTATCGCCGCCAAGGCGCTATATGAGCCCTTGCCGGTAGGGCTGCTGGAGCAGCGAGCCTTGGCGAGGTTCATGAATACAGGCGGCTATGGCCGTCATCTGCGCCGGATGACACGCATCTATGGTGAACGCGGACGAATCCTCAGGACGCTGCTGTCGGAACGGCTTAAGGAGCTCTTCGAGCTGCTGCCTGGTGATGCAGGCTTGCATGTATATGCCCGCTGGCTGCGCAGCAGCGAAGAGTTTGTTGCTTTCCGAGCGGCAGCGCTTAGGCGCGGCACGGATTTTAGAGATGCCGCGTTATATCAGCTATCACCGGGAGCGCCGGCCGCTTGTTTTTCTTTTGCCCATCTGAATGCCGCGGAGCTGGAGGAAGGGATAACAAGCCTGCATCTGGCGTGGGAAGATGTACAAAATGCAACATGACAAGGTATGATAAAGAAGATGAAATGCAAAACTAAGCGAATGCTTACGAATTTTGACGAAGAAACTCGGAGTAGATTAAGCTAAACAAAACTATATAGACACTGCGAAGTCAGAAAGAGCAGATTTGCTGAGAATACTAAGCGGATGCTTACGAGACAAGTTTTGCTAACAAAACAAAGCGGATGCTTACGAAGCAAGTTTTGCGAAGTAGTTCAAAGTAGATTTGCTAACAAAACAAAGCGAAATGCTTACGAAGCAAGTTTTGCGAAGAAGTTCAAAGTAGGTTATGCTAACAAAACTTTTAGGAGGGAACGTTATGCTGCATGCATCGCCGTCCTCTTTTGTTATTTTGCCGGCTCTGGCTAAGATTGTATGCGAGCCGGGCTGGAAATGGCAAAAAAGAGAGAAGTCGCTGCAAAATTATGATTTATTTTATGTATGGAGCGGGGAAGGGACGGTTGTGCGTAACGATGAACCCTTTCAAGTAGGCAAGGGAAGCTGCTTCCTTTTTCGTCCGGGTGACCATACAAGTGCTACACATAATCCGCAAAAGCCACTTGTACTTACATATATTCATTTTGATGTCTCCGAAGAGGTGACGGATATTCCGCTGCCCTATCGTGAGCTTACAGAAACCGTTGAATTTGAACATCTGCTTGCTCGGTACGTTCGACTATTTCTGGTGGATACTTACGCCGCTGAGGAAGAAGGGCAGCTTGTACTGAAGCAGCTGATGATTCATCTGCTGAGGGAGGACCGTGTGAAGCCAGTAGAACGTTATGTTAGCAACCATTTGACAGAAATCATTCACGAAATAGCGAACTATGTGAGCCAGCATCCGGGGATTGCACATCGTGTAGAGGATCTTGCTGCTCGTGCGGGGCTTTCACCGCGGTATTTTTCAATTAAGTTCAAGGAGCTTACGGGTTCTTCTGTGCAGTCTTATGTCATCCGAGCCCGGATTGAGCGTGCTCAGCATTTACTGCTGTACGCGGGAATGAATGTTACTGAGGTAGCAGATGCGCTTGGGTATCGTGACATTTTCTTTTTCAGCCGCCAGTTCAAGCAATATACCGGAAAAAGTCCATCTGAGATCCGCTGATTCACTTTTTTTGTTTCAGTTTGTTCAACCAAGGGTAAATACTTTGCAGTTTAGTTTACAGAGAATTTACATAACTTCTTGGAAGGAGACTCTTGGCATGATCATCAGACGCAGAATTTGCAACACGGATTGTAAGAGTGGAGGCGGAGGTATTTTTAGAAACCGCTTAAAAAGGTTAAAGCAGGCGAATGCTTTTGTCGTGGATAGCTGGTTCTAATTGAACAAGCAAGCATAGAATCGCATGATATGACTAAAAATATAAATAGCCGGGGCCGTGAGGCATCCGGTTTTTTTGTGTTGTTAGAAAATGATATATATAATGAACTTAAGTCGAAGATTAGAGTAACTGATGGGCATTTCATCGTGCCTCACGTTGTATTTTGTACAATAGATTGACTCTAATAGCAGTCGAATTTGAATTCTGAAGCACATCTTACATTCAAATTCAGGAGAAACAGCCTTTCTAGAGATTATCACGATAATCTATTGCACGAAGTACAATATAATGTATCTTCAAGTGATAGTTAAGATTTTCTGTTGCACATTCTGCAATGAAGCGTACGCTCATTTACCGCAATATCCACACACCATTCACGCTCCATGCACGCCTCATTCACGTACCTTTGAGGATGTTTAATTGGCCTAACTATGAGGTAGCGGTAGATATTTATTTCTACGATTGGGTTATTACTAAGGTGAGAGCTTTCTGCGATACGTTTCGCATAATGTTGTTCGTCGGTAGAATATATAAGGTTCATAGTTGGAAGGAGAGAGAGAAAATGTACGAAATCGTACTTATACGTCATGGTGAGAGCCAGTACAATGTACAGAATTTGTTCACAGGCTGGAGTGACCCGGATTTAACTGAGAAGGGTATCCAAGAGGCAAAGACTGCTGGTAAGCTGTTGAAGGACGCTGGGTATACATTTGATCTGGCTTTTGCTTCGGTACTCAAACGCTCGATTAAAACTCTTAACTATGTACTGGATGAGATGGATTTGCTGTGGATTCCCGTGCAAAAGTCTTGGAAATTGAATGAACGCCATTACGGGGCATTGCAGGGATTAAGTAAAAGCGAGACAGCACTAAAATATGGAGATGAGCAGCTGCATATCTGGCGGCGGAGTTTATCGGTAAGACCCCCGTTGCTGGAGCTTGATGATCCTAGGTATGCCAGAAACGATATTCGCTACAGCAGTGTTCGTCCGGGAGATATCCCGCGTGGAGAGAGCCTGGAGGACACTGTACATCGTGTAGGCGATTTCTGGGGAAACCGGATCGTACCTCTTTTGCGTAAAAAAGAACGGGTGCTTATCTCAGCCCACGGCAATACGCTGCGTGCATTGATTAAATTTATGGAGGATATTGATGAAGCGGCATTACTGGAGCTCAATATCCCTACCGGAGTACCACTCGTGTACAAACTGGATGAGGACATGAATCCTATCAGTCGCTTTTATCTAGGCGATCCGGAACAGGTAGCGGCCAAGGCGCTTGATGTTGCTAAGCAGGGACATGTGTAATTGGCGTGTAATAAGCGTATAGGCGTAGCAGGTGTATTGAGTATGACGGGTGTACAGTAATAAGCAAAACGGGGCGTAAAGGTTAAATAAGCGCAACAGGTGTAATAGGTTATATAAGCGTAACAGGCGTATTAGGTGTAATAAGCATATTAGGGCGTAGCAGGTTGAATAAGCATAACAGGTGTAGTAGGTTAAATAGGCGCAACAGGTGTAATAGGTGGGTTACATGAAAAGATAAAAGGACAGCCTTGGGGCTGTCCTTTTTGTTATTAGTGTGTTTGTGACCAATCAAATGTGCGAAAATGGCGCGTTTAAGGTCAGTTGGGTCCGATGGCGTTGAATGCTAACCTTTCACCAACTTTCCGTTGATTCTCGACCAACGCTCGACCAGCCCTCCACTACCGCTCGACCAGCCCTCCACTACCGCTCGACCAGCCCTCCACTACCGCTCGACCAGCCCTCAACTAACACTCGACCAACCTCCACCAACGCTCTGCAAATGCTTACGGACTCAGCCGTCGCTATTTGCCCATTTATCGCTATTTGAGCGGAGTTTCGGACTCCAGCGTCGCTATTGCCCAAGAATCGACTCTAATATGGCGTTTTTCATGCCAATAGCTGCGGTGGAGTCCGATAGCGCTGAGGCTAACCTTTCCCCAACTTTCCGTTGATTCTCGACCAACTCTCGACCACCTTCCACCAGCTCTCGACTAGCCCTCAACTAACTTTCGACCAACCTCCACCAACGCTCTGCAAATGCTTACGGACTCAGCCGCCGCTATTTGCCCATTTATCGCTATTTGAGCGGAGTTTCGGACTCCAGCGCCGCTATTGCCTAAGATCTAGCGCAAATAGGGTGTTTTTCATGCCAATAGCTGCGGTGGAGTCCGATAGAATCGCAAATGTGTCAAAAATCCGCGTATAAGGTCAGCTGGGTCCGATAGCGCTGAGGCTAACCTTTCCCCAACTTTCCGTTGATTCTCGACCAACTCTCGACCACCTTCCACCAGCTCTCGACTAGCCCTCAACTAACTTTCGACCAACCTCCACCAACGCTCTGCAAATGCTTACGGACTCAGCCGCCGCTATTTGCCCATTTATCGCCATTTGAGCGGAGTTTCGGACTCCAGCGTCGCTATTGCCCAAGAATCGACTCTAATATGGCGTTTTTCATGCCAATAGCTGCGGTGGAGTCCGATAGAATTGCAAATGTGTGAAAAAGCCGCGTATAAGGTCATCTGGGTCCGATAGCGCTGAGGCTAACCTTTCACCAACTTTCCGTTGATTCTCGACCAACGCTCGACCAGCCCTCAACTAACGCTCGACCACCTTCCTCCAGCTCTCGACTAGCCCTCAACTAACGCTAGACCAACCTCCACCAAAGCTCTGCAAATGCTTACGGACTCAGCCGCCGCTATCTGCTCATTTATCGCCATTTGGGCGGAGTTTCGGACTCCAGCGCCGCTATTGCCTAAGATCTAGCGCAAATAGGGTGTTTTTCATGCCAATAGCTGCGGTGGAGTCCGATAGAATCGCAAATGTGTCAAAAATCCGCGTATAAGGTCAGCTGGGTCCGATAGCTAGCGATAGGTGTACGTTGGTTAGACGATATGTATACGTTGGCTAGCGATAGGTAGATGATAGCTGGACGATTGGTACACGATGGTTAGACGATAGCTAGAGCGTTCGCCTCCGCAACTGTGCTCCACACTAAGTCCCAAAAATTAGAGGGCACCCCAGCAGCCATTTCATGGCTTTTGAGGCACCCTCTAATTTTTCTGGGAATTCGCCTAAATCTCCCTACAAAGGTCGATGCAACGTTCCCAGTAGTTCGCCCATTTTTACCTTTGAGTTGACCTCAAGCTTGGGTCTCGGGGTAAAGGTACCGCTTTCCGTGAGCAGCACTACGGTGGAGCCAAACTCAAAATAAGCCAGATCATCGCCTATTTGCCACTCGGCAGCGGTATCATCCGTATAACGAATACTGCTGACGTTCATTGCGCCTACCTTTACTACCGCGGTTTCTCCGTGACTCCCGGCAATATACGTAATGAGACGTTCGTTGCGGTTCAGGACACCCTTCATATGTCGCATTCCGAAATCGTTGACAGGATAGGCCCGTCCGCGAATATAATCGCTCTCCACCTTTTGTCCGGTAAGGGGAGAGTGAATCCGGTGATAATCGGTAGGACTCAAATAAAGAACGAAGAAAAAACCCTTCTTGTACAGCTCCAGATGCGGGGAGTGATTAAGGAGATCCTCGATCTTATAATCCTGCCCTTTTACATTCATAATCGTACCGGCGTTAATGTCACCCATAGCAGTAATCGTTGCGTCTACGGGACTAACCAAAGCGTCAGCGTCGGTTGCAATAGGCCGCATGCCCGGCTTCAGCCGGCGGCTGAAAAACTCATTAAGAGTGAGATATTCTCCAGGATTTTTCTCCGCTTGAGCGGAGGGGATTTGATAAGTCTTAATAAATGCCGGGATAAGAAAACGGCTGATTCTACTATGAGAAAAAGATCCCATTAACCGTGAAAGCCACCGGTGTGAGGATAGCTCGGTCATCAGCCGTAGCAATTGTTTTACCATGCCCATCTCCCTTCCATAATGCAGCAGTACGGTTGTATACGGGTCGTCTCTGCTCTGCATTATATTGACATAGAATAGGAGACAAATCAATAACTGTTATATACCGTACTGTTCGTTTCTATTAAAAAACGCGCATATCCCATAGGTCTGCGATAGCTGTCTTTCCAAATTTCCGTAAGGCCGGCTTTATGAAATCCGTAGCGTTGGTCGCGACCGTTACATTCTATGAAGAAGAGTCGTCCGTCCTTAGTAATGCCTATATCCAGTCCGATATCGGCCAGTCCGGGAAGGTGTTGCTCCAGACACCGCGCGATTGCAAGGCTAAGTATTTCGACAGACATACGGATGTGGGCCGCTGTGGATCTTGAAAAGGCTTTTTCGAGCGCCAGGGAGGAGCTTAACGCTTCTCCTCCGCGGGCTATATTGGAGACAAAGCCCCCTGGGGCAGCCAGTTTGGCGAAGAGCCCAGTGACCTGCCAATCTCCTCCCCAGCCGCGCTGAACGGTGACGCGTAGATCAAAGGGACGTCCTCCAATCTCAGCAAGGGGAATACGTTCTTGTACAAGATAAGGCACGGAGGTTAGGCGTGCGCGGAGCGCTTGTGGCAACGCCGCCGGATTAACGGGAATACTTCTCCAGCGCTGCATCGAAGGGGAGAGGTAGCTCAAGGTCCAACGCTGAGCTCCCTTGCGGACCAGCCGCATGACCCCATTCCCTATACTTCCACGGCAAGGTTTAAGAATGAGATCGGGATAAAGATTCATCATTTCTTTTAGGCCTGAGACTCTCGTTGTTACGGGTAAATATTCGCGAAGCTCCGTATTTTTTTCAAGCAGCTGATGGATCTCATCTTTGCCGTATCGATTACATGTATTGAAAATCAGGGGATAGTGCTTCAGCAGACGCTGCATCCCCGGGCTGTTTTTGCTGTATATTGCCCGGTTATGGATAACAGCAGGCGTAGGAACAACTACGCTTTTATATCCATTAACTCCCTTTATATAGGCGGCACTAAAGCCTGTGTCCGTATCGATGTCCGCGAGCTTCAGGAAGCAAGGGACTAAACCGTATGCCGCCGCGGCCTCTTCATAGTTGGATAGAGACTCCTGTCCTGTTTTTAGCCGGGGAACGCCCCGGTGCATATCGGCATTTAGTAATATTCCAACGAGCTTATGCCCCATGTTTGTTCCTCCTGTTTCATCGGTTACATGATCCCTGCTTTTTCTACTCTTGTCATAGTATGTTTGTACCCGCGTGTCAGGGTGGACGAATGCGCGAAGGCAGATGCCTTTTTTTATACATAATCTTATGAAGGCCTCATCGCAAAAGGGTGTCATAAGCCCATACCGCTGCATATGATGCCTAGGAGAAACATTAGATGGAAGGAGGAGACTGCTTGTGAGGGGTTCCAAAAAAAAGCAGCCGCGCAGTCCACAGAAACGACTCTATTTTGTAGATAATCCCAATAAAGAGGAACTGAGTATGCTGGATACCAAAAGCAGCTCTAGAAGCTCGGGGAATAACAGTGACGGAGTCAGTGAAGCAGAGATCGCGGAAGTTCAGGTAAGTGGGGGAGCAATAGCTGAAGTCGTTCTAGAGGAGCCAACTTCTGCTCCAGTTCTACAATTGGAGCCGGAGCTTATAGAGGAAGCGCAGCTTCAGAAACAGGCGGATAATCTTCCTGAAACCGTATGGTTCGCTCCTCCAGAGAAAGAACGTTTTCAGCCCGTTTATACAGATGATCTTTCGGATGCAGCGGTGACCGGAGCCAAAATCGCTCCACGTACCATTGACGGTTCTAAGCTAAAGTTCGGCATTATTGGTACACCTTGGCTGCAAGATTACGCTGTACAGAGTATCAATATCGCGGACAAGGCAGTCACTTCTGCAAAAATCGCACCAGAATCGATAGTGGGCGAGCATTTAGCAGAAGGAAGCGTTAGTGGCGGTAAGCTGCTGGATCATTCGATCAGTGGAGAGAAGCTGAAAAATGGCAGTATTAGTCCAGAGAAGCTGGCTGATCGGATTATAGGCGGCGGTCAAATTGCAGATAAAGCTATTGAGAGCCGCCATTTAAGCGATTTGATTATTACTGCGGATTTACTGGAAGATGGAGCCGTTACTAGTGACAAAATAGGAAGCAGCAGCATCACAAGCCGCCACCTAGCAAACGGCAGTGTTGACCGTTCCAAGCTGGCCGATGCAGCGGTATCTGGCGATAAAATAGCTGATGGTGAAATCAGCAGTTCAAAGCTAGCGGATGCTGTCATTGAAGGCCGCCATCTTAGCGACGCTTTGATAACCGCCAGACATCTGGCCCCGGGAGCGATTGGTTCTGATCAGCTTGCCAGCAAATTGATCGGTAAGGAACAGCTGCAGTCGGGTATTATCGAAGGCGGGCATTTAGCTGATGGAGCTATAGGCTCCAAGCAACTTGGTGCAGATGTCGTGAGAAGCATCCATTTAAGCCCAGAAAGTGTGAATGGTAATCATATCGGTGATGGCGAAATATCGAGTCGGCATTTGGCTGACCGCAGCATCTCTTTTTTAAAGCTGGCTGAGGGTGCAGTAGGGACTGCGCAGTTAGTGGAGCAAGCGGTAACCTCGTCCAAAATTGCTGACCAAAGCATTCTCCCACATAAGCTGGCAGACGAAGCAGTGACTACAAGACATATTGCTAAATCCGCCATCCGCGGACCGCAAATTGCTATGCAAGCCATAACTTCTATTCATCTGGAACGTGAAGCAGTGAATCATTCGCATATAGCTGCGGAAGCGGTCGGCTCGGAGCAGCTCAAGGAAGAAGCTATTCAGACTCAACATTTATCTTCCGGTGCTGTGACTGGAGAACAGCTGGCTTCAGAATCTGTGGGTGGGGAGCATCTTCGTGCACAGAGCGTTACTTCAGCCAAGTTGGCAGATGGAAGTGTAAATGCAGCTAAGCTGGCAGCAGGTGCAGTGATTGGCAGCACGATTGCGCGTGAAGTAGTCAGTGGCGAACATATCGCTTTTTGTACAGTGGAGGAAAAGCATCTGGCGGATGCCAGTGTGAGCGGCCGTGTATTGCAGGATGCTGTGGTAAATAAGGATCATTTGGCCACGGGAGCCGTGGAACGAAGACATCTTGGTGAAAATAGTGTGACTTCCGCTGCGATTCAATCGGGCTCAGTTTCAGGAGATAAGCTGGCTTCCGCTGCGGTGAGAGAAATTCACCTGGCAGCAGGAGCCGTGCAGCCTCATCATCTGGCCGATCATGCAGTAACCTCGTTGAAGCTTTCACCGGAAAGTGTCTCAACGGATAAAATCAGTGATTTAGCAGTCACTTCGGCTAAGCTTGCAGACGGCAGCATAGAATCCAGTAAACTGGCGGCGTCAGCAGTTCAAGCTGAGCATTTGTCGGTAAATGCTGTAAGTTCGAAAACCATAAGCGAAAGTGCTGTTCAAAGTAGACATTTGAATCCTGGCAGTGTCAGTGGGGCGCATATCCGGCCGTTGTCTATCGGGAATGGTCATATCCTTCCGAATTCTATTTCTGCGGTTCAAATCCAAGAGGGCAGTATTAATAGCTCTAAGCTGGTAAAAGGTGCCGTGGATTCTCAGCATCTTTCACCTGGCAGTGTAGACGGCAGTCATCTGTGTATCGATACGATTGAAGGCCGTCATATCCTACCGGGGGAGATCACGCTGGCTCATCTGGCGGAAGAGGTACGTAGCTCTGAGTTGCTGCCAGACGGTTGCATAACTGGGGAGAAGCTGGCAGAAGGATCGGTAGATTCCAATCATCTCCTGCCTGGAAGTGTGAACGGAAGCCATTTGAATTCGGGTTCTGTCGAAGGTCGACATATCCTACCGGGTGAGGTCACGCTGGCTCATCTGGCTGCAGATGCATATACCTCCGACTTGCTGCCTGAAGGTAGTATTACCGGGAAGAAGCTGGCGGGAGCATCCGTGGATTCTATTCATCTAGTGTTAGGAAGTGTGGAGGGTGGACATCTGAGTTCAGGTTCCGTCGAAGGACGTCATATTGGAAATGGTGAGATTACCCTGGCTCATCTCGCCGATGAAACCCGAAGCGCTGATCTGCTGCCAGATGGTAGTATTACTAGAGAGAAGTTGGCGGAAGAATCCGTAAGTTCTATACATCTAGTGCCTGGCAGTGTGGATGGCAGCCATTTAGGCCCAGACACAGTTGAAGGACGTCATATCCGATACGGTGAGATTACGCTGGCTCATTTGGCAAAAGAAACACGCAGCTCCAAATTGCTGCCAGACGGTAGTATTTCTGGAGTAAAGCTGGCACATGCTTCCGTAAATTCAAATCATCTAGTACCTGGAAGTGTGGAAGGCGTTCATCTAAGTTCAGGTTCTGTCGAAGGGCGCCATATTGGAAAAGGTGAGATTACGTTAGCTCATCTGGCCGAAGAAACACGTAGCGCTGACTTGCTGCCAGACGGTAGCATCACTCGGGAGAAGTTGGCGGAAGAATCCGTAAATTCTAATCATCTGGTGCCTGGAAGCGTAGATGGCAGTCATTTGAGTCCGGACACAATAGAAGGACGTCATATCCGATATGGTGAGATCACGCTGGCTCATTTGGCCGAAGAAACACGCAGCTCCAATTTGCTGCCAGACGGTAGCATTACTGGGGAGAAACTGGCGGAAGCATCCATAAATTCAAATCACCTTGTACCTGAAAGCGTGGAGGGAACTCATCTGAGTCCGTCTGCAATAGAAGGACGCCATATTGGAAAAGGTGAGATCAAGCTAGCGCATCTGGCGGATGAGGTACGCAGCTCCGAACTGCTGCCAGACGGAAGCATTACTGGGGAGAAGCTGGCGGAAGCCTCCGTAGAAGCAATTCATCTAGTGCCTGGAAGTGTGGATAGAACTCATCTGAGTCCGTCTGCAGTAGAAGGTCTCCATATTGGAAAAGGTGAGATCAAGCTAGCACATCTAGCGGATGAGGTACGCAGCACCGAGTTACTGCCGGATGGCAGCATTACCGGTAAAAAGTTGGAGGGTGGATCTATTACTGCCTACCACTTGGCTCCTGGCAGTGTCTATGGGGGACACTTAGGGGGGAATGCGGTAGATAGCCGCCATATCCGTGCTGGAAGCATTACTCTGAATCATTTGGCAGAAGAAGTGCGCAGCGCTGATTTATTACCGGAAGGCAGTATTACAGGCGAGAAGATTGAAGTCGCGACGATTCAGTCTTTCCATTTAGCCCAAGGCAGCGTCTCTGGAGGTCATTTGGCCGGGGATGCGGTGGATGGCCGCCATATTCGATCGGACAGCATCACGCTGAAGCATTTGGCAGAAGAGGTACGCAGTGCGGATTTGTTGCCGGATGGCAGCATTACGGAAGAAAAACTCGCTGAAGGCTCCGTGAGTTCTTCACATTTACAACCATGGAGTGTTTACGGAGAGCATCTTGCTGATAAGATCGTGGCAGATCGGCATTTGCAGCCTGGCATCATCAAATTAGAACATCTTGCGGATGAAACACGCAGCTCAGCCCTGCTCCCGGATGGCAGTATCAACGGAGCTAAGCTGAAGGAAGGCAGTATCGAGTCTGCTCATCTGACAGAAGGTGCAGTAGGGACAACAGAGCTTCAGGATGAAGCGGTAGTAGCATCCAAAATCTCTTCGTTTGCGATTCAAGCCCGCCATCTGGAAGAAGAGAGTGTTCAGGAATATCATATTTCCCCAGGTGCAGTAAACGGGACTCATCTGGCACCGAACTCTGTAAATACAGATCATCTTTCCTTCAGTCCGATTCAGACAGCTGGGAAGCGAGAAGCACTACAGCAGTTTGGAATGACAGCATTTATGTTCAATGGGGATGCTGAGAGTGTAGAGGTGACCGTATCGTTTGATGAGAGCTTTGGGCATACGGGTTATGTGCTTGTTGCCATGACCAATCAGCCTTACTTCTATGCTTCCTTAAAGAGCAGAGCCAATGGAGAAGCAGTGATTCAAGTGGTGCGGTTGCGCGAAACTCCGCATTTCTATGGGGTCATCTCTTGGATTGCTATAGGCGCTCCTTTAGCTAAACCGGCAGCGGATGATCGCGTATTTGATTGAACCTTAAGCAATTCCTCTTAAAAACAGCAGAGCAGCGAATCTCCTTATTGGAGATCGCTGCTCTGTTTTTTTGGTGGGGAACGGTACTTGTCAGCATCGCCGGGTTCTAATTATTCGCTGTGGCTGCGGATCTGTCCGATAGCCTGGTAGTCTAACATCCGCTGCCACTACGGACCCAGATGGCGTTATTTGCAGATTTATCGTTTTTTGAGGCTGGTTTCGGACTCTAGTGACGCTATTGTATAGAAAAAGAGCCTTATTGGGTTCTTTTCATGCCAATAGCTGCTATGGAGTCCGTTAATAACCTAAAAGTGTGATAATGCGGCGAATAGGAGCAACTGTGTCCGATAGCGCTGAAGTATAATCATCCGCTGTGGATTCGGTTGTGTCCGATAGTGCAAAAGTATAATCATCCGTTGTGGATTCGGTTGTGTCCGATAGCGCTAAAGTACAATTACCTGATGCGGATTCGGCTGTGTCCGATAGCGTCCTAACCTAATCCCCCTGCTGCGTTACTGCGTTCGTTACCGCCGCAGGTTGTGTCCGCGGCAGCTGGCTATGCGCAATGTATCTAAGCCGAAGTTTGGTGGGGAGTACATTTGTCCTGTTTTCAGAACGACAGGAGACAATTGCCGTTACCCTGTGCGTTGTAGTACATAAACTGTGATGTAACCCTCAGCCTGAAGAATTGGCTCTGTAAGGAAGGTGGATGAGCATGAAGCCCAAACGAACTTCTGCCCGCCGCACAGGGCGGCGGGTCTCTCGGATGAAGCGGCGGACTTCACGCCCAGTGCGGCAAGTCGCTGTAGTCCCTATAGTTAACCATCCTAATCCCTATGTTTCGGTTATTATTCCAGCCATGAATGAAGCTCAGACCATTGCGGGAGTGATATCTGGAGCCAGAGGGGTCCACCCGCGCTGCGAGGTAATTGTGGTCGTGAATGGATCCACTGATCAAACGGCAGTGATTGCACAATCGCTAGGTGCGCGTGTTATTTCCTATGAGTTGCCGCTTGGACACGACGCTGGCCGTAGTGTGGGAGCTGAGGCAGCCAAGGGAGAAATCCTATTGTTTACAGATGGAGATTTGGTGATACCTGCTTCGGGGCTGCGTCCTTACGTCACTGCTGTTAGTGGTGGAGTGGACATAGCGCTTAATGATTATTCCGGTCCGGTCCGGAAGCTGTCCCCCCATCCGGTGGTGCTGTCTAAACATGCACTGAATATTCTGCTTGGCCGTCCAGATCTGAAGGGATGTTCGATGACGGCAGTTCCGCACGCAATCAGCCGCAGAGCACTTGATATTTTAGGGAGCGATTCATTATCACGTCCTCCACTGGCGCATGCCCAGGCAATTCTTAGTGGACTGCAAGTGGTAGCCGCTCACAAAGTACCTGTAGGGAAGTTAAATGCGGTGAGACGCAAGGAAGACGGCATAGATCCATTGCAGCAGTTGATTACAGCGGATCATATGGAGGCTGTATCCCTCTTGCTGGAACATCGGGGGAACAGAGCGGGCTTTGGCGACGGAGCCCGGCGCAGAGAGATGGTGAGATGATGGTTGCAACTTTACGAGGCACAGCAGCTCGAACGGCAAAGAAACGCCCAATCCGTCACAGGTCAGCCAATCGCTCTGTAAAAGCCAACGCTGCTGCTCGCCCGCTTCTGTCTCGGCAATCGAAGGCAGGCAAGGAGACTCTGAAATTACCGAAGTTACGTGGGACTTTGTCAGTCATTATCTCCGCGCGTAATGAGGAGCAGACCTTGTCCCGTCTGCTGCATCAGGTTGCACGGCTTGAACCTGCAGAAATTATCGTCGTACTTAATGGCTGCAGTGATAACTCTTTTCCTATTTCTAGACAACATCGTCAAGCCATTGTAGTACACTGCCCAGAGTCTGTCGGACATGATGTGGGCCGGGCTATCGGTGCAAAGCTGAGTCGCGGGGATATATTGCTTTTTCTGGATGGAGATATGGTCATTCCGGCCTCTCAGCTCGTTTCATTCACGGCGGCTGTAGATCGCGGAATTGATGTAGCTCTTAATGATTTAGACTCACTGATGCCTTCCTTTGGATTATGTGATGATGTCACCCGCAGCAAACTGTTTCTGAATTATGCTCTGGATAGGTACGATCTCGGGGTTAGCTCTATGACAGCTGTTCCTCATGCGCTTTCGCGGCATGCGCTTGAGACCATAGGCTACCGTGAATTAATGGTTCCACCTAAAGCCCAAGCTCGCTCTGTATTAGAAAAGTTACGGGTGGAGAAGGTAGGAACGGTAAATGTTATTAAACATAATCGGCTGCGCAAGGCAAATACAGGGGTTGGAAATGCTGTGGAAAAACTGATCATAGGAGATCATGCTGAGGCTCTACATGAGGTTCTTTCCCGGCGAAAAGCTGGTGGTCTGCTAAGTAGTGAAACACAGCGTGAGTACCGCAGACAGGTAGCCGCTTGGAGGAATCGGATATGACGCTGACGAGTATTATTATTCCAACCTACAATGCGCTGCCCTTGCTGCGGGCCTGTGTGGAATCTATTCGTGCCTACACTCCGCCGCCTTATGAGATTATCGTAGTGGACAATGCTTCAACGGACGGAACAGACACCTATTGCCGTGCGAATCATATAACGTTTATTTCATTGCCAGACAATCGCGGCTTTCCAACTGCATGCAATTTGGGGCTACAGCTAGCGTCAGGTGATGAAGTCCTGCTGCTGAATAACGATGTAGTGGTGTCTCAAGGATGGTTAACTAATCTGAAGAGGGCTCTATATAGTGCTCCTGATGTAGGTATTGTTGGACCAGTCACAAACTATGCCAGTGGACGTCAACAGGTGAAGACCGATTATGAAGGTCTGATAGGTTTTCATCAGGCTGCTGAGAGGGCGAACCTTCCAAATCCCCAGAAATGGCTGGAGACGAGACGGCTGGTAGGATTATGTTTTTTATTCAAAAGAGAGCTGCTAACTTCCGTAGGTCTACTGGATGAGAGATTCTCACCTGGACATTACGAAGATGATGATTATTGTTATCGCGCCAGGATAAAGGGATATCGGCTGCTTATCGCCGGAGATTGCTTGGTGCACCATGAAGGAAGTGCAAGTTTCAAGCAAGTTTACAATACCGGACTGCAAGAACTGGTGGAACGAAATCGCAAGATCTTTATAGATAAATGGAATGTAGATCCTATTAATTTTATATGAAGTGCAGATCCGAAGGCAAAGGACGTAGATAAAGAGGAGGAAAGTAAGTGAAAGGAGTCATACTGGCGGGCGGAACAGGATCTAGACTTCAACCGCTGACCCGGCTTATGAACAAACATTTGCTTCCGGTCGGCAAATATCCTATGGTCTGTTACGGCATAGACCGGCTTCGCCGGGGAGGAATTACCGACATTCTTCTGGTCATAAGCAAGCAGTCTGCTGGCCTGTACACGGATTTTTTAGGCAGCGGTGCTGCATTTGGTGTATCTCTGACCTATAAAATTCAGGAAGCTGCCGGAGGCATTGCCGAGGCGCTTGATTTAGCAGAAGGGTTCATTTTCCCAGGGGAACGATTTGTTGTATTGCTCGGGGATAATCTTTTTATGGATGATCTGAAGCCTTATGTGGAGAGTTATCTTCGTCAGCCAGCGGGCACTGCAAAGGTGTTGCTGAAGCCGGTGGAGGACGCGCGCAGATACGGTGTACCTGTGTTTGATAGTCAAGATGCGGCATGGATTGCTTATATCGAAGAAAAGCCTGAGCATCCGAAGACCAATTATTGTGTAACTGGTATTTATATGTACGATGAAGCTGTATTTGATATCATCCGGCGGGTATCGCCTTCCAAGAGGGGGGAGCTGGAGATTACCGATGTAAATAATATATACGCCGCTGATCGCAGACTTAGTTATGATGTGCTTAAGGATTGGTGGAGTGATGCGGGGACGTTCCAGTCTTTGCACGAGGCGGGGGAAAAGTTAAAAGATGCACTGCCATAAGGCAGTGCTTTTTTTGTTGTAATCCTGCTATAGATAGCCGCAAGGGCTTTGAAATCACACGTTACTCAGAGAGCTCGAGGGTTAGAAATCCTCCACCAGATTAAATCCTCAGTTTCTTTGTATCTCTCAGAGCCTAGACGCTCCAATACTTTGTGGGAGGCTGTATTATCTTTTTCAGTGTCAGCGATTACATAGACAGCTTGGGGATGGGAGAAGATCCATGCATTAATTGTGTGTAGTGCCTCTGTTGCATACCCTTTTCTTCTATATTTCTCATCAATCCCATACCCTAGAATAACCTCGCCTTTCTCATTCGGGTAACCTTTAAGGATAATGAATCCTATAATACATTGATCTTCCCGATGGATGATGGCCCAGTTCGTTAACCATAGGTAATGGTCGGGGTCCTGCTGCACCTTTTTTAGCCTGATCTGCATAGCATATTGCATTTCATCATCAAGCGCCGCACTGATGGCAGCTAAGCCTAATTGTTGCTGTAGCTCCGAATAGTTATCTATTGCTAGCGAGAGCTCTGGGGCAGTTAAAGGTATTAGATCGATACGCTTGCTTTCAAGCTTCATATATTCCCCACCAACCTTTGGTAAACTCAGGATTGCGCATTTCACATTTTAATCCTTTTAAATGTACTTAGCAATAACGTAATTTTTATGTCATTCCAGTCACGAATAGAGCCTTAACTTGTCGAGGATCCCGGCACCGTCCCGGCTCCTGCCGCATATGCTGTAGCAGGGCGTTTGAGCAAAGGAGACATGAAGGTGCAGAGTAAAATAACTAAAGTCCTGCAGCACATGGCCCATACGCACGAACAGATGGCGCGGATATTAGACGCTGAGCGCCATGTGGCTGTCCGTATGTCGCAAATTGTCCACGATCTGCCAGATGCGGAGCCTGATTTTGATGGGATCAGCGGGATGATCGAAAGCTCAACTCAGGTAAACAAGAATATTATTGCTTACTTGAATGCACTTGCAGATCTGGAAGAAGCGATGGCTGATGGGGTAGGCAGAGTGATTAAGGAATTGAACGGTCAAGAAGAAGAGTAACGCTATAGGAGCAGGAGGCGGAAGATGAGCAGAGAAAAGGCTTATCTGCAAATGCTGGAGTCCACCGCCGCCATCCAGTGGAACGTTGCGTTGATTCTGGAAGCTAAGGCGGTTGAAGCTGAAAAGGTAAAGCAGTGGGCACAGCATCATATCCACGCTAGAGCCTTTGATTCCCACAGTGAGCAACTGAAGGAGTCCCTCTCTATACACGAGGTCATCGTGGAGATGGTCGAAGGGCTGACCAAACTGGAGAACGGACTCTACAGCAATTTAAAAGCAGTGCTGGGCAGTGGTGAAGACGATGGTGGCGGGGAAGGTTTTGGAGACATGTCAGGTGATGGCTTTAGTTTTGGAGAAGACAGCAAATGAGCGGGGACCGTCTCTCTGAACATGCCGTCAAGCTGGAGATGATTCGCTCCATTTCGCGCAGTCAGGCTGCTTTGGCGGCCATCTTGGAGAGCATCGCCGAATTGACGGAGCAATCTGAGTTGACGGCCCGCAAATTGAGCGACAATATCAGGATTTTAAGTGGGTATCAGAGTGCGATGTGCCGGATGATGTCCGGGATTTCACTACATCGTCCTAAACGGGGAATTCCTGCTGCGCCATGGCTGAGCAAGGCATACGCCGTAGGAACCTCCAGAGAACATGGAGCACAGGAGGAATAGAAGCATGAAGAAAAAAAGCCGCAGAACGCTACGTTCGGGCAGAACCCGTAGACGCACATTGCTGCTCTCGCGGAAAGCAAAAGTTCGTAAAGGGCTAGCCCGTAAATCCCGCAGAGTTCTTGCCCGGAAAACTGCTCGTTATGGGAAGTCAAAGAAAGGCCTATTGCTACGCAAGAAAAGAAGACTTCGTCGCAAGCTTGTTCGTAAAGTAAGGGTTGCGCAGCCACCGGTGATTGTGGTACCCGTGAGCGAGGCTCCGCCTGCTCCACAGGTAATTCCGCTCCCCCCGGAGCTGGGCGTTTCGCCGGAAACGCCTCCGGCAGACGCCTTTCAACAGGGCTACACCGAAGCATACAACGTGGGGTTCGACGCCGGTTTCGCCAAGGGCTTCGAGGACGGACATAAGCTGGAATTCAGCTAGGAGACACAGATGACAAGATCCGCTCCGTCCGTGAGCGGGTCTTGGGGTTTTCGTGCGGACTGGTTTGCTGCGCTGCCGATGTGATAAACTTCATAATGAAAGTGAAAATAATATGAGGTTAAGATGAAGGCAGGGATGATTCATGGGTACTGAGATTCGCAGAGCACGCAAAGATGAGATTGATGAAATTATGGAGCTGATTGCCAAATGCGTACAGGTGATGCAAGCAGGTGGCAGCGATCAGTGGGACGAGCATTATCCGAACCGGGAGATCATCTCCCTTGATATTGAACGTGGCAATCTATGGGTATGTGAGGAGAACAATGCGGTGGCCGGCATTCTAGTGTTGGACGAGCATCAATCTGAGCAGTATGGGAAGATTGACTGGACTGAAACGCAAGGGCCTCATTTAATTATGCATAGATTGGCTGTGCATCCCGAAGTGCAAGGGAAGGGAATTGCACGCCGTCTTAGCACTTATGCAGAAGAATATGCTCGCCAGAATGGTTATTCCAGTATCCGTCTGGATACATATGCTAAGAACACTGGGGCACTCGCCCTATATCCCAAGTTAGGTTATGATCGCAGGGGTGAAGTAACTTTTCCGGGGCGCACCGCTAATTTTCCGGTGTTCGAGAAGGTTCTAGAAAAGCATGGAAACTCGGAAGCTTAACATAGCAAGAGAACCAGAGGATATCTCAGAGCCATCAAATGGCTGCTGGGATATCCTCTTTTTTCGTGAAAATAACACCTTTCTCTAAACAAAAACTTTGTTTGATTAGGTAGCATTTGCGCATTTGCGCTTACGAAAAACCTGCTCAAAAGGTGATAAGTGTGCAAATAGCGTCAGCTGGGTCCGAAAGCATCAGTGGCAGTGTATGACTCGACACTATCGGACCCAGATGACCTTAAACGTGGAATTTTCCCACATTTGGGATGATATCGGACTCCAGCGCAGCTATTACTATAAAACACACTGCATATGGACCTGTTTCGAGGGAATAGCGTCACAGGAGTCCGAAACCCTGCTCAAAAGGTGATAAATGTGCAAATAGTGTCATCTGGGTCCGAAAGCATCAGTGGCTGAGTGTGACTCGATAGTAACGGACCCAGATGACCTTAAACGTGGAATTTTCCCACATTTGGGATGCTATCGGACTCCAGCGCAGCTATTGCTATAAAACACACTGCATATGGGCCTGTTACGAGGGAATAGCGTCACAGGAGTCCGAAACCCTGCTCAAAAGGCGATAAATGTGCAAATAGCGTCATCTGGGTCCGAAAGTATGGAGGATTATGATTCACCTGTGGTGTAGACGTAGCGAGAGCAGTAGAAGCAGAAGTAGATGTAGCAGTGGAGTAGGCGCATGGGGAAAGTAGCGGTGAAGAAGAAGGAGTAGTGTAATAGGCGCAAGGAGAAAGTAGAAGTACAGAAGTAGGAGTAGTGTAGGAGCTGGAGTTGTAGTTGTTGTAGCAGAAGCAGTAGACGTAGCAGTGTAATAGGCACAAGGGAAACGTAGAAGTGCAGAAATAAGAGTAGTGTAGGGGCAATAGTAGAAGCAGAAGCAGTAGACGTAGCAGTGTAATAGGCGCAAGGAGAAAGTAGAAGTGCAGAAGTAGGAGTAGTGTAGTAGTAGCAGAAGTAGACGTAGCAGTGTAATAGGCGCAAGGGGAAAGTGGTGGTACAGAAGTAGGAGTAGTGTAGGAGCTGTAGTTGTAGTTGTAGTTGTAGTTGTAGTTGTAGTTGTAGAAGCAGAAGCAGTAGACGTAGCAGTGTAATAGGCGCAAGGAGAAAGTAGAAGTGCAGAAATAAGAGTAGTGTAGAGCTGGAGTTGTAGTTGTTGTAGCAGAAGCAGTAGACGTAGCAGTGTAATAGGCGCAAGGAGAAAGTAGAAGTGCAGAAATAAGAGTAGCGTAGGGGCAGTAGTAGAAGCAGAAGCAGTAGACGTAGCAGTGTAATAGGCACAAGGGAAACGTAGAAGTGCAGAAATAAGAGTAGTGTAGGGGCAGTAGTAGAAGCAGAAGCAGTAGACGTAGCAGTGTAATAGGCGCAAGGGGAACGTAGAAGTGCGTGCAGAAGTAGAAGTAGTAGAAGTAGTGTAGGGACAGTAGTAGCAGAAGCAGTAGACGTAGCAGTGTAATAGGCGCAAGGGGAAAGTGGTGGTGCAGAAGTAGGAGTAGTGTAGGAGCTGTAGTTGTAGTAGTAGCAGAAGTAGAAGCGCAGAAGTAGGAGTAGTGTAGAAGCCGAAGCAGTGCAGAAGTAGCAGTTGAGTAGCAGTAGGGCCGGCATAGGTCAGTTAGATGAATAGAGCTAGGCGTGCACTAGCGGGCTCTGACCAGTTTATCATATTGCGCTATATGCAGGCAGTGGTTTAGCACAACGCGTTAGAGTAAGCAGAGATACTGTCCGAAATGGTCGACCTAATCGTGCGAAATGGCCGACTAATCGAACGAAACGGCTGTCTCTTAAGCCATGAAATAGCTCTCGGATAGCTTTTTTTTTATGTTTTCCTGACAGTAAATCTGACGCAAAGTACAGGGTATCGTGATCGAAATTTTCTTCAAACAGAATAATCGTGATCATAAATCGAATTATGTTATTTAACATAACATAAAATACTAAATCACTTTTATAAAACAGTATTAATAAAACGAAATCGATTTTTAAATGTCATATATATTGACATATAACCTGTCTTTAGATTATTATTGGACTATTCAAATTACAAATGAATAGCCTTTTTTCGTATATCCTTAATAATTGGTTTAAGGGTCTCTACCGGGAACCGTAAATTTCTGGCTACGAAAATATGCTCAGGCATATTTTTGTGGCCTTTTTGTGCTACATGCGTGAGGTTGTACTGGAATTAACTCAATGAGGGGGAGAAGGGCTATGGGAAATATTTTGATCAAAAATGCCGAAATCATTACGATGAACAAGCAAGAGGAAATAATACACGGGGATGTCCGGATTAAGGATGATCTCATTGTTGAAATCGGCACTGGCCTGATCCCGCAGGGCGACGAGCAGATCATTGATGCTACGAACCGTACATTAATCCCGGGTTTTATCCAGACTCATATTCATTTATGCCAGACGTTATTCCGTGGTAAAGGGGACGATCTGGAGCTGATGGATTGGCTGCGCAAACGAATCTGGCCATTAGAGGCCGCGCATGATGAAGAATCCCTTTATTATTCGGCTATGCTTGGCATCGGCGAACTGATCACTAGCGGCACGACGACGATTGTGGATATGGAGACTGTCCATCATACGGATTTTGCGTTTCAGGCTATAGCTAAAAGTGGAATCCGGGCCTTGTCCGGCAAGGTGATGATGGATCAAAAAGGGGGAGATGTGCCTGAGGCGCTGCAGGAGGATACCGCATCTTCTTTGCAGGAAAGTGTCGATCTACTGGAAAAATGGAATGGTTATGGAAACGGTCGGATTCAGTATGCATTTTCTCCACGTTTTGTGATTTCCTGTACAGAGCCTTTATTAACCGAGGTGCGAGATCTGTCCGCAAGATACGATGTGAAGGTGCATACTCATGCGTCTGAGAATTTAGGGGAAATTGAGATTGTGCAGGCCATGACTGGCATGCGTAACATCGTCTATCTGGATCATCTAGGATTAGCCAATGAACGGCTTATACTGGCGCATTGCGTGTGGCTGGATGCTGAGGAGCGGCGGATTTTGCGGGATCGAGGGGTGCATGTAAGTCATTGCCCGGGTTCCAATCTGAAATTGGCCTCCGGAATTGCGGACACACCAGGGATGCTTCATGAGCATGTTTCTCTTAGTCTGGGAGCGGATGGCGCTCCATGCAATAACAATCTGGATATGTTTAATGAGATGCGATTGGCGGCGATTATTCAAAAGCCTCATCACGGACCCACAACCATGGATGCCCGCAGTGTATTCCGTATGGCTACTATTGGTGGGGCGAAGGCCGTAGGGATGGAGGATAAGATCGGGAGTATCGAGGTAGGCAAAAAAGCAGATCTAGTGCTCCTGAATCTCTACAATTTTCATACCTTCCCCTCTTACGACGTAGATCCCATCTCTAGAATTGTATATTCCGCTACGCGGGCAGATGTGGAGACAACGATAATCGACGGGGAGATCGTGATGGAAAGAGGTTTGCTAAAGACTGTGGATAAAGAAATTGTACTAAATGAAGCTAACCGTTCTATTAAAAGATTACTCACGCATACCTCGATCGTTTGAGGGGAAAGGTCGATTCGGATTCGGATATCTTATCATTCGCAGGGGATCATCACTGGACCCCCTGTTTTTTTATGAGAAAATATGAACATAAGGGAACTAAAGTGCCTTTTATGAGGTCGTATTAAGTGAGGTGAAGCTAATTGGAACTGGAAGGTCTTCAGCATAGCGAGACGATGAATGAACAGCAACTAAGAGAAATCATGAGCCGTTACGGAGAGGATATATGGAATTATATCTATTATCTTACCAAAAATTCTGAACAAGCCGATGATCTGGCTCAAGAAGTATTTATTAAATGTTATTACCGGATTGGAACGTACCGGGGGAATTCTTCATTTAAAGCATGGTTGCTTACGATTGCCAGGAATACTGTTTTTTCGCACCGGAAATCGCGCTTTTTTCGTTCGGGCTTATGGGGTGGTGTACAGCCATTGTCCACGGTTGATGTGGAGCAGCGGGAAAAAACTATCGAACCTATTGGCGTAGCCCGATCTGCGGAGATGGAGTATTTGGGTAATCAGTCCATTGGTGAGATATGGGATCTAATTATGGCATTGTCTCCAAAGCTGCGCGAAATATTGGTCCTGGATTTGAAATATGAACTCTCTATAAAAGAAATAGCTGAACTGATGAACTTGAGTCACGGAACGGTAAAATCAAGATTGCACCGAGCGCGGCAAAAAATTCAGAACAAATTAAAGGGGGTAGAATGATGGAGGATCATAAACCGGAATGGTATGCTCAGGCCCGAAAAGGACCTTTTGGAAATGAAAAGTTTACTATGAGGCATGCAGACAACGTCATTCGCCGAATTCAAGAAGATCAACAGGGAGCGAAATCTTACTCAGGAAAAAGACTGCCTGTGCAATTGTTGGCTGTGGCGAGTTTTATTGTATTGTTGGGCTTAGGTGTATTCTTTCTGAACGGAAGGTTCCTCGGTAATGAATCAAGCAACCCTGCGCAAACTGAGGTTTCGTCGCATTTCACGGAGGCTGAGCTACAGCGGAACGCAGATCAGGTGATGCAGAGTTTACTTGGAAAGACTTATCCGCTAGATCACCGGGAATGGCTTAAGGAGCAACAGCAGATATTTTACTCTTACCAGAAAGGTGAGGACTCCGCATATATCTGGATCAATTATGAGACAGGAGAACTGGTGCAAACGAAGATGAGTAGGATTCTGACAGCTGCGGAGATCGACGCTGAAATGAATACCCGTGCGGAAGAGATCAAGGGCAAACTGGGTTATGCGAATGATTCAGCTTATGAAGTGCTCAGATACGTTGAATATGATGTTACACAACATTCTGGCGTGAAAATTGAGAATAACTTTAGGGCGGAGAAATGGCGTATCGGATTTGTAAATGGTGAATTCGATTACGCATCAGCCACGCTTGAGGCCTCGACGGTTTCAGAAGAGATGCGTCAAGCTGGGGAAGAGGCATTGAAGGTGTTGAGAGGTAACGGAGGTGATGAAGAGCTTAGTTTAGTATTTCGGGCTATGGACAAGGATCAGGATACGCTTACGCTGCAATACGGATCAAAGGTTTCGGTTACGTTCGATACTGTTACTAGAAGGGTTGAGCAGATTAGTGATACAAATCCTCGTGCTAGTGATAAAACAGATCCCAAACAACTAACGGTATTAGACCGGGAGTTGTCTCTAATTGATGGGGATCGCCTACGTGAGAAGGCAGCACCTCTGCTGACTAAGATATTTAGCGTTGCTGATGTGGGCGAATATAGCTTGCTTAAAAGAGATCAGGAGCCCGGGAATCTCACCTTTCATAAGCTTGGCAGTCCTGAGATCACTGTATATTATGATAGTGATTTAACGATCTGGAAGGTAAAAGAGGATTTGCCAGCAAGCCAGTCTTAGATTGAAAGGCATAACATAATAGGCTTAAATAGGGAGGTTCCACAGCCGAAAAGGTGCGGGATTTCCCTGTTTGTAGTGGGAGCGAATGGTGCACATTTTTGATAAAAAAAGTAAGTATTGTTATACTAGAACAATCTGATATTTTACAGAAAAGATGAATAGAGTTCATAATCAGAACAAATGAAAAGGTAAGAGGGGATTAAAACGTGAAAAAGCACGGGCCGAATCGAGCTCAGTTCTATATTGTTGTCCTGCTGCTATGGTTGAAGCTGCTCCTGCTGAGAGTGCTGTTCTTTGATAGAATTGCTTGGGAATGGATTGCAGCAGATGTTGCTCCAGTCCTCTTCATCATGGGGATACTGACGGTCATTACTCCTTCGCGGGTGAGAACAGCCGTCTATTGGACATTTAACGGGATATTATCGCTGCTGCTGTTCGCAGCCAGTGTATATTTCAATCACTTTGGTTCTGTTCCTACGTATCTGGCTTTATATGAACTGAATCAGGTGTTTCAAGTGAAGGCAAGCGTAGAATCAACGATACAGACTATTGATTATTTATTTTTCGCTGATTTTGTGATCATGGCAATCTATGTCTTGATCCGCAGATGGAAGCATGGAAAAGCCTATCCGCGTGAGCGTGAGCGATTCAGCTCCCGGAACACACGATTGGCACATATGATGGTGATTCTGGTGGCTATTCTTGGAGGTTTTGCTTTATCGGCCAATTCTGTCAATTCTGCGCGGGGAATTACAAATGAGCTTGTGCAGGCAGAAAGTGCCGGATTCCTGAATTATGAGGTCGTTGCCGCAATTAAGGTCAAGGAAGATAACAATCTCATTGGAACCGGAGATATTAAGGATACAATCACGAAGATTGATGAGCTACAAGCTTCCTATCCTTATAGTAGTAAGGCCGCGGGCACAGCACCTGAGTATTTCGGCTCGCAAAAGGGCAAAAATGTAATTGTCATCCAAATGGAAGCTTTCCAAAACTTCCCGCTGCATCAATCCCTGAAGGGTCAAGAGCTGACTCCAGTGTTGAACAAGTTGGCAGATGAGGGATTTTACTTCCCCCATGTCTACCAGCAGATTGGTCCGGGCAATACTTCTGACGCTGAATTTATGAGCAACACGTCGATTTATCCAATCGGGACCTTGGCAATGTCCACTGGATTCGGGGACAGAGAACTGCCGAGCCTACCACGTCTGCTGAGAGATAAAGGATATGAGGCGTACACCTTTCACGTGAATCAAGTGGGCTTTTGGAATCGGAATGAGCTATATCCTGCACTTGGATTTAACGGCTATTATGATAAAGATTATTTTACCAATGATCATTTTAATGCGTTTGGTGCTTCCGATGAACAGCTTTATATTACGGGTGTCGAGAAATTGGCAGAGCTGCAGAAGAAAGAAACTCCTTTCTACGCACAAATGGTGACGGCGTCCAGCCATCATCCCTTCCAAATTCCGGACTCTTTTAAGAAGATCTCAGTGCCTGATGAGTTAAAAAACACGATGCTTGGCGATTATTTGACTGCTATTAACTATACTGATTATGCCATTGGAACTTTAATAGAGGGTTTGAAGAAAAATGGAATGTGGGATAACACTGTGCTGGTGATGTATGGCGATCATTTTGGCTTGCAGCCGCAGGATGTGCCACCGGAGCAAGTAGAAAGTGCGTTGGGGATTCCATACGATTCCCGGATCAGTCGCTTTAATATTCCATTGATTGTACATGTACCAGGAATGGAGCAAGGGAAGGTAGTAGAGAGAACAGGTGGACAGTTGGATATTCTTCCTACGATAGCTAACCTATTGGGGGTTTCTTTAAAAGAAGAAGGTTATACAGCATTTGGTCATGATCTCTTGAACATTGATCGTAATGTGTTAGGAATGCGGTATTATTTGCCTTCTGGTTCTTTCTTTAATGATGATATTCTCTATGTGCCTGGTAAAGATTTTGCTGATGGTAAAGCTGTGTCGCTGGATACGCTTAAGCCAGTATCGGATTTCACAAAATATCAGACTGATTATGAGTATATTTTGAAGCTAATGAATTTGTCCGACGAATATGTGAAGCTGTTACCACAGAGATAGGGGGAATCATGAAAAAGTTCTGGAAACCGGAGTATCTCGTAGGCCTTGCCGGCTGCGGTATCATTATTTATTTGCTATTCGTAGGGCCTTTTATTGGTGTTGCCGATAACGGAGATTTTTTGCGTATGATGAATACCATCGGTCTGAACTACTATGACACTGGAGCATCGTATGCCGACCAGTTTTTCAATTTTAGTCATTCCAGTTTTGCTTATGAAAATTTATTTAGAGGTTTTTATCCTTCCTCACAGATTTTAATAGTACTTGTGCCGAGATTGATCGGCGGGCTCATCCATGGCAGCTTTTTTGATGTTCGTTTGCTGGGTGCAGTTTATGGGCTTCTTTTACTGGCGGCAACTTGGCTGCTGGTGAAGTATAATGCTCGTGGCTCTTATGTTACAGGGCTGCTGTTGGGAGCAGCTATCTTATTTGTGTTTTACGATATCGGGTATGTGGCCTATTTCAACTCCTTGTTTGGAGAACCAGTGTCGATGGTGTTTATGCTGCTGACATTTGCATTAGGATTAAGATTAACCAGCCAAGAGAAGCCAACCACTAAAGGATTAACTTTGTTTTTTATCGCAATTCTGTTTCTGGTCACCTCCAAAATCCAGAATGCACCCATTGGGATTGCCTTTGCTCTGATTTTCTTGCGGTTTATGATGCTTGACGGAGAGGGCAAATGGAGGAAGCTGGCGTTACGTTTTTCGATTGCCATCTTTCTTGTATCCATCGTTTTGTATGTGGCAGCGCCAAAAGATCTGAAGCATATTAATCTGTATCAAACGGTGTTTTTTGGGATCTTAAACGAATCGCCGGATGTGAAGGGAGACTTGCAGGATCTCGGATTGCCGGAGCGGCTGGAGGTACTGGCGGGTACAAATTATTTTCAGACCGATACAGTGATTAAGCAGGATGATCCTTCGCTGGTTCCGGACTTCTATGACCGTGTATCTCATAAAGATGTATTGTTCTTCTATCTGAAGCATCCGGACCGGTTGATAGATAATATGAAATATGCTGCGAGTAACAGCATGGCGATTCGCCCGTATTATCTAGGAAACTATGAGAAAAGCGAGAATAAACCAGCAGGTGCATTATCCTATACTTACAGTGCATGGAGCCAATTCAAAAACAAACATATTCCGCACACGCTCGGATTTCTCTCCATATTCTATCTGGTGTATTTTGCGGGAGCTTTGTTCCAGTATTTCCGCAGCAGGGATATTCGTGGCAAAGTTGCCGGCGAGCTGCTGATGCTGCTAGGGCTAATAGGGATTTTCTCCTTCTTGGTTCCGATTCTTGGGGACGGAAGGGCTGACATCGGTAAGCATTTATTCTTGTTTAATGTGTGCTTCGATATGATGGTTGTAGTCATGTTTGGATGGATTGTACACAAGCTGACGGGGATTGCGAGACGCTAATTTCAAGCACCTATCAAACACAAAATAACACAAAGCAAACAGCAAGTTTCCGATTTGGAGACCTGCTGTTTTTTTTAAAATATGGCTATGTTAAACTTTGTTGTTGATATTTGATAATTACGAACGAATGTTCTATAATAAGGGCGATATAACTGTTCGGAGATGATTTGCCCATGGATTTAAAGGAACTGAAAAAGCTTGCTGATACGTTGGACGATAATGGTAAGCGAGAACTTATCTACTTTTTGCAGTCCCGAACCAAGGGAGTGGCACTTCCGGTTCGAGCGATTAATAAAATTCAAGAGCAGAAGCATAAATATGGACTTGTTTGCCCGCATTGCAAAAACCATTCTGTTGTTCGATTTGGAAAGTAGGCTGTAAGAACACGCACTGGAGAGGTTAAACGTCAACGTTACCGTTGTAAGTCCTGTCGCCAAACATTCAATGACCTTACGAACACCCCTCTGCAACGAATGAGGCGACCTCATATGTGGGTTCGTTATATCGAATGCATGATTGAGGGCTTTTCTCTGAGAAAATGTGCAGATCAGTTAAACGATGAAGTCACGCATGTCACCTTGTTTTACTAGCGGCATAAGATTCTTTCCGCTCTGAAGCAGATTCCAACCGAAGCATTTCAAGATATTGGTGAAATGGACGAGACCTACTTTCTTTACTCGGAAAAGGGCAAGCGGAATATTACCGAACGCAAGCCACGTAAACGTGGCGGCAAAGCGAAATATCGTGGTATAAGCCACGATCTAGTGTGCGTGCTGGTTGCCCGTGACCGTCAGAAAATGACTTACTCTGGCGTACTTGGGCGTGGACGTATTCGGATTACAAAATTAGACGAAGCGATTGGTGGTCATCTATCTGACTCAAACGTGTTATGCACTGATTCATGGAGGGCATTTAGCTCCTATGCGAATTCAAAAGGCATGACTCATTACCGATTCAAGTCCGACGGAAAACAACGTGTGAAAGGCGTGTACCATATCCAAAACGTAAACAGCTACCACAGCCGCTTGAAGAAATGGATGGATCGCTTCACTTTTAGGGAATGTAAACATCTAAATAACGTAAGGAACGAGGAGGCAGACAATTCATGGGAGGAACGAATGTATGGGATGCGGAGTGGGAGGTTAACGAAGAGCAGGCGCGGACGCTGATCGGCAGACAATTCCCTCAGCTGTCATCGAAGCAAGTGAAGCGATTGGGCTGGGGCTGGGACAATACGGTTTTTCTCATCGGTGACGAGTACGTGTTCCGGTTTCCAAGAAGAACGATTGCAGTTGGCTCGATTCGTATGGAAGGGAAGCTGCTGCCAAAGCTGGAGGCATATATAACCATCCCCTATCCGAAACCGTTGTTTTATGGCGAAGCAAGTGACGAATACCCGGCACCATTTCTTGGCTATGCCTACGTGCTAGGAGATTTCCCAATCGGTTTGACGGAAGAACGCCGGGCTTTATCGGCAGAGACGCTGGCGAAATTTTTGCGGAGATTGCATGAGTTTCCGGTGCAGGCGGCGCTGAAGTGCGGAGTTCAGCAAGATCATCGAAACTTGACGGACATAGCATCGCGCAAAGTGAAATTGGAGGGCTTTCTATCGAAGGTGGTTGAACACTTGTCGCCGGAGGAGTCCGGTGTGATTGAAGCGTATATTAGCAGGCTGCAAAAGGACCGTGTCGAGGCGGTGAATGCACTGCTACATGGCGATCTTCATTTCAAAAATATGCTTGTGAATGAGAACGGGATCGTTTCCGGCATCATTGATTGGGGCGATCTGAGCGTAGGCCATCCGGCTTGCGATTTGAGCGTTGCTTATAGCTTTTTACCACCTTACGCTCGCGGCGTGTTTTTCGAAACGTACGGAGGAGCGGACGAGGAAACGAAGCTGCTGGCGCGGCTAATCGCGGTATACATCCCCATACTGATCTTAATGCAAGCGGTCGATGACGGGAATGAAGCAATTGCGGCAGAGGCGAAATCCAACATCATGCGGGCACTGTCGGATTAGGCTTATTATTTCGTTGCGGCTATGGGGCTATGGCTATCGGCACCATTTTGTCGTTTAAAGGCCGTGATAAGGTACGATCCGCCTTCTCTGATGCCGCTTTATGTTGAGGAACACGAAATTCAACAGAGTAAGTCGTTGCGCTAACGGGACACGATAGCAATAAACCGCCTTTTCAACGAAGGCGGTTTTCTTATGGTCAAATATCAACATTAGAATTTAACATAGCCTATAATATAAGAATTTATATGTTCCATGTTGTAAATTATCCTTATATTTCTCGCTTAAACGCTTACCGTCCTTAAAGGGACGTCGAAGTCGTGTATGCTTATTCATCTTCAAATAACTCACGCAACATCCCTTGACGATCGTTCATAAACGCTTTGGTCACGGTATAATGTTCGGTTTCCTCCAAGGCGACGGACCGTACTCCCTCCCCCTCCAAGAGAAAAATTTCAGCACCGGGATAGGACATCAGAATGGGGGAATGAGTTGCGATAATGAACTGTGAATCCTGTCCGACCAGCTCATGCATACGCACCAGCAGAGACATTTGACGTAAGGGGGAAAGCGCTGCTTCAGGCTCGTCGAGGATATAAAGGCCGCGGCCGCCGAAACGGTGAACGAATGTAGCTAAAAAAGACTCTCCGTGGGACTGCTCATGCAGAGATTTGCCTCCGTAGGAGTCTTTGATCGGTGGGCCACCGGGTTGTTCATCCAACTCATCAATATAAGAAGCCACATTATAGTAACTCTCCGCACGCAGAAAAAAGCCGTCCTTCGGCCGTCTAACCCCTCTAGCAATTCGAAAATACTCATAAAGATTCGAATGCGAGGAACGAGTGTTAAAAGAAAAGTTTAGCGTTCCACCCTCAGGGTTAAAGCCCCAAGCAGCAGCAATTCCCTCTAACAAGGTTGATTTGCCCGTGCCGTTCTCTCCAACAAGAAAGGTCACTGGTTTTTGAAAAGTCAGGCGATCCAGCGTTCGAACAGCAGGCAGATGAAATGGATAGGTTTGAAAGGATGGCACCAGATCACGCAGCAGCTCCGCGTGTCGCAAATACAACGTGGTGTTATTCATAGTTCCCCCCTTGTGAATTTCAAAAAGTAATCATCTTCGGACAGATTGGACAGAGATGACAAGTTTAGTGCCTCTAGCTAGACCTTTATAGTATAACAGCATCCAGCGAGTGGATGAAATCTGGTGGGGTTCGGGCAAGCCGGGCAAAAGACAGGGTACATCTGCCAATTTAGTTTTAGTAATGACAGATGTCCATGAGGCGAGTGCTGACTCCGCATATAGTTATACTGTCTTGAGAATACAACGGGGCAGGGTGAAGGCCGTGAAAGCGAAAAGGAGAAAACACAAGCGTCCGCGAGATTATCGCGACGGTTATCACGAAGGATATCGTCTTGGCATGTGTGAGGCTGTGCAGCGTCGGAGTACTGTAGAGGTCGAAGCCTGTCGGCCATTTAAGCTAATGTATGTTCCTCAAGGGTTCCATGCAATCGATACTGGGGTAATTGAGGCGCTTCAGCAGCTTGTAAGTGAGCTTGTGATAAGCACTCCAGAAACTATGCTGGAGACCGCAGCTCGGGAGATGCCCGGGGCAGTGCTGGTTATGAATGGACTGCATGTTTTTCCGGAAAATCATTTAGAACAGATTACAGAAATCAGAAAGCTGGGCATTCGGACTGCGATCTGGTTTGTGGATGATCCTTATTTTACAGAGGATACTTCAGTGATTTGCCGGCATTATGATCACGTCTTTACGCATGAGCTCGGTTGTGTGGAGTTTTATCAATCCTTTGGAGTTCCATCCGTTCATTATTTACCGCTTTGCGTCAATCCAAAGATGTTCTATCCGCGCCGTACGGCACCGCAGTATAAGTACGACATTGTGTTTATTGGCAATGCATTTCATAATCGGACAGCGCTGTTTGATGAACTTGCCCCCTATCTAAAGGATAAGAAGGTGCTGATCGCTGGTGGCTTCTGGGAACGGCTTGCGACTTATGACCAGCTTGCCCCTTTTATTAGCAATGGCTTTATCCCGCCTGAGGAAACTGCGAACTATTACAGTGGTGCAAAGCTAGTCATTAATATTCACCGTCCGTGGGAGGAGGGGCAGGATAACCGGAATAGCTTCCGTTTACCATCACGCTCTATCAACCCACGTACTTATGAGATCAGTGCCTGCGGTACTATGCAGCTTACGGATGTTCGTGAGGATCTGGGCAATTATTATCGGCTAGGTTATGACTTGGATACATTTGGCTCTGCTAAGGAATTGCAGGAGAAGATTGAGTACTATCTGAAGCATGAAAAAGAGCGCCGAATTTACGCTTTACGGGGACTACAGACAACCATGCGCAACCATACATTCACTGCGCGTTTGCCTCATTTGCTGAATGTGATTGCTTCAAGTGTATGAAATCTATAACGGGATAAAGGAGCGAGGATGATGATGAACAACAATGAATTTATTATGCCTGCACCACCGCTACCACTGACACCTCCAGAGGAAGAAAAGCTTCGTGGTCGTCTGAGTGGTTTTAAGGGCGGATATGATGAGGGATATTTACGGGGACGGCTTGCGATTTTAGATGGTCGGCCAGAAGAAGTATTTCCTGTACGGAATATTCATGTAATGTATGTGGCTTCTGGTAAAGGATATCCCTACTCTCCATTAGACGATGCAGTCCTCTACGCGCTGCAAAAATTAACCACACAAGTCACGATAACAGATGTGCGTCAAAACTTAGTGGAGTTAGCCGCCGCTCAAAGACCGGATCTGGTACTTGTGCTGGATGGTATGGATTTACCGCTTGAGCAGATCTCCGTTCTTCGGGCTAGCGGAATTAAGACAGCCATTTGGCTTACAGATGATCCTTATTACACTGATTTTACAGTTAAAATTGTGGCGCATTACGATTTTGTGTTCACGCTTGAGCGTAATTGTATTGATTTTTATAAGGGACTTGGCTGCCCTGAAGTTCATTATCTTCCTTTTGCCGCTCACCGCGAGCATTACCGTCCAACTACAACACGTTCACCATTGAATCGCGAAGTTAGTTTTATTGGCTCTGCCTATTGGAACCGGGTTAATTTCTTCCGTGAGATTCTTCCGGATTTGATGAACTATAACACGGTGATTAACGGCATCTGGTGGGACCGTCTGCCTGAGGCGGCACTCTATGGAGATCGAATTGAGATTGGCAAGTGGATGTCACCACAGGAAACAGCGGTAGCTTACAGCGGATCCAAAATCGTCATTAACCTCCATCGCTCGCACATTGATGAAGTAGTGAACAACAATACGCTTTCGATTCCGGCGGTATCTCCTAATCCGCGTACTTTTGAAATCGCGGCTACGGGTACGCTGCAATTAGTGGATGCCAGAGATGATATGGGATCTTTCTACAAACCTGGTGAAGAAATTGAGACTTTTGCAAGCCCTCAAGAAATGATGGATAAAATCCGTTATTACCTGACTCATGAGGAAGAACGCCGTGCGATTGCCCTGCGCGCTTTTGAACGGACGCTTAAGGATCACACCTACACCAAACGTATACACCAGCTGTTAACAGTAATTTATGGCTAGGTCATATGCCCGGAAATGGAACGGAAATGTGCGCTTACCAGGGGACAGGTGTCGTGCCGGCATCTGTTTTTCCTCGATATACTGTAGAACCGAACCTCAGCTTATGCCTGTGGCCTGATGAAAAGAAGCAACGTCTGGAGCGGGCTTGTATAGCGGAGCGGAAGCGACTGGCTAGATTCGAGAGCAGAGTGGAAGTGAAGGGGCGAAGCTCGGGAGCGAATTGAAATTGACTGACGAGATTCTAGAGCGAAGCGGAAGCGATGTTGCGAGTCACAGGAGCGACCATTTTCAAAGAGAGTTTTACTGCGAAGGATAGAACTTAGCGCAAAGTTTGTAAATTTTTTAAGGAGGTGAATGGCTGCTCCAGGCCCCTCGTTAGGGAGCGCCGAAACGCCATGGCTGACAAAGCTACAATCGTCCTCTTTTCACATGTATCCAATACACGCAGTATTACGGGAGCGGAGAAGCTATTGTTGTTTTTCGCTCAGGAGCTTTCTCCGTACTTTAATTGTATTCTCGTTGCGCCTCAGGACGGCAAGCTGACTTCTCAGGCTCGAAGCTGTGGAATAAGTGTACAGTTGCTTTCGATTCCTCTTTTATATGGAATGTACACTCCTTATGCAGGGTTGGAGGCAGATGCTCAGAAATTCCAGGAAAGCAGGGAGTATCACGAATTAACAGACTGGCTGAATTCCCTGCGCCCGGCGTTTGTTATTACAAGTACCTGTGTGCATGCTCTGCCAGCAATGGCTGCAAAGTCACTGGGCATTCCGGTGATATGGAAAATATCAGAGACGATAACAGACAATGAATATACACCTATTAGTGTAGGGCTGATTCATCGGAATAGTGATGAGATACTAGCTATTTCACAAACAGCTGCAGCTTGCTTTCCAGAGGACGTGAGAGCGGAAAAAGTGATCCAGCTGCCTCCCTCTTGGAATGATAAAGAGATGATGATTGAGGCTTGGAGCAAGCTTCGGAGCGAACGGCGGCGGGAATTGCGGGTTAAACCGCATGAACAGCTGATCGGTTATATTTCTTCTTTTATCAACAAAGAAAAAGGTCTAGAACATTTTGTGAAAATGGCTGTGCTTGTGCACGCGGTTCATCCAACCTCGAAATTTGTTGTCATTGGGTCAGCTGGCGATAAAAGCTACTATGAGCGCTGTGTCCGCAAGGTGAAGCTTGAGGGACTGTACACCCGGTTTAAATTTGTTGGTTATGCTGAATGTCTTCCATCTGCCTATTGCGCCATGGATGTGCTAGTGGTTCCTAGTCTGATCCGCGAAGGCTTCGGTATGACTGCTTTGGAAGGAATGGCTTTTGGAAAGCCCGTGATCGCTTACGACTCTGGGGGCTTGCGGGAAATTCTGCACGCAGCGGGCTGCGGCGAAAATCTCGTGCCAGCATCGGACATTTCCGCGCTGGCAGAAAGAGTCAACGTCATGCTGGCGCAGCCGGGATTGGCGTTGACTCTAGGCAGTCAAGCGCGGGAGCGCGTCGACGCCGTCTATGGTCCGGCGGCTTATCGGAGCCGCCTGCAGGGTCTTGCGGAGATGTGGAACCTCCGCTATTGCAGCGCACCTGCGGTGCGCGAGGCTGACAGCGTGGTGGTGGTGGAACCACCTGCTGTCCAGCCTGATTTACCCGCAGCGTCGCCGGCTTTGCCGCCGCGAAGCAAGGGCCTGCCAAGCCGCGTCGCCCGCAAGCGGCGCGGCAAAGCCCGGGCGCGCCGGCGAAGCGGGCGCCCGTTGGTTTTGCGCCGCGTTGCTCGCAAGCGGCGTAAAGGTCCTGCCCGGCGGCGCAGCACCGCCGGGGGCAAGCGCCGCCGGGCCCGCCGCGGTGGACGGCGGCGCGCGGCGTAAATGCCTCGATTGCAGCGAAGCGGCAAGCTAAGCGCAAAGAGAGGCATATATGCCCTCGAATGCGTCGAATTCGGCAAGCTGAGCGCAAAGAGAGGCATATATGCCCTCGAATGCGTCGAATTCGGCAAGCTGAGCGCAAAGAGAGGCATATCTGCCCTCGAATACGTCGAATTCAGCTAGCTGAGCGCAAAGAGAGGCAAAAATGCCCTTCATTGAGCTCATTCCAGCAACCGGAGCCCAATGAGCGGTATAAATCCCGCTAAATGAGCTCATTCCAGCAACCGGAGCCCAATGAGCGGTATAATTCCCGCTTATTGATCTCAATCCAGCAACCAGAGCCAAATGAACGGTATAAATCCCGCTAAAAAGAGCTCATTCCAGCAACTTGAGCCCAATGAGCGGTATAAATCCCGCTAAATGAGCTCATTCCAGCAACTTGAGCCAAATGAACGGTACATTTCCCGCTCAATGTCTCAATCCAGCAACCAGAGCACAGTCCGCTGACTGAGCCAAGTCAGACCATAATTAAACAGGCAGGGGAGTGAACTCATGAAGATCATGACGATTTTAGGCACGAGGCCTGAAATCATTCGCCTCAGTGTAATCATTCCGCTTCTCGACGAACATGCTGAGCGGCACATCCTGGTGCATACAGGCCAGAACTTCACCGCCAGTCTCAGCGGCATTTTCTTTGCTGAGCTGGGACTGCGGGCACCGGATTATGTGCTGCAGGATAAACAAGCAGGACTAGGCGGCCAGCTTGCCGCCATGTTCGGAGGGTTAGAAAGTATTTTACTAAAAGAACAGCCAGATCGCGTTTTGCTTCTGGGCGATACGAACAGCGCGTTATGTGCGATTTTGGCTGAACGTATGGGAATTCCGGTGGTGCATATGGAAGCGGGCAACCGCTGCTATGACCTCCAAGTACCAGAAGAGAAAAACCGCCGTGTCATCGACGCCGTTTCGACCATTAATATGCCTTATACGCAGCAGAGCAAAAGACATCTAATCAGCGAAGGTTTCCCCAGCAGGCGTATCGTGTTAACAGGAAATCCGATCCATGAGGTCATGACCCATTTTGAGCACAAAATCCAGACTAGCGACATTCTGGAACAGCTGAAGCTTACCTCAGGACAGTATTTCCTAGTCACGGCCCACCGTGCTGAGAATGTAGATGATCCAGAGTCCCTTGTACAAATTATGTCGGGTCTTAACGCAGTGGCTGAGCATTTTGGAATTCGTTTAATATGCAGCATTCATCCTCGCACTCGCTCCAAACTTACTGAGCAATTTTCCCTTCCAATGAACCCACTAGTTGAATTTCATGAACCTTTCGGATTTTTTGATTTTGTCTATTTGGAACAGCACGCCTTATGTGCCATCACCGACAGCGGGACTGTACAGGAGGAATGCTGCTTGATGAAAGTGCCAACAGTTACGATTCGCAGAACGACGGAACGTCCAGAAACAGTGGATTGTGGCAGCAATGTAGTCTCAGGTGTAGATCAGAAAAGTATTCTGCGCAGCGTCAAGCTGATGACGGCGCTCAATCGGGATTGGGAGGCACCGGAAGGATACATGACTCCGGATGTTTCGGTCAAGGTAGTTAAATTCTTGCTTGGAGGGAACCTGCATGTTCAATAATAAAAGGATTGTGGTCACAGGCGGAACTGGTTCCTGGGGGCATGAGCTGATTAGGCAACTTCTGCCACAAAATCCTAAGGAAATCATCGTATTCTCCCGCAGTGAATCCGCTCAAGTGGCGATGAGCCGGGAGTTTGAAGATCAACGTCTCAGCTTTATCATTGGCGATATCCGTGACAAGGATGCGCTGATTGCAGCCTGCCGTGGCGTTGATTATATCTTTCATCTGGCGGCGCTCAAACATGTTCCAGTCTGTGAAGATCAGCCTTATGAAGCACTCAAAACCAATGTAGTGGGAACTCAAAATGTGATCGAAGCTGCCATTGTAAATGGCGTTGAGAAAGCAATTTACATCTCTACCGATAAGGCTGCGAACCCATCCAACTTCTATGGAATGACCAAAGCGATCGGGGAGAAATTGTTCGTTTATGCCAATCTGATTGGCTCAAACACCCGGTTCGTTACTGTACGCGGAGGTAATGTGCTCGGAACGAACGGCAGCGTAGTGCATTTGTTCATGAAGCAGATTAAAGATAAGGGTCAGGTACGCATTACGGATATGAAAATGACCCGCTTCTTTTTTACCCTACGCGATGCTATTACGTTATTATTTAAAGCTTCTGAGGTTAGCTTGGGTGGAGAAATCTTCGTCATGACTATGCCTACCTGCCGAATTATCGATCTTGCTGAGGTGCTGATTGAGGCTTCCGGAGAGTCCAATGTGAGTATTGTTGAGACCGGGATTCGTCCGGGGGAGAAAATCCACGAGATTCTGATGAGCGATTTCGAAAGCTTAACTACCGTTGTCTACGATGAACAGTATCTAGTAATTCTCCCTACGCTGAACATGCCGGAATTAAAGGCACATTATAGCGCTTATCCTCATGTCTCTTTCAATAGCTTCAGTTCAGAGACGAATCTGATGGATCGGGAAGAGATCAAAAGCATCTTGATCCGGGGAGGGTTCCTGCAATGAAGCTGCTTATCCTAGGTGGAAACGGTATGGCGGGGCATATGCTGGCGGATTATTTTCGCCGCCAGGGCAAGCATCACGTCTTCCATACAACCCGGGATAAGAGCGATCTTGGCGGGCTGTATGTAGATGCGAACGATATAGCCGGAGTTGAGAAGCTGGTCGATATCGTTTCCCCTCATTGCATTATCAATGCAATGGGGGTTCTCAATCAATTCGCGGAGCGTGACAAAATTGGGGCTTACCACGTGAATGGCTTTCTCCCTCATCACTTGTGGCGAAAGGCGGAGGATGTTCAGGCAAGGCTCATTCATATCAGTACCGACTGCGTGTTCGAAGGAACACGCGGAGGGTACACCGAAGAGGATGCTCCTGATGGAACCTCTGTATATGCAATTTCGAAAAGTCTCGGTGAGGTGCAAAAACCCGGGCATCTTACGATTCGCACTTCCATTATTGGTCCCGAAATCCGCTCAGGCGGTATTGGTCTGATGGATTGGTTCCTGGCGCAGAGTGGTAAAGTTTCAGGATACCGGCGGGTGATGTGGAACGGGGTCACAACGCTCCAATTAGCCAAAGCAGTGGATGTAATGCTGGATTCCCCCGTATCGGGGCTAATCCATTTAGCGCATCCAGAGCCGGTAAGTAAATATGAGCTGCTTCAGCATATTCAGGTGGCTTTTCATAAAGAAAATGTGGAGATCATCCCTGAGGATGAACATATTCAGGATCGTACACTAGTGAATACAAGAGCGGATGTCCTCTTGCCGCTGCCTTCATATCCTTTAATGCTGCAGGAACTGGCTGACTGGATGAAACAGTCAGAGATGTATTTATGACAGGTCAAAGACTTCTGATTACCGGAGCCGGTGGATTTACCGGGCAACATGCCGTTCGATTATTTTCGGCAGGAGGGGCTGAGGTTATCGCTGTATTGCGGCCGCAATCGACAGCTGCCTCCACTCTTTTTCCAGAAGGAGTAAAGATATATATTTGTGATTTAAGTGACCGGAAAGCAGTAGCTGAGATGATCAAGCAAACTACACCGGACGCTGTCCTTCATTTGGCTGGGAAGAACTCCGTACCCGAGTCATGGCTTAATCCCTTGCTTTATATGGAGACCAATGTGATGGCCACCTTATATTTACTGGAGGCTATGCGAAGCCTGCCGAGCAGTCGGATTCTAGTGGCTGGCTCCAGACTTAAGTTCAAACCGGGTGTGGTGGCTGGGCCACCACACCCGTACAGTCTTAGCAAAACAATAGAAGAGCTGGTGTCCCTCGCTTGGGGCACCTTATTTAAACAGCCGGTTATGCTGGCTGAGCCCTGTAATCTGATTGGTCCCGGTCCTTCCACCGGCTTCTGCTCTTTATTAGCACAGCACATTGTCCGAAGTGAAGGCCAGCCAGAAGAGGAAATACCTCCATTTAAGCTCTCTTCTCGTTATGCGCTGCGTGATTTTTTAGATGTAAGAGATGCCGTTAGAGCTTATGATTACATTTTGCGTAAAGGTACAAATGGAACCATCTATCGCATCGATTCGGGGAAGCAGCGGGAACTCGGGGAGATCGCGGAGCAGTTGCTCAGTCATTCTGTAGGTCCAGTGCCAATGGACTGGGGACCTGCAGATGCTGAACGGGCTATTTCAGAGATCGCAGCCACAGCGGATAAGAAGGTTCATTCAGAAGCATCAACCCCTGAGGCTGATGTGACTTCACTGGGCTGGCTTCCGGAAATTGGGCTTAAGCAATCGTTAATGGATATTTTGAATTATTACCGAGTTAGCGGGGAGGGGAGGTTGTTATGAGACCGAAGGTTTCGGTAGTGATTCCTTTTTATAATTGTCCTTATATTGAGCACGCCCTGCAAAGTGCGTTCTCCCAGTCTTGGGAACCTTACGAAATCATTGTTGTCGATGACGGCTCGCATGCCCATAGCAATCTAATTACACCGTATCTTTCCCGAATTCATTATTTGGGCAAAGGCAATGGGGGAACCGCCTCCGCACTGAATCACGGCATATTGAATGCAACGGGGGACTATGTGGTCTGGCTTAGCTCGGATGATTTATTTTATCGGGATAAGATCAACAATCAGGTTCTGTTCATGGAGCAGAACCACTTGTTAATCTCCTATACCAACTTTAATTATATTAACGCTCAATCGCAGCTGGTTCAGCTGAATGCTGCGCCATTGTTTCCTAGTCACTTGGATTACTTACGTTGTTTTTTACACGGTAATCCCATTAATGGCTGTACGGTGATGTTTAAACGAGAGGTGTTTGGAGCCATCGGACTTTTTGATGAATCACTTCCTTACACCCATGATTATGACTTATGGTTCCGCGCCATTCTGAACGGATATCCACCGGTGATGTTGAATCAATCCCTCACAGCTTACCGGACGCATGAGGGCATGGGAACGATCAAATATTTTGATGTAATTATGGCAGAGGCAGCTGCGACCAATGCCCGCTACAAGAATTCGCTGCAGCACTTGATTTCTTCTATGGGGGGCTGAAGGTAATGTACCGGGAAATTGAAGTGAATGACTTTCTGCCAGTCTTACTGGAACAGTTGAAATTCTGCCAGAGTATTCTGGATATCGGCAGCGGCACCGGTACCCTGCTTGAACGATATGAAGCCGCAGTAGTGCTTGGATTAGAAATTCACAGGCCGTACCTGCTGCATCGTCAATATAAGTCACCTCATATTATTCCGGTACATGCAGATGCCAGTCATATGGATAAATTATTCCTCCCCAAAACATTTTCAGCGGTTACCTTTATTGATTCAATAGAGCACTTTAATAAAAATGAAGCGAAGACTCTGCTAGGGATGGCCGAAAGAATCGCCAATAACCGAGTAGTTGTATTTACCCCTCGGGGCTTTTTTCCACAGGAGGGTATGGATCATTATCATTTGCAGGGAGAGCATTATCAAAAGCATCGGAGCGGGTGGGAGCCGGAGGATTTTATTGCACTTGGGTATGAGGTAACGGTACTGAAAGGTTTCCATCATGCCCAAAACCCATCGTTTCGTGAAGCATTCGGGGAGAGCCATGCACCAGTAGATGCCCTGCTTGCTTGTAAAACAGTATAAAAGTTGAGCTCCGGGTGAAGGAGGTGAGTGCGTATGAGTGAAGAACCTAAAGTATCGGTGATCATCCCATTTTATAACTGTTCGTATGTGGATCTCGCCATCCAAAGTGTCTTGGATCAAAGCTATCCGAATATAGAACTTATTGTAGTCGATGACGGTTCTACCCTATGGCTGGAGAAGTTGGCCCCCTTTCGTGACAGAATCATTTATATACAAAAGAGTAATGGAGGGACGGCTTCTGCTTTGAACAAAGGGATAGAAGTGGCTACCGGAACGTATTTTGCCTGGCTCAGTGCAGATGATCAATTTCACCCGGATAAAATCAAAAACCAAATAGAAAAGCTCAAAAGTACGGGTACTTTGTTTAACTATACAGCTTATTATTATATAAATGAGCAGGGAGAACGGATCTCAGATACGGTAAGTATGCTTTTTAGCAGCAGAGCCCATTTTATTGAGACTATGATGTTGGGTTGTCCGGTGAATGGGAGTACAGTTCTTCTTCATATGGATATATTTCGTGCTGTAGGAACGTTCGATGAAATGTTGTTATATACTCAAGACTATGATTTATGGCTGCGTATTTTACCGCATTTTAGCTGGTCTTATATTGAGTATCCGCAGCTTGATTATCGAGTGCATCAAGAGATGGGCTCAGTGATTTATAGTGAGGCGCAGAAAAGAGAGATAGAACAGGTACAAGCAAACCATCATGGGGTTCTATCGCATCTGCTGCTAAAGGAGAGAGGGGAATGAAATTAATATTTCCTGTTCTAACTCTATCTAGGGGCGGAGCACAACGGATGCTGGCAGAACTGGCTAATCGTCTGTCAGAGATCGGTCATGAAATTACGATCCTCTTGCCCAGCGATGGTGTCGTTGAATACGAGATAAATTGTGAATTGCGTTATGCGGCAGATGGTGATTTGTCGGCCAGCGATTTTCCAGTGGGGGACGTGATTGTCTCCAACTTTTATACCACAGTCGAGGTATCGCAGCAGGCAAGTAATGAGGGAAAAGGGATTCATATTCGTTTAGCGCTTTGCTACGAGCCCACTTTTTTACCTGACAATAGCCGTTCTTTTGCATCCTATAGTTTAACCAGCAATCTGCTTGTACTATCCCGTTGGCAGCAAGAAATCGTCCAGATGAATCATGGGATTAAGGGGACAATCGTGCCCATTGGTGTGAATCCTGTTTTTAGAAATTTGAACATTCGTGAACCTGAAAATAAGCTTGTAGTTTCCGCGGTTATGCGAAAGCCAGAGGGTGGATTCTCAGGCCATCGTGAACAAGACTATTTGCTTGAACAGTTAAATCGGGTCAGAAGACTTCATCCAGAAGTTGAACTTTATTTGATCATTCCTCCTGGTGAATTTGCTGAGTCGACTACCCTGCAAACTTTATTAGCGGACGAACGATATCATATAAGGACTCCTGCAAATGATACTGAGCTTTGTTACCATTATAGTGAGAGCGATATTTTTGTAAGCTCAAGTACGTATGATACGGGATCGCTACCAGGCATCGAGGCTATGCGTTGTGGAGCAGCGCTCGTTACTGTTTACTCCGGTGGAAATATGGAATATGGCAGGCATGGCCATAACTGCTTAATGTCCTACCGGTTTGAGAATCGGCTCGCGGATGATATCATAACCTTAATTAAAGACCCGGATTTACGCCAGCGGCTGGCTCGTAAGGGGGAGCAGGATTCACAGCATTTCACTTGGGAAAAAAGCACACAATTGTTTCAGAATGCACTGTTTGAGATCGTAGCGAGGAACTCTTAATAATATGTCCTTAAAATATAAAAAACCTTCAATACCACGTAAGAAGTGGCTTGAAGGTTTTTTTGCATGATATCGGTTAGAAGATGGCATAGGAATTCATCATTTCACGAAAAGATTGCGCATACTTCTCGGTTCCGAAGCGTGAGACCATATATCCTCTTCCTTGCTGGCGGAGACCCTCTCGCAGAGGAATATTGTTCATAAGCTCCAGTCCTTCGTTGACGGCAGTTGGAATATTGCCAAGCGGGTAAAATTTACCCGTGACATTATGAACAATAAAGGATCTGACACCATCGGAATCTGTACTAAGTACTGGACAAGTGCAGCAAATCGCTTCGGCAACAGCATATCCAAATCCTTCTGTAATGGAGGTAGCTAACAGGAATCCACCCGAATTAGCGATCGAGGAATAATAAATGGGCATTACATGATTAGGAATATTGGTAAAAGTACTTAGACGATCATTCAGTCCTAGGGCGCGTAGCTCCTCCTGAAAGGATTGTTTCTGATCCTCTGCGGCTAAATTAGGATCATGGAACATCCACAAATGAATATCTGGTTTATAAAGGCGAATTTCATGGGCGATTCTCAAATATTCCCGCCAATTTTTATTGCTCTCTAGCCGGCCTACCCAAGCGATAACCGGATTAGCGGGAGGTTCAGCAGGGATATGCTGAAAGGACTGGACATCAACAATATTCGGAATTACATAACGATGCAGCCAGGGACAGATTTCAATAAACAGCTCCAATAAATGATCGGTTGGCGGGATTAGTACCGCATTACAATAAGAACGTAAATAAGGGACGGCATCTCTGATCAGAGTTTCCGCATGACTGCGTTTTCCAAGGCCTTGAGATTCGTATATCATAATACCGCGGTAACCAAGTTCACGCAGACGTTTCAGTAATAAATAATCAGATGTAACAATAATGGCATCGTAATTATGGGTCTCCAGCAAATTTTTAATTTCTTCATCTGAAGATGAGACAAATACCGGAAAATTGGTCGTATTCTGGCCTGAACCCGGCATTAGATATAAAACATGGCATTCGATCCCACTTCGCTGGAGACTTTCACATCGCAGCTTATTTAATGTCTCCACCCCGCCACTCGGTACATAAAACGTAAATAGAACTTTCATGCACAAGCCTCCTGACTTTTGCGGAGTAATACCGACTTGTTGAGATATGGCTTACTGTTTATAAGATACGCCGATCTGCACTCGCGGGTGACGGTCAAAGCGGCATAGTTCCAAATCCTTTCAGGATAGCTTGTTCTTCAGAAGGTCATCCTAACGATCGTACACTGCACACATACAACATTAGAGATGGAGGATGAATTCATGTTGCGATCCAAGATCAGTATGTCAGTCTCAGCTGCATTGCTTCTCGGCTTGGTGAGTATTACAGGGTGTGGAACCAATACGGCAGAAAAATCGAATGTGCAAACCAATAGTGTCCGGGGAGTAAATGATGGGCGTATTGGTGTGAATTCCGTACGCGGTGGCACGCATAACATCACTAAGATGGAAGTTAGTCAGGAGCTTGCAGACCGGATTGCTGCAATGCCTGAAGTCCGCTCAGCGAATGTAATGCTTGCAGGAAAAAGCGCGTATGTAGCAGTAACTTTAAATGATGCAACTGCTGGCCTGCGTGCCAAAGGGACTCCATCGTATCGGGCAAAATCCTCAACCACTCCTCACAATTACGGACCGACAGGCGTAATGTCTGGTACAGGAAGAGTGAAAATTGGCCGTGATGGAATGAATGATACTGGAGCCGTAACCAATGGTATGAACGGAGCCTTAAAAGGTACTGTAAATACAGTTCCTGGTACAACAAGTACTGGACCGGCAACCAGAAATGGAATCAATGGCATGGGTAATTTGGGAGCGGATATGTTGGGAACAGGAACAGGTACAGGTACTATGGGAACAGGTACGACAAGAAACCATACTTATAATAATGGTCCTCTGCTGAACAGCAATGGCTCGAAACATGATGTAGATATGGGGATGGGAAAAGGTATGGGAACTGGAATGGGAATGGGCATGCGCAGTACCACTCCTAGTATCCATGATACGAATTACAGAAGTAATTCGACGCATATGTACAACACCAATAGCACGAATAACACAAATAACACCATAAATACAAGAGAAACAGAAACAGTTACCAAAGCAATTAAAGATAAAATTGCTGCGGAAGTTAAAAAACATGATGCGAGAATTAAGGATGTATACGTATCAGCAAATCCTGACTTCGTGGAACGCGCCAATGTTTATGCTGAAGAGGCTCGTGCCGGTCATCCGATAAAAGGATTTGTGGATGAATTCCGCACCATGGTTGAACGAATTTTCCCAACTCGTAATTATTAATGATTTTTGTGATCTAAATAAAAAAGCAACAATCTCACCATCTGGAGAGAATTGTTGCTTTTTTGTTTGGAGCTAATTTTATTAAGTGGTGATTGGACGTCCGCCGATCCATACGCCGCGAATATTAAATTCAGCATCAAGGCGTAGGATATCGCCGCGTTTTCCAGCCTCCAAGGAGCCAATGCTTCGTTCCATTCCAATGGACGCCGCTGGCGTAAGGCTTGCAGCGCGGGAGGCCTCTTCCAAGGTGAGTCCTACCTCTTGGATCAGATAACGGAAGCCGCGAATCATCGTTAGTGTGCTTCCAGCTAGAGCAGCGGGATTATCTTTAAGGGTAGCGATGCCATCTTGAACGAGTACAGGTAAATCACCGATTGTATATTCACCATCACTAAGTCCAGTTGCAGACATGGCATCAGTAATCAGTAATAAATTGTTCTCTTTCTTGAGACGGGTCAATATAGAAATGGCTGCGGGATGAACATGAATCCCGTCGGCTATAATCTCTGCGCGAATGCGCTTATCGAACAAAATAGCTCCAGCCGCTCCAGGCTTACGGTGATGTAGGGGTGTCATCGCATTGAACATATGCACGGCTTGGTTAAGTCCAGCATCTGCTGCGGCAATAACCTCTTCAAAGGAGGCATCCGTATGCCCGAGCGCTGCAGTTATACCGTGCTTGCGCAGCCAGAGAATAGCTTCGAGGGCACCTTCACGTTCCGGAGCAAGCGTGACTTGCCGGATCATTCCTGGATAATCGTTCTCCCATTGTGCTAGCCACTCAATATTGGCAGGAACAATATGCTCTGGATTTTGTGCGCCGGACCATTTCGGGCTGATGAAGGGTCCTTCCAAATGCATGCCTGCGATTTGTGTGTAAGGCATTTCAGCAGCGCGATAAGCGCTGACTTCGGAGAATACTTGGTCAATAGCAGACTTGGAAGCGGTCATGGTTGTAGCCAGCATTGTTGTTGTTCCTTGGGAACTATGGAACTTAGTGATGGCATTCAGCGATTCAGTATCACTGTACATAAAGTCGTGGCCAGCTCCACCATGAACATGTACATCTACAAATCCGGGGATCAGAAGATCCGTTGCTTGACCACTGGCAGGCCAATGCGCGTAACGCTCTGGAAGCCAAGCCGCATCTCCAGCATAGTGGATCTGCTCTCCAGATACGGCAATCACACCGTGCTCAATTAAACCTTGGGGAGTCAGTACCTTACCGAACAGCAACTGTTCTAGTTCTTTATTTATTTCAGCCATTTGCCTGCTCCTTCATCTACGAGAACGATTACATTTGGATGGCTCTGCAGCAAAGATGCAGGGCATTGGGTTGTAATCGGGCCTTCAACAGCATTGCGGATGGCTTCAGCTTTGCCGGCACCACGAACTAATAAGAGGATTTGGCGTGCTTTTAGGATGCCTCCAATGCCCATTGTGATCGCTTGCCGAGGGACCTCATCCAAACTGTCAAAGAATCTAGCATTTGCTTCCCGGGTATCTTCAAGCAGGTCGACGACATGGGTTTTGCTGCTGAGGTTAGCATCGGGTTCGTTGAATCCAATGTGGCCGTTGCTGCCAATACCGAGAATCTGCAAGTCAACGGGTCCGTTTTCTTCCAGCATTTTATCGTATGCAAGGCATTCTGCTTCCATATCCGCTGCGTTTCCGTCAGGGATATGTGTCTGTCCTGGATCAATATCTATATGGTTAAATAATTGCTCGTTCATGAAACTGCGATAGCTCTGTGGATGGTCGACAGGCAAGCCGATATACTCATCCAGATTAAAGGAAGTTGCTTTAGAGAAACTCACAAGTCCTTTTTGGTGCATTTCAACCAATTTGGCATAAACCCCAACAGGGGAGCTTCCAGTCGCAAGACCGAGCACGGCTTTAGGATTGCTTTGCAGCAGGCTGGCGATAAGATTCGCACCCGTTTGTACGAAATCTTCATCACTATGGAACTTTAGAATATTCATTAGGATTGTCCTCCTCGTTTGTTTCGGTATTGTTGGACATTGAGATAAGATTGCTCCAGTCTAGGAATAAAATCCCCAAAACGGGTGCTGACCATTCCAGTGAACAAAATATCAATGATGTGAAGCTGAGCTATGCGTGAGGCCATGTCTCCCCGCCGCATGCCTTTCTCCAAAGATGAGGAGAATAGGGGGATATCCGCCAGAGTAGCCAAGGTGCTGCTGCCATAAGAGGTTAGTGCGATAGTGCTTGCTCCGCTAGCCTTCGCACACATCAAGGCATCAATGGTCTCGGGAGTCTCTCCCGAATAGGATACTGCAAATACGACATCACCTTCGGAGAGTGATGAAGCAGAGGTAATCTGCATATGGGAATCAGCAAAAGCAGTACAATTTACGCCTATGCGGATCAGCTTCTGATAGAAATCCTGAGCGACAATGGAAGAGGTCGCCATCCCGTATAGATCAACGCGGCGTGCTTGGCACAATAAATGAACTGCTGCCTGCAATCGCTCCAGATCTAACAGTGAGGTAGTATCCCGGATGGAGGTCAGATGGTTCGTCTGCATCGCTTCCACAATCACGGAGAGTGGGTTGCCGGCTACAATATCTTGATAAGAAGAGCCACCATCCTGCGGCGCGGCATCACTATGAGCAATTTCTGCTGCCAGCTTCACCTTGAAATCCGGAAAGCCTTTAAAATGAAGCACCTTACAGAAACGTGTGATCGTTGCCGGGCTTATTCCGCATTGTTCTGCTAATTCTGTAATGCCCATATGAACGATTTCGCCTGGTGAGGAGAGAATTCGTTCAGCCAGCTTTCGTTCCATTTGAGAGAGCTTGGCCTTCTCATGCTCGAGTGCATGCAGTATTGGGGACATCCATTCATCCACCTCGTTTCAATGGGGTATTGAAATTATTTTTATGATTATTAACTAAATGCAGAAAATTATTTTCATATTTAGGATAAAACAAATTCCATTCGGAAGCAAGGGATAAAAATGAATACTAAAGGGGAATATGCAAAAATAAAAAACGGTCTACTCGCAGAAGGCTGCAAAGTGGACCGTTAAAATGATGTAATTACTGAGATATAAGATGAAAAGGATACTATACTGTATTGCGTTCTATAATACGGTACTCAAGCTTGCGATGAACGGGTTGTCCATCATTTCGCTGGATCTGATCATAGATAATCCGAAAAGCGGATATGCCCATTTCAGTTAACTGATTATCTACAGTGGTCAGACCTAACGTTCGGCCGATAGGCTGATCATCAAATCCAATGACGGCCAAATCCTCAGGAATGCGGATACCCTTTTTCCAAGCTTCGATGATTAAACCAGCCGCTATATGATCGCCTGCTGAAATAATCAGGGCATCAGGACGATTCTTCATCTGCAGCAGTTGGTGAAGTACGCGGGCACCGTCCTCTTCGGTCAGACAGTTATAGATCATCCATTCATCATTGTAAGGCTGATCTGTAGCTTCTAGAAAGTCTCTAAAGGCAATTTGGCGGATAGAGCTGCTGCTGCCGTGTGGTCTTCCTTCACAGTAGCCAATATGGCGGTAACCTTTATCATTCAAATATTGAAGGCCACTGCGAAAAGCAGAATAATGCTCAATATATACAGAAGAAAATTGGCGTTCTCCCCTATCCTGACATACCACAATAGGACCATAAGCTGTATATTCTTCAATAGCTTCTGAGCTCATTGTTGAAGAGACCATAACTACACCGTCAATTTCTTTGTTCCGCAGCATCTCAAGCACCTTAATTTCTTCTTCCGTACGATAATCGGTTTGGCAGAGAACGAGCCGGTATTGAGCCAGCAGTGCTTCTTGAGCCAAGCCTGCAATAATGACTGAGAAATAAAATAAGTTGGTATACGGAATAATAACAGCTATAGCTTGAGTCCGCCCAGTGATCAGATGCACGGCGTTCATATTACGCGTGTAGTTTAATTTTTCAATAGTATTTAGGACTGCGGTTCGTTTGACTTCACTTACATAAGGGTGATTATTGAGCACCCGCGAGACTGTTGTCACAGAAACACCAGCCATACGGGCAATTTCTTTAATATTAGCCATTAGAGTACAACAGCCTCCCTTTTGTGCTTGTGTATAGTCATTTTATTTTATCATATTGTCCGCAAATTACCTCCCAAATAAAAAGCTTGCTATGGAATCCATTTCATAAATTAGACTGTAAATGCAAGAGATTACCGGACTAAACCGGCGTAACCACAAGGGCGTGACGGACCGGTATATCTATTGTATTAATAAAACTAAGCTGTTCGTGAAGCCTTTTGCGATCTGTTCCGAAGCAGCTCCCACACAATAAACAGCAGGACAAGCAGCTGTGGAAGCAAGGTTTCCCAAGTTGGATACATGCCAAGCCAGTTAATTGAAGGCAAGCCCTCTTGTACATGTGCAGGAAGTTTGCCGGCGACCTGAAGCGAGTGAATGCTCTCCCCAAGAAAGCGGAATACTAGGTAATAAATCAGAATTGTAGCTGTACGGAAGAAGGCGGCAATCGGCAATTTTGCACTCAAGGCAATAATTGCATAACCTACAATACCAAGAATAATCAGAGCACATCCAATCCCAAGCAGTAATTGAGACAGCTTGATGGATGGAGCCATGCCTACATAAAAGATTGTAGTCTCTGCACCTTCACGTAAAATCGCAAGCGCTGCAACAGAGGACAGTGACCAAAGGTTTCCTTTGGCCAGCGCGCCATCAACTTGCCTACCCACGTAGTTGTTCCAATTTGCAGTGTTTGATTTGCTATGTAACCAGCGTCCGATTGTGAGCATCATAACTACTGCGACAAGACCAGTAATTCCTTCAATCATCTCCCGTGCTCCCCCGGAAGCTGCCCGAGAAATGGTATAAGTGAGCACAACAGCCAATCCGATACTTGCGATGAGGCCGACAGCTGCACCGGACCAGATCCATTTTTGCGCTTTGGCGTTCCCATCACGTTTCAGGTAAGCAAGAAGAGCTGACAAGACGAGAATAGCCTCAAGCCCTTCGCGCAAGAGAATCAAAGCGGCATCCCAAGCATTATAAGTGGTTTCACCAGCCAAAGGCGTTAGTTCGCTAAGCATATTGTTCATGATGGTTAAAGCTTGATCCAGTTTAGGCGGATTTGAGAGCAGGTAACCTGTGACAGCCGCACTCTCATTTTCGATATTGTTGTAGACTGTTGGTGAGGCGATCTGGACTTGCCCTTCGGCAGAAGGCCAGGCTACGATGAATTGCTCCATGATGTTAGCGGCTTCTGTGCTGTTATTGTCTTTGGCAGCGGAGGATGCTTTGTTCAGGTAGCTGATTAATCCCTCTATAGAAGCTGGTTCACTGGAAGTATCCCCAGCGTCAATGGTTTTGCCTTCACTGTAATCAGCCAGCAGTTGATACAGAGCTTCTGCTTCCGATTTCGCCGATGCCTCGCGAAGCGGTTCAGCCTGCAGCGCAATCCGCAGCAGGCTTATTCGCGTCTCCAGCAGGCTGTAGACGGTGGAATCGTCCGCCCGGATGTTGCGCTCCGCCGGCTTCCATCCGCTGACGATGTCGCGGTACGCTGCCGCTGCCGCGCTCCAGTCGGCGCTGCGCGCCGCATCCCGCGTGCGTTCCGCCGCGGGCAAAAGCTTCGCCGCCGTCTCGCGTCCGGCGGCTCCGGTGTCACCGCCGACCGTGCCGGAGGCGGCGGTGACGTACGCGTCCACGCTTCTCGCGAGCGTGGACAGTGCGGTTTTGGCGGGCTCGCCGCCGCCCGCCGCAAGGGCTTTCGCCGCGTCTGCAAGCGCGGCGTCAACGGCAGCAGCCGGACCGGCGAGTGCCGGGTCCGGCGTGCCTGTGTTCGCGGTGCGCCACAGCGCAGCGAACACTTCTACATCGGCCGCGGCCGCGTCCCAGCGGCTCTGGCCGGCTTCGACGAGTGCGCTGCCGACCGGCGGCAGGAGCTCGTCGACCGTGCCATCGCCCTCCGCCCCCGCGGGGCTGGAGAGCAAAAGCATACACAAAAAGCCAAACAGAATCAGCAAGGCAACCTTTGGCATTTGCCGTTTAGGATGCGTAAGAGATAACATCGGGATAATCCCCCTTCAATAATGGACAGCCATAAATTTAGCTTAGTAGTGTTTCCCCGATAAAGCCGCCTCTGCGGACACCGGGGAAGCAGGCAAATACAGCGCTGCCGGTGTGAGTCATATATTCGTTCAGGAGATCAGTCTTAGAGAGGCGCTGCTGAATGGCAACGAATTGTTTCATTAAATCACGTTGAAAGCTAATGAATAACAAACCTGCATCAAGCTGGCCCGTGGTGACGTCCAAACCGCTGGAAAAAGAATAGGAGCGGCGCAGCATTTTGACTGTACCGTCACCATGCGCCAATGCGGAATGTGAATTCACCGGAATGACAGGTTTCCCGGAAGCGTCCGCAGCTGAAAGATCCAGATCATCGAATTCATCCTTAGCTCCGAGTGGAGCTCCGGTGTGACGATAACGCCCGAAGGTAGCCTCCTGATCTCTTAGCGACGACCGATCCCAGACTTCAATACGCAGACGTACCCGGCGTACCGCCATATAAGTGCCGCCGCTCATCCAAGAAGGACCGTCACTGCTGCTGTTCCAGACCACTTTGTTCATTTCAGCGTTATCGGTTGTATCGGGATTGCCCGTGCCGTCTTTGAAACCCAAAAGATTGCGTGGCGTAGCCCCCTTGGGATCCGCTGCTCCAGTGCGTTGAAAACCTTCCTGTGTCCAGCGCAGTACAGCAGTCCCCCGGGCGATACGCGCCAGATTACGGATCGCATGGAATGCGACCTGCAGATCATCCGCACAGGCTTGCACACAAATATCCCCGCCACACCATTTCGGATCAAGATTGTCACCCGCAAATGCCGGAAGATCGGTCAATAGGGCTGGGCGTTTCGAAGCTAAGCCGAATCTTTCATCAAAAAAGGAAGGGCCAACACCAAAGGTCAGCGTACACCGTGCAGGGTTTAGCCCGTCCGCTTCCCCGGTGTCTGAGGGTGGAAGATTGGGGTTGTCATTTACGTCACCAATAAGCTCGCCAGTAGTAAGAGCGGCAGCGGCAGTGGTCCATGCTTGCATTAGTTTTTTCACATCGGCCAGTTTGGTTGTGGTGAAATCAAAGGCAGCAAAATAAATAAAGTTCTGTGCAGGTGTCAAAATCCCTGCCTGATGGCTCCCATAAAAAGGAATGGAACTGGAATCACCTTCTGCGGATTTCGTTGGCTCAGCTACAGCATTACGCGCAGCCATAATTCCACCGACACCTCCGCCCCCTAACAAAAGACCAAGGCCAGTGGCGCCAGTAAGCCGCAGCATATCGCGGCGGCTTAATTTTTTACCAAATATAGGCTCATTCTTCGATTGATCATTAAGAGGGGGACTTTCAGGATTACCTGGTACTCCAGTGAACTTGTTATGTTTATTCATGAGGGTCACACTCCTAGAATAGTTCCCATATTGGACAATGGCTCAGCCAAGGCGTCCAAATTCTGACTCAGTTTACGTACTTCATCTTCTTTCAGCTCTTCATAGGAAACATATCCATCTCCGGATTTGAAAGGGGCAAGCTCAGCTTGCAAGGCAGCGAATCGTTCACCAATGGTTTTTTCAAGATCGGCATCTTTTTTAGCTAGTTCTGGTTTTAACAGCTCGTATATCTTTTGCGCACCCTCAACGTTTGCGACGAAATCATACAGGTCTGTGTGCGAGTAACGTTCTTCCTCTCCGGTTACTTTTGAGGAGGAGACCTCATTTAAAAGCTCAACAGCACCAGTTACGAGCAGATTCGCGTTGATCTCAACGGTCTCAACTTTCGCACGCAGCAGCTGTGCATCCTTCAGCAATTGGTCAGCAACTTCTGTCATGTCTTTAGTTGTATTGTCCTGCCAGAGTGCTTTCTCAAGCTTGTGGAAACCGCGCCATTCTGCCGCATCTACATCATTTTCCCGGGCATCGATATTTGGGTCCAAGTCACCAAGTGCTTCTGCAATAGGCTCAATCCGTTCGTAGTACATGCGGGCAGGAGCGTAGAGCGCCTTAGCCTCATCAATCTTGTCCTCTTTTACAGCGTTGGTGAAACTCTCTGTTTGCTTCACAAATTCATCACATTGCTGGATGACGTATGTGCGATATTGATCTATAGCTGACGTGAAGTCAGCGGTGGCAGTCTCCGGTGTGTTGGTAGCCGCAGCAGTCGTCGGTGCGTTGGTGGCTGTAGTGCTGTTGGCAACAGTATTTGTAGAATGGTTGTTATTGGCACATCCAGTGAACAGTATGGAGGCCGCAAGTAGACTTGCAGGCACAGCATAAGTAAATTTCATTAAAAAAACACCCCTTTTTTTATATCTAAATGATAATCGTTATCAATTATGCTGGACTTATCATAAGTCCGTATACAATTACTGTCAATATAAAAATGTGATGTATCTCATTGTAATAATTGCACGACAAAAAACTCCCAGGGTTGGGAGTATAGTTTGTAGCAATGTATCCGATTACAATTGAAAAAGCAGAATAGTAACCGACCCGGCGAACTTTTGTGCATACGTAGTAACTAAAGGACCCAGATGACACTAAATGCAGCATTATTTGATATTTGAGCCGCTATCGGACCGCATAGTCGCTATTGGCTTGAAAAGTACCGAATATGAGCCTGTTTCTAAGGAATAGCGTCACTGGAGTCCCAAACTTCGCTCAAAAGGCGATAAATTTGTTAATAAAGCCATCTGGGTCCGAAAGCCTCAGTAGGGGCTGATGAATACACTATTGAAGCGGGTAGCCGACCTGGCGAACCATTGCGTGCACGCAGTAGTAACCGCCCCAGCAAACTTTTGCGCATACGCAGTAACTAAAGGACTCAGATGACACTACATGCAGCATTATTTGATATTTGAGTCGCTATCGGACCGCATAGTCGCTATTGGCTTGAAAAGTACCCTATATGAGCCTGTTTCTAAGGAATAGCGTCACTGGAGTCCGAAACTTCGCTCAAAAGGCGATAAATTTGTTAATAACGCCATCTGGGTCCGAAAGCCTCAGTAGGGGCTGATGAATACACTATTGGAGCGGGCAGCCGAACCGGCGAACCATTACGCGCACGCAGCAGTAACCTACCTAGCGAACCAGTGTGTTTATGCAGCAGTAAAGCCCCAGCGAACCTTTGCGCGCACGCAGCAGTAACGGCCCCGGCGAACCATTGCGCGACGCAGCAGTAACCGCCCCAGCAAACTTTTGCGCATACGCAGTAACTAAAGGACTCAGATGACACTACATGCAGCATTATTCGATATTTGAGTCGCTATCGGACCGCATAGTCGCTATTGGTTTGAAAAGTACCCTATATGAGCCTGTTTCTAAGGAATAGCGTCACTGGAGTCCGAAACTTCGCTCAAAAGGCGATAAATTTGTTAATAACGCCATCTGGGTCCGAAAGCCTCAGTTGGGGCTGGTGAATACACTATTGGAGCGGGCAGCCAACAGCCTACAACATAAAGCAGCGATTCCCATTAATGGCGAATCGCTGTTCTAAGTCGTTTACGATTTTTAAATGAAGCGAACCGTCTCATTTATAGTTAATTAAGCTGTTAATGCGACAGTTCCATTCTTTGAAGGTTTGATCTGCTTAAGAATAAGATCAAGGCGTCATCCGCTTTTTATCGTTCATTATGGGATTCATGATCTGCAGAGGGTTGGTTTTCGAACACTTCTGCAGCTTCCTCTGCAGAAAATTCAGGTTCGAATTTACCTACGAGTGGTAATTTGTTTAATTTCGTTGTTTGTACTTCTGCTTTGGTAGGTTGATTGTTTTTTGAATGGCTCATACATACACCTCCTTTAATAAGGAACAACAAACCGTAGTTTGCCCTGAAAAAAGATGTTCTTATTCATGAAAATTTCAGACTTTTGCATTTGAATGAACTAAGCCCATTTTATAATTGTGACAGCACCATTAACATCAACAATACATAATATGTTTTGACTGTATCCCTTTACCTTGTTATACCAAACAAACCCAGGGCAAGGAGGGGTGACACCATTGAAGGGGAACGAACACCACAGCAAATTTCTGTTGACTCATCGTGAGCGCGAAGTTTTTGAGCTTCTCGTGCAGGACAAAACGACTCGTGATATCGCTGGCTTATTATTTATCAGCGAAAAAACAGTTCGAAACCACATTTCCAATGTAATGCAAAAACTAAACGTTAAAGGCCGTTCACAAGCGGTTGTCGAGCTGATCAAGCTTGGGGAGCTGAAAATATAGCTGGCCATGTCTTCGGAAGTGACGCGTTTAAGCCTTCTTTTGCCCTTCGGGGCAAAGGAAGGTTTTTTGTTTACTCACCAAAACAACTGAAGAGTGAGTTAGATCACCGTATGATTTTTATGACATGATAAATTAGAGCTATTAAGGTAGTTCAGGAGGATCTGTTATGACCAGATATGAACAACAAAGAAATTTTCTGAAATCCAATTTTCATGAATTCAAACATATCAAAACAGATAAGATCAAGGGAATTGCACAACCGCCAATTGTTAAGCCATTTGATTCAGATGCACTAATTATTGATTTGCCTAAGGTCAGCAAAGACGTTGTGAGTAAAGATAATATTTTTGATTGTATAGATCAAAGAAGAAGTACACGGTTCTATTCTGAGGATACTGTGAGTCTGGAGGAGTTATCCTATTTATTATGGGCTACCCAAGGGATTAGCGGCATGAGTAAGAACGGACTTACGCTGCGGACTGTACCCTGCAGTGGGGCGACGCACACCTTTGAAACCTATTTAATGATTATGCGTGTAGAGGGCATTGGGCAAGGGATCTACAGATATCTGCCTGTGGAACATAAGCTCTTATTTATGTTTGAATTAGATCAACTTGAACAAAAGATTGATGCTATTACTTTGGATCAGCCCTTTGTCCCTAACTTTGCCAAAAAGGCTTCTGTATTGTTTGCCTGGAGTACCACACCCTACCGCTCCGAATGGAAGTATGATATTTCTGCTCACAAAAAAATCCTCATCGATGTTGGACATGTCTGCCAGAACCTTTATTTAGCCAGCGAATCCATCGGTGCAGGTGCTTGTGCAATTGGAATCTATGATCAAAAGTTGATAGATGAGATTTTAGAATTAGACGGTGATGAAGAGTTTGTTATCTATCTTGGGGCAGTTGGGAAGAAACGAGAGTAGCTATGAAGGCTAGATGCAGCTTCAGAAGTGAGACATATAAGCCTTTTTCACCCTTCTGGGTGGGGAAGGTTTTTTTGATTATAATCCAGTGTATTTGCCCAACTCCTCAGTCTGAACGAAGAGGGAATCGTAACGTTTAATTGATAATCATTCTCATTACATATATAATTAACCCAAAGTAAGAGGAAGCAGGGATGTGCATGGAGCGAAGCAATGGACTGAAAGAAGCAGAAACGATTGATGCCCATAAGACGCTTACATGTGAAGGGGTAGATTATAATTATCGTTTTGATGGGGCTCATTTTGAGATTAAACCTCCAGTCGAAATAGGGGAAGGCAGTTGCCGCAGCCTGCTTAGCCATGGTTATATCCAGATGACAGATTTTAATCTCTGTTTTAATCGGGATATCGAAGCGAAGGGCAATTTTAGCACTCCGCGTACAGAGCTGGCATTCTGCATGGGGCATGGCATTGAGTGGGGGACCTCGCTGAAATCGGACTATTTTGTTATAGATACAGGAGAAATTGCGCTGTTTCATGGCGGAGTAAGAAGTGAAAACTGCACATACCTGAGTGGAGCGGGGTACCGATTCATCAGCATAGATATGAGCCCTGCACAATTTGAGCGGATGACCAGTGGTCTGACTGAGGATACACGGCTTCGCATCGGAGCTGGTGCGGGTTTGTTTTTTGGAAAAAATAACATCACACCATCCATCCGCTTCATTCTATCGCAGATTGCGGATTGTTCCTATAGCCATGGCATGCGTGAACTTTATCTGGAGGGCAAAATGCTGGAGCTTATGGCGGTCTATCTCAATGAATCTTTATATGAAGCAGACCGGATTCCACGCTCGGTCAAGCTGTCCAGAGAGGATATGGAGAGCCTGCGGCTCGCTAAGGAGATTTTACAGCGTGATTATTTGCACCCGCCGACGCTTGCAGGCCTTTCTCGCATTATATGCCTCAATGAGTTCAAGCTGAAAAAGGGCTTTAAGGAAATGTTTGGTTATACCGTGCATGCCTACGTTATCGAACAACGGATGCAGAGAGCGCAGCAGCTGCTGGAACAAGGGAGTATGACTGTAAGTGAAGCAGCTTCAAGGGTTGGATACGGTAATGTGAGTCATTTCTCGGCAGCCTTCCGCAAAAAGTTCGGTGTGCGTCCAGGAGAATATCTGATCAGCGGCAGGCAGCGTCTCTTCGGTATTAAGTTGTAAGTCCGTATCCTGCACAGATGCTCCTGATTTGGTTAATTATAATCCCTTAAACGGTAGCAATCGTGAACAACGTTCCTATACACTAGTGCACAGAGAATCATTCTCAGTGCACTTTTTTTGCGTGTAATTACCAAGAGTGGGGGAACGGCTGTGAGTAAAACCAAAACCGGCATGCCAAGGCTGCTGGAGATCGCCGGAGAGAAGCGAGGTTTGCTGCTCTTGTCCGGAATATTGTCATCTGTCAGCGCTGTATTAATGCTGATTCCGTTTTTGTCTGTTTATTTCATTTTGGCAGAGCTGCTGCGCCATGCTTCATCGCCTGGACAGGTCGACGGTGCGTATATGATCCGCTGGGGGTGGATTGCACTTGGAGGGTTAATCGGAGGGCTGGTGACTTCGTACTGTGGTATTATGTGCTCGCATATTGCGGCTTTTCGTATTCAATATAATTTGCGTGTGCGAATGACCGAGCATTTGGGCAGATTGCCGCTTGGTTTCCTGAACGGGACTTCAACTGGCGTGGTCAAGAAGACGCTAGAGCAGAATGTCGACAAAGTGGAAAATTTCGTAGCGCATCAGCTTCCCGATTTAGTCAGCGTACTGGCTTCTACGGTGCTGATGATCGTGGCGATGTTTTGGCTTAGTCCGCCGTTGGCGGTAGCTTGCCTGCTGCCGATAATTATAGGATTAGGTGTGCAGTCAGCGCTTATGATGAGCAGCAGAGGCAAGGCCAGTGTGAAGCAGTATCATGATTCGTTGGAGCAGATCAATACTTCGGCGGTGCAGTATGTACGGGGGATGCCCGCGGTTAAGGTGTTCGGGCAGACAGTGCATTCTTTCAGAAAGTTCTACAGTGATATGACCAGCTACCGCGATTATTGTCTGGAGTATACGGACCGTTATCAAACAGGTTATATCTTATTCAAAACATTGCTGGCATCACCATTTGCCTTTATTTTGCCGGTGGGCGTCTTCATGCTAAGCGGTCGGCCGGATTCCATGTCTTTTGCGCTTGTGCTGTTGTTCTTTCTGATTATGGCACCCGGCGTTTCATCTCCGCTCTACAAGCTACTTCTGCTGGCTTCAAGCACTCGGGATATTGGCGAAGGCGTGGAGCGGATGGACCGACTCTTGGCACAGCAGCCTGTACCGGAAATAGCAGAACCGCTATCCCCGCATACTTTTGATGTTGAATTTGTGGATGTAACTTTCTCCTACAGTGAAGATGCAGGGACTGCAGCGGCGCTCAGCGAAGTCTCATTCCGTGCGGAACAAGGGAAGGTTACAGCACTGGTAGGCCCGTCAGGTTCGGGAAAATCGACGGTGGCCAGCTTGGTGCCGCGGTTCTGGGACCCGCAAGTGGGTGCGATCCGTATCGGTGGAGTCGATATTCGCCATATGGCGATCCATGAATTAATGAATACTGTTGCTTTTGTATTTCAAGAAACCTTCCTGTTCTATGACACTTTGTATGAGAATATTGCTGTCGGCAAACCGGGAGCGACTTTGGAGGAAGTCCAGGCTGCAGCCAGAGCGGCACAATGCGACGAGTTCATTACTCGGCTGCCGCAGGGATACGATACGTTAATTGGTGAAGGCGGTGTCTATCTCTCGGGTGGTGAGGAGCAGCGCATTGCGGTAGCTCGGGCTATTCTCAAAAATGCACCAGTGCTCGTGCTCGACGAAGCGACCGCTTTTGCCGACCCGGAAAATGAGTTTCATATGCAGTTAGCACTTACGGAGCTTATGCGCGGCAAGACGGTTATTGTCATTGCTCACCGACTCTCCTCTATACGTGAAGCTGCACAAATTCTGGTGCTGCGGGATGGAGAAATCGTGGAACGTGGAGAGCACGCAGGTTTGATTGAGGCGGACGGGCTTTACACAAAAATGTGGCATGCCTACACTGACGCCGGAGATTGGCATATGGAAAAAGGAGGGGATCAGCTATGAAGGTATTGCATAATATTACTGCCGGTAAACCGCAGCAGTTGCTGAAGCCTGTGCTTTTTTCCTTGTTGGCTAATCTAGTTAGTGTGCTGCCGTTCGCGCTTGTAATTGAGGCGGTGCGGTTGATTTTTGCTCCTTATATTACTGTAGGCGCAGAACTTCAGACAGAACGCCTTTGGTGGATCTGCGCAGGGCTTGTCGCCGTCATGGTGCTGATGTTCCTGAGTGAGATTCCCGCCTATCGCACCGCTTACCGCGGGGCATACAATGTTGCTGCACAGGGACGTGCGGAATTAGCAGAACATCTGCGGAAGCTTCCGCTGGGTTACCTGACTCGCCGGGACCCAGGGGATTTAGCCAATATGATGATGGGCGATTTCACGCTCGTTGAGACGGGCATATCACATCTGCTGCCACAGCTTGCGGGAGCTTTTGTACTGCCGATATTTGCACTTGCTGGTTTACTGTTTCTGGACTGGCGGATGGCGCTTTCTATGTTCGTAGCGCTGCCGGTTGCTCTCCTGATCATGTATCTATCGGGCAAGCTGCGGCGGAGACTCGGAGCGGATCATATGAAGGCCAAGCTGAACGCTGCGAACCGCTTGCAAGAATACTTGAACGGTATACGGGTGATGAAGGCCTATAACCTGACGGGAGAACGATTTGTCCGTCTGGATAACTCTTTTAAAACTTTGATGAAGGAAAGTGTGAAGCTGGAGGGGATGTTCGGTCCGGTTATTCTAACCGCTATGGCTCTTCTTCGTGCGGGACTGACCTTAATGGTATACGTAGGTGTTCATCTATTATTAGGCGGGGAGCTCGGTATTTTGCAGTTGGCAGTATTCCTTATTGTCGGCACACGTATTTATGATCCATTGACTACAGCGCTAGCCAATTATGCCGAATTCCGCTACAACGAACAAGCGGGTGAACGTATAGTAGATCTGCTCCGTCAGCCGGTAATGACAGGTGCTACGAGTCCTCTTCCTAAAAGCAGCACCATTCGGTTTGACAATGTAACCTTCAGCTATGGAGGAGAGCCTGTTCTCAAAAATTTAAGTCTGGAAATGCCGCAAGGTTCACTGACTGCAATTGTGGGCCCTTCAGGCAGCGGCAAGAGTACAGTGCTGCGCCTGATCTCACGTTTCTATGATCCTGAAGAAGGGAGCGTTCTGCTAGGTGGGCGCAACATCAAGGATATTGATCCAGAACATCTGCTAGGATCCGTATCGGTGGTGTTTCAGGATGTGTACCTGTTCCAAGATACCATCGGGAACAACATTGCTTTTGGGCGGCCGGGGGCGTCGCGTCGGGATATTCAGCAGGCAGCGCAAATGGCTCACTGCCATGATTTCATCATGAAATTACCGCTTGGTTATGATACGCCGGTAGGCGAAGGCGGCAGTACGCTCTCCGGAGGGGAGAAGCAGCGAATTTCCATTGCCCGTGCGATTCTCAAGAATGCTCCAATTGTGCTGTTGGATGAAGCTACTGCATCGCTTGACCCGCAGAATGAGGCCGAAATCCAGAAAGGAATTGATGCGTTGATTACGGGCAGAACCGTCATTGTTATCGCCCACCGGCTGAAAACCATACGCGGTGCGGACAACATTATCGTACTGGAAGACGGTCGGCTGGTCGAGCAGGGACGACATGAAGCCTTACTGTTGCGCGGCGGACTGTACGACCGGCTCTGGAAGCTGCAACAGCAATCCGTTGGATTCCGCATCACATCTTAGGCAATGCTCGGCACATTTTAGGAGGGAAACGTATGGCTATAACAAAGGATGAATCCGCTTGGCCGATCATAAGCCTTAGTTTGGGGGAGGCGTTTGATCAGGAGACAGTAGAAGAATATATCGCTTATTGGGAAGAACTGCTCGCGCGCCGATCTGCCTTCGGCCTGCTGATGGTGCATTCTGCTGAGAAAAACACACGTCCAGAGCGTGCGGTCACACAGCTGTATATGAACTGGTGCAAGATGAACAAGCGGGAAATCGCCCAATATTGTTCAGGTATCGCGGTCGTAATGCAGAATGCAAAGTTGCTTGCTGTCTACAAGCCAGTTACAGCGTTGTCCACTAAAAGAACCTACGGCTGCCCCGGAGGCGCCTTCTCTGGAGAGTCTGAGGCGATAAGGTGGCTGGAGGAGCAATTGACTAAGACATCCTCGGGTACGAAAACCTAATATAGCTGCCCATATTTTGGGGATACACATTTAAGCTTTCTTCACCCTTTTGGGTGGGGAAGGCTTTTTTTATCTAGAAAGATAAGAATCCGCCAACCCCTCACAACCAATGTGTCAGAGTAAGCTTTTTGAAATATAAATGGGGTGTGTTGGATGAAGATAAATAATAATTATTTGAAAGAACAATTAAACCAAGAAGTTTGTAGAGGAATTAGGTTTTCAAACATTACAGGATGATCTCTAGCCAATGGTTATTTCAAGTGGTCGAAGAGATGATGGAATTCTTATTATTGACTTGCTGAAGTTACCTGATGACCAACCAATCCTAATAGATTTAGGAATAATGCCTGAATTTATATTACCGTTTATCCCGGAAGAGAGAATGCACTAAGCTGGGCATCAAAACCATAGAAAGAACACCAAACATGAGCGTAGAAGAACAATTTAGGTTAGTTCGTGAACATTTTAAAAATGTAGGGATGACCGAAAGGTATACCTACTCAAAGAAACCATTTCTTTGTCAGGGATGGTTTCTTCATAACTAGAAAAGTACACAGGTATGCCCGTATAATAAATAGGAGCAAGTAATTGGAAGTAGATTGATGATGAGGGGAGAGAAGACATGTTTTTCTTTAAAAAAAATAAAGGCATCACAAAAGAGGAGCTACAGGCCTTGGTTGAAGGCTTGGAGCAGGCTTATATGGATAAGGATGAAGAAGGTTTGAGCAAAAGATTTCATCCAGATAAAAGGGGAATGTCCTTTTTAAATCACTTTCAATTAATGATGACATTTCAAATCTATAATATAAAATCTGAAATTCTCGAATTTGAATTGCTGTCAATGGATGCCACTAAAGCAGTCTTTACATACACTCGGAAGCACATTCATACCTGTATCAACCCCGCCGATGAACGTGAGGAAAAAAGAAATCAAATTATCAGTTATTACGTTGAGGCTGTGAAGGAGAATGGTTCAATTTGGATTACGAGGTACAGCCCTTATAGCACGATTTTTGTAGATAAGAAGGGTGATTTCCTTAGTGGTGTGGATGCGGTCATTCCTCCTGGAGAAGAGATCAATTCAGGCATTGCGCGATTCATCCCGTATTTTCAGCTTGATAGCTATGTACCTGCAACCTTCCATATCTACAGTAACAGTCAATTTATCGGATATTATCCGTTAGGAGAATACCATCGGTACGAACCTTCGCATACGTTCACGATTAATTATTTTGATAAGATAGAGGCATCTTCTGTAGAGAAGCATACAGCGGATTATATCTCCCAAGAGACCTTGTTGACCGCTCAAGTACTGCATCAGACTGTTAATAGCTCTATAGTGGAGACGCAGTTGATGAACAATAATGTATTAGAACATGAACTTGTTACCAGCCTGCTTACGAAGGATGGGTTCTATATGATTAGATTTCTGTATGACAAAGGGGAGCCGATCCCGCCAGAGGAGCGAGAAAAGTGGAAGCGTGAGATGGTCACTTTAATAGAAAAAGAGCACAGCAGTTAACACAGAAACTTGCCGTTACAGACAATACGCGAACCGTATCCTAAGTAACGATAAGTTTTTTTGGTAATAATGAGAGAAAAGGAGAGATGAAAATGTCCTATATCGTTGATTTTAAAAATGTGTCTACGGTTGGGTTAGAATCTTCACCTGTAGTAGATGCACTTGCTGGTCTGCGTGCTAATGAGGCCCGTTACTTTATGAACAAATACAAACATGAGTTTACGGTTGTACGAGCCAGCGAAAGTCAGGAGACCCTTGATTATGTGAACCGAATTTTAAAAGAAGAACGCGATATTGAGTTTGCGGCCAAACCTTTAGAAACATCGCGTTTTCAAGTGGAAAATATTAAATTCGCTTATGTCTTTTATGAGGATGGTCTTGCGGTGAACGTTATGTATACGGTGGATGACCCTAAGAAGCGGGCTGTTGGTTTTAAGCTTTCTGAGGGGATGGAGATCCCAAAGGAGCTAGAAGAGAAGTTTAAGTTTGCTAGGCAGAAGTCCAAGCTAGCCGGAACAATTCGGGGTTCGTTTTTTGTAATTAAAGGAGAGTATTAAGGTTAGCAAAATTGCAACTTAATCAATGAGAGGGCCATCCTGTAAAAGGATGGCCCTAAATCTTGCCGATATAGATAATTTGCGTAGGTTATCTATGGGAATGGACTCTCATTCAAGAGGCCGAATTTATTATATAGGGCAACGAAAACTGGAGTTGCGAGCGTACTTCATAATTATTTTGCATGGATAGCTGAAACGGTAGAATGTACGGTATAAATCCCGTAGAAAAGAGCTGAAGTGGCTGAAACGGTGGAATGTACGGTTCAACTGGTGGATATTCGCCAACATGTGATACGTAGACAGAGTAAACAGCAACATATACTCCATTGATGCAGGGTACTTTTTGGGATGTTAAGCTCTTCCGCCAAGTCGCCCACTGTCTTTGTTTGCTCTTGAATGAACTGCACTGTCTGTTTTTTAAATTCTTCGTTATACCGTTGTCGATGTTCTCCCATGTGAACACACCTCCGTGGACTCATTATCGCCAGTCTGTTAACTACTGTCCACTTTTTATTCTAGCTTCAGTGACTACGTTATTGTCCTTACCGTAAAGGACAAAGAACCGCCTAAGTTGCCAGCAACATGGAAGATGTTGGATGCGGTCAAAAACAATCGAATGATTGAGATTGATATGGAAAAATATTTTGCAGCAGATTCATACTCCTCCTTGTTACAAGCCGAAGATATTGCCGACAAATTATCGAAGCTGGCTTCATCAAAATAACCTTATTGGATTCAACCTACCTGAAGCCATCTAAATATAAAGACGAAGCCTATTATGGCTTCGTCTTTTGTAGTTTTGCATACCCTTTTACAAATGAACTATTGGACCGAAAGTACAGTCTCCAGCTCAGGGATATATTCCTTGACCATATTGTTGTCTTCCCACAGTCCTTTAGTCCCAGCTGGGGCTTGACCTTCGGAAACGACTAAGTACGGTTTGATGGTTACGGTATTCGGTATAGTCTTGAAGGGTTCAAAACGAACATTATAAGATTCGCTTAAGGGGTGAGCACCGATGGGCTTCAGTTGAACGCCACGTTCATCCACAATGTCAAATTGAAGAGCGATGACGCCCCCGTTAGCACCCTTATATTTCGAAGGGATAGAAGCGAGCATTTCTTCTACGCTCTGGCCCGGTTTGGTTTTGTACTCAATGGATACCTGCGTTGTGATTGGGGTGATTTCTACCTTACTGATCTGCAAGTTAATGTTATCGTGATGCTTGGTCTCCTCTGAAGTTAGTGCGGTAACAGGCGTTGATTTGGTAACAGGCAGAACGAATTCGAACGGGACATCGTAACCCTTTAACGTTACATTTACAGTCAAGTCAAACTGATCAGGGAACTGGACAGTCTGTGTTGTTGTGCTCGGATCATAATAAGTGTTCAAAACCTGAACCATTATGCTGGAAGCAGTCTCACCATCCATGTGTTCGTAACTCCAGAGCAGAGGTTGACCTTTATAGAGAACCTCAAACTTATCCACCGCGCCTTTATTGGCATCTGAAGGCGGCGAATTGGGCTCCGAAGCCAAACGGTTTCCAGGAGTGGTTAGGTTCATAAGAATTCGGGTTCCGTCAAATAACAACGTTGGGATATTCATGGTCACCTCGCTATGGGTCACGCTTTGGTTTACGTTTGTGATGAAATCCCCGGCTTGTTGAACACCGGGATCTAAGTTTTTTTCGCCCCATAATGAATAGATTTGTCCCAAAACCGGAATTTGCTTGAGTGCACCAGCCATTGCGGGCGATACAAAGCCGGAAGCAAGGACTGTAACTCCAAGAATTGCAGCGGCTGCAGTGGAAATCAACCACTTATTAAAAGTTCTTGATGCATCCATCTTTCTCTGAATGGGGGAAGTGGAATTATCGGTCTCCCTGATGATTTGGTAAGTCTCATTCAGTTTGGAGCGGGCAATATCCGATAACTGAGCGGGAAGTAGGCTTTGGCAGTTCTTTAACTGTTCTTCTAACTTAGTGTTTACCATGTCGCAACTCCATTTCTTGATTGAATTGAGATGAATGCTTTAGCTTTTTGCGGGCGCGATGCAGCCGGGTCTTCACGGCAACCGTAGAAATTTCGAGAATGTCGGAAATTTGACGGATCGGCATGTCCTGTAGGTAATGAAGGTGAATGACAATCCGGAGGTTCTCCTCAAGATGTTGAACGGCATCCCATAATTCGATTTTCTCATAATCCTTGGAAGTGGAAGGGATTTCGGGAAGCTCTCCATAAGGGAGGGATCTTGAGTTGTTTTTGAGCATTTTATTGCATTCATTAATCAGAATCCGGAAGATCCACGTTTTGAAAAAAGCGGGCTCTCTGAGTGTATGGATGTTCTTAAAGGCTTTAAGCATCGTCTCCTGCAGGGCATCTGCACAATCTTCTTCTTTGTTGACGATGGACCTTGCAGTTCTGTATAAAGGTAACTCTATCTCCTGCATCAACTGCACGAATGCTTCAGGGTCTCCAGCTTTGGCTTTGACGACAATAGGATCTATATGCAAAGATTTACCTGCTTTCTTGACTAGAAGTCTTAGGATGTTCGTAACGTTACTTAAATATTAGATCGGGTAGGTAGCTAGAAGGTTACCACAAACATGATTCCATTCTCCGCATCTCGCAATGCTAGCAAGGGGAGAAATTGGTTTTTTTTCACAAAAAAATCGCCGTTCAAATTCCCTGTCAGGAATCGGACGACGATTTTCAAAAGCTAGTCAGTCAGTTAGTCAATCAATCAGTCAATCAATCAATGATATAAATGACCCATTCCCCTTGATCGTTTGGCCGAATAGCGTATAGCATTTTTACATTTTCAACGGTCTTTGCGGCCATATCCAAGCGTTGTCCGGTCACCGTTATATTTACCTGATGTTCGTTGGGTAACATGGAATCGATGCTTTCGATGTCTGTGAATTTGTACTGATATTGTTCGTCATAATAAGGTTCCATAGCATCTGCTAGTTTTTTGTTTACGAACCCGGATTGGAAAAGTGTGTGGTCATGCTCAACCAAAGCAGTTAGGTTTTTTTCCAGCACTTCAAGTGCGGGGAGATCATACTCTGTCAATTGATCTGAATATGATTTCAGATTTATCGACAATTCTGCTTTAAAGCTGGTTTCATTTGGCTGCTTGGGTTCTGTGTTTTGCGGCTTCTGCGTATTCATCGCTGGACTTTGGGTTGGCGTATTTGCTCCTGTGTTCGGCTCCTCGATGGGTTTAACATCCCCTGCACATGCTGCCAGAAAGATTAAAGACATCAACATGAGCATTCTTGCAATAGTTTTTAACATCTAACCCCACCTTTTTAAAGATATGTTAGTTAGTCGCGAGAAAATATGGAGAAGTTTCAAGGGCTGAATGAAGCCCGAAAAAGTGGATTAAATCGCTAGCTTTTGTGGATCATCTACAGAGTAACGTCCGCTTACCGCAAGCATGATTGTAGAAATAATGACGAGTATGAAACAGAGTACAAATGAATACCGGTACCCAACAACACTAGCTAATAACCCGCCAACAAGACTGCCAATCAGTCTGCCGATCGTGGATGAATTAGAGTAGAGTGTGGATGCATACCCAGGCATGTTTGGAAGCAGATCCTGAATGTAGCTAATGCCAATCGCTGAAATAACGGCAACAAAAAAGGCAAGCAAAATTTGGGCTGCAAGCATTTGCCACATCGCGCCTGAAGTAATGACAACGAGATAATAAGCTCCTCCGAAAATGGCTCCGCACATCATCAGGATTCGGTTACTGTATTTCGCACTAAGTAGTCCCAGCATGATCATAAAAGGAATTTCCAGCGCAGCACAAATACTGCTGACTAAACCAACATCGCTTGTTGTTCCCCCTAGATTGTTGGTAATAAAAAGGGCAGTATTGATGCTACTCGTCCAGTGGGCTACATACATTAGTATCATAATCAGAAAAGGAAGCAGAACATTACGGTTCTGACCCAACCGGAAACTTTTTACTTTTACTTCTGCAGTACTGCTTTTCACTTCTGTATTTGATTTCAGGAATAGCGAGATAAGTAAGGCAACCAGCAGGAATACTCCGATGGTGCCCGAGAAAATCCCCTTAAACCCAACAGCAGCAATTAGCAGAGTACCGATTAAAGGACCTGTAATAAAGCCGAGAGAGAAAGCAGAACGCAAGGTAGAATTTGCAAATGCAGTATCCGTAAAATCGCTCTTATTCACTGCTTCTCTAGCTATGGCGAACAATTGAGGCATCCCTGGTGCACCGAGGGCGGTGAACACAATCATGTAGATGAATAAGATCGTAAAATCCCCAATGAGCAAGTATCCGCTATAAGCCAGAGCATTACAGAGCGTGGAGACAAGGTAAATGTTTCTTCGATTTAAGCCGAGGTCAGAGCGTCTTCCGATTAGTGTACTGATCCATATCCCGGCAATTAACGTGGTGGCCAGAAAAACACCAAACAGCCCGACAGATACTCCAAGCTGCTCCGTAAAATAAATGGATAAAAAGGGTGCGCTGAGTGAAATCCCCATCCCCTGCAGTAACATACATAAAAAGAGTAAGCCATAAGAGGGAATCGAAAATAGTGCAGTTAGTCGTTTGAACATGTTGTGAAAGTACTCCTCTATATTTGTTTAGATATTTCATAAAAAAAAGCCGTTGAAATGAATTCCAACGGCTTTTTGTATGCTTGTTTTTTTCAAGACCTTATTCAACATCATAATTGATCAGAAAGAATAAGTCTATACTTTCGGCTGGATTTTATTTACTATTGTGAAGCCGGCAAAACCTAATAAATGGAGTGTTGTTAATGGACGTTACTTGTCATCTCGATAAGGCTGACTTACAGGATTATATTAGTAGGGTTTTTGGCAGCAGTTATTTCGTTGCTCGTGTTTCGCGCATGCATGGCGGCGCACAAAAGGTGGTCTACAAGATTGAGTGCAGTAATGGATTTTCCTGCGTTTTGTATGTGTGGGATCTTTCTATGAATTATTTTAAAGAAGAAAAAGAAAATGAAGATATAAACGAACAATCCTATGGAAGTCATTTATTCGAATTAAATAACAGGTACTTAACACAACATGGAATTCAGACCCCTGCTCTTTATGATCTGAATAAGGTAAGAGATCGTTACTCTTTCGATTATGCTCTGGTTGAATATATAGATGGAAGAATGGCAGAAACCTATTTTCATCATCCCGAGTTACGTGTTCAAGATAAAGTTTTTCAGCGTGTGGGGGAGATGCTTACTGCTATGCATACCCACGAGAGGCATGTTTTTGGGAAAGCAAATGCTAACGAGAGCAGCATGGGGCAATGTCATTTATTACAAATGGAAAATGCGAAAGTACAGCTAGCCTATGCCTCCCAACATATTGAGAAGATCAGGTCTAATCAAAGCAAACTGCTCGATAAGTTGTACGAGCTTGAATCAAAAATTCAACCCAGACAGCAATATGGGTTTATTCACGGGGAACTGGGTCCTGACCATGTTATGGTTAACGATAAACTGGAACCTTTCTTGATCGATATCGAAGGAGCAATGTTTTATGATATTGAGCATGAGCATAGTTTTTTGCAGATGAGATTTGGGGATTTTTACCGGTACTTAAAGAACGATGCTCTGGATCATGATAGGCTGTTATTTTATCAATTCCACCATCATGTCTCCTTAACTTCAGGTGGATTAAAGCTGCTGCATAGAGGATTTCCTGATCAACAATTCGCCCAAGGCCTAGCTGATTATCAATCGGAACGCGCGCTGAGGTTTATCGAAGGATGAACTAAACAAGGCCTTTGAATTGATAACCTACTGCCATGTCCTTGAAAGTAACCTATTAGCCTTCTTCACCCTTTAGGGTGGAGGAGGTTTTTTCGGTATACAACTACAAGGCATAATAAAAGACCGCATCCACTGAAATTGCTTCCAGAACTGGCGGTCTGATGTCTTCGTTATGAATCAATCTTTATCTGAAGGGTTAGTTAATGAAATTTAACGGTCTTGATGCGAGCCTCTTCTTCATAGCTAAGTGGTTTCGGAGATTGCGGAGTGTGCAGATGGCGCTCCACGGAGTACTCCATTTTCCGGTAGTCCTCATTACCTGTATTCAATGTTGGATTCCAGTTTTCTGTCACCCAATTTTTAAGTTCCTTAAGTCCTGCTAGCATTTCCTCCAGCCTCCTTTGGCGAAGAAACAAAATAGATTTTGTTGTTCTTTGTTTACGCTTTCATTATAATCCTAAACTCCATTTTTTAAAAGGTGTGTCCGTCTGTAAAACACAGATTATTCAGTGAACATTGTGTGTTATTTAGGTTTTGTGCTTCATCTGGAGAGAAGTGTCTCCCTGTAGGAGACATTTTTAACGAAGCTGAAAGGATACTCATTAGTACCACCTTTTTAAATTATTTTACATCCGTATATCCAACAAATACTGCCCTGAAGAAATAAATTTAGGGTGGAGAATTTACAGGATTATTTTCTAATGAATATGGAAAAATAAATGATTATTAGCTGCGAGTTGCACTGAAAACCATTATTTTGCTAATCATAAATAAGATTGGTGGAAATAAATTTTATTTTTCTAAAAATAGAGAAAATAATTTACAAAAGCAAAATATAATGATATTTTGTTTATGTAGAAAAGAAACCGCTCACAACTTAAGGGGGATTAACAATGACACTCACAAAGTTCCACGGAATTATACCTGCCTTTTATGCCTGCTATGACGATCAAGGAAATATTTCGGAATCCCGGACGCATGCTTTATGTGATTATTTATTTGAAAAAGGAGTTCAAGGTGTATATGTGGGAGGCAGCTCAGGAGAATGTATTTACCAGAGTCTCGACGAACGCAAAGCGGTACTAAGCTACGTAGCTAGTAACCTGAAAGGTAAAATGACACTGATTGCCCACGTGGGTGCCCCTTCCACTAGAGATAGTATTGAGTTAGCGAAACATGCTGCAACCTTAGGATACGATGCATTATCCGCAATCCCGCCTATATATTTCAAGTTACCTGATAGTGCAGTCTATAAATATTGGAGCGAGATTATGGAGGCAACCCCTCTAAGCTTCATCATCTACAACATTCCTCAGACTACTGGATATACACTGACTCCGTCCCTATTTGAGAAGCTGCTTGCGAACAAAAAGGTGATTGGTGTGAAGAACTCCTCCATGCCGACTATGGATATTGAAAGATTCAAAAGAGTGGGTGGAAAAGATGTAGTGGTATTTAATGGACCGGATGAACAATATGTTGCGGGAAGAATCATGGGAGCGGATGCGGGAATCGGTGGAACCTATGCGGTTATGCCTGAGCTGTTCCTGCAAGCAAATGAATTTGTTAAGGCTGGTAAGTTCGAAGAAGCTGGACAAATTCAAAGCGATATCAACGATATTATCATCGCCCTTTGTTCGCTCAAAGGTGCCATGTATGCCGGAATAAAAGAGATTCTAAAATTAAGAGGCGTAAACATTGGTAGCGTAAGAGCACCGCTTGAGGCAGTAGCCGCTAAAGATGCTGGTCCGATCGCAGACATTATAAAATTGATTGATCAAGCTATTGAAAGATATTGCGGTTAAGACAATGAAGAAATCCATCGTATGCTTTGGCGATTCTAATACTTGGGGCTACGACGCAGAGACAGACCGCAGATTTAAGGATGATATTCGTTGGACGGGAATTCTTCATACAGAATTGGGTGACGCCTACCGAATGATCGAAGAAGGACTTCCCGGCAGAACAAGTGTCAGTGAGGACCCTCTATTCGAAGGACTTTCTGGAATTTCCTATATCTATCCCTGCCTGATGTCACATTCGCCATTAGACTTGGTTGTGATCATGCTTGGAACCAATGATACCAAAGAAAGGTTTGGATTAACTTCTTATAACATCGCACAAGGTATTGTTAGGCTGGCTCTTAAAGCTAAAGGTAGCAGTGCAGGACCTGAGGGGAAGGCTCCAGAGGTTCTAGTAATCGCGCCCCCTCCGATTGGAGCAGAGTATATTCATACCCCTATTGGCAAACCAATGGGTAGCGGATGTAGTGAGAAGTCTATGGAGCTCGCTGAGCATCTTGCAGCTTTGCTAACGGGAACTGGTATCCACTTTGTAGATTCCAGAGACCATGTATCGATGAATGAAATTGATTATATGCATCTTGATCCGCAAGGACATCGCAGCATGGCCGATTTAGTGCAATACCATGCCAAACGGATTTTAAATTAAAGGTTCTATGCTTTCGAGCGAGTTTTGTACGAAGAGATTCAGAGAAGATAATGCTCACAAAACTTTAAGCGTATGCTTTCGATGCGAGTTTTGTACGTAGCGATTCAGAGAAGGTAATGCTCACAAAACTTTTAGGGAGGTTTATAAATGAAGAAAAAACGTTTACTCTCGGCAATGCTTGCGCTAATGGTGATTATTTCTTTAATTTCAGGTTGCTCAGGTAACAATGCTGCGAGCTCTAATACATCCGATAATTCTTCTGCGTCTGGGAAGGAAAAAGTGGCGATCAGAGTATGGCTGACTCCACAGTGGAAGGGTGTTGTGGATGCCACGGAGGCAGGCGCGGACTATGATAGCTTCCTAAAGCACGCCGCTGAGAAATTCAAAGCACAATATGATAAATACGATGCAGATATTCAAATAGAGGTCATTGCTGGAGATCAGCGCGATCAATTGCTTAACGTTAACTTAAGCGGAGGAACACCTCCAGATGTGTTCTTTGAGAGTGTATTCCCGATGGGGGATTACGTTCACCGGGGAGCATTGGTTCCTTTGACCGACATCATTGATGAAGACGCGAAAAGCGATATTGCTCAAAACTACTGGGACGCTGTAACGTTCGGAGAAGATATTTATTTCTATCCATTCCAGCACAACCCAGGCACCTTGGTTTACAACGCGGACATGTTTAAAGCAGCAGGCTTAGAAAAGTTTGTGGGTGAAGAATCCGAAATCAAAACTTGGAACTTGGATGAATATCAACAAATTCTTGAGGGTCTGAAAAACAATCTGCCGAAGGATAAGTATTCCAATGCATATCCAATGGCATTATTCGCTGTAAATAATCAGGGCGATACATGGAACCTTGCCTATATGAGAATGTTCGGCAATAAGTTCTTTGATGATCAAGGCAACATTGTCCTGAATGATGAGAACGGAGTTAAAGCTGCAACTTGGCTGAAAAACCTATATGACGGCGGATATACAAATCCAGGCGCAGAATCTGTTTCTTCTAATGATGCCAATGCTATGTTCCAAAATCAGCAATTAGCAATCAGTTTCACTAACCCGATTCTATTTAATGGTACGAAAGCAAATATGGCGGACGGTACGGCAGCGAAATTCGATATGAGACTTGCTAATATTCCGTCGGAAAGCGGAGATCCTCTATCCTTTACTTATGTTGTAGGCGCTAGTGTATTCAAGTCCAAAGATGCTAAGAAGACTGAAGTAGCTAAGGATTTCGTGAAGTTCTTCTCAAGCGATCCTGAGTTAGTTAAATCCTCTAAGAATGGTATTCCTGTAAGAAGTTCTGTAGCCGAAGCGCTTAAAGCGGAGAATCCACTGTTTGCAGCTTACGATGCCAACTCTAAATATTTGTTCAACTTCACAGGCAACGTTCCAGGATACAGCCAATTAAGAGAGGTCTTATATCCAGAGCTACAAGCACTTTACATGGGAGCTAAGACACCGGAACAGTTTGTGCAAGATTATCAGGCAAGTGGCAACAAGGTGATTGAGACCAATAAAGCTGGCTCTGTAATTTTCCAATAATCTAAGACCAGATAAACAATACACGATTGACAGCCTTTAGGGTCTGAAGAGACTCTAGGGCTGTTAATTAGAAAGGTAAACGATATGAAACTACGTAGTAATTACCTAAAAGAGAATATTACAGGTTATCTGTTTATTTTACCTCAGATGATAGTATTCTTAGCCTTTCTTGTCTATCCGATCTTAGAAGGGATGCGGCTGAGTCTATACCAGATTAATTATGACAGCGAGAAGTTTGTGGGTTTTGCCAATTACACCACATTGTTTAATGATCCGGTATTTTTTAAGGCTACTATCAACACCGTTGTGTTCGTAATATTTATCGTTCTACTTACAGTGGGGTTTGCATTGTTCGTAGCCTCTGCGGTATTTGATAAGAATGCTAAGTACGTTTCCTTTATTAGAGGAAGTTATTATATCCCGGTAATGGTGTCCATGGTGGTTATGAGTATGGTCTGGAGCTTTTTGCTGAATCCGGCTAACGGACTTATCTCTTATCTATATAAAGACATGGGACTAGGGACGATTAATCTGCTGGGAAATCCAAAGACGGTTCTGCCAGTCGTGATATTTGTAACCTTCGCAACTAACGTGGGCCAGGCAATTATTCTGTATATAGCTGCGATGATTGGTGTCTCGAAAGAGCTTTTTGAAGCAGCAGAAATCGATGGTGCTAGCAGATGGCAAGTGATTACAAAGATCCTGATTCCTTCGGTAGGACCTACAACAACTTATATTACGATTATCAATATTATTGCCGTATTAAAAATCTTTGTAGTTATTCAGTTATTGACCGGTGGCGGACCGAACAATTCCTCCGTAACGCTGATGTACTACCTTTATAATAATGCCTTTAAATATAACCAACTCGGTGTAGCTTCTGCGGTAGGGGTTATCATGTTCGTGATTACATTGATATTGTCTGTGCCACAGCTACGAAGCATGATTAAGGTGAAGTGAGGGGGAATACAACATGTCGAAGATTAAAAACAAGAAAAAGAGAGAGAAGTTTGATGTGATATCGAATGTGATCATTATCCTCTTCGCACTCCTTAATCTTTTTCCACTATATTGGTTATTCACAAGTTCACTCAAGAACAGCTCGGATGTTGTGAAGATGCCTCCAGACTGGTGGCCCAAATCGATTACATTCTCCAACTATGTGGATGTATTTCAGAACCAGCCGGCTTTAAGATGGACGTTTAATAGTATTTATGTATCTGGTATTTCTACTATTTTGGTTATTGTTGTAGGCTCTATGGCCGCTTATGCGTTCTCAAAGATTAATTTTAAAGGTAAAAATATAATCTTCATTATCTTTATATCAAGTTTGATGATTCCTAAAGAAATTATGATAGTACCCTTATTCCGGATCACCCAACAATTTGGAATGGTAAATAGTTATAACGGTATGATTTGGCCGAACGTGGCGGGTGCATTTGGAGTGTTCCTATTAAAGGGATTCTTCGATTTAACCCCTAATGCCTTAAGAGAAGCCGGGAGAATAGATGGTGCAAATGAATGGAGAATCTTCACGCGCATCATGTTGCCTATTGTCAAACCTGGTATTGGAGCCTTATTTATTCTGAATTTCGTGCAAGTCTGGAATGATTATTTGTGGCAGCTGGTTATAGGCCAAGAGAACAAAATGAAAACATTAATGGTTGGTACTGCGACCTTAATGCAGGATTTGAATCCTAATTTCGCTTATAAAATGGCCGGAGCTACCATCGCTGCAATTCCGATGTTGCTAGTGTTCATGTTATTCCAACGGTTCTTCACCAATGGGATTACGGCAGGAGCAGTTAAAGAATAAATAAAAATGTGGAGTGGGTTACTGATGAATACTGAAAATAATGTACTTAAAAAAATAAAACATAAACTAGTCGTCTCCAGTCAAGCCTTACCAGAAGAACCGCTGCATAGCCCGTTTATTATGGGGAGAATGGCTTATGCTGCTTACTTAGGCGGGGCTTCTGGAATTCGGGCAAACAGCGTAGCGGATATTCAAGAAATCAAAAAGCAAGTGAATCTGCCGATCATTGGGATAATCAAAAAGGTGTATGAAGGCTCTGAAGTCTTTATTACACCCACTCAAAAGGAAGTCGATGAGCTGTACCGCGAAGGGGTAGATATCATTGCTATGGATGCTACAGACCGGATTCGCCCGGACGGATCTACTATTTCTGAACTTTTTCCACTTTTAAAAGAGACCTATAAAGATCAACTGTTTATGGCGGATTGTTCTACATTTGCGGAAGCTGCGAAGGCTGTTGAGCTGGGATTTGATCTGATAGGAACTACCTTGAGCGGTTATACAGAGGCTACTAAAGGCCGCAACTTGCCAGATTTTGAATTGGTTCAGCAAATCGTCAACAACTTCTCTGTTCCCGTTATAGCTGAAGGTGGGGTTTCCACTCCTGAAGAATTAAAGACCATGTTTGATTTAGGTGTGTATTCAGCAGTGGTTGGCTCTGCGATCACGAGACCGATGGAGATTACGAAACGGTTTGTGAACGCTATTCAGTAGAACGCCAGAGAGGGTAGATGGGAATGAGAATTGTAGCCGTAGATATTGGCGGTACCAATACCAAGATGTGTATATGCGATAAACAGGGGAATGTACATGACTTCAAGGAGTATGCAACAGAAAGCTACTTGGGGGGACCCCATGTAATCTCAAGAATGCTGGAAAAGATTGCAGAATACGATCATTTTGATGCCATTGCCATAAGCACCGCGGGCCAAGTTAATGCAGAAGAAGGATTTATTGTCTATGCTAACGAAAATATACCTAGATATACTGGAATGAAAATTAAGGATATTGTCACCCATCATTTTCATAAACCTGTTATGGTAGAGAACGATGTGAATTCAGCAGCATTAGGCGAAGCTTATTATGGAGCTGCTCAGAGCTTTAACAATTTCTTATGTCTAACCTTTGGCACAGGCATTGGCGGTGCGATCGTCATTAATCGCCAAATCTATAAAGGGGCTAATGGGGTAGCGGCTGAATTTGGCCATATCTTTACTCACCCATTGTCGGCCCCATCCGGAGTAGAAGGACTGCCGTATTATGAGAAATACGCTTCAACTACAGCTTTAGTGAAGATGGCTCAGCTGGCAGATCCCGAATGCACGGACGGAAAAGCTTTATTTGATAAAATACAGAGCGGAAATGAGCAGCTTGATCGTATTCTAGATCTATGGATTACTGAGGTGGCTGTGGGTTTAGCTTCTATCACACATATCTTCAATCCATCCGCGATTATTATTGGTGGCGGCGTAATGGAACAAGAAGATTTGGTTCGAAGGGTAGAAGAACGCACGAAGTCTTTGATTATGGAAAGCTTTGCGGGAGTGAGAATTGTTAAAGCCTCATTAGGGAATAAGGCAGGTCTGCTGGGAGCTTCCTCCTTATTCGTACATTAATTTATTGAAAAGGAGGGGCTTTTTTGCGGACAATCAGTATTTTTTCTTCAATTCATTCTAAATACAATAATTTGACAAATACGGAGAAGAAGGTAGCGGACTACGTACTGGAGAATACGAGAAGTGTAGTCTACATGTCGATTACTGATCTTGCAGATGCATGTGATGTTGGGGAATCAAGTATATTTCGATTTTGCAAATCTTTAAGTTATAAAGGGTATCAAGAGTTCAAGATCGCATTGGCACATAGCATCACTGTGGAGAATGAGATCCCGCAGCTTACCGATCAAATTCTGATGGATGATACAATTGAAGCTGTTGCTTCTAAAGTGCTGACCACGAATGTAAGTGCACTCAACGAGACCTATAATTTAATTGATATACAGAAGATCAGTGAGGCCATTGAGTATTTGATTAATGCAGAACGTGTATTGTTTTTCGGTGTGGGCTCTTCTCTAGTCACAGCTATGGAAGCCAAGATTAAATTTATGCGTATTACGAACAAAACGGAATGTTTAATGGATTCACATCTGCAGATGATGTCGGCAGCGTTGATGTCTAACCGGGATGTCGCTGTTGTGATTTCTTATTCCGGCTCGACCAAGGATAGCATTGAGGTTGCGAGAAAAGCAAAGGAACGAGGAGCCAAAGTAATATCCATTACCAGGTTTGAAAAGTCACCGTTAACCTCGTACTCCGATCTGACCCTGCTATGTGGTGCTAATGAAGGACCGCTGCAAGGGGGTTCATTATCTGCAAAGATATCGCAGCTCTATCTGCTTGATATTTTATATGTAGAATATTTCAAGAAGACTAGTGAGCAATCCATAATCAATAAAGAAACTACAGCTTCAGCAGTCAGTGAGAAACTGGTTTAGCACATTAAGATGTGAGGGGAATGGGAAGTTATGATCTTAGGTTCTTTGTCATCTTGGGAAGAGCATATCAAGTATGAGAATCCTGTCATTGTTGAGGCTATTGAGGAATTGAAAGTAATCTTACAACATGATCCTGATCTTGGGCGAATCGAAATCCGCGGGAACGAAATGTATGCTTCGATTATGGCTCTGGAGGCAAAATCGCTGGAGGAACAAGTCGCAGAGAAGCATGAGACTTATATTGATGTGCATTATCTGATCGAAGGTGAAGAAACGATTGGCTGGGCACCCCTGCAAGAAGGGATCGAGCCCATTAAGCCTTACGATGCCGAAGGAGAATATGCGCTTTATCCCCCATCAGCAGATGAAATATTGTTATCTTTGAAGCCTGGAATGTTCGCGGTCTTTTTCCCTCATGATGTTCACAGACCGGGTATGGGTCAACCGGGGCAGCAGATTAAAAAAGCTGTCATTAAAATCCATACAAATCTACTAACTCCATAACATAGAGATTGAGGCTGGTAGCGGAACCATTCCGCTGTCAGCTTTTTTTGCATCGCTTCTATTTACTTATATCTAAATTTATAAATATACAAAATATAAAGATTGGTGGTAAACTTAACATGCCTAAAGCTTTTTTTGTAGAGCTTAAGGATTTTTTTGCATGCACATTTATGAGTGAGCAAAGAATATTACAGAGAATTACACTATAGAAAGAATAATGGAGGCAGGAGAGTTAAATGAAGAATAAAGGTCTAAAGAGAATGTTGTTGTTATCTATGATGGTTGTTGTCATCGCTGCACTTGCAGTCGGTTGTGGTTCGAAAAATAATACAAATACAGAATCGTCAGAGGGAGCTGCTCCAGAGGCTGCAAAAGAAGTTACCTCCTTGTCGCTCGGTTTATTACCCTCGATTGATGCTATTCCTTTTATCATCGCACATGAACAAGGTTTCGATAAAAACCACGGTGTGGATCTGGACATCCAGACGTTTAAAAGCGCCAAAGATCGGGATGTAGCTTTTCAAGCAGGCAAGCTGGATGGTCTAAGTGCTGACCTGGTTGCGATCTCCATTTACAATGAGGCTGGACTGGATGTGAAGATCACCAGTACAACTTTTGGGGAATTTGATTTACTGACTGGAAATGAATCGATCCAGGATGTGAAGGATTTGAAGGGGAAAACCGTGATTTTGTCCAAAAATACCTCCACACAATATACAGTGGCCATGATGCTGAAACAAGCAGGTCTGACCGAAGCTGATATTACAGTGACAGAGGTTCCACAGATTCCGACCCGTTTAGAATTGCTTAAGAATAATAAGGCGGATGCGGCAATTTTGCCAGAACCTTTTGTAACGATGGGCAAAACCTCAGGCCTGCGTGTACTGAGCTCAACGCTAACTGCGGGAGTAAATCCGTTCGTATTAGCTTTCCCGCAAACTGCAATTGATGCCAAAGCAGAAGCTATCCGCAGTATGTATGCTGCATATGATGAAGCAGTAGCTTATATGAAATCCCATGAGCAATCTGAATATATCGATCTTGTAATCAAAGAAGTAGGATATCCAGAGACATTAAAAGATGAGATCAAAGTACCGGATTATGTACCAGCTTATCAAGTGGATGTGAAGGAAGTAGAGGCTGCATTTGCTTGGGCACGGGAAAAAGGTTTGCTCAGCAAAAATATCTCGGCTGAAGATGTGATTTCTGATGTCCAATTCAAGAAATAAAGGACTCGCCATAAAGGATCTGAAAGTAGAATATAAGAGCGGACAATTAGCCTTAGGTCAGGTGGATTTATCTTTGCCGGATCATGGGATCTACACCATTATCGGACCCTCCGGCAGCGGGAAATCTACTTTATTACGGGCGATTGCGGGCTTGCTGCCTAGTTATCAGGGACAAATTCTTTTTAATGAGAAATCTGTGCACGAAAAAGAAACGTTAATTGGACTGGTGCCGCAGAACTATGGGCTTCTTCCTTGGAAGACTGTACATGATAATATTCAAATCGCAATGAAGATTACGCATACGGCAAGTTCATCCAAGCAAGAACGGGAGACGCAGATTAAGCAGTGGCTTTCGTCGATGGGGATCTCTGATTTAGCAGAACGTTATCCCTTATCCCTCAGTGGAGGCCAGCAGCAAAGAGTAGCGATTGCCAGAGCTTTTGCCATTTTGCCTACTATTCTGTTGCTGGACGAGCCATTCTCTGCACTCGATGCGATAACAAGGGAAACGCTGCAGGTCCTCTTTTTAGAGAACTGGATGGCTAACCCGACGACTACATTATTTGTCACTCATGATGTGGAAGAAGCGATTCTGCTGGGGCAAAAGATTATCGTCATGCCGTCCAACAAAGAAACTACACCTGAAATTATTGATAATCATTTGGTGTTTCATATGAAGCATGAGGATAAGCGGGACAGTGTGGATTTCTTTGAGCAGACTAAGCGGATTAGAAAGGTAATGCAGGAGATATGGTAAACAAACGTCGACTTCATCATCTAGTAAGGCTGCTATTTGTATTTGTCTGTATGAATGTAGTCTGGTATATCGCATTTTTACTTATGAACCATTCGATTCTGCCAAGTCCCTTTGCTGTATATAAGGCGATGTTTCAGTTAGGGGCGCAGGATATTGCTATAAATGTAGGGTATAGCTTGTTCAGAATTTTTGCAGGTGTGGTACTGGCGTTAATTATTGGACTGCTTATAGGTCTTCTAATGGGACGTTCATTGACCTGGAACAAACTGCTGGACCCTGTGGTTTACTTGACGTATCCTGTTCCCAAAATTGCCCTGCTTCCAGTAGTGATGCTGTTCTTCGGGCTTGGGGAGACGTCCAAAATCCTAATGATCATGCTGATTTTATTGTTTCAGATCATCATTTCGGTAAGGGATGGGGTTAAGGCTATTCCGGACAATACCTATGATGTCTTAACTAGTATAGGTGCCAGCGCTGTGCAGAAGTTCTGGCATGTGACACTGCCGGGTGCATTGTCAGTAATTCTGAGTACGATTCGTATTTCGCTTGGAACGGCGATATCTGTACTGTTTTTTACGGAGATCTATGGAACAGAGCACGGTATGGGCTTTTTCATCATGGATGCGTGGTTAAGATTAGATTATCCGGAGATGTATGCGGGAATTATGTTGTTCAGCTTGGTCGGTTTTATTCTCTTCTTGCTTGTTGATTTTCTTGATTACAAGTTTATGAAGTGGCGGAACTAAATTTAGTTGGAGATTGAACTATAGCTTTCCTTTGCCTGAGTTTAGGCAAGGGGGAGCTTTTTTTATATGATTTTTTGGGGGCAATACAATTAATTTTAGTTTCATTATTATTTGAATGGAAAAATAAAACAGTAAAATAAATGAAGAAAAAAATGAAAATTAAACTTACTTAGGGCTGTAAACCCCCGTTTATTTTAGAAAAATATAAAGATGGTGAGATGAAAAGAGGGAATTTGTTTTAAAAAAACTAATAAATCTCTTGATTTCTTGCAAAACTATTGGAAATTATATTCATAAAAGTATAAAAAGGTTTAGTTTAATTTATTTACAACCAGATTTTAGTATGGTATTTTATCAATGGAAACGGATTCATTTAGGTTTTGTGAAATGATTTTAAGTTATTACGAATGGAAGGATCTGTTCACTTCATAAAAATGAAAACGCTAATAAAAAGTTGGAGGGAATTATCTTTGAATAAATATGGACGGAAGCTATGGCTTACGGTGCTGATTTTCGTGATTGTGATTGGCGGGCTGACGTATTATTGGGCTTCTAAGGACGAAAACCCAGCAACACTGTCTCAGGAGTCTGCCAAAGAAGCAACGGGTGAAGCGGGAAAGGAAACTCTTCCAACGGCGACAGCAGCTAACACAAGTAGTGGAACCGCATATACGTTGACTGTGGATACGGGGAATCCGGGAGCTAAGATCAGCCCGATGTTGTACGGAGCCTTTTTCGAAGAGATTAATCATGCGGGAGATGGAGGGCTATATGCAGAGCTGATTTCCAATCGTTCCTTTGAGGATAGTTCGGTCACACTGTTCAATTGGTGGATTGATGAAAAAGGAGGGAGTAAAGGGAAGCTTGCTCTGACCAGCAGTAAGCTTTTGAACGATGCTCAGACCCAGGCAATGGCTTTAACAGTATCATCAGCTGCCGAGGGTGGTTCGGTATCTGCTGTGAATAATGGTTACTGGGGGATTGCTTTGATGAAGGATGCCAGTTACAAGTTGTCTTTCTATGCGCGGCCAGAGCCAGGGGACAATATGCCACTGCGTATAACGTTAGAGAGCCCAGATGGCAAAGAGCTATATGCAGAACAGACCGTTGATAAGTTAAAAGAAGGATGGCATCCATATACATACACACTGACTTCTACAGGTACTGTAGCAAACGCACGAATTGTAATCTCTGCTGCCAATGTAGGGACTGTTTATCTCGATATGGTGTCTTTGTTTCCTGAGACTTGGAACAACAGGGAGAATGGGCTTCGCATCGATTTGGCTGAAAAGATAGCTGCGATGAAACCCGCATTCGTTCGTTTTCCGGGGGGATGTTTTGTGGAAGGGAAAACGCCAACTGATGCTTATCAATGGAAGAACACCATTGGTCCGATTGAAACGCGTCCCGGTCATAAGGGATATTGGGATTACCGCTCCTCAGATGGGCTGGGCTTCCACGAATATCTGCAATGGGCCGAAGATCTGAAAGCGGAACCATTATATGTAGCTTATATCGGGATTTCACATAACGGAGATCCTATAGCCAAGCAGAATACCGTTCCAGTCAGTGAAATTCAGCCATGGATACAAGATGCGCTGGACGCCATTGAATATGCAAACGGACCGGTTACTAGCAAATGGGGGGCACAAAGAGCCGCTAATGGTCATCCGGAGCCTTTTAATATGAAATATGTAGAGATTGGTAACGAAAACAATTTCCAGATGAGTGAATATATTAAGCGTTATGGCTTGTTTTATAAAGCAATTAAAGAGAAGTATCCAGAGATTCATCTCATTGCCAATGCGGCAGTTGAAGGTGAGCCTATCGAGATGGTTGATGAGCATTACTATGAAACCACTGAATGGTTCCTCAGCAACTCGAACAGATACGATACTTATGACCGGAGTGGTCCTGAGATTTATGTTGGTGAGTATGCGGTAACCAAGGGTGCCGGAGAAGGCAATCTGAACGCTGCAATCGGCGAGGCCGCTTTTATGATGGGCATGGAACGGAATTCTGATATCGTAAAAATGTCCTCTTATGCCCCGTTGTTTGTGAATACGAAGGATCGTACTTGGAACCCGGACGCTATTGTGTTTGATTCATCGACTAGCTACGGAACACCTTCTTATCATGTGCAGCAGATGTTCGGAAGCAATAAGGGGGATGTAGTTCTTCCAACCTCACTTGTGGCTCTAGGTCAAGAAGAAACCTCCGGTAAGCAATCCATTCAAGGTGGAATTGGTTTGGGGACTTGGGCCACCCAGGTAGAGTACAGCGATGTACGAGTAGCGAAAGGTGATGACGTTCTTTTTGAAGATCATTTCAAGAAGGATTCCGGAGCCTGGACTCTAAACAATGGGGACTGGGAACAATCCAAGGGTACTTTTAAGCAGACTTCTAATGATATTGATATTCGTGCAGTTGCCGGTGAGACTTCATGGAGTGATTATACACTTTCTCTTAAGGCGAAAAAGACTGGCGGAGCAGAAGGCATGCTCGTTATGTTCGGCTCTAAAGATGAAGGTAACTTCTATTGGTGGAATCTTGGCGGCTGGGGAAATACGCAGAGCGCGATTGAAAAATCAGTAGGTGGAACAAGAGCAGTCATCGGAAGAACGGTTCCTGTAAGGATTGAGACTGGGAAATTGTACGATATTCGCATTGAATTATCAGGTGCTAATATCCGGCTCTATCTCGACGATGAGCTTATACAAGAGGTGAACGATGAAAGTCCAGCAGGGCCGCTGTTCCAAACTGCGAGCCGTGATCTTGCCACAGGTGAGCTGATCGTTAAAGTCGTTAATGCGGATGACACTGCTCAGCGCACGGATGTTTCTTTTGCCGGACTTGCCACATCAAGTCTGGAAGGAACAGCTACCGTACTTCAGTCGGACGATTTAAATGCTGAGAATAGCTTCGCTGAACCTGACAAGGTGGTACCTGTAACTCAAAAGGTAAGTGTAGACAAAGGTAGTCTGGAGTTTGAATTCCCGAAATATTCCGTGACCGTGTTAAGACTAAAGGAAGGGGGGAAATAGCCGGTCACGGAGGGAGGTTCACTCCTTCACTATAAACAAGCATTTATTTGTTCAATTTAAGAGGGAGGTTAGGTTATGATTTCGCAAAGAAAAACGAGCAGTTTAGTCGTATGTATGGTAATGGTTTTTGTGCTTATTCTGTCAGCCTGTAGCAGCGCTGGAAGCTCAACGACGAATCAAAATGCAGCTAACAACGGTAAAACGAACACTGAAAAAACTAATAATGCTAGTGAGCCAACCAATGCAACAGCTACTGAGGGCACGGAAGCAGCAGATCCTGCCAACGACCTGCCAAGCAAAGATATTCAAGGTGAGGTTACCGTTTGGGCCTTTAATGAAAAAGTGTTCGAGGAAGTCGGCGCTGCATTTATGGCTGAATATCCTGGAATCAAGCTGAAGACGGTAGTTATGCCCTTTGGCGACCTGCATGACAAGCTGCAAACGACAATCGCCGCAGGTAGTGGAGCGCCGGATGTAGCTGAAGTAGAAATGTACCAGTTGAACCGTTATATGGCGGGCAATGTGCTGGAGAATCTTTTGGAAGAGCCTTATAACGCTGGAAAATATAAAGATCTGGTTGCTCCATATAACTGGGAACGTTGGATGACACCAGACAGCTCACAGCTGCTTGGTATGCCTTGGGATATGACACCGGGGGTTTATTACTACCGTGCAGACATTTTTGAAGAGCTTGGATTGCCAAGTGATCCTGCTGAGCTTGGTGAATACATGCAAGATGAAGAGAATCTCTTGAACCTGGCTCAAATTTTGAAAGCTAACGGTAAATATTTCATGGAGTGGAGCGATGGCCCGATCGTATGGGCAGGAGATGAAGTCGGCTACTTTGATAAGGATATGAACTGGACACGTAATACGGACAAAATGGTGAAAGTTCTTGATATTACAAAACGTGGACAACAGCTGGGCTGGGCACCTCATATCGGTTATGGCTCAGACGAAGGTAAACAGCTAGTTCTGAAAGGTGATTTAGTTGGTGTCGTATCGGGTTCATTTGGAGCGCGCGGACTTCAGGAAACATTCCCTGAGCTTGCCGGAAAATGGAAGGTAACCCGTTTGCCAATAGGAATTAACGTGGGAATGGGCGGCTCAAGCTTTGTTATCCCTTCGCAAAGCAAAAATAAAGAAGCGGCATGGGCTTACATTCAGTGGAGCATGAGAAGTGAAAATGCTTGGAAAATTTGGACAAAACATTCCATTCAGCCGGGTTACAAGGATATTTCCAGTCTTGATTGGTACGCAAACACTAAAAATGAATATCTGGGTGGGCAAGAGGAATTTAAACTATATGAGCAATTAAGCAACGATATTCCAGTCAAACACCTTACACCAGTAGATAACAAGGGCTGGGAAATCTTTATAGCGGCGATCGGTGATGCACTGGCTAAGAACACAGATTCCAAGACGGCTATTCAAAAAATTGGTGATGATGTCTTGAAGCAAGCTTCCAAAGAAATTGCTGCCTTTAAAAAGGCAATGGGAATGCAGCCGTAAGGAAATCTAATAACAGGAGGGGCAGCCTGCAATTGCCAGAGCTGCCCTGCTTGTATTCACTTAAGTCCGAGAGGCCCGTAAAGATGGGAGGAGACCGATGCGTGTTACGCATACTGCGAAAATATAAGATTAGTTTGTTGTTACTGGTACTTTTAGGAGTCTCCCTAGTGTGGTGGAATCAATCACGAGGGTTTGATAATTCAGCGATGGAGGGCATCCCCGTTTATGCGGATGTTGATGAAAGCTCTATTTTAGAAAGCGATAGTGTGAATTCAAAACTCGAAGCCTCTTACTTAAGCTATTACGAGGAAAAACAGCAGGATGGAGCAAAGGACTCATCGGATTTTACGCTTGCTATTCCTTCGGCGGATTATACGGCCATTAGTGCTGAAGGTACAGAGGTAATGACGGATCTTGGTGGAAAACCCGGCAAGGTACTAGCGCTTAAAGCAGAGGATAGCTGGGTGGAATATACATTTACGGTTCCGGCAGATGGGTTATATCAGATGGGGATGGAGTATTATGCCCTTCCTGGTAAACGATCCTCGATCATTCGAAGCGTAAAGATTGATGGGGAGTATTTATTCTCTCAAGTAAAAAAAATGGAATTCCAGCGGATGTGGAAGGAAAGTGCAGAGCCATGGCTGGACAATCAAGGGAATGAATTTAATCCCAAGCGGGAAGAGGTAACAGGCTGGCAATATCGGGAGTTTCGAGATGCCGAGGCCAGAACTGCGGATCCCTTTCGCTTTTATCTGACCAAAGGGGAGCATACGGTGAAGCTGGAAGCCATCCGGGAACCGGCTGCACTTAGTGAACTGAGAATATTTTCTCCAGAACCGCTCCCGACTTATGCGGAAGTGAAGCAGGAGTATGAGAATAAGGGTTACAAGCCTGTTCAGAATCAAGTGATCAAAATTCAGGCAGAAGAATCCTCCCTTCGTTCAGATCCAACGCTGAAGCGGATCGAGGACCGGGAGCCACTCACCGAACCTTTTAACAAAGATGCTATTGTGCTTAATAGTTTTGGGGGTGTCGGGTGGCGTACGGGTGGACAATGGGCGGAATGGAATTTCGAGATTCCTGAGTCAGGGCTCTACAATATCGCAATTCGTTACGGCCAGTGGTTCCTAAACGGGATACCGGTGGAACGCCGGATTATGATTGATGGCGAGGTACCGTTCCAAGAGCTGAATGCCTTGAAATTCCCTTACAAAGCGGAATGGCAAGTAAACAAGCTGGGGAATGAGGACGGAGAATACTTCTTTTATCTCGAACAAGGCAAGCATACGTTGCGGATGGAAGTTCAAGTATCGGGTGTAGGCGGAATGATTGAAGCTGTGCTGAACACTACACATAAAATGTCTCTTTTGGGACGTGAAATCACGCAGGTAACGGGAACGAACCCCGATCCAAACGGGGATTGGCAGCTGGAGCAGAACATTCCTAATCTTGTGCCACGTTTACATTTGATGGCGCGGACGTTGGATGATGCCGTGCAGGATATGTATGCTTTTGGCGTTGCGGATGGAAGCTCTGAGCTGAGTACGCTTTATGAAGCACGTGATCGGTTCCTGGAAATGGCGAAGGATACCTCAAGTATTCCAGGTCGTCTTCAGCAATTTACAGATCTGCAGTCATCGCTTGGCTTATGGGTCAACGGATTAATGAAGCAGAGTATTGTAATGGACTATATTGAAGTGAAGTCGGAAGATCAGCCATGGCCTAAAGACGCGGCTCCTTGGTATACCCGTGTAGGGACGATGACGTATGACTTCTTTAGTTCTTTTACAAAGGATTACAGCGGCATAGGAAATACGTACAAAAATGAAAAGGTGCTGGATGTCTGGATCTCTCGTGGACGTGATTGGGCGGAGATCATTAAGCAAATGGTGGATGAGGACTTTACACCAAACACGGGCATCAAGGTGAACGTCAATATTATTCCTACGCTTGCAGCGGATCAGAAGCAGATTCTGTTATTAGCCAATACTGCCGGACTTGCTCCCGATGTGGCACTGGGGGTTGAGGGTGAAGTGCCGATTGACTTCGCGGTGCGGAATTCACTCGTGAATCTGAATGAATTCTCAGATTATCAAGAGGTTGCTGAACGTTTCAGAGCGGGTGCACTGATTCCTTATAAGTATGATAACGGAGACTTCGCATTGCCGGAGAATCAGAACTTCACGATGCTCTTTTACCGGAAAGATATTATGGCACAGCTGGGTATTAGCGAGAAGGATATTCCGAATACGTGGCAAGAGGTTATGGAACTGATTCCTGTGCTGCAACAAAACGGGATGGACTTCTATTATCCACATGCCCCGAACAATCCGAGTCTAGCCATTAATGAGTTTGCGCCGTTCTTATTCCAGTATGGTGGAGATTTCTATAAGAATAATGGGATGTTGTCTGATCTGGATTCACCAGAAGCACTGACAGCTATGAAAATGTGGACGGAACTCTTTACGAACTACAAGCTGCAGAAACAAGCGGATTTCTATAACCGTTTCCGTTCTGGAGAGATGCCAATCGGCGTTGCTGATTATTCCACATACATTCTGTTATCTACTGCCGCACCTGAGTTGACAGGCTGGTGGGGCATGAAACCAATGCCGGGTATTGAACAAGCCGATGGACAGATTAACCGTTCTACAGGCGGGCTTGCACAGACAGGAATTATTTTTAAGGATACGGATATGAAAGAAGAGTCTTGGGAGTTCCTGAAATGGTGGACCAGTGCGGATGCACAGGAGAACTTCGGCTCAGAGCTTGAGTCTTTGCTGGGTGTTGAAGCTCGTTGGAATACAGCCAATGTTGAAGCGCTCAAACGTCTGCCGTGGCAGCAAGATGATATCGACGCCATTATGGAACAGTGGGAGTGGTTTAAAGAGCGCGAAGTGGTGCTTGGAGGATATTACACGACCCGGCATATCGCCAACATCTGGAATGAAATTGTGCTCAACGGTAAATTCCCGCGGGAGGCGATGGAGCAAGGTGTGCGTGAAATCAATAAAGAGCTTAGTAAGAAACGCGAAGAGTTCGGAATTGAAACTTCCCAGACTTCAAGCGCTAAAGAGGAAGGAGGTCAGAAATGAGTAGTGAAATAATTACACCGGCACAGAACGAAGCCGTACAGATGCAGCCGACGAAAACTCCCGGGAAATGGGCTCAGCTTTGGTTGGATATCAAGAAAAATAAAGTTTCCTATTATTTCTTGGCCCCTTTCCTGATTCTGTTCACCGTTTTTACTATTGTTCCTATTATCATGTCCGTCGTTCTAAGCTTCAGCTATTACAACATTATTGAGACACCGAGATTCATTGGCTTCTCTAACTATAAGCTGTTGTTTGTAGACGATGATATCTTTCTTAAAGCTGTTGGGATTACGCTAAAATTTGCTATTATTACAGGTCCGATAGGTTATATTATGGCCTTCTTGCTGGCCTGGCTGATTAGCCAGATTCCGCAGAAGTTCCGCTTTTTCTATACCCTATGCTACTATGTGCCATCGATTACAAGTGCAGTAGCAATGTCCGTGGTTTGGTTGTATTTGTTCGCCGGAGACCGCAAGGGGTTGCTCAATCACTGGCTCATTCAGCTGGGGATTATCAATGAACCTTATTTATTTCTACAAAATGTAGATTCGATCGTACCGGTGATCATCATAGTTTCCTTATGGATGAGTATGGGGGTAGGTTTCCTTGCTTTTCTGGCCGGACTTCAAAATGTACCGACAGATTTATATGAAGCTGGCTCAATTGATGGGGTCAAGTACCGCTGGCAGGAGCTTTGGTACATTACGATTCCATGCGTCAAACCGCAGCTATTATTCGGTGCGGTGATGCAGGTGGTCGGTTCGCTTACCGTATTTGACGTCAGTATGCGGCTTGTTGGATTTCCGAGTCCCCTTTATGCAGGCCATACGATTATGGCGCATCTGTTCGACTACGCATTTATCCGCTTTGAGATGGGATATGCGTCAGCGATTGCTGTATTACTGTTCGCTTTGATGCTTGGGCTCAACCGTCTCATCTTCAAAGTGCTGGGGAGGGATTAGGATGCACAAAATAAATTTAAGGCGTATTGACTATGGCGGCATCTTTTTATATCTGTTCTTAACGGTGTTTGGCCTAATTATGCTGCTGCCACTTGTCTATATGGCAGTGACTGCTTTAAAACCAACAAGCGAACTATTCCTGTTCCCACCGCGGTTTTTCGTAGTGAATCCGACGTTGGTGAACTTTCGTGATTTGCTGTTAATTACCGGAACTTCGGCGGTGCCGTTCTCACGGTTTATTTTCAATAGCGTGGTCGTTACATCGGGGATTGTGGTCGGGGGTGTCTTAATTTCAGCAATGGCGGCTTATCCGCTTGCCAAGCACAATATGCCATTTAAAAGCGCTATCTTTAGTATGATTGTGGCGGCGCTGATGTTTTCACCTTTAGTATTGCAAATACCGCAATATCTGCTGATTAGCCGCAGCGGATTAATGAATTCGTATTTTGCAATGATCTTACCTTATCTGGCTGCACCGATGGGAATGTTTCTTATGACCCAGTTCCTGCGGCAGCTTCCAGACGCTTTATTAGAGGCGGCCCGCATAGACGGGGCTTCAGAATGGAAGGTATTCTGGGTGGTTGTGATGCCAATGCTTAAGCCGGCGATTTCGACTTTTGCTTTATTTAGCTTCATTTCTGCTTGGAATGATCCGTATCCTTCAATGGTCTATACGACTGTTCAGGAAATGAAGACATTGCCGCTTGCCATCCAAACCATCAGTGGTGGAGCCGGAGTCGTTGCTAGGGTAGGCACTTTGGCAGCAGCAAGCTTCTTGATGATTCTCCCGACTATTCTTGTCTTTATATTAACGCAGCGGATGGTGCTTCAGACAATGGCCCATTCGGGGCTGAAGGAATAGGGGGAGTCATGATGATAGGACGTAATATGAAAAAAATGCTGCTAACAGGGCTACTGGTGACGCTGACACTGCCAGTGCTGCTGCTTCCAGGGCAGGCGCTAGCTGGCGAAGCCCCGTATGAGGGGTATACGTGGAATCAGTCCAGCAATGAGGTCCGCTCGATTAATGGTTATCTCTACGATTCTTCTATCGATCCAACAGGAACAGATACGGGGTCCTTCAAAAATCCGGAATCTCTCTTTATTAGTGATGACGATTCACTCTACGTAGTAGACACGGGCAATAGCCGTATTGTTCATATGGATAAGGACGGTCGTCTGCTAAATCTGATCGGTGATGCGGAGGGCAGCGGCAAGCTGCAGGAGCCGAAGGGTGTATTCGTGAAAGAGGATGGAACGGTATATGTAGCAGATACAAAAAACGCGCGTATTGCTATTTTTGATAAAAATGGCAAGTTCGTAAAAGAGTTTCTAAAACCGGATAGCCCATTACTGGGTGCTAATTTCTCTTATTCTCCTTCTAAATTAGTTGTAGATAAGCGTGATTATATGTATGTGGTGAGCGATGGTAACACGCAGGGGTTGCTGCAAATTGACTCGGGCGGTAAGTTCAAGGGGTTCTATGGAGCGAACCATGTAGGCTTCTCCTGGACACGACTCTTAATTAAGCTGGTGGCCACCAAAGAGCAGCAGAACCAGCTGGCGACCGTTAAACCTTCTGAGTTCTCCAACGTGGATCTGGATGAAGAAGGATTTATCTACAGCACGACCCTGGGCGAAGAGTATAACCAGATCAAACGGTTATCTCCGGTAGGCGTAGATACGCTGAACATTGGTAAACACTGGTACGGCGATTATTACTCCGAGGGTCCATTCAGTATGGCTTCTTTTATGGGCATCAGTATTGATAAGAACGGGTTTATAACCGCGCTGGATTTGCAGTCCAGTAAAGTCTTCCAATATGACAAGCTGGGGAATTTGTTATTCAGCTTCGGCGGGATCGGGGATCAGAATGGACTATTCGTGACTCCTTCCGCCGTAGATCAAACCGCTGATGGTCTGATCTATGTAGTGGATAAAGGACGGGGTAGAATCGATCGCTTCCGGACCACGCCGTTTGCGGATTTGGTTCATCAGGCATCTTTGCTATATGTAGATGGCAGCTATGACGAAGCGCAATCCTTATGGCAAGAGGTGCTGCGATTGAACGCCAATTATGATATGGCTTATCAGGCTATCGGCAAAGCGCTTTATAAAGCAGAGCAATATAAGGAATCTATGAGCTATTTCAAGCTTTCAAATTCCAAAGCTGACTATTCATCCGCTTTCCGCGAATATCGTAAATTGTATATCCGGGAGCACTTTACTTATTTCTTTGCCGGCGGAATTGGACTGTTCTTAGTACTGTTCTGGAGTGCGCCGAGATTATACCGGAGATTCCATACCTGGCTGTATAGAGGAAACAAGGCAGTTTTGGAACCGGCAAAGGGGGAGATTGGATGAACACTTTGCGAATGATTCATCAGGTTGTAGTTCATCCTTATCAGTTCTATAACGATATTCAAGGAAAGCAGCGTATCCGCTGGATACAGGGGATTGCCATCGTTCTACTGACCTTTGTGGCACGAATGATCTCGATTCTGATTACAGGGTATGCTTTTCAAACTAGAGAGCCGCATGAAATCTCTATGTTTCATGAGTTTATTTGGCTTATCGTTCCTTGGTTGACCTGGTGTGTCTCGAACTGGGGTGTCAGTACGATTATGGATGGTGAGGGGAAATTTAAAGAGATTTTTGTGGGCAGTGCCTTTGCGCTTGTTCCATACATGCTCTTTATCATCCCAGTCACACTGCTAACGTTGGTCCTTTCGCTGGATGAGGCTTCAACCTTCAATCTGCTGCACAAGTTTGTGATTCTTTGGGTGGCTTGGTTGATTTTAATGAAGGTGAAGATCCTGCATGATTTTGAGATTCGCAAGGTTATTTTTATCACCATAATCAGTGTAATAGGGATCGCCATTATCTGGTTTGTAGGCATTTTGCTATTTGGTATTTCCAATCAATTTGTTTCATTTATTGTCGATCTGCTCAAAGAATTGAGATTGCGCGCGTAAGGAGGGAAAGGTAACACGATGAGAAAAAAAGTTAAAGTGCGGGCCATTCTCTGTATTGTTGTGATGATGCTGTTCGCAGTGATAAATGTTCAACCCGAACACAGTTCCGCCGATCCGTCCACCGCTGCGCAGTCTGTTCAGACTGAAGAAAGCAAAGAGGTTGGGCAAGAGCAAACATCGGTGGTGACTGAACCAGCTGAAGGGCAGGCCACTTCTGTGCAAGAAAAGGAGACCACGGATCCCGTAGAAGAGCAGGCTCCAGCCGCTGTAGCAGCACCTGTACAGAAGGTTGAGCTACAGCCGGTCACGCCTGGAACAAAAGCATTGGAGAACGAACGCTATATTTTATATGTAGATGAGAAATCGGGAAATCTTCGCATCACAGACAAAATCACAAACAAGGAGTGGCTTGGATCTCCACAGCTGGAGCGAACAGCCATGCCAAATATTAAGAAATATACGACCGCGCCAATTTATGCCAGATACACACAGGGGGCTGACATTACACAGGTCTACCCACTTAAAGATGAAGACTCCACGGTTACCGTAACGATTGAGCAAGATGTCGTCCGCGCGGAGTTTGCTTTTATTAGCCTGAAGCTTTCTTTTGCTCTGGAGTACAGACTGACTGCTAATGGATTCGAGGCTTCCATTCCACAGGAGTATTTGAAGGAAGAGGGGAATGCGAAATTCACGAGTCTGGAGGTGCTGCCATTTTTTCATGCGGCTAGAGAAGATGCAGAGGGGGCAATGATGCTTCCAGATGGTTCAGGGGCATTGCTGGAGTTTCGGAAAGATCATCCCGCTTATTTGAAAGGTTATTCTGAATACATTTACGGCGGGGACGAAACCTTCGTGAAACAAAATCATGAAATTACGGATAACTCTTGGCAAAAGGCGGCACCTCTTAAAAAAGCTATCGCCTTGCCAGTGTTTGGGATCTATCAGGGAGACACAGGATATTTAGCAATTGTTACTAAGGGAGATACCGACGCTAAAATCAACGGTGTTCCATCAGGCATTCGCGCTATTTCGCTTTATAGAGCATCAAGTGAATTTACCCTGCGCAAGGATGATGTTATTTTTGTCGGCAATTCCGGCCAAATTCCTTATTATCAGGGTGAGATGATCAAAACCGATCGTAACGTACGTTATGTTCTGCTCCAAGGTGAGGAAGCCAACTACGTTGGGATGGCGAAGGAATACCGTAATTACTTAATGGAGGAGAAAAAGGTCAAGGAAGTAGTTCTTGAGAACACGCCATTGTATCTTCAAGTGCTCGGTGGGATTTCACGTGATGAAGTCATCGGTTCAACTTTTATAGAAGCAGCTACGTTTAAACAAATCAAGGACATGATTGATCAATATCAGGCAGAGGGTGTTACTCAGCTAGAGATTACGATCGAGGGATGGTCCAAAAATGGTTTATACGGAAACCAGCCAGAACAATTCCCTGTTGAGAAGAAGTTGGGAGGCAATAAGGGACTAAAAGAGCTTCAGGAATATGCCGCAGGCAAGGGCGTAAATCTTTATTTGAAAGCTAACTACGTGAAACCTTACCAAGATAGCAACGGCGTGAAGGCAAGCAGAGATGCTGTCCGCGGTATTAATCGTGAAGTCTTGAAGCAGTACGTCTATTATCTCTCTACCCGGTGGAATACGGATGACTATTTTTATTTAATGAAACCTAGTGTTATCGCAAAACGCAGTAATGCTGAGTTAAGCAAGTTTCAGGATCTGGGTGTGAAGGGTGTACAGTTTGAACACTTTGGAAGCTTGCTATACTCCGATGAGGATAATAAATCCAATACGGACCGCCAGCTTACAGAAGATACTTATGTTAATGCATTGGATAACTTCCGTAAGGGTGAGCTTAACACGGCAGTAGATTATGGTTTTGCCTATACATTAGGACATGTGAACCGGATTGATCAGGTGCCGCTCGACTCCAGTCAATTTGTCTATACAGATCGGGCGATTCCTTTTTATCAACTAGTGTTACACGGCTTAGTGCCTTATACAGCAAGCCCGGTTAATCTGTACGATGATTCCCGTAACCAAACCTTACGGGCGCTGGAATATGGAGCCCTTCCAAGTTATGAATTAACCTATGCTCCGACTAGCGATCTTCAGAGAACCATGGCAGACCGGCTGTTCAGCTCTAGTCTTGAGAACTGGCTGGCACCTTCTGTGCAGAATTATCTCGCATTGAAAGAGGTCTATGACAGCATTAGCAACCAGCAAATGACGAATCATGAGCAGCTGCAAAGTAAGGTCTTTCGGACGACTTATGCAAACGGTGTGAGCATTATAGTCAACTATAATGAGCAGTCTGTTGACGTGTCTGGTCAGACCGTCGAGGCATTCAGCTATGCGGTAACAGGAGGATGATGAAGTGAAAAAATCAAAGCTATCGATGCGAGCGCGTTATTTCGTTGAAGGATATTCCTTCATCGGCCTGTGGCTGGTCGGATTTCTGGTGTTTATGGCTGTTCCGCTGGGCCGTTCCTTGTATTATTCCTTTCAGGATCTCCAAGTGAGCAAAGGCGGTTTACTGGCCACTTTTGTTGGGATGGAGCATTATCGCGCCGCTTTTACTACAGATGTTAATTTCTTGCCTCTGCTGAAATCGACGATGGTGTCGACGGTGACTCAGGTTCCGTTAATTCTTATCTTTTCGCTCTTTTGTGCGATTCTGCTAAATCGCGGACTCGTAGGAAAAACCTTTTTTCGTGGCGTGTTCTTTTTGCCGGTCATCATTGCTTCAGGGGCGATTCTGGGCAAATTGATGGATCAGGGTGCCGCAAATTTACCAATTTTTTATAATCAGGATTTATATGATAAGCTCCATAACTTTATCCCCGGCGACATTTTGAAGTCATTGCTGAAATATGCAGAATCTTTAACGCTGGTGATGTGGGATTCTGGCGTGCAAATTCTGATTTTTCTAGCGGGGTTACAGACGATTTCTGTTTCACTGTATGAAGCGGCCAAATGTGATGGAGCAACCGCGTGGGAGAGTTTTTGGAAAATCACCTTCCCGATGATTATGCCGATGATGCTCGTAAACACATTGTTTAGTATCGTCAGCTCATTCACGAAGGCAGATAATCAAATCATGAGTCATATTTTGAATGTCGTCTTTAAGAATAATGATTTTGGATATGGCTCAGCGATGGGCTGGATTTATTTTGTGTTTATTTTCTTGGTTCTGGGTTTGGTCTTCCTGTTATTCAGCAAGTCGCTCGGTGCCACCGAAGGGAGGAAGTAGAAGATGTTGAAGGAATCCGTAAAGCAGGTTCGGACAACGAACATGGAACATCTGACAACTCGTCTAAAAGCAAGCGGCAAGCTGGACAGGGTCGTGAAACGTTCGCTTCAGGTGCTGAATATCGCTTTTTATTACTTGGTTATTCTCAGCTTAACGTTCGTATTCCTATATCCCTTGTTATACATGGTATCCAAATCCATGATGCAAGTAACAGACGTAGCTGATGCCACAGTGCAATGGCTTCCGAAAAAGATAAGTTTTGGCAACTATTTTCTGGCATGGGATTCGCTTAAATTCTGGGCCGGGTTCGCAAATAGTGCGATTATTTCCTTCGGGAGTGCGGTTCTGCAAATCTTAAGCTGTTCCTTAATCGGTTATGGTTTTGCCAGATACCGTTTTCCAGGCTACGCAGTGTGTTTCGTTCTGCTGCTGTTTACTTTTCTAGTTCCACCGCAGACGATTGTTGTGCCACTGTATTTGTTCTTTAGTGACTTGGGGTGGATTAATACACATTTGCCGTTTGTGGTTCCTTCTATGTTTGGGCACGGGTTGAAGGGGGCATTATTCGTACTGATCTTTATTCAGTTCTACCGCGGAATGCCTAAAGTGTTGGAGGAAGCAGCACGTATCGACGGTGCAGGCGCATTCAGAACGTACTGGAAAATCATGTTTCCTATCGCCAAGCCGGCAATGCTGATCGTATTCTTGTTCTCTGTGGTATGGCACTGGAATGACAGCTTTGAACCGAATACGTATTTAACAACACCGGATTTCTATAATCTGTCGCAGCGATTAGCGATGTTTTATGGTTCCAATAATCAGGCAGCGGAGACGATGTCGCAAATGACTTCGGGTTCTATTGGGATGGCCCCAACTGGACTGAATCAGGTTATGGCGGCGTGTATTCTAACCATTCTGCCAATTCTGATTCTGTATTTGTTCGTACAGCGTCATTTTGTAGAAAGTGTGGAACGCTCCGGTATTGCCGGGGAATAACTTTATTTACTAAAAACCAGCAAGCTCTCTGTGTGGAGGCTTGCTGGTTTTATTTTTAGGTAAAGGGTCTTCAAATTAGTATATCAATTCGGTTAAGATGGATAAGTATTCGATAAACTGTATTAGAAATACACATCCAAACCAAGGGAGTCAGACGATGAATAAACGCAAATCGGGATTTGAGCACAGTACAGTATCCATTGCTGAGAAGAAAGTTACTTGGCTGGAGCTATTTTATGATCTGCTTTTTGTAGCAGCAGTTTCAAAAGCGAGCCATGTCCTATTGCATGTAGAGGCGGGTACAATTCCACTTGAATACTTATCCAAATTTATCTTAATATTTATTCCGATCTGGTGGGCTTGGGTAGGGCAATCGCTTTTTGTGAATCGGTTTGGGCAAGATATCTTTTCACATCGGATATTCTTGATTCTACAATTATTTTTTGTATTAATAATGACGGCGAGCCTATCGGTTAACTTTGATCAATATTATATGCCATTCTTAATAGGTTATGTTGGTTTAAGAGCTATGACAGCCATTCAATATCTTACGATAAATAAGAATGAAGCGGCTGATAGAAAGGGCACTGCCCGGTATTTGGGAAGCAGATTTTGGATTGGATTAGTGATCTCTTCTTTATCACTTTTCTTTGACTCTTGGATGCGTTATGTAGTTTTGTATGCGGGAATTACTGTAGACATTCTGCTTCCATTAGTAGGTCGGAAATACTTGGTAAAAAGTCCGATCAATACTCATCATTTATTGGAACGCTTTTCGTTGTTTACGCTTATTCTGCTTGGGGAATCAGTGGTCAGTATCCTTGCGGTTTTACAGTCTAGCCACTGGACGTGGCAATCTATTGTATTTGCATTATTAACTTTTCTATTAATTATAGCTATGTGGTGGCAATATTTTGATAATGTTGAAAAGAAAGTGGATAAGACTATAGAGACTGCCGGGCAAACCATAATTTACGGGCATTTATTTATTTATGTATCCTTGAGTATGATTGCAGCTTCGATCCAACTGCTATTTTTAGATCAATTAAATTATATATTTATGGTGTGTTTTATTTTTGGATCGGTCCTGCTCTACTTCTGCTCTACCTCACTGGTCTTCCATAAATATAGACGTATACAGCAACGGTTAGGGATATTCCATTTGGCGTTGTTATTAGGTTTACTTGGTGTTTTTTTCGTAGTAGATTTGTTGTTCCTTATACCTAATTACCTGATCATTGGTGAAATGATGTTATTTTTTGTGGTATATGCAAAATTAACGACGTAAGCTTGTTGTGCCGAAGCTGAATAAGAAAACAAGAAGGAAGCTGATCCGTGTGATCGGCTTCCTTCTTGTTTTAGATCCCATGAAATATAATCTATCTAGTTACGATCGAACGGGGAGGCTTATTTCATAATATGTATAAGATTGTATTTTTTGATGTGGACGGTACTCTAGTGAGTGAAATTGATAGAAGTATCCCAAGATTTCCTGAATTATGGTTCGAACGTTTTCACGGATACGTTATGAATGTGCTTGAAGAAACAAAAGTTTCTAAATCAACGGCGATTAAACAGGTGCTGGATTATCTGAATATTTGCAAGTCAGAGGTTATCGCGTTTGGTGACGGTGGGAATGATATCGACATGTTGGAGTATGTGGGATTGGGCATTGCGATGGGAAACGGTGCGGAACAGTTAAAACAAAAAGCCGATTTTGTTACAAAAAAAGCAAGTGAAGGCGGGATAGCCTACGCATTAAAGAAATTTGGTGTCATTTAAGCTTGTAGCAAACGAGTTGAAGAAAAATTAATAGCGATCATTTGTACAAAACTAACAGCGACAGCCCAAGACTTTATCAGTCTATGGCTGCGGCTGCTTTATGGATTGTGTGGTATCCACACATAGAACTGCATGTGATTCCTGGTTCTTACTGCCCTAGAAGAGCCGGCACAATAAATCGGCCGAAAACATTTGCAGGAGAGCCTTTTTTGTACTTATCCGCGGTGATAACGGCAACCAGCTCGTAAGCAGGAACTACAATGATATGCTGCCCTTTAAAGCCGAGTGCAAAATAATAAGGGATCTCGTTCGGCTGTTGCTCTGAACCTGCATTGAATTGGGATACCCACCAATGCCAGCCGTAGAATCCTTTTTGCGGATGATTGGCTTCAACGTAAGGGCGAGTAGATTGCTGAATTGTATCTGGAAAAAGGATCTGCTGATCCTTCCAGCGTCCCTCTTGCAAATAAAGTAAGCCGAATTTCAGCATATCCTCCGGCTTCAGATGAAGTCCGAACCCACCGGTATGTATGCCTTGCGGATCACTCTCCCAGTGATAGCTTTGAATGCCAAGTGGTTGAAACAGCTGATCTTCGGCAAATTCTGCAACCGCCTGTCCAGCACAATCACGCAGGATTGCGGACAAGAGCTGAGAGGAGCCTGAGTTATAAGTCATCACGGTTCCTGGTGTATGAGCTAATGGCTGTGCAAGCACAAATTTTATCCAGTCTGCGGTTTTAGTCATGGCCGGAAAAGAATTCTGCCCACCAAACTCTGTCCAGTTAAAGCCTCCGGTCATCGTTAATAAGTGTTCGATAGTGATCTCACTTTTACGTGGGTCACGATCTTCTTTTAATGAAGGAAAAAATAAAGAAATAGGTGTGTCTGGAGGTGGAATCATTTGTTTATCTATGGCTATGCAAACTAAGGCGGAGAGTACGCTTTTGGTGCACGAGTTGATTTTGCCAAGCTCTTCAGCGATTTGTGGATCGCGGTAATGCTCCAGTATGGGTTCTCCATGTTGAATGATCAAACAACTGCGAATGTCTAGGTTAGTAATACCGTCAATAAGCGGCTGAAGGTTCCAGTCAGTAATGTCGGTGACCCCCTTTCTAGATGAATTATAGCTGCAACTGTTTACCATTATAGCTCACATCACAAAAATGTCGTAATTTCCTGTCGTTAAATAATTATGGAAAATACAAGAAAATATCTGTATAATAATATGAATCACGTGTTAGAGGAGGATGAATTCTTTTGAAAAGCAATAGTACTCTTTTTGTTCATCAAACAGCTAAAACGGTATTAATCACTTCCGTTGCACTCGCGTTACTCTTACCCCCTGGCTTAGCCGCAGCCGATTCTATATCTGTTAGCAGCAACACTTCCGTAACGCAGGTTAGTACGCAATCAGCGGCTCCAGCTACGACTACGAAATCTGAGGCTGATCCTGCAAAAGTGAAATTCACGCAGGAGCAAGCCATTGCAAAGTTAAAAGAACTATTCCCATCTCTAAAAGATGCAACTGTAAACAATGTTCAACTGGGATCTAACCAAAGCTACCCAGCTCCAGCAAATCAAATGATCTGGCATATTCAGTGGCAGGTTCAAGAAGGGAATATAGGATATGGTTTTAGCAGTGAGGTAGACGCCATTAATGGTGATATCATCAACACCTATCTCTCATTCTCCCAGGAGAAGAACGAATCCTATTATCCACCGAAAGTATCGCAGACTCAGGCATTGGAGATCGCCAAGACTTTTGTGGCTAAGGCAGCCTCATCGGTTAAGAGCAGTGAGCTGCAATTAAATGAGAATGTTGGTTATAGTTATTTTTCGGAATCATTATTCGGTCCTGTTCAATATGGATATAACTTCAGTATTCTGAAAAATGGTATTCCTTCTGGATCGGACAGCATTAACATAGTTGTGGATGGTAACGGAACTGTAACGCAATTCTCTAAGTCTTCTCAAGGGCTTGAGTACCCATCTGCACAGCCCAAGATTACCTTGGAGCAAGCACAGAAGCAATTTGCGGAACAGTTTGATGTGGGCCTATTTTACATTCCTATTTATAAGAACGGAAAACCTAACAACTGGATCCTAGGCTGGCGTCCAATAGATCAGTCTCTATATCCTATCGATGCATTAACGGGCAAGCGGATAGATTATGAAGGAAAAGAATCCGTATCCACCTCAGTCGTGTATTCAGAAGTAGCGAAGAGCAAGGATGTTTTTCAGGCAAGAAGTTCTAGTACAGAGCTTTCTGCAAAAGAAGCAGCACAGCTTGTAGAGAAGGTTGCTTATATCCCGGCAGATCGTAAATTGATCTCGCAAACCTTGAGAAATGACTATCAGGATTCAGATCGGAAAATCTGGCAGCTATACTGGGGCAGTAATGGAAATGATCGTTACATTGGTGCTGGCTTTCCAGAACAATCCTCTGCTGAGATCGATGCAAAGACCGGTGAAGTATTGCAGTACCAGGTTCAAGCTTATGGTGCTATTCAGGATAAGAAGAAGGAAGAGCCGGCACCTGCTGGAGGTAAGAAGCTTAGTGAGGCTGAAGCGAAGGTGAAAGCGCTTAGTATAATTAATAGTCTATATCCTCAGGCGAGCCAGAAGCTAAAGCTGGTAGAATACGGGGATAATTCGAGTTTGACTTCAGACGGATCAGGATATGGATACCAGTTTATTAGATATCATCAAGGAATTCCTGTGAGTGACAGCACCATTACGGTAAGCTTGGATCTTTACGGCAGACTGACTTCTTACATGGGGAATCGGATAAGCGGTATCGATGGAATCACATTATCGCCTGATGCAACAATTTCCAAGAAAGAAGCGCTCGAAAGTTATAAACCTAAATATCAGACTAAACTGAAGTATACTCAGGTTGGTGGATACAATACTTATAGTAACTATGTCGCACCGAAGGTGAAGCTGGTATATGATACAACCTTTGATGAATCTAATGGATTGAATCAGGTTTTGGATGCAGCCACTGGAAAATGGGTTGCGGTGTATGATTACCTCGGTCAGCAAGATGCTCAACTATCTGCAACGGATATCAAAGGTCATGCAGCAGAGCGGGAATTATCAGAATTGGTAAACCACCATGTGATTACACCGGATGCCGATGGCAAAGTGAACCCGGATCAAGAAATAACTGTCGGTGATTGGTTATCCTATCTTGCCAAAGCTTCTAGTCCAAATTTCACCAATTATTATAATAATAATGAACGAAAAACTGTGGCAGGCGTGAAGCCAGAGAATTCATATTATGATGCAGTTATTTTTGCAGCAGATCGTAAATGGATCAATAAGGATGAAAGCCTGCAAGTAGAGAGTAAGTTAACCCGGGAACAGCTTGCTGTTCATCTGGCTAATTTCTTGAAATACAATAAACTCACAGCTTATCTTGATAAAGATGTGACTGTAAGTCAGTTTAGTGATAGCTCAGCTATAAACAATAAAGGGGCCGTGGCTCTTGTTGTGAAATTGGGACTCTTAAAGGATGACAACGGCAAGTTTAATCCGCAGCAGAATGTAACAAAAGCGCTGGCGGCTTCGGTGATCATGAAGCTAGTGGAGCTGCAAGGAAAGACCGATCAGATCATAGGTCAATAAGTGTTAATAAGACAGCCAGGCAGCGATTCTCCGACGATTGGAGAATCGCTGTTTGGTTTTTTAGTTTGCAGCGCGGCGGATTGACTAAAGCATCTCTATCTGGCAGATGCAGTTTCCAGTATTCTCTCAGCATTTTTTGTGCGCCGATTCTTGCTGGAATCCGAAAAATAACTGCATTCTATACAGCTATTTCTTATGCAAAAGGTGAATGTATATCTTTAATTGCATTCTCTGCAACTAAAAACTAGAGAATTCACCTACTGGCGAGAAAAGCAAGAATATAAGTGTACGGAATACACTTATATCCTTTGGCCGAGTGATTTGATGCATTATAAGTGTACTAAATACAATTAAACGCGTAATGCCGCGTAATCCTCAACGCAATCCTCAGTCCATTCCGCCTACACTATGCACCGCCGGCTCACTATATAGGTAATCTTGATGGCTAAGATTCTTAAGGGATAGTATAAGGATCAGCCTCTTTTTTGTGTAATTAATTACCAATACATAGACACTTACAAACTCACAGTATTATGATAATCAGAGTGACCCTAAAGCGGAGCTTTGTTAGGCGAACATGAATAGGTAAAGAAAAGATACCGAATGTAAACGGTTCACACTCGCTGTGTTAACGCTTTCTTCTTACAATTAGGATATAGAAAATAAGGGAGGTTCAATAGATGAAAAGAAAGATTAAAGGCTTGCCTTTAATGGCATCGGCCATTGTTTTATCATTAGTTTTCAGTGGTTGCTCCAGCAATAATAGTGGAAACAGTAGTAGTTCCGCAGAGGGAAACACTAGTGTGCAAACGGAAATGGAAGGTGGCCCTTTAACCAAATATGATCCGCCGATCAAACTTCGCTCCACGATGAACGAAACAGGCAAAGAGACGTTGGCGCAGGGCGATACACATTCCAATAACATCTGGACCAGAGGATACGAGGAAGAGCTTGGGATTAAAGTGTCCTATGACTGGATTGTGGCTGATGCTAACTATAACGATAAAATGAATGTTACCTTGGCGAGCGGGGATTTGCCTGATTTGTTAAAGGTGTCCACGGTGCAATTCGAGCAGCTTTATGAAGCTGGCATGTTGGAGGATTTGACCGGGGTATTTGATAAATATGCTTCGGATCTTGTCAAAGAATATTACGCAGAAGAGGACGGAGCAGGGCTAAAGCCGGTTACGAAAGATGGAAAACTGATGGCGATGGTAAGCTTCCCGGGTTCGCTGGATTCCTCTGATATGATATGGATTCGAAAAGACTGGATGGACAAGCTGAATCTGGCAGAGCCAACATCCATGCAGGATATTATTAAGATTGCAGAAGACTTTACATTTAAAGATCCAGACGGAAATGGCAAACAGGATACTTACGGCATTTCGTTGAACAAGGACTTGCCAATCAATGCGTTTCTACTCGGGTACCATGCTTACCTGGAAACTTGGATCAAAAACGCCGATGGCGAGGTTGTGAATGGTACGATTCAACCGGAGGTAAAGGCTGGACTTGCGGAGCTGCAAAGATTGTATAAAGAAGGAGTCATTGATCCAGAGTTTGGGGTAAAAGACTTTGCCAAAGCGATGGAGGATGTGAATGCTGGTAAATCCGGTATGTTATTTTTGCCGCAATGGGCCCCTTTCCAAGTAAAGGACATGATTAAAAAGGATCAAAATGTTAACTGGGTGCCTTATCCAGTACAATCTATTGATGACCAACCTGCCAAAACCCAAAACCATCTTACAATTGGTGGCGTATTCGCGGTCCGTAAGGGCTACGAACATCCGGAGGCATTGATCAAGCTGCTTAATTTCCAAGCAGAGAAAATGTTTGGGGAGTCCGCTAAAACAGAACGGGCAAAATATTTGAACGGGGACACAGGTCTGGGCTTCCAAAATGCGGTTGTATCCAACCTGCCACCGAACAAAAATGTAAAAGCACAGGATGAAGTGGAAAAAGCCCTTGAATCGGGAGATACCTCAAACATGGGCCTTGAAGCTAAATTATTCTATGATGATATTCAAAGCTACCGCGGTGGAGATCTTGATAAATGGCATATGGAACGGATCTTTGGGCCGCTTAGCTCACAATCGGTTATCAAACACTACCGCGACAATGACTTGGTGTTGATGAATGAGTTCATTTATGCCCCAACTAAAACGATGAACAGCAAAGCGGCTACCTTGGATAAACTGCGTGCAGAGACCTTTGTCAAAATCATTTACGGAAGTCTTCCTATCGATGAATTCGACAAATTCGTAGCCAACTGGAAAAAGCTCGGTGGAGATCAAATAACGAAAGAAGTAAATGATATCGTAAAAGCAAACTAGTAAAAACGACGCAGAAGAGGACTGCCCCTAGTCATGATAATGACAAACGGGCAGTTCTTTTTTTGGCTGAACAGCTATTCGGTTCGATAACCAGGTCAACAAAAGATACTTAAAGTCAATACGCTACACTATTAAGGCAATTTGGGGCTGCTCTATAATTGAGATACAAGGAGGAGAAAGCATATGCACTTTAATACTAAGCAATTTCTACGTAATATTCCGCTCCATTTAATGATTTTACCTGCCTTAATAGTAATCATTATTTTTAGTTATATTCCGATGGCTGGCCTTGTAATTGCCTTCCAGAATTTTTCCCCGATTTCAGGGTTTAAGAATATGAACTGGACAGGGCTCGAAAACTTTCGTTATTTGTTTGAGCTTCCCGGTTTTGGTCAGGTCGTATGGAATACTGTATTTATCTCCGTCATGAAAATTATTGCTGGGCTGACCGTGCCAGTTATAGCGGCTTTATTGCTTAATGAGGTTCGTGTAAACGGCTTCAAACGTTCGATTCAGACGATTATTTATATGCCGCACTTTTTCTCATGGGTTATCTTGGGCGGGATTATCGTAGATGTACTGTCTCCGAGCAGCGGGATTGTCAACATGCTTTTAAAAGCACTAGGCATGCAGCCTATTCAATTTCTAGCGGACAATAGCTGGTTCCCATACGTACTAGTGATCACAGATCAATGGAAGGAGTTTGGATTCGGGACGATCATTTATTTGGCGGCTTTAACCAGCATTGACTCCTCCCTTTATGAAGCTGCTGTAATCGATGGTGCCGGAAGACGGAAGCAGACCTGGCATATTACGCTTCCGGGCATTCGCCCGATTATGATCCTGATGCTTACACTCAGCCTTGGCAACGTCCTGAATGGGGGATTTGACCAAGTGTTCAACCTGTACAATCCGCTAGTGTATGAATCAGGTGATATTTTGGACACGATGATTTACCGAATTGGTCTACAGGATGCTCAGTACTCTGTATCGACCGCACTAGGCTTGATAAAATCGGTAGTTTCCTTCGTATTTATCGGGCTGGGTTATTATCTGGCGTATCGTTTTGCTAAATATCGGATTTTTTAGAGAGAAAGGAGTGGACTAAATGCACCATACTTCAACTGCTTATCGTTGGTTTCTCCGCTGCAATTATGTATTTCTGACTTTGCTCGCGGTGCTTTGTCTTTTTCCAATCGTGAATATTCTGGCGATCTCTTTCAGCTCCAGCGCAGCTGTTAACGCGGGTAGCGTAACCTTCTGGCCTGTGGATTTCACTCTTTCTTCCTATAAATATATCCTTCAGAACAACCAGTTCATTCACTCCTTCGGAACTAGTCTGCTCCGGGTAGTGCTTGGGGTATCCGTTAACTTGTTGTTTACGATTCTAGTAGCTTATCCGCTGTCTAAAGAGGCAAAGTCCTTCCGCTCACGGACCGTGTATGCCTGGATTTTTGTGTTCACGATGCTCTTCAGCGGGGGTCTGATTCCTGGCTATTTAATTGTAAAGGAAATGGGGCTGCTGGATAGCATCTGGTCGCTTGTTATACCGGGCGCGGTGCCGATCTTTAATGTTCTGCTTATGCTCAATTTCTTCAGAGGTTTGCCCAAAGAATTGGAGGAAGCCGCATGGATGGATGGCGCGGGACACTTACGCACGTTATGGAGTGTGTACCTGCCGGTATCTATGCCAAGTATTGCGACCATTACGTTGTTCGCTTTGGTAGGTCACTGGAATGCATGGTTCGATGGCATGATTTATATGAGAAGCCCGGAACATTATCCGCTGGCCACCTATTTACAATCCATACTTCAGCAGGTATCGATCCAGACCGAAAATATTACTTTTGAACAAGCTGCGTTATTAAACCAAATCTCAGACCGTACAACGCAAGCCTCCCAGATCTTCTTGTCTATCATTCCGATCCTGGCGATTTATCCGTTCCTGCAAAGATATTTTGTGCATGGACTAGTCGTGGGTAGTGTAAAGGGTTAAACTGGACTGGACCTAAAAATAAGAAGGAGCCTGAACATGGCTCCTTCTTTATTATTATTCGATAGAAGAGGGAGAAAATTCCAATGAAATCATTCTCCATCGGGTGGAACCCCGATTCCATTGTGATCAAGCTGATCGGAGCTTTCCTATTGGTCATGCTTCCACTCTGCGCGCTGAGTGTATCTATTACCTACTATAGCTCCAACCAAATGCAAGCTGAAGTGGAGAGGGCGAACGAATCGAAGGTTCATTTTTACTACAGCCATCTTGAATTTGAGCTGCAACGGATAACGGGCTTAGTCACGGAGTACTCTCAGGATGAAACGCTGGCTACTTTCAGTACCCGTATTCCAATTATGAGCCGGTACGAAGTGGATTCTAATCTGAACAATATATACACCAAGCTAAAACAAATCAAAGAAACCAGTCCTTATATTAGTGATGTTGTGTATTATGTACCGGAAATTAATAAGCGGGTTAGCGCTGCGGTGGGGGTTAGGGATGTAACCAACGAGGAATGGCAAAGTCTGCTGGCCACTATGGGCAATCTGAAGGGTGCTTTATCTAAATACGAAGATGACTTATATTTACTGCGTAGTAATCCTTATAACCTGGATCGCAATCTTTCACCTAATTTTTTGCTGGGAGTGAAGCTTTCCTCACCTGAGCTTGAGTTGCGTTTGAAAGAATTTGCGGTATCAGGGGGGAGCGATATTACGTTAGCCTTCGGCAATAACGATTATGTGATATCAACTTCTGACCAGAAGCCCAGGTTGTTCCCCATAGAGAAACCACTAAATAGTGAAGAGACTGTAAGTGTGCAGCGGTATCGTTTTGATAATTCTTTTTACTATTCGCTCTACGATCACAGCAATAACTTTAGGCTGACCGCAAATATTCCCAATACGGTGCTCATGAAGCCGATTCATGTCTACTCATTGTTGCTATGGCTGTTGTTCGTTGTCTCGATAGTGATCATTATCTTGTTCTCTTTATGGACATACAGGATGATTCATCGCCCGATGTCTATTCTTATCAGGGGGTTTAAGAAAGCGGAGCAGGGGCAGACGGGGATCTTTATAACTCACTCCCGCAGGGATGAGTTTGGGTATCTATATTCTCGTTTCAATGAGATGCTTAAGCATCTGAATACGTTAATCGATGAGAACTACGTGCAGCGTATCCGGACAGGGGAAGCGGAGCTTAAACATTTACAATCGCAGATCACGCCTCATTTTCTCTATAACAGTCTATTTAGCATAAAACAGATGGCTGAGGTGGAAAATGTAGAGCTGATCAAGGAATTCTCTGATTATTTAGGGCAATATTTTCGGTACATGACCCGGGATTCCGCCCAGGAGGTTACTTTGCAGCAAGAGCAGGAGCATGCTTTGGTCTATCTGGCTATACAGCGGATTCGTTTTGGCGCGAGAATTAGAGCTGAGGTAGATGAGATTGCAGCGGATTGCCGGGACATCAAAGTCCCACGGGTTCTCCTGCAGCCCATTATTGAAAATGTATTCGAGCATGGGCTTAAGCAAAAAAGCAGCAATGGCCTATTAAAAATGAGTTATGAAAAAGTTGAGCATACGCTGACTATTATAATAGAAGATAACGGTGACTCACTTAGTGAGGACAAGTTAAATCTCTTGCAGCGCCAGTTCTCCGAGCAGAATGCCATTCAGGGGGAGATCACGGGTTTATTAAATGTAAATCAGAGATTGAGGATCAAATTTGGTTCCCCTTATGGCTTGATGGCAGAGAGAAGCAGTTTGGGCGGACTTTGTGTAAGAGTCAATTTACCGCTTAAAGGGGACGTGCAGGATGCAACGAATGATGATAGTTGATGATGAGCCTAATATTTTGGATGGGCTGTACGAATTTTTTGTAAAGGCAGATTTTAAAGATTTGGAGATCATAAAGGTTCATTCAGCGGATCATGCCATAGACTGGCTTAATACCGTAAAAATAGATATTGTGCTTAGTGACATCTGTATGCCAGGTATGGATGGGATGGCGTTAATTCAGGAAATTGTCGACCGCTGGCCACGTTGTAAAGTAATTCTGCTGACAGGACATAATGAATTCGATTTTGCCCATCAGGCGATCCGAAATCCATGTGTAGTTGACTATTTATTGAAGACAGAGGGGATGGATAAAATTCGTGCCGCTGTGGAGCTGACTTTGGAGAAAATATCTTCAGAAGAGGATTATTTCTATAAAAGCCAGTGGCTTCGCGACAAGCTCCCGCGCGCGCTGCCCCAGTTACAGCAGCAGTTATTACACGATATTCTAAGACGCACCGAACGGATAGACCGGCAGAGCTTGCAGGTTGAATTCGATGCCATTCAGCTCCCGTTCAAAGCGGATGGATCCGTCCTGCCTATTATTCTGCGGATGGAGGCTTGGCGAAATTATGAAACGGCTTCAGACCGGAGTTTAATTCGTTATGCGGTAGCCAATATTGCGGAGGAGCTGCTCAGCGACAAGGTTGAAGTTAAGGCTGTGGATCTGGATCCGGGGACGATAGCTTGTTTTGTTCAGCCTAAAAGTGAAAGTGTATCCTCAATCAAGGAAGAAGAGCTCTGGTTAAAAACGCTGCGCTTCGTCCACGGAACAATGGAATCCGTTCAACAAGCCTGTGGCAAATGTCTGCAACTATCTGTGTCTATCATCGCCAGTGATCAGGAAGTGCATTGGCATGAGCTGAACTATGCCTTGAACCGTTTACGATTAGCCATTTTTGATAGCCCCGGACTTGGGATGGAAAAGCTGCTGAGGATAAATACCAAGGAAGTGGGCCCAAGTCCAGGTTCTATGCATAATCGAAATGCAACAGCGGAATTACTGCTCGACTATTTAAAACAAAGGCTGCTTGAAGGTGATCTCGATTGGGGCACATCTTTTCGCAAATGGGTGGAGCTCTCGGGGGAAGGTGGGCCGGAGGATCCTTTTTTGAGATTAAGATTAATGTCTGGGATCAGTAACACTCTGCTGCAGACTTTACAAGAGTTAGGTTTAACGGAAAAAGCACATAGCGGTATGAATTTATCACGCATGTTATATTTTAATATCAATACACACTGGTCGGATGTCATCTCTTTTTATCACACGTTTTTTGAATGGATTATCTCGAACAGAAGCGCTACCTATAAACATGATGAATCGAATATCCTGTCCATGATCCACCAATATATTAAATCCCATCTGGCCGATGATTTGTCCTTAACCCGGATTGCGCAGGAAGTCTCACTTAATCCGTCCTATCTGTCACGCTGGTATAAAAGAACGACAGGGAAGGGGATTTCTGATTATATTCTGGAGAAAAAAGTGGAGCTGAGTAAGGAGCTGCTGCTTGGAACTGCTCTAAAAATGCACGAGATCTCCGGCCAGCTCGGGTTTAGTGATCAGCACTATTTTTTTCGATTCTTCAAAAAAACCGTTGGCTGTACGCCGCAGGAATATCGAGAGCAAAAACGAGGATAAATAGCAATACCCCGAAAGACGGACACCTGTTCAGAAGGTGCATCTTTCGGGGTATGGTTTGTGGCTGTATTTTAACGATTACTTACCGAGTTGTTTGTCTACTTCTCGAACCGGATTCTCGCCAACATTCTCTTCAACCTTGTGGCTACTCATAAACCAGCCGATTACAGCGATGAGTACGAGCACAACGTAGAAGGTGGCTTTCCACCAGGTACTATGAGCGAAATCTTCGGACAGAACACCAAGTGAAGGGTGCGCCAATGTAATGACTGAGAGCTTAACACCCACCCAACCTACGATAAAGAAGGCTGCAATTTCAAGTCCTGGACGGGAATGCAGCAACTTAACGAAGAAGGAAGCTGCGAAACGCATAATGACCAGACCGATAAATCCACCGGCAAAGATGACGAGGAATTGTCCGCCATCGAGGCCTCCGATTTTTGGAAGACCACTTGCAGGAAGAGCAACCGCGAGTGCAACTGCGGCTAGGATGGAATCGACCGCGAAGGCGATGTCAGCAACTTCTACCTTCAGAACAGTAAACCAAAAGCTGGATTTCTTTTTATTGACCGCACCGTCAGTGCCGCTTTCAGCAGCTTCATCTGTGACGGGCTTCTTAAACAACAGTTTTCGGAAAATATGATTACCCGCGATAAATAATAAATAAATCGCGCCGATGGCTTGTACTTGCCAGATATCGACCAGATAGGAGATGACAAATAGCGAACCGAATCGGAACACGAAGGCCCCCGCTAATCCGTAAAACAACGCTTTTTTTCTTTCCTCATCAGGAAGGTGCTTAACCATAATTGCCAATACCAATGCGTTATCTGCGGCGAGTAGTCCCTCTAGTGCTACCAGAACAAGCAATACCCAACCGTACTCTAATAATAATCCCCAATCCATTACTGTTGTCCTCCCTTTTTGAATGCAAATATCTACCAAAAGATATCTACCCTACCATTTTAACCAAATTTATATAAAAAAGACCTTTACCAAACAGATTAGCCTTTGGAATAAAGGTCTAACCTGATTGGTAAAGGTCTCGCTAACAATGTGAATTGCCAATAAAGCCGGAGAATATCCTCATATTCTCGTATTGACGACTTTATTTAACAGCTACTCCCCTTTACGGGATATATTAAATTTTTAAGATTATTCAATGTGTTCTTGCCTAAAGAGATCATATACGAGATGAAAGTCATTGTCAATAAAAGTTGCAGAAATAAATGGATTCTATCTTTTAAGAATCCTTAAAATGGCCAGAAACATGACATGATGACGGAGAATCAACAGAGATTGAATAAAATGGAAACGGAGACATGATATATATAGGTTATATAAACTAACATTTAATATGACGAAACTGCAAACATAAGGAAAAACAGGACTTAAAAAGGGAAAACTCGATTGACGATGTAGGTTGATGAAAATATGATGAAACTAATCAAAGCAATCAAGCGAGAACTATATTAACTAAAATTACATGAGTTGTTCTATCGGAGTGAGTTTTACTGCGAAGAAGTACTAGTAGTTCATGCTGCATAAAATTTTTAGGAGGTGGGGAAATGCCGCAGGCGTCATCGAGGTTATCCATTGAAGCAGAGGAGGAGCTCAGCCGCCATCCCTGCTACAGTGAGGAAGCTCATCGTTTTTTTGCTAGGATGCACATCCCGGTTGCTCCCGCCTGTAACATCCAATGTAATTACTGCAACCGGAAATTCGATTGTGTGAATGAAAGCAGGCCTGGTGTAGTTAGTGAAGTGCTAACTCCAGAGCAAGCTGAACGCAAAGTGAAAGGTGTAGCCGCACAGCTGATGCAACTGTCGGTAGTTGGGATTGCAGGTCCGGGTGATCCGCTGGCGAATCCAGAACGAACCTTTGACACGTTCGAACGAGTCAAGCGGCAGGTCCCTGATGTTACCCTTTGCCTGAGTACTAATGGATTGACCCTTTACAGGCATGTAGACGCCATACTAGCGCTAGGTATCCGTCATGTCACGATCACCATCAATGCCATTGATCCCAATGTGGGCCGTGAAATTTATCCATGGGTTGTTGACGAAGGGATCCGGTACGAAGGACAAGAAGCAGCGGAGCTGCTGATCAGCCGCCAGCTTCAAGGTTTGGAGCTACTGGCGCAGCAAGGTGTTCTTGTTAAAGTTAATTCCGTTATGATTCCAGGGGTCAATGATCATCATCTCCCTGAAGTATCGCGAACAGTTAAAGCGCTCGGGGCAACTCTGCATAATGTGACGCCTTTAATTATCGCACCGGGAAGTCAGTATGAACGGGATGGGCGCAAGGCGCCGCGTCCTAAAGAACTGCACAACCTGCAGGAAGTGCTTGGGCGCGAAGGGATGAAGGTCATGCGCCATTGTCGGCAATGTCGTGCTGATGCCATTGGGCTGCTAGGTCAGGATCGTAATCAGGATTTTATATTAGAAAAGATGGATGAAAATCCAGTTATTAATGAGCGAGCTAGAGCGCTCTTTCAACGTGAACTCGATGCCAAAATCCGTCAGCGTGTCAAAGCCAAAGAGCTAAGGCAGAACTCTTTCCAGCAAGGGCAGCACACCACCAAAGTCGCTGTTGCTACACGTGGTGGGGATAAGGTCAATCAACATTTTGGCCACGCGACAGAGTTCATGGTTTATGAAACGGATGGAATAAACGTGAAACTGCTAGGTATCAGAAAGATTCAGGCCTATTGCCACGGTAAAGCGGATTGTAATGGGGATAAGAATGCCACGTTACAAGAAATTATTTCTATATTACAGGACTGTCAAATATTGCTCTGTTCTGGTATTGGCGATGTCCCTCGCGCCAGCTTAAATAAAGCCGGAGTATTGCCTCTGGTGCGTAAAGGTGAAATACAGGATGCGATTCTAGAAAGTGTGAAATTCAGCTCTTATTTTGAAAATATATCGATTTCGAAGGGATGATGAATGATGAGACAAATAGCTTTTTACGGTAAGGGCGGTATCGGTAAATCCACAACTTCGCAGAACACTTTGGCGCAGCTCGCCACTAAATTTGGTCAAAAAACAATGATCGTAGGCTGTGATCCTAAAGCGGACTCCACACGGCTGATTTTGAACACTAAAGCTCAGAATTCAGTGCTCCAATTGGCAGCAGAAAGAGGAACGGTTGAGGATTTGGAGCTCGAGGATGTAGTTCAGTTGGGATATGGCGACATTCTTAATGTGGAGTGTGGTGGACCTGAACCGGGTGTGGGTTGTGCCGGCCGCGGGATTATTACAGCTATTAATTTTTTGGAGCAGCAAGGGGCTTATGAAGGATTGGATTTTGTATCCTATGACGTACTTGGTGATGTGGTATGCGGTGGATTTGCAATGCCGATCCGTGAGAATAAAGCACAGGAAATTTATATCGTATGCTCCGGGGAAATGATGGCTATGTATGCGGCCAATAACATTGCGCGCGGAATTCTAAAGTATGCCAACAGCGGTGGCGTAAGATTGGGCGGTCTGATCTGCAACAGTCGTAATACGGACCGTGAGGATGAGCTCATTATGGAGCTGGCACGCCGTTTGAATACACAAATGATCCATTTTGTCCCGCGGAATAATGTGGTTCAGCATGCAGAGCTGAGAAGAATGACCGTGGCCCAATATAATCCTCATCATCAGCAAGCGAGAGAATATGAGATTTTGGCAGAAAAGATCCTGAATAACAATATGATGACAATCCCGACCCCGATTTCTATGGAAGAGCTGGAGGATTTACTCATGGAATTTGGTGTGATTGAGGATGAAGAGACGGCGCTGAAAAAGCTGCAGGCATCTGGCCAATAATTAGGTTCGTCCGGTGAACAGGAGTGGAGAGACGGCTGTTCACTGGATCACTCTAAGGGATGAGGAGGGTTCAGAATGGGGCTTAATATCGAAGATAACCAAAAGATGCTCGAAGAGATTCTTGAGGCTTACCCGGAAAAGGCACGGAAGGATCGTCAGAAGCATTTTGAAATCAATAATGAAGAGTTAATAAACTGTGGCAAATGCGCCATCAAATCGAATATGAAGTCCCGTCCGGGGGTTATGACCCAAAGAGGATGTGCTTATGCCGGTTCGAAGGGCGTGGTCTGGGGCCCGATCAAGGATATGGTGCATATCAGCCATGGTCCTGTAGGTTGTGGGCAATATAGCTGGGGAACAAGACGGAATTATGCCAACGGAACACTGGGCATTGATAATTTTACGGCTATGCAGGTGACGAGTGATTTTCAGGAGACAGATATTGTATTTGGCGGTGACAAGAAGCTTGAAGTCATTTGCCGTGAAATTAAAGAAATGTTCCCACTGGCTAAAGGAATTTCGATCCAATCAGAGTGTCCTGTGGGGCTAATCGGAGACGATATTGAAGCGGTGTCCAAAAAAATGTCTATCGAGCTAGGTATCCCGATCATTCCCGTTCGTTGTGAAGGGTTCCGTGGGGTTAGCCAATCCTTGGGTCATCATATTGCTAACGATGCGATCCGTGATTTTCTGATGGGGAAGAAGGAGCTTGCGGAATGTGGTCCTTACGATATTAATATTATCGGAGATTATAACATCGGTGGGGACGCTTGGGCTTCACGCATTTTACTGGAGGAAATGGGTCTGCGTGTTATTGCGCAGTGGTCTGGGGATGGAACCATCAATGAATTGGCGATTGCGCATAAGGCGAAGCTCAATCTGATTCACTGTCATCGCTCCATGAACTATATGGTAACGACGATGGAGAAAGCATATGGGATTCCTTGGCTGGAATACAACTTTTTCGGGCCGACCAAAACCGCTGAAAGCCTTCGAGCCATCGCCGCAAGGTTTGATGAATATATTCAGGAAAACTGCGAGAAAGTCATCGCTAAGTACACGCCACAAATGGAGGCGATAATCTCTAAATTTAAACCCCGGCTGGAAGGTAAAAAGGTCATGCTGCTGGTAGGCGGATTACGTGCCCGCCATACACTGGGGGCTTATGAGGATCTGGGGATGGAGGTAGTGGGCACAGGTTATGAGTTCGCTCACAAGGATGATTACGAGAAGACATTCCCTGAACTTCCGGAAGGCACTATTATCTACGATGATCCAACCGCTTACGAGCTGGAAGAGCTTGCGCAAAGACTTGATATTGATCTGATGGGCTCGGGTGTGAAGGAGAAATATGTGTATCACAAGATGGGTATTCCTTTCCGGCAAATGCACTCTTGGGATTATAGTGGTCCTTACCATGGCTATGATGGGTTTAAGATTTTTGCTAAGGACATGGACATGACCATTAACAGCCCAGTGTGGAGCTTGATTAATTCAGGGAAAACAGGATCACTCCCTAAAAAGGAGGCGGGCGTATGAAGGACAAACTGGAGATCCCAGATTACAATACATTATTTCAAACTGAACCCTATGTGAAGCAACGTGAAGGGAAAAAAGTATTCGAGGCACCCTGCAGTGAGCAAGAGACAGCAGAAGCATTAGCCTACTCGAAGTCGTCTGAATATAAGGATAAGAATTTTGCCCGCACCTCACTGGTAGTTAATCCTCATAAAGCATGCCAGCCCCTAGGAGCCTTGATGGCTGCGCTGGGATTCGAAAAAACTCTGCCGTTTATACATGGCTCTCAAGGCTGCACTGCGTATTTTCGTAGTCATTTAAGCCGTCATTTCAAGGAGCCGACCCCCGCAGTTTCTTCCTCTATGACAGAAGATGGTGCGGTGTTTGGAGGGATGAATAATCTTATTGATGGTCTTGAAAATAGTGTGGCGCTCTATAAGCCAGAGATGATAGCTGTATCCACTACATGTATGGCTGAGGTTATAGGGGATGATCTGCAGGCTTTTATATCCAATGCCCGCCAGAAGGATGCAATTTCGAACGAAATTCCAGTGCCCTACGCCAACACGCCAAGTTTTTCCGGATCACATATTACAGGTTACGATTCCATGTTAAAGTCCATCCTCAGTACCTTGTTCATCCGCTCTGGGATTGAAGCTACCCCTGGCAGTGGAGAGGGAACTGGAGAGAAGCTGAATGTCATTTTAGGGTTTGAGCCTTATACGGGGAATTTTGCGGAAATTCGAAAAATCCTTGCCGCGTTTGATACAGGCTACACCTTCCTTGGTGACCACAGCGGAAATTTTGATTCCCCGGCTACGGGAGAATATTCCTATTATTATGGGGGAACGAAGCTGGCGGATGTGCCGAAGGCAGCTAATGCGTTGGGAACTCTTTCACTTCAGAAATATTCTGTCAAAAAAACATTGGAATACATCAGCGGCACATGGAAACAACAGACCGTTGCGATGTCGACTCCGCTGGGCATTCATGCCACAGATCGGCTAATAGAGTCTATCAGTGAATTAACGGGATTGCCCATTCCGCCTGAGCTTGTGGAAGAACGTGGCCGGGTAGTGGATGCTTTGCTCGATAGCCACCCTTATCTGCATGGCAAACGAGTGGCTTTAGTTGGCGATCCGGATTTGCTGATCGGCCTGATTGAATTCTGTCTGGAAGTCGGTATAGAGCCTATTCATATTGTGTGCTCTAATGGGGAAAACGGATTTAAAGAAGAAGCGAAAGCTCTGCTTGCTGCCAGCCCCTACGGAGCAGAAACAACGGTTCATATCGGAAATGATTTGTGGCATATGCGCTCTCTGCTGATTGATGATCCTGTGGATCTGGCCATTGGAAGCTCTCATCTTAAATTTGCTGCCAAAGATGCCGACGTTCCTTTGATCCGTGTAGGCTTCCCTGTCTTTGACCGCCATCATCTGCATCGTTATCCGATTATCGGTTATCAAGGTGCCTTGAACTTGTTAACTACTATAGTAAATACAATTCTGCAGGGGTTGGATGAGGATTCATCTGGCTTCAACCACGATCTTGTTCGTTAGTAGGAGAACGTTAAGCCGAATCGTATACTTCCGATTCATTCCCTCGTCCTCATACGGAGCCGAGCGTTGGGGAGCGGCCGGAAGTGCAATATTTATCGTAGTGACACTGAATAATTGAGCATTTTAAGCGTAAGGAGTATTCAGTTACGGGAGGTGGTACGATGGAGTCCATCAGAAACGATGTATCCGACGCGCAAGCTTGCGGGAGCTTAACTCCGAAATCGAAACCATGTCCACGCCCCAAGCCGGGCGAAGCGGCTGGGGGCTGCTCCTTTGACGGAGCCCAAATCACGCTGCTGCCGATCATGGATGCTGCGCATCTTGTCCATGGGCCGGCTGCTTGTGCCGGGAATAGCTGGGAAAGTAGAGGGGCTTTGTCAAGCGGGCCTTCGCTTTCACAATACGGATTCACTACAGATCTCAACGATAACGATATTATTTTTGGCGGAGAAAAGAAACTGAAAGATAGCATTGACTATATTGCCGGGCGCTTTATGCCTCCGGCAATATTTGTATATGCGACCTGTGTGACAGCATTGATTGGCGAGGATTTGGATGCGGTATGCAAGGAAGCGGCAGGCAGATTGGGGCTTCCTGTGATCCCCGTGAACAGCCCCGGATTCGTAGGCAGTAAGAATCTTGGAAATCGGCTGGCTGGTGAAGCGCTGCTACAATATGTAATTGGCACAGGTGAACCAGAGATTGAGATTCCTTTAGGTGTGAATTTGATTGGGGAGTACAATATCGCGGGTGAAATGTGGGATATCGAGAAATTAATGAAGAGTGTTGGAATTACGCTAATGTCCAGAATTACAGGGGATGCAAGATATAAGGAAATTACATGGGCACATCATGCAAAAGTGAATATGGTTGTGTGCAGCCGTGCATTGTTAGGTCTGGCAAAAGAAATGGAGGCAATATACCACATTCCTTATTTCGAAGGCTCCTTCTATGGGGCCAAGGAGACAACTTATTCCTTACGTCAAATGGCTTATTTGCTGAATGACCGTGAGATGGAGCGGCGTGTGGATCGGTTGACGGAACTAGAGGAAAGCAGACTGATTCAGGAGCTGCGGCCCTACCGCAAGCTGCTTAAAGGAAAGAAAGCAGTTCTCTATACGGGTGGAGTAAAAAGCTGGTCGATTATTTCCGCACTGAAGGAGTTAGGCGTTCAGGTGGTAGGTGTAGGCACGAACAAAAGCACGGAAGATGATATACGGCGTATAGCGGATCGTGTTAGTGATGACACCGAATATATCCCGGAGGGCGGGGCAAGCCGAATTATCAAAACCGTCCGGGATCGTAAGGCAGATATTATGATTGCTGGCGGACGGAATATGTATGTGGCAATGAAAGAGCAAATTCCGTTTATCGATATTAATCAAGAAAGACACAAGGCCTATGCTGGTTACGAAGGTTTACTAAGGCTGGCTAAGGAGCTGACGTATTCTCTTGCTAATCCAATCTGGAAGCTGGCTGCCAGTGCCGCTCCCTGGGATAAGGAGGAACCTTCCTATGACCGTTAACAAAAGGAGTAAACCTACTTCAGTTAATCCAATCAAAATCGGTCAATCCCTTGGTTCCGTACTGGCATTTCAGGGTTGCTACAAGGCATTGCCTATTGTGCATGGCGCGCAAGGTTGTTCCGCATTTCCGAAGGCGCTGCTTACCCGGCATTTTCGCGAGCCTATAGCCGTACAGACCTCTGCTTTGCAGGAGATGGATGTAATCTTTGATGCGAATCGTAATTTAGAGGAAGCTCTAAATACCATACTCAGTAAACACCGACCAGACATTATAGGCATTATTGGGACTGAGCTGACGGATGTGGCTGGAGTGGATTATCAATCCATGCTCAAGACCTATAAAAGGGAGCGGAACATGCGGGGTGGGCTTGCTTTTTCCGTCACCTTACCTGACTTTCGTGGTTCATTGGAATCGGGGTTCAGTTCTACCGTGGAGGCGATGCTTGATGAGATGATTCAGCAGGTAGGCCATCGGGGTTCAAGGAGTGTGAATTCACGTCAGATTACCCTCTTGCCGGGATCGTTTCTGACGCCGGGTGATGTGATGGAGCTGAAAGAAATGATATCCTCCTTCGGTTTTGAGGTAATCGCTGTACCTGATATATCGACCTCTTTGTCTGGGCATCTGCTGACAGGATTTTCACCGCTAACAAGAGGTGGGGTGCCTCTAGATTCGATGCTGCAAAGCTTGCATTCGGGTCTAACCCTTGCCATCGGCGGAAGTATGGAGCGTCCAGCTAGAAGACTGCATAATGCGCTGGGAACTCCCTACAAAGTATTCGAGAGTGCTATGGGGCTTAAAGCAACGGATGATATTTTGCAATTTCTGCATCAAATTAGCGGGCAGCCGGTACAGCTTCGTTATTGCTGGCAACGAGAGAATTTATTGGATAGCATGCTGGATGCTCATTTTCAATTTGCGGGAATGTCTGCACTTGTTGCGCTGGAGCCAGATCATTTGTATACCGTATCTTCTTGGCTCGAAGAGCTGGGGGTGGAGCAAAAGGCCCTGGTCACTTCCTATGAAACTCCTTTGGTGGTTGAGATGGAACGAGAGGTATGGGTCGGTGATCTGGATGATGTTGAGTTTTTGGGTAAAGGTGCAGATTTATGGATCGGTAACTCACATGGGATAAATGGAGCGGCGCGGTTAGATGCAGTATTTATGGCGGCTGGATTTCCCGTTTGGAATGAGCTTGGTGCTTATATGGCCACTTCTGTAGGGTATCGGGGAGCGATGGAGTGGACGAATAAAGCGGCGAATCTGTTAATGCGAAGGGAGGAGGAACATCGTGAAAGTAGCATTCGCTACAGAGGATGGAATTAGAGTGAATGCCCATTTTGGGCAGAGTCCGATGTTCGCAATTTATAAAGTTACCAAAAGTGGCGGGGAGCTTATAGGTCTTCGTAAACTGCCAACGATTCTCAATCAGGATGAAGCAGGCAAAATAGAGAGTCGTCTGGAGGTGGTAGAGGATTGCACGCTAATATTCATCATGCAGATTGGAGCCTCAGCAGCGGCAAGAGTCACACGTCGTAAAATTATGCCGGTAAAGGTTCCACCAGGCAGTCCTATTGATGAGCAAGTGAAGCGGATTGTTGAAATGCTACAGGGCAAACCACCAATGTGGCTAGCCAAGGTATTACATGCTGAAAATGAAGCGGAAGGGGCGAGTGTAGATGGATCCCATAGCTAATGAGAGTGCTGCATTAATGGGCCGGGTTGCTCCGGAAGCATCAGCATTAAAACACCGTAGTCGAACCACGGAGAAAGAGCTGGATAAAGATATAGCAGAGATGTTCATACGGCAGTTGTGTCAATTGCTTGATACAGAAGACTTTTTTGGAAGACAGGCTTCTCTTTCACCACAGAAGAAGATCGAACGATTGTTTCTCGCTTCCGCTGAAGATAAGAACAAATCTGATTTTAACTGCGCGGTTTCTCCAAAAGTCCGTTTGCAGGTTCCTCTCTTGTTTCAGGCGGTGGCGGGCGTGATCGAGGAGAAGAGTGGGGTTCTGGTTCAGAGTTCATCTGAAATAAACGGGGAAGGATTTGGGCGTGCTCTTTTATATAGTGATCGGATTATTCTTGTGTTAAAAAGCTTGAGAGCAGGTTTTCCGTTTCCTTTTACCTCTGAGGAGAAAGTAATTCGCTACGGCGTTGCTTGTGTAGAAGAAGGGTTAGCCTTTATGGATAAATTTAATGAAATGACAGCTCTTTATGGAACGGATGGTCTGGAGGGTTAGATTCCAATGATGCAGCTCAGCCACAGGGAGGGAGCAACATGGAGCAGCTTGTAGGCGGCACCGAACTGGAACGATACGCTCGCCAATTGAAGCTGCTTGGAGAAGGCGGGCAGAAAGCGCTAAAAGAAGCTACAGTGATGATTGCTGGAATTGGAGGGCTTGGAGGCACTGCCGCACTTTATTTAGCTGCTGCCGGAATCGGCAAGCTGATCTTGGCGCATGAAGGAAACATTGTGCCTCCAGATTTAAATCGACAGATTTTGATGGACAGTGATCAGTTGGGTATGGAAAGGATGAGCACAGCCATTCAGCAGCTAAAACGTCTGAATCCAAATGTTGAAATGGAAGGATTTAATTCGAAGATAGAATATAATATAGCAAAACCTTGGGTAGAACAAGCCGATATAGTGATTGATGCACGGTATGATTTTCCGGAAAGATATACGTTGAACCGCCTATGTGTAGAAACCGGCACGCCAATGGTAGAGGCGGCGATGTATGGATTTGAGATTTCACTAACAACGGTTATACCTGGTGAAACCCCTTGCTTAGAGTGTCTTTATCCGGATGTGAATCCAGAATGGGAACCGTTTGGCTTTCCAGTATTGGGAGCAACCTCCGGAATTGCGGGTTGTCTGGCTGCGTTGGAAGCCGTAAAATGGGTTACAAGGGTAGGGACGACTTATGCGGGCGTAATGCATCGCTTCAATTCACTCGACTTCGCCTGTTACAGCGTCCATATTACCCGTAATCCGAATTGCACTTGCTGCGGAGAGGAAGGTAAACCGTGAAAAGTCTCAGGCTATGTGACACGACACTTAGGGATGGTGAACAGGCGGCTGGAGTTTCATTCACGAGGGAAGAAAAGCTGGAAATCGCAAGGTTGCTGTCGGAATGCGGAGTGGAGCAAGCAGAGGTAGGAATTCCTGCCATGGGCAAGCAAGAGCAAGAAGATATTGCGGCTATCGCTGATTTAGGTCTACCTATGAAGATGATGACTTGGAATCGGGCTTTGGAAAGTGATATCGACAAAGCTTGGGCGACGGGTGTGAACTGGAGTCATGTATCGATCCCTGTCTCGGAAATTCAATTACAAGGTAAGCTAGGTTTAACACCTGCCAAAGGTCTGACAAGATTACTGCATGCGACGGAATATGGTCAACGGCTAGGAATGACTGTGTCGGTGGGGATGGAGGACTCTTCAAGGGCAAGTATGGAGTACCTGGTTGAACTGGTAAATACATTATATAAAGAAGGCATTCGTTGGTTCCGTTATGCAGATACGGTATCTGCTCATCATCCGGGTCAAATGGCAGAGCGGGTAAGCACATTACTTAGTGCTGTTCCTGTAGATGTAGAGCTTGAGGTACACTGCCACAATGATTTTGGTCTTGCGGCTGCAAACACACTTAGCGGTATTGCCGCGGGTGCGGTCTGGGCAAGCACTACGGTAGCAGGGATTGGTGAACGTACCGGGAATGCAGCAATGGAAGAAGTAGTGATGGCTTGGCGTTATCTTTATGGCGGAGAGAGCAGCGTACGTCCGGAGTGTTTGAAAGGGCTGGCGGATAGGGTGATCACAGCCTCGGGCCGAAGTGTCGGCGATGCCAAACCAATCGTCGGATCACTCGCCTTCACACATGAATCTGGGATACATGTTGACGGTTTGTTGAAAGAAACAGCCACCTACCAGACCTTTGATCCCACAGAGGTGGGGAGAGCACATCATTTTGTGTTAGGTAAACATTCCGGAAGTGGTGGAATCATGCATGTTCTGAACGCACATGGTTTAGAGGTTAGTGCTGGAACCGCGGGACGTTTGCTTGAACGGGTGAGAGACTATGCCGAAGTTAATAAAGTGAATGTGCCAGAGCTCCTCTTGGTTGAATGGCTGAGGGAGGATTGGCAACGACCGTAAGAGATATTAGTAAGAATGAATAAAGGCTGACAAGACGGGTACGAAACCTGTCTTGTCAGCCTTTTAATGTTGTTAGGATTAAGTTTATTGTGTTAGCCCTTAACCGCTCCAGCGGTAATTCCCTTGGTCATCTGTTCTGTGAAGAGCAGGTAGATCAGGATGGTGGGGATAGCGATGATCGTCATAACCGCGAACTGTGCACCATAGTTGGATGAATACTCACCAGTGAATTTCATAATGGAGAAGGGAATCGTCTTAAGATCTTCCGAGGTGAGGAAGGTATTCGCCATAATGAATTCATTCCAAGTGCTGATGAAGTTGAGCACACAGATGGTTGCCAGCGCCGGTTTGGTGATGGGCAGGATGATACGGAAGATTAACCCGTAAATGCCACTGCCATCAATAACGGCGGACTCTTCAATGGCCCGTGGGATGGTCTCCAGGAACCCGGTCATAATCAGGACACTCATGGGGATGACAATGGCTGAGTAAGGCAAAATCAATGTGTACATATTGTTCAGCATCCCAAGCTTGTTAAACAGAATGAAGTTTGGCAGCAATGTGGCGTGAATGGGAATGATCATGCCTAACATGATTAGAGAGAGGACAATGCCACTTAGCTTCCATTTCATCCGGGTAAACGCATATCCCATCATCAGGGACACCAGCGCAGAGAGCATAACAGTTATCACTGTAATGATAAGACTGTTGGCAAAATAACGTGGCACACGCCCGTAGGTAAAAGCGTTTCGATAGTTCTCCCACTGGGGTGGAGAGGGCCATTTCAGAAATGAGCTTCCGAAGAACTCACCGCTCTTGAGCAGGGAATAATCGATCAACCAAATAAGCGGAAATAACTGAATCAACGCGATGATACACAGGAACACCATCATTAGAATTTTGCCCGTTGTAGGCTTTCTGCGTTCTTGTTTGTGAAGGTTTAGCTTAGGGGGTGAAGCGGCAGGCGATAAGGAATTATTCATAGGATATCCTCCGGTTACAGGGTTTCTTTAAAATTCTCCGATATCTTTCTTTAAAATCTTGTTGAGGATAACGGTTAGGATCAGGCAGAACACAATAAACAGAATCGAAATGGCATTACCATAGCCGTATAGCGATGATGAGAAGGCGGTTTTGTAAAGATAGTTCCCTAGGAACTGTGTGCTATTTGCAGGGCCACCGTTGGTCATTAAGAATACGGTTTCCATTTGCTTAAGACAGGTGGTGACGGCAATGATGATGGCAACCCGCATCATCGGCGAAAGCAGCGGAATGATGATACGCGTGTAGAGGGTAAAGTTGTTGGCGCCATCGATTCTTGCGGCTTCGCTTAAATCTTCCGGAATGCCTTGCAGACCTGAATAATACAGCAGCAGTGCATACCCAAAGCCTTGCCACATAACAACAATGATGATGCACCAGATGGCTGTCTTCGGATCACCGAGCCAATCATGCGTAAGTGCGTCCAATCCAACTCCGCTTAGCAGCTTGTTGAGCAGTCCGTAGTTCGGATGGAAAATTCCGGTCCACAGCTTGGCTGTAACGACGACGGAAATTACAGCGGGGATAAAAAAGATCGTCCGGAATATTTTTTCGTATTTGCCGGAATTGGTTAGGAATATCCCCATGAGAATGGCAAAGGGATGTTGTAAAAATACAGTGGCGGCGGTCAGGAGCAGGGCATTGACCAGCGATCTCCAGAACACTTTGTCATGAAATAGAATTTCGCGGTAGTTATCAAAGCCGATGAAATTGTATTTGCCGATTCCGCCCCAATCCGTAGAACCGTAATAAGCGCTCATGAAGATAGGGATGCAGATCATAAAAGCAAATAGGAACAGTCCAGGTGCGATGAGTAAGAATATCGCTTTTTTGTCGCTTAACACTCTGTGCATGGAAATCTCCGTCCTTTTAAAGAGTAATCTATCTATTACCATCGTAACGGGAAGCCAGGCACCGGAACATGCCGTAAATTTCAGATCGGTGTATACATTTTTTCGAAAACAAAACCCCGGCCTCTGGGGGAAGCCGGGGTTTGCGCACTGCCATCTATAAGGTTACTTCAGGAGCGCTAAGGTTCATGTTTTTTGTAGTTCTCTGGTTTATTTACCAGCGAATTTATCGGATGCAGCATCCAGTGCTTTGGCGAATTCTTCAGGGGTAATCGCATCAGAAAGCAGGCTTTGATGCGCCTCCATTACCTTTTGCTTGAACTCATCGTCACCCACATCCTGCAGTGGAGTACCGCTGGAAGAGGTCATGGAGCTGAACACTTCAATCAATTCTTTTTGCAGCTGGGTTTCGTTACCCGTTAGGAATTGATCGAATTGCTGCGCAGGTGTACCCGCGCCAGCTTGCCATAGCATTTTAGACCAATGCTCTGGAGCGAAGAAATATTTCAAGAAATCAACAGCGGCTTCAGCATGTTTGGAGTTTTTGCTGACTGCATATCCACCACCATACCAAGCGGCATCATCGGTTGCTTTACCTTTAGTTGAAGCTGGGAATGCGAAAGCACCTACGTTATTGCGGAATTCTTCAGAGAAGTTCTCGTCTGTTGCCAGACCCGACTCCCAAGCGCCCATAAAGAACATGGCAGCTTGCCCTTGTCCGAACAAGTTGCGTGCAGCACCGTAATCGGCAGTCAGCCAGCCATCGGCAAAACCTTTAGCATCGGCGAATTGCTGCATTTCAGTTGCAGCTGCAACCAGACTAGGATCTGTAAAGGATATTTTACGTGCCACAGCTTCATCCATTGTATTGAAATCGCCAGTCTGACGTTGGGCTACAAATTCATACCAGATAGGCAGTGTCCAAGCGTCCATACCATTCATAGCGATCGGGTTAATTTTCTTGGCACGAAGTGTTTTGACGGCGGCAAGCAAATCATCTGTTGTTTTTGGCACCTCGATGCCGTTGTCAGCAAATATTTTTTTGTTATAGTACATCACCATGTAGTCGGCACCACGCGGCAAGCCGTAAAGCTTACCGTCTTTACTGAAGCCGTCCATGGATCCGGACACAAACTGATTACCTTCGAAGTCAGCACTGTTCAGTTCAAGCAGCAGATCGTTATCCAGCAGCGGACTCAGGAAGGAGGGCTGACCCCAGGCTTGAATGATATCGGGAAGCTGATTGCTGGAGGCATATACTTTGATTTTTGATTTGTAAGGCTCATCTTGAAGCGCTTCCACTTCAATCTTGACGTTAGGGTTCTCTTTCATGTAAGCATCGATAATGTCTTGCTCTACCTTACCTGAACCATTGGCCCGATCCGCGAGCGCGGTGAAGAACTTCAGTGTGATTTTTTCGGCGGGTGTGTTTTCCCCTGCACTAGCTGTTGCTTCGGCAGTAGCTTCGGCCTTGTCATTTGTAGGTGCATTGGTAGCTTTCGCATTGTTATTTCCGCCACCGCAGCCTGCCAGCAGAGCTGGTAGCATTAGACTCATAAGTGCTAGCTTTATTCCTTTACCTTTCATCAAAAACCCACCTTTTTTATGAGATATATTTCCACGAGAACGGCTGTCATCAAACGAGGACGACAATGTCGTTTCTTCTTGCATCCCCATCTTAAGAGTTTATGACCGATAGAAACATGGTCCATATTTAAGAACTATGTAGGCATTTTTCAGTGATTGTAAAAAGCTGGTTCAGGGTTTAATGATTTCAGTTATACTTGGTTTACACATTTATTGATTATACATGAAGGTGGTTCTCATGAATCGAAACATCCGCTTATTAAGCCGTTATCGCCATCTTCCGCTCCAGTTTAAGCTGTTATTATGGTTTGTGCCGCTGCTTCTCGTGACTATATTTGCTATGGGGTGGAACTCCTATCAGATCTCTTCGCAGCAGGTGGTGGAGAAAATGAAACAGTCACAGGATCACCTGACCCGAAAAACAGCAGAGCAGATTGATGAGATGGTGAGGGGAATGATTTCTTTTTCCAATACACTCTTTCTGGATGAAAGTGTGCAGCGGCTCTTAGTGTCGTCAGAAGCACAAAAAGAACGTAATTCCGTATTTAAAACGGTCACCAACCTGATGGTCGCTGGCAACTCGATTCAATCCCTGATTCTATACTCTTTGGAAGACCAGAATAACGGGGCGGAGCCTTTTGCTGCGAACCAAGCCGGATTGACGACTGGCATGAAGTTCTCTAACTTTGTCCAAACCTCGTACTACAAGGAAGCCGTTGAAGCCGCAGGCAGTCCAACCTTTGGATTGTCCAGACCCACGGATGGCATATTTGTTGGTGATCATTATCATAAGATTGTACTTTCCAGAATTATCAAGAATGTATATACTTTAAAACCGGCAGGGCTAGCGGTGATCGGGGTCGATGCTGGAAAGATCGGAAGCCAATATCTAGACAACTCTGAAGATGATGTAGATATGTTTGTGGTAGATCGAGACGGACTCATCATTACGGCTTCTAACCGGAGCTGGATCGGCAAAAGAGATCTTGATCTTCCGTATTTTGCGGACAGCGACCCTAAGTTGAACCTAGAGGAGAGACTGGAGTCTACAGCGGATCACAAACAGTGGATTGTCTCGCATCTGCAGTCAGAAACGACGGGTTGGTATGTAGTGGTGGTGCATTCCAAACGGCAGCTTGTCAAAGAGCTGGGGCAGATTTCACAGGTCACGGTGACGATCGCTTTTCTGTGCTTAGCAGTTAGCTTAATGGTTACCTGGCTCGCCGCCGCCTCAATAACGAAACCGCTGAAAAAACTTTCCCGCTCCATGCGCAGATTCCAGACAGGGGATTTCACGCAGCGCGTATTTTTTGAAGGAAATGATGAGATTGGTCTCTTGGGCCATGGTTATAATCTAATGGTGCAGCGGATCAAATCGCTCATCAATGATGTATATGCCTCCAAACTGAAGCAGCAGGAAGCAGAATTGAAAACGCTTCAGGCACAGATCAGGCCGCACTTTTTATATAACACGCTGAATACGATTTGTTGGGAAGCTGAGAAGAAAGGCGACAAAGAAATAGCGGATATGGTCTATTCGCTTTCTCAAGTATTCCGGCTGAGCTTAAATGATGGGCGGGATACGTTTACATTGGAACAGGAAGTAGAGCTTGTAAAGAATTATTTGTTCCTGCAAAAAAATCGGTTTAGAGAACGTTTTGAGTTCGAAATTACCTTGGATGAGAGTATCAAGGATTTTACAGTTCCTAAGCTGCTGCTCCAGCCACTGGCGGAAAATGCAGTGATTCATGGGATCGAGCCACTGGCTGGAAGCGGACTAATCTCGATTCGCGCCTTCCGCAAAGATAGGACTATTGTGCTCGAAGTTCAAGATAACGGGGTGGGAATCACGCCGGAAAGACTTCAGGAGCTACATCAGCGTTTAGCGAGAGGAAGCTCTATCTCGGAGGAAGAGGAGAATGCTGGACGTTCGGGGTTTGCACTCTCGAATGTACAGGAACGTTTAGCTTTGTTTTTTGCCGGAGCCTCATTGCAAGTAGAGAGTGTAGAAGGAGCAGGCACACGTATTATCATTCATATCACTGTGGAGGGTCCCTAAATGATGAAGCTGAAGCTGCTGATTGCTGAAGACGAAGACACCATCCGTGAGGGTATCGTCAATATGATTGACTGGAATTCGCATCAGATTGAGGTAATGGGCGAAGCGGGGAACGGAAGTGAAGCGCTGGCTCTGATGGAGTCTGAACAGCCGGATTTATTGTTAACGGATATCCGCATGCCGCAGATGAATGGTCTGGAGCTAATCGAAGCTGGACGGCGTCGCGGTTACGACTTTCGCTCGATTATTTTATCTGGCTATAATGAGTTCTCTTATGCGAAACAAGCGATTGCGCTGGGGGTTGTCGATTATGTGCTGAAGCCGTGCCGGCCGGAGGAAATTCTGAAGACGGTACTCAAGGCTAAGGAGCTAATTGAAAGGCAGCGTTGTCAGGAGAATGAGCAGCTAAAAAGAGATCGTTCCTGGCATAAAAATGCACCGCTTGTCAAAAGCCAAGTGCTGTCCCAATGGATTCATCATCCTCCGGTTCCGCTGGAGCGGCGGCAGGAGCTGATCGGTGAGTTAGCTATGGCTATTAGTCACGAAGGTCCGCAGATTGGGCTGGTCAGCTTTGATTTTGATCCTCCCTCTGCTGGTGGGTCTGGACAGGATTTTGTACTTTTACGTTACGCGGCCCTAAATATTATTAGTGAGACCTTGTCTCCTATCTATAAAGGAAAAATCGAGACCTTTCATGATGGCAATCTCCTGCTCTGGATCGGCAGTGGTTTAGCTGGAACGGATTCTCGCAAGTCTTACCGAACCCCCATCTATTTAAAAGAGCAGATCGGGATGCTGCAAAGCAATCTGGAGAAATACCTCAAGCTGTCAATCAGTATTGCTGTAGGCTCCTGTCGTGCGGATATTTCGGAAGCTCACCTGTCTTATAAAGAAGCGCTTCAGGCTATGGAATCCCGCTTTCTGAACGGGAAAGGCGGCGTTTATTTTTTTACAGAAGGTTCGGGAGTTATTGGGGGTGGCGCACAGGAGATCGGGATTTTAGATGATCCTGAATTAAATGTGCTGGAGGATGAGATGCTTGTGGCAGTCGGTGCAGGAAGTAATGAGCTTGCCCTCGATCTGCTGGAGCAGTGGCTGGAACGTTTTCGCGGAAACCCCGGATGCCTCAAGCAGGAGGTGAATATTCGGGCAACAGCTTTTGTCGTTCGCCTTAAGAGGCTTGCGCAGGAAAAACAAGTAGCTGGATTCGAATGGAAGCAGCATTTGGTCAATTGGATGGAGCAGGCACCACAGATCGAGACGCTGGAAGAATTATCTACGATCCTGAATAAGATCATGCAGAATGTGGTAGAGGCTTTTTCTAAACATCGCCCTCTGCATCGAACAGTAGTTACAGCGCTTGAGATCATCCGTAACAAATATAATACCAATCTATCTCTGGAGTATGTTGCGAAGGAAGCTTATGTATCTAATACTTATTTAAGTTCACTGTTCCGCCAGGAGCTGGGTGTGAATTTTCTCGATTACTTGCATCAATACCGGGTAGAAGAGGCAAAAAAGCTGCTCCGCCAAAACTTAAAAATGTACGCCGTTGCAAAGTTAGTGGGCTATGGGGAAGAACGCCACTTCAGTGCTACTTTTAAGAAATGGACCGGACTTACGCCCTCACAATATCAAAAGGGACTAGGGAAGTAGGAGTAAATTGTTATCTACTAGGCTTTGTGTGGTTAAACTCTACATATAGCTAAATAGGAGGTAACCGAGAAATGAACCCGAAATGGTGGAAAGAGAGTGTCGTGTACCAAATTTATCCGATTAGCTTCATGGATAGTAACGGAGATGGGATTGGAGACTTGCAAGGAATCATATCCAGACTGGATTATCTGCAGGATTTAGGTGTAGACGTGATTTGGGTCTGCCCTATTTATAAATCACCAAACCATGATAACGGTTATGATATCAGTGATTACTGTGACATTATGAAGGAATTTGGCACGATGGATGATTTTGACCATTTGCTGAGGGAGATGCACGCACGTGGGATGAAGCTGATGATGGATTTGGTTCTGAACCATACGTCACATGAGCACCCATGGTTTGTTGAATCTAGATCGTCGAAAGATAATCCGAAACGGGATTACTATATTTGGCGAAAAGGAAAAAATGGGGGACCCCCGAATAACTGGGAGTCTTATTTCAGTGGCTCGGTGTGGGAGCTTGATCCGCGGACGGATGAATATTACCTTCACCTTTACTCCAAATATCAGCCTGATCTGAACTGGGAGAATCCGGTGGTCATTGATAAGCTGCATGAGATGGTGGAATGGTGGCTGAAGAAGGGTGTGGACGGATTCCGCTTTGATGCCATTGCACATATCGTGAAGACGAAAGGGTACCCGGATGCGGATAATCCAGGTGGAACACCTACCGTAAGGGCTTATGGAATGTTCTCCAATCTGGCAGATGTGCATACCCTGCTACAGAATTTATATGATAAAGTGCTTTATTTCTACGATATTATGACGGTAGGAGAGACCTCAGGACTTGGACCGGAGCAGGCGCTAGATTATGTAGGGGACGGGCGTAGAGAGCTGAATATGACTTTTCAGTTTGAGCATATGTTTCTGGATGCCGCTTCGGCAGGTAGTGGAAAATGGGATGTCGTCCCATGGAGTCTACTGGAGCTGAAAAAGATTATGAGTAATTGGCAGACGGTTCTGCATGACAAAGGCTGGAATGCGAATTATCTCTGCAACCATGACCAGCCGCGCGCAGTGTCCCGGTTTGGGAACGACCTTTTTTACCGGATTCCTTCGGCTAAAATGCTGGCGACCTTCATTCACATGCTGGAAGGCACACCTTATATTTATCAAGGCGAAGAAATTGGTATGACGAATGTCTGTTTCGAATCCATTGATGAGTACCGGGATGTAGAGACGCTTAATTATTATGAAGAAAAGCGAAAAAACAGCATTCCAGAAGAGCAGATTATGTCTGCCATTCATTATAAAAGCCGGGATAATGCCCGCACCCCGATGCAGTGGGACGATGGTCACGCAGGTGGTTTTACGACGGGCACTCCTTGGATTGAAGTAAATTCCAACTATATGGAGATCAACGCTGGCAATGCGATTAAAGATCCCGATTCCATCTACAACTACTATAAACAGCTGATTGCCCTGAGAAAAAAACACAAAGTCATCGTTTATGGAGCCTACGGGCTGCTGCTCGCAGAGCATACAGAGATATATGCGTATACTCGGACATTAGAAGATCAGCGGCTGCTGGTTATTCTGAATTTTTATGATGGAGAGCCTGTATTCGAATGGCCAGCGGAGTTCCAACCAGACAATATAGAGCTGTTAATTTCTAATTATTCCGTGGAAAAAGATGAGCAGATCCAACCGCTTAAACTTCGTCCTTATGAAGCACGAGTATATTTGCAGCAGCTTGTGTAAGGGAAGCTACAGGAATGAGTTGTCATGAAGGGGCTGAGCGCTCCACTGTGACAACTCTTCTTTGAGTTTGTGAGTAAAAGACTGTACAATGGCGATACATTAACATACATAGAGTGGAGTTACAGGAAGACGCCTGTGGGAGGAGAGACAACATGACTGAATGGTATGAAAAGAGCTTCGGAGAGGATTATCTGGTCGTATACAAACATCGAGACTTTGGCGGAGCTCGTAAAGAAGTTGAACGAATGATCTCGTGGCTGGGACTACCGCCAGGCTCCAAAGTGCTGGATTTATGTTGTGGGATGGGACGTCATTCACTGGCACTTGCGGAAGCAGGGTACGAGGTAACTGGAGTAGATTTATCAGAGGTATTACTGCGTGAGGCAAGATCTCAAAAAGGAGCGGAGCAGGTAACTTGGCTGCGTTCTGACATGCGCGACCTACCGTTAATAGGAGGTTTCGATGCTGTGGTTAATCTATTCACTTCCTTTGGTTATTTTGAAGAGGATGAGGAGCAGGTAAAGGTTTTGCGTGAAATCTATCGGATGTTGAAGCCGGGTGGCAAGTTTGTTATTGATTATCTGAACCCTGCGTATGTGATTCGTCATCTGGTGCCGCATTCTACCCGTGAGGATGGAAAGAATCTGATTGATGAGTCGCGGCGGATCGAGGATGGGTATGTGAAGAAGGACATCATTTTAACCTCTAAGAATGATTCTACACCTCGTCAATATCATGAACGTGTGAAGCTGTATTCCTTGGAGAAATTCAGCGGAATGATCGAGGAAGCGGGTTTACAGCTCGAAGCTGTGCATGGCAGCTATGAAGATGAGGTTTATAATGCAGCAAGCTCCACGCGGATGATTTTTAGTGGAATTCGATCGTAATGGTATCAGGAAAAAGATTCAAAGGCGGTGATCGCACCATGTCTAAGGCGGATATCACTTCATGGGACGAGAACATTCTTCAGGTCTCGGTACCCATGGACTCGCCGCTTCGTCAAGTGAACAGCTATATTCTTCCCGATGAGGATGGCAGAATTACTATTATCGATCCGGGTCCGCGTAGCCCGGAGACAGAAAAATGCTGGCATGCGATCCTGCAGGAGCTGGGATTGTCGTGGAAGGACGTGCGGGATATCGTCGTAACGCATCATCATCCCGATCATTATGGATTGGCGGGATGGTTGCAGTCGCAGACCGGATGTAAAGTATGGATGACTGAACGTGCTCATGCCGAAGCGATGTTGATGTGGGGCGGTGACACGGATATCAATGAAGTTTTGCCGTTATATTTCATCAGACACGGAATGTCGGAAGAATGGTCGAGTGGAATAAAAGCGCATTTGGAGAGCTTTGACGCGCAAGTGGAGCCGCAGCCGGTTGTAACTTATCTGAATGAGGTAGAGCCTTTCGGGATGGGTGGCCGTGAATGGAAATTGATTGTAACTGGCGGACATGCACCGGGACATGTGAGTTTCTATCATGCGGGCAGCGGGCAAATGATCTGCGGCGATGCTGTGCTGCCGCAGATTTCGCCCAATGTCAGCCTGCTTCCAGGCAGCGATCCACAGCCGCTGCAGACGTTTGTTCAGGGGCTGCGGGAGCTGGGGAGCTACCCGGTCAGCATGGCGTTCCCGGGTCATCGGGAACCGTTCACGGGCTTCGCGCATCGGGTCAGCAGCCTGCTCGCTCATCATGAGGAGCGGCTGGATACCACGGCAGCCTTGCTCGCAAACGGCCCGCTGAGCGGCTTCGCCGTCTGCGAAATTCTGTTTCGCAGCCGGGTAACCACCGTTCACCAGATGCGCTTTGCAATGAGTGAGACACTTGCGCATTTAGCGGAGTTAATGCGCCGGGAGCAAGCGGTAATGATAGAGGCGGACGGTGCTATATTGTTTGCAGCATCTGAAAGTGCTGGAGACCATGTTAGTTAGAGTTTCTAGCGGGATCGAAGAGTGATGAATGATGAGTGATGAGTGATGAGTGATGAATGATGAAATGAATTGAGATATGAAGGTTATGATCGAGTAGAGGTACAGAGCAGTCCTGTGTTATTGGGACTGCTCTTTTTTTGGGTTTTGGTTTTAGTGACTAAGCAGAGAGTATAATTCGGTTATTTATATGAATATTGAGCTCCTTAGTCCGACCGAATACCAAACTAACCTTTGATTACATACTCATGCGTCACGCTGATCATTTAGACTAACATTTGATTACTTTGCTTATGTGTCACGCTGATCATTTGGACTCAGATTTGATTACTTTACTCATGCGTCATGCTGATCATTTGGACTAACATTTGATTACATACTCATGCGTCACGCTGATCATTTGGACTAACATTTGATTACTTTACTTATGCGTCACACTGATCATTTGGGCTAACATTTGATTACTTTACTTATGCGTTATGCAGGTCATTCGGACTCAGATGCAGCTATTCGTGGATTTTGAGACTTTTGAGGTGAGTATCGGACCGGAGAGGCGTTATTGCTAGTGCAGAGGGTTGTCGTTGGTCATTTTTGAGTGAATAGCGACTCTGGAGTCCGAAAGTGTCCAAATCAAAGGGGATATGTGAGTATAGTGTCACCTGAGTCCGATCGCATTACCAAACTAACATTTGATTACTTTACTCATGCGTCATGCTGATCATTTGGACTCACATTTGATTACATTACTCGTGCGTCACACTGGTCATTCAGGCTCAGATTTGATTACTTACTCATGCGTCACACAGATCATTCGGACACAGATGCAGCTATTCGTGGGTTTTGGGACTTTTGAGGTTAGTATCGGACTGTAGAGGCGTTATTGCTAGTGCAGAGGGTTGTTATTGGTCATTTTTGAGTGAATAGCGACTCTGGAGTCCGAAAGTGACTAAATCAAAGGTGTTTTATGGAAATAGGGTCACCTGAGTCCGATCGCATTACCAACTAACATTTGATTACTTTACTCATGCGTCATGCTGATCATTCTTGCTCAGATTTGATTACTTACTCATGCGTCACACAGATCATTCGGACTCAGAAGCCGCTATTCGTGGGTTTTGGTACTTATGAGGTTAGTATCGGACCGGAGAGGCGTTATTGCTAGAATAATGGGTTGTTATTGGTCATTTTTGAATGAATAGCGACCCTGGAGTCCGAAAGTGTCCAAATCAAAGGGGATATGTGAGTATAGTGTCACCTGAGTCCGATCGCATTACCAAACTAACATTTGATTACTTTACTCATGCGTCACACAGAACATTCGGACTCAGATGCCGCTATTCGTGGGTAGAAACACATCTTATCGAGTAACTAAGTGCTGGTATTGACTAATTGGGGAATTTCTCCCTGTTTATTGAGGTTTGTTGGGGTGTAGAGCGGATATTAGGGAATATCTCCCTAATAATCTATGAATGTAGCTATAAATTAAGGTTTTCGTAGAGTTATTAGGGAAGAATTCCCTAATAACTTAGGTTTTGAACGATTTTCGGTATTTTTTAGGGAGTTTTTCCCTAAAACGGTCCCAACCCAACCCAACCCAACCCAACCCAACCTTAAAAAAAGCGATTGTCTCATAACCCGCAAGGGTTACGAAACAATCGCTTTTTAATTCTCAGAGTGTACCCAAAACACCGGTTACTCCGGTTGTTTTTCATGTTCTGCAAGTTTCCTTGCAGCTTCTTCGCGATCCTCAGGCGAATGCGGAAGTTCGAGGTCTATCTCACGCTCCGCTTGCTTACGGTGTGCGATTCGGCTACTAGCTGCAGCGGCTACCGCGCCGACGATATCGTCGAGGAAGGTGTGAATCTGCCCGGTGTTTTTGTCGTTCAACCGTTCAAGAACGCCTGGCTTAAGCTTGTCCACATAACCATAGTTGGTGAAGCCAATGCTGCCATATACATTTACGATGGAGAAAGCCAGAATCTCATCCACTCCGTATAATCCCTCATCATTTTCGATCATATCCTGAAGCGGTGGAAACAACTTCCCCTCCTCCGCGAGCATGTCCAATTGAATGCCCGTAAGTACCGCATTTTGCACTTCTCGTTTGCTGAGTACCATCTCAACGTTATGGACACATTCTTCCATCGTTAAGTTTGGATAATATTTTTTTTGCAGAAACATTACGAGCTCTGCGATTTCCTGCAGGTTTACTCCACGCTTATTCAACCACATTTTGGTCGCATCTGCGACTGCCTTGCTGTTCAGACTGTAAGGTATTTTTGCGATTGGTTCATCAGCCATGATTAGTCACCTCGTAAGTTAAGTCTTTGCATTACAACGTTCGTTAGCATGATGTTAAGTGCTGGTGTTATCTCAGATTGTACGTTTAGAAAAAGTATTTGTCCAGAAAACGGAGTCTATATGAATTAAAATCTAGATCCAACCTAACCTGAAAATAAAGCGCACAGGCTTTTCCAACAATTTAGGATAAGCAGTTGTTATTTTTTGGACAAAGGTCTCGTATACATAGCAGTACAAATGCTATCTAACCTTGAAAGGGGTAATAAATGATGAAAACAATGCAACAAATCCGCGGGATTTCCGCAGTCTGCCTACTCGCAGTTCCACTGGCACTGTCCGGTTGCGGCTTGTTCGGTTCGGAATCAGCATCGATTGATGCTCCGCCACCTGAGGTTGAAGCGCAGATGTTACAGACAGAGGGAAATAATACTTTGGATTCAGGTGTATTTGGTCCAGTGGCTCAGGATGATGCACAAGCAGTTGTGAAGGACAGCACCAAAGCCGCTAAAGCAACGGATAAAGCAACGGCTTCCGGTGACCGGACGACCGTATATTTGGAAGATGGAAATGGCTTACTCGCTCCAGTGTCGCTAAATCTGCCAAAAAGCAAAGATTCCAGCACGCTCAAGAACTCTTTAATGGCATTAGTGAATAAGGGAGAATATGCGTCCTCATTGCCAGAAGGCTTCCAAGGCATTCTACCAGCTGGAACTGAGGTGCAAAGCATTACGGTAGACAAGTCGAATTTGGCAGTTGTTGAGTTCACTTCGGAATTTAACAACTATGATGCTGCGGATGAACGCAAAATCCTTGAAGCGATCACTTGGACACTTACCGGTCAAGATGACATTAAAGGTGTACAGTTCTGGGTAGATGGTAAAAAGCTTACGGAAATGCCGCTTCAAGGTACTCCGCTGGATCGCCCGCTGTCCCGTACAATGGGCATTAACCTGCCTAAACAAGGTCCATCTTTGATGAACTCTAGTGCGGTTACTGTTTATTTTTCCACAACATCTCCTGACGGTATCCAATATTATGTTCCGGTTACGCGCTTTGTACCCGCAGGGCAAGAGCAGCTGACTGCTGCTATCAATGAGCTGATTGCGGGACCTGAATCCGGAGACGGTCTGGAAATGGTTATGACACAGGGCACATCACTTGATTCGGTTGAAGCCGGACAAAACGGTGTTGTTACTGTATCCTTGACTGACGATATGTTCGCAGATGGGAAGGAAGTTCCTGCCGAATTACTGGAATCGGTTGTTCTGACTGTTGCGCAAAATACGGAAGATGCTCTGGTTCAAATTCGTTTGAACGGCAAACAATCGATTACCGACACTGACAATGTGGACTATAGCAAACCTGTTTCTGCACCTGAATTTTTGAACGAGCTCCCGTTATAGAATGACCTTCTAAGGTTTAAAAGATGCTTTTGTGCCTCCTCTTTGGTAGAATAAAAGTTGCTCAAAAAGACGTAACGTCCCGAACGGTGAACTGCCGCAATGAACAACAGGGAAACGGGACTCACACTAAACTATTAGCTATACGATGTAGGAGGCAGAAAAGATGAGATCAAACGGGCGAACTGACGACCAATTACGGCCGCTGACAATAACGACCCAAACGAATAAATATGCTGAGGGCTCCGTGATCATTGAGATGGGAGACACCAAAGTTATTTGTACGGCTACTGTAGAGGAAAAAGTGCCTCCGTTTCTTAAAGGACAAGGAAAAGGCTGGGTAACTGCCGAATATTCGATGCTTCCTCGGGCCACCCAGTCCCGTAATCAACGTGAAGCTGCACGCGGTAAACTTACCGGACGTACAATGGAGATCCAGCGGCTGATCGGCCGTGCGCTTCGCTCTGTGGTGAATTTACAAGCGTTAGGTGAACGTAGTATTACGCTGGATTGTGATGTGATTCAGGCGGATGGGGGAACTCGGACGGCTTCGATAACAGGCGCTTTTGTTGCCATGGCATTTGCTATTAATAAAATTGCACTACAGCACAAGCTGGCTGTTTTTCCTATTACAGACTTTTTGGGAGCAATTAGTGTAGGTGTTGTAGGGGATAAAACATTGCTCGATCTGAATTATGAAGAGGATTCCAAAGCCAAAGTGGATATGAATGTAGTCATGACCGGCGGCGGTGCTTTTGTTGAGGTACAAGGGACTGGCGAAGAAAGACCATTCTCGCGTCAAGAGCTGGACCTATTATTAGGTCTAGGTGAGAAGGGAATTTATGAACTGATTGCGGCGCAAAAAGAAGCGCTCGGAGTGATTGCTCTGAAAATCCCTTCCGGCCAACCGGGCCAAGAGGTGTAACATGAATTCCACGGGCAATATTCTCATTGTCGCAACGAAGAATAAGGGGAAGGTGCGCGAATTCGAGCACGCTTTTGCCCCGCTGGGCCTGACAGTTAAGAGTATGTATGACTATCCGCATCTGCCCGATGTGGTGGAAGACGGGGCTACTTTTGCAGAGAATGCGTTTAAAAAATCCAAAGCCGTAGGTGATGCACTTGGAATTCCGGTACTCGCTGATGATTCGGGCCTTTGTGTAGATGCTTTGGATGGCAGACCGGGTGTGTACTCTGCACGTTTTGCCGGTGAAGACGCTACGGATGGGGAAAATAACCTGAAGCTGCTTAGCGAGCTAGAGAGATTGAAACAGGGGGAAGACACAGATCAGCCTTTGCTGAGCACAGCTAGGTTCGTCTGTACTTTATCGCTGTACGATCCAGTTTCCAAGCAGGAGCTAACCGCAGAAGGTGCGGTCGAAGGTTGGATTACTTCAGAACCATCAGGTGCTGGCGGTTTCGGTTACGACCCGCTATTTTATCTGTCGGAACATGAAAAAACTATGGCCGAGCTTACGCTGGAAGAGAAGCAGCAGATTAGCCATCGAGGAACTGCACTGCGACTGCTGACGGCAAAGCTGGAGAAAAAACTGGCAGCCGAAGGCGGCTTATCGCAGGAATAGATTTTTATATAAAAGTGGGGGTGTCCAAAAGCCGCGAAATGGCTGCTGGGCACCCCCGTTTTTTATTCCTTCCCCTTAAACAAAGCATCAAACTTCGTTCGATTCTAGCACATTCACCCGTATGAAGCGGCTACCCGGACACAGCTGACCTTAAACGCAGCTTTATCCGATATTTGAGATTCGAACGGACCCCAAAGTCGCTATGGGCACGAAAAACACCCCGAAAGAAGCATTTTATAGGGAATAGCAGCACTGGAGTCCGAAACACAGCTCCAAAGGCTTGAAATTTGTAAATAACGTCAACTGGGTCCGTAACGAAAGCCCCAGAGAATGAGTATGACTCTGCACTAATAATGGGATGTTCTCCTTGTTGGAATCAAGGAGAGTACCGGATTATATCAGCTTCCAAAGAGCAGGTGTGGAAGCTGGCTCCCACCCCTGAAGTGAAGTGTGAGGCTGCAAGCAGGAATACGTTTTTCCACTGTAGGCGACGACATCACCTACTTTATAAGCAACTCCTGTTACCCAGCTAGACCCTCCCGAAGTAGGAGTAGCAGTCGGTAATGGAGTTTGCGTCGGTGTTACGGTTGCGGTGGGCGTCGGTGCCACCGTAGGCGCTGGAGTAACGGTTGCAGTAGGCGTCGGTGCCACCGTCGGTGTTACTGTTGGAGCTACAGTTGCCGTTGGTGTAGACGTTGCTGTTCCACACACGCTGATGTATTTCCAGACACCGTCCGGTCCGCTAAGATCGGGACGGTCTCCCTGTGTCCACCACTTGGCTTCATAGAGTGAGCCGCTGTAGGAAACGCGTTGTCCGCCAGTATATGCGGTTGCCGCATTCCAGGTCGCTGCCGAGCATTGTCCCGGCGTAGGAGTAGGTGTTGGCGCTACAGTTGGCGTAGGCGTCACGGTTGCCGTCGGAGTCGGTGTTGCCGTTGGAGTAGACGTTGGTGTTGGTGTAGTCGTAGGAGTAGGTGTTGCTGTCGGTGATGCAGACGGTGTTGGTGTTGGCGTAATGCCTCCGTACAGTTTATCGTATTCCTGTTGGGACGAGTTTCCGTTCAGGGTGATTCGCTGTGGACCGCCTGAAAAATTCAGCTTCATCATACCCGGAATTTCAAGTGAAGCTCCATTCGCAATAGTTTGAGTAGCTGTACCTGTAATACGGTAGCGGTTGAAATCCCAGGCCGTGGAGATTTGCTCAACGCTACCGGCTCCCCATGCCGAGGTTAGGGTTGTAGTTGTTGGCAGGTCGAACTCCAGCTTCCAGCCACCGGAAATATCTGTGCCGGTATTGTTCGTTATTTTTAATGAATAGGTATAGTTCGGATGATCATAGGCGCCGCTGAAGCTGAGGTTGAAGTTTTTAGGTTCAGGCAACTGCGGCTTAGGAGCTCCGCCCGGCGGCGAGGCTGTCTTCAGCTGATCATAGGCAAAATCGGTCAGAGAATTGCCATACGTATAAGTGCCATCGCTCTGCTCAGAGTAATCGCCCGTTAGTTCCCAGAACATCATACCTCCCAAGCCTTTTTGCTTGATGTAATCCAGCTTGTAGCCAAGAGATTCCTTATCTTCATACGTAAGAAAAATCTTCTTGTCTGCATTGAATAAGTACGGTGTTTTGGTAACAGGATCGAAGTAACGCTTATTCGCTGGATCTTTGAGCAGATTTAGCACATGCCAGATCGGATTTGCACCAGCAGGCTGCTCTGGTGCGGGATCATTCCAGATCCCGTATTGGCCATCTGCTCCCCCACCGGTTGTCGGAGCTGTGCCGTAAAGGCCGGTATTGTTGATGCCTCCATTCACATTTTTCCAGCCTCGTGAATAATAAGGAACTCCGATCACGATTTTTTCCGGAGGAAGCGTTCCAAGATAGTATCGGACCGCCCAGTCGGTATTCAGAACCGGAGTGCCCAGCGCAGCAGTTTCAGTATCGCGGGAATCCGGGTACAATGCAGAATGCGGCCCTACATATCCATTCCAAGCCCCATGGAAATCATAGGTCATAAGGTTCGCCCAGTCTAAATACTGATTGGCTTCCCCAAGCTTCATGCCCCCAAGAATCCAGGAAGAGGCGGTGGCCGCAATGGTCAGGTCATATTTCTGATTGTCTTGAGCACCTGCCAGATCGAGCTTTTCGCGGAGTTTTTTCATAAGAAGAACGTAGTTGTTGTAATTAACTGTACGCAGCGGTTCTGCCACGGCAAAATCGTTAGGATTACCGGACTGCCCAGTGCCAGAAGGGTACTCCCAATCGATGTCTACTCCGTTGAACTGATAGGTACGCAGAAAATCCACAACACTATTGGCAAAAGCTTCTCGCCCGGCTTCTGAATTCGCCATGTTGAAGAACCCTCCGGAACCCGACCAGCCGCCAACAGAAATCAGGGTGCGGACATCAGGATAGAGCTGTTTGTACTTAACCAGTTGGTTAAAATGCCCCTTAAAAGGCAGGGTGGTCAGCTGACCGGGATAGTCTTTTTCGATTGCAGCTGTACGGTCCATGAGATCAATCTTGTTCGTTTGAGGATTTACCTTGGCGAAGGCGTAGTTAATATGGGTAATTTTATCCCACGGAATCTTGTCTACGGTGTAAAATCCTTTGTTCTCCTGATCGCCCCACTCTGGGAAGTAAGCAACGATTTTACGAGGGTGATCAGCTGCTGGAGCGGGAGCGGAAGGTGTTGTTTCCGCGGCATGGGCCACTGGTAAGGATGCACCTGTCCCGGTGTAAAGTGGAACCAGAACGATTAGGCTCATTAGCGCAGCAAGGTAACTTATGGATATTTTGCGCTTAGCACGTGCTTTTGCAATCATATTTAATATACCTCCAAAGGGGGATAATGTTATTTCAGGAACGATGCTTCCAGCAAGTCTTTAATTGAGCTTCCATAGCGCAGGTGTGGTGGCTGGCTCCCAGCCCTGAAGTGAAGTGTGGGGCTGCAAGCAGGTATATGTTTTTCCGTTATAAGCGACGACATCACCTGTTTTGTACGCAACGCCTGTTCCCCAGCTAGACCCTTCCGAAGTAGGCGTAGCGGTAGGTAAAGGAGTTTGTGTAGGTGCAACGGTTGCAGTTGGTGTTGGCGCTAAAGTAGGCGTAGGTGCAACGGTTGCGGTAGGCGTTGGTGCTACCGTTGGTGCTACCGTAGGTGTTAAAGTTGGGGCCACAGTTGCAGTTGGTGTTGGTGTCGCTGTTCCGCATACGCTGATGAATTTCCAGACCCCATCAGTTCCGCTAAGATCAGGACGATCCCCTTGCGTCCACCACTTGGCTTCATAGACTGAGCCATTGTAGGAGACACGCTGTCCGCCAGTGTATACGGTTGTTGCACCCCAGGTCGCTGCTGAACATTGTCCCGGTGTAGGCGTTGGGGTTGGCGTTGGTGTTGGTGTTGCAGTTGGAGTTGCAGTAGGTGTAGCGGTTGGAGTTGCAGTAGGTGTTGGTGATGTGGATGGTGTCGGTGTCGGCTGCACCACTCCGCCACCAAGATCGGCGTTTAGTTTATTGGTTAGTGTTTTGTTCCGGTCACCACTTGTTTCCCAGAACATAGCACCTGCAAGACCTTTGGACTTCAGGTAGCTGATCTTGTGGCCAAAGGATTCTACGTCGTCATAACTGATAAAGGTTTGATTTGTTGGATTATAGAGATAAGGCACTTTGGATATATCATTCCAATAGCGGGTATAACCGTTTTTGTTGATATAATTGGCTTCGAGATCATAGAAATCATAGCTGCCTTTTTCCCATGTACCCGTTGGTGAGATGCCAGCGGACACCTGATATTGGCCGTTTCCTGAAGCAGGAGCTCCGCCCCAACCACGACCGTAAAAAGCCATGCCAAGTACAAGCTTGTTCGCAGGTACACCATTCGCAAGATAGGAGGTTACCGCTTTATCGATGTTAAAATTTTGCGGTTCGGTTAAGCCCGAAGCGGAAGCTGCGGGATCATAGTACAACGGAGCATTATGTCCGGTGGTGGTGTTCCAGCTCCCATTAAAGTCATAGGTCATAATATTGATCCAGTCTACAACGGAAGCAATGCCAGCCAGATTATTATTGTTGATGTACGTTGGGCCTGCTCCGGAAGCAATGGTCAGCAGATAGGTTTTTCCATCCGCCGCGCCGGCTGTATTCAGCTTTTCGCGAACTTTTTGCAGCAGCAGTACATAGTTTTCTTTATCTTCAGGACGGTAGCTATTGCCTGCGAGTCCACCACTTACTGGATATTCCCAGTCGAGATCCACGCCGTCCATCTTGTATTTTCGAATAAAATCAACCGCGGAATTGGCAAAAACCTCACGGGTCGCAGCTGTCGCAGCTACATCCGAGAAACGGTTCGACCAGGTCCAGCCCCCAACGGAGATTAGGGTCTTCAGGTTCGGGTTCTTTTCCTTAAGCTTCCATAGCTGCTTCAGGTTACCTTTGATGGGATCATCCCATTTGTCATCCCCGAAGCTTTTTCCAGTGTCAATCCAAGGGTCACCAAGAACAATCGTACCGTTCGGAACGCTGATGGCTTGGCCTTGCTCATTCTGGCAAGACCAGGTCACCGGATTAGGGCCGGTGGGGTCGGGATTGCCATGGATTCCATTCCAACAAATATCCGCAAAAGCGTAGTTAATGACATTCATTTTGGTAGGATCGATATCAGTTACATTGTAAGCACGCCCGTAAGCGGCCCATGAAGCGTAATAACCAACCAGTTTGTAATCCTGTGCGGCGTTGGCTGTTTTGGGACTGCCGCCCAAGGTGGAAAAGAGTGTCAGAACAAGCGCGGCGATCATCGCAATTGCAAAGGTTTTGCGTGAAGCTTTTTTCGTGAAGATCATTGAATTTCTACCTCCTATATTCAAAGTGTAGTTCGAAATTCTTTTCGGCAAGATGTCCTGACCTTCACCTCCCGTCGGTTCTAGTGCACCATCACCCTTGGCGTTTCTATCATTCTATTGAAGATCAATTCGTAGATTCAGCAGCAAAAAAGCAGCGGTCCAAATCAAGCCTTACCCAATCAGTAAGCGCTTTCTTTTATGCTTTTTGTGTGCTGCTGTTTCATGGATTTTTAAAGATGTAACATGCTGTGTATGGTTTGAATGAATAGAGGAGGATGTTTGGAAGTTGGATAATTAGGATGAATTAGATATAAATGGGTGATGGTAACTCTTATTCTCAAGCATAGCTTGCAATTGCGCTAGGGATAAAATCAGGTGATATAGGGGGACAATTTTCTAATTTATAGTGACTCTTCAAAAAGTGAACCCTTTTGGATTTGTATACTCGCTTTTATCAAGAAACTCATGAAGAAACACATAACCACCGATGTAATGAATATAAATCATATACATGCCTGAAATATTTTTTTATGGAACTATGCAACGCATCGATGTTTCTTTTCGTTATAGTAGTATCATACGGAAGGTGGTGGGCTCACCGATGGTTGTGTGGGTGTTTTGGCTGATCGCAGCCGGTGTCCTGTTTGTTGTTGAGATGATGACGCTTACTTTTTATTTATTGTGGCTTAGTATTGGTGCTTTGGCCGCAGGTTTGGTGTCGCTGATTGTTCCCGAAGCCATTTTGTTTCAGGTGGTCCTTGGATCACTGGTCGCACTTGGTCTGACTATATTCTCGAAACCACTGGTTTCAAGATTTCGCCATTCACGTGGGTTCAAGGATACAGGTACAGAAATCATCGGTAGGCAAGGAGTAGTTGTTGAGCCGATAGAGCAGGGACGTTACGGGCAAGTGAAGGTAGGCGGAGATACGTGGAGCGCGAGCTCTGATCAGAATCTGGGCAAGGATGAGGTTGTAAGAGTAGTGAAAAGAGGCACGACGATTATCGAAGTAGAACGATGGGGGGAAATGAACTAATGCAATGGGCAATTATCGCAATTATTATTGTAGTGGTCGTAGTTTTTGTGGCATTAACAGTCAAAATCGTACCACAGCAACGGGTAGGCGTAGTGGAAAGGCTCGGTAAATTTAATCGTCTGCTGACACCGGGGTTGAACATTCTGATTCCTGTAATTGATCAGGTGCGCACGTACCATGATTTACGGATTCAACAAGCGAATGTACCTCCGCAAACGGTAATTACAAAGGATAACGTGCAGGTGCAGATTGATACGATTATTTTCTACCAGGTGGTTGGACCAGAGGAAGCTACTTATGGTATTTCTGATTATGTGTATGGGGTAAGAAACATTTCGACGGCAACAATGCGGCAAATCATCGGTAAGCTGGAATTGGATGAGACCTTGTCTGGACGGGAAAAGATTTCGACGGATATCCGTCTTGCTCTCGATGAAGCTACTGAGAAGTGGGGCGTGCGGATCGAGCGTGTGGAAGTTATCGATATCAAACCGCCGTTGGATATTCAGGAAGCGATGGATAAGCAGATGAAAGCAGAGCGGAGCAAACGTGCCATTGTTTTGGAGGCGGAAGCTGCCAAGCAGGATATGATCCTACGCGCTGAAGGGGATAAACAAAGTAAGATTCTAAAAGCAGAAGGCGATAAAGAAGCGCGTATCCGTCAAGCGGAGGGTTCTCGCCAGGCGCAAGAGCTGGAAGCACACGGTGAGGCTAAAGCGATTCAAGCCGTGGCAGAAGCAGAAAAATCACGCATTGAGCTAATTCGTTCGGCAGGTCTGGATGAGCATGTTCTGGCTTATCGTTCCTTCGAGGCTCTGGCTGAGATTGCCAAAGGTCCTGCTAATAAAGTGTTCTTGCCAACAAGCGCTGTTGAAACGCTGGGAAGTCTTGGAGCGATTGCAGAAGTCTTCAAAGCGAGCAAGGACAGTAAATAGATTTTACAATTCGAGCTTATTCCGTTAAAGTAAAAAGCAAAAACAACCTTATGCATACGAAGCTATTGTTGTTCATGCTAACTTTGAAGGAGAGAAGCTACTGTGACGCAAAAAGAAATTTCACCGCTAGTTGAACTGCTTGGATTACAGCCTCACGTTGAGGGTGGTTGGTACAAAAGACTTTGGAATTCGGAATTTGAAATTTCGCAGGAAGTGTTAGGCGATAGCTATTCTGGATCACGTCATTCGGCATCTTCAATTTATTTTTTACTTCACGAAGGCGAACAATCTGATTGGCATACTGTATTGTCCGATGAAGTTTGGTTGTGGCATTCCGGTAGTCCAATCGTGCTAAGTCTCGGAGGTAATGGAGATAAGCCTGAGGATGTGCAGGAAGTTATTCTGGGTCTCGATATTGCTGCAGGCCAGCAGCCACAAGTGGTTGTTCCAGCGGGAGTATGGCAGGCCGCGCGCTCGTTAGGCAAAGAGCCGACGCTGGTATCCTGTATTGTTTCTCCTGAATTCCATTTTGATGATTTCAAACTAATTGAGAAATAAAGAAGAGCGGGGGCGCTTACGCCTCCGTTTTTTTATAAGGATTTGGGGAATGATGAAGCCATCTGCTATACTTTTTATGGTAGCGTTTGCTTCTTAAGTGGGTAAATAGGTTAAGTATGTTTAACGAAATAACAATAAGCTTGGAGGGTTAAGCGATGAGTGAATTAAATGCACCGTTCTCGGGTGGTCCTACTTTAAATGACGGGGTGACCATGCCGTGGCTGGGTCTTGGCGTGTATAAGACTAAAGATGGCGAAGAGGTTATTCATGCGGTCAAAACCGCAGTGGAATTAGGATATCGCAGTATTGATACGGCAGCCGGATACAATAACGAAGAAGGGGTAGGACAAGCTATTCGTGATTGTGGAGTGGCCCGGGATGAGTTGTTTATTACGACTAAAGTACGAAATCCTGATCAAGGTTATGAGTCTACGCTAAAAGCGTTCGAGGATAGCCGGCGTAAGCTAGGTCTGGACTATCTAGATCTGTATCTCATACACTGGCCGGTGGCAGGAAAATATCGTGAGACATGGAAGGCCTTAATTCATCTGCAAAAAGAAGGCCTCATCAAATCTATCGGCGTGAGCAATTTTCAGGTTCATCATCTGAAAGATATCATCGAGGATACCGGAGTGGTGCCTGTGGTGAATCAGGTGGAATTCCATCCGCTGTTGACTCAGCGCGAGCTGCTGAAATATGCCAATGAACAGGGTATTCAGCTTGAAGCATGGAGTCCATTAATGCAGGGGAATCTTGATCTACCACTCTTAAACGAGTTGGCTGAGAAGTATGGCAAGACCCCTGCTCAAATTGTACTTCGCTGGGATTTGCAGCAAGGTGTCATTACGATACCTAAATCCGTACATGCGGATCGAATCAAGGAGAATGCCGGATTCTTTGACTTTACGCTTAGTGACGAGGATGTCAAAGCTATCGAGGGCTTGAACAAAGACCATCGATTTGGCCCGGACCCGGACAACTTTAACTTTTAAAGATCGTTCAGATAAGATCGTAGAGTAATCATTGCAAATACAAGCCAAACAGCAAGCCACCGGATACGGGGACTTGCTGTTTGGCTTGTCGGTTACCTCAGTTCTCTACGTGCTTATTGGATGGAGACGTTATATTTACGCAGCCAGAGATCCACTTGGGCGAGGTAAGCAAACAGCTGAGGACCGGACATGAGCTGGCCGAACCAAGGCAGATTGGTTGAGGATTCCGGGGAAGCGGCGATCTCACGGATTTTGGCAGCATCAATTAGCGGAAGTAGGGGGGAAGTGGAGTCATCCAGAATGTTTAATACCTGAGTTCGTACCGCATTTAAATAGGCAGGATTATGAGTTTTGGGGTAAGGGCTTTTTTTGCGGTAGAGCACATCGTCTGGAAGAATGCCTTCAAGAGATTTACGTAAAATCCCTTTTTCACGGCCCCCCAGATTCTTGATTTCCCACGGAATATTAAATACATATTGAACGAGTCGGTGATCACAATATGGAACACGTACCTCTAGCCCTGCGCCCATGCTCATTCGGTCTTTACGGTCTAGCAGAGTAGGCATGAAGCGGGTGATATTCAGATAGGACATTACGCGCATTTGTGCTTGTTTTCCTGTTTCTCCATCCAACTTTGGAACTTCAGCCACCGCATCGCTATATCTGTCACCCAAATATTCCAGTGGACGAATCCACTCGTTAATTTCTGGGGAAAGTAGACTTGCACGCATTTTCGGCGCAACTGACCAAGGAAAAGTGCCTGAGGAGAGCATTTCCTCACGGTGGAACCAAGGGTATCCGCCAAAAATCTCATCCGCCGCTTCACCGGAAATAGCTACTGTCGCGTTCTTTTTAATCTCCCGGCAAAATAAGTACAACGAAGAGTCCACATCGGTCATCCCTGGTAAATCCCTAGTGTACAAAGCATTATCCAGCGCTTCTACAAGCTCCGGAGTATCGAACGAGATGTAGTGGTGATTTGTATTCAATTCATCGACCATTCGTTTAATCCAGGGCCCATCTGCTCCCGGCTGGAAAGTATGACTTTTGAAATGTTTGTCGTTATCTACATAGTCTACGGAATAAGTATCCACTTGTCCCTGACCATTCCGGTTGTAGTAATCCACTGCAAGTGCCGTCAGCGCACTGGAATCCAGCCCTCCCGACAAAAGAGAGCAAACAGGGACGTCTGAGACCAGTTGGCGTTCGAGTGTATCTTGGAGCAGTTCACGCACCTTAGCGGCTGTCTCTGCTTCATTGTCAGTATGCTTTGCGCTCTCCAGCTTCCAATAGGCATAACTGCGCAGACCTTCACGGCTATAGATCATAGCATGACCTGGACGAAGCTCTTGCATATCCTTATAAACACCATGACCCGGTGTACGCGCTGGACCGATGATGAAGATTTCTGCGAGACCTTCAGGACCGACGATTGGTTGTACCTTGGGATGCTGTAGTAACGCTTTAGGCTCTGAGCCAAAAACCAGGACATCATCAACCTTGCTGTAGAACAGGGGTTTCACACCTAAACGGTCACGTGCAAAAAAGACTTGGTCCCGAAGACCGTCCCATACTGCAAAAGCAAAGATTCCATTGAGCTTCTCTGCGCAATCCGGCCCCCATTCGATATAGGAATGCAGCAGCACTTCTGTATCGCACTGGGTGCGGAATTGATGCCCTCGCTGCTTAAGTTCCTGTTTGAGTTCGAGGGCGTTATATAATTCGCCGTTGTAAACAATCGCGTATACCTGTTCCTCATGGCGGGTGATCATGGGCTGGGCACCGTTCTCCGGATCGATAACGCTAAGTCTGCGGTGACCGAAAGCACAGGGGCCTGAGATCCAGGTTCCGGCTGCATCGGGGCCGCGGTTTGCTAAAGTTTCAGTCATTTTGACCAGCAGCTGCGAGTGCTGAGTGAGATCTCCGCGCCACTGGATAAATCCGGTTATTCCGCACATGATGGTTCATCCTCTCTTTTGTGCGATTGTTGTCCTTACTTTTTTGCCAAGTAATACAGATATATGCCGAAGGAAGGCATAAAATGTATGTCCTTATCCGAACACTAGGGGAGAGGGGAATTTGCCAGGAGGGAAGGATGACAGGTGTATTATATTAAAGACGCCAAAATTCGCAGAATGATGGAGTACGATGGTGCGCCTTGTGCAGAAGTGGGTGTTTTGCCGGGTGCTGTTAGTGATCCTGCGCTTTTGGTGTATATCGTTGAGGATCGGCGTGAAGAAGGATATGAGATTGTCCGTATTCTGACTAATGATGCTGATACCTCTACCGATTGGTTTGATAACAATATGCATGACGCTTTTCAAGATGTGACCTCGAGTGCATTTACAGGCAGCAACTTTATGTCGCCAGAAGATGAGCATTCCAAATTTCAACGAGAATTACTCACTTTTGGGGATTTAAAAAAGCAGCTGGAGAAGCGTTTTCGAAAGCTGGAGTAAATAGCGAAGGTTTGTAAAATGCACACTGGAATGGCTGAAAAGGACGGCAGAAATGCCGTTTTTTTCATTTCCTGTGGTTACGCTGATGTGTGAAAAAGCTGCACCGGAAACACTTTTATTATTTTTCTAAGTTGTTTTGACTTGAAAAATCCGCTGAATAAGGTATAATAAATATCGTTGCGTCAATACATAGTATTTATTTCTTATATGTCCCGGTAGCTCAGCTGGATAGAGCATGCGCCTTCTAAGCGCACGGTCAGGGGTTCGAATCCCTTCCGGGACGTCAATTAACAGCCTTCCTTCGGGAAGGCTGTTTTTGCGTGCGCGAGTTTTAGTTCGAGGTCACACACGGGGTGCTTTGTCTTCCTTCTTGATCTAAACGTCGAAATTCGATTCACCGTTGAACATCAAACTTCCAGCATCTAGCCCACATTTGTACATACGCAGCAACTATCGGACCCAGATGACCTTAAATGCTGAAAAGTGCCACATTTGCGATGTTATCGGACTCCATCGTCGCTATTGGTGCCAAACGTGCCCCAAATAAGCCACTTTCTCAGCAATGGCTGCAGTGGAGTCCGAAACGTTGCTCAAAAGGCGATAAAAGAGTAAATAACGTCATCTGAGTCCGCAAGCCTCCTCAGTCTAAGTAATGCTGGTTACTTGGTGTTGTGCATCTATTGGTGTTGACTGCATGGCGTGTTTGGCGTTGGGGACTTACGGTTTGAGCATTTATTGGTGTGAACGCTTGGGCGTGTTTAGTTACTTATCATCTGTTTAGTTACTTATATTGTACATACGCAGCAGCTATCGGACACAGAGGACCTTAAATGCTGAAAAGTGCGGGATTTGCGATGTCATCGGACTCCATCGTCGCTATTGGTGCCAAACGTGCCCCAAATGAGCTACTTTCTCAGGAATAGCTGCGCTGGAGTCCGAAACGTTGCTCAAAAGGCGATAAATGAGTAAATAGCGTCATCTGAGTCCGCAAGCCTCCTCAGCCTCAAACAGTGCTGGTTACTTGGCGGTGTTATGTACTAATCGCCGAAGAATGTAAATTACCCATTATGCGCACGCTAACCTCAAGTCATAAAAAAAGACCGCTCCTAAAGAAGCGGCCAAATTTCCTCCCAGACGGTATCCAGGATTCCCTGCATGTTATCTTCCATGCTGTTAATTGCAATGACTGCTTGAGCGTCCGGCACCACAAGACAGAATTGTCCATGAGCGCCATCGGCACGGTAAGCGTCGTGGGAGCAGAGCCAGAATTGGCAGCCGTATCCTTCTCCCCAGTCGCCGTTTCCATCATTGTCGATCTGTTTTTGTGTAACAAAATCGATCCATGCTGCGGGAATTAGTTGCTGGCCCTGCCACTTTCCTTGCTGTAAAAGCAGCTGTCCAAACCGGCTTAACTCTTCCGTGTTAATCTGAAGTCCGGCACAGCCAAGGGTTACCCCTTGAGGTGTTGTTTCCCAATCGACATTGTTTATGCCCAGAGGTGCAAACAAACGAGGTACCAGATAATCCTTTACGGTTTGCCCGACGCGGGCTTGCACCATTGCAGAGATCATAATGGTATCTCCGCTGCTGTATGTAAATTTCTCTCCGGGAGCTCTGTCTAAAGTCAGAGCCAAATAATGCTGCACCCAATTTTTATCCTTCAAGGCTAATCTCTCTTCAGCCCAAAATGGAGGGGAGTCGTGCCCTGTACTCATTCGCAGCAAATCGAACAAAGTTATATCTCCGGGCTGCATGGATGGAGGTGTTGGTTTAAGAGGAGAGGCATACTCCGGAAAAACATCTTTAAGCGTTGTTTCCAGTGTCAGCTTCCCTTCATCAATGGCAAAACCTACTGCCATACAAGTAAAAGACTTGCTGACGGAATGCTGCAAGCGCCGAATATCCTCCGTGAGATCCAGTTTTCCCACAAGGTTTCCGTTTTGAAGCACACGAACATTGAAGATATTCAGGTTTCGTTCACGAGCCTTAGCTGCGAATGGAGCCATGTTCAACATAAAAAGAGTCCTTCTTTCTCTTGATATTCCTAGCTAGGATAGCGAAGTGACAAAAAGAAAAACTAGAAAAATAAGTGGAAACGTTTTCTGTTATTGCGATGAAAATCACTAAATTGATGGTATTCCATTCTTATTTTAAAGTCAATAAAGCAAGTGGAACTATTATTTGATATATAAATTACAATTATTTCTAATTCATTGATTTAGTAACTATAGACTTATTGTAATTTTAACCAAATAAAAAGTGATGAATCACAATTTTTTTTTGCGTTTTTAGTTGACTTATAAAAATTACCTGTTCATAATGGACGAAGTAAGCGGAAAAAACGCGCTAAGGACTCAAAATGATGTCGTGGGAAACGTTTCCCATCATTTCATGCGTTTCCACAACCTGATTTTCATCGGGTGAAGGGGGGACTCATCATAGGAGTGGAGCAAGGTAAATATGAATATCAAAGATATTGCAAGGCTATCAGGCGTGGGTATCGCCACAGTCTCCAGAGTAATCAATAATAGCGGTGTTGTAAGCGATACAACTAGAGCTAAAGTGATGGCGGTTGTTAGAGAACATAACTATATTCCAAACGGTAATGCGAGCAACTTGAAAAAAACGCGATCCAATACCATAGCGCTAATGGTAAAAGGGATCTCAAACCCGTTTTTTGCCGACATGATCAAAGAAGTTGAACGCCAGGTGAACCTGCGGGGATGTCCGCTAATGATCCAGCATGTAGAAGATGGAGTAGACGAGATCGATATCGCTCTACAGCTTGTAAAAGAAAAAAATCTATATGGCGTAATTTTTATGGGCGGAACGTATGATCACTCCGAAGATAAATTCAAACAATTAAAAATTCCATTTGTTCTGACTACCATCACGACTACAAAAGAAGTCGATCCTGCTGTTTTTTCAAGCGTGATCATTGATGATCTTCAGGAATCTTATAAGGCTGTCAGCTATTTAATCTCATTAGGACATCGCAATATCTGTTTTTTAGCCAGATTTCCTCTGGTGCAAAATACAACAGGTAACCGGCGGCTTATGGGATATATCAAGGCGCTTGAGGAGCATGGAATTGAGTACGACCCTTCAATGGTAGAGGATTGTGAATATAGTCCAAGCTCTGGCTTTACAGCTACCAAACGTCTGCTCAATAAGAAAAAAGATATCACTGCTGTTTTTGCTGCATCAGATACGATTGCCATTGGGGCGGCTAAGGCGTTATTGTCCTTGGGCTTATCAATTCCAAATGATGTTTCGATTATCGGATTCGACGGGATTGAAATGGCAGAATATTATCATCCATCTCTGGATACGATCAGCCAACCCGGAGTGGATATGGCGAAGGCCAGTGTTGAAATTTTGTTTGACCTGATCACAGGTGATTCGCAAAACAAACATATGGTATTCGAATCTGTACTGGTTAAGCGGGGATCTTGCAAGAAAATAAACAAATGAATAAGAACGAAAAGGAGATAACTCATGGCATTATTAACAGTTGAGACAGGTTCTCCTACCTTGAGAATGACAACGACCATCAGTATTATCTCCCCCGTCGATTCAGGCAACATGTCTGGAGGAACGCTCTACCTGCTGCATGGTGCTGGTGATAACGCCAGTACATGGCACAGGATGACTACTATTGAGCAGTATGCAAGTCAACATGGTTGTACAGTCATAATGCCCCAAGTAAACAGGAGCTATTATACAGACATGGAGTACGGACTGGATTACTTCCACTATGTGACCCATGAGCTTCCCGAGCTTTGTGGCCGAATGATGAGGTTGGATGATAATCCGCAGAAGACGTATATCGCTGGTTTATCGATGGGCGGGTATGGTGCTCTGAAATGTGGACTTACCTATCCCGAGCGTTACAGCAAAGTGGTTTCGTTATCAGGAGTTACCGATCTCCAGAAACGATTAAACGATCCGCAAATGTCCAAGGACATGGCGAGGGAGATGGCGGGTACTTTTGGAAAACGCTTACAAATTAAGCCGGATCAGGATCTGTACGCTTTAGCTGCGCAATTGGTCGACGATAAACGTAACCTGCCTTCGATTCTGACTTGCTGTGGTTCGGAAGATCCGTTTGTGGAGATGAATCGGGAATTCGCAGCTTACCTAGAGACGACCCCTTATAAATTTCAGTATGTTGAGACCCCTGGAACTCATGAATGGCGATTCTGGGAGGAGCATCTGAAGACAACCTTTGATTTCTTGTACAACTAAAAGACATAAGCAGAGTGAGGAGATGCAAATTGAAATCCGAAGTTGCAATACCGGCTAAAAAAATGAACGACAGCAGATTCCAACTGTTCCTAAGAGAAGTCTGGAAGAACAGAATGGTCTATACTCTGGTGCTTCCTGGACTAGTGTGGCTTTTCCTATTCGCTTATCTGCCGATGGGTGGTCTATCTCTGGCTTTTAAAGATTTTAAAGCGAACTTAGGAATTTGGGGCAGCCCATGGAGCGGATTCGAGAATTTCACCTATGTGTTCCGTGACCCGGCTTTTATTGACGCCGTATGGAGAACGTTAACCATTAACATCGGTAAGCTGATTATTCAGTTCCCTTTTCCAATCATATTGGCATTGCTGCTGAATGAACTGCGCATGAATCGTTACAAAAAAGCTTTACAGACGGTGTTTACATTTCCGAACTTCCTGTCATGGATCGTAGTATCCGGGGTTGTTATCAATGTGCTTTCCTATGATGGTCTGGTTAACAGCCTCATTCAAATGTTTGGCGGGACAGGCATTAACTTCCTGGGTTCTGAAAAAATGTTCGTTCCGATGTTGTATCTTACGGATATCTGGAAATCAGCAGGTTGGGGAGCCATTATCTTTATGGCCGCTATCTCTGGTATTGATACAGACCAATATGAATCCGCACAGATTGATGGCGCTACACGCTTGCAGCAAATGTTCCGCATTACTCTGCCTAACATTCTTCCGACGATTACGATTATGTTTATCCTTTCTGTCGGTGGCCTGATGTCATCTGGATTTGACCAAATCTTTAACTTGAGCAACGCTGCAACGAAAAACGTCTCGGAAGTACTAGATGTGTATATCTACCGAATCACGTTCCAGTCTTCAACAGACTTTTCATTCTCCACTGCAGTCAGTTTGTTCCGTTCACTTGTTAATATGATTCTGCTGATTCTGGCAGACAGAGCTGCCAAACTTATGGGCGGAGACGGTTTATTCCGGTAAGAAAGGAGTGCAAATGTATGAGTAAAAAAAAGCTGACAATTATGCAAGACCATAAAAAAATGACCGCTATGGATTATGTGATTTTCGTAATTCTGAGTGTAGGCGCTTTGGCCATTCTTATTCCATTCTGGAATGTCATTATGATTTCTTTTTCTACGCAAAAAGAATACGCTGATAACCCTATGATGTTATTTCCGAAGAACCCAACACTGGAATCCTATCGGGCACTCTTTGCTGATGGGCGGATCGGGACAGGGTATTGGAATACCTTTAAGATCTTAATCTTAGGACTCCCGCTTAGCTTGTTCTTAACGACAAGTATGGCTTACGGCCTTAGCCGCAATAAATTCCCGGGTAAAAAGCTCATTTTTATGCTCGTCCTGTTCACAATGATTTTTAATGGCGGGATTGTACCTTTGTACCTGGTGATGAAGGATCTGCATCTGACAGGCAACCTTTGGTCAGTTATTCTGGCTGGAAGCTTCAGTGCGTTTAACCTGATTCTGATGTCGAACTATTTTAGCAGTCTGCCTGAGTCCCTGATGGAATCTGCGCGACTTGATGGTGCTGGGGAATGGAGAATCCTGTTCTCTGTAGTCCTGCCATTATCTGCTCCAATCGTAGCTACCATCACATTGTTCTACGGAGTAGCCTTCTGGAATGGATGGTATGACGCCATGATCTTCCTGCGGAAAGCGGATCAGATGCCACTGCAGAACGTGTTGCGATCTATCATTATGGAAGCCCAAGTGAATGCATCGAATGCCACAAGTGTTGACGCAGTGGGTAAACAATCATTCTCCATGGGTATGAAAATGGCGGCAGTATTCGTTACCATGGTTCCTATTATGTGTTTCTTCCCAATGCTCCAAAAGCACTTTGCCAAAGGGGTACTTACAGGGGCTATCAAGACCTAGTGGTTTATGATTTATCCATATAAAAGAGGGTCAGTCACACAATTTAAGGAGGACAAAATGAATATTTTAAAAAGAAAATCTGTAAAGTCAATCCTTGCCGGTGTTTTATGTCTTACTCCAATCATGTTGGCAGCATGCTCAAGCTCAGACAACAATGCTAATAGCGGAAATTCAGGCAATCCAACAGATGGATATAAAGATGAGTTGAAGATTTCGTTAGCCAGTACCATTAAGACAACAGAATCTGATTTTGATAACGTGTATCATAAATATTTTACGGATAAGTTCAATATTAAATGGGATTACAACTATATTGAATGGGATTCATGGGCTGAGAAGCTTCGCCTATGGATTAACTCTGGTGATCTTCCTGACGTAGCAAGCTGGAACTATGTTCACGGTGATGCGCTTAATTACATTGATCAAGGGCTGCTGTACAAGCTGCCAGATGACTGGAAAGAACGCTGGCCGAATGTGGCAGCCGCTTATAAGCTGACAGGACTTGGCGATGAATTGGAGAAAGCGGTAGGTGGCACTTATGTTCTGCCAAGACCGGTATACTTTGAGAACAAGCCGGCAGATCCGCTTATTAACCAAATCGGAGTAATTGCTCTGCGTTCTGACTGGGCTAAAGCCGTTGGTTTTGAATTGAAGGATGCCTACACTACTACAGAACTGATGGAATTTGCTAGATTGCTTAAAGAGAAAGACCCTGGCAAGGTAGGAGATAAACTCATTCCTATTTCTTATGACATCAACGATGCTTTGACTAATATTGTAATGGCTAATAGCGTGCATTCCAGAGTAGAGTCAGCATTCTATAAAGATGCAGATGGCAAATACCAATGGGGTCCAGCCAACGATGAAACGTTAGCGGCACTGAAAGAACTTCAAACTACTTATAAAGAAGGATTACTGCACCCTGAGTTTTATACTTGGAAAAATGGTGAATCTGGCCAAAAGTTCACAGTTAACGGTGTTTCCGGTATTACGAGTCTAGGTGGTTTGGCTTCTTACAGAAAAGACATGGACGTTAAAATGAAAGATAACCTAGGTGTAAATAGTGATGACCTAGTACACACAGCTATTGTACTTGGCGATGACGGTAAATATCGTAACCTCGATCAAGTTAACTTCTGGTCTGCTGTAATCTTCTCGCCAGATATTAGCAAAGAGAAATTTGAACGGATTATGGACTTCATGGAATATACAACAAGTAAAGAAGGTCAATTGACCGTTAACTTGGGCTTTGAAGGAACAGACTGGAAAAAAGGCGAAAATGGCGAATTAATCAGCCTACTCCCTGAAGGAACAACATTGGATAAGAAATATCCGAACCGTTTTGAAGGACTGTATGTCTTGGCGGATGACTTTAGTGTCGTGAACCCTGCGATCAAAAAAGAATATCGCGATCGTTCTGTAGAACTGTTCAAGGAAAAAGCTGAGCTTGCGTTAAAAGACAAAGCAACGGCTGAATATGACTGGGACTACCAGTTGTATGATTCCAAGGCTAAAAATCAGGCTTCCTTTGACTATGCTACAGAATACACTAACCTGATTTTGAAACCAGGCGATCTAGAGGCGAACTGGAAAGAATGGGTTAAGAGCAAACAATCCCTCGTTCAGCCGGTTCTAGATGAACTAAACAATCTAAAAAAATAGCTTTCGCCCTATGCATGTAGGAATGAACCTACAGGACCCGCGTGCAATTCTTGCACACGGGTTTTTCCATTCATAGGCATCGGCAGAATTGAACAATGGAGGATTTGAAATGAATGAGCAGCAACTGACTACCTTGTTGAACCAGATGACGCTTGAAGAAAAGATTGCACAATTGCAGCAGCTAGCCGCTAATTTCTATGAAGGGGCAGAGGATGGAGGAAAAATCACTGGCCCTATGGCATCCATGGGAATTACGGACCACATGATCGAGAGCAGCGGCTCTGTACTTGGTCTATCAGGTGCAGCGCAAGTCATTGCGGTTCAGGAAGCCCATTTACGCAAAAATAGATTGGGCATTCCCTTGCTGATGATGGCGGATATTGTGCATGGCTTCAAGACGATTTTTCCGGTCCCGCTGGCAATTGGCTGCTCTTGGGATATGGATCGCGCAGAGCTGAGCGCCGAGATTGCGGCTAAAGAAGCGGCAGTCTCCGGTGTGCACGTTACTTATGCGCCAATGGCGGATCTTGTACGGGACCCACGTTGGGGAAGAGTAATGGAATCTACAGGAGAAGATCCATATTTGAATGGTAGGTTTGCCCGTGCGTTTGTGCGCGGATTTCAAGGAAGCGACTTGACTGGTGATGTAGATCGTCTGGCGGCTTGTATTAAGCACTTTGCTGCCTATGGTCTATCCGAAGGCGGTCGTGATTATAATACGGTGGATTTATCGGAACGGCAGCTGCGTGAATATTATCTGCCGGCCTATCGTGCAGCACTGGATGAAGGTGCAGAAATGGTCATGACTTCATTTAATACGATTGATGGGATTCCGATAAGCGGCAACGTCAAGCTGCTTCGCCAGCTGCTTCGTGAGGAATGGGGATTTGATGGCGTATTGATTTCGGATTGGGGTGCAGTGAAGGAACTGATCCCACATGGTGTCGCCGAGGATGAGGCTGAGGCAGCACTTAAAGCCATCAAAGCGGGTGTAGACATCGAGATGATGACGGCTTGTTACGTTCATCAGCTTCCGGCGCTTGTTGCAGATGGACAAGTAGATGAAAAGATTATTGATGAAGCTGTGCTTCGTATTTTGAAATTGAAGCAAAGATTGGGCTTGTTCGAGCATCCGTTCCGCGGAGCTGACGTCGAGAAAGAGCGTGAGGTAATCTTCTGTGAAGATCATCGAAATGCGGCGCGTGAGTTGGCGGCTAAATCCTGCGTACTGCTCAAGAATGATCAGGTTCTGCCGCTTGCTGCAGAGCAACGGATTGCGCTAATTGGACCGTTTGCTACTAGCGGTGATATTCTTGGACCGTGGTCGTGGTTGGGTTCAACGGAAGAGGCAAGCCGTCTTGCACCAGCACTTCAAGCTCGCGCAGGTGCGGGTAAGATTACTGTTGCAGAAGGTTCTGGAGTCGATAGCTTTACAGAGGAACAGTGGCTGGAGGCGGAAGCGGCTGCTAAGCAAGCTGATGTGATTGTACTGGCGCTTGGTGAACATTCAGAGATGAGTGGAGAAGCGGGCAGCCGTTCAGATATCCGTTTGCCGGAAGCGCAGCTTGAGCTTTTACAACGTCTGAAACAGCTGAATAAGCCTATCGTGGTGGTGTTGTTTAATGGACGTCCACTAGACTTGGCCGGTGTGTACGAGCATGCAGATGCTATTCTGGAAGCTTGGTTCCCGGGCAGTGAAGGCGGAGCGGCAATTGCCAGTCTACTTTATGGAGATGAGAATCCTTCAGGAAGATTAACGATGTCTTTCCCGGTATCCGTTGGGCAGATTCCAGTCTATTACAATCATTTCAACACTGGACGCCCACTTCATGCTCCGGGTGCCGACAAACGTTATGTCTCGCAATATCTGGACATTCCTAATGAACCGCTTTTGCCATTTGGTTTTGGACTGAGCTATACGACATTTAGCTATAGTGAACCAATTCTGTCCGGTGATATCATGACTGAAAATCAGCCTATTGAAATAAAAGTTACGGTGACCAATACTGGAGAAGTGGATGGGGAAGAGGTAGTGCAGCTGTATATCCGAGACATTTCCGGAGAGGTCGTCAGACCAATGAAGGAACTGAAGGATTTTGCCAAAATCAACCTCTCACCAGGGGAAAGTCGTGAAGTGACCTTTACACTTACCGAACAGCAGCTTCGTTACTATCATAGCGATCTAAGCTTTAGCAGCGATCCGGGACGATTTAAATTATTCGTCGGTTCGAACAGCAATGAGGTTAAAGAACGGGATTTTTGCTTAACATTAGCATAAGTAGAATATATACGGCAGTAACGCCGTAATGGAGGAAGTGTATAATATGACTACTAATTTGAATACTAACATCCGTTTAAACGCCGGGGATCTATCCTTCACTTTTACAAACAGCGGGGACTTGTTCCAAGTCCTCTACGAACGGACAATGATCAATCAATTGCTGCCAAGCATTGTGGATGGTTCATTATCCAATCTATATTTGCGAGTGCACAATGATGGAAACATTCAAGCCATTCCTTTGCTGGGCATTCATTCTTCAAGCACTGTACGTAAGGCTGGAAACCGTTTGGTTTGGGAAGGTACTGCGGAAAATATTGAATATCAAGTTATTTTCACCCCTACTGCAGGAGGAGCTTGGTTCTGGGATGTGAAGCTTACTGGACAAAATGCAGAGGTAGATCTTGTGTACGGACAGGATGTAGGGATTGCTGATATCGCCGCTGTCCGCAGTAATGAAGCTTACCTGTCACAGTATATCGATCATGCGGTATTTGAGGATCAATCCAACGGGTACGTTGTTTGCTCTAGACAGAATCAGCCGCAGGGCGGGAAATTCCCATATCTGCAACAGGGTTCACTTACCAAGGCAACAAGCTTCTCAACAGACGGTTTTCAATTCTTTGGACTGTCCTATAAAGAAACCAACCAACCAGAGAGCTTGGGTCGTGAGCAATTAAGTAATGAGATCTATCAATATGAATTTGCATATACTGCGCTGCAATCGGAACGGGTGAAGCTGAGCGGGGAAACACGGTTTGTGTTCTACGGATTGTTTAAGCAAGATCATCCAGAAGCGATCACTGCGCTAGAATTTGCTAATGATATTGCTGCGGCTTGGGATGCTGTTAAAGATTTACCTTTAGAAGCTGAAGCAGCACTTGAACGTTCTTTCTTCTCGAAGGAGCTGGGAGCACCGCTGGCTGCAGATTCGCTGACAGAGAAAGAGATCGGGGTCTTGTTTCCGGTTCGTTATCAGGAGGAGAGAGAAGGAGACACACTACTTTCCTTTTTCACGGAGAATTATGAGCACGTAGTATTAAAAGAGAAAGAAATGCGCGTAGAACGGCCACACGGCCATATCCTGATGAGTGGGGATAACGCTCGACTTAATGATAAGGTCATCACAACAACTTCTTATATGTACGGGATCTTTAACTCCCAAGTGGTAATTGGAAATACCAATTTCAACAAGCTAATGTCCAATCCAAGAAATGCGCTTAACATTCCAAAAGCTTCAGGACAACGCATTTATGTAGAGTGGAACGGTGAATATCGTTTGCTGACCATGCCTTCTCTATTTGAGGTTGGTTTCAACTATGCTCGTTGGTATTACAGAACAGATGGTGAATGCTTCATTATTACGAACTACACCACCGAAGATTCGCCGGAGATATTCCTGAATGTGCGTTCGGAAAGCGGACGAGCTTATCGTTATTTAGTCACTAATCAAATCACCATGAACGTTAATGAATACGAGCTTCCATATCAATCTAAGCAAGAAAGTGGAGCAGTAATCTTCTCGGCTGACAGAAGCGCACTAAGTGCTGGTGAATATCCTGACTTACAGTATAAATTACAGGTACAGGGTGCGGAGTTAACTCTGCAGGATGAAGGTAGACTTGTCTCTCCGGTTCAACCAACTGAAGCGCCGTTAGCAGTTCTGGAGCTGTCTGCCAGCAGTGAATGGACCTTGAATATTCAAGGCCTTCTGGATGGTAAGTCACTTGCTCCAAGAAATCGTTCAGCTGAGGAAGAGATTTCTGCTTATCGCGCGTTTTATGCTGGTGTGATGAATGGCTTCCGCCTGACGCTTGGGGACGGAACAGAAGGTGAACTGTTTAAGGTTAACGCTCTGACTTGGTGGTACACACATAACATGCTGGTTCACTATTCGGTTCCACATGGTTTAGAGCAATATGGTGGCGCTGCTTGGGGAACCCGGGATGTATGTCAGGGACCTGTGGAATATTTCATGGCTACGCAAAAATACGAACAGGTTCGGGAAATTTTGCTGACGCTGTATAGTCATCAATATGAAGATGATGGCAACTGGCCACAGTGGTTCATGTTTGATAAATACACGAAGATACAACAAGAAGAAAGTCATGGAGATATTATTGTATGGCCGCTTAAGGTGCTTGGAGACTACTTGGCAGTAACTCAGGATTACAGCATCTTGGGAGCAACATTACCGTATACCCGTAAGCACAGCTTTGACTTTACAGAAGAAAAGGCGACGTTGCTGGATCACGCACGGAAGGAAATTGCTTATATTAAGGATCATTTCCTGCATGACACACATCTGTCTTCTTACGGTGATGGAGACTGGGATGATACGCTCCAACCTGCAAATCCACAGCTGAAGCAGTATATGGTCAGCAGCTGGACAGTGGCACTTACCTATCAGACACTTAATCAGTTCTCAGAGGTGCTTCGTTCAGTTGATCAAGCTGAGGCAGAGGAACTGAAGGCGATGGTGGAAGGGATCCGTAAGGATTTCCATACTCATATGCTTCAATCCGAAGTGATTCCTGGCTTCCTGTATATGGAAGACCCTGAGCAAATTAAACTTATGGTGCACCCAAGTGACACAGAAACAGGTATTCAGTACCGTCTGCTGCCTATGACGCGCAGTATGATCAGTGAGCTGCTTACTCCGGAACAGGCCGAAGCACACTATGATGTCATTCAGGATAAACTATTCTGCCCTGATGGTGTGCGTCTGATGAATCGTCCAGCTCAATATGTTGGCGGGGTCAGCACTCATTTCAAACGTGCGGAGCAAGCGGCTAACTTTGGCCGGGAAATTGGACTTCAGTATGTGCATGCACATATCCGTTATGTAGAGGCTATGGCCAAGCTCGGTAAAACCGATCAGGTCTGGAAGGGTCTGGCAGCGATTAATCCGATCGGAATCCGCGATGTGGTGCCAAACGCTGAACTACGTCAAGCTAACTCCTATTTCAGTAGTTCGGATGGTAAATTTAACACCCGTTATGAGGCACAGGAGAATTTCGATAAACTGCGCAATGGTGACGTAGCTGTTAAAGGTGGCTGGAGAATCTATTCCAGCGGTCCTGGGATCTATATGAACCAGTTAATCTCGAATGCACTGGGGATCCGTACGGAAGGTGGAGACTTAATTGTTGACCCTATTCTGCCGGAATCGCTGGATGGAATGCACTTTAGTTTTGAATATGCAGGCACTAAGGTAGACTTTATCTATCACCTTACAGGTCGTGAGATTAGTCAAATTACTATCAATGGTACGGAAGTGCAAACAGAAGGTACACCTAACCGCTATCGTAGTGGTGGTGTTCGCATCAAACGTGCGGACTTTGATCGTCTCAGCACGGAAGCTGGAAATGTGATAGAGATTTATAAGTAACATTATATATAGAAGGGTAATCTCCGCGTTAAGCGCGGAAATTGCCCTTTTTTTGTATCTTCTACATTCGGTTCGGTGTCGGTAACCCAAGCACTTCGAGCACATCTCCCAAGATGTCCTTGAATCTTGAAGTAAGCCAGAGGCGGAATTCGATCGTAGCTGGATCGCCTTTTAGAATCGGACATACAGAATAGAAGTTGTTGAACAGGGTAGCTAAGGTATGTGCGTAAGTGCAGAGCGTATTTGGCGTCAACTCTATACTTGCTGAATGTAATGTCTCCGGCCAGAGGCTTAGCTGTCTTAGCAGCGCAAGCTCTGCTTTTTCCAATTCGGAAGGGAACTGAAGCTGTGCGGCAGCTGTAAGGATTGGGATCGTAGCTTTACTCAAAACGCTTGTCGCACGCGCAAAAGTATACATCAGATAAACTCCGGTATTGCCGGATATTTCGGTAGCCTGTTTGAAATCAAACACGATTTCCGTTCCTAAATTAAACCGCAGCAGATAGTAGCGAATCGCAGCAGTGGCAATCAATCGGCTGGAGAGGCCGTCTTTATCGGAACGTGAGTGCTCAATGTTCTGTTCCATAAGCTCCACCAGATCGCTTACCTTAATCCCGATTCCCTGGCGTCCGGACATAGCATAAGAAGTTTTGCCTTCTGAAATATCTATACCCAGCTCGGCCGCCGAGGCGGGACTAAGAGATACAACACCATAACTCACATGATGGAGTTTGTCTGCTTGCTCGTTATAACCTAGTGCCCCTAAGGCTTGCTTAACCATCTGTTGTGGATATTCCTGTCTGTAATCGATCACATTGATGACTCTGTCCGCCTGCCCATAAGATTCTTGGGTTCCAGTTAATCCAGTTGTCCATAAACCGGAGGAGAATTCGCTATAGGAGAAATCTTTGGTCAAAAGACCAAATTTCCAGAGATGATAGGCAATATCTTTGGCTGTATACGTTAAAATCCCATTCGAACGCACCAGCACCTTATCGAGCTGATGCTCCTCTGAATCCGCTCCAATGTTAGCCTCTGTTCCTTGCTTCAGCACCCAGCAGCCTGCGAGTTTACCTTCAGTCTCTTGTACAAAAACGGCTGTCTGCTTCAGTAGCTCAGCTGCGGCTGCCCAAAATCCCTCTTTTAAAATACTGCTCTCCCATACCAGCAAATCATAATAAATTCCAAAATGTTTCATTTCCTCTACATGCTCTCTAACGATGCGTTCAGCTACAAGGTTGCCCAGCCAGGCTTCGTTACCGCCCCCTTGTTCAAGGGAGTGCAGTATATCTGTGCGCTTATGTGTCATCTCAGGGTTCAGCGCATATTCTTTGTTCACTTTGGCATAAAGATCCCAGCAAAAATCACCGAAACGTTGGTGTTCCCCTTCTAAAGATATATTTAATAATCCAACAACTGTATCCGCCAGCTGATTGCCGAGATCATCAATGTAGTTATGGACCTCTACGTTATACCCAGTTCTTTTCATAATTCTGACTAGAGTATCGCCGATACAGGCGTTTCTTAGATGACCTACGTGGGCGGCTTTGTTGGGGTTGATAGAAGTGTGCTCGATGATGACTTTTTCCCCAGTGCTGGCAGGCAGTTCAAAGGAATGTTCAGCCCAGCTTTGCCAATTCATATACAAATTGATAAATCCGGGAGCAGCGACTTCAACTTTTTGTAAAAGACCGGCGAAGCGCCCTTGGAATTGAAGCTCTGCTTTCACTAATTCTGCTATGACCATTGGGGATTTACGTAGAGTTTTGGCTAGCTGCATAGCGATATTGCATGAATAATCACCATGTTCTAGATTTGCTGGCTGTTCGATCAGAATGGCAATGTCCTCTGGATAGTCAGCTCCTAAGGTATTGAATACACGTTGTACACTGTGCTCGATTCCGTCTTTGATGATTTGATTTAACATGGTATACCCTCCTTTGAAAATACAAAAAAGCCCTCGTCTCAAAAGAGACGAGGGCTTTAGCGCTCGCGGTACCACTCTCGTTGCTGAACAAGTTGTTCAGCCACCTTACGGGATAACGGCCTTCAGCCGGGACTTCCTACTAAGGTTCAGAAGTCCATCTCACGGGTGCGCTTCATTAAAGGGATCTGTACCGGCTTACACTCTCCCGGCTCGCTGAGGACTAGATCTCGTTAACTACTCTCCCGCTCATCGATGCTTAATTAATTTTTACCAGTATACCTAATATTTCATAAAAAGCAATAGTGGTTAGCTTCTTAACAATCTTGGTTGCTCTTTGTTGTTAGATTATCAGTTTAGTAGATTATAAATTTGAAAAAAGAAGGCTGTCTTGTTATAGGACTAGCTGTTCCTTTACACAACAGTCCACACGCTAACTCAAGCCAAGGAATATTACTATACGGAGCCACTAATCTTTCAAATTGTAGTGGAAGGGAGGAGTGAATAAAACATGGCTATTTTTTCTACTGGACCTATAGATAACAGCCCGATCCTAGGGGTCAGACCGTCGCAACTGGTAACCGTAAAAGTAGTTAATCGGGATTCTCTTAATCCTTATAATCTAGTTATTCAAGGTTTCCTTCTTAACGGATCAAGAACGATGTATGTGAATGAAACAGTAAATCTAGCACCTAATCAAGTTTTAACTAAGAACTATTTTGCCGATTTGGACGCATTTGAATTTGTGTTTACAACAGTAGAAGCAGTTGAAGCAGAGGTTGGGATTTCAGTCTGGGGAAAACAGAACTCGGGGGCATTGGTAGATCCTCATCGCATAGTTGCGTGGGAGAAGCAGGCAGTATTAATTTAATAATTATTTTTGTGACACAGTTAACGTTAAAGGAGTGATGAGAAATTGAGTTATTTATCTACCGGACCGATAGACAATAGTATGGTAGGGGGTGTAAGACCTACTCAGCATGTTACTGTCAAAATTGATAACCGAAGTGACATTGATTCATCAATGGCTCTTGTTCAAGGATACTATATGGATGGGACAAGAACTTTATATGTCAGCGAGCTGATAAATGTAGCACCTAATGAAGTTATAACACGTGATTATTATGGCGATTTTGATGCGTTTGAATTTATTTTTACAACTACAAGTCTGGTAGATGATCCGATTCAAATCTCAGTATGGGGAAAAAATAGCGTTGGCCAGATTGTGACTGCCCATCGACTTGTACATGCAGAATTGCTTGGTGTAACGCAAGGGATAACTGGTGCGACCGGTGCGACTGGTGCAACGGGAGCGACCGGAGCCGATGGAGCAACGGGTGCTACCGGAGCAGGAGAGACTGGAGCGACAGGTGCAACAGGGGCAGATGGAGTGACTGGGGCGACTGGTGCAACGGGAGCAGACGGAGCAACTGGAGCGACCGGAGCAGGAGAGACTGGGGCAACAGGTGCAGATGGAGTAACTGGTGCAACCGGGGCGACGGGAGCGGATGGAGCAACGGGTGCAACAGGAGCGACCGGAGCAGGAGAGACTGGGGCAACAGGAGCCGATGGAGCTACAGGTGCAACAGGAGCCGATGGAGCAACGGGTGCAACAGGAGCGACCGGAGCAGGAGAGACTGGAGCTACAGGAGCAGACGGAGTAACTGGGGCGACTGGTGCAACGGGAGCTGACGGAGCAACGGGTGCAACAGGAGCGACCGGAGCAGGAGAGACTGGGGCAACAGGAGCCGATGGAGCAACTGGCGCGACTGGTGCAACGGGAGCGGATGGAGCAACAGGAGCAACGGGAGCGACCGGAGCAGGAGAGACTGGGGCGACAGGTGCAGATGGAGTAACTGGTGCAACCGGGGCGACGGGAGCGGATGGAGCAACTGGAGCGACTGGAGCAGGAGAGACTGGGGCAACAGGTGCCGATGGAGCTACAGGTGCAACTGGTGCAACAGGAGCAGATGGAGCTACAGGTGCAACGGGAGCAACTGGAGCGGATGGAGCAACGGGTGCTACCGGAGCAGATGGAGTGACTGGTGCGACTGGTGCAACGGGAGCTGACGGAGCAACGGGTGCTACCGGAGCGACCGGAGCAGGAGAGACAGGGGCGACCGGAGCAGATGGAGTGACTGGTGCGACTGGTGCAACGGGGGCCGATGGAGCAACGGGTGCCACAGGAGCGACAGGAGCCGATGGAGAGACTGGTGCGACTGGTGCGACAGGAGCAGACGGAGTAACTGGGGCGACTGGTGCAACCGGAGCGGATGGAGCAACTGGAGCAACTGGAGCGACCGGAGCAACCGGAGCGACAGGAGTAGCTGGAGCAACCGGAGCAACCGGAGCAACCGGAGCAACGGGAGTAGCTGGAGCAACCGGAGCAACGGGAGAAGCTGGAGCAACCGGAGCAACGGGTGAAGCTGGAGCGACTGGAGCAACGGGAGTAGCTGGGGCAACCGGAGCAACGGGTGAAGCTGGAGCGACTGGAGCAACGGGAGTAGCTGGGGCAACCGGAGCAACGGGTGAAGCTGGAGCGACTGGAGCAACGGGAGTAGCTGGAGCAACGGGAGTAGCTGGAGCAACCGGAGCAACGGGTGAAGCTGGAGCAACCGGAGCAACGGGTGAAGCTGGAGCGACTGGAGCAACGGGAGTAGCTGGGGCAACCGGAGCAACGGGAGTAGCTGGGGCAACCGGAGCAACGGGAGTAGCTGGGGCAACCGGAGCAACGGGTGAAGCTGGAGCGACTGGAGCAACGGGAGTAGCTGGGGCAACCGGAGCAACGGGAGCAACAGGAGTAGCTGGTGTAACCGGAGCAACGGGTGAAGCTGGAGTGACCGGAGCGACTGGAGTAGCAGGAGCAACGGGGGCAACAGGAGTAGCTGGTGTAACCGGAGCAACGGGTGAAACAGGAGTGACCGGAGCAACAGGAGTAGCTGGAGCAACGGGAGCAACGGGAGTGACCGGAGTGACTGGAGTAGCTGGTGTAACCGGAGCAACGGGTGAAGCTGGAGTGACCGGAGCGACTGGAGTAGCAGGAGCAACGGGGGCAACAGGAGTAGCTGGAGTAACGGGAACAACGGGAGTAACAGGAGCGACTGGAATAGCTGGTGTAACCGGAGCAACAGGAGTAGCTGGTGTAACTGGAGCAACAGGAGTTGGAGTGGTAGGAGCTACCGGAGCAACTGGGCTCACTGGTGCAACAGGTGCAACCGGAGTAACTGGAGCTACAGGTCCGAACATTCAACAAGAAGGGTTTTCTGCTTTCAAGCCCTCATTGGCAATTTCCACATCTACACAATTAACTGGCTGGACTGTGACAACACCTTTTTATGATAGCCCGTCTTTCGACGAAGTTGGCGGAAATTATACCATTCCGACAACTGGTAGATATTCGATTGAAGCGACTATCAATTATTCTACAACTGCCTCACTTTCTATCAGTCTTGGTGCTGGAGTTAATCCGGCTTTCGTAGTTCAGAGAACTTCTCCTACTGCAACAAATCTGGTAAGTGGGTTGTTCCCAGTACTTGATGTGAATGTAGCGCTTATATTAGATTTGAGAGCAATTTTGGGAAGTGGTACTGTGACGCTGGCTGGAGAATTTGCATTAACCGCAGGTGATGTGATTGGCTTGTTCTATGTGGCAAATGGTTTGACGGTTCCTTTGAATTTGGGTGGAGCGAACTCAGCAGGTATCGTCTGGTCTGTTCATGAATTAACTTAAGCTTATTTATCTTCAAGTTCAGTGTTTATAACAGGGGTAATTCGGTAGCCGTTAGTGCGGCTCTCGGGTTACCCTCTGTTTTGTTGGCATATGTTATAAGTCGACTGGAACGTTGCTTATTAGATTCTTATTCTATTAAACCATTACAGATTTTTAGCTTATTTTAATAAATCAAATATGTGTAATAGTAGTTTTTAAATGGATGTCCACACCTTAATTCAAAATAAGAATAATACTATAAAGAGCCAAAAAATATGAACTGATTTGTAGGCTCATAGATTATCAACTTAGAGCAGGGGGAGGAATGATTATAGATAAAACCCTAGTTTATACGTAACTCTTGAGGATAGTTTTGTTCAGGTGAGTTGATTTTCGAAATTCAAATAATACGAGTATTATAATTTCATAAAAAATGAGGTGTTGAAAATTGAGTCAACTATCTACTGGTCCCATAGAAAATAATCTGGTAGGCGGTGTAAGACCTACTCAGCTTGTTACTCTTAAAATTGTCAATCAGAGTGATGATACTCCGTCAACGGTTCAAGTCGAAGGCTATTATATGAATGGGACAAGAACTTTATATGTAAGTGAACAGGTTAATTTAGCTCCTAATCAAGTGGTTAATAGGGATTATTATGCAAACTTTGATTCATTTGAATTTCTATTCACAACACCTATTACGATTGATGATCCCATTCAAATTTCAGTTTGGGGGAAGAGTAGCACAGGTCAATTAGTGACTGCTCATCGCCTTGTCTACTCTGAATTATATGGAGAACATATAGGAATTACAGGTGCTACTGGAGCTACTGGAGCTACAGGAAGCGTTGGTGCAACGGGAGCGACAGGTGCTGGCGTAACCGGAGCCACAGGTGCTGGAGTAACGGGAGCGACAGGAAGTGCAGGGGCAACGGGAGCGACAGGAACTGCTGGAGCAACGGGAGCCACAGGTGCTGGAGCTACTGGAGCTACAGGAAGCGTCGGAGCAATGGGAGCAACAGGAAGCACTGGAGCAACGGGAGCGACAGGTGCTGGCGTAACCGGAGCAACAGGAACTGCTGGAGCAACGGGAGCAACAGGAAGCACTGGAGCAACGGGAGCGACAGGTGCTGGCGTAACCGGAGCAACAGGAACTGCTGGAGCAACGGGAGCAACAGGAAGCACTGGAGCAACGGGAGCGACAGGAAGTGCTGGAGCAACGGGAGCAACAGGTGCTGGCGTAACCGGAGCAACAGGAACTGCTGGAGCAACGGGAGTAACAGGAAGTGCTGGAGCAACGGGAGCAACAGGTGCTGGCGTAACGGGAGCGACAGGAAGTGCTGGAGCAACGGGAGCGACGGGTAGCGCTGGTGTAACTGGAGCGACAGGAACTGCTGGAGTAACGGGAGCGACAGGAAGTGCTGGAGCAACGGGAGCGACGGGTAGCGCTGGTGTAACTGGAGCGACAGGAACTGCTGGTGTAACTGGAGCGACAGGAAGTACTGGAGCAACGGGAGCAACAGGTGCTGGTGTAACTGGAGCAACAGGTGCTACTGGTTCAGGTGCAATTATTCCATATTCTTCTGGTCTTCCAGTAGCAATGACCACTGTATTAGGGGGGCTTTTGAATACTTCAAGTGCAGTTGGTTTTGGTAGCAGTGCAACCAATATCAGTATTACAGGCGGTACTATAGATCTCACCGGAGCGGCTGGAACCTTGCTGAACTTTGCGTTCTCGGTTCCTAGAACTGGAACGATTACGTCTATGGCAGCCTATTTCAGTGCGACAGCTTCCGTTAGTTTAGTGGGGACTACGGTAACAATCACGGCTCAATTATACAGATCTACTACACCTAACAATACCTTCACAGCAGTACCTGGGGCTTTAGTTACGTTAAGTCCTCCGCTTACAGGATTAGTTGCTCTTGGAACTATTAGCAGTGGTAATACCACAGGTTTGAGCATCCCTGTAACTGTGGGAGAACGCTTGTTGTTGGTCTTCACTTCGACGGTCACGGCTGGCATTGACGTTGCAACAACTGTTGCTGGCTATGCTAGTGCAGGAGTTACAATCGCATAATCTGAAGAAAAAGGGATATCCCGATAGCCCTATGGGCTGCAGGATATCCTGATTTTTTCTCCAACGTTGTTATTTAGATCATTAGAATCTCCCGGATGTCTTGCTCTGTGAGGGTAGACAAGCTTTCTTGACCTGGCTGGATGACCTCATCGATCAAGTTCTTTTTCTTCTGCTGCAGCTCATACATCTTGTCCTCTACGGTGCCTTGGGTGACGAGACGAATTACTTGCACTACATTTTTCTGCCCGATACGGTGAGCCCGATCCGCAGCTTGCTGCTCGACGGCAGGATTCCACCAAAGATCGTAAAGGATTACAGTGTCTGCCCCAGTTAGGTTGAGCCCGGTCCCGCCGGCCTTTAAGGAGATTAAGAAAATATCACGCTCTCCTTCATTAAATTTATTACATAAATCTACTCGTTGAGAAACAGGCGTTTGACCATCTAAATAAAAGTATGGAATGCCCTGATATCCTAGTTCACGCCCAATCAGGCCGAGCATCTCTGTGAATTGTGAGAATACTAACATACGTTTACCCGAACTACGACATTCTTCTATGATTTCGAGCAGCTGCTCGAATTTAGCAGAGCTTCCTTCATATCCATCGACAAAAAGAGCAGGGTGGCAACACAACTGGCGCAGACGAGTTAGTCCCGCCAGAACTTTGATCCGATTATTATTGCCGAAGCTATCTTGGGTCAAATGCTTAAGCGCCTCTTTTTTCAAACGGGCGAGATAAGCTACATATAACTTTTTTTGCTCCGGCAGCAGTTCACATGCTTGTACGGATTCAATTTTGTCCGGAAGTTCCTTTAACACATCACTCTTTAAGCGCCGCAGCAAAAAGGGACGCGCCCGCTTCGCAACCGTTTCTCTTGGTAAATCATGAAAAGCTTTTTTGCCTGGAAACAACCCAGGGAACACGGTGCCGAAAATGGACCATAAATCTTCCAACGCATTCTCCACGGGAGTACCCGTAAGTGCAAAACGGTGCCGGGCTTGAAGCGCCATTACAGCTTGGGCTGTCTGTGTAGTATGGTTTTTTATAGTTTGTGCTTCATCGAGAATCAGGGTATGAAAAGACTTTTTAGCATACAGCTGAACATCTCTGCGAAGCAACGGATAAGAAGTGATGATTACATCAGCTTTTGCTGTATTTTTTAAAATCCGCCCGCGCTCAATTAGACTACCGTCTGCAATGACAGCTTTGATCTCTGGCGTGAATTTTTTAAGCTCATTAAGCCAGTTATAAGTGAGAGACGCAGGAGCGACAATTAGGGCAGGCAGTCCATTCTGGCGGATCTCTGGAAGTTCTGACAGGAGAAAAGCGATACTTTGCAGCGTTTTGCCTAACCCCATATCATCCGCCAAAATACCACCAAAACGGTAATGGGCCAACGTCTTCAACCACTGAAATCCATATTGTTGATAATCCCTTAGCACAGGAACCAGACTGTCAGGTATAGGAAAATCAAGATTCTCAGGATTCCGCATGTTCGCAAGTAACCTTTTAAAGGATCTGCCCAGCTTAATGGAGTCACTCTTAGCATCCGTGGAGGTCAAATGTAGCCCGCGAACAACGGGCAGAGAAAATTCCACCCCTTTGATCTCACCTTCCCGGATGCCTATATCATTCATAAAGGTAATGATTTCTTGAAGCTCCTCGCTCTCCAGCGGTAGTAGGGCCCCATCAGGCAAGCGGTAGTATTTGCGTTTTTCCTGCAGGGATTTCAGAACCATAACAATCTCAGCTTCTGGAATCCCGCCCATATCGAATTTAAAATCAAGCCAGTCCGTCTTTTCATTCCAACTAATGCTCACCTTTGGGGGTGTAGTGCTCGTGAACAGTCTTGCTTTGACTGCGGAGGTCGCATAGACCGAAAGCAGCGGTTCCAGCAGCGGAATGGTATGGTACAAAAAATCGTACTCGCCCTCTTCGTCTGTCATAATATATCCGCCCTCAGTTTTAGCGAAGGATTCGTGCTCCATCAGCTCCAGAATGCGGGCTTCTCCCTCCCCGTCTCGCAAAAGAATCAAATTCGTCCCGCGAACATGGGCTTTTTCATCTAAGGGATTGATCACAATGTCACCATATTGGAACTCTAGTCCGGCGAGCAGCCGATCTCTCACACGGTCCAGATAAAGTCTCGCGATAAGCCTATGTTGGACAATCCGATCCGCGATGGAATCGGCGATATGGACGTTGCCTAGCTTTTTCAGACCAGGAATAACCTTGTCCATAAAAGACTCCATTTGCTCGGGGGCAATATCGATGCCATTTCGGCGGGAGGAATCCAGCATTTTTTTCATTTCAGCAAGGCGTATGCTTTCTTGAGGGGATAGCTTCAGCAACTTACCTTCCGACAGTACTATCCCGTAATCTTCTAAGACCGAAATCTGCTCAAGTCCTTGAATATCCAGATGATATCCATCCTCTTCTGCCTGTTCAAATTCAAAGCTGAGTGGAGGCGCCTCATTAGACACAAGGATGCCTTCGTACAGCACCTCTTCTTGTTGCAAAAATACCGAAGAGACCTCTGAAAGCGCAGGCTGAAGCGACTCCCAGAAAAAAGGAGGGACGGCCAGCAAACGATCTCCCCCAATACTTCCCCCATAAGGTGAGTAAGGAGTTACGTTATCGCGGTACATTTTTTCATTTAATACAATATCAATCAGCTTCTGTAGAACAACATTGTCTTCCTTCCGAAAGCTGTAAATGGCAGGATCATAGATAAAATGTTTCGAGAACTCAAAGGATTCTCCGCGGTGTACGCTTTCTAGAAAACCCCTTATTTTCTGAACAATATATAGACGTTTTGGACCGACTTTCATTTCTATACCCAGCATGGTGTGGCTGTAACTATAAGTGAACGGCTTGCATGTAAACTCTATATTTAGAGGAAGTCTGTTATCTACAAAAGCCCCCGTACCGCTAGGACGCGGTGTATGGTTGCTGAACATCCCCAGTAGGCTGCTCACGAGCTGTTGATCTCTGGACTTTCCCCCGTTGTCTTGCGCAGTATCTGTAAAAATACGTGGGGTTAGAATCTCAGTATCTTCTATAGAGGACAGGTGCGAAGCTCCGGTAGGCTCTGAACGATCTCGGCCAGTTTTAAGGGCGTCAACGTTGATCAGCACAGCCGCGATATGTTTACAGAATGGCCCCCCATGGGAGTAGGCTGGACAATTACACTCTGCCTGGACATCCCCATCAATATCAATGACCACCATAACTTCATAGTCGATCGCCCCCTGAACAATGGCTTCATATCGAGAGCGGGGCAAATCTGGAATGGAGTCATTGTATTCTTCAACTTCAATTATATCGACACTTTCAGTTTGGTAATAAGCTAATCCTTTTTCAAAAATAGACTTGCCGCACAGCAGTTTGATTACCCGTTCTGATACACTAAAGCCCATAACATAATTCCTTCCTCATAACTTGATCTTGAAAAGCCCGAATTTAATATAGTACTTATGATAACAGAACGGGCGTGCGCATCAAATAGGGGGTGTTGTTTTACTTATTCCATGCATGATAAAAGCGATCGTCAGGTTGATTTCTTCCTCGTCGTTCCAGTCCTTATCTGGCTGCAGCAGCAAGCGATTCATCAAATAACCTACGACAGATGAGAGTGTGAAGCGTATAAGTGTGGGTGTAGGCACCTCGATGATTTCACCCTTTTCCTTAAAATGTTCAACAATATCAATCACGCGCTCCAGTATTTTGCTAAGAATATTCTCTACAAACTGCGCTCTAACTGTTGGCTGAAAAGGAATCTCCTGAATAAGAATCTTAAGAATTTTAAAATTCTTGCGGGCGAAATCCAGCCGATTGATCATAAATGCCCGCAGGAACTCCTCAAAGCTGTCGTAGGGCATATCAAGCACGCCGTTGAAATTCCGCAGCACAAAAGGCGCAAGCATGCGACTCATGGTAGGACCTACTATGGCAAGCAGCAGATCATTTTTAGTCTTGTAATAGCGAAAAATCGTTCCCTCCGCCACGCCCGCCTTCTGAGAAATTTCACTCGTTGAAGTCGCAGAGTATCCTTTTTCGGAGAATACCTCAATCGCCGCTTGTAGAATAGAAATCTGCTTCGGTGTCAGTTTCTCGTCTTTGCCAAGGGTCAGCAGTTCTTCTATCCACTGCTCTTCTATATTTTGTTCCCTAGAAACTTCCTCTTTCATTACAATAGCCCTCCATGCTTGATTCATTTTGTTTCAATGATAATAGTTTTTGTGAAGTTACATTTTGCGATGCTTGCGCAGTGCTAATACATTCAGCAGCATAAATAGCAGCGAAAATCCTATTAGTACATAGACATCCAGTGCAATTGCGCTCCATCCTTTGCCACGGACCATAATGTCCATCAGAGCTTCTGATCCGTAATAGATCGGTGTAGCGAGGCCAACGCGCTGGAGCCACAGTGGAAGGGTATCAAGCGGGAATAATCCACTGAGGAAGATTTGTGGCACTATAATGAGCGGAATGAACTGAATCATCTGCAACTCATTGGCTGCAAAAGCCGACAGCAGTGTGCCCAACGTCAGCGCTGTCATCGATAGGAGTAATGTGATCAGCAATACGTAACCAAAGCTGCCTGTCATCATAATGCCAAGAATCTGTATGGAATACCATGAGATCAATAGCGCCTGAAAAACGGTAAATATGCCGAAACCACATACATACCCCATCACAATCTCCCATCTTTTCAATGGAGTCGAAAGTAGGCGTTCAAGCGTGCCTGTGGTTCGTTCCCTTAAGAAGGATACACCTGCAATCAAGAATACGAAAAAGAAAACAAATACGCCAATCATAATGGGACCGAAACGGTCGATTGTCTTCATATTCTCAGAACCGTAAAGATAGCTGATCTGCGGCTGTAATTGTTCCTTTGTGCTTGGAAGAAGCTTCTGGGAGATTTGTTGAAGCGTCATGATTACTGCCTTGTTGGCTGTAGGGTTGCTACCTTCTAGCAGCACTTGAGGCGTAACTTGCGAATCTCCGGCGGTTCCGTTCAAAGTGATCAAAGCGTCAATTTTTCCTTCTACTAAAGCGCCTTTTCCCAGCTCTGAGCTGGCATATTCTTTGATGATGGCATTTTGTTCTTTTAACGCAGCTGACATATTTAGAGGTACACCGGACACACCGATTTTGGGTTCATAGGCGTCACCGTTGAAGACCAAGCTCATTAAGCTTAGAACGAGGAGTGGTGCAATGAACATTAATGCCATTGTTCTTTTATCATGAATGAATTGTCGCAAAATCCTTAAGGTGATCGCTCGGATTCTCATGAACGCACACCTCCATAATATAAAAAGGCTTCTTCAATAGAAGCTGAACCGGTGGCTTGCAGCAGTCCGGCAGGCGTGTCGGCAGCAAGCAGCTTGCCATCACGGATCATTCCGAGCCGGTCACATTTTTCAGCTTCATCCATGACATGCGTGGTCAGCACAATAGTGGTGCCTTTCTGGTTCAGCGCTTTTAGTTCCTTCCAGATGGATAGCCGCAATACCGGATCTATGCCAACTGTAGGCTCATCAAGAATAAGCAACGGCGGTTCATGCAGCAGCGCGATCGCCAATGATAAGCGGCGTTTCATCCCGCCGGAGTATTGGTCTACTCTTTTTCGCAAATGATCTTGTAAATTAACGATCTCCATTACGGCTGTGATGCGTTTGGAGCGTTGCTCCCCCTTTAGTCCATATAGCGCTGCAAAAAACTCCAGATTCTCCTTCGCGCTAAGCTCCGTGTACAAGGCATCAGACTGGGCCATATACCCAATCTGTTGCAGCATAGTCAGCTTCGGCATCGTCACGCCAAGTATTTTCACCTCGCCGGAGGTTACCTCATCGATACCTGTAAGCAGCTTCACTAATGTTGTTTTTCCTGAGCCCGATGGCCCTAGTATGCCAAAGGTTTCCGCACGTTCCACTTGAAGCGAAATATCCTCGAGCACCTGTTTCTCTCCAAACGCTTTCCCGACATGGCTCACTGAAATAACTGGAACCTCTGAACCCATGTTTATCTCCTCGATTCTGAATGTTCTGGGATACTTACTTGAGTTGAAGATGTTGCTGGTGATGGTGATGGTGATGGTGATGGTGATGGTGATGGTGATGAACTGCATTGCGTTAAACACTCTAATTATATAATGAGTGAGTACTCACTCATTACTCTGCATCAAAAGTTAGGAATTGTAAACCATATATTTTATACAAAGGTATCCCACAGTATTAGCTTAATCCCGATTGACGTTTGTTAATTCAACATGTCCTTTTACTATGTATATAGAGATGATTTGAATGAAAGGCAAAAGTGCCACTAAATAGTGTCAGTCCGCCTAAACTAGGTAATAGAAAGACATAAATGCCCTTAAATGGCGTCGATCCACTTAAATCAGCTAAAAGAAAGGCATAATTGCCTCAAAATAGCACGGGTTTACCTAAACCAGACAAAAGAAGGGCATAAATGCCACTAAATAGGCATGATTTAGATAAATCAAGCTAAAGAACGGTATAAATCCCGCACAATGAGCTCAATCCGACTGAAGTCAGTAAAAGAACGGTATAAATCCCGCACAATGAGCCCGATCCTACTAAAGTCAGTAAAAGAACGGTATAAATCCCGCACAATGAGCCCGATCCTACTAAAGTCAGTAAAAGAACGGTATAAATCCCGTACAATGTACCCAATCCCGCTAAAGTTAGCAAAAGAACGGTATAAATCCCGTAGAGTGAGCTCATTCTTTGAAGTCAGCTAAAGAACGGTAAAAATCCCTCACAAAGAGCTCAATCCGACTGAAGTCAGTAAAAGAACGGTATAAATCCCGCACAATGAGCCCAATCCTACTAAAGTCAGTAAAAGAACGGTATAAATCCCGTACAATCAGCCGAATCTCCTAACCTTACGCAGAAACCGCCCCAACAGACCAGGTAGTTTTTAAATCGTAAGCAGCAGCCACATAATTGATAGCAGACTCTCGCCAGCAACAAGCTTCCCCACACGCCCAAGCGAACTCCACATATACTCCACGTGCCCATCGACCCCAGCAACAAGCTTCCCCACGCGCCCAAGCGAACTCCACATATACTCACCGTGCCCAGCGGCCTCCTCGACAAGCTTCCCCACGCGCCCAAGCGACCTCCCAATATACTCCACCCGCCCACCTCGGCAACAAGCTCCCCCCACCCGCCTGCAATCTCAAATTAGTCCCTCGTCACGCCAAATTCCAAACAATTCTCCAACTAAATAAGGTAGCCACACCAAGCACCTTTTTACGAAAATAGGCTGTTTTTGCTGTTTAGTTCATTTGGTTTAGATCAAGAAAATTGTTAAATGAGCTAATATACCTGATTTTTTAAAAAAAAGAATACTAGTTAATATTTCCATTACATTCCTCTGCAACAGAATTGACAATTGTAGACGAAAATGACATTAGCAGTTACCTATACGAAAAGGGTGAATCTAATTGAAAAACAGTAAATGGATTAGCGCAACGTTGGCTTCAGCACTTCTTGCAACAGTAGGCGTTGGAAGTGTATCTGCAGCTAGCACCGGCAGTAATGTAAAATCTGTAGCTACCAATCAAGTCGCTGCTGTTACAGCAGTTAAAGAAGGTACAACTACTTGGAATGTAAACGGAACGCCGATTGTGTTTAACACCATTAACAGCAGTGGTTACAAGCTTTACTCGCTGACTCAGGTAGCTGGTGAAATTGGGGCTAAGGTAGTACTGGGAACAAGCGGGTTTGAACTTAACGACAGCAAAGGACTACATAATGTGCAACTCAAAACAGGCTCAAAGAGCTATCAAGTAGATGGTAATTCCGAATCGTTCACAGTGGCTCCAGTGTTTTATAACGGTAAAACCTATGTAGAGCTGACTAAGTTAGTTATTGCATTAGGTGGAGAGCTGGACGCTGATGCTAGCACGATTTTGAGCTTTGCACGTCCGGAAGGATTGTTTGATACTTTGCACTGGACGGCAGCTGGTAACCTGATTGCGAACAAAAGTGATGCAGAAACTACTCAGCTTATCAAATTCAGTACAGAACCAGGTAACTATGAAGTGTTTTCGTCAAATGACAGTGCGGTGGACTTTGCAGTATCGCCGGATCAACAGTGGGGAGCTTTTAATGATGAGAAAGGTTTGCTGAATCTGATTAACTTGTCTAGCGGAGCTGTTAAAACACTAGGCACCGACAATAGCGTGAAGACAGATCTGGTTTGGTCCAAAGATGGGAAAAGCATTTATTTCATCCAAGGAGACAAGCAAGAAAAAATCGCTAAAATCTCAGTAGAGACTGGTGATGTTAAATCCGTATTGGCTGACAAGGTTGAGAATAAATCTGAACTGCGCATTTCTGCTGACGAAAAAAGTGCCGTTTATATCGTTAATTTGACGGGTGTTGCTAAAAATGATGCAGACAGCACAGAAGATTCTCTTACGGTAGACTTTAGCTCGGCAGGAGAGCAGCTTTACAAGCTTGATCTGGCTACAAAAGATGCTAAACCAGCTGCATTAACAACCACAGCGGATAACAAGCTTTACCCAGAGATTTTGGCTGATGGAAATGTGGCATACCTGAGCGCAGATGCAGACGGCAATGCGAAGAATACCCTGAAGCTTGTAAAAGCGGACGCAACCAGCACTAATATTGCACTTGATATCGAAGTGAATTGGTCCACTGGCGTTAGCAATGGTTTGGTAGTGGCAGGTACTACGGCAGACGGAAGCACAGTGATCTATTCTATCGATGGTAGTGGTGCAAAGACCGAACTGTTCCGTACGACTGAAGATGTATCTGAAGTATCTGTATCTAAAGATGGAAGCAAGCTTGCGATTGTGAGCGGCGACAGCGTATGGGTTATCCAAGGCGGTAAAGGGCTGCAACTGACTAAATAATGATTATCCTAAAACATATTTTAACGGCCTAGAGCCGAGAGGAGAAAATAGTACAATGAAAATCTTCAAGAAATTAACAGTAACGGCTTTAACAGCCGTAATCGCGGTAACCGCATCTTTTGCAGGGATTGCAGCAGCAGCAGATTCACTTAGTGGCAAAATCACCGTTAACGGTTCAACCGCACTTCTTCCATTGACCTTGCAAGCGGCAAAAGAATTCCAAAAGCTGCACCCTAAAGTAAAAATCGCAGCATCTGGTAAAGGTTCTGTAACTGGACCACAAGCTGTGAAAAAAGGCATCGCTGATATCGGCGCTTGCGACTGGGATGCTAGCATCGACGTACCAGGCTTCAAAGCTTTTGACGGACAGGTAGCGAACAAAGTAGCTGTCATTCCTTTTGCAACGATTGTAAACAAAAATGTGGGTGTAGATAACCTCACAACAGAACAACTTAAAGGCATTTTCGCTGGCAAAATTACCAACTGGAAAGAAGTAGGCGGCGCAGATGCAGATATCGTTGTCATCACTCGCTCTTTCGGTTCTGGTACCCGCGTTAACTATCAAGCTAAAGCCTTGGATGGCGGAGATATCGTTAAAAAAGCTAAGAACTACAAAGAAACAGGTTCATCCGGCGACATGAAAACAGCAGTAGGAACTACTCCTAACTCCATCGGTTATATCGACCTTGTTTATGTAAGTGGCGACGTAAAAGCAGTGAAACACAACGGTATCGCAGCTACTACAGACAACGTAATTAACGGTTCTTATAAGATTTGGGCTTATGGTTACTACATGACTAAAGGCCAACCTACTGGCGCAACTAAAGAATTTATCGAATACGTACAAAGCAAAAAGTTCCAACAAGGTTCTCTGAAAAAGCTTAAATTCATTCCGATCGCAGCAATGAAGGGTTAATAACATCTGAAGATCATATTGAACGGTAACAGCGGCCAGCCCCGATTTTGATACGGGGTTGGCCGCTTACAGGAGGGAAAGTATGGGGGCACCAGTCCACAACCTGGCAACTAAGGTTAAGGAGGGCGTTACAAAAGTTAGCGCCAACTCCAAACGTCACAGTAGACATATGTTTAGCAACCGATTATTCCGCTTTTATTTCTTATTCAGCATTCTTGCACTTTGCTTCGTGCTTGGACTTGTAATTCTATTTATCGGCAAAACGGCGCTGCTTCTGTTTGGTCATCTCTCGCCTGCGGACTTTTTCTTTTCTTTTAACTGGACGCCTGAAGAGGACTCCTTTGGGGCTGCTGCCTTCATCGTAAATACACTTTCACTGACGGCTTTGACCCTGCTGATCGCAGTACCTATTTCTGTGGGTATGGCCGTGCTCTGTGCGGAGATTGCTCCGAAGTGGATGAAGACCTTCATTCGCCCGGTGCTCGATTTGCTCGTTGGTATACCTTCTATAGTATATGGTTATTTAGGCTTAACGGTATTACTTCCATTTCTTCGTAGAGTTAGTGGGGAGAGCTTGGGCGATGGATTACTGGCTGCGGCCCTCGTGCTCGCATTAATGGTCCTGCCAACAATTTGCCGAATCAGTGATGATGCAATTGTCGCTGTTCCACGCAAATATCGGGATGCTGCGTACGCTCTTGGATCTACCCGTCTGCAAGTTATTATGCGTGTTGTTTTGCCTGCGGCTAGCAGAGGAATTATCTCCGCGGTCATTCTCGGGATGACTCGTGCTGTGGGGGAGACAATGGCTGTAGTTATGGTTATAGGAAACACACCACAGTTGGCAAAAACCTTATTTACACCTGCCTCGGTCTTGACTAGTAACATCGTTATGCAAATCTCGAATGTAGAGTTTGAGTCAACCTGGAATTATGCCCTACATATGATGGCCTTTCTTCTGCTGGTGATTTCATTTGTACTGATTCTGATCATCCGCGTGCTGGGTAGAAAAAGGAGGGATGCAGCGTGAACGGATTCGCAAGTACAAAGCATACAGCGCGTGCTCAGAGACGCAATAAGATGGCGACTATAGGGTTTTATACGCTTGGGGCTTTAGTTATGCTGCTAATCTTCTGGCTGCTCTTCACGATTCTTAGTAAAGGTCTGCCAGCACTGCGGCCTGACTTCCTGATTAAACAGCCTGAAGAGATTGACGTAGGTGGCGGGATCGGTCCTGTACTTTTCAACTCTTTTTATATTTTGTTCATCTCGCTGCTTATTTCCGTCCCTATCGGTTTAGGTGCGGGGATTTATATGGCGGAGTATGCTCCGGATAATGCTTTTACAGGCGGCCTGCGTATATGTGTAGAAGCTCTCTCTTCGGTTCCTTCAATTGTATTTGGTATGCTTGGACTTGCGATATTTGCTGAATATTTTGGGATCGGCCTGACGATTCTTGGCGGTGGGGTAAGCTTGGCGCTTTTGAATCTGCCTATGCTTGCACGTGTGACGGAGGAAGCGGTTCGTGCTGTTCCTGGGGAGATGCGTGAAGCTGGATATGCACTGGGCATGACTAAATTCCACGTGATCCGCACAGTAGTTCTACCCGTTGCAATGTCAGCCATTGTTACTGGGATTTGTCTCGTTGCTGGGCGCGCCTTCGGGGAGTCTGCGGTTATTATCCTTACCGCTGGCCTTAGTACCTCGGGCGAAATGTGGGACTTTAATCTGTTCTCGCCGGGAGAAACCCTGGCAGTGCATCTATGGTATGTACAATCTGAAGCAATTGTAGAAGATGCGCGGCAAATCGCTGACAAATCAGCAGCCGTACTCGTATTTGTAGTTCTGTTTATTAACTTTGCCTTCCGTTTTCCGCTCTGGCTCGGAAATCGTCGCAAAGGGCGCTGATTCCGCTAATATAGGAAGACATGCATAAAAAACTGTCTCTCGGCGAGAAATCGCCGTGAACAGTTTTTTTATTCCCGATTAAATAAGCAAAGGTACTCTCATCCTTCGATAAAATTGCTAATGCGCGTGTCTTTTGAGTAATTGGATTGGCCACGCTTATAGAGAGCTAAAAAAGTTTCCATATTTAAAAATCAGAAATGGGAATGTGAAGAGTAATAGTCGATGAGTAATGAGTGGTGAGTGGTGAGTGATGAGTAGTGAGCGATGAGTAATGAGTGATGAGTGGTGAGTGGTGAGTGGTGAGTAGTGAGTAGTGAGTAGTGAGTAGTGAGTAGTGAGTGGTGAGTGGTGAGTGGTGAGTAATGAGTGGTGAGTAGTGAGTAGTGAGTGATGAGTGAGTAATGGTGATAAGAGTGGTTTTTAATTGCACTTTATGCACTTATTTTTAAGGGGGATAGGTTTGTTTGGGTTTAATTGTACTTTGTGCAGTTAAAAATGGTGAAAAGGCCATTCTAGGCGTAAATCTGAGAATATAAGTGTATGTAATGCAATTAAAGCGAGTTTTGGAGGTAAAAGGGTACTTTTAGTTGCAGAAAATGCAATTAGATAGCATGTAGCGGCGTTTCTCCGGAAAAGCAGCCGTAATGTTCTAATGCTAAACGTGGGATGACCTGGCAGTGACTCATAGAAACTGATCATCGATTGCTAAGCTTCACAGAACCCTGAGCCCCAATGAGTTCTAAGTGTGACCAAGTCCGAGCGAGCATCAAAAGTTAAGCTCCATCGACTCATAGCCCGACGAGGCATGGGTTTTCACTGAATTCTAAGTTTCGAATGCTAAGCTCTATCGGACCCTGAGCTCCGACGAGGCTAAGGTTTCATCAAGTTCTGAGCTTCGAATCCAAGCTCCATTAATCTCTGAAACTCAACTAATCCAGAGCCGCGAATCTTTAAGCTCAGTCGTTCAGTCGTCTATTCGTCCCAGTGACTCCCTGAGCTCCGCCCAACCTCTCCCCTGAACATAGAAACAGCCTTCCCGAAGGAAGGCTGTTTCTATATGACGTCCCGGAAGGGATTCGAACCCCCGACCGTGCGCTTAGAAGGCGCATGCTCTATCCAGCTGAGCTACCGGGACATGGTTGCTGGCAGAAAAGCAAGCAGGAATTATCATATCATATGGGGTGTTTTTTTTCAAGCTGTTTTTTAAAAAGAGTACGGGGTATGCTATAATCTACAATTATTAAGTTTCGGAAGAAGCTTAAGGTATTAATAACTTTTATAATGGTTAGGATTCCATTCACATAAGTAGACATAAGGAGGTGCCCTCATTAAACATTCGGATTCCCCCGCCACCAAAGAGAATATCGTCCTTTTCCCCAAGACACTGGACTATTATCAAATCCAGCTGACGGTGATGCTGGAAAGTGAACGCTACGGGGAAGCGATGGAGCTGCTTCGTTTTTTGCTGCAGTGTCAAGGACAGGAAGAGCGAAATTACGAGGAATGGCGGTCCCTGCTGGAATGGCTCGAAACGGCATTTCCTTACGCGTCCCAGAATGGAGATGCGGAGGGAGCTGTTCACCCCGAAGACGAAGATTTAAGGGAAGAGGATATGGCCCGCTTTTTGGCCAAATCTAAAATGAACGAGGATACGGGGTATCCCAAAAAGCTGCTGCAGCGGGTGATGAACGAGCCTCTGTCTGAGGCGACAATACTTGCACTAGAGCAGCTATCCTATCTGGAAGGTGGCGGCGTTGACGAGGAGCTGACCACTTGGCTACAGGGGGATAATGTTCATCCACTGCTGCAATTTCGGACCTTGCAGACGCTTAAGCGGCGTGGGATGCAGGGAACAGTGAAGCTGATTCGCGGACATGAAAAGGTACTTGTAGAGATCGAGAGCGTGCCACTGCAGACGGAGGATTTTCCTCCGCAGGTGAGTCATGTGCTGGAGCGGGTAGCCGGGCAGGCTGAGGTGCATGAGCCTACGCTGTATTATTTTGCACAAGAGCTCTGGGGCCAGTTCATCATGTCGATTTATGGGTCGGATGAATATCGGAAATTGCTGGAAGGCGAAGACGTTTTGCTGGATATTTGGGCAGGAGCGTTGCACCAATTTGTTTCTGAGAGTTTAAACGGCTCCCGACAAGAGGAAGAGACACGTGGAATGTATGGCATCACAGACGGCATGCGCTTTCAATTTGAGGGAGCTTATCGTGCTCTCAAGGGTTTTGTAAAGACTTCTCTACTTGATAAATAAAGTAATGTTGTATATAATATAATGGTTATTCTGTGCGTGGATTGTATCATTATTTGAAGTAAACTTGTGAACCTATATTTTGGAGGGAAAAGTATAATATGAAAGCAACATGGGAAAAAATAGAGAAGAACCTTGGAGTTCTTGAAGTAGAAGTAGACGCAGAACGCGTAACAGCAGCACTTGATAAAGCTTTTAACAAAGTCGTTAAAAAAGCTAACGTACCAGGCTTCCGTAAAGGTAAAGTACCTCGGCCGATCTTTGAATCCCGTTTTGGTGTAGAAAGCTTGTACCAAGATGCAATCGACATTCTTCTTCCTGAAGCTTACGGTGAAGCAGTTGAACAAACTGACATCTTCCCTGTAGACCGTCCTGAAGTTGATATTGAGCAATTTGCTAAAGGCCAATCCTTTATCTTCAAAGCGAAGATCACGGTTAAACCTGAAGTGAAGCTCGGCGATTACAAAGGTCTGGAAGTTCCAGTACAAAAAGCTGAAGTGACTGAAGAAGAGTTGAGTGCTGAACTTGCTCGTCTGCAAGAACGTCATGCTGAGCTTGTAGTAGTTGAAGAAGAAGCAGCAGCTAACGGCGACATCGCTGTAATCGATTTTGACGGATATGTTGATGATGTACCGTTTGAAGGCGGAAAAGCTGAACGTCACTCTCTTGAGCTTGGCAGCAACTCCTTCATTCCAGGATTCGAAGAGCAAGTGGTAGGAATGGCTACTGGAGATTTCAAAGATGTTGAAGTTACTTTCCCTGATGAATACCATGCAGAGAACCTTGCGGGTAAAAAAGCAGTATTCAAAGTGAAGCTGCACGAAATCAAACGCAAACAACTTCCTGCATTGGATGATGAATTCGCTAAAGATGTAAGTGAATTCGAAACTTTGGATGAGTACAAAGCAGATTTGAAGGCTCAGCTCGAATCCCGTAAAGAGGAAGAACTAAAAGGCCTTCGTGAAAATGCAGTTGTTGATAAAGCAGCAGCTAACGCTGAAGTTGAAATCCCTGAAGCTATGATCAACAGTGAAGTTGAGAATATGGTTCGTGACTTCGACACTCGTCTTCGTCAACAAGGCATGAACATGGATATGTTCCTTAGCTTCTCCGGCCAAACTCGTGAAGACTTGCAGAACCAAATGAAAGGCGATGCTGAAAAACGCGTTCGCAACAACCTGGTATTGGAAGTTATCGCAAAACAAGAGAACATTGAAGTTTCCGAAGAAGAAGTTAACGAAGAGTTGGCTACTATGGCTGAAGCTTACAAACGTACTCCAGAAGAAATCCGCAGCATCTTGGCAGCTAACGGTTCACTGGGCAGCTTGAGCGAAGAGCTTTCGTTGCGTAAAACCATTGATTTCCTTGTTAGCAATAGTGTAGAAGTTGAAGCAGTAGAAGAAGCACCAGCTGCTGAAGACACTAAAGCTGAGTAGGATATTTTAAAATTATAAGAAGGTATAAGTTTCACTTTATACTTTATTCTTATAATTCTCGCATAAACGCTTACCGTCCTTAAATGGACGCCGAAGGCGTTTTAGCTTGACACTACCTAGAACGGCCAAGTTACACGGCCTCCATACAGATATGATAAGGCACGTAAGTTTCGTTACGTGCCTTATTTTTATCCTCGGCCGCAAATATATGTGACTACATAGGTATCCGTATGAACGTATGGCAATAAGGTAATAGGGGCGGTAACGTCACAATTCACAAGCAGCGGACTGTCCACTGTAGTGAAAAAATGACATCGCGCCGTGAACGTGTTAAAATATTTCTGAAACGATAAGACTAATCTGTACAGAGAAAAGAGGTTGGTGGCATGAGTCTGGTACCAATGGTTGTGGAATCAACAAGTCGTGGAGAACGTTCGTACGATATCTATTCCAGATTGCTCAAGGATCGCATCATTTTCTTAAGCAGTGCGATTGACGATGATGTCGCCAATCTGGTTATTGCTCAATTGCTGTTTTTGGCAGCAGATGATCCCGAGAAGGACATTCACTTGTACCTCAACTCACCCGGTGGTTCAGTAACAGCCGGCATGGGTATATACGATACGATGCAATATATCAAACCGGATGTTTCAACCATTTGTGTAGGGATGGCAGCAAGCATGGGATCGCTCCTTCTAACAGCTGGGGCTCCGGGCAAAAGATATGCGCTGACCAACAGCGAAGTAATGATTCATCAACCGCTCGGCGGTGTTCAAGGTCAAGCGTCTGATATTTGGATTCACACTGACTGGATCCTCAAGACGAGACAGAAGCTGAATCAAATTTATGTAGATCGCACAGGTCAGCCCCTTGAAAAAATCGAACGGGACACAGACCGCGATAACTTCATGAGCGCGGAAGAAGCCAAGGAATATGGGCTTATTGACCAGGTTCTTTCTTCACCGATGAAATCTTAAAGGGGTGGTTAGATGTTTAAATTTAATGATGAAAAAGGGCAATTGAAATGTTCTTTTTGCGGTAAATCACAAGAGCAGGTTCGTAAGCTTGTAGCAGGACCGGGCGTTTATATATGTGACGAATGTATCGAGCTTTGCACGGAAATTGTGGAAGAAGAGCTCGGTCATGAGGAAGAGCTTGATCTGAAGGACATTCCAAAACCAAAGGAAATTCGTGATATTTTGGATCAATATGTAATCGGTCAAGAGCAAGCGAAGAAATCTCTTTCTGTAGCGGTTTATAACCACTACAAGCGCGTGAACAGCCAAAGCAAGATCGAAGATGTTGAGCTGACGAAGAGTAATATCCTTTTGCTCGGTCCAACAGGTTCTGGTAAAACCTTGTTAGCACAAACGATGGCGAAGATTATCAACGTTCCTTTTGCTATTGCAGACGCTACTTCCTTAACGGAAGCTGGTTATGTTGGCGAGGATGTTGAGAACATTCTGCTCAAACTCATTCAAGCTGCAGATTACGATGTGGAGAAAGCCGAACGCGGCATTATCTATATTGATGAAATTGATAAAGTAGCACGTAAATCCGAGAATCCGTCCATTACTCGTGACGTTTCCGGCGAAGGTGTGCAGCAAGCGCTTCTGAAGATTCTGGAAGGAACTGTTGCTTCTGTGCCTCCGCAGGGCGGACGTAAGCATCCTCACCAGGAGTTTATTCAGATCGACACGACGAACATCCTGTTCATCGTTGGCGGTGCCTTTGACGGCCTGGAGCAAATGATTAAACGCCGTATCGGTAAAAAAATCATTGGCTTCAACGCAGCAGTTGAAGGACAAAAGGATCTTAAGCCTGGCGAATATTTGTCGATGGTATTGCCTGAAGATTTGCTCAAATTCGGTCTTATTCCTGAATTTGTAGGCCGTCTGCCAGTCATCTCGACTTTGGAGCCGCTTGATGAGAATACGCTTGTACGTATCCTTTCCGAGCCTAAAAATGCACTCACTAAACAATATATCAAGCTGCTGGAAATGGACAACGTAGCGTTGAAGTTCGAACCATTGGCACTCGAAGCAATTGCCAAGGAAGCGATCAAACGTAATACGGGAGCCCGTGGACTGCGCGCGATTATTGAGAGCATCATGCTCGATGTGATGTATGAAGTTCCTTCACGCGATGATATTAAGGATTGTGTGATCACGGAACAGGTCGTTCAGGAGAAAGCTTTGCCTGAGCTCAACCTTAAGAAAGACAAGAAGAAAGAGGAAAGCGCGTAAGCCGCTTTTCCTTAACAATACATGTCACAGTCTCCACCTTTCTTCCGCTTATCCCGCTTCACATTAGCGGGAGCGAAGGGGTGGAGCTTTGGCGTTATGGGGGAGAAAAATCATGTTCTTGAGACACCAAACCCGTCCTGTCAATGTTGGCGGGCTCATTATTGGGGGAAACAACGAGGTTGCGATTCAAAGCATGTGTACAACCAAAACCGCTGATGTGGAGGCTACTGTAGCTGAAATATTGCGGCTTGAGGAAGCAGGCTGCCAGCTAGTACGTGTAACTGTCAACAATGAAGAGGCGGCTGCCGCAATCAAGGAGATCAAGAAACAGATTCATATCCCACTCGTAGCGGATATTCATTTCAACTATAAGCTAGCGTTGATGGCTATCGAGAACGGCATCGATAAGGTACGGATTAATCCGGGGAACATTGGTCGTCGCGAAAAGGTAGAAGCGGTAGTTAAAGCATGTAAAGAAAAAGGAATTCCGATTCGGATTGGTGTAAACGCCGGTTCTTTGGAGAATCACCTTTTGGAAAAATACGGATACCCAACCCCAGAAGCTATGGTAGAAAGTGCGTTATACCATATTGGGATTCTGGAGGAACTGGATTTCCACGACATTATCGTTTCTCTAAAAGCATCCGATGTGCCAATGGCCATCGAAGCTTACCGTCAGGCTGCGGAAGTCATCCCTTATCCACTGCACTTGGGGATTACAGAATCTGGCACATTGTTTGCTGGTACAGTGAAGAGCTCCGCAGGTATTGGTGCACTGCTCTCTATGGGCATCGGCAGCACACTGCGTATCTCGCTTAGTGCCGATCCGGTTGAAGAGGTTAAGGTGGCGCGTGAGCTGCTGAAGACGTTTGGTCTGATCTCTAACGCGGCGACGCTGATCTCTTGTCCGACTTGCGGACGACTGGATATCGATCTTTTTTCCATCGCTAATGAGGTGGAAGAATACATTTCGAAGCTTAAGGTGCCTATTAAAGTTTCCGTCCTTGGCTGTGCTGTTAACGGTCCTGGTGAAGCACGTGAAGCAGATATCGGTATTGCTGGCGCTCGTGGGGAAGGTTTGCTTTTCCGCTACGGACAAATGATCCGTAAAGTGCCTGAAGCTGAACTCGTAAACGAGCTGAAGAAGGAAATTGATGCGATTGTGGTGGCTTACGAGGCAACGGGCGAAATCCCAGGCCGCGCCCACGCTAACCTTGCACCTCCGGTGCAATCGAAGTAACTTGGTCTGAATGGTATTTATAAGAATTTTCAATCTCATAATATTATAAACACTTCTTAGCATCGTATAGTAATTTTGGGCGACGTTAGGTAAGTAGTGATCTAAGTGGCGAAGAACGTCCTGTGCAGTTCCGGTATATCCGGGGGCTCATGGGGCGTTTTTTTTTGCGTTTATTTCCATTTTGGAGGAAGGGATGATTAAACATGAACTATGAACAAGCCCATGAAAAATTTATTGCGCATCATCTTGCAAGCAGAGCGGGCGAACGTCGGGGGAGGCTGGAGAGAGGGCATGGCCACGCCGAGAAATTATTTTTGCAGAATGTCTGGTGGCCGCTTTGTGGTGATTTCAATAATCTTCATCCGGAGTATGAGGTGCTGGATTTACAAAGACGAGCTTATTTTGCTGATTTTGCTTTTTTGCCGGGGCCGATCAAGCTTTTGTTTGAGATCAAAGGGTATGCAGCTCATGTAAGAGACATGGATAGGCTGAAGTATTGTAATGAGCTAAATCGTGAAACTTTTCTGTACGGAATGGGTTATCAAGTAATTTCATTTGCCTATGATGATGTTGAACAGCGCCCTGAGTTATGTGTTACACTGCTGCGTTTGGCGCTAAGCCGCTACCAAATTGTAGATGCACCGCGTGGCAGACTGCTAATCGCTGAGAAGGAAATCATGCGTTTAGTGGTGCGTCAAGCTGGGGTGATACGCCCTAAAGTAGTCGCTGATTATTTCACGCTAGATCCCAAAACAGTACGCATGATGCTAAAGAATCTCTGTGAAAAAGGCTGGCTTACCCCTGTGAAGAGGGGAATCGGCGTCAAAAATGTTGAGTATAACTCCGCACTCCTCCGCATTCCTTCCTCTCCAACCTCCTCAACTATCTCCTTTTTAAAAATTACCTAAGCCACATTCGCAATTCCCACACTCATTAATGCCCTTATAGTTAATTATCAGAGTCTATCCTACTGCAACAATTCAACAAATCCTTAAATTTGCGTTTACTAATTACCGAAACGGCTATACTACCTAATAGTAGCCAAGGGTGGAAAGGTAGACTGAACGAAACAGGAGGATGACCTATGGAATTAAGTATAGTTGTGATGATCGTGCAGCTCTTTTTCGCGCTGGTTATCGGCGTATACTTTTGGAATCTGCTGCGGGGTCAGAAGACAAATAAGACAGCGGTAGAACGAGAGTCGCGCAAGGAACTGGACAAGTTACGGAAAATGCGGATGATTACATTAACTAAACCATTGTCGGAGAAAACACGTCCGGCTTCTATTGGAGATATTGTCGGGCAAAAAGATGGGCTGCGCGCCCTGAAAGCCGCACTTTGCAGCGCTAATCCGCAGCATGTGATTATTTATGGTCCGCCGGGAGTCGGCAAGACTGCGGCAGCACGTGTTGTCATGGAAGAGGCGAAAAAGAATGTGCTTTCTCCTTTTAAAAGTGACGCCAAATTCACAGAGATTGACGCCACTACCGCTCGTTTTGATGAGCGTGGTATTGCTGACCCGTTGATCGGCTCTGTGCATGATCCTATTTATCAAGGTGCAGGGGCCATGGGTGTGGCGGGTGTGCCACAGCCGAAACCGGGCGCGGTGACTAAGGCGCATGGCGGGATTCTTTTTCTGGATGAGATAGGAGAGCTTCACCCTATTCAGATGAATAAGCTGCTTAAAGTGCTTGAGGACCGGAAGGTCCTGCTAGAGAGCGCTTATTATAATTCGGAGGATAATAATACTCCGGCTTATATTCATGATATTTTTCAAAATGGATTGCCTGCTGATTTCCGGCTAGTTGGCGCTACTACGCGCTCTCCAGATGAGATTTCACCTGCGCTGCGTTCGCGCTGCATGGAGATTTATTTCCGCCCGCTGCTGCCGGATGAGATTGCCGTCATCGCGCGTGACGCGATACAGAAAATTGGGCTTAAACCAAGTCCGGAAGCAGTCACTGTGGTGCAACAGTATGCAACCAACGGCCGGGAGGCAGTTAATATGATTCAGTTGGCTGCCGGATTAGCTTTAACTGAGCAGAGAGATACACTAAATGCTGCTGATGTGGAATGGGTGGCAGGCAGCAGCCAGCTTCCGCTGCGTACGGAACGCAAGATTCCTTCGGCACCGCAGATTGGATTAGTCAATGGTCTTGCCGTGTATGGGCCAGGGATGGGTACTCTGCTCGAAATCGAAGTTTCCGCAGCGCCTGCTGTGAACGGCCAAGGCAGATTGAACGTGACAGGTGTGGTGGATGAAGAAGAGATCGGTGGAGGCTCCCGCACGATTCGGCGAAAAAGTATGGCAAAGGGCTCAGTTGAGAATGTATTGACCGTACTGCGTACGATGAATCTGGAGCCCGATCGTTATGATCTACATGTGAATTTCCCAGGGGGTACACCGATTGACGGACCTTCTGCTGGAGTAGCGATGGCAGTAGCAATTGTCTCCGCTATTCGTGGACTTCCCGTGGATAACACGGTAGCGATCACAGGTGAGATAGGCATCCATGGTCGAGTTAAGCCAGTGGGTGGTGTAATTGCCAAAGTAGAAGCTGCTTTTCAAGCTGGAGCCACTACAGTGCTTATTCCAAAAGAAAACTGGCAGTCGCTCTTCGCTGACCTCGCACCATTACGCGTTATTCCAATGGAAACAGTAGAAGAGGTGTTCCGTCACCTGTTCGGTGCCGATACAGCTGATGTAAGGCTGCCTGCAGTTGCTGGAGAGCTGTTCTCCGCTGCACCTTCACTCCTAAAGGCCGATGCGGCTGGTGAATCTGCAAAGGGTTAAACTAAATTGATCCCTAATTCGAAGAATAAGGTGAGATTTGTCGCTGTAAAATAAAGGAGGCTGCAGGCAATTCTGCTGCTTCCTTTTTAAATGCTACAAGAACGTTGTCTCTATTTATGGAAAAGCAAGTCGGTTCTTCTTGAAATCTAAGGACTCTGTTGGTGTTTTGGGGCTGCTTTTGTTAGAATGAATGCATATGAGATTAATTGAGAGCCATGGGAGGTGCGAAAGCGATGATGACAAATAAAACAAAAGGTCGTCGTTTTCCTTTATTGCCGCTAAGAGGGCTTCTTGTGTACCCAAGCATGGTTCTTCACTTGGATGTGGGCCGTGAGAAGTCAGTTCGGGCGCTAGAGAAAGCTATGGTTGAAGATAATTTGATTCTTCTTTGTTCCCAGTCGGAAGTGAATATTGAAGAGCCAGGTCAGGACGATATTTTTCGGGTCGGTACTGTCGCCAATGTGCGGCAAATGCTGAAGCTTCCAAACGGTACGATACGTGTACTGGTTGAAGGTGTAGAACGGGCCGAAATTATTAATTATATCGATAATGATGAGTACTATGAGGTTATGGCGCGTGAGCTGCCGGAAGATGAAGATAGCGATCAAGAATGTGACGCGCTGATGCGTACAGTACTCAATCAGTTCGAACACTATATTACGTTATCCAAAAAAGTGACCCCAGAGACCCTCGCTGCTGTATCCGATATAGAAGAGCCTGGTCGACTTGCGGATGTCATTACGAGTCATTTATCGCTAAAAATTAAGGATAAGCAAGAAATTCTCGAGACGATTGATGTTAGTAAACGGCTGGAGAAGCTTCTTGATATTCTTAATAATGAGCGTGAAGTGCTGGAGCTTGAACGTAAGATCAATCAACGTGTCAAAAAGCAGATGGAAAAGACGCAGAAGGAATATTATTTGCGTGAGCAAATGAAAGCGATCCAGAAAGAACTCGGCGAGAAGGAAGGCCGGGTAGGAGAAGCGGAAGAGCTGCGGACGCTAATGGAAGAGAAAAATGTTCCAGAACGTGTGAAAGAAAAGATGGAGAAAGAAATCGATCGGCTGGAAAAAATGCCAGTCAGCTCTGCGGAAGGCGGCGTTATTCGCAACTATGTAGATTGGCTGCTCAGTCTCCCTTGGAGTGAACAGACAGAGGATGATCTTGACATCAAAAAGGCCGAGCAGGTACTTGATGAGGATCACTACGGTTTGGAAAAACCGAAGGAACGGGTATTGGAATATTTGGCCGTTCAGCAGCTGGTTAAGAAGCTTAAGGGTCCGATTTTATGTCTTGTAGGTCCTCCAGGGGTGGGGAAAACCTCACTGGCCCGTTCCATCGCCCGTTCGCTCAATCGCAAGTTCGTCCGTATCTCGTTAGGTGGTGTACGTGATGAGGCGGAGATTCGAGGTCATCGCCGGACTTATGTAGGTGCGATGCCGGGTCGGATTATCCAAGGCATGAAGACGGCGGGTACGATTAATCCGGTTATCCTATTGGATGAAATCGATAAGATGGCTGCGGATTTCCGTGGAGATCCATCTTCAGCGCTGCTTGAGGTGTTGGATCCAGAACAAAACAACACGTTTAGTGATCATTTTGTAGAGCTGCCGTTCGACTTGTCGAACGTAATGTTTGTAACAACAGCGAACGTAGTGCATAATATTCCGCGTCCTTTGCTGGATCGGATGGAAATGCTGTTCATTCCAGGTTATACGGAACTGGAGAAACTGCAAATCGGCAGCCGTTATCTATTGCCTAAGCAGAAGAAAAACCACGGTCTTGCAGAAGATCAACTGATTATCGAAGACGATAGCTTATTACGCATTGTCCGCGAATATACCCGTGAATCCGGTGTTCGTAATTTGGAACAGCAGATTGCAGCATTATGCCGCAAAGCTGCGAAACAAATCGTGTCTGAGGAAAAAGAGAAAGTGGTCATTCTTCCTGACGACATCAAGGATTATCTTGGGGCTTCTAAATATCGTTACGGTATGGCCGAGCTTGAAGATCAGATCGGTACGGTCACTGGGCTGGCTTGGACTGAGGTTGGCGGCGATACATTGCTGATCGAAGTTACGGTTGTGCAGGGAACAGGTAAACTAACCCTCACCGGACAGCTTGGCGATGTAATGAAGGAGTCGGCACAGGCCGCATTCAGCTATACTCGTTCGAAGGCGGAGGAGCTGGGGCTCCAGCCCGATTTTTATGAGAAGATTGATATTCATATCCATATTCCGGAAGGTGCAATTCCGAAGGATGGTCCGTCTGCAGGGATTACGATTGCAACCGCATTGATCTCCGCGCTCACGAAACGTTATGTTTCGAAGGATGTGGCGATGACAGGTGAAATCACCTTGCGGGGACGTGTACTGCCAATTGGTGGATTGAAAGAGAAATCCCTTGCGGCTCACCGAGCTGGATATAAAAAGATCCTTCTTCCCAAAGACAATGAACGGGATTTGAAAGATATTCCTGAGAGCGTACGTAATGATGTTGAGTTCGTACCGGTATCTAATATGGATCAGGTCTTGCATCATGCGTTAGTTGAGCATCATAATGAAATTAGCAGTGAGCCACCGAGTAGTGTGCATTAGAAAGGAAGTCCTATGAAAGTTAATATTGCCGAATTTATTATCAGTGCCGTTGGCCCTGATCAGTACCCTGATGATTCCTTGCCAGAGGTTGCTCTGGCAGGGCGTTCCAATGTGGGGAAGTCTTCCCTCATTAACCGAATGATTAACCGTAAGAATCTGGCTCGGACAAGCTCCACGCCTGGTAAGACACAACACATGAACTATTACCGTATCAATGAAGACAGCATGTATTTTGTTGACTTTCCAGGTTACGGGTATGCCAAGGTTTCCAAGACGCAACGCGCGGTATGGGGTAAAATGGTTGAAAAATACCTCTCTGAGCGCGATACGTTGAAGCTTGTTCTGCTTATTGTGGACCTGCGGCATTCGCCTACCAGCAATGATAAGATGATGTTCGACTGGTTGAAGCATTATGATCTTCCTATGTGCGTTGTAGCGACCAAAGCGGATAAAATTCCTAAGACACGCTGGCAAAAGCATATCAAGACCATGAAGCAGGAGCTGGGCGTGCTGCCAGGGGATAATTTTATTCCATTCTCCTCGGAAATTGGTCTCGGCAAAGACGAGCTTTGGGGCTTAATCGATGGGTATATTCGCCCTTCTGAGAATGAATCTCCGGATTCAGAGAATGCTGAAATGATAGCAAATGAATCTCAGCAAGAGGAGTCAACCGAAGCGTAAGATATGAACTCATTTACAATCAAGCAACCATTCCTGGTGGGAATGGTTGTATTTTTTTGTTGATAAAACTAAAATTTCTATGGAAAAGGACCGATAGATAACATATGATAGATATTCATTGCCACATCTTACCCTTTTTGGATGACGGAGCCTCTGATTGGGAAGCTGCTCTTGCCATGGCGCAAGACGCCCACAGAGAAGGGATTACTTCAGTCATCGCCACGCCACATCATGCCAACGGTCAATATATGAATAATGCCCCCAAGATTAAAGAAGCTGTGGAGATGATGAATGAGAGACTTCGTCAGGCTGGTAATCCACTGCTTGTTCTTCCAGGTCAAGAGATCCGTATCTACGGTGATCTGCTGAATGATCTGGAGCGGGGGGAACTGCTGAGTCTTGCAGATTCGCGGTATATTTTACTAGAAATGCCTTCTTCACGAGTACCACGTAACATGGAAGAAATCTGCCACGAGCTGATCATTCAAGGGTTCGTTCCGGTCATCGCCCATCCGGAGCGCAATGCTGAAATAGCTGCTGATCCTTCTAAACTAGAGAGATTGATAGAGCTAGGATCACTTGGACAGGTAACCGCACAGAGTCTTGCAGGCGTTTTCGGGAATAAGCTACAGAGATTGTCGCTGGAGCTATGCCGTAGAAATGCAGTACATGTGTTGGCCTCTGATGCACATGATAGTGTTCATCGTCCTTTTGGATTAAACGCTGCTTATGTGGTTATGGAGAAAGAATTAGGCCCTGAGATGCGTGACTATGTTCGCGGCAATGCTCAGCAAATTATGACCAATGGCGAGGTTATTCATGGAAAACACGTACAAACAAGGGGAAACCGACAAAAATTGTTTGGATTTTTTTTCCGAAAGGGCTGACTAATCTACCTAATAGTGGTAGAATGGGTTTTATTGGGTGATTTAATGCTATACGTAATAGCGTAGCATTTGGGCGAATTGTTCTAGGTCTATGGTAGTACAGTATTTTAATACATAAGAAGAGGTGGATATTTAGTGACTTTGAAAAAGAAACTAGTAGTATCAACATTAGCAGCAAGTATGGTAGCAGCATCCGTAGCGGGTCTTCCGTTGGGAAGCCTTGGAGCAGTAGGCACAGCATCTGCGGCTACAGTTAGTAGCAGTACAGCAGTTAAGGATAAGGTTCTTGCTGTTTACAAACAATTATCCGCAACAGATGCAGTTTATCTCTACAATTTGAAGACTGAGGTTGCAGCACTGAGTGAGAAAGAATTTACAGAAATTTTTGCTCCAGTACTGAACAAGCTTTCACTGGATGGAGAAGAAACAAAAACATCACTTAAATTGTTCCAAAGCGTTACTAGTGTAGTCTACGATGTCTATGGAAATGACTTCTCCGGAATCCAAGTGATCCGTAACGATGACAAAAACATTGCTTTGGTAAGCAAAATTGCAGCTAAAGCGGGTGTGTCTGGACTTACTGTTGATAGTGTTGCTGAATTCTTGAGCAGTATTGAAACAGAACTTCGTGAACTGGTAGGTAACAAGTCATCAGCAGATTTGTTGGCAATTCTTACATCTGAATCTGGTTACGAGACTTTGTTGGATGAAGCCATTGCGAAAGTGATGAACCACACTACAGGTGCAGGAGCTCTTACAGTAAGTCAGGCTTTGAACAAGCTTGGAGTTACTGCTAATGATGTTAAGCAAACATTGAAAAACCTGAACAATAATATTAAATCCGCAAAACCTGCGGCAAAATCACTTGCTGTTGCTTACGTTAAAGCTTATGGATTTAGTACTGGCGGCGGAGTCGGTCCTGGTAGCGGTGGCAGTGGGAGTGGAAGTGTTACAACGCCTGTAGCTCCTGTTCAAACTCCAGGAATCTATGACGTATCTAAGCTCGTAAGCATTGTTGACGGTAAAGCAACCTTGAAATTGGTTGATGCTGATGTAATTAAAGAATTTGATAAGCTGGTTGCAGCGAACCCTGGTAAAACTGGTCTTACTTTGACCCTGAATCTGGGAACAGTAAACGCTACTACAGTTGAAGTTCCACTTTCCCAAGCCATTATTGAAGCTGCAAAAGCTAAAGGTATTGCGAATATCGCCGTTACTTTCAATGGTGTAACTGTAACGATTCCTGTAAGCCAATTCAGCACAGCGATTTCATTGACAGTAACTACAGCTAAACCAGAAGTTGTAACTTCCGTTACCAAGCTGAAATTGGCTTCGGATGTGTATGAATTCACACTTAGTGTGAACGGTGTAGTACAAAGCACATTTAAACAACCAATTACTATCAAATTGCCACTTAAGAATACTGATGGTCTTGATAAAGAATTGCTTTCCGTTGGTAAGCTTGTATACGGCGACTTGCAATTCCAAGGTGGAGTACTTGATGGAGAGTTCATCGTAGAACCACGTGATACATTCTCTTCTTATGCAGTACTTGAGAATAAAGTCTCCTTTAATGATATTGCTGCTGTACAAGCATGGGCTGGTAGACAAATTCAAGTCGTAGCTGCTAAAGGTGCGATTGAAGGAGTCGGAGCAGGTAAATTTGCACCGAAGAACAACGTAACTCGTGCTGAGTTCTCCAAAATGTTGATTCGTGCGCTTAACCTGGAAAACAACTCTGCTGTACAAAGCTTTAGCGATGTAAGTTCAACTGCTTGGTATGCACCATATGTAGCAGTTGCAGCAGAAAAAGGGATTATCACTGGACGCAGTGCGGCCAAATTTGATCCTAATGCAACTATTACACGTGCAGAAATGGCAACAATGATCTCCCGTGCGTTGAAATCTATCAATCCTGATGCGAAAACCGATTCTACTGCAATCAGCAAATTCTCTGATGCTGCTAAGATCAGCGCATCCCTAAGAGATGGCGTAGCGTTTGCAGCAAGCCACAACCTGGTTATCGGAAATGCTGGCAAGTTCAACCCGAACGATACAGCTACCCGTGCTGAAGCAGCAGTAATTATCTACCGTACTATTAACTTCAAGTAAATAAAACTTATAGTATACAGCCTCCTCTCATGTAGGTGAGAGGAGGCGATTTTTTTGCAAATAGGGAAGATTTGAACAGGCATCGAAATATTTCAGAAATAGCTTGGGGGTAATTTCACTTGTCATCACAAGAATTGGATCTTCGCGATTATTTTCAGATCGTCAGGAAGAGACTATGGCTCATTTTCAGCATAGTTGTATTGGTGTGCGGTATTGCTGGTGTATATAGTCTGTATATTAAAAACCCGGTATATGAGGCATCCACGAAGATTATCGTTAACCAAACACCGACGCAGTCAGCGGTGGGGCAGCTTGATTTAAACCAGATTAATACCAATATTCAATTAATTAATACGTATAAGGAAATTATTAAGACTCCGGCCATCCTTGATATTGTTACAAAGGATTATCCGCAATTCAATATTACTGCGGAAGAGCTATTAAAAAAGGTTAATGTGAGTTCCGTAAATAATACGCAGGTGATGACACTTGTCGTTCGAGATAATTCTTATCAGCGGGCTGCTGAAATCGTGAATGCCATTTCACTTGTGTTCAAGGAAGAAATTCCAAGTCTATTTAATGTGGAAAATGTATCGATTCTGAATGAAGCTAAAGTGAATCCAACTGTTGAGCCACGGCCGGTAGAACCGAATGTTTTACTGAACATGGCTATTGCTTTTATCGTCTCTTTGATGATTGGATTAGGGATTGCCTTCCTGCTGGAATATATGGATGACACCCTGAAGACAGAAGCTGATATTGAGAAGTATCTTGGTTTGCCTACCATAGCTATGATTACTAGATTGGGTCAAGATGAAAGCAAGCAAGGTGCCGCACAAACACAGAAACAATCATCCAGAAAGGCGGGGGACCTCGAACATGTCACAGCTTCCAAATAAACAACGCCATCTGATCACCGTTACGAACCCACGCTCTCCTGTCTCTGAAGCGTTTCGCGCATTGCGCACGAATATTGATTTTTCTTCTGTAGATCAGACTATTCAAGTGATTATGGTCACTTCATCCGGACCGGAAGAAGGTAAATCTACGGTATCTGCTAACCTGGCGGCAGCTTACGCACAAGCAGATAAAAGAGTATTGTTGATTGACGCCGATTTGCGGAAGCCGACGGCACATAAGACTTTTACACTAAGCAACCGTTTTGGTTTATCCTCCCTACTGTCTCAACAGGCAGTTCTTGAGGACACTGTCCAAGACTCCGGTGTTAATAATCTTTCAATTATGACCTCTGGACCAATCCCGCCCAACCCGGCGGAAATGATGGCATCTAATCGGATGAGCACTCTTTTACAGGATTTGCGTCAGCGGTATGATGTCATTCTTATTGATACTCCACCATTATTAGCGGTTACGGATGCACAAATTGTGGCCTCGAAGAGTGATGGCGTTATTATGGTTGTCAGTTATGGTAAGGTGAAACGCGATATCGCAGTAAAAGCTAAAGCTAATCTAGATCGTGTAGGTGCAAAAATGCTCGGCGTTGTTCTCAATAATGTAAAACGTAAAGCTAGTGAAGGGTACTATTACTACTACTATGGAAATTGATTTATTCATAATTAAAAATGTTATTTTTGGAGGCACTGAAAATGACAGCGAAATCTAGAGTGATTCTTTTATTCTTCATTGATCTTGCGATCATTTGGTTCAGTATTGTGACATCTTATTTGTTTCGGTACCCTAACCATGCTCTTCAGGAATACGTTGTACAGATGCTGCAATTTGGTTTGATTGCAACATTTGCATTTGGTGGAAGCCTGATATACTTCGGTCTTTACCGAAGAATGTGGCAATATGCCAGCATCGGTGAAATTATATCGGTTTCTAAAGCTATTGTAGTAGGGTCTTTATTTTCATTTGCACTGGCATATCTAATTTTGCCGGATAGAGTACCTCTTGCCATAGAAGTTCGGTCGATGGAGACTATTCTTTTATTAGTAGGTGGAGTCCGATTTTTGTGGAGAGTACTTCATAATGATCGAATCAATTACAAAGACACTAAGACCCATACACTAATTGTAGGTGCTGGTGATTGTGGGATATTAATTGCTCGGGAAATGATGGGACCCTCTTTTGCGCATACCAAATTAGTTGGTTTCATTGATGATAATGCGAATAAATACCATATGTATATTATGGGTGTTCCTGTAATTGGAAATCGCTATGCAATCCCAGCTATTGTGAAAGAAAGAGAAATTCATGAGATAATCATCGCCATGCCCTCTGTTTCACGTACTGAGATTTCTGAAATTATTAATCTTGCCAAAAAGACTGGAGCAAAGCTTAAGATTATACCGGCTCTTAATGATCTGATCGCTGGGAAAATATCAGTTAAGAAGCTTCGCGATGTTAGCGTAGAAGATTTATTAGGTCGTGAGCCGATCGTAGCTGATTTAAACAGTATTTTAGGTTATGTACATCATAAGACGGTGTTAGTTACGGGGGCTGGCGGATCTATTGGTTCAGAGTTATGCCGGCAGATTGCTCCTTTTGGTCCGGACAAGCTAATGTTACTTGGACACGGTGAGAACAGTATTTACACGATTGAAATGGAGCTTCGTAAGAGTTTTCCGGAGTTGAACATTGTAACCGTGATAGCAGATGTACAGGATCGCAGTCGGATAATGGATGTATTCAGTGGCCATAGACCGCATGTGGTCTTTCACGCAGCAGCACATAAACACGTTCCTTTAATGGAGCGTAATCCTTCGGAAGCCATTAAAAATAATGTTTTTGGCACCAAAAATGTTGCGGATTGTGCAGATAAATATGGTGCCGAGAGATTCGTAATGATCTCTTCTGATAAGGCGGTTAACCCAACCAGTGTAATGGGTGCCACTAAACGGATTGCGGAAATGTATGTGCAGAGCCTGCACACCACAAGTCAAACAAAGTTCTCTGCTGTGCGTTTTGGGAATGTTCTTGGCAGTCGTGGTAGTGTGATTCCAGCCTTTAAGCAGCAGATCGCTGCCGGGGGGCCAGTGACTGTGACTCATCCAGAAATGGTGCGTTATTTCATGACGATTCCGGAAGCTGTTCAGCTTGTCATCCAATCTGGTTCTTTCGCCAAAGGCGGAGAAGTGTTCATTCTGGATATGGGAGAGCCGGTTAAGATTCTAACGTTGGCGGAAGACTTAATTACGCTCTCTGGATATGAACCCTATAAGGACATTGATATTCATTTCTCCGGTATTCGTGAGGGTGAGAAGTTATATGAAGAGTTGCTTACAGATGAAGAAAATCTAGGTTCTACTGATCATGGAAGAATCTTTATCGGTAAACCTAATGTCATAAGTCTGAACCAGTTAGAACTGGAGTTTAAACGTTTGGAACGTGTTCTCGCTGAGGAACCAGAAGTCATCCGCGAAATAATCAATCAGATTGTACCGATGCAGCCCGTTGCCCAAGTTGCTATTAGCTAAGTAATTCATAAAGGAGGATATAAAGTGTTCAACAAACGATGGAAAAAGATCCTTTTATGGACGCTGTCAGTTATTGTAGTACTGGGTGTTGGCGGCTTGTTCGCCGCGAATTATGCTGTCGATAAGCTGATGAATTCAATGGCAGATGGTTTTGATCTGGAATCTGAGGATAATGTTGGTGGTCAAGATCAAGGAACGGCACCGACTGATACAGTTGATGATAGTAATGTCGAACCTGTAGAGTCTGCGGTACCTTCTACTCCACCAGTAAATGATGAGGGAAATAGTAATCAAAGTAGTAAAAATAACGATAAACCTAATGGTGAAACAACAGCTTCTACTACTAGTGAACCGACCAAAGCTCCATCATCAGATAAAGATGGCTCTTCAGATGGTTACACAGCACAGGTCTCCACAGATAAAGCTAAGCAAATTCAAGAAAATGTAACGATTAAGGATAAAGCAGATGTTGCTTCTATTGTTCTTGGTCAACTTAGCGTATCAGATATTAACCACCTAAAAGAGTTAGCCAAGGGCGGCTTGACCTTAGAAGAAAAGAAAGAAGCACGTAGTATCATTTTAGGTAAAGTATCAGAAGAGCAATATAATGAGCTTTCTCAGATTGCTAAGAAGTACGGAGTCAGTCAAGGAAAGACATATGATCAAATAAAAGGTAAAGAAAAGGGAAGTGAATAAATATGTCTAAAGCAATACTATCAGTCGTAGCTTTATCATTAATTGCTTCAATTGGTTTAGCACCCTTAACAGCATCCGCACCTATATCAGTATCAGCAGCGGCAGTACCAAGTGCAACGCCTAAGGCTGCAAATAATATGATTAAAGTGCAAAGTATGAACGTGAATTTGATTTTTGACGGCGTGAGTATTCAGCCACCCGCAGGCCAGTATGTATTCATGTACAACAATACAACGTATGTTCCATTACGGTTTATGTCATATGCTTTACAAAAGAGTGTAGCTTGGGATGATAAAAACGTTAAAGTTACCGTAGCAGAGCCTAGTAGTTCAGAGCTAGTTGTGATTAAAGAATACCTAATGAATGCAAAGAACGGGAATGGTTCTTCAGCAGCAGCGAAGAATATTGTCCTCAATCAAGTAAAGGCAAGTTATGCATTTAACGGTGCAACCAAGGCTTTGCCTACAGGTCAATCTAGCTTCATCCTGAATGGTTCCTTATATGTACCCCTACGTTTTTTATCGGAATCTGTAGGTCATAACATTAGCTGGGATCAGAAGACGAAGACCATTACTGCAGCTTCCAAGGCTTATCAGGAACAAGCCACTAATGGATCGACAAACAATGACAATGTTAAGGACCCATCTCCAGTAGCGACACCAGCGCCAACGGATACAACAGGTGCAACAGGTGGTGGTTCTGCAGGAACTGGAAAGGTTTCATATGACACTATCACTAGTGACACAGAAGCTAAACTTACGGCGCTTAAAAATCAAAGTCAATCGACATTAATGAGTATTGCATTTGAGTATGTTGGAGCAACAGATGAGGCGAGTAAGAAAAGTATAAAAGCTAAAGGGGTACAACAACTAGCCTCATTTACTGCTAGCTTCAATAGTATAGTTGCTGATGCTGAACAAAAACTGAACAGCAATGGCTACAGTACAGAAGTTATTAGTCAATATAAAAGTGAATTTGAATCACAGCTTCAGTTGGGGAAAGACCTGGCTGCGAAAATGGGGGATTAAGAGAGTAGTACAATATCATCTCTATGCTCATTTGGCATAGAGATGATCTACATATATGAAGAAATAGTAACTTAAAGGATCAGGTGAATTTATGAGACCTTATGTTTACGTGAAGCAAACCATTGATTTTCTATTAGCTTTAATTGGAATGTTATTATTATGGCCAGTCTTTTTAATTATTGCGATCGCAATTAAGACAACCTCCAAAGGTCCTATATTATTTAAACAAAAACGTTTAGGCAAAAATAAATCGGAATTCTACATACTTAAATTTAGAACGATGCGAACAGATACCCCTCAGGACATGCCAACGCATCTACTAGAAGACCCTGATTTCTTCATTACCAAAATAGGTAAGTTCCTAAGAAAAACAAGCTTGGACGAATTACCTCAGATTATCAATATCCTTAAAGGTGAAATGAGTATTGTTGGACCTCGCCCTGCATTATGGAATCAATATGATTTGATAGCTGAACGTGATAAGTACGGAGCTAACGATATTAAACCTGGCTTGACTGGGTGGGCTCAGATTAATGGTAGAGATGAACTAACTATTGAAAAGAAGGCATACTTTGATGGGGAATATACTATTAAAATATCCATAGGGATGGATATCAAATGCTTCTTAGACACTATTTTATCAGTGTTGAAGCATGAAGGTGTTGTAGAAGGCAGAATTGGAGTAAATGATTATCAAAAAGTTAACGTTAGGAAAGAGGAGACTATAGCAAAATGAGTGAGGGAAATAAAAGAGTAAGTGTAATAATTCCAACATATAAACGTGAAAATAATTATCTTTTAAGAGCTATAGATTCCATTAAGAATCAAACTTTTAAAAATATTGAATTAATTATAATTGATGATAATCCTCCCAACTCAGATTATAGAAAAAAAGTGATGCAGTTAATGAAAAAATATAGTTCTGATCCTGACGTTATTTATCTAATGAATTCTAAAAATGTAGGCGGTTCTTTAGCTAGAAATAACGGAATCAATGCCGCTTCAGGAGATTTTATTACATTTTTAGATGATGATGATGAATACTTACCAAATAAAGTAAAAAATCAATTAGAATTCATGATTAGAACTAGCTGTGATATGTCATTTACAGATCTACAATTGGTTAGTCAACATAAAAAAATACTAGAATATCGAGATTATCATAAATTAAAGAGTTTCGATAAAATGACATTACTTAAATATCATTTAATGAGACATTTAACTGGTACGCCAACATTTATGTATAAAGCGGAAAAGTTGAAAAAAATAGGAGGTTTTGAGGATTCTAAAATGGGACAAGAGTTTTATTTAATGCTTAAATCAATAGAGTGGGATTTGAATATCCGGTACTTGTCGGTATGCGATGTGATAGCTTATAGACATAATGATGGTGGGATTTCACAGGGGAAGAATAAAATTGATGGTGAGAAATTATTATATAGGTTTAAAAAGAAGTATTTTCATCTTTTTTCTTTACGTGAAAAGATGTTTATTACATTTAGACATTACGCCGTTATGGTCGTAGCCTATAAACGGAATAAAAATTATTTTCGTGCCTTCATTAATGCGTTAATTATGATACTAGTGTCACCATTAGATTTTTTTAATGAAATAAATACATATATTAACAATAAATCAAAATACAGAAAAGTGGAGAGTTGATTATGAGCTTATACGAAAAAATAGTTAATAAAGAAGAAAAAATATCATTAGTGGGACTGGGATATGTTGGTATGCCTATTGCAGTCGCTTTTGCGAAGAAGGCTAATGTTATCGGGTTCGATTTGAATAAAGTAAAGATCGAACAATTTAAAAAGGGTATTGACCCGATAAATGAAGTAGGAGATGAAGCAATTCAACAGACATCAGTTGAATTCACTTCAGATGAAAATAAGCTTAGAGAAGCAAAGTTTCATATTATCGCAGTGCCTACTCCGGTAAACGCAGACAAGACCCCAGATTTAAGTCCTGTTGAAGGAGCTAGTGCTATTGTAGGGCGAAATTTAACAAAAGGTTCAATTGTTGTATATGAATCTACAGTCTATCCAGGTGTTACAGAGGATATTTGTATTCCCATACTTGAAAAGGAGTCTGGCTTAAAGTGTGGGATAGACTTTAAGATTGGATATTCTCCCGAACGTATTAATCCCGGCGATAAAGTGCATAGGTTGGAAAATATAATAAAAATTGTATCTGGTATAGATGAGGAAACTCTCGAAGAAGTTGCAAATGTTTATGAATTGGTTATTGAGGCTGGTGTACACAAAGCAAGTTCTATCAAAGTAGCAGAAGCTGCAAAGGTTGTAGAGAACAGTCAACGCGATATTAATATAGCGTTCATGAATGAGTTAGCAATGGTCTTTGATCGTATGAATATTGATACTAATGAAGTTGTTGAAGCTATGAATACAAAGTGGAATGCTCTGAAATTTTATCCGGGGTTAGTTGGGGGTCATTGCATTGGAGTTGACCCGTATTATTTTGTATATGAGGCTGAAAAGTTAGGATACCATTCTCAAATAATTCTTTCAGGACGGAAAATTAATGATGGTATGGGCTCATTTATAGCAGATGCAATTATTAAAAAGTTAATACTAGCAAATAAAGTTGTTAAACAGGCGAAGGTAGTTATCCTTGGGATTACCTTCAAAGAGAATTGTCCTGATACTAGGAATTCAAAAGTAGAAGATATAATAAAGAGGTTAAACGAATACGACATATCTCCAATAGTAGTCGATCCTCAAGCTAGTGCTATCGATGCAAAACGAGAATACGGTGTAGAATTAGTCAGTATTGAAAATGTTAGAGACGCAGACTGCCTTGTGTTTGCAGTAGCACATGAGGAATTCAAATCTATGAGTTTGAAACAGATAGATATGTTGTTTGGAAATTTTGATAATAGCGAGAAGGTAATCATTGATGTGAAAAGTATTCTGGATAAATCAGAGATAGAAAATATGGGTTATAGCTTTTGGAGATTATAAAAAAATCGAATAAAAACATTATAAAGTTAGGAATGAGAGAGAGAAAAAAATGAATATATTGCACATAAATTCATATTACAGTGGTAGTAACTTTTATAAAAACTTATATGATAGGCAAATAGAAAATGGCTTAGATATAAATGTGTATGTACCCGTTTCAAAGTCTACTGATGTTTCTGCTTTAAACCTTGGCGAATACACTACCAAAAGTGCTAATCATGGTAAATATGACAGGATTTTTTTTCATATTAAGCATGTGAAAATATATGCAGATATCGTTAAAAAATATGATATGAATACTATTTATATAACACACGCTCATTCTTTATTCTCAAATGGATATATTGCTTTATTGTTGAAGAAAAAATATGACATACCATATATTGTCGCAGTAAGAAATACTGATGTAAACATCTTTTTCAAGTACATGTTTCACTTAAGGGCAATTGGCATTGAGATTTTAAAGGAAGCTGATAAGGTGATTTTTCTTTCGGAATCATATAGAAACATTGTTTTAGATAAATATATTTCTTCTAACTTAAAAAAGGATATTATGCATAAAACAGTGATTATACCGAATGGAATAGATGATTTTTGGCTTCAAAATAAAGGAAAACCTAAAATGAAAAATGAACATAAAGAATTAAGACTGGTTTATGCAGGTGTAATAAATAAAAACAAAAATCTTCTAACAACAGTTAAGGCGATTGAAGTACTTTTGAGAAAGGGCTTTAATGTAGAATTTACTATAGTAGGCAGGATTGCTGATAAAGGGATCTATAAAAGAATATCCAGAATCCCCTATGTTAAATATATAGACCCTAAACCTAAAGAGGAACTTCTAAATATATATCGTACTAATGATATATTTATAATGCCTTCAATCAAAGAAACTTTTGGTCTAGTTTACGCGGAAGCAATGAGCCAAGGACTACCGATTGTTTATACAAAAGGACAGGGGTTTGATAAACAGTTTCAAGAAGGTGAAGTGGGATACCATGTGGATTGTGGTAATCCAAATGAAATTGCTAATGTGATAGAAAAAATTTTAGATAATTATAAGCAAATAAGTATTCAATGTATAAATTCAGCTAATGTTTTTAGTTGGGAGAAAGTTGTTACGGATTATAATGAGATATATAATTTGCTCGGTAATTAATTATAGTGTTTATAGATAACAATCAATGATTATTTAATAATATTTGACTCTATAAGGATACTATGAATGTTATGTGTAGAGTACTCATTACTGGTTATTACTGTTGGAGAAAAAAAGCGTCAACTTCAGTGTTAATATATTTAAATGAAGTGATATATTGGGACTTACTTCTAATAAACAATAATCAGGGTATTCATGGCATATTTAATCTTAAAAGTATTCCATAAGAATAATACAAACGTGTATAGGGTTTTATTTTGTTAACTTTTAAATTAGTTACAAATGTTTTTGGGAAGTTTCTTGAAAGATTTATCTCTATAAAAAAATTAAGTTATAGATATTTACAATACTGGACAATTAACAAAGTAGGTGAAAATATGACATCAAGAGCAATTCATTTAAGGCCTAGTAAATATACCAAGTATAGAGTTATAGTTAATTTTATAGTTCTCTTCTGGCTTTTGTTTTTGAGTTACTTTTATATGATAGCACCATTATTTAGTTATGCTGGTTTTGGAATTTGGGATTTTTCAGCTACGTCACTGCTGGGTGGCTTTTTTCTTGTGATTCTAATTACAGGACTGGGAGCAACAATAAAAGATTTTTTATACTACATGTTATTTCATTGTATATTGACTATGAATTTTATACCGGCAGTAATATTAGCTATTTGCATGGGGTGGAAGTTAGCGCCTGTGTTAATTGTTTTATTTCCACTTTTCACACTTTTCTTTCTTGATAAATTCACACCTAAAATAGAAATAAGTCCGAAAAAAATAATTTTTGAGAAGCGTAAGGCAATAAAATGGACAATCATTGCACTTATATTGGTAACACCATTATTATCAAGATATCAATATATCGATTTATCTAATTTATTGCTCAAGGAAGTATATGAGTCAAGAGCTCTAGCAAAGTCATTGGATAATCCATATATCGGGTATGTCGCCAACCCACTTGAAAGATATTTGTTACCATTCTTATTAATATATTTCATGTCAAATAAGAAAAAAATAGGGACTGTAATTGTGTTAGTAATGATTATAGTTGTTTATCTTACAACAGGAAGTTTGAAAGGGTATTTAGTATATACTGCATTAATGGTGCTTTTATTCTTTGGTGACTCTCAGTTTAAAAAAATGGGAAATTTTTTAGCTTGGCTTTGTGTAGGTCTTTCACTTGAATTATTTATGTTTCTTGTTACTGGAAAAATGTACATAACAACTTATATTCGTAGATCTTTTTTTGTTGAGGGTTTATTATCAAGACAGTACGCTGAATATTTTAGTGGGAATTTAACGTTTTTCTCACATACTAAAATAGCTTCTATTTTTGGGGTCGATTCTGTTTATAGAAGTAGCGGGAATATAACAAATTGGTTTGGAATAAATGTTATTGGTACAGGGACTAACGCAAGTATTGGTTCGTTCACAGAAGGTTATTTTAGCCTTGGAATTATTGGTGTGATAATTACATGTATAATATTTGGATTGGTTTGTTTCCTAGTGAGAAGTTGTGAAATTGAGAATAAGTACATTGGAGTAGTAATGCTTGGATGCTACGTGTTTATTATGTCTATGATTGAAATGGCATTTTTAACTCAGGGCCTATGGTTTTTCATTGTACTTTGTCTGTATGTATTTCCACGTAATGTATCTATAAAGTCGTAGTTTATGATTAGCGATTCATTGAATTAAGCTGTAAAGTCGAATTAAGAATTAAGATTGAATCATTGAGGTGGAAAATGAATATAGCTGTTGTTTTGAATTACAATGATTATGAAACTACATATAAGTATATTACAAAAATAAAAAATTATAGCTCTCTTGATAGGATTGTGATCGTAGATAATTGCTCATCTGACAATTCTTATTCATTATTAAAGGAGTTGAAATCAGAAAAAGTAGATGTTATTTCTACGGAGAGGAATAATGGTTACGCAAGTGGTAATAATTTTGGAATTAAACATATTGAAAGTTATTATAGCCCAAAGAACATAATCATTTCTAATCCTGATATTGAAGTGTCTGAGAAAAGTATAATGAATATTTGCGAATTTTTAAATACACATCGAAATGTTGCAGCTGCCTCAGGATTAATTCATGATGTTAATGATAATATTGTTAAAAATTTTGCTTGGAAATTGCCATCATATAGAAATGTATTGATAAATTCCTTTTTATTATCATCTAAGATATTCGAGAAAGTATTCAACATTAGTATTACTTATGATATTAGGACTCTAAGCGATAAAACTAAAATGTATGTTGATGTATTATCGGGGTGTTTTTTTGTTATTAAAAGTAATGTTTTGAGTGAAATCAATTACTTTGATGAGAGTACTTTTTTATATTGTGAAGAGAACATATTGGCTTATAAAATAAATGAAAAGAACTATAAACAATGTATACTATGTGATGAAAAAATTATTCACTATCAAGGTGTTACTATAAGTAAGAATATAAAAAGCTGGCGCCAAAAAAATAAGATTATTGAAAATAGTTACAAAGTTTATATTGAAAACTATTTAAAAGTTACTAAATTCAAAAAAGCATTGTATATTTCTTTGTTTAATTTAGGAAAATACGAAAAATTCTTTCTTTTGAAATTAAGAGAAATGATAAAATAATAGTTTATTAAAACTATATAAATTACTGAATTGATTTCTCGGTAGATCTTAGGAAAAGGGGAAAATAGTATGTTGAGGAAAAGAAATTGAACGATAAAACTGTTAATTTCATAAAAAATTTTTCGTACACCCTGACATCAAATTTGGTTTCACTGATAGTATCAACTTTAGTAATATTAATAGTACCAAAATTAATTGGTGTTGAAGAATACGGCTATTGGCAGATATATTTATTTTATTCTTCCTATGTTGGATTTATGCATTTTGGTTGGAATGATGGAATCTATCTAAGGTATGGTGGGGAAAAGTATAAAGAAATAGATAAGGGGCTATTTTTCTCACAGTTCTGTATGTTGGTTGTTTTGCAATTAACAATATCAGGACTGTTACTTCTAAGCTCTACTCTCATTGGTTTTGATATAAATAAAACTTTTGTGATAGAAATGGTGTCAATATGTTTGGTGATAGTAAACATCAGACTTATGTTGTTGTATATTTTACAAGCTACTAATCGAATCAAAGAGTATTCACAAATTACAATGATGGACCGGATATTATACTGCACCTTGATTATAGTTTTTTTAATATTTGGTGTGAGACAATATAAATTGCTGATAGTTGCTGATTTAATTGGAAAATTATTATCTTTATTGTATGCGATGTATTGTTGTAGAGATATTGTTTTTCGTAAATTTTCTTTATTTCAGTTTAGCTTTCAAGAAACAAAGCTAAATATTAACGTTGGTATGAAGTTAATGTTCTCAAATATAGCAAGTATGTTGATTATAGGAGTAGTCAGATTTGGTATTGAGAGAACATGGACTGTTTCAACATTTGGTGTAGTTTCACTCACATTAAGTATATCTAACCTTATGATGTTATTCATAAATGCCGTCGGAATTATAATGTTTCCAATTTTGCGGAGGACAAATGAAAAAAAGTTGCCAAGTATATATGTGTCTATGAGGAACTTTTTGATGGTAATATTATTGGGTTTAATTACTTTATATTACCCTATTAGAGCTATTTTATCTGGGTGGCTACCAAAGTATTCAGATAGTTTAGCGTATATGGCATTAGTATTTCCAATGTGTGTTTATGAAGGGAAAATGGCACTATTAATTAATACATATCTTAAGACTTTAAGAAAAGAAAAACTAATGCTGAAAATCAACCTGATATCGCTAGTGCTAGGAGTAATTATCACTTTTTTTACCACTGTATTGTATAAAAATCTAGATTCAGCAATAGTCTCGATTGTATTTCTACTAGCATTGAGGTGTGTTTTAGCAGAAATCTTTCTTTCAAAAATTCTAAGATTATCCTTATATAAAGATATAGTTTTAGAATTAATTATGTCATTTATTTTTATAATAACAGGATGGTATCTGAATTCTTGGATTGCACTAGTCCTATATTTAGTCGTATATGTAATATATCTAGTTATAAAGCGAAAAGACATAGTAAAGACATTAGAGAATTTTAAGTACTTAATGAAAAATTAAATAAGATCATTTATCATGAGAGATACCATTGATAATTGCGTTGTGAGTTAATTAATTACGAACTTTGTTATATAATTTATGTTTCAGAAGAGGTGGTATATAAATGAAAGGCATTATCCTAGCAGGTGGCAGCGGTACGCGCCTATACCCATTAACAATGGTCACAAGTAAGCAGCTTTTACCTATTTACGACAAACCAATGATCTATTATCCACTATCCACATTAATGCTAGCGGGCATTAAAGAAATTCTTATTATTTCAACTCCAGAGGACACGCCTAGATTTGAAAGCTTATTAGGTGACGGTTCTCAATTTGGCATCTCATTATAATACAAAGTTCAACCAAGTCCTGATGGTTTAGCGCAGGCTTTTATTTTGGGTGAATCTTTTATAGGTGATGATTCAGTTGCCATGATCCTTGGAGATAATATCTACTATGGAAATGGAATGCGGAAGATGTTGCAACGTGCTTCTTCAAAAAAACAAGGAGCAACGGTGTTCGGATATCACGTGCAAGATCCAGAGCGCTTCGGTGTGGTAGAGTTTAATGAAGAAGGTAAAGTATTGAGTGTAGAAGAAAAACCAACACAACCAAAATCTAACTATGCAATTACTGGTCTATATTTTTATGATAACAGAGTTATTGAGATTGCTAAGAACGTTGAGGTCTCTTCACGTGGAGAATTGGAGATTACCTCCATTAATGAAGCTTACTTAAATCTTGGTGAGCTTGATGTGGAACTTCTAGGTCGGGGATTCACCTGGTTAGATACAGGAACTCATCAAAGTCTTGTCGACGCAACTAACTTTGTACGGACTATTGAAGATCATCAAGGAATCAAGATCGCCGCTCCGGAGGAAATTGCATATATTAATGGATGGATTACTAAAGAACACTTGTGGAATTGCGGGGAGAAGTTAAGTAAGACGGGGTATGGTCAGTATTTGATGAAAGTAGCTACAGGTAAAATACAATACTAATAACTGAAAGTGTGGCAGTGATGAAAATTACAGAAACCTTATTGCAAGGCGTATTAGTCGTTGAACCGGCTGTTTTTGGGGACCACCGCGGTTGGTTTATGGAGACGTATAGCGGAGCTAAGTTTAAAGAGCATGGAATAGATATGGAGTTTGTACAAGATAACCAATCCTACTCTGCGACTAAAGGAACATTACGTGGTTTGCACTATCAATTACATCCCAAGGCACAGACGAAATTGGTTCGTTGTACACGTGGTGCTATTTTTGATGTAGCCGTAGATATCAGAAAAGGTAGTCATACCTATAGTAAATGGTTCGGCATTGAACTGAATGCTGAGAACAAAAAGCAACTGCTGATCCCAAAAGGATTCGCACATGGATTCATGACACTAACAGAAGACGTAGAGGTTCAGTATAAGTGCGATGAGCTTTATGCCCCGGAATGTGATGGGGGTATTCTGTGGAATGATCCTTCTATTGGCATCGAATGGCCTCTTCATATTACACCTGTATTATCTGCCAAGGATGAGAAGGCGCCTTTATTAAAAGATGCTAATTTGAATTTTTTTTACAATAACTAATAAAGCTAATAGATCGGGAGTGCGTTCATTGAGTAAGCAAAAGATGCTGGTTACGGGTGGTGCCGGATTTATTGGAGGCAACTTCGTACAGTATATGGTAGATAAATATCCGCATTATGATATTGTGAATTTGGATTTGCTAACTTATGCGGGTGATCTAACGAAACATAAGGATATTGAGTCCAAATCCAACTATCGGTTTGTTCAAGCTGATATTGCTGACCGAGAGGCAATATTGTCTCTTTTTGAGTTGGAGAAATTCGATTATGTTGTTCATTTTGCTGCGGAGAGTCATGTGGATCGCTCAATTACTGATCCTGCGATATTCGTTCGTACGAATGTTATGGGGACACAGGTACTACTAGATGCAGCTAAAAAATTCGGCATTACTAAATTCCTCCATGTCTCTACGGATGAAGTGTATGGCGAACTCGATTTTGATCCTACTGTATTTTTTACCGAAGAAACACCTTTGCAGCCTAACAGTCCTTATAGTGCTAGTAAAACGGCGTCTGATTTGCTAGTCCGTGCGTATTATGAGACCTTTGGTTTACCAATGAACATAACACGCTGCTCGAACAATTACGGCCCCTATCATTTTCCTGAGAAACTGATTCCACTAACCATTTCAAGAGTATTAAACGAAGAGAAGGTTCCTGTATACGGAGATGGAAAAAATATTCGCGACTGGCTCCATGTCTGGGATCACTGTGCGGCCATTGACCTTGTTGTGCACCAAGGAGTAAGTGGTGAAGTATATAATGTAGGTGGTCATAATGAGAGAACTAATCTTGAAGTAGTTAAGACGATTATCAGTACCTTGGGGAAATCTGAAGATTTGATTGAATTTGTAACAGATAGATTAGGACATGATAAACGCTACGCCATTGATCCAACGAAACTTGAGAATTTAGGTTGGAAGCCAACTTATACTTTTGAGACAGGAATTGCGCAGACGATCCAATGGTATATTGATAATGCTGAATGGTGGCAACAAATCCTTAGTAACGAATCGCATAAGTGATTTATGAATGATTTATCTGTTAAGAAAAGAAAAGGTAATTTAATGAATAGAAGATTTGTCCTTTTTGTATGCTTACTATTGTTGATTACTGGTTTCTTCAGTGCAGGCCGCTTCTTAGCTCTAACTGAATCTCCCAAACAATCAGATGTGATCATCGTCCTAAGCGGAGGTCAAGGTCGTGTGGAAAAGGCAGCTGAGTTATATAAAGCAGGCTATGCTCCTTATATAATTCTTTCCAATGCTAAAGAGTCTACAAGTAAGTCGGGTGACATGGTCCAAAATGCCCTAGCCTTAGGCATACCCCAGGATGTTATTTATACTGAGAACGCGGCAAAAAGCACTCATCAGAATGCCGAGTACACTCTTCCAATAATGAAAGAATACGGTTTTAAATCTGCGATTGTTATTTCCTCTGACTTTCACATGCGGAGGGTGAAATTTCTTTTTGGTCGTGTGTACAAAAAATCGGAGTTTGAGCTGACGTATGTGGGTTCTGCATCAGGATATAACGCTAAACGCTGGTGGAGTGACCGAAAGAGTAGAGAAACAACGTTCAACGAGTATGTAAAAATGATCGGCAACACCTTTGGTTACAATGGTCCGGAGGCAAAAAGTACTCTTGATCAGATTAAGAACTGGTTTCGCTAATCTGCTGTAGAATGTTCACTATAATCCGACAAAAACAGTTTTTTTCTTATCTTGGCTTAAGGCGCATTACGACAAACAATATTGTTTAATAGTTTTATACTTATAACTATATCAATATTATTCTCGTGGGAGAGACGCCAAATGCCTAATTACTATTTTAAAGAAATATGGACGCCTTTAAAATTAGTGAATATTCGTTTTTATCTGGATGATGAAAATCGTGTTTGGGTTAAAGTTTGGTCTAAGCATCGGCGACTTCTGAAAAGAGTAGAGTCTACTATATAACTTCCGAGGTCTATCTCTTTTGGCTGAGAAGTTTTAAGTCACTGAGCAGTGACTTATTTTTTTTTTTGAGAACGGAATTTTTGACAATTTTAAGAACTAGTAGGCCCTAATGTTTCCTTTTTGCTATCACAACCTTATAAATTAGCTAAAAATAACTCATCCTAACCGTAGCGAACCTACGGTTTTTTATTTATAATAATTATTATCTGGATTTCATAAAGCGTTCAAAAAATCTGTAAAAAGTCTTATTTTCGTGTGATATACTTAACACAGTGTTTTGAGATGTTGTGAAAGTGAACGGTATGTAAGATATTAATTTATATAATTGGATTTCAGCAACTTATAGAGACTAGGATGGTGAACTATCGATGCACATCGTCGTCGTTGGCCTGAATTATCGTACGGCTCCCGTGGAGGTTCGGGAACAGTTTGCTTTTGCGGAAAGTGATCTTCCGGCAGCGCTCCATCAACTGATGAAGACGAAGGGTGTGCTAGAAGGGGTCTTAGTAGCTACCTGCAACCGTACGGAAATTTATGTGGTGATGGACCGCCTTCATATGGCTGGTTATTTCATCCGCGGCTTTATGGAGCAATGGTTTAGTGTGAAAAGTGAGCAATTTGCTCAGCATATGTATATTTATGAAGACGAACAGGCGATTGCGCATTTGTTCCGCGTGACTTGCGGCCTGGATTCCATGGTGATTGGGGAGACGCAGATCCTGGGACAGGTGCGGAGTTCTTTTCTCACAGCTCAGGCTGAGGGTGTAACTGGAACTTGGTTCAATCGGTTGTTCAAGCAAGCGGTGACGCTCGGCAAAAGAGCACATAGTGAAACGTCAATCGGCGAGAGCGCAGTATCGGTCAGTTATGCGGCTGTGGAGCTGGGCAAGCGGATTTTTGGCATGTTCACTGGGAAAAAAGTGCTGATTCTCGGCGCCGGCAAAATGAGCGAGCTTACCGTGAAGCATCTATACAGTAGTGGTGCGGCAGAAGTGATTGTCGCTAACCGTACGCTGTCGCGTGCGATTGAATTGGCGGCGAAGTTCTCGGGTAAGCCGAGCACGATTGAAGATGCGTTAACAACTCTAAATGAAGTAGATATCGTGATCAGCTCGACAGGAGCAGACGGGTATGTGCTTACGGCTGATAAGGTAGCGCATGCTATGAAACGCCGCCCTTCGCGGCCGCTTTTTATGATTGATATTGCTGTACCACGTGATATTGATCCTGCGGCGGCAAATGTGCCGGATGTTTTTTTGTATGATATTGACGATCTGGAGGGCATTGTGGAGAACAATCTGGAAATGCGCCGAAGTGAAGCTGCGAAGATTGAAGTGATGATCAGCGAGGAAATGGATGAGTTCCAGCTGTGGCTCAAGACGCTTGGGGTAAGACCGGTGATCCGGGCGCTCCAGGATAAATCGAATACGATTCATGAAGAAACGATGGAGAGTCTGTTCAACAAGCTGCCCGAGCTGGACGAGCATCAGCGGAAAGTAATCCGCCGCCTGACTAAAAGTATCGTGAACCAGATGATGCATGATCCGATCAATGTAATTAAAGAGCTGTCCGGTGGTAAGCAGGGGAATGAAGCTCTTGATTATTTTTCCAAAATCTTTGCGTTGCAGGAACAGCTCAAATCCGATTCAGATGATGGAGACATTGCCCCGGTTAAGCAGTCTAGTTCTGGAGAACGTACGGCTGGCAGCGCTGATTTCTCTGTGCCTAAAACGGCGCTTGCTCCGGCAGGCTTGCTGGGTGGGTGAATAATATGCAACTGCTGAACGGAATATATGACGCCGCTCTGCTGGTCTATGCCCTGAGCCTGCTGTTTGTTTTCTCGGATTGCCTTAAAAGGAGTCCGGGTGGGAAGCGGTTAGGCACGGGGCTTCTTGTTGTTGTGGGTCTTTTGCAAGTTGCAGGGCTTGGAATTCGTTTCTCTCAGGAGAAAGGCCTGCCTATTTTTACACCTTATGATTTCTTGTTTTGGTTTGCGTTTAGTATTGTGCTGACTTCGCTTGCGGTGGCGTTTACACGTGGTGGCGAGTTTACGATTTTGCTGCTCAGTATGGCCGGGTTTAGTGTTTTTCTGCTTAATCGGGTCTGGCTGACGGCGGGTGGGCATACGCTCGAGACTTGGAGTGCGGTGTATGGCTGGCTGACGATGCATGTGATTTTGGCAAATTTGAGTTTTGCAGCACTGACGTTAGGGACGGTTTTTGCAATATTGTACTTGTTCCTGCACACCAGACTCAAAAGCAAGAAATGGAGCGACCGGATCCGTCGTTTGCCGAACCTGGAGACTACAGATAAATACTCTTATACCGCTATTTTGGTGGGCACTCCTTTGCTGGGAATATCGCTGGTGGTGGCGGGTTTATCTATAGTTTCTGAGGGACGGACGCTTTTATTGAAGGATTTAAAAGTATTAACGACTCTTATCGGTCTTGGGATTTACATATTTTATATTATCTTTAAGAAGTCCGGGCGGAAAAGTGGAGTAAGTATGGCTCGCTGGGCGATTTTAGGATATGCTTTTATTATCTTAAATTTTCTGTTGAATTCTTGGTCTGATTTTCACGGTTGGAGCGGGGAGTGAAGGGCATGACGCGTTATTTACCCATAATGCTGGATTGTGAAGGGCAGCACTGTGTGGTTATTGGCGGTGGTGTCGTGGCTGAACGTAAGGTGAGCGGGCTGTTGGAAGCTGGAGCGGCGGTTAAGGTGATTAGTCCTTCTTTGACAGATCCGCTTGATTCTCTAGCTGAAAAAGGTCTTCTGATCTGGATGGACCGTACTTATGCTCCCGGAGATCTCCGTGGGGCCTTTCTCGTATATGCAGCCACTAACGATAGGGCGGTTAATGAAGAGGTTGCGCGGGAGTCTAGACGGCTTGGAATTCATGTGAATGTGGCCAGCCATGCCGAAGCGGGAAACTTTATCACGCCCGGAGTGGTTCGGAGGGGACGTTTGACGGTAGCTGTATCTACTTCGGGTGCTGGCCCGCTTGAGGCAACGAAGATCAAAAATGTGCTTGAAAAAGCGCTGGATGCGGCGTATGAGCCATATTTGGATTTTGTGCATGCCATGCGTACCCGGATTAAGGAAAAAGAACCTTCTGCTGAAGTTCGTGGAAGGCTTTTGCGGAAGCTTGGCACGCTGGATGTGTTGAACGAGATGAGTAAGGGTACCTTCATAGCGTGGAGCCCGGAGGATATGGACGCTTGGATTGCTGAGCAACGGGTGGAGTAAAAGTGCGCGTGGACACTGTAAAGATTAGAAAATTGGGTTAGATTAAGATATGAAGTGGATGAGCGGTTTTGAGTAACTATAATGAATGGCTGAGTTGGCTCGTAGTGGCTGGGATGGCGGAATGTACGGTAAAAATACTGTTGAATTGAGCTTAAGTAGCTTGGATGGCGGAATGTACGGTATAAATCCCGTTGAATTGGGTTGAAGTAGCTGAGATGGCGGAATGTACGGTATAAATACTGTTGAATTGGGATGGAGTAGCTTGGATGGCGGAATGTACGGTATAAATCCCGTTGAATTGGACTTAAGTAGCTGAGATGGCGGAATGTACGGTATAAATCCCGTTGAATTGGGATGGAGTAGCTTAGAGGGTGGAATGTACGGTATAAATACTGTTGAATTGAGTTGAAGTAGCTTAGAGGGTGGAATGTACGGTATAAATGCTGTTGAATTGGACTTAAGTAGCTGAGATGGCGGAATGTACGGTAACAATGCCCTTAAAATAAGCAACAATCGCCGAAGGAGCTTATGAAAGGCAAAAATGCCTCAAATTCGGCGGGAATTATCCGAAGTAGCGAATTCAAAGGCAATAATGCCTTTTTTAGAGTGAGAGTAGTTAATTGGTTAGTTTGGGTTTGGATTTCTAGTGCAAGGTTTTGCGGTGAAGAGTAAGAGGCGAACGTTACCAGGAGGAATGGACAAATGCGTAAGGTTATAGTGGGGAGTAGACAAAGCGCGCTTGCGTTGACGCAAACGGGACATGTGATTGCTGATCTGGAGCGACTTAGCGAGGAGCATGGTTTTGGTTTTACTTTTGAAGTGAAAAAGATCGTCACCAAAGGTGACCGCATTCTTGACGTTACTTTATCCAAGGTAGGCGGCAAAGGGTTGTTCGTGAAAGAAATCGAGCAAGCGATGCTGGAAAAAGAAATCGACATGGCGGTGCACAGCATGAAGGATATGCCATCCGAGTTACCGGATGGGTTGATCAATGGTGCTGTGCCGAAGCGTGTCGATCCGCGTGATGTTTTGATCTCTAACGGAGGCGTCTCGCTAGACGAGCTGCCTCAGGGTGCACGCGTAGGCACAAGCAGCCTACGCCGATCCAGCCAGCTCGCTGCGCTGCGGCCTGATCTGGTCATTGAGCCTGTGCGCGGCAACATTGACTCGCGGCTGCGCAAGCTGGAGAGCGGCGAATACGACGCAATCCTGCTGGCAGCGGCGGGGCTGTCGCGCATGGGCTGGCAGGATCGCGTGAGCGCCTACCTGCCGCCGGAGGTTTGCCTGCCCGCTGTAGGGCAGGGCGCACTCGGCATCGAATGCCGCGCAGATGACGCTGACCTGCGGAAGCTGCTGGCATTATACAACGATGCCGATACGGCATTGACGGTAGCGGCGGAGCGCACGTTCCTTGGCGTGCTGAATGGCGGCTGCCAAGTGCCGATTGGTGCTCATGCGGTGCTTGACACAGCCGCCAAAGCTGCTACCGCTGAGCACAAAGTAATCTCGTTAACGGGGATGGTGGGAACACCGGACGGTTCAACGATTTTGAAAGAAACTTGCACGGGGATTGACCCGGTACAGCTCGGCGAAGAAGTCGCTAAAAAGCTGATTGCAAGAGGAGCGGAGAAGATACTGTCAGACGTTAGGGGATGAGTGGATTGACGGGGAAGGTTTATTTGGTAGGTGCAGGTCCCGGGGACGCAAAGCTGATTACTGTGAAAGGCCTCGAGTGTATCCAAAAAAGCGACGTGTTGGTGTATGATCGCTTGGCAAGTCCTAGATTGCTGAAATGCATGAAACCCGGCGGGGAGAAGATTTATGTAGGCAAGCTGCCGGATCGCCACACGATGAAGCAGGAAGAGATTAATCAATTGTTAGTTGATTTGGCTTTACAGGGGAAAACAGTGGTGCGGCTTAAGGGTGGGGACCCTACGATTTTTGGCCGGGTGGGTGAAGAAGCGGAGCTGCTGCGCAAAAATGGGATCTATTACGAAATCGTACCGGGCATCACGTCAGCGATCAGTGTACCTGCCTATGCGGGTATACCTGTTACGCACCGCGATCATGCCTCTTCCCTGTCGATTATCACCGGGCATGAAAGTCCGGATAAACTGGATCATTCCATTCATTGGGATAAAGTAACGAACGCCACGGGAACGTTAGTGTTTCTAATGGGCGTAGCTAAAATAGGTTACATCAGCGCTCAGCTGATCAAGCACGGGCGGCCGCCAGAAACACCAGTGGCACTTGTGCGCTGGGGCACCCGCGCGGATCAGGAGACGCTGACGGGAACCCTCGCCGACATTGAGGCGAAGGTGAAGGCGGCGGATTTTCAGCCGCCGGCAGTCATCGTCGTCGGTGACGTGGTGCTGCAGCGTGAGCAGCTGAAGTGGGTCGAGGCGATGCCGTTATTCGGCAAACGCATCGTGGTGACACGGGCTCGCAGCCAAGCAAGCGAGCTGGTGGATAGAATTGAAGAACTCGGCGGGGAACCCTACGAGTTCCCGGTGATCGAGACGATCATGCCGGAAGGGGCAGAGAAGAAGGCGAAGATTGCAGCGGCGTTTGGCGCGCTGGAATCGTACGACTGGGTATTCTTCACTAGCCCGAACGGCGTGGAGTTTTTTTGGCGCCACTTGGCGGAGCTGGGGGCGGACATTCGCGGGCTACACCGCGCGCGTATTGCAGCGGTGGGGCCAGGCACAGCCGCCGCGCTGGCGCAGCGCGGGGTGATTGCTGAGGAACTTCCGGCGAAGTTTCAGGCGGAAGGTCTGATTGAGACGTTCGGTCCCCAGCTGCTGCCGGGGCAGAACGTGCTATTGCCGCGCGGCGATCTGGCGCGGGACTGGCTGCCGGACAAGCTGAGAGAGCTTGGCCTTCAGGTGACAGACGTGGATACCTATGAGACGGTTGTCACGGGTGAGGATGACGTCGAGCTGCTGAAGCTGCTAGAGGAAGGTCGCGTTCACGCGGTAACCTTCACCAGCTCGTCAACCGTGCGTAATTTCTTACACATCCTGAAACGGTTGGGGCTTGAAGATCCGCTCCCGCTGCTTGCAAATGTGAAAATCGCCTGCATCGGTCCGTTAACGGAGCAGACTGCGGTAGACGCGGGACTGACACCGGGTCTCTTGTCTGAAGAGGCAACCATAGATGGTTTGGTGCAGGAGCTCTGCCGCTGGAATGCGGAGACTCAGCTGCAGTAGCGCTCGGATCGAGGATAGAACGAAGCAATAGTTTACAGGTGTGCTTAGCTTACGCAGCTTACTTTCTGGTGGGAAGGTAGAAGCTGATTACTCTGCGGGGAGAGTAGTAGCTGTTCAACGGAGAAAGGCAGTGCCTGCTTAGAAATATAGCGCTCAGCTTATATTTAGTTAGATTATAGGCTAGAGTTTTGTTCGTAGTTACTAATAGTTGGGGTTACATGTGAGTTTAGAGTTTGTTCATAGTTACTAAATAGTTCGTAGTTACTAAATAGTTCGTAGATATTAAATAGTTCGTGGTTACATGTGAGTTTAGAGTTTGTTCGTAGTTACTAAATAGTTCGTGGTTACACGTGAGTGGGTAATTATTAATGAGTTTGCGGTTACTTTTACTAACTAACATTTGTTGGTTTACTCGCCGTTATATCTACGCTCAAAAGTGCCACATCGCTACCTTCAAGTAACATATAAATTGAACTCCGAACGTAGTTACTTATGGAGTTCGGAGGATAATATTTGGTTGTAAACTAACTGGTATGTAGAGAATATGCAGTAGGTTAATGTGAGCAGATCTGCTTGAAGTTTAGGTTTAGTTGTACTTTATACAATTAAATTTCCTATATATCAGCTAAAGCCGAGTTTAGTTGTAGTATGTGCAATTAAATATCCGCTAAATGAGGAATCTTCGCACTTTTGTAATAAATAACTGTAGAGAATGCAACTAAAGCTTACAATTAGGACAAAACATCGAGATAGTTGCACAAACTACAACTATACGTAGTTAGCCAGTGGTCGGCGGTTTGGTTGCGGCTAATTTAGACTTGGCTGTGGCTAGTTGTAGTTTGCTGCCAGACACATAATTTGGTTTTATATTTGATTTTTCAGGAGGATGAACAAATGAGCTTTCCAATTACACGTCACCGCCGTTTGCGCGGTTCTGCTGGAATTCGTGGCATGGTGCGGGAGACGATACTGAATGTGCTGGATATGGTACAGCCTATTTTTGTGACTTATGGAACAGGTGTGAAGAATGAGATTAGCTCAATGCCGGGCGTGTATCATTTTTCGCTGGATACGTTAAAAGCAGAAGTGGACGAGATCGCCGCACTAGGCATCCCGGCTGTATTGTTGTTCGGGATTCCCGAGACGAAGGATGCTATCGGTTCTTCCGGTTTTGCAGAGGATGGAATTGTGCAAGAGGCTACTCGCTTGATCAAGCAGTGGTACCCAGAGCTGTTGGTCGTTGCAGATACCTGCCTTTGTGAATTTACGGATCACGGACATTGTGGAATGGTGCATACGCATACGGTGAATGGTGTGGTCCATGGCGATGTTATCAACGATGCCTCGCTGGAGCTTTTGACTCGTACGGCGGTATCCCAAGCAAAAGCTGGAGCAGATATTATCGCCCCTTCCAACATGATGGATGGATTTGTTCACGCAATTCGTGCGGGACTTGATGAGAACGGCTTTGAGCATGTGCCGATTATGTCGTATTCGGTCAAATATGCTTCGGCATTTTATGGCCCTTTCCGCGAAGCAGCGGATTCAGCACCACAGTTCGGGAATCGCAAAACATATCAAATGGACCCTGCCAATCTGCGCGAAGCACTCCGTGAAGCAGAATCCGATGTGCTGGAAGGCGCGGATATGTTAATGGTGAAGCCGGCTCTGGCTTACCTAGATGTGATTCGTACGATTCGTGATCAGTTTGATCTTCCTTTGGTGGCTTATAATGTGAGTGGAGAATATTCCATGGTAAAAGCAGCGGCACTGCAAGGCTGGATCGACGAGCAAGCCGTTGTGCTGGAAATGCTGACGGGCATGAAACGTGCTGGTGCGGACATTATTATTACTTATTTTGCAAAAGATGCAGCCCGCTGGCTGCGCGGCTAATCTTCATCACACCGACATCGCGGCAGCTAATATATGTTTGTACAAGCTTGTGTAACCAAGAAGAGAATAGGAGTGAAGATACATGAGTAATGTGCCAATGGCGCGTAAAGAGGAAGCGTCCCGGAAGGCTTTTGATGAAGCAAAACAATATATTCCCGGCGGGGTGAACAGCCCTGTACGGGCGTTTAAATCCGTAGGTCTGACTCCGATTTATGTGGATCATGGGATAGGTTCGCGTATTTTTGATATCGACGGCAACAGCTTTATCGACTATGTGCTCTCATGGGGTCCGCTGATTATGGGTCATGCGCATCCTGAGGTTGTGAAGGCATTGCAGGAGACAGCGGTAAAAGGGACAAGCTTTGGCGCTCCAACGCTACTGGAAACGGAAATGGCAAAAACCGTTGTTGAACGAGTGGCATCTGTAGATATCGTACGCATGGTTAACTCTGGAACGGAAGCTACGATGAGCGCGATTCGTTTGGCACGTGGTTTCACTGGACGCAGCAAAATCTTGAAATTTGAAGGCTCCTACCACGGTCACGCGGATAGTCTGCTTATTAAGGCTGGCTCTGGTGTAGCTACATTGGGCTTGCCGGATAGCCCGGGTGTCCCAGAAGGCGTTGCAATGAATACCATTACGGTTCCTTACAATGATTTGGAGTCCACTCAGATTGCTTTCGAACGTTTTGGCAATGAGATTGCCGCAGTGATCGTAGAGCCGATTGCCGGCAACATGGGCGTGGTTCCACCGCTTCCAGGCTTCCTGGAAGGGCTTCGTAAATTAACTTCTGACAATGGTTCGCTGCTTATTTTTGATGAGGTTATGACAGGCTTCCGTGTTAATCGTGGCTGTGCTCAAGGCTTGTTCGGGATTACTCCGGATATTACTTGTTTTGGCAAAGTTATCGGCGGCGGACTTCCAGTGGGTGCTTATGGCGGCAAAAGAGAGATCATGGAGCAAATCGCTCCTACTGGACCGATTTATCAGGCGGGCACACTTAGTGGTAATCCTTTAGCGATGGCAGCCGGATATACTACGCTCAAGCTGTTGACCCCGGAAGTATATGATCGTCTGGAACAATTGGGTGCACGTCTGGAAGCGGGTTTGAAAAAGAATTCAATTGAGACTGGCATTCCGCTCACTATCAACCGGGTAGGATCAATGGTTTGCCCATTCTTTACTGAAGGACCTGTAATCAATTTTGAAACGGCTAAGTCCAGTGACACGGATCTTTTCCGTCGTTATTTTGGTCATATGGTAAACCAAGGCATCAGTGTGCCACCTTCACAGTTTGAGGGGATGTTCATATCGGCTGCACATAGTGAGCAAGATATTGATGATACCATTGAGGGCCATTATAATGCCCTGAAGGCCCTTTGAGCATCGGAGCCGGAGAAAGAACCGGTGGTGGCGCTTGGACCCGGCGTGGAGAGTGGCTGGAGGTAACACCCGGCAAAATCATTACTGGAGCCGAGGATACGCAGGCAATGATTGACAAGTGGCTGCTAGAAACTGTAGGTATGCCGGAGAAACTTCATCTGCGGTTACGCCGCGAGGGAGGCATTCAGTGGAAAGGCGACCGGCTTCGGCTGGCGCTTTTTCCCGATCGTGAAGCGGGGCTTGAACCGATATGGGAAGAGCTTGAGGTGCTGTATGAGGATGATTTTTGCCTGGTAGCTCATAAACCAGCTGGGCTGGCGGTACATCCCGATGGCAGTGGAACAGGTGTAACTCTGGATCACCTCGTAGCTGCGCATTATATCACTTCCGGCGAAAATGTGGCTGTGCGCCATATTCACCGCTTGGACAAAGATACAACGGGTCCGGTGATGTATGCGAAAAATGAGTTTGCACAGTTAGTCCTGGACGAGAATATGCGTGAAAAAGGCATCTCGCGGCACTACGCCGCGATCGTTGAAGGCATCGTGCCGCCTGCGCTTAAGGTGATCGATGCCCCGATTGGGCGCGACCGGCATCACGCTGCGCGCAGACGGGTCTCGCCCGGCGGACAATCTGCCGTGACGCGAATCATCGAGCGCGAGGCACTGCATGGCGGAAGCCTAGTGCATGTGCAGCTGGAGACTGGACGGACGCATCAGATTCGCGTTCATCTCAGCCATATGGGTCATCCCTTGTATGGGGATGAACTATATGGCGGTCCGGTTTGGGCTTCCAGCGCTGCCGGCCGCCATGCCCTGCATGGCGAGGCATTGTCCTTCCGCCATCCTTGGAGCGGAGAACAGCTGGAAGTCAGCGATCCGTGGCCGGAGGATATGCTGCAGCTGCGAGAGCTGCTGTCTGAAGCACCCTGACAGATACGTAAGTGGCTAAGGAACAGTAGAATCAGCAAAAGCTGGTTCTGCTGTTCTTTTTCTATTTTTTCAGAAAAAAAACATCTATCCATGTCTTATTAATAAAAGCAGCATATAATACTTTGTTCTTACGAAGTAGTGCATCTATCAGCAGGCTGAAGGTTTGGTGAGCTCTTAAATTCATGAAATTTATTAGCATCCTGTCCGGTTAGTACTACCAAAGTTGTCATGCCTCTCTGTTTGAAGCATATACATGTGGGGAGTAACATTTTGGGCTTATGCTCTGGGCCTGTCTCAGGGTTAGATTATGCCAAGAAGGAGGACATATCCCGTGTTTGATCAGTCCCACGGCTTGCGGTTTGATATTTACGAACGCATTCACCTTTCGGAAGAGCTTCCGGGAATAGCTGAGCTGGAGGAGGTTGAACTACTTCCGGAAATTCAGGTGATTCAGCGGGAGGATCGGGCCGAGTTATATGGTCAGCTGTTGCTTACCGGGCTTTACCGGAGTGAAGATGACCGAACACAACGTCTGGAGCATGCCATTCCCGTGGAAATTACTGTTCCGCTTACACGCGTCAGCTCGATTGAAGATATTGGGGTAGAGATTGAGAATTTTGATATCGATCTGCTCACGATGCGCACTGTGAATATAACAGGCGTATTATCGCTGCGGGGGATCGGTGGTGCGGACCCTCAACCTCAACCAGCCTGGCAGCAAGAGGAGTATACAGTCGCCTATTCTCCTGTGAATGATGACAGGGTAGAAGCTACTGCGGAGCTACAAGAACAGGAAAATGATGCACTTTATGAAAATTCACAGTGGACCTTTGGTGAGGATGCCTCACAGGTTGCTGTAGAAGAACATGAGCATGCCGAAGCGAATGAACAGGAAGCAGAAGAATCATTAGTCTCAAGTGGAGCCGCTCATACGTCCCCTGTAGTCAATTTCTCATCCGGTCAGGAGAAGGACAAGGGAGCTAAAGCACGGACACATAGTCTGGAGTCCCAAGTTGAGGATGCTAAAGCGGGTTTATCCGATTACTGGTTTAAAGCCGAGGCCCAGAACAAAGAGGTTGAGGTGTCTCAGCTGAATCAAGCAAGCTATGTGAGCGAAGAGAACCAACAGTCGGCAGAGGAATATTTTATTCCTAGAGAGACTGCTGTCCTAGCCGTTAGTGCAGATGCAATTCAGGATATCCCTGTATTCGCTTCTGAAAATGAGGCTAATAATGCGCTTCCTAAGCAAGAAGAGAATACTGCGCCGATTAATGAGAATGCGAACGAAGTTTTTGTTTCAAAAGAGAGTGTGGCTTCTCATGAGGAGAAACAAGATCTTAAGATCGCCTTGGGCAGTAAAAAAGAAGCAGAAATTCCGGAAAAAGAACATCTCACCTTCTCCTCTTTACTAAGCTCCAGTCGTGTCCGTAAAGAGCAGGAAGCTCTGCAGTCGGAAGGAAACACATCTGCAGCAGTGGACGTTCCAGAGGTTGGCAATAATACGGAATGGAAGAGCAGATTCATTGCCAGCGCGGATGGAGCTAACATGTTCCGCAAAGTTCGGCTGTGTATTGTGCAGCGTGAAGAAACACTGGATACCATAGCAGAGAAGTATCAGCTAAGTGCGCGGGAGCTGGTAATGTATAATCGCTTATCCGGGCAGAGTGTAGAGGAAGGTCAAGTGTTGTACATCCCGTAATCGAATCGTGATGCGTACACACATGAATAGGTGAATCCCGATCAGGTATTAGGATCGGGATTTTTGCTGTTTCATTGTTGGAAGGGATGCTTCAGAAGAAATAAGTCGAAATTCAGCCTAAAGTCCCGCTGCAAAGGCGTATCCAGGTTGACTAGGGGGGGCTCAAAATGTATTATGGAGTAAGCAATATCTAAGTAAAGACTGGGAACGGGAAGAGTAGGCGGTCAGCCCTTCAGAGAGCGGAATTGCAAGTGCTGTGACATTCCGTAGGAAACAGCCCCCGAAGTCGCCCCGGAGTCGCCCTTCTGAGCTTATCTTCATATTTGTGAAGGATAAGTTAGGTTGTGGCCGGTAGCAGCCGTTATCTGTACGAGTGTCGCGCTAAGCTTCTGAATCCGTAGGGTAAGAAGTGTAGTTTTATTTTTCATTGGCGCGAAACAAAGGTGGTACCGCGAAAGAATGACCTTTCGTCCTTTGAGACGAGGGGTCTTTTTGTTTTTTTCAGAGACCTGTGCGCTCTATACAGCAACTTTATTAACAACTATAAGCAACTACAAGTAAACTAGTGGAGGTATCAGAGAATGGCTGACCAAAACCATCTAACAGCGGCAGATGCTGCTGCTACGAATGAATCTAAAAACGAGATGCCAACAACGTATGATCCGAAGGCAGCAGAACAGAAATGGTATTCCTACTGGACAGAGGGCGGATATTTCCGTGCAGGCCAACGTCCGGATGCTAAAGCCTATAGTATTGTGATCCCGCCGCCAAACGTAACAGGAATGCTGCACATCGGGCATGCGCTCGATTTCACATTACAGGATATCCTGATTCGTACTAAACGGATGCAGGGCTTCGATACGCTTTGGTTACCAGGTACGGACCACGCAGGTATTGCAACACAAACGAAGGTAGAGCAGAAGCTGCGCGAGCAGGGGATTTCCAGACATGACCTCGGACGTGAGAAGTTCCTGGAGCAGGTGTGGGATTGGAAAGATAAATACGCGAACACCATTCATGAGCAGTGGGCAAAAATGGGACTTTCCCTTGACTACTCCCGCGAGCGTTTTACCCTCGATGAGGGTTTGTCGAAGGGAGTTCGCGAGGTATTTGTTAAGCTTTATAATAAAGGCTTGATCTATCGCGGTAAACGTATCATCAACTGGGACCCGGCGGCTCGTACGGCGTTGTCGGATATCGAGGTTGAATATAAGGAAGTTAACGGTCATCTGTACCACCTGCGTTACCCCCTTAAAGATGGCAGCGGACATATCACTGTAGCGACCACACGTCCGGAGACGATGTTGGGTGATACGGCAGTTGCTGTTCATCCTGAGGATGATCGTTATAAAGATCTGATTGGTAAAACCCTGATCCTGCCGATTATCGGCCGGGAGATTCCAATTATCGCTGACGAGTATGTAGATAAAGAGTTTGGTAGCGGTGCGGTTAAGATCACGCCAGCTCATGATCCAAATGACTTCGAGGTAGGTCAACGGCACAATTTGCCGCAGATCAACGTAATGGATGAGAGCGGTACGATGAACGAAGAAGCAGGACCTTACCAAGGTCAAGACCGGAGTGAATGCCGTAAGGCCATCACGGCGGATCTGAAGGAGCAAGGCGTTCTGATCTCTATTGAAGATCATGTGCATCAAGTTGGACACAGTGAACGTTCAGGAGCGGTTGTTGAGCCGTACCTGTCCACACAATGGTTCGTGAAGATGCAGCCGCTCGCCGAAGCTGCCATCAATGCACAGAAGGATGGTAATGGGGTTAACTTTGTACCTGAACGGTTCGAGAGAACCTACCTGAACTGGATTGAAAACGTACGCGACTGGTGTATTTCCCGTCAGCTTTGGTGGGGGCATCGTATTCCGGCTTGGTATTCTGAATCTACCGGTGAGCTGGTTGTGGCGAATGACGAGGAAGAAGCGCGCCGGATCAGCGGCTTAACCGACCTGAAACAGGACGAGGATGTTCTGGATACTTGGTTTAGCTCCAACCTCTGGCCGTTTGCAACCCTAGGCTGGCCGAATGAAGACAGTGCAGATTTCAAACGTTACTATCCGAACGATGTGCTCGTAACGGGCTACGATATTATTTATTTCTGGGTAGCGCGGATGATCTTCTCGGCACTGGAATTCACCGGAGAGAAACCATTCTCGGACGTATTGATGCATGGTTTGGTACGGGATGCTGAAGGACAAAAAATGTCCAAATCACTCGGCAACGGTGTAGATCCGCTTGAGGTTATCGAGAAGTATGGCGCAGATGCTATGCGTTATATGATTTCTACCGGCAGCACAGCGGGTCAGGATTTACGATTCCGTTGGGAAAAGGTAGAGCAGGCGCGTAATTTCGCTAATAAGATCTGGAATGCGTCACGCTTCGCCCTCATGAATCTTGAAGGAGTTAGCTTCGAGAATATTGACATTACTGGAGAGCTAACTACGGCTGACCGTTGGATTTTACACCGTCTGAACGAAACTTCTCGTGAAATTACGCGTCTAATTGACTCGTACGAGTTCGGCGAGACCGGCCGCCAGCTGTACAACTTCATTTGGGACGATTTGTGTGACTGGTATATTGAGTTCGCGAAGCTGTCGCTTTACGGAACGGATGCCGCAGCCAAAGCGAAGACACAGTCCGTACTTGCTTATGTACTCGACCGCACGATGCGCTTGATCCATCCGTTTATGCCGTTTATTTCGGAGGAAATCTGGCAGCATCTGCCGCATGAAGGAGAGACAATCACTTTGGCTGCTTGGCCTGAGTATGATGCTGCTCTGGAGAACCCGCAAGCGGTAGCGGAAATGAACCTGCTGATGGATGTAATCCGGGCAGTTCGTAATATCCGTGCTGAAGTAAATGTACCGATGAGCAAAAAGGTTGATTTGATTATTAAAGCGAGCAATGAGGAAACACTGAGCATCATTACTCGTAACGACAACTACATCGGACGTTTCTGCAATACCTCTTCTTTCGAAGCTGGCCTGAATCCGGAAACGCCAGACAAGGTAATGTCCGCTGTAGTAACGGGAGCGGAACTGCTTCTGCCTTTGTCGGGGCTGATTGATATTGAACAAGAAATCGCTCGTCTGGAAAAAGAAGTGCAGACGCTGAACAGCGAAGTAGAACGCGTAGAGAAAAAGTTGAGCAATCAGGGCTTCGTGGCCAAAGCTCCCGCAAAAGTTATCGAAGAGGAGCAGGCGAAGCAGGCAGATTATTCTGCCAAACGTGAGAAAGTACTTGCCCGCATAGCAGAGCTGAGAGGATAAGAGACATGGATGACCTAAATCGGGGCGGAAGCACCGCCCCTCTTGCGACATATACCGAAGCGGTTAACTGGATCAAGGGCCTGATTCCTTTTGGAATCCGGCCAGGTTTAGACAGAATTGAGATGTTGATGGACAAGCTGGGAAACCCGCACCGTCGGCTGAAATTTATTCATGTGGCGGGTACCAACGGCAAAGGCTCCACCTGTGCTTTTTTGACAAGCGCACTTTTGCAAAGCGGCTATTCTGTCGGCACCTTCACGTCTCCGTATATTACGAAGTTCACGAACAGGTTCCAATATAATAATACGGACATTCCTGAAGAAACTCTTCTTGAGCTAGTGAATACCCTTCGTCCTTTGGTAGATGAGATTGCAGAAACGGAATTTGGCTCACCAACGATGTTTGAGGTAACTACAGCTGTGGCCATTCTATTTTTTGCGGGTGTTTCTTGTCCGGATGTTGTCGTATGGGAGACTGGGCTTGGGGGAAGGCTGGATGTAACGAACATCGTTACTCCGATCGTGTCGGTGATTACAAATGTCGGCCATGACCATATGGATATTCTGGGAGATACGCTTGAGAAGGTTGCAATGGAGAAAGCCGGGATTATCAAACCCGGTGTACCAGTTGTTAGCTGCGTAAATCAACCGGAAGTCGTGGCTGTACTCAAGGAGAAAGCGGCGGCTTGCCGCTCTACTCTTTATCTTGCCGGAGAAGATTTTAGCTATGAAGCTACTGGAATCCATGGGGATGTGCAGACCTTTAACTTTAAGGGTCCCTTCCGTTCGCTTGAACTTGGGATTGTGATGAAAGGCGAACACCAGATTAGCAATGCGGCGGGAGCCATGATGGTTCTTGAAGTTTTGCGCCAGTATATGGCGTTCATGCTAGAGGATGAAGATGTTCTGGAAGGATTGCGTCATGCATTTTGGGCTGGAAGGCTGGAAGAGGTAAGTAAATCTCCGAGGATCGTACTGGATGGAGCACATAATCCGGAAGGCGCGGAGAGCCTTGCCAAAAGCCTGCCACAGCTCTATAAATACGGTAAATTAAATTTACTTATGGGAATGATGGCAAATAAGCATCATGAATCCTACTTTAAGCATATACTGCCTATAGTGGATACGCTCATCCTGACCGAACCGGATTTCCAGAACAAAATGGACGCGGAGCATCTGCAGGTTATCGCAGAAAGTCTGCGGGATAAATATGCCAAGGAAAACTTGGTAATCATAGTAGAACATAATTGGGGAAAAGCGCTGCAACAACTGAAGTCGATTACAGCGGAGGATGACCTTGCCGTCGTATCTGGTACGCTGTATTTGATTTCTGACGTGCGCGGTACACTTTTGCAGCAACCCGATACTGAAAAAGGCTGGTGACGACTGTTGGATACTACTGAACGTGTGCATTTTATAGGGATCGGCGGCTACGGTATGAGCGCGATTGCCCGAGTAATGCTAGAAATGGGATATACGGTTACGGGCTCCGATGTGGCTGCCCAAGAATTGACGGATAAATTGATTGCTAAAGGTGCCAAGATTTATATTGGGCATACAGCAGAACAAGTAAAAGGTGCGGATCTCGTCGTGTACTCTACGGCTTTGTCCAGCGATAATGTGGAATGGGTGGAAGCAGAGCGTCTTAAGATTCCAATTCTGCACCGCTCACAAATGTTAGCCCGTTTATTGAACGAACGTAAAGGGGTAGCCGTTGCCGGAGCGCATGGTAAAACAACTACATCCTCTATGATCGCACTTGTAATGGAAGAGTGTGAAGTTGATCCTACGTATATTATCGGCGGAGAGATTATGAACGTCGGTACGAATGCAAAGGCAGGACAAGGCGATTATGTAGTGGCGGAAGCGGATGAGAGTGATGGCTCTTTCTTGCACTATCACCCTTGGCTTGGAATTGTCACGAATGTGGAAGCAGATCACTTGGAGAATTACGGCGGAGATTTTAACCGTCTCAAGGCTGCTTATGTACAGTTTATGAACCAGACCCGTGAAGACGGCACTGCGATTGTGTGTGCAGATGACGAGAACGTGATTTCTTTATTGCCTGAAGTGTCAGGTAAGGTGATTACTTACGGCATCAAGTCGAAGACTGCAGATTATATTGCCACAGACATCGTTCTTGGCGACCGTCAGGTTTCGTATACGATGAACCATAATGGCGTAGTATTGGGACAAATTGAACTATCCGTGCCAGGCCAGTACAATCTGTATAATTCAATGGCTGCGGTTATCGCTTGTTTGAAGTCAGGAATCTCTTTTGAAAAAATCGCTGAAGCGATCGTGAAATTCCATGGTGCGAAGCGCCGTTTTCAAGTGCTCGGAGAAGTCGATGACATTCTGGTCATCGATGATTATGCGCATCACCCAACTGAAATTCAGGCGACAATCAGTGCTGCTAAGGCAACGGGGAAACGGATTATTGCCGTATTCCAGCCTCAGCGGTATACACGTACGTTCTTCCTGCTAGATGCCTTCAGCCGCGCCTTTAGCGAAGCAGATGAGGTGATCATCACCGACATCTACTCTCCGGCAGGTGAGAAGCAGATTGAGGGGGTTACATCTGCGAAGCTGGTTGAGCTTATTGTGCAGAACAGTAACGCTGGTGCAAGACATCTGCCAACCAAAGAAGATGTGCTTGCTGATCTGAAACCTCGTATTGCCCCAGGTGACCTAGTGATTACGATGGGCGCAGGCGATATCTGGAAGGTTGGATACGCATTGGCGGACGGCTTGAAGAAGCGTTAATACAAACACAGGCCTACACGAGAATATTCATATTCTCTTGACCATAGCACTTCCCCCCGAGCTCCGTGCAGGGGGAAGTGCTTTTTTGTATACTTAAGCGGTGTATGTACATTCTAAAAAATGAAATAAATAGGGTATTTGCTGAACCAGCCATTGAGTGCTATAGTGCTGTCAGTAGAGGATCAATTTTTCCGTGTAGGTGGTGACTCATGGACTCCCAGCTTGATATCAAAACGTTAGTGTATTTATTTATTTTTGGAAATCTATTTATATTGCTGCTGATAACCAATTACCGGAGGAGCGCTCCTAAAGACAGGGCATCCACCTTATTCATACGCTCAAAGGCGGTGCAGCTGCTCTTCTGGTGTTCATTATTATTATGGGGTCATATCCCCCGCGCTTTATCCATTCCACTTAGCAACGCTTTGATTCTTTTAGGCTGCTGTCTGGAGATTATTGCTTTATTGCTGATGATGGGAATCCTTGGTCAGCGGATAAAGTTGTATTACATAACGCTTTCCATACTTAGTTCGATTACTTTTAGTATTGTTGCGATCTTCTTTCATCATTCCAGCTGGCGCATAGCCTGTACCTCATTATGGTCGATACTGTTTATTGTCTATCCAGCTTACCACCTCACGGTGAACCCCAAAGGCACCCCTCTTCAGAAGATACTCGGAATATTGTTTTACGCTTTTGCAGGGATTATGCTGCTCCGCGCGATTGTTGCATTGATCTGGGAGCCAGAGATGAACGTGTTCACAACTAATCTTTCGCAGTATTTATATTACTTGGGGATGTATTTATTGTTGATTGTGGGAGCCGCAGGCTTTATTCTACTTTCTAACGAGCATTCCTTTGTAAAACTGAAACGAATCGCTAGCTACGATGATTTGACTGGAATCCTTAACCGTGGAGCATTTCTTGAGGAAGCTGAGGTACGGCTTGAGAAGGCAGTTGCTGAGCAAGAGTACTTTTCTTTTATGCTGCTGGATTTGGATCATTTCAAAGAAATCAATGATACATACGGCCATGATACCGGCGATGTTGTTCTGGAAGAATTCGCATTGACGATTAAGGACAACCTCGAAAACAGCGATTTATTTGGCAGGCTGGGCGGCGAGGAATTTGCAGTTATCCTTTGCGGGCTGGATGAAGCTAGCTGTGACCGGAAAGCTGAAGTGTTACGAAAGGCAGTAATGAAGACGCCTACACAAAAACTTTTACAAGGCTATACAGTTAGTATAGGTGTAATTACAATCATACCGGATCAGGAGATTTGGATAAATAAGCTGTACAAGCTGAGCGATAAAGCGTTATACCAAGCCAAACAAGAAGGAAGAAACCGAGTGGTCAGATACAATTATATTTATTGAGCTTAGAGAATACAGGGGGTGAAATTCACTAACATGCATCTGGATCTCAAGACACTGCTGGTCTGCCTCTTTATGTGGCAATCCTTTACGGTATTGCTTATTGTCGTCTATCGTTTGCGTTACGCGCAGGAACGGACTTCTACCTTGTTTGTCACGGCAAAATATTTGCAGCTGGCAGCTTTAATTCTCCTTTTGCTGAATGATTTCACAGACTCACGACTTCCCATTCCAATCAGTATGCTGCTTGCTTTAGCTGGAGGTACGCTGGAAAGCTTAGCGCTTCTGATGCTTCTCAGAGTTTTTGGGAGTAGGATTGAACGATATTATACGATCCTGTTCGGAGTATCCATTGTCATCGTAGTGCTACTGCATATAATTATGCCAGATGAGCGGTTGGTTATGGCTGCAACTTGTCTATTTGGGATTATGATCTTAGCGTTGCCAGCTTATATATTAGCTGTGAAGATTAGAGAGACCTCTCTCCAGCGAACCATAGGATTGTTGTACTTTGTTGTAATTTTAGCGCTGGTTAGCAAGGGACTTGAACCGTTTTATTCGATGTTAGGATGGAATGCACAGACCTCTCACTGGCTGCAGATATTTTTTTATCTGGGGATTTATTTGCTTATGTTCTTAGGAACTGCAGGAATCATGCTGCTTTATAGGGAGGATTCCTTTACAGAATTGGAACGGGTGGCCACTTATGATGTGTTGACAGGTATTTTGAATCGCAGATCCTTTGTACAGCGCGCCCGGCCTTTAATAGCTGCCTCAGCAATGAAGAAGCTGCCGTATTCTTTTTTACTGCTGGATGTGGATCACTTTAAACGCATAAACGATACCTACGGCCACAATACCGGCGACCACGTTCTAAAAGATCTGTCTCATAAAATAAAACAGCAGCTTGGCAATGGTGATCTGTTCGGAAGATTCGGTGGTGAGGAGTTCACTGTGCTGCTGCATAGAGCCGATGAACAAAACAGTGATATGATTGCAGAGCGGATGCGCACAGCGGTTACAGGGGCGGTCATTCATGGTGTGCCCTTGCATTACACGATAAGTGTTGGCATCATCACGGTGGATTCAGGTGAACGATACGCATTGAACACTCTTTACAAACTTAGTGACACTGCATTGTATCAGGCTAAGAAAAAGGGCCGGAACTGTGTAGTTAGAAGCTATGACAACTAAAGTGTCTTCCTTTCGACATTAAGCGAGGGAGATGCTTTTTTTGTATGCAAAGAGGCGTAGTACATATTACCTAAAGATTACGATTTCTATCCATAGAGCAATTCATGATTATGTATGGCGTAAAAAAAGGGGTTTTAGTCTATATTTTAGAAAATGTGGCGTTTTATAAGGGTAAATCGTGATAGAATTTTGGAAACTCAGAAAAAAACTTAAAAAATTTTAGACTTCTCCTATAAATCGACAAAACTTTTAATTGAAATGAGTTACTATTGAACTGCATCTAAAGTTTCAGTTAGTAGATGGGGGTTTTTATTACAAAATACAAGGAGCCAGAGTCATGCGAGAAAGAATGCTGTTCCTATCAGCCCAGAATCAAAGCGCAGAGGATCTAGAAGGAGAAATGAGAACAGGGAGTATTCTCGAGATTTTGCTTGGGAAATTTGATATAGATTTGCTGACGTACGGCAGTGCCAACCAAACCGTGTCTATAAATGAGCGGACGGCACTTACGGTTCATAACATTAATGAAGATTATACGACCTGGAGGCCAATGCTGCGCCCCTTACATAAACTGCGGAATTTCTCAAATTTAAGTCATATAGATAAAGATATGAAGAACACTATTTTGGAGCTTTGCCGTTCGAATAATTACAAGCATGTATTTATATCGCATGTCCTATTGGGTAAATGCATTGATATGGTGCGGAACTTGCTTCCAGAAGCCAGTGTGATCACAGATACCTATAGTTTTGCAAACGGAAGCGGAGGATCTGCCGGAGAGGCAGGAAAGTTAAGCAGGAAGAATCCATATAATAAACTCAATGCTGCATGGGATCGTAGGAATAAACGGCGATTAATGAATAAGACGGGACTACTTTTAGCAACCTCGGAATGGGATGCACTAGCGTTCAAATCTCTATCATTTGCCGATGCTCGTAAGGTTCATGTTGTCCCCCATTTCATCAAGATGAATGAGTATGAGACTTTTGCAGAGCCTGTGACTAAAGAAAATTCAATTGTGCTGCACTGGAATATGAATATGAGACTGGGAATAGATGCAGCCCGAGTATTCTTTAAAAAAACCTATCCCATGATTAAAGAACAAGTGCCTGATATCAAAAGTTACATTATCAGCTCAGAGGTTCACCCAGAGGTCATGACTTTGATTAAGGAAGATGAATCGGTCATAGTCACTGGACCAGTAAATTCCTCTACTGAATACATACGACGGTCTAAAGCTGTTCTGGTGCCTATCCTTGAAGGCTGCGAAGTTTCTAGAAATATACTGGAATCCTGGGCGCTAAAAACCCCGGTGGTTACTAGCTCAATCATGTGTGAGAAGCTGAATTGTGAGCATAACCGAAATATTTTGCTGGCTAATACCTCAGTTGAGGTTGTTGGAAGTGTACTGAATTTACTGAAAAATCCTGAGCTTGGCGCCATTATTGCGGATCGTGCGCATGAGACTTTGTTGAAGAATTACGAAATGAATCATGTTAAGAGTAAGATTCTTAGTCTTGTATAGAGGGTTGTCAGACATGATGCTTGCCCCTCTGGACAACAAATAACCCGCGAGGACCATTAAAAGTCCTACGCGGGTTATTTGTCGACAGGATTTTAGAGTAAGTTGCGGCGCAGTTCTTCTGGTGATTTCGGAGACAACATCCCAAGTGGAATATCGAATACAGTACGCGCTCCGCTTTGACCTTCTTGACTCATACGCTGAGCAGCTCTGGCATAAGCCACAAGCACACTAGCTGTAAATTCAGGATTGCTCTCCAGCTTCAGGCCAAATTCAACAATTTGTTTCGTGCCTTCTCCTGTTACCCCACTGCGAATAACAAACCCGCCGTGCGGAATACCGCTATGCTGAGCTGCCAGTTCTTCTTCAGTGATGAAAGTAACCGTAGTATCATAATCTGCAAAATAGTTCGGCATATTCACAATTTCTTCGCGAATGCGCTCTTGATCTGCACCAGCCTCAGCTACTACAAAACACTCTCTAAGATGTTTTTCACGAGTAGTAAGTTCTGGTGTTTCACCCGCACGGATGGCCTCGATAACCTCTTGTACTGGAACAGTATATTGTACGCCACCTTTAACGCCTTCTACTCTGCGAATGGCATCGGAGTGACCTTGGCTGACGCCTTTACCCCAGAAAGTATATTCTTTACCTTGTGGCAGAATAGCTTCAGCTAGCAGACGGTTCATGGAGAACAGGCCTGGATCCCAGCCCGTAGAAATTACGCTGAGTGTTCCGCCTTGTTTAGCTGCGGCATCAACGGTCGCAAAGAACTCAGGGATTTTGGCATGAGTGTCAAAGCTGTCCACGGTATTAAACATCCGGGCAATAGCTGGTGTCTGTTCTGGCAGATCGGTAGCCGATCCTCCGCACAGAATCATAACATCTACTTTTCCCTTATATTGTTCGACGGCAGAGATATGCTCGAATTTCACACCGGTTTCACCAGCTTCCAGTTGTCCAGGCTCTCTGCGCGTAAAGATCGCAACCAGCTCGATATCTTCACTTTGGTTAATAGCCTTACGTACACCTTTTCCTAAATTACCGTAGCCCACAATTGCTGCTTGAATTTTTTGTTTCAGAAAAAGCCCTCCTAAACTGTAATGAACTAAAATCCTATTTCTAGCTTAACTAGTATAGTGCACACTTTTAGCTCTTTTTATATAGTATATAAAAGTTACATGTAATGTAAACTGAATCCGTATAACTTTCATTATTCATTTGGCTATAAAAATAGCATATCTCTCTATTGTCTATCATATATTTCCATATAGATTAGATGAGGTGAGGTGTTACTGTTGAATAACGGAAGAATGACATTCCGATTTGACGTGAATAAGGACGAGCCTAAGCCAAAACCGCAGGTAGTGGAGCGCTGGTCCAGTGGCGGACTGGGTACAGCTGAAGAATATGCAGAGGAGTTGCGCAAGGAGGTCGGTCCAGCACAGCAGCATACTTGGGTGCAAGAACCTGATCTACGCTCTACGCGTGAGGCACCGCCGGAGGATGCTTACGACTATTACTCAGGAACTGTAGATCCACGCCAGCAAGAATGGGACGAACAGGATAGAGATTTCAGAAATACGCAGCAATCGTATCTGCTCTCAGATTTGGTACTAGATGACAGAGATAAATCAGCAGAGGTTTACACGGGAGGTTATGGGGGCTCATATCATACTCGTCGCCCATCGTATTGGTGGAAATTATCCCTGTCTGTGGTGGGGGCCATCGGCACAGGTCTACTGCTTGGGTATGCGGCGCTTTCCTTTTTTTATGGAGGAAACATGGATAGTAGTTCGGGAACCGGGATAACAGATACATTGGCTACTTCAGGGCAGACTTCCGGAGCTAATGATCCAGCAGGTGTAGGAACCTCGGGATTGCCGGTTACGGGCACAGATGATGCTGGCAAAAACAGTATTCCTGTTCAAGTGGCTGCGCAAAGCTACTACCTGCTGCAGTATGGCGTATTCAGTACGCCGGCAGGCGCGGAACAAGCTAGACAAGAGCTGTTGGACGCTGGTTTGGCTGCGGGCTTGGACCCTGCTGACGGAAATCGTGTATATGCCGGAATGTCCTCTGACCGTGAACAAGCTAAGCTGCTCAGCAGTGGACTGAAGAATCAAGGGATTGAGCTTTATGTAAGAGAGGTGGATCTTCCCGGAGTGGAACGATTAGGATTTGCCGGAAATGCGGAGGCTGTGAATAGTTATTTTGCGGTGAGTGGACAGTTGCTCAGTGAACTAAGCAGTCAATCCGCTTCTTTACTCAGTGGCGGACAAACGGATGCGGCAGCTAATACCTCAGCTGTGAGTGATCTTCATCTCCAATGGAGTGAAGCTGTTAAAGCTCTGGAGCAAGGCATAACGCCTGAAGCCAAAAGCATTTGTGCAGCGCTAGAGAAATCTATGAGCCAAGGAATTTCAGCACTGAGTGAATATAACAAGAACAAGGCGCAAGCCCTGCTTTGGGAAGTGCAGGAATCCATGCTGAGCTTCTTGACCAGCCAAAAACAGCTGCTGTCTGCTATGAATTGAATGCTTGGATTGCGGATTCAAAATAACAACAAGTCTCCGGGGAATTGGGGGCTTGTTGTTTTTTTTCGGAGAGGGGTATCGTTCCGCAACTTTTAGGGCAAAAGGTGGTAAACATTACCGTAGGGGATTTTACGTTTGTATTGATCACCGTTTCACCGTATAATAATTAGGGTGTCAAAAAATGGCGAGGGAAGACTGAGATGAAGAAGAAAAATGTAGGAACACTGCTGTTATTTCTAATTCTAGGCTGGCTGGCTGGAGCCTGGATCGCCAAGCTGCTGCAGCCCGTAAAGGCTCTGTCTTTTCTAACAACATCGACTGTGCTCAAATGGTCTCCGCGAGCCGATTTAGACATCATAACCTATGACATCACTATTCATTTGAAATTGTGCATGCTTAGTCTCGCCGGTATTATTACAGCTGTATGGCTGTACCGCAGACTGTAACTCTCGTTACTGAGCAAGAAGGGACGTTTACAACGTGGACAACTCACCACTCATTATTCTAGCCTCAGGTTCACCGCGTCGACGTGAGCTGTTATTCTTACTGGGTTTACCCTTTGAGGTCATTACCAGCGAAGCTGATGAGAGCACACCGCCGGATTGGACGCCGGAGAGAATCGTGCGCAGTCTAGCTTTGCGAAAAGCAGAAGCCGTAGTAGCTACAGCCGGAGAGCGTAATGCAGTCATTATAGGAAGCGACACAATTGTTGTACTAGATAATACTGTGCTAGGCAAACCGGTGGACAAGCTGGACAGCAAAGCGATGCTTACCAGACTTCAGGGCCGAACTCATAAGGTATACACGGGTGTAGCCTGCCTCGGACTCCCGAATGGGAAGACTATAGTGGAGCACCGTGTTACTTCCGTAACGATGAGGGCAATGACTGAAGAGGAAATTGCTGCTTATATAGCTACGGGAGAGCCCGCTGATAAGGCTGGCTCTTATGCGATACAAGGGCTTGGGTCCATTTTGGTGGAACGAATTGAAGGCTGTTATTTCAATGTAGTCGGATTGCCTTTGTCGCTTCTTGGCGAAATGCTATCCGAGTTCGGTATAACTGTATTGAGCCGGTAGGAAGCCTGGGGAAAGAGGGATAGGGATGGAGTCGCAACCAATTATGCTGCGGGACCTCCCCCATGAAGAACGACCTAGAGAGCGCATGATGCATTATGGGGCGGAATCATTAAGTCAAGCGGAGTTGTTAGCCATTCTGCTGCGTACGGGAACACGCCGCGAGTCGGCTATTCATATTGCACAGCAGATGCTGGGGAAGATCGGTGGCCTGCGTGGGCTAGTTGACCTTAGCATCGAAGAACTGACCAAAATCAACGGTATCGGTCCTGCCAAGGCCGTACAACTAAAAGCAGGCATCGAACTGGGAAGGCGCCTTGCGAATTCCAGGTTCAATATGCCGGTCATTATCCGCTGTCCTGGGGACGCTGCTGAGATTCTGACTGAGCAATTGCGTTATTTGCAAAAGGAGCATTTTGTCTGTCTGTTTCTGAACACGAAGAATCATGTGATTGGACAAGAAACATTGTCCATGGGCAGCCTGAATGCTTCGATCGTTCATCCTCGTGAGGTATTCAGAGCAGCTATAAAATGCAGTAGCGCCTCTATTATATGCGCGCACAATCATCCTAGTGGTGATCCAACACCTAGTCCAGAAGATATTTCCCTAACTGCTAGATTGCTTCAGGCAGGTGAGATTATCGGAATAGATGTGCTGGACCATCTAATTATCGGAGATAGCAGTTTCGTAAGCTTGAAAGAAAAAGGACATATGTAATATAAATGTAGATTTACTTAGGAAAAGGAGAAATTAGCATGTTGGGTGGTTTCACAAAAGATTTAGGAATTGACTTGGGGACAGCGAATACGCTTGTCTACGTACGCGGTAAGGGTGTTGTTGTAAGAGAGCCTTCCGTTGTAGCCATTAACACTGATACTAAGACGATTGAAGCTGTGGGTGAATCCGCCAAAAAAATGATCGGTCGTACACCTGGAAATATCCGTGCTATCCGTCCGATGAAAGATGGCGTTATCGCTGATTTTGATACAACGGCTACGATGATTAAATATTTTATTCGTCAAGCACAGAAACAGCGTTCTATGTTCCAGCGTCACCCTAATGTAATGGTCTGCGTGCCATCTGGCATTACTGCTGTAGAGCAACGTGCGGTAGAAGATGCTACCAAACAAGCTGGCGCTCGCGAAGCTTACATTATCGAAGAGCCTTTTGCTGCTGCTATCGGTGCGGATCTGCCAGTATGGGAGCCTACAGGTAGTATGGTTGTAGATATCGGTGGAGGTACAACTGAAGTTGCCGTAATCTCACTCGGCGGCATTGTTACTAGCCGTTCAGTGCGTGTTGCAGGTGATGAAGCGGATGAGTCCATCATTCAATACATCAAACGTCAATACAATCTGATGATCGGTGAACGTACTTCGGAGCAGCTCAAAATGGATGTTGGCTCTGCCCTTCCTCTTGAAAAGGCTGAAACCATGGAAATTCGCGGCCGTGATCTCGTAACAGGTCTGCCAAAAACACTTACAATTACTTCTGATGAAATCTGTGAAGCTTTGTCTGACACAGTGAATGCTATTATTGAAGCTGTTAAAGTAACGTTGGAAAAATGTCCGCCAGAGCTTGCAGCAGATATTATGGATCGTGGAATTGTTTTGACAGGTGGGGGAGCTTTGCTTCGCAACTTGGATAAGCTGCTTGCACGTGAGACGGGAATGCCGGTTATTGTTGCTGAGAATCCACTGGACTGTGTAGCTATTGGAACCGGTAAGGCACTTGAGAACATTCATTTGTTCAAGAGCCGCAGCGGATCCAGTCTTCGTTCGAAGAGATAAGATGATGTTCTACCACTTGTGTAAGTCAACCCCTGTTATGGGAGAAATACTGTTGTTAGAGGGTGTTGAAACTGTTTAAACTCTTAAGCAATAAACGTCTGTTTATTCTGTTGATTACACTGGTGCTGTTCATTGTGGTAATGGGCTTCAGCTTGGCAACAAGGAAAGGCTTGTCCTGGCCGGAGAACTTTCTCAGAGATTCGACTGGTTTCGTGCAAAAAATGTTCTACAAGCCCGCTGGATATGTAGCGGGCTTGTTTGAAGATATTGGAAATCTGAGTGATCTTGCTAAAGAAAATGAACAGCTTAAAATTATGGCTGCCCAGTATGCACGTGATAAAGCCCAGTATAATTTCGTCAAGGCGCGGAATGACGAGTTGGAGAAAAATTGGAATTTCACTGAAGAACAGAAGAAATTGTATAAATATGAATATCGTATTGCACAGGTAATTAGCCAGACAACAGAGCCAAGCAATAGTACGATTGTTATCGATTTGGGCTCCAAAGATGGGGTTAGACCTAATATGTCCGTGATTTCAGTGGATGGTCTAGTTGGTGTTATCAGTAAGGTGAGCAATTTCACCTCCACGGTGAAGCTGATGACAATGATGGACACCAATGATCCTAATTCCCAGCCGCCTATTGCGGCAACTGCCTTAAATAAAGAGGGTAAATCCTTTGGGATGATTGAGAGTTATAATCCCGAGACGAACAGACTGCTGATGACTAAGATTCCACCGGGTGATCCTATTGCAGCGAAGGATACTATTCTGTCTTCCGGTATTGGAGGGTTGTATCCAAGGGGATTGACAATAGGCACAGTTGAAAGCGTCGATGTTGGTGAATTTGGATTAACCTCCACAGCAGTGATTAAGCCTTCAGCAGAATTTCAGGACTGGAAGCAGTTGATTGTTGTGTTTACGGAGGAGCGTGCTGAATAGTGAATATGCGCAGATCAGTTCTTGTTCTGATACTGTTCCTGTTATTTATTGTGGAGGGAACCATCTTACCTTGGCTGATTCCAGATGTGTGGCAGATGCGAATCATTCCGAATTTGGTTTTTGTAGTGTTATTGTTCGTGACTATATATCATCATCGGCATACAGCACTTATATTGGGATTATGTTTTGGAATGCTGCATGATGTCGTTTTTTACGGCAGAATTCTTGGAGCACACTCTTTTGCGATGGGATTGTCGGCTTATTTAATCGGCCTTTTATTTCAGATTCCACGTGCTCCGCTGCCCCTTATGATGACTGTGGTTCTGCTTGGAAGTCTACTTGAGGATAGTATACTATTTGGTATCTATAGTGTATTTAATCTTAATCAAGAACCTTATAGCTGGGCGATTTTGAATCACATGCTGCCGACGATGCTTTTTCATTTTGCCATCGGGCTACTCTTCTACATACCGGTTCGGCGCCAGCTTGAGCTAATCAAGAAAGAAACGAATAAGGAAGAAGCGGCTTAAAGAGCTTCTATTTTCTTTCTATACAAAGCAGGAATTTAAGGGGCCCGGCACGAATGAATGAGGATAGGGGGCCAGGCATATGACAGTAAAATCCAAGCATGTAAGGATTAAGGGCATCAAGGATGGCCTGATATTCCTGCTAGACGACAAATGTCCCTTTGAAGATCTTCTGAGCGAGCTTCGCTATAAGCTGGAGCACAGCCATCAAAATATTTTAACTGGACCGATTGTACATGTGGACATAAAGCTGGGCAATCGTACCGTAACTGAGGAAGATAAGGAAGCTGTGCTGGAGATTCTTAAGGGACAGGGAAATCTGTTGATTCGATCTATAGAGGCGCTTCCAGCGCCCGGCAGTGAGGATAATGACGCATTGTTTCTGATGAGCGGAATTCTACGTTCCGGTCAGGTGCTGCACCATAACGGAAATCTTCTATATCTGGGGGATGTGAACCCTGGGGGGACCATAACCTGTTCAGGCGATATTTATATACTAGGTTCGCTAAGAGGGATGGCGCATGCTGGAGTAGACGGGAATGAGGAAGCAATTATAGCTGCTTCTTTAATGTCTCCAACGCAGCTGCGAATTGCCGATATTATTAGTCGTCCGCCCGATGAATGGGAAACCCGAGAAAGCAGTATGGAATTTGCATATTTAACAAACGGAGCTATGCAGATCGATAAGATTCATAATTTGGTCAAATTACGTCAGGATTTAAATGTGTTTAAAGGGGTGTAGCCTCCATGGGAGAAGCGATAGTCGTAACCTCGGGCAAAGGCGGAGTTGGCAAAACAACCACAACAGCCAACATTGGAACCGCACTTGCACTGCAGGGCAAAAAAGTATGTCTCGTCGATACCGACATTGGACTGCGTAATCTGGATGTAGTTATGGGGCTTGAGAATCGTATTATTTATGATCTTGTGGATGTAGCGGAAGGACGTTGCCGCCTAAATCAAGCGCTAGTTAAAGACAAGCGCTTTGATGAATTGTATATGCTGCCTGCAGCTCAAACAAAGGATAAAACGGCTGTCTCTCCTGAACAAGTAAGAGATATCATTCTTGAACTAAAAAAGGAATATGAGTATGTTCTGATCGATTGTCCGGCAGGAATCGAGCACGGCTTCCGCAATGCGATTGCCGGTGCGGATAAAGCGATTGTGGTTACCACACCAGAGCATGCCGCTGTGCGGGATGCCGATCGTATTATCGGACTATTAGAACAGTCGAGTGTGGAATCGCCGAAATTGGTGGTAAACCGTATTCGCCCAGGTCTTGTGAAGTCTGGGGATATGCTTGATATTGAGGATATATTACAGGTGCTGAACATTGATCTTATCGGAATTGTTCCGGATGATGAATTAGTCATTAAAGCCGCAAATAACGGAGAACCTACAGTTATGAATCCCGATTCTTCAGCTGCTATTGCCTATCGCAATATTGCACGCCGAATTCTAGGTGATGCTGTACCCCTGATGCAGCTTGACCGGAAACCGGGAGCATTTAAGAAACTTAAGAAATTTTTCGGCATGGCTTAATTTTTACTAAGCAATCCTATGATAAGAAGCATACACGGGTCCCACCAGTAGAGAAATCTATGGTGGGGCTTATTTTTTTGAATACATATGAATGTATGGCATTTCCGGGATTTAAATGGTCTGTCTTGGAGGGGCTTGTTCTAAAGAGACTTCCGTGCTTCATAAAATGGAAGTAAAACAAGCCCGTCCGGAGGGATAAATATGGATCAGAAATCAGATATCAAGAATCGCCGCAAGGAGCGTATTCGTAGTTTATTGGAGGAACTCCCGGAAGTCTCAGCAGTCTCAGGAGTTTCGGAAGTCCCGGAACTAGAAATAGCGGAGGCTCCCCCTTTATTTATTATGCCGGATAAGAGTACGAGCTTTAAGGAATGGGGAACAGGATTTAAGAATGCCGATCAATCCTCTGTAGAGCCCGATCCAGAGGTGATGTGGAAAAAGAGTCGTGGAGGCTGGGAGGATAACGGCGGTGGAGGCTCAAATTTTACTGCCGGTTTTATTCGGCGCTTTGTTGCTAGTGTTCTTGTGTTTGGAGCAGTGTGGGGGATTTTTGCGGTACATCAGCCATGGTCCTATAAGATGCAAGCTTTTATTAGTGATGCGTTAAGCAATGACATGGATTTCACGGCTGTGAGAGTCTGGTATGAGGAGAACTTTAACGGAGCTCCAGCGTTCATTCCGATATTTGGGGATAAAGATGAGCCTGCTCAAAAAGTGGCCGCTCATCATCAACTCACTGCCCCGATAGCTGGGAGCATTGTCCAGCCTTTTGCATCTACGCTAAAAGGGGTGGAAATTATGCCTCAAATCGATTCAACCTTAAATGTGACGGTGAAAAGTATAGACATGGGACGTATTCTCTCCATCTCTAAAGAGCTGGAAGGGGGTATTCGAATTGCTGTTCAGCATTCAGGCGGTGTCACTGCAGAATACGGACATTTGAGCGGCACCAAGCTGGAGGTTGATGACTGGGTGCAGAGCGGGGATTCACTCGGTTGGATGATGGAGAAGGACGTATCCTCAGCTTCAACACTATTTTTCGCAGTGATGAAAGACAAGACTTATATTGATCCTACAGAAGTGGTATCGTTTGATTAGGATCTTTGGTATCGAACTGTCACTACATCCACTGTTCGTGATCATTATGTTATTCTCCGTGGTCACGGGACAATTTCTAGAGCTGCTCACCTTATTTACGATTGTCTTCATTCATGAAATGGGACATGTCGTTGCGGCTCTTTTGGCTGGTGTTACAGTTAAGTCGGTTCAGCTTCTTCCGTTTGGCGGAGTGGCTGTTATTGAAGATCATGGGCGGCTTACAGCCAGTCGTGAGATCGGAATAGCCCTCGCCGGTCCACTGCAAAATGGAATTATGATCGTTATTGCTTTTGGACTTCAACAAGCCGGTTATGGCAATCAGGAATTTCTGACCTATTTTATTCATGCCAATGCCATTATTGGGCTTTTTAATCTAGTGCCAGTGCTGCCGCTTGACGGAGGTAAAGTGCTTCAGGCCACTATTAGTTTAGTACTTCCTTATTACTACACTTTGTTATGGACTGGACGGGTGAGTGTAGCCGCAAGTGTCCTTGTGATTATATATGCGCTGCTGCCTCTTGGAGCGGGTGGAGGCCTTAGGCTGAATATGGTCATGATCGGAGCTTTTCTGCTGTATTCGAATTTCACCGACCATCGTAATTTACCGTACCGGTTTGTTGCTTTTTTGATGAATCGGGAGGCTGTTTATGAGTATCATTTGCGAACAGGAAGCGTAGCTCGTCCAATAGTTGCATTATCTGCGAAACCTTTAGATGATATATTGCGTCTATTTAAACGTAATCAATATCATTTTATCTATGTGTTAAACGGTAAAGGAAATGTTGTTGCTGTTGTGCCGGAACAGCGCTTAATATCAACCTACTTCGGAATATAGTGTATTTATGCAGAGAATGTGAAGGAATGAACGAACGAAACCAGAGGTGAAGCCATGAAACAGATGATCGTTCACTGCACGCAGCACATTACCCGAATGGCTCTTCTGGAAAACGGAAGGCTGGTGGAGTACGCGGCTGAACGCGATCAGCAGCAAGGGTTGGTCGGCAGTTATTACAAGGGCCGTGTGATTAACGTACTTCCAGGTATGCAGGCTGCTTTTGTTGATATCGGACAGAAGAAGAATGCTTTTTTATATGTTGATGATGTATTGCATCCTAATTTGGATAAACAGCCTGATGTGAAGCCCTCTATCGAGACGCTTTTGCAGCCGGGACAGGATATTGTTGTTCAAGTGCGGAAAGAGCCGAGCGGCGGAAAAGGCGCGCGTGTAACGACTCATTATACGTTGCCCGGACGCTGGATGGTGTACATGCCCTTTGCAGAATACGTCGGTGTCTCCAAAAAAATAAGCCGGGATGCAGAGCGCAGTCGTCTCAAAGGAATCGGAGAACGTCTGCGAATGAAGGAAGAAGGGCTTATTATGCGGACGGTTTCTCAGGACGAGCCACATGAAGCTGTGGAGGGTGATCTTTCTTTTTTACGTGCCCAATGGGAGAATATTACACGTAAGGCACAAACGGTAGAGGCTCCCGCTTTACTACATCGTGATCTTAGTATTGTCCAACGCTTTATAAGAGATGCCTTTAATCCGCAACGGGATCAGTTGATTATTGATTCATCTGCCGCAGCTAGAGAAGCAACAGCCTTTCTGGACGACATGGCTCCTGAAGGGTACAAGCCAGTCTGTCTTTATAATGGAGCGGAGTCTATTTTCGCTGCTTATGGTATTCAGGATCAATTGCTCAAGAGCTTCAGCCGCAAAATCACGCTGGAGGGCGGAGCAACAATGATCTGGGATGAGACAGAGGCGTTAACCGTAATTGATGTCAACACCGCTCAATACATTGGCGGAGCATCGCTTGAAGAAACGGTTACTAATACGAATTTGCTCGCAGCTGAGGAGATCGGTCGTTTGATCCGGTTACGCGATACTGGTGGAATCATTATTGTCGATTTTATTGATATGGAACAAGAGCTTCACCGCAAGATGGTCACAGAGCGATTAGAGAAAGTGATCTGCAAGGATCGCACCAAAACACATATTTTGGGGTGGACAAGACTCGGGCTGCTCGAGATGACCAGAAAGAAGGCAAGGCATGATTCAGCCAGCTTTGCGCCTGTGATTTGCCAGTGCTGCGGGGGAACCGGAAAAGTTGGAGAATGGCTGGAATGAGTTGACGATAAGTCATAAGTATGATACTATCTTCAAGTATGTGTTTGATGCAGTTGATCCTGCACATGCTGTAACCGCTCCGATCGGGTACATAAGCGCAGTTCCTACGGGAATTCTGCCACCTAGACTAGGCGAGTCTGAGACATGAGGAGGTGCAAGTAAAATGTATGCAATTATCGAAACTGGTGGTAAACAATACAAAGTCCAAGAGGGCGACGTTTTGTTCATTGAAAAGTTGGAAGCTGAAGACGGCGCAAGTGTAACTTTTGACCGTGTATTGGCTGTTTCTAATGATGGTGGTCTGACTGCAGGAACTCCGCTAGTAAGCGGCGCGTCTGTAACAGCTAAAGTCGAGAAACATGGTAAAGGCGCTAAGGTTGTAGTTTACAAATACAAACCTAAGAAGAACTACCACAAGAAACAAGGTCATCGTCAACCGTACACGAAAGTAACTATTGAGAAGATTCAAGCGTAAGAAGGTGCGTTAATGATTAGCGTGCGGATTACACGATTATCGGATCTAGGAACTATCGTTGGCTTTGAGGTTAAGGGGCATGCGGGTTATGCGAAGCGTGGCGAAGATATCGTATGTGCCGGGGTATCCGCTGTAACAGTTGGAACCGTCAATTCGATTGAGACCTTGACCGGAATCTCCATGGATACATCCATGAAGAACGGATTCTTAAGTGGAACATTAAGTTCTGTTGAAGATTTCGATACTTCCGCGAAGGTACAATTGCTGCTTGAATCCATGGTCGTGATGCTGAATGATATCGCAGAATCATACGGGAAGTATATTCAAATACAGCAAGTAAATATTTAAAGAAGGAGGTTGACAACATGTTGAAATTGAATCTTCAATTGTTCGCATCGAAAAAAGGTGTAGGTTCCACAAAAAACGGACGGGATTCCCATTCCAAACGTCTTGGCGTGAAACGTGCTGACGGTCAAGCAGTAACCGGCGGTAACATCTTGGTTCGTCAACGCGGAACAAAAATTCACCCAGGAACTAACGTAGGCATCGGTAAAGATGATACTTTGTTCGCAATGGTGGATGGCGTAGTGAAGTTCGAACGTTGGGGCCGCGATCGCAAAAAAGTGAGCGTGTACCCAGTTGATGTCGCTCCGGTAGCAGCGGCACTGGAAGCGTAAGCTTACGGACCATATGAGCAAGTAGAAGCCTCCGGCATGAGTGCCGGAGGCTTTTTTGTAGAATATTCATAATTATTTGTGATGCAAAGTTGGAATGGTTAGATAGATGTGAAATTCTCGTTATTATCTCTGGTGAACTACAGTGAACGCGTGTGTTATACTAGGAAATGGTAAATGATACTAACAAAACAAATTATCTAAACGAAGTCATGAATTTTGCGAACTGAGGGACGGGGAGAAAGAATGAAATCCTGGAAAAGTGCAATCTGGGCAGTCATGTTATCCGTAATGCTTCCTTTAGGTCTTTTGTATTGGCATACTTCTCTTCTGACGTGTCTATTACTCGGAGTCTGGGTAGTGGCAATCGTTGCTTTCAGTTTTATCTGGAGCCAGCGTCATTATGAACGGGAGCTGCGTATACAAGAGAACACTCTGCAACAGGCGGCGATTCGGACACTGAATCATCATCGACATGATTGGATGAACGATTTGCAGATTCTATACGGATATATTCAGCTTGGAAAGCCTAATAAATCCGTGGAGTGTGTGGAAAGAATAAAGGAACGCATAGCACTTGATAGTCGTATCGCTAAGTTGGGCATTCCTTCATTGGTTTTCTATATCCAATCCTTCCGAACTAACAGGTCTAGTCTGGAATTGGAAGTTCAGGTGGAGGAAGGGTTGCAGCTAGAGGACAAGCTAAATCCAGAAGCAGGAGATGAGCTGACTTCAGTGATTATGCAGACCATACGGGCTTATCAGTACAACGGGCTGGCTCCTCAGGGGGAGACGCGCAAGCTGCGCCTTGGCTTTTTTCAGGATGGAGGAGACATTCTTATCTCCTTCGAAGGCGAGGGGGAGCATGGCAATCCCGAGCTGCTCAAAGGGCAAATTTATAATATAGTACAAGGAAAAATCATGAAAGCAGAGCAGTTTAAGCCTAGCAGGGCTTATGTAGAGCTGCGATTACCGCTTGAAATGTGAGGAAGGTGAACATTTATGTTCGTAGATAAAGCTAAGATTTATGTTAAAGGCGGTGACGGCGGGGATGGTCTCGTTGCGTTTCGCCGGGAGAAATATGTACCGGAGGGTGGTCCTGCCGGTGGTGACGGAGGCCGTGGAGGCGACGTTATTTTCCGTGTAGATGAGGGACTGCGCACGTTGATGGACTTCCGTTATCAGCGCCACTTCAAAGCTGACAAAGGGATTAAAGGACGGAACAAAAGCCAACATGGAGCGAATGCGGATCATATGATCGTTCGTATTCCGCCAGGAACCATTCTGATTGACGATGATACGCAAGAGATCATTGCCGATATGACGCGTCATGGACAACAGGTTGTAGTTGCACGTGGAGGCCGTGGAGGCCGGGGTAACACCCGTTTTGCCACAGCTAATAATACTGCACCAGAGCTTGCGGAGAACGGTGAAGAAGGCCAAGAGCGTTATGTTGTTATGGAACTTAAGGTAATGGCTGATGTAGGGCTTGTAGGCTTCCCGAGTGTGGGTAAATCTACGTTGCTGTCGGTTGTGTCCGCAGCTCAGCCCAAAATCGGAGCTTACCATTTCACAACAATTACACCGAATTTAGGGGTAGTGGATGTTGGGGATGGCCGAAGCTTTGTGATGGCGGATCTGCCTGGATTAATCGAGGGAGCTAGTGAAGGCATAGGTCTGGGTCACGAATTCCTGCGTCACGTTGAACGCACGCGTATCATCATTCATGTAGTTGATATGTCTGGCTCTGAGGGCCGTGATCCCTTCGAGGATTGGGTTCTAATTAATGATGAGCTGAAGCAGTACAATGCTAGTCTAATCGATCGTCCGCAGATTGTGGCGGCGAATAAGATGGATATGCCTGAATCAGAAGAGAATCTTATTTCTTTCCGCGAACGCGTAGCTGAGGTGCGGCCGGATTTAGAAATCATGCCAATTTCATCCCTTACCCGTCAGGGTGTCCAGGAGCTCCTATATCGTGCAACGGATATTCTCGACAGCATTCCGGTTGCGCCGGTGGTTGAGGAAGTTGCTGAAACTACTGAACGTAAGGTGTATAAGCTGGAAGCAGAAGAGGATAATTCGTTTACTATTACACGTGATAACGAGGCGTTTGTGGTCACAAGCCCACGTATCGAACGTATGCTGAAGCGCATGCAGCTTAGCACACATGATGCGATTCTCAAGCTGGCACGGACTTTGCGTCATATGGGTGTAGATGCAGAGCTTCGTAAACGCGGTGCTGTAGAAGGAACGATTGTCCGTATCGCTGATTTCGAATTCGAATTCGTTGAGAACAGCAGCTACTATTAATATTTAGCTGACTATGAAGCGCCAACTATGGTTTTCCTGTAAAGGGATAGCATAGTTGGCGCTTTTTTTGTGAGGAGATCAGTAATTTTTTTCAATAAAAGAACCCAAAACACGATATATATCGTATACAATAAATATCGAAATACACTAATTCCCATTTGGGAGCGTACACGTTATTTATATATAAGATAATGAAAGAAGGAATAGCAGATGGCAATTATAGAAGTGGTGAAGTATGACGGTCCTCCAGGTATATTTGCATGGAAATATCCTAACCAGGAGCTGGGGACATGGACACAACTAATCGTTAATGAATCCCAGGAAGCGATTCTATTCAAGGGCGGACAAGCGCTTGATTCTTTTACAGCTGGGCGGCACACCCTAAGCACCGCTAATATACCTATTTTATCCAATATCGTTAATCTTCCTTTTGGTGGAAAATCACCATTTACGGCTGAAGTATGGTATGTGAATAAGACGAATTCGATGAATGTCAAATGGGGAACGAGCTCACCTTTACAGCTTCAGGATCCCAAATACAAAATTATGATTTCTGTTCGTTCTTTTGGGCAGTTTGGTGTAAAAATCGATGATCCGCGAAAATTCTTGCTGAAGCTCGTAGGGACGCTCCCGCAGTTTGATCATGAAACGCTTATCAGTTATTTCCGCGGACTGCTGATGTCGAATATAAATGAACTTATTTCTTCTTACCTTGTGCACAAGCAAATCAGCATACTGGAGATTAATGCTTATGTTGCAGAGATCTCCAAACATATTCAGGGCCGACTAGCCTCGGCTTTCTTGGATAATGGCATTGAGCTGAATAATTTCTATATTGATTCGATCAATATTCCAGAGGATGATCCGGCAACGATTCGTTTGAAGGAAGCTTTGGCTAAAAAAGCGGAAATGGATATCATGGGCTTCACCTATCAGCAGGAGCGTGGTTTTGACACGATGGAAGAAGCGGCAGGTAATCCCGGCAATCTTGGAGTGGGCATGATGAACACCGGGATGGGGCTTGGACTTGGAATGGGATTTGCTGGACCCGCTATGGATATGGTGAACCGTATGACTAGAGGGATGAACTTGGATTCAGGGACTACAGTTATACGTCAAGAGCAGCGTTCCTGCTCTAAGTGTGGAGTTATGAATCCAGTAGAGGGACGGTTCTGCAGCGGTTGTGGGCAGGCGCTTGGAGGCAACCCGCAAGGTTCTCCCTCTGCGAACAAGATCAAATGTTTTGAATGCGGGCATGAACTAAATGCGGGAGCTAAGTTCTGTCCAGGTTGCGGGAATCCTTATCGTCCTTGCCCATCCTGTAAAGCAGATAATCCTGAGGGAGCGGCTTCTTGTGTCTCCTGTGGAAAAGAAATGCCTAAAGCTTGCGGTAAATGTGGGACTATGGTAGCGCCAGGGGTGAAATTCTGTCCTCATTGTGGAGACAGCATGGTGATTAAATGCAGCGGCTGTGGACATGAGCTGAAAGCTGGACAAAAATTCTGTGCAGAGTGCGGAACAAAAGCAGGCTAAGGAGGACCTAATGAACAAAAGCAGGAGATATATATACATTATTACCATCATTTATGCGGTAGCTATAGTACTGACAGTGTTCTCGTTTATTGGATTAGGTTTCTCCGACTCACTGTTTCGGTTCATAATTTCTTTATCCGCGGTTCTGCTAGCAGAGAGTGTAATCTATGGCTATTGTATTTTTTGGCTCCGAACGGCAAGTAGCATTCAGCAGACTCCGCCTGTTCTTATCAGCGGCGCAATCATTACGGGAATCTATGCAGCCATCGTATTTGTATCGGCCTTACTCTTCGATTGGCTGCTGGAGTTACCCGCCTTGTGGTACGCAGCCGATCAATTGCTGATTCTTGTGTTAGGAGCGATCACTTTGGCCGCGATAGGGCTTTACGGGTGGAATGCTGGGGCAGGGGAACAGCAAGCCAAAAGGTCTTTACAAAAGTTTCGGCGGTATCAGAACGAATTAACTGAAATGAGTGAGCTGGCTAGTAGCTGGAAGAATTCCGAATCCGAGCAGCTAGTGAACGTGTTAGATATGTTGGAGGGAAAATTTAAGTACAGTGATCCGATATCAGAACCGTCTTTATATGCTACAGAGGATATTCTGCAGCAGCAGATTTCTCTGTTACATGATCACGTGAAGCTACTGCTGGCGACCCAAGAGCCACATGAGGGCTGGCAGGTAGAAGTAAATGAGATGTCAGAGAGTATAAAGTCTACACTTCAGCGGCGTAACCGTGAATTAGCGGCACTTAAATAGGAGGAGTTTACTACATGAACAGTTTGAACCTACAAGAGCCGTCACCGCTCCCGGGAGGAAATGCAGCCGTTCCCCGGCTTAAATACGAACGTACCGGGTTTGATTATGTTATTCTCGCGGCTGCTTATCTGCTGATGCCAGTTGGACTTGTGCTTGCCTTGTTACGTTTGATGACAACGCATTACAAAAATTACCGTAGACCGACTAACCTCAATCTGCTGATGCATGTATTTATTGGTGGGTTTGTTGAACTTTCTATTGCTATGTTTTCTAGTGCGCTCAATGGGGAATTTGGAACTTCTGAATTAGTATCAACGCTTATTTTAATTGCAATCATGTTTTTGACTCCAGCTTTTATACTGGCCAGTGTGACAGCGAAAGCTAAATATACCCTTTCTAAGCTTAACACTTCTTATATAGAGCTGATTCGAAATAAGAATATCCGGCATATTGGCAGTATATCTGAACGAATAGGCCAAAGTGAAAGTGATGTACGGAGAGATGTCCAGTATCTGAAGGATAAAGGACTGCTTGATATTGATGTCGCATTATCCGAAGGGCGCCAGACGCCAGAACCATCAGCAGCTAATCAAGGTTACCCTGAAAGTACTTCGGGCTTTGGAGGAACGGGGAGAACCCAAGCATCGGGGCAGCAGATACCTGCGCAGCCTCAGTCTCCGCCGCAACTGCCTAAGTCTATCCGTTGTCCGGGGTGCGGAGCCCAGAATACTGTGCTCCCAAGCCAATCTAAAAGCTGTGATTACTGTGGAACGAAGATCCCGTACAATTAATGCCGTCAACCAACAGATTAGCTGCATCGCATATAGGATTACATAAATAAGGGGATTAAAGACAAAATGAGTGGATTGGATATACGCAGACAGCCGCCGACATCGGGAAAACCTGTGTACAAGCATGAATATGAGCGGACGGCGTTTGATTATACGACTATTGTGTTTGCGTATGTATTTGCTCCGGTTGGCTTTATATTGGCTGCCATTCGGTTATTATCTACACATTCCAAGAGACAGCGCAAAGCAAGCAATATTAACCTGTTTTATCATGCGTGTATGGGTGCCTTTGTAGAATTGGCGATCTATTTCATTATTAGCAAGCTACTCGGTCAAATCGATTATGTCGCACTCTTGATCAGGCTGGTGATTATCTACGCATTGTTTAGGATTCCCGCCATCAAATTGTCGGTTAGGGCCGTAGGATGGAGAGAGGGATTCACCTATCTTTGCAATGACTATATCGCATTGGTTCTTGTGGACGGCATAAGGCATATCGGCAGCCTATCCGATATCCGCGGATTCAGTGAAGAGAATGTCCGCGAGGTTTTGGAATATTTAAAAGATCAGGGAGTGCTTTCTCCAGATATTGTTTATTATGAAGGACGTGTAGACAATCCATTTGTAAAATTGCCGCCGAAGCTTATTTATTCCAAACGGGCACAAGCACTGGTGCGTGCGCCTGAGAATAACCCTCGCTACCGTAACAAGCGAGACCGGACAGTGTTTGATCGAATCATCATGGCGATTGCCTATTTGTTTGCTCCGCTTGGGTTTGTACTTGCGATGCTTCGTTTTGTAAGCACTCATTATAAGAATGAGCGGAAATCATTTAACTACAAATTGCTCTATCATGTATGTATGGGAGCTTTTATGGAACTTGCTGTCCTCTTCGCCGTGGGGACCTACAAAGGGGATTTTAAGTGGTACACTTTATTGATCATTCTGGTGGTCCTCTACGTGATCTTTATAATTCCGGCGGACAGCTTTGCAGGGAGGGCTACCTTCGCAACAGAAAACTTTGATTTTCTGTGCAAGAAGTATCTCATGCTGATCGTAGTGGATGATGTTAGGCATATTGGTAATTTAGCTGATATCACGAAACAAAGTGAAGATGATGTACGTAGAGACCTACGGTATTTGGTGAGATGGGGGTTACTTGCTTCTGATCTTGTCTATTATGAAGGACGTGTTAAGCTCTTAGATAAACAACCGCCCAATCTTGTACATCCTGACCGGGCACAGCTCTCCGCGGCATCAGAGAACCAGCCATCATCTGGACGGCAGTCATTGCCGGAGAATAGGCCTAAGCCACCTGTCCAACTGCCGAAATCCATCGTTTGTCCGAGTTGCGGTGCTAAGAGTAGAGTACTTCCAGGGCAGGATAAAATCTGTGACTATTGCGGGACGACGATTCCATACAGTTAGTGTACATACGATTGCCTTCTGCCCCCGGGAATCCGGGGGTTTTACTACACCTAACTACCCGGCCTTGGAGCATCCAGATAAAGTTATTGCATTTTACAAGCCTTTTCCGATATAATGTCCACTAAGAAAACACAAAAGTCTTTGAGGTGAGGACGTTCGTGAGAGAACGCTATTATTTGGTCCGGGAGGACATATTGCCTGATGCTGTACTTAAGACTATGCAGGTTAAACAATTGCTTGAGGCCGGGGATGCGAAGACCGTAAATGAAGGTGTAGAGCAGGTGGGATTAAGCCGAAGCGCTTTTTATAAATACAAGGATGGAATTCATTTGATCCATCAGCTCGAACGAGAGCGGATCGTTACGATTTCCATGGATTTGGAGCACGAATCTGGAATGCTTTCCAAGGTACTAGGCTCTGTAGCGGGACATGGGGCTAATGTGTTGACGATTCACCAGAGTATTCCGCTGCAAGGGCGGGCAAATGTGGTGATCTCCGTAGAAATTTCACACTTAAATGAGGAACTCGGAGAGATGCTGGATAGTCTGAAAGAGATTCCAGGAGTGAAGCGTGCTTTAATCGTTGGACAGGGATAGGAACTATATTCGTAAACTTTTAGGAGGAGACAGATGAAGCCGGTTAAAGTGGGGTTGCTGGGCCTGGGAACAGTAGGCACAGGTGTAGTTCGTATCGTGGAAGGGAATCAAGAGGATTTAAGCAGCCAGGTAGGCTCTTCAATTGTCATTGAACGTATAGCTGTGAATAATTCTAATAAACCACGCGAAATCGAGGTTGATCCTGCTAAAATAACGACAGATCCATGGGATGTGATTCGTGATCCTGAAATTGATGTCATCGTTGAAGTTATGGGGGGAATCGCGGGAACCAAAGAATATATTCTTGAAGCTTTGGAACGCGGTAAACATGTCGTAACTGCGAACAAGGATTTGATGGCGCTGCACGGCTCGGAGATTCTTGCTAAGGCGCAGGAGAAGCAATGTGATGTCTTTTATGAGGCTAGCGTAGCAGGAGGCATTCCGATTATCCGCACACTTATCGAGGGCTTTTCTTCAGATAAGATTATGAAGATTATAGGTATCGTGAATGGAACGACTAATTACATACTAACCAAAATGAGCCAAGAAGGCGCATCCTATAATGATGTGTTAAAAGAAGCGCAGGATCTGGGATACGCAGAGTCTGATCCAACCTCGGATGTGGAAGGCCTGGACGCTGCCCGCAAAATGGCGATTCTCGGAACCTTAGGTTTCCGTACTAATGTGGAGCTGCATGATGTAAGTGTGAGTGGGATTTCTCAGGTGAGTAAGGCGGATATCGCCTTTGCGAAACGTCTCGGATATGAAATTAAGCTGTTAGGCATCGCTGAACGTCAGGATGAAGAATTCAGCATCAGTGTTCAGCCAACCTTGATTCGGGCTAGTCATCCCTTGGCTTCCGTCAATGGCGTGTTCAACGCAGTTTACGTATACGGGGAAGCAGTGGGAGAGACCATGTTCTACGGTGCGGGTGCGGGCGCAATGCCAACTGCAACCTCAGTGGTAGCTGATTTGGTAGCTGTCATTAAGAACCTTAAACTAGGTGTAAATGGATTGAAGCAAAAAGTACCTTACAAGCAGAAAAAGCTTAAGAGTGATGAAGCTATTTTTTATAAAAACTTTTTGCTTCTGCATGTTGATGATAAAGCAGGGGTATTGGCTAAGATTACTCAAGTGTTTGCCGAATATGATGTAAGTTTGGATTCAGTAGTTCAGCAAGCCAATCCCAATAATCCTGATGCGGAGATCATTATTGTCACTCATAACGCTAGTAAAGCAAGCATGAACAAAGTGCTGCGCCATTTCGAGGAGTTGAAAGTCATCCGCCGGATTAAGAGCCATTATCGTGTGGAAGGTTAACCAAGCCACTGAACTAATACTTTCATATTTCAAAACATAGTAAGGAGATTGTACCTGTTATGAGTATTTACGGAAGAGCTAGGGTTAAAGTGCCTGCTAGTACTGCCAATCTTGGTCCGGGCTTCGATACTCTGGGTATGGCATTGCCGCTATATGCCTGGATTGAGATGGAGGAAGCAGAGGAGACTGTTTTTCATCTATATGGTGATGAGATGAATGGAGTGGCTCAGGATAAGAGCAATTTACTCTATAAGGTCGCTCAAATGGTATTTGCAGAAGCAGGCGTTACGGTGCCTGAATTATCGATATCCATGTACTCGGAAATTCCGCTTACGCGTGGACTCGGCAGCAGTGCCTCAGCTATTATTGGCGGAATGGCCGCAGCGAACACAATGATTGGCTCTCCGCTGGATAATGCTAAGCTGTTTGATATGGCTACCCAGCTTGAGAAACATCCCGATAATGTGGGTGCCTCCTTGTTTGGCGGCATTATTACTGCCGTGTGGGATGGTGAACATGCGGATTATGTTCGGCTAGAACCACCACAAAATCTTGAGGTGCTGGTGGTTATTCCTGAATTTGAACTGGAAACCACAAAAGCGCGGGGATTGCTTCCAACAGAAATCTCAGTTAGTGATGCTGTGTACAACATCAGCAGAACCTCTCTATTGACGGCTTCGCTGGCATCAGGCCGGCTTGACCTGCTTAGCAGAGCGATGCAGGATCGCCTGCATCAGCCGTATCGTGCACCGCTTATACCGGGCATGGAGAAGCTGCTCGCAGAAGCTCCTGAACACGGTGCTTTAGGGATCGCACTTAGCGGTGCTGGACCGACTCTGCTATGTTTAGTGGATCGCCAAGAGACCCGTAAGAGTGAGCTTGAGGCCTTCTTGAAGAATACGATGCAGGAACATGGCATTTCCGCTCGGACCTGCTGGTTAACACCTTGTGCTTCTGGAGTTACTACAGAGCTGCTCGAAATAAACGAGATGCAAAACGTATCATTTTTGGATATGATAAAAGGAGTACGGTCATGAAATCAATAGCGGTATTGCCGCAGGGCTCGGTATCCCACGAAGCGCTGCTGCATTTGTTTAACGGTGAACCTGTAAAGCTTGTGCATCACAAGTTAATTTCTGATGTATTTCTCTCTACGGCGAATGGTACCACCGATTACAGCGTGATTCCGATTGAAAATACCATTGAAGGCTCAGTTAGTCTTCACATCGATTGGCTCATCAATGAAGTGGATCTGCCAATGCAGACGGAATGGATTTTTCCATCGATACAGAATCTTATCGGTAACCCAAGGGAATTCACAGATACAGACGGCAACAAGGATTTCACCAAGATGGTAAAAATCCTTTCGCATCCCGTAGCAATGGCACAATGTATGCAATTTGTTCGTAAGCATGCCCCTTGGGCTGAACTGGAGTCGGTCGGAAGTACCTCTGAAGCTGTGGAAATCGTCAAAAACAATCCCGGCAAGGGCTGGGCTGCTATCGGTACCGCTCTTGGCGCCGCTACTCATGGGCTGGAGATTGTAGATCGGCAAATTACAGATCACAACAACAACTACACACGGTTTGTCCTGGTTGGTCCACAGAAGATAGATCTTCCGCGGAGCAGCACAGGAGTAAAGACGAGTGTTCTAGTAACGCTGCCAGAGGATTTTCCAGGTGCCTTGCATCAGGTGCTTGCTGCTTTTTCCTGGCGGAAACTGAATTTATCGCGTATTGAATCACGACCAACGAAGAAGAAGCTGGGTACTTATTATTTTTATATTGATGTGCTGGAACCGATAGAATCTGTTCTGCTGCCAGGGGCTATTGAAGAAATTAGTGCTTTAGGCTGTCAGGTAAGGATTCTGGGCTCGTATCCCACATACACCTATGAGGAAGAGAAAGCGGAGGTGCAGTAAATTCATGGCTGAGCAATGGATCTATTTGGATGGACAACACGTAACGAAGGAAAATGCAAAGGTATCCGTTTTTGATCACGGTTTTTTGTATGGAGACGGTATTTTTGAAGGTATCCGTATCTATAACGGCAATATTTTTAAATGTAAAGAGCATTTGGACAGACTGTATGATTCGGCAAAATCGATCATGCTGGACATTCCGCTAACGTATGATGAGATGCTGGAGGCTATGGCTGAAACGATTCGTCTTAATGACATGCGGAACGGCTATATTCGACTGATCGTCTCCCGGGGACCAGGGAACTTAGGTCTTGATCCACGCCGTTGTCCAAAAGCTAGTGTAATTATTATCGTTGAGCAACTGGCTATTTACCCAGAACAAGCGTATTTGAACGGACTTCGTGCAGTTTCTGTGTCCCAACGCCGTAATATTCCGGATGCACTCAATCCAAAGATCAAATCGCTTAATTACCTAAACAATATCCTAGTAAAAATCCAATCCAACTTGGCAGAAGCCGACGAAGCCATCATGATGAACGCTCAAGGTTATGTTACTGAGGGATCGGGCGATAACATTTTCATCATCAAAAATGGTGTAGTTTTCACTCCTCCATGTTACTTGGGAGCCCTTGAAGGAATTACCCGTCTGGCGATCATTGAGCTCTGCGAGAAATTAGGTATTAAACTGAAAGAAGAACCGTTCACAATGCATGATGTTTATATAGCGGACGAGGTGTTCTTCACTGGCACAGCTGCTGAGGTTATTGCTGCACGTGAAATTGACGGCCGGATCATTGGTGAAGGACAAGCGGGTCCAATCACTTTGAAGCTGCTCGAAGAGTTCCGTAATGTGGTTGATAAAGATGGCTATAAGGTTTGGGAATAAAGACTAATCATACAACGTAAATAGCATTGAATACGCATCAGAAGTCCTTTTATGCATACATGCAGAAGAAAACGGGAGTCTCCGGTTAATCTTTTCATGGATCATGAAAGGATTTTTTTTATTTCGGGGATGTCATTCGCCCATGGGCTGCATAAGATGTAGTAACGAAGGAGGCGGCTGTACCGCATATAACTTTGTAAGAGAGCAATGTTCCATGAAAAGGGTGTTTGCTTTCGAAGTCAGTTTTGCTGTGTAGCTGTAAAGAAAGCAATACTCCACAAAACTTTTAGGAGGTTAATGCTACGTGAAAATACACATTGTCAAACAAGGCGATAGTTTGTATGCATTATCGCAAAAGTACGGAGTGCCGTTACAAAAAATTATTGAAGCAAACCCGCAGATCAGTAATCCGAATGTGTTAGCGGTTGGAGACAAAGTAAAAATACCTACGGCCCCTGTATCCGTACCGGAGAACAGTGAAGTTTACTACAAGCACACCGTTAAACAAGGAGATACCTTGTGGAAATTATCTAAAGCCTGGGGAATTCCTTTGAAGGATATGGTTGAGGCCAATCCCCAACTAAAGAATCCAAATGTACTTATGTTAGGGGAAGTAGTAAATATTCCAAAAAAAGTATCCAATACCTCACCGACACAGCCTGGGTATACACCGTCTAATGCGTCAGAGAAAACGCAGGTGGGTGGCAAGGAATATACAGGTCCCAAAGAACAGCCTGCTGCTGAGGTAGTGCCTACACCTAAACCGGAAACTAAACCAGAGACCAAACCAGAAATAAAGCCAGAAGCTAAACCAGCACCTAAACCAGCGACAAATATCTCACCTGAATCTAATTCTTCACCACACCCATCGCTAAACATCGCCCCTATTAATACACAAAACATTGCACCCAATCCTGCACCTAATATGCAAATGGAAGTTGCTCCTGTGCAAGAAATTGAAATGCAGAGTTTATTTGTTCAGATTACGGTTCCAAATCAAGAACCGATTGCTCAACAAGAAGCACCTAAAGCTGAGAAGAAAGCAGACAATGATTGCACATGGGATAATTCCAACGGATACCCGGGACTGGGAGGAAATCCTTATCTCTATGATTCATATCAAAATAGCCCTAATATGAACATGAACTGGGCACCAAGTTATGTTCAGCCAATGGCTTATGCACCAGAATGTATTTCACCATGTTATTTTTCGGGCAATATGTATTCTAATATGAGCCCAGAACAATGGAATCCCAATGCCGCGCCAAACATAAGCCCAGAACAATGGAATCCAAATGCAGCGCCTAACGTGAGCCCAGAACAATGGAATCCCAATGCAGCGCCTAACGTGAGCCCAGAACAATGGAATCCCAATGCAGCGCCTAACGTGAGCCCAGAACAATGGAATCCCAATGCCGCGCCAAACATAAGCCCAGAGCAATGGAATCCCAATGCTGCCCCTAATATGAGTCCAGGACAGTGGAATCCGATGGAGGCTAATGTTGCTGGCATGAATGTTGGCGGGGATTTCTCCCCGTATGCTGTTCCTCAATATGGAGGACAGACGCCGAACCTTCCTTGGCCAACTTGTGGGTGCGGAGGCGTGCATATTCAACCAGTGCAAACTTATTCATATGACATGCCTGTATATAACACCTATCCTGAATATGGGAATCCAAACGCTTTTTCCGCATATGGAGCAGGAATGCCTAATCAGGGAATGGTACCTACTTCTACGCTTGGAGCATTTGGTGGACCGGATAACTCTAATATTCCATCCAATCCGCAGTATCCAGGGATAGGTAATTATTCGCAGCATAATCGGGTGCCGGAAATTCAAGAACCTGAAGCGTTCGTGCAGGAATCTCCCGAAACGGCTAGAACAGAGACTGATGAGTCAACTTCTAACGCTTCTCTCAAGAATAAGGGGAATGTAGCAAAGGAAACAGCAACAGGCAAAAAAGCAAAGACCTCAGGTCAACCTAGTAGCAAGAAAAGCAAAACTGCTACGAAATCTCAAGGTTCAGCAGCGAGTACTAAAAAACGTAGAAATCCTTGGATTTCAAACTAATAAATTTATATATTAAGCCCTTTGTTTGACTTACGTGTAGATTCTGTATCCTTAGAATCTACACGTTTTTTTATAGGTAAATAGGGATAAAAGATGTTAAATAAAGTGGGGCAAAAGCACTTATTTATAAAATATAAATTTTTAAGTATTGTTTTTATATAGGGATATATGGTACATTATAAATCCAGTCGCAAAGAGGAACTATAAAGCTTTCGGTTGGTGAATGTTAATCTGAATTAGATTGCAAAGAACTTTGAAAAAAAGAGTTGCAATAAATCAGAAAGCATGATATATTATAAGAGTTGCTGCTGAGACATTAAACGGCGCCAACGAGAACTTGATCTTTGAAAACTGAACAACGAGTGAGTAGGAAATCACGTAAGTGAAATCCAAAATTAGAGAATTAATTTTCTCGTCAGATGTTTCAAAATGAGCATATCGCTCTTTTCAATACTAATTGGAGAGTTTGATCCTGGCTCAGGACGAACGCTGGCGGCGTGCCTAATACATGCAAGTCGAGCGGAGTTATTTTGAAAGCTTGCTTTCAAAATAACTTAGCGGCGGACGGGTGAGTAACACGTAGGCAACCTGCCCTTCAGACTGGGATAACTACCGGAAACGGTAGCTAATACCGGATAATTTCTTTTTTCTCCTGAGAGAAGAATGAAAGACGGAGCAATCTGTCACTGAGGGATGGGCCTGCGGCGCATTAGCTAGTTGGTGGGGTAACGGCCCACCAAGGCGACGATGCGTAGCCGACCTGAGAGGGTGAACGGCCACACTGGGACTGAGACACGGCCCAGACTCCTACGGGAGGCAGCAGTAGGGAATCTTCCGCAATGGGCGAAAGCCTGACGGAGCAACGCCGCGTGAGTGATGAAGGTTTTCGGATCGTAAAGCTCTGTTGCCAGGGAAGAACGTCCGGTAGAGTAACTGCTACCGGAGTGACGGTACCTGAGAAGAAAGCCCCGGCTAACTACGTGCCAGCAGCCGCGGTAATACGTAGGGGGCAAGCGTTGTCCGGAATTATTGGGCGTAAAGCGCGCGCAGGCGGCTATTTAAGTCTGGTGTTTAAACCTTGGGCTCAACCTGAGGTCGCACTGGAAACTGGGTGGCTTGAGTACAGAAGAGGAAAGTGGAATTCCACGTGTAGCGGTGAAATGCGTAGATATGTGGAGGAACACCAGTGGCGAAGGCGACTTTCTGGGCTGTAACTGACGCTGAGGCGCGAAAGCGTGGGGAGCAAACAGGATTAGATACCCTGGTAGTCCACGCCGTAAACGATGAGTGCTAGGTGTTAGGGGTTTCGATACCCTTGGTGCCGAAGTTAACACAGTAAGCACTCCGCCTGGGGAGTACGGTCGCAAGACTGAAACTCAAAGGAATTGACGGGGACCCGCACAAGCAGTGGAGTATGTGGTTTAATTCGAAGCAACGCGAAGAACCTTACCAGGTCTTGACATCCCTCTGAATCTGCTAGAGATAGCAGCGGCCTTCGGGACAGAGGAGACAGGTGGTGCATGGTTGTCGTCAGCTCGTGTCGTGAGATGTTGGGTTAAGTCCCGCAACGAGCGCAACCCTTAACTTTAGTTGCCAGCAGGTAAGGCTGGGCACTCTAGAGTGACTGCCGGTGACAAACCGGAGGAAGGTGGGGATGACGTCAAATCATCATGCCCCTTATGACCTGGGCTACACACGTACTACAATGGCCGGTACAACGGGAAGCGAAGCCGCGAGGTGGAGCCAATCCCATCAAAGCCGGTCTCAGTTCGGATTGCAGGCTGCAACTCGCCTGCATGAAGTCGGAATTGCTAGTAATCGCGGATCAGCATGCCGCGGTGAATACGTTCCCGGGTCTTGTACACACCGCCCGTCACACCACGAGAGTTTACAACACCCGAAGTCGGTGGGGTAACCCGCAAGGGAGCCAGCCGCCGAAGGTGGGGTAGATGATTGGGGTGAAGTCGTAACAAGGTAGCCGTATCGGAAGGTGCGGCTGGATCACCTCCTTTCTATGGAGAATCGTTCTCTGCAATGAGGACATTCAAATCGGAAGTTCAGCTTCCAAAACTCAGGTTTAGGCCTGTTACTCACTCGTTGCTCAGTTTTGAGAGTTTAAGCTCTCAAGTAAGACTTGATCCTTGAAAACTGGATACCGAAACGAATTTGCGTTTTAGAACATCTTTTAGCAACTTGTGCAAACAAGTAAATGTTATTAGTGAGATGATTCCAAAGAGAATGTCATCGTATGATATTTTTCTACGGAAAAATCAAGGTTAAGCTAATAAGAGCACACGGAGGATGCCTAGGCGCCAGGAGCCGACGAAGGACGTGGCGAACAACGAAACTGCCTCGGGGAGCTGTAAGCAAGCTTTGATCCGGGGGTGTCCGAATGGGGAAACCCAGCTGTGGTAATTCGCAGTTACTCATTTCTGAATACATAGGAAATGTAGAGGCAGACCAGGGGAACTGAAACATCTAAGTACCCTGAGGAAGAGAAAACAATAGTGATTCCGTCAGTAGCGGCGAGCGAACGCGGAACAGCCTAAACCTAAGAGCTTGCTCTTAGGGGTTGTGGGACGTCTCACATGGAGTTACAAAGGAATATGGTAGGTGAAGAGGTCTGGAAAGGCCCGCGATAGAGGTAAAAGCCCTGTAACCTAAACTGTGTTCTCTCCGAGACGGATCCCGAGTAGTGCGGGGCACGTGAAACCCCGTATGAATCCAGCAGGACCATCTGCTAAGGCTAAATACTACCTGGCGACCGATAGTGAAACAGTACCGTGAGGGAAAGGTGAAAAGCACCCCGGAAGGGGAGTGAAATAGAACCTGAAACCGTGTGCTTACAAAAAGTCAGAGCCCTATTAATGGGTGATGGCGTGCCTTTTGTAGAATGAACCGGCGAGTTACGTTTAACATGCAAGGTTAAGCCGAGAAGGTGGAGCCGCAGCGAAAGCGAGTCTGAATAGGGCGAATTAGTATGTGGACGTAGACCCGAAACCGTGTGATCTACCCCTGTCCAGGGTGAAGGTGCGGTAACACGCACTGGAGGCCCGAACCCACGTACGTTGAAAAGTGCGGGGATGAGGTGGGGGTAGCGGAGAAATTCCAATCGAACTCGGAGATAGCTGGTTCTCCCCGAAATAGCTTTAGGGCTAGCCTCGGTATAAGAGTAGTGGAGGTAGAGCACTGATTGGGTGCGGGGTCCGCAAGGATTACCAAGCTCAGTCAAACTCCGAATGCCATATACTTATTGCCGGGAGTCAGACAGTGAGTGCTAAGATCCATTGTCAAAAGGGAAACAGCCCAGACCATCAGCTAAGGTCCCCAAGTGTGTGTTAAGTGGGAAAGGATGTGGAGTTGCACAGACAACCAGGATGTTGGCTTAGAAGCAGCCACCATTGAAAGAGTGCGTAATAGCTCACTGGTCGAGTGACTCTGCGCCGAAAATGTAACGGGGCTAAACACACCACCGAAGCTATGGCTAGATACGTATGTATCTGGGGTAGGGGAGCGTTGTGTAGGGGTTGAAGGTGTACTGAAAAGAGCGCTGGACACTACACAAGTGAGAATGCCGGTATGAGTAACGAAAAGATCAGTGAGAATCTGATCCGCCGAAAGCCCAAGGTTTCCTGAGGAAGGCTCGTCCGCTCAGGGTAAGTCGGGACCTAAGGCGAGGCCGAAAGGCGTAGTCGAAGGACAACAGTTTGAAATTACTGTACCACCGTAATCCGCTATGAGCGATGGGGTGACGCAGGAGGGTAGTGACGCGGACTGATGGATGTCCGTCTAAGCAGTGAGGCTGATGTGTAGGCAAATCCGCACATCGTTAAGGCTGGGCTGTGATGGGGAGCGAAAATTGTAGTAGCGAAGGTCATGATCTCACACTGCCAAGAAAAGCCTCTAGCCAGGAGAAGGTGCCCGTACCGCAAACCGACACAGGTAGGCGAGAAGAGAATTCTAAGGCGCGCGGAAGAACTCTCGTTAAGGAACTCGGCAAAATGACCCCGTAACTTCGGGAGAAGGGGTGCCCCGGTAGTGTGAATAGCACGAGGGGGCCGCAGTGAAAAGGCCCAAGCGACTGTTTAGCAAAAACACAGGTCTGTGCGAAGCCGCAAGGCGAAGTATACGGGCTGACGCCTGCCCGGTGCTGGAAGGTTAAGGGGAGTGGTTAGGGGTAACCCGAAGCTATGAACCGAAGCCCCAGTAAACGGCGGCCGTAACTATAACGGTCCTAAGGTAGCGAAATTCCTTGTCAGGTAAATTCTGACCCGCACGAATGGCGTAACGACTTGGGCGCTGTCTCAACGAGAGATCCGGTGAAATTTTAATACCTGTGAAGATGCAGGTTACCCGCGACAAGACGGAAAGACCCCATGGAGCTTTACTGCAGCTTGATATTGAATTTGGGTACGATCTGTACAGGATAGGTGGGAGCCGTAGAAATCGGAGCGCAAGCTTCGGTGGAGGCGCCGTTGGGATACCACCCTGATCGTATCTAGGTTCTAACCTAGTGCCCTTACCGGGTACGGGGACCGTGTCAGGCGGGCAGTTTGACTGGGGCGGTCGCCTCCTAAAGAGTAACGGAGGCGTTCCAAGGTTCCCTCAGAATGGTTGGAAATCATTCGCAGAGTGCAAAGGCATAAGGGAGCTTGACTGCGAGACCTACAAGTCGAGCAGGGACGAAAGTCGGACTTAGTGATCCGGTGGTACCGCATGGAAGGGCCATCGCTCAACGGATAAAAGCTACCCTGGGGATAACAGGCTTATCTCCCCCAAGAGTCCACATCGACGGGGAGGTTTGGCACCTCGATGTCGGCTCATCGCATCCTGGGGCTGAAGTAGGTCCCAAGGGTTGGGCTGTTCGCCCATTAAAGCGGTACGCGAGCTGGGTTCAGAACGTCGTGAGACAGTTCGGTCCCTATCTGTCGTGGGCGCAGGAAATTTGAGAGGAGCTGTCCTTAGTACGAGAGGACCGGGATGGACGTACCGCTGGTGCACCAGTTGTTCCGCCAGGAGCATGGCTGGGTAGCTACGTACGGACGGGATAAGCGCTGAAAGCATCTAAGCGTGAAGCCCCCCTCAAGATGAGATTTCCCAATTAGTAAGACCCCTTGAAGACGACGAGGTAGATAGGTTGGAGGTGGAAGTGCAGTAATGCATGGAGCTGACCAATACTAATCGGTCGAGGGCTTATCCTATACGTAGAATGCAAATTCGTTTCGGATTCAGTTTTCAGGCATCAAGCCTGTAACACGCTTAGAAATTCATTCTCACTTCTGGTGATGAACCGAATTTCACGCGGCAGCGTCTGTTTCACAGACGCATGTTTGGTGGCGATAGCGGAGGGGTTCCACGCGTACCCATCCCGAACACGACCGTTAAGCCCTCCAGCGCCGATGGTACTTGGACCGAAGGGTCCTGGGAGAGTAGGACGTTGCCAAGCACGCAAGACCACTGTTGAGTAATCGACAGTGGTCTTTTTGTTGTACGATGTTTAGCAGTTTATTATAAGGATAGGCAATCACTGTGAAGTGGTTTTTGAATGAAAATTAGTTCATGGAGGCAAATGATCATGATTATATGGATCAATGGTGCTTTTGGTTCAGGGAAGACAGAAACCGCAAATGAAATGTATCGAAGAAAAACATAGCTAGCGAATATGATGGGATAATTATCGTGCCTATGACCCTAGTGAATCCGGATTATTGCAGGGAAATCATCGGCAAGTTCATTGATGGAGGCATAGAGCTTTATCATTTTAGTTTGTGTGCCTCCCGAGAGACCTTGCTTAAGAGATTAAGCGTTAGAGGTGAAGGAAAAGACTCTTGGGCTGCTCATCAGATCGACAGGTGCATCACAGGGCTTGATCACGAGGTATTTAAGCAGCATCTAGACACGAATGATAGAACTACGGGTGAAATCATTGAGATAATAGCTCAAAAGCTTCATATCAATCTATTACCTAGTGAAGAGTAAAAAGAAAAATAATGAGTTTAGGTATTGCTATACTTAATAATACATGATACAATATTTTTTGTTGTCAAAACAATTTGTTTTTAAAACGGCCCGTTGGTCAAGGGGTTAAGACACCTCCCTTTCACGGAGGTAACATGGGTTCGAATCCCATACGGGTCACCACTTCTTCTTGAAACAGCATCAGACTTCTAGAAAAAATGGTTGCATTACAGATTTGATTATGTTATGATAATTAAGTTGCTTCTTTATATGGAGGCTTAGCTCAGCTGGGAGAGCATCTGCCTTACAAGCAGAGGGTCGGGGGTTCGATCCCCTCAGCCTCCACCATAACACATCCCCAAAAGTGAAGTTAATGCTTCACTGAGGATTCCGGATACTTTCCGGCGGATCCAAGGGAATTAATACTTTTTTACTGACGCGGGGTGGAGCAGCCCGGTAGCTCGTCGGGCTCATAACCCGAAGGTCGCAGGTTCAAATCCTGCCCCCGCAACCAATTTTCATTAAGCAATTATTCTTCTGGAACCGTGGTGTAGTTGGCCTAACATGCCTGCCTGTCACGCAGGAGACCGCGGGTTCGAATCCCGTCGGTTCCGCCATTTTCTTGCTTTATGAGCCATTAGCTCAGTTGGTAGAGCACCTGACTTTTAATCAGGGTGTCGAAGGTTCGAGTCCTTCATGGCTCACTTCTTTAGTGAGTCGGACATCAATACATACCGTGTGCGGACGTGGCTCAGCGGTAGAGCATCGCCTTGCCAAGGCGAGGGTCGCGGGTTCGATTCCCGTCGTCCGCTCCATATAAATTTTGCGCCCTTAGCTCAGCTGGATAGAGCGTTTGACTACGAATCAAAAGGCCGGGAGTTCGAATCTCTCAGGGCGCGCCATATTTTAACTTAATACTTTGCCGGTGTGGCGGAATGGCAGACGCGCTCGACTCAAAATCGAGAGGGAAACCGTGGAGGTTCGAGTCCTCTCACCGGTATATCGAAAAAAACTTGTAAGATTGCTTTCAGCAATTTTACAAGTTTTTTTTATTTTCTAAATATAGCTATTTATAGTGGTCTTTTTGTTTCGCTGAATGCTTCTAGTAGCATATATTGTGAATCATACATCACTTCCATAATAAGGTGGATCAACTATTATTATGTATTATAATGTAAATTAAAGGGAGTGAGAATATTCATGTTCTTCACCATCCTATCTACTGTAGAAGTTAACGAGGATGTTGTATTTCTAACAGAGCTATACGATAGGTATTATCCTATTATGAAAAAGAAGGCTTATGAGATCTTGCAGGACTATGATGTTGTTGATGATATGATACAGGAGTCCTTCGTCAGACTAATCAGTAAAGCCGCATTATTGCGTTCCCTAGACCTGCATAAACAAGTATCCTATCTGGTCCATACCGTACATAATACTAGTATTAATCATGCGAAGCAGCGCAAAAGACATCTGAATCATACCTCTTCAGGGATAACCGCTGACAGTATAGAGCAAATAGCCGACAAGCAGCCTAGCATCGAGGAGATGTATAGCCTCAAGGAGGATTACACAGAGATTGCCAAGATACTCAGTGAGTTATCAGAACGGGATCAGACTTTATTGTATAACAAGTACATTCTTGAATGGAGTGATCACAAGCTTGCTGCTTCTATGGATGTCCAAGCGGTGAATATTAGATCTTATTTGACCAGAGCCAGGCGCAGAGCAATGAAGCTGCTTCTTAAGAATGGCGGAAGTGGAATATGAAGAAACATCTGAATAAGAAAAAAATAGAGGGAAATTACGAAGAAATCTTTATTTGCATGACCTTAGAGAGTAGAATATGCTGAACCTGCTGTACAGGAGAAGATAATAATACCCTTTATAGTATATCTCGGTGACATCTGTTTCGCTGACTATCGAGAGTGGGAGAACAATAAAGATTTATACGGATTATGATACTTCTATTACTCTCACCCTACAAAAGAGGTAAAACAGCAGCAATCAATGGTCTGATGTGAAGACTTGGACCTAGTCTTTCTCGAGCATGGGCTCACATGCTTCGAACGGGTTTAACTATGTCAATTCCGGGAATACCTACCGGGTGGTACATATAACAAAATTTGTGGAAAATAGTACGGTTCTGGAGACAATAAACTCCTATTCGTATGAATTCAAGTATTAAGACTCCGATTCTAGCCTAGCAAAAAAGAGCAGCGCTTATGCTGCTCTTTTTTGATTTAGAGTGTTGCAGGTTTCTATGCGAAGTTGTCTATTAAAATATGGGGCTCGGTTTAGTCTTATCAAGTAGAGTTTTCGCCTACTAAACTTCATAACCTAGATGTGGTAAGACCGAAAGTAACATATTAAAAAAATAATGTGTTGATATTTTTTTAATATGTTACTATAATAATATTCAAGAGTTGTATTTTAATGGCAGGAGGTAATGAAATGGATTTATATAAAGATAACTTCGAAAACTTTTCAGAACTCTTTAATTACATCCAAGAATACAAAAAAGAAAAACCAGCACAAACAGCACTTTCCATAGGGAAGATATTCTCTGAACATAACTTTTACTACTTCTACGATAGTGGTACAAGTAAGGTTGTGATGCTTGACAATGATATAGCTCAGTTATTTGAATTGTTAATTTCCTCTAATAAAAGCTTAGATGAATTAAATCAATATATTTATGCTCACAACGTTAATGTAGATGAATTAATGACTTCAATTAATGAGGAGGATTTATTCAAAGGATTCAAAATTAAGCACTTATATAATGACATATCCCTAGAGTATATAAAAAATGAAATGAATACAGGGACAACGCAACTCATTTTAGAATTAACTGGAAAATGCAACATGCGTTGTCGCTATTGTATATACCATGATGGGTATCCTCACAATCGGGCGTTTACTTCAAAAAGAATGTCATCTGATACGGCGCTTAAATCTATTGATTACATGAAACTTTATGGGGATCAGCAGGAAGTTTCTATTACTTTTTACGGTGGAGAGCCTTTACTTGAATTCGAGCTATTAAAAGAAGTTATTGAATACTCGAAGGTTGCTCTAGCAGGAAGGACTATACAATTTTCTTTTACTACTAACTTGTCTGTATTAACCCCCAAAATGGCTGAATATTTTTCTACCGTTGACAATTTATCTATTCTTTGTAGCATTGATGGTCCCAAAGAAATACATGATATGTATCGAGTTTATAAGAATGGCTCAGGCTCATTTGATGACGTTTTCAAGAAATTCAAATTATTAAATAGTGTAGCTAGAAAAAATGGTAAGGAAATGCACATAAGTGCAAATGCGGTGTACATGCCTCCGTTTAGCGAAGAAAAGGTTTCTCAAATAGATGACTTTTTTACAAATTTAGATTTTACTCATGAAGATTTCCGATATCAATTAGGTTATGCCGGTCCTGGTACTGTGCCTGAAGAATTGCTTAAAAGCTCCGATTATAATGACCAATCGCTACGACAATGGCAGGATAAGCAAATTAGTATTACTAGCAATTTGGAAGAAATTAAAGAACAAACTATCTTTAATTCACTTGATAGAATTCATAAAAGAAGCGTAACAAAAAGAGCTACTAATTTTGTACCAATGAACGGTTGTTGTGTTGTTGGATCCCGACGATTATTTGTTTCCGCAGATGGCGATTTTCTCGCATGTGAAAGGATAGGAAACAGTCCTTCAATAGGAAATATAAATCAAGGGATTATTGAGGAAAAGATTTATAAAAAATATGTTTATGAATTTTCCGAAGTTTGGGAAAATATTTGCTCTGATTGTTGGGCTGCTAAACTTTGTAGTAGTTGTTATGTAGACAGAATGGATTCTTCGGGAGTCAGGGAACCTGATCTTGCAGAGTGTGAATATTATAGAAGTACAACAGAACGTAGTTTAAGGAATTATCACAACTTACTTAGGACATCACCGGAACAATTAGCAATCTTTAACGAAGATGTTCTTTTATAACAATTAATTTCTCGGTTTAATTGTTCTCATTTAAACCTGGATAAATACATAATGAAAGGAGGTGAGAATATGCTGAAAATTATGAATCCATATCAACAGCAAGCTATTGACAATGAGAGCATAGCTTTTCGTGCGCCATGTGTGTGTAACTCTAAATTAGCGAACCAAGCAGCTACTAAGGTTTCAGGAACTGGTTGTCAATGCTCTTGCATCGGTTCTGTAAATGAAGCGGCTAACCAAGACGCAGCAAGAAACTAGTTTTACAAACCAGCAGTATGTGTAATTCTCAATTAACGAACTATTCAGTTAAATAAAATTTCAGAACCTGATTGTAATTGCTCTTGCGTCGGTTCTGTAAACAACGCGTATAACTCCGACGCGGCAAGAAATTGAGTTTCACAATACAACAGTGTCTTCGTCCAATACCGACGAAGACACTGTTGTATTCAAATCTAAGGTTGTTAGACTGGAGTTACTCTTCAGAAGGCTATGACCTATATTGAAATACAATAACCATACCACATTATTCTTCAGGGTTTAGTCACGTCCTTAGTACTTAGAACACAATTAATACTGGAGGATAATTGAGATGAAGAAATTCAACAATTTTAGACACTTTAGTAACTACTTTGCTATTATAAAAACTACTCTAAGCGTATTATTCGCCTCTTCAAAAAAATACTTCATATTAATTTTAGTTTTAAGTTCTGTTATGGCTTTACCTGATATCATAAACTTAATTGTATGGCAGCATATAATAGATCAAATAGGTTCTCTTTTAATAAATGACAACAAAGATTATATTATCATAATATATCTCTTTCTTCTTCATTTCATTATTGTACTAATAAAATTAATTATTAATAAAACTACAAATTATGTAAAGGAAATTTATACTGTATTAGTTGATAAGTATATAACAAATAAAACTATTGAAATTGTAGACAGCATGGAAATGCAAGATTTCGAAGATCCAAGACTACATAATGACATCCAAAAAACAAATGACGAGTCAACAGTGAGAAGTATAGGTATTTTGAATAACATTGTTGAGATTATCATGAATATGACTTTATTCGTTGGTACAATAAGTATATTGGCATCTTACCAGATAAGTATAGTGATTATCATCATACTATCAATAGTCCCAAGTACAATAATTAATTTAAAATCTATGTCAAAGTTATTTGAAGTATATGATAAACGATATGAAAAAACTAGGTACTATAGTTCTTTAAAGGATATGATAGTTACATATGAAAATTTCAAAGAAATGAAATTATTTTCCAACATATCTTTTATACAGAATATCATTAATAATATTTTTGAAAAGATAATTGAGCAAGATAAAAATGTAAAAAGAACTTTGACTATAAAATCTACAGTAGGTGATTCTATTCAACATTTACTGACCTATTTATTGAAAATAATTATAGTTGTTAATGGTATTATGAGTAAACTGTCAATCGGTGTGATCATAATGAGTATTGAAACTGCTACCAAGCTGCAAAATGCTTTGATCAATTTAATAAGCTGTGCTTTGACACTATATGAAAATTGTTTGTATTTATTGAGCTTTGAGAGGTTAAACAAAATAAATTCAATAAAAAGCGAGGAAGTTAGGGAGGATTTAATAAAGGATTTTGTCGTGGATTCAATTGAGTTTATAGGAGTTTATTTTAAATATCCAAGCTCATGTAACCATATATTAGAAGATATAAATTTGACATTAAAAAAAGGATTTGATTATGCAGTTGTCGGATATAACGGAAGTGGAAAAACTACGTTGATCAAGATCATTTTAGGGTTATATGCACCAACAAAAGGCGAGATATTAATCAATGGCATTAATAGAACTATGTACGACAAGAAAGCCTATTTTGAGAAAATGAGCGCGATGTTTCAGGATTTTGTGAAGTTTCCGCTTACAATAAGAGAAAATATTGGAATTTCAATGGTTGATAATATTAACAATATGCCAGTTATAATAGAAGCTTCCGTCTTAGGTCAAGCACATGATTTTATTAATGAATTAAATAGGAAATTTGATACAAATTTATTGATTGGATGGGAAAATAGTGAGGATATTTCAACAGGACAATGGCAAAGACTTGCTATCTCAAGAAGTTTCGTCCGGGAAGCAGACGTTATGGTATTTGATGAACCAACAGCAGCTTTAGATGCTAAGACAGAAAGTGAAGTCTTTGAAAATATGGTAAACAAAAAAACAGAGAGGATTAATATAATTATTACTCATAGATTCACTAATATAAAAAATATTGATCAAATAATTGTAATACACGAAGGAAAAGTAGACGCTGTGGGTGATCATGATTTTCTGATTAGCAATAATAAAATATATGCGGAGCTGTATGACATTCAAGCAGACAACTATAAAGGATTCATTAAAGAGCCTGCTCTTGCAGGTGAGTTGTTGAAATAATATAAAGAGCTCAAAGCAGTAATCAGTGCTTGACAAAGTGTCCAAAAGGTGAAAATGGAAAAACATCTGATACTCCTGTATTGTTGTAATTCTAGAAGAAGGAATAAACAGATGTCTATATAATATATCAACAAAATGCTTGACATACTTAATTTTTCAGTTTTCATACTCGTCCTATATGAATTTTATCTTTAACTACGGTGAGATTAAACTTGGATTTGTATAACTACTTCAATTCTTTTAAACAATCTAACTCATTATTTTCTTTAAAATGTTCTACAAAGTTCGATACTGAAAAATTCTTAGCATTTATTTTTAAAATTTGCAACTGATATGCAGCATATTGTTCTGCACTTATAACAGGCTTATAACTTCTTGTTAGTACGGTGCCACTATATACAATGTCAGAAATTTCAATATATTCCTTTTTCAATAAATTCCGAACCGCTGCTTGAACGGTATTAATACCCAATCCGTCCCCTTTATCTGCGATGGCTGATGCGGTTAAATTTCCGCCATCTCGCCAAAAAACCAATAACACATCTTGTTCTTTTTGACTGATTCTAGGCAGTTTTTTCATTTCATTCACCTTTCATATAGTAGGTTGTGTTTATTATAATTGCTAAATTGCAATATATCAATCTTAAAATAGTGACATCATATTTTTTTATTCTTAAAATTTACTGGTTTGTTATTGGAGCATATTAAGGGATATATGAGTGATTTACAAAGAAAGAATCAACGTTAGGCAATACCAACATTGCAGTAAAATATTTAGATGATATTTTTTTGATGTCACTATTTATTTGAAACATTTTATATATAACGCTCGGTTGAAGTTCGTGTACGGCTGGATACTAATGAAGTAGAGAAGAATAGTAAAGCACAAACCATTTATTTAAGAAAAATTTAAGATCTACACACCTAGATTTTTAAGGTGTTGAATCTATACTTTGTACCAAGAAGAATAGGGAGAAAATGGAAATGGAGAAAGGTGAACGTAGCAAGCTAAAGAACAGGAAACCCAAGTTAGTAAGAATATCAGTATTCACAATTGTTCTTCTCGGAGTGCTAATAGGAACAGCAAGTAAACTGAATTTAGATTCACAAAAGGTCTTGCCATTCTTTGGACAGAACACTTATGCCAGTCCATATATTTATGTCTATGACAGAGAGTCTGATCAAGCCATTTACGAAGAAAGTGCGGGAGCCAAGGTTTATCCTGCTTCACTGACAAAAATTATGACCGCAATTGTCACCCTTGAGCATGTTGATGACTTATCTGTAATCGCGCCGGTAGACCGGAGAACGTTCGGTGAGCTTCTTGCAAGTAACTCTTCTATGGCCGGATTTCGCGAAGATGAGGAGGTTACCTACCAAGACTTGTTATATGGGACGCTTCTCACTTCTGGTGGTGAAGCGGCAAACACTTTAGCTGTTCATGTTGCGGGAAGTGTGGAAAATTTTGTTTTGATGATGAATGATAAAGCCGCTGAATTCAGCTTAAATGGTACACATTTCACTAGTCCTGAGGGCCTTCATGATGACAATCAGTATACAACCGCTTCAGACGTGGGAAAGCTTTTGGATTATGCATTAGCTAACGAGGATTTTAAAAAGATGTTTACTCAAGAGACATACCTGACGACATCAACAACAGACCATCCAGAAGGGATTCTGTTAGAATCGACGGTACTGAAGTACCTTAATGAAGATCAGCAAATCGGCTTCAAAATTATTGGAGGTAAATCGGGAACTACATCTGCTGCTGGACAATGTTGGGCAACACTTGGGTTAGTGAATAACCGTGAGTATATAGTCATCGTCATGGGGGCGCCATTAAAGGACATTAGTCATCCAGATCAGGCTCAGATTAGGGATACTTTAAATTTATACGGAAAATTAAGTCAGTTGAAATAAACGATAAAATGTAGAATTACATATAAAAAATGGAGGTGTCTTAGTGAAAAAAATCTTAATGTTTGTATTAACTATAACCATTTTGATTGGAGGAAGCCTCTACTTCCAAAATCAAAGCAGCTACTCAGAATATGCAAGCATACAGGATGATAAAACCATCTCAGAGGATTTAATTACCTTAGATAATAATCCGAAGGATGTAAAGTCAGAGAATAAGAATCCGGGCAATGAGGAATCTCCAAAGGATGCAACGCTAGATGATAAAAGGACTTTTGAGGATATTGCTTTGGACAAACGTCTTGATGAAGGGAGGAAAAAAAATGAAAGAACTTATCGGGAGCAAGGAAGAAAAGAGTCTTCAATTAGGCCAACAATAGAAGTTCCATCTCTTTCTATCGAGGATATAACAGGCATCTACAAAACAGTTGATGCATACATGAGAGAAAATTCAGATCGGTTTCCCGAACCAGCGGACAATGGCACTAGGGGAAACACTGATGATCCGAGAATCCAAAATATTCTATACAAGGAAGAAAAAACAGGTATCATAGCAGGATTCGAAAATGAAAATCTGTTCGCATGGGAAGTGAAAAAGCTGGACGGAGAATATACCAACCTCCTGTTAGGTAGAAAGTCTACGGGAGAAGAATGGCAAGTTCTCTCGGAAGGAGACGTATATCAATTGAGAGAGGAAATTAGCGATGGAAATTAAAGCGGAGAATTTAACAAGAACATTTGGAATGAAACGGGCAATCAGTGAACTAAATTTTACATTGCCTGAAGGTGTGTATGGGCTTTTGGGAGATAATGGGGCAGGGAAAAGCACCTTGATGAGAATCCTTGTGGCAATTGACCATCAAACTAGTGGTAAGGTTACCTTTAACGGCAAGGATATCTTCCATATGAACGACGACTACCGGAATCTTGTGGGATATATTCCCCAGGATTTCGAGGTTTATTCCGCGTTTACAGCAACAGAATATCTGGAATATATGGGAGCACTGAAGGGGTTGTCAAAAAAAGAACTGATGCACAAAGTTCCAGAGGTATTACAGTTTGTCAACCTGGAGAATGTTGCTAATAAAAAGGTCAAAACCTTTTCCGGAGGGATGAAAAGGCGGGTGGGCATTGCCCAAGCCATTATTAACGATCCGAAGATATTAATTTTTGACGAGCCCACCGCTGGGCTTGACCCCCATGAGCGAATCCGTTTTTCAAACATCATAAGCGAAATGGGACAGGACAAGATCATCTTGTTTTCTACCCACATTATTTCGGATATCGAAGCAATTACCACCAATGTGATCATCCTAAATCAGGGGAAAATTAAAGAGCAAGGTAATGTGCAAAAGATGTTATCCGGGATTAAAGGAAAAGTATTTACTGAGGAGATGGACAGAGAGCGACTGGCCTCCTTTAAAAAGGAGCACCTGATCGTACGGATCCGGCAGGAAGAAAACGTTGTTAATGTCCGTTACTTGGGAGAAAAGGAATCAGGCGCAATCGTATGCGAGCCCACGCTGGAAGATTACTACATCTACTTAGGGAGTGGGAGCCATGCGTAATTTCATTCCATTAGAACTGAAAAAAATATTAAATAAAAATACAGTAATTATCAGCCTACTCTTTCTCACTATTATTCTGATCCCCTGGATTCAAACCGCCAAGAGTATAGATGTCTTGGATGATGAGGGAACCATACATAGCGGTCTTGGAGGCTGGAAAATTTTAAGGGAGCGCACGGTTGAGGGCACGATGACGACGGATTATTTATTACAAATGAAACAAAACTACGAAAACAGCGTGGACAAACCTTATATTGAAGGCGAAGTAGATACAGATCGCAAGTTGGGAAAAAGATTAACTTTTCCTCACGATGCGCTGAACTGGGAACTGAACTTTCCATATATAAAGTACCGTGTTCTCGATAACAGCTTAAATTTAACGGATGAGCAGCTCTCCAATTTTTATGTAGATTGGAAGGGCAGTTTTACCGAATATTTATCCACTGAACAAAATCTATTTCCTTATACAGAGAAACAAATCGAAATCATATCCCAGAAAATGCAAAAAGTACCCACCCCATTTTTATTCAAATACGATAGTGGCTGGGAGTACCTGAAAATAGGTTTATTAAATACGATCTACCTTTTCTTTATGTTCTTGGCCTTTATCCTATGCGAGGGATTCTCCAAAAACAGCAGCAAAGGAATTGACAAGGTGACCTTATCCACCAAGGAGAGCAGGAGAAGGCTGCTCAGCTACAAGCTTGGTGCCGCTTGTGTGTTTTCTACGATAGCCTATTTTGTGTATATTGCGATCATACTGCTGTTTATTACCGCAGTGTATACGCTGCACGGCTGGGACTCTTCGGTTCAAATCGGAACAATTACATTTTATTCTATGAATCAGCTTCAAGAGGGGTTACTCTATATTTCCATGGGATACTTTTCCACACTTGTCGTGACGCATCTTATCCTGTTTTTGTCCGTGGTTTTTAAAAGAGGGAAACTGGTATTAGCACTTTCACTGATTTATTTTTATCTCGTAAATACTTATCAGATGGGGAGGGGGGTGCTGATTGAAAAAGTGATGGTCTTCATGCCCCAGAACTTTATCAATAATCTTATAGGCATAGAGAAATTATATTTTGTGGGTAATACTGTATTTCCTTATGTTTTTGTCGCCCTGTTTCTGGGTACTGTGTACATTCTCTTATCTCGAATCGGTATCTCTATATGGATGAGAAGATATTATTTACAGTAGAGGAAGGTAGGTGAAATCATGAGCTATTTATCAAAAGTAAACAGAAGTAAAATCCTAAACATAAACATATTCGGTTTTTTGTTGGCATTGTTTCTGATACTTACCTTTTACAACTTAGACACCATCAAAACAGGTTATTTAAATCAGGCAAGATATGAGGTAACAGATGGGACGGAATACCGGTATTTCTATCAACCGGAGGTATTGGATGAAGTTGAGATTAATAAAATTTTGGAAAAATACAGAGAACTTAGCCTACCAGAAGACAGGAATAAAGCGGATGTTGCAGATTTGCCAGCCTTGGATATGATTATCCAAGTGTATGGCTGGAACTGGACTGGAATACGGGATGTCTCAGCAGAACAATTTTATCAGGACAGGGCAGACATCATCAAAAGTGCACAGAAGGAAGCGGGGAGTTCTAGGGAAGGAATCAGCAACGGGAATTTTGCAGCGGCTTCTCTCTCCGAACCTATCCGGATGGGTTATGCCGAGGGATGGAAGAACGTTAACTCAGGGATGAGCCAGTGTGTTTTTATTGTCCTGGTTCTCATTTCCATTCTACTGGTCCCAATTTTTAATGAAGACGAGACCTTGGGCGTGGACGGACTGGTCAAATCCACGAGGTTTGGAAAACGTAAGCTGAGTAGGATACGGATTATCAACGCCTTCCAGCTCTCTTTATTGCTTTATCTGGCGGCGGTAGCGATTTACGTTACGCCTATATTCTTTATGTACGGTTTACAAGGAGCGGATTTGCCTATACAAAGTAGTCCACAATTTTTTTTATCAATGGTTGCGGTGAATTATTTCGAGCAGTTTTTAATCAACCTGGTTATTGGATATGTGGCAATCTCACTGATGACAGGGATTACTTTATTGATCAGCGTATTAGTCACACAGATTTATACTGGCTACGCCCTGTTACTATTCACCATAGCCATATCTTACGCCATTCAGATGAGCGAGGTATTCTTTCTGAAACATTATGTGGGCAATTTTCTGCCCATGCAGATAGCCAAGTTCAATAGCTATTACACAAGTTTTGAACCCTATGGAGGTATTTCTAGAATTATTGCCGTTCCTTCCATTACTGTTGCAGTTTTATTTATACTCCTACTATTTTTGCCAAGATGGATTAATAAAATGAGGTTTACTTCTTAGATTGAGCATTACGCATAAAGTTAAAACACATCAAGGATAAAAAAATGAAGTGAAGTTCGGAAAGAAGGTAGATGATGTATTCATTTTTTATTTTATGCGAAGCTGGATCAGAAAAAGATGGTATTAGCAACAACGGTTTAGCTCACGTTCTAGAGCACTTTGTTATACTGGCGATGCTCAAAGATTTTTTCACAGAGAAAGAATGTAATTTGAGAGGACAAACAAGTTACTGCTATTGCTTATATAGTTGGAGCAATGCGAAGTACCAAGTAGGTTTAAACCTTATCTTTGAATTTGAAAACTATGTGAGGAGGATATTAGATAATAAAAATGAATATTATGACTTAATGTTAATGGCCATTAGAGAGGTCGAGGAAGAAATACTATCGAAACACAATGATGTGGCAAAGATCAATGTAATGATTCATTTTTTAAATAAAGATATTGTTTCTCGACCAATAGGCCTACTTGAGGACGTAAAAAGTTTGAACGTTGACCAATTATTTGAGACTTTAAGTAGTATTTATGTAGCAGGAAATTTAAGATATTTCATTTTTAATCATGAAAAAAATGAGTTTGTTATTTCTGACTTGCCTCAAAAAACAAAGCGAAAAGGTTGTGTGGAAAAGCAAGAATTCCATGACAAAGAACTGGAACGGATAGCATCTAATTTAAATATAGATGTACAAATATTTAAATTATTTTGTAATAGTGATAAAAAAGTTGCACTTTCTAGTACTTATTTTTCTAAGATTTTTAACAAAGAACAAACGATTCTCAATGAATTGTACTTGATAAGTATTTGCAAATTATTAGATAAAGCTTATGGTGTCAAAAATAACTGTAAATTTGAAATTATATTTTTTAGTAATGAGGACTCTACTAGAATTTACTATATATTTGAATTAACGAGCAGCAATGATATTTACGAGACTCCAAATAAGATAACCATAGATGTGGAACAGATAATAAATTTCATGCTTGAAAGTGTAAATTTCCACGAGTTAAAAGAGGAGTTAAGGATAAATGTATACAGTAATAGATTTAGTCCAATAAGTCGAAGTGAATGCGAAGCAGAGATATTGAATGAAGTTTACTTTAATAATTTTCAAGTAATAAAAGATTATGAAGATTTTGCTGATATTTTACGGAATGTTACGATTGATAAATTCAAAGGATTCTTGTATTTTGCGTTAGGGGAGATAGATGACTTAATTATTTTTGAATAACGTAAAAGACAGGCCGATAGTTTTCCTCGCTTTGGAGTCTAGAGTCCATTTTCATTGATCAAAATAAACTTGCCGGATGACTGACTTCTATGATACACCACACTTTCACTAGACGAATGGTTTCATTATATAAATTGGTACGGGTGTCGCACCTGGTCATCAAGTCGCCCTCAATGCGAATATGTGGATTGATTCGCTTCTTTACCTTCACAATGATCTGAGCAGTTGAGTGCTACCAAAGCATTGATATTGAGTAAGCCAAGTGTTGATAGGAATCAGGTCAATGTTACCTTGAGAATGAATGCACTCTTCGGGCGATGGAAGCGGTTCGTCCGTCATCATCGCGTTCTTGATGTTGAACATAGAGTAAGGGAGTTTATCAGGTTGTTCGATACCAAAGTACATCGTTAGATTCCCTTGAGGATCAAAATCAATCAGTAATATCTTTTTTCCTTCATTATATAAGGCGTAAGCCAGGTTATAAGCGGTGGTGGTTTTACCTGTACTGCCTTTTTGATTAGCGATAGTGTTTACTGTTGTTTTTCTCATATCAATTCCCCTCCCTGAAGCCAAAGCTTCGATATTATCTGTCAATGATAGGGAGCGGGCTGATCTGTTATAGTTCTCTCCGAGTTCTCTCATTTGTGCAAAAGCGACTACTATTTGAGAAGATTCCCGGAAGCCTTGCGGCGTTTAAATCTAACGAAAGAACCTGCAAAAAAACTTGATCTTACAAGGATTTTCGCGGGCTTTAGATTCCTTTTCTTTGACTTAGTTTCTGCTATCTTCCCGATAGCATGAGCGACTCAAAATCGAGAGGGAAACCGTGGAGGTTCGAGTCCTCTCACCGGTACCAACTAAATCAACTCAAAGTTCATTAGATACTATATCTGATGAACTTTTTTGTTTGTTTTTTTACAATTCCGTTCATGCCTGTGCCGGAAAACTTTTGATACATCCTTCAAGTGTGAATAAGAAATTGTACTTAGTTGTACTGAGGAAGATTAATGTAAGCGGATATGTGAATGAGATAGAGGCATTCCTGAGGAAGCTCCACTTCGAAAGCTATAAGCAATCATGATACTAAACAGCGATTGACAAAATAGAGGAACTACCTAATACTAATTGATAATCATTATCATTTATTGTGAAATATAATTAATTCAAATAGATTGTGGAGCAGATCGGAGTGTATTGCAAAGATGAAGCTGGAAGATCATATTTTTGCATGGAATTATGCCGCTGTTAAAGTACTTGATATTCGACATGCTGTGATGAAGCCTGGGGACAAGCTGCAAGGCTATGTATTACCAGCATGTGGATTTATCTACTGTGTGCGGGGTACGGCCAGCTTGAATCTCAACGGCATAGATTACGACGCAGACCGTCACTTTATTGTGCATGGTGGCAAGGGCATGAGACTAAGTATAGAGACAGGGAGGTTGTTTGAATACTATTTATTATTCTATAGAGCCTCCTTGCCAGGAAGAAAGGATTTAGCAAGACTTTTAGAACGCAGCAATCCATTTCGGATGCAGTATAGCTTCGAGTCTTTGGAGCCTTTACCACTGCACTATCAACTAATGGCAATGGAACAACTTTGGGCACAAGGAAGCCAATTGGAAAGAATTCAAGTTAAAGGCTTGTTCTATCAGTTTATACATGAATTATTAAAGCAGTTTACAAAGGATGGAATTAACCTCAGGCAACCGGATGTCATTGGGCAGGTTGTCCGTTATATTGAGGAGCATTATCGTCATAATTTATCACTAGAATCTATAGCGGAGCAATTTAATTATAGCCCTCGTCATTTATCAACCCGCTTTAAAGGGGAGACAGGGTTTAGCTTGATTGAATATTTGATACGATTCCGGCTTAAACATGCAGAAGAGCTATTACGATGTACCGATGCTCCACTTCGCGATATTGCAGAAGAAGTTGGATATAACGATGTATATTACTTCAGTCGCATGTTCAGTAAATACAATGGTCAATCTCCCATCCGGTTCCGCAAGGAAAGCAGGCAGGTGAGCTCATCGGACAATCGTCCATTTACCACCGCCAAATTCTCCATTGGCGAGCACATATCCTCCCGATATAATGTTATTGAGTATGATAATCATTATCATTACTATTACCATAATGAAATAACCGGAGGGTCTTCACCTATGAGATTAACAAAGACGTCAAGTTTTATTGTAGCGATGCTGCTTAGCTTTACCTTGCTATTAAGTGCATGTGGATCTGCAAGTGTTGGTTCTAATGCCACAAATTCTAATGGATCCAAAGCTTCTGAAGTTACATCATCACCAGCAAATAATTCAACTGCAGCTGACAATGCCAATAAGGAGGCTCAGACAAGAACTATCTCTACAATAAAGGGAGATATTGTTGTTCCAGCTAATCCAAAGAGGGTTGTCGTGTTATACCTTCAAGGGGATCTTGTGGCCCTCGGCATTAAGCCAGTAGGGACTTCGAGTGTCTTTGAAGGAGCGGCCTTTGCAGAAGAGCTGGGGGGGATTGAAGATCTAGGTTCATGGTATGAGCCTAATCCAGAGGCTATTATGGCAGTAAAGCCGGACTTGATCATAGCTGCTTCTGAAGAAACCTACGAAATCCTTAAGGATATTGCACCGACCGTTCCAATTCCTTATGAAAAAATGGCGACGGATGAACGTGTAATGAAGATTGGCGAGGTATTTGGCAAGGAGCAGGAGGCACAAGCTCTATTAGATAATTTCCACGAGAAGTTGGAGAAGAGCAAGCAGCAGCTTGATGAACTTGGAATTTTGGATAAGACAGTAACCATTATCGAAGGCGGCAAAAAAGAGATGGCGGTGATCGATAGCAAGCTTTATGGAAGGGGCTCTCAGATCATTTATGAATATTTAGGGCTAAAAGCACCAGAGATTCTTCAGAAAAAGATTGATGGCAGAGAGAAGGCTACTGGAGGGTTTGTTTCCTTAGAGGTGTTACCTGAGTATATAGGAGACTTCGTGTTCCGCTCTGTATGGGATGGGGCTGATGATTTGTCGGACAATCCAATTTGGAACAGCATTCCAGCAATCAAAGAAGGTAGATTGATCGAAATCGGGTTTGATTTTTCATATTATTCCGATATCTACTCTCTTGATAAGCAGCTAGATTTTGTAGTTGAGAAGCTAGTGTCAGCGTATGAAAAAAAATAGAAAGCTAGATGATAGAACAACCGTTATCCCTGATTTAAGAGGGAAATCGTATTTCGGTCTGTTTCTACTCCTAGGGATACTGCTGCTGCTGCTTTCAGTAGCAGCTTCTATCTCATTTGGCTCTGCTTCTATGAGCCTGAAGATGGCATGGACAGCGATTTTTAATTTTGATCCTGAACTGACCGAGCATCAGATTATTCATGCCCTTCGAATTCCGCGTACAGCAGCTGATATTATTGCGGGTATGTGTCTCGCGGTAGCAGGAGCGGTTATGCAGGGCTATACGCGAAATCCCTTAGCAGATTCCGGATTAATGGGAGTAAATGCAGGAGCAGCTCTTGCAATGGCCGTTACACTGGTTTTTCTTCCAGGGCAACTGCAGACAACAACCTTGCTGGTTAGCTTTATTGGCGCAGGACTTGGAGCAGGATTAACGTACCTTGCCGCTTCATTGAATCGTTCAGGAATGACACCTCAACGACTGGTGCTAGCTGGAATATCAATTACAATGCTATTTGGAGCTGTGGGGTCATTTATCTCATTAAACTATGGAATTGGTCGTGCCCTTGCTTATTGGACTTCGGGTAGTGTGGCTGGAGCAACATGGGTGGAAATTAGGCTAGTTATACCTTGGTTCTTAGGTGGACTGGCTTTGTCACTATTCATTTCACGCTCTATCACTGTTTTAAACTTGGGAGAAGAGATCGCGAAAGGCTTCGGGCAACGGATCGTTCTCGTTAAGATGATAGCTATGCTAGCGGTCCTTTTACTTGCGGGTGTAGCTGTTGCACTTGTAGGGCCAATCGGCTTTGTAGGGTTGATTATTCCGCATATTATGCGTTTTTTTGTAGGTGTAGATTATCGTTATATTATTCCGGCATCAGCCATTTACGGCGGTGCACTTATGGTTGTAGCGGATATCGCAGGAAGGCTGATTAATCGTCCGGCAGAGACAGCACTGGGCATTATTTTTGCAATGATTGGTGTTCCTTTCTTCTTGCTAATTGCGAGCAAAGAGAGGAGAGCCTTCAAATGAATGTTGTTAAATCGCATAAGGCTACAATATGGATTCTATCTCTCATAATACTGCTTATTGCAGGAGCTATTCTTAGTCTTAATATGGGAAAGGTGTCCCTCAATCCACTTGAAGTATTTCAAGTATTGCTTGGACAAGGTCCAGAGGAGCATAATCTTGTTGTTTATAAGTTTCGTCTTCCTCGGATCGTATTAGCGATACTTGTTGGATTTGGGATGGCACTGGCAGGTGCAGTTATGCAGGCTTTGCTGCGCAATGATCTGGCTGATCCCGGCATGCTTGGTATTAGCTCAGGTTCAGGTCTTATGGTGTTGCTGATTATCTCAACGGTAAGCATTCAAGGCGCCGCTATAACATTATTACTGCCGTCTATGGCATTCTTAGGTGGTCTGCTGGCAGCAGCTCTGATCTATGTTCTAGCCTATAGAAAACGTCGTATGATTTCTTCTACACGACTTGTCTTGACTGGTGTTGCGATCAATATGGGGTTTAGTGCGCTGTCGCTATTCCTGACTTTAAAGCTTGATGACCAGAAGTATGAGTTTGCGCAGCGTTGGCAAGCAGGATATTTATGGGGGGACAAGTGGTCTTATATCAGCTTGTTGGCACCTTGGGTATTGCTGCTATTCGCATATATTCTTTCTAATTTCAGGACATTGAACGTCTTGGTGCTAGGCAACGAAATTTCGATAGGATTAGGTGTTGCTGTAAAGAAGAAATTTTTGCGCTTGGCAATTGCGGCTGTAGGCATAGCTTCTGGCTGTGTAGCGCTCGGGGGCTCGATCTTCTTTATTGGATTGATTAGTCCGCATGTGGCTCGCAAGCTGGTAGGTCACGACTACAAAGTGCTTCTACCTACTTCAGCGCTTATTGGTGCGCTATTGCTGCTTGTAGCGGATACGATTGCTCGAACGGTCAGCTTTAAGTCAGATATTCCCGCAGGAATTATTGTAACAATGCTGAGTGTGCCTTACTTCCTATATCTATTGATGCGTTCAAAATAAATATCGATAGGTTCCATTCCTCTCACCGGTATACTAAAAAGGTCTATAAAATTGCTTAATAAGCGATTTTATAGACCTTTTTCATTTTCAGAGCTTATTAAATTCCAGAAAAGTTTGATAAATATAAAAAAATCCCCTTTCTCCTATCTTTAATAGAAAGGAAGGACTGTTCCCTATCTCGTTAATTGATCAAGATACCGGTGTGGCAGGAACTATATATCTTACCAGTAAAGATGAAGGAATCACTTGGGTTTATGATGAAGCTTATGATAAGCTTCTAAATCCTTTTTTTACAGGGGACCATAAAAAGAACAATTTCGACTTGAAATAGATTATTGTTATATGAAATATCTACTAAGCCATTACTATCCTCTACGACCTTCTGGATACTTTTTAAGCCTATACCATGACCGGATTTATTAGTTTTTGTGGAGCAGATGTCGCCAAAACGATTCGTATGAATTTCATTCACATAAGGATTCTGAATCCGGATGAACAAGCTTTCATTAAGATAATGCATATGTATGGTGATATAGCACTCTTCATTTCTTTTATCGCAACAAGCTTCAATGGCATTGTCCAGTGCATTTCCTAAAATCACACTGATAACTGTGGTGTCGAGCGTCAGCTGTGCAGGGATGTTCAAGTCTAACTTGAAGGGGATCTGATGCTTCTCAGCGACCTGCTGCTTGTAGTTGATAATGGAATCAATAATCGTATTCCCGCTATTGCTAACGCCTATTGGATTGTCTATTTGGCCCAGTAAGTTGTCCAACTCATTTAGATTGGCAGCTTCACCGGATTGTACCTTTGCGCGTAAACCTATGAGAATATTTTTAATATCATGCTGGAACTTAAAAGATTCTTCCTGTACTTCTTTTGTCAAAAGATATTGATTTACATAGTAAGCATTTTGTTGCTCAAGTAAATAACTTTGGTTCTGCGCAGATTGGATAACTAACATACGGTCACATAAGATAAATATCAATAAATTTATGATGAGTAGTCCTGTGGACAGGATTGGAACAAGGGTAGGGAAGGACTGCATATAAAGGCTGGATGCGAAGCTGTAGATCCCTAGTGTGCTTATAGAAGGGCAAATAAATAATAGAACCCAATACCATTTAGATAACCCGCCATTTCCAAAGGCTTTAGCTACGCGCACGGATACAAAAGCTAATATAAACATCAGCAGCTTGGAAAGAAACTGGTTCAGAATATATCCCTTTGTCGAGTAAAATAGGGGCAGTGATAACTCACTAAGCGTAATAAGCGCAACCAGAAAAAGAGCGGCAACGATCCGCCATTTGATATTTCCATTGTAAAAAAAAGATAAGAGAGCAATCAGGCCAATATTGAGTGTGAGTAGGATTGAGCCTGGCAGTGAGCTATAGTGCAGAAAGACAATACAGAGGAAATATAGAGAGTACACGATAACAAGATTGGCTTTGGTGGTAAGTCGGCTAACGAAACAATGGCTGTAGAAGTAATGAATGATGATAGGTAGAAGTGGAAGCGTTACTAGATAGAATAACTCCTCCAGAAAGATATTATCCAACAAGACTCCCCCTGAATTTCAGATATTTTTTCTTAAAATCGGCACTGTATTTTGCACTAATGGGTAAGGCTGCGCCATTTAGGAGAATTACTCCCTGGTTACTGATTTCTTTAATAAAGTAAAAGTTAACGATGTAGGATTGATGGATTCGGACAAAATCGCTCACAGGAAGCTTCTGCTCTTCCTCGTTTAGTGTACTGTAGTAGTCGAGTTGATCGTTGCAGGAATAAAGAATAATTCTCCGCCGGTTGCTTTCCAGATAGATGATATTTCGATAGGGGATTAGAATTTCTTTTCCTTTTTGCTGTAGTGATAAGAAGTTTTTTTTGCCTTGCTGCAGCTTGCGAATTACTTTTTCAATCGTAGAAATCAGTTTTTGCTTAAATATCTCTGAATCGATAGGTTTCTTTATAAATCCCGAGGGCTGAACATCGAAGAGTTGCAGATGATATTCATCATGACTAGAGACATAGATAAGCTGCACTAGATCATTTTCATCATTTCCCCGCAGTACATACCCAGCTTTTATTCCATCCATATCCGCCATTTCAATGTCCATAAAAATAATATCAAACGCGCAGGCCTCTTGAATGGCCTTAGTGAAGCTTTCTCCGGAATAAAAGATCGACACCTCTATTTTCCTTGTGAAATTCCTTTGAGTCTCCAGAATAAGTCTCTCTATTAATTCAGTAGTGGGAAAGTCATCATCACAGACAGCAATACGTATCACTTTATCATTCCTTTCGACAAGAATTGTCCAAAATATCCGGGAATTTGTCGACCATATAAGTCACATTATACAAATCCTTCTTAATAATTACATTAACTAACTTGATTGTTACAGTTTGAATGTAGAGTTCATGGCAACATGTTAGGATGTGGAAAAGTGAAAAGAGGAGTGTTTGATTTGACTCAAACGATCTTTGAGGCCAAAGGTTTAAGCAAACAATACGGAGAGTCTTTTGCTCTTCAGGATGTCTATATGACGATTGGGGTAGGAGATATTTATGGGTTTGTTGGCGAAAATGGGGCAGGTAAAACTACATTAATGAAAATAATAGGCGGATTGGTACATCCGACACATGGCGAAATCTCTCTTTTTGAAAAAAAGGACACAAAAGCTGTTCACGAGGCGAGGCGAAAGGTTGGATTTCTAATTGAAAGGCCAGCGCTTTATCCTAATCTAAATGCGAAGCAAAATCTTACGTTTTATTGCCGTGCGTTTGGGATTAAGGATAAGAGCAGAATTGCGGAAGTATTGCAGGCAGTTTCTCTGGCAGATGCCGGTTCTAAGCTAACCTCAGAATACTCCCTTGGGATGAAACAACGTTTAGGTCTGGCTATTGCTCTACTTAACGATCCCAAATTTCTGGTATTGGACGAGCCTATTAATGGTCTTGATCCGTCAGGCATTGTTGAAGTGCGAAAGATCCTGGAGAAGCTATCCAAAGAACAAGGAGTGACTATATTAATCTCCAGTCATATTTTAAGTGAGTTGCAGCTACTTGCGACCCAATACGGTTTTATTCATAAAGGAAGGTTAATCAAAGAAGCTTCTGCGGAGGAACTCTTACATACGGCGGAAACAAAAATCTGTATTCGAACGGCTGATCCCGCAGCGACACTTCAGATTTTGAAAAGTGAACTCCAACTAGAAACCATTACGATCAGCGAAGCTGGAGAAATTCAAATTCCTAAAGAGAGTACAAATCTAGAAGAGCTGATGTCTTTTTTTCTAAAGCGGGGCATCCATATTGAAGGGATTAACCTGTCGGCTCCAAATCTTGAGAACTATTATATGGATCTAATTGCTGGAGGTAACGAATGAGGAATTTTCTTAAGGCTGAAGCTTATTATGTAACCAAGGATCCCATGTTCAAGGGGATAAGTCTTCTTTTGCTGTTTGGAAGTGCCTTATTACTGGTTTGGATGGGGGTACAAGTAGGATTTGATATAGATGGTCCTTTAGAGCCTTTAATCACTAGCATTCAGTTATCTTTTTTTCTGTATTTTATCATCCCGATTTACGTTTGTTTTTTTGCTACCGAGGGATTTGAGTATGGGTCGGTTCAAACCATTATCGCTTCGGGTCAGAGCAGGTCATTATATTTACTGGGAAAATATCTGACCGAATTAAAAGTTGTATTATGGTGGGTAATTCAATTTTTTGGTCTTTTTTATGTATTGTATATGCTGGCAGCGCTTGTTACGGGTTCCCATATCGGAAATGAAAGCTTAGAGGGGAAGTTTATCGTTGCTATGGGGGCTATTGGATTCAATATTTTGTATCTCGCAGCTTATTCCGCTGTCGTGCTGTTGTTAGGAGTATTGATGAAAAAATCGGCTACCGCTGTTATTGCCACGTTTGTTTTTGTATTTGGCGATTTTCTGCTCAGTGGTTATCTGAAAGACTCTTCGTATGTATATCTGAGAGTGATTTCTGAAAATACGCTAACGACGCAAATTTTTAAATTCTCTGCTGTAAATTCACATGAAATATATACCCTAAACGAGGGTGTTCGTATGATCCTAATCCCTGTTGTAATCATAGGAGTTTGCTTGAGCGTTGCTTTAATTTCTTTTGAAAAGAGAGATGTGCATCTATAGGAAGGAAGGATGGATTATGAAAAAGGATAACAAAAGATTCACTATGATCTTAAGTATTTCGGTAGTAGTTATTATTTTTTGTGTTCTTTTTGTGAGTATACGAATATCTTGACGCTGTCTATCTAGTTTTACTAGAACGTGAGGATTGAATCGCTCTCTGGTAAAAAAGCCACGGCGTACGTTAATAACGTACCTCGTGGCTTTAGGTGTTTATGGAAGGACATTGCCGGCAGCACGGTAGATTTCATACCATTCTTGCCGAGTGAGAGTAATATCGGAAGCTTTGGCAATATCACGCAAGCGCTGCGTATTAGTTGTGCCAACGACAGGCTGCATATTTGCCGGATGTCTGAGAATCCATGCGATGGCAATCGCTGTATTGGTTACGTCTTTTTCAGCTGCTAAGCGGTTAATGACCTCGTTCAATTCAGGGAACTTATCGTTATCTAAGAATACGCCTTCAAAGAAGCCATATTGGAAAGGCGACCAAGGCTGAATGGTCATGTCATGCAGGCGACTGTACTCCAAAATCCCGCCATCATGAACAACTGAACCGGAGTTAGTCATATTCACATTGAAACCTGTATCAATCATGCCAGTGACCATAATGCTCAATTGCAGCTGGTTGAACAGCAGCGGTTGCTTTACACTTTTTTTAAGCAGCTCGATTTGCAACGGGTTCTGATTGCTGACACCAAAGTGTTTGACCATACCTTTGCTTTCCAGAATATCAAAAGCCTCAGCGACTTCTTCTGGCTCGAACAGCGTATCAGGCCGGTGAAGCAGTAGGACGTCGATATAGTCTGTTTTCAAGCGCTTAAGGCTGCCTTCTACGGATTGCAGGATATGTTCCTTGGAGAAATCAAAAAAACCGTTGCGGATTCCGCATTTGGTTTGGATCATCATTTTATCACGCATACCCGGATTGTTCTCCAGTACACCTGCGAATACTTCTTCGGCTTTGCCAGCTGCGTAGATGTCGGCGTGGTCAAAAAAGTCTATTCCGAGCTCGAGGGCACTATGTACATGTGTATCTGCTTCTTTTGCAGATAAATCAGCAATCCGCATACAGCCAAGCGAAATTTGTGACACCTCAAGTGCGCCGTTTGCTACACTAATTTTTTTAACCAAAAGTGACTCACTCCTTCGAATGTTAGTAGAACATGCAGTATTCAATCAAACCATATCATAAAGAGGGGAGGTAAGCCAATGTCTATCTAAAAGAGAAAGAGGTTATCTCGTCAGTAGAATTCACTACTTCAGAGACAACCTCATTTGTCTATAGATCAGTTATTAATACATATTTGGAATGTCGACATTAGGATCAATGTCAGCTTCGTAGTCTACACCCTCTGTTCTAAAACCAAACAGGTTAAAGAAATCTTGGCGGTAGCCTTCAAGATCAGCAAGCTCACCTGCATTGTCGGTTGTCAGCTCGTCCCAACGTTTCATAACCTCAGTCTGAACATCCTCACGCATTTCCCAGTCATCAATTCGGATCAAGCAGCCTCCGTCAGCAGTAGCTTCGCCCCCACTGTAAAGATGCTCAGAGAATAAACGGTACATTTGTTCAATACAGTTCTCGTGCAGCCCTTTTTCCTTCATTACTTCATACAATGCAGAGATATAAAGAGGGACTACAGGAATCGCGGAGCTGGATTGGGTTACCAGAGCTTTGTTCACGGAAACAAAAGCACGTCCACCTTGAGTGGACAGGCGATCATTCAGTTGGATCGCTGTTTGTTCCAGATCATGTTTGGCTTGACCAATCGTTCCGTCGCGATAGATAGGGTGAGTGATTTCAGGCCCGATATAGGAGTAAGCAACGGTTGTAGCTCCATCGGCAAGCACGCCAGCTGCTTGAAGCTGATCGATCCACATTCTCCAATCTTCGCCGCCCATAACTGCGATGGTCTGACGTACTTCCTCTTCTGAAGCAGGCTCAATAGTGGTCATGGAAACTTCACCTGTGTGGAAGTTCAAGGTTTTGTTCGAATAAGCGGTTCCCACCGGTTTAATGACGGAGGAGAAGGTTTCTCCTGTTACCGGATGAGTGCGGCGTGGTGAAGCGACACTATAGACAACTAAATCAACTGTGCCATATTCAGCTTTAATCAATTCAATGGTCTTCTCTTTGATAGCATCGGAGAAGGCATCGCCAACTATGCTGTGAGATTTAAGTCCAAGCTGCGCTGCTTGTTGTTCAAAAGCTGCGGAGTTGTACCAGCCAGCAGAAGCTGTACGTTGACCTTCAGCAGCTTTATCAAAGAAAACACCAATAGTGTTGGCGCCAGCACCGAAAGCGGCTGAAATTCTGGAAGCTAGTCCGTATCCGGTAGAAGCGCCAATGACTAGTACATTAGCAGGTCCCTCAATATTCTTTTGTGCTTTTACATATTCAATTTGTTGTTGTATTTGTTTGGCGCATCCCTCTGGATGGGCTGTTGTACATATAAATCCGCGAGTTTTAGGTTGAATAATCATCAAGGAATTCCCCTTTTTATAAAAATTAAAGTCCAATGTTACTTCAGAGAAAGTATAGCAAACAATATTTACTAATACAAAGAATTTAGGATATTGGAGAAGAATGATTGCTCTCCACTACGATCGACTGCCATCCGCTGCCGCTTACGGACCCAGATGACGTTATATGCAAATTTATCGCCTTTTCAGCAGGGTTTCGGACCCCAGAGACGTTATTGCTTAGAAAAAGGTTCATATTAGGTGTATTTTGTGCCAATAGAGGCTATGAGGTCCGTTGGAATTCCAAATGTGCAATAATGCTGCGTTACGGGTCAACTGTGTCCGATAGGGCATTGTGCGGGGAGCTGTGATAGGTCGATCGAACGAACGTACGAAGGAAATAAAACGAACGAATGACGAATCTTACGAATCATGGCAATCGAACTATCTAACCCGAATCATCCGATGAACCCAAGCAGAAAAGGGGCTGCCCCAGCAGCCATTTCGTGGCCATGGGACAACCCCTTAATCTAATGAGGCTAGATTACGCCTTAAATATGGAATCTATAGTTTTGATCTCTTCTGGTGTCAGCTGCACCTTCAGCGTCTCTAAATTGGAAACGATCTGCTCAGGACGTTTGGCGCCCGGAATAAGCGCATCGATGGAAGGTACGGTCAAATACCAGGCAAGTACGACATGTGCGACTTCGACACCTTTGGCATTGGCAATCTGACGAACCTTGTCCACCTTCTCCAGATTCTTGGCAAAGGTCTCCCCTTGAAATAGCGGGTCATTTTTTCTAATGTCGCTGAATGTATCGCCTTGCTTATATTTGCCGCCCAGCAGGCCCGACGCAAGTGGGAAATAGGGCACGAAAGAAATGCCATGCTCCTGCGTATAAGGCAGCAAATCTTGTTCCGCATCACGATGCAGCAGATTGTAGTGGGATTGAAGAACATCCACATGACCGTCTTTGTTGGCTTCTTTCAGCTGATCAATGGAGAAGTTAGACACCCCGATGGCTCTAATCTTCCCTTCATCCTTCAGCTTCTTAAGTTCACCTACAGCTTCGTCCTTAGGTGTGCTTTCATCAGGGAAATGAATATAGTAAAGATCAATATAATCGGTCTGGAGGCGTTTCAAGCTGTCTTCTACAGACTGTCTTAGAAAAGCTGGAGAGTTGTCGAGTGTAATCTTGTCACCGGTAATCACGTGAGCGCCTTTAGTAGCAATGACCACATTGTCGCGGCCGCCTCTTTCCTTCAGCACTTCGCCAATCAGTTCCTCGGATCTTCCTGGTCCATAAATAAAGGCGGAATCAATAAAATTAATCCCATGATCCAGAGCGCTGCGCACAATATTTCTGCCGGTTTCATCATTTAAACCCGGAAATAAATTATGCCCGCCAACAGCATTGGCACCCAGACCCAGCGGGAGAACCTGCAGATTGGTTTTTCCTAAAGTTATTTTATTAGCCATAATCAATAGTCAGCTCCTTAAAATATAATACGTACTATATTAAGTATAGAGAATAACTCGGGTCAGGACAAATTTTGCCTTCCAGCTTTATACATGAATATTTAAACCGGATAAGTTATGATAGTAAGAAAAATTTTATATTTGCGTTCGTGCAATCATGATGAGGAGAAGGAGGTCCGTCTTATGCTAGTCATTAATCAAAATGAAGTGGCCGAACTGTTAGCTATGGAATCTTGCATCTCCGTTATGGAATCTGTTTTGAAGGCTCTGTCCGCTGGACAAGCCGTACAAAGCTTAAGACAAGTGCTTCCTTTACAAAAGAGCAATCTGCTCGGCTTAATGCCGGGTTATTTGCAGCATGAAGAGGTAGCTGGTGCCAAAATCATCAGTGTATTTCCCAGCAATCATGGTTCAGGCCTGCCTTCTCATCAAGGTCTTGTTACCCTATTCGATTCATCTACGGGTGTTCTGAAAGCTATAGTGGATGGACAAAAGATTACAGCCATTCGTACGGCGGCAGTCAGTGCAGCAGCAACCCGATATCTGGCCAGAGAGGATGCCGAAATCCTTGCTCTTCTTGGAACTGGGGAACAAGCAAAAAGTCATCTGGAAGCGATGTTGCGGGTTCGACCCATCCGTGAGGTAAAAGTATGGAGCAGGACACTCGCAAAGGCACAGGATTTTCAAATGGAGATGAGCCAAAAATATGATGTGCAGATCATTGTTGCCGAGACAGTTCAAGCGGCAGTCAGCGCAGCGGATATCATTTGTACCGTGACAGCATCCACCGAACCTGTGCTCAAGGGAGAATGGCTGAAACCGGGTGTACATATCAATGCTGTCGGCGCATGCAGACCAAATGACCGTGAGCTGGATTCGGAGACCGTCCAATTAGCTAAGTTATATGTAGATCGGCTGGAATCCGCTCAGAATGAATCTGGTGATTATTTAATCCCGCTGAACGAAGGCAAAATTACAGCAGATCATATTGTCGGGGAGATTGGTGAGCTGATCAGTGGCACTATCGAGGGCAGAAGGTCCGCAGCTGACATTACTCTTTTTAAAGGATTAGGGCTGGCCATTGAGGATTTAGCAGCAGCTAATTTTATATATAATGAAGCTGTTAGATTACATAAAGGCACTGAAATTGCATTCTAAGGAGCGACTACACGATGAGCACTTATGAAGGTCTGTATGATTTCAAGTTGACGGAGCAAGAGGAGGAGCGGGCTAAACGCTTGCATGAACAGAACATTATTATCGATCTGCTGTTTCAAGGCCCCTTATCTCCAAGCGCGATTCCAGACTCTATCTCTGACAGAATCAAAGAATTATGTGAGCCTTATAAAGATGAGCCAATGGTATACAGCAGTATGCCTGCAAAAATCATCACAAAGCTATCTGCGAGCGGAGAGATCCCTGAGTATAAGGAAGAGTGGTACAAGTCCGGAATTACAGCAGGGAACCGCGAACTTCATTTGGAATCCTTAGACAGCATCATTACAAGCATGGCAGAGGTGCAACTGCAATTCGATTCTGCAGATTGGTTAATCAAAGCCTTAACTGCCGAAGACATACGTGCTGCCAAGCGTAATGGTTATAAAGCGGGCATTATCACAGCACAAGAAACGGATGGTCTGGGCACGAATCTCGATCAATTAGATGTACTTTATAACTTCGGATTAAGAATTATACAATTGACCTACAACAATCAGAACCAGATTGGGGCGGGCTGCGCAGAACAATCGAACGCCGGGGTCACTAATTTTGGGAAAAGATTCATTGCACGCTTGAACAAGCTGGGGATCATTGTAGATACGGGGCATTGCGGGAAACAGACTACGTTAGATGCCTGCGCTTATTCCACAACTCCGGTGATTGCTTCACATACGGGTGTAGAGGCGATCTATCCGCATATGCGCTGTAAAAGTGATGAGGAGATTATCGCGATAGCCAAGACGGGTGGAGTTATTGGTATTTTTGCTATGCCTTGGTTTGTTCATGAAGATCCTAAACATACAACTATTGACCATGTGCTGGATCATATCGAATATGTAATCCGGCTTGTAGGCGTGGATCATGTCGGAATTGGAACGGATTGGCCGATGAGCGATGTGCTCTGGTCATTGGTTTATTTTAAAGAACATATCGCACCCAAGCTTGGATTCGCCAAAGGAGACGGACCTTCTACAGAAACCGTTGCTGGACTTGAGAAATATAGTTATTTTATTAACTTTACTAGAGGTTTGGTTGCCCGCGGTTATGCGGATGCAGATATTGCTAAGATCATGGGCGGCAACTGGCTGCGCGTATTTGAAGAAATTTGCGGATAGGGGATAAACAGATGACAACCTACTTACACACATCTACATTTAACGTCTACTTTTCTGGTGTTTATACAGGCAAAATTCATTTTACAGAGCAACAGATCATGCTAGCTAAGGTCGATCCGCGTAGAAGAACGCAAATGCAGGACAATGTGCTGGATGGACAGTTCAAGACCGTACTCCCGCTTCAAAAAATCCATAAACATTTGGATGCTTATGCTAATGCAGAATGGGCAGAAGACGAGGTAGTGCTGAGTAATGGCGATATCTATCAAAAGCATATCCAGTATCAGGCGCAGATTGAAGGCCGCGAACTGACCTCACAAGTATGGGCGCTGCGCAAAGAGACGGCTCTGGACATTGTGACTTTGGACGGGGAAATTATCGCTTTTTTAACGCCGAATCGGTATGGTATTGAGCTTATGGTTAAAGCAGGTTATGAGAAGCTGACTCCGTTAGTGGTCTACGACGATCCTCTTCTATCCAAGGCAGAATATGGTGTGAACGATTTGGGTACTGATCTGATTCCGATGCGCGATGGGGTGAAGTTGGCGACAGATGTTTTTTTACCAGAGGGCATTAAGCCGGGAACTAAGCTGCCGACAATTCTCGTAAGAACATGTTATGACCGCAACGGAAAAAAAGAGATTTTTATGAGATGGGCCAATAAAGGTTATGCAGTAGTATCGCAGGATGTTAGAGGTCGGGCGGATTCTGAAGGCGAACTGATTCCTTTTTATAATGAACGGGAGGATGGCTATGATACGATTGATTGGATTATTGCTCAGGACTGGTCGGATGGCAACGTCGGCATGTGGGGCGCATCCTATCTAGGTTTTGTTGTTGTGGCGGCGGCCACCAGTGGGCACCCGAATCTGAAGGCGGTTGTGGATGAAGTGAACGTGGGCTCTCCATTTGTTGATACCGTTCGCAAAGGGGGAACCCTTTGTTCTTGGCCATTGCTCTCTTGGACTCTTGCTCAATCTGTGGGTACTCGGACGGATTTTGATATCTTTGGAGGCATTACGGTGAATCCGGAAGCAGCCGTTGATGCAAGACCGATTAAAGAGATCCCTCAGCAAATGATTGGCAAAACATCAGGTCCATGGGATCTGTGGAGCCAGCATCCGGAGTATGATGATTTCTGGAAAAACTGTACTTTTACCGAGCGCGGTGATCAGGTGCAGGTGCCTATGTATGTTATCTCAGGTTGGTATGACGGCGACAGCGCCGGCGTATCGGAAACATGGAGAATGCTAACAGAACATGATGTGCCAAATCGAAAAATCCGTCTGGGCGCTTGGGAGCACGGGCCGAACAGAGCTAGAGACTACGAAGGCGTGAGCTTCGGCAATGATGCCGTAGTCTATGATTACGATGTTTCTGTGCTGCGCTGGTTCGACCGCTTCCTCAAAGGCATTCCAAATGGAATAGATCAGGAGCCTAGAGCCTCTTATTATGTTGTTGGTGAAAATCAGTGGAGAACGTCCGCAGATTGGACACCTGCTGAAGCCACAACTTCTTCCTTCTACCTTTCCAGCGGCGGGCGAGCGAATTCAGGACATGGGGATGGGCAACTGCTTGCAGCGCCTGAGGAACATTCTCCTGAAGATACTTATATCTATAATCCTCATGATCCTATGAATGATAGCGGTGAACGAGAGCCTGAGAATTTGCGAAAATACGAGCTGCGCAATGATATCCTTGTCTACACTAGTGATATTCTGACGGATGAGCTGACTGTGGCCGGAGAATTGTCTGCGGTTATCTATGCTGCCAGCACTGGCAAAGATACGGATTGGGTTGTTACGCTTAGTGACGTGAATGAACAAGGGGACTCTATCCGGTTATCCAATTATATTGTCAGAGCTAAATACCGTCATGGATTGGAAGCGCCTGAGCTGCTGATTCCTGGGCAGGTGGAGAAATATGATATTTTCATGCCGAATATTGCTCATAAATTTGCTGTGGGGCACCGAATTCGGTTCTCGATTACTTCGTCCAGTAAATTCGTTGCTTTCCCTAATACAAATACAGGCAGTAATCCGTATGAAGATTCAGAAGCGATTACTGTGCTGCAGACTGTTTACCATAATCGTGAGTATCCGAGCCATGTGAAGCTGCCGGTGGTTCCTAAATCTTAAATGTGACTTTAATACGAAGAAAGGGCTGAACAAAGGTAAAGGGAATTAACACTTGAAGCTGAAGCTGCATTTGATGACAAATGATGCTTCAAGTGACGTACCGAGAGAGTACTGAGTGAACACCGAGTGAACACCGAGTGAACACCGAGTGAGGCCTAGGTGAAACAAAAAGTGAAGAATGAGCTTATGCTTCAATTGAAGCGAAAAGTAAAACTCTTATAGAGCGATTAGGGAATTTCTCCCTGAAATTCTTAGGATTCTGGTCGTCAGGCATATAATTGAGGAAAAACTCCCTAATTTTATGTCTGATTCCCCGGAAATAAGGAAAACAGCCTATTTATTAGGGAGGAATTCCCTGGTTTCGTTCATTTAGAGCAAATTTCTCCTACTTTCAGGGAGTTTTTCCCTAATTAGTTTTAGATCCACTCCGCACAACGCGCAAACGCAGAACACATACTCCCAGCACGCAAACGCCCAATCCAATGGCATAGCACACTAAGAACTAAATAGTCTATTGGCGAAGCAAAAGCTTTGGTGCAAGAAATGGTCGATCGTCATGAAATAGGTATCACCTTAGACCGGTATGTGAAACCTCTCCCCAGAATCCCCCTTCCAGACTTATACCATAAATCTTGAACTATACTGCAAGGTCAACCTTGTATTTTTGGAGAAATGTCGATTATTCACAGAAAAGCGCATAAATGCTCCCTTCTTAGGTCACAATAGGGAAAAACCAGAATGAAGGGATTAACGTGAACGCGTTTCGCTTAAAAAAACAACTTTGGCGGCGATGGAGACGTTGGAAAAAGGCGCTTTGGGTAGGAGCTGCTTGTATAGCTTTTACTGTACTGGCTTGGCGCAGTATGCAGGTACCTGAGGAAATCAGTGGACTGCTGACGAATTCTAGCTGGGCGGATAGTGCCGATAGTGAGCTGGCCGCAGCTGTCTTTAAAGTAGGCGAGGACAGTGATGAGGCAAAAGAGAAGGGCACTTTAAATAATGAACAACTGCTGCAAACCATCACCCAAAGTGGGCTCAGCAGAACCGTTCATTTAAAAACAACCTATGTGTCCGGAGAAGAGATTCAGACGTTGCCGGGCGTAAAGAACCCGCTTCAGCTGAAGACTATAATCAATGAACACCCTGAATGGAGCGGTTGGATTAGTTCAGAAGGGGATTTGTGGCTGGAACAAAAAGTGAATGATTTATCGACAATGATAAAAAATGAAGCTTACATTGGTGTAGATGCGTTTGGGAATTTGACCTTGTTTAAAGGTCCGCCAGTTCAGGAGAAGGTACTGAAGACTTTTTTTCAAATGGATATGGGTTCCCTGAAATCCTCATTGCCGGAAAATATTTGGAAAGAGCTTCATGAGGGGATTCGTGTTCAGGATATTGAAGAGTACAACAGTGTGCTGTCTACCTTCAGTGATTATGCCCGCGAAGCTGCTGAGCATGTCATGCAGAACAAGCAATAGCTTTGATAAAGCTGTCCTAAAGTCATTATTAATGGCTGAGGGCAGCTTTTTTGTGTGAAATGAAACGGGGAAGAGTCTTAGCTGTAGGCCTAAAGTTGCCATTTCGCTGCAAACAGTAAACTTTTTTTCTCCCGCAAGGGCGATTTTTGCTATAATGGTTAGAAGGAATACATATGTTCGCTTCATGGCGGAGGAATGGATGAAAACGGTGGAATAATCTGCCTGTTATAGAGGAGAGATCGTGTTTGCGTATTTTGGGAATTGATCCGGGGCTGGCGATCGTCGGCTTTGGCTTTGTGGATAAGGAAGGACATAAACTGACCCCCGTCCAATATGGTTGTATTCAGACTGAGGCTCATACGCCTGAAGAAGAACGACTGCTGCATGTCTATGAAGGCATGGGTCAGCTCATTGATAAATATAAACCCGATGCTGTGGCGATAGAAAAGCTGTTTTTCGCTCGCAACGTTACTACAGCATTGCCAGTGGCGCAGGCCCGCGGTGTGACTATATTAGCTGCAGTACAGCGGGGTCTCCCCGTCTCGGAATATACACCTATGATGGTAAAGCAGGCTGTTGTGGGTTATGGTAAGGCTGAGAAACGGCAGGTCCAGGAAATGGTGAAGCTGCTGCTGAAGCTATCGGCGATTCCGAAACCCGATGATGTGGCGGATGCGCTGGCGGTAGCGGTATGCCATGCCCATTCGAGCAGTCTTAATTCTAAATTAAATGAGGTATTGCGAAAATGATAGATTTCTTAAGAGGACCCGTCGTTCATTTGGAGTCGGAATATGTGGTGCTGGATGTGCAGGGAGTAGGATACCGGGTATTCTGCCCGAATCCTTATGCTTTTGCTAAAGTAGAAGGACCTGTAACGATCTATATTCATTACCAAACACGTGAGGACGCTACGCTATTATTTGGGTTCCCGACTCGTGAGGAACAAAAATTGTTCCGCAAGCTGATAGAGGTATCTGGCATCGGTCCTAGGGTTGCGCTTGGAATCCTGACAGGTGGAACACCGGATCAGTTGATTTCAGCGATTTATCAAGAGAATATAACGTTCTTAACGAAATTACCGGGCATTGGCAAAAAGACGGCACAGCGTATGATCCTTGATTTGAAGGACAAGCTGGACGGACTCAGTATGGCTTCAATGCAAACGGGATTGTTTGCAGTGCCAACGGAAGAAGCAACGGATGGATTGGCCTGGCAAGAGGCGCGGGATGCGCTTAAGGGGCTGGGTTATACCGAAAGCGAATTGGACCGCGTGTGGCTCGCGTTGAAGAAAGAGGGAGCAGAGACAGGCACTGTAGATGTGCTGATGAAGAAAGCACTAGGGCTGCTATATATAGCTAAGTAAAGCCGTACACATCCTAAAGAAAGGGAGCGATAGGAAATGGATGACCGGATTATATCCGCGAATTTGATGATGGATGAGCAGGCGGTAGAACTAAGCTTGCGTCCTCGTTATCTGGGAGAATATATCGGCCAGACTCAGGTGAAAGAAAACCTGAAGGTATATATAGAAGCGGCCAAAATGAGAAGCGAAGCGCTGGATCATGTACTGCTGTACGGACCTCCGGGTCTGGGCAAAACAACGCTCGCTAATATTATCGCCAATGAGCTGGGTGTGAACCTGCGAACAACTTCCGGCCCTGCGATAGAGCGTCCAGGCGATCTTGCCGCTCTGCTGACGAATCTGCAGGAAGGCGATGTGCTTTTCATCGATGAGATTCACCGTTTGCACCGCACGGTCGAGGAGGTTATGTATCCTGCGATGGAGGATTTCGCGCTGGATATCATGATCGGCAAAGGGCCAAGTGCCCGTTCGGTACGATTGGATTTGCCGCCGTTCACACTGATAGGTGCCACAACCCGGGCCGGACTACTGTCTGCGCCACTGCGTGATCGTTTCGGAGTGGTCAGTCGCCTGGAATTCTATAACATAGATGAGCTGAGTTACATTGTTTCTCGAAATGCGGATCTTTTAGGCATTGAGATTGTTGGCGATGCAGCAGAAGAGATCGCGCTTCGTTCGCGGGGCACGCCGCGGATTGCTAACCGCTTATTGAAGCGGGTCCGTGATTTTGCTCAAGTGCGCGGAGATGGAATTATAACTCCTGAAATTTCTGGGGAAGCATTGAAGATGCTTCAGGTGGACCCACGTGGGCTGGACAGTATTGACCACAAGATGTTAAGTGCTATGATTTCAAGCTTTCGCGGCGGTCCTGTAGGACTGGATACGATTGCAGCTACGATTGGTGAGGAAAGTCAGACGATTGAGGACGTATATGAGCCGTACCTGCTGCAGATAGGTTTCTTGCAGCGGAGTCCGCGTGGAAGAATTGTAACCCCGGCCGCTTATCATCATTTAGGGCTTCCGCTCCCTCCGGAGCAGCACTAGTTCGTCACTACAATTATAAAGGAGGATGCTGGATGAAGCATACGAAGAGGAAATGGAGAGGGGTCGCCCCGCTAAGCAAAGGATTGCTTGCGGCTGCGCTTGCTGTAGGAAGTTTCCTGATCCCTGCGGGTGCCAGTCATGCCGATTCTAATAGCACGATACGAGTTGCTCTTTATGCTGATATTGGAAGTAAATATAAATCCACTGTGCCAGCAGTAACACTGCTATCAACGCAAAGCTTTACTTTGCTGTCGGATCAAGCAGGAAGTGCTCCTTTGGTGTCTGTCCCAGCACAGAAGCAAATTCGTGTAAGTCTGGACGGATATAGAGTTAAGGTGATGGAGGTTTCAAGCTGGCAGACAGCAGCGGATGCAGCTAAAAAGCTCCAATCCACCTCCGATAAACCGCAGATTTTTGCAATCTCCAGAAATGGAGCGACTGTGTATCAGTTGTACACGGGCGTCTATGCTAGTGAAGCAGCTGCCAAGGATGGGCTTACCCGTGTAGTCAAAGCAGGGTTGAGCATTCCTGCTGACCAAACCCCAGCAGTGAAAGGTAATAAACATTTATCAGCTGGCCGCTATTCTTCGGAGCAGGAAGCAGATGTGGCGCTTAATAGCCTCACCGCAGCTGGTTTGGATGCTTGGAAGGTGTTTCTGGCAGGAAACGATGGCAGTGCACAAGTAGAGGTATGGGTAGGCGAAGCTGCCAACGATAGTGATTTAACAGCTGTTCAGGCCGCTGTGTCTACGGCGGCACCACAATTTACGGTTTCGGTGGCGACCTCGCCTGGATTAATACTGCGTAAGGATGCCGGACTGGATTTTAGCAGTGAAACTCAAGCCGATCATTATCTGGTTTCTGGAAGCAATGCTAAATTTCTTGCTGCAGGCAGCGAGGCTGGGATTCAGTTAGTGGAAAGATCCAAGCGTACATATCGCGGAAATTTGGAACTGAGCAATTTGAGCGGATCGCTGGCTGTAATTAATGTAGTGCCGCTGGAGCAATATTTGTATGCCGTAGTTGGAGGAGAGGTTTCCTCCAGCTGGCCAGAAGAAGCGCTAAAAGCTCAGGCTGTCGCCGCCCGCAGCTATGCGCTGTCCCAAGGCAACCGTTTTGATGTAGCGAATGTAGTAGATACCACTCTTAGTCAGGTATATAACGGAATCGGGTCTGAAGCTCCCTCCATTATCAAAGCTGTAGATACTACTGCTGGTGAAGTGCTGATGAGTGGTGGTAAAGTTGTTGAGGCTGTATTTTCTTCCAATAGTGGAGGTATGACAGCTGACCCTTCAGAGGTTTGGGCGAATGGTGGCGATGTATTTGCTAGTGTTCCAAGCGTTGAAGATGTTTCGGCAGCTGCTGCTAAGAAGTGGTATTATGTTCTGCTTGCGAATGGTACCTCTGGTTATGCACGTGAAGATAATATTAAATTGACGGGCAGCAAAACCGCTGCCGGACTCGATATAGTTACCGCTACAACCAAAGATGTGAATATACGTCCTCTGCCAGTTATTGAGAGCAGTGTTAGTGCAGTCGGAAAGCTGAATCCGGGTGAGAACGCTGTGGCTCTGGATAAAGTATATGAGTCTGGCAGCTATAGCTGGATCAAAGGGCCGTATACCTCTGCTGAACTTCTAAAAAGCCTGCAGGGTAAAACAACAAGCACGCTCCCTTCCAGCATCTCTAACCTGCAGGTCACCCAGCGCGGTCCTTCTGGAAGAGCGATTCAGGTGAAAGCTAATGGTCAGGCTCTGAATGTGAAATATCCTGATATGTTCCGCTCCGCGTTTAATGGATTACCTAGTACATTGTTTGATATTGTGGCACCCGGAAGTTATACTGTATTAGGCGCTGACGGCGCTACCGCCACAATTAGCAGCTCGCAGAGTGCTGGCGTGCTTTCCGCATCGGGGAAGGTTAATGTGAATGGCAGTGGAACTGTAGTGATGGGCGGAGATTCTGCGGCCAGAGTGATCACTAACAGCTCGGGCTTTCTGTTCATTGGACAAGGCAACGGCCATGGTCTAGGCATGTCGCAGTGGGGCGTGAAAGGCATGGCGGACAGCGGGTATGATTACAAGCAAATATTGCAACACTATTATAAGAACGTTACTATAGTTAAGGAATGAAGACAGACCATGAATGTAGATGCTTATGATTTTCATTTGCCGGAAGAATTGATTGCCCAGACACCTCTCGCTGATCGCAGTGCTTCTAGACTGCTTCTAGTGAATAAGGAGGATGGAGAGCTGGCTCACCGGCATTTTACCAATATTATTGATTATTTTAATCCCGGAGACACGCTTGTTCTAAATGATACGAGAGTCATTCCAGCGAGATTGTTTGGAGTGAAAGAAGATACTGGTGCTAAGGCGGAAGTGCTTCTCCTGAAGAATCTTGGGGATGATCGCTGGGAAGCACTTGTAAAGCCAGGGAAAAAGCTCAAGACAGGCGCGGTGATTATCTTTAGTGATGAGCTTCGTGCCGTTATCGAGGACGAAGCTGATATGGGCGGCCGTACGCTTCGTTTCATATATCAGGGTATTTTTCAGGAGATTCTGGACAGGCTGGGAACGATGCCGTTGCCACCTTATATTAAGGAAACACTGGATGATCGTGAACGATATCAGACTGTGTATGCTCGGCATGAGGGCTCGGCCGCTGCGCCTACCGCAGGGCTTCATTTTACCCAAGAATTGCTGGAACAGATTGAGGCTAAGGGTGTAAATATCGCTTATATCACCCTTCATGTAGGTCTCGGTACTTTTCGTCCGATGTCTGTAGAGAAGGTTGAAGAGCATGTTATGCATTCTGAGTATTTCGTAATGTCTCAAGAAACGGCAGATACCATAAATGCTACTAAGGCACGAGGCGGCCGTATTATTGCAGTTGGCACAACGTCTTGTCGGACACTTGAAACGGTCGGAAGACAATGTGAAGGTGGTCCGCTTGTGGAATGCAGCGGCTGGACGGATATTTTTATCTATCCAGGGTATAAGTTCAGTGTAGTAAATGCGCTAATTACCAATTTCCACCTGCCAAAGTCTACTTTGGTTATGTTGGTTAGCGCTTTGGCAGGTCGGGAACATATTCTAGCTGCTTATGAAGAAGCGATAGAGCAGAAGTACCGATTCTTTAGCTTTGGAGATGCAATGTTTATTTATTAAGGTAAGAGGATGGGTTAACTTATGGCAGCAATTACTTATGAGCACATCAAAACGTGCAAACAATCCGGAGCCAGACTTGGAAGAGTCCACACTCCACATGGTGTGATTGAGACACCAGCATTTATGCCAGTCGGCACACAAGCTACAGTTAAGACCATGAGTCCTGAAGAGCTGAAAGAGATGGATGCCCATATTATTTTGAGCAATACTTACCATCTATTTCTAAGACCAGGCCATGATATTGTTCGTGAAGCTGGTGGACTGCACAAGTTCATGAACTGGGATCGTCCGATTCTGACAGACAGCGGCGGGTTTCAAGTATTCTCGTTAAGCGACATGCGCAAGATTACGGAAGAAGGAGTTCATTTCCGTTCCCATTTAAATGGGGATAAGAAATTCCTGTCTCCGGAAGTAGCGATGGAGGTTCAGAACTCTCTGGGTTCAGATATAATGATGGCATTTGATGAATGTCCTCCATTCCCGGCTGAATATGATTATGTGAAAAAATCCCTAGAGCGCACCACGCGCTGGGCAGAACGTTGCCTGAAAAGTCATGCTCGTCCTAACGATCAGGGTCTTTTTGCTATCGTGCAAGGGGGCATGTATGAAGATCTGCGCCGTCAGAGCGCGGCTGATTTGACTTCCATGGATTTCCCGGGGTATGCTATTGGGGGGCTCAGCGTCGGAGAGTCCAAGCAGCTAATGTATGAAGTGCTGGATTATACAGTTCCCCTGCTGCCACAAGGCAAACCTCGCTATTTGATGGGCGTGGGTTCACCGGATGCGCTGCTGGAAGGATCAATCCGAGGAGTAGACATGTTCGATTGTGTCTTGCCTACTCGTATTGCCCGTAATGGAACAACGATGACCAGTCAGGGAAGACTCGTTGTACGCAACGCTAAGTATGCCCGTGATTTTGGGCCGCTTGATCCGGAGTGTAATTGCTATACATGCCGGAATTATTCCCGCGCTTATTTGCGCCATCTAATCAAAGCCGATGAAACCTTCGGACTTCGATTGACGACATACCACAATTTGCACTTCTTGTTGGATTTAATGCGTAAAGTGCGTGAAGCCATCAAAGAAGATCGGCTGCTTGATTTTCGCGATGAGTTTTTTGCCAAATACGGATTATATGATAATCTTAAAGGCTTTTAGGGTTTGATTTAAGAGTCATGCTTTAATGTACTTTGAAAGGGGGGAGAAATATGATTCAATCGTTTCAATATGCAACTGGCGCAGGTGGTGGAGGTAGTATACTAGGCCTGGTAGGTCCCTTTGTCCTTATGTTTGTAGTATTCTACTTCTTGCTGATTCGTCCGCAACAAAAGAAGACCAAAACTCGTAACGCAATGTTGAAAGCTCTGAAAAAGGGCGATAAAATCGTTACTATTGGAGGACTTCACGGTACGATCATGGAGATTTCCGATGATATCGTGGTTCTGCGGGTCAACGATGTAACTAAGCTGACTTTTGATCGCGGTTCCATCAGCCACGCTGTGGCGACGGATGTCGAAGAGAAAGTATAGACTTGTTATTTAAGTACATAAAAAGCGGTGTCTTCTCATTGGAGAGGACACCGCTTTTTTGATCTTTAAGGTTATTAAGATTTAGCAGTTTAACTTTAACGTACATTTGTTACGCGGCTCGGAACGGTAAGCGACTCTTCACGTCCCCGCAAAGTTAATTTGGCGAGTTGAACGCCAACTGTAGAGGCTAGTACAGCTAGCAAGGTTCCACCGATCATATCTGTAAGCCAATGAATGCCCAGATAGAAAATTCCAAAGACGATTACAACTGCGGAAATACTAGTGATGGCCATCCAGCGGCGGTTCCCTGAACGGAAGGCCAGAAGTGCCATTGTAACAGATATGGACGTATGTAGACTCGGGAAGCAGTTATTGAGACCGGATAGCGGTCTATATTCCTGTTCGAATTTCGGAAATACATCCAGCATAGTAAATTTGACGCCCGCTGGCAGATAGGACCAAACCTCGTTTACCGGGAAGTAAAGATAGAATGGAATCGCCAAGGCATAGTTGATAATAATAGCATAGCAGGTGGCATATAACATCACCCGGTTTTTATCTAACAGATAGACCCCTAATGATGCTGCTAGAACAGACTGAAGCATGAAAATGTAGAAAAAGACGATGATCGGTGTTAACCATGGACTGTAGAATATATCCTGAACGGCTTGGACAAAATGACCCTCTAGACCAAATATAAACGGCGTATAATCAGAGGTAAGATGCATTTTTTGTTCAATTTGCAGTTCATATTTATTTATGGCTAATACGCCAAACATTCCTGCAATCAGCAACAAAAACTTATAGGATCGCAGCATCTCTTTCCCAATTTCAACCAATGCCATGAGTGGATTACGTTTAGCGCCAATCCATACTAATATCACTACTAATGCAACTGTGTACAAAACAATATGGTTCATTGATTGGTAAAACAAAGCAATCGAAGCCTCCTTGATCTCTTAATGAAGTCAGATGATCACAGTTTAACATATTTTCAAGGAATGTTTCGAATTTAATGGAATTATAATTTTAGCTTTTTTGTAAATTAACGCCAAACATTCCGCCGAGAGCGCCAATTGCAGCAGCTGCCAGAACCCATAGCAGATCCACACCAGAGGGTGCGCTGTCCAGTGCCAAAAAACCGATCAACAGAACGATAATTCCATAAAATGCGCCTGTAAGACTTCCTTGATACCAGCCTTTGCTCGTGGCTCTGCGACCGGCGGTTAGTCCTCCGAATGCTGCAGCTATGCCGTGTACAATGTATGTGTACATTGAGAGATCCTGCTCCTTCAGACTGCTGCCCCATAACAAAAGTGAGAGGACAAACGCACCCATCAGCATCCAAAGGAATGATCGACATAGGCCAGATAACACAGGATTGGCTATTCTCCACGAGAACATGCGCCGGATTAAATACATGGTACAACCTCCTAAAGTTTTTTTGAGGAAAAAGAATCAACATAGTTATTATTCATTGTATGGGATGGCTTGCCCCAATAGTACAAGAAAGGGCATTGCAGCCTTTTTACCATTAATTAATATGCCGGCTTCCGAATGTTCCCTGCACAGAGCGGTCAGAATAGGGTTACATTAATCCACCCGGGAAAACAAGTCTGCGGGTGAGAATGGAGGGGAGCGAAGCTATATGTTCCAGCATATCTCTACCCATATTTTCTTGACCGTGCTGATGTATTTCTTCATATTCCTGTGTATGCGCATCATGGGGAAGAGGGAAATAGGTAAGCTGTCTGTATTTGATTTAACGATCTCCATCATGATTGCTGAGATTGCTGTTTTTGTGCTTGAGGATATTAATCGGCCGATCTATGAAGGAGTCGTTCCGATGGCAACATTGGTGTTGATACAGGTAATTGTGGCTCAGCTCAGTCTTAAGAGCAGAAAGCTCAGACTTTTAATGGACGGCAAACCGAGCATACTCATTTCTGGCGGCAAGCTGCACCGGGGCGAAATGCGTAGGCAGAGATATAATATTGATGATCTGCTGCAGCAGTTGCGTGGACAGAACATCGCCAGTCCTGCTGACGTGGAATTTGCAATCCTGGAGCCTAGTGGACAGCTAACCGTATTCGAGAAAGAGAAGGGGAGTTCATCCTCTAACCCATCAGGCAATAGCAGTGCAGCTGCTGAGCATAAAAAGAGTGACGATAATAAAGGAAATAAGAACCGTAAGATAGAGCTGCCGAAGAATAAGATCAGATATGAAGGACTTCCAATCCCTCTGATTATGGATGGCAAGGTGCAGGATCAGAATTTAGAGATGATTGGAAAAACCAGATTTTGGTTAAGAACTCAAATTCGTCAAAAAGGAGTATCTGATTTCAAAAATGTATTTCTATGCTCCATAGATCATAAGGGCAGAATTTATGTCGACCGTTTGGACAACAGATAGCTTTTTAGAGCCTGCGTTTGATAAACGGCAGACGGTCCAAATCACGAATTGAGATAAGGCCAGCTAACAGACTGATTCCGAAATACAGGACCATTCCTATCGCAGAGGCAAATATAAATTGAATCCATTGTACATCTGCAATGGGAATGGAAGTGTATACATAATGCACGCCCGCTCCCATAATGACCATTGCACATAAGGTTTTTATGGTTTCGGTTACTCTTAAAGATAATGAAATAAGACTGACCACACTGTATCCGTGAAGCAGCGTAACCAGAATGCTGTTCACAATAATGGCTATGATGGCGCCGTAAATTCCATATTCAGGTTGCGATGCCAGTATTACGATCAGAATGATTTTGACTACTGCTCCAATTAAGGTATTGATGAGTGCCCTGCCCGGTCGATCCATAGCTTGCAGCGCAGCTTGTAAAGGAGCTTGAACATAAATGAACAAGGCGAATGGAGCCATGAGCTTCAGCATAGGAGCTGTATCCGCGTTACCATATAACAAATTGCATAGCGGAACCGCCAGGATATACATAAGAACAGCAAAAGGAGCCCCTGTTACCAGCGCAAGCCGCAACGCTTGATGCATACGCTTGTGAATGGTGGGCAAGTCCTTTCTTGCCGCAGCTTCTGATATGGAAGGAACCAGAGACACAGCAAGTGAAGAGGTTAATGCCCCGGGCAGCAGCAATAAAGGAACAACCATCCCTTGTAAAGACCCGTACTGAGCTGTAGCGGCAGCAGCGGCTATACCTGCCAAGGCGAGACTGCGCACAGTAATAATAGATTCCAGCAGATAAGAAAAAGAGCCTACAAGCCGACTTGCTGTAACGGGAATGGATATGCCTAGTAACCGCCGTAATATGGGGGAGTTGGCTTTCACACCTTGTGTATCAGATGGGATAACCTCCGGCTCGAGAGCGGGTTGCTCTGGAGTCGGATTTGTCTGCTTTTTATCTTTTTTAGTAATGACATAATATTGCCACAGAATCGCTAACATTCCGCCAATTTCTCCTACCGTCACACCTAACATCGCTCCAGCCGCCGCCATAGCAATACCCTTAGGAAGCAACAACCAGGAGAACCAGAGCATAAAGAATATTCGAACTAAAGATTCGAAGATGGAGGAGAGCGCCGATGGTATCATGTTCTGCTTGCCTTGGAAATAACCGCGGTAAATTGCAGATACGGCGACAATCCCAATCATTGGGATCATGGCAATAAACGTATAATAAACTCGATGGTCTGTTAAGATAACATTGGAGACCCATGAGGCACTTACCAAAGCAACCAATGTAAAGAAGATTGCAAGTCCAATACTAAGAGCAAGTCCAGTACGTAAAATCAGCCGTGATTTTTCAGGCCGATTCTCTCCTTCTGCTTCCGCCACCATCTTGGCTATCGCCAGTGGAATCCCGCCTGTAATGACAGTAACCAGCACAAGAAAAAAAGGATACGCGAGCTGATACAGACCCACACCTTCTGCTCCGATAATACGGGGTAAAGCAATCCGGGGAATAAATCCAAGCATCCGATTAATGATGCCGGCGGCTAGCAAGATTAAAGTTCCTTGTATAAAGCTCTGTTTCTTCAAAGGTCACGCCTTCTTCCCAAAATGAAATAAAACGCTGGCGAACTTGTCTATTCTTATGGATATGCTGTACCCCTATCTCGGCATGCCTTGTTTTAGTGGCATTAACTTTTTGTGACGGAAGAAGGAAAGCGAAGAACAAGAGTCGAATATCTATGGTGAGCATACGAACATGAGCGATCTTTGGAGGTGTCAACACGTGGAATCGGAACAGTGGAATCATGATCAACATAGTGAAGAAATCGAAGCCATGTGCCGCAGCAAAGCTGAAGAATTCCGGCTCCTCGGCTATGAGTATGTAACCAGCAAGGATATTTGGGATTGCATCAGCCGTAATTATGATAAGGAAGGCTTGCCTCCCCTACATAAGCTGGTAAACGACATTTATTCCTTGAAAGCCAATAGTTACATGAATTATTTGACTATTGCGGCCTATCGGGGGTTGAACTGAACAATAAACCACATATTTCTTTTTGCGAACTGCCTGATAAAGCAGTAAAGTAAGAGAATAATAACTCCACATCTCCTATTAAAACGGATGTCTTGCTGATTTAGGCAGGGGCGGCCGTTTCTTTGTGTGAGTATAGCTCTATCAATGCTGTGAATTGACGGTCATTTCGCGTGTAGCTATAATAGGAATATTGAGTTAATGAAAGGGGAACTAGCTAGAGCATGAAGAGACTAATGGGCTTTTTTATTACCGTGCTCGTTTTGACAGGCGTTATGGCATTTACTACTCCTGGACTGCTGGACAAGGTTAGACTTGGTCTTGACCTGAAAGGCGGATTTGAGATTTTGTATCATGCTGAGCCTATGGAAGCGGGAGCAGCATTGTCCCGAGCTTCTCTGCTGAAGACAGCGGAAAGCTTAGAAAAACGGGCGAATGCGCTCGGAACAAGTGAACCAGAGGTAACTACTGAAGGTACGGACCGTATCCGTTTGAAAATTGCGGGCGTAACGGATGAAGCCGAGGTTCGTAAAAAAATGAAGGAACCTGCAGTTCTGACTTTCCGTAGTGCTGCTGAAGGTGACGCTGAGGGAACTTACAGCAAAATCGAACTGGTAGGTAGTGATTTTGTTGAAGGTGCTGCAGAAGTTGGACGGGATAACCTGAATCAGCCAATCATCAGCATCAAGATTAAGGACAAGGACAAATTTGCAGAGATTACTAAACGTCTCTTGGGAAAGAATCTCGCAATTTACTTGGATGAGAACAAACTATCTGACCCTACGGTACAAGCAGTACTTACCGATGGCAGTGCTTCTATTTCTGGTAACTATACAATTAAGGAAGCGCGCGAACTTGCAGACACGATTAACCTAGGTGCATTGCCACTGAAGCTGACGGAGAAATATTCCCAAAGTGTGGGTGCTACCCTGGGTAAGCAATCGCTTGATCAAACGATTCGAGCAGGTCTGCTGGCTTCTGTGATTATCCTTATTTTCATGATCGGAATGTATCGTTTGCCAGGTCTTTTGGCTAGTTTTGCCTTGCTCTTGCATACATGGGCGCTAATTGCGGTCTTCGTCTTCGCGGACTTCACCTTGACGCTGCCTGGTATAGCCGCATTTATTCTGGGTATAGGTATGGCGGTCGATGCTAATATCATTACCAACGAACGGATAAGGGAAGAAATGCGCAGTGGAAAAAGTATACTGTCCTCCGTTAAGGCAGGGAATAAATCCTCTTTCCGGACAGTAATGGACTCCAATGTGACTACTATTATTGTGGCAGCAGTTATGTTTGCCTTCGGTACAGGTGCGGTCAAAGGCTTTGCATTGGTGCTGATTGTAGAAATCGTGCTGAGTATCGCCACGAATCTTTATTTCTCCCACTGGTTGCTTAGCCAGCTTGTCAAAGCGGGTAAGCTGAACAAACCGAAGAGCTTCGGTGTTAAGGAGAGTGAAATCCGTGCGCTTTAAGAAAGAGCTTGATTTCGTACATTTGAGTAAATATTTCTATATTTTCTCTATCGCATTGACAGTAGCAGGATTGATTTTCCTGGCGACATTTGGCCTGAATTACAGCGTTGACTTTAAAGCTGGATCTAATGTGGACATCTCCCTATCCAAGAATTTGAACTTGGATCAGGTTAAGACTGCAACTAGTGCAATCGATGTCGATCATGAACCGACGATTTCGTTTGGTGATCAGCGTGTGAATATTCGTTATGACGAAGTTCTTGATGAGGCTCAAGATGAAGCCCTAAAAGCTGAAATCCTTAAGCTGGATGACAAAGCATCATTTGAAATTAACACCGTGGACACTGAAATGGCTAAAGAATTGGCACGTAATGCTATTTATGCAGTTCTGATTTCTTGTCTGGGGATTATTATTTATGTAAGTATTCGTTTTGAATGGCGTTTCGCCGTGGCATCGATTGTGGCCTTGCTCCATGATGCCTTTATCGTAGTCGCGCTCTTCTCTATCTTCCGCTTGGAAGTGGATTTGACGTTCATTGTAGCGGTGCTTACGATCATCGGTTATTCCATCAATGATACGATCGTTATCTTTGACCGTATCCGTGAGAATTTACGTTTTGGTAAACAGAAAACTTATGAAGACTTGAAACACCTTGTGAACAAAAGTGTGGCTCAAACGCTCATGCGTTCTCTCTATACTGCATTTACCGTATTTATTGCGGCGTTCTTCCTGTTATTGTTCGGAGGCGAGTCGATTAAGATGTTCTCGCTTGCGATGGTAATCGGTTTGCTCTTCGGAGCTTACTCTTCCATCTTTATTGCAAGTCCACTCTGGTTAGTGCTTAAAAAGCGTGAGAAGGTTAAAGTGAAGAGCAGCCCGAATAAAGGTTAGAAGAAATTAGCATCGAAGTTCTACTTTTCTTATACGTTTAAGAAAGCCGCGTCAAATGCGACGCGGCTTTCGAAATCTTTAGGGTCATGTCATGTGTATTGAATCATCATGAGATTACTTGCTATTGGTAAGGAGGGCCTCGTATGAATAAAGAACGATCACCGCAAAGCGAGACGGTTGCTTGGACAGGGATCATTAGCGATGTTACTTTGGCAGTAGCTAAGGGGAGTTTTGGCTATATTTCAGGGAGCAAGGCATTAATGGGGGATGCTTTGTATTCCGGAGCAGATGCAGCAGCTAAACTGGCGGATATTCTTCCGTGGCGCTCTGAGCAAGGGAGAAAGAGTAAGCAACGGATCGAAGAACGGCGGGGCACTAAGGAGCCGCTGCTGGCTATACTTTTTTCGGTATTTATTCTTATGGGGGGACTGCAGATCGCATTCTCTGCAATCCGCGACTTAACAGATGGAAAATCATCTACACACGGACAGCTGGCGTTTGTAACCGTCTTAGTATCTATTGTGTTTAAAGAAGCTGTTTTTCAATATCAATATCGCTACTTTAAAAAAATAGGTGATGGCAGTCATGCTGCATATGTTAATAGTCATCGTTTCAGCTTATATACATCTATCACAGTATTAGTCGGAATTTCGTTATCCATGGGTGGTACCTATTGGCATCCTCTATCTTATATGGATCCTATTGCCGCGCTCTTAACCGGAGTTTTAATTCTTCGTAAAGGCTATTCACTCATTGCTAGCTCTATTAACACTAAAAACGCGCAGGAGCTTCCTTCGGAGGAAGCCGCTAATTTTATTGAAACAGTGCAACGTGTTCATGGCGTCATTCGCGTAGAACATTTGAAGGCACTTGAGCAAGGGAATTATGTGAATCTTCAAGTGAAAATCAGTGTGAATCCGCGGATTACGGTGATGGAAGCACAGGATATTTCGGAATGCGCTAGGAAGCTGCTGCAGCACCGGTTTGTTCATGTCGGTGAGGTGCATATGGACGTTGTTCCTTATGATCCCGGCTATCCGTACAAAAGCAATTATGAATTGCCGGATAATGATATTCCTACGTTGCTTCAGTAGTTTGCAAGGTGAGAGAAAGGTGAGTTCTATTGCTTTATTCAAAAACAAGATGGCAATCTCCGGCAGCCAATCCCGACACAGTTAGGGATATGGCCCGGAGCCTTTCTATTTCTCCACTCTTATCCTCACTATTAGTAAATAGAGGAATGAACACGCCTCATGAAGCTCTAAGCTTCATGGATGGCAGTGAGGAAGAACAGCATGATCCGTTCCTACTCAAAGGAATGGCTGAAGCGGTTCCTAGAATTAGAAAGGCTTTAAAAGATGAAGAACATATTCTTATTTATGGCGATTATGATGCCGACGGGGTGTCCAGCACAGCACTTATGATTCATCTGCTGCGCTATTTAGGCGCTTCCTTTGATATTTATATCCCACACCGCTCTAATGAGGGTTATGGGCTGCATAATCATGCCCTGGATTGGGCTTTACAGCAAGGTGTCTCCTTAATCATTACAGTAGATACTGGCATTAGCGCTTATCATCAGGTTGCTTACGCTAATGAACTGGGGATCGATGTGATCGTTACGGATCACCATGAACCTCCTGAGCTTTTGCCAGAAGCCTATACGCTTATTAATCCCAAGCTGCCAGATTGCCCTTATCCGTTCAAAGGATTAGCGGGTGTAGGTGTGGCTTATAAGCTTGCTCAGGCTATTCTAGGGGAAGAGACTCCCACAGAATGGGCAGAGATTGCAGCGATAGGAACGGTTGCGGATTTAATGCCGCTACTTGGCGAGAACCGTGAGATTGTTAGAAATGGCTTGGAAAGTATGCGGCATTCAAGTTTCCCGGGGATTCGTGCCTTACTCGCTGTCAGCGGTGTGAACATGAGCACTGTGAGTGCGGTCAATATCGCTTTTGGCATGGCGCCGCGCATCAATGCCAGTGGTCGCCTGGATCATGCTGGACGGGCTGTGTCCCTCCTCACTACCGAGCATGCGGCTGAGGCAGAGCAGCTAGCTGGAGAGCTTGACCTGCTTAACAAAGAACGCCAATTGGTGGTAGAAAGAATTGTTGTTGAGGCCACTGCCAAGCTGGAGCAGATGACACAGGGTGGCGAAATCCCAGACATCATTGTTCTTGCTGATCATGGCTGGAATGTAGGTGTGGTAGGTATAGTGGCTTCCAAACTACTGGAGCGTTATTATCGGCCTGTGATCATTCTGGATATACATCCAGAGACCGGAATGTGCAAAGGTTCTGCTCGCTCCATACCTGGACTTGATATCTACGCTGCACTTTCTTCTTGTTCTGATTTAATGGATCATTTTGGAGGTCATCCAGCCGCTGCGGGAATGAGCCTGCATCGGGATGGATTAGAAGTCTTTGCTGCAGCATTAAATGAATATGCGTCCGGGGTGTTAACGTCAGAGCATTTCGTTCCTGTTGCTTCCGCTGATGCAGAGGTGTCAATCTCGGATTTATCACTGCAGACCGCGCTAGAATTGGAAAGGCTTGCACCTTTCGGAATGTCTAATCCGTTGCCGAAGTTTATTATTCGTGGGGCTACTGTGAAAGAGACACGTACAATGGGTCAAGATGGAAAACACCTGAAGATTGTATTGCAGCAGGGGAAAAACAGCATTGAAGCCTTGGCGTTTGGTAAAGGCGCTTTATCCAGGCTGCTACCGGCGGGTACTACGATCAACGTGTTAGCTGAGCTGTCGATCAATGAATGGAATGGCTCACGCAAATCACAGCTGATGCTGCAGGATTTATCTGTGCAGGATGCCCAGTTATTCGATCTTCGTGGTGCTGCTGACGCCGTACGGCAAGCCGCACATATTAGAGAACTACTTCTTCCTTATAGTGGTGCGGGTCCGTATCGAGCTGCTGCAGTGTTTCAGAACGGACGTAGTACGCCTGCAAGTGAATTGATAGGAATGTCTTTATGGGTATATGATAAAGAAGCTGGCATTAGCGCTGCTGTTAAGGATGAGCCCCTTCAGGAGTCAGGGCATGTCTCTCTGTTATGCATACTGGATATGCCGGAGACTCCTGAACAACTGGATGCGCTGCTCCAAACCTTCCCTAATGCTGATAATATTGCGTTATTGCATTCTATCAAGGATGGCCGAGAACGACTTATTACTCCGACACGGGATCATTTCAAAATACTATATAAACTGTTGGCTTCGATCACCTCAGTTGCAACGCCTGAGAACGAAGTTTTGCTGCGGTTAAGCCGCCAGTCCTCGTTAAGTATCCGCATGCTTAACAACATGCTTGATGTGTTTGAGGAGCTTGATTTTATTAAAAGAAGTCAGGGAAGTGTGGCGTTTATTACTCAGCCAGTAGCTAAAAGTCTGACAGCTTCGAGTCATTTTGTCCGACTGGGACAGATGGCGGAGATGGAGCAATACTTCATGGAGGGCAGCCTGTCAGAGTTACAGGACTGGATGTTATCGCGTCGTTTAGGCGTATCATAATCCATGCAAATATGAGATGCTGAGCGTACCCAACGGTGTATAAAAATGCAACGCTCATATAACAAAGCGAATGCTTACGAAGCAAGTTTTGCCGATCTGAAATCAAAGCAGCTATGCTAACAAAACAAAGCGAATGCTTACGAAGCAAGTTTTGTCGATCTGAAATCAATGCAGCTATGCTAACAAAACTTATAGGAGATGATAAATTTGGATTTTAAAGATAGTATTCGTGTGATTCCTGATTTCCCTAAAGAAGGTATTAGTTTTAAAGATATCACCACATTGCTTAAAGACGGTGAGGCTTACCGCCAAGCGATTGACGCGTTGAAAGCTCTCGTAGCGCATTTGGAAATCGACGTTATCGCTGGACCAGAAGCACGTGGCTTCGTAGTTGGAGCACCTCTTGCTTATGCGATGGGAGTAGGTTTTGTGCCGATTCGTAAAAGCGGCAAGCTTCCATATGAGACTATAGAGGTAGGTTATGATCTTGAGTATGGCAAGGACACCCTTGCTGTTCATACAGATGCCATCAAGCCTGGTCAAAAAGTATTGATCGCTGATGATTTATTGGCTACTGGTGGAACCATTGCTACTTCGGTTAACCTTGTAGAACAGCTTGGCGGTAAAGTGGTAGGTGCTGCTTTTCTGATTGAACTGGTTGAGCTTGCTGGGCGTAATAAGCTTTCTGGAGTTGAAGTTCTTTCCTTGGTGAATTACGAGGATTAATCTTGTAAAGTTTGTCTTTTCCCGGGAAATAAACGGGGATTCGGCTCTCGAATTATGCTGAAAAGTGCAAAGATTAGCGCGTGACGCAAAGTGTGGAAGTTAAACATTAATTGGAAAATGTAAGATAATAACAGCAGCTGTCTGCCTTGTGGCGGAGAGTTGCTGTTTTGTATCTGAGTCAATAAAAAAAGCTGCCCAAGTCCATAAATGGATGTTGGAGCAGCTTTTTTAAAATTCTATTTTTTATAACCGATTAATGGGCAGTTTTATCACTTTCTCCGCCATCATTAGACAGTCCAAGCACTTCAATGAGTTTGAAGAACAATGCCAATACGATACCAACAATTGTAGCCAGCGCCATACCACTTAGTTTAACGTTGCCCATAGTAAGGGTTGTACCACTGATTCCGACAACGAGTACCAACGTAGCCATGATCATGTTCGTAGCCTTGGAAAAATCAACTTTTTGCTCAACGAAAATACGTAATCCGGAAGCCGCAATTACACCAAACAGCAACAGGGATACACCACCCATTACAGGGGTTGGAATATTAGCGATGACGGAGGAGAAAGTACCAGAGAATGAAAGCAGAATAGCAATCACCGCTGCGCCGCCGATTACATATACCGAATATACTTTAGTCAACGCCATAACCCCGATATTTTCACCGTAGGTTGTATTTGGAGTAGAACCGATAAAACCGGAGATAATTGTAGATATCCCGTTCCCCATCAGAGAGCGGTCAAGTCCAGGATCTTTTGCCAAGTCTCTGCCGACAATATTGCTTGTAACAAGTAAATGTCCAATATGCTCAACAATAACAACTAATGATACCGGGATAATAGTGAATATTACATTCCAATCAAATGAAGGAGTAACAATGGAAGGATGCGCTAAAAATTTTGCATTAGAGATAGCAGCGGTATCCACCATTTTCAAAATATATGCTAAACCATAACCAGTGACGATACCAATAAGGATGTGAATGATTTTTGGAAAACCGCGGAAGAGTACAGCTCCAATTACAGTTACACCAAGTGTCACCATAGAAAGTGCGATTGTTTTGCCATCTGGAGTCCAGTCTGCAACTGCAACGCCTTCAGGAGCAATAAGTCCTGCCATTCGTGCGGCAACAGGTACAAGTTCAAGTCCGATCGTAGCTACGATCGCTCCCATTACTGCTGGAGGGAAAACAACATCAATCCATTTGGTTCCTGCATAACGAATGATCAATGCCACGAGCACGAATATAATACCAGTGACGATAAAAGCACCCAAAGCAAGCGAGTATCCTTTCATGTGATCATTTGGGTAACGACTGAGTACTGACAATACCGGTGCAATAAAGGCAAAGCTGGAACCAAGGTACGCAGGGATTTTACCGCGACAGATCCAAATGTACAGCAATGTACCGATACCATTCATAAGCAAAATCATTCCAGGGTCGACCCCGAACAAGTTAGGCACTAGCACTGTACTGCCAAACATGGCAAACAAATGCTGGAGACTTAATAGAAAGCCTGGGCCCCATGGAAGTTTTTCGTTAACTTGAATTTCGCGTTGCAATGGAGTTCACTCCTCTTTCTTATCTGATATTAGGTTGTCCGGCGAAAATCCGCCTTTACTAGATTAAATAGAACTTGGCTTTTTTACAACAACATTTTCACAAGTGTTATTAATTTGTCCGAATTTAATTACTTTTACTTCTGGAATACCATGAGATGGCAAGTGTTGACGTAATCCTCCTTAAGCCTCATAATTATAGACAACTTTGAATAAGGGCGTAAGTAAGCTTGGACAAATGAAATGATTGGAACCTGCAGATTTTTGAACAGTTGCGGGTTCATTTTATTATAGAAAGGAATCGGATACGACGAGAATGGGCATTGAGCGATTAATTGATAAGGCTGGCGCCTATATAAAAGATAAAGATCTTCTCCGCATCCGGGAAGCTTATGAATTTGCCGATCAGGCTCATCACGGGCAGATCCGCAAGTCGGGGGAGCCATACATTCTGCATCCGCTGGCGGTGGCAGATATTGTCGTCAATATGCAAATGGATGTTATATCTATTGTTGCAGCGCTTTTGCATGATGTGGTGGAAGATACGACGGTCTCACTGGAACAAATCCGCGCTAAATTTGGCGATACCTGCGCAATGCTTGTTGACGGCTTAACGAAGCTGGAACGCATTCGCTTTCGCTCAAAGGAAGAGCAGCAGAACGAGAATTACCGCAAAATGTTTATTGCTATGGCCCAGGATATCCGGGTCATTGTCATTAAACTGGCGGACCGTCTGCATAATATGCGAACCTTAAAATACCAATCTGAAGAGAGCCAGCGCCGTATTTCTTATGAGACGTTGGAGATCTTCTGTCCTGTAGCTGACCGGCTGGGGATTTCCGCGATTAAGTGGGAGATGGAGGATATTGCGCTTCGTTACTTGAACCCGCAGCAGTATTACCGGATTGCTAATCTGGTGCATAAGAAGCGGGCTGAACGTGAGCAATTTATCGACAGCGTAATTGGCCGTATTCGTGCCAAGCTGGATGAAATGGGCATTGAAGGTGATCTTTCCGGTCGCCCGAAGCATATTTACAGTGTTTATAACAAAATGAGCACAAAAAACAAGCAGTTTAATGAAATTTATGACCTGCTGGCCATTCGTATCATTGTGGATAATATCAAGGACTGTTATGCAACCCTTGGAATTATTCACACTTTATGGAAGCCAATGCCGGGGCGTTTTAAAGATTATATAGCTATGCCGAAAGCCAATATGTATCAATCTCTGCATACTACTGTGGTAGGACCAGGCGGAGAGCCTACTGAGGTGCAAATTCGCACCTGGGAAATGCACCGCACGGCAGAATACGGGATAGCCGCACACTGGGCATACAAAGAAGGCAGCAGTAATAATGCTAATCCGGAGAATCGGATGCCTTTCTTTCGCGAAATATTGGAGCTGCAGCATGAAGCTAAGGATGCCGAAGAGTTCGTAAAATCACTAAAAATGGATTTTTTCTCAGACCTCGTGTTTGTATTTACTCCTAAAGGTGAGGTTATTGAGCTTCCTGCCGGTTCTGTGCCTCTTGACTTCGCGTTCCGCATTCATACAGAAGTGGGCAATCGTACGATTGGTTCCAAGGTGAACGGGCGGATCGTGCCGCTTGATCACAAGCTGAAGACGGGCGATATTGTTGAGATTTTGACGTCTAAGCATTCTTACGGACCTAGCCGTGACTGGCTCAAAATTGCACAATCCTCTCACGCAAGAAGCAAAATTAAACAATGGTTCAAAAAAGAAAAACGTGAGGAAAATGTCGAAAAAGGTCGCGAAGCGATTGAACGTGAGCTGAAGCGCCTGAATGTCGAAGTTTCCGAGTGGATTTCTGATGAAAAACTGTTGGAAGCTGCGAAAAAATTTGCTTTTAATGATGTAGAGGATATGTTGTCTGCCGTTGGTTTTGGTGGGATTACCGCTTCGCAGATTGCCTCCCGTTTGACGGAGAAGCTGCGCAAGGAGCAGGAAGAAGCTGCTAACCACTTGGAGCTTACTTCAGAGATGAAGGAGATCAAGTCTTCCGGCGAAAGAAGAAATCAACCCACCAATGGCGTTAGTGTAAAAGGAATTGAAAACTTACTTGTTCGTTTTGCACGATGTTGCAACCCGGTTCCGGGTGACGACATTGTAGGTTATGTTACACGGGGCCGGGGCGTATCTGTACACCGCCAGGATTGTCCTAATATTCCGGGTGAAGGTGACGGAGAAGAAGCAGCTAGAGTGATTGAAGTGGAATGGGAAGGCACGATGGAAGCAAACTATAGTGTGGATATTGAGATTACAGGCCATGACCGCAATGGACTGCTCAATGAAGTATTGCAGGCTGTGTCCGAGAGCAAAACGAACATTTCAGCGGTCACTGGGCGCTCTGACAAGAATAAGATGGCAATGATTCATATGACCATCCTTATTCGTAATACGGAGCATCTACAATCCGTTGTAGATAAAGTGAAACGAGTCAAGGATGTATATACAGTGAATCGGATCATGCAATAAGGCAAGGAGCGAAGTAGTGCGATGAGAGTTGTAGTACAGCGTTGTAAGGACGCCAAAGTAACCGTGGATGAGACAGTGACCGGAGCGATTGGCAATGGCCTGATGCTGCTTGTCGGCGTTACCCATGAAGATACAGAGAAGGATGCCAAATATTTAGCGGATAAAATAGCTGGACTGCGTATTTTTGAAGATGATGCTGGCAAAATGAACTATAGTGTCACGGATACTAACGGGGCTATTCTTTCAGTGTCCCAGTTTACTTTATACGGAGATTGCCGTAAGGGAAGACGGCCGAATTTCATGGGAGCTGCAGCTCCTGCGGAGGCCGAGCGTCTTTATGATTATTTTAATCAAGAGCTTAGAGCTGGAGGTCTTCAGGTGGAGACGGGCATATTTGGAGCGATGATGGATGTGTCGCTGACCAATTGGGGCCCAGTTACTCTCATTCTGGATAGCCGCAGCTAACGAAATAGAGGATGTCGAAGATTGCTTCTGGCCGGAGCTAACTTTCGACATCTTTTTTTATGCGGATAGAGCTTCTTTGGGCTGGATAAACTAAATGCAGGCAGATATCACGCATAAGGCAGGGAGTTTAAGAATGAGACAATCACAGAAGGCATGGGTATGGAGAAGTATCCCGGCACTACCGACTGGGAGTCCTATGGAAGCCTGTGCATTAGCCAAAAAGCTAGACGGCGAGACCGAACCACTAGTGATGAAAGGAAGAAGCCGCAATCTCTTGCCGCGTACCTGAAGCGGGTGGAAAATGCGGCTTTTTCGGTGTTGTGAAGGAAGCCTTTTTTCCGATTAAAGGTTAGAAAGCATCCTCATAAGGGTAATAGACCACAAGAAAGAATAATTAGAACATCATTAATTGCTAAAGACAGAGAGGAGAAACTATTACATGAGTAACGTTGCTTTCTTACTGGCTAATGATTTTGAAGATTCTGAAATGAAGGTTCCTTATGATGAAATTATAAAGGCAGGACATCAAGCTGACATTATTGGTTTGAAAAAAGGGGAGACCTTGCTAGGTAAAAAGAAAGAAGTCTCCTACGCAGCAGACAAGGCGATCGCCGATGTTCAAGCAAGTGATTATGACGCGATTGTCATCCCGGGTGGTTCTTCCCCCGAGAATTTACGGCAAAATGCTGATATTTTGAAGTTTGTAAAAGAAGCAAATGAAGCAGGCAAGCCTATCGCCTCTATTTGCCACGGACCGCAAATTCTGATCAGTGCAGACTTGCTTAAGGGACGCACCATTACCTCTTATCCTCCGCTGAAGGATGATGTTGTGAATGCCGGCGCGGAGTTTAAGGATGAGGAAGTAGTGGTTGATCGCAATTACATTACTTCGCGTACACCAAAAGATGAGCCTGCATTTGTTCGTGAAATATTGAAGGTCCTGAAATAAATAAGCAATATTTAAATTAGAGTCTTATAATCCAAGGAGGTAATGGCAATGAGCAGAAAAATCCAAGCGTATTTCAGAACTGAAAATGAAGCAGAAGGCGCAAAAACAGCATTGATTAGCTATAAGGTGGATGGTTTGGAGGTTTGGCCACTCACAGACCCTATCGGCAATGATCGTAATATTCTGTTTCCAATCATTCCACTGGATAGTGCATCTGTAGTCGCAGGCACAACTGGAACGCTTGGAACGGCTAGCACACCTGCAGCTGGAGCTATGCTGGTTCCTGGCATTGCCGCTTCCGACACTCGGGCTGACCCTGAAACGCATTATAGTGTGAATGAAGATCAGGTTAGTGCGAACGTGGCAGAAGGAGATCTCGAAGATGGGGATTTAAGTGAACTTCGTTATGTGATGGAGCTAAGTATAGCAGAAGAAAATTATAATGAAGTTGTGGAAATCCTTCGGGGCAAAGGGGCCTATGTTGAACAATTCGAATAGTATTCTATTAAAAATAAACCGCTTTCATGGAATGTAATATAATCGTAATATTACGTACATGATTCCTTAATATAGCGTGTTTATAATAAAGGCATGACCCCCTTTTTAATAATATATGATGATGGACCTGCAGCATTCGGCTGCAGGTCATTTTTTTTGTTACAATATAATTGCTGAATAAAAAACTCGGAAACTGTCAAAATTTATACCAGGCATCCTTTTTACTTCCTTGACTTTAATGCAGTAGTTCAGTAGAATATTAACAATATACGATTTTATCATATGGTTTTGATGACGGGACCAAGTAATTCGAGAACCCACAACTCCAGAGAAGAATCCCTTGTCGATTCGGATGACATCTACTTAAGTGGATGATGAACCGGTATCGCTTGGCTGCAAGGATTCTGTTGATGAGCGAATGAATGACCTCCCCGAGAACGTACGGCGAAAGTGGGCAGTATTGATTGCCGCGATCAGTAGCCGTTACGCGTAGGCGGGCGTTAACCGCTTTGAGCGGCTTCAGTATATTTTTACTGATCCGGAATGTGGGTGGTACCACGTGGTGTATTATTGGTTATGATAATCCCTCGTCCCTGTTTTTTTATAAAACAGGGCGAGGGATTTTTTGCTTTTTCTGCAATAGAAACAGATGAAGAGAACAGCTCTAGAGGGGTTATTTTTTAGGAGGGATAGACTGTGGCTAAAGAAAGATTCGAGAAACCAACAGGAACGCAGGACGTGCTTCCGGGTGCTGTGGAGAAATGGCAGTATATTGAGGGGAAGGCCAGAGATTTATGCCGCCGTTTTAACTACCGGGAAATTCGCACACCTATGTTTGAGCACACAGGGTTATTCGAACGTGGAGTAGGCGAAACAACGGATATTGTGGAAGGCGAAATGTATACGTTCAAGGACAAAGGCGACCGTGATTTGGCTCTTCGTCCAGAAGGAACGGCTGGTGTCGTGCGGGCTTACGTTCAGAACAAGCTATACGGTGAACCTGATGTAAGCAAGCTGTATTATATCGGACCTATGTTCCGTTATGAGCGTCCGCAGGCCGGAAGATATCGCCAGTTCCATCAGTTTGGGATTGAGGCGTTTGGGGCCGTGGATCCGGCTATTGATGCAGAAGTAATCTCTATGGGCTATCAATTCTATAAGGATCTAGGTCTTAAGGATGTAAGAGTGGAGCTTAATTCCGTGGGTAATGCACCAAGCCGTGCGGCTTACCGGGAGAAGCTGCTGGGATTCCTTAGACCGATGAAGGATAACCTCTGCAGTGACTGTCAGCGTCGAATCGAGCGTAATCCGCTTCGTGTGCTGGATTGCAAGGTGGATCAGGATAAATTTACAGATGCGCCTTCCATTTTGGACAGTTTGGATGATGAATGCATAACTCATTTTGAGAAGGTTAAGATGCATCTCGACATCATGGGTGTGGAGTTCACGATTAATCCTCGTCTTGTACGTGGTTTGGATTATTACACGCATACTGCGTTTGAATATAAAGCAGCTGGCATTGGCTCTATTGATACCGTAGGCGGCGGAGGCCGTTACAACGGTTTGGTTGAAGAAATCGGTGGACCGGATCAACCGGGTATTGGTTTTGGGATCGGGCTGGAGCGTATTCTTCTTATTCTGGAAGATCAGAAGGTAGCACTGGAGACTGCAAAGCCACTGGATGTGTATTTTGTAGCTCTTGGCGAAGAGGCTGACATTGAAATTTCCAAGCAGCTATACTTTCTGCGTAGCCAAGGGTTCTCGGCAGAACGCGACTACCTCGGCAGGAAGATGAAGGCACAGATGAAGTCAGCTGACCGTATGTCGGCACGTTATACTGCGATTCTTGGCGAAGACGAGCTGAAGAATGGTGTAATTGCGCTGAAGTCGATGAGCACAGGGGAACAGCAGACTGTGAAGCTCGAAGAGCTGGCTCAGGCGTTGGTATAGAAGAAGACTTTTTAAATAGAAACTTATTTTTAACTAAAAAGGGGAATGGTGAATTATGCAAAGAAGTCATAACTGTGGGCAATTAACACCAGAACATATTGGACAAACGGTAACCTTGAACGGATGGGTCCAGACCCGCCGCGACCTTGGGGGCGTACTTTTTATTGACCTGCGTGACAGAAGCGGTATTGTGCAAGTTGTATTCAACCCGGACTACTCCGGCGAAGCACTGCAAATTGCGGATAAGGTTCGCAGTGAGTATGTTTTGGCTGTCAAAGGAAAAGTGGTTAAACGTGATGAAGAAACCATTAACCGCAATCTGCCAACAGGTGAGATTGAAGTTCAAATTACAGACATCGAAGTGCTGAACGCTGCTAAGACTCCTCCATTCTTCATCGAAGATGGAGTGGAAGTAGACGAATCTCTTCGCCTGAAATATCGTTACCTGGATCTGCGTCGTCCAGAAATGCAAAAAACGCTGTTGCTACGCTCGAAAGCTTCTAAGATTTTCCGCGACTTTCTTGACAGTGAAGGATTTATTGATGTAGAAACACCAATCCTAACTAAGAGCTCACCGGAAGGTGCTCGTGATTATTTGGTGCCAAGCCGTGTGCATGAAGGCGAATTTTTCGCATTGCCGCAATCTCCACAAATCTACAAGCAGCTATTGATGGTGGGTGGCGTTGAACGCTATTATCAAATTGCTCGTTGTTTCCGTGATGAAGATTTGCGTGCTGACCGCCAGCCGGAATTTACACAAGTGGACATCGAGACTTCATTCCTGTCTCAGGATGAGCTGCTTGGCATGATGGAGAACCTGATGCAGCGTTTGTTTAAAGAAACTGTAGGAGCGGATATTCAGCTTCCATTCCAACGTTTGACTTATGCTGAGGCTATGGGCAAATACGGTTCAGACAAACCTGACCTGCGTTTTGGATTAGAGCTTGTAGAAATGAACGATATTGTTGCCACAAGTGGCGTAAAGGTATTCGCTTCCGTGATCGAAAAAGGCGGAGAAGTGAAATGTCTAAATGCTAAAGGCTGTGGGACTTGGACTCGTAAAGAAATCGATGATCTCGGACCTTATGCTGCGCGTTATGGAGCGAAAGGTTTGGCTTGGATTCAAGTGAAAGACGGCGAGTTCAAAGGACCGATTGTCAAATTCTTCACTGAAGAAGAAATTGCAGCTGTGAAGGAGCGTACAGGCGCTGAAGAAGGTGACCTACTGTTGTTCTCCGCTGATACCAAAAAGGTTGTAGCGGACGTTCTAGGCGCCCTTCGTGTCAAAATCGGACGTCAGCTGGGTCTGATCGACGATAATGTGTTCAAGTTCGCTTGGGTGACTGACTTCCCATTGCTTGGTTATGATGAAGATCAGAAACGTTATGTAGCAGAACACCATCCGTTCACTCGTCCACGTGAAGAGGATCTGCATCTGTTCGACACAGATCCAGGTGCAATTCGTGCACAAGCCTACGATATCGTTCTGAACGGTTATGAAGTAGGCGGCGGCTCCATGCGGATTTACAAACGTGAAGTACAGGAAAAAATGTTCCAAGCTCTCGGCTTCTCAGATGAGGTTGCTTACGAGAAATTTGGTTACCTGATGGATGCGTTCGAATATGGTACACCTCCACATGGTGGTATTGCCTTCGGTTTAGATCGTCTAATTATGCTGCTGGCGGGTCGTACAAATCTACGCGAAACCATCGCATTCCCGAAAACGGCAAGTGCAACGGACCTGCTTATGGATGCACCTGCACCAGTAGACGGTTCACAATTGGAGCAACTGCATATTAAGCTGGCTCTTAAACCAAAGAAAGAAAAAGAAAAAGAATAATTAAATAAAGCGGGCGAGGCAGATTTCTGCTTCGCCATAGCTTTTGAAGGAGGCTGACCTCATGCTGCATCAGTTCTCACGTACGGAACTGGCGATCGGACCGGAAGGTCTGGAGATTATGAAGAACAGCACAGTAGCGGTACTTGGTATCGGCGGTGTTGGCGGTATGGCTGTTGAGGCATTGGCTCGTAGCGGGATCGGCAGACTGATTCTGATTGATAAGGATTCCGTCGACATTACCAATGTAAATCGGCAGATCCACGCACTTACTACAACGGTTGGGCAAAAGAAGGCCGAACTGATGGTAGACCGTGTGAAGCTGATTAATCCGGAATGTGAAGCGATTGCGCTGAACATGTTCTATACGGAAGAAACCTATGAGGAACTGTTCAAGCTGAAACCGGATTATGTGATTGATGCCTCGGATACGATTATCTACAAGGTCCATTTGATTAAAGAATGTCTGGCACGTGGAATTCCTATGATCTCAAGCATGGGCGCTGCCAACAAAATGGATCCTACAAGATTCCAGGTAGCGGACATTTCCAAAACAACGTATGATCCGATTGCCCGGGTCATTCGCCAGAAGCTGCGTAAGGATGGGATTAAGAAAGGCGTGAAGGTGGTTTTCTCTACGGAGCCGCCAATGAAGCCACGTCAGGATGTTACGGACAAGATTGTTCCGGAGAATGCGCCGGATCGACGTAAAGCGAAACAACCGCCAGCCAGCAATTCATTTGTTCCACCGGTAGCCGGCCTAATTATGGTCAGCGTTGCCGTGCGTGACTTGCTTGAGGCTGGAGGCGTCAGCTTGTAAGTGAATCGCTGAGCTGAGGCTGTTTCAATTATAGTTATAGGATTAGAGTAATGGACAAAAGGGCGAGTAGCTGGAATCCGGCTGCGTACGCCCTTTTGTTGTCGTTAAACAGGCGGGTTCTGCAAGAAGCAGGCCACAAATAGGCATAATAGCTGAACCGGGATGAACGGCTGATTATTAGATTTATAATCCGGGTAATATCCGCCTGCGGAACTTAATATCAGTGGAGGTTTTTGTACATGAAATCGAATTTTTGGCGAAATAGTGTGGGGCTTGCGCCTGAGAATGACTGGAAACGGGAATGGGCTGCAGGGATTCTCTCCTATTTTGCTTCAGTTTATATTGTTATGGTGAATGCGACGATTCTCCATGACGCGGGGATGCCGCTTAGACCGGCAATGGTGGCTACACTGTTGACCGCAATTACCGGCTGTCTGCTGATGGCTTTTGGCGGGAAGACGCCTATCATCGTGGTTCCCGGGATGGGGATTAACGCATTTTTCACTTATACGCTTGTTCATTCCATGAAACTGGACTGGAGAGAGGCGCTTACTGTAGTCGTTATAACAGGCGTGTTATTCGCTATCGTGGCCTTTACATCACTTTATCGTATTCTTAGTGAGGCAATTCCCCAAAACCTGCAGCATGCCATTACAGTCGGTATAGGGCTGTTTCTGACCTTTATAGGGCTGCAAAAGAGTGGGATAGTGATTGCCCATCAGACTACTTTTGTTGCCATAGGACATTTTAGTGATCCTGCAGTTATTACATCCTGTGTGACTTTATTGCTGGCTTTAGTGTTATTTATCCGGGGAACTAACGGAGGCCTGCTGATAAGTATGCTGGTCGGTACAGGACTTGCCTACCTGCTGGGAGCTGCACATGCACCGGAAAAACAGGCCTCAGGGCATGTATTCTCAGGTTATGGCGGCCTATTTTTCGGAATGGACTGGAGCGGCATTGTGAGCCTGGTGTTCTGGATTGCTGTATTCCTGTTATTGTTAATCGTTGTATTTGAAAATATCGGTCTTGTAGCCTCGCAGACGATGATGGCAGGCCGTCCAGAACGCTTCAAAAGCAGCCTGCGTGCGCTCTCGCTTGCTAATATCGCCGCGGGTCTTTTCGGAAGCAGTCCGGTTGTGGCCGCTGCAGAATCTAATGCAGGAATAGCTGCGGGCGGGCGTTCGGGTCTCACCTCGCTGGTGACAGGGCTTCTATTCGGGGCGACCTTCTTATTCCTACCGCTGTTATCCTATATTCCCGATAGTGCGATCGCACCGATCCTGATTGTGATCGGCGGACTAATGGTACAAAATGTGCGTGAGATGGACTTAAGTGATTTGACCGAGCTGTTCCCGTCTTTTCTAATCATGGTTATGATTCCATTCACCTATAGCATCGTGGACGGTATGGCTTTTGGTTTTATTACCTACCCAATTGTGAAGCTGGCGCTGGGCAAAGGGAAGGAAGTGCCACCTGCGTTGTATGGAATTGCTGGTTTGTTTGTGGCTAACTTTATTTTGCAGGCTGTGCTATAGAGCGGCATCCAGTTTCTTTGATTGCGAGGGACCTGTTGCACACTAATCAGCTCTATTAGCCAGCGTTGAAATTAAAGAGGTAAATGCCGTTGTGCCGCTGATTGGAGCCAAATGTGCGTAGACGTCGAAAAGAAAGGGATAAATACCGTTGACTGGAGCTAAATGCGTGTAGACGACGAAATCTAAGGGATAAATACCGATGAATGGGGCTAAATGTGCGTAGACGTAGAAAACAAAGGTATAAATACCGTTGATTGGGGCTAAATGCGCGTAGACGACGAAAACAAAGGTATAAATACCGTTGATTGGGGCTAAATGCGTGGAAGCGCCGAAAACAGAGAGATAAATACCGTTGATTGGAGCTAAATGCGCGTAGACGACGAAAACAAAGGTATAAAAACCGTAGATGGAAGCTAAATGTGCCTGGACGTCGAAACCAAAGGCAAAAATGCCTCTGATTGGAGCCAAAAGTGTGCGAACGCCGAAACCAAAGGCAAAAATGCCTCTGATCGGAGCTAAATGCGTGTGAACGCCGAAACCAAAGGCAAAAAAGCCTCTGATCGGAGCTAAATGCGTGCGAACGCCGAAACCAAAGGCAAAAATGCCTCAGATTCGAGCTAAACGTGTGCGAACGTCGAAAACAGAGGCAAAAATGCCGTTGATTCGAGCCGAACGTGTGCGAACGCCGAAACCAAAGGCAAAAAAGCCTCTGATCGGAGCTAAATGTGTGCGAACGCTGAAACCAAAGGCAAAAATGCCTCTGATGCGAGCCAAATGTGAGCGAACGCTGAAATTAAAGGCAAAAATGCCTCAGATTCGAGCTAAACGTGTGCGAACGTCGAAACCAAAGGCAAAAATGCCTCTGATTGGAGCCAAAAGTGTGCGAACGCCGAAACCAAAGGCAAAAATGCCTCAGATGCGAGCCAAATGTGAGCGAACGCTGAAATCAAAGGCAAAAATGCCTCTGATCGGAGCTAAATGTGTGCGAACGCTGAAACCAAAGGCAAAAAAGCCTTTGGTTTGTCCCGAACATTCGGCGCTTGTGCATGCTAAGGTGCACCAAAGGGCTTTAGGTTGGAGAACAACTTATAAGTTTAGTCAAATTATTTGTAAGATTTGGTATTTAAGTGCTGATTGTGCTACAATGGGTATCCTTTTGCGTGAGAAATGGGCGTAGGAGCATGAAAATTTAAGCTCGATAAACTTTTAGGAGGTAACTGAAATTGGAAGACAACTTTCAAAGTGCCTATCAAGAGGAAGAAGACAGGCTGAATCAAGCGCTTACTGAAATTGACACTTTGCTGGAGAAGCTCCAGCAGACACCAGTGTACACGGGACATGACTATACGGAACAGGTGCTGGAAGCGAACCGTGATCAGAAGCGCAAAGATCTTGCCAAGCTTAGGCAGGAGCCTTATTTCGGACGGCTTGATTTTCAAGGCAATGATGAGAATGAACGGAAGGCACTCTATATAGGCAAAATCGGCGTAGACCTCGAGCAGGTAAGCGACCGTCCGCTAGTCATCGACTGGCGCGCACCGGTAGCAAGCCTGTTTTATTCGTTTACCGGCGGTACCGAGCCAGCCTCCTATGAAGCTCCTGAGGGATTAATAGAGGGGCTGGTATACCTCAAACGCAACGTGGTGATTCGGAAGCAAATTCTGGAGCGGGTCGCGGATACGTACAATCGGGAAAGCGATGCACCGATTGTATCAGATGAGTTTCTCGTCTATCGACTTGGGGAGAACAAGGATAATCGTCTACGGGATATCGTATCGACCATTCAAGAGGAGCAGGACAAGATTATCCGTGCTGCCAAAAATACAGCGCTAATCATTCAGGGCGTGGCAGGAAGCGGTAAAACAACCGTTGCACTGCACAGGCTTGCTTTTCTGCTGTATCAATACAAGGATCAGGTTTCTGCGGAAAAAATGATCATTTTTGCACCAAACCGGATGTTTTTGGATTACATCTCGGACGTATTGCCTGAGCTCGGGGTAGGTAATATTGCTCAAAGTACATTTCCGGATTGGGCGGCTAATGTACTAGGACTGGAATTGCCGGAACAGGATGCGACAGAGACGATGAACCGCTGGTTCGAAACCCCTGGCGGCATGCCGGTAATTACAGAAGAGACGCCGGGGCGCCTCAAGGGTTCCACGGTGCTGATGGGAATCATAGAGTCCAGCATCAAGCTATTGGAAAGCAGCTCTGTACCTGAGGGTGATTTTAGCCCGTGGGAGGGTGCGGTGCTACGCCGTTCTATGATTTTGCGCTGGCATAATGAGGAGTATGCTCCCTATCCTCCAGCCAAGCGCAAGGAACGGGTAATGGCGCGGATTCATCGCTGGATTGAGATGGAACTGAAGAAGAGTCCTTCAGCTGCTGCTATGAAGGATCGCAAGAAAAAAGGCGCGCAGCGAGAGAAGGCTTATAGTGCCAAATGGCCTAAATATGATCCATTAACGATCTATAAGCAAATTTTCCGAGCAGCTAAACTTCCTGAGGATTGGCCGGTTGAACCGCCAGAGGAAATTCCGGCAGCTGTGTTGAAGGAAACGGCAAAAGAGCTGAAAAAAGGCATCATACGTGAAGAGGATTTACCTCCGCTGCTGTATATCCATTATCTTTTGAATGGTGATGAGGGCGTTACTCGCTTTGACCATGTAGTAATCGATGAGGCTCAGGATTTTTCACCTTTCCAAATTGCCGTTCTGGATTTATATGTGCGAGGCCATTCCTTTACGATCCTGGGTGATCTCTCGCAGGGCATACATGCCTATAAAGGCGTACACGCGTGGGAAGAGATGCAGACGTTGTTTGCCCCTGAGAACACGGCTTATCACGCGCTGACACGCAGCTATCGTTCTACTATGGAAATTATAGACTTCGCTAATGGAATTCTATCTTCAGGTGTGGAGAGCTCATTGCTGGCTGTTCCTGTGTTTCGTAGTGGAGATCCCGTGCGTATGATCGCCTATGGCGAGGATGCCGGGGAACTGGTGGCTGATGAGCAAGCTCGCTTGCGGACAATAACCTCTGCACTGAAGTCTCTGTCAGGAAGGGAATACCGTACGGTGGCTGTCCTAACAAGAAATCTTCATGAGGCTGCAGAACTATATGCGGAGCTGGCACAGCATTTTGAAGATATTCATCTGATTGATGGCAGTATGACGCAATATCAGGGCGGGTTATCGGTGCTGCCTGTCTATTTATCAAAAGGTTTGGAGTTCGATGCGGTGATCTTAGCAGATGCCGATCAAGACCATTACGGAGCGACGGCTTGGGACGCGAAGCTGATGTATGTCGGCTGTACACGTGCTCTCCATGAGCTGTGGCTGCTCCATAATGGGGAAGTTCCTTCCTATGTGCAAACGGCGGCTGGAAGCGATTCTGAGGGAGAATAAGACTGGTGGAGAATGGTTATAACTGTTCTTGGTCTTGTAACTCCCCCATAGGTATGGCTTAATAATAAGTGTCCGGCCGGGCAAGAACACTTCTGGAAGGAGGCTGATTGAAATGATTTCAGTATACGAGGTGGTTTCCGTTTAAGACGGAAACCTGCTTAAAGCGAGGAGGCCTTACGGCCTCCTTATTACTAACATAAGAAGTACCACACTTATCCATAAGAACTTAATTTATGAAATCGAATGTAGACGCTACCAAAAGGTTTTTATATAATGAAATTACGGATTTTTCCAAATATGAGGAGAAGAAAGGAGGCAGGTGACGTGATTATAACTAAAAACTTAGTTGACCGACGCATAGGGACACACCTGTTGAAGGAGGAAATGCAAGTTGAGTTATGTAAATGGGAAGGATGTGCTCCCCCCTGGCTTGCTCGAAGAGCTTCAGGGATACATCCAAGGTGAACTGCTCTACATCCCTAAGAAGACGGAAGAGCGGGTTCGATGGGGCGAGAACAGCGGTTCGAGGAAAGAAATAGCGAACCGGAACAAGGAAATTTTCAGTTGTCATCGAAGCGGTGATTCCGTAGCGGAACTTCAGAAGAAGTACCATCTATCGGAAGAAAGCATTCGTAAAATCATATCAAAAATGCGGCTGGCAGTAAATTGCTAGCTTGCAATTCAAGCATAAACGCCTCTGGTGTCCTTAGAAGGACGGTAAGCGTTATGCGAGAAATCATAAGGATAAAGTGTAGTGTGAAACCTATACTTTCTTATATTTTGAAAAAAGAGCATGGCTCCCGCCTTTCTAAGACGAGATCATGCTCTTTTTATTTTGGCGTAAAATAAGTCTATGCTGATACTGTTACCTTGAACCGGCAGGACATCCTAATCCTTCCCTGTGATATGGTATGATAGAGAGGGATTTACATTGAGCTTTTACAAGAATATAGCAAGGAAGTGGAGTTATGGATTTATTTTCTTTCGGAGAGGACACCGGGGGCGGACGGCTGCTTGCGGACCGGATGAGACCGGAGAATCTTGATGAATATATTGGTCAAGAGCATATCATAGGTCGGGGGAAGCTGCTGCGAAGAGCGATTGAGGCGGATCAAGTCTCTTCGATTTTGCTCTATGGCCCCCCGGGATGCGGCAAGACGACACTCGCGCATATTATTTCTCATCACACGCAAGGAGAGTTCGTACGTCTGAATGCGGTGGAAGCTACCGTGAAGGATGTACGGGAGGTTATTGAGCGAGCTCAGAACAATCAAACATTGTACGGCACTAAGACGATCCTGTTCCTGGACGAGGTGCATCGATTTAATAGCTCACGCCAGGATGCGCTTTTGCCAGCAGTAGAAAAAGGGACTATTACCTTCATTGGAGCGACTACAGAGAACCCGTTCCATTATGTTAATGGGGCGCTTATGAGCCGATCCACCTTATTTCAGCTGGAGGCATTAACGAGTGAACACAGCTTGATCGCGATGCGCAGAGCCTTGGCGGACAAAGAGAAAGGTCTTGGATTTATGGAGCTTCAGGTTGATGAGGAGGCTTTGTTGCATATTGCAACAATGGCTAATGGAGACATCCGGCGGGCACTAAATGCGCTGGAGCTGGCAGCCCTGACTACCGCGCCGCAAGTTGATGGAAGTGTTCATATCACGCTGGAGGTGGCGGAAGAATCCATTCGGCGCCCCATTGTGAAGGCTGATGAATCTACGCAGTATGATGTGCTATCCGCTTTTCATAAAAGTATTCGCGGTTCCAGCGACGCCGCGTTGTTTTGGTTTCTGTATGCGGTAGAAAAGCTTGGAATGGACCCTATGACTTTTATTCGGCGCCTGATTGCAGCCAGCAGTGAGGATATCGGCTTGGCTAATCCCCAAGCTATGGTTCAAGCGGTGAGTGCGCTGGATGCGTATCGAAACAATGGTTGGCCAGAGGCGAAGCTGAACATTGCCCAAGCTATTCTTTTTGCAGTGGAAAGTCCGAAGTCTAATGCTGTGGTTATGGCTATTTCCAATGCAATGGCAAGTATGGATGAGATCAAATCAGCGGAGGTACCGCTGCATCTGCGTGATACGCACTATAAAGGTGCAACTGCGTTAGGGCATGAAGGATATCAATATCCGCACAATTTTCCGGGGCATTATGTGAAGCAAGAGTATTTGCCTAAGGAGATTTCTCAGCGTGTTTTTTATCAAGCTACTGAGCAAGGCAATGAGATTAAGATTCGTCATAATCAAAAGCTTCGGCGGGAGCAGTAAGCAGCTAGCGACTGTAATACCTTCCAATTTCATGCTGGAAAGCCAAAGATTTTAACTTTCAGTCGAACTAAATAATTCCCAAAAAAAGGCGGCCTAGAGCCGTTTTTTTGTTGCCTACGTTACTTTTAATCACATCGATTGAAAATTTTTTATAGGAAAAGATTGATAATTTACCATAAGTTAATTAAAATGAACTACAAAGTTACGAGATGTTCATTTTTATTTCCGATTGAACTACTGGTAGTATTCTTAACAGTGTTAATTATCATCACATTGGTTATTTCAAAATGTTTCATGAAAATCAACACTATTTATATCAAAATTTACATAATATTTTCATTGTGTTAATTTTGAAATCCTTGTCGTTAGGGTGATGAATATGGGCGAAGAACTACTAGAAATCAAAAATTTGTCGACATCGTTCAGAATTGCAGACGACTATTATGCTGCGGTTGATGATGTTACCCTGTCTGTTCGCAAAAATGAAATTCTGGCTATCGTTGGAGAATCTGGTTCAGGAAAAAGTGCGCTCGCCTTTTCCATTATGGGGCTGCATACCAGAGCCAGAATTGACGGACAAATCAAATACAAGGGCCAGGACATCGTTACTATGTCTCCTGCTGCACTAAACAAGCTGCGCGGCCAAGAAATGTCTATGATTTTTCAAGATCCTTTATCCGCTTTAAACCCGCTAATGATCATCGGTTCACAGATTGAAGAAGTACTTATCCTACATGATTCCAAGCTTTCTAAGAAACAGCGAAAAGAGAAGGTCATTGATCTTTTGACCAAGGTTGGAATTTCCCGTCCCGAGCATACATATCAGCAGTACCCCCACGAATTATCCGGTGGCATGAGGCAGCGGGTGGTTATCGCCATTGCGATAGCCAATGGACCCAAGCTTTTGATCGCCGACGAGCCTACCACAGCACTAGATGTGACTATCCAATTACAAATCCTTGAACTTATTAAAAAATTAAAAAACGATATGGAAGCAGGCATTATCTTAATCACTCATGACTTAGGGGTTGTAAGCGAAATGGCTGACCGTGTTGCGGTGATGTATGCCGGACAAATCGTCGAAATCGCAGATATTTTTACGTTGACGTCTAATCCGAAACATCCATATACGAGATCCTTATTAAACTCCATTCCAACGGCAAAAGAAGAAAAATCCAGGTTGCATGTGATTCAGGGGATTGTTCCACCACTGCAAAACCTTCCGCGTAAGGGCTGCCGTTTCTCGGCACGGACGCCTTGGATTCCTGAATCGGAGCATGAGGAGAACCCACAGCTGCATGAAGTCGCACCCGGACATTTCGTTCGCTGCACCTGTTATAACAATTTCCATTTCCCTGATACTAACGAGGAGGCAATCCACAATGGGACTTCTTGAGGTTAAAAATTTAGCAGTACATTTTCCGATCCACGGCGGTGTTTTTCGAAGGGAAGTTGGCGTAGTTAAGGCTGTCGATAATGTTAATTTTACCATTGAAGCTGGGCAAACCTATGGTCTGGTTGGTGAATCTGGTTCCGGAAAGACGACAACGGGTCGCGCGATTATAGGTCTTAATTCTATTACTAGCGGCAGCGTGATTTTTGAAGGGCAAGATTTGGCCTTGAGGGGTGTACGAAAGCAAAGAAATGTCCGCAAAGACATTCAGATGATCTTTCAGGATCCGTACTCTTCCTTAAATCCTAAGAAGCGTGTACTCGATATTATTGCAGAACCGTTGCGTAATTTCGAAAAAATGTCTCCAGGGGAAGAAAAACGCCGGGTGCAGGAATTGCTTTTACAAGTAGGCTTAAGTCCTGAGAACATCCTGAAATATCCGCATGAATTTTCTGGCGGCCAGCGGCAGCGGATCGGAATTGCCAGAGCAATTGCACTCAAGCCAAAACTTATTATTGCTGACGAGCCGGTATCTGCGCTAGATGTCTCAGTACAGGCACAGGTGCTTAACTTCATGCAGGACATTCAAAAAGAGCTGAATCTTACTTTTCTATTTATCAGTCATGATCTCGGGATCATCAGGCATATGTGCGATCACATAGGGATTATGTATAAAGGACGACATGTGGAGCAAGGGACTGCTAAAGATATTTTTGACAATCCTCAGCATATTTATACCAAACGACTCATTGCCGCCATTCCTGATATTGATCCGAAACAGAGAGAAAAGCAGACGGAATTCAGAAAATCAGTAAGCAAGGAATATGAACAAGCGCACCGGAATTATTTTGATGAAGAAGGCATGGCTTATCCATTAAAATCAATTTCCGAGACTCATCTGGTAGCCTTGCCTGAGAAAGGTTGAGAATATGTGGAAGATTATCGTTCGTAGAATTCTTATAATGATCCCTCAAGTAGTTCTATTAAGTATTCTTGTTTTTCTTATGGCGAAGGCGATGCCTGGTGACGCACTTTCAGGAATGCTTGATCCGAATATTGACCCGGCGGCTATTGATGCGATGAGAGAAAAGCTCGGTCTAAATGATCCATGGTACATCCAGTATTGGGATTGGATCACTAAAGCGATACAAGGCGATTTCGGCCAGTCCTTCCGTTTCAAAATGCCGGTCTCAGAGCTAATCGGACAACGCCTGATGAATACACTTTGGCTGGCCATTGTTACGCTGATTCTTACATACCTTATTGCTATCCCGCTTGGTATTACCAGCGGACGTTATAACGATTCGTGGCTGGATCGCTTGATAACTGGCTATACCTATATTGGATTTGCTGCACCGTTGTTTATTTTTGCACTTTTAATGGTATGGGTTTTCGGATTTCATTTTCATTGGTTTCCTACCAGCGGCAGTGTCAGTCCCGGGGAAGTTCCAGGTACACTAAGTCACTTCTGGAGTAAATTCTATCATCTGCTTCTGCCTGCGCTATCTATGGCGCTAATTGCAACGGTTGGGACCGTACAATATCTGAGAAATGAGATCATTGATACGAAGCAAAAAGATTTCATTCTCACTGCTAGAGCTAAAGGGGCTTCGGAGTCACGCGTATACAATCGTCATATTTTGAGAAACTCCTTGCTGCCGATCGCTGCATTTTTTGGATATGAGATCACTGGGCTAATCGGTGGTACGGTGTTCGTTGAAACGATTTTCAGCTATCCAGGAATGGGTTTGCTGTTTCTAAGTTCGATAACGATTCGGGATTTCAGCGTGGTAACAGCCCTCGTTCTTCTGTATGGGGTTGCTTCCATCGTCGGTGCGTTGTTATCAGACATTATTTTAAGTATCGTAGATCCTCGTATCCGGATTAAATAAGAAGATGAACACTTTGGGGTGAATGAAATGGCAAAGACGAGCGCAGAGATAGCTCTGCTGCAGGAAACTGATAAAAGTCCATCAGGCTTCAAAATTGTTTGGCGGGAGATGGTGCGGGATAAGCTGGCACTGGTCTCATTGATTTTCCTATTTACAATTATTGCTGCTGTATATGGGATCTCCTTATTTTTAGATCAGAAAGAAATTGTCACGGTTGACTTATTCGCCCTATATGAGAAGCCTTCGGCTGTGCATTGGCTGGGGACTGATTATGGAGGACGGGATGTATTCGGTCAATTAATTATAGGAACACGAAATTCCATGTCTATTGCCTTTATGGTTACATTTTTTACGGGAATTATCGGTATTCTGGTAGGTTTAGTCTCAGGTTACTTTGGGGGAACGGTAGATAATGTCGCGATGCGTATTGTGGATTTCTTCATGATTCTACCTTTTCTAATGATTGTTATAGCTTTTGTCAGCGCAGTTCCTAAATACAATACGTTGACCTTCTCCTTTATCATGACAGCATTTCTTTGGATGGGGATTGCCAGGCTCATTCGTTCCAAGACATTACAAGAGAAGGAATTGGATTATGTTCAGGCATCTAAGACCCTAGGCTCCTCCAATCTAAAAATTATGTTTACGCAAGTTCTGCCGAACTTAAGCTCAATCATTATCGTAACAATGACCTTGAATCTGGCAGCTAATATTGGATTGGAATCAGGCCTATCCTTTCTAGGTTTTGGTTTTCCAGAAAGTACACCCAGTCTGGGTACTCTAGTAAGCTATGCGAGAAATCCGCAGACTCTTGAGTTCAGATGGTGGATCTGGTTACCCGCATCATTGCTGATCCTGGTATTGATGTTGAGTATAAATAATGTGGGTCAAGCGCTTAAACGTGCGACCGACGCAAGACAAAGAAAAGGATAATAAGGGAGGAAATGATTAAATGAGAAAAGCCATTCGTTCAAAAGCTTTACTAGTTTCATTAATGTTTGTAATGTTGTTCGCTCTTGCGGCTTGCGGCTCCAAGAACAACAACGAAGCGGCTGAATCAACAGCAGCTCCTAATGCCAGCGCACCCGCGGCAACCGCAGAAGCAACGGCCGCGCCTGAGGCAGAAGACGGACTTTATAACATTAAAGATTTCAGTAACGTTAAGACTAACCAAGGTGAAGCTATTGACGGAGGGACAATTACATTTGGACTTGTTTCCGATAGTCCATTTGAAGGCACTTTGAACTGGAACTTCTATTCTGGAGATCCAGATGCTCAAGTTCTGAACTGGTTTGATGAAGGTCTGTTAACTTGGGATAAAGACTATGTTTATACTAATGATGGTGCGGCTACTTATGAAGTTGCAGAAGATGGACGTACCTTTACCTTTACGATTCGCGACAATGTAAACTGGCAGGATGGTAAACCAGTAACAGCTGAAGACTGGTTGTTCGCCCATGAAGTTATTGGTAATCCTGCTTATGATGGTCCTCGTTACGGTTCTGACTTCACTAATATTGAAGGCATGGATGAGTACCATTCCGGTAAGGCCAAGACCATATCCGGGATTAAAGTGCTGGGTGATAAGAAACTGCAAATTACTTATAAGCAATCTACACCTTCCTTGTTAACGGGTAGCATATGGATTTATCCATTAGCCAAACATATCTTTGGCGGCATGGATGTTGCCAAAATCTCCTCTTCCCCTGAAGTCCGCCAAAAGCCAATTGGCTTCGGAGCTTTTAAAGTAGAGAGTATCGTTCCTGGTGAGTCTGTAGTATTTGTTAAGAATGAAGATTACTGGCGCGGAGCCCCTAAACTGGATAAAGTAATTTTGAAGGTTATCAACCCAACAACGATTGTACAAGAACTGAAATCTGGTGGAGTTGACTTGGTGGATTCCTTCCCTATTGATCAATACCCTGATAATGCAAAGATGTCAAACGTTGAATTCCTGGGTGCGGTTGATCGTGCTTATACGTATATAGGCTTTAAGCTTGGTAAATGGGATGCAACGAAAAAAGAGGTTGTTACCGATCCTAAAGCTAAAATGGCGGATGTGAATCTTCGTAAAGCAATGTGGGCAGCGGTTGACAATGATACTGTTGGTAAAAAGTTCTATAATGGTCTGCGTTGGAATGCGACTACCTTGATTCCACCCTCCCATCCTGAATTCCATGATGCTTCCAATCCAGGTGTAGCTTATGATCCAGAAGCAGCTAAGAAGATCCTGGATGACGCTGGTTACAAACTAAACGGTGAATTTAGAACGAATCCAGATGGCAGCGAGCTGAAGATTAATTTCATTTCGATGACTGGTGGAGACATTGCTGAGCCGTTGGCTCAATATTATGTACAATCCTGGAAAGCGATTGGTCTGAATGTAACTTTGGAGATGGTAGAGTTTAATACTTTCTATGATCGCATAGGTCAAAATGGTGAGGATGATCCTACTGTTGATGTGTACCAAGGCGCTTGGGGTGTAGGGATTGACGTTGACCCATCAGGTCTGTATGGCAAAGATGCAATCTATAACTTCCCGCGTTACTCGAGTGCAGAGAACGATCGTTTGCTCGCCGAAGGGATCTCCGAGGCTGCATTTGATGTAGACAAACGTAAAGAAATCTATAAAGAGTGGCAACAATTTATGGTTGACGAGATTCCAGTATTCCCAACACTTTATCGTGCTGTAATAGTGCCGGTTAATAACCGCGTCCTGAATTATTGGGCTGTTAGTGATGGAGTTGGAATCTATTATAACGACATTGCGGTTTCTGCAGATAAAGCTGCGGTAGCTCAGTAAGAGGGGATTAATGAACAGCAGTTCAAGGAGAGATCCTGAGCTGCTGTTTTTTATTTTTCATCAAATTAACAATAAATCCTATATTTTGTGCATTATTTACTGTAAAAATATAGTGTTTTAATGAAAGATATGGTATATTTTGGGTGAGAGCGAAACTTTCGCTTAAATATAGCTCTTAGAGTGAGGTGAGTGGATGATCGCAATGACGGGTACCTGATTCAAGTGAGGGAGGTGTTACGGGACTGAGGTGTAATCTTTCTTGTGGCATTCACTGAAGAGAGGGGCAGTAGAAATGATCAAGAGGTATAGGAAACAAGGACTGGTGTTCAGTTTGTTGTTTACGCTTACATTTTGTTCAAATGCTGCATTTCAACCGGCGATAGCAGAGGCAGCGGCCGGAGACTACAACTATGCGGAGGTTCTACAAAAATCTATTTATTTCTACGAAACCCAGCGGTCTGGTGAATTGCCAGATAACAATCGGGTGGAATGGCGGGGCGATTCCGGTCTTTTGGACGGGACGGATGTGGGACATGATCTGACTGGTGGTTGGTACGATGCCGGTGATCACGTTAAATTCGGTTTGCCTATGGCTTATTCTACAACGATGCTGGCGTGGTCGGTTTATGAGTACAAGCAAGGATATGAGGGGTCTGGGCAGCTGGAGGAAATTTTAGACAATATTCGCTGGGCAACCGATTATTTTGTGAAAGCTCATACCGCTCCTAACGAGCTGTGGGGACAAGTTGGTAACGGAACAACCGATCATAATTGGTGGGGACCCGCAGAAGTCATGCAGATGCAGAGACCTTCCTACAAAATTGATGCCACTCATCCCGGATCAGATCTTGCCGGAGAAACAGCTGCAGCGTTAGCTTCAGCATCCATTATTTTCAGGGATACGGATGCCGTATACGCGGACAAGCTGCTGCTGCATGCTAAACAGCTTTACAATTTTGCAGACACTTATCGCGGCTCCTATTCCGACAGCATTACCGACGTCAAACAATATTATAATTCTTGGAGCGGTTACGCGGATGAATTGAGCTGGGGGGCTGTCTGGTTGTATTTGGCGACTAACGATCAGCAGTATCTCAATAAGGCTATTGCAGCAAGCGATCAATGGGGAACGAATCAGGCTGGAAACTGGGGGTATCAGTGGACACAGTCTTGGGACGACAAGCATTATGGCGCTCAATTACTGTTGGCACGAATCACCGGGCAGACCAAGTTCATTCAATCCACTGAACGGAATATGCAGTATTGGACGACTGGAGTGGGTGGAACAAGTGACCGTGTTGCCTATACACCTGGCGGACTAGCCCATCTGGATCAATGGGGCGCATTGCGTTATGCAGCCAATCAGGCTTTTATGGCCTTCGTTTACTCAGACTGGGTGAGCGATCCGGTGAAGAAAGATACGGCGCGCTCTTTCGCGGAGAGACAAATTACGTATATGCTTGGTGACAATCCACGAAACAGCAGTTATGTTATCGGTTTTGGTAACAATTCTCCTCAGCATCCCCATCATCGAACCTCACATGGATCATGGAATGATAGTCAGAGCGTTCCGGTAAATCATCGCCATGTCTTGTACGGAGCGCTAGTTGGAGGCCCGTCCAAAACAGACAGCTACACCGACTCCATTAACGATTATGTCTCGAATGAAGTTGCAACCGATTACAATGCAGCTTTTACAGGAGCTATTGCAAAAATGGTGCTGCTGCATGGACAAGGGCAACAGCCGCTTGCACAATTTCCACCTGCAGAGACACGTGAAGATGAGATGTTTGTCGAAGCCTCTGTGAATGCTAGTGGCAGCAATTTCGTAGAGATTCGAGCATTGCTGAATAACCGTACGGGCTGGCCGGCAAGGGCCAGTAAAGAGATGTCTTTTAACTATTATGTGGATCTTAGTGAAGCGATAGCGGCTGGTTATGGTCCTGAGGATATTACGGTTACAGCGGGAGGCTACAATCAGGGTGGAACGGTGTCTGCACTTCAGCCTTACGATGCAGCTAACCATATCTACTATACTAAGGTTGATTTTACAGGTACTTTGATTTATCCGGGTGGACAATCTGCTCATCGTAAGGAGATTCAATTCCGAATTGCAGCTCCGCTGAACACTAACTTCTGGAATAATGCTAATGATTTTTCATTCCAAGGGGTGGCAGCTCAAGGAGTAACTCCTGTAAAAACAGCGAACATTCCGGTGTTTGATGCAGGTGTACACATGTATGGAGAACTTCCAGCGGGTGGCGGACAACCTGGAGAACCTCAAGTCCCTGCACGTCCGACTAATGTTCAGGCTGTAGCAGGTAATGGAACGGTCCATTTGACTTGGAATGCGATTAGCGGGGTCAGTGAATATACCGTTAAACGCAGTGAAGTGAGTGGAGGCCCGTATACGGTGCTTGAGAATGTCACGGGAACGGATTACATGGATAGTGGACGGGTGAACGGAACCACTTATTATTATGTGATCACTGCCACGAATAGTGTAGGGGAGAGCTTGCCATCTATACAGGTTAGTGCTAAACCCCAAGAACCGACACAGCCCACAACGGGAAATTTGAAGGTGCAATATCGTACGAATGATACGAATGCCAGTGATGGACAGCTGCGCCCTCAGTTCCGAATTATGAATACAGGAACCGAGTCTGTGGCACTTAGCGGCTTGAAGCTGCGTTATTATTTCACTGTGGATGGGGATAAACCACAACAGTTTCATTGTGATTATGCTGTAGTGGGCAGTGGTAATTTAAGCGGCAGTTTTGTTAAGCTGAATCCCGCCAGTACGGGCGCGGATTATTATCTGGAGATTTCTTTTGGTGCAGGGGCTGGAAGTATAGCGCCTGGTGGAGATAGCGGCGAGATTCAGGCTCGCACCAATAAGACGGACTGGACGGCTTATAATGAAACGGATGATTATTCCTACAGCGCGGTTCAGCAGACATTTGCCGATTGGAATAAGGTTACACTTTATCAAGGTGAAACACTTGTATGGGGCTTAGAACCATAAATATATCCAAGAGAGGGAGCTTGCCTAAGATGATGAAATTGAGCTTAATAAAGAAGCCTGTTTCTGTAATAATGGCCACAGTCCTGTTTCTCTCACTCATGACCGGTCTATTTAATTTTAGACCTCAGACTGCTCACGCTTCAACTACGGAGCAGACGCGATTTCTGCAATTATATGCGCAGCTAAAAGACCCCGCAAATGGTTATTTCTCTGCCGAAGGAGTACCTTATCATGCGGTAGAGACCTTGATGAGTGAAGCCCCTGATTACGGACATATGACGACCTCAGAAGCTTACAGTTATTGGATGTGGCTTGAGGTACTCTATGGTTATCACACAGGGGACTGGACTAAGCTGGAATCCGCTTGGGACAACATGGAGAAGTATATCATCCCTATTAACGAAGGTGATGGCAAGGAAGAGCAGCCAACCATGAGTTATTACAATCCGAACAGCCCGGCTACGTATGCAGCGGAGCATGCTCAGCCGGATCAGTATCCAAGTCAGCTAGGTGGCCAGTATACAGCAGGTAAAGATCCGCTAGATGCTGAATTGAAGGCGACGTATGGCAACAACCAGACCTACTTGATGCACTGGCTGGTAGACGTGGACAACTGGTACGGCTTCGGCAACTTGCTGAATCCTACGCATACAGCCGCTTATGTGAATACATTCCAACGGGGTGAACAAGAGTCCGTTTGGGAGGCGGTCCCTCACCCGTCTCAAGATGACAAAACGTTCGGAAAAGCAAACGAAGGCTTCATGAGTCTGTTCACAAAAGAAGCTAACGTGCCTTCCGCTCAATGGCGTTACACAAATGCTACAGATGCCGATGCACGGGCAGTACAAGCAATGTACTGGGCTAAAGAGCTCGGCTACAACAATACAGTGTATTTGAATAAAGCTAAGAAAATGGGCGATTTCCTGCGGTACGGTATGTATGATAAATACTTCCAAAAAGTAGGAAGTGCAGCTACTGACGGCACCCCTGATGCCGGGACTGGCAAAGATTCCAATCAATATCTTCTGGCTTGGTATACCGCATGGGGCGGTGGACTTGGAGCAACAGGAAACTGGGCTTGGAGAATCGGTGCGAGCCATGCCCACCAAGGGTATCAGAATGTCGTGGCTGCCTACGCACTTTCTGATTCGGATGGTGGTCTGATTCCGTCATCAGCTACAGCTGGGCAGGATTGGGAAAATTCTCTGAAACGTCAATTGGAATTTTATACTTGGCTGCAGTCCTCTGAAGGGGCAATTGCCGGTGGAGCGACCAATAGTTATCAAGGCGCTTACAAGGCTTATCCAGCTGGAACCAGTACTTTTTATGGCATGGCCTATGACGAAGCTCCAGTCTACCACGATCCTCCATCCAATAACTGGTTCGGAATGCAGGCATGGAGTGTGGAGCGGGTAGCAGAGCTGTACTATATCCTCGCTTCTAACGGAGACACTACATCTGAAAATTTCCAAATGGCAAAACAAGTTATAGAAAATTGGGTAGATTGGTCTAAAGATTATGCCTTTGCCAACAAACGTCCAGTTACGGATGCTGAAGGTTACTATCTGAACAGCCAAGGAAATCGAATTCTTGGAGGCGCCAATCCACAAGTGGCTACAGTCTCTGCACCAGGAGAATTCTGGATTCCAGGTAATGTGGAATGGACAGGACAACCTAATACTTGGAATGGCTTCAGTGGTTCTGCCGCAAACAGTAACCTGAAAGCCGTAACTAAGAGTCCAAGCCAAGATACAGGTGTACTGGGCAGCTATATTAAGGCACTTACCTTCTATGCGGCTGGCACCAAAGCTGAACATGGCAGCTACAGTACTCTGGGAGGAGAAGCTCAGGTACTGGCTAAATCTTTGTTAGACACGGCATGGGGTTATAACGATGGAATTGGTATTGCAACTACCGAAAGCCGTGCAGATTATTCTCGCTATTTCACTAAAGAAGTCTATTTCCCAAGCGGCTGGACAGGTACATTCGGCCAAGGAAATACAATCCCTGGTACATCAACAGTGCCTTCCGATCCTGCTAAAGGCGGAAATGGGGTATATGCAAGCTATACCGATATCCGTCCAAATATCGTAAATGACTCTAAGTGGCAATATCTGCTGGACAAATACAATACTTCTTTTAATAAAGTGACTAAAACTTGGGACAATGGAGCCCCTGAATTTACCTACCATCGCTTCTGGTCGCAAGTAGATATGGCAACTGCTTATGCAGAATACGATCGATTGATCAACAGCAGCGTGCCTACGGAGCCAGTAGCTCCAAAAGCACCTTCCAAACCAAGTGCGGTCGCTGGTAACCAAGTTGTAGATCTTAGTTGGAACAACGTAACTGGAGCTACAAGCTATACTGTGAAAAGAGCTGCAACAACTGGTGGCCCTTACAGCGATGTGGCTGTTGTCACTCAAGCTACTTACAGTGACACTTCCGTGGTTAACGGTACGGATTATTACTATGTAGTTAGTGCTTCCAACGTGGTTGGAGAGAGCCCGAATTCGCCTGAGGTTCACGCCAAGCCTATGGATGTACCGATTCCGGCACAAGGAGATTTGGTGGTGAAGTACCGGACAAGTGATACCAATCCGGGAGATAATCAGTTCCGCCCGCAGCTGCAAATTGTTAACAATGGGGATACGGCTGTAGCGCTTAGCGATGTAAAGCTGCGGTATTATTACACGATTGATGGCGATAAACCTCAACAATTTAATGTTGACTATGCTAACATTGGTGGAAGTAATATACAGGGAACATTCGTGAAGGTAGACCCTGCCAAAACTGGAGCGGATTATTATTTAGAAATCTCCTTCGGCGCAGGTGCAGGCAGTCTTGCACCGGGAGCCAACACGGGTGATATCCAGATCCGGGTCAACAAAACGGACTGGAGTAATTACAACGAGGTTGGAGACTACTCTTATGACCCTACCAAAACATCGTACACGGAATGGAATCATGTGCCGTTGTACTTGAATGGTGCTCTAGCATGGGGACTTGAGCCTTAAAGTCTAAATGAGGGAAGCCCTAGCCATTTGGCTGGGGCTTTTTTTGTTATTGGCTGGTTAGCGACTGCACTTCGACTAATTGTGGCTTCATGTCCATTTTAATTGTATTTCCTACAACTAAAATAGGCTCTAGCCGCGCCAACGTAATTTAATTGCACTTCATACAACTATTTATCAGTATATGGATACTTATTGAGATATAAGCTCAGTTTAACTGTACAATGTGCAACTAAAACCCAAAAAGAAATAAAAACGCACGAAATTGCTGTATTAAATACAACTATTTCGTGCTTTGGTATGCTAGTTAGATATTGTGAGTTACTACGATTACTTGTAGATCAAGCTTTTATAGAAGTTTGGTTTACATTCACACTTGTGCTGAAGGAACAACCTTCTCCGCGTATTCTATCGTTCCGCCGCCGAGACATTGCTCCCCGAGATAGAAGACAACAGCTTGACCAGGTGTGATCGCTTTTTGTGGAACATCAAAGGCTACATTAATCGTTCCATCTTCACGCGCTGTAAGGGTCACGCCTTGATCTGGCTGGCGATACCGGAATTTGGCGGTGCATTTTAGCGGCTCTTGCCCAAGCGCTTGACCGTCAATCCAGTTAACACCGGAAGCAATCAGGCTAGTGGAGTACAGGCTGTGGTGCTTGTCTCCTTGTACTACATAAAGAATGTTGCGGCTAAGATCTTTTTCAGCTACAAACCACGGTTCGCCGTTGCCAGAGCCACCAATACCAAGGCCTTGGCGTTGGCCTAACGTGTAATACATAAGTCCGTCGTGGCGGCCTTTGATCTCTCCAGTTACTATGTCAACCATATCGCCAGCTTGTGCCGGGAGATATTGGCTGAGGAATTCGCGGAAGTTGCGCTCGCCGATAAAGCAGACGCCTGTGCTATCTTTTTTCTTGGCAGTGTAAAGTCCTGCTTCTTCAGCAATTCTCCGCACTTCAGGTTTCGGCAGATGTCCAATAGGGAACATTGTTTTAGAGAGTTGATGTTGCCCCAGTGCATTCAGGAAATAGGTTTGATCCTTATTGTTGTCTACGCCGCGGAGCAGCTTGTACACACCATCTTCTTCTATAACACGTGCGTAATGTCCAGTTGCGACATAATCGGCACCAAGCTGAAGAGCTTTGTTCAAAAATTCTCCAAACTTAATCTCGCGGTTGCACATGACGTCAGGATTTGGCGTCCGGCCGGCCTTATATTCATCGAGAAAATAAGAAAATACCTTATCAAAGTATTCCTTCTCGAAATTAACGGTATAGTAAGGAATATCAATCTGCTCGCATACGCGGCGAACATCCTCTGCATCGCTTTCGGCCGTACATACTCCGAATTCGTCGGTATCGTCCCAGTTCTTCATGAAGATGCCGATGACGTCATAGCCCTGCTGCTTGAGCAGAAGCGCCGTGACGGAGGAATCGACCCCTCCGGACATGCCGACGACGACACGGGTGTCTTGTTTTGCTTTTGTCATCGTAATCACCATTTCTGTACCCAAAATACCGGTCATTCATGGAACACCCGGCTCAAAATGTATTATAACATACCTGTCTACTCTAAACCTCTGAAATAAGAGACTGGAAACAACAAAATGTCCACCTGGGGTGAACATTCTCGTAAAATGTTTTGTTTTCCATTTCATTTGTGACTTCGGATATGATAACATAAACTGAGAGTAATTATCGGAATACCTTGATATGACAATCCAAATGACTTGCCGAATCAATAGTATACAATAATCAGACATTAAACTGAAAGAGGTGCCCCTTTGAAAATATCAACCAAAGGTCGTTACGGACTAACAATTATGATGGAGCTTGCACTGAAATTTGGTGAAGGACCAACTTCACTTAAGAGTATCGCTGAGAAAAATGGTCTTTCCGAGCATTATCTGGAGCAACTAATTGCTCCTCTGCGCAATGCAGGACTTGTAAAAAGTATTCGTGGAGCATATGGCGGATACATTTTGTCGCGTGAGGCGAATGCTATCACTGCCGGTGATATCATCCGTGTGCTGGAGGGCCCTATCTCTCCTGTAGACTTCACGGAAGAGGACGATGCAGCGAAACGGGATTTATGGTTGCGTATTCGCGACAGTATTGCCGATGTGCTGGATTCCACAACACTTTATGATTTGATTAACTACAAAGAAGAGAGTTTGGCTGACAATTACATGTTTTACATTTAAGATTTGGAAATACATTCCAAAAAAATGTGTCAACCTTTAGGCTCCCATTTGGGAGTCTTTTTTTATCTTTTATTATCTGTGATTCTATTTGTTCTTACGTTTATTAAGGAGCGCAATCCAGCAGCAAAAGGCTCCGATAAACGTTGCGAGAATCGGTATCCATTGATTAGAAGTCAAGTTAGCACCTCCATAGTACTTATAATTCTTTCGTCATAAAAACACTATAGGGGTCTTCAATGTAATCTGCAAACGGACTACAGTATTCAAACCCATATTGTTCATATAGTTTTCTAGCTGCTTCGAACCCTTCAGTGGATCCGGTTTCCAAGCTCAGCCGCCGATAGCCTTGTTGCTTAGCTTCTTTAATAATATGGGCAAGCATCTTAGATGCAATGCCCTTCCTAAGATGCTTGGTAGAAGTACGCATGGATTTGATTTCACCATGATGGCTTCCCAAGTCTTTAAGAGCACCGCAACCTAAGAGTTCGCCCTGCTCCCAGGCACTCCAGAAGGTGATTTCTGGTGTTTTTAATTTATCTAAATTCAACGCATGTACACTCTCTGGCGGAGATTGCTCAAACATGCTCTGAAGATGTTCACTGATTAATGCTATGATTTCGGTTCCGGTTAAGTTATCGATTCTAATCTCCATATTATTCACTCCCAATGATAAGATTATGGTTTGTTGTATATATTAAGTTTCTTTAGCGGAGTTCGCTGTTGTATGTTGTAGCAATCGGTCCAAGGCTTTCTGTGTAAGTGGCATAAAGTAATTAAGAATTAAGCCGCCTAAACAAATGGTAAGTAGAGTGCCAATCCCAATAGGCCCATTGAAAATAATGGCGGCAAATAAGAAAACAAGATAAATGATTGTTCTAGTAAATAGTATACTAAGCCTAGTTATCGTTTGCAGTACTAATGTTAGCCGGTCCACTGGAATCGGTGCGAAATTTGCGTATAAATAAATGGATGTACCTAATCCAATTGCGATTAAGCCTAAACCATAAAAAGCAATTTTACTGATCCACAGATTAGGCTCGATCAGATGGTTAAACAAAAAAAGCCACATATCAATACCTAAGCCTGCTATGAATGCAGTTACCAGCCCTAATAATTCCGGTCTTTGCTTGGATAAACATGAATTACATCCAATCAATAGGCATGCGATCAGCACTTCCCAACTGCCTACTGTAAGACCGACATTTTTGGATAGACCCACTAAAAGTGCATCAAAAGGTGACGCTCCAAGGTCAGAGATTATTGTTAGTGAAACGCCTAGGGTTAAGATGAAAATCCCGCAAGTGAAAATGGAAAACGTAGTTACACTAAACTTCTTCATTCTTTTGAAGCAGAAAGATCTTTAGTCATTAAAAGATGAGGGATGCCATCCTCCATAAATTCAGTAGATGAAGCCCGATAACCAAGTTTTTTATAGAAGCCCTCCGCCTGAGTTTGCCCGTGCAATTTAACCATTTGATGCCCCTTTTCCACCACGATCTCTTCTAATGCAGAAATAATTTTTTTCCCAATTCCAAATTTACGATAAGGTTCTAGGATGCAAATACGCTCTAACTTACCTATACCATCAAGAACGCGGATCCTTCCTGTGGCAACTGGTTGCCCATCATAATAGGCCAGGACATGTTCACATTCTCCATTCAGTGTATCGAATTCATCAAATTCATCATTAAGGGGAACGCCTTGTTCCTCAACAAATACTTTTTTTCTGATTGAAAATGCAGCTTCAAGTTCCTCGATTAGTGTAATTCTTTTAAGATTCATTCTTGCTTACTCCATTCTGTATTTGTTTTTTTTAGGAAAAACGTCATAATGAATTAACGACAATTATAAGTATATATACAATCAATATTGTTGTAAATACAACATTATTGGAACTGGTAGGTGATTGAATGAAAGAGATCCTTCGTGAAGTTGGAATGATAGCGAGGGCATTAGATTCCATAAGTAATATAGAGTTCAAGGAATTAGAGCTTACAAAGGGGCAGTATTTATATCTGGTCCGGATATATGAGAATCCGGGCATTATTCAAGAAAAGCTGTCGGAAATGATAAAGGTGGACCGAACAACAGCAGCGCGTGCGATTCAGAAGCTTGAAATCCAAGGTTTTATTGAAAAGAAAGACGATGAAACAAACAAAAAAATAAAAAGGTTATTCACAACTGAAAAAGGTAAACAAGCCTACTCTTTTCTGAAGAGAGAAGGGGACCATACCGACTTGGTTGCGTTAGCAGGATTATCTGAAAAAGAAACGGAAGTCTTGTTTCAACTTTTGCAAAGAGTTAGGAAAAATGTTGAGGTTGAGTGGGAATACGTAAAGAAGGGAAATAAAAGAGAGTACTAAAATCAGCAATTGTTATTGAACTAACCCAACACGATTGCATAAAAAAATGCCTTGCTAGTGATATACTGGCAGGGCATTTTAATGAGATGATTCATATATCAACGGAGCCGTGGAACGTACGGAGCGAAAAAAAAAAGAACACCCTAAAGTGTTCATTAAGGTTAATTAATGTTAATTATTGTGCTGCGGGGGTATTTCCCATTGCAATAGAAATTCTGTTCCAACTGTTGATTTGATTAATAATCAGCACAAGATCAACATATTGTTTCTCATCGTAATGTTCACGTACTTGTTTATATAGCTCATCCGGAACTCTTTTGGAAGGGATTAGCGTAATATGCTCAGCTAGTTCTAGAGCAACCTTCTCTTCAGGTGTATAAAAAGTACATTCCTCCCAAACATTTAAACAATAAATTCGTTGTTCGGTTTCACCCATTTTACGAGCTTCGGATGTATGCATATCTATGCAGAAAGCACATCCGTTAATTTGAGAAACTCTGATTTTGATAAGTTCTCTTGTAGTCCGATTAATCGTAGATTTTTTGGTGTACATCTCCATATCCATCATGATTTTCATACCCTCAGGTGCAACTTCATTGTAAGCAACTCTTTGACTCATTAGGCAAGACTCCTTAGGCTTTAGTTTAGGAATAGTATAACTTTATTTTAACACTATTATTCTTTATATGCGAACATTTGTACTTATTTTTGTTTATAAGAAGGCAGAAATCACCCGTCGACATATCCTCAAAGCGGAACGGAAATGATATCAATATAATCTTCCACCTGTCTAATTGGCTGTTATTCCACGAGTTTCCCCTTCCTCTTGCCTCACAACTATCGGCTTCCTGGTGAATAAGTTGATAGAAACCAAGAGGAGGAGTGAGGAAATGCCTTATACAACAGGTCTTATTACAAATACAAGAGCAACTGGTACTGCAGCAAGTAATGTAGTAGTCAGTGTTCGTAACACAAGTAATGCGAGTGCAATGATGATCGTCGAAGTTTTTGGTGTTCCATATTCGATGCCAGCTCTTACTCCGCTTTATGTCACAGGGTATTACGTTCCTGCAAAGAGTTCTGATATTAGAGAGTTTTTCATTGGGGGCAATTTGGCTTACGAGGTACAAATTAGTAGTCCTTTTCCTTTGGCAGAAGTAGTTACCTCCGTGTATGGGCTGGACGAGTTCGGAAATCTAGTTACTGATCAGCGAGTGCTTCAATCTGAATTGACGCAGATTACGGCATTATCTATCCCTATATAATAGTAACGTTTAGACCATTAAGCAGCAGTCGCTGAAAGAAATAGGGCGATTGCTGCTTTTTTAGGCGCAATAAAGTATTTTAGGGGCATTCACACAATCATATGAGAGGAATCAAAATATACTGATTTTATACTCCAATGTAGAGAGAGGTAAAAATCATGGCGGATGTAGGAGTAGTTATGCCTGTGTATACCCAAAAGCCGGAGTTTCTGCGGCAAGCTCTGCAGTCTGTTCTACACCAATCTTTTACCAATTTTCGGCTGGTTGTTGTGATCGATGGAGCACCAGATATGGAACCGCTCGTGAGATCCATTATTGTCGAAGATCCGAGGGTAACGGTTATTTCTTACGCACAGAACAGGGGTATAGCACATGCACTGAATACTGGCTTTGATCTTTTGTTTAGTGAGCCTAGTATTCAATATTTGAGTTGGGTTTCCAGCGACAATGTTTATGAACCCCGTTTCCTCGAAATCCTTCGGGGGGCGCTAGTTAGAGGTCCACAGGAGTTAGGCATCGTGTTCAGTTCTTTTCAAAGCATCGATAACGAGGGAAAGTTTCTTCACAACGAACATCAATTGGCTACGCAGCGTAATTATCAGTCACAGCCCAAAGAACGATTGCTGGATTATTCGCTCATTGGCGTATCTTTTATGTACAAAACACAGATTGCGAAGCTTGTTGGAGCTTATGGAATGGAACCGGTGGAAGATTATGATTACTGGCTGAGACTGGCTGAACATTGTGAGATTCGCTTTATACCGGTGGAACTGGTGAATTATCGTGTAGATTCTACCTTTAGTGTATCTGCCCAGTTACATTCGGTTGAAAATCATCGTAGATGGAGATATGCCTATCATTTGACCCGCCATCAGGCGCGGTTTCGCAGAGGGATTCCGGCGATGATTACCGTTTTATATCCTGTAGTGAATGCTTGTGCGGATGAAATAACGAGGATAGAGAATCTGTACGAACAAACGTATAGCAATTATGAATGCCGGGTGCTGGATTTATCAACTACACGTCAGCCATCAGCTCTATTGGAAACCATACCTCATCCAGCGACAGCGTTCGCTTGGCTGCCTGGGGCTGTGGAGTCACACGCGATTTGCAGTGCTATTGAGCAGCTATCCACCCCATTTACGATAGTTTTAGGTCCAAAGGTTTTTATAGGAGCGCTCGATATTGAGTACATGCTGGAAGCTTTGATTACTACGGGTGGGGATACGATTTCCAACTACTACACGGATGATCATAGCTTGATTGGATTTCGACACAGACATGTCCCCTCGACCAAAAGCCACTATTATAATGAGCTGTTTCGCAGCGCAGATTTGTATGATTTGTTGAAGACCTCTTTTACCTAAAATAACTTGCGAATGAGTGATCATGATGAAGATTTTGTTCACTTTTTATAACCCGAGTGGAGGTATGCAAACTCTGAACCGAGTTCGCTGCCAAGCGTTATATGCTCGCGGTGTAGAGTGCCATTTACTGTATACACACCATGGAAAAGGACAGCAGAATATCCGTAACATTCAAACGCATATTACCAATAGTGATGACGAGATCAGGGCAATGCTTGCTCGTGAAGCTTTTGACTTAATTGTAGTGTGTACGGATATTAACTTAGCAGAGCGGATTCGAGGGTTTGGGTATAAAGGGCCGCTTGTTTTTGAAGTGCAGGGTTTAGGTACCTTAGATGAAGCTGAGCAGGTCGTTAATAATTTTACAGAGCGCATTTACAGGCTCACCGATGCACTGCTGTATCCGGAAACAACCCATTTGCAGGCGCTTTTCAAAGGCGGATTTCCAACCATTCCACAATATTGTTTTGATGATCCGATCGATTGCGATCAGTTTGGATATACCAATTATCCCGCGAAAAGTTTCCCTATCCTCGGTTGGGTAGGACGCATTCAAACGAATAAGAATTGGCGGGAATTTCTGCAAATCGGGCAAAGGCTGCTGACGATCCATCCCGAACTTTATTTATGGATTTTTCAGGATGATACGTTGTTTGATCCAGAGCAAAAAGAAAGCTTTGATCAATTTGTAGCTGAGACAGGGATTTCTTCACGGTTAATTTCGTATTCCAATATTCCTCATGAGCAAATGGCAGATTATATGAGCATTATTGGTGATTCGGGAGGTTTGCTCCTTTCGACCTCGATTTTGGAAGGATTTGGATACGCGGTTGCTGAGGCGATGTTGTGCCGTTGTCCTGTACTTACTACAGATTCAGACGGCGTTCGAAGACTTGTCATTAACAATCACACTGGAAAAATATACACGAGAGGGCAGCTGGATGAAGCTGTGAATGCTGCTCTATCCTTAATGGATGATCCGGCACTGCGGGCCAGAATCAGGATGAATGGAGAATGGCATATCCGGACTAACCTGTCCTCCGAGCTGTATGCAGACAGATTTCTACAGATGTATCATCAATTGATGGGACGTAGAATTCAAATTGAGCGGCGCTGGTCTTAACTCTGCGGTTAATCTGCAGGGTTAAGATGTTTTTTCATGGACTAACAACGAGGTCAGAATTAGTGTCAATAAAAGGGTGACAATCATTCCTACCATTTGAATAATATTGTTTTCTATATCTCATTGATTAATTCCTTCGTATTATTCCGGACATTTCCCACTGCTGTGGAAACCGGATAGGCTCTCATTTGATGCTGATCATAGGGTTTAAGAAGCTTTATTAACGAAGTTGCGTCCTGATTGCTCCGGCTTAGCCATTCAGGCTCATCCTCAGGCTTCAAAATAACTGGCATACGGTTATGGATTTCAGCCATAAGTTCATTAGGGGTAGTCGTTATAATCGTGCAGGTACTTAATTTATTACCTTCAGGGTCCATCCAAATATCATACAATCCGGCCATTGAAAAAATACCCCCATCGCGCATCACGATTCGCATGGGCTGTTTACTGCTGCCCTGTGCCTTCCATTCATAGAAACCATCAGAAGGGATGATGCAGCGGCGGGAGCTTACTAATCGCTTGAAAGAAGGCTTCTCAAGGAGTGACTCTGCCCGGGCATTGATCATTTTACTGCCGATTTTATCATCTTTGGCCCAAGAAGGAACCAGACCCCAGCGCAGTTCCCCAAGTTTATTGCTGGACCCTGTGTTAATGACTGCCGGAATTTGCTGCATGGGTGCTGCGTTATATGTTGGAGCATAGTGGATAATGGTAGAATCATTGGCAAAATATCTGACCATTAGCTCTTCCATGGTGACTGTTATTGTATATCGTCCGCACATTTTATACACTTCCCATTCGGTCGTTTTTGAGGCTAGATTTGTTTACAGCTTGTAATCAGCATGTTATGCTCGAAATATTTCTTAGCTTGAACGGCTGTTGAGGGTTGTATCTTATTATAAACGAAGCACAATGAATGAAGAAAGCGGTGCATATAGGTGATTTTGGTAAGCTCTTGTTTAGCTGGCATGAAGGTAAGATATAATGGTACGGATTGTTTGGATGAGAAAATTCAGAAGCTTTTGAATGAGAATCAGGCTATTGCTGTGTGTCCGGAATTATTAGGGGGATTCTCTACGCCTAGAGAGCCAGCTGAAATTGTCGGCGGGGATGGTGAGGATGTGCTTGCAGGAACGGCAAAAGTAGTGGACCGGTCGGGAACAGATGTAACAGAACTATATTTAAAAGGGGCCTATATTACGCTTGAAAAAGCTCAAGAGGTTTCAGCCACGATGGTAGTCCTCAAGGAAAACAGTCCTTCTTGCGGCAGCACCATGATTTATAACGGAGAGTTCAAAGGGAAGAAGATCGCTGGCAACGGCGTGACTGCGGCTTTACTTAGAAAAAACGGCATAGAAGTTACCTCTGAAGAGAATTGGCTGTCATTATCCTAGCCTATATAGGGAATTGATTACAATATTGTGTTCTTTAGTTTGTGGAAAACTAACTTCTCGCGCGGTATAATTTAATAGTTCTTAAAAACGAACTATTGTCCTATACCCTAGAAGTGGAGAAATGAATGATGAAAACCATCTATTTGGACCACGCCGCATCAACTCCGGTTCATCCCGAGGTGGCCAAGGTCATGCTGAATATAATGACAGAACAATATGGAAATGCGTCCAGTGTACATCAGTTCGGACGTTCAGCCAAGAAAATATTAAATGGGGCGCGCGATACTATCGCCGCCTTTTTAGGCTGCTCGCCGGAAGAGTGGGTGTTCACTGGCGGCGGAACCGAAAGCGACAATCTAGCCCTCTATGGAGCTGTCGCTGCTGTTGCCCAGAAAGGCAATCATATTATCACCTCTGCGATAGAGCATCATGCAGTGCTACATACCTGCGAAGAGCTGGAGAAGGAAGGCTTTAAGGTTACTTATCTTCCTGTGGATTCTACAGGCCGAGTATCCGTTGCAGACGTAGAAGCAGCGGTGCAGGAAGACACGGTGCTAATCAGTGTAATGTATGCCAATAATGAGGTAGGAACCGTTCAGCCGATTCAGGAAATTGGCCAGCTTGCCAGAGAGCGGGGAATTCTGTTCCATGTTGATGCTGTACAAGCTCTTGGTGCCTTACCGATCACACTGCGGGAGCTTCCGGTAGATTACATGAGCTTTACAGCTCACAAAATCAATGGACCTGGGGGGATCGGTGGCCTTTATGTGCGGAGTGGAGCACCGCTGCATCCAAGACTCCACGGTGGCCTTCAGGAGCGCGGCAGACGAGCCGGAACAGAAAATCTAGCAGGTACTGCTGGATTTGCCAAGGCTGTTGAGATAGCAGTTACAGGTCTATCAGAACGTCGACAAAAAGTGCAGCTTCTGCGCAATAGACTACTTGAAGAGCTGGATACGCTGATTGGACGGGAAAGTTATTCGATTAACGGCAATACCGATCATTTTTTGCCAAGTATACTGAATTTGAGCTTCCCGGGAGCTAGAACAGATGTTATGCTGATGAACCTGGATATGGACGGGATTGCGGCGGCAAGCGGTTCAGCCTGCACGTCAGGATCACTGGAAATATCCCATGTTCTGAGAGCAATGGAGCTTCCAGAAAATATTTTAGGGTCCGCGATTCGATTTAGCATGGGTTTGGGTAATACTACTGAAGAAATTGAGTACGTTGCTCGAAAAGTTGAAACCATTCTGAATCGGCTGCGTATCAGAGACTAGTTACTTCTAGGCTATGATAGGTATCCCGATCATTCGGGCTTTCACTTTTTGAGAACTCGTAATTACACTCAAAGTGAGGAGACCGAGCAGCCATGAAACTTCAAGATCTGATCGGCTTGGCTGTATATGAAGTTGAAGAGGGTAACGCAATCGGCAAAATTGTCGATATTTTGCTCGATTCAAACTGGAATATTACGGGTATTGAACTGGAAAGCAAATCTTTTTTTGGTGGCCATGTGAAATTTGTGGCATGGGAAGATATTGTGGCCTACGGCGAGGATGCTGTCATGATTCGTAGTAAAGAGTCGATTGATAAGATAGATGCCGATCATATACCTTGTACTTTTCTACTTGGAAAGAACAAACTTAAGGATTTAAAAGTGCTAACTACAACTGGAACTATACTCGGACGAATATCTGATGTTTATTTTGACCAAAAGTTGGGAAACACAATAGGAGCGCTGGAAATTAGTGACGGGCTTGTCACTGATTTGATCGAAGGCCGCAAATGGCTGCCTTGTTCTGACGAGATGTCCATTGGTGAGAATGCATTAATGGTTCCTGCGATGAGCGAAGAACGGCTACAAAAAGCCATTAATATTGTTAACGGATAGGTGGAATGTATTATATGAAGTGTCCAAACTGCAACTCCAAAGATATTGGAAAGATCGGTTCCCACCAGTTTTATTGCTGGGGCTGTTTCATCGAATTGACGGTAAATGGCGAAAAAATGTCGGTTTATCAAGTTGAAGAAGACGGCACACTAAGCTCACTGGACGACCTGTTCTCCGGGGATGATATGACTCAGGATTTCCCGCAAATTCATGCGTCGTCTTAACTATGAATCTTGCTTTGTAAGCAAGACTGCTCTATGTACTTAAGCGTCAATTTCCTTTCAGCTGAAATCAGTTGCAAGGTTATTGACGCTTTTTTGTGTGTTTGATGGTTATTTTGCTGCGGCCATACATATACTTATTTACGAAGCTAGTCCAGGCTCTACCGCAGGAGGGTACTCTCATGGAACAATGGTCCCAAAGTAAATGGTTCCGCTGGATGATCGGAGTGCTGCTATCCCTGATCATTTTGTATTTTGTTTGGTTGCTTCGTCCGATGCTGCAGGGGATTTTTGTATTCTTAAAGGCAATCCTCGCTCCATTTCTGGCAGCTATGATTATTTCCTATGTGCTGAATCCCGTGGTTAGTATGCTGGCCGGACGGAAGATGCCGCGTAGCGTAGCTGTTCTACTTATATATGCAGTGTTTCTAACGGCGATTACCGTGATCGCCATCAACCTTATCCCGATGTTTATTGAGCAGCTTGAAGAGTTAAATGAACATCTGCCTGACATCACACTGCAAGCCCAAGGCCTGATGAGCCATATGAATACAAGGCTAATACCACCTGGGGTTGAAATGGGGATGAACAACTGGTTTTTTCAATTGGAGAATCGTCTGGCCGAAGGGATTTCTCATTTTCTCGATAACATAGGGACAACGATTAACTTGCTGTTCAATGCTTTTATCGTGCCGTTTCTGGTGTTCTATATTCTGAAGGATTTTGACGTATTTGAACGGACGGTGGTCTCTTGTCTGCCCCGCGCACGCCGCAAGTCTATTGTTACTTTGTTAAAAGATATTGATGCCGCGCTCGGCAATTACATTCGCGGACAATTTCTGGTCTGCATCATTATAGGTGTGCTCGCCTATATCGGCTATGCTATCGTCGGAATGCCTTATGCCTTACTGTTCGCCAGTGTGGTGGCAGTATTTAATATTGTTCCGTATATGGGTCCTTTTCTAGGGGCTGCACCTGCTATTGTGATGGCTTCGACCGTCTCTTTTCGATTAGTTCTACTGGTTGCTGTGGTAAACACTTTATGTCAAATTGTGGAGAGCAATATTATTTCTCCACAGGTAGTAGGCAGGACGCTACATTTGCATCCGCTGCTTATTATCTTTGCATTGCTGGTAGGTGGTGAGCTGGCAGGGATGATTGGACTGATCCTTGCTGTACCGTTCTTTGCAGCTGCAAAAGTCGTTATTCAACACTTTATGGCGTTTTTAATCAAACGAAAGCCTGTATAAAGGGATAATCATTGACTATTGACAACAGTTTTGTATATAATGTTGGGGAATATTACTGATGACTCAGTATATAGTTGTTCGATGATGAGGAGTATTAATTCTATACCGTTATTGCAGAGAGCCGGCACTAAGGTGCGAGTCGGTTAACGGAACAGAGTGAACTCACCTCGGAGTAACGGTGCAAGTTTACAGGATATCCATAAGAGATAATGGATGTCATGAATGAACCGCCGTCGCCTCACCCCCGCTAAAGGGTGCAAAGTGAGTGGCAGAATAAAGTATATTCAGCCGCTAACTAGGGTGGTACCACGGGAATTATAACCTCTCGTCCCTAGCGATAATACGCTAGGGATGGGAGGTTTTTTTGTAAATATAAGAGAGTATACGTTTCACGCAATACTTCATGTCTTATATTTCCCGCATAAATGCTTACCGTCCTTATAAGGACACCGAGGGCGTATATGCTTGGTTAAGGAATAAGAAATCTAAGAAGTAACACTCCAAGGAGGAGCAGACAATGAGCGACAATCAAACAAATAGCATACCCGCTACTGGTTACCGGGCGCAGGCTATTGAGCCGAAATGGCAAAAGTTCTGGGATGAGAACAAAAGCTTTAAGACAGGAGAAGATCCTGAAAAACCCAATTTTTATGCACTGGATATGTTTCCGTATCCTTCAGGTGCAGGACTGCACGTAGGTCATCCAGAGGGTTACACAGCGACGGATATCGTTTCTCGCTACAAACGGATGCGCGGTTTCAACGTATTGCATCCGATGGGCTGGGATGCTTTTGGACTTCCGGCAGAGCAGTATGCGATGGATACCGGCCAGCATCCACGTGATTTTACCGATAAGAACATCGATAATTTCCGTCGTCAGATCAAATCGCTGGGTTTCTCCTACGATTGGGACCGCGAGATCAGCACGACAGATCCGGATTATTATAAATGGACACAATGGATTTTTATCCAGTTGTATAACAAAGGCCTGGCTTATGTAGCAGAAGTACCTGTTAACTGGTGTGAGGCACTGGGTACGGTACTTGCCAACGAAGAGGTTATCGATGGTAAAAGTGAGCGCGGAGGTCACCCTGTCGTGCGCAAACCGATGCGTCAATGGATTCTGAGAATTACAGAGTACGCTGAGCGTTTGCTGGAGGATCTGGAAGAGCTGGATTGGTCCGAAAGCATCAAGGATATGCAGCGCAACTGGATCGGGAAATCAACAGGTGCAGAAGTGAACTTTAACATTGAAGGTCACGAAGCTAACCTGACCGTGTTTACTACACGTCCAGATACACTGTTCGGAGCAAGTTACTGCGTATTGGCACCAGAGCATGAGCTTGTTGATGTGATTACAACTGAAGCACAGCGTGCTGCTGTGGCAGAATATCGTGAAAAAGCTTCACGTAAGAGCGATCTGGAGCGTACGGATTTGGCGAAAGAGAAGAGCGGTGTCTTCACAGGCGCATATGCAATTAATCCTGTGAATGGTGCTAAGGCGCCAATCTGGATTGCAGATTATGTGCTTGCTGGTTACGGAACGGGAGCAATTATGGCAGTTCCGGGTCACGATACTCGCGACTGGGAATTTGCTAAACAATTCGGCCTGAATATCGTGGAAGTCGTTCAAGGCGGCAACGTTGAAGAAGAGGCTTATTCCGGAGATGGGCCGCATGTCAATTCTGATTTCCTGAATGGACTCAAGAATGAAGAAGCGATTGCGAAGATGATTGCTTGGTTGGAAGAGAAGGGCGTAGGTAAAGGCAAAGTAACTTATCGTCTGCGTGACTGGCTGTTCAGCCGTCAACGCTACTGGGGAGAGCCCATTCCAATTCTGCATTTGGAAGACGGCACAATGAAGACTGTTCCGGTTGATCAGCTGCCGCTGGTACTGCCAGATGTAGAGGCAATCAAACCTTCGGGTACAGGGGAATCTCCACTTGCGAATGTAACAGAGTGGGTGGAAACTATCGATCCTGAGACTGGCATGAAGGCTCGCCGCGAGACGAACACCATGCCGCAATGGGCGGGCAGCTGCTGGTATTACCTGCGTTATATTGATCCGAAAAATGATCAAGAGCTGTGCTCCCCTGAGAAACAAAAAGCATGGCTTCCAGTAGATCTGTATATTGGTGGAGCGGAACATGCCGTGCTTCACTTGCTCTATGCACGATTCTGGCACAAGGTGCTTTATGATCTCGGCGTAGTTGAAACAAAAGAACCTTTCCATAAGCTGGTTAACCAAGGTATGATTCTTGGAAATAATAATGAAAAAATGAGTAAATCACGCGGAAATGTCATCAACCCTGATGAGATTGTGGAAGCATTTGGTGCAGATACGCTGCGTGTGTATGAAATGTTTATGGGCCCTCTGGAAGCAACCAAACCTTGGAATGAAAAGGGTGTAGAAGGAGTTCACCGTTTCTTGTCCCGTGTATGGCGCCTGTTCGTGAGTGAAGATGGTAAGCTGAGCACCAAAATCACAGCAGACGGTGGCACTGACGAGTTCAAACGCACTTGGCACAAGACCATTAAGAAGGTCACTGATGATTTCGAGCATCTGCGTTTCAATACCTCAATTAGCCAATTGATGATTTTTATTAACGATGCTTATAAGCAAGAAACTTTGTCCCAAGAAGCTGCTGAACACTTCGTACAAATGTTGTCACCACTGGCGCCTCACATCGCTGAAGAGCTGTGGCAGCTGCTCGGTCACGAAGGAAGTATCAGCTACGTGGCTTGGCCAACGTATGATGAAGCATGGACGGTGGATGCTGAGGTTGAAATCGTTATTCAGGTAAATGGTAAAATCGTACAACGCGCGTTGATCCCGCAGGATATGGGTCAAGAAGAGATGCAAGCTCATGCGTTGTCACTCCCGAATGTGAGTGCAGCAGTAGAAGGTAAAACCGTACGCAAGATCATTGCGGTTCCTGGCAAGCTTGTAAATATCGTAGTGGGTTAAGCGAAGAACGCAATATTGCCCGCAGCAACGGAGAATTCCGTGCTGCGGGTTTTATTGTTTTCTAACGGTCTACGGGACTTTGAATAATACCGTCATGCCCAAATAACGCATCCAGCTTGGTAACATCCTCATCGTATTTATCATGGGTAGTCATGATGAGACGTTCGAATACGCCCTCAAGGCTAATGCGAAGATGGTTCAGTGCTTCTGCGGTAATCCCACCACGGACAGCTACACGTTCTTGAAGCTCTTGCGGGGTGAATTCTCCTTCTGTTAGCAGCTTGCCTGTTCCAAGCAGCATTTCACCTGCAAGCCGGCTGATTAACGTCTCTTCAATCCCGGTAACTTCCACCGCAGCTTCAATCCAGCGTTCAATGAAATAGCTCAAGAACGCAGGTCCGCAGCTGGAGAAATCAGAAGCGATTCGGGTATGGGCCTCTTGTATTTCCAAAGGAACACCTATGAAAGACAACAGCTGCAGCAGCACGAGCCTGTCTTCTTTATTAAGCCTGCTGCCAAATATGCACAGTGATGTCCCACTTTTGACACAGTGTGTAATGCTGGGGATGATCTTGGCTATTTTGGACGGCAAAGCGGATTCCAGATGTTGCAATTGAACGGGACTTGTAATGGATACGACGATTTGATCGCTGCGGAGATAAGGGCCGATCTCATCTGTTAAGGTTTTGAATTCCAGCGGTTTTACACATAAAAAAACAATGTCACTTCCAGTCGCTGTTTCACTATTGCTTCCGCATAAGTTTATGCCGGGATGACGATCTTCTAGCTCCAGCAGTTTATTCAGACTGCGGTTGCTGGCGAGTACATCGCACGGATTCAGGGCTCCGGAAGAAAGAAAGGCGTCAATCAGCAGGCTGCCCATGCTGCCTGTTCCGATAAATCCAACTTTCACCTGTGGTTCCTCCTTTCTAGCGTTGCTTATTTACTAACTGACATGAATGCTCTTCGTTATATGTATGCAGGATAGACTTGGACAGATGACAGGTTTTGTATGAATTATTAAAGGAGTTTCCAGCCGCAGGAATGTATGAAGATTCACAAAAAGGCATAAGAAGAATTTTTGTGAGGAGGAAAGTAATATGAATAAAGGAAGTATCGTACTCGGAGTGGCTGCTGCTGTAATAGGAAGTGGGCTTTTATGGGCGGCAGGGAGCAAGGGCGATTCCGGGATTGCCGGGTGGGAGACTTTGAATGTTGTTATGGAGCAAGCGGTTGGAATCGCTGAGTCTGGTGGCGCTCCAGCTGCTGGGGGCAGTGAGGGAGGTCATCAGACGAAGGGAAATAAGCTACATTTAGAGAAAGATGCAGGGCAGGCTGAAGCTGCTGGGAATGCTGAAGACGGTGAGAAGGTTAAGGTGGCTGCGCAAGCAGAACAAGCTGTCCAAACTTCGGCAGATGAAAAAGCTTCGACAGCCGCTGCGGGGGAGAGAGCAGAAGGAGCGGTCCAAACGCCAACGGCAGAAGGCCAAACACCAGCAGGGGCAGAAGTTCAAACGCCAAACATTGCAGGGAAGCAAACGCCGGCAGGGGATAAAGTTGTTGCGGCTAAGGAGACGACTGAGCTTTCCATATCAGCAGCTTCACAGGAAGGTAAAGTAAATGTGAATACTGCGGGTGTTAAGGAGCTGATGGATCTTCCGGGCATCGGAGAAAAGAAGGCTCAGGCAATTATGGATTACCGCAACCGAGAAGGGACCTTTCGCAGCCTGTCTGATCTGGGGAAGGTAAAGGGGATAGGACCTAAAATGCTGGAGAAGTTAAAAGCTTTAGTAATATTTTGAAGATAAATAAGAAATGAAGATCGTTGGAAGTGCCACAACCGTTGTCCTAGTGAAAACTTGCGGGGATGTGCTACAATAGTTAACAACTATTTAGAAGGATATGGAGATTGATTATGACTACTGCCTATCGTAAAGACTGGGATACTTATTTCATGGACATTGCCTGTATGGTCTCAACTCGTTCACGCTGCTCACGACGACATGTAGGTGCTGTACTGGTGCAAGGCAAGAAGCTGCTTGGTACCGCGTACAACGGGGCGCCAATGGGCGTACCTGATTGCTCAGAGGCAGGTTGTATGCTATCGGAGCAATATGAGATGGAGATCGTGGATGGCGTAGAGACTATGGTGAAGAAACAGCGCTGCATTCGCACGATTCATGCCGAACAGAATCTTTTGCTATTCACAGACCGGATTGACCGGGAAGGCAGTACCGTCTACGTGACGGATGAGCCTTGCTGGACCTGTGCAAATATGCTGGCTAACAGCGGTATTGTGGAGATTGTGTATTATCGTCCTTACCGTAAGGATATGGAAAAGGTAGAAGCAATGATGGCTGCCAAAGGCATCGTATTTCGCCAATTGGAGAATTATGAGCCGCCAAGTGAAACGATGATTAAAGTAGCCGAGTAGCTGTATTGTACAACCCTAATTGAATAAGATGGCTTGAGGAAGAACCTCTCGTGCGCTTTTATGGCGTATGCAGAGGTTCTTTTTTTTATCTTGCGAAAGGAGGAGAATGGAGGCGTGAAGGAGAGACCCTTATTAAGTTTTACAGTGTGTTGGGTGGCTGGAAGTGCAGCAGCGTGTTTATTCTCAGGGATTAGCTTATGGTTGGCGTGGGCTGGATTACTATTTTTACTGGTTAGTATGAGAGTTTGGGTGAACATGAACTGGAAGCAGCTGGCGGTATTTTGTTTGGCGATTAGTTTATCCGCTGGATATTGGGAATGGAATGAAGGCCGTAATTTAAGTCACCTGCCTGAAGCGCTAGGGAGATTATTGTCGGAGTTGAATGAGACTGCCGTGGAGGCTAAGGGGACGATAGTTTCCGTTGTGGAACGGGACGGGGACCGGGTTGATTTCACGATGAAGCTCTCAGAGTTATCGTTGATTACTGAGGAAGATGCCGCTTCACCTGATCCGCGGGACGAACAAGATAAAAGAGTGCATGGGGAGTTAATTATGGTGCAGATCAAACTACTTGCCGAGCAAGAAATCGCTATTGCTGCGGAGTGGCGCAGAGGGGATCAGGTGTCGCTAAACGGTGTACTTGAAGAGCCAGCAACAGCGCGGAATTACGGAGGGTTTGATTATAGGGCCTATTTGCATACGCAGAAGATTCACTGGATTCTAAAGAGTCAAGGTGCAGAAAATGTGCAAGCAACTGCTCCAGATTCATGGAATCCGTTAATGATCTTACGCTGGAATGATAAAGCGCGGGCAATTCTTGGAGCGGAGACGGATCGGCTGTTTCAAGCGCGCCACTCTGGATATATGAAGGGTTTGGTGATTGGGATGCAGGATGATCTCGATCCGGATACCTTTAAGCAGTTCTCACAACTTGGTTTGACACATATCCTCGCCATTTCAGGTATGCATGTTGCGGTGTATGTTGGTGTTCTTTTATTTATATTCAGGCGCTTACGGATGACAAAAGAAACCACGCTAACAGTCACCTTAGTGCTCGTTCCTGTATACGTCCTGTTGACAGGTGCGGGTCCGTCTATCGTGCGTGCGGGATTAATGAGTATGATTGCATTGCTCGCTGCACGAGTTGGCATGCTGAAGGATGGACTGAATATTTTGGCTGCAGCGGCACTGGTTATGCTGATTTGGAATCCTTACATGCTGCTCAGTGTCAGTTTCCAGCTGTCGTTTCTGGTGACCTTAGGATTAATGGTCTACGTTCCGCTTATGGACCCTCTGCTGAGCGCACTGCCACGCTGGCTTAAAAGCGCCGTCTCTGTGACTCTAGTTGCCCAGTTGGTCTCATTTCCATTGACGATTTATTATTTTTATCAATTTTCTCTGCTGTCTTTAGTGGCTAATCTGGTTTTTGTGCCCTTTATTACTTTTATCGTATTGCCGTTAGGAACGCTTGCGCTACTGCTTGGACGATTGTGGGGAGATGCCGCGATTTTTTTTGCACATATTACGGAGCTGCTGAATAACGTTACTTTTTATGCGGTTGAATGGATTAATGGTTTTGCTGGTGGAGTTCTGATTTGGCGCTCGCCTTCACTGCTGTGGATCGGAGTGTATTATGTCTTATTGTATGGGCTGTTGTATGCTGCCAGGCTAAGAGTAGAAGCCCGCGCAACACCTCAGTATATGGAGGATGAGACGAGGCCGTTAGCTGAGATTGGTTTATCTGTGAACAAGCACGGCGGGTTTGGGGGAACGGGGAGCGCACAGTATTTTTTGGATGAACCTAAGATTGTACGTTGGAGCGGAGCGATTGTTCTACTATCTGCGGTTGGACTGGGCCTAATGCTGTACAAGGGTTATCAGTCAGAACGTCAGGCGGGTAAAGGGACGATTAGTTACCTGGATATCGGGCAAGGCGACAGTATCCTCATCACTACACCAAAAGGAGCTCATATTCTTGTAGATGGTGGAGGAACGTTAAATTTTGGGCAAAAAGAAGAATGGCGCATTCGCCGCAGCCCGTTCGAGGTAGGGGCTAAAGTGTTGGTGCCTTTGCTTAAAAAACGTGGGATCCACCGTCTGGACGCGATTATTTTGACTCATGGGGATCAGGATCATGCCGGGGGACTCCAAGCCGTTATGGAGGCAATTCCGGTTTCGGCACTGCTTTTTAATGGCACACTCGCTGACCGTGAATCTTATATGGAGATGATGCGGACTGCGCTGGAGAACAATGTTCAACTGTATGCCGTACATCAGGGAATGAGGCTTTCCCCGGATGATAAGACGGAGCTGTCCTTTTTATGGCCGGAAGAACAAGATAGAGAGGGAGCAGCGTCAGGTTCTTCTATGCTGAATAGCATCCCACTGTTGGAGGATCAGAACCACGATTCTGTAGTTTTTCGTCTAGAGATGAACGGAAGAAATTTTCTATTTACCGGAGATATGGATCTGGAAGCCGAGGAGGAGATTGTGCAGCAAGCCCTGCAAAAGGGCATTAACGCAGGACCTGCCATTGACGTTTTGAAAGTAGCTCACCATGGGAGCAAAACTTCAACAGGCGAGTCTTGGCTGCAGTTTTGGCACCCAGCCGCTGCGGTGATTTCTGCAGGAGTAAATAATCTATATGGTCATCCGAAAGCTGAGGTATTGGAACGTTTGGAAGCTAATCAAGCTGCTATTTTTAGAACGGATCGGCAGGGGGAGATCCAGATGCGTGTGCGGGCCGACGGGATTATTGTGCGTCATAAGTTGGCGGAGGGAGCGGATTAGGGAGGTAGTCGAGTAATGTGATTTAGTGCTGGTGGTGTATGTTAATTTTCGCAGACTCTATAAAGTCCCTTTAAAGCTCCTTTAAAGCTCCTTTAAAGCTCCTTTCGTGGTCTTTTACACCACTATAAAACTAAAACCTTGTTTAGTTGCACTTTGTGCAATAGATCGCAATTTAAAGTAGCTGGTTCTTCATTTAGTTGCACTTTGTACACTTAAAATCTGGAAAAACGCCTATTTTTCTAAATTTGAGCAGAAATAGTTGCATGAAGTGCAACTAAATCACTTTATGAGCTGGAAAGATCTTTTTTAGTTGCACAAAGTGCAACTAAACGCTCCATATGAACATATCAAAGCACCTCAGTTACATATTATCGTTGTAGTGATACTAACGTTCACATAAGTTCCTGTTACTTGCTGATGATCCCAGTCCATTTGTTCTAGCACCAGCTGCTCTAAGTATGTAACTGTTGTCCTGTTTAGCACCAGCTGTTTTAGCGTAGTAGCTACTGTCCCTGTTCTAGCACCAACTACTCTAATACTGTAACTGTTGTCCTGTTTAGCACCAGCTGCTCTAATACTGTAACTGTTGTCCTATCTAGCATCAGCTGCTCTAATGCTAGTAACTGTTGTCCTTTCTAGCACCAGCTGCTCTAATCCAGTAGCTCCAGTAGCTCCAGGAACCGCTGTCCTCCTCCAGTAATTATTACATACGCATGCACAATCTATGTAAACGCTTTATAATAGAGATAGAAGATTCTGGTAAACTCTATGCTTACTTAAACTATGTTGCAAAGTGCGGTGGTGAGAAGCTTGTGTCCTCCGTGTTTTGTAGCGAATTAGGAGATGAAGCGATAGTGAATACATATGCAGAATTTAGAGTCACAGCGGAAAGTGTATATGATGTTCAAGTAGAACGCAGTAATCCAATTGGATATGCTTGGCGGATGATCGCCAGGGATCATGAGCAGGTGTTCGGAAAAGCTCCGGTACAAGGAGCAGCAGCTACTGTAATTATTCGTTATGCGACAGAGGATGATGGCTGCCCGGAATGGGCGGAGGGTTTTTGTTTGCGTTTTACAGGTAGTGAAGAGGATCGGATCTTGCATATTATCGGCCGCGATGAATTGGGCATTATTTATGGGATGCTTCATTATAGCCGCCACGTGCTTGGTGTCGATCCCTTCTGGTTCTGGGCGGAGCTTCCTCCTGTTAAGAAAGATGCGATCAATCTACCTGTTTCTGATTACAACAGCATTCAGCCAAAGGTACGCTACCGAGGTTGGTTCGTGAATGATGAAGTGTGTCTTATCGGCTGGAAGGAGGATTATCCTCCGACGGCGGAGGTATGGAAGCCTGTTTTTGAAGCGCTGCTGCGCTGTGGTGGAAATATGGTAATCCCCGGGACGGATTTGCCGAGAAACGGAATACATCATCAGCTTGCGGTGGATATGGGACTGTGGATCACACATCATCATGCGGAGCCGCTTGGCGCGCAAATGTTCCTGCGTGCTTTTCCGGGCAAGCAGGCTAGCTATAAAGAATATCCAGAATTATTTGAACAGCTGTGGAGAGAGGCCATTGAGCGGCAAAAAGATGAAAAAACACTCTGGGTGCTCTCTTTCCGCGGACAGGGTGATAAACCTTTTTGGGAGAATGATCCCTCTTTTGATACTCCGGAGAAACGGGGCGATTTGATCTCATTTGTAGTTCGCAAGCAATACGATATGATCTGTGAATATGTGGACCAGCCTGTGTGCTGTATGGCGATGTACGGAGAAATTGCGGAGCTGTATAAACAAGGAAAGATCGAAGTGCCAGAAGGTGTTATTAAAATATGGGCGGATAACGGATACGGTAAAATGGTGTCGCGACGACATGGCCATCTGAATCTGCGCGTGCCTGCTCTACCCGAGGCAGGAGATCAAGGCAAAAACGGGGTATATTACCACGTCACCTTCCACGACTTGCAGGCCTCCAATCATCTAACACAATTCCCAACGGATCCGTCCTTTATAGTGGAGGAATTACAGGGGGCATTTGCGGCAGGGGCTAGTGAATATCTGCTAGTGAATTCAGGGAATATTTTGCCTCATCTCTATACATTAGATCTGACAGCAAAGTTGTGGATGGATGGAACAGCAGATGCTGATGAACAGCTTCAGATCTTCGTTAACCGTTTCTACACAGCGCAGCAGGGGCGAATTGCACAATTGTACAAAAGCTACTTCAAAAACACCATAGTATATGGTCCTAATGCTGACGACCGCGCAGGCGATGAATTCTATCATCATCCGGCAAGGCAGATTATAGGGCATTGGCTGCAAAATAAGACGGAGAGCGATGAGCGACTGCGCTGGGCCGCAGGGGATGTTCCTTTTGTAGAGCAGGTTCGATGGTTCAGGGATCGAGCTGAGCGAGTAATACTAGTCTGGTATCTGCTGCGAAAGCAGTGCCTAGAGGTGATGGAACTTTTACCCGTAAAAGAGCGAAACAGGCTGCATGTTCAACTGCTAGTTCAAATTGAGCTGCATTGGAGCGGGTGCAGAGGGTTATCCTCTCTTTGCCAGGCGTATATGTGTTACCAAGAAGAGAGATTTCCAGAGGCGTTTATCGAAGCTTCTCATGCGGTTTGGGATTATAAGGAGGGCCAGCAGGCTCTTTTACGGGCAGAGATCGGCCAGTGGAAGCATTTTTATCGGGCTGATTGGTTGACCAATATTGCCAACACTATAGATCACGTAGAAACGGCCCGTAAATTTTTGCGGATTCAGGGGGATAGTCCGGATATGTTTTTATGGTATAAGGAATATTTGATGCCCGAGACCGAAAAGCATATCTATCTGGAAAATACGCATCGTAATCCGTTATCAGACGATGAGCTTGCACGGCGGCTACAGGAGAAATTCAGCTCTCTTTAAAAAATATCCACACACCACTAGTGAACGCTTAAACGTTCATCGGTGGTGTTTTTTAATAAATGACCTATTTTTTTATTTTAGAGGGAACTTTTTCAAGTTTGGAAAGTCTTATTAGGCAAGAGGTGAGGCGAAACATGCTAAGCGAAGATATACCATATACAGCAGCGTATGCGCCCGCAATGAGTTTGCGGGAAATGATGGAGGCGTATGGCTCGGATGTGTGGAATTATGCTTTTTTCTTAACTAGAAGTCGAGAGCAGGCAAATGATATCAGCCAAGAAGTGTTTTTGAAGGCGTACAAGAATGTTGGGAAATACCGGGGGCAATCTTCGATGAAAACCTGGCTGCTTACGATTACCAGAAATACGGCCTTCAGTTGGAGCAAAAATAGCTTTTGGCGCAGATTCATAGCTTTGGGTGATCAACCTACTGCTGTTAATGCACCTTCTGCGGAAAAAGAAGCCCTTGGCAATCAGTATGCGAACCGGATCTGGGAAATTATTATGACCCTTTCAGAGAAGAACAGAGAGGTGCTTGTGCTAGATATTCAACATGGATTATCCATTGCCGAAATGTCAGATTTGCTGAATGTAGCACAAGGAACCGTGAAATCTCGGCTCGCGCGGGCGAGAGAGAAGGTTAAAGAGGCTATCCAGAAGGAGGAGAGGGAATGAAACGCAACGCCGATGATAGTAATCCAGTGATGATCGGGCAGACGGATTGGTATGCGCAAGCAGGCAAAAATCCTTTCATTGAAGATGGTTTTACGCCTGAGTTAATGATGCGGATCGAACAGGCTGCTGCGAATAAAAGTTCAGCTTACAAACGTTATTGGATAAATAAAAATGTGGTGTTGACCAGTCTGGCTACGATTTTGTTGATAGGTGCGCTTACCTTCCCTATGGGCATATGGAAAAACACAGGGCCAATCCATTCGTCATCCGTTCAGTCACAAGGCGCAGGCATACTGCCTTCTTCTAGTCCTGCAACTAATGATAAAGCGATAGAGCCTCCGACAAGTCCAGTAGAATTTGAGATTAGTGGTAAGAAATACTACATGCCTTTGCCAATGAACAGAGATAAGAGTAAAGCGTATGCCGTTGAGACAACAGCGGGAATCCTTTGGTCGCCGCCACCCCCGATGGTGGACTACAAGAAGCCAAAGTACACACATCCTACAGAACCGTTCACTCTTTACCTGAGCTCGAAGGACCAGACGGAATTATCGGCTTCTTCAGCTACTAGGATTTATACTTTACCTCTTTATGCAGGAGGGGCAAGTACTTATCAATATTTGAGTGGATTTTTTGGAGCGGGCGATTACGCTCTGCTATTTACCTATACGAAGACTATAGGTTCAGGCATTATGGAGAATGGTAGATTTTTTATTCTAAATGTTAAAAAAGCAGCGACAGGAGAATCAGTGGTACCGAAAGAGCTTACGTCCTTTGATTGGGAGCTATTAGAATATAAGTCAATAATCGCAGTAGATAAGGAGCATGACCAGATCGTATTTAGTTACCTAGAATACCCGGTAGATAAGACATACCAAGACAAAACAGTGCTTTATGATATGGAGACCTTAAGCATTCAAACACCTGCATCGACCATTGGATTTAGAGACATTAATGGACAATCGTTAACCATGGAATATGAGATGAATGGAGAACTTTATAAAGCTGATATTCTTACGAAAGGTGGACCAGGGTGGTTAGATGAAGATTGGGCATTTTTATCAGAAGAGCGACAAAATGAGCTGTATCAGGAATTTTACAGTCAGACTCCCTAGTAGATAATTCACTAAATAAAAGCTATACTTTTTGATAAAGTATTTTCTTTTGAGAAGAGTGGAGCCGAAGCGATGAAGAAGTTAACGATTGATGATGTGGCTCAAAAAGCGGGAGTTTCGAAAAGTACGGTCTCCCAATTTTTGAACAAACGTTTTAAATATATGAGCGAAGCGACGAAAAACCGGATTGAGGCCGTAATTGAAGAGCTTAATTATCAGCCAAATGGTCTGGCGCGCAGTCTGAAGCAGAACCGGACGCATATGGTCGGGATCATCGTAGCTAATATTGACTACACGCTGTCAATCCAATGTATCCGGGCGATTGAGAATGAGCTGCAGCATCACGGAATCCAAGTGATCATATGCAACGCAGATGAGAATGCGGAGAAAGAAAGCAAATATGTAGAAACCTTAATCGCTCGTCAGGTGGATGGGCTGATTATTTTTCCTACAGGGAATAACCCGTCTGCCTATAGCAAGCTGGTAGAGGCTGATTTCCCGCTAGTCTTTATGGATCGTCTAGTAGATGGAATCACCACGCAGAGTCTATTGCTGGATAATGAAATGGCGGCAAAGATAGGCGTAGGGCAGCTAATTCAGCAAGGCCATGAGCGGATTGCTCTGGTGTCCCTTCCAATTGGGGAGCATGCGATTACCCCTCGGAAAGAGCGGATTAGTGGCTACAAAAAAGCGATGGAAGAAGCGGGCATAACGCTGCGTGAGGAGTATATTTGCAGTGTATCCAAAGAGGAATTAGCTTCGGGGCTGGAACACTTATTAGCACTGCCGGAGCCGCCAACTGCACTGCTGGCTACGAACGACATCACACTAGCGGAAATTCTGAAATATGCGAATCGAAATGCCATCTCTATTCCAGAACAGTTGTCGGTCATCGGGATAGATGATGCGGAATTCGCGCAAATTTATAATCCGGTCATTACGACAATCCGTCAGCCTGCTTACGAGATGGGGATGCAGGCTGCCAAGATTATACTCTCTTGTATCGAGGATAAGGGAGCTTCTGTTCCAATTACATATCGTTTCCCGCCGACCTTGCAGCAAGGGCAGTCGGTGAAGTCTTACAAATAAGTTTGAACTATAAAAAGGGGAGTGCCCAGCAGCTATTTCTTAGCTTGTTGGGCACTCCCCCTTTTATTGGACCTAACTTTATCTAAACACTAAACTTGGGTTTGATTGGGTAATATTCTCGCGTAGGAAGTCACTATCGGACTCAGCTGACCTTATATGCGGTATAATCCCATATTTGGAGTACTATCGGACCCCATCGCAGCTATCGGCATGGAAAACATGCTAAATGCCCTTTTTCATAAGGAATAGTGTCACTGGAGTCCGAAACTACGCCGCAAAGGTGAAAAAATTGCAAATAGCGTCTTCTGGGTCCGAAAGCCCTGAGGTACGTGATTACACTGCTGAAGCATAGCAATAGCAATAGCAATAGCAATAGCAATAGCAAAAGCTTAGCATAGCAAAGCCAAAGCCAAAGCCAAAGCCAAAGCCAAAGCCAAAGCCAAAGCCAAAGCCAAAGCCAAAGCCAAAGGCATAGCCATAGCAATAGCAGCCAATCAGCAACCCAAAAAGCAGAGCAGCGATTCTCCAATAACGGAGAATCGCTGCTCTGTGTCTTTTTGCAATTATTAGACTTCTTGTTGCATAAACTTCGCAAGTTCCTCACGGGTGGGAAGTCCGTCCATATCGCCTGGCGACATGACGGCTAACGCACCGATCGCATTGCCGCGTTTGACGGCCTCAGCAATCGGAAGCTTTTCCAACATCGCACTGATTACGCCAACCGCAAATCCATCACCTGCACCCACCGTATCAACAACCTGCTCCACCTTGAATCCGTCCACGTAACCTTCCCCAGCAGAGGATTTATAGTAAGCGCCTTCAGGGCCAAGCTTGATGACGACTAAGCTTATGCCACGCTCCAGGTAATAGTCTGCAATCTCTTCGGGTGTGCTCAGTCCGGTAAGGATTTTACCTTCACCGAGTCCCGGCAGGAACCAGTCGCAGCGTGTAGCCAGATCATTGATGGTACTCACCATTGTTTCTGTATCCGGCCATAAGCTGGGACGCAGATTAGGATCCAGAGAGATCGTCTTTCCTTTACTCTTCATAAATTCCATAGCGTGAATAGAAAATTCAAGACAGCTCTTGGACAAAGCAGCGGAGATACTTGTAACATGCAGATGTCCTGCGGAATTGAAGTAGGCCTCGTCGAAATCCTCCAGACTAAGCGTGGAGGCCGCGGAGTTTTTGCGGAAGTATTCGACCTTTGGATCGCCGGTAACCACTTTCGATTTGATAAGCATGCCTGTTGAATACTCTTTAGTAAAAGTAATATTGTCCGTATTAATGTTCTCGTTCTTCATCGCCTGAGCAATGAATGTGCCAAAGTTATCTTCGCCAAGCTTCGTAACATAACCTGTAGGATGATTCAATCGCGACAAGCCTGTAGCCACGTTGCTTTCTGCACCTGCTAATGCTTTGGAGAACGAAAATACTTCATGCAGAGGACCGGCCTCATTCGCATAAAACATCGCCATCGGCTCCCCGAAAGTGACGGCATCCAGCTGTTTACTCATTTTTAGTTCCTCCTAGGGTAATGATTTTATCCCAGTATAATGATTTGTAATTTGAAATTATCACATAAATCGGTTTTGTACAATAAAAGAATGATTGTTAACCAAAAAACTTTTTTCGTAAAAAGAAAATAATGTTTCCATAAACCCTTGTTTTATAAAGGTTTTTCTTAGGTTTTATTACTTATTTCCACCTGATGTAATAAAAATGTATTGACTGTTAATCGTATTGTTATTACTATTTCCTTATAGAACAAAACGCAATAATTAGTAAATTTAATAAAAAAGTTTATCTAAAAAAGTATTTCCTGTTTATCTATGATCGTACCAAGAGAAAGGGAGTCTACTGATGAAGAAAATGAAAGTATTGCAGAATGTGGCATCCGTCGGGGTTGTAGCGGTTATTCGAGCAGATAGTGCTGAGGAAGCTTTTAAGATGTCCGTTGCTTGTATAGAAGGCGGTCTAAATAATATTGAGGTAACTTTTACTACACCAGACGCGGATGTGGCGATTAAGAGATTGGTTGCTGAGTACGGAAGTCGTGCGGTGATTGGCGCCGGAACTGTCTTGGACCCCTTAACAGCTAGAATAGCCATTCTTGCAGGTTCAGAGTTTGTCGTTAGTCCCTCCTTTGAAGTGGAGACAGCTAAGATGTGTAATCTTTACGGCATTCCCTATATGCCTGGTTGCATGACATTAAATGAAATGAAGGAAGCGCTGAAGTACGGCGTGGATGTGCTTAAATTGTTCCCTGGCAGTGCTTTCGGTCCGGATTATGTAAAAGCGGTTAAAGGTCCTATGCCACATGTAAATATTATGCCGACCGGTGGCGTGGATTTGAACAATATGGAGAAGTGGATTGCAAACGGCTGCATGGCTGTGGGCATTGGGGGGAATTTGACTGCACCGGCGAAGAATGGCCGATATGATCAGATTACCGATCTTGCTGCCCAATATGTGGCGAAGTTTAAAGAGATAAAAGGGATTTAATGTATAGTTCGAACGGAGATTGAAATCCAGATTCGCGTTTTTATTTATAGGCTGTGTGGCTGACAGACGTTGGCCATGCAGCCTTTTTATGTTGATTTTCTTTGAGCTGTCCATATTCCTTTTATTCTATGCTTTTTAGAAAGTATAGAATCGGGATAAAGATAATAAACTATATAATAGAAGAGTAGTGATACATGGACTGAACGTCAGGATTTATTATCCAGCCGGGAGTGAGTATATGCCTGCTTATAATGATAAAAAGCTGTATCAAGCAGCGGATGAAGATGATGCTGAGTACGTAGAAATTGAGTCGGCATTCCATGGTTGTAAGGTGACGGAAGGGCAGATCTACAGATTAGAGCGCAATTACAATAACCCTCAATTATTTGAGAATGGAGAAGCCTATGTGGTGGATGATGAGACTAGGGAAAACTACGCGGTCTTCATGCTCTGCAAAATTGCGCTCTATAAATAGAGTTTCTTGCTCGATACCGGAGGGTAATATTTAAGACAGACGGCTTCATTTCCGACAAGGGGATAGGCCGTTTCTTTTGATGTCATTTTTGTTACTAAGATAGTGAAAAAGAGTATTTGAATGATTGTTGTTTCCCCTGTATGCTTAGTAGGAATTATTGGCTGTGCAATGCGGGATAGCGCGTTGTAACGGCTGGCTTAACATGACGTTCTAAGAAAAGTTTGGTATTCTAAAAATATTAATTACACGGTTGCAACAAATTCGCAGTCTTGCGCGTCAGTAAGATTGCATAGAGAGGGGGAACCTTCGTGGTGGAGCAGGGACTCATCAGAGCCGCTCAAGCGGGCGATCGCGACGCTCTAATCACCCTATTGCGAGAAATTGAAGGACATGTATATAAAACGGCCTTCTACATTTTGCATAATGAACAAGATGCGCTAGATGCATCTCAGGAAGCCTTGATCCGGGTTTATACAAAAATCGGCTCATATGAGGAGAAGGCCCAGTTCAAAACGTGGGTTCAGCGAATCGTCACTAACATTTGCATTGATAAATTCAGAAGAACTAAACCTACAGTTTCTATTGATGAACATGAAATGGTGTTTCAGGATAAACACAATGTGGAACGTGAGGTTCTATCCTCTTATTTAGCTGAGGATATACGCGAAGCGATTGATCAATTGCCCGAGCATCATCGGACAGTCATCGTCCTGCGCTATTTACAGGATTTTTCTTACAACGAGATTGCAGATTGTCTGGATTTGCCCTTGAATACAGTGAAATCGTACTTATTTCGGGCTAGACAGCAACTGCAGAATAGACTTCAGGAGTACCAGAAAGGTGGTGTATCGGGATGAAATGCGCGGAGGTGATGGAATGGATGCACCGCTATTTAGACAAAGATTTGAGTCAAGATGAGATTGTTGAGATGTTCCGTCATATCGATAATTGTCCTTCCTGCGCGGAAGTCTTTGAGCGCCTGACACTTCTCTCCAATGAATTGGAGCAGTTGCCAGACGTGAAACCCCCGTTTAGTCTGGTTGACTCTATTTTACCTCAGCTTGCAGAATTGGATCGAAGCAGTCGTGAACAAAGTGCTGTGAGATCTGAGGAGCCGGTTGTTGTTCCATTTTCACGTGAAAGCTCCCGCGGTAAACCTTCCAAGGGAACCTCTATAGCAACACGGACAGGCATTGGAGCTATTGCAGCTGCCGTTCTATTAGGGATCGCAATATTTAATATGCCCGATAAAATGCCTGGGGCAGAAGTAGAACAAAGGATGCAGGATAGTGCTAAAACAGCCAGCGATGATACTAAGGATACAGCAATGGAATCACAAGCTTCTATTACTGCTAACTCTGATGGAGCTTCACCTGCAGCTGGTGGAGAGAACGAGGGCGCTGCCCAGTATAAGACGGATGCAACAGAGATGAACGAAGATAACGCCGCTTTAGATAGAGCGACGGGACCAGTGGACCCTACCTCGATGCCAAGTGCACCGGCGGATGCAGCTGATGCGGGAGCTGGAGCTGGAGGGCGGTCGATCACCGAACCGCCTCAAAGCGCAGATCCTAAGCCTACAGAGAAAATTGTTTCGCCAAAGCAGGATGTCGCCACGAAATCTCAAAATTCAGATTCTAGTAATGCCAGTAGCAATCAGCTAAAGGTGGATAATAAGGAGCAAACTGCTGATATGAATTCAGACAGCGCAGCTGATTCTGCTCCGCTGATGGAGGATTCTTTAAAGATTCCTTATGACTATGGACGGGAAGTTATGAGCTTAAGCAGTTCTGATGAATCTAATGTGCAGACCTGGACTTCCCCTGATGGTCAGTATGCTATAGAATTTGTTGGGCTGCAGCTTGTGATTTATAAGAAGTCGCCAGCGGGCTCAACGGAAGAACGGTTAGCCGTAAACTCTTATCCGCTGGAAGGAAATTGGATTTCTGGTGAATGGTCTGCGGACAGCTCGAAGTTTACGTACGTGACTGAAAAAGATGGTGTGAATGTAACCAAGGTGTACACTGTACAGGAAGCAGTTTCTTCAAGTCCGGCTGCATCCCCTGGGGCGACACCAACGAACACTCCAACCTCATCTTCAACAAATTAAAGTGGGGTTGGAACTTTTTTCGAAGTTTCTGAATATACTATATCAACAGGACAGGAACTAGAAAGTATAGGTTTTGCAGAACATCGGTATGACCGCCGGATGCGGAGTTTCTAGAGCTTCGCACTCCGTCGTTTATATAGATGCGCCGCTTAAACGGAGAGGCTTTGGCCATGGCTGCCAGAGTTTCTCCGTTTTTGCATGCATTTTTGTAGTTTTTTTTGCTACAATAGAACTCTGGACAAAATGGGCTAGATGAATGGAAAAGGAAGTGGCGGGATGGATGCCAAAACGGCGATAAAAGAAATCAAACAAGGGAAGATCTCACCGTTATATGTTTTATATGGCAGTGAGAAATTTCGAATGAATGAATTCACGGCACTGCTGGAAGAACAGCTGATTGCTAAAGAGGATCGTGATTTCGCAGTTATTCCCTTTGATCTCTCTGAGACGCCGGTGCAGGCTGTGGTAGAAGAAGCGGAGACTGTGCCATTTATGGTAGAACGTAAATTATTGCTGGTGCGGGATGCCTCGTTATTTACAGCGGGCAAAGAAAATGCCAAACTGGAGCATCGTATAGATCTTTTAAGTGACTATTTGCAGCATCCTGTAGACTTCAGTGTAATCGTCTTTATGGTGAATAATGATAAGCTGGATGAGCGTAAAAAAATTGTGAAGACTGTCAAATCAGTGGGCACAGTATTAGCCTTTAATCCGCTGGGAGCAGAAGAGCTGCTGCGCTGGGTGGAAAAAGGAATTCGTGAGCGGGGTTGTGTAATGGCACCTGGCACGGCAGAAATTCTTATAACGAATGCAGGCACAGGCTTGCAAGGTTTATCTGCAGAGATGGACAAGCTTTGTTTATTTGCTGGTAAGGGCGGCACTGTGGATGCGGGGGCCGTAGAGAGTCTGGTACACCGTGGTACAGAACAAAATGTGTTTACGCTTGTTGAGGATATCGCTAATCTGCGTCTTGATAAGGCGCTTGATACCTTATATGAGCTGCTGAAGCAGCGTGAGGAACCGATCAAGATCGCAGCGTTGGTTGCGCGGCAGTTCCGCATTATTTTGCAGGTTAAGGATTTATCAGCACATAGTTATTCGCAGGGACAGATTGCGTCACAGATCGGATTGCATCCATATGCGGTTAAGCTTGCTGGGGAGCAGGCCCATAAGTTCTCCAGTGAACGATTGCGGCAAATCTTAAGTGCATTGGCGGATCTGGATTATAAAATGAAAACAGGGGCTATAGACAAAGTGCTAGGGCTGGAGCTGTTCATGCTGCGTTTAGGTGTCTGAGCTAAGAAGGGGAAAAAGTATTGGAGATGATCTGACTATGAAAAGAATATTTCAATATTCGGCACTGCTGTTACTCGTTCTATTAATTAGTTCCTGTGGCAAAACGGATACTAATTCACCGTCAGGTTCAGCTTCTGAGTCGCCTGCGAATTCGAATACCTCTGCAGATGCACCTTCTTATTTTGGGGAATGGAGTGTACAAGGTCTAGTAGGTTCTACACCTGTCTCGGCAGCGGAGGATGAAAAGCTTATTGGCATGCGGGTAACTTATTCGCAAGAAAAGGCATCTTTTGATAAAGATGAAATTATGAACCCTGAATATAAGGAAGAGAACATAACAAAGGATGACTTTTTTAACGAATACAGAAATGAATTAAGCGACCTTGGCATCGAAACGGAATCGGTTATGACGGTATCTATAAATAATTGGACGAATCCCGGCAGCAGTTTTATTGTTAAAGACGATCAAACGATGATTTTTTTATGGGATGGTAACTATTATGAAATGAAAAAAGAGAATAAATAAATGAAAGAAGACCGTCTCTCTGAGGGGGTCTTCTTTCATTTAATAAACATCTCTTAAAAGTAACTAACACTACTTATTATTAATTAATAGACACAAAAAAACCTAACCGTATGAAGCATAGCGGTCAGGTTCTTCAATTGCTCATTATGAATGTCGTCTTAGGCTTGAGCCGTAAGAGCGTTCAATTTCTTCGCCAAGCGGGATTTTTTGCGGGCAGCCGCATTTTTATGAACCAGACCTTTACTTACGGCCTTGTCCAGCTTTTTGGAAGCAGCTAGGAAAGCAGCTTGAGCAGTTTCTACTTCCGTACCAGTCAGAGCTACATCAGCAGTTTTCACAGCTGTACGAAGCGCGGATTTTTGGGAAGCATTCAGTGCACGGCGTTTTTCGTTCGTGTTTACGCGTTTAACCGCGGATTTAATATTTGGCATTGCATTCACCTCCTGTAAGACATTCGAAATCATTATCAAATGATTCACAACTTAAAATAGTTTAGCATGACCGGTAGCAAAAAGCAATACTTAAAGCTTTCAAATTAAACCTCCGTATCCTGCATAAACATTGGCTTTCTCTCGCACACTATCGACAAAAGAGCATAGGCAGAAGCTTGCCAAATGAGGATGAACTCATGGAAGTGTATGCTTACAAAACTAAGCAGCCGCTTTCGAAGTGAGTTTTGTTCGAAGTAACTCATGGAAGTGTATGCTTACAAAACTTTTAGGAGGCTGGTACACAATGGAACCGGATCTGCAGCTATATTCTGTGCGCACCGATTTGGCATTAGAGGCAAAGGAAATGGCTCAAGGCCCACAGAGAACGCCGATCCCTGGTGTGAACGAAGAAGTGGAAGAGTCTGATGGGATTAAAGTGACCCGTCTTGGTGTAGCTAATGCTGCCGGATCACAGGCAATAGGACGCGCAATTGGCAACTATGTAACCCTTGAGGTACCCGCTCTGCGTGGCGGAGATACAGGCTTGCAGCAAAAGGTGGCAGAAGTTTTTGCCCGCGAATTTGAGGACTTTTTGATCAGAATTGGGATTGGCAAGGATGCATCTGTGTTGATTGTTGGTCTTGGTAACTGGAATGTTACACCGGATTCACTGGGTCCTTTAGTGGTGGAGAACTCACTCATTACGCGGCAGTTCTATGAGCTGGTTCCGGATCAGATCTCCCCTGGTTATCGTAAGGTGAGCGCTATTGCTCCTGGAGTGCTTGGGCTGACTGGAATTGAGTCGAGTGAAGTCGTGCAGGGAATCGTGGATCGGACGAAACCTGAGCTTATTATTGCCATAGATGCATTGGCATCCCGGTCACTGGAGCGTATCAATACGACGATTCAAATTGCCGACATTGGGATCCATCCCGGTTCGGGGATTGGCAACAAGCGACGTGGATTAACCCAAGAAATTCTGGGTGTTCCTTGTATCGCAATCGGAGTGCCCACTGTCTGCTATGCCTCAACTATTGTGAATAATGTGCTGGAGATGATGAAAAATCACTTCGGGCAAGGAGCAAACCATACGAAGGAAATCATGGGGATGCTGGACGATATCTCTGAGCAGGAACGCTTGTCATTAGTGAAGGAAGTGCTTGAACCCCTGGGGCACGATTTGATCGTCACTCCGAAGGAAATTGATGAATTTATTGAAGGGATCGCGAATATTGTGGCCAGTGGTCTGAATGCGGCTTTACATGATGCGGTTGATCCTGAGAATGTTGGCGCGTATACCCACTAACTGAATTATGGTTTGTTTAGCCCGGCGGGATGCTGAATTAAGGTATCCTGTACGGGCTTTATGTCTATTCTCTCATTTTCGGTTCTAGTATTGCTCTTGCACTCATAGATTTGGAGTATAAGAGATTACAGAGGGCTGGAGGAGGACATAACTACAATGAATAAAAAATGGTTTCAGCTTTGGAACATCGGCCGTTTAAGGGGAAAAATGCTGGATGTTTTATCGCTGGGGAGAACGATGCTGCTGTTGGCCGGAGGTTCACTAGTATTTTTTATGCTGCTTGGAGCCGGTGGATTGGCCGGACAGAAGCTTAGCTCTTCACCCATTCCTTCAATGAAGGGGCTTGCCGCCTCCCTGTCCAGTGGTTTTTTCATGGAGCTGCTGGGGATGGAGGTGCCGCATTTACCGCAGGGTAAAGAGCCATCCGCTTTTTCAGGTGAAAAGGTAACTTCTTTCGTATTTCAGTTGCTGACCAGCGTGAATCCAGGCGACCCTAAGAGTCTAGTCTCTCGTGAAGTGCCGGGGATGGCGGCGGATGATCCATTTCTTTTGCGGAAAGGTTCAGGTGGATCTACAGGAGCACCAGTGGATTATCATCCTGGGACTGATGAACTGGCTGAGGGTGGTGAAGATGCAGAAACTTCTGTTCCGGACGAAGGGGACAAGCATGGAGATACTACAACACAGCAGCCTGAAGCGACGGTTGCACCATCCCCTGAACCATCAGCGGAGGAAGGGACGGATAAGAGTGATCCGCAAAGCGGCACAGACAGCACTAAGGATACCTCCATCAAACGGATTCTAATCTATCATTCACATCCTAGAGAGGCCTACAATCCTCTGTTAGGGGCAGCAAATGAAAATCCCAGCTCCGGAGTTTCAACTAAAAATGTAATGCTGGTAGGATCATATATTACGAAAAGACTGGAACAGCTCGGGATTGGTACGGTTCATGCCAAAGAAGATTTTCCAACCAAAATCACCGACTATAACTGGAACTTTTCCTATAAATATTCCCGGATCTTGGTTAAATCAGCACTCAGCGCAAATGAGGAAATGGATAGTTTTATCGACATTCACCGCGATTCGCAGCGTCATAGCAAAACAACAGCTGTTATTGACGGGAAAAGCTATGCACAGGTCTATTTTATCATTGGACATGCAAATAAAGACTGGAAGAAGAACGAAGAGTTTGCCAATAAGATTCATCAACAGCTTGAAAAGAATTACCCGGGAATATCTCGTGGGATATGGGGAAAAGCTGCGGGTAAAGGAAATAACGGGGAGTACAATCAGACCCTCTCTCCTAATAGTGTTTTGATTGAAGTGGGCGGAATTGATAATTCGGCTGAGGAATTAAAGCGTACGGCTGATATTTTGGCGGATGCTATCGCTGATGTTTACTGGAGCAGTCATGACGCTGAGAAGGTGAACGCACCTGAAAAAGTGGCGAATCCCACTACAACACCAAAGAAATCAAACGGAGCTTCTTAAAATAAATTACCAAGGATTAAAAAGGAGTGGTGTACATGTCGCGTTTCGGAAAAAAACTGGTTATGGTCGGGATTTGGGCAGGGATTGGCATCCTCTTAGGGATGCAGTTCGGCGGAAGCGGTGGTTCAACAGTCTCTAAGATTCTGCCCGGCTGGAATGCCAGCCCGACTACACCGACCAGTCAAGTAACAGGCATGCAGCCACAGCCACAATTGCAAAAGAATGGTGTGACACAGGGTGGGCAGACTTATGTATATGTGCCAATGGTGATCGATCCTGTCACAGGTGCTTATACGGCCGTCTCTCCTTTGCCTCAAAATAGCAATACAACGCCAGCCGCAGATCCTCCTCAACAAGTTGTGGATGATTATAGTACGAAATCTCCGGAGCAAATTCTAATTCCTGAGGAGCAAAAGCCTACAGTCGATGTTCTGGCAGATAAGACGGCAGGTCTCTTGCAGCAGGCTTCCCAGAAGGGAATCCGCTGGGTAGTTTCATTGTTCGCTTCGGCAGAAAATTAACAGCAAATTTAGAAGAAACGGTTATTTCACGGGATCGTGTATAGCTGTTTCTTTTGTTTTGGGCCAGCGCGGGATTGATGGAGTAAGCTTGTACTGTTATAATAAGTGGATTAATATCAGGCTGTCTGTGGGGGTAAGGAATGACTGACGTTCAGAAAAGACAACAACAAATTCGCAATTTCTCGATTATTGCACATATAGACCATGGTAAATCGACACTAGCTGACCGCATTTTGGAATACACGGGGGCACTAACCACGCGTGAAATGCAGGAACAGGTACTCGATCAGATGGATCTGGAGCGCGAACGTGGTATCACAATAAAGCTGCAAGCCGTGCGTTTAACCTATCGTGCAGACGATGGTGTAGAGTATTATCTCAACTTGATTGATACACCGGGGCACGTCGATTTCACCTATGAAGTTTCCCGCAGTCTTGCAGCATGTGAAGGCGCACTGCTGGTTGTGGATGCGGCTCAAGGAATTGAAGCACAGACGCTGGCCAATGTGTATTTAGCACTGGATAATAACCTGGAAATCCTACCTGTGCTCAACAAAATTGATTTGCCAAACGCTGACCCTGACCGGGTAAAGCAGGAGATTGAGGATGTTATCGGGCTGGATACCAGTGAAGCGGTTATGGCATCTGCCAAAGCCGGTATCGGAATCAAGGAAATTCTGGAGCAGGTGGTGAAGCAGGTTCCTGCGCCATCCGGTAATTCAGAAGAGCCGCTTAAAGCATTGATCTTTGACTCTCACTACGATCCTTACAAAGGCGTTATCGTCTATGTGCGCGTAATGGACGGGAAGATCCGTGCAGGTTCGAAGATTAAGATGATGGCAACTGAGAAGACCTTCGAGGTCATTGAAGTTGGCGCATTTATGCCACGTATGACCATTGTCGATGAATTGAACATCGGTGATGTTGGCTTTATCGTAGCTGGGATCAAGCATGTTGGAGATACCCGTGTCGGTGATACTGTCACTGACGCAAAGAATCCTACTGCTGAGCCGCTTCCGGGTTACCGTAAGATCAACCCGATGGTATATTGCGGGTTGTATCCGATTGAGACTTCCGATTATAACGATCTTCGTGAGGCACTGGAGAAGCTCCAGCTAAATGATGCTTCGCTAAGCTTTGAGCCGGAAAGCTCAAGCGCACTTGGATTTGGTTTCCGTTGCGGTTTCCTTGGACTCTTGCATATGGAGATTATTCAAGAGCGGATTGAGCGCGAGTTCAATTTGCCGCTAATCACAACAGCGCCGAGTGTTATTTACCGAATTATGCTGACCAATGGCGAAATGATCCAAATCGACAACCCGTCACATTATCCGGAGATCGGTACGATTGACTACATTGAAGAGCCGTATGTTAAAGCAGCGATCATTGTGCCTAACGACTTCGTGGGTACTGTAATGGAACTGTGCCAGAACAAACGCGGCGAGTTCGTAAATATGGAATATCTAGATACTAATCGTGTAACGATTACGTACGAGATTCCGCTGTCAGAGATCGTTTATGATTTCTTTGATCAGTTGAAATCCGGTACGAAAGGATATGCTTCTTACGACTATGAAATTTGCGGATACCGTCGTTCGAATCTGGTCAAGATGGATATCTTGCTTAACAATGAGCAGGTCGATGCCTTGTCCTTTATCGTTCACCGCGATCGTGCCTACAACCGCGGACGTATCATTTGTGAGAAGCTGCGGGGGATTATCCCGCGTCAAATGTTCGAAGTGCCGATTCAAGCCTCAGTGGGTACGAAGGTGGTTGCGCGTGAAACCGTTAAGGCGATGCGCAAAAACGTACTTGCTAAATGTTACGGCGGCGATATTTCCCGTAAACGGAAGCTGCTGGAGAAGCAAAAAGAAGGTAAGAAACGCATGAAGCAAGTGGGTAGTGTAGAAGTACCACAAGAAGCGTTTATGGCAGTACTGAAGATCGATGAGTAAAAAATAGGTAGAGCCGGGAGAATATCCCGGCTCTATTTTTTTAAGCAGGAGCAGATTACAATAGGGGGAAGGATTGTAAGCACATACAAAGTGAGGGGAGTCCTCGTGAAGCGATTATATTTGAAACTTACGCCAAGTACCTTTAAGAATCGGATTTTGTTAGCCTTCTTGCTGTTGGTACTAACACCCATTGCCATACTCGTTCTATATAACTTTAAAGAGACAGAACAAATGCTGCAGGATAATGCGGAAACGAAGAACATAGAGCAGCTTATTGGTATTAAGAATGGTTTTGTTGATCTCATGAGTCTCGTGATGAAAACAGGGTCATTACTCGAACAAGATACGACGATTTTATCGATAATGAAGAATCCCGAGCAATCTGATGAAATCACGAGAAAAAAACTCGTTGAAAACAAGTTTGGAGCGATTGAAAATACATTCTTTATGAGTGGAGCGACGGTGTATTATACATTAATCGACCTTCATGGAAACGCATACACTTCCTTTATGCCAAAGGAAACCTTGAGCTACGACGAAATCCAATCAGAGGATTGGGTTCAAGCATTGAAGCGAGAAGGAACGAATCGATATATATGGAATCCGAATGACAAGAATAATGTGGTCCGGGAAAGTACAACAAGTAAGAAAATGCTTAGTCTTTATGAGGTTATGCGTGATAATGGTTTGAATATTTATGCCTATGCAAGATTAAGTATCGATTATGAGGAGTGGTTTACCAGATCAACGTTAGGGAGTAAACAGGAAGGGGCTTTATTTCTACTCGATGCCTTGGGGGGTATGATGCTTAATCCGCTTAAGGATGAGACTTTTTCCCCTGATATTGCGCAGAGTATTGTGAAGAGTGCCAACCAGCGGCAGACGGGGCGTGCTGCATCCATTGTCGACCCGAAGGAGGAAAGTTTATACACATACAGCTACATCGAGGAGTTAAATGGCTACGTTGTTAAAAAGGTGCAGCTAGCACAGCTATTTCTTGAGGTAGACAAGCAGAAACGACGGTTTTTTGGTGGATTTGGAATCATTCTACTGCTATTTGTTCTATTAACTTATTTCATATCATCGACGATTACAGTACCGCTTAAGAAGCTACAGAAGAAGATGGAAATGACCGCTAAGACGAATCTCAAAATGAAATTACCCGAGCAAGGGCGGGGAGAGATTCTTGCCCTGACTCAGAGTTTCAATATCATGATCCATGATTTAAATGAGCTGTTACAGCGACTTCAGCTTGAAGAAAAACAGAAGCAATTCGTTCGATTTCAGGTATTACTTTCGCAGATGAACCCGCATTTTCTACTAAATACATTGAATACGATAAAGAGCATTGCCTTAGATAAAGATGATGATGAAATTTATGGAATTTGTGTTGCACTAGGAAAAATATTGGAGACAACCTTAAATACTGAAGTCGATTTGATCCTGTTAAAGGATGAAATCGTACTAATAGAATCTTACATGGAGATACAGCGGCAACGTTTTGGACATGGGATTGAAATTCAATATGATATCAACGAGGAACTGCAATACGCATTAATCCCTAAATTTTGTCTGCAGCCCTTAATTGAAAATAGCTTGATTCACGGCTTCGGTCAGTCTGTAAAACAAGGGAGAATTGATATCTCCGCTAAAGTGACTGAGCAACAGCTGTATCTGCAGGTTAGAGATAACGGCATGGGGATAGAAAGAGCACAGCTGAATAAGGCTACACGGAAACGTAAAGGAATCGGTGTTCAGAATATTAGGGAGAGCTTGGAGCTGTTGTTCAAGAATCAACGGACAGGTATGGACATTGTGTCATTTGACACAGGAACTGAAGTGATCATCCATTTTCCATTCCTTATTTCAAAACCTTACGATGGAGGTAAGCTCACATGTGGAGAACGTTAATTGTGGATGATGAACAACCTGCGGTTAAAAGTATACGGAAGCTATTCTTAAAGGCTGGAATCCCGTTTGAAATTATAGGTGAGGCGGAGAATGGAGAAGTAGGCTTGCAAATGATTCGTGAGCTGCAGCCTGATGTGGTAGTGACGGATATTAATATGCCGGTGATGGATGGGGTGAAGCTTCTTCAAATTGCGCGAGAGGAAGGCTTCGACTGCCGGTTTGTAATGTTGACCGCATTGAGTGAATTTGAATACGCCCGGCAGGCGCTCGTATTTGGGGCTTCGGACTACATTTTGAAGTTATCTTTAGATCTCCAAGGTTTGAAGCAGACGATGGGTAAGGTCCAGGCCGAGCTGGAGCGAATGGTGAAGATGAAGAAGGCCGATAAATGGTTTCCTGAGAAGCAACAAACGGGACCGACAGATCATGTGGAGATGAACAAAATTATAGCTTATATTGAAGAACATTATGCTGAGGACATCTCGCTCAAATCCATGTCAGAGTTGATCCGGATGGATGCCAGCTATATAAGTGACTTATTCAAGAAAAAGACAGGGAAAACGTTGACCAATTATATTCAAGAGCGTCGGATTCAGGCTGGGAAAATGCTGCTTGCAGAAACGAAGCTAACAATTAGCGAGATTGGGCAGCAAGTAGGCTTTGAGAACGATAATTATTTTATAAAAATCTTCAAAAAGTGGTGTGGTGTCACGCCAAATGAATTCCGTAAAGAACCAAAAAACGTTCTATAAGTTCCCAAATGTAGTTCATCCCCCAGAATCCGCTCTGATGATAAAGTTATAGATGTAGAGCACAACACATAATCCTTCCAAGGGGGAAGCTATCTATGAAGAAAAAGTGGTATCCTGCAGTGCTTTCTGTCTTATTAGCAGGTACGATGCTGGCTGGTTGTGGGAGTGGTGGAAGTAATGAATCGCAGGGCAGTGCAAATGGAGAACCAGCAAAGGAGAAAATAAAGCTTACGATGTGGGGGGCAGTTCCTGCAGAAGCCGGGCCTCAAGCTGTAGTTGATAACTGGAATAAAGATCATCCAGATATTCAGGTCGAGTATATCCGTAATGTAAATGACGATGCAGGCAACTTAAAGCTGGACACTGCTTTGATGACCAATCAAAACATAGACCTTTTCATGAACTACGATCTTGCTCATTTACAGAAACGTATGGATGCAGGCGTTGCCTTGGATCTAAGCACGAAAACAGATTATGATATCGACAGCCAGATCGGCGAGGACGCAGCGATGTGGAAAATCAATGATAAATACTATGGGATTCCTACAAAGAAAAACATGGCGTTTGTATGGTTGAACAAAGATATGCTGGATGCAGCAGGATTACCGATTCCTGCGGTGGACTGGACTTGGTCAGATCTTGAGGAGTATGCGAAGAAGCTAACGAAACCTGGTGTGTACGGATTATTGCAGGCAGATTCCTCCTTCGCAACAACGATGGACGGTACGCTTGCTGGAATGGGTGTGAAACAGGCGGATGGTACTTCAAACTTTGGAAATGATCTCTGGAAACAGCAACTGGAAATATTGCATAACATGATGTTCGTGGACAAATCCACACCGGAATATGGGGAGCAGCTGACCAGTAAAATGCCGGTTGACACCATGTTCCTGCAAGGCAAAGCGGCAATGCTGGCAGCAGGTGAGTTTATTTTCCGCAATGCGAACAACTTGAAGGACTATCCGCATGATTTCAAAACCGCGTTCGCCGCTATTCCAAAAGTGAATAAAGATCAAAAGGATTATAAATATTCGGGCGGTGTGGGCGACATGCTTGCTCTTAATGCAAAGTCCAAGAACCTGGATGCGGCTTGGGAGTTCGCAAAATGGTATGCGGATGGCGGTATGCTGCCAATGGCAAGCGGGGGTCGTATTCCAGCCTCTAAGAGTGTAGACAGTAAGGAAGCGATGAGCCTTCTCTTGAATGGTGTAGAAGACAAATATGATACAGATTCAATGAATAATATTGTATTCGGCAAATTCCCATCCTTCCAGCTAAATGTACCTCAACAAGCCATTGATGCACGTAAAGAAGAGTATGAAAAATACTTCTTAAATAAGCAAGATATTGATACCACGATGAAAAATATGCAAACCCGTTCGCAAGAGTTAATGAAATAAAGAAATAGCTGGCACAAAAGAGAAGGAGGAAGAATTCTTCGTTCTTCTCTTTCGTGTACCCATTTTTCAGCATACGAAAGGCGGCGATACCGTGAAGCGGAGAAGCTGGATGGACAGACAAGGCTGGATCGGCATGACTTTTATTCTCCCGAATATGATTGGTATTCTCTTATTCTTTGTGATTCCTGCAATCTTTTCCTTTGTCCTGATGTTTACGAATTATCAATTTTCAAATCCGAATTGGCAATTTACCGGGCTGGATAATCTCAAACGGTTGTTCCATGACGATAATTTCTATGCCTCGATCAAATATACGGTGATATTCCTGATATCGGTTCCAGTATCGATGGTGCTCGCTTTTATTGTAGCGCTATTTCTAAACCGCAGTGTGTATCTTAAAGGATTATTGCGTGGAATGTTTTTCCTGCCGTATATCTCTAGTGGAGTAGCCGTTGCATTTGTCTGGATGCTGCTATTTCAGCCTTCACAGGGACCCATCAATGAACTGCTTCGCTGGATTGGCATAACATCGCCGCCAGGGTGGTTTGCGGATACGGAAACCGCAATGTATGCCATTGATATCGTACAGATCTGGCTGATGCTTGGCTACAATATGATCATATATTTAGCAGCACTACAGGAAATTTCGACAGAACAGCTGGAAGCTGCCCGGATCGATGGTGCAAGCACATTCAAAACAACATGGAAAATTGTATGGCCTCTTGTTAGTCCAACAACTTTTTTATTAATGATTACCGGATTAATTATGACGATGAAATCGTTCTCGATTATTCAAGCCATTACGGCTGGAGGACCCAGCGGAAGTACGACGGTCTTATCACTATTCGTTTATAAAACAGCATTCAGTTATTACGATATGGGATATGCTTCAGTCATTTCATGGTTCTTGTTCGCCGTCATTCTCGTCATTACAGTCATTCAGTGGATCGGCCAAAAGCGCTGGGTTCATTACTAAATAACCCTACAAAGTGGTGCTTTGCGGGAGACCCCGAAACCATAAATTAAAGGAGCAGGCGGTATGAATGAAAAAGCAGGAAACATGAAGGTGAAGCTGCCAGTAACGATCATCATGTTTGTTCTAGGACTATTTATGATTGTGCCTTTTCTATGGATGCTCAGCACATCTTTTCAGACACCTGCCGAGGTGTTTAACGAATGGCTGCCTTCATCTCTCAACTGGAGCAATCATATTCGGGTGTGGACAGGAAGTTATGATTTTGTTCCGTATTATTTAAATTCACTTAAGATATCGATTATTGGGACTGCGGGAGCTGTGTTTCTATCTGCCCTTGCCGCTTACGGATTTTCACGTACTTCGTTTAAAGGGCGGGATGGCCTATTTGTCATATATCTATCCATGATGATGGTTCCACCGCAGGTGCTTTTTGTTCCTAAGTTTATCATGTTTAACTGGGTTGGGATTTACAATACGCATTTGGCCCTAATCCTTCCAGCCATGTTCTCGATCTTCGGTGTATTTATGCTTCGGCAGTTCTTCATGGGCATTCCTAAGGAAATCACGGAATCTGCTTTTCTGGATGGAGCCGGGCATTACAAAATATTTTTCCGCTTAATTCTGCCATTAGCGAAGCCGGCAATCGCTACGTTTGCTATTCTTGATTTCTCCTGGCAATGGAATGATTATGAGAATGCGCTTGTATTTTTGCAGAGCCCTAAGCTATATACCATTCCGCTTGGATTGCAGAATTTTATTCTTGAGAACAATGTGGATTACAACGGGATGATGGCCGCTTCGTCGGCTGCGATCATTCCAATGATCGTTATCTTCTTCATAGGTCAGAAATATATTATTCAAGGGATTTCTAGCTCGGCTGTGAAAGGCTAACTATAGGAGGGATACTGACATGAGAACAGAAACGGTTAAATCCGATGTGACAGTGGTCGGGGGTGGACTTGCAGGGATGAACGCGGCGATTGCTGCAGCACGTCTTGGGTTAAAGGTAGCACTGGTACAGAATCGTCCTGTACTTGGTGGTAACTCGAGTTCAGAGGTTCGGGTATGGGTATGTGGTGCAACAGGACATGGTGTAAATCGCTATGCACGGGAGACAGGCATTATGGGTGAGCTGTTCATCGAGAATCAATACCGGAACCCGGAAGGGAATCCATATCTATGGGATCTAACCTTGCTCGAAGCGGTGAAGGCAGAATCGAATATCAGCTTGTTCCTAAATACCGATGTACGTGAAGTGGAAGCGGAAGGTGAGGCAGAGGAGCGTACGATTCAGAGTGTGACCGGCTGGATGATGGGATCTGAGCGTTTAATCACGTTCGAGAGCGATGCTTTCATCGATTGTACGGGTGATGGTTTAGTGGGCTTCCTAGCAGGAGCGGATTTTCGATTAGGACGTGAAGCCCGTCATGAATTTAATGAGGAATGGGCACCAGAAGTGCCTGATAATATTACATTAGGCAGTACATTATTATTCTATACACAGGATACTGGAAAACCGGTACGTTATGTTGCACCCTCATTCGCGAAGGATATTACAACAACGTCTATCCCGATCCGCCGGGTCATTCGGAGTGGGGATTCAGGCTGTCACTACTGGTGGATTGAGTGGGGCGGCGAGCTTGATACGGTGGATGAGAATGAACGTATACGTGATGAACTATCCTCTGTTATTTATGGGATTTGGGATTACATTAAAAACTCAGGTCATTTTGATGCCGAAAATATGACGCTGGAGTGGGTTGGCTCAATTCCGGGTAAACGTGAATACAGACGGTTTGTTGGCGATACGATCTTAACGCAAAATGATATTCTTGCGCAGCGTGAATTTGCAGACCGGATTGGATTCGGAGGATGGTCGATTGATCTGCATCCACCGCAAGGGATGTACGCAGAAGAGAGTGGCTCCAAGCATCTGCATGCGGACGGGATCTACCATATTCCATTTGGTTCGCTATATTCGAAGAATGTGCGGAATCTATTCTTCGCGGGTCGTAATATCAGTGCATCTCATGTGGCTTTTGGAACCACACGTGTTATGGCAACCTGTGCGATCATGGGTGAAGCAGCTGGAGCAGGTGCAGCTTTATCCGTCATCAAAGGTGTGACCCCACGTGTAATTCGCGAGCATCATATGCATGAATTACAACAGGTGATGTTAAAGCAAGATGCTTCGATTATTGGATTACGTAACGAAGATCCACTGGACCTCGCCAGAAAAAGCGAGATTCATGCATCCAGCACGTTGAATGGTATCCTGCTGGATCGTCCAGCCGAAGCTTATGAGCTTTCTCATGATGTAGGGATTTTGTTTCCGGTTGAAGGAAGTATCCGTGGGTTAAGGCTGCTTGTGTCAGCAACTATTCAGACGCAGCTGACCGTGGAGATATGGACGACTGGACGCGCGGAAAATTACGTGCCGGCGGAGTGCAAACAGGTTGATGTTATACCAGTACAGGCTGGAGAGCAGCAATGGATTGAAGTACCGATACAAGAGGAGAAATGTAGTCTTATCGGTGAATGTAATATCTTCGCTATTATTCGAGCTAATGAACACCTTCAATTGCATATTTCACAAACCCCAATCACAGGTGTCATTACATTTGAGCGCGGTGCTAAATCCGTTGTTGATTCAGCGCTGGAGGATCATCAGCCAGATCAGCCGGTGATAGAGTGGAGCATGAAACAACTTGTACGCAGGCATTTCTGCTTTGCAGTAGAAACATCGGCATATGCTGCATCTAAAGTCATTGATGGATATGTTCGACCTTTCGCGGGGCCGCATAGCTGGGTTTCTGAGCCGATGACCGCGGGTAGATCGGAGTGGGTAGAGGTGCGTCTCCCGGATGCTGCTCCAGTCTCCGAAATCCACTTCACCTTTAATGATGATGTCAATGAAGATCTCATCAACTTACATCACCATGAAACGCCATTTCTAGTGATTCCTGAACTGGTAAAGAACTATGATGTAGAGCTGCTCATTGATGGCGCGTGGCAAGTCATGCTCCGTGTCAAAGATAACCATCGCCGGAAGAATGTTCATCGATTAGAGACGCCTGTCCTTACAGATGCTGTCCGGATCGTTATTCATGAAACTAACGGTGGAGTACATGCCGAACTTGTGGAAATGCGGATTTATCAAGAAGCAACGGCTTTGCCATCCTTATAGGGACGGTATCCGTTTCTGCGGGAAATACAAAATATATAGGATAACGTAAAACTTATACTTTCTTATATTATAAAATAGAGTTCATTTATAAATGAACGCCCTCGGAGGGAAGCCGTCAGGCTTCCCTTTTCTTGTTTTTTAGATTACACTATTCAAACGATATTTTTATATAAAGGAGACAGCTAATGACAACGAAGACTAATGGCCGTCCCCCTGAGGCTGTATACATTCATATCCCTTTTTGTACCAATAAGTGCTTTTATTGTGATTTCAATTCCTATGTACTCAAGGATCAGCCAGTTATGGATTATCTCGAAGCTTTGGATCGAGAGATGGAGCAGACCGTCAAGAACACCCCTCCGGGTGTTATCAAAACGATCTTCGTCGGCGGAGGCACACCCACTGTTTTAAAACCTGATGAAATGGCTTATTTCTTAAAGTCTGTTCGCACGCATTTCCCAAACTGGGATAAAGATATTGAGTTCTCTATGGAAGCTAACCCTGGAACAACGGATCTGGACAAGCTGACGGTTATGAAAGAAGGCGGCGTGAACCGGGTGAGCTTTGGTGTTCAAGCATTTCAGAACGAGCTGCTCACAGGCATCGGCCGGATTCATAATGTAGATGATGTATACCGGAGCCTAGAGAATGCACGTGCAGTTGGACTAAATAATCTTTCGGTTGACCTGATGTTTGGGCTGCCTAATCAAACTGTTGAGATGTTGGGCGAAAGTATCCGCAAGGCGTTGGAGCTGGATCTACCCCACTATTCTATTTACAGCTTGAAGGTGGAGGAGAATACTCTTTTTCACACGCTGTTTAATAAGAACAAGCTTCCTCTTCCTAATGAAGAAGATGAATTGCAAATGTACCTCCTGTTGATGTCCTCTATGAAGGAAGCGGGTTACAATCAATACGAGATCAGTAACTTCGCGAAACCAGGAATGGAGAGCCGCCATAATATCACCTACTGGCGTAATGAAGATTATTATGGTCTAGGAGCAGGAGCACATGGATATGTGGGGCGTCAGCGGCATATTAATGTTAAGGGCGTAAATCCATATGTAGAAGCCACACGTAAAGGGCTGCCACGACTGGATGCATACCCAATCTCAGAAGCAGAAGCGATGGAAGACTTTATGATGGTCGGCTTGCGTATGCATGAGGGCGTCTCTAATGAAGCTTTTCAGGCGCAATTCGGGCGTTCAATAGAGGAAGTATTCGAGAAATCCTTGCATAAAATGCTGCATGCAGGGCTGTTGGAACAAGAAGCAGGGGTTTACCGACTCAGCAAGCAAGGAATCTTGTTTGGGAACGATGTTTTTGCTGAATTTGTAGGCGCCCTGACAGAAGTTTAATTTTAAAATACCCCTTGAATTGTAATTCACTCTGTTGTATATTTATTCATATTATCAACAGAGGGGTGAACCAAAGTGCTTGCCAAGACGGAAATGATTCGCCATTCGTCTCCAGCGGGAGACGCACAGGTGATTTGTAGAAATGCTGTGGTAGAAGACGTTGAGCCATTGTATCTAATGATAGAAGAGTATGCCCAGCGCGGCATCATGTTGCCCCGTTCCCGGCAGGCGCTGACACGCCAGATCGATCAATTCGTAGTTGCCGAAATCGAAGGCAGATTCGTAGGCTGTGGTTCACTTTTCAAGCTCGGGAATGATCTCGTAGAGATTCGTTCAATTGGATTGAATGATGAAGGTAAGGGTAAAGGCGTAGGCTCCATGATATTGGCGAAGCTGGTCGAGGAAGCTAGGAACCAGAAAATCCCAAAGGTAATGGCACTAACCTATGCTGTTGATTTTTTTCTTAGAAATGGATTTGAAGTCGTCCAGAAAGAGATTTTCCCTGAAAAAGTATGGACAGATTGCGTGAATTGTAAAAAGCAGCATGCCTGCGATGAAATAGCAGTGCTTAAGATACTGAACTGACTTGACAACGTCAATGTCAGTTTGGTATTTTTGTATTAGTGGTTAGCACTCATCTGAGTCGAGTGCTAACGAATCGGAGCCACAGCCGATAGGAGGGAATAACATGTTAACTGATCGCCAGAGAATGATACTAAATGCAATTGTGGATGATTATATTTCATCGGCAGAGCCAGTAGGATCTCGTAGCATTTCTAAACGGGGAGATGTAGGATACAGTCCGGCTACGATTCGAAATGAAATGGCTGACCTAGAGGATTTAGGTTATCTCGAGCAGCCTCATACATCGGCGGGAAGAATTCCTTCCCATAAAGGATACCGATATTATGTGGATCATTTGGTACCGTGGAATTCCGCCGAAACGGCAGAAATGGGCACGATCCGCGCTTTTTTTGCCGAGAAGCTAAATGCAATGGAGCAGGTAATCCAACATGCGGCGATGATTCTTTCCAATATGACGAATTATACTTCCATCCTGCTGGGACCGGAGGTTTTTCATACTTCATTGCGTCATTTTCAGTTGTTACCACTAGATGATACAACCGCTGTGGCCATTATCGTCACAAGTACGGGGCAAGTTGAGAATCGTACGGTGAACATTCCGCCGGAGATTTCTGTTTCCGAGATGGAGAAAGTGGTTAACCTACTGAATAGTAAACTGGTCAATGTACCACTCTATAAGCTGAAGACTCGGCTCTATTCCGAGCTTGGCGAAGAAATGCAGCGTCACATCTCACATTATGAAGAATTAATGCAGGTGCTGGACACCGCGCTGGAAAGCGATCAAGAGCAGCGCATCTATCTCAGCGGAGCAACGAATATGCTGACACAGCCTGAGTTCAAAGACGTAGACAAGGTGAAGAGTATTCTTGATCTGCTGGAAGAGACACCGACACTGCTCAAAATGCTGGCCCCTACAGTGGGTGGCACAGGTATTCAAGTACGAATAGGAACAGAAAACAATCACGAAGCGTTCGCTAACTGTAGTCTGATCACCGCCACTTATTCACTTGATGGGCAGGCACTAGGAAGCATTGGGATCCTTGGGCCGACCCGTATGGAATATGCAAGAGTGATGGGGATCTTGGGCATTTTATCCCGAGATTTGACAGCGATGCTGGCGCACTGGTATAAGTGAACAGAGTCAACATGATTTCGTGAATGATTTTAAGGAGGTGAAGACAACTTGAAAAAGGAACAAGTTCAAGATTCTAATGAATTCAAAGAGGAATTGATCAATGAGGAGCCTGTGGCTGAAGTAGTCTCAGATGCCGACTCATTTACAGCTGAAAACGTTAGTGAAGGTGCTTCAGATACAGGTGCTGAGGTGAAACGCCTACAGGATCTTGCTGATGAATATCAAGGTCGTGCACTGCGTGCACAAGCTGATTTTGATAACTTCCGTCGTCGTACCCAGAAGGAAAAAGAAGAGTTGGCTCAATATGCTACCTCCAAGCTCCTGACGGAATTGCTTTCCGTGCTGGACAATTTCGAGCGTGCGTTAGTCACTACTCCAGCTAATCCTGAATCCGAAGCTTTCGCGAAGGGCGTTAATATGATTTTCCGTCAGCTGGATGGGGTATTGAAGGCTGAGGGGCTTACAGCTATGGAAACAGTAGGACAGCCTTTTAATCCTGAATACCATCAGGCTATTATGCAGGTTGAGAGCGAGGAGTACGAAGAGGGTATCGTTACAGAAGAGGTTCAAAAGGGATATCTTCTGAAAGATAGAGTTCTTCGTCCGGCCATGGTCAAAGTCAGCATGTAGTCTGTCTATATAGGACGGGCAGTTTCTGCTCGCCATAAAGCAGCAGTGCTTTTGCCTACTATTTATCCGATTGCAGGCTGGTGCCCGGATAGTTTATTATCAATCGAATTTTTTTGATATTTTTATAAATTTATTGAGCTTAGGCTCCATATAACTTTAGAGGAGGCAAATTATTGTGAGTAAAGTTATCGGTATTGACTTAGGAACCACGAACTCTTGCGTTGCCGTTATGGAAGGCGGCGAAGCCGTAGTAATTCCAAACCCAGAAGGCGCGCGTACAACCCCTTCGGTTGTAGGCTTTAAGAAAGACGGCGAGCGTATCGTCGGTGAAACGGCTAAACGCCAAGCGATTACTAACCCTGATCGTACGATCAGCTCTGTTAAACGTCACATGGGTACTAACCATAAAGAAAGCATTGATGGTAAAGACTACTCCCCACAAGAAATTTCGGCAATGATTCTGCAAAAGCTGAAATCCGATGCAGAGGCTTATCTTGGCCAAACTGTTACTCAAGCAGTTATTACTGTTCCTGCTTATTTTAATGACAGCCAACGTCAAGCTACCAAAGATGCAGGTAAAATTGCAGGTTTGGAAGTTCTGCGTATTGTGAACGAGCCAACAGCAGCAGCTTTGGCATATGGTCTGGAGAAATCCGAAGATCAAACCATTCTAGTCTATGACCTTGGTGGCGGTACTTTTGACGTATCCATCCTTGAACTTGGTGATGGCTTCTTCGAAGTAAAAGCTACAAGCGGCGACAACAAGCTGGGTGGCGACGACTTTGACCAAGTGGTTATGGATTACCTGGTATCCGAATTCAAAAAAGAGCAAGGCATTGATCTGAGCAAAGATAAATCTGCTGTACAACGTTTGAAAGATGCAGCTGAAAAAGCGAAAAAAGAATTGTCAGGCGTACTGACAACAACTGTATCGCTTCCGTTCATCACTGTGGTTGACGGCGTACCTCAGCACTTAGAGATCAACTTGACTCGTGCGAAATTTGATGAACTGACTGCTGGTCTGGTAGAACGTACTTTGGGACCAACTCGTCAAGCATTGTCTGATGCTGGCATGACCCCTGCAGACCTTACTAGAATCGTTCTGGTTGGTGGTTCTACACGTATCCCAGCTGTACAAGATGCTATCAAAAAGCTTACTGGCAAAGAACCACACAAAGGTGTGAATCCGGATGAAGTAGTAGCTCTTGGTGCTGCTGTTCAAGCGGGTGTATTGACTGGTGATGTTAAAGACGTTGTATTGCTTGATGTAACTCCGCTTTCCCTGGGTATTGAAACTGCAGGTGGCGTGTTCACGAAGATGATCGAGCGTAATACTACGATTCCTACAAGCAAATCCCAAGTATTCTCAACCTTTGCTGACAACCAACCTAGCGTAGAGATTCACGTGCTGCAAGGTGAGCGTCAAATGGCAAATGGCAACAAGACACTGGGACGCTTCATGCTGAACGAGATTCCACCAGCACCACGTGGCGTGCCACAAATCGAAGTTTCTTTCGATATTGATGCCAACGGTATCGTAAATGTATCTGCAACAGATAAAGGCACGAACAAGAGCCAAAAAATCACTATCACTTCTTCCAGCGGCCTGAGCGACGCAGAAGTAGAACAAATGATGAAGGATGCCGAGCTTCACGCTGAGGAAGACCGTAAGCGTAAAGAACTGGTAGAAGCGAAAAACGGTGCTGACCAACTCGTGTATTCTACTGAAAAAGTAATTAAAGACCTTGGCGATAAAGCTGATGCTTCTGATGTTGAAAAAGCAAATGAAGCTAAAGATAAAGTTAAAGCAGCACTTGAAACTGACAATCTTGAAGAAATCAATGCAGCTACAGAAGCATTGACTGAGATTGTACAACAGTTGTCCATGAAGCTGTACGAACAAGCTGCTCAAGCTGAGCAAGGTGCTGAAGGTGGCGCTGGAGCCGCTGAAGGCGCTCCTAAAAAAGATAATGTAGTTGACGCTGACTATGAGGTTGTTGACGAAGATAAGAATCAAGGGTAACCTTATACGATAAGTGTAATAGGAAACTGATAAATTCTTATATAGTTAAGAAGGGAAGGTCAAAACCGGGTCATCCCGTGTTTTGACTTTCCTTTTGTAATATCAGATTGCACACTCTTTGCGAATGCGCCTTCTGATATTGTAAGAATAAACATCGCTGAATCTGGATGGTCAGATCCTGAGGTTTTATCGTATAATGGTTTGTTTGACAGGTAATAAGGAATTTGAGTATGTATGCACGGAGGTGAAAGCAGTGGCAGATAAACGCGATTATTATGAAGTGCTTGGCCTTAGTAGAGATGCTTCAGACGATGAGGTGAAAAAAGCGTACCGGAAATTGGCGCGCCAATATCACCCAGACGTGAATAAAGCAGATGACGCTGAAGCTAAGTTTAAGGAAGTAAAAGAAGCTTATGATGTTCTTAGTGATGGACAACAGCGAGCTAGATATGACCAATATGGTCATATTGACCCTAACCAAGGTATGGGCGGCTTCGGAGGCGGCGGTGGTGGCGACTTCGGAGGGCTTGGCGATATCTTTGATATGTTCTTTGGAGGCGGCGGACGCCGTGATCCTAACGCACCGCAGCGCGGTGGGGATTTGCAGTATACCATGACCATTGAATTCAAGGAAGCGGTATTCGGCAAAGAAACCGATATTACTATTCCACGTACAGAAACTTGCGATACCTGCTACGGCTCCGGGGCTAAACCGGGCACTAAACCAGAGACTTGTTCCGTATGTCATGGTAGTGGACAACAGGAATTCGTACAGAATACACCGCTTGGACAGATGCGTAATCGTCGTCCTTGTTCACATTGCAGTGGTACAGGTAAGATTATTAAGGAAAAATGTACGACTTGCGCCGGACAGGGTAAGGTTAAAAAGCAACGCAAGATCCATGTGCGTATCCCGGCCGGTGTTGATGACGGTGCACAGCTGCGCATGACTGGCGAAGGCGAAGGCGGCTTACGCGGCGGTCCTGCTGGAGACTTGTATATTGTTATCCGTGTCAAATCGCATGATTTCTTCGTGCGTGAGAACGATGATATTATGTGCGAGGTTCCGCTTACGTTTGCACAGGCAGCACTTGGTGATGAGATTGAAATTCCAACCTTAACCGAAAAAGTGAAGCTGAAGATTCCTGCCGGAACGCAAACAGGCACTTTCTTCCGCCTCAAAGGTAAAGGTGTTCCACGTCTGCGTGGATCTGGCCAAGGTGATCAGCATGTACGAGTAATTGTTGTGACACCTAGCAAGCTCAATGAAGAGCAAAAAGAATTGCTACGCCAGTTCGCTTCTCTGAACGGAGAAAACACACATGAGCACGAGCAGTCCTTCTTTGATCGTGTGAAACGTGCGTTTCGCGGGGACTGATATCCTAACTCATTCATTCAGTAAATGAATAGAAAAAGACAGCAGAGCAGCGACCTCCCGTTATTGGGGGATCGCTGCTCTGCGTTTTTGTTTAGCATGAGATTATGGTAGGGCCATTAACTAACCTCATGCAATTCTTTGGATGAGCTGTGATGCTTGAACCTGCGAAATTCTGCGTGTTTGGCTAACTCGGCCAATCCCGTAACCTCGGTAAACCTGGTAACCCCGGTAAATTCGGCAACCCCGGCAACCCCGGCAACCCCGAACCGCGAACCGCGAACCGCGAACCGCGAACCGCGAACCGCGAACCGCGAACCGCGAACCATGTAACCTTGAAACCCCCGACTGGTCTCCAGCTTTTTTTAACACACTATATGCTTTGAATTATCTATGTGGGAATACGGACCCAGATGACGCTATTTGCACATTTTTCTCCTTTTGAGCGAAGTTTCGGACTCCAGTGCAGCTATTGCCTAGAAAAGTGCCCATGATTGGTGTTTTTTGTGCTAATAGCGACTATGGGGTCCGTTGGCATGGCAAATAGCGCATAATCCAGTGTTTAAGTGCAACTGAGTCCGATAGCGCTGAGTCATCTGAGTGGATAGAACCCAGAAGACGCTGGAGGCTTACGGACCCAGCTGACGCTATTTGCACATTTTTCTCCTTTTGAGCCAAGTTTCGGACACCAGTGCAGCTATTGCCTAGAAAAGTGCTTATATTTGGTGTTTTTCGTGCTAATAGCGACTATGGGGTCCGTTGGCATGGCAAATAGCGCATAATCCAGTGTTTAAGTGCAACTGAGTCCGATAGCGCTGAGTCATCTGAGTGGATAGGACCCAGAAGAGGCTGGAGGCATACGGACCCAGTTGACGCTATTTGCAAATTTATCGCCTTTTGAGCGAAGTTTCGGACTCCAGTGTAGCTATTGCCTAGAAAAGTGCTCATGATTGGTGTTTTTCGTGCTAATAGCGACTATGGGGTCCGTTGGCATGGCAAATGTCGCATAAATCAGCGTTTAAGTGCAACGGTGTCCGATAGCGCTGAGTCATCTGAGTGGATAGAACCCAGAAGACGCTGGAGGCTTACGGACCCAGATGACGCTATTTGCACATTTTTCTCCTTTTGTGCGAAGTTTCGGACTCCAGTGCAGCTATTGCCTAGTAACACGCTCATATTTGGTGTCTTTCGTGCTAATTGCGACTATGGGGTCCGTTGGCATGGTAAAAGTCGCATAAATCAGCGTTTAAGTGCAACTGTGTCCGATAGTTGCCTCGTATACGCCGCAGAAGTGACCTTAAGACGAGAAAGCCCCAGCAGCCAAATGGCTGCTGGGGCTTTCTTTGAGAGTTCAACTAGATACTGTTTAAGAACGTAGGTCCTCAAACACACGGCTCAGAATCGTTGCTGCTTGTGCACGAGTCAGAGTGCCTTGTGGATTGAAGTTGTCCGCACCAACGCCCTTGAGATAACCTTTGCTTACAGCATAGGCTACGGCGTTTCGTGCTTCTGCAGCGATGTTATCGGCATCCTTAAAGCTCAAAGGAGTCTTAGCTACTGTAAGATCAGCGCCTAGGGCCTCAGCAATGATAAGGGCTGCTTCTTCGCGAGTCAGCACATCGCGTGAACCACTTTGTTTGATACGAGTATTCCATGTGTCACCTTTTCCGAGTAGACGGTCGAAGAGCGTTAACAGTTCCGCTTGATTTAAGGTGTCAGCAGGCTTGAAGCTGCCATCGGTTCCTTTGCCGGCAATGATGCCATGAGCAGCAAGAACTTCGATATCGCCTTTAGCCCAGTGTGTGCCGATATCCTTGAAGCTTACATTACGGGATGCAACGCTATAAGAGCCGTCGCCAGTAACTGTAAACTGTAGAATACCTTCTTTAGAGAAAGATCCAGGTTGCAGATAGGACCATTTATGATCCTTTGTTTCTGCATAGGCGGCAGTTTTTCGAGCATCACGTAGACTGCTGTCTTTTAGATTAAGCTGAAGGGTAACCGGCTTTCCGGTTGTCCAACCATTTTTGATGGTAAGAATGGAAGAACCAATATTGATCGCAGCTGAGCTTCCTGATAACACTGCTGCATCACTAGCATCAGCCAGACTTATCGTAAGCAACAAACCACTGCTGCTAATGAAATCCGGAAGGGTTGCCGCTGGAATAAGAACATTGAATCCATTACCGTTAAGGCTGAGTGCATTCTCCGATTTCTTCAACTGTTCAGCTTGCGCCGGGGTAAGCGTAATAACGACTTGGCTATACTTATTGAAATTCACATCGCTAAGATCAAGTACAGAAGTCTTATCTTTTGCATTCTGAATCGAATTTGTTAATGCAGTATCTAAGATATTAAACACCGCTGAAGCTTTACCACCAGCTGGATCGGCTGTCTCTACTAGCTTCCCGGATTTCGAAGAAGGTCCAGGAGTGGGAGTGCTGGTTGCTGTAGGTACATACGACTCAGAAGATGGAGGCGATGTAGGCGATGGTGTTGGTGTCGGTGTTGGTGTTTCTGTTGGATCTGGCGTTGCTGATGGTGTTGGTGTTGGCGTTGGTGTCGGCGTTGGCGTTGGTGTCGGTGTCGGCGTTGGTGTAGGTTTTTCAGGTGTGTTTACAGTTACACTTACTGTTCTCAAACCAGATGGGATAGTTGATGTTGTGGCATCATTCCAAATCTGGACATCATATAGCTCAAAGGAATAATCTCCTGCTGTTGCTGGTTCGAAGGTTATTTGGGCTAGTGAGCCAGAGCCGTGATAAGCACCTCCTGACAGATTGACACTATATTGTGTCAGTTTTTGGCCGTCTCCAAGATCATACGTTTGTGAATATTCTGTAAGTGGAACACTAGAGAAATGCTCCTCTTGATACGTAACCAGCTGTACGCTTGGCTGGATTACCGGTGTTTCAAGGGAATCATCGTATATGACACCGAATGAAGCCCCATAGACGCCATAAACCTCATCTGTCACGGAATAATCTAAATTAACGGTCACAGATTGTCCTACTTCAATGGTGGATGCAGAAAGAGCCGGAGTTACTGTGAAAGTACCGTCCCCTGTGCTATAAAGCAGCCGCTGAACGTAATCATCGTCGTCTGCACCATTGCCAACTTTATCGACCACATGGACTTTGTACTCATTTAGCCCCTCGTTAACAGGAACATCAATGGTAAAGGCACCGTTATTTGCAATCACACCGCCAAATTTATAAGCATTCCCATCATAATGTTTGCCTTCGGCATATACGGTAAACCAGTTTCCAATAGGGTTTGTATTAGAAATATAATAGGCCATTAGGTCATCATCAATGAAACCACTAATTTGTGCCACGCCAGGATCGGTTGGCGCTTCGCGTTCATACTCCTCAATGGTGATGCCGGAAACTAGCGGCTTCTCGGTATCAATTGTGAACTCGGCCTTTTGTTTCTCGAGCAGTTGCCCATTGGGAAGCACAGGAATGATGTAGTAGTGACCATCTGCTAAAGTAGACTTGGCGGAGGTCTCCAGGTCTGTTAATGTTCCATCCCAATTTGGAACTTCGTATACACCACGATAGATCTTCTCATCGATCGCATAAACTTCACCTAAAACTGTTGCGGGAGCATCTTTTGAAGAGGCAACGAAACTTATGCCTTCCAGCTCTTCATTGACAGAAAAGGTAAAGGTGGTGTCGTCTGAGCGACCATCACCATTAGGTGAAATTTGTGGACTTTCAAAAGAGAGCTGATTAATAGGTGCTACATTAAATTGGTCACCTACAACAACGTTAAATGGCAGACGAAGGGTTTCTGTATCAGAGGTAAGTAACAGGATGCCTTCATATGCGCCCTCTTTTGCTGTTTTAGATACATTGAGTGTAAATTGTGCATATTGATCTGCCCCTGAGGTAACGCTGTTTGGTGCAAAATCAATACTAATATCAGTAGGAGCTTCTGTCAGCCATTTGGTGGACAGGGTGTATGTTTCTCCGTTTCCTTTAAAGTCCTCTACATAGACAGCTTTCGTTACAGTAACACCCTTTGGCTGTAAGCCGAAGGATAAGGAACCTGTGTAATAAGGGATTTCAACAGTACCCGGAAGACCGCTGTTAAGGATCTCACCGACTTTAGCAATGGATTTAGCGTTTATCGACTTCTCCAGATTAATTAAACCTGCACCTTGTTGGTACAAGGAGTAAGAATTCCCATCACGGTTAAAAATAGGATCAGCATTGTTCATCAACAGAGCTTTAATTTCATTTGGCTTCAGATCAGAGTTTTTACTCAGTAACAAAGCCACAGCTCCTACAACATGTGGGGTTGCCATGCTAGTGCCATTTTTTAAGCCGAAAGCATGGTCATAGTTCCCATCCCAGCTAGGGATCGTCGAGTTGATATTGACTCCGGGCGCTACAACATCAGGTTTTATTAGATAATCGGGCATCCCTGGACCCATAGAACTGAAGTTTGCTAACTGATTTACTTCAAGCGCTATATAGTAACTGATTATATCTTTAGCAGCAGCCATCTGAGTTTTTATTTTTTTGCCATCGGCTTGACTGATTCCGTAGGTAGGAATGTAATCCCCAGGCGCACCAAGGGTGGGGCTGATTTCACCAGGCTCATTATTGGCAATCAGCAAAAGCTTCGCACCAGCAGCTTTGGCATTAAGAGATTTGTCTGAGAAGCTCAGCGAGCCCCGATCAACAAGCACTACCTTATCTTTGACATCCAGATTTTTGTAATCGGAAGGACTCCCAAGACCAGCGAAAACGATCTTACTGCCAGCAATATTATCGATTAAATCTGGGGAGTAACTGGCTAATGTCCCGGGAATCTTTTTAACATCACCAATATCAAAGAAAGGGGTATTTATCGGAGTAGTAGAAGCTCCAACACTAAGCGCGAGTTGGGCACCAGCGGGTTCGCCCAGTGTTCCTGCATCCGGTCCAGCGTTACCGGCGGCAATAATAACGTTCACGCCCGATTTTACGGTATTGTCTATCGCGATTGAACTCGCGGAATAGCTTTGGTTGACACTAGAGCCTAGAGATAGGTTAATAACATCTGCTCCGTCATCGACCGCTTTCTCAATACCCGCAATTACATCCGCTGTGGAACCAGATCCATAGGGACCAAGTACGCGATACGCATACAATTCTACCTCAGGTGCCACATCTAAAATTGTCCCGGCAACGTGTGTACCATGCGAGGTTTCGTAAGGAGTACCTGCTCTTGGAGGGAAGTTAGCATCAGGGGCTGTTTCAGCCGGATCGTCATCCTGATCATATACATCATAGCCGCCTTTATAATTATCTTTTAACAAAGGGTGATTCTTATCAATACCAGTATCGACAACAGCTACCTGTATATCTTTGCCTGTGTAACCTAAATCATGTAGTTTGTCCGCGCCTATTAGCTTACCGCTGTCTGAATAGGAACGTGTAACAGGTAATGTCGCCACTTCAACACTGTCTGCTAGTGCATGTACTTCTTCATTTGGATAGATAGCCGCAACGCCTGGAAGCTCTAACAGCTTGTTTACTTGATTGGCTGGCAGCGTAATGGAATACCCGTTAAAAATCTCACTGTATTCAAAACCGATATCGGCATCGATTTTCTGTGTTGAGGAAATAAAGCTTTTATGCTCTGTGATAATTTTACTGCGTTGTGAGGAGACTGAGGATCGTAAAGAATAAGTTTTTGCCTCATTTACATACACACTGACTGGTTTATTAGTCAATTCCACAATTACTGAAACTGGTGCTGAACCTTTGAGTACTCCAGCATAGTTATGAGGGGTCACACTTTGAGATTGTACATCAGTAACCAGGGTTGAAGATTCAAGGGATGAGTTCGCAAATGCAGCTGATGGAAAAAGAACAGACACAGCCAGTCCGAAGCTTGCCGCTCCAATACCAAATCTTTGAATAGAGTGTTTAAAGGTACGTTTCAAATAAGTTCATCCTCCCAAATGAATTTTTTTGTATTGCAATGTGTCTGTGGTTCTCCTCCTCAAAATAAAATGTAAAAAATTATGAAAATTAAATTTATTCTACAGCTATAACTTCAAATCGAATATACAACTTTAGTACCATATTGCAGCGAAGCGTTGAGGAAAATGTCGAATTCCCAGTAGATAAGTGGAATATAAGAAAATCAGAGCATAAAACAAGTGAAATTAAGACAATATAAATGAATGCAACAGATGTCTGAATTTCAAGCGAGAGCGGGGATAAGATGTCGGAAAGATATATTTTGGCATATTTTAAAAGTCCAGAGGAAGCCGAAGGGGTCGCGCGCAAGCTTCGTGCACTTCGGGCCATTGAAGTTTCCATTGATCGCTTCAGTAGATATGGAGGTACCAGCTTTAGCTCAGGGGTAAATCCGGTGACAGGCAATGTGGCCAGAATGGACTCCATGACTGCTGAGCATGCACACACAGGCATACTTGCAGCTGCGGACACCAGCTCTAGCGGGATGAGTCATGGTGGTAACGGTGGTCCAACGGGGAGAGATATTTTGCTTACGGTTATTGTGCATACGGAGTCCTACGATCAGGCTCTGCGCTTAATTGAAGAAGCAGGCGGGATGGTCTGATCAGGCACTCATTAATAAGAAGGAAGGAGACAAATAATGGATAGAGAGAACTCACAAATCTTCTCCAAGACGGAGAAATTGAAAATGTTATACGAAGCTAAAGCGGAGGATGTAGAATTCTCGGCGGCGGAAGCCGATCTTGATGATATTGAAGCTCAGGATCGCGCACAAGAAGCGGACAAACGTCAGCTGAATGAGATTATGAAGAAAGAATAGCAGCTAAAAAAGCTAAGGCGGATACCTCACTTTGTGGGGTATTTTTGCGTTTGGGCATGTATAATTAGGGCGAAGAGCTTAAGTGTGGGGGGAAAAGATGGATAACGTTATTTTGTGGACAGGATTAGCCTTATTGATCGCATTATTAACCTATTTGAACCAGAAGCAGTTGTACTCTCCAAAAGTAAAACGGGCCTATCGTGAGTTGGGGGAGCTGACAGAGAAGGTTCGTATGGAGCGCTCTGAGGCGAGCGATTTGTATCGATGGGAAGCAGAATTAACCGAACTAGAGAATCATCCGAACGAACTGAATAAATTGGATGCTGAAATTAGGTTTCATCACGCATTTTTGTTATATCTTGAACGTCACTACCCTTCAGACCCAAGGATTATTGGTTTGAAGCAAGCTGACGCATATCAGAAGGATATGGTTTTGGGGATTAAAATAAAAGATTATAAATCCAATAAGTAAGATAATTTTGAATGTGTGTACAATGGGAGAAGGAAAATATTCGTACAGGTCGCAGACAACTGTTGCATGAAGGCGAGGGTAGGCGTGGCTTGCTGCGCCGCAGTCTGGCTGGAGTGCATTTGAATCGGAGGAACTTCCATACTTTGCTACATGGGATTGAGAATGATAGGAATTTGAAAATGAAATTGAGAGTTTGAACCCTAGCTGATATTTGCAGCTGGGGTTTTTGGTAATGGATCAGTAAAAACGAACTAAGTTAGGGCAAGCTTTTAGCTTATAAGTAAGGCTAATGCTAAGAAGAATTTTGGGGTCTCATAGTCGACGTAGCTGTAGATACTTTTCTGTTGGAAAATGAAATTAGGGAAAACCTCCCTCTATTTTTCTCTAAATGCTCGAAAAAATGAGTTTTCAGGGAAAACATCCCTAAAAAACGCTCGAAAAGATAGAAAAAGGCCTGATTTCATGAGTTTTTGGGGAGTATTTCCCTAAATGATAGATCAACCTTCGAATCTTGCACATCATTAGGGATGTTTACCCTAATTATCATCACTTTCAAGTATATTAACGTCTGCAGATGTTATAAATATTTTAAGTAATATAGCTAATATCACACTACAGATTAAGGATGTATAATTGTTCGAATATACTAGCTACGACCAATCAACTATTGAATTTTTTCAGGGGGAATTAGAATGGGGCTGGTACACTCTCAAGGAGTTACTGATGAGCTTGTTGTTAGATCTTTAGAAAGAAATTTAGCTATTATCCGGTTTGACCTTGATCGCCGGGTAGCTTATGTGAATGAAGTTTTTGCAAATTCCATGGGATATAAAAAAGATGAAATGTACGGAATGCATCATAAAGAGTTCTGTTTTCCACATTTCGCAGATAGCCCAGGTTACGAACAGTTTTGGCAGGATCTTTTTACAGGGAAGAGTTTTCAGGATAAGATCGAACGAATGGATTCGAAAGGAAATGCGGTTTGGCTTGAAGCAACCTACATGCCAGTATTTGATGAAAGCAATGAACAAGTCATCGGAGTATCTAAAATAGCAACTAATATCACCCAAAGACAAAGTAACATGAGTAATGTTGTGCAACGGATGCAAGAGATGGCAGACAGCTTGAATCAAAGAGCAGATTTAGGTATTGAGCGCAGTCAAGAATTATTACGAAGCATCAACAAAATCGCCGAAGTATCGATAGAAAATACACATACTCTAGCTAATCTTGAAAAGCAAGCTGTATCGATTCATAGCATCGTGCAAACGATTCGCGATATTGCTTCGCAAACGCAATTATTAGCCCTAAATGCAGCTATTGAAGCAGCTCATGCGGGGGAGTATGGCCGAGGTTTTGACGTAGTGGCAAAAGAAGTGAGAAAATTATCTTCCATGGTACAAGATTCGATCATAAAGGTACGGGATAGTGTGGATGCGATCACGCTGGAAATTGGAAAGATCTCTATAGGAACAAATCAAGTGCAAGAAAATATAGAAGATAGTCAGCAGCAGGTTCTGGTAGCGTTGGAGGATTTTTCGAAGATTGCTTCTTCTGCACAAAATCTCGACACACAAGCGCGCGAGGTTATGGATATCCTTTAATTGTTAATATGTATGTTGATAGATTGAATATCAGCAAAAAAGGGTCGGTCTCCTACTTGAAAGAGATGGACCCTTTTATTGTTGGTATTATCCGATTTTGTTAACAATCAAGGTAGGAATCATATATCTATGATTTGTGATGACTCCGTCTACAGTAACACTAACCTTAGTAACTCCGGTGTCCCCAATCGCCCCATCAGAGCCAGTCCCACCTTTAGCCCCCCGTCCCCCCAGTTGCCCCATATCCGAGTAATTCTGCTGTAGCTAATCGATGCGGGGCTACTAATTTCTCTGCACTGTCTTTACCCCAAAATGAGATTTGGATTGGATGGTCTGGCAAACTAGCAGTTGTGAAAAAAAATCGAAGGTATCAAAATCCGCAAAATAATTTTTAGTTATTACCTGATTTGGCATCACATCTAGCAGATCGCCTACATATTGAATTCTTTCTGCATTCATGTAGTAGCCTTCGATCAGAACTGTGGAAGCAATCTGACCGCTACCATTAGCAGTTTTGACAGTGACCTGTTGTGTAAGTCTTGTGTTGTTTTCTGAGTTAACATTGTTTTCTATCGGACCAGTAGTTAAAAGAGTCATTGTCCTTCCTCCATTTGCTTCATTCAGATTATTAAGCCTGTTTGATTTTCTCTATGTCTTTAAGAGTAGCGATAGTTTATGCTCAGAAAAACGAACCTTTTCCAAGGATTGGTTGTCATATAGATATCTCAGTCAAGAAAGGAGGGCGTAAAATTTGGAGAGTAACCGGGAGTTATTTGAAACCTACAATAAAGATGTATACCGGACTTGCTACTATATGGTGCATGACGCGGCGGATGCAGAGGATTTGACTCAGGATGTCTTTATTACCGTATTTCGCAGTAATCGTGAGCACGTGGAGCATATCAAGGCTTGGATTATGAAAATAACGGTCAACCATTGCCTCAATCATTTGAAACGAAAACGGACTTTACAACAGAAGATTACGGACAACCTTCATTTCTTTAATAAAACGGCAGAAACAGCTGTGGAGCAGCAGATTGAGCAGCGTGAGACGGAGGTCGAGTGGGCGCAATATATGAGCAAGGTCCCTATCAAACTTAGGATGGTGCTCACACTTAGGTATATGCATGATTTCAGTCTGGCTGAAATTTCGGATCTGCTGTCCATTCCACTTGGAACGACCAAATCTAGGCTGCATAAAGGGCTAACGGTAATGAGGAGAATCCTGCAGGAGGCTGGGGTTCAACTTGAACTAAAGGAGGGCGAAGCTTTTGAAAAAGTTAGAAAATATGCTGGAGCATCGTTTAAATGAAGATAAAGGCGTGCCTTATCCAGATTTTGAACGCATGTGGGGACGTTTAGAGCAAGAAAACAGTACAATGACTCCCCTACAACTTCGTATGGCGAATGGTAGCGGGAACAGAGGGAGAAACTGGAGTAAAATAGCTGTGGTGGCTTCATTTTCAGTACTTATTGCAGCGGCACCCGTATATGCAGCAGTGCATTATGATTGGGATAATTTGCTCCATGGGAGAGGAGGCGTTCAAGCAGCGCTGGCCCAAAATCTCGGACAACAACTGAACCAGTCAGTGACGCAGGATGGAGTAACTCTGAAGCTACATACAGCGATTGTGGATGAGAATCGGACGGTTATCTTATTCACTTTGGATGTAGGAAAACGCTTGGAAAATGAAAATTGGAATGTTAATGGAATGACTTTGAAGGGCGCAGATGAGGCGAATGGTCCTAGTGAGTTCAGTTATGTGTTATGGGATGAGAAAAATCAACATTACAACGGATATTTCGAGAGTGATTGGACACCGAAAAAGGATACTGTGAATGTGCAACTAGTTGCAGATAATCTGCAAGCCTTTAGCACACAGGAGTTAGATTTACCGCTGGATATCCAATCGCAGGAGACACAAAATTTTCCTATTGGACAGGAAGGAATGCGCAGCATAGAGGTGAAACCTTTTACCCAAGGACAAGAAAAAATATTATTCTCTTCAGCGATCATTTTTGATCAGCCAGAAACAAAAGAATGGGCCTTTCCAAATATAGTCGCTTACAAAAACGGAACGCTCATAAATTCGCTGGCTGGAGGTGCTTTCGGTACACCGGGAGAAAACGGGGAATATACGTCCCAGCAATATTTTAAGGCGGCTGATATTTCCAGCGGAGAAGTGAATTACAAGCTGCAGTACATGAAACAAGAGAAAAAGGTTGAGGGGCCCCTAGCTTTTGATCTTCAACTAAGCAAAAAGCAGATGGAGAGCGGGACCATAAATACCTCATTGAATCTGCCGCTAGAAGAGGGCGAACCTAATTACACGCTGGAGAAAATGGTAGTGACGCCTACTCAAATTCGAATCGCTATTAGAAGTAAAGAGAAAGGCAATAATTTCCCGTATCAAAAGTCTACTCTTGAAGTAGCAGGCAAGACGCTGGAGGGCAATTTCTGGAGATCTCCAGAAGGTGAGCCGGAATTAACAGTGCTTCGTTTTGAGCGGCCAGTTGACCTTGAAATCACAGAAGAGACGCCAATTACCTTTGTTGCTAAATACAAGGTGACTCAGCACGGCAGCTATAAAATTAACAAGGACGAAAAAACACCACTTCTGTTGACGAATATATCTGAAAAGAAACAGACGCTTATCCAGCAGCTTAGCGGATACCCGGTAAAATGGACGTACTATATGCAGGGTGCCGATCTTTATGTAGAGACTGAAAGTGAAGATGCTCGCTTCGGTGGAATTAACCAGACCCATATCGGACTGGGGAAAGAGCGTATTTTAGGTAAACCTCTGACCGTTAATTTCACTGGGGATGGAAACAATAAGGCCATTGATGTTTACAAGGGTTTCAAAGGTACAGAAGCTTCTATTTATATATTCTTCTATACGACTGACGATCCGGATAAAGAAACAAGAGTGCAGCTGCGGCCATAGAAAATTTTTTTTAGGGAGGAACCTTGTGTTCTTCCCTTTTTTTCGTTTACAGTGAGTAGATGCTGAGTGGACTCAGCAAGGATTAGCGTAAAGGAGAGAAAAGGATGGAAATCACTCGCTGTGCTTGGGTTAATGAGGATCCTTTATATATCGCATACCATGATGAAGAGTGGGGAAAACCTCTGTATGATGACCGGAAGCTGTTTGAATTACTTATGCTCGAAGGCATGCAGGCAGGGTTAAGCTGGTACACCGTCTTAAAAAAACGGGCACATTACAGAGAGGTATTTGATGGATTTGATCCGGAAAAAATTGTGCATTATGATGAGCCGAAAATTGCTGAGCTGATGAACGATCCCGGGATTATTAGAAATCGCTTAAAGATTGATTCTATCATTCGTAATGCAAAAGTATATTTGCAAATTAGTGCGGAAACAGGCAGCTTTTCAGATTATCTCTGGAGCTTTGTGGGGGGCGCGCCTACGCTTAACCATTGGAAGACACGTGCGGATGTTCCTGCTTCGACGGCTCAGTCTGACGCAATGAGTAAAGCATTAAAAAAGCGAGGCATGAAGTTTGTCGGCTCTACCATATGTTATGCTTTTATGCAGGCATCGGGGATGGTAGATGATCATTCGCTCGATTGCTTTTGCAGGAGCAGTCCGGGCATGGCAGAGCGTTGATCTGTAGTTTGGCGTTACCCCAAGAAGAAATGTTATACTATGAAGCGAATGCTCACAAAACTAAGCCTATGCTTACGAAGCCAGTTTTGCACGAAGTTAATCAATGAAGCTAACGCTCACAAAACTTTAGGAGGATCACATAAAGATGTTATGGCATGAAGTGACGATACATACAACAGAAGATGCACAAGAAATGATTTCGAATTTTTTATATGAAGCAGGAGCGGGTGGGGTTTCTATTGAAGAATCCGGAACACTCAGTAAAGAACGGAATACGCGTTACGGTGAATTATACGACCAACCCTTGAATGATATCCCAGAAGGGGAAGCGGTAATCAAAGGTTATTATGCCGATTCCACGGATATGGATGCTGTTATAGAAGAACTGACTCCACGGGTAGCAGAATTGCGTGAGTACGGCATTGATCCGGGCAAATCGCTGATTTCTTGGAAAACCGTAGATGAAGACGAATGGGCGCATGCTTGGAAGCAATATTTTAAACCGCTCAGGGTATCGGAGCGTCTCACGATTAAACCAACTTGGGAGGAATATACGCCTGAGAGCCCAGATGAAGCAATCATTGAGCTGGACCCTGGTATGGCATTTGGTACAGGGACTCACCCTACAACAGCTTTGTGCCTGCGTGCGCTCGAGAAGAATATTAGCGGCGGCGAAGAAGTAATCGATGTTGGTACGGGTTCAGGAATATTGGCTGTAGGTGCAATGCTGCTCGGTGCGAAATCCGTGCTGGCGTTAGATTTGGACCCTGTAGCTGTTGAAAGTGCGCGGGAGAATGTAGCACTGAATAAACTTGAAAAGTTCATTACGGTAAAAGAAAGCGACCTGCTCTCCTTGCTAGGCGGTGAAGGTGTAGCTGACACGGCTGCTGGAGAAATGTGGCCATCCGCTAGACCGGGTCACACTCTTGAGGGAACACCTGCGGAGCAAGTAACAGAGGATAGCCTCGGCGTTACACTCCCGGTGAAGATTGTAGTTGCGAATATTTTGGCAGAAATCATCGTATTGTTTACGGATGATGTGTATCGTGCACTTCAGCCAGGAGGCTTGTATATTACCTCCGGTATTTATAAGGATAAAGAAGGACTTGTGGCTAACGCACTACAAGAGTCCGGCTTTGAGATTATGGAAGTATCCCGTGAAGAAGATTGGGTGGCATTTACAGCCGGAAAGAGGTAAAAATGGATATATTGCAAAGTATAATACGTGTAGATCTGGATCAGCTTCCTTTTCTGCTCATTACGATTTTAATTGCTTTTACAGTACATGAATTCAGTCATGCTTATTTCGCAAATAAGTTCGGTGACCCTACCGCTAGATTATTAGGACGCATGACGCTTAACCCTGCTGTACACTTCGATTTTTTTGGTATTTTACTGCTGCTGGTTGCTGGTTTCGGGTGGGCACGTCCAGTTCCTGTAAACCGTGATAACTTTAGCCGCCCCCGTCTGATGGGAGTCATTGTGTCTGCTGCGGGCCCAATCAGTAACCTGTTACTAGGGATTATTGGTGCTTTAATATATGGGGTGCTTGCGGCAACCGGTGTATTAGAGTCGATCTCCAATGATCGCGTTTTAGAGGCAGTGTATCTGTTCTTTGGCACCTTTATTCAATGGAACTTCTTTTTATTCTTGTTCAATCTGATTCCATTGCCTCCGCTGGATGGCTACCGGATTGTGGAGGATATTGCTCCTCGCTCCATTCGGGGCAGATTACAGCAATTTGAGCAATGGGCTGTATTTATCTTTTTATTAATTCTGTTTATTCCAGGGTTACGAACCTATACCATCGATCCTCTTGGCCACTGGGCTAGTGAAATGTCGAGAACATTTGTGCAGCTATTCCTAAGAATGTTTGGCAGCTAAGGTAGGGACTGAAGTCTGGTCAACCCTGCTTAAACATTGTATTATGTAATTTGTTGAAAAATAGGATAGTTAAATTTCGCCTGATCCATAGTTATATTTCTCTAAGAAACGGGTGACGTCTTTATTAAGGCGTCTTTACCGTTTCTTCTTACTGAATTCATGAACAGGATGATGAAGAGATGCAGCGATATTTTGTTACACCAGAGCAGTTTGGTGCAGATAACGTTAGAGTTGACGGGGAAGATGCAAGGCATATTACCAAAGTCATGCGCGGTAAGGTTGGGGACAAGCTTATTGTCAGCGATGGCGTCTCCCGTGAAGCGTTAGTGGAGATTGCTCAGATCGAAATAGGGGAAGTGACAGTGAACATCCTGGAAACCCTGGAGATGACGCATGAACCGCGGATAAAAATCACAGTGGCTCAGAGCTTACCCAAGGCCGATAAGATGGAAACTGTCATTCAAAAGTGTACAGAAATTGGAGCCGTTGGTTTTATTCCTTTTCTGTCGGAGCGCACGATTGTACAATACGATGAACGCAAGGAAAGTAAGCGGCTGGACCGCTGGCGTAAAATTTGTAAAGAAGCTGCCGAGCAGGCACACCGGAACATCGTTCCGGCTGTAGGCTCACCGTTATCCTGGAAGCAGCTGCTACAGACTTTTAGTGAATATGATGCTGTTTATTTCTGTTATGAAAAAGAAGAAGGCTTGCAGCTTCGCAGCAGTGTTGCCCCTTGGTTATCCTCGCTTTCACCGCAGGCTGGTGGGAAGGTACTGATTGTGGTAGGTCCTGAAGGGGGGTTTACACCAGAGGAATGCCAAAAGGCAGAAGAAGCTGGTGCGGTTTCCGTAGGACTAGGACGGCGTATTCTGCGCTGTGAGACAGCGGGCATGGTTGCCGCTGCTTGTATTTTATATGAATCGGGAGAAATGGGAGGAGCTTAAGAGATGCCATCCGTAGCATTTTATACTTTAGGTTGTAAAGTGAATTTTTATGACACCGAAGCCATCTGGCAGCTATTCAAAAATGAAGGTTACGAGCAGGTCGATTTTGAGGGACCCGCCGATGTATATCTGATTAATACTTGTACTGTAACTAATACAGGTGACAAAAAAAGCCGTCAAATGATTCGTCGTGCCGTTCGCCGCAATCCGGAAGCTATCGTGGCGGTTACTGGCTGCTATGCGCAGACCTCTCCTGGTGAGATTCTTGATATTCCTGGTGTCGATCTTGTTATTGGTAACCAGGACCGCGATCAGATCATGACGCATGTAAAGAACATTGAAGCCTCACGTCAGCCGGTCAACGCTGTTCGTAATATTATGAAGACACGTGAATTCGAAGAGATGGATGTACCTGGCTTTGCGGATCGGACGCGTGCTTTTATGAAGATTCAGGATGGCTGCAACAACTTCTGCACATTCTGCATCATTCCATGGTCGCGTGGACTTTCCCGCAGCCGTGATCCCAAAAGTATCGTAACCCAGGCACATCAATTAGTAGAAGCAGGGTATAAGGAATTTGTTCTCACGGGTATTCATACCGGTGGTTACGGTGACGATCTTGATAATTACCGTCTAGCCGATTTGCTGTGGGATCTAGATAAGGTGGATGGACTGGAGCGGGTACGTATCAGTTCTATCGAAGCTAGCCAGATCGATGAGAAGCTGCTGGAGGTGCTGAACCGTTCCTCTAAAATGTGCCGTCATCTGCATATCCCGCTGCAAGCCGGACATAATGATGTGCTGAAAGCGATGCGCCGTAAATATACGACAGAAGAATATTACGCCAAAATGCAGCTGATCCGTCAGGCGATGCCAGATGTCGGGATTACTACGGATGTTATCGTTGGGTTCCCGGGGGAGACCGAGGAAATGTTCCGTGCCGGCTACGACTTCATGAAGGCTATTAATTACTCCGAGATGCACGTATTCCCTTACTCCAAGCGGACGGGCACTCCGGCAGCGCGGATGGAGAATCAGATCGACGAAGAAATCAAAAATGTACGCGTGCAGGAACTGATTGATCTTTCGGAAGAAATGCAAATAGCTTATGCTCGCAAATTTGTAGGCCAGACATTAAGTGTTATTCCGGAAAGAGCTGCTAAAGGGGCGCCGGGGCGCAATATCCAGCATGGATTTAGCGACAACTATTTGCAGGTGTTCTTTGATGGAGAAGATTCACTCCAAGGAGAACTTTGTCAGGTGAAGATAACGGAAGCTGGCGTGAACGAATGCCGCGGTGAGTTGGTCGGGGTTAGTCAGACTGGGCTTCAGCAGGCTGTCCGTTAAGCAATTGATATCCGTTTAGCAATAGATATTAGTAAAAGACAACAGAGCAGCCATTTTCCCGTTAGCGGGGAAGGGCTGCTCTGTTTTTAGTTATTGCTGCCTAGACCACCAATTCATAACAATCTCATGATGCTTTCGGACCCAGATGGCGTTATTTGCATTTTTTTTGCCTTTTATGCTTAGTTTCGGACTCCAGTGCAGCTATTCCTTAGAAAGTGGTTCATAATAGGTGTTTTTCATGACAATAGCGACTATGGTGTCCGTTAGTGTTCCAAAAGTGGGATAATGCTGCGAATAAGGTCAACTGTGTCCGATAGTGACTTCATACGCGTAGAAGTGGATCAAAAAAACATCCGTAGGATCATGATTGAAACAATCCCCGCCAGTACAGTGCCTAGCAAGCTCCGGGTTTTTATCGCAATCAAAAAAGTAGGCAATGCCGCAAAAAGCTCAATGTTATTAGCTAAAGACGAAAATTTCCCATCATTCAAAAAAATCTCCTGACCTATTAATGCTGCCATAACAGAGATAGGAACATAGTTTAACCAGCGCATTCCCCATTCTGGCAATTCAAACCGGCTAAGGATCATGAGCGGAGCCACCCTGGGAATAAAGGTCACAAAAGCTGCTCCTAGAATGATCAGAAATACATCCCATCTCACTTCCATTTTTCAAACACCATCCCTATTGTTGACGCAATGACTGTAGCGATAATCACTCCAACACTGCTGGAGAATAGGAAGGAGCTTCCTACTGCTATGATCACGGCAAGGATTGCGACAACCAAATCTAGTTTGATTTTATTACGGTCAATCATGGAAATTACAAGAATGCCAATAAACATCGCAGGTAAGGCAAACTGTAAACCGAATTGATCAGGGTCTGAGATCCACTGGGCTAAAAAAGCTCCCGCTACATTCGCAAGAAACCAATTTAAATAAGCGGTGAGATTTAGACCGTGCATCCATTTTTCACTGATTTGCTGCTTATTCAAAGCTTGATTGATGGCAACTCCAAAGGTCTCATCAGTCAATAAAGAACCAACCAGCATATTTCTCAGTGGGGAAAGATGGCGGAAATAAGGTGAAAGAGCTGCACTAAGCAAAATATGGCGAAGATTCACGATAAATATCGTAATAATAATGGCCGCAGGCGAGCTGCTGACAGCTATCATTCCAGCAGCTATAAACTGAGCTGAGCCCGCGTAAAGAATCAAGCTGATTAAGGCAATCTCAGCAATGCTGAGCCCGGCTGTCTTTTGAACAACACCTGCTGCAAGTCCGATGCTTAAGTAGCCTAGTAGTGTGGGAATACAATCTTTTACCCCTTTAAGGAAGCTATCTTCCTGTTTAGGAGACGGGATTGCTTCTAGTTGGACGTTCTCTGCACTCATCGTAGCCCCCTTGTTTCAAGAAAGAATTTAGTAGTTAGCATATTACTTCCTAATATTTTGATCAACCTTTACCGTATTATCTAGTCTGAAAGTCCCGAATTTCGCTTTATAGAGCCAGGGGGTAAACACTTAGGGTACAATTGTCGATATAAGTAAAAGAGTGTGGGGATAAACCACCGAACGACATTATAGCCTAAGGGAGAGAACAAATGACTGTGTACAGGAAAATGACGAAAATGCTCCTCATCATGATATTGTTAGCTACTGCGGTTTTTCCGGTAAGTGTCTTTGCAGCGACCGGTGATATCAACTCGATTGAATTCGAAAGCTCCGCTAAAGTAGAGCTTACGGTTGGACAAACGCCAAAGCAACTTAAGGTATATGCGAATGTGGAAGGGTCCTCATCTAAAAAAGATGTGACAGGTGCAGTTGTATGGAATTCTTCTAACACAAACGCTGTAAAGGTAGTAAATGGCCTATTGACTCCGATTGACAGTGGAAAAGCTATTATTACAGCGACTTATAATCATGCACTTGCTACCATTGAAGTTGAGGTAGCCCATCCTGTTAAAGAACTGAAGCTCGAATATAGTTCTGAAGGGAACTACAAATTGGGTGATGATGAGGATAAACTGCTGGTCAAAGCCAATGCGATTGGTGGAGAAACAGCGACTTCTGCTAAGGATGTAACGGCTGATACTACTTGGAGCAGCTCCAACACAAGCGTGTTGACCATTGCAGAAGGTAAGATCACTTTGGCTGGTGAAGGTACAGCAACGATCACTGCCAAATACAAGACCTTAACAGCAACCTTTAAGGCTGTAGTGAAATTGCCTTATTCTGAAATTGAGCTTAAACATGACGACAAAATCGTTAAAGAACTAGAGATGCTAGTCGGAGATGCACCTTTGAAGTTGGTTGCAGAGACTAAAGAAACTACAAAATCCAGCGCAAATGATATTTCAGAGAAAGCGGAATGGTCCTCTTCTAGTGCTAGTGTAGCTACAGTAGACAAAGGCGAGATCAAAGTGTTGTCTGCTGGTAAAGCTGTAATTACAGTGTCCTATCTGGGGATTACACAAACAGTAGACGTATATGTACGTGCTCCTTATGAAGCGCTACTACTTACTCCTACAGGAGATCAATTCCTGTTTATGGGCGAAACCCTGAACGTTAAGGCTGAGGTTCGCGATGCTGCGAATTCTACTCCGAACATTTCAGGCAGCGCAGTATGGACTTCGGATAATCAATTGGCGGCAACCGTTACGCCTGGTAGCGATACTGCGGCAGTGACTGCTAAAGCAGTGGGAACTTCGGTTATTAAAGCAGAGTACAGAGGAATTAATAAAAGCTTTAAGCTGACAGTGTATCCTACGATCACAGAACTGGCAGCCGACAAGACGGAACTGGAGCTTTACACAGATGACACCGTAAGCCTTCCAAAAGTAAATGGTACAAAGCTTGACGGAACAAAGCTAGATCTTAGCAGTGATATTGAGTGGACCTCTGCGGATGATGAGATTGCCACCATTAAAGACGGCAAGATTGTAGCTGAATCGGCAGGTATTGTGAAGGTTATCGGTAAAATAAAATCAGAAAACCCAACGACTTCAAAAACTGCTGTAAGAGAAAAAAGTGTTGAAGTAAAGGTTACAGTGAAAGATAAAGTCCTTGTCTTGCTTGGACCAGAAGAAAACCTGGTGATTGTTACTGGTGAAGAGAAGGCTGTTCCTGAAGTAAAAGCTGTGATGGAAAACGGCAGTGAACTTGATGCTACTGCAACTATGGAATGGGAGCTTACCGGTACGAATGCGATTATCAAGACAACAACTTCCGGTAAGGTAATCAAAGGACTGGTGAAGGGTTCTGCTACTTTAAAGGGAACTTACGCTAATAAAACCATCAGTATCCCAGTTACCATTGAACAAAAGGTTACTAAGCTAGTTGTAGAACCTACTGCTATCGAAATGAACATTAAAGGCTCTAAAGCGATAAAGGTAACGGCTTATTATTCTAATGGTAAGACAGGGAATGTCTCCAGCAGTATGAATTGGGAGTCCTCAAACGAGGCGGTTGCTACGGTTAAAGCTACAACCGTTAAAGCAGTAACAGAAGGTACTGCTACGTTGACAGGATCTTACCAAGGGATTGCTGCTAGTGTCAAAATTACTGTAGTTCCTAAATTAACAAAGCTGACCGTTAATGAAAGCAGACTGAAAATGGCTCCGGGAGCCGTTCAGAATGTAGTTGTGACTGCACAGTATGATACTGGTAAGACTGCTGTTGTTACTGGAAGTGCGGTATGGACCAGCTCCAAGCCTTCTGTAGCGAGAGTATCTGCAAGTGGTCAGATTGTTGCTGTGAGTAAAGGAACGACATCCATTAAAGGAAAGCTAGGCGGCAAAACAGTTACAGTATCAGTGACAGTGAAGTAATAGAGAATAGGATCTGAATTATCAACTATGAATCTGCAAAGCCAACATTATGTTGCTTTGCAGATTTTTTATTTGGATTCTATAGTAATTCCGACTATTCCGATGTATAATCACATAAAACATAATAGATGCGTTGGGGGAGATGAAAACATGGCAAAACAAAAGGTGTTGTCGATCAAGACGATTGTAGCGATTGGTATTGGTTCTGCTTTATTCGTTATATTGGGGAGATTCGGCTCGATTCCTTCGGGTATTCCAAACACTAACATCGAGACTACATACGCATTACTGGCATTGTTCTCCCTATTGTACGGCCCGTTTGCCGGATTATTTATAGGCCTGATCGGGCATACCCTGAAGGATACGATATCTTATGGATCGCCATGGTTCAGTTGGGTCATATCATCAGGAATTGTAGGGCTGGTTATTGGCTTGTTAGTAGCTAGAATCGCTATTCATGACGGGGAATTCGGACGGAAGGAAATAATACGCTTTAACCTGGCTCAGATTGCAGCGAATGCTGTAGCTTGGTTCCTTGTAGCCCCAGTGTTGGATATTCTGATCTATGCAGAACCCGCTAATAAAGTATTTACGCAAGGACTGACCGCAGGTGCATTAAATATAGCTTCGGTGGCAGTGATCGGATCTTTACTAGCCATTGCGTATGCTAAGACAAGAACGAAACAGGGCAGCTTGACTAGAGAAGCTTGAGTGGAATACAAATCCAAGCTAAAAAGCCGGTGGAAATCACCGGCTTTTTTCTCTTCACATTAACCCAGAGGAAGGTCTCAGATGAAAAAAGTAATGATTGAATTTAAGGATTTCAGCTTTCAATATCGGGCGCAGCAGGAACCCACACTACAGGGGATTAACTTAACGATTGTTGAAGGGGAGAAGGTGCTTATCGTGGGACCCTCAGGTTCTGGGAAAAGTACACTGGCTCATTGCATTAATGGTCTCATCCCTTTTGCTTACAGAGGGGAAATATCAGGTTCATTACGGGTTATAGGCCAGGAGCAGAAGGATCTGAGTATCGCAGAGCTGTCCAATCAGGTAGGTACCGTATTGCAGGACCCGGATGGACAATTTGTAGGATTAACGGTTGGTGAGGATATCGCCTTCAGTTTAGAGAACCATGTGGTTCAACAGACAGAAATGAAGAGCAAAGTGGCGGCTGCCGCAAGAGCGGTGGATATCCACGAATTTCTGGCCTCTTCTCCTCAGGAGTTATCGGGTGGACAAAAGCAAAAAACGTCCTTGGCAGGTGTTCTGGTAGGTGATGTGGACATCCTGCTCTTTGATGAACCGCTGGCAAGCTTAGATCCTTATACAGGTACAAAAGCGATTGAGCTTATTGATCGAGTGCATAAAGAGACAGGTAAAACCGTTATTATGATCGAGCATCGTCTTGAAGAGGTGCTGCATCGGGCGGTGGATCGTATTATTGTGATCCATGAAGGACGTATTGCGGCGGATATGCCGGCTGCAGAATTGTTGAGCACAACGTTGCTTTCAGAAGTTGGCATTCGGGAACCTCTCTATTTAACGGCTTTGAAGTATGCCGGATGTTCGATTACAGCAAATATGAATCCGCAGCATGTGAACGATATTCAGTTGGAGGCGTGTTCTAATAAACTTAAGATCTGGTATGAGTGCAATCAGTCACGCCAGGATAAGCTGGAGAACCCACCCATCCTTGAGCTAAGAGATATTTCTTTTGGATACGAAAAAAATCAGCAGGTGCTGGATAAGCTCAATCTCTGTATTCATAAAGGAGAGATGGTCTGTATAGCGGGGCGAAATGGGGCTGGGAAATCTACAGTTTCTAAGCTGATTTGTGGATTCTATAAACCTACTTCCGGATCAATACGGATGCATGGGCGTGATATTGCTCAGGACACGATTAAGGAGCGGGCAGAGCGGATTGGTTTTGTTATGCAAAATCCCAATCATATGATTTCTAAGACACTTTTATATGATGAGGTTGCCCTAGGACTAAGACTCCGAGGTTGCCCTGAGGAGCTCGTTCGTGAACGCGTCCATCAAGTCTTGAAGGTGTGCGGACTTTATTTTTTTCGCAGCTGGCCGATCTCGGCGCTCAGTTACGGCCAGAAGAAACGGGTCACGATTGCCGCCATTCTGGTACTGGAGCCGGAAGTGATCATTTTGGATGAACCGACTGCTGCTCAGGATTACAGGCATTATAACGAAATGATGGAGTTTCTCTTGACGCTGCGGGGGCAGGGGATGACGGTCATTATGATTACGCATGATATGCACTTGATGCTGGAATATGCCGATAGAGCTATAGTGTTAGCTGATGGCGTGAAGCTTGCGGATGATAGCCCTGAGCGAATATTAACGAATACTGATGTGGTGAAAAAAGCGAACTTGAAAGAAACCTCGCTTTTTGCCCTAGCTATAAAAGCTGGATTGAAACAACCGGAGGAGTTCGTTAGAAGGTTTATTGCGTATGATAGGAGGAGCCGAGGCGGATGAAGGCCAAAATGTTAACTTTTACGAAGCAGGATTCACCTATTCACCGTCTTACCGGCGCTACGAAGTTGATTTTATTTGTAGTGTGGTCTGTGACGGGGATGATTACATATGATACAAGATGTCTAATTGTGATGCTGTTATTTAGTTTGCTTGCCTTTAGAATTTCCAAAGTTCAATTTCAGGATTATGCTTTCGTATTATATTTCATCTTGATTTTCTTTTTGCTTAATCATATAGCTATCTTTATCTTTTCTCCTTTGGAGGGCGTACGTGTTTACGGGACACGTCATGATATTATGCATATTGCAGGCCGGTATACGGTAACTTGGGAGCAGCTATTTTATCAATTCAATATTGCCCTGAAATATGCGGTGGTCATTCCTATGGCATTATTATTTCTTCTAACGACCAATCCCAGTGAATTTGCAGCATCCTTAAATAGAGTTGGAGTGAACTATAAAATTGCATATTCTGTATCGCTGGCACTGCGGTACATTCCGGATATTCAACGAGATTATGAGAATATATCGTTTTCTGCTCAAGCAAGGGGAATAGATATTTCTAGAAAAGAAAAGCTGCCTAAGCGGCTAAAAAATATCATTTCGATTCTGATGCCCCTAATTCTGACTAGTATCGAGCGGATTGAAAATATCAGTACCGCTATGGAGCTGCGCGGTTTTGGCACTGAGACCAAACGAACTTGGTATAGCCGTCGCCCGTTCACGAGAGACGATTATTTTGCATTGGCTTTGTTTGCGCTGATTGGAATTTTCTCGACAGTGATCACTTTTTACGACGGTTCGCGGTTTTATAATATTTTCGATTGAAGTATAATAGTACAGTTGTGGAAAGCTGGGATTATAATAAACGGCACCTTTTTGTTAAGACTGAAGACGTTTCTCCAGTTTTGACCATATAGGCAGGTAGCATAATGGCAGTGCTAGAAGTGAGCAGACTACGTTGAAAATGGTCTGGGCGTGGGCGATTTGTGAAGCAGGGCCTCCACCAATCCATGCAGCACTTGCTTGTAGCAGCCCGATCATGGGCAAGAATAGTAGTGCACCGCCTACATTAAGCGCAACATGGGACCAAGCGACGAAGACGCCGGATGGCGTGCCGCCGATGGAAGCGATGACCGCTGTGACACAGGTGCCTACGTTGGCGCCCAGCACAATGGCTATACCTAGCTCAGGCGGCATGGCACCCGAGGCGGCAATGCTCATAGCCATAGCTATGACAGCAGCGCTGCTATGGAGCATGGCTGTTAGGCACGCTCCAGCGGCGAGCCCCCATAAGGCACTAGTAGCGGCATGGTTTAGGAACCAGAGGAATAAGCCACTTTCCTGAAGTATTCCGCCGATAGACTGCATGACAGCGATGCCCCATAGGACGAGGGAGAAGCCTGATACAGCCAGACTGATAAATTGCAGCGGCGGGGATATTTTGTGGCAGAGCTCTGCCACTCGCGATGTAGGCGGCAGTTCGCCTGCAATAACTGCCGCTGCCCACAGACTGAGCGAGGCTGCCAGCAAGGGCGTGGCCATGGTATTGATCTGAAGTCCGATCAATTCTGTAGTTAATGTGGTGCCGATGTTGCTGCCCAGGATAATGCCAAGTGTGCGGGCATAGGTAAGCAGGCCGGCATTGACCATGCCGATAGTCAACACCGTTACAGCAGTACTGCTCTGGAGTAAGGCGGACAACAGGCTGCTGGCAATCATTCCTTTAATAGGTGTTGAGGTAGCTCTATTTAGGCTTGTAGTTAATAGAGGGCCTGCTAGCTTGGACAACGCCGTTTCCATCAGCTTCATGCCGGCTAGAAAGATAACAAGACCATATATGATAGGGAACAGCAAATCACTGAACATAGGGCATACTCCTTTGGACGAGGGTTGTACACCAATATATGAATGTATTGCATGGGACATGTATAAAAACATTTTTAGAAAAACAGGGAGTTGAAGTCATTGCCATCGGTTATTTTAGAACGCAATCGCAAAAAAAGACTGGAACAGGGCCATCCATGGGTCTATGCAGGTGAAGTCGCATCGGTAGAAGGGAATCCGGAAGCGGGGGGATTAGTAGATGTCCTTAATCATCAGGGCCGATTTTTGGCCGTGGGATATTACAATCCAGCGTCACAGATTCGGGTAAGAATTGTATCGCAGGGACCCCTTGCGATCATGGATACAGCCTTTTTTGCAGAACGGTTTGCGAATTGTCTGCAACACAGAAACCGGTTCCTTCCGGGTGCGGATGCTTATCGCTTGGTTTATGGTGAAGCGGACTTTTTGCCGGGGCTTATTGTAGATCGATTCGGAGATATTTTGGTTGTGCAGCTGCTTACCCTCGGAATGGACAAGCGGCGTGCAGAAATCGTCGAAGCATTGGTGCAGGTTATGGCACCGCGCGGAATCTATGAGCGCAGTGATGTTAGTGTGCGCGAGCTTGAAGGTATGGAGCAGACAACGGGTGTGCTGTACGGGGAATGTCCAAGGCATGTAACCGTGAGCGAGAATGGCCTGAAGCTAGTCGTTGATATTGAAGAGGGCCAGAAGACAGGTTACTTCTTTGACCAACGTGAGAATAGAGCTTCCATTGCTCCGCTCATGAAAGGGTGGGGAGGACGAAGCGGCATTACGCTACAGGAAATTGAAACTGAGGATGGTTCACTACAGACCTTACCAGTTAATAAGAGCGGCAAACATGTAACGTTCCCTTATTGGGACGGTGCGACAGTGCTGGAATGCTTCTCGCATACGGGCAGCTTCACGCTGCATGCCTGCAAGTATGGCGCGAAAAAAGTAACCTGCCTTGATGTTTCAGCACACGCCATTGAGAGTGCCAAAGTGAATGTGGAGCTGAACGGCTTTAGCGATCGTGTTGAATTCGTAGTGGATGATGCTTTTGCATATCTACGGAATCAGGTTAAAGGACTAGAGGAACGTTCTGAACGGGCGACAGTTGCAAGTGGAACAGAGACGGCAGCAGCTGCTGCAAATCCTAAAACCGGAGGCAAAACAGCCAAAACCGACACATCCAAGCCGATGACAGCAGGTGGAGGAAGAACTTGGGATGTAGTCATCCTGGACCCTCCGGCGTTTGCCAAAACCAAAAGTGCAGTAGCTGGCGCTTGTCGTGGTTACAAGGATATCAATCTGCACGGGATGAAGCTGGTGAACGAAGGCGGCTATTTGGTTACCGCAAGCTGTTCTTACCATATGCAGCCAGATCTGTTCCTCGAAACGATTGCCGATGCGGCTAAAGATGCTGGCAAGGTGCTGAGACTTGTGGAATGGCGGGCCGCAGGCAAAGACCACCCACAAATACTTGGCGTTAACGAAGGACACTATCTGAAGTTTGCGATTTTTGAAGTGCGGAGTAAAAAATAAGCCTGAAGGTCAAAAAGGTTTACAGTGCCAAGTAACAAGTAGGATAAACGGGCTGGACGTAGGGTGGTCGTGAGTCGACTGTAATGCAAGGAGTTGCTAACGGACTCAGATGACTCTATTTAGCGCAAACAGGCTATTATTGAATTCTTACGGACCCCAAAGGCGCTATTGCCCCAAAAACACCCGTAATGTCACACATTTTCGAAGAATAGCGTCAGTGGGGTCCGAAAAGCTGCCATAACAGCACTGAATCCACGAATAACGGCTCCTGGGTCCGTAAGTAATTAATGAAACAAGCCGAGCCGAAATGTTGAATGTTAAATTCGGAATACTAAATGGTAAACAACGAATGATGCTTATTGAATTATGATGTGCGGAATGCGGATTACAAAACGATCGGTGTAGAGTGCTAATGTTGAGTGCGGGGTGTTGAGTATTGAACGCCGAACGCTGAACAGTCTAACATTGACCCTATGCTCTGACATTGGCAGCTCCAATCTAACGTTGCACATCTGGCATTAAAAACAAACTAAACACTCTAAAAAGCAAGCCGCCAAAATTCGGAGGTTTGCTTTTTTTATTTGTACTCGTAGCTGTTTATCCTTTGTAAAACATTAGAAAATACTAGCAAACACATGTTCCGATTAGTGTGGTTATGATATACTGAGGGGACGAGGAATCACTGAACTTTTTTAATTGGAGTGTAATCAATGGGTGGATATTTCACCCTGTATTCTATATATTTTCTCCGCTACGGAAGGAGTCTATCATTTATGCCGGTAACCTTTTTACTAGGCCGCTCGGGCAGTGGCAAGACAACAAAAATATGGGAATCTATCTCTTCTTCCTTAGAAAAGGAACCGCTTGGTGCGCCGATTATTATTCTTGTGCCAGAGCAAGGTTCTTTTGGAGCAGAACGGGGGCTTCTGACCGTAGGGAATGTGAAGGGAAGCCTTCGGGCGCAGACACTGAGTTTTTCGCGGCTTGCCTATCGTGTGAAGCAGGAAACTGGTGGCAGTGCAAGTCTGCCAATCAGTGAAGAAGGTAAGAAAATGTTAATTTACAAAATCATCAGTCGTCGCAAAGAGGAACTGAAATTATTCGGTGCCTCAGCAGACAGACCGGGTTTTGTGGAACGTCTGAACCAACTGCACACGGAGATGAAACGTTGCTGTTTGGGTTCCACTGATTTAGAGGAACAGTTGTCCGCTATGCGAGGAGCTATTGCAAGAAGTCCTATTCTTGAGGGTAAGCTGGATGATTTGCAGCTGGTTTTTAGCGATTTAGAGAAGGAAATGTCCCGTCTTTATATCGATGAAGAGGATCGTTTAGCAGAACTGGCTGAGCATATTCCAGATTCCTCTTACATTCGCGGGGCAGAGATTTGGGTAGATGGGTTCCATGGATTTACTCCGCAGGAATTCGTAGTGCTTCGAGAATTGATGCAGCAAGCTTCGAAGCTGACGGTTTCGCTTACAATTGATCGTCCTTACCCCTATGGAGATCAGTTGAATGAGCTTGAATTGTTTCACCCAACTGCGGTTACTTACATTAAACTGCGTGGAATTGCTGAAGAGCTGGGCATTGATGTATGGGACGAGCTGCTGGAGCCAATGGTTCTTCCACGTTTTGAAGAAAGTCCAGTACTTGCTCACCTTGAACGGGGATATGATCGCCGGAAGGCTTGGATAGGTGCGGATGAACTGGCAAGAGAGGCTATATCCATAGGCGCCGCAGTTTCGCACAGAGCAGAGGTTGAGGGAGCCCTGCGCGAAATGACTAGACTGGCGCGGGATGAAGGTGCAAAATATGGCGAAATGGCCGTATTGATGCGCAATATTGGCGATTACGAGCAGCTGGTTCAGCCGTTGTTCCAAGATTATGGAGTGCCATTTTTTCTGGACCAGAAGGTGAATGAGCTGCATCATCCGCTAGTGGAGTTTATACGTTCCGCATTGGATGTAGTGCGTCGTCGCTGGCGTTATGAGGATGTATTCCGTTGCGTAAAGACGGAGCTTCTGCTTCCGCTAGACGGTAGTATTACGCGTGATGATATGGATGCTTTAGAAAACTATGTGCTGGCTTGTGGGATTCAGGGGTACCGCTGGACAGATGGCCGCTCCTGGAAAGGTATTCCTAGCTTGTCGCTGGAAGGCGGCAGACAGATGGATGATGAACTGCTTGCTACTATGGAACGATGCCGTGCTAGTATAACAGGTCCATTATTTGCTTTTGAGAAAAGAATCCAGAAAAGTCGTAGCGGTCTTGAACTTTGTACGGCATTGTACAAGCTGCTTGAAGAGACGGATGTTGCGCGAAAGCTGGAGAAACTCAGTGTTAAGTCTATGGAGAAGGGCCAACCCGAGAAGGCTAGGGAACATAGCCAGTTGTGGGGTGCGGTACTTGATCTGTTAGATCAGATAGTAGAAATGATGGGCAATGAAAGACTTGAGTTTGAAGTGTTCACTGGAGTTCTAGAGACAGGTCTTGCTGAACTTAAAATGGGACTAGTTCCGCCCGCACTGGATCAAGTATTGGTCGGCAATATGGATCGGACTCGCCCAACGGGGGTTAAATACGCTTTTTTGCTTGGATTTAATGAAGGTGTTGTGCCTGCGCAGTTTAAGGAAGATGGAATTCTCTCGGAAGGTGAACGCTCCGTACTAGAGAATGCTGGAATGGAGCTTGCTCCCGGCGCTTCTCGTAAACTGCTGGACGAGCGGTTTCTGATCTATAATGCACTAACGACAGGAAGCCGAAAGCTCTGGATTAGCTACGCTACAGCGGATGATGAGGGCAAAGCTCTCCTTCCCTCTGAGGTTATCCGGCATTTGCATAGAATGTTCCCAAGGGTTCAAGAGCACAGCTTGTCAGCACTTCCCCCTTCGGGACTACCTATAGAAGTCGAAAATCCTATCCATCTCGGTTTCATTGGTCAACCAGAACAGAGTCTTCGCGCATTGATTATGCAGCTGCGGCAGTGGCGCCAAGGAACAGAAATTCCGGAGCTATGGTGGGATGTGTATAACTGGTTTACTAAGAACGAAGATCGTAAATTTCAACTGGAACGTTTGCTAAGTTCACTGTTCTATCGTAATGAGGGAACGAAGCTAAAGCGTGGCACAAGCCTCAGATTGTATGGTGGCTCAACACTGCGGGGCAGTGTGTCCCGGATGGAGAAATTTGTTGCGTGCTCATTTTCCCATTTTGCGTCCTACGGACTAAGACTGAAAGAGCGCCAGTTATATAAGCTGCAAGCACCTGATATTGGACAGCTGTTCCATGCTGCGCTAAGTGATATGGCGATAAGACTGAAACAAGAGGGACGGGGCTGGGGCAGCTTGTCTCCGGATGAATGTCGGCGTGAGGCCAGTGAGACAGTAGAACGGCTATCTCCGATGTTGCAGGGTGAAATTCTAATGAGCTCCAAACGTTACGGGTACATCTCCCGTAAGCTTAAGAATATTGTTGGACGTGCTTCTGTGATTCTGGGCGAGCACGCCCGCCGGGGCAGCTTTGAGCCAGTAGGGCTGGAGCTGGATTTTGGACCGGATAAGGAGTTGCCGCCTTTAAGAATTACGCTGCCGAATGGCTGTGTGATGGAGGTCGTTGGCCGGATTGACCGTGTAGACATAGCTCGTGGAGAGAACGGTATTCTTCTGCGGGTAATTGATTATAAATCGAGCCAAAAGGATCTCAAGCTGCATGAGGTGTATTATGGATTGTCGCTGCAAATGCTGACTTATTTGGATGTGCTGCTGACATATTCGGAGCAATGGCTGGGGCAGCCGGCACTTCCAGCAGGCACACTTTATTTCCATGTGCATGATCCGTTGTTAACTTCATCCAACGGGATGAACAAGGAACAGGCTGAGCAAGAGCTGTTGAAACGCTTCAAGATGAAAGGACTGCTTACAGCAGATCGTGAGGTTGTCTCCCTAATGGATACCACTTTAGACAAAGGGTATTCTTCTATCGTGCCTGTAGCAGTAAAAGCTGACGGCAGCTTTTATAGCAGTGCTTCAGTAGCTACACCAGAGCAGTGGAGCCATCTATTATCCTCCGTTAGAGGGACGATCTCGGATATCGGGACACGGATTACAGAGGGTGATGTGGCGATTGAGCCGTACCGAATTGGGCAGGAGACTGCCTGCACATTCTGTTCCTTTAGGCCTGTCTGCCAGTTCGATGAAGCTGTGGAAGGTAACAGCTATAACAATCTGGGTAAGCCAGGGAAGGACGTTATATGGGATCTGCTGTCCCGCAAAGGAGGAACTACACCTTGAGTATGAAGGCTGAAATAGAAGCGAAACCGGAAGGAAGTATATGGAGTGATGACCAGTGGCGCGCCATTGCGGAGAGCGGTGATGACATCCTCGTTGCTGCGGCAGCAGGTTCCGGCAAGACGGCGGTGCTGGTAGAACGGATTATTCGAAAGATCAGTAAGGAAGAGAACGGCTTCAGTGTAGACAGGCTACTAGTAGCCACGTTTACCAAAGCTGCGGCTGCCGAAATGCGGCAGCGGATCAGGGAAGCCCTTGATCGGGAGCTGGAGGAGAACGGGGAGAACAACCATTTGCGCCGTCAGCTATCCCTGCTGGGCAAAGCTTCGATTACAACGTTGCACTCCTTCTGTCTGGAAGTGATCCGGCGTTATTATCAAATGATTCCGATTGATCCGGGTTTCCGCATATTAAATGAGCATGAAGCGGAGATGATGCGGCAGGAGCTGCTCGAAGAGTTGCTGGAGGAAAAGTACGGTGAGGTAGGTGCGGATGGCGAGGATAGCATATTTGTGCAGCTCGCTGATTGGTTCAGTGGTGAACGCAGTGATGATGCAGTGCATGCGCTCATACAGCGATTGCATGATTACGCCCGCAGCCATCCTTGGCCAGCGCAATGGCTCCGTGATACTGCAGCTGATTTCTCATTGCCAGACACCGAAAGTCTGGGTGGAACGCCATGGGTGCTGAGCATTCTTGAAGAAGCGAAGCTGACACTTGCGGGTGCAGCCAGTCAGCTGATGCAAGGCCGGGAGATTGCACTACAACCGGGTGGTCCGGCACCCTATGCTGAGAATTTAACCACTGATCTTGAGATGGTAAATGCACTGCAGGATGCCGTTAACGAACGACCTTGGGCAGAATTATATGATATTTTTATGGAAGTATATTTTGGAAAATTAAAGGCTTGTAAGAAGGATTCGACAGATCCTGGACTGCAGGAGATGGTGAAGGAACTGCGCGACAGTGTGAAGAAGAGTATTTTAGATCTTCAGAAAGCATTGTTTGGCCGTCCGCCTGAGGTTTTTTTGAAAGAGCTGAACGAAGCGGCTCCACTGATGGCAGAGCTTGCAGAGACAGTGATAGCATTCGGTGAACGTTATAGAATTGAAAAAGCAGGAAGAGGTCTAGTCGACTTCAGTGATTTGGAGCATTATTGTCTGCAAATTCTACGCCATCCGGACTCTACGCCCGGTCATTCCCTGCCTTCTGATGCAGCTATGGAATACCGTGCTCAATTCGATGAGGTTCTGCTGGATGAGTATCAGGATACGAATAGTGTGCAAGAGGAGATTGTGCGGCTAATATCCCGTGAAACACCCGGTAACCGGTTTATGGTCGGAGATATGAAGCAAAGTATCTATCGATTCCGTCTGGCGGAGCCGGGGCTATTCCTGGATAAATACCGCAGCTTTGGCTCACACCCAATCGATGATCCATCTGAAATTACTAATGAATCGTCTAGCGGTTCGGTTATCGATCTGGCCCGTAATTTTCGCAGTCGCATGGAGGTTGTGAATGCCGTTAATATGATCTTCCGGCAGATTATGAATGAGACGGTAGCGGAGATTAATTATGACGAACGCGCTGAGCTTGTTTACGGAGCGAATTTCCCAGGTGCAGCAGAGAAGGGCCCTGATACCTTTTTTGCACCGGAGTTATTATTGATAGATCGTGGTTCAACAGCAGGGAAGTCAGAAGAGACTTCTGAAGACGGTGAGGCGCCACTTCAGGAGAGTGAAGCCATTGAGAGCGAGACGGCGCAGCTGGAAGCACGGGCAATTGCCCGGCGTATTTCACAAATGACGGGGATGACCGGTGGATCGCCGCTGCTTATCTACGATAAGGGACTCAAGATTATGCGCCCGGTTATTTACGGTGATATCGTAATCCTGCTTCGCTCGGCAAGAATCTGGACCCCTCTAATCATCGAAGAGCTTCGGATGGAAGGAATCCCTGCTTATGGTGATCTGAATAAAGGTTATTTTGAAGCTACAGAAGTGGAAATTGCACTCTCCCTCTTAAAAATAGTTGATAATCCTCAGCAGGACATTCCGCTGGCTGGCGTACTTCGTTCACCTGTGGTCGGATTAACGGAAGAAGAATTGGCTACGGTGCGTATGTGTAGTCAGGGTCCTTATTTTCAAGCAGTACAGATGGCGGTGGATATGCAATATGCAAAAGAGGCTGAAGAAGAGTATGACCTCTTCTCGGCTCATGTGATTGAATCCGCAAGCACCGTCGAGAATAATGTTTTACCTGATAAAGATCTGCCGCAGATCAGTCCAGAACTGAAGCGCAAGCTTAGACATTTCCTAGAACAGCTGGAAAGCTGGAGAAATGCGGCTAGACAAGGTAGTCTCAGTGAGCTGATCTGGCGTATCTATGGGGAGAGCGGCTATCTGGAATGGGTTGGAGGACTGCCTGGAGGCTCGCAGCGCCAGAACAATCTTAAAGCTTTGTATGATCGGGCTGTGCAATTTGAGAATGACACCGCAGCGCGTGGATTGTTCCGTTTTCTGGTGTTCATTTCACGGCTTCGTGAGAACGGCGGAGATCTGGGTGTAGCTGGCGGTGGCGGTGAAGAAGGCAATGGCGTCAGAATCATGACCATCCATAAATCCAAAGGGCTGGAGTTCCCTGTTGTTTTTGTAGCCGGGATGGCAAAACAGTTCAATCGACAAGATTTGCATTCGCCATTTCTTATGCACAAAGAGCTTGGCTTTGGGCCGCGTTTTGTGGAACGGGAAACGCGAGTTAGCTACCCAACACTTCCTTATCTGGCTATTAACCGGCGTACACGGCTTGAATTATTAGCGGAGGAGATGCGTGTATTATATGTAGCGTTAACTCGTCCGAGAGATAAAATGATTCTAGTAGGCACTGTAAGAGATTTGCCGCGCAAAATCGCTAGCTGGAGCAGCGTACAGAACCGGGATGAGCTGCTGCTTGCAGATCATCTGCTGGCCCGAGGGCGCAGCTATTTGGACTGGGTTGGACCGGCATTGATCCGGCACCCTGCGGCGGCGATTCTTCGTAAGCTGGGCGGTTCAGAAGGTACCGTCTCCACGGTGCTGCACAACGATGTCTCCAACTGGAGCATCAGTGTGCAAAATGCTTCCGAACTTAATTCTGGGGCGTTCCTGCCAACGGATCAGACTGAGGAGAAGGTAGAGGAACGGCAAGTTGTACTCGAAGCACTGCATAAGGGTGAAGCTGTAAATATATATGAAACAGAGACTAGCGATGAAATTGCTAGAAGACTGGAATGGAATTATCCGTATGCGGCAGCCTCAGGTATTCCGGCTAAAACTTCTGTTACGGAGTTAAAAGCGTTGTTGTCGTTGCAGGAGCAGCCCTCTTTTGATCTGCTGGAAGAAGGCAATTCTACAACCTCAATAGAAACCGATAAACGTCCAAGTGTTGCAGGTGCGGACAGTCTTCATTTGCGGCGTCCGAAATTTATGGAAAAACGCAGTCTAACCCCAGCGGAACGCGGGACAGCATACCATACAGTCATGCAGCATATTCCGCTGGAGGGTTCAGTTGATCCTAGGGTTGTGGAAGAAACCTTAGCCCGACTCCAGAGAGTGGCTATTCTAACTGCTGAGCAGGTGGAGGCTGTAGCTCCCGATCAGATAGAAGCTTTTTATACTATTGAACTGGGACGTAGATTAATAGCTTCTTCTTGGAAGCTTAGAGAAATGCCGTTCAGTTATATGGTTCCCGCAGGTGAGGCTTATCGAGGGCTCGATTATATGAATGAGGCCGTCTCGGAGCTTTCCCCTGAGAACAATAAGGAAGGCTTTAGTGAGGCTGTGCTAATTCAAGGGGTCATTGACTGCCTGTTCCGTGAAGAGGACCGGATTATTCTGCTAGACTATAAGACGGACTCTGTATTAGAACATCAGGGCGGCTTAGAGGCACTTAAGGAAAAATATCGTTTTCAGCTAGAGTTATACAGCAAGGCATTACATGATATTTTGGGAGAACCGATCGGCGAGATTTGGCTGTACTTTTTTGACGGCGATCATGCTGTGAAATTATAAATTATTCATTGCCGCATAGGAGCGGGGAAAGAGGACGAAGATGCGGATATTGCATACGGGGGATTGGCACTTGGGCCGTACGCTGGAGGGAAGAAGCCGCCAGAAGGAGCAAGAGCAGTTCATAGATGAATTGGTGGAGATCGCCGATTTTCATAAGGCGGATTTGATTATGATGGCGGGAGATGTGTACGATTCCGTTAATCCGCCAGCGGCTTCGGAGCAATTATTCTATGAGGCTGCTGCCAGGCTGACTTCAGGGGGCAGGCCCCTTGTGGTGATTGCCGGCAATCATGACCAACCGGAGCGCGTATCTTCAGTCTCCCCGCTTGTATTAAGGCAGGGGATTACCTTGGTAGGACTTCCAACCTCAGAGCCAGTGACAGTTCATGCTGCGCGGACAGGTGAGATTGCCAAAATCGCAGCCCTTCCCTATCCCTCTGAGGCACGTCTCGGTGAGTTGCTTGCTGGGGACAGCGGGGAAGAGGAGCTTCGACTAGCTTACAGCGCACGGGTAGGCAAACTTATGCAACTGTTGGGACGGGAATTTACGCCACAAACCGTGAATTTGGCGATGAGCCATATTTATGTGCTTGGAGGTGTAGAGAGTGATTCGGAACGCCCGATTCAGGTGGGCGGGGCTTACACTGTAGACCCTTCTGCTTTATCCTGTGGAGCGCAATATACTGCACTAGGCCATCTTCATCGCGCTCAGCGTGTAAAAGGGGAAGGGATGATCCGTTATAGCGGATCCCCGCTGGCATATAGCTTTTCGGAAGCAGGACAAGCCAAGTCGGTGACGCTGATTGATGTTGCGCCGGGCGGTGAGCCGACCTTCGAAGAAATCTATCTTCGCTGTGGGCGTCCACTTGTAAGATGGAGCTCTACGGGGGGATTGCAAGAGGTATATAACTGGTTGGATGAATGTAGAGATGCTACCGCTTTTATAGATTTGGAGATTCGGCTCAGTGAAGCTATGTCGATGAATGATATTCAGCGCCTGCGTAAATCACGTGAGGGGATCATTCATATTCGTCCGATTTATCCGCAAATGGAGCTGGAGCTCGAACAAATTTCCCGTTCACGTATGCCTGTACAAGAATTGTTCCGTAAATTCTATCAGCGCCAGACGGGCGGGGCGGAGCCGGAGGATCGTTTGATTGAGCTGTTCTTACAGCTAACCGAAGAAGAACGGCAGCAGCCGGAGGAAGGAGAGGAGAACTAAGGTGAAGCCTATTTTATTAAAAGTGGCAGGATTGCAGAGTTATAGAGAAATGCAGGAAATAGATTTTGAAAGTCTGTGTGAGACCGGGCTGTTTGGGATTTTTGGACCTACGGGCAGCGGCAAGTCCAGTTTGCTGGATGCTATTACTTTGGCAATGTACGGCAAAGTGGAGCGCGCCGTTAATGGAACACAGGGGATTATGAATCACTCTGAGGATTCACTCAGCGTGGCGTTTACCTTTGAGCTCACTTCTTCCGCTGGGGCACATCGTTATCGCGTTGAACGTAAGTTCAAGCGGACAGGTGAGCAAACAGTTAGTAACACCATTAGCCGTTTCATTGAAGTTACACCTGACGGGGATAACGTTATGGCGGATAAACTCGCAGATGTTACACGTTGTGTGGAAGAGCATATTGGGCTCAAAATGGATGACTTCACGCGAGCAGTTGTATTGCCGCAGGGGAAATTCGCCGAATTCTTATCGCTTCGGGGCGTAGACCGCCGACAAATGCTGCAGCGCCTGTTCCATTTGGAACAGTATGGCGATCAGCTTGCGTTGAAGCTTAGCCGACGGGTGAAGGAGAATGAGGCTGCGCTCCGCGCATTCGAAGCGGAGCAGCAGGGGCTTGGCAGCGCAGGCAAAGAGGATGTAAAGGCAGCGGCGGAGCGCCTCGAACAAGCAGCCCAGCATGCTGCGGAATGCCGCCGCAAGCTGGAGGCGGCGCTGCAGGTCGCGGAGCGTTTCACGCGCATTCGCGAGCTGCAAGAGGAACGGACCCGCCGCGAATTGCAGCGGCAGGGACTGCTCTCCAAGGAGGAGGAGATTCTCCTCCTTGAACGGAAGCTCGGCCAAGCTGACGAGGCCGAGGCTAGGCTTCCCGCGCTGAAAGCATGGCGAAGCGCGGAAGACGCCTTCAAGAGCCGATTGACCCGCGCGGAGGGTCAAGAGGTGCTGGCCGCCGCTGCCGAGCAGGAGGCGGCGCATGCCGCTGCGGCCGCGGCTGCTGCGCAGGCCGCGCTTGCGGCGGAAGAGCCGGCCCTCCGGCAAGGGGCCGACACCTACCGCCGCGCGCTCGAGCTCGAGTCCGAGCTCGGCGCCCTGCGGCGCGAACTCGCGGCTCTGCGCGAGCGCCGCGAAGAGGCCTCCCGCAAGCTGACGGAGCTGCGGGAGGGCATGGCCCGGGAGCGTGAGCTTTTGGCCAAGGGCCAAAAGCGCCAGCAAGAGCTGCAGCAGAGCTTGCAGCCGCTCGGTGTCCGCTCCCAGGAGCGGCAGTCTCTGCAAGAAGCGATGCAGAGACTGCAAGGGCTGCACTCCGCTGAATCCCAGTGGGATAAGGCGGAGAAGGAGCGCCGCGAGCGTGCCGCTGCACTCGCGGCTGCGCAGGCGCGCCTCGCGGAGGCCGAGGGCCGTCGCGGGCAGCAGGAAGCTTCTCGCGGGCAGCTGATCCGCGAGGCGGCGATGCATCAAGAGAAGCTGCTGGCGACAGAAGAAGCTGCGTGCACCGCAGCAGAAAGTCTGGAGCAACATATCAGTTCTTTGGAAGCAGCCCTCAAGGGGCATGAGTTGCACAGACTCTCGCTTGGATTGGCTAAAGAATTGGAAGCAGGACAACCTTGCCCTGTATGTGGCAGCGAACACCACCCGGCCCCTGCTGTATTGCAGGATAACGTAGAGCAACAGGAACTGGAGATAAAGCTTCAACAGGCTCGGGTGTTGTCCAGACGTGCTTTGGAAGCACGCCATATGTTCCGTGGTCTGCGGGAGCAGGACCTGGTTTGGCTGGAGCAGGTGTTTGGTGATGGAGCTTTTGATACGGTAAATGATCCTGCAGCGGCAGGCTCAGAAGTCAGCACTGCCGAGGTTTCCTCTACCGATATGTCCATCCCGGATGAAAAAGCTTTGGCAGAACTTGATGCTGCATTTTTAGCATTAAAAAGCCAGTCTGGAGAACTGCGCCGTACAGCGATACAGTGGCAGCAATCGATGCAGGAAGTTCAGCAGCTATGCCTCAAAGAAGCAGCGGGTGCCGAAGGTGAGCGAAGCTGGGTAGAAGGCCTAACCGCCAAAGCCGAGGAACTGAGTGGCCAACTAACCGCTTTGCGGCAGAACTGGGTACAGCAGTTCCCTGATTTGGCACCGGAAGAGGTAGAAAAAGCTTATCGTGAGCTGTTAGCCAAGGATGCTCAAGCTGAGGAAATTAGATCCCGACTGGAAATCAGTGTCAAGTTTCTGGATGAGAAAAGCGCTTCGGTGCAGAATCTTCAGGAGACCATCACCGGAATCGATAAAGAGCTTACTCAGTGGAATACACAGATGGAAGGCAAAGAAGAATTGCAGCGTGAAAAAGAACGGCGTCTTTTAGAGTGGACTAATGGCCGCGCTGCTGCCCCTCTTCTAGCAGAGTGTGAGCGTCGTCTGCAGGAATTGTTAGCAGCTGTGGAGACCAGCCAACGATTACATCTCACGGCAGCGGAAAAAGCGCAGCATGAGATCAAGGAGGCAGCGATTACCCGCCAGGCTGCAGAATCTGCTCGAGAGCATTATGTGACTTCAAGCCATCTGTGGGAGCAAAGCTTAACCTCTTCACCTTTTAGTTCCGCCGCTGAGGTTGAAGGAGCAGCTCTCGCACCTGAAGAGCGGGAAATTTCTTCTTCTCGGGTACGTGCCCATCGTGCGCAAGAAGCTGAAGTCTCATTGCAGCTGCGCAATATTGAAGAGAAGCTTGACGGAGCCAGCTTAAGTGAAGAGGAGTGGCAAGTTAGCCAGGAAAGCTTAAGCGTGTGTAAGTCAGAGGATGAAATGTCGCTGCAAGCAAGAGCGCGCGCAGAGCGAGATCTGGAGGATCTGCGGCATCGGCATATTCGCTGGATGGAGCTCGAAGTCCAGCGGCTAGAACATGCTTCTCTACAGGATCATTTGTCCAAATTGCAGACGGTTTTACGTGGAAATGCTTTTGTTGAGTATATTGCGGAGGAACAATTAATGCAGGTATGCCAGTCTGCTTCCCAGCGGCTTCGTTTCCTGAGCAAACAGCGTTATGCGCTGGAGGTTGATTCGGGTGGTGGCTTTGTAATTCGTGATGATGGAAACGGTGGTGTAAGAAGACCGGTCTCCACGCTTTCCGGCGGAGAGACGTTCTTAACTTCCTTGTCACTTGCACTTGCTCTTTCGGCACAGATTCAGCTGCGGGGACAGTATCCATTGCAATTTTTCTTTTTGGACGAAGGCTTTGGTACGCTGGATCCGGAATTGCTCGATACGGTAATTACCTCACTGGAAAGACTGCATAACGACCAACTGTCTGTCGGCATTATCAGCCATGTTCCAGAGCTTCGGGCACGACTGCCACGCAAGCTGGTAGTAGTACCTGCTGAACAGGGTGGAGGGGGATCTCGGATCCTGTTGGAAAAAATGTGAAGATCTATAATGTGTGTGATTCTTATCACAGATACAGTATCAACGCGCTGTTATAATACAGCTAAGCCGACATTACTTTAGAAACACCTCGGCGGACGTATGGCAGGGAATGAACTCCTTTTCATACGTCCGCCGCCGAATCAGCTTTATAAGCTGTGAAGGGTGTTTCTCTTTTTTTTGTCTTTTTTAGGCCTAACGGTGTTGATATTTTTATTTAATGGTTCATTCTGTAACAGATACAGTTTAGGGCAGATTATGCTGAGTTTGCTTGCTGCTTTCGTAATTGATGATTATCCTGTATGATTATCTTATGATGAAGTGGAATTTCACCAATTTTTAGGAGGCAAGCACTCTATGGAGACCGTGTTTAGCAAAATTATTGAGGGTACTATTCCTTCCAAAAAAGTATTTGAGAATGAACGTATTCTTGCATTTTACGACATCGAGCCGGCTGCACCGGTACATGTGTTGATCATTCCCAAGAAGTTCATTGCTTCAATGAATGATGTTACACCTGAGGATCTTCCGCTAATTGCTGAAATCCACAGTGTAGCCCAACAGATCGCCAAAGACCTTGGAATTGCTGAGTCTGGTTATCGTTTAATCAATAATTGCGGACCTGATAGTGGACAAGCTGTGCCTCATCTTCATTATCACCTGCTGGGTGGAGCCAAGCTGGGTGCGCTCACTGGAAACTCAGCTTCGCACGCATAGCATAATCATTTAATGTTGAAGAACTTGCCAGAAAAAAGAATAGCACGAAGGTTGACACGTTATTTCCGTTTGACCTATAATGGAGTTTGATAAACCGTGTTATGCTCTTGGACGGTATGGTCGGAGGGAGGGGAAACCTGTGTCTGAAACGAAAGTTCGCAAAAACGAGACAATTGATGCTGCACTTCGTCGCTTTAAACGTTCCATCGCAAAAGATGGTGTCTTGGCTGAGGTGAAGAAACGCAAACATTACGAAAAGCCGAGCGTTAAGAAAAAGCTGAAGTCTGAGGCTGCTCGTAAGAGAAAGTTTTAGGAGGATTACCCACGCATGAATCTTAGCGAGAGATTGAACGAAGATATGAAGCAAGCGATGAAGAGTAAGGACAAGTTCACGCTCTCCACGATTCGAATGGTTCGTTCTACAATAAAGTATCTTGAAATAGATCTGAAGAGAACATTGGACGACAACGAAGTGCTTGATATCCTTAGTCGTGAAATCAAACAGCGCAAAGATGCCCTCCAAGAATTTGAATCAGCGGGTCGCGACGAGCTTGCCGCGAGTACAAAAGCAGAAATCGAGATTATTATTAAATATCTTCCCGAGCAACTTTCCGAAGAAGAAATTAAAGTAATTGTACAGCAGACCATCCAGGAAACCGGTGCTTCTTCGAAGAGCGAAATGGGGAAGGTCATGAGCGCACTGATGCCTAAGGTCAAAGGTCGCGCTGATGGTAAACTCGTGAACCAGGCGGTTCTGCAATTTCTGCAATAATATAGCACTAGCACCCCTTGCAAAAGGGGTGCTTTTCTATGTTATGAAACGTAAATCCAATTTCAGCGTATTAAGGGTTATGAGTTCTGGGTCAAGCTAAAGAAGGGAGGTAAAATCATTGAGAAGATTACGGAAAATACTGTTAGCTAGCATTCCTGTGGTCCTGCTGTTACTCCTCCTGACACCCTTTGCAACGAATGTAAGCGCTGACGGGGCAGCCCCGAAAACACCGGGGGTTACGAACAGTGAGCTGAAAAAAGGTCCCGTGTTTATTATTCCGGTAGATCAAAAGATTGAACGGGGTTTGCAAAGCTTTTTGGAAAGAGGATTTGAAGAAGCCGCTAATTATGGAGCAGTCCTTATTCTACTAGAGGTCGATACACCTGGAGGGCTGGTGAAATCGGCAGAAGAGATTGGGACGATGGTAAGAGAGAGTGAAATACCAACAGCTGCCTATATTAAAGGTGATGCCGCTTCTGCAGGCAGTTACATAGCACTTAATGCAGGTGCAATAATCATGAAGCCGGGCAGTATGATCGGCTCCGCTTCCTTGGTAGACATGAATGGTCAAAAAGTCGATGATGCCAAAATGATATCCTACTGGAGATCTAAAATGATCGGCGCTGCTGCTCTGAATGATCGTGATCCAGACATTGCTGCTGGAATGGTGGATAATAATTTGGTCGTGGATAAGCCAGAGCTTGGAGTGACTAAGACACAGGGAGAAATCATTGCCTTGTCTAGTGAAGAAGCTTTAAAAGCTGGTTACGCTGATCAAATTACAGATACCCCTGAAGAGGCAATTCAGTGGCTTGGATATACTACAGACGACATCTTTCGCGTAGAGCATACCGGTGCGGAAAAAATGTCGCAATTTCTGACCAATCCGATTATTATGACGATTCTGCTGTTCATTGGGATTACAGGCGTTGTCATTGAACTGATTGTTCCAGGCTTTGGTGCGCCAGGAATTATCGGGACGTTGGCTTTTGTGTTATATTTCTTCGGCAACTATGTTGCAGGATTCGCCGGAGCGGAAACTTGGCTCTTGTTTATCATTGGGCTTGTCATGCTTGTGCTGGAGCTCTTTGTGCCTAGCTTCGGAATATTGGGGCTCCTAGGTTCTGTCAGCCTTGTAGCGGGTGTTGTACGAGCTGCTTACAGCTATAAGCATGCACTGCTCAGTCTAGGTATCTCTTTCGTAGCTGCGACTATAGTTGTAGTAATTGTTGCGGTCATTTTTAAAGAACGAGGGATATGGAACAGATTTATTTTGAAGGAAAGCCTTACTAAAGATCAGGGATTTGTGCCTGTAGAAGAGAAGCTTAGCTTATTAGGCGCTACAGGAACCAGTATTACTCCACTTCGTCCCTCAGGAACAGCTATGATAGGCGGCGAACGAGTGGATGTTGTTACAGAAGGTAGTTTTATTAGTGCTAATGCACCGGTCTCTGTTATTAAAGTAGAGGGCGGACGGATTGTTGTGAAAGAAATCAAGGAATAAGGTAAACACTGGAACCAATAATAGTTCTACAACAAATTTACGGAGGTTATATAGTATGGGTGAAGCATCTTTGATTCCTATTCTGTTCATCGCGGTAGTGGTGATTATTGTATTGAGCGTGTTTTTAAGTTTCTTCCCGGTTATGCTCTGGATTTCAGCATTAGCATCGGGCGTTAGAATCAGTATTATTACGCTGGTGGCGATGAGACTGCGTCGTGTAACCCCAAGTCGTATCGTTAACCCAATGATTAAAGCGACTAAGGCAGGTCTTGGACTGAACATTAATCAACTGGAGAGTCACTATCTCGCAGGTGGTAACGTAGACCGTGTTGTTAATGCGCTTATTGCAGCACAACGTGCAGATATTCCTTTGGAATTTACTCGCGCAGCAGCCATTGATCTTGCAGGTCGTGATGTGCTGCAGGCTGTGCAAATGAGCGTTAACCCTCGTGTAATTGAGACACCGGTTGTTGCGGCTGTTGCTAAGAACGGGATTGAAGTTAAGGTAAAAGCGCGCGTAACTGTTCGTGCCAATATCGACCGCCTCGTGGGTGGTGCGGGTGAAGAAACGATTATTGCCCGTGTTGGTGAAGGGATTGTAACGACAGTAGGTTCGAGTGATTCCCATAAAGATGTCCTTGAGAACCCGGATTTGATTTCGCGGACGGTATTGTCCAAAGGTCTGGACTCAGGTACTGCTTTTGAGATCCTCTCCATTGATATTGCGGATATCGATGTAGGCAAGAACATCGGTGCTTATCTACAAACCGAGCAAGCAGAAGCAGATAAACGCATTGCCCAAGCCAAAGCGGAAGAGCGCAGAGCGATGGCTGTCGCTCACGAGCAAGAGATGAAGGCGCGCGTAGTAGAGATGAAGGCGCTTGTTGTGGAAGCTGAATCTCAGGTGCCTATGGCAATGGCTGAGGCGCTCAGAAATGGCCAAATCGGCGTGATGGATTATATGAATATCAAAAACATCGAGGCAGATACCCAAATGCGGGGCTCTCTCGGCAAAATGAATGATCAGGACGACAATAACCGTCCTAACAATAATAAATAAAAGGGGATGTGAATCTCCATGAGCTGGATCTATATTATTGCGGTTATTATATTCGCGATCGTATCCAATGTGAATAAAGCAACTAAAAACAAGCCCAAAGGAGCTCCTCGCGGGGGAATGCCCACTTTTGGGGGCGGAGAGGATTCTCCGCTCCGCCGGGTAAAACGCCCGGATATCGATGGAGGGCGCCAAGCGGAGTCTGGCAGTGGATTTCCTGCTCCTGTTAGCACCTCTTCCCGGCAGTCGAGGTCAGAGGATAACCGGGAGTATGATGCCTCTCCTGCCTTTCCAGAACCCGCGTATATACCAACTCCAGATTATTCTACTGGAGAAGGAATGTCTTTGGAGCATGCCGATGACGGAGTTGAATTACGCACACAAAGAATGCAAGAAGAGGTACGGCGCCTTCAATCTGCTTTTGACGGGATAGCGGGTGCAGATACCAAAAGATCAAATAAGATTAAGAACACAAACTCACCCTCTGCGGGAGACCAGACACATGGAACAGGGAGTCGTGACGACCTGCGAAATGGTGTAGTCTGGGCAGAGATTCTGGGACCACCGCGTTCTCGTCAGCCGCATTCCACCCGAAGATAATATTTACGGATCATAGTAACAATAAAGCCTCGGTTTCCTATCTTTACGATAGGTTGCCGGGGCTTTTTTTGCTTTTTTCACACTAGAAGGGTCCTCCTTTGTTACTTCTTCTCATAAAAAAAAGCGTTGCCGCATAAGGTGTACAGAAGGCAGGAAGGGGGAACGTCTACTTATGACCCGTATTGGCCGCAGGCTGCGGGGATGGACAAACGGGGTACTGGATCTACCACAGGACTTATTACAGGAAATGCCCCGGATCACCCTGATCGGCAATAAGGAACTGCATATTGAGAATCATCGCGGCGTGCTGCATTTTTCCTCTGGTCAGCTTAAGCTCGCGTTAGCTAAAGGATCGCTTGAAATCACAGGCGAGGGACTTGTCATCCGAAATATTCTAGGCCAGGAATTGGCTGTAGAAGGCGTTATCGGGGAGATCAGATATAACGAAAGCGAGGAGAGATCATGAAGGAGCCACCTCTGTCATCACTGCGGGGGTTCGTTACACTGCATGTGACGGGACCTCAGGTGGAGCGATTTATTAATTTCATTTCTGAAGCAGGAATCATGATTTGGGATGTGAGGCCCGCTGAGGGCGGCGCTTCCCTTAAGCTGCTTCTGGATGATTTTTATGTCCTCCGGCCGATTTTAAAAAAGACAGGCTGTCGTATGCACGTAACCGGTAGAAGCGGACTTCCATTTCTTATGGCGCGGCTGTGGAAAAGGAAATTTTTTGGCATAGGTATTTTAATGTTTGGAATTACACTTTTTATGTTATCTACGATGGTATGGAGTATTAGAGTCGAAGGGAATGAAAAAATTGCTTCTGAGGATATATTGGCTGCCGCTCGCCAGGAGGGTGTGTATCCTTTTCAGTGGATATGGCGTCTGGAGGAGCCGGACAAGCTCTCTAAGGGGCTGCTGGCCCATTTACCGGGTGTTTCTTGGATAGGGCTGCAACGGACGGGGACGAGCATCAAAATTCAGGTTGTAGAGGCTAAACAGCCCGATATCAAACCTTTGCTTAGCCAACGGCATTTAATTAGCCGAACAGATGCGGTGGTAACAGAAATATATGCGGAGCAGGGCAGACCGGTAGTAGCGCGTAATTCGCGTGTGAAAAAAGGGGATATCCTGATTTCCGGTGCTCTTGGAGACGAAGAAAATGTAGAGTATGTGGTAGCCAAGGGTGAGGTTAAGGGGTTGGTTTGGCATGAGTACAATATCGAGGTTCCGCTTGAAACAACCAATAGCACCTACACTGGGGAGCGTAAGGATCGCACCTATCTCGTGTTGGGGAAATGGGCTATTCAGCTGTGGGGTTATGGCAAATCCTCCTTTGAGAATTCAAAGACGCTCACAGAGCATGATCCGCTATCTTGGCGCTCTATTGAGCTGCCGCTGGGCCTGATGACTGAGAAAGAAATGGAGATCAATGAAACAAAGGATACGATAACTCCAGAAGCTGGAGTAGCGAGGGGAATTGAGCGGGCGAAGAATGATATTTTAGCTCGATATGGTGTTGATAGCGTCATCAAAAGTCAAAAAGTTTTGCATGAGAAGAAAGAGAATGGTAAAGTTTATATGAAAGTGATCTTTGAAGTAGAAGAAAAAATTTCCGAAGAACTGCCAATAGTAAACAATTGAGGAGAATGAGGCTACTTGTCAGAACAGACTGCAAGCATTCGTATATCTTTGCAAAATGCGGGAGAAGCGCAATCGCTGTTTGGCCCGCAGGATGGATTCTTAAAAATCATCGAGAGTGAAATTCCCGCCATTATTGATTCGCGTGAAGCAGAGCTAACGATTCGTGGAGCTGAGCGGGAAGTAGACATGCTGGGGCAATTGTTTAATGTGCTACTGTCCCTCATTCGGAGCGGTTACATACTTACTGAACGTGATGTGCAGTACGCTGTGGAACTGGCGAAAGATTTTCGTGCTGATCAATTGCTCGATTTGTTCAAAGGAGAAATTACTACAACTTTTCGCGGAAAGCCTATCCGTGTCAAAACGGTCGGCCAGAAGCATTATGTGACAACGATCAAGAAGCGTGATATTGTATTCGGAATCGGTCCTGCAGGAACGGGGAAGACCTACTTGGCAGTGGTGCTTGCAGTTACGGCACTGAAAGAAGGTTCGGTTAAGCGTATTGTTCTTACGCGTCCCGCAGTAGAAGCAGGAGAGAGTCTAGGATTCCTTCCAGGGGATTTGCAAGAAAAGGTAGATCCATATCTGCGTCCGCTTTATGATGCATTATACGACGTTATGGGGCCCGATCAGGTGGCTAAGGCACTTGAACGGGGATTGATTGAGATTGCTCCGCTGGCTTATATGCGCGGACGTACATTGGATGATTCATTTATCATCTTGGATGAAGCGCAGAATACAACACCTGAGCAAATGAAAATGTTCCTGACTCGACTCGGCTTCGGGTCCAAAATGGTGATTACAGGTGACGTTACCCAGATTGACCTGCCCCGCGGCAAGAAATCCGGTTTGATTGAAGCCAAAGCGATTTTATCCGGCATAGAAGAACTTGGCTTTGTCTACTTCGCGGAACAGGATGTAGTACGGCATTCCCTGGTGCAGAAAATTATCGTTGCCTATGACCGCTCTGCCGAAAACCTCCAATAAAGGGGATTGTCTTCATGGCTTCAAAGCAACCATCTAAATTAAGCGGATTTGTATATACGAACAACGGATGGAAGTATAGCGCAGTGACACGCTATGCTCTTTTCCTGTTACTCGGACTAGTGTTCTACTTCAGCTTGTCGCCAGAATTGCTACCTAAGAAATATGATATTAAAGAGAATACTTACAGTGCAAAGGAAATAACGGCACCGAAACAAATTAAGGACACCAAAGCTACGTTAAAAGCGGCTGAGGAAGCGGCCGAAAGCGTATCTCCCAAGTACAAAATTATCCCGATGAGGGCAGACAACCTAGTGACCTCGCTGCTGGATCGGATAGATCGTCTCAATCAGGATGATCTGATCTCGCAAAGCGATAAGACGGGGATTTATCGTGATGAAATCCCGCAGAGAGCCAGCGATTTCATCTTGAATTTCGTAGCTTCCAATCGGGGCAGCGCTACATATTCAGATCACCTCTTGGATGAAATGCAATCTGTCATCAAAGAGCAGACCTATGTCATTCCGGAAGAGACTTACATTAAGATTCCGCGCCTGACCTCTCAGGACATTATCGAGATGAAGCCTGTCGCCCGAGATATTGTAACTAGGCTGATGAATGATCAGATTACGGATGCGCAGACCGCTCGCGCCAAGGTAGCGGAACAGGTCAGTATTAGTTCTCTAAGCCAGCGTACAGCGCGTGAGGTTGTTCAGGAGCTTGTGCGTCTTGTGATCACAAGTAACAAGTTCTACGATGAGGATGCTACCAAGGAAGCAAAGGTACAAGCCCGGGAGAACACACCTGATGTATTCATTGAGCAAGGGGACACGCTTGTTGCTAAGGGGCAGCTAATTACTCCAGAGCTCTACACTCTTTTGGATGAGAATGGACTACTAAGCAATGAGGTGAATTACTGGCCACAGTTAGGCCTATTGATTCTCTCTGCGATGCTCTCCGTCGGTTTGCTTGCGTTCATTCGTTATTCAGGCGGCACCTCAGGCTTTAAGTACAACAATTCTCAGCTATTGATGCTGGTGCTTGTATTTGTTATAACTATTATCTCTATGCGGCTGGCCGCTGTTTTGCAGACCGATGTCCGATCTTATATCGGATTCCTGGCACCGGTGGCGATTGGCGCAATGTTAATTGCAATGCTTCTGGACATGCCTTTGGCCTATTTTTGCTCCATTCTATTCAGTGTACTGGCGAGTGTTATTTTGAATGTGCAGCAGAACTCAATCTTTGATTTTAACTTTGGTTTCTTTGCTATCGTGGTTTCGTACGTGGCTATCTTTGCGACTCACCGTGCGGGTCAACGCTCCACGCTCCTTAAAGGCGGGATTATGGTATCGCTTTTTGGCTGTCTGACAGTCTTTATGCAGATACTGTTAGGTGGAGGAGCATGGAAAGAGGTAGGTACCTTGTATTCGGTTGGTTTTGCTTTTGCAGGGGGACTATTGACGGCTGTACTTGTGATTGGGCTAATGCCTTTTTTCGAGGCGACCTTTGGTATTCTATCGGCATTGAAGCTGGTAGAATTGTCTAATCCAAACCACCCGCTGCTGCGGAAGCTGCTTACCGAAACGCCGGGAACCTATCACCATAGTGTAATGGTAGGTAACCTGTCAGAAGCTGCCGCGGAAGCGATTGGAGCAGATGGCTTATTATGCCGGGTTGGATCGTATTATCATGATATTGGTAAAACAAAACGTCCGTTTTATTTTATCGAGAATCAAAATAATATGGAAAATCCACATGACTCTATTGAACCGAAGCTTAGTAAATCTATCATCGTTGCCCACGCCCGTGACGGGGTGGAAATGCAACGAGAATATAAGCTGCCAAAACCAATCCGTGACATTGCGGAGCAGCATCATGGAACAACGTTCCTGCATTATTTTTACCATAAGGCACTGAAGCTGGCGGAAGAAAAAGGTGTCGAGCCTGATTTTACCGAGGAAGATTTCCGTTATCCTGGACCGAAAGCCCAGTCGAAGGAAGCAGCCGTTGTGGGAATTGCCGACAGTGTCGAGGCTGCAGTAAGATCATTGCGTAAGCCAACTGTTCTGCAGGTGGAAACGATGATTGAGAAGATTATTAAAAGTCGACTGGATGATCATCAGTTTGACGAATGTGATTTGACGATTAAAGAATTGGATATTATTGCACGGACTCTGAAGGAGACGGTTATGGGAATTTTCCATTCACGGATCGAATACCCAGAAGATGTGCGTAAGCCGAAAAAAGAGGAAGGGGCACCTAACCCATGAGTTTGGAGATCGTTTGGGATAACGAGCAGGAAGAATACGAGATAAAGGACGATCTCATTACGCTGCTGGAGAGCATTTTGCAAAAAGCAGGTGAAGCGGAAGGGATCGATCGGGGCGAGGTAGCTCTTACTTTTGTCGATAACGTTCGTATACATGAGTTGAATTTGGAATATCGGGGAATTGACCGTCCGACGGACGTGCTTTCTTTTGCTATGAATGAAAGCGGAGAGGACGAGCTGGACATTATATACGAGATAGAGGAAGGCGAGGCGCTGGAAGATGTTCCAGACGTACTTGGGGATATAATCATTTCCGTAACTCGTGCGCAGGAGCAGGCGCTGGAATATGGTCATTCACTGGAACGAGAGCTTGGTTTTCTTTTCGTTCACGGATTTCTGCATTTGTTAGGATATGATCATCAGGATGAAGCCTCAGAAGCAGAGATGATGTCCAAGCAAGAACAAGTACTATCTCAGGTTGGGTTGACGCGCTAATGGTGAAGAACACGGCGGTAGGGCACAAGAAGTTCTGGCACTCTTTTCGGTTTGCATCGCAAGGCTTAGTGTCGGCATTCAAATCCGAGCTTAACATGAAGGTGCATTGCTGTTTAGCGGTGGTTGTGCTAATAGCCGCTGCCGTGTTCAGACTTCCGCTGGCCAGTTGGATGTTGCTGCTGTTCTCGATCACGCTTGTCCTAACTGCCGAATTGCTCAATACGGCGATTGAAGCGACGGTTGATCTGATCTCGCCAGAGATTCATCCACTGGCTAAGAGAGCAAAAGATACCGCCGCAGGAGCTGTGCTTCTCACGGCGGTGTTTGCTGTCTTAGTTGGGATCTATGTTTTTTATCACCCTGTGATGGACTGGATTAGCGGACTTATGTCATAATCAGGATACAAAATCAATTCAGGGGAGAGGCGGACCCGCGTTTTGCGATTCCGCCTCTTTCGTTACTGAATAATTTGAAGTGAGTTATGTACCCGAATATATCTCATGAAGTACACTGATAAAATTTAGCGCACGCTGAGAAAATAACGATAAACGAAACTAATTAGATGTTTACGAAGTGAGTTTTGTGCGAAGCGATAACAGGTAGTAATGCTAAACAAAACAAAGTGTATGCTTACGAAGTAAGTTTTGTGCGAAGAAAAATCAATGAAGTCAATACTCACAAAACTTTAGGAGGTCAAAATATGGATTCTACTCTTCTTATGCAAGAGGCGATTAAAGCACGAGCAAAAGCTTACATTCCATATTCCCGATTCGGAGTGGGAGCTGCCCTTCTTGATCAGGATGGTCATATTCACCACGGCTGTAATGTGGAAAATGCTGCTTTTGGGCCAACCAACTGTGCGGAACGGACAGCACTATTCCGTGCGATTGCGGATGGACACACTGTTGGTTCTTTTAAAGCAATTGCCGTAGTAGCTGACTCTGACGGCCCCGTTTCACCTTGCGGTGTGTGCCGGCAAGTAATGATTGAGTTGTGTTCGCCGGATATGAAGGTTATTCTTGGGAACATGAAGGGTGATATCGTTGAGACTACGGTGGGAGAATTGCTTCCAGGCGCTTTTGGTCCCGTAGATCTGAAGCAAGGACAAGCTCCAGAATAAAATGAGGTTTTGATTTAATGCCTGTGCCTGTTTAAAGGCAAATCAGGCATAGTTAGACGAAGGTTGCTACTTTAATTGCACAATGTACAGTTAAATTGCTACTCTTTCGCGACAAAAATGAATTTAGTTGCAGATAGTACAATTAAATTTATGATAAAGCCCATATTTGGCTCTTAAGACAGGATTTAATTGCACAAAATACAACTAAACACCAAAAACATAAACTCAACCTAAAATTAGTTGTACAAAGTACAATTAAAAGTGTTCTAGTTCTACCAAGTTAGGCTAAACTGGTGCAAACTATGTGTTTTTAGAGTAACATTACGAGGTAAGCGCCACGGCAAAAGCCGCCAGCGATTCTTTGCACATCGTAACTTGAACCCTGACTGTAAGCTGCATCTCAGTAATCTTTATCTATGGTGAGCTTAATGCGAACCGTGTTAATAAGTGACAGTGTAGTGTGTCCCCAACAGGGCACAAAAGCGCTCCTGCACGACCGTCCCTCTAATCCTGCCGAACGTTGCAGGTGCCCCTATTTCCGGATGTCCAGAGGACCGGGACCCGTGGAGTCCCCTTGGGTAAGGGGGATTTAGGGGGATCTAAAAAGCTTTTAAAAAAAGATTGAATGATTGAAAAAGATTGAACTAGAAGGTAAGTATGGAAGGAAGATAATATGAAATTCAAATCAGGCTTTGTCGCAATTATCGGCAGACCAAACGTAGGTAAATCAACACTCATGAACCAGGTCATTGGCCAGAAGATTGCTATTATGTCGGATAAGCCACAAACAACCAGAAACAAAATCCATGGTGTTTACACAACAAACACTTCACAAATCGTATTCCTGGATACACCGGGGATTCATAAAAGACAGTCCAAGCTAGGCGACTACATGAACCAGACTGCAATGAGTACACTGGGTGAAGTAGAAGCAGTGTTATTCCTTGTGGATGCGTCAGAGGGCTTGGGCGGTGGAGACCGTTACATTGCCGAGCAATTAAATGGTCTGAAGACACCGGTGATTCTAGTGCTCAACAAGATCGATAAAATAGAGCCGGAAGCTCTGCTCCCGCTTATGGCTCAATATAACAAGCTGCATGATTTTGCCGAAATTATTCCGATTTCTGCGAAGATGGGCAGCAATGTTAACACGCTGTTAGAGCAGGTTGCCAAGTACTTGCCGGAAGGCCCTCAGTATTATCCGGAAGATCAAATCACGGATCACCCCGAGCAATTTGTCTGCGCGGAATTAATCCGGGAGAAAATTCTGCATTTGACTCGTGAAGAAGTGCCGCACTCTATTGCTGTAGCCATCGAAGATATGAAGGTTGAGCCTAATGGAGTGGTGCATGTTTCAGCTGTTATTTTTGTTGAGCGTGATTCGCAAAAGGGAATTATTATCGGCAAGCAAGGGGCAATGCTGAAAGAGGTCGGCAGACGGGCTCGGACAGATATTGAGAACCTGCTGGGTTCGAAGATTTTTCTGGAGCTATGGGTAAAAGTGAAAAAAGATTGGCGCAATCAGGACCGCGTTCTGCGGGATTTGGGCTTCCATAAAGACCTTTAAGTTAATTCCGTTATTCCTCGTTTGGTAGGAATTGCAAGGATAGAACCTGCTCCATCGCACCATCCTAATTCTTGATAAGAGACATCGTCTTTCCCAAGAAAGGATGAATACGAATGCGAAACTTTTCGTGGAAGTATTTTGCAATGACAGGAGACGTCGATGCTTACCTGCTGTATAAGGAAGCTGGCCATCCGCTTGAAGATAGTGGATTACAGCTAGTGGAGGAAGAGAAGGCCTGTGATGAAGAAGCGCAATAAGAACTGGTTGCTTGCCGAATGGTTGGGGGAAGAGGCATGCTACACAGGGTGGAAGGGATCGTCATCCGCAGCATGGACTACGGCGAGGGGAACGCAATTATTACGCTTTGCACCGAGAACGCGGGAAAAGTAGGGGTTCTGGTGCGTGGCGCAAAGAAGGTCAAAAGCCGCCATGCTGCATTGATCCAACTGTTCACCGTTGGGGAATTTGTTTTTTTTAGAAATAATGGAGGACTTGGGACACTGAATTCTGGCGAAATTACGAAGTCGCACCATCCGCTGCGTGAGGATTTGATCAAAGCTGCTTATGCGTCTTATGCGTGTGAACTGCTTGATCGTGTTCTGCATGATGAGGAAACGGGAAGCTTCTGGTTTCGCCAGCTTACGGCCTGTCTTAATGCACTTGAAGAGGACAAGGAACCCGGCGTTATCATAAATGTCTTTGAAATGAAAATCTTACAGGCAGCCGGTTATGGTCCTGAATTTGATTCTTGTGTAATTTGTGGTGCCGAGAAGCCGGATGATCAACTGCTGGTCAGCCCTCGCCTTGGTGGAGCACTGTGCCGCAGTTGTAAACATAATGACCCTCCAGCCATGGAGATCTCTGCTCGTGCGTTGAAGCTGCTGCGATTATTCGCCAGACTTGACCTGACTAGACTAGGCAATGTGGATGTAAAGGAAAGCAGCCGGGATGAGCTGAAAAAAATTATGCGGGCCTTTATGGATGTGCAACTCGGATTAAAGCTGAAGTCACAAAGTTTCCTAGACCAGCTCGACAAGTACAAGATTTGACGAAAGCTGATTTTTCCGTTACTATAGGATCAGTTTATTATATGATCGTCGTTATGCTCCAAATGGGGAGAGGCGTGCATTGATCGGGAAAGTAGTGGACTGTATTGTCGTTATTCAGCGAGCTGGGGGCAGTGGAAGCCTAGCGGGACAACGTTCATGAACATGGCACCCGGGAGTACGAATGCGGCGAATGAAAGTGGATTTCGTTCTTGTTTTGGCAGCAAACTTGCTTATACAAGGTATGAAATCAAGTAGGGTGGAACCGCGGGAGAATAAGTTAAGCTCTCGTCCCTATGTCTGTTAATCAGGCATGGGGGCGGGGGCTTTTTGTTGCTGTCAGGAGCTAAAAGTGCCGCCTCCATGGTAGAAAGTTTTAGGCAAGCTGTTGTAAAAAACTTGTAAAGCGAAGGAGACGGTATTATGAACTTCCAGCAGATGATTTTGACACTGCAGCAGTTCTGGGCTGAACAGAACTGTATCATCGTACAGCCTTATGACACAGAAAAAGGCGCCGGCACGATGAACCCTATGACTTTTTTACGCTCACTAGGTCCTGAGCCTTGGAGAGTGGCTTACGTAGAGCCTTCACGTCGTCCCTCCGATGGTCGTTACGGAGAGAACCCGAACCGTCTGTATCAGCATCACCAATTTCAAGTAATCATCAAACCCTCACCAGATAACATTCAAGAGATCTATTTGGATAGCTTGAAAGCACTCGGTATTGATCCGCTCTTGCATGACATCCGTTTTGTAGAGGATAACTGGGAGAATCCGTCACTGGGCTGTGCGGGTCTGGGATGGGAAGTATGGCTGGACGGTATGGAGATCACTCAATTTACTTACTTCCAGCAGGTAGGTGGCATCGAAGCTAACCCTGTTGCTGTAGAAATCACTTACGGGATGGAGCGCTTAGCCTCTTACATTCAGGATAAAGAAAATGTGTTCGATCTTGAATGGGTAAGCGGTATGACTTATGGTGATGTTTTTCATCAGCCGGAGTTCGAGCATTCTACCTACACTTTTGAAGTATCGGATGTAAAAATGTTATTCTCGCTGTTCAACATGTATGAAGAGGAAGCACGTAGAGCGATGGAGAAACATCTTGTGTTTCCAGCCTACGATTATGTGTTGAAATGCTCACATAGCTTTAATCTACTCGATGCGCGTGGGGCAATTAGTGTAACTGAACGGACTGGATTTATTACCCGAGTGCGTAATCTTGCCCGCTCCGTAGCGGCAACATATCTTGAGGAACGCGAGAAGCTTGGCTTCCCGCTGCTGAAGAAAGAAGGTGCTGACCGTGTCTAAAGATATCCTGTTTGAGATCGGTCTGGAGGAAATTCCTGCACGTTTTATCCGTGCTGCGATGGAACAGCTGCAAGATAGAATGTCCAAGTGGTTGGATTCTGCACGTATAAACCATGCTGGAGTTACTGCATATGCGACGCCACGTCGTCTCGCTGTATTTGTTAAGGACGCGGCTGAGAAGCAAGAGGATATTAGCGAAGAGGTCAAAGGACCTTCACGCAAAATTGCGTTGGATGCTAACGGTGACTGGAGTAAAGCTGCACTAGGATTTGCCCGCAGTCAAGGTGTATCTCCAGAGCAATTTACATTTAAAGAACTAGCTGGCGTGGAATATATTTATGCCACAAAAAATAGTGCGGGTGTAGAGACTGCTTCTTTGCTCACAGAAGGACTTCTGGGTATTGTAAATGCAATGACTTTCCCGAAGAACATGCGCTGGGGAGCTTACGATTTTAAATTCGTTCGTCCGATTCGCTGGATGGTTGCTCTTTTTGGTAAAGAGATCATTGATTTGGAAATTACGGATGTAAAAGCGGGTAATGTGAGCCGTGGACATCGTTTTCTGGGTACAGAGACTGTAATCTCGGAGCCTGCACAATATGTGGAGAGCATGCGTGCGCAGCATGTACTTGTGGATGTGAAGGAACGGGAAACGCTTATCCTGGATCAAATCAACAAATTGGCTGAAGAGAAAAGCTGGACGATTGCGATTAAAGAAGATCTTTTGGAAGAAGTACTGTTCTTGGTAGAAACACCAACCGTGCTCTTTGGAACCTTTGATCCATCTTTCTTAGAGATTCCTCAGGATGTGCTGATTACCTCGATGCGTGAGCATCAGCGTTATTTCCCTGTTTTTGATGCAGCTGGCAAGCTACTGCCATTCTTTGTAACTGTACGTAACGGGAATGCAGAATCCTTGGATGTTATCGCTAAGGGAAATGAAAAAGTGCTTCGTGCTCGTCTATCAGATGCCAAATTCTTCTATCAAGAAGATCAAAAGATGAAGATTGACGATGCGTTAGCCAAGCTTGAAAACATTGTTTACCATGAAGATTTGGGCAGTGTAGGGGATAAGGTGCGCCGTATTCGCCAAATCTCTGATCGTCTGGCTGTGAAGCTTGGACTGTCAGCTACTGCTGTGTCCGAAGTAAGTCGCACTGCGGATATTTGTAAATTCGACCTTGTAACACAAATGGTTTATGAATTTCCTGAGCTGCAAGGAACAATGGGTGAAGATTATGCACGTAAAGCAGGCGAGCCTGAAACTGTGGCAAAAGCGATCTTCGAGCATTATCAGCCACGATTTGCAGGAGATGCTGTACCTTCAACAGAAGCAGGTTCAGTTGTCAGCATAGCGGACAAAATCGATACGATTGTTGGCTGCTTCTCCATCGGCATCATTCCGACAGGATCTCAAGATCCATATGCCCTGCGCCGTCAGGCTGCAGGTATTGTCCAAATTGTGCTTGAGCATAAATTGCCAATTACGCTGCGCGAAATTTTTGAAGCGGCGATTGAAATTCATGAAAATTCAGGAAATACGAAACATTCTGGAGATGAACTACGTATAAACCTGTACGAGTTCTTCGGTCTGCGTGTAAAACGTCTTTTATCTGACAATGTACGCTATGATGTTGTGGACGCTGTTACAGCGGCTGGTTTTGACGACGTGGTAGATGTTGTGGGCAGAAGCCGTGCTCTTATGGCTGCTGTGTCCGACCAAGCAGATTTCAAGATTACCGTAGATTCGCTTACTCGTGTCAGTAATTTGGCAAGTAAAGCAACCAGTGAAGTGATTGATCCTGCTTTACTTAAAGAAGATGCTGAATTGCAGCTTTTTAATACATGGCAGGAGCTTCACGCACCTTACCTTGAAGCTATGGCGGCAAAAAATGCCGAAGAAGCACTTCGGATTCTTTCGGGTCTAAAAGACGCCGTTACAACATTTTTTGATTCCGTTATGGTTATGGCGGAGGACGAGCAAGTGCGTGCTAACCGTTTGGCTCTGCTTGCGGGTATTGATGCTGACTCCAAGTCGTTCGCTGATTTTGCGAAGCTTGTCTGGTAATTTTAATCAAGAAAATTTGAATCTTATGGTATAGAATGTTGGTTTGGGGTATAAATATACGGAACGGTGCCAATGCGTCATTTGACATCCGTTCCGTATTTATGCTTAGAAAGAAGGATTTCTTGCGGAGAGGGCGTATATATATTACACGGGAAATTGGTGATGATCATGGAGAAGTCCCAGTCTAGAACGATAGTGGTGGATGGGGATGCTTGTCCGGTCAAAAAAGAGATCGCTGAGGTAGGTCGCACCTTTGGTGTTCCGGTACTTATGGTATCTTCTTATGACCATGCACTGAAAGCTGAAGAGGGTGTAACGGTTGTGCAGGTGGATCGAGGAGATCAGAGTGCCGATCTATATATTGCCAATCATATTACTGCTGGAGATGTGGTATTGACTCAAGATTATGGTCTTGCGGCACTTGCATTAGGTAAACGGTGCAGTGTGCTTTCATTTCGTGGTCAGGAATACGACAATTTCAAGATGGATTTTATGTTGGAGGGTAGACATGCCAGGGCTGTGGAACGAAGACGGGGACATTATTCCAAGGGTCCAAAACCCATAACGGCAGAAGAAAAAACTTATTTTCAACATAAACTGACAAAACTTTTAATACTTTTGCAGGAGAATGTGGAGCAATAGCGAATTATATTTATTTGTTAAGAGATGAAGGTGGTTGAAGTGGCTAGCGGACACGGCAATATTCCGGAAGAGGTTATCGAAAGCGTGCTTGCGCGTCATGATATAGTCGATACAGTCGGTAAGGTTGTTCATTTGTCCAAGCAGGGGAAATATTTATGGGGCCTCTGCCCGTTCCATTCGGAGAAAACCCCTTCCTTTACTGTTACCCCCGACCGGGGAGTATTTCATTGCTTTGGCTGCGGTATGGGTGGAAATGCCATCAAATTTAGGATGGAAATCGAAGGATTAACCTTCCCCGAAGCTGTCAGAATAATGGCTGAAGAAAGTGATATTCCCGTTCCAGAAGGTAAGGGAGGTATGATGTCTCCTCCTGATCCGGAACGCGACCGGTTGATTCAAGCTTATGAATGGTCGGCAAAGTTCTATCATTACTTGCTGAAGAACACGGAACACGGCAAAGCCGCTATGGACTATTTAAGAGGCCGGAACTTCAGTGATAAAATGATTGATCAGTTTCAGATCGGATATGCTCCGGACCGCTGGGATACTTTGCTGCAGTTTTTGGAGAAACGAAATTTTGATCTTGCGGAAATGGAGAAAGGCGGAGTTCTGTCAGCCCGCGGTGAGGGCAAAGGCTATTTGGATCGTTTCCGTGGCCGGATTATCTTTCCGATTGCCAACCGTACAGGCAAGGTAATCGCATTCGCCGGAAGAATACTTGGAGAGGGTCAACCTAAGTATTTAAATTCTCCGGAGAGTAGATTGTTTAACAAAAGCCGGATATTGTACAATTTGCACCAGTCCAAAGCATCCATTCGCAAAACTCGACAAATCGTCCTGTTTGAAGGATACGGAGATGTCATCTCATCCTGGGAAGCGGGTGTGCATAACGGCGTAGCAACGATGGGAACGTCCTTGACGGAGGGTCATGTGGCACTGATGAAAAGCCTGGCTGATGAAATTATACTGTCTTACGACGGTGACCGGGCGGGACAAGCAGCAGCCATGAAGGCCATTCCGATGCTTGAAGACAGCGGCCTGCGTGTAAAGATCGCCTTACTGCCAAGCGGGGTGGATCCGGATGAATTTATCTCCAAGCATGGAGGAGAAAGATTTAAAGATCAGGTTATTGATTCAGCAGTTTCATCCATAAAATTTAAGCTTATATATCTGAAAAAAAACCATATACTCCTAGAGGAAGATGGCAAAATCGCCTATGTCAAGGAAGCCTTAGAAGTTATTGCTTCACTGCATTCCTCAACAGAGCGAGAGGTTTATCTGAAGGAAATCGCTGCTGAACTCGAACTTTCATATGATAGTTTGAAGCAGGATTGTAATTTACTTAGGGCATCGATGCAAAAAAACATCCCTGAAGGGGATAATAACGACAAAAGGTGGAATAATGGTAGGCATAAAAAAGGGCAGGTGCAGACACCGACCTTACTACCCGCTTATCATGTCGCGGAACGGCGTCTATTGTCCTTTATGATTCAGGACCCGGAAGCCGCCACGTATGTGGGCGAACGCCTCGGAGAAGATTTCAACATCGTTGATCATGCGGCAATTGCTGCTTATCTATATGCCTATTACGCGCAAGGCAAACCACCCGGCATTAGTCGGTTTCTATCATCACTTCAGGATGATCGTCTGGAGAAAACTGCGACATCAATATCCATGATGGATACCCCTCCGGACTGGAATATGCAGGTTCTAGATGATTGTATTCGTGAAGTGCGGAAATACCCACTGCAACGCAAAATGGAACAGAAGCGTGAAGAGATGATTCAGGCTGAAAAGTCAGGTGACTTTTTGCGTGCGGCACAAATAGCAAGTGAGATTATAGCCCTAGAGAGACAATGACATGTTGACAGGATGTACCTAGGGAGGAGGGAGTCGAATTATGGCGAACGATCAGCATACTGAATTGGAAGCAGAATTTACTTTGGATCAGGTTAAGGATCAGCTCATTGAGCAAGGTAAGAAAAGATCATCATTAAATTACAAAGATATTATGGAGAAATTATCGCCGTTTGATCAAGACCCCGAGCAAATGGAGGAGTTCTACGAGCAACTCAGTGATTTGGGAATTGAGGTTGTAAACGAGAACGATGAAGAGGTTAACAGCCTCCGACCAAGTGAGGATAATGAGGATAAAGACAGCGATGATTTCAGCTTTGATGACGATCTGTCGCTGCCACCAGGGATCAAGATTAATGACCCTGTCCGTATGTATCTAAAAGAAATCGGACGCGTTCCTTTGTTGTCGGCTGACGATGAAGTTGAGCTTGCTATGCGGATTAAGAATGGCGATGAAGAAGCTAAACGCCGTCTTGCAGAAGCGAACCTGCGTCTCGTAGTAAGTATCGCGAAACGTTATGTCGGACGCGGTATGCTGTTCCTGGATCTGATTCAGGAAGGTAATATGGGTCTGATCAAAGCAGTAGAGAAATTTGACCATAACAAGGGATTCAAATTTAGTACGTATGCGACTTGGTGGATTCGCCAGGCCATCACTCGTGCGATTGCGGATCAGGCGCGTACCATTCGTATTCCTGTACACATGGTGGAAACGATTAACAAACTGATTCGGGTTTCTCGCCAATTGCTGCAAGAACTGGGACGCGAACCTTCCCCAGAGGAAATTGCGGCTGAGATGGAACTGACGGTTGAGAAAGTTAGAGAGATCATGAAGATTGCCCAAGAACCTGTATCCTTGGAAACACCAATTGGTGAAGAAGATGACTCTCATCTAGGAGACTTCATTGAGGATCAGGAAGCATTGGCTCCTGCGGATGCAGCGGCTTATGAACTCCTGAAGGAACAGCTGGAGGATGTGCTGGACACGCTCACGGAGCGTGAAGAGAATGTACTTCGTCTGCGTTTTGGCCTTGATGATGGACGGACAAGAACGCTTGAAGAAGTCGGCAAGGTGTTTGGTGTTACCCGGGAACGGATCCGCCAGATCGAAGCCAAGGCATTGCGCAAACTTCGTCACCCTAGCCGCAGTAAACGGCTTAAGGATTTCCTTGAATAGTATTTCATGAACTGGACCTTCTGCTGCTCAGTGGCAGGAGGTTCTTTTATTTGAATTTACGCTGGTAAAAAATGTGTTGACCTTGTGTACCTGGAAAGAAGGATGAGCCAGTGAATTTGGAAAAACGCGACATCATTATAAAAGAGATTCAGTATTGGAGAAAAAGCCGGTTGCTGCCAGAGCAGTATTGCGATTTCTTAACCAATCTGTATGACGATGAGGATGCGAATAAGGATAACAATCCAATTTCGCTGAGAAATTTACAGCAGGGAAGCATCAAAATTTGGCTGTTTTCTTTTGGAATTATTTCCTTGATTTTCTTGATTAGTCTTTATTTTAGCGTTTTTCCCTGGCCTTTGCAACTTGCAACCGCACTATCTGTATTAATTATTTGTTATGGATACTCCGCCGTTTATAAGGACCGGAACAATGTTATCAGTCTTATCCTAGCGGGGCTGGGCAGCGTTTTAACGCTTGGTTTTGGGCTATGGCTGATTGATTTGCATGATCTGGATCCTCAGCTCTGGAGGCCTATTCTAATTGGGTGCTGCGGCTTGTTATGGTGTATTTTGGGATTTTTACTCCGGATAGGTTTGTTGCAGTACTGTGGTTTTGCTTTTTGGGCATTACTGTATGCAGGGTTCTTCGGTGGAAGAAGCCCGGAGGCCTCTATATTTGAACTGGAGTTCCTATGGCTGCCATTGTGTGTGCTGATGGTATGGTTAAGCTGGCTTTTGCATCATAAGGTAAGAGGTGTTGCCAGTGTTTATTTTGCAGTGGGAGTATCGCTTTGGATCATGCCAGAGCTTGACGCTCTTTTATTAAGACAGGATTATCCGCAGTGGATTTCATTGATGCTGATCCTAAAGATTGCAGCAGGGTTAGCTTTGTTGTTTGGGTTTCGAAAAAAATGGATAACGTGGGTGGCAACATGAACAATGTGAAATTATCAGATCGGCTTCAGCAATTGCTGGAGCAAATTCCGCAAGGAAGCAGATTAGCAGATATCGGTTCCGATCATGCCTTGCTTCCTGTGGCCGCTGTCGAAAGCGGTAAGGCTGTGTTTGCAATTGCAGGTGAAGTAAACCCGGGTCCCTTTGATGCTGCTTGTAAGGGCGTTGCAGAGGCTGGACTAGGGAAGGTGATCTCGGTGCGCCGTGGAGACGGCCTTGAGGTTCTGGAACCTGGTGAAGTCAATTGTATCACGATTGCTGGCATGGGAGGCGCATTAATTGCCGCGATTCTGGACCGGGGTCAAAGCCAGGGTAAGCTAAAAGAGGTTACAACCCTTTTGCTTCAACCGAATGTAGGCGAGGATATTTTGCGCCGCTGGTTATTAAATAATAAATGGGTACTCGTAGCTGAGAGAATTTTGGAAGAAGACGGGAAGCTATATGAAGTATTGACGGCTGTACCAGAAAATACGGAAGCTGGAATTACAAATGAAAGTGTATATCGTGAATTAACCTTGGGGGATTCCGCTAAAGTCCTTGGGCAAGAGGCCTTGCTTCAAATGGGACCATGGCTGCTTCAAGCACCAAATGCTGTGTTTTTTGCTAAGTGGCAGGGTGAGATTCAGAAATTGGAAGGCATTTTAACATCGTTGTCACGTTCAGAACTCGAATCTGCTGAGCATAAACGGAAACAGATTCAAGGTCAGATCAGGGAAATTACGGAGGTGCTACAATGTTTGCCAAGGGACAAACAGTAATTCAGTATATGGAGCAACTGGCTCCTAAGCATTTAGCTGAGGATTGGGATAAAATTGGTCTTCAACTGGGCACGCTGCAAAAAGAAATCACTAATGTATTAGTTGCTTTAGATGTGAATGATGAGGTAGTTGAAGAAGCGATTCGTCTAGGCTGCAATTTGATTATTGCGCATCATGCGATTATTTTCCGTCCATTGCAAGGAATCCAGACAGACACACCGGCGGGCAAAATGTATGAAAAATTAATCAAGAATGACATTTCGGTGTATATCAGCCATACGAATCTGGATGTTACCGAGGGTGGAATGAATGATTGGATGGCTGAAGCTCTTGGCATAGAAAACGGAGTACCCATCAAAGACATTCACTCCGAGCAATTATCAAAGCTGGTAGTATTTGTGCCGAAGGATCATCATCAGAAGGTTCTGGATGCTATCCTGAATGCTGGAGCAGGGGCAATTGGCAACTATAGTCATTGCAGCTTCAATATCGAGGGATACGGTACTTTTATTCCAGGAGAAGGCACGGATCCTTATATCGGGGAAAAAGGTAAGATGGAACGTGCCGAGGAAATTCGTATTGAGACGATCGTCCCGCACTCCATCCGCAATAAAGTGGTGCAGGCTATGCTTAAGGCCCATCCTTATGAAGAGGTTGCCTATGATTTGTACTCAATGGATCTTAAAGGCCGCAGCTTAGGACTTGGGCGGGTAGGAAAGCTCAAAGAGCCCACAACCCTTGGACAATTCGTGGAGACGGTAAAAAAAGGTCTGAAGGTAGACCATGTACGGGTTGTTGGTGATTTGGACCGTCCGATTCGTAAAGCTGCCGTTCTCGGCGGCTCGGGTGGAAAGTATTATAACAGTGCTATTTTCCGCGGTGCGGATGTCCTGGTTACTGGGGATCTGGATTATCATACAGTTCAGGATGCTGCGCTCGCCGGAATCACTCTGATTGATCCGGGACATAATGCGGAGAAGATCATGAAAGAGAAAGTAGCGGAGTGGATGGCTGGAAAATTGGCCGAGCATAAGTATGATACAGCTGTCCATGCTTCGCAGGTGAATACGGAGCCATTTAAGTTCCTATAAAATTGCCATTTAATAATGCTTGTGCCAGACATGTGATGTCTGTATAATATATAATGTTGTTCGGAAAGTTTGACAGACAATCGCCGGTGACGTGAAGACGTCACGGGAGGAAAGTCCGGGCTCCATAAGGCAGGATGCTGGATAACGTCCAGTCGGCGCGAGCTGAAGGATAGTGCCACAGAAATGGACCGCCGATGGCCGCCTTAGGGCGGCACAGGCAAGGATGGAACCGAGGTGTAAGAGACCCCGAGGAACGCTGGTGACTTCGTTCCTGGTAAACCCCATCTGGAGCAAGACCTAATGAGACGCAGCTGAATAAGCAGCCTTAGCCTGAGGCGCGTCTAGGTTGGTCGCTGGAGCTGTGCAGTAATGTATGGCCTAGATAGATGATTGTCGCTTATGGTGGGAGGGTAGTTCCCGATCGAACCACGACGAGCACAGAACCCGGCTTACGGCAAACTTTCCTAACTGCAACGTTATAATAACAACACCATACAAACGGCGACGTATCCCGGTAACCCGGCTTACGCCGCCTTTTTTGTTGCAAACAAATGCGGATAAGGCAAATATTTAAGCGGTGAATGCGTGAACATGCAGGGATTTGGATCGTGATATGCAGAAATTAGACTTTTTAGAAGCATTGCTAGCGGCTGATGGGCTGATGGCTGGTGGTTGATAGTTGATGGCTGGTGGGCTGATGGCTGGTGAGCTGATGAGCTGATGGCTGGTGGTAGATGAGCTGATGGCTGGTGGCTGATGAGCTGATGGCTGGTGGTAGATGGCTGATGGTTGATGAGCTGACGGATGATGGTTGATGAGCTGACGGCTGATGGTTGATGAGCTGATGGCTGATGGCTGATGGTAGATGGATGATGGTTGATGGTTGATGGTTGATGAGCTGATATGCTAACGGACCGAGATGCAGCTATTTGTGTATTTTATGCCTTTTTGGAGGAGTTTCGGACTGGAGAGCCGTTATTCGGCATAAACAGGGTGGATATCGGGCGTTTTGAATCCAATAGTGACTATGGAGTCCGATAGCAAACCAAATGAACGGAATTGATGCAAATAAGAGCGCTGGGGTCCGATACGAACCTCCCGAACTCCCGAACTCAGAACTCTAGAACTCCCGAACTCCAGAACTCAGAACTTCAGAATTCCGAACTCCCGAACTCCATGGTTACTTTGACGCCAGAATTAGATTAGTAGCTAGCAAACTGTAACAATGCGGAGCCTGGCTAATCTTCTGCGGGAAGATTGGAGTTAGTAGCAAAATATCAATTGTAACCTCTGGCTGTAACTTCGCTGTGAAATCGGAGTTAGTTGAGTGGCAGATGAGTTGAGTAACTGGAGGATGTTTGGTGATGCGGAAAGCGAAATGTGGGAAATGGGATATATGACGTGCAAAGTGTAGAAATGCGAATGTGAAAATGCGAAACGAGATGTGCATAAATCGCTGAATGTGAAAATGCTAAATGAGTTGTACAGAAACGCTGAAATGTGAAAATGCGAAATGTGACGAGCAAAAATTGCTGAATGGGGAAATACGAAAATGGGATCGGGTAGAGAGGCTGAAATGTGGAATGCGATATGTGATGTGCAAAAACGCGGATTGTGGAAATGCGAAATGAGATGTGCAGGAACGCTGAAATGTGGAAATCAGAAATATGACGTATGAAAATTGCTGAATGTGAAATGTGAAGATACGAAATGAGCTGTGCAGAAACGCTGATTGTGAAAATGCGAAATGAGATGTGCAAAAACACTAAAAGTAAAAATACGAAAATGAGATTTGCAGAAATGCGTAAAGGTAATATTCTGCAAATACGCAAAAGTGAAAGCTCAAAAATCTGCTCACAAAAAACGGCTTCCCCGTCCAATAAAGGATGGAGAAGCCGTTTTATTTAGCCATTGTGGCTATTGATTACGAGCAGTTGTTCACGACCGAATGATGTTTTGATTTTGCTGCCATTGAACCAATGCTTTCTCTAGACGCTGGACAGCAACAGGAACTTGCTGTGGTGGCGTGTGTGTGAAGTTAAGGCGCATTTTGTTTTTGTGAGGCTCCGCTGAATAGAATACCTCTCCGGGTACGAACGCTACTCCGTTTTCCACTGCCAGCGGGAGTAATTCCTTAGTATTGATCTCTTCGGAAAGGGTAAGCCATAGGAACATGCCGCCTCTTGGCTCGAGGAAATGTGCTCCTTTCCAGTTATGTGATCTGAGTTCCGCGGACAGGAGCTTCATACGCGAATGATACTCTCTTGAGATGAGGCGGATATGCTGCTCAATATCAAAATGCAACAGCAGTTCATCTAAAGCACGCTGGTCGATGGTGCTGGAATGCAGATCAGCTGCTTGCTTTGCCTTGGCGATGGTCTTGATTAGTTCGGAATCGCCGATAATCCAGCCGGTGCGTAGGGCAGGGGCGACGATCTTGGAGAAGGTCCCTGTGTAGACTACACAATGATCCCCGCCGAAGCTTCTATCGATGGAGGCTAATGAGGGTGGATATAGAGTTTTATCTTCATCAAAGGTTATTTCTCCATAGGGATTGTCCTCTAGAATAAGAACACCGTAACGGCGGCAGATTTCAACCACCTTCTCGCGGCGTTCTTTACTCCATGTTGCTCCAGACGGATTGTTGAAGGTCGGAACTGCGTATAGCAGTTTTGGCCGATGTATCCGAATCTGCTCTTCCAACTGATCCGGCAGAATGCCATGTTCATCATTTGGTATCGAATGAATAGCAGCCCGGTAAGAACCGAGCACTTGTAGTGCTGCCAGATAGGTGGGCGCTTCCACAAAAACTGCATCGCCGGGATCCAGCAATATTTTGCATAACAGATCTATAGCTTGCTGTGAGCCTGTAGTCAATACCATCTCAGAGGCTGTAACCGGGATGCCTTGCCGGGTAAGCCTTTCAGCAATTTTGTCACGTAGTGGAGTAAAACCCTCGGTAAGCCCATATTGAAGCGCTGAGGTGTCGCTGGAGAGCACGCGATTATAGGCATCACGTACGGCCTCCAAGGGAAACAAATCCTCCCCAGGCAGCCCGCCTGCAAGTGAAATGATGTCATTGCCCTGTGTAACTTTTAGAATCTCCCGAACTGCTGATGATCCTAGATGATTGGCTGCCGTTGAGTATTTGATATCCATAAATTAGTTCTCCACCTTTCGATTTGATGCTATCATAATAGGAGTGCTGTATAACAGTAAAGCGTTGAATATAACAGTGGAGGTGAAGGGTTCATGCATATCGATTTGAATCGCAGCGGCAGTAAAACTCTGCCCCATCAAATCAGTGAAACCCTCAGTCAGCGGATCTCATCAGGACTGCTTCAGCAAGGTGTCCGGCTGCCCTCCGTTAGAAGTCTAGCTATAACATTGAACGTGAGTCAGGTTACAGTAAGCAAGGCTTACGATATGCTTGAGAAACGAGGACTTATATACTGCAGACAGGGCAAAGGCTGCTTTGTGGCCGATCCAACCCATAATAGACGTCAAGAAGAGGGTTGCTGGCAGGATTTATATGATGATTATTTGCCGAGGGCTCAGCTTTGGCGGAATTTTGATGTTTCAGAAGTGAAATATCCCTTTCATTTAGCCGCCATCCACAGTGAGCTGCTGCCACTTCAAGATATTGGTGACACCTACGCATCCTTGGTCAAAGAGCAACCGGAGCTTATGGCAACCTACGGGAATTTTCAGGGAGATCTTGAGCTGCGGAATGTCATGAGAGAACATTTGAAATCGCGTGGGATTTCGCTAACTTCTTCCGATTTGATGATAACCAGCGGGACCCAGCAAGGCATTGATCTGGTGGCTCGTACATTTGTTGGTCCTGGAGATACAGTCTATCTTGAGGCGCCTAGCTATACTGGTGCTATTGATGTTTTTGCGGGACGAGGTGCAGAGATGATTTTTGTGCCTACGGATAGTGAAGGGATGCGAGTGGATGTTCTTACAAAAATGTGTGATCAAAGACCTCCAAAGCTAATTTATACCATCCCTACTTTTCAAAATCCAAGCGGCGTAACTATGAGCATCACAAGAAGACAACGACTGCTGGAATTAGCGCGCAGCTACCGTTGCCTCATTGTTGAGGATGACCCATTTAGTGATTTATATTTCCATGCACCACCACCTAGGGCGATTAAATCAATGGATCCCGATGGACATGTAGTCTATATGAAAAGCTTTAGCAAAGTACTTGCACCTGGTTGCCGAATCGCCTGTGTGGCTGCAGAAGGAAATATTCTGTCCCGGCTGATCGCCGCTAAATCTGCGAGTGATCTAGGAAGTCCCTTGCTGACACAGAAGGCCGTATTACCCTTCATCGCTGAAAAATACGACGCCTACGCAGCACAGCTACGAATAACACTCCGTGGTCGTATGGAAAAGGCGGCGAAGCTTCTGAAGCTGTACGCTCCGCCTGGAGTGAACTATATTCTACCAGAGGGAGGACTTAATCTCTGGCTGGAGCTGCCCCCTTCTCCTGATATCGCAAGCCTGCATGACTTGGCGGAGCAGGAGAGCATTTCTTTTTTACCCGGTGATGTCTGTTACTCTGCGGAAACGCCTTCCCGCCACATCCGTCTTTGCTATTCGCAAATGAAGGAATCGGAAATGGAGGAAGGGTTACAGCGGTTTCTGCGCTTACTTGGCCGGTTTTTGCAATGACACGGTTATGGGGTGTTATTTGTTCTTTGTTTTAATTGATTCATTTGCTGGCGTACATGTTGAGGAAAAAGCTGCAATGGAACTTGATTGCCGCTTGCCGCTTGTAGCGTTTTATAAATATCGACCTGACCCCAGCCAAAGTATTTATCATGGCCGGAAGTTCCCAGATCAACAGCGTTTTTGGTCATAAGGTCCATAACTTCCTTATTCGTCAGATTAGGATTCAGTGAACGTACCAGACCCGCCAGCGCAGCGACATGGGGACTGGCCATCGACGTGCCGGATAAAGCGGCATACTGGCTGTCCGGATAGGTGCTTGCGATGCTTTCTCCGGGTGCAGCGACATCAATATAATCGCCGTAGTTGGAGAAGGAGGCTTTTTCCCCTGAAGCATTTGTAGCAGCCACTGCAATCACTTCGGGATAAGCTGCAGGGTATCCAGGCCGTTCTGTATTATCATTGCCTGCTGCAGACACAAGCACGATGTCCCGGTCATAGGCGTATTTAATCGCATCATGGAGGAACTGCGAGTCGGCATAATTCCCTAAACTTAAGTTAATAACCTTTGCGCCATTGTCAGCTGCCCATATGATACCTTCTGCTACGGAATAAGTCGTTCCGGCACCTGAGTTATCTAGCGCTTTTACAGGGAGGATCTTATTGTACCAGCTGATGCCAGCTACACCTTCCCCGTTGTTAACAAGTGCGCCAATGATTCCAGATACATGTGTACCGTGACCTACATCATCCTCGGGTGTGGAACCATTGGTAATGGCATTGTAACCAGTCAAAAGCTTACCTTGTAAATCAGGATGATTAATCTGTACTCCCGTATCGACTACGGCTACAACCACTTCTTTGCTGCCTTTGGAAAGATTCCAACCTAGCTCAGTTTCAATCGCCGGGAGGTTCCATTGGTAAGTGGAGAATAACATGTCGTTAGGCGTGACAGTTCCTTCAGCGTTTTTAGTGAGGGTATCATTGGTTAAATACATATAGTGAGGTTCCGTATACTCGGGATGCCATTTGTTGGTGAAATAGGATTTCAGCTGATAATAGGTCATCTTCTCAGAGCGAAAGATATAGGCATATCCCAGCTTGCGTGGCTGCTTGCAGTGGATATCGGCGGTTATCGTCTGGAGCTGTCCCTGAGTCGGAGCATTTCCCTTAAAACGGACTACAATTTCATTCTCATAAAAATGGCTGGCATTTTCGTTATCATGGCCGGTCTTGACTGTAATGTCCTTTAAGTTATCGGTATGGACTGATTCCACATGGTATTTGCCTTCCTTAGGATACGGAATGAGACGCAGGTTCTTCAGCTGATGGTCTGCCACACGCCCAAGCACCTTTTGGTTGATGAGAGCAATAATCCCTACATTTTTCTGTTTGTTCCGCTGAGCGATAAAGTAATATTTTTCTTTACCGATTGTAAACGTTGGAGATTCATAGGATTGATGACCGTGGATTGCTGTTTTTGCCGTATTGAGATATTTTAGAAGCTGTTTGTTCTCCTGTTCGGTTCCTTTTGGAAAAGACGATTTAAAGGTCTCAGTCTTTTGTGTGCGGAAATCGATCCACATCAGCATGGAGATAAACCCGTGGTCTTGCTGCAATCGTTTCGCATACACTGATTTATCATGAATCGAAGACATCCCGTCTGTTTCAGACAGGAGTTTAGTTAAGTGTCTACTGACATCGACTCTATTCAGATGATCTGTCGCCTCCACATCCTGGCTTAAGGAGGTTTTCTTTAATGTTTTTTCCTGAGAAGGATTTGGAGGTGAATGCAAAGCTGAAGTTGGAGCCGGATTCTGAACAGCGACTTTTGCGACATCTCTGGTCGTCCCATTAGTGGCAGGGCGCAGGGCAAAGGTAAGTAACCCAACTGTAAAAGCTGCTGTAACCAAACCTGCAACTGTTAGATTTTTTCGTGACATGATTTCCGCTCCTCTATGCAATGTAATGTCTATAGGTTTAGAAGAGAGCGTATCTTTTATGCATCTTAGAAAAGGATACCTTCCTAACGTTTTTTATGATAATATCAGAGAGAATAAGTATCTCGAATTGTCTTCTTGATTTTGTAAGAGATACCTCATTAGATGTTGTTCTTAATAATTGTTCAGAAGGTTAGACTTCTCTGTGTTCACATCCTGATATTGCAAGAATAAAGAGATACGTCTTTAGGGCGGTTTCTTTCAGAGGATTAACTTTATTGACTACAAGAGCAGGGAATAATAAGGAGGAGCAACCGCTATGTCAGCAGCCAATGTGCAGAAATTATGTGAATCGACGAGAGATAAACTTAAAGTGGTAATCGACAAAATGGAAGTATTTCTAAATGAGCATGCATTGCCTCAGCTTGTAGTTGAGGGAGATGAGGAAACCGTACAATTTTACCAAGGTTTTCTGTCCGATCTTCGTCACCTATTAGTGTTCTCGGAAATGTCATATGAGAAATTAGGCGTTGCGCTGCGTCGTGCGACATTCGATGAATCTTTTGCACAGAAAGCGCTTTATAATGTATATCACTATGGTGTGAACAACTTCTTTTATCCGAAAAATGAAAGTTATTCTGAAGATGGCCGTTACGCCTATACAGGTCAGGATGCAATCCGTTTCCGCAAAAAGCCAGTACGTCCCGCACGTGATATCATCCTAGAAATCACCAAAACGTATGAAGATCTTCGCGATGATCTCATTTATTATGAGAACGACTATTTGACCGAGAAACGTATGCAAAATCAGGTTTAACTTCTAAATAGTGATCTAAAGGGATCAGCACTTTGTCATTTTTGTAATGACGATGAGCTGGTCCTTTTTTGCGTGGATTAAAAGCCTGTCTCGATACATCAACTGGAAACCACTCTGTCGAATAGCGGGTAAATGGAGCGGACATAATGAAGCCGAGGTGATAATTATGTCGAGTGAAAAACCACTAGTAAAATGTAGCGTGAGCAATTGTCATTATTGGGGCGAGCATAATTTATGCCGGGCTGAAGAAATTGTCATCGAGATCGATAAGCACGTAGGCAATGGTTATAAGGAAGAATATGCTGAAGAAATGACAAATGAAGGTCACCGCGATCATGCCAGTACATCATCTGCAACATGTTGTCTGACGTTTAAGCCGAACGCTTAGGAGGCCGCCAGAATGGACACAGAAAAGGATAATGAATCAAGCTCATCACGGGAACAATCCGGTCCGAGAAAAGTCATTCTTCGTCCGCGGAGAGTGGACTATCCTCGGCGGGACAGAGAGCATCGCGAAGAATACGCTGCTGAGGTAAATCCGGTTCCAATGCAGGTTCGGGATGCCCCGCGGATAGTGGAAGAACGCAAGGACAGTGAAGCGGAATATAGTGGAAGCCGGGTAATGGGGTATGTTGGACTGGGGATGGGGATCGCCTCATTGTTCATCTGGTCTTTTATTCTCGGACCCATCGCTGCCGTAGTTGGTTATTATTCCTATGTCAAAGAGCAAAAAACGCTTGGGGCATGGGCAATGGGCTTAGGGATTGTTGCGACACTAAGTTACTTCGTGATGATTCCCTTTGCGCGCTAAAAAGAACTGAATGGCTTTGATCTAAACAGGCTTTTAGACCTAAATATCAGGGTCTGAAGTCTGTTTTTTCATTCCAACATATAGCAATAATCTCAGATAAAATGTAAGATTAAGCCGTAATTCATCGAAATTTCAACGCGAAACCTTATATATGATTCGAGTAGGACAAAAAAGGAGTGCGCCAGCATGCAGATCAATCCCGCTGTAACCGACGGGTTAGGGCAACTTAAATGGATCAACCTTAAGGCTACAACCGAAAAAACTAGCTCCGCGAATGGAAATGAACGGTCAACGGGAGTTTCAGCTTCTGGATTTGCGACAATGCTTCAGGCAATGTCAACGAGTAGTGAAAGTTCAAGCTATTTGACTTCTCTCCCGGATGCAACTTCAGTCAGCAGCTTGTTATGGCAGCAGATAGGTGGGACAACAGAAACTTTCAATAACATAATTTCCGGGGAAATAACGGGTTCCACACCTACGAGCTATGATGATCTCATCCAGAAGGCGAGTGCTAAATATGGCGTGCCGATTGATCTGATCAAAGCAGTGATTGATACTGAATCTTCGTTTAATCCTAATGTGGTCTCTTCGGCAGGGGCTAAAGGTTTAATGCAGCTTATGGATGGCACCGCGAGCGGCTTAGGGGTTACTGATTCGTTCGATCCGGCGCAAAACATTGATGGCGGCGTACGTTATTTATCTTATCAACTGAAACGCTTTGGCGGAGAGGAAAAGATGGCACTTGCAGCGTACAACGCAGGGCCGGGACGGGTAACAGATCTGGGAGTAACCAATGATCAGGAATTATTGGAGAAACTTAGCCTGCTTCCAAAAGAGACACAGTCTTATATCTTTAAAATAGAACGCGCTCGCGCTCAATACGCGGTATAATAAAAAGGATCAAACGGGAAACACCGTTTGATCCTTTTTCGATAATAAGTTCACTCAACGAAGTAAAGGAGACATTTGACATATGCTTTACTGGGATTATGCCGCCGCTACACCGCCCTATGAAGAAGTGGTGCAGACGATGGAACAAATTATGAAGCTGCATTATGCGAACCCTTCCTCTTTGCACCGTGCGGGCAGTGAAGCGGGTAAGCTGATCAGACGGTCGCGTGAAGTATGCGCTGCTGCTTTATCTGTACAACCGCAAGAGATTCTATTTACTTCTGGTGCAACGGAAAGCAATAATTTGGCGATAAAAGGCGCTGCTCTGCAATATCAGACTAGAGGTCGCCATTTGGTAACTACAGAAATAGAGCATCCCTCTGTATATGAGAGTTTCCTGCAATTGCAGCGAATGGGCTGGGAGGTTACTTTTGTAGCACCCGATAGCACTGGCGTTGTTGATCCTGATCGCGTAGCTGCTGCTATCCGGCGCGACACAGTGCTTGTTAGTGTGATGCATGTCAATAACGAGATTGGAACGATACAACCGCTTAAAGAGATGGGAAAGCTGATTAAAGCTGTGAATCCGCGAACCTTATTTCATGTAGATGGTGTTCAGGGATATGGTAAGCTTGCAGTTGATTTAAAGGATTGGCAGGTGGATCTTTATAGCCTGTCTCCTCATAAGCTTCGAGGCCCACGTGGAGTGGGATTACTGTATATCAAAGAGGGAATTAAGCTATTCCCATTGCTTACAGGGGGCTCTCATGAAGAAGGACAACGCGCTGGAACTGAAAATGTACCTGCGATTGTCGCATCCTCCAAAGCTATCCGCATGAGTGGTGAGCAGCGCGAAACCTTCGTTGCCCAGTTGGTTCCACTCCGAGATCGATTATTACGCTTCTTGCGCACCGTTCCTGAATTTGTTATAAACAGCAGAGAGGATGGAGCTCCCCATATTGTGCATTTCTCTTACCCTGGCATGAAGGGAGAGGTATTCGCCCGCAAGCTAGAGGAACTGGGGATGGCTGTCTCCACCCGTTCGGCCTGCTCCTCACGACTGGCTGAGCCTAGTCGTGTATTATTGTCTATGGGTAAAGATGTCTCCAGTGCTTCAGGTGGGATTCGTATTAGCCTTGGCGACAGTCATACAGATGAGGATGTCGCTGCGCTTGAGCAAGCATTAACCACTGCGGTACAAGCTTTAAAGATTGCTGAAGGAGGAATGAAGTAACAAATGAGCATGATGAATAAGGAATCTGCAGAAGGCAGAGCCCATAGTATAGAATACGCTGATATGCTGCTCCTGCGTTTTGGAGAGTTTACTTTAAAGGGCAAAAATCGTACCCGATTTGAAAAAACCGTACTGCGTCATGTGAAGGAATTGATTAAGCCTTATCCAAACGTAGTTCTGAGCAAGGAATTCGGAAGAATTTACGTGGAATTGAACGGGGAATCTGCGATTGAATTGGTACAAGCACTGAAGAATGTATTTGGCATTGCTTCAGTTAGTCCAGTGAAGGTTTCTAAGTCAGAGCTTGAGGATATTGTAGCGGTCAGCCGTCAATTTTTGGAGATAATCGCGCCTGCTCCGGGCACCAGATTTAAGGTTAATGCTCGGCGGGTATGGAAAGAGTTCCCTTACGGCTCCATTGAGATGAATAAACTGATCGCGACACCACTATTGCAAGGATATCCTGGCCTCACCGTAGACGTTAAATCGCCTGAATTAGAGCTGAGGGTCGAAATTCGTCAGGGACATACTTATATTTTCTGTGAAAATATTGCCGGTGTAGGTGGATTTCCATTAGGCACTAACGGAAAAGCGATGTTATTGCTGTCCGGTGGCATTGATAGTCCCGTAGCAGGCTGGTCATCCATGCGGCGCGGACTTGAAGTGGAGTGCGTGCACTTCTACAGTTATCCTTATACAAGCGAGCTTGCTAGACAAAAAGTTGTGGATCTTGCGCGGGTATTGTCACGTTATGCGGGTGTAATCAAGCTGCATCTGGTACCCTTTACTGAAGTGCAGACTTCCTTTACCGGCATCGGCCAGGATAATCTGATTATTACACTGATGCGGCGGGCAATGCTGAGAATTACTACCCAGCTTGCTGAGCGCGAAGGTGCATTGGCGATTGTAACCGGGGATAGTCTGGGACAAGTCGCTAGCCAGACCTTGCCAAGCATGAACGTGATTGGCCGGGCGACAACCCTACCCCTTCTGCGTCCGCTGGTAATGATGGACAAAAGTGATATTGTGGACCTGTCGAAGAACATCGGTACCTATGATTTGTCTATCCTTCCTTATGAGGATTGCTGTACTTTATTTGTTCCAAAATCACCTACAACAAATCCGAATTTACGGATTGTGGATAAGATAGAGGCTACGCTTCCGGGATATTCTGAACTTCTGGAAGCGGCGATTGAAGCCACAGAGACCGTGTTAATCACTCCCTATGGAGATGAGAAGCCTAGTGATGTTGTAAGTGTCGAGGCTGGTTTACAGGAAGAATGGTTCTAAAGTAATAAACCAAAAAACTGCCTTGAAGCGTAGTGAAATCTACGTTCTGAGGCAGTTTTTTTGTGGTTTAGACGAATGTGCCCTCCTGAGGCTCTTCTGGTTTTGATTGGCGTTTCCAATGTCCCGCTGCCAAGATACCTATAATGATCACGATTATAAACAGATATTTGAGCAGCGGATGATGATTAAAAAATGGCGCAAGCTGATGTTCATCCGTAATCATACTTGAAGCAGTAAAACCTAAGACAGCAGAACCAATATAAATGATCCATGGATATTTGTTGATTAATTTAATAAAAAGGGTACTTCCCCACACAACGATGGGAACACTGATCAGCAGTCCTATGATAACCAGTGAGATATTATGCTTGGCAGCTCCGGCAATGGCGATCACATTATCAAGGCCCATGGCAGCATCAGCTAAAATGATTGTCCCTACAGCGGACCACAAGCTTTGACCTGCCTTGATATCTGTTGAAGTGTTCTCACTGGTTAACAGCTTATAGGCAATCAGAATGAGTAAAATCCCTCCGGCAAGCAGTAACCAGGGGATTTTCAACAGCCATACGACCAGAATCGTTGCGAAGATCCGCAACACTACAGCACCTGCTGTTCCAAATACGATAGCCTTCTTTTGCGTGTCTGACGGTAAATTACGCGCCGCAAGACCGATCACAATGGCATTATCTCCCGCCAAAATAAGATCTAGAAAAATAATGTTGAGCAGCGATAATATAAACTCCCAGATGGATGTATTCAAAGCGAAGTCACTCCCAAGTTTGTTAGATTGAGCTTCAAAATATGCTTAGTTTTGTATACGCAAAAAAAGGAGCCAACATGCGTTCACGCTCAAAAAAAGTTGGACAGGAAGCATAGCTTGTCATTTCCGAACATACAAGTAGTTACATGTGACTCGGGGAGGTAAGTGCGAATGGATTCATTATTGCTCCTTGGTGAAATATTGATGATTAATCTGGTGCTGAGCGGAGATAATGCAATGGTTATTGCAATGGCCAGCAAGGATCTTTCGGCGAAGCACCGAAAGACTGCAGTATGGTGGGGCTCAGCAGGCGCAGTTGTTCTGCGGTGTTTGCTTACTTTTGTTGCGGTATTGCTATTAAAAATCCCTTATATTCAGGCTGGAGGGGGAATGCTGCTGCTATGGATAGCGTTCAAGCTGCTTTTGGAGGAAGAGGAGGATCTCAGAGTAAGGGAATCATCCTCAGTCTGGAAAGCAATCCGAACGATTCTTGTAGCAGACTTCATTATGAGCCTGGATAATGTACTAGCCATTGCAGGAGTAGCTAAAGGAGATTTGGCTTTAATTGTCATCGGGATTGCTCTTAGCATTCCGATAGTAGTGTGGGGAAGCGGCATTATTGTCGGCTGGCTGCACCGGTTTCCAGTGCTCGTATTTATCGGTGCTTATATATTGGCGTTTACAGCAGGGGATATGTTGCTTCAGGATGCAAAATTAGGGACGATGCTCTCCTTTTTGTTCCCTTCCTCACATTCCTATTTGCCCATTGCCTTAGGAATATTAGTTGTCGTTACGGGAGCAATAAAACGCAGAAAAACATCTGCAGGTTAATAAATTGCAATAAAAGGCAATACTAAACGGACATCTCCATAAATTGGAATTGTCCGTTTTTTTTGCGTGATCAGAAGCGCTTATAGACACTGATTAATCACAGGGAGTGATGGCATTTTGTGTATGTTTCGGATAATATATGAGTAAGAATCCTGTCGCTTTCAGGCTATAAGGTGACGAGGAAATGAGGTAGACGTGAAATTGAAGGGATGGGTGAAGGATGTCTTCAAAGAAAGATATACAGCTAGGAATTTTTATTGTTGCTGCTGGCATCGTGATTTTATTAGGTAAGCTGGGCGTCTTCGGATTTTTGGGGCGCGCGCTTTGGCCTCTAGTGATTTTAATTCCAGGAATAGTACTACACATGTTATTTTTCAGCCGTCGTGCTTCGGCCTCGGTATTGGTTCCTGCCGGGATATTAACGGTGTATGGTTTGTTGTTTGGTCTTTGCAATATTTGGGGATGGGGGCTTATGAGAAACTTATGGCCTGTGCTGTTGCTTGGTCTTGCCGTGGGCTTGTATGAATACTCTATCTATGAACCAAGACGGACGGGTGGCCTGTCAGCAATTGCTGTAACATTAGGCTTACTAAGCCTTGCGCTTTGTATTTTCAGCCTTATGGGCACCGGCGCGATATACCTGATCGGGATTGTATTAATAGCTGTAGGAATTTGGCTGATTACCGGTCGAGGCAGAGCACGTGGCCGGAATAGATGGTATCGAAGCTAATTGCTGTAGGATCTTGTGAAAAAAAACGGAAATTGGTAACTGTTTTTTCATAAAAAGACTTGCTTTTCATGGTACTTTCACTATAATATTAATGTTATGTTGAAGCGTCGGCTTTCTGCCTGGCGCTTCTTTTGTGAGACTGCCGTGACATGCTATGAATTTTAACAGTTTTAATTTGATAAATGAGAGGATTTGGATACAAATCATGCATTCAAGAAAAGATATTCGCAACATTGCGATCATTGCCCACGTTGACCATGGCAAAACAACACTCGTCGATCAGCTCCTTCAACAATCGGGGATCTTCAGCGCCCATGAGCACTTGCAAGAACGTGCTATGGACTCTAATGATATCGAACGGGAACGTGGAATTACAATCCTAGCTAAAAATACAGCAATTACTTATAAAGAGTTTTTGATCAACATTGTGGATACACCTGGACATGCTGACTTTGGTGGCGAAGTAGAACGGATCATGAAAATGGTTGACGGTGTATTGCTGGTTGTTGATGCTTATGAAGGCTGCATGCCGCAAACGAAATTCGTTCTGCGTAAAGCATTGGAACAAAAACTTACACCGATCGTTGTCGTGAACAAGATTGACCGTCCAGCTGCTCGTCCTAAGGAAGTTATTGATGAAGTGCTCGATTTGTTCATCGAACTTGAAGCAAATGACGAACAATTGGAATTCCCTGTTGTTTATGCATCTGCTCTTAATGGTACATCAAGCATGGTTCCTGAGAAACAAGATGAAACGATGCTTTCGCTCTACGAAACCATTGTTGAACATATTCCAGCTCCAACCGAAAGTGTTGAAGAACCGCTTCAATTCCTCGTAACGTTGATGGATTATAACGAATACTTGGGTCGTATTGCGATTGGACGTGTTAACCGCGGTGTGATCAAACAAGGTCAATCTGTAACAGTTATTATGCGTGATGGTAAGAGCAAAACTGCACGTATCGAGAAATTGTTCGGCTTCCAAGGTTTGAAACGTATTGAAACAGAGCAAGCGGGCGCAGGGGATATCGTTGCTATTGCAGGGATCAAGGACATCAACATTGGTGAGACCATTGCTGATCCTGCAAACCCTGAAGCACTTCCGGTTCTGAAGATTGACGAACCAACCATGCAAATGACATTCCTAGTGAATAACAGTCCTTTTGCTGGTAAAGAAGGTAAATGGGTAACTTCCCGTAAACTACGTGAGCGTCTATTTAAAGAACTTGAAACAGACGTGAGTTTGCGTGTGGAAGAAACTGATAGTCCTGATGCATTTATCGTTTCTGGACGCGGTGAGCTTCACCTTGGTATTCTGATCGAGAATATGCGTCGTGAAGGTTATGAAATGCAAGTTTCTAAACCACAAGTAATCATTAAAGAAATCGACGGTGTCAAAATGGAGCCGCTTGAGCGTCTAATGATTGATATTCCAGAAGAGAGCATGGGCTCTGTTATGGAGAGTCTGGGTACTCGTAAAGCCGAAATGGTCAATATGATTAACAACGGTACGGGTCAAGTACGTCTGGAGTTCCTGATTCCTGCACGTGGATTGATTGGTTACAACACTTACTTCTTGACTTTGACACGCGGTTACGGCGTTATGAACCATGCTTTTGACAGCTACGCTCCACTGGTTGCTGGTCAAGTTGGCGGACGTCATCAAGGTGTGCTTGTAGCAAGTGAGACTGGATCAACAACTCAATATGGAATCGTGGGTGTTGAGGATCGTGGTATTCTCTTCTTGGATGCAGGTACAGAAATTTATGAAGGTATGATCGTAGGCGAGCATACCCGTGATAACGATATTATCGTTAACATCTGTAAGGAAAAAGCACTTACCAACATGCGTACCTCAGGCAAAGATGATACTGTAAAAATGAAGACACCACGCACCTTCTCTTTGGAAGGCGCACTTGAATATTTGAACGATGATGAATATTGTGAAATTACACCTAAATCCATTCGTTTGCGTAAAAAGATTCTGAACAAAGGCGAACGCGAACGTGTAGAGAAACAACGTAAAACAGCACAAGCCAACGCGTAAACACATGCTTATGAATAAGACCGCCGGATTATTGCATCCGGCGGCTTTTTTTAATATAAGAAACAAAAAATTCCCCTACTGATGATATAATGTAAACGTATCTTAAATTTGGGAGGAGTGCGGTTATCTATGCAGGTGTGGTTCGCTGAGCATCCAATCGTCGCTTATATTGTTATCTTTATATTGCTTACTTTTGTTTATAATCAAGTCTTTCGTGTGAATCAAAAGTTATCGATTGGCAAGGAAATCATGCTCTACATAATGATGGCGATTGGCTCTGGCATGCTCCTCATTTTCCAACATGATAAGCTTCCGATTATCCAGTGTCTGTTGGTTGCTGTCGGATTAATGCTGATGGTACGGATACGTTATATAGTAGAAGCTCGACAGAAGAGAAAGGCTGCGGCAGCAGCGAAGAGATCGTAATCGCAACTTTTGTACCTTAAGGATCGTCTAATTAATGTAGCAATTCTAATTCTAAATGAAATGAAAAGGACTTTATTCTATTATGAGTACAAGAAACAGCGGTTTACCTCCAAGAGCAAACGGGCAACAACCTACTAATAGAAAACAGCCTGTGAAGGGTGCTTCTAAGAAAAAAACGAAAAAGAAAGTGAAAAAGAGAGGTTTTTTTGGCAGATTAGTTAGAGTATTGTTAACTTTGCTAATTATTGCGATCCTCGGCGTGCTGGGTTATGGCGGTTATCTGTATTGGAAGCTTGAACATGGCGTATTTAATGCAGGGGTTGAGGGTACGGTTGCTCCAGGGCATTCCGCTTCAGAAAAACCACTGACAATGCTTATACTGGGAACGGATAACAGACCTAAACACGAGTCTTATTTGACTGACGTGATCATGGTTGCAGCACTTAATCCTAAGACTAAATCAGCGACTATTGTTTCGCTTCCTCGTGATACCTATGTGGAGCTAAGCGGCTATAAGAAGACGAAAATTAATGAATTTTATGCTCGTTTCAAGGGTAAGGAGAAATCCTCTGGTCTACTGGCTGAAGATGAGATGAAGACGATGATGGGTAAGTATTTGGATATTGATGTAGATTATACAACGATTCTTGATTTTCAGGGCTTCCGTGATGTAGTGGACGAGCTTGGGGGAGTCGAAGTAAATATTAGTGAAAATATGTGTTATACAGACACTGTGGATGGCACGAATATCAATCTGAAAAAGGGTCCGGCAGAGCTGGATGGAAAAAATGCACTGGACTATGTGCGGTATCGTAAATCCAATTGCAAGCCTAAGACCAACGCATCAGATGATTTTGATCGCAACAAACGCCAGAACGAAGTTCTGAACAGTCTGGTGGATCAGATGCAATCGCTTGGTGGCGTATTAAAAATCGGCAAGGTGCTTGATGCAGTGGACAGTAACATGAAGACAGATATCGAAAATTCGCAAATCAAAGATATGATTGCGACGTATTGGAAGATTTCCAAAGAGAATATCGAATTCAAGCCGGTTACTGGAACGTGGCGAAGTCCATATGTATATATTAATGATGAGGAGTTTGAGGCCGCTAAGAAAAGCTTGCAGGATCGGATTGCAGGAATTTCCACGGGAGCTGATTCGACAGCTGCTGAGACGCCTTGAGGACCTTAATATCTTCCATAGCTAAAATTGAATGCAAGTTTCAGCCTGTGCTATAATATAATAAATCGAATGAATTAACGTCGCATAGGGGGCCAGTACTTATGTCCGAAGCCGTTGCTCAGCTGAATGAAACTTTGCTATCGATGCTGCAATCGGAAACCTTTGTTCTTCTAAACACAGTTGATGCGGAGACAGGCGGTCCTACATCCACAGCTATTTCGTGGCTTTATGCTGTTAGTCCTAGTACTGTGCGTTTGGCTATTGATCATCGTTCAAGACTTGTGAATAATATGAAGGTTAATCCATTAATAACTATAACTGTGTTTGGTGAAGTAACTGTCTATGCCATTAACGGTAGTGCTGCTGTAAGGCAGGACCCGCTAGAAGATGTTCCTTTTAAGATGTGCTGTTTTGATGTTGAAATTCAAGCGGTCCGCAACGCGCTTTTTTACGGCGCGCAGCTGGACTCCGCCCCAAGATATGCGAAAGTTTATGATGGACGTGCCGCTGAGAAGTTGGACGGACAAGTATTTGCTGCCATGAAAAAAGCCTAGTGAAAATATCACTGGGCTTTTTTTGAACTCAAAGAACATCTTTTGTTCTTAATCTCTACTGTGCATTTTTTTGCGGCTTGGTATCCTCTGGCAGCTGTGGCATGATTCGTCCGATAATATCGGCCAGCTCGGATGAGAATCCGGATATCGGATGTCCCTTGGAGATATGGCGGCTCATTTCCGCTAATCTGCTGGAGAGATCCATATCCGCAGTGACAAGCGCCCGTACACTTCTTGGGTCTTTGCGGATGGCTTCCGCTACAGAATATTTGATGCTTCCTACACGTGAACGGCCCAGAGAACCTTCTACATCAAGACCAACTATGGCAACTTTGTTCATGACTACACAGTGTGCGCCATTTACACCGGGAACTCTTTTGGCCAACTGTTCAAAATGATCCTTAAGTGCAATTTCACTTTCTCCATTAACATTGACGGCTTGACCAGCTTTTGAGGTGGCTTTAGGATTAGTCGCACCATCATTGGACAATTGCCGAACCTCATGGTTCCCCGTACCCTTTACAGCATTCGCAGATTGTTTATTCTGAGGAGAGGGTGATGTCTTTTTATTAGCGATACCGCAGCTTGTCAGTAGCAGCAGTACCAGCAACAGACATATTGATTTTCTCATATGTGATTACTCCTTTCAGCCAAAGAATCGTTTCTGTACCATATCTTTTCCCTTGGCGGAAAGAGTTATGTATGATCAATCAAACCAGGCGCTGTGGAGGGGATAATATGAACAAGATATTTGTGCTAGATACCAACGTGCTTTTGCACGACCCCAATTCAATTTTCTCTTTCAAGGAGCATGAGGTGGTTATTCCGGCTGTTGTGCTGGAAGAAATCGACTCCAAGAAGCGCAATGCTGACGAAATCGGTCGGAATGCCCGTACGGTATCCCGATTGCTTGATGGACTCCGGGAACTAGGTCATTTGCATAGTGGTGTGGAACTGGAGCATGGAGGCAAGCTGAAGGTAGAACTTAACCATCGCAGTTTTGTGAAGGTACAGGAAATGTTTGGTGAGGTGTCTAACGACAATCGGATTTTGGCTGTTGCTCTCAATTATTTGAATGAAGAGAATGAGAAGCCCGATCCGCGTCCCGTTGTGCTTGTGAGCAAGGATGTACTGGTTCGTATTAAAGCGGATGTACTGGGAATTACGCCAGAGGATTATTTGTCAGATCGTACTGGAGACTTAAATGAACTATACACTGGTTACCAATCTCTGCAGGTTCATCCCGCATTGATTGATGAATATTACAGTCACCGCTCTCTGACGGTAAAACAGCTTGCGTTGTCGTATCCGTTGTACCCTCATGAATTTGTGATTCTCAAGGATGAGATTGGCACTGGCAAATCAGCTCTTCTCAAAGTGAATAGTGATGCCACACGTCTGGAGCCACTCTATCTGGGCAATGATTCGGTTTGGGGGATTAGCGCCCGTAATGCTCAACAACGAATGGCACTGGAGCTGCTGCTAAATGATGAAATCCCACTCGTAACGATCACGGGTAAGGCTGGGACAGGGAAGACGTTATTGGCGCTTGCAGCCGGACTATTCAAAGTGGAGGATGAACATAAATACAAAAAATTGCTTATCGCCCGTCCGGTCGTTCCTATGGGTAAAGACATTGGGTATTTGCCCGGTGAGAAGGATGAGAAGCTTAGACCCTGGATGCAGCCTATTTATGATAATCTGGAATTCCTGTTCGATACCAAAAAAGCTGGCGATATCGATAAAATCTTAATGGGGTTAGGAAGTATACAGGTAGAAGCCTTAACCTATATTCGCGGCCGTTCAATCCCATCACAGTTCATTATTATTGATGAGGCGCAGAACCTTTCCCGTCATGAGGTGAAGACCATTGTCTCCAGAGCGGGAGAAGGAAGTAAAGTCATTCTAATGGGCGATCCGGAGCAAATCGATCATCCATATCTGGATGCTGCGAGCAACGGACTGAGCTATATCGTCGAGAAGTTTAAACAGCAAGGGATTAGCGGACATATTACTTTGGAAAAAGGTGAGCGTTCCCGCTTGGCGCAATTGGCCGCGGATCTACTCTAACCGTTCATCAATCCTATTTTCAGCCGGGAGAAGCAAACACTCCCGGCTTTTTCCTGCCCGCCCGGAAACGGCAGAGGAATTTAAAGTTGGTTGTGGTGATTAGAGCCATGGAAAGAAAGTTTGGAACTGTAAAAGCGAAGCGTTCGCCTTTATCCTCGGATTTTAACCGCATGATGCGGTAATTAAATCAGGAAATCTGAGGATAACAGCGATCGGAAGTCCAAAGCTTTCTTGTAATGGCGGTCAGATCACCTTCCTATTTTTAATGCCTCTGGCGTATCACCCATATAATAGAAAGAGAACGGTTTCACAAACTAAAGACAAGCACCGGAGGGTTTGGTAAAATAGGGGAGACCAATCAAAAGGGAAGGTGGGAAATCGTGCTGAAACGCAAAAATTATTGGCTGCTTTTTGCAATTTTACTACTATCGCTGACAAGCCTGTCGCCCAGTATGGAATTGAGTACCAGTAACGATCCACGTCCTATGAAAAGACCACAAAGTCAGTCGACTCATCCCTCTTCCGGAGATGAGGGAACTATAGATAGCTTACACATAAGAGTATCTTTAAATAGCGAAGAATTTAGTGAACTGGAGCTCCTTAGCAACCGTTATACCTTAGAAAGTGGAGTAAAGGTTATTTTAAGCAATGTGGATATGGAGGATGCCGATGAGGTATTGAAGCATGATTTAACGATCGGGGACAGCCCGGATATAGTCATGGCAGATGGACGAAGCATTCTGGACTGGGCCACACGTGGATATTTATTGCCGATGGATGTGTATCAGAGCGTTCCGGGGAGTGCACCGTTAACACAGTTGATCCCCTGGATGCAGTGGAATGGATATAATTGGGGAGTCCCGTTAGATATAGATCCTTACGTGCTTGTTTATTCCCCACAACGGCTGGCGGAGCTGGGTTTTAATGCATTACCCAAAAGCCTCGAAGAGTGGAATATCCTGCTTCAGAATGTGCTAAAAGAGCAAGGGAAATATTTACTTGCGATGGATACCCGCAATCCTTATGGATTGTCAGCGGTAATGGAGAGCATGAATAGCAGCTTGTTAGCAGATAACCAAAATGTGTTGAATTGGATTCAGAATGCCCGCAGTTATTTTTATCTCACCAGCCGCTACAATAAAGATGTCTGGGATATGCTCCAAGGAGGTAGTGTCGCCGTTGCTTCATTACCGTTATCCGAGTGGCAGAAGCATGGAAATTCATCCCTTGCTGCTGTACCGGCCCTGACTGCTAATAATGGGGGTGGGTTTGAATCCTGTTACAGTCGATCTTTTGCCCTTCCAGCTCAATCTCAAAGTCCAAAGGAAGCTGTGAATTGGCTGACCTTTATCACCTCAGAGGATGCTCAGCTGGATTGGTTGGAGAATACGGGTAGCTTGCCGGCGCTTGATGTTCTTTATCGTTCGGAGCATGCTTTTAAATACAAGCTTCCTTTCGATGTTGAGCTATTGCTGACAGAAGAAACCGCCCCGGAGGATGAGTCACAGGGCGGCTGGAGTAAGGTTGTTGAAGCTGTATCGTTACTATTAACAGGGCAGATAGATGCGGAAGGCTACAAAGAATTTCTAAAAGAAGGCCTAAAATGAAATGGAAAGCTTAACATGCAAGACGCCCTCTTGGCTATCTACTGCCGTGGCACGAAGGAAAGACACTATTTTGCCTGGATAAAAGCCTAAGTCAAATTCTTCTTCCAACGTTTTTCTTGTTGTGTCAGGCAATTCAAGACCGTTAAATACAATATGATCGACTTGGAATATAAGGCCGTTGATCGGTTCTTCCTGAATGGTATAGTGACCGGTCAGTGAAAGGGCTAGCGCTCCGCTTTTTCCAGTGGCAGTAATCGATCCGTCATTGAAATGAAAGGCGAAGTCTTTAAACAGCGAATTCTGCGATTGCAAAAATTCATTCAGGTCCTCTTCCTTCAGGTTTAGCTCATAAGTCATTCCCTTTCGAGTCAGTACACCCTCTCGATTCTGAACAAATTGTGGTAGTTTATTCATTGCGGAGGATAACGCCTTGAAATAAGTTTTTACCTCGTGCAGGCCGATATTCTCCCAATATAATGTGAATTCTTTAAGTAGAGTACTCATATTTTCAGGATCGCTGCTATTTTTAATCCCACCCTCAATATCCTTGTTGAGCGCGTTTACCCGAACTTGCTGTTCCTCCAGAGCCGTACGCAATCGGGCGAGCTCTTCCGAGTTTCGCTTCGCAGTCTGAAGGGTAGCCTTCAAATCCTTATATTGTTCTTCATATTGTGAGAGAATATCGCGGTCATTTCCAATAATAATCTCATAATAATCGAACAGAGCCAGGAATCTGCTGATACTTTTTGCTGAAAAAAACGCGGCCAGAAGATTATCTCTATCCCCCATATAATAAGAACGCACAACTGCACCTGCCCGTTCCTGTTGGTCCGCAATGGCTGTTTTTTTCTGGGTAGCTTGTCTGTTCAGGCTTTCTACCTTTTGTTCAAGCGCTTTTTGTTCGGCTGTAATCTTGATGATTTCACGTTCAATTTCTGCAGAAGACAAGGTCTGTTCAAGTAGTTTACGGGTTTCTTCATTATCTGGTATAGCAGAGTTGAAAAAATCACCGCTAGGATCGGCAGACAAGTACTTCACAGGTTGTAACGGAAACAAAGTACAGCAGAAGAGAATTAGTATGGTTGCAATCATGCGGCTTTGTAAATTGCGGGAGCGCACCACACCACCACCTTTTTTTTGAAATGATATATGTATGTACTAATAATATGTTTAACCCTTCTAAAATAGCATACAAACAAAAAAACGGAAGTGATCCTTATAAGATAAGGACCTCATCCGCTCCAAAAGAGTACTGCAATTTATAGTGGAAGACCCATTTGAAAGATCGTCCAATAACTAAATCCGGTGAAAGTCAGAATCATGTATGCCCAGAAGAGAAGAACATAAGTTTTTTCAGTAAATTTCATATAGCCTAGTATTACGAAAAATGCAGTTTGCAAAAAGAAAAGCAAGGCCATTTCTGTTAGACCTCCGGCGAAAGCCATCAATCCAATAGCTAATGTGAAAAAACCTAATACCCGAAACATGCGGTCCAAGAGAGAGTCCCCCTTCCAGTATGTATCTCACGAATATTCCTTCGATTTATTATACCCTCAACATAATTATGTGTAAACGAATTCATTGAAAAAAATGCACTAATCTTCAAAAAATGTGATTTTTATAATTGACCTGAGTGATTAGTGCTTTAAAAAAGAGAATTTATAGTTTTATGCGTATGATGTACGCAGATAATGGAAATACAAATTAGTATCAAATAGATTCTATGAACTCTATGAGAAGCATAGAAATGGAGTAAGCAGCTTTTATCCCTATTCACTACCCGGCAGAACTGCCGGTTATGGAGATGGTTATTTCATGACGTTGTTAGGAGGTTTGGCTTTATGACAGCCGTTAGACAGGACGCTTGGAGTGCAGAAGATGATCTAATATTGGCAGAAGTAACTTTGCGACACATTCGGGAGGGCAGCACACAGCTTGCCGCTTTTGAAGAGGTGGGTGAAAAAATCGGCAGAACTTCGGCCGCTTGCGGATTCCGCTGGAACAGTTGTGTTCGGAAAAGTTATGAAGGTGCCATCGGTATTGCTAAAGGGCAACGTCAAAAGCGTAGCTACCTGAAAAAGCAGCCGTCAGTAAGAGGAGCGCAAGTAGCTGGTCTCATTCTGGGTGATGTCGATGAGGAATTTGGGCGCGGTGAGGGATTAAGTGAAAACACATTATCCATTGATGCGGTCATTCGTTTCTTAAGACAATGGAAGGGTACGATCCAGGAAGCAGGACGTCAGCTGAAAATGCTGGAAAGAGACCTGCGCGAGAAGGAAGATGAATTAACAGAATTACGATCTGAGAATGAGCGGTTGTCTAAAGAGGTTAATCTTGCTCAAAGCGACTACCGGGTAGTCAACGATGATTACAAAGCTTTAATTCAGATTATGGATCGTGCTCGCAGGCTTGCTTTCTTAAATGAAGAAGAAGAAGAAATGAAGACTCGTTTCAAAATGGATGGTAACGGAAATTTAGAACGCATTGAATAAACGATAGGTTAACTAACAATCCCGCAAGTGGTCTGCTTTTTAAGCACCACTTGCGGGGTTTTTGGTATACTTAGAAAAATTGTGCTTAAGATCAGCAGGAGGGTTATATGAAAATTGATATAATTGGTGCAGGTTCACTCGGGCTGCTGCTGGCAGGGAGACTGATCCAAGCCGAGAATGATGTGAGACTGTGGTGCCGAGGGATAGAACAATGCCAACGATTAGGGCGTGATGGCTTAACGGTTACCTACGAGGATGAACGCGAGCCGATAACAATTTCGCAAGATCAGTTTGTATCCGCGCCAATAGGGGAGTTCGCTGGTGCTTATCTAGAAGAGCCGAGTGATTGGATCGTGGTGACGGTTAAACAGAATACTCTACATAATGATTTGCCTGAATTTCTATCCCTACTTAAGGAAGAGCAAGTACATATGATTTGTTTTCAGAATGGTACAGGACATATGGAGATGTTAGGAGGCATGTTGCCAAACGCCAATTTATATGTAGCTGTGACTACGGAGGCTGCGAAGCGCAAATCATTAACTGAGGTCATTCATGCAGGAGCAGGGGAGGTGTGGATAGGAAAATGGAGCTTAGGGGATGGACAAGCTCATAGCATACATAATGATTTAAAAGCGAATAATTTAATAGAAGTTCTCACAATGGCAGGATTCGCAGCCTTTTTGTCGAATGAAGTGGATACCATGATTTACCGGAAGCTCTTGATCAATGCCGTTATAAATCCACTCACGGCGATTTGGCGTATTCCAAATGGGGAGCTGTTGTCTTCAGAGCAACGCCTCCAATTAATGAAGGAAGTTTTTGAAGAAGCAATAATGGTGTATGATTTCTGTGAAATTACTTATGATAAGGATGCTTGGGATAACATCCTTCAGGTGTGCCGGTTAACGTCTGGCAATATTTCATCTATGCTGGCAGATGTACTTGCTTCAAGAACCACAGAAATTCGTTGGATCAATGGAAGTCTTGTAGAAATGGCAGAACGATCTGGAGTGTCGGCACCATTAAATCGCTGGCTCTGCCAATTAGTAGAAGGTATTGGGGTATGATCTCTGGGGAGAGGTGAAGCTATGGGACTGCTGATGGATTCGGTTATTACTTTAAGCGTTATTCCGATTGTGCCGTTTTTGATTGTTTTTTTCATTGGAAAGGGCTTAAAAAAAGATAAAAAGAAAACTTTTATGCTCGCTATGGACGTGACCACATTTTTTTTATTATTGTCGGTCTCCGCATTGTTTAATAACATCTTTAATTCCGGTTTTGGGTTTTACCTTATACTAATTATTGTATTAATATCCGCTGGACTGATTGGCGGAGCTCAAAATCGGATGAAAGGAAAGGTAGATGGGAAGCGGTTATTTCGGGCAGTTTGGAGACTTTCGTTCTTTTTTATGAGCGTCGGATATTTATTATTTATGTTTGTTGGGCTAATTACCTACATATCACAAGCGATGTAACGTTCCACTGCTTCGGTGAAGCGTCAACGTCACAAAAGTTTAAAGTTTTAAAAAAAAAATATTTTCTGAAAACATTGCACTAGATTTTTTTGACCACTGGTTGTATAATCATAAACCATATACCACATTCTATTTAGGGGGAACTGCTAGATGAAGAAGAGTAAAAGTCTATTGCTAATGATTGCATTAGTACTTGTTATCGGCACAGTGCTTGCTGGCTGCGGCGGAAACAATGCAAACAGCGGCAATAAAGGTAACAATGCTAACACTGGTAACACGGCAACTGGTAATGCAGCTACAGAAGAAAAATTGGCTGCTGACCAAACATTGAGAATTAACCTTAGTTCTGAGCCTCCAACATTTGACCCAGGATTGGCTCAAGATAGCCAAGCACACACTGTCCTGACAACAATGTACGAAGGTCTGACTCGCATGAATGCTGAATCTGGTCAAGCTGAACCAGGTGTTGCTGAAAGCTGGGAAGTTTCCGCTGACGGTCTGGTATATACTTTCAAACTCCGTGATTCACAATGGAGTAATGGCGATCCTGTAACAACAGAAGACTTCGTTCGCGCTTGGAAACGCGTGCTCGATCCTGCTGCTGCATCCGCTGCACCTTACGCTTATCAATTGTACTACATCAAAAATGCTCAAAAGTTCTACAACAAGGAAATTACCGATTTCAGTCAAGTAGGTGTCAAAGCGGTTGATGAGAAAACTCTTGAAGTTACTCTTGAAGCCCCAACTCCTTACTTCCTTGGATTGCTTTCCTTCTACACTTATTACCCTGTACACAAATCCATTGAGAGTAATCCTAAATGGGCAACAAGCAAAGATACTATGATCGTTAACGGTGCTTTCACTCTTACTGAGTGGACTACAGGTCAAACACTTGTTGTAACTAAAAACGATAAATATTGGGATAAAGATTCCATTAAACTTAACAAAATCGACTTCTCCCTTGTAAACAGCGGTGCAACTGAGCTGCTCAGCTACAAGAACGGTGAATACGATCGTGCCGGTGGACCAACTGGTGAAATTCCATCAGAACAAATTCCAATCGTGCAAAAAGAACTTCCTAACGAATTCAGCCGTAAAGGTATTGCTTCCGTATACTACTACGAATTCAATATCACTGAAAAACCTTTCACAAACGCTAAAATCCGTAAGGCTCTTGCAATGTCCATTAACCGTCAAGCTTTGATTGACAATGTAGTACAAGGTGGACAATTCCCAGCATACGGTTATGTACCTCCGGGTATCGCTGGTGCTGATGGTGAATACCGTACAGCAGTTAAAGATAGCTACTTCACTGAAGATCTAGAACAAGCTAAAACATTGCTTGCTGAAGGTCTGAAAGAAGAAGGTATGGATAAACTGCCTACATTCTCCCTGACTTACAACACAAGTGAAGGTCACAAGAAAATCGCTTTGGCGATTGCTGATATGTGGAAAAACAATCTTGGTATCGACGTACAAACCGTTAACCAAGAGTGGGCTGTATTTATTGAAAACCGTCAAAACCTGAACTACCAAGTTGCTCGTGCTGGTTGGACTGCGGATTACAATGATCCAATGACTTTCCTTGATATGTGGGTAACAGGTGGCGGTAACAATGATACTGGTTACGCTAACCCTGAGTATGACAAATTGATCAGCGAAGCTAAAACAAGCACTGACTTGGCAGTACGTCAAGAAAAGTTTGCTGCAGCTGAGAAATTGCTCATTGAGCAAGATATGGTTCTGATTCCTTTGTACTACTACACTAACAACTCCCTGACTAAAGAGTACCTTAAAGGTGTTACTCTTGACTTTAGTGGTGCAATTGACTTGACTCGCGGATACTTGCTTGAGCACTAAGATATTGCTTTAGTAATTACAACAGAATAGTTAGTTGACTGAAGTTGCAGAATACTTCGGGATATATATGTGGAATTCCATATATATCCCTTTTTTTGTATTCCTGTCTATTTGTTAATTAATGTTATTAATAACATATATAGAAAATAGACAAAAATCCGTTTTTTTCATAAAATCATTATTATGTGTATCAAAAATTGTCGGAGGAGGTGTGATGGGGATGGTTCGTTATGTCGCAAATAAGTTTTTCTATATGTTGGTTTCTCTATTTGTATTGATTTCAGCTACCTTTTTCTTGATGAAAGCTATTCCGGGGGATCCGTTTACTTCTGAAAAGAAGGTACCGCCAGAAATTAAAGCACGTCTGATGGAACAATATGGTCTGGACAAGCCGCTCTCTCATCAGTATTTTAAGTATTTAGGTGATATTATCCAAGGTGACCTAGGTGTCTCAATGAAACGCCTAAATCAAGATGTATCACATTTGATCAGTCAAACCTTTTCAGCGTCGCTGAAGCTGGGACTCGTCGCAATCGTTGTGGCGGTTATTGTCGGAGTATTTCTCGGCATGTTGGCGGCACTCTATCACAGAAAGTTTATTGACAGCGCAGCTATGGTGCTGGCAGTTCTGGGGATTGCGGTTCCGAGCTTTGTAGTCGCGTCATTACTGCAGTATGTATTTGCTTTCAAACTGGGTTGGGTACCGGTTTCAGGTTTTAAAGGGCCGATCTATTATTTCTTACCCGTGGCCGCGCTCTCGGCACAGCCGATCGCCTTTATCGCCCGCTTGACCCGTTCAAGTATGCTTGAAGTTTTGAATGCGGATTATATCAAAACGGCTAAAGCAAAGGGATTGAGCTGGATGGCTATTCTGAGCCGCCATGTACTTCGTAACGGAATTCTACCTGTTGTTACTTATATGGGTCCAATGACAGCTAACATCGTAACTGGTTCGGTTGTTATCGAGCAGATCTTTGGTGTTGGGGGTATTGGTAAACAGTTCGTGGAAGCGATTGGTGTCCGTGACTATACCGTTATTATGGGGATAACCATTTTCTATGGTGTATTACTCATGGTTGCCCGCTTTATTACGGATATTGCTTATGTATTAATTGACCCACGTATGAAATTAAGTGGAGGAAAGGAGGGCTAAATAGTGGCTACTGAAAATAACTTGCTAAATCTAAAACCGGAAGATTTTCAAAAAGTCGGTGTAGATGAAAAAGAAGCCGAAGTTATCCAGCGTGAGAGTCTCTCTGCTTGGAAAGACTCTTGGCAACGGTTGCGTCAAAATAAAATGGCGATGACTGCGCTCGGTATCCTGGGTTTGATTGTACTTGCAGCGATTTTTGCACCTTTTATCTCGAAATATAACTATTATTCTAATGATTTGATGAGCACCAATAAGCCCCCTTCCTCCGATCACTGGTTTGGAACGGATGATCTTGGTCGTGATATCTTTGTTCGTACTTGGTACGGTGCACGGATTTCCTTGATCGTTGGTCTTGCTGCGGCAGCCATCGACTTGTTCATCGGTGTTATCTACGGAGGCATTATGGGCTTCTTCGGTGGCCGTGTAGATAATATTATGAATAAATTCTCTGAAATTTTGTATTCTATTCCTTATTTGCTGGTTGTAATCTTGCTCTTGGTCGTTCTTGAGCCAAGTCTTGGAACAATCATCCTAGCTCTAACCATTACAGGCTGGATTACGATGTCGTGGATTGTGCGTGGAGAAATTATGCAGCTCAAGAATCGTGAATTCGTATTGGCGTCCCGTTCCATGGGTGCTGGTTCTGCGAGACTGTTGTTCAAGCACCTTCTGCCGAATGCGGTTGGTCCGATTATCGTAACCATTACACTGTCTGTACCAAATGCTATCTTTGCTGAGGCCTTCCTAAGCTTCTTGGGTCTTGGTGTACAAGCTCCTGTTGCTTCACTTGGATCGATGATCAATGACTCACTCACCGGCTGGTTGTACTATCCATGGCGCTTCTTGTTCCCTGCGATCCTAATCAGCTTAACAATGCTTTCTTTCAACATTTTCGGTGATGGTCTTCGTGACGCGCTTGATCCTAAGCTGAAGAAATAGGAGGAATATGGATGGAACCTATTTTACAAGTCAAAGATTTGCATATTTCCTTTTTTGTTAAGGGCGGAGAAGTACAAGCTGTCCGTGGTATGAATTTTGAAATTGGCAAAGGCGAAACGGTTGCCATCGTCGGCGAGTCCGGCAGCGGTAAGAGTGTAACTGCTCAATCGATTATGCGGTTGATCCCTTCTCCACCTTCTAAAGTGAAAAAGGGAGAGATTATTTTTCAAGGACAGAATCTGCTAGACAAAAGCATGAAAGAAATGGAATCTATTCGCGGTAAAGATATTGGCATGATTTTTCAAGACCCGATGACTTCTCTGAACCCAACCATCAAAGTGGGCAAACAGATCACTGAAGTTTTGATTAAACATCAGAAAATGTCAGCGGCCGAAGCGAAAAAGCAAGGTATGGAGATGTTGAAATTAGTAGGCATCAAAAATGCGGAGGCTCGCTTTAACCAATATCCCCACGAATTCTCAGGCGGTATGCGCCAGCGTGTAATGATCGCAATCGCGTTAGCTTGCCGTCCGGCTTTGCTGATAGCAGATGAGCCTACAACAGCTCTAGATGTAACCATTCAGGCGCAGATCATGGAAGTTATGAGAGAGATGCAGCAAAAACTAGGTACCTCCATTATTCTGATTACACATGATCTGGGCGTAGTTGCTGGCATGTGTGATCGGGTGATTGTAATGTATGCAGGTGAGGTTGTGGAGACCGGAACAAGATGGGAAATCTTTAAAAATCCACAACATCCATACACCAAAGGTCTGCTGCGCTCAATGCCGCGTCTGGACCAAAAGAAAGGCGAGCCGCTTATTCCGATCATCGGCACACCGCCAGATCTGATCAAGCCGCCGATCGGCTGTCCGTTCACTGCTCGTTGCAATGAAGCGATGCATGTGTGCGAACAAATCGATCCCGGCGCCACAGAATTCAGCGAAACGCATATGGCGCGTTGCTGGAATCTGCATTCGATGGCCAAGGAGGTGCAGTACTCTTGAGTAAGAACCTAATAGAGGTAGAAGGTCTTAAGAAATATTTTAATGTAGGTAAAGGTAAGGTTCTTAAGGCTGTTGATAATATTAACTTCACGATCCGTGAGGGCGAGACACTTGGGATGGTAGGTGAGTCCGGTTGTGGTAAGACTACTGCTGGACGTACGATTCTTCGCTTGTATGAGCCAACTGCTGGAAGTGTGAAATATAATGGTACAGACATTTATAAATTGCCTGGAAATCAAATGAAGGCTATGCGCCGTGACATGCAAATGATTTTCCAAGATCCGTACGCATCGCTTAACCCGCGGTTTACGGTTTCTGATATCATCGGCGAGGCACTGGACATTCACGGAATGGCTGGCAGCCGTGCAGAACGTAAGAAACGGATTGAAGAACTGCTGGATATGGTTGGTCTTAACCATGACCATGCAACCCGTTATCCGCATGAATTCTCCGGTGGACAACGTCAACGTATCGGGATTGCCCGTTCGTTAGCGGTTAATCCTAAGTTCATCGTTTGTGATGAGCCGATTTCCGCACTTGACGTATCCATTCAAGCTCAGGTCGTTAACTTGCTTAAAGAATTGCAAGATCGTCTTGGATTGACTTATCTTTTCATCGCGCATGATCTGTCCATGGTTAAACATATCAGTGATCGCGTAGCAGTTATGTACTTGGGTAAAATGGTTGAGTTGGCGGAAAGTGAAGAGCTTTATGCAAATCCTATCCACCCTTATACTAAATCCCTATTGTCGGCTATTCCAGTTCCGGATCCGGAAATTGAAGTCAACAAAAAACGTATTCACTTGCATGATGAGCTTGGCAGCCCTATTTATTCTGCTAACGATAAGACCAATGACAGTGACTTTGAATTAGTAGAAGTATCTAAAGGCCACTTTGTCAGCAAAAAATTCGCATAATTTATACTTAGGTTTTCAAAGGCGGGAGCATTATGCTCTCGCCTCTTGTATGTATTTAGGATATTATTTAATGAATTTATAGTATAATTGAACAGTTGGCTGTACCTGTGTTGCTGATATCAAGACATGTTTTACTTTGACGCGGCTCCTGACTTTGGATACAATCATAGAGAGTTTTTACGAACTTGGATTTACATATAACTGCTTAGTAGAACTGGAGGCACTAGCAAATGAATATTGTAACGGAACCGCTCAAGGGTGGATCTGCACTCTCGCGCGACTATATAGATCATTTTGAAAAGGTTAGTCATTTGTACGGTGGGGATTTCCGCAATAAAGAAAGTAGAAGTAGAAGGGCAGAGTGGCTAGACGGCAGAGAAAGCCTTCGTGCCGACCGGACTCAGATTGCTGAGTGTCTGCGTCAATATAATGAAAAGCATAACTCGCATGATGCGGTGATGGCTTCGCTGGCGCTCTTAGAGCAGCCGGGGACATTAGTGGTGACAGGTGGGCAGCAAAGCGGACTATTTACTGGACCCCTGTTAGTGGTATATAAAGCTGCAACTACCATTATGGCGGCAAAAGAAGCAGCTGAACAACTCGGCCGACCAGTAGTTCCTTTATTCTGGATTGCAGGTGAAGATCATGACTGGGATGAAGTGAATCATACGTATGTACTGAATCGTACGCAGGAGATTACTAAGATTAAGATAGAAAAGTCAGAAGAGAAACGCTCCTCAGTAAGTGATATTCGTGTAGAAGAGGAAAGCTGGCAGCAGGTAGTGGAACAGTTAGACGGTCTGCTTCAGGAAAGCGACTTTAAGCCGCAGATTATGGAATTCATTCGCACTTCTTCTTTTAGAGCAGATAGTATGACGGATGCATTTGCCAAGCTGATGGGTTCATTATTTGGTAAATTTGGTCTAATTCTGCTTGATTCTGCTGATCCCAACTTACGTAAGTTAGAACAGCCATTTTTCACTTCGCTAATTATGCAGAATGATGCACTGGAAACAGCGTATATGAATTCTGCTTCTGATATTGTGGGCGCCGGATATGAGCTTCAGGCTGATGTTACAGCTGGCAATGCCAACCTCTTTTATATTCATGAAGGTACACGGCTTCTGCTTCACAAGAAGGACGGAATCTTTACGGATCGCAAGGGTCAGGTATCCTTTTCCCGTGATGAATTACTTGAGGAGGTGCAGGCACATCCGGAACGCTTTAGCAATAATGTGCTGACACGTCCACTTATGCAGGATTATGTGTTGCCTGTTCTGGCAACGGTGCTGGGTCAAGGTGAGATTGCTTACTGGGCCATTCCGCGTCGTGCGTTTGAGACCATTGGGGGAGAAATGCCGTTAATTATCCCTAGAATGTCTTTTACAGTCGTAGAAGGTACGCTGCACAAGCATATGGATAAATATCAACTTAGCTTTGAGGATGTAAGACAAGGACTGGATCATAAAAGACATGAATGGCTGGCCGCACAGGATGAGCTGGGGATAGAACGTCGTTTTGAAGAAACCAAGACCTCATTCGCCGCTATGTACGAACCGCTGATTGAGCAGCTTGGAACGGTTCAGGCCGGTCTGCTTAAGCTGGGGAATAACAATAAAGAGAAGATTCTAGATCAGATTACTTTTTTACAGGCGAAAGCCCAAGATGCAATGGCAAAACAGAACGAAGCTGCAATCCGGCAATGGGAGCGAATCGAGCTGTCGTTAATGCCACTGGGTAAACTGCAGGAAAGAGTGTACAATATCATGTATTACTTGAACCGGTACGGGCTTGCATGGCTGGATGAGTTAATGACGGTTGAACCGGATTACAGTGGAACACATCGCATCATTTATATGTAATGGAAGTATCGCTTCATAAAACTAAGCTTATGCTTACGAAGTGAGTTTTGTACGAAGTAGATTCAATGTAGTAACGCTCACAAAACAAAGCGTATGCTTACGGAGCAAGTTTTATTGCGAAGTGGATCATAGAAGTATAGCTCCATAAAACTTTTAGGAGGTTTCATAATGAGTTCATCTAAACAAAATAGTATCGTGGCTGATATGTCACTCGCACCGGAAGGGCATTTGAAAATCGACTGGGTTCGCCAGCATATGCCGGTACTGAACCGTATTCGTGAGCAGTTTGAAGCAGAACAGCCATTTAAAGGTCTGAAAGTATCGATTACATTGCATTTGGAAGCTAAAACCGCTTATTTGGCGAAGGTTGTCAAAGCTGGTGGTGCAGATGTAACCATTACAGGTTCGAATCCACTATCTACACAGGATGATGTATGTGCAGCGCTTGTGGAGGATGGAATCACAGTATTTGCTAAATACAATCCGTCTCCTGAAGAATTTAAAGCCCTTAATATCAAAGCACTGGAGAGCAAACCGGACTTGATTATTGATGACGGTGGGGATTTTGCTACATTGCTGCATTCGGAGCGTCCTGATCTGATGGAGAATATTCGCGGGGGTGCTGAAGAAACAACTACCGGGATTATTCGTTTAAAAGCTCTGCAAAAGCAAGGCGTATTGAAGTTCCCAATGGTCGCGGTTAATGATGCCTACTGCAAATATTTGTTTGATAACCGTTATGGCACTGGCCAATCGGCATGGGATGGAATTATTCGCACAACCAACCTTATCGTAGCGGGCAAAACAGTAGTTGTTGTCGGTTACGGCTGGTGTGGTAAAGGTGTTGCCATGCGCGCTAAAGGACTTGGAGCAAAAGTGGTCGTCACAGAAGTTGATGCGATTAAAGCCGTTGAAGCACATATGGACGGTTTTGAAGTAATGCCAATGCTGGAAGCAGCTAAGGTTGGTGATTTCTTCGTTACAGTAACTGGTAACCGTTATGTAATTCGCGGTGAACATTATGATGTGATGAAGGATGGAGCAATCATGTGCAACGCGGGCCATTTCGACGTTGAAGTGAATAAGCCTGAGCTGTCGGAAAGATCCGTATCCCAACGTACCGTTCGCAAAAATATCGAAGAGTACCAGCTTCGTGACGGACGTAAATTATATCTGCTTGCCGAAGGCAGACTTGTAAATCTGGGTGCTGCTGATGGTCACCCTGCTGAAATTATGGATACAACCTTTGCACTCCAGGCGCTGTCGCTGAAATATGTAAATGATAATTATAAGAGCATTGGCGTAAAAGTTGAAAATGTTCCTTATGAGCTGGATGAGCAAGTAGCACGTTATAAGCTGGAAAGTCTGGGCATTAACATCGATAGCCTCACTCCGGCACAAGTGGATTATTTGGACAGCTGGAATTTGAACGATTAATAACCGAACGCATAACAATAAAGTGTATTAACCAGTGTACCTTGAACTGAAGCAACTTTTTTAACAAAGCCATGCAACGGACAAGATTCCGATTGTATGGCTTTTTTCTGTGGAGAAATGTTTTTCGGGAAACGAGCTATCTGATTTAGGAAAAATTTCCTTGGCCAGAAAAAGGTTTTTGATTTTTAATGGCGAATCTATTATGCTTAAGTGGTGAAAAGTGGGGTAAAGTGGGGATTCGGGGATTAGGGGTGGGAAAAAGGATGTTCATGGGAGAGTATCAACACAGCATTGACGACAAAGGCCGAATCATTATTCCGGCTAAACTCCGTGAATTGCTCGGAACCTCCTTCGTGACGACCCGCGGCCTAGACTCCTGCCTGTTTGTTTATCCCATGGAAGAATGGGCAATCATGGAACAAAAGCTTAAAAACCTTTCGCTGATGAAATCAGATGCCCGCGCATTTAGCCGCTTTTTTTTCTCAGGTGCAACTGAATGTGTTTGGGATAAGCAGGGAAGGGTAAATCTGCCGGCCAATTTACGGCAGTATGCCAAACTGGACAAAGACTGTGTCATTCTGGGCGTTTCGAACCGGGTGGAAATCTGGAACAAAGAGCTTTGGGAACAGTACTTCGAACAGTCCGAGGAATCGTTCAACGAAATCGCTGAGAAATTGGTGGATTTCAATTTTGATCTATAAAACACAATAACGAATACTGTCCTGGAGGGATGCAGCTTGTTTCACCACATCACGGTGCTTAAGGAAGAAGCGACAGAAGGGCTGCACATCAAAAAAGACGGAATCTATGTAGATTGCACTCTCGGTGGAGCGGGTCACAGCTCACTTATCGCTTCCAAGCTTAGCGGCGAAGGCCGTTTAATCTGTTTGGATCAAGATGATTGGGCTTTGGAGAACGCCAAAGAAAGATTAGCGGAATACGGAGACAAGGTTGTGACTATTAAGACTAACTTCCGTGATCTGGAGAGTGTACTTAAGGATGTGCCCTTTGTGCCACAAACAGATGGTATTCCCCAAGTAGATGGAGTGCTCTTTGATCTTGGCGTATCCTCTCCCCAGTTTGACGAAGGGGAACGAGGCTTTAGTTACAATCATGATGCTCCGCTGGACATGCGCATGGATCAGTCAGCACTTTTGACGGCTGCTGAAATTGTGAATACATGGTCCGAGCAGGAGATTGCCCGTGTTCTTTTCCAATATGGAGAAGAGAAATTCTCGCGGAGAATCGCTAGAAAAATTGTAGACAGAAGAGAAGAAGCTCCTATTGAGACAACAGGAGAATTAGCAGAACTGATCAAGGAAGGTATCCCGGCAGCTGCTCGAAGAACAGGAGGGCATCCCGCTAAACGTAGCTTTCAAGGATTAAGGATTGCTGTGAATGACGAATTGGGTGCTTTTGAAGAAGGGCTACATAGTGCAGTACGTTGCCTTGCACCAGGAGGCAGAGTATCCGTCATCACCTTTCATTCGCTCGAAGACCGAATTTGCAAGCAAATTTTTAGCAGCTATTTAAGCAGATGTACATGCCCGCCTGACTTTCCGTTTTGCGTATGCGGCGCGAAAGGCACGCTTAAGTTAATCAATCGTAAACCGCTTGTGCCTTCTGAAGAAGAGCTTGAGCTTAATACCCGAGCCCGCTCAGCTAAGCTGCGCATTGCAGAAAAATTGTAATTGACGATAAAGGAGAGTCAGAGATGGCCTATACCCGCGGCAATTTAGCAGTTCAGCCCAAAAGAAAAGAAGAGGTAAACCCCCTTTACCGCGAGAAGACAAAAGTAGTTACCAGACGAAGAGTACTTCCGCTGCAAGAGAAACTTTTGTATATGCTGACGCTAGGAGTATGCGTTCTGGTGGCGATCACCCTGATTTCACGTTACGTCCAAATTTATGATTTGAACTTGCAGGCTCAGAAATTAGATCAGGATATTGCAACAGCCAAGAAGCAGATTTCTACGTATCAGATGGAAAAGCAGAATTTAGAGCAGAAAGTCGCCCAAAAAGCACGGGATCTTGGTTATGTGTCCCCGGATGAGAATGCAACAATCTATATTCCGGCAAGCTCAGCAACGACTCCAGGTGATAATTAGTGAGCGATTGGCAAGATCGCAATAAAAAAAGTTGTGAGGTTCGCTTATGCTGAAAAGAATAAAACTTCGCACGCTGTTTATAGGAGGGTGTATTACCCTCTTTTTTCTTGTTTTGATCGTTAGAGTGTTCTGGATTCAAGTTATGCAAGGTGAGGAATGGCAGGAAAAGGCCGCCACACTTTGGGCGCATTCCTCAACTATCAAAGCGGAGCGAGGTACGATTTCTGACCGTAACGGGAGTGTGCTCGCTAGCGATGTCCCTGCTTATACCGTGGTGGTGAATCCTGAAGTGATTCAACAACAAGGCATCGGGGAAGAGGTCATCACAGGATTGCACGAATTGCTCGGCAAACCAGAGGATGAGCTGCGTAAGCTGGTTGAAGCCAAGGACGAAAAGACGGGTGCTTACCTCAAGAACCGTGAGATTCGTAATGAAGGCTGGAAGATTGATCAGGAGCTTGCCGATAAGGTGAAAGAATTTTATGTAGCCCTAGGTAAAGAACATAAAATTCAAGAGACCGGTATTGGGCTTGTTAGAGAGCAGAAACGATATTATCCAAAAGATGAATTAGCTGCACATATCTTAGGTTATACAGATAGGGACGGCAATGCTATCATGGGACTGGAAAAATACTTTGATACGGAGCTTAAGGGTGCCGATGGCAAGCTGCTTTATCAAAGTGACGGTCAAGGGGTAAAATTGCCGGATTCACAAGATACCTATAAGCCAGTAGTAAATGGAAGTAATTTCAAGCTTACAATCGATAGTACGATCCAGCATTATATAGAAGAGGCCATGCAAAAGGCGTATGCGCAATATAAGCCAAAAAGTATGAGTGTCATTGCTGCTGATCCGAACACGATGGAGATTTTGGGATTAGCCAATATGCCTACCTATAATCCAAATGAATTTTGGAAGACCGGGGCCGATGGGGCGGGATTCTATAATCATGCTATTAAATCTAAATACGAGCCTGGTTCCACTTTCAAAATTGTAACGCTTGCCGCCGCAGTAGAAGAGAAGCTTTTTGATCCTGTTGCGACATTTTTGTCCGGGTCCATCCGGATAAAGGGATATAGTAAAGCACTGCATGATATTAATCATGCTGGATGGGGGCAAATCAGTTTTCTTGAAGGTGTGAAACGTTCTAGTAACGTTCTATTCGTTAAGCTATATGAAATGCTCGGACAGGACAAGCTATTACAGTATATCAATGATTTTGGCTTCAATGAGAAAACGGGAATCGATCTGCCAGGAGAAGTAAGCGGGGTAGTTAACCCTAACCTTGGACGTCCTATAGAAATTGCGACACTCGCATATGGACACGGTAAAGTGCTAGTAACCCCACTTCAACAGCTAGTTGCCGTATCTGCTATAGCTAATGGGGGGAAGTTGATGACTCCGTATGTAGTTAAGGAGGTCACAAACCCTAACACTGGTGAGACAAAGGTTACTCAGCCTAGTGTAGTGCGTCAGGTGATTGATGAGGAAAGCGCCAAGAAAACGGGTGAATATTTGGAGCAGGTTGTTGCTGACCAAGTAAAAGGAACAGGCCGCAACGCTTATATTGACGGCTATCGTGTGGCAGGTAAGACAGGAACGGCTATCAAGGTTGAAGGAAAGGATTATGTGAAATCCAAAGTACTTGTCTCCTTTATTGGTTATGCTCCTGTTGATGATCCAAAGATCGCTGTTATTGTCATTATTGACGAACCGAACGTTGAGGTTGGCGGCGGTAAGGCAGCTGCTCCAGTATTTAAAGAGATTGTATCCCAGTCTCTGCAATACATGGGAGTACCTAAGCTGGCGTCTGAGGCTAGTGATAGCAGCAGCAAAAAGCCGGCTAAGACTGAAACAGTCGCACTTCGGACTACACCAGATCTAACAGACAAGACGATGAAGGAAGCAAGAGAAGCACTTTTGGATCAAGGCTTCGATTATGTAGTGGTCGGTGAAGGATCTACTGTAGAGAGTCAATATCCTGAGGCAGGTACTAAGCTTGCTACAGGGCAACGGATCTATTTATTAAGTCCGCAGGGGGCTCAGCCTACCATTCCAGATTTAAAAGGGGAATCCCTGCGTGATGCACTTGAAATTCTAACTCTACTAAAAGTAGAGATTGCGGTAGACGGTGAAGGTTACGTCTCAGAACAGATTGTAGGCACGCAAAATGGCAAGACCTTGGTCACTTTGAAAATGAAGCCATTAAATGATTATGGCGAAGATATTCCCGTGGCCCCGCCTGCTGATGAGGGGACAGATTCCGAGAGCGGAACATAGCTTGTTCTAACCCCTGTTTGTCCCGAATAGTCATGAAGATAAGAGCTCATGTCTATTGTTGAAAGTGGGGGAGAACGGAATGAAGGTTTCCAAAGTCGTAACACGGCGGAGAATGCTGTGGACATTGCTGGGACTGGCAGTGTTATTCGGTTCGCTGGTCGTGCGTCTTGCGTATGTGCAATTATCTCAAGGCGAGGAACTGACTGCGAAGGTAGAAGATTCCTTGCGCCGCAATATTCCTTTTACCGCTAAACGTGGTGAAATTATGGATCGTGAAGGTGTGCCGCTCGTTTCTAATATCACCACACCTACAGTGTATGCAGTACCGGTGCAGGTAAAAGAGAAGCAAAAGACAGCACAGCAATTAGCTCCACTGCTTGGGATGACTGAGGAGAAGCTGATGACATTGCTGTCCAAAAAAGAAATGTCGGTGAAACTTCAGCCCGGCGGCCGCAAAATTACGATGGATCTTGCCGCGAGCATCCGTGATTTGCAGCTGCCGGGCATCGTTGTCGCTGAGGATAGCAAAAGGTATTACCCTTACGGCGATTTAGCCGCGCATATTCTAGGCTTCACAGGTATAGATAACCAGGGTATTACAGGAGTAGAGAGTATATATGACAATCTGCTCAAAGGTATAGCCGGCAATATTTCTTATTTGTCTGATGCGGGCGGAAGACTTATGCCTGGCTCATCTGAGAAATATTCTGCCCCTCAAGACGGACTTAATCTGCAGCTGACGATTGATAAACAGATCCAGTCCATTATGGAACGTGAGCTTGATCAGGCTATGGTGAAATATCAGGCGCAGGGTGCTTGGGCTATAGCTATGAATCCGAAGAATGGTGAGATACTAGCCATGGCTAGCAGACCGGGGTATGAACCAGCATCATACAAGGAATATGATGCGCAGATTTACAACCGGAATCTGCCTATCTGGATGACCTATGAACCTGGTTCAACGTTCAAAATCATCACTCTGGCTGCTGCGCTGCAGGAAGGTAAAGTAGATCTTCAGAACGATCATTTCTATGATCCGGGGTTTATCGAGGTGGCGGGCGCAAAGCTGCGCTGCTGGAAAAAGGGCGGTCATGGTAGTCAAACCTTTCTACAGGTAGTTGAGAACTCCTGTAACCCTGGGTTTGTCGCCTTAGGGCAACGGCTGGGAAAAGAATCACTTTTCAAATATATTCGTGATTTTGGTTTTGGCAGCAAAACGGGAATTGATCTGAATGGGGAAGCTAATGGTATTCTGTTCAAGCTTAATCAAGTAGGTCCGGTAGAGCTTTCGACTACAGCCTTTGGTCAAGGGGTTTCGGTTACGCCTATTCAGCAGATTGCTGCGGTATCCGCGGCTATCAACGGCGGTAATCTCTATAAACCTCATGTAACAAAAGCATGGGTTAACCCGGTTACTGGAGAGACTGTATCAGAGGTGAAGCCTGAGCTTGTGCGGCAGGTCATTTCGGAGGAAACATCCAAGAAGGTGCGGGCAGCACTTGAGAGCGTGGTTGCCAAAGGCACAGGACGGCCGGCTTTTATTGACGGCTATCGTGTAGGTGGCAAGACGGGTACTGCACAGAAGGTTGTAAATGGACGTTATTCTCCAACAGAGCACATTGTTTCTTTTATTGGCTTTGCGCCAGCGGATGATCCTCAGATCGTTGTGTACACTGCCGTGGATAATCCGAAAGGGATTCAATTTGGGGGTGTGGTTGCAGCTCCAATCGTGCAAAATATTTTGGAAGACTCGCTGCACTATATGAAGATTCCGGAGCGCAGTGATCAGCTTCCCAAAACTTATAAGTATGGCGAAACTCCGATAGTGACCGTACCTGATCTTACCGGAGCAACGGTGCAGGATATCTATGAGGATTTAAATATGAATTTTAATCTTGCACGTTCAGGCACAGGAAATACGGTCATCAATCAAGCTCCTAAGGCTGGGGCCAGAGTAGAACAGGGCTCAACCATCAGGATTTATATGGGAGCATCTAGTGAATAATGATTAAGGTATAAGGTTTCAGCTCGTATCCGAAAATGTAGAGTGAGGGATTACTATGAAAGTTAACGAATTATCTGCTTGTCTTGCTACTTCGCAACTATACGGGGATGGAGATGTGGAGATTACTGATCTTCAGACGGATTCCCGCCGTGTAGGCCCGGGAGATCTATTCATTTGTTTGCCTGGCCACACCGTGGACGGGCACAAATATGCGCCGCAAGCAGTAGCCTCCGGAGCGGCGGCTATTGTATGTGAGCACAAGCTGGAGCTTGATATCCCGCAGATTGTTGTAGATGACTGCCGGTTTGCGATGTCTGTCATGTCGAATGCATTCTTTGGCTCACCTAGCAGCCGGATGAGAATGATCGGGGTGACGGGCACAAACGGCAAAACAACAACGACTTATCTCATTGAGCGGATTATGCAGGATCAGAATATGAAGACAGGTCTGATTGGAACAATTCAAATGCGCTATGACGGCAAAAGCTACCCTATGTCAGGCACAACTCCAGAATCGCTAGATCTGCAGCGTTCCCTTCATGATATGGCTTCCAAAGGTGTGGAATGTTGCGTAATGGAAGTATCCTCTCACGCACTTCAGCAAGGACGTGTGAAGGGTGCGGACTTCCGTACGGCAATTTTTACGAACTTAACCCAAGATCATCTGGATTATCATCATACAATGGAGGAGTATCGGGCGGTTAAAGGGCTCTTTTTCTCCAGATTGGGAAATGTGATCTCTCCGTGGAAGGAAGAACGCAAATATGCGGTGTTGAACGCGGATGATGAAGCCAGTCAATATTTTGCAGCCCAAACTGCGGCGGAAGTGATTACATATGGCATTGATAACAACGCTAATGTCCGAGCTTCGCAAATATCGATCACCGCAAAAGGAACTTTTTTCCATGTGGATACGTTTAAGGGGAAGACGGACATTTCACTCCGTATGGTTGGTAAGTTCAATGTCTACAATGCACTCGCGGCGATTACAGCTGCTTTATTGGAAGATGTCTCTCTGGCTGATATCAAGACTAGTCTTGAGGCAATCGATGGTGTAGCTGGACGGGTGGAGTCAGTGGACGAAGGTCAGGAATTTGCTGTTATCGTTGACTACGCACATACACCAGACGGGCTAGAGAATGTATTAAAAACGGTCTGCGAATTTGCTACCGGCAAAGTGCTTACAGTATTTGGCTGTGGCGGTGACAGAGACCGGACGAAACGTCCATTAATGGGGAAGATCGCTGCACGATATAGCGACATGGTATTCGTAACTTCTGACAACCCCCGGACGGAGGACCCTCAACTAATCTTGAAGGATATAGAAGCAGGACTAGTAGAGGATGGAGTCACCTCTGACCGGTATCATATGATTGTTGATCGCCGAGAAGCTATCGGGAAGGCTATTGAAATGGCAAGCCCTGGCGATGTAGTATTGATTGCGGGGAAAGGTCATGAGACCTATCAACTGATTGGCGGAGTGGTTCATGATTTCGATGACCGCATCGTCGCTAAAGAAGTTATAAGGGGCCGAAACTATTGATTACAAGAACGCTTGAAAATATTGCTGCCATGTGCGCAGGGGAACCTGCTGCTGTCGAAGCTATGAATACAACCCTTACGGGAGTCGTTACCGACTCCCGTAAGATCACACCCGGTTGCCTGTTTGTGCCTCTATCTGGAGACAAATTCGATGGTCACCATTATGCTGCCGCAGCACTGGCTGCTGGTGCGGGTGCAACCTTGTGGCAACGCGATAAAGGACCGGTACCTGAAGGTGGCGGAGTTATTATTGTTGAAGATACGCTAGAGGCTCTTCAGAAGTTGTCCGCTGCTTATCTGAAGGAAGTGGCTCCGCAGGTTGTCGCTGTTACGGGCAGCAACGGGAAAACAACAACAAAAGATATCATTATGTCTCTGCTTGAAGTGCAGTTCAAAGTGCACAAAACAGCGGGGAATTTCAATAATCATATCGGTCTTCCGCTTACTATTTTATCCATGGCTGAGGATACAGAGATCGCTGTACTTGAAATGGGGATGAGCTCGCGGGGAGAAATTGCTCTGCTGGCTTCTTTGGCTGAACCAGACGTAGCGGTAATTACTAATGTAGGCGAGTCGCATTTACTGCAGCTGGGGTCACGTAAAGAAATAGCCCGCGCCAAGCTGGAGATTGCTGAAGGGCTGAAGCCGGGGGGATTGCTGATTTATAATGGTGACGAACCGCTGCTGACTGAGGTAATGCAAGAGTCCACTTTTAAGGCTCCAGAAGGGATGAGAACGTTCCGATTTGGTCTAAATGAGGATAATGATGATTATCCAACAGGGATGATGTCCCATACTGGTGGCATGACGTTCACGTCAAGCCGTCATAAGGAACATGCTTTTACATTACCGCTGCCAGGTCAGCATAACGTTGTTAACGCTCTGGCTGCACTAGCGGTTGCTCGTCATTTTGGGGTTACGGAGCAGAATATGAAGGACGGTCTGAGCAAGCTCAAGTTGACGGGCATGCGGATTGAAGTGATTCGGACTTCCTCCGGACTTACGCTTTTAAACGATGCTTATAATGCCAGCCCTACTTCTATGAAGGCGGCTATAGATGTCCTGCAATCTATGAAATGCAGTGGCAATAAAATCGCTGTGCTCGGGGACATGCTGGAACTTGGGCCGGAGGAAGTAGAATTTCATCAAGAAATAGGCTACTACCTTGACCCTTCCTTAACTGATTTTGTATGTACTTACGGACCATTATCCGTTCATATTGCCAAAGCAGCAGAAGAGAAATTCGGCAAAGAGCGCGTCAAAGCTTTTACAGATAAAGCGGAACTAACCGCTGTCCTTCTAGAGAAATGCAGTGCTAAGGATATTGTTCTATTTAAAGGATCAAGAGGGATGAAGCTCGAGGAAGTGCTTCAGAGCCTAAATAAAGATATTCAACAGACCTAAATCATTGGAGGGGGTGTACCCATGGATTATCAACTATTGTTATTGACTATTGCTGTTTCCTTTATCCTTGCGGTCATTGCCGCTCCGCTCTTCATTCCGCTTCTGCGCAGGATGAAATTCGGACAGCAGGTGCGAGATGACGGACCGCAAACCCATTTGAAGAAAGCGGGAACGCCGACTATGGGCGGTATCGTGATTATCGTAGCTTTTACCTTGTCTTATCTGAAATTTTCTGTGGTGAATACAGATTTTTATGTACTGCTTGTAGCTACGCTTGGTTTTGGATTGATTGGATTTTTGGATGACTATATCAAAATTGTATTTAAGCGTTCCTTAGGGCTCACAGCTCGTCAAAAGTTATTTGGACAGCTGCTGGTTGGTGCTTTAATGTGCGGTCTTCTGATCTATGCCGGACACAGTACAAGTATCAGCGTTCCAGGTACTGATTTCAGCTTTGATTGGGGTGGCTGGTTCTATTATCCATTCATCATTATTATGATGATGGCAGTGACGAATGCCGTTAACTTTACAGATGGAGTCGATGGACTGTTGTCCGGGGTTAGTGCCATTGCTTTGGCCGCATACGCGGTGGTGGCAATGCAGGCTACGTCTATTGCGGCAGGTGTATGTGCTGCGGCCATGATTGGTGCTGTACTTGGCTTTCTTGTGTTTAATGCCCACCCTGCTAAAGTATTTATGGGGGATACGGGTTCGTTTGGTATTGGTGGCGCGATAGGTGCTATTGCTATTGTCACGAAGAGTGAGCTGCTGTTTCTCATCATTGGCGGCGTTTTTGTAATTGAAATGTTGTCCGTTGTGATTCAAGTCGTTTCATTTAAAACCCGTGGCAAACGTGTATTCAGAATGAGCCCGATTCACCATCATTTTGAGCTTGGTGGCTGGTCGGAGTGGCGTGTGGTAATTTCGTTCTGGGCGGTTAGCTTGGTGTTGGCTGCTGTGGGACTATTTATTAGCAAGGGGTTGTAGAGAATGAAACATCCAGATAAGTATCGTGGTGAAGAAGTTGTGGTTCTTGGGCTTGCTAAAAGCGGTGTCCAGGTGGCTAAAGTGCTGCATGAACGCGGCGCTGTAGTTACGGTGAACGATAAAAAGGAAAGAGATCAAAGTCCCGAAGCTTCCGAATTGGAATCTTTGGGAATTTGTGTTATATGCGGTGGGCATCCGGAAGGTCTTATTCATGAAGGTGTAAGTCTGGTAATCAAGAATCCAGGCATTCCTTATTCTGCGCCCCCTGTACAAAAGGCAATTGAGCTTGGAATTGAAGTGGTCACAGAGGTAGAGGTGGCTTATCGACTTTGTGCAGCGCCGATGATCGGGATCACGGGTTCCAATGGTAAGACGACAACGACGACCTGGGTAGGCCATATGCTGGAAGCTGCGGGAATGAACCCTATAGTTGCGGGCAACATTGGTACGCCTCTCTGTCAGGCTGCACAAGAGGCTACAAAGGATGATTGGATGGTAGTTGAGCTTAGCAGCTTTCAACTTAAAGGAACGGAGACCTTCCGGCCTAAGATAGGCTGTCTGCTGAATATTGCAGAGACCCATCTGGATTATCATGGAAGCATGAAAGATTATGTGGATTCCAAAACCAAGCTGTTCGCTAATCAATTAGCTACGGATACAGCAGTGCTGAACTGGGATGATCCTGTCTGCCGGGAACTTGTACCCTATATGAAGGCTTCGATTCTTCCATTCTCCTTGTTTGAGGAGCTGCCTCATGGAGTATTTGTTAGCCCGTCCTACATTACGGGGCAAGATGATGAGCTGAAGCGCCACATTATCTATCGCGAATCTGCGGACAAGGAAACGATAATCGCGGATGTAGATTCCATCGCCCTTCCGGGTCGCTTTAATGTGGGGAATGCGCTGGCTGCCTGTGGAATTGCTATTGCCGCTGGAGCGGACCCCTCTCTATTAAGCGGAGTGCTTTCTTCTTTTCGCGGTGTGGAGCACCGCCTGGAGTATGTAGCTGATAAGGCTGGAGCCGCTTATTATAACAATTCCAAAGCAACGAACTCCAAAGCGACAATTACGGCTTTGACATCGTTTCAGCGGCCGGTGGTATTGATTGCTGGCGGATTAGACCGCGGCTCCGATTATATGGAGCTGCTGCCTGTCCTGAGCGGACGCGTCAAAGCTTTGGTGGCGTTAGGACAAACCAAGGACAAGCTAATAAATGTAGCACAGCTGGCAGGATTAAAGCAGATTATCTCCGTCGATAATGGGGAGAGCGCCGCCGCCGTGCTGCAAGCAGCTGTGCGGGAAGCTTCCGCTCTGGCGGAAGAAGGAGATATCGTTCTCCTGTCTCCTGCATGTGCTAGTTGGGATATGTTTACATCCTATGAAGAGCGCGGGTGTATTTTTAAAGAGGCGGTGCATAACCTTTAAGTAGGGGGGTGGATAAGCCCCTACTACGGATGCAAGAGGTGTGCTCCTGATGAACAAAACTCGTCATGCTCCCGATATTTGGTTGCTGATTCCCATTCTTTCTTTGCTGGTGATCGGCATGGTGATGGTATACAGCGCCGGATCTGTTTTAGGCTTCCGCAATTATGGAGATTCGTTTTACTTTGTAAAGAGGCAGCTTTTGTTTGCAGGACTGGGACTTGTTGCAATGTTTGTTACAGCGAATACAGACTACAAAGTGTTAAAAAAGCTGGCTAAGCCGGCACTGATTGTCTGCTTTATCCTGCTCGTTATGGTGCTTATTCCCGGCATTGGTGTAGTTCGCGGGGGAGCGCGCAGCTGGCTCGGAATCAGCTCCTTCGGGATTCAGCCCTCCGAGTTCATGAAGATGGGGATGATTCTATTTCTGGCGAATTGGCTGGGAAAAGAAGAGTATGATATCACCTCCTTCACTCGTGGCTTACTTCCCCCGTTAGCGCTTATCGGATCAGCTTTTGCACTGATTATGCTCCAGCCGGATCTGGGTACAGGTACCGTTATGTTTGGCGCAGCCTTAATGATGGTCTTTACAGCTGGGGCAAGAATGAAACATCTACTCTCACTAGGAGTAGCTGGGGTGGCTGGGTTTGTTGCTTTGGTTGCCGCAGCACCTTACCGGTTGCAGCGGATCACCGCTTTTCTTGATCCTTGGTCCGATCCCCTCGGTGCAGGCTACCAGATTATTCAGTCGCTATACGCGATTGGGCCTGGAGGGCTCGGGGGTCTCGGACTTGGAATGAGCCGGCAGAAGTACAGTTATGTACCTGAGCCGCAGACCGATTTTATTTTTTCTATATTGGCCGAGGAACTGGGGTTTATCGGTGGTTTGGCTGTGTTGATCCTGTTTCTTATTCTAATCTGGCGCGGAATGAAGGTGGCGATGAGTCTGCCTGACCGTTTTGGAAGCTATTTGGCCGTTGGCATCGTCTGTATGGTGGCTGTGCAAGTCATTATTAATATTGGTGTGGTCATCGGTCTAATGCCTGTAACAGGCATCACACTTCCTCTGATTAGCTATGGAGGTTCTTCACTTACACTGATGTTAACCTCCCTGGGCATTCTATTGAACTTATCCCGTTATGCGAGGTGAAAGACATGCGTATCGTATTAAGCGGCGGAGGCACGGGTGGTCATATCTATCCCGCAGTCGCTGTTGCTAGACAACTGGAATCAGAAGATAGTGAATCTACCTTCCTGTATATTGGTGGAACGCGTGGCTTAGAGAGCAAGCTCGTTCCCCAAGAGAATATCCCTTTCAAATCTATCGACATCACTGGCTTTCGGCGCAAGCTGTCCATGGACAACGTCAAGACGGTGATGCGTTTTTTAAAGGGCGTTAAGGCTTCCAAAGAAATGTTAAGAGAGTTTAAGCCTGATGTTGTAATTGGTACAGGCGGTTATGTATGTGGTCCAGTCGTTTACGCTGCATCCCGGCTGGGCATCCCAACCTTGATCCATGAGCAAAATGCTATCCCTGGTTTAACAAATCGTTTTCTAAGTCGTTACGCGAGTACAGTGGCCGTAAGCTTTGAAGGGACAGAATCTGCTTTTCCGGGGAGCAAGCACGTAATCTACACAGGTAATCCTCGGGCAACGACGGTTACTACGGCTAGTTCACAACGGGGGTTTGCCTCGCTGGGCATTCCGGATAACAGCACGGTTGTTTTGGTTGTTGGCGGCAGTCAAGGGGCTAAGGCTATTAATAAAGCCATGATTGAAATGGCCCCATTTGTGGGTAAGGGTAATGGTGTTCATTATGTTTACGTTACAGGTGAGCCTTATTTTGAGGATACCCGTGCTGAATTGCGTCAGAAGCTGGGTAGCACACCGAACTGGCTGCATGTCCTACCTTATGTTCACAATATGCCGGAGGTCTTGGCTTGTACCTCCTTAATCGTAAATCGGGCGGGGGCATCCTTTCTCGCTGAGATTACAGCGCTGGGCATTCCTTCTGTACTTATCCCTTCTCCTAATGTGACGAATAATCACCAAGAGGCGAATGCAAGACAGCTGGAACGCGAAGGGGCCGCTGTGGTGCTGCTTGAGAAGGATTTGAATGGTAAGGCGCTTTATGAAGCTGTGCAAGCAATCATTGGAACTGAAGCTGTACGCCAAAAAATGTCCGAGGCTTCCAGACGACTGGGCAAAAGGGATTCTGCTGCCATTGTCACTAACGAACTCCGAAGACTAGCCGGTAAACAGTCTTAAGCCATTAACCTTTGAGAGGTTTTTCCTTATTGGCAGCTCTCTGTCACACACTTGGAGGAACGAACATAGGATAATCCTATAATCGTGACAATCACCCAGGACACTTCCTAACCTGAAAGGTAGTGCAGGATAATCTTGTACATTTCATATGACCTTGTATCGGAAGTGTTTGTGGTGGGTGAGCGGTAATCTCGGAGGTGATACATTGGACAAATTGGTGATTGAGGGTGGAAGTCCCCTGTCAGGCACCATTCGTATCCATGGAGCAAAAAATGCGGCGCTGCCGATTCTAGCGGCAAGCCTGCTGGCCGAAGGAGTTCACTCACTGCATAATGTGCCGAAGCTGCTGGACATCGAGACTATGCTAGACATCTTGGATCGGCTGGGCTGCAGGTGCGTGCATCAAGAGGATACGGTGACGATAGATACGTCAGCCGTGGGGACATCTCATGTACCTGAGGATTTGATGCGGCAGATGAGATCTTCCATTTTTTTAATGGGACCGCTGTTATCCAGATTTGGTGAGGTAACGATCTATCAGCCTGGTGGCTGTGCGATCGGGGAGCGTAAAATCGATCTTCATTTGCAGGGTCTTAAAGCACTGGGGGCGGAGATCGAGGAAAGCAACGGACGAATATCCTGTCGGGGCTCAAAGCTTGTAGGGAGTGATATTCATCTCGACTATCCAAGTGTTGGAGCCACGGAGAATATTATGATGGCTGCCGCCAAGGCAGAGGGGACAACTACGATATCGGGAGCAGCAAGAGAGCCGGAAATACAGGATCTACAGCAATTTTTGAATAGTATGGGTGCTCAGATTATCGGTGCAGGCACGGATACCATTACGATCCAGGGTGTCAAAAACTTATATCCCTGTACGTACGAGGTAATCCCAGACCGGATAGTGGCTGGAACTGTAATGATTGCTGCGGCAGCTACACGTGGGAATGTGACCTTGACACATACGAACGCCGGGCATCTGACTTCGCTTATTCATGTGCTTAAGCGGGCTGGTGTTCAAATCACAGTATGCAATGATATAATTAATGTCAGCTGCATGGGGCGTCCGCGTGCGGTTGAGAGAATTGTAACCTCTCCTTATCCTTCTTTCCCGACGGATCTGCAATCTCAGGTCATGGTGCTGCTGTCGCTCGCCGATGGTTTTAGTGTGATCAAGGAGACGGTGTTTGAGGGACGGTTCAAACATGTGGAAGAAATGGCCCGGATGGGTGCTGACATTTCTATCGATTTGAATCGTGCGTTTATTCGCGGCGTTCAGAGATTGTATGGTGCTACTGTGGAAGCTACTGATTTGCGGGCGGGTGCAGCTCTGGTCATTGCCGGGCTTGCTGCACAAGGGACTACGGTCGTTGAGCAAGCGCATCACATTGACCGTGGTTATGATGGAATAGAGAAGCTGTTTCAGAAGCTTGGCGCGCGTATAAGCCGTAAGGTGCCTGTAACGGATCCACTTGATTTGGCCAATTAAAGCTCCCTGTCTCCTTCCAGATCTCCCAGAGAAGGAGACAGGGCCTTATTACGGAGAATATGAGAATGACTACAACCCGATTACCTCTTCTTAAAGAGGACAAGCCTAAGAAAAAAATGAGCCGTAAGATTACGGCGATCCTGCTGCTGCTGTTCACTGCGCTTCTTGCTGTGATTTTTTTTAGATCGTCTATTAGCCATATTACAGTGATAGATTTTCAAGGTAGTAAGTATTCTACTAGTGAAGAGCTACTCTCACAAAGTGGAATTAAAATAGGTGGGCAATTCTTTGCTGTATCAACGAAAGCTGTGGAAGAATCTCTGCTGAAGCTTAAGACGATTAAAGACGTCAGCGTGCAGAAGGATTTCCCCGGGGTGATCACAGTGAAGATTGAGGAATTTCCAGCGGTAGCCTATGAACTGGAACAGGGAGGCCTCTTGAAGGCAATTCTATCCAGTGGAGCTGCAGTCCCTGTTAATGAGACAGGAATTGCCGTTGAGAAACCCATATTAACGAACTGGGACCCGGAAGATCCGAATAAGGCTAAGCTATGTCAAGCATTAGCAAGCATTCCTAATGAATTGACAAGTGATATCTCTGAGATTGTTCCCTCGCCGACCTTGTCTTTTCCAGACCGGATCAAGCTCTATACTAGATCCCGTTTTGAGGTGATTACAGCCATCTCATTGCTAAAGAGCAAGGTGTCCTATTTGAATCAGATTATAGAGACTGAACAGCCTGGACTGATTAAAATGCTAGAAGCCGATTCATATGTTCCCTTTCAGGTTGTAAGCGATGAAGAAGATGTTGCGCAAGAGTAGTGTGGAGGTAAATAGTCCCTACTAATAGAGTTAAAAAAATGCTACAATCGGAGTTACGGGCAATAAGCTATATCCCTCTTTTTTCTTCGATTTTTTTGAGATATAGTACTATATTTGGTTGAAATGACCAATTAGGCCGATATTTCTTGTGATAATTGCTATTTTTACAATAACATATGAGTAACTATTCACATTTGGGGATGTTGGAATATTATTCCGTTCAAAAAATTTGTAGAAAAAAGAGGGAAAGGATTAGGTATGTTGAATATGTACAGAGAAGTTTCCCGGGACCGGGATAAGGTAATGCAATTAATTATGATTATAACAGGAGGTGCCATAGGACTTGAGCAACAATGACATCATTGTTAGTTTGGACATCGGTACATCCAAAGTTCGGGCAATAATTGGGGAAGTTACCAATGGAACCTTTAATATTATTGGCGTTGGATCTGCCGATTCGGAAGGAATACGTAAAGGCGCGATTGTAGATATCGACCAAACTGTGCAATCGATCAAAAGTGCTATAGATCATGCAGAGCAGATGGTGGGTATTCAAATATCAGAGGTTTATGTAGGCATTTCCGGTAATCATATTGGCCTGCAATCCAGCCACGGTGTTGTGGCCGTTCAGAATGAGGATCGTGAAATCGGCGATGATGATATCGATCGCGTAATTAAAGCTGCGGAAGTCATTGCTATGCCTCCGGAGCGTGAAGTGATTGATGTTGTTCCCAAACAATTTATCGTCGATGGTCTTGAAGGAATTCAAGACCCGCGCGGAATGATTGGTGTTCGTCTGGAAGTTGAGGCAACAATCATTACGGGTGCTAAGACGCCAATACATAATCTACTACGCTGTGTTGAGAAATCAGGGCTGAAGGTAAAGGATCTTGTGCTGATGTCTCTTGGAGCTGGTGGATTGGCGCTGTCCAAGGACGAGAAATCGATGGGATCTGTTCTGGTTGATATCGGTGCGGGCTCAACAACAATAGCCATATACGAAGAGGGTTCTCTTAGTGCAACCTCCACGATTCCGATCGGAGGAGAATTCGTAACCAATGATATTGCCTACGGACTTCGGACACTTACTGATCAAGCGGAGAAGGTAAAACTTAAATATGGTTGTGCTTGGATTGACGATGCAGCCTCAGACGTTGTCTTCAAGGTATTGCGCATTGGCAGTAACGTGGAGAAGGAATTTAACCAAGAGGATCTGGCGGCCATTATCGAGCCAAGGGTGCAAGAAATATTCCACCTGATTCGTCAAGAAGTTAAACGGCTTGGTTACAGTGAACTGCCTGGAGGTTATATACTAACAGGTGGGACTGTCTCGATGCCGGGTGTATTGAAGGCTGCTCAGACCGAGCTGGCTGCATCTGTACGCATCGCCGTGCCGGATTATATCGGTGTACGGGACCCTGGGTTTACCGGCGGTGTCGGTATTCTGCATAATGTTGTCCGTAGTTTCCGTGGAAGAAACAGTGGTGGAAGCAGCAACAAAAAGACGGTCAACCGGAGCAAGCAGAACGCCACTCCGAGTCAGGAAACTGTTCAGAAGCCCGGATTTGTGGAGCGTCTAAAAAATATGTTTAGCGAGTTTATATAAGTGTAAGTCCAGATATACTTGGACCGGCCATCCAAGCACATTGAGGGGGAGATGGAACAATATGTTAGAATTTGATTTTGAAATGGAGAGCTTGGCGCAAATAAAAGTCATCGGCGTGGGCGGCGGAGGTAGTAATGCTGTCAACCGGATGATTGAAAACGGCGTTCAGGGTGTAGAATTTATTACGGTTAATACAGACGCCCAAGCGTTGCATATGGCCAAATCGGAGCACAAGCTGCAGATTGGGGACAAGCTGACCCGCGGTTTGGGTGCAGGCGCCAACCCTGAAGTCGGTAAGAAAGCAGCGGAGGAATCCCGTGATCTGATTTCGAATACCCTTAAAGGTGCAGATATGGTATTTGTTACTGCAGGAATGGGTGGCGGTACAGGTACAGGTGCGGCACCAGTTATAGCTGAAATTGCTAGAGAGTGTGGAGCCCTGACTGTGGGTGTAGTGACTCGCCCGTTCACTTTTGAAGGAAGAAAACGTTATAACCAGGCAATGCTTGGAATCGAAGCTTTGAAAGAAAAAGTCGACACACTAATCGTCATTCCAAATGACCGTTTGCTTGAAATTGTTGATAAGAAAACACCGATGTTGGAAGCTTTCCGTGAAGCAGATAATGTTCTCCGGCAGGCTGTTCAAGGTATCTCTGACCTAATTAAGGTTCCTGGTCTGATTAACCTTGACTTTGCGGATGTAAAGACGATCATGACAGAGCGCGGTTCAGCCCTTATGGGTATTGGTATTGCAAATGGTGAGAACCGTGCGTCTGAAGCAGCACGTAAAGCCATCATGAGCCCACTCTTGGAAACGTCTATTGAAGGCGCCCGCGGCGTAATTATGAACATTACGGGAGGATCTAACCTCTCTCTATACGAAGTCAATGAAGCGGCTGAGATTGTTACATCCGCCTCTGATCCTGAAGTGAATATGATCTTTGGTGCGATAATTGATGAAGGCCTGAAGGATGATATCAAAGTAACAGTAATTGCTACTGGCTTTGAACATAAACCATCACCTGAAGCACCAGGACGCCGTCCGGTCTCGACGAATAACGAGCCAGCGGCAGCACCGGATAAGAACGCTGCTAATCTGCGTCCGTTCGGGAATCAGAATACGTCAGATCAATTAGATATTCCGACGTTCCTGCGTAACCGTAATCGTGGCAACAATGACTAATTAAATATTTTTATTAAAAGATATGAAGCACCGTATTCCCCAGCTAATAGAGCTAGGGCAATGCGGTGCTTTTTTTTATGTGAAATGTTGTTCAGTAGGAATAAAACCCTCCCGCGCTATAACTCGACAAAAAAACCTTAAGAATGCCCCCCAAGTTTAGACAGACTTTGAATGCGAGACTTTTTATACTAATCATATCGTCCAAAAAAACAGAGCCTGATCCATTTTGGCTACAGGATAGATTCCGCCATAGTAAGCAGGTGAATGCACTGGTTGTTTATATTGACTTGATATTCGCCGCCAATCTAGTGATCGACGGAATTCTTTTGTGGCTGACAGGCTGGATGGTCAAGCTGAGGATATCATGGTGGCGTTTAGTCCTCTCAGCTCTGGTTGGTGCGCTGTATGTGGTGATGATGTTTGTGCCGGAGTTGTCTTTCATGTATACCTTCCTCATTAAGTTTGGATTGTCGGTGGTTATGCTATGGATTGCCTTTGGTTTTGGGAGTCTGCAAAGCTACCTTCGCACTATGGGAGCTTTTTATATTATCAATTTCGCAGCGGCTGGTGGGATTGTAGGTATTCACTATTTGCTGCAGAGCTCCGGTGATATTTGGAATGGTATTATGTTCACTGCTTCAGGAGGGCATGCTTACCGCCTAAAGATTGGCTTTTGGTTTGTAATTGCAGTATTTCCCCTGGTGTTAATCTGCTTCAAGGCAGTGCACTCCTCACGAATCAGAAGGGAGCAGCTTGAAACCTATATCGGTGAGGTGGTAGTAGAAATTGATGGAGTGACTGTTTCCTGTCCCGGCCTGCTAGACACAGGTAACCGGCTTTGTGATCCTTTGACCCGCATACCGGTGATGGTTATGGAATCTTCGCTCTGGGAGGGACATCTGCCTGAAACATGGAAAGGTAGACTCACTCAGGACGGAGCGGACAAACTTTTACTAGAAACGGACGGGCAGTCGTTTGCTTGGCAGGACAGGATGCGACTGGTGCCTTACAGGGGAGTTAACCGGGGGGCATCATTTATGCTCGCACTGAAGCCTGATCAGGTGACGATAAAGCTTGGTGAAGATATCTTTTATTGTAAAAGAGTCTTGATTGGGCTGGATGGTGGGACATTGTCGGGGGATGGAGCCTATCGGGCTGTAATACATCCTGATTTGACTCAAAAAGAGAGCGCTACTGTTGCAGCACTGCCTTCCTAATCTTTAAAGCTAGCTGAACCAAACTTCTGATGGCTGAAAGCGGGATTTGAAAGCTTCACACGCGAACCGTGCACTTCTTGGAGGAGGAACAAATAATGGTCAAATGGAAAATTGCTCTGCAGCTGCAATATTACCGCATGCTGTTTCTACTAGGGCTGAAGAGTCAGGAAATCTATTATATTGGCGGGAGTGAGGCACTTCCTCCACCGCTGACACGGGAAGAAGAAGAATATCTGCTTCAGCGGCTGTCTAGCGGCGATGCAGCTGTTCGTGCGATGTTGATTGAGCGCAATCTTCGCTTGGTAGTATATATCGCTCGTAAATTTGAGAATACCGGAATCAATATCGAGGATCTGGTTTCGATTGGCGCTATTGGCTTAATTAAGGCTGTGAACACTTTTGATCCTGAGAAAAAAATAAAACTGGCTACTTATGCATCCCGCTGCATAGAGAACGAAATCTTAATGTATCTGCGGCGGAACAGCAAGACACGGAGTGAGGTTTCTTTTGATGAGCCGCTTAATATTGATTGGGATGGCAATGAATTATTGCTTTCTGACGTATTAGGAACGGAAAATGATACCATTTATCGGAACATAGAAGAACAGGTTGATCGCAAGCTGCTGCAAAAGGCACTGGAAAAGCTGAGTGACCGGGAAAGACTCATTATGGAGCTGAGATTTGGCCTGCGCGGAGGCGAAGAAAAGACACAAAAAGATGTGGCTGATCTGCTTGGCATCTCCCAATCTTATATTTCGCGGCTGGAGAAAAGAATTATCAAGCGGCTGCGCAAGGAGTTTAACAAGATGGTGTAAGGTGAAATTAGCAAGGAATAAAATGGCGAGCCCGGGAGATAATGTACAGTAATGTTTCTCCTTGGGAGGTAAATCATCATGACCCGTAATAAAGTCGAGATTTGCGGTGTGGATACTGCTAAGCTGCCTGTTCTAACGAATGTGGAAATGCGGCAACTGTTCACTTCGCTGCAGCAGCAGGGCGAGCGATCCGCCAGAGAGAAATTGGTAAACGGTAATCTTAGACTTGTTCTAAGCGTTATCCAGAGGTTCAATAATAGGGGAGAATTTGTTGACGATTTGTTCCAGGTGGGTTGCATCGGTCTGATGAAAGCCATCGATAATTTCGATTTATCACAAAACGTTAAATTCTCCACATATGCAGTTCCGATGATTATCGGTGAGATTCGGCGTTACCTGCGTGATAACAACCCGATTCGGGTATCACGTTCTCTCAGAGATATCGCCTACAAGGCGCTCCAGGTACGTGATAGTCTGACCAATCAGAACTCACGGGAACCGACGATATTCGAAATATCAGAAGCGCTGGGTGTGCCGAAGGAAGATGTTGTTTTTGCTCTTGATGCCATTCAGGATCCAGTGTCCTTATTCGAGCCGATCTATCATGACGGCGGCGATCCTATTTATGTAATGGACCAGATTAGCGACGATAAGAATAAGGATGTGTCGTGGATCGAAGAAATTGCATTACGTGAAGCGATGCGTAAGTTAGGACAAAGGGAGAAACGAATTTTATCCATGCGGTTTTTCGAAGGGAAAACACAGATGGAGGTCGCAGATGAGATTGGCATTTCACAGGCACAGGTCTCACGTCTGGAGAAATCTGCGATTCAGCAAATGCAAAAACACGTGAAATCTTAGAGCAGTAGCCATGAGGAGATATTCCAGAATCCGGGTTAAGGATTTTGGGTTGTCTCCTCTTTTTAATGCATGTTGACAAGCTTCCGGATCATATATTGGACTATAGGTCGGATTGTACAGGGGTGGTGAGATGAATGAGGATTATCAAGGGTCTGCCAAAAAAATGAAAATCTCAGATTTTCAGACGAAGGATGTTATCAACATTGTAGATGGCAAGCGGCTGGGGCAGATTAGTGATCTGGAGCTTGATTTGCGCCGTGGTGTCATTGATGCCATCGTTATACCCGGATACACTCGGTTTATGGGATTGTTCGGAGGCGGGACAGATCTGATTATTCCATGGCGGAATATAGTTAAGATCGGGTCCGATGTAGTACTCGTGAAGATTGAAGAGTCGCGGATGTCTCCGGGACAGGAAGAGCGTGAAACGATGTATCTGGAACGGGGAGATCGCAGCGAACGGCGCACTTATTAATTAGGTGCGTTTTTTGTTTTTTTATTTAAGAATTTAGGCGATCAGGCTTAACCGTCACTTTGTACGGGTATTTACATGTGGTACACTAAGGCGGAGGTGAGGAAATGGAACCGTTTGTGCAGGGGAAAGAAATGCTTATGCTGCTCCATCTGGAGCCTTGGCGAGTGGAGCATAACGAAATTACAGCGGGGTTTACTGGTAGACAGGGAGGGGCTAGCAAGGTGCCCTATGACAGCCTGAATTGTGCGTTTCACGTTGGGGATGCTCCTGAAGATGTCCTGAGCAATCGGAGAGCGCTTGCCGAAGCTCTTGATTTCAAGCCGGAAGCATGGACCTGTGGAGAACAAACTCATGGGGCAGAGATAGCTGTAGTAAGGGAAGTAGACCGTGGGCGGGGACAACAGGACAGAGCATCGGCATTTCAAGCTACGGATGGTCTGCTGACGGATGTGCCTGGGGTTTTGTTGACTTCTTTTTATGCGGATTGTGTGCCCCTTTATTTTTATGATCCCGTGCGTAGAGTCGTTGGTCTTGCGCATGCAGGCTGGAAAGGAACGGTGGCTCAGATTGCCGCAGCTATGGTGAGTAAGCTGCAAACGGTATACGGCAGCCATCCACATGATATTGTGGCAGCGATCGGTCCATCCATTGGCGACTGCTGTTATGAGGTGGATGATTATGTGATGGAGCATGTTCGGCAGCTGGAGGGCAGCTTGAATGAGGGGATAAAAACTTTCGATGCTGTGGAGCTTTACAGAGCCTCAGAGACTGATCAGAGTAAATACTTGCTAAACTTGAAAGAAATGAATCGACGCATTATGATAAAAGCAGGAATATTGCCGACTCATATCGAATGTACAACATGGTGTACAAGCTGTAATCGTGATTTGTTTTTTTCTTATCGCAAAGAAAACGGTATTACAGGCAGAATGACGAGCTGGATCGGAATAAAGGAGAGTTGAAAGTTGTCTTTAACACTGCAGGAGAGAATTGCTGAGGTAGAGGAACGTGTAGCACGTGCCTGTGCGGCAAGCGGCCGGGATCGTAATGACGTCAAGGTAATTGCAGTGACGAAATATGTTTCTCTGGAAATGGTATCCTCCGTATTGGAGGCAGGCCTAGAGCATGTTGCTGAGAGTCGCTGGCAGGATGCTGAGCACAAATGGAAGGTTTTAGGGGACAAAGGGACATGGCATTTTATCGGGCATTTGCAAACCAATAAGGTTAAAGACGTTATTGGCAAATTTCAATATATACACTCTTTGGACCGGATGTCTCTGGCGCAAGAATTACACAAAAAGGCGCTTGCCGCTGATCAGGAAGTGAATGTGTTTCTTCAAGTGAATATCTCTGGCGAAGATACGAAGTTTGGTCTGTCACCTGAGGCAGTACCTGGATTTTTACGTGAAATCGCTAGTTTGGACCGCGTTAAGGTAATTGGACTTATGACGATGGCACCTTTAGAAGGTGATTCAGAGCTTACCCGTCCTGTATTTCGCGGACTTCGTGAGCTGCGCGATGAGCTTAATCAACTTGCTTTGACACCTGAGCCGATTACGGAGCTGTCCATGGGAATGTCGAATGATTTTGAAGTGGCGATACAGGAAGGAGCCACCTGGGTACGCCTGGGTACGGTGTTAGTAGGCCATTAGGAGGGATCGTGATGAGCGTTATGAACCGATTTATGAGTTTTTTGGGCTTGCAGGAGGAAGAGGAAGTTGTGGAGCGGGAGCAAATCCACGAAGAGGATGAGTATGAGCCGGCCCCTGTAGAAACCCGCAAAAATCAGAGGGGCAACGTTGTCAGTATCCATTCGCAAAAAAATGTCAAGGTTGTATTATATGAACCACGTTCATATGATGAGGCACAGGAGATTGCTGATCATCTCCGTTCGCATCGGACGGTAGTAATTAACCTGCAGCGTGTTCGCAATGATCAAGCAATGCGAATTATTGATTTTCTCAGCGGAACTGTTTATGCCCTTGGGGGAGGAATCTCTAAAATTGGGGGCAATATATTTATGTGCACTCCAGATACTGTTGAAATTCAAGGCTCCATTACAGAAATCCTAGGTGACGATCAAGACTATAACAGAATGAGGTGAATGGGCTTTGCTTCAAATTGATTACATTATCGATATTTTGTTTAACATTTATTTTTACATGATTATTTTCTATGTGCTAATGTCCTGGTTACCCAACGTTCGTGATAACTTCATTGGAGAACTGCTAAGCAAACTCGTAGAGCCGTATTTAACACCTTTCAGACGGTTTATTCCACCGCTCTTCGGTACACTTGATATCTCTCCAATTATTGCATTACTTGTCTTGGAATTCGCTGCAGGCGGACTTAAATCTATCCTGCATTTGATTTTTTAGGCAATTGTGATGAAGAACGAAGTTTACGGGCATTTTCATCCCGATGAACGTCAATTTGTGGACAAGGCCTTCGAATGGGTTACCAACGCTGGAGAATATCATGAGACTAAATTAACTGAATTTCTCGATCCCCGCCAAGGTTTTATTTTGCAAACTTTAGTTAACCGCCATCCTGATGTGATTGTTAAATGGGAAGGTGGACATGCTGAGGCAGAGCGGAAGCGAGCGCTTGTCGCTCCTGATTATCGTGACCTGGATCAGGAAGACATGGAGCTGAAGGTGCTTGCAATAACCTCAGGGGAGCAGAAGTTTCTGTCTCTGGAGCACGGGGACTACATGGGTTCTATTCTGGGGCTGGGCGTTAAACGAGGCAAAATCGGTGATATTCATGTTCTGGACGATGGTTGTCATGTTGTAGTCGCTGCTGATATTGCAGATTATTTAGCTATGAATTTAACTGGAGTGCACCGGATACAGGTAAGTACGGAAGTATTACCCCTTTCCGCCTTGCGTAATAGTGAGGTTAAGCTGGAATTGATGGATTTGACTGTAGCATCCCTGCGATTGGATGGCATTGCCGCAGATGTAACACGGCTTAGCCGAAGCAAAATTCTTGCTCCCATCAAGGCTGGACGTGTTCGGGTAAACTGGAAAGTGGAGGAAGACCCATCCTGCGGTCTTAAGGATGGTGACATGGTATCTATTCAAGGCTTTGGTCGCTTCAAGGTTCTAGAGGTCGGCAGTTTGACGAAAAAGGGCCGATACCGTGTTCAGATTGGTAAATTTGTGTGAATCCCTTGCAGGAATACGGTCTTACTTGTCGAAATTGATTATTTCGAGGGAATCAAACATTTTTTAAGCTGGACGCCGATACTTTTAAGAAGAGGCGGACCATGAATGGCAGGCGGAACACAGGAACACCTTCTGCCTTTACTTGAAGTACAGTCTTTCTTCTTTGTCTGCCGCTTAGTTGCGATTTAGAGATAAAGAAGGTCCGAAATTTCTAGGAGGTGCACAGCATGCCATTAACACCGCTCGATATACATAACAAGGAGTTTTCTCGGAGACTTCGCGGTTATGATGAGGACGAGGTCAACGAATTTCTGGATCAAGTGATCAAGGATTACGAAAGCGTCATCCGTGAGAACAAGGAACTGCAGAATCAGCTTTTGTCTATTCAAGAGCGTCTGGATCATTTTGTGAATATTGAAGAAAGTTTATCGAAGACGATCTTAGTCGCTCAGGAAGCGGCGGATGATGTGAAGAACAACTCCAAGAAGGAATCCCAGCTCATTATCAAGGAAGCGGAGAAAAACGCCGATCGTATTATTAACGAAGCGTTATCCAAATCCCGTAAGGTTGCTATTGAGACTGAAGAATTGCGCAAGCAAGCTTCGATCTATCGCACTCGTTTCCGGACATTAGTGGAAGCTCAGCTGGAGCTGTTATCACAGGATGACTGGAATGCCTTAGAGAGTCGTGAGGCGAGCGAGAACGTAGCTTTCAAGGATGATGTTCTTCATCGCATCTAAAGGTTTCAGACGATAATTGGCTAAATAGAGGGAGCTATTCCCTCTATTTTTATTTTCCGATAAAATAGACCATAATAAAGTGAACTCCATGTGCAAGTACCCTCATAATAGCTAGATTGGGCGAATGGTTGTTGACATTTAGATTCAAAAAGTCTATAAATAGAACATATCTGAATAATATTTATATGTATTCGATGACGGGACAAGTACGACAAGGTAACGTTCTCCAGAGAGTCGGCGATTGCTGCGAGCCGATTGTTCGAACCCTGCCGGAAGATCTTCCCCTAGAAGTTAAGCTGAAGCGTTGATCGTGCGTAAGCCTAACCGTCTGCCGGACGTTACACCGGACCTGTGCACAAGATTTACGCGCAGGACTGAGATTGTGCTGAATACACTCCCCTTAAGGATGTGCTCATGCGCAGAATTAGGGTGGTATCGCGAGCGTCGTCTCGCCCCTTTGGGGGTGGGATGACGCTTATTTTGTTGTTCCGGGACGGCCATCCCCCTAAATCCCCCTTTCTAAGGGGGACCCCAAGGGCTGCTGCCCTCTGGACACCCGCAAAGTAAAGCCTCGTGCAAACTAGGTACGGTGGTGGAAACGAACGGATTCATGTGGCTGAAGGAGCGGCCCTTCTTAGGCTCCCCTGGCGGGTTCGCCTGCGGGGCCTTTACGGCAAGAGCGGTGCGCGACCAGCTGCGCAAGGTCGCCCATGGCGCCCCGAGCGATTGCTGCCCTACGGGATCGCAGCTCGGGAGCCCGGGCAAGAGCGGTGAGCGACCAGCTGCGCAAGGTCGCGTATGGCGCCCCGAGCGATTGCTGCCCTGCGGGATCGCAGCTCGGGTGCCAGGGCAAGAGCGGTGCGACCAGCTGCGCAAGGTCGCCCATTGGCCCCTCGAGCAATTGCTGCCCTAACGGGATCGCGGCTTGGGAGCCAGGGCAAGAGCGGTGCGACCAGCTGCGCAAGGTCGCGGAATGGCGCCCCGAGCGATTGCTGCCCTGCGGGATCGCAGCTCGGGAGCCAGGGCAAGAGCGGTGCGACCAGCTGCGCAAGGTCGCGAAAATGGCGCCCCGAGCAATTGCTGCCCTAACGGGATCGCGGCTCGGGAGCCAGGGCAAGAGCGGTGCGACCAGCTGCGCAAGGTCGCCCATGGCGCCCCGAGCAATTGCTGCCCTAACGGGATCGCGGCTCGGGAGTCAGGGCAAGAGCGGTGAGCGACCAGCTGCGCAAGGTCGCGTATGGCGCCCCGAGCGATTGCTGCCCTACGGGATCGCAGCTCGGGAGCCAGGGCAAGAGCGGTGAGCGACCAGCTGCGCAAGGTCGCCCAAAGATCGAAAAGAGCTTTATAGACTAATCCATGAAAGGATTGACCATCACATGCAAAAAGTAGATGTCAGAGAAAAGGCGCGGGCAAGAGATGTCCGCATATTAAAGAAATGGAGCGACGAAAATACGTTCCGCAAGTCCATGGAGAACCGTGAGGGACGTCCAAACTATGTATTCTATGAAGGTCCGCCTACAGCAAACGGTGCGCCGCATATCGGACACGTGCTGGGACGGGTAATCAAGGATTTCATCGGTCGTTACCAGACGATGAAAGGTTACCGCGTGGTACGTAAAGCGGGCTGGGATACACACGGTCTGCCAGTAGAACTAGGAGTACAAAAGAAGCTTGGCATCTCCGGCAAACAAGAGATCGAGGAATATGGCGTAGAAAAATTCATCCAGGAATGTAAAGACAGCGTCTTCGGTTATGAGAAGCAATGGCGTGAATTTACAGAAGCAATCGGATACTGGACGGATTTAGATAATCCTTACGTAACCTTGGATAACACCTATATCGAAAGTGTATGGAACATCTTGGCTACAGTGCATGAGAACGGGTTGCTTTACCGCGGACACCGTGTTAGCCCGTATTGCCCGAGCTGCCAGACTACACTAAGCTCACATGAAGTTGCTCAAGGCTACAAAACCGTTAAGGATCTCAGTGCAACCGCGAAGTTCAAGCTGGATGACAGCGGAGACTACGTATTGGCTTGGACGACAACACCTTGGACCTTGCCAGCCCATATGGCGTTAGCTATGAACCCGGACATGGATTATGTACGTGTGCAACAAGAAGATGGTGTGTACATCGTTGCTAAAAACTTGGTCGAAGAAGTAATGAAAGGTGAGCACACAGTCCTTTCTACACATAAAGGTTCCGAGTTTATCGGTAAAACTTACGCACCTCCATTCGGATATATTAAGGCAGAGAAAAGCAATGTTATCGTAGGCGCTTCTTTCGTTACAGATTCCAGTGGTACAGGGATCGTACACATGGCACCAGCACATGGTGAGGATGACTACAAGACTTGCCGTGAGAATGGCATCAGCTTCGTAAATGTGGTTGATAATTCCGGTAAGTATACAGATGTAGTCTCTGATTTTGCGGGACGTTTTGTTAAGGATTGCGATCTGGATATCATTAAGGTTTTGTCTGAAAAAGGATTGCTTTACGGTAAAGAGAAATACGAGCACAGCTATCCGTTCTGCTGGCGTTGTGATACACCACTTTTGTATTACGCAACAGACAGCTGGTTCATCAACACTACAGCGATCAAAGATCAGCTGATTGCTAACAACAACAGTGTGGCTTGGTACCCTGAGCATGTACGTGAAGGACGTTTCGGGAAGTTCTTGGATGAACTGGTTGACTGGAATATCAGCCGTAACCGTTATTGGGGTACACCCCTCAATGTCTGGGTATGTCAAGAGACGGGCAAAGAGTTTGCTCCACACAGCATTGAAGAGCTAAGAGCGATGGCGATTGGTGATGTTCCTGAAGATATCGAACTGCATAAACCTTTCGTGGATAAGATCAAACTGCGCAGTCCGTTTAGCGAAGGTGCAGAGATGGTTCGTACATCGGAAGTGATCGACGTATGGTTCGATAGTGGCTCGATGCCTTTTGCACAAAGCCATTATCCGTTTGAGAACGAGGATAAGCTGAATGATCAGTATCCGGCAGATATGATCTGTGAAGGGATCGACCAGACCCGTGGATGGTTCTATAGCTTGCTTGCAGTATCCACCTTGTTCAAGGGTAAAGCACCTTATAAAGCGGTAATTGCTACAGGCCATATCCTCGATGAGAATGGTCAAAAAATGTCCAAATCCAAGGGCAATGTTATTGATCCTTGGAAAATCATGAATGAGTATGGTACGGATGCTTTCCGTTGGGCTATTTTGTCCGACAGTGCACCGTGGAATAATAAACGTTTCTCGCGTGGTCTTGTAGGTGAGACGAAATCTAAAGTAGTGGATACGCTGGTAAATACACATGCCTTCTTGACGCTGTATGCGGGCATTGATGGTTACGATCCAGCCGATCATCCTTTTAAAGTATCAAAACATAAGCTGGACCGCTGGATTCTGTCCCGTCTGAACAGCTTGATTCTTTTGGTGGATAAAGGACTTGCGGTAAATGACTTCGTGAATACATCTAGAGCTATTGAGAACTTTGTGGATGAGCTGAGTAACTGGTATATCCGTCGTTCCCGTGACCGTTTCTGGGGGAGTGGCCTAGGTGAAGATAAACTGGATGCATACCGTACGTTGACTCATGTGCTTTTGGCGACAGCAACTTTGATGGCTCCATTTACACCGATGTTGTCCGAAGATATCTTCACGAACCTTGGCGGCGGAGAAAGTGTGCATTTGGCAGACTACCCGGTTGCTGACGAGAACTTGATCGATAAAGAGCTGGAAGAGGATATGGAAAGTGCAAGACAGATCGTTGAGTTGGCGCGTAACGTACGTAACGAAACAGGCATTAAGAATCGTCAACCGCTGTCCGAGCTGATCGTTTCGATGAACCGCGACTTCCATTTGGCTGAGTATGAAGAGATCATCAAAGATGAGATCAACATCAAGAACATCGTGCTGGAGAACAGTGACAGCGGATTTGTTGATTTCACACTCAAGCTGAATCTTAAGGTAGCCGGTAAAAAATACGGTAAAAATGTAGGCTTCCTGCAAGGCTTCCTGAAAAGCCTCGACAGTGATTCTACCCGCAAAGCGGTACAGGACGGTAAAATTGCAATTGCGACACCTGAAGGTGAAGAGCTTGTAATCACTTCTGAAGAGCTGCTTGTTGAAAAACAAGCCAAAGCAGGTTTCGCCGCAGCTTCCGGATATGGAGTTACGGTTGCGCTCAATACCGAAATCACGCCTGAGCTTGAACAAGAAGGCTGGGTTCGTGAGATCATTCGTGCGGTTCAAGATTACCGTAAACGTCTGGATCTGCCGATTGAGAAACGGATCGCACTCACCTTGAAATTAGATGATGAGCTAAAAGCAGCTGTTACAGCATTTGACAATGTATTGCGAGACAATGTTCTTGTGACTACGGTTGATTTTGATGGAGAACATGCTTTTGAGACGGTAGAAGTCGGTGACAAATCCATCGGTATCCATATCGAAGTATAATTCTGCATTACCTGTCCCAAAACAGCATATACTAGCGGCATAAGTGTAAACGGAGATCTTCCGTTTATGCGGGAAATATAGTCTTTATATTTCGGCGCAAAACTAACGAGTCCCGAGCTTAAGGAGATGAATTCTCTTTGGCCGGGCTCGTTTACTTTGTAGCGAAGGAAAGACATATGAGAGGAGCCGTAGCTGTGGAGGGAAATAAGAGGAGAATCTCCATTAAGACATCCGGCAATAAGAATAACCCAGACAAGGAAAGGGAGAATAAGGCTTTTCCTGAAGTTAATCCTGAGTATCTAACAGCAGATCCGCGTAATCCCGAGGATATTCCGCTGGAAGAAAAAATGAATACGATGTACCGTTTGACCTTTGAGTGGGCTCATATTTTGGAAAAATCCCGAATTTATCAATATACGGATCTGCTATATTCACCTTGGCGGTTGATTTGGAGAAATATTTTATTTGGAGCAGCTCGGGGAGTTGGGATTGCACTGGGTTTTACTTTTTTTGCGGCAACGATTATTTATATCCTTCAGGGACTAGGCGCGCTCAATCTACCGATCATTGGTGATTATATTGCGGATATTGTGCGGATCGTACAGCGTCAGCTAGAGTTCAAATAGTCATCGAAACGTTAAGATTAAAAACAGCGAACCATTCCTCAAAACTGGAACAGTACGCTGTTTAAATGTTTTTGTATAGGGGACATTTGTGTTTAGTCTTCGTCGAGAGGATCTAGGCTATGGGTTGCCTCGTCACTGTCCAAATAACGCTGGTAGCTCCGTCCCGGCACTACAATTAGATTGTTGCCCGTGATATCAGTGGCGATAAAGTTCTCCCAAGGCTCTACGCAGCCTTCCAGCTCATCAGCTTCAATCTCCATATCATTATAAGAATCAATATTGTTGCCCTCCGCCATGGCGGGAGAATTCGAGGTACCCCAGCTTTCAACAATCTGCCAGGCATCCTCGCCGTCAAAACCGTTTTGATCGTCGCGTTCATCCAGACTGGTTCGTCCAAAAGGTGGAGATAACAGCTCCTCTTCTACTGGTCGAGTGAAAGGTGCGTTTTGCCGCGGGTTGTGCTCTTTACAATAAAGTGTGGAAGGGATGGCAGATAAACGTTCAAAAGGGATCGGCTCACCACTAGCCTTGCATATCCCATAGGTGCCATTATCCATAGCGGATAAAGCAGCTTCAATATCGTCCAGCTCATGCTCGTCCCGCTCTAACAGTGAAATGTCCATGGAGCGATTATACAAATCGGTGGCTGCATCTCCTGGATGGTTGTCATTCTCGGAAAGTTCACCGGAGCCATCCCGCATGGATTCATCTAAGCCGTAATGTTCATTATTCTGAAGCCTGTGCTGAATCGTATCCCGATCTTTTTCCAATCGTGCGCGTAGCTCTGAGAGCTGCTGTACTGTCAGGTGCGTCATAATGAGAAAGCTCCTTTCTGTACCTTTTATAAGAATCATTCCGACTTGCCGGATAACACCGGATGGTTCTTCTGTTAGGTTGACCGGAGAGCAGGGATTTTAGCGCTGGAAAATAGTCCCCAAGATTGAACTTAGCGGATGTCCCGCAATAGACGATTCTTTAAGGGCTGTGCTACAATATACAAGTCTTTAAACAGTATTCGTACCGCATTTAGCGGGAAAAATAAGAACGGAGTGACAACTTCTGTGGTGTACTATTTGATTGCTCTTATTGTATTTTTGGTGGATCAAGGGACAAAGTATCTCATTGCTACACGTCTGGAGATCGGAGAACAGATTTCTGTTATCGGAGATTTTTTCCTGATTACCTCTCATCGCAATCGCGGGGCTGCTTTTGGGATTCTCGAAGGTCAGCAATGGTTCTTCTTTCTAGTTACGGTTGTAGTGGTTAGTGGTATCGTTTGGTATTTGAACAAGACTAGACACTCGCGGAAGCTGTTATCTGTTGCCCTAGGGCTTGTACTGGGTGGAGCTATCGGTAACTTCCTGGACCGGATAATCAATGGTGAGGTTGTTGATTTCCTTCTGTTCAATTTTGGGAGCTATAGCTTCCCGATTTTTAACGTGGCGGATTCTTGTATTGTCATTGGGGTTGGATTGATTCTTCTGGATTCTTTTCGTGACCTTAAGAATGGCGAAGAAATTACGGAAATAAAAGAAGTGAAAGAAGCAAAGGAAGTAAGAGAAGGGAATGAATGATTTGAATAAAGACGTCAATCACCAAGCGGCATCTACGAGCGAAGAAGAGAGGGACGTCACGGAATGGACCGTTTCGGCAGAGAACGCGCGGGAGCGAATCGATAAATATATTACGGAATCATGGGAAGAAGAAATTTCCCGTTCTCAGGTGCAGCTGTGGATCAGCGGCGGTAACGTTACGGTTAATGGCAAGCCAGTGAAAGCCAACTATAAGTTATCGGAAGGCGACGTGGTTAGCGTTGTTGTCCCTGAAGCAGAAGTAACGGATTTGATCGCGGAGAACATTCCTCTTGAAGTTGTATATGAAGACAGCGATGTCATTGTGATTAATAAACCCCGGGGCATGGTTGTGCACCCAGCTGCGGGACATCCGTCAGGCACCTTAGTAAATGCGCTGATGTATCACTGTAAGGATCTGTCCGGCATTAACGGTGAGATTCGTCCAGGTATTGTCCATCGGATCGATAAGGATACCTCTGGTCTTATCATGGTGGCTAAGAATGATGCCAGTCATGCCTCGCTTGCCGCACAGCTTAAAGAGCATAGTGTTACGCGCCGATATATTGCAGTCGTACACGGCAACTTGTCGCATGATAAGGGAACTGTTGACGCACCGATTGGCAGAGATCCACATGATCGCAAGCTATACACAGTAACCGAAAAGAACAGCAAGAAATCCGTAACCCATTTTACAGTAATGGAACGTTTCGGAGATTGTACACTGCTGGAGCTGCAGCTGGAGACTGGCCGCACGCATCAAATCAGGGTACATATGAAGTTCATTGGCCATCCACTTGTAGGTGATCCGATATATGGACGCAGCAAGGGCACTACGATGAATGGACAAGCGTTGCATGCGGCGGTGCTTGGATTTGTTCATCCTACCACAGGTGAATATAAAGAATTCAGCAGACCTATTCCAGAGGATATGGAAGAAGTGCTGTTCACACTACGCAGCAGATAAGTACAAATGAAGTGATAATTAGTCTATGGTATTGAACACTACTTTACGGCATATTTAAAAACATAAGGATAAAGAAAGGGTAATGCCTTATTCTTTATCCTTATTTTTATAATGAAACGGATATCCGGAAACATACGCCATCCAAGGGACGGCGAAGCCGTTTCTTTTAAAAGTAGAATAGATATTCAGGAGATGAGATGACAGTATGAGTATTGAACAATACCAAGATAGCTTCATTCAGACTAATTTTGCAGACCGCATCGGCGGTGCCAATTATGGCAAAGACACTTCGATTTATAAATTCGAGAAAATCAAACGTGCTAAAGCATCCGCAAAACAGGATTTTCCTAACATTGAACTAATTGATATGGGCGTAGGCGAGCCGGATGAGATGGCTGATGCGGGTATCGTAGCTAAGCTTGCTGAAGAAGCAGCGAAGGAAGAAAACCGCGGATATGCGGACAATGGAATTGCCGAATTCAAGACTGCTGCTGCTGAATATTTGCGGGAAGTTTTCCGGGTGGAAGGAATTGATCCAGACACGGAGGTAGTTCACTCCATCGGATCGAAGCCTGCGCTGGCTATGTTGCCATCTTGTTTCATCAATCCAGGTGATATCACGATTATGACCGTGCCGGGTTATCCAGTCTTGGGTACACATACTAAATATTTGGGTGGACAAGTATTTACAGTGGAGCTGAAGAAGGAGAACAAATTCCTTCCAGATCTGAATGAAATTCCGGAAGACATTGCTCGTAAAGCTAAGCTTCTTTATCTAAACTATCCAAACAATCCAACGGGCGCTAGTGCCACTCCTGAGTTTTTTGCTGAGGTCGTTGCATGGGCGAAAAAATACGATGTAGTGGTTATCCATGACGCACCTTATGCTGCCTTGACCTATGACGGTTTGAAGCCACTTAGCTTCCTCTCCGTTCCAGGTGCAAAGGATGTGGGTGTAGAGCTGCATTCTCTTTCTAAGTCTTACAATATGACGGGCTGGAGAATTGGTTTTGTGGCTGGTAATCCGCTAGTGGTTAAAGCTTTCAGCGATGTGAAGGATAATAACGATTCCGGCCAATTTATCGCGATTCAAAAAGCAGCGGCTTATGGTCTTGCTCATCCGGAGATTACTGAAGCGATTGCAGATAAATACTCCCGTCGTCACAACCTGCTGGTTGATGCACTGAACAGCCTCGGCTTTAAAGCTGAGAAGCCAAAAGGCTCCTTCTTCCTGTATGTCGCTGCACCTAAGGGAATCAAAGACGGCCGTCGCTTTGAATCCGGTGAAGATTTCTCCCAATTCCTCATTCGTGAGAAGCTGATCTCCACTGTGCCTTGGGATGATGCAGGTCCGTTTGTTCGTTTCTCCGTTACCTTTATTGCTAAAGGTGAAGAGGAAGAGAGACGTGTCATCTCTGAAATTCAAAGACGTCTTAGCGATGTGGAATTTGAGTTTTAAGCATTGTTATTGAAATTAATGAGGCTGTCTCAAAAGTAGTGAATTCTACTTTGGGGCAGCTTCTTTTTTATGGAATAGGAAATGTTGTTGATGTTACTGTGCCGTATGACTATATGCCACGTGTTGTGTATTGTAGTGCATTTTAGTGTAGTGTTCTGTTATTCGGGTGGGTGGTGGTTGACTGCAATATTTGATTTTCGTACAGCTTGCAGTAGATGATTTGTGGTAGCTGTGACGGTGGAATTTGTGCAGTGGACTTTCTGCGGTGGGCTTGTGTGGTGAGCGATATGCGTTCTGTGTTTGTGCGAAGTAAAGAGTGGGTTATAAACTAATTAGGGAAAAACTCCCTGAAATTAGCCGATATTCGCTCTAAATGTACGAAATCAGGGAAAAGTTCCCTAATAATCAGCGGGTTTTCTATATTATTTACTGAACTGGCCAATAATTAGGGAAGTTTTCCCTAATAACAAGTCTGATGAACAGAAATCACTGAATTTCAGGGAGAAATTCCTTAATTACTATATAAGTACCTCACCGATTGCATCATTTTCAGCATTACTAGGTGCGCCTTTTGAATCATTTGGACATTAAGTAGTGTTAAGAACATAAACGAGGCTGTCCAAAAAGCGATGAAAGGCTATTTGGGACCAGCCTCGTTTTTTATGCAGATATACTGAGTACCGCTTCCCCCTTGTTGTTAATAGAAGTAAGGAAGAGAAGTGCAAAAGTTTAGGCAGAGAAAGTTGACATGAGGGGGTTGTTCTGTCATAATTCTTGTTAAATGAATAGCGCCTTTAATTCAGTCCTGTGAGGCTGGCAAGGTAACGTGAATCGAGGTTCGCGACTCTTAGAAAGGTATCCGTGTGTAAATACGGAACTGTCTTTTTATGCGCGCGGCCGTCATCTTCCTCATCTGCGGATTTCACTCCTTGCCTGTTATAGGCAAGGAGTTTTTTGATTTCCGGGAACTTGAATAGGCGAACAAGCTGGAGGGTGACAAGATTATGGTTACTGAGAAAAATGTCATTATGGATGAAACGGCGATCCGCCGGGCCTTATCGCGTATTGCTCATGAGATTTTGGAGAAGAACAAAGGTATCGAGAATTGTCTGCTGGTCGGCATTCGGACACGAGGTGTGTATCTGGCACAACGTATCGCTGAGCGCATCAAGGAGATTGAAGGCGTCGAGATTCCATACGGTGAGCTGGATATCACACATTACCGGGATGACCGTGAAGTGGAAGGCAGTGAAGCAGTAGTGAAGAGTAACGTCGTTATTACTTCAGGAAGTGCTGGCATCCATGATCAGAAAGTCATTTTGTTCGATGATGTACTTTACACCGGACGCACCATCCGCGCGGCGATGGACGCTTTGATGGATTGCGGACGCCCACGAATGATTCAACTGGCAGTACTGGCTGACCGCGGACACCGCGAGCTGCCGATCCGGCCGGACTACATCGGTAAGAATGTACCTACCTCAAAGCACGAGCAGATTGAAGTGGCGCTGAAGGAATACGACGGCAAAGATGAGGTCTACATTATTTCAAACCGGGAGGAACGATAACATCATGACACTTACCAAGGTAAAGGAACGTAGTCTGCTGGGAATCAAAGAGCTTGACCGGTCGGAAATTATCCAACTGCTTGACAGAACAGCATTTTGGGACAATCAAAGTGAAAAGCTAACGCCCATCTTGAACTCCCATTTTATTTCTAACATGTTTTTTGAGAACAGCACACGCACACGCTTCTCTTTCGAGATGGCAGAGAAACGACTAGGTGCACAAGTACTTAATTTTACGGCTGCAGCTTCTAGTGTAGAAAAAGGGGAGTCGATCTACGATACAGTGCGCACACTGGAATCGATGGGGATCGATGCCGGAGTTGTGCGTTTGAAGCCTGCAGGTGTGCTGCAGCAGTTAGCTGAGAAGGTGTCCATACCGCTTATCAATGCGGGCGACGGCAACAATGAACATCCTACGCAGGCGCTGCTTGATTTATACACCATGACCAAAACCTTTGGGGAACTAAAGGGTCTGACAGTCTCCATCATTGGGGACATTATGCATAGCCGCGTAGCGCGCTCTAATCTCTGGGGGCTTACGAAAATGGGAGCCAAGGTGCAGTTCTGCGCACCGGATAATATGAAGGCTCCTGAGCTTATGGAGTATGCGCCTTACGTAACTATGGAAGAAGCTCTTAAAGCGGATGTAGTAATGATGCTTCGAGTACAGCTTGAGCGCCATACTTCCGGCATTAAGCTGTCTGCTGAAGATTACCGTAGCCACTATGGTCTAACAGAAGAGCGGGCAGCTAAGCTGGCCAAAGACACAATCATTATGCATCCAGCTCCGGTTAACCGGAATCTAGAGATTGATGATGCAGTAGTTGAGTGCAGTCAATCGCGGATTTTCCCGCAAATGTCTAATGGCGTACCGGTCCGGATGGCGGTTCTCGAAAGAGCTTTACTATAAGCTTACAGAATGCTAACGTATAGAGACTAATAAATATACACAAAGATGAATTTTTATTATATAATAACGAGAGGGCCCGCAGCTGTGATCTGAGGGTAAAGGTAGAATCATGACAGTGATTATTAGAAACGCCAGCGTATTGAATAAGGAAGGCTTGCTTGAGCGCAAACACATCGAACTTCAGGAGGGTGTGATCTCGGCTATAATCGACGGAAATGAAGCTATCGGAGAAGCCACGGAGATCATTGATGCTGAAGGTAAGCTGCTCATTCCGGGACTCATTGATATGCATGTGCACTTGCGTGAACCGGGATTTGAACACAAGGAAACAGTGGAAACCGGAAGTCGCTCAGCTGCTAAAGGCGGATTTACAACCATTGCATGTATGCCAAATACTCGTCCGGTGACAGATAGCCCGGAGATCGTGCAATTTGTGAAAGACAAGGCGCGTGAAGCAGGACTAGTTAAAGTGCTTCCTTATGCAGCCATTACGAAAAATGAGCTCGGACGTGAGTTGACGGATTTTGCGGCGCTCAAAGAAGCTGGAGCTATTGGTTATACAGACGACGGTGTGGGCGTACAAAGTGCTCAAATGATGAAAGATGCAATGAACATCGCAGCATCGCTCGATATGCCAGTCATTGCCCACTGCGAAGATAATTCGCTGGTTGAAGGCTGCTGTGTAGCTGAAGGTGAGTTCGCTAAGAAGCATGGCCTCAAAGGAATTCCGAATGAGTCAGAAGCGATCCATGTTGGACGCGATATTTTGCTGGCAGAAGCGACAGGCGTTCATTACCATGTATGCCATGTCAGTACTGAACAGTCGGTGCGGCTGATTCGCCAAGCAAAAGAGATCGGCATTAAAGTAACTGCTGAGGTATGTCCGCATCACTTGCTTCTTGCTGAAGACGATATTCCAGGCCTGGATGCCAATTGGAAAATGAACCCGCCGCTGCGCTCCCGCCGCGATGTTGAAGCGTGTATCGAAGGGTTGCTTGATGGCACACTAGATATGATTGTTACAGATCATGCGCCACATAGTGAGGAAGAGAAAGCTAAAGGAATGCAGTTGGCACCTTTTGGTATCGTTGGATTCGAGACAGCTTTCCCACTCTTATACACGGCGTTTGTAGAAACCGGAAAATGGGATTTATCCTTACTTGTACAAAGAATGACTGCCGATCCTGCACGGGTATTCAGATTGAACACCGGGGTTATGGAGATCGGAGCTCCTGCAGATTTGACACTGATCGATCTGGAGCAGGAAAAAGAAGTAGACCCAAGTTCCTTCGCAAGCAAAGGACGTAACACTCCTTTTGGCGGCTGGAAGCTTAAGGGTTGGCCAGTAAAAACTTGGGTGGACGGCAAAGCCGTATGGACTGAGAAAAACTAGCGGACTGGTGAGGCGAAATTGCTGATCTTTACAGATCAGCAATTTGAGCGCGTACACTCCGGAAGGCATGCAAGGCATACGTATCAGACTACAGAACATGAAGGAGTGGAAGGGAATGCAGGCGAGATTGCTGCTTCAAGACGGAACTTTATTTACAGGTACCGCATTTGGCGCTGAAGGTGAAAAGACAGGCGAGGTTGTTTTTAACACAGGAATTACAGGATATCAAGAGGTGCTGTCTGACCCTTCATATTGCGGACAAATCGTTACCATGACGTACCCATTGATCGGGAACTACGGGATTACGCGGGATGATTTCGAATCTGTTCGACCTTTCGTACACGGTTTTGTAGTGCGTCGTCATGAAGAAGTTCCAAGTAACTGGCGCGCAGAATACAGTGTGGACGACCTGCTGAAAGAATATGATATTCCTGGAATCAGCGAGATTGATACCCGGATGTTGACGCGGATTATTCGCCACTACGGAACAATGAAGGCGATCCTGACTACCTCTAACAAACGTGTAGAGGAATTGATGGAAATGATGGGCGACACCTCAATTGAAGAATTGCGCAATCAGGTAGCTCGCACATCTACTCCAAGCATGTACAATAGTCCAGGAACCAAAGAGCGCATCGTCTTGGTAGATTACGGTGCGAAGGCTGGTATCTTGCGCGAGTTGAACAATCGCGGTTGTGACGTTGTAGTTGTACCTCATGACGTAACCGCTGATGAGATTCGTCGCCTCAATCCAGATGGTATCCAGCTGTCCAACGGCCCTGGGGACCCGAAAGACGTCCCACACGCAGTGAAGACGATCTCGGAATTGCTTGGTGAATACCCAATCTTCGGCATCTGCTTAGGTCACCAGCTGTTTGCACTGGCTTGTGGCGCGGATACAGAGAAGCTGAAATTCGGGCACCGTGGCGGTAACCATCCGGTTAAAGAATTGGAGAGCGGACGTTGCTTCATTACTTCTCAGAACCATGGCTACACAGTGAATGAAGATTCTGTGAAGAGCACGGATCTAGAAGTTACTCACATTAATAATAATGATAAGACCGTTGAAGGACTTAAACATACCCGTTACCCTGCATTTTCAGTACAGTACCATCCAGAAGCAGCACCGGGACCTCATGACAGCAGCTATTTATTCGATCGTTTCTTACAGATGATCGCTGACCATAAAGCTAACACACCTGTAAGCTCGCGCCAGGCGCAGCTTGCGGCAAACGCCAGAATCACGGCGCCAAAACCTACAGTAAAACAGCTTGAAGCCGTGAAAGGAGCTCTATAACATGCCTAAGAATGAAAAGCTTAAAAAAATATTAGTAATTGGTTCTGGACCGATTGTTATCGGGCAAGCCGCAGAATTTGACTACGCCGGAACTCAGGCCTGTCAGGCCCTGAAAGAAGAAGGCGTGGAAGTTGTGCTGATCAACAGTAACCCAGCGACTATCATGACTGACACCAATATGGCTGATAAAGTTTATATCGAGCCGATTACCCTTGAATTCGTAACTGGCATCATCCGCCAGGAGCGCCCAGATGGCTTGTTGCCAACTTTGGGAGGACAGACAGGTCTTAATATGGCTGTAGAATTGGCTCGTGCAGGAGTACTAGAACAAGAGAATGTTAAGCTTCTAGGTACCCAGCTTGAATCCATTGAAAAAGCAGAGGATCGCGATTTGTTCCGCGATTTGATGCGCGAATTGGAACAGCCTGTACCAGAGAGCACTATTATTACCACAGTAGATGAAGCGATGAAATTCGCTGAGGAAATTGGTTTTCCACTGATTGTACGCCCAGCCTATACGCTTGGCGGCACCGGCGGCGGGATCTGCGACAACGAAGAAGAGCTGCTTGAGACTGTCAAAGCAGGTATTCGTTATAGTCCAATTGGACAATGTTTGGTGGAGAAAAGTATTGCCGGCATGAAGGAAGTTGAATACGAGGTTATGCGTGATGCGAATGACAACTGTATCGTTGTCTGCAACATGGAGAACTTTGACCCGGTAGGTGTGCATACGGGTGACAGTATCGTTGTGGCACCTAGCCAAACGTTATCCGACCGTGAATATCAAATGCTTCGCAGCGCTTCACTCAAAATCATTCGTGCGCTGAATATCGAGGGTGGCTGCAACGTGCAGTTCGCACTGGATCCGCAAAGCTATCAATATTATGTAATAGAAGTAAATCCACGTGTCAGCCGCTCTTCGGCTTTGGCTTCGAAAGCAACCGGTTATCCGATTGCCAAAATGGCTGCCAAAATCGCACTTGGTTACACACTCGATGAAATCGTCAATCCAGTTACTGGACAGACCTATGCTTGCTTCGAGCCTACACTTGACTATATCGTAAGCAAAATCCCACGCTGGCCGTTCGACAAGTTCATTCATGCGAACCGTAAGCTGGGCACACAAATGAAAGCAACTGGAGAAGTTATGGCCATCGGTCGTACCTTCGAAGAGTCCATTCATAAAGCAATTCGTTCCCTGGAAATCGGTGTACACCGTTTCCGCCTGCCGGGCGCTGAGGATCTGGAAGAAAGCGTCCTGCGTGAACGTCTGGCAAAACCTGATGATGAGCGGTTGTTCTTGATCGCTGAAGCTTTCCGCCGCGGATTTGGCTTGCAAGAGATTCAAGACATTACTAACGTAGACTGGTGGTTCCTGTCCAAAATCGAGGGACTGATCAACTTTGAAGAGGTCATCCGTGGGGATGAAAGCTTATCAGAAGAAACCTTATATCAAGCTAAACGCAGAGGTTTTACAGACCGTGCGATTGCTGAGATACGTGCAGAAGGACAAGCGAACGGTAAATACACTAAAGAAGCTGATGTACGCGCGCTTCGTTTAGAGCGAGGATTAACGCCTGTATTCAAAATGGTAGATACCTGTGCAGCTGAGTTCGAAGCTTCTACACCTTACTACTACTCTACTTATGAGACTGAAAATGAGGTCATTCATTCCGATAAACAAAAGGTTATCGTGCTTGGATCGGGTCCAATCCGGATCGGCCAAGGGATTGAGTTCGATTACTCCACTGTGCATGCAGTGTGGGCGATTCAGAAGGCAGGTTATGAAGCAGTTATTATCAATAATAACCCTGAGACTGTATCTACGGATTTTAATACTTCGGACCGGTTGTATTTCGAACCGTTATTCTTTGAAGATGTAATGAACGTAATTGCGCAAGAGAATCCGATTGGGGTTATCGTACAGTTCGGAGGCCAAACAGCCATTAACCTTGCTGCACCACTAAGTGCGGCTGGCGTTAAGATTCTCGGAACTAGCCTAGACAGTATTGACGAAGCTGAAGACCGGAAGAAATTCGAAGCTTTGTTGGCTCGTCTGGATATTGCCCAACCAAAAGGAAAGACGGTTATCAACGTAGATCAAGCAGTAGAAACTGCACAATCGCTTGGGTATCCGGTGCTGGTACGTCCTTCCTATGTACTGGGTGGACGCGCAATGGAAATTGTATATAATGATGCGGAATTGCTTAGCTACATGGTAGAAGCGGTTAAGGTAAATCCGGAGCATCCGGTATTGATTGACCGTTACATGTTAGGTAAAGAGGTTGAGGTAGACGCAATTTGTGACGGTGAGACGGTAGTTATTCCAGGGATCATGGAGCATGTTGAGCGTGCAGGCGTTCACTCCGGTGACTCCATCGCTGTATATCCTCCGCAATATCTGGATGAAGGTCTGAAAGCAAAAATTGCTGAGATCACAATCAAGATTGCTAAGGAACTGAAAACGATTGGTCTGGTCAACATCCAGTTCGTTATCTATCAGAATGAAGTGTACGTAATTGAAGTAAATCCACGTTCATCGCGTACGGTTCCATTCTTGAGTAAAGTAACTGGAATTCCAATGGCGCATCTGGCAACCAAAATCATTCTCGGCGGCAAGCTGAAAGATGACGGTTATACAGAAGGTCTATGGCCGGAAAGTGATTATGTATCGGTTAAAGTGCCGGTGTTCTCTTTTGCCAAGCTGCGTAGAGTAGAACCAACGCTCGGACCTGAAATGAAATCGACGGGTGAGGTTATGGGCCGCGATAAATTGTATGCAAAAGCTTTGTATAAAGGTCTAATCGGAGCAGGAATGAAAATTCCAGCAACCGGCGCTATCATCGTTACAGTGGCAGATAAAGATAAAGCAGAAGCTGTAGAGCTTATGAAAGGCTTCCACTCGCTGGGTTACAAGATCATTGCTACCGGAGGCACCGCTCAAGCGCTTGAAGAAGCAGGTCTCAACGTAATGAACGTAAACAAGCTGGATGAAGGTGCGCCGAACATTCTCGACTTGATTCGTGGTGGGCAAGCCAACTTCGTCTTTAATACACTGACTAAAGGGAAAACACCAGAGCGTGATGGATTCCGTATCCGTCGTGAAGCGGTTGAGAATGGTGTCGTATGTATGACATCACTCGATACAGTAACGGCACTGCTCAGAATGCTGCAGACGATCAATTTCTCGTCACAGTCCATGCCTGCTTTTGTCGGTCAATTAAACTAATCTCATAAAGATGTATAGGGCGGTTTGCGTTTACGCAGACCGTTCCGCTATGCCTAGGGGCTAATAAATGAAGAGTGTGGATTTAAGTCTGCACTGGATGGGAGAACGGTTATGGGACAGGGAGATGCGAAGTGGAATGAAATGGCGAATCGCTTGATGATCGCCTTGGATTACCCTGATGTTGCAGGGGCAAGAACCTTGATTGACAAGCTGGAAGGGATTCCTTGTTATATGAAAGTGGGAATGCAGCTCTTTTATGCAGCGGGACCGGAATTCATTAATGAACTGAAATCTCGGGGGTATTCTGTATTTGCAGATGTCAAAATGCATGATATTCCTAACACGGTAAAAGGTGGGGCAGAAAGCCTTACGAACCTCGGTGTGGATATGTTTAACGTACATGCCGCAGGAGGCTCAGCGATGATGGCTGCAGCCCGGGAAGGCGCTGCTTCAGTAGTTAATGCGAATGCTTCGCTTAAAATGCCTTTGATTATCGCAGTTACACAGCTGACCAGCACGAGCCAAGAAGTGATGAATAACGAAATTGGAATCGCAGGAGACGTAGCAGATACTGTAGTCAGATACGCTAAGCTGGCAGCCGCTGCAGGTCTGGATGGAGTAGTGGCTTCACCGCAAGAGTCTTCAGCGATCGCAGAGGCTTGTGGGCCCGCATTTTGTACAGTTACACCTGGTATCCGGCCAGCAGGTGCATCCCTAGGTGACCAGTCCCGGGTGATGACGCCGGGCAAAGCCATTCAGCAAGGCAGCCACTTTCTGGTGGTGGGCCGTCCTGTTACAACTGCGGCTGATCCACGTCAAGCAGCACTAAATATTATTGAGGAGATGACCCTAGCATGAGTACATTAAATAGAAGTGAACAAGTAGCAAGTTATCTGCTTACGATAGGAGCAGTGGCACTGCGTCCGCAGGAGCCTTTTACCTGGACCTCTGGTATTAAATCCCCGATCTATTGCGATAACCGTCTGACTATGGCTTACCCAGAGGTACGTAACTATATTGCTGATGCCTTCGCTGAGCTTATTAAAAGCCAGTATCCAGACGCAGAGGTGATCGCAGGTACAGCAACCGCAGGCATTCCTCACGCAGCTTGGGTAGCTGATAAACTTAATCTGCCAATGGCTTATATCCGCGATAAAGCTAAAGGTCACGGCAAGCAGAACCAGATCGAAGGACTGATTAAGCCGGGGCAAAAGGTAGTCGTTATCGAAGACCTGATCTCCACTGGTGGAAGCTCCATCAAAGCAGCTCAAGCTGTGCAAGAAGCAGGCGCAGAAGCGTTGGCTGTATTGGCAATCTTCAGCTACGAGCTGGACCGTGCGGTGGATGCTTTTGCCGCAGCAGAGATGCCATTACAAAGTTTGTCCAACTACAGCACATTGATTGATGTGGCTCTTACACAAGGCAAGATCGCAGCTACAGATGTGGAACTGCTGAAATCTTGGAGAAAAGATCCTTCCGCATTTGGCGTTTAAACTAAATATTTGAGTATAGATTGGACGGGCCTCTCACTTTTTGGTGGGAGGCTTTTCTTTTTAACTACATTGAGTGTAATAAAAAGGAAAGCTTAAAGCACACTCTGCTGTATAGGTGCATAAAGTACGTTGTTATTTATTGCTGAAAGATGCAATGATCCAGCCGCGGCAGGTGTAAACTCTGGCGCTCTGGAATATTATACTCTGCCCCGGTGATTCCATCGTGCTGTCGTCACACACGCCGAATAGTTGCAGTTTGTGCACTTAAACTAACCTTCCTTAGAGGATCTGGTGATATAGTTGCATTTTGTGCAATTATATCACCCAGAAATCTGCCGAAAGCTCCTAATAACGTTTTTTAACTGCACATAGTGCAATTAAAAGGAGAAGCACAACACACTCAGCTGTAATAGTTGCACAAAGTGCAATTATCCTGCCGCAGAAGGGGCTATTTGTACCGATCACAGGAAAGGTGCAGGTTAGTTAGTAGGTTAGTTAGTAGGGAAGGCGAATGCTGTACTGGTAAAAGGAAAAGTAGAGTGGAGAGTAGGGTTTTGGTGTTTGCATTCACATTTCACATCTACATTTACATTTACATTCACGTTCTGACACTTGGCTGATCTGAGTTCTGTCGCTCTGGTATATTGCGTTCTGACACTCTGGATTCTGATACTCTGCTGCTATGCGCTGTCGCTCTACACTCTGAAACTCTGCTGCTATGCGCTATCGCTCTACGCTCTGAACGCTCTGACACCCGGTGATTCCATTGCGCTGTCGTCTCAAACGCAGAATAGTTGCAGTTTCTGCACTTAAACTAACCTTCCTTAGAGGATCTGGCGATATAATTGCACTTTGTGCAATTAAATCAGCCAGAAATCCGCTGAAAGCACCTAATAACGTTTTTTAACTGCACATAGTGCAATTAAAAGGAGAAGCACAACACACTCAGCTGTAATAGTTGCACAAAGTGCAATTATCCTGCCGCAGAAAGGCATTTTAGTATCCTCAGGAAACTCCCGGAACGTTTTTTATAGAAATAATATGAAGAAATCGTAGCATAACTTTAAACAGCCTGTAACTTCCCCTCCTGAATAAAGCTATATACTGTTACTAGAATTATGGGTAATTATTCATAAGGTGGATGGATTGAGTATTTTATGGGAGGGTTCAAGAATGAATCATATAAATAATAATAGAAGGCTATGGCGGCGCTGGTTAAGCTTTGGAATATGTGCAGCACTCCTATTGCCTTTAATTTCTGAAAGCAGGCACACAGCTTGGGCGGAGGCTTCTAAGCCATCTACAGAACAGCGCGTGTTACGTATTGGCAGCCTCTGGTCTGGAGAGGACGATTCTTCTTTTCGTCAGCAGTTTACAGATATGTATGAATTGCAGCATCCTGAAATCAAACTTGAGATTATTCCAGCCATCAATATGAATGAGCTTCGTTTTGACAGCACCTATCCAGAGGTTAACCCAGATAATCTGGAGAATATCCGAGCAATTATGGGCGGTGCAGAGCCAGTTGATGTAATCGTCGGTGATAGTACATTGGTGAAGAGTTTGGTGGAACATAATCTGGTGCAACCGCTGGAGCCGCTTATCGCACGAGATCAATATGATTTAAGCAATATGGCGCCTACGATGCTAAGTGGAGTTCGTGAGCTGGGTGGAGGAAGTCTTTACGCGTTAGCGCCGACTTTTATGTCGAGTGCGTTATATTTTAACAAAGGTATTTTTGATGCTGCTGGTGTAGGTTATCCGACAGATGGAATGACTTGGGATGAAGTGTTCGCGCTGGCCGAAAAGGTGACCAAGAAATCGACAAATAAAGATAAGCGTATATATGGCTTTTCGATGAACCGTTATATGAGCGATCCTTTCTGGGATATGCAGACCTATGTCTCACCGCTGGAGCTTGCTATGTATGACAACAAGGGACATAAGATGGAGGTAAACCAAACACAGTGGAGTCAAGCTTGGACGACCTACAGCCAATTGGTGAAAAAGCAAATTACACCTGGGTTAAACGGTATGGATTTTATAGAAACAGAACGGAGTACCTATAGTCCTGTCCAAGGGGATCTCTTCCTTACCGGAAAAGCTGCAATGGTAATTGGAGAATACGATTATCTTAATGAGCTTGCAGGTGTGAGCCGCAATGCAGCAAAAATTAAAAATTATAATCCTGTCGATTGGGGTTTCGTTACCGTACCTACTTTTAAGGAGAAACCAGGAGTGGCTGTAGGTACTTGGGTAGGTAATATGATGGCTATCAACACTATGGCTGCTAATAAGGAAGATGCGTGGGATTTGATCAAATTCGTCAACAGTAATGAAGTAGCTAAAATTAAAGCCCATACCCGCGGGGAACTAACTTCCCGTAAGGATTACATTACCACGAAAGTACCTTCAGTAAATCTGGAGTCCTTCTATACGCTTAAACCATTACCAGCCAATGATCCTTTGATGAACGTCCTACAAACACAGAAGCCTGGAATTAGCCGTATTAACGATGTTGGGCGTCAACTGTTCACAGAAGTTTATCAGGGCAAGAGAACGGTCGAGAGTGCACTTAAAGCTTGGGAGAAGCAAGGGAATACGATGCTGGGTACGCTCGAAAAAGATCCCACATATTATTTTGACTCCATAGGGGATTGAGTTTTGGAATATGCAGAAGCCACCGGATTTCCGGTGGCTTATTTTGTGGAACTTGGGCATGATAAGTTCAGAGCAGCGTAAGATTAATTTGCGAAAAGGAGAAGAGGGCATCATGAATTGGATATACTTCGCGAAACTGTTCAGAACGAGATTTCAAGCAGGCTGTTTGGCAAAAAGACTGGAGCAAGATGGCTGGATTTATGGCTATCATGACCCAAGTTTTGTGGAGATTTATCGATCCCGCAAAGGAAGATATGGGGTTAGATTTTTGCCTTGAGAACTTTTACAAATTCATCCTTGACGTAGACCCATTTTGTACTGTATATTATTTATTGTCGCTGTTTGAATATTATTTCTGACGCGGGGTGGAGCAGCCCGGTAGCTCGTCGGGCTCATAACCCGAAGGTCGCAGGTTCAAATCCTGCCCCCGCAACCAATTTTATTACAACAGCAATTGTACATTCGGATATTTTTAGATCCGGGCCCTTAGCTCAGTTGGTTAGAGCGGTCGGCTCATAACCGATTGGTCGGGGGTTCGAGTCCCTCAGGGCCCACTTAGAGAAAACCCTTACGTAGTAAGGGTTTTTTGCTATCTATAGGCTCCTTGTAAGTAGAAGTGGAAGAGTTGGAAAAGCGACAAAATAGAAAATGATCACATTTTGGTCACGGCGTTATTAGATCCTCTGGTTTTATCACAGATCATCTGGAAAACGGTAAAAAGTATGTATTCTGTGGAATTGCCCTACTCTTGTAGAGGAAAGGGGACAGTCATGACATATAGACTATTAAGTAGCAAGCACCATACGCCGTAGATTTTGATTGAATTAAAAGCATGTCCAATACGCTGAAATTGATGATTTCTTTGAACAGGTTAATGCTGAATTTTGATAAGAAGCAATAGAGGATGCCGCATATTCGCTCGGCATCCTTTATTGCAAGTAGATATACTAACTTAACAGCCTTTTAATTTATCATCAGAAGTTGATTAATAGCTTATTGATTATCCCCAAACCAGATGTTCTCAGTACCGGTCCGCGTGTCTGTCCATACGCTCACTAGACGGCCTGTTTGGGGGACGATGGCATTACCGATGTAGTCCCCAATTAGGGGGATGCCGGTGACGTCAAAGGAAGTTGTTGTTATCCGAGTGTTTGTATACGTCATACCGCCATCTCTAGAGGTTGCTAGATAAACATCAAGGTTGAGGGGGTTGACTCGATTAGTGTAATAGGTAACGAATATTGCACCATCCGCAGGGGATACGGTGATGGCTGGGAAAAAGTTTTGGGAGCCCACCGGACTACCTGTAATGGATATTGGTGCCCCCCAATCCACACCAAAATTGGTGGAAGTGGCAAGAAAAATATCGGAATAACCTTCTCGAAAATCTTGCCATACAGCATAGACATTACCTCGCGTCGTCGGTGCATTAGAAATATCTGCTGCGAGGGAAGGGTATGTCAGACATCTAAATGTATATCCCGGCAATGGATCTGGTGGGACTACAACGCTGGCGACCATGGTTTCAGGAGTAAAAATGACCCCACCGTCTGAGGATGTGCGAATTTTAAGATCAGTATTACCGGGAGGCTGATTGATCCATCCTACGATAACAATCCCATTTAATGTAATTGCTATACCGGGGAATTCTTCGAATTCTTCGACCGAAGACAGCAGGGAGGGACTGGAATAGGTACTACCGTTATCTAGGGAACGATTGAAGAATATCGTATTTCCCGGTATGAATTGTGTGTTGTAATCATGCGTATAACCAGTATATACATTTCCAAAAAAGGGACTTGATCCAGCTTTGTCGGTGACAACGACCACCTGATCATCATTTACAAACTGCCCAAACCCTTGATTCACGATGACTGGAGGTCCGAATGAAGAGGCATTGTCGGCAGATGTATAGGAAACGATCGACCCGCTGAGACCGTCTGAATCGAAGGCGTGGGCTAATACTACGAAAGTGGTCGGGAAAATATAATCAATATGTGGTGCTTCGATGCCTGCAAATCCTGTCGGTAACGGCAATAACGTTGTTGTCCAAGTGGCACCTGCGTCAATAGATTTGTATAAACCTATATTAGGAGGGCCTAATCGAAGATCTACAGCTACGGCAACCATAACTGAAGGATTAAGCCAATTTACCGCGATGGTGGGCTCAAACTGAACGCTTGCGCTCGGCGAAATTTGAATATTAGCCATGCTAAGCTCCTTTCGTCAGAGAGTTTTCGGTACTTATGGGTTCAGCTGAGCTATGAAAGTAAGTTCGGATTGCAGCACTCTTTGATGGGGAATGACGTTTCCTGACGAATCCGTTCCGAACACCGTGATAATCGTGTCTGCCGGTGCGTTTCCAGTTACGAGAAATTGGACTTCATAAGCTGAATTGCCTGCGATATTAAAACTGAGAAACTGGCTGGTGTTAGCATTAACATTTAATGAGTTGGAGTAGACTAAACCTTTACTAACCAAGGTATTCCATACGTAAACGTGATAGACTACGTTAGATGAAAAACTAAGGTTGTCATTATCGATATTAATGAGCACGTTGGATGCTGGGGTAGTCCCTGTGTTCGTAATGATGCCTGTTGTTGTTGCCATGAGCTTCACCTCTTTATTAGTTTGCTATATATATATGAATTGAGATTCATTGTGTTTGGACAAGGGAATCAGAAAAATCGCGGAAATGAATACTGAGAGGTCTAATTAGGTGGGGAAATACAAATAAATTTTCAGAAATCTGAAGATAACTTGATTATAAGTTGAACAGCAATTGACGATTTTTACGACTTCTCTGCCACTGCTGATCTTGTAAGGCGCATGCAGGTAACTATTCGCTATCAGGAGGAGAATTTTAAGAATTTTAAATAGAAGGTCTGACATTCATTTTAAATAAATGTTATAATTATAATATCAGTGTGTAGAGATATTGGTCTTTTTTATTGGGCCAAAAATATATGTCTCATGATACGTCTGCCATCTGAAATATTATTCACGGAGATGACAAACATGCATGGAGACACAAGACTGCCCAGAAACGGAAAAGAAGGTATACTATTTTTACTCATTATTTCAATCATTTCAGTTAACACTATTGCCCCTATTATTGTGGGTTTGGAACGCGGCTTCAGTAAGGAAGTGTATATAGATACACTAAAGGTTATTCCGTTTATGTGGATGATCGTAGTTTTATCCGTAAGATTAGTTGCAGGACCGATTGTTGGAAAAGTGATGCCGAAATTCATGGGACAAACCGATGGATTTAATGCAAGGATTCTGTTGAATACTTTATTGAATGTCACAGTGTTATCTATTTTACTATCAATTATCGGCACATGGGTTGGGACGAAACAAATAAGCCTGGATCCACTTAAAAACTTCCTTCACATCTGGCCGAGAAACTTTGGAATAGCATTTTGGATTGAACTGTTGGTTGCGCAGCCGATCGCAAGATTTGCGATGAAAACATTACACGCAAGACAGGATCGTAAAACAGAAAGTGTAAATGCGTAACTAGCTAGAGTGTAGTAGACTAATAAGAAATTCAAGGAGCGTCCATGGTGGGCGTTCCTTTTTTGCAGCAATCGGAAGTATCGAGAGAGACCCTGTGTTCCTTTGAAATTTGATTCCATAACAATTACGTGAACGATGCTTCTCCTGTCAGACACAGCTGACCCTTAAAGCGGTTTTTTTCCACATTTGCAATTCTAACGGACTCCATAGTCGCTATTGGCATAAAAAGTACCGCATGTGAGCCTCTTTCTAGGCATTAGCGTCCATGGAGTCCGAAACCATGCTCTTAAGGCTGAAAATCAGCAAATAGCGACATCTGGGTCCGATAGCTCGAGGTGGAGGAGGTTAGTTCGTTTATTCGTTAGCTCGTTAGTGCCGTGCTCCTCACAGATTTAGTTGCAGAAATTATAATGAGAAGCAGCTTTTAAAGGAACAATCAGTAGTCTCACCTCTACAACCAGCATATCTAGTATGCGAGTTCATAAACCATTCAGTAAAGCACAAAACGGCACTGCTCCAAACCATGAAATGGTTTTGAAGCAGCGCCGTTTTTGTTAACAGCCAGCTAAATTGTCCAATGGAGAGCAGGGTGACCGAAACGTTGTCCCTAATTTCTTCCGATTGCAGTCCCGATCGCAGTCCAACCGCAGTCTCGATCACAGTCCCGATCGCAGTCCCGATCGAGTCCCGATCGCAGTCCTGATTGCAGTCCCGATCGAGTCCCGATCGCAGTTCCGATCGCAGTCCCGATCGCAGTTCCGATCGCAGTCCCGATCGCAGTTCTGATTGCAGTCCCGATCGCAGTCCCGATCGAGTCCCGATCGCTATCCCTGGGTTTCCACCAGCATTCCTAAAGTTTCATGCTGTTCCACAGCTGCTGGAATGCCCCGGATTCGACCTCGAAGAATACCGGTGCTTGACCGTAGCGTACAAGTCCTTGACCGAACAGCGTCAGCTCTACTCGGGCGTTGTCTTCCAGCTGCAAATAGATGATCTTGCGGTCTTCGCTGTCGTAGATGCCTTGCTCGATCAGCGGCTCTGCTGCCAGCGGTTTGGCCGCTTGGAGGGCTGTCAGGAAGCCATCAAGCGCCTCGCTATTGGCGATTGGCGCCTGCTGCTGGAGGCCGTTGTTCCAACTGTTGAAGCTTTCCCATTGAGCTGAAGTAACTCGGCCTTCAAGATTCAGTTTGCCGAACAGGTCGGCGCCGCTGTTTATGGTGATGCCGTTCGTGTGCTCATACAGTTCGGCGAATACCTCGCCGTTGATTACCGAATAGGACATAATCAGAAAGCTGGAGTCATAGCCCTTCACGGAATAGAGATCCGTTTCGCCGATGTTCGAGGCTAACTCAATATATTCGTCGTTACCGCTCCATTCGTTGATGCCGCCTGTAGTGCGTCCCAACTTATCACCGCGCAGAGCAGCAGCATCGGCAGCGTCAATGCGAGTCGCTGACTGTGTATAAATATTATTTTTATACACGACCAAGGCGATCATATCTGCCTTCACGCCAGACTCCTTATCTGGCAGTTTCAGCTTGGGAATGACAATGCTGCCGGATGTAGCTGTGCCTGAATTGCCAGCATTACTTGCTCCCGGAGTTACCTGGGCAACCTGCCCTGGGGAGCTCTGACTGTTCAACTGCTGCCATATACTAGGCCCAGCCAGACCTATTCCTGCGGCGAGCACGACACTTGCTGCGATATAAACGGTTTTGCGCGGACGCTTCCGCTCCTGCCGCTGCTCTATTTTATTGAACAATTCTTTTTTCATCTCTTCACCTGGTTTCATCGAATCCACCGCTTTCTTATATGTTGTTCGAAACTGATCTTCCTTCACTGTGGTTCCGCTCCTTCCAGCTCCAGTTTTAACAGTTGCCGTCCCCGCTGAAGTCTCATCTTCACGGCAGACTGACTAATCTGCAGAATCTTGCTGATCTCCTGGATGGGATAGTCCTCGTAATAATAAAGATGGATTACGGTTTTATACTTCATGGGCATCGCCATAACTAACTGCAGCAGAGCCCAATCCTCGGGGCTGTCTGCCGCAATTGGCTCAGCGCTCTCCAGCTTAACCTCACGCTTGCGCCAGCCTCTGCCCAGTAGTGTTTTACAATGGTTGGTGATTACCCGGATCAGCCATGCCTTCTGATGTTCGGCATCTTTGAACTCCGGCGCTTTTTCTATTAGCTTGATGAAGGTATCCTGAGTGGCTTCTTCGGCATCTTGCCGGTTGCCTAGATGGACCAAAGCGATCCGGAACAGCATATCTGCGTAGATTTCGTAACTCTTCATCACATGATTTCCCGGCCGGGTCATGGATCGCTGCATGATACTGTGCCCCCCTTTACCTATAACACCATTTAGGACGGCATTAGGTCACATTTTGTTCCTGAGGAAATTCCTTTGTGTTTGAGCGTAAAGAATACCTATTCATAAATTATCTCCAGAGGCTTACGGACTCAGAAGTCGTTATTTGCATATTTATAGGCTTTTGAGCAGGTTCGCGGACTCCAGTGACGCTATTCCTTAAAAAGGAGGTCTTATATGGTGTTTTTCATGCCAATAAAGGCTATGGGGTCCGCTACACTTTGAAATGGAGTGTTATACCGCGCATAAGATCAACTGTGTCCGATAGCTGCTAAGAACCACGCCAATGTTATCTGTAGTCAGTGGACCTAATGTATAAAAAGGGGCTTCGTTACAAGTTTCAAGTTGCTTATCCATACTCTCTTTAGTCAAGTGCATCGGCACATGTCCTGGACCCTCTACCATCACCTGTCTACGCAAACGATGTTTACCTATTTAGAGCAGGGAAGATCAAAAAAACGCGTTTGCCCAAGCAGCAAAGTGCTGACTGCTGGACAAACGCGTCTTTTTTATAGGGCAACTCCTTCACGGGAGATTCTCCTCGATATGTTTATATGTATAGCTAGGATCATTACCTTTAACAGGAGCCCTGCTGTATTGAAAGATCCTTCCATTTTCTTTTCGATAAAAGTATCTTGCGTAGGGTTCGTCTGCAAAAATCACCGTGGTACTTACGAGGGGAGCTTTGGCAATCTGGGTGTATACTTTATCAAAATCTTCTTTCTTATAATTTCTCGTCTCTACTAGATAATGAATGACTTCTCTGTTCATATGATTTTGGAAGGAGTGGAGGGCTAAGGATGTTATTCCATAGATTAAAAGGATTAGAACGATGAAGATTAGTTTTGTTTTTTTCTTCATTAATTCCCTCCATATAAATAATTTGTATATAGTATAAGATAATATACTGAGACTGGTATGTCATTCATAGATATATGACGCAGGAGAAGAGAAAATACTGGAGCTGGAGCAGCAAATTAAGATGCTGGAGGACCAGGCAAGTCCGAGGCTGCCGGGGGTGAAAATCTTATGGTTTTTAATATGGGGTTTTGTCGGTGTATTTGTTATTCTAATTCTTATTGGTGTGATACAGTTTGTATTTGCATAACAGATTATACAAAAAGGCAGCAAATACTGATAGTAATCCAGGCGTAAGCGAAAGAAGAATTGCCGGGACATACTATATTTGCTGCCTTTTAACTTATGAAGAATAATGATTCTCTTTTAGTCCTCTTTGGGTTCTTGCAATAAAATGGAGAAGGTCCCCGTTTCGTGATCCACCTCAATCGTCTCAATGCCCACGAAATCCGGGATTTCGGGGTGTACTGCATCTACATTATAATCCGGATGAGTCAGTAATAATTCAATTACTTTAATGGCTTCCATGTCGTTCCCCCTCACGAGAAATTCCACCATAAATGAATATGCAGAGCACTATTGCAACTAAGCTTATTATCTCCGTGATCCGTTGCGAATATGTGTCAGTCGTTCTTCGTTTCTTCCCATCACGGCCAATAATTGCCCTTGGAACACACGTCTTTGGATCTGATCAATCCGCTGTAAGGCCAGCTCGGCAGGAACTTGAAATTCTGCTGCGAGATAGGAGATGGCATCCTCCCGTTGCTCAGGCAATGTCATGCGGGAGATCATGGAGTAAGGCATCGCCGCATACAAGATAAAACGCTCGGATTCATCCTCCTGTGCCCGCGTGAAATGCTCTGGCATCAAGGTCTGATTATCACTGCCATGGCGAAGGAGGTGACACAGTTCATGAAGAAACTCTAGCCGTTGAAGATTGGCTGGAAGGCGGTTGTCGATAAACAGGCTGTACATCCCTGCAGACGCTTCAATGCTCTTGCTTCTCACATCCAAATAATGAACCCAGATATTAAGCCGCTCTGCAATATACGATATTGAAATTTGTGAGGGCTGATGAAGATTTAATCGCTTGTATAAATCCTCCGTCCATTTCTCAAGCACAGTCATTTGATAATATGATTTCATGTTCTCCAACTTATTCACCTCGTTTAAAATCACTAATAAATCACTAATGGGATCGTATGTTCGCATAAATGCGCAAAAGAAAAGCCCGAAGGGCTATGTAGAGTAAAAAAATGCTAAGGATACACAAGAACATTCGTTCTCATGTATCCTTAGCATAAAGCAATTACACACTAATATCAAGTGTTTTTCCCAAATTAGGAGCAACGCTTTTGCCCAGCATTTCCACCATGGTTTGGCTCTGGGTTTCAGCCTGATTCTTGGCAATATTCATGACCTGTATCCCTACATTTTGAGCTAAGGATGCTTGGCTCATTGCCATTGATAATGCAGCTATATCCATATTGCACCTCCTTTGTGTATATCCTGTTTATCGACTGTCCACCTTCAATTCATTAGGTGATTGGCATTTGTTTGCCAATTCGCCCAAACGGCTTATCTCCTTTTTACATATCTTGTGCTGTAGTCATTAATCATTAGGAGGAATTGAAAATGGGAATGGAACATGGTTGTGGTTGTAACGTAGGTCCGGTAGTAAGTCCAGCATCAGTAGGTCCGGTGTGTAGTCCTTGGACTTCAACAGGAGCAATTCTGGTACTTTTCATCTTGCTGGTTATCATCACTAAAGCTTGCTTATTCTAAGTTAGCTGATGTGCAGTGTAGCCCCATCTGGCGAATGCCAGGTGGGGCTATTCTGTTGCCTGGGATGGTCAGACAGATCGTTATTTAAACATAAATTCTACCCGGGTTCCGTCTGCATAATCCTCCAGCTGATTGCCAACCCAGCTTCCTGCCCCGCGGTTATCGCTTGGCGTTATGTATTCAATGTCGGCACCAACGCCGCCTTCCTTACACATAGCCATTGGCCATTCATCCCGGTCATACCCCTTTTTAGTGGGGATCCCTTTTAAGGACTCTTTACGGTTCTCTTCAGCCTGCTCTCGGTTAATCGTACATGTGGCGGATTCACCTTTCGCAATGGCATCCTGAATATGCTTGGCGGTCTCAGGATAGCGGTCTGATGGGAAGGTTAGCTGAACAACACTCGAATCGGATGGAGACGAGGGGTCTGTAGGCTCTCCGTTTTGTTCAAACCAGTAACTAGCCAAAGCAAGTAATGCAACAATGATGAGACTGGAGATCCATTTTTTTACTTTCAATTCTGCTCCTCCTTTTTTGGCACTTAAAATAGTATATCTTATATCATAATTCAGTGCGATTTAATATAATTAGGTAAAATAAAGGAGGACGTAACTGGATATGGAGTACATAATTACCATTGAGGATCAGACGCTTATTACGGCTGCCGAAGATATAATTACCAGACGTTATGAATGGGGGCGTCATCATGTGGGTGCAGCGCTTCGTACTAAAACAGGAGAGATTTTTACAGCGGTACATGTGGAAGCCAGTATGGGGAGGATTACAGTCTGTGCAGAAGCGATGGTGATTGGCAAAGCGATATCCGAAGGTTATAAGGAATTTGATACGATTGTTGCGGTAAGGCATTCTGATCCAGACAGCGAGGAAAAAGAGATTAAAGTAGTCTCTCCCTGCGGCATGTGCCGAGAGTTAATTGCGGATTATGGAATAGACTGCAAGATAATTGTATCGGAGGATGACCGATTAGCTAAATATGAAATCGCTGAGCTATTGCCTTTAAGGTACACGAGATAAGAAAAAAAGTAATGAGGAGCCGCGGAGCTCCTTTTTTTTGTTGAGCCGTGAATTTATTCAGCAGTTCCTTATAATCGTCCCAACTTATTTTACAACTTCATGTCCATTCGCTGAGTTCATGTCATTATTGTCCCCATACTATAACTTAAAAAGATTTAAAAGGATGGTGAGAATAGATGGAGCAGCGGATTATTCGTCAGATGGTTGATTCAGCATCAAGGTTCGTGGGCGATGTGCAGTGGCAGATGGCTTTTCGCAGATTACAAATGGCTCCGGCGGATTCGGGGCTGTCGTCCTCGGCTCAGCTATTGCTGAATACCCTCTATTACTTGCAGGGAAAGGGTGTGATAAGCGGCCAACATGATTATTTGGAAAGTGCAGATGAGCTCATGGAGAAGCTTAAAAATAGCAGCGGGCAATATGCTGCGCTGCATGGCTACGAGCTGGGCGCAATCAATAATCAGTCACAGGCTCTAATTGACAATCAACGGAATTGGGTCGTCAGCAGTGCGATACGCTGGTCTAGGGCCGGCGGGATCGTAACGATGTGTTATCACGCTGCATTACCGGGGACAGCGCCAACTTGGGGGAATGTAAATACGAGCCTAAGCAATGCTGATTTTGATAAATATATAACCCCAGGTACCACCCAGTATAATGCTCTGTTAGCTGATCTGGATAAGATAGCCCTGTCGCTGAAAAAGCTTAATGACGCAGGGGTTCCTGTACTTTGGCGGCCGTATCATGAAATGAATGGTGGATGGTTTTGGTGGGGGCAAAAGAGCAATTACGCTGCATTGTGGAACCTTATGTTCGATCGTTTTACCAATTATCATAAGCTGCATAATTTATTGTGGGTTTGGAGTCCAAATGCAAAAAATCAGTGGTGTGATGAGCCGGCAGAATACTATCCGGGCAGTGATAAGGTAGATGTGCTGGCGCTCGACATTTATGACGCGGATTTCAAGATTAGTCATTATGATAATTTATGGGATCTGGGTCGTGGCAAGCTGATTGCGATTGGTGAGAATGGAGAGCTTCCGTCTGCTGAACTGTTGTCCAAAACACAGCCCAAATGGTCTTATCAGCTGACCTGGGGGAAACTCCTCTATGAGAAGAATACCGATGCTGTGATAAAAGCTTTTATGAACGATAAAATGGTATTCACACGAGAGGAGTATGCTGCTGAGGCCGCCGCTTTCGCTGCTATCGGGGATAGTGTGCTGGAGAGTGGATTATGTGGCCAATATTACAATAACATGACGCTCAGCGGCACGCCTGCACTGTTGCGTACGGATGCCAATATTAACTTTTCATGGAGACAAGGTTCGCCTGATCCTGCCATTCGTGTAGATGCGTTCTCTGTGCGGTGGAGTGGGAAGCTGACGGCTGCTTTTAGCGAGGTGTATACCATTTATTCCTACTCTGATGATGGGATACGGGTATGGATTGATGGCGGGCTAGTCATTGATAGTTGGGTGAATCAGAGCGGCCAGGAACGAAAAGGGAGTATAAACCTGATTGCAGGTAAGCCGTATGAAATAAAGGTGGAGTATTATGAGAATGCGGGCGACGCCCGGGTTGTTTTGCAGTGGGAGAGTCCGAGCCAGATCAAGGGGGTTATCCCAGCGGGGGCATTTTATCTTCCATAAAAAGAGTACTTCAAGTATGCAAGCGCAAGCAAAAAGCCCCGGTTTTCCGGGGCCTTTTTACGTATGAACGTCTTAAATTTGCTCGCGGTAGCTAATGTTGTTGGCGATCTTCTCGTCACGAACGGCTTTGCGCAGAACATCTTTGACGGTTTGGGCATCATGGATTTTTCGAAAAAGAAGCTGAGGCGCTGAGGCATCATCAGAAAATACAGTTAATGACCCAATGCCAAGCATCCGGTCCATGATAGACTGTTTTACGGATAAATCGCGTACGCGCAGCAATTCGATTTCTTCAACATTTTTACCGATAAGTCCGGTCTTTACCATAATACGCTGACTTGTAATGGTATATGAAGTTGTGTTAAGTCCTACGATTCCTTTGAGTCGATCCGAGATGCCGGCAGGTTTGCCTTTCCAGAGCACGACTTCTTGAATGACATGATTATCTACTGCGGGTCGATGAGCGGTTACTGGAGCAGTGCCGTCAAGGCTGGTTCCACATTCTCCACAAAATTTAGCGCCCTGCTTGTATTCCGCTCCACAGGTGGTGCAATAAGGCATAAATACTCTCCTTTCCTGATCACAATTAAAATAATTATAACATAACAGTCATTTTACATATATTTCATTTGCGCTTTACACAAACCGACATTATCCTGTTAAGTGGAGGGATAAATAATGAAAAAAGCTTTACTAATAGGAATGCTGATGATGACTGTCATCCTTAGCGCCTGCAGCAATAATTCAACTTCATCGGCACCTGCCACGGAGGAAGAAGTGCAGGAGACCGTGCAAAACTTCTACAATGAAATGTCTAAACTTGAAGAGTCAGGAAAAACTTCTTTAGCGGAGTTCAACGAAGCCATTGCTGGTTATTCAGCAGGAGAACTCACGGACAAGCAGTTGGAGAAGAAAATTAAGCAATTCCAGAGTACCGCAACTGATTTATCGAATCAAGCCGAGAAAGTAAAAATTTCCTCCAGCTTGCCTGAAGACATTCGTAAGTTGCTCGAAGAGTCTAAAGTTGCCTTTGAAAGTGCTTATTCTTTAAAAGAAGAGGCCTCTCAAGGTGCTGATTCCGCAAACGTTACGGCTGAGCAATTTAATGAATTGAATCAGAACGCTGATGTAGCGATGTTATTCGGTATTTCCAAGCTTAACGAGGCAAGAGAAGCAACAGGACTTATAGACTCCGAAGGTCAGGCTACCTCAGAGTCTGGGGACGTTGTTCAAGAATAAATCAAATCAGGCGCTGCGCAGTTTATCTGTCAGCGTCTTTTTGCTGCGAATTTTAGCTTGAATAGATATACATTAATATACATCTTTTGAATAAAGAGTGACCCTTAAAAAGGTATCTTTTTCCTGATTATTGATTAATATGCGAAGATACGGATATAATACAAACATACGTTCGTGTTTAGAGGAATAGATATATAATTAAGGAGGGGTTACCATGGGCAAAAAGCTGGAGAAAAACGGGCTGTGGGAAAGCAGCCGCATGATGCTGCCGGAGCATAAGATACGAATTATAAGAGATGAACGGGAAACGCTGCGCCGCATCAAGCCTATTCTGGATGAGCAGAAGCTGGAGGAGATTGAATGTACACTGGCTTTGTCGTTGCGGAGTCATGTACGAGTGACAGTTGTTCTTTTTGACCCTTTTGAAAATACGATGTTAAGTGGTTTTGTGACTTCCATTCACACCCACTCGCGTGAGTTTAAGCTGCAGTGGGCGGAGGAATGGAAGTGGATCGATGTGGATGATATTGTCGAGGTCTACATCGTTTAATGCTGAGAACCGTTGCCTTCGCTTTTCTCATAAGCGATTAAGGTAACGGTAGGGTTACCGGTCAGATGTGCAATGGAAGCTTCAGCATTCCGAATAATTTCCAGTGCTTCTTCCTGTTCACTAAGGGCTGCAACTTTATAGCTATCGCTATGAATATCCATATGTCTCCCACCTTTCCTTAAATATTTTGTCCTTTTTTGTGGAAATCATCCTAAAGGGGACAGGGGTACAGGCAAATAGGGCAGCGGCATCATTGAATATACCAAAGGGGTGATTCTATGCTGACTTTGGAGCAATTGAGGGAAAAATCCGCGGCGCGTCTGGTCGGGCTTCATCCTGTCTTGGCGGCAGGTGCGAATGTTTTGATTCAGCAAAGCCATGCGAGAGGAGTCCCTATCGTTATTACTCAGGGTCTACGGACCATTGCTGAGCAAAATGCTTTGTATGCGCAGGGTAGAAGCAAACCAGGACCGATAGTTACCAACGCTAAAGGCGGTACCAGCTATCATAATTATGGTCTTGCGTTTGATTTTGCGCTTTTGCTGCCGAATGGCACTAGCCTTTCTTGGGATATCAATCGTGATGGTGATAAGGATAAGACAGCAGATTGGCAAGAGGTTGTACAGGAGGCTAAGCGGCTTGGTTTAGAATGGGGCGGGGACTGGACCTCTTTTAAAGATTATTCACATCTGCAAATGACTTTCGGTTTAACTATAGATCAACTTCGGGCAGGTAAACGTCCAACGACGGACCAAGCCAAAGAGGCTTTAAAAAAGATTACCGGAGGGGATGATCAGGTGAACAAAGACGTTACAGTGACCATTAACCTAAACGGCCGCAAGCTTACCGATGGCGTTCTCGATACCGGAACAACCTATGTACCCATACGTGCGCTGGCTGAGGCGCTTGGAGCAAAGGTTACTTATGATGCTGTGACTAAGACAGTTAATGTAGTAAAAGAGTAAAACCACCATGCATAGACAGTGCCGTCCAAGGGGAAATTATCAGTGATAACTAACCTTAAAGGGAGGCATAACACTGTGAACAAGCTGATAACAAGCCTTGCATGCGGTACTGTATTATCAATGAGTCTAATGGGAGCTAGCTATGCATCAAATGCCGTGGGATCAGCAGCATTGGGCGGTATCCCCGCCGCGAATACCGGGATGGATGGGACTGCGGAACACACTCGGATGATGAACACGGAAGGCAATTTAATGAACGGCACCACGGGAACAATGAATCAGCATGAGAGCATTATGAAAGATAAGATCCGCATCGATGATAATTACAGACCTAACAACTACAACACCAATAACTATAATGACACCAGGAACAACTACAGAACCAACAGCACTGTCAACCCGGCAACCAATACCACACAGACCGGCAAATACCGTGCAACTAGTACAACAACGAATGCTGCAACTAACAAAGGATCTAACTGGGGCTGGCTCGGTCTGCTTGGACTTTTGGGTCTTGCCGGAATGAGAAGCAGAAGTGACGAGCGTAGATAATCCGCGTTTATAATAACCCGTATCGGTTCTGGCTGAACGGGTTATTTTTATTGTGAATAATTTTTTTTCGAAAAAGGATTGCGCGTTATCGATATTCATGATATTATATTTCTTGTCGCGTTATATGTGAACAACGTATGAAGCTTCAACACATAATATGCCGGGGTGGCGGAACAGGCAGACGCACAGGACTTAAAATCCTGCGGTACGTGAGTACCGTACGGGTTCGACCCCCGTCCTCGGCATCACAGTGAAAACCTTGAGAAATCAAGGTTTTTTTGTTTTTTTTATTGGTTTCGGAAAAAATTCCAAAGCAAAGGATGATAATATTGGACAAATTAAAAGCACTTGATAAGAACTTTGTCCCTATAGTAGAACCCCAGGTAAAGCTTCCAATAGCGTTCTCTCTTTGTTTGTCAGAATAAACGCTGATTTACACATATCTAAGTTCTCCATCTTTTATTTGGGCAAGCATACGAGTTACAAATGAATTTGTATCAAGTCAGCAGAAATTCTCAAAAATAATAAAGGCGCTGATGAAACAGCAAAAGCAGTACTTGAACAGTATGAGGCAATTCTATTAAAGCATAAGTCCGATCTCACCGTTCTCCAGCAGCAGCTATCTGATGTCGATATGCGGATTGCGGAATTGGAGAAGTAAATGAGAAAGACACGATATCTCAGTATACAAGATTTTTCATGACACAAAGTCGGGCATTTATGTAAAAATATTTGATTCAAAGCAAATTAAAGATGCTCAAATAAAGGCTGACTATTAACTGCTTGTTTATTACACATGTTATTGTTCACCTTACGTATCACTCTTGGTGGCATCCTGAGATGAAGTTCTGTTGATGTCGCCGGATGTTTTAGGGAAATTCCTTGCCCATACCTTATCGACAGATCCATTAATGAGATCCATTGCTTTTCTTCCTCTTTCTTTGGCATAATAAAAACCTCTTCATTCCATTACCATAATTATACATTATTTCACTGTATCCTCCTTAAATGCCCTAGAGTTAACGGTGGTCATCAAATCCGCAGTGATTACGAAAAGAAGTGCTAGTTAATTCGGAAAAACAATAGAAAGGGGCGAATTATAATGACTAAATCACAAATCGCTACGTCAACAGTAGGTGCAGTACTTATTCCGACATATGATTATTAATATGGGGAGGCGGACGAAGTCGTAACCATCATGGTCGCGCTTTTATTATCATGGATTGGTTATCAGGTATTAGAGCAGGCAAGAAAGACAACACCCATGCTAGTAAATACGGAATTGATGGAGTCTCCCGAACATTTTTTATGTTACTGCTTCCGGCTGATGGATATCTTTTGAACATGGTGTTTGGACTGCCTGAGGTTTGGAGCGCTGTCCATCAGTAACCTATTTCATGTTTTACAAAGCATGAGTCCTAACTTAATTCGGACAGTGTGGGGAGATTCACTTCCATTAACTGTCTTGGATGTAGTGCTCAAGTAGGGAGGTAGTGAGTTGGATAAGAAAGTTAAACGCGCTACCAGCAGAAAGGGAGGCGATGATTAATGTCTCTGACACTGGATCGAGTAAAGAGTAAATCATCTACGAGATTTATTGGTTTCCATCCCGTTATTTTAGCTATCACAGTTTTAATTGAACGCTGTTACACTCGGACTGCCTATCCGTTTCACTCAACTATTTCGAACTATTGCTGAGCAAGTCGCTCTAAATGCACTAGGAAGCATTAAACTCAGCTTTAGTGTTATCAATGCAAAGGGTGGAACTAGTTATTATAACTTTGGACTAGCTATCGACCTTGCAGTGTTACTACCCGATGGGAAACAAGTATCTTGGGATATAAAACGTGACGGTGACGGTGGTAAAGTGGCTGATTGGACGGAGGTAGTTCAAGAGGCAAAATCTTTTGGCTTCAACTGAGGCGATGTTTTTTTTCTTAATAAGGATGCACAGCATTTTCAAATGACCTCTGGACTGACAACCTCACAACTACGTGCGGGTACTAAGCTGACTGAAACGGAAATGGCTAAAGATTTGACTAATATAGAGCGGTACAAGGAAGCGGCGAGTTTCTTATGACAGTATTGGTTTAATTTATGGTATCTTTATGGTACCAAGATGGATTACGACGGAATCGTAGAGGGATATACACCAGACTCAATTAAGATTGCTCGTGCCCATTTCGTGCGAGTGCGATTTGAATTTTGAGCAGTGATAAGAACACCCCGCCAACCTTTATTGGTCGGCGAGGTGTTTTTATTTATTCAATTGTGTATTCACTAACTTCAAATGTAAGTATCTTATCGTGTACAACATATTCTGTACGTTTGCTGAAAGGGCCTTTGTTGTTCTCGTGCTTATCTATTCCATAACGTGCAGATTCCGAAGCACTGTCGTACCAATTTAGGAATGTAGTAACTTCTGACATTGGTAGATCAAATTCTTTTTCTAACCCAGTGGTTAGAGTTACTGTCAAAATTGCTCTGTCACCTGTTGGAACTTCCGGAGTAGCAGATGGAGTTGGTACAGGCGTGAAAGTTGGTTCTGGAGCAGGAGTATAATTCATTTTTATTTCACCAATAGTAACAAAATAAGAGTATCCATTATTTTCTGATATATTTAATCTGTATTTTTTATACTCTTTTTCATTTTTAAACGCGAATACTTTGTCCACTGATGTAGTCCAACCAGTAATGTTGTTTTGGGTGTCAAGAACAACCCAGTTTTCCCCATCCCATGCTTCAAAAATCCAATTTTTAGGTGATTCTTTTGCTACATTCTCGTTTTTGCCACGAGCTGTTAGAGAGTAAGAGTTAACAATTTGTGGACTTTCAAATTCATAAGCTATCCATCCATTTGGCACACCTTCTTTAGAAGCCCACCCATAGTCGTTGTTGTTATTGTTAAATGCGTTGAATGCTTGATGGTCAATACCCCATTCGCTACTTGCACTTACCACTCCAGATGGAGAAGTATTAGATGTCATTACCGGAATTAAACTTGATACTGTTGTGGTATTTGCTTTAGTAATAGAAACAAAACTAAATAGCAGAAGTAAGGATAAAATGATAGGTACGTAAATTTTCTTTTTCATATGTATCTCCTTTAGTATGTTTATAGGAATCAAAGATACATAAATGCAACAAGAACAGTCTAAACAAAATTTCTTAAATATGTAATTAAAAGAGTATTATATTTATTAATTCATAATAATTACATTTGATAATGGGATTTCTGTTGATTAAGAACGCATGTTTGGTCATGATAAGAACATATGATCTTATTTTTTAGGGGGTTATCAACATGCAAATGCAGAATGGTCAAACCATTGAAATTGTTTACTTAGATAAGTTGGCAAGATTACTCAATGTAAAATTGAAATTAAAGGTATGAAGGACGGCAAGATTGGCGCAACTTGCTTAAACACTAGTGCCCCAAGAGTATTTCTAGCGGAAAGTATATTAGCTTGGCAGGCAAGTGATAAAGGAGCAATTACATGAAGCCATTAACGGATAAAGAAAAAGAAGTCCTTGAAGCGTTGATTAAGATGATCAAAGTCAATCACATCCACCTACTTTGCGGGAGCTTGCCAAGGAGGTAGGATTGTCATCTACAGCGGTAATACATGCGCACATGGAGCGCCTGGAGATTAAGGGGTACATACAGAGAGGTAAGAACATGCCACGAGCGTTGAAAGTTATTAAGGGAGTCGACGAAGACAATGAAACCACAACAGCGTAAAAAACTTGAAGGTAATGGTCTTTGGGAGGGAAGTCGGATGATAATGCCTGAACCTAAAAATAGGATTCTGGACGATTCGCTTAAAGAAGAGGTGCGATCAAAGCCTGATTTAAAACTATAAGTGGTACTTTCATTTTTATAATACAAGGTTTTGTTAAATAATCGCAGGGGACGAACTGGGGACAGACTCTAGGTCAACCAGTAGAAACCAGTCCAAATGAGAACAATATAAGAACGGGTTGAGTCCTTGATATGACTAGGTTATTGAGTTTAGTTCCATATCATATCAATAAAAACTCATGTCTTAAAATCCTGCGGTACGTGAGTACCGTACGGGTTCGACCCCCGTCCTCGGCATCACAGTGAAAACCTTGAGAAATCAAGGTTTTTTTTGTTTTTCTTGAGTAAAGCTTCCATCAAAAGCTAAGGTTCTGTATATCTGGGAATCACATTCAAACACACAGGACTCAGGGTAATAACACTCCTTTTCAGTGCTTGTCTAATCACAAGCTCTGGAGGGAGTTTTTTAATATGTAAGATTTCATCAACCGCCGTATATCAAACGGTACGCACAGTGGTATGAGAGATCCGAGCCCATTGATTACTGTCGAATAACATCTTAATTTGTTGTATTATTGATTAATCTAGTTTTCAAGAACCAAGGAGGGTTAAAGTTTGCTTACACTGAGAAGAGCCGACCCGGGTCAAAGTAAAAAGCTCAGTCTTACATCGCTGCTTACGGGCTTGGTTACGCTGGTGGTTCTACTAACCTCAAGCATCCTTCTGATTGGCTCTTACGAGTCTAAAAAACAATCATTGATGGAGACTACACTCCATCTGAATTACTACAACGCTGACCGAATGACCAAAACAATGGATTCCTTATTTCAGTCCATGCGCAGCAGTTTGGAATACAGTGCTGACACACTCTCCGATGACGAAACCTCAACGCCGAAGCAAGTGGATGATAATTTGGAACTGATGCGCAATAGTAGCAATTACTTCAATTCTATCGCCGTGCTCGATGCCGACGGGCTGATCCGCAATGTAGTACCGGCTAGTTTGGGGTCAGCAGGAAACCATATTACTTCTAAGGTCGGTTTGGAAGCTCTGGCGTTAAAAAAACCTTACATATCCTCCCCCTACATGACCCAAACCACAAAGAGACTAATCGTTTTTATGAGTCAGCCGATTTTTAGCAAGAATGGTACATATCGCGGTATTTTGAGCGGCACATTTTATCTGCAGGAGAACAATATTTTGTCTATGATTTTTGGCGACAATAACGTGGACGATTCTGGCTCCTATTATTATATTGTGGATTCAAGCGGGCATCTGTTGTACCACCCGGATAAGCAGCTCATTGGGGAGGATGTCAGCAATAACAAGGTTGTGCAGAAACTCATGAATGGGGAGAGTGGGGAACAGCAAGTGCGTAACACCCGTGACGTTGAAATGCTTGCCGGATACTCCAGCGTTCCAGCCAACGGATGGGGAATTGTGGTCGTTTCGCCGATTAGTGTCATCCATCATCAACTGATGGGGCACCTTCGGACCATTCTCTGGTATTCGTTGTTTCCGTTCATTATCCTCCTGATGGGCGTCATTCTCGTAGCACGCAAGCTGGCCCGGCCTTTTGTGTACCTGGCAAATCTGGTGAGCAGGATGGGCAAGGAAAGGATTGAATTGCCAGAAGCGAAGCCGCAATGGAGCCGAGAGGCAGATCTGCTGACCAAGGCTGTGTTGCTTGCCATGACGGATATTCAGAAGCAGACGGATCAACTGACCCAAGAGGCTACGACGGATGCTCTGACCGGTTTAATGAACCGGAGATCGTTAGAGTATACGATGAGTCAGTGGATTGACTCAGGACAACCGTTTTCGCTCATTGTACTGGATGTAGACAAATTCAAACTCGTGAACGACACTTACGGTCATCTCATCGGCGACGAAGTGCTGAAACTTGTAGCCAAAGTTATAGTTACCTCGGTTCGTCCAGACGATGTTTGCTACCGCTACGGCGGTGAAGAGTTCATCATCTTGCTAGCCCACACAAGACCTGAGGAAGCTTTCATCATAGCTGAAAGAGTCCGGCGGGCAATGGAACAAAGCAGGGGGCCAATCGAGACACAGGTTACAATCTCTCTAGGAATCGCCCATTATCCTTTTCATACATTGGAGCGGGAGGGGCTGCTGGAGAAGGCGGATCAGGCGTTATACTTGGCCAAGAGCAGGGGAAGAAACCAGACGATGGTCGCTGATGTTTGAAACAATGGCTACGCAGACCTGCCATATGTGGGCTGACCGAATGCTGCATATCAGCACGGGTGGCACGAAGTCAGCGGGCAGCAAAGGACGAAAGTGTAACCTTCCAAGCTGAACAAGGAAAATGTTATTCGCTATTATGAATGTTCGGAGCGGAAACAGTATTTCATCTTTGATGAAATACTGTTTTTTGTGCGGATGTTAATTATGTTCAACACGTTGCAATAATTCCTTTAAAGCCTTCATCTGCCGGCCTTGAAGTTCTCCCTCTACAATCGAATTCCGTATAGATTCTACATCCTGAGCCTTCACTTTACCCCCATGATGGAAACGATTGAATGCTTGATAATCTAGCGGCAGCATATCTTGTTCCATTTTGAGATGTATTTTTGCTGTCATGCGTGGCCCCATCACAAAACTCATAATCTTACCGATTAGACCATGCTTGGGCAGGGATGCTATTTCACCCTGAGCACGGCAAGCGAGCTGCCAAAGATCTTTATTTGCAATAACGGCTGAGAATTTAGGCCAACCTACGATATCACAAGCAGCGTATACAGGAAAACCTATACTAGAGTAAATATTGAACATCGCCGGACTTACTTGACCACAGCGTGAGACCCCAGAGTTATTGTACAGTGCGCTAAATTGTTTGGCAGCTGATTTATTATTGTTCTCGACCTGGAAACCGACCTTGTTCGCCGGATGTTTGTAACAGACAATGGCTTGGTTAATGAGTTTGGGGTCTGTTGGTGCATGCACAGGCAAATCAGCCTTGGATTGATGACTTAACGTACCCAGTATTCCTCTTAACAGCTGGTCTTCCGGAAGTCTCATGTACTGAATGTAATGTTCACGAATCCCGCTTCCAAACGCACTCATAATCACCGTAGTTTTAGAATTACGAACGACATCTCCCAATTTGGATAACGTAGCTACGCCTTCTGGTGAACGGCTCACATTTCCGTCCAATGTAATAATAATAAATTGATACTGCTGAGGTTCTATTTCTTCTATATCTTCTATGACATTAAAGTTGCTAAAATCTTTCAATGTAGCATCGTCATAGCAATATAGTTTCTGAGGAGGAGCGAAGTCTGCTTTTCGTCCTTTTCGTACAAGAAAGGTAACATCGGTGCCTGATAAGTGTAGATGGTAACCTACAGAGAAACCTACTGCTCCTGCACCTACTATAAGAATGTTTGTTTTATCTGAAGTGATTGTCATTGTTAGTTCATCTCCTTGTATTATATAAAAATAGATTTTGGCTTATTAATTCCTCATTAAGTGGACATGTGTTGATTTAATGTCGTGTTGTCAGTATAATCTATACGTCTGAACAATCACAATAATCAATACCTTTGTAAATGTTATGAAGTAAACAGATTACATCTATTATGTTGAAAGGATAGAACAGGAGGAGCATATGGTTGGAACCAAGAATAACAGAAGAACTAAATATACGATTAATCTCATTAAAGAGAGCTTCCTGGTTTTATTAGAAACTAAAAAGTTACCTCAAATAACGGTCACTGAAATATGTAACTACGCTGATATCAACCGTGGCACCTTTTATTTGCACTACAAAGATCCTTTTGAATTATTTGAAGTGATGCAGAATGAATTTAATAAAGAATTGGTGGAAGCATTACAAGAAGGAGGCAGTCCTTGCACATCTGAAGAATCCATGGTCAAACTGTTAAACATTATTCAAGATAAGAAAACCATGTATCAGCTTCTAATTTCAGAGAGTGGAAAAAGTGAATTTTTAACACGAGTTTTACTTGAACAAAATTGGAACGAACCCTTTCTAAGGGACTATTCTTTCACTTACAAGGTTTATGGATCTATTGGTGTCATTAATCAGTGGCTCGAGTCAAACGGGGGAGAAAGTCCGCAAACCATTGCCAATATAATTTATTCTTTGGGTCATCAGAACAAATAGTTTGAAAAATACACACTAAGAGTGGCATTTTAGGAAGCTATATAATAATTACTGCAATAATGTACTATTTATCAACAACTTTAAGCTGTAATATTATCGTTACATTATCGGACCAGCATAAATCCTGTACAAAAAATGAGTATACGTAGAGGGGAATTATGTGATCTATAGGAGCGTGTTACTATTTCAAAATTCGTCGAAATTGGTTACCCAATTTATGAAGGAATGCCTATTTTTCCAGGATTACCAGAAGTGAAATTAGATCCTAGAGAGCGCTTGATTAAAGGAGATGAATGGAACGGAAGTGTGTTAAGCATTTATCTTCATGCTGGTACCCATGTCGATGCACCATGGCATCATTTGAATAACGGTAAGGGGATAGATGCTGTTCCTATAGAAGACTTCATCTACAGAAGCCCACTATTAATTGACTGCCCGCTTGGCCCAAACGGCTTTATCACAATCGACATGCTTGAGGAATATGAAGAACTTAATGAAGCGGATATTCTAATCTTCAACACGAGCTATTGGAAACACAGAGATACGGATTTCGAAAAATACGCCAATAATTTTCCTGCTGTCTCTTCGGAAGCTGCCGAATACATCCGGACGAAGCTCCCAAACTGCAAAGCAGTAGCTATTGATACCTTGAGCATTGAAAATTTGGCAGAAGCAAAAAGAAACGGCTATTTTGTCCATCATGCCTTTTTAGATCATGAGAAATATAAAGAGCCGACAATGCTCATTTATGAAGATATTAACCCAGCTCCATTAGTTGGCAAAAAACTCATTTCTGCCTTCGCAGCACCACTTCGTATTAAAGACCATGATGCTTCTATCATTAATGTAATCGTTGAAATAGAAGATTAAAGGCTATTCAGTAATAATTGTTTCGCCTGTGATTATATCTGCAACATCATCTCGGACTGTTCCTATACCGTAGGGGTTCTATCCCCGTCTTATCATCCTTGACCAGAAGATCGCATGACTCTCATGAAATATTGAGGTCATGCGATTTTTTTATTTTAAAAATCAGAGCATTACAGATCGTCGCTGCCGAAGATATTTTGGAGTTGAATTCTGAATAAATTAATAGTTGACAAGGAACCTATCATACCGTTCCTAAAATCAGTGAGCAAGGGGATTTGAGACAAGGATTTGCCCAAATTGCCAGTGCGCCGTTGGAGGGAATCATCAATGCTGCTGATGTCGTCGCCTTCGTCCTGATTGTAGGGGGAGCTTTTAGAATTATTCTGCAGACGGGGGCGATTGACCGGGCACTGATGGCTTTAGCCGGAAGACTCAAAAGTGATTCCGATAGCCATGGTGATTTTCAGCGGTATTCCAAAATGATATTCTAAACCGCCAACACTTCATCAAGGAGAACGATGGGATAGAAGTAAGTTTCTCGAATCGGGATAAATTAATTATTGGCGGCTTCATCTTTACCTTGGGGCTTATTGTCTGGGGAATACTGAGCAAAGGCTGGTATATGACTGAGATCGGAGCGCTTTTCTTTGCACTTGGTATTTTTTCAGGGATTGTCACCCGGATGAGTCAAAAGGAAATTGCCGAGAATTTTGTTAAAGGTTGCGGAGAATTTATCTACGTGTGAGTTGTAATTCATCTTGTCAGCGTTTGTAACGATTTTTGGCACAAGTATCTTAGTCCTGATGGTCAAGAAACCCTTGATTTATCAGGGCTTTTTTAATGGTTTTCCTTGAGTATTATTAAAGATACTCTAAATGGCTAAAACTGATTTTAGGTTCAAAAGCTCGTGGATCAATTGTTGGCATAAATCGTAGTGTGGAGGCGGTTAAATGAACACTATTGGGGCAAATATTAAACAACTACGAAAAATACATAATCTTAAACAAACGGATTTTGCTAATAAAATCGGTGTTTCTCAAGGCAGCCTTAGTGATTTGGAATCTGGAAAAGGTAAGCCGGCAATAGAGACGGTTTTCTCAATTTGCTCTGAGTTCGGTTGTTCTTATGAATGGCTTTTAACCGGGAAGGAGCATTCAACTATTGGTGAATTAAGTGGTACAGTAGTGGAGTTATTGCAGACTGTTAAGGGGCTTAACCCTAGAGAACAGCTAGAACTGTGACAGATCGCAAAAATTAAGCGTGATTTACTGTAAAGATGATCAAGCGGAAATAAAAACGTAAAATTGAAATTTTGACGTAGTTTTACATCTTCACATCCAGATGTCGAAGCAGCAAATGGAAGCAGTATATTGTTACCAGACCTATACATGGAATACCACATGAAGCAGACCAGATTGCCCGCCGCCATAATAAGTGAACACTGCGTTGCCGCCAGTATTCAGTTGGGGCAGGACTTCGCTCAACGTTCCCCCCATCTCTGTTTCATGCTTCATAGAATCGCCCTTGAAACCGTCAGTTTGGCTAATTGTATTATTTTTTACGTATGAGGCAACAAAATCAGTGAGCTCTGCTACTGTTGGATCGTTCAACATTTGCCGCAGAAAGGCATCAAACGGAATGGACTGACCGTCACAAGCATAATTACTCAATCGCGCAGCTTCCCGTCAACTTGAGCCATGATTAGTGACTCCGCACCATGTTATGCGGAGGGCCCCCTGCCTATTGATAATAAGGGACGGAATCCGCTAAATAATCATGCCCTGTCTTGACACCGGACTGGAGCAGCCATATGGTACAAGTGACAAGAACATACAAACATAGGGAGATACATGCTCAAGAAGGGGGAACTATGAATACATTCACAGCCTATGGCCGTAAGATCCGGCAGCAGATCGCCGGCAGGTATTACCGGATATCCATCAAACAGAGGATTCTGTTCTCGTTCATCGTGCTGATTACGCTGTCCATCGGTGCAATGGGCAGCTTCTCGTATTGGATTGCCGCGCAGGAGATCGAGGATAATGCCTACGCCGGCAGCCGGGAGACCGTAAGCAAGACGGCACAGCTGCTGGATTCCCGCCTGAATGATGTGGCGCTGTCTGTGCAGTCCCTGATGCTGAGCGATGCGTACCGCAAGATGATGCTCGATGTGTTCAGCCATGATGTGTCGAATTACTATGTCCATCTGTCGGATCTGCAATATGTGCTCTCCCAGGTAACGTTCAATCAGCCGATCATCGAAAACGTGCTGATCGTTACCCCGATTGGCGATTTCTATTCCACTACGCAGATCCGGGCGCAGGACAACTCGTTCTACGGCTCGGAATTATATGATCTGAGCAAGGAGCGGCCGGGCGGCTACTGGGCCAAAGGACATTATGACCGGTTGTTCACGGGCAGCCAGCGGGTGGTCTCCTTCGTAGTCCGGGGGATTTATGAATACCCTTACACGCCGATCAGCAATGTATTTATTGTGGTCAATATCAGGGAGAGCCGGATAGATGAGCTGCTGAATACAGGCGGAGAACAAGCAGGGAGAAATTATTATCTGGTGAGCGGGGAAGGAGAGGCGGTGGTGGAGTCCCGCTGGCCGTTCCGGGGCAGGTTCCCCTGGAAGCCGGTGCTTGCCGAAGCCGGGAAAGCGGCCGATCCGCAGGACCACTACAGCTATGGCGGCAAGAAGTATCTGGTTAATTATACAAGCTCAGCGGTATCACCCGACTGGATCATCTCCGGCATGCAGTCGCGGGACCAGCTGCTGGGCAAGCTGCAGCGGGTGCAGCGCATTACCCTCTATGTCATCGTTGTTTTCCTGCTGGCCACCTGGCTGATCTCCAACCAGCTGACATCTGTGCTGCTGAAGCCCCTGTTCAAGCTGCGGCGGCTGATGCGCAGAGTCGAAGAGAACCAGCTCAGCGTGGTGTATGAGAGCCGTTATGAGGACGAGGTTGCCCAGGTGGGCTTTCAGTTCAACCGGATGATGTCAGAGATTAAGACGCTGATCGCGGATGTGAAGACCAAGGAGGAGGACAAGCGGCATGCAGAGATCCGCGCGCTTACGGCCCAGATGGAGCCGCACTTTCTGTACAATACACTCAATACCATCTATTGCAAATCGGTCATGGGGGAGAATGACGATGTAAATGAGATGATCCTGTCGTTGTCGCAGATGTTCCAGATCGGGCTCAGCGGCGGCAAGGATCTGATTACCCTTGCGGATGAGCTGTCCCACGTGCGGCAGTATTTCGCTATTCAGCAGAAATGCTATGAAGGTCTGTTCGAATACACGGTGACGGTAGAGGATGAGGCACTGCTTACCTGTCTGATGCCCAAGATTATCCTGCAGCCGGTGGTGGAGAACAGCATCCAGCATGGATTCAGCGACCGGACTATAGGAGGCAGGATAGACATCACGGTCAGCCGGGAGCAGGGGCTGCTGCATATTTGCATTACCGACAATGGACGGGGACTTGATGCTGTACGGGTCAAGCAGGGGATGCTCAGGGCTCCGCAGTCGAGGAAAGGTTATGCCCTGTTCAACATCAGGCACCGGCTGGCGCTGTATTACGGGGACGAAGCCCGTATGGATGTGGGCGGCGAACCAAGTAAGGGATCACGGACGGATCTGTGGATTCCCTCAGAAGAGGAGAGATGAAGGATGGACCGGAAGCTGGAGCTGGAAAAGTTCAAATTATGTGTAATCGACGATATTAAAAGTGTGGTGGAGATGGTCTCGAGCAAGCCGCCATGGCAGGAGCACGGTATTGAGGTAGTCGGTACAGCGCTGGACGGTGAAGCGGGGCTGCAGATTATCCGCGAGAGCCGGCCGGACATTGTGCTGACTGATATCCGGATGCCAAGAATGGACGGTCTGCAGATGACCCGGGCGATTCTGGAGGAACTGCCGGACTGCAAGATTATTATCCTCAGCGCCTACTCGGAGTTCTCTTATGCCCAGGAAGCCATCCGACTAGGGGCGCTTGATTTCGTCAAGAAGCCCTTTTCCCTGAACGAGATTGTGCAGGCTGTGCTGAAGGCCAGGGAGTTGTGCCGGGAGGAGCGTCAGGAGACCACCAGACTTGCTGTGATGGAGGCCAAAATTAGAGAAAGTCTACCTATTCTCCGCCAGGAATATCTCATCTTCCTGCTGCACCACCAGACGACAGAATCGGATGCACGTTCTCGTTGGGCCTATCTCGATATCCCTCTGGACCAGCATGATTTCTTCGTATTTGTCGCCGAAATCGATCATTTCACGGAGAAGCTGAGCGGCCAGCCTGTGCAGGAGGTCGAGCTGCTGCGGTTCAGCCTGCATAATATTCTCGAAGAGACGATTTCCGCCTGGACCCGCGGCGTCATTATCCGGGAGGCGACAGACCGGTACGTCTGCATCATGAACGGCTCGGACCCGGATACGGCGGCGCTGGTTACGGAGACCTGCTGCACGAATGTAAGCCGATTCTCCAGGCATACGCTTTCCATTGGCGTGGGGCTGGGCGTAGCGGCGATCCAGGAGCTGGGTGTAGCGTACAGGCAGGCGATTAGCGCGCTGGGTTATCATTTCTACACCGGAGGAAACGGGGTCTACATTTACAGCAATATTGAGAATAAACCGCTCGCACTTCACAGCTACTCCGCCGCCGTTGAGCAGGAGTTACTGTTCGCCCTGCGTTCCGGCAATTCTGCCAAAAGCCTGCAGATGCTCGATCAACTATTCGCGGAGCTGCTGGACAGCGGGCTTTTGCCTGAGCCGCGTTATGTGGAAAGCGTCGGCTATGAGCTGGGCTACAGGATCTGCCGGGTCCTGCTGGAGCAGTTCCCCTACGGGCAGGTGGAGCCGCTGGAGCACAGGATTGCCGTCTTGAAGAACCGGGTGCATCCTTCCCTGCAGGATATCCGGGACCTGCTGTCCGGGCTGTGCCGGGAGGCCTGTGCGCTGGTTACGGAGGCCCGTTCCCTGGAGTCCACGCGGATTATCCGCCAGGCCGCCGCTTATATCGATAGCCATCTGGATACGGGGCTGTCGCTGGAGCAGGTGGCGAAGCAGATTAACCTCAGCCAGGGGTATTTCTCCAACCTGTTCAAGAAGGTGCAGGGGATTTCGTTTCAGCAGTATGTGATGCACGAGAAGATGGAGAAGGCTAAGGCGATGCTGATCAGCGGCCGGCAGGTTCAGGAGATCGCCCAGGATCTCGGGTATGAGCACAGGCGCTATTTCAGCGAGGTGTTCAAGAAATATACCGGAATGACCCCGTCCGAGTTCAAACTGCATTATCTTGGAAAAGAATAAAAATGCGCAGGGGAGGCATGTCCGCAGGGCGGAGGTGGCCTCCCTTCACTGTATAAAGCTCCTGCAGAAATCTGCCCTTAAAGTGGGCTTACCCGCCTTATCCGGATGCGCCAATCCGTCTATAATCAGGTTGTAAGCGAATACAACAGGGATATATAAGGGGGAACTACCAATGATGAAGCGTATGCTAATAACATCTCTGAGCCTGGTCCTGGCACTTGGCCTGACAGCCTGCGGCAACGGTAACGGTGGCAATGCTGCAGAAGGTAAGGGAGACGGGAAGACAGGCGGCTCGGGGGACAAGACCAAAATCAGCTACTGGACCGGCGACCGTCATGATGCGGATTTCGTGAAGGACAAGGTAGCCGAGTTCAACGCAACCAATACTGACGGGATTGAGGTGGAGCTGGTCGTCAAGGGCGACGACTTCGATACCGCACTCGATCTGTCCTTCCAGACCTCCGATGCGCCGGATGTAATCCGGGTGAAGGAGAATACCATCCAGACCTTCTACAAAAAAGGCTTTCTCGCTCCCATTGACGAGTTCCTCACCGATGAGCTGAAGACGAAATTCCCGGTCATGCCGGATCTGAATGAATTTGACGGCAAGCGTTACAGTCTGCCGAATTATGGAACAACCATGCGTCTAGTATACAACAAGGATCTGTTCGCCAAAGCAGGCGTTGAGCATCCGCCAGCTACCCTGCAGGAGCTGGTGGATACCGCCAAAAAATTGACGGAAGCCGGTAAAGCGGACGGCGCTTACGGCTTCGCCCAGAACTTCAAAAGCCCCGGAAGCGCGTTTGCGCGTTCGGCGCGGGTGATTGCGGAGATGAGCGGCTACGGCGGTTTCGGGTATGATTTCAAGACGGCCCGCTACGATTTCAGCGGCTTCGAGTCGATCATCAATGCCTTTAAGCAGATCCGGGACAACGGCAGCATGCTGCCGGGTGTGGAATCGCTGGATATTGATCCGCTGCGGGCGCAGTTTGCAGAGGGCAAAATCGGAATGTATATGTCCTACTCCTCGGAGCCGGGCGTCTACAAGAATCAGTTCCCGGCCAAGATTGACTGGGCAGCCGCTCCGGTTCCGACCATCGACGGCACCGTGAAGGGGGCTTCGGGCTTCCTCGGGGGCCAGTGGCTGGCGCTGAGCTCGAAGTCGGAGCACAAAGGAGCAGCCTGGAAGTTCATGGAGTTCATGTACGGCGATCAGGTGCTGACGGATTATCAGGAAAAAGGCTTTGGCATCTCCATGGTTCCATCCGTCAGCGCAGTAGCCAAGACACCGGATGTGAACGGCATTGAAGGCTTCCTGCCGAACAAGCACGATGGAGTGTGGCCGGTCTATCCGTCTGTAGCACCGGAAGGGATGAAATCGGATGACGCCTTCTTCAAGTATATGCTGAACGGCGGCGATCTGAAGGCAATTATCGCCGATCTGAACAAACGCTATAACACTGCACTGGACAGCGTGATTGCGAATGATGGCGTGAAGGCCGAGCCGGATGCCGGCTTTGACCCCGCCGCATTGGGCGGCAAGTTCGCCAAGTAGATGGAAGGTCAGGGATAGAGATATAGGCCAAAGCAGAGGGATAAGGAAGCAGCTTTCCCATCCCTCTGCTCTGGCCGCAAGGGAGAGGAGCCGGAAGAAACCAGATGAACAAAACAAAACAAGCCTTATTTTCATACAGCTTTATCTTTCCAAGTGCCTTGCTCACGTTGGTCCTCGGGATTTATCCGATTGCCTGGGCGTTCCGCTATATGTTCTATGATTACAAAGGGTTCGGAACGGCCCGGTTTACCGGGCTGGCCAATTTCAGCCGCATCCTGAAGGATACCCAGTTCTGGGATTCGGTGGTGAACACGTTTGTCTATGCAGGCGGCAAGCTGCTGATCACTATTCCGCTGGCTCTGCTGCTGGCCTCCATATTGAATCGGGGGCTGCGGGGCAGACAGCTGCTGCGGGGGATTTTCTTCATGCCGACCGTCATCAGTACCGCCGTAATGGCCGTAGTCTTCTTCACGATCTTTAACTCGTATAACGGGATTCTCAACCAGTTCCTGATCCGTTCGGGCCTTTCCGATTCCGGTGTGGACTGGCTGGGGCCGAAATATGCCATGCTCACCGTCATTTTGGTTGCGGCTTGGGGGGCGGTCGGCAATTACATGCTGCTCTTCCTCGCCGGTCTGCAGAATATCCCGGAGGATGTTTATGAAGCCTCTTCCCTGGACGGAGCAGGCAGACTCCAGCAGTTCCGCTATGTCACCCTGCCGATGCTCGGGCCTGTCATGCAGATGGTCATTATGCTGGCGATCATTACAGCTTTGAAGGGATACGAGAGCATTATGGTGCTGACCGAAGGCGGTCCTGTAGGCAAGACAGAGGTGATGTTCCTGTATTTGTACAAATTATTTTTCCCTGTCGGCGGAGGCAGCGCGGCGGTCCAGGTCCAAGAGTTCGGATACGGCAGTGCGGTCGCCTTCGTGTCTGCGGTCATCGTCGGGATCATATCGCTCATTTATTTCTACGCATCCAGACGTATGAATCAGACCGATTGAGGAGAGAGGCTATTATGAGAATAAGAACCATACTGGGCAATATCATCCTGTGGATTTTTTTGCTGGCATTTGCTTTTATCACCCTGATTCCGGTTGTTATCACCATTCTCGGCTCCTTCAAGACAAATGCCGAACTGACTGCGGGAGCCACCTTCCTGCCGGATAGCTGGCATTTCTCGAACTATGCCGAAGCCTGGGCACAGGCGAATTTCTCCAGATATACGCTGAACAGCCTGATTGTCTCTCTGGCGGCGGTGGTTGGCACGCTGCTGGTATCATCCATGGCGGCTTATGTGGTGGACCGGATGGATTTTGCAGGCAAGAAACTGTATATCGGCCTGCAATCCTTCACTATGTTCGTGGCAGTAGGGGCGGTCGTGCTGCGTCCGCAGTTTGATCTGATGGTCAAGCTTCATCTGCACAGCAGCCTGTGGGGGGTCATATTGATTCTGATCTCCGCCCATGCTTCGATCTTCTTCATTCTGTCCAGCTTCATGAAGGGGATTCCCCGTGAGCTGGATGAGGCGGCGCTGATGGACGGCAGCTCCCCCGGCCGCACCTTCTGGCGGATTATTCTGCCGCTGCTCGGACCCGGACTCGGCGTAGGTGCGCTGTTCACCTTCCGCGGCGCGTGGAATGAATATCTGCTGCCACTCGTGTTCACGATGACGAAGCCGGAGCTGCAGACGCTGACTGTCGGGCTGGCGAACCTGAAATACGGGATTTCGGCCGCTTCCCAGACCCACTATATGATGGCAGGCGCCTGCTTGTCCATTCTGCCGATTCTCGTAGCCTATCTGTTCGCCAACAAATCCTTCATGCAGATGACAGCCGGTTCCCTCAAAGGGTAGCGGTCCGGCCCTGCGCAACCCATATTCCATATTTGACATTCAAGGAGGTACACCCCATGACTCAACACGCTCCGGCAATTCTGCAATCTGCCCCGTTCATCCGGCGGTATCCGGGCAATCCTGTGCTGGATGCAACGAAGGTTCCTTACCCCACCGCACTGGTATTCAATGCCGGTGTAACGAAATTTAACGGCAAGTATGTGATGATCTTCCGTAATGATTACGGCTCACTGGTAGATCAGACGCTTGAGCCGCACCACACCACGGATCTCGGCATTGCTTACAGTGACGACGGGCTGAGCTGGACCGCCGGCCCGAAGCCAGTGTTCAAAATTCATGACGAGGAAATTATCCGCGCCTACGACCCGCGCCTGACCGTAATCGGCGGCCGTTGTTATATGTGTTTTGCCGTGGATACGCACCATGGCATCCGCGGCGGAATTGCCGTTACCGATGATCTGGAGCACTTCGAGGTGCTCAGCCTGTCTACACCGGACCTGCGCAATATGGTACTGTTTCCCGAGTTGATCGGCGGCAAGTATGTCCGGCTGGAGCGTCCCTTCACGGTATACAGCCGCGGCGGCCGGGACCGCTTCGATGCCTGGATCTCCGAGTCGCCGGACCTGAAGCATTGGGGCAACTCCAGCCTACTGCTCGCCGTCGAGCAGGTGCCGTTTGCCAATGACAAGGTTGGCCCGGCCGCACCTCCGGTCCGGACGGATAAGGGCTGGCTGACCACCTTCCATGCGGTGGATGTGGACCCGGCCAGAGGCAAGCAAGGTTGGGAGGACACCTGGAAGAAGCGCTATACCGCCGGAATTATGCTGCTGGATCTGGAGGACCCCCGCAAGGTGATCGGCATGAGCAGGCAGCCACTGCTGGCACCGGAGACAGACTATGAGATTGGCGGGGGCTTCCGCAATCATGTGATTTTTCCGGGAGGGATGATTCTGGAGGATGACGGCGAGGTCAAGATCTATTACGGCTCTGCAGATACGGTGGAATGTCTGGCAACGGCCCATGTGGACGATATGCTCCGGCTCTGTCTGGAGCCGGAGCATAGATAAGATTGGAAGCAGGCTGAGGGCGGAAATGCGGAGTAACAGTAGGGCCATATGCCATGATTGGAGCGGCTTGCGCGGAGATTGTGCATGAAGTGCAACAATGCTAAATCAATAGCAGCGACCGTGGGGAGATTGTGCATAAAATGCAACAATACAGCTCAGTAGTAGCGACCAACGCAGAAATTCTGCAAAAGGTGAACAAAACCGGGGCCGTATTTTAAAAGGAAACTTTGCTGATGCAGAAAAGGTTAGTATTACTCTGCCACTTCCGAAGCTGAACAGGAATATATCGACTTTATGAAAAGAGTAATAGAGCATCACTGGTGAAATCATTATTCACTGATGACAGAGTATTTTCTGAAGATATGAAAGAGGTGTTTATTTATGCTAAAAAGGTTAAAACTATTAAGTTTAATTGTTTGTATGCTCGCCAGTCTTTTAGCTGTCGTTCCTTTGACAGCAAGAGCGGCGGGCACAATTGTAAGCTATCCATTACCGTCGATCTATACCACGACCAGTCAATACACGGTAACAGCAGACTCTACAAATATACCGGTAATCGACACTTCGGCGGTATTTGTAAACTATAATTATTGTAATTTCTCTTTTTCAGGTACTACTACAATCACAATAACAGCAAGCGAGACAATCAATACCTATAATATTTCTCCCAAAGCTTTGGGAATCACTGCAACAAAGAGCGGAAATACACTTACATTTACACTTTCATCACCAACATATCTTATAGTTAAAATCAATAACCTGAAAGATCTGGTTATTGCGGCAGATGCTCTTGAAACCAATGTTCCGGCTTCATCCGGTACAGGTATATACAATGTTAAAACCGGGTACGGTGCCGACAGTACCGGTGCCGCTATGGCTACAACTGCAATACAAAACGCCATAAATGCGGCTAACGCAGCAGGTGGCGGTATAGTATACGTTCCAGCCGGTGTTTATAAGTGCGGAAACCTTGTTTTAAAAAGCAATGTTTCGGTTTATCTGGAGGGTGGTTCTGTTATAAGGGGTTCAGGAAATCCAAGCGATTACACTACCCATTTTCATAAGAATTCTCTGGGTAAGGATGGAACATGGTTTATTTATACTGAAACAAATGCAAACAATATTAAGATATACGGCAGGGGGACTATTGACGGCAATGGCCATTATATGAGAAATAGAAACAATTATTTGAACAATATTCTTGTACCCTTGCAGTGCAGCAACTTCACGGTTGACGGCATAACAATAAGAGACAGCGGTGGCTGGGCTACAATAGTTACAAGATCTAATAACGTAACATTCCAGAATACAAAGCACTTCAACAACAATGAACTTGATTATGAAAATGATGCAATCGACATTCAAGAGAGCCAGAATGTACTCATAAAGCACACTGTAGCAGTATCGGAGGATGACACATACTCATTTAAGACATGGGATGTAGAAACTACGGATATAGCTGCAAACTGGCCTGGAAGTCCTGAAAGCCAGTCAAATGTAGTTGTGGATGATGCTTTGGCTTGGAGCAGATGTGGAGCATTTAAGGTTGGAGATGGAGTGAAACAGCTTCAGGATGGCATAGTTGTTAAAAACTCTTATGTATACCGGTGCTGGCGTGCTTTAGCAGTAGGTCATCTTTATGGAACTCCAGCAGCACAAAACATCATATTTGACAATATAGATGTAGAAGGCTTCTGGCCAAGATCCGGTGTTCACTCCAGATGGTTTGATCTTTCTGCGAAAACCGGTCCGATAAAAAATGTGGTCTATAATAATATAAATTTACGCGCTTTAGGTGAAGTTTCAATAATGAAGGGTTGGAGTGACACATCTACTGTCTCCGGAGTTACATTAAACAATGTTCGCGTCGGTGGAGTTGCGGCAACTACATTGGCAGAATTGAAAATAACAGATACTAACAGCTATGCTGCAGCTCCAAAATTCAACACATTGAAATTTGAAGCGGAAGGCTATAACCTTAGTTCAGGTGTTATTTCCTATGAGGCAAGCACTGATGGTGGGCTGGATGTTGGTGGAGGGAGTAATGGCGACTATATAGCATTTAAAAATGTAGATTTTGGTAGTACAGCTAAAACAAGTATTGATTTGAAGGTTGCATCCGCTAATTCCGGCGGAAGAATAGAATTCCACTTGGACAGTCCTACGGGCACTATGCTGGGTTATTGGACAGCAGAAAGCACAGGCGGATGGCAGACATGGTCAGTCAAGAATATCCCGCTTAATGCCGGGACCGCTGTAGGGACCCATACCGTATATGTAACTTTTGTTAAGTCAGATTCAACCACAGTTGCAAATTTAACCTGGTTCCAGTTCAAATAGAATGGAAACGGTTTGAGTTAATTGCAATAAGATGGATCTAGCTATTGTTGTGGCAGAATCGCCGAATTGAGGCCTTTTTAATGCCAAGATGAAATATAACTCACACTACGCTGCTGTGATCATCGGTTTGGCCCGGGGGATCCTCGTCGTTGCAGAGAACGGGATGATTATCGATACCATTTTGAATGGCCTGGCTACTATGCTTAAGGGTTTGCCGAATTACTTGTTCACCACCATCATGCTGGTCGTGCATAATATTATTACGTTCTTGGTTCCTTCTTCATCCGGAGAGGCGGCCTTGACGATGCCTGTGCTTGCACCATTAGGCGATCTTGTGGGTGTTAACCGCGAAGCGGTAGTAACCGCATACCAATTTGGAAATGGATTAACGAATCTCATTTCGCCAACAGGTGGTGTGCTGCTGGCAGGTTTGGCCATCGCCCGGATCAATTTTGGACAATGGTTACAGGTAATACTCAAGCTGTTTCCGATTCTTTGGCTGGTGGCGGCAATCTTTGCTGCAGTTTCCTCAGCTGTGGGCATGTAGTGGATAACATATTGCAAAGCCATGCGGGATTTCCCGCAGAAGATAATCAAAATCCCAAGGTCATACTGACCTTGGGATTTTTGATTAGTAAAAGATACTTCTGGTTCCAACCTACATATTGATCCTATTCCCCTCACATCACACTCTCCTCGTTGTTGTATATTTCCTCCTGATTTGTGGCCACAAATAATGTATGCTAAGAATTTAATCCGTTATTTACCTATCCGTCAGTTTCTGCCGTTCCAAACAGCAGAATACAAACTGTTCAGAAGATAACGCTTCCACGTATGATGTATTCATAACCAGCTGAGTGCTTCATCCGATACTAGTATCACAAATGAGGGAATTTAAGGTGAGAGAATATACGATTGTTAATATTTTATATACCCGCAAGAGTCCTGTGCGCATGAGTGAGCTGATTGCCGAAGTGGGGTTGTCCGAACGGACTCTCCGTGACGTGATCCGTGCACTCGACAAAACAGGAGAGGCGAATGGTTTCGGTATCCGTATGATCCGCGGCCAGGGTTATCTACTGGAGATTGGCGATGAAGCCAAATTCAGTAGCTACCAGGAAAAAGGAATGCTGCAGCTGGATCAGGTGGATCTCGATAATAAGCAATCACGCCAGCAGTATTTAATATTCTATCTCTTGCAGAACGATAACTATCAGTCTATGGATAACATGGCGGAAGAAATCGGCGTTAGCCGTTCTACTATTATTTCCGATCTGAAGGAAGTAGAGCAGCGACTTGCCGCTTTCCGGCTTAGCTTGAAACGTCGGGCTCATTATGGCATGAAAATCGAGGGGGAAGAGCAAGACTTCCGTAAAGCCTTTTCTTACTTTATCTTGCAATCGGGTCATACGCTGCAGCATACGGAGGATTTTCATGCTTTTAGTCAGGACTTTGATGCTGAGCAGCTTAAGGGATTTCTACTGCAAATCCTCAAGGAAAAAGAACTGAAGATCTCGGATGTGTTTCTGGATAATATCTTGACCCATCTGTTCATTCTTCTTTACCGGGTTTCCAAGCACAATTTCATTGTGGCTGGACAAGCCTTGCAGGGAACACCTGAGCCGCTGTATCAGGATATTGCCGGGAGTATTGCAGATTTCATCTCCTCTCAATACCAGATTAAGCTTCCGGCGGATGAGATTGATTATTTGGCGCTGCACATTTCTGGCAAGACCATTATGGAGCGGATGTCGGAAGAGACCAAATCGCATCTGCGGGAGGGAATCACGGCTATTCTGGAGCGCTTGGACCGCGAGTTCCTTACTGGATTCACTCAAGATCAAGAGCTGCGCGAAGCACTGCTATTGCATATGTTCCCGCTGCTGAACCGGTTGTATTACAATCTTCAGCTCGGCAACCCATTGGTGGAGGATGTTTACAGCCAGTATGCCAATGTGTTCGTCATTTCCTTCCGCTTCGCTGAGATTGTAGAGGAGCAGTACGGGTTTCGGATGTCGCGCGATGAGGCAGGGTATGTCGCGTTGCATTTTGCCACCCATCTGGAACGGATGCAGCAGCGCAATCTGGAGAAGTTCAAGCGGATTGCCGTGATCTGCTCGACGGGAGGGGGCAGTGCCCAGTTAATCCGGCTGAAGCTGGAAGCGGTATTCCCCAAAGCGTCGGTGATCACAGCCTCCATCACGGAGGTGGAGGAGATCAGCAGCAAGCCTGTGGATCTGATTCTCTCTACTGTACCGCTGGCAACAGAGATTAAGGAAAAACCGGTGATCCATATCAAACAGCTGCTGGATGATCAAGAGATTCAGCGGATCAAAGAAATATTGTCTTTGCAGATTAATCGCACAGAACCATCCTACAAGCTGATGGATTTCAAGGATTTGTTCCGCAGGGAGCTGTTTCATCTGTCTGGTTCGGACGAAGATTACATGGAGCTGTTAAAGCAGCGCTGCCGGGAGATCGTGGGCAATCATTATGCAGCTGACGATTTTCCCGAACAAGTGCTGCTCAGAGAGCAGAAATTCACCACCATTTACAAAAATGGGGTGGCCGGCCCGCATCCGATGCGGATGAGCGCGATCCGCGACTGTATCAGTGTAACCGTGTTGAAGAAACCGCTGATCTATGAGGGTAAGCCGGTCCAGTTGATTTTTCTGATCAATCTGGGTCCGGGGCAGTTATTCCTGCACAAAGAGATCAGCAAGCTGCTACTGGTTCTAATGGAGAAGGAAGACAGCCGTAACCGGCTGCTAAACACGAATAGTTATGAGCAATTTATGAATGAGATAGAGAACCTACTATAAATAAAATGACGATACGGAGTGGAGAACCCATGGATTATGAACAAACGATTATGCAGATTATTGCCAGCAGCGGAGAGGCAAGAAGCCTTAGCCTAAAAGCGGTAAGAACCGCGCGCGCCGGAAACCTGGAAGAAGCGGGCGAGATGATTAAGAACGCCAAGACCAGCTTGACCAAAGCACATAAAGTACAAACGGGGCTGATCCAGGCTGAAGGCCGGGGCGAAAAGACAGAAATTACGCTGCTGATGATTCACGCGCAGGATCATTTGATGAATGCCCTGACGGTTAGAGAACTGGCTGTGGAACTGATCGAAGAAATCAAAGAACGCAAAGCGCTCGAACTAGAATTGAAAGGATCGGTGAACTAAGATGAAAAAAATATTGCTCGCCTGTGCAGGCGGATTCTCGACAAGTATGCTGGTGGAACGGATGAAAGAATCGGCACGGACACAAGGGGTTGAAGTGGTTATTGATGCGGTGGCGGAGAGTGACATCGCCGATCAAAAGCCTTTTGACATCATTATGCTTGGACCACAAATGGGACATGCCGAAGGCGATCTGGCCGCAGAATATCCGAACATTCCAGTAACTACGATCGATATGATGGACTATGGCATGATGGATGGGGACAAGGTGCTGGCTACAGCACTTGAACTGATGGAGAAGGGGGCTTAAGTCATGGCAGGCGGCGCAGAATGGAGAGCCAAGATCCAGAAAGTCAGCACGAAAATCCAAAAAAACACCTATATCAGCGCTATTTCCAACGGTCTGATGGCCTTGATGCCAATTTTGATTCTGGGCGCTATTTTTTCCCTGATTAATGCACTCAAGCTTGATCCTTATCAGAATTTCCTGGAAAGCACTGGACTCAAAACTTATACTTCGATTCCGGCAACTGTAACCACCGATTTGATCGCACTCTACGCGGTGTTCTCCATCGCTTACAATTTCGCTACCCAACATAAGCAGCAAGGCTTTTCGGCAGGGATTTTGGCGCTGATGAGTTTCTTGCTAGTTACACCAAAAGGACTGCTGGATGATGGCGTGACCAAAGCATTTGGTTACTCCTGGTTAGGCGCCAAGGGATTGTTCGTGGCAATCATCCTGGCACTGCTGGTAGGTAAGATCTATACCTTTGTATTGGAAAAGAAATTCTATATCAAAATGCCGAAGGGTGTTCCGCCCACGGTCGAGAAATCTTTTGCCGCGCTTACGCCTGGTTTTATCGTAGCGGTTCTGATGCTAGTGCTGACGGCGATTTTCGCCGCAACGAAATATGGCAATATGCACGAGTTTGTCTTCTCGATTATCCAGCTGCCACTGACTAGTCTGGGGGGTACCTGGTGGGCGATGCTGATCTGCATCTTCGTAATTCACCTGCTGTGGTTCTTTGGAGTTCACGGCACCTTGGTAGTCTATTCCGTTGTCGGCCCGATTTGGGTGGCTTTGGGACTTGAGAATCTGGACGCTTACCAAAGAGGTGTAGAAGGTACGCATATCATTGGTTCACCGTTCTTCCCGGTTTATGTACTGATCGGTGGTGCGGGGGCAACGTTAGGTCTCATTATTGCGATGTTGTTCGCCAAATCTACACGTTATAAGACACTTGGTAAACTGGCAATTATTCCAAGTCTGATCGGTGTCAATGAGCCGGTGATTTTCGGGATGCCATTGGTGCTGAATGTTCGGTTTATGATTCCGTTTATCCTGACTCCGCTGGTGAGTAGTGGTCTGGCGATTCTTCTGACGACGCTGGGTATCCTTCCTGTGCTGCACGGGATTCAGGTGCCGCTGGGCATTCCGGTGCTGGTTAATGGCTGGATGAACGGGGGCTGGCGCGTAAGTGCGTTCCAGCTGGTTATGATTGGTGCAAGCTTCATGATCTACTATCCATTCTTTAAAAAAGCCGATGCCGAAGCGCTGGAGCAAGAGCAGCAGGCTGAAGCTAAAGCGGCAGCAACCGCTGCCGCCCATTAATAAAAGGAGGCTCAACCGATGACTTATCCATTTCCGGAAAACTTCCTGTGGGGCGGTGCGGTAGCCGCCAATCAGGTCGAAGGCGCGTATAATGAGGGCGGGAAGGGTTTGTCCACTGCTGATGTAGTCAAATATTGTCCTCCTAAGGAACGGCAGAGCCTGGAACAGCTATTGTCCATGTCCGGTCCACAGCTAGAAGAGGCCATACAGGATGATAATCAGGGGAATTACCCCAAACGCAGAGGGATTGATTTCTACCACCGCTACAAAGAAGATATCGCCTTGTTCGCTGAGATGGGTTTTAAGGTATTCCGTATGTCCATCTCCTGGCCACGTATTTATCCGAATGGCGATGAGCAGGTACCTAACGAGGCAGGACTGCGATTCTACGACGATGTTTTTGATGAGTTGCGCAAATATAATATCGAGCCGCTGGTCACCATTTCCCATTATGAAATGCCGGTGCACCTAGTCACCAAATACAACGGCTGGGAATCCAGAGAACTGGTTGAACTGTTCGTCCGTTATGCGGAGACTGTGTTCACCCGTTACCGGGATAAGGTGAAGTATTGGCTGACTTTCAACGAAATCAACTGTACGCTCAAAGCGCCTTTTCTGGGCGCAGGGATTATTCTGGATGGCAAGTCAAATGAGAAGCAGGTTGCTTTTCAGGCTTTGCATCACCAGTTCGTAGCCAGTGCGCTTGCGATTAAGCGGGGCCGGGAGATCAATCCGCAGTTCCAGATCGGCTGCATGCTGGCCCGCAAGCTGCTTTACCCATATTCCTGTCATCCCGGTGATGTACTGAAAGCACAAGCTGAGAACCAAATGGCAATGTTCTGCTCCGATGTTCAGGTTAGAGGCTATTATCCTTCTTATATCCGCCGGCATTTGGAGCAGCATGGAGTGACAATAACCATGTTGCCGGGAGACGAAGCTTTGCTGCGGGACAATCTTGTGGATTTTCTTTCCTTTAGTTATTACATGTCCTCAGTAGTCAGTGTAGATGAGAATATCACAGCCACCACGGAAGGTAACCTGTCCTCAGGGCTGAAGAATCCCTTCCTGAAAACTTCCGATTGGGGCTGGCAGATCGATCCAAAGGGGCTGCGGTTTGTGCTCAAGGAGATGCATGACCGCTACCAGCTTCCTTTGTTCGTAGTAGAGAATGGTCTGGGTGCTGCAGATGTGCTCGAACTGGATGGCACGATCCGTGATCCATACCGGATAGAGTATCTGGCCCAGCATATTGAGCAGATGGCGGAAGCCATTGCCGATGGCGTGGAGCTGATGGGCTACACCAGCTGGGGCTGTATTGATCTGATCTCGGCTTCCACCTCGGAGATGCGCAAGCGGTACGGCTTCATTTATGTTGATCAGGATGATGCAGGCAATGGAACGCTGCTGCGTCTGCGTAAGGACAGCTTTTACTGGTACAAAAAGGTCATAACCTCTAACGGAGCAAATTTAAGCTATTAGTGCGGCGTTATAATCCTTGTTCATTTTTTACGAAAACCTTGAGAAATCAAGGTTTTTTTGTTTTTTTAATAGGGAATAGAGATCGTGTGTGCTTCTTCTTATAACGAAGTTTTATCCGGGAAGGCACTTAACTTATGGGCAAGCTGCCTTTTAGCTGACTATTTCTTTAAATATTCCGAGAAATTCTCCTGAAAATCCAGTGAATGAATATCTTCCCGGAGATGGTGGTGGATTAGCGGGCCGATTTTGGCGGTTTCTTTTTGCACCATAAGCTCAAGAATGGATTGGTGTTCGTTCCAGATTTCTTCCAGCTTGTCGGTCTTAAGCATGTGCAGTCTGCGGTACCTGAGATAATGTACATTCGACTGCTGGATCAGAGTCCACAGATACTCACGTCCAGCAAGCCTGTACAAGGCCCGGTGAAACTCGTCGTCTAAATTAAGGAAAGAATCTACAGCATTCTCCTGCCCGATGACCTCTTTCTGTTTCTTAAGAATTTCTTTAAGCTCGTGCACTCCTGGTAGTAAAAGCTGTGCAGAAAGATCCTTGAGGATCTCCTTTTCCAGTGTGCAACGCAAGTATGTGATTTGTTCAACAGATTCAAGATCAATAAAGGAGACAATATTACCTTTTTTCGGATAGATATCGGTATAAGATTCCAGTGCAAGCTGTTTGAGAACATCACGCAAAGGCGTACGTGAAATCTGAAACCGCTCAGACAAGGCTGTTTCACTCAGAATGGTGCCTGGCTTTAACGCCAGCGTGAGGATTTCTTGCTTCAGTGTGTTTAGAATTTCAGCTTTAATTGACATTTCTGTTCCTGCTTTCAATTGTTAATGACAGATACAGTACTAGTATACATGATAAGTTCGTTCATTAAAATCATTGGGATGAAAATAGGGTGGATATTCCTTGATTTCAGGATAAAATTCCTGATCAAATTGTGATTGACAAAGAATTGTTCTTATTCTATGATCAAGTAAATCTTGTATACAAGATAGTTGAAAACGAATTCACAGGAGGGTTTATCAATGAACATGACATGGAGATGGTATGGCGAGGGCAATGACAATATCACGCTGGATCATATTCGGCAGATTCCGGGTGTTATGGGGATTGTCTGGTCTTTGCATGAGAAAGTAGCCGGAGAAGTGTGGGAAATGGAACGGATCCAAGAAGTGGCGGATCAAATCACCAGCAAGGGTTTCAGCACGGCTGTAGTAGAAAGCGTCAACGTTCATGATGATATCAAAATCGGCTTGCCGACCCGTGATAAATATATCGATATTTATATCGACACCATTCGTAAACTCGCCAAGGTTGGCGTTAAGGTGATCTGCTATAATTTTATGCCTGTTTTCGATTGGACCCGCACAGAGCTGTATAAAGAGTTGCCTGATGGCTCGAATGCTCTCTTTTATGAAAAGGCTGCCATTACCGATAATCCGCGTGAGATGGTGGACCGGATTCTGAAGGGAGCTGGAAAGTTCACGATGCCGGGCTGGGAGCCGGAGCGGCTGGCAAAGCTGGATGAGCTGTTTGCGGCTTATGCGGATGTGACGGAAGATAAACTGTTCGACAACCTCCAGTATTTCCTGGAACGCATTATTCCAGTATGTGAGGAAGTGGACATCAAGATGGCTATCCATCCCGATGATCCGGCTTGGCCGATCTTTGGACTGCCGCGTATTATCCGCAATCGGGATATGATCCGCCGCTTTCTGGATTTGGTGGACAGCCCGTACAACGGTTTGACGTTCTGCACAGGGTCACTCGGCACGAATCCGGATAACGATCTGCCAGCGATGATCCGCGAGTTCCATGATCGTATTCATTTTGCCCATATCCGCAATGTGAAGGTATTTGAGAACGGTGATTTCATTGAGGTGTCGCACCGTGGGCGTGACGGAAGTGTTGATGTGGCCGAGGTGGTCAAAGCCTATCATGAGAACGGATACATTGGTTATGTACGTCCGGATCACGGGCGGCATCTGTGGGGGGAAGAGAAGAACTGCAGACCGGGTTATGGCTTGTATGATAGAGCTATGGGCATCATGTATTTGCTTGGTGTTTGGGATAGCTTGGATAATGTCAAGGAGGCAAAATAAATGCTGCATCTGACCAGAGGCAGTATCCAAGGGGAAAAAGCAGCTTGGAAAGCTGCTGGTGTGGAGCTTCCACAGTTCGACTATGAGCAGGTAGCAAACAATACACAGCTTAAACCGGAATGGATTCATTTCGGTGCAGGTAATATTTTCAGGGGATTCGTGGCAAATGCTCATCAGAAGCTGCTGGATAGCAGGAAGTCGGATACAGGTATTATTGCGGTGGAAACCTTTGATTTCGAAATGATTGATAAAGTCTACAAGCCCTACGACAATCTGACCCTTTTAGTGCTGATGAATGCTCGTGGTGATTTCCAAAAAAGAGTAGTCAGTAGTATTGTGGAGGGAATCGCAGCGGACAAAAACCGCGAAGCGGAGTACCGTCGATTGATCGAGGTGTTCGAGAATCCCAGCCTGCAAATGGCCAGCTTCACCATCACCGAGAAGGGATACTCGTTGACGGATCCGCACGATAAATATCTTGGCATTGTGGAAAAGGATATTGTGAGCGGACCGGAGCATCCTGTTCATGTCATGAGCATTGTTGCTTCGCTTGCTTATCGAAGATATCTGAAAGGCCAATATCCGATGACCTTTGTCAGCATGGACAACTGCTCACACAATGGCGACAAGCTGAAGAACGGAGTTGTGTCCATCGCTAAGGAATGGGCCCAAAGAGGACTTGTTATAGAAGACTTCGTGCGTTATCTGGAAGATGAACGAGTAATAACCTTTCCATTGTCCATGATCGATAAAATCACACCACGTCCTTCGGAGAGTGTACAGGCAGCGCTTCTGGAACAGGGAATTGGTGATATGGATGTGATCATTACCTCCAAAAACACATATACCGCTCCTTTCGTAAATGCTGAGATCAGCGAATATCTTGTAGTGGAGGATAACTTTACGAACGGACGTCCACCACTAGAGGAAGCCGGAATTATTTTTACGGACCGGGAGACAGTCAACAAGGTGGAGACGATGAAAGTAACGACCTGCCTTAATCCGCTGCATACGGCGCTTGCTGTTTCCGGTTGTCTGCTTGGCTACACCTTGATCGCGGATGAGATGAAGGACGATACTTTGCGGAGGTTTGTGGAGATAATCGGTTACAAAGAAGGCCTGCCCGTCGTAGTGGACCCGGGGATTCTCAGTCCAAAGCAGTTCCTGGACGAAGTCCTTACGGAGCGTTTTGCCAATCTATTTATCCCCGATACTCCGCAGCGGATTGCTACAGATACTTCGCAGAAGGTGGGTATACGGTTCGGTGAAACTATTAAATCCTATATTCGACGGGAGGAGCTCGATCCAGCGCAGCTAACGGCGATTCCACTGGCTATCGCTGTGTGGTGTCGTTACTTACTTGGAGTGAATGATGCTGGAGAGGTCTTCACATTGAGTTCAGATCCGTTACTAGAAACACTGCAAGGTTACCTGCAGGGAGTTTCGCTTGGAGACCAAACCGCAAGTGTACGCCCCATTCTTGAAGATGAGCGACTTTTTGGGGTTCCGTTGTACGAGATTGGTCTAGGTGATAAGATTGAGATTATGTTCCAAGAAATGATGGCAGGCCCAGGAGCGGTACGGAGAACATTAGAGCACTATTTAAAGTGAAAGCTAGGCAGTTAAGTAGATTTGAATTAATATAGAAGAAAATAAAGCGAAAAAAGTCCCGAGGCAATCAATCGGGGCTTTTTTTTGTATGATTTTAAAAAATCCAAACAAAGTGTGAAAAGAATCTTATGTAAAATGAGAAGGACGAAAGTTAAACTAAACACATGACGAATAACCGGTGTTCGTCAACTGAGCGACGAATTTTGAGGGGGTTCAACACCATGTTGTGGGGCGGGCAGAAAGGCCGGCTGGAGTAGAAGTGGCGAAATGAACGGTATAAATCCCGCAGAATGCAGATGATCGGGCGAATACGGAGAAAAGAACGGTATAAATCCCGCAGAATGCAGCTGATCGGGCGAATACGGAGAAATCTACGGTATAAATCCCGCAGAATGTAGCTGATCGAGCGAATGTGGCGAAAAGAACGGTATAAATCCCGCAGAATGCAGCTGATCGGGCGAATACGGAGAAATCTACAGTATAAATCCCGCAGAATGTACCGGATCGAGTGAAGGTGGCGAAAAGAGAGGCATAAATACCCTAGAAAGTGGAGGATGGAGTGGAAGCAGCGAAAAGAGAGGCATAAATGCCCTAGCATGTGGCGGATCGGGCGAATGTGGTGAAAAGAGAGGCATAAATGCCTTAGAATGTGGCGGATCGAGCGAATGCAGGGAAAAGAGAGGCAAAAATGCCCTAGAATGTGGCGAATCGAGCGAATGTGGGGAAAAGAGAGGCAAAAATGCCCTAGAATGTGGCGAATCGAGCGAATGTGAGGAAAAGAGAGGCATAAATGCCCTAGAATATGGCGGATCGAGCGAATGTCACCAGATCGAGCATATAACGAGAAATCTACGGTATAAATCCCGCAGAATGCACCGTATGGACCGGGACCAATACACCCTAAATGAGTGATTCCCCCCATTAACCGGAGAACCACTCCTTTTTTATAACCAACTTTATAATCCAATCAACGATCTCCGTGATGCTTAACTGTGTATTTTGCTGAACTCGATTCGCGAGCTGAAGGACCTGGTAAACTCTTTTTCGATTATTGTTTTCATGATATTGTGATGCACTTTGAGTTGTGATTGATCGGCGTGGTCTCTAAGGAGTTCAAAGAGCGCTGCTGATTTTTTGAAGCCTGTATCATCGTCTAGCTTGATGCTTAATAACAAGATTTCTAGAATAGTGTTGATTGTATCGTACATATTCTCTTGTTTATAGTAATACATAGCCAGCAAATAAATGTAATCCTCATGGTATTTGATATTCACAATAGTCTCATGTTCTCCTATATCATCAACATTGATTTTGAATTCCTTCAGAATCCAATCAACGGAATAATCATGTATTATCGAAGATTCTAAGATGGTAATGAGTCCCGGCAATAATTCTTCATCATCACTTTTTCTAATAAACTCAACGTATTTATGTAGCACTCCCATTTTGCCTTCCAGCAGATCGATAACGTATGAATTGGCTTTTGCTATATTGCGGTAATATTCGACTTCATAAATGGCCTCTTCATCTAAACCTCCTATCCAGCCAAGGTCAGCATACTTCTGAATACATAGTTTTGCCTCGTCAAACTTACCGGACTTTTGTAGTGCTATACCTTTTGCGCATGAGCTATATCCAAAATAATAGGGGATACTCCGCTTCAGTTTAGGACCTCTTATGAGGTTACTATTGTTTTCATATATGATGGAAATTTGTTCATGTAGCTTGTCTGCAATTTCAATCATGGCATCCCAATTCTCAAATGAAAATGATGCCTTAAGCATCTGAATCAAGGAATCCACATTCAACTCTTCCAAATCCAACTTCAATCCTATCTCCCTTTCTAGAGCATATCATGCATCGATTAAGATAATTGTATTTCATTTCTAAATTATTCATTTATTTTACATTAAATCATGTGATTTCCATCACGTTACATAAGGTCAAAAGGGTCTTTATTAATAATTTTCAAAATACATCCAGCTCACATTATCTTCCTTAAGTTTCTAGTGTTGGAGGAATAATGTTTGTTCCGTTGTTCATTTGTCCCCTTGTTTTTGGGTTATTTGTACGTAAAATGCGGAAATGTACCTATCGTGGAACTCGTTCTTCCTTTATGATCATCCCGTAAAGAAAGCGCTATCAAAGAAATTTTAACCACATTTCATGAGGGGGTAAGGATGATTTGAAGCGAATGGGAAAAAAGCTGGGAATGAGCCTGTTGGTATTTATAATTGCAGCAGCGCAGTTCGGTTTCACAGGAACGCAGGGCAATGTGGCACTAGCAGCAGAGAAAAGTATGGCGCAAAAGCCGTATATGGGTTGGAGCAGTTACAGCATGCAGGTGTACGACGGTGCAGGTAACTGGACCTCGGCCGAAAGCATTAAGAAACAATCGGATGTTATGCATGAGAAGTTGCAAGCCCATGGATATGAATACATCAATATTGATGCGGGCTGGAATGGCGACATGGATGAATACGGCAGACCGATTCCAAGTGAGACCTTATATCCTAACGGATTTCAAGAGGTCATCGACTATGTTCATAATAATGGACAGAAAATTGGAATCTATATGATTCCGGGGGTATCCATCGATGCCTATAATCGGAATCTTGAGATTTACGGGACTGGTGGCCAATGCCGCATACAGGACATTACAGCCAAGCCGCTTACCATTATGGATTATTGGAATTCCTACACTTATAAAATTGATTTCACGAATCCATGTGCCCAGAAGTATGTGGATTCTATTGCCGATATGATTGGCGAGTGGGGCATTGATTTCGTCAAATTTGACAGCGTGACTCCTGGCTCGGGGATTGATAACTTGAGCCGTGATGCGCGCGGCGATGTTGAGGCATGGTCTAAGGCTTTTGACAGAAATAACATCTGGTTTGAGCTGTCCTGGGCGCTCGATCACAATTACGTGGATTTCTGGAAAAAGTATGCCAACGGTTGGCGAATTGACTGGGATGTGGAAGCTTACGATGGCAGTGGGCTGACAGCCTGGCCGAGTATTTCCCGCTTGTTCCCCAAAGCAGCACTTTGGTGGAGGGATGCAGGTCCTGGGGGTTGGAATGATTTTGATTCGCTGAACGTTGGTAACGGATCTATGGATGGTCTGACCAAAGACGAGCGGAAATCCGCGATGACATTCTGGTCAATCTCTTCCGTGCCACTGTATACAGGGAATGACATGACTAGGCTGGACAGCTATGGTCTAGAACTGCTTACCAATGATGAGGTAATTGCCGTAAATCAGGCAGGACGTCCAGGCCATCCGGTATCTATGGATACCCAGCAGCAGGTTTGGTATGCCAATAATGGAGATGGCACTTACAGCGTAGCTCTGTTTAATCTGGGCAGTCGGAGTGCGGAGGTGAAAGTCAAATGGAGTGATCTCGGCCTTGAAGGTCCGGCTTCCGTTCGCGATTTATGGAGTCACACTGAGCTGGGAGACTTTGAGAAGGAATTTAGCGGAGGCATACTTGAACCTCATGCGTCACGGATGCTTAAAGTTACAGCATTAGGTGGCACCTCTACAGTCAATGATGATGATACAGGTATGCGCTACAGCGGGGATTGGAAGCGTAATGGCGGCAAAGAGCTGCTAGAAGGAAAGCAGGATTTGAGCATTACAATCAAGGATTCCTCGTCTGCTCCGTCGATGGCTTCACAATCGGATATTACGAACTATGGGACTGACCCGTCTGAGAATTCGTCTGCTGCGAACAAGGCAACGGTCACCAATGTAGTTTACATTAATGATAATGACAGCGGCATTAAATATAATGGCGCATGGCAGGTAAGCTCATCTCGAGGATTGGGTGATTATAGAGACGATGTGCATTATGCCGAGAAGAACGGGGATTCCTTTGAGTACACCTTTACGGGCACTGGCATTGACCTGCTGACCGAAAAGCATGAATCTCAGGGAGATATGATTATTACGCTGGACAATGAGGCTGCACAGACCGTTAGTGCTTATAAAACTGGATCAAGAGAGGTACAGCAAAATCTGTACAGTGTCTCAGGACTGGCTAACGGCTCTCACAGGCTTAAAGTGGTCAAAAGCTCAGGTGATTTTATGCTGCTTGACGCATTTAAGGTGACTACAGAAACTCCAGCAGGAGAACAGAATAGTACCATTACTCCGACATCTGCTCGATTCGACCAAGCAATAGAACAACAAGAGGATGTTACTGTCACTCTGAATTTGAATGGTAATACACTGAGCGGTATTGAAAATAATGGCGAGGCACTTTCGGAAGACGATTTTACGGTGACGAATGATAAATTGACCATTCATAAGCAATACCTTGCGCAGCAGCCGGCAGGCACAACCGACTTGATTTTCATTTTTAACACTGGTGATCCACAGACCCTGTCGATACAAATTAGTGATTCTACAGGCATTCGTTATGTGATGATTAATAACGATGATTCGACAGTTAAGTACAATGGCATTTGGAACCGCAGCAGTGGCAGAGGATTGGGTGACTATAAAGACGATGTGCAATATACGGAGCAGAATGGTGATTCTTTTGAATATACCTTCAGAGGAACGGGGATTCAGCTGTTCACAGAGGTAGATGAGTCACAGGGTGATATGGATATATATGTTGACGATCAATTTAAGGAAACCGTCAGTGCCTATCATCATGGACAAATGTCACTTCAGAACCTTTACAGCATTTCTGGCTTACCGGATGGAATGCACACGCTCAAGGTTGTGAAGAAATCAGGCAGATTTATGCTCCTTGATATGCTTAAGGTAGAAATTCCGAATATGATTAATCCGATCGCTGCCAGCTTTGATAAAGCTGCTTCCGCTCAGGAAGATATTGAGGTGACATTGCTGCAGCAAGCGGAAAGCTTTGCCGGTATTACTAACGGATTATATGATCTGGTTCTCGGGACTGATTATTCAGTAGCAGGTAACCGTGTTACACTGAATAAATCTTATCTTGCTGCACAGCCAGTGGGGACGCTGAACCTTAAGTTTACTGTGGAGGGAGATTATCTTAACGATGTTCACTCCACATCAGTGGACGGTGATTTCTTTGAATATACCTTCAAGGGTACCGGAATCAGCCTGATCACACCTATGGGTCCAGAGCAAGGTGATATGGATATTTATGTGGATGGACAACGGGTCCAAACCGTGAATGCGTATAGTCAGAGCCGCCTGACCCGTCAGGGAATTTATAGTATTTCGGGATTGGAAGGCGGGATACACACGCTTAAAGCTGTGAAGAAATCTGGTGATTTCATGCTGACGGATCAATTGAAATTCACAGTTTCAACGAGTCCTGCTGTATCTCCGACACCAACGCCAAGTCCGACACCGACATCAACTTCTACACCGACACCAACACCAACATCAACGGATTCGGGTGGCTCATACATTCCAGCTCAGCCATCTTCTACACCTGCCCTAACTCCGACGCCAACTCCGGCAACTGGAAATGAGGATGGATCTGCAGGGAATGGCGAGCCTAATCCGATCCGTCATACCGCATATATCAAAGGTTATCCGGGTGGGTTCTTCCAGCCGGAGCACGAAATTACGCGTGCTGAGATGGCAACGATTCTTGCCAATGTTGCTGAGAAGGGAGCTACTGGAGCAGGGGTTGTGTTCAGTGATGTGCCTTCTGGTTACTGGGGTGCTGATGCCATAACTAAAGCAGCGAAGATGGGACTAATGAAGGGTTACAGCGATGGCACCTTTAAACCTAATCAACCATTGACGCGTGCAGAAATGGCCAGTCTGGTGACCCTGCTTAGACCGGATTCGACGCAGAAGGGCTCCGGTTTCTCTGACATCATTGGACATTGGGCACAGGTGGCGATTTTGCAAGCCCAAGGTACTGGCATTTTCACTGGTTATAATGACGGGACTTTCCGTCCTAATGCCAAGCTTACTCGTGCCGAAGCTGTTGTGGCTATGAATAGGGCTTTGGGCAGAGGTCCTCTAACCAATGTAACAAATCCACAGTGGGCAGATGTTCCGGCAACGCATTGGGCCTTCGGCGACATTGAAGAAGCTTCGACGGATCATGTCTTTACATCTGGATCAGAGGCCAGAGATCAGAAGAAGAACTGATTGTCTAGCCAAAGCATTGAAGAAGGGGGGCCGTTACTGGCCCCTTTTTTCTAAATGACAGGAGGGCCACGCACTATAGATAAAATATCGGAATTGCCGATAAAAGGCAGTGATAACGGCGTAGATCGCTGTTTTTTTTCCATTTCTGAAGAGGTGCAGGAGGGTGAAGTGAGTTCAAACCCTTGACTATGAAGCAAAATGTTTTAATCTATGGTAATGATAGCGCTATCGAAATGTCATATTGAGGGAGGCTAACTACGCTGAAATATTCCAATATCTTTCGTAAATTTCTAATCTCTTATGTGGTCATTTTGGTCATACCCAGCATTGGCGGGTACATGTCCTATCTAACCTCGATCTCCGTGACACAGTCCATCTCGATTGAGAATGGAGTCACTCAGCTTCAGAAAAGTCAGGAGATATTGGAGCGCCGTATGGCGGAGGTTGAAGGCTTTACCAGGCAATTGGCGGTCAACCAGGAGCTAAATGTTCTTATGAATGAAAGTGAAAATGAGACGAATGTGTATGGGATTTGGAAAACGATGCGGAATGTTTTGACCTTCGGCCAGACTAATGATTTTTTGCAAAACTATTATATTTACCTCGCCAACTATAATCTTATCCTAACCCCAGGTTCGACCTATCGTCCGGAGCATTACTATTCTAATTTCAACTATAAGGATCTTTCGTTACAGGATTGGAGAAAAGAAGTGCTTGAGACAACCCACCGCAGCGAGATCAAGCCACTCAGTGATTTTGTCAGCAGGGGGATGCAAACCTCGGTCATTACCTATATGCAGTCACTCCCCTTGGATAGCTTTAATGATTCCTCGCCGGCTGTCGCAGTAGTGATTATTGATGAAAAAAATATCTCCAGCCTGCTTTCAGGCCTGACCGAGCGATATGGGGGTTGGGTGCATATTAGTGATGCTAAAGGGAATACGATTGTTCTGCAAGGAAGTGATGAGCAGAAAATGGTCAAAATGCTCGACGATCCAGCTTTTGATAAGAACAAGGTCAGTCAGTTTTATAAGGATGATCTGGTGATTACTACCCGTTCCGATTCCAATGGCTGGGTGTATCAGACCGGGATTCCTCAAGATATTTTGATGGAGAATGCTAACAAAATCAAGAGAATCTCCATACAAATTACGGGAGGCACTCTAATTATCGGTTTGATTGCCGGACTGATATTAGCTTACCGTAACAGCGCGCCAATCAACCGTATGCTCAGTGTCATGAAGGAGCAATTCGGCAAAGAAGAAGCCTCGGAGAGAAATGAATTTGACTTTTTGAGCGGCAATATAGCCGATATGATTACCAAAAATAAGCTGCTCGAGTCCGAGCTTAACCGCCAGCTTCCTCTGGTCCGAGATGCCTTCCTGAAACGGCTGATTGCCGGCGAATTCAAAACGCGGGATGAAATTATCTCTGCCGCCAAACAGGCGGATATCAGCATGAATCAGGATAGTGGCTACGTAGGAATTGTTCAGATTAACGGTTATGCGGGTATGGACAGTGTTGAAATTCTGAACGAGCTGAGTGCTTCCCGGCTGCTGCTGAAACAGACCTTGGCTGAGCTTGGCGTGGATGTCCTGATGACGGATATGGGCTCTGATAAAGTTGTAACGCTGTTCTTTTCTAGGGAAGAAGGAGCTGACAAGGAACAGGAAGCAGCGAATATCACCCAGACGATGGAGGAGCTCGCTACAAATGTCTTTAATGAGTACCGCATTACCATTCTGGCGGGCTTCGGGGATCTATTCACAGAGGTAACAGAGGTTAGCCTTTCGTATGATCAAGCGAAGCAGGCACTGGAATATGCTGTTTATATGAATAAAAAAGGGATTATCTGGAGCAGTGAAGCTCAAATTGAGAATACAACTTATTATTATCCGCTGGATTCGGAGCAACGGTTAATCAGCACGATTCGAGCCGGAGAGCTTGAGGAAGCCAAACGGATTGTGCGTGCGATTATTGTCCAGAATATGGAGCAGCGAGAATTATCCATCGAAATGAAGCACCAGCTTGTCGGGGAAATGAAGGGGACTTTTCTCAAGCTATTGGATCAAAAGGCATTTACCGAATATTCAGATATCGAGAGTGTCAAACGGCGGGTCATAGACATTGGCTCATCAGAGTCGCTTGTGACGATCCAGAACGAATTTTTTGACATTATGGAAGAGCTGTGCGGACTCATTGCGAATAAAAAGAAAGATATTCATATTCAAATCATCAAGCAGATTAAGGACTACACAGCAAAAAACTACTCGGATACGGAACTAACCCTCTACCGGGTGGCGGAACAGGTGGAGCGGCCGGAAAAATATATTTCCCAGCTGTTTAAAGAGGTCACGGGTGTTAATTTCTCCGACCATTTGATAAAAGTCAGAATGGATCAGGCCATCATCCTGCTCAAAGAGAGCGGATTAACGGTGGATGAGATTGCCGTTCGGGTGGGCTACAACAGTTCACATTCCTTCAGACGCGCATTCAAAAGGTTGATGGGTGTTTCCCCGAGTGCCTACAGACAATCTGTGGATGAATAAAAAAATATGCCATAACATAAGGCTGCACTGTCCACTTTGGACGATGCAGTCTTTTTTCTGATTTCAACCCTGCAATTCGGAAAAATGGCCGTTCTACTGCTATTTTGTGCTCCTCAGATAGGGCGATTTGTACGCTGAAGCACCCAAGTGTACCTTTCTTTTGGAGATAAAAGTCATCTATGATCAATCCGTAGAAAGCGCTATCACAAATCACAGACATCTGCTTAGGGGGAATTGTTCTGGAGAAAGAATTAGTATTACATCGCAAGTCGTTGCCGAAAAGCAAAGGCCCCGTATTCTTACAAAATGCTCGCAAAAGCATAAAAAAGCACTGGCAGTTACATCTGCTTGTGATTCCGCCTTTGCTGTTTTTTATCATCTTCAAGTATTATCCGATGCTGAACACTGTCCTAGCCTTTAAGGACTATAACGTCATAAAAGGGATATGGGGAAGTCCATGGGTCGGATTTAAAAACTTTCAGCTCTTCTTTGAGAATCCGCAGTTTTGGACACTGCTCAAGAATACTATTATGCTTAGTGGCTATCAGCTGCTGGCGGGTTTTCCAATCCCGATTATTCTTGCGCTCATGATTAATGAGGTACGGGGAGGAAGGTTTAAGAAATTCGTTCAGCTTGTATCGTTTGCCCCTTATTTCATCTCGACGGTTGTCATGGTGTCAATCGTTATGCTCTTTCTGGCCCCTCGGCTCGGTTTTGCCAACATTGCACTCAACTTCTTCGGACTGGATTCTATTAACTTCCTAGGTGAACCCGGCATGTTCCGTTCGATTTATGTGTGGTCTGATATTTGGCAGACAGCGGGCTACAGTGCAGTCGTATATTTGGCAGCGCTTGCAGGGATAGACCCAACACTTTATGAAGCTGCCAAAGTTGATGGAGCCTCGCGGTTTCAAAAAATCCGCCACGTCGATTTGCCAGGGATTGTGCCAACCATCGTTATCATTTTGATTCTGAATGTAGGGAATGTAATGGCGATTGGCTTTGAAAAAGTCTACCTGCTACAGAACCCGCTTAACCTCGTTAATTCTGAGATCATTGCCACCTATGTCTATCGGGTCGGCCTGTTGAATGCCAATTACAGCTTTGCAACTGCGGTGGGCCTGTTCAACTCCATCATCAACTTGGTTCTCTTATTTACAGTAAACGGTCTGGCGAAAAGAATCACTAAGAACAGCATCTGGTAGGAAAGGAGCTCATCTATGGCAGCAGCAGTTCAAAAAAAGATTAAAGAATCCGTCGGCGACAAAGCGTTCCTGATCACAATCTATATCGTGCTTACTCTTGTGGTAATCGCTGTACTTTATCCGCTTATTTTTATCATCAGCAGCTCAATCAGTAGTCCGGCAGCCGTGACCTCTGGTCGTGTCTGGCTCTGGCCTGTAGATATATCCTTCAAAGGTTTCAAAGTATTGCTGAATACGCCTGAGATTATCACTGGTTATGGAAACTCAATTTTCTACACCGCAGCGGGAACGCTGATTAGTATAACTTTAACGGTCATGATCGCTTACCCGCTGTCTCGAAAAGGTTTTTTCGGACGAAATACACTGATGATGATCATTACCTTCACCATGATCTTCAGTGGGGGGCTAATTCCCACCTATTTGGTAGTGAAGGAGATGCATCTGATCGATACTCGCTGGGCGCTGCTGATTCCGAACGCCATTTGGGTCTGGCAGGTCATTATTGCCCGCTCCTTCTTTCAATCCTCGATTCCGGAGGAGCTTTTGGAAGCTAGTGAAATCGACGGCTGTAGTGATATGAGATTCATCTGGAGCGTGGTACTCCCGTTATCCAAACCGATTCTCGCAGTGTTGGTGCTTATGTACGCGGTAGGTCAATGGAATGCCTATTTCGATGCGCTGATATATCTGAAATCAGCAGATTTGTTCCCCTTACAGCTTGTCCTGCGAAGCATCATCATTCAGAACAACAGCGCTGGTGGAGCCATGGACGTGGGGAAACTGGTCGAGAAACAACAGCTTTCCGAGCTGCTGAAGTATTCCTTAATTGTGATTGCCACTTTGCCGGTACTTGTTATCTATCCTTTCGTACAGCGTTATTTTGTACAGGGGATGCTTGTTGGTTCCGTCAAGGGTTGATCTTAGGAGTCTCTTTTTTGGAAAGGAGGTATGCCCGGAGTACACACTTAAGGTATCATCGTATCACCTGCTAAATTACAAAAGGGAGTGATAATATTTGAAGAAGCAAAGCTTGATTACTTTACTAATTCTGGTCATGGCATTTACGGTTGTAATTAGCGGATGTGCAAATAAAAATACAGATAACGCATCCAGCACGCAGCAGGGTTCTGGTTCGGGTTCGTCTGGCAAGCCGGTTGAGATCAGCGTGTTCTCAGTTCAGGAATCCGGCATCGACCTTCCGACCAATAAATTCACAAAACATGTAGAAGAGAAATTTAATTTCAAATTCAACTGGCAGATCAACCCATCGGATGGTGCTCAGGAAAAACGCCAGATCTCACTGGCGAGTGGTGACTATCCGGATGCTTACCTGCTTACTCACTATATTGATCAATTCTCACAGGCCGATCTACTGAAATACGGCAAGCAAGGTGTACTCATTCCTCTAAATGATCTGATTGATAAATATGCTCCAAATATTAAAGCAGCCATGGAAAAGAACTCTGACCTAAGAACGCTTAATACTGCACCTGATGGCAACATTTACGGACTTGTAGCTTATACAGAATGTTTCCACTGTTCCTATCCTAGCAAAATGTGGCTGAATACTGAGTGGATGAAAAAGCTTAACTTGGAGATGCCGAAGACCACTGAGGATTTCAAAAATGTACTGAAAGCCTTTAAAACGCAAGACCCGAACGGCAATGGCAAAGCCGATGAAGTGCCGCTAAGCGGTTCTATCGAGGAGTTCGGCGTACGAATCGTTCCTTTCTTGATGAACGCATTTGTTTATGATGATGATCGTAATTACCTGAACATGAAGGATGGAAAGGTGCAATCTGCTGCCATTACTCCGGAGTGGAAAGAAGGATTGACCTATATTAAATCCCTGTTTGACGAAGGTTTGATTGATCCGGGTGCCTTTACACAAAACGCGGAAGCTTTTAAGAAAATCGGTGAAAATGCTGATGCAGAAATTCTAGGCGCAGGTGCAGGTATGCACCCAGCGATCTTCGTAAACATCGACCCGGGGAATACCCGTTCAGCACATTACAACCCGCTGCCTCCGATTTCGGGACCTCAAGGAATTTCCTATGCGACTCATGATGGAGGCGGCGTAGTCCCGGGTGCAAAATTCGTGATCACAAACAAAGCAAGTGAAGAAGCACAAATTACACTGATCAAGATGGTGGATTATATGTTTACACCAGAAGGCCAAACGAATGGCGCAGCTGGCCTGAAGGGAACCGATTGGACAGATCCGGTCGAAGGCGATGTGGCGTTGGGGAAAGATGTTAAACCGATGATCAAACTAATTCCAGGTGAAGAAGGCGCAGCACCACGTAATGCAGGCTGGAGTGGTATGGCTCACTTCTATGAGCCTAAAGAATACCGTGATACTTACGTTCAAGGTACCGACATCTTTGCTTCTGATGGTTATGAACGTAGACTGTATGATGCGACTCTGCTATACGAAGGTCATGAGCCTAAAGAGTTATTCCCCATCTGGTCGATCTGGATTGATCCAAGTGAGATTGATGAAGCCAGCTTGCTGCAGACAAATTTGAAAAATTACATCGAACAAAATGAGCTGCAATTCATCACAGGCAACAAGGATCTGAACAAGGACTGGGACGCTTATGTAAAGGGATTGCAGAACTTGAAGCTTGACCGTTATCTCGAAATTTTACAAAAGGCTTATGATACTTCAAAAAAATAAATATTGAAATCAGAATCAGGTGCTGTATGATAGATCCCGCACCTGATTTCTTGATTTCAGGGGAAAATATGGGTTTTTGTGGATGGAGGTTGAGTTATGACAGACGAGAATCATTGCAATCATTCATTTGTAGTTCCGCGCCGTGGACTACCTCAAATTAACGGCAGGCTTACGGAAAAAGGTACTGTGACCGTTGCCTTTTTAGGCGGCTCAATTACGGAGGGGGCAGGTGCTTCCGAAGCAGACACATATAGCTGGAGAGCACTCACTGGTAAGTATCTTCAGGAGCGGTTTGCGGATCAGGAGTTCCGCTTCATCAATGCAGGAGTGGGGGGGACGAACTCAACTTTAGGTGTTCATCGATTACAGGAGCATGTCCTGCAGCAGGGCACAGTTGATTTGTTATTCGTTGAATTTAGCGTCAATGACGGCAATGACCGGGAAGAATCCATTAGAGGGATGGAGGGCATTGTTCGCCAATGCAGGCGGTTGTCACCGGGCACTGATATTTGCTTTTTGTATACGGCAGCAGAGAAGAATCTCTCCGGGAGCAATCCCTTTAATATTGCTGTCCATGAAGAAGTAGCTGAACATTATAAGCTTCCCTCTGTTAATTTTGCAGCTAGAGTCTATGCGCAGCTAGAGGCGGAACAAATGGAGTGGGCTAAGCTGGCACCGGATGGATATCATCCCAATGATGACGGTCATGCGCTGTATGCCTCTTTTTTGCGAGAGTATCTGGAGACAGCGCTTGTTCCTAACAAGACGAATTTGAGTAGCGAAAGCTCTTTAGATATTCCACCTTTGGCGGAGCAAAATTATGAATACGGCAGCCTGCTTGATTTCCGTGCGGCTGATCTTGTGAACGGTTACGAACTTCGCGAACTGGCTGCAGGAGATCCGCTGATGAACTGGCGTTTTGGAACAGAGCATCTGTATACCCATAGCAAGGAGGCTGTTTTTTCTTTTACAGTGACCGGGCAAAGCGCAGGCTTGATGCTGCTCTACGGACCGGATAGCGGGATTTTTGAATATTCGCTAAATGGCAGTTCTTATAAAGCTGTGAACTTATTCGATGAATGGTGTCCGCTTGCCTTTCGGCCTATTATCGCCATGTTTCCGATCCAGGAACAACGTCAAGAATTGCATGTTTCAGTACGCATTACGGGGCTGAAGGATGAACAGAGTAAAGGCACCAGTCTGCGTATTCTGAAACTGCTGCACAATTGATTATTTTAAGCGGAGAGATTATACTGCCAAATATTAAGCGTTTACAAAAAAAGAAAGGCGGTGCCGATGATTACTTCTGCTGAGAGTAACGCCTTTACTACTCCTGCTGTAATCCGCCTGACGGATTATGGAGTACTGCCGGATTCTGGTTTAGACGCGCAGCCAGCCATGGTTCGGGCTATACAGGCTGTCGCTGAAATTCCCGGTCCGGTACTACTGGATTGCCCGAAGGGCTGCTATCATTTCTATCCGGACGAGGCCATCCGCAAACCTTATTTTATCTCTAATACTGCCAGTGAGGAAGAGAACAGGGATGTCACTAAGACCATCGGTATTTTGCTGAAGGGACAACATAATTTAACGCTGGAGGGCAATGATTCATTATTTATTTTTCACGGCAAGCAAACGATGCTCCTGCTGGATGGCTGCAAGAATGTGGAGATCCGTAATTTACATACCGACTATGCCCGGCCAACTGTGACGGAGATGACGATTACCGAAAGCGGTGACCATTCGTTCGATGTCCAAGTACATCCCGATTCACGTTATGAGATTAGGGAGGATAAGTTGGTCTGGATCGGTGAGGGCTGGAGCTTTTCTGAAGGCCCAATGCAGACTTATGATCCGCAGCGCAATACGACTTGGCGGATGGATAACTGGCTGGAGCAGGCAGACACTGTCGAGGAACTGGAGCCGATGAAGCTCCGTCTGCATTTTAATTTTCAGCCTGAGGTTATTCCGGGGCATGTTCTACAAAGCCGTGACGGCATCCGTGATCAGGTGGGCGTATTCATTACGGAAAGCTCGAACATCACCTTGAGCGATGTTGGGCTACATTTTCTGCATGGACTTGGCATCGTTGGCCAGTTCAGCGACAATCTCAGCTTCCGCCGTATGGATCTCTCACCGCGTCCGGAAACGGGACGAACGGTCACAGGCTTTGCGGACTTTATTCACATGTCTAGCTGCCGGGGAAAGGTGATCATTGCCGATAGTAATTTTTCTGGTTCACATGACGATCCCGTTAATGTCCATGGTACTTATCTGCGGATCGTAGAGCAGCCATCGGCGAATGTAGTAAAGGTCCGGTTCATGCATCATCAGACCTACGGATTCATGGCTTTCTATCCGGGGGACGAAATTGAATTTGTTCGCTCCGGTTCATTGACCACTTATGCGGCTAATGAAGTGGTCGAAGTGAAGCGGCTAAATCCACGCGAGCTTTTGTTGACGTTGGCTCATCCGGCTCCTGATGATATAGGCAGCCATGATGTTATAGAGAATGTTACCTGGACTCCAGAGGTTGAAGTCACTAATAATCACTTCGCGAGAGTACCCACCCGCGGTATTCTTGTGACAACCCGGCGCAAAGTGGAAATTAAGGGTAACATTTTTGAACGGATGCATATGAATGCCATTCTGATTGCAGTGGATGCTGAGTCCTGGTATGAATCCGGCAAGGTGGAGGATGTGATCATCAGCGGCAATCATTTTCTGGAATGTGGAAGTCAAAAGCATCCGGTTATCTTTATTTCGCCGGAGAATGTGGAGATAGATAAGCGTGCTCCCGTTCACCAGAGAATTGTCATCACGAATAACAAGTTTGAAAGTATTGATGTGTTGGCCCTTAGTGCCAAGAGCACCTGCGGACTGGTCTTTAAGTGCAATGGAATTCTGGCAGGCAGTGGTGAGGCGAGTCTTTCGAATCTTGATGATGCGATTGAATTAAATGCCTGCAGTGAGGTTGAAATTGCTGATAATTTATTAAATGACAGATGGTGAGGAGAGCGCGTATGAAACTTCAATATGACAAGCCAGCAAATGTATGGACGGAAGGACTTCCAATTGGGAATGGACGTCTGGGCGGTATGATCTTCGGTGGTGTGGAACAGGAGAAAATTAGTCTAAACGAGGATACGCTTTGGTCAGGATACCCAAAAGAGGGGAACAATCCCGGTGCTAAGAACGTTCTGCCAAAGGTGCGACAGCTGATTCAAGAAGGCCGTTATGTTGAGGCGGACACGCTGACCAGAGAAATGATGGGGCCGTATACTCAATCTTATTTACCTTTTGGTGATCTATTGCTTCGTTTTGAGCATGGCAACGTCTATCATTCTTATCAGCGTACACTGGATGTGGAAAATGCGCTGCATCGCATTGAATATCAGATTGGCAATGTTACTTATACCCGTGAGATGTTCGCTTCTCATCCTGATCAGTTGCTTGTACTTCGTTTGACCGCAAGTGTGCCAGGCGCATTGAATGTGCATGCCACGCTGGAAAGTCCACTCCGGCACAACCTTTATCCGCAAGGTGACAGCTTTGTTCTATCGGGAACGGCACCGGAGCATGTAGATCCAAGCTATTTCGGGAGCGACAATCCCATCCAATACGGTGAATTAGGCAGCAGCAAGGGAATGGCTTTCGAAGGACAACTCTCCGTGACGGCGGATGACGGCCAAGTAACGGTTGATGGCAGTGGGATTCATTTGCTGGGTGCGACAGCGGCAACCTTTTATTTCAGTGCGGCTACAGGTTTTAACGGGTATGACCTAATCCCGGGAATTGAAGGAAAAGATGCCTCCACCATTGCAGCTTCCTTCTTGGCAAGTGCTCAAGGCAAGTCTTACACCAGCCTGCTTCAAGCGCATATCACTGATTACCGGGCACTTTTCGATCGGGTGAAGCTTCGGCTGGGCAAGCCGCTGGCACCGGAAGGAATGTCAACCGAGCAGCGGATTACGACTTACTCCGCGCAAGATCCGGGTCTAGTTGAGCTGCTGTTTCATTTCGGACGTTATTTGCTGATCGCAAGCTCGCGTCCCGGAACGCAGGCCGCCAATCTTCAGGGAATATGGAATGCCTCTACTCGTCCGCCTTGGAGCAGTAACTATACACTGAATATCAATACAGAAATGAACTATTGGCCCGCTGAGATTTGCAATCTGGCAGAATGTCATGAGCCACTTTTGGATTTCGTCGGCAATCTGGCGAAGAGAGGGGCGGATACCGCTCGGACCAACTATGGCACCCGGGGCTGGGTAGCTCATCATAACTCGGATCTTTGGGCACACACTGCACCGGTAGGTGATTATGGTGATGGAGATCCAAGCTGGGCCTATTGGCCAATGGGCGGCATCTGGCTGACCCAGCATCTTTGGGAACATTTTGCTTTTGGCGGAGATACTGAATACTTGCGGACTTCGGCTTATCCTGTCATGAAGGAGGCGGCTCTGTTCGCATTGGATTGGCTGATTGACGACGGCAAGGGTAATCTTGTGACCTCCCCGTCCACTTCACCAGAGCATAAATTCCGGACAGCGGAGGGTGTGGCTGCGGTCAGCCCGGGTGCCACAATGGATATATCACTGATCTGGGAGTTGTTCACGAACTGTATCGAGGCATCAGTGATTCTTGGAACGGATGAAGCTTTGCGTGAAGAGCTGAAAAGTACCCGTGAGCGTCTATTGCCACTGCAGGTTGGCAAGTACGGGCAACTGCAGGAATGGTCCTCTGATTTTGAGGATGAGGACATGTACCACAGACATACCTCGCATCTGGTTGGAATTTATCCGGGCCGCCAGTTGTCAGAAGAAGAGACCCCTGAGCTATTTGCTGCGGCAAGAACCTCGCTGGAGCGGCGCGGGGATGAAAGCACAGGCTGGAGTCTGGGCTGGAGAGTCGCTTTATGGAGCCGCTTCCGGGATGGAAACCGTTCCTTGCGTCTGCTCTCCAACATGTTGCGGCTGGTGAAGGACGGGGAGTCGGAGCAATATAATCACGGCGGAGTTTATGCCAATCTGCTCGGTGCACATCCGCCGTTCCAGATTGATGGCAACTTTGCAGCCTCCGCCGGGATTGCCGAAATGCTGCTACAATCTCACCGCGGCTATCTCGAACTACTGCCTGCATTGCCGAATGAATGGCAGGAGGGAAGCGTTGCAGGTGTACGTGCCCGCGGTGGCTTTGAAGTCAGCATTCAGTGGGACAACGGCAAGCTAGTGGAAGCGCAGATCACTTCCCTGCTGGGCACAGAATGTGTGATCCGCATGGATACCCCACTTAAGGTAACCTGTGGCAGTCAGGATATACAGTGTGAACGTTCCGCCGAAGGAAGGGTAAGTTTCGCTACAACCGCGGGACAATCCTACAAGCTTATCATTGGTGATCAGCAATAATCCGTTTTATAAGCGTATGAACAGCAGTAGGACCTGAACGTTTGGTCCTGCTGCTGTTTTTTGCATTTTCAGCATGAAGCTTCAGGACCAGCAGAGTTTAGGTAAGTTGTGTTAGATCGCGGTATGGATCGGAAGATCGTTGTATAGAAAACGCTTTATCCGCTCTTTATAATGAGGTCATACTTGGGGGATACAGCTACTGAGACTGCGGCCTTCAAGGTCCAAAATGCAGCAACAAGGAGGCAAATTATGCTAACTGACAGTAATACAACCGTAAACGTGAATACAGACACAACGTCTCTTATCCGTGTAACCAATGGCCTGGTGAATCTGGAGATTGATCTCGGAACGGGTGAGTCATCCGTTGTCGGCGGGACTTCTGCACATGTGAAGGGGATTCGCAGCGCCTTTCGCTGGCAGGGCCGGGAATATAATACTGAACACTATCAGAGCCACGTGCTGAAGTTGCAGGAAGAGGTTGTTCGTGAAGGTTTTGGCAAAGGTGTTCATCTAGTGATTGTACATGAAACATCCCTGCTGCCACAGCTGGAGCAGCACTTTTATATTTATGAGTCATCATCATATGTGTTGATGCAAAGTGTGATCGCAAGCGATGAGGATATCAAAGCGAACCGCATGGCGGTCATTCAGAGCAAATCGGTATCCCTCGGCGGCGAGTCAGGTCAACCGGATGAACCAAGCATCCTGCGTGTGCCTTACGACAATGATAAATGGGTCAGATATACAGTGGTGAAGCCACCTATGGATACAGAGAGCTACGAGGTAACGGCAGTGTTCGCGCCGGATAGCCGGCGAGGAATTATCATGGGTTCCATAACTCACAAGGTGTGGAAAACGGGTATTCGTATCAAAAGCGAGCGAAGCGGCCAGATCGAGGAGCTGGATCTTTACGGTGGGGCTGTGAGTGAATTAACCCGCGACTTTCAGCCGCACGGTTATGTAAAAGGCAAAAGAGTGGAGTCTCCGCTCGTATTCGTAGGTTTTTATGATGATTACAGAGAAGGTCTTGAAGCTTACGGCCGGGCCAATACATGGATTGAAGCTCCACTGGCTTGGGAGGGTGGCGTTCCTGTTGGCTGGAATAGCTGGTCTGCTGCAATGGCTGATCTGGATTATGATTTGTATACGTCGACCAGTGAGTTTTTGAAAAAAGAAGTGCAGCCGTTAGGATTCCAGAATGAGGATACGCTGTACATCAACTTTGACGCTTTTTGGGATAATTTCACAGCAGAAGAAATGAAAAATGCACTTGAGCTAGTGCGGAAGAATGGTCATAGACCGGGAACTTACTGGACCCCTTTCGCTTTCTGGGGAAGTCCTACTCAGTTCAGAGATGTCGTGGAGGGTACGAACGGTAAATACACCTATGGCGATATCCTGCTTCGGGACAGCGAAGGTGAGATTCTGCCGGATGTTGATGGAGGGCTAGCCATTGACCCCACACATCCGGGGAACCTGCAAAGAATAGATTGGTATACAAAAAAATTCATCTCGGAAGGATTCGAGTATATCAAGCTGGATTTCCTGGCACATGGCGCACTGGAAGGCCAGCATCACAATCCGGAGATTACGACGGGCATTGCGGCGTATCACTACGGTATGTCCTACTTGCAGAACAAGCTGTCTCCAGAGGTAAGTGGTCGACCGTTCTTTATTAATCTGTCCATCGCACCGTTGTTCCCTTATGCATTTGCACATAGCCGGCGTGTCTCTTGTGATGTTTTTGGCACGCTGCAGGACACAGAATATATGCTCAACTCTTTGACCCATGGCTGGTGGATGAGCGATTCATTGTACCGTTTCAATGATCCCGACCATTCCGTACTGTACAAGAGTCATAACCAGGAAGCCACGGGCTGGCATGAAGGCCGGAGCCGGCTAACCGCTTCGGTGATCGCGGGAACGGTGCTGCTGCTAGGGGATGACTTCCGAAAAGAGGAAGCCGCCGCCCGGGCTAAAGCTTGGCTGAGCAATAAGGACATTATGGATGTTGCTCGTCTTGGCAAAACCTTCAGACCGATAGAAGGGGACCTCGGCAAGCAATCCTGTGATACTTTTGTGCTCGAATCTGCAGAAGAAAATGCCTTTTATATAGCAGTCTTCAATTACGATGTCACGAAATCTGCTCCTAAATCCCTCTCATTAGAACGGGCAGGGCTGAATGCTCAAGCTGCTTACCAGCTGCTGGACCTATGGGAAGGTGTAGAAGGGGAAATCTCAGGAAAGCTGGAAGTTACGCTTGAACCCGCAGAATCTAAAATCTTCAAATTGACGGCAAAATAACAAAAGAATACGCGCCCTCTGCTTCTTGCGGATAGCGCGTATTCTTTTTTACAACCTATATTTGTTTTCGGCTTTGCGGATTAAGGCGGTATTGTGTGGGATTTATGCCGTAGCAGGCACTGAAATGTCTGGAAAAGGGATGGATCGAAGGATAGCCTAATTTCTCAGCAATGGCAGTAACACTTAGCTCGCTCTCCAGAAGCAGACCTGCCGCCCGCCGCATAACGAGATTATGATGATAAGCGCGCGGCGTCATTCCGGTTTCTCGCAGAAACAGCTCATGAAAATAAGTTCGCTTGAGTCCGCAGAGCTGTGCCCAATCTTCGATAGATTTACCACGTTCGGGATGAGTGTTCAAATACTCCAACAGGCGGACAATCCGATAATCGCTTGGCTGATGCTGATGGAGGGCATTATACCAGCTTAATATCCAACCGTATAACAAGCTATGAACCGCTTCATTCCGGTAGAATATCGCTTCATTGTATATTTTGGCAATCATCACAAGACTATCGTATAGCTGTGGATATTTAGCTAGCGGGAAAACGCAGGGCAATTCTTTCAGCTCGGCACAGGGGACTTCGGTGGCCTTTTTCTCAAGCCTAAAGGGTTCAGGCGCATGGATAAAAGAAAGATTAGTAGACATAGGCGACTGCTTGTCCCACAAATCAAAATAGACATTGTAGGACGAGAGTGGATGAGAAGGGGAAATATGAAAGGCATGTGGCTGGCCGGGGCGCAGAAACACCAGTGTTCTACGCTCAATCGGATAACGAACTCCGTCGATTTCCATCTCACCGGGGCCATCGGTAAACAGATGAAAGGCGTAGGCATTGCCGACGCGCAGATGCTCATTGCTGCTTCCGTCGTACAGATAAGGCATGATTGCTCCAACATACGGTGTGATTTCAGATAGTTTGTTCATACTATACCCCTTTGCTAGCAGCATTTCTTAATTTTGGCCTGTAGTTAAATATTTGGGATAACGGATAAATTGTCAAATGAATGAACGAGTCAACAAAGACTAGTAGTACTGATGATGTTACGATAAATGCGATAAATACACAATGTTAATAACAGAGAAAGCGGATTAATTAACAACAACTTTTGAAGGTCTATTACAGACAGGAGACGATCAAATGAGCGATTTTAAATTGTGGTATTCAACCCCTGCAACAAGCTGGTCGCAAGGGTTGCCGTTGGGTAACGGAAGAATAGGTGCTGTTGTAATGGCGGCGCCGCATCGTGAAGTGTGGAGCATGAGCGAGGTGACCTATTGGTCTGGGCAAACGGATCCCGAGTCTGCTCCTGCCGGAGGTAGAACTGCGCTGGAAGAGATGCGAAGTCACTTTTTTGCCGGCGATTATGACAGCGGTGATCGTTTAGCCAAACAGTATTTACAGCCTAAAAAACAAAATTTCGGTACGAACCTGGGATTATGCGAGGTGGTTATTGATTTTGCCCAGGATGCGGATGTTAAATCAGGCGGTGTGTTTCGGCGGGAGCTGGAATTGACAAGTGCAGTGTCTGGGGCGGTCTATGAGAGCGGCGAAACAACAATCCGTCGAGAGGTCTTCGCTTCACATGCCGATGATCTGGTAGTTTCAAGAATTTGGAGCGATAAGCCTGGAGGGGTATCCTTTACGCTTGCCATCGAAGGTGGGACAGAATCGTTTACGACTGAGGTTGTGGATGGCGACACTATTGAATTCAAGGGGCAAGCTACAGAAAAGGTGCATAGTAATGGTAAATGCGGGGTATGGGCAAAAGGGCAGCTCAAAATAAGTCTATCCGGCGGTACGATCTACAGGGGGGATGGCCGATTAAGAGTTTCCGGAGCTAATGAGGCCCGGATTTATTTTGGGGTCAGTACTGATTATCGCCGGAGCAATCAGGAATGGGAGACGGAGAGCTACAGCAACCTAAGGCAGGCATTAACCAAAGGTTATGCACAGTTAAAAGAAGATCATATTCAAGATTACCGTCAGGATTATGCAAAGGTGGATATTCAATTGGGTAGCTCCGGGAAAGAAGGTCTGCCTACCGATCAGCGGATTAGGTTACTGGCACAGGATCAGGCTGAGGACCCTCAGTTGTTCGCATTGTTCCTCCAGTATGGCCGCTACCTAACCATTGCCGGATCACGGGAAGATTCACCTCTTCCACTGCACTTGCAGGGAATCTGGAATGACGGTGAGGCTTGCCGTATGGGCTGGAGCTGCGACTATCATCTCGATATTAATACACAGATGAATTATTATCCGACAGAAGTCGTGAACCTTGCAGACAGCCACCTTCCATTGATGCGATATATTGAAGATTTATCTCAGGCGGGAAAATCAACTGCACGCGATTTATATGGCAGCAAAGGATGGGTAGCGCATGTATTCTCTAACGTCTGGGGGTTTACAGCTCCGGGCTGGGAAACCTCATGGGGGCTCAATGTCACAGGCGGATTATGGATTGCAATCCATCTGATGGAGCATTATGAATATAGTCAGGATCGTGTATTTCTAGAGCGCCAGGCATATCCTGTGCTAAAAGAAGCCGCAGAATTCTTCCTCGACTATATGACGATTCATCCGAAATATGGCTGGCTGGTGACGGGTCCTTCTAACTCGCCAGAGAACAGCTTCTATCCCGCAGATAGCAGCGAGGGTGCACAGCAGCTGTCTATGGGCTCGACCATGGATCAAGTGCTCGTGCAAGATCTTTTCGAGTTCTGCCTGAAGTCTGCGGTGTTGCTCGATACAGATGTGGAGCTTCAGCTGAAGCTTAAGGAAGCTATGGCTAAGTTACCCCCGCTACAGATTGGTAAAAGAGGTCAGCTGCAGGAGTGGCTTGAAGATTATGAAGAAGCGCAACCTGAGCATCGACACTTGGCTCATTTGTTCGCTTTGTATCCAAGCAACCAGATTACACCGGACAGAACACCGGAGTTAAGCGCGGCAGCAAGGGTAACGCTGGAGAACCGGATGGCTCAGGAAGAACTGGAGGATGTAGAGTTCACCGCCGCCTTATTCGGTCTTAGTTTTGCCAGACTATATGACGGGGAGAAGGCGTATAAGCATATCTCTCATTTAATTAGCGGACTGTGCTTCGATAATCTGTTCAGTTTCTCCAAATCAGGGATTGGTGGGGCAGAGTGCAATATCTTTGTCGTGGATGGCAACTTTGGCGGGACGGCTACCATTGCAGAGATGCTGCTGCAAAGCCACGCGGATGAAATTCATCTGTTGCCAGCGCTTCCGCAAGCCTGGAATACAGGATCGGTGTCTGGATTACGAGCCAAAGGAAAGGTAGAGGTAGACGTAGTTTGGGAGAAGGGGCAGTTGACGGAAGCTACGCTTCGCACCTACGCACCGGGAACGGTGACCCTTCGATGGGGAGATCAGAGAACTACCTTCCAAGCAGAAACAGGAGGAAGCTACTATTTCAACAGCCAATTGGAGCTGTTATAATGATTCGGCGGGGGCGATGAGCCTCCGTTTTCATTATGCGTCCGAATAATGATGAGTAGGTATCGAAGGGCTATCTGGTCTGCTTAGGACCCGATAGCCTTTTTACGAGCACGTTGGGATTAGATCTTACAAAGTAACGATTCATGCCTGAAAATGACTTACATTTATTTGGTCGATGATCGACTAAGGGGAAAAGAATATAATAGGAGCAAATACAGACAACAAGAAGGAGGGAACCTCAGGTGTATAGTATTTTTTTGGTAGATGATGAAGAAATGGGTCTTGAGATGATGAGAGATTATATCCGCTGGGAAGAGATGGGCATCTATGTAGTCGGAACAGCGAGCAATGGTAGAGAAGCTTTGGAGAAAATAGAGGCTTTTCAACCGGATATTATTCTTACAGATGTTCAGATGCCGATAATGAATGGAATTGAGTTGGCTAAAAAAATACATGAATGTTATGACCAGATGCAAATTATGTTCCTCACCGGACATGATGAATTCCACTATGTTAAATCGGCCCTTAATGTAGGAGCTGTTGGATATTTACTGAAGCCGCTAGATTTGACTGAAATTGAAAGCGTTATCGAAAAGGTTAAAGCACGCTGCGAAGAGGTTCAGATGAAACAACGTTCTATGGAGGCTGCTAAAACTAAGATTCTTAAGGAGCTTTCTTTTGAAAAAAATGCGGAGCAAGCCGCAGAGCTGGCAAATAACTTCAATAGGCTGACACGTCTCCCAGAGAGTAATCGTTATACCATGGCACTGTTCAGCATTGATCCCAAAGAGGCGGAGGGTGAGCAGCAGAGTCTGGAAGAGTGTATGAGCCGGTTGATTTCTTATCTGGATCACTTTTTTAAGGCGAAAAATATAGAGGTTGTTTTTGTTCCTTACAAGGATGGCGAGACAGGTATGTTCATGGAAGCGACTCAACAGCCTGGCTATTATGCTTGGGAGGATTTAGCTGTGGCTATTCGTAGTGCGCTGGATTTTACGGTGACGGCAGCAGTCGGAGCGCAGGCAGCAGAATTAGCGCTGGTCCATAATCTGTATAAGCAGACGCGTGTGATTTTAAATGAACGTTTTTATAAAGGCACGGGCTTAATTATTCATGCCGAGGCTATTTCGAATCAGTTCGACAGTGAACATATGCCACCTTTTGAGAGAAAAGAGTGGTTTGAAGCTATCCATCAGCTGGACTTCGAGCAGGCCGCACAAAAGCTGCATCAATATTTCGTGGGACTGGCCACACTGAGAATCAAGAAAAAAATCATCTGTGATTGGGCGATTGATCTTGTTGATGAACTGCTAGAGCAGCTGCATCAGTCTGTTCCCGAGGGCTTTAAGCGGGCGGAGCTCTATCATTCCATCTATAATGCGCTGACTTTACATGAGATCGAGGATTTAATCCTGGGCACTGCGGGTGATGCCGTGAGCATGCTAGGTGAGCGACTTATGGATAAAAATACAAAGCTCGTCCACAAGGTTCGCACCGTGATTGAACAAAATTACGATCAGCCGATTACGATTAATAGTCTGTCTGATCAGGTTTATCTGTCACCGAACTACTTAAGATCTATTTTTAAGGATAAAACAGGCATCACGATCCACGATTATTTAACCCGTATTCGGCTTGATAAGGCTAAGGAGCTGCTCGCAGACGGGTCACTGAAGATTCAAGATATTGCCCAGAGAGTGGGGTACGAAAGCACGTCTTATTTTATTTCTCTATTTCTGAAGAACCTTGGGGTCACACCTAACGAGTATAGGAAAAATATTTAACCTTCTGCACTTCTGCTTACTGAATAGAAAGAAAAGTCGCTTTCCTTTATGAATTGTAAACTTGCGATATGGAAAGATGCCCCTTTGCTTTTTACAATAAGCATGTATTACAACTCAGCACATGTGAGGGGCTTGATTCATTATTGCGATTAAAGGAAGCTTTTTTACACATCTAATTGCGATAGCGCTTTCAAGAAATCCAGACGGCAATAGTTGGATACAGCATTCTTGAGAGAGTAATCGGTACGGGCCGTACATTCCTTACATGACGTTACTTACAACAAGGAGAGGAGTTCTGAAGACGTTATTTGGAAAGAGGAACAACTGATGAATTGCAACCGGAAGGCTTTTCTTATATCAGAAAGTTAAATGGAGGGATTAAATGTTTGGACGTGTAATGAAAAGAGGGGTCTTGTTCTTTCTTATGATCAGCTTAGTGTTAGGCAGCGGTGGTCAGTTTGCCGGCAAGGTCTACGCCGAGGATACAAATAGCTATGAAGCTGAAGCGGATGGGAATATTCTGACGGGTAATGCGTCAATTTCTGACCACCCAGCGGCTTCCGGAGGGAAAAAAGTTGGCGGCATGTATCAAGGCAGCTCCTTGTTGTTCAATAATGTGACCGTAAGCGAGCCGGGGAATTATAAAATTACAGTGTATTATATTTCTGGCGATTCACGCCCGTTTAATATCAGTGCCAATGGCGGTGACAAGCAATTTGAAGAACCGTCCAAGACTGTGGACTGGGATACGGTAGGCACTTATGATGTGACGCTTCCGCTGAACGCGGGTGCTAATACCATCTTGATCGATGACAACAACTGGTATTCTCCGGACATCGATAAGATCGTAATCCATGGACTGGACGACAGCGATCCAGGTGAAGGACCCGGGGGTGACTGGAAGGAGAAGCTGCATGGTGTGATCATGGAAGCCGAGGCTACTGAGAATATGCTTACAGGCAACGCCAAAGTGGCGGACAGCAGTGTGGGCTCTGGCGGTAAAATCGTAACGGATCTGAACAAAAACAGTTCCTTACAGTTCACAAATGTTGCAGTACCAGCAGCGGGAACGTATTTAATCCGCATCTCCTATATTTCCGGCGATCAACGTCCTGTCTATATGCAGGTTAACGATGGACTGGATGAAATGATCGACCTGCCAAAGACGGCAAGCTGGAGCACCGTGGGAACCTATGATGTGGAGGCCTCTTTGGTAGAGGGTTTGAATACTATCACCTTCTCAGATCATGATTGGTATTCTCCAGATTTCGACCGGATAGAAATTATTCCTTATACCCTCAGCTATGAAGCAGAATCTCCACTCAATGATTTGACAGGTGAGGCCCAAGTTTCCGAAAGTCCGAATGCTTCGGGTGGTCAGAAGGTAGGGTACTTGAATAGCGGCAGTTCCATAACCTTCAACAAGATTACAGCCCCTATGACTGATGATTACCGAATCACAGTCGCCTATATTTCAGGTGACCCACGCAGCTTCTACGTTAGTGCGAATGGTGGAGCAGAGCAGTATTATGAGCTGCCCAAGACACCGGACTGGGATACGGTTGGAATGTATGAACTTACACTGTCACTGAACGAAGGCGAGAATACAATCAAATTTACAGATGGCAACGGGTATGCGCCAGATCTGGACCGAATTATAGTTGAACCAGCCATGGGTGTGGATCCTAATCCCCCAGTAGAGGAGGACGGTGATTTAGGAACACCGGGCGCTTCGAAGAACTACGGAGCTATCACAGTTACCGAATATACTTACGGACTGCTTGTATCAAATGGCCAATATGAAGTGTCCTATAATACCAAGTCTGGATATGCAAGCTATAACTGGGCTGACGGACAGAAGCTGCATGGGATCTATAGCAGTATCAAAATCGGCGATACGCTCGTTGAGACTACAAGCTATGAGAGTCATACAAGTGTTGGTGCTCCGGTAGACATTCAGGATGGTTTCGGCAAAGGCGTGGAGCTAACTTTTGTCCACACTTCCACAGGAAAACCGACGTTAAAGCAGGTCTACAAGTTTTATGACGATCAAAAGTATTTTCTGACCCGTCTGGATGCGGCCAGCGATACAGCGGTCAAGACCAACTATATGTCACCTATTACCGTAAAACGTACAGGTGGTGTGGATATCGGAGCTAGTGCGGATAATCGTGTGCTTACGGTTCCTTTTGACAATGATGCTTGGATTCGTTATAAATCTCAATCTATGAATCGTGCAGATACCAGCTATGAGATGACGACTGTGTTTAACAACTCGACACGCAGCGGCCTTGTGCTTGGCTCTGTAACTCATGATACCTGGAAGACAGGCATCGACTGGAAAGGTTCCTCCAATCGGCTGAATGAGCTGGTCGTATATGGGGGTGCAGCTAGTGATGTTACCCGGGATACCCAGCCTCATGGCAGCTTAAGTGGAACAAACTTGTCCTCACCTATGATCATGGTAGGGGCCTTCAGTGATTACCGTACAGGGCTTGAGGAGTATGGCAAAGCTAATGCGATCATTACACCTGCACTTGCGCTAAACCCCGAGCTGCCACAAGGCGTACCGGTTGGTTTTAATAGCTGGGGAGCTTACGAGGGTACGCTTTCATATCAGGATGTAGTGGATGTCTCCAATTACTATAAAGAGAATCTGCAAAATTTCAATAATAACGGCAATGTATTTATTAACATGGATTCTTATTGGGATAATCTGAATGATAAGCAGCTGACTGACGCCGTATCGGTTATTAAAGGGAATGGCCAGCATGCGGGTATTTATTGGGCACCGTTTGTATACTGGGGCAACAATATGGACCAGATTGTAGAGGGAACTGACAATAAATATACTTACGGCGATATTGTCCTTAAGGATGCCGCGGGTCAACCGCTGCCGACTCTGGACGGGGCTTTTCCTTTGGATGTAACACATCCTGGTGCCCAATTACGCATGAACTATTTTTTGGACAAATTTAAAGCGCTGGGCTTCACCTTCATCAAATTGGATTTCTTAACGCATGGTTCGCTTGAGGGGCAACATTTCGATTCAACTATAACGACAGGAATCCAAGCTTATAATGAAGGAATGCGTTATGTGAAAGAACGTCTGGATGGAAAAATGTTCATTAGCGCATCAATTGCGCCAATTTTCCCGAGTCAATATGCGCATAGCCGGCGAATTTCCTGCGACACCTACGGCAAGATCAATGAAACCGAATATATGCTGAATTCATTAACCTATGGCTTTTGGCAAAATGGCACGATCTATACCTACACCGATCCTGATCATTTGGCATTGGCCCGTGCTACCAGCTTGACTGAAGCGCGTAGCCGTATGAACTCTGGCGTTATCGCTGGAACAGTACTGCTTGGCTCTGACAATGTTAACGATCCAAAAGCACAGGAGTACATGACCGCTTTGTTCAACAACAAAGATGTTCTCGATTTAGCTTTAAAAGGAAAAGTGTTCAAACCACTTGAAGGAAATACAAACGCCAATGCCGCCGATACTTTTGTTATGAAGGATGGCAATGATTATTATCTGGCTGTATTCAATTACAGTGCATCTGCTTCGGCAGATAAGCAAGTTGATCTTGGCCGCGCTGGACTGGATGCTGCAGAGATTTATACTACGCAAGATCTCTGGACAGGAGAAGTTTCCTCTGCCACAGGAACTATGAAATTGTCCTTGCAGCCGACAGAGTCGAAACTGGTAAAATTGACGGCTGCACCTAAGACAGTAACCGGTATAACACTGGATAAGACAGAGCTTGCGTTGACCGCTGGTGAAACCGGCAAGTTGACGGCTACAGTATCCCCGGAAGATGCGACGGATAAAGCAGTACTTTGGACTTCGAGCGATACCTCTGTAGCTACCGTAGTGTACGGAACAGTAACCGCTGTAGAAGCTGGAAAGGCCACCATTACTGTGGAGACGGTAGATGGTGGGTTCAAAGCATCGGCAGAAATCACAGTCAAAGAGGCCTCTACAGGAGAGCCGGGAAATCCGGGAGAGCCTAGTAATCCGGGAGAACCGAGCGATCCGGGAGAGCCTAGTAATCCTGGGAATCCAGGAAATTCGGGAGAACCGAGTAATCCTGGGAATCCAGGAAACAATGGCGGTACCTCTGGCAGCACTTCTGGCAGTACTTCGAGTCAAGAGAATGCTGCGGGCACTTTGATTCTCATGCCAGATATGCTGAAAGTGGACAGTGCTTCTGGTCAGGTAGTGGTTGAGATTAAAGGGGACATCCAACAAGTTCAGTTATCCTCTGCTGTAGTCCGACAGTTGGCGAACCACACCCTAGTTTTGAATGCGGGTAAGCTCTCCTTGCAGGTACCAGCGGAGCTAATTCACCAGTTGCAAAACAAGCTGCCAGAGGGACAGCGGGAAGATAGCAAGATTGCCCTGAAGATGGTGAACCTCAGCAGCAAGGCCGATGAGTTGGTTGCTACAGTGGCTAGTTCTACTAATGCGGCTGCTGTTCTCAAGGGAGACATCTATGAATTTAGTCTTTCTATTACCACTAAGTCAGGCACTACAGACACACTCGCTACATTTGATAAGCCAATAACACTCATCATGCCAGTGGCAGAAGGCTTCAATGCTAAACGAGGCGGTGTTTATTATATCGCGGACAATGGCAGGCTGGAATATATTCAAGCTGATTATGCTAACGGTGTATTAAAAGCTGAGGTCAGCCACTTCAGCAAATATGCTGTGCTGGAGTTGAACCGCATCTTTGTCGATGTTCCGGCCAATCACTGGGCTAACCCAGTAATCCAAGAGCTGGCGTCCAAGCTATATGTGCAGGGCACAAGCAAAGTAAAGTTTGAACCAAGCCGGGCAGTTACACGTGCCGAGTTCACTTCGATGCTTGTTCATGCCCTTGGACTGACCGCGACAGGAAAAGAAAGCTTTGCTGATGTTGCTCCATCCGCCTGGTATGCGGAGCCTATCTCAATCGCTTACAAGGCGGGAATCGTGAGTGGCAGAAGTGCGTCCAAGTTTGAGCCGGGCGCACAAATCACCCGTGAAGAAATCACGGTGATGCTAATGAAGGCTTACGAGCTGAACAACGGCGTAACAGCCAATGGTGCAACAACCAACGGCGTAACAGCCAATGGTGCAACAACTAACGGCGCAACAATCAACGGTGCAACTGCCGCAGCGTTCACCGACATGAATCAGGTGTCTGCTTGGGCCGCTGCTTCTGTAAATGAAGCGGCCAGTCTAGGACTGATTCAAGGTCAAAGTCATGAACGGTTTGCACCAAAAGGAATCGCTTCGCGCGCAGAAGCGGCTCAAGTGATCTATAATTTGATTTTGAAGTAAGCTGAAATGACTACAAAAGAGCGACTCTCCATTAACCGGAGAGTCGCTCTTTTTGATAGATCAGTTAATGAAATTAGCTACTTTATCGAACTTTACTAATAGATACTACATTACTATTAGGTACATTGCTATTAGGTACATTACTGTTTGGCAGTTACTAATACCACACTTTACTATCTATCGGAACTTACTCCAGTAAAGTAGAATCCCGTGCAAAAGTCGAGCACACCCCAGTAAAGTAGAATCCCGTGCAAAAGTCGAGCACACCCCAGCAAAGTAGAATCCCGTGTAAAAGTAGAACACACTCCAGCAAATTAGAATCCCGTGTAAAAGTAGAACACACTCCAGCAAAGTAGAATCCCCCGCAAAAGTCGAACCCACCCCGACAAAGTAGAATCCCCCGCAAAAGTAGAACACACTCCGGCAAATTAGAATCCCGTGCAAAAGTAGATCACACCCCGGCAATGTAGAATCCCCCGCAAAAGTCGAACACACCCCGACAAAGTAGATCGTAGTTAGAACACATCGGACCGTATCGCAGCTATTTCGGATATTTGAGCTATTCTACAAAGATTTCGGACTGTATAGCTCTTATTGCTATAAAAATGTCCAGAATTACTGTGCAAATGAGTCAATAGCTGCATCTGAGTCCGATAGTCGAGCAAAATGCCCTGATTCATCGAAATAGGGTCCCCTCGGTCCGATGCGTATGAGGAAGGAGTATAAGTTGAACACACCTCAGCAAAGTAGAATCCCGCGGAAAAGTCGAACACACCCCGACAAAATAGATCATAGTTAGAACACATCGGACCGTATCGCAGCTATTTCGGATATTTGAGCTATTCTACAAAGGAATCGGACTGTATAGCTCTTATTACTATAAAATTGTCCAGAATTACTGTGCAAAAGAGTCAATAGCTGCATCTGAGTCCGATAGTCGAGCAAAATGCCCCGAATCATCGAAATAAGGTCTCCTCGGTCCGATGCGTATGAGGAAGAAATATAAGTCGAACACACTCCGGCAAAGTAGAATCCCCCGCAAAAGTCGAACACACCTCAGAAAAGTAGAATCCCGCGCAAAAGTAGAGCACACCCCGACAAAGTAGATCATAGTTAGAACACATCGGACCGTATTGCAGCTATTTTGGATATTTAAGTCATTTTACAAAGATTTCGGACTGTATAGCTCTTATTGCTATAAAAATGTCCAGAATTACTGTGCAAATGAGTCAATAGCTGCATCTGAGTCCGATAGTCGAGCAAAATGCCCCGAATCATCGAAATAAGGTCTCCTCGGTCCGATACGAATGAGCAGGGAGCAAATAGTACCGAGCGATCTAAACGATCCCATCGATCCCATCGATCCCATCATATCCAAGGAGAAGCAAGCCAAACGATCCCCGCAATGGAGAATCCCCTCGTCACCGCTCCTACACCTCTTTTTGGGGTAAACGAATCTGCACAGTGGTGCCTATTCCTAGTCTGCTAAACACTTTAACGCCGTAGTGCTCACCAAATTTCAGTTTGATGCGGCGATCAACGTTAGTGATTCCGTACCCTCGTCCAGGCTTATCCTCAAGCAAAGAGCTGAGGGTCTCGCGGCTCATCCCCATGCCATCATCGATTACTGACAAAATAATATCGTTCGCTTCCATGACACCTTTGATATGAATATTTAGCGGACTTTCTTGGCTCCACACGGCATGAAGCACTGCATTCTCCACAAAAGGCTGTAAGGCAAGTTTGACTGTAGAGTAGGGCAGAATCGCTTCATCCACTGTGTAGGTAATGTTCAGTTGTCCTTTAAAGCGGATTAGCTGAATGGCGTTGTAGCTCTGGGTCAGCTTTAATTCCTCGTGGATGGTCAATATACTTTTCCCTTTATTCAGGGAGATTCGATAAAACTTGGCTAGATGAAGCACCAAATCTTGTATACGCGTATCTTGATGTTTTAGGGCAAGCGACGAGATGGAGCCCAGTGTGTTGTACAGAAAATGAGGGTTGATCTGCGCTTGCAGCAGGTCAAGCTCGGCTTCCTTGCTCTGCAGCTCCTTCTGATACACCTCGGTAATGAGACTTTTGAGCCGGGTGGTCATTTGCTTGAAGGCAAAATGCAGCTGGCCAATCTCATCATTTCCCAAATGTTCTTCTGTACTATGATTGAAATCCCCCCGTTCCAGGCGGCGGATCATCCGGATTAAAGTACGGATACGCTTGCTGAATAGCGACGCCGTAATGTAAATCAGCAGGAGGGCCACGCCAATAAAGCCCAGTGAGATTTTGATAATCAGATCTGAGAGTGATTTAGCATCCTGAATAATGCTGTCATAAGGGAAGATGGACACCGTTTTCCATCCATTTTTGAGCGTGTTATAGACGGCGAAAGCCTTTACCCCTTTGTAAGTTGTGTCAAATCTGCCCGATGGCGATTCATCGAATTTCTGATCAAGCAATTCCGGCAGGCTCGTATTTAATAAGTGCTTGTCTGCTGCTGAGAGAATAAGCCCTTTGTCATTAATAATAAAAATATCTTTCCCGCCCGCTTCTTCCTCCATTAAAGAATAGATTACCGATTCGGAGATTCTGAAGACCAGAATACCGTAGGGATATTGATTGCGGTTATTGTTCAAAAATCTTGCTAAGGTAAACATGGCCGGACTATCTTCGGTTTGCGGTGAGGACAGATGAATGATATTCCCGTGTGACTGCTGAAGCTGCTTGAACAGCTCGGTCTCTTTAACCTCAGCTGTTACCGGCTTGATATAGTAATCATCTTTGGGAAGTGATTCATTGTCCGAATAAATGAAAACGCTATCAAAATCAGGATAGGCAGTCATTATCGTGTCCATGCGGTTGCCTATATATTGATAGACATCCAGATAAGAAGGATCATCCTGGTATTCACTCGTGAGGTAGCTGGCAAGTCTGTTATCCAGGTAGATGGAAGCTGAAATATGTTCATAGCTGTCCAGCTTGTTTTCCAAATTTTTATTAATCTGAGCTGTTGAATTCATCATATTGCTGTAAATCTGATCCGTTAATTTTGATTTTGTTAATTCGTAGGAAAGGTAGGCGAAAAGCATCATCGGAACAATGGTCACTAGCACAAATACGCTGAACAGCTTGGAACGAAAGCTCAAATCAATAAAAGGCATATAAATATATTTCCTATATATATGGCGCATAGAAGAAGTCCCTTCTTTACTGTAAATTCGCTGTTTGCCATGTTCATCATAGCAGACTAAATATCGAAATCCAATGCTCGAATCTGCCGAAACTCCTTTAAAAAGCGCTATCATTCGGAGAATTGAAGTATAGAAAGCCACCTGTTGCGGACTTAAGATGAATAGGAGAGAAGTTGAATCGAGATGTGGCTCGACATGCTGCACTAAATAAAAAGGGAGGGTATTTGATGCATAAAGCAAGCGCTATCAAAACAGTCAGAGGCAATAATCTGTGGTACAGATTAAAAGAGCAGAAATGGTTATTTTTGCTGATGCTGCCTGCCTTAATTGCGACATTGCTATTTTCTTATGGTCCTATGTTTGGGATGTATATGGCGTTTACGAATTATCAGCCGGGCGGAGGAACATTTTTTCAACAATTTTTCCATGCAGAGTTTGTAGGCTTTAAGTGGTTTGAGTATTTCTTTACTACCGGAGATTTCTACCGTGTAATGCGTAATACGCTCGCTACAAGCTTGCTGACCTTGTTATTCGGATTTCCAGCGCCGATCATCCTCGCACTTGTACTGAATGAAGCTAGGCAGGGATTTTTCAAAAGATTTGTACAGACGGTTTCTTATCTGCCGCATTTTATCTCATGGGTTATCGCTGCAAACATCGTGATTACGCTGCTGGCTTCTGATGGGATGTTTAACAATTTACTGGTGACGTTGGGCATTGTTCAGGAACCGGTTGCTTTTCTACAAAATGGACCGCTATTCTGGTGGATTATCGCTTTGTCCAACATGTGGAAGGAAATGGGCTTCAGCGCCATTATGTATCTTGCTGCAATTTCCGCTATTAATCCAGAGCTCTACGAAGCAGCAAGAGTGGATGGAGCCAGTCGCTTCCGGCAAATGTGGCATATTACGTTGCCAGCCTTGCGTCCAACCATTGTTATTTTAGGGATTCTAGCCGTCGGAGGCATTTTGAATGCGGGCTTTGAACAACAATACCTGCTGCAAAATAATACCGTGCTTGAGTATTCAGAGGTTATCGATATTTATGCATATAAATACGGGCTACAAAACAGCATGTTCTCCTACGGAGCTGCCGTTGGGGTATTTAAATCCGTGATTGCCTTCATACTTGTTGTAATTGTGAATCGAATTTCTAGAAAAGTGAACGACCAAGCGTTGTTCTAAACCCGAAAAAGAGAGGAGCGCTTGTGATGATTTCGAATAGATACGGGGATCATATTTTTAAATTTATAGTTTATTTCATTCTTATACTTGTGTTGTTAGTTACCTTTCTGCCTTTTTGGAATATTCTCGTTCTTTCATTAAATGCTGCTGAGGATACCGTACGTGGTGGCGTCTATTTATGGCCCAGAGTCCTCACCTTTGATAGCTACAGTCAAATCTTAAAAGATAGCGAGATTTTGAATGGCTTATGGGTTACTGTCAAACGTACCGTAATTGGCGCGCCGCTATCTGTCCTTGTCATTACGATGCTTGCTTATCCGCTAAGCCGCCGGAATTTGATGGGACGTAAAGGATGGAATCTATATTTTGTCTTCACGATGTATTTTGGAGGCGGACTGATTCCTTATTACATGGTGCTTAAAGCGCTGAATATGATTGACACGTTTTCCGTATTTATTTTGCCAGGGCTGATGAATGTCTTCTATATGATTATTGTCCGTACCTTTATGGAGGGGCTGCCTGGTGAGATCGAGGAGTCGGCGAAGGTAGACGGGGCGAATGACCTGACGATTTTCTTCCGGATTGTTCTACCTTTGACCACACCCGTGCTTGCGACTGTAGGACTTTTTCAGGCAATCTCACATTGGAATTCGTGGTTTGACTCCTATGCGTTTACCTATAGTTCTGACTTAAAGACCTTGCAAGCCGTACTCGTGAAAATATTAAGCCAATTCCAGACCGGAGGCATGGTATCGCAATCGCAAATGCTAGCTAACTCGGCTAAGCGGAATGCGGTTTCAAGTGATACTATCCGGATGGCAGCGACGATGGTGGCAACATTGCCTATCGTACTGGTATACCCATTCCTGCAAAAGTACTTTGTTAAGGGTATGACTTTGGGAGCGGTTAAGAGTTAATATGATTAAATAAATGGCGGCCCTGAAGGGGGGTGAGCGGACAGACTTGCTTGGTTGCTTGATAGACTTATGAAGTAACTTACTTAATGGGAGGAATTAGGGTGTCTATGATAAAGAAAATCAAATGGTTGAACGTGATTATTACTGCCGCATTAGCCGTTGGTGTATTAGCGGGTTGTGCTTCAAATGATGGAAAAAACAATACAAACCAAACGGCCGGAGACGATAAAAAACAAGAGCCGATTACATTGACCTGGTTTGATTCAAATACCAAGGGTGAGCCTTTCACTGATGCTATTGCGCAAGAAATCACCAAAAAAACGGGCATTTCGATCTCAATACAGCAGCCAACGGGTAATCCTACGGAAAAGCTGAGCTTGATGCTAGCCAGCGGTGACTATCCAGATGTAGTTGTAATGAGCCGGGGCGATGCTTCTCTCGATAAATACATTACAAGTGGCGCATTTATAGCGCTCGATGAGTTAATTGAGAAAAGTGGACCAGACATTAAAGAAATGTACGGCGACACATTGATCAAAACACGTTATAAAGATGGAAAAAACTATTACCTAGCTAACTGGTATGGCCTGGATAGTGATCCTGTCTTCGGTATGCTGATGAGAAAAAATCTGGTTGCTGACCTGGCTCCAGATAAGGCAGATGGCTCCACCCCACTCACAACGGATGAGTTTGAAGCACTTTTAAAGAATTTTAAAGAGAAAAACAAGACAATTGATGGAAAAGAAACTGTTCCAATGACGATGAACGGTGAAAATATGGGCGCCAACCTGGGTACATTTAAAGGGATGTGGGGTCTGAGAACCTACTACGATAATAATGGAACATTACAATATGATGTTAAGGATCCAAAGTATCGCGAGATGCTGCTCTATGTGAACAGTCTGTATAGAGAAGGTCTAATCGAAAAAGAATTTGCCATCAGCAAAACACAAACCTGGATTCAAAAGCTGGCTACCGGCGCAGTGTTCTCCACACCAGGCGCATACTGGGACCCAGGTAACGCAAATGGTACTCTGAAGAAGGATGGCGGAGATGATAATCAGTTCTTCCCGTACAAGGTTGTAGCACCAGGCACAGAGACCTCCCAAACAACATTCGGACCAAGAAGCTCACTTGGATGGGATGCTATTGCCATTACGAAAAATAACAAACACCCTGAAGAAACTATCAAGCTGTTCAACTACCTAGCGAGTGACGAAGGACAACATTTGCTGCTATGGGGTAAGGAAGGCGAGCAGTACACCATGGTGGATGGAAAGAGACAACCAGACCCTGCATTCCTGCAAAGCTTCAAGGATAACTGGGACGATGCTGTGAAGAAGAGTGGTGTTCGTAAATGGTTGTGGTTTGTTAAAAATGGTCTGGATGCCAATGAACAGCCATACGATATGGCCGTTAAATACCAACGTAGTGAAATTGACGAAATGGCCATTAAGAGCCTTGGAGATTCCGTATGGGATACAGCAGAATTTGATAACTTAGGTCCTGACGGCGGAACGCCTGAAGCGCTGACCGCGCAAAAAGTAAAAGATATTATGGACCAAAGCATTACGAGAGTAATCATCGCTCCTTCTGAAGCCGAAGCCAATTCTACATTCGACAAGATGCTTGCGGATATGAAAAAAGCTGGGGATGAAAAAGTAGAAGAAATCTTCAATCAGAAGTATAGCGAACGTATGGAATTGTGGAACTCAAAATAATATATTTATCTATGTAAAAGCTTCCTCTCTGCATTTCAGCAGAGGGAAGCTTTTTGTTGTATAAAAAAGCTAAACCAGCCGATTAACATGTGCATTCCTGCGGAAATCAAGCGGGGCTTGATGATAGAATTTTTTGAATTGATGATAGAAATGACTGACATTCTCGAAGCCGGATTCCAAAGCGATATCGACCACACGCAGCTCGGTAGTGAGCAGTAGGTTGCGGGCTACATTGAGCTTTAGCTGGTTGATATATTCCGTAGGTGTCTGGTTCAAGTATTGCCGGAAGGCGCGGTTCACATGACCGGCGCTTCTCCCTGACAGCTCGTACAAGGCATGAAGTCCACGGTGCAAATTATCCTTTAAATGCATTTTGGTTATGGCATGCTCTAGCCAGAGCGGGAATTCTGGTTGAGCGACTGTCTCTGCGGAGAAAAAATGCTGGGTGAGTGTATCGACGAGCAGGCCTTTTAGAAAAATCCGGGACTTAACCTTGTCTAGGGTTGATAGGATGCGAATGCGTTCCATAGAACGGATGAAACTAGCCATTTCCAGCTGAGATAACATGGCGATTCGGGGGAGAGGCGTGTTGAGCAATCCGTGCAAAAACTCCTCTTCATTCAGATAAGTTAAAGCATCTTCAATGAGGCTTTTGCGGCAGGGAATGTTCAGGAAACGGCAATCGCTATCACCATCTGCTTCATATCTGTGGGTATCACTGGGCCGAATAAAGACAAGGCAGCCCGTCTGAAGCAGCTGCGCTGTCCCGTTAACAATATGCTGACATCTGCCTTCTGTGAGAATGAAAAATTCATAGAAATCATGCGTATGCTCTGGAGATACCTGACTTAAGGACTCCACCCAGAAAGGGTCTGCTAGTAGTTCAGGATTCATATGGCTTGCCTCGGTGTATTTGAGCATGTTCGTCCTCCAGGGTATTAGTGATGTTAAAATAGCACATGATTCTCGAGAACACAACACAAGAAATATAAAGATATTATTGATAGACTTGATCTATAAGAAGGCAAAATAGCACATTTTGGAGGCGGAGAAAATGCATCTTGTAGATCTAAATGGAAAATGGAAAATGAGACGTCTGCATGAGCCGAGCTGGCTGGAGGCTAGTGTGCCAGGTTCTGTCTATCACGATTTATTGAATGCCGGAGAAATGCCGGATCCGTTCTATCGTGAGCAGGAATATGAGGTTCTGGAATTATCCAATGACGATTACGAATATCAGCGTTGCTTTCAAGTGGAAGCTGAAGTGTTACAGCATGAGCGCGTATTTCTGCTGTGTGAGGGGTTGGATACGTTATGCGAGCTTTTTGTGAATGGAAATAACATTCTGAACAGTGATAATATGCACCGGACGTATGAAGTGGACATTAAGTCAGTGTTGAAGCAAGGCGATAACACCATTCACGCGATTTTCCGTTCCCCAGTGGAATTTGCTCTGCGGAAGCAAGCGGAGCTGCCGCTTAGCAGTTGTGCTGATGCAGTGGAGGGAATATCCCATCTGCGCAAAGCACATTCCATGTTCGGCTGGGACTGGGGTCCGAAGCTGCCCGATCTTGGAATCTGGAGAAGTCTCTCCATTCAGGGGTATGACAGTGCCCGTGTTGACGATGTTTATATTACACAATTTCACGAGCCGGATAAGGTTACTCTGGATGTTCGGGTAAGAACAGAGAGCTGGCAGGAGGTTGAACGGGAAATCGTAGTCAGCGTTCACACTCCAGCAGGTGTGGCCGTTGAACGTCGTGTGTTCGAAACTGCCGGAGAAGATCATCATATTACACTGGAAATTATCGAGCCAGAGCTGTGGTGGCCGAATAATCTGGGTGCACAACCCCTGTATAACGTCGAGGTTGTGCTGTTACAGAAGGGACAGGAGCTGGATCGTCGAGAACTGCGGATTGGATTAAGAACGATTTCTGTGAAGCAGGAAGAAGACCAGTGGGGACAATCATTCGCTTTTGAAGTCAACGGCGTGCTTATCTTTTCTACAGGTGCTGATTATATTTTGGAAGATAATCTTCTGCCTCGCGTGACTAAGGAGCGCACGGATCGCCTGCTCCAAAGCTGCGTGGCTGCTAACTTTAATACCATTCGCGTATGGGGTGGCGGTTATTATCCTGACGATTATTTTTATGATCTATGCGATGAATATGGGCTTATCGTCTGGCAGGATCATCTGTATGCCTGCGGGATCTATGCACTGACAGAATCTTTTGAGGACAATATCACACATGAGACGATCGACAATATGAAGCGCCTGCGCCATCACGCATCGTTAGGCTTGTGGTGCGGTAACAACGAACAGGAGATGGCTTGGGTCGATTGGGATTGGGAGAATCATTATTCGCTCCAGCTAAAGGCCGACTATATCAAGCAATATGAAGTGCTTCTGCCAGCCATTGCTAAGGAAGTTGATCCCAATACCTTTTACTGGCGTGCCTCTCCTTCCTCTAAAGGAAGCTTTGATAAGCCGAATGACGAGAACTATGGAGACATGCATTACTGGGGAGTTTGGCATGGCAAGGAGCCTTTTACCGATTACCGGAAGCTCTATCCGCGTTATATGTCTGAGTTTGGCCTGCAATCCTTCCCAAGCTTAAAGACGATTGAATCCTTTACGCTGCCGGAGGATCGCAATATTTTCTCCTATGTCATGGAGTCCCACCAAAAGAACAATACCGGAAATGAGAAAATTCTCTATTATATCAGCGAGACCTACAAATATCCGAAGGATTTTGAATCTATTCTCTATGCGTCCCAGCTTATCCAAGCCGAAGGCATGCGCTGTGGCGTAGAGCATTGGCGTAGACATAGAGGGCGCTGCATGGGCGCATTGTATTGGCAGTTGAACGATTGTTGGCCGGTTGCTTCCTGGTCTAGCATCGATTATTATGGCCGGTGGAAAGCAATGCATTATACAGCAAGACGTTTTTTTGCTCCAGTTCTTGCTTCTGCACATGACGAAGGAACCGTAGTTTCCCTGCATGTCTCTAATGAGAGCAGAGAGAAGGTGAGCGGTGAATTAAGATGGAGACTGCTTACTCCGACATCAGAGGTTCTAATGGAAGGTGCGAAGTCGGTGAAAGTTGAGGCTTTAAGCAGTGCCGAGTTCGATCGGCTTGATTTTGGTCATGTCTTGGATACAAAAGAGAAGAAACGTGAAGCCTATCTGGAATATGTATTTGAGGTAGAGGGGGAGACGATAAGCGGGGGAACCGTCTTGTTCGTTAAGCCGAAACACTTCAGCTTTGTTGATCCTGAGCTTGAAGCCGTAGTCACAGAGGAAGCAGAACAATTCGTTATTACTGTGAAGTCAAAAGCATATGCCCGTTTCGTTGGACTTGATTTCAAGGAAAGAGATGCGATCTTCAGTGATAACTATTTCGACCTGTCAGCTGGCATTTCAAGAATCGTTACGGTAGCCAAAAAAGATCTCGATAAACCAGCTACAGCTGAGGAACTGCGTGCCCAGCTTACTGTACGTTCCGTCTTTGATATTTAAGCAAAAGGTTATTTTCCTACTATATCTTAGGCTACCAATCTCCAAATGACAGTTTGATGATATATATTCTAGTGGTTTAGATCCTGTGTATAGATAGATCAATATTTTACTATAATAGGTATAGATATTAAGATTGTATCCCCTTCCATTTCACTCTAAAATAGACTTCGAAGAAGCATTAACTACAAACAATAAACGTTCTATTGAGCTACCTTAAGGAGAGTGCAAACATATTATGGGTATTTATTATGACGACAACCGCAAGGTGTTTCATTTACAGTCAGAGAAATCCAGCTATATTATTGAAATGATCAAAGGTGTTATTCCAGCGCATGTCTACTGGGGCCCAAAATTGGCAGGGAGAGAATTTCAACACCCGTTGAATTTGGTGGAACGTTGCTCTTTTAGTCCAACTTATTTGCAGGAGGATAAAAATATCTCCCTCGACACCTTGCCAAGCGAATTCCCTTCCTATGGAAACGGGGATTTCCGCGAACCGGCACTGGAGGTTCACCTAGTAGATGGCACGACCGTAACGGATTTCCGTTATAAGAGCTACACCATTAATAAAGGAAAACCTGCACTCAAAGGTCTGCCTGCTACTTATGTTGAAAGTGATGAAGAAGCAGAGACCTTGGAAATTATACTGCAAGATGATAAAACAGGATTGATCGCTGCCTTGAGCTATACCGTATTTAACGATCAGGATGTTATAACACGTTCCGTGCGGATTGAGAATCTGGGTAAGGACAATCTGGTTTTGAAAAGAGTATTAAGCGCGAATGTTGACTTCCATGATTCTGACTATGACATGCTGCAATTATCCGGTACTTGGACTAGAGAACGCCATATTCACAAAAGACCCCTCGTTCCTGGCATCCAACGGATTGACAGCAAACGCGGCTCCAGTAGCCATCAGCAGAATCCTTTTATGGCCTTGCTTGCAAAAGATGCGACAGAGGACCATGGCGAAGTTTATGGATTCAGCCTTGTGTATAGCGGGAGTTTCCTCGCCCAAGCAGAAGTGGATCAATACGGAATTTCCAGAGTAGGGATCGGTATTCAACCTTTTAACTTTCAGTGGTTGCTTGAACCGGGCGAATCCTTTCAGGCACCTGAAGCAGTATTAGTAAGATCCAGTGAAGGGCTTGGCGGATTATCGAGAACCTATCACCGTCTGTATCGGACCCGGTTATGCAGAGGTGAATTCCGCGATAGCAAGCGTCCTATTCTGATTAACAACTGGGAAGCGACTTATTTTAATTTTAACGCGGATAAAATCAAAGAAATTGCTAAAGCAGGCAAAGAGCTAGGCCTAGAGCTGTTCGTGCTGGATGACGGCTGGTTCGGCAAACGTGATAACGACGACAGCTCCCTGGGAGATTGGGTAGAGGATCGTCGCAAGCTGCCTGAAGGTCTTGGAAAGCTAGGCGAAGATATCACGGCAATGGGCATGGAATTCGGATTATGGTTCGAGCCAGAAATGGTATCGCCTGAAAGTGATCTTTACCGTGAACATCCAGACTGGTGTCTCCATGTACCTGGGCATAAAAGTTCATTAGCCCGCCAGCAGCTAGTGCTGGATTTATCCCGTAAGGATGTATGTGATTATATCGTCGAGTCAGTTAGCTCGGTATTATCATCCGCTCCGATTACTTATGTGAAATGGGATATGAACCGGAATATGACGGAGATTGGATCAGCGCTTCTTCCAGCCGAACGTCAACGTGAAACGGCACACCGTTATATCCTTGGACTTTATGATGTGCTGGAACGTATCGTTTCCCGTTTCCCTCATATTTTGTTCGAAAGCTGCTCCGGCGGTGGCGGACGATTTGACCCGGGAATGCTGTATTATATGCCACAGACCTGGACTAGCGATGATACGGATGCAGTGGAAAGATTGAAGATCCAATATGGAACAAGTATGGTGTATCCTGCGAGTTCAATGGGCGCCCATGTGTCGGCTGTTCCTAACCATCAGGTACATCGTATTACACCTTTGGAGACACGTGGTCATGTCGCGATGTCGGGTAATTTCGGCTACGAGCTGGATTTGACCAAGCTTACTGAAGCTGAGCGCGAGGATATCCGCAAGCAGGTTTCAGAGTACAAGGAACTGAGAATGCTGATTCAGTACGGTGATTTCTATCGACTGCTTAGTCCTTTTGAAGGAAACGAGACGGCATGGATGTTTGTTTCCGCTGATAAAAAAGAAGCCTTCGCCACCTACTTCCAAGTTTTGGCCGGGCCTAATCCACCGTTGCGCAGATTGCGTCTGAAAGGACTCGACCCTGCGAAATCGTATAAGCTTGAGCTTAACGGCGGAGTATACAGAGGGGATGAGCTGATGCACTTCGGACTCACGCTTCCACAGCTTGAGGGCGATTTCAGAAGCCTACTTTTCGTGCTTAGAGAAGTTTAATCAAAAAAGGAGGGTGCCCCAAAAGCCATTGGCTGCTGAGCACCTTCCTTTTTTTTCTCCTTTTTTGAGTTCTTTTGTGACTAGCTGCGCGCCCGAAGCTGTTATTGGATGGGGTGTTTAGCAGAATGTTTACCTAGCCTTAGCCGGGGATAGCGGGCTCGAATAAGGGTGTTTAGCAAGATGCTTTGCTAGCCAGGTGCTGCCGTACGCGAATTAGTGCACCTTGTAAGTAGCTTGACGCCACTGGAATTGAGTGTTTATAACTCGAAGTCGGCGGGCTCAAATTGGTGCACCATGTAAGTTGCTTCCCCAGCCAACACGGTGCTATCGGACTCAAATGCCGCTAATCGCAGTCTTTTCACACATTTGGAGTTTTATCGGACCGCATAGTCGCTATTGACTCTAAAAGTACCTAATATGCACCTCTTTCGAAGGAATAGTTGCACTGGAGTCCGAAACTGTACTCAAAAGACGAAAAATTGGCAAATAGCGTCATCTGAGTCCGAAAGCGGCGGTAGAGGGGGGTGACTCGGTGCTTTCGTATGCGAATTAAGGTGTTTAGCAGGATGTTTACCTAGGCGGGGGCTGCCGTACGCGAATTAGGGTGTTTAGCAAGTTGCTTCCTTAGCTGGGGCCTGCTGGACGCCAATTAATGCGACTTGCAAGTTGCTCACCCAGCCAACACGGTGCTATCGGACTCAAATGCCGCTAACCGCAGTCTTTTCACACATTTGGAGTTTTATCGGACCGCATAGTCGCTATTGGCTCGAAAAGTACCAAATATGCACCTCTTTCGGAGGAATAGTTGCACTGGAGTCCGAAACTGTGCTCAAAAGGCGGAAAATTGGCAAATAGCGTCATCTGGGTCCGAAAGCGCGGTAGAGGGGGTGACTCGGTGCTTTCGTACGCGAATTAGGGTGTTTAGCAAGTTGCTTCCTTAGCCGTGGGCCGCTGGACGCCAATTAGTGCGCCTTGCAAGTTGCTCACCCATCCAACACGGTGCTATCGGACTCAAATGCCGCTAATCGCAGTCTTTTCACACATTTGGAGTTTTATCGGACCGCATAGTCGCTATTGACTCTAAAAGTACCTAATATGCACCTCTTTCGAAGGAATAGTTGCACTGGAGTCCGAAACTGTGCTCAAAAGGCGGAAAATTGGCAAATAGCGTCATCTGAGTCCGAAAGCGGCTGTGGAGGGGGGGACTCGGTGCTTTCGTACGCGAATTAAGGTGTTTAGCAAGTTGCTTCCCTAGCCGTGGGCTAGCGTACGCGAATTGGTACGCCTTGCAAGTTACTTACTCAGCCAACACGGTGCTATAGGACTCAGATGCCGCTAACCGCAGTCTTTTCACACATTTGGAGTTTTATCGGACCGCATAGTCGCTATTGGCTCGAAAAGTACCTAATATGCACCTCTTTCGAAGGAATAGCTGCACTGGAGTCCGAAACAGTACTCAAAAGACGAAAAATTGGCAAATAGCGTCATCTGAGTCCGAAAGCGGCGGTAGAGGGGGGTGACTCGGTGCTTTCGTATGCGAATTAAGGTGTTTAGCAGGATGTTTACCTAGGCGGGGGCTGCCGTACGCGAATTTGGGTGTTTAGCAAGTTTCTTCCCTAGCCGTGGGCTAGCGTACGCGAATTGGTACGCCTTGCAAGTTACTTACTCAGCCAACACGGTGCTATAGGACTCAGATGCCGCTAACCGCATTCTTTTCACACATTTGGAGTTTTATCGGACCGCATAGTCGCTATTGGCTCGAAAAGCACCTAATATGCACCTCTTTCGAAGGAATAGCTGCACTGGAGTCCGAAACAGTACTCAAAAGACGAAAAATTGGCAAATAGCTTCATCTGGGTCCGAAAGCGGGGGAGGGTGCTTGTGAGTTGGCACCACCAGATCTGAATGGTTACTACTTGCATCCATCGGCCCCGAATTAGCACCCCACGCCTGCCACGCCTGCCACGTCTGCCACACCTGCCACTCAGCTCTATCGAAGCTTAATAGATATGCCTAGCAACATCAATTTTCAAAAAACACATGTTTGGACAGGAACTCTAGGTCCTGCTCGCGGTAAGTGGAGGGGCTAACTCCAAAGTAGGAACGAAAGACTTTGCCGAAATAGCTGGCATTGTCAAACCCGGTGTCCACAGCGATCTGGTAGATCGTCTGATCTGTTGTTTTCAGCATAGATGCTGCCAGCTCGATCCGTCTCCTTCTTAAATACTCAAAGGGCGAGAGATTGATGTTTTTTTGAAATAGCCTGCAAAGATGATGTTTAGAAATTCCAACATGTGCGGCGACATCGTCTAAGCTAAGGTTATTATTGTGCAGATCATTTTTCATGAATTGTATAGCGGCATGGAGTTTGTCATTTTTTATATACGTGGTTAACAAACTCGGTTTCTTGAGGTATTTCTCCATGGACAATATCCACTGAAAGGCTTTCCCCGTTAGAAAATGCAAATCTCTTTCTTCATCAACCTGGATGTCCTTGAACATACTCCACAATAAATCCATCGGAACCGATTCCTGAGGGAGTTCTATAATAGGACCACCATGTGCGATCAGCTGGTTCCAGAGTGAAATAGCTAGAGGTCCTCGTACATTCAGCCAAATGAATTCCCAGGGCTCTGTACCTTTCTCCGGATAATAATATCTGTGTATACTGGGGACAGTCACTAGGAAAGCATTGCCCTTCGTTAATGGGTGAACAACCCCGTCTATTTCAATTCTACCCTCTCCAGATAAGGTGTACTGAAAAATAACACAACTTCTCTCCGTCCGGTTCTGGCCGTTGAATGAATATGCCGGAGTTTCGGCTTGTTCCCAGCCAATAGAATCAAACAGAAGCATAGAAGCTTGTTCTTCCGAGCGAATGGTGTAGGAGGAGCGCAACATTAGCAAGTTTCCTTTCCATGGTTCGTTACTTCATTCAAAGTGTAAACTTTTTTGTTGATCTGTTCAATTTTTGTTTCATTTAATCTGCTGTCTTCGATATTGATAAGGCGTAATGCCATACTGATCTTTGAACAGCTTAATGAAATATTGTGGCTTTTTGTAGCCGACTAGATGTGAAATATCGAGCACATGTAAGTTGGAATCGATCAATAACTTGGAGGCCTTTTCCAAGCGTTTAGAAGAAATGTAGCTCGATAAATTTTCACCCGTCTCCTGCTTATAAAATTTGGACAGGTAAACAGGATGTAGGTGAACAATTTTCCCTAAGTCCTCCAGGCTCAAGCAATCACTAATATGATTGGAGATATAGGCTTGAATGGTATGAACAATGTTTTGATTGGAAAATTTAGCGCTTCTATCTAATTGGGTGAGACTCTGCAAGATGGATTGAAGAGCCGTATCTGGCTCTGATAATTGATTGAAAATCCAGTCTGCAACCTCAGCTGATTGGATTTTATCGGTTGTGGAATACAGCAAATTAATGAATTCGAGCAGGTAGAGGAGCTTTTGTTTTTTGACAGTGAGCTTGGCAAAGTTTTTTAAAATGTTTTTTCTGGTTTGTTCCCATTCTCCAAGCTCTAATTTAGGGAGAGCACTAGAGGCACTCAGCATAGTAAAGTCTCTGGCCCCAATATTTTCATTAAAAAAGAAATGATAAAAAATATCCCGAACAGCATGCTTTTGCGAAAATTCAAACGGCTCGGAAAAAGAAATGGAATCGACGCTGCTTGCCACAGTTTCGGTATTGGATTCTGGAATAATTCCAGTAATGGCTGATGGAGTGATCCAAATAAAGTCCCGTCCACCATTATGATCTTTTAACATCATTTCATCTTTCCCTCTAGCCCCTGAGACGTGAAAAAAGCAAAAGTGCTCATTCCGTAAAGCAGTATCGAGTGTGCTGTGATCATAACGTAGTGGGGAAGGTCCGCTAATAACAGAAAGCAAGTAACCTAGCCCATCTATCTTTTTCTCTGCCACTGGGGTTTTTGGGGGTTTCTCAGCGATACTCTTAATAACTTGACTCATGGCTTTTTCCATATCCTCTTTATCAACCGGCTTGAGTAAATAATCGAGTGCACCCAAACGAATGGCTTGTTGTGCATAATCAAATTGAGAATAACCGGAAAGGAAAATTACCTTGGTATTGAGCTTTTTCTCATGAACATGATGCAGTAAATCAATGCCGGATACCTCGGGCATACGAATATCTGTAATAAGGATATCTATATGATTCTGATTCAATAGTTCCTTGGCTTCAATCGAATTTGTTGTCGTCTCAATATGCTCAATTCCAAATTTGCTCCAATCCAGCAGGTGTTTTAAATATTCAACGATGTAATGTCCGTCATCAACTATCAATAATCGCATATTGTCCTCCTTCATCCAGCGAGAAATCTATGAATGCCAGCACGGATAAACCACCCCAGTCATTGATGAAGAACCGCAGTCCGCTTAATTCACCATACGCATTTTTGAGGCGATGATGAATGTTCCAAAGACCGATTCCTCTTGATCCTTCAGGTGGGGATTCATTCTCAAGTCTGGCCATTAGCTGGTGTATTTCCTCAGCAGTAAGCCCCTTACCGTCATCGGCAACAATAATTAATGCTCCAGTATCAAGTTCTTTTACATCTATAGTAACGCGATGAGCCCCTTGCTGTTCTTCAATCCCATGCTGGATTGCGTTCTCGACCATAGGCTGGATAATCAGTGGCATAATCAGATGCTCTCCCAGTTCAGGGGGCAGGTTGATTTCATAATTTATTTTTTTGGAAAGTGACATGATGGATAAAAAATGATCGGCAAGCTGCAATTCAGAAGCCAACGTAACATTATCTGAATTCATTTTTGTTAAATAACGATAGTACTCTGCTAAATGCTTGCTCATCTGCATTACGGCTTCCGGTGAAGTTTTTGCCACTGCCATAATAAAAAACAGATTATTGTAAAGAAAATGTGGATTGATCTGAGCCTGTAGCTGTTTCACTTCGGCGTTTCTGCGCAGCTCGGTTTCTATTTTTAATGAAGCGAATAAAGCCTGTATTTTGGCGACCATGTGGTTAAAGCTTTTAAATAGACTATAAAATTGATTGTCCGGGTTCTCACTAATTCTGGTGCTGTAATTCCCTTGTTCCACTTGGTAGAATTTCTTGTCGAGCAGATATACATTGCGATAATAGTTTCGATAGAACATAAAAATCACGATAAGACCAATGATCAAGATCATTAAGATGCTGACAAAAAACACCTGTTTATTCCGGTTAAGCGGATTCAAAAAATCACTCATTCGCGTATAGGTAACAAGATACGTATCAATCGGCTCAATATACTTCGATAAAACATAATAATCGTCATCGTTGATATGATAGTCAAACTTTAGAATTTCATGTGCATTGGGTGTTATCGTCTCCTTGGCTTTTTCCTCGATTCGAATATCCACCGCTTTATTGCTAATCATTAAACTCTTGTTCACAAGCAAAAAGGCATTGGAGCTCTCGCCGCCACTCACTGCTTTTTCTAAAAGACTTGTTAAATACTCCTTTTTCAGCTTAACGCCCACGATGTACTGAATATTGGCAGGATTCTTAGGTTCATGAATATAAGGGTAGATTGAAAAATAATACAAATTGTTATTAACAATCTGCCAGCCTCGCTGCGTGACCTTCTGAAAGGGCTGTTTGGCAAGCGAATCATGACCCGTAAAAATAAAAGTGCCATCCGATTTCCAGTAGATACCGATAGATTCAATCGCCTGACTGGAGAGAAGTGGTGCTGATATGCGGTCATAGATATCGTTTTTTTTCATCTGGGCATCGTAATTGTTCATCTCTTGTATTTTGCTTTGATAGAAACGTACGGAGGTGTCGGCTGTATATTGGATGCCATACAAACTTGCCTCAGAGATGATGCCATCCAGAATGCTTTCCGTATAGGCTAGCTGATTTTTGGAGGAGTTAACCAAGCTCTCTTGAATGGTTTTGGAACCTAGGGAGTTCATTACGAAAAACAAACTTAAGGTAAGTAAAAGGAAAAAAACGAAAAAATATATGAAACGTTTCATATTTACTTTTTTAATCATAAGCATTACTCCTGTCGCTAGGACTCGTGTGAATTCATCATAAGCTATATATTCCAAAAGAAAAAGAGAAGAGCTCTCGCAAAATGAAAGCGTTTATAAAGATGTTTAGCGAGTGGTTATGATATTTAATTTGAGACATTTTCGAATGAAAGCGCTTTTGTTAACATTAAACCAGAAAGAAATTAGCAGCCAAGAATGTAAAAGGGGGTAAGCACAATAGCACAGATAATGAATACCCAGCTCAAATGGAGTGAGAAAGCCAACGTTAAAAAAAGCAGAAAGAATCCTTGGAAAAAGGAAATCAAAAAAAATTGGCCATTGTATGTTTTATGTATCCCAGCTTTGGTATTCGTTCTAATTTTTGCCTACGGTCCTATGGTCGGATTAGTGATGGCCTTTCAGGATTACAAGCCCTGGCTTGGAATTACAGGTTCAACTTGGATTGGTTGGGATAACTTCGCAAGAATCTTCCAATATAAAGAGGCAACACAATCCATTATCAACACCCTCATTATTGCTGTAATCAAAATTATAGTCGGAATTATTGTTCCTATCTTTATGGCGATTCTGCTAAGCGAGATTAGAAACATGGGGATTAAAAAGAGTATTCAAACCTTGGTCTATTTACCGCATTTCCTCTCTTGGGTAACCGTTGCCGGAATCATGATTGATATCTTAGGTCTGGATGGGGGCATAAATCATTTTCTTACGAATTTCCTCGGACTGAAACCGATTTTCTTTTTGGGCGATCCTACGCTGTTCAGACCGACGATCATCATCAGTGATTTATGGAAAAACTTCGGATTTGGCATGATTGTCTACTTAGCGGTGATTACAGGGATCGACCCTTCTTATTATGAGGCAGCTGAGATCGACGGAGCGTCACGCCGCCAACAAATAAGACATGTTACCTTACCGAGTATGATGCCGATGATCATCGTAATTGCAACGTTAAGCCTTGGAAATATCCTGGATGCAGGATTTGACCAAATCTTTAACTTATACAATCCACTCGTATATAGTACGGGGGATATCATCGATACTTATGTTTACCGGTCATCCTTATTGAATGGCCAATACGGTTTTGGTACCGCTGTTGGATTATTTAAATCCGGCATCAGCTTCATATTAATCGTAATTTCCTATCGAATTGCTTACAAGGTAGCTAACTATAAAATATTTTAAGCCGAAGTTGTTAAGCTTACAAAACTGTTAGGAGGAATGGGAGTGTATTATAAATCCAAGGGATATAGGATATTTTCGATTTTCAATCATATCCTCCTGATTCTAGTAGCCTTATCGTGTTTATTGCCTATGCTTCATTTGCTAGCACAATCATTTAGTAGTAAGACAGCGGTAAATGGGAATTTGGTATCCTTTTGGCCGGTGGACTTTAATATCGAAGCCTATGTGAAAACTTTTAAAAACACGAATTTTACAGGCTCCATGAGAATCTCAGTGGTCCGGACGGTACTGGGGACGTTAATCAGCATGTTCATTATTACAACGGCGGGGTATGCCTTGTCCAAAGATTTCCGAGGGCGTAATGCTTTAATGTGGATTTTTATATTCACGATGTTGTTTTCCGGTGGATTGATTCCTTCTTATATATTGGTTACGAAACTTGGGCTCAAGGACACGATCTGGTCGCTCGTGCTTCCCGGTGCCTTCGGAGCTTATAATTTGATTCTGATTATGAATTTCTTTAAAACAATCCCTAAGGCGCTTGAAGAGGCGGCATTTATCGATGGGGCTTCGTTCTTCGTCATTTTCCGGAAAATCTATCTTCCGCTTTCCCTTCCCGGTCTGGCAACCGTTGGTTTGTTTATCATGGTGGGGAGCTGGAACGCATGGTTTGATGGGATTTTGTATATGTCGAATACAACGGACTATCCGTTAGCTTCATTCTTACAGACTGTAGTGGTGCAAGGATCAGCGCAGAGTATGGCACTTAGTCAATCAGAAGCAGCCGCGTTGTCAGAACAGAGTATCAAAGCTGCGCAAATTTTTATTAGCACACTGCCCATTATCCTTGTGTACCCTTTTCTACAGAAGTATTTTGTCAAAGGCATCGTTCTGGGTGCTGTAAAAGAATAACGTGACCAACATATAAAACTTTAATTCAAAGGAGCTTATTGATGAAAAAAACAGGGGCCTTACTAACGACTACTGTATTGATGGCAGGATTGCTAGCGGGCTGCGGCTCAAACGGTAAAGAATCTACTGCGGCAGAAGCGGTTCTCAAAGACGGCAAATACGATCCTCCTATTACTATCAACATCGCCAAGCAACAAGATGAGAATGCCGGTAAATATATCAACGGGGAGAGCTTAAATGATAATGTGTTGACCCGCTGGGGTGTCGAGAATCTAGGGATTAACATCCAAACTACTCTTTTGGGCGGTGATGCCTCCCAATATAATACGAAACTTCGTTTAGCGCTCACTGGTTCCGAGAAGCTTCCGGATGTTTTGCCAGTGTATGATACCTCATTAGAAAATGATCTGATTCAATCTGGACTTGTAAAAGATATTGCGGAGGACATTAACAAATATATGCCTGAGCGTCTGAAAGAAATATATAAACAATATCCAACAACGTTCAACCCGGTTATCCAGGACGGCAAGGTTTATGGGATGGCGATCTCGCCCAATCTCACTGAAGGTGAGGTCATGCTTATCCGTCAAGATTGGTTAGATAAATTAAATTTAAAAGCGCCAACAAATATAGATGAATTTGAACAGGTAATCGCTGCTTTTACGAATGATGATCCGGATGGTAACGGAAAAAATGATACTTATGGATTTGATTTCTCGGGAAAAGATTCTTACAACACGGGCTGGGTAAGCGACTCTGTAATGATTTTTAGTGCTTATACAGGGAAGAGTCTCCCCGGCCAATGGTATAACGACAATGGAAAACTCACTTACGGTTCCGTCGCTGATGGGACAAAAGATGCGTTAGCTAAACTTCGCGATTGGTACTCCAAAGGGTATTTAAATAAGGAGTTGGCTACACAGGGTGCATGGGATGCACTGGCGGATTTCACTGAAGGTAAAGCAGGGATTATTATTGGCCGTCCTTGGCTGTACGGCAGTGTTAAAGATGTGGAAACTAACGTAAAAGGGGCTAAAATCAAAGCTTACCCAACAATTAACGGTGTAAGTGGGGATCGAACCTACCAATCCGGTCAACAGAACGATGGTGTCTTTATGTTTAATAAAGACTTTAACAATATGGAAGCTTTCTTCTTGTATTATGACAAGCTTTACGATGCAGCATTTGGTACCGGAGATTTCAAATATGGTTATGCTCAGGGATATGATTATGACATCGTTGGCGATGAAGTGGTATTCGATTCCAAGAAATTCAATACGCCTTTGGATGCCGCTCAAGGTGTAGGGAAAATGGCTTTTACCAAAAATACACCAAGTGTGGATGGCCCAGGTAAATCTTTTTATGATCTTTCCAAAGGTGCAAAAGCTGAGAATGGGGTCTTGATCAGATCGGCATCAAATGATGAAACAGCCAAAGAGGGATATGTGATTTCCTATGAGAATAGAGAGTCACTGCTTCCAAATGCATTTAACGGTCCACCTACCAAGACCATGCAGACAACTTGGGAGCAACTGAATACGATGGAAAAGGAAACCTTCACCAAAATTATTTACAGTAAAGAGCCGCTAACTGCGTACGATGACTTCGTGAAGCAATGGCATGACAAAGGCGGTACGAAAATTTCCGAAGAAATCAACGAATGGTATAACAATGCTAGCAAGGTGGATGTGATGTCTCAGATGGGATTGAAATAAGTTCGCAAGAACAGCAGGTTCAGTTAAGGTCATCCTTGGCCGGACCTGCTTTTTTGTCTAAAAATCTGATCCTCTGGAGGTTAATCATGGACGAAAATGCGAGTACAGTCACCCTACTAAATAGCGCTCCACTTCTGGATATGAGCGGAAATCCTGTACATGCACATGGTGGACATATGCTCTATACGGATGGATATTATTACTGGTTTGGTGAGAACCGGATGGATCGGTGGAGAGTGAGCTGCTACCGATCTGTGGATCTAGTGAATTGGGAATGGCGCAATGATGTGCTCACACTCGATTCACCGGTACAGCCGATTTATCATCGCACCACATTAGAGCTTGAACCCTTGGACAGGGAGGGGCGCCCAACGGGTGCGGTAATTGAGCGCCCAAAAGTACTCTACAACAAACTTACAGGGAGATTTGTTATGTGGATGCATTGGGAAAATGGACGCGACTACTCTGATGCGCGCTGCGCGATCGCTGATTGCGGGACGGTAGATGGGGATTATGTTTACCGGGGCAGCTTTAATCCGATAGGTAACATGTCTCGGGACTGCACCTTGTTCCAGGATGACGATGGGACGGCATATTTTATCTCCGCGGCAAGGGAAAATGCTGATCTTATTATGTATCGTCTGTCACCTGATTACCTCAGCATAGAAGAACAGGTCAAGACCTTGTGGCCCGGACAAGCGCGTGAAGCACCTGCATTAATGAAACGTCAGGGTGTATACTTCCTCATCTCGTCCGCCTGTACGGGCTGGTTGCCTAACCAAGGAACCTATGCCTGGTCCGAGGAATTATTTGGTCGTTGGTCACCCTTGCTGCCTTTGGGCGACATCACTACATACGACAGCCAGCCTGCTTTTATAGTTCCTATTGTAGGAACAGACAATGACCAGTGCTCTTACCTGTATGTTGGGGATCGCTGGGACCCTGCGGATTATTATGCCTCTTCCTATGTATTTCTGCCGCTCGGCTTTCCTTCTGACCGGGAAATGAAGCTTGACTGGGCAGAGCGAACGGTGATTGACCTAAGGAAGGGAATCGTAGCTGTGGAATGCGGCTCTGGTAGTGGTCTGTTCAGATTGAAAAGCTTAGGAATGGGGCTTTATCTGGCGGCGGGAAATCAATCCATTGAACATGAGGAGACCCTGAACGTCGAAGTCCGGACGCTTTCGTATGAAGATCAGCAGCAGAGATGGACGGTTGAATACGGGGAGAAGGGTAGGGCGAGAATTCGAAACAGTGAAAAGGCCTTATCTATTGGCCCGTTGAATTCCTTGCTGCTGGAGCCTATTCGTGACAACGAAGATCAGTTTATATGGTTGCTTACAGAGACAGAAGCAGGTTCACTGACTATTGGGAGCAATGACGGAAGAGTTCTTACCGTAGCAGGAGAACAGCGTGGGGGCTGGGGTTGTGTGTTTCTTGAATCCAAACGCTGCCATGATCCCCGTCTAGGTGCAGCCCCGCAGCTTTTTCAACTGATTTCAGTAAGGTAAACAGTTTAGAGAAAAGAGGTATACCGATGAGTTTATCTGTCTCCTTCCCTATGGAATGGTTTAAAAGTGACCCCCATACACAACTTACTGCGACTTCCTCTGAGGCGTTTCAGTTCATCACTACACCAGAAGGTGGTGGATTTGAGCTTCAGTCAGGGCATCTGGAATCCGCCGCTTGGTGCGATTATGGTTTCGTTAATGCGGAGGTTTACCATGAAAGCCGTGACGTTCTGGTGCTGTTATTCAGTTTTTATGATCGGGATCATCGCGTCATTACTTATCATGTAGGAATTTTACCCGGTGTGCGCACGAAAATTTGTTTACCCTTGATTCATTTAAATGGTGAGAAGCTGTTCCTTCCCCGTTATCCGGGTGTGATGCAGACAGTACTGAGGGGAGATGCAGGCATCGATCGCAAGCATATCACCCGATTCTCTATCGCTACTCTCCCTTCAACAACAAGTAGAGCTGTGCAAATTAGTGGCTTGGCTCTAAGTCTAACTGAGCCCGTCTTTGAGTATGAACAGCAACCATATATAGATGATCTGGGCCAATTAAAGGGAAGGGATTGGCCAGGGAAAACGGTTGATGCAGAAGCGATGACGGATCGGCTGCGCACAGAGCGGAAACTTGCGGAACATGCTGATCACAATGGAGGTGACCTCAGCAGGTACGGAGGTTGGAAGGCGCTGAGATTCGCGGCAACTGGATATTTCCGCACGGAGTTTGACGGCAGCCGCTGGTGGTTCGTTGATCCAGAGGGTTATGCCCTGTTCAGTACGGGGATGGACTGTGTGGGTCCAGCTTGTTCTATGCATGTAACTGGCATGGAACACTTGATACCCTCATTGCCGGAGCGGGAAGGAATCTATCAAGAAGCTTGGTCACAGGATGGCGAGGAATTCAGCTTCGAGATTGCTAATCTGATCACTGCTTTTGGGGCGGAGTGGCGCTCTAACTGGGTGGCTATGACGGATTTTCGCTTACAACAATGGGGATTTAACACCATCGGCAACTGGTCTAATGATAGATTTATCAACGAATCCCAGCTTCCGTATGTTTATCCTCTAGTGGACTTTCCGCTGACGGAGCAAACTATTTTCCGGGATTTCCCGGATGTGTTTAGCCCGGAGTATGAGCGGAATGCCGGAAGCTTTGCGGAGCAGCTTCTTCCATTAAGGGAAGACCAGAGAATGGTCGGTTATTTCATGCGTAATGAGCCGCATTGGGCATTCGTGGATGGGTTGAATTTGACCGGGCAGATGCTGAAATCTCCGGTCCGTTATGCCAGTAAGAAGGAATTCATTCGCTGGCTTGCAGAAAAGTACAAAACAGTGGAACGATTAAACATGGCGTGGGATAGCGTTTTTGTAGAATTCGAGGATTTATACGATGTATCGAATGTGAATGTAACCGGGGATAATCTCACTTCTGCCCGAGAAGTGGATTATAACCAGTTTAACCGGATCATGATTCGACGGTATGTAGAAGTGCCAGCCCGTCTTTGCAAGCAGACGGATCCGAATCATCTGAATTTGGGAATGCGTTATGCCTGGGTTGGCAGTGATGAGGTGCTGGAGGGCTGCGAATGGTTTGATGTATTCTCTATGAACTGCTATCAGTTTAGTCCTGACAAGGAACAGATCGCCCAGATCAGCGGACGACTGAACAAACCAGTCATGATTGGGGAATATCATTTTGGTGCGGCTGAAGGCGGCATGTTGGCTTATGGGATCCGTGCGGTGGCAACCCAGAAGGAGCGCGGTGAGGCTTACCGTTATTATGTGGAGCAGGGGGCAGCCATCCCGCAGCTCATCGGAGTTCATTATTTTCAATGGAATGATCAGCCTGTGCTCGGACGTTATGACGGAGAAAACTATCAAATCGGTGTAGTGGATGTCTGCAACCGTCCATATGAACCTTTCGTGCACGCAGCGAGAAAGGCCCATGACCAGATGTATCAGGTGCGGACGGGTATGACAGCGCCCTATAATATTGTGCCAATGGAGATTCCGAAAACGGGATTCTGATTGCAAATCTTTACAACAAAAAGGCCCCCAGCCAATGGGGGGCCTTTTTTGTCCTCTCCTCTGCAATGTAGCCTCTTTACAAGCCAAGGCCGGAGGAGGGGAGTGAACCATCACGGGAATAGCGCTTGCGGTATTCGCCCGGAGTTATTCCGGCACAACGTTTGAACATACGGATGAAGGAATTTACGTTCTGATAACCGACCTGAAGCGCGATATCCTGAATCCGCAGTTCCAGATTCATTAGCAGCTCTTTGGCCCGCTCAATCCGCAGATTGTTCAGATATTCACTGAAGTTGATGTTTGTTTTCTCTTTAAAAATGCTGGACAGGTAACCTGGAGTTAAATTTAACTTGTCTGCTACTAGGTTGAGGTTGATGTCCTCGCCGTAATGTTTGTCTAAGTAATCCAGTACAAAGCTGATAATGGGGTCGCGCGACTCCGAGCGGCTACTGATGACCACGAGCACAGGACGAACCAGATCACGCAGCCATTCCTTGTATTGATCCATTGAGTGGAAAGCGTTAAATGGCTCTAGTCGCGGTGGTAAGAGACGCTCCGCTTCCGCTTGGGGCAGATTCAGCCTCGTCACCGTTTTGCTTGTCTGTTCCGCTGCTCCCAAGGCAAATGCCCGAAAATCCGCCGCCGCCGCGTCCTTGTGCTGCAGCTGCTCCAGCTGACGATCCAACCAAGCGAATACAGCCTCCTCATTGCCAGACTGCAGCAGATTGTGCAGCTCCTCTCCGTGTGTCACCTTTAAATGAAAGGATTTGGCGGATGAGGCTCTAGGTTCTACGATAATTTGTGTTTCCCCGTTCAATCTACGCTCATTTAACAACATCGATAGATTATTGTAGGCATCGGTAAATGAGGTTTCGCCTGAATATACCGGACTTACAGCAATAGTCAGATATAAGGATGTCTCCGAATCCAGCAGCTCCTTAAGGGTATCAAGAGCCTGCAGAAAACTGCTCTGCGGTCCGGGATTGAACAGGAGCAGCATGAGCTGATCATGTTCCGGCTGGAGTGCGACGCTTTCGCTTTCACCACCAGTGATCAAGTTTTGAACCAGCTTCCATAACATCAGTGTGTGTTTCTCCAATTCGTCCGGTAAGGTTTTGAAGCTGACCTTGAACAGAATGGAGGCATAGGGCTGTTCGGATTGCCTTACATCTTCAAGCTCCGCGAGGCTTTTACTCAGCGGGATATTTTTCACTTTATGAGTATAGGCATATTGGCGCACCAATGAGTTCTTATGATCAAGATCGGTCTGGATGAAGCGGTTACTCTCCAAAATGGAGCTCAGGCGGTCGCCAATAATGGCGAATTCCTTCACACTGCTCAATTTTTCAGGCCGGCTGCCTGCCTTACGGTCCAAGGCGGCAATCAGGCGCTGGAGCGGTTGGTTAAGCCGGTGGCTGAAGATTAGGGATGAGAGAACACTGATCAGTACTGCGGCAGAGAGTAATACAGCCAGCAATAGCTGCATCCCCCGCATTTCCGCAGCAATAGCCGCCACCTGGGTCACTCGGATATAGGTGAATCCAGTCTGTTTACCTTTTTCATAGAAGTAATATTGGTCTCCGACCCGCTCATGGGCATTGCCACTTTCCGGAAGCTGGCTTGTTTGCAGTTTACCCTCTGATGTAGAGAACAATAGATTCTTCTGCGCATCCAGGATATAGAACGGGGTATTGCCGGCATCTCCGTAGGCGGCCTGCATCAGCTGCGGATTCAGCATGACAATGCCGTACACTTCCTCATAAGGAATCGCTTTGACCAGCACTGGCATTAACCTTCCGAGCGTACGGGTGGAATGTATGGTTTTCTCGGTAAAGGTTACGGCGGGCATGACTTTTAAAAATTGATTGTCCATCGTTTGCCGGCTCCAGTACTCCGGAGGGTATTCTGCACTGAAGTAGTATTTACCGAACATATCTGCGGCGCTGCTTAGGCCCTCCCTCTCCAGTACATAATTTTCCTTTTTAAAATAAAGAATGAAATTTTCGATATGCAGAAAAGGATTAGCATACAGCGTTGAGAGATCCGATATCACTTCTGCCGGGATATCATATCGTCGGTTCTCTTTGAGGTGGCTTAGAATGCCTAGATTGGCAGTCCATGAATCGGATTGGGTGAGGGCAAGAATCATGTTCTGGGTCAACCGGAAATGATTTTCGTAGCCTTCGACCGTTTGTGCGAGGCCTAGCTCATTTTGCCGGATCATCTCCTTATAGATTTTGCCGCTTAAATACAGATGGGAGAACAGATTAAATGATGCCAAAATCAAGATGACACTGAGGAAGCTTAGCATCAGCTTAACGAACAGGGCATTCAGCGCAAATTTGCCTGTAACGGATCCCTTCATATGTATCCCCCTTTGGATGCACCCGTAAATGAATTGGATTAATTCTATCATAGCGGCAAAAAGCTAACACCAACAATATGCAATTTTGCTGATTTGTACGCTATTCTATGGAAATCCGCAGTTAAGGCGAAATGTTATATAACATGTAGATAGCGCTTTCCAAAGAAATGCAGCTATAATTCGGAGACAAATCCCAGGAAAAAGGGGGAAGTAATCTGACATCTATATGATTTATGATCATTTTAACAAGAGGAGACATGCATATGGCTCAAGCTAGCGTAGTGCAGGACAAAATGCGAAAGAAAGTGCACCGGCGACCCCAACGACCTCAACGCCACAAAGCGGGAATCCTTCGAACTTGGAATAAAAACAAGGCGCTCTGGCTGCTGTTCCTGCCGTGCCTGTTGTATTATTTGATCTTCCGCTATGCACCGATGTTTGGATTAGTTATCACTTTCAAGGATTACAATCTTTTTAAAGGGATTTGGGCCAGTGATTGGGTGGGACTCAAATATTACAGGATGTTTATAGAGAATCCCGATTTTTGGCCGCTGATGAAAAACACTTTTCTGCTTGGTTTATATAAGCTGTTTTTTGGCTTCCCGGCACCCATTCTACTGGCGATTCTGCTTAATGAGGTGCGCAAGGCTGCTTTCAAACGAGTTGTGCAGACCGTCAGCTATCTTCCACATTTTATCTCAAATGTCATTGTAGCCAGTATGGTGATCATGTTTTTATCCCCAACCGGAGGGCTGATTAATAATCTGCTTGGTGCCATAGGGATTGGACCGATCAATTTCATGAATGAACCTGGATTGTTCCGCGGTATTTATGTCCTGTCGGAGATCTGGCAGCATATCGGCTGGGAGACTATTATCTACTTGGCCGCGTTGACCGCTATCGACCCGCAGCTGTATGAAGCTGCTGATATGGACGGAGCCAGCCGCATGCGTAAAATATGGCATGTCACCTTGCCCGGCATTTCACCCGCCATCGTGATCACCTTGATTCTTAATATCGGTAAAGTACTCGAGATTGGCTTCGAGAAGGTGTTCCTGATGCAGAATCCGGCGATCTACGACACAGCGGATATTATCAGTACTTATGTCTATAGGGTGGGTATGGTGCAGGGGAACTTCAGCTATGGCGCTTCTATTGATCTTTTTATGGGCGTGATTAGCTTGATCTTCATCTATACAGCAAATTACATCAGCCGCCGTGTAAGCGAGACAAGTTTATGGTAGAAAAGAGGTGTGGTGATGAGATCACCCCGTTTATCCTGGTTTAATGTCGTGAGCACTTTTATCCTTCTCGTGGTTGTGGTGGTCACGCTTTATCCGTTCCTGCATATGCTCGCTGTCTCTCTCAGTAGTGATGTGCATGTCATGAAGAATACCGTTTCTTTTTGGCCTAAGGGATTTAACCTGAATATGTATAAGCTTGTACTCGGAGATTCGCAAATCTGGGTGGCTTACAAAAATACACTCATTTACACCGTGCTTGGCACCCTTATCTCGCTGGTGGTCACCTCCACGGGTGCCTATGCACTCTCACGCAGTGATATGGCGCTGCGCAAGAGCTTCACCCTGTTGATTGTGGTGACGATGTTTTTCAGCGGAGGAATGATTCCCACGTTCCTCGTGGTTCGCTCCCTGGATATGGTCGATACCGTTTGGGGCATGGTGCTGCCGGGTGCGGTCAGCACTTGGAATCTGATTCTGATGCGGACCTTTTTCTCCGGCATTCCTAAAGAGCTGGAGGAGTCTGGCCGCATCGACGGACTGAATGATATCGGCATATTTATCCGTATTATTGTTCCGCTTTCCAAGGCTTCCTTCGCCACCATAGCGCTCTTTTACGCGGTTGGCATGTGGAATAACTTTATTTACCCGCTGCTCTACCTGCGCTCACCGGATTTGTTCCCGCTGCAAGTACTGCTGCGCAATCTGGTGCTGGCTGGCAGTGCTAGCTCAGGGGATGTTACTAGCATTGGAGGTGACAACATGGTGATAGAAGAATCGCTGAAGTACGCGACGATTATGGTCTCGACGCTTCCGATTCTGATTGTGTATCCATTTGTACAGAAGTATTTCGTTAAGGGGGCCATGATTGGCGCGGTTAAGGGATAGGCGGGTGGAACCGTCAAAAATTCAGCATAAGGGAGAGATCGTAATGAATAAATGGAAATCTGTACTGCTGCCACTGATGATTGCAGCAACCGTAGTAACTGGCTGCAGCGGAGGGGGCAATGACACCTCGCCGCAGAGTAATACTCAGGGCAGCAGTACCGCTTCACCTGCTGATTCGTCCAAAACGGAAAAAACCTTCACTGCGCTCTTAGACAACAATGCTACGTTCCCTTATTCGAAAAGCTGGCCTATTTGGAGCTGGTTGAAGGAGAAAACCGGTGTCACACTCGAGGTACAGACCCCTTCCGGAAAGCTTGAAGAGAGCTTGAACCTGGCGATTGCCTCGAAGGCAATGCCGGATCTGATGTATATGCCTAACCGCAAAGAATCGAATAAATTCGGGCAACAGGGTGCGTTGGTGGATTTGATGGAGTATATGGACAAAATGCCGAATCTGACCGCCTGGGTAAAGCAGTATCCACAGGAAGCGAAGGCTGCACTGTCTGCTGATGGCAAAATGTATATGTTCCCGAATCAGGGCTTTGGCGAGACGAACCGCATGATCTGGTTATACCGTAAAGACATTTTTGACAAAGAAGGAATCCAGGCACCAGCCACATATGAGGAGCTGCATACAACTCTAAAAACCTTGAAGGCGAAATATCCGGACAGCTATCCGCTTTCGATCCGCTACGGACAAATTCCGGATGAAATGAATGCCAATATGACTGTGAATTACGGGACGGGTGAAGGGGCTTATTATGATTTTGATAAAAAAGAGTGGCTTTTTGGACCCACGGAAGATAGTTACAAGGAAATGGTTGGTATGTGGAAAATATTTTATGACGAAGGGCTGATTCCGCCCGACTTTCTATCTCTGCAAACTAAGCAATGGCAGGACATGGTATCCACGGGCAAATCGTTTGTGACCATTGATTACATCAGCCGGATCGATTTTTTTAACAATGCGATGCAGCAGGAAAATCCGGAGTTCAACATGCAGTTTATGGCTCCTCCAGCGGGCATTGCCGGTGGCAAGCAACTGAACCCGTATTTTCATTATATGGAAGGTGGCCTAACCGTGGCTTCAACCTCGAAGAACATCGATGATGTGATGAGTTATATGGACTTTTTCTATTCCGAAGAGGGACGTACGCTCAGCAGCTGGGGCGTGGAGGGTGAGACATATGTGAAGGAAGGCGACACGATCAAGTTCAAACCAGAGTACAACGATGTGATCGAAATGCGGAAGCAGACAGGACTTCAGACTAGCGGAACGTACACCTGGATCGACTTTGGTGCACATCTGTCGTTGTTCTCAGACAATTTGAAGTATGCCTTTGAAGAAGCGACGAAATATGATCCGTCCATGATGCAGCCACGGCCTGCATTTACGGAGAAAGAGAATGAAATTATTGCGATAACCGGCCAGGCGATCCAAAAACACCGCGATGAAAGCTTTGCCAAGTTTGTTACCGGCTCCCGAAAGCTGGCCGACTGGGACAAATATGTGGAGGAGATGAACAATCTCGGCGTGGATAAGCTGCTGGCTACTTATAAGGAAGCTTACGACCGTGTTCAGAACATTCAGTTAAACGGGAATTAATCTGTCTGGTGCCAAGGACAATAGGTGCCCGGAAAGGATGAGCGGGATGAATGACATCATTAAGCCTTTAGAGACACACAGAGTGGAGCAGATGTCCGTTCAGGTTTATGAAGATCGTAACCTGATGGGCGCTGTGGCGGCATCGCAGGTTGCGCAGAAAATTAGAGCTTTGCTTCAAGATTCTGCGCGTCAGGTCCGAATTGTGTTTGCTGCCGCACCTTCGCAAAATGAACTGTACGAGGGGCTGGTGCGGGAGCAGGGGATGGATTGGTCCCGGGTCAATGCTTTTCATATGGATGAATACATTGGCCTTGCGGCTTCGGCTCCCCAGCGTTTCGGCCGTTTTTTGACAGATCGGCTATACAGTCGGGTTAACCCTGGCCGGGTAGAACTGCTGGATGGTCTCGCCGCTGATGTGGTGCAGGAATGCCAGAGATATTCGGCTTTGTTGAGCGAGGCGCCTATTGATATCGTTTGCCTCGGGATCGGGGAAAACGGGCATATCGCGTTTAATGATCCGCCAGTCGCTAATTTTACCGACCCGCAGCTGGTCAAAGCGGTCGAACTGGAGGAAGCCTGCCGCCGCCAGCAAGTGAATGACGGTTGTTTTACCTCGCTGGACGAGGTGCCAACCCATGCGCTGACGCTTACGGTACCAGCCTTGCTGGCTGGCCGTCACCTGTACGGAATTGTACCGGGAGTGTCCAAACGCAAGGCTTTACAGGCGGCACTTCATGATTCGATCAGCACGGCATGTCCAGCTACTATTCTGCGCACCCATCCGGAGATCACGATGTTCACGGATCGGGCTGCCTTCGGCTTATGAACGCGCCAATTAAGGGAAAGCACTATAAAACTGGGCGGCCGGTTGAGGTAAGTGTCGAGCAGGGGCGAATCACTTCGGTCACCGAACTTGCGGAGAGTCCAGCCAGGGCCGATTGGCCCTGGCTGGCACCCGGGTTGGTGGATCTGCAAGTGAACGGGGGCTGGGGGCTGGATCTCAACACGCTGCCTTTACAGCCTTCCACGGTATTGGAACTATCCGGACTTTTGCTAGGAAACGGGGTAACCAGCTATTGTCCAACTCTGATTACTAATGGCAAAGAAGCGCTGGCTCAAGCGGTCTCCGCCATTGCGGAAGCCGCTTCGCTGTATCCGGAAGATGCTGGGGGGATTGTAGGAATTCATTTGGAAGGTCCCTTTCTGTCACCAGAAGAGGGTCCACGCGGCGCCCATCCAAGGGAACATATTGGCTCGCCGGATTGGGATATGTTATGCCGCTGGCAAGAAGCGGCTGAAGGGCTTATCCGTATCCTCACCGTCTCCCCGGAATGGCCAAACGCCGCTGCATTTATCGCCCGGTGCAGTGAATCAGGCATCCTTGTTTCCATAGGGCATACAGCAGCTTCCCCCGAGCAGATTAGGGAGGCGGTTGCCGCAGGAGCGGTGATGTCTACGCATCTCGGCAATGGCACACATCTGACGCTGCCCCGTCATCCCAACTATTTGTGGGAGCAGCTGGCGGCGGATGAACTATACGGCTGTATGATTGCAGATGGCCAACATTTACCACCCGCTCTGTTGAAAGTAATCCTACGGATGAAGCGCAGCCGCACCATCTTGGTCAGCGATGCTGTATCACTGAGCGGAATGCCGCCGGGAACTTATCACCTGCACATTGGTGGGGAAGTTGTATTAACAGCAGAAGGGCGGCTGCATCTGGCTGGCAATCAGCAGCTGCTTGCAGGTTCCGCCATGATGCTTCCAGATCAGGTGGCCTATCTTGCGGAGGCTGGATTAGCCCGGCTGGATGAAGCCTGGGATTGTGCTTCTGCTCATCCGGCTACTTTGCTGGGGCTGGAGCAGGCGGCAGGGCTTAGGGCTGGAGCGCCTGCCGATCTCGTGAGCTTCTGCTATGAAGACAAGACACTTACCGTGCTGGAATGCTGGAAAAAGGGTCATAGCAGGGCTTGCAGTAATTAATTACAGCAAAGATTAGGAGGAGAACGATGCAGAGCTTGATACCGCAACCGAAGCAGATCCAAGTGAAAGAGGGCGAAGCTTTTGAGTTCAGCGAGGATGTAAGCCTGAGCCTCTACATGGAGCAGCATGATCCGAGACTGGTGGTTCATTGCCGCCGCTCGTTTCCGGAGCTGGAATGTACACATGTTATCTCGGGAAAAGGATATTCACTTATTCTTCAGAGTCTCTCGCAGCCAGAAACGAAAGGAGCACAGCCAGATGAAGTGGATCTGAAATTGCTTAACGGCCGGGCGGAAGGGTACAGGCTGGAGGTGTCGGAGCGCCGGGTGGTAATCCGTGCACTGGATGCGCCGGGTCTGTTTTACGGGCTACAAACGTTACTACAACTGCTTAAGTCAGTAGGGGAAGTTCCTGCTGTGTCTATCACGGACTGGCCTGACACTACCTTGCGGGCGATGAACTTTGATCTTCGCCAGACATTTTCCAAGCCAGAGCTGCTGCTATCGTATTTGGCGGATTTTGCCCGGTATAAAACGAATGCAGTTCTGATTGAATACGAAGATAAATTCCCGTTCCAGAAGTACCCGGAATTCGTGCATCCTCAGCATTCGTTAAGCCTCACACAGCTAGAGGAACTGAAACGCACAGCCCATGAATATTTTATTGAGATCATTCCGCTGCAGCAGAGTTTCGGGCATCTGGAGTATGTACTCCGCCACGACGCTTGGCGGCACTTGCGCGAAACGGAGTTATCCCTCGGGGAGATCTGTCCATCGCATCCGGAATCCTTCGAGCTGATTACCGATCTGTTACAGGAGATGATGGATGCTCATCCGGATTCCCGTTATATTCACCTCGGCTGCGACGAGGTGTACAGCTTATGTGAATGCGAACGCTGTAAAACGTTGTTCGGAGGGGTACGGGAGCGGGCGTTTATCGCTTTTTTGAACACTTTGATTGAATTTACAGCCAGCCGTGGTAAAAAAGTGATTTTCTGGCATGACATGCTGGACAAATGCCCGCCGGAGGAACTGGCAAAGCTGGATAAGCGGAGTGCGGCGATGATATGGATATACAACGGACGTAATATTGAAGCTGAGGTTTCTTCTCTTGCGGATAAATTCAGGTCACTAGGCATTGAGGTTATGGGAGCCCCGGCGGTTCGCAGCTTTGACTGGGCTGAACATCAGAATTATCCGGTACTATTGAACCGGACGGATAATCTGCTCCAATGGGCGGAGACAGCGGATAAGCTGGACCTCGGTTGCATCGTCGCCACGAACTGGACAGGGCCGTTCAGCCTTGGTGTTCCTTATGGGATCTTTGAAACGACGTGGTATCCGATGCTGCTGCATGCCGATTTGGCCTGGAACCGTAAAGCGGACTCAGCAACATTTATCGATCGATTCATGGAGCAGTTTCATGGCATCGGTCCTAGAACAGGTCACGCTCAGCTCGGGAATTATCAGCTGGAAGATTATTATGATGTTATCTGGAAGCTGTTGGACAAGGTGAAGGATCATAAGGATGAAGCAGAGCTGATTGCCATTATGCATGATTTTGAAGCGGCGACGGACCGTTCGCGGGCGATCCACAAATATGTCTACCGCTGGGAGCTCTATCCGGGAGACGAAGCGGAAAGGCACTCGCTGCTGAACAATTACATGCGAAATCGCCGCGGACGTGAGAACGTTTTGCCTCGCATGAAAGCGGCTTTGGAGCGTTACCAGCCATCCGATATGGCGGAGCATTTTGTGAAATCCCGCTTCTATCTTCACGATTATCTGGAGCGGACATTATACCGTGAGCTGGGGTTTGCTCAGGTAGAATAAGAGTTTTGAAAAGATCGTAGGGCTATCGTGTAAGCGGGTAGCAGTGCGGTCTTTTTTTAATTCATAGCTGGATGAAGCTACATATTACAACATATTCAGGAACTAAATCCCAGTTTGCTGCGTCTAACTTATAAAGTTCTAGCAAACTACATTGGAGGAGAATGAATATGAGAGCTACACCCATAAACCGGACTATAAGGAAGGTTACACTTACCGCATTATGTATTTTGCTTGTATTGCTGAGTGGCAGGGTAATGGCGGAGCCGTCTCCGGCACAAAAGACAACCGCGGTATTCACAGCGGAGATGCAGAGTGCCTTGGAAGGGGCACAGAATGTGCTGCTGACGATACAGCCATTCCCGGACGAAGCAGCCGTAGGTTTCTTCAAGAATGGGCGCAGTCTGCCCAAGGGATATCTGGAGCAGACTGCCGATAAGATTCTGGAACAGCGGGGCAAGTTCACCAAGGTGGCAGAGCTAAGTCGAACAGCGCTGGCTTACAGTGCTGCGGGGGGCAACATCAACAACATCGCTGGTATTGATCTTTATCCATTCCTGATGAATCATGACGGAATTGATTCGGAAGGGGCAGCAGCGGTAGCAGCCGCCTATATTACCTCGAAGAATTCCATTTCAAATTCATTGGAGCGGACAAACCGTTACCCCGATTTGTTGTTTTATCAGCTGCTTGATATGCAGCTAGCGGACGGTAGTTGGCCGCTGGCCGGGCAGAAGCAAGGAGATCTGGTAGCTACTGCCTGGGTACTAACCGCACTTGCTTCGGAAGTGAGTTCAGAACAAACAGCGCAGCCGATCGAGAAGGCTTTGTTGTGGCTTAAGAGCAAGCAGCAGCTAGACGGAGGGTTCGATGGTAAAACTGCGACGACAGCGCAGGTGATTGTTGCTTTATCCTCGCAGGGAGTCGATGCAGCAGATTTCACCAAGGAAGGCGGAGCCTCGCTGCTGGACCATTTGCTGGCGCGGAAGCTCCCGGGTGGCGGCTTTGCGCAGACAGCAGGCGGAGGAAACGATAGTCCCGCAACTGTGCAAGCCTATCTTGCCCTGACTTCCTATAAGCTGCTGTCCAAGCAGGCTGGCATGCTGTATAGCGGACTGCATCATGCTGGACTTGACCGGGCAACAATTCAGGTCGAAGGACCCGGTGGCACCGTTGCCGGGGGGCATATTGTTGGCGGAGATGCTGTGAAGGCAGCGGCAGCTTTTTTACAGGCGAAGGGTCTGGCGTATAAGCTGAATGCGGATGCAGCTAAACCTGCCTTCACAGCTATCGAGGGGATTCAGAACGGGCGATACAATGGACGCGGAGAATGGAAGATTGCTGTATTCAGCGGGGGCAGTGCATGGATGTATCCTGAGAATAGCCCGTACAGACTGACGATAGGCAATGGGGATCAGCTGCTTGTTTACTACGCGGACGATACAGAACTGCTTGACCGGATGGAAGTGAAATGGAAAGATAAAAATGGCCAGGAAATGGGTGGATACGCAAGCGCCAATATGCCGTTTTCCCTCCATATCACCAAGTCAAACGGTCAGCTGGGCGGTCTTCCGGCTTTCGGCGCTACTGTGACACTTCAAGGAAAAAGCGTAGTGGCTGACAGCACGGGAAAGGTGTCATTTGCCGGCATGAAGCCCGGTGTCTATCCTGTGCAAGTCACCAAATACCGTAAAGATGCCGCTCCAGCACTTTCCAAACGGACGTTTGCGCTGCATGTCTCTTCCCCGGAATTGGCCAGCTTTACGGATGCCAATAAAGTCGCAGCTTGGGCACGTTTGGATATCGCAACAGCGCTCAGCAGCGGATATATTCAGGGCGTGAGTGCCAGCGGAAATGTGCTGGCTCCTAAGCAGAAGCTGACCCGGGCTGAATTTCTGACCCTGCTGCTGCGGCTATTGCATGAGTTCCCCGATGCCAAGGCCACTTCTAGCTTTAAGGATGTTCCGGCGGACAAATGGTACAGCCGTACCATCGCCAAGGCTGAGGAGCTGGGCATTATCAGCTCTCCAACCGGTAAGTTCGAGCCGGACCGCGGTATTACGCGGGAAGAAGCGGCGGTTATGGTAACCAAAGCCGCCCGGTTGTCTACGTACGGCAGCCCGGACCGTGTGAAGTTTGCCGATACTTCCAGTTTGTCAGAGGCGAGCCGCCAGGCGATTCAGGGCGTGAATGAACATGAAGTAATGACCGGCAGCGGGGGCCGCTTCGATCCAAAGCAGATTCTGGTGCGTGAGCAGGCAGCGGCAATTTTAGTCAGACTGCAGAAATTAATCCCGGAAGCCTTCTATTAATGGAATAAACGTCCAGGGATATGATAAGCTTCAGATAGAGTTATCACATCCAGTGCAGAGGAGGCAAATCTATGAGCCGCTTGATCACAGGCAATATATATTATGGATTTCAGGTCGTTAATGAGGAATTTATCCGGGAGATCGATTCCGCCGTATTCACGATGGAACATCTGAAGAGCGGCGCCAGGCTGCTTTTCGTGCAGAATCAGGATGACAACAAGGTATTCAGCGTGAGCTTCAGGACCCCGCCTGAAGATAGTACAGGGGTCTTTCATATTTTGGAGCATTCTGTATTATGTGGTTCGGAGAAATATCCGGTGAAGGAACCTTTTGTAGAATTGCTAAAGGGTTCGATGCAGACATTCCTGAACGCATTTACGTTTGGGGATAAGACGATGTATCCGGTGGCGAGCCGGAATGAGCAGGATTTCTCCAATCTGATGGAGGTCTACCTGGATAGTGTTTTTCAGCCGAATATTTATAAGCAAAAGGAGATTTTTGAGCAAGAGGGCTGGCATTACGAGCTTCAGCAAACAGAAGCTGAGCTGATCTATAAAGGCGTGGTTTACAACGAGATGAAGGGTTCCTATTCCTCGCCGTTTACGGTACTGATGGACAGGATCAAAAAGTCGTTGTATCCAGACACGATTTACCGTCATTCTTCAGGTGGAGATCCGCAGGAGATTCCTGCGCTTACGTATGAGCAATTCCTTGAGGCGCACAGCAATTATTATCATCCGTCCAACAGTTATTTTTATCTGTACGGAGACGTCTCTATTGAAGAGAAGCTGCAATTTATAGACCAGGAATACCTTAGCCGTTATGAAAAAAACAGCTTTGATACCTCCATTCCCCTACAACAGCCTACCGGAATGACGGAGCTGGTAGCGGATTATCCGATTCTGGAAGCAGAAACGGCCGACGACAAAACTTATTTGAGTCTGAACTATGTAATTGGAACCTCTACGGATCGGGAACTGAATCTGGCTTTTGATATTTTGAAAAGCATGCTGATGGACAGCAATGCAGCTCCGCTTAAGCAAGCCCTGCTGGAAAGCGGTCTGGGTAAAGATGCCTTTGCTTTTTATTCCGACAGTATGGTTCAGCCGCTGCTTGGCATTACCCTGACACATTCGAACGCCTCCGCCAAAGATGCCTTCGTGGAGCTGGTGAAGACCACATTAAGCAGCTTGGTTAAGAACGGGCTGGATGAGAAGCTGGTGCTGGCGGCGGTCAACAGCAAGGAATTTGAGCTGCGGGAAGCGGACTTTAGCCGATATCCAAAGGGACTTACTTACAATATCGAAGTGATGAAGTCCTGGCTCTATGACGGTCAGCCGTCTACTCATATGCTTTATGAAGAGGTATTCACTACCATTCGGGAAAAGATAACGGATCGTTATTTTGAGAAGCTGATTGAGGTCTACTTACTGAACAGTGATCATTGCAGTCTGGTGGTGCTGAACCCGTCCAAGACGATTGCAGCCGACAAGGAAGCGAGCACCCAGCGTCAATTAAGTGAATACAAATCATCACAGCAACCAGACCAGCTGGAGCAGCTTGTGCAGAGTACACAGCATCTTCTGGCGCGGCAAGGTCGTGCAGATGCAGCCGAGGATTTGCAGAAGCTGCCAAGTTTATCTCTACAGGACATTAACCGCAGTGCTGAACCTCAGGTGCCATCCCATGAATATAACCTTGAGGGTCTAAAGCTGATCCACCATGACGTATCTACTCAAAAGATTGCGTACTGCAAGTTTTATTGGGATACGAGTGTTGTGGCTCCTGAGCAAATTCCTTATCTTGTGCTGCTGGCAGAGGTATTGGGCCAAATGGAGACAGCTTCTTACAGCATTGAAGAGCTCACTAGTGAAATTGGGATCAAAACCGGAGGCATTCATTTCAAAAATGAGATCTTTGGCGCTGCAAAAGATACTGGGGCCAGTTATCAGCCTAAATTCACTGCGCAGGTTAAGGTGATGGCGGGGCATATTGGCGAATCGCTGGATCTGCTGCGTGAGATGCTCTATACCAGCGCGCTCGATAACTTGACGAAGCTAGAGGAAATCGTCCGGCGGGAAGCCTCACAGATGGAATCAGTCCTGAATCAAAAAGGTAATGAAATCGCGGCCAGCCGCCTGATGTCTTATTTTTCGGACATGGGAGCGTATCAGGAGCAACAGGGTGGCGTGGCCTATTACCGCTTTATCCGTGAGCTTGCCGAGAAGATCGATCAGCAGGGAGCAGAGGTGGCAAACACGCTGAAGGATATCTGTACGGTTTTATTCAATAAACAGAATTTGATCATCAGCGTGACGGGTACCCCTGATTTGTATGAAGAATTCGCCGCTAATGTAGCGAAGCTGGATATTCAGGATCAGCCAGTGGTGAATAAACCTAAGATTACGGCGCAGGGGCATGCGGATAATGAAGGTTTTATGTCTTCCAGCCAGGTGCAATATGTGGTTAAAGGCTACGACTTCAACAAGCTAGGATTTACGTATTCCGGCAAAATGCAGGTGCTCAAAAAAATCATGAGCCTCACCTATCTGTGGAATGCCGTGCGCGTGAAGGGCGGAGCTTATGGCGGCAGCCTGATGCTGCGCAGAGATGGGATATTGATGTTCACTTCCTACCGTGATCCCAATTTGCAGGAGACGCTGGAGGTTTATGATCAGGCGTACCGATTCACCGAAGGATATGAAGCGGATGCCGACGAGATGACCAAAGCAATTATCGGCACCCTGTCCATGTTGGACCAGCCGCTGAGCCCAAGCGCTCAGGGACGGCGGGCGGACCGGCATTATTTTGAACAGGTTACTGGGGCCGAGCTGCAGCAGGAACGGGATGAAATCTTGTCGACCACACCGGAAGACATCAGACAGTATGCCGATTTGCTTAAGGCTGTGACGGAACAAAATTATTTCACAGTTGTCGGCAATGAATCCAAGCTGAAATCAACAAAAGTCTTATTTGGAAACCTAGAAGAACTTGTGATGTAATTCTCTCTATAAACTCCTCTTCAGTACCTGTCTACTCGACAAGTGCTGGAGAGGAGTTTTTGTATTTAGTTAGAACCTTGACAGTTAGAGTTCTATCTATTATGATAATGATGTTACTTAGAGTTCTAACTAATCCGCAAGAGGAGGAAATAACAATGAACAAACCCATGGTAGACACACCATTTTCTAATTTAATACGAGAGATTGGGATGAAAATAAAAGGTACAGCTGACACCAGGTTAAATGAGTTAGGTCTGAACTCACAACAAGGCCGCATGATCGGCTATATTTTTGAGAATCAAGAAGAAGGGGTTATTCAGAAGGATTTAGCGGAGGTCTTTAACAGGAAGGGGGCGAGCATTACCAGTATGCTTCAGGGGTTGGAGAAGAAAGGGTATATCCAGCGTGTCACTCCTGAAAATGATGAACGTCAAAAGAGTATTTTTGTATTGGAAAAAGGTGCTCTTTTAGTGGAAGAGTTCAATGAGATTTTCTCTGAGGTAGAAGCAAGCATTACTAAGGCGCTTAGTCCGGAAGAAACTGCAACCCTAAAGTCGTTACTTCAAAAAGTTAGTTCAAGTTTATAAACGTTCGGAGGTTCACTTATGACAAATGAGTTCTCAAATCAATATTATTTAGAGTCGGCGCCCATGAAAAAAGCGATCGCTCATTTATCGATTCCCATGATGATTGGGATGTCTGTGGGTACTATTTATAATGTAATCAATGCTTACTTCATCGGCTTATTACACAATACCAGTATGCTGACCGCAATCACGCTGGGCCTGCCTATTTTTACCGTTTTAATGGCTTTTGGAAATGTGCTGGGGGTAGGCGGAGGAACATTTATAACTCGCTTGGCGGGGCAAAAAGAGATGGAAAAAGGGAAAAAGGTTGCCGGATATACTTTTTACGGGAGTATTGTAGTGGGGCTTCTTATCGCGCTCATCGCTTGGTTAGCTATAAATCCGATCACGCGAATGCTTGGTGCAGATGCTGCTACCTTAGACTTTACGAAGTCTTATGTGCTCACTCTTTTTGCAGGCGGATTTGCTGTTGTGCTTAATTTTGCTTTGGAACAACTGGTCCGTTCGGAAGGTGCCTCGAAGGAATCGATGTATGGTATTTTTATCAGTACGGCTTTAAGTTTGATTTTTGATCCTTTATTTATTCTCGTGCTGAATTGGCATGTTGCCGGAGCTGCTTTGGCTATGGTTTTAGCAAATTTGGGTTCTGCCATTTATTATATTTACTTTTTGGAAACGAAAAGTGAGCATTTAAGAGGATTTTTGAAGCATTTCAAGATATCTGTACGAGATCAGCTTGAGGTTTATAAAATAGGTACAGCCGAGCTATTGCAAGCCAGTTTTTTAATTGTCAGCACGCTTTTGTTAAATAACTATTCCATTCAATATGGGGAGAGTGTGGTCGCCGGATTTGGTGTGGCTTTAAGAATTGTGCAGATTCCAGAATTTTTATCGATGGGTTTATTTTTGGGATTGATTCCGCTATTTGCTTTTAACTTTGCTAGTAAAAATACGGAGAGACTTAAATCCAGCATCAAATACGCTTTTGCATATATAGGCAGCATTGCAGTTGTTTTTGTAAGTCTAGTATATGTGTTTAGAGGAACGATTCTTCATTGGTTCTCAGGCGATCCTTCTGTGTTAAGCATGGGAACTTATATTTTGGCAGCTATGCTGATCTCCGCTTTATTTAATGGATTTACCGGATTATTTATGAGCATTTTTCAAGCAACAGGGCAAGGCACACCCACTACTATTATGGCGATAAGCCAAGGTGTATTATTTATACCGATGATTATCGTATTGCATTCTATTTTTGGCCTGCATGGTGTGATTTGGTCGATGACTGTGACTGAGGTAATAACGAGTGTGATGGGTGTGGTTTTGTTTATGATTTTTCGGAAAAAGCTGAATAGTGCGGGCGTTGATGGAAAAGGTGCTGTAGAGGTTACGCCGGTATAACGCGATTGCTTTATGTAAAACTCAATATGGATTTTGTTTACTGCGGGAGCTTGGCTCGCGCTTTTTTTGCGTTGTGCAAAAGGAATATAAAACTGCTGGATCGGTAAAATTCGTTCCAAAATGAACAATTCTAGTTCTTATGAAGACTGCTTACTTTTTCTACAATTATGGATAAGTAAAGGAGGAGAACTATGATACGCAAAAAAAGGTTTCATCTTAACATGGACACACGCGAAGCGATGGCAGGATATCTATTCGTTGCTCCGCTTATGCTTGGGCTGATCATCTTGACGTTGATCCCGGTGCTGGGCTCACTGCTGTTAAGCTTCACGGACTGGAACTTTGTGGCTGGGTTAGGGGGGATTAAGTTCGCGGGCGTGGATAATTTCATCAGGCTGTTTCATGATGATGCTTTTATGAAAAGCTTGCTGAACAATTTGCTCTTTATTATCACAGTACCGGTTACGATCATCGTTGCCCTGCTGCTGGCTATCCTGATTGATAAACAGGTTTTTCTGAAGGATTTGTTTAAAGTGATTTATTTCCTTCCTTATATCTCCAGTGTAGTAGCCATCGCTATGGTTTGGCAGGTTATGTTTCACCCTTCACTGGGACCCGTCAATCAATTCCTGATGTCACTGGGGTGGAACAACCCACCCAAATGGTTAGCGGATATCCATTATGCTCTGCCGTCGCTGATGTTGATTCAAGTTTGGATTCAGCTCGGTTACAACATTATTATTTTTATTGCAGGTTTACAGAGTATTCCTAAGGATCTTTATGAAGCGGCTGATATTGATGGTGCCAACGTCTGGCGCAAATTCCGCAACATCACGGTTCCCTGCATTTCGCCAACTACCTTTTTCCTGCTGGTAACAGGGGTTATCGGCTCATTTAAAATCTTTGATCTGATACAAGTATTGACCCAGGGTGGACCGGCTAACTCCACGACCGTTATCGTCTACGAGTTATATGATACAGCCTTCAATCAGCTGAAGACAGGTTACGCCTCTAGCATGGCACTCGTTCTGTTCCTTATTTGCCTGATCATTACAGCCTTGCAGATGTTGGCGCAAAAAAAATGGGTCAACTATTAAAGGCGGAAAGGAGAAATTACAGTGAAAAAAGAGCTTCTATCCAGAACCTTCTGGACCATCGCCATGGGACTGCTAGGTATCGCATTTCTTTTACCGTTCCTATGGATGTTATCCACTTCCTTTAAGCTGGAGAAAGATGTGTTTAACTTTCCGATTCAATGGTTGCCACAGCAGTGGAACCTCATTGAAAATTATAAACAGGTATGGTCGGGTGACTTCGCTCGCTATTATGGAAATTCCATTTATATTACGCTGGCTACGACTATAATTAATGTGCTGATATGCGCACTTGCTGCTTATGGGTTCTCCAAGCTGCGTTTTCCGGGCAGGGATGCGATGTTTATAGTTGTATTGGCACTTTATATGGTTCCTCCGCAGGCTTCGTTGGTTCCACAGTTTCTACTGTTTAACTGGCTGAATTTGATTGACACACATTTGGGATTAATCCTGATTAACAGCTTTAGTATTATTGGAGCGTTTATGCTCAAGCAATTTTTTATGGGGGTAAACAACGAGTATCTTGAATCGGCGCGGATGGATGGAGCAGGGCATTTTCGCTCTTTTCTACAGATTGCCTTTCCGCTGATCCGTCCCGCTGTAGCTACTTATGCTATTTTGCGCTTTATTTGGACCTGGAACGACTATCAATATCCACTCATTTTTTTGAAATCCAAGGAGCTGTTTACGATTCAGCTGGGGATCCGGTTGTTCGGGGACCAATACGGGGATGTCTATTCACTCATGATGGCTGGTGCGGTATCTGCAATCCTGCCGTTGCTCATCATTTTTGCACTCGGACAGAAGCAGGTTATTGAGGGAATTGCCCTCGGAGGTGTGAAAGGATAATAAAAGTCAAAATAGTTTCTCTTCGGTAGAATATGAGAACTTTCCTCGTCAATCCTGCATGTTAGGATGTTCTTGTAAGCAGTTACATAGTCACTGGTTGTTAAGCAAGTGATGCCCAACACATTTATAGGAGGGTCTATATGAAAAAGAAATTATTATCTGCATTCATCATCACATCGATGGCGTTATCATTGGCCGCTTGCGGCGGAAATGCGAAAACCAATAATGCAGGAGCGACTAATGCACCCGATGCTGGTGGAAATTCAAAGCCTGCAGCAGAGAAGGTTACCCTGAAGCTGAGCACCTGGCAGACAGAAGCCAAAGCGAAATGGAGCACGATTATCGCGGAGTTTGAGAAGACGCATCCCGATATTCATGTGGAAGTAGATTTGCTGAACGAAAAAGGTGATTCGGTTGCCTCTATGCAGAAGCTGGATTTGATGGCGGCTGCGAGCGATCCGCTGGATATTGTCGAACTGCCTTATACCAACTATTCACAGCGTGCAGATATCGGTTTGTTGGAACCGATGGATGACTATATTCAGAAGGAAGGTTATAAACTCGCAGATGAATATCTGGTGGACACTACGGTCAATGGCAAAATCTATGCATTACCGTCTTCCATGCAGCGCTGGTTCGTGCTCCTTAACAAAAAAATGTTAGATGAGGCGGGCCTTCCGGTTCCGACCGACTGGACATGGGCGGATTTCGAAGAGTATGCCAAGAAATTGACCAAGGGTGAGGGCGCAACGAAACGTTTTGGTGCGTATCTGCATAATTGGCCGGATTATTTCCAGCTCCAGCTGATGAGCAAGTCTACGGATAATACTTTTCTAAAAGCTGATGGAACCTCCAATGCACTTGACCCGCAATTTAAGGCTAATCTGCAGATGATGAAGAAAATGATGTACGAAGATAAGAGTGCCACTCCTTATGAGGATATTATTTCGCAAAAACTAGCCTACCGGAATCAGTATTTTAACGGTTTAGCAGCGATGCTTCCGATGGGCGACTGGATGGTTGCGGAATCGGGTGGAACGGATGCCATTCCGGCAACCTTTGTTACCGCGTTTGCGCCGATCCCCCGTCTTGACAGTGAGAGCAAACATTACTCACCCGTACAGCCGACCTACATGGGAATAGCCGCTAAATCCAAGCATAAGGAGGCTGCCTATACCTTTGTGCGCTGGTATACCTCAGAAGGACTGGAAATCGGTGGACGCGTTTTCTCTGGCTGGGCCAAATCGGATACGAATAAATTAGTGGATACAATTGTGAGTGGTTCTAAGGATTCCTCTAAGATTGATGTCGATTCTCTGAAATATACGATGGAGAACTCGACACCTGGTGCAACGCAGGTTCCGGCTAAATATGCAGATGAAGCTAAGAACAACGTTATTCCAGAAGCGGAGATGTATCTCCTTGGCCAACAGGATCTGGATGTCACAGTTGCCAATATCGATAAAAAAATAACGGAAGTTGTTCAGAACAATAGCGGAAAGTAAGCGGAGCTGATTGTACGCTTTTCAAAGGGGGCTTATAATGTGGGGGCAGGAAAGCATTTCTGCCTCCTGCTCCAAATTCAAACAGATGTGGGGCCTGTAATCCGTGTTTAGAAAGCATCAATCCCTCCGTAAGAAACTTGTCTGGTCATCGCTGATCTGCGTGCTGATCCCGCTTGTCTGCATTTACATGGTTACAGATTATTTGACCCGGGATCTCATTCTGGAGAAAGCGGTTGGTAGCGCAAGAGAATCTTTAAATGCAGCCAGCGCCAATATGAATGCCATATTTGAACAGACACTGGAACAGTCCAACTTTGTGCTCCAGAACAGCGAGATCAGGCAGATGATGTCTGCCGATTCAGAGTCGCTCCGTGCACCAAAGCAAATCATTCAGTATAACCGTATGTCGCGGATGCTGGATGATATGTTTGTTTTAACAGAATATTTGAAGGTGACGTTAATCGGAAAAAATGGTTTGATTTATACCAGCTATCCTTACAGTGACTTTAACCCGAAAAATTTCTACAACAAAAATTGGACATCGTTGCTGAAACAAATTCAACCCATTTCGACTTATTGGAGAGCGGAGCACGATACGTACTACAATTATTCTGATAAAGGCTCAGCTGATTGGGTAACCATTGCGAGGCCGATTCAATCGACCTCCAGCAGTACCATCGGATATTTAATTATTAATATCAATGAGCGTAAGCTCCGTCCTTATCTAAATAACGATAATGATAAAGAGATGATGCTTTTGGATGACAAGGGAACTGTAGTTTCCCATGCTGACAAGGCCCGAATCGGAGAGACGATGACGTGGTTGAAAATGGATGGCGAGCTTGACACTGTGGAAATCGACGGAGAGAAGTTTTTATATGTTGATCAGGAGCTGAGCAGTAACAAATGGCGGATGGTCAGCATTATTCCGCTGAAGGCAGCCTTGTCGAAAAATAAGCAGATTTTATTTATCAGCCTGGCGGTGCAGATTCTTTTCTTTACCTTGTTTTCCGTTCTCTTAACCGTTCTAATCTCAAAGCTGACTCAGCCAATCGTAAAATTAAGCGCTTTTGTAAAGCGAATAGGTCGTGGTCAGTTGGATGAACGTTCGTTCATTCGAGGGAATAATGAGGCAGCACAGCTCGCCCGCACTATTGACCAGATGCTGGATCGGATCGAGTCTATGATTGAACAAATCACTTATGAACAGACGGGAAAAAGAAAAGCCGAACTAGAGATGCTGCAAGCGCAGATCAATCCACATTTTATGTTTAATCTGCTGAATTCGATTCGCTTAAATATCCTGATGCAAGGCGATCGGGAGAATGCTGAGTTGATTGGTTCGCTGTCGTCTTTGCTCCGGATGACCTTTAACAGGGACAATGAGTTTATCCCGCTTCGTGAGGAGACAGATACGATATCGCATTATGTCACTTTAATGAATTTCCGCCATGCCAATCAGGTCAGGCTGGAAATGAATTTAGCGGACGGTAGCGCTGAAGCACTGGTGCCTCGATTTATGATTCAACCCATGATCGAGAATGCCATCATCCATGGCTTCGAGCAGTTTGGTGGCGAGATTTTTATTGAAGCTCGTATTGTTGCAACTACGGGAAGCTTGGTTATCACCATTAAGGATAATGGGATCGGGATGTCGCCGGAAACTTTAACAAGACTTCGTGAAACCGCATACAGCAGCGAACAAATTACAGAGGAGGACAGAAAAGGGTTCTCCGGCATAGGTTTACGCAATGTGGCCCAACGCCTCAGTATGATTTATGGCGCTTCTTTTAAGCTGAATATTCAAAGTGAACCTGATGTGGGCACAGAGATTTGTCTGGAGTTTCCTCTGGATTACGGAAAGGTGGGTGTGGAGAATGCTGACGGCAATATTGGTGGATGATGACTATCCGGTTATCCGTTATTTGTCGCAGGCCGTACCTTGGAGTGAGCTCGGTATTGAACTCATCGGATGTTATTATAGCGGTCTCGAGGCTTGGGAAAAAGCACAGCAGAGTCCACCAGATCTTATTATTACCGATATTGGCATGCCCAAGATGAACGGGCTGGAGATGCTGGAGCTATTCAGAGCTGTGCAGCCCGGAATCCGTGCGATTATTCTCTCCTGCCACAACGAATTCAAATACGCCCAGCAAGCGCTGAAATTAAACGTAGGAGAATATATTTTAAAAGAATCACTGGATATTGAGCAGTTACAGCAAGCGATTAGCACCCTTGTGGCGGAAGTGGGACTGAATAGGCAGCAGCATACAGAGATGCTGGTTTATAAGCAAAAGCAGTCTCAAAATCGCGCCGCGCTGAAGGAAAAGTTTCTAAAAGATACCTTGTATCAATCCTGGGATAAGGGGGCTTGGATCGAGCAGGCCCGATCAAACGGAATTATGATCCATGCCAAAAACTATATCCCGCTGGTTATTGTAATTGATCGTCCAGAGGAAGCTTCAAGGGTGCGCCGGATGAGTGAATATACGATTTCTTTTGCGGTTGAGAATATTATGCAGGAAGTGCTTGAGGCTGATCACAGTCTGTTTATTTCGAGATACAGCCATAAGGAGATTGTCATTCTCTTTTGCAGCGACCAGCCTTCCAAAGATCACCAGGCTATCTATCACTCCATTCAAAATGCAGCCTCTGCGGTTCAAAAATATCTTAAACTCTCTGTCTCTTGCTTATTTGGCGCTGAGGCGCGCAGTCCTGAGGAAATTCGTGGAACATTGCAGCGGATGCTGAGGGAGAAAATACAGCGCTTTTATCTCCCTGCGGCGGGAATCCACCGTTTTGAAGAAGTCTGCTTTTCCGGAGAAGATATTTATGCTGAATATGGAACCTTATACGCTGTTATCAATGATGATATTGCCTTGAACAGGAACACGGAGCTTCGCGTTCATGTAAAGGAATGGAGGGAATGGGTGGCCTCGCAAAAATTCCATCCGAATGAAGTCAAGGAATGTGTGCTTCGCTTGCTGATGGACTTGCAGATGAAGACGAAACAGCTTCTGCAATCTCCATTGCCTATAACCGAAGAAAAGCTTTTTAGCGTGGTTGGTGACATTGAAACTCTGGAGCATTTGGAACAATGGCTGGTGCAGTACTTGGAGGAATTAGCGCGGAAAATAAGTATGTTCTCCATCAAGTCTAAACGGAGTGAGGTCATCAAAGCCCAGCAGTTCGTGATTAGTCATGTGACGGAGAAAATAACGCTGGAGGACATGGCAGGCCGCCTTAACTTAAATGCCAGTTATTTCAGCCGCTTATTCAAACGGGAAACAAACCAGAACTTCATCGAATATGTAAATATGCTAAAGCTTCAGAAGGCAAAGGAGCTGCTTAACCAATCTGAAAAGACAGTGGAAGAGATCTCCGAGTATCTGGGATATGCCAACAAAAGTTATTTCATCAAGCTGTTTAAACGGGAAATGGGCATGAGGCCTAGTGAATATGCCGCTTGGCATTGAGTGTGGACAGGAGGAAACATTGCTGTGGGAATAAAGGGCACTAAAAATGAATTACAGATGTTCCTAAATGAACTATATACTCCACTGGAGCGCAGATTTACCTCTGGTTGTGCAGGAATTAATATGGGCGCTACAGGATCGATATACAATGAAGCTACAGCGCTTATGGAAGCTTTCGCCCGTCCTCTATGGGGCCTTGTTCCCCATGCCAGCGGTGGAGGGGAAAGTGCACTCTGGCCGATGTTTCTGGAAGGGATCATCAACGGAACAGACCCGGAGCATGAAGAATATTGGGGGCAATTTACTACCAAAGATCAGCGTATGGTAGAGCAGGCCGTGTTGGGACTGGGGCTTGCTCTTGCACCACATAAAATGTGGGAGCCGCTGAGCGACACGCAGAAAATGAATGTATATAACTGGCTAAATCAGATTAATCATGTGGATCGTTCCAATCCGAATAACTGGCTGATGTTCACGGTTCTTGTGAATGTGGGCTTCAAGAAAGTCGGATTACCTTATGATCAGAGCATAATGGATGATTATCTAGCGCAGATCGATAATTACTATCTTGGTGACGGTTGGTATTCCGATGGATTGACCGATCAGAGGGACTATTATATTGCTTTTGCTATGCATTATTATACGCTGATATACGCTAAGCTGATGGCGGATGATGATCCTCAGAGAGCTGCTGTTTATCGGGAAAGATCCGCACGATTTGCCGAGGATTTCATTTATTGGTTCGCTGAGGACGGAAGCGCACTTCCTTTTGGTCGTAGCCTGACCTATCGTTTTGCACAGGTTTCATTCTGGAGTGCGCTGGTGTATGCAGATATGGTTCCTTTTTCATATGGCGTTCTTAAAGGAATCATTATGCGCCATTTTCGTTGGTGGTTTGAACAACCTATTATGGGATTAGACGGACTGCTTAGCATCGGATATGCTTATCCGAATCTAGTCATGACAGAGAACTACAACGCCCCCGGATCTCCGTATTGGGCCTTTAAAGCTATGCTTATTCTTGCCTTGCCAGATGATCATCCTTTTTGGCAGGCGGAGGAAGAGCCGTTGCCTATTTTGAAAGAGGTACGGGCTCTCCAAGAGGCGCGAATGCTTGTGAGTCGTCCGGAAGGAAACAGGCAGGTTATTGCCTATACCTCTGGCCAGATGGCTAACTTTGATATGGCCCATAGTGCAGCCAAATATTCTAAATTTGCATATTCCACTCTGTTTGGTTTTAGTGTCCCGAAAGCGGGTTACGGGTTGGTTCAAGGCGCTTACGATTCTACACTCGCACTATGCGAATGTGATGAACACTATCGGGTACGCAGATTCTGCGAGACCTGGGAAATCGGGGACAGCTATGTATATTCCCGCTGGCATCCCTGGAGTGATGTACATGTGGAGACATGGATTATTCCGGCAGGTCTATGGCATGTTCGTGTTCACAGCATTCATACTGCCCGGCGGCTGGATGTAGCGGAGGGTGGATTTGCCATTGGCCAGTCAGCTGGCTTCTCGCACAGTGAACGGGAAATCATTAAGGTATCGAACACTGCTGTTTCGGTGCAGCTGCCCTGGGGAATCAGTGCCATACATAGGCTAAGCGGCTTTGATCGGGGAGAGTGCGTATATCCCGAGCCAAATACCAATCTGCTGAAGCCGCGGACACTTCTTCCGAGCTTGTACTCCAGACTGGAACCGGGAGATCAAGTATTGATATCTGCTGTCTTCGGAGCGACGAATACTCCGGAGAACCAGGCAAGTCTTGCTTCACCGCCGCTTATTCAATGGCACTCGGACGGAAGGGTTGCTGTATACGAACCTAGTAACGATACACTTTTGCATACTGTTGATTTAAGGGAAGGGAGAAACAAAGATGTGGAATAAGGCTATTGAGGATGCGATTCACAAAGTTGGGAGCAATATGGCTAACCATCCGGGCAAACTGCCTCATATCGCTGAGGGGCAACAGTACGAATGGGGAGACAACGACGACTGGATAGAAGGTTTCTATGTTGGGATGATGTGGCTTGCTTATGAATATAGTAAGGATTCATGCTATAAGGAGGCGGCAGCCTCTTGGTTAGGGGACTTCAAGCATCGTCTGGATCAGCACATCGCCCTGGACCATCATGACATTGGTTTCTTGTATACACTGACCGCAGTAGCGGAGTGGAAAATAACGGGCAGCGAAGCGGCGCGAGCTGTCGGTCTGCAAGCTGCGGACACGCTGTGCAAGCGCTGGCGTGAACCAGCAGGGATTCTTCAGGCCTGGGGACTGGAGAGTGACCCGGAGAATGCGGGACGTATCATTATTGACTGCTTGATGAATTTACCTCTATTATTCTGGGCAGCGGAGGAAACAGGAGATAAGCGCTATTATGAAATAGCGCTCGAACATGCGTTTAAGAGCCGGAAATTTCTTGTGCGTGGGGATGCCTCCTCTTACCATACTTTTTATTTTGATCCGGCTACCGGAAATGCAATTCGTGGAGGAACACATCAAGGTTATGAGGACGGATCGACCTGGACACGTGGTCAAGCTTGGGGAATATACGGTTTTGCTCTGGCGTATCGCTATACGCAGAATGAGGATTTTCTTAAGACTTCTAAGAGCCTAGCGGATTATTTTATCAGCCATCTACCGGAGGATAGTGTGGCTTATTGGGATTTCGATGTGCCAGTGGGAGCGGAGACCCCTCGCGACAGCTCGGCTTCGGCGATTGCTGCAGCCGGTCTTTTGGAACTGCTCGATCACCTAGGCGTAGACGATCCGGACCGGGCCTTTTATGAAGTTGCTTTACACCGTAGTATGAAATCCCTAGTGGAAGATTATGCGACATCTGGAAATCCGGAAGCAGAGGGACTTCTAAAGCATGGTTCTTATCATGTGAGAGGTGGACGTGTGCCTGATGGTCATATGATTTGGGGAGATTATTATTATTTGGAAGCGCTGATCCGCTTGCAGACCGGCATCCGAGGCTATTGGTAGTGGGATGTTAGGGTGGGGCAAGGTTTATCCTATAGGACAAAGAAACTGCTAAGACTAATCTCTTAGCGGTTTTTTTTTGTGGACTACTATACAAGAGTTTTAAAACGTAGTTATTTACTTGGAATAGTATGAATAAAATCATATCACCACGCGTAAGGTTTAATGTAAGATTTTGATAATTATTAGAAATTAAGAAAAGGGGATCGGGTTACTCAGATATGAATTTAGACTGGGAGTTTATCTACGAGAGTTTGCCGCTTTATGGTGAGGCGATGTGGCTGACAGTGAAGCTAGCGTTGTTAGCTATTGTATTCTCACTCCTTATTGGATTACTGTTCAGTATCGTCTTGTACTATAAGGTCAAAATCGTCAGTGATGTTATTAAGATCTACATTGAGCTTTCACGGAACACCCCTTTACTTGTGCAGCTCTTTTTTCTTTACTATGGCTTACCTAAGATCGGAATTCACTTTAGTGAAATGACCTGTGCGATTGTAGGCATGACATTTTTGGGCGGGAGCTATATGACGGAGGCTTTTCGAAGTGGGTTCGAGGCAGTTAGCCAAACGCAGATTGAATCAGGTCAGAGCATTGGACTGTCTAAGCTGCAGCTGGTCAGATATGTTATTTTTCCCCAAGCCTTTGCGATAAGTATTCCTTCTTTAGGGGCAAATGCGATCTTTCTGCTGAAGGAGACCTCTATTGTAGGTGCCATTGCTTTAATGGATTTGATGAATGTGGCAAAAGACTTGATCGGCATGCATTACAAAACAGCGGAGTCTCTGCTCCTTCTGGTACTCGCCTATTTGGTGTTAGTCCTGCCCTTATCGCTTTTATTGACTTGGGTGGAAAGGAAGGTGAGATATGCAGAATTCGGGGATTGAGGTGCTTTTTGAAGGTTCTAATTTCGAACGATTATTAGGGGGCTTACTTGTAACGATTGAAATTTCATTTCTCTCTATTGGAATCGGTACGTTATTAGGGATCGTTATGGGATTGCTCCGGACGCTGGGATCGAGGCCATTAAGGTTTATATTACGTCTTTATTTGGAGACCTTTAGAATTATTCCGATTCTAGTGTGGCTGTATGTAGTACATTTCAGTTTCTCTCCATTACTTCATATCGATATCAGCGGGGAGGCTACCTCTATATTGGTGTTCAGCTTATGGGGAGCTGCGGAGATTGGGGATCTTGTTCGTGGAGCTTTGCAATCTATGCCAAAACATCAGGTGGAATCTGCTAGGGCGCTAGGTCTGAGCAGCAGTCAACTTTATCGGCATATTTTGATCCCGCAGGCTGTACGCAGAATGCTGCCGGGAATGATTAATCTTGCCACACGAATGATCAAGACAACATCACTGGTGGTGCTGATTGGAGTGATTGAGGTGGTAAAGATCGGGCAGCAGATCATTGAACTCGGCGTGATAAAAGCGCCCACCGCTTCATTCTGGGTATACGGCTTTATCTTTATATTATATTTTTCTGTATGTTTTCCGTTATCCAGACTTTCGAAAAAAGTTGAAAGCAGATGGCAAAATTAAGGCTTAGGAAGGAACGGTTGTAATGGCAGATTCCGGAGAACTCCTGCTGGAGGTTACACAATTACACAAATATTTTGGAGAGCGAAAGGTTCTGGACAGCATTGAATTGCAGGTCGAAAAAGGAGAAGTAATCGTTATTCTCGGTCCCTCTGGCTGTGGAAAAAGTACGTTCCTGCGTTGTCTTAACGGTTTGGAACCGGTTCAGGAAGGGGCGATACAATATCGTGGGCAGAACCTCGCGGGGGCTGCTGTAGATTGGCGTGAAGTTAGGCAGCATATCGGAATGGTCTTTCAAAATTATGAGTTATTCCCGCATATGACGGTTATGGATAACATTCTTCTAGGCCCTCTGAAAGTACAAAAGAGAGAGCTTAAAGAAGCAACGCAGCAAGCGGAACAGCTCTTAGAGCGGGTTGGGCTGCTTGAGCGTAAACTGGACTATCCACGCCAGCTTTCCGGTGGACAAAAGCAGAGAATAGCTATAGTAAGAGCTTTATGTATGAATCCGGAGATTATGTTATTTGATGAAGTGACAGCATCCTTGGATCCGGAAATGGTTCGGGAAGTGCTTGATGTGATCTTAGGGCTTGCTCAGCAAGGAATGACGATGATCATCGTGACTCATGAAATGGGGTTTGCCAAATCGGTTGGGGATCGGATCGTGTTTATGGATCAAGGCAAGATATGTGAGATCGCTGCCCCGCAACAATTTTTTACCCACCCTGCGACAGAACGTGCCCAGCATTTTCTGGATATATTTCAGTACGAAAAATTATAGAAATAGGAGAGGAAGAGAAATGAAGAAAAGTTTGAAATGGCTAACGATGCTGGTAGGTGTAAGTATATTATTGATGGGATTGGCTGCTTGCGGAAATAGTTCGGATAACAACGGAAACTCAGTATCTTCTAAATTCACTTCTATTGAACAGCTAAAGAAGAAAGGGAAGATTAAGATCGGCGTATTTGCAGACAAACCACCTTTTGGTTATGTGGACGCTGAGGGTAAAAACCAAGGATTTGATGTGTATATTGCCAAACGCTTTGCCAAGGATCTGCTAGGGGATGACTCGAAGGTTGAATTTGTGTTAGTTGATGCTGCCAGCCGCGTGGCTTATCTTGAATCCGGTAAGGTTGATATCATTATGGCTAACTTTACGGTCACCGAGGAAAGAAAAGAAAAAGTGGATTTTGCTAATGCGTACATGAAATTATCCTTTGGGATCGTATCCCCAGACAGTGCTCCAATCACTTCCATTGATCAATTAAAAGGGAACAAGCAAAAGCTCATTGTAGCTAAAGGTACGACAGCGGAAACCTATTTTACCAAAGAATATCCGGATATTGAATTGCTCAAATTCGATCAGTACACCGAGATTTTTGCAGCGCTTAAAGATGGTCGGGGGGCGGCAATCGCTAACGATAATACAGAACTCATTGCTTGGGCTAAATCAAATCCTGGATTTACGGTCAGCATTCCTGCTTTCGGGGGTCAGGATACAATAGCTCCAGCAGTGGCAAAGGGGAATAAGGAATTGCTGGACTGGATTAATACAGAACTTGATACCCTTGGTAAAGAACAATTTATCCATCAAGCCTACAAAGAAACCTTAAATGAAATTTACGGTGAAGGATATACTGATGAGCTTGTCGTTGAAGGCGGGAAAATCCAGTAACGGATTGGGAATAACATTGCGGGGGCATCTGAGAAGATGCCTTTTCTACAGATAGACTATTGCAATTTCTATAATGCCGAGTATAATACTGGGTATACACAGAATAAGGAGTCGGTGAAAATGTCTGTCGATGATTATCTGGATCTTCTAAACTACGCCAAAGCAATTAACGATGGACAGTGGCAAGCTGACATCATAGATCGTTTGAATAAGCTGAGTAAGAATTCTCATGCTGAGACAACAGAACAAAGTGTGAACGAGCTGTGGATTCAATTCGACGATATAAATGCAATATTAATGGATTTATTTAATAAGCTGAGGGAAAGTGCGGATCCAGTAGAGCAGTATCGGTGGAAAGAGAAAATCTGGGAGTTAAAGCAGGAACGGATTAATCTATCGAAGAAGATTCAGAGTAGATATATCAGGATATAATTTAAGCTCACATTGTAATAATAAATAGAAAATAAAAAAAGGCATGCAGTTAGTCTGCTCTGCCAAACTTACGATGGTCTATAGGCTACTTAGACATTTGCATTCCTTCGCGCATCATTGTCATACACATAGTCATCATTTCATCGCAGTCCTGCATTTTTTTCATCATCATATCCATGTTCATATCCATCATGCCCATTTCAGACATTTTTTCCATGCCCATCTTCATACAGTTCATCTTAGACATCATATCATCCATACACATGTTCATCATCATTTCCATACACATCTTGTCCATTTTTAATTCCTCCCTTCTTTTAAATTACCTTTCTTCCATAAAATACTATACAATTTAGGAACAATCAACGCTAGATTTGATATTTTACTAACTTATTTTTCTTATTTGTCGTAATTATGTATATCCTTACCATGCGGATGTTATTAATCAGAATACTTATTTGCGGATCGGTGACTATAGGCTAGATTGCCTCAGGTCAGCGTTTTTTTGCGTTCTACAGAGTGAGGAATTAATGTGCCGGATCATTACTCTGGGATAAACGAGAAGACACTGCCATAGGTCCCCGTAAATACGGGCTGACCGAATTTTTGTGTCCATTCCTTGAGTAGTTTATATGAGACCTTTTTGCTCGTAATTACATAATCGGGCTGATCGTATTTAACGATCTCGGGAAGGTATTCAGAGAATCCGTGCATCGAGCGTTCAAAAGCAGTCCAACCCAATACGCCAAGAGAATCTTTTGTCACGAAGGGATCTTGTCTGCCATCACATAACACATCTCCCCCTCGAAACATGACATAGCCGGATGAACCGTAGTGGGCGAGAACTTTGGGACGTGTACCTTCAGATGTATGCTGTAGAATATAGTCCATTTCATCGACAGGATATTTTTTGGCGTCAATAACTGGTGGTACAAGGAATAGATAAGCAATGTTTAGCAGCAGGCCAACTGCCAGTAACCCTCGTAATGTACTTTGTCGGACTAGAATACCTGTTTTGGTGAATTCAGGAAGCGCATCAAAAAATACAGCCGCAAAATAGGGGATGAACAGCCACATAAACAGGTTTTGCTTGAAGTTTGATACACCGAGGTATAGAATCCCAAGCATAAGAAAAAAACGGAACGGTTTACGCTGGAGTGCAAAAGGAAGTGTGCAGGCAAAGAACAAAAGCAATAGTAAGATGGGCAAATTCTCCAAGCTATTGAACCGAATCGGCTGCCATTCATTGATCAGCAGGTTAAAGTTTTTCTTCGTAACTGTCAAAATAAACAAGAGACTTTTTACGCCGCCTGGATTTAGAATGCCAACGAACCAGACGAGACTGAAGACTATGATTTTACGCCCATTCAGCGTTTTTTGGATCAAGGATTCAAGCAGAGCCATCCCTGTAAATACAGCAATTACAAGCCATACTCCTGCATGAAAATTGGCAATGGCAATAGAAAGAGCAATCATCGCAGCGGCATATTTCTTTTGAGAACTCATTTGATATTCACGTAAATATACGAAAAACCAGACAATCATAAACGAAGAGATCATCTGTGGACGGCCTTTGAAATAATTATAATAAATCCAGCAAGAAATTAGCAGCACAAAAGGGAGCAGGAGAACATGGTCTTCTTGAAGTCCCAGTTCTTTGCGTGAAACCTTACCCAGCCGAAGCAATCCGAGCACTAAAAAGAACAAGCATACAGCGGTCAAAATATACACACCCGGCCATCCAAAAGCTGCATAAAGCGGGGCAACGAGCAGTTGGAATCCGAATTCATGAGGGACGTAGGGCAGCTTATCTCCGTAAAAAGTATGTATGGCATGATGTAGAACTTGTCCGTGCCCGATCATATATTGTCCTAGCTCTATATGCCAGAAGGTATCGGGATCATTGTAAGAAAATTTAGGGAACATCAGCAAGATAGCGGCTATAACGAATATGCCATACAAAAATTTGTGTATATTGAATTTCATCATTATTTTGTTTTCCCCCCGTTTTTTGTTCAATTATAACGAGACTTTCTTAAGGAATAGTAAAATTTATGAAGCGGAGTGAACACTCATGCATCAACTATTTACGTGGATATCTGAATCCGCGCTTCATCTTGTTAATTCTATGGGTATTTGGGGCATATGGTTAGGGATGATTCTAGAGAGTGCCTGTATCCCCATTCCCAGTGAAGTGATTATGCTCAGCGGTGGCTGGCTGATTGCGCAAGGCTCGCTTACTTTTATGGAAGTTGCTGTCGCTGGGATATTCGGAAACCTACTGGGTTCCATCATTGCCTACTATATTGGTAAGGCAGGTGGACGCCGGTTATTAGAGAAATACGGAAAATATATTCTCTTGAATGAGCATCATTTGGAGCAATCGGAGCGTTGGTTCGAGCGTTATGGCGAGAGTACCGTATTTTTTACTCGTATGTTGCCCTTTATTCGTACTTTTATCTCATTGCCCGCAGGGGTTGGTGGAATGAAAGCTTGGAGATTCATAACATTTACAGCACTCGGCTGTACCCCGTGGAACTTAGCTTTGATCTATCTGGGATACCGCTTAGGTGACAACTGGGGTATCGTTGAGCAATTTATTCGCCCAATCAGTTATACCATTTGCGGAATCGTGGTGCTTCTTGTGTTGAGGTGGTTAGTACGGAGATTTCGTAACCAGACTTAATGCCAGCTCTTCGGGTGTTTTCTGGTGTTTTCTGCTCGGTGAGCCTCCGCAGCTAAATATGGATAAATAAAGGTCAGGAACGTCGAGGCTAGAATTAACTGTTATATGTTGAATGCATTCTATATTCAAGGATAATCTATTTCTGTCTGGGAGGTTTGAAATGAAGGTCAAACGAATCGTCGCCAATATAAACACGAAGGATATCGCGGCAGCTAAATGCTTCTACGAGGATGTGCTCGGTCTTGATTTAATGATGGATCATGGTTGGATTAGAACTTATGGTTTAGACGAGGAGATGAGCATTCAGATTAGTTTTGCCTCACAGGGTGGCTCAGAAACGCCTACGCCTGATCTATCAATTGAAGTCGATGATGTCGATGCTACATTTGAAAGCATGAAGAAAGCTGGATTTCCGATAGAATATGGGCTTATTGATGAGCCTTGGGGTGTTCGGCGATTCTATGTCCGCGATCCGTTTGGCAAACTTATCAACATCCTTGAGCATAGACATTAGAAAAGTGGCCATGGCATGCAGAAATCTTGATTGTTAAACTATCGAATAGCGATAGCTAAATGATGACATAAGGCAGCCGGTCAGTGGATCGGCTGCCTTTATTCAATTAACGGGCAGTTTTGCGTAAATACTAATTTTTCATTAATATATAAATATACCAATTTAGTGTTATATCTACCAAAACTCCGGAAGGGGAGTTCAAATGATGGAAAGTCGATGGATAATGCTAGCTGTGCTATGTCTGCTTCTGCTGTTAACCTCCTGCGACGACAACAAAGCGACAGAGACGCAGAACATAGCAATAGGACTGAATACGACTGAGGTGATCGAGTCAAGTGCTGCTCCGATAACCGTGTCAACGATTGAAGTGGACTCGCCTTCTTACGAAGCTGGGCTCACCTACGAATTAACCATGAAAGCTGCAAATGAGAAAGCCGATCTCCTTACGAAAGGTTACGATACTAACAGTGTACAGTACGCCCTTATCGATCATGGCAACATTGTTGTATCTGGCCAATCCGGCAGAAATGATGAGCAGGGACAGAAGACGCTCACGAAAGACACGATGTATGGGATCGCCTCGACGAGTAAAATGTTTACCACGGTTGCCGTTATGCAGTTGGTCGATCAAGGGAAAATCGATCTTGATACGCCGGTTGTCCATTATATCCCCGAGTTTACGATGAAGGATGCACGCTATAAGCAGATTACAGCGCGCATGCTGCTGAATCATTCTTCCGGTCTGAACGGATCATCGGTGATGAACGCCGATTTATTCGAAGATAACGACACCTATGCCCACGACACACTGCTGAAGCAACTGTCCGAGCAGACCTTGAAAGCAGACCCGGGCGCTTATTCGGTTTACTGCAATGACGGATTTACGCTGGCCGAGATTTTGGTCGAGCAGGTCAGCGGCATGGACTTTACCTCTTATATCCATCGATATATTACAGAACCTCTGGGTATGGCTAATACGGTGACGCCGCTCGATTCTCCGGACACGGCGAAGATGGCGGGACTCTATTATCATAACTATATAGGACAACTTCCCAACCAGACGATTAACATGATAGGGACTGGAGGTATCTATTCCACGGCAGAGGATTTGGCTCGATTTTCAACGATTTTCACGGGGGAAGCGGAAGAAGTCTTATCAGGTAGATCGGTTGCGGCCATGGCGCAAAACGAGTACAAGATGCCTTTGTGGCCTGACGATGCGGACAACTCAATCGAATACGGTCTAGGCTGGGACAGCGTCAATCTGTATCCGTTCAGCGAATACGGAATAAAGGCATTGACCAAAGGCGGGGACGTCACTCTCTATCACGCGTCACTCGTTGTGCTTCCAGAGCAGGAGATGGCGGTAGCTGTTGTCTCTTCCGGTGGGAGCGGCACGTACGACCAGCTTTTGGCGAACGAAATCCTACTTCAGGCGCTGAAGGAGAAAGGTATAATTGCTGAAATCAAGCCTGAGAAGTCTTACGGCGTGCCGGTAAAGGCTGATATGCCAGAATCCATGCTGCAGTATTCGGGAATCTATGGTACGTATATAGGAACGTTTAACATCGATATTAACGAAGGCGGCGTCATGTCCATTACTTCGGAGCAGCCATCTGATAACCCGGTACAGATCTACGAGTATTCCGCGGACGGCACGTTTAAGAGTGCGGATGGGAAAGTGATGATCAGCTTTGTGACGAATAAGAATGGCCGCACTTACTTATGGATTCGTCAATACGTTTCGGTGCCAGCTCTTGGGCAGACGGCTCTGTCAGAGTACAACGCGGAAAAGCTCCAGCCTCAAGATCTTTCGACAAAGACAAAAAAAGCATGGATGCAGCGCGACGGCAAGAAGTATTATCTGCTGAATGGGAAGTATACGTCGATTTCTTATTTGACATCGGTAACCATCAACTTGAATGTGTCGAAACAGTTGCCTGGATACGTGTTTGATAAGCGAATAACCGGCCCGAATACGGCCATCTCCGAATTGCAAATACCGGGAATGAGCGGGCGAGATCTTTTAGGTCTTACGTTCTTTACACAAGACGGCGTTGAGTACCTAAAGATGGGTGAAATCCTCTTAGTGAACGAGGATGCCGTGAAGCCTTTTAACTTCACTAAGATGTCAACCGTTACAATTCTGCCTGACGGATACGCCCAATGGTATGCGATAAGCGAAAAGGACAGGGGGAAGATCGTTAAGGTGAGCATGTCCCCGAACACTTCCTTCGCTGTTTATAATGCCAGGGGAAAATGCATCTACTTCAGTGTCATCGGTGGCAAGGATCAGGTCGAACTGCCCGCGGGAGGATCTATTGTTTTCGCCGGAGATGCTGGTACGAAGTTCGAGATTACCACTCAGTAACTTCGCAGTAGGCATTTCATAACGAGTCAAGATATAGTCCTGCCTATATGAAAGTAGATTCCCTAAGAAAAGTTGGATAAACTAAAAAGATACATAAAAAGTGCCTTGATTCATTCTAATAGGAAACAATAGCTTAATCTAAAACGAAGGTAGCTGGCCTATATGAACGGCTATCTTCCTTGCGCTAAAGGACACATTTTCCCTTAATCTATATAGAATTAAAGATGAGATAGCAGGAAATCTTGCATCAGCTAGGGAATACCAAATTATGGATTTATAAATGTACATGAAAGGTTGATCCTAGTTTATGAATGACCATAATCTCATCTTCGTAGCAAAAGCGAAAATGATGCTTGTATACCCTTTGCTGCTTGCCCTGATCGTTATATTTGTGGTCAGTAGCCTTACTGCCTGCGATAATTCCACCGCAGGCAAGACAGCAAGTAAATCTGCGCAGCCGACTATAGTGACACCTGTGGTAGCGCAAGCATCAGGCAGCATTTATCTGTACGGTGAAGCACACGGCGTAGCCAAGATATTGGACAAGGAATATAAATTGTGGTCTCAATACTACCATAACGAGGGCATGAGACACTTATTCGTCGAGCTGCCCTATTTTACCGCCGAATACTTGAATCTATGGATGCAGTCGGACAATGATGATATTTTAGAGGAGATTTATGATGATTGGGAACGGACACGTAGTCACAACCCTGATGTCAAAGAGTTCTACAAAAAAATAAAGAGCGAGTGTCCGGAGACGATTTTCCACGGCACAGACATCGGGCATCAATATGAAACTACCGGGAGCCGCTATTTATCTTATCTTGTGGCAAACGATCTGGGAGAATCGGAGAAGTATACTTTAACAATGGAAGCGATCCGGCAAGGCCGTGTTTTTTACAGCAAAGAAGACGGCGTATATCGGGAAGACACGATGACGGAAAACTTTATTCGCGAATTTGAGAAGTTGGGCAATGAGAGCGTTATGGGCATTTACGGCTCAGCGCATACCGGGCTTGATGAAATGGACTATAAGACCCAATCCATCCCTTGTATGGGCAATCAATTACAGGAGCATTATGGCGATAACATTTATTCTGAGAACCTAAGTTGGATTGCTAAAGATATTGAGCCATCCAGAGTAGATTACATCTCCTTACAGGGCAAGGAATATGCAGCATCTTATTTTGGTAAGCAGGATTTGAACGGGTTCAAGGATTACGCCTATCGAGAATTTTGGCGATTGGAGGACGCCTATGAAGATATCCAAGACCTTCCACTGGTGGACAATTATCTTCCTTACGATAACTATCTGATGCCGATAGAAGTAGGCCAGGTCTTTGTGGTCAAAAGCACCAAAACAGACGGTTCAGTGCAAAGAGATTACTATCTGTCTAGCGGCCAAGTTGTGGAGGGTGTGAACTCAACACAACAATTCACAGCAGAGTGACGATCAGTAATATGATGATTATCTCAAGTACAACACGCTTGCTCATGCATCGGGCGTTCATAAAAGCTAATTGGGAAAATTGTCACGTGCCGAAAATGAGTGCTCGGTTGATATAAGAGTGGCTCCAAAATTCACCGCTTCAACCAAAGTGGTGAACCGTAGGTATGGGTAAGTTTTTTACTGATTGCATTACGCTAACGGGACACGTTAGTTCAATAAACATGATAAGGCAGCCCGTCAGTCAATGCGATCAGCTGCCTTCATTCAACTACCGGGAAGTTTTGTACAAGAGAAAATGATGAAGTGGAATAAACACGTTCAGTACTGATGGATGAAAAAGGTGAATATATGGATTCAAATGAACTAAAACCTTTAATGAACAACACAAAATGGGAAGAAATAAGACAAGCAATGCTCAACTATGCCTTTCCAACCAAATGGAGGATTAAAGACATTGATACTGGCTATATCAGCCTTTGGGATGGAGATTGGTATTACCATTTTTCAGATGGTGGTTACAAATTTATTGAGTGGTTAGAAATTCATGCTGAAGATGACTCGATAAATGCTGATTTAATTCAAATCTTGAAAAAAATACATGTTCCAGGTGAAGTAACTACCGACTCCATCATAATTTATGGATATAACAAAACTAATGAATTCATTGATTATATATAATACGCTTCACCTCAATGCTTCCAAACACAAAGTACAGTTTGACCATTAAATGTATATCTGTATATAAAAGAAAAAACACTCCTGACAATGGAGTGTTTTATTATTATTCAAATTTATTTGAAGTCCATGTAGCAATTCCATTCATTGGACATGCAACAACTAGCCAGTTATCAGATTCTACTCCCACCTGCCAACATTCATACTTCTCATGAAAACCAATAACAAATAGTATGCTACCTGATTCAAAGCTTATAATTAAATGTGGAGTGCTGTCTCCCAATTGTATATCTATAATCTTTTCACGTCTCACCTTTATGATCTGACTGTATTTTTCTTCCTCAGAAAAATCTGAAATTTGGCTTTCATTACTAGGGTATTGAGAGGGAACTGAATCAAATATAGTCCACTTTGATTCAATGTTCAGGTACAGTTGACCAGCTAAATCATCGAAGCCTTCATACTTAGTTAAATAGACTTGAGTAGCACCACTTGATACTCCAAATCTAAGACCATCAATTTTTGCCCCAATACAAAGATGTTTAAGAACTCGTACAGCGAAGTCCCTATTTTCTTTATTCATTCCGTTCCCCAGCTCTTTTCATCCACGTATAAGCCCGAATCATTACACCATATCTTGGATTTGTTGGTGTTGGCGTTTCGCTTCAAATTTCGCGTTTTGGCATTTTGCTCTCATCCATGTACAGCAGATTCCAGCGGTGACCGTCCAGGTCGGCAAATCCTGCGCCGTACATCCAGCCGTCAGTCTCACTTGGCTTGCCAAAGATGTTTCCTCCAGCAGCCTCTACTTTTTGGACAAAGGCATCTACTTCTTCTCTGCTTTCAGCACCAATGGAGAAGATTACTTCAGCGCTATGGGAAGTATCTGCGGTTTTTGAACCAGTAAATTTCTCAAACGCCGCATCCGGGAACAGCAGAATTGTTGTTTGACCTATAACAAGCTTAGCCCTCTCGTTACCAACACTCACCGCTTGGAATCCAATCTCATTGAAAAAGGCAGTTGACCTCTCAACATCTTTGACTGGCAGGTTAATCCAAATCTCCTGTGACATGGCTGTAGCCTCCTAATATATTTTCATTCCTACTATACTCTACTTCTGGCAGCAGAAGCGATCTCTTTCGCATCTCACCTTTAGTTGAAATACTCGATAGTTTTCTCAATAAATGCCTTGGCCGATTTTGTCAGAAAACGGTCGGACCGATGAATGATCTCAAAGTGACGATATGGCGGATCGTCTGTAATTCGGATGCAGCGTAATGTTGGTTCATTCATTGCTTGGATCAAACGGTAAGGCAGCAATGTTCCTCCGACATTGGCTTTCACCAAGCTAATAATGGAAGTTGCCGAACTGGTCTCCATGATCGTATCTAAGCTGAATCCATATTTACGACAATAGCCATCAACTAATTCTCTGCCTGTAAATCCTTCGGGGAACATCACAGTTTGGATATTACGCAGTTCCTGGATTCCAATCGTGCTTCGTTCAGCCCAATCATGATTCTCAGAAACGACAAGTACATATTCTTCACTGCACAAGGGAATGCGTACAAGCCGATCATCTGGAGCAGAGGTGATCTCGATCCCGATGTCTACTTCATTATCTAGTACTTGATTCAAGACGTAGATCGAAGAGATAAGCTTCAGCTGCACCTTGGGGAATCGCGTATGAAAATTCACGAGCAATGGGGTGAGCCGATAGTCCAGATCGGAAGGGAGAACACCAATTACCAACCGACCTCGTTGATCATTGCGTAATTCAGCTAACGCATCCTGGGTATTCTGTAAATGCCGAATCATCTGTACACAGTGCTCCAAAAACAGATTTCCTGCTTGAGTCATCACAATCTTTTTGCCGACTCGGTCAAATAAGGGAACTCCGAGTTCATCCTCAAGTGCGCGTATTTGTTGACTCAACGTAGGCTGAGATATGCCAAGCTTCTCAGCTGCTCGTGTAAAATGAAGCTCCTCACACACAGCAATGAAGTTTTCCATCTGACGAATCTCCATATGAATGACCTCTAATCATTGGTTTTAGTAATCATTTTAATAGAAACAATAGTATTGTTCAATCATTCTAATGATTCTATACTTAATCGTGCCCTCCCAAAGATCTGTTATTAACAAAGGGTCATGGGAGAATGCAGCGATACTACTACCATGAGGTGATTCATAATGAAACTTTTTTATATCGTCTTGGCGCTTATCCTGGCTTCACTGAATTTACGACCACCCATTACATCCATTTCTCCTCTAATGAGCATCATTCAGAATGATCTGGGTATAAGCGGGATTACCGCCAGTTTGTTAACCACACTTCCGGTATTATGCATGGGCATATTTGCTCCGTTCTCTGTACGATTAAGCAGAAGGTGGGGAAATGAGGGCGCAATTGTTCTGGCTTTAATCCTCATTGGGTTAGGTACGGGATTACGATGGTTTGTTGGTACAACTCCTTTGATGATGTTCACTTCTTTTCTTTCCGGTGTAGGAATTGCATTGGCAGGGCCGCTGTTGTCCAGTTTCATTAAGCAGTACTTCCCTGACCGAGTGGCATCCATGGTGGGTATTTACTCTACAGCGATGGTGATGGGGGCCAGCATTAGTGTGGGACTATCGGTCCCGCTGCAGCATACGCTGGGTGGTTCGTGGAGAGGCTCGTTGGCTGTATGGGCATTACTCGCAGCTATTGCATTGCCGATTTGGTTAAGATTAGCCTGGTCTGCGCGCACAGATCGACAATCCGGTAAAATCTCGAGTGTACTTAATGCACCACTTCCGGTGAACAACAAACGTGCCTGGGTGCTGACATTATTCTTCGGGCTGATGGCAGCGATCTTCTATTCGTTGACCGCTTGGCTTGCGCCAGCAATCCAAAGCCAGGGGTATAGTCAAGAGACGGCCGGCAAAATCCAAACTTTATTTACCTTGATATCGCTGCCCTCTACTTTGTTCATTCCGATGCTTGTACATCGTTACCAAAGACGTGTATTCTGGCTTGTCGGGTGTGCAATATTAGAGTTGACGGGTGTCTTGATGCTGAACCTATCCGTTAGCCCCTGGCTCGCGGCGATTCCTCTCGGTATTGGGGCGGGTGGGCTGTTCCCGATTGCACTGATGTTGCCCATTGATGAAACAAGCAATGCTCAGGAAGCCAGTAGCTGGTCCGCAATGACCCAATCTGGTGGCTACATTCTCGGAGCGCTTGGGCCGCTAGCGATTGGCTGGCTCCACGATGCAACAGGTAGCTTCGTTCAAGCATTCTATGGTTTGGCTGTAATCATCGTGCTTCAGATTATCGTTCAAATGGCTATAGGAAATAAAAAAAGTTCTCCAGCGAGTTATGATAAACCGCGGCCTGGGGTATAAAGAAAAAATCTATCAATATGATGAAATCTCCTATTTCTGTGCCATCTCTTTTTCTAGAGCGTGAGCCATGCTAAGCTCCACAAAGTTCAGCGCTTCGTCGGATACGGGATATAGTCCTGACTCTGATGTAGGGAGCTTCCTCACTTCCCAAAACTTCTCCATCAATTCCTCGTCTCCATTAAAGGTTTCGTGTGATAGCTTTATTAACTCACAGGCAATGGAATAACCTTCATCAGATTCAGGTGGAACAGATTGCTGTATGCACCACTCAATCCGGCGCAGCAAAGAGGCATATTGCTGAGTAGTCTGGTCATTACTGCTGAGATTGGGTAGTGCATTTTGTAGAAAGGTACTTTCGGCATCGTTGAAGTAATCGATCCATTGTTTAGAAATGGGTTGTACGTTCTGTATCAGATGAGAAACCCGATCCCAGGAGAGTGTACCTTCTAGATCAATCATGTTGATCAAAGAAGTAGTATTTGCAATACTGCCCTGAAGAGAAGTTAGCTGCTCTTGAAGATGATTATGATGTGCGATTAGAATATGACGAAAAGATAGCTTGTCCATTACATTTTGAATGTCTTCAAGCGGTAGTGATAGTGATTTAAGCAACGTTATCTTTTCGAGAGTGAATAAATCTTCTTCTGAATAATAACGGCGGCCGTTATCTTCCTTATAACTCGGTGTAAGAAGACCGATCTGATCATAATAACGTAGGGTTCGAACGGAAATATTCCGCTGTTTGGATACTTGTCCTGTTGTCCATCTATTCATGTTCCTTCTTTCCTCCCGAAAATAATGCTTGCAGGTGACGTAACGTCACCTAATATCATTAAATTATATCACAGAGGATTGAGGGATTAAGGATGACCAGTACGGAAATGTGGAAGAAGATGGATCGGTGGACATGGCGTGAGTTTATTGCTTTACTTGCGCTTGAGTTTGTATTTGTTATATTCGTTATCAAATATGCGGTACAGTCAATGTATGAGCAATGGTTGGGAAATACTCTTTATTCAGGGACTCTTACAGGGCTTACCATAGCAATTGTACTTTTGTTAGGTTTATATTTTATTGCTTTACGACCGAAGAAAATGCCTTGGGCTGAGGTAGGAGTAAAGAGATTTTCTGTGAAAGATTGGTGGAGGATTGCGCTGTGGACACTTATTCTTATCGTATTCAGTGTGGTGACTCTCTATCTCACGAGTTTTCTTGGGAATTCGGTGGACAATAGTAAAACAGAGAGTCTGAAGCAAAATGTCACTCTATTTACTATAATTATTGGTATTGTGTCGGCAGGGATCGTATCACCATTTTATGAGGAGATATTTTACCGTGGATTTGTATATCGTTGGTTACGGACTCGTGTTAGTATGAGCTGGGCGATTGTGATTAGTTCGCTAATCTTTACGCTTGCACATTTTCCCACTATGAATGCCATGCCCGTGAATTTTATTAGTGGAGTTGTCCTTGCATGGACCTATGAACGTACGGGATCGGTCGTGCCTGGTATGATCGTTCACGGTGTGTTTAATACGATTGCCGTGTTGTTAACAGCGATGAGTTAGAGTGATGATTATATTATGTATAAACGTTGAGCGCTGATGAACCTCAGGATTTCTGAATTAATTGGACGAGAGAGCAACGTATTTAAGACTTCAGTACTGACCAAAGGCCTGGGGATAATTTAACTAGCGGGCAGGATAATGGAAATGAACTGTAGAAAAAAACCTATAAATGAAAGTGACAAAAGTGGAGAATTCTACCGACAGTTGAATAAAGCGCCTATGAAAATTCAACCACCGCTTGATAGGATTGCGTTTGAGGAAATGCTATGCTGTTTTCGACAGTGCGCACTGTACATTTTGTTTTATTGGAGGTATACAATGCTCGACTTGCGTAAAATTGGAGCTTATATTTCGAAGCTTCGCAAAGACCAGGATTTGACCCAATTGGAACTTGCCGATCAACTGAATGTAAGTCATCAAGCGGTATCGAAATGGGAACGGGGCGACTCGCTACCGGATATCGGAACGCTTCCGCAGTTTGCGAGGTTATTCGGCAAAACGGTAGACGACATTTTAAATGCAGGAGACAACTCAGAAAATCGGGAGCACCAGCACCTAGGAACGATCGTTGAGGAGATCGCAGAGAACAGGCCGGACCAAGTTGCAGAGATGGTCAATACCGGTGAGATGAAGGTGGAAGAGCTTGTAGAAGTAGCACCGTTTGTAAAAGCAAGCGCTCTGCATAAGGTTACAGAACGATTAGACAGCAGCGTCCTTAAGTTAGACGTGATCATGCGGCTGGCTCCGTTCCTTGGAACAGATACATTGGATGAACTGGTTCGTCAGGCAGAAGAGGGCGAAATTGTGTGGAATGCCATTACTGGACTCGCTCCATTCGTCAGCAGCGACACATTAAGCCGACTGGTAGATAAATCGATTGACGGTTCCTTAGAAGTGCACAATCTTGTTGGAATTGCCCCGTTTCTTGAAAGAGAACATGTAGATCGGTTGGTTCAACAAGCAGAAGAGGGTAGCTTGAGCTGGCATTTCGTTCAAGGGCTGGCACCCTTTATTAGCAGAGAAACGTTAAGCCGCTTGGTAGACCGGGTTGCAGATGGCACTATTGATGCGAACCGGATCATAAGCCTCGCACCTTTTCTGGACAGGGAAAATCTCGAGAAGTTAATTAGTGGAGTCGAAGCTGAACATCTTAGCCCAGATCTGCTGGCAAGCCTTGCTCCTTTCGTCGATCAAGGGACATTGAGTAGAATGGTGACAAACTTATTAAATAAAGTAAAGTAGACACGTATATCGGAGATTGGTGATGCATAGGCAATGGCGTTAAGCTAACGGGAAACGCTAGTTCCATAAACACGATAAAGGCAGCCCGTCAGTAAATGTGATCGGCTGCCTTTATTCAACTAACGGGCAAGTTACCTTAATAAACTAAGTGGTGGATAAAATATAAATATAAGAGTTCTCTCCCGAACTATTAGAAAAAGTCATGGTACGATGTCCTTATTCGGTTGTTTCAGGGGGAGTGAGGAGAACATGTTAAATACTCATGATGTTGCAATAGAAGCATTAACTTGTTATTCGATTACTTATCAATCAATAGCTCATATTGGCCAAAATGCAAACACCATCTATAAAGTGACAGATAAGGAAAGTAACTACTATAGTTTGCGGATACATCTATCAAAAAATGATTCGATGGAAAGTATTTGGTCTGAGGAAAAAGTCATTCATTCAGAAATGATTTGGCTGGAATCATTAATAAATGATACTGATCTGGTGTTACCGTCACCTATAAAAAATAACATTGGTGAATATGTTACTAAGATAGCTGACATGAACTGTACATTGGTAAAATGGGTAGAGGGTGAACAAAAACAATTTGTTCCAACAATCAATGATGCCGAGTGCGTAGGTGAATTGATCGGAAAGCTTCATAAACAATCATCTATTTGGAAGGTTCCGCAATCATTTACTAGACCATCCTTTGATAATACTAGAATTTCACAATCATTAGAAAAGCTCAAACAGCTTGCTGACGGTGGTGAGCTCAATAAAAATGATGTGGAAATTCTGCAATTGGCCGGTGAGCGTGCAATTTTAATGATGAACGATATAGAAAGAACACCTGGCAACTGGGGGATAATTCACGCAGACTTGATTCCAAGTAATTATGTGTTTCATAAACAAGAAGCTAGAGCCATTGATTTTGGAGCTTGCGGGTTCGGATATTATTTATTCGATTTAGGTTGGACACTTTCTTATATCCACCCAGCGTTCAGAAGCCAGTTGCTAGAATCATACGCCAAACAATTCGACCTGCCTCATAACTATGTTCAACAGTTAGAAGGCTTCTTTGTAGCTGCCCAACTCGAAACAATGAATTTTTGGCTTGGGTTGCCTGAATCTAATGAGTGGTTACCCAGTCACATTAGTAGATTAGCAAGTCGGGAATTTAAGTTATATGTAAATAAAAAAGAATTTCTTTTTAGTGGGACTCCTTACTGGGAATAGTTTGTTCTACTAACGGGAAACGTTGTCTCAAATCACGATCAGCCAGCTGCGCGATCAGCTGCCCTTTGCGCGATCTTGATCGTATCGGACCGTATTGCAGCTATTCCAGCATATGGGTTCATATTGCGAAGGTTTCGGACTGTATAGCTCTTATTGCCCTTGATTTGCGTAGAAAAGAAGTACATTTGAGCGAATAGCTGCAACTGAGTCCGATAGTGTGGCAAAACGAGCTGAATTGTGGAAATAAGAGCAACTGAGTCCGAACAGTTGGTGAAAAGAACGCCGCCTGCCAAATTTGCTCCTAAACGTGAACCCAGTGTTTAAACTAGCCGCCTATAGCTCAACCTAGCTACACCGTGCGCAGAATTAGCTACCTATAGCCCAACCTAGCTACTCCGTGCGCGGAATTAGCTACCTATAGCCCAACCTAGCTACTCCGTGCGCAGAATTTGTTACCTGTTGCTCAAACTAGCCGCCTATGTCTCGAAACTAGCTGCCTTTTGCGCGATCTTGATCGTATCGGACCGTATTGCAGCTATTTCAGCATATGGGTTCATATTGCGAAGGTTTCGGACTGTATAGCTCTTATTGCCCTTGATTTGCGTAGAAAAGAAGTACATTTGAGGGAATAGCTGCAACTGAGTCCGATAGTGTGGCAAAACGAGCTGAATTGTGGAAATAAGAGCAACTGAGTCCGAACAGTTGGTGAAAAGAACGCCGCCAGCCAAATTTGCTCCTAAACGTGCTACCAAGTGCTTAAACTAGCCGTCTATAGCTCAAGCTATCTACACCGTGCGCGGAATTAGCTACCTATAGCTCAACCTAGCTGCACCGTGCGCAGAATTAGCTAACTACAGCTCAAGCTATCTACACCGTGCGTGGAATTAGCTACCTATAGCTCAAGCTAGCTACTCCGTGCGATAATTGAAGGATGGGCAAAGGTGAAAACGTTTATTGGCTTATAACGCACCAATTAAACCTTGGAAAGAAGCTTAATATAAACAAGAAGGCAGCCGATCAACACGATCAGCTGCTTTTGTTCATCTAAGAGTAATTTCTCAAATAAATAAAAGCATCCTTGACTTTCCCCTGCACGGGAAACTGTATACTCACTTTATGTTATAGATTGGAGATGATATTTTGTTCAAAATTAGTGCATTTTCTAGGCTAAGCAAGGTATCCTTAAAAACACTGCGTTATTACGACCAGATTGGCATACTAAGGCCGAAAAAAGTGGATCAGGATACGTGCTACCGTTACTATTCCGCAGATCAGCTCCTTGAGCTCAACCGAATTTTAATCTATAAGGAATTGGGTTTTACATTGCCTCAAATTAAACAGCTGCTTCAGGAAAATATTTCATTAGAAAATATTCAAGGCATGTTTAAGCTGAAAAGAAGCGAAATCCAGCATATCATCGATACGGAACAAGCTAAACTCGTCAGGATTGAGGAACGTATGCAGCTTATAGAAAAAGAGGGGCAATTCGAAACGGGTCAAGAAATCAGAGTCAAAGCAGAGGGTGCTCAATTGTTTCTTTATCAGAAAGCATGCGGGAAAGAAGAGGACATTCCGGATTTGCTTCGTCAATTTGATCAGTTTATAACGACGGAAAATCGTCAATTCATTCAAGGCCCTCAGGTTGTTTTGTGGAAAGAAGTCGAAGGAAAAGAGGATGAGTTTGAGTTTGAAGTCGGGTATTTTTTAACCTGTGAGCTGCGATCATTTCCAGAACCGTTTCAGCTACGGACTCTTCCTCCTGAACCGATGATGGCCACAATGGCTTTTCATTCAAATACTAGTTTTGATTGTGCGGCCTGTGTTCATTTAGCTAAATGGATTGAGAAAAACAACTATCAGATCAAGGAGAACGAACCGGGCAGGGAGTTATATTTACCGTTATCTCCAGAACGAGATGCACAATTCATAGAAATACAAATTCCCATTATAAATAGATAACAGAAGAAGTGGAGTGGGGGAAATTGAAAAATAAACGGATCATTTATATTCTGGCACTGGCTGTTTTTCTGATTGGAACCATTGAATATATTATTACAGGAGTTATTGAGATGATTGCTGTGGACTTGGGAGTATCTACTTCTGAAGTTGGATTATTGGTGACTGTGTTTGCCCTCTCTGCAGCCATTGTCGCTCCGGTTTTGATTGCATTAACGATCAATGCAGATCGCAAGAAACTACTAATGATCACCCTAGGTGTGTTTATTGCCAGCAACGGACTTATGTTTGTAGATCTTGCTTATGAAACAGTACTATGGATACGTATTATCCAAGGGGCTAGCGGAGGAGTCGCTACCGTTGTAGCCATGGCAATAGCGACCCGACTCGTTGAAAAAGAAAAAAGGGGCAATGCCATCGGTATCATTTTGATGGGGCTTAGCAGTTCACTAGTGCTTGGTGTTCCTGTGGGCACATTTTTTAGTGAGATGTTTGGATGGAGAGTGCTATTTGTTTTAATCGGATTATTAAGTATTCTTCCATTACTTATCATCTATAAAAAGGTTCCGGCAATCAAAGAAGAGGAAAAGGTTACCCTCAGAATGCAGCTCTCTATTTTAAAAAATCCAACCATTCTGATGGCCTTGGTTATTACGTTATTTTATGTCGGCGGCTATTCTACACTGTTTACTTATATTACGCCTTTCTTGCAAGCCACGTCCTCTCTTTCCATGACCGAAATTAGCGGTGTTCTGTTCCTGGCGGGCATTTGCAGCTTTGTCGGATCAAAGCTGGGCGGACAACTGGCAGATGCAAAGGGATCGAAATTCACCATTTGTCTCGGGCTCCTGTTACAAGGGACGACACTGCTTTTATTCGCTCTAGCCGGAGTCAATTTGTTGGTTTTAATCTTGGTTTTAATGATTTTTATGTTAGCAACGTGGAGTATTTCCCCGGCCCAGCAACTATATCTGGTTACTCTGGCGCCTCGAAATCCGGACATTGCTCTTAGTGTAAATACTTCGTTCATCCAATTTGGCTTTGCACTGGGATCTGGATTAGGCGGGTTAGTCATCAGTCGTACATCTGTCCTATATTTGAATTGGCTGGGTTTTGCCGCTGTATGCATAGCTTTACTTCTTGCCCTCTTACTATTTAAAAAAATGAGCAGTAGGACTAAAACTACTATGGTTATTAAATAAGAAATGGATTGGGAAACGACAAAGAGAACCTTTTCGCTGATTTTTGGTTTGACTGCGATAACCTCAAAGAATTTATTTTTGAAGTCGAATCACATGTCGATTCATTACCTGAACTTTACGCTAACGTGAAACGATAACACAATAACGACACACAGGCAGTCGGTCAATGGATCGGCTGCCTATGTTCAACTAACGGGCAGGATACTTCCAATATGTGGTATTCTAAGGTATGGGATTTGAACAGGGGGGAGCCATGTTGACGGAAATAAAATATCCAGTTAAGAATCCATCCAGAATTGGAACTATTATAGGCATGATTGCTCTTATATCGAGTCAATCTATTCTTGGATTGAGATTATGGAATCAGAGGGGGGTATTCTACACTTCGTTAACTGTGGTTCTTTTGTGTTTAGTTTTATTGTTACTCGCATTGTACAGAACATTTTTTAAGAAACCAACGGAGTTATGCCTATCCAATGAGCAAATTATATTAAATAAAAATATTATTAATTCAAAGGATATTAAAGTGATAATGACCAGGGGGTACTTTAAACCTGTTATTGGGATATTACCTTACAGGAGGAAGATCGTCCCATTAGATATGGCATTTAGGTATTCAAAGGATGAAGATAAAGGTATCTCGGATTTAAAGAGTTGGGCAAAAATGAACAATGTTAAGATGGTCAATAAATCGTTTCAAACGTGGATATAAGTGTATTCAAAAGCACTATTCGGCAGTTAAATGCGGTATTATATAGTACGATTATCCATAAGAGATGAGGTGCCTTTATCAAGAAGAAATATGCTTTTCTAATCGTTTTCATATTATTATTTGTGATGGCTTATACAAAACCAAGTAGTCAATATTATGATAATTACCTCCATAAGGTTCACGGTCTTAAATGTGACAGTTCCGAAAGCTCAAATTGCTTTCATACTATTAATGACTTGAAATCATCAAGTCTCACACATCAGATTATTTTTATGACAGCAGAAACAAAAATTTTTGGAGAGGCAGATAACAAAATACGAGTAGTAGGTATTTTTAATCATTTTTTTGTGATAGAAAATCGTCTTCATCCTAAATCAGATAATAACAATAATATCGAAGTTCCGTTAAGCTAACGGGCAGGATTGTTTAGAAAGTCCCTGATTGTATTTACCTATGCTTACTGTTAATCTAAACGATAGAGATGCTAACAAAGGAGCATAAACCTTATCATGTGGAATACTCTGTAAAGATTAACAATTTGAAAGAATGCCTGAAATAGTGATTACACTATTTTATTAGGTGTGCTTTTCTTTAATCTTACAAGGTGTGCAGGGAAAGGTGTATCATATACCCATCCTGCGGATACCTGATGGTATCCGCTTTTATTTGTGGGAAACAGCATCTCTATTGATTCCTACCTGTTTATCCTTCTACTAGCGAGTGGAGGAAATTTATTATGCGATCGAAATTAGTCTTGATTGAGGGAATGCCAGGATCTGGTAAAACAACAACTGCTCAGCTCGTTCATGAAATTCTTACGGAAGTGAACATTACATCCCAGCTATTTTTAGAAGGTAATTTGGAACATCCTGCTGATTATGATGGAGTCGCTTTCTTTAAGAAAACTGAATGGGATGAATTATTGAATACCCATAAAAAGTTTAAAGATTTGTTGAGTAATCTAATGATTCAACAAGATAACGATTACTTCCTAGAATATCGGAAAATAAAAAGTGAAGTCTGGTCAAGTTTTCCAGATGAATTGCATCGCGCAGTTTTTAAACATGATATTTATGAATTGCCGCTAGATCAAAATAGGAAACTGATAACAGAACGATGGACGAAGTTTGCGGATCGTGTTTTGTATGGCGCAGACACCTTTGTTTTTGATTGTTGTTTTATACAAAACCCTGTAACTATAGGCATGATTAAACATGGTACGAAGAAGGAAGACGTTATAAGTTATGTTATTGAACTGGCAACAATTGTAGAGCGGCTGAATCCATTGTTGATATACGTACAGCAGAATGATCTTGATCATTCTTTCAGAAAGGCTGTAAAGGAAAGATCTCAGGAATGGTCAGAGGGATTTATTGAATATTACACGAACCAGGGGTATGGAAAAATACAAAATTATAAAGGGTTAGATGGAACACTGCAGGTTCTTAAAGTAAGAAGGGAATTAGAAGAAGAGATTTTTAACAGATTAAACATTACCAAGATAAAAGTTGATAACTCTTCTTATAATAAAAACGATTATAAGCAAGTTTTAGAGAGCATTTTATCAGAATATTATAAATCAACAAACTAATGAGAGATTGGATTCTAGGGATTGCAGGCTGAAAAAGAGGCAATCTATAAAGCTTACGGGAAACGATAGCTGAGGTGCATTGCCATGGCAATGCTCCTTTTTTATTTGTTGAAGTAACGGGCAGGATTGCTTCATCCACTGTCGAATCCTTTGCTTGAATATTTCTATAAAGGAGGGGATGGAAATTAAGATACGAGAAGTTGTAGCAAATGATTATGCTGAAGTTGTTTTTTTATGGAATGATGTACTTGGTGTTCGCAATGTTAATATTGAAAATTTTCGAGTTACTATGGAAAACATGAATAAGGCTGGGAATTATAAAACATTCGTTGCATTATTTGAAAATGAAGTGGTTGGTTTTGTCACTATAGTTCAGGCGTTATCCGTAGGGTCTTCGAATGGTTATCTACATATTCAAGGGCTTGCCGTTAAAAAGGAATTACAGCATAGTGGGATAGGTACAGAACTACTAAGACACACTGAGAATTATGCTAAAGAAATGGGAATATCCAGTATTATTTTATGTAGCGGATTTAAGCGAACCGACGCCCATGCTTTTTATGTGCATAATGGCTATGACAAAGATTCATACTGCTTTGATAAGATTATTAAACTTGACTAATTTTGAATTAATTTACCGGGAAACGATAACTCAATAATGACACACAGGCAGGTCAGCGTGGGATTTATGTTGTTTATTCAGGAGGATTTTTGATTGTGGGTTATGAACAGGATTTTAAAAAAAGGGTACATGAAGTTATTAAACAGAAACAACTATGTTCAGTTATGAATGACACTAAGTGGGGAAACTTACAAAGTGATGTACTAAATAAACTACCTTTTACCCCTCCATATCAAGCTAAGTATGTCTTAGACGATATACTTTATCCAGAGAACTTCGAAAACGACGTCTGGTATTTAGGGGATTGGATAGAAGGACTTTCACCTTTTTTTTCTGTAGAATGGATACGGGTTAGACCAAGGTATCAGAAGCACAAGGGGAATCTGCTTCCTCCTGAATTAATTGACATAAGTAAAGAATTTCTTTCGATTTTACATGAATTAAGAATTCCGTATAGAGAAGAAAATAATACATTTTTCATTTATGGATATATATCAAATACAGACTCACTTTTCAAAGGTAATCAATTAAGCTAACAGGAAACGTTAATTTAATAAAAACATGTAAGCAGCCGCTCAAACAACCGGCTGCTTTTTCATTTAAACTTGGTTTGATTTCGGATAAATAAAAGTTGCAAAAAGGAAAAAAATTGCTATACTAAATTTAAACGTTATTTTAAATGTCATTTAAATCAAAGGAAATATACTTGGAGGTTGCGTATGGAGACAGACAAAAAGTTGGAAACAAAAGAGAAGATTATGCGTGCCACACTGGAGTTGACCAAACAAGAAGGCTTTGAAAGGATCACTATAAAAAAAATTGCAGAAGCCTCAAGCACGAATGTCGCTCTAGTTAACTATTACTTTGGGTCCAAAGAAAACTTGTTTAGCGAGTCCATCAAATTGATATTGAACAGCTTTCAGCATACCTTTGCCATACTTGACGATTTCTCTATATCCTCACGAGATAGATTGAGGCAATTTTTACTGGATTATTTGCAAGTGATCCTTCAATATCCCGAATTGCTCTCCAGAATCATCCTGATGGGCAAGACCGTTTTCTCCTCCCAGCATGAATATGGATCATTTTTGAATCTATTGGGGTTTCCTAAGATACAAAATACTTTAAGAGAGTTAACCGATGAACAGCAGCCAGAGCACCTGATGACCATGACGATGCAGATTTTTGGAGCGCTTTTTCTACCGGCACTTATGAGTCCTATTCTAGAAACAGGAGCTTCCGTGAAGATAGCACCTATAGAGGAACAGATTGACCTGCTCTTTGCAAGATACTTTCATTAATAAACTCAGATTGAGGTGATTAAATGAATTTTCTAAGAAAATATTGGCAGGATATAGGACTATTCATTGGCATTGTTATATGCATGTATCTTCTAATGAATTGGCAAACAATACCGCGGATAAACAGCATATTATGGTTAAGCTTTGTGGCGATCCTTCTTCATCAATTTGAGGAATACCGCTGGCCAGGGTACTTTCCAGGCATATTCAATATAGCCCTTTTTAAAAGTGAATCCCCTGACAACTATCCATTAAATAAACAGTCGGCAATGATTATTAATGTGGTCATCGCCTATGTGTTCTACTTGCTCCCTGTATTCTTCCCGTCAGTAGTATGGCTGGGGATGGCACCTGTTTTAATGGGCCTTTTCCAAATCATTTTCCATGGAGTCGTCATTAATATAAGAGCAAAAAGCATGTATAATCCAGGATTAGTCTCCGCAATTTTTGTGCATTTGCCGGTGGGGATCTGGTACATCAACTACTTATATGAGCATCATTTAATAACCCTCTCAGACTGGATTTGGAGCGCAATTTATTTTGCCATAGCTGTTTATATTTTAATAGTGAAAGGAAATACATGGATGAAAAACAAAAACTCCATTCACAAATTTTCGCAAAAGCAATTATGGTCTTTTCATAAGTAGCTCCTCATAACCCACCAGAAGGTTCGTTGGCCTTTAACTAAACACAGAACATTAATCCTATCGTTACTGGAGGTTGATGCACTGTGTTTTTTTCTGCGGATTTCTTCGTTTGCTTCGCGCTATGAAAATGTTGAAGTTAATATTCTGTTGAGGATCTCATCACTATCTGTTTACGATTCAGAGTTAGAGTTAGAGAAGGCCAAGCGAAAAAGGAGCTTTCTCATGAACACAGATCCTAAAGTGCTTATTGTAACTTCGGCATTTGGAGACGGGCATCTCAAAGTAGCAGAAGCGATTGATCATTCTTTTAGACGTAGAGGGATCAGCCGGATTGTCACCTTGGATCTTTTCGCTGCAGTCTACCCTACTCTGAATGAGCTGTCCCGCAGATTCTACCTGAACAGCACAGGTTATACTCAAGAATTTTATGGATTAGTGTACAAGTTGACGAGCAAGATGAACCCAGACCAGTTCATGGGCAGATGGATTCATTCTATGGGCAAGCGGAAAGTGCAAAGGATCATCGACGAGATCGGACCGGATATTATCATTCATACCTTTCCTTATTTGGCCGCTGCAGAGCTTGCATCAACAAAGGGGAGACGGATCCCCCTTTTCACTGTCATGACGGATTATGTGGTTCATGGCAGATGGCTTCATCCACAAACCACAAAGTATTTTATCGCTACGGAAAGCATGAAAGCAGAACTGATGTCATTAGGTATTGCTGAAGAAAAGCTTGTGGTTAGCGGGATTCCGATTCGTGAAGCTTTTGAACAGACTCAGGAACGTGAAGCCCTTTTACGTAAGCATGGACTAGATGGAAATCGGCATTATCTATTACTTGCGGCAGGGGCTTACGGCGTGTTGAGTGATATTAACCATTTAATAATAAGGGCGCTGCAGCTATCAAACTTCGATGTAATGGTATTGTGCGGGAATAATCATAAGCTCATGATGGCTACGGAAGAGCTTTTTCAAGGGAATCCTCGGGTACATATACGGGGTTATACAGAAGAAATGCAGGAGCTAATGTGCATATCCTCCTGTCTGTTGACCAAAGCAGGGGGGATTACCTTGACTGAGGCGATGGCTCTAGCACTTCCTGTAATTGTCTATCGTCCGCTCCCCGGTCAGGAGGCAGGTAATGCAGAATGGTTGTCTGAGCACAATTTAATAGAGATTGCTCGAAACGAGGAGCAGTTAGTAGAGCAGCTTCAGAGATTGGAGCATCTGGGGTACAGGGATGAAAAGGTGCAGGATATGAAGAACTTTTCCCGGAAATCAGCCGCGGATGCTATCGTTACTGAGGCTTTAGAGGTTATCAAGCTGCGGCAGCCGTCTGTTACAGCCGTAAAATCTATGGTTGTTGAAGGGCAGGCGAAGACGATTCATGGATATTATTAGCAAGGTAGAAAGACCACGCGTTGTGGGTCCTCTAATTGGAGGCTGGCTCGGAAGCTCAGGGAATGTATTGCTGCCTTTTCAAGTAAGCGCATGTTTATTTGATTATAATTATTTATTACCAGATAAAGGGTCGATAAGATGTTATTATTTGTATGGGTGAATTTATTGAAAATGCTGCTTAATTGTCATTGGGGAGGTCAAAATGTACACGAATCAGAAGTTAGAGGATAGTTTGCATGAAATGCTAAACAAGCTTGTGGAAAATGAAAAGTTTCCGGGATTAGCGGCCGGAATCGTAAAGGACAACCAAGTTCTGTTTACTGGTGAATATGGGACGGCAAATTTATCGACGGGTGATCCTGTAGTTCGTGGCACTTTGTTTCACCAAGCCTCTGTCTCCAAAACCTTCGTAGCAACCGCCATTATGCAATTAGTTGAGCGTGGTAAGGTAGAATTGGATGCTCCCATCACTAAATACCTGTCATATTTTAAGTTAGAGAATGAGCGGTATCAAAATATAACAATAAGACAGCTTATGAATCATACCTCTGGTATGCCTGATGAGGAAGATTACGCGTGGGAACGCCCTGAATACGACGAGCAAAGTCTTGAACGATATGTAAAAGGGATAGGTCACCACAAGCTGTTAAGCCAACCGGGAGAGAAATTTGCCTATAGTAATATAGGATATGAGATCTTGGGAGATATGATAGCAAAAGTCAGCGATATGAGCTTCGAGCAGTATATGGAAAAAAATATTCTGAAACCGACAGGAATGCAGTCCAGTTCTTTTCTTAAACAGGAGGTTGAAGCTTATATTGCTGCACCTCATGTGCTTGGAGCTACCCATGAATGTGATGGCTGCGTTAGTAGTGTTTTTCCATATAACAGGGCTCATGCACCTAGCTCCACTTTATATACCCATGCCGAAGATATGTGCCAATATCTGCTGATGCATCTAAACGGTGGAACAGCCGGGAACGGCAATGAAGTCCTCCAGCCAGGTAGCTATAATGAAATGTGGAAACCTCATGCACAAACGGGCTATGATCCGGAAAATGCACAGATAGGATTGGGCTGGTTTCTAGGAGAATATAAGGGTTCTCGTATTCTCTCACATTCCGGCTGGGATACTGGATTCTTAAGCAATCTGTTCCTGCTTCCTGATAAAAAAATCGCTATTTCTGTTATGAGTAATTGTGACTATGTCAACATGGGCAGTGTATGCTTCCCAATTCTTGATCTGTTGCTTGGCTCCAATATTTAAAACGAGTCTGTAAATGATTTTACAACTTCATAACAAGGGGCTTCGTACTTTATAACATTCGTATCTTAAAGTACATGTAAGTCAAGCCCACTTACACTATGGAGGTTATGAGAAATGAAGAGTAAAAATGTGAAATCAGCCCTCGGGGTGATCGCGATTTCCGGTGGTCTGCTAGCCCTCACTGCTTTGGCAGTGCCCAAAATCGTCGCTTATACTACAGTGAACCAGAATATGTCTCAAGCGAACGTTTCCTACACGCAAGAACTCAACCAGAAGCCAGCTGTTCAACTGGCGAGCAGCCAGATCCCGGTACTTAAGGTTGCAACCAAAACACCGGTCTCGACGATCAAGTCGTATTTTGAGCGCACAGTCACTGCTGAAGAAATTAAGCAGATTAATGAGTATGCAGAGAAGGCCAGGCTCACTGGCAAGGATGAACAGCTTACGCGGCAATTTACGGACCAGGAGAATAAGCGGCGGATGTTATTGGATGATCAATACAAGTACGATGGCTTACGGCCCAAGCAGAAGCTACCTTTGAAATCAGGGAGTTCCGAATTTTATCTGGATCAAAGCAAATTTACCTATGTAATTCCTAAGCGCGAACTGACTGATGAAGAAATGCTGCAATTGATCGACTGGAATTATCGCTTTAATTATGTGGTAAGCCTCAATCTTGTCGTGGCACAGCCAGATAAGAAGGACATCAGTCAGGATGAAGCCCTACGCAGAGCAGAAGAGAGCGTAAGCCGTCTATTCGGTGTCGATCTCTCAAAGTTGCAGGCTCAGACCTCATATTATAAACCTTTTCCTGATTCGAAAGGGCAATGGTTCGTTAATTTTCTACCTTACCGTGCAGAGACACTGCGGGCTCAGGATAAGTCTTATTTCATGTATAATACGTTCGTGGATGCAAAGAGCGGGACCGTACTTGATACCACGATAGTGGACCTGTCCTATAAGAGAACGCCGATTACAGCAGCTATGAATAAACAGATTAGCCAGGATTCCAGCTGGCTTCAAGCCGCTAAATCCATTGTGGTGGACAAGCAGGGTGAGACCCGTGCGATAACCAGCTCATCTATCATTAAAGACAGTGCATATGACAAAAGCGGAGTAGTAGCGGTCTTGGTCAAACTGAAAGACGGTAGCTCCTACACGGTAGAGCTGCGCTATCCGGAGAAGACTCTGCGCTGCCTGATCTATACACCGGTTTCCAAGTAATGAAGTGAACCAGCGTTATAAACTACTTTAGTATTTACAACCTACAGCAAGCCCCACTCGGGGCTTGCTGCTCTGCATTTTGAGAGCTGGTGGATGACTATTGTGAGAGCAGGCATGGGTATAGGAATTTCTTTTTACAAGAAGGGATGGTTAGATGCTAGATATTAAATCCTTACAAGAATGCCCTCTTCGTCAAAATGAGCTTATTGAGTATGTCAAAAAACGGTGGCCAAAAGTACAACAAGCTGTGCTCCCCAATATACAAGAAAGTTTAATCTCAAAAGATGAGGAGTTCCCTTTTACATTTTTGCTGTTGAAACATGATGTAATCATCGGGTTTTATCAATTAATTGAGCAGGAATTTATAACTCGAAAAGATTTATCACCTTGGATTGCGCCATTGTTTATTGACGAAAGTGAGAGGGGCAAAGCACTGGGAGCCGTTTTGTTGGAGCATGCCAGAAAAATAGCTGGGCAACTAGGTTATGCAAAAGTCTACTTGGCGACGGATCATATTCTTTATTATGAGAAATATGGATTTAAGGAAATAGGTCTGGATAACTTCGAGTGGGGACGGCCCACCAAAATATATGAACATTACACTATTACATAAATGACCCAAATGACCCAAATGGAAAGCAGGAGTTATCATGGAACATATCTTCGAATTAACAAAAATAAAGAGTGAAGAAATAACGATACTCGAACTGCAGGATGCAATGGATAGAGGGGATGTTAGTTCTAGGGAACTTGTTATGTATTACATGTATCGGATAGCAACGTTTGACCAGAGTGGTCCCATGATAAACTCTATTATGGAAATGAATCCAGATGCGATTTATTTTGCCGAGGCATTAGATCAGGAAAGGAAATTAAGCGGAGCACGAAGTCTTCTACATGGTGTGCCTGTATTATTGAAAGGAAATATTGAAACGAATGATAAAATGCATACAACTGCGGGCGCATTAGCTTTGGAAAACCATGTTAGCTCGAACGATGCTTTTCTTGTCCAAAAACTAAGGGATGCTGGGGCCATTATACTTGCAAAAACAAATATGACGGAATGGGCAAATGGGATGTCATCATCCATGTGGGCTGGGTATAGCTCAATAGGAGGACAAACCAAAAATCCATACGGTGATCATTTTCCGGGAGGTTCCAGTACGGGTTCTGCCGCTTCCGTTGCAGCCAACTTTTCAACAGTAGCCGTGGGGACAGAGACGTCTGGCTCTATTTTAAGTCCAGCTGTGCAAAACGCAATAGTTGGTTTAAAGCCAACTGTAGGTCTAATAAGTAGATCAGGCATAATTCCATGGTCATATTCTCAGGATACAGCTGGACCTATGGCAAGGAATGTGACAGATGTTGCGATCTTATTAAATGCGCTTACGGGAAAAGATGAAAGTGATCCTGCTACTTGGAAAAATGAATATTCTACTATGGACTACACAGCATTTTTGGATAAAGACGGATTAAATAAAGCGACCATAGGCGTTTTTAGAAATGCTCTACCTAAGAATTATTGTGACATGGGTGAATATGATGAACATTTATTTAATGATGCTGTGGCTAAATTAAAAGGTTCTGGAGCCAACATAATAGAAGATATAGATATTCCATCGTTCCATAGAGAGTGGAAATATAACAAAATGAATCTTGAATTTAAGCATTCCGTTGAAAATTACTTATATAACCTTCCGGCTCAACTTCCTGTCCATAACCTAAATGAATTGATGGAATGGAACGAGCGGAATTCGGAAAAGGCTTTGAAATATGGACAAGATATGCTGAACTATCGATCACAGCTAGATAAACCGTTGAATCATTCGGAATATATAGTAGAGTCTATCTCTGACTTATATTATTCGCAAAATATGGGGATCGATCATGCTTTAGAAAAGTATGGATTGGATGCAATCCTGTTTCCTGCTTATGTCGGAGCTGATTTAAGTGCTAGAGCAGGTTATCCAACTATAGCAGTGCCCGCAGGCTTTCAAGAGAATGGAAGAGCCTTTGGGATCACATTTGCAGGAACGGCATTTAGTGAACCGACACTCATTCGGATTGCATTTGCATTCGAACAACAAACGAAACACAGGAAAATGCCGGCTCTAAAGAAATGAAAGATGAATTGAAAATTAGAAAAAGGTGCATTTACAAACGAACGTACGTTTGCTAATATGTTGATGTGGATAAAAATACCAAAGTGAAGAAAAAAGCGTTTGAGATTAGCAATCCATAAGAAACAACCCAAGTTGAATTCTGCTAAAATGTAGTTAATGTCTAATGTAGATATCCCTCATGAACAAAGGAGAACTGAAAATGAGAAAACTCGTTCTATTTCTTCACGCATCGCTTGACGGTTTTGTAGAAGGGCCGAATGGTGAAATGGACATTGGCTGGGTTTCCTACGATGCTGATTTGGAGAACCATGCGAAAGAAATTCTGAGTACTGCCGACACTGTCATTTGGGGACGTGGGACTTATCAGATGATGCACAGTTACTGGCCATCTGTCCCTTCGAACCCATCAGCTTCGCAGCATGAACGGAATCACGCCGAGTGGATCGAAAAGACAGCCAAAATTGTTTTTTCCACGACGCTGGAGAAAGTCGAATGGAATAATTCCAGACTCGTGAAAGAAGCTGTCGAGAAAGAGATCAATATCCTCAAACAGCAGCCCGGCAAGGATATGGTCATCCTCGGCAGTCCTAGATTCGCACACCACCTTATGCAGCTTGATTTAATTGATGAGTATAAAATTACGGTTTCTCCCGTCCTGATCGGTAAGGGATTGCCATTATTCCAAGGTCTCAAGGAGAAGAGAAATCTTAAGCTAATCGAAAACAAGACCTTTGATTCTGGAGCCATAGGTCTCGTTTACCAGACGGTAAGATAACCTTGTCACTTAAGGTGATTGCTCACGGGGAACGTTATTGGAACGACAACAGCGGCAGTCTAAGACTTTATTTATCAAGTCTTGGTCCGCCGCTGCTTCTTTTAATGGATCCAGTCTAATACTTTATTTTTACCAAACACTAATCAGATGTTGGTTCTTTCATAAACCATGAAATATGGGTGCATCGCTTACAAATAAGGATGGCAGCGTTTTTGTTCGCCCAGTCAAAGCCTAAAAATGATGCGCCGCTTGTGTTAAGCAGTTTATAATCCAGATCAAAAGTATCGTTTTGACAGCAAGGACAGATTATTGGTGCGCCTGCAGCACTGTATCTCATTTTAAAAACCTCCTGTGGATTTGTATAATACTTTAACGTATTTGAGGTTATTCAGGTTTCGTGCACTTGAACTTACTAGTTAATTTGGGGTGAAGTTATGTTTAGCTGGACAAAAGCTTTGTCAAAGGTATGTGAACTTTATTTTTCATCCAAAATGAATTCGAATTTAGAATGGATCTTGGTTGGCTCGGTCGGTTCGGTTCTTCAGGGCTGTGAAATGACCCCAGGAGACGTTGATATTTATACAAGGAATAAGGAAGGGCCTGACCAATTTGCAGAACTTCTTAAAGAATTTTCCCTTTTGGATAAATGTGAATTTCCTCATGGGGATAACTGGTTATCTTCTTTAGAAGAACCTACATTCACTCAAACCTTTTCTTCGGGATTTTCTTGGACAAAAGGGAGTTGGATAATCGATGGATTTAAGGTGGAGGTTGTTCATATTTCCAATTCAGCTGGAATTCCTGATTCTATGGATGGTGGGGGGATATGGGAAGGTGGACAATTCATTTGGAGCCATTTCAAAAACGTGGAGATCGGACCGTATACTATTCCTACGGTTCCGTTAGAAATACAGTTGGAATCTAATTTAAGACGAAAAAGATCAGATAGGACACAAGCGATTATCGCTGCATTACAAAAAAATGGCTATGATAAAGAACTAATCGATAAAGCCTTATCAAAGGAACACTTATCTTATTTTTATTCTCAAATTGGTTAGGCTGAGAAGGCGAGGGACTGATTTTGACCCATAATATTATTGAATACTGTTTAAAAAAGAACGGAGCAACAAAGGACTATCCTTTCGGATTCGATCCATTGGTGATTAAGATTGCCGGTAAAATGTTCGCGCTTATTTTTGAGAATAAGGGGAATTCTGCTTACATAAATCTAAAATGTGATCCGGTGATTGCAGGGAACTTGCGAGAGCAGCATGAGAGCGTTCGGCCAGGATACCACATGAACAAAAAACACTGGAATACGATTGTTTTGGATGGCTCCTTACCAGAGTCGGATATCTATTTAATGATTGATCATTCTTACGATAGGGTTGTCCAAAATCTTCCCAAGAGCCTCCGACAAACGATCTACTGAATATGGCATTAATTTGTCGTTTAAATGGTAATGAACTGGTATAATATGGTTTATAATCATGGAAAGGAGTTGTTTTTATGTCTGACTTTTTTAATTCAGGACCTAATCCCAATATGACGGACCCTGGAGGCCATAAAGCAAACCATGATGTAAATGCGCAAAAATATCATACTGAAGGCGTTCCTGGATTTTGGAGCGAGGTAACCAATCTGTTGATCGTTGTGGCTATAATTGCCGTCATTTTTTTAGTTATAAGGTTTGTTTTATGATTACCCTGGTTTAGAGTGAAGATATTGACTTTTAGGAGGCGGTTCCATTGGTAACTATCATTAGGTGGACAGAATTTAGAAGGATAACGCCTACTCGTCCATAAACTGCGTATTTCCTTCTTAATGAGGGTACTAGATGCAAGAATATAACATTAGTATAATGAAAGACTTTTCAAAGCATTACATTGACCAAATCCGGATATTAGAACAACTTTGCAAGACGTCCGACAGGTCAAGTTTGAGGGTGGGTATAGAAAGCCTTAAGGAGATAGACGGAGATGAGGCATTCTTGTGCCAGATCGATAACCAATTAGTTGGATTTCTCAGTTGGTATACTTCGGATGGCATCGAAGCTAATATTAACGGAATGGTTCACCCGGACTTTCGTCGCCAAGAGGTATTCCACGACTTACTGAAAAGTGCCGCAGCAGATATGCAAATACAAGGCATACAAACTTCCCGTTTTAGGATACCTTCTAATTCTGAATCAGGGATGGATTATATCCGGCATTTAGGGGCAAGTGCTGCACCGTCTGAATTCCTCATGGTTTTTAATCGGGCACAAATCGCTGGATCAAGCCACTCCGGTTTAGTTGTGCGATTGGAAGAAGATCAGGATTTAGAGTTCATGGTTAAATGTTCATCACAAGCCTTTGGTGATTCAGAGTCCTGGACTAGGAATTATTTAACTCGTACCAGAGAACCGGCACGGATTACTTACATTGCTGTGGACAACATGATTCCGGTTGGGATGATTAGAGTCAATGATTTAGATACAAATACTGCGGTTATACATGATTTTTGTGTGCTTCCTTCGTGTCAAGGTAGAGGATACGGTCGTGAAATTCTTTCAGAGGTAGTTAAAATCTTGCGAGATCAGAAGAATTCCCAGATTCGTCTTAGCGTGGTCACTCAAAATAGAAATGCATTATCCCTCTATCAGTCGGTTGGGTTCGAGGTGACTGCGGAGTTTAATTACTATGTAATTTCCGTCGATATGATTTGTTAAAGAAGAGGCGCTACTCATGCGCCTCTTTCTTTTTTGGCATGCCCTTCTAATTATCACACTGAATCTAGCTATAGTTAATACTTATAACCTGCCATAGCGCATTGGTAGATCGGTATAGTCAGTCGGTTATGCTATATTAATTCTAATAATTTGTATACGAGGAGATTAATATATGAGCATTCAGACCAAACCCCAAAAACGAACCGTTACTCCATTTCGATATGATATCGTGGGCAGCTTCCTGCGCCCCCAAGCGTTGAAAGAGGCTAGATTAAAATTCAAGAACGGTGAAATTACTGCCGGGCAGTTGAAGGAAGTAGAGAACGACGAGATCGTTAAGCTCGTGCAGAAACAAAAAGAGGTGGGGCTTCAAGCGGTGACTGATGGTGAATTCCGCCGCTCTTGGTGGCACCTCGACTTCTTCTGGGGACTTGACGGTGTAGAACGGACAATTATTGATCAAGGTTACCAATTTAACGGTGCGGAGTCCAGACCAGAAACAGCCCGACTGACCGGGAAAATAAGCTACAGCAGCCATCCTTTTGTTTCGCATTATGAATTTTTAAAAGATGCTGCTGGTGAGGACGTTGTTGCGCGTCAATCGATTCCTGCGGCTGCACAATTCCTGTTCGAGCTAGATCGGGCAGAAAACAAGGAGAGCACAAATGAATTATACCCGAATCGTGAAGAGCTTATCTCGGATATTGCCAAAGCATACAAAGCATCGATTCTTGCCTTCTATGCAGCGGGCTGCCGCAGCATTCAAATCGACGATTGTACGTGGGGAGCACTTTGCGACGAACAGTTTATAGCGTTTATGAATCAGATTGGCGTGAACGTAGCTGAATATGCAAGCGAACTGGCAAAATTGAACGAGGAAGTTGTAACGGGTCTGCCGGAAGATCTTGTTGTAACGACCCATGTATGCCGGGGCAATTATGTTTCGACTTATGCTGGAGTAGGTGGAGGTTACGAGCCTATCGCGCAAACGCTTCTTAATATCAATAACTACTCGGGTTATTATCTGGAGTTTGATACCGAACGTGCAGGCGATTTCAAACCATTGCGCTTTTTGAAAGACAATCAGCAGGTTGTGTTAGGTCTGTTCTCATCCAAATTTGGTGAGCTTGAAAGCAAGGAAGATATTCTGAAGCGTATTGAGGAAGCGAAGCAATACGTTGATCTAAACCGGATTTGCCTTAGCCCGCAATGTGGCTTTGCTTCCACGGAAGAAGGCAACCACCTGACTGAAGAGCAGCAATGGCGTAAGCTTGCTTATATTAAAGAAATTGCTGAAGAGATCTGGAACTAACTTTAATTAAAAATAGACAGAGATAAAGATAATGCACCTTTAGCCATTCGGATGTTTATCCGTACAGTTAAAGGTGTATTTTGTTCTACAGCGATTTTACCGATATACTTGGCTAGTTCTATCTATACCGTGACGGAGGATTAGGGAAAACCTCCCTAATAAAAGTCGATAATTGCTCTAAATGAATGAAATTAAGGAATAACTCCCTAAAAACAGAGCAATATCAAGATTTACAGCCAAATCACTTAAATTTCAGGGAAGAATTCCCTGATTATTAGTCTGATGACCAGAATCCTCTGAATATTAGGGAGGTTTTCCTTGATTATCTTCAGGGCGAGCATATGATTGAGCTTTACGGAGTTTTTGTGCCACGCTCAGTATAAAAGAAATCACCCCCGTTTAATAAACGGGGGTGATTTAGCCTAAGAAGTAAGAGTGGCAGCTTTTAATTGTCTTTAGAGTGTCTTTCGCCAACCTGGAATTCATCGGCATGTTCAAACATATATTTCACGGTCAAAGGGTCTTGACCAGTAAGTTGTTTGAAGTCGTCCGTATAAACATCCATTTTTCCTTCACGAATAGCTTGTCCGAAAGTAACCATACCTTCTGAAGAAAAGGGGGCTTCGGAACCTTCTTTAAATGCACCATCGGTGGTTCTAGGCACGCCCATTGCTTCGAATACGGCATAATTTTCTTCGTCCGTGTTTTCTTTGTAGGTGATATGATTGCCCGTTACTTCATTACCAATCTTAATGAAGTCGGTAATTGTCATCAATTCAAGCCCGTTGATATTTAGAATCGCTTCCTGATAATTATTGGAGGCTAGGGCATACGCAACGGCTTTTGCGCAATCCTTCCGCGAGATATAAGCCATTTTACCGTCACCTTGATTGTTTGTTAATACCCCGTCACCCTTCACATACGTAAAGTAATTGGTTATCATGGCTTCCGCATATTGGGAATTCCGAAGGAAGATATAATCTAGCCCAACGCTTTGAATATAACGTTCGGTATACACATGGTCAATTTTTTCTACGCTTGGATTGCTTTCATCGGCTGCGTTGACCAAAGAAGTATAAATGATCTGTTTGACTCCAGCTTCTTTGGCAGCATCGACCACATTTTTTTGTGCATTTTGACGTTTCTCTCCAACAAAAGGCATGGAGATTAGAGCGAGTTTATCGGCATGAGCAAAAGCTTCGGCAAGGCCTTCCTTGTTATTAAAGTTGGTCACATGTGTTTCAATCCCTTGTTCCGCATATTCTTTCAAACATGCCGGATCGTAAGCGCAAAAAATGATTTGGTCTTTATCTACCAGCTCCAACAAGTATTCCGCAGCTTGCTTCCCTAGATTTCCATCGACACCAGTCAACAATAATTTACCCATGATCGTTGTCACTCCTTGTGGATATGATTTATACCCTTATAGTATGTGAAAAAAAGAACATAGTCTAACACATAAAACTTATGGTCGATTGCTAAATCCAATTTGGATTTGTTGCAGGAAGGAGGGCAAGGCCGGGTTTGTATTATTTTTGAGATAACCTGCTTCGATTGCAAAGGTATGGTGTGAATCATCTAAAGGAATTAGCCGGACTTCATCTTGAAGATAAGCGAGCTGATAGTTATCCGGGAAAAAGCCAATCAAATTCTCTGTGATGATATAAAACAATTCTGTCTCCACATCGTCTGCGGTTCGAAGAATGTTCGGCTGATAGCCGTCTTCAATTGCATGCTGGATCATTAGATGATAAGAGTTTCCAATAGCTGTTGGATTCAGCATGACTAGCGGATGTTCATATAACTCCTCTTTGGCGATCGATTTATGATGAAAGAGAGGATGGTGATGACTCACAGCTGCACAATAACGTCCCTTATATAAGGGATAGGTTACAATGTCCTCTTTTCCCTGAAACTCGGAATCAAAGGCAATAGCCATGTCGTAAATCCCTTTTAGCAAGTATTCTGCAATATCTTTTAGCAATACTTTATTCAGTTCCAGCTTAATATTCGGATGATGATCCTGAAACGAGGGAATCAATTTCAACAAACTTTGGATATCCGTCATCGCCGCATATTCGATACTCAGGGATTGCGTATTATACTTTTGAAAGTTTTCCATGCTCAGCTTCATATGATTATATTGCTTCCAGAGGATGAGGGCTTCGCCATAGAAAAGCCATCCGGCTTTGGTTGGCTCAATAGGGATCTGCTTTCTGTCAATCAATTGAATGTTGAATTCCTCTTCAAGCGCGGCGATTTGTTGACTAATGGTGGTCTGCGAAACATAGTTCTTTTTAGCTGTTTCCGTAAAATTTCTGCATTCCACGAGATCGATAAAATATTTAATCCTTCTTATGTTCATAGTATCCTCCGCCTGCCGCTGTTTGCTTTTATTATAACCCAGAAAGTAAAAAAGAGAGCCTCGTTTAGAGACTCCCTTTGTTGTACTACTCTTATTTTGTATAGTTATCGAAATAACCTTGGATATAAATCATTGGTGTTCCTTTATCGCCACTACCAGAAGTCAAATCAGATAATGATCCAATCAGGTCAGTTAATCTACGAGGTGTAGTCCCTTGGGCTTCCATCGCACCAACTAGATCATCATTTTTATTCTGGATGTATTTAGAAATGGCTTGTTTTAACTCTTCACCACGAAGATGAGAGAAGTTGTTATCGGCCAAGTATTTCAATTTTACTTCATTTGGTGTTCCATCAAGTCCGGCAGTGTAAGCAGGGGAGACAACTGGATCTGCGAGCTCCCAGATTTTTCCGACTGGATCTTTGAATGCTCCATCGCCATAAACCATAACTTCTACAGTTTTACCTGTAATTTCTTTGATTTTTGCTTGGATACCATCCACGATAGGCTGGCAGTTGTTTGGAAATAGCTTTACACTTTCTTCTGTAGCTTTGTTTGATCCTAGCAGACCATAAGCTTCGTTAAAGCCGCTGCCATCGATTGATTGTGTAAGAATATCATCCAAACCAAATACTTTTTCAGCACCGTTGTTTGTGAGAATGCGTTTGGTTCTGAAGCGAGTGTGAATATCGCAAGTTAATACATTTTTTGTATAGTTTAAAATGGTTTTTGGGTTGTTGGAGAAGATGACTTCACAAGCCACACCTTCAGCTTCAATTAAACCTTTATAATATTCAATATAGTCAACCCCTGTGAATGGGTGCTTAATATAGCCGAAAAACTCACGGAACTGAGCTTCTGTTAATACATCCGTCCATGGATTGATACCTTTAGCATCTAGTTCGTCGATGTCTACAAGGTGGTTGCCTACTTCATCAGCTGGATAGCTTAACATTAGGACTACTTTTTGTGCCCCTTTGGCAATACCGCGTAAGCAGTTAGCAAACCGGTTACGGCTAAGGATTGGAAAAATGACCCCTACAGTTTCTTCGCCGAATTTCCCCTTTATATCAGCAGCAATATTGTCAATCGTTGCATAGTTTCCTTGTGCCCGAGCAACAATGGATTCAGTTACGGTCACAATGTCACGATCTTCGATCGAAAAACCCTCGACTGTTGCTGCATTCAATACCGTCTGAACTACGATTTCTTCAATGTTATCCCCATTGTTAATGATAGGTCCGCGAAGTCCACGTACAACTGTTCCAACTACTCTTTCCAATATGATCTCTCCTCTAATAAGGGTATACTCTATATTATTAAAATGGTTTTAAAGCCTATATTACTATACCCTTTTAGAGCGATATAAGTAAAATTAATGTTTATAATATCTAATATAAAAATGATTTATAGTTAAGGAGGATTACAATTGGCGCGTGTGTTATTTATTAATGGTGGATCAGAGGGACATATTAATCCCACGATTGGCGTTGTGGAAGAGCTTATTTCTCGTGGCGAAGAGGTAGTGTATTTTTGTATAGAAGCTTATAGAGAACGTATGGAGATGACGGGGGCTACAGTACGAACATTTGACGATCAGAAATTTATACAAGCTTTTATCTCAGGTGGAAGAAATTATGTACTCGAAAGAATCAACGGTCTTTTACTTACGGCAGATATAGTTATTCCAAGCGTTCTTGAACAGATCAAAGGGGAGCATTTTGATTACATCATCCATGATTCTATGTTTGGTTGTGGACGTTTGTTAGCTCAAATTCTTAGGCTTCCGGCCATTAGCTCCTGTACTTCTTTTGCGCAGACAAAAGCAGCATTCGATGAAATGTTAGAACAATTTTATACTACAGTTCCTGCAGAAGTAACTAATCCTATAAAGGATAAATTCCAAAGCTTGACGCAAATGGTGAAGGGCAAATATGATGTGGACATCGAATCCCCTTATGAAGTGTTTTGTAATCCTGCCCCACTTACTATCGTTTATACAACTAGGGAGTTTCAACCTGAGGGAGAAGCTTTCGACCCGTCTTATATCTTTGTAGGACCCTCCATCTCTTCACGATTAGCTCCAGAAAACTTCGACCTCATGGCAATTAAGGGGAAAAGTCCAATTTACATTTCACTCGGCACAGTTTTTAACCAAGCCATTGAATTCTATAAACTTTGTATTGAAGCATTGGGGAACACGGAGCACACTATTGTGATGTCAATTGGAGATAAAGTCCAAATCACGGATTTAGGGGAAATTCCGCAAAACTTTTTCGTGAAAAATTATGTTCCACAAACGGATATCCTGCAATACACAAAGTTATTTATTACACATGGTGGAATGAACAGTATCAATGAAGGGCTTTATTACGGGGTTCCGCTAATTGTAATTCCACAAAGTGCGGATCAGCCAATAATTGCGGATCAAGTCGTCCATGTCGGAGCAGGCATTAAGTTACAAATGCAAAGTTTAACTGCAACTCAACTACGAGAAGCAGTAGATCATATATTAAGCGATTTATCTTATAAAAAAGCTGTCTCCAATATCAGTGAATCATTTCGGAACTCGGGTGGGTATCGACGAGCTGTTGATGAGATTGTTCGGGGAGGGGGAGTCGTATGAACAAAATGGACCGGTTGTTAGCTATAGTGCTTGAACTGCAGCGTAACAAAATGTTGCGGGCGGAGGATTTGGCTGCTACGTTTGAAACGAGCGTAAGAACGATCTATCGGGATATTCAGGCACTGAGTGAAGCGGGCGTTTCCATAATAGGAGCGCCAGGGCAGGGTTACTCCTTAATCGAGGGGTATTTCCTGCCACCCGTTAGTTTCACGCTGGACGAAGCAGTGACATTGCTTATCGGAACTGATTTTATCGAGCAGCGGTTTGATGCACACTATGGTAATAAGGCTAGAAGTTCTAAAGCAAAGATAGAAGCCATCCTGCCGGAAGCTATCCGCAGTGAAGCATCACAGATTCGCAAAAGTTTTCGTTTATTTGCATCCGCAGAAGATATAGCACCCATACAAGAGAAGGCATGTTTGGAAGCCATTCGTGGAGCGATATTGGAGGGAAGGAAAATAAGATTTCGTTATTCCAAAAGAATCGCCGAAGCCGATGGGAACCGTCAAAGTATTCGTACGGTTGCTCCTTATGGACTTGTGCTTCATCACGGGTCATGGGTACTCATCGCCTGGTGTGAATTGCGTCAAGACATCCGTCATTTCCGGTTATCCCGAATGAGGGAGCTTATTAATCTGGAAGATGAATTTATACTGCCAGCAGATTTTCATCTGGAGGTATACCAACCTCCTGATGATCGCAACGTTCATGTGCTTATCTTAGTCCAAGCTGACATAGCCGATAAGGTAAGGGAATCAAATAATTTCTATATGGAAACTATTGAGGAGCATGCGGAGGGGGTACTTGTTACTTTTCGCGTTCGCGAGCCAGGGGAATTGCTGCAATGGGTGCTTGGCTGGGGAGGCGGTATGGTTGTGCTGGAGCCCGAATCTTTCCGTGATCAGGTTAGAAATGAAATAGAAATAATGTTAAAACGCTACTGACATAACGCTGTCAGTAGCGTTTTTGTATACTTGGACCATCAATGACTACAGGAGCTGATATATGATGATTACAACAAAAGAAGTCTTACAACGATTTGAAGAAACTGCGACATACTATATTCAAGAATTGGAGCGATTCAATCTGGAGCAGTTGAAGCAAAAGCCGAGTGAAAACGCCTGGTCCATCGGACAGATGTTTCAGCATCTCATTAACTCGGCGCTGTATATGCAGCTTCGTAATATTGATCAATGCCTTGTGCTAGACCAAGATCCCTTAGTAGCTCATGTGGGGAAAACTGAGGATGGTGCGGCTATATTTGCGCAAGGAAGCTTTCCGCCCATTCGTATTCAGGTTCCGCCTTCCGCCCAATATACGCCGGAGCAGCCGGAGAGCAAAGAACAATTAATTCAAGGGTTACGTACAGTCATTCAAAGAATGAGAGAGATCGAACCCTCTCTTGAAAAAGCGTCCAAACAAAATACCGTATCTCACCCGCGATTTGGTGGACTATGCGCGGAGGAATGGTTCCTACTTATTGAAATGCACTATCGTCATCATCTACTGCAGCTGGAGCGGTTAAACAAAGAGTTGTTGTTTAATTCCATATTTGCACCTAAAGAAGGGTTCATCAATAACATTCAGGTTGTGAAAGGATCATAAAAAGAGTTTGAATGGTCTTAATTTTCTGAACCAAGCGTGGCCTGAACGTGATTCTTATATTCACTAGGATTAACACCAAAGTGTTTTTTGAATAACCGGGTGAAATAAAATTGATCGTGTATACCGATTTGCGTGGAAATTTCTTTAATGTATGGATTCCCTTTAAGTATTAATTCTGCAGCTTTTTCCATTTTCACAGTATTAATGTAGTGAATGATGCTTTGCCCCACTTCTTCTTTGAAGATTCTGGACAGATAGTTCTCACTTAAGTTGACATGCTTGGCAATCAGAGATAAGGTCAGCTTCTTCTGATAATGTGTGTTGATATAGTCAATCGCTTGTTTAACATCTCTATTGTGTGTAGTTACGATCTGTTGCTTTTGATGGGAGAATAGTTGGAACACAAGCTCCATTATAGATAGAACGTCAGTGGTACGTTTACTGCTGGCGATATTTTCTATATAGGTCTTCAAAAGCTTCGGATCCTCGACAATGAGATGAGCATCGCATAAGGGAAGATAATGCAGACAATTTACGATGAACTTTTTGGTTTCAGCAGGATTAATTTGCTTGGATTTACAGGTGTCGAGAAATTGCTGAGTTGCTTGATTAACGGCTTCAACCCCTGAAAGCTTCCAGTTCTGAATTAATTGCGTCGAGAAATCATGTACATCCTCGAAGTCCAGCGTATCCTTTAAATGGACATCCGTTGGATCTATAATCGTTATTTCGTTGTAAAATTGGATTTGCAAGGATTCTTTACATTGCTCTAGGGTTCGTTTTGCTTCAGCATATCCCCGTACAGGATCAGAAAAAACAATAGTAGGGGTGATAGAAATATACATTTTGATTAACCGAATGACCCTCTGGATAAAGTCTGTGCGGATAATTTGATGATCGTCTAAGGTATCACAGGAGATTAGAAGCAGCAGCCCATTAGATTCTAGCTGAATAATTTCTAACTGATCTACGGTCTCCAAGATATCCAAGATGATGTTTTCAATAAAGGATACGGAGATGTGATTTTGTCTTTCGTTTTGGGTCGCGTTATTCTGCTCAAAAGTAATGTAGAATAAATAACAGCTGCTTTCGCTGAAAGCGAAACTTATAGCATCATGCTGATCAAGCTGCTGCACATCGTAATAAGGATCGGTGAAATAATCTTTTAGCAGCGCATTTTTCACGCTTTTTAAATTGTGCTGCAATAACTGTGTTTGGGTCTCCTGCTGCTGCCTAGATTGAAGCTGCTCTTGAATTAGCTTCGTAGATTTCTCCAGCAAATGGATCAAATCCCCCGTTTTCATACTAATCTTCAGCATATAGTCTATAGCCCCAAGCACTAAGGCTTCACGAACTAACTCATACTCCCCGTGGTTGCTCGCCACCAGGATTTTTCCTGCAAACCCTCTGTTATTAAGTTCTTTTATCAGCTGCAGACCATCCATATTAGGCATTTTGAGATCTGTAATGATGATATGGGGATTAAACTTGTCTACAAGTGTTAAGGCTTCCACTCCGTCAGAGGCAGTAGCACAGATCATGTATCCAAGCTCTTCCCATGGAATCATGGTTCTGAGCGCGACTTTAACAATAGGTTCGTCATCCACTAGCATTACATTATACATAGGATACATAGTATCACCCCTTAAGTTCGTATGTTTGTTTAGGGATAATTAGGCGGCAGCAGGTTCCATGACCCATTGAGCTTGTGATGAACAGCCCGTAACTCTCACCGTATTGAAGTTTAATGCGATCGGCCACATTTGAAATTCCGATACCCGACAGATTGTCAGCTTTTTCAGATTTGGTGGTGTCAAACCCTTTTCCGTTATCGATGATCTCAATAATAAGGGTGTATTCATTTTTTGCGTATACCTTAATTTGGATTAGAACTTTTCCTCCTATATCTGTAACTCCATGAAGAATCGCGTTCTCTGCGATCGGCTGCAGGATGAGCTTGGGGATCATGCTCTGTAATAAAGACTCATCCAAGTCATATTCAATGTCAAACCTGTCGGCATAACGTATTTTTTGAATGGCAAAATAATGATCCAGATTGTTCAGCTCCTGCTTGATGGTGATTTGCTCATCTTGATCGATAATGGTACTACGCAGCAATTCAGCTAGTGAGGAGATGCCGTCGCTAAGGACGGGAACCTGGTTAATCATCGCCAGCCATCGTAAGGAGTTAAGTGTATTAAAAAGAAAGTGAGGATTAATCTGCGATTGCAGCATTTGCAATTCGAGCGAACGTCTTCTTTTCAGATCTTTCTTTTGATCCTTCATCAGCTGTTCCATTCTACTGACCATGCTGTTAATTCTATTGGCCAACACGCCCATTTCATCGTTGCTGTGATCTTCGATCCGGCTCGATAGATCACCATAAAAAATTTGATTGCAGAAGACGATGATTTGTTTGATTGGTTTCAGGATGCTTTTATACAATACGATAATAATTAGAATACACACGACTACAATGATGCTGACAACAATAAGTAGTCCAGTGGTGATTTTACTTGTCTCTGAATTGATATAAGAGAAGGGCACGGTAGAAATCATGTACCAGCCTAATTGATTATTGTTAATATAGGAGATTTGCTGCATTTTGCCATTGACCATGCCTTGGAAGGAATGGTTTTTCTTTGCCTCTTGTGTCTTGATTTGCTTAAAAAGTTCATCTTTATAATAGGGTTCTCCTAGCGGAGTATCCTTTTGATTCGAGGACATTACTTTTCCCTCCCTATTCATAATAAGGAGACTGGAACCTGTACCTAAATCCACACTGGAAAGAATGACTTTTGAAAATAACTCCCCACCAATAAAAACAAACACATGACCTAAGGGAACGCCAATGTCATCTTGATCAAAAATTTTCCGGCCCAGGACAATGGTATTGTAAGCGCGATAGCTTTTTGCGTAGTTAAGACTGTCATAAGGGGCATTGAGCTCTACTTGTTTCATAATTTCTTCATACTTAGGATTGGGGATGCCATCGTAGCCTAATTCATAAATAGGTTGGTTCTTGGCGTCGATGACCCGAACGTTCTGGACATATCCGGGGTAGATGGTTCTATATAAATTGTCCATGGCATGATTAATGGCAGCATTGCTAGGAGCGGGTTCATTTGGTGCTGCCGATAAACGCTCCTGAATAATACTATTGGTAGAAACAGAGCCTGCAAGATATTGATAGTTGTTAAGTTCACTTAACATCGTTCGATTAAGCAGTGTTAAAGCCTGAAATGTGGATTTACTTAATTTATTGTTAATAGATTTGGAGTAAATGGTGTAGGAGTAGAAACCTATAAAGATGATTGGGATCACGGATACGATTAAGAAAATGACGGTTAAGCGATTTTGAATTTTAACCTTGCGCATGATTTGCGGAGGATTAGGAAAATGCAGCTTCCCTTTGCGTCGACTCAGGTGGATGACCTCCCATTCACTATCTTTTACTTACAAGTTAACATAAAAAGAACTATGGAATATATATGCAGCGGCGAAAAGTGAGAATAATCTATGGAATGGATAATATTATCCATTCCGTTAACGGCTAAGTTTACAGGTTATGTGACCCTGATGAATAAGCTTGTACGAGCTCGCATTGGAAGATGGATAAGATAATACATAGGTAGGTTTGTATTGTAAATGTAAATATAGCGTAAATCCTTCTATACTTAGATTATTAAAAAAGCGTTTACAAGAATATCTTAAGGAGGGCGTTTATGAAAAAGACTATGAGTACATTATTAGCAGTAATGCTGCTAGGTGTGGGGTTGCTCGGCTGTGGGAACAGCAATAATAAACCTGCTGCCTCGAATGAATCTGATTCAACGAAAGCTGCGGGCACCGCGCAAGCTACAAGTACAACGAACGCCGGGAAGACTAAAGAAGAACCTGCTAAAGATTTTGATAACAAGGAACTTAGCATTGCTGTATTCCAAGGGGGATATGGTGCGGATTATTGGAATGAAATTGTCAGCAAATTCGAAAGTGCTTATCCAGGTGTGAAAGTGAACATGACGATTAATCCTAAAGTTGGTGAAGTAATCCGGCCGCAGATTGTTGCGGGTAATCCTCCCGACTTCCTATCCGTTACAGATACAGAGCAAAGTGGCATCGTGCTTTCACTGATTAAAGAAAAAGGACTGCTAGATATCAGCGATGTATTTGAAAGCAAAGCGCTTGATAAAGAGGAGACGCTTAAGGATATGATTCTACCGGGGATGCTGGACAGTACAAGATTTCAGCCCTATCAAGATGGAAAGACGTACCTCGCACCTTTTAATGCTGGACCGATGGGCTTGATTTACAATAAAACACTGTTCACAGAAAAAGGCTGGAGTGTTCCTGAGACTTGGGAGGAGTTCTTTGCTTTAGGGGATGAGCTGAACAAAGAGGAGAACTACCTAGTTAATGCAGATGGAACCAAAACGAAGCGGGCTTTATTCACTTACCAAGGCATCTATCCGGATTATTTGGAGGAAATTCTCTACCCGGCCATTGCGAGTGCGGGGGGAAAAGAAACGCTGGATAAAGTCTTTGCTTATGAGGAAGGTTCATTTAAGAACGACACGATCAAAAAAGTACTGGATATTTTCTATAAAATCTCTAAAGACGGTTATCTGATGGACGGCACGGTTGCCTTGAACCATACACAGTCGCAGACCGATATGATGATGGGTAAAGCTTTGTTTATCGTAAACGGGAACTGGATGGAAAATGAAATGAAGGATTCACCTAGAGAAAATGGATTTGAATTTGGGATGACTACAGTACCTGTGTTCAATAAAGGCGATCAGAAGTATGTGCTTTCCAGCTACGAGCAATTCTCCATCCCTGCTAAGGCCAAAAATCCTGAGCTCGCTAAGGAATTCTTAAAGTTCCTGTATACCGATGAATCTGTAAAACTATTTGCGGAAAAAGCGAATGGGGCGTATGCGCTTAACGATGCGAAGGAGCTGTCTAAGCCATTTTTGACTAAAGGTGTCTATGACATGTTCGAGGCTTATAATGGTTCCATTTCTATTTTACAGGGCTGGCAATCGTTACCGAAGGGTTCCAAGGTTAGTGTAGTCACTGAAATGTTCAAGAATACGGTCACACCAGTGATGACAGGCCAAATGACCACAGATCAATGGATGGATAATGTGGAAAAAGCTTTTGCACAGATTCGTAAAGAGAAAGCGGCTAGTAAATAATCTATAGTATCTCATGCAAATGCATCCTGTTAGGAATGGATAAGGTTATCTATGAACGGGATGCATTTTGTATGAAGGGGAGTGAGAAAGATGTCTGAAATGCAGCTGGCAGAAGTAGCTCCTAGACAGAGGAAATCAAAGATTAGGACAGCGAAAACCAGAAATCCTAAGCTATTCATAGCGGTATGCACGATTCCAACGCTCCTGTTGACCCTCGTATTTATGATTATTCCAACCTTTCGGGCATTTTTTATGTCTTTTACGGATGCTACCGGGATGAGTGATGAGAACAAGTTTATCTTTTTGGATAACTATAAATATATGTTTCAAGATGAGATGTTCCTCAAAGCTCTGAGCAATACATTTAAACTGATGCTGGTTGTGCCAGTGATTACGTTGATTTTTGGGCTGGTGCTTGCTTTTCTATTAACGCAGACGAAGCTGAAGGAAAGAGGATTTTACCGAACCGTATTTTTCTTTCCTAGTATCATCTCATTGACGGTAGTCGGAATTATCTGGTCCTTTGTGTTTCATCCCAACATGGGCATTTTGAATAATATTCTGGGGAGCATCGGATTAGATCAACTGAGCAGACCCTGGCTTGGAGATAGCCGAACAGCATTGTGGTGTGTAGCCGTTACACTGATCTGGCAAGCGGTTGGTTACTATATGGTCATGTATATCGCTGCGATTGATGGGATTTCTGCGGATGTGTTTGAATCGGCGACTATTGATGGTGCGGGATATTTCCGGAAGCTTACCAGTATTACGATCCCTCTGCTAAAAGATATTATTGGCATTACGTTTGTGTTGTCTCTGGCTGGTACGATCAATTTAAGTTTTATAGTTGTAACTGTAATGACTGGTGGTGGTCCGGCAGGTGGAACTACTGTTTTACTCCACTACATGTACACGCAGGCCTTCCAGAATGCGAACTTTGGTTATGCCATGGCTATAGCTATATTTACGCTGGTGTTCGCCTTTGTGCTTTCTTTTCTGTCCAGACTACTTACAAATCGAGCAGAAGGGTAGGGGAGAAGGATGACGAGCAATCAACAGAGTCTTCTAAAAATGAATATTGCTAACTGGATCACGCGGCTGTTTCTGATTGTAGCCACCATTGTTTTATTATATCCGTTTGTATGGAATCTCTTAGCCTCATTTAAAAGCAATACAGAATTTCTGACAGACCCCTTCTCCTTTCCACAAGCCCTACACTTCGATAACTATGTACGTGCTTTTCAGAAATCCAAGATGGGGAGTTATTTCCTGAACTCTATCTTTCTTGTGGTGTTATCCACGGCGATTCTAGTTATTTTTGTGGTTCCTATGGCTTACGTCTTAACGAGATTTAAGTTTTGGGGCTCTAAACTAATCCTTAACCTTTATATGGCCTGTATTTTTCTGCAAGCCTCCTACATTATGGTTCCTTTATTTCTGCAGGTGAATTCGTTCGGGATGTTAGACAATCGCGGGATGCTCAGTTTAATCTATGCTGTTCTGCAGTTTCCCTTTGCCATCTTTGTATTAAGTGGATTTCTGAGGTCCGTCCCTAGAGATTATGAAGAGGCCGCTAAGATTGACGGTTGTGGCAACACAGGAGTGCTCGTCAGAATTGTTGCGCCGCTTGCTAAACCGGGCATTGTGACGGTCTGTATGCTGGCAGCGATGGGCTTTTGGAATGAGTATCCGCTGGCATTGGTCTTAATTCAAAGTGATAGCAAAAAAACATTGCCAGTAGGTTTAGCCAATCTTTTTGAGGTTCAACGTTATGCTACTGATTGGAGTGCACTTTTTGCCGCACTGATCCTAGTGCTGATTCCAACGATTCTTTTATATGTGATTGGACAAAAGCAATTGCTCCAAGGAATAAGCGCAGGCGGAATTAAGGGCTGAACAACAAAGACATGGAGGGAAGTTACGTGGACAAAGGAAGATTTACACTGCCTGGTGAAACAGGGATGGAAGAGGTCATAGCCGATCTCGTCGAAAAATGGGGTGTAGATGCCGTACGTGACAGTGATGGCACGAATCTATCGCAGGACATTCTCGATATGGGTCTGCAAATTTATTCAACGCTTTGTCTTGTCCGTGAGGACAATGAGTGGGCGAAGCAGCATCCGCAATATAGACAGCAGATTTATCTGATGTCTGCTCCAGTAATAGTAACTTCAAAGGTGAAGACCATCGATATTATGGCTGATTATTTTGCCGAGCAATTTATTCCTAACACAGATGTGGATATAAAAAAATATTGGCAGGTTGTAAACCGGACTACAGGAGAAGTATTACCTTCTGAATGTTGGAGTTACGCAGAGGGAATTGTCACACTTGAACAGGCGGTACAATTTCACAAGTATACGGTCAGTTTCTTGGCCTACCAGAAATGGGAGCCGGTCTCCATGTACAACCACATCACGAATGATTGGGATGAGGAGCATCGTTTACCGTTGGATATTCGTTATCCCGAGGCTCAAGAGCATGTTTTGAAGGTGCTGGAGGATTGGCTGAAGAAACATCCCAAGACTGATATCGTACGTTTTACGACCTTCTTTTATAATTTTGATTTGATTTTTAACAAGGAAGGTAAGGAGAAACAGGTGAATTGGTTTGGCTATCTGAGTTGTGTAAGTCCACTTGCGTTAGAGCAATTCGAACAAGCTTATGGGTACCGATTGACTGCAGAAGATTTTGTGGATGAGGGGCGATATAACACACCATTTAAGAACCCGACCCAAAGATATCTGGACTGGATGGACTTCAATCAGAAATTCATCGCAGGTTATGCTAAACAATGTGTAGAAATGGTGCATGATTTCGGGAAGAAAGCGATTATGTTTTTTGGGGATCACTGGGCTGGTACAGAGCCTTATGGCAAATATTTTCCGGAGATCGGGCTCGACGCAGTGGTAGGGGCAGCAGGAGATGGCGTTACAACCCGTATGATTGCGGATATACCTATTAAGGATACCGAGGCACGTTTCTATCCTTATTTCTTTCCTGATGTCTTTTTTGAAGGGGGAGACCCTGTCGGAGAGTCCATGCCAATCTGGATCAAATGCCGGCGTGCGCTCATGCGCAAACCAGTTGGCAGGATGGGGTATGGCGGATATTTAAGTCTAGCGCATCAATTTCCGGATTTTATAGATCATGTGACAGAAATTGCGACGCAGTTCAAAGGGATTCATGCCAATGCAGAAGGGACACAGCCTTTTAAAGCTCCTTTTAAAGTGGCGGTTCTGAATACTTGGGGCTCCCTTCGAAGCTGGCAGACACATCAAGTGGCTCATTCATTATGGAATCAAAGATGTTACTCCTACATAGGGGCATTAGAGTCATTGGCGGGCTTGCCGTTCGACATTGAGTTTATAAGCTTTGATGACATCAGGTTAAGTGGGATTGATCCTAGTATCGGTGTGATTATTAACGCGGGTGATGTACACACCTCTTGGAGCGGTGGAGATCAATGGAGCGATCCGCAAGTTGTGGCAACACTTCGTGAGTGGGTGGAGCAAGGGGGCGGTTTTATTGGGATTGGTGATCCATCAGCTTATGAACATCAAGGGGTTCTTTTTCAACTAGCGGATATTCTAGGTGTTCAGAAGGAAATTGGATTTACAGCAAGCATCAATAAGCCCAAGGTAACGCCTGTGCAGGGTCATTTCATAACGGAAGATCTGGAAGGTGAGATTAATTATGGTGAAGGGATGACCATGATTTATCAAGCGGAGGCCGGAGCACAAATATTGGACGTGCACCAAGGCAGCTGCAATCTTGCCGTGAACTCATTTGGTCAGGGGCGGGGCGTTTATATCGCGGGGCTTCCCTATAGTATTCAGAATACCAGACTACTCAGCCGAGCGATCTTTTGGGCCGCACATCAAGAGGAGCAATTGTATTCATGGTTCTCAGTGAATCCGAATGTTGAATGTCACGCGTATCCTGAGACGGGTCGATATTGTGCCGTAAATAACACTTCCGAGATCCAAAAGACGACGATCCTGATGGATAACGCCGTGATCCAAGAAATAGAGTTGGGTGGGATGGAAAGTGTGTGGTTTCAATTTGAGATCATACATTAAGAGTCAGCCGTAACTACGGCGAATAATTAGACTTCCGGCTGCTGTTATCTCCAACTTTCCTGAATTGTACTGCTTCGATAGAGTGATTGGGGAATTTCTCCCTGAAATTCCGGGATATTTGGTCATCAGACTAATAATCAGGGAAAACCTCCCCAAAGTTTAGCTGATTCGTTAGCAATTATAGTTATTCCTCTTATTATTAGGGAGGAATTCCCTGATTTCGTTCATTTAGAGCGAATATTGGCTGTTTTCAGGGAGTTTTTCCCTAATTAGTTTTAGAGCCGTCCCCGCATACTGCATTAACGCAGAAAACACGAACGTTCGCCGCCCCGCATATTGCACATCTCACCGTACAATGTATATTCTTTATCGGCCCCCACAGGTATCACACAAAGCAGATGACCCATCACCCTCAATGTTTTTGGCAAGTTTTTCTTACTTGGATTGAGATATCTTGAGTTTTCCGTTTCTAGAGTATCCGGGACATTTTGCGATAAGCCCGCGGAGAAATCCCCTCATTTGCGGTAAATACCCTGCTGAAATAATGGATATCAGGATAACCAACCTTATCCCCGACCTGTTCAATCGGCCAATCCGTTTCACGCAGCAGCTTGCGTGCTTCTCGATGCCGGATGGAACGGAGATATTCACCAGGAGGCATGCCAGCTACCTCACGAAATAACTTGGAGAAATGGTCTTCATGCATATTCATGGCACCAGCCATGGATTTATTGCTCCAGCGGTCTGCTAGCTTTGAATCCATCTCATCGATTAAAGCTCTGATCCGCCCGGTATGAACGGAAGATTTGGCTGTATTCCGGGAGCTTTGTGTTCGGAGCAGCGAGGTTAGAACGCCGAGCAGTAACCCCCGACAGACCCATTCATAACCGGCAGGCCGCATCGTAAATTCATGCACGAGCTGTTCCATCGCATGGATACATTCGGGTGGCGGGGTATAAATGGGCTCCTGTGACAATGGCATAAAAGGAGCGGTCACAGCTTCCAAGGCAAACTTCTCGTCCATAACCTCCTCCTCATTGACCAGCATGTCTTCATCGCTTGTAATAATCGATTCCCCAAAAAAATCAAAATGGATCCCAATGAGTTTGGTTTCCGAATCTGAGACAATCGCATTTTGATGATATACCCCGGAAGAAAGAAATATCAGTTGTCCTGAATTCAGGATATATTCCTCCGTATCCATCTTTGTTGATAATTTCCCCTGGCGAACGTATAGCAGCTCGAAATCATACAATCTTCTTCTTGGAAAGAGGCAAGGTGAGAGGGTTTGGAATTGTGCGTAGTGAATGCCAGGTGACCACTCCCGGGAGGGGACCTGTTTTCTCAGGGGATAACGGGGTTCTTTTTCAGCCACGAATTAACCTCCCATACAGTATAAAATGAATTTTTAAATAGACCGGAATCGTGCAATAAATCTCTTGTTCACCTAAATAAATTCAACTTACAATCTATTATAATATAAATAAATCAAGGATATAAGCGCACTTAGGGAAAAATCTTAAAAAACGGAAAATAACAAATTTGAGGAGGATTCAGATGAAAAAGGGAATAAACATTTGGTCGTTTCGCGAAGGTACTGAGATCGAAGAATGTGCACGTCTGGCTAAAGCGGCAGGTTTCGACGGAATTGAGTTATCTTTGAATGAATCGGGTGAACTTGGCCTGCAAACCACTGAGAAAGAAGCTATTAAGATCAAAAATTCCATTCAGGAGATGGGGTTAGAAATTGCAGGACTGGCGACAGGACTATATTGGTCATATGCCATGACAAGTGAATCCGCGGCGAACCGGACGAAGGCTATCGATGTATGTAAAAAACAATTGGAGCTGGCAGCAACACTTGGCGTAGATACGATTCTTGTCATTCCTGGTGCGGTTGGTGTGGATTTTATTGAGGGCTGTGAAATAGTCGATTATGAAAAAGCTTATGATCGAGCCTTGAAGGCGATCAGTGATCTGGCTCAGGATGCAAAAATGGCGGGTGTTTCTATTGGGATTGAAAATGTGTGGAATAAATTCCTGCTGTCTCCGCTCGAATTACGTTCTTTTATAGATGCTGTAGGCTCCAATTATGTAGGTTCCTATCTGGATGTAGGGAATATCGTTCATTCTGGTTATCCAGAGCAGTGGATACGGATTCTAGGCCATAGAGTCAAGAAGGTGCATTTCAAAGATTACCGCCGGGCAGCCGGAGGACTTCATGGATTTGTTGATCTACTTGCTGGGGATGTGGATTATCCTGCTGTTATGGAAGCACTGCAAGAGATCGGCTACAGCAATTATGTTACTGGAGAAATGATACCGCCATATACGCATTATTCGGAGCAAATCATTTTTAATACTTCTGCAGCGATGGATGCTATTTTAGGACGCACTAGTTACTAAGTTTAAGAGAGGTGAAGGCTGTGCTCAGAGTGGGGCTGGTGGGTTTTGGATTTATGGGCCGAATGAACTTTGATCAGTATGTTCAATTGCAGGAAGACGGCCATCCGATTTCTCTGGTTGCCATTTGTGACCCGCAGATTAAAGTCCTTAAACATACTAAATCCGCGGGGAATATGAACACGGCCCACGAGGTATATGATTTTTCCCCTTACAGCCTTTATGAGAATTTGGAGCATATGCTCGAAAAAGAAGAACTAGATGCTATTAGCCTTGCAGTACCTACGTACTTGCATGCTGAAATGGCTTGTTCGCTGCTGGAACGAGGGTATCATGTGTTCTGTGAAAAGCCGATGGCGAGACATTCCGCAGAAGCTTGGAAGATGGTATCGGCGGCGCAAAGCAGCGGAAAAAAATTGCTGATTGGTCATTGTCTTCGCTACTGGCCGGGATATGAATATTTGAAGGGGGTTATAGCTAGCGGTGAGTTGGGTGAAGTGACAGAGGCTTATTTTTACCGGGGTTCCGGTGCTCCTAAAGGGTGGTTGGTCAATGATGAGCTAAGTGGCGGCTGTATGCTGGATATGCATGTACACGATACGGACATCATCCATCACTTGTTTGGGAAACCGGATAAAGTATCAACGCTTGGGCGGAAGGTTTTACCGGGAAGTGGCTATGATATCGTCTCCACTCATTATTTTTATCAGGATGGAAAAGTGGTCAATGCCCAAGCGGACTGGACACTGGAAGGCGACTTTGGTTTTTACATGGGCTATCGGATTAATTTTGAACGGGGAAATGTAGTCTTTGATGGCGCGGAAGTTAAGGTAAATCCTAATCGTCAACCGGGGTTCATTGCGAAGCTTTCTTCGCATACCGGATATTACAGAGAGTTGGTATATTTCTTGAAAATCATCCAGAACGATGAGCCAGTGACCCTATGTATGCCCGAAAGTGCTGCCCAGTCCATAGAAATCATTGAGGCTGAAATCCAATCGGCTGATCAGGAAGGGGCCTGGATACGGATACGTTAAGTACCATACTTTTAGTAAAGGAGACTTCACGATGTTGAAAATAGGCTTGATCGGCTTTGGATTTATGGGCCGGATGCATTTTGATAATTATGTGCGCTTAACGAAAGAGGGGCAGCCCATTGCCCTTAAAGCCATCTGTGATTTGCGAATTGAGGAATTAAAGGATGGAAAAGCAGCCGGGAATATGAGCACTGCCCAGGAAGTCTATGATTTGTCAGCTTACAATCTATACGATGATCTGGAGAAAATGATAGCCAGTGAGGAACTGGATATGATCGACATTGCGGTTCCTACTTATCTGCATGCGGAAATGACTTGTTCGTTGCTGGAGCGTGGATATCATGTTTTTTGTGAGAAACCGATGGCCAGAACTTCCGTACAAGCGCTGGAAATGGTGGAAACGGCAGCCCGCTGTGGGAAAAAACTGATGATCGGACATTGTCTCCGTTTTTGGCCGGGGTATGAATATTTAAAAGAAGTGATAGAGAGCGGGCAGTTCGGTCAGGTCACGGAAGGGTATTTTTACAGGGGATCTGGTGCTCCTAAGGATTGGTTTCTTGATGAGACACTAAGCGGTGGAGGCATTATGGATATGCATATTCACGATACGGATATGATTAACTATCTGTTCGGCAGACCGGATAAAGTATCATCCTTAGGACGTAATGTCCTTCCGGGAAGCGGATATGATATCGCATCGACTCACTATTTTTATAAGGATGCAAAAGTAATTAATGCTCAGGTGGATTGGACGCTGGAAGGTGATTTTGGTTTTTACATGGGGTACCGGGTTAATTTTGAACGTGGAAATATAGTGTTTGATGGCAGCGAGGTCAAGCTCAATCCGAATGACGGGGCAGGCTATTTAGCGGAACTTTCACCGGATGTTGGCTACTATAGAGAGCTTGTATATTTTCTGGATGTTATTATCCAGGATAAGCCTATCATTATTTGTACGCCAGAGAGTACAGCGGAGTCTTTAAGAATCGTGGAAGCAGAAATGAAGTCAGCGGATGCTGAAGGCGAATGGATTGTGCTAGATTAGTTGTGTGTAGAGTGAATAAGGACGTGAGCTGGAAGAGGATCATTCACAATGACCTTTTTCCAGTTCACGTCCTTTTGTCATCGCTGAAATTTGGTGTTGTCTCTTGCATAATGGGATACTGATCCGTCATATCTTCTCAGCCGTACTTGTTCGTCAGAGAACAATTCAACAATTCCTGAAGCAACCTCTGAATACATTCCATCAGGATCAAGCTGTAGCGCAGAAATATAGGTTTGGGATAAGGCAGCTATAAAAAAATCAATATTTTTCACTAATGTTTGTGGCATGTTATTCCCTCCGGTGACATCTTGTACATGATGATATATTAAACCATAGGAGTTATTTTACCATGATTTATCGTTGAGTTTTAGGAAGAATTCTTTGGTAAAAGTCGAAAATATGAGAAATTTGGTTGAAATTGTATTTAAGATCGTCTTTAATGAAACGAAGAGGGTAATTTTACCACTCTAAATAAATTAAGGGGATTACATAATGAAAGACTATGAAGTGCTGGAAATTAACAAAAAGAGTTTTTTTAAAACAACTATCTATTTTATGATCATTCCTACACTGCTATTGTTTATAGTAGGTCTAGGGATGGTGGTGGTCGGGCTTATCATTAAAGAGACGTTTATCGTTGTTATGGGTATCCCTTATTTGATTATGCCGGTTATTTTGATACTCATTTATGGATTGGTGGGTATGCTGGTAGCGCTGGTATATAACAAGCTGGCGAAGAGATTCGGAGGACTAGAACTGAAAATAGTGGAGAAAACCCCTCCGGTTGAAGCAAACTATTTACCATAACCCAAAGTTATTAAAGGGCAGGTATTGCGATGATTTCGCTACCTGTCCTTTTTTATTTTTAATTTGAAAAGAAACCGGGGAATGGATATGATTTGGATAATGAAAGGATGATTGCCAGATGACAGAACCGACACAAAGAGCCAAGGAGCTGTACATTCAGTTTTTGGGTCATTTTTTAAATATGCATAAAGCAGGAGTACTTAAGGAGTACAAGAGTTTTGAAATTCCAAGAGAAGTGGAGCTGGAATGGCTGCAGGAATGGGCTACGGAGCACGTCAAGCAGTTGTCGATACGGGACTGGGATGCGATTACGATACTGGAATCCATCTCGCGGAATTATCAGGATAGCTGGATTGTGGAAAAAGTGGCTTCTTTTGCTTCGCGGAATATTATGAGCGCTGATAGTTTGGTTAGACTGATTTATGCGGAAAAAATGCTTGAAATCATTCGTTCTCATAACCAAGTGATCACAAAAGAACTGTTATTTCAAGGCTGTAAGGTTGCTGTGCAAATTCTCGAGGATGTAATCTCACAGCCGCTGGTCATTGATCCTGGACACGAACTTAAAGAACATAACCTTAAAGATAAGCGCGCGTTAAACAGTCGAGCCCGACAAGGGATTGAAGAGGTAAAGGTACTTATTAATTCTTAGCTGCCAAAGTTGACATACTGTTGTCAAATTGGGTGTGCTACGATTTCATGACAGAATCAAGTCTGCTGATCTAAAGAAGAAAATGAGGGATTATCGAATGGCTGAACCTTTAAAAGCAATGTACAATGAACAATTTCTGCGTGAGTTCGGCGAAAAGATTCGTGGCGTACATAATGTCTTCGAGACTGAGGCATTTGTAAGCTCAGCCATGACTGAACCGTGGGAAACGCTTGAGCTGAAGGCAAGAATGCGGCGGATCACCGAGACGTTGGGCAGCCACTTAAAGCTTCCTTATGAGGAAGCGCTGGCTATCCTATTCGCCATTGCTGACGATTGCGTGGGATTTCCTTATTTGATTTTTCCGGATTTTGTTGAGGTATATGGTCAGGGAGACGATCATTGGGAATTGTCTATGCAGGCGCTGGAAAGATTCACAGCGAAATCATCGGCTGAATTTGCAGTTAGGCCGTTTCTCTTACGGGAACCAGAGCGGATGATGGCTCAAATGCTGGTATGGGCGGAGCACCCTGATGAGCATGTACGTAGGCTGGCTAGTGAGGGCTGTCGGCCTCGTCTGCCTTGGGGACAGGCGCTTCCCATGTTCAAGCTTGACCCAGCTCCGGTATTACCTGTACTTGAGCAGCTTAAGGCGGATACATCCCTGTATGTACGTAAAAGTGTCGCTAATCATTTGAATGATATTGCAAAGGATCATCCGGAAGTGGTGCTCGATACCGCTCGGCGCTGGAAGGGAACACATCCCGATACAGACTGGATTGTGCGGCACGGCTGCCGTTCTTTGATTCGTAAAGCTGAGCCAGAGATTATGGCTTTATTCGGATACGCAGAGCAGACAGACGAAGCTGCTCCACTTATAACGAGTGCCTTCATTCTATTGGAACCTTCAATCCTGACCATTGGCGAAAGCTCCGAATTACAGTATAAGCTTCAAGTTCGTGAGGGAGCTCCAGCACGGATTCGGATTGAATACGGAATCTATTTCGTGAAAGCGGCAGGTCGAACCTCCCGTAAATCTTTTTTGTTATCGGATAAGACCGTACCTGGAGGTACAATTCTGTCAGGTAAACGGACACATCGTTGGGCTGATTTAACAACTCGGCGTCATTATCCAGGAGAGCACCGGATTGTGCTGCTGGTAAATGGGCGAGAAGTGGCGGAAGTGGCGTTAGAACTTAAAGGGGGTGCTAATATATGAAAAAAGAAGTTTTGATGTTTCTATCCAATGGCTACGCTGATTGGGAAAGCGGATATATTAGTGCCGAACTAAATAAGCAGGAAAGTGAATATAAAGTAAGAACAGTTGCTCTAACTAGCGACAATGTCAAATCTATGGGTGGATTTACTGTTGTACCTGACTATACTTTAGACAGTTTACCTGCTCAGTATGAAATGTTGATTTTAATCGGGGGCACAGGCTGGAAAGATAATTCAGCTATTACTCCAGTGATTGAAAAATGTCTGCAGGAGAGTGTGCCTATAGCCGCTATATGTGACGCTACAACTTTTTTGGCTGAACATGGCTATTTAGACAACATACCGCATACCGGAAATTCATTGGATTATTTAAAACAAAATGCTCCTAATTATAAAGGAGAAGCAAATTATATAGAAAAACAGGCAGTTTCGAGTGAATATATTATTACAGCTAATGGCACAGCTTCTTTAGAATTTGCAAGGGAAGTTATGAAGAAGTTAGAGGGTTTCCCAATCGAAACCGTCGAGGGATGGTACAACTTTTTCAAAGATGGTTTTTATCAAGAATAAGGGTGTATATAAAAAAAGGTGGTCTCAGTCTTAACGACTTGAGATCACCTTTTTGGGGTTGAAGCTTATTTTTTCACTTCTGTAACACCAGTTACTTTTCCTTGATCGGATGAATTAAAGGTGGATTTATATTGATCGTTTGCGAAGTAGACATTGCCTTCAACGGTTGCGTTCACCAGGGTAAATCCATCCGCTTCTACGTATACATCTCCAATAAAAGTGCCGCCTTGGATGCGGGCGTTTTTACTCTTGATGGTCAATTTTGGAGCAGTCAGTTTAAAGGAGTTGGTGATGTTGTGATCCGCATCTTGTGTGTATAGAGCAATTTTTCTGGCGGGTTCCTCTTTATTCATGAATTCTCCATCCACCACGAGATCTTCGGTGAAGGTTAAGTCTTTAAGTGTAGCAGCAATCCAGGTTCCTTCTGGACTGATGGCGCGTTTGAAGGCTTCTTCATTATCTACTACGGAAGCTGAGGTTACAGCATCTGTGGTGTTATTTTGATTATTAGCCGTGCCTGTATTATTAGTGGTTCCCGCATTATTCGTGTTCTCAGGAGTGCTTGTTGCAGTAGCATTATTGGCATTGTTTGTTGCATTTCCACATCCGACCATTAACACAAAAGCAAATACCGCAGCAACACTTGCTATCTTTCTCATCTGTATAACCTCCCTAAGTAATTGTACTGATATCCTTCGAGCTTACTATAGAGTGATTAGTTAGTAATTTACCAATCAATCTACAAATGGTAATATAGGCCTGGACATCTCTGGCGTATAGTATGACCTGAAAAATGTGATTTATCCGATGAATTCACGAGCAATATGGATTACAATAAGTACAGGCAGTAGAAAAGGAGCATTATCCATGGCCAAACAGAAATATTATGTAGTCTGGGAAGGTAAACAACCGGGAGTCTATAGCACTTGGGCAGAATGCCAGGCACAGACAGATCATTATACCGGTGCAAAATATAAATCCTATGAATCCAAAGCAGCAGCTGATGCGGCATATAAAGCGGGCTGGAAGGGGAATTGGGGAACAGGGGCAGCTGGTGCAGCAAAGTCTAAGGGGACTAGTTCTTTTAAACGCAGTGCTACAGTAGAGACCTCTGAGGAGATTGATTACAACAGTATTTCAGTAGATGTGGGGACTCGTGGTAATCCGGGGCCTGTTGAATATAAGGGTGTAGATACACAAACGGGAGATATCATTTTCTCCTGTGGTCCGATCAAAAAGGGCACTAATAATTTAGGCGAATTTTTAGCGATTGTTCATGCCTTGGCGTTGTTAAAGAAAGAGGGAAGCGATAAAACGGTCTACAGTGATTCAGTAAATGCAATGAAGTGGGTGAAGCAGAAGAAGGTGGCAACAACCTTGCCGCGCGATTCTTCAACAGAGGAAATTTGGGTGCTTATTGATCGGGCAGAGCGTTGGTTGCAAACCAATACATATGACAATAAGGTGCTCAAGTGGCAGACCAAAGAGTGGGGCGAGATCAAAGCGGATTATGGTCGGAAATAAAAAAGCTATATCGCTATGGTTTCGGTTAAAGGAGGAGTTTGGGGATGTTTGGCAACGATTGGGATGAGGTATTGCAGGATGAAATGCAAAAGCCCTATTTTCTAAAATTAATGGACGCACTAACACAAGAATATAAGGAACATACCGTTTATCCGCCAAAAGAATTATTGTTCACAGCATTGAAATTAACGCCTTATAAGGAGACCCATGTAGTTATTTTAGGTCAAGATCCTTATCATGGTCCCGGACAAGCGCACGGACTAAGCTTCTCTGTCAATCTGGGGGTACGTATCCCTCCGTCACTGCGCAATATTTATGCAGAGCTGAAGGAGGACGTCGGTGTGCCTGTTCCGAACCACGGCTCTTTGCTGCACTTAGCAGAGCAGGGAGTGTTGTTGCTGAACACCGTGCTGACGGTACGTGAAGGTGAGGCTGGTTCGCATAAAGGTCTGGGCTGGGAGACATTCACAGACACTATTATGCAAAAGCTAAATGAAAGATCTACGCCTATGGTGTTTATATTATGGGGAAGTCATGCGCAGAAAAAAGGCGCCTTCATCGATCAAAGCCGGCATAAGGTGCTGCAATCGCCTCATCCAAGCCCACTTTCATCGCATCGTGGATTTTTTGGCAGTCGTCCGTTCTCAAAGGCCAACCAATTTTTAGAGTCGCAGGGGTTGGCAGGAATAGATTGGTTCATTCCGGACTTATAATTTATGGAGTGATGCGAAGGGGAGGTAGCTATGAAGCATTGGGTAGGTAAACCCGTTATAATGTACTGCGGGGAGAAACCTTATACCATTATGAAGGGAATCCTCCGCAAATGGGACCTTTCCGCATCGGTGGCGGTGATTGGCCATCAGGAAATTGCTGTGCCGTTTCGGGATATTGTTGTTATTAAGGCTCTGGCTCCAAAAGAAAGAGCGCTGCCTCCAGTTCTCCATTCCGTAGGTTATGTGATGAGGGATCGGCAGCAATTTGACAATGCAGTGTATTTTAAATCGGCGGTTAGCGTCTGGAAAGAAGATCAGCTTATTGCCTTTAATACGATTATTACCTCACATACGAAAGGTTCAGTTACTCTTCAGAACGGCCAAAACCTGATGAAGGGCAATCACATCTTTGTAGTTCGTTCTTTACGAGGATGATTTCAGGCACCTGTAAAGAATAAAAAAGGGTACGACTCCGAGTGATTGGAGACGTACCCTTTTTTATTTTATAGATAAGCTCCGCCCGTTCACGAAGTAGATTACAACCGTTATAGCTCCTCTTTTTTGATAGGCTCAGTTTCATCTATCCGGTCTGCAATAATAATCTCATACACGCGCAGGAAAACAATTTTTATAATCATATAAACAGGGAGCGCAATAAGAACTCCGATAATACCGTAGAAGTCTCCACCTATAAGGACAAGGATGACCGTAGTCAGTGGATGAACATCCAATGATTTTCCGTAAATAATCGGTGAGAGTACATTATCCTGGATCTGCTGGGCAATGAAGATTACAACCAGGGACCATATGGCCATCGTCGGTGATTCAATGAAACCCACTATAATTACCGGAATCGCTGCTAAGAATGATCCCACATATGGAATGAAGTTAAGGGGCACTGAAATTACGGCGAGCAACAGGGAGTAAGGCAGTCCGATGATAAGGAACCCTATATATAACATAATACCGAGTACGACATTTAGCACCACGCGTGTGACGATGAAGCTGCTTAAGGCGCTGTCGATATCTCCAAACATCTCTTGCCCTTCCTTACGATATTTTCTCGGAATTAAGCCTTGAAGTTTAGGCGATAGCTTATAGTCATCTTTTAGCATGTAGTACAGAATGATGGGCAAAGTTGCGATTAACACTACAATGCTGGAAACAACGCCAATCAAATTGGACATGGAATTGGTAACCCAGGTAATAGTATCGCTAAGAAATTCTGATAAACGGGCTGCGACGTCGGAATCCCCTTTGAAAAAACGCGAAAGTGTCGGATTCTCCCTCAATGCATTGAACTGATCCTGCAAACCTTGCACGAGGTAAGGAGTGTTATCAATAAAGTTCTGAATTTGTTCTTGAAGTGTCGGCCAGACTAGAATCCAGAAGAGAACGAACAAGCCGGCAATCAGAAAATAAATGAGCAGGATGGAGAACGCCCGGTTTAATTTTCTTTTCTCAAGGATTCTTACTAACGGACGCAGCAGGTAGTACATGAACCCTGATAACATCATGGGAACAAGTAATAATTTGAAAATGGCACCCAGTGGGGCGAAGAGAAACATTACTTTGGAGCCTAAGTACAAAATCAGTAAAAAGGCGATAATAGCAAGGCTTGTCCGAAAATACTTCTGTTGTGGCAATAAAAACATCCCCCAAAATTCAAATTTATGTCTATGTAGTTTAATAACCCTAATTTACAAGTATTGATTCAAAAGCGGGCAATTCCTTTTAGGTAGTTCTTGGCATACCCATATAGAGGTTCTAGTTAAAAAGGTTACGCCAAGTAAAAAGTTCGCAATTTAACAAGGGGATATAACTATTTCTCTGCTTTTTCACAGATTATCTTGACTTTCGTCTATGAGATTTTCTAGTGGATAAAGTGAAGATTTCAGGAACTACATCTTCGCCTCCGGTTTCTTTGGTAACTTGTCTTGCTTTAACAAGAGATAAAAAGGAAAAAATCTCACCTAAGGCTACAAGTCCAGCTGCGATGATCTCATAATCCTCAGCGCTAAGTTCTGCGGATTCCACTGGATTATTGTTATTGGTGGTCCCATTCTTATTAGCATTGCTGTTGCCTTTATTTCTCCCGCTGTTTCTTCCATTGGCCATTTCTGATCACCCGCTTTTCCCGGTATGTATTATTAATATGTTATAAATGCCGCATATGAGATAGGCAATTCGGATGTAATTTTGCACTGTCTCTTTTTAGCACTTTACACAGGATGAAAACGCTGTTAAAATCATAAACGAGCACAAACGATCAATAACGGTCACATATAATCAATTAACGGTCAAGAAAATTCATAGATGAGCGCAAGGAATTGCACAGGTCGCGCTGTCACATAAAGGAGCGAGCCACGATGATGTTTGAGGAAGAGAGAAAACAAAAAATCGTGCTTTTTGTGGAAAAGAACTCCAGAGCTTCTGTACAGGAGCTAAGTCAGGAAATGAGCGTATCTGAGTCTACTGTGCGCCGTGATCTGAAGGAGCTGGAAGAAGCCAAGCTATTAAAGCGTACTCATGGCGGAGCGGTTTCCCTGCAGAGCGTCAATTTTGAAGCGGCTTATCCTGATAAGGAAGACCATTTGTTGGATGAGAAGCAACGGATTGCCCGTAAGGCCGTGGAGATGATTCAGGAGGGGGACGCAATACTGCTTGATGCAGGAACAACAACACTGCAGATTGCCAGAGAACTGAAGAACTTTTCGAATATCAAAGTCATTACGAACTCGATTATGGCGCTGAATGAGCTGCGGGATTGCCGCAATATCGAAGTCTCAATTACAGGCGGTATGCTTCGCCCGGATACGATGGCTTTTGTTGGACCGATGACAGAGCGTTCCTTAGATATGGTGAGAGTAGATAAAACTTTTCTTGCCACTAATGGACTGGATTTGCGGGAAGGCATCACAACTCCGAACATGTTAGAGGCAGCTACAAAACGCAAAATGATCGCAGTCGCCAAGCAAGTTATTCTACTGGCAGATCACAGTAAGCTGGGGCAGATATCCTTTAGCAAGGTTGCAGATGTGACGGAAATGGATCATTGCATTATAGATTCAGGAGCGTCTGACAAATTCATCCGTGAGATCACGCAATTGGGTGTGGATTTCACGCTGGTATAAATTTTATATAGGATAAGCAATTATGAATTACCGTGTGATCGTTTGGAGAAATTACAGATGCCGTACTTGTGATCGGTAATCTATGGCTTAGAAAACCAACATAATTGAGGGATAATCATGATCTATACTGTAACGCTTAATCCTTCCATTGATTATATCGTGGAAGTGGAAGATTTGAGACTGGGTGACTTGAACCGGATGAAACGTGATTTGAAGCTTCCGGGAGGGAAAGGAATTAACGTATCCCGAGTGCTTAATCAGCTTGGGGTTCAGAATAAGGCTATGGGATTCCTTGGAGGCTTCACCGGCCGATATATTGAGGATTGGTTACACGAAGAGTCAATTTCAAGCGATTTCGTGTTTGTTTCCGATGATACGCGGATTAATATCAAGCTCAAGCATGGAGAGGAAACGGAGATTAACGGTGTTGGACCCGTCATTCATGATCCTGAAGCCAATGCACTATTGCAAAAGTTGGCTGCCTTGAACGCGGAGGATGTAGTGATTTTGTCGGGAAGCGTTCCCCCATCACTGGGTGCAGATTTCTATGACAAGCTTATAGCTGTGTGCAAACAGAGCGGAGCGGAATTCGTCATTGACACTACTGGTGCTGCACTTCAAAAAGCACTGGCGTATCAGCCATTGCTGGTTAAACCGAACCATCATGAGCTCGCAGAGCTATTCGGCGTAACCATAGATACGAGGGAAGAGATTATTACTTATGGACGCAAGCTGCTGGATGCAGGAGCGAAAAATGTACTGGTTTCCATGGCGGGTGAAGGGGCTTTGTTCATTACGGAGCAAGGGGTATACCACGCCAACGCACCATCAGGTAAAGTGAAAAATTCTGTAGGTGCAGGAGATTCCATGATCGCTGGTTTTGTAGGGACACTGTCTTTGACAGGAGACTTGTTGGAGGCGTTCCGTGCAGGCGTTGCCTCGGGCAGTGCAACCGCATTCTCTGATGACTTAGCGGACAGAGAATTCATTGAACAGCTGAGACCGCTGATCCAAATCTCAGAAGTGTAAGCCGACAGCATTCAAAGTACTTAAGGGAGTTGAGCATGATGAGAATAACGGATTTAATGATAAAAGAAACGATGATCATGGATCTAAAAGCTACAACTAAGGAAGCTGCAATTGATGAATTGATTGCGAGTCTTGCTGCAAGTGGCCGAATTAATGATCCGATCCTTTTTAAAGAGATGATTCTGAAGCGCGAAGAGCAGTCCAGCACTGGGATTGGCGGCGGCATTGCAATGCCGCACGCTAAGACTAAAGCGGTAAATGAAGCGACGGTTGTATTTGCTAAGAGCGCAAAGGGAGTGGAGTTTGAATCCCTTGATGATGAGCCAGCACGTATCTTCTTTATGATTGCCGCTCCAGAAGGAGCAGGCAATATGCATCTTCGTACACTGGCCTCATTGTCCAGACTACTGATCGATAGCGAGTTCATTGAACAGCTTATGAATACTCAGACTCCTGACGAGGTATCAGCTTTGTTTGATGCCAAGCAGGCGGAAGGTGAAGCTAAGGAGAAAGAGAACGAAGCCCCTGAAACTGCCGCGAAGTCAGAGCCTGAACGTGTAATCGTGGGCAACCCGGATTCCCAAGCTTTTGTCGTAGCTGTAACTGCTTGTCCTACAGGCATTGCACACACTTTTATGGCTGAAGATGCCCTTAAGAAAAAAGCTCTGGAAATGGGAGTTAATATCCGTGTAGAGACGAATGGTTCAGAAGGGGCCAAAAACGTACTTACCCCTGATGAGATTCGGCGTGCAAGCGGTGTAATTGTTGCAGCTGATAAAAAGGTGGAAATGGCCCGTTTTGACGGTAAACCTGTACTGCAAAGACCTGTAAGTGATGGCATCCGTAAGTCGGAAGAGCTTATTCGTAAAGCTATGAATGGGGAAGCGCCGATCTATCACAATGAAGGTCGCGGTGGCAATGACGAAGGGTCTAAAGAGAAATCTGGCAGTATCGGCAGTAAAATATATAAAGACTTAATGAATGGGATCTCCCACATGCTCCCATTTGTAGTCGGTGGCGGTATTCTGCTAGCAATCTCCTTCCTGATTGAACAAGTAGGTGGAGCAGATCATCCGCTGTTCCAGTTACTGCAGACAATTGGTGGTGGAGATGGTGCCTTCCATTTCCTAATTCCAGTCCTTGCTGGATTTATAGCGCTTAGCATTGGTGATCGTCCGGCTCTGATGCCAGGTATGGTTGGGGGTTACATGGCCTTGAATTCCAACGCTGGGTTCCTCGGCGGGCTGGCTGCTGGTTTCTTGGCGGGTTATGTAATTATCGGATTACGTAAAGTATTTGCAGGACTGCCTAAAACACTTGACGGACTGAAGCCGATCCTGTTATATCCGGTATTCGGGCTTCTAATTACCGGTGGATTGATGTATTACCTGTTCGATCCGGTCTTTAGCTGGATCAATGTAGGACTGATTGATTGGCTTAATGATCTTGGAACTGTTAATGCTGTTATTCTGGGTCTGGTTCTCGGTGGCATGATGGCCATAGATATGGGTGGACCTTTCAATAAAGCTGCTTATACTTTTGCCATCGGTGTATTCACTACCAGTGGCAATACCAACGGCTTCATGATGGCTGCTGTAATGGCGGGGGGGATGGTGCCTCCACTTGCAATAGCACTGGCTTCTACTTTCTTTAAGAATAAATTCACGGAAGAAGAACGTAAATCAGGCTTAACGAACTATGTGCTGGGCTTGTCGTTCATTACGGAAGGGGCCATTCCATTCGCCGCAGCCGATCCACTTCGTGTCCTAACCTCTTGTATTCTTGGTTCGGCCGTTGCTGGAGGTCTTACACAGCTTTGGAATATCAACGTGCCGGCTCCGCATGGCGGGATCTTTGTAGCTGCCCTTTCAAGCCACGCGCTGTTGTTCCTCTTAGCTGTTCTGATCGGTTCGGTCATCTCCGGATTGATGCTCGGATTATGGAAGAAACCGCTTGAAGCAAAGTAACTTTATAAATAAATTGAACTGCTGGGTGCCAGAATTTTCATTCTGGCACCCAGCAGTTTTTGTATGGACATTAATCACCCACCTCCTCGCCCATAGGTAGATTTATCTCCATAAATGAGGTTTAATTTTATATAATTGAAAATATATATAATCAGAAGGAAAAGGAGCGAGCGAGATGATATTACATAAGGGGGAAGTCTTGTTCCGCCAAGGAGACAGCTGTGATTTTTTATTTAAGGTAAAAAGCGGGCTGTTCAAGGTCACAAGACTTCATGAGAATGGGAACATGGTGTTATTCAACATCCTGTATCCCGGTGAGATGGTTCCCCATCATTCACTCATTTCGCCAAAGGAGGCGCATGGAACGGCAGTTGCGATGATGAAGAGCGAGGTGGAGGCAGTTCCATCAGCAGAATGGTATCAACAGCTGCGGGAGGATTCTGGTCAAGCGATGGAAATCGCCAGACTGCTTCAGGAGAAGGTACGGTTTATGCAGACACGGCTGGATCATCTTACTGTAGGTACACCTGCAGAACGTATGGAATTGCTAACCCGCTGGTTTAATGACTACTCTCATGGCGCAGCGCTAACAGAGTTATTGACCCAGGAAGAAATAGGACAATTAATCGGTGTAAGACGTGAAACAATCAACCGTTTGCTGCGGAGTACAGAGTGATTCCTGCTTTTTTCTGGCAAACTGTTTAGAGTAGGGTGGCTCCGTGGTATAATGTAAACAGAACTTATCAAATTAGAGAAAGGATCAGGATACCATGTGTCCCCGAAGGACGATTCCCCAAAGGACGATTTGGAAACGTTATGATCTGTCTTATACTTAGCTTCCCTGTAGAAGGTGCGTAAACCGTTGTTACTTGACGAACCGCCTCTGCGAGGGGAAGGAGTATATATATGCGAAGGAGCAATACCTCCGGTTTTACCCGTCGTAGAGGTTGGTGGGACGTCTAGCCGCCATATACGATAAGGGGAGACCTGTATGAGGAACCACAATTACGGAGTGAATGTACTGCTCCGATTGACAGTCATTTTGTTTGGAACATTTTTGCTTGCATTTACTTATTATCACATCAATTTTCAGAATCATTTGTCAGAGGGCGGATTCGTAGGATTATCGCTGCTTGGCAAATACGTATTAGGAATTTCACCTTCGATTTCAACTCTGCTTCTAGACGTTCCAGTACTCTTGATAGCATGGATGTTCAAAGGGAAAGCGTTCGTGTGCAACACCTTTGTTTCTGTAGGAGCTTTTACAATCTTCTATGGTCTCATGGAACGTTATTCCGGTTTGGTCATCAACTTGCAGGACAATTTGGCATTAGCAGCTCTTTTGTCCGGCGTACTGACAGGTTTAGGAGCGGGAATTATCCTGCGGAGTGGCGGGGCTAGCGGTGGAGACGATATTTTGTCGTTGCTGGTTAGTGAATGGAAGGGAATCAAAGTAGGTACGGTATTCATCATGATGGATGTAATCGTTCTGGCACTATCACTCTTTTATATGCCTGTTAAAGAAACGATGTATACAGTGATGGCAGTAGTCGTAGCCGGCTATGTGATCACCTTTACAACCTCTTTAGGCAAACCAAAGCTAGTGAAAGCGCCAAAGATTCAATCTACACTGCGTAAACCGCATGATGGTACGGTAATGTGAAGAAGGCTGGTATAAACAGCTTATTCGGGGATATACTACATTTAAGGTCAGCCAGAGTTTCTGGTTGACTTTTTTTTGCTGGATATGACGTAATTTAAAAGGTGCAGTCCTTAGGAGCGTTGCTCGGACGTTTCGCTCATAACAAAAGGTGGCGTACAGTGAAATCCTGTACGCCACCTTTTAGTTAACTTAAGACTCACTAGTGCTCGTAATTGAATCGTGCAGAAACATTTGCGGCCAGCTTGTCCTTTTATTTAGCCCACAGCATTTGTGATAGCTTCGCATTCGTCCGAGCAATGACCACTGTGCTGTGTTTCACAGTCCTCACAGCAAATATGCTGAAGATGACAAGCATCGTTAGCACAATTGATAAATTGGTCAGCTGGCTGACCGCAGTGATGGCAACGTCCGACAACGATATCCTCGTCGGTATGATTAATCTGTACAGAAATCCGCTCATCGAAGACATAACATTTGCCATCAAACAGTTGGCCCTGTACCTCAGGGTCTTTACCATAAGTCACAATGCCGCCATCCAGCTGGTACACCTGTCCAAAACCTTCCTTCATCATAAACCCGCTTAATTTCTCGCAGCGGATCCCGCCTGTACAGTAGGTCAGGATTGGTTTATCCTTAAGGTCGCTCATATTCTCGCGAATCCAGTCCGGAAATTCTTTGAAGCTGTCTACTTCGGGGCGGATGGAGCCGCGGAAATGACCAAGATCGAATTCGTAGCCGGTACGACCATCCAGAATCACCACATCGTCGCGTTGCATCATTTCATAGAAATCTTTAGGCGCCAGATGCTTTCCGGTAATCACGTTAGGGTCCAGTTCATCCTCGACCCGGAACGTCACAAGTTCCTTTTTATAACGAACGAAGATCTTTTTGAAGGCATGACCATCAGCCTCATCGATCTTGAAGACGATATCGCTAAACAGAGGGTTTGCGCGCAAATCCTTCATGTATTGCTCGGTTTGGGCAACCGTACCAGATAGTGTTCCGTTAATGCCTTCATCTGAGATGAGAATTCGTCCCTTTACATCAAGCTCTTTGCAGTAAGCCAAATGCTCCTGGGCGAATAGTTCTGCATCCGGCACTTTTACAAATTTATAGTATAGCAGAATTGCATATTTCGATTGTGGATTCATTCTTTTCACCTTTATCATTAGAATTAGACTACTAAATAAACATTTAAGTATAAAAAGTATTGTAACATATTATCAAGTATTGACAAGAGATGTGGTACAGTAACCTAAAGAAATCTGGTATAAATAACATTTTTTAGGGATACCAGGATTAAGTTCAGCCAGAACCTCTGGTTGATTTTTTTGCTGGATATAGGCGGTTTTCATGGATAGTTAGGATTAGCGAAACCGTGAATCGCAACGCACGTATATATTTTCATTCATAAGTCACATGTTGACTTTAATTATAAGGAGGAACTGCGGGATGAGTGCTCATGAGATTGATTATGCCATTATGGGTGAGGAAATACAGTGTGTAGAGGTGCAGCTTGACCCAGGAGAGAGTGTAATTGCCGAAGCCGGGAGCTTCATGATGATGGATCAGGAAATAACAATGGAGACGATATTTGGCGACGGCAGCGGAGGCTCGCGTGGAAGTGGCTTGATGGGGAAGCTGATGGGGGCGGGCAAACGTCTGTTGACAGGTGAAAGCTTGTTTATGACCGTCTTTACACACAGTGGTTCTTATGGACGTAAAAGTGTCACCTTTGCTGCTCCGTACCCAGGCAAAATCATCCCGCTCGACCTGCAGCAATACGGTGGAAAAATCATCTGTCAAAAGGATTCGTTCCTTTGTGCGGCAAAAGGCGTTTCAATCGGTATTGAATTTCAGCGTAAGCTGGGTACCGGCTTTTTTGGTGGTGAAGGTTTTATTATGCAAAAGCTGGAGGGTGACGGACTTTCATTTGTACACTCTGGCGGTTATGTTATGGAACGCACACTTCAAGCGGGAGAGACGCTTAAGCTGGACACTGGCTGTTTAGTCGCTATGACGTCTTCGGTGGATTACAATATTGAGTTTGTAAAAGGGGTCAAAACCGCGCTGTTCGGCGGTGAAGGCCTGTTCTTCGCAACGTTGCGCGGACCCGGCAAGGTGTGGGTACAGTCGCTGCCATTCAGCCGAATGGCCGATCGCATCCTGTCCGCTGCTGGCAACAGCGGTCGGAAAGAAGAAGGAAGCGTACTTGGCGGGCTCGGCAATTTGCTGGATGGTAGATAAGTCTGCGTGAGCGAATTGCATAGCGTGGAAGTAGAGGATATATAGAATGTGGAGTGAGCGTGCGAAGTGCTAAGTAGGTGAGGCAGAGAGCGTGCGTAATGTGGAGTGAGCGTGGAATTGCTGAGCATATGAGGCGATGAGCGTACGAGATGTGGAACATACGAGGTATACAACATTACAAGAGGACGCGTCGTTTCAGCGGTAGTGCTATAGGCTGTGGTGAAACAAGGGCAGAAATGCCCTTGTTTTGCTGTAAAGGTTTAGTATCGCGTGAGACAAGGGCAAAAGTGCCCTTGATTTGCTCGAATGAGCTAGTGTGGCGCGAAAGAAGAGCAGAAGTGCCTTTGATTTACTCGAATCAGCAAGTTTGGCGCGAAAGAAGGGCAAAAGTGCCTTTGATTTGCACGAATGAGCTAGTGTGGCGCGAAAGAAGGGCAGAAGTGCCTTTGATTTGCACGAATGAGCTAGTGTGGTGCGAAAGAAGGGCAAAAGTGCCTTTGATTTGCACGAATGAGCTAGTGTGGCGCGAAAGAAGGGCAGAAGTACCCTTGATTTGCACGTATTCGCTAGTATCGCGCGAAAGAAGGGCAGAATTGCCCTTGATTTGCACGTATTGGCTAGTGTGGCGCGAAAGAAGGGCAGAGTTGCCTTTGATTAGCTCGAATGAGCTAGTGTGGTGCGAAAGAAGGGCAGAGTTGCCTTTGATTTGCTCGAATGAGCTAGTTTGGCGCGAAAGAAGGGCAAAACTGCCTTTAATTTACTCGAATGAGCTAGTATCGCGCGAAAGAAGGGCAATAATGACTTTGATTTACTCGAATGAGCTAGTGTGACGCGAAAGAAGGGCAAAAGTGCCTTTAATTTACTCGAATGAGCTAGTTTGGCACGAAAGAATGGCAAAAGTGCTTTGATTTACGCGACACTGTCAAATGTACGGTATAAATCCCGCAGATAGAGCCGATGGAGCACATATAGCCAAATGTACGGTATAAATCCCTTAGAATAGAGCCGATGGAGCATATATAGCCAAATGTACGGTATAAATCCCGTAGAATGGAGCCGATAGAGCGTATACGGTCAGATGTACGGTATAAATCCCGTAGAATGGAGCCGATGGAGCATATATAGCCAAATGTACGGTATAAATCCCGTAGAATGGAGCCGATAGAGCGTATACGGTCAGATGTACGGTATAAATTCCGTAGAATGGAGGCAATCGAGCGTATACGGTCAGATGTACGGTATAAATCCCGCAGATGAGCTACTCCAACAAGCAATAAGTTACTTATGTTCGATGGGATATCACCGTTCGGCGTCTGCAATATCAACTTTACATTGTCCTCCACTACCGCTACCACTACTACTACTACTACTACTACTACTGTTACCACTACCACCACCACTCCTGTATCTTTAAACCAATTTATAGTTTGTTAGAGCCGTATGAGCTATGCTCATTTACGGTTTTTTATGTTTTTGTAAGTAATGGTTGGCCGAAGTAGATGACCACTCAGGTAGGATTGGGATAGTTTAATTGATAACTATATAATACCAGCTCATGAGTAGCAGGTTCAGGTATGATGTGTTCAACACTATATCGTACTTTGGAGGAATGTATATTGGTAATGGACGTGGAATTTGGCAAGGAAATTGAGAGTGCCATTAGTTGGGCTAAGGAGCGGCTGGGGTCGCAGGAGTATCCGCTGCGTTGTCTTGCTTTTGTTGAAGATGCATATGAAAGAAGCAATGGAATCGAAATGTGGGGAGGCAGCGATGCACGCGAATCCGCAGGGCTGTACGATGCGCACAAGAATACCGGGGCTCCGCCAGCTGGCGCGTTTGTTTTTTATGCTTGCTCAGGGTTGGTGGACGGTGAGTTTAAGGATTGGGGGCATGTAGCTTTGGCCCTTGGGAATGGCGAGGCCATTCATGCCTGGGATATAGTTAGGATAGATCACTACATGGAAATTTGCCATCTGCAAGCTGCTCCGGGCTGGAGCCAACCAGAACTTATCGGCTGGGCACCTGTAGAGAGAGTTCTTGCCGGGATTCAGAAGAAACAATGGGACTAGTTGATATCCTTAAACCTAACTTATCCAAGAACCTAGAAGGTGCCGTAAACAGGTGCTTCATGGGTTCTTTTTTCTTCCTTCCGATTTGACTAACCCTATGCACGGTGTATATATTATTTGGCAGACCCCCTTATATTGTTAAGGCTGGACCGGAGGCATGATATGTTCAAAATATTTATTATAGAAGATGACCGTGGACTTGTGGCTTTGCTGCAGGATTATTTACATAAGTTTGGATATGAAACGCAGGCGGTGAGTGATTTTGAGCGGGTCCGCACTCAGTTTGAGGCGTTCACGCCACATCTGGTACTCCTTGATGTAAATTTGCCAAAATACGATGGTTATTACTGGTGCCGCCAGATTCGCGGAATTTCAACCTGCCCTATTCTTTTTATATCTGCCCGCGATGGCAAAATGGACCAAGTAATGGCGCTGGAAAATGGAGCCGACGATTATATCACTAAGCCTTTTGATTACGAAATCGCGATGGCCAAAATCAAAAGTCAGCTGCGGCGCGCCTACGGCACCTATGCCGGTGGGAATAATGAACGCACACTAAACGTTGCCGGAATGACGCTGGATGTAGAGCGGCTAATCCTTACCCGAGGCGAAGCTAAAGTGGACTTAAGCCACACGGAAGCCAAGATACTAGATGAGCTAATGCAAAAATCAGGCGTCATCGTTACCCGGGACAGGCTGCTCGAAAAAATCTGGGATGATCAAGCCTTCGTGGATGAAAATACCTTAAATGTATATGTTACACGTGTACGCAAAAAACTTGCCGCTCTCGCTATCACAGATGGACTACAAACCGTACGCGGTCAAGGCTACCGTTTGATTCCGAATTGGGGGGATGAGGAATGAAGTTGTTTTTACGGGAACAGTTCCCCCTGATTGTGGTCTATCTAGCCCAGCTAGTCCTGATCACATTAGTGTATCGGCTGGATGGGGGCAGCGGTCTGAATGTAAGTTTATATGCCGCGCTGCTCAGCACTTGTCTACTGATTGGCTACCTCGCTTACCGTTACGTCACCAATCGCACGTTCTATGAACGTTTGGAGACTACGCCCTCCTCTCTCGATGAGGCAGGTGGCCCTACACAGGATTCTCCGCTAGCCGTAAGCTTGCGAGGTTTACTGGGGTCGCAATTCCGCCTCTACAAAAATGATTTGCACAGCTACCGCCACAAATTAGAAGAGCATATTCACTTTATTAATCAATGGGTACATGGCATGAAGACGCCGTTGTCTGTCATTCATCTGATCATTCAGGATAAGGATGGCCCTCCTTTTACGGCAATTGGTGATGAACTGGATCGTCTGAAAAAAGGACTGGATACCGTGCTTTATACGGCCCGTCTGGATACTTTCGAGCACGATTTTTATGTGGAACGGCTGAATTTGGAGACCATCGTACGTGGTGTGACCTCTGAGCAGAAGCGTCTTTTTATTCGAAAAAGAGTATTTCCAGCTATACAAATAGATGAACAGATTACCGTAAACACGGATGAAAAATGGCTCACTTTTGTCCTTACGCAGCTGATTACGAACGCTGTACGTTATACGACAGAAGAGGGCAAACATGTTTATTTCCAAGGGATGGTCACGGAAGATAAGCAGACTGTGCTTGAGATCCGGGATGAAGGAGTAGGCATACCAGCAGGAGATCTACCGCGTGTGTTCGATGCTTATTTTACCGGGGTGAATGGACGAACCTTCCAGGAATCTACGGGGATGGGTTTATATCTCGTGAAGCAGATCTGCGGCAAACTTGGACATGAGGTGAGTATCCGTTCCGAAGAAGGAAGCGGGACCACCGTGCGGATTGTATTTAGGGAGCAGCATATAACAAACCTTACAAATGTGTAAGGGCATTGTAAGTTTCAGAAATAGCAGCCTATGTGTACACTTTGTATAATGAAGGCAATCCAGTCGAAAGAAGGAGAGGTAACACTTGCCCATTCTAGATGTTCATAATTTATCAAAAATATATGAGGGTAAAGTGTCCACTCAGGCGCTGAATCATATCCGCTTTTCTGTAGAAAAGGGGGAGTTTGTTGGCATAATGGGTCCATCCGGGAGCGGGAAAACATCGCTGCTCAACACGATTGCCACCATCGACCAACCGACCTCCGGTCAGATTCTGATCAACGGCCGAGATCCTAATCTGCTTAGCAGAAAAGAAAAGGCGCTTTTTCGCCGTCATGAGCTAGGCTTCGTCTTTCAGCATTTTAATCTACTGGATACGCTCACTGTAGAGGAAAACATCGTATTACCTTTGACGCTTGCAGGTGCTCGTGTCCCAGAGATGGAGAGCAGGCTGAAAGAGGTCACTACCTTGCTTGGCATCGAACATTTGCTGAAGAAGCGCACGTACGAGGTCTCAGGCGGACAAATGCAGCGGGCGGCTATCGCCCGGGCGATGATTCATCGTCCATCGTTAATTTTGGCGGATGAGCCCACAGGCAATCTGGACTCCAAAGCCTCAGGGGAAGTCATGAATATGTTGACAGAGGTGAATAAGGAAGAAGGAGCTACGGTGCTGATGGTCACACATGACGCAGTGGCTGCAAGCTTTTGCAACCGGGTCATCTTTATTAAAGACGGACGTTTCTATAGTGAAATGTACAAGGGCAGTAATAGAGGCGCTTTCTTCCAAAGTATTATTGATATGCTGTCTCTGCTTGGGGGAACCAGCCATGACCTTTCGGCAATTCGCTTATAGGAATGTAACACGTAATAAACGCAAATATGCAGCTTACTTTGTCGTCAGTGCTTTTTCGGTGATGATCTTTTTCGTGTGCGCTTTGTTTATTTACCATCCGGATATTTCAAAGAGCTTAATTTATAGTACGGCGGCTCATACGATGATGGTGGCAGAGGCAATTATTTATGTCTTTTGTTCTTTGTTCGTACTCGTATCCGTTGGATCCTTCCTGCAGTCGCGCAAGATGGAGTTCGGAATTTTATTGATGCATGGAATGACGAAGAGACAGCTGAACACCATGGTTTTTCTGGAAAATATGATGATCGGCACCTCTGCCATCCTGACAGGTACCCTTCTCGGGTTACTTCTGGGCAAATTATTTTTGATGATCGGATCTACTTTTTTGGGAATTCCCCTGTTAACCTTTCATCTCCCATGGCAGGCACTTGTGCTTACGATTTGCAGCTTCGTGTTATTGTTTTTTCTGATATCACTTTGCACCTTTGTTTTTATCGGCAATGAGTCACTGATGCGTCTGTTTCAGGGAGAGCGTAAGGCAGAAGAAGAACCCAAAGTATCCTTTGTATTATCTATTATTTCTGCTGTACTGCTGATCAGTGGTTATTATATGGCGGCTACTGCAAAAGCTGCTTCCGTAGAGAAAGTCATGTTTCCGGTCGTTGCGATTACGGTTATCGGGACGTATCTCTTTTATACCCAGCTAAGTATTTGTTTGGTTAAGCTGCTTAAGGACATTCGGCGCTTGTATTGGCATCGTACGAATATCATCACTTTATCCGGTTTGTCCTACCGCTGGAAAGAGAATGGCCGGATGTTTTTTATGGTGACGATTGTATCCGCAGTCTCCTTCACTTCCGTAGGGGTATTTGCATCGATACATACACTTTCCAGAGAGCTGAAATTGGATTATCCCGCAGCAGTGGGTTATGTAGCCAAAGGAAATCAGACGGGTGTACCCTTTGATCAGCATCTGAACGAAATTAAGGAAGAGCTCAAGACGCACGGACTCCCTTATGAAGCGCTTAGTATCCCGATTAAATATGCTGAGGTCGAAGCTCAGACTGGACCCGATCGCACTTTACGCCTTCCCTTGATTGCTTTCAGTGATTATAATCTCGCCCTGCAACGTGCAGGGTTCCCAACAGATGAGCGTGCTCTGGTGGGCAACGAAGGTCTGGTGATGATTGGTTCACAGCGGGATCGCAGTTTAACAGAAGGCAGAGTAAAAGCGGTCTATTCCTTGCAGCAAGGACTTGCCATTAAAGAAATAGGTTATACCGAGCAAGTTCCCATCGCCGAATATTTATTGCCGGAGCTGGATGGTAGAGATGGCGGGGATTTTAGTGGTGTCGTGATCAGTGATGAGCTCTACAGCGCTATTGATCCCGTGCAGACGGATCTTTATACAGGTTTTTATGTAGAGGATTTTCCACAGACGGTAGGTATCGCTGCTGATCTTGCCCATAAAGGCAAACAGTCCTATGAAAGTGATTCTCCGTATGCGATTGTGATCAGCGGCACGCTGTTTGAGCTTCAGAAAACATTGTATAACACAATGCTTTTTGCTTCCTTGCTGGTGGGTACTGTCTTTTTTATCGCGGCAGGCAGCTTTCTTTACTTCCGGTTATATACCGATCTTGATCATGATCGCAATCAATATTCCACTTTGTCCAAGATGGGACTTACGGATAAAGAACTCAATCGAATAGTTACGATTCAGCTGTCTTTGTTGTTTTTTGTGCCGGTCGGAATAGCTATTTTACACAGTGTGTTTGCCTTTATTGCGCTTCAACGGTTGTTCTACTTATCTATCGCAACGGAGACAGGCGCGGTGTTACTCGGATATTTGGCTGTTCAAGGACTATACTTCTTTTTTATTCGCAGCCGCTATTTACGCAACCTGAAGAAGAACTTGATATGAGAAATGGGGGTAACAAGATGCAAGCATGGATTACAGATTTTATGGAGCAGTTTGGTTACTTCGGTATTTTTCTGATGCTGGCCTTTGAAAATATATTTCCACCAATTCCTTCAGAAGTGATCCTGCCCTTTGGAGGATTTATGACGACTACGACGAGCTTGACGATCCCTGGTGTAATCATTGCTGCCACGGCTGGTTCACTACTGGGTGCAGTAATTCTCTATTATATTGGCCGATTATTGGATGTGAGCCGGTTAGAGAAACTGGTTGAACGCTGGGGTAGCCTAATTAGGGTCAGTAAAAAAGATATCCACAAGGCTGACGCCTGGTTTGATAAATATGGCTACTGGACTGTATTGTTTTGTCGGATGGTTCCGCTGGTCCGCAGTCTGATTTCGATTCCGGCGGGAATGTCGGGCATGAAATTTGGAGTATTTATGATCTTCACAACGATTGGCACATTGGGATGGAATTTGCTGCTTGTGCTTATTGGCGCGGCTTTAGGAGAATCCTGGGAAGACATTGCTATGTACATGGACGTGTACTCCAATGTAGTCTATGTACTAATTGCTGGTGGATTAGTTATTCTTGGGTTTCTGTACTTCCGCAAACGCAGCCGGAGAATGAACACTGAGGGCTAAGCGGGTAGTGGACTGATAATAGAAATGACTATTAAAAAGGAGGGAAACACATGGAGCTATTAACGATTATTAAAGCCATTATTTTGGGGCTTGTTGAAGGTTTAACCGAATTTGCTCCAGTATCCTCCACGGGTCATATGATTATTGTTGATGATATGTGGCTGAAATCACAGGAGTTATTTGGACAATATACGGCAAATACCTTCAAAGTAGTTATTCAACTGGGTTCAATATTAGCGGTTGTTGTGATTTTTAGAAATCGGTTCATTGATCTGTTGGGTTTAAAGCGTTTCAGCCGTAAGCAGTTGGATCCTGTAACAGAGGAGCTACCGAAGTTGGAGCAGGGCGGGCACCTCAAGCTGACTCAGGTTCTGGTAGGGTTAGTGCCTGCAGGTGTGTTAGGTGTTCTGTTTAATGATTATATTGATGAGCATTTATTCTCTACATCAACAGTGTTAATTGGTCTAGTGATTGGGGCTATATTAATGATTATTGCCGATCTGTTTGGGCCGAAGAAGATCAGAACTGAGAGTGTAGATCAGATTACATACAAACAGGCACTTGGTGTAGGTCTTGTACAGTGTTTTTCGTTATGGCCTGGATTTTCACGCTCGGGCTCGACGATTTCTGGTGGCGTACTCCTCGGGATGAGCCATCGTGCCGCTGCTGATTTTACGTTTATTATGGCAGTACCCATCATGGCAGGTGCCAGTCTGTTGTCACTGATGAAAAACTGGCAATATTTCACCATGGACGCGTTGCCGTTTTTTATTGCAGGCTTTATTAGTGCCTTCCTATTTGCGCTGTTATCGATGCGTTTCTTCTTAAAACTGATCAATCGTATCAAGCTCTTACCGTTTGCTATATACCGTATAATTCTTGCTGCTGTAGTATATTTCGTATTTTTCTAAGTCCGTTATAAGGAATCGATATAACAGAAGTCCCAGTAATCTATTGCAGATTGCTGGGGCTTTCACGTATGATGACATCAGATTAAGACACTCAAATGATGAATGATATCGGAGACAGGTGCTGACCGGAAAATAGTAATTCGGTAGGCTTAATAGGGAAATTCGGTTCGAAGCCGATGCGGTCCCGCCACTGTAACGGAAGAATCTCGAGCAACAGAGGTCACTGGCAATTTACTACTGCTGGGAAGACTGCTCAAGATGTTGACGCCGCTAGCCAGGAGACCTGCCTGTTTCAACAGCACTGCTTCACCTACGGAAGATAGGGAGGTGTTAGACGTTAACCATGGGTATATCATGGGCGTCTTTCCCTTTGACTTTTTTAGGGAAGGGCGCTCTTTTTTATAGGAAAGCAAGTAGCTTTGGAGTTTGAAATAAGAGATGGAAGAGGGAGTGTATCGAGATGACGAATAAAGTAAAAGTAAGCAATCTTGGATATCCGAGAATCGGAAAGAACCGCGAATGGAAAAAGACACTGGAAGCCTACTGGCAGGGGAAAATAAATGAGGAGCAATTCCGCTCCGAAATGGCAGCAATTCAGCTGCAGCATTTGAAGACCCAGCAAGAGGCAGGAATTGAGCTTATTCCGGTAAATGATTTTACTTTTTATGACCATGTGTTGGATACGGCTGTTATGTTTGGAATTGTACCTCCACGGTACACGTATGATGGCGGCGACATCGGGCTTGATCTTTATTTTGCAATGGCCCGTGGTAATGCTGAGGCTACTGCCTGTGAGATGACCAAATGGTTCAATACGAACTATCACTATATCGTTCCAGAGATCGGCACACAAACACCACGCCTGACTGAAAATAAACCTCTAGCGGCTTATCGTTTTGCTAAATCGCAGGCAGGGATTGAAGGTAAACCGGTACTTTTAGGTCTGTATACCTTCCTTAAGCTGTCCAAAGGTTACGCAGCGGCAGATATCGCCAAGATTGCTGCACGTTTTGTTCCAGTCTATGTTCAACTGCTACAGGAACTGAAGCAAGAAGGGGTAAGCTGGGTACAAATCGATGAGCCAGCGATTGTTACAGGCATAAGTAAAGAAGAATTAACACTGCTTAACTCGATATACACAGAAATTGCCGGCTCCGTGCCGGGCTTGAATATTATTTTACAGACGTATTTTGAAGCTGCTGAACCGTTGGAGGCACTGCTAGAGTTGCCTGTTCAAGGCTTGGGTCTTGACTTTGTGCACGATGGTGGAGCGAATCTGGCTTCTATCGAACGTCTTGGCTGGCCGAAGGACAAATGGCTGGGTGCCGGAATTATTGATGGACGGAACATCTGGCGTTCCGATTTAGACGCTAAGCTGCAACTGGTAGAAAAGCTCAGCGTTCATGTGCCGCTTGATCGCCTTATTCTTCAGCCTTCTTGCAGTCTGCTGCATGTCCCAGTCACCGTTCAAGGTGAGGTGAAGCTGAAGGCGACAGTTAAGAATGCGTTAGCTTTTGCCGATGAGAAGCTTGCAGAGCTTAGTTTGCTCGGAGCAGCCCTCGCAGATAAAGGAGAAGCTTCTAAAGCAGCGCTGGCCGCTAGTCGTGAAGCTATTGCAGCATTCCGCGCACTACCTGAGCGTGGTCGTAAGGATGTGGCGGAGCAAGTGCTTGCACTTGCAGCTTTGCCGGACCAACGCAGTTTGCCTTTTGCTGAACGCTTAAAGGTGCAGCAAGAGAAATGGCAGCTTCCACTTCTGCCAACCACTACAATTGGTAGCTTCCCGCAGACAGTAGAAGTGCGTCAGGCGAGATTGAAATGGCGTAAAGGGGTCTGGAATCAGGAGCGTTATGATGGATTTGTTCGTGAGCAGATCGCGGATGCAATTACCTTCCAAGAAAAGCTAGGTCTGGATGTTCTGGTCCACGGTGAGTTCGAGCGTACAGATATGGTGGAGTTTTTCGGAGAAAAGCTGGACGGATACTTGTTTACTAGTAATGGCTGGGTTCAATCCTACGGTTCCCGTTGCGTTAAGCCACCGGTGATCTACGCGGATGTTGCATTTATACAGCCTATGACTGTTAAAGAAAGTGTCTATGCACAATCGTTGACGAAGCTTCCGGTTAAAGGAATGTTGACGGGTCCTGTAACTATCCTCAATTGGTCATTTGTACGTGATGATCTCAGCCGGGAAGAGGTAGCCAATCAAATTGCTCTTGCCCTTCGCCATGAAGTAAAAGCGTTGGAAGATGCAGGCATCGAAATGATTCAAGTGGATGAGCCGGCTATACGTGAAGGACTTCCGCTTAAGGCAGAAGACCGTGAGCATTACCTGAACTGGGCAGTGAAGTCGTTCCGCGTTGCTACGAACCATGTGAAGGCTACGACACAAATTCATACGCATATGTGCTATAGTGAATTCAATGACATGATCGATTCCATATCGGCTATGGATGCTGATGTAATCTCCATTGAGACTTCACGTAGCCATGGGGAGCTGATTATCAGCTTTGAGGAGCAGGCCTATGATAAAGGAATCGGTCTTGGAGTGTATGACATCCATAGCCCGCGGGTTCCGGCTGTAGAAGAAATGACGGCGAATATCGATCGTGCGCTGCGGGTGCTGGACCCTGAACAGTTCTGGATTAATCCGGATTGCGGTCTGAAAACACGTGGCTGGCAGGAGACAGAGGATGCACTACGTAACATGGTAAGCGCTGCTGCTATTGCGAGGGAAAAGTCAGGGGTTATTGCATCAAAATAGACATAAATAAATTAGAGCCAGGGTAATTTACCCTGGCTTTTTAGTTCACTTATTTTTTTATAATCAGCTACTTGATAATAATTCTCAATCTTGTTAGAATGAAAAAGAAAAAGAAGGAACCGTGGAGGGTCCCTTCAGGCATTTACTTATTTACTTTCGAAAGTTTTGCAATCTGTTTCTTCTGCGCGTTTTGGTTCTTGGGAGCTGTGGAAAGCTACGAAGATCGATTCAGCGCTGCATTTGTTCTCTTCTGCCCAGTGGGTGCAGGAGTTAACTTCACAAACTACGTCTTTTGCCATGAGGGTTCACCTCCCCTTATAGTAATTGATAGTATCATTCAATGAACGGCTCTGTTTAGCAAGGTGGAGCTTGTCTCAACAAAGCCGTGTCACGCCCTCATTCATTATGAATAGAGGGTATTTGGCTTTTTTTACTAGGTTAGACGTGGTAATTGTACCAAATAATGAGTTTGTAAGCAAATGAGTTCTTTAACTTTCGGGTCACCTTCCCACATCAAAAATATGTCCAATAAGAGCCGCAGAAATGCGGCTTTTTGTGTATTCAACATGAAAAACCAAAAGAAATTTACCGGAATTCCATATTCCAGTGCAACCTTCCAAGTTTTGGGGCGTTATAGAAATGAGAGACGGAAGAGATCTGTACAGAACATGACATTCCGTAACGTTACAATGCTAGGGATAACCACTACACTTTTGGAGGAATGAGAATGCGCAAATGGGGTCTGCATTACTTATGTTTATTAATTCTTGCGGTGGTATTGGCAGGTTGTGGCTCGGGTGATAACAATTCGGCGGCAGACAAATTAGCTGGTGACGGCGGAAATACGAGTAATTCTGCTGCAGCAACCACTGAGCAATCTTCGAAAGCTACATTAGCGGATAAGAGCACCTCAGCAGAAGCTGAGACAGCAGCGGGAGGCAACGAAGCCCCAGTTGAAAAAGGTTTGACATCAGAGAACACGGATCAAGGGAACGCGGGATTCACGGGCAGTGATGTCGTGGAAGGGTTGAACAAGAAGCTAATCTATCATGCCAATCTGACTATGGAAGTAGAAGATTACGGTAAAGCTCAGACTGAAATCCGCAACATGGTAACGATGGCTAAAGGATATATTATAGAGTTTAACGAAAACATGTCGCAATATGAGCAAGGAGGGACGTTTATCCTTAAGGTGCCTGCCTCCGGGTTCTCTCCTTTTCTGAATAATTTGGAAAAAGTAAAACACGAATCGCTACAGCGCAGTATTCAAGGTCAGGATGTCTCGGAGGAGTATGTTGATCTGGAGTCGCGTCTAAAGGCAAAGCAGTTAATGGAAGCTCAATACACAGAGTTTATGAAAAAAGCAACGAAATCAAGTGATCTGGTCGCCTTTGCAAACGAGCTTGGTTCGATTCAAGAAACGATTGAGCAGATCAAAGGCAGAATGCGATATATAGATCAGAACGTATCTTTTTCAACGGTAGAGCTTAGAGTGTACCAGACGGATGAGAGCTTAGCCGTGAAGGAAAAGGCAGAGCAAGGTCCATTGCTGGAACGGGCATCGGATGCTTTAAAAGGAAGCCTGAACGCACTATCTGTTATGTTTCAGTGGATTTTTGTAATTCTTGCAGGCGCATTGCCGATTCTAATCGGTGCGGGCATTATTTTAGTCATCGTTTGGTTTGCCCGCAAAAATATCCGTGCACGACGGGAGCAGCAGACCCAGCGGATACGGCAGGAAAATCGGGAACTGAACAAGGAGATATTCCCTGCACCAGCAGAGCCAACGGTGACAACCTCAATAAAGGATAAGAAAGCTAACGAGGACGAGAATAAAGAATAAGCTCCTATGAATTAAAAAGCCTCCAATTCACGGTATACCGTGAATTGGAGGCTTTTCTATAAGACAGCACAGTATTTCGCCTTATCGAAGATTAGGCAGGCTGGAAGAGTACACGATACTCGCCATAGCCCTCTTTCTCCAGATCCTCTTTGGGTATAAACCGCAATGCCGCTGAATTAATGCAGTAGCGCAGGCCGTTTTCCCCTGGACCATCGTCGAAGACATGACCTAGATGGGAATCTGCTACTTTGCTGCGCACTTCTGTGCGAACCATCAAATGGCTGAGGTCCGTCTTTTCCTTCACGGCGTAATCGCGAATCGGACGTGTAAAGCTGGGCCAGCCACAACCGGAATCGTATTTATCCTGCGAACTGAATAATGCTTCACCAGATACGATATCTACATAAATGCCTTCTCCGTGGTGATCCCAAAAATCATTTCGGAAAGGTGACTCTGTAGCGCTATTCTGAGTGACTTCATATTGAAGTGGCGTCAGACGTTCTTTTAAGCTTAGTTTGTCTTCTTTATGTGTCCAGTGGGTTTCGATAAAATCCTCTCGGCCGGAACCCTTACGGTAACGTTTGTAGTGACCCGGGTTCTTACGATGGTAGCCCTGATGATATTCTTCGGCAGGATAGAAGGTTGCTGCCGGGAGGATCGGGGTAACAATCGGGCTAGCGAATCGGCCGCTTTCTTGCAAAGCTGCCTTGGAAGCCTCTGCTTGTTGCTTCTGCTCTTCAGAATGGGTGAAGATAGCCGTTCCGTAAGAGGTGCCGCGATCATGGAATTGTCCACCCGCATCGGTTGGGTCAATTTGCTGCCAGAATAACTCAAGCAGCTTGCTATAAGGGAAAATTTCTGGATTGAACGTAATTTGTACGGCTTCAACATGTCCTGTAGTTTCGGAGCATACCTCTTCATAGGTAGGGTTCACTGTATGCCCGCCAGTATAGCCGGAGACGACACTAATAATGCCTGGCAATTCCTCGAACGGCGAGACCATGCACCAGAAGCATCCACCTGCAAAGGTTGCTTTTTCCGCCTTGGAATTTATATGGTTAGTCTGATGTTCATTCATTAATATCCCTCCATTCATGTAATGCAATTAAATAGATCACAATCTAATTATAAAGCAAATAACCACAGCCTGCCAGCTTCCGCCAAATAAGCTCTCTGTTACCTAGTGTTTTTTACTTCCTGTGAACTGTAACGAAAGCTTAGTCCGGCTATAATAAGCACAATGGCATAAACAATAATGGCTATAATCGCATTACCTGGGTTCTGGAACAGTTGATCCCCAAGGAAGGCATACAAGGCGATGCCTGGGATTTTTCCAATAGCTGAGGCAGCAAGATAACTCCAGAAGGGCAGTCCGGCTGCTCCGGCATAGATGTTAACTGCTGTCTGCGGGATAATCGGCAAGAGACGTGCTAAGACAATAGAAGCAAAGGGCCGCCGTTCTATGCCTTTTGTGAATTTTTCGAGTAGGGGAATAGAAGTCAGATAAGCTCTCGCTTGATCTTGAAATAAGAACTTCACTACGCCGAAAAGGAATGCGGCAGCAAGGGTTGTAGCTACCCAGCAAATTAAAGCACCTGCCAAACTTCCGTATGCATAACCAAAAAATCCGATGACCGCTTTGTACGGTACAACTGGAAAGAGAGCCAGTAAAGTTGCGATCCCTATAGAGCCGAAAAGATTATGATCCTCTTTCATCCAGCTAAGGATGTCATATCTGTAGATAAACGCAAGGATTGTGCCCGAAACATAAAGAATAATCGAGAACCATTTTCTCATAGCTAATATACCCTTTCTTCCACTCATTCATCTCATCATACGGGATAAAAAGTAAATATTGAAGTGAAGATCATTGTCGGCGAACGCCAAGCAGGTATAATAGCATTTATAGAGAACAAAGAGAGAGATAAATTCTTGAATTATAAAGAGGGGAGTTAAATCATTGATCGTTTCTGCACGCAAAAGAGTCGCCATCATCGGGATTGGCAATATCGCCCGCAAAGTATATTTGCCACTGCTCTCTCAGCATGGACAAGTTGAGGTAGTGGGGGTTCTCAGTCACTCATCCACAACAGTAGAGCAAGCTGTTAAAGCCTACCGTTTTCCTAAAGGTACGACAAATTTGGACGAGCTGTTGTCTTGGGATCTGGATGCAGTATTTGTGCATAGCCCAACGACGACCCATTATGATATAGTAACAAAATGTCTCGAACATGGGATTTCGGTGTATGTAGATAAGCCGCTGTCCTATGATCTGGAAGAATCCAGAAGGATGGCAGAGCTGGCAGAAAATAAAGGGCTGCTGCTAGGCGTGGGCTTTAATCGGCGTTTTGCCCCAATGTATGTCACTGCCAAGAGTTGGCTCGAGGAAGCCGGAGGCATTAGCCATTGCCACGCGATTAAACATCGCACGAAGCTGCAGTTAGGCAGCAGCCGTGAGACTGTGCATGACGACTTGATTCATATGCTCGATCTGCTGTTATGGTTATGTGGAGATCAGTATGAGCTGCTTCGCAGTAATCTTCAATCCAATGGAGAGGGGCGACTTGTGCAGGCATCTGGAATGCTGGGTTGGGAGCAAGGCTCAGTGGGGATGTATAGTATGGTTCGTGAGGCGGGTGTTGATTTGGAGAAGCTGGAGCTGCACGGTAATGGACGTTCGGTGGAAGTGGCAGATCTGGACCAAGCCATCCTATATGAAAAAAATGCTTTGCCACGGACCCAGAGCTTTGGAAGCTGGGATACGGTGCTGGATAGAAGAGGTTTTGGTGGAGTGGTAGATCATTTCCTGAACAATATAAATACACCAGAGTTATGCAGTATTGCTGCTTCAGCAGTTCTGCCTAGTCATAGATTGGCAGCTCAGCTTGCTGAATGAGGTCTCTAAGAAAGGAGTAAAATATGGAAGACAACCGTAAATTAGTGGAGGAACAAATCATCGAAAGCTATAAGCGTGAGGAAGAGATGATGATCCTTGTATTCGCCCAGTGGTGCGTGAATCAAGGACTCGACCCGCACAGTTTATATTTACAGGCTTATCCACAGCAAGAAGGGAATGAAGCCTTGCGAAAAGCGCTTGCCCTAACGGTTTCTGCGGAGGAAGCAGGGGATATTTCTGATGACACAGTTCTGGGCGTACTCTCCTTATTCGGAAATGATGACTTGGCGCAAATCGTGACAGAAGCGATCTCTAAAAGGGAATCTAAAGCACATACAGGGGATTGACAACGAGGATATAATGATAATGTCAGATGAACTTTTTTTAGTAAACGATGTTCATCAGGGATGAAATGTGTTAATATTATATATACTAACTAATAGTAAGTTTCGCTAGTGAGAGGTGAGAACAATGGAAGAACATCAAATTTCGATGTGTCCCAGATTTGAGACAGCCTTCTCTTTCTTAGGCAAACGTTGGAATGGACTTATTATTCAGACATTGATGAGTGGACCGAAGCGGTTTAAAGATATTTCCGGCCTCATTCCTTCAATGAGCGATAAGATGCTGTCCGAGCGGATGAAGGATTTGGAAGGTGAGGGTATTCTGGTTAGACATGTATACCCGGAAACACCTGTGCGTATTGAATATGAACTAACAGACAAAGGCCGTGCGCTGGAGCCTGTTATGCAGCAGATTCAGTCTTGGGCTGAGAGCTGGGTAGAGTAGAAATCAAAGTCGTGTTGTGGCCCTTTTTCCTGAAGAACGGAGGAGGGCTTTTCAATTTTTAAATAAAAACCTTGCACAGATCGAAAAAATCTGTAATATAATAGAAAAAACGTTGTATGTTCCTTGCATGGAAACGCTTGCAATATTGGTTTTTGCTCAAATCTACTCAGCTGGAGTACAGGCATAGCAAAACTATTAGGAGGCGAGGGAGATGAAGACCACCCTGTTTTCCCGGGAAATAACGTATGGAAAAAAGGATGTTGCTGAGCTGGAGAACGCTTCTATCAAAGTACAGCTCATCTATGACAAGACGTTGTTCATGCTGCATAGCCATCTTCCAGATTCCTTATGGGATGCGTGGATTGGCGTGCCTTACAGCATTATCTCTTCACTCTACAAAGGCAACAATGATAGCGGGACTATTTTTCAAAAATGGATTCAAAGTCCTTCTGGCTGGAAATGTATCGGCTGTGAACGGCATTGCCTGGAGTCGACGGAACCTCTTCAAGAAGTGAATGTGGCGAGTAATCAACGACAATATAAGTTCCATAATGGCATTCGCCAAAGCATGGTGCTACAAGCCCTAATTTGGTCCATGTACGAGAATACCGTATTATTCAAACCCTTTTTAGGGGATGAGCCCTTTTTTGATGAAGATGATTTGCATACGATATCCTCTTATTTCGTGCCAACTTACCTTAATGATCTACGTCTTCTGGAGCAGTCTAAGCCTTGTAAAGAGTACAAAGATCAGAATATAAAGATATATCAGGAATGGATATCCGCCCCTGACCTTGTCCTCAAATGGAACGGAGGCCTAACAGAAGGCAGATGGATGACTGGTGTTTATATGGATCACTCCCGCTTTGCTGGCTTAGGACCTTATTTGAAGGACGCAAAGGGTAAGCGAACGTATATGCAGGCTTATGTTCAATAGAAGATACAGATTTGGTGTGACCAAATAGATAAATGTAAGACAAATAACATTATTGATGCCCGTGTGGTAAACAAAGGACAGGTCAATTGTGGGGATTTATCTCCATAATTGACCTTTTTCGTTCAACAAAGAGATACAATTTTCGTGAGTACAATCACAAGTCAAAACTCCTTTCAGGGTTAAGGTGAACAGGTAGAAAAGATTTTTTCAGAACCTGATCACATATCCCGAGGAGGAACTATTATGGAAACTAAACAACCTAATGATAGAATTTCGGATTTACAGCATAAGCAATCGGTGCAACCTGGATTTACTCCAGATGCCCTGGTAAAAGATATTGTGCTACAATTCCCAAAAGCTGCGGATTATTTCAAGTCCAAACGGATTGATTTCTGCTGTGGAGGCGCCAAACCTCTTGCTGAAGCAGCTGTAGAGCGTGGACTAGATCAAGAGATGATCATTAGTGATCTCAACAAGCTGTTCGAGGAATATCCGGTACCTCAAGAAGAACTCGCATGGAACACAGCACCTTCTGCAGAGTTAATCGAGCATATCGTGAGTAAACATCACCATTACCTGCGTGAAGAGCTGCCCCTGATTAGCCAAAATGTAACTAAGGTATACCGGGTTCATGGCGGAGATTCCCCCCATTTAGAAGAGTTATATAGTTTGTTTAATGCACTTAAGGAAGATCTGCTTCAGCATACAGCTAAAGAAGAGGAAGATGAGTTTCCAAAATTATTAGCATATGATGCCAATCCAAGTGAAGAAGGGCTGACCATACTTCGCGAGGCATTAATTGAACTTGAGAGTGAACATGACACAGCAGGCGAACTATTGAGACAAATACGCAAAATAACAGCTGATTTCACCCCACCGGCTCATGCTTGTACAACCTATCGTTTGACTTATGCCCGGCTAGAGGAGCTGGAGAGCATGACTTTTGAACATGTTCATCTGGAGAATAATATATTGTTCCCTAGATTCCAGTAGAAAAAATGAGTTTTCATAGAGTCCCTTAGGGGACTTTTTTTATATTTGAGAACAAAGCTTATTTACGTTATTCTTAAATAGACAGTATGCATAACTTACTACAAGCCTGAGACGCTGTGTGGTCATTAGGCGGGACAAGGTGGTGTCACTATGCCCACGAAATATATGTGGAGGTTGTTACTAGGATTAGTCATCGTATTCATAATAGGTGGATGTTCCACTCTTGCTGACGTTAATAATGAAGGGAATAATGGCTTAGCAGGATCAGACGGGCCTACGCTTTCGCTTATCGTTGCGGGAAATGACTTGCTTACCAACCCTTTGGACAAGCAGCTTAGCGAGAGCTACAGAAAAGGGATAACGATCTTTGACCTACTGAAAGGTAGTGGGAAGGCCACCTTTTCTGAGGATAACACAAGCATTCTAACGGTGAATAATATTTCACTCGGTCCAGGAATGAATTGGGAGCTGCAAATGGATGGGGAGACCATTGGACCTGAGGATTGGGGTCGAACAGTCGGGCATGAATCAAAATTAGTAATTACGGCGATGTCTAAGGAACAAGAGGAACCCCTTCAAATTGTGTTGTTGACCGTGAATGGTGGAAGTGAGCAAGTGAATTTGAATCATTCATATGTTATGGGATTTACTGAAGATTTAACAGTGAGAGGTTTGTTGAAGAACAGCAGTGTGGTGCAGTTGACCGAAGACAACAAAAAGGTGTTATCCATTGGTGATTATACTCCTCTTAGCAATGAAGTTTGGAAGATGAAGGTGAATGGGAAGCAGCTGCTTGAGAATGGAATGGACATGAAGCTTAGAGTGCAGGATGAATTGGAGATTTTATTGGCTATACGTTAAAAAAAAGTACATAAATGCCAGATCTACGGTTGCTCAGAATCCGTGATCTGGCTTTTTTAATTGGAAGTTATAACCTAATAAAGTTGTCTTATTTTTATGTGAAAACATTCACATTTAATGTGACTGTAATCACAATCTCTCTTAAATTTTGAAATGTATAATTCCATTATGTAGAAGAGAAGTTGAAGCAAAGTTCAACAAGAACGGATAAGAATGAGGAGGCACCTAACCATGGCAGCGAAGAGAGAAAAATTAGTATTAGTCGGCAACGGTATGGCAGGCATAGGTACGCTAGAGCAAATATTGAAGCTAGGTGGAGCTTATGACATTACGGTCTTTGGAAGCGAACCTCATCCCAATTATAATCGGATCATGTTGTCCTATGTTCTCGAAGGCAGCAAAACCATCAACGATATCATCCTAAACGACTGGAATTGGTATGAAGATAACAACATTACCTTGCATACAGCAACAACAGTTACACGAATTGACGAGCATTCCAAGCAAGTAATTGCGGATAACGGTATGGCTGTTTCTTACGATAAAGTGATTATTGCAACGGGTTCGAATTCATTTATTTTACCTGTACCTGGTTGTGATAAGGAAGGCGTAGTGGGTTTCCGGGATATTGCAGATTGTGATGCGATGCTGGCTGCGGCTAAACAATACAACAAAGCGGCGGTAATCGGCGGGGGTTTACTTGGATTGGAAGCGGCAAAAGGTCTTGTGAACCTTGGCATGGACGTTACTGTAGTACATCTGATGGAAGATCTAATGGAGCGCCAGCTGGATCGTAATGCCTCTTCTATGTTGCAAGCTGAGCTAGAGCGTCAAGGCGTGAAATTTGCCATGGGCAAACAAACAGTAGAATTGACCGGGGAACAGAGAGTAAGTGGATTACAATTTAGTGATGGCACTTCACTTGCGGCTGATTTTGTAGTTATGGCTGTAGGCATCAAACCGAATATAACTGTGGCAAAAGAAAGCGGAATTGCCGTTAATCGTGGGATTGTAGTGGACGATTATTTGCAGACCTCTATGCAAAATGTATATTCCATTGGCGAATGTGCCGAACATCGCGGAGTTTGTTACGGATTAGTAGCGCCGCTCTTTGAGCAGGGGATGGTTCTAGCTAAACATCTCTGCGGAAGTGATACAAATCCATATGAAGGTTCTGTTGTCTCCACCAAATTAAAAATTTCCGGTGTGGATGTATTTTCTGCAGGTGAGTTTATGGATTCTCCTGAACATACTGTAATCTCAAGCAAAGATGAATGGAAGCGAACCTATAAGAAAATTCTGCTCAAAGACAATGTCATTGTTGGTGCAGTCCTATTCGGGGATGTGACAGAGTCGGCTAACCTGCAAAAGTTAGTAAAACAAGGCGCTGTAATGACCGATGAAATTTATACAGAGGTTATGGGTACGGGCTGCTGCGGAAGTGGAGCCAAAAAGAGCACGTCCGTAGAAGCGATGGCGGACGAAGAAATCGTTTGTGGCTGTAACGGGGTTACGAAAAAAGCGATTGTGGATGCGGTCTTAGAAAATGGTTTTACTACTGTGGACGAAATAAAAGCATGTACAGGAGCGACGCGCTCTTGCGGAGGTTGTAAACCGGTTGTAGAACAAATTTTACAATTTGTCCTGGGTGATAGTTTTGAGCAGTCTGCCAAGCAAGGAATTTGTAGCTGCACAACGCTTAGCCGGGATGAGATTGTTGCTGAGATTACAGCTAAAGGTCTTAGTACTACTAAAGAGGTTATGCATGTACTGGGTTGGAAACAAGAGGAAGGCTGCTCTAAATGCCGTCCGGCGATTAACTATTATCTGGGGATGATAAATCCGGATACACATCAAGACGAGAAGGAATCACGCTTTGTTAATGAACGTATGGGAGCCAATATTCAGAAAGACGGAACCTATACCGTTATTCCACGCATGTACGGCGGGGTAACGACACCGGAGGATTTGAAGAAAATCGCTGATGTCTCCCTTAAATATGATGTGAAAGTTGTGAAGGTGACGGGTGGGCAACGCCTGGATCTAATCGGGGTGAAAAAAGAGGATCTGCCGAAAGTATGGGAAGAGCTCGATATGCCATCAGGTTATGGTTATGCCAAGTCGCTACGTACCGTTAAGACTTGTGTGGGTTCACAGTTCTGCCGTTTCGGCACACAGGATTCGCTGGGAATGGGCGCGCTCATAGAACGTAAGTATGAACGTCTTGATTTTCCTGCCAAGTTTAAAATAGCTGTCAACGGCTGCCCGCGTAACTGTGCGGAATCCTGTACGAAGGATATTGGCATCGTCGGTAATGATGGCGGTTGGGAAGTGTTTATCGGTGGTAACGGTGGGATCAAGCCACGGATCGCTGACTCCTTCTGCAAAATAAAGACCGATGAAGAGTTGATCGAAGTGTGCTCCGCTGTGATGCAATATTACCGTGAGACCGGCAATTATTTGGAGAGAACCTCCGAGTGGGTTGAGCGTATGGGACTTGAGCAGATTCAAATGGTCATTTTGAATAATGAAGATAACCGCAAAGAGCTGGCCGCACGGATTGACTTTGCTCTGACTCAGGTTACGGATCCTTGGAAAAAAATGCTCAATGACAGCAGCACTCGTACTGCGCTTTTTGAAGAAACAAGAGTCTAGCGGATATAACACACACAGAAGGGGAGAGACCAATGAATAAGACCACACAAACGTATGCAATAGGATCAGTACAGGATTTCCTGCTGCAAATTGGCCGCGTAGTGATTGCTGGAAATATTGAACTGGCTGTGTTCCGTGCCTCTGACGGAGCCATCTATGCAGTAGAGAATCGCAGTCCTCATCCTAAGGGGGGACCGCTTGCTGAAGGGATCGTGTCAGGTCACTATCTGTACGATCCACTGTACGATTGGAAAATCGATCTGCGCACGGGTGAGGTGCAGGCACCAGACCAAGGTAGTGTGGTGACTTATCCAGTCACACTGGACGGAGAGAAAGTTACAGTGAGCGTGTAGACACCGAAGAGTGTAGTAATAGATTTAATAGAAAACGGTGGGGTGGAGTATTATGTTTACGCAAAGTGTGGAGAGCATCGTAGAGACGGCAGTCAGTAAGCGGGACAAAATGAATGAAAGCATGCCAAGATATTTTCTAGCAGCCCTATTGGCAGGTGCTTATGTAGGCATTGGGATTATCCTTATTTTCTCCCTAGGAGCACCGCTAGCGGCTGCCAAATCTCCTTTCCAACCGCTTATTATGGGCACATCCTTCGGCATCGCCCTGACGCTTGTAGTATTTGCAGGCTCAGAGCTGTTTACCGGGAATAATATGTTTTTTACTGTAAGTACACTGGCAGGCAGAACCAGTATCTGGGATACCGTTAAGAACTGGATTCTTGTATTCATCGGGAATGTGGTAGGTGCAGTGATTTTAGCACTTTTAATTCGTGGGACTGGGTTGTTCAGTGCTGCGCCGCCGGAGCATTTGATTTTTACAGCCGCTGCTAAAAAAATGAGTCTCCCGTTCTCTGAGCTGTTTTTTCGTGGGATCCTATGTAACTGGCTGGTCTGTTTAGCGCTATGGATGTCCTCACGCGCTAAAAGTGAATCTGCTAAGCTAATCTTAATCTGGTGGTGTCTGTTTGCCTTTATCGCAAGTGGATATGAGCATAGTGTGGCTAATATGACTCTGCTTAGTGTTGCTGTGTTGCTTCCAAATCATCCGGAAACCATTACGATAGCTGGATGGCTGCATAATATGATCCCTGTAACTTTGGGGAATATCATTGGTGGAGGCGTATTCGTCGGTATGGCCTATTGGGTGATCTCACCAGTGCGTGGTGCTCGCAACAACCGTTAAGATCCATTTTTAATTAACTATATTAGAGCTGAACCGATCTTGGGTTTAGCTCTTTTTTTGTTGAATATAAAAAAAAGACACCTGCATTAGGCGCCTTGGACCACTCTATTTTATATTATGCAGAATAATTGGGTCATGTATGTTTCATTGAGGTGAATAGAGGGTATATTATAACGGAATTAGATCCGGCAGATTTCGTTCGGACACAATTCGCAGTGGCAAATTTCTTGCAGCATGCCAAGGTCCTTGATGACAATCATACCGTTCTCATACTCAACAGCATCTTTTTTACGCAGATCGCTCAGCATCCGGTTAACACTTTCACGAGTGGCACCGATCATGTTGGACAAATCTGTATGCGTAATTTTTTTGTTGATAAGGATATTCTCACCATCGCTGCTCTTCTCACCGTAGGTGTTGCCAAGACGAATGAGCGTGGAGCAGAGTGCACCTGGTTTGCCGTACATCATTAGATCACGGAATTTAGTTTGGGTGAGACGGTGATGAATACCCATCCATTTCATAAAGTCGATAGCAAAGTCACAATGTTGGCAGATGAGAATTTCTAGATCCTTTTGTTCGATGACGCCAACTTCACTTTCTTCAATCACTTCGGCTGTAAAGCTATGCTTAGTGCTGAAGAATGGATCTGCTTGACCTACCATATCACCAGCTTGATACATATAAAGAATGAGTTCTTTACCTTCATCAGTAGATTTAGTTAATTTCACACGTCCACGTTTGATATAAAACAATTTATCCGAGTAGTCGCCTTCCCAGAATAGATGTGAACCCTCTGGAACTATGCGCTCTTTCATTGTAACTAGAAGTCTGTTGAAATTCTGTTCGGAGAAACAGTTTGTATTTCCGTGGGCTTCGATAACATTGTAATGTTCTTTTAGCATAATCGACATCCCCTTTATTCCCTCAGTTTTTCAGTAAATTTTAAATTAATTATACCTTGAAAATCCCTCGAATTGGTTATAAAAAATCGTTTAAAAGTGTCGAATTTTCAACATTGTGATAAATTTCACTTCTAAAGTGTTCGATGTAATATTCTTTTTAACTAAAAAAGAGTAAGTGATCTCACGTTTATGATATATGAACAGCGGCTATCCATTATTCTCAAATACTGGGTTAATCGCTGTTTTTTTGCGTCCCCGTTAGATTGTAACATATAACACAGTTGAAATTCATGTTCAAGAAATTAGTTCTATCTCAACTCCGTATAAATGCACACATCTTCATTACGGTCGGACATTGGCTCTACTGCTATGCAGCGATATCCTGAAATTGGAGCAAAAATCAGGAGAAGGAGAAATCATATATGGCAAAAGTAGCAGACAAATATCTTAAGGTTGATCCGTGGGCAATTATTGAAGAGGGCTTTGATCCAGAGCGAAATCGGACTTCGGAATCTATTTTTTCATTGGGTAATGAATATATGGGTGTACGGGGATATGCAGAGGAAGGGTATTCAGGTGACACCCTGCAAGGAAGTTATTTTAATGGATTAAATGAACAATTGGATATTGGCAATCACTACAAAGGGATTATTCGCTCGCTGAGATATATGGTGAATGCAGTGGACTGGCTGTATACACGTCTATCTGTAGATGGTGAACAGCTTGATTTAGCAAAAAGTAGCGTAACGGATTATGTGCGTAGGTTGGATCTTCGTAAGGGTACGTATCGGAGAGAGCTAGTCTGGCATCTAAACGATGGCAAGTCGCTAAAAGTAGTCTTTACACGTCTGGTCAGTATGACTATGTCTCATTTGGGGTTGCAGCGGGTGGAATTTGAACCCCTTAATTTCTCGGGGAGCGTGGACATTTGTGCAGGTCTTGATTTCGGCATTATTCATGAAGAACGCGGCGAATGTATGTGGAACAATCTCCGCAGCGGAGTAAGTGGAGCGTCCTCTGCTATTATGGCGAGTACAGTGAATACTGGGAATAAGCTGTTCTCAAGCTTTACCTTACAATCCTCGCAGCCGTTACAGCTCACTGCTACTGAGAGTGATAAGTTTATTGGACAAAATTTCACCCTCAACCTTACGAAAGGAGAAGTCTCCTATTTTACCAAACTGGTTATGAACTATTCGGATAGTGATTCTGCCCATACAGCTGAAGAGCTGTGGAGCAAAGGTCTGTCTCTTGCTGAAACCGCAAGCCAATTGACGGATACTCAAATAATCGCTGATCAGACAGCTTATTGGAAGGGCATCTGGGAGACAAGTGATATCCGAATTGAGGGCGATCCTGAGAATCAACAGGGTATTCGTTTCTGTATCTTCCAGCTTTATCAGACCTATCATGGCGATCATCCCGGTTTTAATATTGGTGCCAAAGGGCTGACGGGGGAAGTATATCGTGGGTTGGCTTTTTGGGATACAGAATCCTATTGCTTACCGTTCTATATGTTCAATAATCCAAAAGCTGCCCGGAGCTTATTGGAATTCAGATATAAAACATTGCCACAGGCTATGCAGCGCGCTAAAGAAGTGGATTGTGAGGGAGCCTGCTATCCTATTGCTACTATAGATGGAACAGAAAGCTGTGATCTCTGGCAGCACTCTAATCTTCAGCTTCATGTAGGGACTGCTGTTTCTTATGGCATTTGGCATTATGTCAAAAATACCGGTGATAAAAGCTTCCTGCATAGTAAAGGGGCTGAGATGCTGATTCAGATCAGCAGATTCTATGCTACACGTGGTCAATGGGGGCAACGCAGCGGGGAATATGGTTATTTTGGCGTAATGGGCCCTGATGAGTTCCAATTGATGGTCAATAACAACTGTTACATTAATCTGATGGCTCAACAATCTTTTGAATACACCTTAGAGACTCTTCGGGAGATGAAAGAACAGGCTCCTGCTGCTTTTGCAGCTGTGGTAGAAAAAACTGGACTCCATGACGAGGAACTCACCGATTGGGACAACAAGGCGCAGCATATGCGGATTCCGGTTGACGAAGTGACAGGAGTTTATGAAGAGCATGACGGGTTCTTCGATATGCCACATATTGATATTCATTCGATTCCGGTAACAGAATTCCCATTATATTCGAACTGGTCATATGATCGTTTGTATCGCTATGACATGATTAAGCAGCCGGATGTACTTATGTTTATGTTCTTGTACAGCGGACAATTCTCTAAAGAAGCGAAGCTGGCGAACTATGAATACTACGAGCCTAGATGTATTCATGAGTCTTCGCTGTCACCTTCGATCCACTCCATTTTGGCAAGTGAAATTGGCAAACCCGAGGAAGCATATTCGTTTTTTGAATTTGCTACTCGACTGGATTTAGACAACTATAACCGCAATACCCGTGAAGGGCTGCATACTACCTCAATTGCTGCTGCTTGGATGAATATTGTTTACGGCTTTGGCGGAATGCGTTCGGATGGAGCGCGTCTGTCCTTTCAGCCAACCCTGCCAGAACGCTGGGATGAATATAGCTTCCAAGTGTTGTATGAAGGAGTGCTTCTGAGAATTGTGGTCGACAAAAATTCAGTAACAATCACTGCGGTTAATGGTGGAAGTACCGAAATTATAGTGTACGGACAGTCGATTACAGTGGATGCTTCCGGGAAGACGCTTCCGCTAGGCGAAGGGATGCTGGCAGGATGAATTGGACCGTAAAGGATAGTTGTTTTGATAAACAGCTGGTGACGACAAACGGTAACAAATATATGCTAGGCAATGGCTACATGGGATATCGTGGCACACTGGAGGAATTCAGCAAAACCGAGCTAGTAGCTGTCACCCTCGCAGGTCTATATGACAGAGCAGGAGACAAATGGAGAGAACCCGTTAATGCCCCTAATGGATTGTTGACCAAAATTTTCTGTAATGATCAGCTCTTAAGTGTGCTTGACCGTGAACCGGTCGCTCATACTCAGGAGCTAAATATCCGAAATGCCATTCATCATCGGAGCACTGAATTTGCTGTATCTGACGGCGGGACGTTGACGTTTACCGCAGATCGTTTCGTAAGCCTGGATAATCTTCACTTGCTCGTTAGTAAATACTCTATTCGCAGCACACATGACTGCCGTGTAGCCATTGAGACGGGAATTGACGTAGATGTGTGGGATATCAATGGGCCTCATCTCTACGGACAAACGGTGCAATTGAAGGACGAGGTACTGATCTCTTCATCTGTTAGCGGAGAATTGAAGATCCCGGTGGTTGTGGCGGAGAGGGCGGTATTCAGTTTTGGTGAGGAGCTACTGGAAGATGGTGCTGCTGTTCGCCGGATTTCTTTTGATGCCCGTGCGGGTGAGACGTATGAATGGTTTAAGTATGTAGCAGTCTATACTGGACTTGATGCTGATCAGCCGGAGACGGAAGCTGTTAAATCTGTCCATGCTGCTGAGGCGCTGGGTTATGAGGCGTTATTTAAGTCTCACCGTCTGATATGGGATGAGAGATGGTCACACAGTGATGTAATCATCGAAGGTGATGAAGCTGCCCAATTTGCCTTGAGATATAGTATCTATCAGCTGTTAATCATTGCGCCTACAGTTTCGGAGAAGGTGTCTATTCCAGCCCGGGGATTATCGGGTCAGGTATATAAGGGAGCTGTATTCTGGGATACGGAAATGTTTATGTTGCCGTTTTTCCTGCACAGTGATCCTAAGGTAGCGCGGAACTTGATGATGTACCGGATTCATACATTGGATGGTGCTCGCCGTAAGGCCGCGGAATATGGATTTTTGGGCGCATTTTATGCTTGGGAAAGTCAGGATACGGGAGACGATGCCTGTACTTTGTTTAATGTGAATGATGTATTTACAGGCCGGCCGATGCGCACCTATTTCCGCGATAAGCAGGTTCATATCAGTGGTGACGTTGTGCATGGGATCTGGAAATATGTTCAATTCACAGGGGATGAAAGTCTGCTTACTAGTGGAGGAGCAGAGGTGATCTGGGAATGCGCTCGCTTTTTCTACTCTTACGCTTACTATAATTCGGTTAAACAGCGGTTTGAGATTCTGGATGTTACAGGTCCGGATGAATATCATGAGCGTGTGAACAATAATGCTTTTACGAATGCACTGGTTAAAGAGACGCTTGAGATTGCCTTGCGTACGGCAGCCTTGCTGCAAGAGAAGTATCCTGAGGACTACAGTCAATTGTCCGCTCAGTTTAGCTCAGGGCCATTCCTGAAGGAGTTCAAAACGATGCTGGATAGCTTTTACGTTCCACAGCCTGATCCTGCCAGTCTTGTTATTGAACAATTCGACCGGTACCTCACCTTGGAGGATGTAAAACTAACAGAACTGAAATCACGTGTGCTTAATAAAAATGAGTATTTTGGCGGCGGCAATGGCTTAGCTACCACCACAACCATACTTAAACAAGCAGACGTTGTGTTGATGCTGAATTTGTTCAAGCACTCCTTTAGCAAGGAAGTGAAACAAGCGAACTGGGAATTTTACCAACCGCGTACGGAACACGGATCAAGCTTAAGCCCTTGTATCTACGCTTTGGTAGCTGCTGATATTGGTTCACCGGATTGGGGCTATCCGTATTTTATGCGTACGGCTACCGTCGATCTCACCGGCGAATCTAAGCAATATGTAGGGGATCTCTACATCGGAGGGACTCATCCGGCTGCGAATGGTGGTGCTTGGATGGCGGCGGTTCTTGGCTTCGCTGGGTTGGACTACGAAGGAGGGGTTGTGCACATCAATCCATCTCTGCCGCAACATTGGCAGTCCGTTCAGCTTCCGGTTACCCTGCGCGGCGACACCATCCAACTGCGGATCAGTAAGGATGAAGTCACTGTGATCACAGCTGCTGATTACAGTGGAGACTTGGTATTCTCGGTGCAAGGCGGAGAAGGCAAGTCCTGCTCTGCAGGTGAGATCCTTCGACTGGCCTTTGACGAAACGGGATTATAAATATTAATACACAACGGAGAGGAAGCAAATCAATGTTGGAAAATATGAAAGGCGCCATCTTTGATCTGGATGGCGTGATCGTAGATACAGCCAAATATCATTATTTGGCGTGGGCGAGTCTTGCAGATGAGCTTGGCTTTAAATTCACGGAGGAGGATAACGAACGGCTTAAAGGTGTGAGCCGGATGAGATCACTTGATATCCTGCTGGAAGTGGGTGGCCTGGAATTTGAGGAAGCAGAGAAGCTGGCAATGGCGGAGAAGAAAAACCGCCTGTACGTAGAATACATTTCTCGACTCGAGGAATCGGAGCTGCTGCCTGGAGTGAAAGAATACCTAACAGGATTGAGATCACGTGGGATTGGGATTGCGTTAGGTTCAGCCAGTAAGAACGCTGAGTTTATTTTGAATAAGCTGAACATTACAGACTTATTTGATGCAGTTGTTGACGGCAACAAAGTGTCACTAGCCAAACCGGACCCAGAGGTGTTCCTGATCGCGGCTCAGGAGATAGGCTTGCAGCCGGATGAATGTGTTGTGTTTGAAGATGCTGAGGCAGGCGTTCAAGCAGGTAAAGCTGCTGGGATGAAGGTTGTAGGTATCGGCAAACCTGAGGTGCTGAAGGAAGCTGATCTGGTCGTTAAAGGGTTGTATGAGCTGCTGACAGACTAAAGCTCTAAATGAACATGGGACCGACTCCAAAGTAGCGGATGACTTTGGGGGCGGTCTTTTTTTGTGCAAAGTCTCTGTATTTAGCTGGCCCAGACTGTCCATCGGACCTCATAGTCGCTATTAGCCATAAATCGGCTCATTTGCGAACCTATCGGACCGCATAGTCGCTATTGGCGCGAAAATCCTTCATATCGCACACGTTTGGAACGAATAATGCCTCTGGGGTCCGAAACTCCCCGTAAAAGCAGGAATTTGTTCAAATAGCTGCATCTGAGTCCGATCGCTCATCGTGCTGAGAGTGTATGGGAATGCAAAGTGCCGAATAAGTAGCTGAGCTGCACATTAAGTTAGTCAGATAGTTAGTCTTAAGCTCAAAAACTCAAAAACTCAAAGGGTCTATCGGACCTCATAGTCTCTATAAGTAATAATCCGGCTCATTTGCGAACCTATCGGACCGCATAGTCGCTATTGGCGCGAAAATCTTTCACATCGCACACGATTGGAACGAATAACGCCTCTGGGGTCCGAAACTCCCCGTAAAAGCAGGAATTTGTTCAAATAGCTGCATCTGAGTCCGATAGCTCATCGTGAAAAAAGTGTGTGTGGGAATGCAAAACGCCGAATAAGTAGTTGAGCTGCACATTAAGTAATTCAGATAGTTAGTCTTAAGCTCAGACGGTGATCGGACCCCATAGTCGCTATTAGCCGTATATTAAGTCATTCAGAACGTTAGTCAAAAGCTCAACAGTTTATCGGACCGCATAGTCGCTATAAGTAATAATCCGGCTCATTTGCGATCCTATCGGACCGCATAGTCGCTATTGGCGCGAAAATCCTTCATATCGCACACGTTTGGAACGAATAATGCCTCTGGGGTCCGTAACTCCCCGTAAAAGCCAAAAATTAGCCCAATAGCTGCATCTGAGTCCGATCGCTCATCGTGAAAAGAGTGTGTGTGGGAATGCAAAACGCCGAATAAGTAATAAGTCGCACATCAAGAAACCCAACGCCCACAACGCCCTACAACGCAACCATCGCACATTAAGCAATCCAACGCCCTACAATACCACCATCGCACATCAAGTAATCCAGACGCCCAACAGACAAAGCACATTCAAGTATTGAAGTACTTGAGTGTTCAAGTGTTCAAGTGTTCAAGAACATACATGGCACTTCTTCCATATAGAGTTCATTTCTCCTAGCCCCACGCAGTGTCCTTTATACCGCTCCCACTTTTTCTGTTTGCGGTTTTTAAGAGTTCCGTTGATGGAGTTGCGAAGTGGAGGTTTGGAGCTGGAGAAACGCCAGTGGTCGCCTTTATCCTCGGATTTCTACCGCTCAGCGGTATAAAATCAGGAAATCTGAGGATAACAGCGATCGTAAGCTCAAACGCTCTACGTAGTGGCGAACATATCATCATGCTCTTTTTATCCGCCCAACAGAAAAAACTACATACAAATGAACATAAAAAACTTTAAAATAAACATATGTAAGCGTTTATCACTTTGATATAGTTATTGAACCCGGAGGTGTATCTCGATGTTGTCTAGGCTGATTAGGCCGATTTTGAAGCTAAACGTCAAACAACAGCTTATCCTGCTGTTTCTGATTATGATCTCGCCGATTCTGTTTTTGAACATTTACGGGAATATGAAGGCTGAGCAAATTCTGAAGCGCCATGTGACGAATGCTTATGTAGAGCTGAACAAGCAAAACTTCACCATCATTAACCGAGATATCGATACCGTAAATAAAATTACTACCACTGTAATTCAAAATCCTCTGATTCAACAGATTAATATGACGGGTTCGGATACCATTCTGGAGCGGGTTAAACGTTATGAGACGATAGAGAAGCTGTTGGTCAGTTACTCGCAGGGAGCGGAGCGTGGGGACGGCATCTATTATTCCCTTTATATATACGATCCCGAGGATTATTATTTTTTTGCCCCCAATTTCCCACAGGTTAAGAAGGCGGGGGTATATTTCTTTTCCAAAGCGGAAGAGCCCTATTGGTTCGAGGAGGTTGTCCAGAAAAAGGGTCGCGGATCTCTAAAATTCACAGGGAAGCTAAGTGCGCAAGCGGAAAACTTGAAGACTCTTACCTATATGAGAGCTGTCAATAACATCTCCAGAAAAGCTGAGACCATTGGGGTTTTAGTCATTACCAAAATGGACGCAAAAATCGGAGAATCCCTTAAATCCATATCGTTGCCTGATGGTGATATTTACTTAACAGATCTGGATAATCGTGTACTCGCTTCTACTACGAATAATACTGGTGAGATCATTACGCTGCCGGAGACGGTCGTTGCTGAGGATTTGGAAGGAACCGTGGATGTTATTACCTCGGATTTTATTTATGTGGTCAATAATAACCATGCCTTAGGACAGAAGCTAGTCTACAAAATCGCCGTAAAAGCGCTGCTGCAGCAACAAAACGAAATGAAAAGTGTGATTCAATACATAACTGTGGCCTATGCTGTTTTTGGATTAATCATGATTACTTATTTCTGGCGTTCATTAATGACGCCTTTGCAAAAGTTAGCTTTTTTCGTCCGGAAGTTTGAGCCAGGCAATCGTGTCCCTGAGACGCCAAAAAGAGGGAGTAACGATGAGGTCAGTGTGCTGATTGGATCTACCTATGACATGGCCCGCAGGCTAAATGGACTAATTACTTATAAATACCAGATGGAGCTAAAACAGAAGGAATCACAGCTTCAACTGCTCTATCAGCAGATCAATCCGCATTTGCTCTACAACACTTTGGAGAGTATTTACTGGAAAAGCTCGCTGGAAGGTAACGTTGAATCCGCCGAGATGATCAAGGAATTATCCAAGCTTATGAAGATTAGCCTCAGTCGGGGAAGGGAGCTGATTAGCCTTGAAGAAGAGCTGGAGCATGCAACGGCCTACATCAAGCTGCAGCAGCACCGGTATGATTATATATTTCGTGTAGTAATGAAGATTCATCCAGATACGAAAAGAAATCTAATTCCTAAAATTACCCTGCAGCCGTTAATTGAGAATGCTATTATTCATGGTGTCAAAAATATGGGCGAGGATGGGGAAATCATCATTAGCGCAGTTTGTGTGGACGATACCGTCGAGATCACTATTGAAGATAACGGCTATAAGTCTGTTGATTATCAGGCCATTGAAGCTGTGCTGAATGACGACAGTCCAAATCCGGCCAGCGGTTACGGGATTCGCAACATTAACCAGCGTATTCATTTACACTTCGGCTCTGATTATGGCATCAGCTATACCCCTCGTAAAGAGGGCGGTACATTGGTGACGGTTAAGCTTCCGAAATCAGAGAATCAGGACTAAGGAAGGGGAGCATACAGATATGTTCAATATATTAGTTGTGGATGACGAACCCTTGATTTGTAAAGGGCTGAGCAATTTATTAGCTTCTTCGGGGTTAAACATAGACCATATTTATACAGCAAACAGTGGTTTTGAAGCGCTGGACTGCATTCGGATGGAGGAAATAGACCTGCTCGTGACTGATATTCAGATGGGCGCAATGAGCGGGATTGATCTAATGCAGCATGCAAAATTGGCCAAACCCTGGGTACAGACCATCGTGATTTCTGCACACGAGACGTTTCAATATGCGCAAATGGCCGTTAGGCTTGGAGCGAAGGATTATTTGATCAAACCTTTGAACAGTGAGCAATTTCTGGATTCGGTGCGAAATGTGCTGCTTAAGATGGGGAAACCATCACCAGAATTGGATATTTTCATGTCAGGTATTAACGAAAGCTTTCGGCTGGAAGAGCCGCTTCCGGAATACAGCAAGTTATTGAATGAGCTGCTCATTGAGCCTGAAGGTGTACTGTGTGATGCAGAACGCTTGCAAAAGCTGGATAACCTGAAGCTGCAAGGGCCGTATTTTTCCGTCTTAAAAATTAAGGTACCTCTGGCTGGAACGAATCAGGAGAAGCACTACACCCTGCGGGACAGACGGCTTCTTTGTTATGCCGCGCTGAATATCGCCAAAGAGCTGATGGATCAGGAGTGGAACTCGACAGCCTTTTACGCAGAGGATGAAGAGATTACGATCATTATTCAGTGGGATGAAAAAAGCTATGAAGATTCGTCTGCCAGCCAAATTAATAGGCTAGATATCCTTGGCCGTAGTCTTCATTTTAATATTCAAAAATATCTGCACTTAAATGCAGTTATCGGCATCAGCCAGATTCTCAAGGGTCTTTCTTTTATGGCTGTATTGAACCGTCAAGCCTCCAAAGCCATTCTCTGGAATAATGAACACAATGACCATTATGTGTTTTACTACGGGGATTTTAATTGGAACAGCTACACAACCGATCCTTCAGTAGAAGAGCTTCATACACGCAGCAATCTGATTGTAGAGAAAGCGAGAGAGTATATTGACGAGAACTATGCGCAAAAAGGATTAACCATCCATGAAGTGGCTAAGAAAAACCATGTCAGCCCCAATTATTTGAGCTATCTGTTTAAGAAAAATACAGGTTACAACCTGTGGGAATATGTAATTAAGCTGCGGATGGAAGAAAGCCGGGAGATGATTTTGAACACAGATCTTCGCAGATACGAAATCGCCGAGCGCGTAGGTTATGAATCACCGGAGCATTTTAGTAAAATTTTCAAAAAATATTATGGGATTAGCCCCAGTGAATTGAAGAAGTAAAAACACATACTACTTCGGTAGATTTAGACATGTTCAGTACAACCCTCATTTTCTACAATTTAAGGTAGGAAGCATTTTGCGAAAAATGCTGAAAGAAAAATGGAATGAGGGAGCCTGATGAATCAAACCGCAGTTGTATCCGAAAATCCGCCGGCGCTGAAGGGTACACCTTACAAGCAAAACCGCTGGAAGAAAAACTTTTGGGGATATATGTTCCTCGTACCTGCTGTGATTATTTTTGTAATGTTCTTGTGGGTGCCAATTTTTAAAGGCTTGTTGTACAGCTTCTACCATGTTGATTTTGTAAAAGGGAATAGCTTTGTTGGTTTTGAGAACTATGCTAGAGCCCTTAGTGATCCGGATGTTTTGACCGCGTTAAAAAATACAGGGTATTACATGCTTCTATGTCTTATTATCGGGTTCTGGGTTCCGATTGCTTTTGCTATTATGATCTCGGAGCTGAGAAGGTTCGGGGGCTTTGTACGGGTAGCGGCTTACCTACCTTTTGTAATGCCTGGTGTGGTGCTATATGGACTCTGGAGATGGCTTTATGATCCTGTGGGCCCAATCAATGCAGTATTAAGCTCGCTTGGTGTGGACCAGGTTGCCTTCCTGACAGATACAAGGTGGTCCATGATTTCCCTTGTTTTTATGGAGACGTGGCAGCAGTTTGGATCAGGGATGTTAATATACTTGGCTGCTGTACTCAGCATTCCGCGGGATTGGTATGAAGCAGCTGAGATTGATGGGGCGGGTGTGTGGGCACGTATAAAGTACATCACATTGCCTTCGCTACGTAATTTGATCATTTTGATGTTTATATTACAGATTATCGGGACTTCACAAGGGTATCAGTCACAAATGGCGCTGCTTGATGGTGGACCGAATAATACTACGCTTACCTATGCGCTGCTGATCGTAAAATATGCTTTTACGCGACTCGATTATGGAACAGCGACTGCGCTTGGCATGCTAATGTTCATAGTCCTAGGTGGTTTGGGCATTTTACAGTTCAAGCTTAACAAGGAGGACAACTAAGATGAAGAGCGCAGATAGAGGGATTCTCTCAGAACATGATTTGAAAAAAACAAGCAATAAGATCGTTTATGGCTTGATGTGCGTGGTTATTTTGATTATGGTGTTTAGCATGCTGTATCCGATCTGTATGACGTTATTTAACGGACTGAAATCGAATCAAGAGGTGAACTCATTCCCACCGCATTTTTTCCCGCAGGAATGGCACTTCAGCAACCTTAAAGAAGCGATGAACTACATTGATCTGCTGATGTACCTTAAGAACACTATTTATATTTTTGTGGGGAATATGGTCGTGACACTAGTCGTATTGGGAATGTCTGCTTTCAGCATTTCTCGTATGAATGTTCCTTACAGAAAGGCAATTTATTTCTTTTTCCTGATGACATTGTTTATTCCGGCGACCAGCTACATGATTCCCAACTTTGTCAATCTAAAAGAGCTCGGATTACTGAATCAGTACGCTGCCTTTTGGCTGCCGGCTGGTGCGAATACATTCTATTTTCTACTCCTAAAGAACTTTTTTGATGGGATACATCCTGAAATTTTTGAAGCCGCGCGGATCGACGGTTCCTCTGAGCCGAGAAGCTTTTTCTCCATTGCAGTGCCATTGTCGGTTCCGATATTTGCTACGCTGGCGATCTTTATCTTTTCTACTGCATGGAATGACTGGTTCTGGCCATCTCTGGTTATGCACAGTGAAGAGAAATATACGCTCGCGACAGCAATCTATAAATACGTTATTAATGTAAAGGCACTTAATACGAATATTAAATTCGCTATCCTATTTATCGTATCGTTGCCGCCGATCCTTGTCTTCCTGATCTTCCAAAAGTTCATTATGCGTGGCGTCGCATTATCAGCAGTTAAGGGATAAGCGCAGATCGACCGATTTAGTCACGGATCGTAAACATGCACATGAAAGGAATATAAATGCACCTCGTTTGTAAACGATTTCTCTTTTATGATCGATATGTAAGATAACTATGAATTGAAAAGGGGAGTTTCAATGCGTAAGTACTCTAGCGTGCTACTAAGCCTCCTTGTGGCCGGATCATTGTTAACCGCATGCGGCGGTAACAACAATAACGGAAACACAACAGGAAACAAGGAAGGGGAAGCGACTACTGCGCCAACGAATGCTGCAACAGATAATGCTGGCAGTGCTACAGCAGCGCCAACTGATGATATCACACAAAGAAAAGTGACCATCAAAATTCACTATCCAACCCCTGACCTAACCGAAGTTAGAGCACAGGAAGATGACAAGATCAAACGTTTCCAAGAGGAGTATCCGAATGTTGAAATCGTCAAAGACGATTGGCAGTACAATGTAAGTGAAATCGGCATCAAAATGGCAGCGAATGAAGCTCCAACCTTCTTTAACACTTACGCTACAGAAGCAAAATTCCTAGTTGAAAAAGGCTGGGTAGCTGACATTACGGATCTGTGGAATAAATACGAATTTAAGGATCAAATTAACCCGGTTCTCCAAAACCAATTTATCATTGACGGAAAAGTATTCGGCGTAACTCAAAAGGGTTATGTAACAACCACAATGATCAACAAAAAAATGCTGGATGAAAAAGGCGTTGCTGTTCCATCTATGGATTGGACTTGGGATGATATGCTGAATACCGCGAAAGGCGTAGCTGATACCAAAAAAGGGATTTCCGGTATTGCTCCAATGGGTAAAGGGAATGAAGCAGGCTGGAACTGGACCAACTTCCTGTTCGAGGCTGGCGGTGAAATTCAGAAGATTGAAGGCGGTAAGGTTGTAGCTACTTTTAATTCTGAGGCTGGGATTAAAGCGCTGGATTTCTACAAGAAACTTAGATGGGAAGCAAACGCGATTCCTCAGGACTGGGCACTGGGCTGGGGCGATGCTGTAGGCGCATTCCAACAAAGTCGTACAGCAATGGTAATGGCTGGTTCTGACGGTGTTATTGAGCAAGCGTTGAATCAAGGCGGTCTGAAACCAGAAGATGTACTTACGTATCCAATGCCTGCGATGGAAAAAGGCGGAAAACACACTGGGGTACTTGGTGGTGACTACCTTGTAATCAATCCAAATGCAACACCAGACGAGCAAGAAATGGCATTCCGTTATATTACATTTGATTACTTCTCCGATAAAGGTCTAGAAGCACTGGATGCAGTTCTGCAACAACGTACAACGGATGGCAAATACTTTATTCCGCCGCTCTTAGATTACTATTCTGCAGATTCTGACTTCGGCAAGAAAACAAAAGCTGTGTATGATAAATATACAAATGTATATCAATACAGCCCTGATATTTTAGGCTTGCTGGACGGTAAACCGGAAGCGCAATACAATACACAGGACTACTACGCAACCATGTCCAATGTAATTCAAGAGCTGTTCTCCAAAAAAGGAACAGATTCTAAGACACAGCTTGAAGCTGCTGCCAAAACAGTGCAAGAGAAATTCTTCGATACAATTAAAGTAGAATAGGCAAGGAAGGACAGAACCGGCTCCTTTAGGAGTCGGTTTTTTTATGTTTATATTATTGATATTTTTATAAATCAACCCAACGGATGGCTTCCGACTATTTTTTAGAGGGTCATGAGAAAAATAGAGTGTCAACAAAATTAGATTTGTATTTTTAAAATATTTTTGCGAGCGAAAAGGTAGAAAATGGGTATCGGTTCTTGTCTTTTTAAACATAAACTTTAGATTTAAGGAATAATAAAGCACAAATAATGGTAAAAAACCTATAATATGATCGAATGAAAGCGCTTTGAAAACAAATCAAAAAAACTTTATACTTTGTGAAAGATTTCACTATACAAGGTGGAAATGATGTGATAAGATAAATGTGTAGAGAAAAACAACCTAAAAATTGACAGGAGGACGAGGGAGATGGCAGTTAAGAACGAAGTCGCCGCCCAAGTTAAACAAACTACCGCTGAAGAGTATATTCAGACTTTGGTGGATAAAGCGAAAAAAGCACATGAGGCATTCATGGCGCTGGATCAAGAGCAAGTTGACACAATCGTTCATGCAATGGCGTTGGCTGGACTCGACAAACATATGTACCTCGCTAAATTGGCTGTAGAAGAAACTGGCCGCGGGGTTTACGAAGACAAAATTACTAAAAACATCTTCTCGACAGAATATATCTGGCACGGAATTAAATACGATAAAACAGTAGGCGTTATTGAAGACAATGCTTATGAAAGCTTCCAAAAAATTGCTGAGCCCGTCGGAATTGTAATGGGTATCACACCGGTAACCAACCCTACATCCACCACGATGTTTAAAGCGTTGATTGCGATTAAGACACGGAACCCTATTATATTCGGTTTCCACCCATCTGCGCAAGAGTGTAGTGCAGCAGCTGCTAGAATTCTTCATGATGCGGCTGTAAAAGCTGGCGCACCTGAGAATTGTATCCAATGGATTGAAATGCCAACGATGGACAAAACAAACGCTTTGATGAACAACCCTGACGTTGCACTTATTCTCGCAACAGGCGGTTCTGCAATGGTAAAAGCAGCTTATAGCTGTGGTAAACCAGCTCTTGGCGTAGGTCCTGGTAACGTACCTGCATTCATCGAAAAGAGCGCGGATATCGATCAAGCCGTAACGGACATCATTCTTTCCAAAACATTTGATAATGGTATGATCTGTGCTTCCGAGCAAGCTGTTATTATCGAAGAACCAATCTTCGATCAAGTGAAAAAGAAAATGATCGCTAATGGCTGCTACTTTGTTAACAAAGAAGAAGCTGCCAAACTTACTAGCGGCGCTATGAACGTTGATAAATGTGCGGTTAATCCAGCAATCGTTGGACAATCCGCAGTGAAAATTGCTGAAATGTGCGGCATTCAAGTTCCTGCCGGCACTAAGATTCTGGTAGCAGAACTTGAAGGTGTAGGCACTAAATATCCATTGTCCGCTGAAAAATTGAGTCCTGTGCTTGCTTGCTACAAAGTTAAAAACGCAGATCAAGGTATTGAACGCGCAGCACAAGTTGTTGAATTTGGTGGTATGGGCCATAGTTCGGCTATCCACTCCAACAACGAAGAAGTAATCATGAAGTTCTCTAACCGTCTGCAAACAGGACGTATTCTCGTTAACTCGCCTTCCACTCATGGTGCGATCGGCGATATCTATAACACTAACATCCCTTCGTTGACGCTGGGCTGCGGATCTTATGGTCGTAACTCCGTGTCGCAAAACGTTACAGCAATCAATTTGATCAACGTGAAAAGGGTGAATCGTCGTACCGTGAATATGCAATGGTTTAAAGTACCTGACAAGATCTATTTCGAAAAAGGCGCTACTCAGTACCTGACCAAAATGCCTGATATCACACGTGTCGCAATTATCACTGACCCAATGATGGTTAAGCTTGGATATGTTGAGAGAGTTGAACATTACCTGCGTCAACGCCAAACTCCTGTAGCGATCGAAGTGTTCTCGGAAGTTGAACCAGATCCATCGACAACTACAGTTGAAAAAGGTACAGCAATGATGAACAGATTCCAACCGGACTGCATCATCGCACTTGGCGGTGGTTCCCCAATGGATGCTGCAAAAGGAATGTGGTTATTCTATGAACATCCAGACGCTGACTTTAACGGTCTGAAACAAAAATTCATGGATATCCGTAAACGGGTTTACAAATTCCCTAAACTTGGAAACAAAGCTAAGTTTGTAGCGATTCCAACTACTTCGGGTACGGGTTCGGAAGTAACATCTTTCGCAGTTATTACCGATAAAACAACTGAACAACACACTAAATATCCTTTGGCTGACTACGAGCTAACTCCAGACGTAGCTATCATTGATCCAGAGTTCGTATATAGCTTGCCAAAAACTGCTGTAGCTGATACAGGTATGGACGTATTGACACATGCCATCGAAGCTTATGTATCTGTTATGGCGAGTGACTACACGGATGGTCTGGCAATTAAAGCAATCCAATTGGTATTCCAATACCTTGAAAAATCGGCTCTTGAAGGCGACAGAGTTGCCCGTGAAAAAATGCATAACGCATCAACACTTGCTGGTATGGCCTTTGCTAATGCTTTCCTGGGTATTAACCACAGCTTGGCGCATAAATGGGGCGGTCAATATCACACTGCTCACGGTCGTACTAATGCGATCCTTATGCCACACGTTATTCGTTACAATGCTAAGAAACCTACGAAGTTCGCTTCGTTCCCTAAATATTCACACTTCGTAGCTGACGAGCGTTATGCAGAAATCGCCCGTATTCTGGGATTGCCAGCTCGCACAACTGAAGAAGGTGTAACTAGCCTGATCAATGCTATTCGCGACATGAACAAAAAACTGGGTATCGAAGAATCCTTCCAACAATTGGGCTTTGATCCTAAGGATTTTGAATCCCGTGTAGATTACTTGGCTGACCGTGCATTTGAAGATCAATGTACAACTGCCAATCCTAAGCTGCCACTGGTATCTGAACTTGCAGATGTATACCGTAATGCTTTCTACGGAAGATTTGATAATTAATATTTGGTTAAGTAGATAATAGGATGGTTGTGGATTAGATATAAGTGACAAATATCACCCGAAAGGTGATATTTGTCACAGTCTATTTATAGAAAATAAACTAAAATGTTTATATAAACAACGGTCCCATACATGGAACAATGATTGTGAATTTTCGAACAACCATATCTTTCTTGGGATCACGAGACACGGGATCAACCTTCAAGCCCGCGATCTCTACAAATATTATAAATATAGATGGAGGGATTTAGCATGTCGGTGATTGAAAAAGATGTACAAGAAGTGAAATCCGGTTGGAGAAGTTTTACAAAAGGTAAATGGTCCAGAAAAGTTGACGTTAACAACTTTATCGCAAGTAACATTAAGCCTTATGAGGGAAATGAAGAATTCCTCGTAGGACCTACTAGTAACACAACTGAACTGTGGAAGATTATTTCCCAATTGAGCAAGGAAGAAAGAGAAAGAGGCGGCGTATGGGATGTTTCCCTAGATACTGTCTCCACAATTACTTCACATGCTCCAGGCTACATTGATAAAGACAAGGAACAAATTGTAGGTGTGCAGACTGACGCTCCTTTCAAACGTTCCATCCAGCCATTCGGCGGGATCAAGATGATGGTTGATGCTACGAAAGCTTATGGCTTCGAGCTTCCACAAAACATCGTTGACATGTTTACGAACATTCGCAAAACGCATAACCAAGGCGTATTTGATGCATATACACCAGACATGAGAGCTGTGCGTAAATCCGGCGTAATTACAGGTCTTCCTGATGCTTACGGACGCGGACGCATCATCGGCGACTACCGCCGCATTGCTCTGTACGGTATTGATTTCCTCATTAAAGACAAAAAACAACAACAAACTGAGCTTGAAGTTGATTCCATGACTGAAGATATCATTCGTTTGCGTGAAGAGCTGTCCGAGCAAATTCGTGCACTTGGCGAATTGAAAGAAATGGCAGCCGCTCATGGTATGGATATTTCCAGACCAGCGACCAACTTCAAAGAAGCTACTCAATGGGTATACTTCGGATATCTGGCAGCAGTTAAAGAACAAAATGGTGCGGCGATGTCCTTGGGCCGTGTGTCCTCTTTCTTGGACATCTATGCAGAACGCGATATTGCTGAAGGTACTTTGACTGAAGAACAAGTACAAGAAATCGTCGATCATTTCGTAATGAAACTGCGTATCGTGAAATTCTTGCGTACACCTGACTATAATGATCTGTTCTCCGGCGACCCAACATGGGTAACTGAATCCATCGGTGGTATGGCTGAAGACGGAACAACTCGTGTTACCAAGAACAGCTTCCGTTTCTTGAACACCCTGTACAACTTGGGTCCAGCTCCGGAACCAAACTTAACTGTACTGTGGTCCGAAAAATTGCCTGAAGCCTTCAAAAAATATTGCGCCAAGGTTTCCATCGAAACTAGTGCAATTCAGTATGAAAATGACGATGTAATGCGTCCATACTGGGGTGAAGATTATGCAATTGCTTGCTGCGTATCTCCAATGCGTATCGGTAAACAAATGCAGTTCTTCGGCGCTCGTGCCAACCTGGCAAAAGCATTGCTGTATGCTATCAATGGTGGTATAGACGAAAAATCCGGAGCACAAGTTGGACCGGAATTCCCAGCGATCACTTCTGAATATCTGGATTATGACGAAGTAATGAAACGTTTCAAACCGATGATGGAGTGGTTGGCTAAAACTTATGTTAACACTTTGAACATCATTCACTATATGCATGACAAATATTCTTACGAACGTATCGAAATGGCGCTGCATGACCGTGACATTCTGCGTACGATGGCTTGTGGTATTGCTGGGCTGTCCGTTGCAGCTGACTCACTAAGCGCAATTAAATACGCCAAAGTAAAACCTATTCGTAACGAACAAGGTATTGCGATCGACTTCGAAACCGAAGGCGAATTCCCTTGCTACGGTAACAATGACGATGCTGTAGACAGCATCGCAGTAGAATTGGTTGAAACCTTCATGACTATGATCCGTAAAAACAAAACATATCGTGATTCTGTGCCGACTCAATCGGTACTGACCATTACTTCGAATGTAGTGTACGGTAAGAAAACAGGTACTACACCTGACGGACGTAAGAAAGGTGAACCTTTCGCACCAGGTGCTAACCCAATGCACGGACGTGACAAGAAAGGCGCCTTGGCTTCCCTGAACTCTGTAGCTAAACTGCCTTACTCCGATGCACAAGATGGTATCTCTAACACATTCTCCATCGTACCTAAGGCGCTTGGTAAAGACGAGGATTCCCGTAAGTCTAACCTGGTACACATGATGGATGGATACTTCCATAACAACGCTCAGCATTTGAATGTTAACGTATTTAACCGTGAACAGCTGATGGACGCTATGGAGCACCCAGAGAACTATCCACAATTGACTATCCGTGTATCCGGTTATGCAGTTAACTTCATCAAGCTGACTCGTGAACAACAAATGGATGTAATCAACCGTACATTCCACGGTTCGATGTAATTTGTTTCTGTCATGAAGATCTTTGAATTAGTACTACATTGAAATAATTGCAAGGAAGATACCGCCCTTGTCTCAAGGGCGGTAATATCTTGTTTGAGAATTGTTAAAATTTTAAATTTTATTGCCGCGATATAGGGATATGACAGTCTCAAGGACAGGGAGCTTCATCGTTGAAAAAGGGACTGTTAGTCTGTCGTGGCGAAAGGATGACATCCTATGATTAAAGGTCGCATACACTCTTTGGAAACCTTTGGAACCGTTGATGGACCTGGTATTCGATTTGTCTTATTTATGCAAGGCTGCTTGCTGAAATGTCAGTATTGCCATAACCCTGATACTTGGGCTTTAGATGAAGGTAAAGAAATGACTCTAGAAGAAGTACTTTCGGAGATCGAGCCATATATAAACTACTATCGTTCATCCGGTGGCGGGTTAACTGTATCCGGTGGAGAACCAACCTTGCAAGCGCAATTTGTAAAGCAGTTATTCACGGAAGTAAAAAAACGTTGGAATCTGCATACCACATTAGATAGTAATGGCTACAACGAAGGTGACAAGATTAATGACTTATTGGACGTTACAGATTTGGTTATGCTTGATCTGAAGCATATTGATGAAGAAGCGCATATCAAGTTAACCGGTAAATCCAATGATCGAACTTTGAAGCTTGCACGCTGGCTCTCAGACCATAATCGTAAGATGTGGATCCGACATGTATATGTACCTGGTATTCACGATCGTGAAGAGGATCTGATTAACTTAGGTCGTTATATTGGGACCTTAAATGGCGTCGAGAAATTCGAAATCTTACCTTATCATCAGATGGGTATCTATAAATGGGAAATGCTCGGCAAAGCTTATGAACTGGATGGAGTACCTTCTCCAACAGAAGAAGAAGTGCAACGGGCATATCGCTTGGTCGAAGAAGGTCGTAAGCAAACGGCATTGGTATAATAGATATCTATTTTTAAGAGAGACCGTACCCTCAGTGGTTGATCACTGAAGGTGCGGTTTTTTGTTATGAGGAAGTAAAAAGGGAGGGGATAAAGCTCCTCTGAGGGGGAATTTTATATTATTCCTAATAAAGACATGCTATAGTTACACGTGGTTTATGGGGTGAATGATAAATAAATATGTCAGGTAATGTGACTAGTTAGATATTTTTATTAATCGTTTCTAGAGTAAAAACAAAGTTTTGTGATAAAAAAACAAATGAATAAAGCGATTTAACATTTTTGTGTCATATAATATAACTTATTATGTAGTTGATTCCGCTTACATTAGAGATTTTTATCCCTATAGTGGATGAATCTTAACCTTACGATAATGAAGTCTGTTTTCTATAATAAGAAGTGTAAAGCACATCAATATATAGGGAGGGTCACAAGAAATGAAAAAAAGTATGACTTTGCTATTGTCCCTGATTTTCGTATCATCAGCTTTACTGACTGGTTGCGGAGGCAACAACAATGCGTCTTCTAACAAAGGAGATGGAAACGCTACCGCGACTAACTCAGCCGCTACAAATGCTCCAGCAACAGAAGAACCGGTAAATAACGAGCCATTTGAAATGACGATTCGTCACACTCAAATCGGTGCAGACAAGCAGAAACGTCTGGCTATTCTCGAAGAAGTAGTTAACAAAGTACAAGAGGATGTACCGGGTCTGACCTTTAAACTCGATGGGGTAGATTCAGATGTAAACCGTAAAGAAAAATTGCGTGGTGAAATGGCTGCGGGTAATCCACCGGAAATCTTCGATCTGTTCGGTAGCCCTGACTCCAAGATCTATGCTAAAGAAGGTAAATTACTTGACCTGACTCCAATCCTTGAGGAACTTGGAATTAAGGATAAATTCTCAAATCTTGATCCTTTCACTTATGAAGGAAAAATCTATGGATTGCCAATCGGTGGTTCTGGTGAAGGTTTCTTCTATAACAAAGAATACTATACAAGCAAGGGCTGGAAGGCTCCAACAACATTTGCTGAATTGGAACAACAATTGGCTGATATCAAGGCTGATGGAAAAGTACCTTTGGCTGGTGCATCCAAAGCTGGTTGGGTACCACTTATGTTAGCTAACCACCTGTGGTCACGTTATGCAGGTCCGGATGTAACTGCTAAATTTGCAACAGGCGAAGCTAAATGGTCTGATCCAAATGTAGTAAAAGGATTTGCGAAATACAAAGAATGGGTTGATAAAGGCTACTTCAAAAAAGGCGAACTTGGCTTTGAATATGCTGAATACACAACACAATTCACTAGTGGTGAAGCGATCCTGCTGTATGATGGTACTTGGAAATCCTCCGTATTTAAAACGGGCCAATCTGGCGAAGGTTTGATTGGTAAAGTTGGATTCTTCAACATCCCAGCAGTTGAAGGCGGAGCGGGTGACCAAACTGCATTGATGCGCGATGTGAACAATGGTTATGGTTTCTCTGCATCTGCTGAGAAAGATCCACGTCAATTGGCTGCTGTGAAATCTTTTATTAAAAACTTATTTAATGAAGAAATGCAATTGCGCGGACTTGTTGAAGATGGTGTATTGCCAGCAATGAAGATTGACCAAAACGTATTGAATGAGAATATTACTGATGATCTGATGAGCGAAATCGTAGGTGTACTTAACAACTCACAATCTTCGTTCCCAGCATTTGACTCTCTTGTTCAAGCTGATGTAACTACAGAAATTAGTAACATTCAAATTCAAAAACTGATTGGCGATCAGACGACTCCTGAGAAAATGGGCGAAGCTTTGCAAAAGGTACAAGAAGAAGCAAACGCAGCAGTTGAATAAATAGCTGCAAACTGAATGTACCCTGGTGCTAAATCCAGGGTACATTTTTAAAATCAAAGAAAATATGTGTTTGCACTTGATCTGAAGCATTCACTATTCGCCAGATGTCAAAGCAACCGGAGGTAGTCATGAATAAAGCATTAAGAAATCCAGTGGTATTTTTCCTTTTCGTTCTTCCAGCATTGATATTGTTCACGATGTTTTTCATTTACCCCATTTTTAGTTCTATTTATTACAGCTTTACTAGTTGGAACGGTGTATCGGAGACGGTTAAATCAGCCGGATTAAGTAATTATGAGAAAGCTCTAGGAGATGAACGATTCTGGATATCCGTTAAAAACAACGGTTGGTTTATTCTTTTCTCCGTATGTATACAGGTACCGTTGATCGTATTCTTCTCGTTATTAATTTCTAATGTGAAGAAGTTAAAGGGCTTATATAAGACAGCAGTCTTTATGCCTTCCATTATGTCTACAGCGGTTATCGGTATTCTCTGGGGGTTTATCTATGAGCCCAACATTGGACTTTTTAATAAGCTCCTTAGTCTAGTAGGAATTAATCCTATTTACTGGCTGTCAGATGAAAGATTTGCAATGCTTTCTATTTTGTTGACGAATGCTTGGCAGTGGACTGGATTTTATATCGTTATGGTCCTAGCGGCGATTCTAGCTATTCCTGGTGAATTGGATGAAGCTGCAGCCATTGACGGCGCAACTGGATTTCAACGCGCTACTCGTATCACGCTTCCACTAATCGTACCAATCATCTCGGTTGTAATTATGCTATCGATTGCTGGAGCAATGAAGGCTGCGGATATCGTCATTGTTATGACTAAAGGTGGACCGGCAGGTTCAACCGATGTAATGGCAACATACATGATTAAATATGCGATCACGAACTTTAAGTATGGATACGGAAATGCCATCGCTGTCCTGATCTTTGCGTTTACACTGGTGGTTACAGTCCTTTATCAGCTGCTGATTGCACGTCGTACAGAAAGGATTGAATACTGATGCCACGCGCCCTGAAAAAGAGTCTGCCACATATTGCCCTTTTATTCTATTTGTTAGTGATCCTGTTTCCTTTCCTATTCGTATTATTCTCATCTGTGAAAAAGGATAATAATGAGATTGCGCTTAATCCTTTTGGCATCCCAAAGGAATTCGTCTTCAATAACTACGTGGAGGCTTGGGTAAATGCCAAGATTAGTACTTACTTTTTCAACAGTTTGTACATTTCGATCCTTGCCTCTGTAGTGTCCATTCTGCTTGCGTCTATGTTTGCTTTTGCGGTTACGCGGATGCGTCAGGGGAAATGGAATACTATTTTGTTCTCACTGGTTTTAGTAGGAATGCTCATCCCGAATAATGCTTTAATGCTGCCGATTTATACGATTGTACGTAAGTTAGGAATACTGAACACCCACTGGGCGTTGATCATTCCTTATATCGCCAATGCGATTCCATTTACCATCATTATTTTAGCAGCATTTATGCGAAACTTACCTAGAGAAATAGAAGAAGCTGCGGTCATGGATGGCTTGAAGGCACCGGGTATCTTTGCTAGAATTATTGTACCTCTAACGGTTCCGGCTATGGTTACTGTATTCATTGTTAATTTCCTGGGAAATTGGAACGAGTTCTTGCTAGCTAACTACTTCCTGTCGAATGACGAGCTGCGAACGCTTCCAGTAGGTATGGTCCAATTCCGGGATCAATACCAGATGAACTATGCACAAATGTCAGCCGGTATCGTCTTCAGCGTACTGCCGGTAATTATCATTTATGCAATTCTTCAGGAGAAGATTATTGAAGGTGTGACAGCGGGCGGCGTAAAAGGATAACTTTATTCTCAGTCAGGAGCACTAGCCGATGAATTTGCGCTATAAATTATTTACGGCATTTTTGGGCCTGATTATCATTCCTTTATTTATTCTAGGCATGCTTATGTTTTTTGTGACTTATAATTCTATTGAAAAAAAGTACAGCCAGCAGTCGGAATACTCACTTAAAGCGATTAGTTACAGTATTTCTAATGTATTAAAAGATATGGATAACGTTACAGACAACGGAATTGCTACCTCGGTGTTTCATATGGCCCTTAGTGCAGATGATCCTAACAACCAGGATTTGACTGATGCTGAGCAACTGAATCTGAATGCGAGCCAGCGCAATTTCCGTAGTCTGTTGTTTAATCATCCATCGATCAGCTATGCATTTTTGTACAATTTTAACGGTAGAGGTAACTCTGAAATCGTGTCGCTTTTTAACAAGGAAAATTTCCGAACGCTACCCTATGATACATTCAAAAAAAGTGATCTGTACCAGGAAGTTATGGACTTAAATGGTGTGCCGAAATGGCTGGCTCCTCACGAGTATCCCGAGCTTACGGGTACTGAACCTGTGTTTACACAAATTCGGCTAGTGAAGGAATTGAGCTTCTTTCAGAACATAGGTATCCTAGTTGTGCAGATCAAGAATTGGGAGTTCGAATCCATATTTCGCAATTTAAAAATTGGGGATAGCAATCAGGATGTTTCCTTTATGCTTGTAAATGATGATGGAATGATTCTTTTTGACCCGGATCAAAAGCTGGATGGACAGGACTTCCAGTCTTTCGCGGATAAAGAGATTACCTTTAAAAAAGGGTTTCAGAGTTTCAAAACAGAGTACAACGGGGAGAAAAGCATTCTTTCCATGTATCATTTGAAGGACTATCCATGGAGTCTGGTATCTGTGACTTCTTGGGATACGTTGTCTCATGAAGTTACAGTATTTGCTCGCTGGTTCGTCGCTGTGATTTTTCTTTGCTTATTGGCAGCTGTGATCTTCAATTTATTTTTTATGAACCGGATTACCGGCGGCATCGCTGTCATTGTTCGTTTTATGCGCCGGGTTGAAGACGGAGATCTGACCACTAGGGTAGAAGTTAAAGGGAATGATGAGCTAACGCTGCTTGCTAAGGGTTTTAATGATCTTATGGATAAAATCAATGGATTGTTTAACAGAATTCATGTGGAGCAGCGTCGCAAGAATCAAGCTGAGATGCGTGTTCTGCAGGCACAGATTAAACCACATTTTTTATTCAATACATTAGAATCAATCAATGTTCTCGCTATACAGAATGAAGGCAAAAAAGTTAGTGAGATGGTCTACAGGCTGGCCAGTATTTTGCGAATCAGCATTCAGGATCGGGAAGAGATTACACTGGATGAAGAAGTTAAACATTTACGCAATTATTTGGATATACAAAAATTCCGCTTTGAAGATTTGTTCGAATACGAGATCGATATTCCGAATGAATTGATGAGTTGCGGTATCCTTAAACTCACGTTACAACCGCTTGTAGAGAACAGCATTCAACATGGATTTGAGGGCATTGATTACAAAGGTCATGTTTCTGTGAAGGTTTGGGAGAAGCAGGGGGATTTGATTTTACGTATTGAAGATAATGGTATTGGTATTACACCGTCTCAGTTGGCTATTTTTCAATATATTGTGAATGATCCTGTGGAGCAAGAAGTTAAGGCTGAACGGGATAACCGGATGAATCTTGAACGCAGAGGTCTTGGTATTCGCAGTGTAGCAGATCGCATCCGCATTGAATACGGTGACAGGTACGGAATATTTATCTGTTCTAGTCCAGGTCATGGTACTATTATCCAATGTGTCATACCTAAATACGAGCAGGGGGAAGATCATTATGCTAAAAGTATTATTGGTTGATGACGAAGCCCCAATTCTGAATAATCTGAACAGGGTGTTGCCTTGGCAGGAGATGGGGATGGAGGTTGTCGGTATGGCGCGAAGCGGAATGGATGCTTTGCGTATTGCCGAGGAGAAACAGCCTGATCTTGTGTTATGTGACATCCGTATGCCAGTGATGGACGGGTTAACTTTTATCGGTAAGTTGCGGGAGATGGGATTGGATAGCGAGGTGCTGCTTCTTACCGGATATCAGGAGTTTGATTATGCACGGGAAGCGATTCGGCTAGGTGTTAAAGAGTATATTTGTAAGCCGATACATTATGAAGAGCTTGGCAATAAGGTACGGGAGATTGGGGCTAAGATCCGTAGTAAGCAGTTTAAGAATAAACTGTATAATAGCATTCCAATTTTTCAGGAAATCCCTGAAGGTGAAGATGATTCTGGCAAAAAAACACCGGATCAGCTGATGAACCAAGCAGCTAAGTACATCACAGAACATCTCCATTCTGATATTGGGATTGAGGAAGTGGCGAATAAGATCGGGATTAGTGGCAGTTATTTCTGTCTCTTATTTAAGAATCGTTTTGCTATGACCTTCGTGGAATACGTGACCCTACAACGAATTGAAGCTGCTAAGTTTATGCTAACTAACAGCGATAAGAGTATTACGATGATTGGCTCGGGAGTTGGCTATCAGGAGCGGCGTTATTTTACCAAGGTATTTCAGAAGCAGACAGGAATGTCGCCTAAGGAGTATCGCGACCGATGCCGGACCGAAGTGCAGTGAGGTTAGCTGCTGAGTGGTGAGGTTAGCGTCGCTCCAAGGAATGTTTGTTGCTGAGTGGTGAGGTTAGCGTCGCTCCAAGGAATGTTTGGACTTCCGGTCGCTGTTATCCTCAGATTTCTTGATTAGAAACCGCTATTAGCGGTTGAAATCCGAGGATAAAGGCGAACGCTACGCTCCTACAGTTCCAAACTTCCTCTCCGTTCCTTCTCCCTCACCCCTCTTCGTAGTATAGGGGCCGTCCCACACCTACGGATGTGGGCCTCTCTGGGAACACAAGGACCGATCGCCTAGTTAATTTAAGGCAGGAATTATCGACCAGCCCTTGGCTGTGATAAAGTACGAAGATTATCAACCAGCCTTAGCTGTGATAAAGTACGAAGATTATCAACCAGCCTTAGCTGTGATGAAGAGAAAAAGATTATCGACCAGCCCTTGGCTGTGATGAAGAGAAAAAGATTATCGCCCAGCCCTTGGCTGTGATGAAGAGAAAAGATTATCGCCCAGCCTTTGGCTGTGATAAAGAGCAAAGATTATCAACCAGCCTTTGGCTGTGATAAATGCGATTAAGGTACATAAGCTATGATTAATTAAATTTTTTGCCTCTATTATAGGCTGAAGAGATGGTTTTCCTCGATTTTCGAGGATAATCGTCTCTTTTTTTATAGAAATATAATATGTTCCCTATACTCCCATAAATTATCATATGTTTTAATTAGAGTGTAAGGAGGATACACAAAACGTTAGGCAAGCAAGAGTAATTGGGGCTTAAGAATGGGATGATGGAGAATGGGGGAACCAAAAATGAGTGTGACGAATCCTTCCGTCAGCTTGTCAGAAGTAAAGAAACCAGGCAGGGGAAGAACGCCGAATTTTCTTAGAGTAATGAAGAAATATTGGGTGTTCTATTTGATGATGTTACCTGCGATAGTGATTCTAATCATCAATAACTACATACCGATGTTAGGAACGGTAATTGCATTTAAGGATATCAATTACCAAAAAGGGATTCTAGGTAGTGATTGGGTCGGGTTAGCGAACTTCAAATATTTAATCTCGACGGAGACGGCCTGGATCATTACGAGGAATACGTTATTGTATAATACAGCGTTTATTATACTAACGCTATTTTTTTCGCTGGCTTTCGCAATTATGTTTAACGAAATGCGCAGCAGATGGCTATCGAAATTCCATCAAAGCGCTATGTTTCTCCCTTATTTTCTCTCTTGGGTCGTCGTAAGTTACTTAGTATACGGCTTTCTGAGTGCAGAGCATGGGTTCATGAACAAGACATTACTCCCGTTCTTTGGGGTAGATCCTATCGAATGGTATTCACAGTCCAAATATTGGCCTGGGATTCTAGTAATCGTGAAGATATGGAAAGAGATTGGGTATACAACGGTTATTTATATGGCCGCTATTATTGGAATAGATAATGAATATTATGAGGCTGCACTTATTGATGGAGCTTCTAAATGGAAGCAGATTCGAAAAATCACACTGCCGCTAATCAGCCCAGTTATTATAGTAATGACGCTGCTGCAGATAGGTAGGATTTTTAACGCAGACTTCGGATTATTCTTTCAGGTTACGAGAAATGCAGGAGCGTTATACTCGACGACGCAGGTTATCGACACATATGTATATCAAACCTTCCTCGCAATCGGTGATATAGGAATGTCTTCAGCCGCGGGTCTCGTTCAATCTGTTGTAGGATTTCTATTGATTTTCTTAGCGAATCTAGCAGTGCGGCGAATCAGTAAAGATGATGCTTTATTCTAAAGGGAGGTGGGAGTGTTGAGCCAGACAGAAACAGCAATAGGGTCGTCACGGCGTACAGGGAAGCGCACAAAACGGCAAAGACAACCCAATGAAATATCTAATATATCTAATTTGCTAATTAATATATTCTTTTGGATATACACAGCGATTTGTGTGGTGCCGCTGATCCTCGTAGTTATTGTATCGTTTTCGGACGAGAATTCCGTTATCCAGAACGGCTACAGCTTTTTTCCTAACAAGTGGGATATTTCTTCTTATGAATTTCTGTTAAAAGATTATTGGCAAATTATCGATGCAGCTTCCGTTTCGTTATTTGTGACTGTGGTGGGCACGATTCTGAGTCTTATCATTATGGCTATGTACGCTTACCCTATCTCACGTGGAGATTTTCCACATCGTAATTTCTTCTCATTTTTTATGTTTTTTACAATGTTGTTTAATGGTGGCCTTGTGCCTTGGTATCTGGTCTACACGCGAATGATGCATATGAAGGATACGTTATGGATTCTAATTATGCCGCTGCTGGTTTCTGCTTTCTTTGTTATCATCTTACGGACCTTTTTTGCCAATACCATACCGCCAGCTTTAATCGAATCTGCTAAGATCGATGGGGCACCAGAATTCCGGATCTTCGTTCAAATTATTTTGCCTTTGTCTATGCCAGTGTTAGCTACAGTAGGTTTGTTTCAGACCCTGGCCTATTGGAATGATTGGTACCTTAGTTTGATCTTTATCTCACCCGAAGGTCATGTCAATTTACAATACCTAATGTATAAGACGATGCTGAATGTTCAATTCCTGACAGCAAGTCCTCAGGCGATGGCTGCCTTGGCTGCACAGGGTGTAGAAATCAATATTCCAACAGAAACGGTAAGAATGGCGATGGCTGTTATTGGTATTGGACCTATCGTGTTTGTATATTCCTTCTTCCAGAAGTATTTTATTAAAGGGCTTACCGTGGGTGCTGTCAAAGGTTAAGGACGATTGTAATGGCTTAATTCGGCCGCTTTATGCTAAGGTGTGAACGGCCGATTCAGCATATATAAATATTTTGAGGGAGGTTATGGTGTATATGAAAGCTGTTAGAAAAAGCGCACTAATGACACTATTGCTAACGATGGTACTGAGTCTTAGTTTAGCAGGCTGCGGTGGGAATAACGGGAATAATGAAGCAGCTTCACCTGCTCCAAGCGAAAATGCAACCGCTACCAATGCTGCTGCTACGGATGAGCCAGCCGCGGATCCTACTGCCGAACCGGCAAAAGAATTGGAGCCTTATACCGTCAAGTTAATTTATGTCGGTGCCGTGCAAAAGGATGAAAAAGCTGTAGAAGATGAAATCAATAAGTTATTGGAACCTAAAATCAACGCCAAATTGGATATCGCACCGATCGATTGGGGTCCATGGGACAATGATGTCAATCTGAAAATTGCGAGTCAGGAAAAATTCGATATCATCTTTACAGCTCAATGGAAGAACTACGTAACGAATGCAGCTAAAGGCGCTTATCTCCCGATTAATGACGATAGCGGCAAATATGGTAATCTCCTAAATGAATACGGCCAAGGAATTCTAAAAAATCTGGATCCACAATTCTTAAAAGGTTCAGCGATCAATGGTGTGAATTATGCTGTTCCTACAAACAAGGAGCTGGCTGCACAAGGTGGGGTTGTCTATCGCTCCGATATTGCGGATGAACTGGGCATCGATATGTCAAATGTGAAATCCATCCAAGATCTGGATGCAGTTCTCAAAGTAGTGAAGGAGAAAAGACCTGACCTGACTCCATTGTATTTCAAACAAGGTGAGACCTTTAACTCACAGTACATGGCACAATACGATACCCTTGGTGATGCTGCCATTCCTGGTGTTCTGCTTAAAGATTCCTCAGATACTAAGATTCAATCGATGATTGAGATGGATCGTTATAAAGAAATCATTAAACTTACTCGTGAGTATATGAAAAAAGGTTACATTAACAAAGACGCAGCTGTTGCTACAAATTCGACTCAGGATGCAATGAAGGCTGGCAATGTCTTTATGACAGTGCAATCGCTTAAACCAGGTAAAGATAGTGAGCTGGCGAATGCTACCGGCTTGATTGGCAAGCTGAAACAAATTGCATTCAATGATCCAACGATTTCTACAAGTGATGCTGCTGGATCTATGCTTGCGATCTCCGCTTCCTCTGGTGATCCGGCCCGGGCCATGATGGTGCTAGATATTCTGCACACAGATAAAGATATCAACAATCTGCTTGTTTTCGGTATAAAAGGTGTGCACTATGAAGTCGTAAGTGGTGATACGATCAAAGCTACAGATAAAACAGCTGATTATAATACGGCTGCAGCTTGGATGCTTGGAAGTCAATTCCTGAACCCCGTGTGGGAAAGTGAAGCTCCAGACAAATGGGAACAATTCAAAGCCTTTAACTCTAAAGGTAAAGCCTCTGTAGCGCTTGGTTTCAACTTCGATGCCTCCTCAATGAAGACTGAAATGGCTGCTTGTAAAGCTGTAATGGATGAATACGACATCAGTTTGGATACGGGTTCTGTTGATCCTGATACCGTACTGACTAAGTATGCTGATAAGCTGAAAAAGGCAGGGCTCGATAAGATTATTGCAGAGAAACAAAAACAGCTGGATGCTTTCCTGGCTGCGCAAAAATAAAGCGAAAATGAATTCAAAAAAGGCTCTCCCCGGCAGGCTGATTTAGCCGGGGAGAGCCTTTTTATGATATTACTTAGCGGAAGGAGCTGTCTATTCGCTTTGCGGCTTGAACAGCAAGGGTCCAAGCCAGTTCAGGAGTTAGCTCGCCTTTTTCAGCTTTGGTCAAGTATTCGAGCATGCTTGTCTCCACGTCAGCATGATGAGGGCCGTAATAGGTGGGAATTACTGCTTTTGCTGCTGACGAAAGGGTCAGACCAAGCTCTGAATTAGGAAAATAAGGATCATGCAGATCGTGGATTTCTGGGTCATCATAGATTTCGGGGGTGGAAGGGAAAGCCCCTTGTACCTTGAAAGAAACCAATTGCTGCGTTGGTTCGGTTAGCCATTTAATAAGAGCAAAGGATTCATCAGGATGATTACCTGTCTTTGGTAAGGTCAGAACGGAGCCTCCGCGATTAGCACTGTTTTCTGGGATTTGTGTTACATTCCATAAACCGCTGGCAGTTGGAGCACTGCTCTTGATATGACCAATCATCCAAGCCGGACAGAGCATGACTGCAAAATCTCCGTTGAGCAGGCCTGCACCCCAGCGTTGGGTATCCACTGCAATACTGGCGGACAGATTTAGCTTAAGGGCTTGAATTGAGAAGTCCCAGGCTCGTTTGACCGCTGGATTATTGTCGAGGATCAATTCTTGTGTTGTGGGACTGTAATATTGAAGCTTGGACTGACGTAGAAGGGTGAGATAGAGGTTCTCCAAGTCATTTACAAAAGCTTTTCCTGTTCTCTCCTGTACTTTGGTGCCCGCTTCAAGGAATTGATCCCAAGTTTGGATTTCTTTAGCCACTTCCTCTGGTTTAGTAGGGAGGCCTGATAATGCGAATATATCCGTTCGATATAACATGGCATAGGGTCCAATTTCCGTTGGTAATCCGAAAATAAAATCATTACCCAGCACCTCCTGCCACTTCCAATTCAGAAATTGGTCCTTCAGATTGTCAGCTTCAAAGGTTTTTAGATTATAAAAATAATCAGGAAATTGTTTGAAGCGATCTAAATAGCTAATATCAATGGCAGCCACATCCGGCGAACTATATCCAGCTGCGAACGAGGTCTGTAGCTTGGCTGGAAGCTGCGTGGAGGTGGAGGTCTGAATATGAATCTCTAGCTCGGGATGCTGGGATTGATATTGGTCAATGAGCGACTCAAGACCTGATCCAGCAGTGAGCCAGATGTTCAGCTGTATCGGGTCTTGTAAAGCGGTATCTTCCTTGGAAGGGGAGAGCTGACAACCACTTGTATTAAGTAACAAGCCAAATGTTAATAGGACAGTAATCAACTTACCATTTACATTCAAGAGAAACACACCTCTGCTTTATTTGTTGTGCTTCTGAAATTCCTGAGGAGTCATCCCCATATATTTCTTGAAAATGAGACTGAAATATGCAGGATCCTTAAAGCCTACTAATTCGCTAACCTCATATACCTTGAGAGTAACATTCTCTAATAATTCAGTAGCTTTTTGAATACGAAGTTTGGTAAGAAAGCTAGAGAAAGGCTCCCCTACATCATCTTTAAACAATCGGCCGAGATAGGTAGGATTCATATACAGTTCGTCTGCGATCATCTTGAGGGAGAGATTTTCTTGGAGCCGGGAATTCATAACCTCAATCATCATAGAGATTACCCTGCGCGTTGCCTTTACTTGTAGTTGTTCAGTGAGCTGTGGAGAAGCCGAATGCATGGAGAGGTCTCTGAAAAAGATAACGGATGGCGTACTCTCTTTTTTGACCTGCTGACAAGCTTCCAGACTCTCATGATAGGCGGTTGCGAGCGCCCCCAATTGATAGTGAGGGTTGGAGACCCCTGCACAAAATGGCGATTTCAGAATGCCTGATAGCTTATGCAGCAGCTCTTGTGTCAATACCTCATCAACGCCGTTAGGCTGCTCAAGAGGATAGAATAATAGCATGATGGCTTCCTGCTCCTCTTGAATGCCAACAACGTTGGCGTACAGCGCAAAACATTCTTCTAATATATTTATAACTGCTGCATACATGGCTTGTTCCGACCAGTTCTGAGGCATGCCCACTCCAAGATGGTTTACGGTTACGACTACAAAGGAATGAAAAGGAGGAATAAGTTGTTCTTCAAAATAGGGCAACGGGATGCCGTAAAGAAGATCAGATAAGCGTTTCTCCCGAAGGTTTTTTTCTCTTAGCTGCGTTAATTGCCTCTGCTGTTTCTTCAATTGAAGACGTTCATATACGCCTGTTGCGACTTCAAGAATATGTTCTACTGAATTTGGTTTAACCAAATATTCCTTTACACCATAACGGATGGCTTGACTGGCATAGGTGAAGTCCTGATAACCTGTGAGCAGCACGGTTTCAGTGTCTGGATAACATTCATGGATATGCTTAGCGAGTTCCAGCCCATCCATGCCGGGCATTCGGATATCGGATATCACCAGATCAACCATATGCTCTTTTAACAATTGCACAGCCTCTAAACCGTTCTCTGCCGAGCCAATAATGCTAAAGTTGTGATTCGCACTTCCCAGCATTTCTGACAGAGAACGGCGAACAAAACTTTCATCGTCCACGATTAACACATTCATCGTTGTGCCCCCTTAACTTTGATCATACTGTAATGGAACAGTGACCTTCACAAATAAGCCACCAAGCTCGCTTGTTGATAGCTGTAGACCAAATTCCTGTCCGTAGATTAGCTCTATGCGATGATTTAGATTAGATAGTCCAATTCCGGTATGAAGCAGCTTCTCCGGATTAACCTCACCGCCGACTAATGCGTCTGCCATACTTTCCTCGCTCATGCCGTCCCCGTTGTCTTCTACAGTTAACACCAGAGAGGTTCCTTCACTATAGGCGCGTATGCGAATTAGCCATACTTTCCGAAGTGTGGGTTCAAGTCCATGAGTAATGGCATTTTCGACAAGTGGCTGAAGGGTTAATTTCATAAGCTGGCCATTCATAACCTCAGGATTTACAAAAAGATCAATCTGCAATTTGTCCTCGTAGCGCAGCTTCTGGAGAAAAATGAATCGTTCTAATTGCTTTAAATCCTCCTCAACTGTAACGAATTCGGATCCGCGGTCAATACTATAGCGGAGCAGATCACTTAGAGCGAGTACCATTTGGGACTCTTCCTGCATGCGCTTGTTGGCGAGCGACCAATAGATTGTATTCAAAGTGTTATAAAGAAAATGCGGGCGGAATTGCGCTTTGAGTGCTACGATCTGAGCTTGCTTTTCACTAATTTGTTTGCTGGATAGGTCAGCTATAGTATGATCCAGGTTTTGGAGCATCGAATTATAGCTTGAATAAAGGATAGCCATTTCTTTGTTCATGGTTGTTTTTACAAAAGGTAAAGTAGTTCCCCGTTCGACATTGCTCAGCTTGGTTGCCAGATTACGAAGGGGCTTGGATAGGGTCCAAGAGAAAAAGAAAGTGAATAGTAGGGCAGCACCCATCCCCAGCAGGCCAATTAAAATAATATTCCGGCGAATCGTATTTAAATCTTTAACAGCGTCTTTAGAATCAATGTAAGCAAAAACGCTCCACTCGCTATAGTCGGAATAGGCATAGGATACGAACAGATTGCGTGAGTTTATTTTTTGTGGAACGATTCTGGCTTTATGATTGCTGAATTGTTTTAGAAGCCCGTCGTTCATATAGAGTCCAATTTCTTTTGGATCTGTGGAATAGACAATGGTATTAAATGAATCAACAACTTGGATTTTCTCGTTTTTGCCGAGGTGAAATTGGCTGATAGCGTTATGGATAACCTCGACAGGGAGGACAAGAAACAGGGTTCCTAACCGGTTTAGATCATTCCAATCATTAATTTGTCTGGCTCCCATCACCACAGGGATATTACCGTTCTGCCATACATCTACACCGAACCAGACCATTCGGCCTTTATTCTGTGCTATAGCCGGAAACCAATAAGCATCGCGGATTTCCTTTTCGCTGTCCCAGATGACCTTTAAGGAACTGCTGTTGGTATACACCTGATCATCGGACAGACCGAGCAGCTTGAACTGGATGTCAGAGTTTATGGAACGTGTCTGTTGATCTATGTAACGAGTAATTTCCATGGCGTCTGTACGAGGTGAACGTGACAACGCTAAGTCACCCAAGGTTTCTTGAATCAAGGGACTGAACATGATCGTAGAAGAAAGCTTATCGTTATCCTGAAGAATTGCGTCCATTTTACCTTGAAGTTGCTTGACGGATTCCAGGATATATTGGTTGGAGCGGTTTAGAACAGCTTGAGAGGAAGAGCGGTAGGACAAAAAAATGGTGAATCCTACGATGGTGAAGATGATTAGAGAGAAGCCCATGATTAATTGAACGAGGATGGAGATTTTTTTGGACATGTTATCCCTCGCATGTAAAAGATATTCTTCCATACATTGTAACAAAAGCAAATGAAAGCGAATATAGTCAGACGAAAAATAAACATATTTATAGAAAAAATCTCATTTTTTTCAGGGGAAACAGCGTGGTTGTCCAACAATATTTAATACAGCGTTAATCTTTCTTTACTTAATAATGAAACTTTTTATGGTGGCATGCGTCTAATACTATGTTTGTTATGACGATCGTGGCAAAAGCTTTTTGCCGCCCTACCGTGGGTGGCAGCATTTTGCGGGGAATATAAGAGGAGTATGAAAAAGACAGAGACCTACTTATATTTACAAATAGGAGCAGAGGAGTTATATCATGGATTTGAAAAAGTTAACGTTAGTTGCTGTTTTGGCCGTATCTCAGGCCGCCGCGGCAGTGCCGGCTTTTGCTGAAGCTGTCAATAATACCCCAAGTAATACTACTGTAGTTGGGACAGTTGTTTCAGCTGCGCCGGAGGTAATGCCAGAATCTACTGATCCATTGCCGCCATTGCCGACGGAGACGCCAGGAGGAGTAGTGTCACCGACACCAACACCTACTCCAATTCCTGCAGAGACAGTTGATCCTACGGCTACTGTTGAACCTACAGCAACAATTGCACCTACTGCAACACCGCTTCCGACTGCAACACCTGGAGTTACTACAGAACCTACAACAACAGATGGTGCTCGTGCTGCGGCTAACAGTCAGCTTATTCTTATGATGAACAGCAACAAAATGTATCAGAACGGCCAGGAATATTTAGCTAATCAGCCTATGGCAGTGAAAAACGGCGTATCCTACGTTTCGATCCGGGCTATGGTAGAACGTGTAGGCGTGAAATACGTTTATGATTATAAAACGAAAGAAACCATTGTTACCAAGGGAAGCGACGTTATGCGCTTTAAGACCGACAGCAAGGTCTATACAGTTAATGGTGAGAAGAAGACGATGAAAGGTCCAGCTTACCAATACAAGGGGACTTTCATGGTTCCATTGACATCCATAACTGGAGCACTGGGCATTCCATATACCGTTGATAATGTGCAAAAACGAGTAATCCTTACATTAAACAACAAACCTAAAGCTTCCTTCACAGTGCCAACTGAAATTTACGCCGGTGAACCAGTGACCTTCGTAACCTCCAGCTCCTCACCAAATGGTGTAGCTATTGTGGATGAAAGCTGGGGAGGTAACAAGCAGGATATCTATGATCAACCAGGATATTATGTAGTAACCTATTCCGTAATGGATGCGAATCAACAGTGGAGTGATCCTTACACCATGACCATCACAGTGCTTAAACCTAATACACCTCCAGTTGCTAATTTCACTACAGACAAGGATTCATACAAGATGGGTGAAATGATTACTTATACCGATCTAAGTAGCGATCCTGATGGTGATGAAATTACCGTAACTTGGACGAACAAGGCCGAGGCTTTCTTTACTCCGGGGCCAGCGACAATTGCTGTCCAAGTAAAAGATTCACATGGCGCGATCAGCACGTTTGAGAAAACCGTTAATATTTCGGATGAAATCTTGTACAGTAAAGAAGATTTCAACAGATTATTTGCATCTCCGGGCAGTGTGTTTAGCATCGATGGATCGATGGTCCCTACTTGGCAGCAAGTAGCTTATAATCTTTCTTCCGAGCCTTATAAACTAATTCGCAGCAACAGCCCAGAAACGGTGTATACAGAAGGTGTTACTTACCGTGAGACTTCTTTGGGTAAAACCCGCTTCTTGATTCACCACAAGAATAACCTGAATATTAAAGCTAAAGTGTATGTGATTGCTACGAATAACAATTTGTACCCAACGACGCTTACAACCGAATATGTGGGCTTTGCAGGCCCAAGCACATATCCTGAAGGTACTGGTAAAATGTCTGTAGAACGTTATTGGAAATCTATGCTTACAAATGAGCATTATAAAACGATTGTTCTGCAACCAGGGGAAAGTGTCTCAATTCTGACCGATCTAAACCAAATTGCTATGAAACCAAGTGAAATTGTTTCACTTCAAGCGGACTTATTTAGTGATTATCCAATCGATTATAATGTCATGTTGATTGATGCGAATAAAGATCCACTGACTACACTTCCAACACTTCCAGTTCTGGATCGAGACGGAGTGCATAATCGGGGAACTTACGAAGATTCTACTCGTATTATCACGGTTACCGATGAGGTAGGAAAAACTCCTGCAAAACTTCTGCTAGGCGATAATTCCAGTGATAAGAACCTGGCTGGCGTAGACCCAATGGCAGGTACGGAAGCATCCAATGCCGGTAATTTCGGGGTATTATACAAGATCAGATTCGAAAATGTTGCACCAAACTCATTGATTACGTTTAATCCACGTGGCGGTAACTATATGGGGCCGGTTATGGTTAATAACCAAATCGTGCATATGCCAAGCGTGGGAAGTCTCTCGAACGCTGACATGAACAGTGTGGTTTATCGTAGTGGTGAGTATGGAGGTTCTGTGGAGATTTTGTTCACAGCAGCTTCAGGCAGTAACTTGCCGGTCAATTTCCTCATCACTCCACTTCCAGCAAAGAAATAACAAATAGGAATATCCCTATAAGCTCTATTGGGGAATTATCTACAATAAAGGCCCGGCTGAATATTCCGTAAGGGAATACGGAGCCGGGCTTTTGTTTAAATATAATAATTCAGAGGTTGCGTAGGGGCGCTTCATGGTGCTTCATTGACGGGGCATTTATTTTGGGGCATTATTAAGAGAGTGAAATATAAATGAACTGATCTTATGGGAGATGAGCGTATGCTGTCGACAGAACAAATATTAGAAGTCATGTCGGGGCAAGGACTGCGAATCACCGACCAACGCAAAACGCTTGCCCAGTTATTCGGCGAGAATAAGGGATATTTGTCAGCGAAGGATGTATATGAGCATATGGGCCGTAAGTATAGCGGACTTAGCTTTGATACGGTGTACCGCAATCTTCGTGTAATGGAAGAGCTTGGTGTGCTTGAACAGATTGTCTTTGAAGACGGAGTGAAGTTCAAGGGAAGCTGCAATCATCAGGATCATCACCATCATATGATCTGCCTTCAATGCCAAAAGACCTACCCGATTAATTTCTGTCCGATGAATTTAACGGATACACCCGATCAATTCCGGGTAGTCAAGCATAAATTTGAGGTGTTCGGTTATTGCAAAGAATGTGAAGAGAACCGGGAAGAAGAATTAGTTGCAGCATCAGATAAACAAAAGGGACTTTAGAAATGGTGACCCTACGCAGAACGATTCAGGCACCTATTCGGGTGTATCGCAGGTACATTTCCCCTATTAAACCTGCAACCTGCCGCTTCTATCCAACCTGCTCTGCCTATGCCCTGGAAGCCATTGAAGTCCATGGTCCATTGAAAGGCTCATGGCTTGCAGCTAAGCGGATTGCCAGATGTCATCCCTTTCATCCTGGAGGACTTGATCCTGTGCCGCCCCTTCAAGATGAATCTGCTGAGAAGGATTCTGCCCCTGCGACTTGACATGGGGCCTTACCATTGGGTATATTCACAAGTAATAGTATGAATTCCGAAGAACGGATAAGTAAATCGTTACGTCCATTACAGAGAGCCGGAATATGCTGAAATCCGGTATGGAGCGTTAGATTGAATATGGTCCGGGAGGAACTGTGTTCGAGCGGGAACTGCAATTGTGGTTCACGTAAGATAACAGCGTGATCCAGCGTTAATGGACAGTTCCCGCGAGGGAACTGGCGAAGCCTGCGCTCTGTGAAGAGACAGGAAATTTGGGTGGTATCGCGTGAGTTATACTCTCGCCCCATTATGGGGGCGGGAGTTTTTTGTTTTTTAATAAGAAAGGATGATTACTGAATGAGTGAGAAAAAAACGTTTTACCTAACGACACCAATTTATTATCCAAGTGACAAGCTACATATCGGACATGCTTATTCAACCGTGGCAGGAGACGCAATGGCCCGTTACAAACGTCTGCGCGGCTACGAAGTGCGTTATCTAACCGGTACAGACGAACATGGACAAAAGATCGAGCGGAAGGCAGAGGAAGCAGGAAAGACCCCTCAGCAGTTCGTAGACGACATTGTTGTTGGTATTAAGGAGCTATGGCGTAAGCTGGACATTTCGAACGATGACTTCATCCGTACTACGGAAGAGCGTCATAAAAAAGTGGTACAGGATATTTTTGATCGGTTGCTGCAGCAAGGAGACATCTATAAAGGTGAATATGAAGGCTGGTATAGTATCCCAGATGAAACCTTTTACACAGAAACGCAATTAGTTGATATAGTGCGTGATGACAACGGTGTGATTACTGGTGCAAAAAGCCCAGATAGCGGCCACCCGGTTGAGCTGGTGAAGGAAGCAAGTTATTTCTTCCGGATGAGTAAATATGCGGATCGTTTGCTGCAATTTTACGAGGAGAATCCAGAGTTTATTTTGCCGGAATCCCGTAAGAACGAAATGATTAACAATTTCATCAAACCCGGACTGGAAGACCTTGCAGTTTCCCGTACAACCTTTGATTGGGGCGTAAAAGTTAAGGGCGACGAGAAGCATGTCGTGTACGTGTGGATTGATGCCTTGACTAACTATATTACTGCTCTGGGTTATGGTTCCGAGGATCGCACCTTGTATGACAAGTTCTGGCCTGCGGATGTACACATCGTTGGTAAAGAAATCGTTCGTTTCCATACCATTTACTGGCCGATCATTCTGATGGCGCTTGGTGAACCCCTTCCGAAAAAGGTATTTGCCCATGGCTGGTTGCTCATGAAAGATGGAAAAATGTCGAAATCTAAAGGTAACGTAGTTGATCCTGTGACACTGATTGATCGTTATGGCTTGGATGCATTACGTTACTACCTGCTGCGCGAAGTACCGTTTGGTTCGGATGGCACGTTCACACCGGAAAGCTTTGTAGACCGGGTTAACTATGACCTTGCCAACGACCTTGGTAACCTGTTGAACCGTACAGGGGCTATGGTTGAAAAGTATTTTGCAGGCGAGATTCCGGCATATGAAGGAAATGTAACAGCATTTGATGGTGAGCTTCAAGCTGCGGCTGAGAATACTTATTCCAAAGTAGAAGAAGCTATGGAAAAAATGGAGTTTTCCGTGGCGCTGACAGCTATCGGAATATTCATTAGCCGCACCAACAAATATATCGATGAGACACAACCTTGGGTGCTTGCCAAAGATGAAAATAGAACCGCCGAGCTGGCTTCAGTGATGAGACATCTGGTGGAAGGTCTGCGTACCGCTTCAATCCTGCTGCAGCCGTTCTTGACACAAACACCAGCAAAGATCTGGGAACAGCTGGGTATTGAGCCTGGTGAGTTAACGACTTGGGATAGCGGTAAGACCTTTGGCCTGATTCCGGCAGGAACAAAGCTGGTGAAAGGCAATCCAATCTTCCCACGTCTAGATGTGGAGCAAGAGGTAGCTTATATTGCCGAGGCTATGGGCGCTGGTAAAGCTGCGGCTGAAGTGGCGGAAGCGGCTGCTCCTACTGCTGCGGACTCCGAGCCAGTGGAAGAGCATAAAGAGGAAATCGGCATTGACGATTTCGCTAAAGCAGAGCTGCGGGTAGCCCAGGTTATTGCTGCAGAGCCAGTGAAAAAAGCTGACAAGCTGCTGAAGCTGCAACTGGATCTGGGTTATGAACAACGTCAAGTGGTTTCTGGTATCGCGAAATTCTATACACCGGAAGAGCTGGTGGGACGTAAAGTGATTTGTATCGTAAACCTTAAACCGGTGAAGCTGCGTGGGGAGTTGTCCCAAGGGATGATTTTGGCGGCTTCTAAAGATGACCAGCTAACGATCGCTACCGTGCCGGACAGTATGCCAAACGGAGCAGTAGTGAAATAAGACAATACTGTTGTAGAAATTTTTTAATGAGGTTGCTTGAACAAGGGAATGCTCCTTCAGCCGGGTTGGTTGTGGGAGCATTTCTTTTTTATAAAGGACGATACCGTCTTTCTTCTGAGTGAGGTTTCTTTGTTGACTTATCGTAACGATTACTATTATACTACTAATAGTAAAATTTACGATTTGAGGGGTAGATCAATATAATGGCGGCAATGAAATCACGTATAAGTTTGCTCGTCCTTGCACTGGTACTTGTATTTACACTAAGTGCATGCGGACCTAAGAGCAGTGGAAGTATAGTTGAAGGGAAAGTAAATGTAGTTACAACCTTTTATCCTATTTACGAGTTTGCTAAGGAGATTGGCGGGGAAGATATCAATGCTATTAACCTGCTTCCAGTGGGTGTGGAGCCACATGATTGGACACCGCGCAGTCAAGATATTATCAACACTTCTAAGGCACAGCTATTTCTATATAACGGTGCAGGCTTAGAAGGCTGGGTTCCTAACTTTTTAAAAGGCCTTGATAGCAGCAGTAAAGTTAAGGCGGTTGAAGTAAGTCAAGGTATTGATTATATCATGACCGATGAAGATGACGGGCATGATCATGGGGCAAGTGAGGAAGAGTCTCATCAAAATGAGGACACGGATCATAACAGTAATGCCTCAGGAGACAGCCTGCATACAGACCCGCATACTTGGGTAAGTCCAAAATCAGCCATTGTCATGGCTCAGAATATTAAAGAAAGCCTTCAGTCCGTGGATCCTGAGCATAAAGACGGTTATGAAGAGCGTTACAATAAGCTTGCGGAACGTTTGCAGGAGTTAGACAGTAAATTCAAAGAGGAGCTTGCTAAGCTGCCCAACCATAAGATCGTAGTATCGCATCAGGCTTTTTCTTACCTTGCCCGTGACTATGGATTGGATCAGCATGCGATTATGGGACTTTCGCCAGACGCTGAGCCGCGCGGACAGGATTTAGTGAAGCTTGCGAAAATGGTAAAAGATGAAGGGATTAAGTATATCTTTTTTGAAGAGCTTGTCTCCGATAAACTGGCTAAGACTCTGGCCGCCGAAGCGGGCGTTTCCACTATGGTGCTTAATCCGGTAGAGGGACTTACTGCGGAGCAAGAGAAGAACGGCGATAATTACTTCACTCTGATGGAGAAAAATTTGCAAAATCTGATTATGGCCTTACAATAATAAGGAAAGTATAAGGGAAAGGCGGTACTTAAGCATGCAATCGGTATCCTTGGACTGCCATCAGCATATCATCGATATACAGGATCTTTCTTTTTCATATGGGGAACAGAAGGTGATATCGAATCTTAACTATAGTGTAAGAGAACGAGATTTCCTTGGTATCATTGGTTCTAATGGTGCTGGTAAAACAACATTGATGAAAATGATCGTTGGCTTGCTTCCAGCGAGCAGTGGTGAAATTAAATTATTCGGAACGCCTGTCCGCAAGTTTAAAGACTGGGAACGGATCGGGTATGTTCCGCAAAAGAATGCCTTCAACCCATTGTTTCCAGCAACGGTGCGTGAAGTAGTTCTGTCAGGTCTATATAATAACAAGAATCTGATCCGCAGAGTATCTAAGGCTCAGCATCGTCAATGTGAGGATGCACTTGAAGTCATGCGGATACAAGATATCGCGGAGAAAAGAGTAGGCCAGCTGTCAGGCGGTCAGCAGCAGCGTGTTTTTCTGGCTCGGGCGCTGATTAACCATCCTGACCTGCTGATTTTGGACGAACCTACGGTGGGTATTGATGCCGAATCGCAAGCGGGATTCTTTGAATTAATTACCCATATGCATGCTCATCATCATATGACCTTCCTGATGGTGTCGCATGATATCGACATGATCAAAAATTATTTAGGTCATGAGCCCGTGCAGACGAATGGTAAAATCAACTTTTACTCCCGCCACTCACATGATCTCCAGAATTGCACAGAAGAGAATCTGCAGCACACGCTCTCTTAAGTCATAATTAAACTCTGAATCGCAGCTTTCTCTGCGATTTGAGCTATACATAGTGTGCGAGTGCGGAAGTCGGGGACTCAATCCTTGTTGATTTTAATCTTTCTCGTATCTAGGCACCGCCAGTCTGCAAGCGTGTCCCTTTAGGGACGAAAGCGATCTTTCCCCGACCTATCTATGTTCAGTAACACTAACTCCTACGCTAGTTGCACTTAACGGGTGTCCAGAGGGCAGAGCCCTTGGGGCCCTCCCTTGGAAGGGAGGGTTTGGGAGGGATCGAAAAAGGTTTGAAAAAGGTTTTTAATGTTCGAATGGTTCGAAAAGGTTCCGAAAGAAGGAGAGTTTAAGTTGGAAATACTATTTAGCGATTTTTTTCAGCGGGCGCTTGCGGGCGGACTGCTGATTGGTATAACAGCGCCGCTTATAGGCGTTTTTCTTGTGCTTAGACGATTATCCATGATCGGAGATACGCTGGCTCATGTTACTATAGCGGGGGTGGCACTCGGTTTTCTAACAGGATTTTATCCGCTGGGCGCAGGCCTTATCTTTGCAGTGGTAGCGTCCTTCGCGATTGAAAAGCTTCGCAAGGCTTATAAGAGTTATGCGGAGCTGTCGATTGCCATTATAATGTCAGGCGGAGTGGCGTTGGCTTCACTCTTTTTCACCTTAGGAAAAGGGTATAATGCGGACGTAATGAGTTATTTGTTCGGCAGCATTTATACGCTCGATAATACCGATTTGATCGTTGTAGGCATAGTGACTATAGCTGTTGTAGTGGTAGTTTCGATGTTCTTTAAAGAGTTCTTTTTGCTTAGCTTTGAAGAGGATGCAGCAAGTGTAAGTGGGCTTCCGGTGAAACTGCTTAACATGCTGATCACCATTCTGACAGCACTTGTGATTAGCACAGCCATCAAGATCGTAGGCTCGCTGTTGGTATCTGCTTTGTTGACTATTCCGGTCGCAATCAGCTTATTGCTATCCCGTAGCTTTAAATCCTCGGTCATCCTGGCGGTTATTATTTCGGAGATTGCCGTTGTAGGCGGACTAGTGGTAGCTGGAGTCTGGAATTTGGCTCCCGGTGCAACTATTGTGCTTTTGCTCATATCATTATTGGTATTAACCTTGATCGGTAAAAAGGGATTGCCAGCATAAACAGCGAATTAAGTAATCGGTATCACATTAGGCAAGCATAAACGCCTTCGGTGTCCTTGTAAGGACGATAAGCGAAAAAAAGGAGCCATAAGCAGCTCCATGAAGTGACTCGAATGCCGGAAGGAGAGCCGCTATTTTGTCTAATATCAATGCAGGAATTGCTTTAGCCGCAGGGGTGGCATCGTTTATATCGCCATGCTGTTTACCGCTGTACCCCTCTTATTTATCGTACATTACTGGGTTATCCGTTCAACAATTAAAATCAGGCAGCAACTCTAAAGAGGTTCGTATACGCACCCTGACTCATACATTGGCATTTATATTAGGTTTTTCTGCAGTTTTTTACACACTTGGTTTTGGGGCTGGATTATTCGGGCAATTCTTTAATGGCCAGCGTGATCTGATCCGGCAATTGTCGGCGATTCTAATTATTGTAATGGGTTTGTTTTTGCTTGGGATTTTTCAGCCGCAGTTTTTACTTCGTGAACGTAAGCTTGATTTAAAATGGAAACCGGCGGGTTATGTGGGCTCCTTTATTTTCGGAATTGGTTTTTCTGCGGGTTGGTCACCCTGTATCGGGCCGATTTTGACGGCAATTATTGCTCTTTCGGCAAGCGACCCAGGCACTTGGTTTACATTGATTACCGCGTATAGCATCGGATTTGCTTTGCCATTTTTTCTTTTAGCCTTTTTCCTAGGCGGAGTGAAGCGTATCCTCAAGTACTCGAATCTGCTGATGAAGATTGGCGGCGTCCTTATGGTATTTATGGGTATTTTGCTGTTCACGGATCAAATGTTTCGGATCACAGTGTGGCTACAAGGAATAACGCCGGATTGGCTGATTTTTTAGGTGAAGTAATCAATACCTGCTTCCGGAAAGTGCTCGAAAATCCGCTCTGTGATAAATTCTCGCAGGGCGGTTTGCTGTTCATCCGGATAGACATATTTGTTCTGTCCCCAGCGGCCCCATTTCTTTTTGCGTTTCTCCATGTCCATTTCTAGTTTAGATTTCGGGTAACGTTTCTCAATTACAGTCTTGGCTGTTTTGGTGAATCGGTGCTGAATCATTTCAAAGGTTAGACCTTTTCCGATTTCCGGCGGAAGGGTCTTGGCTAATTTGGCCAGCAGCTCCGCATAGCCTTCCTGCCAGCCGTCATACCAAATAATTGGGGCAATGATGAAGCCCAGTGGATAGCCGGCGCGGGCAACCTTTCCAGCCGCTTCAATTCGCTCTTCAAACCGCGAGGTAGCAGGCTCGAAATTTTTGATCACATAGTCAGCATTCACGCTAAAACGAATTCTGGTATGTCCGTTATGCTGCAAATCGAGTAGGGGTTCAACATGTTGGTATTTGGTCACAAAGCGCAGGCGGCCAAGGGGCTCCGCTGCCATGAATGTGATGAGTTCTGACAGAGACCCGGTAATATGCTCCAGTCCTAACGGATCTGAGGTACAGGCTGCTTCAAAAGTCGTGATTTCAGGGCTGCGCTCCTCGATATATTTTTTTGCGGCGTCAATGATGTCTTCGGTGTTAACATATACACGAATGTAAGGCTTTGCCCCTAAAGTAGTCTGCAAATAACAATAATGGCAGTGGCCCATACAGCCAGTTGCGATCGGAATTGCATAATCTGCGGAGGGTTTGGATTGGTCAAACTTTAAGGTTTTGCGCAGGCCGACTACAAGTGTTCTTTTGGCAATTTTATATTGCTCGACCTCTGTGTCACCCGGGAAATTCATTATACGGTTATGCGATGTAGTCATGCGATAGGGAATATTGTTAGCCTTCACCCATTCCATGATTCGTTCACCTTTCGGGTAATTTAAAGCATCCGGCTCGAAGAAAACAAGCTCGGGGACAAAAAGGGCTGTAGCTTTTATGGTTCTCTTTACGGGAGGGGTCTCAGGTGTCACTATAGTCATGAATTCACGCTCCTTCTGAAAGATGAGTACGTTTATTATGCCTAACTGAGTCTCATTAGAAGCATGGCAATCATGGGTAACTCCTCAGCATGTTCTCTTGAAGGACTTGCCAAGGGGCGTTAGAAACATGTATCATTGTTAGAGCAAGGTTTGGCTCGGCGCCAGGTTCATTATAGAAAAGAGGTAAATTTTAATGCCAACACCCAGCATGGAGGATTATTTGGAGCGCATATATAAGCTCATTGATGAGAAAGGTTATGCGCGGGTCTCGGATATTGCCGAGGGACTGGAAGTACACCCCTCCTCTGTGACCAAGATGATCCAAAAACTGGATAAGGACGAATATCTCATCTATGAGAAATATCGTGGGCTTGTCCTAACCAACAAAGGGAAAAAAGTAGGGAAACGTCTTGTTGATCGTCATCAACTATTGGAAGAATTCCTCGGTTTGATCGGAGTACAGCAGGAATTTATCTATAATGATGTTGAAGGGATCGAGCACCACCTGAGTTGGGATTCGATTACACGTATCGAAACGTTGGTGGAATATTTCCGCCGCGATGAAGAACGTCTGCAGACTTTATATGCTATTCACAATGAACTGGCAAGCGATTCTTGAAATGTTTTTTCCCGAAACGGATATCGTCCTTAAAGTTATGCCCAGCAAGGCTTTGGTGAGCATAAACTACTAGATGGTATAGCCGTTTCTATTTTGTTTAGTGCAACCTTTCCCAGTTTTTAGCGTCAAAACGGATAAGTCCTTTTTCTGGCTGAGACTGATACCACTCTTTTGAAGGGTGGAATCGGTACATCAACTTGGAGGATTGATCCGTTTTTTCTTTTTTTTATAGGATACATATTATTTTAGATTTGGGGAGGAATTATGAATTATCGTAAATGGATGTTGGGATTGCTAGTATTAGTATTGTTTCTGCCTTTATGGTCTCCTGGGGCACGTGCGGCAGCTGTGCAGATTACCATTGAACTGGATGGCGAGGCGCTGGCAAGCGATGTGCCGCCGTATATCACAGCTTCGAATGTAACGATGGTGCCAATTAGCGTCATTAGTAAAGGGTTGAATGCTGGAGTAGTTTGGAATCAAAGCAGTAAGACAGTAACAATCACGCAAGGAGATACAGAGATCAAGCTGACCAGTGGCCAGAAAAGTGCATTAGTTAATAATGCTTCTGTAGCCCTCGACACCTCAGTACAGATTAAGCAGGGACGGGTTATGGTGCCGCTTCGTTTTGTAAGTGAGCAATTGGGGTTACAGGTTATCTGGGATCAGGCAACCAAACATATTTCTTTGTACTCTAATACAGAGCCGCCGCAGGCTGCTGATCCGGAAACACCAGCAGTACCTACAGCGACTCCAGTCGTTACGCCAACGCCGACCCCAACCCCTACAGCGACTCCAAAACCGACCTCGCCAACAGTTCCAAGTATTCCTGGTGCGTCGGCTAACAAGGAGATGAAGGGAGCCTGGATCTCTACAGTATTTAATCTGGACTGGCCTTCAGTAGCTTCTGCAGGTAACGAAGCGAAACAAAAACAAGAATTTGATAATCTGCTGGACAAGCTAAAAGCTGTTGGTTTTAATGCTGTTTTTGTACAGGTTAGAACCTCAGCAGACAGCCTGTACCCTTCTGTTCTAGTTCCTTGGTCTAAGGTGCTGACCGGAACACAAGGAAAAAATCCGGGTTATGACCCGTTGAGCTATATGGTCAGCGCTGCACATTCACGCGGTATGCAGTTCCATGCATGGTTCAACCCATTCCGCGCGACAACGGATGCTTCTACATCCGCATTAGCAAGTAATCATGTGGCTAAGTCAAATCCGGAATGGATTGTAGACGCAGGAGGTAAAAAATACATCAATCCAGGGATCCCAGCAGCCCGTCAGCACATTATCGATACAGTGTTGGAGGTCGTCAAAGGCTATGATGTAGATGGTGTCCATTTGGATGATTATTTCTATCCTTCAGGTGTATCTTTTGCCGATGATACTGCTTATAAGACTTATAACACGAAGAACCTGTCCTCTAAGGCGGATTGGCGCCGCGATAATATTAATGAATTCGTCCGTCAATTGGGAGAACAGATTCATAAGGTGAAACCGAAGGTTTCTTATGGAATTAGTCCGTTTGGTGTATGGCGTAATATCAAAAAAGACAGCACAGGTTCGGATACCACAGCTGGAGTTACCGCTTATGACGATATGTACGCCGATGTTCGGACATGGATCAAGCAAGGCTGGATTGACTATGTAGCACCGCAAATTTATTGGAGTCTGTCCTTTAGCACTGCCCGTTATGATAAGCTAGTAGATTGGTGGGTTAAAGAGGTAGAGAATACAAATGTTAAGCTCTATATTGGGCAAGCTGCTTATAAGGTTGGAGCAAGTGACCAGAAAGCAGAATGGCAAAGTGGCGACCAAATCATCAACCAGCTTAAATATAATGAGAAATATAAAGAGGTTGCAGGCAGTATTATGTTCAGAGCAAATGACATTGTAGTCCGCAATCCGTTTGGATTATCAAATTTGCTGACCTTTTATTTTCAGTCCAAATAAGATAACTGTTCTAGATAAGGAGTCATGAATGCTCCCCCGTGCTCATAGATAAGCAATAGAATCTATGGGAAACGGGGGATTATTGTGTATGGAGATTAACGCTGTGTTTGAAGGAGGGGGAGTAAAAGGGATTTCTCTCGCTGGAGCAGTTGAAGCCACGGAAAGGGCGGGGCGAACCTTTAAAAAGGTCGCTGGAACCTCCTCAGGCGCAATTGTAGCGACTTTACTGGCTGCGGGTTATGAAGGCGAGGAAATGAGTCGGATGATCCAAGGAACTTCTTTTTCATCGTTTATGAAGCGAGCTCCCATCTATAATACGGCTTGGGTAGGTCCTGCACTGCGAGTGTTATTGAAGAAGGGATTGTATTCGGGTGAAGCCTTGGAATCGTGGATGAGATCGCTTTTGCTAAAAAAGGGAATTATCACTTTTCGTGATCTGCCTCCAGGCAAACTATCTATAATTGCTTCTGACATTACCAATGGCCGGATATTGGTCTTACCAGATGGATTGGAACAGTATGGAATCTCTCCTGAACATTTTGAGGTGGCTAAGGCTGTGCGTATGAGCTGCAGTATTCCTTATTTTTTTGATCCAGTGATGCTCAGGTTAAATGGACAGTCTGCTAGAGGGAAGTCTTTTATTGAGCAATTTGTATACGTTGTGGATGGAGGATTATTAAGCAATTTTCCTTTATGGCTATTTGACGGGATGAATGAGAATAGTAAAGTGACGGGGAAAAGAATCCCTACGGTAGGGTATCAAACAGTAGGTAAAACCGACCCGCAGCCCCACAGGATTAGGGGGCCGTTCAGTATGCTGCAAGCTATGGTAAGCACCATGCTGTCTGCTCATGATGAGAAATATATTGAAGATGATAAATATGTCCGCACGGTAACCATCCCAACGCTTGGTATCGGCACGACCCAATTTAATATTACGAAGATGCAAAGCGACGAATTGTATGCCGCCGGACTGAAGGCAGGGGAAGACTTCTTTAAGGAGTGGCGCCCCAGATAACAAGCAAGCTTTATAATATCAGAAAAAAAGCATCCCGCACGTTATTTTGAAACGTGGAGATGCTTTTTGGTGTTTGTTTTTATTTAGTTAATGGTACTTCGGAAGCTGATCATCGTTTTTCCCTTTATTTCCTTCGATGACTTGGAAGGGATAACTTTTACGTTTGCCTGGTACTGCTTGAGTCTTGCGAATCCCAGCAACCTTGGTCATGGTTTTCTGCGAAGGTTTGACTTTGATTCTAGATCCATTACTGCTGCGAGCGTATTTCCCTGGTCCCATTTTGTAAGCATAATAGATAATCGCTAACAGTACTAAGGGGAGAATCAGCTTCGACAGCGTATAGAAAGGCTCAGTCAAGACTCCAATCACAAAACCGAATATTGCAAGAATTACTGAAATCCAAAAAATTAAAGCATGCCTGATCATAGGACACTCATCCTTTCGCAGGATCCAATATGCCGCCTGACACACTTGCCTCCGTATATCCTCTGGCTTCAATCTCTGCATCAAGCTCACGCATACGATTGAAAGAGGCGATGGATACTTCTACCTGATCATCCTTTGGTTCTTTGGTAGTGAGCAGCTGCAGCCATAGTCCAGGGTATCCCAAGTATTTGAGACCTGGAATTTCTCTTACTGCGTTGGTACCCTTCAGAACCTCAAACGAAACACCGATTACGACAGGCAGCAGAATAATCCGTTGGATCACACGTTCCCAAAGATTATCCCAGGGTACTACGGAGTAAATAATAACGCCGAGGATAATCGTCAGCATCATAAAACTGCTTCCGCAGCGGTAATGCAGACGGCTGTATTTCTGAACGTTCTGGACAGTCAGCTCTTCACCTGCTTCAAAGGCGCTGATGACTTTGTGTTCCGCACCGTGATACTGGAATAGCCGCTTGATCACAGGTGTTTGCGAAATCGCCCATAAATAGACCAGCAAGAGAACCATTTTAATGCCGCCTTCTATGAGGTTGTGCAGTACATAGTTATCAAATGCATTCTTGAATAAAAAATCTTCGACAAATACTGGTACAAGCGTAAAAATGAGCTTTCCGAATAAGAAGGAGAGAATACCCATTACAGCAACGCCAAAAATCATTCCGAGGCTCCAGCCTTCGTCCTTTTTCTTCGGCTTAGCTTTCTCTTTCGCCAGTTCTTCGGGTTCCAATTCATCTTCGGCATAGGATTCAGCCGAATAGTTCAAGTGCTTAGAGCCTTTGGCGCTGGCATCTATAATACTGACAAGGCCGCGAAGCAGCGGAATCTTGCGCAGTTTAGTGACCCAGCTCTTATCGCTTCTTGGCACCTCCAAAAATGTAATCTCCTGATTCTTTCGTCGCACGGCTGTTACATTAATATGCTTGCCGCCGAACATGACGCCTTCAATGACGGCTTGGCCGCCATAGCTGGGAGTTTCCTGGGACAACCAATTCACCTTCCCGTAATTAATATGATTTATATAATACATTGTAACTAATTTTTGAAGACATTACTAGTTGGATCGCCTTTTGCTGCACATACTACCTTATATGGACAAGGAGAGACAAATCGTTATTAAAAATACGGAAAGAGAGGCAATTCTATGAGCAAATCACATCAACAACAATCAGATCATACTAATATTTGGTTTTTTGCGCTCGAATTAGGTTTTTTCGCAGGTTTGATTTGGGGAGGGCTGCACTGGTTAATCTACTGGTTCAGCTTTACCAAGGTTAGTCCTGGTTATTTAGCAGAGCCGTTTTTTAAACATACTTTTCTGACAACAATGTATGGACATCTCGTGGGTTATTTGTTTTTCATCTTATTTTCAGTGATAGCCTCACTGCTATATGTGCTTATTCTGCGCAATCTGAAGGGACCTTGGCCAGGATTGGTTTATGGTGTTTTGTGGTGGGTAGTTATATTTATTCCCGGCTCGCAAATGTTTCTTATGCAGCCGCCTTTTAAGCTGCCGTGGAACACTGTGATTAGTGAGTTCTGCCTTTTTTTACTTTGGGGGATGTTCATTGGATACACAGCGGCGATTGAGTATACCGACGAACGAAAGCGTGAGCAAGCGACTGCACTTGCCTAACGGCTCGAAAAAACTTCTCAAGGGGATATCCCTATGTTAAAATACAATGTGGCTATTTCGAGAGGAGAATGAAAATGGGTAACGAGCGCGTCTCCAAGCTGCGTAAGGTTTTGCAGGATAAAGGATTGGAAGCAATGTTGATAACCAGCGGTTATAACCGCCGCTATTTAAGTGGATTTACCGGATCGTCCGGTTATGTATTGGTGACAAGCGATGATTGTTATCTGCTAACTGACTTCAGGTACATGACACAGGCTGCGGATCAAGCGGTAGGAGTTAAGGTTGTAGAGCATGGTCCTAAATTTATTGATACAGTACGCGAGTTGCTGCCAACAGGCAGTGAGGTACGTGTTGGTTTCGAACAGGATGATGTCTCATTCAGCGCTTATACCTCATATGCGGAAGCCCTTAAGCCGGCAGTGTTAGTTCCAGTTTCCAAAGCCGTGGAAGACCTCCGTATGTTCAAGGATGCTGAAGAGCTTGCTGTTATGCAACGTGCAGCTGATCTGGCTGATGCTACATTCAATCATATTCTGAATGTGATCAAACCAGGCATGACTGAAAGAGACGTCGATTTGGAAATGGAATTCTATATGCGTACCCACGGGGCAACTGCGTCATCGTTTGATACGATTGTTGCTTCAGGTGAACGTTCGTCCATGCCGCATGGCGTAGCAAGCAGCCGTGTAATTCAAGGTAATGAATTTATTACGCTTGATTTCGGTGCATTACTCGATGGATACTGCTCAGATGTGACTCGTACCATTGCACTCGGAGCTCCAGATCCGAAGCTGAAAGAAATCTATGATATTGTGCTGGAAGCTCAGCTACATACGTTGGCACATATCAAACCGGGTATGACTGGACGGGAATGTGATGCACTGGCACGTGATATCATCGCTAGCTACGGATATGGTGATCAATTTGGACATAGCACGGGTCATGGACTTGGAATGGAAGTTCATGAATGGCCGCGTTTGTCCAAGCTGAGTGACGATATCATGCAGCCGGGAATGGTCGTTACTGTAGAACCAGGTATCTATTTGCCGGGGATTGGCGGAGTACGTATTGAAGACGATATTGTGATCACCGAGAGCGGAATATCGCTGCTGACCCATTCGTCCAAAGAATATACAGTACTGTAAGTAAGAAAAGTAGTAGTTTAATTATCGAATTCAGGAGGGATTTTTAGTGATTTCAGTAAACGATTTTAAGACAGGCTTGACCGTAGAGGTGGACGGTGATATTTTTACCGTTCTTGATTTCCAGCACGTTAAACCAGGTAAAGGTGCAGCGTTCGTTCGCTCTAAGCTGAAAAACCTGCGCAATGGTAACACTGTTGAGCGTACTTTCCGTGCTGGTGAAACTATTGGCCGTGCTATTATTGAGAACCGTGGCGTGCAATATTTGTATGCAAGCGGATCGGAGCATGCTTTCATGGACAACGAAACTTATGACCAATTCGAATTGTCCAGCAAGCAGCTTGAATGGGAATTGAACTTCCTTAAAGAGAACATGACTGTAAACATCATCAGTTACCAAGGTGAAATCCTTGGGATTAACCTGCCTACCAGCGTAGAGCTGAAGGTTGTTGAAACTGAGCCAGGTGTGAAGGGAAATACTGCTCAAGGCGCTACTAAATCGGCCAAGCTTGAAACAGGTCATTCTGTACAAGTTCCTCTGTTCATCAATGAAGGAGATGTGCTGCTTATTGATACTCGCGAAGGTAAATATATCTCCCGCGCGTAGGAAGCATCATACTTGCCGAACTTATAACCAATCAGCCTCCCCCGTTATTACGGTGGGGGGTTTTTGGTATATAAACGAGGATGCATGAGGAACAGTATGGGTGTGGAATGTTATACTTACGAATTAAAGGATTAGAAGGAGGCGCATATGAGAAAATTAATTATATCTGAGTTCATATCCCTTGATGGTGTTATGGAAAATCCACAATGGACCTTCTCATTCGGAAGTGAAGAACAGGAGCATTTCAAATTTGCTGAACTGAAAGCTGCTGACGCTCTAATGTTAGGACGGACAACCTACGAAGGTTTTGCAGAGGCTTGGCCAAATATGGTTGAGCAGACAGGTGAGTACGGTGAAATGATGAATGGATACGCTAAGTACGTAGTCTCCACAACTCTCGAACAAACAACATGGAGCAATTCAAGCTTGCTCAAGGGCGATCTTGTTCAAGAGGTGTCCAAGCTGAAAGAACAGCCGGGGAGAGATATTCTCGTTTTTGGCAGTCGTACGCTTGCGCAGAGCCTGATGCAGCTTGGCCTTGTCGATGAATATCAGCTTCTGGTCTTCCCGATTCTGCTGGGTAGCGGTCAGCGCCTGTTCGATAACGTTGGTGAAGAGAAGACGTTGGAGCTAGTGGACTCCAAAAGATTCAGTTCTGGAGTGATGGCCTTGACTTATCGACCAGCTTCTCAATAAAAAACTGGAAGACGAGTGAAATGAGGTCAGCTAGTGTCTTGAAGCTGACCTTATCTTTTTGTTAGCTTCTGGAAAATCAATAATTTTTTAATGAAATCATTAACGCATTACGCTATTTTCGTATTATACTGGTTTAAAGCGGGAAACCGATTAGAAGCAACTACATAGACCGATATGGGGAGTGAGTGGGACTTTGTCACTTTATGTTATGAAATTCGGAGGCAGCTCCGTCGGCGACACAGAACGCATGCAACGTGTTGCCAAGCGCATCGCAGACAAGCAGGATGAGGGACATCGCTGCGTTGTAGTTGTATCTGCTATGGGGGATACAACAGATGATTTGATCGATACGGCGAAGCAATTAAACGGGCAGCCGCCTGCACGTGAAATGGATATGCTGATGACAACAGGAGAGCAGATTTCCGTTGCTCTTTTGTCCATAGCTCTTCATGGGATCGGGCGGAATGCAGTATCTTATACAGGATGGCAGGCCGGGTTCCGTACAGACGAAACCCACGGTAGAGCTCGTATCAATGATATTGATCCACACCGTGTAGTAGCGTCTTTGGAACGCGAACAGATCGTTATCGTTGCCGGTTTCCAAGGGATGACTTTGGATGGTGAGATCACTACCCTGGGCCGCGGAGGATCGGACACGACAGCTGTAGCCCTTGCGGCTGCTATTCAAGCAGATGTATGTGAGATTTATACCGACGTTGATGGTATCTATTCTACAGATCCACGCATTGTGAAAACAGCCCGCAAGCTGAACGAAATCTCATACGATGAGATGCTAGAGCTTGCCAATCTGGGAGCGGCGGTACTACATCCGCGTGCAGTGGAGTATGCTAAGCGTCATCAAGTTAAGCTGGTCGTTAGATCGAGCTTTAATCATAATGAAGGTACTGTTGTGAAGGAGGAAGCAAGCATGGAGCAAGGTGTCGTAGTTAGTGGGATTGCTTATGATAAGAATGTAGCGCGTGTCAGTATTCTAGGAGTACCTGATGTACCGGGTGTACTCGCTCAAGTCTTCGGCAAGCTGGCTGAAGAAGGCGTAAACGTAGATATCATTGTGCAAAGTGGTGTGCAGAATGAACAGGCTGACTTCTCATTTACAGTTTCACTTGATGAACTGGATCGTGCGAAGGAAGTCATTAAAGAAATCCATAAAACTTTACCTTACCGTGAAGTAACGTCCGAGGATAACCTTGTGAAGGTTTCTATTGTTGGTGCGGGTATGGTTAGCCATCCTGGTGTTGCAGCTCAAATGTTTGATGTACTCTCCCAAGAGGGCGTAAGCATTAAGATGGTCAGCACGTCAGAAATTAAGGTTTCTTGTGTAATCGAATCCGGTAATTTGCCATCGATCATTCAGGCGCTTCACACCGCTTATAATCTGGATACAACTGAGCAGGCCTTTGTTGGTGGTCCTAAGGATCGTCGTTAAGAGCCGTTCAATCAATAAAAAGGGAGATCCTACAGCTATTTAGCTACGGGGTCTCCTTTTTGGGCATCCCGCTATAAATGAAAAGGAACGCTGCAGGTTTGAATGCAGCGTTCCTTTTTACATCTATATGGGTATTTATCCTAAACGTCTAAATCGGCCTAGAATTTCAACAGTCTCGAGTACATTGACGAAAGAGCTTGGATCCGTCTCAAGGATAGTCTTACGCAGCTCTGAAAGCTCATAGCGGGTCGTTACGGTCATCAGCATTGTATTGCCCTCGTGACTGTAGCCGCCCTCTGCGTTGACTACTGTGATGCCATGAGGCAGCTCTCTAAGACGATTCAGCATTTTATCCCGTTCCTTGGTAACAATGAAGCAGGTTAGCTTAACATGACGAATATGAATCATATCAACCACTCTGCTTTTCACAAAAATACAGAGCATAGCGTATAAGGCTGAGTCCCAGCTTTTAAAGAAGCCTAAACTCAGAATAACGAGCCCATCCATTACGAAGAGTACATTCCCAATAGGAATATCCCGCTTACGTGTAATAATCGAGCCTAATATATCAAATCCTCCAGATGAACCCCCGGCACGGAGAGAAAATCCAACCCCGCCAGCAATAATTACGCCGCCAAAAATACTAGCCAAAATCGGGTCTTTGGTCACTTTCAACGCAGGAATAATTGTCATGAACCAGGTGGTAGCTAAAACGGAAAGCATGCTTAGTAAGATGTACTTTTTCCCCACTGCAATAAATCCCCAGATCAGAACAGGAAGGTTTATCGCAAAATAAATGATTGAGATGTACTTCGGATTAGTTACATACCCGATGACTGAAGCCACCCCTGCTACCCCGCCGCTTAGCAGTTGATGAGGAATTAGAAATAATCTCATCCCTGCGGCGACTAAAAAAGCTGAAAAAATAATGATTGCCGCTTCTCTTACTGGTCTGACTACGGACCGCATGCTGAGCGGTAGCCCGTAATTTCGTACGTGCATGACACAAATCCCCTCTTTTTCTTATGTCTTTTTAGTTTGCCTTTTTTTGAAAATATAAACTCACTATATTTCCAATTAAAAAGGATACCACAGATGAAGGCGTTCGTAAAAATTATTTTATCGTACTGATTATATTTATTTATGAACCCACTCACTATGAATTCTTTCACAGTCTGATCTGCAAATCTGTCATTTCTCATTGTCTAAAGTGAAAAAGCCACGCATATCCATGAATAATAGAAAGCTAAACAAGCCTCAGATCTCTTTTGGTATGAATGAATTAGTAAAAGGAGTGGAGTAGATTGGACAAGTATGTAAGCTGGATGGCGACTCTGCGGTTGTTCTCGGGCAGTGCAGAGATTATAGCTGCGCTGATAATGCTCAGATTAAATCAGGTCGATAAGGCGCTGGCTGTCAATTCTGGACTGGCTTTGGTAGGCCCGACCATATTGATATTGACGACAGCTATTGGTCTGACTGGGATGGCACAGCAGCTGTCATGGAGCAAATTAGGCTGGGTGGGCTGCGGTGTAGCCTTTCTCTTAATCGGGATTTTGAAAAAATGATAGATGATAGGCATATTGGGCGCGTACAAGCATAAATATGGAATAAAGCAATTAAGTAGAGGACAGCTTGGGGGTACTTTGTATGGCAGATGATTGGCTGCAATTGTTTCCTGAAAAAGTAAGAGCGCTGTTAAAGTGCCTTCCCCTTCCGCTGCTAGGAATGGTGGAGGAGATTCGTGTCCGTGAAGGTCGTCCGCTGGAAATTAACTACTCTGGTAAATATCACTTTCTAAGAGTGAATGGCAGTTTGACGCAGAGGCCTGAAGAAGCTTACAAGCCGGATCGGGAAGACACTCATCGACTGCTAGACCTGATCAGCAACCATTCGCTATATACGATGGAAGAAGAGCTGAGAAAAGGATTTATTACGATTCCCGGCGGTCATCGGATAGGACTTGCTGGTCGGACAGTGCTGAGTGGCGGAGGTGTAGAGCATCTTCGTGATATCACTGGCTTTAATGTCCGTATTGCTCGAGAAGTACCTGGAATCGCAGATGGAGTGCTGCCTTATTTACTGGACAAGGGGCGGCAGCGAATGATGCACACCTTGATTCTCTCCCCTCCACAACATGGCAAGACTACCCTGCTCCGCGATCTTGCAAGACAAATCTCCTTAGGGGAATTGGGCAAGCGCGAAGGGATTAGACCGGGGCTGAAGGTGGGAATTGTTGACGAACGGTCTGAAATTGCTGGCAGCCGGCGTGGTGTTCCCGCTTTTGACGTGGGTCCGCGGACTGATGTTCTTGATGGCTGTCCCAAGGCAGAAGGCATGATGATGATGATCCGGTCGCTATCGCCAGATGTATTAATCGCGGATGAGATTGGGCGTCCTGAAGATGCCGAAGCAGTTACCGAGGCCCTGCATGCCGGAATATCTGTCATTGCTTCCGCTCACGGAAAAGATGTAACAGAGTTGGCTCGTAGGCCGGGTCTTGGAGGACTGCTGGAACAAAAGATGTTCGAGAGATATGTCATACTCCATCGTTCAGAAGCAGGCCTCACGTTTCGTATTCTGGATGGCCAGAAAAGAGGAATGCTGCTTATCTCTCCCGGGGATCGACTAGGTGGTGATTTGCATGCTTAAGCTGTTCGGTGCTGTGCTCATTGTGGTGGCTGGTACGCTTGCAGGTCTCCAGTTTGCTCGTCAATATGCAGACAGGCCCAGACATATCAGAGGTTTAATAGCAGCACTACAGCGGTTGGAAACAGAGATCATGTACGGCTTCACCCCACTGCCGGAAGCCATGCGGCGGATTGGGAATCAGTCGAAGGACCCGCTGAAATCGTTGTTTGTCAAAACAGCGGAGGAGATGAGCCCTCCCTATGACAGAAGCGCCCAGGATGCCATCCAGCGGGCGATGGAAGCATATTGGAAGTCTACCGCTATGAAGGGGACAGAAAGAGAGATTCTTCGCCAGCTCAGCTGTACTCTCGGCACAAGCGATAGGTCGAATCAGAGCACTCATATCGCGTTAGCATTGCAGCAATTGAAGCAGGAGGAGTCGGTGGCCAGAGAGGATCAAGGCAAATATGAAAAGTTAAGTAAAAGCCTGGGTCTGCTGCTTGGAGTACTGATCGTCATTTTGATCTTTTAGCGAGGTGCCAGGAATGAATATTGAAGTCAATGCGATTTTTCAAATTGCCGGCATTGGCATAATTATCGCCATGATACACACGGTGCTCAAACAGATGGGAAAAGAGGATTTCGCACATTGGGTCACCGTGATCGGGTTCGTAGTCGTGCTGTTCATGGTGATTCGTATGCTGGACGGGTTGCTGCAGGAAATAAAAACGATCTTTCTTTTTCAATAGGCGTGCCATGGAGATTATTCAAGTTGTTGGGATTGGGCTGATATCGACCATATTGATTCTCGTACTGAAGGAACAAAAACCGATGTTCGCCTTCCTTCTTGCTACTACAACAGGAATTCTAATTTTTATGTTTCTCATCGGCAAGATCGGAATGATCCTCTCTACACTGGAGCGGGTGGCTGAGTCATCGGGGATGGAAATGATTTATTTGAAGACTGTTTTCAAAATCATCGGCATTTCCTATATCGCGGAGTTCGGTGCACAGATTGTACGAGATGCCGGTCAGGAATCGATTGCTTCCAAAATAGAACTCGCCGGCAAAGTGCTAATTATGGTACTAGCCGTACCCATCATCAGCATCATTATCGAAACCGTCATGAAACTACTGCCTGCTTAAAGCAATCGTAAAGAGAGCTGAGCAACGAATCGGGAGGAGAAATTATGCAAGAGCGCAGTGTTTTCCGTCCTCCAAAACTAAAAATAATACTGCTGCTGCTTCCATTCTTTTTCATTCTATGGTTTGCAGGTACAGCTCAGAGTGTGCAAGCTTCCTCAACACCAGAATCCGGCAGTTCCTCCCCGGTAGACCAGTGGGTCAAGAGCCAGGTGAATAATTTGCCAAAAGATAAAGTCGAGTCGTACTGGGATCAGCTGATGAAGGATTATGGTGGTTTTTTCCCGGACGGGGCCACACCCACGCTAATGGACATGCTGCTTCCAGGAGATAAGGGGCTCAGCTTGAAGGGTGTGTTATCTGGGCTTCTAGGCTTTATGTGGCATGAGGTGCTGTACAACGGAAAGCTGCTCGTGACGATTGTGATGATCAGTGTGCTCAGCATGATTCTGGAGACGCTGCAAACCGCTTTTGAGCGAAAAACGGTCAGTAAGGTCGCTTATACGCTCTGTTATATGGTGGTGCTGGTAATTGCTGTGAACAGCTTCAATATCGCTATTGGTTATGCAAAGGATGCTATCGATCGGATGATCGATTTCATGATGGCGATGATTCCACTGCTGTTCGCGCTGCTGGCTTCGATGGGGAATATCGTTACGGTCTCCGTCACCCATCCGTTAATTGTTTTTATGATTCATACGGTTGGCACCATGATCCACACCCTTGTTTTTCCGCTTCTGTTCTTCTCGGCTGTGCTGCATCTGGTCAGCGCATTGTCGGAGAAATATAAACTAACGCAGCTGGCTAATCTGCTGCGAAACATCGGTGCTGGATTGTTAGGTGTACTGCTAACTGTGTTCCTAGGTGTAATTTCCGTTCGAGGGATAACAAGCTCAGTAACGGATGGGGTCACCATTCGGGCCGCTAAATATATTACAGGGAATTTTGTTCCGGTCATCGGCAAAATGTTCGCGGATGCCACAGACACAGTAATCTCAGCTTCACTGCTGGTGAAGAATGCGATCGGGTTATCGGGTGTCATTATCATATTGTTCCTGTGTGCTTTTCCGGCAATCAAAATCCTGGTGCTTGCCCTTATCTACAATATAGCCGCCGCTGTGATGCAGCCGCTGGGAGAGACGCCGATTGTGGTCTGTCTCCAGACGATTGGAAAAAGCATGGTATACGTGTTCGCTGCTTTGGCTGCTGTTTCCTTAATGTTTTTTATGGCGGTTACGATCATGCTGACTGCGGGCAATTTGACCGTGATGATGAGGTGAAGCAACCAAACTTTTAGGAGGGAAACCATGAGCTGGTTAGGCGGTTGGCTGCGGGAGATCATCCTGGTTGTGCTGTTGGCGTCATTTGTTGAATTGCTGCTCCCAAGCAAATCCATGGAGCGTTATGCAAGATTGGTGCTAAGTCTCCTAATCCTGCTCACGATGCTCAGCCCTATCGTCTCTCTCCTGAAGGGTGATGCAATCTCCGAACTGAGTGTCGCTATGGGACAGCAAGAGAAAGAGGGCGGTTTGTTCACTGGCGGAGGGAAGGGAGACCCATCCTTGGAACAGATTCTGGCAGATGGGCAAAAGCTTGCACAAGGCCGTCAGGAACAGAGTCTGCAGCTCGCTGCCGAAGAGGTGGCGGGTCAGATGAAAGAGCAGATTATCAGTGAGACCGGCAAACGCGGGGTTAATGTCACCGTAACGCTGGGCATGGGGAAGTCTGGCGGCACTGGTAACGAAGACATTCCTGTCATTTCCAATGTAAGGGTCTCTATGCCTCAGACAACGGCTAAGTCCCCTGGTACTTCCGGAGCTTCCAGCACAGCGACTACAGCACCCATTACAATCTCTCCTGTAGCACCTGTAGAAGTTAAAATTGGCGCTAGTCCGGCAGATAACGTAGAGAGTGAAGCAACATCATCAGCTGAACCTAATAAAGCAGTGAACGGAACTGTAGCTGAAGACAGCGCGTCCTCGAGTGAAATGGAGTCCATTGTAAAGCTGCTGGAACTGAAGTGGGATTTGGATCCCAAAGTCATTCAGGTGGATGGCAGCGTGGCTAGTAACGTCAAATCATGAGCTTGATGTTTCTAAGAAACTATAATTTTTAGGAGGGATGGGAGTGAGCAATTGGCTGAAAAAGCTTGAGCAGTGGGCTGGGGGTGGGGCCGGCAGTCCGAAGAGAAGCCATACCTTTCGCTGGCTGATCATTCTGGGTCTGCTGGGCGCAGCGATCATGCTATTCAATTCCTTCGTCAATGTGAAGAGGATTGATAACGAGAATACAGGGCGTGAGCCGCCGGTGAATCAGTCCTCTCAAACGGCGCTGGTGCAGAGTGATCCAACCACAACGACCAATTCGTTCGACAGCATCGAACTAGCGATGGAGAACCGGATGAAGGAAATTTTGGAGAAAATCGTTGGCGTCGGTACAGTCGATATCATGGTTACAGTGGAGTCTACAGAAGAAATTGTCGTGGTGCGTAATATGAATGACTCCCAACAGCTTAGTGAAGAGACGGATGCCAGTGGGGGGAAACGTCATACGACACAATATACGAGGGATGGCGAAATCGTAACCTACTCGCAATCAGGGGACGAGACACCCATCGTGACGAAGCGGATCAAACCTCAGGTACGCGGCGTACTGGTAGTTGCCAAAGGGGCAGAGAACAAGGTTGTTCGTGGACTTGTCGAGCAGGCTATAGAAAAAGGCTTGAATGTCCCGATCCAGCGCATTTCAGTAGTACCACGCAAACAAGAGTAGCAGGAGAAAGTCAATAAGTGAGTGCTTCCGAAGCAGCCACTAGATTAAATTTTAGGAGGAATTAGGAATGAACGGCAAAAGACAAACGATATGGTTGGTTTCTATGCTCAGCTTGATGGTGGTCCTCTCTGCATATTATTTATTCACTGAAGACTCAGGTGCTTCGATTCCAAAAGACACGGCTGGCACAATGCAGGTTGATTCCCTGAAAGATACAGCAGGTGCAGCGTTGCCAACGGTTGGCGACAAAGGTGTTGTTGTGAACGAAGTTGTTAGTCAAGGCGATGTTGTTGCCGATGAAGGCGTTGTAGATAGCACTACTGGCGCCGCTACTACGGACGACAGCGCTACTGCCGCCAAAACGGATGACAGTGCTGCTACCGCTAAAACGGATGATAGCACTACTACTGCTAAAACGGACGACAGTACAACTACAGCTGCTAAGGACGATAGCAGTAAAGCTGCCGCAAATAGCAGTGACTCAGAGAAGGCAACAACCGACACTGCTGCTAAAGATGCCGCCAAAACAGATACATCTGCTAAAGATACAGCCGCAAATACAACAACCAAGACTCCAGCCAAAAATGACAAAGAAATTCTCGATGAAGTAGCTTCTCAAAGTGTATCGGCGAGCAGTATGTTCACTAACTACCTTTATGAACGTGAGCAAAAGAATCTTAAGAACCAACAAGACTTGCTTGCTTTGATTAATGACATGGACAAAACACCTGCTGATAACGCAGTCGCTCAAGAACAACTTCTTAATCTTGAAGAAAAAGAATCCAAAATTACCGGTATTGAAGAACAGCTTCAACAAAAATATGGAGAAGCGATTGTAAAGGAAGAAGCTGGAGACAGCTACAAAGTAGTCGTTCTCAGCGACAAACTGGATGTAAAGCAAGCGGTTAGCATCGTGGATCTCGTAATGAAGGAACTGAGTGTATCTCAAGATAAAATTAGTGTACAATACGTTTCTGAGCAATAATAAGCTGTATAATTAAAAGAAAAATGACGAAAGAGCTCGGGTTGCCCCGGGCTCTTTCCATTTTTACCGATTGTGATATAATACATAAAGTTATCTTGTCCGCTTAAGAAGTGGCTTCGAGAGAAAGCTGAAGGAGTGAACTGATATATGTTCAAGTTGAGCGAAATTAAGGAATTGATTAAATTGCTGGACCAGACCTCCTCTGTACATGAGTTGGAGATCGAAAGCGAAGGAATGAAGCTTGCAATTCGCAAACCGGATCGCCCTGAAGCTGATGGAACAGCAGTACAGGCGACTCCTTATGCTGCCTATCCCTTTACGCCTGCCCCGCAGCCGCAGAGCGTACCGCAAGTATCCTATCCGGTAGTAGGTGAAGTTCCTCCAGCGCAGCAGCCACAAGCAGCTGCAGAAGGCAAACTACATAAAATTGTGTCTCCAATGGTGGGGACCTTTTATAGTGCCGCTTCTCCGGAAACGCCTTCGTTTGTTAATGTTGGAGACCGTGTAAGTGAAAAATCAACGGTTTGCATTATTGAGGCGATGAAACTGATGAATGAGCTGGAAGCGGAGATCAAAGGTGAAATCGTGTCTGTGCTTGCTGAGAACGGTCAGCTTGTAGAATACGGTCAACCACTATTCTTGGTTAAACCGGAATAAATACCGCAGACTACTTAAGGAGCGGAAGCTTCGCAAAACTTTGGGAGGAAACGCATGAACATTCAAAAAGTGTTGATTGCCAACCGCGGCGAAATCGCGGTCCGCATTATTAGGGCCTGCCGTGAACTGGGCATTTCCACCGTCGCGGTCTATTCGGAACCCGACCGGGATTCACTGCATGTCCGGTTGGCTGATGAAGCTTACTGCATCGGTCCGATGCCGGCCAAGGACAGCTATCTGAACTTTACAAATATTATGAGTGTAGCCACCTTAACGGAATGTGATGCCATCCATCCTGGCTATGGATTTTTAGCTGAAAATGCGGATTTTGCAGAGATTTGTGAATCTTGCAATATTATCTTCATAGGACCTTCTCCAGATGCCATAAACCGTATGGGTGACAAGGCTGTGGCGAAGGAAACCATGAAACTGGCTGGAGTTCCGATTATCCCGGGCTCAGATGGTCTTGTAGGCGATGTAGAGGAAGCTGTCATGCTGGGCCGCGATATTGGGTACCCAATCATCGTTAAGGCGACTGCAGGTGGCGGAGGTAAGGGAATACGAATTGCTGAGGACGAGGAATCTTTGGTGAAGCAGATTACTGCTGCACAACAGGAAGCACAAAAGGCGTTTGGTAACGCTGGTGTATATCTGGAGAAATTCCTAACAGGCATGAAGCATGTGGAGATTCAGATTATTGCAGATAAACATGGCAATGTAGTGCATTTAGGTGAACGGGACTGCTCCGTGCAGCGTCGTCGCCAAAAGCTGATTGAAGAGGCACCTTGTTCAGTGCTCACACCGGAAATTCGGGAAGCAATGGGTAATGCAGCAGTTCGAGCAGCACTTGCCGTGAATTATTCGGGAGCCGGAACACTTGAATTCCTGCTTGGACCGGACGGACAGTTCTACTTCATGGAGATGAATACCCGTATTCAGGTTGAACATCCAGTAACAGAAATGGTTACAGGTGTGGATTTGATTAAGGAAATGATCTCTGTAGCAGAAGGCAATCCGCTGTCATTCACTCAGGAAGATATCGTGATTAATGGCTGGTCCATTGAATGCCGTATAAATGCTGAAGATCCTGAGCGTAATTTCATGCCTTCACCAGGAAAAATCGGCTTTTATTTGCCACCAGGAGGCCTTGGCGTTCGTGTGGATAGTGCGGCGTACCCAGGATATACGATTTCCCCTTTCTATGATTCTATGATTGCAAAACTGATTGTATGGGCTCCTACACGTCAGGAAGCGATTGCGAAGATGAAGCGCGCCTTGGCTGAATTCGCCGTGGAAGGCATTCATACCACCATCCCTTTCCATCAGAAACTGTTGGAGCATCCTGTATTTTTGGATGGTAACTTTGACATTAAGTTTCTTGAAGAGTATGAAATTTAGGACGACTTCGGTTTGTTTGTCATAAAGTTCGTCAAATGATATAGTATGTTTAATAAGAGACGTGCTTTACGCTTGAAATCATGAACAATCTTTCTTGAAAGGTGTGAAGTCTAAAATGAGTACATTGCCGACAGAATACGAACGGACGGAAATCGGTGAAATCCAGATTGCTCCTGAAGTAATCGAGGTTATTGCAGGTCTGGCGACCGTTGAGGTTAAAGGTGTAGCAGGTATGAGCGGCGGATTCGCCGGTGGTATTGTTGAACTTCTTGGACGTAAGAATCTGTCCAAAGGAGTTAAAGTAGAGGTTGGACAACGTGAAGCTGCGGTGGATGTTTCTGTAATTATTGAATATGGCAATCGCCTTCCTGAAGTGGCTGCTGAAATTCAACGTAATGTTAAGCGCTCCATCGAGACTATGACTGGTCTGACTGTTGTGGAAGTGAATGTGCATATTCATGATGTGCAATTCAAGAACAACAACACTGTAGACAAGAACGAAGAAACAGAAACGATTCTTCGTGTGAAATAGCAGTCATCGTTCTTCCATAAACCCCCGACAGCAAAGTCGAGGGTTTACTCTAATTTAAGGAGGTTATGAGACTCGTGGCAAAAATTTTGGACAGACTTTTGCTGTTTGTCTACAGCTTAAGTATCGGAATACTATCTGTTATTGCCATCCTCCTCTTAAGCGGTGCGATTCCTAGAACTTTGGAGATTGAGAATGGACCAGCAGCTTATATTACAGCAATAATAGTAGCAGTTGTCTTGTTCCTTCTGAGCATCCGATTTTTCTACATCTCTCTGCGCCGTGATCGCGCTTCATTGCCTTCGGTCGATCAGCGTACAGAGTATGGGGATATCCAGATTTCAATGGAAACTATTGAGAATCTGAGTCTTAAGGCTGCCGGTAAAGTGAAGGGAATCAGAGATCTCAAGTCACGTATTCGTGTCTCGCAGGCTGGCCTTGAAATTACAATTCGTGCAGTAGTGGACGGTGAGCATTCATTACCGCTGCTTACGACAGAAGTACAACGTCAGGTGCATGATTTTGTGCAGGAGACAACCGGCATTCCGGTTGCTGATGTGTCTGTATATATTGCTAACCTCACGCAGTCTCCAAGCTTCAAAAGTCGAGTGGAATAGAGGTGAGTTTCCCTTATGTCTTGGAAAGAAGTATGGGAAAGTCACGGGGGTAGAATCGCCGGAGTGACTTTCGGCATTGGTCTGGGTTTGATTTATTTAATTTGCGGTTTTTGGGATATGCTGTTCTTTGCACTGGTAGTGTTCATCGGATATACGCTCGGCAAAAGAAAGGATACCGCGCAAGCGCCCCTGTTTCAATGGCAGGAGTTGGTTTCGCGATTATCCGGACGCTGGCGTCCCTTTAAGTGAACCGCGATAGTCTTTTTCCCGGAGCAGGAAACCGTAAGTTTGTGTTGTCCGTTGCCCCCGGAAGAAAGGCTTTGCGGTTTTTTTGCGACAAGGGATAGGTATATTTGCGAGCTTCCTCTGAAGGTATCTTCGCTTTGTGCAATAATCCTCACAGGATTAGGGAAAGAATGAATAAGTGTGAAGCGATATTTGGGTCGTAGACGTTGTTGCAGTACAAGTGAATATTTTAATGCGATATAAGATTTTAGGAGGAACACATGAAAAGACGTATAGCTAGAGAGATTATTGTCCAAAGCCTGTATCAGATGGAAATGAACGATGTGGAAAGCGCGGAAGCCGTAGAAATGCTGCTCGAGGAAGCTTCAGAAGAGAATGAAACCGAACGTGTAATCACGGACGAGATTCAGCTTAAACACTATGTGGTAGAACATGTGAATGGGGTATGGGAGCACAAGGTAGCGATCGACGATATACTTGAACATTACCTGAAGGGCTGGCAAATGAGCCGTCTGTCACGTGTGGATCGTCAGATTCTACGTTTAGCAGCGTATGAAATGGTGTTCGCCAATGATGTGCCTGCGAAGGTTGCGGTGAATGAAGCGATCGATTTGGCCAAGCATTTTGGAACGGATGATTCCGGGAAGTTTGTTAACGGAGTACTCGGCAAGATGATCCAAGAGATAGATACTATTAAAGCTGACCATTCTTAATTTATAAACCATAGTAAAGTATATAAAAGGGGAGAGACTAACATGACAGCAGCAATCATCAGTGGTAAACAAGTATCCGAGGAAATTCGTATTAGCATTGCCCAAGAGGTTGCTGAACTGGCGAAACGCGGCGTAAAGCCCGGTTTGGCTGTTATTCTAGTAGGTGAAGACCCGGGATCTCAGGTTTATGTTCGCAATAAGGAGAAATCTTGTATCAGCTTAGGATTCCATTCGGAAGTGCATAAATTGGATGAATCCACTTCTCAAGAAGAACTTCTGGCACTGGTAGCAGAGCTAAACGGACGCGATGATATCGACGGAATTCTGGTTCAACTCCCATTGCCTAAGCATATCGAGGAGAAGGCTGTTATTGATGCAATCTCCGTGGAAAAGGATGTAGACGGCTTTCACCCTGTCAATGTAGGCAACCTGGTCATCGGTGCCGACAGTCTTCTTCCATGTACTCCTGCAGGAGTAATCGAACTGATCAAACGTACAGGAACAGGTATGGCAGGTAAACATGCCGTTGTAATTGGTCGTAGCAATATTGTAGGAAAGCCAGTTTCCCTCTTGTTGCAACGCGAAAATGCTACCGTAACTATGTGCCATTCCCGTACAGCTAATATGCAAGAGATTAGCCGTCAAGCGGATATTTTGGTTGTAGCGATCGGACGAGCTAATTTCATTGATGCTTCCTATGTGAAGCCGGGTGCTGTTGTCATCGATGTGGGCATGAACCGTCTGGATAACGGTAAACTCGCAGGTGACGTTGATTATGAAAGTGCAAAAGAAGTTGCCGGATACATCACGCCTGTTCCAGGCGGGGTTGGTCCGATGACTATTACAATGCTGATGAGCAACACGCTGATTGCGGCTAAACGCCGTCACGGCCTGGAATAGGGGTAAGATTCATGGCGGCAGAGCGGCAGGTTTATTCGATCAAAGAACTCAACCGTTATATCCGCATGAAGCTAGACTCGGATAATTTACTTTCGGATGTGTGGATTCGCGGAGAGATATCCAACTTTACACATCATGGCAGCGGGCATATGTATTTTACACTTAAGGACGAGAGCAGCCGCATTAAAGCGATTATGTTTGCTTCTCATAACCAGCGGCTGCCTTTTATTCCGAAGGAAGGCGCTCGGGTAATTGCCAGAGGTAATGTGACCGTCTATGAACGGGATGGGCAATATCAGTTCTACGCCACACATATGCAGCCTGATGGGATTGGCAGTTTATATCTGGCCTATGAGCAGCTGAAGAGCAAGCTTGAAAAAGAAGGCCTTTTTGCAGAAGCTCGCAAGCGTTCGTTGCCGCGGTTCCCGAAGTGTATTGGTGTGATTACTTCCCCAACAGGAGCAGCTGTACGAGATATTGTGATTACGCTTCAGCGGCGGTTTCCGCAGGTAGCTATTGTAATCTATCCCGTACTGGTGCAAGGCAAAGGCGCTGCGCCTTCGATAGTGAAGGCGATTGGTGCGCTGAACGCCATGGGTGAAGCCGACGTGCTTATCGTCGGCCGCGGCGGCGGTTCGCTGGAGGAGCTGTGGGCGTTCAACGAGGAGGAAGTCGCGCGAGCGATATCGGCATCAAGGATTCCGGTCATCTCGGCCGTCGGCCACGAGACCGATTTCACGATTGCCGATTTCGCCGCCGACCTCCGCGCGGCTACGCCCACAGCGGCCGCTGAGCTGGCCGTGCCTCATGCCGGCGAGCTAGCTGCGCAGCTTCGCCAGCTGCAGCAGCGGCTGCGCCAGGCGCTGCAACAACGCGCCCAGCGTGGACGCGAGCGCCACTCGGTGCTGCAGCGCTCGCTGGCGCTGGCAGGCCCGCGCCGCACGCTGATTCAGCACACGCAGCGGCTGGACATGCTGCGTGAGCGGCTCCAGCGCTCGGCGGATGCACGGCTCAGCCGTTCCCGCGAGCGCAAGGCGGTGCTGCATCACAGTCTGCAGCGGTTCCATCCGCGCGACAGTGTTGCCGCAGCACGTCAGCGCACGGACAGTATGCGCCGTGAGTTAATGGGCGCTATGCAGGCTCGTTTGCAGGAGAAGCGATCTCGCTATGTGGCAGAGATTCGTCACCTGGATGCGCTGAGCCCGCTAAAAGTTATGTCGCGAGGCTACAGCTTAGTGTATGACGAGGCGGAAGAACATTTAATCAAATCGCTGACCGAAGTGCAGCTTGGCGATCTTGTGGTGATAAAGATGAATGACGGACAGCTGAACTGCCAAGTATGGGGGATGAAGGAGGATGGCAAAGACGATGACGAAGGAAGCGGAACTTGATTTTGAAGGCGCTATGGACCGACTGGAGGAAATCGTTCGTGAGCTTGAACACGGCGACGTTCCTCTGGAAAAGGCCATCGATTTATTTCAGCAGGGCATGAAGCTGTCGCAGCTTTGCGGCAGCAAGCTGGAACAAGTAGAGCGTAAGATCGAAATGATTACCCAAGAGGACGGAGAACTGCGCAAAAAGCCGTTTGGTGCACGTCTGGAAGGGGACGCCGATGAATCGCTTTGAGAATGATCTGGAGGGAAGCTCCGCAAGTGAAAGCATGCGGCAGCCGCTGGAGGATTACATCGCATCGATAAGTGATTTGCTCTCACATGAGCTTGAGACTATTCTTCCCGCAGCGTGGACGGTTCCAGAAAATTTACAGCAAGCGATGAAGTATTCGCTAATGGCAGGGGGCAAACGCCTCCGGCCGTTGCTTGTGATCGCTGCTTGTGAATCACTGGGAGGCAGCCGTGAAGCAGCCTTGCCTGTTGCAGCTGCGATTGAAATGGTACATACCTACTCGTTGATTCATGATGATCTGCCTGCCATGGATAATGATGATTATCGGCGCGGCAAGCTGACGAATCATAAAGTCTTTGGTGAAGCATCAGCTATTCTTGCGGGTGATGCGCTTTTGACCCATGCTTTTTATAGTGTGGTACAAGCCTCCCGTAAATTTGGCATTCCTGCTGATAATGTTTTATCCATAGTGGAGGATCTGGCGGAAATGGCAGGTCCACGCGGCATGGTCGGCGGTCAGATTGCAGATATGGAAGGCGAGCAAGGACTAACAGATCTTGCGCAGTTGAAGTATATTCATCTGCATAAAACCGGAGATTTAATTATCTTTTCGTTGTTAGCCGGCGGACGTATCGCAGGGGCAACAGAGAAGCAGCTTGAAGCTCTGCGTGATTTTGGTACAAGCATCGGACTAGCTTTTCAAATCCAGGATGATATTCTTGATTTGGTTGGTGATGAAGGAAAGCTTGGCAAAAAAACAGGCAGCGATATCAAGCAGCAGAAGGTAACCTACCCTTATTTTATTGGGTTGGAGGAATCTCGTGCTGAGGTGAAGCAGCTTACAGAAGCAGCCCGAAATGCTGTGCTGAATGGCGGTTTTTACGACAACCAGCGCCTGCTGGAAATTGCAGATTATTTAATGGCACGTGATCACTAAGTATGAACTTTCGAAGCGGCTGTATTTCGACAGCCGTTTCGTTTGTGTTATAATGGTTTTTATATATTTTACAACATCTAGGAAAGCGGGGAACTATTCGTGCTGCTTCCACAAATAAATGATCCACAACAACTGAAATCACTGTCAGTCGAAGAATTAACTACTCTTGCAGAGGAGATTCGACGATTTCTGATTGAGAAGCTTACAGCAACCGGCGGGCACCTCGGTTCTAATCTGGGGGTGGTGGAGCTCACGCTGGCCTTACATTATTGCTACAACAGTCCTCGTGACAAAATGATCTACGACGTTGGCCACCAAGCCTATGTCCACAAAATACTGACCGGCCGTCAAGATCGCTTTGATACCCTGCGCAAATATCAGGGATTGTGCGGCTTTGTTAAGCGCTCTGAAAGCGAACATGATGTGTGGGAGGCTGGACATAGCAGCACCTCTTTGTCGGCAGCGATGGGGATGGCTATGGCTCGTGATCTAAAAGGCGAAGACAACAAGGTGATTGCCGTGATTGGTGACGGTGCGCTTACCGGCGGGATGGCTTTTGAAGCGCTTAACCACATTGGCCATGAGAAGCGTAAGCTGATGGTTATTTTGAACGATAATGAAATGTCGATTGCTCCGAATGTAGGGGCGATGCACAATTATTTAAGCAAAATTCGTTCGGACCGTCATTATTTGCGTGCCAAAGACGAGGTTGAAGGGCTGCTTAAGAAGATTCCTGCCATCGGTGGACGATTAGCGAAAACCGCTGAACAGTTAAAAAACAGTCTTAAATATATGATGGTTCCTGGAGTATTGTTTGAAGAGCTTGGTTTTACGTATCTTGGGCCAGTGGATGGACATGATCTGGAGAAAATGATCGACACCTTCCATCAAGCAGATAACGTGGCGGGTCCTGTGCTTGTGCATGTGCTGACGACCAAAGGCAAGGGCTACAAACCGGCTGAGACTGATTTTTATAAATCGCATGCCATTTCCCCTTACAAAATTGAGTCAGGTCAGGCACTTAAAGCTGTAGGTCCTCCAATGTACACCGAAGTATTTGGCAGTACGCTGATTGAGCTGGGACGTGAAGATTCGCGTCTGATTGCAGTTACCCCTGCGATGCCAGGTGGTTCAGGGTTGTTTCCTTTTGCGAAGGAATTCCCGGATCGCATGATTGATGTCGGGATTGCAGAGCAGCATGCGGCAACCTTGTGTGCAGCTTTGGCTATGGAAGGGATGAAGCCGGTATACGCCGTGTATTCTACCTTCATGCAGCGTGCCTATGATCAGATCGTCCATGATATTTGCCGCCATAACGCCAATGTTATGTTCGCCATTGACCGTGCTGGATTTGTGGGTGCGGATGGTGAGACTCATCAGGGTGTGTACGATGTTGCTTTTATGCGCCATATCCCTAATATGGTTATGATGATGCCAAAAGACGAAAATGAGCTGCGTCATATGATGAAGACGGCACTTGAATATAATGACGGTCCAATTGCTTACCGCTATCCGCGTATTAACGGAACAGGTGTGGCATTGGACGCTGAACTGCATACCCTTCCTATAGGATCATGGGAACGACTGCGTACAGGAGAAGGATATGCTGTAGTAGCATGTGGTCCTATGGTTCAAGTGGCTGAAGAAGCCGCTGATTTGCTGAAGCGGGAAGGGATTCAGGTGGGCGTTGTGAATGCGCGTTTCCTGAAGCCGCTTGATAATTCCATGCTTCTGGATTTGGCTCATGCTGGAACCAATATGGTTGTTATTGAAGAGGCTTGTCAAGCGGGAAGTCTCGGCAGTGCGGTATTGGAGTTCTACGCGGAGCATGAAATTTATGACGCTCGTGTACATCTGATGGGTGTGCCCGACATCTTCGTGGAGCATGGCTCCATTAAAGAACAACGTCAGCAAACAGGTCTTACCGTAGAAGCGTTATGTGCTCGTATCAAGTCCATGATGGCTCTAAGTGCTTATAATTACAAAACGACTTCGTCTTCCTAAGTGGAAGCCGGAAATTAGTAACCCTTGAACGATCGGGAGATGACCATGGAACACCGTAAAGAACGAATTGATGTACTGCTTGTGGAGCAAGGTTTTTATGAAAGCCGGGAGAAAGCTAAAGCTGCTATTATGGCAGGGTTGGTGCTCGCGGATGAGGAACGTATTGAAAAAGCTGGCATGAAGGTCTCGCGGGAGTCTACCCTTAAGGTTAAAGGCTCTGTGCATCCGTATGTCAGTCGTGGAGGCCTAAAGCTGGAGAAGGCTCTTCGCCAATTTAATATTGATCTTACCGGTCGGAACATGCTGGACATTGGTGCTTCCACTGGCGGCTTCACAGATTGTGCGCTTCAGAATGGTGTAAGCCATGTGTACGCCATTGATGTTGGCTATAACCAGCTGGATTGGTCACTGCGGAATGATGAGCGAGTGAGCGTTATGGAGCGTACGAACTTCCGGTATATGACACCTACAGATTTGCAGGGTCCTGTTCCGGACTTTGCCAGTATTGATGTATCTTTTATATCCTTAAAAATAATTCTCCCACCCCTCAAAGCCTTGCTGCAACGTCCAGCAGATATCGCTGCACTCATCAAGCCGCAATTTGAGGCTGGACGTGAGAAGGTTGGAAAATCAGGTGTGATTCGTGATTCTGCTGTCCATAAAGAGGTTTTGATTAATGTACTGACTATGGCTGCTGAGTTAGGATTCGGTCTCCATGGATTGACTTTTTCGCCAATTACAGGCGGGGAAGGCAATATTGAGTTTCTTGCTCATTGGAGACTGACGCCAGAAGTGGCGGAAGGCGAAGAATCATCCGTACAGCCGGCAGCTGCTGTTGCAGCAGTCATTCAAGTGGAGGACTTTCCATCCCTTGCTGATGAAGTGATTAAGCAGGCTACGGGTACTTTTAATGTGAGTTCTACTCATGGAAACTCCGCGCGCCGTTAGAGCTTTATGAACACCCCGTCAACCTCAAATGGTCAGCGGGGTGTTTTTTTTGAGTGGGAAGTCTGAAGAGTTCAACCTTGAAAATTCCTCTTCATCTGTTAAGATTGAGGGAGCAGATTTGCTCAAAGGGATTGAATTTATTAAAATAAAGACCCGGTATAAAATCCGGGTCTTTATATTTTGAATCTTTTTTTGGATTTACTGTGCTCGTTGTAATTGTAAATTGCTGAATTAGCGAATAATATCAATTATGCGGAAAGCTTATAAAAAGACAGCTTAGAAGCAGGATTTACCAGGGCTTCACGCGAATAAATCACCGAGGTGATTGATAGTGGCGGGTAGCTCTGACAAGGTCGTTATGGCGTTTATTGGGGTAGCATTATCGATTTTTATAATATATCGGATATATGTATGGCTGCAGAGTTCTCCGCGTTCTTTTATGAAGGATCAAATTCCGTTCAATAAAGTGATTATTCCACATCCCTCTATTGATATACTTGAGGATGAAGGATATGAGGTCGTTGGAGGGAAATTAAAAATCCCCTTGTCTTTCAACGTAAATGGGGCGCAGATGTATAGCCGGTTATTTATAGATTATGTGGCGACAAAAGAGGAAGGATCTTTATATTTAGTTATCCTTTCCAGACCACGCAAGCCTTTGGATTTCACTGGCAGTGGCTTACGTGATACCTTGCTTCCCTACCTGCTGATCTATCCGGAATGCAGCGGCGTTCTATATGTTAATGTAGCAACAGCATCGATCCATGTCATTAAGCTTGGCAAAGACGACGGAGAATCAAACTGAGTCCATATTTTTTATATACCAGGAGGCAACAATGAAGGGACAACGACATATTAAGATTCGTGAAATTATTACACAAAAGGATATCGAGACACAGGACGAGCTTGTGGAAGCCTTGCGGGAATCAGGTTTTCAAGTTACTCAAGCCACAGTATCTCGAGATATAAAAGAGCTGTTGCTCATCAAGGTACCCATGGATGATGGAAGATATAAATATTCACTTCCAACGGATCAACGGTACAATCCCATTCAGAAGCTTAAGCGCGTTCTTGTGGATAATTTTGTGCAGATCGATTCCTCGGCTAATCTTGTGGTGATGAAATGTTTACCAGGTACGGCTAACTCTGTCGCTGCTTTAATTGATAATATTGACTGGCCACAAATTATGGGAACCCTTTCTGGTGATGATACAATCCTTATCATTTGCCGTTTACCTGAGGACAGCAAGACCGTAATTTCACAAATCATGGGTTATATTTCTTAATTATAATTAATCAGATGCCTGTCATCTTCTCGGAGGTGCTCTATTAGTGTTAGAAACCTTGTCTATACGCAATCTTGCCGTCGTTGAGGCGGTAGATGTGCATTTTTATCCTGGCTTCCACGTGCTTACGGGGGAGACCGGGGCAGGTAAATCCATTATTATTGATGCGCTTGGATTGATTGTTGGAGGCCGCGGTTCAGCGGATTCCATTCGTTATGGTTGTGAAAAAGCGGAGATGGAGGCGCTCTTCAGTCTTCCAAGCGGTCATCCCGTTTGGGAGACTTTGGAGCGTCTTGGCATTGAGGCCCAGCGCGAGGAGCATCTTATTATACGACGCGAGCTTACCTCTCAAGGTAAAAGTACATCACGTGTAAATGGGCAGATGGTCAATCTTACCATGCTTCGCGAGATCGGCGAGCAGCTGGTTAATATACACGGCCAGCATGAGCACCAGAACTTGCTGAAGGCGGAACGGCATCTGGGACTGCTGGATACATACGGAGAACCGATTATTGGTCCGCTAAAGGCAGTTTTTCAGGAAAGGTATTCTGCCTTCGCGAAGGTGGAGAAAGAGCTGCGAGAGCTACAGGAATCCAGCCAGAAGGCATACCAAATGCTTGACTTATATCGTTTTCAGCTTGAAGAAATTTCATCCGCCGGATTAAAACCGGGAGAAGATGAATTACTTACCGAAGAACGGGTCAAACTATCCCACAGTGAGAAAATGATGGATTCCGTATCGGGTGCATATGAGCTACTTTACGACAGACAAGGCTTGGAATCGATCGGTAATGTTATTTCCAGACTTGAGGATGCAGTTCGTTACGATGAGAAGGGTCTGCGAACAGTGCTCGAACAGCTGCAGTCCTCATATTACCAGCTAGAGGATGCTGCTTTTCAGCTTCGTGATTACCGGGAAAATATCGAGTTCAATCCGATGCGACTTGAAGAAATCGAGAATCGTTTGGATTTGATCACTGGACTCCGACGTAAATATGGAGAAAGTGTAGAACAGATTTTGGCTTATTATGAACAAATTCACCGGGAAACTGATTTGCTTGAGAATAAAGATGAATATCTGGAGAAACTGACGGCGAAGCGCGATTCGTTGCTGTCTGTATTAATGGAAGCAGCTACGGAATTAAGTGAAGCACGAAAGCTTTGTGCTGCTGATCTGGCCACCCAAGTGGAGGGTGAGCTCAAAGACCTTCAAATGGAAAGAACCTCGTTGCAGGTCAAATTGGACAGGCTGGAGGACCCGCGTGGAGTCGAATACAATGGTCGGCGTATTCGCCTCACAAGACAAGGGATAGACAGCGCAGAATTTATGATATCCCCTAACCCGGGCGAACCCCTGAGACCTCTTGGCAAAATTGCCTCTGGTGGTGAGCTGTCGCGTATTATGCTGGCAATGAAAAGTATTTTTGCGCGCCATGATGCAATTCCAGTTCTAATTTTTGACGAAGTGGATACTGGTGTCAGCGGCAGAGCTGCTCAGTCCATCGCAGATAAGCTGTTTAAGCTGTCCTCTACCTGTCAGGTGTTCTCCATTACTCACTTGCCGCAGGTGGCTTGTATGGCTGACCATCAGTACTTAATCCGCAAAAAGGTTGAGGATGGAAGAACCATGACTGAAGTGGAATCCCTAACGAACGATGGACGTGTAATGGAGCTGGCCAGGATGCTGGGTGGCGTAGAAATTACCGAAAAAACATTGCACCACTCGCAGGAAATGCTTAATCTGGCCGAGGCAAGTAAGGCTGCAACAAGCTAAGCGGAGCAATGATTGACAGTAATAAAAGCCTGGGGGCAAGGTTATCTTATAGGTACGCAATTGGCGACCACCTTTTTCGTCAAGCGAAAGAAGCAAAAGGGAGCGTGACAGCCATTGAAGCCTAACCTCAGGAAGTTAATGCCAGGCCTTTTATTTGCCTTCTTTCTTAGTTTATCGGGCATAACGGGAACAAACCTAAGTTCTGCTGCACCACTGCAAGGTGAACCAGCCAAGGTGACTGCACAAGGAATTCATTCCGAGCTTAAGGTGATCCCGGGAGGTCAAACGATCGGTGTGAAAGTGAAATCAGCAGGTGTTTTGGTTGTTGGTCATCATCTGATTGAAGTATCCGAGAAAACTAAGCTTTCCCCAGGAGAGGTCAGCGGTTTAGTGCCGGGTGATCTGATGATCTCCATGAATGGTGAGAAATTGGACGAGTTGTCCAAGGTGGCCAAGCTGGTGGATCGTGCTGGTAAAGCGAATAACCCCTTGACCATTGTCTTCAAACGCGGAGGTAAAGAGCATACAGCTAAGCTAAAGCCCGCGTATGACATTCATGACAAAGTGTGGCGGTTAGGCCTGTACATTCGTGATTCAGCAGCGGGTGTTGGCACATTAACTTTTTATGCTCCAGAGCAAGGTGTATATGGAGCTTTGGGACATGTGATTACAGACATGAATACCGGTACTCCAATTGTTGTAGGTAGTGGTCATATCGTTCAGTCCAGTGTCACCTCGATATCCAAAAGCCAGGATGGCGATCCGGGCGAGAAACGAGCGCATTTTTTGAAAGAAAGCCAAGTGCTTGGAAATGTGGAGAGCAATACTGACTTCGGCATCTTCGGTAAAATGAGCTCCAATCCCGAGCACAGTCTTTACAAAGAACCTATCCCCGTGGCGATGAGCGATCAAGTCAAGGAAGGTCCTGCTGAGATCCTAACTGTAGTTGATGGTCAACAGGTGGAGCGGTTTAAGGTTGAGATCATTCATGTAGCACATCAGCAAACGCCAGCCACTAAAGGAATGGTGCTGCGGATCACCGATCCACGCCTTATTGATAAGACAGGCGGTATCGTCCAAGGCATGAGCGGAAGTCCTATCGTACAGGATGGCCGCCTCATCGGAGCCGTAACTCATGTATTTGTAAATGATCCTAAGTCCGGTTATGGGTGCTTCATCGAATGGATGCTTCAAGATTCAGGTGTGACCAAACAGGAGAATAGGTATTCATTAAATCTTAAGGCGGTTTAGCCTTAAGATTTTTTTGTCGAACGATTACGAAGAACCTCGAACATTGAGATAAAATATTTAATTATAATCCAACGCAGAAAAAAAATAAAGAAAAATAATTTTCGACAGAAGGGAATTCGATCTCCATGTCGAAAACGTAAGAGACAAGAAAAAAATGTTATTTTCGAATAGCAGATATAATTAAGGAGGAAGCAGCCAGTGCAGAATATTGAAGTGTTGTTGGCCGATGATAACAGGGAATTTACGAATTTGCTTTCCGAGTACATTTCTGAGCAAGAAGATATGACCGTAACGGGTATCGCCTATAATGGTGAAGAAGTGCTTCAAATGCTTAGCGAAGCGCGTAAAATTCCCGATGTTCTTATTCTTGATATCATCATGCCGCATTTAGACGGCCTAGGTGTATTGGAACGTCTACGTGATATGGATCTGAATCCTCAACCGAAGATCATCATGCTGACTGCTTTTGGTCAGGAGAACATCACTCAAAGAGCTGTACAGCTTGGTGCATCCTATTATATTTTGAAACCGTTCGATATGGAGGTCCTGGCAAATCGTGTACGTCAGCTTGTCGGCTCTCAAGGCAGCATGAGCTCCTCCTCCAACATGTACAATTATTCGTCGACGTCCAGATCGAATGTAGTGCCGCTCTCTAAGGGCAAGAACCTCGACGCTAACATTACCTCGATCATCCATGAAATCGGTGTCCCAGCGCATATCAAGGGCTATCAGTACCTGCGTGAAGCGATCACCATGGTATATAACAATATCGAGATCCTTGGTGCGATTACGAAGACACTCTACCCAGCAATCGCTGAGAAGTTCAAAACCACGCCTTCACGCGTAGAACGCGCGATCCGCCATGCGATTGAAGTCGCTTGGACACGTGGCAACATCGACTCCATCAGCCATTTATTCGGCTACACCATTAATATCTCCAAATCTAAGCCTACTAACTCGGAATTTATTGCCATGGTAGCAGACAAGCTGCGGATTGAGCATAAGGTTAGTTGAAAGGGTTAGGGGCAGTGCGGGGTAAGGGATTGTGGGTTGCTGGAAGCGACTTTCAGTCAGTATATAAAAATCGATAAACTTGTTTTGAAGCCGATAAACTTTTTTAAATCTCGCCCGATAAACCTAAATGGTTTATTGGGTTTTGTTTTTATTTAAAGATTAGCCATCTTATAAATGGTGAAACTCAAGCAGACATGGAACAATCGGGCGAGCTGGTTAAATAAACCAATCTTCTATCAGATATAGGGAACTACATTTGTGAGTTAAGTCGGAGGAATCTTCATGAATTATTACGAATCAGGTGTTGAAAGAATTAAGAATATTGATGCGAATTTATACATTGGAATTTCAAAAAAAAGATACGAAGAAGTAAGATCTAGAGGTGAATATGAAGCAGATGCTAATTTGATTGCAGAGTATTACCGTAGAGTCGGCGTGTTTTTGCAGTTTATCTCTAAGGAAGCAGCAAGTATATACATAGGTATGGATATGTTATTAGGTTTTAAGATGGAGGAAAATGAGTGGGACATTTTCTTAGAAACGTGTCCGAATTTTAATAAAATTGATATTATGCTTATGAAATTAATAAGTATACATTATTTACGCTGGTGCTCTTTGCTTGATGCGCGCGACAATATCGCATTGCAGTTTCCAGATATATATGAACCGATGATCAAATTATTTGAGAGAGGTGGGGGACGGATTAATACCCATCACCACGAACTGGTTGGTGGATTTGGAGCTTTTTCACGCTCTATTTATGCAAATAGAGGAGATATGACCCCTTTTGATATAAGCGATGTTGTTCTAGAAAATATAATTAAGGAAGTAGAACTAGCAGAAGGTTACTTAGCGGACTACAAGAACGGAAATTTATCAGAAAATAATTGTATCCGCTGTGGTAACAAATTATTGATCCTACCAAACTTATCGGATTATGGTTATCAATGGTATAAAATTAAATGCGAGACCAAAGACTGTTTTGATAAAAATTTCTCATGATACTTCATTATAGTTATATCAATCAGAGAGATGAAGAGAAGTTTGGAAAAAAATGTGTTGGGAAAGATTTTTAATGATAAGTGAACCACTGTCCGCGGCATGAGCTATCAATAAAATCAATGCAGTAAAAAGACACTGAGATCTATTCATCAGTGTCTTTAATGTGGATACTTTTCCACCAACAGTTTATTTCATCGTTCTTGTAATCATTTCATTCAGAAGGTTGGAATTTAAAGTAACTTAATCAGCTCTTCTAGCTCGTCAACCATACCTTTTGCAAGTTCAAAATTATTGTCTTTTAAAGCTAATTCTATTTTCATTTCAACTGCTTTTTTATTTTGTTCATTTTCTAAATAATCTTTATCAAAATGACTGGCATAAATCATCTTTCTGAATTTTCGCATACTCATTTTTCTAATCGTCTTCTCGTCAATGATTAGTACATAATCCATACCATTTACTACAGAATAGAAATCATGAGAAATCATGAGAATTGCACCTTTATAATCTTCAATGGCTTTCTCCAGTGCGATTTGTGTATAGGTGTCTAAATGGCTTGTCGGTTCATCAAGAAGCAATAAGTTTGCTTTGCTAGCAGAAACTTTCGCCAATTGCAGTATATTTTTTTCGCCACCAGATAAAGATTCTATCTTTTGAGTAAGAATTTCTCCTTCAAAGCCATAGTTTGAAAGATGTGCTCTAATCTCGTCATAAGTTGCAAACCCAGCATCGATGAAGTCTTCTAGTATGGTATTAGAATCCTTTAGCACTTCGTCTTGAAGCTGAGAAAGATAAGCCACTTTAATATCAGCATTTATTTCAATTGAATCATGATTATTTTTAAAGATATCTCGGAGTAAAGTCGTTTTCCCGGTACCGTTTGGACCGATAAGGGCTACTTTATCTGTAGGTTTCATCTCAAAGTTAACATTTTCTAAAATCAACTCATCAAAGGAAACACTATAATTATTCACATTTAAAACAGTGATGTCTTCTTCAATTTCATTGTCCACACCAAAACTGATTTTTGGTTGCTTAATATCAACGAATGGCGCTTTAATTTTTCGCGCTTCCAATCTTTCTTGAAACTTAACCCTAGCTTTTAACGCTCTCCCTCTAGATGCTTCTGAATTATAGGTTGCGATCGCTCTAAGATTATCAATAATGTTATCGTATCTCTCTATTTCTTCTTGTTCAGCGACTGCGATTTCTTGTAACTCAATTTTCGTCTGAAGTAATGAGAAGTTATACTCAATATATCGCCCATCGAACTCTTGGATCTCCATGTTTTCAAGGTGTATAATTTTGTTAAAACAATGATTCAATAGATAACGGTTATGCGTAACAACTAGCAATATTCCTTTGTGAGCATTAATAAGATTTTTAAGTGCATTTAGGTTTTCAAAATCTAAAAATACATCGGGCTCATCCATAATCATTAAGTCTGGGCTAGTCAGCATTTCCTTCATCACTTGAATAAGCTTGAATTCCCCACCACTTAGGTCGGATACCCTAACATCTTTTAGCTTCAAGAGGTTGGCTAAATTTAGTTTCTTATTAATATTGCTTTCAAAATCATTTCCATCCATTAAATCAAAGGCATCTAGAGCTAATTGATACTTTTCGAGTAATGAATCAATATCTGATGATGTTTCCATTTCAGTGAGAATAGCTGTTATTTCATTTTGTATCTTAATAAATTCTTCTCCTATATATTCAAAAACGGTTGTTTCTTTAGATTTGTCTAGTTGCGAAAACTGACTTACATATCCAATTTTGCAGGTGGGGTCCATCTCTAGCTTGCCTTCGAACAAATATTTTTCTGGATCCATCAGTATATCGATCAGTGTACTTTTACCACTGCCGCTTGTTCCTATAAAAGCGCAATGTTGTGCTTCTTCAAGCGTAAATGAAATGTTTTTATATAGTTCTTTTTGCGGGAATGCGAAGGATAAGTTATCAACTTTTATCATAGTGTTACCTTTCTTAACTAAAAATAGTGACTATTATAAGATGTATTGAAGAGTACAGATTTTGAGTTTACCGTTGATAGAGTAACACTGTTTACAAGCAACTTCAATCATTTCGCATTAAAGGTATCAAAATCATCTGATAATACAATCTTACAGACTAATAAATTATGGTCATAAAACCTATAAATACCTAATGGCTACAACTCGGAATTTATTGCCTTGGTAGAAGATAAGCATATTCCATTTAATGTTATAGTGGAGTTAGTAGGGTAAATCCTTTGTTATTTTAGATACGTACATGCTTGAATTTATTAAGGAGAATCATAGCTACAGATGTAAATAATCTAAGTGTAATATTTAATTATGGAGGGAATATGAAATTTTATTTGAGATATGTAATACTATCTTTTTGTGTATTCTTCTTTTTGTCAGGATGTAGCTGGAATGCAATCAATGAAAAAGAATTAGATCAATTTATCGAAAGTGAAAATTTGGATTATGTATCTATACAAAAGCTAAACGACGAGGAATATTACATTTTTAGCTTGCCCTATATTTATATTTATCGTAGTGCTTCTGACTATACTAAATCTACGGCTATGATACGAGATGAGATAGCTATGGGTGGTTTAGAGAAAGGTTCAATTGGCCTTGTAATTAATAATACGCCAGTTTTAAAAGATGCTAAAACATTTTCAGTGGTGATTGACAGTAAGACTCGTGAGTATGAATATACAGGTGGAAAATATCTAATTATAAAAGATAGTAGGATTTGGAATCCGACTGCTCAATTAAAAATTATTTTCTCAAATGATAAAAACGAAACAATATTTGAATCAGATTATTAAAGAAGATTTATTGGTGTTTACTACTATTTACATATTCTTATTTTGCTGATTTTCTATTACATGAGTATCACTTGAAAATACATATAAGAACCTTCTTTGCGTATAACCTTCATGCGTACTCAACAAAGTAATTACGTAGATTATGATGATACTTATCTTCAAAGTTAAATTGGTAAACAAATAAGGAGAACTCTTTATGACAATCCCATCAGGAATAACACGTGAACACGTAATCAGTAGTAAAATATTCCTTGGCTATCTTTGTTTATGTTTATAAGAACAAGAGTCATATAAAGTGAATTTGAAAGTGGGAGAATAGTTTATGGATTTAAAGAAAATTAATTCTTTAACAAAGTACCCAAGCATTCTTACATATCATCAATTAGGTGAACGAGGTCGGTTAAATGATGTTTTAACGGAGTCAAGAGGCTTCGCAGAATTAGACGATGTTTTTGTTTACGAAAAAGTAGATGGTGAAAATTCAAGGATCATTTTATTAAAAAATGATAATAACGAAGTTGATTATCTAATTGGTTCCAGAGAAGAATTGTTATATGCAAAAGGAGATAGAATCGGTAATCCTTATGGGAACATTGCGGAATTTCTTAAGCCGTTAGCAGAAAAAGTAATTGCAGATATCCTTCTTGAGGGTGACTGGGCATTAACCGTAATTTATCAGGAATCTTATGGAGGGAAAACTAAAGCATCCAAGAACTATTCTGACAGAAAAACTCAAGGGTATCGTGTATTTGATGTGTTCTCCTTGAATAAGGATGAATTATATAGACTTCTTGAGTTATCGCAGGAGAAAATTGCGATGTGGCGTGATCACGGAAATCAACCATTTTATGATGAAATTGAGAAGAAGAGATTTATTGAAAGTATTGATTTGCAGTCTGCACCACTTCTTGAAACCATAAAGGGTTCCGAGTTTCCAACTTCTCTTGAGAGTACATATTCTTATTTAAAAAGATTCGAAAACACGCAAGTAGGCATCGACGCATCAGGCAAATCAGAAGGAATCATTGTTAGAACAACGGATCGTAAACAAATTAGAAAAATACGGTTTGAAGATTATGAAAGAACGTTTAGAAAGTAATAGTTGGAATTATTATCAATGCTGATACTTTCAGAATTTAGCATGAGGTTCCCAAAGCAATGGGGTTTGTGAACAGCCCCCAAAATACTGCTTATTCATTGGTCCAAAACCAATAAATATGCGGTATTTTTTTGTGCCAGTTTTGAACTCCAATTAGATAAATCCCTATCGACTATAACTAATACCATGTCCTTGCCATTTGCAAAACCTCCCCACTTCACAAAACATACAACCATTTGGCAAATAATGTTTGACATGTGAGGAATGTCACTGATAAGATGATGTAAATTAAACCTAGTTGAATAATCGGATAAGGTTCTTTAGAAGCTCTCATTATTTTTTTGCTCTTAATACCCATTAAATACATAAGTATAGTTTAGTTTAAATTTATCGGAAGGGTGAATGGTGTGTCGGAGGAAACACTGGTTATCGAACATTTGAATAAAGTATTCGCCGCGCCTGCAGGTGATGTTATCGCATTAAGCAATATTCAGCTGAAGGTGAAAAAAGGCGAGTTGATTACGATTATAGGTCCCAGCGGCTGCGGAAAAAGTACCTTGCTAAAAATTGTGGCAGGATTGGATACGAGCTATAGCGGCACGGTTCTACTGAATGGCAAACAGATCGACGGACCAAGTATTGAGAAGGGATTTATTTTTCAAGAACCAAGACTTTTTCCGTGGTTGACGGTGGAGCATAATATTGCAGCAAATTTATCGCTTAAAAATCCAGAGGTTCGCAAAAAAGTAGATGAATTGATTGAACTTGTACGATTAAAGGGTTTTGAGAAATCCTATCCACGTGAGCTGTCAGGCGGGATGGCCCAACGAGTATCTATTGCTAGGGCGTTGCTCCGTAATCCGGATGTATTATTGCTCGATGAACCTTTTGGCGCACTAGACGCTTTTACTAGATCACATCTGCAAGAGGTACTTCTTGATATTTGGCAGAGCAATAAGACGACTATGTTATTTGTGACTCATGATCTGGATGAAGCTGTATTCCTGGGTGAGCGGGTAGTCATTATGAATCCCCGACCTGGGCATATTCGCAATATTCTTCCCATCGATTTACCGTTTCCGCGAAAAAGATCCAGTACTTCTTTCCAAGAATTACGTCGACTGGTGCTGAGTGAGTTTGAGAAGGTTGAAGAACCGGCAATCGATGTTGGTGCTGGTATCTAGATAAAGAGAGTCCATTTTTTATAAAAAGGGGAGAAATGATCCATGAAATTATTTCGTAATTCACTACTTGTTATGCTTGTTTTGACTGTATTTGCAACGGGTTGTGCATCGAATGAAAAGAGTGCGGGAAAGAACGACGCCAACAAATATGAAGGTGTGACCATTAAGATTGGCGTGCAGGGCAGTGGTGGGATGTTTGGTAAGGCCCGTGAGGAAAAATGGTATGAGCAAGAATTTGATAAGCTGGGCGTAAAAGTAGAATGGACGGAATTTCAAAGTGGGCCCCCAATGACAGAGGCGATCGCTTCTAATAAGTTGGACATAGCGACTCTTGGTAACATGCCGGTGATTGCAGCCCAAGCTGCGGGCATTCCTATCAAGATTATCTCACAAGTATTAGAAGGTACGAATAACGTTGCTCTTCTTGTACCTGGTAGTAGTACTGCTCAGAAACTGGAGGATCTGAAAGGCAAGAAGATAGCTGTTACAAAAGGCAGCAATGCTTACAACTTTCTATATCGCGGTATTGAGGAATCAGGTCTTAAAGAAGCAGATTTTGAGATTATCCAGCTACAGCCTGATGAAGCACAACCTGCATTTGAAACCGGTGGCGTTGATGCATGGGCTACATGGGATCCGTATATTACTCTAAACGCATTGACCGGTAAAGGGAAGGTTTTGACGGATGGTGAGCAATTGGGTGTCTTATCTCCTTCTTTTGTGATCTCCCGTTCAGCGTTCGCAGAGAAATATCCAGAACTAGTTACGCTTTATTTAAAAGTAACCAACAAAGCTATAGCTTGGGAGACAGATAATCGCGCTGAAGCGACTGAAAGATATGCAGCTGAGCGGAACATTCCGGCAGCGGTAATCGAAGGTACGTTTGAACGTTCCCAGATGATCAACATTCCAATTAGTGATGCTGTTGTTGAAGAATTGCAGAAGACAGCCGATTTTCAATTTGATATTAAGAACATCCGTAAAGAGATTGAAGTTTCTAAAATAACAGACAATCAATATATTGAAGCAGCACTGAAGGAACCTTTGAAGTAACGGATGAAACCACAGATGTAGAAAAGAGGTTGTTTACATGCAATTCAGTGCTGAAAAAGCTGTGATCTCGCCACTAATTCATAAGAAGAATCCAGTAAAGAAGCGCGGACTTTCCATCCAAACGACGAATATATTGCTTGGACTTATCTTACCAATTGCTTTACTCCTGATTTGGGAGATAGCCGGAGCGATGGGAAAGTTAAATCCTATATTGCTGCCAAGGCCAAGTGAAATATGGCGGGAACTGGTTAGCTTGACCGCGTCCGGTGAGCTGGCGAAACATTTAGGCATATCCGCTTGGCGGGCACTGCTTGGTTTCTTAATTGGGGGAGGGCTTGGCTTAGCGGCTGGTTTGTGGGTAGGCTTTTCATACAAAACAGAACGTTTGCTGGATCCGTCGCTGCAAATGCTGCGCACGCTGCCCCATTTAGCAATCGCTCCACTATTTATTTTGTGGTTCGGATTCGGTGAAACCTCAAAAATATTGTTGATTGCCAAAGGTTCATTTTTCCCATTATACGTGAACACATTTCTAGGAATCCGTTCGGTGGACAACAAGTTGTTTGATGTTGGGAGAGTACTGCAATTCAGTAAATGGCAGATGATGAGTAAGTTAATTATTCCAGCCTCACTGCCCAACATCTTTTTAGGTATCCGTTTGTCTGTGGGCATAGCTTGGCTTGGACTTGTCGTAGCGGAGATGATGGGCTCTAGCTCAGGTGTTGGCTATCTAATCAATGACGCGCGATCGTTTTCTTTGACCACAGTGGTATTTGTTGGGATCATCGTGTTTGCTGTAGTAGGTAAACTGTCAGATTCATTAGTGAAGCTGTTGGAATCGAGATTGCTAAGATGGCAGGACAGTTATAGAGGAGATAAAGGATCATGAGCAATCACCTATCCAGTAATAAAATAGAGCGTCACGACGATGGTTTAAGCTGGATTCCAAAAAAACTGCATGGTTGGATTGTACCTCTAGCTCTAGTGGTGATTTGGGAAGTGGCAGCTGCGCTCCATCTAGTCTCTGCGACGACATTGCCTGCTCCATCTACGATTATTGCGCAGTTCTTTTCTTTAATAGCTAGCGGTGAGCTGTTTCGACATCTGGGGATTAGCGCCTATCGGGCAGGGCTTGGCTTTTTATTGGGATCTGCTACTGGACTGCTGCTTGGCTTATCTACAGGACTTGGGAAGTTGGTAGAGCGTACACTGGATCCATCTTTACAGATGCTTCGAACGATTCCATTACTTGCCCTTATTCCGTTATTCATTTTGTGGTTTGGTGTAGGTGAATTTTCTAAAATACTAATGATTTCATTAGGTGCTTTTTTTCCAGTTTATCTGAACACTTTCCTAGGAATTCGTAATGTTGATATCAAGCTTGTTGAAGTATCCCGTATTTTCCAATATACAAGATGGCAGCTGCTTAGCAAAATGATTATTCCGGCTGCAATGCCTAATATTCTACTTGGTATTCGCTTATCACTTGGTGCATCGTGGCTTGTACTCGTCGTAGCGGAGATGATGGGAACAAGTGCGGGGATAGGCTATATGATTCAGGATGCCAGAGCTTATTCGCAAACAGATATAGTATTCGTTGGAATTTCAATCTTTGCAGTGATAGGAAAACTTTCGGATTCCGCAATTCGATTGCTGGAGAGAAGATGGCTGCATTGGCGTGATACATTCAAAGGTTAACGAACTCTAGAATTCGAAAGGCAGGGTCATTATGGGAACCAGAAAAGATCAGCTACATTTAGGTGTATTTATTTATTATTCAGGACATCATCATTATGGCTGGCGTCATCCGGAATCGGGAGCGGATAAGATCTTCAATTATAAATTTTATCGCGAATTGGCAAAAACCGCCGAGCGTGGGAAGTTCGATATGATGTTTTTGGCGGATTTGTTGTATGTGATGGGTGCGGATCAAGCAGCTTCGGGTATGCTGGACCCATTGACGCTGTTGTCAGCCCTTTCGACAGAAACAGAAAAACTCGGATTAACGGCTACCGTATCGACCACGTATAACGAACCTTATAATGTGGCTCGCAAATTTGCTTCTTTAGATCATATTAGTGAAGGCCGAGCGGGTTGGAATATTGTTACCTCCCAGCTTGATGTGGAAGCTTATAACTATGGGAAGCCGGAGCATCCAGAGCACGGACTTCGGTATAAAATGGCACGTGAATTTGTTGAGGTGGCAACGCTTCTCTGGGACAGCTGGGAGGATGACTCTTTAATCGTCAACCGCGAAGAGGGACAATTTGCTGACGCGAAGAAGATCAAAGAAGTGGAATACAAAGGGGAGTGGTATTCTACAAAAGGAACCCTCAATGTTCCTCGCTCACCTCAAGGGTATCCTGTACTTATTCAAGCCGGATCTTCTGGTCCAGGACAAGATTTTGCAGCTAGTTTTGGAGAGGTGATCTTTACGGCACAGCAGTCGCTTGAAGCGGCTAAGGCCTTCTATGAAAGCGTCAATTCCAAATTAGCAGATTATGGCCGTGAACGTGGTAGCTTAAAAATTATGCCGGGCTTGTCTCCGATCATTGGAGCGACCGAAGAGGAAGCCCAAAGTAAATATAAAGAACTGCAGGAGTTGATTCCTCCTGCCGCTGTTGTTGGTATGTTGTCTGGCATGTTGAGGTTTGACCTGTCCGAATACCCAGTAGATGGACAGCTGCCTGAGATTCCTGATCCAGTAGAAGCATCAAATGGAATGAAAAGCCGGGTTCAGCTGATTATGGATATGGCTCGTAAGGACAAATTATCGATATTAGAATTAGGCCGCCGTTTGCTTGGTGCACGAGGACATATGCAGTTTGTTGGAACCTATGAACAATTGGCAGATTTAATGCAATTGTGGTTCGAAGAGTACGGCTGCGATGGATTTAATATTATGCCACCAGTACTGCCGGGCAACTTGGATGAATTCGTGGATCATGTTGTGCCCATCTTGCAAGCACGCGGCTTGTTCCGCACTGAGTATACGGGGAGTACCCTTCGTGAACATCTAGGATTGGAGCGTCCGGATATTCGTCATTTCCAGAATCGTAGAGTGGCTGAAGTAGGGGCTGGTAAATAAGGTGATCATCGGAGTGGCTTTATTCAGATTGTAACGAGTTGGCTATTGGGGTATCACTATAGTGAGCAAAATGCAAAGAAGCGATTCTTCGATAAATGAGGAATCGCTTCTTTTTTATCGCATTGTGAGAGCGTTCTTGTCTAATAAACAGCAAAGTCTTGGAGAGTTTGTATTCTTAGATCAAAAGGATGATAATTGGTAAATACGCAGGAATAATTACTTTACATAACTTTATACCAAAAAGCGAGGCGTAAGGAAATGAATGCAGCAGAGTTTCAACAGTATGTTAAGGAGTTCAGTGAAATCAAAGGGTTTGATACCAGCACCATTGAGCAGAGAATGCTGTACTTAATGACTGAGGTTGGGGAGTTGTCCAAAGAGGTTTTGTCGGTATCTTTTCATCCAGATGCGGAGCGGAAAGAAAACTTGGGATACGAGATGTACGATGTGGTGTGGAATATTTTTGATCTGGCCAATAAACTTGGTATTGATCTGGAGCAGGCGTTTAAACGTAAGCTGGAGATTAATGAACAGAGGACTTGGGAGTAGGGTGTATCTATTGAATACTTTTAAAAAAATCCAAGGACCTCCCTCGAGGGAAGCCTTGGATTTTTTTCACCCTAAACTTTATTTAAATGAAGCATAACCTTCATCAGCCATTACAACACTACCGTTAATTGCACTAGCTTCTGGTAAGGAGAGCAAGTATACAGTGTCTGCAACTTGTTCAGGTAATGTTAGTTTGTTACCCATTACTTTGCTCTTCATTTGGTCAACCATTCCTTGATCTTTATATCCTTGGATAATTGGCGTATCTACAGCGCCTGGAGCAACGGCAAGCACGCGGATGCCATGAACCGAAAGTTCAAGTGCTGCGGATTTAGTCATCATAATGACCGCACCTTTGGAAGCGTGATATGCGAATGTACCTGGGGAAGCTAGGAATCCAAATACAGAAGCTGTATTGATGATCACACCTTTGATGCCGAGCTCACGCATTTTTTTACCAGCAGCGATAATCCCATGGGCTACACCATGCTGATTGACATTAATGACACTGTGATAATCCTTAAGGTCTTGGTCTAGTACAGGAGTGACGCGGCCGATTCCGGCATTGTTGAACATAACGTCAATTCTTCCATAAGTATCTACAGTTTTTTGAACCAGCGCTTCGACATCTTCATATTTGGAAACATCTGTTTTGACGAAAATTGCTTCGCCACCATCTTTAATAATTTGTGCTACCGTTTCTTCACCTAATTGTTGATTGAAATCGGCAACGACAACTTGATCACCTTTACTTGCAAATTTAATGGCGGTTTGTTTCCCGATTCCACTGGCTCCACCTGTTATTACGGCTACTCTTTTGTCTGTCATTTGAGTTTCCTCCTCAAGAAATATAGTTATACTAGAAATGAAAGTTGATATAGTAAAAATGGTTACTTACTAACTTATTTACATTGTAACACTTGTCTAAATTAATTAAAATTTAAGTAAATTTAATAGTTATTAAGTAAAGATTAACTTAAGGGGTGATTCAAATGAATTTGGAGCAATGCGAGAATATTGTAGAAGTCGCAAAGATTGGTTCTTTAACCAAAGCAGCTCAGAATCGTCATATCACTCTATCCGCAATGAGTCAGTCCATTACCATGCTGGAGGCTGAGCTGGGAGTTACTTTGTTCATCCGTTCGCGCGGGCAAAAGGCGGTTCCCACAGCAGAAGGAAATGCCATTATTAGCAAAGCAAATGAAGTCCTGATGAAAGTAAATGAATTAAAAGAAGAAGCACAGATTTACAGCGATACGTTAAGTGGTCATTTGAAAATTGCTACGATACCTGGACCCATGCATCTGATGGTGAAGGTAATCTCCAGTTTTAAGGCAGATTTTCCAAATGTGAAAATAGAGATTTTTGAAAAAGGACCCAAAGAAATTCTGGATAATGTACTTCAGGATGAAATGGACATTGGACTTATGGTCTCACCGGAGGGAATGCCTGACACATATAAGGGGGTTAAGTTTGAAAGGTTAATGGAAGGAAAGATTGTAGTGGGTGTACATCCACACTCACCGCTAGCCCTGAATTCAATCCTTACACCGGATCAGTTAGTGGGGCAGACGTTGGTTTTATACGATGATCCTTACATTAAGGACTATGTAGAGCGATATTTATCTGGCTATGGGCCGATCAATTTGCTTTTTGTAAGTAACAACACACGGGCGATTGAGAATGCAGTTGCAGAAGGACTGGCCATCACAATTGGTCTGGATTATTCGTTTCTTAAAATATCAGAGATTACTTCTGCCTTCATGAAAACCATCGAGTTACGATCACCAGATACCCGTGCGAAATATTCAGGAGCTATTGTCTCTGCTTCAAAACAGACCTCCCAGACCGCCCGAAGATTTATCAACAGGCTAAAGCATGAATTTGATGAAATGATTAGACGAAGTTAACAGTATGCCTTGGTAAATTTTATCTAACCTTTACGCTTCCTAGTTAATATTAACCCTATGATGTTGTCCAAGCTCAGATCGATATTAGGACAGCCAAGTGGGGAGGATGTCAACACAGTGAGAAGGTATCTAAGGCAAATTAATGTTGTTGTTATCTTTGTTTTGTTGATTTCGTTGTTACAACCGGGGGCAATTGTTCGCGCTTCCATCTCTGATTTACCAGCAACAGACTACGGAACCGTTATTGATGTTCGCCAAACAGAGCTTGCACCTGGGGCGATGTATACCTGGATGGATCTCCAGAATGAACGTGGTTTACAAAAGATACATGCAGTGGAGTTCAACCCGCAACAAGGAAATTTGGAGCTGCGGGCAGGTAAGAAGGATGGAAAGGTATACGGTATGAAGGGCATTACAGAAATGGCCACGTATGCGGATTCACCTGGAAACCGAGTGATCGCAGGGATTAACGGTGATTTTTATGAAATCTCCGGTTTTGCTACGGGTGTTCCTAATGGGTTATTTATGGATGAGGGTGTAATCCTGAACAGTTCGATTTCAGCTTTTACTTTCGGTTTAAAAGAAGATGGCAGCTCGATTTATGGGGTGCCGAAGCTGACCAAAAACGTAACGATTAATGGAAAAACAACCAATCTGACCAGCATCAACCGATACCGAAATACAAATGAGCTGGTTCTTTATACGGAAGATTATAATACAACTACAAAGTCAACCAATGAGGGTGACGAGGTTGTTCTAGATATTGTCGAGGGAGAAGTGAAAAGCGGCCAGACCTTGAAGCTGAAGGTATCTGAAATCCGCAACAATCAAGGCAATACGCCGCTTTCCCAAGGAAAAGTGGTTTTATCTGCCCAGGGTACGTCCCGTGCTGTTCTGCAAGGGTTATCTGTTGGCGATAACGTTACTGCCAGCTTTGCGCTCAGCGGAGAATGGAATGATGTGAAGGTAGCTATTGGCGGCGAGGGGCCGCTGGTAAAAGACGGAGTAGTTCAACAAGGTGTAGGGCCTTTAGGCATTCATCCGCGGACAGCCATTGGGACAAAAGCGGATGGAAGTCTCGTTTTATTCGAAGTGGATGGAAGATCGCCAGGTTTTAGTGAGGGCGTAGATACCGATGAGCTTGGCAACATTCTGAAGGATATGGGCGTAGTGAACGCCATGAATCTGGATGGTGGCGGTTCTTCTACTTTTGTGGCCAGAATGCCGGGTACATCTGGTGTCCGAATGATGAATCAGGGCTCAGATGGTTACGAGCGTAAAACCGGTAACGGTTTATTGCTTGTCAATACAGCCCCTGAGCAACCTTCGGCTTCTAAGCTGGTTGTGCAGCCGAATACGGAACGTATTTTGCAAGGCTCCAGCTTTATATTCAAAGCGGCAGGAGTGGACGAGAACGGCCATCCGGCGCCTTATTCGGGTACGCTGAATTGGCAGGTGGACGCTAACCTTGGTACTGTTGATGCGAACGGAGTCTTCACCGGAGGAATCACTGCCGGCACAGGAAATGTAATTGTAGAGGCTGGGGCAGTCAAAGGCAGTGTTGAAATTGAGGTTGTAGATAAGCTTACAGAGCTTAGGTTTCCTGATGAGATCAAAACTTATTCTTCAGGTGCTGCTGCACAATTAACTGTGAAGGCGCTACGTAATGGACAAGTGATTCAAGCTGACAACCCTAGCTTCGAATGGCGGGTTGAGGGCGAGATCGGAACCGTGGACGAGAAGGGTCTGTTTCAGGCGACGAGTGAGAACGGGAAAAACGGAAAGATTTATGCTAAATACAGGGACGTTGAGACCTCTTTTGAAGTAAATGTGGGGTTACCGCCTGTAATGCTGGAGGATTTTGAGAATGGCATTGATAAATATATAGCCTCTAGTGCAGCAGCTAACAGCGTGGCGATTCAGGAAGTGTCGGATCTGGATTTTGTCCGCAACGGGGACAAAGCCTTGAAGCTGGAATATGATTTTGTTAATAAAACAGGCACATCCGGTGCTTATTTAGCCGCAAGCTCAACCGCCAATCGGATTCAGATTCCGGGGTATCCTGAAAAGATCAGTATGTGGATCTACGGAGATGGCAAAAAGCACTGGCTGCGGGGACAGATTCGGGATGGCAATAATGCGGCAGTGCCAGTGGATTTTACTGATCAGGTAAATGGTGTGAACTGGACGGGGTGGAAATACGTCGAAGTATCCGTTCCTAAGGGGAAAACCACCCCGTTAACGATGGATATGCCTGTCCGCTATATGGAGACAAGCAATCTTAATAAGAGTGCGGGAGCTATTTACGTTGATGATATTCGTGCCATTTATGGCCCGCTAGAGGAGGACAGAATACCTCCTATTCTTAAAGATGCATATCCCGGCGTGAACGAAATTGTCAAAACAGCTACACCGACCCTTTCCGTCAATGGTGAGGATGATGGTTATGATCCAGTGGTGCATCCGGGAACGACCTTAATCGATCCTGACAAAACACGAGTATATGTGGACGATCAATTAGTGGAGCATGGCTTTTATCCTCCAAAAGGTCAGATCACTTATAAACCAAAGGTTCCACTGACAGAAGGCCGTCATAAAGTAAAAGTTGCCATTCGCGATTTGAGCGGTAACCAGACGATAAAAGAATGGTATTTTACAGTAAATTTGGGCTCTCCGTTCTATGTGTACAAAACACCAGAAGTAGTATATGCCGGCAACACTTACACTTTGGACGTAACGGCAGAGAAAGCGAACAAGCTGAAGGAAGGACATCTTACGTTTGCTTTTAATCCGGCTGCAGTTAAAGATTTGCAGGTAATTCGGGGGAATAAGGTATCAGAAACGCAAGTGGAGTCCATCATTGATCCGGTATTGGGCACTGTGCGTCTTAACTTAACGAATATCAATTCCTCCAATCTGGGAGATACGGATCTCATCGGGCAAATTCAATATACAGTTCGAAATGATTTTGTGGGTCTCTACACTCAGGAGCAGTTGGCTGGAGATATTAGCAAAGCTTTTGTAATTGAAAATACATCCGGATCGGTAACTTCTACAGAGGGTACTGGGGTTCCTATTTCTTTTATTGGAGCAGCTGTTGAATCTGTTGTGAAGACACAGTTGATGCTCACTTGGAACCATTATGATCTTGCGAAGGGCTTTGATGCATCTTTTGCGGTAAAAGATCTGAATGGAAGTGTCGTTGAAGGAGCAAAGCTGCTGTTCGATGGAGTGGAGGTACAAGGTGTTGCTTCAGGGGCAAGTGGAACACTAACTACTGACTTTGTCACTTCAGCAGAAGGAACTTTTAAATTGCAGGCGGTAAAAGGAAATACCTATAGTCCTGTAATGACGTTCAAGGTTGCTCCATATGACGCTACTGCAGCTCCGCGTAATGTTAATGTTACGATGGGCCAAGATGCAGCAACTTCTCGCCAGTTTACTTGGCAGACAGAACCGTTGACCATGGATACTGTAGTAGAACTTGTGAAAAAAGCGGAGTTTACAAGCTTTCAAGCTGCGAATGTAATAAAAATTACCGGGCGCAGTTCAATTTACAACACCAACAATGACGGAACGATGCGAGTTCATAAAGCGGAGGCCACTGCGCTTACCCCCGGAACGGAATATGTATATCGTGTGGGTGATGGCGAGTCAAATGTAAGTGAGCAAGGAGCTTTTGTTACAAGTGGTGGTGAGGACACTTCTACAAAATTCCTGTTTATCGGAGATTCCCAAGCAGATTCTAAGGTTGGTTTTGGTCTTTGGGGAGATACGATTGAAGCGGCTTACGCGTATATGCCGGATGCGGAAATGCTGGTTCATGCTGGAGATATGGTGGATAAGGGCTTTGAACAAGAGCAGTGGAACTGGTGGTTTGATGCAGCTCAAAAGCAGCTGATGAATACCACACTTGTTCCGATTATCGGGAACCATGAAGTGATGGGAACCAATGGAGATGGGGATTATCTGGCGCAATTCAATAACCCGCAAAACGGTGCGGCGAGCGTAAAAGGTACGAATTATTCTTTTGATATTAAGGATACGCACTTTGTGGTTATGAATACAGAGCATTCAGGTAGTCCGTTCACTGAACAGGCCGAGTGGTTGGATCAGGATCTTTCCGCTACAGATAAAAAGTGGAAGGTGATTTTTTTCCATCAAGGACCGTACGGCAGCATCTATTCGAATGAGCAGGTACAAGCGAAGTGGGTTCCGGTCTTTGATAAGCACAACGTAGATTTGGTCATGAACGGTCATGATCATATCTATTTGCGAACTTTTCCGATGAAGGAGGGTAAACAGGTTGCAGAAGGCGAAGGCACTCGGTATGTTATCGGCGGTTCCTCGGGTCCTAAGTTCTATGCGCTGACACCACGTTTTTGGCAGGAAAAAATATATGACGAAGATGAGCAAATCTATACGGCTGTTGAGATTGAGAAGAACGAGATTACGGTTACCGCAAGAACAGTAGACGGGGTTGAGATTGACCGTTTAGTAATCGGCAAATTGGTTCCGGAATCCATTACGCTGGATCAAACTGCTGTAGAGCTTGAGCTTGGGGCTAGCCTACAATTGCAAGCTAAGGTGGGGCCGGATGAGGCTAATCATCTGACAAAGCTTTGGACCATCGTTCCTGATACGGCAGAATCAGTTGTTACTGTAAATGAAAATGGCTTGGTTACTGCATTGAAGCCAGGGACAGCTAAGATAAGAGTCACAGTGGCAGGTTACCCGAATATTTTTGCTGAAAGTACGATAACTGTAGATGCGCTGCAAGCAATTAAGCTTCAGGGAAAGAGACAGCTTAAACCGGAAGAAGCCGACCAATCTGTAACAGAAGCTGTCTATGCATCTGGTAAACGTACCGCAATATTAGATGGACTTCATTATTCCAGCTTGAATGAGCATATTGCTACGATCAATGAACAGGGTTTAGTTCAGGCTCATCAGGAAGGCTCCACTGTAATTTCAGTAACCTATAGGGAGTTCGCCTCTGAGTATAACCTTGTAGTAACAAATGATGAAGCACCTATTCTTACAGAAATAACAATGGATGGGCCGGATTCGCTGGAACAAGGAAGTAAAGGCTCCGTTGTTGTTCAGGCGGTATACAGTGACGGCAGCAAGCAAGAATTGTTCGAGGGAGTAATCTTTGATACATCTGATCATTCCATTGCAATGATTAGTGAGGCTGGAGAACTTCATGCTCTGAGTGCTGGTACAACAAAAGTCAGCGCTGTTTATAACGGTTTGAGCACTGAATATATTCTGATAGTGACTGAGGGCTCGCCGGGTACGACACCAAGCCCAGAGCCGACACCAACACCAACACCAACACCAACACCAACACCAAGTCCAGAGCCAACATCAACGCCGGGTGCTTGGGTGCCGGGACCTGCGGTGACACCAACGCCAACCGCTACACCAACTCCGTCGGCATCAGCACAAACGGGCGTAGTCACCATAACGGCTTCTCAACTGTCAGAGAGCAAGAATGCTCAAGGTGAAGTTGTGGTTTCTGTTAATGGGGCGGTTACGGAATTACTTTTGCCAGGCAATGCAGCAGAGCTGCTTGGACGCGCACCGCTTAGAGTGGTTATGCAGGATTTATCCGTTACGATTCCTGCTACAGTACTGGCAGAACTAAGTAAGCTAATCTCAGCTGAGGCTCTTGCCAAGAGTACGATTTCGCTACGGCTGAAACCTGTAGCTGATAATACAGCAGTGGATCTGTTGGCTCGTGCAAGTGCACTTGCGGGTGCACAATTGCGGGCGAAAAGTGATCTGCGGGAATGGTCGCTTAGCATATTCACACAAAATGATCAGTCCTTCTCGTTAAGACAGTTTGCAGAGCCGATTATGATTTCATATAAGGTCGGTGCAGATGTAGATCGAAGCTTATTAGGTATTTATTTTATCGAAGACGTGGGTAAATTAGAGTATATGAGCAGTACATGGACGAATGGTTATCTATCTGCTGCCGTCAGTCATTTTAGTAAATACGTTGTTTTAGAAGTTGATAAAACATTCAAAGATTTGAAGTCCGATCACTGGGCTTACCTTGCTGTGAAGCAGCTTGCGGTAAAACAGCTTGTAGAGGGTGTAGCTGCGGACCGATTTGATCCGAACCGTGCGGTTACACGGGCGGAGTTCACAGCGATGTTAGTTCGTGCGCTTGGCTTGAAAGGTCAAGCGGAACCTGGTTTCGCTGATGTACCTGCAGATAAATGGTATGCAGAAGCAGTAGGGTTAGCCAAACAAGCTGGAGTGATTAACGGCCAGACTGCTTCACAGTTTGAACCGGAGGCGAAGATTTCCCGCCAGGAGATGGCTGCAATGCTGGCTCGTGCATATGCTTACGCGAAGAGTAATGTATCTGTAGCTAGCCGTAACATTTCGGCATTCAACGATATTGGTTATGCTCCACAGTGGGCTCAAGAGGCAATCAGCGAAGTGTACAGACTTGGTTTGATGCAAGGACGGGCTGAAGGACAATTTGCACCGAACCAAAACGGAACACGTGCTGAAAGTGCACAGATGATCCTCAACCTGCTGAGTCTTATGGAGTAATGATTGTGGCCAGTCTCAGGTTGATGGGGACTGGCTGTTTTTTTTGATAATTCGATTAGTTGGATATGTGCAGGGTACGCACGCATGTACACAGAGGGGGAAAGCGAATTAAAAGTAAAAACAGGTAGTGAGACACAAAGGATTGGAGAAGGGAAAATGGAGAACGGAAAGTTAAGGCACGCTTGCTGAGGCAGGCTAAGACACGCTCGCTGAGGAACGCTAAAGCTAAAGTACGCCAACAGCGATGCACACTTGGTAAGTTCTGCTCGGACGAGCTACTTTTATCAAGAAAGTTTGTTTTAACAGATAGCCTCGATGGTTTGGGATCGTAACGGACTGTATTGCCGCTATTTTAACTTTTTGGTCCATTTTTCCAAATTTTCGGACTCCATAGCTCTTATTGTCATACTTTTGCCCGGAATCGTAATATATTTTAATGAATAGCTGCATCTGAGTCCGATAGATGAGCAGAATGGCTGAAATCAGCTTAATAAGGTCTCCTCGGTCCGATGAGGTAGAATTGAGTGAGCTAGGTAAGCAAGGTGAGCTAGTTGAGTTAGGTGAGTCAGGTGAGCTAGTTGAGCCAAGTGTGCCAAGTGAGCCAGGTGAGTAAAGTGAGCAGAAAGCGGAAGGTAAGACCAAGAAGATGGATGGGGCTTAAGCAGAAAGTAAAACTGAGGCGAGTAACGAGCATATTCCAAATCCTTACAGACGAGCGCTGAGTCTTTTTCCGGTATTTTGTAAAGATAGGGTTATATTGGGCGTGGAATACTGGGAATTACTCTTCAGAGGCAAGTAAAAACAAGGAATAATTGTTATTAGCCAACACAAATTGTTATGTTGTGTTATGATAGTAGGGAGGTGACTCCCATGAATGATTTTGAGAACTATCCCGATGAGCTGGGTAATTTCATTCGGCACATCAGAAAGACGAGAGGGTTAACCTTAAGAGGACTGGAAGAAAAGAGCGGTATAAGTTACTCACAGCTTAGCAAAATCGAACGTGGAGAGAGCATTCCGCTTAAAGACAATCTGGACAAGATCATTGAAGCGCTTGGAACGGATCTGAAGAATCGGATGTACCATTTGGCAGATTATATGCCAGATATTGAATATATCAAGACCTTGAAGCAAGGATATGAGCTGCCACAGCTCAAACAGTCTCAAGATTACATCTACGAGACAGCCTTTAACAAGCTTAAGGAATTCAGAGCGAAGGAAGGGAAAGAAACATCGTACGTTTCCTTTGATTCGAATGAAGTTATAGTTTACGAAACGGAATATGGGGCAGGAATGGTAATAGAGAAGATTGAGAAATACAATCTGACCGATGTCCTGAACGATAAGTTTGAGGGTAACCTCGACTCCTTAAGAAAGAGCCCCCGTAAAGGGCGTCAAGCCTTTCTATTTGGCGAGTGGCTACGGGAGTGCGTTTATGAACTGAAGGAAGAGGAACAGGATCAGGTCATACAAGCACTTAAAGAATTTACTCAGTTTAAAGTACAACAAATAAAGGGTGCTTATAAATAATGTATGCCTTGTGCTAATGATCTCAAAAATGAATGAATGTTGCCCTTTCTTGCAGCCATCTATTCATCTTGATCCATAAACTAACAACTAAAAATGGTTTGACAGAAAAGGGGATATTAATAATGAAAATTAACATGAAGTTTACCAGCAAGGGCAAAGTCGCTATAGAGAATTTTAATAACGAGGAATTGCTGGAGATCTTCGCACGTTACATCAAGACATTATCCAAAAAGTATGACATCGAAGTTGATGTTCCTCTTGAAGCGAATCAAAACATTGTTGGTGATGGTGCGGTAATCGCAACTGCAAAAAATGTGAAATGTGATGTTGAAACTTTCTTTAAAGAATTGGGCAGAGATATTAAAGTTCCCTTGAAGAAAAGACTAGGCGGCAAATTGGAAAATGTTTTCAAAACAGAAATTACAGAATAGAGCATTATTTTTATCTCAGATTAACCATCATATGTGCATATAAAAAAGGTAGGGCCGCGGAGGCTCTACCTTTTTTATGTTAATGTAGTTGACTTAAGGCGACCTAAGGAGCTTATTGTTGGTTGAAGCTGAAGAAAAATGTGTACCATGCGTCAGTGTGAATTTAATGGGGAAGGGGATGTTATATATTTTCAGAATCTATGAGATTTCTACTTCTCATGATCTCTTTAATAATTTCAATGAAATCCGGTAACGCATGGGCATCAATCGCTAGCTCATAGATTCTTAGTAAATCCTCGTCAGATATAGATTCCAGAGATGAGGGCCGTGGAGAGGGATGAAAATAGTAATTCATTATGATCCTCCATCATTAATTGTTTTTATTATAGGTTTATCTATATGGTATCATTTGGAATAGGATCCGTCTCCTGTCATTCATCCTACGAATTTATCTTTACATTTGAGGATTATTATGGCATAATGTGCGATTTTGAGGAAATTGCTAAAAAGTTTCAGTTTTTAATAAAATAATCCCGGCATGCGTGAACATGCCGGGATTATTAAAAAACTGAATTTTATTCTGACGGTTTTTTCTTTTGTGAAGCAAGATACTTCTTAAGGCGAGGTTCATTGGATTCCGAAACAGTAGTGAACTGCGTACCTTGATTAAAGCATACAATCTTCCGCCCGGGATCATAGCCTTCTATGTTGTTGATATTGACGACATTGCTGCGGTCAAGGCGTTCGAATCCCTTACCCTCATACGCTACGGAAAGATCGGAAAGCGTGGTGGGGAGAATAAATTCGCCTTCTTTCGTATGGACGAATATTGTATTCTTATAATTCGAGAAATACAATATATCTTCCTCTAGAATATCACTAGAGGAACCGTCTTTCTGTAAGACACGCATCGTTTCCCCATCCTTGTTTAATTACTTGCGCAGTTCTTTTGGAATCTCAGGGCTGTGAGCAAATGGTTTCAGAATTGTTGCAAAAACAGTAGCAGAAGTACCTAAAATGTTAGAAGCATAACGAGCTAAGTTTTTTTTCATCTGATTGTCCTCCTTTGTAATGGGATTATGACTGTAAAGGATTGAACTAAAAATGCCAATCCAATGACAGGCGAATGGAGCCGAAAATTTAAAAAAACCAGAATTATGGAAAGTAGCTTTAAACCCAAATACCATTCTTTGGGGATTTGGGCATTAGCATCAGGATTCGGAGCACATAAGATCATTACAAGTAAAGAAAAAAGATTAATCCAAATCAAATGGTTATGTATTAGATAAGTTATATGAGGGATCAGTGAACAGATAAAGATAGATACAATATTGCAGGCTCTTGCGGATTTTAAATGCACACCACCAGATGACATTCTTAGGAGCATGAAGCTGAATAAGGCTAAGAATGTTTCCTTTAGCTGTCCAGTGAGCCCGCCAATGCATAAAGAAGTCATAATAATGAATAAAGTATTCAGAATAATGCTAAGGGCATAATGCATGATTTCAATTGAATGCGATTGCTCTGGATTACTTTTCTTAATGACCTCAACAATTTTAAGTGCTAAATGACTCATAGTTATTTCTGTCCTTTTTGTATGAGAAATATAGATATCCCCATAGTATTACCCCATAGAAAATTGGGATCAAGAAAAAGAAATTAGATTCAATAAAGTAGGTGAATAAAGTAACGACAATTACTGTAGGAAGATTAAGAGCGAATAATATTTTTTCACTAGTTGTTGGTTTGACTTTTACATCGGGTTTATCAGGTACAAAGTCAAATCCAATACGTTTATAGCCCACATACATACCAATGAGAATCGCGGCTAATGCTGATAAAATCTGCATTGTCATTATGTTTTTTGTAATCGGGTCCGAAGTATTTAGAGGCATGGACATTACAGAGTTTAATAGATACACAATACTGGCTTGAATCACCGAGTAAGCTTGATAGGCCATCCCGGTTAATATTGAAGCGTAGAAGGGATGAATCCGGAATAACATCCACATAAAACAAAACATTAGTGCAAATTGTGAGAAAATATCTAATGGAAAAATCCCATAGTTGATCCTAATTGTATAAGAACAAAAGCCCATAATAAAACTAGCAAACACCATCTCTTTATGATATAGATCAATTTTGAAGATTTTGAAAGCCAGAAAAAACATTGCATAAGTCTCTAGTATTGAAAATATCATAAAAAGAATAAAATCTAGCATGCCGACACTCCCGATGACTTCTAGTTTAACTAACCCTATTATTGCAAGTATCGTATAAAATGAGCTAAAATACAACAACTACAGTATAATTTTCCTCCTATTTTTTCAAAAAAATTCAAAATGAGAGGGGTTTAGACATGGATCGACGTCCAGAAAGCAGTGAGTATCTCAAAGAATTATCAAAATATGTCGATTTAGTGCCAGCTGAAGGAGACATCATTACTATTTTTAGAGAGCAGACGGATGAGATTTGCACTTTTATTTCGAATCTTACGGAAGAACAAGGGGACTATCGTTACGCTCCGGAGAAATGGAGTATCAAGGAAATGGTCGGACATCTGGCTGATACCGGAAGAATCATGTCCTACCGTTTATTGTGCATCGCCAGAGGGGATACGACTCCACTGCCGGGTTTTGAAGAGAAAGACTATGTACTTACCGCCAATTTCGAAGCGCACACTTTAAAAGCATTGCTGGCCCACTACAAGCTTGTTCGAGAATCGACATTACTCTTAATGGAAACTCTGCCGGAGGAAGCATGGATCCGGAAGGGAATAGTTAACGAGGCTACTCTTTCTGCGAGAGCTCAGGCCTGCATTATGATTGGACATGACCATCATCATTTGAATATTCTTAAAGAAAGATATTTAGGGTAATATCTTCTTAATCAAAAAAGCATTCCAATAGCCTTTATGGCTTTGGGATGCTTTTTATACACGGCTATAGCGGTGGATTCTTGTGACATTTGCGGCATACCGGATAGTAAGCTTCATTGCCACCAATCTGGATTTGCTTGCCGCTATATACGGGCTTGCCGTTTTCTACTCGTAGAGCCATAGTAGCTTTGCGCTCGCAGAACCAGCAGATCGTCTTCATTTCCTCAATTTTATCAGCGTAGATCAGCATATATTTGCTGCCTTCAAATAACTGATTCTGAAAATCATTTTTAAGTCCGAAGGCCATTACCGGAATGCCCAGCTCATCAACGATACGCACTAGCTGGAGAATACATTCCTTGCTTAGAAATTGACATTCATCAATAAGTACACAGTGTGGTTTAGGTTGGTTACTGCTGACGATATTATAAATATCTGTGTTCTCATCGATGGGGATTGCTTGTTTCCGAAGCCCAATACGAGAAGAAATAAAACCAACCTCGTCCCGGTCGTCTATGGATGGAGTGAAAATGAGCACCGATTTCCCCTGCTCTTCATAATTATGTGCAACCTTGAGTATCTCAATAGATTTACCACTGTTCATTGCTCCGTATTTGAAAAACAATTGTGCCACTTCCATCTATCCTTTCGTAAAAAACATTGATTATATCTTAAAAATGCGACCATATTAGAGTATCATATTCGGATCAGATGTATCCAGTGAAAACATTGCGATTGATTGGATGTGGTATGATAAGAGGTAATAAGAGATGGGAAAGGAAGTAATAAGTGTGACTGAAAGATTAGACGAATATAAGGAACGGTTAGCTCTTTTGCAGCAGAATGGAGATTTATCCAGTGACACTGAAAGCTTGCTGGAAGAAATGATGGCGGATTTGGTGGAATTGAATCGGAGTAATAAAGCACTGCGTCGAGCAATACTGAAAACTGGACAGGCTTCCACGATGTCAACTCGGTTAAGGGATGCACTGTACGAATAGAAAAAGAGGGTATGCGAATGGCTTTGATTTTCTCTTTTCTCAAAAAATATAAGGTAGCTGCAATAGCTGCCCTTGTAATGATGCTCATTGAATTGACGGTAGAATTATCACAGCCTTTGATCATTTCCAAAATCATTGACTTGGGGATCCGAGAAAAAGATACCTCTGTAGTATGGCTGTGGGGCAGTGTATTGATCGGCAGCGCGGTAGTTGCGTTTACAGCCGGGGTACTCAGTTCTTTTTTTGCTGCCCATGCAAGTCAGAGCTTTGCGTTCGATCTTAGGGACAAATTGTACGAAAAGGTACAGTCTTTTACGTATGAAGTATTTAATCGTTTTGCTACTTCGTCACTGATTACCCGTCTGACTGGCGATGTATCACAGCTGCAGGATACTATTTTTATGAGCTTGCGCTTTATGACACGGGTGCCACTTGTTGTGGTAGGCAGTGTGATTATGGCGTTAGTTGTTCATGTGAAGCTGGGATTACTGCTGACGGTGGCGTTACCTTTGTTGATTTTTTTCCTCTACTGGATTATGAGAAAAGCTTCCTTGTTATTTCGTACGGTCCAGCAGCGTTTAGACGGAGTTAATGGCGTGATTCAGGAGAATCTTACGGGTATTCGCTTGATCCGCGTATTTGTGCGTATGGGGTATGAGATTGAACGTTTCACGGTATTTAGCGGGAATTTGATGAGATCAACAGTGTCTGCCTTGCGTTTGACTGAGACGACGATGCCTTTTGTTATGCTTATTGTGAATGCGGCGATTTTGGCGATTTTATGGTTTGGACGGATAGCCATTTCCAATGGGGAGGCTACTTTGGGTCAGACTGTTGCTGTTATTAATTACTCCTTGCGAACAATTGGGGCGTTATCAGCTATCTCTGGTCTTGTTGTAACATTTTCCCGCGCTCGTGCCTCCTCTCAACGTGTTTCAGAAGTTATGGAAGCGGGAGCTGGAGTTCGTGAAGGCGGGACTTTGCAAGGTGAGCCAATTCAGGGCCACGTTAAATTTGAAGGCGTTTGCTTTAAGTATCCTAATAGTGATATCTCTGTCCTGGAGGACATTCATTTTGAAGTAGCTGCTGGTGAGCGAGTAGCGATTATGGGGGCGACCGGATCAGGAAAATCCTCACTCGTGAGTCTGATTCCGCGCTTGTATGAAGAGACAGAGGGCATCATTTGGATTGACGGTGAAAAAAGTGCCGATATCGATATTTCCAGACTGCGGAGATCGATAGGTTATGTGCCTCAGGAATTGCAGCTTTTCAGCGGATCAATTCGCGATAATATTGCATGGGGCAATGAACACGCCACACTGGAACAAATCCAACAAGCAGCGGGAGGTGCACAAATTGACGAGACGGTAAAAGGGTTGCCAGATGGTTATGACACGATGCTTGGTCAACGAGGGGTTAATCTCTCCGGCGGACAAAAGCAGCGGTTAACGATTGCCCGTGCACTTGTTAGAAAACCGGCTATGTTGATCCTTGATGACAGCACCAGTGCCCTTGATGCGGTTACGGAAGGGCTTTTGCTGGAGGCGCTAAAGGATATCTCCTGTACAACCTTTTTGATTACTCAGAAAATCAGTTCAACGGCATCAGCCGATTTGATCCTGTTGCTGGATGAGGGACGATTAATTGGCAAAGGCTCGCATAAGGAGCTTATGGCAAGCTCCGAGCTGTACCGCAAGATTTATGAATCACAGGTAGAGGAGGCGAAGCAGCATGTTCAAAGCATTAATTGAACCTTTTCGTCATCCTAAACCGAATTTTGAACTTGGCGTGGGACGAAGTCTAGGGACAGCATCTGGCGGCAAACCCAAAGCAAAGGCGAAGGATTGGTCAGGGACGCTGATCCGGATCTGGAGTTATCTAGCTGAGCGTAAAGCCAAGCTTATTCTTGTACTGATCATGGTTGTCTTCAGCTCAGCGCTAGCGCTGCTGGGGCCATACATGATTGGCAGAGCGGTGGATAATTATCTGGAAGGTACCGGCGGGCGATCATGGGTTGTTTTTCTGACAAGCCTTGCTTGTGTGTACATTTTTTATTCTCTGACTTCTTGGCTGCAAAACATATGGATGATCGAAATTGCTCAAGAAACTGTATTACGGATGCGTACGGAGCTATTCTCCCATTTACACCGTCTGCCTATTTCCTTTTTTAATCGGAGACAGCAGGGGGAAATTATGAGCCGTCTTACCAATGATATCGAGAACGTCAGCTCTACGTTGAATAGCTCGGCTATTCAGATATTTTCAAGTGTCTTAACCTTGCTAGGAACCGTAGGGGTTATGCTGTGGCTTAGTCCCTTGTTGACGCTGCTCACATTCCTCGTAGTGCCTTTGATGTTGTTAGGCATGCGCTGGATTACACGCCGTACAGGCCCATTATTTAAAGAACGCCAGCGTAATGTAGGGGAGCTTAACGGTTATATTGAGGAGACCTTATCCGGACAACGGATTATCAAGGCTTTTTCACAAGAGGAACGCGTCATCTCTGGTTTTCATGAACGCAACAAGCGAATTATGCTGTCAGGCTACTGGGCGCAGTCCATTTCTGGTTTCATCCCCAAGCTTATGAATGGTCTTAATAATCTCAGCTTCGCCATAGTTGCAGGAATTGGTGGTCTGCTTGCGATCCGTGGGTCGATTACAGTGGGTGTGATCATCGTATTCGTGGAATATACCCGCCAGTTTACTCGTCCGCTTAATGATTTAGCGAATCAGTGGAATACCTTGCTCTCAGCGGTGGCAGGGGCCGAGCGGGTGTTTGAAGTGCTGGACGAAGAGACCGAGGCTAAAGATGAAGGTGCAGCCAAATCACTTGTAACTGTACAGGGTGCGGTGAAGTTTGAAAATGTAGCTTTTTCTTATGATGGAGGTTCTAACACGCTGCAGGATATCAGCTTTGAAGCGAAGCCTGGCGAGATGATCGCTTTAGTTGGACCTACCGGTGCAGGCAAAACAACGCTAATTGGGCTGTTATCCCGTTTCTATGATCCTAATCAGGGGAAAATCACGCTGGATGGCTTAGATATCACTTCGATTCGGCGGGAAAGCTTGAGAAGTCATATGGCCTTTGTATTGCAGGATTCCTTTTTGTTCAAAGGGAGTATCCGCGATAACATCCGATACGGGAGGCTGGATGCGTCCGATGAAGAGGTTGAAGAGGCGGCTAAGCTGGCCAATGCCCATTCTTTTATTATGCGAATGCCCGAAGGTTATGAACGGATGCTCTCGGCGGATGGCAGCGGTATAAGCCAAGGGCAGAAGCAGCTGCTCTCCATTGCGAGAGCGATTCTTGCTAACCCCTCTATGCTTGTGCTTGATGAAGCAACCAGCAGTATTGATACAGTGACCGAGATCAAGATTCAGGAAGGGCTGCAGGCGCTGATGAAAGGGCGAACGAGCTTCGTCATTGCTCATAGACTTGGCACGATACGTGCAGCTGATCGAATTCTTGTGCTTCAGGGCGGCAGATTATTGCAGCAAGGCTCTCATGAAGAGCTGCTGAAGCAAGGCGGACTGTACAGCGAGTTGGTACAGGGGCGGCGGAAAGAGGCGCTTGATAAGGCGGGGATTTAAGAAAAAGGCGAGAATTTTCAGGGAGCGCAGATTGCGTCCATGAAGTTCTCGCCTTTATGTTATTTATGATAGATAACGAGCACCAGATCGGGTGAGCTGGGAGGCTTTGAATGTGGGGAAATCTATTGTACAAATTACAATCAGTAGGGTAATAAGGCTTGATTGTGTGCGATTCGAGATTCAGATGATTAGGTGAATAAATGATGAGATGAAAAAGCTGATCCTAAGTTTAGCATAGCCTCTTAAGAGATCGTTTCCTGCGTTCCGGCTTGTTTCGCCTTTTGCTTCTCCTTGAACCTTGGACCTACGTAATTCTTCTTACGGTCCCTAGCCAGAATCCAGCCACCAAGGAAAGTCATGCCAGCTGCGAAGAGCAGCAATCCACCACCGAAATGCAGCCAAGCAAAGTGGGGCACAACAGAATCATCACCATGCATGGATATGTAATCAAAAATATCATCCTTCATCATGAGGAAGCCCTTCATTGCTATTAAGCCCGGAAACACAAGAATAAGGATGGCAATGAAGCGTGAAATTAACAGTTTCATAAGTGTCTCCTACCCCTCTTAGCCCTTTAGATTCACCCATATGATAACGCTTTAGCAAGAAAAAGTCCATTTGCATATGACGTTTATAAGTTTTGTAATAGAGCAAAAAGAGAGTACAATATACTAAGTAAAATGAACTTACGTGTAATGACTGGAGGATACATATCATGACAATTTCATGTGACGTGGCCATACTTGGCGGAGGTACTGGAGGGTATGTGGCGGCTATTCGCGCTGCACAGCTTGGAAAGTCCGTTGTCGTCATCGAAATGGACAAACTGGGAGGAACCTGTCTGCATCGGGGCTGCATTCCTAGTAAATCGCTGCTCCGTAGTGCAGAGGTATATGCTGAAATCAATGAGAGCGAGAGCTATGGCATTGAGACAAGCGGTGTACAGCTGGTATTCCCAAAGGTACAGAAACGCAAAGAAGCTGTAGTTGAGCAACTTCATCAAGGCGTACAATATTTGATGCGCAAAAATAAAATACAAGTTGTCAAAGGTAAAGGGCGCGTAACGGGTCCTTCTATTTTTTCTCCGCGCAGCGGTGCTGTAGCTGTGGAACTGGAAGATGGGGAGATGGAAACAGTAGTTTCCAGCCATCTTATTATCGCTACGGGCTCACGCCCACGAGTATTGCCTGGTCTCGAACCAGACGGGAAAGTGATTCTTAGCAGTGATGAAGCGCTCATGCTCGAAGAGCTGCCATCCTCTATCATCATTGTGGGCGGTGGTGTAATTGGAGTCGAATGGGCTTCAATGCTGGCTGATTTTGGAGTGCAGGTGACTGTGGTTGAAGCGGCAGGTCAGTTATTGCCTCAAGAGGATGAAGAGATAGCTAAGGAACTGCAACGTTTGTTGAAAAAGCGTGGGGTTAAGGTACTGACTGAAACTACAGTGGATGCTGCAACCTGCCAGGTAACGGAGGATGGAATTTCGATCGAAGCCCGTAAGGGAGAGCAAAGTCAAAGCCTAACGGCAGAAAAATTGCTTGTATCCGTAGGCAGAGTGGCCAACATCGAGAATATTGGACTGGAAAACACAGACATTCGCTTTGACAAAGGGATTATTGCTGTAAACGCTAGTATGCAGACGGCAGAGCCGCATATTTATGCCATTGGCGACTGCATCGGTGGGCTTCAATTGGCTCATGCAGCCAGTCATGAAGGGATAATGGCGGTTAATCATCTATCTGGTGAGAAGCTACATCCTTATCATACACATTTAGTACCACGCTGTGTCTATACTCGGCCTGAGGTAGCAAGTGTGGGTTACACCGAGAAGGAAGCTAAACAGCTTGGACATGATGTAGTGATTGGGAAGTTCCCATTCTCGGCCATTGGTAAGGCAATTGTATATGGCCAGAAGGACGGATTTGTCAAAGTTGTAGCCGATCGTAGCAGTGGAGATATTCTTGGTGTGCAGATGATTGGTCCTCATGTGACGGATCTAATTGGAGAAGCGGCCTTGGCACAGCTTCTGGATGCAACACCTTGGGAGATTGGCGAAGCTATACATGCTCACCCTACCCTTTCGGAGATTATCGGAGAAGCAATGTTAGCTGTGGATGGAAGATCTATTGGATTTTAGTTTTTCTTAGCTTTTCTTTTTGGGTAGAAAGGGATTATAATATACTCAAGTCAAGTCTTAGTACCAGGTTTTAAGATCAGGGCACAATTGGTCTTAATTCCTGTAAGACTTCAGGCTTTATGAATAAGGAGGTATCTCTTTATGGAATCCCAAGGTACTGTAGAAACGATTAACAGACATAAGCAGCTTGGACTTAGTGACGGCCAGGTCATCGATATGTACAGATATATGTCGCTCGCTCGTAAATACGATGAGCGCAGTCTGCTGCTTCAGCGCGCTGGCAAGATCAACTTTCATGTCTCCGGTATAGGCCAGGAGGCGGGTCAGGTGGCGGCGGCGTTCGCGCTGGACCGGCAAAATGATTATTTTTTACCTTATTACCGCGATTATGCTTTCGTGCTCTCAGTGGGTATGACTACACGCGAACTTATGTTGTCCGTATTCGCTAAGGCAGAAGATCCAAACAGTGGTGGGCGGCAAATGCCGGGTCACTTTGGCAGCAAACGTCTGCGTATTGTGACAGGGTCAAGCCCTGTAACCACTCAGGTCCCTCATGCGGTTGGCTTTGCTCTGGCGGCCAAAATGCAGAAGAAGAAATTCGTCTCCTTTGTAACCTTCGGTGAAGGTTCCAGCAATCAGGGGGATTTTCATGAAGCTTGTAACTTTGCCGGAGTGAATAAGCTGCCGGTTATTATCATGTGCCAGAACAATCAGTACGCAATCTCTGTTCCTGTTCATAAACAGTTAGGCGGCAAGGTTAGCGACCGTGCACTGGGTTATGGATTTCCTGGTGTGCGTGTAGACGGAAACGATCCGCTTGAGGTTTATCGTGTCGTTAAGGAAGCGCGGGAAAGAGCCCTCGCGGGTGAAGGTCCTACGCTGATTGAAGCGATGATGTACCGTTTGTCTCCACACTCCACCTCAGATAATGATCTGGCTTACCGGACCAAAGAAGAGGTTGATGAGAACTGGAAGAAGGACGGCGTAGCAGGATTCCGTAATTACTTGATCGGTCTGGGATTGTGGAGTGACGAGCAAGAACAAGATCTTGCTGCTGAATGCAATCTTGAGCTTAAAGCGGCTATCGAGTATGCCGATAATGCTCCGTTCCCGAAACCGGAAGACACACTGCTGCATGTATACAGTGATTCCGACCTCAAAGGAGGGGCATAAACCATGGCTATAATGGAATATATCGATGCCATCAGGCTCGCGATGAAGGAAGAAATGGAGCGCGATGATTCCGTGTTCGTGCTTGGTGAGGACGTTGGTCTCAAAGGCGGCGTATTTACCACAACTAAAGGTCTACAGGAACAGTTTGGCGAAGAGCGGGTTATGGATACACCCCTCGCTGAATCAGCGATTGCTGGTGTAGCCATCGGAGCAGCTATGTACGGAATGAAACCAATAGCTGAAATGCAATACTCCGACTTTATGCTTCCGGCGACGAATCAAATTATCAGTGAAGCGGCTAAAATCCGCTATCGTTCAAATAACGATTGGAGTTGCCCGGTTGTCATTCGTGCTCCTATTGGCGGCGGGGTGTTCGGCGGTTTGTATCATTCACAGTGTCCAGAATCGATTTTCTTTGGTACACCTGGATTGAAGATTGTAGCGCCTTACTCCGCTTATGATGCTAAAGGATTGCTGAAGGCAGCCGTACGTGATCCTGATCCGGTGCTTTTCTTTGAGAACAAAAAGTGTTACAAGCTGATCAAGGAAGAAGTACCGGAAGGGGATTACACCGTTCCAATTGGCGAAGCTAATCTGCTGCGTGAGGGAACGGATATTACGGTGATTGGCTACAGTCTTCCGCTGCATTTTGCTATGCAGGCTGCGGAAGAATTGGAACGCGAGGAAGGAATTACAGCACATATTCTTGATCTGCGTACCTTGCAACCGCTGGATCGTGATGCGATTATTGCTGCTGCCCGTCAGACCGGTAAGGTATTGATTGTGCACGAGGACAATAAAACGGGCGGTATTGGCGGCGAAGTGGCGGCTATTATTGCTGAGCATTGTCTGTTCGAGCTGGATGCACCGATCTTCCGTCTTTGTGGTCCCGATGTTCCGGCGATGCCAATCAGCCCGCCAATGGAGAAGTTTTTCATGCTAAGTAAAGAAAAAGTGAAGGCGGAAATGCTCCGGCTGGCACAATATTAATTTGTTGAGTAGATGCGAAGCTTCCTAAAACTCAGGTGATGCTGACGAAGCTTCGTAAAACTTTAAGAATATGCTTACGAAGCAAGTTTTACTATGTAGTCTTTCTAAGAGTCAATGCTTCGTAAAACTTTTAAGGAGTGAAAAGATGTCTGACAACCAAAAGTTGACTGACGTGATCATGCCGCAGCTGGCGGAATCGCTAGTATCGGCGACGATCGGCAAATGGCTGAAGAAACCGGGCGATCCGGTAGAGCAATACGAACCAATATGTGAGCTTATTACAGATAAAGTAAATGCGGAATTACCTTCAACGATAGATGGAGTTATGGGTGAACTATTGGCGGAAGAAGGCCAGGTTGTCAATGTCGGCGAAGTCATTTGTCGTATAGCCGTGCCTGTGACTGCATCTGCTGCTGCAAACGTGACTAACACTAACACAGTTGCAGCTAATTCCTCTAATAATGTTGCAGGACAAAGTGCGACTTCAACTGCTGGCGATATGATGCGTGCACGCTATTCTCCTGCGGTACAGACTTTGGCTGCTGAACATAACATCGATCTGACTTTAGTTGCTGGTACTGGTATGGGTGGTCGGATTACCCGTAAGGATGTGCTGACTTTCCTCGAAAGCGGCGGAGCTAGATCTGCAGCTTCGATTTCTGCTAGCCAGCCTGCCCCAATGGCGTCACAACCGCCTGCTCCACAGTTCGTTCAAGCCCAAGAGAAGAAGGCAGAAGAGCCACTTCGCCATTCGGGTCTACACTTGAGCGAATCTCCTCGTATTCCAACAATTGAAGTTGAGGGTGGCAGAGGCAGCAGTTCTGAATACCTGATTGATGTAACGCCAATCCGGAATACAATTGCTACAAGAATGCGTCAAAGTGTCTCTGAGATTCCGCATGCTTGGACAATGATTGAGGTAGACGTGACTAATCTGGTCGCACTGCGCAATAAACATAAGGATGAGTTCAAGCGTAAAGAAGGTATCAATCTAACCTATCTGGCTTTCATGATGAAGGCTGTTGTGAGTGCGATTAAGGATTACCCGATTATGAACTCTGTCTGGGCTGTAGACAAAATTATTGTCAAACGTGATATCAATATCTCGTTAGCGGTAGGTACAGAAGATTCGGTTATCACTCCTGTGATTAAGAAGGCTGATCAGAAAAATGTCGCTGGGTTGGCTCGTGAGATTGATGAATTGGCACAAAAAACACGCGAAGGCAAACTGAGCCTGGAAGATTTGCAGGGAGGGACTTTCACTGTAAATAATACAGGCTCGTTTGGCTCCATTCTTTCTTATCCAATCATTAACTATCCACAGGCAGCGATTTTAACATTTGAATCGATTGTAAAAAGACCTGTGGTCATTAACGATATGATAGGTGTGCGATCAATGGCTAATATTTGTCTGTCGCTCGATCATCGGATTCTGGACGGAGTCATTTGTGGTCGTTTCTTGCAACGCGTCAAGGATAACATTGAAGGATATACCCCGGATACGAAACTTTACTAAAATAATAACGAGCCAAACTGTGCAGGCATGAGACTGAAAAAGGGGACCTGACGGTATGAATAATTCGGATATTCGTAAGCTGCAGATTTCATATGACCCTATTATGGAGTATGGGACGGCCTGGGAGCTGCAAAAAGAAAGTGTGCATGCCATTGATTCTGGCGAGCAGCCGGAGAGACTTATTCTTTTGCAGCATCCGCCTACCTATACTATTGGTTCACAAAATCATCCTGAACATCTTCTCTTGGATCATGAGCAGCTCGAAAAAAAAGGAATCGCGCTGTTTGAAATCGATCGCGGAGGAGATATTACATATCACGGACCCGGTCAGCTTGTAGGTTATCCGATCCTTAAGCTCGGAGAAGATGGCAAAGTGGATTTGCATGGGTACTTGCGCAGTCTGGAGGCTGTTATTATTGATTATTTGGCATCCTACGGTATTGTCGGAGATCGTAAACCGGAGTACACCGGAGTATGGGTTGGCGATGAGAAGATCTGTGCTATTGGTGTGAAGTTTAATAAGAGTAAATTTAGAAGAGGTTTTATTACCAGTCATGGTTTTGCTTTTAACATTTCTGAGGGGATTGCGGCGCGCGGGTTTCAAGGGATTATTCCATGCGGGATCACCGATTTTGGGATAACTTCTCTAGAGGAATGTGCAGGTCGTCGATTTGAGCTTCAAGAGGTGGCTAGAGAGCTGGTTCCATATTTCTTGAAACATTTTCCATATGAAGAGCTGATGGATACTTTCTGTGATATGGCAAAGGTTGATTAGGAAAAAACGTGCAGGCCAAATAGCGGCAAGGAGTTCCTAGCCGCTATTATTAATGCTTCCTGAGCAATGTTTAACCTGCAAGGAACGGCTCGATAACCATAAAGAGCGTAGAGGCAATCATGGCAAACAACATGACGTAGATGAAGATCTTGAACCATTTATTACGTTGCATGGGTAACTCCTTTAGATTTAGTTTAAGTTATTAACATGAAGATGGTAATGTCGTATAACCATTGTACCGTATTCACGAAAGAGAGGGAAGTCCAGTGATTTCACAAGACCGATTGATTCAGGAGTTTATGGAACTTGTCCAAGTTGATAGCGAAACAAGAAATGAACGGCAGATTGCCGATGTCCTTAAGAGTAAGTTTAACGAACTGGGTTTAGAAGTGCTCGAAGACGATTCCCAGGAAAGAACCGGACATGGAGCAGGTAATCTATTCATTACCTGGCCAGCTGAGAATGGAGGAGCTGCTCCAAAGCTTCTGTTCACTTGCCATATGGATACGGTTGTTCCCGGACAAAATATCAAGCCTACACTTGGTTCAGATGGATGGATTACAAGTGATGGCACTACGATTCTTGGAGCTGATGATAAAGCAGGACTTGCTGCATTGTTCGAAGCCATTCGAGTGATCCAAGAGCAAAAGCTTCCGCATGGTCAGATTCAATTCGTGATTACAGCGGGTGAAGAATCTGGATTGCTGGGCGCACGTTCGATGGATCCAAGCAACTTGGATGCAGACTTCGGCTTTGCGCTTGATTCCAATGGTGAAGTTGGAGCGATTGCGGTGGCAGCACCGACACAGGCTAAAATCACGATGCAAATCTTTGGAAAATCGGCTCATGCTGGCGTGAACCCAGAGGACGGCATCAGCGCAATTCAAGTCGCTAGCAAAGCGATTGCAGCCATGAAGCTGGGTCGTATTGATAACGAAACCACAGCGAATATTGGAAAGTTCGCTGGCGGCGGCCCAACGAATGTAGTGTGCGATCACGTCCAGCTGGATGCAGAAGCACGCAGTATTGTGCAGGAGAAGGTTGGCGATCAAATCGCTTCGATGCGCGAAGCGCTCGAGACAACTGTGCGGGAATACGGCGCAGAATGCGAATTCCGCAGTGAAATCATCTACCCTGCTTTTAGCTTTAATGAACATGATCCGGTAGTGCAGCTTGCACAGCGGGCCATTACTTCTATGGGGCTTACTCCACGTCTGTTCCACTCTGGCGGAGGTAGTGACGCTAACGTGTTCAACGGTCTAGATGTTCCGACTGTTAACCTTGCAGTGGGTTATGAACATATCCATACTACCAAGGAACGGATTAAAGCCGAAGATATCGTTAAAGTGGCTGAACTCGTTGTGAATATTGTAAAAGAGAGCGTAAAGGGCTAACCACCTTATAAAACAGCAGAGCAGCGATTCTACCGTAACGGAGGATTGCTGCTCTGTATTTTTTTTATGGGGAGTTTAGTGCAGCTATATTTAGGGTAATCCCAAAAAAGTCATGCGACCTCTAATGCCGCTTTTGGCGAGTCTCGAAGTAGAAATTTCCGGAATGCCCGGATGCCACCCCTCTCTTGAGGCTAAAAGACCCAGATGACGCTAAAAGCAAAATTATCGCCATTTGAGAAGAGTTTCGGACACCAGCGCAGCTATTCCATAAGAAGAGGAGCATATAGTGTGTTTTTCGTGCCGATAGCTGCAATGGGGTCCGATAGAATCGCAAAAGTAGGGAAAAGGTGTGTTTAAGGGAAGCTGTGTCCGATAGCGCCAAGTCCGCCCCCTCTTTTGAGGCTAAAGGACCCAGATGACGCTATAAGCAAAATTATCGCCATTTGAGCAGAGTTTCGGACACCCGTGCAGCTATTCCTTATAAAGAGGAGCATATAGTGTGTTTTTCGTGCCGATAGCGTCACTGGGGTCCGATAGCATAGCAAAAGTGGGGAAAAGGTGTGTTTAAGGTCAACTGAGTCCGATAGCGTACAAAGGTAGGCGCAATAGCAACCTAATCAAACAACTTGTGCTAGATATCAGCATCGTGAGCGATCAACAAGTTGTGTCTGACGCCAGCATCGTGAGCGATCAACAAGTTGTGTCACATGCCAGCATCGTAAGCCTATTAGTCGCTTAATCAATCAACCTGTGCCCAATACCAGCGGCCTAAGCGCAATTCCCCCTAATCGGGGCGACGCAAAAAGACTGGGGTGCCCCAGCAGCCATTTCATGGCTTTTGAGACACCCCCTATAGTTGTGTGAACATGTATGGCTAAGTCCCAAAGGAGAGGATGAATTCATCCTGCCTTGGACGGAAGGATTGCGGATTGATCGTGCAGGGAAAGAATGTATGCCATGGGCATATCGCGCCCATACTGCTGGATCCATCCAGCCAAGATGGCCTTTATTTCCTCCGGCTTACCTACCATCATAACTGCGGATGAGCTTGTACGGCTGAAGATTTCGTTCATCTGAAATTCCTTCTTTCCCTTTAAGTTTGCTATAATACACCGTATGCACAATAGAGAAAAAGGAGACCAGAAACTTTATGGGAGAACAACATTTGCACAGCAAACCCGAGCTTGATGAAGTGACATTGTCTACACAGCCTGTTTTTGATGGGAAGATTATATCTTTGCAGGTGGACACAGTGAGACTGCCTGATGGAAATACTGCGACACGTGAAGTTGTGAAGCATCCCGGCGCCGTAGCGGTGCTTGCTTTAAACAACAACAAAATGCTTGTTGTAGAGCAATACCGTCAGCCCATGCAGCGCACTGAGGTAGAAATTCCGGCTGGGAAGCTGGATAAAGGTGAAGATCCATTAGTTGCGGCTGGTCGTGAACTTCAGGAAGAGACTGGATTTCACAGTGGAGATCTGAAATTGCTTAAATCTTTCTATACTTCTCCCGGCTTCGCCGATGAGATTATTCATTTGTATGTGACTACTAACGCTCAACCAGGGGACATGTCACTGGACGAGGATGAATTTCTAGAGGTTTCGGAGCTTACCCTGGAGGAAGCGTATCAATATATGGCTGACGGGCGCATCGCGGATGCAAAAACGATGATGGCAGTGTACGCTTGGCATCTATACACGCTGACAGGCCAATGGAATTAACAACTGAACTGAAGAGTTTCTATTGCGATTTGCATGTTCATATTGGGCGAACGTCGGAAGGTCAGGCTGTCAAAATTAGCGGCAGCCGCGAGCTTACCTTTGCGGGCATTGCCAAAGAAGCTGCAGAGCGCAAGGGACTAGAAATGATCGGTATTATAGATAGTCATTCACCTGGCGTACTGCGGGATATTCAGCGCTCTTTGGAATCTGGAGAGATGACATTAGCTGAAGGTGGAGGCATTGCTTACCGAGGGACTACGATCATTCTGGGAACAGAGATTGAAATCCGCGAGCCAGGGCGAAAAGAGTGCCATGTGCTCGCTTACATGCCGGACGTGGAACGCATGACCGACTTTAGTACGTGGATGAGCCGCTATATGCGGAACGTGAATCTAAGTTCCCAACGCCTGTATGCTCCGGCTAGGGAGCTTCAGGATGAGATTTACGGCCGGGGAGGCATTCTTATCCCTGCACATATTTTCACGCCTCACAAGGGCTTGTACGGCTGTGCTGCCGAGCGTATGGCGGACATCTTTGATCTGGACCGCATAGCTGCGGTTGAACTTGGGCTGAGTGCAGATTCCGAAATGGCTGGATATCTCTCTGAACTGGATGATTTCACGTTTCTAACCAACTCAGATGCGCATTCACTAGGTAAGTTAGGGCGTGAGTATAATGTGATGGAGCTGGCACGGCCTTCGTTCGCTGAACTGCGGCTTGCACTGGAACGTAAAGATGGGCGGAAGGTAAGTGCTAATTTCGGACTTAATCCGCGGCTTGGCAAATACCACCGGAGCTATTGCGGGGGCTGTGGCAGTATTATTGATGAGGCTTATGTCAACTCGGACCGTTGCCAATATTGCGGCAGTCTTAAGCTGGTTAGAGGTGTCTTCGACCGGATCCTAGATATTGCGGACCGCAAGACCCCGTTAGTGCCTGCTGACCGTCCACCCTATCATTATCAGGTTCCGCTTGAATTTATCCCGGGGTTAGGGAAGGCGAAGATGAACGCGTTACTGCAAGCGTTTGGAACTGAGATGAACATTTTACATGGTTGTGGTGAAGCGGAAATTGCCAGCGTTGTAGGTGCGGATCTGGCGTCGATGATCGTCCAGGCCCGCTCTGGAATTTTGGAGCTATCAGCAGGCGGTGGCGGGACGTACGGTAAAGTGGTTCAGCCCAGAAAGTAGAGTCATTACCTGAAGGACAAGTCATATCGCGGGACGTTTTCTCATATGGTGTAACATGTAACCGGAAAGGGGAACGTCCCAAATGCGTAATTTACGGCTGATGATGAAGGAACAGACGCCTCTGTATATTTTTGTCGGCGTATTATTTCTGGTAGGTGTTGTGTTTGGAGCTCTTATCGTTAGTGCGCTTACGATGGATCAGCAGCAGGAGCTGGGGGATTATCTGGGGAATTTCTTTGTTACGGTTGATCAGCAAGGTCTGCCAGCCGCACCTGATTCGTACTGGAGTATAGCGGCCTTGAATCTGAAATGGATCGGACTGATCTGGATTCTTGGGTTGTCGGTCATTGGGCTGCCGGGAATTTTGATTCTTGATTTTTTAAAAGGGGTACTGATCGGTTTTACGGTTGGCTGTCTGGTCAGTCAATATTCTTGGCATGGGATGTTGTTCGCGTTAGTCTCTGTGGCTCCACATAATCTGGTGCTGATCCCTGTGCTGCTGGTTAGCAGTGCAGCTGCGATAGCTTTTTCCTTGCAGATGATCCGCAGCCGGGTGATGGGACAGCGCCGGACGCCAGTGACTCGTCCTTTTACCATGTACACTATATTGTCATTTGTGATGGCGCTTTTGATCCTGGGTATTTCATGTTTTGAGACCTGGGTTACACCAACCATGATGCGTTGGGTCACGCCTTCACTTGTACAAGCGGTGACGACCTTGACTGTGCAGTAAAAGCGTTTGACTTCTGAAAGCGACACCCCCTATAATGGAAGAAGTGGTTTGAAGACCGGTGCGGTAATTATCCAAGGGGGAGGGAGACAGGTGGAAGCACGGATAGACAAGATTAAGCAACAGTTACAATCCCAAGGATACAAGCTTACACCCCAACGGGAAGCGACCTTAAGAGTGCTGCTGGAGAATGAGGAAGATCATCTTAGCGCGGAAGACGTATTTATGCTCGTGAAGGAGAAAGCTCCCGAGATCGGTCTTGCGACTGTGTATCGTACCCTCGAACTTCTCAGTGAGCTTCATGTCGTAGAAAAGATAAATTTCGGCGACGGTGTAGCCCGGTATGATTTGCGAACAGATACTGCGAAGCATCATCATCATCACTTAATTTGTGTGCAATGCGGCAGTATGGATGAGATTCGCGAGGATTGGCTCGGTCCGCTGGAAGAGCGACTGGAGAAAGAGTTTAATTTCACAGTGCTTGATCATAGACTTGATTTCCATGGGATTTGCTACCGCTGTACTGATAAGAACAATACAGACGGAAATCCATCCTAAAGTTATCTTATATTAAGAATTAACTTCACAAGTCCTCCCCGGTTCCTATACCGGAGGGGGCTTTTTAAATGATTAGTCTATTAGAGCCATACATATCAGCCTTTTTTGGAGCATAAAATGAAGGACGAGCAGAATTCATTTATATGTAATAGGAGGCGTCCTTATGATTGTTTCTGTGCCCAAAACAGTGCGTAAGCTGTATTTTATGATCATGTTTGTGGCTCTAAGCTATTTACTCTACTATGCTATGAGCTGGCTAGGGGAATGGCTCAGTCCGATAGAGAACTATGGAATTCCTGAAGGCACCGCTGTTCGGGCATTTGATCACGCCGAGGTTGGTGATGATGGTCTGGATGCACGGCAGCGCTTGCGTTTCTATTACTGGTTCGGAGAATGAAAGCTACGCAGGAAGCAGGAACAAGCGAGAAGAATGTCGAAGAAAGCTAGGGTGGATTTATGCAGAGTAAGAGTTGTGTACACATCTGCTGAAGCCTCATGCTGAATGTGCTGCAGGAAGACACTAAGAGTAGCTGCGCCAGGACAGGAGCGTGAAATAATGAAGTCACACTTGCAGCCTTTTTTACATTATTTGTCCGGAGATAAAGGCTTGTCGCCGAATACACTGGAATCTTACGGTAGGGATGTATCGCAGTTTCTAGAGTTTGCTGAAGAGCGGGGGGTTGAGCAGCCTGAAGAAATCCGAAGATCTCATGTGATGTTATATCTTGGCTCCTTACGCGGAGCGGGAAGAGCCACTGCAACGCTCAACAGAAACGCGGTGTCCCTGCGGGCCTTTTTTCATTATTTGCTGAAGGAACGTTTAATTGAGCAGGATCCAACACTGGACATGGAAACCATGAAGCCCGATAAGAAGCCACCTATGGTGCTTGCGGTTTCGGAGGTTGAGCGGCTGCTAGCTGCTCCAGAAGTGAGTACAGCACAAGGGATGCGCGATAAGGCTATGCTGGAATTGCTCTACGCAACGGGGATAAAGGTTTCTGAATTAATTTCTCTTAACGTAGACGATGTGCATACAGACATGAAGTTTGCGCGCTGTACAGGGACTTCGGGCAAGGAACGAGTGGTTCCCATCGGAACCATTGCTGCAGAGAGTGTAGCAGCTTACACTTCTCTTATGCGGGACAAGCTGCTTCGTGATCATCAGGAGGAGCCGGCTATGTTCCTGAATAGCCTAGGTGGGCGTTTAACCCGCCAGGGGTTCTGGAAAATCATAAAAAAATACGCTCGGGAAGCAAACATTGAGCAGGATATTACACCGCATACGCTTAGGCATTCCTTTGCCGCCCATTTACTGGAAGGTGGAGCGGATTTGCGTTCCGTACAACAAATGCTGGGTCATGCTGATATTTCGACGACTCAGATTTATAACGGTATCGCGCGTAAGAATATGAAGGAAGTATATGAGAGCCATCATCCCAGAGCTCGCTGATCATGCTTCAAAGATGCTTTTTGTGAGTAAGATAGTTATGATGGAATCATACTTATAGGATAGACTGGGGAATGGGTAATTTTCCACAGGTTATCCTTTGGCAGAAACGGATACCTGACAGGCGATACATTGTATCGCTAGCTACGGAAGCGTCTGACTTCCGGGAGAAGGTACAGCCGTTTCTTCTTGTTGGTGCAAACGAATGAACGAACGATCTATATTAAAAAAAGGAGTGAAGACAATATGTCCTCATTTAAACGAATTGGTTTTATTGTTTTGGATAGTGTAGGTATCGGAGAAGCTCCAGATGCTGCGAATTTTGGTGATGCAGGGTCGCATACGCTTGGCCATATTTTGAACCGTGTTCCCGGATTAAAACTGCCTAACCTTCAGCAGTTAGGATTAGCTAATATTGCTCCGCTGCCGCCGCTTGAACCTGTAGCTTCACCAACTGGATATTATGGCAAGATGCAGGAAGTATCTGTAGGTAAGGATACGATGACCGGGCACTGGGAGCTGATGGGGCTGAAAATTGAGGTTCCATTTAATACGTATCCGGATGGATTTCCGGCAGAATTGATTGAGAAATTCGAAGCAGCAACTGGCCGGAAAGTGATCGGTAATAAACCGGCTTCCGGTACGGAAATTTTAGTTGAATATGGCGAAGAGCAGATGAAGACCGGAGCTTGGATTGTGTACACCTCTGCGGACAGTGTATTCCAGCTTGCGGCACATGAAGATATCATTCCACTGGAAGAGCTATACAGCGCGTGTAAAATCGCCCGTGAGCTAACTATGGCTCCTGAATTCTCCGTAGGGCGCGTTATTGCTCGTCCATATGTTGGCGAACCAGGAAAGTTCGTACGGACCTCGAATCGCCATGATTATGCCGTGAAACCACCGGAACCAACGGTAATGAATTCGCTGGCTGATATCGGAAAAGATGTTATCGCGGTAGGAAAGATCAACGATATTTTCACAGGTGAAGGGGTTACAGCTTCTTACCCTACGAAGAGCAATGAACATGGTATCGAAGTTACCATTGAGCAGCTTCGCCAACCGTTCAACGGGTTGCTGTTCACGAATCTGGTGGATTTTGACTCTTTATATGGACACCGTCGCGATCCGGAAGGATACGGTCATGCACTAGAAGTATTCGATCAGGCGCTGCCTGAAATTCTATCCACGCTTGGTGAAGATGACCTGTTGATTATTTCAGCAGATCATGGGAATGATCCAATCCATAGTGGAACAGATCATACTCGTGAATATGTGCCGCTGCTTATTTACAGCCCACGCCTTAAGCATCCAGATAGCTTGGGTATTCGTGAGACCTTCTCAGATGTTGCTGCAACCATTGCTGATAATTTCGGTGCGAAGGCGCCGCAGTATGGGACAAGCTTTTTAGCGAAACTGCAATAAAAGAATTTGGGTTGCGCCACAACATTCATTAAGGAGGATCATCCATAGCATGTTAACTCAAAAAGAAATTCAAGAAGCAGCCATTTATATAAAAGACAAATGTCCGGTGGCTCCGGAAATTGGATTGATCCTTGGTTCAGGACTCGGTGTGCTGGCAGACCTGATCACCGATGGAATCAGCATTCCATATGATGAGATTCCTCACTTCCCTGTGTCCACTGTAGAAGGGCATGAGGGAGAACTGCTGATCGGTATGATTGAAGGACGCCGTGTCGTGATGATGAAGGGCCGCTTTCATATGTATGAGGGTTATGGACCGGAAGTTACAGCATTCCCTGTTCGGGTTATGAAAGAACTTGGTATAGCCAGCCTATTAGTAACTAATGCTGCTGGTGGAGTGAACACAGATTTCACGCCGGGCGATCTTATGCTCCTTACGGATCATCTGAATATGACGGGACGGAACCCGTTAATAGGACCTAATGATCCTGCACTGGGCGTGCGCTTCCCGGATATGTCAACCGCTTATAGCCGCCGCCTGATCAAGGTAGCGAAGGAAACGGCAGCGCAGCAGAATTTCGAATTCAAAGAAGGTGTATATGCAGGTCTACTGGGACCTTGCTACGAAACACCTGCTGAAATCGTAATGCTTCGTCATCTGGGGGCTGACGCTGTTGGCATGTCTACTGTGTCGGAAACCATTGTTGCCCGGCATGCAGGTATCGAGGTATTGGGTATCTCCTGTATTACTAACATGGCTGCGGGAATCCTGGATCAACCTCTCAACCATGAAGAGGTTATGGAAACTGCAGATCGTGTGCGTGAGCGTTTCCTGAAGCTGGTGTTGGGCTTTATTCCGAAAATGTAATTTCGGATACTGCATTTTGAATTTTTGGGAGGTCCAATCTATGACACAAGTGAATGAGCTTGAGCCATTGACGTTTGAACAGATAATGAAGGTAACTAATTTGACTAGACCAAAATTTATCGGACTTGCTCGCGCAATTGTCCGTGAAGTGCAGGTGTAATATGAGAGCTGTAGATATTATTCAGAAAAAAAGAGATGGTGGAGAGCTGAGTCGTGAGGAAATTTCCTTTTTAATTCAGGGCTACAGTAAAGGTGAAGTGCCTGATTATCAGCTCTCTGCATGGGCAATGGCTGTTTATTTCCAAGGCATGAACGCGCGGGAAACCGGCGATCTAACGATGGAAATGGCGATGTCCGGCGATCAAGTAGATCTTAGCCCAATCGCAGGCATTAAGGTTGATAAACACTCCACAGGCGGAGTGGGCGATAAAACAACTGTAGTATTGGCACCCTTGGTAGCTTCTGCTGGAGTACCGGTAGCGAAGATGTCCGGCCGCGGACTTGGGCACACTGGAGGCACGCTCGATAAGCTGGAGTCCATCAGTGGTTTCTCTATCGAGATGGCTCGTGAGCGTTTCTTTGACCAAGTAGGGGAGATCGGGGCTGCCGTGATCGGCCAGTCGGGCAACATTACACCCGCAGACAAAAAGCTGTACGCCCTTCGGGATGTAACTGCAACAGTTGAATCCATCCCCCTTATTGCAAGCTCTGTGATGAGCAAGAAGATTGCAGCAGGTGCAGATGCGATCGTGTTGGATGTCAAAACAGGCAGCGGTGCTTTTATGAAGACGCTGGATGATTCTATAGCACTCGCTCAGGCGATGGTTGACATTGGAACGCATCTGGGTCGGAATACCGTTGCGATTATCAGTGATATGGACCAGCCGCTTGGTTACGGGATCGGAAATGCGTTGGAAATTAAGGAAGGAATCGAGACCTTGAAGGGTCACGGTCCGAAGGATCTGCAGGAGGTCTGTCTTATTCTGGGCAGCCAGATGCTTGTTCTTGGCGGCAAAGCCAAGGATGAAGCGGAGGCACGTTCGATTCTTATGACGCATATTGAAGATGGCAGTGCGCTAGAGAAGTTCAAACAAATCGTGAAGGCACAAGGTGGAGATGTATCGCAAATTGATTCTCCGGAGAAGCTCCCTACGGCTAAGCGATTCATTGAAGTGAAAGCAGAAACCAAAGGATTCATAGAAGGGATTCAGGCCGAGGAAATTGGCGTTGCGGCTATGCTGCTTGGAGCTGGACGTGAAACTAAGGAATCCGTAATCGATCTGGCTGTGGGAATTCAACTTTCTAAAAAGGTTGGAGATGCTGTAGAGATCGGTGAGACGCTTGCAGTCTTGCATATCAATGATGCCAGTGAGAAGAAAGTAGAGGAAGCTGAAGGTAAGGTGTTAGAAGCCTACCGTATCACTTCTGAACCTGTTCCTGCCCAACCTCTGGTATTTGCGCTTGTTACTAAAGATGGGGTAACACGGTACTAGCCAAGGCAATATAAATATTGTCATGGCTATGGCCTTAAACAGACAACAAAGCAGCGATCCTCCCATAACGGGAAGGTCGCTGCTTTGCGTTTTGCTCAATAGTGCAATATTTATAACTGATTATTAATCTTATTGAATATCTGCGAAGCCCCGCTGCTTGTATTACATAATACGACTACAGTCTCGCCACTAGCTGGATAGATAGCCGACCGGAAGGAAACACCGGGATCATAGCCCATAATGTGAAATTTGAACACTTTTTCTTCGCGGAGGGTAATCCATACACCATAACCATAATAGCCTTCGCCATCCACATGTACATGGGGAGTAAGCAATAATGAAGTGAGTACTGGACTCAATAATGTATGGTTGATTAACCCGCTCCAGAATAGCTGCATGTCGGGGGCAGTGACGAAAGCTCCACCGTCAGCGCCTCCCTTTACCGGGATTGAGTAGATGTTGGTTCTCCAGTTACCGTTCTCTTCCTCTATGTATCCTAGTGCACAGTTGGCAGGTAAGGCATCTAACGTAAAGTAACCGGATTGCTCCATTCCGCAAGGCTTAAAGATGTGATGCTCTACATAATCGGAAAAAGTCATTCCACTCAATTCCTCCACCAGAAGGCCTAGCACGATATAGCCGGCATTGTTGTAGTGGAAACGTTCGCCAGGAGTCCACATCATGGGAAGGGTCCGGAACATCGGCACAAAATCCTCAAGCTGTCGCAAGGTGTACATAGGCCGTGCCTTCCACAGATCCTCGAAATCATCCATAATTGTTTCATCAAAATAATCCGGAATACCAGAGCTATGCGTTAGCAGCTGATGTATGGTGATGTCGGGACTAAAGAGAGGAAAATCTACTTTTTTAAGATAATCTATTAGTCTACTTTCAAAAGAAATCAATCCCTGATCGACCAGCTGGCAGACAGCGATCGCGGTAAATATTTTACACCCGGAAGCAATGCCGAACCGAGTATGAATATTGTTTTCGCGCTTATCCGACTTATTGGCATAACCGTAACAACTGCTGATGACTTTTTTATCAGGTTGTTGTACCAGCACTACACCAGAGAAATTGTTCTGTTTAGCTTCTGCTTCAATACAATCTGCAAGGTGGTTCATCTGTATATTCACTCCTCTATAAGCAGTTAAGTTCTTAAATACCATTCGTTAAAATATTACATTTTCCTTTAAAGGGGGGTTAAATGAGTACGGAAAAATTGGAAATACTTAAAAATTGAATTAACTTTTGATCTCCCCTATAATAAAAATGCTCTGCAACTGCTGCTGGGCTTTTTTTTATTGACAACATCATTACTTCTTGCGATAAATTATTATAGTTATTTACTTGGAAATGGAATAATTTCCACCCTTTCTGACGAAACTGGAACACAGTACCTGTGATATGAAGGTTAACGTTCAGGAGGGGAACCATTGTGAGAAAAATGCGTTTTGCTGTGCTTGTGCTCTGTATCGTTGTGTCGGTTCTAGGACCGATGTCAGGTGCTTATGCTGAGGAAAAAAGCAAGGATTCTGGCAGTAATGCTGCCGCTGTAGATCTTGCGCCTGGTGCGCGTTCAGCGATTTTGATGGATGCAGGCACCGGCACTATTATTTATGAAAAGAACAGCCATGATAAGCTGCCTCCCGCAAGTATTACGAAGATTATGACGATGCTGCTTACGGTGGAAGCACTGGATGAAGGAAGACTGCAACTGACGGATAAGGTGCGCACGAGTGAATATGCCGCATCGATGGGCGGATCGCAAATTTTCCTGGAGCCTGGTGAAGAAATGTCGGTGGATGAGATGCTCAAAGGCATCGCTATGGCCTCCGGTAATGATGCATCTGTGGCGATGGCAGAGAAAATAGCGGGTTCGGAGAGCGCTTTTGTCGATCTGATGAATAAAAGAGCGGAAGAACTGGGTCTGAAAGATACCCACTTTGCCAATTGCAACGGTCTTCCAGCTGCTAATCACTATTCCTCAGCCTACGATATTGCGGTAATTAGCCGGGAGCTTTTAAAGCATGATAGAATTATCAAATATACCGGTTCCTATCAGGATTATCTGCGTAAGGATTCCACCAAACCATTCTGGTTGGTAAATACGAACAAGCTTGTACGTTTCTATACAGGCGCTGATGGACTGAAAACAGGATATACCGCTGAAGCAAAATTCTGCTTATCTGCTACGGCTGCAAGAGACGGTCTGCGTGCTGTTGCTGTTGTGCTGGGTGAACCGAACACGAAGACACGTAACAGTGAAGTGTCGGGCATGTTTGACTATCTCTTTTCGCAATATAAGATCCACACTATTCACAAAGAAGGGGACGCTATCGGTACCCTTAAGATTGAGAAGGGTGTGAAGTCCGAGCTGCCGATTACGGCGAAAGAGACGTATAGTGTTCTTTTGAAAAAAGGTGTGACGCAAGAAGGCATTCGTCACGAACTAGTACTTCCAGAAAGCGTGAAGGCACCAGTGGCTGAAGGCCAGTCCATAGGCAAGCTGGTTGTCTACCAAGGAACCCAAGTGATTAAAGAGTATGAACTTAAAGCAGGGGAAGCTGTGGCAAAAGCAGGCTGGTGGAAGCTCTTTAAACGTACAACAGGCTCGATGTTCGGCATGGATTAAAAAGAGCTTTTTTGTAGATTGCGCCCATGTGCTTTGTAGATTCATAGGGGTTTTCTTCTAGTTTTGTCGTGAGGCAGGATTCCTGATTTGCCACGTAGAAACCTTGTCCTTGAAGAGAATGGGTACTGTCTCTTAAGGCCAAGTTTTCAAAGCAACGAAGAGGAGAGTGGCAAGCATGAATTCTAATGTGGAAATGGAGCATCACAGGGGTGTGCTGATTGTCCGTTTATCTGGGGAACTCGATCATCATGCCGCCGATTTTGTAAGAATGGATATGGATGAAGCGATTATGCGGGGTCAGGTATCGCATTTGATCCTTAGTCTTAAGCATCTGCAGTTTATGGACAGTTCGGGTCTCGGCGTAATTCTGGGAAGGTATAAACTGATCCATAGTAAAGGCGGCAAAATGGTGGTGTGTGATGCAACGGCACCTGTGAAGCGACTTCTGGAAATGTCAGGCCTGTTCAAGATCATGCCCCTATATGACGACGAGAGCACTGCACTCTCGGATTTGGAGGTTGCGTTATGACAAATGGTAAGGCTGGTAACTTCATGAACGTGCAGTTCGCTGCACTCTCGGAGAACGAATCATTCGCGCGTGTAGTTGTAGCGGCGTTCGTTTCTAGGCTTGATCCTACAATGGACGAGCTGAATGATCTGAAGACAGTCGTGTCGGAGGCGGTCACCAATTGTATTATTCATGGGTATGATAGTGATCCGGAAGGTATTGTGACTATTTCAGCTTCGCTGGACAACGAAACGGTACATTTAACCATTGAGGATCAGGGACGGGGCATTGAGGATTTGGAGCTGGCACAACAGCCGCTATATACCTCAAAGCCAGAGCTGGAGCGGTCGGGCATGGGCTTTACCATTATGGAGAATTTCATGGATGAATTTGAAGTCACTAGTGAACCGGGACACGGCACTTCGATCTCAATGAAGAAAACCATCGTTTCGAAAAAAGCTTTATACAATTAGGGGTTGGAGCCATGGATGCAGAGTCAAAAAAAGCTCCGCCGACCTATTTGGACGATGCGGAGGTCAAACGTCTTATCGCGCTCAGTCAGGCCGGAGATAATCTTGCCCGAGACACACTAGTTAGCTGCAATATCCGGTTGGTCTGGTCGGTAGTGCAGCGGTTTATGAACCGCGGGTATGAACCTGACGATTTGTTCCAGATCGGTTGCATCGGGCTCTTGAAGTCCGTTGATAAGTTCGACCTCAGCTATGAGGTCAAATTCTCCACTTATGCCGTGCCGATGATCATTGGCGAGATTCAGCGTTTCCTTCGCGACGATGGAACCTTGAAAGTTAGCCGTTCTCTTAAGGAGATGGCTAATAAGGTCCGCAAGATGAAGGATGAAATGTCTAAGACGCTGGACCGTCTGCCTACCATCGGTGAAGTTGCTGAGGCACTGGGGGTTACCCCTGAAGAAGTGGTATTTGCTCAGGAAGCTAACAAGCCACCGACCTCGATTCATGAGACGGTGTTCGAGAATGATGGCGATCCGATCACACTGATTGATCAAATCGCTGACGAATCACAGGAACGCTGGTTTGATAAGCTGGCACTGAATGAGGCTATCGGAGGTCTCAGCGAGCGTGAACGGCTGATTGTTTATCTTCGATATTACCGTGACCAAACGCAGTCAGAGGTTGCCAGTCGCCTTGGGATTTCTCAAGTCCAGGTATCCCGGCTGGAGAAGAAAATATTGCAGAATATCCGCGAGCAGATTGCTCAGTAGATAATGGCTAAAATGTAAAGACGCTTGCGAAATAGCGAATAGGAAGAAAAAGCCGCCCCGAAAAGGGGGGGCTTTTTATGTGGAGGGAATCTCAATATGCATTCACTTGGCGACAAGGATATGACCTCATGGTCTATTGACATGGAAGCGAATTTGCTGACAATGTCGAATGTTTTGGAGAAATGGGTGGACTGTTCAGATCATGCTTTAACGCATAACCCCAATTTTTTACGTGAATATGTGTACGGTGAGGATCTTGAACGGTTTGATGCTTATATAGATAAATTATACTCTGGTCACCTATGTAATCTTGAGTATCGTATGCAGTTACCTGCAAAAGCGCTGAAGTGGGTTCAAAGTATAGGCACGCCCGTTTTTAATCAAGAGCATAAGGTTTGTCGAATAGATGGCGTCATCATAGATATCACGGAACAAAAAAATGCTCAAGCCCAGTTAGAGAGTAGCTTTTCTCTGTATCAGCAGATGTTTGCTACGATCGATGTGGCGATTTGGTCTTACGATTACGTATCACGGAAAATGTTATTCATATCGGATGCCATTTTCAATATCACGGGATATTCACCAGAACAGGCGAAGGAAGATGACTTTTGGCTAAGAATTGCTCCTAAAGAAGAGCGGCCTTTAATTCAAGAGATTATAACTACAGTGGGGCAAGGAATAAGCAATCTCAGTGAATATCGGATCATCCATGCCAGCGGTGAACTCCGATGGGTCCAAGTCAGGATCATTCCCAGTATGGATGAGACAGGGGCAGTGGTACGGCTCAATGGGATCTTAATCGATCATACGGAAAAAAAGCAGATGCAAGAGGTTCTATTAAAAAGCGAGCAGCGCTACAAATCCCTGTTTGACCATAATCCAGATATCGTGTGTGAATTGGATCTGCAGGGCAGCATTGTGGCTATCAATCCAGCGGCAGAGCAAATTACTGGCGAAGCTTTTAATAGATTCGGAGAGAACTTATCCATTGTGAATTTATTTGGCGCAGAGAATTCGCATATGATGTCTGATTATTTTGATAAAACGGTTGGCGGAGTTCTGCAGCATTATACGGTTACTTCTGTCCGCGAGAATGGATTAGTTAACCATTGGTCGATGAAAAACATCCCTGTACATGAAAACAATCAAATTGTGGGTACCTTTGTTATCGCAAGAGATACCACTGCATCTGTGGAGGTAGAAAAGCGGCTGGCTCAGCGGGAAGCGGAGTACAGGCTTATTACAGAGAATATGGAGGATATGATTGGGGTTCTGGATCAGCAAGGGAACTTCATTATTGCTTCGTCCTCTTGTGAGAAAATTATTGGTCTTCCTGTAGGTTCAATAAAGAACACAACTATTTTGGAGTATATTCATCCTGATGAACAAGAAGTGTTGCGGGAACAGATCTTGGATATTTTTCGGACAAAAGTATGTAAGATGTTTTACAATCGGTTTATTCACATCAAAGGTCACATTATAGATCTGGAATGCTTGGGTACACCTGTTCTTGGTGAGGATGGAGAAGTAGTTAGTATTGTGATCGTAGCGAGAGACATTACAAAAAGGGTCCAGATGGAGAGTGAACTTAGAGAAAGCGAGGAACTCAATCGGCTGCTTATTGATATGTCACCTGAAGCGGTAGTACTCCATAGTGAATATAAATTCCTTTATGTGAATTTTTCCTGTTTAGGATTGTTTGGAGTTTGTAGTGAGGATCAATTGATTGGCACCTCTATTTTTAATTGGGCCCACCCGGACTATATAACGCTGGCTAGAGATCGGATGCGTGAAATCTATTATGGACCCAATCGGATATTAGCTCCTGTTGAACAAAAGGTCGTGCGGTCAGATGGATCTATTATCGATGTAGAAGTAACAGCTAGCTCAATTCTATACAAGGGTAAGGTTGCATGTATCTCTATCTTTAGGGATATCAGTGATCGAAAAAAAATTGAGGTGGAAAGACAGCTCACAGAGCAGATCATTCGGAACAGCGAGGAAAGGTATTTCAACTTACAGATGAGTCTTGATCAATTCTCGCAAGATTTGTTTGGTGCGATGAAGATCAGTCACATGGAACAACGATTACTGAAAGAAGTTAGAGAGGTCTTACGGGTTACCAATATTTGTATGATTGAAGTTGAAGATAACCATGATAAAATATGCGAGATTATTGAGACCGAGCGGGGCTATTCACTTAAGATCGGAGAGTTCCGAAGAAAAAGCTATATTCTATCCATTAATGAGAAGTCTATTTTATTAGAAATAAGTTCTGTTCGAGTGTGGCTGAAGACGATTACCCGTTATGTTAGTGTGTTATTTGATAATTTTTTGCTCATAGAAGATCTAACTAAGGACCTTGAGTTAGCGGCTTCCGAGCAAGCTCCGACATGGTTGCTGCGCTTTATGTTTAATTTATCCGAGAATGAACGCAAACGGCTGGCTCAAGATTTACATGATTCAGCACTTCAAGAACAGATCATCTGGTATCGTAAGCTTGATAATTTTTTAAGTGATAAATCCGTTACGGGGGAACTAAAGGAACAGCTAGAACAGATCACAGAAGGTTTACTCGATGTTATCTATGAACTGCGGATGATCTGCAATGAGCTTAGGCCACCAGCATTAATCAATGAGGGGCTTGCTTCCTCACTTGAGACGTTGTTTGAATTTGCTCAGCTGCGGAACGACTATCAGATTTATTTTGAGTCAACAGCTTTCAAGCATAAGTTAAAAGACGAGATTCTAATAGGTCTGTACCGTATTGTGCAGGAACTTTTGGCTAACGCAGCTAAACATTCTTGTGCCACAGAAGTACGTATCTCCTTAGCTAGTGAAGGGCAACAGGTGCTTTTGGATTATGAAGATAACGGAATTGGAATGAGCCTTTTAGGAGAGGATTCTCTTAAGAGCATGGGGATTTATGGGATGAAAGAAAGGGTTCGCAGTATGGATGGGACCATACGATTTCTTTCGCCAGAGAATAAGGGATTAGCTGTCTTTATATCCATACCTGCAGATTAATCATGGGGCATAATAAGGGGATAGGGGTGTATTAGGCATGATTCGAATTTTGTTAGTGGACGACCATCCCTCTGTCATGGAAGGGACTAAGATGATACTGGAACAAGAGGGAGATATGGAGGTTACCCTAGCCAATTCAGCCCATGAGGCGCTTAACATGGTGGGTAGCCATACGTTTGACGTGATGCTGTTTGATCTTCATATCGCTGATGGGAATGGGATTGATTTGGCGAAGGAAGTCTTGAAAATAAACGCAGACGCGATTATCTTAATCTACACCGGATACGAAATTACAAACAAATTCAACTTGATGATCGAATCGGGTTTGTTTGGATTTATTTCAAAAACGACCAATAGAGAGCAGTTGGTTGCAGCAGTGCGTTGTGCTTTAAGGGGAGATGTCATTTTGCCTCATACCCTAGTTAAACAGTTAAGAAAAGTATCACCTAAAGGAATGGAGATTAATATTGACCAAGCAAACCCGAAGATAAGCAAAAAAGAGCATGAAATGCTGACAGAGATTGCAAAAGGAAAAAGCAACAAGGAAATAGCAGAGATTGTACTTATGAGTCAACGATCGCTGGAATACAGTTTAACGAGTCTGTTCCAGAAGCTAAATGTGAAATCAAGAATTGAAGCGGCAATAAAAGCTAAACGACTGGGCATATTGAAGGAGTCCGATTTCAACAATTCACTATGAAAATTCGTAACAAACAAATAGATCAAAATCCCGTTCACGGTGCTGTGAGGCGGGATTTTTTGGTCTGCGCTTTTTTTGCGGGATAACGCAATATTTTTGCGTGGTCGCGCTATTTTTTTTCGGTTACCTTAATCTGCTTACCGTATATGATGAAATAGTTCCTAAGAATTACTAAAAAATGACTAACGCCAATGAGGGGCTGAGGAAAATGAAGTGGTTTTATAATTTAAGAACAGCAGTGAAGTTAATCTCCGCATTTCTGTTAGTATCCGCAATATTGTGCTTTGTAGGATTCTATGGAATTACGAATTTGAGTAAGATGGACCGCTCTATCGTGGACATGTACGAAAATCGCTTAACACCTATAGCTTATCTGGGAGAAGCGAATGAACTATTTTTAACAAATAGAATTAATATCCGTGATATAAACACGATGGCTAAAACAGCGGCAGAAAAGAAAGAATACGAAGATAAAATACATAAAAACGTTCAAAGTATTGAAGAGATCATGGGTAAATATAGCAAGACTGCGTTGAGAGCTGAAGAATTAGCCATAATGAAGGATTATCCTGAGATCTGGCAACGTTATATCACAAGTCTTGATGATACTATTGAAATTGATAAAACAAATATTAGTAATGAGAAATATACAAATTTTTTGCTTGTAAGTGATTTGCAAACAGCTACAACAGAGCTGACTGACTTTCTGCAAAATTTAATAGACATCAATATGAAGCAGGCTCAAGGTTCGATTGTTAATGCCAATGACCTTTATCAGTCCTCTCGTTTGATTACTTTTAGCGTTACTATTGTTGCGCTGCTCATCAGTATTGGTCTGGGTCTTTTAATATCGCAGATCATAGCACGGCCTCTAAATCAAGTAATGCGCCTGCTAGGTAAAGTGGCCAATGGTGATTTAAGCGAAACGTCGAACCTGGAATCTAAGGACGAGATTGGAATGCTAGCTTATTCTGTTAATGAAATGGTTCTGAACCTAAGACGCACTGTTAGCGGCATTTCCTCTTCTGCGGAAAGTGTCTCAGCTGCTGCACAGCAAATCTCAGCAAGTACAGAGGAAGTAGCTAGTGGAAGTATGAGTCAAGCTAGTGCAGCACAAACGATGAATGAGTTGTTCCGAGAATTATCTGCGGCGATTAATTCAGTAGCCCAGAGTGCTGAACAGGCCTCTGAGCTTTCAGATCAAACGATGCGTATCGCTCAAGATGGAGGGATCGTGGTTAAGAACTCCGTAGAAGGAATGGCAGTACTGGATACACAAATGTCTAGACTTGCGGAAGACTCCGATAAGATTGGTGAGATTATCGCGGTGATTGAAGATATTGCCCAACAGACAAATCTGCTTGCCCTAAACGCAGCGATTGAAGCGGCCCGCGCAGGTGAACAAGGTCGAGGTTTTGCCGTTGTTGCGAATGAAGTAAGAAAGTTAGCTGAGCGGAGCAGTGGGGCTACGAAACAAATCACGGGCATTATCAAAGAAATGCAGAAGAATACGCAGCACAGTGTAAATGCCGTATTAGAAGGAGTAGCTTTTTCACAAAAAAATGGAGAAGCCTTTGAACATATCCTTACGATGGTGAACGATACCGCTCATAAAGTAACAGAAATTGCGGCTGCCAGTGAAGAACAGGCTGCACAATCGTCTGAGGTGATGTTCTCAATTGAGAGCATATCCGCCGCAACTGAAGAAATGGCGGCAAGCAGCAGTGAAACGGCAACGACGGCCAATGCTTTGGCTCAGCTAGCAGAAGAGTTAAATAGTCTGGTATCTATTTTTAAAGTTAAATAAACAGTGTCAGGGGTATTATCATTGATAGGAGAGGAGAAGTAGTGCAAAAAATAAAGGTGCTCGTTGTAGCTGCTTCAGTAACCATGCGTAAACAGATCTCGAACCTGATTTCGGAGGATTCAACCCTCGAGGTCATTGGAGTAGCTCGAAATGCATCCGAAGCGATCAGCATGGTTCAAAGACTCAGGCCCGATGTCGTGGCTATAGATATAGAAATGCCGGAATTGAACGGTTTGGTAGCACTCACAAGCATAATGTCTCAGCGGCCAACACCTATACTTATCCTGAGCTCCGCTACAAAGGATGGAATAACAGCAACCATTACTGCTTTACAAAATGGTGCAGTGGATTTCATATCCAAGCCGGCTCAATCTTATGGACCTGGTCTATACAGCATAAAAGATGAGTTATTATTCAAAATTAAGAAAGCCGCTGAAATTCCTTTAAGAACTCTTATTCTTAACAATATAAACATCTCCAAAGTGAAAGCTCGACAAGAGAAGCAAAACAACGTTAAGAGTGGATGTACAGAAGTTATTGAGCAGATCGTGGGAATTGGGTGCGGAGTAGGGGGGCCGAAAGCATTAGAAATCTTAATTTCCTCGCTCCCGGCGAGCTTCCCGTATCCCCTGCTGGTTGTTCAACATATGCCGCCCAAGTACACAAAAGCATTGGCGGAACGACTGAATCGGTTCTCAAGTGTACGGGTGGTGGAAGCCAAGGACAAGCAATCGGTGCTCGGGGGAACCGTCTATATCGCTCCAGGTAATTCTCATATGACCATCATTCAGGAGGGGCAGGATCTCAGAATAAAACTTATGAAAAAGCCTGCAGTGAATGGGCACTGTCCTTCGGTCGATATCTTGTTTGATTCTATATCTGCATTAACTGGTCTACAGCAGCATTTAATCCTAATGACCGGAATGGGAAATGACGGCGCTAAAGGGATGCTGGCTGCTAAACACGCTGGCGCCCAATCAACGCTAGTAGAATCGCAAGAAACTTCTATTGAAAGTGAAATGCCTGAAGCAGCCGCGAAGCTGGGTTGTGTGGATTACGAGCTGCCCTCGCATTTGTTAGCCTCGAAGATTATGGAGGTTACGGGGGAGCTAAGATACCGGAGGGACGCATTTCCATTGGTTTGAACGGTCTTATTTTACTTCTAAAAAAGCGTTGGCAGAATAAAATCCGCCAATGCTTTTTTGTATTTCAGGTTGACACTTTCAAGTGATAACAATTATCATTTACGGAGCTAGAGTAGAGATCATGTAACTCATCGTATACAACGAGCGAAGAAGGAGAGGTTTGCGATGACTTTAAATATATTGAATATGGAAATTCATGATCTTTTTGATCAATTTACTGAACGGATAGAGGGGCATGTTGAGCATAACCAATGGGAACAGCGGCTTACTATTCCTTCACATATTGGCAAGGGAAGCGTCACCCGTACACGGATTCGTCCAGGTATGGAGATTATGTATACGGACATAACTTACGAACAAGATATGAAGCTCCACATTCAAGAAGCTTGTCCGTTGTTTGAACTAAGCTATAATCTAAGCGGAGAAATCTATTGCGAATGGAACGGCAAGGAAAGTTACACGGATAAACAAATGGGCAATGTCCTTTTTCTAGAGGATGTTCAGGTGTATGAAGAGAAAAAAGCAAGTGTCCCCAATCAATTGCTGGAAATACGGTTTGCTCCTAGTGAACTGCTGAATTACGCCGGAGATTTATCGGAGACACAGCAAATGGAAACCTGGCTTAGACATCATCGTGGAAATATTGATCGTTATCCAGATACTGCGGCAATCCGAAAATGTGTCTCCGAAATGATCCACTGTACCTATCATGGAACATTGAGACGTTTATATATGGAGAGCAAAGCTCTTGAATTTATTGCTTTGTTTGGTGAGTCTGATGGTTACGGTTCAATTAGCGATAGTATGACGCTGCGGCATGATGATATTACTAATCTGAAGCGGGTACATGAATTGGTGCAAATCCATTTCGAACAACCGTTATCTATACGTGAGTTGGCTAAGCGGGTAGGTATCAACGAATTCAAGCTGAAAAAAGGCTTCCGCGAATTATTTGGCATGACGATCTTCGAGCTTGTACGTATAAAAAGGATGGAGAAAGCGCTCTGGTATATGGAGGTTGAAGGTTTGAATATAGGGAAAACGGCTGTTTCGGTCGGATATAGCAATGTCAGCAATTTCACGACGACCTTCCGTAAGCATTATGGCTGCAATCCAAGCGAATACTTAAAACGTATCGAACAACAGAGTTTGGAACGAAACAGGCTGTAGGAAGATTTGTAAATGCAGACAGCTTAAAGCTTCAAGTGTTAGAACATAGGGTTCGGAATCGAACGTTATCTTCTGCATGCTTGAGGTTTTTTTGTGTTTGCTCCCTTATCAAGGAGTGAACCTCCCTTAACAGGTAGAGAAAAAGACCACTCTAAATGATAATAATTTCATAGATTGCAGATAAAAAGGTGGTCATACAATGGGACAACAACAAGTAGATTCACGTAGGTGGTATGCGCTGGGGGTTATTTTACTGCCAACATTACTTATTTCATTAAATACTTATATGATTCAAGTTGCGCTTCCATCTATGCAATATAGCTTGAACGCAAGCTTTTCGGAAGCACAGCTTATCGTTACCGGATTTTCGCTAGGATTAGCTGTGGCGTTGATTATTAGCGGAAAGCTTGGGGATATATACGGCAGAAAACGGATGTTGATGATCGGGGTGAGCGGGTTTACGGTCATGGCAGTGTTAGGCGGACTGACCTCAGATCCGGCACTTCTGATTGTTATTCGGATTGTGCAGGGATTGGCTGCGGCGCTTATTCAACCTCAGGTTCTATCTACGCTGCAAGTCAGCTTTCTGCCAAAGGAAAAAGGGCTTGTTTTCGGCATTTACGGCGCAATGATTGGCATTGGATTTGCATTCGGATTCATCCTCGGAGGTACTATTGTGAATTGGAATCCGTTCGATCTCGGTTGGCGGACAGTATTTTTTTTCAATGTGCCATTTGGACTTCTCGTCCTGCTGTTAATGCCGATTGTACCTGAAACACGGGCTGAGCAGGCGCACAGTATTGATTGGACTGGAAGCTTCCTTCTGCTGATCGGTTTGTTCCTGTTGATCTATCCGTTGTCAGAGGGACAAAAACAAGGGTGGCCGTTGTGGATTTTTGGCTGTCTAATGTTAGCTCTTTTCGTGTTGTTTACTTTTATCTGGGTTGAAAATCGAAAGGGAAAGCAGGGGACGTTACCGTTAGTCGATCTGTCTATTTTCAGAGATCGAACATTTAGCGCTGGTCTGGCAACCGCTCTTGTCCTTTATCTAAGTATGTTCTCTTTCTTTTTTATTTTGAGCTATTATATGCAATTTGGTTTGCACTATAGTGTTCAAGATACCAGTATGGTTTTCTTGCCTATAGGGATAGGCTTTTTTCTGACTTCCCTAATCTCGTCTCGAATGGTCAAAAGATGGGGGATGAGTGTACTTAAGATAGGAGCGCTGATGATGGGGAGCTGTATTCTGCTGCTTATGTTAGAGCTAAATGTGGACGTTACGCAGCTGCTAGACCCTCGTAATATCCTACTATTATTGATATATGGTTTCGGTCTCGGAATGGCTACTACACCTCTAGTCAGCGTTACGCTTAGTTCAGTACCCACAAAGATCACGGGCACGGGTTCAGGCTTGATCACTACCTTTATGTATTTTGCAAATTCGTTAGGAGTGGCGTTAATCGGTATTTTATTCTCCGCTTCGCTAAAGCATTCTCTTTTGGAAGCAGATCTAGCGGATTATGTAAGGGCGTTTTCCTTCTCATTAGCAGCAATCGGTGGACTTGCTTTTACTGGTTTTCTTTGCCTTTGTTTTTTGCGGGAGCGGAAATTATAGAGGAGGTATCCTGCTTTTTTTGCGCTGTGAGCAATCTAACAAACGAACGCCCTTCTTAGCTTTATAGTAATACCGAGTGATTGAATTCCATTTAATGTAACTCACTCCAAACCTATCAATGAGAAGGTGCCAGGATGTCCATACTGCAAGTAGAGAATCTCTCGAAAGAATATAAAGGCAAAACGAATCGGTTTCGAGCGCTGAACGGGATTAGTCTTAGTGTGGATAGCGGCGAGTTTGTGGCGATTATGGGACCCTCGGGGAGCGGGAAAACAACACTTTTAAATATACTAAGCGGAATAGACACGGAGTATAGTGGGGTTGTAAGAATTGCAGATACTAGTATAAGTGAGATGTCCAAGAACGAGCTTGCGATTTTTCGCCGGCAGCGTATGGGATTCGTTTTTCAGGATTACAATCTGCTGGATAGTCTGACCCTACGGGAAAATATCATGGTGCCCATGGTGCTGGATGATCAAGAGGTAGAAGATATCAATGCCAAGACAGATGAGATGTTATCGCTATTCGATATGGATGAGGTGAAGGACAAATATCCTTATATGGTTTCAGGGGGGCAACAGCAGCGGGCGGCGATCAGCAGGGCGATTATAAATCATCCAGATGTGATTTTTGCGGACGAGCCGACGGGGAATTTGGATTCCAAATCCTCGAATACGGTGATGAAGACCTTCGCCAAGCTCAACACTCTAAAAGGAGCAACGATAGTGATGGTCACACATGATCCTTTTGCGGCCAGCTATTGTAATCGGGTGCTTTTTATCAAAGATGGGAAGGCTCTACTAGAGATTGCTAGAGAGAATAAAGAGCGCAGAGCATTTTTGGATCTGATTCTGGAGAACCTGGCCTTTATTGGAGGGGGAGAAGATGACCTTTAGGAGAATGGCATTTCAGATATTTAAGGCGAATCTTAGAAGATATTTGTTATTTTTCCTATGCAGCAGCTTTACGGTCATGATCTTTTTTACATTTTATTCGCTGTACAGTAATCCTGATTTTAATGACCCTTATCAAGTGAATGGGATGGTGTCAGGTAATTTATATGCTCCTTTTTTGGTGATAAGGGTCTTTGCTGTTCTGTTTATTGTATATGCTCAAATGGCCTTTTTAAAATTCAGAAAAAGCGACTTTGGGCTATTAATGGTACTTGGAATGACAAGCCACAATATCCGCAAAATCATTTTGTTCGAGAATAGCATGATCGCTTTAGCCTCGATTCTCACTGGTTTAGGTGCAGGGACAGTTTTCTCCGGTATTTTTTTCTTTATTGTTTCGCTGTTTGTAAATATTGGGGACAGTGCTTTTATACTGACGCCGGATAGTTATCTGTATACCATTAAATTCTTCGCGGTGATTTACATAGTGGTGATTGCAGTCAATTTGCTACTAACTTTGCGATACAGTATTTTACGTCTTTTAAAAGAGTCCAGAACCGCAGAACGCAACCTGATTCATGGGAAAATCACCGGGGTCATCGGAGTTTTACTCTTGGGAATCTCCGTTTATAATATGCTCACTCATTACAACCCTTCCGATGCTCGCATGATGTTAATAAATCTGGGAATTAGTATGTTAGGCGTTTATTTGCTGCTGTCAGGACTTGGGGACTGGTTGAAACTTTTTATATCGCGATCAAGCAGAGCATATCACAAGCACCTGCTGTTTAGTTCCAATTTGATCTATACCCTTGGTCGTTCCAAAATAGTGCTTTCTCTTATCACCTTCCTCGTCTTTATCACGATTTCTCTAAGCGGGATTATTTTTTATTTGACCTGGAATGCTGAGGATATTCCGGTTGCAAACAATCCATATGATATTGCCTATTCAGAAGTATTCGGAAAAAATAGCATCTCACCAAAAATACTAAGCGAGATCACGGATCATGGTGCCACGCCGCTGCTTTCACACCAAAAGCTGGAGTATATCGACTTGTTTAATTTCAAAATATTTCTGGACCAGAATATAAACGCATTAATCGGCACTGATTATCATGTGGAGAAAGATCACTTTCTAAATCTGGCCATAGTTGCACAAGGAGAAGAGTGGAAGAATCAAAGACCGGAAATGCCCACCTTTGATCTGATGCTTGCTTCCGGGAAGCATACGCTGTATTCACAAGGTATCCTATTTGACATGGTATTTAACCCTGTGCCGAATCTAATGAATGGTCTTCATATCATTGTAAACGAAGAGGATTATATGGCGCTGAAAGCGGAAAATAAAAAAGCGATCGGTAATCTTCAGCTCCTGAATTTTAAGGATTGGAAAAAAACTGCGGATATAGATGCTAAGTTAAATGCCGCTTTAGCCAAATATAACAAAGACAATACAGAGTCCTGGTATGGCAATGAGCGGCAAGAGGCCCTCGTATTCTCTACGAAGTCTAGAATAAGTGACTATCTACAGTTACAGGAGTCTGGCCGATTTGGAATCTTCGTAATTTCATTTGTTGGTTTAATATTTTTCGGCGCTTCTGGGATAGTGCTGCATTTCAGTATTCAGACCGATTTAGAGCGTGAGCGGATCAAATTCAGGAAGCTGAACAAGATTGGAATTACTTCTAAGGACGTGGCCCGCATTATAGGCGGCCCTTTAAAAGTGCTGTTTTTTCTCCCGTATGCATTAGGTATTGCATTGTCTTCTTTTTATGTTGTTAGTTCTTCCAGGGTTGAAATGTCTACAGCTCTGGAGCCGATGTGGTTTTGTTTGTTGGTAGGCGGAGCATATCTTTTATTTCAAGTCCTTTTTTATCGTATATACACCAAAATATACACTCGCAATATGCTGGCACATATTCAGCTACTCGATATTCCTTTAATAGAACAAAAGGGGATTTCAATTTAATCCCAAATATGATAATATTGGTGCACAAAACGTAGGGGGATTCCTTTTGAAAAAGATTTTATCCAGAATTGCAGTCGCATTAATGATCTTGACCCTTGTTGCGATAGTCACTTGCTTTTATATTGGTGAATTCACCTATGCGTATGGATTAATTTTGGTGCTGTTTTTCGTATTTGCGGGGATGGGGCAGCTCTATAAGCTTAAAAATGATGAGTATATGTACAAAAAACTAAATAACGCCGATGAGTATAATGAATATACTAGATGATATAAATTCAACAGAAACTTCTTATGTATAGCCAAACACCCCACTTTAGACAGTGCCTAAAGTGGGGTGTTTTTGTATGTGCCTATGTTTATTTCTTACCGTTGCGTTCAAGAATCATATCTACGAACAGATCAATCTGTGCGGTAATCGCAATCGGATCATAGCGGTAGTAGGTATCAAAATCATTGTAAAATAGATGATCGTTCTTCGCAGCATCAAGTCCGTTCCAAACTGGAGATTCCTTCAGTTCTTTCAGCTTATCCCCTTTTTTGTCAGGATCATAAGTGGTGAGGAACATGTAGTCAGCTGCATATTCTGGCAATAGCTCCATGGACAGCTGCAACGTTTGGTTGTCGTTGCTGTTCTTAGTAGGCATTTTTAGCTTAAGTGCGTTATAAAGGGCTTGTCCACCCCGGCCAGCATTATTTCCGAAGGTCCATAGCTCCCCTTTATCAGTCAGCTCATAGATTCCAAAAGTATCATTTTCATTTACGACACCTTTAAGCTTCTCGCGGCCTTCAGCAGCCTTTTTCTCAAAGTCAGCAATAAATTGTTCAGCTTTGTCAGGCACACCTACAATGTCACCGAACAGTTTAACAGTTTCATAGATATTTGTAGCGGTTCCGTATGGAATATGAATGGTTGGAGCAATTTTGGATAAAGCATCGTAGTTATCATCGTACATAACGACGATCAGGTCAGGTGTAAGTTCCAGAGCTTTCTCGGTGTTAACTGGAGCACCGACATCTTGTGTATTTGTGAGCAGGTCTTTCAAGAAGGGATTATCAAAGGTACTAGGTTCGACACCTACTACATTTGCTCCTACGGAGAGCAACTCCCCACCATAATAATCTGTAATAATCCGTTGTGGTTTTACAGGTATCTGTACAGTACCTTTAGTGGTTTCATAGCTACGCATTTCAGCAGCTGAAGCCTCAGGAGCAGCCGTTGGCTCAGTGCTTGGTGCTGTAGTTGCTTCTGTTGTTGCTGTTGGTTTATTAGATGAAGCATTGTTCGTTCCCCCGCAAGCTGTCACAAATACAGACAATAACATTATGAGTGCCAGGATGGGGAAGAGGGTCTTTCTTTTTAGCATGATAAACCTCCCTATATATATGTACCAATAAATAATAATGATAATCATTATCATTATTATTTTCAATTTGAACTTTATCAAATCCTAGATTTCCTGTCAATGCAATAAAATAAATGCCTCCTATTAAATCTATCTATTGCCAAACCTAGGAAGGCTCATTTACAATAGCATAGTGATAATGAGAATCAATTTCATAGAAATAAGGTGGCATTCATGAATCAACAGATATCTTCCAAGATTAGACCTAATAAAGGGTCAGCCATACAAGAGTTCCGTTCACGTCCTTGGGCTGCCACGTTAATCTTGGTTGGCGGTCTGGTACTATTAGCACTAGGTATCGCTGTTTCAGTCTCCTTCGGAGCGGCTGATATTAAACTTTCTGTGGTGTGGGCAGCCGTGTTTCACTTTAATCCGGAGATCATGGATCATCAGATTATTAGAGAATTACGATTACCCCGTGTACTTGGCGGGGCCATGATAGGGGCCAGCTTTGCAGTTGCGGGTGCCATTATGCAGGGGATGACCCGAAATCCACTCGCAGATTCAGGTTTGATGGGCATTAACTCAGGCGCAGGATTTGCGCTGGCGCTTTGTTTTGCATTTTTCCCGAACCTATCGTTTATGTATTTGATCCTATATTCCTTCGTTGGTGCCGGAGTAGGGGCTGGGGTTGTGTATGGGGTCGGTTCATTGGCCAAGGGAGGGCTGACTCCTGCACGTCTGGTGTTGGCGGGTGCTGCTTTTAGTGCACTGCTGTCAGCACTGAGTGAAGGGGTAGCTTTATATTTTCACATTGGGCAAGATTTGGCTTTCTGGTATGCGGGAGGCGTGGCTGGGACGAAATGGATTCAGCTTAAAGTCATGTTCCCTTGGATAGGAGCGGCGTTAATAGGAGCTATGGTATTATCCCGGTCGATTACAATGCTCAGCCTAGGTGACGATGTTGCTAAAGGGCTAGGCCAGCGCACAGGGCTTGTTAAGCTGGCAGGGACTTTAATTGTATTGATTCTGGCTGGATCATCAGTTGCCGTAGTAGGAGCCGTTGGGTTCATTGGACTAATTATTCCCCATTTGACCCGTTTTTTTGTAGGTGTGGATTACAGATGGATCATTCCATGTTCAGCTATTCTAGGCAGTCTGCTTGCAGTATTTGCAGATTTAACAGCGCGGATGATTAATCCCCCTAATGAAACGCCGCTGGGAGCCATTATTGCACTGATCGGTGTACCTTTCTTCCTTTATCTTGCACGTAAAGAAAGGAGGGAACTGTAATGATAGAGAAAACTTCATTCGATTCCTTCCAAGCCGCCAAAAATAAACGTGGCTTAGTTATAATGATTATTTTAGCTGTACTGATTGTTATTGCTTTTATTATTAGTATGAATACAGGATACATACGTTTGACACCTATGGAGCTGCTTAATACGTTATTCGGTAAAGGGACGGATAAGCAAGAGTTAATCTTGTTTCAATTTCGGTTACCGCGTATTGTGATCTCCGTTCTGATAGGCGCAGGTTTGGCTGTATCCGGAGCTGTGATGCAGGGCGTCTTTCGTAATGCTTTGGCCGACCCCGGCATCTTAGGGATTAACGCTGGCGCAGGAATTATGGTTATGCTGTTAATTTCTTTTTACCCAACGGCAACCGCGGCTCCGGTGTATCTGCTGCCTATGGTAGCGTTTGTTGGTGCGGCAATTACTGCTGCCTTGATTTATGTCTTAGCTTATAAACGGCATGAAGGAATAAAACCCATGCGCCTGTTGCTGACTGGTGTAGCGGTTGCAGCTGGAATGAGTGCAGCGATGATCGTGCTGACTCTTCGGCTGGATCCGGAGAAGTATCAGTTTGTGGCTACTTGGCTTGCCGGGAGTATTTGGGGCACAAGCTGGAAGTTTGTACTTTCTTTACTACCATGGATCGTAATTCTCGTGCCGTATGTCATCTATAAAGCAAGGGTAATGAACGTCCTTAATTTGGGTGAACAGACAGCCGTAGGACTTGGGGCTGCTGTAACCAAAGAACAATTCCGGCTTCTTGCCGCTGCGGTTGGTCTAGCTGCGGCAAGTGTTGCTGTGAGTGGCGGGATTGGCTTTGTCGGACTTGTCGGCCCCCATTTGGCGCGACGGCTAGTTGGACCCAAACATCAGCTCATGCTGCCAACCTCAGCGCTGCTCGGCTCACTGCTAGTCATTATAGCGGATACCATTGGACGCTGGATCTTACAGCCATCTGAGATCCCCACTGGAATCGTTGTTGCTGTAATTGGAGCGCCATACTTTTTGTATTTGCTAGCCCGTACTAAATCTTGATGAAAGAAGATGGTCACTCACCGGAAGGAGCGAATTTTTACAATGTTGCGTCGTTTTTTTGCTTACTATAGACCCTATAAGGGATTGTTTATTCTTGACTTCTCCTGTGCTATTGCTGCTGCACTGCTGGAACTAGTCTTCCCGTTGGCCGTTAACCGGGTAGTGGATGATATGCTGCCAAGTGGGAATTGGAAATGGATTCTCTATTCTTGCCTCGGTTTGATGGGGATCTATATCGTCAGCGCCTTTATGCATTTTGTCGTCACTTATTGGGGGCATAAGCTGGGGATTAATATCGAGTCGGATATGAGAAAAAAGCTGTTTGATCGTGTACAGAAGCTCTCTTTCAACTTCTTCGATAATAATAAAACAGGCCATTTGGTCTCACGGATGACAAATGATCTGATGGACATCGGTGAGATTGCCCACCATGGTCCTGAAGATTTATTCATAGCAGTGATGACGCTGCTGGGTGTATTCGGTATCATGCTTAGCATTAATTGGCAATTAGCGATTCTGACCTTTGTAATTGTCCCGCTGATGATTTATTTATCCATGTACTTCAGTCGCAAAATGTCAAAAGCGTTCCACATCATGTTCGCGGACATTGCTGACTATAACGCACGCGTAGAGAACAATGTAAGCGGGATTCGTGTTGTGCAAGCTTTTGCTAATGAGAATCATGAAATTTCCCGCTTTGCAGTTAATAACGAACGCTTCCGTATTACGAAGCTAATGACCTACCGAATTATGGCTTGGAATTCATCCTTTAGCTTTGTGCTCATGAAGCTGGTCTCGTTATTCGTTCTTGTGTGCGGAACCTATTTTGTAATCCAGAAGCAGATGACCTACGGTGAATTTATTGCCTTTGTGATGTTGTCTAATGTCTTCTTAGGACCTTTGCAACAGATTAACTCGGTCATTGAGACCTATCCTAAAGGGATCGCTGGTTTCAAACGTTATCTTGAACTGCTGGAGACGGAGCCGGATGTTGATGACGCAAAAGACGCTAAGCCAGTGTCTCATCTGTCAGGGAATATAACCTTCCAGGATGTAGCTTTTGCTTATAGTGATAAAGAAAAGGTGCTAACCAATGTGAACTTATCGATTTCAGCAGGAGAGACCGTTGCGCTTGTGGGTCCATCCGGTGCTGGTAAGACAACACTTTGCAGCTTGCTGCCACGCTTTTACGATGTAAGCGAAGGCAACATCTCTATTGATGGAATAGATATTCGCTCCATGACGTTAGAATCACTTCGTTCCCATATCGGGATTGTACAACAAGATGTATTCCTGTTTGACGGAACTATCCGTGAGAACATTGCTTACGGCAGATTGGGAGCTTCCGATGAAGAAATCTGGGAGGCTGCAGGGCGCGCTCAGCTGGAAGAACTGATTAAATCTCAGCCCGCCGGGCTGGATACAATGATCGGAGAGAGAGGCGTCAAGCTTTCTGGCGGCCAGAAGCAGAGGTTGTCCATCGCCCGGATGTTCTTGAAGAATCCGACAATTCTCATTCTGGACGAAGCTACATCAGCACTGGATACTGAAACGGAGTCCGCTATACAAGAGGCGCTCGCAGAGTTGTCTGAGGGACGCACAACACTTGTTATTGCTCATCGCCTTGCAACGATCAGAAATGCGGACCGGATTGTTGTCGTTGCGGAAGGTGGCATCGCAGAACAAGGTAAGCATGAGGAACTGCTGCAGACTGCCGGAATTTACAGCCGATTGCATGAAGCGCAGTTTGGAGCTTAAGTAGCTGAAGGGATCACTAGAATATAATTTTGGAGGGACACAATGAATAAACAACTGGAATTATACGATGTAACCATTATTGGTGGCGGACCTGCTGGGATGTATACAGCTTTTTATAGCGGAATGAGAGACTTGAAGACAAAGTTAATTGAAGCGAAGGATGAGCTCGGAGGAAGAATGCTTATTTATCCCGAAAAAATGATCTGGGATGTAGGAGGCGTAACCCCAACTCTTTGTCATCAACTAATCGGTCAGCTCAAGGAGCAGGCTCAAACCTTCGATCCGACTATTGTGCTGGGTCAGCAAATTATGAATCAAGAGAGACAAGAGGATGGAACGTACATCCTGACCTCTTCTACTGGGGAACAACATTGGACCCGCACAGTCATTTTGGCCATTGGTTACGGAATTCTGCAGATGGCAAAGCTTGAAATTGAAGGTGCAGATCGTTATGAGGTGACAAATCTTCATTATACCGTTCAAGAGCTGGAGCCGTTCCGCGGTAAAAGAGTGCTAATCTCCGGTGGAGGCAACTCCGCAGTAGATTGGGCGAATGAATTGGAGCCTATCGCTGCAAGTGTGACGATTGCACATCGCCGCGAACAGTTTGGCGGGCATGAGAAAAACATTGTGCGGATGAAGGAATCCTCAGTCAATGTCCGTGCGCCATATGCAGTAAGCCAATTACACAGCAGTAATGGTGAAACGATAGATCAGGTTACGATCAGTCATATAGAGACAGGTGAAACAGAGCAGTTTGAAGTGGATGCTGTCATTGTGAATCATGGTCTGAAAAGCGATTTTGGTCCGTTAAAAGAATGGGGTCTTGATATGGGCGAGTGGTGTGCGAATGTAACCGATAAGCTGGAGACCAATCTTCCGGGTATATTTGCAGCAGGTGACTTTGTGGATTATGCAAGCAAGGTTCGTTTGATCGCAGGTACTTTCACTGATGCGGCTCTGGCGCTTAATAGCGCTAAGCTGTACATAGACCCAACCGCGGCCAAAGTCGCTTACGTATCTTCTCACAATGAACGGTTCAAAGAGAAGAATAAAGCGCTTGGAGTCGTTGACGACCACTAAGGATAGAGGCTTCTCAAACCATAAAATCTGAAGTTTTATATAAGGCGTATAGGGGATCTTATCCATTTCGAGCGGAGAGAAACCTTATACGCTTGCTTTATATTTTATGGGTTATTAAGTCTAGCAGTCTGGAAGGGAGCAGGAATGAAGCTATCAAATAATAACCCGGTTCATAGAATTTATCTGTTAAAAGAGGTAGGGAAACGCCAATGCGGTGGCGGTCACATCAGTAAACCCCAAATTGCCCAGTCCCCACTCTTCCTGACACCAATAGAAGCTATCATTCAAATAACCATAGAAGGAGAGACAGTATCTCTTAAAAATGGTGAAATTCTTTTTCTAAGCGCAGGTGCGACATATCAAATTAATGCTCCATTAGAGACTGTTATCTCTGTTCTAGCAATTTCCTATGAGGTATATGGGCTAAGCAATATCACGGAGCAAGAATTGGTCTATGGACTTTGCCGTGAAATTTTTCCGGTCAATGGGATTTTACCTATACGTACGACGAATAAAATAACTCGCTTATTCAGCGAATTGGAAGACGTTGCTGCCAATAATTTAGAAGCACAGGCAGATAGAATTCAATCCTTGCTGTATCAGCTACATCAACTGGTCGTAGAGGCTGACGCTGAAGCAGACATTACGGATAGTTCATATTTCAGAATGCTCTCTTATATCCACCAGAATTTCCAAAGGGAGATTACGCGGGAGATGATGTCTCGAATAATGGGCTTCAATCCTCGTTATTTCTCAGTATGGTTCCGCAAGCAGACGGGTTGGAGCTTCACCGAATATGTAGCTCATTTAAGAGTAAATAAAGCGAAAAAACACTTGATGTCCAGCAAAGCAACCATACAGGAAATTTCGCAAAAAGTAGGCTATACAGATGGACTATATCTGAGCCGCAAATTCAAGCAAGTCACCGGGATGACCCCAACAGAGTTCCGTTTGCGTCCCAAACCGAAGCGGATAGTAGCGTTGCAATTTTTAGGGGATTTACTTGCGCTGGGTGTGAAGCCTGTCGCAGTTGAAGAAGATGTGATGAATTACTCCTTGCTTTTGCTGCCGGAACTGGCGGGTGTACGATCATTTGAGCTGCAGGGATGTCCGGAGGAAGCGGAATGGCCTGGGCTGGAAGCCGATTTAGTTATTGCACCAACCTATCTGAGCCCCCGTCAGCTTAAATGCATGGAGAAGTTGGGGCCACTAGTTACGGTAGAGTGTGATAAAATGGACCGCCTGGAACAGATTCGTTTGTTCGGCAGACTGCTGGGTGAAGAGGAGCGGGCAGAGGCATGGATAAGGCACTATCATTTGAAAATAGATTTGTCCAAGCAGCGCTTGTCCTCACTAATTGAATCTGGTGAAACGGTAGCGGTGTATGAGATTAGGCAAGATAACAGTATTTATATCTGGAATCATACAGCCCGCGGGGTGTACAATCTGTATCCAATGCTGGGGTTAACTCCACCGGACAAGGTAAGGTCAGATGTTCTGGAGCGGAATGATCATTTATGCATCTCACTGTCGGAATTGCCAATATATGCGGCTGACCATATGTTTGTGGTCGTATCAGGACAAGAGGACTGGATGTCGAGGACGCGTAAACGGATTAGTAAAAGTGCGGTTTGGCGCAATCTTCCAGCATTCAGGAATGGACGCATATATTACCTGAAGCTTGAGGAATTTTGGGGCAGCGAAGGGCTTGCGCTCGAACGCCAATTGGAGATACAGACAGATTTGTTAACCGGCCATAATTTAAGCTGACAATCGTCCATAACAAAATTGATGTATTAGCGTGTATATATGTTTTCCCGCGGAGACGGTATATTAAATAAAGATCTAAATGATATTGATTATCAATATCATGATTATATAAAGTCTCAAGGGGGATTTACATTGTACAAAATAATATCGTTAGGAAAAACAAGCATGATAGCCGTTATGCTTACGCTGGTGCTGCTGTTGAGCGCATGTGGACAAGCAGCTAATCAAGGGAATGCTCCAGCTAGCACGTCGGCTGAATTGGCTAAAAGCACTAATAATGATTCTGTAGTTGCCAGCTCTGAGCCGGCTGCTGATGCAGAATACTGGACATACGAAAGCGATAAAGGCCCGGTGCAGATCCCGCGCAATCCACAAAGAGTTGTGATCCCGGTACAAGACTTTATTGGTGATCTTCTGACGCTTGGCGTGACGCCCATTGCCGTTGCCGGGAATGACATCCTGAACCATCCATATTTCAAAGAGGCGCTGACAGGTGTAGAAGTTGTAGGCGATGACATGACGGTGTCCCTGGAGAAAATAACGAGTCTCGAACCGGACTTGATTATCACTTATCAGGAAGATACCTATGAGCAAATCTCCAAGATTGCTCCAACGGTCTTTATTCCTTGGGGCAAATACGACTATAAGGAACGATTGATCGAAATCGGGAAAATCTTGAACAAGGAGCAGCAGGCTGTAAAGTGGGTGGAGGATTTCAATCAGAAGCTGGAAGCGAAGAAAGCGGAATTGTCTGATCTGATCGCAGCTGACAAAAAGGTGGCGATCTTTGAAATTGCCGGTAAAGAGCTGTATTTATATGGTTCGTCATATGGGCGTGGTGGAGAGATTATATATAACGGATTGGGGCTGCATGCACCTGATCTTGTCCAAGAGGCAGCCTTTAAAGAAGGCTGGGCTTCCCTCTCACTCGAAGCGTTGCCCGAGTACTTAGGAGAAGCTGATTATATCTTCCAAGGCTTCAGCCGTGGTGTGGAGCAGGATAAGCTGGACATTCTGGACAGTGTCTTCTGGCAAAGCCTACCTGCTGTTAAGGCGGGTCATGTATTCACCTACGATCTTAAAACGTATTATCTCTCCGATGCTTATGCGCTGGACAAGCAACTGGATGAGATAGTTACGTTGCTGAAGTCTCTTCAATAAGTTAATTTCAAAAGAGTATAAGGGGATGTTCGCGGAGCTATAGTAGCTCAAGGACATCCCTTTTGCGTGTTCATATTCCAAGTTAAGCGAGGTTATAGATTCCATTTGTTGCATAAAAAAGCGGTGTAGAACAAATAGTATGAGCAGGAGGTGTTAATGATGGATCCCTTTAACTCTACTATTTTGGACGATAATCTTAAAGAGCTTCAAGAAAGGCTTGGCCATAGCCCTGATATTGTTATTCGTAGAATTAAATCCATAACCACACAGGTTGAGGTAGCTGCCGTATATATTGAGGGATTAATAGAAAAATTGAGGGTCAACGAGTTTGTGGAGCATGCGATGTCGTTTGATAAACTAAGTGAAGAACACCCGGTGGTAACATCCGCTGAAGATATCTTTTTGTATATGAAAGAAGTGGCGAGAGGAATCGGAGAAGAACAGACGCTTGAAGATTGGGATGTGCTTTTTGAGGCTTTATTCTCTGGAGATACCATTCTTTGGGTCAACGGGATAAGGGAAGCTATCAGAGGGAATACAAGCGGCGGTGAGGTTAGAACGGTATCGGACGCTACAACTCAAGTAGCCATTCGTGGCTCCAAGGAAGGTTTCACAGAATCTATTGGGACGAATATCTCTCTGGTGCGCAGGAAAATAAAAAGCCCTAATCTCTGGGTAGAGTCGATGAAGATAGGTGACGTCACGCAAACGAATGTATCTATTATGTATATTCATGGAATCGTCAATGATAATACCTTACAGGAGCTCAGAACTAAGCTGCAAAGCATTGATATAGACGGGATTCTGGAATCTGGATACATTGAGCAATTTTTAGAAGACACTCCCTTTTCCCCATTCCCAACATTATATAATACGGAACGTCCTGACAGTGTTGCAGGAAATCTTTTAGAAGGACGAGTTGCTATTTTTGTGGACGGGACCCCGTTTGTGCTGATTGCACCTACAACCTTTTTTATGTTTTTACATGCCGTAGAAGATTATTACCAGCGTTATGATATTACGACTTTGATCCGATTATTGAGATTTATTTGCCTTGTTATTTCGTTATTTGGCCCAGCACTCTTTATTGCGATTCTAAATTTTCATCAAGAAATGATCCCAACAGCCCTACTTATTAATTTTGCTTCGCAAAGGGAGGGGGTTCCATTTCCGGCTTTTATTGAGGCTATGCTGATGGAATTTACTTTTGAGATTATACGTGAAGCAGGAATTCGTATGCCATCCCCTATAGGTCAAACTGTATCGATCATTGGGGGCTTAGTGTTAGGACAGGCAGCCGTACAAGCCGGTATTGTCTCTCCTGCAATGGTTATTGTAGTTTCACTTACAGGAATATCCAGCTTTGCTACTCCTGCTTTTAATATGGCTCTTTCCATACGCATCTTGCGTTTCATCATTATGTTTATCGCAGCCTTTATGGGGCTTTATGGAATAACGATCTTTACTTTTATTTTGGTTGCTCATATGTGCAGCTTGAAATCGTTGGGTTTTCCATATATGTCTCCGTTTGGTCCTTTTATCGCTGAGAATCAGAAGGACGCGATCTTGCGTGTGCCCTTGAAATATATGAAAACTCGGCCGCGTCTTATTAGCCAAAAAAATAATACTCGACTTAAGGTGAATGATGGAAAGCCGGGGAGTGGCAAATGAAGGTCGGATGGATGATGCGTTCATTTATTTGTATATGCTGCTTAATGTTGCTGACAAGCTGCTGGAACAGTCGGGAGTTAAACAATTTAGGCATTGTGACCGGTATAGGTGTGGATAAAGTGCCGAATAAAGAGGAATATCATGTTACTTTTCAGATTGTGAATCCATCCTCAACAGCCACAAGTGCAGGAGCTAGCACCGGACAACCCACGGTCACTATTTATTCTTCTACGGACCGTACGATCTTTGGCGCTTTTCGCAAGACTTCAAAAAAGGCGGCAAGACAGATGTTTTTTGCACACACGCAGCTATTAGTTTTAGGCGAATCTACAGTGAAGAGCGGTATTGATGGGATTTTTGACATCTTTGAAAGGTCCCATGAGCTGCGGCTCAACACGAATGTTATTGTAGCCAGAGATACGGAAGCATCCTCTATTCTGAAACTATTGCTTCCCGTAGAAAGCCTGCCTGCAATTGGGATTATTAAAAAGAGTAAAAATACCGCTAGAATATATGGAGAAAGCCGGGATATCAATGTTTTTGAGCTAATTAATGGTATCAGTGGGGAAGGGTCAGTGGTGATATCCGGAGCCAGAATTCTTGGAGACGCTGAAGAAGGAACTAAAAAATCCGGGATGGAGCAAACTCAAGTAAAAGCACTTGTCACAATGAGCGGGCTAAGCGTATTGAAAAAAGGGGTTCTTCAGGGATGGCTGGATGGACCTCTTGCCCGGGGGGCACTGTGGGTACAGAACGAGATTAATGAAACCAGTATTAATGTAGATTCAGATGAGGCTAAAGATTCGATAGCTGTGAACATTAATTATTCAAAAACAAAAATTAAGATTGAACTCCGCAATAAAGTACCCGTCATTCATGTGAATGTTGTGGAAGAGGGGACACTTAATGAGACTCAGAGTTATATTGAGCTAAGTGATAGAGAGGTAATCGTTCAATTGGAACAACAAGTGGCTCTTAAAACTAAACAGGAAATAACCCAAGCCTTACAGGCTGCTCAAACTATGAAATGCGATATTTTCAATTTTGGGAATGAACTGAAGCGCACAAATCCAAAAGCATGGGAGACTGTTAAGGACGATTGGGAGTCAGTGTTCGCGGAAGCGGAAGTCGACGTTTCTGTGGAGGCATATATTCGCAGTGTAGGAATGAGATTAGAGCCGCAATTGTTAAAGGAAAAATGACAGGGTTTAGTTGAGAAAGGTGGGAGAAGGCCACTTTATGAAAAAAGAAACCATCAGCGCGAGTCAATTATTTGCTTTGATTTTTTTGTTTGAATTGGGAACGGCCCTTGTGGTACCGATTGGACTTGAAAGTGGCCATGCTGTCTGGATTGCTATTCTGTTAGCTTTGCCCGGTGGACTTCTTTTGTATTTGATTTATGTTTATTTATACCGGCAATATCCGGGCATGATTATTAGCGGGTATACAAGAAAGATACTGGGCAATGTTATAGGCTGGCCGTTAAGCTTAACATACATTCCAATCCTTCTCTTCAATGGCTCCCGAAATCTGCATGAATCAGGTGAGTTGTTAATAGCTGCTTCTTACGACAGAACACCCGTGTTCATCATTTATGCAATGATGGTTGTTGCGGTAATTTACATCTTAAACAAGGGGATTGAGGTGTTTGCGCGGACAGCTGAGATTTATATGCTGATTATAATATTGTTGGGCTTGACCAGTTGCTTTTTGGTTATTGCCGCCGGACTTGTAAAACTAGATAACTTGTTTCCGTTACAGGCCTCGGATTGGAAGAATGCATTAAAATCAGCCTATCTGAATATATGGCTATTTCCGTTCGGGGAGATGGTATGTTTCACTACGATTTTACCTCATATCAAAAAAACCAAGGTAGCAAAAAGAACCGGAATCATCGCAATGACTTTATGCGGATTATTACTCAGTTTTACCCATGCCATCGAAATATCCGTTCTAGGAACAGAAATCTACAGTAGAGCCAATTTTCCGATGTTCACTACGATAACGTTAGTAAACCTGGCCAATTTCATTCAACGTTTGGACGCGCTTGTGCTCTTAACCTTAATCATTGGAGTATTTTTTAAAATGTCAGTATATTGCTACGCTGCAATGGTAGTCACCGCGGATCTATTCAAGGTACAAGACAGCAGGAAGCTCGCCGTTCCCGTCGGTATTGTTGTTTTGTTCGGGGCTTTTATTAGTTCAGCGAATTATCCGATACATATGGACGAAGGAAGGATATTTCTGAAATATATTTTGCCATATTTCTGTGCCGCTGTACCTATTCTCTTGTGTATCGTTCATTACATCCGCAGAAAATTAGGGAGTATAGGTTAGTTTATTTTATTTAATGGATTTATTGCTTCTATTTCGGATAGAGGATGTAATTGTATTAACAAAAGGTAAGGAGATAAAAACGAGCATAGTTATTGATTCCTGTATGCTTGTAGCTGCAAAGGAGTCATAGATCGTCCGCATTGAAGCGGTGAGGGTTTCTCCTGATAAAAGGTCGATGATTACTGCCATCAGCAACCCCATAAAAGCAAGCATGAAATATAGTGATAGCAATTTCATAATGATCAACTCCATTTGCTAGATTAACCTTAGGCTAAATGTATTATTACCTCTTGAGTGTTTTTGTAGTCAAAAGACATAACAAATCCCCTACTGCTCCAATGTTGTTGGAAGCAGTAGGGGATTCTAATTTAAGCGCATTTTATTTTGTAAGCCAAGCAGCCAGCTCTTCGGTCTGGGATAACACGGCAATTGGATCATAGTACCAGGACCGTTCTTCTTTCCATACATAGAGATGGCCATTTTTGACAGCGGGTAGGCTACTCCAGATTGGATCAGCTTTGTAATCAGCTTCTGTACGGTTATTGGAAGTTAAGATAATATAATCTCCTGCGTATTTAGCGAGTGCCTCTGTAGAGATTTCCGCCCATTGCTTCTCCATAATTTCTGCGGCCACAGCTGTAGGGGGCTTGCGACCCAGCGCCTGATAGACAGGCTGTCCGCCTCGGCCAAAGTTATCGCCATAGGCCCAAATGGATTTTCCGCCGTCTTCCATGATGGAAAACGTTGCATCTGCAGGGAGTACTTTGTCTACTTTGGCTTTAGCTTCAGCTATCCGTTTGTCGTAATCTGCAAGCCAGCTTTTGGCTTCCTCTTCTTTACCAAGGAGTTCTCCGAAATAGGTTAATTCGGCATGAGCATCTTTCAGATCACCATATGGCACAACGATGGTTGGAGCAATTTTGCTTAGTGCTTCATAGCTTTCAGCTTGTCCAGAAATAATCAAATCAGGATTAAGTGCGATGATTTTTTCAGGTGACATTTTGCCGTAAGTTCCAGTGTCTGCAACTCCAGTAAGTGCCTCCTTAAAATACATATTCTCCAGTGTTAATCCGGGAGCACCAACAGGGATGGTATCTAGCGCAATCAGACTGCCCAGATATTCCTCAGCGACAATCCTTTTAGGTTGAACAGGAATTTCAATATCACCATTTATAGTAGTGACCTTTTTTAGAGCAGCTGTTTCCGTAGTTTCTGTTGGTTGACTAGTTTCGGTAGGTGCTGTAGTAGCCGATGATGTGTTGCTGGTGTTACTGCCAGTATTCCCCACAGAATTATTGGAATTCCCGCAAGCTGATACGACTAGAATTAATGCCAGCATGAGGGGAAAAAGAAGCCAATGGGATTGTTTGGTGCTATTTTTTCCTGGATTATGCAATTTGTTGTTCCTCCTATGTATATTGATTATCATTCTCAATAAGAACTTTACAAGCTTCACCGGGTATTTACTATGGACGGATATGATCTCAGCTTATGCAAATTTATGATGTCATTACCCGTAGCAATTCTTGAAGCTGTGCCTGTGAGGACAGTGGGTCAAATCCGTAGAACATATCACCTTGGTTCAGAATATATACCCGTCCGTTACGTACTGCATCTAATTGCTTCCAAGCTTTAGAATGTAGTAGGCGAGTAAAACGTTGTCTTCCCTCAGAAGATGAAGGGATGCTGGTGATAATAATATGGTCAGCAGGAAACGATACGATATCCTCAATAGATGCCTCTAAATATCCGGAATCGGTGATCCCTTTTTCAATAATTACGGAGGGGGGTTTGAAGCCAAGATCACCGTATAGAATTTGGCAACCTCTGCCGAAGCTGCTACTGAAACAGTAGGCGGATCGGGAGCTAACCTCCCACACGATAGCCGTACCTCTCTCCATTCCTATTGCATGGTTTAATAACCCGTTGGCAGTAAGACAAAGTCTGTCATAATGACTTAGCCACTGTTCAGCACGCTGTCGTCGATTCACAACCTCGGCAATCAGAGCAAATTGCTCTCGCCAACTCATTTGCATAAAGGGCAGCTCAATAACCGGAGCAACAGGAGTCAGAATCTTATTGTCGGGTAGACTGTAGCCGATAATGACATCTGGCTTTACCGCAGCTACTGAGTCATAGAGTAATGAAAATTTGCCCTCGCTCATTTGAAGCTGTTTGGAAGCGGGAACTTGTTCCAAGCTATGTTGCCATTCGGAATAAACCCCGAGTTGAGGCATGATTTCCAGTACTCGCAGGCTAGCGGTGTGATTATAGTTCAGGGCAACGACCCGTTTATTCTTATTCTGGTAGGCTGTAGGTGAAACGCCAACAAGCTGCTTGAATTTTCGGCTCAAATAAGTTCCCTCTTCGTAACCAACCTCATGTGCCAATGTTGTCAGATTGGGGGAACTGGTCAGGATTCGTTGCTGGGCTTTACGGATTCTAAGGAGTGTAATATAAGCACTGAAGGATAGACCTATTGATTTGCGAAAGGCTCGCGAAAAGTGCTCAGGGCTCACTTCAGCTAAAGCAGCCATTTGATCCCGTGTGATATCTTCATTGTAATGAGCTTCTATATACTCCGTCACTTGCTCCATCCAACTGCTTGATCTTTCTTTACGGGATGTCAGTTCACTATGAAGCTCCACTAGGAACTGGGTGAATAGCTGCTGGACCCTAAACGGCTTTTGCTTATCAGCGTCTATCCAAGCACTGTAAAGCTCACCTGCCAAGGCTGTCAAACGTGTGGAGGCATGGTGGACAGGGGAGTTGTCATTTATAAAAATGTCCTCATCTTTACTCTGGGGTATACAGGAATACTCAATCCATATCCCCTTTAACTGTAATTCAGGTTCCATCTTCAATAAAGAAGAACTACTAAGGGCTATTAAGCTTCCGGCCATGACCTTGTGTAGCTTACCGTCTATTTCAAGAAAACCTTTCCCATCCCAGATTATCATAAGGCTGGAATTAGTAGAAGAAATGTTTGAGGCTGTGTAGTTGGTTATTCCCGATAAGCTGATGACCCGAAGGGGCATATAAAAAGGATGGGATGAATAAGGCATCCCGTCGGATTGGATCTGCATGTAGTAATCCCCTTCTTTTCATTGATAATCATTCTCATTTATAGTATAACAGTCTTTCTTACTATTGACTATAATGATGCTTATGATAGTGTTTAAAATAATCCACGAACGGAATAGGGTTAGCTGATAGGAAGGGGTTGAAGTCATCCATGACGACCTGGAATTTACAAGGAACTGTAAGTCACTTATTAATATGTAACGGTAGCAGCTGCAAGAAACATAAAGGTGAAGAGGTAGCTGAAGCGATAGAAGATGAGATTGAGAAGCAGGGCGCACAAAGTCTTATACATACGACTGTGACCCGTTGTAATGGAAGATGTTCAGATGCTTGTGTGGTGATCGCTTATCCCGAAGGTGTGTGGTACAAAGAGATTACACCTAAGCTGGCGAAATCATTAGTGCGGAAACATTTGCAGGGGGAGAAGCTTGAAGATCACGTGTTATACACCTATGATGGACAATTGATTGCTTCAAATGAAAAGGACGCTAAAGGGAAAAAGAAAAAATAGCAAGGCTTGGGAGTACCTTTTAGTTGCGGTTCTAACCCTGTACAGAGGAATATCTCGTGCAGGGTTATTTATTTATAAACAGGGGAGGATTATGATTGAATCGGATCATGACCAGACTCGTAATAGGACTGTGTGCTTAATTAAGGACATCAAATTTGACTTGCAGGGCTAACGTTGACTATGCTATTAAAAAGTGAATGAAATAACACAGTATATATGATGGTTTATAGGGGAGAGGGTACGATGGAGAGGCTGCAGGTGTGGCCAGAGAAGTTCAAAAAATTTTTTCTGAATAATAAATTTGTAGTAGTGCTGCTCATTATGCTGCTGGTTGGAATTAATATTCTGGTATTCTCCAAAATACCGTTTATTTTTAAGCCGATATCAGTATTGCTGCACACCGTGGCCGCACCATTATTACTGGCAGGTATAGCTTATTATTTGCTGAATCCGTTGGTAGATCGGATGGAGAAAAGATCCCGAATAAAACGTGTATATGCAATAATCATCCTATATTTGTTGATTGCTGGTATCATCACGCTGGTTTTGTTTATGGTCATTCCAATTATACGGACTCAGCTATCAGGATTGATCGACAATTTTCCAAGGTATAGTGAATTAATTCAAGAACGGTTTATGGATCTGACCGGAACGGAGTTCTTTGGGCAAGTTCAAGACAGTATCGGAACGAACCTTAGTGAGATAACATCTAAGATAACAGCGTGGGGCAGTTCTTTTCTGAATAATGCCTTGACGGGTGTTGGCAGCTTTGTAGGAGCCCTTACAGAGATTGTCTTGGCGGTTGTAACGACGCCATTTATTTTGTTCTACTTGCTTCGCGATGGGAAAAAATTGCCGGATTATATTCTGAAGTTTGTACCTACTTCTCTGCAGCCGCAGACTCGTATGGTCATGTCGGAGATGAACAGTCAGGTATCCTCTTACATACGCGGGCAAATTATTGTCAGCTGCTGTATTGGTCTGCTGCTCTATATTGGCTATTTAATCATTGGTTTGGAGTACTCTCTCGTTCTGGCTATTGCTGCTGCTTGTACAGCAGTTGTTCCTTATCTGGGCCCGGCAATCGCGATTACACCTGCCCTAATTGTGGCGATGGTCACTTCTCCATTTATGCTGCTGAAGATGATTATCGTGTGGACGGCTGTTCAGCTGATTGAAGGAAAATTCATCTCACCACAGATCATGGGCAAGACGTTGAAGATTCATCCGATAACCATTATTTTTGTAATTATATTCGCAGGTAAAATGTTTGGGATTCTGGGGATTATCCTTGCAGTTCCGGGTTATGCGGTACTTAAGGTGGTATTTACACATCTTTTTGAATGGTTCCGGTTTCGATCCGGCTTATATAAACAGATTGAAGAGAATAAGGAATAATGTGGAAGGGTGAAATGTAATGGGAGGACCAATAGCAGTAACCTCTTACGGTAAGCTTCAAGGAATACAGGAGGGGGACGTGAATATTTGGCGCGGGATCCCTTTTGCAGCCCCACCTGTTGGAGAACTTCGGTTTCGTGCACCACAGCCACCAGAGGCCTGGGATGGGATTAGAGATGCTTCTGAATTTGGTCCAGTTAGTCATCAGCCAGCGGATACGAGAGGTACTCGGTTCGGTGGCAAGACGCCGCTTCATTCCGAGGATTGTCTGTATTTAAATATTTGGGCGCCAGCAGTTCATGATGAGCCCCTGCCTGTTATGTTCTGGATTCACGGGGGGACGTTTGTGACCGGGGCTGGAAGTCAGCCGCAGTTTGACGGCACAAGCTTCGCTGAGCGAGGCAAAGTAATTTTAGTGACCATTAACTATCGGCTGGGTCCATTTGGATTCATGAATTTGTCTCCATTTGGCCATGGGCTTGCTTCTAATCAAGGATTATTGGATCAAATTGCCGCGCTGGAATGGGTAAAACTGAATATTGCTGCTTTTGGCGGGGACCCGCAGCGGGTAACTGTATTCGGAGAGTCAGCAGGGAGTATGAGTATCGCAGCCCTTTTGGCCATGCCAGCAGCGAAGGGGTTGTTCGCTGGTGCGATTATGCAAAGTGGGGCTGCTCAGACACTGCCTTCCGAGCAAGGAAAGTACATTGCAGCGGCACTGCTAGCTGAATTAGGGATTGCTCCAGATGGAGATGCCAGTCTTCTGCAAACATTTTCTTCTGAACAAATTATCGATGCAGCCGCAAGAATGACTAAAAAGTTAACGGGTGGCTCAATTGGCATGTTATTTCAGCCTGTCATTGATGGGGATACACTTCCTGTAGAACCTGCACAGGCTGTGGCAGAAGGATCGGCACATGGTATTCCGCTATTGATCGGAACCAATCGTGATGAGGGCAACTTGTTCTTCAGAGAAGAATCACCTGAGGCAGACTTTGACGAATCACTCAAGGCGCTGGAGCAGATGATGGGTACTGGGAGTCTGAAAGAGATTGCTAACCATTATTCTTCCACCTGGGAAGGACAAGCCGAAATTCTAACGGATCTTTACTTCTGGGCAACCTCGGTGTCTCTGGCGGAAAACCAATTGAATTATGCACCTGTCTGGATGTACCGTTTTGACGGCACGATCCCAGGTCATCCTTTGTTAAATAAAGCTGTGCATAGTGCAGAAATCGTTTATGCCTTTAATAATCTATCTCATCTAACCCATCTTAGGGCAGAAATTAATCCAACGATGCAGAAGTTGGCTGAAGTTATGCATGACGCTTGGATTGCTTTCGCTCATCAAGGAAATCCGGCTACAGCTGCGAGGTTATGGCCGAAATATAATCTGGAGGAACGGGCTACCTTGATCTTTGATGAAGATACGCATGTAGCTTATGATCCTGAATCAGAGAAACGCAAAAGAATTGTCACTATGCTGGCTTAAGAAGATTGAGAGGCTGAATAAAGATGCAGGTAGAAGGTTTTAACCATGTGACCGTAAATGTCAGTAATTTAGCAAATTCCCTGAATTTCTACACAGGAATTCTGGGCCTTCAGCTAGTTCATAGAGGTAAAACTGATGCTTATCTGGAATGGGGAAGTGCCTGGATATGTCTTCTTGAAAAGCCTGATTATATGGCGATTGCAAATAATGTGGTTGGGATAGACCATATCGCTTTTAGTATTGCAGAGGAACATTTTGAAGAAGCCGTCCAAGGATTGCAAACCCAGAATGTGCCCATAATTAGAGGGCCGATCAAACGGGGAATAGGCTGGACGGTCAATTTTCTAGATCCAGATGGTATACAGCTGGAGCTGCATACCTCGAATCTGCGGGAACGAATGAGTGTTTGGAACACTGCTACCGAATAAAGATGGGTGTCCTATCAGCCTAAACGGCTAATGGGACACCCATTTTTTTAACGACCTAAATATTCTTTGATTCCTAAAACTACTGCTTCGGCTATTTTATTTTGGATGTCCGGGGTAAACAGCAATGCTTCATCCTTGGTATTGCTTAAGTAACCACATTCTAATAATATTGCTGGCATTTTGGTTTCTCTTGTTACATGATAGTTTGCTTGACGAACCCCTCGGTCCTGCAGTCCTGTAGCACCTGCGAGGTATTTGTGAACGGTTTGAGCGAATAATAAGCTATCATTGCGTGTGTAATAGGTCTCTGTGCCACTAGGGTTACTTTTACTGCCCGCCGGAATACTATTGGCATGAACAGAGATAAATAGATCGGCTTTTACATTGTTGGCGAGGTTAGATCTGTCCTGTAGAGTTGGGTATGTATCGCCACTGCGCGTGAGTATAACCTCGATATTTGGTTCTTTCTTTAGTAATTCTGCAATTTTCAGTGCTGTCGGCAAGGTGAAATCTTTCTCTTTAAGCTTGTTAACACTTGAACTCCCTGGATCTTTCCCACCATGTCCTGCATCGATGACGATTATCTTCTTGTCTGTGTTGCCGGTAGAAGGTGGAGGAGTTGTAACCGGTACTTCTGGTAAGGTGGTTTCAGGAAGCGTAACGCTAGTCCCATTAAGATCCACAATAATAAGTCCATCATTAGCATTTATCAGACTGTAGCTATTAGCGCTGTTTAGATCAATGACGATCCGAATGGTAGATGGGGAACTGCTGAACAATGAATAGCGAACGGCAGAGACATTAGGATAGTCAGTAACCGTTAACTGTCCGCTTTGGTTCTTTCCTACGGACAGATTCTGATGGAAGTCGGTTCCAAAGCCAGTATTCGGTAAATCCACGACAATTCGGTCTTTGTCTGTCATAGTGAACACGGTAGGTTTTATACTGCCGTTCACTGCAATAACCAGCTGGTTATCGATGAAGCTAAGATTGGTGACTGTAGCTACTGAGCTATTCCCTTCAGTTGCTGTATTCCCGTTTGATCCGTTGTCTGAAGGTGCTGTTGGAGTGGGTTGTGGAACCGTAATTTCCGGATCGCTTCCCCCAATCTCAGGTACTGGAGAGGTTAAATATACGGTTTTGGTTACATTGTCCCAACCGACAGTAGTTCCTGTCTGTTCCCCAACAAATCTTAAAGGAACAAGGGTTGTGCTGCCACTGAGAAACGGAGGATTGTCCAGTTTGACTTGTTTCCCTGAAGCTTCTGCCATCGTATTATCCACGATCAGCTTTAAAGTAGTTCCCTTTTGCTCAATGATCGCCGTCTTGGTCACATTATCCCATTTCACGGTATAACCAAGCTGTTCCGCAACAACACGAAGAGGAACCATTACACTGCCATTTACAATTTGTACCTGTGCTTCTTTTGAAATCTTAAGATCGTTGCCGTCTAGGTTGATGTGTGTTTCCGCAGAGCCGGCATAACCAGTTCCTGGATGAACCAGCACCAACAAAAGCAGCAGTAACGCCAAAAAACCAAACTTTTTCATCTGCAATCCCTACCATCCCCGTTTATTGGTCTCTAGCAATTCTTACTTTTTCTTCCTTTGATGCCGTTTAAGGCTCGTATAAAGTATAAACGACAATAGTTTCCAAAAGTTGCGCTCTACAACAGATAAAAAGGAAAATTTTCGGTATAAAAATAGAAAAAGAGCCTTCCCAAACATTTGGGATAGCTCTCATTTGCTAGAGAGATTTTATTTTAACGATGTATAACCTGTTTTCTCTACCAATTTCTGACCTTGAGCAGATTGAATCCAATCCAGAAAGGGCTGAATATTAGGGTTGTCGCTTCCCGCGGTCACTGCATAAAATTCTGTTGCCAAAGGGTACTGTCCACTACGAATACTTTCCTTGTCTGGTTGAATACCATCGATGGCCAGCAGGGCTATTTCCCCGTTTCGATTCATTTCTGAGGCGTAAAATAAGAAGCTGTAGCCCAGTGCATTTTTATAGTTGCGATAGCTGGAGGTTTGTTGAATGATACCGCTCATAATATCCGCTACGTCTTCTTGAGGCGGCTTCATGAGTGGAGTGTCCTTCATAAACTTTTGCAACATCGTTTGGCTTCCGCTATCTTCAGGTCGTTGAAAAGCACGGATTCGGTTATTAGCTCCGCCTACATCTTTCCAATTTGTGACCTTGCCTGCGTAAATATCTTTAAGTTGAGCGGTGGAAAGTCCGGTTACGTCGTTTCGTTTGTTTACAAAAAATACGAAGGCCTCGCGGCCGATCGGCGTAAGCTTCAGTTCGACACCTTTTCTTTTAGCTTCTTTTTGTTGTGCAATTGACGGAGCCGCTACAAATATAATATCGGTTTCTCCTTCAATTAATCTCTTGTAAGCTTCAGGCGTGCTGCTGCAAATTACTTGACTTGCTTGAAAATCATACGGATTATAATAACCCTCAGGATAAGTAGATTGAACGAAAGCTGAATACAGTGGATAAAGTGCGGTTGCGCCGTCCAATCTTGGAAGATCGCTATCGATATGATAGGAAGAAGGCTCGTCCAGATTCACTGCTTTGGTCTTCTCAGCAAAGGGTTCATACTGTAGCAGATTAACCTCCCGATCATCGACAGTGGCAATTCTGTTGACGTACGCTTGCTTGATCTCATATCCTGCGGTCGCGAGCAGACTAAGTCCGAGGATAGATAACAATACAATATTGCTTGTTCTTCGGGACAACACATTAAATATGATGAGTACAACATAGATGGCTAATACGATCGCTAAGATCGCCACAAGTGGGGTATAAAACAGCAGTCCTCCGTAAAGCGCAGTAATTATAGCACCTATGAATCCTAAAAAAGCTATTCCTCCAACGGCAAAAATGGAGAACAATAATTTCGTCCAGAATGCTTCTTTCATAACAACCTCCTCGACATGATTACTAAACTATGGAAAAATCAACATAATTTCATTATACAGAAGTTTTTTGGATGAAGCAGTAGAACAATTACGAACAAACATGTAATAAAATGCTGCGAAACATGAAAGTAATGTGTACATTTTCATAAAGTACTGGACGAATGGCTTGAAGAGGTTTATTCTGAGATTGTGAAAAAAACAACGGAATACAAGATTCTCGGGGTAGGGTGAAATTCCCGACCGGCGGTAATGTTCAAAGCGAACTGAGCCCGCGACTCACTTGTTCTGCTTGCAGAGAAGTGACTGATCTGGTGTAAATCCAGAGCCGACGGTAAAGTCCGGATGGGAGAGGATCATAAGATAAAGACGCTAGGAGTCTATCCTTGTACGTCTTTATTGATAATGCCCCCGAGTTTACCTATTTGGTAATTCGGGGGTTTTTGGTCTCTTATCGAGGGTTTGTATCGACAAGGAGAAGGAAATTATGAGTAATGTTACAGCTTCATCATCAACTAAGGTTGGCAGTACATCAGCGCTACGCAGTGGATTTTGGCTCGTTGTGATTGGTGCAGCATTATGGGGCGTTGATCCGCTCTTTCGTATCATCCTGTTAAAATCCTTAACCTCATCGCAAATTGTTCTTCTGGAGCATGTGGTGCTTTTCTTGGCTGCTTCACCTGTTCTTTGGCGTCACCGGGCGGAGCTTAAAGGAATTGGATTTCGCCAGATTGGTGCTCTATTGATTGTTTCATGGGGAGGCTCTGCCGGGGCGACGATCCTATTTACGATGGCACTTTCCAGTGGGGATTTGAATGCAGTGCTGTTACTGCAAAAGCTTCAGCCAATATTCGCTATCGGTCTCGCTGCTTTAATTCTTAAAGAACGTTTGCCAAAAAATTTCGGACCACTCATTGTGTTGGCGCTGGTAGGAACCTATCTGCTGACCTTTGGCTGGAGTATCCCTTTCGGACATGTGAATAACTTTATTGGGGTTAGCAGTCTGATGGCCTTGGGAGCAGCTGCACTGTGGGGGGGATCGACAGTCATGGGACGTTATCTGCTCGGTTCTATGAAATATGAGACAGTGACTTCGCTGCGGTTTATCCTTGCGCTTCCTTTACTTTTCGTTATCACTACGCTAGAAGGTGCCCCGTGGCAGATTCATGGCGGGTTTGGTGCATCGGCAGCTATTGCGGTTAATTTATTGCTGCAAGCTTTGCTGCCAGGACTTCTTAGTATGTTGTTGTATTACAAAGGACTTAGCACGACCAAAGCTTCCTTCGCCACATTGGCTGAACTCAGCTTTCCTATGACGGGAGTAATCATCAACTGGATTGTGTTCCAACAGCTGGTCACTATCCCGCAGATTCTCGGATTTGCCTTGATCTGGGTCGCTTTATTCTTTTTATCTAATCAACAGTCCAAACCACAAACGCTCTGAGCAGATTGAAGTGGAATGGTTCTACCTATATAAAGATGATTCGAAGCCGTATGGCTTTCGGATCATCTTTTTTTGTATGTGATTTTACTCCTTGCTTAGATCAAATCGACTGCAAAAACTGCTGAAATGTTTCTAACGTAACATATAGCAGAGTTAATAAAGCGTTTACAATTAGGGAGCGCACAAAATGACTGTGCTGCTGAGTACATAATCCATGATTAAATTATTTAGGAGGAAGCAGACATTGAAGAAATCATTTGTATTATTTATGATTCTGACCTTTCTTATTTCCCCTTTTACGTTTGGGCAGTCTGCTCAAGCGGCAGGAGATGAGAATATTGCCCTAGGAAAGCCTGCTATATCCGATAGTGAGCTTGCAGGGTATGAAGCGGGTAACGCAGTAGATTCCGATGAATGGAACACACATTGGACGGCGAATGACGGGAGCTTTCCTCATTGGCTGGAAGTAGATTTGCAAGGTGCATATGACTTGTCAGGCGCAACCGTCATCTGGAATGCATGGAGTTACATTAATCAATATACGATTGAAGTATCACGTGATCATAAGGTATGGACAACAGTTGTGGACAAAAGTCAGAGCAGCAGTGTAGAGCAAACTCAGTACAATGCTTTTAAGCTGCGGAATGTTTCATATGTAAGGGTCAACCTGACCGGCATCAACGGCGGGAAATGGGCAGCCATTAATGATCTGAAGGTCTGGGGTGTTCCCGCAGACAGCGCGCCGCATGAGCCGGCACAGGGTGAAATACAAACTGTACTGCCAGTACGGTTGGACACGGAAATTGGGCAAGCCCCTGAGCTTCCAAGTGTTGTAACTGTGGTATATAGCAATTCTGACACGGAGGATGCTCAGGTTGCTTGGGATGTGATCCCGCCAGCAGAGTATTCCCGTCCCGGAACCTATACAGTAAGCGGTTCTATCTCAGGTACTGTGCAGAAGGCAGTGGCGAAGGTAACAGTAGTAGGTGACAGCAGCACGCCTATTGTCGGATTTGAGAGTATAAATGTCAGCACAATTACGGATGTGCCTGCTTTATTGCCATCAGCGGTAACGGCTATATACGAAGATGGGTCAAGCAAACAGCTGCCTGTAACCTGGGATGACCTTACTGAAGCGGAGTACGCGGTTGAAGGAACTTACAGCGTAATGGGGAAAGTTGCAGGGACAGACCTACAACCCACAGCTGATATTCAGGTTACTCCGCTTGTGCTGCAATCCGGGTTCATAAAAGGTGCGGACATTTCCACACTGGAAGCGATTGAGGATGCCGGTGGAAAGTATTACGACAATGGAGTAGAAAAGGATTTGCTGGATATTCTTAAAAGCCGGGGTGTAAATTACATTCGGCTGCGTTTATGGAATGATCCTCAGGAAGCTGGCGGCTATAATGACCGTGAGCATGTTGTGGAAATGGCGCAGCGTGTCAAAGCCAAAGGGTTTAAGCTGTTGCTTGATTTCCACTACTCTGATTTCTGGGCTGATCCCGGAAAGCAAAACAAGCCAGGAGCATGGGCGGATTACTCCTATGATGAATTGAAGCAAGCGGTATATGACTATACCAAAGATGTTATGGATGAGCTAAAGGAAAAGGGAGCTTCACCCGATATGGTTCAAATCGGAAATGAGATTAATGGGGGCTTGTTATGGCCAGATGGCAAATCCTATGATCAAGAGAATGCTTTTGAGAAGGTTGTTCCGCTTCTGGAGAGCGGAGTGAAGGGAGTTAGAGACAGCGAGGGTGCAGGTCAGGATATCAAAATTATGATCCATCTTGCTGAAGGTGGCAAAAATGATATGTTTCGTTGGTTCTTTGACGAATTAACGCAGCGGAATCTTGATTATGATGTGATCGGCGCGTCCTTTTATCCGTATTGGAGCGGAACGATGGATAGCCTGCAGTTTAACTTGGACGATATCTCTAAACGATATGGTAAAGAAGTGATTGTGACGGAAACCGCGTATCCTTACACGCTGGAGGACGGCGACAATTTTGAGAATAACATCGCCCGCCAAGATCAGCTAGACGGCAGTGGCTTCCCAGCTACGGTTGCAGGTCAAATGGCTGAGGTCAAAACAGTAATGAATGTATTGTCCAAAGTACCCGATGGTAAAGGAACAGGCTTGTTCTATTGGGAACCAGCTTGGATTCCAGTGCAAGGTGTAGGCTGGAAGGTAGGCGAAGGAAATGCTTGGGAGAATCAGGCAATGTTCGATTTTGCAGGGAATGCACTCTCTTCATTAAATGTCTTCAAAACCCCGGTGGCCGGTGAGGGGGGCGAAGAGGAACCCGGAACGGGAGGAAATCCTGGCACTGGCGAGGAACCCGGAACGGGAGGAAATCCTGGCACTGGCGGGGAACCCGGAACGGGAGGAAATCCTGGCACTGGCGAGGAACCCGGAACGGGAGGGAATCCCGGCACTGGCGAGGAACCCGGAACGGGAGGAAATCCTGGCACTGGTGAAGAACCCGGAACGGGAGGAAATCCCGGCACTGGTGAGGAACCCGGAACGGGAGGGAATCCCGGCACTGGTGAGGAACCCGGAACAGGGGTTAATCCTGATCCTATCATCACCGTCAGAGATTCAAGCGTTGTAAATTCAGCAAATAAAGCAGTGGTCGAACATACAACGGCAGGACAACTTCAGGTGAAGGCACAAGCAGGAATTTCCGGCATAGCTGATATCACGCTAAGTATAGAGGATATCAATAAGGCGTTGTCGACGCTTCCGGCGGATGGAAAACTGGTTATTTCTGTTCTGCCATCGACGGGAGAGCTTAAGGGAGCAGTCGTTCATCTTCCGTTGAGTTCTATACTAGAGCAGGGCAAACATCCTCAAATAGTAATTGTATATGGGACGGCCTCTGTTACGGTTTCTACGGAAGCTAGTGCAGGAATTATAAAGACGGGAGCTAAGGAACTAACGCTCTCACTGGTTCAGGTAGATACGCCAACTTTGCCTTCACCATTGGCAACTGGAGCAAAAGACTACCCGGCCTATAACATCCATGTGTCAGTAGACGGGACTTCTATCGATGTTTTCAAAAAAGGAGCAATATCGGTAGCCTTCCACTACAAGCTGAAGCTCGGGGAGCAGAGCCAGCGGATTGCTGTTTATTCGATACTTGCTGATGGAAAACTCGAAGTTATCAAAGCTGTGCGGTACAACCCAACCGCGGAACAGATTGTGTTTAATCCAAGTCATTTCAGCATTTATGCTGCGGGGTACGCAGAGGTGGGGTACACAGATTTAAAAGCAGCAGATTGGGCCACGTTAGCGATTGAATCCTTGACGGCTAAAGGGATCGTGCAAGGAATAGGAAACGGGATCTTTAATCCGCAAGGGGAGGTTACACGTGCTGAATTTGTCAGCATGCTGCTGCCCGCGCTGGAGCTAAATGCAGAAAGAGGGACAGGTAGTTTTAAAGATGTGAACCTTGATGCGTGGTATAGCTCTGCTGTGAATACTGCTGGGAGATTGGGTGTTGTACAAGGACATGCGGATGGCACTTTTGGCCCGAATGATAAATTGTCCCGTGAAGAAATGGCAGCTATTTCATACCGTGCACTTAAGTTGGCGGAGAAAGTGAACGGTCAGAAAGATGTGAACGTTATTTCTTTTAAAGATAAAGACCTGATCTCGTTGTATGCCAGTGAAGGGATAACAGCGCTTGCGCAGGCTGGGATTATCAATGGATTCGAAGATGGCAATTTCCGCCCGCAAGCCCATACAACACGCGCTGAAGCGGCTTACATCATACTCAATCTTTTGCAGCAATAATAGGCAGACAGGCAATAACTGTGCTCGAAAAGGCAGTTAGGGCCTGTCTTTACCACATTTTTTAGATATTTATCTTTTCGCAAGTAGGGATTGTTTGTACAATAGGGGCTATGACATTTGAGCCGGAGAGTGAAGGAACGTGTATAGATATAATTTATTTACCAAAATCGTGAGTATCATGGTCATTATGCTGATCCCGATAACCATCCTTTACTTCTATTCCAATAAAACGACCACGGATGTGCTGCGTACGGAGTTAAATACTTCGAATAATAATCAGCTTAGTTTTTTTCAGAATCAGGTAGAAAGTAATATGGAGTTATTGTCCTCGTGGCCGATTCTGCTGATCCATGATCCTGATATCCTCAGCCTTAAGGATACTTATCTGGAAAAAGGGCGTTTGAATCTGGATACGATAAACCTGATCAAACGGATTCAGACCAAAATCAGCATTCAAGAAAGCTCCTCCAATTGGAAGAGTAAGCTATATTTATACTCCCCGTCCATTCATCGTATGGTGTCTGAAAATGATGCGAAGTTATACGAAGATGAGGATCTGAAGCGGGAAGTGAAGTCGGGCTGGCATGTGGATAAGATTGAAGGGCAGGAGGGTGACCGCTTCGTATTCTCATGGTTTTCTTTTACACCTTTTATGTCAGAATTCGCTCCGGAAAAAGTCAAAACGGTTATGAAGGTAGAGTTCGACAGCCGGAACATAGAGGATATGCTGGATAAATTCAAAAGTGATGGCAGAAGAGATCCTTTTTATTATAAGCAGGGAACAGGCCTTATTTTTAACCGCAGTGCCGACAAGGTGTTAGCTAAAGAATTGGTAGACAGGCTGGAAGAGACCCAGCTGAAGCCTAGTGAGAATCGCACGGTCAAAATAGAAGGTGAATCCTACAGTGTAAATATCGTCTATTCGGACAAAATGGGCTGGTATTTGATCGACTATATGCCGCTGACTGAAATCCTACATCCGATCCTGACCTCTAATCGTTTATTTTATTTTGCGATCAGTGCTTTGTTGTTAATGAGCTGTCTCGTAGCCTATCTATTATATGTTCAAGTGCAGGTGCCTATAAGGTTATTGGTTGGAGGCTTTCAACGGTTGAAGCAAGGGGATTATTCTGCGCGAGTGGAGATTAAAGGGAAGAATGAATTCAGCTTCCTGTCCGGCCGGTTTAACAGTATGGTAGAACAGATTCAGATGCTGATCGAGAATGTGCTGATGGAGAAAATCCATGTTCGCGAAGCCCGCTTAAAGCAGCTTCAATCACAGATAAATCCACATTTTTTCTATAATTGCTTCTCCTTTATTACAAGTATGGCGAAGCTCGATAATATGGGGGCAGTCGTTGGGATGTCGCATAATTTGTCCCGATATTACAGATACACCACTCGTCAGGAACGTGATTTGGTTGCGCTGTCTGAAGAGGTGGAATTTGTGAATCATTATCTGGAGATCCAGAAGATGAGGATGAGCAGACTTCGTTATGAGATCAATATCCCACCGCAAATGCGCAAAAGAGAGCTTCCGCCGCTCGTGCTGCAGCCTTTGGTGGAGAATGCGGTTATACATGGAATTGAGCCCGTCGCCAAAGAGGGACTGGTGCGGATTACGGGTTCCTGTGCAGGCAGAGAAATGACGCTTACGGTTGAAGATGATGGTCAGGGCATGACGCCAGAGGAAATTATAGAACTGGAAAATAAACTAAGCAGGGCGATGGATGAAGAAATGGGCTGCGGTCTATGGAATGTGCATCAGAGAATGCGGCTGCGTTTTGGGGAGACGTCTGGCTTGCGCATCTCGCCTTCTCCGCTTGGAGGATTACAGGTGACACTGCAGTGGTTGCTGCCCTACACAGACAATGAAATGGAATGACATCTAGGAGGGGAAAGAATGATAGAGCTGTTGTTAGTTGATGATGAGCCCTATGTTACGGAAAGTTTAGCTCGTACTATTCCATGGGCTGAAATCGGGGTAAAGCAGGTGCATCAAGCGGCATCGGGTGCTGAAGCTCTGCAAATTATGGAACAGCAGGCTATAGATATTATGGTTACGGATATTTCAATGCCAGGAATGACTGGCCTGCAATTAATTGAAGCCGTGAGCGAGAAATGGCCAAATATTCGGTCCATTTTATTGACAGGTTATTCCGATTTTCAATATGCGAAAAAAGCTATTCAACTGCAGGCATTTGATTATATTTTGAAGCCGGTAAGTGATGATGAGTTTATCAAAAGCGTATCCAGTGCGATTGAATCTTTGAAAGACGAATGGGAAGCTCATGATAGATATCATTTGCTGCTGTATAATCGCAAAGCCGATTACAGTGTTTTGCGGGCTAATCTGATGCACGAATTGCTTCTCGGCAGGGTGCTGTCTGAGCGGACACTAGCCATTAAGCTGAAGGAATATGAAATCTCCTTCCAGCCGGATGCTGAAGCGGCGATGCTGCTGATTCAGCTGGGTAAACATTATGCCGCAATGGATCACCATTCGGTCTCTCTCATGGAATATGCGATCGGCAACATTGCCGAGGAGCTTTTTAAGGAACAGTTCCATGTCTGGTTCTGCAAAGCGCCGCATGATTGCTTGATTCTGCTTGTTGAATTAAAGCCAGCTGTACAGCAGGAATTGGAGCAAATGGCTAACTATGAAGCTGCAAGGCAGCAAATCCTAAAAGCGGTGATCGCGAATTTCCGAATTAGTGTAAGCAATTACCTCAAGGGTGAGATTTCACTGATTGTAACGGAGTGGTTCACCTTTCCAGAGGGGATGACGGCTGCCTATCGAAGCGGCCTTAGCTCGATGTATTTGGCAGCACATGATGAATCCAGCTCCGTGCTGTTTTTGGATGACCGCCAGCATCAGGAGACGATCAGCATCAAATCGCTCGAATGTCTTTATCGTCCACCTACACTCATTCATCTGCTGGAATCCAAACAATGGGATACAGCAAGGCAAAAAATTGCTGACGTGTTCCGGGATATGGAGAATGCACGGTTTTCCAGTGAACATCTGTACGAGGTCTTTCTATCGATAACGAATGCATTTATGTATATAGCGCATAAGAGTGGTCAGTTCATCTCCAAGATCGACCAATATGCTTTAGATCCGTTGTTGACGCAGAGTATTATTGTTTCTTTTGATAAGCTTAAAGATTGGGCGTTTGATATGCTCGATAAGCTTCAGAAGGAGCTATCCGAAAGCGATCAGAATACGAAAAGTTATATTATCAAGCAGGTGCATGAGCTGGTAGGAAACCATTCGGGGCATGAGCTGTCCGTCAAAACCATTGCCGATCATGTATATTTGCATCCAGTCTACTTGTCCAAGATTTATAAAGCTGAGACTGGGGAAGGACTTGGGGACTATATTATTCGGATGCGGATGGAACGGGCATTATATCTGCTTAAAAATACGAATAAAAAAATCTATGAAATCACCTCTGAGCTTGGATATCAGAATCCGCAATATTTCAGTAAGATGTTCAAAAAACACTACAATATGACACCAAATGAATTCCGGGACGGATAGAGGTTGAGAAAGGTGCAGAAACCTTGTTTAAATGACGTATTCGGGCTCAGCGTCGTTCCCTATAATTAAAATGTAACCAACACTTATGGAATCCAAGGGGGAACAAAATGAGCGCGATGAAGAGAAAAAGATGGCTGCCGCTCCTGTGCATGAGCATGCTTTTGGCGGGTAGCCTTGCGGGCTGTTCAGGCAATAACGCTGCTAATAGTAAAGACACTGCTGGAGATAAAGCAGCTGGTGAAGCGACTGCAAATACAGCTTCCAATTCTGAAAACGCCTACAAGGATAAATACGATCCTGAGGTGACATTTACAACCGCATGGGGCGTGGACCCTGAGCTTAAATTCAAAAACGGTGAAAGCATTGAGAATAACGTGGCTACAAAATGGGCTAAAGAAAAATTCGGCATCAACATTAAGTCCCTTTGGTCCATCACAGATACGAACGGCGCATTTGGTACGAAGCTGCGTTTATCCATGTCTTCAGGTCAGGACATGCCTGATGTCGTAACCATCGGTACAGCCGACAACACGATTGCACAGGATTTGATCGATTCCGGCATGTATGCAGATGTAGGAACTTTGTTTGATAAATATGCTTCAGATACTTGGAAAGAAGCGATGGCACAGGATCCTAACGTTTGGAACCAATACAGCCGTGATGGCAAAAGAATGGGCCTGCCTGTTCTCGATTATGCATATAACCATGATTACATTCTGTGGATCCGCCAAGATTGGCTGGATAAGCTGAATATGCAAGCCCCTAAGACGATCGATGAGCTGGAAAAAGTGATGGATGCGTTCAAGAATCAGAACCCTGATGGCTTGGCACCAGACAAGGTAACTCCACTTAGTATCGGCTTCAAAACAACAATGAACACTTGGATGGGCGATCCATCTTGGATCTTTGGTGCTTACGGAACCTTGCCACAGCAATGGAATCTAGATGCTGATGGTAAACTAGAATACGGCTCAGTAAATGCTGGCATGAAGCAAGGGCTTGAAAAACTGAAGGAATGGTTGGCGAAAGGTTATATTCCTCAGGAAGCAGCTCTTTGGGATGAGAACAAAACTGCCGAACCAGCAGTTGCAGGTACAGCAGGGATTCTCCCGGGTCCTTACTGGATGAGCGGCTGGCCGCTTCAGGATACCGTGAAGAACTCTCCAGATGCAGTATGGGCTCCAATTGAAATTCCAGCGGGACCGGATGGAAAGGTTATGCGTCATGGCACACAATTCACTAACGGTGTAACTTTGATCAGCACGAAAATGAAAAATCCAGAAGCCTTCTTTACTTATCAAAACTATCTGTTCGATAACTTTGCTAATCCAACGCCAGGCAGTGAACTGGATAACGGTCTTTTTGCAGGATATGACTATGAGCTGGACGCGAACGGCAAGATGATCGAAAATGATAAAATTGCTGGCGGTTATGTGAATAGTGTTCGTTATATGCTGGTTCGTGACGGTGCCCGGATCCCGGATGCCCAAATGAAAGCACTCCTTAACCTGGCAGATGGCGCAGAGCCAACAACCCGTCTGGAGAAGGACGTAGCTGTGAATTATGGTAAAGATACCCCTGCGGCTGCCAAAGTTCTGCTGGCGCAAGAGGATAAATCCTTTAAGAATATGTTCACAGGTCCTACGACCGAAACTATGAAATCGAAGATGGACTATCTGAACAAAATTGAGAACCAAACGTTTAATGAAATTATCTATGGCAACAAACCGCTGGATGCATTTGATTCCTTTGTAGCAACCTGGAAATCAGGTGGTGGCGATCAAATCACTAAAGAAGTTAACGAATGGTATGACAGCGTAAAATAAGGTTTGGATTTAGTTTGACTAGGTAAAAAGGAGTAAACGGGACCGTCTCTTCAGCCGTAGCATTAGGCTTTAGGGAGGGTCCCTGTTTGCGTTTGAAGTCCTCTTTTTTCAATGTGATAAAGAGATTGCTTTTGTACCATATATATTGGTTTTGCCCGCTATTTGAGGAATTCGGGCGTTGCTATAATTTGAGTATGGTTACAGAAGAACTTGACACGATATGGGGGACCAAGGATGAGAACACTAAAAAAAACATGGCCTTTTCACTTGATGTTATTGCCGGCGATGATATTCCTGATCATCTTCAGCTTTATTCCAATGGGCGGAATTGTGATGGCATTTCAGGATTATAAGCCATGGCTGAAAATTTCAGGCTCGGCATGGGTTGGATTGGACAATTTCCGTTATCTATTTGAACGTAATGACAGTATGCAGGTCATTTGGAATACATTGATTATTGCTGTTCTAAAAATGATTTTCAATCTGGCTGTACCGTTTGTATTCGCCATTTTGTTAAATGAGATTCGCAAGGTATACATACAGCGTACTATTCAGACACTGGTGTACTTGCCTCACTTTTTATCTTGGGTTATTCTCGGCGGGATCTTGCTGGATTTGCTTGCTACAGATGGTTTTGTCAATCAGATCTTAGGCAGCATGGGCTTCAAACCAATCTTTTTCTTAGGTGATAACAACTGGTTCCGGTTCACAGTTATTCTCACAGATGTGTGGAAGGAATTTGGTTATAATACGATCGTTTTCTTAGCTGCTCTAGCAGGAATCAATCCATCATTATATGAAGCTGCTGAAATAGATGGCGCTAACCGCTGGAAGCAGACACGTTTTATCACAATGCCATCTCTATTGCCAATGGTTGTGGTGGTAGGTACCTTGGCTCTCGGAAATGTATTGAACGCAGGGTTTGACCAGATTTTTAACCTCTACAATCCACTGGTCTATCAGAAAGGCGATATTATTGATACCTTCGTGTACCGCACGGCTATTCTGAATGGTGAGATGGGCTTTGGTACGGCAATCGGACTGTTTAAGTCGGCCATTAGTATGATCCTAATTCTCGTCTCGTACAGTTTGGCTAAGAAGTGGGCAGGATATCGCATTTTCTAATCTACCAAAGGAAGAGGGAGACAACTTATGTATTACAAAACAAGAGGTTATCGTATATTCAACGTGTTTAATACTTGCTTTCTAATCCTGCTCGCACTGATGTGTATTGTACCTTTGATTCACGTGCTGGCTGTATCCTTTAGCGCGAAGTCGGCAGCGGATGCCAATTTGGTAGGGTTATGGCCAAAGCAGTTCTCTCTGGAAGCTTATAAAAAGACAATAAACAATCCGATCTTTCTACACTCCATCTGGGTATCTGTTCAAAGAACCATACTCGGGACTGGACTTACACTTTTAATTACTTTTTTGGCAGCCTATCCGTTATCCAAAGAAAACTCAGCCTTCAAGGGCCGTAATGTCTACTCTTGGTTGTTCGTTTTCAGTATGGTATTCAACGGCGGCTTGATTCCATTTTACATTGTGATTCAAAAGATTGGTTTGATGGATTCCTTCTGGGTACTTGTTCTGCCAGGTGCGGTAAATACGTTCTTGGTGATTCTGATGCTGAACTTCTTCCGTGGTATTCCAAAAGATCTGGAGGAGGTCTCGCTAATAGACGGAGCCGGACATTTCCGTACGTTGTTCAGTATTTACTTGCCGATTTCTCTGCCGTCGATCGCTACGATTGCCTTGTTCAGCATGGTATTCCATTGGAACTCCTGGTTCGATGGACTATTGTATTTGAATAATTCCAAGCAATTTCCACTGGCGACATTCCTGCAGACGGTTATCATTCAACGGGATATGAGCTCCATGAGCATCAATCCAAAGGAAATGGAGCTGATCTCGCAGACGACGGTGAGAGCCGCGCAAATATTTATCGGAGCCGCTCCAATTTTGATCGTATATCCTTTCCTGCAAAAATATTTTGTTAAAGGGATGACACTTGGTTCTGTAAAGGAGTAGCAATGATGACAACCACATTTATCAATGGAATGGATATCTCGTTTCTGGATGAAATTGAGCAGGGTGGAGGAGCGTATTACAGCGGTGCTGAAGAGTCCGTTGAGAACGCTGAGGATTTGCTCTACATTCTGAAAGACAATGGCGTGAATGCCATCCGGCTGCGGATTTGGAATGATCCTCCGGGCGGCTTCTGCAATCTAGAACGTACGCTGATTATGGCTAAGCGAATTAAAGAAGCAGGACTTAACTTTCTGCTGGATTTTCATTATTCGGATAAATGGGCAGATCCTGCTAATCAATCGAAGCCAAAAGCTTGGGAGAACCTTGATTTTACGGGTTTAACATCAGCCGTGTATGAGTATACTCGTGAGGTTCTTGAGCTTTTGCAATCTCAAGGCACAATGCCCGACATGGTGCAGATCGGTAATGAGATTACTCCAGGCATGTTATGGAATGAAGGCAAGGTGGATGGTGAGTGGGATACTACGGAGCAGTGGGAACAGTTCATTACACTGGTTCAAGCAGGAATAGCGGGCGCAAAAGCTGTTGCTTCTGATTTGTCCGTCATGATCCATATTGACCGCGGTGCTGATCATCCAGCCAGCCGTAACTTTTATGATCGGTTTTTCGAGCATGGCGTAAATTTTGATGTGATCGGATTATCTTTTTATTCTTGGTGGCACGGCACACTGGATGACTTGCGATCTAACCTGAATGAATTGGCGGTGCGGTACAATAAGGATATTATTGTTGTTGAAACAGCTTATCCTTGGACGCTGAATGCACCTGAAGGTTTCTCCTTAATAGTAAGTGAGGAAAAGCAGCTGCATGAAGGTTATCCGGCTACAGTAGAGGGTCAGACTAAGTATATGAAAGATTTTATTAGTGTAATTAAGAATATACCTAACGGTAAAGGTGTCGGATTTTATTATTGGGAGCCAGCCTGGATTCCTTCGCAAAAGGAATGGTCCGTGGGACATGAGAATGGTTGGTCCAATCTGACCCTGTTTGATTTTGCGGGAGGGAAATTGGATTCGCTCGAATTCTGACGTATTTAGGATTGAAACAAGAAGACAGCTTAAGGTTAATTACCTTGAGCTGTCTTCTTTTTAATTTCCAGAAGAAGGGTTAGCCTTTCCTGATACCTATAAACAAGCAACATTTCAGTATTTCAAGAAATTGATTCAGAGCAGCAAGAGTAAAAATAAGGCTTTACTCCCATACTACCGTTATCTTGGACCTGAGCTTCACCATAACCTTTAGGAGGAATGCGGATGAAACAACATTCTGCTCCCACCATCTATATACAGCTTAAAAATCGGGTGATGGTTCCCAAGGGTAAAGGTGTCACGTTGGGTGATATTGCTTTTTTGATAGCGGAGCCTGAGCTGAAAGAGTCGTTGGAGACAATTCTCTTAATGAAGCCGGAGCAAAGTGACGGCAATCTGATTTTGATTGATCTGTTGATGGTTATCCCCCGGATATATGAACTTATACCGAATGCGGACATTGAACCGATCGGTGAAGGGAGGACGATTGTGCAGATTGAGAGTCAGGTGGAGAGACGGAAACCTTCGGTGGCGATGTTTGTTTTAGTGTGGCTGCTGCTTTTCTTTGGGTCTGCTCTGACAATTATGAACTTTCATGCTGATGTAAATATGCTGGAGGTACAAATTCGAATTGTGGAGATGCTAACGGGTCATCGGGATGAGCATCCCTATATATTTCAGATTGCTTATTCTCTGGGCATCGGGTTTGGGATGGTCATTTTTTTCAACCATTTATTTAAAAAGAAGTGGAATGAGGAACCTACTCCGCTGGAAGTGGAAATGTATCTGTATCAGAAGAACATCGACCAATATGTCATCAATGAGGAATACAGCAAGATGAGGCGCCGCAGTGAAAACCAATCTGAGAATAGGGAGGACTGAAGATGACGGCACCCATAGCACTGGGACTAAATTTGCTGCTGGGCATTGCGGGTGGTATTGCTGTAGGCGGTGGAGTGATCGCTCTATTTGTTGTGCTGGATATGGTGCCGCGTCTGGCGCAATTAACCTCTTCTTACGATAAAGTTCATTGGTATGAAGGCGCGATGGTTGGTGGATCTTTAGTAGGTACTATTAGTGATTTTTGGAATTGGAAAATTACCTCAGGTCCTCTAGTTGAACTTGGTGTAGGACTATTTGATGGGATTTTTGTCGGGATGCTCGCTGCAGCATTGACCGAGGTATTAAATGTGCTGCCGATACTCGCTAAACGCTTAAATATGACACATTATCTATTCGGTCTGTTAATGGCGATGGTGAGTGGGAAGGTCGCGGGTTCTTTGTTCGACTGGTTTGTATACCGACAGTAAACAGGGGGTTAGGAAATGAGCAAGTTTATTCACAGCGGTGATTCTGCACCGGAAGATGACCATCTGGAAGATAATGCTGCAGCTGCTGCAGCAATGAAGACAACTGCAGAGGATCTAGTTGCAGATCACACAGATCCTGAGGGCACTTCAGCTATCGGTGGAAGTGAAGATTCAGCGGGAAATTCTACAACATCTGAAACTAGCCAGGAGCAGCAAGATACAGAGGCATCAGCCGAATTAGGCACTGAGCAGCAGGATGCAGAAGTGACTGCGGAGCAGGGAACAGAGCAGCAGGATGCAGAAGCGACTGCGGAGCAGGGAACAGAGCAGCAGCATGCAGAAGCGACTGCGGAGCAGGGAACAGGGCAGCAGGATGGGGAAGTGACTGCGGAGCAGGGAACTGAGCAACAGGATGCACAAGCGACTGCGGAGCAGGGAACAGAGCAGCAGGATGCAGATGCCACTGCGGAGCAGGGAACAGAGCAGCAAGATGCAGAAGCATCGGATGAGCTCGGCAATCAGGAGCCAAATGAGCCGAGTAAAGGTTTTTTTGCCAGGTTATTTGGTATGGATTCAGAGGATTCAGAATCAGATGATGAGGGACAGGATCAGAATGCTCAGGCAGCAGGCGGAACAGGTAACGATGCTGGTACTGGGGAGGAGTCTCAAGCTCAACCGAAGCCTTCAAAGAAGCAGGCGCAGCAGCAGTCTCAGAACAAAAGTAAAGATAAGCTACAAAACAAACGCGATAGTGAGCATTCTAACTCATTAAAGGAATCCGTTATTTATTGGCAAGGCAATGATCATATCCCAGGTTCTCTACAAGAAACAAAAAACACGCTGACCGAAGTGATGGGGCTGGGAACAAGTTTTGATGTGACGTTTAGAGAAATGTCCTTTGGGGGACATAAGACAGCTTTACTCTGCTTAAGCGGATTCACCAACGAAGATGTGACGGATGAAATTCTGAAACGACTAACCTACCTTTCTTCAGAAAATTTGTCCGCAGGTGTATTAGGTAGCTTTATGAACGAATACATCCCTCATATTCAAGTTGAAGAGGGTAGTGTATTAAGTGAATGTTTCGATAAAGTATTAAAAGGAATGAGCGCACTATTTATTGAGGGTGAGAACAAAGTTATCCTAATGGATACTCGATCTTACCCCATGCGAAGTCCTGATGAACCCTCGATTGATCGGGTGGTGCGTGGTGCGCGCGATGGTTTTACAGAAACCCTGCTTAGTAATATTTCACTTGTAAGAAGGCGGATACGTGATCCGGGGCTGAAGCTTGAAATGTTTCAAGTGGGACGGCGGACACGGACAGATGTCTGCGTGGCTTACATCGATGATATCGTTGATAAAACGCAAGTAACGTCAGTCATCGATAAAATCAACAGCATCGATATCGATGGTATTCCACTGGCGGATAAGCAATTGGAAGAAGCGATTATCGGCGGAGGGTGGAACCCTTATCCTATGGTGCGTTATTCTGAACGCCCTGACGTTGTAGCCTCCAATTTATTAGAGGGACGGGTCATATTATTCGTGGATACCTCGCCCATTGTAATTGTTCTTCCGACTACCTTTTTTGATCTTTGCCAGCATGCGGAGGAGAATCGCCAGACTCCTTTTATGGGGACATATCTGCGGTGGGTCCGTTTCATCGGCATCTTCGCTTCCATGTTCCTGCTCCCATTATGGATGCTGCTTGTTATCCATCCTGAGTTAAAGCCTGCTATGCTGGATTTTATCGGGCCGCAAAAGACAGCGAGAATTCCTATTCTCGCTCAGTTTCTGATTGTAGAGCTTGGGGTTGATTTACTGCGGATGGCCGCCGTGCATACCCCAACACCTTTAGGCTCAGCGATGGGTCTGATTGCAGCCATATTGATTGGTGATATAGCGGTGCAGAGTGGTCTGTTTGTAAACGAAGTAGTACTGTATATGGCGGTAGCCTCAATCGGTATGTTTGCGACTCCGAGTTATGAGCTGGGTCTGGCGAACCGTATAGTCAGGCTTGTGTTATTAATTTCCGTAGCGGCGTTCCAGGTACCAGGCTTTATGATTGGCACGACGTTACTGACTATCTTCTTAACCACTCATCGGTCCTATAACTCCTCATATATGTGGCCGTTTATACCCTTTAATGCAAAGGCAATGAGTGAAATTCTATTGCGTAAACCGGTCTTAAGTTCGAAGGAAAGGCCGTCTTTTAACAAAACCAGAGACAATACCAGAATGCCGCCATCTCAAGAGAATGAGTAACAATCGTAGGAAAATACAAAACTACTGCAAATTAGTCCATTCAATGGAGTTCCCACTGTCTGTTATACTGAATACACTAAGACAGGGTGGAACCTTGATATTCCACAGAAATTGGAGGACTAAAGAATGTTTCTACACGGTACTAGCCGCATTAACGATGCTGGGCATTTGGAGATCGGCGGATGTGATGTAACTGAATTGAAAGCGGAATATGGAACCCCGCTATATATATTGGACGAGCAATTGGTTAGACAACGTTGCCGGGAATATATGGATGCTTTTAAAGCCTCCGGCCTTGGTTTCCAAGTAGCTTACGCAAGCAAGGCGTTTTCAGTAATGGCAATGGTTCGTTTGGCTGATGAAGAAGGTTTGTCACTGGATGTTGTATCCGACGGCGAACTATATACAGCTTTGCAAGCTGGCTTCCCGGCAGAACGCATCCATTTTCATGGCAACAATAAGACATCTGAAGAGATCGAAATGGCGATTGATGCCAAAATCGGCTGCTTTGTAGTCGATAATCTGGTAGAGCTTAGCCTTTTGCAGTCCATTGCTGCACGTAAAGAAGTTAATGTAAACATCTTATTGCGGGTGACACCAGGTGTAGAAGCGCATACTCATGAATATACCGCAACGGGCCAGACAGATTCCAAATTCGGCTTTGATATCGGTAATGGATCGGCCTATGAAGCAGTGAAAGCAGCAGTCAGCAAAAAGAATATCACGCTGCTTGGTGTGCATTCCCATATTGGTTCGCAGATCTTTGAAACCGATGGTTTCCAGCTAGCTGTTGAGCGTGTGGCAACTTTTGCCCGCAGTGTTAAAGAAGGCTTGGAAGTGGACTTCCGTGTAGTCAATCTTGGTGGAGGTTTCGGGATTCGTTATGTCGAGGGAGATACCCCATTACATGTTTCTGAATATGTTGCAGCGATTACGGATGCAGTGAAGACTCATTTTGCTGGAATTTATAGTGCTTTGCCGGAAATTTGGGTGGAGCCGGGCCGTAGTATTGTTGGAGATGCAGGTACTACATTGTACACTGTAGGATCTAACAAGGACATTCCTGGCGTGCGTAAGTACGTTGCTGTTGATGGTGGAATGACCGACAATCCACGCCCTGCTTTGTATCAGTCTAAATACGAGGCATTGCTTGCTAACCGTGCTAACGAAGACGCAACTGAGACTGTCTCCATCGCTGGTAAATGCTGCGAGAGCGGAGATATGTTGATCTGGGATGTAGAGCTGCCGAAGGCTGAAAGCGGCGATTTGTTGGCTGTAGCCTGCACAGGCGCGTACAATTACTCCATGGCCAGCAACTATAACCGTCTTCGCCGTCCGGCTTTAGTATTCGTACAGAACGGACAAAGCGATCTTGTAGTGCGTCGTGAAAGCTATACGGATCTTATTGCCAACGATATTGTACCAGAGCGTATCGCCAAACAGACAGTTGTTGCTAAGTAATAGCCTGCTGCTGTAAGGTGGGTAAAGTTGAGCAGCATATAGAGCAAGCAGGAAAGTCTCCTGCTTGCTTTGCTTTGTGCGTGGTTTCATAGTAATATAATTGAGGTATTCTAAATTTGTTAATTTTGAAAGGGGTCATTTACATATGGCAAAGCAAGCGAAAATCACTCTAGAAAATGGCGGTGTAGTGCTGCTGGACTTGTTCGATCAAGATGCACCTAACACTGTAGCCAACTTTGAAAAGCTGGCAAAAGAAGGTTTCTACAACGGATTGACATTCCACCGTGTTATCCCTGGTTTCGTTGCTCAAGGCGGATGTCCTAACGGAACTGGCTCTGGCGGCCCAGGTTACACAATCAACTGCGAAATTAACCCAAACAAACATGAACGCGGAACACTTGCAATGGCACATGCAGGTAAGAACACAGGCGGAAGCCAGTTCTACATCTGCTACGCTCCACAACCACACTTGGATGGAGTACACACTGTGTTTGGTAAAGTAGTAGAAGGCATGGATCTTGTTGATGCTTTCAAAGGACGCGACAAAATGACTTCGGTAGAAATCATCGAAGCTTAAGATTTAATAGTTAAAAGCCAGTCTCCGAATATCGGGGCTGGCTTTTTTGTGTTGTTAAAGAATCCGCCTAACCTGTCTACGCCGTGAATTGCGCCGCTCTGGCAGCCAGAAGAATATCAAATACATAGCTAGAAACACAGTGAAGGCAAACAGCTCTTCAACAAGCAGGTAATAAGGATAAGGTCCAAAATAATCCAATACGGAATAGGTACTAGGTTTCTGGGATAGAAACATGTAGTTTGAGCCTAGGAAGTAATTAGCAGTCCAGATGCAGGCAGCCACAATATTGAGGCCGAGCATGGTGATGAGTAAAGATCTCCAAGTCGGCTTGTAGCCCTCAATCCAGGTCATGTAAAGAGACGCCAGAATAATAGAACCATGAGCTATAAAAAACAGGAGAAAGCGGAAATGAGGGAACGGATAAACTAGGTTAGGGGTGAGCAACGCAATAAATGCTCCGCCGATCCCGGCAAAGTAGAGAAAGGAATAAAGGGTTCGACTGCGTGAAATTAACATGATAATAGACAGCAGTAGAGTGATTCCACAGAGCTCGAATGGTAATGAGGAGCTGGAGCGCCAGATGTTCTGAGCGATGTACCACATTTGCAGCCCGGCTTCTGAGACTACAAGTAGAATGATTAGCAGCAAACGCACGCTTTGCCGAAGTCTTGAATCTGTACGAATTTCAAACCGTAAACCATAGAGCAGTAGACAACTTAACGTAATGATAGACAGCGCAACCCAATGCGAAGAGGAGAACATGATGAAATCCTCCGCGTGCTGGCGATCAAAAAAAGATGAAAGCTGCATAGATGAACCTCCTTTGAACGTGAAAACATCCATCAAAAATAAAGTTTGAGAATTTTAATAATCTTGATTCTAGATATCCATAAAATGGGTATATATGTATATGTTCTGTCAACTCCACCGCATAAGGAAGACTTTTCATTATATTAACATAAGATGGGGCGTAGGGCGCGGAATTACATATGAAGCTTTTGAACATGCAGGGGTGGAAAACAATTAGAACAAGAAAATGGAGGCAACAGGAACATGTTTAAGAAAAAAATAAGTGTAATGGTCATTATTTTGATGCTTGTGGCCCAATATGCCTATGGCATCGGATTTGCTCCGCAAGTAAAAGCGGCTGCGATTGATGACGAAAGAAATATCATCACCAGTGTTTCAATGGCTGTTTACGGGCCAGATGGAATCACGGTCACGAACAGCGTATACGAACGAGATGCTAATGTTACCTTGGATTATAATTGGTCTCTTCCTAAAAATCATAATTACAAGCAAGGTGACACTTTTACTTTTCAGCTTCCAGAACAGTTCCAGTTATTTAATGATTTTAACGGACCGTTGGTCTCTGAGGATGGAGATGTAGGGAGCTTTGAAGTCAGGCAAATTTCACATGAAGTGATAATGACTTTTAATGACTACATAGAAACGCATGATGACGTGCAGGGAACGCTGCGGTTAAATACTAAATTCGATAAACAGCAAATCTCGGGCAGTACTATACAGAATATTTTATTTCCCGTGAGCGGCGGTATTCAGACAGTGACAGTAAATTTTAAACCAAGTGTTGGATCGACTATAGAGAAGAGAGGTATTGCCGAAGGTTTCAATGCGAACCAAATATTATGGACTGTTGATGTCAATAAGTCTTTGGAAGCCGTGGGGAATGCCATTGTGACGGACCCCATCCCTTCAGGCTTATCATTAAATACTCCAGTCACAGTGAGCGTGTATCAACTGAGCATTCAATTGGATGGTTCAGTAACGGAAGGAGCATTGCTCGACACAAGCAAATACTCTGCAGAGCTCTCCGGAGGGTCATTGATTGTCCGTTTTACGGAACCTGTGATTAAAGAGGCTTACCGTATTGTATATTCCACAGGGATTACTAATGACCATCAGCTAAGCTTCACCAATACTGCAACTTTTTCAGGAGATGGGCAAGAGCCTGCCAGCTCCTCTGCCACAGTGAATGTAGAACGTGGAGGAAGCTTGAAAAAGTATTCCACAAGCTATGATGGGGGCAAACAGATCATTTCCTGGGCAATTGAATATAACTACAATGAAAAGAATATCCCGCAAGGAAACGCTGTGTTAACAGATTTGTTCGATGATTCTCAAGAGCTGGTAGCCGATTCGCTAAAAATATATGCTGAGCAGCTGGATTCTTCCGGTGGTGCAACGTTAGGCAAGGTTTTGACAAAGGATGTTGACTACACGGTTGTTTCCACGTCAGACGTTCATAAGTCTGGATTTGTATTGCAATTTGCACACGATGTTACTTCACCATATCGAATCGAATATAAGACAAAAGCGATAAAACGCGTGTTTGAGGATGCCACCATAACTAATACAGTATCTGATAGTACGTATAGTGATCAGGCTACCCGATTAATCCGGTCTTCCATTCTTTATAAGACTTTATCAACCGTAGATTATCAGAATAAAATTTTGGGTTGGAAGGTCACATTGAATAGTGATAATTACCCGATGAGCCATGTTACAGTTACCGAATCCTTCCCATTTGGCGGCCTAAAGTTTATTCCAGAATCACTGGTGATTAGAAATCTGAATGGGAATGTTTTAAATCCAAATAACTATGATCTAGTGTACAACTCACCTGTCGAGCCTAATAAAGGCTTCAAGGTAGTGTTTAATTCACCGATATCTGGTCTTTATACGATTAGCTATACTACAGAATTTAACAAGGATTGGATTTGGGCTAAAACTGAAAATTTCAATAACAAAGTTCGGTTAGACTGGATGGACACTACTGAAGCCTTACGCACGATAGAAGCAGAAGGGTTATTCATTCCTAGACCTGAGGCGAAAAACAATGGATTTAAAGGGGGAGCCTACGATGCTTCAACTAAAAAAATTACTTGGACGATAGGCGCCAATTATAACGGCAAAACCCTCGAAGCTCCGGCGCTTGTTGATATTTTAAAATCAGGCCAGACCTTGGTTCCTGGTTCACTAAAAGTTTACACTATGAATATTGCAAAGAATGGTGACCCTACCAAGGGTACAGAAGTGAATCCTAATAAATATAGCTATAGCGTAAATAGCGTAAATAGCGTAAATAGCGATAATGAATTAAAGGTTATTTTTACAGATAAGATTAACTCCGCTTTCTACATTGAATTTAACACAAGTCTTGAAGGGCAAATAATAGGCACTACTATTGATAATAAAGCTAATCTCTATGATGGAACAAAAGTGGTTTCCAAAGGTTTGACCGCCTCCGTAAAAATTCCTTTTGGAGAGGATTATGTGCTGAAGGACGGTACACAAAACGGGGATAAAATCGACTGGAGCCTGCAAATTAACCGGGGGCAGTCTACTGTAAAGGATGCTCTAATCAAAGATACTCCTAGTGCTAATCAAATTTTGCTGCAGAATTCATTCCATCTGTATCCTACGGCTGTAGCTGTGAACGGAGATATCACGAAAAGCGGCCCTGAATTGATTCAGGGTATTGATTATAGCGTTGTTATCACAACGGATGCCGATGGAAAACAATCCTTTGAGTTAAGCTTTGCCTATGAAATCAGCAGGGCTTACATTCTCGAATATCAATCCCTGATTGTGGCTAACACTGGAGACAAAGTAATAAATACTGTACATTTCAGTGGTTTTAACGGCAGCGAAATAAGTAAAGAAACCTCTAAAGAAATTATTGTCGGGGTTTCCAGCGGTTCTGGCACAGGCAGCGGGGGAAGAGGCACTCTCAATATTAAGAAGCTAGATGCTGAAGATAACATAAAGGCGCTTGGTGATGCGACTTTTGCATTGTATCGACTAAATGGCACGGAACGTGTACTGATTAACAGTCTAACTACAGATGCAGAGGGTACAGCTACATTTAATAAAATATGGCTGGGTAGCTATGTATTGGTGGAGACAGCAGCTCCAAATGGTTACGTGCTCGATACATCCGAGCATCCAGTGGAGATTCGTTCCTCGTTAGCGATTCAACTGGTGATTACGAATCAAAAAGCAGTGGAGCCCACGCCTACGGTAACGCCAGAACCAACTGGTGCTCCAACAACAACACCAGAACCAACCGTAACACCTGCACCATCAACAACGCCAGCACCGACGGTTTCTCCATCACCAGAAGCGACTGCTGCACATACACCCATCCCTACAAGCAGCACATCTGGAGGTTCGGTGGTACCCACGTCTACAAGCTCGCCCGTACCCGAAGTAATTATTAATGATCCAGCTGTTCCTGCTGGTCCTGGAAATGCGGCCGATCTAGGATCCGCGACATCAACCGATGAGGGAACTCCTGAGCAAGAGATTACCGAAGAAGAAATTCCATTAGGAGAAGTTGATATCGACGATGAAGAAGTACCAAAAGGTACGGTGAACAATAGCACTTCGGGTGCTCCTCAGCTGCCGAAGACAGGTGAGAACAGTCCTTTGCCTCTGTATCTGTCGGGAATAGGGTTGATAACCATAGGATTTGTTATGAACCGAGTATTTAGACGTAGAGGTAAGACAGAGTGATCGGAGATTAGTGTGATTTAAGATTTTTATGCAAAAGCACCCAGCATGATAAACGCCGGGTGCTTTTATGCTTTTTTTTGAAAATTTTATGGCTGATTCTTAAGTGTACCGGCGTTATCTGAGGTGCTTAGGTTATACCGCAGCCATTCGCCTTCCTTTTCACTTGAGAGATTCCAGCCGAGCTGTTCCGCAACAAAGGCTAGCGGGACTAAAACTTTTCCTCCTGCCAGTAGCGGCGCAGCATCAATGGTGAGAGCTTTCCCGTTCACGAGTGCTTTGACACTGCCCACAGTCATAGTAACGGTGTTCTCGGCGGAAGTAAGCGATACAGTTTTAGTGGCCGCATCCCACGTTATGGATGCACCCAGGGCTGTCCCGATATCTTTGGCGGGCAGCCATAATTCTTTATTTCCTTGCACTAAACGGATGTTAAGTGCTAGTGGTAATCCATTTACTTGTACACTGCTGCGATAAACTTTTCCGTTATTATCCATAACGGCGCTTTCCGCCTGTGATTCCAGCGAGCTATTAAGCGCCTTTATGTTGCTGGAGGTTACCCGATATTTGGAATTGTCCTGTCCGATAGCTTCTGCTATCCACGTGTTAACCTCACCATTATGATGGCTTAAATCCTTATAGAGGTCTAGATTGAATGTCCAATCCGCTTCGGCTTGGAAATCGTATAGCTTCACATTTGGAAACTGTTCAAATTGCTCGAATATCCATTGCCGCATGAAAAGCTGATTGTTAAAGCGAACGGGATTGCTGGCAGACCAAGCGACCTGACGCATAACGCTGTAGGGTGGGTAGTAGAAATAAAACTGGATATCGGGATATTCCTCCAGCAGAGGACGGATATACGTATTAAAATAGCCCTTTACTTGCTCAATGCTTTCCTCGTTAGTACCGTAATCCAGCTCCTTGTCACAAGCCATTAGGTAAGATTCTGCAACGTATTGCTTGCCAAACACTACTTTGTTATCCCAGTTGTATAAATATTCCAAATTCTGTTTAGCTTCACCACTCAGGTTGTTTTTGATGCTGCTTATAAATTGTTTATATACAGATGAATTGAACCAGTATTTGTAGTCGGTCCATAGTTTGCCGTCATATAGATAGTCAGGGAAATCTTCCTCATCTTCCGCTGTGGCGAGTTTCAAAGAGAAATAATCCAAACCCCAGAGCACTTGTTTTACTTTGCCTGTCTCCAAGGCGAGTTTGGCAATTTTATAATGCTCATCGACCGTGGATCCTTCCATAGATAACTTTAAGGTTGTCCCACCTAAGCTGGCATCTACTTGAGAGGGAAGAAAGTTCTCTGTCATAGACGTGCCGATGATAATATTGTCGTAGTCGTAATTTTTAGCTAAACCCGGATTCTGATAACGTTCTTCTTCTGACAAGAGTGGGGTATACCACGATGGACGGTGATAGAATTGTAATGGGTCGATAAAAGCAGTAATCAGCGCCGTTAGAAGCGCTAACAAGCTGAAACAAAGCAGGAAATAACCTATGAAACGTTTCGATTTAGTATGAATCCCGGGGGATTTACGTGGGTTGTTATTATTTTGAAGCCGTGATGCAAGCATCATCATTCCTCCTTACAGTTCTAGAAGTTAAAGTATAAAAAGGTTGTAATTCGGCTGAAGAATAACAGCGAGAACAAAATGATAAATGCCATTACAAATGCTGTTTTCCAGCTATACTGAAAATTATGTTTGTTCAACAGATGAAGGGGATTCCAGAGAATGATCGTCATTAAGATGAGAATCAGGATGATTGCCCATTTAAGCGATCCAATAGATTGCATAGATACCCCGTTAAGTCCACTCATCCCTTTCAACAAACGAAATGCCTGCGATATATGTTCTGCACGGAAAAATACCCATGTGATGTTCACAAATATGAAAGTCAGCAACCATGATAACCATTTGGGAAGGGAGAAGCCCCAGCGTCCCCAACATTTCTCTACAGCTTGTCCTACTCCATGCAAGAGCCCCCACAGGATGAACAGCCAACCCGCACCGTGCCAGAAACCACCGAGCAGAAAAGTAATAATGACATTTCGGATCGAAATCCAGAAGCTTTTCCGGTTGCCGCCAAGTGGAATGTAGATATAATCTCTAAGAAAATGGCTGAGCGTAATATGCCAGCGTCTCCAGAAATCGCGGATGCTTACGGCTCGGTAGGGTTCATTGAAATTTTGCGGCAGATGGATGTTGAACAGCAGTGCTATTCCAATCGCCATATCGGTATAGCCGCTGAAATCATAGTAGATTTGTAAGGTATAGGAAAGGATAGCCACCCATGAATCTACAAAATATGTTGCAGCTGCAAAACCGTTATCAGCATAACCAGCTAGGGTATCCGCTAGGATGACTTTTTTTCCTAATCCGATGCTGAAGAAGAGGGTCCCCTTCCGTATGTTGTTCCAATTCCAAACCTTATTTCGCAGTTTATCGAATTGGGGCATCATATCCTTGTGATGAAGGATGGGACCGGAGATCAGATGCGGGAAAAAAGTCACAAATAGCGTGTAATTCAAAAGATTGTACTCACGCGCTTGGTTCCGGTAAACATCAACGAGGTAGGCGATTTGTGTAAAGGTAAAGAAACTTATGCCTAAAGGCAATATAAGATGGTGCAGAGAAAGGTTGCTTGCGGTTACCTCATTCCAATTTTCTATAAAAAAATCCGTGTATTTGTAATAGCTGAGTAATAGAATATTTGTGCTTAAGCTAAAGATTAGCAGCGGCCGGCGAAGCTTAGCTGTTGTGGAATGAATGAAATGGCCCATAACATAGTTAAATAAGATGGATAACAAGATTAGAGGGACATATTTTATGTTCCAATACCCGTAAAAAACTAAAGAGGCGAGGGTAAGCCATACCTTAGCACAGAGTGTGAGACGAAGACGATTCAGAATAAAATATCCGGCCAGCACGATAGGCAGAAAACCAAACATAAAGGGATACGAATTAAATAGCATAACAACAATCCTCACTTATAGCAGATTTGGTATGAAATCACTATAAGCCAGAGATCTTAAGGCTTTATGTTATGAAATCTTATCATTTTCTTAATGGATGAGATTGTACAAAAAAATCCCTGCAAGCATCATTCGCTCACAGGGAAAGAGGTTTCAAATTCAGTTTGTTTGCGTGTGCTTTTGGCTGTAATGGTTCCGCCGTGAAGCTCTGCAATACTCTTGGCTATGGCCAGCCCTAAGCCACTTCCGCCTGTCTCTCGGGAGCGGGATTTATCGACACGATAAAAGCGTTTAAATAAGTGGGGGAGGTCGGATGCAGGGATAGGAGTACCGTAATTCGTACATAGAGCAACTATTCTATCGTCTTTTCTAACAACAGAAATGTCTAGAATTTTTCCTTCCTTTCCGTATCTTACGGCATTGGTAAATAGGTTCTCATACAATCGCACCAGCTCGTCCGCATCTCCGTTGATAATCAGAGGAGCTGTATCTGTATGAATGCGGTAGGTCATATCTGCTTGTTCCAGTACGGGTGCAAATTCCTCAATCAGCTGTTCGAGCAGCTTGCCGAGATCTACAGGCTCAATATTTAGCGGTAATCCGCTGCTGCTGACGCGAGTGTATTCAAATAAATCGTCGATTAGCTTTTTAAGAGTCAAAGATTTCTCATAGGCAATATTCACATAATAACGCAGCTCAACCTCGTTTTTATAACGATCCTTCTCCACATATTCAAGGAATCCGAGAACAGAGGTTAGTGGGGTTCGGAGGTCATGGGACACACCTGTGATTAGGTCGTTTTTGGCTTTTGCAGCGGCTCGTTCTTCCTCTATAGCAGATTTTAGCTTGCCAGCCATAGTGTTCATATTTTCAGCGAGCTTTCCGAGTTCATCCGTACCTGTTACCGGCACCGTGAAAGACAAATTGCCATCCGCAATGGCCTGAACTCCGCTAGTAATGTTGTGAAGATTCTTAGTTGTATTTCTGGACAGTTTTAGGATGAAAAAAATAAATAAAGGAATCCCTATAAGAATCACAACTGGCGTTGATCCAATGGTATTGATCACCCAGAGAATGAGTCTGACTCCCCAAAAGGAGCGTGAAGGATTTAACCACAGCAATAGTGAAGTGCCGTAATAGCCGCCCATTAAGATTAAAGCGGTGAGTGCTAGGCTCGTTAAGCTGAAGCCAACTATTTTCCAGGATAGGGTGTCGAATCGTTTAAAGTTCAACTAGAAGGACCTCCTTTTTCCAGTTTGTAGCCAACGCCCCATACCGTTTTTAAGTATTGTGGTTTACGCGGATTTTCTTCTATTTTTTCTCTGATTTTACGAATATGCACCATAAGTGTATTGTTGCTTTCCAGGAATTGTTCTTTCCATACTTTGGCGTAGATCTGCTCCATGCTTAGGACTTGTCCCTTATTACGGGCGAGCAGCTCTAGAATCGCAAATTCTCGCGGGGTAAGCTTAACGGGCTGATCATCCACACTTACTTCATGCGTAACCGAATTAATAACCAGACCATCAATGATGATTTCATCCTGTTTGGCGGCGTTTAGATCTGCCATGTAATTTCGAGTTCTGCGCAGCTGGGATTTAACACGGGCAACTAACTCCAGCGGACTAAAAGGTTTCGTAACATAATCATCTGCACCTACGCTAAGTCCGGTGATTTTATCAAGTTCCTGCCCTTTAGCAGATAACATGATGATCGGAAATTTTTGCGTTTCTCGAATTTTAATACAAGCCTCAATGCCGTCCATATTAGGCATCATGATATCAAGAACCATGAGGTCTATAATCTCTCTATTGATAATTTCGAGTGCTTCCAGCCCGTCTTTGGCAGTTAACAGCCGGTAACCCTCGTTCTCCAGATAGATCTGCATTAGTTTAATAATCTCGGCCTCGTCGTCCACCAATAGCAGCGTTGCGTTGTGCATTTCTCAGCGTCCTTTCTTGCTTGTAAAGCGCAATTCTTGCTATAAGAAGTATACAACATTTTCTTGTTTGGAAGCCTCATTTGAAGACCAGTGAAGGCAAAGGTACTGTATAGCAGCTAATAAATTAGTGGAATAAAAGACCAAATCCGCCACAGCATTATGCCAGTTTGGTTTTTCCTTTTAGTTTGCTCTGATCGCTGTACCTCAATCCATGTGTTGATCTGTAGATAATACATTCTCAGCCATGGCTCTATCATGTAAGAAATAATTCTTAAACTTTATTTAACAGGAAACTTCTTAACAGCGGTGGCAGATAAAAGTAAAGGGAAACTTAATAGTTTCTTAACAAGTCTTAAGAAATAGGAAGCTACTATGCTATAATAATTTCAAATTATATATGTTGGGGGTTATTTGGTATATGTGGAAAGAATTTAAAGCTTTTGCCTTAAAAGGAAATGTTCTTGATTTAGCGGTTGCGGTCATTATTGGAGCTGCATTCGGAAAGATTGTAACTTCATTAGTAAATGACATTATTATGCCAATTGCAGGTTTGCTTACGGGTGGTATAGATTTAAAGGACAGGGTGCTTGAAGTCACTACGGACCTGAAAATACCTTACGGACTATTTTTACAATCGGTTGTGGATTTCTTTATTATTTCGTTCTCCATCTTTCTGGTGATCAAGCTCGCCAATAAATTTCAGCGCAAAGAAGCCGTTAAAGTTGAAGTGGTAGAGACTCCAGCACCTGCAGAGGATATCGTGCTGCTTACGGAAATTCGTGATCTTTTGAAACAACAAGAACGTGGTTTGTAATCCTGAAATATAACCAAGAAGCGCCAGGAGTCCTTGTCCTAGCGCTTTTTGGTTTCCTTTTATAAACTCAGTACAATCTATAATCTAGTTACAAATTTTAAGTAAATATAATAAACGCACTTGCATTTCGCTGGTGTAAGTGATAATTTTGTTAGTAAGGAAAACTTGAACCTCAATTAAATAAAGGATCAATCCTTCAGGGCAGGGTGTAATTCCCTACCGGCGGTGATGCTGTTGTAGAAGTAACTTATTCAGTTCATCTACAGTGCTCAGTCCGCTACCCGGCTCGCGTTGTTGACGCGAACGGTGGACCTGGTGAAATTCCGGGACCGACAGTATAGTCTGGATGGAAGAAGGAGAGGTTGACCGCTTGTCTGCAATGGACTGGCGGATCGCAGTGTTTTCATATAATCATGTGCGATATTTCACAATACCCGTCAATTGACGGCTGTTTAAGCACACTTTTATTTGGACTGCCGATGAACTCTCGCATAACCCATCTTGAACTCCTCCTGGAGAATGAGATGGGTTTTTCTGTTTTTTTAGCTTAAGAATTGACAGCAGTGGATAGGAGGAAGAGATGGACAACATGAATGATGAGTTTTATATGTCGCTAGCACTGGACATGGCCGAACGTGCCCAAGGACAGACGGGAATTAACCCTGTTGTTGGCTGCGTTGTGGTGAAGAATGGAGCAATGATTGGACTCGGAACTCATTTACAGCGAGGTACGGGGCATGCCGAGGTGCACGCTTTGAATATGGCAGCTGGGCAGGCACAGGGCAGTACGGCATATGTCACACTAGAACCGTGCAGCCATTATGGAAAAACTCCACCTTGCAGCCAAAGGCTGATCGATGAAGGGGTAGCTAGGGTTGTAGTTGCTTGTGAAGACCCCAACCCCCAGGTGGCAGGAAGAGGAATCCAAATGCTGCGTGACCAAGGGATTGAGGTCGAAGTCGGTTTGTTGCGTGATCGCGCGCTTCGATTGAATGAGCGTTTTATCAAATATATTTTGACAAAACAACCTTTTGTTACGCTGAAGAGTGCAAGTACACTTGATGGCAATCTAGCTACCAAATCTGGTGACAGTAAATGGATTTCGAATGGGGAAGCGCGGGAGATCGTACATACGCTGCGGCATCGGCATCAGGGTATCATGGTCGGTGTGAATACAGTGATTGCTGATAATCCCTCTCTGACAACAAGAACAGAAGTGCCTGGCATTAACCCGACGCGGATCATCATTGATTCCGGGCTACGTATTCCTCTGGATTCGGCAGTTGTATGTGATGGTCAAGCGCCTACACTTATTGTAACAACCGATGCTGCAGATCCTGCTAAAAAGGCTGCACTGCTGGAAGCAGGCATTCAAATCGTTGTGTGCGGAGCAGGTCCAAGAGTGGAGCTGAAGGCGGCCATGATATCTCTTGGCGAAATGGAGATAGGCTCTATTTTACTGGAAGGCGGGGGGACGCTGAATGGCGCGATGCTGGAGAGCGGGCTAGTGGATCGTGTGATTCTTTTCTTCGCTCCAAAAATTGTCGGCGGTGGTGCAGAAGCGAAAGGGACTTTCGTATTTCCGGGTGTAGAGCTGATGAAGGATGCGATCTCACTTGAAGGATTGGAAGTAAAAGTGCTAGGAGATAATGTATGTATCAGCGGTACTCCGGTACGCTAACAAAAGCTATGCAAGAAGTGAATTTAGGAAGTAATGCTTTTTAGGAGGGATATCATGTTCACCGGATTAATTGAAGAGGTTGGTGTTTTGCGCAGTGTCTCCGCCGGTGGGGAAATGATGGTGCTGAATATTGCCGCTTCGGTCATCATGGATGATCTAAAAATCGGTGACAGTGTGTCCGTCAATGGGGTTTGTCTCACGGCGACAACTTTGGGCGATCATTCCTTTACAGTGGATGTAATGCCGCAGACCTACCGGAATAGCAATCTGAAGGAGCTGAAGCCCGGCAGCCGGATGAATCTGGAACGAGCGATGGCAGCCGGCGGGCGTTTTGGAGGGCATATTGTTCAAGGACATGTTGATGGCACTGCCATTATTAAAAGTGTAAAACGTGATCAGAATGCTGTTGTATTCGAGATTGCACCGGATCGTAAATCACTATTTAAATATATTATCCCCAAGGGATCGATCACGATCGACGGCATTAGTTTAACTGTAGTGAAGACTACAGCCACATCGCTTGCAGTGTCCATTATTCCGCATACGTTAGGGGAAACAGTTCTGACGCACAAACGGGCCGGGGATAGTGTAAATATCGAGTGTGACGTACTTGGCAAATATGTAGATCATTTATTGCATTATGGCTCAGCCGCCCAAGATGAGGAAGGCGAGAGCCGCTCCGGGATTAGTCATGATTTTTTGGCGGCGAACGGGTTTGTTTAAATAAAGAGTTTGCTTACGAAGAAGGGAATAATCTTTCGTAAAGCTTTTAGGAGGATAGGATCATGAGCGAGCAATCGAAAAAGGAAAGTGTCTTGGATCCGATTGAAGAAGCAATATATGACTTAATGCGCGGTAAAGTCATCATTGTAGTGGATGATGAAGATCGTGAGAATGAAGGGGATTTTATAGCCCTTGCTGAACGTGCGACACCAGAGGTCATCAATTTTATGATTACTGAGGGACGTGGATTGGTGTGTATGCCTATTACCCAGGAGCGTGCGGCAGAACTTGAACTGCAAGCCATGGTAACCCACAATACCGATAATCACGGTACGGCTTTTACCGTATCTGTTGACCATAAAGATACAACCACTGGGATCTCTGCGGGGGAAAGATCTTTGACCGTTAAAGCCATGATCGATCCAAAAGCGAAACCTGCTGATTTCCGCAGACCGGGGCATATGTTCCCGCTGATTGCGAAAAAAGGTGGCGTTCTGCGCCGCTCCGGACATACGGAGGCTGCTGTTGATCTAGCGCGGATGTGTGGCGCTTATCCAGCCAGTGTCATTTGCGAGATTATCAAGGAAGATGGCTCAATGGCCCGCTTACCTGATCTAATCGAAATTGCCCGCAAGCATGATCTTAAGCTGATCAGTATCAAGGATCTTATTCATTATCGCAACGAAAAAGAACAACTCGTCACACGCGAAGTGTCTGTACGACTTCCTACCGATTTTGGAGATTTCCAGACCATTGCTTATACAAATGAAGTGGATGATAAAGAGCATGTAGCTTTGGTAAAAGGCGATATTTCCGGCGATGAGCCAGTGCTTGTACGTGTACATTCCGAATGCTTGACTGGTGATGTATTCCACTCCCATCGCTGTGATTGCGGCCCGCAATTTGAAGCTGCACTGCGGCAGATCGAAACTGCCGGTAGGGGAGTGTTACTCTATATGCGCCAAGAAGGCAGAGGCATTGGCCTTATCAATAAGCTTCGGGCTTACAAGCTGCAAGAGGAAGGTCTTGACACTGTAGATGCGAATCTAAAGCTTGGTTTTCCAGCAGATTTGCGTGACTATGGAATTGGAGCACAGATTCTGAAGGATCTGGGTGTGCGCCAAATCCGTCTGCTCACGAACAACCCGCGTAAGATCAAAGGGCTGGAGGGTTATGGGTTGGAAGTCGTTGAGCGAGTGCCGATACAAATGCCGGAGAACAAGGACAACACCAATTATCTCCACACGAAGCAAGCGAAGCTTGGACATATGCTGTCTTTTGACGATATTGAACAAAATGAGGATTCGAAAGCTTAACCATACATTATAAAAAACGAAGGGTAGATGATGGATATGCCAAAATATTTAGAAGGTCACTTAGTTTCTGAGGGGTTAAAATACGGAGTTGTTGTAGGACGCTTTAATGAATTTATTACCAGCAAGCTTTTGTCAGGTGCACTTGATGCCTTTAAACGCCATGGTGTTGGTGATGATGAAGTGGATGTTGCTTGGGTTCCAGGGGTATTTGAAATTCCGTTGATCGCGCAAAAAATGGCTGAAAGCGGCAAATACGACGCTGTAATCACCTTAGGAACGGTTATCCGTGGTTCCACTACACACTATGATTATGTATGTAATGAAGTTGCCAAAGGAGTAGCCGCTATCAATCTTAAGACCGGCGTGCCGACCATTTTTGGCGTAGTTACTACTGAAAATATTGAACAGGCCATCGAGCGTTCAGGAACCAAAGCAGGCAATAAAGGCTGGGATGCTGCGACTGCTGCGATTGAAATGGCGAATCTTAACAAGCTGTTTAAGTAAGTCAGCTATTGACGAATCAGTCGAATTCGTGCTTATTTATAGTATAAGAAGAAAGCATGGATTATAAGAGCCCTTTCTACTTGTGTAGCGTCCAGACGGGCGCTGCACTTTACTTTTTTTGGCGGGAGGATGCTTCGTGACTGTATTGTACAAGCTGGAGACGTTTGAAGGTCCGCTGGATCTGCTCTTGCATTTAATTGATAAGGCGGAAATCGACATCCAGGACATTCCGGTCGCCGAGATCACCGAACAGTATATGGAATACCTGCGTAGCATGCAGGAGCTTGAATTGGATATTACGAGTGAATTTCTCGTGATGGCCGCTACCCTTTTATCTATAAAGAGCAAGCTATTGCTGCCCAAACCACCGGTCATTGAGATCGATGATTTTGAATATTACGAAGAGGATGAATTTGATCCACGAGCTGAACTTGTTCAGCGACTGATTGAGTATCGTAAGTTCAAGAGTATTGCTGTACATTTAATGGATATGGAGAGCGAGCGGAGCTTGATTTTTACGAAGGAGCCTGAGGATTTGGGTCCATTCGTGCCAGAAGAGATTGATCAAACGCTAAAAGGACTACATACCTCAGACTTAATAGCCGCTTTTCGTAAAGCGCTAAGTAAGGCTGCCAGAAGGTCTTCTTACCAGCGGATCACCCGGGATGAAATATCGGTAAAAGATCGTATACGTGATGTATCAGATGCGCTGCAGCGCAGAGGAACAGGCGGTAAGCTGCATTTCTCGGCACTGCTTCACGATGAAATGGCACGGCACGAAATCGTAGTTACTTTTCTTGCGATTCTGGAACTGATGAAAATGAAGGCGATTTTTTGCTACCAAGAGAAATTGTTTGATGACATCGTAATGGAGTGGAGAGGAGGAGAACACTTCAATGGATTACAAAACGCTGAAATCGATTATTGAAGGCCTGCTGTTTCTATCAGGGGATGAAGGAATCTCCGTACGCCAAGTGGCTGAAATTACGGAACAGCGCCCAGAGCTTGCAGCCGGAGCATTAGAGGAACTAAAAGAAGATTATGTAGCACAGGAGCGGGGCTTACAGGTAGTGCAAATTGCCGGGAATTATCGGCTGGCTACATTGCCTGATCATGCCCACTATTTTGAGCGTCTGGCCTATTCACCATCCAGATCAACCTTGTCTCAGGCTGCCTTAGAGACTCTCGCAATCGTGGCTTATCGCCAACCGATTACGCGGGTGGAGATTGAAGAGATCCGGGGTGTGAAGTCGGAACGCGCAATTCATACGCTGAATAACAAGGATTTGATTCATGAGGTTGGTCGTGCGGAAGCGGTAGGCCGGCCAATTTTGTACGGGACGACTAAATCCTTCTTGGAGAGCTTTGGTCTTGCCAGTCTAAAGGATCTGCCGGAACCGACAAATTTTGAGTCCACGGATAATTTGGAAGAAGAGACACAGCTATTGTTCAATAAGCTGGATACTCAAATGACTTTTGAGGATGTCGAGCTGCCTTAGTTCGTACGAGAACGCTAATAATTGTATTGAAGGGACTGCCCTTAAACCATTTATGTGGTTTGGGACAGTCCCTATTTTTATTTAAGCTCATATTTTTTATGCAAACCCCGAATTTTTTCCAGCTTAAATTGCCATACTAAACCAAAGGTTCCCATTATTAAGGTTTCTTGGAGGTAAATACGTGACGTTATGGCTTGCAATTCCCCTTGTTTTGCTTGTACTGGCACTGATCCTGGTCCTGTCTTCATCTATCGATTTCCGCATACGGTGTTATAAACATGGAAAAAATGACCTGCTCGAATTAGATGTTACCTCTCTTTTTGGTTTGATAAAGCTTCACTATGAACTTCCCCAATTGGTCTTTAAGGGATTGGAGCAGGGTGTGTGGGGAAAGTTTAAAGAGACAGGGACTGCGACGACAGGTGTAGATACCGTAAAAGAAGAGATATTTGATAAAGAAAGAGTAATGCACTGGCGCGCCAATGTTAACCAAGCTGTGAAATCTACACGCGGCTTGAAGGAATGGTTAAAAGAGACTGTAGCTCATGTCAAAATATCAAAGCTCGATTGGTCCACCGATTTCTCTCTTGGTGATGCAGCAGACACTGCGACCGCATCGGGAGCGGTTTGGGGCCTGAAATGGAGTATTGTTGGTTTTATTTCGCAGTGGGTGAAATTGCAGCAGCATCCTCGAATTTTTGTTAAGCCTGTTTTTGAAGATGAGCTTTGTTTTGCAATGGAGTTTGTCTGTAAGGGGAAAATGTCAGTCGGCTATACTTTGTATGCCTTAATGCGACTATCTCGGCGTGTCTTGCGTGAAAAAGGCGGGATCGGCCATTGGAGAAATCTGCTGAAACAGATGCGTCAGGAGCCACACGGGAAAGTTTAAAATGAAAGTTACATACAAATGGGCGGATGTGGGGATGATATACGCTGTAGAAGAAAGAGAAATCGTACTCAATTAAAGGAGGAAACAATATGAGCGACCATCCTATTCAAGGCCTAATGCAAACAGCGATGGAAAATATCAAGGGTATGGTAGATGTGAATACCATTGTCGGTGATCCAGTACAAACCCCTGACGGCAGCATTATCCTGCCTATCAGTAAAGTTGCCTTTGGATTTGCTGCTGGTGGTAGTGATTATCGAGTAGAAGATTCTATAAGTGGTTCAAGCTCCCAAGGTGGAGTCAAAATGCTTCCATTTGGTGGAGGTAGCGGGGGAGGCGTTTCCATTCGACCGATCGCTTTTTTAGTGGTAGGTAAGGATGGAGTGAATATTGTCCCTCTGGACAATCAAACTCACCTATTCGAAAAAATCATCGATGCAACACCAGGGCTCATCGACAAAATTCAAACGATGTTCCAAACCGGCAATGCTGCAGCTCAAACGCCGCCAACACCTGCCACACCGGCAGCAGCACCTGTTAAAACCGATCCAAGTACATCTCAATCTTCAACTCATTAGGTACACATAATTCTACAAATAGCCTCGGGGATATCGCCATACACAGGCGGTGTCCCTTTTTTGACGTGTCAGAAAGTATATTTTGATCCCCAAATTACCTGAGAATGTATCGAAGCAAAGCCTCACGTTGTGGGGATATTTTGTGTGGAACATCCCAAGGAGTGGACATACCCTAAGGCTGGTCCGCATACACTTGTACAACATAAACACTTTTACTTAAGATCCGATAAGAAGCCGGAGGATGAACATGAAGACAATAACCCGTAAATGGCCATTCGCCTTAATATTGTGCCTTTCGCTGCTGCTTCTGGCGCCGCTATCTTCAATTCAGGCCGAGAACAGCTCTATCTCTACACATGCAAGAGCAGCGGCACTGATTGATGTGGAATCTGGGCGTATTTTGTACAGCAGCCGTGGGGATGAGCCTATGCTTATTGCCAGCTTGACCAAAATTATGACCGCCCTCGTCGCCATTGAGAATGGTGATTTAGCCTCTAAAGTCAAAGTAGGAAAAAATGCCTATGCGAAAGAAGGCTCTTCTATTTACTTGCAGCAGGGAGAAGAGATGACGCTGGAAAATATGCTGTATGGCCTGATGCTGCGCTCAGGGAATGATGCAGCAACGGCGATCGCTGAGCATATCGGTGGTTCTGAGGAAGGTTTTGTATACCTTATGAACGCTAAGGCTGAGGAGCTAGGGTTAACCCATACTCATTTTGCTAATCCCCATGGTCTTGACGCTGAAGGGCATTATTCTAGTGCTAACGACTTGGCTGTTCTGACCGCTTATGCTCTTCATAATCCTGTATTTAAAGAAATTGTGAAGACGCAGGAGAAAACTGCAGACAATCCAAATGAGAAATGGGATTACAAATGGAGAAACAAAAATAAGATGCTGTATTTATACGAGGGAGCGGACGGAGTAAAGACAGGTTATACCAAAAAAGCACTGCGCTGCCTTGTCAGCTCTGCCACCAGAAACGGCCAGCAGCTTGTCGCCGTTACTATAAATGACGGCGATGACTGGAATGATCATGCTTCCCTGTTAAACTTCGGGTTTAATCACTATCCGCTCAAAACACTGATCGAACGTGGTGATGCCGTGACGGGCTATAACTTTGTAACCTCCAAAACCTTTGCTTATCCACTTGGACAAGGTGAACAAAATAGAGTGATCACGAAACTTGTTTTAAATCAGAAGGAAAGTGCTTCAGCCGAAGCTACACGAGCGAATTTTGGATTGCAAGGGGCGCTTGTGCTGGAGCTGGGCGGAAAAGAAATAGGTCGCGTGCCGGTGTATACTCCTGAGAACCTGCCTCCTGAGCAATCTGCTTATATGAAAAAGTACAGTCCAACACTAGCACAGGCTTACCCGGCAAATAATTGGTTCCAGGCGCTGGGCAGTGCACTGAAGGCTCTATTTGAAATGGGAGCGAGTTCGAAATAAGAAAATGGGCTGATGAATGAAGAAGGAGGCGTATCCATGATTAACGGGATTTGGCTAGGAATGATCATCATCGGTTTTCTGTTCGCCGCCGTTAACGGCAGAATGGATGAGTTTACAGCCGCCGTATTCGACGGAGCCAAGAGTGGGGTAACGGTAAGTTTTGGCTTAATCAGTGTGCTTGTGTTCTGGCTTGGGATTATGAAGATAGCAGAAGATGCAGGTTTGCTTAAAAAGATTGCCAAGGTGCTTGGCCCTGTCGTAGCTTTTTTATTCCCTGATGTGCCGAAAGGGCATCCTGCCATAGGATATATTCTCTCCAATATGAGTGCTAATCTGCTCGGACTAGGCAATGCCGCAACGCCAATGGGCATCAAGGCGATGCAGGAGCTGCAAAAGCTCAACCCTGATAAAGAGACCGCGACACCAGCCATGTGTACTCTTCTAGCGCTTAACACAGCAAGCATTACGCTTATCCCGGCCACACTGATTGCCATCCGGTTAAACTATGGTTCAGCCGATCCCGCAGGCATAGTAGGTACAACACTTGCAGCAACGGCCGTGGCTACACTCGCAGCGATTGCGGCAGACCGGTTTTTCCGAAGGTTGACTTTATTGCGCAAACCGCCGAAGCCCCCTTCAGCAAAGTCCGGGGTTCCTCCTTTGGCGAAGACAACACTCCCTAATTCCTCATTGAAAGGGTGAACGTGATTTGTACCAGTTTATCAGTCTCATATCGGCATGGGCGATTCCGGTCATGATCACGTTCATCCCGCTCTATGCTTTTACGCGCAAAGTGCCAGTCTACGAATCCTTTGTTGAAGGTGCGAAAGATGGGTTTGGCACGGCCATTGCGATTATTCCCCATCTTGTGGGGATGCTGGTTGCGATCAGCGTTTTTCGCGCTTCCGGTGCGCTGGATTTTTTTATGGGCTTCATATCCCCAGCCCTGCGGGGGCTTGGTGTTCCGGCAGAAGTATTGCCGCTTGGTCTTCTGAGGCCGCTTACGGGGACTGGGTCGCTTGCTTATACTACGGATCTAATCCGTGTGCATGGCCCGGATTCTTTAATTGGTATGATTGCTTCCACCATACAGGGGAGCACAGATACTACGCTTTATGTTTTGACCGTTTACTTTGGAGCTGTAGGCGTACGGAATGGCCGTTATGCGCTTAAGGTTGGCCTGTTCTCCGATGTTGTCGGCTTTGTCGCCGCGATCGCTGTGTGTTTGCTATTATTTGGATAGTCACCCCATTGCCCCCCTGAACATATGCTATTGCAGCAATGTGGAGGGGGCATTCCGCAATGAACTATAAAGGCTTTATTCTGCATCATTCTAGCTGCACATCCATTAACGGTAAAGGTTTTGACTTCTGGGTAGGAGTGGATGGCGCAATTTATGCAGCACCGCTACTGACAGATCCGGAGTATATTCATATTTGTTTGGAAGGTGATTTTGGTAAGAAAGTGGGCGATCCTCCAATATCCGGAAGGCAGGAGCAGCTTTTTGCAACGGCTAAACTCGTTTTAGAATTAGTAGAACGCTACCAAATCTCCCCTTTAATCATCGAACCCCACAATAATTCCTGCCCAGGAGCATTTTTTCCTTGGAATGAACTTGTGATTTATCCCTCTGATGGTTATCATTGATCTGAGGTGACTAGTCGAATATGGAAAGATTACAGAAAATTTTGGCGCAGGCCGGTGTGGCGTCCAGACGCAAGTGTGAAGAAATGATTTTGGCCGGTAAAGTGGAAGTCAACGGGGAACTCGTAACTACGCTTGGCACGAAGGTGGACCCCGCAACAGATATTATTAAAGTTTCCGGTAGACTGATCCGGGGCGAGAACAAAATCTATATTATGTTCAACAAACCTAAGGGAGTAATCACAAGCGCTTCCGATCCAAAAGGTCGTAAGGTTGTAACTGACTACCTAAAAGGAATTACTGAACGGGTTTACCCTGTAGGCCGGCTCGATTACGATACGGAAGGTTTGCTGCTGCTGACGAATGATGGGGACTTTGCTAACTTGCTGACTCATCCGAAGCATCATGTACCTAAGACGTATCATGCTACGGTCAAGGGTATACCGCATGGCACTGCATTGGACAAGCTGAAAGCTGGCATCAAGCTGGAAGATGGCATGACAGCGCCTGCGGAAGTAGAGTACAAGGATATTGATGAGGCAAATAAGGAAGCGGTTATCAGCATCACGATTCACGAGGGACGTAACCGTCAGGTACGACGCATGTTTGATGCGATTTCACACCCCGTACTCCGTCTGAAACGGATTTCATTCGGGGATATTATGCTGCAAAATCTCAAACGTGGCTCTTACCGTCATTTGACCAAGGATGAAATTAACCATCTGCAGCAAATTGCCAAAGCAGGATTGCTTAAAGAAAGAACTCCACGTAAAGAGTCATAAAGACACAGAATATTCACAATTAAACCCCCTAAAGCTGTGACGAAATTCGCTATAATGTTCATAGGATGTTCACACCTTACAACATAAGTATGAGTTGCGTCACAGAAGGGGGCTTTACGTGTGGGTAAAGCAAGAAAACCAATTCAAATCGTGATTCTGTTTCTAATTGTTATAGTGGGCGGTTATGCCATCGGTTCCTCTGTATTTGGGGGAAGCGGCAAACCAGAGGAAGGGAGCAAAGCACCTTCCTTTGATTTGCTTGGGCTTGACGGTCTGGCTCATACCCTAGACGAATATAAGGGCAAGACTATTGTGCTTAATTTCTGGGGCTCTTGGTGTGCACCTTGTGTCAAAGAAATGCCGGCTCTCCAAGCGCAATGGGAGAAATGGAAGGACAAAGACGTAGTGGTCTTAGGCATTAATGTGGGCGAAGACCGGATGACTGTCGAGAATTTTGTGAAGCAGGTAAACATCGATTTTCCGATTTTGATGGACACTGGACGTGATGCTGTACGAAGTTATGGTATTTCTCCGCTGCCAACTACCTTATTCATTAATTCCAAGGGTAAAATTGACAACATTCATATCGGCCAGCTTGATTTGAATTCACTTGATGATCAAATTGGGAAGCTGGTGGATTGATGAGTGAACGCGAGGCATTTATAACCAACACCAAATGTGAATGTGGTCACCAGAACCCTGTAGGTACTGTTTTATGCGAAGCATGCGGGAAGCCGTTGGGGAAGGAATCAGACTGGGGCGAGAATTTGGAAATGCGTTACGATGGCGTAGCTCGCCGATCTCAGCGCGTTAACCCGGGGATTATTGATCGGGTGTGGAACTTTTTCTCTTCCGTCAAAATAGCGATCTACCTGATCGTGTTGACACTTATAGGCTCTATGCTGGGGACGATTTTCCCGCAGGAGAGTACTTTTCTTAATATTGATGCCTCAGTTTATTACAAGCAAGAGTACGGAACAGCCGGATATATTTATCACAAACTTGGACTTTCACATACATACGAATCCTGGTGGTTTGTAACTCTACTCGTAATGATCGGCGCTTCACTTGTGATCTGTAGCTTGGATCGAGTACTTCCGCTCTATAAGGCCTTAACCAGACAGAAGATTCGGAAACATCGTCAGTTCTTAACTCGGCAAAAAGCTGTGTTAGTGACTGAAGTACAAGAGGAACCAGAAGCTTGGGTAGCCAGGGTAATTCAGCCTATGCGTAAAAAGGGCTATCGCGTGAAGACGGATGGAGGGGCTCTGCTGGCAGAGAAACATCGCTTCAGCCGCTGGGGACCTTATGTAATACATATTGGCTTAATTATTTTTTTACTTGCTGTATTAGCAAGAGGATTGCCGGGACTGAACATGGATCAGCATCTTGCTTTCCCGCAAGGGGAGATCACACAGATTCCGGACACCACCTATTATTTGAAAAATGAGAAATTTACCGTGGAGTTTTATACGGAGGAAGAGATGCCTGAGGAATTTCGCGGCAAAAAAATACTTCCAAAGCTATTCCAGACCCAAGCTGTGCTTTATGAATGCACCGCGGATTGTGGAGACCCTTCGAAGGAACCGCAGCTATCCGAGGTGACGAAACATGATATCCAAGTAAATTCACCTTTGGATTATAAAGGATTGAAAGCGTATCAGTTTGATTATGATCTGACCCCTGTGCTGCGTTCGGTACAGCCTGAGCTTAAGAATTCCACCACTGGCGAGGCGTACGGCAAATTTAAGCTGGACATGAAGAACCCTCAGCGGGCAATTCAGGCGGGTCCTTATACTTTAACTTTGAAAGAAAAGTATATGGATTTTGGTCTAAATGAGGAGGGTCAGCCGATTTCCAAATCACCTTATCCGAATGCACCTGCTTTTTTGTTCCTGATACAAGGTCCGGATCTCCCGGCGGAAGGGCAGCAGTATTTCTATTTTCCTAAACAGGTGGATAAGGCGCAGTTTCAACAGGCTGCCATTAACGATAAGCTTGGCGGGAGCAATAGATTTCTTGAGCTTGAAGTGGACAACATGAGCGACGTTGATTTTTCGGAATCGACTACTTACTTGAATATACGTATTGATCGTGCAATGCCGTTTGTATGGCTAGGTGCAGCAATCGTGATGCTGGGTTTAGTGCTTGGCTTCTACTGGCAGCATAGACGTATCTGGCTTACCGTTGCTAACGGGGAGCTTATCCTCGGAGGACATACGAACAAGAACTGGTTCGGGTTCCGCCGTGAGATCGTTTCTATTTTAGAAAAAGTAGATCTGGTAGTCGATGAAAAATCATTAGATAATGGAGGAGGCCTTTCATGAGCTTGCTCGACATCAGCAGCGCTGTCTTTATTGCCGCATTTTTATTATACAGCGGTTCGTTTATGTTATTCACTATCGCCATCATGGGTCGCAAGTGGTCAGGCCGCAAGCCGGAGGAACATACAGCGCGTTGGGGCAAAATTGCTTTTATTTTCTCTTCAATAGGTCTTATCTTTCATCTTATTTATTTCTTTACACGCTGGGCGGGCTCAGGGCATATTCCGGTCAGCAACATGTATGAGTTCATGACTTTTTTATCGATGATGGTGATGGTTGCCTTTACTGTGATGTACGCTATTTATCGTAAGGTAATCTTGGGTCTTTTTGCAGTTCCAATCAGTATTATTGTGATGGCTTATGCCGCAGTATTTCCACAGGAAGTACAGCCGCTGATTCCATCTCTTCAATCGAACTACTTAAAGATTCACGTAACACTGGCTGCACTAGGTGAATCCTTCTTCGCAGTAGGGTTTGCGGCGGGACTGATGTATCTGCTGCGAACAGTCAATTTTTCCAGTAAAGAGAAGGCGGATCGCAAGCAACAGAGGCTGGTCGAATTTACTCTCTTTTCAATCATTGTTATAATTGGGTTTCTGGGTTCTGTTTTTGCATTCCGCGGAGCAGGCTATGAAACTGTTTTTGTCCGTACGAACGTTACGATTGACAGCCCCGGGCAGGAAAATAGTACAATAGAGAAAGTGAGTTATCGAATGCCGCCGATTGTGGCACCTCACAATAGCGAAATTGAGAGCTTCCAGTCGTTTCTTGGCATAAAAGAACCACTCTTTGAGGCACCATCTTGGATGAATGGTGTAAATGCTGGACGGAAGTTTAATACTGTAATTTGGTCACTCCTTTCGGGATTAATCCTCTACGGAGTTCTTCGCTTGATCGTACGTAAACCGCTGGGTACTGCTTTACACCCAGTGATGGACGGAATTGATGAGGGCGATCTAGATGAGATTACGTATAGGGCGATAGCCATTGGCTTTCCTATTTTCACATTAGGCGCTTTGATCTTTGCAATGATATGGGCGCAAATCGCTTGGGGAAGATTCTGGGGATGGGATCCTAAGGAAGTCTGGGCGCTTGTCACTTGGCTCTTCTATAGCGCTTATCTTCATTTACGTTTGGCTCGTGGATGGCAAGGAAGAAAATCTGCCTGGCTGGCTGTGCTTGGCTTCCTGGTCGTAATGTTTACTCTGGTTGGCGTTAATTTAGTCATCGCCGGACTTCATTCTTACGCGGGGACGGACTGAGCATAGTTTACCTGTTAACGTTGCACAATGGTTTAAAGGTTACGTTCTACTGTATTGATGAAGGGGTTGTAGTGAAATGGCAGATCATTTAAACAGAATTCTGGTAGTGGATGATGAGGAACGCATTCGCCGCCTGCTAAAGATGTATCTTGAAAAAGAAGGTTATGAAATCGATGAAGCGGAAGACGGAGAAATCGCTCTTCGTAAAGCAACAGCAAATGACTACGGTCTGATTTTGCTGGATGTTATGCTGCCTGGCATCGATGGGATGGAAGTGCTGACAAGACTCAGAGGAGTGAAGTCAACACCGGTCTTAATGCTTACAGCTAAAGGCGAAGAGATCAACCGTGTCCAAGGCTTTGAGATGGGCGCAGACGATTATGTTGTGAAGCCCTTCAGTCCACGTGAAGTCATTTACCGGGTGAAGGCTATTATGCGCCGTTCTTCGGCGACTGCTTTCTTGTCCAAGGAGAGCAATTCCAGCAATAACATTGTATTTACTCATCTTATTATTGAGCATGATGCTCACCGTGTGACTGCTGGTGGTGAAGAAGTAAGTTTGACACCTAAAGAATATGAACTTCTGCATTATTTGGCTATTTCGCCTGATAAAGTATTTTCTCGTGAAGAACTGCTTAAGGATGTCTGGAATTATGAATTTTTCGGAGATTTGCGTACTGTAGATACTCACGTAAAACGTCTTCGTGAAAAACTGAATAAAGTATCACCGGAATCTGCAGCGATGATTACGACCGTATGGGGCGTAGGCTACAAACTAGAGGTACCTAAATAAGTGAACTTCTGGAGAAGTCTTGTCGGCAAACTGTGGGTTACGATCATCTGCCTGGTCGCTGTCGTGCTTATTACCTTGGGGTTATTTTTGCTTCCCTACATAGACAGTAACTTTGCCAATTCCGGAGATATCAAACGTTTATTTATGTATACTTGTATGATCGGATTTTCTTTGACGACATTTTTTGCATTGTTTTTGTTTACCAAAATTACTCAGCCGATGCAGCGTGTCATTGAAGCTGCGAATAACATTCGACGGGGTGAATACGGAACAAGGCTTACGCTTGTCACAAGTGATGAAATTGGCCAGTTGGCTACTTCCTTTAACCACATGGCTGAGGAGCTTGAAGAGAACATTCGCAGTCTGCATCATGAGAAGGGGCATCTGTCTAGCGTACTGCGCAGTATGAGCGATGCTGTGATCACCTTTGACATTGAAGGGCAGATTATTTTGACCAATCCGCACGGCCAAGCTCTGCTAGAGAGCTGGAGCGATTTGCAGTGGGAACATGCGAGTGATGCTGAGCTCCATCCCGAAACGGCTGAGAGCAGTGTTCCTCCTCCCCTGCGTCCTTTATTTTTAAGCACCTTGAAGCAAGGTGGCGATGACCGCTCCAATGTACATGTACGGCAGGGCGTCTGGTCTGTTCATATGGCACCGTTATATTCTGAAGGCAGCATTCGGGGAGTAGTTGCTGTACTGCGGGATGTGACGGAAGAGGTGCGTCTGGAAAAGATGCGCAGAGACTTCGTAGCTAATGTCTCCCATGAAATCCGCACGCCATTGTCGATGATGCAAGGGTACAGTGAGGCTTTATTGGACGGGATGGCTTCATCCCCTGAAGAAAGCAGTGAGCTGATCCAGGTCATTCATGACGAATCACTGCGTATGGGGCGTCTGGTTAAGGATTTGCTTGATCTTGCCCGAATGGAAGCCGGACATACGGATATGATGAAAGCTCAGGTGGACATGAACGAACTGCTGGAACGAGTCTACCGTAAATTTTCTGTACGTGCGAAAGAGCGCGATATCCATCTTCACTTACAGCAAGAGAGTGATATTGCTGTTCTGAAGGCGGCGGATGAGGATAAACTGGAACAAGTCTTAACCAATTTACTCGATAATGCTTTTCGCCACACACAGGGTGGCAAAAAAATCACGGTTCATACAGGAACTTGTGTATTAGAAGGCCGTCGTTATCTTGAGATTAAAATTCAGGATGAAGGGGTTGGAATTCCACCAGAGGATCTGCCGTATATATTCGACCGCTTCTACAAAGCTGATAAGGCGCGTGTACGGGGAGAATCAGGTGGAACGGGACTTGGGCTTGCGATTGTTAAAAATATTGTAGAGTCGCATCACGGGACCATCTCAGCTTCAAGCAAACTAGGCGAAAGTACAACCTTTACGCTAAGACTTCCTGTCGAAAAACAGTAATTCCAAACACAATGTGTGATAGCGCCTCTGACAGCAGAGGTGCTTTTTGTTGAAACAAACACATTAATCTTGTTCATCGTGGAACATATCTTGTAGGTTTTGCTTGGGAGGGCATAGAATGATTTTATCTTTAGACCAAGGTACTACCAGCTCACGAGCCATATTGTTCGATACGGAGGCTAAATGGGTCTCACAAGGTCAATATGAAGTTAAACAATCCTTCCCCCATCCAGGCTGGGTAGAGCATGACCCTGAGCAAATCTGGGCGTCACAGCTCGCAGCGGCAAGAGATGCGATTGCGCGGGGTGGCATAGCAGTTGAGGAGATCTCTGCCATCGGAATAACCAATCAGAGAGAAACAGCTTTAATCTGGGATAAAATAACGGGCAAACCGATATACCCTGCGATTGTGTGGCAGGACAGGCGTACTGCAGAGCAATGTGAAGAACTTAAAAGTAAAGGGCTGGAGCAAGTTATTGCGAGCAAGACGGGCCTTGTTGTAGATGCTTATTTCTCAGCTACCAAAATCTCCTGGATACTGGATCATGTGGATGGCGCCCGAGAGCGGGCGAATCGAGGGGAACTTCTAGCGGGGACGATCGACAGCTGGTTAATTTGGAGACTTACTTGCGGAGCCGTACATGTCACGGATGTTACCAATGCCTCACGTACGATGCTGTTTAATCTTCATGAACGGTGCTGGGATGAAGAGCTAATGGAAGAGCTTCGTATTCCGCGTGTCATCCTGCCAGAAGTAAGAATGTCTGGCGGCGAATTTGGAGTAGCAGACAAACAGTGGTTCGGGGCGGACATTCCAATTCGCTCTGTACTTGGAGATCAACAGGCCGCATTGTTTGGACATACTTGTCTAGAACCCGGCAGTGCCAAAAACACCTATGGTACAGGCTGTTTTATTCTAATGAACACAGGCACAGAAGCTGTAGCCTCCAGTCATGGCTTGTTGACCACTGTAGCTTGGGGTATGGGAGATGAACTCTATTATGCCCTAGAGGGCAGTGTGTTCGTGGCCGGAGCGGCTGTTCAGTGGCTGCAGGAGGGTCTTGGTCTTATAGAGGAGCCAGCAGGCTCAGAAGATAAAGCACGGGAAGTAGAGGACAGTGAAGGGGTTATCGTTGTGCCTGCGTTTACCGGACTCGGGGCACCCTATTGGGATATGTATGCCCGTGGAGCCATATTTGGCCTTACTAGAGGCACTACCTCAGGACATCTGGTACGAGCTACATTGGAGTCCTTAGCCTTTCAATCTAGAGATGTAATAGGAGCTATGGAAAAAGACGCAGGCATGCCATTGACCGGCCTTCGTGTGGATGGCGGAGTTGTGCGTAACGATTTGCTGATGCAATTCCAGTCTGATATCCTGGGCAGTGAGGTTACTAGAACAACCTATGCGGAGACAACAGCTTTGGGTGCGGCGCTTCTGGCCGGGTTAACGTCCGGAGTCTGGACACGTGCTCAGCTAGAGAGCTTCAACAAGGCTGAGAGGGTCTTCTCGCCTGAGATGGGTATAACTGAGCGGGAAGGTCGTTACAACGCCTGGAAGGACGCTGTAGCGCGTACCATGGGTTGGGAGAAGCATGAAGGATATCAGTGATAAAGGGGCTGTATATATCTATGGTTAACGGCACCGAATCTGATCTGCCGGGTGGACTATCTAAGCCGGCGCTTCGAGCCCTGCATGGGGCTGGATATGTTCAGCTTCAACAATTCAGCAAGCTTACTGAAGCAGAGCTTCTGCAGCTACATGGATTGGGGCCAAAGGCGATCGTCCTATTACGGAGTGCTCTCGCGGAAAAGGGGCTCACCTTTGCGAGTAAGTCCTGATGTTGCGTTCATATTTATATTAAAAAGCAGCAAGCTTAGGTGAATCCCTAGCTTGCCGCTTTTTGTTATACAGCTCCTAATATTCAATAACAAATGCTACATTTTGCCAACCGGCGCCCACTGTCCAGAACAGGACTTTATCACCACGTTCGATCTTTCCAGTAGTTACAGCTTTATGTAGAGCAATAAATGGGCTGCTGGTAGAGGTATATCCGAATTCATCCCCTATGTATACCGCTACATTGCGATCAATGCCGACTTTCTCACACATCTCTAAGATATTAGGCAATGAAAACTGTGAGAAGCAGGCTGCTTTAATGGCTTCAGGCGCGATATTGTTGTTAGACAGTAGAGTACGAATAGACTCAGAAGCAGCATCTATACAAATGGAATTATCAAAAGGAATAAACTTCACATTAAACTCTCCAGCCGCTACACCTTGTTTACCCAGTTTAGCCAGGCCTGCGCACGGGAACTTGGAATTATCGCAAACACAAGGATCCGTTTGGTAGATAGAGTCAATGAAACCGACCACATCCTCAGCTTGTTCAAGAATGACTGCCGCCGCTGCATCACCGAAGTTAGCGTAATAGACTGGATCATTCTTATCGGCATGAGGGGTTACATAATCGGAGCCGATGACCAACGCTCGTTTAATCCTAGGATTCGCTTGCATCTGACGGCTAACCTGTTCCACAGAAGCCGTCATACCCGCACAATTAGCATTACTGTCAATGCAGATCGTATGGGATGCGCCTTTGATCAAACGGTGAATCATTAATGAGTTGGTAGGAAAGATATACTCAGGAGTTTGACTTGCATAGGCAATAAGGTCGATATCGGCACCTGTGAGACCACTTTTCTCCAGAACATTCCTGGCAGCCTCAAAAGCCATCGTAAGGGAATTCTCATCCGCATCCTTAATACTATACCGTGTAATACGACCTAATGCGGATAATAGACCTCGAATATCAATGCCTTTTTCGTCAAAATGCTTAATGAAAAAGTCGTTACCAACTATATTGCTGGGATGATAGATATCAATGCCTTTAATACGAATTCCGGTCATAATACGCCTCCAGGAAAGCAGTAAAATGTGGCCTACATATTAAGATTAAAAGATCTAGGCTGTAACCGCAGAAATGATCTCGATGTTATCGAGTCCAGCTTTACGGCCAAGACGGGAAAGCTGCATTTTGAGGATCGGGTTATTTTCAAGCGTTAGATTTACTTTTACAAATCCATCATTCTTAAACATTACAAAGCAGCTTTCTAAAAGAGGTACAACATCTGGTGCAGTTACATTTAGCTTTCTGCAGTCGATTTTTAGTTCATAGTCAGCTGGAGTAATTGGATTGATAGTTTGTTGATAAGCTTGAATAGATTTTAGACCATCTTCTTCAGAAAATGTTCCATCTAACTCAATGTTAATAACCTTGTTTGTAGTGTCTGTCTTCAAAACGAAACTTCCCATGCCTAAATCTCTCCCATAGATTGAATTTGTCCAAAACAGTTCGACTGCAATATCCAGCCATGTATATCCATTTAGCTGTTTTATAAAAGTCAAAATTCGACACTATACAGCAAGTAATGGGATATTCCGACTCTATTATAGGCATATTTTTCAAGTGTATGCAATAATAAAGTCGAATTTTGTATATTGTTGTCGAACTGTTGGGTTATTGGATTTCTTCTATGGTTGCAAGCAGGATATTAAAAGCTGTGATGATTCTAGGTGCCCCTATAACGGGTACTAAGTGTAATAGAATACCTTTAAGCTGTTCTACGGTAACTCCAACACGAAGGGCCATGACATAATGAACGCCCAACTGTTCGAATTGTCCCATTGAAATTAAAGATGAAATGACTGCGATTTCCTTCCAGTCAGGGGCTATAGTATTACGTTGAAAAATATCGCCATAGGCATTCCCCATAATAAATTCAGCCAAGTCAGGGAAGTGGTCTTTAATTGGAGCTAGTGCTTTTGCGCCATAGTCTCCTGATAGATTCGTGAAGTGGTTGAGACCACTGTTGATATTTTCCTTCATGGTTAGCCTCCTAGTTTAGGTTCAAAGTACGGTGTGCAGTCGGAGGGACTTCATCACGGTCTGTTAGTAGTTCAATAACGGCAACATGGTTTAGAGCTACCGCATCTTTAATTGCAGCTGTGAATTCATCCGCAGTCTCACATTTGTAGCCTTTAGCACCTAGAGATTCAGCGAATTTCACGGCGTCCATTGGTACTTCATATAGAGTTCCATCGATACGACCTGTGGTTTTCTCCATACCCTTAAGAGCCATATCTAGTTGCTTATTATTGACCACGATAAAGATGACAGGGATATCTTTGCAGACAGCGGTGTTAATCTCAGCGCCGAGCATCATGAAACAACCATCACCTGTAATGCAGAGGACAGTTTCTTCAGGAGCTGCAACTTTTGCACCAATAGCCATGCCGATCGAATTACCCATGCAAGCAAAATACGCATCAAAAACAAAGCTGCCCGGTTTCTTAACCTTGTACCATTTTGCAGCGTGGAATCCATGACTTCCATCATCAACGAAAATTGAATTATTATAAGGGATCAAATCACTTAAAGTGCTCATTACCGAAGCAAGGGAAAGATTCTTGAGGGTTGGAAGCTCTTCTGAATAATCCGCATCGGCCAAAGCCTCACGTTTGGTGATTGTGTTTGGGTCAATATGATTTAGGCAGTGCACCAAATTATCGCGCAGGTCCCCAGTGACCGGTATCGTTTTGGACAATAGTATTTTTCCGACAAAGGTTGGATCAATATCAAATTGAATTAAAGTTGCTGGATGATTCTCCCGTTTAAGATTACAGATGGTCATATCACTTAAACGTGATCCAAGCACTATAAATAAATCGCTTTTATTCAATAAATCGTCCCCGTGGGTCGAACCGCCAACGCCAATAGGACCATGATAGAGTGGGTGATCCCAGACTATAGCCCCTTTTCCACCTGGAGATGTTACTACAGGAATATTAAAAGTTTCTGCGAGTTGAACAAGCTCTTTATGTGCTCCGGAGCGGTTAATTCCTTTACCCGCAATAATCAAAGGATTCTTAGCAGCTTGAATAGCATCGATGACTCTATCGATATTAGCTTGACTAATTAGAGATTCTCTTTCTGGGATTACTATATTGCATTCTTCCAATACTTCAGTTTGTACATCAAAAGGAATACAAAGATGAACAGGACCCCGTTTGGTCAGGGCCACAGAAATCGCATGATTAAAAATAGTACCAAAGTGATCCCCACGTTCAACCAATTTACTGAACAAGGTGGCAGGTCTGAACATATCAGCTAAATCAGCCAGAAAAGAGGTGGAGTCCTGACATTGTGGAATTCCAAGCTCTGTAATGGATTGGTGGCCGGTAATAAATAGGACAGGTAGGTTGTTAGCTTTCGCATGTGCTGCTGCTGTTAGCAGGTTAGTTCCCCCAGGACCCGAAGTACCAAATGCTACGCCTAGGTTACCCGTTTTCAGCGCATACCCTGCTGCTTCGAATCCGGAGCTTGCTTCATGTCTGCCGGGAATAAATTCAATACCGTAATCCACCATCTTTAGAACTATTGGACAAATGGATTTGCCAATGATCCCAAAAGAATGGGTGACTCCAAGGTTACGTAGTGCTTCCGCCATGTAATCTGCGACTGTCTTCAAAAGAAACACCTCACAAGTTTTTTGATATATATTAGTTATTAATCTACCGAATAGATACGATAGATCAATATACTCAAAAAGTAAAAACCTGTGCTCTATAGTAAGCACAGGTTGGTGGCATAAGGCACCGCTAAGACTGAACAATAGTTCAGCCGTCCTGGTTCCTCTGCAACCTGGCAATCATGGCCTCAAACGAAAAAATGAGGCTGTAGATCCATGGTTTTGCGTCATCCTCTTTCGAGGATTTTGCCAATATTAATTTATAGTTGATAAGAATAATTTTCCTTTACAATATATTCCTCATTAATTTTTGTCAACATAATCCGCTAAAAAAACTCGAAATTTGACGAAAGTCTTGTCCAAGAGATGAAGTTTTGCCTCGCGAAAAAAACTGCCACCTAAGACTCAGCTTAGGTGGCAGTTGATAGTTTTGAACTAGAATTTAAAGATATGAATGGTTTTTTGCAGATTAAATACGGCCTGGGTCATTTTTTCCGTTTCTTCTGCAACAGACTGCAGGGCATTAATCTGTTCATTCATAGCCGCCGATACCTCTTCCGTGCCAGCAGCAGTTTCTTCGGTGATTGCTGAGATATTCTCAATTGCACTGGAAATTTTCAAGGCACTTTCTAGCATAAGATCACTCTCCGCAGAGAATGAAGAGATTTGCTCGGTAATGTACTGCACGCTTTGTACAATTTGTGCGAAAATATGGGCAGATTGAGTGATCATTTCATTCTGAACCTGCACAACCTCTTCATTGATGGCAATATTATCGATGGCTTGTTTAATATCTGACTCAATGCTGCGGACCAAGCCGAATACTTCTTTTGTGGATGCCGTAGATTCTTCAGCAAGCTTGCGAACCTCTTGAGCTACAACGGCAAAACCCCGACCATGCTCTCCGGCACGAGCAGCTTCGATGGAGGCATTCAGTGACAGCAGGTTGGTCTGCTCAGCGATCTCTGTGATGGTCTTGGTGATCATCGTAATCCCGCGGGCATTTTGTGAGAGAGCTTCAATAGTATCAGCCACTTTTTGTGTAGCCTCTATGTTTTTGCGCATGCCTTCAGCCTGTGTATCTACGGATTGGCGCCCTTGCTCAACAAGTTCTAAGGTATGTATTGAACGTCTGTTCATTTCTTTGGTGGAGTTCGTATAATTGGATACTTTGGTCTCAATGTCTTTAATGGATTCTGTCATATCAGCGATATCCGTAGATATTTCATTTGCACCAAGAGCGAGCTCAGTAGAAGAAGAGGCTACTTGTGCCATGACAATCTTCAGGTTCTGGTTCTTATCTTCGATTCCGCGGCTTGCATCCATAACTTGACGGGTGATCTGCGATGCATCGGTCAGAATCTTCTTGAGCTTATCAATCATTGTGTTAAAGGAGCGGCTTACGTCACCCATTGAGCCATTTTCGTCCGCTCTGCTAGTGAAATCGCCCTTCGAAATACTGTGAGATACATTAGCAATATCATCAAAAGATGATGTAAGCGTTCTCTCCACGAAGCGAGCAACAGGTAAAGTCAGACCTGCAAGAACAACTACTAGTATAATTCCTACGAGAAATTGACCTAGAATCATTAACGTAACTAAGACAGGAATAGCAAACAGTGCGGCAACGAGGTAACATCCGGCAACAATTCTTTGTTTTAACGGAAGTTTGTGCATCCAGCTCATTGGTAAAATGTCCCCCTTATTAAATTTTATGTAATGGTGTTATTATAGGGGATTTATAGGTCATTGGTCTATAGAGAAGTGTCATAAATCTTCTTTAAGTAGTAGATATTTAGAATTGATGTCAAAATTCCTCATATATTGCGGAAATTGTTTTAATAGCAGACTTTACCATCCCTACTAGTTCGATAGGAGCTAAAACAATAACTGAAGGAGAGAAAGAGAGTACGATACGACAGGCAGATTCTATAGCATTAAACTCGGCCTCCACGTTCATCCACCCAGTATTAGCAGAGGGTTCTACTAAAGTTATAGTTACATATCTTTCACGTTGTAATTCTTTAAGAATAGACTCATTCACCTTTAAGTTCACTACATATTTTGGCAGTGCTGCTTTAAAAGCTAAAGTCGATTGTTCCCAGTAGCTTTTTAAATCAAAAGCCTCAGGTCTGACAAATGATTCATAAGTTGCGTCAGCTTGTATTAATCTCGACACGCGAAAAGTCCGCATTTCACCCTCGGTTCGTGCCACTACATACCAAACTCCACGTTTTGCGACTAACCCGAGAGGTTCAATGAAACGCTCCTTCATCTCGTCATTCCGTGGGTAAGTGATCTTCACTTTACGGTCTTCCCAAACAGCTTCCTGCAGGACAGATAGGAACGGATATGTCTCTTCGGAAGGGTGCCAGCTGGCACCATCTATATGAATGCGCTGGCTCAGGTAACTGGCTGGATTATTCGGCCTGGATGGGGAAGCAGCCTCCAGCTTAAGCACGGCAGAAGAGAAGTCGTTTTGTATACCCAGATCTTTTAAGATTGAGGAGTCTGCGGACAGCAGCAGAGTAGCAATTTCTGAGGGCTTCATACCCGTTAAGGAGGTCCGGTATCCTTCTGTGAGCATCCAACCTCCTTCGCGTCCCCGTTCGGCAAGGATCGGTATTCCCGCTGTACATAAGGCTTCCATATCTCTAAACACAGTTCGTTCAGACACTTCTAAGGTCTGGGCTAGCTCACGGGATGTCATCTTTCCACGATTTTGCAGCAAAAGTAAGATGGATAACAAACGATCGGCTCTCATTAAGGGACACTCCTCCTCCTAATAAATGTTGGCTAGTTCTTAATTAATTATTATATTATATATGTCAGTTGATGTCATATTAAAGAATTATACTATATAAGGTAAGGATTAAATGCAGAACATTTAGAGAAAAACAAGTGTAGAAAGGATTGAGAACATGACTTTAAAAGGAAAAGTAGCATTGGTCACCGGAGGCAGCAGAGGTGCTGGTAGAGGAATTGCATTGGAGCTGGCAAGGAAAGGTGCATTCGTTTATATTACGGGCAGAACGACAGAGGCTTCTGGCATAGAGCATAGCAAGCGGAGCATTGATAACGTACTTAGGGAAATAAAAGCGGAGGGAGGGTCCGGCAGCGCCATACGATGTGATCATACAAAAGATCAGGAGACAGAGGCGGTCATTCGCCAGATTGCTTCAGAGCAAGGAAAGCTTGATATTTTAGTCAATAATGTATGGGGCGGCAACGATTTACCTATTGAGCAGAAGTCTTTCTGGGAGCTTCCTACAGCGCATTGGGACAATATGTTTAATGCGGGTGTGAGGGCACAGTTGATAACAAATTATTATGCAATACCATTAATGCGTGAGGCAAAAGCTGGCGGTCTAATCATCCACACAACCTTTTGGGATCATTACAAATATCTTGGAAACTTCTATTATGATCTTTCTAAAAACTCACTTGTCCGCATGGCCTACGGGTTATCGAATGAGCTTAAAGAGGACAACATTGCAGTTATTCCGCTTACTCCGGGCTGGATGAGGACAGAGGCGGTGTTGGAGAGCATGAACACGGATGAGGAGCATTGGCATGAGGTTGAAGAATTGCAGATGACTGAATCCACAACCTATATCGGTAGAGCAGCCGCTGCTCTAGCAGCCGATCCTAAGGTCATGTCTATGACCGGACAACCGCAGCAGGTTGCTAAGCTGGCTGAAAAGTATGGATTTACAGACATCGATGGTCGGACTGTTCCCGCATTCTTAGTCTAAACAGCAAACTTGATCTGTTTGATCCCATATGTGCGTGTGAAGCAGTATAGGACACAGCTGATCTATAATGCAGTATTTTCGTATATTTAGAACGCTATCGGTCCCCATAGACGCTATTGATAGGCAAAACACCTGATTTAGCTTTCTTCTTGAGGAATAGTGGCACTAGAGTCCGAAACCCTGCTTCAAAGGCGAAATTATTGCATATAGGGTCATCTGGGTCCGTAACCTCAAGGGTGTTCGTAAGCCTCCACGAGGGAACTCGATTCGATATTGTAAATGAAGCCGAAACGGGTCAACGATCAACAACAAAAGCAGCGAAACTCCTATAAGAGGAGAATCGCTGCTCTGTTGTTTGATTTCTATCGTATTGCTTACAGAAGAATGATTTCTTCGGCAGTGTTGATTTCTGGTAGACCAGCAAGCTTCACAAGCACATGAGTAGGTACAGCTTTATCAACGGTCAGCAGCATGATTGCTTCGCCACCAACGATTTTACGTCCCACTTGCATGGAGGCGATATTGACATCATTTTCGCCCAGCAATGTGCCCACAAGTCCGATAATCCCTGGTTTGTCGTTATGGGATACTACAATTTGATGTCCTTCAGGAGCGATATCAACCGGGAACTTGTTCACTTGAACAATTCTTTCTCCATAACCTTGCAGCAATGTTCCGGCTACGAGACGTTCTTGGTCGTGATCTGTTTTAAGGGTCACGGTAATCAGATTAGTGAAGCCTTTAGTTTTGGACGCTTTAGTTATTACTACATTAACGTCGCGTGTTTTTGCCAAGTGCATGGAGTTAACGATGTTAACATCCTCAGCGAAGTGGCGGGAGAGCACGCCTTTCACAATATAGCGGGTAAGTGGTTGGGTATCGACATCTGACAGATCACCCGCATACTCAACATGGATTTCACGAATAGCACTATCTGTAATCTGGGTAACAAAGCTGCCCAGCTTCTCACCAAGTGTGAAGTAAGGCTGGAGTTTGTTCATTACGCTTGGAGCAACTGGAGGAATATTTACAGCATTGATGAACGGTTCATTACGCAGAATATGCAGTACTTGTTCCGATACATCGATCGCTACATTCTCCTGAGCTTCAATTGTAGAAGCGCCCAAGTGAGGAGTCACGATAATTTTTGGATGCGACAAGAATGGGTGATCTGCTTGTGGCGGTTCTTTTTCGAATACGTCAAATGCAGCGCCAGCAACAATACCGCTATCAATAGCTTCTACTAACGCCATTTCATCAATTACACCACCACGGGCACAGTTGATGATGCGCATTCCCTTTTTCATCACTTCAAATTGCGGGCGGGAAATCATATGGCGTGTTTCCGGAGTAAGTGGAGTGTGCACAGTAATGAAGTCTGCTCCGCGGACTACATCGTCAACGGAAGCTAATTTTACTTCCAGTTTCTCAGCACGCTCAGCAGTTAAGAAAGGATCAAAAGCAAGGATTTCCATGCCGAAAGCTTTGGCACGTTTTGCCACTTCGCTACCGATTCTGCCCATTCCCAGTACACCTAAAGTTTTGCCGCGAAGTTCTACACCCACGAAGGTTTTTCTATCCCAGGTTCCACCAATTGTTTTTGCGTAAGCTTGTGGAATGTGACGGGCCAAAGCCATCATCATTGCAAAAGCATGCTCACAAGTTGTAATGGTATTTCCATCAGGAGCGTTGATAACAACAACCCCACGTTGAGTAGCAGCTTCCAGCTTGATATTATCTACACCCACACCTGCACGACCAATGACCTTTAAGTTTTTTCCAGCTTCGATAATTTTTTCAGTTACTGTAGTTTGACTGCGGACGAGTAGACCATCATATTCACCGATGATTGCAACGAGCTCATCTTCACTGAGACCTGTTTTTTTGTCTACAACTACATCTGTTGCGTCCATCAATTGCTGAATGCCCAAATCACTGATTGGATCCGATACTAATACTTTAAACATGGTTTCTTATCCCCCTTAAAGTTGAAAAGCTTTATATGTCGAGGACGCCCTGATGGGCAGTCCACAATACCAGAAGGTTCACGAACTAGTAGAGAAAAACATGTAATAATAGTAGATCAACGCGGTGTCGCACAAAAGAAACAGCGTGCAAGAGTACCGCGAAATCGGTAACTTTGGGCATAAGGTAGTATTTATGGGGGATTAGGGAATTAAAAAAACTCCCAACCCCATACTACTGCCGTAGTAAGGGACGAGAGTTATCTTCGTGGTACCACCCTAATTCACTGCAACTTGGAAGAAGCAGCCTCATTGGCCTGCATAGGCCACACTGTTAACGGAGTTGATCCGATTGTACCTACTTTAAGGTTCGATACAATATCTCAGGAGCGCTAAAGATAGCTGTTCGTCACCGGTTTGCACCAACCACCGGCTCTCTGAAGACTTCCAGGATCTTTGTTCCATCATCGGTTTTGAATGATTAATTTTTTCATAATGTAACACGGTATGCAAGTTGTGTCAATAGGCTTTGCAAGCAGCGTTTCTTGAAGTGAACTTCATTTTTCGTTATGATTCAATAACTGGTTCTATTCAAAAAAGAACGGAAGCTGTGGAAGTGTCTCCCTGTTATAATACTGTTCCCGCCATTTTACAAAATCCTGTTCCTGCACAGCACCTGTAGAAATCAACAAGGTTACTGAGGACTGGATATCCGAAAGATTTAATGAGCTTGCAGTGCCTGAGTAAATCATATCGTCTATTTTAGCAGTGATGTCCTGAGGATCATAACCTGCAAAAATTCCGCGATTCAGCATCATGTCAGCGATAGAAGCATTCTTCAAAAGAAGCGGCATTTTTTTCCACTGGATGAAAGACATCGTTTTTAGTTCGCCAGGTGCAGAAGGTATTTTCTGGTTTGTCTTAGAGCCCCATTTTAGCATAGAATCATAGAAGTTCTTTTGTGCTAACAGACCGTACTTCACGGCGCCGGTTGTAAATTCATCATTTTTCAATAACTTGGCTGTCTCTGCACCAGAGGCACTAGTAGAGACTTTGCCGGAGGCCTTAGAAAATAAAGTTAAGCTTTTGAGTACATTGACCTGTGACTGATGTAATAGAGGAGAGTTAGTGAAAATTGAATCTTGATTAACTCTTTCATATTGCTGGTCTGCTAGAATACTTAGATTCTTCATTACTGCCGCATTCATACGAGCATCTGTGCTGCGCGCTAACTTATCTACTTGAATGTTCCAATTCCGCTTGAATTCCCGATAGGGCAAAAATACGTTATGATAGAAAGTAACAAGATCCTGCTGTTGATACGAGCCCGTGAATTCTACTAATCCATTCATGCTTGATTGATTGTCATATTTGGCTTCAGTTTTGTCTGCGCCAACCTTGACGCCAGTAAAAAATGCGGCGAAGGCGCAAACTAGGAAAAACAAAAAAACTAGCGTGTATAACATTTGATTGCGGGACTTACGTTTGCTCATAATAAATGCTCCTTTTTCTGGGGGGATTATCCTATGTATTATGTATTGATAGCAACACTATGGACGGTTTCTCTCTCGGAGCGGCCCGAAAAAAATAAAGAACAGGCAGGTCACGATGAAAAAATTCAAATTTGGCGAGATTAAGGTTAAAAAGGTAGAACCAGGTCAGTTGACAGACCGTCTTCTGCTGCTCAATCTCTATATCACTCAGGGGCTCACATTAATTATCGGTTTGATATGGATATTATTTCAGAAAAGAAATCCTTTTCAGCTATTAATTATTCCAGAAAAAGTACATTTTGTGGCATGGGGCCTCGGTCTTGCTGCTGCAATGCTAATTGTTGACTATTTATTGACACATATTGTCCCTGAGGAAAGCATGGATGATGGTGGAATAAACGACCTTTTATTTCGAAATCGCCCTGTGTGGCATATTATCGTCATAGCAGCAATTGTATCGGTATGTGAGGAGCTCTTATTCCGCGGAGCCATCCAATATTCCATTGGCCCTTATTGGACGAGTATAGTATTTGCTCTAATTCATGTCCGTTATTTACGTCACTTTGTACCTACCGGCTGGGTATTCTTAAGCAGTTATGGTCTTGGATATATTTACATTCAATCGGGCAGCCTCTGGGCCCCTATACTATGTCACTTCTTCATCGACCTGATCTCAGGTCTGGTGATCCGCTATAGGAGGGAATCATGAGTGAGGAATTAAGCCGGGTAAAGTCTCGACAAAAACAACACAAAAGTGAAAGCAAACATCCTGGCAAAAGTAAAAAAGAGAAGCGGGCTTCGGAGGCTGTAAAAAAGGCTACTCCTGAAAAGAAGTCTACTCCTATAAAGAAAAATGCTACCGCTCGGGTTTCTACAGCAACTTTATCAAGAAAAGCTCGCCGCCCAGCAGGTTCTGCAAAGCGCTCTTCCACAGGAAGTAAAGAGAAGGACGAAGAATCTGTTCCTTCTCGTTCAGATACTTATTCTTCAGAAAAAGTTCGTTTAAGCAAGATGTTTGTAAATTCTTTGATTTTTACCTTTGTTATTTTGCTAATCGGGCTGCTTTGGTGGGGAATTGAAGGAGCGCCTCCGCTGAGTACATTATGGTGAGCACATGGGCATGGGGAATGGCTTTGGTCATTTTATTGATAGCTGCGGTCGTTGTCATAATCATGGTGATTAATGCTTTTAGAAACAGAATTATTACCGAGGAAATAATGCTAGATTCGCTACCTGAAGAGTTTGATGGATTTCGTATCTTGTTTATAACAGATATCCATCGCCGCCGCCTTCCTTCCGCGCTTCTGACACCATTAAAGGGTGGGGTAGATGTTGTTTTTCTGGGAGGAGATCTAACGGAAAAAGATAGTCCTTTAAATCGTCTTGTCGATAATATGACTCTAGTTACTTCTATTGCATCTACCTATGTAGTGCATGGAAATCATGATTATCGGGCTAACATTTCAAGGGTAGATGAGATTATTCAGGACAGTGGTGCAAAACTGTTAATGGATGAAAATGTGGCTTTTGAACGTGAGGGAGCTAAACTTTGGTTAACCGGAATTGATTTTCCGAAAAATGGGGGCAAAACTCCATACGGTCCTTTTCCGCCATTAACCACAACCCCTTCTGCTGAAGACACCTGTCGTATTATTCTTGTACATGATCCGCTTTGGTTATCCAAGTGCCAGAGTGTGCCAGCGGACCTGATTCTGGCAGGTCATACGCATGGGGGGCAGGTGATCCTTCCATTTGTGGGTCAAAGACATGTAGAGCATTTCTATCATAAATATGACGCTGGAAAGTTTAGTTGGCCAAGAGGGGACGGTTCCGCAAAAAATGCCCTGCTGCTGATCAGCAGAGGGTTTGGAACAGCACATCTGCCACTTCGCTGGGGCAGTCCTGCTGAAATGCATGTGCTGACACTGCGTAAATCAACCCAATAGTGCTTACTCTTTCCAGTAAGAAAAACTGGTAGCGCAAAAAGAGGGTTCCAAAGCCATGCAAATGGCTTTGGAACCCTCTTCTATTTTCGTTTGATTCGAAAACAATTGCACTGACGAAGCAACTATCGGACATGTAAAGATGAGAAGATCAACGCATTTTTAGCTCAATGCTGCGCGGATCAACAAAGCTGTAGCCTTTACCCTCAAGTGTAGTGAGCAAGGTATCCAGTCCCTCAACGGTCCATGGTAGCTCATGCATCAGGATATTACTGCCGGAATGCAGCTGATCGGTAACATTACTGATCAATTTTTCTGTCTTACCCGTTTCCTTTTCTTTCATTTCCCAGTCAAGTGAGCCTACAGACCAGGTCATGTATAACATTCCATTTTCAGCCGCGACCTTCTTGCCAACATCCCCGCCGGCACCATGTGGCGGACGGAAAAAGTGAGGAGCTTCTCCCAATGTTTCTTTGACAATATTTTGAACATCTTCGATTTGCTTTTTAACCTCAGTATAGGACTTGTCTTTCAATACAATATGATCCCAGCTGTGGTTGCCGATAATTCCACCGCGGTTATGTATTAACTCCAGAAGCTCAGGATGCTCCTTAACACGATAACCATTTACGAAAAAGATGGCTTTAGCTTGATGTTTGTCCAGAACATCCATCAAAGGGTTAATCATTGCAGCATCTTTAGGACCGTCGTCAAAAGTGAGCAGAACCACTTTTTTATTTGTAGCTTCCTCATTAGGGACGATGTCGTAATTTTTGTTCATATGGTACAGCAGTGGAATTTCAGCGGATGCTTCACCCTTACTGGCTGTACTATTTCCTGTAGTACCTCCATCTGCTGTTGCTTCAGGGGTAGGACTGGCTGTTGCTTCAGGTGCTGGCGCCGTAGTTTCTGCGCTTTGTGTAGCTGCCGCCGTGGGCGGATTGTTTGTGGTGTTTGTTTCCTTGGCTGTATTTCCATTTGCACCGCTGTTGCCACAGGCTGTAAGCAGCAAGGTAGCCAATAGGAGCACTGATGTCATTTTACCCACTTTTTTCAACTCGCTTTCTTGTTATTAGGTTGTATGAGCCGGAATCTTTCCGCGAACACTAAACATGATTTTACCATACAAGGAGGCTGGAAATATGAATACTTCGTCATTTTTATGCGGGGTGCTGATGGGCGCCGCAGCCAGTATGATTATGTCCAAAAAGCGGAATTCTTTAATGTCTTCGCTAGGGCAATCGGGTGGTTCCATGAGTGGGGCTGCAGATAAAGCAAAAGAAAAAATAATCGGTATGGCCACGACTGGTTTTGGTAACACTGCTGTTTCAAGCAGTAATGCTCAAAGTAACGGTTCAAGCAGCGCAACCTCTGAGCATAAGACTGAATCACCAGTGAAGTCGAAGGAATCCAATCTTAAATTGTTAAAGGAATTCATTCGCAGCAATCCTGAAGTAAAGAGCGAAGTAGAGCAGATTCTTAAAGAAACGCATACAACCATACCGGGATTGTAACCGTAAAGGACTCCATCAGAATCATTTTGGGGATGAAATATTCCGCAGAATGATTCTTTTTTATTATTCAGGGCCTTGAAAATGGTTTATTCAATAGAGAGGATTTTATATATTTATTTACGTGCATTTATCTCGGCAAAATGATAACATACTTACATAGTAACCATTTTTGGCTCATTACTCGGGACTCATCATACATTATAATAAATGAGCTTGCAAAAGGAGGATCCTGTCATGAGAATAGAGCGATTAAGTCAAGATAAGATACGGATTTTCCTCACTTTTGACGACCTGAGCGAGCGGGGCATCCAGAAGGAAGACATGTGGCAGGAAGTTCCTAAGGTTCATGACCTGTTTACGGAGATGATGGATCAAGCATATAGTGAACTAGGTTTTGATGCCACGGGTCCGCTTGCCGTAGAAGTTTTCGCATTGCCCGCGCAAGGCATGGTCGTTATAGTGACCCGAGGAAAATATGATCACCATCAGTACGGTGCGTCCGGGGAAGAAGAATTGCCAGAAGAGATTTATGAAATGGAAGTTACTCTTGAACAAAGCGACTCCATTGTATATGCATTCCGCGATTTCGAGGTTCTGGTTGAAGCGGCTCATGTGCTCATCGGTAATATTACTTCCCAGGGGAAACTGTATTCTTATAACAATAAATGGTATCTGTATTTCGATCCAAAGGAATTTGAAGAAACGGCGTTGTCAGGTCTTGTTGGCGTACTTGCTGAGTTTGGAGATTCCTCACCGGTCACAGAAGCTGTTCTCGATGAATACGGGAAAACAGTGATGCCGGAGAATGCGGTCCAGTTATTGTGCACTCATTTTAAGCGTCAGGAGTAATTAGGCAAGACTAGGGGCTGATGACCATTGTTTAGGCCGATCAGCCCTAGTCTTGTTGTTGGTGATATGTCGGTCATTCTTGTATCAAAGTTATCATCTACCTTGCTGTGTAACGGCAGTAATAGGGTTTAGGGGTGTAGGGAGGTTATTCGGTGCTCGTGTTATCGGTCATTACGTCGGCAGTAGCGCCGGGACTTGCTCTGTTGACCTTTTTTTATCTGAAAGACAAGTATGATCAAGAACCGCTTCATGTAGTCATTAAAGTATTCTTGCTCGGCCTTCTGATTGTGTTTCCAGTAATGATCATTCAGAGAGGGCTGATGCTGGGACTAAATGGTGGTCCCTACGTGGAGTCGTTTCTCATATCCGCTGGCGTGGAAGAATGTCTAAAGTGGTTTGTGCTGTACCATATGATTTACAATCATACCGAATTTGACGAGCCATATGATGGGATACTATACGCTGTGGCGATTTCGCTCGGCTTCGCAACAATAGAAAATGTAATGTACGCTTGGTATAGCAACGCTTCAATCGGATCAATGTTTCTAAGAGCACTTCTTCCGGTTTCTGGACACGCTATGTTTGGTGTGATCATGGGCTACCATATGGGAAGGGCGAAGTTCTCAAAAGGAGTTCATACCCGCAGAATTCTGGTGTTTTCTCTCCTGTTGCCATGGATGTGGCATGGGATATATGACTTTATTTTGAGTACGACAGCCAACTATTGGATATGGTTTATTGTGCCTCTGATGGCTATCCTATGGTATGGAGGTATGGGAAAGGTTGCTAGGGCCAACAGCCGTTCTCCTTTCCGCTTTCTGAAACGTGAAGAAGAGGTTAACCTATAATCGAGATGGACACACTTATATTCGAAGGGCAGTTCCTAGTAAGGAATTCCAGAGAGGAGAGAGGTGTCTTTTTTTGCGTATAAAAGTACGTATCGTTTGCAAACAGTGTGGTGAGACCTACATATTAAGAGGGATTAAAGAGCATGGTGTCATTCAAACCGGCTTTAAACAATGCCTTTGCAGTAATAGCAGTGGCTTTGAGATTGAAGAGAGAGCATGAACGGACGTTATAGTCACATTGTGTAGCAACTTCAGTGCATAAGACTCCTAGTTTATTGTCAAACTAACGCCAATAAGCTATCGAAAGGAGTCTTGTAGCCCTATGTACAAAAGATTAAGTGCTGTAATGTTCCCGCTGACCGCGCTGCTGCTGATTGGTGCGCTTGTGTGGGGTTATCAGGAGAATCAGGAGAAGAATTCAATACTAATTAAGGCGGAGAACCAATATCAACGCGCCTTTCATGATTTGTCCTATCATGTGGACCGTCTTCATGGTGAGCTTGGAAATACGCTTGCGGTTAACTCTGCTTCTAATGGGATGCACCGCAAAGGACTTGTGAATGTGTGGCGGATGACTAGTGAGGCCCAAAATGAGATTAACCAGCTGCCGCTGACCTTGCTGCCATTTAGCAAAACAGAGGAGTTTCTGTCCAAAATCTCCAACTTTTCTTATAAAGCCGGGATTCGTGACTTCACTAAAAAACCTCTGACAGATGGAGAGCTGAGCAATCTAAAAGCATTGTACAAGAACTCAGGAGAAATCTCTAAGGATTTGCAAGAGGTACAAAATAAAGTCATTGGCAATCGGCTGCGCTGGATGGATGTTGAAACGGCGTTGGCGACAGAAAATAAAGCGGAGGACAACACGATTATTGACGGCTTCAAAACGGTAGATAAACGTGTAGGGGCATACCCTGAGCTAGACTGGGGTCCTTCAGTAGCAAGCATCTACGATAAACGTTCCGTCAAAATGCTCGGAGGTACCCCCGTGACTGCCGAAGACATCAAACGTAAGGCGTTGAAGTTCGCGGATGCGGGTTCCAATGCTAAAGTGGATGTTAAAGAAAATGGGAAGAACACCGAATGGCCATCCTATACAGCAACTGTTAGCGCTTCGAATAAGAAGCACACCATTAGTATGGATTTCACCAAAAATGGCGGGTTGCTGATCTCTTATTATGACAACCGTGAGGTTGGCCCTGCCAAAGTTTCTATTAAAGAAGCAGTTACCAAAGCAGAGCAGTTTCTTGAGAAAAAAGGATATCCCCATATGACTGCAGTCAGCGCTGATCGTTACGATAATATCGGGAATTTGACCTTTGTAACCAAACAGAATGATGTATTGATTTATCCTGAAAAGATGACCATTCGTATGGGGCTGGATACAGGTGATACCATCGGTTTTGAGGCCAGCGAATACGTCAATGAGCACAAGGACAACCGGAAGCTTCCAAAACCAAAGCTTACCCTTGCAGAGGCGAGGAAATTTCTGAATTCTGATTTCAAGGAGCAATACAATCGCTTGTCCTGGATTAAAAATGATGATTCCGTCGAGGTCTTGACTTACGAGTTCGGTGGAGGAGTTAATGGCTCAAAGTATCGTATTTACATTAACGCCGAGGATGGCATTGAAGAGTCTGTGGAAGAAATCAGACCTTCTTCGGGGTCTGAGGCAAAATAAAGGGAGGGCGCATCCAGCAGTTGGGTGCGTCCCTTTTTTTTGCAATATCTATAAAATATATCTGACTGGCTGATATTCCCATGCTATAATCAGGGGTAGTGATAATTACTAAACTGATGTGGCGGTGACATCTTTGTATCCTAAAATTAACGAATATCTATACATACAGGTTGCTTCCAGTGACGCTGCTGAAGCAGAAGTTGAATATAGATCAAGAATTGCAGAGACGGAAGAAGACGCATTCCTGATTGAAATTCCTATGCAGGAGAGCAATGGTCGTCTAAAAAGGCTCTTTATGGGGGACGAGCTTTCGGTTTATTTTTTAACTGAGGGTGGCATCAAAAATTACTTTAATACTTATGTACTGGGCTTTAAAGAAGATGTAATTCGTATGGTCCGGATTCAAAAGCCGGAGACAGATTCGATTTTTAAGATCCAGAGAAGAAGCTTTTTCCGAGTGAATGCAGATCTAGAGCTTGCTGTGAAGGATAGCCTTGGCAAACGGTTCCTGGTTCGTACAGATGATATTGGTGGTGGAGGAATCTCCTTTTTGGTGGATAACCAGGTTAAGCTGGAGGTTGGTAATAAATTGTCCTGCTGGGTATTGGTGCCTTATCGAAACGGAAGCACAGAGCATGTCAATTTTGAAGGTGAAGTAGTGCGCATTAAAAAGCTAGAGAATGGACGCCTTTTAGCGATGTTGAAATTTGTCGCTATTTCAGATTTGGAACGCCAGAAAATTATCCGTTATTGCTTCGAACGTCAGTTTGATTTCCGCAACAGATAAGCATTTTTTACAGCTCTATTAAGCTGTCTGATTTTGCACTGAAGTATAAACTGTGGTATAATTTTATAAGTCGCAGGCAATGCCTGCTTTTTTCTTGATAATATCATCAAGCATAACAATTTATGTGTGCTCCTTGATATTGCAGGAATAGTTTTCGTAACGCTAGATGCTTTTTTTATGAAAGAGTGTTTGAGGAGGAATGCCCCGTTGGATAGGCAGGGTACACATACTTATGACAGAATAAACGTCGCCATCGACGGACCTGCCGGGGCAGGCAAGAGCACTGTAGCCCGATTGGTAGCCCAGAAGTTGTCTTATATCTATGTCGATACTGGTGCAATGTACCGGGCAATCACCTGGTATATGATCCAAGAAGGCATTGAACCGGAAGATCAGCATCGAGTGAACGAGAAGGTTCGCGACATGGTGATTGAACTTATTCCGGAACGAGACATTCAGAAGGTGCTGATTAATGGGGAAGACGTGACCCCACATATTCGGAGCCTTCAGGTTAGCGGCCTTGTGTCGCAGTATGCGAAAATCGAGGATGTAAGATCCAGACTGAGTCAATTGCAGCGTCAGATGGCGCTTCGCAAAGGCGTGGTAATGGATGGCCGCGATATCGGTACAACCGTGCTGCCGGATGCCGAGGTAAAGATTTTTATGACGGCAAGTGTGGAAGAACGAGCTCTCCGTCGTTATAAGGAACTGAGAGACGCGGAATCGGTGACGCTTCAGCAGCTTGAACACGATATTGCAAAGCGGGACCGTCTGGATGAAGGACGGGAGATTTCACCGCTGCGCCGTGCAGAAGATGCTATTCTTCTGGATACGACCTTAATGAATATCGATCAAGTTGTGGAGGCCATTGTATCCCACTGTAGATCTCATGTTGACGGGGAGAGAAATCATTTATGATTTATGCAATTTGTGTTGGATTGCTTCGCTTGATTTACGCAATCCTTTTCCCACTTAAGATTGTGGGGAAAGAAAATGTGCCAAAGGAGGGCGGGGTACTGCTCTGCGCTAACCACATTAGTCTGCTTGATCCAATGACTATTGGAATTAAGCTGGACCGTCAGGTAAAGTATATGGCTAAGGCTGAACTGTTTGAGGTTCCGGTGCTTGGCTGGCTCATTAATAAATTGGGTGCTTTTCCGGTGAAACGTGGCGGCGTAAGCAAAGAATCCATAAAAACGGCCCTTAACACACTTCGTAATGGTAATGTCATGGGTATCTTCCCGGAGGGTACGCGTAACTCTGATGCCGGAGTGGCCAAGAAGGGTGCTGCTAGCTTTGCACTTCGAAGTGGCGCAGCAGTTATTCCAGCGGCTATTATCGGCCAGTATAAACCCTTTCGACGCATGGTCGTTGTCTACGGTGCTCCTGTAGACCTTAGTCAATTTGCCGGTGCGGGGAGCGAATCTCTCGAGGCTGTTACCGATGTCATTATGGATCGCATCCGTGAGATGAAAGAGACAGGTAAACCAAGTGCTAGTTAAGGGATGAGCAGAACAACAAATTTTGCTCAATGTTTTGATTAAATAACGGCATAGCCGCTATTTTTTGGAACATACTATCATCAAGTGTAAGTGAAATATTATGCATTGCTTGTTTTGAACTCTGCTATACGCAGGTTTAAATAAATGGGGTTTTGAATCGAGGAGGCTAATCACATGTCTGAAGAAATTAAAAATCAGGAAGCTGCGGAAAAGAATGAATCCGTAGAAGCGGTGGATTCCGCTGTGACAGAAAATAACGGAGCTGTAGAAGAAGTTGCTGCCGTTAACGAAGAAGAAGTGACTAACCAAGCTGACTTGGAAATCATTTCTCTGAAAAAAGGCGATACCGTGAAAGGAACAATCGTCAAAATCGAAGATAACCAAGCTTATGTAAGCATTGGATATAAATACGACGGTGTGATTCCAATTCGCGAATTGTCCGCAGTACAACTGGACAACGCTGCTGCAGCAGTAGAAGTTGGACAGGAAGTAGAATGTAAAGTTGTCAGCATCAACGACAACAAGGAAAGCCTTGTTCTTTCCAAACGTGCTGTTGATAGTGAAAAATCATGGGAAGATCTTGAGAAATACTTCGCTTCCCAAGAAGCTTTCGAAGTTACTGTGGCTGACGTTGTTAAAGGCGGCCTCGTAGCTGATGTTGGAGCTCGCGGATTTATCCCAGCTTCCATGGTAGAGCGTCACTTCGTTGAAGATTTCAGCGATTACAAAGGCCGTACCTTGCGCGTTAAAGTGAAAGAACTTGACCGTGAGAACAGCAAAGTAATCTTGTCTGCTAAAGAAGTTCTTGAAGAAGAATTCGAAGCTAACAAGCTGAAAATTATGGCTGAACTATCTGAAGGCCAAATCATCGAAGGTACAGTACAACGTCTGACTCAATTCGGCGCATTTGTTGATGTGGGCGGAGTTGACGGTCTTGTACACGTATCTGAAATCGCTTGGAGTCACGTAGAGAAACCTTCTGATGTAGTATCTGAAGGTGATAAAGTACGTGTTAAAGTATTGAAGGTTGATCCTGAAAAAGGAAAAATCAGCCTGAGCATCAAAGCTGCTGCTCCAGGTCCTTGGGACTCTGCTGCTGGCGAAATCAACATCGGTGATGTTGTAACAGGCGTTGTAAAACGTCTTGTGAACTTCGGAGCATTCGTAGAATTGCTTCCGGGTGTGGAAGGTCTTGTGCATATCTCACAAATCTCCCACAAACACATCGCTACTCCACACGAAGTATTGAAAGAAGGACAAGAAGTTCAAGTGAAAGTTCTGGACTTCAATCCATCCGAGAAACGTGTTAGCCTGAGCATCAAAGAAACTGAAGAAGCTCCAGCTCCATCTGCTAGACCTGAACGCAGCAATAGCAGAGACAGAGCTCCTAAAGAAGTTCTGAACAACCCTAACGTTTCCCTTAGCAACGAAGGCCTTAGCTTTACGCTTGCTGAACGTTTTGGTGACAAGCTGGACAAATTTAAGGGTAATAACTAATCCCTAAACGAGCTTTTGAATATACGGGTAAAGTAATCGGCGAGCCCTCGATACGGGGGTTCGCCGATTGTCTTTTTTTCGGAACTGGTCGGATTATTGAGAGTTAACATGATTGTTAGCCAATTTAAATGTTTTTTGCTATGATGAGTAACGTAAGGATGACAGGAGGAATGAATATGGCAAGACCCGTTGTGGCAATTGTTGGGAGGCCTAACGTCGGAAAATCGACGATATTTAATCGGCTGATTGGCGATAGATTAGCCATTGTAGAAGATAAGCCGGGGATTACACGTGACCGGATTTATGGTATTTCAGATTGGAACGGTAAGTCGTTCAGTGTGATTGATACCGGAGGTATTGAAATTGATGGAGAAGATACAATTCTGAAATCAATCCGTGTTCAAGCGGAGCTGGCGATTGAAGAAGCGGATGTTATTGTATTTATGTGTGAGGCGAAGAGTGGTGTGACGAATTCAGATGAAGAGGTAGCTCAGATTCTGTTCCGTTCAGGTAAACCGGTCGTTCTTGCCATCAACAAAGTGGATAATATGAAGCGTGCGGATGATATTTATGAGTTCTATAGCCTTGGTTTTGGCGATCCAATCGGAATTTCTGGTAGTCACGGAACCGGACTCGGCGATTTGCTAGATGCTGTAGTTGAACGCCTACCTGAGAAAATAGATGATGAATACGATGAGGATGTCATTCGTGTAGCTTTGATTGGCCGTCCGAATGTAGGTAAATCCTCTCTGGTTAACGCGATTTTGGGCGAAGAACGTGTTATCGTCAGCGATATTGCAGGGACTACAAGAGATGCTATCGATACTCCTTTTGAACGTGATGGGCAACGTTATGTGCTTATCGATACGGCAGGTATGCGTAAAAAAGGCAAGGTATACGAGAACATTGAAAAATACAGTGTTATGCGAGCTATGCGTGCGATTGAACGGGCTGATGTGGTCCTCGTTGTAATTAACGGCGAAGAGGGCATCATCGATCAGGACAAGCATATTGCTGGTTATGCACATGAAGCTGGTAAAGCATCTATTTTTGTTGTCAACAAATGGGATGCCATTGTGAAAGACGATAAGACTATGCAGAACTTCGAGACTAAGATTCGTGACCATTTCTTGTTTATGAGTTACGCACCGGTTGTCTTTTTGTCGGCTTTAACCAAACAGCGTTTGCAAAAACTGCTGCCTGTTGTACAGCATGTATCTCAACAGCACGCACTGCGCATTACTACACATTTGGTGAACGACGTTGTATCTGATGCAATCGCGATTAACCCTCCACCAACTGACAAAGGCCGTCGCTTGCGTATTAACTATGTAACGCAGGTTGCGGTTAAGCCGCCTACGATTGTGGTGTTCGTGAATGATCCGTCGCTGATGCACTTCTCCTATGAACGTTATCTGGAGAATAAAATTCGCGCAGCATTTAATTTCGAAGGAACACCAATCCGTCTCTTTACACGGCGCAAATCCGAAAACGAAGGTTAGGGGAGAAGAAGTGTGGCGCTTGAACTTCTGGTTATCGTTGTAAGCTATTTGCTTGGTTCTGTCAGCTTTAGTGTACTGCTTGCAAAGTTGCTAAAGGGAATTGATATCCGTCAATACGGAAGCGGAAATGCGGGGGCTACCAATACACTGCGTGTATTGGGTAAAGGTCCTGCAATACTAGTGCTGTTGCTGGATGTGCTGAAAGGGGTGGCCGCTGTATGGTTAGGAACCTGGGTCGGCGGTTGGGGAACCTGGGTTCCGGCTCTTTGCGGAATCGCGGCCATCATCGGACATAATTGGCCGCTCTATTTTCGTTTTCGTGGGGGGAAAGGCATTGCTACTACGATCGGTGTTATGGCTACGCTTTGTTTATGGCCAGCGCTGCTCGCCGGTATCATCGCCATCCTGTCTATCTTTATCACACGTTACGTGTCCCTTGGCTCATTAATTTTTGTAGCACTGACACCAGTGGCTTTATTGTTGACAGGATTTACACAACCTGTGCTCTGGACCAGTATTATTATTGCGGTCTTCGCCTTCTGGCGGCACCGGACGAATATTGTAAAGATTGTAGAAGGCCGTGAGAACAAGATAGGCTCAAAAGTTAAAGGAGGGAATCGTGTTGTCTGATAAAGTTACCGTACTTGTAGCGGGGAGCTGGGGAACTGCGCTGGCTAGTGTGCTGGCTGCAAACCACTCGGAAGTTTATCTGTGGACACGCAACTCTGATCAAGCTGCCGAGATCAATGGCTCTCATACGAATAATAAGTATCTGCCTGGCATCGCACTGCCAGCTAACATTATTGCAACTACGGATATGGAAACGGCAGTGTCCGGTTCTAAGGCGGTTGTAATTGTAGCTCCGTCTTCAGGAATGCGGCAGGTTGCTCGCAGTCTTAAGCCATTCTGGAAGGATGACATGTTATGTGTTCATGCTACGAAGGGCTTTGAGTCGGAAAGTAATAAGCGGATGTCCATCGTAATTGCAGAGGAACTAGGCTGTGACGAAGGGCAGATCGTCGTCCTCTCCGGTCCAAGTCATGCAGAGGAAGTTGTACGCCGGTGTCCTACAACCGTTGTAGTTGCTTCACCTGATGACAAACGTAGCGCCGAAGCGCAGGAATTGTTCATCAACAACGATTTCCGTGTATATACGAATCGTGATCAGGTAGGGGTAGAGCTTGCCGGAGCTCTTAAGAATATTATTGCCCTTGGTGCAGGTCTATCCGATGGCCTTGGATATGGGGACAATGCTAAAGCAGCCCTTTTGACCCGTGGACTCGCCGAGATATCTCGGGTGGGTGTTGAGCTTGGAGCCAATCCTTTGACCTTTGCCGGCCTTGCCGGAATTGGCGATCTTGTTGTGACGGCTACTAGTCAGCACAGCCGTAACTGGCGCGCTGGGTCCATGCTTGGTCAAGGCAAGCCGCTGGCCGAGGTGCTGGAATCCATGGGGATGGTAGTCGAAGGTATTCGTACTACCGAAGCAGCTTATGCAATTTCGCTCAAGCTGGGTGTGCAGATGCCGATTACGGATCAGATTTATCATGTGCTCTTTCAAGGAAGAAGCCCACGCAGTGCGGTTGAAGCCTTGATGGGTCGTGATCGTAAGCCTGAGCTTGAGTCGATCTCCCAGGAAACTTGGGAGCAGTGGCATTCCTGATCCTGTTCACCTTTTTCCGCAAATTCTCATATGTTGTAATGGGGATTGACGGAGGAGGGATGAAAAGTGAGCAGAGATTTTTCCAAGGATGCATTGAACGCCATTAACAAAAAGGCGGGCAAGAACATTACGGAAAGTGCCGTCAAAAAGCTAGCCAGTACGGTAAAGCCAGGAACTACGCAGAATGAAGCCCAGCTCCGCCAGTTAATTAAGCAGGTGTCATCAATGGCGAAAGTGCCGGTCAGTGAAGCTACTGTGCAGGAGATTATCAATGCCGTTAAAAAAGGCGGCGCAGGTTCCAGCACAATGGAGTCTTTAATGAAAATGATGCTTAAAAAATAGCTTTATGTTGGGTGAGCAAAAGAAAACGGATCAATGAATGATTCCGTCGTCTTTTGCTTTTTTTTTATATTCCTGATAATTTTCACGAAGCGTAATTTATTTAAAATAATACATTAAAAATGATGTTTTTTTACAGAAAAGGATAAGGTCATGATATAATAGTCCCTAATAAATTACAGGCGAATGGGGGCTTTGACCATGGATCCGATGACAAAAATGTGGTTATCCCTGATTGCGATGCTGATTATGGGATTATCAGTATTTCTTATAACTTTTGCTCGGAGCAAAACCAAGGGATTGCTTAAGGCTGTACTGTCTATACTTGCTTTTGTCATCATGTTAGTGGGCCTATTGGGCGGAGTTGTTTCAATTATGTAAGCAGTTACATAGTGTTGAGGAAGGAAGTAACATCATGAAATCACAAAAAGGAGTTACCGTTGTATTTCAACCAGAAGGTCGTAAAGCTGTTGTGAACCGTGGCATTTCGTTATTAGAGGCTGCTCGTAAAGCAGGAGTGCCAATAACAACTAGATGCGGAGGCAAAGCAGGCTGTCTGATGTGCAAGGTTACAGTTGCGAAGGAAGAGGCTGCTGCAGTAAGGCCTCCCGGAGAGATTGAGCGGCGTAAGCTTGGATCGGCCTTAGAAGAAGGAACGCGTCTGGCCTGTCAGGCTGCCGTATGGAGTGACGTAACCGTTCAGGTGCCGGAAGATCCACTGAAGGCTGCGGTGCGCCGTAAGCTTGAAGCAGCGCGGCGTGGGGAAGAAGATGAACTGTGGTAGCGTAAGAATGTTACCGTGGGAGGGACTCGGTTGGAGTTTATAGGATATAAAATGAAACTGAAGGCAGGGGCCAAGCTTTTGCTAGGGATGGTATCGCTCGCGCTTACGCTTTCGGGCTGTCTATACCCAGGTGAAGAGAAGCGGGCTAGTGTTAATTATCGGGAAAGTGTTAAACGGATACAAGCAGCCGTTGATGATTATCAACAGGAGGAAGGGGTACTGCCCATTCTTAATGCGGATGAAACTACTCCAAGGTATGAGAAGTTTCGTATTGACCTGGGGAAGTTGAATAATAAGGGATATTTGGATGATATACCGGCTACCGCTTTTGAGCAGGGTGGAAGTGCTTATTTTCTTATTTTGAATGAGGAAATTGATCCTGTGGTGAAGGTGATGGACCTTGTTACGGTTCAAAAGGTGAATGACGTGCAACGACAGGTTAACCGCTATAAATCAGCTCATGGCGGCAACCTGCCTGTGCTTGATGAGCTATACCCCGGATTGTATACCATTGATCATAAGCAGGCGGGTACAAGCTCTATAACCTTAACTAGCGTCTATTCCGGTCAAGTTCTTGACTTTATCATGGATAAGGATGGAACTGTCTACGTAGATTATGTTTTTGATATCATGGCTGCCGTCGATAAGAAGGGTGGAGAGCACGACAAGAATCAGGACTTGCGACTGGATCTGGAGGAAGCTTCATATTACGTTCCCGTAAAGTCTTTGCCGTATCTATGGATTAATAATCAGCCGATCCCACAGCCTCCAAGTTAGAGTTATAGTTTAAAAGCGTCTAAGCTTCGGTTTTATCCGGGGCATTAGGCGTTTTTTGTTTATAACCTTTTAATCTCAGCATCCACTAAAAATAGTTCTATCAACGAATCCTACCTCATAAGATGGATGAGTAAGCTTCCGGGCGTCAGACGCCTTGCGGCGCGCAGACTTAACTTTTTTTGAAATTACATTGGGAAATGCGCGAATACGGGTCATAAATTCGTTCCGGATACATATGATGATACTAGTCCAAATGCATGTCCGAGCATTCGGAGTTTAGCGCGGGGCAAGTACGTCCCGGTCGAAAGCAGCTAGGCTTCGGGCGGGCATACGATAAGTCCGGTTGATGTCCTGCAAGGGTCAGATTACCGGCGGAACGCGAAGTCGATGCTCTTCAGGCATTTTTTCTTCGGAGTAATATGAGGAGGGGATCTCTTTTGGAAAAAGTGGATATTTTCAAGGACATTGCCGAGCGTACCGGCGGAGACATTTATCTTGGCGTCGTCGGCGCGGTTCGCACGGGGAAATCGACATTTATCAAGCGCTTCATGGAAACAATTGTCCTGCCAAACATCACGAATGAGGCTGATCGAGTAAGAGCTGTGGATGAGCTTCCGCAAAGCGCAGCAGGCAAAACGATTATGACGACAGAACCGAAGTTTGTGCCAAACAACGCAGTCCAAATCAAGGTTGCGGAAGGGCTTGAGGTTAATGTTCGTCTGGTAGACTGTGTGGGTTACGCTGTAGAGGGTGCAAAAGGTTACGAGGATGAAAATGGACCACGAATGATCTCTACACCTTGGTTTGAAGAGCCTATTCCTTTTCAGGAAGCGGCAGAAATCGGGACACGTAAGGTTATTCAGGAGCATTCAACGCTAGGTGTAGTGGTAACAACAGATGGTACGATTGCAGAAATTCCGCGGAACTCGTACGTGGACTCTGAAGAGCGCGTCATTGCAGAGCTGAAGGAAGTGGGTAAGCCGTTTGTGCTTGTCATTAACTCCACCCGGCCACGCAGTGAGGAAGCGCAGCAGCTCCGTAACGAGCTAGCCATCAAATACGATATCCCAGTTATGACGCTAAGCGCCGCAAACATGAGCGAAGATGACGTAACTGGTGTGCTGCGGGAAGTGCTTTATGAATTCCCAGTGCATGAAGTAAATGTAAATCTGCCAAGCTGGGTTATGGTGCTTGGAGAAAACCACTGGTTGCGTAGTAGTTATGAGAACTCCGTTCGCGATACGGTAAAAGACATTCGCCGCCTGCGGGATGTAGACCGCCTCGTATCTCAGTTCACCGAATATGACTTTATTGATAAAGCTGGCCTAAGTGGTATGAACATGGGTCAGGGTGTAGCAGAGATTGACCTGTATGCTCCAGAAGAGCTGTACGATCAAGTTCTGATGGAAGTGGTGGGGGTTGAGATCCGCGGTAAGGATCATCTACTCCAGCTTATGCAGGAGTTCTCACATGCGAAACGAGAATACGACCGATTCTCAGAAGCTTTGGAAATGGTCAAGACTACTGGCTATGGTATCGCGGCTCCATCTTTAGCCGAAATGGCACTCGACGAGCCAGAACTGATTCGTCAGGGCTCTCGCTTCGGGGTTCGCTTAAAGGCTACGGCACCATCCATTCATATGATTCGGGTGGATGTGGAGTCTGAATTCTCGCCAATCATCGGAACGGAAAAGCAAAGCGAAGAGCTGGTTCGTTATCTGATGCAGGACTTTGAGAATGATCCTATTAAGATTTGGGAATCCGATATTTTTGGCCGCTCCCTGCACTCCATTGTAAGAGAAGGAATTCAAGGCAAGATAGCTATGATGCCGGATAATGCGCGCTACAAACTGCAAGAAACGCTCGGCCGCATTATAAATGAGGGTTCCGGCGGACTTATTGCAATTATTCTCTAAGCTGAATATAAATAAATTCAAAGAGTGGGAGAAATCCTGCTCTTTTTATTTGTATCTATCCTAAAACTTGATTCCTAGTTCCTATAATAACGGTGAATCTGACTCAATTATTCTGATGAAATAAAGACCTTAAATGCTCCTATAGGTCTAACAAATTAGATTGAATTTAGATAAATATGCAAGGATAGATGATAATTTCTGCTCCTTTTTTGAGTAACAGCTTGAATTTATGGATGGGCTGTATTACTATAAGTTTGTTGCGCTTCAAGGTCTAAGGGCGCCAAAGTTATGTTTTAAACGGGATTATCACGTATATTTTACGTTGAAACGGAAACAGTGTATGATACCGGAGAATTTACTCAGGGAGGTGAGAAAACATGAATAAATCAGATTTGATCAATGTAGTTACAGAAGCAACTGAACTTCCCAAGAAGGATGCTACTAAAGCTGTAGATGCGGTTTTCGAAGCAATTACAGAAGCACTGCAAAGCGGTGATAAAGTACAACTGGTTGGATTCGGAAACTTTGAAGTGCGTGAGCGTTCTGCACGTAAAGGCCGTAACCCGCAAACTGGTGAAGAAATCGAAATTCCTGCAAGCAAGGTACCGGCATTCAAACCCGGTAAGGCGCTGAAAGACGGAATCAAATAAAGATTTCTACATACCTATCCCATAGTCTTTTTAAGAACAACTATGCCGCCCTCCAAGGCGGCATTTGTTTTTTGAAATACTATGAACTGTATAATAGGTTTAGAGGAGGATGAGTGATGATGGATAAAAATACGGGTACTACTCCGCTTCCAACGGGCAGCGACTATATTGTGGTTAAGGCTAAAGATAATGGCGTTCAGGTCATTGGGTTAACCAGAGGTACAGATACACGTTTTCATCATACAGAGAAGCTGGATAAGGGCGAGGTATTGATTGCCCAGTTTACTGATCATACCTCAGCGATGAAGATCCGCGGTAAGGCTGAAATATGGACAAAGCACGGACAATTGGAAAGTGAAAGCTGAAAAGCAGGCATAGCCTGCTTTTTTTCAAAATATAGTAAAGATAAATGATCGTATTCCGCTAAGAGTGGGAATTATGGATAAGGGGGGGCGTGTTCATGAACAAGGCCTGGTGGGTTGGAGCCGTATTACTCTTGACTGCAACCTCTGCTGTAATATTGCCCAAAGTGGCAGATATGGATTCAACCTTACAGCAGCGAAATGGTGCAGTGGAGACTTTTACTGGCGGCCATAACACGGTGCTAGACAACGATAATCTTGTTGATGTTCTTGGCGCACTTCCATTGACCTTATCCATTGATAGCGTAGACTGGGAGGATCACGTTCTGTCTCTGGATTTAAAAGTGAGCGGAAATGATCATGAACCCCAGGAGCTTTATCGAAATATGGCACAGACTATTTCTTTTGCTTTTCAAGAAACCTCGAATGTGGATCAGCTCCTGCTGCGCATCGTGGTCATGGATAAATGGCTGGATAGCCGCCGGCTGCTGCTAGCAGGTGATATCAGACGCGCGGAGTGGTCCGTTGAACTCCAGAATGAACTTCAGTCTGCGGGTAATTTCCCCATTTCCGAGCGTCTCAAGACGGGCTTCCGTATTAGTGAGACTGAGCTCTGGAAGAAGCAGTTCATTTATCCTTGAGAAGAATAAAAGAAACTCAGTTGTATCACAGTGCGTGACAAAAAAACATGTGATATAATAGACAAGATTGTGAACAAAGGAATTAATATAAATGTCAATGGCTTCGGAGGCTGAAATGAAACCGTACTGCATACCGCAACTGGCAAAACCCTACACCGACTACGACATGATTCAGAAGCATACGGATTTGCCGCCGTTTTCTGATGGCCGGGGTCATTTGTTATATATTTTTCTAAACCATGGATCTTCTGTAAAAGGAAGTACTGGTGAGTTGTATACGCTCGTAACCGCACTTATTCAACTTGGACTAGATACACATGAGGTAATTGACCGCTCGAATGATAGACGCGGTGGAGATCCTATGCGTTCCCGTCAATTAAAGGTATTGGCTGGTGATTATTTTAGTAGCTGGTTTTACCATCTGCTTGCAAAGAGTGATCAGATTGAGATGGTTGGAATCTTGAGTAAGGCGATTGCTGATTTCAATGTCTTGAAAGCGAACCTCTATGTGAAGATGAGAGGAATCCGTCTTTCGGCTGAACAATACTTGCGGCACATGGTACAGCTCAATATGCGGCTGTTCCTTTCTTTTACGCCCATGATCGAGAATTCCTTAGTGGAATTGTGGGAGAAGTTATTGACAGAGTTCAGTCAGTGCGAAACTGTTGCCATAGAGCTTCAGCGTTGTGATAACCTTGAGAATGCAAGCAATGGTTATTGCTACTGGAAGATGCTGGAGTCAGCGACAGAGGAAGAACGCAAACAGCTTCAAGACCAGAACCTTGATCAGAAGGACTGGAAGATGCTGAAGATGAAATATAAATGTGATTCTCTGCTGACGGACAAGCTCCATCAGTCGATTCAGTCGATTCAGGGACTATTACAAAGCGTTAAAGACGAAAGCCTGCTTAGAGAGCTTGAGATAGCGCTGGATCGTATTCTCCTGCAGATGAAAGTCTCAGGACAAGCAGCCGTGGAGGGTTAGTGGATGACTATGGACAAAACTACAACTGCTGTGGGTGATAACAGCAAGCCGAAGGAACAGTTTGTGCACTCGGTGTTTGAGAGTATTGCAGGTAAATATGATTTGATGAATGACATCTTAAGCTTTCGTCGGCATAAGGCTTGGCGTAAGTTCACGATGAAGAAGATGGGTATGAAGCGCGGGGATTCAGCTGTAGACTTATGCTGCGGCACTTGCGATTGGAGCATTGCCTTGGCCGAAGCCTCACAGACAGGGAATGTGATAGGGCTCGACTTCAGTGCAGGCATGCTTGAAGTGGGGCGCCGTAAGGTGGAGGAGCGCAAGCTTCAGGACCGGATCTCTCTCGTACAGGGCAACGCTATGGAGTTGCCTTTTGAAGACAACGCATTTGATTATGCAACGATTGGTTTTGGACTCCGCAACGTACCGGATCTTGTTCAAGTGCTGAACGAGATGAAACGGGTGGTGAAGCCCGGAGGAATGGTGGTCTGCCTGGAGCTTTCCAAGCCGATGAAACAACCGTTTAAAGGTATCTATTTCTTTTATTTTCAGCGTGTACTCCCATTGCTGGGCAAGTTATTCGCTAAAAGGTATGAGCAATACAAATGGTTGCCAGAATCGCTGGCGCTGTTCCCTGACCGGGAGCAATTAGCTGCTATTTTCCGTGAAACCGGACTGCAAAAAGTGGAATCCTTCCCCTTGACCGGAGGCATCGCGGCATTACATATTGGGCTCAAGGAGAACGGGAATGTTTAAGAAAATCGGTATCTTTTTACAAATGATCAAGTTTGAACATACGGTATTTGCTTTACCTTTTGCTTTTATGGGCGCTTTACTTGGTTCCGTTGTCATGTTTGGCACGCTACCTACCTGGAGCCAGATTGGTTGGATCGTAGTGGCTATGTTTGGGGCACGGAGCGCTGCTATGGGGCTGAATCGACTGATTGACCGGATAAGTGATGCTAAGAATCCACGCACAGCGGGAAGAGCTATTCCTGCAGGATTATTGAAGATCGGTGAAGTCGTCATTTTTATCGGCATTTCGTTTTTCTTACTCTTTTGGGCAGCCTTTAAGCTGAATCCTTTGTCGGCCAAGCTCTTGCCGATCGCAGTTTTCCTTCTTGTCATTTATTCATTTACTAAGCGCTTTACATGGGCCTGCCATCTTATCCTCGGTCTGACCATTGCGCTTGCACCTTTAGGCGGTTGGGTAGCTGTAACTGGTAGTGTGAATTGGACTTCAATGGTATTTTATTTCACTATTGTGTTTTGGACTGCAGGTTTTGATGTAATTTATTCTTGTCAGGATGTTGAGTTTGATCTAAAAGAGGGCTTGAAGTCCATTCCGGTTCGGTTCGGGGTTCAAGGTGCACTCTTTATTGCCCGCGTATTTCACATTCTCACGGCGATTGGTTTCGTATCGTTGCTGTTTATGACGGATTTAAGCTGGTGGTATGTAGCAGGCATGATCATCGCATATATCATTCTCTTTTATGAGCACTACATTGTATCTCCGAGTGACCTGAGCCGTCTGCAGACTGCTTTTTTCACTATGAACGGCGTATTGAGCATCGTGGTGTTCTCTTTCACTTTGATTGACTTGGTGGTGCAGTTCTACTAATGACGCTTACTAAACCGAAAAACATCGTGGTTGGAATTACAGGAGCAAGCGGTGCGATATATGGTGTTCGTCTAACTGAAACCTTGCTGTCACTAGGCTACTCCGTGCATTTGGTAGTTAGCAATGCGGGCTGGCGCGTATTTAAAGAAGAACTTGGCTATATCGCATCAGACCGGGAGGGCTTTTTGAACGAAAGGTTCAAAGGCTATCCCGGTTCTCTGCTTTATCATCCTGTTGCGGATATCGGCGCATCCATTGCAAGTGGTTCGTTTCGTGTGGAAGGGATGATTATTATGCCTTGCTCTATGGGAACATTATCCGCGGTAGCGAATGGGACCTCTGATAATCTGATGACACGTGCTGCTGACGTTATGCTCAAGGAAGGCCGCCCACTGGTACTTGTACCTCGTGAGACTCCACTGCATGCTATTCATCTAGAGAATATGTTGAAGCTGTCCCGTCTGGGAGTTCGGATGATTCCCGCAATGCCGGCTTTTTATTTTGGGCCGCAAAGTATGGATGATCTGATTAATTTCATGGTGGGCAAAGTGCTTGACAGCTTTAATATTGAACACAATTTATTTCGAAGATGGGGGGATTGAAAGGATGGACAATAACAGCCACACCATCATTGGCAAAATCAGCTATACCAACTCATGGCCGGTATTTCACAATTTTCATCCCTCTGCACTGAAATATCCTGCAGAGATGGTGAGTGAGGTACCTGCCATTCTTAATCAGGGGATGAGCCGTGGAACTATTCATGTAGGTGCTTTATCCTCTTTTGCTTATGCTGAGGCCAGTGACAAATTATTACTTCTACCTGATTTATCGGTTAGCGCGGACGGTCCTGTGAGATCAATATTCCTTTTTTCCAGGGTGCCATTTGCTCAGATTGGCAGCGGTAAGATCGCTGTTACGAATACTTCTGCAACCTCAGTAAATTTGCTGAAAATTTTAATGGAAAAAGCTTTTGGCAATAAACCGGAGTATATTAGCGCTAATCCTGATTTGGATGACATGATGCATGAAGCGGATGCCTGTTTATTAATTGGTGATAATGCTATTAAGGCCTCATGGCAGGATCAAGGTTATATCGTTACTGATCTAGCTGAGGTTTGGAAGGAATGGACGGGCTTAGGGATGACCTTTGCGGTCTGGGCAGTGAATCGAAAGGCTGCGGAGGACAAACCGGAAGCTATTTCTGAGATTGCAGAGGCTTTTGCCGAGAGTAAAATGCGGGGATTGAGAGATTTAGATCCTATTGTACAAGCAGCTTGTTCTAACATTGGAGGAACAAAGTCTTATTGGGAAGGGTACTTCCGCAATTTATGTTATGATTTTGGAGAAAGGCAGCAGCAAGGTTTGAACCTCTATTTCCGCTATGCCTATGAGATGGGCCTGCTGCCGCAGGAAGTGAAGATGGAGATTTGGAGCCATAAACTGTTGACACGGGTGAAAGAATGAAACGACTGCAAATATTCGGATTACTGAACAGAGATATGGATCAGATTGAAAAAGAGCTGTACCGCAGTGTACAGGGGGATGACGATCTGCTTACAGAAACCTCCCTGCATTTATTAAAGGCAGGCGGCAAAAGATTACGTCCCGTATTTGTCCTAATGGGCGGGAAATTCGGTAAGTATGATCTGGAAAAACTGAAACGGGTGGCGATACCGTTAGAGTTGATCCATAGCGCTTCACTGGTCCATGATGATGTGATCGACGATGCAGAATTGCGCCGTGGTGAACTCACCGTGAAAGCAAAATGGGGCGATAAAATTGCCATGTACACTGGTGACTACATATATGCAAAAGCGCTGGTTATGACTACGGAGCTGAAGAATCCACGAATTCATCAAATTCTGTCTAAGGCGATGATCGAAATGTCGATCGGAGAGATGGAGCAGATTCGTGACTTTTTCAACAGTGAGCAAAGTGTACGTCATTATCTACGGCGTATCCGCCGCAAAACAGCCCTGCTGATTGCAGTTAGCTGCCAACTCGGCGCTCTTGCTGCTGAGGCAGATCCAGAAGTAGCTCGTCTGCTTTATAATTATGGATATAACGTGGGTATGGCGTTCCAGATTCGTGATGATTTACTGGATCTCTCAGGCACAGAGAAACAGATCGGTAAACCTCCGGGCAGTGATATGCGGCAAGGAAACATTACACTTCCAGTGATTTATAGTCTTGAGGATGAGCGACTGCGCGAGTCATTGCTTGAGGAACTGAAGTCTATACGTGAGGGACATAGCACGGTAGGACATGCGATTGATCTCATTCTTTCCGGAGACGGAATCGCCCGTTCTGAGGAGCTCGCTTCACGTTATATCGACAAGGCGCTGGCGGCGCTGGAACAATTGCCTAACAATAAGACTAAGCGCAATCTGCGCGATATTGCGTATTTTATAACAGGAAGAAGTTATTGATCTTCTGGTGAGATTGAAATTAAACGTTTCCAGAAAGCAATGTTTCTGTTAAGATAGCGTCAAAACAACCCTTCAAATGGGAAAATGGAGAGTGCTTCTATGGAAAAGACGTATCTGATGGTCAAGCCTGATGGAGTTCAACGTGGATTAATAGGGCGTATTGTTGCCCGCTTTGAGGATAAGGGGTTTAAATTGGTCGCTGCTAAACTGATTACAGTGAGTGAGGATCAAGCGAAAAGACATTATGCTGAGCATGCAGGCAAAGACTTTTTTTCAGAGCTGGTCTCTTTCATCACTTCAGGTCCAGTGTTTGCAATGGTATGGGAAGGCGATGATGTCGTAACTTTATCCCGGACACTCATAGGCAAAACAAAAGTTGGAGAAGCTCTGCCAGGCACGATTCGTGGCGACTTTGCCAGCCATACACCACTTAATTTAATTCATGGATCAGACTCGCCTGAAAGTGCAGAACGGGAAATTGCTAATTTCTTTGCTCCAGATGAACTGAATCAGTATAACAAAGACATCGCAGTCTGGATGTAAGGTCCAGGTGGGAGGCAGGGGATTAACATGTCTGATCGTAATGTTGCAGCATTAACAACAGATCCAGATTATAGCGGATTTATTCACAACGTTAAACAAAGCACCGGAATTGATCTGGCTCAATATAAAGAAGCGCAGATGAAGCGGCGTTTGACGACTCTTCGGATGAAGAATGGGTATCATACCTTCAGTGATTTTTTTGCAGCGATGATGAAAAATAAGGACTTATTTTATGAATTTTTAGATCGAATGACGATCAATGTCTCTGAGTTCTGGCGGAATCCGAATCGCTGGGAAGTTTTGCGGGATATTATCCTCCCTGACCTCCAGCAGTCGGGCCGCAAATTAAAGCTGTGGAGCGCGGCATGTTCCACAGGCGAAGAGCCTTACACGCTGGCTATGATTTTGTCGGACAAGAATATATTGGCGCAGACAGGTATTCTTGCCACTGACATTGATGATGGCGCTTTATCCAAAGCAAAGCAGGGTCTTTATTTGGAACGTTCTTTAAAGGATGTGCCGAAAGACGTGGCAGCACGTTATTTTACGCCGGAAGGTCCTGTCTTTAAGGTCAGCGATTCACTTAAGAAAAACATAGATTTCCGCAAACAAAATTTGCTCTTGGACAAGTTCGACGAAGGTTTCGATCTTATTATTTGTCGCAATGTAATGATCTATTTTACTGAAGAGGCGAAGAACAAGCTCTATCATAAGTTTTCGGCTAGCTTACGTCCGGGTGGTTATTTGTTTGTGGGCAGCACAGAGCAAATCTTTACACCGGCTCAATATGGCTTTGAATCGACGGAAACTTTTTTCTATCGTAAAAAATAAATACTTTTTGATCCTTCGCCATTAACTTCAAAGGTATACTTTCGCAAAAGTTCAGTGATACTGGATAGTAGAATCTGTACGCTAAGTGAAAGGAAAGGAAAGTTAAACCGATGGACAAAAGCAAGGTCATTGCCGCGTACAAACGAGGCTTTATCACCGTTCGTGAGTGCGGGCAAATTCTCGGTGTGGAGGAAATGCAATTGGAGCGCCTTCTGCAGCTGGAAGAGCGTAAGTCTACATTCCCTTCACCAAGCCAGCGGCTCGGCAGCTAACAAGCTGAGGACCGAGCCGAGGAGCGCCATTCATACTCTTAAGGGTATGGATGGCGCTTTTTATTTCGGTATACATACAGTGTTTCTAGGGAGATCCCTTTCTTGTCAAAGCGGATTCCCTATACTATAATGAGCAAAGATCATAGGATTTTAGCGGTTTACAGTTTAAAAGTATAAAAGGGGGAAGACATCATGAGTTTACGCTATTTAACAGCGGGGGAAACGCACGGCCCCCAGCTAACGGCTATTATTGAGGGATTGCCAAGTAATTTAACTTTGGATTTTGAAGAGCTTAACTTTCAATTGCATCGTCGACAAAAGGGATACGGACGTGGACGCCGCATGCAGATTGAAAAAGATACGGCACAAATTGTAGGTGGAGTACGTCACGGCTATACTACGGGTGCTCCGGTAGCCTTGGTAGTAGAGAACAAGGATTGGACTCACTGGAAGAACATTATGAATATTGAACCTATTCCAGGCAGTGATGAAGAAAAACGCCGGGTAAATCGGCCGCGCCCTGGACATGCAGATTTGAATGGTGGATTGAAGTACAATCATACGGATCTTCGCAACGTTCTGGAGCGCTCCAGTGCCCGCGAAACCGCAGCCAGAGTCGCATGTGGCGCTGTAGCCAGACAGCTGCTGGCAGCTTTTGGTGTGAAAGTAGCAGGTCAAGTCATTCGCATTGGTGAAATTGAGGCACCTGCAAATGATCTGCCTATCGATGAGTTGATTGAACGGACAGAACAGTCTTCTGTCAGAGTTGTCGACAAAGAAACGGAACAGAAAATGGAGGCTTACATAGATCAGATCAAGGAAGAGGGCGACTCCATCGGTGGAATCGTTGAATGTATCGTCGAAGGACTGCCCATTGGACTTGGCAGCTATGTACAGTCAGACCGGAAGCTGGACGGGGCGATCGCTGGGGCAGTGATGTCGATTAATGCCTTCAAAGGCGTTGAAATCGGCATTGGATTTGAAGCGGGAAAATTGCGTGGATCGCAAGTCCATGATGAAATTATGTATGAAGCTTCTAAAGGATACTATCGCGCAAGCAATCGTTTAGGCGGTTTTGAAGGCGGGATGACGAATGGCATGCCGGTAGTGGTTCGTGGTGTTATGAAGCCTATTCCTACCTTGTATAAGCCACTTCAAAGTGTAGATATCGATACGAAAGAACCTTTTACAGCTCAAGTAGAACGTTCGGATGCATGTGCGGTTCCAGCGGCATGTGTGGTTTTGGAAAGCGTAGTGGCATGGGAAGTTGCCAAAGCATTTCTTGATAAATTCGGCGGGGATTCTCTCGAAGAAATTAAAGCGAATTATGAAAACTATCTTGCACAATTGGAGAGTTATTAATCATGCGTACAATCAATGTAGATTTGGGAGATCGTTCTTATCCAATCCACATCGGTAGTGGTCTGCTGCAGAACATTGCCCAGTACTGCGCTGAGGCTGGACTGTCCACTCGTAGCCCGCTACTGGTTGTGAGTGATAGTGAAGTAGCTCCACGGTATTTACCGGCGCTTGAAGAAGCTCTACGTCAGCAAGGTTATACCGTAGTAAGCCATATTATGCCGGCAGGGGAAGCATCCAAATCATTAACCGTGTATGAAGAGGTTATGACGACCGCGATTCAAGCGGGACTGGATCGCAACTCAGCGGTGTTGGCTTTAGGTGGCGGAGTTGTTGGTGATTTAGCTGGTTTTGTAGCAGCTACCTACATGCGCGGAATAGGATTTCTACAAATTCCAACGACGATTCTGGCCCATGACAGCAGCGTAGGCGGCAAAGTGGCTGTCAATCATCCACTAGCCAAAAATATGGTTGGTGCGTTCTATCAACCTTCGCTGGTGCTTTACGATTTGGATACCCTTCGCACGCTTCCGCCGCGCCAAGTCTCTTCTGGCTTAGCTGAAGTAGTGAAGCATGGTCTGATTATGGACAAAGAATTTGCATATTGGTGCCGTGAACATGCTGATGAGCTGCTTGCTTTGAATGCTGAAGCTCTCGGCTATGCCCTTGAGCGCGGTTGTGCGATCAAAGCTCATGTCGTGGCGAACGATGAACGTGAGCATGGACTTCGGGCGATCCTGAATTTAGGCCATACGATCGGCCATGCTATTGAAGCGGTTGGCGGATACGGTGTGTTTTTGCACGGTGAAGCGATTGCGATTGGTATGGCGGGTTCGGCGCTGCTGGCTGTAAAGCTTGGACGTGACCGATCCATCTATGAGGATACAGTATCTATGTTATCTGCCCTTTCACTGCCTATACAGCTTCCTTCTGAATATGATGAAGAGGAGCTAATGGAAGCAATGATGCATGATAAGAAATTCAAAGAAGGCAGAATGACTTTTATTGTGCCTGATGCCATAGGAGCTGTTAGTATTGTAAACGATGTACAGGAATCGCTTGTGCGAGAGGTTCTGGCAGAGCTTAAAAAGGAGGGGAAACCGTGGTAAATCGAGGGATTCGCGGAGCAACTACCGTGATTAATAACGAAGAAACAGAGATTTTGCGTGAAACCGTTGTGCTGCTGCGGGAGATCGTTGAACGCAATAATGTTATAGCTGAGGATATTAGCAATTTATGGATTACGATGACCAATGATCTGGATGCTACTTTTCCGGCAAGAGCCATTCGTGAGATTGAGGGCTGGGAAATGGTGCCGCTTATGTGTTCAACCGAGATCCCGGTCAAAGGCAGCCTGCCGATGTGTATCCGGTTAATGGTGCAGTTTAATACGGATAAATCACAGCGTGAGATCCGCCATGTGTATCTGAATGAAGCTCAGAAGCTTCGTCCGGATTTGTCGCAGAGTAAGTCTTAAATTTGAGTTGTGGGTTGTCAATGACCCTTGTCATCATGTATAGTGTAATTAGCCGAGTATAGAAGAGTTTAGTTGAGTTGAGATGAGTATAGTTGAGCAGAGTGCAAGAAATTTTTGCGAATATAAGAAAGTATAAGCTTTGTTCTATACATTCTTATATTTCACGCATATACGCTTACCGTCCTTATAAGGACGCTGAAGACGTTATGCCTGATTAGCAGTTTTTGTGTACGCAGAGTCTTTATTTTGATATGTACTGGAGTGTTATTTCACATCCGTGATGTATCTTATTTAGAGATAAGTCTGTAGGCACAACATAACGATGCTGATCATTGCTCAAAAACATATACTTACTTACACAAACCCTCTACTTTGGTAGAGGGTTTTTCTGTGTTTCGGAAAGATTTATATAACTAAGGGGGCATCTAAAAATGACGAATCCGAGTGTTCAAGAGGTGGTAAAGCTGTCGCAGGATTATAATCTGATTCCTGTTGTGAAGCGGCTGCTGGCTGATATGGAAACACCTATCCGGTTATTCCAACGTTTTGCTGAACGTGACCGCGCGTTCTTACTAGAAAGTGTAGAGGGTGGCAAACAATGGGCCCGGTATTCGTTCATCGGCAGCGATCCCTTTTTAATGATATCGGGAAAAAAGGGTGCAATTAACGTAGAGATCGACGGTAAGAAAAAACAGCTGCATGGAAAGCCGATTGAGGAGCTTAAGGCGCTGCTTCGTTCATACCGTAGCCCTAAGCTGGATGAGATGCCGCCATTTACTGGAGGAGCGATCGGATTTTTTGGATATGATCTGCTGCAATATTATGAGAAGCTTCCTGAGCATCCAGTAGATGATCTCCAAATGGATGATATCCGGTTTATGTTCTGTGATCGCATCATTGTTTTTGATCATGTGAAACAACAAATTCTCCTAGTTGGCAACCTGCATGTTAAAGACGGTGATACGGACTCAGATATCAAATCCAATTACGAAAGCTTAAGTCGTAAGCTTGAGGATATGGCCGAAGAGCTGCAGAAGGAAGGGCCTAAGGAAAATGTGAACCGCCGCAGCATTCCGCAGGATATTGAGCTGGGTGAGATTCATTCCAACCTGACTAAAGAACAATATATCAACAACGTAGAACAAGCGAAGGAATACATTCGGGCTGGCGATATTTTTCAAGTGGTGTTGTCGCAGCGCCTGCATATTGAAACGGAAGTTTCTCCACTGCATGTATACCGGATGCTCAGGACGCTTAACCCATCTCCATATATGTATTATTTGAAAATGGATGAAGAGATTATTGTTGGAACCTCACCGGAAGCGCTCGTAAAGGTAGATGGAAACCGTGTGGAGACACGGCCGATTGCCGGAACAAGACCAAGAGGTGAAAGTGAAGCTTCGGATCGTGCTTACGCCGCGGAGCTGCTGGAGGATGAAAAAGAACGTGCAGAGCATTTGATGCTAGTTGATCTAGGTCGTAATGATTTAGGAAGAGTGTCCAAATTCGGTTCTGTAAAATGTGATTCCTTTATGGAAATTGAAAGATACTCTCATGTCATGCATATGGTATCGAATGTGTCAGGCACGCTTAGCGAGGATAAAGATTTCTTTGATGCCTTTCTCTCCTGTCTGCCAGCCGGTACTGTCTCAGGAGCACCTAAGCTACGGGCAATGGAGATTATTGCTGAATTGGAGCGAGAAGCCCGTGGTGCTTATGCGGGGGCGATTGGATATTTGGGATTCTCGGGAAATATGGATTCATGTATCACCATCCGTACAATCATCTTCCGTAAGGGCAGAGCATATGTGCAGGCTGGGGCGGGTATCGTTTGGGACTCGGTTCCGGAGAAAGAGTATGAAGAGACGGTGAATAAAGCGAAGGGCATGCTAAAAGCTATTCGTATGGCAGAGGCTATGTTCCCACCCGAGATAAAAGAGAAACAAGTCATCAATCAAGATTACATGTACGCATATACCCCTGAACAGGTGGTTTGATTAATAAAAAAGATTACATTAAGGCTGGAGGATGAACATTATGGATGCAACAAAATTGATACAATCAGGAATCGCTGGACTAATCGAAGGCAAAAGTCTGACACGTGTAGAAGCACGGGATATAATGGGTGCAATCATGCTGGGAGAGGCTTCACAGGCGCAAATCGGATCACTGCTGACCGCTTTACGGATTAAGGGAGAGACCGTGGAGGAGATTACGGGGTTTGCGGAAGCCATGAGAGGTTTCGGCACACCTGTCCTTACTGAAAAAGCGCGTCTGCTAGATACATGTGGTACGGGCGGTTCCGGCATCCATAAGTTTAATATTTCTACCGCCTCAGCGATTATTTCATCAGCGGCTTCGGTACGAGTTGCCAAACATGGCAACCGCTCAGCTTCCGGTAGAGCAGGAAGTGCAGATGTACTTGAAGCTTTGGGCGTCAACATTCATCTGAATGCGGATCAGGCCCGGGAATGCTTGGATCGAATCGGCATTTGTTTTTTATTCGCGCAAATCTATCATCCTTCGATGCGGCATGCGGCGGCACCGCGTAAAGAGCTTGGAGTGCGGACGATTTTTAATATGCTTGGTCCGCTTACGAATCCCGCTGGTGCTGACCGTCAGCTGCTGGGGATTTATGATCGGAATAAGACAGAGACGGTGGCTAATGTACTGAAGGAGCTGGGGTCCAAGCGTGCGATGGTTGTTAGCAGCTTGGATGGTCTGGATGAAATCAGCATCTCGGCCCCTACATTAGTGTCTGAGCTAAAAGAGGGCATCGTAACCACGTATGAGGTAACGCCAGAGGCATTAGGTCTTAACAGACATCCACTGGAAGCTGTGCTGGGTGGAGATGCAGCTGAAAATGCGGCGATTATTACCTCGGTCCTTCAAGGGCAGATGAATCCTTATCGCGATATCGTTCTTGCTAACGCCGGAGCCTGTATATATGTTGCTGGTCTGGCAGATACCATGGCCGGAGGCGTAGAGAGAGCAAAAGATGTAGTGGATTCAGGCAAGGCACTATCCAAGCTTAATCAGCTTGTAGCTATGACGGAGGAACTTAATTATGTATCTTGATAAAATTGTCGCGACTAAGATTAAAGAGGTTGAACTGCTCAGTAAAAACTTTTCGCTGGCACAAGCAGAGCGTGATATTGCGCTTCTTCCGGCAACAAGAGGCTTTCGTAAGGCTCTGACCCAAGGGAAGAACAGAGATATGGGCTTGATCGCTGAGGTGAAGAAGGCTTCTCCTTCCAAAGGGTTGATCCGTGAAGATTTTGATCCTGTTTCCATTGCAAAAGGGTATGAAGCTGGAGGTGCAGATTGCTTATCTGTTCTGACGGACACAGAATATTTCCAGGGCAGCGCAGCTTATCTGCAGCAAGTGAAGGAAGCTGTAAATCTGCCGCTGCTTCGCAAAGATTTTATTATCGATGAGAAGCAGATCTACGAAGCACGTCTTCTCGGAGCGGATGCGGTGTTGTTGATCGTCGCTATTTTGACACCGGCACAACTGTCTCATTTTATAGATATAGCTTCAGAGCTTGGATTGGATATCTTGATTGAGGTGCATGACCAAAATGAACTGGCGGTTGTACTGAGCACAGAAAAGATAACCCAACCTAACGTTCTTCTTGGAATTAATAACCGTAATCTACGTACCTTTGAGACCTCTTTGGAGACAACAGCCGAGCTGGCAGCTCTTGTGCCGCAAGGTGTTCCAGTGATCAGCGAAAGCGGAATTTCCGGGTCAACAGACATCGACTACCTAAGAACTACTGGTGCTCACGGAGTGCTCGTTGGGGAGTATCTAATGCGTCAAGCTAACGTAGAGGATGCGGTTAACGGTTTGCTCGGGGAGCTTCCTAACGGAAAGGACCGTGTCCGGCATGGCTGAGACATTAGTAAAAATCTGTGGACTTCAGGACGTTGAAGTGCTAAAATCTATGTTACACTTACCACTAGATTATATCGGATTTGTTTTTGCACCTAGCCGCCGGAAGGTGTCCATAGAGCGTGCTGCCGAACTGATTGCAGAGCTTCCAAATTGGAAGACTGGTCAAATCCCTAAGGCTGCCGGGGTTTTCGTTAATCCGAAGCTGGATGAGTTGAACGAATTGCTGTCTGTGGTGCATTTAGATGTAATTCAGCTTCATGGACAGGAGAGTCCAGCTTTTTGCCAGCAGGTTCGCCGAGCTTATCCACAGGTTCAGGTATGGAAGGCACTGTCCGTTGCGGATCAAGAGCGGGATAAAGCTGAAAATGAATATAGCTTGGAAGATTACGCAGCTGCAGTAGATGCGGTTTTATTAGATACTTATGATCCATTGCAGAGCGGCGGCTCCGGCCGAACGTTCGCTTGGAATAAATTACCTGCTTACCAAGAAATTGCAGTACAACATGACTTGCCCTTGTTTGTGGCTGGAGGGCTTCATTCAGATAATGTTGGTGAATTGCTTGATACCTATGCCCCGTATGGGGTAGACGTGTCGAGTGGAGTAGAGACTGACGGCATTAAGGATATTCAAAAAATGACAGCTTTTGTGGAAAGGGTGAAGCAATCATGATACAAGTACCGGACCAGCATGGACGTTTCGGTTCATTCGGAGGCCGCTTCGTGCCCGAGACTTTGATGAATGCATTGATTGAGTTGGAGGAGGCTTACCGTAAGTTTTCGGCAGATCCAGCTTTTCAGGAAGAAATAGATTATCTATTAAAGCAGTATTCCGGACGGGAGACCCCGCTGTATTATGCGGAGCGTCTGAGCAAACATCTGGGAGAAGCTAAAATATATCTGAAGCGTGAAGATTTGAATCATACAGGTGCCCATAAAATTAACAATGCGATTGGTCAAGGGATTCTGGCCAAAATGATGGGAAAAACGAAAGTAATCGCTGAGACGGGTGCGGGTCAACATGGTGTAGCCACAGCTACAGTTGCAGCTTTGCTAGGAATGGAATGTAAGGTGTTTATGGGGGAAGAGGATACACGTCGCCAGGCCCTTAACGTATTCCGGATGAAGCTGCTTGGTGCAGAAGTGATTCCCGTTACTTCCGGATCTCGTACTTTAAAAGATGCCGGCAACGAAGCGCTTCGCTACTGGGTTAGCAATGTAGATGATACCTTCTATATATTGGGTTCAGCTGTAGGACCACATCCTTATCCGATGATGGTTCGTAACTTTCAGCGGGTTATTGGGGATGAAACACGGCGCCAGATTCTGGAGGCTGAAGGAAGGCTGCCGGATGTGCTGGTAGCTGCTGTAGGCGGTGGCAGTAATGCCATCGGTATGTTCTATCCATTTGTTGAGGATGAAAATGTCGGTATGATTGGTGTAGAGGCGGCTGGTAAAGGCATTGATACCCCTTTTCATGCGGCAACAATGAGTAAAGGAACTCATGGCGTATTCCAGGGATCGATGAGTTATCTCCTGCAGGATGAGCATGGACAAGTAACAGAAGCACATTCCATCTCCGCAGGCCTGGATTATCCTGGTGTGGGTCCTGAACACTCCTATCTAAAAGATATCGAACGCGCAAAATATGTCCCGATTACAGATGCAGAGGCGCTAGATGCACTGAAGCTGCTATGCGTAACGGAAGGCATTATTCCAGCGTTAGAATCGGCGCATGCGATAGCACATGTTGTAAAAATGGGTCCAACCCTTACTAAGGATGATATTGTTGTCATCTGCCTGTCAGGCCGGGGAGACAAAGACGTAGAATCCATTATGGCGTATACAGAAGGGAAGGGAACTGAATGACAACCCAAACTACAAACCGGATGGATTTGGTATTCCGGAAGCTTAAAGCTGAGAACCGGACCGCATTGATTCCTTTTCTGACTGTTGGAGATCCAGATTTGGAGACTACTCTTGCCATCATCACTGAACTGGAGACAGCAGGGGCAGATATTCTGGAGCTAGGAGTACCATACTCTGATCCGCTTGCAGACGGCCCTGTAATTCAGCGAGCATCTGCCCGGGCACTGCGGGGTGAAGTTCACCTGCGCACTTGCATGGAGACCGCGTTAAAGGCTCGTGAAGCCGGCAGCAGTTTGCCATTTATCTTGTTTTCTTATTACAATCCTATCCTGCAAATGGGTCTAGATACGTTTTTTGCTGATCTGAACAAGCATGAAATTAGCGGACTTATTATCCCGGATCTTCCCGTTGAGGAATCAGCGGAGATGCGGCGCCGTAGTGATGAAGTTGGAGTCAACCTCATTCCTTTAGTTGCACCAACCTCAAGCGAACGTATTGCCAAGATTGTATCTGGTGCGAGCGGGTTTATCTATTGTGTATCTTCATTAGGGGTGACTGGAGAAAGATCCTCTTTCCATGCGGATGTAGAAGCCTTTATTGATTCCGTTCGTCAAGCTACGGATCTGCCAGTGGCTGTAGGATTTGGGATCTCTACTGGAGAACAGGTTGCCCGGTTTGCTCAGATTTGCGATGGTGTTGTAGTAGGAAGTGCCATTGTCCGCAAAATAGAAGAGGTAATTCCGTTGCTTGATCATCCTGCTACGCGGAATGAGGGACTGTTGCAAATTCGAGAATTTGTGGCACAATTAAAAAGACCATAACAGTGTCATTCTGACCTGTGTATAGTGGAGTAATCAACTATGGAGAGCGAGGACTATTGTATGAATCCAAAACCGAATATAGTTAATCTCCCTGTCTACAAACCAGGGAAACCTATAGACGAAGTCAAGAAGGAGCTTGGCCTAAGTGAGGTTATTAAGCTTGCATCCAATGAGAACCCGTATGGAGCTTCACCGAGTGCAAAAGAAGCAATTCTAGCAGAACTTGAGAATCTTTATCTTTATCCGGACGGCTCGGCCGTTGAATTGACTTCAGCACTTTCCAGCCGTCTTGGCGTGAATAACGACAATATTATTTTTGGCTGTGGCTCAGATGAGATTATTGCACTTATTGCTCGTGCCTTTTTCTTACCGGGTGATGAGACAATCATGGCGGACCAAACCTTCTCCGTGTATAAGAGTAACGCAGACATCGAAAGTGCGGTATCTATTGAGGTGCCACTTGTAAAAGGTACCCATGATCTGGATGGAATGCTGGCCCGTATAACGGACCGCACTAAGGTTATCTGGATCTGTAATCCGAATAACCCAACAGGTACGATTGTTCCAGAGGAAGCTTTGGTTTCTTTCCTGGATGCTGTGCCTTCCAATGTAATGGTTGTCCTTGATGAGGCATACTGTGAGTATGTAACAGATCTTTCATACTCCAACGGTATCCAGTTACTGACTCGTTACAAGAATCTGGTTGTGCTTCGCACATTCTCTAAAATTTATGGCTTAGCTGCATTGCGTATTGGATACGGTGTTGCGAGTCCTGAGATCATTTCGTTGATCAACAAGGTACGTGAACCTTTTAATACCTCACGGCTTGCTCAAGCTGCAGCTCTTGCTGCTTTGAATGATCAAGATTACGTACAGGAATGCCGTCGTCTTAATAGCGCGGGTATTGTCCAATTGCAAGGTGAATTCAAACGTCTGGGTCTAGAATCCTTCCCGGCACACGGGAACTTCATCATGGTAGATGTTCGTAAGCCTGCTACAGAGGTCTTTGATGCTTTGATGCGTAAAGGAATCATCGTAAGAGCGGGTCATCAGGTTTATCCGACTTATATTCGGGTTACTGTGGGCTCGGCTGAGCAGAATACAGCTTTTATCACCGCGCTGGAACAAACTCTTATAGAGAGTGGAGTACGCGCCTAGTAATAACAGCAAGTCAAGACTAAAGAAGGCAGGTAGTTCAAAGAACATGACGACAAAAATAGCAATATTCGGTGTCGGTCTGATCGGAGGCTCACTGGCCCTTTGCTTTAAAGGCAAGGAGGGCCTGACCGTCGTTGGCCATGCCCACCGTCCTGAATCCGCGAGTAAGTATATTAGCAGAGGTGTGGTCGATAGTGCCACATTGTCTGTGGAGGAAGCGGCAATCGATGCCGATTTCATTTTTTTATGTGTGCCGGTGGGTATGCTAGAGGATTATTTGCAGCAGTTAAGCAAATTGCCGCTTAAGCCCGGCTGCATCATTACAGATGTTGGAAGTACGAAAGCTAGTATTGCCGCATGCGCGGTCTCTTTGGATATTCCTGGAGTACATTTTATCGGCGGTCACCCTATGGCAGGATCAGAGCGTTCAGGTGTTGAGGCAGCTTCATCGCTGTTGTTTGAGAATGCCTATTACGTATTAACGCCTCCACCGGGAGTACCAGACGAGGCTTATCATGCGTTGGAGTCCTTACTCCATCTTACTAGAGCGCAGATTGTACGCCTTAATCCAGAACGTCATGATGAGATTGTAGGCGCCATTAGTCATTTACCACATATTATTGCCGTTGCGCTGGTAAATCAGATTAAAGCTTATGATGATACGGACTCCTTGTATAGTACGTTAGCTGCAGGGGGCTTTCGGGATATTACACGGATTGCGTCCAGTGATCCAATTATTTGGCGTGATATCTTGTTAAACAATCGTTCGGTGATGCTTCGTTTGTTGAAGGATTGGAACGAGGAAGTTTCTTCTTTTGTTCGTTTGCTGGAAAGTGAAGATGGTGTAGGGATTGAAGAGGCATTTCATGAAGCCAATGGCTTCCGTAGTCAATTGCCTGAACGGCGTAAAGGTATGATAGCACCTTTATTTGACCTACATATTGATGTACCGGATCATCCGGGGATTATCGGTCGTATTGCTACAGAGCTGGGGGATCAAGGAATTAACCTTAGCAACGTACAAATTATCGAAAGCCGTGAAGATGTGCCGGGGATTATGCGTCTCTCTTTCCGTCAGGAGAACGATATGGAGCGGGCGAAGATCCTGTTGCAGCATCATGATTATACGGTATACGTGTAGTATAAAGTTCGCTCGGGTTCATTTTCAAATCATAATAAACAGTAAAACAGCGATTCTCATGTGAATAGAGAATCGCTATTTTTTTGGTTTGTTGGTTTGTTGGTTGCTTACTTCAACATGCCGCCGTCAGTATCGTTATCGGCATCGCCATAAATACCACCGTCAGTATCGCCATCGCTATAAGTACCACCGTCAGTATCGCCATCGGTATCACTATAAGTACCAGTATAAGTACCACCGTCAGTATCGCCATCGGTATCACTATAAGTACCAGTATAAGTACCACCTAGTACTTACGGACCCTAATGACGTTATTTGCTCGTTTTTTGCCTTTGAAGCAGTCTTTCGGACTCCACTGACACTATTTCACATGAAGAGGCTTATATTGGGTGTTTTTCGTACCAATAGCTGCTATGCGGTCCGTTAGCATCCCAAATGTGGATTAATACTGCGTTTAAGGTCAGCTGTGTCCGAAAGCGTCTTCGTACAAGCTAAATGTTATTGGATCAACGAAGAAAAGAAAGGAGTGCCGCAAAAAGCTTCCGGATTAATACCCGAAGACTCTAATTTAGGTTTGGTTTGTTGCAACTGTTCCCCAACTCGCTTTCTTCATTTCGATCAGTATTTCTTCCAAGAAATTCTCTGGTATTTGAGTTTGTTTCTTCGTAACTAGCTTGGCTACCTACAAAACGATTTCTTGCTGCTCCTAGACCGACAATAAAGAGTAAGACCGAAGCGCCAAGCAGTATGAAAAGTGGCTGGTTCCAACTATTTGTGGTGTCATGTAGATATCCTATAAGGGCAGGACCGATTGCGGCAAGCAGATATCCGATCGATTGCGCCATACCAGACAGTTCCGCTGCTTGATGCGCATTTTTAGTACGCAAACCGAAAAACATCATGGACAAGCTAAAGGCGCAGCCTCCACCAATTCCGAGTATGATGATCCACAACAGAATGATGTTGGAGCTTCCGTAAAGCAGTCCTAGCGTTCCCGTCAAAAGCAAAATGGTTGTGATGAACACTAACGAACGTTGATTTGACATTCGCCCTGCAATAACGGGGACAATAAAGGTAAATGGAAGCAGTGCTAACTGCATTATTGAGAGGTACCATCCTGATTGGCTTGAGTCAATGCCTTGCTGTTTTAAAATTTCAGGCAACCATGCGATCAGCACATAGAAAATCATAGACTGCATCCCCATAAACAAGGTTACTTGCCAGGCAAGAGGGGAACGCCAAACATTCACATCATTGCCGGCCATCTGTTGACTCGTCGAGGCTGTTTGCTTCGTATGCTTCCTTAATTGAGGCAACCAGCAAAGGATCGATACAAAGCTTAGGATCCCCCAAATTCCCAATGCACCCTGCCATTTTAAACCTGCGTTTGCAGCTAGCGGTACACTGATTCCCGAGGCGATCGCTCCAGATAAACTCATTGAAATTGCAAATACACCAGTCATGGCACCGATTTTATTAGGGAAATCGCGTTTGATTAAACTTGGCATTAATACATTACAAACGGCAATTGCAAATCCAAGAATTGCAGTTCCAATATACAGATTTGCAGCCCCAGATAAAGAACGTATTACAATACCAACAGTCAAAAAGATCAGGGCAAACAAAATTAAAAGTTCAACTCCATACCTACGTCCTAGTTTTGGTACTAGAGGCGATAATAAAGCAAAGGTAAGTAAAGGTACCGTTGTGATCAAGCCTGCTAAAGTATTGGAAATATGAACGTCATCCCTTATGAGACCCACTAAAGGACCGACCGAGGTTAAGGGAGCACGTAAATTTGCGGCAATAATAATAATGCCGAGTAGTAGCAGCCCTAAAGATGATGGTACGAATTTTTTATTCGGCATTCTTCATTTTCCCTCCCAGAATTAATGCGTACTAATATCCGCGCGGACAATGAAAGTATAGTATAATATATTAAATTTAACAATAAGTATTTTAAAGTTTACTTTATTGAGATGTTTCTATAACTTGAAATGCTTATATTAGATAAAAAAATACAACTCAGAGTTTCCATATAGAATGGAATACTGAGTTGCATTTTATAGGTGAAATTTTCGACTTTTAGAAACCATATTTTAAGGAGATATGGAGCACTGTTTCGCTATTCGTATGATTGGTATAAGAGTGAGGGCGATCTGCACGAAAACTGATCGTATCATATTGATTCAATGTATACATCTCTCCATCGACTCGAATTTCAATGGAACCAGTCATTACTGTCGCAATTTCAGTTGTATTCACATGATGACCTTCAGGGTGATACGAACTATTTGGCTGTAAGTAAGCCCGACACATTTCAATATCGTTGCTTACGTTTTTAAAGACGGGTTCTATGATCCAATTCTTTTGATCATTAGAAAACCGGAGGCCTTCGCCTGCTCGGTACAAACTAACAGGGTCTTCAGATTTGAACAAAGCTAATAGGGGCAAAGATATGCCTTTTGAAATTTTCCATATTATCGCCAAAGTTGGATTTGTCTCGCCACGTTCGATATTCCCCAGAGTAAGTTTGCTTACGCCTGTTAATTCCGCTAAGTCATCTAAGCTCATGTTTTTTTCTTTTCTGTACTTTTTCAAGGCACCGCCGATTTGTAGTACCAGTTGTTTTGAGTCATCGATTTCATCCATTTCAAATTCACCTCAACAAATAACTTTATAGCTAGTATATTGTTTATCCTGACTCTTTTCCATACGATTAGGATTAGAGGGTGGATTACACACGCAGCTAGACAAAATCTGACGTCTATGTAACGAACCTGCCCGTAGGTTTATCACCGTCCCCGGTTAAATCCTTTATTTTTGCAAAAGGAAGGATACCAATGGGGTGAGCGCAGAGGAGGCTATATTTGTAGTGATCATCCAATGAATGACGTACAAGAGAGCAGTAACGCAGGGCTGCAAGACATTTGGAAACGGAATGAGCATATCCCTCTTCAAGTGGACGTAGACGGGGTAATAGATAATTGTGGGGATTTGTGGAAGCTAATTCACTCGCTATAGTAAAATAATCTATTATAGATCATCTAAAAAAAAAGGTAGAGCGCTTTCAGGACAAAAAAAAGACCGCTTACAAAGTAAGCGGCTACAGTTCACAATAAATTGGAACCGTTAAGTATTGGATAGGAGTGGAGAGAAACCATACTGTACTTTTATTATATGTATACGTTTACATTTTGTCAACAGTTTTTAAAAATTGATAAATGTGTTATTTTTAAAGCCGGATTCTAAGTCAGAAATCCAATGTCGGGTCTTGTTGGCGAGTGGACCTATCTTAAGTCTATTAATGTCATCCTATGAGAATATGTGGTACAATAGAGCAGGTATGTTTCTAGATTCGTTTCTATATTTATGTAAAATTAGAAGTATGCCTTATTTCTTTTTGTCTTCTTCATATACATCATGCCTTAATTATCGGGTAGTTGAATATACATAGGTGTATTTCATAAAAAACTAAAAATTTGCAGTAACACCGCAACTTTTAAAGCCCAAACCGGTATAATAAGTACGGACCGGATGGGAAAAGACGTGCAAGGGCGAGGAGGGCCAATCTCACCATGACGGATTCCCAGTTGATCCAGCAAATCAAACAAGGAAACACAGAATTATATTCAGAATTAATGCGTCGTTATCAACGTAAAATACTAGCATTTGTATATCATATGCTTAGAAATTCACATATGGAGCTTATCGCAGAGGACCTTTGTTCGGAGACCTTCTACAAGGCATTTCGTAGCTTGCATTCCTTTCGAGAGGTAGATGCTTCATTCTCAACATGGCTGTACACTATCGCCCGCAACACTGTGCTAAGTGAGCTTCGCAAGAACCGTGCCGGTAATGTATCTCTGGAAGAGAGTGGATATACACCAGTAGCACCGTTTGAAGTTGCACCCGAGCAGGCTGCATTGCGCAATGAACGGATGAATTTGGTCCGTGAGGCGATAAATAATCTTCCCGAAAAACAACGCTCTGCACTTATCCTACGTGAATATGATCAAATGGACTATCAAGAAATCGCAGAAATTTTAGATCAGAGTGTAAGCTCAGTGAAATCATTATTGTTTCGTGCCAGGAGTAGTGTGAAGCTTCAACTCGAATCCTATTTCAATGAGCCTGAAGTTGAAGAGCAGGTTGAGAGGGTGTAAGGCGAATGAATTGCAGGGAAGCGCAAGAATGTATTCCGCTCTTGTGGGACGCTCCCCCCACACATCCTAGGCGGATTTTACTTGAAAGACATATTGAAACTTGTCCTTACTGCGCTGCAGAATGGGCTCTATGGCAAGAGAGCAGCCTGCTTATGCAAGATTTGAGGGAAGAGATCAGTGAAGAGCGTGCTGAAGCCATAAATGTTAAAGTCATGGAGCGGATCTATTTAGAGAGTCCATGGTTGATGCCCGGTGACGGGAAATCTGCAGGGACCTCTGCTATTGTTCGCCATCGGCTTAGCTTATGGATCGCATGCTTTCTGGCAATATTTCTGTCCAGCGTTCTTTATTTTACGATGTTCAGAACTCCAGGTGATGCAGTTGTTGCTCAGAGTGGAATTGTGGAGACAGGTGTCGCTGGATCCTCGATGGAATGGCAATCAACGTATCCAATTTTGGGCTCTGAAGGTGGGATCATTGAACCCCTTGTAGTAAGTATGGGACCCACTCATCCTCAATACTGGATGATGTTATCGATGTTAGGTGTAGGCTTTGCAGTATTTTCATTAACTAGGCTGAATCGTTATCGCCGATCATAGAGGGTTATTAGACGTATGTCTTTGCTTCCGTTGTTTATAATATTCAGAACATTGAATGAGTCCCTTTACTTAATGTAATGAGGGGCTTTTTGCATTGTAAAACTCATAAAAAGAAGACTTTTTATTTCATCCATGTTACATTAAGAGACAAATACTTTGCTGAAAAGGGGGAGGCAACATGCTAATCGGCTTGATACGCCATGGATTGACGGACTGGAACGCGATAGGGAAAATACAGGGACAAAGTGATATTCCACTTAATGATGAAGGACGGATGCAAGCTGCAATGCTTGCTGACCGCTTATTACAGGAACCGTACAGCTGGGACTGCTGCGTTACTAGTAATCTTTCCCGCGCTGCTGAGACCGGTAAGATTATTGCTGACAAGTTAGGGATTCCGCTATTAGAACCTGATCAGCGTATCCGGGAACGTGCTTATGGGCAGGTAGAAGGGCTTACTGCCGCAGAACGTGAAGAGAAGTGGGGTAAGGAATGGGGTCAGCTCTCCCTCGGTCAAGAAACCGACGAACAGCTTCAGGCTCGGGCTCTTGCTTTTATGGAAGATATTTCTGCATTGCATCCCAATCGGAATATACTCGTCATATCCCATGGAGGATTTCTTGCTCAGCTGTATACTGCTCTTTACAAGGATAAGTATTCTGAACGAATTGGCAATCTATCCTTGACGATTCTGGAGAAGAAAGAGCGGGAATGGAACCCTATTTTATATAATTGTACTCGCCATATCCTGCAAAATCAGCATTAACCCGGGCTTCGGGTTATTTTTTTTGCAATAAAGGGAATAAAATAGGCAGTATTCCCCATAATGGTAGTAAAACGGTGAGGCGATAAAACATGAATCTGGCGGATATGCTTACTTATGCAGATATTGGACAGCTGACCGCCATAGCGGGCCGCTACCGGTGTGAATGCAAACAGAATTCCAAACACGACTTGATCCAAAGTATTTTGATTATGCTTGGAAGCAGAAGTTTTATGGAGTCTCATATCCGGGAATGCGCTCCGGAGGATTTACGGTTTTTGAATACATTGCTTTTTGATGAACGCACCTACTTTAGTCTTGAGGATTTGTTGGCTGTGGCAAGGCAAGCGTCCTTTGATACACCTGAAGGAAAAACTGGAGGTTTCCGGGAGATGGTCTCTCGCTTTAAAAGTGGAGGCTGGCTCTTTAGTGGTTCCTCGCAGCAGACCAGATATTTGTACCAGGTACCCAAAGATTTAAAAGAGCGTTTCCGGGAGACGATGAGTGCACATATCAAAGAGAAAATCGCAACTAGCCCTGAACCTGTGATGTATCGCAGTGAAGGAGAATTAATGATCAGTGATCTGGTAATGCTGCTGAGATATATTAAGGACAATGAGCCAGAACTGAATCAGGAAGGGGCAATGTATAGGCGTTATCAGCAAGGTGTGATGAACGCGCTTCATATTCCAGAGGAGCTTCTTAGCAAAGGCGGCTGGAGGTTTGGTTATGGGAGAGCTTGTGAGCATTATCCTCCAAGATTTGCGCTTTTGTATGACTATATTCGTCACCGCCGCTGGATCTCTGAGGAAGGCTTCCGGCTAAGGCTTACTGCGACCGGTGAGGCTGTGTTAAACGATGGAAAATGTGATTCGTTGATGCAGATATTCTCTTTTTGGTTAAGACTATATAAAGGGGCTGTGCCAAATCTACCTTCACTTGTGTATTGGATAAGCATCAGCGCCGGTAATTGGGTGACAGTACCTTCTTTAGTGGATGGTGTGGGGTGGCTAATTAAACCGTTTTATTATGACAGTGCTGCTTCTATTCTAGAGCAACGTATAATACGGATGATGGTGCACCTAGGGATGCTTAAATTGGGCGAGACTTCTGGTGGACTCGCTGTGATGATGACGCCATGGGGGATAGAGACAGCCGTGCCTAAGTATCTTCGGTAGAGGTGCGTGTGCGAAATGCTTATGGGGATTACATACGCAGATGTAGGAATCCGTTATTGTTGCTGATGGGTACAATAGAGGAAGTATTGAGCGGAATGGGCAAATATGTAGAACGAAGACAGGATTGATGAATATGCTTTAGTAGGTGCCGATTCTCTTGAAACCGAAAACATAATCATCTTGATGGATATCAAAATATCAAATAACAAGAAAAAAGGATCTCTTAAACAGCGGAGGTGTATCGAATGGACAAAATGAAGGCTACGTATGAAGTGATGCTAGGACTTGCGGCAGAAATGGTGTGGGATGAAGCGCTGCGAAAGCGTCGCTCCGACATCTTGCACCGTGAGATTGACACGGCGCTGGCTACCGGAGATGAGATGGCTTTCCGAAATCTTACTGAGGAACTTAAAAGTTTGGCATAAAGAAATGCGCTTAGCGCATTTCTTTTTTTGCTTATAATCTACTCAATTTGCTTAATCGAACGAAAATATAAAATCTAAATCTGGACGTTCCTCCTCCTCCTTCAATATAATGGGTTCTATAACTTCAGGAAGCTTTGCGAAAGACCGGAAGAATTAACAATTATACATAGGGAGATGAATGGGAATGAAATTCAGCGATTTTGAAGTGGACACTTGGGAAGAAAATCAAAAATTCTATGATACATGTCTCATACCTTTTACAGGATTAAGTGGACTTGAGAGTCCTCCTGAGACTGTTCAGGCACTCGAAAGATTACGTAATTTCATGGATATGGTGGAAATACCGTTCAAGGGGCGGATCGTGACTTACCCAGCCATTCAGTACGCTGGAGAGGGCTATGTGAATTTAATTAATGAGATTTGCCAAAAAGTCAAATCCAGTGGTTTCCAGCATGTAGTGGTGTTGACAGCGGATGTACCTCTCCAAGAAAGCCAAATCTATGAAAGCGATTTAGTTCTCTCTCTGCCTATCATTGAGGCTTCTCAAGAAGGGAAGAATAACAGTGAGATTAGTATGAAAATTCAAGACATGTGGCGGGGATGAACTCCTTATAAATGTGACAGAAAATCAACAATTATATGTTGAAACCGCTTTTTAGCCTGTCACAAATTAGACAATATTCTTGACGGGTTTTGGAGCCTAAGCTATTATTAGGTTGAATCCAAATGGTATGTGATGTATTTCATTGAAAAGATTTGAAAACGGATTATTTATATTGAGACATCTCTGATCGGACACCACAGATACTTTCTTATATCTTGAGAAGGGGGTTATATAACAGTATGAGCAGCCATAATGAACAACAGGAGACATGGCCTGAACAACCACCCAGCCGTAAAGAGATGTCGCGCAGGCAATTTTTGACCTACACGCTTGGTGGCGCCACTGCTTTTATGGGGGCGGGTACAATTCTCCCCATGGTCCGTTTTGTCGTGGATCCGATATTACATAAGAAGGGTGCTGGAGATTTTATCAAGGTTGCTGAGATAAGCAAAATCACCGAAGAGCCCCAGGAATTTACTTTTGAATTGAAACAGAAGGACGGATGGTACGACAGTACAGCGACACTCACTGCGTGGATCCGGAAAGACGCGAAGGGTGATATTTATGCGCTTTCACCGATCTGTAAACATTTGGGATGTACGGTCGGGTGGAACAACGATAAAGCTCATCCTGACGAATATCACTGCCCATGCCACGGTGCACGTTATACAAAGCTTGGCAAAAATCTCGAAGTTGCTCCTAAGCCGCTTGACCAGTATAAAACGAAATTCGATAACGGGTGGGTGCTTTTGGGAGACATTGTGCCAAATACAGTAGCTCGTGAGGAGGCGTAGTTCTGATGTTTAAAAATGTCTATAACTGGATTGACGAACGTCTGGATGTTACGCCGATTTGGAGAGACGTGGCCGATCACGAGGTTCCTGAGCATGTTAATCCGGCCCATCATTTCTCTGCGTTCGTGTATTGCTTTGGCGGACTGACCTTTTTTATTACAGTCATTCAGATTTTATCAGGTATGTTCTTAACGATGTATTATGTTCCGGACATTATTAATGCTTATGCTAGTGTTGAGTATTTGCAGACAAGTGTTGCATTTGGACAGATTGTCCGCGGGATGCATCACTGGGGCGCAAGTCTAGTAATTGTTATGATGTTCCTTCATACAATGCGCGTCTTCTTTACAGGCTCTTACAAAGCGCCGCGCGAGATGAACTGGGTAGTTGGAATGCTGATTTTCTTCGTAATGTTGGGACTTGGTTTAACAGGTTACTTGTTGCCTTGGGATAATAAAGCTTATTTCGCAACAAAGGTAACTCTTGAAATAGCCAATTCTGTTCCAGTGATGGGGCCGGTGCTGAAGGAACTGATGCAAGGCGGAACGATTGTTGGTGCCGAAACCTTAACTCGTTTTTTCGCATTACATGTATTCTTCCTCCCAGCGGTGCTTCTTAGTCTGCTCGTAGGACACTTTATTATGATCCGCAGACAAGGGATTTCCGGACCGTTGTAAGTTAATCTGAGAGAGGAGGAATACGGATGGCGCATGGAAACAATTCTAAGGAAAAGGTTGTATATGTCGGTGATTCCAGAGTTCGCAGAGGGAACGGATTTATCACACCTCCGGACTACACGGCTTACCCCGGCAAATCGGAAGCCTTTATCCCTAACTTTCTACTGAAGGAATGGATGGTCGGAGTCGTTGTACTTGTAGGAATATTAGTACTTACTATTTCAGAGCCAGCTCCGCTAGGGTTTCCAGCAAATGCTAGTGCTACGGTTATCCCGATTCCTGACTGGTATTTCTTGTTCCTCTATCAGTATTTGAAGCTCCCATATGCTTCGGGCGATTATATCGTTCTGGGTACACTAGGAGTTACTGGTGTGGCTTTTGGTTCACTTCTGTTGGCTCCTTTTCTGGATACGGGTAGAGAGCGTCGCTTTTACCGTAGGCCGATTGCTTCATCTTTAATGTTCTTGTCACTTGCAGCAATTGTTTATTTGACCAATACAGCCTGGACTGAATACAAACATGAAATGGCTGAAACGGGTCAGATTCCTGAAGATGTTCAAAGGGAAGAAAAGGCGGCGGAGAACAGGGCAAAGGGTCTTCCGACCTCCAGTGCCGTTAAGCCAAAAGAAGTAGCGATTGTGGACAAGGATGATCCTGCTATGGGGCTCTTCAAGCAAGCCACTTGTATCTCCTGTCACGCAGCGGATTTGAAAGGGGCGGGCGGACCTTCACTTCGTGGAGTTGGAGACACCCATGACAAAGAAGCAATCCTTACTATTATAAAAGAGGGTCAAGGGCAGATGCCGAAAATGTATGATACCGCCTTGGGCGCAGGTCTATCAGAAGAGGATATTGATACATTGGCCGGCTGGCTTGCCAAACAAAAAAGCGAACAGTAAAATAATGATAACGCAACCTGATCGTGCATGCGGTCAGGTTTTTGTATGTCTAAATGCAAAGTGCCATTACTTGGGGAGGTTAATAATCTGTATGCCAGTTCATTGGTTTAACAAACTGTTTAAGAACCGGGGAATTATCTGGTTGTTATTTATCGTAAATTTCCTGGGTACAATTTATGGTTACATATGGTATGGCAATCAACTGGAGTTCACTGCGGCTAATTATCCACACTGGCTGCTTCCATTTGTTCCGGATAGCCCAACCGCAAGTTTGTTTTTTACCTTGGCTCTGTTGCTGATGCTCTTCCCTCCAAAAAGCTACACAGGAAACAATGTAAGGGAACTTATTGAGGCTTTGGCGGTCGTTACGTCAGTGAAGTACGGGATATGGGCAGTGAGTATTATTTTTGCCGGGGGTTATCACGGTGATGTTTTGGTTTGGAAAGATTGGATGCTGGTAATCTCCCATACGGGGATGGCAGTTGAAGCATTGATTTATGCAAGGTTTTTTTCTTTCCGCAAAATGATTCCATTAGCCCTGCTTTGGACACTCGCCAACGATATGCTGGATTATTCTTACGGAATCTATCCGTGGTTACCTTCTGTTTTGAACGATTATGTTATACAGGTACAGTACTTTACACTGGCGCTTACGCTGCTTAGTGTTGCAGCTGCTTGGTTGTTTAGTAGAAGACAAAGACCGGTAGAGTCAATCTATCAGTTCAAGAATAGACGTTAGTAAGCAGTTCTATCCCTTGTCCCCCTGCCATACATTTAGAATTATAAGAAGCATAAGTTTTATACTATGCTTTATCCTTATAATTTTACGAGAAACGAATATCGTCTTTAAAAGACGACAACGTCGTTTCTTCTTAAGTAGGAGGGGGTTGTCTCATGCTCCGCGGGAGATATTATGTAGTGGTTGTTCTAGTATTCTGCTGGCTGCTGTCCAGTATGGATGTTGTAAAGGCTTCAGCAGCGCTAGAGGATGCTGGTGAAGGGTCTGGCAAAGCTTCGAAGCAAAGCGCCGACGTTAGTTCGGGCAACGGTTTGGCAGCAATGAGCGGAAAGACTGGAGCACAGCAGCTGGAACAAGCCGCTGAGGCATTGTATGGGTATGTTTTGGAAGGGGATGTAATGAAGGTCCGACAGGAGACCGAAGCGATCTCCAAGATCTTTGTGTCCTCATCCTTTGAAGGAATGACCTCTGTGGAGGGTATTAATGCATTGTCAGGGGTCATTATGGACCTGAGGGCTACCGTGGCAGGCGCGAAAATAAATCCACAGCAATGGGAAGCGGCAGCCGCCAAGCTACGTCTAGCTGCCAACAGTCTTAATCATCCGCGGCAGCCTATTTGGCTTCAGTACTACAAGCTGATTCGTGAGGATCTAAATGCGATGGAGCAAAGTGCGGTTGCAAATGATTTGGCGGGCTGGAAAACAGCTCTGGAAAGACTGCAGGGCAGGTATGATAACATCCGGCCGGCAGTGATTGTCTCCCGCCAGCCTGAAGTTGTGAATGTTTTTGATTCCTGGCTCTCATATGCGGCCGGCATTCCTTCGTCTTCACAAAAGGTTGAACGTGCCCGCCTGCTTGAAATTGTATCTTATGGTCAGGATGCGGTAAGAGTAATGTTCGGAAAAGAGAAGGATGAACCTGCTTTATCCTTGCCGCTGGCATCGCAAGAATTTGGGATTTGGGGAGGGTTAGCCGCAAGCTTCATTATAGCTGCGTTAGCCTATGTAGCCTATCGCAAGTACCGTGGTCAGAATCAGAATTGGAAGCCGATTCCGTAGGGTGAAATTATAAACAGTAAAAAGGAGTGTGGGCTTGAAATGGCCTACACTCCTTTTTATTTAGGTTTCTCGAAAGCCTTCTCCATGTACGTCGTGTACATCGCTAATAATTACGAAGGCGCGTGGATCAACGGATTTGACCAGCAGACTTAGCCGGCGGATTTCTTGCCTTGAGACTACACAGTACACCATATATTTGGCTTGCTTGGAATAAGCACCAATGGCAGGGATGAGGGTTACACCACGGTCCATTTCGGCTGTAATCAGATCGGCAATTTGCGGTGCATCATCACTGATAATCGTAAATGCCTTAGCAGCATAGGCACCTTCTTGGATAAAATCTATAACTCGTGATGAGATAAAAACTGCGACGAGTGTGTAAAGTATTTTTTCTTTAGGAATGTAGAGGATGGAAGAGCCAATAATAATAATGTCGATGGCCAAAATAATCTGCCCCATGCTCCAACCAAAATTCCGTCCCAGAATTCTTGCGACAATATCAACACCACCTGTTGTACCCCCAAAACGGAATACAAGCCCAAGCCCCGTTCCAAGCGTTACTCCTGCGTACAGTGCCGCAAGAATAAAGTCGTGTTCGGTACTGAAGGGGATAATCCATCCCGCAGTAATCATTCGTTCGAAAACCCACAGGAAAAAGGTCAACGCCCCAATCCCTACACCTGTATACACAATTTGCCGCCCGCCTAGAACTTTCCAGCCCAACAGAAACAAAGGAAGATTGATCAGCAGTGTGGATAAAAAGATGGGAATACTAAAGGCATAATTAAGGAGAAGTGTGATCCCGGTTACGCCGCCTTCCATCAACTGATTAGGAATGATGAAATACAGTAGCCCGAAGGCATATACTGCGGCTCCGAGCAAGATGGGAGCGACTGTCTTACTGATTGTAATTACCTTTTTTGAATTCATGAAATCCCTCGTTAGGCCTTTTGTAGGCAGTTTTTCTTTTCCTATAATAAGTATACCTTTTCTTGCGTGTGTTAAAATATTCAAAAAAGATTGTCTTCAAAACGTCTTTACGATAACATAGGGGCAAACAGAAGGCAAGATATACAGAGGGGGAGAAGTTACATTTTATGGACAAAAGTCTTGGTGACATACAGCGTGAAGTAGACGCTTATATATCGCAGTTTAAGGAAGGGTACTTCAGTCCACTCTCTATGCTGGCCCGCATGTCCGAGGAAGTCGGAGAACTGGCTAGAGAGGTCAATCATGAGTTCGGCGAGAAGCCTAAGAAGTCTGATGAAGCTGAGAATTCCATTGAACTTGAACTGGGAGATATTCTGTTTATTACCGTTTGTTTTGCAAATTCTCTAGGGATAGACCTGACGGAAGCGCATAATAAGGTAATGCATAAATTTAATACCCGTGATGCGGGACGTTGGACACCGAAAGACACCGATTAGGCCTCTATAACATATGCTGTACCAAACGAACGGGATTTAGCCGTGAGGATGGTGTGTATATGGATCATAAGGATTATGTAAGAGAGGCTTACCGCTCGATATTGCGCAGTGACTTTGCCGAAGCTATTGTTTGCTTCGAGTCTGCAATTGCAGCAAGCCCTGCTGATGCCGAGGTTAGATATCGTTGTTCCATAACGTATGCCCGCAGTGGTATGCTAGATAAAGCTTTAGTTCATGCTCAGGCTGCTGTAAAGCTGGACACCAGCAAACCTGAGTATAGTCTGCATCTGCAGCATTTGCAGGCTATGATGCATGTACAAGAAGCCAAACGGTTGATAGAAGATGAAGACAACAAAACTCGCAACCCTTATCATCCGATTACACTGCTCAAAGAGGCTATTACCCTTGATCCATTATATGGGGATGCTTATGTATGGCTTGCTATCGCGCATAGCCGAGTGAATGAACATTTACAAGCTATGACTGCCTTAAAAGAAGTGATTTCGTTACATCCGGATGATTCTGGCTTGCGGGAATTGATGAGAGACCTTCAGAAATCCATACAATCGTATATGCAATAACTATATAACTAGTGAGAGCGAGGATGGAAAAAATATGAATAACAAGATCAGGGTCGTTGTATCCGGCGCAGGCGGAAGAATGGGTAAAGAGGTTGTTAAACTTGTATTGCAGGACGAAGAGCTGGAGTTAGCAGCAGCAGTAGATCGTTCTTCGGGCGATATTGATGCAGGGCGTCTGGTAGGTCTGGAAGACTCAGGCGTTATTGTAACTTCTGATCTTGAGGCCGCCCTCGCGGGAAGCAATGGAGATGTCCTTGTGGATTTCACTACACCGCAGTCAGCGTATACGAATACAGCGCTAGCTATTAAGTACGGAGTGCGTCCGGTTATCGGTACAACCGGATTCACACCGGAGCAGATGGTGGAACTGGACAAGCAGTGTCAAGAACAGGGGATTGGCGGACTTATTGCTCCGAATTTCTCCATTGGAGCTATTCTATTGATGAAATTTGCGGCACAAGCTTCAAAGTACTTCCCGCATCTGGAAATTATAGAGTATCATGGTGACCAGAAACTGGATGCTCCATCCGGAACTGCGGTCAAAACCGCAGAAATGATTTCGGAAGTTCGTGAGGAACTTCGTCAAGGTAATCCTAAAGAAGAAGAAACCATTGAAGGTGCCCGTGGTGGTTACTATAACGGATTCCGGATACATAGTGTCCGTCTTCCTGGTGTGTTTGCTCAAGAAGAAGTGATTTTTGGTGGATTCGGACAATCCTTGAAGATTCGCCATGATTCTTATGAGCGTGCAGGATATATGCCAGGCGTTAAGATGGGTATTGAAAAGGTAATGGGATATACAGGCTTGATCTATGGATTCGAGCACTTTATAGAATAGACAGGAGAGAACACCATGTTAAAGATCGCATTTATTGCCCACGATCGTAAAAAAGATGAAATCGTAAATTTTGTATTAGCTTATGAACATGTGTTTGAAGGTCATGAACTTTTTTCTACAGGGACTACTGGCCAACGAATTATGGATGTAACTAACTTGAAAATTCATCGTTACATGTCTGGTCCATTAGGTGGAGATCAGCAAATCGGTGCAATGGTAGCACAGGATGAACTGGATCTTATTATTTTCATGCGTGATCCATTAATGGCGCAGCCACACGAACCTGATATTTCAGCTCTGCTTCGTCTATGTGACGTATACGGAATACCGGTAGCTACGAATATTGCCACAGCGGAGGTTCTTGTGAAGGCGATTGATCGTGGTGATTTTGCTTGGCGTGCACTGGTTCACAAATACAAACCAGGTGTTGATGAATGAAGCTGGACATTCTTGTATTTGGTGCGCATGCAGATGATGCTGAGATTGGTATGGCAGGAACAATTGCAAAGCATACCGCTGCGGGACTTAAGGTGGGACTTTGCGATTTAACAGCCGCGGAAATGTCATCGAACGGTACAGTAGAACTTCGCAAGCAAGAAGCGCAGCAAGCTGCAGACCTTCTCGGAGCATCCGTGCGGACAAACCTGGGTCTGCCAGATAGAGGGCTTTTTATTACAGCAGAGCATGTGGCGGCTGTGACTGCTGAAATTCGCCGCTTTTCTCCTACGATAGTTTTTGCTCCTTATTGGGAGGATCGTCATCCCGATCATATCGCCTGTAGCAAGCTGGTGGAAGAGGCTGTTTTTAATGCCAAGCTACGTAAATATATGCCGGACAAGCCGGCAATTCCTGCTCCACAGCTGTACTTCTATTTTATCAATGATTTAGGACGTACCGATCTTATTGTTGATGTTACTGAGCAATATGGCTTGAAGGAGCAGGCGTTGTCCTGCTATCGCTCGCAGTTCACCAAACCTCCGGGTGAGGATGCTGTATCCACACCGTTAACGGAAGGCTACATTGAACGAGTCCGTTCGAGAGATATGCTGCTTGGCCAGCGCAGGCTGATTCCTTATGCAGAAGGGTTTGCAACCAAGGTACCTCATACGGTGGAATTGTTTACTTAAGGAACGGATATAACGAAGTTTGTATGATAATATAATAAGCTGATTATGATTGATCCAGGAGCGCTTGGAATTAATACGCCATTGCGCTCCTGAGAGCTTTTTTTGAACAGCTTAGAGAAATGAAGTCCTGTGTGATTTTGAAAGAAACGGTGTTCGCTTCGCTTTTTTGAAAGCGGCCGACAAACAATAGATGATTCATTACACGAATCAATACTGGAGAAGAAGGAGACAGGAAGATGGATCGTATGCTAAAAATAGGAATTACCTGTTATCCGTCTCTTGGCGGTTCAGGCGTAGTTGCGACTGAATTAGGTAAACTCTTGGCCGAGAAGGGTCATGAAGTTCATTTTATTACACATAGTATCCCGTTCCGGTTAGGAACGTTTCAGAAAAATATTTTTTACCATGAGGTAGAAGTAAACGATTATTATGTATTCCGCTATCCTCCGTACGATCTAGCGCTTGCTACGAAGATGGCTCAGGTTGCCAAAATGCAAAATCTGGATCTTCTCCATGTTCACTATGCAGTTCCACACGCAGTGTGTGCTTTCCTTGCAAAGCAAATGCTTGGGAACGATATGAAGGTTGTAACGACTTTGCATGGTACGGATATAACGGTGCTTGGTCAGGATGAATCGCTTAAAGATTTGATTCGTCTGGGGATTAATGAAAGTGATGCCGTTACGGCGGTCTCTCAGGATCTTATTAGAGAAACACGGGACGTACTCGATATTACCCGCGACATTGATCTCACTTATAACTTCGTGGATCATCGGGTTTATTATCCGCGTGATGTAACGGATCTGCGGGGAGATTTCGCAGCGCCTGATGAGAAGATTCTGATGCATATCAGTAATTTCCGTCCTGTAAAAAGAGTCAGCGATGTTGTTGACGTATTTGCCAAAGTGAATCGTGAACTGCCTTCACGCCTGCTGCTTGTAGGTGAAGGTCCGGATCTTCCCAAAATTCAAGCCAAAATTAGCGAAATGGGTCTGGAAGATAAAGTTCGTTTTCTGGGAAGGCAGGATGAAATCGCTCAGGTGATCTCTTTAGCTGATCTGCTTCTGCTACCTTCCGAGAAGGAAAGCTTTGGTCTGGTTGCTCTGGAAGCAATGGCTTGTGGCGTACCGACGATTGGCTCGCAAACCGGAGGCATCCCTGAGCTTATAGAGCATGGAAAGACTGGATTCCTTGCACCGATTGGCGATACAACAGCTATGGCTAAATATGCAGTTAAGCTCCTTTCGGATGAACGTATGGTGCAACAGTTCAGAGAAGCTTGTTTACAAACAGCCTGCAAAGATTTCTGTAAGGATTCAATAACGAAACAATATGAAGATATTTATTACCGGGTGCTGGGGCGCAAGGTACTTGGACTGGACCCGGTTCGGGGGTAAGGAGTCATATATGGAATGGACAATGGCACCTTCTGCGATGGCAATTGCAGCGGAGATTGTAATTTCCGAGTTAACCCAAAATGGCCACGAGGCTTATTGGGTTGGAGGATGTATTCGCGATGAGCTATTGGGTAGGCCAGTGCATGATATGGATATTACAACCTCAGCACTGCCGGAGGAAGTGATAGCTATCTTTGCGCGCAGTGTGCCAACAGGATTAGCTCATGGTACGGTCACCGTGATACAGGATGGCTGTGGGTTTGAAGTGACGACATACCGGACAGAGAGTGGTTATGTAGACCACCGTCGTCCTGAGCATGTTTTTTTCGTCAACGATGTGAAGGAGGATCTTCGTCGTCGTGATTTCACGATCAACGCGATTTGCTGTGGATTAAATGGGGAACTTATTGATCCTTTTGAGGGTGAGAAGGATCTACAGCTGCAGGTGATTCGCTGTGTAGGCGATGCGGAGGAGCGGTTTGACGAAGATGCGCTTCGCATGCTTCGCTGCATTCGTTTTGCATCGGTGCTGGATTTCTCCATCGCGAAGAACACGTGGAGGGGCCTGATGCGCCAGCGGGATAAGCTGGCGCATATTGCTGTGGAGCGTGTCCGCGCGGAGCTGGACCGTATCGTCGAGGGGCCGCATCCTCTGCGCGGCCTCGGCATGCTAGCGCGCTGCGAGCTGCTGGCGCGCGGCAAAGCCCCGTTCCCCTGGACCGGAACCGATATGGCGGCTGCTGCCGCCTTAACGGCCGGGATCGGGGAACTGGAGAGCGCCCGCCTGCGGTGGGCGCTTCTCCTCCATGCCCTGAAGCAATCGGCCCAAGAGGCCGATGTGCTGCTGCGGGCATGGACGTTCTCGGGGACGACGCGGAGCGGCGTCGTCCAGGTGCTGCGGGTCCGCGAAGCTTGGACCGCTGCAATAGAGGCCATGCCGCCGGGTACGGGCGGCATGGAAGGTCTGCGGCGGCAATGGATCGCCGCCGTGCTGGCCTTCGGCGTGGAAGCTGCCGAAGCGTGGCTCTCGCTGCTGGCGATCCTGCCAGCCGCCGCACCTGCGCTTCCCGCTGTGGTTTCACCAGCGGCCTCTTCTGCCTTTTCCGTCGTGGAATCGTCAGAGGCCTCAACCTCACCTGCCACTGTAAATGTACAAGCGGCAAGAGAATGGATCGCTCAAATGCCGCTAACCAGCCTTTCAGAGCTTGAGATTACAGGCAATGAGCTGGTGGAGGCTTTGGATAAACGTCCGGGACCATGGCTAGGCAAAATGTTAAATGGACTCCTGCAAGCGGTCGCTTCAGGTGATTTACCTAACGATAAACAATTATTGCTGCTTGAAGCAAAAAGGATGGATGGACATGAGCGATGATAAAGCGCTGTCGCTAACTGAGCTGAAGCGAGAGACCTCCGCTTCGAATTGGGTAGGCGACATTCAGTTGCTGGAATCTGTGGTGTCCACTCAAGAAGAAGCTAAGTTTTTAGCGGAAAACGGCGCGCCGGAAGGGACAACAGTCATCGCGGAGGAACAGACGGGTGCCCGCGGCCGAATGGGAAGAAAGTGGTTTTCTCCCCGTGGCAAGGGCATTTGGATGAGTATTGTGTTACGGCCCCAATTACCCTTGTCGGAGACTCCGCAGCTGACATTGCTGGCTGGGGTTGCCGTCTGTAAGGCAATTCGACGGGTAACAGGTGTAGATGCCGGCATCAAATGGCCGAATGATCTGCTTGCAGGCGGTCGTAAGATTTGTGGGATTTTACTCGAATCTTCTCTAAGAGAAAGGGAGCTTCATTATTGCATTGCTGGAATTGGCATTTCCGCGAACATGACAGAGGAAGATTATCCTGATCATCTGCAGGAGGTCGCGACTTCACTTCGGATTGAGCGGGGTGGTGCTCCAGTTGACCGTTCTGAGCTGGTAAAAGCGGTTTTGGACGAGCTGGAGATGCATTACAATTTGTACATGAAGCAAGGTTTCAAACCCATCAAAGAGCTCTGGGAGTCCATGTCAGTGACTTTGGGCCGCCAGATCGCACTGAATAGCCCTCAGGGGCGTTCTGAAGGTGTGGTAGTAGGTTTGGATGAAATAGGTGGTCTGCTGCTTAAAAACAGCTTGGGAGAGATCTCTAACGTATGCTCAGGTGAGATTGAACTTTTATAATATTTTTTATATGACAAGGGTATCATCCCTTGTCATATTTTTTTCGTGTAATTCCGAGCTTTTTTTGTTATACTATGGGTCGGAGGCGGTATCGTTTAACGAACTGTACTCTTGAACTGAAGAACTTTTTTATATTTTTATTATTGGAAATACCTTCATAACTGCGTTTGACGGTTACGTTGGATTCTGCTCTGAGCCGTAAGGACCGAGACAGAAGGGACGATCGCAAGTGACTCTTTTTTGCCCTTCGGACCTTTTTAGCAAATGATTGCTAAAAGGTTTTTTTGTTGCGATTTTTACGGGCAGGTTACTTAAAAAAGGAGGACGAAAAGAGAAATGGCAAACAAACAAGCGCTAAATATTGTAAAAATGAAAAAAATGAAAGCAGAAGGTGTGCCCCTGAGCATGCTGACCGCTTATGATTATCCGTCTGCAGTTCTTGCAGAAGAAGCAGGTATCGACCTTATTTTGGTTGGTGACTCTCTTGGGAATGTAGTCCTTGGATACGATACAACTTTACCGGTAACGATTGAAGATATGGTGTACCATACCCGCTCGGTAACCCGAGGAGCACAAAGCACCTTTATCGTGGCCGATATGCCATTTATGACTTATCACGGAAGTGTAGATGAAACTCTGCGGGGAGTGCGCAGATTAATGCAGGAAGGGCGGGCTCATGCCGTCAAAATGGAAGGCGGACTCGAGATTTGTGAGACTGTAGCTACGGTTGTAGCTGCGGGAGTCCCTGTACTGGGACATATCGGGCTTACGCCTCAATCCGTGAATATGATTGGTGGCTACCGGATTCAAGGCAAAGATGCCAAAGATGCTCAACGTCTGATGGATGAAGCTAAGGCGCTTGAGGCCGCAGGTGCTTTTGCAATCGTTCTGGAGCTGGTAACGGAAGAAGTAGCCCAAGCGATCTCTGAAGCGCTTAGCATCCCAACCATTGGGATCGGTGCAGGCCGTTACTGTGATGGACAGGTATTGGTTTTCCATGATTTGCTGCGGTATGCCTCACCTTACCGTGAGAAACGTTTTGTCAAAACCTATGCGGAAGTGGGTAATGTAATCCGTGAGGGCATCAGCCAATATGTGAAGGAAGTGAAGGAACGTTCCTTCCCAGATGAAGACCACGTTTTTAATGCAGATGAAACGGTTTTGGAATCTTTATATGGCGCTGCAAGAAAGGAAGGGAAATAAATGAGAGTCGTCAGAAGCATTGAGCAGCTGCGCGAAGCTTTGGAGTATATGAGACAAGGTGGCCACGCCCCGATTGGGTTCGTTCCTACAATGGGATATTTGCATGACGGACATGCCAGTCTGCTTCGCCGGGCTGGAGAAATGAGCAACACAGTGGTAATGAGCATTTTTGTGAATCCTTTGCAATTCGGGCCAAACGAGGATTATGATTCCTATCCGCGTGACGAGCGTCGTGATTTGGAACTCGCTGAACGTGAGGGAGTAGATATTGTATTTATCCCCAGTGTGGAAGAAATGTATCCGCAGCCTACTCGGACTACGGTCTCGGTCTCGGGACTTACTACCCGGCTTTGTGGGGCTTCCCGCCCTGGGCATTTTGATGGTGTAACCACAGTGGTTAATAAATTCTTCAATATCGTACAGCCGGATTATGCTTTCTTTGGGCTGAAGGATGCTCAACAAGTTGCTGTGCTTCGCCGAATGGTGTACGATCTTAATATGAATGTCGAAATTATTCCTTGTCCGATCGTTCGTGAAGGGGATGGACTTGCACTTAGCTCACGTAACGTATTCTTGTCTCCAGAGGAGCGTAGTCAGGCATTGGTGTTATCTCGTTCCTTACGTGAAGCACGTCAGTCCATTGAAGAAGGAAAAGTAACAACCGTTGCTGAAGTGCGGGAATTGTTGACATCGGTTATTTCCAGCTCTCCTTTAGCGGTGATTGATTACGCGGAGATCTTAACATTCCCGGATCTTGAAGGATTAGAGGATGAAGCTCTTTTATCAGAAGTGGATGGGGAAATTATTATAGCGCTCGCCGTAAAGTTTGGCAGAACACGCTTGATTGATAATAATGTATTTATTCCAAAGGAGGTTGCTGCACTTGTTTAGACATATGATGAAATCCAAAATTCACCGCGCAACAGTAACGGAAGCGAATTTGAACTATGTGGGCAGTATTACCATTGATGAGAGCTTGATGGAAGCCGCGGACATTCTTGAGAATGAAAAAGTTCAAATTGTGGATAACAATAATGGTTCGCGACTGGAAACCTATGTAATCCCTGGACCGCGTGGAAGCGGAGTGATCTGTCTTAATGGTGCCGCAGCTCGTCTTGTTCAGCCGGGCGATACAGTAATTATCATTTCGTATGCGATGTTGTCCTCGGAAGAACTGGAGTCACATAAGCCAACGGTGGTATTCGTGGATGAGAATAACAAACCAGTGAAGCTGGCTGATCATGAATTGCATGCTACAATCGCTTAATGTATGGACTTACGCCATGTAATGAATGGCAGGGATGAAAGACCCCGATCTCGCAGAAAATGAAGTCAGGCAAGCTGAACTGATTTCATCTTCAGTAAGGGGGGATCGCCCATGTTTCAACATTTGTTTGCTGAAATGAACAAGGTGCTTCAGGAGATCGTAACAGATTACCCTACAGCGGAGGGTGCCCGCCGGAACGAGCTTTTATGCAATTATAATATGCTGCATAGACTGAGCGATAAAGTGATGGATGAATGGCTCGCTTTCGCTGAGAAGCTTAGTTCCTTTCGCGAAAGTGCGGATTTTACAGCAGTTGTCGAAGAGGAAGTGCCGGAACAGGAAGCACCAGAGCTGTGTATGGATTCCTTTGTAAGAGGTCAGGGGTATTATAAGCTGCTGATGTATGGAAAGTGTATTGATCAGTTTAAAGAAGTTATTGCGCAATACCCGGATAGCTTGGCTGCTCGATTATATTTAGCCATCTCTTATCTGCAGGAAGGTGACGGTGAGTCCGCTTGGAGTCATCTGAACCATATGCTGGGCTTGATACGGGAAACCAAGCTGAAAGCCATGGTTTATAATGCTTTAGGCTGCATACGAGCCTCACAGGAACGTTTCGATGAAGCGCAGGAATTGTTTGATCTTGCTTTGCAGCATGACCCTGCGCTTCCGGAACCAAACGTTAACTTAGAGGTATGCCGCCGTCGTGGAGGGAAGCTGCACTTTGGAAATCAGCTGGTTTCCCTTTTGTAAAAGAATAACGGTTTTGGAAATTTCCATTCAAGCGATGCATCCCCTGAACCAGTGGTGTGCATCGCCTTTTTTCGCAACTTCTGTTATGCTGATTAAGAGTCTCAATTGAAAGGGAATAGAATTATAATGAAATTTGCCGTGCTTGATTTTGAAACAACAGGAACCCAATCCGTGGGTGAAATTATCCAGGTTGGCCTTGCAATTATAGAAGAAGACCGGTCCATCTCCCGGGTATATGGTTCCTATGTCAAGCCCGGAACGCCGATTCCTCCTTTTATAACAGGTCTGACGGGGATTACCGATGATGATGTGAAGGATGCGCCTGAGCTGGATGAGATGATGATGGAGCTTGTTCCGCTCTTGGATGATGTTGTGCTTGTAGGGCATAATGTTGCTTTCGACTTCCATTTTTTACAAAATGCTTTAGATCGTTGTGGCTATTTGCCATTTCAAGGGCGGATTTTGGATACGATTGATTTTCTCAAATTTTGCTTTCCTTCGCTCACATCTTATCAGCTAGGCTCTGTCAGTGCTCATTTTGGAGTGACGCATGATCGTCCGCATCAGGCAGATAGTGATGCACTTGCGACTGCTTTAGTGCTGTTGAAATGTCTTGAGGAGCTCTACGAGCTGCCGCTGCTTACGATCCAGAGACTCTGTGAGCTGTTTACCGAAGAGGATAGTGATCTGGGCTGGTACTTTGATGGTCTGCTGCGAGAGCGGGAAGCGGAGACGCTACAGCCCGAAGGTGATCTGACTTTCTATCGTCAATTAGCGCTTGCAGTAGGAGACTGGACGGAGTTAGCGCCACCTAGAGATGAGCATGCTGAGAATCCGCTAGCGAATTTATCTTTTACTGATTATATGGACGAAGTAACCAAACGACTTAAAGACACATTACCGCAGTATGAAAGCCGGGAAGCTCAGGATATTATGATCAATGAGGTGATGACGGCACTTGCCGAAGACAAACACCTACTGATCGAAGCGGGCACAGGAACCGGTAAATCGCTCGGTTATTTGTTGCCTGCCATTTATCAAAGCGTTCGCACCAATGAAAAAGTCATGGTCAGCACTCATACTATTAATCTGCAGGACCAATTGCGCGAGCGGGATATCCCTTTGTTAACGCAGGTAGTTCCTTTTCCGTTTAAAGCTGCTATTTTTAAGGGAAGAGGACATTATTTGTGTCTGCGTAAGTTTGAGCATAAAATTAATAAAAAGGACTTTATAAGCCCAAGGGAAGATGCGCTTACTGCCGCTCAGATGATCGTATGGCTCACTCAAAGTGAATCAGGGGATGATGAAGAGCTGAATTTAAGCGGCCGGGGTGGTGATTTCTGGGAGACGGTGGCAAGCGATACCGACTCCTGTCTGGGCCGTTCCTGTCCGTGGTTCCGCAAATGTTATTATCATAGGGCTAAGCATGAAGCTGGGATTGCTGACGTGGTCATTACAAACCACTCTAAGCTATTCGCAGATGTTAAGGCTGGGCACCAGCTGCTTCCGGCTTACGAGCATCTTGTCATTGATGAAGCACATCATTTAGAAGATGTGGCTGGTAAACATCTTGGCATGCATATGAAGCATTTCACTGTGGCACACACGTTATCGCGACTGTATAAAGATAGCCGAAACGGACAGCTTCCTGCTCTGCGCCAGATATTACAGTCGTCAGGCAGTGAAGAGGCTTCAGAATGGAGCGGAGTCATCGATCGGATTTACCCGGATCTGCTTACCGTCAAAGAAACCTGGGATGCACTCAGCGACAAGCTGTTCAGCCTTTTGCCGGAACGCAGTGATGCAGGGGCGGGGGAAGCGGGACAACTGGTTATGCGGTTGCTTCCCGCCCGTAAGCCGAAGGATTGGGATGAATTAGTTGCGCTAGAGAACACTATGAATCTGACGTTAAGCGACATCATCCGTAAGGGTGATAAAATGCTTAACGAGATGCGTGACCAGGAAAGCCAATCCTCAGCAGACAGTCTTGTTACTGATATTAGCGGTTTATTTAAGGATTTGGCTTCCATCCGTGAGCAAGTAAGATTCTTTATGGGGCTGAATGACGATAATGTAGTATATTGGCTGGAGGCAAATGGAAATTACCGCAGCAAATCACTACAGCTGTATGCCGTCCCTGTGGATGTTAGCAGCCAGCTTAAAGAGTTGTTCTTCGATAAGAAAAAAAGCATCGTGCTTACCTCGGCGACGCTGTCTGTAGATAAATCTTTTCAATTTATGATTGATAATCTCGGACTTAACGAAGCTGCGGAAGAGGGACGTCTAATGACCTCACTCCTTCCATCTCCCTTTAAGTATCGTGAGCAGGCACTGTTAGTTATACCGCGTGATTTTCCTAGTGTGAAGGGCAGTGTGGGCGATGCTCGATTTGTCGATACACTCGTACAGTCATTATCGGAAGCTGCTAAAACAACACGTGGGCGGATGCTGGTTCTGTTTACTTCTTATAAAATGCTGCGTCAGGTATATGATCCGCTTAAAGAGGCTTTGGCCTCACAAGAGATTACGGTGCTTGGTCAAGGCGTGGAAGGTGGCAGCCGGAGTAAGCTGATCCGCCGCTTTCAGGACAGTGCAGCATCCGTTCTGCTGGGGACGAGCAGCTTCTGGGAAGGTGTAGATATTCCAGGTGAAGCACTGACTTGCCTGGCCATCGTGAGACTTCCGTTTCAACCGCCGAATCACCCGTTGGCGGAAGCGAAGTCGGAGTTATTGCAGGCCCAGAAGAAGAATCCGTTCATGAAATTATCTGTTCCTCAAGCGGTTATTCGTTTTAAGCAGGGATTCGGAAGACTGGTTCGCACGGCGCAGGATCGCGGAATAGTTATTGTTTATGATACAAGGGTTATTGAATCTCATTACGGAAAGTATTTCCTTTATTCATTGCCTGGTCCCAAAATGGAGCATATGCTTACTGATCAAATGGTCCCTCGCATAGCGGAATGGCTAGAGGATGGCGGCGCTTCTTAAAACGCTCGTCTTCAGTTTAGCTTTAGCTCCTCCTTATCCTTAAGGGCGGTCTGTTACAGTACCGCCCTTAGTAAGGAGAGGTAGACGTTTGAATATGGATTTACACAAGAACATTATTATTTTTAGGAGGAAAAATATGAAATCGGATAAAATATCAGAAGCCGTTGTTCGCAGACTACCTGTGTACTTGCGTTTTTTGAATGATCTCCAGAATCGCGAAATATTAACAGTTTCCTCTCAGGAACTTGGACAAAAGCTTGATCTTAATCCCGCACAGATTCGTAAGGATTTAGCATATTTTGGTGACTTCGGCAGAAAAGGTATCGGCTACGATGTAACGTATCTTATTGAGAAAATCCGTCATATCCTAAAGCTGGATCAACAGCTTAATGTAGCTTTAGTTGGAGCAGGTAATCTCGGACATGCCTTGTCTAATTACAATGCATATCTTAAAGATACTATGAAAATCACGGCTATATTTGATTCGTACGCTCCTAAGGTTGGACGTAAGATCAACTCCCTTACTGTGCAACCGATGGATGAACTAGGCAGCACGATTCGTGAGCAAGGTATTCGCATTGCCATTATTACCGTACCTGATTCAGAAGCTCAAAATGTAGCAGATATTCTCATTTCTTCTGGGATTGAAGCGATTTTGAACTTTGCCCCTGTGATTCTGAAGACACCACCGAATATCCGGGTGCATGCAGCTGATTTTACAACTGATCTGCAAAGTCTTGCTTATTACTTGCGGGATGGAAAGGAAGAAAGCGAACATGAACAACAATAAAACGATAATTAAGGGCGGGTATTTTCTGACTCCGGGAACGGATGAGCCGGTTCTGAGTGGATATATGACTATTGAAGATGATTTAATCACTTACATAGGAAAAGAAGAGCCTCAGATGGAAGCTGGAGTGCAAGTGGTTGATGGCAGCCGTCTGCTGTTCATGCCTGGACTTGTAAACACACATGGTCATGCGGCGATGTCTTTGCTGCGTGGATATGGAGATGATTTAGCGCTACAAGTGTGGCTTCAGGAGAAGATGTGGCCGATGGAGGAAAAGTTCACCGGTGATGATGTATACTGGGGAACCTCCTTATCTGTATTGGAAATGCTGAAGGGTGGAACTACGACCTTCCTCGATATGTATGATCATATGGACCGAGTAGCCGAGGTAGCTGAGTTATCAGGTATCCGTTCCGTATTGATGCGTGGTGTGATCGGGTTATGTCCAGAGGATGTACAGAATCACAAGCTTGCGGAAGCGATTTCTTTTGCCCGTAACTGGCATGGAAAGGCTGACGGTAGAATTACTACTATGATCTCGCCACATGCCCCTTATACTTGCCCTCCGGACTTCCTGGTTAAGTTCGTGCAGGCAGCGCATGATCTGGATTTACCGATGCATACGCATATGTCCGAAACGAAACGTGAAGTGGAACAAAATGTGGCGGATTACGGGTTGCGTCCTGTAGCTCACTTAGAGAAGCTTGGAATGTTCACACGTCCCTCGATAGTTGCACATGGTGTTCATTTAAATGATGAAGAGATTGAGATCTTGGCTCGCCATAATGTGGGTGTATCTCATAATCCGGGCAGTAATTTGAAGCTGGCTAGCGGAGTGGCTCGGGTTACTGATCTTCTAAAAGCTGGTGTGAAGGTGTCTCTTGGCACGGATGGCGCGGCAAGCAACAATAACTTGGATATGTTTGAAGAGATGCGGCTTGCAGCTCTCATTCATAAGGGTGTCAGCGGTGATCCAACGGCTGTTCCAGCTCCAGAGGCTCTGCGTATGGCTACAGAATATGGCGCACAGTCCATCTTTTTAAATAATGTAGGCAGACTTGCTGTAGGGATGAAAGCTGATTTCATTGCTATTGATATCGATCAGCCGCATTTGCTGCCACACACAGATCTGTTGTCTCATGCAGTTTACTCTGCTAGCGCTAAGGATGTTGAGCATGTGTGGGTGAATGGTAAACAGGTCATCAAGCATGGACAATGCTTAACCCTGGATGAGGAAGCTATCCGGCGTAAAGCGCAAGAAGCCTTCGAAGGTTTATTGAAGCGTTAAGTCTGGAGAATAACGAATAAATAATAGGCTGCGACTTTTTGCTTTTAGCAAAAGTTGCGGCCTTTTGTGCATTTTTAAGACTGGGAAAGCTAGAAAATTATGAAATTTTGGATAAACACGCGGGTGTGTTATATAATCAAAAAAGATATATTACTAGAAAGGGAGCTGTACCTTGAAGAAAAGGAAAAAATGGATCCTCCTGGGGTCAGTTCTGATTCTGCTCCTGGGGTTTGGACTTATCCAGTTCTATGCCTATATTATGAAAGATCAATGGAACGAGCGTGATATCGCTAAGGATGTTGCCAAAACCAGAGCGGGTCTAACAGAGGTAACTAAAGCACAAAAATCGGTTTGGGATGAAAATGCAGTGTACTGGGTTTTAACAGGAAAAAATGAAGCCGGGACTGCTCTTATGGTCTGGGTCCGCTTTACGGTAGATGGAAAATTTGCTGAAGGCGACGACGCAGTGTTTGCTGAGGAACTAAGTAAAGGAACCTCGGAAGCCCAAATACGCGGCATTATCAAAGCTGATCTTCCGGACATAACGATTGAACGCTTGCTGCCGGGAGTATATAACGGAGAGTATGCTTGGCAGCTTTTTTATAAACAGAGCGGTCGGTATTATTATCAATTTTATCGGTTTTCGGATGGGTCCCGAATGGGTGAAGGTTACAGTTTACCTAAAAGTTAAGCCGAACATAAGGAAATTAAGGGTGGCATAGTAAACAAGCGAACTTATTATAAGTTCGCTTGTTTACATTTATTTGATGTACAAAAGTGATATACTAAGTGATATACTGAATGGGTGGTTATCACCGAATATTCTCTTAAATTCACATACAAAAATAGGCCGATTGATTAAAAATCAAGGTCGGTTTTGTCGAAAGTGAGGAATATATTTGGTATTGATGGAAATTTTTAAAAAATTAAATTTTAAATATATTCACATTTATTTTGAAATTAGTATATACACCTGTGATATACTACTACTTGTAATTAGAACAGCAATAAGAGACTTCAGTCTCTCTGATGAGCTCTCAAATAGCTATAGATTATTATAATGAGCTTTATATTTTGTCATCTTTGAGAGGAGGACGTTTCTTGAAATTACGTCTTGTACCTGTGCTGATAACGTCTCTACTGTCGGCTACTCTATTGTTTGGTGGCTTCTTTTTGTATCGTCAGTTTGCAATGCAGGAACCACTTCAGAAGATTGTATCTCAATATGAGGGCGTCAATAATTCTCATATCAGTATTAACCGCAATGAGGTCACTTTGAAACTTGATCTCCAGCCAGGCACGAAATTACGTGAACTGGTTCAGTACGTCTCCAAAGAAGGAAAATCGATGATTGATGGACGTACACTGAAACTTGATGTAGAACAGAACTCCAGTGAACTGCTGGATGAATACTGGGATAAAGCGATGTTCTCTGTAGCTGAAGCCATGGAGAGCCGTAAATATACACTTATACCCACAGAACTTGATGGACTCAAAGCGCAATATCCGCAATATAAAAATGTGATAGCCTCAACAGAAATTGACGACAATAATGTCTATGTAAGCTTGAGTAATGGAAAAGAAAGCAAATTTATTATTTTGCCGCGTAAACCTGCGACATTGGGGGTATGGAATAATGCCTAAATACCTTAAAGAAATTCTAATTGGATTTGTTCCTGTCTTGTTTATTTTTATGGCTTTTCTAGGCATTAATATATTCCCGATTGTAATTGCTGCTGGGATGCTCACGGCTTTACTTATCATTGCTCATTTAAGAGGCGGACTTGCGGTAAATGCAGGTGCCGGGAAGAAACGCAAGAAGGATGGACCTTCAAAGCTCACTTTTGAAGAAATTGGCGGGCAAGACAATGCAAAGCAGGAGCTTCGTGAAGCGTTGGATTTTTTGATCCGGCATGAGGAAATCAGCAAATTCGGGATTCGGCCTTTGAAAGGGATTCTGCTTACAGGCCCTCCAGGAACAGGTAAGACCCTTATGGCTAGAGCAGCAGCACATTATACGAACTCTGTATTTGTGGCAGCATCAGGCAGTGAGTTTGTAGAAATGTACGTAGGTGTCGGTGCCGGCCGTATCCGCGATTTGTTTAAGGATGCCCGTACCCGCGCCCTTAAGGAAAACAAGCAAAGCGCTATTATTTTCATAGATGAAATTGACGTAATTGGCGGTAAGCGTGAGGGCGGACAGCAGCGAGAATATGATCAGACCTTGAATCAGCTGTTGACTGAGATGGACGGGATCTATAACAACGAAACACCACGCATTCTACTGGTAGCAGCCACTAACCGTAAAGAAATGCTTGATTCAGCATTGCTGCGTCCTGGCCGGTTTGACCGTCATATTCAAGTGGACATGCCTGATAAAAAAGGCCGCAGATCGATTCTCGAATTGCATGCCAAAAATAAGCCGCTTCATGCCAATGTGAACCTCGACAAAATTTCCGAAGAAGCCTATGGTTTTTCCGGTGCTCAGCTCGAAAGTGTTATGAATGAGGCAGCAATTTATATGATGCGTGAGGAATTGACAGAGGTTGAGCAGCGGCATCTGTCGATGGCGATTGACAAGGTTATGATGGGGGAAAAAACGGACAGAGAAACTAACCACGAAGAGAAAAAACGTGTGGCGATCCACGAATTGGGACATGCCATTATGGCAGAACTGCTTCGTCCGGGAAGTGTCAGTCAGGTTACGCTGACTCCGCGGGGGCAAGCCCTTGGTTATGTACGTCACAATCCTCAGCAAGAGCAGTATCTGTACACCAAAGATTATCTCGAAGATCAGATTATGATCGCACTTGGTGGAGCGGCTGCAGAAGAGATGTATTATGGCGGACGAAGCACAGGTTCACGTGGCGATTTTGATCAGGCCCTGAATATTGTCGAAACCATGATGAAATCCGGATTGACTTCGTTGGGTATTGCCAAGCTGGAAATGGTTACCACTGAAGAGCTTATGAAGGAAAACAGTAAAATATTGGACGAGTTGATGGTACGTACTCACGACCACCTTGAAAAGCAACGAAATGTATTTGATTACTCCCTTGACATTTTAATGAAGGAAGAAGTGCTCTCTGGAGAGCAATTTCGATGTCAATTTCGTGACAGCGTGCGTTTACCAGCATAAATATTTATGCTGGTTATTTTTTTTTACTTTTCAGGCATGCTAAGATATCATTATATGTCGGGCTTTATAAATTTTTGCGACAGACAAGGTACAATACAAAAGTATAGATACCTGAAAGGATGGAGACTTTTTTATGAATTTCAAGAAAATTGGTGTCATCGGCGGTGGCACAATGGGACAAGGGATTGCCGAAATGCTGGCAGCCAAGGGCCTGGATGTATTGCTGGTGGAGAAAACCCCTGAGAAACTGGACTACTCCTACGAAATGATCGAGACAAGTCTAGATAAGCAACTGGAGAAATGGGCGATCACTCAAGCTGAGAAGAAGCTGATTCTTAGCCGCATTCAAAAAGTGACACATTTCGCAGAGCTGAGCTCTTGTGACATGGTTATCGAAACAATCGTTGAGGATTTGGAAGAAAAGAAAAAAATATTGAATCAACTGGATCAAGTATGTCCAAACCACATTATTCTTGCCAGCAATACGTCAACACTTAGCTTGACTGAACTTGCAAGTTCTACAATGTATCCGGAACGCGTGATCGGAATGCATTTCATATACCCTGTAGCTAAAGTGGATCTTGTTGAAATTGTACGCGGTCTGAAAACTTCAGATGCTACTTTTGAAGATACAAAATCCTTTGTTGATGAAATTGTTGAGAAAAAAGGTGTAATGATTTATGAATCCCCAGGATTTGTAACATCACGCCTCATTTGCTTGTTTATCAACGAAGCTATGCATGTACTGCAAGAGGGCGTTGCCTCCGCACAGGATATTGACGATGCTATGCGTATTGGTTATCAATTCCAATATGGACCGCTTGAAATGGCTGACAGATTTGGTCTGGATTCGGTTCTTGCTGCACTCGAAAATATGTTCCGTGAATATGGTGAGCTGAAATATCGTCCTTCCACGATCCTTAAGAAGATGGTGCGTGCAGGACAATTAGGTATGAAATCAGGCGAAGGCTTCTTCCAGTACGACAAGGATGGTGACCGTATATGAATATTCTAGTAATTAACTCCGGTAGTTCTTCTTTAAAATATCAATTGTACAATATGGCTGATGAATCCGTTTTGGCTAAAGGTTTGGTGGAACGTATCGGGATGGATTCCTCCATTCTGAACCATAAACCTACTGGTAAAGCTGAAGTAACAGAAGTAAGTGAAATTTTGGAGCATAACACAGCGATTCGTAAAGTTCTAGCTTGCCTAACGGATAAAGAGCATGGCGTTATTGAATCCATTAAAGAAATCAATGCTGTGGGTCACCGTGTAGTACATGGTGGTGAATTCTTCAAAGCTTCCGCACTTGTGGACGCTGATGCCAAGACTAAAATTCGTCAGTTGTTTGACCTTGCACCCCTGCATAACCCAGCAGCAATGATGGGGATTACGGCTTCTGAAGTAAATATGCCGGGTGTACCGCAGGTTGTTGTATTCGATACTGCATTCCATCAAACAATGCCTGAAAAAGCTTATATGTACGCGATTCCTAGAGTACTGTACAATAAATATAAAGTTCGTCGTTATGGCGCACACGGTACATCACACGACTTCGTAAGCAAAGCTGCTGCGGAGTACTTGGAGCGTCCGTTGGAAGATCTGAAGATCATTACTTGTCATATCGGTAACGGAGGTAGTGTAACTGCAGTTCAAGATGGAGTGTCTGTGGATACTTCCATGGGTATGACTCCTCTGGAAGGTTTGATGATGGGTACTCGCAGTGGTGATCTTGATCCAGCAATTGTACCTTACGTGATGAACAAGGAAGAATTGTCCGTAGGCGAAGTTAACTCCATGTTGAACAAACATAGTGGACTTCTAGCAATTTCGGGCGTAAGCAGTGATATGCGTGATATTATTGAGGGTATGGAAAAAGGTGAGCCTAATTCCACGCTAGCTTTTGAAATGTATGAGTACCGCTTGCGCAAGTATATCGGTTCTTATGCGGCTGCTATGAACGGTGTAGATGCTATCGTATTCACTGCTGGTGTTGGTGAAAATGCTTCATTGCTACGTGAGAAACTGCTAAATAACCTTACGTTCCTGGGTATTGAGTTGGATGTTGAAGCTAATAAAGTTCGCTCCGGCGACCCGCGTCGTATCTCTACGGTAGATTCCAAAGTGCAGGTGCTTGTAGTTCCGACTAACGAAGAGCTTGTCATCGCACGTGATACAAACCGTATTGTGCAAGGAATTAACGGCTAAATTAGAGGAGAGATTGAAGGCATGGCTAACAAGAGTGTAATCAAGAACGTGAATGAACATGTTGGAGAAAGTGTTGTTATCGGTTGTTGGGTAAACAACAAGCGCTCCAGTGGTAAAATTCAGTTCCTGCAGCTTCGCGATGGTACAGGTTATATTCAGGGAGTTGTAGTGAAATCAGAAGTGCCTGAAGAGGTATGGGATGCAGCTAAGAGCCTCACACAGGAAAGCTCATTGTATGTGACCGGTATTATTCGTGAGGAGCCTCGCAGTCAATCCGGTTTTGAAATGACTGTTACCGGAATTGAAGTTCTGCACCTTACAGAGAATTATCCAATTACTCCGAAAGAGCATGGTGTTGATTTCTTGATGGATCACCGTCACCTCTGGCTCCGTGCCTCGAAGCAGCGGGCTGTTCTGGTTATTCGTGCGGAGATTATCCGGGCAATCCAACAGTTCTTCAACGAGAGCGGATTTACAAAGGTGGATCCTCCGATTCTGACGCCAACGTCAGCAGAGGGAACTACTAACTTGTTCCACACGAAATACTTCGATGAGGATGCTTACCTGACCCAAAGCGGACAGTTGTACATGGAAGCTGCAGCTATGGCACTGGGCCGTGTATATTCCTTTGGACCAACCTTCCGTGCGGAGAAATCAAAAACTCGTCGCCACTTGATCGAGTTCTGGATGATCGAGCCGGAAATGGCCTTCACAGATCATGAGGAAAGCTTGAAGGTTCAGGAAGAGTTTATTAGCTTCGTAGTGCAATCCGTATTGAAGAATTGCCGTGCGGAGTTGGAAGCGGTAGGCCGCGATATTTCCAAGCTGGAGAATATCAAAGCACCATTCCCACGCATTACTTATGACGATGCGATCAAGTTCTTGAATGATAAAGGCTTTGAAGATATTGCTTGGGGTGATGATTTTGGTGCACCTCATGAAACAGCAATCGCTGAAGCATACGATAAACCTGTATTTATTACTCATTATCCTGCTTCATTCAAAGCGTTCTACATGAAGCCGGATCCAAATCGTCCTGAAGTCGTACTGTGTGCTGATATGATCGCTCCTGAAGGTTATGGAGAGATTATTGGGGGTTCACAGCGGATCGATGATCCTGCGCTGCTTGAAGAGCGTTATAAAGAGCACAATCTTTCGATGGATTCTTATAAATGGTACATGGATCTGCGTACTTACGGATCTGTACCTCACTCCGGTTTTGGACTTGGGCTTGAGCGTACTGTAGCTTGGATCTGTGGTCTTGACCATGTACGTGAGACTATTCCATTCCCACGTACACTGTACCGCCTCTACCCATAAGTTCTTAGGATTTGAACAAAGGGGGAAGCACATGGACGGCAAGACATGGAGTACCTGGAGCGAAGGCGTCTCCTTCGGTCTGGAGAACGGAATGGCCGTCATACCTTACGCATTACTGAAGTATTACCGGAAGCTGAATTTAAGCGGAAGTGAAGCCATGCTGCTGATTCATCTGCTCTCCTTCAGGCAAGTGGAAGGGATTGAGTTCCCTTCTCTGGAGGAGCTTCAGGTCGTAACTGGTCGTAGCATTTCCGTTCTGGCCGGAGAATTGCAGAAGCTCATGAAGGAGGGTTTCATTAGCATCGATGGAGACAACGATGAGCTAAGAGATATCCATTATGAACGCTACAATTTCTCAGGGTTATATGGAAAGCTAGGTGCTTATCTTGCGACAGCTGTACAAGAAAATGAGCAAGATAAGGACAAGGGAGCATATGGAACATCAGCTCCCCGGGCTGCTGCGTCAGGTGGAGGATTCGGAACTCCCCCCATATCTCCTTCTTCACTTGGAGATAAAGAGGAAAGCCGGAATCTATTCAGTATTTTCGAGAAGGAATTCGGGCGCCCGCTGTCTCCAATGGAATGTGAGACGATTTCCAGCTGGGTGGATCAAGACCGATATCCTGAGGAGCTGATTCTGTTAGCGCTCAAGGAATCCGTATTTGCGGGGAAGGTTCATTTTCGTTATATCGACCGGATATTGCTGGAATGGGCCCGTAACCGGGTCAAGAACGCTCAGGATGTTAAGACGTATACACAAAAATTCCGCAATGGTGGAAGATAGATCGTTTAGGAGAGAACCGTATTGCTTTAGCTATTGCTAGAGTCTGTACGGTTCTTTTTTTATTTTTTTAGATAAGTGCAGGGGTAGGCGAGGATCTCAGCGTCTATTGCTGTGGGAAGGAGGGGAGAGTCATTGAGGAAGAGCTATTAATCAAGCGGATTTGCCAAGGAGACGAAGATGCGTTTCGCCAGTTTGTAAATACATACAGTCAGCACATATACAAAATCACCTATTCTGTATTACGTGAAGTCAAAGGGGCTGAAGACGCTGCTCAGGAAGCTTTTCTTCAGATGTATAGATCTCTCCCTGATTACCGTTATCAAGGCTTAAAATCATGGATTACGCGGATCGCCTTAAATAAGGCTATTGATGCCAAACGTAAACGTGATCGGCTACGAGAGTTACCTGGTGACTATGAGCTTGTGCTGAGCCAGACACCTTCAAATGAGGAGGATGTACTAGCCACTGTTGTCCGTCGTGACCGGATGAATCGTCTGTCGGGTGAGATCAACAATTTACCGGAGGGTCATCGGGAAATTATGGTGGCTTATTATCTGGAAAATAAAAAATATGAGCAAATTGCTGCTGAAAATGAAATTACTCTGAAGACGGTGGAGTCCAGACTATATAGGGCGAGACAATGGATGCGAAAACATTGGAAGGAGGACGAATGGCTATGATGAAGAGTGGAGAAAACTTAATTCGCCGCCAGCAGGCAAAAGCTTATCTTGAAGGGCAAGAAGATAGTATAGAACGAGAAGAATGGGAACAAATGCTGCTCAAGGATGAAGACACATTTGTTTCATACATGGAGATGCTGGATGAGCTAAAGGAGGATCTGCCTTCATTGGAGAATTCGTCTGCTTTTACAGAGAGAGTTATGGGAGATTGGGTGGCTACAGTGAGAACTTCAGTAGTCATAGAAGAAGTAGCGGGGCAAGAAGAAGGATCACGGCGTTATCGCTGGTATGATAAAACAATCTTTCATTATGCCGTTGCTGCTTCGTTAACGCTGTTGATTATGTCTTCCGGGATGTTTGATAAGTTACTCACGGGTGAAATGGAGCTTATTGTCCCTAAGAAAGATAATTCGCCATCTTATAGCGAACAATTCATGCAAGCCACCAGCGGATGGTTGAGCCGGATTATGGACGGAAGACAGAAATGAGAGGAGAAATGAACAATGCAACAGCAGCGTAACAAAATTAAGGGTCTTTTTCTTAATATGATTCCTGGAGCAGGTCATTATTATATGGGAAGACGCCCACAAGGGATTGTTTATTTTTTGCTAAGCTTTGGTGTGTTATTTATGTCATTCTTAATTGCTATGGCTGAAGGGGATGAGGGAATTCTGGCATTGGGAGTGATCGGATTCTTACTTCTATGGATTCTTTCGATGATTCATCTGGTGATTAAATTACTGCAAATGCCCACTCCAATTGTAGCGCCTGATGGATCAATGCTGGATTTTAGTTCTACTATGCCCGTAAAGACGGAGGATAATGAACGGGTGCATGTCATCTTATTGTCCTTCATTCCTGGATTGGGTCATTTTCATATGGGGCTGATGCAGCGTGGACTATCCTTTCTGATTTCTTTTTTCGGATTCATGACCGTTATGCTGTTCTTGGCCGGAATTACTTCGAGTGATGCATTTTTGCTGCTGTTTGGAGTATTGCCAGTAATTTGGCTGTATTGCATGTTTGATGCAGTTCAGTTGATCCATCGTAAACAAGCAGGAGAAATGCTTGTTGACCGCACATTATTCGAAGAGATGGAGGCTGGACGTGAGGAAGGACGACGCAGCAAAGTATTAGCGACATTACTATCCGCATTTCCTGGTGCTGGACAGATGTATCTGGGACTGCAAAAAAGAGGGCTCCAGCTCATGCTTCTTTTCTTAGGAAGTATTTATGTCATGGATCTATTGCGGTTAACATTGCTCTTTTTCCTTATCCCGGTCATTTGGTTCTATAGCTTATTCGATGGCTTACAGTTAGTTAGCCGATATGGACGTGAACCTTTGCAGGATAAGCCGGTTATCGAAGGTTTCTTAAATCATCAAGGCTGGCTCGGAGCAGTCCTGATGTGTCTCGGATTATACTTTATTGTTGTGAATGTCGCAGTTCCTGCCATTGATATCAGATTTCCAGAATGGCGGCTGGAATATCGCGTAAATGAATATTTTAAGACCATTGTCGTCTCCGTGTTATTGATTGGTGGTGGGGTGAAGCTGATGACTGGAAGTAAGAATAATAAAGGCAGAAAAGGGGCGGGGGGTCAATCTTGAATAATCCAGTAGAAGTAGAGCCGGGAGTCATGGTAACTAGCGAGTTTCCAGTGAACGAAGGGAAATCTAGAAGTTGGCGTGTAGGTACGTTGTCGATGGGACTGAGCCTTTTATTTCTCGGGGCATTAATAATGGTCTCGCAGTGGAAAGGAGCGGATGTGTTCGAGACAACACTTGCTTGGTGGCCGCTCATTTTTATTTTACTTGGTTTAGAAATTGTAATTTACACCTTATGGTTCCGTGGTAAAGGGAAAATGTACTATGATGTGCTAAGTGTTCTGTTCGTCGGATTTCTGGCAGTGTGCTGTTTAGTATTCGCAGGAGTCAGCTCTTTAGGATTAACACAGGAACTTAGACATGTGATCTCCTCTATGGAGGAGAATTATTCCTTGCCGGAATGGAAGGGGAATGTTCCACAGGGTGTAGGCACACTTATAATCCAGGCTGCCGAACCTTATGGAATTATGGTTGATCGAACGGCTGGGAACGAGTTGAATGTATTTGGGAGTTATTCCACGGCAGAAGGGCAACTCAAGCAAGAGCAAGAGAAGCGGCTGTTGCAAACTAAGCAAGTTGGAGACACATTTTACGTCATCTTAGGAGACATACCTAGACATCTAGTATTCGATAACTCCAGGAATGCATTGAACGTGACCGTTGCGGCTCCTGTAAATCTAAAGGTAATCGTAAGAGATAATTATGGAAATGTTGTAACAAGGTAAAAAAAGATCGCTTCCCACCCGATGAGGGGATGGGCTGCGATCTTTTTTGGTTAAGAACGAAGCTCTTTCTCTAGGGCAGCACCCATTTCACGTGAGCGCTCGGCACATCGGTTAACGGCAGCAATCACAGTTTCAAAGAATTCCCCTCGTTCAAGCACTTCTATAGCTGCTTGTGTTGATCCGTTAGGGGAAGTAACCTTCTTACGAAGTGCTGCGGGTTCTTCTCCCGTCTGTTGTACCATTCGGGCAGCTCCCAGCACAGTTTGAACAGTTAATTCGGTGCTTTGATCAAGTGGCAGCCCACCACGGATACCAGCGGCGATCATGGCTTCCATCATGTAATAGATATACGCAGGCCCGCTGCCTGAAATTCCGGTCAAGGTTTCCATACGTTCCTCATCAATGACTGTTGTAAGCCCGACAGCCTCAAAGATATTAAGAGCAAGGCGACGGCCTCTTTCGTCTACTTCTTTGGAGAAGGCTAGACCAGTGGCACCCAGACCGATGGAACTGGAGGTGTTAGGCATTGTGCGAACAATAGGCTGTGCTTTGCCAAGTAGACCTTGCATGGTTCGAATAGATAGACCTGCAATGACAGAAACTACGATCTGATCCGGAGAAAGAAGCGGGCCTAGTCCGCGTAAGGATTCTGCAGCATCTTTAGGTTTCATTGCCAGTACTATTACTGGTGCGTTACGTAGGTATTCTATTTTTTGTTCGGGATCATTTGTGCCTATTACACCATAACGGCTTTTTAATTCTGCCAGACGTTCACTGCTGCTGCGATTGAGCATGATGACATTATCGGGCTTTACGATATTGCGGCTAATCATCCCGCGAACGATGGCTTCTGCCATGGAGCCTGCGCCATAAAAAACAATATTATGATTCATGAGTGGAACTGAAGGTTGCTGACACATGGCTAAAATCCTCCTAAAAGTTGTGTGATAGAATACTTAAACGTGTATACTAACCCCGAATTTGTCCCGTTCCGTAGATCTTATATTTGGTTGAAGTTAGTGCAGGCAGACCCATCGGGCCACGAGCGTGGAGTTTCTGGGTACTAATACCAATCTCTGCACCGAATCCAAATTCAAAGCCATCCGTGAAGCGGGTTGAGGCATTGTGATAAACAGCGGCAGCATCCACTTCTTGTAAAAAGCGTGTGGCGTTCTCCTGATCTTCCGTTACGATACATTCCGAATGTTTCGTGCCATACTGGGCGATATGCTGCATAGCTTCTTCCATATCACTGACGATTCTAATATTAAGGATATAATCATTGTATTCTGTAGCATAGTCTTCTACGGTTGCAGGTAATACCCATGGGACAATAGAGATGGTTTGTTGACAGCCACGAAGTTCTACATGAACCTCACGGAATGCTTCGGCTAAGGATAACAGATATTTGCTCGCGTAATCCTGATGAACGAGTAGTGTTTCCATAGAGTTACATACCGAAGGGCGCTGAGCTTTGGCATTTAAACTAATGTCCTGTGCCATTTCTGGCAAGGCAGTTGCGTCGAGATAAGTATGGCAGATGCCTGCTCCAGTTTCAATTACGGGAACGGTTGCGTTAAGGACTACATTTTGAATAAGAGAGCTGCCTCCGCGCGGGATAATCACATCTAAAAGTCCGTTCAGCTTTAGCATTTCATCTACTGAAGAACGATTTGGGTCTTCAATCAGCTGAAGCGCGTTAGGCGGCATTGAGGTTTCAGCAAGAGCATTGTGCAGAACCTCGACAATTTTACGGTTGGAGGACAGGGCAGAGGAGCCACCGCGCAGCACAACAGCGTTGCCGGTTTTAAGACATAGACCCGCAGCATCAACAGTCACATTGGGACGTGCTTCGTAGATGATGCCGATCACACCAAGCGGAACACGCAGCTTCTGGATGTTGAGGCCGTTAGGACGTTCAATGCTTTCTAGCGTGTCACCGATAGGGTCCGGTAATACAGCGATTTGTTGCAAGCCTTCGGCAATGCTGTTAATCCGGTCAACATCTAATGCCAGCCGGTCGAGCATGGATTCCGGAGTTCCATTAAGTCTTCCTCGTTCCAAATCCTCCGCATTGGCGGTGATAATGGCGGGAGCTTCGCGGCGAAGTGCATCGGCCATGCCCAGCAGTGCTTCATTCTTCTGGCCAGTTGTTAAGCTTGCTAGAACTCCTGTTGTCTCCTTGGCTAATTTACTCTTATTAATAACTTCACTCATGACGGTTCCTCCCTATATTTGAATTGAAAAAAATGCTTATCTCAGTGTAATCCATTCGTCACGGTGAATGACCTCAAGCCGGTGTACTTCTCCCAGCTTCGGTACAATTTCACGGCTTGGCAGACCTTGAATGCTGCGCAGCTGAGCATCATCGTAATTTACAATCCCACGTCCAAGCAATTTGGAGTCGGGTCCAAGGACTTCTACAACATCTCCTGCGTGAAAACTACCTTCTGTCTGTTTGACGCCTACAGGCAACAGGCTGTGTCCGCCATGTAGCAAAGCTTCTACAGCCCCTTCGTCCACGTATAGGGAGCCGAGAGGGGTAGACATAAAGCCTAGCCATTGTTTTTTGACGGGAAGAGAGGATAGCTTTGTTGCAAAATAAGTGCCCCTGCCTTCTCCCGTTGCAGCAAGCTGTAAATCACCAGGTTCGGTGGCTCTTCCGACAAAGACAGGAACACCACCCCGAGTAGCAATTTTGGCCGCATCGATTTTGGATCGCATACCGCCTGTTCCAACACTAGAGCCAGCTCCACCAGCAATAGCATATATCTCTGGTGTAATGTCATCTACGAACTGATAACGGACAGCATCCGGATGCTTGCGGGGATCTCCACTGTATAAACCATCCATGTCGGTTAAAACAAGCAGTCTAGAGGCTTTTAACAGGTTAGCTACGAGCGCAGAGAGGGTATCATTATCGCCAAATTTCAGTTCATCTACGGAGACAGTGTCATTCTCGTTAAATACGGGCACCGCTCCTTGGCGAAGTAGCTCTTCTACAGTCATCATAGCGTTATTCATGGCTCTGCGGCTGCAGAAATCGGTGCGAGTCAGCAATATTTGCGCGGTAGTAATTCCATGCTGGGCAAAAGCTTCCTGATAAGCCTGCATCAGCAGTACCTGACCCACAGCCGCAGCGGCCTGCTTCTCATGCAGCAGCTTCGGACGTGCTGGATAACCGATACTGCGGAAGCCGGCGGCTACCGCACCAGAGGTTACTAACAACACCTCACAGCCGTTTTTCTTCAACTCGGCAATCTCTGAGGCGAAAAAGGAGACTGCTTCACGATTCAAACCGCCCTCGGGTCCGGTCAGCGAGCTGCTGCCTATTTTGACCACGATTCGCGTCATCATTTCTATCCACATCCTCTTCGTTTATTAAGTCCTGAAAACAACAAAAAGCCCCCATCCTTAGACTTAGCAAAGGACGAAAGCTTATAAACTTCCGCGGTACCACCTTCATTGATGAGGGATCATCCGACTTCATTCTCATAACGGGAGGATCCGTCCTGTTAGACACAGGCCGCTCGGGGGTAGGATTCGGAACGAAAACCGCGGTAAATTCTTTCAGCCTGTCGGAATCTACTCTCTAGGCGCGGTTAGACTCATTCTTACTGGTCCCGTCTGCACGTTTCACTTATTTTCAATAGAATACCATGGAGCTGGTTGCATTGCAAAGGGAAAACGTAGGATATATTTCTTCATGCACAAAGCTCTATATATTATGTTTAACCTCAAAGAGAAGGGGTAAAGAACTTATAATCTGTTACCAGGAGGTGGATTAAATTGACTAAAGACAACAATGCCGAGCAGGGACAGAATCAAGATTCAAACGAAGTAGCAGAGCTTCAGAATAGTGTGACTCGTGAATTTGTGGAAGAGCACACCGGGGCTCCAGTTGATAAGGGATTGGCTGATTCAAGTAAAGCACGTGTGTCGGATGATCAGAACCGCCTGATTACACAGCGTAATTTGCGTAAATAATCTAGTACTGTTAAAAGAGGTTTACCTGAAAAAGTGCCCCGGCAACCACGCGAATGGTTACTGGGGCACTTTATTTGTATATATTCTATTCTTCCGTTAATTCAGACACGGTTGATTTGAATGTTTCTACAAAAGCCTTTGCGGCCTTGGATAAATATCGTCCGCGTCGATATGCTACAACTAGCGTACGACTAGGCACTGGATCAGCGAGCGGTAAGTAGACTGGAACAAATTCACTTCGCGGTGCACGAGCGATAAAACGAGGAACAAGAGTCACGCCCATGCCTGTTGCCACTAGGGATTGAACGGTTTCCATATTATTGCTCTCGAAAACGATTCGTGGTTCGAATCCGGCTTTCCGGCATAGTTCCACAGTCATTTTGCGGAAGCCCTGACCTTCCTTAAGTACGATAAAAGGTTCGTCCTTAAGCTCTTCAAGTGAGGTCCGTGTTCCATCTAGGATTCGTTTAGCGAGTGGATGTTCAGGAGGAACAGCGAGATCGATTCTTTCCTCTCCAAGCTCTTCATAAGCCAGAGCAGGAATTTCGAGGGGTAAGGAGAGCAGGCTTAAATCGGTCTGGCCACTTGCGGTGAGCTTCTCTAGGTTCATAGACGAGTCTTCGAGCAGCGTAATTTCTACTTCAGGATAATTTTGTTTGAAAACTGGAAGCACATGCGGCAGAAGATGTGCACCTGTAATCGGCATACTGCCCACAACTACACGTCCAGTGCGCAGTTCTGATATGTCGGACATCTCTTGTCGCAGCAGCTCCACTGCGTCAATGATAATCTGTGCTTGTTCAACGAATTTAGAACCTGCGTAGGTCAGCTCAACTGAGCTGGTATTACGCTGAAAAAGCATTACGCCGAGCTCTTTTTCCAGTTTGGAAAGCTGCTGGCTGAGCGAGGGCTGGGCAATATGCAGCTTGTCCGCTGCACGTGAGAAGTTTTTTTCGGCTGCGATTTGCAGCACATACTGCAGTTGTCTCAGTTCCATATATGGACTCCTTAGGGAAATGATTTACTTATAAGTATATCCTATTGGATTATAGTTTTGTATAGGCAACCCGAAGGAGCATTCACTTCTTCACTCCCCAGAATTTGCCGGGCCTGTTTTCAAGAATTATCCCTACTACACTGACCGAAGTATCCGATATCCTCTCACAGTATATTTATTGCGCCGGATCTTGAGGGTATCTATGAGATAACTGCATTCTGTGCAGTTATTTCGTATGCAAAAGGGATCGTTTTGGTTTTAAGTGTATTCTATACAACTAAAAACGAGAGTTCCCAGCTATAGGGCGATAATTCAAGAAAATAGCTGCACACAATACACTTATATTCATTAACGAATGATTCACAGGAATATAGCTGTACAAAATACAACTAAACGCTGCTACACATCAAGCTTGTGCATTGCTCCTACACCTCAAGCTTGCGCATCGCTGCTACACCTCAAGCTTTCGCAACGCTCTTACACCTCCCGCTTGCGCAACGCTGCTGCACATCCCGCTTGCGCAACGCTCCTACATATTGTGCCTCAACATACCCTAACTCAGCTTATAGGTTCAGACTATCACTTTTATAGATATCATATCTTGGAATTATAAAGACAGGGGTGTTATATTTAGATCATTCAAGAGAGACTCCACGCTCTCTTCCAATGAACGATTCTATTAATGAGGTGAAATTATGAGCAACAAGACAATGTTTGAGAAGATTTGGGAGAATCACGTTATTCATCAAGAGGAAGGCAAACCTAGCATTATTTATATTGATCTGCATTTGGTTCATGAAGTTACTTCTCCACAGGCTTTTGAAGGGCTTCGCCTCAGCAACCGGAAGGTTCGCCGTCCTGAGCTGACCTTCGCAACGATGGATCATAACGTACCAACTAAAGATCGTTTTAACATTAAAGATCCAATCTCCAAGCAACAAATTGATACCCTTTCTAAGAACTGTGCTGATTTTGGTGTAAGACTGTTCGATCTGAATGATATTGATCAAGGCGTTGTACACGTAATGGGTCCTGAAATCGGCTTGACACATCCTGGCAAAACTATCGTTTGCGGCGACAGCCATACCTCCACGCATGGTGCATTCGGCGCGCTGGCATTCGGTATCGGAACTAGTGAAGTTGAACATGTAATGGCTACCCAATGTTTGCAGCAATCCAAAGCTAAGACTATGGAAGTACGCTTTACAGGCAAACGTAACCCTGGTGTAACAGCAAAAGATATGATCCTGGGTGTTATTGCTAAGTATGGTACTGATTTTGCCACAGGTTATGTAATTGAGTACACAGGCGAAGCTATTCGTGAATTGTCGATGGAAGAACGTATGACTGTCTGCAATATGTCGATCGAAGGCGGAGCAAGAGCTGGATTGATTGCCCCTGATGAAACTACTTTTAATTATCTGCGTGGACGTCAATACGTACCGCAAGGCGAGGCTTATGATGCTGCTGTAGAAGCATGGAAGAGTCTTGTAAGTGACGAGGGCGCCCAGTACGATACGGTTGTTGAATTTGATGTGGAAACATTGATTCCACAAGTGACCTGGGGGACTAGCCCGGGCATGGGAACTGACATCAACTCCAGCGTACCGAATCCGGCGGACTTTACCACTGAAAATGAACGTAAAGCTGCTGAAAAAGCGCTTGAATATATGGATTTGACTCCTGGAACACCTATTTCTGAAATTCCGATTGATTATGTATTTATCGGTTCCTGCACTAACGGACGGATCGAAGATTTGAGAGCTGCAGCAGTGGTAGCTAAAGGTCATAAGGTGTCTGAAAAGGTTACTGCCATTGTTGTTCCAGGCTCGGGCCGTGTTAAGATGCAGGCTGAGAAAGAAGGACTTGATAAAGTCTTTACTGAAGCTGGCTTTGAATGGCGTGAAGCGGGATGCAGCATGTGCTTGGCCATGAACCCGGATGTTCTGCAGCCTGGACAACGCTGTGCATCTACCTCGAACCGTAACTTTGAAGGACGCCAAGGACGCGGAGGACGTACACATCTGGTATCTCCAGCTATGGCAGCCGCAGCTGCGATCAAAGGCCGGTTCACTGATGTACGTGATTGGAATTATAAGACGGAAGCCGTCAGCTCATAGAACTAGAGAGAACACGGGAGGATAAAACTATGGATGCTTTTAAAAAATTAACAGGAATTGTTGCACCAGTTGACCGGGTAAATGTAGATACGGATGCGATTATTCCAAAACAGTTCTTGAAACGGATTGAACGGACGGGATTTGGACAGTTTTTGTTCTATGAATGGCGTTTTGATGAAGAAGGTAACGATAATCCAGCCTTCGAAATGAATAAACCACGTTATCAAGGGGCTTCTGTTCTGATCTCACGCGCTAACTTTGGTTGTGGGTCCTCTCGGGAGCATGCACCATGGGCGATTATGGATTACGGTTTCAGAGTTGTAATTGCACCTTCTTATGCGGATATCTTCTACAATAACTGCTTTAAGAACGGCATTTTGCCGATCAAGCTTTCGGAAGAGCAAGTGGATGAATTGTTCAAACGGACAGCTGAGCATGAGGACTACAAGCTGACAGTTGATCTTGAGAACAACGCTTTACAAGATGAATTCGGACTGAGCATCAGCTTTGATCTGGATGAGCACCGTCGTCAATTCCTGCTGCAAGGTTTGGATGATATCGGTTTGACCCTTCAACATGCGGATGAAATTGCTGCTTATGAAGAGCGTCATGCTGCAAAGCTATTCTCTTAAAAAGAGGATATAACTGGTCTGATTCTTAAACTTTACAAAAAATACGCAAAACTTCTATTTCCGGGTGTCGGAAATAGAAGTTTTTTTGCTATAATCGATATATTCATTGGTCATTAAGGAAACATTTGGTGATTTCTGTCGTCTAAATACTTATCTAGGATCTATTACTTGCAGAAGGAGCGGAAAATGAGAATGAGAAGAGCTGGGCTTCGTGTATTGCTGCTTTTGTTACTGCCTTTATTATTTTTAACATCCACCGGACAAGAAGCTGCCGCAGCTGGTAGCAGCACAGGCAGAATTATTATGGACAATCAGGAACTTGCTTTGCCAAAAGGAATTAAACTCGAAAATGTAAATGGAAGCGTTATGATTCCGGTCAGAGTGGTAGTAGAGAATCTTGGATTCGAGGTGTTATGGGAGCAGCAGACCCGGAAAGTAACCGTTCACCAGGATGGTAAAAGCATTGAGCTGGCGGTAGGACGGAAAACAGCTGATGCAGATGGGGTGACATTTGATTTAAATGCAGCTCCTAAACAGAGTGGCGGCACAGTACTTGTTCCAATTCGTTTCGTAAGCGAGCAGTTCGGCTTAAAGGTGGGCTGGGATAATGTTGATAAAACCGTCTATTTGACAGGTGGACAAGTTAGCAATCCTGCAATGACACCTGAGGGGAATACTACCAATCCAACAGCAACTAATACACCTGCTGCAACTCCAAGTGCTACGCCGGGAAGTGACAACGGGACAACTGCTGGCAGTGTAGTAACTTCACCCAGCCCGACACCAGTTCCACAAACAACCACGGCACCGGGAAGCACAGCAGGAATTCCAACAGGCCCTCTAGTAAACGGGGCAGTATTCACTGAGAACCGGCTTATTATCGCTGTGTCGGGGGCTACTAAGCCAAACGTTACAAAAATGAGCAACCCTGATCGAATCGTCGTAGATTTTCCGGGTGCTGCGTTCGATCCGAATTTCATTGGAAGTCTTACGGGTGTTGCCACCACTGGCGGTCCACAAGGTAAGCTGGACGTTACCGGCTATCCTCTTGTTTCTGAGATCCGGTATGCACTGTTCAGTGTGAGTCCGTCTACTGTCAGATTCGTAATTCAAACGGTTGGAAATCAACCGTACCAGCTTAGTACGGATGAAAGCACCGGACTGGTTACGATTGATTTGAATGTAACTAACAGCGGAGGCACCACCACAGGGGCTAATGGAACGTTAGGTAAGCCAATTGTAGTTCTAGATGCGGGTCATGGCGGAACTCAATCAGGAGCTGTCAGTCTCACAGGAAAGCTGGAAAAAGACTTCAATCTGGCCGTCATCCGCAAAGTACAAACGCTGTTAACGCAGGAAGCATTAGTTGACGTGGTGTTTACTCGAACTGACGATGCTACATTGGGGCTTCAGGATCGCGTGAAAATTGCGGAGGCTGCTAAAGCGAATCTCTTTATTTCAGTGCACGCGAATTCGCTAGATGTTGGATATCCAAATAGAGATAAAATAAATGGCAGTGAAACCTATTATTCTCGCAGTGATAGTCTGCCGCTTGCTCAGATTATGCATAAGCATTTATTAGCCGCTACTGGTTTTAAAGACAACGGGATTCGTACGAAAAGCCTCCATGTTACACGGGAAACCACAATGCCAGCAGTCTTGCTAGAGGTGGGATATCTTACAAATTCAGGGAATGAATCGGCGATGTATAGTGAGCAGCTTCAAGAGAAATTAGCGAGAGAAATTGTTGCCGGAATTAAGGAATATCTGGGGCTTTAAGACGTGAGGTTGGTGAGATTTCTCAATTTTTATGGAATATATTCGCAACCTTTATAGATTACCAGCGTCTAATAGAGGTCTGAGGTTGACGGAGACAGGGCACCACGATCGCCATTCACAGGCGAATACTAGATTCTTAGAGGTGAAGAATGAAGAAATTCAGTTTGATGTTGTTTTTGTTGCTCTTTGTGTTGGTTTTGCCTGAGCATGGACATGCTGCTGCCGCGAATAGCAAGATTTATCTGGACGGCAAAGAGATTACTGCAGGGCAAAAAGTACCGGTTGAAAATGTGAATGATACTATCATGGTACCGTTGAGATTGATCTCCGAGAGTCTTGGTTATACCGTGGGCTGGGATCAAAAAAGCAAAACGGTGACGATTGAACAGCAAGGTAAGGTCATCAAACTTATTGTTAATCAAAAGACAGCATCGGTTGATGACAAAACAGTACAGCTTACCACTGCGCCTGTCCTGCGGAGTGATACGACACTTGTACCTATACGGTTCATAAGTGAGCAGTTTGGTCTCACCGTCACTTGGGATAATGCAAAGAAGATCGTGTACCTTATTACCCCAGGATCCTCAAATGAAAACGGAAGTTCAGATGGAAACTCTGGAAATGGTGGATCTGAGGTTGTTCCGCCGGTAGATCCTACTAAGAATTTAACCATGATAAATGGTTTGAGCTTTAGTGAGAATCGTTTGAGCATTGCGATGGAAGGGAATTCCGAGCCAAAAGTAAGTGTAATGACAGGGCCGGATCGGTTAGTTATTGATTTTCCAAATGCCACTTTTTCAGATCTGTTTGGTACGGGACAAGTTCTTGATCCTGACCTGAATGGTAAACTGGAAGTGAAGGATTATCCTGATGTATCAGGTGTCCGGTATTCGCTTTATAGCTCCAATCCTTATACTGTACGTTTTGTAATTGATTTGAATTATCCTAAGAATTATAACATCAGCGTATCTGGAACGGATTCTAAGTTGGTTATCATTGACCTGAATGCAGAAAGTACGGATGATACTTCAACACAGCCAGGTAATGATGGCAAGAAGCTCGTAGTACTGGATGCAGGGCACGGAGCTAAAGATTCTGGTGCAGTAGGAGTAACAGGAAAATACGAAAAGAATTTTAATTTAGCTATAGTACTTAAGACAGCAGCATTGCTGAAAAAAGAAAGTAATATCGATGTCGTACTGACACGCAGTGACGATACATTCTTGGAGCTCAAGGATAGAGCGGCTATGGCTAATAATTTAAAAGCAGATCTATTCATTTCTGTACATGCCAACAGTTCCGCATCTTCTGCGGCAAGCGGGACAGAAACGTATTATCAGCGGGAAGCCAGTAAGGCCTTAGCGAAAGTAATGCATAAGTATCTTGTTGAGGCTACAGGGCTTAGTGATCGCGGTGTACGATACGGGAATTTCCATGTCATTCGTGAAACGAAAATGCCTGCTGTTCTACTTGAAGTAGGATACCTTAGCAATAAGAAGGATGAGACATTGCTCTTTACGGAAGCATTACAAAACAAAGTTGCTGCTTCAATAGTGAGTGGAATCAAGGAATATTTGGGTATAAAATAACAGACCAGTGGCAGACGAGCGCCGCAAAGTCAGCTTTCTGCTTTTATCTATAAAAAGGCAAGAAGTGGTTTTGCGGTACCTGTCTGCCCGTATTCATCTAGAGGAGGCGTTTATTAATGTTTAAACAAAAATGGACTATGGTTGGGGTTGCTGCGCTGCTTCTACTAGTGATTGCTGGCTGTGGAGATAAGCCTACTGCAGCTCCTGCTAATGGAGTGGAGCAAGATACTACAAACGTTGTAAGTGGTGCGGGAGAAAGTACCCCAGCTCCGTCTGATGATCAGGAAACCGAAGTGGCTAGCACTCCGCAACCGACAGCAGATAATACTAATGCAGAAACTCAGCCGTCATCGAAGCCGGTAGAAAATGAGACACAAAAGCAAAGCCAGAGTATTGAAGTTTATTACACTGATTCGCAAATTATGGATTTAGTGCCTGCTAAGACTACGATTAACTACTCTGACGATGTTGAGAAATATACAGAGACGTTCAAAGCACTGCAAAGTAGTGAAAATACAGATCTTGTACCTTTATGGGGAAAAATTGAACTGAAATCATTAAAATTTGTAGAGGGTCAAATCGTAATGGATATTCACAAACCAGATGAAGCTCAGCTTGGTGCGGGTGGAGAATCCTTTGCCATTACTTCACTTGCCAAAACTTATTTTCAATTTGCGGAAGTAAAGAGTATCGAAGTTTTAGTGGATGGTGAAAAGGTAGAAAGTCTAATGGGCCATGTGGATCTATTGCATCCTATGACTAGAGATAATTCTTAATTGGTTATGCAACAAAGGAATTAGGCTTCTAGCTGACGAATTTTTAAACATACTATTTATTTGAGTCATAGAGAGGGGAATAATCTATTGTCCGCGCAAAAAAGGTCAAAACGTCCATTGAAGGCTTATTCTAATAAAGCAGTGTCGGCTGTTATGGCTGGCGTTATGGTTTTTGGTGGTGCAAGTGCAGTGTTTGCAGACACAGCTGCCACTACACCGACATCAACCACTACTCAATCTGTAGGGATTTTTAGTGATGTGAAGACAGGCTTCTGGGCTGAAAAACATATTTACAAACTCGCTTCACAAGGAATTGTGGTTGGGAATAATGGATTGTTCCGTCCAGGTGATTCTGTAACTCAGCAGGAAGCAGTGCTTATGGCCCTGCGGTTTATGAAGCTGCAGGATAAAGTGGATGCTTCTTCTGCGGTAGCATTGCCTACCGATTTTAAGGTTACGAATTATTACAAGGATTATGTTGTGTTAGCTTTTCAACAAGGATTACTCGATAAAGCAACCGAAATGGCTCCAGATAATCTGAATACTTCTTGGGGAGAGCGTAAAGCATCCCGGGAATGGATTGCGGAGCTATTAATCCGCTCCCTTGGAAAAAGCGCAGATGCAGCAGGGGCCGCTAGTGAGCCTACTGGCTTTGCGGATGATACCAAAGTGTCTGCCAACAAACGTGGTTACATCAACGTTGCCGTTAATTTAGGCCTAGCCAATGGACTTGACGGCAATCGTTTTGATCCGCAAGGCGCTGTAACACGTGCGCAATTGGCGACTTTTTTCAGTCGCGCTGAAGCTCACAATACGGTTGAATATGACAACACAGTATCAGGAACGATCAGTCAATTAGCTGATGGGAAACTATCCGTTTATAACAACGGAAAGACTTCTACATATACCCTGGGAGCAAGCACTGCTTATTACACAAGTGCTTCTGAAAGCAGAATCAATCTAAGTGATGTCCAACCCTACACTAAGGTTACTGTGATTGGCGCGACATATAACGCGGCTTATGTTGAAGTGACTGACCCTACACAACAAGTAGAGACTCTGTCAGGAAACTTTGCCATGGTAGCTCCAGGTAATAAGCTTTGGTTAAAGTCACCAACAGGGTTCACTGAATACTACTACGATGAGACTACTTCCTTTGTGGATGTAAATGGAGCTGGAATTGAACCTGCTTCGCTGGTAACAGACAGTGTAGTTTCACTGCAACGTGAAACGTACAGTGGTTCGCATAAAGTAGTAAAGGTTCAAGTAACTTCAGGGGTTGTTAACAAAACAACAACAGGCACTATTCAAAGTGTAGATCTTACTGGTAAAAGCATTACTTTCAAAAATACTGCGGGTACTGTAGAAACTTTTAAATGGGAAGATGGGACTTCATTATTCAGCTCCCAAGCATCAGTGTTAAAACCTGCAGATTTGAAGACAGGTAATGCGGTGAAATATACGATTCAAGATAATGTGATCCGCACTGTAGAAGTGACGGAAGGTGTTGAACGGACAGTTGAGGGGGTACTTACCGAGCTGACTAGTTCCACAGTTGTTTACAAAAAAGCGGACGGAAATCGTGAGGTTAAACTGCTTGGCACTAAACCGACGATTGTTATTCCGAACATGAGTGGAGCAGTAGCTGATGATCTTATTGCTGATGCAGTAGGTGGGGACAAGATTCAGGTTACCTTAAACAGCAGCGATCAAGTCACCAAAATTGAAGTGTTAAGCCGTCAAATTGAACAGTATAGTGGAGCAGCGGTTATAGACTATAATTCTAAAACACAGCTGTTGACGGTTATGGATACTAACAATAAGGCACATGTGGTTCAGTTGGATGAAAAAACAAAGCTGTCCTATGAAGGCGTACTTCCTAACTTAACTAGCATTGGGGCAAGACTGACCGAGAATCGCAAGGTGAATATAAAGGCAATCGGACAACGTGCGTTATCGTTGGAAGTTGTTACGAAGTATGAAGGAACCGTCACTTCAATCAATGTTGCCTCAAGAACTATAGTTATGAAGCTAAATGACGGACAGAGTCTGACACTGCCAACTCCACAGTTTATTGATATCTTTGGTAAAACGAATCCAACCGTAACAGATGTTCCTGTTGGCAGTTATGTGACAGCCTCGTTAACTGCAAATCAGGACCTAGTCGCTGTCCTGAAAGTAAAGTCAGTTCTTCAGGTTGAAGCTGCAACGGTTAATTCTGGAACCAACCGTTTGAGCATTAAATGGAATGGGGGAACCAGCGAGATCAATACTTATGCTATCCCGATGACCAATGAAGCTGGTGAAAGCATTAAGCTAACAGCTTTAAAAGCGGGTGATTATCTTAACGTGACCTTCGATGGGAGCACACCACTGGCTATTCAAGTAATTAAGCTTACAACAGGTCAGGTAAGTTCTGTAGATAGCGCTGGGAATAGCTTGGTTGTAAAAGATTTTGCTGGAGCAACACAGACTTTAGCGGTGAGCGGAGGAGTCAAAATCATTCGTGATGGCTCCACAACGACTGCTCTTAGCAACTTGACCACAGGTGACCGAGTAGAGATTCGTAAGGATACGGATGGATCTACAATCGTTCGTGTAATGTCTCAACTTAGTAGAACATTCTCACGCTATGAAAGTGCAACTAACTTATTGTCGACTAAGAGAGCTAATCTAAATGATAAATATCAATTCTTTGCTCCTGCTAATGTTTATATTCATCAGGGAGATTCGACTTTATCCGTGCAATCTTTGAAAGAAAATGATAATATTATAATGTATTTCAATAATGATATTTTGGTTGAAATTGTGAAACAATAGTTGCAATGGTGGATTTCTGAGTGAATCACCGTCTTGACACAGGGGGCTTTACCTGCGTCAAGACGTTTTTTTTGAAATATAAGAAAGTATAAGTATTGCTCCTATACTGTATGTCTTATATTTCTCTCTTAAACGCTTACTGTTCTTATTAGGACAATCAAGGCGTTAATACTTGAAATATAATGCCAGTATCGTATGTGTTGAAATGTATGAATCCATACGTTATAATACATACTTTGCTTATATTTCTAACATTTGAGGTGAGACGCTCGATAGAATTTTCTGAGCGTTTTTGCTCCGTGGAGGGGACACTATGAAAGCTGCAGACGTCCGCCACATTTTGGATACGATTGGAGATTTGTTTCCGGATGCACATTGCGAGCTGAATCACAGTAACGCTTTTGAATTGACAATAGCGGTGCTGCTGTCAGCCCAATGTACGGATGCAACGGTGAACAAAGTGACCGAGGACCTGTTCCAAAAGTACAAAGCCCCCATCGATTATATTTCTGTGCCGCTGGAGGAATTGGAGGGGGATATCCGGCGCATCGGCTTATATCGTAACAAAGCTAAGCATATCCAAAGCCTGTGCTCTATACTCATAGAACAGTATGGCGGAGAAGTGCCTGAGGCACATGACTTGCTTGTAACGTTGCCAGGAGTAGGTCGTAAAACCGCTAACGTAGTAGTATCCAACGCATTTGGAGTTCCTGCCATTGCTGTGGACACTCATGTGGAGCGGGTTGCTAAACGACTTGCATTGGCAGGCTGGAAAGATTCTGTGCTGGAAGTGGAGAAAAAGCTGATGAAGGCTGTGCCACGTGATGAATGGACGCTCACGCATCACCGGCTAATCTTTTTCGGACGATATCACTGTAAGGCTCAGAATCCAAAATGTCAGGTTTGTCCGCTCCTTGATGTATGTCGAGAGGGCAAAAAACGTATGAAAACGGCTGTCGTCAGGAAAGCTAAAGATCATACGCCAAAAAGTTAAAAGTTAGAGTTGAAGAAGAGGATGGGATAGAGATGAAATGCATTTCTGTATACACAGATAATTTTGAGGTATTCTCGGATATTTTTGACCGCGTAGTGGAAAGCCCGCTGGAAGAAAATGAAGAGCAAGAAGTAGAGGGCATTACGATCAGTCATTCCGGTGACGTGCCTGAGCACTATCTGGAGCGTATGTCTGTAAAACCAGAGGTTGTCGTAATGAGAGACAAATCTCGTGGATTGACTATTCTGCAGCACGGAAAAGTATTCGAAATTCTGTTGCCTGTTTTGGAAACTGCATAATTGAGAAGTGACCTGAAATGGAGTCGGCCCTTGGGGCTGGCTCCTTTTTTTATTGAATATCTTTATATTTCTACGAGAAACGACTGTTGGCTTTACAGGACGACAACGTCGCTTCTTTTTTTGGTATCATTTCGTAGGAGATGATAGGTTATTTTGTAAGTAGTGTGTATTTAATTTGTGTCAAACTGGTGATAAACTGTAATTATTATTTATAAAAATGTTCCGCGCTAAAGTTCAGAAATTGCACCTATATAAGTTTTGCATAAAAAAGAGCTTAAATCAGTATTCATGAATGGATTAAGATCAGTGCATGATTAAAAGGTAACTGTGGAGGTGGAATGTCTGTGGGAGCGGAACGGGTTAGAATTCAGAGAGAGACATTAAGTGAAACAGCATCGCTGCTTTCCCAGCTGAAAGATTTAATGCGCCACTGGGGCGATGAGAGTGCTGAACGAATATATGAAGATTTACAAAATAAAGAGGGTGGGAATGAACTGACCCTTGCTTTTTGTGGGCATTTTTCGGCAGGGAAATCCAGCATGATTAATCTTTTATGCGGCAGCTCAGTGTTACCTTCCGGACCTGTGCCGACTAGTGCCAATATTGTTTCTATTCGCAGCGGGGCTCCACGAGTGCTTATCTATCCAAGGGTTGAGGGAAATGAAAATGAATCTACCCCTGTAGAGACAACACCAGAAAGATTACAGGAATATTGTCGAAATGGCGGAGAATATTCCGCGATTGAAGTCTGGAATGAGATTCCTCTTCTAGGGAAGCATGGTGTTCTATTGGATACGCCTGGCGTTGATTCGACGGATGATGGCCACCAGGCGGCCACTCGTTCCGCGCTGCATTTAGCTGATGTCGTCTTTTATGTTATGGATTATAACCATGTTCAGTCAGAGAATAATTTGGCTTTTGCCAAAAATCTTAGTGACTGGGGCAAACCGCTCTATCTTATTGTTAATCAGATAGACAAGCACAGAGAACAAGAAATTTCCATTGAAGAATATAAACGCCAGCTTGAAAATGCTTTTGAGCAGTGGGGGATTCATTGTGCGGGGATTCTGTTTACCTCACTCAAAATGAAAGAGCATCCACTGAATCATTGGGATAATCTGCTGAACCTTATAACAGAGCTGTTGGAGCACAGGGAACAATTGCTTCAATATAGCTTGTCACGTTCCATTCATCATACAGCAGATTCTTCGCTAACCGCGTTCCGTGAAGATCAGCAGGAGGAACGGGAAACTTTTTTAGCTGAGCTAGAGGGTGCAGAGGTTACAGTTGTGATGGATGAGCTGAAATCGTTGGATGAAGAGAAGGCACTGCTTGAGGAGCTGCCTCAGCAATCACGAGCTAGCCTGCGAAGTGATCTTGATGCCTTACTCAATAATGCTAACTTAATGCCTGCGGATGTTAGAGAGGCGGCAGGGAGCTATGTGGAGAGTGTCAGCCCAGGCTTCCGCTTAGGTTTGTTCTCTACAGCCGGACGACGGGAGAAGGAGCAAGGCAAACGACTGGATGCCTGGCAAGGATTACTGGTCCGAGAGGTTTCCGCTCAGCTGGAATGGCATCTGATTCAGCTGGTACGTCAATGGGCGGAGAATCTCGGACTGTGGGCAGAGGAGGCAGAGACGACTCTGAAGCAAGGGTTCCCGGTGGTGAGCCAAGAATGGCTGGCGGCTGCAGTTAAGCCGGGAACGGGGAATAGCGGCGAGGCACTGCTCAATTTCTGCCGCACACTTGCGGCAGAGCTGAAGAGCCAATTCCGCCGCGCTGCGCTGTTAGTTGGCGATGAGCTGCTGGCGAAGCTGCCATCGCTTATCGAGGAGCAGCGCGCGGAACTCCAGCGCCGCGATCAGGCCCTTACGCGGCAGGCGAGCGCTGCCCGCGCGCTAGCCGCCCTGGACCGCGCGGCTGACGCCCGCGCGCACGAGCTAGCGGCGCTGCTGCCGCCGCGCCGGACCCTCACCCCCGGCATCCTGCCGGAGGTGAGGGTCACCCCGCGTGCGGCTGCGCAGAGCGCCGCACCGCGGGCGACCCAGCCGCGCGAACGCGCCGCGGCTGGAAGTGCCGCCGCCGCAAGCTGGGCGGCGGGAACGGCTTCGCCGGCGGGCGGACGCCGCCGGCTCTCGGCAGCCGCTGACGCGCTGGCGGCTGCGGCAGAGCTGCTGCGCCGCGAGCCAGCGATGGCATCGGCGGCGCGCAGTCTGGCCGCACGGGCGGAGGATCTCGCCGGCGGCCGCTTTACCCTTGCGCTGTTCGGTGCGTTCAGCGCAGGCAAATCTTCCTTCGCCAACGCTTTGCTCGGCGAAGAAGTGCTGCCCGTGTCGCCACACCCTGCCACGGCCGCAGTTAACCGCATATTGGCGCCGGAAGGAGACTTCCGCCATGCCAGCGCGGTTGTAACGATGAAGAGCATGGCGGATTTCTGGGATGACATCTGCCATTCCTTCAGCGTGCTGCAGCTTGGAGAGCCGCAACAGGATACGTGGACAGCAGTACTTGCGAGCCTGCCAACACGGGGAATTCACCCCTCTGCGCTGCCGCATGCAGGATTTCTAAGAGCCGCAGCATCCGGTTGGGCTGAAGCTGAGCCGCTATTAGGAACGGTGCGGACGGTTGATTTGGATGAATATCGAAACCTAGTTGCGGAAGAGACCCGGGCTTGCTTCGTGCAAGGGATTGACCTATATTATGCCTGTCCTTTGACGGAGAGCGGGATTGTGCTCGTAGATACACCAGGAGCAGATTCACTGCATGCACGCCACACTGGCGTAACCTTTAGTTACATGAAAAATGCGGATGCGATCTGTTTTGTGACCTATTATAACCACGCCTTTTCGAAGGCGGATCGCGGCCTCTTGGCCCAGCTGGGCCGCATTAAAGATAGCTTTTCTCTCGATAAAATGTTCTTTATTATTAATGCCTCCGATCTCGCTTCAAGCGAAGAAGAACTAGATGAGGTTAAAGCACATGTCGTTCAAAATCTGCGTGCCGGAGGTTTGCGGTCTCCGAGAATCTATGCTTTGTCCAGCTTGCTTGCTCTAGAAGCTAAAATTCAACATAATCACGATCTTTATGAAACCTCCCGCTTCAATGAATTTGAGCAAGCATTATCCAGCTTTGCTGGTGATGAGCTTCCACAGCTTTCACTTAACGCAGCTGCTGAGAGCATCGCATCGGTTCGGCGCCGGGCTGAGGAATGGCAGAATCTGGCTTCCAAGGCGGCGAACGAGCGTGAAGCCGGGTTAAAAGAACTGCAGGAAAGGCGGCAGTTCGCCATGAAGCGGTTATCTCTTTTGGAGACTGAGGAACGTCCTAGCAGAGATCTTATTCATGAAAGTGAAGAACTGATCTATCATGTGTGCCAGCGGATTAGCTTCTCCTTCAACAGAAATTTTCAGGAATCTTTTCATCCCTCCTTACTGCGTGAGGATGCAGGGAATTTAAAAGCCATTTTCTCTGCCTGTGGTGCCGAACTAATGCGTACTACTCAGCGCGAGCTTGAGCAAGAGCTATGGGCAACAACGCTGCGGCTAGAGAGCACGGGACGCAGGCTTGTACATGAAGCTGCTGAAGCGGCAGCTACAGAGCTACTCTTTTCCACGGAGGAATTTCATCTTATGGAGAATGAGGAGCAGGCTTGGCCATCTCCTAAGGATCTGGAATGCCAGCTTCAGCCTGTGCAGTGGTCCGCTTTATGGGGCCATTTCAAATCCCCGCGTTATTTCTTTGAGGGAACTGGGCGGGAGTTGGTCAAAGGTGCGGCAGAGCCGCTTTTGAAAGAAGCGGTTAATCTTGCAGCGGCAGAGCAGAAGGAAAAATTAATCGCTCATTACGTCGAGAATATCAGCAGAGAATTAAAATCTGCTGCCGAAAGCCTGCAAGAAGGGCTTGCGGAGCAAGAGAAAGCGATGTTAGATCTCCTTAAAGGGGGTGAGACTGCAGATCATTGGGGCCAAATAAGCCACCAATTATCACGTCTAGAACAAACTTTCGTTGATAAAGTCGACAAAGTTCTGTGAAGTTTGTAGGAAAATGTCGAAGAACACTTGCAATCTGGCGTATGATGGATGAAAATAAAGAAGCCTGAAAATATACAATGAAACTGTTACGTTTTCTGAAATTCATAAAAACGAGACAGTCAATTTGCCGAAAGAGGTTGGAATCGACAATGTGGGGAGCTCCTTTTTCAGCTCAAAGCCGCAAGCTGTTGCTGCTGGGCAGCGGGGAACTGGGTAAGGAAGTCATAATTGAAGCTCAACGCCTTGGCGTAGAGACCGTAGCTGTAGACCGTTATACCGATGCACCGGCGATGGGTGTAGCTCATCGTTCACATGTAATTGATATGCTGGATGCAGAGGCGCTGAAAGCACTGATTCGCTCTGAGAAACCGGATGTCATTGTTCCGGAGATTGAGGCAATTGCCACTCATGCTCTTCAAGAGCTTGAAGAAGAAGGCTTTTTCGTTGTTCCGACGGCGCGGGCGGCTCGGCTGACCATGGACAGAGAAGGGATTCGTCGTCTTGCGGCTGAAGACCTTGGACTGCCAACTGCTGATTACCGTTTTGCGGATAGTCTGGAAGAGCTGCAACAAGCTATAGCCGAGCTAGGTACTCCTTGTGTCATTAAGCCGATTATGAGTTCTTCTGGCAAGGGTCAGAGCGTATGCAAAAGCCCTGAGGATGCAGAAAACTGCTGGAACACTGCTTTGGTTGGAGCGAGAGCTAAAGGAACACGGGTTATCGTGGAGGCTTTTGTTACTTTTGAGAGCGAGATTACTCTTTTGACGGTGCGATCTGTGTCTGGTACGGTATTTTGTCCACCTATTGGACATATTCAGAAGGATGGAGATTACGTGGAATCCTGGCAGCCTCACTTTATGAAGCCAGAGCTGCTTGAAGAAGCGCAATCTATTGCAAATGCAGTAACGGATCAGCTCGGAGGTTTCGGTATTTTTGGAGTGGAACTTTTTTTGACAGATCGAGGCGTATTGTTCAGTGAAGTGTCACCTAGACCCCATGATACGGGGATGGTCACGATGGCGACGCAGGATTTATCTCAATTTGCAGTGCATGTCAGAGCTATTCTTGGTTTTCCTGTCCAGTCAGTACAATTGCTGACACCTGGTGCCTCAGCTACGCTGAAGGCTGATGGAGAGGGACGAGCCTTTGCTGTGACCGGAATTGGTGAAGCTTTGGAACTGCCTAGGACTCAGGTTCGCGTATTTGGTAAACCGGAAGTTCGTCCTGGTCGGCGGATGGCAGTAGCGTTAAGTGCGGCGGAAGATGTGGAAATCGCGCGGACGATAGCCAAGCAGGCGGCGTCTATGCTAAAAGTGGAGGTATATGAGGATGAACAGTAGTACCATGGCACCTGTACTGGAAATTCGCAAATGCGGCTTGAATGATCTGGAGAGAGTTACAGCGCTTCTGCGGGAATTCGGCTATCCAACAACGCTAAGCGTGATGAAAGAGAGACTGGAAAGCATGGAGAACAGCAATCTCCAATGCACACTTGTAGCAGAGCTGAACAATGAAGTTGTGGGTATGATCGGCCTTAGACAGGTAAGCTCGTATTACAAACAGACAGATTGTATCACTGAGATTACTGCACTTATCGTATCAGAAGAACTCAGAGGAAACGGACTCGGTAAAAGACTTGTGGCCGCAGCAGAAGAATGGGCACGTGAGCAAGGTTGCTGTCAGCTTTTCCTTAGAAGTGGCAACCGCGTAGAACGCGCACCGGCACATGCTTTTTATCGTCATATCGGTTTCGAAAAGACAGCAGGCTATCGCTTTAACAAAGCGTTGCTATAATACTTATAGGTTACCGATCATCCCCATCCCAGCTACGGCGGGATGGTTTTTTTTTGCTCTGGAACTCTTTTTTTATATGTATTTAATATATTAATACCTAAAACTATTTAAATAACTTAACCATAGATGGATTGGTTTGAATCATATACAATAAAATTTATGACATCTAAAACGTTTCCAAAGAGGGATGAGACATGTATAAGCTAGTTCTTGCTGAAGATGAAGAAGACGTTAGGGAAGGCGTTATCGGGCAGATTGACTGGGAGCGTTACGGATTTGAGATTGTCGAGCAGGCGGAGAATGGACGGGAAGCTGCGGATGCCATAGACCGTTTGCTGCCGGATGTGGTAGTTACCGATATCCAAATGCCTTTTATGAATGGACTTCAGCTGGCTGAATGGATTCGTAGTCATCATCCTAACACTAAGATTATCATTTTGACTGGGTATGATGAATTTGAATATGCTCAGAAGGCGATAAAATTGCAAATTGATGAGTATATTTTGAAACCGTTCTCTTCACAGGAATTAATTGAAGTATTGCTTAAGGTTAGAGCCACTATCGAGGCTGAAATTGCAGAAAAAGAAAATGTATTTGTACTCAGTGAGCATTACCGGAAAAGCCTGCCTGTGTTAAGGGAGCAATTTTTATCGTCCCTTATTTCGCGTAGATTGCGTACGGATGAAATTGCTGAGAAAAGCACTGAATATGGTATAAAATTAACGGGACGGTGGTTTCAGGCTTCGGTAATTAGTGTGGATTATATTCGTCCTGAGCGGGAATCTGCTGGGGGTGCAACAGGCGGACAAATTTCTTTACGAGACACTGGTGAAAAGAATTTACAGCTATTCGCTGTGCTGAATATTGCTGAAGAAATATGCTCGAAGCATGGTTTTGGAAGGGTGTTTATTCATCGTGATGAGGTCGTATTGCTCACAATCCATGAAGAAGGGGAAGAAACTGATATCACTGGAAAGACTTTTGAGCTTCTTGAAGAAATCCGCCAGAACGTACAGCGTTTTCTGAAGCTGACGGTCACGGCAGGCTCCGGAACGGTCTGTTCATCGCCTGCTTTGTTATTTAATTCTTTTGGGGATGCCTTGCAGGCATTAGATTATCGGCTTATTCTCGGCAATAACCGGGTGATCTGGATTGAGGACGTTGAGTCACGTTCCAGCACACTGCTAACCTATGATGAACTAACCCAGCAATCCTTAATCCGGACGATTAAACTAGGTACGGTGCAAGAACTCAAAGAGGTTGTTGAGGAGTTATTTGCCGGTCTTGACGCAGAGCAGGTGTCTACACAGGATTATCAGATTTTTTTGCTGGAGATTTTTACATCTATCTTGCGAGTGGCTAAAGAATCCGGCAGTGAGGCTGCAAAGTATATTGGTTCTGGCATTTCGTCGCTAACTGCCATCAATAAATTTAATAGTATGGCCGAAGCCAAGCAATGGATTATTGCAGTCTGTAGCGGTTTAATGGATACGATTGCATTAGAACGTCAATCCTCCTATAAGCTGCTTATTGATGAAGCTAAAGAATATATACGCAGCCACTATGTTGAATCTGATATTTCCATCGGCAAGGTTTGTCAGCATTTACATATAAGTACCGGCTATTTTAGCAGTATTTTCAAGAAGGAAATGAAAATGACGTTCGTTAGTTATCTTTTGCAAATTAGGTTAGAAGCAGCCAAGGAACTTTTGCGGTCCACGGAGCTGAAGGCCTTTGAAATTGCAGAAAAAATAGGTTTTGCCGATCCTAACTATTTCAGCTTTTGTTTCCGCAAAAAATATGGCCAATCTCCTAAAGAGTATAAAAACAGCTCCAGAGGAGGGTAAAGATGCTGAAGGATAAACCATATTCCTTTCCTCTAAGACCGCAGCATCCCAAAGGTGGAAAACGTCGGTTGTCCTCCAAGCTCCGAAGCATTCAAGTTACGATTACACTCACTTTTACATCTGTTGCCGTGCTAGTAGCTGTAGTTGTAAGTCTTATGCTGTACAACAAGTTTGCCAAGACCGCAGAAGAGAATGCCAATATGAATATGCAGCAGATCATTGAGCAAGTGAATTACAATCTGGGTCTTTATGTTAAGGGAATGCGCAATATTTTTGAGACAGCGGAGGAGCAGATTACGAATAGCCCTTCCGTGGATTCCGCTTTATTGACGGAAAGAATGGCTATGCTAATGGGGAGCAGAGAGGATCTGGTCTCGGCGGCTGTTTTTACACCACAGGGGAAATATGTCGTGGGTACACCCGGTCAGAAGCTGCGCAGCAACACACAGCTGGAGACTCAGAGCTGGTTTACGACGGCGCAAAGAACATCAGAGCTCTCCTATTCCGCACCTCATATTCAGAATTTGTTCAAAGGTCAATATATCTGGGTCGTGTCTATCAGCAAATTAATTCAATATAAGGAGAACGGAGTCTTAAAAACCGGCATCCTGCTGATGGATTTTAACTTTCGAACCATTGATGAGCTGAGCAAGCAGGTTAAGCTTGGCAAAAGAGGATACGCTTACATCCTCGATCAGCTAGGAAATATTGTGTACCATCCCCAGCAGCAGCTGATTTACGCTGGCTTAAAATATGAGAATGTGGAGCCAGTACTGGAATATGCTTTTCGTAGCTATTTGGATGAGTCTACGGGTGAAAAACGGTTTATCACCGTAAGAACACTGGAACAGACAGGCTGGAAGATCGTGGGCGTGGCTTATTATGATGAGATTGTAACCACCAAACGTGATCTAAACACTTTTTTATCCTGGTTTTTAGCGGTAGTCATTTTATGTGTAATTATTGTATCTGTCTTTTTGTCTGCACGTATTGCCCGCCCTATCCGCAAGCTGGAACGGACGCTTCAGCAGGTGGGCGAAGGGGATCTCAACACCCGAATAGATGTCAGTGGGGCGTATGAGGTGGAACAGCTGTCCAAACGGTTTAACCTTATGCTGCAACGTATCCGCCAACTGATGGATCAGATTATTTATGAACAGGAAACCAAACGTAAAGGTGAGCTTGAAGTACTGCAATCCCAGATCAATCCGCACTTTCTGTACAATACCCTGAATTCTGTGATCCGGCTCGCTGAACGCGGCAAGACTGAGGAGGTAGTCACGATGATTCAGTCCTTATCGAAGTTTTTCCGGATTAGTCTTAGTAAAGGGAATAATATGATTACCGTGCAGGAAGAGCTTGATCATGTTCGTCATTACCTTGTGATTCAGAGTTTTCGGTTCAAAAATAAGTTCCGCTACGAGATCGAGGCTCAGGATGAAGTGCTGCAGTGTCAGACGATTAAGCTAATTTTACAACCTATTGTGGAGAATGCCCTGTATCACGGGATTGAAATGATGCCTGATGAAGGTTTTATTTCGATCCAAGCGGAGCTGAAGGATGATCTTGTCATCATCCGCATTCGTGATAATGGACTGGGAATGTCCGAGGAGACTATGAAGGTTCTTTTAACAGGCGGCAGTAAGAGTATGCATGGCTCCGGGGTAGGCGTTAGAAATGTTAACGAGCGTATTGAGCTGTATTATGGGCGTGATTATGGTCTTTCTTTTGAAAGTGAAATTGAAGAAGGCACTACGGTTACTCTTATCTTCCCGGCACTCGCAGCAGGCGAGGGCAATCCTGGACATGAGGAGGATGAGACATCGGTATGAGAATCGTTCGTTTTTGGCTAACCCTGCTGGTATGTGTGGTGTTATGGACCACGATCACGTCGTGTTTCAATTCGGCACCTAATTATATCAACACGAACAAAACCCGCAATATTCATCTTATTGTGAAAATGAACAAAGGCGACTATTGGAATACAGTTAGATTGGGTGCAGAAGCCGCGGCACAGGAATTTAATGTGAAACTAACGTTCAAAGCTCCGAATGCTGAGAGTGATATTGCGGAACAGGTCAGAATGGTTGAGGACTCCATTAAAGAAAAAGCGGACGTTATTATTTTAGCTGCCAGCAGCTACATGGGACTTGCACAAGTGGTTGATCGGGCGGCATATTCCAAGATTCCCGTATTGTCTGTGGATGCAGAAGTCGGTTCGGCCAGAGTAAGAGCCTATGTGGGTTCAAACGGTTATGAAGCGGGACAAAAGTCTGCAGAAAGACTCATTCAGCTGCTAAATGGATACGGGGAGGTCGGCATCATTAACTTCACAAATTCATCTTTGGGGGCGGAGCAGGAGTCTTCAAACGGCATTGAATATGGTGCTAGGGACGCGGAGGAGCGGGAAAAGGGATTTTTAAATTACGCTGCCCGATATCCGAACATACAGGTAGTAGAGATTTCATATACCACTTCGAGTATTAGTGATGCTGAAGAGCTGACACGGTTAATGCTGCTGAAACATCCAAATCTTCGCGGGATCGCCAGCTTGAATGAGACAGCTTCACAGGGGGCGGCAAAAGCTATCCAGAGCCGAGGGCTGCATAATATTAAAATGGTTGCGTTCGACAGCTCCCCGTCAATGATGGAGTTGCTGCAGGAGGGTACGGTTCAAGCGACCGTAATCCAAAATCCTTTTAGTAACGGGTATTTAGCCGTAAAACATGCCGTTGAGGTAATCGAAGGAATGGATGTTCCTGAACGTGTCGATACGGGCACTAAACTCATTGATTTGGACAATATGCTGTGGCCTGAGAATCAGAAATTGTTATTTCCCTTCGTCAGATAGTGGACGGTTTATTTTTGAAAAGACGAATGCCATCCTTAAAATGGGAGGTATTCGTTTTTTGGGTTCAGTAGAATTTTTATAAAAGTGAGTAGGATTTTATATTCGAAACTGTTTTCACCTAAGGCATAATATGGATGTGCCCGAGAGAATTCAGGGTTAAACCAAAAAAAAGAAGTATAAACAGGAGGTCAATGAATAATGAAAAAAATCACTTCCGTTCTTTTAGCAAGCGCAATACTGGGTGCCGCCCTGGCAGGCTGTGGCAATAGCAACAATAATGCAGACAGTGGTAAAGCTACCAACGCTCCAAAAACTGAAAATGCGGGCTCTTCCACTGAAACGCCAAAAGTAGGGGTAGCCATTTACAAATTTGACGATACCTTCATGACAGGTGTTCGTAACGCAATCGACACTGCTGCCAAAGGCATTGCTACTGTAGATATCGTAGATAGCCAAAATTCTCAACCCACACAAAATGACAAAGTTGACTTGTTCATCACCAAAAAATATAAAGGCATGCTGATCAATCCGGTTGACCGTACTGCGGCTGGCGTTATTATCGAAAAAGCAAAAGCGGCAAATATTCCGGTGGTTTTCCTGAACCGCGAGCCGCTGCCAGAAGATATGAAGAAATGGGATAAGGTTTATTATGTAGGCGCTAAAGCGGAAGAATCCGGAACTATGTCCGGTCAACTGATCGTGGACTACTGGAAGGCACATCCTGAAGCGGATAAAAACGGCGACGGTGTCCTCCAATACGTAATGCTAAAAGGCGAACCGGGGCACCAAGACGCTGAGCTTCGTACTACTTACTCCATCCAAGCAATTGAAGATGCCGGCATCAAGGTAGAAAAGCTGGCTGAAGATACTGCGATGTGGGACCGCGTAAAAGGGCAAGAAAAAATGGCAGCCTTCCTTGGCTCCCATGGCGACAAAATTGAAGCTGTGCTTGCGAACAATGACGATATGGCTCTCGGTGCAATCGAAGCTCTGAAAGCTTCAGGTTACTTCACGGGTGATAAATTCATGCCGGTAGTAGGTGTAGATGCTACTGCTCCTGCGATTCAAGCGCTGCAAGATGGAACGATGCTTGGTACCGTGCTGAATGATGCGAACAACCAAGGTAAAGCTGCGATCACAGTTGCTGCTCTGCTTGCTAAAGGAGAAACACCTACAAAAGATAACGTAGGCTTTGATATCACAGACAACCAATACGTGTGGATTTCCTATAAAAAGATCACCAAAGACAATATCGATGACGCCAAATAATAACGCTCTAATCTAGATGGAATTCATGATCTTATGGCAGCAACGGGGAGCGGATTTTCGCTCCTCGGATTTCTTTCAGGCAGGGAACAGGATGAAACCGCTGTGCCTCTCATGAAAAAAGAAAAAAGCGTAGGGGGCGTAACAACATGGAAAAAGCTGAGTTTTTGCTAGAAATGAATGACATTACTAAAGAATTCCCCGGCGTCAAAGCGCTGGATGCAGTTAGTTTAAAGGTCAGACCAGGTTCGGTGCATGCCCTTATGGGCGAGAATGGTGCGGGTAAGTCCACTTTAATGAAATGTCTCTTTGGTATTTATTCACCGGATGCCGGTGAGATTTTTTTGGAGGGTGAGAAGACCTCTATCGGAAGCTCAAATGACGCTTTGAAAAATGGGATCTCCATGATTCATCAGGAGCTGCATCCCGTGCCGTTCCGAAGTGTGATGGAGAATATCTGGTTAGGACGTTTCCCAACCAAAGGGATTGGACCTTTTCAGTTTATTGACCATAAGAAAATGTACACTGACACGGAGAATTTGTTTAAAGATCTGGATATCGATCTGAATCCCGAGACATTAGTGGGTAAGCTCTCTGTATCCAAAATCCAATCCATTGAAATTGCGAAGGCTGTCTCTTTTCACTCCCGCGTTATTGTAATGGACGAACCTACTTCCTCCCTGACCAGTGTGGAGGTGGAGCATTTATTTCGGATCATACGGGACCTTAGGAGTAGAGGCGTAGCTATTATTTATATATCTCACAAAATGGAAGAGATTCTCGAGATTTCTGACGAAGTTACCATTATGCGGGACGGTAAAAAAATCGGAACCTGGCCAGCGGCGGAATTGACCACAGACCTTATCATTTCCAAAATGGTCGGCCGTGACTTGACCAATCGATTCCCAGAACGCTTTAACGTGCCTGGCGAAGTATATATGAAGGTGGAAGGGTTAACCTCCCCTGAAGAAAGATCGTTTAAAGATGTTTCTTTTGAATTAAGACGAGGTGAGGTTTTAGGGATTGGTGGTCTGGTAGGCGCTCAGAGAACAGAGGTTATTGAGGCATTATTCGGCCTGAGGGCTATCAAATCGGGGACGATTTCTATCGATGGTAAGCGCATTCATATCCAATCTCCCAAGGATGCTAAGAAACACGGAATGGCTTTGCTTACGGAGGAACGGCGTGTCACCGGTATTTTTCCAGTCTTGTCTGTTCATGAAAATGGCGCAATCGCTAATCTGCATCGATACCAGAAACTACTACTTCTACTAGATGGAAAAAAGAAAAAAGAAGAAGTCGATAAAATGATTGAAAAATTACGGACCAAAACTCCAACAACCAAAACGCTAATCATGAATCTTTCTGGTGGGAATCAGCAAAAAGTGCTGCTCGCCAGATGGCTTCTAACCGAGCCCGAAATCCTGCTTCTGGACGAGCCGACTCGCGGTATCGACGTAGGGGCTAAATTCGAGATTTATTCGATTATTGCCGACTTGGCGCAGCAAGGGAAAAGCATCATTATGATCTCCTCAGAAATGCCGGAGCTGCTCGGAATGTCTGACCGTGTAATGGTCATGTCGGAGGGTAGGCTTACCGGAATACTAGAAGGCGAGCAAGCTACGGAAACCGAAGTTATGCGGCTCGCTGCACAGCATTAGGATAGGATTTCAATGATAGTTTTGCTGGGCGAAACTAGATTTGGTTTACGAAGAGAAGTACTCTTCGCGTAACTTTAAGGAGGAACACTACTAATGAACGCTAAACGAGCCCAATCTTTTATTACTCAAAATGCTATTTATATTGTCTTGGTAATTCTAATTATGGGTATTGCCTTATATGAGCCGGCCTTTATCTCTGTAAATACTTTACGGGACATTCTAATTCAGTCGTCAACACGGATTATCATCGCGCTTGGTGTTGCCTTCATCCTTATCACAGCTGGGACGGACTTGTCTGCTGGACGTGTGGTTGGTTTTACAGCGGTAATCTCTGCTTCGATGCTGCAAATTCCGGATTATTCCCGGCGCTTTTTTCCTGATCTGCCGCAGGTGCAAGTTTGGCTTCCGATCCTTATAGCTATCATCGCTGGTCTTCTCTGCGGACTGGTCAATGGTATTGTCGTCTCCAAGCTGAACGTTCCGCCGTTTATCGCAACACTGGGTACGATGGTTATCGTCTACGGCTTGAATTCTTTGTACTTTGACATGGACCCCAACCAATCACAGCCGATTGGCGGCCTGCGTCCAGATTTCACTACGATCGGTTCCGGGTTTATTGGCAAGGGGCAATATTCAATCCCGTATATCGTGCTGATAGCCTTGGGTGTCGCCGCCATCGTATGGGTGGTGTTCAATAAAACTAAGCTGGGCAAGAACATGTACGCTATCGGCGGTAACATGCAGGCAGCTAAAGTATCTGGCATCGATGTTTCCAAGAACTTGATCTACATCTATGCGATTGCTGGAGCCCTTTATGGTTTGGCTGGTGTGCTGGAGGCTGCCAGAACAGGTGGCGCAACCAATAACTATGGTAACATGTATGAGCTTGATGCGATTGCTGCTTGCGTCGTGGGCGGGGTGTCCACAACCGGTGGTATCGGAACAGTGCCAGGTGTTCTGGTCGGTGTTATTATCTTTACCTTAATCAACTACGGCCTGACCTTTATCGGCATCAGCCCTTACTATCAGTTGATTATCAAAGGTCTGATCATCATCGCCGCGGTCGCATTTGATATGCGGAAATATTCTTCGAAGAAGTAGTTGTGTGGGGGATGTGTGGTGATTATAGCGTTTGCTATTTATGGCAAACGCTTTTTGGTTTGTCCATTTCGCTTGCTGATATTAAGCAACTCGTAAGAAATAATTCATAAGATGCAATTTAAAAGTACCGATTTATAAGAAGCAATTCATTAGAAGCAAATTAAAAGTACCAATTCACATGCACTTAACGTTGCCCCCTTGCTCCTCGCATAGAAAAACTACGCACGAGCACGAAAACTACCCACAAAAACTAGTTTAATTAGTTAGGGGTTAAACCACTTCCGCTCCCACTAGTACCATTGGGACCAGCAGCAAGTACAGTAATAATATCAACTACACCAATAAATCAACTACACCAATAATGCCACTATCCAGCACTGCTAACTACAGCGCTGCTAACTACAGCGCTGCTAACTAAAGCACCACTAACTACGGTACTGCCAACCAAAACACCACTAACTACAGTACTACCAACTACTCAACACCAATACTACCCACTAAAATGCCACCACGACCAAATAGCGTCAACAACACTAACACACAGATCACCAATGGCTATTACCAACATGAAACAAACATACCACTAAAAATACCCGCCAAAATGCCACCATGACTAAACAGCTCCAGCAACACTAACATCAACATCAACATCAACATCAACATCAACATCAACATCAACATCAACATTACTTACCACCACCAACTTCAATCAACATTGCCACCCCTGCTCCATCAAATCTAATATTGCACCAATTGGATTTACTCCACCCGATAGTTGCACCATCACCGCCACGGAACATCTACAGCATCATTACCAACACCATTACCAACACCAATTAATATCTTCAACACAAACACGGCTAGCACAATCCACTCAACATTGTCAGCATGAACACGGCAATCACCGCCACAAATCAATACCAGCAGCAATAACACGACCATCGCTATCAGGAGAACCACGAAAACACATCATATTCATCATAGCTCACCAACAATATCAACAAACTAATATTAGTAACAGAACAGAAGCACCATGAGGTGAGAGAACGGTATAAATCCCGTAGAATTGGCTGAAACGAGCTATGTGTGGCGAAAGAACAGTATAAATCCCGCAGAATTAGCCGAAACGAGCTACGTGGGGCGAAAGAACAGTATAAATCCCGCAGAATTAGCCGAAACGAGCTATGTGTGGCGAAAGAACGGTATAAATCCCGTAGAATTAGCTGAAATGAGCTAACGTGAAAGAATGAGAGGCAAAAATGCCCTAGAATACGCCGAAACGAGCGAAGGAGGAGGAAAAAGAGGCAAAAATGCCCTAGAATACGCCGAAACGAGCTACGGAGGAGGAAAGAGAGGCATTAATGCTCTAAAGTACGCCGAAACGAGCTACGGAGGAGGAAAGAGAGGCATTAATGCTCTAAAGTACGCCGAAACGAGCTACGGAGGAGGAAAGAGAGGCATTAATGCTCTAAAGTACGCCGAAACGAGCTACGGAGGAGGAAAGAGAGGCATTAATGCTCTAAAGTACGCCGAAACGAGCTACGGAGGAGGAAAGAGAGGCAAAAATGCCTTAGAATACGCCGAAACGAGCGAGAAGGAGGAAAGAGAGGCATTAATGCCCTAGAATACACCGAAACGAGCGAAGGTGGAGGAAAGAGAAGCATTAATGCCCTAGAATATGCCGAAACGAGCTACAGTGGAGGAAAGAGAGGCAAAAATGCTCTAGAATTCGCCGAAACGAGCTACAGTGGAGGAAAGAGAGGCAAAAATGCCCTAGAATTCGCCGAAACGAGCAACTATGGAGGAAACACGGTATTTTTATCCTGGAATACGCCTCCCCCTAACCCCAAAGATCAAAAAGCACATAAACCAACGTTCTCCCATATTCTATAGGCAAATGCCTTTGTTAAAGGGGAGCGACTGGATGTTAAGAATTAGGTTGAATGAGCTGGGGAAAGGGAATGACAATGGTCTGATACAGGCGGATGTATGGAAATGGGATGGCATTGGCTGGAACGAATATATTACTCAGCAGGATGAGGATTTCATACGCACGGAAGAGGAGTTATTCGTCACGATTCCGGCAGAAGCGGGATTATATCGTGTAGATTACTCTAATAAGCCTTTTGAGGCGCCATACTTATTGCCGGAGTGGGTGGGGGACGATCTGCGGACCACGGGTCTGCATCCCGCGCCGTTTAATCTCAAAGAGGGCACACTTTGGGGATATATTAACGACGAAGGCCGTGTTCAGATTGAACCTCGGTACGAATATGCTGAGGATTTTCAGAAGAACGGTCTTGCCGTAGTTCAGCGAAAAAATAGCAGCGGGCTCATTGACAGCACTGGAAGAGAACGAGTGAAGCCGATCTATTCTTTTATTGCGCCTTTTTCGGAAGAGCGCGCGGTCGTGTCGGATGCCAAGGGGTACACTTTTATTGATGAAAAAGGCAAAGAAGTGACGTCCGCCCGGTATGATTATTTGAACTCATTACATGAGGGGCGTGCACTATTTTCAAAACAAAATACAACCGGTGGCCAATCGCTATATGGATATGTGGACGCGCAAGGCAAAGAGGTGCTGCCCGCGATTTATGTGGATGCCAATGATTTTATGAACGGCGTGGCTTTGGTTAAAATCAAAGAAGGAGAGTATGCGCTCATCGATCCGGATGGGAACATTCTGCATACGTATAACCATCCTTTCGTTGGAAGTCCGGGAGAAGGTTTGCTAGCCTATCAAGCGACTGAAAACGGTAAATATGGCTATTTAAATATGGATGGTTCTGTAGCCATTCAACCGCAATTCACCTCTGCTTTACCTTTTTCAGAGGGACGCGCGGTGGTGAATACCGCTGAAAATTATGGCAACGCCTACGGGCTGATTGATAAACAAGGAAAAATGATCATCCCGGCAAAATATTATGAAGTATTGCAGCTAGGTGAAGGCAGAGTAGCCATAGGAACGCCTGTATTCCCCAGCCAGCCTTATCGCGGATCACGTTACGTAATTGCAGATGCGGAAACGGGAGCGGTCCTGAGCAATCACACCCTGCTTGGCGTGAACAATTACCAGGAGGGATTGGCGTCTGTATTTGATGCTAAAGATACCTATTTTATCGATAGAAGTGGAAAAAAGGCAGCCCAGCCCCCAGTTATTCCAGGGGCAGGAACACTCACCCTTAGCGGACGTTTGATAAGAGCAGATGTAGATCAACGCACATCTTATTATGATCGGCAGGGAAAGCAGGTTTGGCGCCAAAATGGAGTCATTCCGCTGAGACCTCCCTATTCCGTAGTAGAGAAGAAATACAAACCGAACAGGGATTATCTGGTGTATTATCCGGTCGTTGAGGGGATTGCAAGTGCTGAAGTTTCGCGAGAGGTTAACGATAAGCTGCGCAAGCTATCCCTTGCTGAAGACGTTGGGAGTGGAGGGGTTTCCCAGGACTTTAGTTATAATGGTGATTTTTCAGTCTCTTTCTTCCGTAAAAACCTGCTGGTGCTGGAGCTGACCGGTTATCGTTTTCCTTTTGGAGCAGCACATGGAATGCCTACCAAAATCTATCCGCATATTAATTTGCGCAGCGGCAGGTTCTATAAGCTGGGGGATTTGTTCAAGCCAGGCAGCAGATATGTGGAGAAGCTCAGTAAAATTGTGGGCAAACAGATCGAGAACGATCCACAATATTCATATGTTTTTCCGGATACGTATAAAGGAATTACCTCGGATCAGCCCTTCTTTGTAGATAATGAAGCGTTGTATCTATATTTCGCACCTTATGAGATCGCTCCGTATTCTGCAGGTTTTCCAACCTTCCGGATTCCTTATGCGGAAATCATGGGATTGATCTCTACGGAGGGCGAGTTCTGGCAATCGTTCCATTAATCGTCAGGTATCCATAGGTTTGCTGAAGTTGCCGTCCTTTCGGGGAGGGCGACTTTTTTTGCTTTTTCTCGCTTTTTTTCGCGAATAACAGGTAAAATGGTATTTTTAGGCAGGAAAACAGCGGAAGAAAGCGAATGTATCTAGGAATCGGAAATCTTACAGTCAAGACTATTATATGTAAAAAATTAGAAGCGCACATTTGAGAGATTTATGCTACAATGACTGAGGAACAAATTACAACTTTGTAACATTTGTAGATGGTCACTCTAGGCAGAAGCATATATTACACGCAAGAAAAAAGGAGATGGCAGATTGAAGAACAAGACATTAAAAGCAATCATCGGTGGTAGCGTGGCAGCTGTTATGGCACTTAGTATTTCTCTTCCATTGGAAGCAAATGCGGCATCGAATGAATCGACAGTAACAATAAAAGGCACAAGTTATGAGCAAATATTACAATATTTTAAACAAGCTAATCTTGAGGGATTCCCTTTTTCGAATAGCACAATCGTGGTGACTAAGCCGCAAACTGGAACAGTACCAAACAAAGACAACACGACCACAACTACAACTACAAAACCGGTTACAAAGCCAGCAGACACAACTACTGTAACTAAGCCAACTGATAATACAACTACAACAGGTGCTGTGAGCAATAAAGGAACCTATGTTCAGCAAATCGTAACGCTGGTAAACAAAGAACGTGCAGCAGCTGGTTTGTCACCTGTAGCTGGATTGGACAGCCTGCACAAAGTTGCCGCTACAAAAGCTACAGATATGCGTTCGAATAACTATTTCTCACATACTTCACCTACGTATGGTTCACCTTTTGATATGATGAAATCCTTTGGCATCACTTATAAAGCCGCAGGTGAGAATATCGCAATGGGACAAAAAACACCAGAGGAAGTAATGAAGGCATGGATGAATAGTCCAGGTCACCGCGCTAATATTTTGAATGCTAACTTCAATTATATCGGTGTAGGCTATGATAATAATTACTGGGTTCAAGAGTTTATTGGTAAATAATACGAGTAGATGCTTCAGGAAGAAATCGTTCTCCTATGTAATTCGGGGAGCGGTTTTTTTTGTGTGGTGAAGAATAAAAATGCAACAAAAAAAGAAGTAAGGAACTTGTCCTTACTTCTTCTGTCTAGCTCTATGGGTTATGCAGGGGTCGAACCTGCGACCTGCCGATTAAGAGTCGGCTGCTCTACCAGCTAAGCTAATAACCCGTAATGTCTAAAGAGTCAACGGTGAATATTATATAATGGCATTAATTAAAAAGCCAGTATTTTTTTATTTTCAAAAAAGTCCACACTCGTTCCTCGGCAAAAACACTGTAGCAGCGGGATTTTTTTCTTTGCTAGACATTTGCAAAACTTGTATGGAAGAATTATGTTTATGTAACATAGTTAAGATCTTTGTAAATTGTGGAACAATACATAATAGAACGGCATACGGAGGGATAGCTTTGAAGGATTCGAAATGGACATGGCGCAGCGTCAGCTTGATTTCCATAGTAACAACTATAGTTTTGATGGTTGGTTTAGTTTATGCGGTTAAAGATATTATCTATCCGGTCGGAGAGGTTACCGAGAGCAGCTTGCCTCAGCAAACAGCCGCACCGGTGACGGAGACCGTCAAGCTCCTCAAAATTGTTGCGCTCGGGGATTCGCTTACCAAGGGGACCGGTGATAACACCGGAGAAGGGTTTGTTAAGCGTACGGTTACTGGTTTATCTGCAAAAGGTGTCACCGTAGACTTTTTAGGCAATATGGGGATTAACGGGTTGACTACTGCGGGGCTGTTAAGCAAACTGAACGAAGATGGTGTGGAGTATGCCTTGCGCATGTCGAATGTTGTTTTGCTTTCCGTCGGAGGAAATGATCTGTTTAAGGATTCGGATATTCTTGAGAATAATGGGGCGCAACAGGGCAACACAACTTCATCAACCTCGGGGCAGGAGCTGACTCCAGAGTCTTTATTAGCCGCTCTGCCAGAAGCAGCAGCTAGACTGGAGAAGATTCTCGATAAAATCTCACAGATCAATCCGAATGCGCAAGTTTACTATATGGGGCTGTATAATCCCTTTGGCGATATTCCAGAATTACTGGCACCAGGCAATCAAGCGGTAACGAAGTGGAATAATACGGCAATGGATATTATTAATAAGCATAGCAACATGACCTTGGTTCCTACGTTTGACTTATTCAACAGACATTTGGACAAGTATTTATCCACCGATCATTTTCATCCTAATGGTGATGGTTATCAGCGAATCGGAGAACGGTTCATACAGGCTGTGCAGTAGTATATAGGTGAGTGTTAAATTTTGCAGTAAGATCATGTAGGTAAATGCCCTTTGAGCAAGTACAAACCGAGAAAATGACAGTCACAAGGAGCTAAATTAAATATGACAAAAACGAATAGTGAAGACTCCGGCACAGTCGTCTTGTCTGTGGACGGGGTACGTAAAAAAATAGGACGAAAATGGATTATAGATGATGTCACTTTCGATGTGAGAGAAGGGGAAATCTTCGGCTTTCTCGGGCCTAATGGCGCTGGGAAGACGACCACGATCCGCATGCTTGTGGATTTGATTCGACCTACTGAGGGCAAGATTACAGTATGTGGGTACAATGTGAACCGAAATCCGGAAAAAGCATTGCAATATGTAGGCTCTATCGTTGAGAATCCTGAGGTGTATACCTATTTGACCGGATGGGAGAATTTGCAGCATTTTGCCCGGATGCAGCCTGGCGTAGACAATGAACGTATTAGCGAAGTGGTAGATATTGTTCGATTAGATCAGCGGATACATGATAAGGTAAGTACATACTCGCTTGGGATGAGACAACGATTAGGCATTGCGCAGGCGCTGTTAGGACGTCCACGGCTGCTTATTTTGGACGAGCCGACGAATGGACTTGACCCTAAAGGCATTAAAGAGCTGCGAGAATTCATTCGCAAGCTGGCGGATGAAGGGCTGGCGGTGTTCGTATCCAGCCATCTGCTTAGTGAAATTCAGCTTCTTTGCGACCGTGTAGCGATTATTAGTAAAGGGCGTGTATTGGCAGTAGGTGCGGTAGATGAGCTGATCGCTCGTAATTCGCCGTATGTACTTTGGGAGCTGGAGCCTTTTGCTGAGGCCCGGGAAATGCTGGCTGATCGTTCAGATATTCAAATTCAGAAACTGGAAGACGTCACATTGGATGACTCAATTATTGCCGGGATGGGCCCCAATTCTTTAATAACGATCATGGATCAGGATCTGATCCCCGAGATTGTGGCCGTAATGGTTACTGCTGAAATCGAGGTGAGGGCTGTGCATAAAATTAATCCGACACTGGAACAGCTATTCTTGAAACTAACGGAGGGTGAGAATGTTGAGTAACTTGCTTCCGCTAATCCGTAATGAGTGCTTGAAGATTATAAAAAAGAAACGGTTTTATGTTATACTGCTGATTCTGATTGTACTGGTGCCTATGTTCACCTATGCACAGATGCGTTCAGCCGAACGGAGTCGGGAGAAATTTAATTCCGATTGGCGGCTTGAGATCCAGCAGCAGATTATCGATAATCAAAATTCACTGGGCAGTGACCGGATTCCAGAGGAATGGAAGACTTATCGGCGAATATTTGTACAACAGCTTCAGTATTATCTTCACCATGACGTTAATCCGAATGAACCTAGCGGGGTTACCTTCACCCGTGAATTTATGGATAATTCGGTTACATTATTTATTCCGTTGCTCATTATGGCGGTGGCCTCAGATTTGGTCTCGGCCGAAAGGACAACCGGAACTATCAAAATGCTGTTGACTAGGCCGGTCAAGCGTTGGAAGGTGCTTTTTAGCAAAATGACAGCACTGCTAATGTTTGTCTCGCTTATCGTACTTTCCACATTTGCAATCAGTTACTTTATCTCTGGTCTCGCCTTTGGTTTTAAAGGTTTTAACATTCCTGTTTTTACAGGCTTTAAAATCAGTGGTGATTCGCTAGATATGTCTACTGTACATGCAGTACCCCAGTGGAAATATATGCTTATGCAAGGTGGTTTGATTTGGTTCGTCAGCGTAGTGGTTGCACTGCTCGCGTTCATGATCTCGGTGCTTGTTCGCAGTACTGCGGCGAGTATAGTAGTTATGATGGCAGCGCTGATTGCAGGTAGTATACTGACCAATATGGCCTCTGCCTGGACAACAGCGAAATATTTATTTATGGTAAATCTTGGGCTGACCAGCTATTTGTCTGGTACTCCCGCCCCCATTGAAGGGATGTCCTTGTCATTTTCCATGGCTGTGCTGGCTGTATGGGGGGCCGCTTCGGTGATCATTTCATTCGCCGTCTTTACGAAAAGGGATATTTTGAATTAGAATGAACAAAGTGACCAAAACGTTTGTTTGCATTTCTTAGAAATATAGGAGAGTATAATTTCACGTTATATTCTATCCTTAGGTTTTTGGCAGTAACGGATACCGTTCTTAACAAAAAGGACGGCCAAGCCGTTTCTTCTTAGTATAGAGAAAAGAAGGAGGAGCATGAATGCTCGAACAGATCGATATGTTTGCTGAAGTTTCTAATAACGGCGAGAATGGCCGTACTGGATACGATGCTGACGACATTCAAGTGCTCGAAGGTCTGGTTGCAGTACGCAAACGACCTGGCATGTATATCGGCAGTACGAGTTCTTCAGGACTACATCATTTAGTATGGGAAATCGTAGATAATGCCGTAGATGAGCATTTAGCCAAGTATTGTACAAAGATTGACATACTGCTTCGCAAGGATGGCTCGGTAACCGTTAGCGATAATGGACGGGGGATCCCAACTGGAATGCATAAGACAGGGGTACCTACCCCGCAAGTTGTATTTACAATTTTGCATGCGGGCGGTAAGTTCGGTGGATCGGGTTATAAAAAATCAGGCGGTTTGCATGGCGTAGGGGCTTCTGTCACAAACGCTTTGTCTGAATGGCTCGAAGTAGAGATTTATCGTGAGGGCAAAATCCACCGGCAGCGATTTGAGTACTGGGTGGACAAGAAGGGCAAGGAGCATGTTGGCGAACCTGTAACTGGTCTTGAAGTTCTGGGTAACACCAATAGAACTGGTTCGAAAATTACTTTCAAGCCAGATATTCGTGTCTTCCCAAATGGAATTGCTCTGAATTATGACACGCTGGCAGAGCGGGTTCAGGAGATTGCTTTTCTGAATTCCGGTCTGCGTATTACACTGCAAGATGAGCGGAGCAACCGTCAGGATGAATTCTTTTATGAAGGTGGAGCCAGTCAATTTGTGCAGTTTCTCAACGAAGGTAAAGATGTTCTCCATGATGTTATTCATTTCAGTGCAGAAAAGGATGATATCGAGGTAGAAGTAGCTCTGCAATACAACGGAGGCTACACAGAAACCTTGGCTTCCTTCGTAAACTCCATTCCAACTCGCAGCGGGGGCACACATGAGACCGGCTTTAAAACTGCGTACACTCGTGTATTAAATGAATATGCCCGCCGCACGCAATTGCTTAAAGAAAAAGATAAAAACCTGGAAGGTAATGATCTGCGGGAAGGCATGATGGCTGTCATCAGTGTAAAAATGTCCGAGGTTGAATTTGTTGGACAGACGAAGGATCAGCTTGGCAGTGCTTCCGCCCGTAGTGCAGTAGATTATATCGTTTCTGAAAATATGGCGCGTTTCTTGGAAGAGAATCCACAAGTTGCGCAGAGCCTGCTGAAGAAATCGATTCAAGCATCGAAAGCCCGGGAAGCGGCACGTAAAGCCCGCGATGAGATCCGCACAGGCAAGAAACGCAGCGAAAGCTCGAATCTTGGCGGTAAGCTGTCTCCTGCACAATCAAAGGACGTTACACGTACGGAGCTGTTCATCGTGGAAGGTGATTCCGCCGGTGGTTCAGCTAAGCAAGGCCGTGACTCTAAGATTCAAGCGATATTGCCGCTAAAAGGTAAACCGATGAATCCGGAGAAAGCTAAGCTGCTGGACATCCTGAAGAACGACGAGTATAAAGCAATTATATCTACAATAGGTGCTGGAATTGGTCCGGATTTCACTGTCGAAGACAGCAATTATTCCAAAATTATCATTATGACCGATGCCGATACCGATGGGGCGCATATTCAGGTGCTGCTGCTGACATTTTTCTATCGTTATATGAAGCCTTTATTAGATGCAGGCAAGGTCTTTATCGCTCAGCCTCCACTTTATAAGTTGACCCGCAAAACGGGTAAGCTGGAGACCGTAAGGTATGCGTGGAGTGATGAAGAGCTGCAAAATTACTTAAAGGAATTCGGCAAAAACTTCGAGCTTCAGCGTTATAAAGGATTGGGTGAGATGAACCCCGATCAGCTGTGGGAGACAACGATGAATCCTGAGTCGCGTACGCTGCTTCAGGTACAGATTGAGGATGCTGCTAAGGCGGAGCGCCGTGTTTCAACACTTATGGGTGACAAAGTCGATCCACGTAAACGCTGGATTGTTGAAAATGTCGATTTCACCGAAATTGTAGAGTAATGTCAGTGCTGCAAGTGACGATAATCCCGATTTTCTAAGAGCTTGGTGTTTATGGGACCTAGGGGAATTTTGGAACAGTAGGAGCGATAGTGCCCGGAATTCCAAAAAACTCTGAAGTACCTGAGACTCACCACACTATTTTAAAACGGGCAGTTTGAGGAACAGAAGGTGAGCAAAGTGAGTAGTTTATCAGAACAATTTTTGCCGGCATTTCTGGAAGAGGTCGTCGGTGACCGCTTTGGTCGGTATTCCAAATATATTATTCAGGACCGGGCAATCCCCGATGTCCGTGATGGACTTAAACCCGTGCAGCGCCGGATTCTTTATGCGATGTACGACTCCGGCAACACCCCTGACAAGCCATACCGCAAGTCAGCCAAAACTGTCGGAGATGTAATGGGTAATTACCATCCACATGGTGACTCCTCTATTTATGATGGTATGGTACGTATGGCACAGCCTTGGAAAATGGGGCATGTGCTAGTTGACGGTCACGGCAACTGGGGCTCCATGGACGATGACCCAGCAGCGGCAATGCGTTATACAGAGGCACGGCTGTCTCCCATTGCAATGGAGATGATGCGTGATATCGAGAAGCGGACGGTCTTGTTTAAAGATAACTTTGACAATACCGCCAAAGAGCCTGTTGTGGTTCCCTCCCGGTATCCGAATCTGCTCGTAAATGGCACGAGTGGGATTTCTGCTGGTTTTGCCACTGAAATTCCGCCACATAATCTGCGTGAAGTAATTGACGCTTGTATCGCAGTGATGCAGAAACCAAATATTGAGCTGGAAGAAATTATGACCTTCATGAAAGGTCCGGATTTCCCTACAGGCGGCACGATCATGGGCGGAGACGGCATCATGGATGCTTACCGCACAGGTAAAGGCCGTATTTACCTGCGCTCCAAAACAGAGATTGAGAATATGCGGGGCGGCAAGCAGCAAATCGTGATCACGGAAGTACCATTCCAGATTGTAAAATCACGGCTGGTTACTTCCATGGAGAATATTCGGCTGGAGAAAAAGATCGATGGCATTGCCGAGGTTCGTGATGAGAGCGGCCGTGAGGGACTGCGGATTGTAGTCGAACTCAAAAAAGAGGCTGATGCTCAAGGCGTGTTGGCGTATCTGCTCAAAAAAACCGATCTTCAAATCACCTATAACTTCAATATGGTTGCTATTGTTAACAAAGCACCTCAGCAGCTTGGTCTAAAAGCCATCCTGGAAGCTTATATCGCGCATCAGCGTGAAGTTGTGACTCATCGCACCCAGTTCGATCTGGAACGCGCTGAAGACCGTGCTCATGTCTTAGAGGGCTTAGTTAAAGCACTGAACATTCTGGATGAGGTTATCGCTGCGATCAAAGCTTCGAAAAATCGTCAGGATGCTCAGAACAATCTCGTATGGATGTTCGGCTTCAGTGAACGCCAAGCCGATTCGATCCTTACTTTGCAATTGTATCGTCTGACCAATCTGGAGATCACTTCACTCCAGAAAGAATTAGATGAAATGATGGCAAAGATTACACATCTGCGCGGTATTTTGGATAGCGACAAAAAGCTAGTTGCTGTAATTCGTAAGGAACTGCTGGAGATTCGCGACAAATACGGCATTGATCGCCGTTCTCTGATCCAAGGCGAAGTCGAGGAGCTCAAGGTTAGCCTTGAAGCGCTGGTCAACGCGGAGGATGTGCTCGTTGCTCTTTCAGCAGATGGTTATATTAAGCGGACTAGTATGCTTTCCTTCACCCGTTCTGGTGGGGAGCGTCATACCTCAGGCGTCAAAGAAGGCGATCATATCGTCAGGCTGCTGGATGTAAATACCCGTGACAGTCTGCTGGTATTTACCCGCAAGGGGCAATACTTCTTGCTTCCTGTGCACCAGATTCCGGAGTTTAAATGGAAAGAGCCTGGTACAGCGATTGTGAATGTTATTGGATTGTCTAAAGGAGATGGAATCGTTAGTGTGATTCCGGTGAATAATCTAGATGATCCGCAGCAGAGCCTTGTGTTTGTCACCCGTCGGGGTCAGGTGAAGCGTACAGAGCTCAAGGAATACTCTACAAGCCGTTCTGGAGCTGTAGCGGCCTGTAAGGTAGCCGAGGGTGATGAGATCATTACAGTGGCTTCTAGTACGAATGACAAGGACATTGTGCTGGTCACCCGTGAGGGAATGAGTATCCGATTCCATGAGAATGAGGTTAACCCTATGGGGCGCGTTGCATCCGGTGTAAGAGGAATTCAGCTGCGCGAGGGCGACGAGGTGATTTCCTGCTTCTGGGTCAGCGAAGATGAAGGCGAAATCCTTGCCATTTCTGATATTGGTTATGCGAAACGTTCATTACTTGTGGATTATCCATCACAAAGCCGTGGTGGCAAAGGAATGCCAACCTTCGAATTCAAGGAAGGTAAACGAATACGTCCAAATGGCAGCAGGTTAGCAGGGGCTTTCTATTGCAAGGAGCCGTTGGAACTGAACGCTGTTACCCGTGAGAATGCCCACCATACGTTCTCCTCTGAATCAGCGCCGCTGGGCGAGCGTCGTTCTACAGGCAAACAGATTGTAGCTGTGGAGAAAAAGGATGAGATCATAAATCTTTTCCCATCAGTTCATTAAAACTAGCGATTAACAAGTGATTTTATAACGGCGTTTAGTCCGCTCTTTTGGAGGGTTGACTAAGCGTCGTTTTTTATTTTTTTATGCTGAAGGTCCGGCAGATTTATTTTTTCTTCGTTTGCAGGAAATGGAAGTTGTTTCGCGAAAATGTAGATATACCGGATAGAACCGCGAGGAAAGGAAGGAATAAGTGTGCATGCTTCTGAATTCAGTAAAATTTGGCATAAGATTTTAAAAGATTATAAATTACATATGGACAGTAATCTTGCTCCAACGCTGACGGATGCCCAACTTACTGTACTTGAACTGCTTCAGGAACGCGACGCCATGAAGCCTTCTGATCTGGCTCCACATTTGGCGACCAGTCCTGCAGCGGTTACGATGTTACTTGATCGGATGGAGAAGCATGAGCTTATTGTGCGGGAAAGAGATGCTTCGGACCGGCGGATTGTATGGGTGAGTATAACGGAGACTGGAATGGAAGAAACTGCACGGGGTCTAAAGATCCGCAGTGATTTTTTTGCGGAAGCGCTTGATCCGATCTCCTCTCATAACCAACAGTTACTGCTCTACTTAATGGGCAAAATGGTTGTTACAACTACACCGGAGGGTTCTACACCTTGAAGCAAATAGCTTGGCTGTATCACTAGTGCATTTAGAGTATGTAGAAGCATTTAGAGTGTTTTAGAGCAATTAGAGGCATTTAGATGCATTTAGTTGTATTTTGTACAGCTATTGTTTGCTAATTACTCGATTGATGTAATATAACTGTATTTTATACAACTATTTTCTTGATTTACTTCTCTTTTTGCAGTTTCCCTGATTTTTAATTGTAAAGAGTACACTTAAAATCCGATCTATTGCTTTTTTATTCGGAATAAGTGTATAGAATGCAGTTATCTTACTTTTTATTTCAGATTCCATCTAGGATCCACTGCTGAACCACTACTGATCCACTGCTGAACCACTACTGATCCACTGCTAAACCACTACTGATCCACTACTGATCCACTGCTGAACCACTGCTGAGCCATTGCTGTTCCACTGCTGATCCATTGCTGATCCACTGCTGATCCACCGCTAAACAGAGCGGTGGATCGTTAACTAAGTTCAAGCTGGAAGGTGGAAGGAATGTTTAATCTCGAAAGGATGTTTAATCTCAAAGGGATATTCAATGCCCGGCTGGAATAATCGGACTAAGCATATCCTGCGGAGCTAGGAAGAACACTCCAGCGTGGACCCTCTTCCCATAGTCTGTTCAAGTAGCAGACGCAGAAACAAAAACGAGGCAGTGATTCTCCACTAACCGGAGAATCACTGCCTCGTTTTTATCGTTTCAATGCCTAGAAAGGGCTGCTTTAGGACAGCCCTTTTTGTAGTGTTTCACGCGGCCACAGATCCCAAGGATGGGTTTGTGGGGGCAGAGAGATGAGTTCCACTTCTTCTTTAGTAACAGGGTGAGGGAATCCTACAAGTGCTGACCATAACGCAATTTGTTGCCCCGGTCTGTTCACTGAAGCCCCGTACTTCTGATCACCGTATAATGGACAGCCGATCGAACTCAGCTGCACCCGAATTTGGTGGGAACGCCCTGTAAGTAAATCAATCTTAAGCAGGCTGTATCCTTCTGCACTGTCAAGCACTGTGTAATCCAGAATTGCTTCCTTGCCGCCGGGAGTTCCTTTTCGAACCACGGTGACGGTGTTACTCTTTGCGTCTTTAAGCAGCGTATCTGTAAGACGGCCACGAGTGGCTGGCGGTTTACCATGCACGACTGTTAAATACACCTTATGAAAGCCGTGAGTACGGACACTCTCGGATAGTCTTGAAGCCGCTTTGGAAGTCTTGGCAAAAATCATTGCGCCCCCAACCGGTCGATCCAAACGGTGGACCAGACCTATATAGACGTTGCCGGGTTTGTTGAAACGTTCCTTCACATCTTCTTTCAGCAGGTTCAGCAGGTCAGGATCGCCTGTTGCATCCTCCTGAACAGGAATATTCACGGGTTTTACAATCCCTAGAAGATGGTTGTCTTCGTACAAGACTTCAAATCGTTGCGATCCGCTGCTTACAGCCTCATTGTTGCCGGAACTATGCTGTGTCATGGCTTACGCCTCCCAGCGACCCAGGATACCACATGGCAGATTCATGCCGGAGGAGGTGATCGGAAGACCGATTTCGCCGGAGGTAAGTTTTCCGCCATAACGTTTGCCCATGGTCATAGACAACATGTTGCGCAGTACAGTTGGAGAAATTCCTGTGGTGTAGGAATTAATGAGCATGAACAAAGGGTTGTCGCTCATAATCTCCATACAGCTCTCAAGGAAAGGATACAAGCTTGATTCAAGCTTCCACATTTCTCCACCAGGTCCTCTTCCGTAAGAAGGAGGGTCCATAATAATCGCATCATATTTGCTGCCGCGGCGTTGTTCACGTTGTACGAACTTGAATACATCATCCGTGATAAAGCGGACTGGACGTTCTCCAAGACCAGACAGCTGAACGTTTTCTTTCGCCCACTGCACCATACCTTTGGCTGCATCCACGTGAACGACAGACGCTCCGGCACTCGCCGCTGCCACAGTAGCTCCACCTGTGTAAGCAAAAAGATTCAGCACTGAAATTGGACGGTTAGCCGCTGCAATCTTGTCCATCATCCAGCTCCAGTTGGCTGCTTGTTCCGGGAATAGTCCTGTATGCTTGAAGTTTGTAGGACGTAAGTGGAATTTTAATTTACCATAGCTAATCTTCCAATCGTCCGGAATGGTTTTTTTCATTTCCCATTGTCCGCCACCAGCGGAGGAACGGTGATAATGTCCGTGCACATCACGCCATTTAGCGGTCTCATTATTTAGAGGCCAAATAATCTGTGGATCAGGACGACGCAAGATAATATCGCCCCAGCGTTCGAGCTTCTCTCCACCGCCTGTATCAATTACTTCATAGTCTTTCCAATCGCTCGCTATATACATGATTTAATCCATCCTTCAAAAAAATTCATTTAGCCTTTATTGTACAACATTTCACCTGATTGCTACAAACAAATTACACCTCAACCAGCTTCACCAATAATTTTGTCCAATGCTAATGAAGTGTATAATATTCCCATGCTTATGCGGCTATTCAACTGGTGCTGCAAGACTTGATTGTGTATGATCAGATAGTAGAGTTCTTACCCTATTTACGATCGGAGAACTAAAGCTATGTTCAATCTCTCACCGCTGTATTTCCCTATAACTGCAAAACCCAACCACACTAGTGAGTTTCTGCCCAGCCATGCCTTGCAGCCGTTTATTCGCTGTTTTTGGGGTTCTGTAGATGTGGAGTCTATACAACAACCTGAGACGGAGACAATAATTCCGGACACCTGTATGGATATTATTTGGGATTTGGATAGAGAATCAGGCAATACAAACACTTTTTTCTCCGGCATCAATGACACTCCATTTGAAGTCTCTTCAGACAGAAAGCCAGGGGGGAGTTCAACCTTTGGTATCCGATTTCATTTCTGGGCGGTTCATTTTTTTGCAGATGATCATCTGCGGAATGTCTTGAATGCACATGTCGATGTAGAACAATATTTTGGCACTTTTAAAAAAGAGCTTGGTCATCTATTGGAGAAAGTAAACTCGATGGACGAAAGGATTGCAGCCGCTGAAGCCTATCTGCTACGTCGTCTTGAGCGTAGAGGGCGGACTAACGATCGGATGATGAACGCAGTCTATACTATGGTTAAACAAAAAGGGATTGTGACCGCAGAGGATTTGGAGACCAGTTCTAATTTAAGCAGACGACAACTTGAACGGCTTTTTCAAGAATATATAGGTGTATCGCCCAAAAAAACAGCAGATCTCGTGCGGTTTCAGAATGTATGGCGGGAGATGTGTCATTTACCTGGGCAGACGAAGAATATGCAGGATCTTATTTTCGCGTATGGTTACAGTCACCAGTCCCATTTTATCAATAATTTCAAAAAATATGCAGGAAGAACCCCACTTGAAGCCTTGGTCTATGCAGGCCGAAGAATGTCGTGATTTTGCAATACAAAGCGTGTCAACCTTGTTAGACTAAACCTAAGTAAGAAATGAGACATATTATGAGAATGAGAGGGGACAAGTTATGATTTCGTCTTTTGAAGGGACTAACATTTATACTAAAGATACTGCGGCGTCAGCTAAATTTTATACGGAGGTACTAGGAATTCCTATGCCTTTCGAAGGTTACGGTAATTTCGACGGGGCAAAGCTTGGCTTTGGCAAGAAACAGCCGGGAATTATTATTTGGGATGCTGCAAAGTGGGAAAATCTTACGACAGGTTTTGTTAATTTAGTATTCGGCTGTGATAATCTGGATGAGACATACGAGCAGTTGAAAGCTAAGGGACTGGATTGTCAGCCACCTGTTACGATGGAATATGGCGGTAAAGAAATGAATTTTCGTGATCCTGATGGGAATCACATAACCTTGCTGGAAGGTGCTTATTAAGCTTCTTTTTAAGAAAAATGAGACGGAGCGCAAACCTCAACCGTGTGTAATAACGGGGAGTTTGCGTTTTTTTAACTTTATTTATTGACAATGATAATCATTATCAAATAGAATGAGGTGAAGCGTATATGATTTAAATTTAAGGTGTTAGTAGGGGAGGAACAGGAGTTTATGGCTAAAGTGCTTGTGGCATATGCTAGTTTAACTGGCAACACTGAGGAAATGGCTGAATTGATTGTAGAAGGAATACGCCATGCAGGCGGTGAGGCTGTTTTGAAGTCGGTCACTGAATGTAATGCGATTGAGATAAAATCATATGAAGGCGTTCTGCTAGGGGCATACACTTGGGGAGACGGAGAGTTGCCGGATGAATCTCTTGATTTCTATGAGGAGATGGCTGAACTTGATTTGACTGCTATGAAGTCAGCAGTTTTTGGTAGTGGAGATACAGGCTACGCCATTTATTGTGGGGCAGTGGATGTTATCGAGGAGAAGCTAAAGGAGCGTGGAGCAGTCATTTTGCAAGATAGCCTAAAGATTGAGTATGGCCCTAATGCTGCCGAAAAAGAAGCCTGCCGTCAATTCGGACGTCAATTCATCGAAGCCTGTATGGCGGTAACCTAAGATGGGTGGGCCAGTGGGAAGTTGGTTTAACAAGCCAAGGGATGTACATAGCCCTCCGTATAAACGGCTGCACGATTATCGCATGGAGCATATTATGCTGGGCGGGACTGAGAATTTAGCTAGCGGAGCTCCAGCGACGGGGCTCCCACGCTGGCGCCAGCAGGTTCAATATGCTGTGGGGCATACACTTAATGACTTCTATAGTCTGTTGCCGGAAGTGCGAAGAGAGACACCTATACAATTTCTGTTAGAGCGCCGGTGGCCTCCTAGGGGAGATGCTTTTCCCTCCCTTTTGCAATATTGGGATATCAAAACGAGTGTAGCTGATGAGCTTATGCGTATCGTTTCAAGCAATCATCTACAGGAGATTCCAGTGATGTTATATGAACAGTGGCATGTTCCAGTTCCAGCGCTGAATTTGGAGTTATCGATGATTACGCAGCTGGCTTGGAACTCTTCAAAAAGTGGCCGAAGCGTGAACATTCAGAAATTTATGGTTAATGGCAATGAGGATATCATCACTGGATTTATGCATATGGCCAATGTTTTTTGCCATCATGCTTATGGTGAGCCAGCGGAGACCGTGGAAGTTTTCTCGCTGCTGGATGGACGTAAATACTGCTTTGATGGAGAGGCAATCTCGATTATGGAGTCACTGGATTATGTGCGTCTGTTATCCGTATTTCTTGAGCGTGAAGTGTTAGCTGACGGTTCCTTAAGCTGCAGCGATCGTAGAAATGAGAGAGGCGAAGCGGATTATTTACTATAATAAATAGACCTCCTTATCTGCAGGTTAGAACACCAGCAAGTAAGGAGGTCTTATTGTGACTGCTTTATTAAAATCTCAAGAGTAGGTCTGGGGATTAGCCGATATATCGGTAATAATCCTGTTTATTCTGAATGACAAAGCCGCAGCTCTCATACAGCTTAAGTGCATTGGGATTATCCAGTGCGACCTCCAGATTTACACCATTATAATTTTTGCGCTCTCGTTCGATGGTCTGAAGAAGGGCGCTGCGGCCAATGCCAAGCCCACGTAGCTTTTTGTCGACTGTAAATCCATAGATCCAGGATTCATTATCTTCAGTCCACACTCGCATCTTCCCAACAGGCCTGCCGTCCATCTCGATCATAATATTCTCTTGCATACCTTCCTGTTTGTGCAACTCATACTGCTCTGCAGCATCTTCTGTCTTCATATCAAAACCTCCACAATCCAGTTCGACCAGAATGTGTGCCTCTTCTTCACGAGCTGGCCGTAAGACGACAGTCCCTGTTGCTGAGCTGACATCAGATGACACCATGGAATTGCCATCCCATTTCATTTGATATTCAGCGTGATTGAACTGCAGAGGCAAGGTTTGCAGGAAAGCAGTTCCAGATGAAGAAGCGGCGGGTGCATTTAGAAGAAGAGTAGAGACTTTATTGCGCTTGATTATGGTTTGTGCTCGGTTCCACAGAGAGGTGAAGATTCCGCGTCGACGGTAGCCTGGCCGAACCATGCCACAGACCTCCATATCGCTTCCAAAACCATAGAGTCCCAAGAAACCGACCAGTAATTCGTCCTCATAAGTCACGAGCCATTCCGTATCACCTGCGCTTGATGGCTGGCGGAGCATATCCCAATTCAGTTTTAATGAGATTCCTTCATATTGCTCACAGCGTTGTTGTAATTCCTCAATATTCTTAAAAGTGTCGGCAGTCGTCAAACCCGTTTCCCCCTAAAGTGTATTTGAACTATTATAAGTTCGCATAGTTACTAAAAAAGCTTCGCGGAAACGGGAGCAGGTTTTAAGCTCTCCCGCCAGTATTCCCGCTCAGCACGTCTTTGTACTCCGGGTGCTTCTCGAATTGATGCGCAGCATAGGAGCACACGGGTACAATTTTTAAATTCTCATTCCGAGCCTTGTCCACAACAGCACGTACAAGCTCTTGTCCAGTACCTTGACCGCGCAGTTCTTCGGAGACACGGGTGTGGTCAATGACTAATTCCCCGGCTTCTTTATCCAAACTGTATGTGATTTCGGCAAGGTCCTTACCGTCATTAGCAACAAAAAAACGTCCGTTTTCATTTTGAATTTGCATCTTATGGCTTCACTCCTAATTAGTTATTGCCTATATTTTACTACCATGAATTGCAAAAAGCGAGGAGCGAACCAGATTGATTGTTCTTCGGGTTGAATGTTGTTTTCCTTGTTACCCGAGGATCGCTGCACTGCATTTTTGTTCATGTGGGCAACATGGCTATAGCAGAATATGAGCAAGGAGAGTTAACTAACCTCGAGTATTTGTTTTGGTAAGCTGAAAACTGGGAACGCTGGGAATGCTGGGAATGCTGGGAACGCTGGGAACACTGGGAATGCTGGGAACGCTGGGAACGCTGGGAACGCTGGGAACGCTGGGAACGCTGGGATGCTGGGAATGCTGGGAACGCTAGGAACGCTGGAATCCCGGAACCCCGGAACCTCAGAACGCTGGAACCATGGAACCCCCGAACCCTTGGAACCTCGGAACCTCAGAACCTCAGAACGCTGGATCCATGGAACCCCGAACCCTTAACTCTCGCTTGTCCTAATCTCTGCGGAATCTAACGGACCCAATTGACGCTATTTGCACATTTTTAGTCATTTGTGCAAAGTTTCGGACCCCAGTGCAGCTATTCCTTTGGAATAGGCGCGAAATAGGCATTTTTAATGCCCATAGCGCCTATGGAGTCCGATAACATGCTGAAAATGGGATAATACTGCGAATACGGTCAACTGTGTCCGATAGCGTAGGATCCTAATCCGCCGCAGAAGCTTACGGACCAGAGTCCTAATCCCCCGCTGATGCTTACGGTCCAGAATCCTAATTCCCCACTGATGCTTAGGGACCCAGCAGACGCTATTTGCACATATTTAGCCTTTTGAGTAAAGTTTCGGACCCCAGTGCAGCTATTCCTTTGGAATAGGCACGAAATAGGCCTATTTTATGCCCATAGCGCCTATGGAGTCCGATAGCATGCTGAAAAGAGGATAATACTGCAAATAAGGTCAACTGTGTCCGATGGAAGAGTATCCTAATCTCCCGCAGGAGCTTACGGACCCAATAGACGTTATTTGCACAAGGTCAACTGACCGATGGAACAAAATCCTAAACCTCCGTAGAACCTCTCGGACCCAGCAGACGCTATTCGCACATATTTAGCCTTTTGAGTAAAGTTTCGGACCCCAGTGCAGCTATTCCTTTGGAATAGGCACGAAATAGGCATTTATAGTGTCAATAGCGCCTATGGAGTCCGATAGCACACAAAAAAGGGGATAATACTGCGAATAAGGTCAACTGAGTCCGATAGTGCAGAGTTTTGATCTCCCGCTGGAGATTACGGACCCAGCAGACGCTATTAGCACAAGGTCAACTGAGTCCGATAGTGCAGAGTTTTGATCTCCCGCTGGAGATTACGGACCCAGCAGACGCTATTAGCACAAGGTCAACTGAGTCCGATAGTGCAGAGTCTTGATCTCCCGCAGGAGATTACGGACCTAGCAGACGCTATTAGCACAAGGTCAACTGAGTCCGATAGCGCAGAGTCTTGATCTCGCGCTGAAGTCTACGGCAGACGCCATTAGCACAAGCTCAGTTGTGTCCGATAGCGTCCACGCTCGCGGAAATGACAGCTAAACCACCGTGCAATACAGAAAATTCGGTGCTGAAATAACAGCTAATGAATTTTTATGCACTCCCGTTTATAGAGTAGCTTGCGTATTCTCAGGATAATACAATAAGATTAAGAGAATATCTCACTACTGAAAAGAACCGCTAGCAGGAGGAATCATTGTGGAATACAAGGTTGAGGTTGAATTTGGATCGATTTATGAATTGTTGAACAGCTTACATACTTATCTCTGCAAAAAATCCTATAAGAAGATTGATTTAGGGGTAGCATGGGCTAATGAAATTGAAAGCACGCTCAGTGAAGAGCTGTTATCCCGTCTGAAAGAAACCGAACTAAACAATGAGTGGAAAATGTTGAATCTGCTCATTTACTGTTGTCCATTTAAAGATGAAGTAGACAGTGTGTTGAACTGGATTGAAGGGTTATCGGTTGGTGAGTTATATGAGACCTTATCAAAGTATGTAAAGGTATTTCCAAGCCATATGGAGGATTACCGTAACCGCGTAGTATTTTTACTCTCCGAGTGGAACCGCCAGTACTTTAGCCAATGCAATCCTGCGATTTTGAGCAAACTGCAGCAGCATGCGGATTCCAAGAACATGGAGCTTAATGGACTGGACACTGCGGATTTCGTGAACAAGACGACCAACGGATTTTACTTCATGCCTACGGATGGGCTTAAGAAGCTCGTACTGATTCCACAGTATCATTTTCAGCCTGCTAATATTATCTATTGCTACGGTGAATTAACGATCTGCCATTATGCGGCGTGGATATCGATGGAGAATGAGGAAATCTCCCCTTTTATGTACAGAGCGATCCGTAGTCTGAGTGAAAAAAGCCGGCTAAAAATCCTCCAAGCCCTTAGTGGTGGCCGTAAGACGTTTACCGAAATTGTTAAGCATGCGGGGATCTCGAAGGGGATTGTGCATGATCATATTTTTAATCTTCGTTGTGCAGGTTTACTTCATGCCTATATTGAAGGGGAGAATGTCACCGGATACAGTCTGCGTCTTGAAGGCATTCATCGGATGAATGAGCAGCTATTCGAGTATTTGAAATAATGATTTTTTAAAAATATAACCGCCTGAAAGCCAGGACTTCTCTTATGCAGAGAGGGTTTTGGCTTTTTTTATTTGTTTTAATTATCGCCTAATTCTGTTTATGGAGAATTTTTTTGAAGTTCTCTCTTTACAGAACTAAAAAACCTTTCTATAATGAACATCAGATGTTATTCATACTTAACGGGTAGGAATTATAGTTATTATTCTATTCAGAGAGAAAAGGGAGATAGGTACATGAGAAAAAATGCGATTGTAATCACTTCATTACTGCTTACGGGGTCACTGTTACTTTCTGCTTGCGCTAACAACAGTAATAACGAATCCTCATCCGCAAACAATGCGGCTGCAGGCTCCAATTCAACCAATGTGGAAGCAACCACTGCACCAGAGATTGTTCCTGCGGGTGCTCTAAGCGAACCTTTTACTGCCACGGATTTATCCAAACTTCCAGCGGTGGCCCAAAAACGTACAGATACCATTATCGTCGGACTTACGGACCCAAGCGGAGCGTTCACTCCTTATTTTCAACAAAGTGGTTATGATGGCAATGTCTCTTCACTGCTATACGCTTCTCTCGTAACTGTTGATGACAAAGGCGTTCCAACGCCGGAACTTGCGGAGAGCTGGGATGTTTCGGATGATCAGCTTACATACACTTTCCACTTGAGAAAAGATTTGAAATTCAGCGACGGTTCACCGTTAACAGCGGATGATGTGGCATTTACATGGACGATCCAATACGACAAATCGTATGACGGTAGCTCCCAGCTTCCATCGCTAAATGTTAAAGGCGGCAAAGCCTATAAGGAAGGTACATCCCCTACAGTTGAGGGCATTAAAGTAATTGATCCACAGACGATCTCAGCAACCCTTGAGCAACCAAACGCAACGGCGCTGGTACAGCTCGGCTCGAATGTACTGTCGAAAGCTTACTATGGCAAGGACTATAAAATTGGAAATCTTGAATACATTAAAAAGCTGCATGAGAAGCCACTTGGCGATGGACCTTACAAGCTGGAGAAATTTATTCCAGGTCAAGAAGTGCGTTTTGTAGCGAATGAGAATTATTTCAAAGGTAAACCAAAGACGGAGCATTTCATTTACAAAACTACGGAAGGCGACGTATGGCAGTTCGTAGAAACTGGTGAAGTGGACTACGCTTCCTTTAGTGCGACAGACGAGAATATCGAGAAGCTGAAAGCACTCGGTTTTGTGAATATTATTCCTTACACTCCAAGCACCTATGGTTACTTGCAAGTTAACCTGAAGCATGAGCAGCTCAAGGATAAGCTTGTACGTCAAGCTATTGTGTACGGTTTGGATCGTCAGAGTATTTATGTGGATGCAGCACAAGGTGCAGGGTCTATTGCCAACATCCCGGCATCGCCGATTTCCTGGTCTTACACTGAGGAAGGTATTAATCCTTACAAATATGATCCGGAAAAAGCAAAACAATTACTCGATGAAGCTGGCTGGACGGTAGGCGCGGGGGGTATCCGTGAAAAAGATGGCAAACCGCTGTCCATCCATTACCTCGGTTCGAAGAGTAAAAACACAGATATTTTCATCGCTGTAGCTAAAGAGAATTTTGAAGCGCTGGGTATCGAATTCCAGCCTGAGGTTTTCGCAGACTTTAACTCACTGGTATCGAAAGTAGAAGGTGGGGACTACGATCTCGTATCCTTCTCCACAAGCATGTTGACTGATCCGTCTGACGGGTTCATGCAATTCTTCGATGGAGAAATCACGGATTATGACAATCCGAAATTCCTGGAGCTGTACAACAAAGCCTTGGCCACTACTGATATTGAGGCGCGCAAAGCGGTATATAAAGAGCTGTATCAGCTTTTCAATGATGAACTGCCTATTATTTTTACAAGTTATAAAAAGACGGTATACGCCTATAACGGACGTATTGAGAATCTATCGGTCAGCCCGTTCATCGGTCTTGCTGGCAGTCTGCCAACTTGGAGCCTGAAATAAATAAACCAGTGTCCCCTGCCCTGAATGGATTCAAGGGCAGGGGACGAATCATAAGGAGTCTGTCATGAGCGCTTATTTATCGAAAAGACTGTTGTACATGGTCATCATCTTATTTGCGGCATCATTATTGATCTTCTGTCTGTATGCTTCAACTCCCGGTGACTTCATAACCGGAAATATTAAATTGACCGCTGAACGCAAAGCTGAGCTGCGTGAAATCTACGGCTTAAACAAGCCTGTGCTTGAACGGTATGGGATCTGGATGAAGAATGCGCTGCATGGTGATTTCGGGTATTCCTTAGCCCAACAAAAGCCTGTGCTGCAGCTTTTTAATGATTATATTTGGAATTCCTTTCTGCTGGCTGCCGTATCTACGTTTCTGACGTGGGTGATTGCGGTCATTATTGGCGTCATCTCTGCCTATAAGCAATATTCCTGGTTCGATACACTCGTAATGATCGCTATATTCGCAGCCATGTCACTGCCGTCATTTTTTATAGGCTTATTCCTGATCAAAATCCTGGCCGTCGATCTCAAGTGGCTGCCTCCAGGTGGAATAATCACCACGGGTAGTAATGCTACGGGTTTGGCTTACTTTAAAGAGATCGTAATGCATATGACCCTTCCGGTTGTGGTTATGACCCTTCTGGGATTAGGTTCGCTCACCCGTTATTTCCGCAGTAATATGATCGATGTCTTAAAACAGGATTATATCCGTACGGCACGCGCCAAAGGCCTGAAAGAACGCAAGGTGCTCTTTACACACGCCTTACGTAATGCCTTGCTGCCCGCAATTACACTGGTTGGTTTTGAGCTTCCGGCACTATTTGGCGGATCACTTATTATTGAGAAAATATTCAATTGGCCTGGGATTGGCCAACTGTATATGCAGTCCTTCGGACTAAGGGATTATCCTTTACTGATGGGCTTTACGATGTTTATTGCCATACTTACCGTCATAGGAACGTTGCTTTCGGATGTTTTGTACCGGATTGCCGATCCTAGAGTTCGGCTATAGAGAGGAGGAAGCTGACGTGGCAGTTCAAAGTAATGTAGCGGGGATCGCGAAGCCGCAGACCACCAAAGGAAAATCCTCTTTATTCCGGCAATCTATGCGGAGGTTGCTGAAGAACAAGCTGGCGGTATCCGGATTTGTGGTGGTGATCTTTATGTTTGCGCTTTGTTTTATTGGTCCGCTGTTCTCACCCTATACGGATAACAAAATTAATATGGCTATGATGAACAAGGCACCCAATATGAAGCATTGGCTGGGCACTGATGCATTGGGCAGAGATATTCTGACCCGGGTAATGCAGGCGGGGCGCATTTCACTGACCGTGGGACTAGCGTCAATGGTTCTTTCGGTGTTTATCGGTGCTCTTCTGGGGGCTATTGCTGGGTATTACCGCGGTATTGCCGATCAAATCATTATGCGGATTGCGGATCTTTTATTGACGGTCCCGAGTCTGCCACTGCTCTTTATTTTTGGTGCGTTATTATCGGAGTGGAAGATTCCAACGGATTATCGGATGTATATCGTTATGCTGATGCTTAGTATTGTGAGCTGGCCGGGTATGGCACGTATGGTACGGGGTCAAATGCTTAGTCTGCGAGAACGTGAGTTTATGCAGGCGGCGGTAGTATTAGGCCTCCGTGATCGACGTAAATTATTTAATCATTTGCTGCCGAATATCGTTCCGTTGCTGATCGTTATGGCTACCCTTAACATCGGTGGTGCTATATTGAGTGAATCGGTTCTTAGCTTTTTTGGACTAGGTGTTATGCCGCCAACTCCAACCTGGGGCAATATGATTGATGCTGCGAATAATATGATCGACTTTCAGGATCGGCCGTGGCTGTGGATTCCACCAGGGTTATCGATCTTTGCGACAGTGATCGCGATCAATATCTTTGGTGACGGACTCCGGGACGTGCTTGATCCTAAACAGAAGAGGTAGGTGACCCTCAGATGAGTGATTTAATGAATATAGACGGTCTAAGTACATACTTCTTCACGGAAGAAGGAAAAGTGAAAGCCGTTGATGATGTAAGCTTCCGTGTTCGCGAGGGAGAGACGGTATGTATTGTTGGAGAATCAGGCTGCGGCAAAAGCGTGACCGCGATGTCCATCATGGGGCTTGTTGAGGAACCCGGGGGCAAGGTAGCCCAAGGGAAAATTGATTTTCAGGGTGAAGATTTGTTGAAAATGGACAAAAACACACTGCGGACCATCCGCGGGAATGAGATCGCGATGATCTTTCAGGAGCCCATGTCCTCCCTTAATCCTGTAATCAAGATCGGTGAGCAAATCATGGAGCCGCTGATTGTACATTTGAAGATGAACAAGAAACAGGCGCGCATCCGGGCGATTGAACTGATTAAGCAGGTAGGCATATCACGACCAGAGCAAATTGCTGATAGTTACCCGCATGAATTAAGTGGAGGTATGCTGCAGCGGATTATGATTGCTATTGCCATTGCCTGCAGTCCAAAGCTATTGATTGCTGATGAACCGACTACGGCGCTGGATGTAACGATTCAAGCGCAAATTCTGGATATGCTGCGTGAAATTAAAGATAGCTCGGGCATGTCCATTCTACTAATCACCCATGATCTTGGCGTAGTGGCAGAGATGGCCGATTATGTGATTGTTATGTATTCCGGAAAGATTGTGGAGGAGGGTGAAGTTGTTGAATTGTTCAACAACCCCAAACATCCCTATACAAAAGGGCTGCTCAAATCGAAGCCGGTAATCAATCAGCGACAGGATGAGCTGTATTCCATACCAGGTCAAGTGCCAAATCCGCTTGAGCTGGTGCCCTCTTGTTATTTTCATGACCGCTGTGAGCATTGCATGCCTGTATGTGTCAGCCAGCAGCCCCAGCTTAAAGAGGTGGCCAGCAGACAAAAGGTAGCTTGCTGGTTGTATGAGGAGGCGGTTGTTCATGCCTGAAGCACTGCTTGAGGTCAATCATTTAAAGAAATATTTTCCTGTTACTAAGGGGCTGCTTAACCGAACCGTTGGGCATGTAAAGGCTGTTGACGATATTAGCATCACACTTCAACCTGGGGAAACGTTTGGGCTTGTAGGGGAATCTGGGAGCGGCAAAAGTACAGTCGGACGGACGATTTTACGGCTAACGGATAAAACGGCAGGTGAGATCAAGTTCAAAGGGATAGACATTCACTCCCTGTCGCCCGCTGTATTGCGCAATATTAGACCCCAAATGCAGTTGATCTTCCAAGATCCTTATAGCTCACTTAACCCACGGGTTCGTATAGGTGATGCCATTGGTGAAGCTTTACTGGATCATGGTCTATGCTCAAGGTCCGAGGTGCGAGATCTGGTGCTTGAAGCGCTAGCGGCTTGCGGGTTATCTTCTTATCATATTGATCGCTTTCCGCATGAATTCTCCGGGGGGCAGCGGCAGCGGATCGGGATCGCCCGTGCGCTTGTTTTGAATCCTGAGCTGATCATTGCAGACGAACCAGTTTCAGCACTGGATGTTTCCATCCAAGCACAGATTATTAATTTATTCAGTAAGCTCCAGCAGAGTCGAGGGTTAACGTATTTGTTTATCTCCCATGACTTGAGTGTTGTGGAGCATTTGTGTTCAAGAATCGGTGTCATGTACCTGGGCTCTATGATGGAGACGGCTTCAAGAGATGAACTGTTTAAGAATCCGCTCCACCCGTATACCAAAGCGCTGCTGTCGGCTGTTCCGATTCCTATTCCAAAGCTGAAAAGGGAAAGAATTGTACTTAAGGGAGATATTCCGAGTCCGGTAAATCCGCCTTCTGGCTGTAAATTCCATACCCGTTGTCCCTTTGCGCAAGAGGTTTGCAGATCTGAAATCCCGGTATTTCGTGATGTTGGCAGTAACCATTTTGTAGCTTGTCATTTAGTTTAATAGTTGTCACAAATATAGCAATGATTTACTCCTAAGACATGAATAATTAATGTTGAATTGTATAATAATACAATTTGACCTTATTTTTGCCTGGGCTCAAAAGTCGTGAGAGGTTTCAAAGCCAGGTCAATGGGGTAATTAGAGAGTGGTTAGGTTAGGCGTACATATCTAATCGGTCTAGTATAAAATCCCTACTTAGGAGGAATCATCGTGAATACAACAGTACGTTTGACAGAAAGATCCGGCTCGACTTCTTCACAGCGCAGAAAAGGCTTTGTACCGGTAGTCGTGTACGGTGCAGGTTCAGATAGCCAGTCCTTTACAGCGGATGCTAAGACAATTTCAGGTATTTTAGCCAGCAACCCACGGGCTGTTCTTACTTTGGAATTGCCAGACTCGGGCAAAAAGAACGTGGTTATTCAAGAAATCCAACGTCAGCCAATTTCCAAACAACTGCTGCACATTGATTTTCAGCAGATTGATATGAAGGCCAAATTGGATACAAAAGTAGCGTTCCACTTTACAGGTGAACCAGTAGGTGTGAAGAGCGGCGGCGTGCAACAAATTGAATTGCATGAGCTGGATATTCGCACACTTCCAGATAAAATAGCTGCATCCTTTGAAGTGGATATCAGTGGACTAGATATTGGTGATCAATTGCTGGTATCTGATTTGCCGAAGCATGAAGGCTGGGAAGTATTGACGCCTGAGGACACATTGATTGTCCGTATTTCACCTCCAGCAGCGCAAGAGCCAACAGAAGAAGATACTGCTGAACCCGCTGTAGCTGAAACTGCTGGCGAAGATAAAGCAGAATAGTATAGAGATAAATAGTAAAGAGCAGATAGAATCCTTATAAAGGAGCTGTCTGCTCTTTTTGTTTTGTCTTCATAAATATGAATTCATAAAAATGATGCTGGTCTTTCGTATGATTTCTCAAATGGCAATTTTGGTTGTTTCGCCTCATTTAGTTAAAAATTTACATAAAATCGTTGACGAACGGGTTTCTAAGCCTGAAAATGAGGACAATTACCATGGTAAAATATTCAAAAGTCCCTGTTGTTGCTGTTTGAAAACGCTTTAGTTTTTATGCTTCAAAGAACTCTTATTGCCTAGTTCATCATGATTAAGAGGAGGAAAGTTATGAAGATGAGGAAGCTGTTTTCGATCTTAATGACAAGTTTGCTGGTGCTTGGGGTAGCTCTACCCTTTGGTGGAAAAGCGAATGCAGATGCTGCAAGTGACGCTTCAAATCGTGCTTTAATCTGGCTGAAGGCCCAGCAGGATGCAACAGCGGGGTATGCTTTTGAGGGACTGGTAGATAGCTTTGAAGATTTCTGGGGACCAAACAACCCCAAACAGATTGTATACACATATGATCAAGCGGTTGCAGCTATCGCCTTTATTGTAAAGGGTGAACGGACGCGGGCAGAGCAGGTTTTGAACAAAATGCGGGACATTCAAGATCCATCAGGCTTCTGGCTGAATTCTTATTGGTATAACAACGGCTTCGGAGAAGAAATCCGTAAACATGTGGGACCCGTTGTATGGATGGCAATGGCTGCTATGGCTTATGAGAAGCAATATAATGATTCACGGTATCGTCCAATGGCGCTCAAAGCACTAGATTGGAGTTTACAGTATAAAAAGGCTAATGGCAGTATCGCAGGGGGATGGAGTGGTTGGAGTAATTCCGATGAGCCTTGGAGCTCAACCGAGCACAATATCGATATTTACCGGGTATTGCAGTATTATGCTTCGGTGGATTCCTCAAAGGCAGCCACTTATAACAGTGCGGCTTCTGGAGTCAAAACCTTCCTGGATAATTATGTGTGGGATGACACAGTCAAACGTTTCAAGGGGGGCTGGAAAAACGATACAAATCTGATCGACCCCAAAATACCTTTAGACGTGAATCCTTGGGGAGTATTAGCTTTAGGCGTATCCGGAACACATAACTACGGCGCAAGCTTAACCTATGTGGAAAATGCCTCCGGCACCCCGGGAACACTTGCGAATCCGCGTTACAAGCAGACGCTTACTTACAATGATGCTGGGAATACGCTCACCGGATATGATTTTGACTGGACAGATGAAGTATTGCCAGCGTATGACGATAACGGAAATCAAATTGGCAATACGGGTGCTGACGTATGGTTTGAAGGAAGCGCATTCATGTCGCTCGCTTATTATCTGCAAGGCAATGCCTCAAAGGCAGACGCTATTAATACAGAGATTATTAAAAAACAAGGCACAAGCGGTGCTTCGCTTGGGGGTATTCCCTACTCGCTGAAAGGGTCCAGCAACAGTTATTGGGTGATGGCGCAGCAAAACTGTGTTTCCAGCACAGGTTGGTTAATAATGTCCCTGCACCGGTTTAATCCATTCACAGGTCAATATTTGACGGGTGGTGGTAATACTGGGGATACAACCGCGCCAACCGCTCCCGTTAATCTAACGGTAACCAGTAAGACGGATACAGGAGTTAGCTTAAGCTGGTCCGCTTCTACCGATAATGTTGGCGTTACAGGTTATATTGTTTATCGCGGAACACAGCAGGTGTCCACTGTGGGGGGAACTACAGCTACTGTTAGTGGACTTACTCCAAGCACAGCCTATACGTTTACAGTAAAAGCCACGGATGCAGCAGGTAATTTATCCTCCGCTAGTAATACCGCAACAGTTACTACTAATCCCACTGGAGGCAGCGGAGGCGGTGATCATGTGACGGCTGACTTTACAGCAGGGGTAACGAGACTTTCTGCTACAGAGGCGAGTATCTATATTACACCTGTAACCAGTGCCCTTTATGTAGATGTGCATTACAAGATTAACGGGGGTTCCCAGCTTAATTACAGGATGACTAATAACTCAGGAACATGGAAGCAGACGGTGAGTGGATTAAGCGCTGGCAGCAGTATTGAGTACTGGTTCACTTACGAAAAATCCGGCCCGCAATATGATTCAGCACATTATACTTTTGTTCAGTAAGATTAGCAGATCGTAAAAATCATTCTAAGAGAAGGCTGTTCCATGCTGCTATTTATAGCGGCGGGGGCAGTCATTTTTTGTGGGAAAAATAGTGAATGACCGTTAAATCCTTCTCAAGACGGAGGTCTGCTCTTAAGGTATGCTTTAAAATCTTTGGGGGAGACGTTAGGACACGATGGTTACTAGCGTAGGTAGGTATGAGGGGAGTTTAATTTATTGGTTTTACAACGTAACAGTGTTATGTTACGATGGCTTCAAGGAGTGATAAGCATGGAAGAGGATTTGATCTCAAAGAAGCAGTTATTGGATTTAACCGGTATATCCTATGGGCAATTGTACCGCTGGAAGCGGAAGCAGTTGATTCCAGAGGAATGGTTTATCCGTAAATCTACGTTTACTGGACAGGAGACTTTTTTTCCAAAAGACATGATTTTGTCCCGTATCGATAATATTGTGAATATGAAAGATGGACTTTCTTTGGATGAAATGGCTGATAAGCTATCAGATAAGGCTTCTTTTGACAAAGTAAGTATATCTGCTGCGGAAATTATAGAACGTAACATTGTTTCGTCGATGACGCTGGGGAAATTTGGAGAGAGGCTCGGTGTCAAGAATGGATATAGCTTCGATCAACTCACTTATTTATTGGCTGTAGATCGCCTGCTTAGTGCAGGGGAGATGAGTATGGAGGAAGCAGAGCTGCTGTTTCGAACCTTAATGGATAAAGCCTCCAATCTTGAGAGTGGCAGCTGGGAGTTATTTTTTATCCGCAAAATGGGGGTGTCATCCTTTATTCTGGCTCAGGCACCAGCGGAGTTATGGTTCGATGAAGGGGTAAAGCTGGTCAGTAAAATACTCAGTGCAGATGTAATAGAACAATTGAAAGGTAAGCTTGCTTTTAAGCTTGTTGAATAGGGGGTTAGTGTAATGGACAAACGAGAGCTGCCGGATCTGATTATAAACGGAGTCAGCGGGGGGGCCGGAGGTACTTATAACAGCGTGCGAATCGATGGTGTAGGCAAAGTAACGGGACCCATCGTGACGCGAATTTTTAAAGGAAACGGGCATATGAATTTGAAGAATGATCTCTCGGCGGAAGAAGCGGAATGCAATGGAACGATGAAAGTGCTGGGCCATTTGCGTTTTAACTCCCTAAAAGTGGACGGAATGATTACTGTCGGGGAGAGCATTCGGGGAGAAAGCTGCACACTTCATGGAATGCTGAATATCAAGGGTGATTGTGAGCTTGAGGATTTTGCGGGGGAAGGAAGCTTTAGTGTCGGAGGTTTACTTAGTGCAGGACATGTAGACTTCAAACTGCAAGGGCAGGGAAAGGCGCATGAAATTGGTGTGGAGAGTCTAGTGATCCGGCAAACGAATAGTGGAGTCTGGAGCAAAATGTTAAGTGGAATCATCCCTAAATTAAGATCGGAGCTGCGGGCTCGGACTATTGAAGGAGATTTTATTGATTTGGAATATACAACGGCTGATGTTATCAGGGGCAATATTGTGATTGTAGGTCCAGGCTGTACTGTCGAACGGATAGAGTATCGTGATCAGATTACAGTACATCCTGAAGCAAAGGTTGGAAAGGTGGAGAAGATCGGTGACTGAAGAAACAATTCGGAGTAATTTGAAAATAATGGGCACAACGACCTCAGCGGGAGGCTTTTTTCGGGATATTAAGGTTACTGGGGAAGGTCATTTTGCAGGGGATGTAGATTGTGAGAAGTTGAGCCTGACTGGAAATGCAAGGGTAGATGGAAACCTGCTAATGACCAAAATGAAAATAACCGGTGAGATGACACTTATGGGTAATCTTGAAGGGGATGCCTTGCGGGGGCAGGGGGAAATTAAAGCAGCCTCCGTAAAAATCGACGATATTCATCTTAACGGTAATTTGGAGGTTAATGGTGATTGTGAAGGTGAACATCTGCGTATTTCGGGGGCTCTCAATGTGGCAGGACTGCTAAGTGCGGAGCAACTGGAGATCAATTTATATGGTCTAAGTAGAGCGAAAGAGGTTGGAGGCAGTGCTTTAACGATCAAAAAAAGCAAGACCGGAAAATTCCTGCATTTGATGAAGCAGAATCCTAAAGTGCTTTTTGAGGCTGGGCTCATTGAAGGCGATACGATAGAGCTGAATAATACAAAAGCAAATATTGTCAGAGGAGATCGGGTAATCATCGGTGTGGACTGTGAGATTGATACTGTGGAATACCGTAGTGCTTTGGAGATTCACAAGAATGCAATAGTGAGGCATCAAGTAAAGCTGTAACACATAGTTATAGATCTTTTGACAATGGGGAGTGGAATAAATGAGTGCTGCCAAAGCGCCCAATCTGGGCATTGTAATCGCAGGTCTGCTGTTGGGAATACTGATGGCCTCCATGGACAGCACCATCGTTGCTACAGCAATGGGCAATATTGTTGGGGAACTAGGCGGTATGGACAAATTTGTCTGGGTAACATCAGCTTATCTCGTAGCTGAGATGGCGGGGATGCCTATCTTTGGCAAGCTGTCTGATATGTATGGGCGTAAAAAGTTTTTTGTTTTTGGGATTATTGTATTTATGGCGGGTTCAGCGCTTTGCGGGACGGCAGATACGATTACTCAGCTGGCTGCTTATCGGGCGATTCAGGGAATTGGAGGCGGCGCGCTAGTGCCGATTGCTTTTGCCATAATGTTCGACGCCGTACCGCTGGAGACACGGGGCAAGCTGGGCGGTGCATTTGGTGCGGTATTTGGATTATCAAGTATTTTTGGTCCATTGCTAGGCGCGTATATCACCGATCATATTGCTTGGCAGTGGATATTTTATATTAACTTACCGCTTGGACTGTTGGCTTTTGTGATGGTCGTTTTCTTTTATAAAGAGTCACATGAGCATTCCAAACAACCTATTGATTGGCTGGGTGCGGGCACACTGCTGGGCTCTGTCATCTGCTTAATGTTTGCGTTGGAGCTGGGTGGAAAAGAATACGCTTGGGGCTCATCGATGATCCTCGGCTTATTTGCAGCTTTTGCTATATTGGCGGCAGTGTTCCTTTTTGTAGAGACGAGAGCGAAAGAGCCGATCATTTCCTTTGCGTTATTCAAAAAAAGACTGTACGCCGTCAGCATTCTGTGCGCGCTATTTAGTGGTGCTGCATTTATCGTGGCTTCCGTATATATCCCGATCTTTATCCAAGGTGTATTAGGGGGTTCGGCTACCAATTCAGGACTTGTCCTGCTGCCGATGATGGTCGGCTCAGTAATTACCGCCACAACGGGAGGATTCCTGATGGCAAAAACCAGTTACCGCAATCTGCTGATTCCTACGTTTGTACTTTTGGTGATCGGCACAGGGCTGGTAGCAACGCTTACTCCGGAAGCTTCACGTCTCTTGGTTACCTTGTACATGATTTTAATCGGATTGGGCATCGGCGCTTCCTTCTCTGTGTTAAGCACAGCAGCTATTCATGGTCTGACTGCGCAGCAACGCGGCTCCGCCAGCGCAACACTGAATTTCATTCGTTCGCTTGGCATGACCATCGGAATAACCACATTTGGCATTATTCAAAGCCATTATTTCTCGGGCAGTCTAACTAAGTTGCTCACAGCAAATGGAGGAGGAGCTGCTTCTGCGGGGGCTGCTGGGGTTATGGATTTTAAAGATCCGCATTCCCTGCTGTCGCCTGAGACTAGAGCACTCATTCCACCGGAAATTTTGAGTAAAATTACAGAGGGACTTTCCTCTTCCATTGCGAACACCTTCGCTTGGGCGGTTATTCCTGCTGCGTTAGCTTTGCTGGCCTCCTTTTTTATGGGGCGCCAGAAAATGGATGCCTCCGCGGAGGGGAAAGATCAGGCGCCCGGGCATTAGGCAATGGCGGAAGGCGCGGGCATTCGAATGACGAGCGGAATGTAGTGCGCATTATGCGGAATGCATTGAATTGGTTGTAAACAAACTAGGGTTGTAAAGTGATGGAGCAGCTTCTCATTTGAGAGGCTGCTTTTTATGTGTGGTTGGGAGTACAAATGAGCATGAACCCTCGAAGTAAGGGAGCTGAGTTCGAAGGTTGAGTAAATGCAATGAATTCTGGAAATAAGAGCATCTGAGTCCGATAGCATGAGGGAATGCGATGGATTCAAGAATGAGTCCGATAGCAGGTGGGAATGCGATGAATTCAAGAATGAGTCAGACTGCATGAGGGAGTGCGCTGAATTCTCGATAATGATGCGTGGAGTGTTGCGGACCGTATAGTCGCTATTGCTGATTTTTTAGCTACTTTGCCGTAGTTTCGGACTGTATAGCTCTTATCGGCATGCATATGCTCGTATTTGGGCTATATTTGTGTGGATAGCTGCACCTGAGTCCGATAGCACGAGGAAAAGCGATGAATTCCGGAAATAAGTGCATCTGGGTCCGATAGGATGAGCAAATGTGATGGATCCAAGAATGAGTCCGACAGCATGAGGGAATACGATGAATTCTCCATAGAAGTATGCCTGATTTAGCTGCATGAAGTGTGTTGCGGACCGTATAGTCGCTATTGCTGATTGTTGAGCTACTTTGCCATAGTTACGGACTGTATAGCTCTTATCGGCATGCATATGCTCGTATTTGGGCTATATTTGTGTGGATAGCTGCACCTGAGTCCGATAGCATGAGGGAATGTGTTGAAACCCGGAAATAAGTGCATCTGGGTCCGATAGCGTGAGCAAATGTGATGGATCCAAGAATGGGTCCGACAGCCTGAGCAAATGCGATGAATCCAAGAATGAGTCAGACAGTATGAGGGAATGCGATGAATTCTCGAGAGAAGAGTGCCTGATTTCGCTGCATGAAGTGTGTTGCGGACCGTAGAGTCGCTATTGGTGATTTTTGAGTTACTTTGCCGTAGTTTCGGACTGTATAGCTCTTATCGGCATGCATATGCTCGTATTTGGGCTATATTTGTGTGGATAGCTGCACCTGAGTCCGATAGCATGAGGGAATGTGTTGAAACCCGGAAATAAGTGCACCTGGGTCCTATGCCAAAACTATGAAGTGTGAAAAACCATAACGGACGAAGAGGACATAGCGCACCATAGTTGATGTAACGGACGAAGAGGACATAGCGCACTATAGTTGATGTAACGGACGAAGAGGACATAGCGCACCATAGTTGATGTAACGGACGAAGAGGACATAGCGCACCATAGTTGATGTAACGGACGAAGAGGACATAGCGCACCATAGTTGATGTAGCAGACGAAGAGGACAAACACCATAGTTGATATAACGGACGAAGAGGACAAAGCGCACCATAGTTGATGTAGTGAACGAGGAGAGTCTAGTTGCCCATAGCTCCCAAGCGCTCCTTAGTAAACCATCTCTTTCAGCGGCAGGATGACGGGAATTTCCGTCATCCTGCCGCTTTTTATAAGCCAAAAGGCATGTAGGCTCTCCATCACTAGACCTACAGCGATTAGGTAGAAAATGGTCGAAATAGATGCGAATTTGGTTCACAAGCATCAGACGGTTCTCCAGTGAGGCCGTTCTGTGATCTATCTCGTCATACGTAAAGGTTCTGATACTATGAAAACGTAATCAAAATCTGGGTATAGGAGATTCCGACATGGGGGTACCTTCTGGTGAATTACTTCCCAGCGTCGATCCGGTTCATCGATCCCGCTGGAAGATGAAGAACAAACATAAGTTGTTCTTCATGGCTTTTCCGTTTCTTGTGGTCACCTTTATTTTCTATTATCTGCCGATCAGCGGATGGATTTATGCATTTTATGATTTCATTCCCGGAATACCGTTGTCTGACACGCCATATGTCGGGTTGAAATGGTTCAAGACGATTGTATCCAATCCAACACAGACCGCAGAGGTTGTGCGCGTGCTGAAGAACACTCTTGCCATGAGTTCACTTGGACTAATTACCTCAATATTTCCAGTGATCTTTGCGATTTTTCTGACCGAGATTAAGTCAGGCTGGTATCGCAAGATGGTGCAGACGCTAACCACGATTCCGAACTTTATCAGCTGGATTCTGGTATATGCATTGGCCTTCTCGTTGTTTTCCGTTGATAACGGGGTCATCACACACATTTTAGTGCAGCTTGGAATCGTTGATGAGGGTTATAACTTTTTAGCCTCCAGCTCGAATATTTGGGTCACGATGATCATTTGGTATTGGTGGAAATCGTTAGGCTGGGGTGCCATTCTCTATCTTGCTGCAATCGCAGGCATTGATCAGGAGTTGTATGAAGCCGTAGAGGTGGATGGTGCAAGCCGGTTCCGTAAAATCTGGCATATTACCATTCCGGGTCTTATCCCAACCTTCTTTGTCCTACTGCTTCTCTCCATAGGTAACCTGGTCAATAACGGGATGGAGCAGTACTTTGCCTTTCAAAATGCGATGAATAAAGATTCCATAGAAGTGCTGGATCTATATGTATACAATATTGCGTTCGCTAACAACTTTCCGTTTGCCACAGCTGTCAGTATGCTGAAGTCGGTTGTTAGTGTAATTCTACTGTTCGCGGCAAACACATTATCCAAGATGGTGCGTGACGAATCTATCATTTAAGGCAGGGGTGATCCCATTTGAGAAAGAAAAAACTAACTTCTGGAGAATTAATCTTTCAAATTATTATCTACACACTCTTTGGATTGTTCACCCTGTCATGCATTTATCCATTCTACTATTTGTTCATTAATACGATCAGTTCGAATGATCTTAGCGCAGCAGGGTATATCAAATTTTATCCAAGGCAGATCCATTTTGATAACTATAGTAAGGTTCTAAGAATCAGTGGTTTAGGCCATGCGGCGACAGTCTCTATTTATAGAACAGTTGTTGGTACTTTGCTCACCGTTGGATCTTCGGCATTTCTTGGGTACTTGTTCACCAAAAAGGAAATGTGGGGCCGGAGTATTTGGTACCGCAGTGTTGTAGTTACGATGTATTTCAGCGCAGGGCTGATCCCATGGTATATCACCATGCATAACTTGCATCTGACTAATAATTACCTGGCTTATATTTTGCCAACCATTATTACTCCTTTTAATATCATTTTGGTCAAAACCTTCGTCGAGGCTATTCCTCCCTCACTTGAGGAGTCGGCGTCAATGGATGGAGCAGGTTACTTCCGGGTGTTCTGGAGTATCATTGTTCCTCTTACGACACCTATCTTGGCTACGATTACGATTTTCTCAGCGGTGAATCAGTGGAATGCCTTTATTGATACGGCGTTTCTGATGACAGATACGAAATACTTTACGCTCCAGTTCTTATTATGGCGTTATTTGAACGAATCCAGCTCGCTCGCAGCCTTAATTCGTAATTCGCCAGATATGGCCGCTAGTGCAGCGAATATGCAGACTCCAACCTCAGTGCGGATGACTGTAACTATGATCGTTGTATTGCCGATTTTGATCGTGTATCCGTTCTTCCAACGCTTTTTCGTCAAAGGAATTATGATCGGTGCGGTTAAAGGCTGATGGTTGGCCGCTCTGGACCAGAACTGGGTTTTCCTCTGCTATAAGCAGAGTTGAACTATAAGTGAAGAGATGAAAGGGAGGGTATAAAGCAATGAGATTAAGAAGAGCATCGCTTGTCATGCTATCCGTAATCCTGGTCTTCGTTCTTGCAGCATGTGGCGGGGGGAATAATACGGCTAACTCGGGCAAAAACACGAGCACAGAGAAACCTACGTCGGCTGCCACGAATGCCCCGGCGGAAGAGACAGTAGCACCGGATGACGGAGCGCTTGATCATTCCAAGCCGCTGAAGCTGACTGTATTCTCAACAACCGCTAACTATGCCGGTCCACAGACTGGATGGTTTGCAAAAATTATCAAGGATAAGTTCAACATCGAAATGGAGATTGTAGCTTCAAACCTGACTGGTGGAGATACCAAAATCTCTGCAATGATGGCTTCCGGAGATCTTGGAGATATCATCATTTTCGGTGACGACAAGAACCACTATCCAAACGCCATCAAAGGAAAGCTGCTCTTGGACTGGACACAGGACGGTCTTTTGGACAAATACGGAAAAGACATTTCTAGCACTTTTCCAAAAGCTATTGAAAAAGCTAAGGTAGCTTTTGGCGGTGGATCATCAGTCTTTGGTATGGGGAACAGCGTAGCTTCTAATCCATCCGGACCTTCTGAAGGAAAAGATATGACTTGGGGTCCAGACCTGCGCTTTGATCTTTACCAACAAATTGGAGCGCCAGAAATTACAAAGATTGAAGATTATCTGCCTGTGCTGAAAAAAATGCAAGAGCTCGAGCCTAAGAATGAACAAGGCAAAAAAACCTATGCTTTCTCGATGTGGTCTGATTGGGATGGCAACTATAAAATGACATTGGCTAAACAGTTCGCTAACATGATGGGCTATGACGAAATTCCTGATACTGCTGTGTATGTTAAGGCAGATGAAGAAAAGTATTATGACTTCTTATCCGAAGATAGCTGGTACATGAAATCGCTCAAACTGTATTTTGAAGCTAACCAAATGGGTCTGGTTGATCCGGACTCTATGACGCAAAAATTTGACGATGTTGTAGCGAAATACAAAGATGGTCGTCTATTGTTCTCTTGGTTCCCATGGCTTGGAGCTGCTAACTACAATACACCAGAAAGAACAGCCGAAGGTAAAGGTTTTGCGCTGGTTCCGTTCAAAGATGAATTGATGTATTCCACAGGCTTCAATGTTTACGGTGGTAACGGTATTATTGCAATCGGCGCAAAAGCTAAGGAGCCTGCTAGAATTATGGAATTCATTAACTGGATGTACACACCGGAAGGTGCAATGATTTCTGCAGGAAGTGGTACAGCAGTACCTAACGGACCTCAAGGTCTGACTTGGGATATTGATGCAAACGGCAAACCTGCAGTGACTGATTTTGGTTGGAAAGCTTATACTGATCAACAGAATACTCAAGTTCCTGCTGAATACGGCGGGGGTGACTACTACTATGGCTCCAATCAAATGAACTTCTCGTTTGTGGTTCCGGCGATGGTGAATCCAGAGAATAGTGAGCCATTCGATCATAATCTGTGGACAACAACCCTAGAGCGTAACCCTTCCAAGCTTGATAGTGACTGGAGAGCGAAAATGGGCGTCCTGACTCCTAAGGAGTATTTTGAGAAAAACAATCTATTGGCTGTAGCACCACAAGGCTTCACTGGCAAAGAACCATTAACCATGGATAAAACAGTGGAACAAAAGAATAAACAAATCGGTACGGTTATTCAACAGATTTCCTGGAAAATGGTCTTTGCTAAAGATCAAGCGGAATACGATAAGTTGAATAAAGAAATGCATGATAAGGTAAATGGTCTTGGGTATTCCGAAGTTATGGATTTCTCGATTAAAAAGGCTGAGGAATTGTTCGAGGCCCGTAAAAGCGTTAAATAAACACGGCTAGTAACTATAAAATAAGGCGGGGCGGCGTGGAGGCTGTTCTGCCTTATTCTATTCAATTAAGGATAAATGTGGTATTCTCACATTAATATAAAACGCTTTCAGATAGAAAGAAGAGGATAATCCAGATGGTAAGAGTACCCCTGCGGAGTCATACTCCAGCTGTCAAATCCTTACGTAATACCTTATTTATCTATCTAGTAATCGGAACACTACTTCCGCTTCTCTTAGTAGGATTCGTAACCTACACCTCTATTTACTCCATCCTTTCAGGTAAAATTGGCAACGGGATCAGCGCTAGTCTGAGACAGGAAGCCTCAAGCCTGGAGAATGCCATCGACAATATGGATTTTGCCTCCAAACAGTTTGCTCTGGACGGTCAGATTGTGCAGGAGATGTCCTCATTTATTCAGGAAAAACAAATTTTTCGCAAATCGCAAATGATGAATTCCATCAACCAGAAGATCAATCTAGTCAATTTTACGAACCCTTATATTGGACTTACAGCCTACATTATGCCGGACAGCGATGATCCCGTTCTGTTCACCAACATGAGCGCACGCAGAAATTTTGATATCAGTACATTGGCGTCTTTTATGCGATATAACGGGGCTGACTATTATGGACCACATCCCACTATGTACGCTGTTGGTGATAATCTCGTATTCTCGGAGCAGCGGATTGTCCGTGTGCCGGGCCAGCATAAGCTTTATATTTATTTGGAGACGAATTATAGTTTGTTTCGCAAAATCTTCAATCAGGAGTCCTACGGGATGAAAGTAAATCATCTGCTGGTCAATCAGCAAGGTAATAGTACAAAAGTGATCGATGGCAAACTTCCGCTAAGTATTATTAAAGCTGCGGGAAGCAACTCCAATCTCACCCATGAAACGCTAAGCGGATATCATCTTTTTCGTTACGCGAGTCCTCAGGGCTGGAAACTTATTGCTGTTGTGAAAAAATCAGAATTCAACAGTGAAATTTACTCTTGGTTTTATAAAATGATCTTACTTGCCTTCTCCACCCTTCTTTTTGCCGGATTTCTGGCTTGGATCATCTGGAGGAAAATTTATGGTCCGTTGCGTAAGGTCAACCTTGAAATCAACCGAATGGCGGAAAATGTTACCGCTCCGGTAGCCTATACGAATGTGGAAGAATTTGATTTCGTGCTTACCAACTTTCAGCAGATGAAAAAACAGGTGAATGAGCTGATTGTTGCGGTTGCCCATAATGAGAAACAGAAAAGCCAATTTGAGATTGAGAAGTTGCTCAGCCAGATCAATCCTCATTTTTTGCATAATACCTTAAATACGGTACAGTGGATGGCCCGGCTAAACGGCCAGAAGGAGATCGACAAGCTGGTCACTCTTCTTGTAAAGGTGCTGCATTATAATCTGGGAAAGCAAAGCATCATTGTTACCATTGGCGAGGAAATTGAAGCGATTCGAAATTATATGGAGCTGCAGCGTATTCGTTATGATTATGAATTTGAATTTAACGTTGAAGCTGATGAGGATGTATTGTCTGTGGCTGTCCCGAGATTTTTGCTTCAGCCTCTGGTGGAGAACTCGATTTATCATGGATTAAGCGATAATGGCAAGGTAGATGTTGAGATAACGAAACATGGTGAAGGAGAGGTTCAGCTATGTGTGAGAGACAATGGCGCTGGGATGGATGCAGATACATTAGATCAGCTGTTGTCTGATGATGGAGCGAAAAAACGGGGACTTGGAATTGGTTTTTCATATGTGAACCGGATGCTTAGAACCTATTATGGAGAACAAATGAAGCTAGAGATGTTCAGTAAGCCAGGAGAAGGTACGGTTGTATCCATTGTGATTCCGAGGAAAGGTAAGGAGGACTTCGATGATTAAGGCTGTAGTTGTCGATGACGAGAGACTCGTACGAAAAGGCTTCATATCCCTGATCGACTGGTCATCCTTAGGGATTGTTATAGTTGGGGAGGCAGGTGATGGTAAATCTGCTTTGGAGCTGCTTCAACAGCAGGAAGTAGATTTATTATTTGTGGATTTGACCATGCCAGGCATTTCAGGCTTCGAGCTCATTAAAATGGTTAGACAACGGTTCGCAGGCATTCGCTGTGTTGTCCTTACTTGTCATCATGAATTTGACTATGTTCAGGAGGCTATGCGTTTAGGAGCCGTTGACTATATTGTAAAAACACTGCTTGAGATGGAAAATGCGGATGAAACCATCAGACGTCTTGTCGATCGAATTAAATGGGAGGACAATACACGGGATGCTCTGGTTCGTGGGGAAAGTAAACGTATGGCTGCTGATAAGGCTCTGCTGTATTTGCCACTAAATCATCAATGCAATGAAGAAGAATTATTTCAGCTGTCCAGCGTGAAAAATAATCCGCTCATTACTTTTCATGAGTTGTGGATGTCGCCCTTATTGCATCGTTTCTCAATAGATGAGAGCAAACGTGAGCTTAAGATCCAGCTATCCGGACGATGGCAGACCGCGCTGATCAGTGGATTGAGAGATCAACCCTTGCAGGAACTGGAGGAACAGCTCACTGCGAAATTACGCCGTATTCTATTTTATCATCCTGAACCTGAGGATTTGACCTCATTGAAATATGAAGACATAAAGAAGGAACCAGCGGCTCCCTACTCAAAACAAGAGGCGGATAATCTGCTGGAGCAAGCACAGAATTTGAAGTGGACAATTGATGGAAATGAGTGGGAGAAATTTGTAGCAAACATACTTCAGCAGAAACCCCGTTCTGATCAGTTTCTGGCGTTTGCACACTCTCTAATACAAAGCTGGAGTTCTTTACTTTTAAAGCCTGAAGATGCTGCTCAACTGGAAAGGGACATCTCCCATAATCTGAACTGGTGCCATTGGAAGAACTGGCTGCGGCGATTTTCTGATCATGTGGGACGAAGAATGCTGGAGCTTGGATTAACTAAAGAGGTTATGTCCTGTCTTATTCGTGCAGTTCGTTATATGCAGAGCCATGCAGGTGACAAAATCAATCAGAGCGACGTAGCAGCCGTCATTAATATGAGCCGTGGTTATTTCAGCCAATGTTTCGCTCGTTTTGCCGGAGAGACATTTGGTGAATGTTTACGGGGAATGCGGCTGGAGCTTGCCAAATCACTGCTGCTGGAGACTACTCTTCCCGTCTGTGAGATTGCTTCGCGGTCCGGTTTTGAGGATGATCGTTATTTCAGCAGATTGTTCAGAGAACGTATTGGTAAATTACCAAGTGAATTCCGTGCGGAGGGGAAAAACCAAATATGAAATTTTGGAAATCTATCCTCCTAGTGTGTCTGGTCATTGGAATGACATCATGTCGTGACAATATTGGTATTGTAGATTCGGTTGCAAGCCCTCAGGCAGGGGATGAGGCTACTTCTATCGCTTATAGCAAATATGAGGATCCGATTGTGATCCGAGTAGGGTTTAAGGTTCCCGACTCGCGGCTTAATACAGGTGACAGCAACGATAACAATCCAATCACCCGTTATTTAGAGAGCATTACGAATATCAAAGTGGTTCACTCCTGGGAAGCGAAGGGTGAGGATGCTTTTACGCAAAAGGTACAGCTTGCCATTGATAGCAACGATTTGCCTGATGCCATGGTTGTAGATCGTGATCAACTGAAGAAATTAATTGATAATGATATGATTGAAGATTTGACAGAGACTTATAAAATATATGGATCTGAACTTATCAAGGATATGTACAATTCTACAAAGGGTGAGGCATTAGAGGACGCTTCCCGCGATGGTAAACTATATGGATTACCGAATGTAGCTATTGATGCTGACTCTCCCGTGCTGCTCTGGGTTCGTCAGGATTGGCTGGAGAAGCTGGAGCTGCGGCCTCCTCAAACTTTTGAAGACATCGAGAAAATTGCCAAAGCTTTTATTGAAAAAGACCCTGATGGAAATGGAAAAAGAGATACCGTCGGTCTAAGCGGCTACAAAAATATCGTATATGGAACTAAACCATTAGTTAATGGTCTGGATGCTGTGTTTAGTGCATTTCACGCTTTCCCCACGAATTGGATTAAGGATAACAACGGCAATATCGTGTATGGCTCCATTACACCAGAGACCAAACAAGCGCTTGCTAAACTTGCTGATTGGTATAAACGCGGGTTGCTGGATCCGGACTTTGCACTATATAAGGAAACTCAGGAGCCTATTATTACAGGTAAATCCGGGATGTTTTTTGGTCCTTGGTGGATGCCTTATTATCCTTTATCAGAGGCAGTGGCTTTGGATACGAAGGCAGAATGGAGAGCATATGCAGCTCCAGTTGACGATTCCGGTAAGTTTGTCGCTCATTTAGCGCCGGTAACAGATCGATATCTTGTTGTGCGTAAAGGGTTTGAACATCCTGAGGCTGTAATCAAGCAATTAAACGTGTTTACAAGACTCGAAAGAAGACAGGATCCTAATCAAGAGGAGGTAAAAAAGCTGGGTGATTTCTCTGCGCAGACAGGCATTCAGCTGCGTGCATATTATCCGTTCGATCTTCTGATAGATTATAGGGATGCGATTGAGAAACATTATGCTGATATCCAGCAGGCTTTGCACGGAAAGATAGACCCGGATACATTAAATTCTGATACCCGGCTCATTTATGATCAATGGGTAGCAGAAACAGAGCAGCCCAAAAAAGATCTTGAAGGCTGGAAAGCAGCAAATGCGTATAAATACGGAGTAGCTGTGTTAACCTCAACTGCTATAGAGGGAGTGCGTGGGGTCTTTTATGGGAACACCCGGCTTATGAAGACTAAATGGCCGGAACTGCAGAATCTGGAGAATGAGACGTTCTTAAATATCATTGTGGGTGATTCACCGCTTAGTGATTTTGATGCGTTTGTAGCTAAATGGAAGAGTATGGGCGGAGAAGAGATTACGGAAGAAGTTACTGAGCTCGTAAAGCAAAAGTAAATGTGGGATGCCTCAACAGCCTAATGGCTGTGGGACATCCTTTTTCTTATGTTCTATTCTTCGTTTTTGCTGATTTTTTGCAGCAGGAAATGTAGTTGCTCTACTTCTTCATCGGTTAAATGGCCCACAAGGCTTTTATTAAATTCATCTAAGATGGACTGTAAAACTGGGAAGAAATCGATGGCTTTCGGGGTAGGATATAGAAGGTGAGAGCGTCGATCATTAGGATCGTCTTTGCGCTCGATATATCCCGAGTTCTCTAATTGCTTCACAGAACGTGCTGTAGTTGCTTTATCGAACTTCAATTCGGCAGTTAACTGATCCTGAGTAATGCCTGGCCGAGAGAGAATCAATTTAAGAAAGCTATGCTGTCCACCACTACCGATTCCATAGGGGACAAATTGCTTAACCAGTTTCTTTTGATTTTGACGGTGAAGATGGGAAATTAGCTTCCCGATAGGCTCTCTTGCCAATATAGACACCTCTTTGGGTTATATGTTCGTTCATTTGTTGCCTTGAAATAAAGTGTACAATAAAGTCGTTGCGCACGCAACTAAATTGTTGTACACTGGGTATGGCGAGTTTGGTTGCGTGCGCAACTAAACAGTGATTATTAATATTTAATGAGGTGTTAGTTATGAGTTCTGTAAGTGCAACCTATCAGGAGGATAAAGAAATTCAGAAGAAGCGCTGGATGATCTTAATTGTTCTGAATATTTTTACGTTTATGTCCACCCTTGATGGTAGTATTGTCAATATTGCTCTGCCTGAGCTATCCAAACAACTGAAGCTGCCCATGGCGCAAATCGAATGGGTAACAACAGGATATTTAATGGCGATCTGTGCGGCGATCCTTTTCTTCGGCAAGCTTGGAGATATCGTAGGAAAGATTCGAATTTTTAAGATTGGCACGATTGTATTTGTTATTGGATCTATGCTGTGTGGGCTTAGTGTAAGCTTACCAGCCTTAATTGCTTCGCGCGTAATTCAAGCCTTAGGTGCTTCGATGACCATGGCGAACAGTCAGGGAATTGTTACGGATATCTTTCCTGCCACGGAGCGTGGTAAAGCCCTTGGTTTCATTGGTACATTCGTGTCTCTGGGAAGTATAGCCGGTCCAAGTCTAGGCGGGATTATGGTTTCCACCTTAGGCTGGGAGTATATCTTTTGGGTAAACGTCCCTATTGGCCTGATCGCTATATTTTTTGGATGGAAGGTATTGCCTAAGGATTTAACGAGAGTGAAATCTTCGATTGATGTGCCGGGCAGTTTACTGTTCGCTGTCTTTATCATTACTTTGTTCGCAGGATTATTACTAGGTCAACAGCTTGGATATGGTAACAGCTTAATTGTTACATCAATAATTGTTGCTGTAGTCAGCTTCGTTGCTTTCATATGGATGGAGCTTCGCAGAAAAGAACCGCTGTTGCAGCTGTCATTATTTAAGAATCCGTTGTTTTCTTTAAGTATCTTATGTGGTTTTCTCGTATTTACAGCGAATTTCTGCTTCAATATTATCGCGCCGTTTTATGCACAGAACATGCTTAATTTATCGCCATTCTATGCAGGCTTTTTGTTAATGCTGTTGCCGATATGTATGGTAGTCGTGGCTCCAATGAGTGGAGCGCTATCGGATAAAATAGGCTCGGAATTTTTGACTTTTGCAGGGCTGGTGGTCATGGTTATTGCGCAGTTCGGATTAGCACAGCTTCATGTAGGAAGCTCTGTTGTGCTGGTAGGTGTGTGGATCGCTATGCTGGGGATAGGAAGTGGTTTATTTCAATCGCCGAACAATTCGCTTGTCATGTCTAAGGTACCAAGAACACAGCTTGGTTCTGCGGGTAGTGTCAATTCGTTAGTTCGTAATGTGGGTATGGTTGTCGGCATAACAATTGCTACTACAATTCTTTTTCAAGTGATGAGCAGTAAAGCCGGCTATAGGGTGACAGGGCTAGTTCCTGGTCGGCCAGAGTTATTTATCGAGGGCATGCATGTAGTGTTTGTAACCTCGGCATCGATATGTCTAGTGGCTGCTTTATTAACTGGCTGGAGATTGGTGAGTGCAAGAAGCGCTAGAGTGCAGTCATCGGAAAGATAACATACCATGAAAAAGATCCTTCTGGCGCTACGGCTAAGAAGGATCTTCTTTGTGATGAAACTGTAAGGCTTCCTTAACGGCTTGCAAGTATTGATATTGATAACGTACATCCGGTTCTAGGTAGGCCCCTTCAGCCCATTCATTCCAGGCGTTGATATAAATATATTCACTTTTGAACATTTTTTTGGCGCGCTCAATTTGTCGTGAAAGGTATTGGCCGAATTTTTGAGGATTAGCGCCTAAGGTGCTTTGTCCGGCAGGGCCTTTACGTGGTGTGTTATCCCAGTTGACAAAGGCTCCCGGATATATGATTTCTCCGTCTCTATGGGGTGTCCGCTCCAACATAGATTCCCATAACTCATCATAATCAATTACGATATGCCTCTGATCCTCCACCTGCTTTGAGCTCCATAAATGCTTAACCCCGCCATGTGCGAATGTGTAATGCGGCTCAAATTCCAGACTGGCATCGAATCCTTGCTCTTTCTTTAGGGGGAAACCGCCCAGTGTCCGGACCAGATGAAGTCCTTTAAGTCCGTTCTGCAGAGCCAATTCGCGCCAATATTGAAGCATTTCTTCACAGTGCGGGATACTAGCAGACCGATAAATGATAAAGACAGGCTTATCCTCCACCCGGATATAACGATCATCTTTGAAGGCTTCCAGTAAAGCATAAAAGTGCATTCGCCAATCCCGTTCTTCTCCGTATTCCTGTGGCATCAGGACATCCTCTTCGGTGCCATCCCAGCTACGTGTCCAGGGTTCGTTAGCCCAAGAAAGGCAAAAGGGGAAGTCAGGCTCTTTGCTAGCAAGAATCTGCTGAACCGGTTGTTCCAGCAGTCGCCTGCCATTAAACCAATAGTGATAATAACAAAAACCGTAAATGCCATGAGCCTTTGCGGTCTCTGCCTGCCATTGTTTCACTTTAGGATCCGTTAAATCATAGTAGTTATTATTTAATGGCTTCTTGGGCTGATCATGTTCAGGATAAAGGGCTGCAGCCTTCCTGACATTCGTCCATTCTGTAAAACCCTCACCCCACCAGGAATCGTTCTCTGAGATCTGATGAAACTGAGGCAATACAAAAGCAATGCATTTCAAGTCAGGTCACCCCCTATGGTTCCTTGAATATTTTTCTCAGCAGTAACTTTCCTTGCTGGATATAAGAATGGTTATATTTAAGTTCCTTTAGGGCACGAGAGGCAGAAATTCTTCTTTCTTCACTATGTGAAAAATAGTGCTTAAAGCTATCGGAGAGCTCTTTGAAGTTCTGGAAACGAATGAGATCTTCTTCTGCAATTCGGTAATTATGAAGATGGGGATGATCCTCCACTAACTGAAATACACCGCAAGCGGTGACCTCCATAATCTGCTGCACAGAACCAGTGCAATTGATGACGATTTTTGCTCCATTATAATAGCTGGACATATCTTTACTATGGGTGATATCAATGAAATTTCTGGGGGGTTCCCAACCACGCCCGTCGATCATTACCTTAAGGCCTTGAAGTAGGTCTGAATACGCCAACGTGTAAAGCACACTATCGATTTGAAAATCGCCCAGAATGAGTACATCACTCTGATAACAGTCCTCCACACGTCTTGGATAATAGAGATCCGTATCCGCAGCATATGGGAGATAGCTGGAGTGTTTGCCCCATAAACCCTGGTAATAGATCAGATTAGCTATGTTCTGTGTGAAAATATAATCGAATAACAATGCCAGATTACGTTCTGTTGGAGTAAGACAAGCGGCATCTGCCATCCATACCGCTTTGGGAACATTGGAAGCTTTCAGAGCAGGGAGGTTCTCCTCCGGAAATAGGGTCTCCGATCCTAGAGCTAATATTAGATCAGGTTGAAAATGGGCTAAATATTCCTCCAGATTATGCTGGAATTTAATAGCAAGTACTTCTTTGACCAGATGCCTTAGTTGATCTTTAAAAAGTCGTACATTAGGCATTTTACCGCTTGCCTCTGTAGGAACCAGCAGCAATATTCTTAATTGTTTGAGTTCCCGTTGCAAAGGCTCTGCTCTATAAGAGTTCATCTCTAGGATGAGGTTATGGTGTTGCGATGGATTAACTTGGCTGATGGTGACTTCGTGACTTGAAGGCCTTTCAGGAGTGAGCCTATTAGCTGTCTTCTTCATAATTCCTCCTGTGTTCTGTGGAGCCAGTCGTCCGCTCTAGCACCGAGTCTTGCTAATCATTATATGTGTAGGGGGTTATTTTGACTTTAGGTATAAGACCATTAATCAGAGTCTCGAAGATAAAAAGCGGATTTAGTGAAAGCTGTATATCTATCTATGACAGGGCTGGCTTGTTTAACATAAGATATACTATAAAACCTGAAAGGGATGATCGCCTTGCCAACCTTCGATAGCGTTCTAGTTACAGGAAGTCAGACCATTCAAAATGATCTGCACGTTAATGGAAATGAGACTATCGATTCGAATCTGCATTTGAATGGTAGTCAGACTATAATGGGAAGCCTAAATGTGAACGGCAGTGAATCCATACTCGGTCATCTGGGGGTTACCGGTGAAATTAGCGGGGCAGGCACCATCAGAGCTGCAACCCGGTTGATCGCTACGAACCAAGCAACATTGCCACCAGGCGCTCCTACCAGCCTGCAACAGGTTCGATACTTTTCTGTAGGTGCTGTAGGTCAGACGGGTCTCGTGCTGAAGGGCACAGATGGAAATGATTATGTATTATTTATCGATTTGACTGGCGGAACGCCTAATATCGGCATTCAACGGGCTTAATCAAGATAAACTAATATTCTAAGCTTTAGAATATAAAAAAACAGCAAGTCTCCTAAGTACAAATAGGGACTTGCTGTTAGAGGTTTCTATTAATTCTTAAAGCTATGAATTGGTGCAGGGATTCGTCCGCCACGATTAACGAAATTCGCGCAGTTGAAGCCATTCACTGCCATAACTGGTGCATATCCGAGCAGGCCGCCAAATTCGACCATTTCACCAACGTCCTTGCCGATTACTGGAATCACGCGAACCGCAGTGGTTTTGTTATTCACCATGCCGATTGCAGCTTCATCCGCGATGATGCCGGAAATGGTCTCCTTGGTAGTGCTTCCTGGGATAGCGATCATATCCAGTCCTACGGAACACACACAGGTCATAGCTTCCAGCTTCTCTAGTGTAAGGGCACCCCGCTGAACCGCTTGAATCATGCCATGATCTTCACTGACCGGAATAAAGGCTCCACTAAGTCCACCTACATAGGAGGAGGCCATTACGCCACCTTTTTTAACATTGTCATTTAGGATCGCCAGAGCAGCGGTTGTTCCCGGAGCGCCAGCTTCCTCCAGACCCATGACTTGAAAGATTTCGGCAATGGAATCTCCGATTTCTGGAGTAGGAGCTAAGGATAGATCGATAATCCCAAAAGGAACATTCATCCGTTTGGAAGCCTCTTGAGCAACTAGCTGACCGACACGTGTGACTTTGAAGGCTGTCCGTTTAATGGTTTCACATAAGGTTTCAAAATCCTGCCCTCTAACCTCTTCAAGCGCACGTTTGATGACACCAGGACCGCTGACGCCAACGTTGATGACACATTCCCGCTCTCCAACCCCGTGAAATGCTCCGGCCATAAAAGGGTTGTCCTCAACGGCATTACAGAAGACTACCAGCTTGGCGCAGCCGATGGAATCCCGATCCTTGGTGCGTTCCGCAGTTTGGATAATGATATCGCCCATTAATTTCACAGCATCCATGTTGATTCCACTTCTGGAGGAACCGACATTGACCGAGGAGCAGACTCTTTCAGTGACTGCCAATGCTTCTGGAATACTGTCGATCAGAATACGATCGCCTTTGGTGCAGCCTTTTTGTACAAGTGCAGAGAAGCCGCCGATAAAGTTAACGCCTACCTCTTTTGCAGCCTTGTCCAGGATTTCAGCAACAGGTACATAGGTATCTGTCTTCACCGCACCAGCGGCAATAGCGATGGGTGTGACAGAGATCCGTTTGTTAACGATAGGAACCCCAAATTGTCTTTCCAGATCTTCACCCGTCTTTACGAGCTTTTCAGCGGATCTGGTGATTTTGTCATATACATTTTGATTAAAGGTGCGCATATCCGTGTGGGCACAATCCATGAGGCTGATCCCCATCGTTATGGTACGCACATCCAGATTCATTTCACGAATCATCTTATTCGTTTCTTGTACTTCCACTAGTGATATCATGGTCAGCCATCCTCCTAGATTCGGTGCATAATATTAAAAATATCCTCATGCTGAAGCTTGATTTCCACGCCAATCGATTCGCCAAGCAAATGTAATTCCTCTACAATATTCTCAAAAGCTTTAGTTGAGCTAGAAATGTCTACAATCATCATCATGTTAAAATAATCTTGAACAATCGTCTGCGAAATATCCAGAATGTTCAAATTGTGTTCGGCTAGATATGTACATACTTTAGCGATAATCCCTACTTTATCTTTTCCTAATACAGTAATAATCCCCTTCATGAATACAGCCTCCCTTTGTATTTGTTGATTTCACCGTGTATACGGAATGAACCATTCCAACTATTATTGCAAATGATGAAACAAGCTTCAACCAAAGGTTTTTTGTCAGTTTGATTAAATATTTGTTTTGGCAGCTGAAATTATAGAAAATTCATTTGACAGCCTATAAAAAATGTGATGAACTGAGAGTTTGATATGATAGTCTGAAGGAGTAAATATGACTACACAAAAATATAAAGACATGGTTGAGCAAAGAACGAAGATGACCCTCCAGGAATGGACGGAACAGGCGGAAGTGAAGGAAAAGGACATTTATCGTTTTTTGCATAATTTAAAAGGCACTGCTGGAACTGTCGGATTACCAGATGTCGAACAATTTGCCGAGGATACGCTGCCCTATTTCATGGAAAGCAGTCTTAAGAGTTGGTCAGTCGAGGAATGGGGGGATTATTTATATCCACTGATTCCATTGTTTAATGTCCATTCATTGGCAGCTTCAAGCTCTGTCAAAGCATTGGATAAAAAGGGACCTGCTGAGACACTCACGCAGAATGATATTCTTCTTATCGACGATGATGTAGAGTTAGTTGCTTATCTGAAAGAGTCGTTGGAGAGGCAGAATTACTATGTAAGCATTGCCTTATCTGCTGAACGGGGACTCAAAATCTTTTATGAAACGAAACCAGATCTCATTCTGCTGGATATTCTTTTACCGGATAAAAGCGGGATTGAGGTGTTGAACCAAATTATCGGCAAGGCTAAAAAAGAACGAATTCCCATTATCATTATAAGTGGGGAGTACTCCAAAGCGACGCAAATGCAGGCGTATTCGCTGGGGGTGATGGATTTTTTGCCGAAGCCTGTAGATATTGATTTATTTCTGGTATTGATCAAAAATCGCTTTCAGCTCAAAAGAGAATGGCAGGAGTCCATCATCGTCGATGATTTGACCGGCGCATTTAATCGCAAACACTTCAATCAAGTCATGAAGCAGCTGATTGGTGATTTTAAGCGGACCAACCGCGTATTTTCGTTAGCGCTGATTGATTTGGATTATTTTAAAAACGTTAATGATACATATGGGCACCTAATCGGAGACGAAGTGCTGCAGGGCTTTTCCGAGCTTGTGAAGAATTCCATCCGTCTGGAGGATACCTTTTGCCGTTATGGGGGAGAAGAGTTTGCAGTGTTTTTACCTCACACGGATGCGGAATCTGCAATGTTGGTTATACAACGTATTCAAGAGCGGTTTGCGGCGACTGACTTTTTTGCGAAAAATGAAATCTTTCATGTGACTATCTCTAGCGGGATTTCTGAGGTAACAGATGCCGAGAATATAGCCGATAAATTGATTGAGGAAGCAGATCAGGCTCTTTATGCCAGTAAGCATGCTGGAAGGAATCAGACAACGCTTTATTCGGACCATTTATCCACTACTAAAAAGCATTCGGTTCTGAATGTGATTGTTGTGGATGACGATACGCTAATTCGGAGAATTGTGACCAGTCAGTTCGCCATTTGGGAGCCGGAGAATATTGCTGAGGTGAAGGTTAGCAGCTATGCGAATGGGCTTGATTTCCTGCAATCGGATTGGTATGCCGTGGATGAGAAGTATATTATTTTGCTGGATGGTGTGATGCCTGATCTGGATGGAGTAGAAGTTCTGGAAAGAATCCGCAAAACGTATCCGGAAGTAAATATATTAGTGATCATGTTGACGGGAAGAAACAATCAGGCGGATATTGTACATGCCCTGCAGATGGGTGCCGATGATTATGTAGTCAAACCGGTCCATATGCCTGAGTTATTGTCGAGGATAGAGCGGTTGGCTCATAGATTTTTGTTCTAATTGGGTTCTGAATATGTTGTGAGCACCAGGAGAGATCTAAAGCGGAGGGAACTAGGCAGCTATGCAAAAGGTAATGGTAGTGGATGATGAAGAAGTATTACGAATGTTAATCGTAGACACCTTAGAAGATTTGGAAGACGTGGAGATCCACACTGCCGAGAACGGATTAGAGGCGCTTTCAAAATTGTCACAGGATCATTATGATTTGGTGATATTGGATTATATGATGCCTGAAATGACAGGGATTGAAGTCCTAGGTCAACTGGATGATGAGAAAAAGAAGGCTACAGCTATTTTAATGTTAACAGCCAAAGCCCAAGATGTAGATCGTCTTCGAGCGGTAGATGCAGGCGCACGTTATTTTATGCCAAAACCTTTTAGTCCGATGGAACTCTTGCAGATTGTGGAGGGGATCCTAAGTGACAAAGGGTAGCAGCTCTAATCACAGTATTAAAAATAGATATTTTCGTATCATTGCCTTGGTTTTTTCGTTAATCATTCTTATGGGATCTGTATTTTTGTTTTTCATAAACAATGAGCAGAACAAATTAAGTAGAGACCGTGAAGTTCTGCAAAATAAGGCGGACACGATTAACGAATTGGCGACTGCGTTAAATGAGGTTTTTTTCCGAGCGAGGGGATTCAGCGCACTTAAGAGTGACAATGAATTAGAGCTCTTAAACTTAGGACTTGTTAACTTTGATAAGATTCTGGATACCTATTCTAATCTCAATTTATCTCCGGAAGAAGCCTTGTTTAGAGATGGTTTGAAAGCATTTTATGTTCAGTACAAAACTAAAGTTTTGCCGGAAGCGATTCGGTTTGTCGAGGCAGACGATTATGTGTCTTTGAGAGCTCTATCCGCAGATGGCAACACGAAATCAGTAAATGATTTTTTAATGTATACAAAAGAGTACAAGCAACGATCCGATGCCGCATTAAATACTATGGCTATGGATTACATCAAACGTGCCAATGAGTTTACCTTTATCGCATTCTTTTTCAGCACGATTATTCTGCTAATCTTCACCTTTATGATCTGGCGGATTCTGAAGAACCTAATAGATCCTATTCTGAAGCTGGAAGGGGCAACCCATTCCCTGGCTGCAGGAGAAGAAATTCTTCTGGGCAAGCTTAAGAATCAAGATGAAATTGGCCGACTTTATGATGCTTTTCTAAATATGGCTAGAAGTATTCAAGATAAAGAAGAAGAATTGATGATGCAGAATGAAGAGCTGCATGCGCAGCAGGATGAACTTCAGGATCAGCAATATAGGCTGCAGCGCTCGCTTAGTGAAATTGAGAGTATGATGAAAGCCTTGGATCAATCGTCTGCGGTGGGGATCCTTACTGCTAAAGGTGTCTTTACCTACGCGAATGATAATTTAAGTGGATATACCCGCTATAAAAAGTCTGAGATTATCGGTTACACCTATAAGTTATTTGAACTTTATAATCTCTCTGATGAGGGTTATCAGAAAATCTTTAACAAATTAAATACAGGCGGAGTGTGGAACAATGAGCTGCAGATTCTAGCCAAAGACGGATTGCCCATCTGGCTGCATCTGACGATTGTGCCTTACCTGAATGAAGAGGGTGTGATTTATCAATACATCCTTATTGCGAACGATATCACCTCAATGAAAAGCGTGCAGCAGGAGCTAGCCGAAACGTTAAAAAACACAGAACAGACCAAGATGATGCTTGAACTTAATAATCAGCTAAATCATGATATTACTTATACTTTGGATAAACATGAATTTGCCGATAAGTTTATTGAGTTTATGCATCGCCTGTATGCCTTTGATTCGAGTTTCTTCCTGCTTGTGAAAGATAATATTGCGGCTGTGAAAGGCATTCCCCAGGAGAATGTGGAGCGTTATCTTGATCATGAGAATAATGAGATGTTATATCGCTTGCAAGCGGAAAAAACGTACCTAATCAAGCGCCTGGCCACACAATCAGAGCAAGGGATTTCTGCGAGTGAGGTCTATGTTTACGACTTCTACACTACTGTTGTGAACGCAGAGGATGAGATTCTTGCAGTGTTCTGTGGCAGCCGGATTGGTCATTCCTTCAGCAAAGAAGAGATTAATGAGGTTCAAGGGATGATGAACCGCGTAGCGCTGGCGATTGAACGTTTATTCATGTATGAAGAGATTGAACATGGCCGTAAGCTGAATCGGGACATCGTAAATAATGTGAACGAGGGCATACAATTTGTGAATACAGAAGGTATGCTCCTGCAGATGAATAAAGCGTTGAGCAACATTTTTAATTATGAGTGGACAGAAGGAGCTTTGATTCCCCGTCAGAAATGGATGGATTATTTCATTGAGCACTCGAATGAGAATCATGAACTTCGGATGTTTTTTGAAAAAGCGATTGCTGAGGATGCTCTGGAATCGAGCAGCATGCAATACTCCATTGGAACTGAATCGATGAAGCATATTGATGTGTATGCGATCCCTGTATTCCGTCGCGAACTGCGTATTGGTACATTGTTTGTCTACAGAGATATCACTAGAGAATATGAGCTGGATCTTATGAAATCTGATCTTGTCAGTACGGTAAGTCATGAGCTAAGAACACCGCTATCGAGTGTACTTGGTTTCACAGAACTGTTATTATCTAAGACCATGAAGCCTGAGAAGCAGCTTAAATATCTGGAGACGATTCATAAAGAAGCTAAACGACTGACGGAGCTCATTAATGATTTTCTTGATTTGCAGAGAATGGAGTCAGGTAAGCAGCAATATATCACGGAGCATTTGAATCTCAGTGAAATTGTATTAGGCGTAATTGATCAATATAAACTGAGCAGTACCCATCATGTACTCCTAGTGGATGAGGCTTTGAATGCGGATGTTGACGTGGACAAGGATAAGATTGTCCAAGTTCTGACGAATCTGTTAAGTAATGCGATTAAATTCTCGCCTGATAACAATGAAGTTAAAGTACTGCTGCATAACGAGTCGGATAGAATTATTGTACGTATCCAGGATAATGGTCTTGGCATTCCTAAGGATCAAATAGGACAGCTATTCCAAAAATTCAGAAGAGTGGATAATAGCGCCTCTAAAAGAATTGGAGGAACAGGACTCGGGCTTGCCATCTGTAAGGAGATCATTGAGAAGCAAAAGGGAAATATCGGTATAGATTCCGTTGAAGGAGAGGGCACTACCGTCTGGTTTAGCCTTCCTATTCTCCATGCGGAAGCGAGCCGGCAACAGGATGAGCTTAATAAATGGAGCACCGATAAAGAGCACAAGCCTAATGTGATGATCGTTGAAGATGATTACAGTCTATCGTTGCTTTTATCAGAAGAGCTTAAAGGGAAGGGCTTCCGTGTTACCCATCATTACCATCCACAGCAAGCTTTTGATCAGGCCTTGAAAACACCATTTGTGGCGATTGTGGTAGATTTGATGTTGGGTGAAGAGCTGGATGGTTGGGATTTGATCCGAATGCTTAAAGAAGATCCAAGAACTGAAAATATACCTATCGTTATTTCTTCTGCTCTGGATCAATCGGATAAGAACCAATTAAACGATGTAATTCAAAAATATTTAACTAAACCTTATCCGCCCGGCGAGCTGTCGAATACGCTTGAGGAGATAGTGAAGATTAAGACGGGGAGCGGCGAGGTGTTGTTTCCCGAAAGTAAGCAAAAATTATAGCTTTTATTTATCACAATATTTTATAAATAGTATCACTTTTTATAATGAAACCGATCAAAACAGGTTAAATCATACTGTTTTGATCGGTTTTTAAGTACTTTATAGATGATTTTTCAATAAAATACAATTATTAGGGTAAATCGACATCATTGATCGTTTACAATTATTGTGATAGCCTGATTTCATGAGGTACGGATCATCAGAAGATTTCATGTTTAGGAGAGGTGGATATTGTTGCAACTACAGGTAACGAACAGTCCTTTTAACGAGAGCCAAGTCGAGCTACTCAATCGTCTTCTACCATCCTTAACGGAGACACAGCAAATATGGCTTAGCGGTTATTTGTCAGCCATGGGCTTTACTACTGCACCATCGGCAGGTGCCGGGGTTCAAGCAGTACAATCAAATACGATAGGAAATGTGGAAGGTAGTGCCGTTAGTCAACCTGCAGCTTCACGTGAAGTGACCGTGTTGTTTGGGTCCCAGACAGGGAACTGCCAACGGCTGGCTGGGAGCTTGTCCCGCAAGCTGGAGGAGCAAGGATTTCAGGTCACACTCACTGCGATGAACAGCTTTAAGCCCAATGCGCTTAAGAAGGTTGAGAACCTCCTATTGCTGGTCAGTACACATGGTGAAGGCGAGCCGCCAGATAATGCACGGATGTTCCATGAATTTCTCTATAGCAAAAGAGCTCCTCAATTAGAGAATCTGAAGTTCTCAGTGCTGGCACTGGGGGATACCTCCTATGAATTCTTTTGTCAGACCGGCAAGGACTTCGATCAGCGGCTTGAGGAACTTGGCGGCAAGCGGTTAAGTCCACGTGTGGATTGTGATCTTGATTATGATGATTCGGTTACCGAGTGGTTTGAAGGCGTCATTAGTGCCTTAAATGCACATTTAAATGCTCCGGCCATTGCGGCAAAAGCGGTTCAAGCTGCAGAAGACGCAGATTCTCAGGAGCCTTTGTATACCCGCAACAATCCTTTTAAAGCGGAAGTATTGGAGAATCTAAATCTGAACGGACGTGGTTCTGACCGGGAGACCCGCCATTTGGAGCTATCCCTAGAAGGTTCTAACATACAATTTGAGCCAGGGGATGCGCTGGGTGTCTATCCGGAGAATCATCCTGAATTGGTAGACGCTATTATTCATACTATGGGCTGGAATCCTAATGATATTGTTCCTTTTAATAAAAAAGGGGAAGACGGCACCTTACGTGAGGCCCTTCTTCACCACTATGAAATCACTGTATTGACCAAACCGTTACTTGAACAAGCGGCGAAGTTATCTTCTTCTAACCAATTAAGTGATCTATTGTCGCCAGAACGTGCGCAACAGCTTAAGGAATATATTCAAGGCCGCGATCTGCTCGATTTAGTTCAGGACTTCTCTCCATGGGAGGGTTCGGCCAGTAGCTTTGTGACTATTTTGCGCAAGCTTCCGGCACGACTCTATTCAATTGCCAGCAGCTATAAAGCTAATCCAGATGAGGTTCATTTAACGGTTAGAGCTGTACGTTATGAGGCACATGGCCGTGAGCGTTATGGGGTCTGCTCGGTACATTGTGCTGAAAGAGTCCAGCCGGGAGATACGTTGCCCATCTACATTCAACATAATCCGAACTTTAAGCTTCCGACGAATCCTGATGCACCGATCATTATGATTGGACCGGGCACAGGTGTTGCACCCTTCCGCTCTTTCCTGGAGGAACGTGGCGAGCTTGGGGCGGAAGGTAAATCATGGCTGTTCTACGGAGATCGGCATTTTGTGACGGACTTCCTCTATCAGACGGACTGGCAGAGAATGCTTAAAGACGGCTTGTTAACTAAGCTGGATGTTGCTTTCTCCCGTGATACCGAAGAGAAAGTATATGTTCAGCATCGCATTCTGGAAAAGAGCCGCGAGGTCTACGAATGGCTGCAAGCGGGAGCTCATATTTACATTTGCGGAGACGAGAAGCATATGGCACATGATGTTCATTCTGCTCTGATTACTGTCATCCAGCATGAGGGTGGTTTGAGTCCTGAAGAAGCGGCAGCTTATTTGGATAATATGCAGCAGGCGCAGCGCTACCAACGTGATGTTTACTAATGGATAGAGGAAAGTTATCGAATGACTTCGGGGGGAGATAACAACAATGGCAAACAATGAAAAGGTTAAGCCGATCGGCGGGCCTCCAAGCGATGTTGAGCACATTAAGCAAGAGAGTAACTATCTGCGGGGCGCGCTTGTTGAGACATTAAGCAATCCGATTACCGGAGGCTTGCCGGAAGATGATAATCGGCTGCTGAAATTTCACGGAAGCTATATGCAGGACGATCGGGATTTACGCAACGAGCGCGAACGGCAAAAGCTGGAGCCTGCATTCCAGTTCATGCTTCGTGTAGTTGCCCCAGGCGGGGTAGCGACACCAGAGCAGTGGCTAGTGATGGATGATCTGGCACAAAAATACGGCAATGGAACCTTACGTCTGACTACCAGACAGGCGTTTCAAATGCATGGGGTACTCAAATGGAATCTTAAGAAAACCATTCGCAGCATTAATGATACGCTGATGACGACGCTGGCAGCTTGCGGCGATGTTAACCGTAACGTAATGAGTAATCCGAATCCTTACCAGTCAGAGGTGCATGCAGAGGTCTACGAATGGGCGCGCAAAGTAAGTGATCACTTATCACCACGTACGCCTGCTTACCATGAAATCTGGTTGGACGGTGAGAAGGTAGTAGATAGCTTAGGCGAGCGTGCGGAAGTAGAACCGATCTATGGACCGGTATATTTACCGCGTAAATTCAAGATTGGTCTAGCGGTGCCTCCTTCTAATGATGTGGATGTATTCTCGCAAGATCTGGGTTTTATCGCTATTCTGGAAAATGAGAAGCTAGTCGGCTTCAACGTTTCTGTAGGCGGCGGTATGGGGATGACTCATGGCGATACCAGTACTTATCCTCAGTTGGGACGTATAATTGGTTTTTGCCGTCCGGAACAGTTGATTGATGTGGCAGAAAAGACCGTAACAATCCAGCGGGATTATGGCAATCGCTCTGTCCGCAAAAATGCACGGTTCAAATATACAATTGACCGCCATGGTCTGGAATGGTTCGTAGACGAACTGCATGAAAGACTCGGATGGCAGCTTGAAGCAGCACGTGATTATCATTTTGATCACAACGGAGACCGTTACGGCTGGGTGAAGGGTACCAACGGAAAATGGAATCTGACACTTTATATCCAAAGCGGACGGATTCATGACCAAGAAGGATACACCTTGATGACTGGCTTGCGGGAGATTGCTAAGATTCATACTGGAGATTTCCGGCTAACGCCGAATCAGAATCTAACGATTGCCAACGTCACTACTGCCAAAAAACGCAAAGTAGCTGAGCTGGCTAAACAGCATGGACTAACAGATGGAGCACATCTTTCTGCATTGCGGCGCAGCTCCATGTCCTGTGTAGCACTGCCAACCTGCGGACTTGCGATGGCTGAAGCGGAACGCTATCTGCCTTCGCTGATAGATAAGCTGGAGCTTGTTATAGATAAAGCTGGTTTGCGTGACGAGGAAATTGTGATCCGAATGACCGGCTGCCCTAATGGCTGTGCTAGACCGGCGCTGGGTGAAATCTCGTTTATCGGCAAGGCTCCTGGCAGATACAATATGTATTTAGGAGCAGGCTTTACGGGTGATCGCCTCAATAAAATGTATAAAGAAAACATAGATGAGAAGGAGATCCTAGAGACGCTTGAACCTATTCTTCACCGATATGCCAAAGAACGTCAACAAGGCGAGCATTTTGGAGATTTCGTGATCCGTGCAGATTATGTTAAAGCCGTTACCTCTGGACTTAATTTCCATGACTAAATGAAAGTAGATTTAAAAATGTCCCGGGGCCAGTTGATGGCTGCCGGGATTTTTGTGGTTTGGTCGTAGTTAGATGCGCGGGGTGTCGTGTCGTACACAAAATGCTCCAGAGGTAAAGAACGGTAGACAAGAGTAAAAGAGCAGCAGATAAGCAGTAGATAAGCAGCAGATGAGCGCAGACGAGTAGCAGATGAGTATTAGATGAGCGATAGTAGAGCAGTAGATGAGCAGTAGATGAGCAGTAGATGAGCGCAACGAGCGGCAGTAGACTAACAAGGTGACGGACTCAGGAGCCCTTATTTCCTGAAATCTTGCCAATTTGCCGAGTATTCGGACACCAGCGCCGTTATGGGGATGAAAAGAGGCCGAAATAGGCCTTTTTCAGAGGAATAGCGGCTCTCCAGTCCGAAAGTTGCTCAAAACGGCTTAAATCGCACAAATAGCGTCATCTGAGTCCGAAAATCACGACAAAGCGCTCCAAAGGTAAAGAACGGCAGATGAGCAGCAGATGAGTGCAGAAGAGAAGTAGAAGAGTTGTAGAAGAGTAGTAGAAGAGTAGTAGATGAGCAATAGTAGAGCAGTAGATGAGCGCAACGAGCGGCAGTAGACTAACAAGGTGACGGACTCAGGAGCCCTTATTTCCTGAAATCTTGCCAATTTGCCGAGTGTTCGGACACCAGCGCCGTTATGGGGATGAAAAGAGACAGGAACAGGCCTTTTTCAGAGGAATAGCGGCTCTCCAGTCCGAAAGTTGCTCAAAACGGCTTAAATCGCAAAAATAGCGTCATCTGAGTCCGAAAATCACAACAAAGCGCTCAAAAGGTAAAGAACGGCAGATGAGCGCAGACGAGCGGTAGTAGACTAACATTAGAGTAGTGAAAGGGTCATATTAGATAGTGGGACAGAGTGAAATTAGCTCAGTAGGAGCAATTGTAGAGTAATACGCAGAACAGCAGGAGCAATAGTGAAGTAACGCAGAACAGCCAAATAAAAGAGAAGCAACCGACTAGCGGAACAATAGACGAGCAGCAGTAAACTATCATCAAAGTAGTAACAGTCCAGCGGTAGACTAACATCAGAGTAGTAACAGTCCGGCAGCAGGCTAACAGCAGTAGATCACCGTTGACTGACAAATCTAGCAACAGCCTTCATTTGATCTACAATAATCTAGTAAGATCCCAACATCTGCGCTACAACAGATTCAATTTAAAAACCAGCAAGTCTCCAATTCCGGGAGGCTCGCTGGTTTATGTGTTTAAGGAGCGATACCGGAGATCAGTACATCGTTTTGATACAGGGTTACTTTGTTCCAAGTGCTGAAGGAAACTTTGGTTGGATCGAACGAATAGTCATTTGCTTCATTGAAGTTAGACCAGTCGCTTTTGTGCACGCGTAATTGGATTTCTCCTGATTGTCCACCGGCAGGTATGGAGCCCGCGCTAGTATTGAAAGTAAGCTCAACGTAAGAGTCGGCGTTCGTCCCACTTGTGGACCCGAGGGCAACCGATATATTAGAAGCACCGACCTGCGCCCAATCGATTACTCCATTGAGAGAGGCGCTTCCATCTTTAGTAAAGTAATAACGAATTTTCAGTCCATTTAAATTGACTGCCGTTGTTCCGTTGTTATAGATGTTGAAGTAGGGCTTGATTGAGTTATCAGTAGCATTGGTATCTGCTGCACGGTAGTAAAGTGCCAGATTACTGGATGGCGAGCCGGTAGGAGTGGCTGTAGGTGTTACTGTAGCTGTTGGCGTAGGTGTAGGTGTAGGTGTTGGCGTAGGTGTAGCTGTAGGTGTTGGTGTTGGTGTTGGTGTTACTGTAGCTGTTGGCGTAGGTGTTGGTGTTGGTGTAGTGCCACCATCCGGCACAGGTTGGTAACCAGGTGTTGTGTAAATTTTATTAAGCACGGAGGTTGCTAAGGTTCCGTTTGCTCCATTAACGACTGTATTTCCCCAGTTGCTGAGTGTTCCTGCTGGACCGCTGGCTAGATCCAGATATTCAACGCCTCCGCCATTACCATACCAGGACCAGGCGAGCCAGCCCACCTTTTTTTCCTTCGTGTAGCTCATAATGGTGGCTTCATCGACATCTCCACCCGTGTGCTTGTCACCGAATTCGCCGATAATCACAGGGGCTCCAATAGCCAAGGCACTATCGATATTACTCTTAACTGTAGCAGCATTACCTCCAGCATATTCGTACATATGAATTGAGAAAATAGTGTTTTTTAAGGTATCTGAATTAAATACAGCCTGACCACTAGTGAAGATAGATTGTGGGTATTGACCCCATCCCGCTGCATCTACAACTAAAGTGTTCTTAATGCCCGCATTTCTTAACGCAGGAATTGCCGCTTGGTATCCACTAGCCCATGTTGCAGTGTTCCAAGAACCGTACCATTCATTAGCAATATTCACAATGACACGATCTTCTTTACCGATCAAAGCATCCTTGATGCTGATCCAATAGTTTACTGCAGCGTTAAGGTCAGAGGTGTTGTCTGAGCCCGTAGCATCATGCACTTCCAGCATGGCAATCATTTTATACTGATCACAAAGCTTTAGAATATTTTGGACATCAGCTAAAGTATCGAGAGACCACTTGCTGCCATTAGAAAGTACAATTCTGACGGTATTGGAGCCAGTCGCTGCGATGGCCGGTATTGCAGTAGCCAGATCGTTTTTGTACCAAGTGTGTGCATGATTCACCCCGCGCATTACAAAAGGACTGCCAGTAGCATCGTATAAAGTGGTACCGCTTACATAAAAACCTTTAACAGAAGTGTTTGCTGCCGCTGCCTGCTGTTGAGGTAAAGAAATAGAAAGAGTAAGGATACTAATTAATACTAACAAACTGATTTTCCGGAACGAAAAATGCTTTCTGAATTTCATCAACATTTCCTCCTTAATCAAATAGGGTTGCTTCTTTGATTATGCGTATCCTCCAGGTGGTTGCAGTAAATGCACTCAATTACAGGCATGTATCACCTCCTCAGTTATTTTGAATATAACATATAAAGGAATTTTTAGGAATAATAAATAATTTAACGATAACAATAACTTTATGTTTTATTAGAAAGATAAGAGAAATTGCTGATAAGGCACTCGTCTTTCATCTAACATTCTCATAAGAAATGATGTTATTTTTAGATTCAGGAAGGAAAATATAATTTTTTTTGCCTAATGATTTGGATTTCTCGCGATTTTCTTTCATAATATAAAGGGTAAACTAAATACAAAAGAAGAACCGTTGCCCGAGAGCGATGTGTTCTGTACAGAAGAGGCGATATTATGATTATCATGAAAACGATGGAAGAGATCGAAAAAATGCGTGCGGCGGGAAAAATTCTCGCTGAATGTCATCGTCAAATTGCGCAAATTTTGCAGCCTGGTATTACGACCTGGGAAATTGATGAATTTGCAGAAAAATTTATATTGTCTCAAGGAGCTACTCCTGAGCAAAAAGGATATAATGGGTACCCGTACGCAACCTGTGCATCTGTAAATGATGTAATATGCCACGGATTCCCGAAAAAAGAGCCGCTAAAAGACGGGGATATCGTAACCATTGACATGGTTGTTAACTTAAACGGCTGGTTGGCAGATTCGGCCTGGTCTTACGGGATTGGCAATATTAGTGAACAGGCGACCAAACTTCTAGACACTACTAAGGAATCTTTATTCCGTGGAATCGAGCAGGCGGTTGCAGGCAACCGTATTGGCGATGTTGCGCATGCCATCCAAGTTTATGCAGAGTCTAACGGGTTTTCTGTAGTGCGTGATTTTATTGGCCACGGGATCGGTTCAGAAATGCATGAAGCTCCGGAAGTACCTCACTATGGTCCAGCAGGGAGAGGGCCTCGTCTTAAAGAGGGGATGGTATTTACCATTGAGCCCATGCTGAACACAGGCAGTTACAGAACAAAAATTGATGCGGATGGTTGGACTGCGCGTACCATTGACGGCGGATTGTCAGCACAATATGAGCATACTTTAGCGATTACCCCACAAGGAACGATTATCCTGACTGAACTGTAATTTTGATGAAAAATAAAATGACCAGTCTCCGTAATGGAGATTGGTCATTTTTTATTAATCTGTAATGTTGCGAGTGTAATATTCAATGATATCTTTTCTCCTAATAATTCCAACAAATACACCCTCATTATCAATCACAGGAACGAAATTCTGATCCGCAGCAAGCGTCAGCATATCCTCCATTTCTGCATTAATGAGAACACTTTCGTTATGAACATGCTTTTGGATGTCGCTTACTGGAACTTCCCCTATATTGTCAAAGGTTAAATCTGCTGTGTTTTTCAGCTTCCACAATAGATCACCCTCCGAAAGTGTTCCTACATATTTTCCTTCATTATCAATAATAGGGATAGCCGTGTAATGGTGCTGTTCTAATTGTTCTAAGGCTTCCAGCATGGATAGTGAGTTAGTGATATAGGCGACTTGATCTTTTGGCAACAAAAAAGAGGATATTTCCATCGGCATGAACTCCTTTGTAATATGTTATTTTTTGATTAGGCTACTTTTATTTAAACATACTTTTGGAATGGATAGAATTTTAAATTTTCACCCCTTGAATTATAGGTAATAAGTCCTATTGAATAGAGGTCGTATTTTGTCGATTAAAGATATATTATCCTAGAGTGGAGTTGTTCAGATGGCATTGTATCGAAGGCTTTCATTAACGTTTAAATTTGTTATGGTGGTAAGTTTAGTAATTATTGTGATCTTTTTCTTTAGTTTAGTCGCAAACCTGGCTAATCTGCGTAGTGTGAGCATATCCAACGGTGAACTTCAGGCAGAGGTCGCAGGAAAAAGTTATGCGGAGACCATTCAGAATAGAATGATAGACATTCAGTCGACGGGTGAAGCGCTCGCTGAAGTACTCCTTGAATCAAGAGAACGTCAAACCTTGGACCGTGAAGATGTTGTTTCTACAATGAAAACTATGCTTGAGCACAGACCAGAAATTTTTGGGATGAGCATATTATGGGAACCCAATGCTTTTGATCAGAACGATCAGGCTAATATAAATAAGATGCCATATGATGATGGTACGGGGCGTTTTATTCCTTATGTCTTTAGAAATCAAGGTGCAATAAAGGTTGAACCCTTAAAGAATTATGATGTAGAAGGTGCGGGTGATTATTACCTTTTACCAAAAAAAGAGAAAAAACCGGTATATATTGAACCCTACTCCTATGAGACGACTGGTGGAGCTATAGAGATGATTTCGGTCATGCTGCCAATTTTGGATAAAACGGGTGCATTTCTGGGGACTGTAGGGTTCGATGTTTCGTTAACCCAATTGCAGGAAGAAGCCGTTAACTATAAACCTCTGGGAGGTTATGTTTCTTTAATCACTGGTAATGGCAAATATGCAGCCAACCCAAATGATCCTCAAAGTGTACTCAAAGAATTCGGTGATACAGAAGATAAAACAGTACTGTGGAAGCGTGTGAAGAATGGGGAGGCCAAACTGGGATACACGATAAATTCCAAGGGAGAAGACGTGCTGCGGACTTTTGTTCCGATACCAATGCCTGGAAGTGACCAGGTCTGGTACACACAGACAGCGATCTCTAAGGATGTTATCATGGCTGATTATGAACAAGCTAAAACAGAATTTTTTATCATTATGATTATTGGGATTTTGATTTTAGCTGTTATTGTTGGTCTTCAACTATGGTTGATGGTAGTTAAACCGCTTCGTTTGTTATCTGAGAAATTGCAGCTGATGTCTCAGGGGGATTTGACTCAAACCCTGCAGGTTCGAAATGATGATGAATTCGGCAAAATGGCTACACATTTTAATCATATGACCCATAAGCTTCGAGAAATGTTTGGACTTGTCGCTGATCTATCAATGTCCGTGGGAGCTACTTCTGAAGAGCTGACAGCTAACGCTGAGCAGACTGGGAAAGCTGCTGAACAAATTGCTGTGGCAATTGGACGAGTAGCCGAAGGAGCGCAGTTGCAGAGTGATTATGCGGGTGATTCTTCAATGGCGATGAGCGAGCTGAATGTTGGAGTGCAACGGATTGCTGACTCTTCGTCATCGGTATCTGCATCTGCAGATGAAGTTACCGATCAGACGAAAAAGGGCAGTGTCCAGCTGCAAATGGCAGTGAATCAAATGTCGGAGTTAAAGCTGTCTGTAGATGAGACGAGTCTGGCGATTGAACGTTTAGGCGAACGATCTGCTCAGATCAGCGGGATTATCGGCTTGATTTCGAACATAAGTAAACAGACCAATCTGTTGGCACTAAATGCGGCTATTGAGGCGTCCAGAGTGGGTGAACATGGCCGAGGTTTTGCGGTGGTGGCCTCAGAAATTCGCATGCTGGCAGATCAGACTAAAAAAGCTGCCGAACAAGTTACTGCTTTGGTTGAAGATGTGGTGCAAGATACTAATCAAGCTTCACAAGCGATGGCTGTCGGCAATGAAAAAGTAATTCTTGGTGTGCAGAGTGTATCTGATAGTGATCTTTTATTTACGTCGATTCTGACAGAGATGACACAGGTAACCGATCAGATCCAAGAGGTGTCAGCAGCTGCACAGCAGATGACCGCGGGAACGGAGCAAATTTCAGTTACCGTTAAACAATTAGCCGATCTTGCTTCGGAAGCTTCCTCTGACTCCCAAAGTGTGGCAGCAGCCTCTGAGGAGCAGCTTGCTTCTATGGAAGAGATCTCAGCCTCGTCGGAGTCACTCAGCTCAATGGTGCAAGACCTGTTGGATAAATTATCTTACTTTAAAATTTAGATTCCCTTTTCAAATATAGAGAAGGGCTGGCACCTAAAACTATGAAAATGACTGCTGTGTCGAAAGCAGATGCTTAGTCACTGGAAAATACGCTTAGTAACCTGCTAACGGACACAGTGGTCCTTAAACGTACGATTATCCGATATTTGGAATGTTATCGGACTCCAGTGCAGCTATTGGCCTGAAAAATGCTTATTATGAGCCTCTTTCCAAGGAATAGCGTCACTGGAGTCCGAAATCTAGCGGTAAAGAATAAAAACATGTAAATAACGTCTACCGAGTCCGAAAGCCCCGTAGGATAATGAATGTGTAGTCGTAGCAGGCCGCAAATGACCAAAAAACGCTGAACAGCGATTCTTCGATAACAGAAGAATCGCTGTTTTGTTGATTTTAGGATTTTGAAAGTGAGGAGGTCAGTCTCCGCTCGTAGAATCAATTATGGCACAGCTCCTTCTTACCTCCCATTTTCTTCATAATGCAGAAGAGTATCTATTTGGTGTTAGCTGTGTTATAATCAATCTATCGAAAGTATTTACCTGGCGAATTCACATAGCGTAGAGGGTTATTCTTTAGACGTTAATAACCTTGTACCATATGTGAATTTTTATTTTTTTAGAGATTTTGCAAGAGATTTTTTGAGGATAAGAATAACATGTAAATAAAAATAAGGTGGTAATTATATTATGCAAACAGGAACAGTGAAATGGTTTAACGCAGACAAAGGTTTTGGTTTTATCGAGGTTGAAGGTGGAGAAGATGTATTCGTACATTTCAGCGCAATTACTGGTGACGGATTCAAGTCTCTGGATGAAGGACAACGTGTAGAATTTAACGTAGTTCAAGGTAATCGTGGTCAACAAGCTGAGAATGTTGTAAAACTGTAAGTAGTAAAATGAATCCCCAAACGTATCGTTTGGGGATTTTTTTATAGAAAGGTGGCGGATGTAAATGCAGGTGTTTGAAGACTGGAATTTAAAAGTTAAGAAAACCTTTAACGCTACAAGTAACAAGGAAGTATTGACGGTGTCTGAAGCGGGAAGCTTGCTCGGGCTGTCTAAAGATCAAATGAAAAGTTATGTAGATCAGCATAAGTTGACTAAAGTTCCGATCATGAGAAGTGTCGTCAGATATCTTTTACTCAAGAGTGAGATCGATATGATTGTGAAAAAAAACTAAGATCATCATTAATAAATAGGGTAGACCAATCCTTGATAGGATATGGTCTTTTTTTGTCTCACAAATTTCTTATAAATAGAAACTTATCGACCCTAAGATCGTCTATAATAATGGGATATTTTAGGTAACAGTGTCATCCAGCAAAAAAATATCCTCACATACTGGTGGTTATCTATCAAAACATTACGTGAGATCTAAGGAGAAAATTATGAAACGACTAGAGCGTAAAGATTATTACAAAGCTATTGAGCCTTTAGGAAAAGTGAAAATAAATACGATGTTTGCTGAGTCCGTGGTTAAACAAGTCATACCTGGCAGCGTATATGTTGACGATATCGTTAACCCGCGTGCTTTTTACATTGCTCACCCTTGTGGAATGTCTTTATTAATTGGAGAGTCGGATAATGAAGAGTTTAAGCGCGATCTTTTTGATTACATAACCAATAAAAATATGATTCGGCATCATCAAGAGTTGCTGCAGGTTGATCCAGCGGGAGGCTGGCCGGAAGTTATCGCTCATTGGAGTGAACAGGAAATGCTCCATAGAAATACAAGGGTCAACTTCAGCTTTAATTGCGAGAAATATCTGAAACAGAAAGCTTCTTATCTTAACCAAGACCTTGAAGTGGTGCGAATGAACAAAGAACGGTTTTTGGCGGCAACAGGAGGTGTCAATCCTAAGGCGTTTTGGAGGAATGAAGAGCAATTTCTTGCTGAGGGGCTGGGCTTCAATATTCTTGACGCTGGGGAAATTGCCTCTACGGCATTTTCGGGTTTTGTTAATGAGCATCAACTGGAAATTGGCATAGAAACTTCAGAAGCACATCGGGGGAAGGGCTATGCCTACGCGGTCTGTTCAGCCTTAATAGAATACTGTCTAGAACATCAGCTTGAGCCGGTGTGGGCGTGTCGTCTGGATAACGAGGGTTCTTTCAACTTAGCGCATAGATTAGGCTTTGAGACAACCTACATGATTCCCTATTATCGGCTGGTAGAATCCGTCATCAGGAAGGGTTAAGGATCCGAATGAAAAATAAACAGACTACCCATTCAGCTTCTTCATTTTCTTTAAGTAGAATTGAGAAAAAAAAGGTGAAGAAGAAAACTAAGACCAGCAAGAAAAAAAAGATCTGGTTATTTACGCTTGCTATCGTACTTATTGCTGGGCTAGGATCTTATGTTTTTCGTAAAGAACTGCTGATTTTCGGATTTAATAATGTTGTGGCTCCGACTATTGAACACACGCTTGATGGATCATACGTTCCTTTAGAAAATAATGAAAACGCTGAAGCTCCTGGATTACAACCAACGGCGGATAACAAGGATCGTCCATTTTCTATCCTCCTACTGGGTACTGATCAGCGGGGAAAAGAGAACGGGCTTTCTGATTCGATTATATATACTGTGATCCGGCCAGTTGATCATAAAGTATTGTTCGTGTCGATCCCTCGTGATTCCTATGCAGAAATTATCGGAGCGGAAAAGGTTAAAGGAGCTAGGAAAGAAACCAAGATTAATGCAGCTCATTCCTATGGCGGTCCTCAGATGAGTGTAGACACCGTTAAAAATTTATTAAACGCGCCTATCGAATATTACGCTACTATTAATTTTAACGGTCTTGTGGGCGTTACAGATGCTCTAGGGGGTGTTGAACTTCCGATTACCAAGGTGATTGAGAACAAGAGCCCGGATCATGAGAAATTAAGAATTGAACCGAACAAACCGATTTATTCTGGCGCTGAAGCATTAATGTATGTAAGATACCGCGAGGATTCTGATTTTAAACGAACGGAGCGGCAGCGGATCTTTTTGAAATCTGCGCTTGAACGGATGAAGAGAGTAGATAATATCCTTAATATACAGAAAATCATCGAAATAGCAGGCAGTAATTTCCAAACCAATATGAAGTCAGACTTTATTCTTGATTTGGCGAAAAGAGTAATTCTTGAAGGGGGTACTCCTGAGATCACAAGCCATATGTTGCAGGGTGAGGGCAGACGGAAGGATCAATGGTATTACATCCTTGACGAAAATGATGTGAAGCGTACCCATGAGTTGATTGAGATTTGGCTGAATCCTGACTCTACCGATACGGATCTGGCCGCAGCTTCTGCGGATGACGCAGCATAGATGTTGTGACTGAATTATTTTATTTTTCATGTGGAGGTTGATCTCTCTGGCTGCAAAAACAAATGAGCAAATGTTACTCGAATTTAAGTCCCTCATCCCGTTCGTAGAATCTTTAGGTGAAGTATCAGCTAAACATTGGAATCAGCCTATTGCAGCTGGTAAATGGACTTTAAAGGATATCATCTGTCATCTCATGTTATGGGATAAATATTTTTATGAAGGTGCGATTAAGAAAATAATTCTCCGGGAACCGATCACAACCAAGCAGTTGGATTTTAACGAGTTTAATGCTAACGCTGTAGAATATGCTAAATTATTATCTGAACAAACATTAATTGAACAATTTGTACGTTATAGAACTAAAATCATAGATGCAGCTGTAGGCTTAACGGAAGAGGAATTCAATCAGGAATATAAGGATGGAGATCGCAAAAAATTCAGCGTTCGCAAGTACTTGAGAAGTTTTATCCCACATGATAAGCATCATAAAAAACAGATTGAGCAGTTCTTAAAACCTTAAAACTTGGCGCGATTTTGAACTAACTTCATGGATTGGCGTATGAGGATAGGACCAAACATGCTTCCGGCAGAGGCGGCAATTAAGGAATGGAAGGGGAATTTTATAGCAAAATAAAAGACCCATCCAGCAACAATATCAATAAGGATGAACTTCTTGATCTCGGATAATGGAATGGTCACGAAGACAATGGATTGTTTGTTTCTCACAGCAATGACCTCCTAATTTTAAGAAAACATCTTATAAATCCACTGTTCATTCTATTTTGGAACTAAGATGTCCCATTCCGTCTAAATCTACAATCGAATCGTAAAAAAAAGGAAGTATGCCTTGCGGATTTTTTTCGCAAAGTGTACTTCCTTTTTTGTATGTGAGGATATTATCCGACTAATATTTGGCAGGGTATGGAAAGTCACAGAAGATATATTCAATCACTAGTACAATGTAAGCGTTGTCTTTTGTGAAAATATATCCTAAAGGAGCTAAGCTATGAGAGTGAAGAGACTATCTTTTAACCAGCTTGTGTTTATCTGTTTAGGTTTTCAATACTTGTTAATGCGTTTGTTCTCTACCGGCGAGGCGATCGTTATCACATCGATAGAGCTAGTAATATATATTGTTTATACTGTCGCCACCCTTGCCGGATTGTTTCTCCGGAGCAGACGAATTGATAGTGAAGCTGTATCTGGGTTGTCGTCGTTATTTTTCAGCGTGTTATGGACGGTGTCTTTGTTCTCACAATTTCGGAAAGAAAGTTATCCAAATGCTTTAACAATCATTAATTCGCTGGGGGTGTCTTCAGCGGTAATCGTGATGCTCACGCAATTTATAATTTTGGCCAAGGCTTAGGCCTTAGCTGAAAAAAGGCGGGTGCCCAGTAGCTATTTTATGGCTATTGCGGCACTCGTTTGTTTTTTTTCATCCCCAGAAATGAAAGCTCACCCTGTTCATTTCGTTTAAATTCAAATTCACTGTCATGCTTGGTATGATGGAATCTTGTTTCTGAGATAGGATAGAACGGTGTAACCTCTTCATCATTCCAGACAAAATAATAGTCCTGGCCCCTACGCTCCACGCTCGCTTTGCAGCCAAATCCCTCATAGGTCCCCATATATTCAGCATACATGCTATCATCAAGTGGAAAGGCTCGCGGGAATATCGGCATTTCAGCAGGCTCACCGAATACTAATCCAGATAGAGATTCCGTTAACTTGGTAATGGGGACACAATCATAATTGGTCAACATGATGACGGTTGTCTGCTCTTCTGGATATCTGTGCATTTCACTTCGGAAGCCGCGATAAGCACCACCATGATACATTCTTTTGCGATCATAACGTTCGTCCAAAAACCAACCAAATCGATACTTGAGATTACTTGAATGAAAAGCCATCTCCAGAGTATCGTGAGACACTAATTGATCGGAGTATAACGCTTGATCCCACAGGAAAAGATCAGCAGCCGTCGAATACATGGCACCCGCTGACAGGATAGAGCTCATATGTATGTATTCACCCTGAGTATACTCTCCCCATGAGGAATGATAAGGTGAGGCTAATTTTGAAATGATTTGCTGATTGTTATAAACTCCTGTATTTACCATGCCAAGAGGCTGTAATATAAAAGTAGTGATATAATCTTCAAATGTCATGCCAGTAATCTTTTCAATGATCATTCCTAATAAATAATAACCCGAATTATTATAGGAAAACGATGTGCCGGGCATAAATGCAGGCGGTTGACTCACAAATAGCTGTAACATCTCCAAGGGAGTCAGCTTCAGTTTATTTAATTTTTGATTATATTCGGGTAGAGAAGTGTAGTTGGCTATACCCGAGGTATGTCCCAGCAGATGAAGGATGGTCATCCCCTCGAATGCATGCTGTTCAGGAAGATATTTTAAGATCGGATCTTCCAGTCGCAGACGTTTTTGTTCTTTTAGCATCAGAATTGCCATGCCAGTGAATGACTTGGTTAGCGACCAGATCCGGAATTTGGTATCTATAGCGTTCGGGACCTGATGTTCAAGATTCGCATACCCATATGCCTTTTGTAGCTTGATTTCTCCATGCTGAGCTATCAAGACTGTGCCGCTCAATGGCCAGCTTTGTTCGTATTTATCTAAAAATTGCTCCAGACGCTGGGATTGTTTATCCACAGGTAACCCCTCCTTAAAGGCATATTCTAACATAATACTAAATTCTGTTGAAGCGGAGAGAAATCCATGAGATATGATTGTTTAATTATTGATGATGAAACTGAACTTGCGGAGACCACCTGCGAATATTTTAATTTGTTCGATGTTCAAACCGCGTTTGTTACAAGCGCTGATGCCTGTCGAAGCTTTTTACGTGAGCATCAGGTCTCAATGTTACTGCTAGATATTAATTTAGGCGGTGAATCCGGCTTCCAGTTATGCAAAGAGCTGCGTCAGACGATGGGGATTCCCATCTTGTTTATTAGTGCCCGCTCCAGTGAAGATGATGTATTGATTGCTCTTGATATCGGAGGAGATGACTATATTCATAAGCCGTATACCCTGCGAGTGCTGCTCGCAAAAGTGAAGGCGGTGCTTAAACGCCACAATAATGAAGTTATAGCTGAGGCAGCTATCCTCCAAGCCGGCCCTATCCAGATAGACCCCGAACTTAGGAGGGCAAGCCTTAATGGCGTAGCTCTCAAGCTGAAAACGATGGAATATAAATTGCTCAGCTATTTGATTCAGCAGAAAAATAGGGTAATCCCCAAAGAGGAGTTATTTACTGAGGTATGGGGAGATGTTTTTGCGGGGGATGGCACCTTAAATGTACATATCCGTCATCTACGTGAGAAGATTGAGCAGAATCCTAATGATCCTCAGTACATCCGTACAGTATGGGGCATCGGTTATGCTTTTGAGGACAAATAGTTATGACAAAAAAACTGCTGTTGGCCCTTCTGCTTACTATATTTGCCGCAAGTTTAGCGCTCACCTTCCTAATTCTTAATTTGCAGGTGGAGACAGGAACAGATAGAGTGGCGATCAATACCATTGTGAAGCTCACGGAACAGAACTGGGACAAGCTTGATCCGAAGCTGTACAAGGAAAGTCCTTATGAATTTGCTATTATAGATACCACGGGAGTACTTAAATATCAGACGGGAAATGCGATTTCCGTTACTGTTAACGAAGCCATCAATAATCGGGATACTCTAGTGGACGTTTTTGTTCAGGATAAGATGGTGGGGAAGGTGATTATTAATAATGATTACCGTGCGATCTTTATACATATGAAAAAACAATTTATACAAGTTTCTATTGTGATGCTGCTTCTGCTTACGGTTCTAGGCGTTCTCTATATTTGGTTCCTGAATCGATCGGTTCTCCGTCCGTTCCGCAAAATGCAGCAATTCGCGAAGCATATCGCGAGAGGTGATCTGGAAGTGCCGCTGGAGATGGATCGTAATCATCTGTTTGGTGCTTTTACCGAAAGCTTTGATATGATGCGGGAAGAGCTTGCAGCGGCTAGACACAGCGAATATTTGGCGAATAAAAGTAAAAAGGAACTGGTTGCTAGTCTCAGTCATGACATTAAAACACCCGTTGCTTCGTTAAAGGCGATCACGGAACTGATGTTATTAAGCGCAAGGGATGAGAAGACCGGCAGACAGCTTAACACTTTGTACTCCAAAGCAGATCAGATTGATCGTCTGGTGACTGATATGTTCCATTCGACCTTGGAGGAACTAAATGAACTTAAAGTCAGCTTAACGGAAGAGCAAAGCCACCTGCTGATCCAAATTATAAATAATGTGAATTTCTATGAACGGATTTCAGCAGCATCTGTGCCTGACTGTCTCATTACGGTGGACCCCTTGCGGTTGCAGCAGGTGATCGATAATGTTGTGAATAATTCCTACAAATATGCCTACACAGACACACCCATAGATATTAAGTTCGAGATCACGGATCATTATCTGGAGGTAGATATTCTGGACTATGGTCCCGGGGTTCCTGAAGAGGAGCTGCCTTTAGTATTCAATAAATTTTTTCGGGGCAGTCTGGCCGTGAGCCAGAATGGTGCAGGTCTAGGCCTGTACATTTCCCGTTATATGATGCAAAAAATGCAAGGCGATATTCTGTGCTCCAATCGGGAGGACGGATTTACAGTCAAACTGCTAATTCCTTTAGCAGGACAGAATTAAGAATTAGCTAAGGATTGCACAAAGACATGTTAAGAACATTTAACGTACGATAAGGTTGCAATTACGAATGAGCTTGTGATTGCAGCCATTATATTTCGCGTAGAACTATGATTTTTCTTAGCGCAATTAATGAGCATGAATGTAAATGGAGTGTTCAACATGAGCGAAGTGAATAATAAAGTGCTGATGCAGACTAATAAGCTTGGAAAAACCTTCTCCCATGGAGGAACTCAGCAGCATGTTTTGAAAAATCTGGATCTGACCTTATATCATGGTGATTTTACGATTATCATGGGCAGCTCTGGTTCTGGTAAATCAACACTGCTGTATGCCATTTCGGGTATGGATAAGCCAACACTTGGAGAGGTTCTATTTGAAGGTCAGGATATTACAGCCATGAGTAATGATCAGCTTGCGATATTCCGGCGGAAGAATTGTGGGTTCGTGTTTCAGCAGATTCATCTACTGGATACGATGAGTGTCCTCGACAATGTATTATCAAGTGCTTTTCTTGTACAAAAGGATAGAGCAGGTGCTGTAAAAAAAGCCAAAAAGCTACTCTCTGATGTAGGTCTGGATGACTCTGTCTGGGGCAAGTTTCCGGCGCAAATCTCAGGTGGCGAAGCTCAGCGGGCGGGGATTATCCGGGCATTGATCAACAGTCCAAAAGCGGTTTTCGCCGATGAGCCGACGGGTGCGTTAAATAGTTCAGCAGGAATAGGTGTACTGCGCGTCCTTACTGAGGTGAATAGACAAGGGCAAAGTATAATTATGGTTACTCATGATCTTAAAACCGCGTTGCGTGGAAATCGGATATTGTATTTGCGGGATGGAGTCATCGTGGGAGATTTGCGTCTTACCCCTTATAGCGAAGATAACGGACCTGAACGGCAGCAGCAATTACAGTCCTTTCTAACCGAATTGGGGTGGTAGGGATGAGCAGCCTAATAGGAAAATTAGCTTGGTCCAATATTCGTAAAAGAAAAAGTGCTACGGTTACGCTCTTCATTCTTATCATGATAGCTGTGCTGCTGCTGAACATTGGTCTTACGGTCATTTTGAAGCTCAATTCCTTCCAGCAAGAAAAAATGACTGAATTAAGGACTCCAGAAATAAGTGCATATTTTCCAAAAGATGATTATCTAGAAGAGTATGAGGAGCTTGTGGATAGTTATTCATATACAGAATCCTGGGAGAATGAAGCAGCAATTCTGTTAGCAGATGCTAAAATGAAGTACGGACAAACGGACACTACGGTAGCTTTTATAATTCTTAACATGGATACACCGCGGACCAAGGGACTGTTCAAGACAACGACTCCACTAGGATCTAAGGATGCGAATATGATCTATCTGCCTTATTTGTTCCATGTTGGATCGGGGTATAACCTTGGGGATACTTTTACTTTTGTATACGATAATAACTCATTTTCTTATACCATAGGTGGCTTTATTGAGGAGCCGTTGCTAGGGACGTTAACTAATGGAGCTTTAAAAGTATTTTTGAATGATGAAGGTTATAAACAGTTGGGGGAACGTCTTGGAACTGAAGCTCAGTACAGCTTTCTATCAGCAGATTTAACCGATCCTTCAAAGGATGTAAAGCTGGAGCAAATGCTTAGTGAGCGGATTTTTGCCTCAGGAAGTACGGATCAATTTCAAGTCATGCGGGCAGAGGTTGGGCTCGAAGGAAACCGTGTTTTTGTTAATCTTTTAGCAGCCATTTTAATCGTATTTGCACTGATTATGGTTCTAATCTCGCTTATTGTCATCAGGTTTCAAATATTGGGGCATATTGAAGACAATTTAACGAACATCGGTATTTTAAAAGCTAACGGTTATACTTCATGGCAGATTAAAAATGCGCTTCTGCTACAGTTCACCTCAGTTTCCATCATTGCAGCTATACCGGGAGGCGGGTTATCTGGGCTGGTTATGCCGTTGGTAGGGAATATGATTTCGTCTTCAATCGGACTTCTGTGGCCAATATCCTTTGAAGGGGTCAGTGCAGTGCTTAGTTTGGTTATTGTCTCTGGACTAGTGCTACTTGTTACCTATCTGTCGAGCCGGCGAATTCGGAACATTACTCCGATTACAGCTCTGCAGAGCGGAATCCTCACTCACAATTTCAAGCGGAACCCAATTCCACTCGAAACATCCCGGATGAATCTGCAATTTAGCTTAAGCCTTAAAGCTTTAGTAAGGCAGGCAAAACAGAATATGATGATCGTATTGATCGTTGCCGGATTAACCTTTTCTAGTATTTTTTGCTCTATATTGAATTTCAACTTTAAGGGAGATACCTCCGCCGTTATAGAACTGGTAGGTATAGAACGCAGCGACTTTTTGTTATTGCCGAAAAACGGTGACCTACAGCAGGGGAAGTTTACAGAATTAGAAGCCATGCCAGGGGTTGAAAAGTTGACTGTATTGGATAGCATGGTCGCTTCGATTAAAAACACCAGCTTTATGCTCCGGGTATCTGACAATTATAGCAAGCTGGAGACACAAACCATATACAAAGGGCGAGAGCCAATTTATGATAATGAAATTGTGATTTCCGGTGTTATTGCAAAGTTGGAAAATTCAGAAATAGGGGACGAGGTCCCGATCACTTTTAATGGTGTGACGGAGAATTATTTGGTTACTGGCTTAAGCCAGCAGATTAGCCAACTTGGAATGGTGGCGAGTATGACCGGTGATGGAATGAGAAGACTTCAACCGGAGTACACCCCTCTGTCCATCAATGTGTATCTGAAAGAGGGGGGAGATGCGCAAGCTTTTGTGAAGGATCTGGAAGCACGCTTCCCTAAGCAATGGAACATTACTAACATTCGAGAAACGGTTGATAGTACGCTCAGTACATTCACTGCCGCAGTATCTTCTATGACAGCAGTCATCACTGTGGTGACGATTATAGTAGTCAGTCTGATTTTGTATTTAGTGATTAAGACTTTGATTCTGAAGCGGAAACGTGAGTTCGGCATTCTTAAAGGAATGGGTTACACCACTTTTAATCTGATGACGCAGATTACCTTTAGTCTGTTTCCGGTGATTGTGGTGGGAGTAGCTTTGGGGAGCATAGGGGGGTATTTTTTCTCAGACTCAGCGTTTGTACTATTGCTCTCGAGTTTAGGGATTTATAATGTCCAACTGGCGGTTAGTTTGCCTCAAGTATTGCTATTGTGTGCAGCCATTCTAGTAGTCGCTTATGCGGTGTCTATGCTTGTTGCCCGGCGAATTCGGAAGGTTAGTGTGTACGATTTGATTATGGACTAATTTAAGCGAAAAACAAAAAAACAACGAGCAGGAGGTTAGTTACTCCATGCCCGTTGTTTTTTTATTACATATTTATTCGTCCGTCATCATAATTGAATTGCCAGTCGATGCCGAATTTATCTTTTAGACTACCATAACAAGAGCTCCAGAAGGTTTCTTGCAGTTCCATAACTACTTTACCGCCCTCTTGAAGCTTATCGAAATATTTCTTTATGTTATCTAAATCCTTACTAACTACGGAAAGACTAATATTGTTTCCTTCGATAAAAGGCATGCCTGGAAAAACATCAGAAAACATTACATTACTGCCTTCGATATTCAAGCGGGTGTGCATAACCAAATCTTTAGCTTCCTCAGGAAGAGTGAAATTGGGATCGGGTGGTGTTTCACCAAAGGTCATGATTTGTGGACGTTCAGTGCCAAACACCTCTGCGTAAAACTCTGCTGCGTCACGACAATTCCCATTGAAATTAAGATAAACATCGATGGACATTTTTTTCACTCCTTAAAGGTTTGTTAGCGTTACTTCGAAAATACTTAAAATTCAAAATACCTTGTCACTTCCACATTGTATCATTTACCAGTTTATAAACAAATATTCTTATAGTCTCATTATTAAACTTTTATTTCATCTACTATCTTCTAATTAAAAATAGGATATGGTAGTATTCAAGAAAAGGGATAATTTTCTATAAATTAAATAAAATTATATTTATGTTAAATAGTTAGGGTATTTAGGCTCTTGTTAGATCTTTAAAACGGAGAGGAGGTGATGATGAGTGCGGGTAAGGCATAGAGGAGGTGACCATTCTTTAAAGGAGTGAATACTGCAATTGTAGCATCGCGTGGCTATTAATAAATTATTTACGAATTTATTTAATTGTCGAAAGGAGAATAATAAATGACAAAAGCACTAAGGAAGCAAATGTTGTTATTGCTTACGATCATGGCTTTAGTTATCACCGGATATGCTCCTTCTACCACGTATGCCAGTGAGGCGCATGTTGACAATCCGTTTGTAGGAGCTACAGCATATGTTAATCCTGATTATGCCGCACTGATTGATACCTCTATTGCTCAGGTTACCGATAGTACTTTAGTTTCCAAGATGGAGACCATTAAAAAATATCCGACAGCCGTATGGCTGGATCGAATTGCTGCAATTTATGGCGGGACAGAAAACGGAGGCAGAAAAAGTCTTGAGGAAACATTAGATTCCGTACTCGCGCAAAAGCAACCAAACACGCCGATTACAGCCACATTCGTAATTTATGATATGCCTGGGCGGGATTGCCACGCTTTGGCCTCCAATGGCGAGCTGCCACTGACAGCAGCGGGTTTGACAACCTACAAATCAGATTATGTTGACGTAATCGCCAGTATTTTTGCAAAGCCCAAATATAGTGACATTCGGATAGTGACTATCGTAGAGCCGGATTCGCTTCCGAATCTAGTTACCAATCTCAGCACACCACAGTGTGCTCAAGCTAACTCCACGAATATTTACCGTGATGCTACACGTTACACTTTAAATGCTCTCCATGCCATTCCAAATGTGTATACTTACATGGATATTGGTCACTCTGGTTGGCTCGGATGGGATACTAACCGTGGCCCCGCTATCGACCTCTTTACTTCGGTTGTGTCAGGCACTACAGCTGGACTTGCTAGTGTCGATGGATTCATTACGAATACAGCCAATACCACTCCACTAGTAGAACCTAATCTTCCAGATCCGAATCTTACGATAGGCAGCCAGCAGCTTCGTTCTGCAAGTTATTATGAATGGAATCCGTATTTTGATGAAGCTGATTTCACAGCAGCTTTGTATTCAGGTTTTGTAGCAAAAGGTTGGCCTTCCACGATCGGCTTCCTTATTGATACTTCCCGTAATGGGTGGGGAGGAGCAAATCGTCCGACTAGTGCAAGCGGAACAACCGTTAACGCTTATGCGGATTCCGGTCGGATTGATAAACGTCTCCATCGCGGCAATTGGTGTAATGCCAGCGGTGCCGGAATTGGAGAAGTTCCACAAGCAGCACCCGCAGGTTATGCAGCCTCACATTTGGATGCATTCGTCTGGGTGAAACCTCCGGGAGAATCTGACGGCTCCAGCAGCGCCATTCCAAATAATGAGGGCAAGGGCTTTGACAGAATGTGTGATCCGACTTATACCAGCTCAAGCGGCACACTGACCGGTGCATTACCTAATGCGCCTGTATCAGGCCACTGGTTCCATGATCAATTTGTTCAGCTGGTACAGAATGCTTACCCTGTAATTCCTCTGAGTAACGGAGGGGGTACTGTAGTTCCTGCGTCACCCACTAATTTGGTAGCGACAGCGGGAGATGCAAAAGTAAGCCTGAGCTGGACGGCATCCAGCAGTGCGATTAGTTACACCGTAAAACGAGCGACCACAAGCGGAGGGCCGTACACCACTGTAGCAACCGGGCTAACGGCAACGAGCTACACCAACACAGGCTTAACGAACGGAACAACCTATTACTATGTTGTAAGCGCAACCAATAGTGTAGGAGAGAGTGTGAATTCGGGACAAGCGAATGCGACCCCAGCGGCGGTGGCGACTGTTCCGACGGCACCCACTAACTTGGTAGCGACAGCGGGAGATGCGAAAGTAAGCCTGAGCTGGAGCGCATCCAATGGTGCGACTAGCTACACTGTGAAAAGTGCAACCACAAGCGGAGGCCCGTACACTACTGTAGCAGCAGGGCTAACGACCACGAGCTACACTAACACCGCCCTAACGAACGGAACAACTTATTACTATGTTGTAAGCGCAACCAATAGTGTGGGAGAGAGTGCGGATTCTACACAAGCGAGTGCGGCTCCAGCAGCAGTGGCGACAGTTCCAGTGGCACCAACTAACTTGGTAGCGACTGCAGGAGATGCAAAAGTAAACCTGAGCTGGAGCGCATCCAGTGATGCGACTAGCTACACTGTGAAAAGTGCTACCACAAGCGGAGGGCCGTACACCACTGTAGCAACCGGGCTAACGGCAACGAGCTACACCAACACAGGCTTAACTAACGGAACAACCTATTACTATGTTGTAAGCGCAACCAACAGTGTAGGAGAAAGTGTGGATTCGGCACAAGCAAGTGCTGTTCCACAAGTTCCGGCAGCAACTAGTCTGACGTTGCAGTATCGGGCAGGAGATACTAATGCGACAGACAATCAGATCAAACCTTATTTTAATATTAAAAATAACGGCACAACCGCAGTGAACTTAAGCGATCTTAAAATCCGTTATTATTTCACTAAAGATAGTAATCAGACGTTAAATGGCACAATTGATTGGGCACAGATCGGCAATAATAATGTTCAAGTCGCCTTTGCAGACTACACTGGCACGAATGCAGACACTTACGTTGAACTTTCGTTTGCTTCTTCGGCTGGTTCCATTCCAGCTGGAGGCCAGTCCGGAGATATTCAACTCAGAATATATAAATCAGATTGGACTAATTTTAACGAAGCCAATGACTACTCCTTTGATGCTACTAAAACTGCTTATACTAACTGGGATAAAGTGACGCTTTATCAAAGTGATGCTCTCGTATGGGGGATTGCTCCGTAACGGAAGCAGGGGATATTTAAAAGAGCCGCTGGAGTGATCCTGGCGGCTCTTTCTGTATTATTTAATTCGTTTACCGAGTAGCACAAGCAGCCAGATGATTCCAGCCCCAACAATGGCGTGACCAAGACCCGCAATATGGGGCAGGAAGCTAATATCACTGCCGTTAATTTGCAGCATTCCGCGTGTAGCCATTGCACCAATCGTGATTAGAAGACCAATGTTATAGACAATGTACCATGCACCAAAAGATTTAGCCTCATGGATATTAAATAACTTGTCTAAGATCATAGCAATAATAAAGAAAAAGAATCCTAAGACTAGAATGTGAGTGTGAAGCGCAACTAATATAGTATCTCCTGTGAAATCATTCATTTTAGTAATTTCGCGATAGGCCACTCCGGCTATCAAACCAAGAATTGCATAGAAAAAAGACGTGTAATACAATTTTTTCATAAGAATATCTCCTTTGTAGTTATCGTTATGATTGAAGTGTATCAAGCAATTAAGAACGCAATATGAACAAATGATTACAAGGTGAAAAAAATCACTAGTTTATAAAATACATTATATCCTAAAGGAAGTTTCACTTTCCACGACGAACTGTACTACTAGAGAAATGAGAGGAGACTTAAGGAAAATATGATCGATAACGTTGAAGGATTTCCTGTGCTCGAAACAGACCGCTTTATTTTGAGAAGAATTACACTGGATGATGCTAAAGAAATATATAATTATTTTTCAAAAGATGAAGTGACCCAGTATTATGATCTGGATAGCTTTACCGATATACAGCAAGCGATCAACCTTATCGAAAGATGGGATGAACGTTTCAAAGGCAAACAAAGTATTCGCTGGGGAATAGCCAGGCGTGAGGATAATATAATGATGGGTTCATGCGGATATCATAACTGGGCGCACAGAAATTTCAAAGCAGAGATTGGGTATGAATTATCTCCACTTTATTGGCGGCAGGGTGTGATGACGGAAGTCCTGACAGCTATTATTGCGTATGGCTTTGAGCATATGAAGCTCCATCGAATTGAGGCGTTTTATGATCCGGCTAATATTGCCTCCAAGAAGTCTCTTTTGAAAGCGGGCTTTAAGTATGAGGGATTGTTGCGCGAATCTTTTTTTGAAAAAGGTAGATTTGTAGATGCGGAGATTTGCTCTTTGTTAGCTTCCGATACGAACTAAGAAGTATAAAATTATAAAAAAGCGAGTTAACCATAATGCGAGAGGACGTATTATGGTTTTTTGTTTGTGATACAATAAATAGATTATCGACTTTATCCTACGTGGTACTAATCCAACATACATATCATGATGAAAGAAGGTGAAGGTATGGAGTTTGAGTATTTGCTTCGTGTAATTGGCGCGGGAATTTGTGGCGTATTAGTTGGATATGAACGCAAAAGCCGGATGAAAGAAGCTGGAGTTAGAACACATTTTGTTGTGGCCTTAGGTGCTGCACTCATGATGGTCATCTCCAAATATGGGTTTCAGGACCAAGCGGATTGGCCTAATCTTTCTCTTGATCCCGCTCGGATAGCTGCTCAGGTAGTAAGCGGAGTAGGTTTTTTGGGCGCAGGAATGATTTTTATGCAAAGACACACAGTCAAAGGGCTCACTACTGCTGCAGGGATTTGGGCAACAGCCGGAGTGGGCATGGCTATAGGGTCTGGTCTTTATATTCTTGGCGTAGGAGCAACGATAATCATTTTACTTGGGCAAAAGATCTTACACAGTCGTAACAGCTGGCTGGCCGCACCAAAAACCCAACAGCTCGTTATAAGTCTAGCTAACACAGAAGGCGCTATGGGCCGAATTCAAGAGTTGCTTAAAGAACACAAAATCGCTGTTCTAAGTTTTCATGCTGAAAATAACAGTGTAGAATCCGAATTAAACGTAGAAATCGTTGTAAGATTGCCTGAATCATTTAATCCAGTACAATTGTTATCGATGATCCAAGAGGACGCAGCGGTTAAGACCGTTGAGTTTCAATGATTTTTTAGCACCTTCGATGTAACTAACTCACTTCGCATCAAAAGCTACCTCCTTTTTGAGAGTTTCCTTTTGATGCGAGTGTTACCTTCAATTTACCATCGATTCACACACCCTCACATTAATCCAAGCAAAATACCACTTTCAGTCTTTCTATTCCAATTAATAGGTTCAAGATTCAAATTAAATGCTAATCCATGGGCTTATATGTTATGTCTGTGTTATATATTGAGTGGTTTTTGTGTTGGTTATCTTTCGTTAACCGCTTACATTTATTTTTAAATAAAAAATATGTCATTTATATTGACACATAAACCATGACCCTTTATTATTAATCCCATCACTGGAGAAACTAAATTAAAATTTAAATCAAAGAATACATTATCAGCGCTTTATTTGCAAATAATTTCTTGTTTTTGTGGTTTATTAATCCAATTAATGCACTGGAGAAAATAATTAGGAGAATGCCCGTGAAAAAGCACGATCAGGATTTTATGAAGCGACAAAATCGTTTAACGGTTTTCGAAATTATAAAAAATCAACAACCGATTTCTCGCGCTTCTATTGCTAAACAGACTGGTATGAGTCCTACGACTGTAAGTCGAATTGTCGGAGAGTTGACGGAGGAAGGATATTTACTCGATTCAGAGCAGGTATCATCAGGATTAGGTCGGAAATCAACGTTAATAGGTATGATGGACGCTTCTGTATTATCGGTTGGCGTTGAACTGGATCGCAGTCTTATGTCTATTGGAATTGTGGACTTACAAGGACAGCTTATCTGCAGTAGTCAATTTCCCCGTACACCAGACGAAAGCCCGGATCGAACGCTGGAACGGATTCATGAAGCCATTGAGCAATTGTTCCAGCAGCATGTGATTGACAGAACACGTATCGTGGGTATTGGCGTTGGACTTCCCGGCATTGTGAATAACGAAGAAGGAATTGTTGTCTTCTCTGTTCAGCTAGGATGGAAAAATGTGCCGTTAGCCAAACGCTTGAAAGAGCTGACAGGTTTTGAAATCGCTGTGGACAATGAGCTGAAAGTAAGGGCTCTTGCTGAACATCTTAAAGGAGCTGCAGTCGGCTCCAGCCGTACGGCATTATTGGGTTTCGGTCAAGGCGTGGGCTCTGCGATGATTCTCGAGGGAGAGATCTATCGAGGTGTGATGAACAGTGCGGGTGAAATTGGGCATACGACAGTGGATCCTAACGGAATGATGTGTGAGTGCGGCAAAGCGGGCTGTTTACAGACCTATATAAATATCAGTTCTTTATTATCTGAAGCTAATCGGATTCGCCCGATCCGTACGATTGAGGAGTTATTCGCAGCAAAACATGCAGGAGAACAATGGGCGATTCACTTGATCGACCGTGCACTCATGTATATGGCCATCACCATTAATAATGTCGTATGCATGTATAACCCCGACAGCGTGATTTTAAGTGGAGAACTCGTGGACAAATTCCCGGATATATACGAAGAAGTTGAGCAGCTGTACCTCTCGCGCTTTACCTGGGAGCCGCTTCGTGGTTCCTTTACGATTCATCGCTCGTTGCTGAATGAGAAGGGTGTAATTATTGGATCGGGACTTTTATCGCAGAATCGATTTTTTGCCTTAGATTAAATTAACTACTGCTGGGGAGGTTGTACAGATGGGATTTACAACATTGGTAGAAGAATATCGTGGTGGCCTGCTGGAGAATGTGCATTATGGTGCAGTTAGTGTAGTTGATGAGAAGGGCAACATTTTGTACAAAGCAGGCGATCCGGAGCATATGACTTATCTTCGCTCTGCTGCTAAGCCATTCCAAGCTTTGCCGGTAATGAAACGCCGGATCGATGAAGTATATGGTTTGACAAGTAAAGAAGCTTCGCTGTTTACCGCTTCACACCGGGGAGAAGCCTTCCATATTGAAGCGCTTGAAGCTCTTTTTCAGAAAATGGGATTAAAAGAAGAGTCACTACATTGCTGCTCTACATACCCGCTGAATGAAGAAGCCAAAGCAGAACGTCACCGGGCAAATGAGCCCACTCGTAAAATCTTTCATAACTGCTCAGGCAAACATGCAGGGTTAATGGGCCTTAGCAAATATATGGGTTGGGATATAAACACTTATTACGATCCTAACCATCCTGTACAACAGGAGATTCTTGAGATGATGGCTTATATCGCTGAAGTTCCCAAAGCGTCCATCCCGCAAGGTATTGATGGCTGTGGACTTCCTATCTTCGCACTTCCGCTTCATAAAATCGCTTATTCCTATCTAAAGCTAGCGTGTCCCGATTTAATTGAGGATACGGATATACGTAACGCAGCCGCTGCCATTGCAAAACTTATGAACGATAACCCGGTTATGATTGCTGACACGAAATTTGTATGCTCAGAGCTCCTGAAGGATGACAATCTGACGGCTAAGGGTGGAGCAAAAGGGGTATACGGTATCGGACTCCGTAAGGAACGAATGGGTATATCACTGAAAGTATCCGACGGATCAGAACAAGTCTGGCCATGTATTATCGCATCGATTCTAGAACGTATTGGTTACAGCAATCAAGACACAATTGATCGCCTATATGCACTCGTGCCTAACACGATTGTTAATGATGGCGGTACTGTAGTCGGCGAACGCCGTGCTGTATTTCAATGGGAGATCTAGAGCATAAGGTCAAGAATAATCTTCAAGTTTGGTGATTAATCGGACTAGAAGCTTTTCTAATACATCGTTTGAATAGGGGAGTGTAAAAAATGAAAGCAAAAGGAAAAGTATGGTCAATGTTCATGCTGCTGCTTATTACAGTAGTAGTGACTGCAGGGTGCGGCAACAAAGCGAGCAACGAGGGACAAAAAGGCAATACTGCTGGTGGAACTGAAACTAGCACCCCAACTACAAAGAATGATAAAGACATTGTAATTGCCATCAATTCTAACTTTATTACGCTGGACCCTCATAACGCAAGCGATACGCATTCAATCAGCGCTGCCAGAACGATGTACGAAGGTCTGATGGGTTTTGACGAGAATATGAACGTGGTTCCTGTTCTTGCCGCAAGCCATTCCATAAGTGAAGACGGGTTGGTCTACACGTTTACGCTGCAAGAGAATGTTAAATTCCAAGACGGTACTGACTTTAATGCTGAAGCGGTTAAAGTAAACATCGCCCGTATTCAAGATGAGAAGAACAATCTGAGACTGCGCAAAAGCTTCGCAAAGGTAGCGAAAGTGGAGACTCCTGATGCTAAAACCGTGGTTATTACACTCAGCGAGCCGTACAACGCATTTTTAAATAAAGTAGCTATGGCACCAATTATTAGTCCGAAAGCTTTAGAAGAAAATGGCACCGATATTTCAAAAAATCCTGTAGGGACGGGTCCATTTAAGTTCAAAGAATGGGTGCAAGGCGACCGCTTGGTTGTCGTTAAGAACCCTGATTACTGGCAAGCGGGGTTGCCAAAAGTGGATAGTGTGACCTTTAGACCTGTACCAGAGAATGGATCACGGATAGCCATGCTAAAAACCGGCGAGGCGGATTTCATTTATCCAATGCCAACGGAGCAAGTATCTGAGGTTGAAGGTCTTGAAGGAATTACTGTAGATACCATCGATTCGACAATTGTCCGTTATGTAACGTTAAATACGATGAAAAAACCTTTTGATGATGTGAAGGTACGTCAAGCCATTAACTATGCTATCAATAAAGAAGCTTATATCAAAGTTGTGAAATCGGGTCTTGGTGCTAAGCTTGATTCCACGATGTCTTCCAAAACACAATACTATTCCCCGCAAACAGGTTATGACTATGACATTGAAAAAGCTAAACAATTGCTTGCTGAAGCAGGTTATCCTGATGGATTCGAAACCGAAATTTGGGGTGAAAATGAATCCGAAACTATGAAGGGTATGCAATTTATTCAGCAACAGCTAGCACTTGTAGGGATTAAGGTAGACGTGAAATCCATGGAAGGCGGCACGTTGTCCGACCAAATTAACTCTGCTAAGACACCAGAAGAAGCGAAAATTCAAATGTGGTATGTCAGCTGGTCTCCGTCTTCTGGTGATGCAGATGGTGCAACCAGAGGGTTGTTCAGTAGTGAAATGTTCCCGCCTGCTGGCTCAAATACAGCCTATTACAAAAATGAAAATGTAGACAAATGGATCGCTGAGGCGAATAAATCTGTTGATCCAGAAGCGGCTAAATCCATCTATGGCAATATTCAAAAAACAATTTGGGAAGATGCTCCATGGGCATTCATGGGCGTCGACCAAATCATCTCAGGCAAAAGATCGTATCTGGAAGGAGTTAAGGTCTTCCCGGATGGTTCCATTAATGTCCTGAATGCAGAAGTGAAATAATGCTAAACAAACGTTAGGTTTAATATCCCAAGAAATGAACGAGGCCGCTTCTGTAGTATGGTGGGAAGCGGCCTCACTAAATCATTTGTCGATACTGAAGGGGGCTTATGAGTTGGGTAGATATGCTTTACAAAGACTCCTCGGGGTTATTCCGCTGTTGTTCATTGTATCGGTGCTTGTCTTTTTGTTTATTCACTTAATCCCAGGCGATCCAGCCCGACTTATTGCCGGTAAAGATGCCACGCTTGAAGAGATTCGTGGAATTCAGGAGCAGCTGGGTCTCAATCTGCCTTTGTGGAAGCAATACATAAACTACATGGGTGATCTGCTAAGTGGGAATCTGGGCAATTCGATCCGTTCAGGGATCCCGGTTACTGACATGCTGGAAAGCAGAGTAATGCCTACGTTGTGGCTGACTTTTCTTAGTATGGCCTGGGCTCTAATTATTGGTCTTCTAATTGGCGTGGTTTCAGCCGTTTATCGCAATCGGTGGCCGGATCATTTAGGGACGTTGACAGCCATTTCAGGGATGTCTATTCCTGGATTTTGGTTAGGCTTGGTACTCATTCAAATTTTCTCGGTAGAGCTTGGTTGGTTTCCAACGGGTGGTGTTGATTCCTGGAAGTCCTATATTCTTCCTTCCATTACACTCGGGATGGGGATTATGTCTATGTTGGCCCGTTATTCTAGGTCATCTATGCTGGAGACTCTTCGGGAGGATTATATCCGTACAGGACGTGCAAAAGGCTTACGCGAGTATGTTGTTATCGGCAGGCATGCGCTGCGCAACTCTTTGATTCAGGTGGTTACCGTAGCTGGACTTCAGTTTGGGTTCCTGCTCGGCGGCTCTGTAATGGTTGAGACGGTATTCAGTATTCCGGGTCTTGGCAGGCTGCTAGTAGACTCCATTTTGTTCCGGGATTATACAGTCATTCAAGCCTTACTGCTTCTGTTTGCTACACAATTTATTCTTATCAATCTATTAGTAGATTTATTGTATGGCGTACTTAATCCGAAAATAAGGTTTTCTCAGTAGCTAATGCGACTAAGAAGCAGAATTTCAATAGATTTATAGGGTGAATTTAGGATCAGGAGGGATATCATGAGTGACAATTCGGCGGTGATGGGAGCAAAATCTCCATTACCCGGAGAGGTACTGGCCCCGGAGAAAACAAAAGGCCGTATGGGTGTTTTTTTACGTAAGTTCAGTAAACAAAAGATGCCCCTTGTGGCCGCATTTTTTATTATATTGCTATTCCTAATTGCAATTTTCGGGCCATTTCTGACCCCGTATAATCCTGATGAACCAAACTACGATGCTCTTATGGCAGGTCCTTCTGCTGCACATTGGGCCGGGACAGACGAATATGGCCGTGATATTCTAAGCCGTCTGATTGATGGTACTCGCTTAACCTTAGCGGTCAGTCTCAGTTCCGTCTTAATCGCAGGTGTACTTGGAACTATCCTAGGTCTGTTAAGCGGATATTATGGCGGTTGGCTAGATCGGATAATTATGCGTGGCAGTGATGTACTATTTTCTTTTCCTGACTTGCTGCTTGCCATTGGGATCGTCGCCATTCTCGGTCCGGGTCTATCCAACGTTGTTATCGCAGTTGCAGTTTTTGGTACTCCATCGTTCGCCCGAATTATTCGGAGCGTAACGCTGTCTGCGAAAGAAACATTGTTTGTGGAAGCGGCTCGTTCCATGGGAGCGAAGCATCGCCGGATTATTTGGCGTCATATTTTTCCTGAGACCGTGCCCAGCATTATCGTTAATCTATCCATGAAGATTGGCGGAGCGATCTTGGCCGCTGCTTCATTGAGCTTTCTCGGAATGGGTGCAAAAACAACAGAGCCCGATTGGGGCGCAATGTTAAGTATGGGACGTGATTATTTAAGTATTGCTCCACATATCGTTTATTTTCCGGGGATAGCCATCTTTTTAACAGTACTTGCATTTAACCTGGTCGGGGACGGACTGCGTGATGCTCTTGATCCCAAAATGAAAAACTAAGGAGGGACAAGACATGACTCAACATTTGTTGGATGTACAAGGGCTGAAAACGGAGTTCAAACGCGGCGGTGGAAGTATAACTGCGGTTGCGGGGGTAGACTTTGCTATTAAAAAAGGCGAAGTGTTAGGCCTGGTTGGTGAATCTGGTTGTGGCAAAAGTGTAACCTCATTATCGATCATGCGGTTGCTTAAAGATACGCCGGGCAGAATTTCTGAAGGTTCTGTGCGTTTTGAAGGAAAGGATTTGACGAAGATTTCTGAGAAGGAGATGCGCCAAATCCGGGGAAATGATCTGGCAATGATTTTTCAGGAGCCGATGACCTCTCTTAATCCAGTGCTGCGGATTGGGCTGCAATTAACAGAGCCGATTAGACTGCATTTGGGTTATGGACGCAAGAAGGCTCGTGAGCATGCGATTCATATGTTGCGGCTTGTAGGTATCCCTCGCGCAGAGGAATTAATCGATGAATATCCGCATCAACTATCCGGCGGGATGAGACAGCGGGTTATGATTGCAATGGCCATGTCTTGTCATCCAAAGCTGTTGATTGCCGATGAACCCACGACCGCACTCGATGTAACGATTCAAGCGCAAATTCTTGATCTGATGAAGCAGTTGAAAGATGAACAGGATATGGGAATGCTGCTCATTACCCATGATCTTGGAGTAGTTGCCGAATTATGTGACCGGGTAGTTGTTATGTATGCAGGTCGTGTGGTGGAAGAAGCCTCTGTTCAGGAGCTGTTCGCCAGACCGCAACATCCGTATACCAGGGGATTGATTCAATCGGTACCTAAGCTGCGCCAGAATGTACATCGCTTGGAGTCTATAAAAGGGAATGTGCCAGACCTTTCACAAATGCCTGCCGGCTGTAAGTTTGCGCCACGCTGCGAATTTGCCATGGAGCGTTGTCTGTCGCAAGAACCTGAGCTACTTCCGATTGAGGGGCTAGAGCGCAAAAGCCGTTGTTGGCTTACACAGCAGGAGGACACGGAAGGAGCGGGATGTTTATGAAAGAGACTCCATTAATTGAGGTTAAGGGTTTGAAGAAGTTGTTTTCTGTGAAGAAGGGCTTCTTCGGAACGACTAAATATTTACACGCCGTTGATGGGATTTCATTCGCCATTCGTAAGGGAGAAACGTTCAGCCTTGTAGGTGAAAGTGGCTGTGGGAAATCGACTACGGGCAGACTGGTGACCCGCTTACTGGAACCCAATCATGGAGAAGTATGGTTTAAGGGACAAAATATTAGCCATATCACAGACAACCAGATGCGGCCTCTGCGCAAAGATATGCAGATGGTGTTTCAAGACCCTTATGCTTCACTTAATCCCCGCATGAAGGTGAAGGATCTTGTCGCCGAACCCCTGCTTATTCATACAAAGCTGTCCTCTAAAGAACGGGATAAACTAGCTTGCGAACTGCTAGAGACCGTTGGATTGAACAGTTTCCACGCCGAGCGATTCGCGTTTGAGTTCAGCGGTGGACAGCGGCAACGGATTGGGATTGCCCGGGCTCTGTCCGTTCGCCCAAGTCTAATTGTGGCGGATGAACCCGTGTCAGCGCTGGATGTATCGATTCAGTCCCAAGTGTTGAATCTGTTACAGGACTTGCAGGAGGAATATGGCCTGACGTATTTATTCATCTCTCATGATCTCAGTGTGGTCGAGCATATTAGTGATCGAATTGGGGTTATGTATCTGGGTTCTCTTGTGGAGACGGCTGATAAGGATACATTGTATGACCGTCCCTTGCATCCTTACACCCAAGCGCTGCTATCTTCAGTTCCCGTGCCCGATCCAAGCTTGAAGAAGGAACGCATTATTCTAAAAGGGGATCTTCCAAGTCCCGTTGATCCGCCGACGGGCTGTCGTTTTCATACAAGATGCCCTTCCTGTATGGAAATCTGTAAGCAACATGTGCCTGTATTCCGGGAAGTTGAACCAGGTCATGAGCTCGCTTGTCATCTGTTTGATGAAGAAATGTTGAAACTAGAACGATAATTTAAAATGTGAGTACACTTTACGGAAAAGAAGGGACAGCTATGAATATCTTGTTCGATTCCGCTAATGGGGCGGATACGCTTATCTACTTAGCCTATGAAGAGGAGGCTTTTCCTCTTCGGCTGGGAGAAGCTCACAAACAGAGTGGCAGTGTGACATGGTTATATGCTCGCTCTGAGGAAGAGTCCGATGTGATAGCTATTGGAATGGGAAAACGCCGGGCTCTTACGCTTGAGAAAGTTCGCCGAGCAGCGGGATCTGCCGCCCGTACAGCCCTAAGAGAAGGAAGAAATTCAGCTTCATTTGTTCGTAGGACAGCAGAAAGTAATATTTCCGCTGCGGATGAGCTTCAAGCATGGATTGAAGGCTGGCTTCTCGGATTATATCGTTTTCAAACCTATCGTGGTGTTACTAAAATAGACATTTCAGTTGATTTGCTGCTCCAGACAGCTGATTGGCCTGAACTGACTAAGCTTGAACTGGAAGTTGTACTAAGTACTGGCCGCATGCGCGCTGAAGGAGCAGTGGTTGCTCGCGATCTGGTGAATGAGGTGCCCGGGACTCTAAATCCGGATCGGTTCGCAGAATGGATGGTCGAATATTTCGAGCGTGATAACGCAGCAGTGAAAGTTCATGTCTACCGGGGGCAGGAGCTGGTTGACCTACAGATGAATGGGTTGCTGGCGGTTGGAACTGGCAGTAAACACTCCCCAGCCCTCGTTGAAATTCGCTATGAGAGTAACCCTGAATTGCCAATGCTGGCATTGGTGGGTAAAGGTGTTACCTTCGATTTGGGTGGGATGAATGTTAAGACCGCAAGTGATATTAGCGATGCACGTATGGACATGGGTGGCGCAGCAGCTGTTCTTGGGGCGCTGGATATTTTAGTGCGGAATCAAGCTCATGTAAATGTGACCGCGTTGATCCCAGTTGTTGATAACGTACCAGATGCTGAAGCAATGCTGCCATCGTCTGTTATACACTATCCTAATGGGCTGACGGTTCAGGTTGCAAATACGGATGGCGAGGGGCGGCTTATTATCGCGGATGCTCTTATTCATGCAGCAAATATCGGGGCAACTAAGGTCATTGATATTGCAACACTTACTGGAAATGTTGGCGCAGCGTTAGGATTAGGTATCGCCGGCATATGGGGTGATGGAGAGATGACGCAGAGCCTCGTCGAAATCGGTGAGCGCAATGGAGAACGACTGTGGCCCATGCCGCTTATGGATGAATACGAAGTCGATCTTCGAAGCAATTACGCTGATCTGCGCAACGTTAGTACTTCACCTTTTGCAGGTGCGATTACAGCAGCGCTTTTTATACGGCGCTTTGTAGCGGAATCGCTGAGCTGGGTCCATATTGATATGGCTGGGACGGTTCAGTACAAACAGGATGTGGGGTATTCAGAAGCTGGAGCAACGGGCTATGGTGCTCGACTGCTCGCTGATTATGTTATGAAACAGGCACAACAATAACAACCGGAAGAGTGGAGGAAAGTTATGAGATTGGAAGTCATCGCTACTTGTATGGACGATGCTTTTACAGCCGAAGCGAATGGGGCTAACCGCCTGGAGCTCATTACTGCGATTACGGAAGGCGGATTAACACCAGGGATAGGATTGGTGCAACAAGTTGCCAAATCGGTTAACATTCCTGCGTTTGTTATGGTTCGCCCGCACAGCCGTTCTTTTTGCTATTCAAAGTATGACATTTTGACCATGGCAGCAGAGATAAAGCAAATTGCAGCCAGCGGTGCGGCGGGGATTGTGCTTGGTGCGTTAACTCCGGAAGGGACTATCGACGAGCGAGCGCTTGAAACATTATTGCCGTTGACCGAGGGATTGCAAGTAACCTTCCACCGTGCTTTTGATGAGTTGAAGGATCAAATAGAAGGTTATCGAACGCTTTGTAAGTATCCGCAAATTACGCGTGTGCTCACTTCTGCCGGGCCAGGTCCGGCACCTGAAGCTATTCCTGCTATGCGGAAGCTAGTCGAGGAATCAAAGGGTAAATCGGTAAGTATACTGGCTGGAAGCGGTCTGAAGCCGGAAGGTATTACTTCATTTATACATCAGACTGGAGTAACAGAAGTACATTTTGGGTCGGCTGTACGTTATGACAAAGACGCTTTGTCGCCAATCGATCCAGCAGCCTTACGGGCGTTAGCGGAGAGTATTCATTCTAACGGCTAATAATAGATAGTGAAAAGGTGAATGGGTTATGCAGAAGGTTGAGAGCTACGTAGTTGGAATCGATTTAGGAGGCACAAAAATTGCCGCAGCATTGTTTGATTCAAAGGGGACCGTGTTGAAACGGGAATTGATGGAAACGGCTGGGGCACGTACCGCTAAAGAAGTGGTGCAGCGAATGATCGATATGATCCGCTCCGTATCCGAAGGGCGACCACTCACAGGAGTGGGTCTGGCTTCTCCCGGAGCTGTAAATAGCCAGGACGGGATCGTTATTCACGGCACCAATCTTCCGGAGTGGGATAATGTTCCACTGAAGTACTGGATGGAGTTGGAGCTAGGCGTTGAAGTAAAGGTAGTGAATGATGCGAACGCTGCGGCTTGGGGCGAGTATGTCCGAGGTGCTGGCAAAGGTGCAGACAACATGGTTTATGTTACCTTTAGCACAGGGATTGGAGCAGGTATCGTCATTGACGGCAAGCTGCTTCTTGGCAAAAATTCATTTGCTGGTGAACTAGGTCATAATATTATTGACCCGAACGGAACGGAATGCAGCTGTGGAAGATTCGGCTGCTGGGAAGTTTTCGCTTCGGGCACAGCGATTCGGGATATGGCGCTGCGAAGTATGGAGAGCAGACCGTCGATGATTACGGAACTGGCTAATATAAATGGAGAAAAAATTACTTCGCGGCACGTATTTGAAGCCATGGCACTTAACGATCCCGTGGCCGTCGAGGTTATTGACCGGAGTATTCATTATATGGCACTAGGTCTAGCCAATGCAGTACATACGTTCAATCCTGATCGGATCGTGATCGGTGGAGGCGTGAGTAAGGCTGGAGATTTGTTATTCCCTGCACTGGTGGAGAAGACGGAGCTATTTGTCATGGATCCTTATAAGGGTACTTTTACAATTGAACCTGCCGCGCTCAAAGACGATGTAGGCCTAATTGGAGCAGCTGCATTATTTCATACCGCTTAGGTGGAGTGAATGATTGATCACAGCTTTCATTAACGGAGGAGTTGGAGAGATGGGTACAAGAGAAGAAAGAACGAAATGGTTCTTACAGGATAGGTTCGGGATGTTTATCCATTGGGGATTATATTCAATTCCTGCTAGAGGGGAATGGATACGCGGCAACGAGCGGATGAGTAGAGAGCATTACATGACGTATTTCGATGAATTTGACGCCTCTCGATATGACCCGAAGAAATGGGCAAGTGCAGCCAAAGCTGCGGGTCAGAAATACGCTGTGCTTACGACCAAACATCATGACGGGTTCTGTCTGTTCGATAGTAAGCTGACTGATTTCAAAGCGACTAATACGCCCGCTGGGCGTGATCTAGTGCGGGAATATGTAGACGCTTTCCGTGCTGAAGGGATTGCAGTAGGTCTATATTACTCTATCATAGACTGGCACCATGAGGATTATCCCGGATATGGAGATAAGGCACATCCTGATCGGGATAACGAAGCGGTCAAAGATAAGCCGATTGATTTCGATAGATACTTGGAGTATATGCATGGGCAAGTAAAGGAACTGCTCACCAATTACGGTAAAATCGACATTATGTGGTTTGACTTCTCCTACGATAATATGACAGGGGAGAAGTGGAAGGCGACGGAGCTTATCCGGATGATTCGTTCCATACAACCTGATATTATTATCGACAATCGATTAGGTGGCAATATTCGTGCGGCAGAACCTGAGGAGTATGCTGGAGATTTCTTCTCCCCCGAGCAGATCATTCCGCCTGGCGGCATTGTTGACGTAAACGGCCAATCCATCCCTTGGGAAGCCTGCATTACCCTGAATGACAACTGGGGTTATCATTCCGAGGATAAGAATTATAAATCGACCAAGCAAGTCATTCGTACGATGGTCGAATGTATCAGTAAGAATGGTAACCTGCTCCTCAATGTTGGACCAGATGCTAAAGGTGAAATGACACGGGAATCCCTGGTTATCCTTGACGAAGTTGGGGAGTGGATGCGCCTTAATGGAGATAGTATTTATGGATGCGGGAAGTCTTCGCTACCTAAGCCAGAGTGGGGACGTTATACGCAAAAGGGCAATAAATTGTATGCGCATGTCTACGACCGTGGAATTGGCCCGATCTATTTCCAAGGCTTGAAAGGGAAGATTAATAAGGCTAGATTACTACGTGATGGTACCGAGCTAAAGGTGGAGGTGCCGTGGATGGCTGAGGAATATTCGGATGTTGACGGTGGAGCTTTTATTACATTAAAAGGCGCGATGTTACCTGATGAGATGGATACGGTTATCGAGCTTGAACTATTTAATTAAATCAGAAGGAGTTGTCCCATATGCCCTGAATGGCTGCTGAGACAACTCCTTTTTTTCGTATTCTTCGCCAACATTTGCACATACGAAACACCTATCGGACACAGATGACTCTAAACCCAGAAATATCGCACTTTTGGGATGCCAACGGACCGCATAGCCGCTATTGCCTTGAAACACCCCCGATATGGAGCTGATTCTAGGGAATAGCGTCATTGGAGTCCGAAGCCCTGTTCCAAAGGCAGAAAATGTGCAAATAACGTCATCTGGGTCCGCAACTCTCAGAGGGGGGTGACAATGTTGAAGTTGTTGAAGCATTTGAAGCAGGCATTCAACGAGTCAGAAAACAAAGCGGCGATTCTCCAAATAACAGGAGAATCGCCGTTCTGTGAATACTAAAGGCGAGCCTTGCGGAAGCCCTCATATATATTGAGGACCGCGACTAAAATCAAGATTGCTATTCCTCCACCTACTAGTCCCGTTTCAAATTGGTTAGCTGTAGTGTTTAATAAATTAGACATGTAATTAATAAATTCTTGGTTAAATACACTCGGATTTATAAGGATAACAGCGAATACAATAAGTACAATGAGCTCAAGGACCGTATTACATAATGCTAATTCTCTAGTCCATTGTCTCTTGATTAATTTATATATAGTTAACGCGACTTCTAATCCGATCACAATAAGAATAATAGGCCAATAATCAAGTAATACATGCTGATTAAAAGCTGGGGCCACGAAGTTAAATGCGCCTTCACCGCCTCTATAGACTCTGATCAGGTGTTCAGCATTAAAATAAACAGTAGCCCAAATGGCAGTCCACAGTAAACTTCCGAACACTTCGAAGCTTGTAATTGCTTTTTTCTTATGGACAAGCGCGATATCCTTCAAATCATCAGGAGTCCATTTCCTTAATTTTGTAGTAAGAGGATGACCTTCCTTTCCTTTATCCGCCCGTTCGATAATAGCGAACACAACAGTTATCCAGAAAAAGACTTGGATGCCTACTTCAAGGAAGGTTCCAATTCCTGTACTTATAACTGCAGTAACAATATCCGCAACTGTTTTATCGCCGCTGTAGCCAATCAAGTAATCAGCAACCAGAGCGATTAAAGAAACAACTACAGCGATGGGTATAATCATTTTTAATAACGTAACATATAAATCGAAATAGCGTGGGCCGATGAGATACATGGGCTGATCGCGGTACTCACTAGCTAAAATAGCTGGATTGCCCAATTTTGCAAGGACGGCTTTTACCTCTTTTTCGTCATAATCATCCGGTAACATATCCTCGATGGTTGAGCGTAATTCTAATGCGATGTCTTCCCGATTTTGTTCTGGTAACCTCCGAGTAACTTCATGAATGTAAATCTCAATCAGCTTCATGGTCATCCTCCCCTTGTAATAGGCCGTAGAGTTCTTTCGAATTCTTAAGCCATTCTTCCTTTAGCTGTAAAAAAATCTCTACGCCATAGTCACTTAGAACATAATACTTACGGGGTCTGCTCTCGGATGTGTCCCAGCTGCTCGTCACTAATTCCTGTTTCTCTAATCGGCGAAGTAATGGATATAGGGTGCTTTGATCGATGATGATGCTGGATTCCTCCAACAATTGAACGAGCGAATATCCATACTGGGGCGTTCGTAATTGACTTAAAACGGCTAGCGTTAACGTACCTCTTCTAAGCTCTGTGATTAAAGAATTTAATAAAGTACTCATTCACCCACCTCATTATTTAAAATATAAGGATTTATAATCTCTTATAAATTGTTCTTATATTTTTGGTTTAGACGCTTGCTGTCCTTAAGAGGACGTCGAAGTCGTTTATACTTACTATGTGTCATACAGTATTCGATCTATACTATGCATCATACACTATTGTTGTTCCAACATCAATTGAATAAAATAATCTTCTGAGAAATAAATAAGAAAATTTTTCTATTTTGTGAAGCAGTTTGATTAAAAGGAGGTCGTGAAATGATTCCATTTTTTAGTGACATCCTGAATGCTTCTACATGGGAGGTAGTTGAACCGGTTCATAAGGGCTGAGAGTTATTGTTGAGAACGGAGGAGATTTCCCATTATGATCAGAAAAAACGGGAGTATGATCATTACGAAGTCGAGGAACTTGGAATTATTGATTTTAATAGATTTGATTATGGTGATCCATGGGTATTTTAATCATGATGTTCCAGATGTATTCTTTAGGCTTTATATACCGAAGTGGTATTGGCAAGTTATACTGAGTGAAAAGACTCAGCTATTTGAGAATAGTTAGGGGAATTAAGCGATGAATATACTGATTGCTGAAGATGAAACTGATATAAGAAAACTAGTGAAAATACATTTAGAAGATCGATCCTATCGAGTATTCGAAGCCAAGGATGGCATTGAGGCTTTAGAGGTTGTTAATCAACATGAAATAAATCTTGCCATTCTGGATATTGTAATGCCCAGGCTTGATGGGCTTAATCTGCTGCGACGGATAAGAGAGAAAAGCCATATTCCGGTTATCTTGTTAACTGCCCGCGGTGAAGAAATTGATAAGATAGTGGGCTTAGGCCTTGGAGCAGACGATTATATGGTGAAGCCATTTAGTGCTTCAGAGCTTGTGGCTAGGGTTGAGGCGCAGCTGAGACGAAGAAATGTATACGATCTTAGCCAATCGATAACTGAAGAAACAATCCAACATAGAGAATTGAAGCTGAATTTAAAGGAATGTATGTTGTACATAAATGAAAGTCCAGTTCTTCTAAATGCCAAGGAATATAAGGTGTTACAATGTCTGATGCAGAGTCCTAATCAAATTTTTACGCCCAAAAAGTTATATGCAGCGGCGTGGGAAGAAGATTTCTATAGTGATAATAATACGATTATGGTTACCATCAGCCGTCTAAGGAATAAGATCGAACGGGACCCACACCATCCCGAATATATCGTTACAGTGCGTGGACTAGGTTACAAATTCTACAACCCAGGTAAATAAGATGAGAAAACAAAATATATCCTATCAATTGTTAAAAAACTATATCGCGATCTTTCTTATAACAACGGTTATAACGATATTGGTGATTGTTGCTTTGTTTTGCATGAACAGGCTGGGATCTAAGGACATTATTTATAATCAGTTAACGGCTGCTAAGCTTATGCAAAATGACTATCAAAGAATTGACACTAGTGTTGTTAATGATGTTGGGGGCAGTTTACAGGTTGTGAATTCCAATTACGAAGTCATACATTCCATTGGCAACAATCCATTTACGTCCAAGCAGATTAGTGTCAAAGAATTTACGGATTTTCTAATGAATACTGGCGCTAACAAAGATATGATCACTGTTGAATATAATGAGCAGGAACAATTTTGGCTGATCGTCTCTTTACCTATACAAGTGAAAATGACAGGCAGTTTCCATTGGAATTCAGATTCACCTATGCAGGATCATACCCTTCAAATGCTTGGGTTTATTGGGTTAGGTTATTTGTTGATTCTGATTCTAAGCACGATGATTTATGCGAGAATTACGGCGGTTAGTTTCATTAAACCCTTAGACCAGTTGTCCGCTGCTGTTGAAAAAATTAAGAATGGGGATTATTCAGCAAGAGTGCAGGTAGGCGGGAATCGGGAGTTTAGTCAACTGGAGCAGGCTTTTAATCATATGGCAGAAGTGATTCAGATCCAGACCTCGTTAAAAGAACAGAGTGAAAACAATCGAAAAAATCTAATATTGGATATATCCCATGATTTAAAAAATCCATTAACAAGTATTATGGGTTACGCAGAGCTTGAACTAAAAGAACAGGTGAGCGGTCGGATAGAACATTTGGAATTTGCCAAAATAATATACGAAAATAGTATCCGTGCCAATGTATTGATTCAGGATTTGTTTGAATTATCGAGAATGGAAAGTCCCGAATTCCGCTTGGATGTTACAACAGATGATTTCTCAGAATATTTGAGAGAAGAAATGATACATATGTTGCCCGAGCTTGAGGCTGCGGGTCTGATCCCTGATTTTGTAATCGAGCCAGAAGAAATAATTCTACAGTTTGATAAAAAAAGAATGAATCGAGTATTCTCAAACCTGCTTTATAATGCCATCGCTTATCAGGAGCAAGGTTCTACGTTTCAAGCTGTGCTGGAAAAGATGAATGATGGAGCCAAGCTTACTTTTATTAATTACGGCCAACCATCAGCCTTGAACCCGGCAGGTTCTGGATTAGGGTTACTCATTGTTCGAAAAATAATAGCTGCTCATGGAGGGACTGTTCAGCTGAATACGCAAGATAACCAGTTTGAAATTATAATTGAGCTGAACCGGCAAATTTAAGGTCTATGTAAGATTACATTAAGTCGTATGAAATTTCCCAATGCTAAAATGGTTGATATTCAGTCTATTAACAATTTTACTTGGGGGATTAGATTATAATGATTGATGAAAAATTAAGTAAAAGGCAATTGATCTTGGGCATTATATTAGCAGTAATGTACTTTTTAGGAATGTTCTCCATTCTCTTGCTCAGGCCGGTTATGGGAATTCTTAACCATGTTTTTATTTGGCAGCCAGAACAACAAAATCGAATGGCCTTAATGTTGAATAGTCTGATCTACATAGGAGTGATTATAGGTTTTAGGAGATTCTATAAACAAGCTATTCATGATTTCAGACAATACTGGGTCCGTAATATGTTATGGATGGTTTGGGGACTTTGTTTGATTATTATCATCGGAAGTATGTTGATCCCCACACTAATTTCCATTTTTCATCCTATTACAAAGTCTGTTAATGAGGTGGATTTACGGGCAATGTTGTCCTCGTATCCATTTATTTTTACAGTGAACGTGGTATGGATTGGCCCCGTGATTGAAGAATTAGTATATCGGGTTACCATTTATAGAACGATCCGCAGGAAAAGTCGTCTTCTGGCTTATCTGATATCCTCCTTTTTATTTGGCTTCCAGCATGTCTATAGAGCCGTGGTGTTCCAGAGCAACTATAACGAAATGTGGAATATCTTCTCCTATATGGCTGCTGGATTAATCTTTGCCTACCTATATGAGAAAAGAAAAAATATATTAGTGCCTATAGGCGCGCACATGTTTAGTAATGGTTTATCTGTGCTTCTCTATTTCTTAAGTTAATACGAAACTTGACTTCATATCAGATTACTAGTAAACTGATAATCAAGTAGATCCAATTCCAAAGTAATGGATGTGGCATAATGCGAGACAATGGATTCACTGAAGACAACAAACTAAGCTTATTGATCTGGCTGCGGCTGGTAAGAGTTTATGACAATAGTAACGATCTTTCCAATGAGTTCTTGAAGCAGTTTGATTTAACGGTTAGCCAGTTTGATGCGTTAGTACAAATACTATTACATCAGCCTGTGACACAGATGGAAATGGCCGAGCATTTAACCATTACTAAAGGTGGAGTATCACATATGCTTGGCAGATTAGAAAAAGAAGGATGGATTGAACGCAAGCAGGATTGGAAGGTGAAGTATATTTCTTTAACTGAAAAGGGCCAGGCGCTTATCGAGAAGGTGCTTCCTTTGCAATCGGATTTCCAAGCTTCGTTATTCGATCCACTGACGGACGACGAGAAGAAAGTATTTTACAGCATGCTTAAGAAGATTCACCGCCATAGCCTGAATGAGAATCGAATTCCACAAGGAGTTCAGTAGTATTGTAAAAGCTTTATTCTGAATAAAGCTTCCTTTTTTCAGCATCAGTTTACTAGTAAACCATAATCATATTAGGAGGAAATTAAAATGAGCCAACCACAAATAACCGGACAACATCATGTATCAATGATTACTAAAGACGCTAAACAAAACCTATGGTTTTATACAGAAGTACTGGGACTAAGACTTGTCAAAAAAACCGTAAATCAGGACGATCCAACCATGTACCATTTATTCTATGGCAACTCTAATGGCGCTCCAGGCACCGAGGTATCCTTTTTTGAAATGCCGAATGCAGGCCAGACCCGGAAAGGAACGAACAGTATTTCTGCAATCTCTCTTCTCGTTCCTAGCGATGAGGCTTTAGTATATTGGGCTAGCAGATTAGATACATTTGAAGTCGCTCATGAAGCTATCGTAAGTATAGAGGAGCGCAATTCGCTTACTTTTCAGGATAGTGATGAATTAACGGTTCATCTGGTTTCCGCAGAAAAAGATAATGTGACTCAGCTGGTAGAACCTTGGATTACTGATGATATTCCACCACAATATGCCATTGTTGGATTGGGTCCCGTTGAATTGACTGTCCGTGAGGCTAGCCGTACAAAGGCTGTTTTGGAGGATATTTTAGGCTATACACAAGTTCGTCGAGTTCCATCCATGGGTGATTCGAAGGTTATGGTGGATATTTATGAAACAGCTAAAGGCGGCTTGTACACTGAACTTCAGCTCAAAGAAGTTAATGATCAAGACCGGGAAAGACCGGGAAGAGGGAGTGTCCATCATGTGGCTATAAGAGTGAAGGATCTGGAAGAATTAACCGCATGGGCTGCTAAAATCACAGCTGCAGGGTTCAAGAACACAGGGGTCATTGATCGTTATTACTTCCATTCCTTGTATTTCCGTGATCCGAACCATATTCTTTTCGAGCTTGCTACAGATGGTCCAGGGTTTGAGATTGATGAATCTTTTGACACATTGGGCGAGGATTTGACCTTGCCTTCTTTTCTGGAAGAACGCCGGGAAGAGATTGCATCGAAGCTTCATCCTATCCAATAATACAGCTAAGAAAGTAGGACATCATCATGATGGAACAATATAGAATCGACGAGAATAAGGGTTTAGAAATAGGTTTATACACTTTAGGTGATCATGTTGCAGATGCCTTAACAGGTAAACCAATCAGTGAACGACAACGGATTCAAGAGATCATTGCTGCCGCCAAATTAGCAGAGGATGCTGGATTAGATGTATTTGGAGTGGGGGAGAGTCATCAGGCGAAATTTATTACTTCAGCAGCATCGGTCGTACTTGGAGCTATAGCAAACGCAACGGAACAAATCAAACTCATCAGTTCAGCGACTGTATTGAGCACAGCGGATCCTGTACGTGTACATGAAGAATTTTCGACATTGGATTTGTTATCCGGAGGCAGAGCAGAGATTGTTGCTGGACGTGGATCACGATTAGGAGCTTATGAACTGTTCGGATATGACGTGAGGGATTATGAAGAATTGTTCGAAGAGAAGATTGAATTGCTTATGAAAATAAATAACGAAAAAAGAATTACCTGGGAAGGGCAATTCCGTCCTGCTCTGAATGATATGGAGATTTTTCCGAAGCCTCTGAATGGTAAACTGCCTATCTGGCGAGCGGTTGGTGGACCTCCGGCAAGTGCAGTTAAGGCAGGAAGAATGGGCATCCCGATGATGCTGGCTGTTCTAGGTGGACCTGCTTCAGCGTTCAAGACCTCTGTGAATATGTATCGTCAGGTTGCCGCACAATCAGGTTTTAATCCGGCTGAGCTGCCGGTGGGTACAACCACCCTTTTATATATCGATAAAGATTCACAGCAAGCGTTCCGTAACTATTACCCTTATTTAAATCACATGATGAAAGAGCTTCGTGGATCAGCGTACCCTAAAGACCAATTTGCTGAAGCCATGAGTGTGAGAAATGCGCTGCTCGTAGGCAGCCCACAACAGGTTATTGAAAAAATCCTTTATCAACATGAGCTGTACGGACACAATCGTTTTCTGGCTCAGATTGATATTGGTGGTTTACCTTATGCTCAGGTTGAGCAAATCATTGATTTGTTGGGATCGGTAGTCGCACCAGCCGTAAGACGGGCCACAGCTAAGAAATAAGAAAAACTATGAGATTGGAAAAAATTATATTAAAATTATTCCAATAAGGTTAAACGATGGTTTGAGAAGGATCACTTAAGGAGGCAAAGTGTGACGAATAAAATGATAGCTGCGCAACGTTTATATAACCAGAAGATCGTTGATTCCAAGCTAATCAAGCCCGAACAGGTCGTTAAAGAATTAGGGGCAGTACAGGCGCAGGATTACATGCAGGCGATGTGGGCGATCGGGTTACGTATTCCATCTTCGAGTTTAGCTGATATAGAGCGTGCTATCGCTGATCGCAAGATGATTCTGAATTGGACGCTGCGAGGTACGCTTCATTTTGTCCCACCGGAAGATGTAAAGTGGATGCATCAGCTATCTGTGCCGCGTTTAGCAGGACAAACAAAGCGGCGGAATGCAGAGCTTGGGCTAGATGATCAGACACTAGAACGTTGTAGACATATTATAGTTAATGCTTTACAAGGTGGAAAGCAGCTAGATCGTGCTCTTTTACTTCAGCTAATAGAAGAAGAAGGTATTCACACAGGGAACCAGCGTGGTTATCATATGTTGTGGAATGTTGCGTACCAAGGGTTGATTTGTTTCGGACCGATGAATGGTAAGCAGCAAACGATTGTTTTGTTAGAGGAATGGGTGCCACAGTTTCGAGAACTTTCTTACGATGAGTCATTGTATGAACTCGCTCGGAGATATTTCACCGGACATGGTTTAGCAACTGTTCAAGATTTTGCTTGGTGGGCAGGCATAACCCTTACCGATGCTAGAAGAGGTCTGGAAGCGGCCAAAAGTCAACTGCAATCAGAGGTTATTGATGGCAGTGAGTATTGGATGTCTGCTGATCGGCTAGAGCCAGCTGCTGAGGACTCCGGCGTTCATCTGGTTCCGGGTTTTGATGAGTACATTCTGGGTTATAAAGACCGAAGTGCCGTTCTAGAGCCCGACGTTGCTCCTTTGATAGTTCCGGGCAATAATGGTGTTTTTCTTCCGACGATTGTTGTGGAGGGTCAGGTGGTGGGTACATGGAAAAGAACCCTAAAGACAAAGGGGATTGAGATTATGATCCATCCTTTTGCCGATCTGGGCGATACGGAAAAGTTGGTACTTAAAGAAGCTGACCGATATGCGGCATTTATTGGGCTGCCGATACTCAAAATGAATGTGAGTGGTCATTGAGATGAGTATTTTACTATTCTCACCATTCTGATCATTCTCACCATTTTCATCTTTCTTACCATACTTTTGTGTGCTTCTTTCTCGCTAACGGACACCGTTGCACTTATTAGCACCTAAATGCTGATTTGCTAAGCTTTTCGGACTCCAATGCAGTTATTCCCGTCGCAGCACCTCTTTTGACCCCTATTTTTGCGGAATAGCGGCATCTAGGTCCGATAGATTCGTAAAAAGGCTATTTTTAGCTCAATAGCGTCTCCTGAGTCCGAACGGCATAATGGGTGAAGGGTGAAGGATTAAATGGATACCGATTACCGAATAACATTTCACGAATGCACTCTGAGTAAAAAATAACCCGGCAGGGCGGACCTGCCGGGTTATTTTCATGAAGCATATAGTTAGCTTAATTAGATTCGTCTAGCTAATTCAGCGCCTTCCCAAATCGCATTCAGCGCTCTACGCGCTTGCACCGCATCGCCAATTACATGATAAGGGATGGAGCTTTCCTCCAAGAAGTCCTGAAGGGGTTGTTTGTTGAGGGCGCGTGAACCTACAGCAATTACTACATAATCAGCAGGTAGGCTGTGACGTTCGCCGTCTTTTTCAACAATTACGCTATCCCCTTGAATCGCCATACATTTGCTGTTGGTCATTAATTCAACGCCATGTCCATATAGACTTTCCATGACACAGATTTTACGCAGAAGCCCTAGATCATTAGCAACATCAGCTTGCATTTCAACTACAGTGATTTGATGTCCGCGCTCTACAAGCAGTTCTGCGACCTCAAGCCCCACTAAACCACCGCCGATAATAACGACTCTTCCTTCTGGATGAACCGTTCCCCATAACACATCATGTGAATTGACCACATGTGAACTGTCGATGCCTTCCACAGGCGGAATAATAGGAGAAGATCCGATTGCAAGAATGACCTCATCTGGAGCAATTTCCTGGATTAATTCAGGTGTAACCTCTGTATTCATTCGAATGTCTACACCTTCACGTTTAGCGGTTTCTCCCATATTCAGAGCGGCTGCAGCCATTTCCTCTTTACGTGGTGCGGCACCGGCAATATAAAGCTGTCCGCCCAGAATGTCATTTTTTTCGCATAATATTGGATGATGCCCACGTCGTTTCAGGGTGACAGCTGCTTCTAATCCGCCAGGGCCACCACCAGCAATAAGTACTTTTTTGGGGATACCCGTTTGCTGCAATTCATATTCACTTTCACGACCGGTTGCAGGATTAAACACACAGCTGATAAATGGAACATTAGGATTCACGAATCCATCGAAGCAGCCTTGGTCGCAACCCACACATTTAACGATCGTGTCTGCACGTCCGGCTAAAGCTTTATTGCAGAATTCCGGATCTGCCAGCTGCGCACGCCCAATGGCTACAAAATCAGCCAAACCCTCCGCAATAATCCGGTCTGCAATTGCTGGATCATTAATACGGCCTACGGCAATAACAGGGATGTTAACCACAGATTTAATTTGTGCTGCGTTATCTACATTGAAGCCTACAGGTAAATCGATCGGCGGAACTTCATATTTAATCGCAGCGCCAGCAGGGACCCCACGAGATACATTAATAGCATCAATTCCAGCTTCTTCAGCGAGCTTTGAGAAGAGCTTCATATCTTCCAGCGTAAGTCCGCCCGGTAGATCCTCAATCGCAGAGATTCTCATCAAGATAGGGAACCCAGGTCCAACCGCTTTCCGGATAGCCCGGATACAAGCCAGCGGGAAGCGGCAGCGATTCTCCCAAGAACCGCCGTACTCATCCTGACGAAAATTCATTGCAGGACTTAGAAATTGTTGGGGCAAATAACCATGGCCGGCATGGAATTCCACACTGTCAAATCCGGCTTTCTTCGCACGTAATGCTGTATCTGCGTAAGCTTGAACCATCTCGCCGACTTCATGATGCGCAAGTTCACGTGGTATATGAGTCACGCCTTCAAACGGAACAGGTGAAGAGGAGACCTGAATTAGGTTGGGAGTTACTTTACCTCCATGCCATAACTGTAGACAGCTTTTGCCTCCTGCCTCTCGAATAGCTAATGCTAATTGAGCCATACCTGGAATGAATTTATCATCATAAAGGGCAGGAGCATCATCGGAGGCCGCCGTTGGGTGAATAGTTGTTACTTCTACAGTATTTAAGCCGTTGCCGCCTATAGCTCGTGCTACATGGTAATCAATCAGACGATCACTGACGTATCCACCCGGCGCATTCATTTTCGTGCCCATCGCTGGTAAAATGACCCGGTTCTTAAGCTCCATATTTCCGATTGTGCCCTTGCTAAATAAATGTGTGAATTCCATATGATAACTTCCTCTCTACATATAGGTTGAAAATAAATAGGTTATTTTAACCTATATTAGCGAAAGAACAGGGTGGAAGTATGTGCAAAAAATCACGAGTGATTTGGCAGGAATGTAGTAATTGAGGTAATATAAGAAAATGATGAACCGGATACGTATTCCGGAAGCCCGGAGGATGATTATGGATATTGAAGTTTTGATTCTGGCCCAATTAATGAAAGGGGCCAAACATGGTTATGAAATTAAAAAAAACATTATTTTTGTAATGGGCAATGATAAAATCGTAAACAATAACTCGCTTTATCCAAAGCTGAAATTATTTGAAAAGCGAAAATGGGTAATCAAAAAAACGGAAATTCAGGAACGCCGGCCTAAACGTTATGTATATTCTATAACTACTGAGGGTGAGGAGCGGTTTAACACCTGCTTAACAGAATTTACGCTGGAGACTATTCGAATTGATAATGAATGGTCTATTCGTCTTGCTTATTATGAGCTTTTGGATCAGGAGACACGTAGAAGATTGCTTGATTACAGAGAGACTTATATGAACGAAAAGCTGGACCATTTACAGCAGTTATCCAAAGTAGTTGGCAATAGTGAGGATATGGATTACTCTGAGGAGCTCTATTTTTACACCCGAAGTATGGTTTTACGAGAGATCGAGTTAATTAAGGAGCTGTCACGTAAATTAGAAGCATAAGGAAACCGTTGGATTAGCTATAAAAATAGAATTTTATAAACACACCTCGCTGTAATCGTTAATTAACGGTATATTTGTAAAATCGATTCATAGTTTAGCTTTAGGTTTTCCGCTTGTGATTGATATCATCATCTTTATTTTGGGTTTGATCATATTGGGAATCGAATATTTCACATCAGATTAGTTGAACAATGGGAAGAAGGGGTGTCTTCTTGAAAAGAATATACATCGCAGTCCTAAGTTTTATACTTCTGCTTGTATTAACCATTTGTGATCGTGAGGAAGTCAGCAGCACGGCGATGCCAGAGAGAACCATTCATATGGATGGAAAAGTGATTCAATCTCAAACCCTCTCCAGAGAGGTGGGCATAGAACTGGATGATGAGAGTGGCAACGATCAGAGGATTTCATCTGACAGGTAAATGGGCGGATCAGACTAAGGATATCATTTTTGTTGTGCGAACAGATGCTAAGTAAATACTGTATTTTAAAATAAAAAAGACTACCCAGAAAAAAATCTGGCTAGTCTTTTATTGTTCGCCTTTATTTTTTGGCTTTAAAACCTGATGCTTGCATAAGCTTGGTGAATACTTCGGTGTTTTCGTAGATTCCAGTAAATAATTGTGCATTTTTGCCCATAGCTGTAATTGGAATATCAACCGCAGTATGGCCTGAGGTCGTCCAGTCCACTACAAAATTGTGTTTGGAATTGGCGATGGCGAATGGACCGTCTTCTTTGGATATGCCGTCACCGGACTCATCATCTGCGTCAACTGCTTCAATAGAAAATCCGCCGGTCTCATGGTCGGCAAGCACTAGAACCAGTGTATCTGGATTCTTTTTGGCGAAGTCTTTGGCTACTTGCACGGATTTGTCCAGTTCTTGACCTGATTTAATCGTCATTTTAGCGTTGTTTTGATGTGCAAATTCGTCAGTGCCTTCTTCTTCCACCATAAGGAAAAATCCTTTTTTATTTGTTGCTAGCGTATTTATAGCTTTCTTAGTCATCTCGGGCAGCGATACCACCGGATTATAAATATCTCCTTCACCCTCAGGCTTTTGCTGGAACATTTCCTCGTTTGCGAATATTCCAAGCAGCTTGCCGTCTTTTTCTTTTTGCATATCCGCTTTGTTCGTTACATAGGTGTAGCCCAACTGTTTAGCTTTATCCACAAGGTTACCTTGCGTTCCTTTGCTTTTTTCTGAAGGATCTTCAGCGGGTTCATCTGGGAATTTGCCGGGATTGCCTGCCGGGTACCAGAAATCCTCACCCCCACCGAGCAGAACATCAACCTTGCTCTTTGTCAGAAGCTGAAGAGCGATATCACTTTGCTTTGAGCGGTCTTCAACGTGAGCACCAAATGCGGCGCCAGTCGCGTCTGTAATCTGACTAGTGGTAACGACACCAGTTGATTTCCCGGCATCTTTAGCATATTCCATAATGGTCTTAACACTTTTTTTATCGGCATCCATTCCGATAGCACCATTATAAGTCTTCACACCGCTGGCATAAGCAGAAGCAGAAGCAGCCGAATCTGTAACAGGGACAGTGGAGCTTGTATGAATTAATCCAACGTATGGCATGGAATCCATTGCTAGATTTCCTTTTTCACCTACGGTGGCAAGCCGGATGGCATCACGCTGAGCAGCACCCATTCCGTCTCCAATAAACAGAATTACATTTCTTGTGTTCGAAGATGCTGCGTCTGCTTGATTAGGTGCATTTGTAGTGACTATGCTGGATACAAAAAGAGCAGTTGCCGCTGTCGCTACAATTGCTGTTCTGACGCCATACTTTTTCGGTGATTTCATAATTTCCCTCCTAATGTATGTTTACAGTCTCATATTATAGTAGTTACATTAAGAGAATGTTTTCTGGACTTGTAAAAAATGTAAAATGATATAGTGAATATAAATTATCGGAGCTTGATAAAAGATTTTAAAATAAAAAATATCTGGGTGTATTATTGGCATATTGGATATATTCATCTCCGAATACGGACATTAAATGTTGCTCTTCTTGAAGAATTAGTAAATGAATCGCGGCAATGTTAAGAATGAATATTAGGAGTGTTAATAGATTGGGGTATATCAGATACAATCCCAAAAACATGAGATCAAACCCGACAAATGCAGCGTTTCTACTATATTTATAAATACCGTGTGTGATGAGTTTGGTTACAGTAGTCTTATCAATCCCAACTCTCCATGAAGTGCGCATAGCAATCATAGCTTGAATGAAAATGGAACATCCGAGGGCAGCTACACCAACACCGCTAAAGTGAATTACAGGAATATCAAACGTTTTGTCTACAAGTGTAACCATAAAGGACTCTGCTACGGAAAAAACAAACCATGCTGCGCCCCATAAAAAAGTAGAGGTTTTTACCAATAGCTCGGTATAATGGATCTTAGATAGTTTAGCGCCTTTAGCCAGAACGTTTCCTTTAATGTGGTTTTTCTTGTAAAGTATAAGGAGCTTTAATAGATAAGAAATTAGGAAGATGCAGAAAAGAAGTAGAGATAGGATATTTTTAAGATCGCTCATTTTAATTTCCTCCTCACTAATACATATGAATGATTGCTCATATGTTTGTTTATATCTTATTTCCTAATATTGTACATGTCAACTAATTATTGATTTAGGGGGATATCGTGAAAATAAGAGTATACAAAAAACGGTGGCTATGGGTGTTGGTTATCGCGGTTATTGTACTTGCAGGTACTGTAATCGGTATGCTGGTTACGCAAACTGGGCTTGCAACCTTTACTTCCAATGCTTATGGAGTCTCTTTGAAGTATCCAACGGAATGGGTCGTAGATTCAGCAGATGATAAGAAGGGTCAGGGGGAGGATGGTTTTTTTCAATTATCCGCTATGTCTGGAGAGGGACAATCAATAGATGAAGTTGCTGAAATCGTTGCCTCCCATCAGCTGAAGCCTTATGGCTCCAATCCGCAAATTACTGAACTGACATTAGAGAGGTTGAAAGAGGAAGAGAAGGCAAAGTTGATTATGCCTTCTGCTGACCAAGGGGAGGAATGGAATCATCAAGCGGCGCTTATAATTAAATATCCCGAAGCGGTGAAAATAGGAGATGATGTATACTATTATTTTATTTTGCAGGGCGATACGGAACATGTGGAGGAGATAGGTCAGACCGTAAGATTTACGGGTAAACCGTAAAGTGCTTGCGCACGAAGGTAGTCTACGGGTTTATTTGCAGGGATATCCAAGAAATATTCCGACTGCCATGTTTGCGTTTTTTGAGCTTGGCGACTCGTGGGAATGTCCCAAGGCGGGTAGACTCGAAAAGCTCTTTTTCCACCTTCACCTTTATCAGATAGAATATCTTGTTCTCTTAGGACAGCTTTTGGAAAAATAAATTGGCCAAAGTGATTCCCATTTCGTGTACTTATAACGAAGAGATCAGCAGGATCTGAGATGTCATAGGGTTGGATGGGATGATCTCCAATTCGCTCCCATAGTGTCACAAATTGCCCGACTTTAGTGGGTGTGATTTTAGCCACCCGGAATCTAATGGCCAGTGCATTTAAGGTAAAGATATATGCTCCGTATTCTGCATTTTGCGGTTCAAGAATTGGGTCGGAGCAATCAAACCTGCAAGGATTATATACTTCTTCCATGGTAGCAAGTAAGTCACTATGTAGGGTATCTAAAAAGCTCAGCTTCTTATCATTCATCTGTTATTCTCCCATTTGAGTTCGTAATGTTCACTATCTTAATGCAAGTGAACCGAGTTCACAAGTGTAGGAATAATAGAGAAATTGAACTTATACTAAACTTGGAATCTTCAGAAGTGGTTATGGCGGAAACCTATTCGGGGAGTTGTTTGTTTTACTTACTGACGTTTTGTCATTTGTTGGATTTATTTTATTGATATGGTTTTCCAAAGAAAAATAGTTTGTGATTTTTGGGGGAGTAGAAATTTTGGATACGATGAACATACTGGTTGAAGAACGCCATTGTCCTTTATGTAAAGAATTGAATCGTTGTGGCGCTGAAGGCGGTGACTGTTGGTGTTTCCATACAGAAATTCCACTCGAATTGCAAGAACAGATCCCGGAAGAACTGAGAGGGAAAGCTTGTATCTGCCAAAAATGCGTAGAAGCATTTAATAAACATTAACCGGGATTTTAATTAACTCTCGACGAAAACCGTAATTTCATTGTATATAATTAAAGTGTAATCTAAAAAAATAATGGAGGCGCAGATGAGGAAGCCAATAATTGCAGTAGATATGGATGATACAATTTGCCATCTAGTTAAGCGAGCCATATACCATAATAATAATGATTTTCCCACGCATCTGCTGCGGTATGAGGAAATGCTTGATTGGAATACGGATCATTTACGTCATCCGGATTGTACACAAGAGATTTTCTATGGGCGGCCCGGTCTGTATGAAGAGCTTGAACTGTTTGACGAACATGTCGTAGGAGAAATGGAGAAGCTGCATAACGCTTATGATGTAATTATAGTTACGGCAGCCCAACCCCAGTCGGTAGTGGAAAAATGGAACTGGCTGCAGAAGCATATGCCGTTTATTCCGATTGAAAATTTCTTTACCTGTAAGCGGAAAAATCTTATTAACTACGATCTATTGATCGATGACGGGGTGCATAACCTGGTTCCGGCATTGCAGGAGGGAAGAAAAGTGCTTTGTATTCCGCATCCATGGAATTTGCGGGCCCGTGAACTATATGCTTTTCCATTATTGACCTCATGGGAAGGTGCAAAAGAGAAGATAGATCAGATGTTAGGACGTTCAGAGAACGAATGAGACTGTTTTTTATAGATGATGTACAGAAAAATATTCTCCGCCAAAAAATGAAGGTATTCCATCAGCCATTGTGGCTTTTGAGATACCTTTTTTATGTCTATTGCAGAAGTGCAATTTCATTATTATGCTCTGGATGTAAATATGTTGAATTAGTGACATTTCGATTCTTGGACTCTTTTCTTTGTATATTATTGTATATAAAAGGAGTGGAGATAGTAGTGAGAACAATCGGAATTGATTTAGGAACGACCTATAGTCTAGCTGCTTATTGGGACGGCAGTCAGGCTGTAATTATTCCCAATGTACTCGGGGAGCATGTAACACCCTCGATTGTTAGTGTAGATGCAGGGGGAGAAGTATTAGTTGGAAGAATCGCACAGGAAAGACTGATTACACATCCACAGTTAACCGCCTCGACTTTTAAGCGCTTTATGGGATCAGCAAAGAAATACACGCTAGGTACGATGACTTTTACTCCTGAAGAGTTATCTTCTTTTGTTCTGCGGTCACTGAAAGAGGATGCGGAAAATCATCTAGGTGAGTCCGTAACGAAAGCTATAATCAGTGTTCCGGCTTATTTCAATGATGTTCAGCGGAAAGCAACTAAGAAAGCAGCTGAGCTGGCTGGTTTACAAGTAGAGCGGCTTATTAGTGAACCTACGGCGGCAGCACTCGCTTATGGCCTGCATCAGAATCAGGAGACTTCATTTCTTGTTTTTGATTTGGGTGGAGGAACCTTTGATGTGTCTATCCTGGAGCTTTTCGAAGGGGTAATGGATGTTAAGTCGATTGCCGGAGATAACTATCTAGGCGGGGAAGATTTCACAGAGATACTAGTGGCCTATTTTATCCAAAAGAATAAGCTGGACGCGGAATCGTTAACACCAATAACGAGGTCGATGTTGTATAAGCAGGCTGAACAGAGTAAACGAATTCTTGGTACAGAGTCTGCTGCGACTATGCGGATAGTTATTAAGAAGGAAGAATACGTGCTGACTATAGAACGCTCAGAGCTTGAGCAATTGGTACAACCGTTACTAATACGTCTAAGACAGCCGATAGAAAGAGCATTGCGTGATGCTTCTCTGCAGCCTTCCGATCTGGATGGGATTGTGATGATTGGGGGTGCGACTAAAATGCCTCTGATTAAGCAAATTATCAGCCGTATGTTCGGGAAAATGCCTTATGCGAATATCAGCCCAGATGAGACCGTCGCACTGGGAGCTGCGGTTCAGGTAGCTCTGAAGCAGCGTGATCAAGCGCTGGATGAAATGATTTTGACGGACGTTTGCCCCTATACATTAGGAACCAGTGTTTTGCGTAGAGGTTCAAGCGGACAAACGTCATCTGGACATTACTTTCCGATCATTGAACGTAACACTCCGATTCCTGTTAGCCGGGTAGAACGTCTATATACAGCCGCAGATAATCAAAAGATCATAAGTTTGGATGTGTATCAGGGGGAGAGTCCTCGCGTTGAAAATAATCTTTTCCTGGGAGAAATGGAGTTTCAGATTCCGCAAGCACCTCGGGGAGAAGAAAGTATAGATGTCAGATATACATATGATGTGAATGGGATTCTTGAGGTGGAGGTTACAACCGTTTCAACAGGTCAGAAGCATCAGATGATCATTGAGCAAAATGCTGGTGGAATGACGAAAAAGCAAATTGAAGCTCGTTTACTGGAACTACGGAGTATCAAAATTCATCCGCGTGAGCGTACCGAGAACAGGCTTCTGCTTGCTAGAGGTGAGCGTTTATATGAAGAGATGCTTGGGGACCAACGGAAATTTATCGCACAGTGTCTGAAAGTATTCGAAGATGCTTTATATACTCAGAACGAGAAAGTGATTGAAAAAGCGGCACAAGCTTTCAATGAGCAATTGGCGGAAATTGAAGGGTGGTCATACTTCACATGACAATCTGGAGTATGTTGGAGATCGAACCCACACATGAACTAGCTATCATCAAAAAGGCCTATGCCAAAAAACTGAAATCGCATCACCCCGAAGATGACCCTGAAGGATACCAGCAGCTTAGAGAAGCTTATGATACAGCTGTGAAATGGGCCCGCTCCGGGCAGCGTATAGCAAGCACTGTCCCTTCATTGGTAGGTGAGGATAAGAAAGAAATAGCAGAAGCAATATCAAAAGAAATAGAAAAAATGGTGATACAAGCAGAAAAAGTAATACGAGTAGATGAAGTTGAGGAGGAAGAAAGCGAGGAGGAAGAACAAGAAGTTGCGGAGGAAGACACCGAGGAGGAAGTAGAAGGGGCTACTACTATACCGCATGAAAACGAGTGGGCGCTGTTTCGCCCACTTCCCATTCAACTTGATGCTGATCTTCAAGAACAGCCAGCAGATATTTTTGACAGACAAATTAGGGAACTGTATGCGGATTTCTCGCGGCGGATTAAACAAGCTTCGTGGCATTCACTTTTGAATGAAGATTTCATGTGGAGTATAGAGCATCGTGATCGGCTAAGGGATAAGCTTATGTTGTTCCTTGATCAGTATCGAAATTTGCCTCATGCCGTATGGGAGGCTTTGGATTCATTTTTTCATTTTCGTGAGGACAAGGAAATATTTCTTCAACGTTATGATAATAAGTTAGTTGAGTACATACTAGGGCAGGTCGACGGAAGCATGGAAATGCGTTATGAGTGTTTCCTTTTGCAGGAGTCTCTTGAGTTTGACATAGAACACTATCTAAATCTGAGGCGATCCGCTCAATTCATGCTGATGGAGGATAAACATACTGAAGCGGGTCAACTGCTCGACGAAGCAAATAAGCTGTTTCAGAATGATCCGGATCTGCAATTATTGCGAGCTAAGAATTGTCTGGATACTGCTGATTATATGGAAGCGCTGGTGTGCTTGGACCGAGTAACCACTATGTGGCCTAACGAAAGAGACGGTTACTTATTAAGAGGGCGGCTTCTCTACTATTTGCAGCGTTATGAGGAAGCGATGAAGGATTGTGAATATTTGTTGCAAGAGGATGCTGGAAATAGAGATGTGCAATGTTTAATTCTGGAATGTAAGATTGCACGTTCTCAAATTGAGGAAGCTCTTACACAAACGGAGACTAATGAGTCTAAAAAGGACGAGTTCATTCATTTTCGTTACCTTGCGAATAAGTCCATGTTGAAGAACAAAAAACTGTATCCACAACGTCTTCGTATCTCTTCGCTCGTAACCATTGGAAAGAACATTATGGGGCCTATATTATTCTATCTATTGGTTTTCCTGAAATTAAGCTGGTTCTATATTTTGGTATATACCATATGTTATTTTTCAGTATCTGAGCTTCCCCCGCTTGTCAATGCAGTGTTCATTCTTATTTTTCTATGGAAAATCAGGAAGATTTGCAAAACAGCATACCTATTCTCGAACTAATATCAGGAGGCTCTACATGCTGAAGGAATACAATGTTAAGCAAAGAAAACGATTGGAAATGTATTTCCGCTGTCTTTCCTCTACCTGCATACGTGGTCTCTTAGGGAGATACTATGTGGTTTATGAATTTGATTTCAGTAATGTCTTCTTCAAAAGAGGATTAATCAAAAATGCTTGTGAAAGATGGAATATCGAGGATGCTAACTCCTTTCATCGCCAGATTCGCTGGCTTCTAGAAGATGGCAACCGTGCAGAATATAGATCTTTACATGCTCGTTTAGCCACACTTTCCGAAACCTCACGCAGTAAATATCTTGAGGCACATAAGGATCATGAGGATTTTGTTAATCTGAAGGTTGTTGCACAAGGTATACATCAGTTGCCTTCTGGTGACATTTCTGCTTTTGGGTTAGCTTGGGTAATTTATCTGAGCCGGATTGGTTATGTTGAAGATTATTTGAAGAAGGAAGAAGCCTGGGATTACAAAATAGAAGCCGCAAGGCAGCTACAAGAACGTTATAGCAGTTGGGCGGATTATTATATAGCCTATTCCTTGGGCAGCAAATTTTCATTAGTACAATCCGGCGGATTAGATAATCTATTTGAGACGGGATTGCAGAAGCTCATGCGAAATAGCAGCATTCTATACAGGGAAGCCGTTTGGGGGCAAAATCTGCAGCCGGAAGCCACTTAGTCCGAACTTAGGTAATTAATACCTATTGATTACCTATTGATTACCTATTGAATCCCTATCCCGTGTTGCTTAAGGACCCAGAGGACGCTATTTGCAAATTTATAGCCCTTTGAGCCGGTTTTCGGACTCTAGTGCAGCTATTCCTTGAGGAAGCGGTCTTTTGTGGTGTTTTTGATGCCAATAGGTGCTATGCGGTCCGTTAGGAATCCAAATGGGGGATAATGCAGCGTATAAGGTCAGCTGTGTCCGATATGCTGCGTCTTAAGTGTAAATGTGATCTAAGAAACGAAGTTTAGTGTTACAACGCGAGCAAAGGTTTCGCTCAACGGATCAGATCAAAGAGCAAGCTAAAAGTAAAACGCAGCAGTAAGACCAAACAGTAAACAATAAGACCAAACAGTAAACGATAAGACTAAACAGTAAATAGTAAGACTAAAACTCAACAGCAAGACCAAACAGTAAACAGTAAGACTAAAACCCAGCAGTAAAAACCCAACGGTAAAACCCAACAGTATATCCAAAAAAGAGGGAGTTCCAGCTGCTATAACGTAGCTTTTGGAATTCTCTCTTTTTGTGATGCCGGATTAATCTTGACAGGATCTAATATTTGTATATAATTGGAATAGACCGACGGTCGGTCGATAGAATGGAGGACGTTGCAGATGAGAATTTCCAAAGAAGCGGAAGAACGTAGAAATGAAATATTGGATACAGCAGAAATGCTGTTTTTTACGAAAGGGTATACCAAAACGACGGTGAATGATGTCTTGCAGGCTATAGGTATAGCGAAGGGAACCTTTTACTATTATTTTAAATCGAAGGAAGAGGTCATGGATGCTGTTGTGCTGCGATTTATTGATGCTGGTGTAGCAGCTGCTAAGCAAATTGCTGCAGATCCTAAGCTGACCGTTCATGAAAAGCTGCTGCAAATCATTATGGCACAAAAGCCGGATACGGACAGAAAAAGCCAAATGATTGAGCAGTTCCATCAGGCTGATAATGCACAGCTGCACCAGAAAAGCTTGGTGGAAACCATTTTGCGGCTAACTCCTGTTTTGACGGAGGTCATTGAGCAGGGTATAGAGGAGGGACTGTTTCACAATCCGTATCCCCGGGAGACGATGGAATTTCTATTGATCACCTCTCAATTTCTTTTTGATGAAGGGATATTCAAGTGGCAGCCTGAGGAGTTCATCCAGAAGATAAGAGCTTTTATCTATACGATGGAAATTACGCTAGGGGCGGAGAAAGGTAGCTTCGACTATGTGTTTCAAATGTTTGAGTAGGGGAGAGGGAATATTCTGAACAACAAATCCTTCGGAAATTTTATGATCATTTGGATGGGGGAGTGGATATCCAGTATTGGCAGCGGGTTGACGGCTTTCACCTTAGGGGTCTATGTGTTCCAGATGACGCAGACCGCCTCTAGTGTGGCACTTTTAACCTTATGTGCTTTTCTCCCTTCCATTGTGCTCAGTCCTTTTGGCGGCGTGTTAGCGGATCGGTTTGATCGGCGATTGATGATGATAGCAGGGGATTTGTTGTCTGCTTTTGGACTTATATATGTTCTCATCATCATGCTGCTGGGTGAACCTCATTTATGGCAGATTTGTCTGGGCGTGACGTTTAGTTCGATTTTTGTATCCTTGCTTGAACCTGCCTACAAAGCTACCATTACAGATTTATTAACAGAGGAGCAATTTGCCAAGGCTAGTGGTTTAGTTCAGCTTGCTGCGTCCTCAAAATATCTTCTTTCCCCTATCCTTGCCGGGATTTTGCTTAGCTTTATGGATATAAAAACTATCCTGCTTATAGATATCTCAACCTTTCTAGTTACAGTTCTTGCAGTGATGGCTGTTCGCAGGAATCTACAGACTGAACACAGAGTTCCAACGAATCAGTCGTTTGTAAAAGATTTGAAGGAGGGCTGGGATGCTCTTATTTACACGAAAGGTGTACTGCAGCTTACGATCATTTTGTCTGTCGTTACTTTTTATGTGGGTTTTCTCCAAACCTTATATACGCCTATGCTTCTACCCTTTACGGATACGAAAACTCTAGGCACGGTATTGTCTGTAAGTGCTATAGGGATGTTGATCGGCAGTCTGATTATTGGAGTTTTTAGCATCGATCGTAAATATATCAAAGTATTAGCGCTCGGCCTAGGATTCGCCGGACTGTTTTTTTCTTTGGTGGGTCTGACCACGAATGTTGCTTTTATTACAGCTGCTGGCTTTTTATTTTTTGCAACGTTGCCTTTTGTTAATACCAGTGCTGACGTTATGATTCGCAACCATATCCCAAATGACACACAGGGGCGGGCATGGGGGATCATTGGCATTTTATCACAACTCGGTTATGTGGCTGCGTATGCTTTTGCTGGCATATTGGCTGATCAAGTGTTTAATCCTCTTTTACGAGAGGGAGGTCTACTTGCTTCATCAGTAGGTAAGGTGATAGGCACTGGGGAAGGACGGGGAATCGGTTTATTATTTATCATCTCTGGTTTGCTCATCATTATTATGGCATTTGTGATCCCCAGAATGAAATCAATTCGCTGCCTTGAACGTGAATAATTGAATGAATTAGAGAGGAGAAGGCCCGTCAATGCTGCTACGAATTGTAAAAAGAGACCTTCAACGCAATAAAATCATTACCTTCGGATTATTTGTGTTTATCATGTTATCGGCTTTGCTTGTTGCTTCAGCGTCGCAAGTGATTATAGAATTGTCGGGGTCCTTGAATCAGCTATTGATTAAATCCAAAGCCCCTCATTTCGTGCAGATGCACGCAGGACAAATCGACAGCTCAGCAATCGAGAGCTTTACAGCCGCTAATCCACTGGTGAAAGATCAACAAACCGTAGAGATGCTTAACTTGGATGGATCTAACGTTTACCTAGGCAGTAACCAAGGCTCGGAAGCAAACAGCGTGATGGATATCGGCTTTGTAGAGCAGAACCCTTCGTTTGATTTGCTGCTGAATTTAGAGAACAAGGTGATTGAGGTATCGGCAGGAGAAATCGCTGTCCCCATTTATTATATGAAGCAAAAGAATCTGAAAATCGGCGACGTAGTTAGCGTTCTAGGTGAACAGTTCGATAAAAAGTTTGTGATTACTGATTTTGTAAGGGATGTCCAAATGAATCCAGCCATGGTCAGCTCCAAACGTTTTGTCGTAAATGCTGCTGACTTTACAGCGCTTAAACAACAGCTCGGCGAACCTGAATACCTGATTGAATTTCAGCTTACAGATCTATCTAAGCTCAATGATTTCCGCAATGAGTATCAATCCTCAAATCTGCCCAATAAAGGCCCCTCCATTGACTATCCTTTATTTAAAACGCTGAATGCACTGACGGACGGGATTATCGCAGTTGTTATTATTTTGGTAAGTGTTCTGCTGATGCTGATTGCTATTTTATGTCTCAGATTTACGATGATCGCTACCTTGGAAGAGGATTACAGAGAGATAGGTGTCATGAAAGCGATTGGGATCACGCAGCAAGATATTCGCAGCATTTATTTAGCAAAATATATCGTGATGGCAGCCGTCGCCTCTGTATGTGGATATTTACTGTCTTTAGGTGTGGTTCGTTTGTTTACAGCTAATATTACTTTGTATTTGGGCGTTGCTCCTGCCAGTATCCTTCATTATTTTGTTCCTGTCCTGGCGGTAGGTTTGATCTTTGGAGTTGTTGTATTCTTTTGCCGGATGATTCTTAGACGCTTTAATCGCATCACGGTTGTAGAAGCTTTACGGTCAGGTACGAGGGGTGAAGCAAGGATGAACACAAGCAGATTTTCACTTAGCAAGCGTAAATTTGTTAACGTGAATGCTTTTCTCGGGGTAAAAGATGTTTACGGGCGCTTCACCATGTACGGATTATTGTTCTTCGTATTTGTGATCAGTTTGTTTATCGTTCTAGTGCCAGTGAATATATTGAATACCCTTCAGTCTCCCCGGTTTGTTTCTTATATGGGCGTCGGTCAGAGCGATATTCGCATTGATTTGCAGCAATCGAGCCAAATAGAGAAGCGTTTTAATGAGATGATAACCAAGCTTGAAAATGACCCGGACATCTCTAAATTTTCTCCACTGATTACTTCTAGATTTAAGGTATTAGGTAGTGATGGTGTATGGGAATCGCTAAATGTTGAAACCGGTGACTTTACTATTTTTCCGCTCTCGTATGTTCATGGAGGAACTCCTAGAAGTGCAAGTGAGATCGCTCTTTCTGACCTGAACGCCAAGGAACTGAATAAAAAGGTGGGGGATATCGTTCATTTAGAGGTTGCTGGGGTGGCAATAAAATTGACCGTTAGCGGGATCTATCAGGATATAACTAATGGTGGCCGAACCGCAAAAGCGCAATTGCCATATGATTCGAAGACGGTTCTCTGGTATGTAGTAGCTTTGGATGTGAATCCGGGAATTTCCGTCCAGGCAAAAATGGATCAGTACACCAAATTATTTTATCCAGCAAAAATCACTCATCTGCAAAGCTATTTAGCTCAGACATTAGGAAATACAATTCGCCAATTGAAGCTGGTTACAGGCTTATCCATCGTTATCGCATTTTCGATTTCGATATTGATTACCTCTTTATTTCTGAAAATGCTGCTTGCCAAGGATTCTTCGCAAACCGCTATTTTGAGAAGTGTTGGCTTTACGTTAGGAGATATTCGTAGGCAATACCTGGTAAGGATGCTGATAATATCAGGGCTGGGCGTCATTCTTGGTACTTTTGCGGCTAACACTCTTGGGCAAAAAATTGCTCAAATGCTAGGCTCTTTCATGGGGGCTTCTAAGATACAGTTTGTAGTCAATCCGGCGGTAGCCTATCTTATGCTTCCTCTACTTTTCATGCTGATTGTAGCGCTCACCACCGTAACAAGCACGATCTCAATCAGAAAATCCAGTATAGCCAAACTAATTGCCGAATGATAGGAGGTGGCAGAATGTTCATATTAGAGACGAAAGGGTTAAAAAAAAGTTATTCAACAGGGCAAGGAACTCCGCAGTCGATATTAAAGGATATTCAGCTTCAGGTGTCTCAGGGGGAATTCATAGCTGTCATGGGACCTTCTGGTTCAGGAAAATCAACATTGCTGTATACGATCAGCGGGATGGATAAGTTGACAGAGGGAAGTGTTATTTTTAAAGGGCAGGAGATCAGCGGAGTTTCAGAGAACGAATTAGCCGGTCTGCGCTTAAAGCATATGGGCTTTATTTTTCAGCAAATGCATCTGTTAAAAAACTTGAATATCCACGACAATATCATCCTGTCTGCTTATCGGGCGAGAACCAGCAGCCGTAGAACTATCAATAAAAGAGCAGCTGAGTTAATGAACAAAACAGGAATATCTGCGCTGGCTGAACGTGATATTACACAGGTGTCAGGAGGACAATTACAAAGAGCAGCAATCTGCAGAGCACTCATTAATCAGCCAGATATATTATTTGGCGATGAGCCAACCGGGGCGCTTAACTCAAAAGCAGCTAGTGAAATCATGGACATATTAGCAGATATTAATCAATCAGGAACAACGCTTATAATCGCCACACATGATGCTAAAGTCGCTGCTCAAGCTGAGCGTGTCTTGTATATGCTAGATGGCAGCATTGCAGCTGAGCAACGGCTTGGAAAATATAATCGCGTAGATGGTGAATTGAAAAGGCGGGAGGAGAAGCTTGCGGCCTGGCTATTAAAGCTGGGATTCTGATTGGGGATCTAGCGCTGTACGAATGTCAAACAACGTTTTGCAGTTTAATATCTGCCCAGCACTAAAACCTATCCTATATGCAATAATAACCACTCAATGCGAAGGCATTAAACAATTAAAAAAACTATTAACGCACCTCGATCATTGCTGATGCTGGTATAAACCGAACAAAAAAGCAGTTGCCCCGGCACATCCGGATAACAGCAATTGCTTTTTTGTTCACTTACTGATTCTTTAGAAAGCTTACGGCACTACGTAGATATTGGGTTTAGACACAGTGGCCATACCGTTGCCTAGGAAAAATCCTGTGTGCGGAGGTTGATTGTAAGCTGTATTCTGCCAGGCAATGCTTAACCGATATACTGGATCATGCATTAAGGTATATATTTTATTAGTGGTGATGTTCGTAGTTGTATAGATTCGTAGAGCCGAGTTATCGGACTTTCTCCAGATAGCCTCTTCGCGCCAGTCTCCAAGCAGGTCGGCCTGTAGGCTTGGCGTTGCTTTGGTACTATTGTTGGATGCTACGCTCGCTCCGGTTAATAAATTGGTAACGGAGTTGCTTGCAGGGTTCCATTTATCGATCTTGACACCATCCAGCAGTTCGCGGGACAAGTCGCCATCCCACCAGATCCCAAAATTCACAGAAGGCATTGAGCTGCTTATTTTGGTGCCTGTAATGGAGTATAGGCCAACGCCGTGAGCCCATACCTCTTCCCCGGGATAATTGGGATCAATATCGGCAGCCATCCCCCGGCCGGTATCTTTTCCCGTGTATACACCCCATAAGACCGTCCCGTTTGCAGCATCCCATACCGCAGCACCATAGGGAGAACTAGTATTTTCCATGACTTTAAAAACTTCGAGACCGGGGCGGTTCGGATTTAAATCACCTACATGCAGCGCGTCTCCATGACCCAGCCCTGTATTGTATAAGGTCGCACCGTTATTATCAATGGTTAAGGCACCATAAATGATCTCATCCTTACCATCGTTATCCACATCGGCTACACTTAAGCTATGATTACCTTGACCGGCGGTTCCAGCATTGGTGGAGCTATTGCTATCAAAGGTCCATTTACGGGTCAAAGCACTGCCATTCCAGTCAAAAGCTACAACGACTGTGCGTGTATAATAACCACGTGCCATAATGATGCTTGGATGTACTCCATCCAGATAGGCTACTCCTGCTAAAAAGCGGTCTACTCGATTGCCGTAATTGTCACCCCAACTGGATACCGTTCCTCTGGCAGGAACATAATCAATCGTGGTTAAGGCTTTGCCCGTTTGTCCGGAAAATACACTCAGATATTCAGGTCCGGTCAGGATATATCCACTGGAATTGCGATAATCTGCACTTGCGTTTCCAAGGGTTACGCCAACTCCGTCAACCGTACCGTCTGCTGTTTTGCAGACTACTTCGGCTTTACCATCACCATTGAAATCATAGACTAGAAATTGAGTATAATGTGCGCCAGCCCGAATATTTTTACCCAGATCAATTCGCCATAGCCGAGTTCCATTCAGCTTATAGGCATCCAGATAGACGTTGCCTGTATAGCCACTTTGCGAGTTGTCTTTGGAATTGGAAGGATCCCACTTCAACACGATTTCATATTCCCCGTCACCGTCTAAGTCGCCCACGCTGGCATCATTGGCACTATAGGTATAACTTACGCCATCTGGCGTAGTGCCGCCAGCTGGAATTTGAATTGGAACGTCCAAATAATTGTTTGCCCATATATTTGCTGCTGGGGAATCAGATTGCTCAATACCGCCAACGATTGCTCGAACTGTATAGCTAGACGAAGTTGTGCCGGCGTTATCCTGATAATTCGTGCTGTCCGTGATTGGGGTAACGTTTACTTTTGTGCCATTGCGGTATAAATTAAAAGAAACCGACAGTTCTTCTGTTCCGAGTAGCCGCCAGCTCACAAATACACCGCTGGATACCTTCACTGCTACTAGTCCCCGATTCAGCTTTTCCGCTTGCCGGGCAGATGCTGCCGACACAGAGGAAAGAGAGCCAAAAGCTGCCGTCCCTAAGGTAAAGACTAAAAACCAAATGATTACAAGATACCCTGATTGATGTAACCGCTTACTCATTAACGAAGCCTCCTTTTCATTTTTGGTTCACGAGGGTTACACAGGATGTCATAGTGAACAGTACATAATATTTCATAAAGATAAAAATATGTTTTAAATTTACTTGAACCATTTTAAATGAGTACGACTTTACTCACACAGAAAGGAATACATAACATGGAAAATATAAGCTATAATTTAAAATTCGCTACACTTTGTGCCAAATATAATCTGGGTCTGTTGATGAATGAACCTGAACCGATAACAGGCGGACTCTTGCACAGAATGTATCGCCTGCAAACGGATAAAGCGCAATACGCAGTAAAGGCCTTAAATCCTCAAATTATGCAACGAGATACAGCAATGTCCAATTATATTTTTTCTGAAATGGTTGCGAATCTGGCTTATCAAAAGGGGATCCATGCTGTTCCGGCAATCGTATCTAATGGCAGTAGTATGCATGAGGTTGAAGGGCAATTTTATTTATTGTTTCCATGGGTTCAGGGGAAGGCATTACCTTTAGATGAAATAGATTTAGATTGTTGTAAAAAGATTGGGGCAATTCTTGCGCAGCTCCACATCATCGATTTCTCACAGGGAACGGATGATCATCACTTTGAAACGCTTAAAGCGTCTAATGCTGCAGTTGCCAATTGGAAGGAGCTTGCTCTCAAAGGAGAGCAGCAGGGTGCAGAATGGTCAAGCTTGCTGGCAGATCACCTGCATAAGATAGAGAATTGGGAGTCATTGATTCATTCTTCAGCGAGTCTATTGACGAATCATTATGTTATCAGCCATCGGGATTTAGACCCCAAAAATGTCTTGTGGGATGAGCGGAAAGTTCCAATAATAATCGATTGGGAAGCAGCAGGACCTATTCATCCGACGTTAGAGCTGATAGATGTAGCTTTATATTGGTCGGGTTCTGTATCGGGAGATTTAAGCAAAAAGGCATTCTCAAATTTGATTAACAGCTATCTGGAGCATGGCGGAGAGATTTATGCGGATTGGCAGGTTGTGCTCAACTATGGCTTTTTGGGAAAATTAGAATGGTTAGTTTACAATATCAGACGTTCGCTAGGACTGGAGAGCTCGGATGACGCAGAACGGGAGCTGGGTACTCGTGAGGTAATCCGTACGATTAATGCATTACACGACTACGCTGATTTTATTCCACAATGTTTATTATGGTTGGGAGATTTAGAGGAAGGTAGTGCCTAATCTATTAAAGGAGAACTTATTTATGAATGTTATTAACGCTACGATGGAAGATATAAATGGATGAGTGTGTTCCGATGGACCGGAAGGGGGTTCACGCCAAAAGTTTAAACTGACTGTACGTTAAAAAGGAGGACTTATGAAGAAGTTTATAGTTATATCTGGCGTCTCGCTATTTTTGCTGGCGATTTCTTTTAACCCATTGTTCAACTATATACGTGAGTACATAATCTCTGATCAAATTAATCAGCGTTATGAGATAAAGCATGCTGAAAAAGAATATAACCCAATAAACGTACAAGAGATAACGGTTGATGATAAGAATATTAAAATCAGGGAAGAAAAAACAGGCAGGAAAGCAGAGTTGACCCCATGGGATGAAGAGGAGAAGGTCCCGCCTGGTGATATTGTCAAAGTTCAGTTCTTATTAAATGATCAAAAAATCTCCACCCCTGATGAAATATGGCTATCCAATCGGGACAGAGGCAGCCGATATTTTTCGTGGATAGATATTCTCACAGTAAAGGACCGAAAGACTGGTGAGAATCAAATAAATATAGTCCAAAGACTGACCGACGATAGTCAACCCATGGAAACAAGAAAATGGAAAATCATCACGATTGCACAAGACGGAGAAGTAGACGAAGAGGTTCTCAGCTATGCGCAAAGAAGCAACAATCATTTAGGCGTCAAGCTAATCGAGTTCTCCGGTACCTCCCTTATGGGTATGGGCTATTATTCAGATGTTACTAAGGCCTATCCTAGTATTTTCTTCCCACTCCTATTTCCATTTCTAACTGGAATAGCGGGTCTCCTGTTATTGATTTTTCTGGTTGTTCTATTACTGTTTGAGCTTCATCTTAGACGCGTTATTAGAAAAAGAGGGCGATAAAGAACACAGGATACGTTCTGAAATTACTTGTAGTTTCGAATTACCTTTAATTTAGTGATAGTTGATAAGGCAAACAGCAGCAGTAAGACTCCGATTGAACCCATGACAGGACCAGGGCTGAAGAGATCAGACAAGGATGAGACAGCAGTAAGACCAATGGATGGGGCTACACTCATGATAGAACCTAATACACCGAACACCCTACCCTGGATGTCTTCTGAAACTTCCAGCCTAAGGATTGTATTAATCAGCAACGTGGAGAATGAGAACATGAAGCCAATCACAAGAATGATAGGAATGGCAATCGCAGCGGAAGTGACGAATGATAACAGGAGGTACAGGGGACCGAGACATAGCAGTCCAGTCATAATAAGGAAACCTCTGTTTTTCAATTTGGAGCCGAGCAGCAAGATCAGACCGGATCCGATCATATAACCAAGTGGAATACAGGCTTCAATAAGTCCAAACTGAAAGGGAGTGGAATCCCACACGTTGACAGCCATAACCTGGGTCAACATCAGGGAGGGGACAAAAAATAAGGTTAAGGTAGGAAGCATAATCATAACGGCGCGTGCAAAAGGGTACCTCCAAATATAGTGAATTCCATCGATCAAATCCTGTGTGAATTTCCGTTCTTTCTTGGGCACGTTATTTAATTGAGTTGGCAAAGGAAGGGAACGGACCGCTAACACGAGCAGAAAGGAGAGGAAGAATGTAGCTCCATCAAATAAAATAGCGTCGGCTGCTCCAAAACTCGCTACGAAAATCCCACCGGCGGAGTAACCAATAGTCCGGCAGATGTTTTCAGACAAGTTCAACATTCCTACCGCTTTTTGTAGATGTTCTTTACCAACAACAGTAGTGATAGAAGCTTGGTATGCCGGAGACTGGAATAAAGCTGAAATGGTCGTAAGACCCGTCAGTATGGCGACGATAATGAACGAAGTAGAGGGCAGGGAAATGGCTAAAGCTAGCGTCACTACGAGTCCGCAACTTATCAGATCTGTGATCAGCATGAGGGTTCGACGGTTGACCCTATCCGCAAAAGTTCCCCCTATCGATCCGAGCAAAGAACTAAGCAATAAATTGATTATCGTGATGATGGCAATCATTTTGGCGCTGCCGGTCGTTTGCAGTACCCATAAACTTAAAGCAATACTATGAAAAGTGTTACCGAACAAGGAAATGGAGTACGAACTGAGTAGCAGCAGGAATCTCCGATTTCCCCAAAGAGAGGGATGAGCTTGAACAGCAGGGGGAACTTGTTTCACTAATACAGGACCAGGCATAAGTTATGCTCCTTTCAACTTAAACGCTTAAGTGAATAGCCAAAAAAATTATTCTACAAAATAACAATTATTTTCTTGTGCGGAGTAGTCAGAATGATGCAATAATTTGTCCATGAGTTCAAATGCAGTAGCCGCTTTATCCCCTGTGAAAATGAATTTATGAACGTCATCTCCTAATATTTCCGGACAATTGCAGGTGCAAAGAACAGAGAGTTGTTCGAACCTCCCGTTTTTTTCAACGTAACTTCCAATAAACTCATTAATGACAATGGCCTCTTTATAGCCCCCCTCCTGTAAGAATGTATTTAATTCCTCCAAATTGACAACGGTGAATATCGCTTCTTCAGGTAATGGAAGACTGTCCTGAATAAAGCGGGTGAGGAAAGAGTTATTGAAGCTCTCCATAATTAAACATACCTGTGAAAGGTCCTGTGGTTTTACCTTTTGCAGAGCTGCTCGATAGTTGAAAAAGACTTGCTTAAAGAGTTTATCTTCTATCATGCTGTCGATCAGAATCAAAGGAATTCCTTCTACAAAATGCTTGGAGATCGAATAAAAGGCTTCCTCGCGCACATCGATCAGAAATACAGCCTCCAGCTTTCTTTCTACGATAATATCCAAAGAAGGCTGGTCAACATCAAGTGAATATAGCAGCGTATGGTAACCAGCATTTGTTAACCGTTGTTCCAAGGCATGTATAAATGAGAACTGGGCATGGAGCTTCCAGTGTGGGGTATGGGCTGATGTGTTAACAAGCACACCGACCAATCTTGTTTTCTGATTCGCAAGTGAACGTGCTGCCAGATTCGGTATGTAATGCAGTTCCTCGGCAAGCTGAAGAATCTGCTGGCGCGTTTTCTCAGGAATGGTTTGGTTGCCGACACGATTCAGAACATAGCTCACTGTTGCGACGGAGACATTGGCACGAAGTGCGATGTCCTTCATGGTTGTCTTTTTCACCAGTAAATAGCTCCCTTATCCTTGTGATATTTTCTAAAGATTAACATTCTGATTCTAAAGCGTCAATGGGGGGGAGTGAGCAGTTAGATGACCCTGCTAAGTTGCTAGAAATGGAAGAATGTAGCCCTTGAGATTCAACTCTGGGAAGATCTGCTTGATAATCGTCTTAAGCTAAATTATACGAAACAAGCTTTATGCAAAAGCTGAAAAAATGCTCATTGACCCAATGGTCATCCCTCCGCTGTATTATTTTTATGCTGATGTTTTGCATAAACCTAACATTAAAAAAGTAAGTGTAGAGTATGATGGTTCCATATCTTTTTCAAGAGGATATCTAATCTAAAGATTTATAGTAATAAAGATTATGAGGATACTTCCGCAGTTGTTGGGAGTGTCCTTTTTGTGTGGAATTAATCACCTTTGTGACCTTTCTTAAAATTTGGGTAAATAAGTATTAAGATCTATGAACTTAAAACGGGCAGCGAGATGAGGTGTTACTTATGGATACGATTCCGGATGGAAAGGAGTGATCTTTGTGAAACCGCTTCAGATAACGACACAATATTGTGAAAATTTTCACCTGTTTATTAAAAATTTTAATATATAATTAATTTATAATCAAAAACAAGGGGGATTTCAAATGAAGTTATTTAAAATGATGTTAGTAGCAGGCGTCTCGGTTGCAGTCTTGTCTGGTTGTGGTGCGAATAATAATAATGCGACTAATTCGGCGGCTACTACGGCTCCAACTACAGAGCAAACGGATGCAGTTACTACAGCTTCAATCGTAAATCAAGCAGATGCGTTTACCAAGGCTGTAAGTAAAGATGGAAATTGGATTATTGCCATTCTAAATGATGTGACGATTGCCCAAGATGTTGTTGTTGAAGGCGAATTCCATGATAAAGGGGCCGCAGACGGCGACATCTACCGTAAGATTGCTCTTTATGCCCAAGACGCTGATCACAAAGTTACTGCCAATTACACACTCACTGTACCTAAGTTAACTGTACAAAGTGAAAATTTACGAGTTCAAGGCGGAACCATTAAAGGTGATGTTTATGTAGAAGCGAACGGATTTAATCTGCATGAAACCTCGACTATTGATGGAAATCTTTACTTCGCAAACGAAGATGTGAAAGCAACTGCAGGGATTGAAGGTAAAGTGACTGGGGCAACTGAAGTTAAATAAGTTAGTGATGTTTTCGATTAGTTAGATGTAGAAGTTGAAGGACTAAATAGATAGAATTATTCGGATAGGTTCAGGAAAAAGGAATCAGTATGAATGGGCAAACTCATAATGGACTACACCCCATCTAGTTACCATATGAGAGCCGACGGAAGCTTTGAAGTAACAGGTAATGGAGTATTGAAGTGTACAGTAGATGGTTTTAACTGTATTTTGTACAACTAAAATGCTCAAAACGCCCAGCCAATAAAAATAGCTGTATTTAGTACATCAATTTTTCTTGATTTAATACTCTACAGGCTACTTCTCTAGTTTTTAATTGTATAGAATACACTTAAAGTTAGAATTAGCCCTTGTGGATATGGAATAAGTGTATAGAATGCAGTTATCTTACAAATTTCACCAAGATAGTGCGTTACAACGGAGTGGGTATCCGAAAGCTACAAATGATTAAGCTTAGCTCGTAACCTACTCAAGCAAACCACCGCAGACCCAAAACACCAGGCAGTGAACCTCCAACGGAGAATCGCTGCCTGGTTGTTTTTTGTGGATGAATATATGAACTATTGTTGATTTTCTTCATATTGACTTATAATATTACTACCACTACTAGGAGGAACACATATGTCTAAGGAGTATTCGCGCACATATATTGAGAGCGTAAAGCTTGAAATGTTAAATAGGTTGGGATTAAAGCAGGTGTTCTTCAAGGAGCAAATAGGGGATAGCCTAATTTTTGAAGCTGTGGGCTTTGATAAAGGGGAAAAACATCGCTTTTGCGTTAGACCAAAGACGAAAACGATTGATGAATTCATTTCAGGCAAATGGATGAAGGTCCGCAGTTTTATAATCAAAAGTGTGGATATTTAATGTTGAACCCTATAAAGGTAGCCCCGTTAATCGGAGTTACCTTTTTATTTTTTGACCCATAGTCATTGATAATGTGAAGTATCTCCATACAGATCAATGGTTGTATTGTTATCAGTTAGGGTTACTTTACATAATGCTGTAGAGAGAATATCCGGTAACTCCCCAATTTCCTGCAATGATTTATTGAGAAAATAAGCCATAATAACTTTTAAAGTCATCCGATGCGTGACGATGAGCACTTCTAGCCCTACGTTATCGTTTATGATGCGCTCCATTGTCGGCACTACTCTTTGTTCAAGCTGCTTGTAAGTTTCACCTGAGGTTAGAGGAATATATAGATCGGGTCTGGTGAAAAAATGGAAATATTGTAAAGGGGATTCTAGTTGTATCTGATCCGTATTCATTCCTTCCCAGCTCCCCATGTTAATTTCCATTAAAGAAACTTGCTGATGAATAGGTAAACTCCGCTTTCCCCGTAAAATCTGCGCAGTATGCAATGCTCTTGGACTAGTACTAGAATAAATTGCGCCTAAGTTTTCTACTTCCAAACGATCTCTTAACCATTCCGCCTGCTGTTCGCCCAAGGCTGTAAGCGCAGAATTTTGATGCCCTTGCATTCGTTTTTGTAAATTCCATTCTGTTTGCCCGTGGCGGGTTAAGTATAATACTGTCTTTGTCATTAACGTGACCTCCCTTATGAATAGTTGTAAGTATAAGATAAATAAATATAAATAAACAATATATAATAGTTAACATCCATAATGTATAGTTATAGTAAAATGGCTGAGGATAAGCGGCGAATACTGATATTATTTTATGAAGTGAGGAAGAGATCACGATGAACTATCATGTATTAAAATTGTTTTATTACGTTGCGATCACAGGTAGTGTGACCAAAGCCTCTGAACGTTTGCATATCAGTCAACCCGCTATATCAGCGCAAATCCGTAAGTTTGAACGGGAGAATCATATTTTATTATTTGAAATTAAAGGAAAGAGGATGGTGCTCACCCCTTTAGGAAAAAGGTTAATCGAACCTCTTGAGAAGTTTTTTGCCATGGGTGATCAAGTCCAGCAAATCATCGAAGACTATCACAAATTTCCTGAGGGGAATCTGCGGATTGCAGGTAATTATTTAGCGACAAGCATCCTCATTCCCCGGTGGGCGTCATTATTCAAACAATCTTTTCCGGAAGTTAACATTCAGATCACTACTACTAATTCTCATGGTGTCATGGGAAAATTAAATAATTTTGAAGCAGACGTGGCGATTTACAGTGATATGGAGTTTCCTTCGCATAATACAGGAGTGTTCGAACATCGGGAGTTATATAGGGACGAGTATATATTCGTGGTTTCTTCCCATCACCCTATTGCCAATCAGCAGGTTAGTTTTGAAGAAGTGATGTCTGAAGCATTTATTATGAGGGAAGAGGGCAGTGCAGCCAGAGAGCGGCTTGTCCGGTTGTGTGAAGAAAGAAGTGTACAGCAGCCAACGATTGGGCTTCAATTTAATGGAGTGAATGAAGTTATTCAAGCTGTCATTGCCGGTTATGGAATTAGTTATGTATCTGCTTTGTTGGCGAAACCTTATCTTGATCAGGGAACATTAGCTAAAATAGCAGTAGAAAAAAATGTAGTCTCCAAGCATTCGATATGGATGGGCTACAGAAAGAAGGAACTTCAAGAAAGTTATATGCAGTCGTTTATTACGCTCGTTATGAAACAATTAAGTATAAAATAATATTAGGAAATTAAAGATAATCTTATGGTAAACTATGGATAAAAATTAGGAGGGGTCCTAATGGATCAAATTGTATTCAAACAAATTAAGTTTGTGCGTAGTGTTACTGTGCGTGCTGTCGAGGGACTATCTGAGGGAACTTTGAATAGCATTCCAGAAGGGTTTAATAACAATATCCGATGGAATTTGGGACATATTTATTTGGTGCAAGAGAAGTTTGCCTTTCATTCTGCTAGGGAGCTTATGCAATTGCCGGCAAGCTTTGAACGCTTATTTGCGAAAGGGACTAAACCAGCCGAGTGGAATGAGGAACCGCCAACGCTTGAAGTTTTACTTGAGATGCTTACGGAGCAACCTAAACGGATCCAGGAAGCTTTTCACAATCGCTTAAGTGAGCAAGTAACCCCTCTTACAACAGGAAGTGGATTAACCCTAAATTCAATCGGTGAATTCATAAATTTCACACTTTACCATGAAGGTATGCACTTCAATACAATAAAATTATTAAATCGCTTTGCAGATAAATAAATTCAAATAACAAAAGATATCGATATATAGTTGGTATCTTTTGTTAGCTTTATGTTCGAAAAAAAGATTTGTAAATGAAAAGGTTATGTGATAATCTAATTTATGTAATACATGTAACCGGTTACACATTGGGGGATGAATGAAAGAATGATGACGATCAAAGATGTCGCAAAAATAGCTGGAGTTTCGGTAGCAACAGTCTCACGGGTTATAAATGAATCTGGATATGTGAATATCGATACTCGCAAAAAGGTTGAGGCAGCGATCAAAGAAATGAATTATACCCCTAATGAGGTTGCAAGATCATTGTACAAGCGGAAATCTAAATTAATTGGGCTGCTCTTGCCTGATATTACTAACCCCTTCTTCCCGCAGTTAGCGCGGGGGATAGAGGATCGGATGCAGGAGCAAGGTTATCGGATCATCTTTGGCAATAGTGATGAGAACGAGGACAAAGAGATGGATTATATTCAAACCTTTATCCAAAACAATGTCATTGGCATGATATCGTCAACCAATTTCCCTGAGAGTGACGTTTATTCTAACTTGAAGATTCCGGTTGTATTTCTGGACCGTACTTCTAATGATAGCCCTTCCGTATACGCAGATGGCACAAAGGGCGGACGTCTTGCAGCACAGGAGATTATCGCACGGGGAAGCAAAAAAATTACAGTGATACAAGGACCGGCGCATATCAAACCTGCACAAGATCGATTTCTTGGGGCGATTGAAGTACTTAATGAAATGGGAATCAGCTATAATGTGATCGAAACTTCATCCTTCTCCCATACAGTAGCAGAACAATGGGCTGTGGAGTTATTTGATAAATATATAGATACGGATGGCGTAATTGCCAGTAATGATATTGTGGCGACGGCAGTCATTCATGAAGCACATCGTTTAGGTAAAAGAGTGCCGCAGGATCTGCAAATCATCGGATTTGATGATATCCCGCTCAGCAGCTTGTTGTCACCTGCTTTATCCACCATTCGCCAGCCGGCACATGATATGGGTAGAGAAGCAGCGGGTTTACTTATTAAGCTAATTGAGCAAGATAAGGTGGAAGAGAAGATTATTCAACTACCCGTTAGCTTTGTGGAGCGGGAAACTACAAGAAGTAAAGAATAGATGACAACATGAGAAAGGTTGATGAATATGGCTAAGATATGTGTAATTGGCAGCTGTTCAATGGATTTAGTAGTGACTTCGAATAAGCGGCCTCACGCGGGTGAGACTGTGCTTGGAGAACAATTCTCCACCGTTCCGGGCGGTAAGGGTGCGAACCAAGCCGTCGCTGCTGCCCGTCTAGGAGCAGAAGTTACGATGGTTGGTTGTGTAGGTGATGATTTCTATGGTACCGCTATCATGGATAATCTGAAAAAGAATCGCGTTTTTACCGCCAATGTGGAACCGGTTACACATGTCGAAAGTGGGACAGCTCACATCATTTTAGCGGAAGGCGATAACAGCATTATCGTTGTAAAAGGAGCCAATGATTTAGTTACTCCTGCATTGGTTGAACGGGCACTTGAGAATATTAAAGGCTCTGACATGGTATTAATCCAACAAGAAATCCCGGAAGAGACGGTGTCTTATGTAAGTGAGATTTGCTATAAATTCAATGTGCCTATGTTGCTTAACCCAGCACCTGCTCGGCCTATCAGTGAAACGATTATAAACAATGCCACCTATTTAACTCCCAATGAACATGAATGTGCAATATTATTTCCTGAGATGAGTACTGCTGAAGCTTTACGCAAATATCCCAATAAGTTATTTATAACCGAGGGCAGCAATGGTGTGCGTTATTACGATGGTAAACAGGAAGTTTTAGTTCCCACCTATAAAGTGAATGCTATAGATACCACTGGAGCAGGAGATACTTTTAATGCGGCATTTGCTGTTGCTCTAGCTGAAGGCAAGTCTATTCGAACTAGTGTAAAGTTTGCCAATCGCGCCGCTTCTTTATCCGTCACAAAATTTGGTGCCCAAGGTGGCATGCCAACAAGAGTAGAGGTGGAGGTGAGTCTTTAATTATGAAAAAACAAGGAATCTTAAACAGTCATATTTCCAAAGTGCTTACTGATTTAGGCCACACCGATACGATTGTCATTGCTGATATTGGATTACCCGTTCCATCTGGTGTTCCAAAGATTGATTTAGCGCTTAAATTGGGAGTTCCCAGCTTTCAAGAGATTGTCGAAATCATATCAGAGGATATGGTCATAGAGAAAGTTATCGTGGCAGAGGAATTAGCAGCAAAAAATAAAGGCACTTCTGAATACTTGAATGACAAATTTAAGGAAATACCTATAGAGGCGATTTCACATGAACAATTTAAATTGTTAACCCGGCATGCGAAGGTCATCATTCGTACGGGGGAAGCTAAGCCGTATGCAAACTGTATTTTACAAGCCGGGGTCTATTTTTGATAAAAAGGGGGTTCAAAGCATATGCACATTACGATGAAGGATATTTATAAATCTTTTGGGGCTAACCGTGTGTTGACGGGTGTGGATTTTGAGCTGAAGGATGGTGAAGTTCATGCCCTAATGGGAGAGAATGGCGCAGGAAAGTCTACTCTGATGAACATTTTGATTGGACTGCATCAGCGTGATCAAGGAACCATTAGTATAGATGGTCAGGAAACATACTTTAACAATCCCAAAGAGGCTGAACGTTATGGGATCGCTTTTATCCATCAGGAGTTGAATGTGTGGCCGGATATGACAGTTCTAGATAATCTGTTTATTGGTAAGGAACGAACCTCCAAACTAGGGATCTTAAATATGAAAGAAATGAAAGCGTTAGCAAATGAACAGTTTCGTAAGCTCTCCGTAACGATTCCCTTAAATCAAGAGGCGGGGGAATGTTCGGTAGGGGAGAAACAGATGATTGAGATTGCAAAAGCGCTTATGACTCATGCAAAAGTTATCGTCATGGACGAACCGACAGCGGCATTAACCGAACGGGAAATCCAGAAATTGTTCGAAGTCATAACTTCCCTTAAAAAGGAAGGCGTCTCCATCGTGTATATTTCGCACCGGATGGAAGAGATTTTTACGATATGTGACCGAATAACGGTCATGCGAGATGGGAAAACAGTAGACACGAAGCCCATTCCAGAGACTAACTTCGATGATGTAGTTCGGAAGATGGTAGGGCGTGAATTAACCGACCGGTTTCCTGAGCGTACCTCCAAACCCGGAGAGGTTGTTCTTGAAGTTAAAAATGCCACGAAAAAAGGGCAATTTAAAGATGTTAATTTCTCCGTTCGTTCGGGTGAGATCTTAGGTTTCTCGGGATTAATGGGATCTGGACGAACAGAAATGATGAGAACCTTATTCGGATTGGAATCGTTAGACCGTGGAGAAATTATGGTGCGGGGAGAAAAGGTCACGATTCGAAATCCCAATGATGCGATGAAGGCGGGGATAGGATTCGTTACGGAGGACCGTAAAGATGAAGGGTTAGTGCTTGATTTCTCTATTCGAGACAATATGGTGCTTACAAATTTATATAGCTTCGCTCCTAAGGGTGTAATCATTGATAAAAAAGAACAAGAATTTGTAGACATACTTATCAAACGGCTACACATCAAGACACAGTCTTCCTCCACTTTAGTCCGGAATTTATCCGGGGGGAATCAACAAAAGGTGGTCATCGCCAAATGGATTGGGATCGGCTTAAGTGTGCTTATCCTCGATGAACCTACCCGTGGAGTGGACGTAGGAGCTAAACGGGAGATCTATCAGCTCATGAACGAATTAACGGAACGTGGAGTCGCCATAATCATGGTATCGTCAGAGCTTCCTGAAGTCTTAGGAATGAGCGACCGGATCGTAGTGGTTCATGAAGGGGAAATTAGTGGAGAGCTATCACAACAAGAAGCTACGCAAGAAAAAATCATGACGTTAGCTACAGGGGGGCAATAGTAATGACAACTATCAAAGGTGAGAGAGAAAATAAAGGTTTTCAAATCGGGCAAATTACACAGAAGCTAGGTCCATTACTAGGGCTGATTATTCTAATTGTTATCGTTACGGTGTTGAACCCAAGCTTTATGGAGCCCCTTAATATCCTGAACTTGCTTAGACAAGTTGCCATAAATGCGCTTATCGCTTTTGGGATGACCTTTGTTATTCTAACGGGTGGTATCGATTTATCGGTGGGTTCTATTCTAGCCCTATCCAGTGCCTTCACCGCTAACCTGATGTTGTCTGGTTGGGATCCTGTCTTAGCCATTATTGTAGGTTGTTTAGCGGGTGGCGTGATGGGGATGGTCAACGGACTGATGATTACAAAAGGTAAAATGGCGCCATTTATCGCTACGTTGGCGACCATGACGATTTTCCGGGGATTAACACTTGTATACACAGACGGTAATCCGATCACAGGTCTCGGAGACAGCATGACCTTCCAATTGTTTGGCCGTGGATATTTACTGGGAATACCTGTACCTGCTATAACAATGATCATCGTCTTCGCAGTCTTATGGGTTGTATTGCACAAAACTCCATTTGGTCGTAAAACCTATGCCATTGGTGGTAATGAAAAAGCATCTATTATTTCAGGGATTAAAGTCGACCGCATTAAAATAATGATCTATTCATTGACCGGTATGTTGTCCGCATTGGCAGGAGCGATCCTGACTTCCAGATTGAACTCAGCGCAACCCACAGCAGGCACATCTTATGAGTTGGATGCTATCGCAGCTGTAGTATTAGGCGGTACGAGCTTAACTGGTGGTCGTGGACGTATCGTGGGCACATTGATTGGTGCACTGATTATCGGGATTTTGAACAATGGATTGAACTTGCTCGGCGTATCCTCTTTTTACCAAATGGTGGTCAAAGGGATCGTTATTGCCATTGCCGTACTCATAGACCGTAAGAAAGCCGTATAAGGGGGATTCCAACATGAAAAAGTTAACTTTGATTCTTACTTCCTTACTATTAATTCTCATGACAGGTTGTTCCTTGGAGCCTCCAGAGTGGGCTAAGCCTAGCAGTGGTGGAAGCATGGAGAACATGAAGATTGGATTATCTATATCTACATTGAATAACCCCTTCTTTGTATCCGTTAAAGATGGTGTTTTGGCTGAGGCTAAGAAGCAAGGCTTGGAAGTCCTTGTCATTGATGCCCAAAATGATTCTGCTAAACAAAGTAATGACGTCGAAGATTTGATGCAAAAAGGTGTGAATGCGTTATTGATCAATCCAGTGGATTCATCAGCGATCTCGACGGTAGTGCAAACAGCTAACAGTTTAAATATTCCCGTCGTTACGTTGGACCGTTCCGCAGATCAAGGGGATATCAAAGCTCTTGTTGCCTCTGACAATGTAAAGGGTGGCTCTATGGCAGCAGAATATATTGTAGAGCAGCTTGGGAAAGGTGCAAAGGTCATCGAGTTAGAAGGATCCCCAGGAGCGTCAGCGACTCGGGAACGCGGTAAGGGATTCCATGAGATTGCGGACAGCCAGCTAGAGGTCATTGCTAAGCAAACGGCTGATTTCGACCGTACGAAAGGGCTGACCGTTATGGAGAACCTTCTACAAGGAAATCCTGGCGTACAAGCAGTTTTCGCTCATAATGATGAAATGGCGCTAGGTGCTATTGAAGCCATTCAAAGTTCAGGCAAGAATATCCCTGTGATTGGTTTTGATGGAAATGAAGATGCACTTAAATCCATCGAAGCTGGTAAATTAACAGGAACCGTTGCGCAGCAGCCTGAATTAATTGGCCAACTAGCCATTCAAGCCGCTAAGGATGTATTAGAAGGCAAAACCGTAGAGAAGCTGATTGCGGCACCGCTTAAACTAGTTGTTAAAGAGTCAAAATAATAACCATAATAGAAAAAGACTGCGCTCACCGATTTGGTGTGCACAGTCTTTTTTGCTATACATTGCAGCTTATTCTTCAATAACTCTATCCGGTAGCTGTGTAACATAACTGTCTGACAAATGGAGTAGCTGTAAGGCACGCTCGAATTCGTCTTCTGTGGATTGCAGAGGTTGGTTGCCGTTACCAGATAAAGTATAATGCTGGCCATCCTCGAAGCCACTGCCGGATAAGAAGAGCTCTTCGTTATTTACGAAAGATCCTGTAGGCAAGTAATACCGTTGTGGTAGTAAGTTATAAGTTGATTGATTCAAGAGATCTTGTCCGAAATGAATATGATCTGCAAGAGAGACACCCAATAAATTAGATACGGTAGGTAAAATATCTACTTGCCCGCCTAGCTGTTCTTTTACACTAGGAGTTGTAATCCCTGTCGCTGACATGATCAAGGGAATATTAATCAATTCACGTTCCGAATATTCATGGCCGAGAATCTCTTCCAGTAGGAGATGATCATCCTCTTTTAAAGAGAAGATAGGCAGTCCACGATGATCCCCGTACAATACGATCAAGCTGTTATCCCACACACCGTTTTGTTTGAGCTCATCGATAAAAAGTCCCAGCGCATAATCAGCATAATTCTGAGCCCGAATATAATCGCCAACAAGCGTTCCTTCGAATCGCTCTGGAAGTGTCATTTTGTATTTATCCTCTGGGATGGAGAACGGATTATGAGATGACATCGAAATTACATGGGAGTAAAAGGGTTGCTCATTCTGATCCATTCTTGCCAGCTCTGCAGCTGTTTTTTCATACAAAACTTCATCAGAAGCGCCATAGAATACAGTGTCTTCTTCCCCGAAGTAAGTTTTATCATAATAACGATTGAATCCCAAAGCACTATAAAGCTCACCACGGTTCCAAAAGTCGACTTCGTTCGTATGGAATGTTGCCGTATCGTAACCTTGTGCTTGCAACAGCTTGGGTAAGCTTGGTAGCTCTTTAGGAGCGTACATTTGGGTAGCTGGACCATCAGGGGGTACATAAAAAGAAGTGTTCACAATAAACTCTGCATCTGAAGTGTTGCCTTGTCCAACCTGCTGGTAGAAACGCGGGAAGTAGAAGCTGCTGGCGGCAAGCTTGTTCATATTTGGTGTGATTTCTTGTCCATCAATCTTTAGATTGATTAAGAAGTTCTGGAAAGACTCCATTTGCAGAATGATTAGATTTTTTCCTTTGGCGGCTCCAAATAAAACCGGATTAGAGCTAGCTTGAATTCCTTTAGTTTTATCAATAGTGGATTGTGTAATCTCAGAAACGTCAATTTGTTCTTCCTCTTGATCAGCTAGCAGAGAGTAGGCTTCATAATTAAGAATGCCCATTTGTTCCGCTTTAATCGTTTCGTTCATACTGGCACGGTTTGGAAAAATATTCATTGCACAAATGATGATGGAAATACAGAACAGGACTGCCACCGCTTTACGGTTACTTTTGCGCGACATGGCTTTTTTCCAATCCAGCGCTTTCTGTTTTCTAAACATAACCAAGCTGATGACAATGATATCCACAAAGATAAGCATATATTGAGGACGAAGGACCGAAAATATACTTTTCTTTACGGCTCCCACTTGTTTGACCTGATCTAATACTTGCGAAGTAGCAATGATGCCAAAATGATTATGATATACAATTAATGAGAAAAATAGAGTAGTAATCAATACATTGACAAGCATGTAAATTGCAATTTTTCGTTTCGTAGCGAACCATTCAATCAAGCAAAAGACTAGAAGTACAAAAGGGATTTCTTTAAGCCAAGTGGTCCAAGTAGGGCCATCTTCAAATAGAAAATACCAGGCAAAATAGCTTTTCACAAGCATAATGAGAGAGAAGAATAGCAGGGATCTTTTACTAAGTGTACGAGGTTCTTTAAACGGCATTGCTTATGCCCATCCTTTTCTTTTTAGATTAGTTCATTCTATTACATTGAAGCGTTTAAAATCAACTAGATTTGGGTATGTCTGAGTGAAATTTTCCTGAATATTACAGTTTAGGTGGATTGAATAGTTCACGATATATAAAAAAAATTTATGAAGATGAACTTTTTACAGTGCTCCTGACTCATATAGGGGAGAGAGGTGAAGGCATGGATGTTGTTCGATTGGTGAAAAAAGCTAAAAAGGGAAATAAAGAAGTTTTGCTGCAATTAATCATGTATGAAAAGGATGTTTTTTATAGGCTTGCGTACAGCTATATGGGAAATGCGCATGAGGCTATGGATGCCATGGAGGAAATGATAGTTACGTTATACGAGAAGATTGACCAACTTAAGAAAGAGGAGTCTTTTTACAGCTGGAGTAAGACGATTTTGGTAAACGGCTGTAAAAGGCAACTTCATAAGCGAAGCAAGCTGGTGTTATTAGAGGACTGGAGCATCACTGACGAGAAGGAAAAAGCTGATGTTGCATCAGGCGATCCTTATCATAAAAGTGAACAGCAAATGGATATGCAGGCGTTATTGTTACATGTGAATGAGCAGCAAAGAGAAGCAATTCAATTGAAATATTTTCATGATCTCGATTATCAAACGATAGCTGAGATCACACAGGTCTCGATCGGAACTGTTAAATCAAGGATCTACAATGGATTACAAACGCTGAAAAATCATTACAGAGGTGATGTTGATGAACAATAACGTCGAACAACGATTAGTGGATGAGAAGAGGAACTTAGAGTCCATAACTGCACCTGAGGGTTTAGAAATGAGATTAAGAAATGCTTTAGACTCGGCACCTCCAAAAAGAATAAAAAGAAAAAGCTCGCCCCTCTGGAAGATTGCAGCCGTCATTATATTAGTGATAGTAGTTTCTGGAAACAGCTATAATGCCTTCGCTTATTATGGAAAAAAGTTATTTGGTTTTGATGAGGTGTTAGAGGGAACTTTACAACAACTCAATGAACAAGGAATGGGACAAAGCATAGACAAAAAGACGACGTTAGCAGATGGAACAGAACTTACGATTAACGGAATTATGGCAGATGCCAATCAATTTATTGTATATTACACGTTAAACAATCCTAAGGGACTAGAGGAGACGGGAGATCATTTTAGTCCTTCAAAAATAGAAGGGTTTCTCACGAATTCCAACATAAGAAGTGGCGTATCTTTAATCAACGACGAACATACAGAAATAAAAGGCACGATGACATTTGATAGCGTAAGCCCATTCTCGAAAAAACTGACACTTCATTACTGGGGACCTCCACAGAAAGGGCAGATGAGTGAAGGGAGCATAACGTTTTCTTATAATCCAAATCAAGCGATGGTGACTCAGATCAAACAGTCGATTAATAAAAAGGTCAAAGCCGACAAAGGATCAATTACCTTCAAGTCGATCACGGCCACACCCACCATGACTGTGATTAAAGGGAGTATGAATGTCGAGAATTTCGATCGAATAAGATTAGGGTTAGAAGGCATTCAATTAATTGCCAATGGAAAGCCTGTAGAAATATTAGGTAGTAGCAATAAAACCTCGCTGGGTGGGAGATCATTTGATATTCGTTATGACACCTTGCCAAAAGAACTGCATTCATTGCAGCTGGTTGTTAAAGAGTTTGTTGGATATCAGAAACTGGAAGAAAAGTATCCTCTAAATGCTGATAGTAATGAGCCGATTCTACTGGGGGATAAAGAATTATGGATTAAGGATGTGACCAAGACCGCTCAAGGGATTGAAGTAACTATTGCTACAGATGAGGATGTAATGCTGGATGGTGTGTCTATAGAAAATGCTAACGAAAACACGGCTTTAAAAACAACAATTAATCAAAAAGAGTCAAAACAAACAAACGGTAAACTCATGAAGGAACGCACCTTATTATTTGATACACAAACGAAACCTGAAAGTATTCTGATAGAAGGAATACATTATATGAAGGAATATAACAAGGTCATTGAGATTCCTGTGGATTAAAAAGAAGTGCCATATCCATAATTTATGAAATATAGTAAGCTATAATAGTCTGAGAAAGTGAGGGGGTTATGGAAAATATAGGAGCTTATAAGGTGAGTCGTCCGTCGCTAATGTCGCTTCTGTTTTCTATGATTTTTTCAAGTGGCATACTATTGTTAAATACCAGAAATAATACGGAGTTTAAAGTATTACTTTATTTTGGTTATATATGGTCGACCTTCTGTCTGATTGTTGTAATCATATTGCTCTATAGGATCATTACGATTAGAAAGTTCATTGAGGTTCGGATTCTTCCGGACTCTATAATAGTAGAAAACAAAGAAATTCAAGCGAATCAAATTGATAATATTTATGTAAAGGGCTATTTCATACCCGTAATAGGCATTAAACCTGTAGATCACAGATTTCCTCCCTATAGATTATGTTTTAGTTTTCTTGACGAAGAATACAAGGGAATGAAAGAACTAACCGCATGGGCCGAAAGTAATCAGATTAAACTATCTAAAAAAAGATTTATGAGATGGCTTTAACCGGGCTCTTACCAGTCCACCATACCGCGCTATATGCGCACAGCGGAGAGGATGGGTGTCCTAAAAGCCGAAAATGGCTGCTGGGGCACCTCATTTTTTTTGCTCCATCATCGTCCCCCAAACGTCGCTCGTTTCCTCCATCCGCGAATCCTGAAACTTCGTTTGCTTCCTCCATCATCAAGAACCCTCTACTTTTGTCACCTCCGCTATCCCCCCAAAAAAACTACACTTTCTTCGATCACATTTGCACACCCGTAAGCATCTATCGGACTCAGATGACCCTTAGACGCGTCATATCCCACTTTTGGAATTCTAACGGACCGCATAGTCGCTATTGGCCTGAAAAACACCCCGAAAGCAGCCTTTTCAGGGGAATAACTGCACTGAAGTCCGAAACCTTGCTCCAAAGCCGAAATATTCGCAAATAACGTCATCTGGGTCCGAAAGTAACCATCTTCCATCATCGAATTCCCAAACCTCGTTCGCTTCCTCTATCCACGAATCCTCATGCTTCGTTTTCTACTGCTATCACTGATTTCCAAATCCCGCTGACATTCTCCATCGTAGACCCGCAAATCTCGCCGATCTATTCTCCATCACCGATTTCTCAAAGTTGGCTCACTTCCACTATCATCACCTTTAAGCCACGCTTTCTTGGATCAAATTTGCGCGCCCGGAAGCATCTAACGGACTCAGATGACCCTTAGACGCGCCATATCCCACTTTTGGAACCCTAACGGACCGCATAGCCGTTATTGGCCTGAAAAACACCCCAAAAGAAGCCTTTTCGAGGGAATAGCTGCACTGGGGTCCGAAACCTTGCTCCAAAGCCGAAATCTTCGCAAATAACGTCATCTGGGTCCGAAAAGTAACCGTCATCCATCATCAAACTCCCAAGCCACACTTTCTTCGACCACGTTTGCGCGCCCGGTAGCATCTAACGGACTCAGATGACCCTTAGACGCGTCATATCTCACTTTTGGAATCCTAACGGACCGCATAGCCGTTATTGGTCTAAAAAAAACCCCGAAAGCAGCCTTTTCGAGGTAATAGCTGCACTGGGGTCCGAAACTTTGCTCCAAAGCCGAAATATTCACAAATAACGTCATCTGGGTCCGAAAGTAACCGCCATCCATCATCGAATCCCCAAAACCTCGTTCGCTTCCCCTTTTGGAGTTCTGACTGCCGCATAGAGACTGATTACGCCAATACGCGAATAGGTAGAATGAATGGTAAATCCTTAGTTTTTTGTTGCAAATACAACAATTATGGTATACTATTTTCCTGTCACATCTGCATAACACCATATAATTAGAGCTCAAAATAAGAGTTTATTTGTAAATTGATATTTTAAAAGGAGAAAACGATATGGCTATCAATATAAAAAAGTGCACGTTCGAAGATCTAGGTTCACTTCAAGGAATTAGTGTTGAAACATTTAATGAGACATTTAGTAATCAAAATTCACCTGAAAATATGAAGGCCTACCTGGATAGAGCATTTAACTTAAAACAATTAGAAAAAGAATTGTCGGATAGCTCATCAGAATTCTATTTTATTTATTTTAATGAAGAAATCGCTGGGTATTTAAAGGTAAACACCGAGGATGCTCAATCTGAAGTAATGGGTAATGATTCACTTGAAGTCGAGAGGATCTATATTAGAAAAAAATTTCATAAACAGGGGCTTGGGAAATATCTAATAAATAAAGCTATAGAAATAGCGGTACAATGTAATAAAGAGAAGATTTGGTTAGGGGTTTGGGAAAAAAATAAAAACGCTATTAGCTTTTATGAAAAAATGAGGTTTGTTCATACAGGAACTCATTCTTTTTATATGGGTGAAGAAGAACAAATAGATTTTATTATGACAAAACAACTATAACATTTGTCTAAAATGATGTTAACTAAGAGGAACGATAGGAGGCTTAGAATGAAGCAACTTTATATAAAACAAAAGGTATTCAGTCTAAGTGGTAAATTCACGGTAAAGAATCAGCAGGAGCAAGATGTCTATTACGTAGAGGGCAGTTTTATGCAAATTCCCAAGACATTCTCCATCATGAATACAACAAGAGATGAAGTCGCACTTATTACGAAAAAAGTGTTCAGTTTTTTACCAAAGTTTTTTGTAGAAGTAGATGGTCGAGAGGTATTGACGATTAAGAAGGAGTTTTCTTTCTTTAAAGCACGTTATACGATTGATGCGGCTGACATTGAGGTACATGGTAATTGGTGGGACATGGATTTTCAGGTTTTACAGCATGGTGTAGTCATCGGTAAAGTGGACAAGGAATGGTTCACTTGGGGGGATAGCTATAAGGTTCAAATATTGAAGGATGAGATGGAGACGCTCATGATTGCATTCGTTGTCGCTATTGATTGTGTGAAGGCTGACCAGGCATCTACATCACATCAGTGAAGATTCCATATTAAAGTTAAGAACTTAGTAAAGTGATGTGGACGGAATAAATTCTGCAGGTAAAGCTGAGTGTAATTGGTCAGTTTATCTATGATGCGCTGAACGTACCATAAGTAGAGGCAAGTTAGGTTTCCGATAGTGCCTATGTTAGATCTTATTGTTGATTTTCATTTTTTGAAAAAACGCCTATTGCGCCCAAACGCTCTCTCCGCGAATGCATATGATGATTATGCCTACTCATGAAAGGAGCGATCACATATGGGATTTTTTCCAACACCGGGTGCCGGCGGGGGATTTCCAGGATTCCCAGGCGGACCTGGCGGACCTGGCGGACCTGGCATGCCGGGAGGACCAGGAGGACCAGGAGGACCAGGGGGACCAGGGTTTCCGGGTGGAACCCCCGGACAATTTCCGGGGGGTGCACCGGGAGGCGTTCAAGCGCCGACGGCTCCTCCACCGCAATTCGTGCCACAAATGTCGTCTACCACATTTGCCATTGATCCCGGCGGGATCAGACGCTGCCTGTTCCGCAACACATACATTTGGCTGAACAACGGCGAGCAATTCTGGTTCTTTCCGGTATTCGTCGGACGTAATTCTATTGCAGGGTTCAGATGGAATGGTTTTTTCTGGTCGTACTTCGGCATTGATTTGAATCGGATTAGCTCGTTCACGTGCTTCTAAGGCAGACAGCGATAGAGAACAGCCAGCAGGCTGTTCTCTATGTTGTGCAAATTATCGTGTCCCGGGAGTTGTGAATTTCTCAAAAGATACATAGTGAAGAATCGTTTCCCCTGACGCTAACGTTAATGCTGGATCAAAAAAGGGACTACTCTGCGAAGGATAGCCTTAAAGCTTGCCGTTACAGACAGCGCGTTGAGCCATCTCATAAATCACGGTAATGCGGAGGGATGGGCACGTTGGTGATCCATTGTGTTATGAATTCAATTAGTTTTTTTGCCGCTGGAGAGGCATTTTTAATGGAGGCAGCTGCAATACCAATAGAACGACAATACTCGCCTTCCAATGGGCGATAACATACATTGTCGGGGAGATGTGACAAAATCATTTCGGGGAGAATACTTAATCCTAAACCATTTTGTACCATGGCGATTATGGCATGATCATCTTCTAATTCATATTTGATCGTGGGTGTGAGTTTATTTTGCGAGAAAATTCGCTTTACATCGGTGTCACAACCCGCAATGGGCATGATAAAAGGTTCATCAATCAATTGCTCAAGGCGGATGGTTGATTGGCGTTCGAGAGGGTGATTTTGCCACATAATGCAGACCATCCTATCTTTTTGAAGAGGGACCACATGAAAAGCATCTCGAGTAGGCAGATTAACAAATCCCAAGTCAGCGGTTCCATCGGCAATCCATTCTTCTATTTCAGAGTAGTTACCATCAAGTAGTTTTATTTCAATATGTGGAAACTGATTTTGAAATTGTTTAATGATTTGAGGCATCCATTGGATCGATACACTAGAGAAAGTACCTATTTTCACAGTTCCGATTTCGACACCCTTTAATGCAGCTACTTCTTGATTGAGTTTTTCATTAAGGTGGAGGATTTCTCTGATATGTGGGATTAAACGTTCGCCATCGTTGGTTAACCGGATACCCGATCTGTTTCTTATGAGAAGACACAGTCCGAATTCAGCTTCTAAGCTAGAAAGCGCATGACTGATGGCTGATTGTGTTAAATTTAATATCTCTCCTGTTTTGGTAATGCTGCCGATCTCAACTACCTTACTGAAAATTTGATATTTTAAAAGATTCATAATGATTTCTCTCCTCAATAATGTATGAAAAAAATTCATTAAACTAACGATTAATATTCATTATTTTTATCTTAATTATAATAGTATAATCTGTTTTATATAAAAACATCTAGGATTAAAGGGGAGTTTGAGCGGAATGGTTCATGAATCAAACGGATCTTATTATGCAGTCATATTTTCAAGTCAACGTACGGAGGGGGATAACGGGTATAACCTTATGGCTGAAAAAATGGAGCAGCTTGCGTCCGGGCAACCTGGGTTTTTAGGAGTGGAAAGTGTCAGGGATTCTTCAGGAGCAGGTATTACGATTTCTTATTGGGAGAGCTTGGACGCGATTAGGAACTGGAAACAGCATCAATCTCACAAAGTTGCTCAGGAGAAAGGTAAGAAAGAATGGTACCAAAATTACAAAGTGAAAATTTGTAAAGTTGAAAGAGAGTATTCTTGAGTGGTAAAATATTACTGCAAAGTAATTGGGAATCAATCCATTGAAGCGTACAACAACAATCATTTTATTTCAAAAGGATGCGAAGAAACTTATCCGAGAAAATAGAAGAGTCCGTTAATAATTAGATAAAATATAGATATGGGATGGTTTTTAGATGAACTATCAAATTAAAAGGGCGACCCTTGAAGAAAAAGAAATCCTCAACAACCTAATGCAATTTTATATGTATGATTTCTCCGAGTATATGGATTTACACCTTGAAGAAAACGGAAAATTTAATGATTATCCTCTCAATGATTACTGGACAGAGGACTCGAATTTCCCATATCTGTTAACTCTGAATGGGAAAAATGCTGGATTCGTTTTAGTCAAATTAAAAAATAGAGATGATGATTTATACTTTTCCATTGCAGAATTTTTTATTATAAAAAAGTATCGGAGAGTAGGATTAGGTAGACTAGTTGCAAAAGATATTTTTAATATACATAAGGGGCAATGGGAAGTTTACCAAATAGATAATAACGAGCCCGCACAACGCTTTTGGAAAAAGGTGATAGAGGAATACACTGGCGGAAAATTCACTGAACGAATTGAAGCAGGGAGAAAGACACAGGTGTTTGTTAATCGAGTTGAATCTTAAGCTAGGGTACAATAGATCAATAAAAAGCGGCAGTCGTGGACTTTATTTTCTAGTCCAGGGTTGCCGTTGTTTTTTTAGGATCACCAGAAGTGATGTTATAGGCCAGTTGTCCGGGTATTTTTGAGTAGTACAAAATCACTTTTAATGTTAAAATTACCCAAAAAGTATTTTAGGAGGCTAAGACGGGAATTATGCTAAATATACAGCAGATTGTAGAACTTATTCCTCATCGGTATCCGTTTATTTTAGTGGACAGAATTATAGAGCTGGAGGAGAACAAAAGAGCAGTAGGTATTAAAAATGTATCCATTAATGAACCGTTTTTTAGCGGCCATTTTCCTGAGCATCCTGTTATGCCGGGTGTTTTAATTGTGGAGGCATTAGCCCAGGTAGGCGGAATCACAATGTGCAAAAACGAGAAGCTGATGGGCAAGATAGGGTTATTAGTTGGCATTGATAATGCCCGTTTTAAGCGCCAAGTAACGCCTGGGGATCAGCTTCTTCTCGAATTCGAAGTCAATCGGATGAAAGGTGAAATTGTAAAAGGCAAAGGCACCGCAACAGTAAATAGTGAGCTTGTATGTGAAGCTGAGATTTCTTTTGCATTTGTGCAAAAAGGAGGTTCAAAATGAAAAGGATGCCGTTTGTACGACCAACCGAACATTACGATCTGCAAATTAAGGATATTGACGAGCAAATATGTGCATTGATCAAGCAACGAAAGGAAATCTCGAATAATAATCCAGGATTCCCACCGTTTGAATCTATCTCTAAATGGGCAGAAAATTATGAGCTCTATGAGGATTTTTTGAAAGCGGTATTTGGGACGTTGCTAAGTGAAGATCATTTTAAACCGATGGTTGAGCCAATTGATTTTAGAAAACATATTGCAGTTCTTAAATCAATTGAGAAAGATGGATTTTTTTATACACTGACCTCTATACGCCAATATAGTAATGCTAGTGTGGTCACCCTTAATATAGATTGGGACATGACAACTGAGCTTCCAACAAATTCTCATAACCATAGCTTTTTCGAGCTGTTTATAGGAGAAGAATATGATAGTCGAATGATGAATGGCGGAAGTTCAACCGGACAAGCTTCTTATAATTACGTAATTTCTCCACCGCTTTCTGACGATCCTTCAGGTGTTATATTAGAGTTCAGGGAACATGGTAAACCCTTCAAGAACAATGAGACAGGAAATCAAATTGTTTTTAGGCTGTAGTACTTATTTCTTCTCCGGAAAATATTGCTTATAGCTGTCTCCATTGCTATTATCAAAAGTGGAGATCCGAGAGAAGTTAAATTAGGCGCCGCTCCATATCACAGTTAATGGATTTTTAGTGAAATAAAAACCGGCCATCCTGAGGGGATGGCTGTTTTCTGTGTAAGACAACTTAATGATTCATTTCCGAATGCGTTCCTTCCTCAGGAGATTTGCCTTCTGGTGGGATCCAAACGGGACGAATCGCAAAGGATAAAAACAAAAGTAATGTTAATATAGAGGCTACGATTAAACCGAGTTTTCTAATCCTCGTAGGTGAAACTAATGCTATAACAAAAATGACAAGGACAAACCCAACCGACGTTACAATTTCGATTACGGTTATGGGATGTAAAGGTGGCAGCTCTAGATTTATGAGCCCTTAAAAACTACGAAGGTACAGTTTACAATTTAGATATTCAGGAATACGAAAATTGATGACCCCAAACAGACTTCAGATGTCTGTATTTTTTTGCTAATTGTGGTTCTATAGTATGATTTTTTGGGATTATTTGAAAAATGGTTGAGAAATACATAGTGTATAGTCAATACTGTGACTTATAATGTTAGCTTAGGTAATGATCTAAAACTCTTAATATAACCTTGAATATATTCATTTACGCAGCAAAAGGCTGAAAGGAAGTCATCTCTTGTTTGAAACCCTACTTTTAAATTTTTTGTTTTTGCTTTTTCCAGTATTAACATTTCTAATATTCTTTGAGAATCGGGCCTATTCCTACAATAGATTGATTCTCGTTTTTATGTCTGCAGTGACCATGAGTCTCTGTATTGCAAAACCTATCAGACTTGAAATTGGCTATATTTTTGATTTAAGGTACATTCCGTTTATTATTGTGGCACTGTTTGGAGGATATAGGAACGTTCTTCCTCTATATATTATTTTGAATGCTTACAGATTCTATGTGGGTGGAGGTGGAGTATTTTATTCGTTTCTATTTGCGACAGCGATTCTGATTTTGGTGCCGTTATATAAAAATAGATTTTTAAAATTACCATCGAAGGGCCGTGTGATTGCGGCAAGTCTGATTGCTTTGCTAATTATGGGGGTTTATCTGTTAATTTTAGGTTTTGTTCAGGATTCCTTAGACAGGCAATTTTGGATTCTTTCATTAAATGCGTTGACAACTCATGTTGGGGTGATGAGTGTCATTATGATTTTGATTGAGAAGATTATCTCCAATATTAAAAATCGGGAACGGATTGTCCAATCGGAAAGATTAAATGTCGTCAGCGAGCTAGCGGCAAGTGTATCCCATGAGATCAGAAATCCACTTACAGTGACTAGTGGTTTTTTGCAGCTATTAAATAAATCTAAAACGATGACGCCAGAGGAAAAGGGCTTTGTAGAGTTATCTCTACAAGAGCTACAGCGAGCAGAAAAAATTGTAAGTGATTATCTCTCCTTTGCCAAGCCACAATCTGAAAACATGGTTTACTCCAATATGAAGGCAGAATCAGAATATACTAAAAATATCATAATGCCTTATGCCACTATGCACAAAGTAGATGTCCAATTTAGTTTTAATAATTCGTTAAATAAAAACTATGACCGAAACCAGATTCAGCAGTGTCTAATTAATTTATATAAAAATGGTATAGAAGCGATGAAGGAAACCGATGGCGGTACGCTATTTATCGATATATTTGAAAAAAAACAAAATATTATGATCAGTATTAAAGATAACGGAGTCGGCATGACTAAAGATGAAATATCGCGACTCGGTAAGCCGTATTATTCGACTAAAGCAGAAGGAACGGGGCTGGGTATGCTTATGGTCTACAGTACCGTCGATAAAGTGAAAGGAACTATTGAAGTCGATAGTGAAAAAGGCAAAGGGACAACGTTCCTTATAACTATCCCAACATAGGCAAGTTGCAGAGAGTATCTTTTGCTGTTTATACCCCACTAGGAGTGTGTAATACCTCTCATGAATGGATTTCGTGTAAAAAGGGTAACGAGCCTGTGCGAGTCCCATCTGGAGGTGCAGCAATGGAGATATTTGTATCTATAGGCGTCAAATTGGTCATCAGCTTTTTTGGTTTGTGGATCATTACCTTTATTACCGGCCGCAAGACGCTTAGTCAATTGACACCACTCGATTTTCTGTCTTCATTGATTTTAAGTGAAATTGTCGGCAATACGATATATGATGATGAGGTGAAGATCTGGCATCTGCTGTTTGCTCTTTTTATTTGGACCGCATTATCTTATCTGTTCGAAAAGGTGACCACCCATTTTGTGAAATTCGGGAACATGGCGGAAGGCCGGACAGTGCTGCTAATTGACGATGGCAAAGTGAATCAGGATTTGTTGGAGAAATACGATATTGAGTATACCCAACTGCTGTTCATGCTGAGGCAACAAAATATCTTTTCCCTAAGTGAAGTGCGGTATGCTCTGCTTGAAACGAACGGCTCTCTATCGGTTATGCGCAAGTCTGAAGCTGAGCAGTCTTCTGCTTTTTCCATAACAGTTATTGATAAAGGCAGGGTACTGGAAGAGTCCATGCGGGGCAGATCGATGAACAAGGAGCAGATTCAGGAACGCGTCAGAGAGCAGGGTTATAATTGCATTGAGGATATTGCCTATGCTGAATATAAAGAAGACGGAACGCTCTATATCCTTCCCAAAAACAAACCATAAATCAACATGATAAGACGCTGGAGCCGAGTGGCTCAAGTGTCTTTATTTGAAATCAGGAGTGCCTAGTGAATAATAAATTTTAATGGAGGTAAGGATGATTAGTTTAGGATTATGGATCTTAACCGCTCTAATTGTGCTAGTTGTTGTAATGTTTCACGCAGGAGCATTATTAGATTTTATCCGGCCTAGTGTCCTACAAACTCAAATTTTTGGTCTTCACATTACATTGTTTGGAGTAGTTGTGATATTGGCCTATGAGGGTGGTCGCGGGATAGGCGTTTTTGTTGGATTAATTGGACTGTTTACGGGGATCTTGGGCTCTTTTAGAGATTCCTCTAAACCGGAGGATAAAAAGAATATCTGACAGCTTATATATTTACTAACTTTCGGAGGGGTATAACTTTATGGAGATTTCTTTATGTAAAGCAGACGCGAGCGACGCAGAGTTTATTCATGAAATGCAAGTCAAAGCCTTTATGCCATTGCTGGAGAAATATAAAGATTATGAAACCAACCCAGCCAATGAATCTGTGGAACAAATCAGGGATCGAATTAATCAGTCTTTTGCAGATTATTATATGATTAAGTATTTTGATATTGCTGTGGGCGGTGTCCGTATCGTTAAAAAGGATAATAAAACTTATCGGGTCAGCATCATCTTTATCTTGCCAGAACATCATGGGAAGGGGATTGCCCAGCAGGTTTTTGCAATCATTGAACAGAGATATAAAGATGCAAAGAAATGGGAGCTGGATAGTATTATACAGGAGCAAAGAAATTGCTATTTATATGAAAAGTTAGGGTATAGAAGCACGGGGGAAACCAAAAAAATAAATGACAACTTAACATTAGTTTTTTATGAAAAACATATGAGTTAAAGCCTTAGGGTTATACTTAAAAAAAAGACAGCGGGCAGTTCATGTCCACTGTCTTTTTCACATACAAATCAATACACTCGAATACGCTTCACAAATAACGATATAATCAATCCAATACCTGCAATTGCTGCGATAAATAAGTAAGCATGTGTAATTCCAGCGGTTAATATTTCAGGCTGTGCAGCGGTTGGATGTGTGTTTGCGAATCGTGTTTGTCCGCTAGACATTAGCGTAACAGCGAACGTTGTACCAAGAGCACCTGCAATTTGCTGAAGTGTACTCATAACAGCAGCCCCATCCGGATAGTATTTCACGGGTAATTGATTTAACCCATTGGTTTGAGCGGGCATAATGACCATAGCTAATCCGATAAACATTGCGCAGTGTATTAAAATAAAGGTTAGGCTACTGGTTTCAGTAGAGTTTCTTGTAAATAGAAAACCAGCAATGGTTGCGATAAAAAATCCAAGCGGCAGCAATAATTTCGGACCGTATTTATCGAATACTCTACCCGTAACTGGAGCCATAGCCCCGTTAATAACACTGCCTGGAAGAAGTAGAGTACCAGCCATTGTGGCCGATAACAATAAACCTCCTTTTAAATATAAAGGTAATAAAATTGCAGAAGATAAAATGATCATCATTCCTAAAAAGAGCATTATAAGACCTATCGTAAACATGGGATATTTAAATACCCGTAAATTCAGCATTGGGGTTTCCAATTTAAATTGCCGTAATACAAACAAGATTAAGCTGATGAAACCAACAATAAGAGGCAGCAAAACAATGATTTCACTCAAAGAATGATCAGCAAAGTTACTAAAACCAAAGACGATTCCACCAAATCCAAAAGTAGAAAGCAAGATGGATAAAATATCTATTTTAGGTTTTGTGATGTTGGCTACATTTTTAATGAATGTTAATCCGAAACCTAATGTAAATAACAATAAAGGTAAGCTTATCCAAAAGATATACTCCCACCCAAAATGATCTACAATTAAACCAGATAGAGTAGGCCCAAGTGCCGGTGCACACATAATAACGAGCCCCATCATTCCCATGACAGTTCCGCGTTTATGTGCAGGAAAAATAATAAGAATAATATTGGTCATTAATGGAAGCAATAAGCCTGTCCCTAAGGCTTGCACTAATCTTGCAATTAATAATGAGGTGAAATTAGGCGAGAGGGCAGCAATTAATGTACCGACGATAGATAATAGCAAGGAAGCTGTGAATAATTGTCTAGTGGTAAACCATTGCATTAATAGGGCGGATATTGGAACGAGGATACCTAATACAAGTAAATATCCTGTGGTTAGCCACTGAACCGTTGAGGCGTTGATTGAAAATTCATCCATTAAATTTGTAAAAGCCATGTTTAAGGCGGTTTCACTAAATAGCCCGACGAATGCACCTAACATAAGCGAGAAGGCCATGAGGGCTGGACGTTTAACTTGAACAGTTGATGATGATTCCATAATAATGATGAACCTCTTTTCAGAATTTTGATTCGTATTATTTTTGCATGATAGATGATATATCAACTATAAGGGGGAGAGAAATGCTTTAAGCACTTCTTACATTATTCAGCACATGTGTTAGCAAAGTCTTTAACGTTGAGTAATCTGAAGCAGATAATCCTGACTCGATAATTTCGTTTAAATTGACCGTCACCTCATTTATAGTATTCTCTAATTTCCGTCCTTCTTCTGTTACATATACATTTACCGCTCGGCGATCTTGCGCACTTGTTACTTTGTGTATGTAACCTTTGCTCTCTAAGCTGGCGATCATTCGGGCAACACTGGCTTTGTCCTTACCAAGATTAGCAGCAATCTCGTTCTGAGATAGACCTTCTTTCTCAAGCATCAGAGCCATAAGTAGATGCTGTTCAGGTGCAAGTCGAAAAGGAGCAAGTAACTTTGTTAAATAATTTGCTATTTCTAAATGCAAATCTCGAATGACCAAACCTAAAGGTTCTCTTGAATCCATATGATCTCTCCTAATTGAAGAATAGATGATATATCAACGTTATTGATTTGTCTATATTAGCATAAAGTTATGTATGCTTGTCAAGTTAAAGAAAATGAATTGAATCATAGACTTAGATACAAGCGGCAAAGTTGTTTAATGCCCAATCACTTGATGATACATAGTCATATGCTGTTGTGAAATTTAAAAAAATTAATTAGGGAGGGATTTAAATGGGGTATAACTGTGTTGGGGGCGTTCAAGAACAAAAAAAGGCTCCAGTTTGTATTAATCCTTGGACATCAACGGGTACGATTCTTGTGCTTTACATTCTTCTCGTCATTATCCTTAAAACTTGTTGGATCTAGAATTCATGTAAATTGATGCCCCAAAGTTTTTTCTTCGGGGCGTTTCTTTGTTTTCTTTAGTTAGATAATAGACACGTTAAGGATTCAGGATAGACTTAACGGGAATAATCGGGTTGTGTCATAGAAATAGGCTGAGGATTGGCAAGTACCCATTGCACCGCCAGCTCGCATAATCTGGCTGGTTGCTCATTGCCAGCGATGTTGCGGAACCGTTTGGCGAGTGATGTTGCCTCTTGAAGAAGGACGGGCTCTAAAGGCGTTCCCGTGCTAAAATGCCGTATCAGTGCATCCAGCATTTTACGGTAATCGGCATCCCAGTTTCCTCCGCCATTATTAAGGATTTCATGAGACACCCGCCCTGTGATGCGGATAACCTCACCCTGCACCGTTGTCGCGTGTCCTGAAGCAGGGACGAGAAAATCCCACAGCTCTTGGTGCTGTGCGGGCCATGCGGTTGCCGTTACCTCGATAGGAGAGATTCCATCATGTCTCTGCAGTTTCGCTATAGGCTCGACATCAAATTGCCGGTACAGCTCCAGGAGAGCATTTGCAGTTTCATCCAGTCGATCTTTATTGTAATTTGTTCTGACGAATTCAAAATCCTTGCCGATACGCCGCACGGATTCCTTCATCTCCGGCGTGATTACTGCTCCTGCATCCAGCATAATTCGCGAGATTTCTGCCATGTGAACTATATCGATATTCCGGCATTGTAATAATCCTTTGGCGAGAGGTGTGTTTTTTCGGTTATTTTCTGCATGGACATTTGCGCCGCGTACCACCAGATCACGCACTACTTTTGTTTTGTAAGAAGCAGCTGCTGAGTGCAGCGGTGTCTCATTCTGGTAATCCAGAGCTTCCATATCTGCACCTAGTTCAAGGAGTAAGGGGACATTTCCGGACCAGGTTGCAGTCTGAGCATGAAGAGGGGTACGCTTATAGTTGTCGGCAGCGTTGATGTCAGCACCCTGCTCCACAAGCCAGGAAACCATCTCATCCGGTATTTGCCGGAAGCTGAGGGCGGTACCTTTGCTGTAACCCCCACGGGCATCCCATTCGCATAGCTCAAATACCTCTTTTAAGGCAGATATATCATTCGTTTTAACCAGCTCGGCAAAATTGGCGGGTAATGTTTTTTTCTTTTTGCCCATCTCATTTTTCCGCTCCTTTATTAATAGATAAATAGCAGATAACTTCTTGCAAGTTTATCATATAGTAGAATTGAACACTAATTCATGCAGGACGAAAAGGTTGAAGATATAAACGTAACTTTATTGGAAAAGAGTGGGATATCGTTTATATGGCGTTCCCGAAATCATAGACTATTAGAAAATGAAAACATTAAGCTTGTGTCTTGGAAATATATTCGAGATTTACGAAGGGCATCGAAATTACGCTAACACAAGGCAGTCAGACAAAGCGATCGACTCTGCTTTTGTTGTTTTTTAAGTTCGTTCATTTCTAATTTTTCTGAACTCCTTAGGAGTTATGTTTAAGTGTTTTTTAAAAGACTGGATAAAGTGATTTGCGTTATTGAAACCAACTCGCTGTGCGATTTCAGTTATCGTGTAGTCAGTTGCTATTAACAAATCACAGCTTTTATTAATGCGATATTTAATTAAGTAGAAATACGGAGTCATATGGATACTTTTCTTAAAACCTCGAGTGCACTCCGATACACTTAGATGTGCTGTATCTGCTATTTCCTTCAATGTCAAATTATTAGAATAGTTTTTGTGAATAAAACTAAGCATTAATTGTAGTCTCTCTTGCTGGAGTCTGTTATATTTAGACGATTCCTCAGAGGATAGAGAAAAATTTGATATAAGGATTAACCATAACTGGACTGTTTTGATAGAAACTTCGTACTCCCATCCCCATTTTTTTTTCGATTCAAATTCTTTTTTCATAGCCCAAAGAATTTGTAGGATTTGATTATGCCAGTCCTTATCTCCTTTGATTTCTAAACTTAACAAGAATGAATTGGTATACGGAAGTACATACTTTTTTTCCATTGCACTATCAGAATAAAAAGCAAGTAACTTCTCTGGGAAGTTAAAACTAACATATTCACCCTCTTGGTTAAGGTATGTAACAATATGAAGTACGCTCTTATTAATAAAGATGGCCTGACCTGCTTCTAAATCATAATTGATTCCGTTGACTTGTATGGTTAGTTTCCCTTTGGTCACTAAAGTAATTTGTAGTTCTTGGTGCCAATGTAGATCGTTAACCCCTCTGCCATTAGGAATAGATTCATAATTGGTATGAGTGTACATGATGTATGGAAATGCATCATCAGGAAATTGAATGGCTTCGTGCAATTGCTTTTTCAAAGTGCTTATTCTCCTTATTTGACGATATTTCAATATAAATTAAAGATATAGTTGCACAATATTGATCTTGGCGGTGATATTATTATATCCAGCCTAGACTTATCATACAATTCTGTGCACAGGGATTGTCACACATTTTGGAGGAACTATGGTTAGTTCAAATAAACCGTCTATACTATTTCATCCGTTTATTCTGTTATTTATCAGTATTTTGTCCGTTTCTATCTCTTCAATCATGATTAAACTTTCAGATACACCTACTTCAGTGGCCGGGATGTATAGATTGTTTATTTCTGTAATCATCATGCTCTGTTTTACATCTGGGAAAATGGCTCGTTCTACTGAGATGAATAAAAAAGATTGGGTCATCGTTATTTTATCCGGCCTATTTCTAGGGTTACACTTTTTATTCTGGATGGAATCATTGGTCTATACTTCAGTTGCAAGCTCCATGGTGATCTTATCGTTACAGCCGCTATTTGTTATGATGGGGTCTTACTTTTTATTCAAAGAACATGTTAACCTGCTAACCGTTTTTTGCCTGATTGTTGCTCTTTTAGGTTCGATTGTTATTGCATGGGGAGACATATGGGTTTCGAAAGATGCATTAATTGGCGATGGTTTATCGTTAATTGGCACATTCTTTGCTTCAGTCTATCTGTTGGCCGGGCAAAAAGTAAGCGGCAAAATCAATGCAAGTCTATACAGCATTTTCGTTTTTTTTATTGGTGGTACTGTTATGCTCGTGTACAATTTGATAAATAATGTCTCATTAATTAATTATGCTTCATCAGATTGGATTTATTTTTTGCTTCTTGCAATAATTCCAACTATTTTTGGTCAATACATCTTTAACCTTTTGTTAAAGTCGATTGGAGCAACTACTGTCTCGGTTGGGATTATTGGTGAGCCTGTTCTTGCTATAGTCCTTGCATATCTATTATTAGGGGAAACTATATCATTATTCCAGTTTTTAGGTGGCATAATAACCTTACTCGGTATGGGAATGTATTTTTGGTCGAAATCTTTAAAGTACAACATTCAAAATAAGTGAATGAGTAGTTGGAAAATGTTTTAGCTAAATAGGGGGATGGCAAATGGTAACTATTGATGATTTTTTAAAACTTGATGTTCGTGTTGGAACAATTATTAAAGCGGAGTTTTTTGCAAAAGCAAAAATACCTGCGATTAAACTCCAAATTGATTTTGGACCAGATATCGGAAGCAAAACATCAAGTGCACAGATTACTAAACGATATAAGGCCGAAGAGATTGTAGGGCAACAAATCATTGGGGTAGTTAACTTTCCTGCTCGAAATATTGCGGGTTTCCAATCAGAAGTATTAGTTCTTGGAGGAATACCGGATAAAGGGGATGTGGTTCTCTTGAAGCCAGATATTAAATTACCTAATGGGACACCTATTGGGTAATATAGGGTAATTGTAGTATACAAAAATTGATAGTAATCGGAGAGAAGACAATGGAAGAATTAACAAGCTTAGCATCTGAAAGTATTGAGGCAAGTAAAACGGCGCTAGTCGTGATCGACTTGCAGCAGGGAATTGTCCACAGTCCAAAGCAGGGGCCGCATACAAGTGCTCAGGTGGTTGAGAATGCCAGCAAATTAGCCCAATCCTTTACGGAGAAAGGAGGATTTGTTGTTCTGGTGAGGGTGTCATGGCTAGATGGGCAAGATATGCTTAAACCTAAAACTGATTTGAAAATGAATTCCGTGACCTATCCAGAAGGTTGGGACGACATCGTACCAGAATTAGCGAATATCAAAAATGCACATCTGATTACCAAACGGCAGTGGGGGGCATTTTTCGGTACAGATCTTGATTTGCAGTTACGACGCCGCGGAATAGACACGATCGTATTATGTGGTATTTCTACCTCGATTGGTGTGGATACTACTGCTAGAGAAGCTTATCAGCTTGGTTATCATCAAGTTTTTGTAGAAGATGCTATGACCGCGATGGCTAAAGAAGAGCATGATTATGTATGCAAAACTATCTTCCCTCGCATAGGTAAGATCCGGTCGAGCGATGAAGTAATATCCATGTTGAAATAATATAAAAAAACCTCATGCTCTCTCTGTGATCTCAGAGATTGTCATGAGGTTTTTTAATTGAAATTATGTCTTACATAAAGATGAGGAGAAGTATCCCAGCTAAGAAGCAGTAATAAGAGAAATACTTCAAATTACCTTTAGCCATAATCCCCATAAACCAGCGCATGGAGAAATAAGTAACGATAAGTGTAGTAATAAATGCAATCAAGTATGGAATGGCTAGCTGCGAGCGGTTAGGATCGTGGGCAATATCAGATGCGCCCATAACGAGTCCGCCCAAACTGACAGGAATATAAAGCATAAAAGAAAAGCGTAAAGCAGTTTCTTGCTTCATTCCCACAGCGATGGAAGAGATGACAGTTGCACCAGAACGGCTTATCCCAGGAATAAGGGCGACTGCTTGGGCAAGTCCGACTATAACTGCATCCTTCGCTTTTAAGTCACCATCTTGTTTACGTCCGCGAAGGTTACGGATCAACCATAAAGCTACCCCTGTAACAAGCAAGGCGATGGATACGGTATGAACCGACGAGAAGATATCCTCAATCTGATCCTTGAAGAGTAAGGCAACAATTACCGCAGGCAAGGTACCGATGATGATGTACAAAGAGAAGAGGAAATCCGACTTATATTCCTCTTTGCGGGTCAGAATAAATTGAACGAATCCAGTGATCAATCTTCCGATATCTTTGCGGAAAATAAAACAAATCGCAATTAGTGAAGCCGTATTTGTTAAAATTTCAAATGATAGCCCATTTTGTTTTAAGCCTAGCAATTTCTGTGCGATGATCAAATGGCCGCTCGAAGAGACGGGGATTGGCTCAGTTGCCCCTTGAACAAACCCTAGAAACAAGTATTTAAGCCACAGTATAATATCTTCCATTTTACCTCCCAGTATTTTTGTAATCTTTTCAATCATATCGTATTCAATAAAGAAATGACAATAGAACCATCGTGCCATATTCAATTGGACGAGTTATACTAATTCATAAGACTATTAAATGAGGTGGAACTATTTGTAGTACATTACTAAAAATTCAGCAGCATGATATTCCAAGAGCAGCCAGTGTTCTGGCCGAAGCATTTGCCAAAAATGATCCGTTATATCAGCATATCTTGCCTGATGAATCAACCCGATTACGCGTGTTGAATATTTTTTTTCATCGTTACATTGAGATGTTGTATCCATATTCGGATTTACTAACGACTTCTACTAACTTTGAAGCAGTGGCTTTAGTGTTCCATTCGGAGCGTCAGACAGGGACAGTGATTTCGAACGTCAGGTATATGAAACAGATAGTCCTTGCGATAATTAAGTCATTGCCGATTTGCCGAATCATTGGGGTGCGAGGATTTATACGTGGTTTATCTATTTTGTGTAGTATGAGTTCCTTGTGGTTATCAATGTTTGGGGATCAGAAGTATAAACATTTGGATATGCTTGCAGTGCAGGATCAATATCGAGGTCAAGGATATGTATCAAAAATCATGACACCGCTACTCGCGGAATGTCGTATGAGCAATACGTTATGTACGTTAGAGACACAGACACCGAGCAATTTGCCCGTTTATGAGCATTATCAGTTCCGTACGGTTAAGGTCATTCCTCTACCTAATAGCACACTTGAGCAGTATTGTATGGCGTTTACGCCAGGAGTTGCCGAGTAGTTAATAAAAAAGGGCGGTCCCATTCAGCCATTTCATGGTTTTTGGGGCTGTCTTTTTTTTGCGGAGTCTATAAGGGTTAATGAAGCTTCAACAGAAAAATCAGGGAATTTCTCCCTGTAATTCTGCGATCTTTTGTCATCCGGCTAGAATCAATTATTTTGTTTAACAAAAATAGCATAACCTTTGTAGGATTGTTATAATAGAAACATATATTCCCGTGCTTCAGAACCCTATACAGGATGTATAGGGGTTTTATTTCTTTTAGTGAGGGTGATCGAGAACAAGTATGGGGTTGTCCGTACAGGGAAAAGAGGATCGGAGAGTTCCGCAGGAAATTTTAAATTATGAAGTGATGGCGAGGTTAGCAGAAAGATGAATTGGTCGGATTTTGGCGAACGAAACAAACGATTGAATCCCCTGTGGAATTTGGGGGCTGGCATGAACCTTGGCGAAATCCAACCTTACAAAGAAATGGTATCTTTAAGCGTTCTGCTGCAAGTCTATTATCTGGAGCTAGAATCGAATGAGAGAAGATCCAAAGAGGATATTATTGAGCTTACTTGGACTGCGCTGGAACGTTTTAATATCGCCAATCTTGGGACTACCGAATCCGTAGAGCGTCTCGTGGACGGTTTATTGTGGAGCGGGAATGGTGGGGATTTCGAATCCTTTTTCTATGATGATGTGACCCGGCAAATGTCCGTGCAGAAATATAAGTATTTCACGGTGGACGAGGATGCGACTCGCAGCAGTTGGGAAGAGAACGGCAGAACCATCTATCGTCTCTCTGAATATGCAATGGAGCTCATTTTTATGAGCCATGAGATTATTGATGAATTTCAGATCAGCATCAAACTGCTCGAGATTCAAATGCATATAAAGCATGGGCGCGTAACTCGGGCTCTTCAGGATGTTAATGAACTGATCTCCCGTGTCCGCAAGATGACCCAGCAACAGCAAGAATACCGCAATGCGTTACGCCGCAATCCGAAGCATATTTTTAGTGAATTCGGAGTAGCTCGGCATCAGCGACTCGAAGAGATTCATCATCAGTTCGAGGAGGAACGCAAACATTTTGACAGTATTCACCGTTCTCTGGCCCGGCTGGCCAATGATGAGAAAGACGTGATCGACTTCAATGAGATCCGTATTCTCTCTGAACGAGTCGAGCTTTCTAGGCGTGTACACGATGAGCTGGCTGAGGTAGTATTGAATATTTTTGAGATGGAGACCAATTTAAGGTTGAACTTCCCTGAATTATTCTGGGGAGCAGCCGGGTTTAACTTCCGTACACATGTATGGGAGGAATGGGTGAAAGAAGAGGGTCTGCCAAGCGGTGACAGTCTTGAACTGCTGCTCAGCGGATTATTCGCTCCGAATCAGGACTTCGTTTATCCGCTTCCTTGGGCTTGGGAGGAACAAGAGGTAGGGTTTATCCCCGACTTAGTGATGGATGATTTCGAAGATGAGGTGGACACAGAGCCTGTTCAATATATTCCTAAAGGTATTCCATGGGCAAAAGTAGTAGAGCTGTGGCAGCCGGTTTTTGCTGCCTTGGCTGAGCAGGGAAGCTTTACCTTTACTGCAGACGCTTTTTCCGCCGAAGAACTAACAGGGTGGGCAAACACACCGGATGCTGTTGATCTGTGGGTGCAGTTTTTTCATACAGATATTTTAGTGCAGGAACAGGCACCAGAAGGTGGTAGCGGCGTTTCTGATGAATGCCAACAGCTAATCCAATATGTACTTGCAAAAGATCTTCTGTTGGAGAGTTTACGCGGCAAAACGCTGCGGACGAGCATTGCTCCAGAACCAGCCTCAGGGGTACGGTGTTCTGGTCTGGATATGAGTCCATATATGATTACGATCGTGGAGAGGTGAGAAGTTACTAACATGAGTTATACATTAGAACAGGTACAGCAAGCTTCGCGGCTATTTTTTGAATTGCTCCGTAAAAAAGTAATTCCTCTCGATGACCCTGCAGCGGCAGAATGCCTTCAGGATGCAGGAACTTATGATGCACTTCAGTACGTTGCTAAAGAAGGGGGCTGTCGGGTGATGAATTCCGGGCACCGTCTCCATCTGCTAGTTAATCCGCTGGGGTCAGTGTTTGCAACCAATTTCACCCAGTTGAAGAACAAATATTCACGTGTTGAGCGTAAAACTCACTTACATATTATCAATATTATTATTCTGGTTTTTCTGGCCGAAATGGATCAGGATGAGACTCATTTTAAGTCGGGGCAGGACAGTATGTCCTATATTCAAATTGCTGATCAGGTGTCCTCTCTCTTTCAGACGTGGATTCAGATGGATGAGGAAGGACGATTCAGCCAGCAGTGGCAGCTTGATATCCAAGCGATGTTTAAGGTATGGACCAGTCTTTACATGCAGACTAAGAGTCAGGAAGAGAGTGATCTTCTGACCAGAGGCGCAGGCTCACGAATTGGGCTGATTCATGAAGGCATGAAACTTCTGGAGGAGGAGAAGCTCGTATTCATCTCTGAGACAGAGAAGCGTATCTTTCCTCGGGAAGAGCTTTATGAGAGAATGCGTTATTTATATCATGATGTCGATCGATACCAGGAATTAAAGAGCCTCATTGGAAGAACTTTAGCTGAGAAAGACGGTGCTACCTATGCCGCGGATTGAACGCATACGAATTACAGGACTTAAATACGAGAAGATGCTCAAGAAATACGACGACATGATTCTGGACCTCTGTAACGAAGAGGGACCCGCTAATACGCTTATTACGCTCATGAATGGCGGTGGAAAGGGCGTACTGCTGCAATCTATTTTCCAGCTATTGATGCCCAAAACACCATGGGGCAAAGACGGTGAGAACCAGGTTGAGGCTTTTTTTCATAATCATAAAAAACAACTTAAACCGTACACTTTTCACGTAGCTATCGAATGGCATCTCGACAACAATGAGCGCAATGAGTATATGACCACGGGAATCGCTATGACGGCACATAATTCGCTTGATCAGCAGGATATCAAAGTGGATTACTTGCTGTACGCACTTACAGATTACGGTGAAGCGGCTGAACTTACGCTATCAACGTTGCCGTTATTTGACGAGGTGACTGCTGAACCTACGAGTTTTGAAACGATCCAGCAATTTGTGCGCGATCGGCGGGGAGAGATTGTACCTTTTGGCAGCCATAGCTCGGATTTGAAAAGATATTATGACTACCTGGCTACCCGGGATATCCATATCGCCGAGTGGCGTAATATGCGGCGGATCAATGGTGAAGAGGGCGGTATCAAAGGTTATTTTAAAAAAAATGATGCCTTCACCAATCATAACTTGTTCGAAAAGCTGATTATTCCTGAAATCGGATCTAGTCTGAATGAAGGATTAAAGGAAGACGACAATACGCTGCAGAGGATGTTTATCGATACAGCAACAGTGGCTCAGCGCTTGCCGATGCTTGAACAGCGGGAGCAGGTCTATACAGAGTTTCTTAGTATGGCTGCACCACTTTATGAGCTGGTAAAACTAGGCGTGGAAGCAGAAAACGTAGTTCAAGAAACTGAATTACGTGGACGCCAAATCTATACGGTTATCTATGAAGAGCAGAGAAATGCAGAAGCTGAGCGAAGTAAGATTGCTGATGAACTGGCTGGACGTTATCAGGATGCGAAGCAATTGCGCTTTGAGACAGACAATCTTAAATACTTACGCAGTAAGGAAGAAACGGAACTGAAGCAAGAAGAGTTTAAGAAGCTCAGTGATGATCAGAGCCGTGCGCGTGGTCGGCTGGAGGATTCCAAAGCGCAAGAGAAGAAGCTTGAAGTAGCTTATTTTCTGGCTAAACGGTTGCTCCATACCCGGCAAATTGAGCAGTGGCAAAAAGAAATTCAAGCTATCGAAGGTTCTCTGGAGATGAAAGAACGGCAAGAGGTCATTCAGGCAGCCAAGGAACAGCTGCGGAAACAGTGGAATGTGGTATTTAATCTCTGGCAGCAAACGATCAGAGAGTTTGGGACAGCACAGCAAGACCTAACGGTGGAAGAGAGAAGATTGCGCAAGGAAAGGGAAAGTTTCTTGGTAGAGCTGGCCGGGCTGGATAATCAGATCAATGATTTGACCTTATCTATTCGGCAATACACGGAAGAACTCGGAGCATTCGCAGCCCAATATGGGCAGGATGCCGCCCATTCTCCGGCAGCTACCCTGCAGCGTACGATCTCAGCGGCCAAAACGATTCTTGAAGACATTGGAGACTTGGAAGAACAGCACAAGCAGGAAGAGATTCGGAAGCTGGCACTGCATAAGAGTCATGCTGAGCTGAGTGAGAAACGGCGTTCTTATGAGCGTGAAGCGGACGAGCTTGGGGTTCTGCTTGAGTCACAGACTCAGAAAGAATCCCAATTATGGTCACAGCTCGTTGTACTGCTGGAAATGTATGAAGAGCATAATCGTTTAGGAGCTACCGGCCTTTTTGAAGAACAAGATGTTATCCCGGCACGTTTTATCCGAAAAATAGATGAAGTAGAGCAACAGACTAAACGTTCCAGAAGGGATTACTATAATCAGCTCATGGATGTGGAACTTCAGAACCAATCCTACTGGCTACCCAATTCAGATATTCTGACGGTCAAAGATACACTCGATTCGTTAAAGATTCAATCAACACTAGGTAGTTCCTACTTAAATGACCGTCCGTATCTTGAACGTGAGGAAGAACTGGAGCAATATCCGTTACTTCCATATAGTTTGATTATGACCCGGTGCGAAGCTGATAAAATTCAGCCGGAACTGATGAAGGACACCTTGCTTAAATCAGCGGTGCCGATCTTTATCCGTGAAGAGATGGCAGCTCCGCATCAAGCATCCTTCATGCTTTTTGCGAATCAAGGGCCGCAAATGGTCTTGCAGCCGGATCGTTTCCAGGATTGGAAGAGCAGTATTCAGGGGAAGCTCAAAGAACAGGAGCAGATCCTTCAGGACTCTGAAGCTTATTTATCTAAGTTAAAATCGGTGCGTCAAGAATATGAACGTTTATTCCAAACTGAGAATACCATGACGCTTACAGCCAAGCATGATGCCCTTATTAAACTGCAGGCTGAACTTCAGCAGAGCATTAACAATCTGAGCAATGAGATGGATGAGAACGAAGGGACGCTTACCCGGATCGGACGGGAGCTCGCTGAGAACAAAGTTCTAAGTGTGGAGCATGAGCAGAGAGCGGGGGTTCTGCAAGCTTGGATTGAACGGACGAAGAAACAGGAACAAGATTATAAGGAAAAACAAAAAATAATCGAACGAAAGAATATGGTGAGCAAAGAGTTAGCAGGTAAAGATCAGCAGCTTGAACACCTAAAGGTGCAAATAGAAAGCTTGAGTGGACAACGCAATAAATGGACGAGAGAAACCGAATATGCGATGTTCCCTAGACTGCAACGATGGTTTCCTGAGATTGTTTTCCCAACAGATCCCCAGCTTTCTGATGAAGGAGAAGTCATACCTGTAGATCCTGTAGAGCAGAATCTTCTATTGCAGCAGCTTAGTACCGTGGAAAGTCTACAGCAATCATTAACTGAAAATGAACTGGAAGTTCGGACAAGAGCTGCACAGATTAAAGCAGCAAGCGAGAATCTGGCTGAGCTTGAATCCAGCCTGAATCAAGTGGATGTGAATTGGCGGAAGGCGACCGAACCTACGGAAACGTCCGAGACCATTATGGCTGCAAGAAATCGCCAAAAGACGGATACTACTTCGTTGGAGGAAGACTATCAGATTGTTCACGACGGTTATATCCGCTGCCAGACTGAATTGGAGAACTTGCAGAAAGAGTTGCGCAAAGTAGAGAAGGGGATCAAAGAGAAACATGAACGTGCCGTGGAGCTTTGGAATGAGGCGCTAGGGGATAAGGAGACAGAAATTCAGGAGCGCTGCCAAGCGAATGAGCTTATGCTTAATCAGTGTAAAAGATCCTTGGACCGAATCGATGTCCTCCTTCAGACTTTATCCAATCAAATCAAAATAATGAACGCGCATATTGAGGATCGCGTCAACCTACGGAGTGTGCCAGAAGAAATAACGCTGAGGGTTAGAGAAAGCTGCGAGCCTCTAGTAGCCGACTGGCTTCTCCGCATTAAGGATAGCCGGATTAGACAGGATGAGATCTCCAAAAAGGTGAAGGAAGAGAAAAATTCCTTAACCGAAAAACTTGCGAAAAATGAACGGAATTCCGAACTGGAGACCAAGATTCTAGATCGATTGAATACGGTCCATTGGGATAATTTCGCCATTGCACTGCAAGTCCTAGATTCCATGCTACGCAGTTCGCGCGATCAGATCGAGAGCATTCAAAGCGATAAGGAAGGCATGGATCTCTCCCGCAAGATGTGGGTTGGCCGGGCATCTCTACGAGTGGTTCAAATCATTGATATTATGAAGCGAATGGAACGCCGGATGATTATTCATAACGAGAATAATTATGCCTTCCCGCTGGTACGTCTGAACTACAAGAATATCAATGTGCCAAGAACAAGCGATGAGGTAGAGCCGATGGTGAGTGACTACTTCAATCAATGCATCAATGAATTGCTCAAAAAGTATCCCAAGATAGAACAAGTGCCGGCGCTGGTAATCAAAGAGGTTATTAATGACGGACGAATTGTCTATGCGGCGCTGCAGAACCGCTTTCCGATACTTCAAGTGTATAAACCGGTAACGGAGAATTATTTCCTCTACGCCGCACCGGAAGATTATCATTATTCGGACTGGGAGATTATTAATCGCGGCGCACTGGATGAAGCAGTCGGCAGTGGTGGGCAACGTCAATCTGTACAGCTGCTGGTCGCAATGATGATCATGACGCATAAACGGGTGAATCGTGAGAATAAAGGCTGGACGGTCTTTTTATATGACAATCCTTTCGGAGAAATGGTCTCCAATAACGTGCTTGACCCCGTCTTCGAAATTTCCAAGGCGCTCAAATTCCAATGGCTGATTGTTACGCCGCCGGAGCTGGTGAAGAATGATGTCAGCGTGCGTTTTGGCGTGTATTGGCAGCTTTATTTTGGAGGCGTCAAAGGGGACATGCTAGAATCGACCCTGATCAAGGGAGGAAGAAAGCTTATTCCTGTCTCGTTGTTCTGAGTATGGAATGAAACTTAAAGAAGCTCCAGTATGCATCACGCTGCTGGGGCTTCTTTTTATTAAATGTTAAAGATGGTGTGGTTATTTAGGTTTGCGTTCGGAAATATATGAACCGGTGAGCGTTAAAAAAGTTCCCGTCAGGATTGCCCAGGTGATCTTTTCATTCAGAACAAGGGCAGAAGCTGCCACTGTAATTACAGGCACAATATAGATGTATACACTTGTTTTACAGCCCCCAGAATCCCTACAGCTTTATTCCAAGTCAAAAAACACAGTGCCGAGGCACCCAGACCTAAGAAAAGCAGGTGAGCTACATTTGAAATCTCTTTGAATCTACTCAGACCCAGCTGGAAATCAAACAGAAACAGAGTAGGCAGCATAAACAGCAGACCATAGAAAAATACTCTGCGGGTAGCCCCTATAGTATGAACCTTTAGTAGGCTTATTTTTCGCATCAACACTGAATATATTGCCCAAACCACAGGTGCCAGCAATGCCAGCAAGTCGCCGATGGGGTTCAGTGGCAGAAGATAACTCCCGTTCAGCCCAATTAATATAATTCCTGTCAAGGCTATCAAAAATCCTATAAAAAACTGCCTATGAAATTTCTCTTCTTCTAAAAAGAAGTGAGCGATAACTGCCGTGAAAAATGGAGCGATGGAGACAATCACACCTACATTGGATGCAAGGGTATAGACTAGGGCAATATTTTCTATAAGAAAATATAACGTGACTCCACAAAGACCTGCTGAGATAAAGAGTAATTCCTCTTTAAAGGATGTAGTTCGGATTGGACGTGAATAGATCAGTAACAGTACAAAGTACCCAATAAGAAAACGGAAGAACAGAATTTCCACAGGCGTAAAGTCTTTTAACAGTATTTTTGTGGAGATAAAGGTGGTTCCCCAGATTAAAATCGTAAGCAATGCCAGCAGATGTCCTGTGTTAATCTTGCGTTGATTTATCATTTCGTAAGTTCCATTGATGACTTTACTCCCGTTTGTTGAACAAATATACGCATATATTGCTTAGGGGTTAAGCCTATGAGTCTTTTAAAAAAATTTGTGAAATGGCTCTGATCACTGAATCCGGTTAGAGAGGCCACTTCTATTGGCAATATTCCTTGTTCTAAAAGCCTTTTGGCGTGGTTGATGCGAATAGTTTCCAAGTAACGGTAAGGTGATATTCCTTTCTGTCTGGTAAATAAACGCAGCAAGTGATATTTACTTAAGCCGCTCAATTCACTTAGCTGGTTCAGCGTAATGTTCTGCGCATAATGTAACTCTATGTATTCGCAAATGATTTTAATTTCAGAAGTAGGCTCTTGAGCGGGACAGAGGGTTTCTGTCTCCGTGTATTCTCTCAGAAGCTGCTCCAAGAGAAATAGAAACAATTCTTCTTTTTGAAAATCGGATTGATCCTCTAATATCATTTGGTGCAGATCGTGTAAAGGGCTCGACAGTTCACTTTGGTAGAGGACATTGTGTGTGAACCGCGGTAAGTAGTCTATGCCGGTAATTTCTAGCACATACTCACGCATGACTTCCGGCTGAATATTGATGCAGCGATAGTCAAGCGTTCTCCCGTCTATCTGTTCACAGGCATGGGGATCCGCCGGATTAAAGATGACCACATCTCCGCTGTTAAGAATATGCTCTTCTTGGTTACATAGCAGATGTCTTTTTCCTTGTTCAATAAAACCTATGACATAATAGTCATGAAAATGGTTGGGAAACTTCTGCATAATACCTTCGAATCGATAGGCCTCAAATTTTAAGTCACGATCGAAAACAACTGTTCGAACTTCACGAGTCATTGCTGCACCTTCTTTTCCAATTATGTATAACCATTATAATGTGAAAATTAGGGGCATTCTTGCATGATGTTGCGATACCTCATCTTCTACATGATAGGTTCCTCAGGTGTAATGATCGTTGGAATACTCACAGTAAAAGTTGTTCCTTGCTCCAGAATACTTTCTATAGAGATCGCTCCGCCATGATTATGTATAATATTTTGTGTGATCATATAACCTAAGCCTGTTCCTGTTTCTTTGGTCGTATAAAATGGTTTGCCGAGGGCATTGATCTGTTCCTCTGTCATCCCACAGCCTTCATCCTGCACACTGATTCGGGCTTCTCTGTCATAGGTTTGCACATGAATATAGATGTTTCCCCCATGATTCATTGCTTCCATCGCATTTTTAAGTAAGTTAATAAATACCTGCTTCATCTGATAAGCCTCACCATTGATCCAAATGGATTGATCAGTACAGACAGGGAGGATCTTGAGATTTTTTAGGGCAGCTTGTCCATTCATTAGTGTGGTGACTTGTTCCAGCAAAGACAATAAATCCACTGGTTTACTAATATGAGTGGTTTGGGGTTTAGATAAGACAAGCAGTTCGTTGACGATGAACTCGATGCGTTTCAATTCTGACTCAATAATGGAAATATATTTATCATTCATCCGCTCGGAAGAGCGCAGTAGCTTCATAAAGCCATTAATGGCTGTAAGAGGATTCCGTATTTCATGAGCGATTCCAGCTGCTAACTGTCCTGCTGTGGATAATTTCTCGGACTGTATCAGTCGTTCATCTTCCAATACTTGCTCGGATATATCTTTGAATATGCCAATGTAGGCTTCGTTTCCCTCATAAATGATCGGCAATGTAATCCCATCTACATATTTCTGCTGGTTGTTTAAACAATTAATCAGGTAGCAGACAGAACCTGTTGTTCTATCAGTGTTGAATTTCTTTCTTCGTTCTGAGAGAATTTCATAATTAGAGTAGTCTACAATATCCATAGTCGATAGACCAAGCACTTGATTTAGGCTTTCCGCATGGATTAATTGTAAACCTGCCGAATTTGCATACAGAACAATCCCTCCCCTAGTGATAAGCACGGGCTGAGGCAGTTCCTCCAGCAGCTGTAGAAAAGAGCTCTCTTTTTCAAGTAGATGGGTCTTCACAACCTGAAGCTGAGTCTCCATTTCCCTGATCAGGGTCTTATTCTCGAATTGAGCAAAATAAAGTATGGGTTTACCAATGTCATCCGAAAGGATAGATATGGAGACCTTTAAAGATAACCGGTGTCCGGTTGGATGGAAATAATCTACTTCGAGTCTCTGCGGATCAGTACTCGTAGATGGAAGAGAGCTTCCTAATGAAATGAATTTATGAATCTGATCTAGAAGGGTACGGACGGTTGGAGAGGGTGTCGTTAACTCGTTTTCATCATACCCCAAGAGGTCGCATAATGCTGAATTCAGTTTTAGGAACGTTCCATCAAGCGAAATAAGGGCCATACCCATCACGGCTTGGGTAAAAACAAAGTCAAAACCTTGAAAATCATTTGTCCGCACAACAGGTTACCTCTCTTCTTTATGGGGGAGTGAGTGTTATTTCGAAATGCAATATGTCTAACAGTCATAGTATAAAACATATAACTCAATAAAACATATAAAATTTCTGGGTTATTAGATATTCATACAACAGTTAAATAAAATCAGGTAGAATGGGAAGATACGTTGCATTTTAAGACAAGTGGAGGCGTTGTATTATGTTATCAGTTGTTGGTGAAATTCAAGGAATTAATCGTTATCCGGTCAAGTCATTTGCGGGTGAAAAATTAGAAAGCTGTATGATTGAACCGTATGGAATGCTTGGTGACCGTTTTTGCTCCTTTTACGATGAGTCAAAAGAGGGCTGGCGAAGATATATCACCGCTAGAAATATACCGAATATGCTTACCTATCAAGCGCAATTTATAGATGGACAAATCCATGTAACGGCATCAGACGGGCGAACCTTTGGATGGGATGATAATCTATTGGAAGAAATCCAAAGCCAAACCAAAACTCCAATCACTATGTCTGGTCTAAAAGCTGCACATCCACAGCCAGAACATCCGCAGCTCCTATCCGTGGATGGCGCTAGTATTCTACTCATTACGGATGCCAGCTTAAAAAAACTGGAGGCAACCTGGGGGCATTCCTTGGATCAACGTCGTTTTCGCGGGAATTTTGTTATCGCGCTGAATGATGATTCTCTTTTTGAAGGAGATTGGATTGGACGCCGGCTCAACATTGGGGATGTACAGCTACAGGTAGATAGTTTTTGTGAGAGATGTGTTGTGATTACGATGGACCCGGATAGTCTCCAGAAGGACCCAGTTCTTTTGAAAAAATTACATAAAGAGTTTGATTTGCATTTCGGAGTCTATGCCTCTGTAATCAAAACAGGGGAAATTCGAATCGGAGATAAAGTAGAAATAGTAGATTAGATATATAATCCCAATAGTATAAACTTCCTTTACATTACTCCATGGATAAATTATCCTTTAAAGGATGACGATTTCATATCGGGAGGTTATGTATGAAGAAAAATTTGGCATCCTTATTAGTTGCATTGCTTCTATTGGTGTATGTCCCTACTAGTGTTTTAGCAGCGGATAGCAGCAAAGGGCAAACGTATGTGAACACTCAGAAGGTGGCAGCAGAGAAGGCGGCGTTCTTAACGGAGAAGCTGGGGACGACTAGTCTCCAATATGCTCTTATTGATGGCGATAATATCGTTGTGAGCGGTCAATCTGGATTTAGCCATGTGGAGAGTAAGACAGCACCAAGCGTCACAACGATGTATGGTATTGGCTCGACGAGTAAAATGTATACAACAGCTTCTATTATGAAGCTTGTTGAGCAAGGAAAAGTAGATTTGGACGGTTCAGTCGTATCTTATTTGAATAATTTTACGATGGAAGATTCTCGTTATAAGCAAATCACTGTACGGATGCTGTTGAATCATTCATCAGGTCTTGCTGGCTCGAACTTATCCAATTCTTTCTTATTTAATGATTCCGATCCTATTGCAAAAGATAGTTTGCTAGAGACTTTGTCAACACAACGTCTGAAGGCCGATCCAGGCGCCTACTCAGTATATTGTAATGATGGATTTACGTTGGCTGAGTTGATTGTTGAAAAGGTCAGTGGCACGGACTTTACCACATTCATTCATCAAAATTTCACAGAACCTCTAGGGCTTGAACATACGAAAACGCCTGTAGATTCTGTAGCTTCTTCTCAGCTGGCTAGTGTCTATAATGCTACCTACTCAGCAGCTTTACCCAAAGAAACCATTAACGTGATTGGAACAGGTGGTATCTATTCCACTGCTGAGGATTTGGTGCGTTTTGCAACTATTTTTACAGGCCAATCGACTGGCATTTTGTCAGAAAAGTCTGTAAAAGCGATGGAACAAGAGGAATATAAGCGTGGAATATGGCCTAAAGGAGCCGATAATTCGTTAGCTTATGGATTAGGCTGGGACAGTGTGAACTTATATCCATTTAACCAGTACGAAATCAAGGCTTTGACAAAGGGTGGAGATACAGGTCTGTATCATACCTCATTAGTTGTACTGCCCGAGCAGCAGATGGCAGCAGCAGTAATATCTTCTGGCGGATCAAGTACAACGGACCAGATGCTTGCCAACGAAATTTTACTCAGCGCTTTACAGGAAAAGGGAGTTATTAAGGAACTGAAAGCTACACCTACATTTAAAACTTCGAACAAAGAGGATATGCCGCAAGAATTGCTAAACTATGCGGGTGTCTATGGTGATTCTACGCAACTGATGAAGATAGAGGTTAGTAAAGCTGGGGAATTGAGTATTTCTTCGATTATAGCTCCTACAATGCCTGCGCAGAAATTTTCCTATAATTCGAACGGTGAATTCTTAGATGCAGAGGGTACAAGTAAAGTTAGCTTTGTGAAGGAGAGCAATGGCCGTATCTATCTTTGGAGTCAAGGGTATGGGGTGATTCCAGGACTTGGTGAAACTGCCGTTACCCAATATGCAGCTGAGAAGCTTGAACCCAATGCCCTATCTCAAGAGGTCACTACTGCGTGGCAGCAGCGTCAAGGGAAATTGTATTTTGATGTCAGCGAGAAGTACAGCTCCCAATATTACATGAGTATGCCGGTAGCTGGAATCGCTATGTTCCCTGACGCACCTGGTTATATGGGCTCGAATAAAATAACTGGGCCTAATAAAGCAGAAATGACCGTGCAAATTCCAACCATCGCTGGACGCGATCTTGCGGATCTTATTTTTGAAAATAAAAATGGTGTGGAGTATTTAAAGATTGGCAATCAATTGTTTATACATCAAGATGCGGTTAAACCTATTTATGCAGGCCCGCAATCTATGGTAACTATCCAATCAGATGGATATGCTAGATGGTATGGAGTTCCTGAAACGGCAACAGGTAAGATAATGACAGTAGAGCTGCCAACCAAAAGTTCCTTTGCCGTCTATGATGAGAATGGTGTATGTGTGAATTACTTCACCATTAGCGGTCTTAAACAAGTCAAACTTCCTAGCAACGGCAAAATTGTATTTGTTGGTGATGTCGGTGCGAAGTTTGAAGTGACCCTCAAGGCGCAATAAACGTATATAAAAAAAGAATCCTGTTATCAAGATTTTCGTCTTGGTAACAGGATTTTTTATTTGAAATTTTGTGAGAATTCTCTTATTTTATCTACCAAAATCCCTTTTAGCTGATCAGTACCTTCCTTTGGAGCCTTATAGGCCTTATAACCTCCAAAAGATTCAATACAAATCGCAGCTTCTTTCAGATCATCAGGGAAATTTTTCTCTATTAATTCTTCGGTTTTCTTAGGTTTCTCGTTGCAAATGTAGTAGCCCATCTTCTTAGTCAGTAACTCATCTTTATTTTTTTTGATAAAGTCACGAATGGCTTTATATATTTTTTCATCTCTTACTCCTGCCCCTAAAATAATGCTATCAAATGCCTCGATATCTGGCTTTTCTAGTTCGATATTGCAAATCTTGCTCTGAGGTAGCTCTTCTGATAATACTTTTGCACATTGTTCTGTTGCTCCAGATTTTGTAGCGTATAGAATAAGTACTGCCATTGTGTTCCCTCTTTTCAGTTAAGATTAATCGCGTTCCCGCATAGAAAAAATCTCACAGATCAATTATCTTGATTATCAAGATATAGTATATTTTATCGAATATACTGATCATTTGTCAAGCCAACGGCAAGCTCCTGAGTGTTAATTAGATATCCTTATTATGGTATCATGGGAATAATATTAATCTAATGCTAACTATATCTTTAATGAAATATACAAAAATAAGAGGAGTGAACGTGAATTGGGGATCATCGTAATGCTAATCATCTATTTGTTGCTTGGAATATTTGTGATTAAAGTAGGCATCGATAACTCTAGAAGTACGCAACTATCAAAAGAAATATTAAATGAGTTAAAAGAAATCAAAGAACTAATGATCAGAAATAAATACGAATGAATTCTATATAAGAGTGGAGGTGAACGAAAGTGAAAATTGGACTTATACTTATAATCCTTGCTTTTTCAAACCTATTTCTAAGGATATGGATTGTTGGCCCGGTTAAAGAAAAACTTCCTGAAGACGGTTATGAGCTTAATATAAAAGGGAAGCTTATACTTGCATTTGTGGGATTAATTACGGGGATTGTGATAATAATTGCCGATGGCCCAGAGGGTACGGTTATAAAATGGTTTTGGATTGTAGTTATAGTAGTAGCAATAGGGTTTCAGTCGTTCATCGACTGGAAATTTCTAAAACATACGAAACAGCACATAGTTTCACTTATTCTGTTAGTCCTGGGTGTGGTATTAGTTTATTTTATATTCTGATCTAGTTTCATTCGTACCGGTTTCGGACCCAGATGATGTTAATTGCTAAATAATCGCCTTTTGGGCAGCGTTTCGGACTCCAGTGCAGCTATTCGTTAGAAAGTGACTTATATTACGGGTTTTTTATGCCAATAGTGTCCATGGGGTCCGATGGAATTCTTAAAGTGGAAATATACTGCTGTTAGTGTCAATGGAGTCCGTTAGTGACTTTGTAACTGCTGATGGCATCGAATCATACGAAGAAAAGAGGTGTTCCGGCAGCCAGCATATGGCTTGTTGGGCACCTCCTTTTTGTGTTCACATTATACTTCTGCTTTCGTAGCCACGAGTGGACAGAATCCAGGGTTCGTTATACATAATTCTTGAGCGAATTCCGGTTGGAGCTTGGAGAGCTCGGCGAAATAGCTGCTGATTACGTGATTACCACTTGTAGATCCATTCTGGAAAGACAGTGAGTTAAAAGTATGGACATGATTGTAATAATACTTTTTTTCCCGTTTGGGGAGCTTATAGACATGTGGAGGTGCGTAGGTTACAACATCAAAAAGATTGGCATACCGGTAACTCTTCCGCACATATTGTTTGAAAATATTAACGAAGTCCGGATCACCTACCCGTGGGGAACCATAAGTATATAGGTTAGGTGAGGTGTAAGAGGTATTTGCCGCAATATCTAAGGTACATAAGGTGGCGAGCGCTCCACCGAGGCTGTGGCCCGTAATGTATAGGGTCTTGTCAGGAGATAGCTTGGAGAGCGCAGAGAAGATGCCGTCCCGAGCTGAAGAATAAATGTTGGTGAAGCCACGATGGGTGAGAGAGTCTTCTTTAAGATATTTGAACCGTTCCTGTGAAGCGAGGACGTTGGATATCCAATTGGTCGTCGTACTGGTTCCCCGAAAGGCGATAATAATCTCTTGTGGAGACTCCAAAATAAAGCCGAAACGTTCCCATACATTATTGAAGGATTGTGCTTCAATGGGATGACATAGCTGATAATCTAATGGAATGACGAAAACTCCATCTATATTTGAAAATTGTGTATAGGTTTGCCCGCAGACTGCAGCTAGAAAGATCGCCCTTTGCTCTTGCTCATCCCGCTTACTCACGTACATCCCGCCTTTCTTTCCTACACTATATTAGGGGGATGAAGGAGTGATTCCTAAGAAAAAGGATTCCCTGAAACTTCTCTCTGAGTTACTATATATAAATAAGTCCAACAGCGAGAGAAAAGGGGGAAATGCATACATGAGCAACTTATTGGAAATTTTACACAAGGAAGTCGTGCCGGCAGAAGGCTGTACGGAGCCGATTGCAGTTGCGTATGCCGTCTCCTTGGCGGCAGAGCTTCTCGAGGAAGAAATTACGGGGATTCAGCTGCATCTCAGCGGTAATATTATTAAAAATGCAATGGGAGTGGGCATTCCCGGGACAGGCCAGACAGGCCTGCCCATCGCAGCAGCCCTTGGAGCGGTGGTCGGCCGTTCTCACAAGGAGCTGGAAATTCTGTCAGGTCTGACGCAGGCTGAGTTGAAGATGGCAAATGACCTGCTGGATAGAAAGCTGCTAAAAGTGGAGATAAAGGACACTCCTGAGAAATTATATATTGAAGCCCAGTTGTTTACGCAGAACCATACGGCGACTGCCATTATTGCCAGAGAGCACACCCATATAGAATATTTGGCTCTGGACGGGGAGAAAATAACACCCCGGAATTCAAAAGCCGACTGTGGCAAGCCTGGTCTTTCCGACACGGAAGAGTATGCGGGCTCAGTTGACCAGATATTCGAGTTTATCTGTACCGCTCCTTTTTCAGACCTAAGCTTTCTCTTGGAAGGGGCGCGGATGAACAAAGCGATCTCTGATGAGGGATTGCGAGGCGATTATGGCTTGCAAGTAGGTAAGAAAATGAATCAGCAATCAGCGGTGAATCTGTTCGGCAATGATGTAGCGAACAGAATTATCGCGGCTACCGCAGCGGCTTCAGATGCTCGAATGGATGGCAGTGCAATGCCTGTGATGACAACTGCGGGCAGTGGCAATCAAGGCATCGCCTGTACGCTTCCCGTTATAGCTCTGGCGGAATTGCTGGACAAGGATGAAGAAATGCTAGCTCGGGCGCTTGCACTGAGCAATCTGGTCACTGTGCACATCAAACATTATATCGGGCGTTTGTCCCCATTATGTGGTTCAGGGATTGCAGGGGGAGTAGGAGCAAATAGCGGGATCATTTATCTCATGGGCGGCAGTCTTGAGCAGATCAAGCATGGGATACAGAATACGATAGCTTCTTTGTCAGGCATGATCTGTGACGGTGCGAATTCTACCTGTGCGCTGAAGATTTCCACCTCCACCAATACGGCGATCCAGGCAGCCACACTGGCTATGAACAACATTGCTCCTACAACCAAGGATGGTGTAATTTTCGAAGAGGTGGAAGATACCATCCGCAACATGGAGCGTTTGGTTCAGGAAGGGCTGGCGGATACTGACAAGACCATTCTCAATATTATGCTCTCCAAAGGCGGAGCGAATTAGCTTCCAAATAAGTTGAAAACAAGATAGAACATCATAATTAAGACCGCCCGGTTCCCTGCATAAAATGGCAGGAAGCCGGGCGGTCTTTGTAACACTTCGGCAAAAACATAGGTCTGCGAGAAGATTTGCATTAAATTTTAACATAACTTATTCTGAGTTAATAAAGGCATAGAGACTGAGGGTATAAAAAGGAGATAATATGACAGAGAAAATAGATATAGGCTGGAATTTTGCGAACAGTTATACTCATCTGCCGGAATCAATGTTTACAAGGATTAAGCCAACGCCTGTGCGTAAACCGGAACTGATTATTTTTAATGAACCATTGGCTGCTACTCTTGGGCTGAATAGCACAGCACTACAGAGTAAGGAGGGTCTTGGGATTCTTGCCGGCAACGAAGTTCCTGAAGGTACCCTGTCGCTTGCGCAAGCTTATGCTGGACATCAATTCGGACATTTTACCATGTTGGGAGACGGTCGAGCAGTGCTGCTGGGCGAACAGATCACACCTCAAGGTGATCGTGTAGATATTCAATTGAAGGGTGCGGGAAGAACCCCATACTCTCGTGGTGGCGATGGCCGGGCAGCGCTTGGACCGATGTTACGCGAATATATCATCAGTGAAGCTATGCATGGACTTGGGATTCCTACGACTCGCAGCTTGGCGGTGGTAGCTACAGGGGAGCCGCTAATTCGGGAAACGGAACAGCCGGGGGCGGTTCTGACCCGGATTGCTGCCAGTCATTTGCGTGTTGGAACCTTCCAATATGTTGCTGCATGGGGGACTGTGGAGGATCTGCGTATTCTGGCTGATTACACGTTGCAAAGACATTATCCAGAAGCTCCTGTGGAAGATAATCCATATCTTGTTCTGCTTCGGGAAGTAATGGAACGTCAAGCAGCGCTAATTGCTAAATGGCAGCTTGTAGGTTTTATTCACGGAGTGATGAATACTGATAATATGGCCCTTAGCGGAGAAACGATTGATTATGGTCCATGTGCCTTCATGGATGTGTATAATCCTGAGACAGTATTTAGTTCCATAGACCAGCAGGGTCGTTATGCTTACCACAATCAGCCCGGGATTGGCGCATGGAATCTCGCCAGATTTGCCGAGACTCTCTTGCCATTGCTGGCTGACGATCAGGCACAGGCGATTAAGCTGGCTGAGGAGGCAATTTCAGATTTTTCGGAGCGGTCCTATCAATATTGGCTAACGGGAATGAGAGCGAAGCTGGGAATCTTTAACGAAGAGTTAGAGGATGTTGCTCTGATTGATACCCTCCTTGAACTGATGCAAAAATATCGGGCTGACTACACTAATACATTTCGGTCCTTAACTCTAGGCGTAATGGAAGATGCTGCTCTGTTTGGCACCCCTGAATTTAAGGAATGGAATGAGCTGTGGCAGGCGCGACTTAGCAGGCAGCAGGAATCACAATCCTCTTCGCTGAAGCTGATGCACAGCAGCAATCCTGCGATTATTCCACGGAACCATCGTGTAGAAGAAGCGCTTGAGGCTGCGGTAGAGCGGGAAGATTACGATGTGATGGAGAGGTTACTTCAAGCTTTGACTAACCCATACGCCTACTCCTCTGAACAAGAGGAATACTCGGCACTTCCTGAGGAATCCGCATGTCCATATCGTACATTCTGCGGTACTTGATTTGCATATAATTTATCTGGAAAATGGGGGAAGGAAGAATGTTTCATGCTTATGATGTTCTAGCCAATCAGTTGCTGGCCAATGCGAATGATCCGAGTTGGTATGTGCCCCTTGAAGTGGCGGTTAAAGACTTAAGTGAAGAAGAAGCTTTTTGGAAGGTAACGGAAGAAAGCAATAGTATTGCTGAGATTGTGCAGCATCTGCTTTACTGGAATGAAACTTGGCAAACAAGGTATAAAGAAGCCAGTGTTCAGGCGGTTCCTCCAGTGGATGGTAATAATAATACCTTTGTCGTTGCAGAAGGGAAAACGTTCCAAGCGCTGCAAAAACAACTTTTAGAGGTTCTTTTACACTGGCAGGAATTGATTAAGAAAGAACAATTGGAAGCTGATGTTCAAGGATTTCCAGACAGTAAATGGTGGGAAGTCCTCGGAAATGTAACAACCCATAATGCTTATCATGTGGGCCAAATTGTTTATATTCGAAAGATACAGAAGAGCTGGAACCGCGATGTGAAGTGACATTGTGAAGTGAATCCTAAAGAATAGACATTTTAAAGGCGTTAGCGGATGCACATTCATCTGGCTTTCGTCTTTTTTTACGCATTAATACTTATATATACTTAATTATTAACTTATAAATGCTTGTAAATGCTTATAAAATGACTTATGATGACTTTAGGAGGTGAATTTCATTATGTATCAAGAGGAACGATTATTAAAAATACTCGAATATTTGAAACAACACCAATCGATGAGTGTTCAAGATATCTGTACGCAATTTGAAGTCTCAAGAGATACTGCCCGACGGGATATTGTTAGGTTAGTACAAGAGGGCGTCGTTGTTCGGACGCATGGAGGTCTAGCGTTACCTGAATTGCAAAAAGAATTATTATCTTACCAGGATCGTTTGATCGATGAATCCGAGAGTAAGCAGAGAATAGGGAAGATCGCGGCCGGGCTTATCCAAGATCGTGAGACTGTGATTTTAGACGTATCGACCACTGTACAGTTTGTTGCAGAACAAATTAGTGCGCAGGATATTACGGTTGTCACGCACTCGATAGATAATGTAGGGATTTTATCCCATCGCGAGGATCTGCAAATTTATGTACTTGGTGGTTACTTGAATGTGAAAAACCGCTTGTTATATGGTTCTTCCATTATCGATAAACTTAGTGAAATTCGTGCGGATAAAGCCTTTATTGGAGCATCGGCGATCTGTGCTGATGGACTCTATTATCCTTATGAAGAAGATGCGCGGGTAAAAAGAGAAATGGCTCGAAGATCTGATCAAGTGATTTTAGTAGCGGATCACACCAAATTTAATGCTAAATCCTTTTATCGTCTAGACTTTGATTTCGTTGATATTTTAGTTACAAATCGAGAGCTTCCAATCGAGATCAGAGAAGTTCTAGATCAGAAGAACATCACAGTTATTGAGTGCCTAGATGAAGCTGAAGAGGTTCGAAATCAAGAGTGATAACGACTGGAGGAGAATGTTTATGACTTATATTTTGCAAAATGTACAAGTAGTGCTTCAGAATAGTATAGTTTCAGCGGCCAATGTATGGATTTCTGAAGGAAAAGTGATGAGGATAGACTCAGGAGATATTTCTATCCCAGAGGGTGAGTATGAACGGATTGATGGCGGAGGGCATTTGTTAGTGCCCGGAATGATAGATGTGCATATTCATGGCGCTAACGGGTTTGATATGATGGACGGTACTGAAGAGAGTATTCAAGAAGTATCGAAGGCTTGTGCAGCTTCTGGTTGCACCTCATTTCTGGCTACCTCTGTGAGTTCTACGATGGAGGATCTTTTAGAGATGATTCGTAGTGTCAAACGTGTAATTGGGCATGAAGTGGGAGCAAAGATCGCAGGCATTCACTTAGAGGGACCTTATCTAAACCCCAAGAGAAAAGGAATGCAAAATGAAAAGTATCTGCGACATCCTAACTTAGAGGAAATGAAGCTCATTTTCCAAGAAGCTGGATCACTCATAAAAATGGTTACGATTGCTCCTGAGCTGCCGGGAGGCATGGAGCTTCTTTCCTTTTTGAAAGAACGGGGAGTGGTGATAGCGATTGCTCATTCGGATGCCACATATGAGGAAGCCAAACAAGCTTTTGCCGCTGGGGCAAGTCATGTTACGCATTGTTTTAATGGCATGCGGCCGATACATCATCGAGATCCGGGGATTGTGGTTGCCGCTTTCGAAGAGAGGCATGTGAGCCTGCAAGCTATTGTTGATAATGTCCATCTGCATCCTGCAATTATCCGCTTGATGCATACCATGAAAGGACCGGAAGGAATGGTCTTGATCACAGATGCCTTACAGGCAATGGGGTTAGGGGATGGAAATTATATATTTGGAGGACATCAGGTTACGGTATCTGGTGGCATAGCGCGATTGGAAGATGGCACGCTGGCCTCCAGTACAGTTACCATGAATGAAGCCTTACGTTATACTGTCGAAACTGGAATTTCGCTCACAGATGCCGTGCAAATGGCTTCAACTACACCGGCCAATATTCTTGAACTTCAACAAAAGGGGACGATCACCTCTGGCTTGGATGCTGACCTGGTTCTCTTGGATGATGAATTCAAAGTGCTCTGGACAATGGTAGGCGGGCAGATCTTACAGCTGTGACCGGTATTCATGTGCGGTTATTCCGAACACGCTTTTAAAATGCCTGTTCAGATGAGTTAGATCCACAAATCCGCAATCTACAACAGCTGCATAGATATCCTTGGTTCTCTCTATGGACTGCTTGGCACGCTCTACCTTGCAATTTAAGAAAAATTGATAGGGTGATATTCCTGTATGTGTCTTAAACTCGCGAATAAACTGATATTTGGATAGACCAAACTCTGTGCAGAGATCGTCCAGCTTCAGCACATGGTCTAAACTGCAGTACATCATTTCCTTTGCTTTTTTGAGAAATTTATTATTCGTTCTACGATCGGTAACTATTTCAGTATTGGATACTAAATGAACCAGAGTGAATAGCAGTTCACTGCACAAAGACTCCTCTTTGCCATTCTGAATGGCATGGTTTAGGGCTAATATGCACTGCGCCAATTTGTCATCGTATAAGATAGGAGTGGCGAAGCGGAGTTCTTTTTTTCTTAATATCTCTAACATTAGGGTTGGCTTAATATAAAGCATGACATAATCAATGCCACCTTTATCATACGCATTGCCATCATGCGTTTGTTCCGGATTAAACAACATTACGCCATTTTTATGAGAGGATTGCAAACTACCGTCAAGATTATATTGCTGAATGCCACGAAGGGTCACACCGAGTGCATATTCCTCATGGCAATGTTTTTTATAGGTGAAATCAGTAAGGCTGGCGGATAAGGACAGGATCTCTGCTGACTTTTTATAGTTAAATTTCTCCACGTTCTTAACCTCCACGACTTTATAGGATTCCCGATATCATAATGGCCGAGTATACTAAAAACAGTGCCATCACGGTATTTAGAACTTTTTGATGATTTTTCATAAAAGTTCTGAAGATTGTCCCAAATACAACCCATGTCGTAAATGCAAAAAATCCGATCACAGTTATAATTATAACAAATATAAACAAGGCAAGCGAAGAGGTATAGAATGGCATTACGTAGTTGGGAATGACCGTTAGTGTAAATACTAGCACTTTAGGATTCACAAGCTGCATAAGCACGCCTGAGCGGAAATTGGCATTGGGGTCAGGCTGGTCTTCCATTGAACCCATTTTAAAGATTTTATAAGCAAGGTAGAGCATATATAAACTCCCAATGATTTGCATAATGATCAGGATATTTGGGATGATTTCTACTAGAATACGGTTCAGCAGAGTAGAAATGATAAGTAATAAGCCAAAAGCCAGCGTGGATCCGTATACATACCCCATTGATTTTTTAGCCCCGGAATGCTGCACGGAAGAAAGAATAACAATATTGGTAGGACCGGGTGTAAATGTAGCGACAACGCAATAGATCAGAAAGGACAATATATTCATGATGACCTCCAGTAAAGTAGTTCTATGAATATAAACCTTTCAGTCTGAATGCTGATAGTATATTATTGCAGGATTTTTAAGAATTCCGGCCGGGAATAGAAGAGGTGTCCGAATCAATGAATAAGAGTAATCAATTGACCATAAGCACGCTTTCTCCAGCTGATTTTGAATCCACATGCTCTGTTTTTGAAACTTCAATCCAAGATGCCTTTGAAAAAGAAGGGCTTGATCATTTACAAGACGATATCCAAAGTGAAATAGATCATAAAAAGCAAATGGTGATGACTTCACTGGATACTACGACTGGGGAGCCTTACTTCCTTCTTGCAAAAATAGAAGAGCAGGTTGTCGGTACGATTTCCTTTGGACCTTGTGGCGAAGATATTCAAACCTGCACGGATCATCAGTTAGATGAAATAGGGGAATTGGGCAGTCTATACATTATGCCAAGTTATCAGGGCCAAGGTGTGGGTTCAGCCTTAATTAAGGAAATGATGATATTTCTAAAAAAGCAAGGGGTAGAGCAGTTTTGTCTGGACAGCGGTTATAAACATGCACAGGTCAGGTGGCAACGTAAATTTGGGCAGCCTTATAAAGTAGTAGAAGACTATTGGGGACCTGATTCTGTCCATATGGTTTGGTTTTGTAATGTGAATGATCATTTAAGCTAGAGATATATTTTACATGAAAATAACAGTCCCTTTGCTACGCGCAGAGGGATTTTTTGTTTTGTTGGATAAAACGGGTGTAATGTCGTTTGACAGATGATCTTTTGCCGGGTAATATGAATCTTATATTTAGTGAATTAGTAATTTAGTAAATGAGTAAATTAGTAAATCATAAAATGGAGTGTGACTAACATGAAAATTCCAACAACTCTAAAACATAAACCTGTAGTCGTGTCAGAAAATTACGAGCAGGTTGATGGCCGCTACGCCGGGGACACAGATGCAAAAGGTCTATCCCTAGGATTAGCACAATGGAACGATAGAGGAAAGGTCGACATCTCAGCAAAGGTATGGAGACATACAGGGGACAAATGGTCGAGACAGTCCGAAGAGCTGCCAATGCACAGAGTGCTTGACCTGGCAATTTTGATTTGCAGAAGTAGTTTGTATTTTCAAGAGGCCTATCGTTTTCCGAAAATGTATGATCCCGAGAGCCCTATGATTGATCGTATTGGACTGCAGGGAGATGCAATGAGTGTATCTGTATGTGCAGACAATCCCATGATTGATAATGATATTAAGCTGTTCGCTCAGGCGCTTAGTGATGATGGTGAAATGATCGGAGAACGACTTTCGGTATTGTCCCGTTTATTAAAAGAAATGGGGTACTGAAATTTAGCAGAATGGCCTGTGAAAGGAGAATCATAAATCATAATGGACAAAAGTAAACGTAAAGAACTTCAGGAGCAATATAAGCAGCTCAAGACGTACATGGGTGCTATTCAAATTACAAACAAAAGAAGCGGGAAAATATTCGTTGACAGCTATCCCAACCTGAAGAATAAATGGATGACTATACAGATGCAATTAGATATGGGCAGATTTGCAAATGCGGAGCTGCAAAAGGACTGGAAGGAACTTGGAGCAGAAGCTTTCAGCTATGAGGTGTTAGAGCAGAAGGAGTCAGAAGACGTAACCGACGTGCGCTGGGAGCTTAAACTATTGAAAAAGAAGTGGTTTGAGAAGTTGCAGCCTTTTGATGACAAAGGATATAATAAGCCACTAACCCATTAAGCCAAGTATAAAGAAACCTTTAGCTTTTATAGCAAGGGTTTCTTTTTTTAGGAATCGTATTTCACTCCGGATTTTATGTGTCGTAATATTATATATGTTTTGTCGCATTTTCCTACTAAAAAAGCTGTTTGTTATGTGTTATTTTTATAGCAGATGTCAGAATAACATATATACGGGAGGCACAAGTAAATGACCATTAGAATTGGTAAGCTCAGCTATTGGCATGTGCATGCATGGGATTATACCAAGCAAGCTCAGGAGCATGAAGATACCGTATTAGCTGCAGTTTGGGACGAAAACGTAGAACGTGGGAACAAAGCTGCGGAAAGCTTGAATATTCCTTTTTTTGAATCACTGGATGATCTGCTTGCGCAAGAGGATATAGATGCCGTTATCGTGGATGCACCAACGAATATGCATAGAGACGTAATCGTGGCTGCGGCCAAGGCGGGCAAACATATTTTCACAGAAAAAGTTATTGCCCCAACGTTAAAAGAAGTTAACGCAATTATCGCAGAAGTTAACGAGAACAAAGTGAAGCTAACGGTCTCCTTGCCTCGTTTAAATGACGGCTATACATTAACTATTCAAGAGATTCTAAGTCAGGAGCTGCTCGGCAAGATTACTTACGTTAGAGTTCGCTTATCCCATAACGGAGCAACGGAAAGCTGGCTTCCTAATCATTTCTTTAGTTTGGAGCAATGTGGAGGCGGAGCTTTGATTGATCTTGGCTGTCATCCCATGTATTTGGCGAAGCTTTTCTTAGATCAAGATGTGACTGGGGTTAGTGCTAATTTTGGGTATGTAACCGGTAAAGAAGTGGAAGATAATGCTGTAGTGACATTATTTACGGATTCAGGAGCAATTGGTGTGGTGGAGGCTGGTTTCGTGAATAGTCATTCGCCGTTTACTATCGAGGTGCATGGAACTGAAGGAACGCTGCTTTACGGAACACCAGAGAATAAGCTTCTTCTTAGAACGAACAAATCCACGGATAAAGAAGAAGGCTGGAAAGAAGTAGCCCTGCAAAGCAATCGTGAAAGCGCCTTCCATCAATGGGTTGATCATATTCAAAATAATACACTCGCCACTCAAAATGTTGAAATGGCAGTTGAGCTTACCAGATTAATGGAGGCGGCGAACCGCTCGGCTAAAGAAGGCTGTGTAATTCCGATTGGGAGGACTTAACGTTGAGCAGCTTTCCCTATGAGATGATGTTTGAGAAGCAGGACATGCTTGAAAGATTGGATATCACGATTCTATGGGGACATTACGAGATTACAGTGTTTAGATTTCATTTGACATCTTTTCCACCGGGCAGAGTAGTCGAGTTCCATAATCATTCTGAATTTGAGTTTCATTTCATTCCGCGCGGGAAGGGAGAAGTCATTCTTGGGGATCAAAGGTATCCTCTGTCAGAGGGAATGTTCTATCTAACCGGACCAGGTGTTATGCATCGTCAAGAGGCAGCTGCAGATGAATCCATGGAAGAGCTATGTCTGCATGTTGACATCAAGAAGAGAATCCGGGATGATGCGGATCTTTGGGAGGTTGCGGAAGCTGAGACCAGTGTGGAGAAGCTGAAGTGTTTACCCTTGGTCCCAGCACAAGATTATCACGGGGCTATGAAGTGTTTTCGAGAAGCGTACGAAGCATGCGATGGGAAGTTGACCGGATATTATACTTCAATTAAGCATCTCGTGATTAGTATTTTATTAAAGGCCGTTAGAGCGTATGATTCAGGCGGGATCCGCACGGAGGCGCCGGTTAGAGATATGCTGACTTACCGGTATCAATACGCAATGCAATATATGGAAGCGAATTATTCAGGAACGGTTACCTTAGAAAATGTTGCGGAAAAGCTGAATATTAGTTCAAGGCAGCTGCAGCGGGTGTTTAAGCAAGTAAATGCAGAACAATCATTCAGTAGGGCGCTTGAGGACATCCGATTGCAAGCGGTCTGCCGCAAGCTTGAAGAAAGCAATTATCCGATAGAACAAATCGCACAGTCGGAAGGGTTTACCAATGCTACCTATTTGCATATTGTCTTCCGTAAGCGGTTAGGCATGACACCGGCAACTTATCGAAACAGCAAACAAATCCATTAGAGGTGAGGGTGAAGGATATGAGTAAGGTTTTTCGTGTAGGGATTATTGGATGTGGTGGTATTGCGAATGGCAAACATCTTCCAAGCTTGAGCAGACAAAGTAAGGTTGAGATCGTGGCTTTTTGTGACATTATTAAAGAACGTGCTGAAGAAGCAGCGGAGAAATACGGAAATAATAAAGCTATTGTCTATACAGATTACACTGAACTATTAAAAGATCAATCCATTGATATTATTCATGTGCTTACGCCTAATGATGTCCATGCGGAAATATCAATCGCTGCACTAGAAGCCGGAAAACATGTGATGTGCGAAAAACCAATGGCTAAGACAGCGGCAGATGCCAAACGAATGGTTGAAGCAGCGAAACGTACAGGCAAGAAGCTGACCATTGGATATGACAACCGATATAGAGAAGACAGCTTATATTTGAAAAAAGCCTGTGAGTCCGGAGAGCTTGGTCATATCTATTTTGCAAAAGCACATGCCATCAGACGGAGAGCCGTACCGACCTGGGGAGTATTTCTTGATGAAGAGAAACAAGGCGGCGGTCCGCTTATCGATATCGGAACTCATGCGCTGGACCTAACCCTTTGGATGATGGATAACTATAAACCTAAAGTCGTGCTTGGCACTAAATATCATGAACTTTCACAAAAAGAAGAAGCCGCCAACGCATGGGGACCGTGGGACCCTAAAAAGTTCACCGTGGAGGACTCAGCCTTTGGAATGGTCGTAATGGAGAATGGCGCAACAATCATGCTGGAAGCGAGCTGGGCTCTGAATTCACTAGACGTACATGAAGCGAAATGCAGCTTAAGTGGGACGGAAGCAGGCGCAGATATGAAGGACGGACTTAGAATTAACGGAGAGAAATTCAGCAAGCTGTACACTAATAAAATTGAGCTTGGGGCAGGCGGCGTTGCCTATTATGAAGGTAAAGCTGAAAGTGCTCCGGATATAGAATTAAGAAAGTGGATTGAAGCGATTGAACAGGATAAGGACCCGGTTGTAACTCCTGAACAGGCTTTTGTTGTTTCGCAAATATTGGAAGCTATTTATGAATCGGCGCAGACCGGCAAGGCTGTGTATCTGGATTAGATTTTGACAACTATAGCGATTTAGAGTAATATCCACTTGTGATTTAATTATAGGGATCTGAGACAAGACTCTCTCTTTACCGGGAGAGTTTTTTTGTTTTTTACTTGTTTAGACTCTGGGTAATAGGGGTGGAAATCGTGGATACTATTGATCGCAATCATGTGCTTATTGTGGAAGATGACGATAATATTAGACGTTTTATATCTATAAATTTAACGAATAACGGGTTTGTGGTTAGTGAAGCTGCTTGTGGAGAAGAAGCCTTGCAGAGCTTTGAGGTGAGCCGTCCAGATGTTCTGGTTCTGGATATCATGTTGCCTGATTCTAATGGGTTCGAAATATGCCGAAAGCTAAGAGAGAAAGACGCTGGGGTCATCATCATTTTCTTAACCGCTCGTGGACAGGATATGGACAAAATCAATGGCCTTGAAATGGGTGCTGACGATTACATTGTTAAACCTTTTAATCCATTAGAATTGGTAGCACGTATTAAAGCGATTTTGCGCCGTACAGAATCAGCTCTCAAGCCGCAAAAAACGATACTTCAAGCTGGACCGATTCGGCTGGATCTGAATGCAAACAAGATGTTTAAGCAGGATGACAGCATTGAATTAACTCCGAAGGAATTTCAGATGATGAAGACCTTTCTGGAGCATCCGGATACAGCACTCTCTAGGAATGAATTAATGAATCTTGTCTGGGGAGAGGATTATATTGGAGATCCTAAGACGGTAGATGTTCATGTGCGTAAGTTAAGAGAGAAAATTGAGGTTGATCCTTCTAATCCGCTTTGGATTGAGACGGTATGGGGGCTCGGATACCGCTTTAGAAAGGATGGTTGAAGAATGGGGATTCAGAAAAGATTAGTAGGAAGCTATTTTGTAGTCATCTGTCTTACTGTGCTCATTCTTGAAATCATTCTTAATGTATCTGTGCGATATTATTATTTTCATAACATAGAGGAAACCCTGATGAATCAAGCAGAGCTATCGGCTTCTTTTTTTCAGCAATACTTTGGGGACCAGGATCTGGAGGAACAATCGGATAGGTTACTGAAGGGTTTTGCGAGTCATTCCGATGCACAGGTACAGATTATTAATGTTGAAGGCCGGCTGTTGCAGGATTCAAATGGACTTCAAGGCGATCTTACTATGACTGAGTACATAGATGTACAAGCAGCAATAAAAGGGCAGCCCGGCAGTTGGAAAGGTGCGGACCCTAACACAGAGGAAGCGATTTACGCGGTATCCTATCCTTTACAAGCGAATGGAAACATCGTGGGGGGAGTCAGATTTATCACGTCCTTAACGGAAACTATACATACAGTTAAACAGATTACGGTTTTACTGATCGGGGTGGGGATCATCGTCATTGGCATTGTCACCTTACTTGGATTATTACTGTCTTGGACCATAACCAGATCCATTAAAGATTTGAAGCAGGCAGCAGACCAGATGACCGAAGGTGATTTCAGCATCAGAGTGCATAAGCGCTATCAAGATGAGCTTGGTTCATTGGCGGATACGTTAAATATGATGGCAAGCCGAATCTCCAAGAGTGAACAGCTTAAGAATGATTTTATCGCTTCCGTATCCCATGAACTGCGAACGCCCTTGACCTCGATCAAAGGTTGGGCAATTACCTTAAAGGCGAGTGAGGTGAGTAATCAACCTCTGTTTTATGATGGGCTTGATATTATTGAATCCGAAAGTGACAGGTTAACTCATATGGTGGATGAATTATTGGATTTCTCCAAGTTGGATAACGGAAGAATCGCCGTTCACTTCACATCTGTGGATCTAACAGAACTACTGCAGCATATCGGCAGACAACTTACCCCTAGAGCGACCCGACAAGGCATCTCACTAGATGTAAAAATAGAAGAACATCTGCCAGTGATTCAAGCTGACGAGAATCGTGTGAAGCAAGTCATGATTAATCTCATTGATAATTCGCTCAAATTTACTGGTTCATCAGGTCGAATCTTTATCACCGCTCATACGGTTCCAGGGAAAGTCGTGATTTCTGTAGAGGATACAGGCTCAGGCATCGCTGAGACGGATTTAGAGAATGTGCGGCAAAAATTCTACAAAGGGGATCAACAGGCTTCGGGCAGCGGCTTGGGATTATCCATCTCGGAACAGATCATTAAATTGCATCATGGAGAGCTTCGAATAAGTAGCACTTTAGGCAAAGGAACGATTGTCCAATTTGACTTACCGATAGAATAAGAATTTAAATTTAACTATTTCATAACCACTTTCATCTCTTTCACAGATAAAATACTATATATGCGGACAAGCGAGGAGTCGATGATCCAAATGCCGAGCAAATTCATAAAAATAGGTACCCTGTTGACAACTTTATTTTTGCTCGGAGGATGCGGAGTCCCGGCGACACCCGGAGAGCTGATTAAACCTCCATCATCAGAAGCAAATCTGCAGCGAGACAAAACGAGCCAGGAATTTATTAAGTGGCTTCCAGACAAAGCTCAATTGATAACTCCGATGAAGGGACAAGAAGATAATGCCATCTCCTTTGGCGATATGGATGGAGACGGAATCGACGAAGCTGTAGTTGTGTATGAGTACAGTAAAAACAAAGGATACACTATAAAAGCAATGTTGTTGAGGCAGGAAAATGAAGCTTGGCAGAAGATTTCCGAGGTTGAGGGGTTTGGGTATGGTCTAGATTATGCCGGATTCTTTGATGTTGATGAAGATGGCCATAACGAGCTTGCACTGGGCTGGTCATTGGGTGAGGCAGGTAATGGTATGGATATTTATACGCTAAGTGAAGATAAACTTAAGCTGTTATCGAAGAAGGCGTATCAGGGCAAATATGATCTGAGGTAATCATTTAACCTAATCATCCGCAGCGCTTCATTGAGAAAAAAGAAGTAAAAGTGCTCAGCGGATTATTTATAATGCCCATTTTCATGTATATATCCCCTACACAACAAGAAAACTACAGAAATTAAATAGAGGTTGTAAATGCTTATCTCTACCAAAATTGCAAAGCTGGACAGATCCGTACTTTTTCTCACCACCTGCTTAGTTGGCATGGGTACTGTTGCTATTTATGAAGCGACTACGGATACGCGGTTAGACGGTCTTTACATAAGTTATTTGTATTTATTTGCTTTATTTTGCCTACCCATGTTATTCATTGCTTTGGTAGATTATAAGATTCTATTAGGCAGGTTAGCCTATCTCTTTTATGGCGTGGGGCTAGGTTTACTAGTACTAGTCAAGCTGGTTGGAGAAAACCTCAATGGTGCTGTGCGTTGGTTAAGTATTGGGAGCTTTCAGCTTCAGCCCTCCGAGCTGGCTAAAATATGTACGGTGCTGCTCATTGCTCATCTATTAGGTACACGAGAGGGCCAGCGGCTGCGATTTTTTCAAGATTTAGTGCCGGTCTGTTTCGTTTTTTTAATTCCTTTCATTTTAATAATGGATCAGCCCGATTTGGGTACAGCACTCGTATTTGCTGGCATATTACTTAGTATGCTGTGGATTGGTAACATCCGTGCTCTATATATGATTCTGATCCTTGGTGTTGTGATTATTTCGATCGGCACGATACTATGGCTGTATTATGCTAACTTCGACCTGTTATCCAAGATTGTCGAGCCCCATCAACTGTCACGAATCCAAGCTTTTTTGGACCCGCAGAGCGATCCAGATAAGTCTTGGCATGTGAAAAACGCAATGATAGCCATTGGCTCCGGAGGATTATCGGGCAGTGAAGGTATTTTTTTGCGAAAAGGATATATTCCATATGCGTATTCCGATTCGATCTATGTAGTCATCGGGGGGAAATACGGTTTTATAGGTTCATCCGTGCTGCTGATGCTTTATTTGCTGCTCGTGTACCGAATGATCTTTATTGCGCTGGATAGTAGGGACCGTGCGGGTACCTATATTGTCACCGGGTTTATCGCTATGTTCATCTTTCAAGTTTCCGTTAATCTTGGGATGCATATTGGGTTACTGCCCCTAACGGGGATTTCATTACCTTTTATTAGTTATGGAGGCAGCTCGTTGCTAACTAATATGATAGCGATTGGCATAGTGCTAAGTGTTAAAGTTCATAAGGATGAAAGCGCTGATTGAATAAGCTATTGGAACTGAGTGGAGGAAATTATGTCTAACAAACGCAAGTGGACAACAACCCGTAAAATTCTGACGAGCATTGGTCTTGTCTTAGGCGCAACTATTATAGGGATTGGAGTATATGCAGGGTATTTATACAAAAAGACGGATGATGCGATACAGCGTATGGCAGCTCCAGTCACCGTACAACCCACTGCTGCTCCAGAGGAAAAAAAGGAGGCGGTATCGGTTGAACCTATGATTTTTCTGCTTGCCGGGGTAGATAGCCGGGACGGTGGCGGTGGGGTAATGAATACTGATGTTCTGATGCTTGTCAGCTTCAATCCGGACACGAAATCGACGAGTTTCTTATCTTTACCCAGGGATTTGTTGCTAAAACCTAAATCGTTACCTTCCCGTAAAGCCAATTATTATTATGCTTATCATTACATAAAAGACAAAACAGAGGCTATTCCGAATACAAAAGAGTTTTTCAGCAATTTGCTCGGTCTGCCGATTGATCACATGGTTGTGGTGAATTTTGATGTGTTGCAGGAGACCGTGGATTTGCTTGGCGGACTGACTATAGATGTCGATATGGATATGAAATATACCGATACGGCAGATGGTACACACATCGATTTAAAGAAAGGCTTGCAAAAGCTGGATGGCCAACAAGTTCTTGATTTTGTGCGGTACCGTAAATCGAATCAAGGAACGGCTGAATCCTCCGATTTCCAGCGTAATGATCGACAGCAGCAAGTAATCAAGCAGATCCTGGATAAGCTAGGGAATTTCCAAGGCGTGTCCCAATGGGGAAATGTATTGGATATCATTGGTGAAAATGTGAAGACGGATATTCCTCAAGCAGATCTGCAGCAGTGGTTATTCAACTTCCCTAAACTTAAACCAGAGCATATTAATTCCTTACATGTGGAATCTCTTTGGAAGAGTCCGTATGTCTATGTGAATAAAGAGGATCTAAAACAAGCACTTACTACTCTGAGTACGGAAGCAGGCGTCAGCTCCGAAAGCTCATTACACTTGGAGAATGTTGGAACGGTGGATTAACATCTATAACCCTGCTCTTAAGAGCAGGGTTTTTTGTTTGTTCTACTATAAATCCCGCTAACCAGTAAAGTAATCCGCCAAGAGGTAGAGGCCTGACTTCCATGCATAGTACCATAAACACAGCGATTATGACGAATCGTATATTGTTTCTGGTTTACTTGAGAGGAGAAGGGGATTTTATGAAATACAGACGGGGTATTATGTTTCTAATCGTACTTACAGGAATGATCTCAATAGCTGCTTTTAATCCGATTATTGGTCCGCTTGCGCGAAATTTGGGGCTGAGTGATTTTCAATCAGGATGTTTAGTATCGGTGGCGGGGTTATGTTGGCTGCTCGGAGGATATTTCTGGGAAAAACAAACGTTTATGAGCCGAAAGTGGCTGCTTGCTTCGATTATGTTCGTCTATATGGCGACACTCATCATTTTTGCACTATTGGCTGATTATGCAGTAAATGCACAGAGTAAAGAGAGTCTGTTTTGGAGTTTCTTTTTACTTCGCGCAATCGCTGGCTTTTTCTTTGGAGGAATTCCGGCATTAGCACAAGCTTATGTTATGGGCTGGAGTACAAAAGAAACCCGTACACAAGGAATGGCATTATTCGGAGCGGCCAACGGTCTTGGTTTCGTAGTAGGACCCGCAATGAGTGGAGGAATGGCTTCACTGGGCCTGACCTCACCAATGTACGCGGCAGCTATTTTATTGTTCACCTTGGCTATATTGTTTCTGGTGTTTATTCCTAAAGAAAAGAATATTGAGATTGAGCGGCAGGCGATTTCACTTTCCCCCAATGATCGACGGATACGCCTCTATTTGTGGATTGGACTTTTGCTTTCGTTTGCTCTGAATATCGTGCAGGTTACTATCGGATTTTTTGTGCAGGATAGCTTGGGTTACAGTACTCAGCAAGCCACTCAGTTAATTGGAATGGGGCTGGCGATCTCGGGAATAATGGTAGTGCTCTCGCAAATTGTAATCAGTAAGTATCTCAAATGGCATCCTAAAAAAGTGCTGCTCGTGGGACTCTTATTTGTTGCCTTAGGCTTGCTGGGATTGTTATTGTTCATCAGATTTGCGTATGTAGACTTTACATTTTTGGGTATTGGCATCGGCTTTACACTGCTCGGCTACAGTGCGGGTGCTTCAATGGCGGTTCAAGACCATGAGCAAAGAAGCGTTGCTTCCTTTATTGCGGCCCTGCAAGGTGGCGGGTCATTCATAGGGCCAGTTATAGGTACGGCCTTATACACCGTTAATATGGCGCTTCCTTATTCTATCTGCGTACTGTTGATATGTATTGTAGGTCTCGCTAATATGAAGAAAAGAGCGGCGGATCGTGTGGAGAGTTGTTAAAGAAGAAAGGCTGCTCCTAATAGCAGCTTCAGGCTGTCGAGGGTGACTCGACAGCTTTTTTTGTAGCTTTCTGCTGGCAGTGAGTTTATGTAGAAAATAAGGAGAAAGAGTTTTTTACCTCGTATTGAGCTTCCAGTTAATAGTATAATAAGAACTCGTAGGAGTTATTTCAATATGTTGTAGAGAGGTTATCCAGAATAACTGTATACGAATACATACTCATATTTTTTTGAGGAATAAGGAGATGAAGACATGACTGTAAAAACTACAGCGGAACAAATCCGCATTATCGAATACGATTCTTCTTATGCTGGGGCGGTCGCAGAAATGTGGAACCGCAGCAACGAAAGCTGGGGCGGAGGCACCAATCAAAGAACTGAGGACAGTGTGCGCCGTGAGATGGAGATCTCGTCCAATCTTAATGCCTTTCTTGCCGTTGATGGCAAAGAGGTAGTCGGCTTCTGCAGCTTCGCCCACTACCGTCAAGATGAAGGGGCTTTGTATGTCCCGCTATTGAATGTACGTCCCGATTATCACGGATACAAGGTTGGCCGCAATCTGATTCTGAACGCTGTTCGCCAAACAATAGAAGCGGGCTGGCCACGTCTTGATCTGTTCACTTGGGCAGGTAATACGAAAGCCGTACCAATGTATAAGAAATGCGGATTTTTTTGGGAGAAAAATGAAGATTACGTCCATCTGATGAACTTCATTCCAACAGTACTGCAAACGGAAGCACTTGCTCCTTATTTTGAAGAACTGGATTGGTATGCAGACAGTACCCGTGAACTTCCCATTCAGCCAGATGGCCGCCAGGAGCGTGGCTTTGATTTCTTTGATTACACTTGGCAAAAGGGAGAACTCTCCTTGAGGGCGGAATTCGAGAAGACTGGCCGCGGTCTGACCGCTCTTGATACACCAGACTATGAAATCTCTACGGAAATTGATGATCATGATCTTGTGTTTGGTTCGACCTACAAGATTCGCTATCGCATCAAGAATCGTTCGACGTCTGAGCTGGCCATTGAGATCGAAGGCCAGAACGATAAAAATATCCGTTTTGCTCTATCTGCTGCGCGAATACTCGCTCCAGGTGAAACGGTTATCGTGGAAGGTGATTTTGAGCTTGATTCAGTTCGGGAAGAGCAGAACGATAAGAAGACACACCCCGTTGTTATGAGCAAGTGGATCATCGGTGGCAAGCGTGCGGAATTCCGCATTGGCGTTGCTCCTAAATTTCCACTCAAAATGAAGATAGCGCTGCCACACCGGGAACTGTATCTGGGTCTTCCTTCGGAACTGTACCTTAATGTGGAGAATAATTTTGCTGCAGAAGCAGAATTTTCTTTTGATTTGCCCGAAGACGAATTCCTCGTATGGGCGGACCGTACAGTAAGCTTTACTGTTCCAGCTAAGAGTAAGGCTTCTATTCAAGTACCCTATACCCTAAATTCATACGGTCTTTATTCACAGGCTATTGAGGTAACGGCCGTTCCGGTTGGAGAGAAGGCAGTCACCTTCATAAGCAAACTATCCGTTCTAATGAAGGGAACGCATGGCCGCTTTGGCGGGGAAAACGGGGATCAGTGGGTGGCTGTGAATGGCGCTTACTCTATTCATCTTAATAATACCGACAATGGAATGTGGATTGAATATCCCGGCTCGAGCCATAATTTCTGGTTGACCCATCCGAAGTTAGGCAAGCCATTCGCAGAAGAATTCTCTAAGAAACAGGCCAAAGAAGTAAAGATCTATTCTGAAGGGGAGAGCCAGGTTCTCGAATCTCTTTACGAGTCGGAAGAATTCCCGGGTCTTGAGATAAAAAGAGTGGCTAAGCTATTTGCCAACGGAATCGCTGAGTTTTATAGTGAGGTCTGCAATACCAATAGTGATATTCTGGAAGAAGACATGTATCTGTTGACGAATTTCGGCTTTTTCGGTAAACAGCTCATCTTGCCATATCAGGGCCAATACGTGGACATGGGCGATGCTTACTCAGGCGATCCAAGTCTTTGGGACAGTGCACAAATTACGGAGAACTGGTTGTTCTGCAAGGAAGAGAACGTCACATGCGGAATCTGCTGGGATCCTTCGCTAAAATTGCTTCGTCCGGAATACCCGCTTGGGCTGGAGCATAATCTTGGCCGAATCTCCGCTGGAGATGTCGTACGGACAAAAACTATGGTGTTTGCTCTTAACACCTTCCTTAAGTGGTCGGAATTCCGCGCCTTTGCCCTAAAACAGCAGAATTCGGTCATACCGGTGTTGGATGACCATCTTGAGCTAACGCTCGGCGGTGGAAATCCTTTTGCGGCAGGGGCACTTCATGCCGAGCTAATCGAACGAAAGATGACACCGCTTGATGGAAGCCTTGAATTGTATGTACAGGCTGATGGAGAAGAGGAGCGAAGTGTCGCTGAGATGGAGTTGCAAAGAGGACAAAATTTGCACTCCGCTGGTTTTGAACTCTCTACTGAGGATACAGAATCACCAGAACACAACGAATCTGGCCGTAAGGTCCGGGTCGTCTATCGTGGTGAGGATCGCATTCAAGAGCGAACAGGCCTCTGGTTTCCACAAACGGAAACAAGCGTTGTTTGTGGGATAGAAGAAGGACCTGCGGGTCCCATTTACACAGTGAGCAACGGAGTTCTATCTATTGCAGCTGCTCCTGATTTCGGCAGCGTTGTGCATTCCTTGAAGCACCAAGGAGAAGAGTGGCTGGACAGCACCTTTCCGAAAGCTGAACCACGTTCCTGGTGGAATCCTTGGCATGGTGGACTCGGTGTGGGTATTTCTGGCATAGGCGGATTTAGCCGGTTGCAGGAGCCAAGAAGCGCAGCTTGGACGGAGCAGATGGATGATCACGGCAACGTCTGGAAGGGATTGAGACTGACCACTTTGATGGAGAAGCAGGAAGCAAACCGGGGGATTACGATCAATCAGCATTACCTCATGCTGCCCGGAGTTCCTGTGCTCTGTGTGTTGATTTCAGTAACCAATGAAAGTGGAATGACGCTGCCGCATTATTCGCTATCCGAGGATAGTTACTTTAAGCCTTCACCAATCTATTCGGAAGGCTGGATGGAGCTCCCAGAGGAAGGCAACTTCCCTATCGGGAAGGTCGAAGCCCATCTGGAATCCAAGGGGCTTATCCGAATCGGTGCAACTTCGCGTAAAGACATGCTGCATGTGGTGCATAGTTATCCTAATCAGAGAGCTATGTCTTACGTGAACAATAAGGTATTCACATATGGTGTGAATCACCATCTACTACTTCTGAACGGAGAAACCGCTTGGACACAGCCGACCTTCATGATCATGGGAGAGCTCGCTCTGGATCCAGAGGCAGTTCGTAATCTTATGAAGGTGACCTTTGCTAGTGCTTCTGACAAAAAGGAGACTATAAATGCCAATCATTGATATTCACATTCATCTGTCGGACATCGATAGCTTTCATCAGACAGCACTGGACCTCTCCAAAGTTGATTACACAGCTGCTGGGCTCAAAGCGGAGTTTGACAAGAACGACGTTGTTCTCGGCATTGGTATGGGGGTCACGGAGCAGACGAAGGGAGCCTTCCCTGACTCTGCCTCTCCCAATCCGATGGGTCTCGACTTGGAAGCCAGTGTGCCGCCATTCTTAATGGAATGCGTGGGCATTAATCCGAATATGCTCGGAGGAAAGGATGCTTTGGATGAGCTGGACCGAATTGAGGCACGGCTGCAAGCTCCTGAGGTAGCTGGTATTAAGCTCTATGCCGGGTACTATCATCATTACGTTTATGACAAAATCTACTCGCCGATCTATGAGCTGGCCGCCAAGTACGGCACGCCTGTGGTTATTCATACCGGGGATACGTATTCGATGAATGGATTGCTTAAGTATGCGCATCCGCTTACCGTGGACGAACTGGCGTTCCAACGGCGCGACGTGAACTTTATGATCTGCCATCTAGGCGATCCATGGGTGATGGATGCTGCCGAAGTGGTCGCCAAGAATCCGAACGTCTATGCCGATTTGTCTGGTCTCGTTGTTGGTGACCGGCCTCATTTTGAGCGGTTCATGAATGAACCCCTGTTTATGGATCATTTTCGCCGGGCGTTGGTGTACTCTGATCACTATGAAAAAATGTTGTTCGGTACCGATTGGCCACTCGCGCCTATTGACCTGTATGCGGAGTTCGTCCGCCGGCTTGTGCCTGAGCAGCACCACGAGAAAGTATTTTATGAGAATGCCTTTGCATTATTCCCACGCATCCAGCAGAGAATTGCAGCGCTCTGAGCGGAGCGGGACAGTATATCTGAAGCGCAGGAAAATAATATAATTACGAACAAGCCATCCTTAGTTAGTACTAAAGGATGGCTTGTTTTTACATTTGTATGATGACCATGCCTATTTTTAGATTGAGTTTCCAAATTTTAATCTTCCTTTTCTTTACTTAACAGATCAGCTAGCTCAACCGAATTCTTATTTCTTAAATCCAGCATCTTTTCGCTATTGCTAGCTTTAATCAGGAAACCATCTTTCGTTTTAAAATCCATATAAAGGCTGAATCCGGCCACCTTTGAATTAGCGTAAGTAACAGTCATTCGATAAGTCGGTTCACCCACATCAACAGACCCGCGTACTTTTTTTACAGTTCTTATAGCATCTTCGAAGATTTGAAGGCTTTCACGGTCAGTATAAGTAATTTCTGTTGTTTCGGATGCAAGATTGACACTTACGATCTTTTGCGTGGATCTGACTAATACAAATAATAAAATTAGTAAAATTATCAGTGAAAATGATAGAATACTAAATTTTTTCATAACCTGCCTCCTTACTTAAGAATAATGCAGACCAATCACTTAGTTTCCAAAATAGTTATAAATTTCAGCTGAGTGTGCGTTGGTTATCATTGTTGGAATCTTATAAAAATTCCTAGGGTTCTATTTATTATTTGCTACTGGACTTGTGAAACCTTTATTAAAACAATAAACGTCTAAGAATGTATACATATTTTAGAAATAATGTGCTTGCTTTTTAATTACACGTTTGTATAATGAAGGTATTACACAAATGTATAACAAGGAGAAATATGGATGAATAACAAAATCAAACGCTTGCCAGATGCTGAACTGGAAATTATGCTGGTGATTTGGCGAGCCGAGAGTTGGGTTAGCTCCTCTTATATTTTGAATCAACTGGGGGATAAACGTAAGTGGGCGCTTGCAACTTTGATGACAGTGCTGTCACGGCTGGTTGAAAAGGGCTTTCTATCTTGCGAAAAAGAAGGGCGGAGCAACCGTTATCTCGCTGCAATTTCTGAGACAGATTATAAAGAGAGCGAAGGGAAGTCTACGCTTGAAAAGCTGTTTGGCAACTCTGTGCAGGATATGGTGATGTCCTTATACAACGGGAAGGCGATTGATAAAAGCGATCTTGCTGAGTTGCGGGAACTGCTCGATAGAGTAGATAAGGAGGAATCCTGATGATAACAGGTCTTTTTACAGATTTTCTGGTTATTTCTGTGACCCTTAGTTTAGTTATTATCGGCTTAATCACATTAACTCCCTTGTTAAGAAAACATTATTCGGCTAAGTTGAGCTATTGGATATGGTTGATCCTAACCTTGCGATTATTGTTGCCATTCAACTTTTCCTTTACCAATCCTCCTGTGGCGATTCAGCTACCCGAAGGTCAGGCCATAGCAACTGTCTTTCAAAGCTCAGTGTCCCAGAATTTGCAGGCGGATACGCCAGTAATCTCTCAGCCGGTCCAGACAGGGGATGTAAGCCATATCCCTTCTATAATTAATATTTTAGCTTACATCTGGGTTACTGGCGCTGTGCTTTTTTTAGGGTATCATTTGCTGAGTTATTTCTTTTTCAGGAAACAGGTGTTACGTTGGAGCAGCCCTCTTCAGAGAGAGGATATGTTCTCCAAGCTCAAACAAGTCGCTAAAGAAATGCATGTAACAACCACCATTGCGGTTCTGATAAGCAGTAAAGTTCCGAATCCGATGCTAATGGGTTTTTACAAGCCAACACTATTCTTGCCGCATGATCAATATAGTGACGAAGAGCTGGAGTTTATCTTAAAACATGAGCTGGTCCATTACAAAAGGCATGACATCATATATAAGCTACTGCTACTGATTGTGCAGGCACTGCATTGGTTTAATCCATTGGTCTGGTTCATGGCACGCGAAGCTGTCCGCGAAATTGAAATTTATTGTGATGACACCGTTGTACGTAAGCAAAATGCGGCATATCGAAAGAAATACTGCGAAGCCATTTTATCGGTTATGCAAAGTAATGCTACACGGCATGTAGCTTTATCAACGAATTTTGCAGGAGGAAAACACTCGATGAAGCAGAGATTTGGCAGTATTTTAAATATGAAAGAAAAACGAAATGGAGTAGGCGCATTTCTTGCGGTCTTAATGGTGGTTAGTGTAACAGCAGTGCTAGCAGCCTGTACCAACCTAACCGGCCAATCTACAGATACGGCGGCGCTCAAACCAGGTACTATTTATTCCTACAGCTCTAGTGGCGAACAAGTTGTTGTGCATGACGCTGGGAATGCGTATTCCATGGACGAGGATGGTAATGTCTCTGTCTCCTATCGGAAAGGGGAGATCCAAGCGCAAACGCCTTTAAAACTTGATACGACTGGAACAGAAATGGGGATGGGGAGAGCGGATACCGGATTTTATATCTCCGAGGACAAAACTGCAATTGTATATGGATTTGCGGATGGTAAAGAATCCCCTCTACATGTATTAATCAGTGATGACATGGGGAAATCGTGGAATAACTACAACATTGCAGGTGCAAAGGGTTATGACGCCAAGTTCATCGGGTTTACTGACAAACAAAATGGATGGATCGTCTCCGGAGGTTCTGCAGGCGTGGGACGCTCATTAAATTATGTATACCAGACCTCTGACGGCGGGAAGACATGGACGGAGCTTGGAAATCCTAACGATTTATACGCGGAAAGTTTAGCCGGGGCAGGGTTTTCTAACAAGGATATCGGATTCTTAGGGTTCAGATATTATGAAGATAATGGGCCTGTTATTTATTGGACCAAAGATAAGGGACAGTCATGGGAAAAACTCGTGGTATCCCTTCCGGAAACCTTTAATGAATATCAAAAAACGCCGCTTTCACCTATTTTTATTGGAAAAGAAGGATTGTATCCTATTCTGCTCAGCAAAGAGGGCAACACTGTAGGTACCATCTATCTGTCGAGTAAGGACAACGGCCTGAAGTGGACGTATGATCCCGCATATGATCAAATGGGCGATTCTAAATAGGAGCAAGTGGAGGAGGGGGTGATCTACAAAGATCTCGCCCCTTTTTTATACGGAGAGCGGACGAATTTAATATGTAGCGGCTTTTAATTGTATTTCGTACAGCTATTTTCGCTCGAAAAACTCGCTCATGAAGATAGTTGTATTTTGTACAGCTATTTTTTAGTTTTTTGCCGCTAAAGCTGATAACTGTGATTTTTAATTGTATAGAATACAGTTAAAGTGAGAAGTTAGCCTTTTACAGACGAAATAAGTGTATAAAGTGCAGTTATCTCATAGGTTGCATAAAGTTACAGCGATAAAATATACGGGGAGAGGATAGCGGAAGCAAGCTGCTGTCAGTGAAGAAAGCAAGCTGCTATCAGTGAGGAAAGCGAGTTGCTGTCAGTGTGGAATGGATGCTCGATCGTAATTCGGCTGGACATTGGAAAATTCTATGGATTTTTCTCCGAGGGTTGCCCAAAGAAGACATTAAAGTCGGATAGCTACGATTTATGAATATCTGCTTAAACAAACCGCTACAAACCAAAAACACCAGGCAGAGCTTCTCCATTAATCGGATAATCCATGCCTGGTTGTCTTTTTACTATTTTTATAATAACGAGACTTTATTTGAATCTATCATAATCTGCTTTCGTACGACGCCTCGTCACCGATAAAAGTGGAATAAATTACTTTTTCCAGCCTCCACCGCTATGTGAGGAGGACTCTACATAGTCTACGTTGATTTTGCCAGTGCTTGTTCCTACCTCAGTGTTGAAATTATATTGTCGCAGGTTCCAATCCTCGAAGGTTCCCTGCCAGTCATTATCTACGATGAAGGTGTAACGTGTTGTGGCGGAATTAGTGCCTCGAATATGAGAGCAGACTGCTCGTGATCCGTAGATACCCATTTTATAGCCTTTGGAATTTTTAGTACTGCTGTCTAGCACTGATTTTATGCCTTGAAAATAAGGTACTATATTGTTTGTGATTTCGGTAGAGGTCATATCGCGGTCTATCGCAAAATAAATCGGAGTGCTGCTGGTTTGTCCCAAATCACTTGCTAATCCTACAGCCGTTTCAGCATCTTTAATCCCATTGGCTTTCGTAAAATGATCGAGCGATTTGCTGATTTGATAAAGGGATATGATATATAATCCCCCATCTGAAATCCGTGTAATCTCAGCTGAGGTGAGACCATCTTGGTATCCTTCCACGCGATTTAAATATCGGCAAACGAATGTGAATTTATTATTTTTAAGTGTAGTTAATCTTGCTGCTGTTACATTTGTAGCTGTATCACAACCTAAAGCCATTGTAATTGCCTTCTTTCAATTTTTTTGTTTAAGGTTTGGCGCCAACCTCCCTATCAATATATGAGAAAATTTTCACAGATTCTTGGGGGAACAACGAAATGGGAGAAAAAGAGGCAGATGAGAGGATGAATAGAAGGAGAGACTTTGATCTTATAATTTACTATTATTGTTAACTTCTAGGAACCTTTGGAATTAAACTGCGTCTATACCCTATGAAGAATTTATGATTTTCTAACATGGAGGTTGATCAAGATATGGATAAAAGATGGTTGCTAGCTCCAATACTTGTTGCATCATTGCTTGCTGCTCCAGTTGCGAATGCGGCATTGCCCGCTTACTTCACTTTCATTATGGATGGAGGCGGGGAAGGTACGAGCGCTGCACTAGTAAAGGATGGGATTACTTATGTTTCAGCCAGTCACTGGGAAGCGGCAGGACTTAAGGTTGTATGGGATAAATCGCATCAAAGAGCGGAGTTTACTGGATGGGGAAAAAAGATAGCCGTTCGTATTGGAAGTAAACAGGGGGTCCTTGATGGTAAATTGGTAAGTGTAGAAGGTGTTCCTTTTGAAATTAATGGTCAACTCTATGTACCTGCCCGTTTTCTTGTAAATTCATTAGGAGGAACAACGGTCAGCTGGGATGCGACGAAGAGGATATATACAGCAACTGGGCTATTGAACTATGCTAGTGCCAGCGCACAATTTGCTGGATCTACTTATACAGTGGATAAAAAAACAGGGGGTTTATATCTAACAGATTCCGCAGGACAAACTCGCTTGCTAACGAACCTTGGTTCGCAGTTATTCGATGCTGTTCAATTCGATTTTCAGAAGACGCCGAAAGGTCTAATCTATCTAACCGTAACAGATGTTTACGGAGAACCACATATCAATAATAAATGGTATACGATGATTATTAAGGATGGAATGGTCATTCGCCACGCAAGTGTAGGATACTATCTTCGTTATGGTGACAATGTGAAAATAGCTGGCAATCAGCTCCTGCTTACCGATGGGAAAATATTACGATTAATTGAAGATGGAACAGGGAACGTAACGGAGACGATTAATCTGAACACCCTAGGTGGTAATTCGGATAATTATTTAGTGGAGGGAATGGACGAGGATTTTCTGCTGATTCGGTCCAATCAGCAAGGTTTCCTCATGATGATAGATCGTAAAACAGGTGCCAAAACATTGTTGTACAAGGCACTTCTTGACGTAGAGCAGCAAAAATATGCCGAAACAAACGACCTTCCTTTTTTTGGAGACAATCTGAAATTCCTGAAAAGAGAAGGGGATGCCCTGCTTTTTAATAATGAATATGTAAAAGACGGTAAGGTTTATAAGTTAATGCTGGACGGTTCATAATGGGGAGGCTGAGCGTTATCTCCGCAGGTTATCATAGTAAGATTTGATCCCAAGGTTTAAGAACCTTGGTTTTTTTGCTAACTAGAATAATATAAGATCATGCTTAAACGGGTCAATAATTGTCCTGGATTATAATATACATGGGGTTTGTCTGCGTTAAACGTGATAGAATCACCAGATTTTAATAGATATTCATTTTCATCGACACGCAAAGACAATTCACCATCAAATACAGTGATTAATTCTTCAGTTCCTTCCATATGTGGATTGGCATCAAGGTATCCACCTTTGTCTATCTCAACTGTATAACCCTCAAATCGTTTGCTTTCATCAAATGGGAAAGATGGGTACACCCGATATTTTCCGTTGTCTTCAAGCAGTGGTTGAATTTCATTTCTTAATACGACTCTTGTGTCAGGCTTTGGGTAATCTATCAGCGCAGAAAATGAAGTTTTTAATCCATTGGCGATCTTCCAAATGGTTGTAATGGTAGGTGCCGATTCGCCTCTTTCGATTTGACCAATCATTGTTTTGCTTACTCCTGTTAATTCAGCCACCTTTTCCAGGCTTAAATCTTTACTTCTTCTAATCTTTTTTATATTCTCCGCAATGATTTGATTTATCTCTTCCACGGTAATTCTCCTATCCCTATTTACTTTATAACGACCAGGATATGCAATAAAACGCACATAAGGACGTTATAGCGTCTGATAAATACATTATAACATACAACGAGGTGTAATTCAGTGATTGTTTCTTTGTTTTTATATGCATTTGTTGCTAGCTTTACTCCGGGACCTAATAACATTATGGCAATGACTTTTGCAAACCAGTTTGGTTTACGAAAAACATTGAGATTTTGTTTAGGAGTGGGCACAGGTTTTTTCGTGATTATATTGTTATGTTGCTATTTTAATATACTTCTGATCAATTTTATCCCTAAGATTGAATCTATTATGGCTGTGATAGGCGGAGTCTACATGTTTTATTTAGCATTTAAAATTATTACAAGTAAACATCAAGAAAGTGATGGAAGTGGCGATAAACATAACAGTTTTATTGCGGGTATGCTTTTACAATTTATTAATCCTAAAGGGATATTATATGGAATCACAGTTACATCTACATTTATTCTTACCTCTCATTCTTCCTATTTTAGCTTATTGAGTTACTCTATAGTCTTAGCATTCATCGGTTTTATGGGCACTTTTAGTTGGTGTTTATGTGGTTCTCTTTTCAAAAAAATGATATCTAAATATAGAAGTCAATTTAATATACTGATGGGATTGTTGTTAGTGTATTGTGGAGTTTCGATAGTGATAGGATGAATGAATGAATGGAGCCCCATGTCAATAACGCCATAACATTGAACCGGCTTGATAACCTGACCCCAATGTCCAAAATAATAAGTTGTCGCCACGTTTGATCAAACCATGTTCAATAGCACAATATAAGGCCAGAAAGGGACTGCTTGTGCCTGTATAGCCATATTCGTCGGCTACATAAATAATTTTATGTTGATCCAGGTTCAGCTTAGCTTGAAGTAATTTAATATTAGCCAATGTAAATTGTGAAAAACAAAAAACTTGTATATCCTCGAATGTTAGGTGATGTTTGTTTAATAATTCAACAATAGATGCTTCCGCAAATCGTACACTGTCTATTCCGCTGAATCTCCCCCAGTGTAAGTAGCGGTGTTCAGCCCCATCACGCAAAGACTTAGCCAATCCTTGAGCGGGGTACACAATTTCTTCTGTAAAACGGCTGTCCGAAAGATACCTTACGTCAATTAATCCACTCTCTGAATGATCTTTTTCTAAAATGAGGGCTACGGCGGCATCGCCAAAAATTGAATATGTTATTGGATGTGAAGGATCAGCCCATAAATTTAAAAAATCCGAACCGATAACCAACGCTCTATCTCTATCAGGATCATCGTATAAAGTACGAGCAGCCTGTTCAACCGCAATAAACATTCCTATACAATTACCATTTAAGTCATAGCAAAGCGTATCATCTTTACCTTTGATAGCTTTGTGAATAAGCAATGAATTCGTAGGTGATAAATATTCCGGAGTTGAGCTGGAAAAAAGAATCAGGTCTATATCTGCAGAATTCAATGATGCAGCATCAATTGCCTGTTGAGCGGCATTAATCGCCATCGTCAACGAGTTCTCCTTCGTTCCTTCAATAACATGGCGGTTTTTTCTGCCTGTCTTTTTAAGAATCCGCTTAATATCTATACCTTGCTTTTGAAAATGGTCAATAAAATATTGGTTGTTAATCACTCTTTCAGGACAATAAATGGAGACTTGTTTTATCGAGATACCTTCTAACATAGCATGATCACTCCTTGTAATAATTTTGCAATCACATTACATTAAGTAATCTAAAAGTATCTAATTACCTAACAACACCTGCTCATTTCTATAAGCTTGTTTGTCCAAATCTTATTTGATGTTATACTTTATGATCTTAATAAAGCATAACATTAATTAGTAAAAAATTCTATAATTTACTATAAATGTAACTATATCGACGCATCTAAAATATCCACTAAGATTAAGTCCACAGCAACCATGTTGCGAGTGGACTTTTTTGCTTTTTATATTTTTGAATTAGGGATGAATAAATCAGGGGTACTTTACAAAAACTTTATTCGATTAAGTCACTACTTTGCCAAATCAGGAGGGGTTCTTATTAAACCATTTATCGTAATAGTAGCGCTATTACTCGTTACTGCTTGTTCGGGTAATAACTCGGCCAACAACCAAATGACAACTCAACAAACGAAGGTTGACAATCATGCTCGTAAAACTACCTCAAGTTCAACTTTAACGCAAGCATCTTCCATTTCCACGGAGAATGCAGGGAATACAACAATTAAGACTAAACAAGTTCCTGGCGATGTAACGAAATGGCTGGATGGGTTCATCCGTACCAATCCACCTACAGGAAGCACAACAGATCAAACAACGTATCCGCAGCAGTCGGCGAAACCACAATATTCTGCAAATCCGCAACATTCTGCTGTCCCACAGAAGTCTGCAAATCCACAACCATCCACCAATACATCCCAATCGGTACAGCAAGTATTGGATCTGGTGAATAAAGAAAGAACGAATGCAGGCTTGAAGCCTCTTAGCTTAAATAGCGAACTTTCGAAAATGGCTTTGGCTAAAGCGCAGGATATGTATGACAATAACTATTTTGACCATCAGTCTCCTACGTATGGATCTCCGTTTGATATGATGAAAGCATTCGGGATCTCATACAATTCAGCGGGGGAAAATATCGCCAAAGGTCAGTCGAGCGCAGAAGAAGTAATGAACCAATGGATGAACAGTCCTGGTCATCGTGCCAATATCCTGAATAGTAGCTTTACAGAAATTGGAATAGGTTACTATAACAGCGAGTGGGTTCAAGAATTTATTGGTTAGAGCGAGTAACGTAATAAACTTAACAGGGGTGTCCTAATAAGCTAAAAGTGGCTGTTGGGCATCCCTACTTTGCTTCGTTTGATCCAATAACACTTGCACAGACCAAGCCCATCGGACACAGCTGACCTTAAACGTGTCATGGGTCTATATTTTGCATCCTAGCGGACTGTATAGCAGCTATTCCCATAAAAAAACACTCAATATGAGTCTTTTTATATGAGATAGCGTCAGTGGAGTCCGAAACTCTGCTCCAAAGGCCAAAAAATTGGGAATAACGTCCTCTGGGTCCGGAAATCTCAGAATCTTCAATCGCGATGGCAAGCAATTATGTAGAGCAATACTTTTGCTGGCGGGCTGGATTCAAGAAAAGAAGAAGCTGAAGTCTGCGAAATGAGATAGGGGATATTGAATCCGTTTAGAACGGGTTATTTTTTGTGTTGATTTATATGATAACGAATAAAAGTGACCAATAGAATCAGAAGAAACGGCAGGATGTAAGCTAGATTAGTGAGCAAGGGCCATGTAGTATTCACGATTTTCTCAAGCTCAGACTCCTGTGTGTAAGTCGTTACAGATAACAGCAGGCAGACAAAAGCAAGTGGGAAAACAATTAAACGTTCATCATTCAATCTCAGAAGCTCCTTTAGTACTTTAATAAGAATAAGCAGCAGGATAGAAGCCTTGAAATAGAAGCCGATAATGAGTGAAAAACCAATCACGGATTCGATTCTTTCAATGGTTTCCTGAAAATAAATGAGTCTCGCCAACTGATATAATGAATATTTCAAGCTGCCGGACAGTGGTCCCAATACCATAATACTGCTAATGACAGAAGCAATTAACGTCAGGGCATTGATGATGAGTGCAAGATACATCTGTTTTCCCAGTTTAGAATTGTCTTCTTTACGCACGAACGGTAAAATCATCGAAAAAACGATAAGCTCGGAATAGGGAAAGCCATAGACTACATATGTAGCACTTAGGATAGGCCTAAATCCATCAGGCATGATGGGCAGTAGGTACTCGGGATGATACAACCCTGCTACGAGTATCCAGACTAAGATGATAAATCCGAACATTAGTGACATTAGGACGGCTGCCATGCGGGCAATCACTTCAATTCCAGCTAGAGCTGTCATCGCAATCGTTATAAAAAACATGGTGTTTACTGCGTAAGTGGGCGTTTCTTTTAACATCGTGCTTTTGAAAAAGGTTCCGATCTCAATTACAATTCCAGCGACATTCCAAAACAGTACACAAGTGAAAGGAATCAGGAGGACGAGGGTCAGTCCGTTTCCAAGTACGGAGCGGCTTTGTTCCACAAGCGAAAGATCTGGCGCTCGTCGGTTCAAATATAGAATACCGGAAAGCAGAGCCATTCCTATGGCCGAGGCGATTAAGAGGGATATCCAGGCTCCGTTGCCGGCAAAGTTAGTTAGTGACGCAGGGACGATAACGATTGAGGAACCGGTCATAAAGAAGAGAAACAGCATGGACATTTGGATCGAACTAACACGTTCTTGCTTATTCATACGTTCCTCCTCATTCTTTAAGCTTATGAAATGGCAGGGTTGATCCAATGGACGATGTGCTCAGCTGGAGCCGTGAATAAATTGAAGATGGAATCTATATTGGGCCATGGCTTAGCTGCAATAAAGATAAATCCGAGATAAAGTACGGGTAGTAATAATACTCCATAAACTACTCGATCGCGGATGGAGGCTTGCTTAAACCTTGGGATGTCATGGGCTAGCATAGCGGAAGCTAATAAGAGAACGCAGATTATTTTTCCCACCATAGCTACTTCTCCTTTGTTCCAAATATTGTGCCTGAGTTCATTCCAGTGCTTAGCACTTTGACATCAACGTTGATATCGAACTGAGTCTGGGCGAATGTATCCTTCCATTGAGGCTCTAGTTGTTTCCACAGCTGCGGATTTTTCCGGTAAATCTGATTGCCAATTCCGAGTGCGTCGATCTTTTTTGTTTTCAAAAACTTGGTTGCGTGCTCAACCTGTTGTTCAACCTGAGTTATGATACGCTGCTCAAAAAGCTTCATGTCCTTATTGTTTTTTAAATGTGAGCAACGTAATTCTCCGATCATTCCTTCAATAGCAATTTTTACACCGACGGACACAGAACCATTTTTTACGATTGGAGTAAGCGTACTGTTGAAGGTAAGCACTTCAAGCGTTTCTTTTTTCCGCAGCGGTACTTCGGTCTCATCCGGGCAAGGAAATTCTAGTACTCCATAGATATATCTATCCGTCAGCATCATGAATGCTTCTGTATCCTTCTCCTTTAGAATGTCAATCATTTTACCGTTATGAATTACAGCCAGCCCAGATATCAATGGTTTATGATCCAAACTGGTCTTATGCAGGTAAGGGATGATGGAAGTATTGGAGGGGCTACACATTTGTATAGCCAGCTCATAGAGAGGAATCTTGGAAGTTTTTGCGGCATATAGAGCACCGCTCGTCTCCATTCTCTTATACTGTTGACCAATGGTCTGCTCGATAAACGGGTTGATATCTAAAAATGGTGCCGCAGATTGCTCAGCGATGAGAGGAAGAACGGTACCACGCGGTTCTTGATCCCTGGAGAAAAAATCAAGTACCTCCCGGATGTTCGTGGTTCTGGCTAGTTGCTCCCCGATTAATATGACACGCATATGATCCCATTTGGCTTTTCGACCAAATTTTGCCGGGATCTCCCTTATTGCTTCAAAAAAGGTTTCTCCACTCGTAACGATATTAATTCCCTTGGACGCTGGATCCCCTGCTTGTCCCATTTCTATTTTGGTGGAAGGATTATAGAAATGTGTCGTGATTACAATCCGATTGTCTTCGCTTTGGTCAATGGCGACCGCCTGCACATACCCATACTCGTCCAATTCTTTATTATCCCAGCATCCGCTAGTTAGAGTGAGTACAAGAAGGGAAATTAGTATGGTAGTAAGCCGCTTCACTATATCTACTTCCTTCCCGAAGTCTTTTTATATAGGTGTCGATTCCGTGGTGAATGAAGCAGCAGTCTTCTCGGAAGTAGAAAAATAGAATCACGTACTCTTTTAAGATCTAACGGAGCTAACGAGTCTAAATACGGTTCTCCTAAAGAGCGCAAGGTAGCCAGATGGAGATAAATTAGAATAAAACCGACCATGATGCCAAGTCCTCCGAATGTTGCCGCGAGAATCATTAAGGGAAACCGTAAAATCCGCAGCGCAATTGCCATATTGTATTGTGGTAGCGCAAATGAGGCAATGCCCGTCAAAGCGACGACAATGACCATGACCGGAGAGGCAATCTGCGATTGAATAGCAGCTTGTCCAATGACCAAAGCCCCAACGATACTGACGGCCGATCCAATCGGTCTGGGTAAGCGTATGCCCGCCTCTCTCAATAGCTCAAAGAAAAACTCCATGATCAAAGCTTCAACCATAGCCGGAAAGGGGATTCCTTCGCGTGTGTTTAGAATGGCAAGCAGCAGAACTGTGGGAATTAGTTCGGAATGGAAGTTGGATAAGGCAATATAGGTACTGGGTAACAGCAGGGCGATGATGAAGGCAGCGACCCTAATCATTCTTATCAATGATGAAAAAATGGTCCGGTAGTAATAATCTTCGCTATTCGTAAAAAACTCCATGAAATTCCCGGGACAGATCAGAATGGAAGGACTTCCGTTAACCATAGCAATAATCTTTCCGTCTAGCAGAGCTGTTATAGCTGTATCCGGTCGTTCTGTATAGCGGACTTGTGGAAATGGTGAGTAGAGCGAATCACCGATCCACTCTTCGAGATAGGAAACGTCAAGAATTTCTTCCTGATCAATACTTGCTATCCGTTGTTTGAATTGATTTAATGTTTCTGGTTTGACTACTCCATCCAGATAACCATAGGACAACGTTCTTTGAACCTGCTTACCAGAGGTAAAGAACTCGAACTTAAGATTAGTAGATTTCAGCAAACTACGAATAACACCTACATTACGCTCCAAGCTTTCTATAAAGCTGACGTGGGGACCTTGAACAGTAGGCTCTGAAATGGGCTCAGAGGTTTGGCGCTGTTCTACATCGAAGGCATAATAGGCAACGGCTTTTTGCCAACCTGTAAAGAAAAGGACAACTTTCCCATCAAGAATCCCCTTAATGGCTTGACCGATATTGTCCATTAATTCAAGCAGCGGTGATGAAACACCATTTTTTTCAAAATAGGAGATGACATCTTCAACGGTCACGTCCAAGGTGGGACCCAGCTCATGCGGAACTAAATTCTGCAAGACATCTTTAAAATAATTTGTAGGGTCAGACTTAGTAAGTGTATTGAAATAGACGGATGAGGCTTCATACTTAAGATCCGGGCCATAATGCCATGGAATTACCTTTAGGTCCGAACAATTGGCAAAACATTTATTAATAATCTGTAAGTTGTCTTCGAGAGACGCAGAGATAGAATGGGAAAAAAGATCCTTCATTGAAAGCTCATTTTCGGCTTCGAATTGAGGGTGCACCTTAGGATTAGACGGAGGTGTCTTGGCGTTAAAAAATTTCCGCATGCAATTCTCCTTAAATAAATGAGATGTTAAGTGATTTTTATCTTCTCCCTTATTTAGGAATTTATTCGGAAGGTGGGGATAGATCAAATTTTTCGCAAAAAGAACAATTGGAACTGGCTCAGGGAAGAGATGCGATGTTATAATGAACATAATTTTTTTCAGGAGGTGCTCCTTGTGACTCATTCCATTCGTTTATGGTAATCAGTGGTGCAAGACAAGTGGACTCATTCTTTCTTTGAGATAAGGAAATGAGTTTATTTGTGATGTGCCTGTTTCAGTGTGCCTATGCTCATGGAATGAGTTTATTTAAGTTTTTAATCAAAGGAGATGACCTTATGCAAATACAATGGAAAAAAGCCTTCGCCCTTATTTTTAGCGGACAGATTTTCTCGATTCTTACGAGTTCGATGGTTCAATTCGCGGTGATCTGGCACTTAACGGAATCGACAGGGTCAGCGGCAGTTTTGATGATTGCTGGGTTGGCAGCGTTTTTGCCGCAAGCGGTCTTGGGTCCTTTTGTAGGGGTCTGGCTGGACCGTTGGAATCGTAAAATAACGATGATTATTGCTGATAGCGCAATTGCGCTCTTCAGTCTGATATTAGGTATTTATTTCATGTGGGGGGAACCGGGACTTGGCTTTGTGTATGTCATTCTGAGCCTGCGTTCGGCGGCATCAGCCTTTCATGCTCCGGCTTTTCAGGCGGCTGTTCCGTTGATTGCGCCTGAAGAAGAATTGACAAGAGTCGCGGGCTGGCAGCAGATGGTGTTCTCTTTCTCGAATGTAATGGGTCCTGCACTTGGGATAGCGGTTTACTCGGCAACTTCGCTCGGGGCAGTATTACTACTCGATGTGGCCGGGGCTTTGATTGCGAATCTGATGCTGTTCATGGTGAAGATCCATCAGCCTAAAGTGCAGTCTTCAGCTGCGCCGTCTTTCGTTCAAGAATTCCGTTTGGGTTGGAACGCACTCATTCAAGCGAAACCCATTGTGTTGATTACGGGGGCTACTGCGGTGTTTAGTATCGCATTTATGCCGTTAGCGACACTGTTTCCTTATATGACATTGTCTCATTTTGGCCGTGGAGGATACAGTGCCAGCCTGGTGGAAGCGGTGTTCAGCATCGGGATGATTTTAGGTGGTCTGCTATTGTCGATGTTCTCATCTAAATGGAGCGACATTAGCTATATGAGCGTAGGTCTGCTAGTCATCGGTCTTACCTGTGTGATCAGTGGTTTGATTGGTCCGAATGCATTTGTGATCTTTGCCATTCTCTCGTTCTTGATGGGCAGTGCGGCACCCTTCTTCAACGGTCCCTTCATGGCGATGATCCAACGTTCTTTTGAACCCGAGATGCTTGGGCGTGTCATTTCACTCGTGACCAGCATTATGATGTTGTCTTCGCCAATTGGGCTGCTGTTGGCAGGACCTGTGGTGGATCGATACGGTGTGCAGCTATGGTTCCTCGGTTCAGGAATTGTGGTGATGCTGACCGCTCTGTTTATTTTCATCCAGTTTCGGCGGCTGGCGTCCGCTCTTCCGATGAATTGACTAGGGTAGAAACTTCCCTGTAAAAAAGAGTTTATAGGCCGGTCCGAGAGGATCGGCTTTTTGGCGGTTCTTCATATTTTTTCAAATTATAATATGATAGAATTACGTTCACTTGGAGGGATACATAATATGAATCTTCACATTGCAATCTGTGACGATCAGAGGCAAGATGCCTCGCGGTTGGAAGAATTACTCATGAAGCAGATAACTAGCCTGCAAGGGATGACTGCCTCTATTGAGATTTTTGAATCAGGCCAAACCCTGCTTCAGGCAATGACGACTACCGCATACGATATAGTTTATCTGGATATGGAGATGCCCGAGTATAACGGTATAGAAGTCGCAGAGAAGATCCGGCTCAAAGATGCCAGGGTATTAATTATCTATGTCACCAGCCATACAAGTTATATGAGAAGAAGCTTTGCGGTTCATCCCTTTCGCTATTTACTGAAACCCATTGATGAACATGAACTGCAGACCGCCACAGTCAAAGCCATTCAGCAATGCATGCAAAGAAACAACGTGCTGTCATTCTCAATCCATCATATGAGCTATAATTTAAGGGTAGATGATATTATGTATATCACGGTAGAACGAGGTAAAAAATTGGTCCTTTGTACTGAACAAGGGACTTACTCGTATTATGGCAAACTGAGAGAGTTGGAAGGACAGCTGGAATCACACGATTTTTGTCGCGTACATACGGGATTCCTAGTAAATTGGCTGTATGTTCGTTCTTTAAGCAAAGAACTTATTCAGCTGAAGAACGGGGTGGAGCTTCCCGTCAGCCGCAGTAGAAGCTCTGATTCTTTACGGTCCTACCATGCCTTTATAGAAAAGAGGATCTTAAGATAAATGTCTTTCATCCGGGAGATTAGTCCTTACTTTTTTGGTGTATTTATGCTCGTCCTTATATATGTCCCGCAAGGGGTTACATTTTATATTTTTCTCAAAAAATTCCTGATCCTGAGCAGGAGCAAAAATTCATTTATAGGCTGTCTTATTATCTTTTATATAATTAAATCGCTTACCGCTGCTAGCTTACCTCTAGTAGATTCGGTCATCCTTCACCTACTTGTGTATAGTCTGATTACTATTTTTTATTTCCGCGGCAGTGTGCTACAAAAGCTGTTCTTTAGCAGTTTCTATACAGTGTTTACGGTGGTTATTGAGATGCTGGTATGGTCTGGGATTCAGCATATCCCACTCAATGCCGAGGGAATAGATACAGTTAATTTCTGGTGGTTATCTTTTGCTTTCCTATTTGTTGTTTTGCTAAGCATCATGTTATGTCTGCTATTGCTGCGGTTGTTCAAAGTGGATACCACAACGTTACTGTCGAATCAGGATTGGGCTGTGCTGAATCTTGTTTCGGCGGGTTCTTTGCTTATTATTATTGTGAATCTGAGACATTCCAGTGATAAACCTTTTGATATTCCGTTTGATTTTGTATTCATCCTGCTTGGGATTCTTGTAATTAATGTAGCTGTAATGTTTATATATCAAAAGTTAATGAAACGGATGCAAATAGAATTGCATAATCATGTGCTTCAGCAGCAAGTGAAGGATTACACGAGTAAACTGAAAGATAATCAGGAAGCACAGCGTTTGCGGCATGATCTGAACCATGTGTTGATCCTTATTCATTCTCTGCTGGATGAAGGAGCTGTACAAGAAGCCAAGCGATATATTGCGGAGCTTGCTTCGACACAGGAGGCAGGAGAAAAGTATATTTCTTCTGGAAATATAGCTATTGATGCCATCTATAATGAGAAGTTCGCCAAAGCCGAGCTACATCAAGTTACAATGCAATCTCATTTTTGCATCCCGCAAGACCTGTTACTTGCAGGCAAAGAGGTTGAAATTGCAATTATTTTAGGCAATGCATTAGATAATGCAATCGAAGGGGTTCAGAGATTACCAGAGTCAGAGCAGAATGTTATTGGGCTGGAAGTGATTTATTGCGACGGGTTATTGGTGATTTCTTTAAAGAATCCTGCATCTCTGCTTACAGAGGACGGGCAGGGCTCTTTTTTGTCCAGCAAGCGGAACTTTGGGCGTAGAGGGTTCGGAATCGAAAGCATTGAGTATGCGGTTCAACAGCTTCAAGGAAGCGTCAGTTTCAGATATGAGAATGGGCAGTTCATGATGTTGGCGGTATTACCACTGCCTGAGTAGCAATCCGCAACCAACTACTCCACCTAACCTGCAAGTTACGGTCTCTTCCCGCTGGTAAGCAGCGGTCCATGATATATTGAGGCTGTTCTTATTAAAGGGAGGGTATTCCGTTGACATTGTCATTGCTCATCAGTGCAGTCCTTCAGCTCATCTTATTCAGCATCATTCCCTATACATACTGGTTTTTTACAAGCAGAACAACTTCATCCTTTGCCATGTGGATTGGCTGGAAGAAACCCCAATTGCTTTCTAGGAAGCAGTTCATACTATGGTTTATACTTACCATGACTATATTCACCAGCCTGGGAATGCTTACAGCAATCTATATGCTGGATAAGAATACTTTGGCCAGCTCACAGTTTTATGGTACAGGTCTTAAAGGTTTGATTCCGGCATTGATTTATTCTTGGTTGCAGACTAGCTTGTCCGAAGAGATTCTGTTCCGCGGCTTCATTGGTAAACGGTTAAGTTCGAAATTCGGATTCGGAATTGGAAACTGTGCTCAAGCTTTATTATTTGGTGTCGTACATGCTGTACTGTTATACAGCAGTTCCGGATTATTGAATTCTGCTGTTGTAATGATTCTTACAGGTTTTGTGGGTTGGAGCATCGGAATGTTGGATGAGAAATTATCCGGCGGTTCGATCATTCCAGGTTGGGTTCTGCACGGGCTGACTAATCTGATTTCCACCATTTTTATGATGTATCAATGGATGTAGCAATCAAAGTTTTTAGAGAGTACATTTTAAAAATATGGTAAACTAAAAAAGTCTTAAATTATAAGATTAAAGTTTATATACCATTTTTATTGGGAGGTAGATATTATGAAAAACAATGTCAGCTTGCAAAATGATATGGGGATAACGTTTAACTGATCAAGCGTGTTGACGTTTCCCCACCATTCGAAAGGGGAAAATCATTTGAATCAGGTATTATTAATCATCGATGCACAACAAGAATTAATGGATGGAAACGAAAAGGAAAGTGCAGTATTCAATAAAGAGCAGCTTATCCGGAATATTAATAAAGTGATTGAACAAGCAAAAGAAGCCGATGTCGAAGTTGTGTTCGTTAGGGATCTAGATGTCGCTGAAGGAACAGGTACAGGCTTTCAAGTTCACAATGAAATCAACAGGTCTGCAAATGCCAAAATCTTTGATAAGCTGGCAACGAATTCTTTTCACGGAACTGAGCTGCTACAATATCTGAAAGATCAGCAGATTGAGCATGTGGTGATTATGGGATGTAAAACTCAACACTGCATCGATACTGCTGTTCGGACGGCTACGGTTAGCGGCATGGATGTTACATTGGTCGGAGATGGTCATTCTACAACGGACAATGATGTTTTAAGTGCAGAACAAATCATCAAGCATCACAATAAAACATTACATGGGCACTACAATGTCGAACATTTTTCTATGGTCAGAAGTTCCGAAGAAGATTTGTTTCGCCCAACGCATGACTCTTATAGATAATAATTCAGTGGCGGCACTTAAATGTGCCGCTTTTTGCTGTTTCGCAGGACCTCTGATTTTCCTCACCTATACTGATAGACATATTCGCCTAAACCATTTCCATCCCATCTTTATGGGATTGTTCTTGCAAGGGATCTACTTATAATTGTTAGTAATTCTTAAACAATATGAGTAGGGACGGGATCAACATGATGGCAGCAAAAGATATAGAGTTTAAAAGCACACAAGGGCAGCGGCTGGGAATGATGGCGGCTATTTGTATGGGGGCGTTTATTTCCCATTTTACAGCTGGAATTGTGAATGTGTCGCTTCCTTTTATTGTGAATTATTTTCAGACAGAGCTTGGGAAGGGATTATGGATCACAACAGGTTATCTGCTAGTGATTACGGCTCTTCTTCCTGTTATGGGGAAACTAGGCGACCGTTATGGTTTTCGCCGGATTCACAATCTTGGATTTATTATTTTTACTGTTGGTTCTGTCCTAGTCGCTTTTTCACCTAATCTGCCAATATTGCTAACGCTCAGAGTTGTACAAGGAGTAGGAGCTGCAATGTTTCAAGCAACTAATATTGCACTCATTACCATTCATATACCGAAAGAGCAAAGAGGTCGTGCTCTCGGAATTTTAAGTACAGCTGTCGCGCTGGGCGGGATGACGGGACCTATAGCGGGAGGTTTGATTGCAGAGTGGCTGAGCTGGAAATGGTTATTTTTAATCCATGTTCCTGTGGCGATTGTGGCTACAATTATGGCATATCGGTACATCCCGAACCGTGTGCAAGAGCGCAAGCCGGGTGCTATCAGCTTCGTGGGGGCCAGCTTGTTTATGGCATTCATCACCTTGGTCCTTCTCGTAATAACAAATGGGAGCAAATGGGGCTGGGTGTCCGTGTGGACAATGACAAGTTTGGTGGGGGTTTCCTTGTTGTTGATTACTTTTCTATTCTGGGAGCGGAAGCAAAAGACTCCTTTTCTACCCTTACAAGCATTGAAAATTCCAACTGTAGCGGGAGGCTTGATCGTTAGCTGTGCCTCTTTTATTTTATCTAACACATTGCTTGTCCTCATTCCATTTTATTTGATGGGGGTGTCGGCTCCGTTCTCGTCATCTACGACAGGATATATTATGGCGGCTTATCCCATTGCCTTGGCGTTTGCAGGCCCTCTTGCAGGCTACTGCTCCGACCGTTATGGCTCTCATCGTCTGATGCTTATGGGACTGAGCTGCATGGGAAGCGGGTTTATCTTGTTACTGGTGTATTTAGATCATATACCGATTTATGGAATCGCGGCGATTCTATCTCTTATTGGCCTTGGTATGGGGCTCATTGCCTCTCCTAATAATAGCTTCATTATGCAGCAGACACCTCGGGAACACGTGGGTTCGATTGGCGGATTAATTGCTTTAACAAGAAATGCGGGTATGGTCTTTGGCTCAGCACTTGGACTTGGTGTGATGAGTGGAGAGACAGGACAAGGGAGTCAGTTGCAGGCGTTCAAATTGGTTTTTGAGATTAATATTTTCATTTGTTTAAGCGTTATTGTATTAATGGTTGTTATAAATAGAAGGACATTTAAATCTGCTTGATCTAAAAAAATGTGTATGTAATCACAACTCAAGCTTTGGTGTTCTGTTACGTTGGAAGTAACGAATGATTATCTAGATATGGAGGATAACGATATGTTTTGTTACCAATGTGAACAGACACCGAATGGCGGATGCACCGTTGTAGGGGTATGTGGCAAAAATGAAACCATTGCGAGTTTGCAGGATACGATGATTTTTGCATTAAAAGGAATTGCAGCGTATGCGACACATGCCCGGCAGCTAGGATATAGCGATCCCGAGGTGGATCGTATCACCCACGAAGCTTTGTATATGACGTTGACCAATTCCAACTTTAATACACAGGAACATTTGGAGATGGCGATGAAGGTCGGGGATGCGGCGGTTCGCATCATGGATGTACTGGATCGTGCGCATACGGACCGCTTTGGCATTCCGCAACCGATCACAGTCAGTCAGAACAAAATTGAAGGTCAATGTATTGTTGTAACAGGGCATAATTTATATGCGCTGGAGGAATTACTGCGGCAGACAGAGGGGAAAGGCATCAACATTTATACCCACTCAGAAATGCTGCCTGCGCATGGATATCCTGCACTCAAAAAGTATAAACATCTGAAAGGCAACATCGGCAAAGCATGGTATGATCAGCGTAGATTGTTCGAGCAGTTTCCCGGTGCAATTCTTGCTACCACAAACTGTGTAATGCCGATTAAAGGCACGTATGCAGACCGCTTTTTCTCATATGAAGTAGCGGGGCTGGAAGGTGTAGAGAAAATAACGGGCGACGATTTCTCCCCATTAATTAATCGTGCGTTGTCCCTACCTGCGGCTGATGTAGAGTCAGATCTGGTACTTACTACCGGATATCATCATGAAACTGTTATCGGGTTAGCACCAGAGATCATTCAAGCTGTCAAAGACGGGCATATCCGCCGGTTTTTCGTCATTGCTGGCTGTGATGCGCCAGGTACTGGCGGGAATTACTACCGTGAGTTGGCGACTTCCTTACCGAACGATACTGTCATTTTAACGACTTCTTGCGGAAAGTTCCGCTTTAATGACGTAGATTATGGCACCGTTGGAGACACCGGTATTCCACGTTACATTGACCTTGGGCAATGTAATAATTCCGGTTCTACAGTGAAGATTGCTATGGCTCTGGCTGAGGCATTTGAGTGTACGGTGAACGAGCTGCCTGTCAGCATCGTGCTGTCTTGGTTTGAGCAAAAAGCAGTAGCCATTCTGCTAGGCTTGTTCAGTCTCGGCATTCAGGACATTCGCATCGGACCAAAGCCACCCGAGTTCATTTCACCAGGTGTACTGGATGTTCTGGTAGAGCTTTTTGGATTGAAGCTAATTACTACTGCTGAAGAAGATATGAACGCGATGTTGGCGTTGTCGTAGAGTAAAAATCAAAGGTTGCCGCCCATAAGGGATTGGCAGCCTTTTTTTGATAGGGGATTTAGGTGATACATCATTGTCGAAGCATAGCGATCCGTAATGGATGGTAATGCTTCTTAACTTGCCATTACAAGATGAGCTTATCGCGTGCTCGCCACATAATTATAGAGGGTATCTCTCAACTCGAACTCGTACGTCAAACCATTAACAATCCCCACAACATGATCGTTATCATACAGGTCAAGCATGAATCCAGCCATTTCCTTCGCGGTATGATATTTCGGCACAGTCCCATGATATTCGAATTCGGGGATATCGAAAGAAAGCTTCGCGAATTCTGTTTCTGTTGCGGCAGGTGCTAGCACTTTAGCCTGCATAAGTGCACCTTGACTCTTCAACTCATGAGAGAGTCCTTCAGTAAAGGCACTCACATAGAACTTAGTCGCACAGTACGTAATGGCATTTCCCACAATCGTATAGCCGCCACCGGATGAAACGTTGATTAATTGTGTTCCTTCAACATTGGAATAATCACGAACGAATAGAGAGGAAAGGATCGTCAACGATTCAATGTTCAGATGCAGCATTGCAGAAATTTTATCTAAATCTTGCTTGGCCACTGAAGCGAAATTTCCAAACCCCGCATTGTTGATCCAAGTTTCGATTTCGAACCCTTGTAGATCCTCATAAAGCTTATAAGCATTACTAGAAACGGATAAGTCAGTTACTCGAATAACGACATCTACATCGGGGTAGTTATGATTGATTTCAGATTTTAGCTCCTCCAGTTGCTCCCTTCTGCGGGCTGTAACAATTAAGTTTTTACCGCGAGCCGCAAAGGCTAGAGCGGTTTCATAACCTATACCTGAACTGGCGCCTGTAATTACAGTATATTTCATGTGAATTCCTCCGTTTTTACAAGAATATTTAGTGTTTCAACAACGATGTAATCATAAAGCTTAGAGTTTACTCTAAGTCAAATATTTTTTATAATTATGGGGACTCTTAAAATCAACATAGATTCGGGGGCTTGTATGTATACGATCAGCGATGTAGCCAAATTACTAGGGATTACCGCATATACACTGAGATATTATGAAAAGGAAAAGATTATTGCTCCGATACGGAATGCGAATGGAGAAAGAATATATGATGACTCCAATCTTGCTTGGCTGCGATTTGTGATGAGGTTGAAACAAACCCAAATGCCGATCTCACAAATTAGAGAATATGCGCAGTTATATTTAGAAGGAGAGCATACGGCCCAAGCCCGCTTGAATCTTCTTGAGAATCATAGTAACTCTATACAGAGCCAAATCAGAAACTTAACAGCCACAGAGAAGATGTTGAAAGACAAAATTGCAGCCTACAAAAATTCCCTTGCGAAAGAGACAGGCATTTACTAAGCAGGCGACATAAAAGTATTCCAATGATTAAGATAATTGTGAGATCAAAAAAAGGGCCCTCACGATTCATTGATAGACGCTAGTTCCGCACGTATGTTTGCGGATCAGCGTCTTTTGCTTTTGGGCTAGACTCCGGCAAAATAGCCGTATGCCTCGCTATTCGCATCCTCGTCTCATTCGGCAACACCTTATTGACAGCGCTAGACGTATTCGTTATTGTGTTTAGAAACATGATTCAATTGAGAATGATTATCTCTTGAGAATTTAAAGGGAGTTTGCGAATCAGTTATGGATGTTCTGAAACTTATACAAATATGGAACCAGGTGATTATGAGTGTGCTGGACGTACGGCTAAAGCAGGCCGGAATCGACAACGATTTGAATCAATACCGTTTGCCGGCAAGCGCATTTTTATTCGCTTTTCAAGGACAAGGCGAGTTGTGGGTTGACAATGAGGTATGGCTGTGCGATCGTTTCCATGTACTGCACGCCGGCAAAGGCTCTCTGGTGACGGTTCGGAGCCGAGAAGCGCTGAATGTATATATCGTACTCTACAAAGCGTTTCTCCCCGCTTCGGCCTCGCGCGAATTTCATATGATGATGGAGGAATCCGACCCGTTTCTGGAAAGCTGGGGGTTCCCGCCTGGCGAACCGCTGGCCATGCTTGAGCTACTTCAAACGATACGCGACGGTTGGCTTAAATCTGACGACGGATTAACCAGGCTGTCGGCCAAGGGAGACTTTATCCGCTTCGTTCACGCTGTCCTGAGGGAGCGTCTGTTCGGAGCCGGCGAGCCATCTTTATCGGAGCAAGTTATTCGACATTTGTCCAGGAATTATCGCCAGCCGATCTCGTTTGAGGAGCTTGCTCGGCAATTGAATTACAGCCAACAATATATATCGCGAAAATTTAAAGAACAGACAGGGCTCAGTCCGCTGGACTACGTCATTCGTTTCCGAATGGAAGATGCGAAGGCTCTGCTGGCCGGTACGATAGCAACACAACAGGAAATAGCATCACATGTCGGTTATCCGGACCTCATTTATTTCAGCCGCATGTTCAAAAAGCATGCCGGCATGACGCCAGGTCAATATCGTAAACGATACGGCCAGTTCGTTTCAGATTATGCAAGGAATAGGTCACAATCGTCCGTTGTTCTAAGCCGGTCATTAAGCTATCCTTTTTATGTGAGTGATATTGATTATCAATTTCAACAGGATGGGGCGAATAAAATGACTAGAGCAACCCGAAGTTTTTATGCAGTGATGCTGTTATGTTTGACCGTGATGTTAACAGCTTGTGGTGGGTCGGTGAACAACGGAGGTGCAACGAACAGCCAGGTTGCCGTCAGCGCTTCTCCAACCATGATTACTCAAGAGTCAGAGGTTTTGGCATCTTCTGAGATCAAGGTAGTCAAGACCGCTTTCGGCGATGTCGAAGTTCCTGCACACCCTCAGCGCGTAGCGGCAATTTCTTATCTCGGCACCGTACTTGCTCTGGAAGTCCAGCCGATCGCAGCCGAATCGTTCTTGATGTCGAGTCCTTATCTCGAGGGAATGCTGGACGTCGTGACGGATGTAGGCGACTCGTTAGAGAAGCTGCTGGAACTCAATCCGGATTTAATCATAACGCATAATCCACAGCCTGAGGTAGTCGAGAAATATCAGATGATCGCACCTACGGTATCGGTTCCTTACAATCAGTTTGTATCCATTCAGGAAGAAATGCTGTATTTTGGCGAGTTGCTGGATAGACGTGAGGAAGCGGAGAAATGGAACGAACAATTCGAGAAGGAAATTGCAGACATTCGGGAGAAAGTCCAACAAGCCGTTCCCGAAGGAGAGACGCTTTCGATTATGCAAGAGTACGATGGAAACGTGAGCCTTTTTGGTCCGAAATCGGGACGAGGCGGCCGGCTGATGTATGAAATAATGGGGCTGAAGCCGCCGACGACGGTTCCAGAATTTATGCTGAAGGAATCCTACTATGAATTTTCGCTGGAGAAACTTTCGGAGTACATGGGTGATTATTTGATTCTGACGACGGAAGCCAGCTTGGAATCGCTGCAGGCTGATCCAATCTGGGGGGCGCTAGAGCCGATTCGCAACAATCGGGTATTTTTATGGACGGAGAACCAATCCTGGTACCGCGACCCAATCGCCGTGAAAAGACAAATCAACGATTTGACCGACTGGATCATCGAGGCAGCGAGTCGGTAACTGCCTAGAGTACGGATTGATCGAACAACGGTAATATAAAATCAGAACTTGCCGTAACAGCCAGCGCGCTGAACCGTACCATAAGTGACGACAGGGAATTTTTGAGCGGTAAGTTGGAGAGTGTTGTAAGGATGTGAAATAGCTCGACAGAGGGTGTCCCAAACGTCATAAAATGGCGGAGGGATACCCTCCTTTTTTTAAGAGCGGAGTGGGGAAGGGACTAGAGATTGTGCTGAACGGTCAAGGTTATAACTCTTTCTGTGCAAAGGTTATTTCTAAAATCCAGGTGAAAAGTAGGTAGACTCAGGACAAGCGATCACTATAATGGAAATATGAGACATTCATAGAACCGATCAATAGGATATAAATAAGAATCCGGCTGATTAAAAAAGCGATTAGAGGAGGCCATTTCGTGGGAAGATCATTTGCAAATTTGCATATCAAGTCGAATAACCTTGAGAAGACTGTCGAAGCATTAAGAGAGCTAAGCGAAGCGCATGCCAAAGTATTAGGCAAGAAAAATCATGAAGCTCCAGAGAGCAAAGTTGTCATGTATGTAAGCAAAAGCAACGAAAACTGGATCAGCGTGCTCCACGATTATTTTGTATGGGGTACGGTGAAGAAGGCCGGTAAAACGTTGTCCCAGCTTACCGGGGAGCCAGTGATGACCGCCGGATATATGAATGAGGAGATATTCGAGTTGTCGTTGTTCGAGAATGGAGACATTCAAGCCGAAAAGATCTTTTGTGAGCAGTGGACGAGGGATGAATATGAACAACTCCGGGAAGAGCGTCTCAATGATGATTACCTGCGAAAAGCGTTGGATATCCGTAATGAGGATTTTGACGGCTTCATTGGCATTACGAGTCCGGGACTAGCCGTAGATAAGCTGTCAGAAATCGTAAGCATGTCTTTATGGAGTGACTGGGAGTGGATCCCGTACGAAGAAGCTCTCAAAAATCGATTTGTGAAATATGAATTTTGAAAATACACGAGTAAATGGCTAAGGACCTCTGAGATGACATTTTAATACATGGCGGTGAGCGAAAAGAAATGGATAAATTAAAGAACAGCGGATTTTATAAACTTAGATTCTTCATCAGGCCGGAAGAGTTTGAAAGCGTTTTGAAGCATTTTGAACATAAGCAAGCGCAATTTCATCTAACCAATTATGCCCAGACAGAGCATGATCTGAAACAGGTGTATGAGGCGTATCAGACCTTTTATTATTATTTTACGACAGAAGAAAAAAGGAATGAGGGTCTCCCTTTCTTTGTTTATTCTATTTCTGTTGCGTCTGATAATGAAAGCTCTGGATTTTTCGCGAGAAATGAAGGTGTCTATTTTCCATATTACGGACAATGGGCAGAGGATGAACTGCCGTGTATCTTGCTATCATTTCCTAAAGGCTTTCAAATAGATTTGGAAGATGAAAAAGGGAAGTATTATATCTATGAGGATATTCGGGACCATAAGCCGTTAACATATACGTTTTTCGATGAAATAACGGGTGCTATTAAAAAAATGACAAAGCCGCTTCGCTTCTCGGCGCATGATGCAGATGCTATGAAGGAGCAAAAGCCTTCTGTGCGTATAAGCCATGGTGCGATTCAAGATTTGAGCAAATCGTGGATTTTCAATAAATATGGGCTTGTGACGGGTGGCAAATAGTTCAGGGCAAATTACACCGAGGCACTGGCTAAGCTGGAGAATTCAAAAATTGGGGATTGATATGTTGCACTCTCTAAAATTTCAGTATTATCTTGGATAAAAAAGCTGCTCAACCTGCAATATTTTATAGAATTCTCTTATCTGGAAGAGTTGCATGTTGGGGCAGCAGGAGGAGTATTTATGTACATCGTATCTCAGTCAAAACCGCTGTCTGATGGTCAAAACCAAGCACTTGCAAAGGAAGATGCCACTGTTTATCCACCGGGCTACCTCCGGTTTTTGCGGCGATTCGGCGAAGGGACTTACAGAGGGTGGTTGAATGTTCAGTTTCCGGATGCGGAGGTGCTCAAACCTTTTGCAGAATACGGATTATGGGAGCATGACGAGTATAGCCCCATTACTGAACAACAGATCGGTGAGTGTATCGTTATAGGTACAACGGTGGACGGTGATTTTCTGGCAATACATCCCCAGACAGCTGGGCTGCTTTGGCTACCTCGGCATGCGGAGCACGTAAAGGCGATTTCCCTGCAGGCAGGGGAGCAGGAAGACGAAGGGTTGTACGCCTTGGTGCTGGACGAAATTTATCGTCAGGTGTATGGAATCAGTCAAGGGGAGAGCGTCTATTATGAACCGTGGACGGGCACTCGCAGCCATCGCTTTTTGCGTTTGCCACAAGGGCAGGACCAGCTTACGCTACCCGAACTGGCTGGATTGTGCCAACATGAATTTCCGCCGGATTTGTTTATTGAGAATGCCTATGTTTGTTTCCTGTTCTACCGGCAGCTGGGAGGCTATGTACGGTTGAATTATGCCTACCAGCAAGAGGTGGTCATCTTCTATGAACAGGATATGGGGCAGGCGTTTGCCGTAATGGAGCAGTGGCTCTTGTCGAAAGGCTGCGAAGCGATTTCAGAAAATAACAGCTGATCTGGGTGCTCCGTAAGTCTGGGAGAGGGAGGTATGCATGAAACTAGTTTTTACTTTGGATACACATGGAACGTGTGTGGGTCAATTGAGAGATGAACTGCTGCCCTTAGAGGAATTAGCAAATACATGGGAGTTTCCCTATGATATCTTTTTTGTGTTGCGTGTTTTACCTGAAGGTTATGGTCGAAAAACATCCAGACGGTTTGATAGCAGGGATCATACCCTCGAATTAGATATCAGCATAAGTTATGAACAGTACCAACGGATGTCCAAGCATGAGCAACGTGAGGGATTAGGTATTCACCTTTTTAACTATTTGTCAGAGTCAGTTGCTAAATATAATAAGCATGCAGTTAAGGAAAACCAAAATCAACTACTGGACCTAGTGAAAAAATGGATGCTCGAAAACAATTGGCTAAATGGAAAGTTAAATCAAGCACGGGACCTACTTTCGCAAGACATGGATCTTTATGAAGTCAGCCAGAAATTGCAGATGCCATTAGAAGAGATTGAGTATATCCTTCTCCGTATGAATGACTATGAGCCAACTGATGTTCATCCTGATAACCTTGTAGTAGAAAAAGCACCGCCATATCATTTCTAGAAGGCTGGAGCAAATAGAAGACATCCTGCCTGAACGGATCCACTAACGGAAAGGAGGAAGCCGATGCAAGAAATAGAGAGGCTGGCGATAGAGATCGCCGATGCTGCTAGAACGTCTTTTCGCGCTCTTTTTGAAAATGGCGAACGTTACTATTACTGTACCCTTTACACTACTGGTGAGGGACATGCGCCAAGTATCTCCGCCTGGTCGTGGGAAGCTTTGGAGGTAGAAGCAGCCAGGCAAGGCGTCGAAAGTGACACACCGGCATCGACGATTGCGGAACTTATCAAATGGTCTTATGCGGATTCGCCCTATTGTTGTTTCGGCGATGAGAACTTTGATAATGTTAAACAACGATTTACCGAGCGTTCTTTCATTGCTGATCTTGAGAATGACGAAGGGAATCGCGAGTTTGATTTGAGGCTGAAGGCCATGGAGCTGGCGATGAAAATACTCGATGATGAAGGTGTGTTTGCCTTGAATCAACTGCGAGAGTCAGTATGCGTCCTTGTCGAAGTCATGCCTCCGGATGAGATCAATACTGAAATCGCCCTCCGTTTGAATCGGGCAGAATCTCCAGCTATGCAAGTATGGTTGGCGGAAGCGGCGGAGTAGAAGCCTCCGCTTTCGGAAATCGTCTACTATATTCGGATTTAAAATGAGAGGAAAATAATTTATGAGCAATCTTTTCAGATTCATTCCTATTAGCCAACTAGCAGATAAATTTCCCGAAGGATCTTGGTGGGCGAAGTTTTACCAAGATTTTAGTGACGAGCAACTTGCCGCTTACTATGAAGGGGATTTGACGCTGCCTTCTCTTAATCTAGATTGGGAGCAACCTTTCCCGCAACAAAAAGAGGTAATCATCATTTTTATAGAAGGAAATTTTACTGTAGACAATCTTTATAATAAAGAAACGGATGGTGCCATAGGGCTTTTGGTGACCGGTAATATGAGTGCGAAAAATATAGCTGTAGGCGGTCAGGAAATTTATGTTTCGGGCAACCTGATGATTGAGGAAATATTATGCGGCTCCTACAATCATGGGGAAACGATTGTTAAAGGTGATCTCAGCGCTGCGGTTTTGGTTCAGGATGACGAGTACAGTTTCAAAGTGGACGGACATAAATCGATCGCCTGCTTAGTAAATGTGTGGGAGGGGGACGGCGTATTTCAGGAGCTTCCGGTAGACATTCATGAAGTGTTGATTGATGAAGTTTTTTTGGATATGGAAGAGGATGAGGAGGACTTTTCCTTTGGCACACTGGTGAACGTAATTAAAGAAGGCCGTTCTGCTCTAAAAAAAATAAAGGAATCCCCCGCTAGCAAGAAAGCTGTTCATTTATATTTCACCCATAACACAATCAATGAAGAAAATATATTGAAGTTGACGCAGTGTATTTTAATGCCAAGTGACAAGCCTTCTTTTAATTTTCGGGAGCAAGACGTTTTTTTCAAAGTTCAACTGGAGCATATTGATGCTGACGGGGATGAGCGGGATCTTAGCGTTTATATGAATGATAACCGGCATCACTATTATATTTGGCTGGAGCAAGATCATTCTGTCGGTTTGTTGAAGAGAACCATAGAAGAAGGGTCTGAGTGGGAGGACATTACAGAAGAGTCTCAGGAACAACTAGCAGAGATTAGCGATTGCTGGACGATGTTGCTGACCTGCGTTAATATGGCTGAGCTTTATTTACGAAACATTGAGGTACAGTATGTGCAAGACATTTTGCAACACACTGTAATTCAGGAATTATATTCGGAAGTGGAGGAGAATGGCGGGTTCTGGGACGGCTCTAAATGTTACAGCTTCCGTCAAACGCATACAGACGAGGACGGAGACCTTCTACATGGTCGGATTGAAATCAGGACTCCAGATGAAGCGTATTATTTTTATACAGTGGACAATGGAACTTATGTTTCCCGGCATTATCAGCCGCCCGATCAATATGGCAAGCAGGACATGTCCTATTTGGATCTTAGGCGCTGGGAAGCATCAGAGCGGTATTTTACAAGATTCAAACAATTTATTACAGAGAAGATAGAGTCAGGTGTGAATAGTTAGATCTTGATATGCATTAGAGGAAAGGATGATAGAAATGCCAAATGATAGCCAAGCTGGTCCTTCAGCTGGTTCTGTTAGAGAAGTTGGTAGTTATCCTATCAACCTGACAGGTCCACGTAGTCATACTCTTGTCCTTAAGCCCGGTGTGGGCAGTCTATCCATGGGTCCGTCGCAATTGGGGAAAAAGGTTGACCTTCATGTCGCGTCTGATGCGCCTATCGATTGGACCGTATTCGATGTCTTTGCCACACCGGCTGGCTCTCCCTGGCCGCGATTTCTGCATTATACAGGCAGTGATTCAAGCTTCTTTGACTGGGCACAGAAACGTCCCATTGAAGAGATGACATGGACTCCGATCCTGTCTGCAGACACGGTGGCGGACGCCAGTCAGTCCAATTTGCATGGCTTGCATGTCGAGTTGGAAGCATCCGGGAGGTCCCTTAGCCTAATACTTCCGAAGCAGCCTTTCCGCCTGAGTGTGTCCGGCGATCTATCACGCTTCTCGGCCACAGGTGATATGCCATCTTCTCTTACACTAGCACCGCGCACCGGCCGACGTAAGAATGATCCCCCTTTTTTGCTGCCCGATATGGGGGAGCTGCACCAGGTAACGAGCTTGACGCTACATAACGCACCGCTGGGACAGCCCATCTCGCTAGAGTGTCTAAACCGGTACCCAAACCTTAAATCACTGAGTTTGTGGGGAAACTTCTGCCACCTGAATTTATTAGCTCATCATACCCAGTTAACGAATCTGGAGCTGCGCTTCATGCCTGATCTGGGGGACTTGCCGACCTTGAACGCGTGGCCGTTGCTTGACAGATTCATCGCCTACAATGTCGAAGAAAGCGCTGGCAAGCGTCTAAAAAAGCAAATGAAAACTCGCGCTGAAACCCGTCCTTGGACCGACCATGCTTCAGTGAGCCAATTACGAAAGCCAGAGTGGTGGACGACCGAGTTTGGCCGCCCATTCTCCTCCTGGGCTAAACGTCTAGCCAAGCTGGCTAATGAAGCTTACAACGTTGCACAGGTAACCTTGTCCGAAGCCCGTAGCTTTGCTGAAGCCGAGGCCGCCATTACCGCTTTCACCGTATGCTTCAACAATCTTAAGGGCATCGAAACCACCGAACGAGAAGACCTTGGTGAAGCAGTATGGCAACTTAGCCAGTCTGACCACCTGATTGGCCAGCCTATCACAGAGGAGATGGCTCAACGCTGGTTCGATGCAGCACGCGATTACTAAATGAATTGAAAGTCACACCCCTAGAATAGAAATCGGAATGACCCAGAGGTTTGTCCAATGTCTATTCTAAGGGGTGCACTTCACTATACTGGCGGGGTTTTGTTATACGATCATCCCCATTTCTCGGAGTCTATCTTTAATTTTCTTTAAACGAGCTTCTTTTTCGGTATCTTCAGTTAATACCTCTATAGATGTTTCGTTATACTTCTTAATGATCCTCTTTAAAGTTAATTCTTTCATTTCCTTTTTACTGTGGATGGTAACATGAGGGACAGCTGTATAGTTTTCTATGGTCTTGGGATCTGCAGAAATTCGTTCTAGTAAACTAAGTAGAAGCACCAGTCTTTGCTGGCCCAACCTCGGAACTTGGTATAGTTTTTTCCATGTGGAATTGAATAGATGTTCAAGATCTGTATATCCCTTCGAGTATAGAGCATTTATGAGGCCTGTTAAATTTGGACCCCGTTCTTCTGCATGCGCCACAGCAACAATACAAGCAATATTCTTAGAATAAAGATGCGCCGGAAGTGGAAAAAAATGTATTAATGCCGCATTTCCGTCGATGATGTCAATCATGATGATATACCTCCATTAAAATATGTGTTCACTATACACGTTTAGTATTCTGGCAAGGTCTGAGTCAGCAGGGTGAATTTTCCTGACTTGTCCAATCGATTGATACACTCTGCATTATTAAACCCCAAGCTACTGATCATTTTCTGAACACCAGCAAAACCCGTTACATAAGATCGTAGAATATGTAGCAGATATGATTCGCTTTGCTTCATAATCATTGCTAAGTAATGATATGATATAGGTATCAATTTTGTGGGGTGCACTGATATGGATTTCCGAATCAAAGAACTAGTTAATGCTACACAGCAAACCTATGGACTGGACAACTACTATTTACATACAAATGAAATTTATCGCGAAGTTACGATGCTGGGAGAAACCGGCTATTTGCTTAGTATGGAATGGTTTCCTTCTCACATTAAGGAATGGAAGGAAGATTATAATCCGGAAGGAACTGCAGTCATTACGCTTGACTTGCTATCCAATAACTATAAAAGTGTTATTTTTGTTGGAGGGAAATCTTATGCAAATCGAACACCGTTCCAAAACATTGAATTAAACGGCGTTATTCAGTGGATGGAAGCTGAAGTAGGGCTTGAATATGGTAAACAATTCTACTTAGTGAAGGAAGAAAGAGGAGAATATCATTTTGCTGAATGTATAGACGGTATACCCATCTCTCCCGGCGGGCGAATGGAGTTACGCTTCGATGCGGAAGGTAGAATTATTTTTTATAGTGTCTATGGCCAGTTTCCTTCCAGCTCCCTTGTGCAAAAAGAGGATTATTTTCTCACGCTTCAAGCGGTAGAGTCACTGGCTAAAAACCAACTACAGCTTATAGAATATCCAGTGTACGAGATGAAACATCTCCTGCCGATCTATGGGATAGAAGAAATCTACATTACAAATGATGGAACAACCACAATTCTATTTGAGATGATATCAGGAACGAGAGCACGAATGAATATTGATCAAGTAATGCAGTGGGAGCAAGCGGACACGAAACAGTTCGCAAGGATGGAGATCCGTCTGCAAGAAGTGGTTACAATCGAACAGGCAATAGCACGTGAGCCGCATCCAGATTCATTTTCAATCACAGACATAGAACAAGCCCAATGTATAACCGCAGTCGAAATTGGTTTAAGCCAGCTCTATCCGGAAGAATCCGGACAATGGATATTGAAGACTTTACATCGGGAAAGAGGATATATTCAAGCGACATTGAGGAAGAATGTGTCAAGTAATCGTATGTTTCAGCGTAAGCTCCTTCTGTTCATCGATACGAACAATTATAAAGTTATAAATTATATGGATAACAAGTTAATGCTCGATACGTTTGATGAATTCAAGAGTGAAGGGAAAATTGCTGTGAGCCATGACGAAGCTTATGATAAGCTCAAGGGATGGTTCGAATTAACACCCGTCTATGTATATGATCCTGGGCAGAAGAAGTATGTGCTGTGCGGAAAGCTGGATTGCGATTATGCCGTGAAGGCCACCAGCGGAGATGTGGTAGAGTTGGGTAGTTTGGAATGATAGTGAAACCAGATTGATTTAGTCAAAAGATAACATCCGAAACTCATGTCCAAGAGACATGGGTTTTTCTTTATATAGTTGAATTTTCTTGCAGAAGGTGACTAATTTAAGACTTACTAAATTTTGTCCTTTTTTTAGGTCAGAAAGCTTTTTAACTAGATGCCAAAAATTTAGATTTACACGCAGAGAAATTCCGGTGTATAGCGTCAAATAGAAGTAGACGTTAGGAAAAAAAGAAAGTTTCGTTAGGTACAATGGATGAAATGAGAGACAATAACCGTTTTAAGGATGGTGAAAAAGTTGGGTTTCAAAATACGTAAAAACACGGTGCAGTCTGTCTGGATGATGTGGGAAAAAGCTTTTGCGTTGCTTTCACATTTTCGAGGATCGCATAAGTCACGCTTTGGTATATGTACCGTGATGCTAAAAAAGCACCGGGGACAGCCTATTGTATGCCAAGACGCCACGGTCATCAATCAGGGAGAGTGGGTGGGAGAACTCCACCTCGACAATGAAAGAATCTTGAAGTTGATCCGGTCCGAAGGATCGGATCGTGCCGCACTGCAAACGGCTCGCATGCTGCGCAAATCAATGCAGCAAATCAACGAAGCCTTCGAATCGCAGTCCGAGTTCAGGCAGGTCAAGGCTTTATTGGGGATTACACTGCTCCATCGGGGATTAACGCACGGTCTTGGCTTTGAACAACAAAATATAAAGTCCGGCGTTTTCGAACGCATCACCACCATCTATCTTCGATTGCTGCTGTCTGCCATGCATCCTGAAGGGAGACAAAGAATCAATCGGCGAACAGAGCAACTGGTCCCGATGTTACTGATCCATTCACGCGCCTCACTGAAAAATCGATTTTCACCCGGACAGAACTACTCTGGATAGGTCTTATGCTTGTTATAAGGAGGTGTAATCATACTTACATATCTGATAGGAGGAATACTATGTGCCGCTACTCTTTACATGTTTATTCCAAGTTTGATTACGCGAGTGAGCGGCTTTGGTGTTTTTCGCAAAGGAACGGTAGAAAAACAGGTGGCATTCACTTTTGATGATGGGCCACATCCGAAATATACGCCGGAATTGCTGGATTTATTGAAGTTACATCAAGTGAAGGCTACTTTTTTCGTGCTTGGATCGCGAGCGGAGCAGTATCCAGATCTGATCAGAAGGATGGATCGGGAAGGCCATCAGATTGGCATCCATAATTACTGCCATACCTCTAATTGGCTGATGCTGCCCAGTACAATTAGGCGAGAACATCTGGAACGCTCCGCTGATATTATAGAGTCTATTGTCGGAATCAGACCCAATCATTACCGTCCACCCTGGGGATTAATCAATCTATTTGATTTCTTTCGGCACAAGCAGTATCGAATTGTTCTATGGTCGCTGAAGGCGAGTGACTGGAACATCCGGGCCTGTCAAACCCGGATGCAGGCCATTTTATTAGGTGGAATCACCGATGGCTCCGTTGTTTTACTTCACGACAGCGGAGAGACTGCGGGCGCGGACCGGCATGCTCCTTATTTTATGCTGCAAGCTTTAGAAGAAGTGCTAAACCAACTACAGGCAAGAAACTTGCAATTTGTTAGGCTTGATGAAATGTCTTGACGTATTCCAGTGATTTGTTATTAAGACTTAAATTGTTTGCGGAAGCAGAGCGGCGAGATGCCCATTATTAATTTGAAGGTTCGTCCAAAGTGGGAGGTGTTATCGAACCCAACCATTCCCGCAATTTCAGTAACATTAAAAGAAGAGCCAACCAGCAAATCACGCGCTTTTTTAATGCGGATGTTATTGATATATTCAATGAAGCTGAACCCGGTGGATTCTTTAAAAGTGCGGCAAAGGTAGGAAGAGCTTATGTCGAATTGCCGTGAAATCTCACAGAGCTTGAGCGGTTCCATATAATGTTGATTTACATAATTAACGATGTCCAGGACTTTTTTATGTGTACGATTGGATTCTACAAATGAAGCTACGCGGCTGTCAAATAGTTTACGATTAAGATAGAGGAGCAGCTCCACCAATAATATTTGTTGGTACTGTTCATATCCGCGGGCTTGCTTCTTCCCCTCCTGGATCATTTTCTGAAAAAGCTGTTCGATGAAATATTGATCCATCCCGGTCATCTTCAAAGCACGGTAATCACTTTTGAACAATTCGAGCAGTTCCTCACATTGACTGCCGGTGCAGAAATGCTGCAGGAATTCTTTTTTAAACAGGAGTGTAACCCGTTCATACATATTGCAGCCGGAATTGACCAGTTTGTGCATTTCGTGAATATCCATAAATAGCAGTGTTCCGCCCGCAACCTGGTAAGTTCTGTCCCCTATAAAATAATAAAAATCCCCGGATATTAAATACAGAATCTCATATGCATCATGATAGTGTCTTGAAGGCATGCTGGTGTATACCTGTTTCTTGCGGCTGATGTCAAAAAGAGTAGACTCATAAAATACCGGTTTCATTCAGCACCTCCTAAGAGGATTGTAGACTTAATCTATGGTTTGTAGCAACATATGTATAAAAATTAATATTTACAAGAAAATACGTGCTGTTTGGACAAAGTTTTTGAGATAAGCTTAAATTGAATTACCAAGTGTTGGAAAAAGGAGGGCTGTCATGCTCAGATAGGTTAGGGATAAGGTTCACTGCCACTAAAAGTTAAAGCGCTTAAACTATTCAATTAAAGGAGAGATTGCGGTGCTAAATTCAACGAAGAGTAAGGTTTCCAAGAAGATGAAATTTTCATTGATGATTCTGCTCAGTTTTTCAATGATTTTTTCTTATGGCTGTCTGTCCAAAACATCTCAACAGAAAAGTTATGCGGCAGGGAACCCTGATTCTAATTTCTCACCGGCAACACTTCAATTCTTGCGTGACAACACAGGTCTGGATGGTGAGCAGTGGAACAATATTATGATGCTTGTCAACAAACCGGAGCAGGACGATCTGAACTGGATCAATTTTTACGGATATTGTGAAGATATTGATGATGACCGCGGGTATACGATTGGAATATTCGGTGCGACTACAGGCGGCTCAAATGATACCGGTCCCGACGGTCCGGATCTGTTCAAGGCATATGACGCTGCCAAAGGCGCGAGTAATCCTTCGGTTAAAGGCGCATTGGCCCGGATCGGTGTTAAGGGTTCGATGAAAGGGAAGATCCTCGAGATCAATGAAAGCGAAGAGAGCTTCTGCAGAAAAATCGGCAATTTGCAAAATGATCCCGAGTGGAGAGAGGCTATGTGGAAAACGTTCTACAATATCTATATTAAATACAGTGTGGAGCAGGCCCGCAAACGCGGCTTTAACTCGGCATTAACTATTGGTTCCTTCGTGGATGCAGCGCTGAACCATGGAGCTACCGGCGGCTCCGAGACCCTTCAAGGGCTTTTGGGTAAATCCGGAAGCAGCACGGATGAGAAGACTTTTATGACCAAATTTTATAAAGAACGGACCAAGATTGTGGATACTAATGAGTACAACTCTCCGCCTAACGGCAAGAACCGTGTGAAGCAGTGGAGCAATTTGCTGAACATGGGAGAGACAGACCTGAAGGGTGCAGATTCAGCAATCCTTCAAGTCACCGACTGGGAACTCCAATAACAGGAAGGTAAGGGTAGCAGAACCGCCGTTCTTCTCGGAGACGGCGGTTCGATGATAAGTGAGATTAAGGAAGAGGGAGATGGGCTGAATGGATAACAACCAATCTTATCTCAAAAATAGATTTTACAAGGTAATCAGTCTAATGGTTATAGGTTTGCTGCTTGCCATGGAGTTGACTGGTTTTGTCTCAGCAGGAAGGGAAGAAATTGAGGAAGACCTTGTAAATGAAGCAACTGCAGTTCAGGAAACGATTGCCCAGTGGATTTTTAAAGACAAAGGCGAAAACGGTGTATTTCCGGCTACAGGCGGGGTATATCAGACGTCTTCATCCATTCGTGATGTAGGAACTAATACGGATGCGTACACCTATGAGTCAAGTGAGAACAGCGTACGCAACCAGGGCTGGCATGAAGGAACGGGCCTAAAATACTGGCTTGCCACGCTTTCTACCCAAGGCTTCGAAGGGATCTTCCTCTCTTCCCAGCAAACCTCTTCAAGTACAGGACCCAGGGATTTTAAGGTGCAATACAGTATAGATCAACAGGAATGGATAGATGTTACGGGCGGCAACCTTGTTCTAGCCCAGAACAATTTTAATTGTTCCAATAATTCCTGCAAATTAACTAACCTCGCTTTGCCTGCCGGAACAAACAATCAAGATGTACTCTATATCCGCTGGGTGGTAAACTCTGCGAAAAGCGTAAGCGGGGGAACGGTGTCCAGCTCAGGCTCAAGCAGAATCAAAGATGTGATAATTAAAGGAACACGCAGCAGCGGCGAACCTGGGGACACTCCCACACTTGAGGTAAGCAAAACTCCCGCTTCAGGGGCTGCAGATGTTCCCCTTAACGCAGAGATCACAGTGAAGTTTAACAAAGCCATCAGTCTCGACAGTAGTTATCAAGTTGTAATCACAGAAAACAATCTTCCTCTTACCAACATTTCTGCTTCACTCCTCGGTCAAGACACAGTCAAAGTCAGCCACCCTACTTTCACTGCCGGCAAAACTTACAACGTGACCGTCCCTAAAGAGCTTGTTAAGGGGACTACGGATGGCCGGACACCTGAGAACGATATTACCTGGAGCTTTAAGACGAAGTCTCCGGATACCGGCATCAAAACTCCAACGCTGCTGAACATGACTTTTAATGGAGACCCAAAGACAAGTATTGCCTTTGACTGGTATACAGCCGAAACCGTCAGAGATACAGTAGTGCAAGTAGTGGAGGCCTCCAATGCGGGAGGAAGCGAGTTCCCGGAACAACTGGCAGCTTCTTATGAGGGCAGCGCAACAGTTATTGAAACCTTAATGACATCAGGAGACAGAAGCTCCAAAAAGTATAAAAAGTTCGCCAGCCACAAGGTTATTGCAAGCGGTCTTAAGCCTGGAACTAAGTATATCTACCGGGCCGGTAACGGTGATGCGGACGGCTGGAGCGAGGCGGGTTCTTTTACCACGGACAAGGCGGATAATCAGGATTTCCATTTCCTCTATGTAACCGACACCCAAGGCTCAAGTAAATCGAATTTCGATCTGTGGCAGGATACTTTTAAGAAAGCTATTGAGAAAACGGTAGATCCCAAGTTTGTTCTTCTTACAGGGGATCTAACGGATGACGGTGATCTGGAGCAGCTGTGGCAGTGGTTCTTAGGTGTGCCGAAAAAAGAATTTGCCAATGTGCCATTTGCACCGATTATCGGCAACCATGAGATAGAGGATTATCCGAATAACAACTTCTATAACCATTTTAATCTTCCAAAAGATGTCGGGACGGGCGCTCATGACGGGTCGGTATATGCTTTCGAATACGGCGATGCCCTGTTTATGCAGATCAATTCCCAGTATGAAGGGGAGGTTAAGCCGTATAAAGCGGATATTCAGTTCACGAAGCAATTGGAATGGATGCGGAATCAAGTGGCAAAGACCGACAAGAAGTGGAAATTCGTCTCGATGCATAAGGGAGCGTATTCTTCAGGGGATAATGCTTCGGCAGAAAGCGACCGGGTAGAATTTTACCGGAAATATCTAATTCCTGTATTTGATGAGCTGGGTGTGGATATGGTGTTTGAGGGACATGACCATATGTATATGAGGTCTTTTCAAATGCTGAACAACGTTCCGATTAAGAATGTTATTACCGATGAGCAAGGAAATGTGCTGAATCCCAAAGGGACCGTGTATCTGATGGGCAACTCGGCCGCTTCGAAATTTTATGCCATTAATCCAGATGCAGACACTTTTTTTGCAGCAAAAAACGACCAGCCCAATAAGAAAATGTTCGTGGATGTTTCCATTACAAGCGACGTGCTGAAATTCACATCCTACACAGCTGTTAAAGATAAACCTCTTGCCGTCTATGATGCTTACAGTATTAAACGGACTGACGTCAAACCCGGCATTGTAGAAAATCCAAGTGCAGTAAGACAGTCAGGGAACCGTGCAGTTCTTTCGTGGAAAGCGCCAGCAAATAGCTCTGAGCCTGTGCGAGGTTACCGGATTTACGAGAAAAATGATAAAGTCAGCACAAATTGGAGCGTGTATGTGCCGACGGTAAGCGGTCAGACGAGTTACAGTTATACATTAAACGGCATAGATTCTGCTAAAGCCTACAATTTCGTGATTAAAGCAGTGGGGACAAGAAATAATTCGCTTCCAGCAGAGGCAGGAATGCAATGAATGGATAGAGGAGGCGTTGACGGGGCTTAGGCATCCGTTAACGCCTTTTTTTCATAGTTGTTGAAGCTGTCCATTCCTCCTAGGGTAACTCCTCCAAAAGATAGCTTCACTTTTTACCAGATCATGAGCAGAATCGGCAAGAGGGTTTGGGGTGGGTCCTACGAAACCTAGAATTGGGATGATAAATTTAAGTGCCATCCATACATAGACACCAGGTAAGCCGTGAATCAAAAATACGCAGATCCATGACAGTAAAGCTGCAGCCAACATTGTACTACCTAAATACCCGAATGTTTGAGTTATTCTTTTCATATTCGCTCCTAACGTATAAGAAAGTGTCTAATAGTTAGATGAATATAACTGGAAAATCACTTCGACTGCTAACCTATCCGAGGCTCGACCCGGTGATTTGGATAATACCACCGTAGGGAAATCTGAAAAACAATCATTTGTACAACTGTATTTGTCTTGTACCGTTCTTTGAAGTTAGTAATAGACTATATCAATCTCAGAGAAGGAGTTGATTTAGTTGGCTAACAGTGATATACGTCTTACTCTTTGGTCGGGTACTAATTTTACCAATCGCCGGATTCGATTCAGACGTGGAGGAGTTGCGGTTCGTGATCTTGGAGCGTTTCGGTTTAACAACGTTCTCTCGAGTTTCCGTCTCAGAAATGTTGTGCAGAGCTCTCAAGTAACGCTTGTACTATTTTCGCGAATTAACTTTCAGGGATCGTTCCGTGTATTCCGTGGCAGCCAAAACGTAGCGAACTTGAATAATTTTAACTTTAACAATGTCACATCTTCGTTGATATTGGTAGACCGTATCCTTACAAGCTCCGAAATTTCCCAAATTCAAAGCACGGGTAGAGCGCCTCGAGATGTCCTCGTAATAAGACAATAATAATGCAAAGGGTGCCCCTAGGGCGCCCCTTTTTTACAAATATCATTAGCACAGGTCAAGACAAAATATGCATAGAATTTAATATAAAATAAGAGAATAGGTGCTGCTCCCGCAAACAATCCTCCTTTAAACTAGTAACGTACTTAACAAAATCTGCTAGAGGAGGATTCAAATGCGCAAAAAGGTTATCGGGAGAATTTGCAGTACAGTTATGGTTTGCAGTCTGCTTGCAGCAGGCAACGGAACATCCTACGCCGATGGCGCCAATAACTCTGATGCTCCTACCAACAAATCTGTCAAAAACGTAATCCTGTTTATTACGGATGGGATGAGCTTATCCGATGTGAACTTGGCCAGATGGTATCAGGGAGGTCAGGCGCTTGCGATGGATAAGTATTTCAGCGGGCTGGTGAGAACCTATTCTACGGATTCACTGACCACAGATTCCGCTGCGGGAGCTACGGCTTATGCCACAGGCCATAAGGTTAAGAGTGAGACGGTATCCATACTTCCAGACCGAATAACGATGCCTTTCGTAAGCGCAGTTAAACCAGAGGACATGAACAAACCTCTGCCTACCCTTATGGATGCAGCGAGAATGGCAGGGAAAAGTACAGGAACGGTATTCACTTGTGAATTAACGGATGCGACACCGGCTACATTTTTAAGTCATGCATACACGCGTGACAATGCGCAGTCTATTGCAGAACAGATGGTCTATAGTGGTGTAGATGTTCTACTTGGGGGCGGTTCCGGGTATTTGGTACCCGGCAAAGAAGACATTAACCGCAAGGACGGAGAAGATTTAACCAAAATCCTGAAATCAAATGGGTATGAATACGTAACGGATAAAGCAGGTTTAATGAATTCTAAAACGAATAAAATCTGGGGACTATTCAACCCCGAAGCACTGGATGCTGATTTTGACCTGAACCCGCAAAAGCAACCGAGCCTTGCCGAAATGACCAATGTAGCGATAGAGAAGTTGTCACAGAACGAGAATGGTTTTATTCTGATGGTCGAAGCAAGCCAGATTGACTGGTATGGTCATGATAACGATCCAGTGGGGATTATGAGTGAGACCTTAGCGTTTGATAAAGCCTTCAAAGCCGCTGTTGATTTTGCAGAAAAGGACGGGAATACAGCAGTCTTATCGGTTTCGGATCATGCTACCGGCGGGCTCAATATGACGAACTATGATTCTACCAAAGATCTAATCTCCGTGCTGAAGAAAGCGAAGCACACCAGTTATTACATTGAAGGCAGTATTAATGAGAGCAATTTCAAAAAGGTCCTTGCGGATAATTATGGACTTAGTGATCTAACCAAAGAAGAAGCGGATCAAGTCAGATTGGGAATGCAGGATAACCTTTCGCCAGTCATCGGTAAAATTTTGGGGGATAAAATAGGTGTAACCTTCTCTACGGATGATCACACATCGGAAGAAGTTGGATTGTTCGCCTACCATCCGGCTAATTTTAAACCGACCGATTTCATGAACAGCGGTGTAATCCAGAATACGGATGTGAATATGTATATTCAAGAAGTGACCGGACTCAATCTGGCGCAGCTTCAGGATACACTGTACGTATCCAGTGATAAATTCAAGGCCAAAGGAGCTACGATTACCCTAGATAAGACCGATAAGACTAATCCGGTGGTTGTAGTGAAAAAAGCAGGCCAAGTTCTCAAGCTGCCTATAGATAAAAATATCGCCATTCAGGATGGCAAAACAACGAAACTAAATGTGCTGACAGTAATGATTAAAGATAAAGTGTGGATTTCGCAGGATGCTTTGGACTTAATTCTCTAATTCTTAAAGTTCATGTTGTGATCTGTCGCCTAACAGTTAAAGCGCTTAAACTTGAGAACCCCTTTTTAAAAGGGGTTTTTGGGTTTAGATAAGAAATTCCGACTTGAATTGAGGCGAGGAAAGCGAAGCTTTTATCGTTTGATTGCAGGCTTTGTTCCATAGGTCATCAAGCGCCAAACCTTTTCTAAAGGGCCCATGGAAAAAAACTTGAACCAAATGGTGCTAAAAATGATTTGAATCATATAAATCAGAACTGCGATGTAGAGAATATCTTTTGGTGAAACGACTTCGAGACCTATCATTGAAATGATTGCCGTCCCTATAATGCTTTGTGCTACATAATTTGTAAACGCCATTTGACCCACCCGTGATATGGGTTTCAGGAATTTCACCATTTGTTTATTTTCTAATAGTAGAAATAATGTTGTTAAGTAGAACAAAGTGGTTGGGAGAGATCCTAAGCCCGTAACTGAATCTACATTGCTGTTCCCATTTTGAGAAGCGTTCCAAATCCATAGTGAAAAACCAATGAACAACAGAAATGATACCATTTGAATCCATCTAATGGGTCTTGTTAATTCTTGTATGTGTGTCAGCCAACCTGACTTTGCGGTTAAAAAACCAGCTAAAAACATAATAAAGATTTGTATAGCGTCATTAGAAAAAATATCAAGAATAGATGAGATTGCCCCTTGAGAAGGCAGGAATATTTTTACCACTAAGGAAATGATGTAAATGGATGTCATACCCATAAGCCACTTTTTAAGTGTAGAAACCGTTGTGTGATAAAAAGGGATCAGAAACAATCCGATAATGGCATATGCGGGCAGAATGGTTCCCCAAAAGATAAATACATGAATGATTCCCAGCAGCAAAAGGATTAGTAAACGTCTAGCCATACGCCATCTGGGTTTATCTCCCCGGCTTTCGGCTCTTGAGGCGAAAATGTATAGACCTACACCAAATAGGAATGAAAAAATAGAAAAGAACTTTTTTTGTACGAAGATGATTATCAAGCTATGGATGATTCCATTAATGCCACTATAGTCTGGTAAGGGATCTCCTTCCATAATAACTTTAAAGGCTCCAACATTTATAAGCAGAATGCCAAAAAGAGCAAGTCCGCGAATGATGTCGAGTGAAATGATTCTTTCTTTTTGCGAGATGGAGGGATTCATTAATAGTGCTCCTTTGAAAATATTTTTATTTGCCTAGGAGTCAGTATAAGTTGCGAACCTTACATTAAATTGATGTCAACATTACAGGATCCTTAAATTTGATAAAATGTTCCAACTCCAGTTGAATTAGAATCAGTTTTATGGTTAATATGAATACTAAATCATTTTGGGGTGTGAACTAGAAATGTCAGCATATACTCAACCGATCTTTGTGGCAGCGATCTTTTTTGTGGTTTTAGCATTTGCCTTTTTTATCCCATGGCTCATTTATACCTATAGAAAATATAATTACCTTCCCTTTTCTACCACGTTAATTTCGTTTTCATTTATCTTTTACTTTCTAGCAGCGTTATTTTTAGTATTGTTGCCGTTGCCGGAAATACGTAACACTTGTTCGCTACAAAAACCGGACACACAACATTATTCACTTATGCCATTTCAATTTATAGTGGGCACCTTTGGGAATAGTGGCATCGTGTTATCACAGCCTGCAACTTATAGGCTATTATTTAGCCAACCCTCATTCTATCAAGCGTTTTTTAATTTCTTGCTATTATTACCTTTTGGTGTTTATCTGCGATACTTTTTTCAAGATAAGAAATATTGGAAGAAAGCTCTAGGCTTCACGTTCTTATTAACTTTATTTTATGAGATAACACAGGTAACCGGCATTTACGGGATTTATAATTGCCCTTATCGTATTTTTGATGTGGATGATTTATTGTTAAATACTACTGGCGGTGTACTGGGGTTCTTTATTGCTCCAGCTGTGTTGGCGTTATTCCCGTCAAAAAAGAAAATTAAGGAGAAAGCGGAAAGATTATTAGCGCTTGATGAAGTAAGAGGGATGTCTGTGTTACTGGCTGTTATTATTGATCTATTTATCAGCAACCTAGTAGTTAAAGTTGTGTTGAGTATGACCAACGTTAATATCGTTAGTGAATTTATTGCGAGCACCATTACACTTTCTGTAACCTTTTTTATTATTCCGATTATTTGGAATGGATCGACAATCGGTACGAAAATAATGCGTTATCGCTATGACAGTAAAATAAGTCGAGTGGAAACTAACAAGCGATTATTTAAACGCTTTGGTGCCCTTTACGCGATGTACTTCATAACAGTCATTGCGAAAACGTTGAATAATGTGGAAATATCAATGGATTCTCCATTTTATAAGGCATCTATATTCTTAACCCTAGGTGCTGGATTGACCTCTCTCATTTTAACGATCGTATTGTTCGTTCATGTTATATTAGTCGTGTTTGGCAAACAAAAACGCCACTTTTACTTTGATGAAGCTTCTGATTTATATACAACCAGAAAAAAATGAATGCTATTCAATAGCAAAGGGATACTCCGTAGTCTTAAATGGCTACAGGGTATCTTTTTTTTGTAGATTTAAGCTTGTTGTAAGGTTGGCATGAATTTGCTGTAAGGTTCGGTGCCTATAGTATAAGTATCAGCAAATTATGAGGTGAAATGAATGGAACCATTATTAAAAGTAGAAAACGTAAAAAAAGTGTACGGGAAGTTAAGTGCTGCTTACACAGCGTTGGAAAACGTGTCTTTTGACATTCATGAAGGTGAGTTTGTAGGGATTATGGGACCTTCCGGAGCGGGAAAATCAACCTTGCTAAATTTGTTAGCAACCATAGATTCTCCAACAGAAGGAAAGATATATATGAAGAACAAGAGTATTCATGATCTGAAGGAAGCAGCTTTGTCAGACTTCCGGCGTGAACATCTCGGGTTCATCTTTCAAGATTACAATTTACTCGATTCCTTGACGGTAAAGGAGAACATATTGCTTCCCCTGGCGATTGCTAAAATTCCAGCGAAGAAAATTAATCACCTTGTGACTCAGATCTCTAAAGTATTTGGGATTGAAGATTTACTGGGGAAATATCCTTACCAAATCTCTGGGGGTCAAAAGCAAAGAACCGCTGCGGCTAGAGCGCTCGTGACAGAGCCAGCACTGATTTTGGCTGATGAACCAACAGGTGCACTTGACTCTAAATCAGCAACAGATTTATTGGAAAGCTTAAGTACTTTAAATGAAAATAACAATTCGACCATTATGATGGTGACCCATGATGCCTTTGCCGCAAGCTTCTGCCGCCGGATCATTTTCATCAAGGATGGTTCATTTTCAACAGAAATCTATCGTCGTGATCAGACACGCAAAGCCTTCTTCCAAGAGATCTTAGATGTTCATGCGGCCATTGGGGGTGAGGTAGATGACGTTATTTAGTCTAGCAAGAAAAAATATAGCCAGAAACTTCTCGCAATATTTTTTATACATCGCATCGATGGTGTTTAGTATCGTCATTTACTTTACATTTGTGACCTTAAAATATAGTGATACGATAGCAGAACAGACGGCCTCATCCCAAAAACTGGGTTCCCTAATGAGTGGAGCGGCAGTCATTCTTATCTTTTTCGTGTTCATATTTATAGCTTATTCCAATTCATTTTTTATGAAAAGACGTAAAAAAGAAGTCGCACTGTATGCGTTGCTGGGGGTACGTAATCGTCAAATCGGTTTTATGCTCTTTTTTGAAAATTTATTATTAGGATTATTCTCTTTAATAGTAGGGATTGTATTTGGCTTCCTTTGTTCAAAAGGATTTATGACGATTTTGATTCATTTAATGGGTTATGACGTTGTAGCACCCTTTACTTTTTCAATGGCGGCAGCGATGAACACGGCTATCGTATTTCTTGTTATTTTCTTAGTGACATCGTTTCAAGGCTACCGTTTGATCTATCAATTTAAGCTGATTGATTTATTTCATGCTTCCAAAAAGGGAGAAGTGGCGCCTAAACCATCTATGATAGTAGCTGTTCTTGGAGTGTTACTTATTGTCTTGGGCTATTGGCTTGCAATGCAGGACCTTTTCACTTCTAAGGTATGGGCAAAAATCGGATTTCTCATGACCGTATTAATTATTTTAACAACGGTAATTGTGGGTACATTTTTATTGTTCCACAGTGTGACTGGCTTTCTGTTAGCAATGATTAAGAAAAATGAAAAGTGGCTGTGGAAGGGCCTTCATGTAATAACCATTTCGCAGCTGCTCTATCGTATCCGTGGGAATGCACGTACATTAACTGTGATTGCTGTGTTGAGTGCTACAACAGTAACTGCCGGTGGAGCGGTCTATAGCCTGTATTACAATACGAACGACTCGGCAAAAACGATTAATCCGAATACCTTTATGTATCAATTAACAGATGCAGAAATGGATAAACAAGTAAGTGCTGTACTGCCAGCTACAAAATACGATGAAAATATCGAAACGCTATCCATTACGTTTCATACGAAAGAATTAAACTCGCCATCCTCGTTCGATAGCTCTGATAAAAGAGGGTATACAGTTATCAATGAAAAAACATACAACAACTTAGCAAATGTACAGCATAAAGAAAAATTAAATGTAAAGGATGGCTACGCGGTTATTTTAGATATCGGATATAACAAAAGGTTCTCACCTATGTATACAGGAAAAACTATAACAACAGGCAACGGCCATCCACTCACATTCCAAAGCTTTAAAACACAAACCGTATTAAATGCAGGTACAGCAGGTATAACAGTTGTAGTCTCGGATGAACAGTATAAAGTATTACGGAATGATGGAGAAGTGCTACGCTATCGTGTTCTTGGGGTAGAGGATGCCTCTGTGGATTTATCTGCAAAAATTGCAAACCAATTACCTGAAGAAGCGCTATTTTCAAGCAGGCCTCAAGATTACCAAACAAGCTTGGAAAGTGTGGGTTCTCTACTTTTTATAGGAAGTTTCCTTGGACTCGTATTTCTGGCTGCAACAGGCAGTATCATTTACTTTAAAGTTTTAACTGAGGCAGAAGAAGATAAAGCACAGTACAATATGCTGCATAAAATGGGTGTCAGTGCAAAAGAAATGCGGAAATCCATTGCGTCACAGGTATTCGTTATCTTTGTTGTACCGCTTATAGTAGGGTTATTGCATAGTGTAGTGGCTTTAAAAGCATTCTCTAGTCTACTGATGATAGATTTAGCAAAGCCAGTGTTGCTCTGGATGATTGCTTATACCATAATTTATGGGTTGTATTATTTCTTAACCGTAGCTTCATACAATCGTATTATCACACTAAATAATAGAACAGAAGGATGATTGAGATGAAAAAATTTCTAATTACTATGGGTATTTTGTTTGTTATTGGGGTTGTAGGTGTCTTTGCTCTAGCAAAGATTGATTTCAATCGCATGAATGCCGAAAAGTACTATTTACAAATTACAGAGGATGGGGAACCCCATGAATATAAACTGAGTGATGGTACAGTGATGACTTCCTATTCCTATACACTAGAAGCTACAAATGCTAAAGGGAATACAATTCCACTGGAATTTAATGCACAAAAAAATCTTCGTAAAGGCGCCTACTTAAAAATGTATGTAAAAAAAGGTGATCAAGTCTCCTCATATGATGAAGTGAAGGTAGAGGATATTCCGCTAAAAGCAATAAAAAACTAATAAATTGAAGAAGGGCTGTCTCCAATAAAGGTAATGGAGCACAGCCCTTTTCTCTGCCTAATGAGTAAGTAAGGCATTTGTATTATAAAAGTATAGTAATGGTTGTTCCGGTATTCTCAATGCTCGTCATATCGAGTTTCCCCTCATGAGCCCAAATAATGTCTCTTGCGATGGCCATTCCTAAACCAGTACCATGCTTACTCGTTGTGTTTGTACCCCGATAGTAGCGTTCGAAAATCTGTTCCAGATCTTTAGCTGGAATTCCATGACCATTATCAGAAATCGAAATTCGGGTATGAGATTCTGGACCTGTATCCACTCGAATCTTCACCACGACATTTTCATCGTTATGCACCAGCGCGTTGTAGATCAAGTTAAGGATCGCTCGTTTTAGTAACTTCTTATCTACTTTATGCATTGCTTTAGCCACATTCGCCTCAAACTCTATCTGCCGTTCACCAAAGGTCGGGTCATTTAAAAGTTCAATCGTCATTTCTCGTAGAAACTGAACGAGATTCACCTCTTCAAATTGCAGGGATAGCTGGTGATTACGCAAACGTGTCGTTAAATTGAGGTCATCTAACAGATCTTTCATATACATCGATTTACTCTTGATAATTGATGTGTATTCCTGTAATTCTTGGGCTGTTAGATCTGTGGCACTGTCGTTAATAAATTCTGCATAACCTTGAATAGAAGCAAGTGGTGTCTTCATGTCATGTGAAACATTGCTAATCCATTCCTCACGCATTTGATCGAGACGTTTACGTTCCTCTTCATGTCGATCGAGCTTTTCAGATAGTTCATTCATATTACGAAAAACATCTTCATAAACACCTTTGGGAGTAGGCATTTTCTTAAAACGTCGTTCCCTGAGCTGTTGAATACCCTCTATTAATGTATGAAGGGGTGCAGTTAACTTTTTCCCAAATAGAAATCCAATGAGGATTACAATAAGCACATCAACGATTAAAAAAATGAAAAGAAAAACATTAACATCTTTGAAAATTTTAGCGTAGTCATAGGTCATTACGTAGCGGCCTATTTTAGGATTATTAATCCCTAAAAAGTAACTGAAATGTTGGGCTTCGCTGACAAAAACCGTCGTGCGTGCATCTAATTCTTTATATTTATACATTTGTACAATTTCAATAGGAGAATACTCTGTTTTCAATTCTTCAGGGGTATAAAAGGCAGCTGCTTGCTCCCCTTGGTCATTCAAGAATTGTACCCAGGCGCTCATTTCTTGTAGTTTTTTGAGACCTTCTTCATTCACAACAGGTTTGCCGGCCTGTAATTCTACGTATTGTGAAAAGGTCCGGCTAAAGGTTTCTGCAGATGCTTCTTCAGTGCCAAAGTTATTATTATTTACCTTTATAACGAATAAGGAAAGGAACAAAATCGCGTTTACAATACCAACGATCACAACAATAGTCATAACCGATCTTAAAAAGCGGAGTGTCAATTTCCATTTCAACTAGTCTCACTCCTTGGTATTTAATTTATAACCTAACCCTTTAACCGTCAAAATAAAGGAAGGATTTGAAGGGTCGGCCTCAATTTTTTCGCGTAAGCGCCGAATATGTACCATCACTGTATTATCGGAACCAAAAAAGTCCTCACCCCACGCCTGTCCAAACAAGGTTTCTTTGCTTAGAATCTGATTGGGATGATGCATAAAACAGCTCATTAAACCGACTTCTTTGGCGGTTAGCACGAGGACCTCGCCATTCTTTTTTAATTCTGTCTCATTGGCACTAAGCTCAAAGGGGCCAGCTTGTAAGCTTTTCGGAGCTTTTTTTTCTTCTGTAAAGCCAGCTCTTCTCAGTTGTGCCTTTACCCGATAAGCGACTTCTTTCGGACTGAACGGTTTAGTAATATAATCATCGCCACCTATCGCCAGTCCTAACAGCTTATTAATTTCCTCGTCTTTTGCAGACATAAATAAGATGGGTGCATTTGATGTTTCCCGAATTTTTCTGCATAAGTCATATCCTTCTCCATCTGGGAGCATAATATCTAGCAATATAAGCTCAGGATTATACTCCTGAAACTTGTCCCAACCCTCTGCAACGGTCCCGGCAGTTACAACGTCTGGAACACCTTCTTTATGTAAAACAGCCTTCATCAGACGCGCTAAATCATCTTCATCGTCTATGATTAATACCCATTTACGACTTGCCATTTATTTCCCTCCAAATCCGTCTTTATGTACATTATTACATTATAAAGAACTCTTTATTTCTTGCGCAAAAAAATCGCAAAAGAAAGGCTTGCATGAAGATGGATATTACTTAGACGAACATAGCAAAGCAATATTCGGTCATTTATTAAAATTCATTCTAGATATAGTCAAATCAGGTAAGGAGGAGAAATTGTTACGCCCCCTGCCTTCCATGGCATTGATCTGCACTGTATATGGCCCTTTGAAGATGTTCGCTAAAATGATGGAAGAAGGTGAGTTACTGTATTCGCTTGAGCTCGAAGAAGAACTTGCAGACAGCTTTTGGAATGCCATTAGATGGCTTGATTGCAGCCCTGGGCGTTGATTACAGCATATTCCTGATGATGCGGTATAACGAGCTTGAAGGGGATGTTGGATCACCTGCGCCGCGTTGATTCCTTCGGGTAACGACACTTATACAGGTAGCATTCGTATTAATCATTGCACTATTATTACTAAGTGTAGCGGCCATGCCGGTGTTCTTGACTACATTAAAGCAGCTTGCTAGCAAATTAAATGGTTCAAGTACGGTGCTACATCACAGGATGTAGTTGACAAATTGAGTCATATTTAGACGGCAGTGAAATTTAAAAATACATGCGTATTACGTATGCTGAGAACAATAGAAAGAATCTTCGGGGACCTTTGTGGTCCCTTGTTTCACCATATCAGAAAGTATATAATTATCGACTATACCTTACAACTTTATTACGCTATAATCAACGTAAAGTCACCAGATGTCCTAAGAGTAGGATGATTTTAATAGATTAATTAATATTAGCTTTGATATGCCGAAACGTATTTTGTTATTGAAATAGGTTGTTTATATTGTTTATGATATTAATAAAGGTGTTAATTAAATCTAGAGTAGGTAGATTATGAGTCTAAATGACAACGTATTAATTAAAATTCGTGATATGCGAGAGAGTTTTACACCAGTTGAACGATTGGTCGGAGATTACATTTTAGAAAATACGGAAGAGATCCCTCATTTGTCGATTAAGGAATTGGCTCAATCGAGTAAGACAAGCGATGCATCTGTCCTTCGTTTCTGTAAGACGATGGGTTACAGCGGATACCGCAATTTTATTGTGAGTATATCGGCATCTTTGGGTTCTCGTGATGAGGATTCAAAGGCTCAATATACAGATATTCAGCCAGGTGATGATCTCTCGACAATTATATCAAATATTTCATTGAATAATTGCAAGTCCATTGAGGATACGCTTAGTGTTATTGATCGAAAAGAAATTACAAGAGCTGTAGAATTACTATGTCATAGTAAGCGAATTGTTTTCTTTGGAATAGGTGCTTCGGGACTCGTTTGTATGGACGGGGAACAGAAGTTCTCGCGAATTAATAAGATGTGTCATGCCTATACAGATGGTCATAGTCAGCTCACGGCAGCAACTTTACTTGAGAAAGATGATGTTGCCATTTTCATTTCTAACTCTGGAGCAACTAGTGATATTATTGATGCACTGGAAATTGCCCAAAAGAATAGAGCGAAATGTATTGCGATTACGAAGTACAATAAAAGTGAGCTTGCGGAGCGGGCGGATATTGTACTGAGCATATCCACACCTGAAATAACAATCCGCAGTGGGGCTATGGGCTCGCGTATTGCGATGCTTACGATCATCGACATATTATTTGCTGGTGTCGCAAGTGCAGAATATGAAGAAGTAAAAACCTACTTAACAAAAACGCATAATATATTAAAGAAAAAACTTAGAAATTAGGTTCTGATAGAATGAATGTGAAGGAAAGCATTGATCATGGATCAATGCTTTCCTTTTTTTGTATTCCATTCGCTTATTCGTGTACTAAAATGTACTACATATCAATCCATGTTAGATTATCTACATGATGAATACGTCGATCTAATGAATATAATAAGTAGTTTAATTCAATAATTAATAGCTTGGCACACAATAATGAGGAAGAAAATGAATGGAATCGAAGACGAAACATCATCCGGTTGAACGCGGATGATGTAACTTTATGTTTCGTTTAGAGCGATAATCAGCAAATAATACATTTTTTTAAATCGCTTTAACCTTAGAGCCATAGCGATCAAAGCAATTGGTAAAAATTTAAATTGTATCTTGTAAGCGCTTTATAAATGTGGTATAACATAGTATGTAAGAAATGAAATAAAACATCAGAATTTAATTTCTTTATGAAATTATATTTCAAAATCTATTGACGAAGCGATGGTGTTGTATTAGTATAAGAGCATAATAATTGTAAGTTAATATAACACGTTTTGTTAACTAGGTGACAGATTGAGACTGGGAAGAAGGAGGATGGCTATGAATGACTACCTTGCGGGATTGACAACAGAGGCTGTGAATCCAGACACATTAATGATTGATGAATGTACTACGGAAGAAATGATCCAGTTAATGAATCAACAAGATGCACTGGTCCCCAGAGCTATAACTGAGGAGATTCCGCAGATTGCAAAGGCGGTAGATATTCTACATCATAGGTTGTCTAATGGTGGAAGAATGTTTTACATAGGAGCTGGCTCATCAGGAAGATTAGGTGTTCTGGATGCTTCCGAATGTCCTCCTACCTTTGGTACAGATCCTTCCTTGGTGCAGGGCTATATCGCTGGTGGTGATATTGCTTTGCGTACTGCGGTTGAAGGCTGTGAAGACGATATGGATGAAGGGATCGCATTAATCGAAAGCATTGGTGTAACAAACAAAGATGTACTAATTGGGATTTCGGCAAGCGGTAGTGCAAACTACGTTATTGCAGCTTTAGCGAAAGCAAAGGAACTTGGAGCAGCTACTATCGGTGTTTGTAACAACAGAGGCTCAAAGTTCGAACCCATTGTAGATGTTTGTATAACACCTGTTGTAGGACCTGAGGTCATTAGCGGTTCGACTCGATTAAAGGCAGGAACTGCTCAGAAGTTGGTGCTTAATATGCTGACAACATGCACAATGGTCAAGTTAGGAAAAACGTACAACAACTTGATGGTTGATCTGAAGGCTAGTAATTTTAAGCTCGTAGATCGCTCGATTCGTATCATCATGAACACGACTGGTGTAGATACATCAACCGCCGCAGAAACACTTGAAAAAGCATCTATGAACTGTAAGCTGGCAATTATGATGATTAAATCGGGGTTAGATGCAAAAGAAGCAGAACAAGTACTTAACGCAAACGGAGGACGCTTGAAACAGGCAATCGCATCATTGGTTTAGGTGTGAAAAGTGGAATAACAGGATGGATGCTATTAATAATTGAGGGGGCTGTTTTCGATGAAAAAAAGATCACGTGGATTAACTCTGTTTTTGTCAGGAATCATGATGGTATCACTCTTATCGGCTTGCGGTGGAAACGGAAATAACGCTACAACTTCTACAGATTCCGGTAATACAGGAACTAGTAACGGTGGTTCTGAGCCTAAAAAGGATACGATTACAGCACTTTTACCTCCGATATCAGCGAACTATCAAACACGTTTTGCTGATATGGAAAAAGAATTTAATACACTACATCCTAACTTGACTTTGAAAATCGAACCAGCGAGCTGGGAAGATATGACGCAAAAACTTGATACTCAAGTAAATGCAGGTTCTCCTCCAGATATTGCTTTTATCGGTGCTTCAGGAATTTCGAAATATGCAGCACTTAATGTACTAATCGACCTTAACGGTGCCCTTTCTGATGAAGCCAAGGCCGATTATGACGAAGTTCCATTGAAATATTTCCAACTAGGTGACGCTCAATACGGCCTACCAGCATATATGGAAATCCACACTATCGGTGGTAACAAACAATTCCTTGAAGAAGCCGGAATTGATTGGAAAAGCATTCAACAAAACGGTTGGACTTATGAAGAGTTCCGTAATGCAATTTCTAAAGGCGTAGTGAAAAATGATAAAGGTGAAACTACTCGTTATGGTTTCGTGTTTGCAACATCTGGTGTAGCATCTAAAGACTATCTAGCTATTCTTGCTAAAACTGCAGGTTTACCAGATTACTTCGATAAAGATCTTAAATATACGTATACAAGCAAAAACTTCTTGGGGCTACTTACATCTATTCGCGAAATGATCAACGATGGTTCTATGCCTAAAGAGCTAAGCTCTATCGATGCTGGCAAACGGTGGAACATGTTCCTAACGGGCCAAACGATGATCACAGGTAAAGGTTTATCTGCATTTGAAAACTCTGCTCGTCTAAACAATGAGAAGATTAAAGCGAACGATGGTTCAGCTGTTGCAGATTCTATTGAAGTTGATTATATTTCACTTCCAGTCCCAACATTCAACGGTGCCGATTATGTCCCTACTTCAATCGTTGATGGTTATATCGCACTTCGTGGTAAAAAAGCTCCATCTGAAGAGCACATCAAAAATATTGCCCTAGCAACGAATTTCTTGTCTTCTGGTTCAATTGCTGCTAACTACAGTAATGAGCTGTTCTTATCACCAATTACTGAATCTGCACGTAATGCAGAAGTACTTGAAAAATTCCCTCGTAACGAAGATAACGTTGCTGCAGGTAAAGCTATGATGGCAAAAGCGCTTCCGGCTCGTACAGATATTCCTACTGATCTGGCTGCTGAAGCATTAAAAATTGAAACAGAAGTTATTATTCCTAAACTACAAGCCTTACTTGCAAATGAGATTGCTCCACAAGAAATGTATGATGCAGTTAAAGCGGCTGCAATTAAATCTTTCGGTAAAGATGGTATTGTAGTTGACTAGTCTGTCGTAGGCTGACATGTGAAAGCTGTGCGTAGCTAGAACGTACAGCTTTCCTTCTAAATTAGCTAGAGCTTGTACTGTTTTTAGAAGAGAGGTGCGACCCAATGAATCAAACGTTGACTAAAAGAAAAAAATTGAAGCTCGAAAGTGACTCAGGTTGGGGATACGCGTTTATCGCAGTAGCACTTATTGCGTTTTCTTTATTTACCGCATATCCAGTCATCAATGCTTTTATTATCAGCTTACAAAAATATGGTCCATTAGGATCCACTTTTGTCGGCATGGATAACTTCGTTAACTCGTTTTCAGATGAACTTTTCTGGAAAGCGCTGAAAAACACGTTAGTATATACGCTATTAACTGTTCCGTTTAATATTCTTCTGTCATTTTTAATTTCAATTTTGATTATTCCTTTCAAGAAAAAAACACAAACGATCTTTAAAGCACTATATTACTTGCCAGCCGTAGCATCTGGTGTAGCGCTTTCTGTTGTGTGGCTGTGGATCTTCGATCCTTTAAAATCAGGTATTGCCAATAAGCTCGTGAGTTTTTTAGGTATTGAAAATCAAAACTGGCTTGGTTCCAGTGCAACTGCAATGTTCTCACTTGTGTTAATGTCATGGTTATCAAGTCATGGTACAGCAATTATTATTTATATAGCCGCATTACTCGCTATTGATAACAGCTATTATGAAGCAGCTGAAATTGATGGCGCGTCTTTCCTGCAAAAGCTTTGGTTTATCGTTGTCCCTTTCCTTAAGCCAACAACGCTATTCCTACTTGTTACGGGTGTTATCGGTTCCTTCCAAGTATTCCAAAACGCTTATCTTATGACAGGCGGTGGACCAGACCATGCAACAACAATGGTAGGTTTGTTAATCTTTAACAATGCGTTCACATATTTTGAGTTTGGTGAGGCAGCGGCACAATCATTAGTTCTAGCAGCGATTATCGGATTTATCTCATTCCTTCAATTCAAGTTTATAGGTAAAGATGTAGAATACTAGGAAAAGGAGCAGAATACTATGGGTTTGTACAACAATAGCTTAAGAAGCAAAGGGTATCTGTTTATACGTAATGGTGCAAACATTACGTTCCTTATCCTATTCGCCGCAGCTACCATATTCCCGATATACTTTATGGTCATTTCCTCGTTCGGTGATCCGGTAGAAGCTGGTGCAATGAGCTATTCTATCCTACCAAAGAAGATTTCATTTGAATCTTATAAATTCTTTTTTAACTTTAGCCCACATACATGGGACTGGTTATTGAACTCTTTTATAGTGGCAGCGTGTATCACGGTATCTAACGTATTTTTTGCTACTCTTGCTGGATATGCTTTTGCAAAAATGAAATTTAAAGGGAAAAACATTTTGTTCGCTATTTTGCTGGGATCTATGATGATTCCTGTTCAAGTTACTCAGGTTCCACTATATATTTTGATCGTAAATATTTTTGAATTACAAAATACGTACACTGCGTTGATTATGCCGAGCATAGTAACGGTATACAATATCTTCTTGGTTAAGCAGTTCATGTCCTCCATTCCAGGTGAAATTATTGAATCTGCTAAAATCGAAGGTTGTTCCCAGCCTAAAATCTTCTGGTATATCATTATGCCTCTATCTAAAACAATTATGGCAGTACTAGCAATCCTAACGTTCATGGCGGCATGGAATGACTTTTTCTGGCCGTTCCTAGTAACGAATACGATGGATATGCAAACCATTCAGGTCGGCTTGAAAAACTTTCGCTTTGCGAATACAACTTACTTTGCACCGATGATGGCGGGGGCAACCATTTCAGCAGTTCCAATGTTTATTTTATTCTTCAGTTTACAAAAATACTTCCTTGAAGGGGTAACAGTTGGAGCGGTGAAAGGTTAATGGACAAACAATCAAAAGTGGATGCAACATACTTAGTTGGCTTGATGTCAGGTACATCAGTAGATGGTATTGATGCAGCAGTAGTTAAGCTTTTCCCTTCAGCCGAAAAAGAGCATGGAGTAGAGATTGAATTACTGTCTTTTGAAAACACACCTTTTGAGGTGCAAGTTAGAAACTCCATATTTGAGCTTTTTGATCCCGCTAGCGCTACGATTGATAAGGTTGGTGCAATGAATATGTGGCTTGGCGAATTATACGCCCAAGCCACATTATCCGTTATAGGGAAATGCGGCCTTTCGCCTTCGCAAATATTCGCAGTAGGATCGCATGGTCAAACAATCTATCATGCTCCGGAAGAGAATGTTATGGGCGGCTATAATCTGCATTGTACCGTTCAGATTGGGGATGGTGCAGTTATCGCCAATCGCACAGGGATTCCTTGCGTATCAGACTTTCGAGTTGCTGACATGGCAATGGGTGGACAAGGAGCTCCGTTAGTACCATTTACCGAATACTTATTGTTTAACAATCCAGAGAAAACACTTCTGATGCAAAATATTGGCGGAATAGGCAATGTGACTGTTTTGCCTGTAAATGCCTCACCGGATGAGGTATTTGCTTTTGATACGGGTCCTGGAAATATGATTATCGATGGCCTTGTATCGCAATTATTTATACCAATGACAATGGATGTTAATGGCGAAATTGGTGCGGGCGGTCAAGTGATTGATGAGCTATTGAAATGGATGCAGCAGGATAAATATTATACGATGCCGTTACCAAAATCGACGGGCAGAGAACGGTTTGGCCAACAATACGTGGCACAAATTATTGAAATGATGAAGGTTAATCACTGGAAAGCAGAAGATGTTGTTGCAACAGCTACGTTTTTAACTGCCTGGAGCATCGTCGATAGCTATGAACGGTATATTGCACCGCAGCATCAGGCTGAGCAATTGCTAATTGGCGGCGGTGGAAGCTATAACAAGACGCTTTTGCGTGATTTACAGCACTTATTTGTACCGCATAACGTGCAGGTGCTGACGCAGGAGGATATCGGTGGTAATAGTGATGCTAAGGAAGCGATTGCTTTTGCTCTGCTAGCGTATTACACGATGGAGCGCTTACCCAACAATATCCCGCTAGTAACTGGAGCTTCACAGCCAGTAGTAATGGGCAAAATTTCCTGGCCCTATATTGGACGTTCACAGGAGGCTTAAATGTTGCAAATCAGACCCTTTTCAATTGAAGATCACTCTGCAGTTGTAGAGCTTTGGAATCGTGAGGCTACAAAATATGATTATAAGCCATTTACAGAGCGAGAGTTTCAAGATACATTCATCGACCATCCTTATTTTGACGCTGACTGTATATGGGTAGGCTGTGACGAAAAAGGGATTGTTGGTTTTGCAGCTGGCTGCTGCGGTGACGATCTCCCTCTTGGAGATGTGGCGGGTTATATTACGAGTGTTATTATAGATACCCATGTGGCTTCTCTGGAGCTTTACGATGCTTTTCTATTGCGTTTAGAAAAAAGATTCCAAGAACTTGGGAAAAGACAAGCGGATGTATTGTTTTTCAACCCTGTTAAGCTGAAGTGGAGTATACCAAGTGCACCTCAGCATGAGCATAATAATGCCCCGGGCATCAGTAAGGACCTGCCATTATATGAAGCTTTAATGGCTAGAGGCTACGAAGATCGAGCGACGCAATGCGGCATGTATTTAAAACTCGGAAGCTTTATAGTTCCCGAAGATATTTTAGATAAGGAAACCAATGCAAATAGCAAGGACTATTACATTACGTCCTATGTCCCTGATTTACATACAGGGCTTGAAGCAACGCTTGCTGCCCTGCAAAATCCGCAGTGGAAGAAGGATATTGTTACTTACGTGAAGGTTGGCGCACCACTTGTAGTAGCTGTGTACGGCAACGAGGTTGTGGGCTTTGCAGGTCCAATTATTTCGCAGCCTGATGGAAGAGCATTTTTTTGCGGTATCGGAGTGCACCCAGAGCATGAGGGTCATGGTCTTGGCAGTGTATTATTTTTCCGAATGGTTGAAGCTTTTCAAAATGTGGGCTGTCAATATATCTCTCTATTCACTGGAAATAATAATCCGGCTCTTCGAATCTATCAAAAAGCGGGCTTTACTATTGAAAAACAATTTTCTATATTGCGGAGGGAACTTTAAAGATGAGCGAAAAATTCACAGTATTAGCAATTGGAGCGCATGTTGGTGATGTGGAGCTAGCTTCTGGTGGTGTACTCGCTAGTCATTGTTTAAAGGGAGATCGCATTGTGACGTTAGCGTTAACTGCGGGTGAACGAGGGGTCCCGGCAGGACAGGATATGAAGGAATATCGTCAGCAAAAAGTGAAAGAGGCACAGGTTTTTGCGGATATGCTAGGTGGTGAAGCCATTGTATTCGATGATTATTGTGACGGAGAGTTGCCTGACAATCAAGAAATTCGTATGGAGGTTTGTGATGTAATTCGTCGCGTGAAGCCTAACATTATTATTACACACTGGAAAAACAGTATGCATAAGGACCATGCGCTAACGCATCATATCGTAAATGATGCCCGTTTCTTCGCAAGTCTATCATCCTTTGAACGAGCACTCCCCGCGCACTTTGCAGCAAGATTATATTACTCCGAAAACTGGGAGGATGCGGTTGATTATGTCCCTTACGTATATGTGGATTTCGATCAAGCGGCATTTGATCTATGGATAGATGCTTTAAGCAAGCATTGGTTTGTGACGAATAGCAAATCTTTCAAATACATGGATTACTATAAAGCACTAGCAGTTGTTCGCGGCTGTGAAGCAAGAAAGACATATGCAGAAGCATTTATGGTGCCAGCTGAAACGGTGAAGGTTAGGCAGTCTAGTCTTTGGTAACTATTCAACTAGCTAAGAGGGAGTGTTTCTATGTATTGCAGGAAACATTCCCTTGTTCTATCCATTTATGCGAAAAAGCAGCTAGGAGGCAGCTTCATATGGTGTTAAATGGGATTGATTCTATAACGAATTATCGTTATTTGTTCGAAGGTAAGCGCGTAGGATTGATTACAGCGCCGACAGGTCTTACGAAGGATTTTGCATCAACGATTACTATTTTACATGAAAATTTTAATCTTGCTGCGATGTTTTCACCTGAGCATGGCGTTCGCGGAGATTTGGATGCAGGGGCAGTAGTAGACACTTACATGGATCCTTTTACGAATGTTCCAGTCTATAGCTTGTACCGTAAAGACTCCAAGCGTTTAACAAAAGAAATGCTGAATGAAGTAGACATCATTGTATACGATATTCAAGATGTTGGTGTACGCTATTACACATTTATTTATACGATGCTGTATGCACTTGAAGATTGTGCAAATGCAGGTGTAGAATTTGTTGTTCTTGATCGTGTTAATCCGCTTAACGGGGTAACGGTAGAAGGAAATGTCTTGAAGCCTGGCTTCAAATCATTTGTTGGAAATTACGAGCTAGCCGTGCGATACGGCTTAACAGCAGGTGAGGTAGCAACGATGGCAAATGATCAAATGAATTGGAATGCATCGCTGCATGTCGTTCGTTTGGAAGGCTGGGAACGGAGCATGTCCTTCCCGGATACAGGATTAACTTGGGTTCATCCTTCACTTGGAATACCACGATATGAAACGGCGTTATTATATACAGGAACATGTTTATTTGAAGGCACAAACTGCTCCGAAGGACGTGGAACAACGTTCCCTTTTGAAATGATTGGTGCTCCGTTCATTCAAGCGCAGCAATTGGCAGATGAGATGAATGCAAAAGGTATCCCGGGTGTGCTTTTTCGTCCAGTTCATTTCAAGCCAACGTCATCTAAACATTGTGGCGAGCTATGCGGCGGGGTACAAATTTACATTACAGATCTCCAAGTGCTGAGGCCTTTAGAAGTTGGGGTAACCTTATTATTTACGATAAGAGATTTGTACGAGCAATTTTCATTCCTGCCTCCTGTGAAGGAGGGCTCTCGTCCATTTATCGATTTGCTGGGGGGAGACAACATGTATCGTACGGACAATATTCAAGCCAAGCAGCTGCTTGAACAGTTTGCAGCGGAAAGCAAGCAATTTGCAGAAATAACACAGCAGTATCATTTATATCGCTAGAGGAAGGTGAATAATTGATGAGAACAATAGAACATATGAGCTTGCGCGAAAAGATTGGACAAATGTTCGTAACAGGCTTCCCTTCAACCGAGATCACTCCTGAGCTGAAGGAAGTTATTGAGCATTATAAAGTCGGCAATATTATTTTATTCTCACATAATATCGACAATAAATATCAATTAGGCGAGCTTGTTACTGAGCTGCAGCAATGGTACACGACACATACTGGTATCCCGGGCTTTATTACGATCGACCAAGAAGGCGGTCGAGTCACTCGTATGCCTAAAGACGCGACCAATGTTGCTGGAGCCATGGCAATTGCTTCTTCAGGACGACCTGAAAATGCGTATGCAGCAGGCAGAATGACTGCCAGAGAATTGAAAGCATTAGGTATTAATTTTAATCTAGCTCCAGTTATGGACGTTAACAATAATGCATTGAATCCAGTCATAAATGTTCGTTCCTATGGTGATTCTGTTGCAACAGTATCCCAGTATGGAATTCAAATGATGAAGGGATTGCTCGATGGAGGCGTCATGTCCTCACTTAAGCATTTTCCAGGTCATGGTGATACAAATGTCGATTCACATATTGGCTTGCCTACCATTGAAAAAACACTTGAGGAATTAGAGCAGCTTGAGCTGCTGCCGTTTAAGGCCGCAATTGAGCAAGGCGCTAAAGCGATTATGAGTGCACATATTTTATTTCCGAAAATTGAAAAATCCGGTGTGCCCGGAACTATGTCTCATACCATTATTACAGAGATATTAAAAGGAAAATTAGGATATAAAGGGTTAGTTGTATCAGATTGTTTAGAAATGGACGCGATCAAACGATACTATGGTACGGCAAAAGGAGCGTTAGGAGCTGTTAAAGCAGGTATTGATTTGGTATTCATTAGTCATACTCCTGAGACAGTGAAGGAAGCGATTCATTTGATCGAAGAAGCTGTAGCCACCGGTGATTTGGATGAAGCGCTGATTGATGCAGCTGTTACAAAAATTTTAGCTTATAAAGCACAATATGCGACGATTGAGGAGCTAGATTATGAACTAGTTGGCTGCGATGTACATCGCCGAGCAAATGAGCTAATGCGTACGGAAACGATCTGCCTCATGAAAGGTGAGCTCCAGCCCATTCATACCGGTGACGAGCAAGTGTTATTTATGGGTTCCTATTCATACCGCACCGATCTTGCGTCCAGCAGCTTGAATCAAGCTCTTAGCTTTCCGCAATATATGGGGGAGCATTTCAATACAGCTTATGAGATTATCGACATTGACCCGAGCGAGGAGCAAATCAACGCTGCGCTGCCAAAGGTACAAGGCTACAAGCATATTGTTATCGGCTTGTTCAATGCGCGTGAAAACAAAGGTCAGCTTGCGCTTGTTCAGAAGCTGCTGGCAGCAGGCTGCAAAGTAACGGCCATTACATTAGGTCGCCCGTATGACTTACCGTTAATCGAAGGCGAGTTCTGCGGAATTGCGGCATTTGAGTATACACTTGATGCATTCAAATCACTCCTTCCAATCCTAAATGGTGAGGTTGTACCCACCGCCAAGATTACGATTCAGATGTAGATAAAAAGTACAACAAGGGGACATAGGTATGGCATTTATCGTTGGAATTGATGGGGGTGGCACGAAAACAGCTGTCACCATTACGCATGACCAGGAAGACTCTTTATTCACCTTTACTGTAGGGCCTATTAATTATAACGGTGGTGATGCTGATGCTATTGCCGCCTCCTTTGAGGAAATTTTTAGTCAAACGAAGCTCTACTGCGGTAATTTACAAGAAGTTGCTCATATATGTATAGGTGCGGCAGGAATAAGTAATCCGCTGGTCATCAATTTTTTGGAGCAGCATGTGAGAAATAACGGTTATATCGGGCCATTAACGATTACAGGCGATCAAGAAACTGCATTATACGGGGCACAAAATGCGATGCAAGGCATCATTCTCATTGCCGGTACAGGATCGATTTGCTTCGGGGTCAATGAAAAAGGAGAGCAGCATCGCACAGGAGGCTTTGGTCATCTGATTGATGACGAGGGAAGCGGTTATAGCATTGGGCGGGATCTATTATCCGGATTAGTTCAAGTGGAGGACGGAAGAATAACCGATACGGTCATCCCAGCGATGGTATATGAGCAGCTTGGATTAAGCACTGTGAAAGAGATTATTGGCTTTGTTTATGATAAAAATACTACGAAAAAAGATATTGCGCAGCTCGCACCGATTATGACGACCGCATGCGAGAAGGGCGATGCACATGCAATAGCGTTAGCGGAGAAATGTGCAGCCAATCTATATGAACTTGTTGTGCCTGTTATTGAACGGCTTAAGCTATATGAAAGTCCGATTGCGATTGCAGGAAGTGTGCTGCAAAAGTCTCGCTTTGTGAAAGAAGCCTTGGAGCGAAAGCTCGCACAGAGCTACCCGCAAACAAAGCTGATTTTGCCGATTAAGGATGCAGCCTACGGTGCTGTCCTGTTAGGAAGATCAAAAATGAACAACGACTAGTTTTTGTCGCTATGGAAAAATAAGGGTGTGTCATAAGTCCGAGCAGTTGGACTTGCGACACACCCTTATTTTAAAATGGTAGGAATCAAAAATGGCTTAAAATTTATCGGTCAAATAAAACACGGCTAGTTGTTTCGGAAATAGAGCTTGAAGGATGTTAGCGTCCTCAGTACTGTCCTTTGCTGCGCCTGCTTCATTATAGCCGAACATGATATAAGTCATTAGCTCGCGTTCATCTACTTCTATTGAAGTATAGGGATTGGTATGATTACTAGCATCCGAAACAGAAAGCTGCTTTTGCTTATAATCCAAGTAGATACAGTCCTCATTGCTGCGAAGTGCAATATGCAGCTCCTGGCCTGCAATTATGTTGCTACGGTTTAGGCGATCTTCTAATTCAGGCTGAAGCTTATGGAAAGTTGAACTGAGATTGATCATTTTCCACATCGCCATATTGATTTGAATTGAATTTGCTTGATGCTGTTGGTAATAGGAATATAGCTTATGGTCCTCTGGGAGCATCGCTAATATTTGCTTTGCATTTTGGCGCAGCTGACATAAGGCATGAAACAAAGCTTCAACGCCGTTTTCGGCTTCGTTCAAATACAATAATTCATTAATGAATACTTGTTCAGTATCTTTCTTTTCAATGATGCCATAAGCGACGATTTTCCCATTTCTGCGAAGGAGCAAGCAGTCAACTTTCTTCCATTCCGGCCAGGTCAATAAATCATTCCAATACGTTTTACTTCGGATCACGGTGTAGGTACGATTCTTATTAAATTGTTCATAGATGAAACGGATATCATCGAGATAACAGGCTTCAAAAGGAATGATTTCATCACTGCTTTGCTGCTGCTCCAAACTTGCTGGTTTTTCAATTGCGAAAGCAGTCTCGGGAATAAGTCTCCAGCCAGCTTTTTCATAAAACGCATGCTTACTAGCCAAAAGCAAGCTTATATCATAATCGGTTTCTTTCATATAGTTGGTCTGCGCATGAAGAATTTTGTGTGCAAGCCCCAGCCCGCGGTAATTTAGATCTGTACCGACACTCCCCATTGCACCCGTTTTCAAGATCGCTTGACCGACTCTAATATGAAACGGAAAAATTTGTACATTAGATGCAATCTTATCGTCAACCATCGCAAACCATGTTGTATCTGGATCATATGTGGTGTCTAGGTCTAATCTTTCTTGGAAAAAGGCTCGGCCTACGGAAAAGCATTCATCTAAAATATCGTAAATATTTTCAAGCTGCTCTCTAGTTGGATGGTTCATTACGATGATGTTTGGTGTCGTCGTCATCTTCATTTCCTCCTGCGCCGTAATGTTGGGATAAATTTAATGAATGAAAAAAACGATTTTTTGGAATTTAATTTCTTATTTATAGTTTAATATTGAAAGAAAAATTCGTCAATAAAAGGAACGTGTAGAATCATAGAAGTGATACAAAATTTAGATTGCTCAATATAGTCAAATGAGTATTAGGAAAATAGCGACTTGGGCTGAGCAATTACAAGCACAAAGCGCACAAATGAAGGCGCAGCTTAAAAAGAAGAATGATAAACCGTTCAAGAACTTTTTGCGAAAAATCGGAAATATTTTCATACTAATGATTCCTGCATTTGTTGGAGCGGGTATAATTGCGGGGAAGTATGATTTCGCAAATTGAGCTAGACTTAAATGAATTGCCAGAATCAGAGAAAAAAGTAGCGGAGTACATTCTTGCAAATGCTAAAGAAGTGCTGCATATGACCATGCATGAGTTAATGGAACAAACCTGAGCAAGTACTATATTAAGCATGGACGGACTTATTTATACTCTGACGCAGTAATCCGCACCATTGCAGATAAGAGGCGAGTCCTTTACCAACACAGAATTTCAAACAGATGTAATTGCCATAATTGAGTTGTCAGATGAGTAGCTTTGCGCAGCAAAAAAACTGGATAAATTGTTAATTTCACCCCTATAGTCACTAAAATCGATTATAATAAAATTTATGTTCAAGTCGATCACCTATCCTAAGTTAATAGGATCATCATACGCAAAAAGGCATAGTGCTCAATTGCCTATGCTATAAGGGTTATAGAGTTTTCAAATACACACTTATGTATAAGAGGAGGCGAATGATATGACGATAATGCCTGTTATAGTAATGATCTTTGTATTTGTACCTGCCATTGTACTCATGGTATGCATGCCTTATTTAACAAAAGAGACGATTAGTTTTGGGGTCACCGTCAGCCCTGTACAATTCCATAGTGAGCCTCTGCGCCAGATGCGGAAGTCATATGCTAGGATTAGTGCTACCGTGCATACCATCCTATTCATGGTTTGTATCCTCTGTCTAATATACGGTGATGAACATTCCAAGCAACAAAGTTGGATCATTGTCACTTATTCACTCGCCATGGTCGGAATCTCCCTAGTCATAAACATTAGCTATCATTTCAAAATGAAAAGTTTACTACCTATGCTGCCTATTGCTCTGGAACCATCGATCATGGCAGTGGACACTGGATTTCGGAAAAGAAACATTGGCTTGTCTAATAATTGGTTCCTCATTCATGTTTTAATTACTGTTGTTAGTATTGTAACTGTGCTGCGCAACTACGATCTGATTCCTGATCAGATTCCGATCCATTACAACAGCAGTTGGAACGTAGACCGCTATGCAGCTAAATCTTTTAGTTCTGTGTTTATGCCTACGATCATGCAAGTGTTCATAACACTTTTGTTCATATTTGAGAATTGGAGTATTCGCAGAGTAAAGCAGCAGGTTCAACCCAATGATCCTAACCGTTCGATCAGACAAGACGCAGCTTACCGCCGTACTTGGTCATATTTTATGCTTACAGCAAGCTTCTTAATAGTTATCCTGTTTTCCGTCGTGCAACTAAACATGATATCTCTGCTTAACATGAGTTTCGCTATCCCTATTATCCTAATCATAATAGCCCTTGTCATCCTATACGCCTTGGCCTTAACGTTCTGGGCTGGTCAGGGCGAAAGCCGCTTGGAGCGATCTGCCGATAGCTCCAATGTCAGACCTGTCCATGACGATGATAAATGGCGATTAGGTATGATTTATTTCAATCGCAAAGATCCAAACCTAATCGTCAAGAAAAGGCTCGGAGTCGGCTGGGGATTAAATTTCGGTCACCCAGTAAGCTGGCTGTTTTGGCTCGGAATTATTGTACTGTTAGTTGTGGTGCGGTAACAAGGCTTGGAGGTTAATACTCACCGGAGTATAGGCGAAGTTAGAGTTTCGAAACAGAATATGTACCGAAAAAAACGCCTAAAGGGCGTTTTTTATTATCTTTAAGGATCTCAGTAATATCTTTTTTGAATTAAATCGCATCTTAAAGAGTATTTCTCGTATTAATATCTCTTTGTTACAATCAGATTGTTATCTAAAGGAGGGTATAAAATGAACTATCGTAAATTAGGAACGAGTGGCTTACATCTAAGTGAGATTGCTTATGGTAATTGGATTACACATGGTGCTCAAGTGGACAATGATACTGCCCATGCTTGTGTTCGCGCTGCATTGGATGTAGGGATCACAACATTTGATACTGCAGATGTATATTCCGATACGAAAGCTGAGATGGTGCTGGGCCAAGCATTAAAAGGAGTGCACAGAGCTGATATCGAATTGTGTACCAAGGTGTGCCATCCCACAGGGACGGGACGTAACGCAAGAGGTCTGTCTCGCAAGCATATTATGGAGGCGTGCCATGCTTCACTGAACAGATTACAGACCGATTATATTGATATCTATTATGCGCATCGCTTTGACGCATCAGTATCCCTTGAAGAGACCTTTTTGGCTTTTTCGGATCTGGTGCGTCAAGGTAAGGTTCTCTATGTCGGGATAAGTGAGTGGACGGCGGATCAGATAGCAGAAGGTGCTATTTTGGCGAGGGAATTGAAGGTGCCATTGGTGGCTAGTCAACCTCAATATTCGATGTTATGGCGTGTGATGGAGACGGAGGTAGTTCAAGCTTGTGAGCGGGAAGGGATTGGACAGGTGGTCTGGTCACCGCTTGCTCAAGGGATTCTTTCAGGCAAATATATGCCAGGTCAACCATTGCCAGAGGGTTCTCGTGCTTCAACAGCTGCGGGCTCACCATTTATGAATAAATTGGCGGGGCAGTGGCTTCGGACTGAGGTGCTTGAGGCGGTCTCGAATCTCTCTTCCATCGCCAGTGAAGTTGGGTTGACGCTTCCGCAGTTGGCTATAGCATGGGTGTTGCAAAATCCACAAGTCTCATCTGCAATTATTGGGGCATCCAAACCTGAGCAGGTTATAGAAAATGCCAAAGCTGCGGGAGTTCGTCTGGATAGGGAAGTGATGTTGGAAATCGATAGGGTGCTAGAAGGACTCGTTGAACGTGATCCTAGAAAAACGGGCTGAATATTATATCATTCACCATTAATAACTTCTGAACTCATTTGTCCTATGATCTCTAGTAACGCGGATAAGGAGGCACGATCGCAATCGGTTCTCCAAGCGGCATAAAGGGGAATCGATGGTGTGCTTTCTTCAAAGGGACGAAATGCGACACCTTCACGCTGAAAAATAGCAACTGATGAGGGCACAATGGAAACTCCAAGATTAGCAGCTACCAAGTTTACAATGGTGTACATCTGAATGGCTTCCTGTACAACATTCGGATACATGTCGTGTTGGGCGCAGAAGCTCATAATGAGGTCATGAAAAGGAGCTCCTAAATGACGTGGGAACGATATAAATGGCTCTAAAGCTAAAGAGCGAATGGATAACACCGGTAAATGAGCTAGGTGATGCTGCTCTGGCAAAACGGCAATAAGCGATTCATTGACTAAGGGACGATGCTCGATATGTTTGCCCGACTCTGTATAACGTACAAATCCAATGTGAATCGTTCCTTCATGTAAAGCCTGCCACTGCTGAGCAGACGTCATCTCATGTAATGTGAGTTGTACTTGTGGATAACGTTCCCGAAACATTTTTAACATATCAACCAATACTCCACCAGCTGCAGAATCTATAAATCCAATGTTCAAATGTCCGATAATTCCTTGATCGACTAATTGTGTTGTTTTAATAGAGCGTTCCAGTTGAGATAAAATGGATTTAGCCTCTTCTAGAAATACCGCCCCCGCTGACGTGAGACGAACTTGTCTTTTATTCCGTTCTAATAGTTTCACACCAATCTCATTCTCCAGAGCTTGAATTTGCTGGCTTAAGGGAGGCTGCGTCATATTTAGCTTCTCAGCTGCACGGTTAAAATGCAGTTCCTCTGCTACTGCGATAAAGTATTGTAATTTTTTTATGTCCATATTTTTCATTCTCCCTTGAAATGCTTCTCCAAGCAAGTATAAGGATCTTTGAACGAAAATGAAAGGAATGACATGTCGTCTCCTCACTTAAACTCTACCTCCCATCTTACTTTTAGACAAAAAAACATTTTTGCAGTCAAAGACATGATGTCTAAAAACGCATACATTTAAATAGAAAGTTTGAGGATCATGGGAGGTAATGAGGATGAAAAATAGAAAGATAATGTTTATGAGCCCACACCATGTGGAAACGGTTGAAGAGGAGCTTGTACTTAAGGCTTTAGGTGACCATGAGGTACTCGTAAAATTGATTTATTCGCTGATTAGTCCGGGAACGGAGATGGCAATGTTATCTGGCAAAGAGGATTGGGCAAAACTCCCGCTGTGTCCAGGTTATGCAAGCGTCAGTCGTATCGTAGAATGTGGTAAAGGTGTTCAGGAATTTCAAGCGGGCGATGTGGTTTTTCATTACGGAACTCATTGCGAATATCAAGTGGTTGAAGCTAGGGATGTTTTCATTCGAGTGCCGGATGCGCTAGACTTGAAATGGGTACCGTTTACCCGGATGGCTACGGTAGCTTTTACATCGATACGTGTGTCGGATATCGAACTTGGAGACAAAGTGAGTGTGACAGGTCTTGGATTGGTAGGCAATCTTGCAGCTCAATTGGCGCGTTTGCAGGGGGCTACGGTAATTGGTATGGATTTGTCCAAAGAACGGCTGCGGACCGCGCGTCAATGCGGTGTGGATTACACACTGGACAGTGGCGAAGGATTGGTAAAAGAGCAGATTATGACGTTAACTAAGGGCAAGGGTGTTTCCAGTCATATTGAGGCAACCGGTGTTTCCAAAGTTGGGGTTGATAGTCTTCAATACATCGGCTCACAGGGAGAAATCATCTTTTTGGGTAGCCCGCGTGGAGAATACAATACAGATATTACGGATGTGCTTAATTACTGTCATCTGTATAACCGGGGATGCATTACATTTAAAGGTGCTCACGAATGGCGTTATCCAACAGAGCCTAATTCGTTTGTGAAACATTCCTTGGTGCGTAATTCTGGCATTGTCTTCGAGCTTATGCAACAACAGAAGCTGCACATCGAACCTTTGATTAGCCATGTCATCAAGCCGGAGCAAGCTAGCGAAGCCTATGAGGGATTAAGAACCAACAAAGATCAGTATAATGGCGTACTGTTTGATTGGTCATAAAGGGGGAGAACGACGATGATAAGAGGATTAACAACAGCGGGTTTGGGAGAAATTGCTTCTAATGAAGAATATATCAGACTTGCGAGCCAATTCGGGTTTCAGGCCATAGACGTCAATCCATTAGAGTTGGTACAGCAGTATGGCAAGGATGGGGCCATCCAATTACTGGAAAGTCATGGCATCATGCTAGGATCATTTGGTTTAGAGGTAGATTGGCGCACGACAGAGGAAAGCTTTAGGGAAAGTCTGAAATCGCTTACGCTGATGGCTGAGGCCGCTGCTGCATTAAATTGCACCACATGCTGTACCTATATTTTGCCTTCGACAGATCTTCCGGTCGCATCGTTCATGATTGCAGCCACTAGACGTTTAAGACTATGTGCAGAAATATTAGGCGCCTATGGTATTTCGTTAGCCTTAGAGTTCGTTGGTCCTCATCACTTACGTACACAATGGGCAAATCCGCTAATCTGGACGATGCAAGATACGTTGGACTGGATGGATACAATTCAAGTGAGAAATATCGGTTTATTACTGGATTCCTATCATTGGCATACGAATGGATTAACGAGTGAGGACCTGCTGAAATTACAACCGCATCAAATTGCGTATGTCCATATTAATGATGCTAAACCTCTGCCGATAGAGGAATTGCTAGATTCCGATCGATTGTATCCAGGGGAAGGATCCATTGATCTTACCGGATTCTTGGGAAGCTTGAAAAAGATCGGATACAAGGGCGTTATCGCTCAAGAAGTGCTAGCGCCAGCTTCATCACAAAGTTCATCTGAACTATTTTCTCGTTCCAAAACAGGCTTCGATAAAGTATTCTCATCACTGGAAATCTAACCCCATCGAATCCAACATTGGAAGGAGCGTTAAGGATGAGTCTGTTCAAGGGTAGAATCGCTGCACACACCATCACTTGGGGGCAAGCGCATTTCAAAGCGTTGGAGGAAGTCTCCAGACTGGGTTTCACGGGGATTGAGCCGTGGGCGTCTTTTGCACTTCAATATGAAGAAAGTCCAGAACAATTACAAGAGCTCATGGCTGGGTACGGGCTGGAGATGACTGCGTTGTATGGAGGTACGGCTGGGGGACAGCAGCAAAAATTCGGCAATGCCGCGAACACTTCGAGTATCATTGACTACAATGTGCGACTTGCTAAAATCATAGCGAAGTGTGGAGCAGACATCCTTGTCCTAGGGCCAGGTGGCACTCGGGATCAACCCTCATCGCTGGAAGAATTGAAGGTTGCCGCAGCCACGATGAACGAAGTGGCGAAAAGAACCTATGCCTTAGGGGTAAAGACATGTGTTCATCCGCATTTGTGGACGGAATTGCAAGACGAGAAAGAAATTGTGATTGTGATGAGCCTGACAGATCCGCGGGTGGTATATCTTGCCCCGGATTCAGCACATCTGCTCGGAGCGGGGATGGACCCGGCATCTATCATCCGAACGTATCAGGACAGGGTAGCTTATGTTCATTTGAAGGACCTGACAGACAGGTCTGCCGCTACACTTGATACACAGCTTCCTCATTTTTGTGAGTTAGGCAAAGGATCTGTTGATCTACACGCAACTATTGAAGCGCTGAATGAAATTGATTATTCCGGTTGGATGACACTCGAAGTGGACGAATCGCTAAATAGCCCGTACAATACCATGGAAATCTGCCGAGATTATGTAGAAGATCACTTAAAGATTCCGGTTAGGATATAAAATAAGATCAATAAAATGTCAGAAGAAGGAGAAGATTCGAGGTGAATGAGTCGTGGATGAACAGCATTTCCCCTTATGTTCGAGTAGCCAAAGTCATGGAATCCTCCTTACTAGCAGGTGAATGGTTGGATCAAGATCACGTGTATACCTATATAGATCAGGGAGAGGCGGAGTTTTTCTTGAATGGGGTGAAGTTCCTGGTTCGAGAAGGGGATGTGCTGCTCATGCATCCATGCTTGCCCCATATAATTAGGTCCACCTCGGCTTTACCCTTAGTGCAGTATATCTTTCATTTTGATTTGTACGATAACGAGGATAAAAGCTCATCGGATCAAGCGGATGGACTTAGGCCCGGGATCCAGGATATCATGCCAAGTGAAATGCAGCTTGCTGATATTTATCCGCTATCTCATCTGCAGCTCCCAGATCGAATCGAATTGAAGAGAAGATTCATGCAACTGCAAAAAGAGCTGCTAGATCCAACGTACGGCGGGGTATTAATCAACAAGTCTATCTGTTTGGAATTGTTGTTTCTGTTCTTTAGAAATCAGAACCTGTCCAAAGGAACGGAAGGGAAGAGAACCAAAGGATGGCCTTTAATTGAAGGCGCCATTCATCACATGCACCAGTGTTATCAAGATCCGCAGTTAAGTAATGAATCTATCAGTAGGCATGTTGGGGTGACTGCCAATCATTTGTCGTATGTGTTCAAGACTCAGCTTGGGGTGACCATTCATAATTATTTGAAGCATGTTCGTATCGAGCAGGCTAAATTGAGAATCATTCAGGGAAAGCAAAATCTAACGGAGATTGCCGAAGATGTGGGGTTTTCTAGTATTCATCTGTTCAGTCGGACGTTCAAAACAAATGTGGGAGTAATGCCTAGTAAGTTCGCGGCGATGCGATCTGCTTTAATCAATAAATCACAATAAAGGAATCGACCATCTGCTCTTTGGGATGGTTGGTTTTTTTCCTCTGAACATAGGATTACATACGTCTATAGGCCTCTTAATATAGTATAATCATACTGTATTGCTCAAAGTTGGAGATAGGGATATAGCACTATTAAATACTATTGACGAATGAGGAGTCTATGAGAACTTCGGAGAATAAAATTAAGTTAAGTCATATGTTGTACATAGTAGTATTCATCTGCCTGCTGATTGCAATACGCTGGAGCTGGTACAATCATTTTACTCTGTCCAATCCTCCTGTAGTGGAGCAAGGTGTGCTCGATTTGCGGGGAGTAGACCTTGAATCACTAAGCTCCTTTCCATTGGATGGAGAATGGGAGTTTTATCCTGAACAATGGGTGAATGCCGCCAATGTGGATGGTGTTTTAAAAGGCCAGATGCTTCAGGTGCCGGGTAACTGGAATTCTGTATTCAATTCTGCTGAGCAAAAGAAGGCGTATGGATACGGAACTTATCATTTGCGGATTCTGCTAGATCGTCCCTTGTCTGAGCCACTTAGCTTTTGGTTCCAATCCATCTATACTTCTTCTGAAGTGGAGATTAATGGAACAATTCTCTCACGGTTTGGAGTGTTATCTGACGAGAAGGAAGAGCATGTTTATGTGACGAAAGCATTCTTAATCAGTTATACACCTACAGATCAGAAGCATCTGGATCTGTTTGTTCGGACGTCAAACTATGAGTCTCCACTAAAAGGGGGCATAATTCGGTCCGTGGAGTTTGGCATTCAACATGGGGTAGACACTATATACTGGAATTCCATTGGCTTGCAGCTAGTCGTAGGGGTCATGCTTCTTCTACATGGGTTGTATTTATTGATTATCTATCTGATGGATGTACGAAAAACAGAGCTGATTATTTTTTTCCTAATGATGGTCGCTGCGGCTGTATCCATTGGGGTTGAACATAATGGACTGTTGTTCAGGTTTCTTCATGTTGATTTTGCCTGGATGCTGAGGTTAAAGGTTCTTTCGTATATAGGGTTTTGTTTATTCCTTTTATTGATGGGAAGAGAACTATTGGGGAATCGACGGAAAGGCAAGGCGTTTTATAGTTACATCCTGTCAGTTCTCATTTTTACTTTATTTATTATTGTAGGTCCTGAAGAGGCAGTGTTATATATCATCGGAAAAGGGTATTACATGATCCTGTATTACGTTCCAGTGTGTTGGACGGTATATTATTTTTGGAAGATGGTAGCCTTACGAGCTGAAGGTGCTCTATTTTTATTGTTTTCAGTGTTAGCAGTACTAAATAATATGTTGTGGGGGGCTGTCTACTATGCCGGTAGCTCACAATTTATGTTTTATCCCGTAGATTTAATTGCTGCCCTTGCCGCATTTTCCGCCTATTGGTTTAGGAGATATTTTCATCAATCCCATCAAAATGTGTTACTGAACGCTCAATTGGCGGAATCCAATAAATTAAAGGACCGTTTTCTAGCCAATACGTCACATGAGCTGCGCACTCCACTGCATGGGATTATGAATATTGCCCAAAGTGTGTTAACAAGAAAAAAACATGTGCTGGATGAAGAGAGCCAGCGTGACATGGAATTGCTAATTATGGTCAGTCGCCGGATGTCGCTTATGCTGAATGACTTGCTTGATGTTGTGCGATTGCAGGATAAGCGGATTGTGATGAAAATAAAGGCGCTGCAAGTGAGGTCATTGGCTGAAGGTGTACTGGATATGTTACGTTTCTTAACCGGTGGGACGAAGGTGGAGCTTCGAATGTCTATAGATGAGAATCTGCCGCGTGTTTATGCTGATGAGGAGCGATTGGTGCAGATTCTGATTAATTTGGTTCATAACGCACTAAAGTACACCGAACAGGGAAGTGTTGAACTGGCCGCAGAACAAGTGGGTGGGGATGTATGGATACATGTTACGGATACAGGAGTAGGTATGGATGAAGCTTTGAAAAAGCGTGTTTTTATGCGCTATGAACAAGGGGCTTACGGTCAAGGCGGCATTGGGTTGGGGCTTAGTATCTGTAAGGAGCTGGTCGAACTGCATGGCAGTGAATTATTGCTGCAATCGCAGCCGGGTCAGGGAAGTAAGTTCAGCTTCAAATTACCTGTAGCTAAAGGGAGCCTGAAGTCATCTATTCCAGATGTTCATACAGAAAAAGATTCGGATCCATTGTCACCATTCAGTACGTGGATAACTGCGGAGAAATCAGCTATGGTGGCTGCCACCTATAACACAAAGGAAGTAGAGGCACTCTCGAAGCTCGATACAGACGCTGACATCATACATGTGCTAGCGGTTGATGATGATTCGGTCAATTTAAAAGTTCTGCAAAATATTTTATCAGATGGAGCCTATCGGATTGATACAACGACTTCAGCCCGTGAGGCGCTGGATATGTTGCATCATGAGCAGTTCGATTTGGTTATCGCTGATGTGATGATGCCGGGCATGTCTGGATATGAATTGACAAGATTGATACGCGAGCGGTTCACGATGTATGAACTTCCTATTATTCTATTGACCGCTCGCAGTGAGCAGGAGGATGTCTATGCAGGTTTCTTGGCTGGCGCTAATGACTATGTAACCAAGCCAGTAGATGCCATGGAATTGAAGTATCGTGCTTCGTCGCTCACTTCTATGAAGCAAGCAGTCAATGATCGTTTGAGAATGGAGGCTGCTTATTTACAAGCGCAGATCCATCCACATTTTCTCTTTAATACATTAAATTCGATTATGTCCTTGAGTGATTTTGACACTGTCAAAATGAAAGATCTTTCAGATGCATTCACTACTTATCTGCGGATCAGCTTTGACTTCTTAAATGCAGGCAAACTTGTTTCGCTGTCGCAAGAGCTGGAGCTGGTCGAGAATTATGTATATATCCAGCAGCAGCGTTTTGAGGAGAGGCTGCAGGTTGAATGGGAGGTAGACGCGAATCTACAGCTTCTAATTCCTCCGCTGACCATTCAGCCACTGGTCGAGAACGCCGTCCGGCATGGGATCTTAAGTCGGGCAAAAGGTGGAACCTTGCGTATTCACATCGAGACACATGCGGAGGCTGTTCATTTTATCATTGCTGATACGGGGATTGGAATGGATGAAGCTCAAGTCAGTAAGTTATTGCAACCAAAAAGTCTTAAGGATCAAGGAATTGGGCTCCTTAATACAGATCGGAGATTAACACAATTATATGGACAAGGCTTGAAGATTCAAAGTATTTCTGGGGTGGGAACTACGGTATCTTTCATTATTCCTGATTAGGAGGGTTATAAAACCATCCTTTTCTGTCCAGCTGTAATTGAGTGGATGTGATTTGGATGATCAATTCTTCCACAGCGGATAAGGTTGCAACTATACAGACAATGGTTGTCCAAATGGTGTGGTTACTATGGGAAAGCCATATAGGAGTTACAAATAAGAGAAGCCCGGTGAGTTTATTGCCGTAGGTATGGATACTTGCGTAAGTTTTGAATCTGCGGAGGGCAATCCCTGTCGATGTTATGCGGATGGCCGCGATCAAGAAGATCCATAGGATGAATTCGAGGGTAAGACCCAGATACGGATACAAAGTAAATAAGCAGATCCCGATTAGTATCGTGTCGGCAGCAGAATCCAGCTTTGCTCCGAGATTACTTGTTGTGCCTGATTTTCGGGCAATTGGACCATCTATCAGATCGGTGACTCCGCAAAGGATATAAATTGCAAGAAAGGCCGAACTTAGCGGCTCGAAGAATAACAGCATTATTGCCAAAATAATTCTGCCAAGTGTAATACAGTTAGGTATAACTTTCAACTTCAATCCCACCTTTGTTCATGACCTCATTTAATTCTATTGTACCAGAGGAAGAGTATATGCTATTTGGAAAAGGATTATAAGATAGTATTGAAGAAGTAGTGAAGTAGAAGTATAGATTAGGATTCTAGCGGTAAATTAGGAGGGATTTTATGAAGCAGAATACAAACTTAAAGGTACATACATTAGCTGATATCGAACATCTGAAAATTCACGGCAGAACAACAGGGTCACTTTCTCCACTAACGTTATTTTGGACAGGCAGTGCGGTCGAATTAAATGTTAAAAGCTCTGAGCTATGGCTTGAAGTAGAAGCAGATTATGATGTTTATGAACCCTGGATTAGCATCCTGATCAATTCCGTTCCTGTTAGCAGACAAATGTTAGTAGCAGGCAGGTATTGGATTTGTGTATTTAGAGGCATGAATGATCGTGTTGTCAACAATATTCGTATTGTAAAAGATGTGCAGGCAATGAGTGGAGATCCTGGCTGCTCTTTGCAGATACATGCGGTGAAGATGGATGGAAAATTCCTGCCGGTTGCGGACAAACCCCACAAGATAGAGTTCATAGGTGACAGCATCACATCCGGAGAAGGAAGTATAGGTGCCAAGGCTGAAGAAGATTGGATTCCAATGTGGTTTAGCGCCATCAACAACTATACCAGAATGACAGCAGATGCTTTAAATGCAGAATATAGAGTTATTTCTCAAAGTGGCTGGGGAGTCCTTACTAGCTGGGATAATAATCCGCACGGTAATATCCCTGATTGTTATGAGCAGGTTTGTGGTCTTCTAACTGGAGCAAAAAACGAAGCTTTAGGAGCTTTTCAAGAACATTCTTTTGAAACCTGGCAGCCAGATGTTGTGGTAGTTAATCTAGGAACAAATGATGGGGGCGCCTTTCAATCGCCAGAATGGAAAGATGAGGTAACAGGGGAGAGCCATAAACAACGCTTAAATGAAGACGGGACCTATCATGAGGATGATATACAAGCTTTTGTCGATGCCGCTGAGAAATTTCTGATGAAGCTTAGAAAAAATAATCAACATGCACATCTCGTATGGGCATATGGGATGCTTGGTATCCCGATGATGCCAGCGATCTACCGGGCGGTCGATGTTTATAGCAAGAAAACAGGGGACAAGCAGGTTTCTGTATTGCAGCTTCCAAATATGACGGATGAGACCATAGGGGCAAGAAGTCATCCGGGAGCATTAGCTCATGAACAAGCGGCAAAAGAGTTGACGGGGTATTTGAAAGGGATTCTAGCGAGCGAAAGTTAATGAGGAATTCATAAAAAAACAAGCCTGAGCGAAAGGATCACGCTCTGGCTTGTTTTTATTTACTTTAGTCTATTTGGTAGATACAGACTTGAACCATTCGTTAACTTCTTTGGTGATTTGATCACCACCATTTGCTTTCCAGTTGGAAACAAAGGAGTCAAAGGCATCTACAGGTAGCTTACCGTAAATGATTTTGTTGAAGGTTTCCATTTCGGATTGACGAAGCAGATTCCATTTGGATACCATCGTTGGTGTCGCAGCGCCAGTGAAATAGTTCTGTCTACGAATGTCTATTTGTGACATAACAACTTTTGCAGCGGCCCAGTTTTCCGGTTTACGGAACTCAGCCATTTGTTTTTCATAAGGAGTTACAGGGGTTTCACCATCAGCAAGTTTAACCAATGTCTTCATGAACAGATCAGGAATACGAGCCGGTCCAGTTAAGAAAGGAAACTCATTGGAGAAGTCTTTAATCTTCTCTTTATCACTAGTAGGCTTTCCATCAATCATGTCCCAATCGTAGCCTTTAGCAAAGCCGTATTCAAATTCACTACCAGCTGCTGGATTAGCTAGGTTATCAAGCAAGTAGTTGTAGTATAAGAAAATTGCTTCAGGGTGCTTAGCATCTTTGTTAATCATGATACTAGCGTTTACCCCAGAGTTCTGCCATTTGGTACCGATGAGTCCGTCTGGACCTGCTGGAACCGGATAAGCTTTGATCTTCGCTCCAGGTACATTTTTCATAAGATCGGGAGCCGGCCAGTCTGGAACCCAGTTTGCCCCTGGTAGAATACCTGCGGCGCCTTTTGTCCAGCTTTCAGCAGATTTACCTTCATCCCAAAGTGCAGAGTCTGTGTGAATATAACCTTTGTCCATCCACTCACTAAGCTTAGCAAGGGCTTGTTTAGCACCAGGGTTAATGGAACCGTATTCTAGATTGCCGTCGGCATCTTTATTCCATTGTTCCTCAATCGTACCGTAAGCACCGAATAACCAGTCGAGTTGGCCCATCCAGGTGTTTGTATTATTTTTCAAAGAAATCGCAAGTGGGAAAACATCTTTAGGTGCTAGACCGTCAGGGTTTTCGTTCTTAAATTTGTCCATGATATTCTCAAGATCGGCGATTGTTTTTGGAGCCTGAAGGTTCAGCTTTTCCATCCAATCTTCACGTAACCAGAGAAGAGTATCGTCATTATCAGTATATTCAAGGATCGGCATATTGTATTTCTTACCGTCTTTTGTGAATGGATACCAAAGTTCTGGGTGTGCTGCAGCATGATCTTTTAGAATTTTATTAGCATATTTGTCGAACAACTCATCGATAGCAATGAACTGACCGGAATCAATCAGTTGATTGGTCAATACTGCATTGGTTGGTACAGAAACGAAGTCAGGCAGCTTTTCGCCAGAAGCAATGGCAAGCTGAAGCTTTTGTCTGTATTGATCGTCATTGGCAGGATACCAAGTATCTTTATGCTTCATGCCCAGTGTTTCCAGCATCCAGCGATCGTGAACATTGTTTTCTTTGGTATCACCTTGAACATATTTCTTCGGCATCAATACCGAACTGAACTCGATGGGTGGATCGTATTTACCTTTTTCAAAAGCAGCATCTGCTTCAGATAAACTAGTCTCAGACGATGTGGTATTGTTTTGTTTGGCGTTTTCATTATTTCCGCCGCCACTGCCACAGGCTGTGAGTGTGATAAGTGCTGTGACCGTTAACAACGACCACATTTTTTTGAACTTGATCATTCTTTAATTCCCCCTACTGTGTATGATCTTTACAAGTGTAACTTTAACAACTAGTCGGGGATGGCATCTATATGAGATTTTTAGTTTCGATAGGACTCTATCATGCTATTTATTATTGTCTCGATATTCCTGCGGCGTTACTCCGAACTGTCGTTTGAACACTTTTATAAAATAAGCAGGGTCCATATAGCCAATCTCCATGCTGATTTCATAGACTTTTTTAGAGGTAGTCTTCAGCTTATGGCAGGCGCGATCCATGCGCAGGCGCGAGATATAATCGCTTATTCCTTCACCCGTTTCAATCTTATAAATTTTTGATAAATGAGTCGGATGGAGGTTTACATGGTCAGCCAGAACCCGTAATGAAACATCTAAATGCAGGTTTTTGTCTGTGAAATCTTGAATCTTTTTCACATATTCAGACCTGATGTCTTTAATTTCGTTAGACGTTCCCTCTTTCAATTTGCTCAGAATGCTCAGGGACCATTTTCTAAGTTTACCGATGGTCGAGAACGCTTCACCGCTTTGCAACCAACCGAGATCGTCTCCCGCTAAGTTAGCTAGAGTATGCCCATTTCGGTGTGCGAGATTCGTGAAGGATGCAGTGATTAAAAAACCGGCCTCCATGCAATGCTCCCACGATTCAGACCATTTCTCATCCAGCTCCGCGCAGACAGCGAGTAGTTTCTCTTGCGCAGCATCCCAATGCCCACTTTCAAGCAGGTGTATTAGTGTCGGCGGGGTGTAAAGGGCATCCAAAGGTCCTTGGGTAGTGGAAGGTTCAAATTCGCTGACCCGCATTACGAATTCGCGCTCGTCTCCCACGATCTGCCGGAAATAAGCTGTAGCCTGACGGAAACGGCTCGACACCTTCTCGGGAAACTGGAACCACTCGGTGATTACTATGGACAGGGAACCTTTCAGAAATTGCTTAACCTTATACTGAAGCTGTAAAGAAAGCTTTTCTAGGATGGTTTCTTTGCCGATGTCGGATCCTTTCTCTTTAAGCTGAAGCAGAAACACAAGATATCCATGTTCCTCTTTAACGCCCCAGACCTGCATAAACTCACCCATAATCTCTTCAGCCATATTGATGATGGCATATTCAATTAAGGTTTGATCATTATTGTTATAATGGCTAAATTCTTCTTCCATGCGTACAAGCATCAAAGCGCAATCGCCAGAATGGAAGGGCAAATCATAAGTTACGAGCTTCCGTTCCCATTCGCCAGCTTGAAATTGATGACCTTGCAAGGCATCAAGCAGCAGTTGACCACGTAAAAGCGGCAGATTCTCACGAAGGGTAAACTGGGTTCTTTTAAGCGAACTGATAAGTTCCCATTCTGTGTTCAATTGCTCGATGGCAGTTTTGACTGCACCGATAATTTCATCATCGGTAGGTGGCTTAAGCAAGTAATCGACGGCATTATGCTGAAGTGCTTTTTTGGCGTAATCGAACTCCGAATGGCCTGATAAAATAATACATTTAATCTTTTTATCACGTTTTCTTATCCGCTCTATTAATTCAATTCCCGTCATTTCGGGCATTTGGATATCCGAGATCACAATATCAATAGGGTTGGTATCGATAATTTGTAGTGCTTCACGTGCCGAATACGCTTTATGCACCTGTTCAATGCCTAGCGTATGCCAGGGTTTAGTCATGGCAAGATTATCTACCCAGTGTGCTTCATCGTCTACTATAATCATTTGCATGTTGTTATTCTCCTTGATGATTCTTAAATTTAGAATATTCATCCTCCGTAGGGATTTCCCAGATAATCTCTGTTCGGAAACCTCCAAGAGGGGATGGTTTAAAGGTTAGACAGGATTGATTGCCGAACAGGTGCATGATCCGCTGATTCGTATTCCAGAGCCCGCAGCCCATTTCTTCCTGCAATGGCTCCTGCATTTTACGATTCAAAGCTTCCAGCTGCTCCGGATTCAAGCCAGGTCCGTCGTCATCAATGTAGATCTTGCAGAAGCCGTTCGAAATCTCACCACTAATGCTGATCTCACCCGATGAATACGATTTGGCCACTCCGTGAATGACTGAATTCTCCACAATAGGTTGTAGCATTAGACGTGGCACAGACTGGCTTAACATGTTCTCAGGGATTTCGATATGATAATCAATTCTGGCATTGCGCAGCTTTTGAATATCCAAATAGTTGACGAGCAGCTTGATTTCTTCATCCAGTGACGCGGTTTCCCGTTCCATTCGGGTAGTATAACGGTAGTAAGCACTTAAATTATAAGCCATGGAGACGACAGCGTCCTCATCCTTCATTTGGGCCATATTGATAATATAACCAAGGCAGTTATAGAGAAAATGCGGATTGATTTGCGCCTGCAGTTGCTTAAGTGTAGCTTCGCGGGCACGGATTTTCTCATTGAACACATTCTCTATCAGGTCTTGAATTTGATGGGACATATCATTAAAGCGATGGAATAGAAACGAAAACTCGTTCCGGCCCTCGTTATGAAGACGTACAGAATAATCTCCACGCTGCACGCGCCGTAAGCCTTTAATTAGCTTTTTGATAGGATATTGAACATTTCTGTATAGTAATATGGAAGCGGAAATTCCCATAACAAACAGCAAAATCATCGAGATATAGAACAAATCCTGACTGAGCGAAATGGGTTTTAGGATTTGATATAGAGGGACAACATCTATTAAATTCCAATCCAAATAGGAGGACTTCACAGAGCTGACCAAGTAGTTCTTGCCATTGAGTTTGACTACATCCTGGGTAGTATTCTCAGGTGAGTGTTTATCCAGGTAACGAATGAGTTCTTCAGATAGCTGCTTGTCCGCACTGCGATTCAGAATTGGCGAGTTCCCTTTATGATAGAGAAAAGGATCACCTTGTCCACCTTCCTTGTACGTATCCAGCATGTTCTGAATATTCTCATAACTGAAGCTGGCCTCAATCACCAAGTTGCTTCCCGTCAACATCCCCGGCTGAGCTAAGGAATCTGTATAGAACCAGTAGAAGGATTTTAACTCGTCTTTAGATTCCAAGCTGTGATCGCCATACGTCCATTTTCCACTCATATTTCTTTTTAAGTAATCCTCATCATACCCAAATGCTCGATTGTAGTTGGAGATGACATCTTTATTTTGCTGTGAATGTACGGCATATCTGGCAGGCCAAATATCTGCAACCCCGGATTGAAGCACCATCTTTTCCTGAATGACATACCGGGTCTGCATCTGATCATATCGATCCGCCCAAATGTTTAATCCGTTGAAGGCTCTGACATTGGGATCTCTAGAAAGGATAAGGGTGAAGTCCATCATCTGATTAATACGCGAATCAATTTGACTGGACAGAAAAGTGAGCTGCTTCGTATTGGACACCTGCAGCTCTTTGCTTACAACATCGTATGTGACGTTATTTGAAAAGGTATACATGATAATAATGGGGATGAACAAGAGTATGATCAGGCAGTTTATTTTGGCAAACAAACTAAACCGGGATTGTGTTAATTCTCTCAGGGATGTAAAGCGCTTCCAAATATTCATAAATGTACCCTCCAGATGATGTCCTAATAAAACCATATCAAGCCTAACAATGTTATATAGTCAAACCTGAGAAACGCCTGATACTATTTATAGCAGAGATCCCCATCACACACAAAATATTTTTTTTGGGAACAGGAGAGAGCTATGGAGGCTAATTCAATACAGCAGGTAGGCCTGGAAAATAAACCAAGTATAAAAAGAAAAAGAAAAAAAGGCTATAAACAACCATGGGTGCTCCACTTCATGGTATTACCGGCGGCAATTATGGTTTTTATTTTTTCTTATATCCCCATGTCAGGAATACTCATGGCATTTCAGGATTATAAGCCTGCATTAGGATTTTTTGATTCCGAATGGGTCGGACTTAAGCATTTTAGGTACATGTGGGAGAACGATTACTTCCTGCAAATTACCTGGAACACACTGTTTTTTGCTTGCTCCAAAATTGTTTTGAACCTGATTATTCCTTTTATATTCGCCTTGTTGCTTAATGAGGTAAGGAATATGGGCCTTAAAAGATCTATTCAAACACTCGTCTATCTACCGCATTTCTTGTCATGGGTTACCCTTTCAGGAATTCTGATCGATATCCTAGCACAAACAGGGATCGTGAATCAGTTTATTTCGTCCGTTTTCGGCATAAAACCGATCTTTTTTCTAGGGGACGGCAACTGGTTCCGATTTACCATCATAGCCAGTGATGTTTGGAAAGAATTTGGTTTCAACACGATCATTTTCCTAGCTGCGCTATCCGGCATTAATCCATCACTTTATGAAGCTGCTGAAGTGGATGGGGCAGGTCGCTGGAAGCAAACGATGTATATTACCATACCAGCACTTATTCCAATTGCTATTGTAATTGCGACCTTGGCACTGGGCAATGTATTGAACGCCAACTTTGACCAGGTATTTAACCTATATAGTCCTTTGATCTATCAACAAGGGGATATCATTGATACCTTTGTATATAGAGAAGGTCTTCTCAGCGGACAATTCAGCTTTGCGACCGCAGTTAATCTTTTTAAATCAGCAATTAGTTTAATTCTAATCGTTATTTCATACCGACTTGCCTATAGATTTGCAGGGTACAGAATTTTCTAGAAAGGATGACAACAAATGTACCATAAAACCCTTCCATATCGAATATTTAGCATATTCAATAATGTGCTCCTAACTATCCTTTCGGTGCTCTGCTTGCTGCCATTGTATCACTTACTCATGGTATCTCTTAGTGCGTCCGCCCCAGCCAATGCTGGGTTGGTCACCTTTTGGCCAATTGGCTTCACTTTGGAGGCCTATGCAAAAACTTTTAACAACACTAATTTTCTTACATCCCTGTGGGTGTCGGTAGAGCGGACAATACTAGGAACAGCACTTGCACTGGTAGTAAATACGGTTGCAGCCTATGCTCTTTCTAAGGAAACTAGAGTTTTCCGGGCGCGTAATATCTATCTTTGGTATTTTGTCGTAACCATGCTGTTCAGTGGGGGTCTGATTCCGGGATATATCCTGATTCTAAAGCTCGGGCTGATGAATTCTTTGATGGCACTTATCCTACCTGGATTGGTAGCCGTATTTAACATCATTTTGCTGCTGAACTTCTTCCGTGGTGTACCTAAGGACCTTGAGGAAGCAGCCTTTATTGATGGAGCAGGACATTTTAAGACCTTTTTGAAAATATATTTACCAGTCTCCTTACCAGTCATTGCAACAGTTTCCCTATTCATGATGGTGGGCCATTGGAACTCTTACTTTGACGGTATAATCTATATCAGAGATTCGGATAAGCTGCCACTGGCGACGTTTATGCAGACCATTATCGTTCAGGCAGATATGTCCAAGCTTGATCCGTCAGCTGTAGCTAACTTGTCTCAACGAACCATACGGGCTTCACAGATTTTCATAAGTGCGCTACCAATATTGTTGGTTTATCCATTCCTGCAACGTTATTTTGTGACAGGGATTGTAGTCGGAGCAGTAAAAGAATAGTCAAAAAAGAGGGAGTTACTGGACTAGTCCATGTAGCTCCCTTTTTTTGTAGGTATGGCATGCAAATAAGCATTCCCAGATGAATTGCGCCTTCTAAAATACGGTGCTATACTTTTGGCATGAAATATGCTCGGAGGTGGTACAGTGCTAATGTTGAAATGCCCATTAGCTAGAAGTTCCTCACGCAAAGCCTAATATAGGGCGATACTTTGCGTGAGGTGCGATGGATGGATATATCGCCCAACTTAATTTTATCGTTTCTATAAATGGGCTTTGCACCTTATGAACTTTTAATATAAATAAGGGGCTGAAAAGCGATGTGTACACCATTTATTAGAAACCATCAATATAACTTAATTAAGAAACAAACGAAATTTGTTCTGCATACCCTGCGAACCGTTGCGGATCGTAGAGTCTTGGAGACTGTAAGATATAGTGCTGCTACGAACATTATTGAGGCATTTCCTTCTCTTACGGAGAATCACAAGCAGATGCTGGAACAAATATCGACCTTCGAAACTGCAGAAGATTTCCAGAGATATCTTAGTGAATTAGAACCATACCTAGAGTCATATCCGACGATTACGCTGAAGCAGATTCAGAAGCTATTCCCTAAGAATAAGAAACTGAAAGTACCTGATCTACAACTCATCGACTATCGCAACATAACGTATTTGAGTTGGATAGATATTGCCAGTAATAAATTATTCATTATCTATCCGTACGAAGGACAGTTCATTGGTATTGAGGGTAGAATCACACCAACGCACAAAAAAGGGTACTGCATGTTCTGCAATCGGCATCAAGAGCTTGCATTCTTTTATGTTAAGACCAAGAATGTGAACGTTTCGCCGGATAATATTTCTGCTGTGGGTCAATACGTATGTCTGGATAATCAGGAATGTAATCGGAGCATAACCGATACAGCTAAGCTTGAGAGGTTCATTCTCTCTGTCCGCAAATAATGTTTAGAAAAGGCTCCCTTAGTGGGAGCCTTTTTTGTTAAAAATATTGTCAGGATTTAGACAATCCGTTTCATTGAAGCAATGAGGCACGACATTAGTGGATATAATGAGATTCAAGAGCTGAATAAATAATATAAGCGTTTACAAACAGAGAATTCGAGTGGTTATAAAAATAGTCAGAAAATTTCCATATGACGTGCTTTGTTACTTAAGCTATAATGAGGTCTAAAAAAGAAAACGGGGCGTTATAATGAATCAAATGAAGGGTAACAAAAATCTTCTCTCGGAGAAGGAGGAACGCTTCTCTTCCGCGGGCTTTATTTTTGCCGCCATCGGCAGCTCGGTTGGGCTAGGGAATATGTGGAAGTTTCCTTATATTACAGGAGAAAATGGGGGGGCAGCTTTTTTCCTGCTTTTCATCGTCTGTTTAGTGCTGATAGGGTTACCGGTGCTGTTGGCAGAACTGGCTATCGGACGCAGCGGGCGTGGTAGCGCGGCGACCTCTTTTATGCGGGCTGGAGGCGGGAAGAGTTGGTTTGCAGCTGGAATGTTGCAGGTACTTGCGCCGTTTCTAATTCTCTCCTTTTATATTATTGTTGCTGGCTGGACGCTGAACTATTCGATGATTGCTTTTAATGGACAACTATTCAGCACTACTGATTATGCAGGCGAATTCAATTCGTTTGTCTCTGGATATATGCCGATCGTTTGGCAGGGGATAGCCATTCTGATTACGGCGGGTGTAGTCATCCTTGGCGTATCAGGCGGGATTGAGAAATTTAACAAAGTATTAATTCCTGGTATGGTCGTACTCCTTGTAGTGTTAATGATTCGCGCAGTAACCTTACCGGGTGCATCCGCAGGGGTATCTTTTTTCCTAAAACCGGACTTTTCAGTGTTGACAGCGGAATCTGCGCTAGTTGCATTGGGACATGCCTTCTTTTCATTATCGCTCGGGATGGGGATTCTCCTGACTTACGGATCTTATGTTGATAAAAAACAATCGCTGGGTACCGCTGCAATCGCAATCGGTGCAGGAGATTTGTTATATGCTTTTATCGCAGGCTTGATTATTTTTCCGACGACGTTCTCATTTGGTATTGCTCCTGATCAGGGGCCTTCGCTGATTTTTATCGCTTTGCCAGCCGCTTTCTCGGCTATGCCTTTTGGTGCGCTTTTCGGCGGTTTGTTCTTTATCTTGCTGGCGATTGCTGCTCTAACCTCAGCTGTATCGCTGCTTGAAGTGCCTGTATCCTTCACAATGGAGCGCTGGAATTGGAGCCGGAAACGTTCGGTTTGGATTTTGACGCTGATCTGTTTCCTTCTTAGTATTCCTTTAGCGATGTCACTAGGGATGTTCCCGGAGCTAACGATTGGTGGCAAATCTCTATTTGATGGGCTGGATTTTATCACCTCTAACATTATGCTGCCGCTTGGAGGTCTGCTGATTACCATCTTCGCCGGTTATTTCTGGAAAGGTGCAGCGGAAGCCGCTGGACTACAGGCGCGCTGGTTCCGTGTTTGGCTGTTTATGCTCCGTTATGTGGCGCCGATCCTAGTGTTCCTAGTGTTACTCCATACCTCGGGGATTATTTCCTTCTAATTCTGAAATTTATTTATCCAAAAAAAACTCTACAACCCCTGAGGGTTGTAGAGTTTTTTTGTGTTGAAAAGAGGGGATTAAATTGATTTTTAATTCCTACTTGACTAGGTGGAATAATTGGAATATAGTATAAAAAAGCTTGAACGGTATGGAAGGGAATGTAACTAACCAATCCATTCTTAACTAATAATTGTATACAATTATACAAATATATTATTGGGATTCGGACCCCACAGATTATCGATGAGGAGCAGTATAGAAATGGCGATACGATCACGAAGGTTATCAAAGGATAATACCTACTATGAATTAAAACAAAAAATTATTGATAGCGAGTTTGAACCGAATCAACCTGTAAATGAAGAAAATTTGGCGGCCTTGCTCGGGGTCAGCCGCACACCTCTAAGAGAGGCGATACAGAGACTGGAGAACGAGGATTTTCTGGTTCGACAGCCAAATGGAAGACTGCGGGTAGCTTCAGTAACCCTTAAAGAGGTTGAAGAAATATTTCTTATTCGCAGCATGCTTGAAGGCTATATTGCAAGAAGTGCAGCTAAGCATGCCACAGAGAAAGATATTGTGAATTTAACGACGATGATTACAAAAATGAAACACTCGTTCCAGCTTGGTGATAATCAGAATTTTGTTACATATGGATTTGAGTTCCATGATTATTTGTCAGAAATCAGCGAACTAAAAACCTTCGAGAAGGTTCTGAATCAATTAAGAGATCATTCGCTTCGTTATTGTCGATTCGTCTCTATGCATGGGGATTGGAACACACAAGCGGATGAAGAACATGATCTTATTTTACAAATGATCGCTGCTAAAAATGAAGATGGTGCTGAAAAAGCCATGCAAGATCATATTTTAAGCAGTCTATCGACTGCGCTTGATCGCATCAAAGGGATTGAAGAAAAGCTGGAAGCATAACGAAAGGGGAGACATCACCTATGAAACCACTAAATGAGGTTGAGCAAGCTTTAGCTAATCAATTAATAAAGGTTCGCAGAAACCTGCATCGTGAGCCTGAATTAGCGTATGAAGAGTTTAAAACCACAACAAAATTACGGGAATGGCTGACCCAAGCCAATATTCACATCCTTGACTTACCTTTACAAACCGGACTCATCGCAGAGATCGGGCAGGGTCACGGACCCATAGTGGCCATTCGTTGTGATATTGATGCACTTCCCATAGAGGAACAAACTGAATTGTCCTTTGCCTCAGAGATCCCAGGAAAGATGCATGCCTGTGGTCACGATTTTCACACGGCTACTATTTTAGGTGCTGCATTATTATTAAAGGCTCGTGAAAATGAACTACCTGGAAAGGTTAGAGTATTGTTTCAACCCGCGGAAGAAACAGGGCATGGGGCGGAAAGTGTCTTAGCCTCGGGAGGACTCCAGGATGTGGCGGCTATATTTGGTCTCCATAATTCACCTGACTTGCCAACGGGAGCTTTTGGAACAAGAACAGGAGCTTTAACAGCCGGTGTTGACCGGTTTGAAATTACAATAAAAGGTGTCGGCGCTCATGCTGCTTATCCTGAAAAAGGTGTGGATACGATTGTAACTGCGGCTCAGATCATTACCGCACTACAAACCATCGTAAGTCGCCAAAACAGCACCACGGAACCAGTAGTGTTAAGTGTTACCCGAATTAATGGAGGCTTCACATGGAATGTATTGCCGGAAAAAGTCGAATTAGAAGGTACAGTAAGAACTTACAATGAAGAGATTCGCCGCAATATTCCAATACAAATGACTCGTCTTATCGAAGGGATTGCTGCGGGAGCTGGGGCAGAGGCCCAGTTACACTGGTATCCAGGTCCACCCGCAACGATAAATCATGGGGAATGGGCGGACTTTACCAAAGAGATCGCCTCAGATTTCGGCTATGAAGTACATGATATTCCTCCACAGATGGGTGGAGAAGATTTCTCTTTTTATTTACAACAGATACCGGGTGCTTTTGTGAATATAGGATCGGGTCCAGCCTATCCCTTACATCACCCTCGTTTCGATGTTGATGAAGCTGCGATATTGCCAGCTGCTAAGTACTTCGCTTTATTGGCAGAACAAGCGCTGGTGAAGCTGCAAGAGGAAGCTTAATCCTAAAGATGATTGAGGGGAATGGAAATGATTGAATTAAAGAATGTTTACAAATCGTTCACTCGGAAAGGGACAACTATTGATGCTCTTAAAGGAATCGATTTAAAGGTCGAGAAAGGCGATATATTCGGGGTTATCGGCTATAGCGGTGCTGGGAAAAGTACATTAATTCGTTTAGTCAATTATTTGGAAAGACCCACCAAAGGACAAGTTATGGTCGCTGGACGTGATTTGGGAACATACAACGATAAAGAGTTGCGTACCGCTAAGAAAAATATCGGAATGATTTTTCAACATTTTAATCTATTAGAATCAAAAAAAGTATTTGATAATGTGGCGATCCCTCTAGTTCTCCTAAAAAAGAATAAAAATGAAATCCGCCAGCGGGTAATGGAGCTGCTAGAGTTTGTTGGATTAAGTGACAAAGCGGGGAGTTACCCGAGTGAGCTATCAGGTGGTCAGAAGCAACGTGTCGGGATTGCCAGAGCGCTTGCCTCGAATCCGTCTATCCTTTTATGTGACGAAGCGACCTCTGCCTTAGATCCACAGACCACACATTCTATCTTACAGCTATTAAAAAAAATCAATGCTGAATACAACATTACCGTGATGATCATTACACATGAAATGTCCGTGATTCAAGAAATTTGTAACAAGGTAGCGGTCATGGAAGAAGGCCGGATTATTGAGCAAGGAAGTGTTCTAGATGTATTCGGAAGTCCAAAACATCTGACCACGCAAAATTTCGTGAAGACGGTTATTCAAAATAGCATGACCTCTAGCGTGCGGAAATCTATCAAAACAGAACCCGGAAGTCAGCTGTACAAGCTTAATTTTGTGGGAGCAAGTGCCTCTGAGCCTATCCTGTTTGAAATGATTCGCTCCTGCGATATAAAGGTCAATATTTTATTTGCGAATACGACGGAGATTCAAGAAACAACACTGGGAACAGTGATCATTCAATTCGATGGTGAGGCAGCAGAGATTAACAATGCATTATCTTTCTTAACAAGAAATGGAGTCGGTGTAGAGGAGGTAGAATCTAATGTTTTCGACCACAGTAACAGGTGATCAATTTCTGCAGGCGATTATAGAAACAATTCAAATGGTAGGGTTCTCCTTGTTTGTTGGTTCCCTGATTGGGATCCCATTTGGGATATTGCTTGTCATCACTCGTCCGGGTGGGGTTTTGGAGAACAAAGCGCTTTACGCCGTACTAAATCCAATTATCAACATCATTCGCTCATTGCCTTTTATTATTTTACTGGTTGCGATTGTGCCTTTCACACGATTGATTGTTCATACTTCAATTGGGACAAGCGCAGCGATCGTACCCTTGATTATCTATATCGCACCTTATATAGGACGGTTGGTAGAGAACTCACTGCTTGAAGTGAATCCGGGAATCCTTGAAGCCGCTGAGGCGATGGGAGCCACTCCTTTTCAAGTCATTTGGTACTTTTTATTGCCAGAGGCGGTTGGATCCTTAATCCTGTCTCTTACTACAGCGACGATTGGTTTGATAGGTGCAACTGCAATGGCTGGAACGGTAGGGGGAGGCGGCGTGGGAGACTTGGCGATCGTATATGGATACCAACGCTTTGACACTGTTGTCGTAGTAGCCACCGTGATTATCCTGATTATTTTAGTGCAAGGTATTCAATCTTTAGGCAACACGCTAGCAAGAAAAATTCGCCGTTACTAGTTACTACATATTCTGGGAGGGACTCGACAGATGAGTGAATGGAGTAAGCAAGATCGTTTTAAAGCATTATTATCTGGAGAACGGGCGGATCGTCCAATCGGAAGTGGTTGGCGCCATTTTATCGACAAAGAACAAACTGCAGATGATTTAGCAGAAACTACGATTTCTTTTACGAAAAAATATGATTGGGATTGGGTCAAGATTAATCCAAGAGCGACTTATCTGGCGGAAGCTTGGGGGAATCAATACGATTTTACGGATTATCAGACCGTATTTCCGAGACAGCAAACGACGGCTATTCCAACAGCGGCTAGTCTGTGGGATATCGACGTCAAAAAGGCAGTCCAGTCAGCCCCTTTGGCAGAGCATTTAGATGCGGTTAGAAAAATTCGTCAAGGGTTACCAGACACCCCGCTAATCCAAACTGTATTTTCACCATTAACAGTATTGCTATTTATTGTAGGGCGTTCTGCTTACGTTACTAAAACGGTGTTTGGTATTGAGCACCCGGTAACTTTGGAATCCTTGTTTAAAGAACATCGAGCGGCAGCACATCATGCGCTACATGCGATTTCCTTAACCTTAGCCGATTATGTACAAGAGTTACAGCAAGCGGGTTCTGACGGTTTGTTCTACGCAGTGACGGGCACAGCTCACCCAGGATTATTTGATGAAGCTATGTTTGACGAACTGTCCAGACCTTATGATTCTATTGTTTTAGAAGCAGCGAGCTATGGAAAAAACATTCTTCATACTTGTGGAGCCTACGCCCAGCCTGAGAAGTTTAACGATTATCGGATTGACGGGATCAGTTGGGATACGATAGCCGAGGGGAATCCAGGGTTAGAGGCAAATCTCAAAGCTACTAAAGTGGGTGGAGTCGATCATGGGTTGTTTGCGGTAAACGATATTGCCCAAATCAAGCAGCAAGCTGAAGATGCATTAAAGTTAATGAAAGACCAGCCGTTTATTCTATCTCCAAATTGCGCAATCCCACTCAATGTGACGGATGAGGCGTTGGCACAATTTAAAAAATCTATATTGGAATAGGGGAAGTAAGCATGAAAAAGTTAATGTTAGTGATGATGATAGGTGTTCTTGCAGTGTTGACGGCTTGTGGCAATAAAGAGGCGGGGGATTCTGGAGATAAGAAAAAGCTTACCGTTGGATTTGGTGTCGGAACCTATGAGGAACAATTCCGCCAATCGATTCTACCGATTCTAGAGAAACAAGGGTATTCCGTTGACATTAAAACCTTCTCGCAAAACATGCAGGTCAATCCAGCAATGAAGGAAGGCTCCATTGACGCAAGCATATTCCAAAGTACAGCTTATATGGAGGCCATTAACGAAGAAATCAATGCAGATATGGTCGGAATTGCTTATGTTCCAGGTGCTCCACAAGGCCTTTATTCTGTAAATCATACCACGCTAGACGATGTTAAAGACGGTACAACCGTAGCTGTTCCGAACGATCCGGTAAACCAAGAGCGTGCACTGCGTATTCTGGAAGAATTGGGTTGGGTCAAAATTAAAGAAGGGGCAGGCGTAGCGGATTTTAATATTAATAGTATGGAACCGGATAAATATAATATTGATATTAAAATATTGGACCCCGCTCAAATCCTTGTCTCCCTTCAAGATGTTGATTATGGCGTTGTAAATGGTAATTATATTGCTAATTCGGACAGAAAGATTACGGATGCTTTAAAAATAGAAAACACACCTATGGAACACAGAATTATCGTATCGGTTAATAAAAAGGATGAAAATTCTCAGTGGGCTAAAGATTTGAAAGCTGCTTATGAATCCAAAGAGTTTGAAGAATATATTCTTGGATTAGAAAAATATGATGGTTTCATTCTACCTGAAGCTTGGGACAACAATTAATTAAGGAAGTGAACGGAGTGACCAAAGAAAAGATTCATTTTATTGGTGGCGGACAGATGGCGGAAGCGATCATCCGCGCATGTATAGCGAATAACACCTTGTCTGTAAATCAAATTAGTGTATCGGATATTAATGAAGCGCGTCTGCAGTTTTTAAATACGAAATACGGTGTAGATACGAAGAGTTCGCAAGAGCATAACCTGTCTACAGCAGATGTGATTGTAGTGGCAGTTCGCCCACAGGATGATTTAACTACCCTTGGTCAAAACGTACAACAATTCGCTACAGCTTCTGCCGCAATCGTATCGATTGTGGCGGGTGTGACGAATGATCAGTTAGCTGGTTATTTTGGAGCTGAACGGCCCATTATCCGGGTTATCCCCAATACTTTGACTGATACAGGATATGGCTATAGTGGTGTAGCGTTAAATGCTTATGCTACTCGTGATCAAGTGGAGCATTTCCTACTCGGCTTTGGAAAAGTACAATATCTGGATGAGGCGTTAATGGATGTTTTCACTGGATTTGGTGTGGCGGGTCCTAACTATATCTATTATTTCATTGAATCTCTCGTGGATGCAGGTGTACTTGCCGGACTGCCGCGTGAGCAAGCCTGGAAGGTTGCACTGGAGAATATGATGGGCTCGGTAGCAATGCTGCAACAGACAGGGCTGCATCCACGACAGCTGCTGGATATTAATAATTCACCTGGCGGTGTCGGCATGCATGGCTTGTACGAATTAAACAATAGTGATTTCGCAGCGGGTCTGCAAAGAAGTGTTCTGGCAGCCGTAAAACGTACTACTGAGCTGGGAGTGAAGTAAGCATGGCAACGATGAAATGGGATCATTTAGTTCACTATGTCAATGATTTGGCCAAACCGGTTGAGCTCTTTGGAGCTCATGGATTGGTTGCTTTTAAGGGAGGCTCTCATAAAGATTGGGGAACCTATAATGCCTTAAGTTACTTTGGGCTAACCTATCTCGAGTTTCTGGGCATTGAGAATCTTGAGCTGGCAAAGGCAACTGAACATAATTTAGTGGTGAAAGATGCAGTAAAACTTCTACCAGAACATGAAGTTCTAAGTAGAGTAGTCATCCGGACGGATGATATTGAAGAAGTAGCGGCTTCCCTGAAAGCAGCAGGCTTATCATTATCTCCAATTATCGATGGTAAGCGTCTAGATAACGAGGGAAGATTAATAGAGTGGCGGATGATGACCATTGATGGTGACTTTGGGGGACTGGTCTATCCGTTCATCATTCAATGGAGCGGAACGGATACAGAGCGAGTGGAAAGATTAACATCATCTGGAGTCATTAAGCCTCATCCTGCGGGAGAAGTCGAAATCGTGCGTGCTGTATTCCATGTCTCCGATCCTGAAGCTGCAGCCAACCATTGGGGAACGATATTCGGACTGCCAGTTACGAAGTCAGAGGATGATACCTTCAGCCTTAAGATTGGCGATAGATCATTTGCTTTCGTGCAAGGAGACGAGAACCAATTCAAGCAGGTGGTTTTTGAAACGGATTCGTTAGACCTGAAAGGGAAGAAGATTTCGATTGGTGATGGGGAGTATGTTTTCGTTTAAGGGACTAGTATCTTTATAATTTTAGAAATAAAGACTTACTTGAAGGGATCGATACCTCGAGTAAGTCTTTTTGCTGTTCACCGAAGGAACTAATGATGCTTGGATTTTTTTGTTTTAATTAATTTGTAAGATTTATTGAATTTCATTATATGGTACGATGTCCATGATATAAAAGGAGGTGAAGATAATCGGTGCAGAACAAAAATACGTGGCCCATTTCCTCGCCGGATAAGCTTAATGTGGATCTAGCGCAGATAAAAAACTTTGATTATGCCTCTAAATTTATATTACTATAGACATTTTTCACTTGCCTGGCGCTATGAATTTTGATAAACATAATGGATAAATTTAGATATTACATATGGAGGTAATTACGGATGAAAACTCACTATTACTTAGATTGGTTTTATGATAAGGGCTTTTCTGAGAAGCTAGTCAATGTGTTGCATGAGGATATAACAGACAGAAAATCGCTTGTTATGATTAGCGCTGAATCGTCTGATTTTAGTGATGAACAAGTTAATATTGATAGTGTTTTTGAAAGGACATGGTTTAATCAGGCTAACATTTATTTTGATGAATATCATTTCATTGATGACCGCACGCAGAAGGAAGATGCCCAGCGATTAATTCAAAACGCCTCTGTCGTTTTTTTATGTGGTGGAACCGCTCGGGACCAAAAGCACCTTTTGACGGAATATGAATTATCGGATTTGATTAAAAAAAGCAATGCTGTTGTAATGGGAACAAGTGCTGGTGGGATGAACATGTCTGATGAATATGTGGATGAATGCACTGTTTGTGAAGGTATGGCTCTTAATCACTTTTCTTTTGAAGCTCATTTTGATCATGATAACACCGCAATGATTGAGGAGCGTTTCCCTTTATCAAATAAAATGGATATTTATGTGGCGGCAGACAAAGATGGTGCTGTACGTGTGAAGGGCAACAAAATCGACATTATAGGCAATGTATATTTAATTTCCCACTCAAAGATTCAGAAATTGGCTGAGACGCTCTAATTATGGTTGAGTGGTTGTGACACTGACGGTTAACTGAATGGTATTTGTTTTGAGTCCCTATTTGACAGCACCTTACGAGCAAATCGAGTTGATTACTCCTGCGAAAAAGGAAGATTACGCATAACGCGCATACGATGTTCAAGCCAGCAACATTCGATCTTGAATTTATATCATTCGAGATCCATGTGAAGTTATCGAAATCTGCGATGGTAAGGATATGAAGTTTTAAGTGAAGAAGCGTTTGATACACTGAGAGGAGAAATCAAGTCTCTTTTCTTATGTACTGGGTCTAGAAAGGAGTGAATAAGCAATGGAGTGGAAAGGCGATGCAAATGCCAATAAAAAAAGAGAGTCTCAGTTCACTGAGGAACTATCGGAGTCACAATTATCGGCTTTAGAATATGTTACGAATTACGCGCGAACTCGAAAAAGTGAAGCAGTTCAGACCATCCATGAAATTCTTCAAATGTCTAATGTGGATCGGGAAGAGTTTGAAGATGCTGTGGTCAAAATAAAGTCACATGCGAAGATTGCTCTACATTTCCATCCAGATCGACTAGATCCGGTAAAGAAAAGTGTTGCAGAGGCGCTATTGGAGCAAGGTGTGTAGAAGAGCCAATTTGAGACCTTGTTATCCAGTGGTAGTGTATCAGCCTATTCTGGCGGTCCACGTGATTTGTGGGAGGAAAGACTATTTGGAGGAGCATACCAACAAGAGGGTGCTTCGAATAGCGAACGCCCTAAATATGGCGCTCTTGATTTGATGCGTCATTCGGATGGGCCAGCTCCGCGCTTTGGCTCCTGCTATTTCCTCCTATTCCCTGAGGTTTCTTATCGCAGTACATACACCTATATGGATTCGCATCAAAACCCTGTACAGAAAGGGACATATGCAGAATTTGATGATATGATGGCGGCATTACTAGAGGAGATTTTCTTAAGAGATTCCGCTCTAGGGGAAAAAGATCTTCAATCACAAAAATTAGTCGACCATCTTCGGGTCAACCTCACAATGCCGTTTTCAGACCCTTCAAAGGGTGAAGCTAAACGTAATCTTAACCACTATATTGAAGCGCAAGTTCATGGAAACATCCGTCTAAAGGAAGATGTGGAAATCTTAGTAGCCGATCCTTCATTCAAGGGTACTCCAACAGGGCAAGTCCTGGAGCAAATATGTTTACAGTATGCCATCCAACTCTATTGGCACATGGGATTCGCGATGTGGGTAGACGAAGTGCCTTCAGATTTTAGAGGGCCTACGATGCCCTCCTTGGCTAAGCGTATTGCTCATGACGGTTATATCGATACGAGCATGATTGGATCTGCTGCTATGCACTTAAAGCATGATCCTTCAGCATGGCGGGACCGAGGAACCGAAAAAGAAGTACTTCAAGAATTAAAACTCTTATGGCATGTTTTGGTACGGTACGGAAAGCCGCTCCGAAACTTTAAGTTGTAAGAAGCCAATGTTATTTAACTCCTCCTAATAAATATTGGTGGGAGTTTTTTTGCATGTGGAAATTTTCTCGATTTGATAGATTTACAAAATATGGAATATATGCTATCTTATCTATGAAAGCGCATCCAAGAGATGGTATATTGAACTTTTATTTACCATATTTAACATAGGGAGGAAAGGTGGAAATGAAAAATTTGCTCAAGAAGGCAATCACAATGATGCTGGCATTTACTCTGCTACTTGGATTGATGACAGCGCCGCCCGTTCATGCAGACAACGCACTTTTCACAATTGAAAGCGAAAACGCTCAGCTCACCTCCGATCTTCAAGTGACGACCCAAATTTACGGACAGCCCAAACCCGGATACTCTGGAAGCGGATTTGTCTGGATGCAGAATTCCGGTACAATTTCCTTCACAGTGACTGTTCCGGAAACTGGCATGTATACGATCTCCACACGTTATATGCAGGAGCTCAGTGCTGACGGCAGGCTTCAATCTTTAGCCGTTAACGGCGTTACGAAGGGGTCGTATATGCTGCCCTATACGACCACATGGTCGAATTTCGATTTTGGCTATCACAAGCTGAATCAAGGCAGCAACACTATTCAACTGAAGGCTGGCTGGGGTTTCGCTTATTTTGATACCTTCACTGTGGATTATGCCGATCTTGATCCCCTGGATGTGCAACCTGTCCTTAGCGATACTCAAGCGACTCCGGAAACTCAGCTTCTGATGAATTATTTAACGGAGGTTTACGGCAATCATATGATCTCCGGCCAGCAGGAGATTTACGGAGGAGGAAATGACGGCAATTCCGAGCTGGAGTTTGATTGGATTCACAATTTAACGGGAAAGTATCCGGCGATCCGCGGATTTGATCTGATGAATTACAATCCGCTTTACGGCTGGGAGGATGGTACGACCGCCCGGATGATCGATTGGGTGAATAACCGGGGCGGGATCGCGACAAACAGCTGGCATATCACTGTACCCCGAGATTTCACCGCCTATCAGCTCGGGGAATTTGTAGATTGGAAGAAAGCCACCTACAAGCCGACAGAAACCAATTTTAATACAGCCAATGCGGTAGTTCCAGGTACGAAAGAATACCAATATGTACAACTGGCCATTGGGGATTTGGCGGAGCAACTGCAGATTCTGCAAAATAACAATGTGCCGGTTATCTTCAGACCCTTCCATGAGGCGGAGGGCAACGGTGGATTGAATGGAGAAGGTGCATGGTTCTGGTGGGCTTCGGCAGGCTCGGAGGTGTACAAGCAGTTGTGGGACCTGCTCTATACTGAACTTACAGAAACGTACGGTCTGCACAATTTGATCTGGACCTACAACAGCTACGTGTACAGCACTTCTCCCGCATGGTATCCCGGCGATGATCAGGTGGATATTGTAGGCTATGATAAATACAACACGATCTATAACCGCTATGACGGTTTGTCTGGTGTGCCCAATGAGGACGCGATTACCTCGATTTTCTATCAGCTTGTTGATTTAACCGGCGGTACGAAAATGGTAGCCATGACGGAGAACGACACCGTTCCAAGCGTTCAGAATCTGACAGAGGAAAAATCGGGCTGGCTCTATTTCTTACCGTGGTATGGTGAGCATCTCATGAGTTCCGCCTTTAATTATCCGGCCACCTTAACAACGCTGTACCAAAGCAATTATGTAATCACGCTCGATGAGCTGCCTGATTTGAAGGTTAACAATCCAATTCCAAGTGCGTCTATCACACCTGCAAACGTCGAATTTGATAAAAATGCCTCCAATCAGAATGACAAAGCCATCACCGTGAATTCAAACGGCAATACGTTAACCGCTCTCCGGACAGGCGCCAATGCATTGACAGCGACTCAGGATTATACCTTGAGTGGAAATACGCTGCTGCTCAAAAAAGCATTTCTGGCGACACTGCCGGTTGGCGAGCATTCGATCATCTTTGATTTCAATAAAGGACAAGATCCCGTATTAAAAGTGAAAATTGTCGATTCCACGCCAAGCGCATCCATTGCGCCCGTGAGCGCGGCATTTGATAAAGCGGCGAATCTAGCCCAGGATATTTCCGTAGCCCTTACCTTAAATGGACACCAGCTTGCAAGTATCACAAATGGAAATTCCACACTTTTAGCGAGTCAGGATTATACGGCATCAAGCGCTGCTGTTGTTCTGAAAAAATCCTATCTTTCCACGCTGCCGCTGGGACAGAATACCCTAACCTTTCATTTTAATGGAGGAAATAATGCTGTTCTTACAGTGAACGTAACGGATAGCAGTGTTCCAGTACCCACTGGAGATTTGACGGTCCAAGCTTTTAATGGCAACACAAGTGCCTCCACCAACGGGATTTCACCCAAAATCAAAGTAGTCAATACCGGTGATTCAGCGATTCAACTAAGTGATGTGAAGGTCCGGTATTACTATACGATTGATAGCGAGAAAGATCAGAGTTTCTGGATCGACTGGGCCAGCATCGGAAATGCGAATGTAACCGGCAATTTCGTTAAGCTGGCGACTCCTGTTGCCAGTGCCGATTATGTTTTGGAAATTGGTTTCACGAGTTCGGCTGGAACACTTAATCCAGGTCAGAGCGCAGAAATTCAAACCCGTTTCTCCAAAACCGACTGGTCCAATTACAACCAGGCTAATGATTATTCGTTCAAGGCATCCAGCAGTCAGTTCATCAACAATGAACAGGTCACCGGGTATATGAATGGTCAGCTTGTGTGGGGGATTGAGCCGTAAGCTTTTAATGAAAAAAGGTATCTTTGTGTAATACAAAGATACCTTTTTTCATTTTGGGAAGAAGCAGGGAGTGCAATGGAAGAACCATTTCTGAAGTAGCCAGATTGCTCGATGATCAGTTTCTGGAGAAGGAAAAGCTTGAATTGAGCGAGATTACCATCGACTGTGTTGGCTATTTTCAGAACAGGAGCAAAGAAATTTTTGTTAAAATTAGGGATTTAGGTGCTTCTGTGGAATTTTTGTAGCCAGCCGTGGTTCTCCTGAGTCGTTCCTATGGTGTGCAATGTCGCATTAATCCGGCTGCAATGTCGCAAAAGTACATGGAAATAGAGTGTGAAGATAGATTATACTCGCTTTATTGATCTGATAATGAAAATCATTATCATACATAAGGGGGAGTCAGCATGAAAAGAACAAAGAAGAGGCAAGCAACCGTTAGAAAGGTAGAAGCTGCCCAAAAAGCAGGACTATTAATGATATGGATGATGGCGCTGGTACTTGTGCTAACGGCTTGCGGTACTGGAGGTGGAGCAAATGCGGGCACTGCCGCACTGCCATCTGCTTCAGCCGAGCCGTCACCTACATCTGAGACACAGGCTCAGACTGCAGCCTTCCCGGTTACCATCTCGCATATGAAGGGCGAATATACGCTGACTGAGAAGCCGAAGGTCATCGCCGCGCTTGATGTGAAATTCGTCGATCAATTGTTAGCGATAGGCGAGCATCCGGCAGGCAGCGTTGTGGCTGGAGCGAAAGATGCAAAGTTTCCAGAATATTTAAGTGAACAATTGGGTGATGTGAAGGTCCTGGGCACACGCGATGAGCCCAATCTTGAAGCTATTGTAGCGATGAATCCGGATCTTATATTGATGACGGACTTTCAGGAGCAGGTGTATGACAGCGTTAGTAAAATAGCGCCCACAATAGTACTCGACTTCTATGAAGATTGGCGGGATACATCGGCTACAATCGGTATGATAACGGGCAAGCAGGCGGAGGCGAAGGTAGTGCGTCAAGCCTACGAGGACAAAATCGTCGGACTGCGGGAACAGCTGTCGGCGAAGCTGGGTGACGAAACGGTAGCTCTGATTCGCCCAAGACCGGAAGGTATTCGCGTACACGGTCCCGAACATCGGACCGGAAGCATTCTTTATGAGGATTTGGGATTGAATATCCCTGCATTCGTTCAGGAGATCAAAGATGATACCTCCGTTGAAATTTCGATGGAGACCATCGCTGATATCGGAGCAGATCACTATTTCCTGTTATCGGATGAATTGTTTGCCAAAGAGGCAGAGGCAATGGCGAACAGTCCGGTCTGGAAATCTCATGATGCCGTTAAAAATAACCGCGTATACAATGTGAATTCAACGCTATGGATCGCTTATTATGGGCCAATTGCCCTCAATATTATTGTAGATCAAACCGCGGAAGCGCTGTTGGGATCGCATTAAAATGGACAACTATCTGTCGTCTGCCACCTGGAAGCAAATGGCGGAGGAATACCGTCTGTGGGTAGGTGAACCGCCTGAAGGAAACGTTCGGACAATTGCCCTTAGCCAGTTGCACGAAGAAGCTGCATGCCGCGAATATGTAAGCTGGCTTAAGGGTTATATCGGTGCGCCTGATATGCAGGTTGCCGCTTCCATGCTGGCCAAGCGGATCGGTTATCTGTGGATCGCGCCGATGCTGACCGCTATGACCCTTCATAACCGGGAAGTCTCCATCCCGCTGGAGAACTGCTTCCTCTATCATCCGGCTTCCTCAGCTTTTAAAGGGGATACGCGTTTTCCTTTCCTTGCGCTGAACGGGCTTCGAGCGACGGCGGCACCGGAAGACAGGGAAGCGTGGCGAGAAGAGATCGTAGAGGAAATTTTCGCGGTACGTCTTGCGCCGCTGCTGCACACGCTTGCTGCAATTGGTCCCGTCTCCATGGCAGTACTTTGGGAGAATATTATGGTACGCATTGCCCCGTTGTATTCTCCTGGAACAGGTGAATTTGGGCAAGAGAGGCAACGAATGCAAGCCGATTTTGCCTTCCTGACCCGGATAGCTCCCGGACAATTGTTCGGCGCAAGACGCAATCCGTTTACCCGGTTCACAGAGAACAATGACCTGGCTCCGGTTGCAAAAAACAAGCGTATCACCTGCTGTTTTTATTACAGGATGTCGGCGGAATATTGCGGAAAATGTCCGAAAATTGACAATGAGAATGAATCTCAATTAAAATGACAACAGCAACGCACTCACTTATGTTGCGGACGCGCTTTCACTAAAGCATGTAATCCTATTCGAGTGCGCCCGTTTAACAGAGGATGCTATTGTCAGGAGATGAGAGAAATGCCGCTGAAAGAACAGGCAAGTTTATGGAGTGATACAACGATCAAGATGCTTGATGTGCGTAGCGGTACTTTGCCACCCGGCGGCGTTATGAGCGAAACCGGATTAACAGCCAATGTGTTGCTGCTGGCAGGCGGCGGGGAAGGTAGGCTTGTGATGAATGGCGAAATTTGCCATATCCAGGCCTATTTCGCTTGTCACGCAGTCAAGGGATCAGCATTTACTTTGACTGCTGGATCAGAAACCATTCATTATACTGTTATTATATACAAGGCTTTTCCAATGTTGGGGGCTGCCCATGTTCTGTTTCCGCAGCGCAATCACCCATTACGAACTTCATTTGTTCACCGTCCTGTGCTCCTGGCTGAACTGCATCAGACTGCGGAACAAATCGAAGCCAAATGGAGCCGGGGCGAAGGGCTGGAGCGTTTCCATGCGAATGCGCTACTGCAAGGAATGCTTTACGAGCTTATTATGGAGTATGAATGTGGTCAGAAAGGCACAGAGGCGGATATGGTGGATGTTGTCGCTGCCTATATAGCGGGGCATTATCGTCAGGAGCTGGAGCTTAAGGAGCTGGCAGCGCTTGCCGGATGCAGTACAAGACAGTTACAGCGGCGATTCAAACAGGAGAAGTTACTAGGACCGATGGAATATGTAATCCAGCTGCGGATGGAGAGTGCCGAGCGGATGTTGCGTCATACGGATGCTCCCATCGGAGAAATTGCAGAAAAAACGGGCTATCGCGACATGTATTACTTTAGCAGGGCATTTAAGAAATATCACGGAGTTCCCCCGCAGATCTACAGGCGCACTGCTGCTTCAGGGATCGGTGCTCTCTCAGCATATTCTGGGCTGCCGGATCGCCTGGCCTCATCGTACCAGTCGCTGCAAGGCCCGGTAATTTGTCATATGCGAGGCGAATATTGCGTCACCGCTTCTCCGAGGCGTATCGCCGTACTCGACGTTCAATATGCAGACCATTTGCTTGCGCTTGGGATATCTCCGGCAGGGAGTGTAGGAACGGGTAGTGCAGCGTTAAAATTCCCCCAATATATCAGGGAAAGGCTTAAGACAACGGAAATGCTCGGAACTTATGAGTACCCGGACCTGCAAGCTGTTGAACGGCTGCGGCCGGATTTGATTGTCTGTACTGAGGTGCATGCTCAGCATTATGAACGGTTAAGCCGGATTGCGCCAACCCTAATGTTTCAACGGAATGAGAGCTGGCAGACGATTCTGGGCCTGTTCGGTGAATTGACGGACAAGCGGACAGAGGTGGAGCGTATTATTGCGGATTACCTGCGCCGAACAGCATTGCTGTCTGAGCAGCTTGCAACGGCGCTGGCGGGTCAGAGCGTGGCCTTGATCCGTCCGCGTGAGTCGCTGGTACGGGTGCATACTGCCTCCCATCGCACAGGTGCCGTGCTGTACCGGGATCTTGGTCTGCCTGCTCCTCTATTTGTCGCAGACACTTCCGACACGGCTTATCATATTACAGTTGATAGACTGCCGGCTGTGCATGCCAGCCATTATTTTTTACTTAGTAACGAGATGATGCAGGAGGGGGTATCTGCGACAGAGCAAAGCGTCCGAGGGATGTTGGATTCCGATGAGCGGCCGTATATATACCCGGTAGATGCCGCTACATGGATCGGCTGCTACGGACCGACAGGTATCAATTACATTGTGGATCAGGTAGCCCGTACCTTGCTGGCCTGAGCGTATCTAAGAGAATCCCCTAATTTCAGGCTATTTTTAGCCTAAACGTGAACAGCTCCTGTGATTATCACAGGAGCTTGTTTGTGCTGCGGATTATTTTTTGTTGGGATAGCATTTAGAATTATCTGTCTGACCTAAAATATAGTCGATGCTTACTTTATAGAAATTAGCTAGCGTAATTAAAACGGCGCTCGGAACATCCAAATTTCCATTTTCATAGCGGGAGTAGGTGGCTTGTGTAATATGTAAAAGCTCCTCTATTTGTTGCTGTGTCAGATCTTTGTCTTCGCGTAAATCACGGATTCCTGTGTACAATGCTCATCAGCATAAGAATGAAATCCTTTGAAAACTGCGATATCTACTCATTCTTTAAATTTAACTTTTAGAGTAAGGAGTTTTTTGGTTCGTTCTGTTTAGTAAATAGTCAGTACTCGTCTTATGATAATCTGCTAGCTTAATCAGAATGGCCGTGGGAATATCAACATCACCGCGTTCATAATTACTATAAATCCTCTGGCTGCATTGCAAATACTCTGCCATTTGGGTTTGAGTTAAATCTTTATCTTCACGCAAATCTCGGATACGTTGATACATACTAAACACCTCCAAGGCAAGCATATCTTAGCGAATTATTCGCTATTGATTTTTAGCGATAAATTCGCTAAGATGATTGAAGAGATGATTTGGGAGGGATGACTGGTGAGTCTTTTGGAGGATTTATATTACGGGAAAATCTGTCCAAGTGAACTTTTGTGTTTACGCGATCCCGAGTATATACAGAACTCCAAGCTAATCTCAGAGTTTATGGACATCCTAAAAGCAAAGTTATCTATAGAAGACTTTACTATGATTGAACAAGCCTTGGATCTGAGTGGCATGCAGAACTCTATCTCATCCGCTTCCGCCTATACTCTCGGATTCAGAATGGGGGCCGCTATGATAATAGAAGTATTAGAACATAAGGATGAACTTATACACTCTAAGGGAGAAGCTATGTCTTGAAAAAATAAAGATAGAGCTATTAGAGGGTAGAAATCGAGAAGAGGAGAACAAAAATTGAACAATATTCCAAACCGCATATGTTGATAGACGAACTTCTTCAGGCAGAAAGTTGGGGCATTATTCAAGCGAAGTTGGTTCCTGCTATTAAGGAAGCTATCGCTATGGGAGAGGTTGAAAAACTCTCTAAACTTAGGACTAAGATTCCATATTCTTTCGAAAATTCATTAAAGCATTTGAAAAAAGCGGAGCGGGAATTCATTCGAAACGGATGACGGAAGTGGGGGAACCTCTTAACATGCGCTGGTTATATGAAAAAGATAATTTGACGATCAGTTTTACCGTAGTGAGAAACTAAGCCAGTCGGAGGCGTAGTTGATATACCGATTAACTCTCTTTCTTCGCTTAGGACGGATAAAAATATCGGTATCAGAAGCAGTGAAAAGGATATCATTGCAGCTATCCCTGAGGCATCCCGCAGCGAAAAGAAAGTAGATGGTGTTGTTAACTATTGGGTGAACGTTATCAAGCTTGACGAAGGATTCTATCATCCTTCCCTTGCCTTTGTCGTCAAAGAAGACAAGGTTGAAAATCTAGAGTTAACCAAATTACTTATTGATCTGAGTGAATAAAGAAGGCAGGCTCACATGGCCAGCCTTCTTTATTTAGCTTTACAAGGCGACTTCTTTTTTGTGACCAGCCGGATGCTCCAATTGCTTCATTGGCTACATAAATTCCCGTTAGAACTGATCCTCCTATTTCTAAGATACCCTGGTTGATTACCGGAAGCAGCTTATAGCCTAGGGTCTTTTTTTTTGGTGCCTGTAAAATCGGGGCTTGACCATTAAGGGCAGGGCCTTCTTTACGTTATTCCAGACCATTGACAATTATTGTAAAGATGGTGTATTGTAAGTGATAAGTAGTAAGTAGTAAGTAGTAAGTTAATCAAACGCTCACCATACGGAATAAATATCATCCTGTAAATACGAATTAATGGATAGGGGTGGATGGTTATGATGGATCTTAAATTAGCACCAAGTTTTTCATTGATCGCGCTTAATGCACAGAGAAGTCTTCAGATGACTACTGTTAAGAAAGTGTCTTTGCGCTGCATGGCAGCAGCGGTTATATTGGAGCTTTACTTAGAGGGATGTTTTACACAATCTGAGAACAAGTTAACTTTGCACAAGGAAGCACTTGATCAATCTCATTCAACACTCTATAGAGAAACTGTTGTACAACCCTTACTTCAGAATAGTGCTGAGGTAACGGGTGACCTAAATTGGTGGTTAAAGAAGGCTTCGAGGAAGTCTAACCATCAATTAAAAAAGTTCGAAACCGCGATTTCAGATTATCTTCAAGCAATGAATTTGCTTGAAGATATACCAAGCCTGATAGGGAGCGACATGTATTTTGATTCTGCTGAAGTTGAAATTAGAGCCTATCGCAGTAATATGGAGGCGTACACGAGCATTACAGAGAATATGCGGGCAGAGATTTTGGAAGAGGGCCCAGTAACAGATCAGGTCATTTGTATGCTATGGCTACTTCGTGAATGTGGATGTATGCATGATTTCTTCTCGCTGAACGAATTAGAAGAGGTGAATATCAAATTACATGATCTATACCAAAGTAACTTATGGGCAAAGGCGCTGTTTCCTATACAAATTCGCCAGGGAGTCGAGTTAGGTATCAAACGTTTTTTAGCATTGAAGACAAAGTTTGCGAAGACCTTTATCGGCAGCAGTCTCAATCTTATCTTCCCTGCCCTAGAGCGATCACGAGCTGTCTTTATAGAAACAGAGTCCTGGTTTGATAATTCTAATCAAAGGTTAGACGCAGTTATTACAAGATTAATGTCCTATGGACATGAAGTTAAGGTGCTGGAGAGAGGATCGATTGCGACTCTTAAAATTGATAATTTGGTCTACGATGCGATCCCACATTTTGTAATGATGAAAGTGCCAATTCAAGGTGTGCGTCTTATTCCGAAGCGCCCGCTGTAAAGGAGTTGGTTATCAATGTCTAGACAACGATCCATGGAGAATATTATGGCGTCAGAATATGTATCGATAGGGGAATTAGTAAGAATCACAAATGCTCGTTATAGTACACTCAAACATTATACAGAAGAAGGCATGCTGCCCTTTGAACAGGCAGAGGAGAATTTAACACGCAGATATAAAAGAGAAGAAACCGTCGCGCGCATTCTTTGGATCAAAGAAATGAAAGCAAACGGTTTATCTATCCCACAAATTAAAGAAGCTTTAGGAATGAATTAAATTCCCCTTATCCTTGCAGTCAAATCTAAACCTAACTCCGTGGGAGCTTCCCCCCATACTGCGCGCGCAATTGCTGCAATTTATCCAGCTTGCTTAGACTACTGTCCCTATTCGCTAATCCCACTCCAAGGATCAGATTCTCAATAATATAGGTGGGGCCAACCATGGAATGGAACTCCCAAACCTCACCTCTCCCCGCATAAAGCACGATATCTGCATCTTGGGATCGCGGGTAGACAAGTCTATCTGTGATCAGGATGACCTGGTAATTTGCTTCACGTGCATGGTTCAGTATGACTTCAATCTCAGGCAGTATTTGCACAAATCCAAAGACAAGCAAGACATCTTGTTTGTCAGCATGCATTAAGGTCTCTAGCAGCTCATGGCCGCTGGGGGCCATTTTTTTCATTTGAAGACCAAAACGCGCCATTCGATAGATCATTAGCTCTGCTAATCCGGCGCAAGGTCCAGGGCTGTATACATAAATAATCCGAGCTGTAGATATCGCATCTACTGCACGCTTTAGTACATCGTCGCTTAAATAGCGGCGTGTTTCTTGCAAATGATGTGAACAATTGTCCAGCAGCAGTTGAGGGAGTGAGGTATCGTCTGATCGCTGCATGGCATCACGCATTTTTACAGAAGGTGTGGATTCAAAGCGGAAACGGAGCCGGTTTTTAAAATCTTTGGCATGTTTGTATCCCGCAGCTTTCCAGAACCGTGAAACAGAGGCGATGCTCAAATGCAGCTCGTCTGCCATTTCTTGTTCGGTCATATAGACCACACGTTGCTCATTTTTTTGAATAAAGTCGGCAATTATCCGTTGATTAGGCGAAAAAGCGCGATGGTTCCAATCTTTATACAATCTCTCAATCCTCCTATGATGATGCGATAGATAGAATATAACGTGTGAATATGTTGTAAATATTTTTACAACGTTAAAAATATTGAAAAAAATATTACTCTCATTTAACAAATGAAAAAAGCTGTGATGACATGGCCTTCTTATAATGAAGATAAATTCTTATTGGGAGGCCAAATATTTCATGAGCACGATAAAAACGCGTTTCACACTGACTCAGTCACAAAAAATGATGATTTTTGTACTGTCGATGTCGCTTTACGGGTTGTCCAATATGTTTACCGAGCTAGTGCCTGGGATCAAACTGGGCCCGATTGAATTATCCATTGAATATTTCGCCTTCATTCCTTTGACATTATGTATGTTGTTTCACCCCTTATATGCGGCGGTCGGAGCAGCTGTTGGTGAGGTAATCTTCGGGGAATTGATGTTAGGCCAATTTGGAGGTTTAGGGGAGCTGGAGAAATTCATTACCTTCTCACTGGCGATGTATACCGCAGGCCGCATGGTATCTGATCCGAAGAATCGTAGACAGGTTGGAGTGGCTGCGATTACCGGCGTGGCGATTCACCAGTTTTTTAGCTCCGTTATAGATATTGTGAAGGTATGGGTAGGGGTAGAAGAGCTAGAGGCTGTTAAAGGACTGGCAGAAAGTATCGTTGTAATTGAGGGAGTAGGGTTCCTGAATGATGTCCTTTTCTCCGGCATTTTGTTCGCGCTGATTCCTACCATGTATCTGGTTCCGCGTTTATATGGAAAAATTGAACCTTTGCTCGGCATGAAGCCGCGTGAGCGGAATATGAAATATGCAACAGGAGCATGGCTATCTCCTAAGCTGGTCATTGCCGGAACCTTTCTAGTGATGGTAGCGGTGGGTTCGGAATTGTTATCGGAATCGGGCTGGAACTTCGGTGATTTTGAGCTTGCAGGCGCGGAATCGAATGAAAAGACCTTGATTTGGCTCAGTATGTTGGTAGCGGCTGTTGTAGCGGCAACGGCGATTATTGCACTGCTTCGGCGTTCGGCACGAAAAAGACAGGAAGCGGGTCAAGCAGATGCGTAATACAATTCTTGAATTGAACAAAATTAACTTTACGTATCCGGGAGCCGAACAACCAGTATTGCAAGACGTAGACTTACGACTGGGAGAAGGGGATTTTATTGCGATCATCGGCAGTAATGGCTCCGGGAAATCTACTCTCTGCAAATGCTTTAACGGCTTAATTCCACATTATTACACTGGTGATTTCAGTGGAGAGGTGACAGTTTGCGGCCAATCTGCGGATGGAAAAAGTGTAGCAGAGCTGTCCAAACGTATCGGTTATGTTTATCAGGATTTCGAGAATCAATTGGTACGACCGACAGTGCTTGATGATGTGTCTTTTACACCTCTAAATTATGGGTTTACGGATTACAAGGAACGGGGAGAGCGTGCGCTGGCGCTAACCGGACTTAGTGACTTGAGGCATGAATTTATTTGGCAGTTAAGTGGTGGGCAAAAACATCTGCTCGCTCTAGCTGGAGCCCTAGCTATGGATCCGGAAATTCTGGTGATCGACGAACCCGTAGCCCAGCTGGATCCGCAGCATGCCCGTCATATCTATGATATTTTGCAGCGTTTGAATGAGGAGCATGGAAAGACCATTGTAGTGATTGAGCATCATGCGGAATTTATTGCGGATTATTGCAAAAATGTTGTCCTGATGGATCAGGGGAAAATGCGCTGGCAGAAGCCTGTGCGTGAAGCTTTGTCATCTGTACAAGAATTGCTAGAGCTGGGCATATACCCACCGGATGTGACCCGGGCGGCTTGGCTGCTACAGCCTGATGATCAGAAGCCAAAGCTGCTTCCCTTAAATGCTGAGGAAGGCAGTACCCGCATGACGCTTCGTCAGGATGCCAAGGAGACACTTCCAATCGGACGTATGCAAGAGCAGCTCCCCATAGCTGCAAAAGAAGAAAATTCTATCGTTCAGCTGGAGAATGTTCACCTCTCTTACCGTACGATTCATAAGGTGCTGCATCCTGTACTGAATGGAATTCAGCTAGAACTGGGGCAGGAAGAGTCCATTGCTCTTATTGGCAACAACGGAGCAGGTAAATCTTCATTAATGAAGCTGATTGCTGGTATTGTCAGACCTACAGCTGGAACCGTAAAGGTTAAAGAAATGACGGTGAACGGGCTACCGCCTGAACGTCTCTCCGGTACGGTAGCTTACGTATTCCAGAATCCGGAGGAAATGTTTATCGAGGATTCTGTGCGTAAGGAAATTGCTTATTATCTGAAGGCGCGGAAACTACCAGATACGGATGGAAGAGTGGATGAGATGCTAAAGGCATTTCGCTTAAGCGAGCTGGCTGAACGGGATGCCCGACTGCTAAGTGGAGGGCAGCAGCGCCGGGTATCCTTGGCGATTGGTGCCGCGGTTAGGCCTGCTATCATGTTGCTTGATGAACCGACAGCTAATCTGGACATTTCGACCAAACAAGAAATGGTACATGTGCTGGAGACGCTTCGTAATCATGTGAAGACGGTCGTCATCGCAACTCATGATATGCAGCTTGTCTCTGAATGGGCCAGCAGAATAATTGTAATGCATCAAGGGCGGGTAATTGCGGATGGGACGAAGGATGAAATTTTCGCTGACGGCCTTCTTTTACGGCGTGCGGGTCTGGCTCAGACCCAATTGATGGAGCTAAGTCGTATGCTCGGTCTCCCTAGAATTTGCAGTAGCTTAGAAGAGTTTGTGAGTTTAGTGGAAAAGAAGGAGGTAGCTGCAATCCATGGAAGCCGTTAAACGGGCACTTGACCGTATATCTGTAGAACAAATCAAATTGGAGTTGCTCGGGACCGCATATAACAGCAGCAGCACTTTTCTGGGCAGGCTGGACCCGCGAACCCTGCTGCTCTGGTATCTCTTTTTTGCCATCGTGCCTTGGTTTGTACATAACCGGACAATCCTGTTAGGGATGTTCGCGCTTATGGTTTTAACAACCGTCCTCTCCCGGGTCAGCCCCTATATTATTTTTATATTATGTCTCGGCTTAATCAGCCAGATTGGCTGGATGTTTATATTGTCGCTCTTTTTCGGCGGGGGGATTGAATCCTTGCTGCCTATGCTGACACTGACGCTTAAGCTTTCGGTGATTTCGCTGGCGAGTATTACGGTTTTCTCTAGTCTTGATCCGGAACGACTTAGTGACGGCTTACTGTCCTTAGGAATCCCTGATACTTTTGCATTCAGCTTATCTTATGGCTATCGTATTTTGCCTACTTTACTAGAGGAATTCCATCAGATCCTACTTTCCTTTAGATTGAGAGGGCAACGACCGCTTCAACATGGAATTTTCTACTGGCGAACAATAACGTATTATTTGCGAATCGTCATTCTGGCATTTTACCCGCTCATGTTGAACACAGCTAAACGTTCTCGAACAACGATTGAAGCACTTGAGACTCGGGGATTTAGCTACGGCCTTAATAATAAGAAAGTGAAGAAGATCAAGTTATCTTATTTGAAAATGAAGCGGTCCGACTGGTACTTTTTATCCGGATCCACTGCTTATGTCATCTTGATATTCTGTATTGGTTATCTCTACCCTGAACTGGTTTATTAACATAACTTACAAGCTCAAAGGAGACGAATTAGACATGATGAATATTGATCTGCATACCCATGGTAAATTATCTAAAAAATCTACGTTTTCCCCCGAATATTTTGCGGAGATGATGTTCGAAGCCAAGGCAAATGGATTACAGGCTGTAGCATTGACCGAGCATTTTAATACTTATAATTTCTTTGCGATGTATGATGCGCTGGATCAGACTTATCCCTATAACGGGCATTATTACGATGTGAACGGACTTAAACTGTTTCCAGGCATGGAAGTGGATATCGCGGAGACAGGTCATATCCTGTTGATCGGACTGAAGGAGAATGTTCTAGCTGTCCGCGCTTTACTAGATGAGCATACTCAGGAGGGGAATTTCATACCGTTTAAGCAGTTGCTTGATATGGCCGATGAACATAATCTTTGGAAAATCGGAGCCCACCCCTTCCGAACTTCTACGCCTTTACATCAACTGGATCCGGCATTGCTTCAGCGATTAGATGCTTTTGATTTCAACGCTAAGGATATTTACATGCAGGGGGTGGAGACTTATAAAAACCTGATCACGCCCTTTGCAGAGAAGCTGGGTGTGCCTGTAATTGCTGGCAGTGACAGTCATCAGTGTTTGCAATATGGCAGTGTTGTGAATCGACTGCAAGACTCCTGCTCAACTGTGGAAGAATTGAAGGAAGCTATCAAACAAGGGAACTATGAAATAGAGGTTTCTCCGTGTCTTCATACCAAAGTAAAGGCTTCGGTAATGATGAAAAAACTATTGAAGCAGTTAATTGGCGAAGCTCCCTCCAGAGATGAAGCGGAGTTAGGATATATGGCGTAGAAAATAGAAGAGGGTTGTTCCATAAGCCATGAAATGATGAAATGGCTACTGGGACAACCCTTTTTGTTGTTCGCTGGATTTCATTACTTTTGCATGTACAAAGATAACTATCGGACACAGATGACCTTAAACGCAGTTTTACTCCACATTTGGGATGCTAACGGACCGCATAGCCACTAATGGCACTAAAAACACCATATATGAACCTCATTCTACGGAATAACGGCTCTGGAGTCCGAAACTCTGCTCAAAAGGCTGGAAATTTGCCAATAACGTCATCTGGGTCCTCAAATCTTAGAATGTATGAATTATCGTTTGTCTTTCGAATCTTTATTGCTGACTCGGGTGGGTCTGGTCACCCAATTCGTGCGATTCATCGGTTTTACGGTATCAATTCTTGAATTGGAAGGTTCATTCGAAGGTTCTGTAGATTCAGTTTCAGTAGAATCTGCACCCTCTTGATCTACAGTTTTTTTCCTCGATAGTCCTGTACCATCATGTTTGCCTCTGTTCCATACTCTACCCTTACTCATACATACACTCCATTTCTATACGCTTATTCATAAACCATATCATATAAGGACAAGTTAAGGAAGAAAGACATAGCACAGATCGAAGAATTTTTCAAGTTATAAAGGTTACTGGAGATTTCATTTTATGGTGGCTATAATAGTACTGATATTGAAAGGAGAGTACTTATATTATGGCAATCAAGATCATAACAGACAGCGGTTCAGACCTACCCCTTGACTACATGGAGAAGTATAATGTTTCCGTGATCCACCTACCGGTTCATTTTGGGCATGAGTTAATGCCGGCAGATACGGACACGAAAAGCTTTTATGCTCAAATGCGCGAATCCAAGGAGCTGCCTACCACAGCTAGTCCAAGTCCCAACGAATTCCTTGAGAAGTTCAAGCAAGTGGAGGAGGGAACTGACATTATGGTCATTTGTATGTCCTCTAATATTAGTAGCACTTATCAGACAGCTATGATTGCTATGGAAATGTATAAGGATGAAGGACATACCAATGCAATAGAGGTTATAGATTCCAAAAACTTCTCAGGCGGGCTGTCATTGATTGTCGGCCTGGCGGCGCAGTGGTCCTTAACTTGTTCAAGCTTGCAAGAGCTCAAGGAAAAGGTACTTCAGCAGATAGAGGAAGTTAACGCTTATTTTACGCTGGACACTCTGGAGAATGTAATGAAAGGCGGACGTCTAAGTCGGCTCTCGGGAGCCGTAGCGTCTGTACTCAATATAAAGTTGCTGCTCAAAATCAGCGAAGAAGGCACTGTCGAAGTAGTGGAGAAGACCCGGGGTCTTCCAAAAGCACTGAATCGTCTGCTAGCGCATTTGGATGAGAAGCAGCATGATTACGAGAAAGCGGTTATCGCTATTGTACACAGTAATTGTGAGAAGCTGGCACTCGAGATTAAAGAACGCATTTTACTAAAGCATCCCTTCAAAGAAGTCTTACTCTCAAGCATGGGGCCGGTGATGGGAACCTATGCTGGGGAAGGCGGAATTGGCGTAGCTTTTTAAAGTAGTGATCCTCACAATCCAGACAAATTACGATCGTACATGGGACGGTTTCCCGTGTGCGATTTTTATTTTATTCCTATGTGATAATTTAGCTATTCTTTAGATTGTGTTTAGGCTCTGTTAATAATCACAGAATATAGTTAGATGGGGGGATTATCATGTATACAATATTGATCGCTGATGATGAAGCAGAAATTGTGGAATTGCTAAGATTATATTTAGAGAAAGAGTACAACATTTTGGAAGCGAACAGTGGTACTGAAGCCTTAACGCAGGTACAGAACCATAAAGTTGATTTGGCAATTCTGGATATTATGATGCCGGGTCTGGATGGATTGCAATTATTGAAAAAGATCCGCGAGGTTCATCATTTTCCAGTGTTATTTTTATCCGCCAAAAGCGAACATCATGACAAGATTCTGGGTCTTGAACTAGGAGCCGACGATTATATTTCGAAACCGTTTAATCCATTGGAAATAGTAGCCCGTGTTGGAGCACTGCTGCGTCGTGTACATCATTTCGATGCGCAAGTCGTTGAGGAAAAAGAAGCTGAGCAGATTGTATTAGGTGAATTAATGCTGGATCAAAGCCAGTGTCTGCTCTATCGTTCAGGTGAACCTGTGGTGCTTACTTCTACCGAGTACAAAATTTTGGAACTAATGATGAAGCAGCCTGGACGAGTCTTTACACGCAAAAAAATATATGAGGCCGTGTGGGAAGATTTCTATGTGTACGAAGATAATAGTATCATGGTACATATCAGCAATATCCGGGAAAAAATTGAGGAAGATTCCAAAAAGCCAGTATATTTAAAGACTATTAGAGGGCTGGGATACAAAATTGAAGCGCCTATGGAGCAATAGAGATCAACGACCTTTACAATCATCGCTGACGCTGGATTTTTTGTTGTTTATCTGTATTTTGTTTTTTCTCGTGATTGTATATTATTTGTTTATTAATCTTGATGTGACCCATATTTTTGAAAAAAATAAAATCGCTGATCCTGATTTGAAGGTGGAAGCTAGTGCTTATCGAGATAATCTGGAGCATGGGATAGAAACCAAACGTCTTCTGCGTAGCGGGGGATGGATCGAGGTCTTGGATCAAGACATGAAGGTCACCAAGGTTGTTGGAGAAAAAAAAGACGGTGTAACCCAATATACCAGTAACCAGCTTTTAAAAAGTTTGGAAAATGGAGAAGATCAAGCTTACTTTTATTCGTTGACCACGCTAAATGCTCAGAGCGAATCGGAGTGGCTGCTCTTGAAGCTGCCGCGGGAAGCTATCACCATCACCATTAATAGTGATCCCTTCGTGGCCTACTTTAATCATTCGCTCTCATACTACGTCTTTTTGGGTGTGGGAATGATTCTTTTGCTAATTATCGTGTACAGCTATTGGGTGGCGCGGCGAATCAGGAAACCACTGCGTATCATCACGCTTGGATTGAAGCAGATGATTCAGGGGAATTATGATACTCGAATCGCTTTATATGCAGAGAAGGAATTTTCGCAAATTGGAGAGACTTTTAATTATATGGCAGACGTAATTGAAAAGACGACCAAAGAAAAACGCCAGGCAGAGGAAAGTAAGAAACGGATGATGGTTGATCTATCCCACGATCTGAAGACGCCGATAACGAGTATACAGGGCTTTGCCCAGGCGCTTGTAGAGGGTAGAGGCGAGGATGAAGAACGCCAAAAAAGATATTTAAGCTATATTTATAATAAATCCTCACAAGTTACTAAGCTGATTCAGAACATGCTGGAGCTGTTAAAAATAGATTCACCGGATTTCTTGCTACGAATGGAACATCAAGAACTGGGCGAATTTATTCGTGAAATCATTGCAGATACGTACGGAGAGATTGAACAAAAGAACTTTGTTTTGCATCTAAATGTTCCCGAAGAGGATGTGTTCTTGAACTTTGATGCGGAGCTGCTCTCGAGTGTGGTTCATAATTTGATCTCCAATGCACTGATCTATAATCCTCCAGGTACACATTTGCGTGTGGAGGTGATCCCTTTGGAGAAAGAAGTCACGATTGAAATCGCTGATACTGGAGTGGGTATTCCAGAAGAGCTGTGGTCCACAATGTTTGATCCGTTTGTTCGGGGAGATAAAGCGCGGACAGCTTCGGGAGGAACAGGGCTAGGTCTCTCGATAGCTATGAAAAATACAGAGAAAATGGGGGGGACGCTTCATCTCAGTCGACGAAAGAAGGAACCTACGGTATTCACCATCCGGATTCCGAAATAACGAGCTGGAAGACATCCAAATCAGAAGACGGGAGAGAAAGTATGGCTAAACTGAACAATTTCATCAGAGTTTGTCTAGCGATTCTTTTAGTGTTAGGCATTGTATTTTTAGGCTCACGCGTAGATTTTTTATTCACACCGATCCTGTCTTTGTTCAGTGTCATTATAGTGCCTTTAATGCTGGCGGGTTTCTTTTATTACCTGCTGCGGCCACTGATCGATACCTTGGAGAAATATAAGCTGAATCGTTCTTTGGCGATTATCATCGTATATGTAGTTATTTTAGTGCTTCTGTTTGCTTTTATTATCGGCGTTTGGCCTTCACTTCGCACACAATTAGTTAATTTCGTCGATAATATGCCGAATCTCATTGCCTCCTTGAATCAACAGCTATTGAAACTAGAAGATAATGAATTTCTGTCTGCGTTGATCCCTGCTGATGCGAATCCAGCCTCCACATTGACGGATTATTTGAATAAAGGGTTTACGCTGTTAACGAATTACGTATCAGGATTGTTCTCTTTTGTTTCGAATTTCGCGATCATTTTATTCACCTTTCCGATTATGTTATTCTACATGCTTAAGGAAGGTGGGAAATTCGGACGTAAGATTGTAAGTTTCTTTCCAAAGAAGTATCGTGAAGAAGGAACTACAATGATGACTGAAATCGACAGTGCGCTTAGTGGCTTTATCGTGGGCCGGGTGCTTGTTAATTTAGCCTTAGGCGTTCTGATGTATATTGGTTTCCTTATTATCGGCCTGCAATATGCATTGCTGTTGACTGTAATCGCAGTTGTGATGAACTTCGTGCCTTTTATTGGTGCGATACTGTCTAGTATCCCTATTTTCATCATCGGATTCATTCAATCGCCGTCTATAGCCGTCTGGTCCATCATCATTGTTCTGGTAGCGCAGCAGATACAGGATAATTTAATCGCTCCCTACATCTTTGGGAAAAAGCTCGATATTCATCCACTGACAACGATTATCCTGGTATTAGTTGGCGGTGATTTAGGCGGGATCATTGCGATATTGCTGATTATTCCGCTGTATATGATTGTTAAAATCGTCTTGACCAAGGCCTATTATTTGTTTGTCAAGCAACGCCGGGTAGAGATAGAGGTAGAGGAGAGTCCTGATATCTCTTAAGTTAATAAAACATTATGGAGGGATTTCTATGAATGAAGGAACGGAGCAAGGACTAATTCATATTTCAGATGATGTGGTGACTTCGATCGTCGGGCAAGTGGTTCTGGACACACCGGGTATTGCCGGCATGTCAGGAAGCAGTATCTCGGACAACTGGGCTAAACGTCTAAGCGGTAAAAATGTAAAAAAAGGAATGTCCGTTGAAGTAAAAGAAGTGGATGTTGCCATCGATCTTCAGGTCATAGTTAATTACGGATGTGTGATTCAAGAGGTCTGCTATATGCTGCAGCAAAATGTAAGAAATGCTGTTGAGAATATGATGGGACTGTCTCTAGTTTCCGTAAATGTTAAGGTTGAGAAGGTCGCTCTGCCATTCTAAGAATAGCCCATTTAATAGGCACCGTAATCTAGGCTTCTGCATAGAATGGAGCAAATCCATTTACGGAGGTCAGAACATCCATGTCGACATTTAACACTGGGCAGCAACAGAATGTGATTTATCAGGCCGATCCTGCTGTGATCCGGCACCTGCACGGTGTCCGTGATTCCCTACATCAATCTTGCAAGCCATACCTTAACCATAAGGTGAACGTACAGACAATAGATGGCTTTGTACATGAAGGCGTTATAGCCGGAGTAGATAATAAACACTTGTATCTGAACGTTGCAGCTAATGGGCAAATGCCCCGCGGGTTTTACAACCCTCATCAGCCTTATCATCCTCATCCGGGCCCGGGACCTGGCCCATATCCAGGACCTTATCCAGGTCCCCCATACAATAATAATGTGATTTTACCGCTTGTGTTGTTTGAACTGCTTGCTATCTCTTTAATCTAGTGCTTGGGTTTAATTGAAGAAGGACATGTGCAGGATTTGTGGTCATACGTTGACGCATCCCGCCAGGTCCTTTTTTTGTAGGCGTAAAGTATGTGTTAGAAGGAGGTGTTCTCATTATCACTTTAGGGATATAATGGGTACAAACTCTGGGAGGTGGCATATGATTAGATACCCTTTTCTGAAAAAAAATGCGACGATAGGCGTTACAGCACCTTCATCTGGAGTAGGCATTCAAAATGCAGAACTTCTTACACTGGCCTCCAGCCGGTTGAAGTCGCAAGGATTTAATGTCATTATCGGCGAAACGGCATGGAAGCAAGATAAGGCTAAATCTGCACCAGCCAATGTTCGAGGTCATGAGTTTAATGAGATGATCAAAGATGATGGAATTGATATCCTTATTCCGCCTTGGGGCGGGGAATTGTTAATTGAAGCTCTGGAATTTATTGATTTTGATGCTTTGCAGGACAAATGGATCGTGGGATATTCAGATATAAGCGTCTTGCTGCTTGCGGTCACGCTGACAACCGGGTTGGCTACTGCCCACGGAGCGAATCTCATTGATTTACGGGGAGAGTATTCGGATGATACTACAGCCCTCTGGCAGGCGGTTCTAGAGACACCAGTGGGTGAGTCCATTGTCCAGCATTCATCTCTTAAATATCAGCGGGAATGGCAACATGATGTGCCATCGCCATGCGTGTTTCATTTGACAGAGGAGACTTATTGGAAGTCTCTAACTACAGATGCTGTAACGATGAAAGGACGTCTGTTGGGTGGTTGTATAGATGTAATTAGGCATTTAATCGGCACGCCCTATGGAAAGCTCCAGCATTTTCAGCAAGAAATGATTCATGACGAACCTATAGTTTGGTATTTGGAAAATTGTGAATTGAACACAGCGGATTTACGCAGATCTTTAGTGCAGATGAAGCTGGCAGGGTGGTTTGAGAATTGTTCGGGGATTATGTTTGGCAGAAGTCCAGCTAATCGGCCTGTGGATAACTATACTGCCGAGGATATCTATGCTGAACTTTCTGAAGAGCTTAAGGTACCGATCGTTTATGATATCGATTGTGGTCATGTACCGCCGCAGGTTACTTTTATTAATGGAGCTTATGCAGAAATTGAAGTGGCAGACGGAGTAGGGACGGTAAAGCAATATTTCTATGAATAGCGTTATATCAAAAAGGACAACCCCTTGGGTTGTCCCTTTTACTATCATTAGTTCCCTGTATTTACAATCGCTGTGATTTCCTCATCCAGGTCCAGTCTTACATCTTCACGATAGGCGCGAACACCATATTCGCTGAGCATGTAACGCAGGATCGCTTCAATCATATTGGACTCCACTAGAAATTGACTGCGGCCCTGTACCCAAACCTCTGCAGAGTAACCGGTATCTTCTTCCCAGCTCAGTTCCACCTGAACATCCTCTGGGCGAACAGCCTTTCGTTCCGCCATGTGCAGACAGAGGGCATTGATGATCTCATCCATGCTTAGAACGATTGTAGACATTAGTAACGACCATTCTGTTCTTCTAAGCGGCGACGTTCTTTTCTACGACGGAAGAAGGACATCACGAGCATAATCAGTACATAGATAGCTAGCATATTAACGGCAAAGCCTAGGAAGTCACCAAAAGCTCCCATTCCACCAAACATTCCACCGAATAATAATCCGGCCAAACCACCGATCATCATGCCCTTCATTAAGCTGCCGCCGCTGAAGAATCCACGTTTCGTATTAGCAGCAGATCCTGCTGTGGAGCTTTTAGTGCTGTCACTTTTTTTGATGTTATTTGTTGTTGTTGATTTTTTTGGGGTTGTTGAATAGCTGCGAGTGCCGGATTTGAATCCGCCGCCACCTCGACGTGCATCGGCAAAGTCTGGAGCAACCACTGCAAAAAACAGAGTGAAGGCCATTAGAATCATCATTACGCGTTTCATTGGTTTCATTTAGTACGAAAACCCTCCTGTGAGCATGAATTTTTGTGTATGGTCGATAATACGCAGACATGCCCCACAAGGTTTCAATTTTATTTATCATAATTTATACTTTTATACACAAAAAAAGCGTGGATCCAGGATCCACGCAAACAGCAGTTAGAGAGTCGTCATTCATTACTTATACCCATCAGCGACAAGCTCAAGCGCTCCGGTTGCCGGATCGATGATCATGCCATGGATAGGTACATTAGGGGGAAGCAGTGGATGACGTTTAATCAGGTCCACAGTCTGAATTACCCCTTCTTCGACATTGTCAAACCCACGCAGCCATTTTGTAAGTTTGATTCCGGAATTCTCCAGTGTAGACAGCACTTCTTCAGATACTCCACGTTCTTTAATGGAATTGATCATATGGTCCGCATTGAGGGAGGCCATACCGCATTCATAGTGTCCAACCACGATTACTTCTTCAGCATCTAGTTCATATAGAGCTACCATTACACTACGCATAACACTACCAAAAGGTTGAGAAATAACCGCACCAGCATTTTTGATGATTTTGACATCACCATTTTTGAAATTCATGGCTTTCGGCAATAATTCAACGAGTCTAGTGTCCATACAGGTGATGATCAGCATTTTTTTGTCAGGATAACGACTGGTTAAATAAGCTTCATAGTCCTTATTCTCTACAAAACTTTTATTAAAGTTAATAATTTCTGATACGTGGCTCATATTAGCTTCCTCCCTTAAATTCCTTGAATTGTACTTACGTTGCGCATATCTCTTACCATGATATTGTTGCCATAAATCTGAGAATCACTGACCAGCTTATAGGAAGAGAAACGTTCCTCTGCATCGAGTCGCAGCTTGTCTTCATAAAAGATTTCCTGTTGCCGGCTTACGATAAAGGGAAGAGAATTCGTCTCTATCCTAGAATCGCCTTGCTCCACTTCTGAAACAATCAGTAACACATTAATTCCGTCACACCCGCAGCCTACCGTATCATAAAAGAGCTTGAAAAATCCTGGCTGATCTCCAAGCCTTTCCTTCAACTTCCTTTCTGCGAGAGGTGTAACTTGAATCATCATAGCCCTGTTCACGCTCCTTGATTTTTGTTCGAAGCATGCTCTGCTTCTTATGTAACTCATTAAATATTTAAAATTAGAGATGTAATCTCTGAAGTTGATTATACTCATTCAAAAAAGTATCATCAAGAGGAGTCTGTAAAACAGAGAAAGCAGGTGGAGTAGAATGGAACAACAAGTAAAGGAACGATGGGAACAATTCAGCGAGTTATTAGCAAAAATTAGTGGATATTCAGAGGCCATAGAATTAATGCACTGGGATTTGCGCACAGGTGCACCACGAAAGGGAGTAGAAGTTCGTTCCGGTACGATTGGGATGCTGAGTGGAGAATTGTTCAGACTTGAGATTTCACAGGAGATGGGTGACTTCACAGCATTTTTCAGCCGTCCAGAAGTGTTGAGCCAGCTTACAGCTAATCAACAAAAGATCGTCAACGATTGCCGCAAAGAGTATGAGCGCAGTAAGAGTATTCCTTCCAAAAGATTTGAAGAGTACGCTGTCCTGTCTGCTCATTCCCAAACAATCTGGGAAGAAGCTAAGGAGAACAATGACTTTGCTACATTTGAACCTTATTTGAGTAAAATCGTAGCTCTGAAACAAGAGTTCATCGATTATTGGGGTGTAAATGGCACACGTTACGATACGCTACTAGATATGTATGAGCCTGATCTCACGGTAGAGAAGGTAGATGAAGTGTTCAGTCGCCTCCGCAGCCGCTTGGTTCCGTTAGTGGAAGCTATCGCTGCTTCACCTAATAAACCAGATACCAGCTTCTTGCAGCAGATTTTCCCTAAAGAGCAGCAACAAAAGTTTGGTAACTTTATTCTGAAGCAAATGGGCTATGACTTCGACGCAGGCCGCTTGGATGAGAGTGTGCATCCTTTTGCTACAGGCCTGAATCCAGGTGACGTTCGTATTACGACCGCTTATTTACTTGATAATGTGACTAGCGCCGTCTTCAGCTCACTGCATGAAGGTGGACATGCGCTTTACGAACAAAATATCAGCCAAGATTTAGTGGGAACACCACTGGCTCAAGGCGCATCTATGGGGATTCATGAATCTCAGTCGAGACTATGGGAGAATATGATCGGCCGCAGCCGTGCGTTCTGGCAACGTTATTACGGTGATCTGCAGCAGCATTTCCCAGAGCAACTTGCTAATGTAGATGTAGAGGATTTCTACCGGGCTATTAACAGTGTGGAAAATTCATTCATCCGAATTGAAGCAGATGAGCTTACATACAATCTGCACATTATTGTGCGTTACGAGATCGAAAAGCTTATTTTTAATGAAGGACTATCTGTCAAAGATCTGCCTCGGGTATGGAATGCTAAATATCAAGAATATTTAGGTATTACACCGCCTAATGATGCGCTTGGTGTATTGCAGGACGTGCACTGGTCCGGTGGAGACTTCGGATATTTTGCATCCTACTCTCTGGGAAATATGTATGCTGCCCAAATCTTGAATACACTCCGCAAGGAGCTGCCGAACTACGATGAATGGATTGCTGCGGGAAATCTTTTGCCGATTAAAGAATGGTTAACAGAAAAAATCTACCGTTTCGGAAAAAGCTTGACCCCTTCGCAAATTATCGAACAAGTAACAGGTGAGCCGCTCAGTCCAGATTATCTGGCTGATTATTTGGAGGAGAAATACACGGAGATTTACAAACTGTAATCCAGTGAGGTCCGCGTGGTATAATAGAAAGAAAGCTTAGACGGAAGGATATGGATATGGCAAATACTCACACCTACACCCGGAGAGAAGAAGTCGCGAATGCGATTACGCACGGGATCGGAGCTGTATTAAGCGTCGCTGCACTTGTCCTGCTTGTTGTTTTTGCAAGTCTGAAAGGAACGGCATGGCATGTAGTCAGCTTCTCCATTTATGGAACGACAATGCTGCTTCTGTATCTCAATTCAACACTTGTGCATAGTCTCAAAGAGGGCAAGGCGAAGGATTTGTTCGAATTTTTCGATCACTCCTCTATTTATCTGTTTATCGCAGGCACGTATACACCCTTTTTGCTAGTAGCTATTCGGGGAACACTTGGCTGGAGTTTATTTGGTGTTATATGGGGAATCGCAGTATTTGGCGTTTTCTTCAAAGCGTTTTTTGTTAAAAAGTTTTTGTTCATGTCTACGGTATTCTACATTGCTATGGGTTGGCTGATTGTTATCGCCTGGAATCCTCTTTCGGCAGTGGTAGCGGACGGTGGTATGATTCTGCTGATGGCTGGCGGAGTGCTTTATACTCTAGGCACAGTTTTTTATGTATGGAGAGGGTTTCCGTTCCATCATGCGATCTGGCATGTATTTGTTCTTGCAGGCAGTGTCACACATTTCTTCGCCATATTGATTTATGTACTGCCAATCCAATAATTTCAAGCGGATTTATCGCGGAAAATATGGATTTTTAATAAAGAAAGAGATGACAAGCAAAAGTGCTTGACATCTCTCTTTCTTTTAGGTATCATAAGGGACGTTGTGAAGGTGTAAAGTGTTTTTCCTTGACGAAGGGGTTGTCCTTAATGAGTCAGGAGAATAGGCTCGAGAAAACGAATCGTATCAATTTGCTTTTTGCCTTCTATGAACGACTGCTTACAGATAAGCAGCAAACGTTTCTTAAATATTATTTTCACGATGATTTTTCCTTGGGAGAGATTGCCGCTGAATTTGAAATCAGCCGCCAAGCTGTTTATGAGCATATTAAGCGGGCTGAGCAAGTCCTTGAGAATTATGAAGAAAAACTTGGACTATTAGTGAAACATGAGAGTCGTACTAAATATTTAGAAGAGCTGCGCAGACTGCCGGAGAATGGGATGCTGCCTGAGCAATATAAACTTCGGTTCGCGGAGATCGTGGATCGCTTGCAGAGGTTAGAGTAGCATGAAGGGAGAAATCTGCATATGGCGTTTGAAGGTTTAACCGGAAGATTGCAGAATGTGTTCAGCAAGCTACGCGGTAAAGGTAAAGTATCCGAAGAAGACGTAAACGAAGCTATGCGTGAAGTGCGGTTAGCCCTTCTGGAAGCCGATGTTAACTTCAAGGTAGTTAAAGAATTCGTGGCTAAGGTGAAAGAAAAGTCCATCGGCAAGGAAGTCATGGACAGCTTTACGCCTGGCATGGTAATTATCGACATCGTCAACAAGGAACTAACCGAGCTGATGGGCGGAAGCCAAGCGAAGCTGGCCAAGTCGAACAAGCCGCCGACCGTCATTATGATGGCGGGTCTACAAGGGGCTGGTAAGACAACCACTTCGGGTAAGCTAGCTAAGCTGTTACAGAAGGGCAATCATCGTCCGCTCCTGGTTGCGGGAGATATTTACCGGCCTGCTGCTATCAAGCAGCTGCAAGTGCTGGGAGAACAGATTAAGGTTCCTGTATTCTCACTTGGTGATCAGACTAGTCCGGTAGAAATTGCCAGACAAGCTGTACAACATGCGAAGGATAACGGACTTGATTATGTTATTATCGATACTGCAGGCCGCCTGCATATTGATGAAGAACTAATGGAAGAACTCAAGCAGATTCACAATGTTGTAAATCCTGATGAAGTACTTCTTGTAGTAGATGCTATGACGGGTCAAGACGCCGTGAATGTAGCCGAGAGCTTTAATAAGCAGCTTGAGCTTACAGGGGTCGTATTGACGAAACTCGACGGCGATAGCCGTGGTGGTGCTGCACTGTCAGTAAAAGCTGTTACCGGTTGCCCGATCAAATTCGCCGCTTTAGGGGAGAAGATCGACGCGCTGGAGCCGTTCCATCCGGAACGTATGGCTTCGCGGATTCTGGGTATGGGCGACATGCTGTCGCTGATTGAGAAAGCCCAGGCGAACATTGATACTGACAAGGCTAAAGAAATGGAACGTAAGATGCGTAATGCAGAGTTTACGTTCGATGATTTCCTTGAGCAAATGGATCAGGTGAAGAAGCTAGGCCCTATCGATCAAATTCTTGATATGCTCCCGGGTATGAACAAAGCCAAGGGCATTAAAGATTTAAAGGTCGACGATAAGCAAATGGGACGCGTTGAAGCCATAGTTCATTCTATGACTAAGGCGGAGAAGCAACAGCCTGAGATCATTAACCATAACCGCCGCAAGCGTATTGCAACCGGCAGCGGAACCTCAGTCGCTGAGGTCAACCGCCTCATCAAACAATTTGATGAGATGCGTAAGATGATGAAGCAATTCTCCGGCATGATGGGCGGAGGCGGCAAAGCCTCCAAGAAAAATGCCATGAAGCAGCTTAAAGGTCTTGGTGGTGGAAAAGGGCTGAAATTCCCTTTTAAATGATCTTGAATGTCTGTCCAACTAATGTTGGAAACTATTATAAGGAGGTGATTTTTCGTGGCAGTACGTATTCGTCTAAAAAGAATGGGAGCGCATAAAGCGCCTTTCTATCGTGTAGTGGTTTCCGATTCCCGGTCCCCTCGTGACGGTCGTTTTATCGAGGAAATCGGTTATTATAATCCGATTGAACAACCGGCAGTAGTTAAGATCGATGAGGAAAAAGCTCTTAAATGGCTTCAAACAGGTGCGCAAGCATCTGATACCGTCCGCAACTTGCTTTCCAAAGCAGGCGTGATGAAGAAGTTTCATGAGCTTAAGCAACAGAAATAATGACTGATTGCGAGGGTCCTCTATGGAAGAATTAGTTGGAGTAATTGCTAAGGCTTTAGTGGATCATCCAGAAGATGTGACGGTACGGGCTGTGGAGAAAGAGCATTTGATTGTCTATGAGCTGTCCGTACATCCAGATGATGTAGGAAAGGTCATCGGCAAGCAAGGCAGGATCGCCAAGGCGCTCCGTACAGTAGTCACATCTGCAGCAGTCAAGAGCGATAAACGCGTAACTGTAGATATTTTATCTTAAATAATGCGTACAATGAGGGGCTAGGGATAGTATATCCCGGCTCCTTTTTGTTCAAATATATAGATGAAGCTTGTAGAGGAGAGGGTTATATGACGGAAGAATTAACCGTAGGCCGGCTTGTGAATACACATGGAATTCGCGGGGAGATTAAAGTATTATCCCATACCGATTTTCCTGAGGTTCGTTTCGCTAAAGACAAGAAGCTGTTCGTCATTCCTGCGGATGGCAGTGCAAAATTCGAAGTGACTGTAGAATCCGCTCGAGAGCATAAGGGTATGTTTATCGTTAAGCTTAAGGGATATACCAATATTAACGAAGTGGAAAAGTATAAGGGAAGTTTGCTTAAGGTGCCAAGTAACGATCTGGTTGATCTGCCAGAGAACGAATATTACTTCCACCAAATCGTTGGCTGTGAAGTTTATACGGATGATGCTGGAAGTGAACCGCTTGGCACAATTACGGAAATTTTACAGCCAGGTGCAAATGACGTGTGGGTTGTTAAGCCTGCTAAAGGTCAAGACATCCTTATCCCTGTAATTAACGATGTAGTGCTGAACGTGGACATTGAGGCCAAACGAATTACGGTTCACTTAATGGAAGGACTATTGCCATGATCAGAATTGATGTGCTAACGCTCTTTCCGGAGATGTGCGAAGGCGTATTTAGCACAAGTATTCTTGGTAAGGCACGCGAAAAAGGGATTGTATCTTTGAATGCTGTGAACTTTCGTGATTTCTCAGGAAATAAGCACAACAGTGTGGATGATACACCGTATGGCGGGGGCGGGGGTATGGTACTAAAGCCTGACCCGATCTTTGCAGCGGTAGAACATGTATTGGGGATCGAGGCTAGTCCTTTGGAGAAGGGTTCTGAATCTGCAGTCCCGTCGCCTTCCTCTGTGAAGCCGCGCATCATTCTTATGTGCCCACAAGGAAAGACCTATAATCAGAAGATTGCTGAGGAACTGGCACAAGAGCAGCATCTAATCTTTATATGTGGTCATTATGAGGGCTACGATGAGCGAATACGGGAGCATCTGGTTACAGATGAACTGTCGATTGGCGATTATGTGCTAACGGGTGGAGAACTACCAGCACTGACGGTTATTGATTCAGTAGTTCGGCTACAGCCAGGGGCGCTTGGAAATGAAACCTCTGCGATCACGGATTCGTTCAGTACAGGGCTGTTGGAATATCCTCACTACACTCGACCCGCTGAATTTCGCGGCTGGAAGGTACCAGATATGTTGCTGAGTGGCCATCACGCCAACATCGAAGTATGGCGGAGAGAGCAAGCGTTACAGCGTACACTTGAACGTAGACCTGATTTGCTCGAAAGTGCAGAACTAACATTGAAAGACAAGAAAACACTGGAACGTCTGAAAAATGAAATCAAGCCGGAGTAAAATTTTAATAAAACAGGCATATTTTACGTCTTTTTAACGTATCTTACGTTAAGGAGGCGTTTTTGTTATGTTTACTTAAGTATAAGAAGGGCTATAATCTCGTATTTTTTTGCGTAATTTCCAAAACAAATGAGCATAGGTGCGTTGAACTCTTCTATTTGGGGTAATAGATAGAGGTGGCGTAATACTATATGCAGCTTACGATGCAGCAAGCTTAACTATTGAAAGGAATGAACTGAAGTGACTACGAAGACGCGTGAAGAATTCAAGCCTAGCGTGGACACGATCCACAAAGATGCGGAGCCGCTCCGCACCGTGAATGATATTATCGATTATTATACAAATCGCAAATCGTAATTCCCATTCGCCCTTTAAAGCTTGAACATATAAGATTAATAATTAAGTATGAATAAGCAAGTCCAATAAAACCATTAGAGTATAGCGAACGAAAGTTCACTACATCTAATGGTTTTATTGTGCTCTACAAAGAGGTCAAACCCTGTGATTCTGGTCAGAATGTAAACGCCCCCTCTTCAAGGAGAATTAAAAACTCTTTGGAAAGGGGGCGTTTGGTTAACTATAAAAATTCGTGGAGGCGCATTCTACTCTTTGCGAAAGAGGCGATATACTCCTGTAAGTAGAGCGTAAAGCGCAAAACATACGAGAACAGTAACTGCCCATGCATAGTTGCGAACGGTATAGGTAAGCGATGATAAAATAATAAAGATGGTAATACGCAGTACGCCTTCCTTAATAAACTGTTTACGTGCTACATTCATTCGATTGGCCTCCTTGAATGGATAGGATGGTACGGATAACAAGCCGAGAATATGTCTTTCCTTATATATAACCTTTGGGAATACAAAAAATGCAGAGAACGGAAAGTAAATATCGATCCAAACAAATGACCTATGTAACTTAGCCGTTACCGACCTGTACTCCTCACCATAGAGTATATCATTACGAATGAGGAGGAGTACACTAGTGGAGGCTTATTATAATTGCTTACGTTGTAAGAATAGAAGGGTACGTATCCTGACTACTGATGGCAGACAGCATGAAGGTGTGATTACAGATGTGGACAGATATAATGTTTACTTAAGAACAGGATCCAATGGACCTGTGCAGACTTCTGCATTTTTTGGTTACCCTTATGCTGCTGACAATATTTTAACTCTCAGCTTGTTCACGCTGTTGGCTATTGCATTAATCTGATATGATGATGCAAAAACAGACCGTCCGCTAATCCGGACGGTCTGTTTTTAGTGGTTGGTTACTCTACTGTAATTGCACCTATATCAGAGCTTAAGGACAACAAAGGACCTCCTCCGTTAACATCACGTTTGCCACCCTCAACCCCGGTGATCTGGCCTAGATCACTTTTAGCCACCAAGCTACATTTCACGCCATCGGCTAGAACAGCATTGAGGCTACCTACATTTGTTGTCGCTTTAAGACGGCTATCACTCTTCATTCCGGCTATATCCATGCGTATGCTTCCTGTATTAGACTCTAGAGTGGACTTACCGGTGATGTTAGCTCCTTCGATATCAATAGCTCCAACGTTGCTGACGACGCGGTAATTTCCGTCCAGATTGCGGAGACGAATTTGCCCGACATTATTGGTGATTTGATATTCATCCATACGGGTGGGGATCTCAATGGTATAGTTAATGCTAAAATCTGAATAACCGTATTTGTCTTGAGCCCAAGTCCATAAATCCTTCTTCGGATTTGATTTGGAATTTGTAGATACCTTCAGAGTATCGCCACTAACGTCTATTGAAATCTCAGCGTCATCCAAGATTTTCTGGCGGTCAGCTTTATGAGCGGAGCCGTTATGGGCTAAGATTGTCGCACTCACATTAATTTGATCACCCGTAGTTGATGTAACTTCTATTTCTCCCACTGCATTGTTCATGCTAAGCACTGAAGCAGAGCCGATCTCTTTAGATAAGGATAGTTCTTTGCTAATGCTGTTTGCTTTAACTTCGTCGACCACCTTGGTAGCTGTATCCTGAACGGCCTGTTCCACGCTTGCAGCGGCTTTACCTAGCTCTTGCTTCACAGCCTCACCAATATTTTGCTGCACATCTTCAGTAATATTCTTTCCTAATTCATTATTAGCGGATTGCCTACCCGGTAATTCTGTGCATCCTGCCAGAAGTACGATGGACAAGACGGCTACAGCTGCCATTACGCTAGTTGTATTACTCTTTTTCATTGAATAAAATCCTCCTTATTTTTGGGTATATGTGTTCTTCCCTAAGCGCTACGTTATGTACGTACTTCTGTAAGTATAGCCTATGGGGATTTATTGTAAAAACGGCTGTAGGCGGGTTAATATACTGGACCAAAGACTAGGTATTTAAAAAGTGTTCACTACACTTCAAATTTCAATTGTGCTAAAATGAAATATAGATCTTACGCTCACATTAAAATGGGTAAGGGTACATATAAAAAGAGCGAAGATGCTCTCATATATAATCTTCAGCAGCTACTGAAAAGCGCTTTTATAGTGAGATGTGCTAAGGCTAGTTTGCGAATACGATATAGACCGTTGCCTTACTTGCATCACAGGGCGGTCTTTTTATTTTCTTACCTCAAGTAAATCATGAAGAGCGGAGGGAGCCAGATGAAATATGTAGTTATTTTGCTTGTCTTGCTAGCGCTGGGTGTTGGGTATTATATCGTTCAGAAAAAGAAAACAAGTAGCTCAAGCGATCCTTTGCGCACGACTAGCAGTAATGTGATCTCAATGGATAGTCATCGCAAAGCCAAACAGAGTCCAGGGGAGCAACCTTGCTCTTCTTGCAAGAAGAAGAATGGGAAGTTGATCTTCTACGCTCAAGACAATGGAACCGTGGTCGGCTTGTGTAAAGACTGCCAGTCTAAGGCAAAAAAAAGAGATATGTTACCGTTATAAAATAGAAAAATAAGTTGTATTAGCCCGTCCTTTATGATATTATTAACTCTGTTGTGTGGAATACGGTGGTCCGCTGCGGATAATGAGGGAGAGCTCAGATCTCTCCGGAAGAGGCAAGAACACCTGTACGGAAGGAGGAAGTCCTTAATGAATATCCTACAAGCTATTACGCAAGAGCAACTTCGTAAAGATATCCCTAGTTTTCGTCCGGGTGACACTTTGAAGGTGCATGTAAAAGTTATCGAGGGAACTCGTGAGCGTATCCAGTTGTTCGAAGGCGTTGTAATCAAACGTCGTGGCGGTGGAATCAGTGAGACTTTTACGGTTCGTAAAATTTCTTACGGTGTTGGTGTGGAAAGAACATTCCCAATCAACTCGCCTAAACTCGAAAAAATCGAAGTGGCTCGTCGTGGTAAAGTGCGTCGTGCTAAGCTTTATTACCTTCGTGAACTACGTGGTAAAGCAGCGAGAATTAAAGAAATTCGTCGCTAGAATAGTGACAGAGGAGAGGGGCTTGAGTTCAAGCCCCTTTCGCTTTATTTTTTTTTGGAAATATAAGAAAAGCATAAGTTTTACGTTATACATTATTCTTATATTTCTCGCATAAACGCATACCGTCCTTAAAAGGACGCTGAGGGCGTTTTAGCTTGGTATACAATGCGTGTGACATATACGCTTGGGGATAAGCTTCTCCGAAAAGGCCTCCTGAAGGAGTATCTGTGGAGGGGTTTTTGGCAGGAGTTTTTTTGTGTTGTATAGTAAGAGTAGTATTAAGAGAGGACGGTGAACTATGCAGCAGGAACAAAGCGAAACTTTGGAATCAAGCGAGCAGAACCCACGTAAACAGAAAAATGAAGTGCTGGAATGGGTCAAGGCCATTGCGATTGCTTTAGTTCTGGTTATACTGATTCGCTGGCTTTTATTCAAGCCTTTTATTGTAGATGGACCTTCCATGCAGCCTAATTTCCATACGGGAGAACGTGTTATCGTTAATGAAATTTTATACGATATAAGATCTCCGCAGCGGGGTGAGGTTATTGTATTCCACGTGCCATCTGAAGGCAGAGATTTTATTAAACGTGTAATTGGTGTGGCTGGAGATACTGTGAAAGTAGAAGGAGATGTAGTTACAGTTAACGGTGAGGTTGTTAACGAGACTTACATCCAAGGCGCTATTGATACTGCGCATAGTAACAAGGCTCTGTATAATAATAAAGATTTCCCAAATGAAAAATTCACGGATGGTACTGTACCAGAAGGACATATTTTCGTTATGGGGGATAATCGCTCGGATAGTACAGACAGCCGGATGATTGGCTATGTGCCGCTGGGTGATATTGTGGGTCGTGCAGATTTAATCTTCTGGCCGATAAAAGATATTACACTGATTAACCATTAAGTTGACAGAAGTCAAAGGAGGTGACGGCAATGGCCATTCATTGGTTTCCTGGTCATATGACGAAGGCTAGGCGGCAAATCGAGGATAAGCTGAAGCTGATTGATGTTGTTATAGAGTTGCTCGATTCCCGTCTGCCGCTTTCCAGCCGCAATCCGATGATTGACGATATTTTGCGGGACAAGCCGAGATTAATTATTTTGAACAAAGCGGATCTGGCGGATCCGGAAATTACTCGGAAGTGGCTGGCGTACTTTAAGGAACAAGGGCATGTTGCCCATCCTGTGGACGCATCTACTGGAACAGGCGTTAAGGAGATTCCGGAGCAGGTCAAGCTGCTGTTGAAGGAAAAAATTGATCGGCAGATCGCAAGGGGAATGAACCCACGGGCTATGCGCGCATTGATCGTCGGTATTCCTAACGTCGGTAAATCAACGCTGATTAATCGAATGGCTGGTAAGAGTATCGCTGCTACGGGTGATCGCCCGGGGGTTACTAAGGGCCAGCAGTGGATTAAAACAGGAGGTAATCTGGAGCTTCTGGATACTCCTGGTATCTTATGGCCGAAGTTTGAGGATCAAGACGTGGGTTACCGCTTGGCCGTGACGGGTGCGATCAAAGAAGAAATCCTGAACATTGAGGACATTGCTTTTTATGCAGTGAAGTATTTGGTCAAGGATTATGGTACCAGATTTCAAGAACGCTTTGGTATTGAGAAGCTTCCTGAGGATCTTGAGAACCCTGATGAGATCGTTGCAGTTATGGAAGCCGTGGGCCGCAAACGCGGTTGTCTAATTAGCGGTGGACGTGTTGATCTGGAAAAAGCTTCACGTGCTTTGCTGCATGAGCTGCGGGCAGGTAAGCTTGGTCGTTTTACGCTGGAAACACCTTAAAGGCGTTTAAATGAATGGGTATGGAAGAGCCATCCGGAAATTTTCGGGGGCTCTTTTTTTTGCCGATTTGGATCAAATTGGAGTGGTTATTTGTACATGACCATGTGAGCTTTACTATGGTAAGCTGACTTATGTAGTTTATAGAATAATTTATAATTGGCGGTGACAGATCGTGAGTACGATAGATATGTTGAGTTATGAAAAAGAGGGCTGGGAACAGTCTTATCGCCGTATAGCCGGCGTAGATGAAGTAGGCAGAGGTTGTTTGTTTGGGGATGTTGTTGCAGCAGCGGTGATTTTGCCGGAAGGGCTTATTATTGATGGCGTCAACGACTCTAAGAAGCTTACAGCGAAAAAAAGAGATGCCTTATTCGAGATTATTATGGAGCAGGCGATAGCTATTGGTGTAGGTTATGTGGATTCCCGCATGATTGATGAAATTAATATTAAACAGGCTTCTCGTCTGGCGATGAAAAAAGCGGTAGAAGGTCTTAGTCATACCCCGGACTATATGTTAATCGATGCTGAAAAAGTTGATCTTCCGTTGCCGCAGCAGGCGATCATAAAAGGAGATGCAAACAGCCAGTCCATTGCGGCAGCTTCGATTATAGCTAAAGTAACAAGAGATAGACTGTGTGAAGGGGTGTGGGAGGAATTATACCCTGATTATGGGATTGCGATACATAAAGGTTATGCGACCAAGCTTCACAGGGAACAAATTACGGCGTTAGGTCCGACACCTATGCATCGGCGCAGCTTTATTGGGAAGATTCTTGCTGAACAGCAAACCCTTTTTTAGAAATATCAGAATATAAAAGACGCCAAAGGCGTTTAAGCTTGGATAAATTCACCGCTCAAAAAAGTCGGATTAATACCGATATAGTAAGAAGAGAGTAAATGGAGGGAGGAGAAACGGTATGAATATCGGAACATTGATCCGTGGATTGCTCGGGGATAATAAACCGGGAGCAGCCAAGTCTTTGGAATTGAAGGAAGGGCAGGTTGTACGTGGTGTTGTATTGTCTGTATCGGATTCGGGAAAAGAAGCCGTTGTGCAGATTCAAGGCACACCTGTTCGTGCGGAGTTGGAAACACCACTACTGCCAGGAGAGACCCTGAACTTACAGGTTGGAGCACCCGGAGAAGGCGGATTGCCCGTATTGAAGCCGGTCTCCCTCGGCGAAACGGTATTAGCCACCCCGCAAAACATGGGCGAGGCATTGGAATCGCTTGGGCTTACTGACTCCAAAGCGGGTCGGGAAATTGTGTTGGCGATGCAGTCGGGTGGTATTCCGCTTACCAAAGAGACAGCGGCGATTCTGGATGCTGTAATGAGTGCGAAACCTGCGGGCGTGCCGACCTCAGAATGGCTTGATGCAGCTGTCATTTCTGTAAAGCGGGGCTTGCCGGTTACCCCTGAAAGTGTGAAAGGATTGCAGCAGGCGGTTTTTGGTCCGCAGCTTCATCAGCTTTTGTCAGCGCTCGAAGAACAGATTACGATTTGGGCAGGTCAAGTCGCCGGTGAAGAAACAACAACAGCCGAAGCTAAACCTGGAATGGGTACCCCGACCGGAAAGCTGAATGCTCCTGTAACGACAGGTACCGGCGCTGTGATTAACGGGGAAGTGGTATCAGCAGGTGATGCTGATGCGGAAATGGACCAGGTGGCGGTTAAAGGAACTGGACAACCTGTAAGTAAACCTGCTGAAGGTAGTGCTGGTGTTACTACTACAAGCGGAAGTGCTGCTGCAACAGGAGGGGCAACGGGAGCCGGAGTTATTTCTGATGAACCAATAATTCCTTTGAATTCAGTGAAATCAGAAATATCAGGAAGTGCAGCTGCAAGTACAGCTGAAACTCCTGAGAATAAAACCGGTATTGTAACTGCCAAGCCAGTGGTCCCCGAAGAGGCTGGTGAGGTAGTTCAGCTCTCGAAGAGTGGAAATACTGGTGAACCTTTGACTGGGAAAATAACTTCTACGCTTGCTTCAGGAACTCAGAGTAGTGCTGCTAACACGCAAGGGGACGGAATTGTAAGCAATCAAAATAGTTCTAATCAGAGCGAAACTCATGGCAATGAAATGAGTCTAAATAAAGATAGAGCGCAGGGTAGTGTCAGTGGCGCGATTACAAGCGCCACTGGATCAGCAGGTGCAGATAGCCAGGCTGCTGCGGGAAGCCAAGCTGCTGCGCCTAGCGGGGCTGCCCTGCTCGCGAAGCTGCAGGGCGTGCTCACCGAGTTGCGCGGCAGCATGCCGCAGCTCGCGAACGTCCCGCCCGCTGAGGCGGCGGGACAAGAACCTGCCCCCGCGCCGGCAGCGCCGCGCGGGGAGACCACGGCTGCTGCGGCTTCGCCGGTGCAGCCAGACACCGCCCCACCCGCGGATGCGGAGTCGTGGGTGGGGCGGGTGTTGAAGCTGCTCGGTGCGGAGCACGAGCAGCAGGCCGTGCGCGGCGGCGCTTTGCCGGCCGCGGAGACGGCGCGAGCGGCAGCGGGGACAGCTGCAGCCGCGCTAGGCAGTGTCGGCGGGGAGCAAGCTGCCGACACGTTGAAGGGCGTGCTGCTGCAGCTTATGAGCAGCAGCGAGGTGCCGCCCGCGGTAAAAGATGCCGCGAGCGGGCTAGTGCAGCAGCTGACAGGCCAACAGCTGCTGCTGAATACAGATCGGACTGCTCCCTTCGCACAGGTTACATTGTTCTTGCCGCTGCAAGGTCCAGATGGGCAGGAAACTGCATCGGTTCATATCCAGTCCAGGCGGGGCCGCAAAGGGGAGTTGGATGCAGCTAACTGTCGATTATGGTTCGATTTGGACATGAAGCAGCTAGGGCAGACATTGGTAGATGTGCAGGTTGTCGATCGAATCGTTAGTCTTAAGCTTCATAATGATCATCCGTGGGTGCTTGAGCTGCTGGAGACGCGGCGTGAAGAAATAAAAACTGCAGTAGAATCCATCGGTTATCAATTATCAGGTTTAAGAACCGAACCCTTGCCAGAATTGAATTTGCCTAAAGAGCTTGCTGGCTCCAATACTAATAAGTTTGTTGATTATGTTCCTGAGGCTTACAAAGGAGTGGATTACCGTATATGAATGAGCCTGTACAGCCAATTTCACAAGGGCTCAAAAAAGCGGTCGCTCTCAAATATAGTCCCGGACAAAACGAGGCTCCTGTCGTAGTAGCCAAGGGACAAGGCGCGATAGCAGACCTTATTCTGCAAAAGGCTAAGGAGAGCGGGGTTGCTGTTCAGGAAGATGCAGCCCTCGTGGAGGTTCTTTCAAAGCTTGATCTGGACCAACAGATTCCGTCTGAGCTCTATCAGCTGGTGGCGGAAATCCTCAGCTTTGTGTATCAGAGCGATCGTTCCGCTGGTGAACGGGGACAAGAATGAAAGAGCCCTATGTAAGAAAGCACTATAACCGCAAAGAGAAAGGAACTGCTGCAGAGAACGGAGCTGTGCAGTACCTATCTTCTAGCGGGTATATGATATTGGAACGGAATTGGCGTTGTCGTACTGGAGAGCTTGATATCATTGCGGAGCGTGAAGACTGTATTGTTGTTGTCGAAGTTCGTAGCCGCAGTGGAGAGCTGCTTCAGGGAACTCCAGAAGAATCGGTGAATGCTCGCAAAATAAACCAGGTTCGGAGTACAACACAGGTTTATTTGCATATGAAGGGTTATGAGGAACGGCGGGTTTCTTTTGATGTAATTAGCGTCTTGTTAAATGACGATCTTAGCCTAGCTTCACTTAGTCATATTCGCGAGGCGTTTTAAGAGTAACTCTATTTTCTCATGCGATTCTTTATGAATTTGCTGCTGTTCTGATAAAAAAGTCTTTACATACCTTCCGCACTGTGGGTCATTTCTCAAAAGAAATGGGTAAACATTAGGAGTAACTTTTTAATGTCATCATGAGGAGGGCTGTCTAGTGAAGAATAAACCTTCTGAAATGCAGGTTAGTTTTACATGCCAATATTGCCAGCAGAAGATTGAAGTGAAATTTAAAGCAGAGCCAATATCTGTCGTCTGTTGCGATAATTGCAATAAGACCTTCACGGTAATGCGGCCCACTATAGCGGAGGAAATATTAATAGATTGGGAAAATGAAGCGTTATTTCAAAAAATCCGGGCTGAAAAGTCGCAAAACAGCAATAGCAGTCTCTTAGCGCTTGTAATTAGAGTTATTGAACTGCTTACATGGCGTGACAAAGGCAATGGACAGGTGGAAGCGATCAAGGAGATGCGTGGCTGGCTCATTGACAATGAGGAGGCGCCTCCTTTAGCTGAACTGATTCAGAGTGATGTTAATAAACGTTCGAGTAAGCGGCGCGACTGGGAAAAGTAACATTAACAATAAAGAGGTATTCCGTCATCGCCTCATGACATAGAATGATACGTATAATTTCGTGAGAAATTAGGCGGAAAAGTCCTCGGGGCTCCGAATTTCCTAGGGTTTATGGGTAGTCGGAGCTTTTTTCATACATACTGTCATTAGAATAGGAACAAAAGGAGGGTGCACATGGCTAAGGTTTTTTTCACATCAGATCATCATTTTGGGCATAAGTTGATCATTGATTTTGAATCCAGACCCTTCAACGATGTAGAGCAAATGAATGAAGTTATGATTGAAAGTTGGAATTCGGTAGTGAATCCGGAAGACAAAGTATTTCATTTGGGAGACTTTTCTTTTCTGAATAAGGAGGCAACTCGTGCGATTGTGGCCAGGCTACATGGATACAAAATCCTGATTCTTGGCAATCATGATCGCGGCCGCAGCCAAAGTTGGTGGCTTGATGCAGGTTTTGATGAGGTTAGTGAATATCCTTTGATTTATAAGGATTTCTTTTTCCTCTCACATGAGCCTATGTACATGAATAAACATATGCCTTACGTAAATGTGCACGGCCATATTCATGGGCAAAAATATGAGGGAAGAAATCATTTTAACATTTGTGTAGAGCATTGGAACTATAAACCGTTGACTTTTGAGCAGATTAGGGACTCGGTCGTAGTTAAAGAAGGAGATTGATGTAGGTCTTTAGAGATGTGCTTTCGCTTTTATGTAAAACTTGAATTTCTTATTCTAAAGATAAATTGCTCACAGATTGCGTTAGGACACAACTTCTATAATGTACTTAACAGCTAATATATATTTGGAAAATAAGGAAGCACCTTTTTTCTTGAAGCTATGACACCCCAAATTAGGGTGTAATTCAGGAGATGAGGTGTTTTTATTATGTATGGGAAAATGTTTAGCGCGTGTCTGTATGGGATTGAAGGGGTAATGATTGGTGTGGAAATCGATCTTGCAAATGGACTGCCGCAGACGAATATCATTGGCTTACCAGATTCAGCGATTCGCGAGGCTGTTGAACGAGTTAGGGCTGCCGTTAAAAATTGCGGTTACCGCTATCCACAGCAGCGTATTACGATCAATCTTGCTCCAGCTGACCTGCGTAAAGAAGGTTCCGCTTTTGATCTAGCGATTGCTTTAGGGATACTGATAACTAGTGGCCAGTTGATTATGCCTTCAGCTCAAGAGATGCTTTTGATTGGAGAGCTTGCGCTCGACGGCAGTCTGCGTCCGGTTTCGGGTGTGTTGCCGATGGTTGAAGCAGCGCGTAAAAGCGGGTTTAAAGCCGTTCTGCTCCCGCAAGGCAATGCGGCAGAAGCCGCTTTAATCAGTGGCATAAATGTTTATACCATCGACCATTTGCAAGCGTTAGCGAATGCTGCTGAATCTGTGGCTAGCTTTGGTCCGATTATAGATAAGCTAGTTCCTCTAGAAGAATCTGAAGGATCACTACTTCCTTTTCCTGTATCCGTGAGTATGGGGATGGGGGCAAAAGAACAACCTCCGGTGCTTGTTCTTTCTGTAGAGCATCTCAAATATAACCCTAAATATTCTGATTCTGAGGCTGCTTCTTCCGAAGCGAATGAAATAATGGATGATTACAGTGATGTGCTTGGACAGCAACATGTGAAAAGAGCACTAACTATCGCGGCTGCAGGGATGCATAATATTATGCTCATCGGTCCACCTGGCACAGGCAAAACGATGCTGATCAAACGCCTTCCCAGTATCCTTCCGCAATTGTCGGACAGTGAGGCACTTGAGGTAACCAAAATTTTTAGTGCGGCTGGAAATTTGAAGGATGCACACAACGGTTTGCTGCGAAGTCGTCCATTTCGTTCTCCACACCACACGATATCTTCTGCCGGATTAATTGGAGGGGGCGGTATTCCCAAGCCAGGTGAGGTAAGTCTTGCGCATCGAGGTATTCTGTTTCTGGATGAATTGCCTGAATTCTCCCGGAATGTGCTTGAAGTGTTGCGACAGCCCCTCGAAGATGGGGTGGTTACTATAAGTCGTGCCCGGGCTTCCTTTACTTTTCCTGCCAAATTCATGCTCGCTGCATCGATGAATCCGTGCAGCTGCGGCTTTTTTGGAAGCGGTATCTCCCAGCAAAATTGTACCTGTAGTCCATCAAGGATTGCCCAATATCGAGCCAAAATATCCGGTCCATTATTGGATCGGATCGACTTACAGGTTGATGTTCCCCGCCCGAAGGAATGGAATCGGCAGGGGCATGTTTTATCGTCAGCAGAGATGCGTGCGGAGGTGTTGGCTGCTCAGGCCATCCAAGCTAAACGTTACAAACGACTGGCGATTTCATGGAACAGCGAACTTTCCGGTGCTTCCCTTCGGAAATATGCAAGCCTAAACCGTGAGAGTGCTCAAATACTGTATGACATATTGGAGAATTTAGGTCTAAGCATGCGAGCGCATGATCGGATTATTAAGCTATCCCGTACCATAGCTGATCTGGAGGGTGCACAGGATATTTCTTCTGCACATCTCGCGGAAGCTGTGCAATACCGTAATCTGGATCGACAGGTATTAGTGGAGGAATAAAGATAAAAGAGCAGCGATTCCCGTTAATGAGAATCGCTGCTCTATACTATGGACCGGTAGTGACGAGCATCGCCGAACCATTATTATGCTCTGATGCTTACGGAACGGACCTTGAGGACGTTGTTTGCAAGTTTTTAGCCCTTGGAGCGTAGATTCGGACTCTGGAGACGCTATTCCTTCGGAAGAAGGTTATATTGAGTGGTTTTCATTCCAATAGCTGCTATGAGGTCCGATAGCATCCCAAATATGGGATTAAGTTGCGTTTAAGATCAACTGTGTCCGTTAGCGACTTCGAATGTGAAATGCCACGTATTCAAACGAAGGTTAGATCGTTTAGCAAATTTCACATACATTTTTCTCTATAATTTCTTACAGTACATTCAGTTCTACTTCGATATTGCCACGAGTGGCACGGGAGTAAGGACATGCGCCATGGGCAGCTTCTACCAAAGATGCTGCGGTTTCTCTGTCAACGCCTTTAACCAGCACGTCAAGCTTAACCGCAATGCCGAATCCGCCATCTTCAACTTTACCAAAGCTTACAGTAGCCGTAACTTCACTGCCTTCAATCTTCACTTTTCCAAGACGAGCAACCATGTTCAGAGCACTGTCAAAACAAGCGGAGTAGCCAGCTGCGAATAATTGTTCAGGATTAGTGCCTTCACCACCGGCACCACCCATTTCGCGTGGTGTACTGATCGTAAGGTTGAGTTTAGGGCTTTCTGATTCTATATAACCGTTTCTTCCCCCAACGGCTTTAACTGTGGTTTCATACATCTTTTGTTGAATTGTCATCATAATAAATCTCTCCTATTCACTAATTAGTTTGTGTACAATCTAATTTATCACAATTAATATAAAAGTCAAATTAATTTTTTGCTATTATTATGATATATGAGGGAATTATGATAAAATAAAGAGATAAGGCGGGTGAATAAATATGAAAATGAGTGAAGAAGATATGCAGAAAATGACTACAACCCCAGAGCTGCTGATCGAGAATCAGCTCTGTTTTACCATTTATGCTTGCTCGCGTGAGATTACAAAGCTGTACCAACCGTATTTGGATAAGATCGGTTTAACTTACTCCCAATACTTAGTAATGCTTGTGTTATGGGAACGGCAGCAATGTACAGTGAAAGAGATTGGTGAGGCGTTATTTTTGGATTCAGGAACGCTGACTCCGTTATTGAAACGCTTGCAAGCTGCAGGCCTAATTATACGTGAACGCTCGATGCAGGATGAGCGAAAAGTATTAATCTCACTAACGAAACAAGGCTGGGCACTCCAAAGTGATGCCGTGTGTATTCCCGGCAAAATGATGGAAGAAACGACACTGACAAATAATGAATCCATAGAGCTACTTGATCAGTTTAAAGACTTACTGAATCGTGTTCACGAAGCTAATATCCAAGATAGTAAAAAGTAAGCGTAGTAAGGAGTCAATGCGATCGTTCGCATTCCGGCATGAAATCAAGCGAAAAAATGTGTACAAATCATGAATATATTTAAGGTAAGCGTTTTAAAAACATGTTACACTATTCTGGGTTCCTTTGTATGGCATATAGGTAAATATAAGCTTAGTCTTATAGATTTACACAATGTCTCTTGCAGAAATAATGCCATTCTTTTTACGAGTGGTAGATCAGTTTCTGCTGGTTCCGGAATAGTGCTGCATGTATAACATCAGCCTATCCCTAACCCCGCGGCAATCAAAACGGAAAGCGAGATGACAACAGGCTGCCTGTTTAGTCACCACGCTACTTTAGGAGGCTACCGCTATGAATATCCACGAGTATCAGGGAAAAGAAGTGCTTAAGAAGTACGGTGTAGCCGTACCGAATGGAAAAGTAGCTTATACAGTGGAGGAAGCGGTAGAAGCCGCAGAGTCACTGAGCACACCAGTTGTTGTAGTTAAAGCTCAGATTCACGCAGGTGGACGCGGTAAAGCTGGAGGAGTAAAGGTTGCTAAGAATATCGATGAGGTGCGTAGTTACGCAACTGAGATTCTGGGCAAGACTCTAGTAACTCACCAGACTGGACCGGAGGGTAAGGTAGTAAAAAGACTGCTCATTGAAGAGGGTTGTCAAATTGTTAAGGAGTATTACATTGGTATCGTAGTTGACAGAGGTACTGGCCGAGTGGTCATGATGGCTTCTGAAGAAGGCGGTACTGAGATTGAAGAAGTAGCTGCAACACATCCGGAGAAAATTTTTAAAGAGATCATTGATCCGGCAGTGGGTTTGCAGACTTTCCAGGCGCGTAAGCTGGCTTATAGTATCTCTATTCCTAATGAGCTGGTAGGCAAAACTGTGAAATTCATGCAAGCGCTATATTTAGCTTTTGTGGATAAAGATTGCTCTATTGCCGAAATTAACCCATTGGTAGTGACTGCGGATGGGAATGTGATGGCACTGGATGCCAAACTGAATTTTGATTCCAACGCCTTGTTCCGTCATAAAGATATTCTAGAGCTGCGGGATTTGGATGAAGAGGATTTAAAGGAAATCGAAGCCTCGAAGTATGACCTTAGTTACATTGCACTTGATGGCAATATTGGGTGCATGGTAAACGGCGCAGGTCTCGCGATGGCCACTATGGATATTATTAAGTATTATGGAGGCGAACCCGCCAACTTCCTGGATGTAGGGGGCGGTGCAACGACCGAGAAAGTAACAGAAGCCTTTAAAATCATTTTATCGGATGAAAAGGTGAACGGAATTTTTGTTAACATTTTCGGTGGTATTATGCGCTGTGATGTTATCGCTAACGGTGTTGTAGAAGCGGCTAGTCAACTGGGTTTGACTAAACCGCTGGTTGTGCGTCTTGAGGGAACAAATGTTGGATTGGGCAAGCAGATTTTGGCTGGATCGGGACTTAATATTGTTGCTGCTGATTCTATGGCGGACGGTGCCCGTAAGATTGTGTCTCTTGTGCAATAATGGCCTGATTTAGGAAGCCAGTTATCGTATTTGACAATATAAGTAGGGATGTGACTTAAGGCATGAGCATTCTTGTAGATAAAAATACGAAAGTTATCACGCAGGGAATTACAGGATCAACGGGTTTGTTCCATACTAAAGGTGCGCTGGATTATGGAACACAGATGGTTGGAGGGGTAACACCGGGTAAAGGTGGAACATCTGTCAACATCACGCTTGAAAATGGCAGTGAGGTTAGCCTTCCGGTATTCGATACTGTTGTAGCTGCTAAGGCGGCTACAGGCGCAACCGCTAGTGTAATCTATGTACCGCCAGCATTTGCAGCAGACTCCATAATGGAAGCCGTGGACGCAGAACTCGACCTGGTGATTTGTATTACCGAAGGGATTCCAGTGCTTGATATGGTAAAAGTGTCCCGTTATATGGAGGGGCGCTCTACTGTATTGATCGGACCCAACTGTCCGGGAGTTATCACTCCTGGTGAGTGCAAAATAGGAATTATGCCGGGTTATATTCATATGCCAGGGTATGTAGGTGTTGTCTCGCGCAGCGGAACTCTAACCTATGAGGCTGTTCATCAGCTGACCACGCGTGGAATCGGGCAATCTTCAGCTGTAGGTATTGGCGGAGACCCTGTTAAAGGCTCAGAGTTTATTGATATTCTGAAGCTTTTTAATGAGGATCCGGGTACAAAGGCAGTCATTATGATTGGTGAAATTGGCGGAACCGCAGAGGAAGAAGCAGCAGAGTGGATTCGTGAGCATATGACTAAGCCTGTTGTAGGGTTTATTGGCGGTGCTACTGCCCCTCCTGGCAAACGTATGGGGCATGCGGGTGCTATTATTTCCGGAGGCAAGGGCACAGCGAGTGAGAAAATTGCCGTACTTGAATCGTGCGGAATCAAGGTTGCTCCTACACCTGCCGAAATGGGCTCAACGCTAGTAAGTGTGCTCGAAGAACGCGGTATTCTTAGCGCTTTTACAACGCATTAATTATTTTATTTAATTGAAGGAATTCACTCTACGCGAGTGGGCTTCTTTCGTGTATAATTATTTCAGAGGTAAGCAACCTTTTGTTCCTATCCAAGGGATAAAAGGTTGCTTTTTTGTTTTTTAACATAGAAAAATATTGAATTAAAAGAAAATATTGCATTCCTCTAATTCATGTTACAAAATAGGGAAGGCTAACCCTTCCATTAAAGGAGAGTAAGCTTATATGGAAGAAAAAGATCTGCTGTTTGGTTTTAATGAAGTGGAGGGGATTGGCTGGAAGAGTATCGACAAGATTCGCAGAGCCGGCTTAATGTCAGAACGAGCATTTTCCTGTAGTGCAAAAGATTGGGAAACGATCGGATTGAACGGAAAGCTGTCGAATTATCTTGCTTCCATATATACATTAGAATGGATCGCCAAAAGGCGCTTATTAATGGAAGAATGTGCAGTGAAGATGGTCACTGTGTTTGATGCGGCTTATCCTGTTTTGTTGAAGGAGACGGCACAGCCACCGTGGATCCTTTATTATCGAGGTCGTTTGGAACTGTTATCAACTCCTAGTGTGGCGATGGTTGGCACCCGTGTGCCAACAGCATATGGACGAAAGGTAGGGGAGATTCTCGCGGAGGAGCTTAGTGCAGCAGGTCTAACGGTGGTTAGCGGACTTGCGAGGGGGATCGATAGCATTTGTCATGAAGCGGCGCTAAGAAGCGGTGGAGGGACCATAGCGGTAGTGGCAACAGGGTTGGACAAAGTCTATCCAACTGAGAATATTGAACTGGAGCGGCGTATTTCTCAGGAAGGGCTTGTCATTACAGAGTATCCTCTTGGAACTAAAAGTCATCCTGGATTATTTCCACAGCGTAATCGGATCATAGCAGGTTTATCACGGGGGACAGTGGTCGTGGAGGCTGACAGTCGCAGTGGATCACTTATTACAGCCGATGCTGCCTTGGAAGCTGGGAGGGATGTCTTCGCAGTTCCCGGACCTATTACATCACCTAAGAGCAGAGGGGCGTTAGAGCTTATCAAGCAGGGGGCAAAGCTGGTAACCAGTGGATTAGATATTATAGAAGAATATACTTCTTATTTGCCGACAAACGTAATAAAAACAGGGAATAATAGCACTACCGAACAGACAGCAGACGACTTTATGATTGAAAAGAAATTGACAAATGAGGAGTCTCACCTATACCATATACTGCATCAAGGCCCTTTTATATTGGACGATCTGCTTGTAAGAACAGGATGGGATTTTGGACATTTGCATTCAGTTCTGTTATCTTTAATCATAAAAAAAGCGGTAACACAATTACCAGGAGCTATTTATAAGGTAATTTAATATAGAGGTGCGAGTGTTAACGAGGAGGAAGAGTCTATGGCAGATGCATTAGTTATTGTCGAGTCGCCTGCAAAAGCGAAGACAATTGGCAAATATCTAGGTAGTAAATATATTGTAAAGGCATCAATGGGACATATTAGAGATCTACCGAAGAGTCAAATTGGTGTTGAGGTGGAGAATGATTTCAGTCCCAAATATATTACTATCCGCGGTAAGGGATCTATATTGAAGGAATTGAAAGACGCTAGTAAAAAAGTTAAAAAAGTTTATCTCGCAGCTGACCCCGACCGCGAAGGGGAAGCAATTGCTTGGCATTTGGCGCATGCGCTGGATTTAGATAATACACAAGAATGCAGAGTTGTTTTTAATGAGATCACCAAACAAGCGGTAAAAGATGCTTTTAAGACACCGCGTAAGATTAATATGGATCTCGTGAATGCACAGCAGGCTAGACGTATTTTGGATCGACTGGTAGGGTACAAGATTAGCCCTCTATTATGGAAGAAAGTCAAAAAAGGTTTATCTGCTGGACGTGTACAATCCGTTGCCGTGAAGATCATTATGGATCGTGAGAATGAAATCTCCGCTTTTGTACCCACCGAATATTGGAGCATAACAGCGAAGCTTGGAATCCGGGATTCCGTCTTTGAAGCTAAGTTTCATAAGCTGAATGGTGTGAAAAAAGAACTGAACCAGGAAAGTGATGTTCAGGAAGTTCTTGAAGCCATTAAGAACGCATCTTTTAAGGTGAGTGATGTGAAGGAGAAGGAAAGACAACGTCATCCTTCGGCTCCTTTTACCACCAGCTCCCTACAACAGGAAGCAGCCCGTAAGCTTGGATTCCGTGCCGCTAAGACAATGTCTGTTGCACAGCAGCTATACGAAGGTGTGGAACTCGGTAAAGAAGGTACCGTAGGTTTGATCACTTATATGCGTACTGACTCCACGCGTCTCTCTGTCACCGCTCAGGATGAAGCTAAAGAGCTTATAACAGCTAAGTATGGTGAGAAGTTCTTGCCAGAATCCCCACGGCAGTATTCTAAAAAGGCAGCTGGAGCACAGGAAGCGCATGAAGCGATTCGTCCTACCTCGGCATTACGCGAACCAGAAATGGTCAAAGAGTTCTTGAGCCGTGATCAATTCCGTCTCTACAAGCTAGTGTGGGAGCGATTCGTATCAAGTCAGATGTCTTCTGCCCTGCTGGATACGCTTTCGGTCGATATTGCTGCAGGTACTGCTACATTCAGAGCTGTTGGTTCGAAGGTTTCATTCCCCGGGTTCATGAAGGTTTACGTAGAAGGCAACGATGACGGAACTACAGATGAAGACAAGTATTTGCCGCCGCTTCAAGCGGGAGATGCTTTAAATAAGCAGGAGATCGAGCCTAAACAGCACTTTACACAACCGCCTCCACGATATACGGAAGCAAGACTTGTAAAGACGCTTGAGGAGCTGGGTATAGGCCGTCCAAGTACATATGCCCCAACGCTGGAAACCATCCAGAAGCGTGGTTATGTGGCTATTGAAGAGAAAAAATTCATGCCAACCGAACTTGGCGAGCTTGTTATAGAGCAGATGGAGCAATTTTTTCCGGAAATCCTAAACGTTGAATTCACCGCGAACATGGAAGGGGATCTTGACCATGTGGAAGAGGGCTCAGAAGACTGGGTAAAGGTTCTTGCAGAGTTTTACGAATCGTTTGAGAAGCGTTTGGTATTCGCGGAAGAAGAGATGAAAGAAATTGAGATTGAAGATGAAGTCTCTGATGAGATCTGTGAGAAATGCGGTAAACCTCTCGTGTATAAGCTGGGTCGCTTTGGGAAATTCCTAGCATGCTCTGGCTTTCCGGATTGCCGAAACACGAAACCGATTATCAAGGATATTGGCGTAACTTGCCCTAAATGTCATGAAGGTAAGGTTGTGGAGCGACGCAGCAAAAAAGGGCGTGTTTTCTATGGCTGCGATCAGTACCCTGGTTGTGATTTCGTTTCATGGGATAGACCTTCTATAAAACCATGTCCATCATGTGGATCTTGGATGATTGAGAAACGTAATAAGCAAGGAACCAAGCTACAATGTACATCTTGTGATCATACAGAGGCGGTTCTAGACAACGAAGAAGAATTAGCAGATTAATAGTCTCTATGGGAGGAAAAAAGACAGTGTCAGATACAGCAAAAGTAACAGTAATTGGAGCGGGTCTCGCAGGAAGCGAAGCCGCTTGGCAAATAGCATCACTAGGAGTTCCGGTAAGATTATATGAGATGAGACCTGTAGTAAAGACGCCAGCCCATCACACGAATCAATTTGCTGAACTGGTATGCAGCAACTCCCTGCGTGCGAATGGATTAGGAAATGCTGTAGGTGTATTGAAGGAAGAAATGCGGCGTTTGAACTCTCTTGTATTAGGTGCTGCTGACCGACACGCGGTACCCGCAGGAGGAGCACTTGCCGTAGATCGGGACGGATTCTCAGGTGAGATCACCCATACTTTGCATAATCATCCGCTCGTGGAAGTCATAAATGAAGAACTTACGCATATACCGGAGGAAGGGATTGTTGTTATTGCAACGGGCCCACTAACTTCACCGGCATTATCTGCTGAAATAAAAGGGCTGCTGGGTGAAGAGTATTTCTACTTCTATGATGCAGCAGCACCGATTGTTGAGAAAGACACCATTGATATGAACAAGGTGTATTTGGCTTCCCGTTATGATAAAGGTGAAGCGGCTTATCTGAACTGTCCGATGACAGAAGAGGAGTTCGACGTGTTTTATGATGCGTTGATTTCTGCTGAGACAGCAGCACTCAAGGATTTTGAGAAAGAGATATACTTTGAGGGCTGTATGCCTATTGAAATCATGATGAAACGCGGCAAGCAAACAGCGTTATTTGGCCCAATGAAGCCAGTAGGACTTATCAATCCGCATACAGGTAAACTTCCTTACGCGGTTGTGCAACTCCGTCAGGATAACGCTGCCGGCACACTTTACAATCTTGTTGGTTTTCAGACCCATTTGAAATGGGGAGAGCAGAAGCGTGTATTCTCGCTGATCCCTGGTCTTGAGAATGCTGAATATGTTCGTTATGGTGTGATGCACAGAAATACATTTATTAATTCTCCTAAGCTTCTGCACCCTACCTATCAGATGAAAGGCAAGGAAAGACTCTTTTTTGCTGGACAGATGACAGGTGTAGAAGGTTATGTTGAATCAGCTGCTTCCGGGCTCATAGCTGGTATTAATGCTGCACGGGCAGCACTCGGTCAGGAAGGACTGATCTTCCCGCAGGATACTGTTCTAGGCAGCATGCCAGCTTATATTACTTCTGCCGATCCAGAGCATTTTCAGCCTATGAATGCCAATTTCGGTCTGTTGCCGAAGGTAGAGAAGAAGATCCGCAATAAGAAGGAAAAGAATGAAATGTTAGCTCATCGCGCTCTGGACAGTCTTGCCGAGTATGCCAACCGTACAGGACTCGCTTATTCGGAGCCGGAGGTTGTCGATAGCGAACAAAGCCCATCTTAAGGAGGTAACTTACAATCATGGTACCCAGCTTTCATGCGACTACAATTTGTGCGGTAAGACATAACGGACAGGCAGCTATAGCAGGTGATGGACAGGTTACATTCGGAGAGAGTGTTATTATGAAGACGACGGCCAGAAAAGTCCGTCGCCTGTACAGAGGACAAGTAATAGCAGGCTTTGCGGGATCCGTTGCGGATGCTATTACCCTATTCGAAAAATTCGAGGGCAAGCTGGAGGAGCATCATGGGAACCTGCAGCGGGCTGCAGTTGAATTAGCGAAGGATTGGCGTCAAGATCGTATTCTTCGGAAGCTTGAAGCTTTGATGATTGTTATGGATAAGGAAGGAATGCTCCTGATCTCCGGAAATGGTGAAATTATCGAACCGGATGATGACGTTCTTGCGATTGGTTCCGGTGGTAATTTTGCGCTGGCTTCAGGTCGAGCACTCAAACGTCATGCACCCAATCTTTCCGCTGCGGATATTGCTAGAGAATCGCTTCAGGTAGCTTCTGAAATTTGTGTGTACACTAATTCCAACATTATTGTTGAACAATTATAGACTCAGTGCCATAGAGACAAGGAGGAATTCACGATGGTGAATCAATCGCTTACACCCCGTCAAATTGTAGCCGAATTGGATAAATATATCGTAGGTCAGAAGCAAGCCAAGAAATCGGTAGCCGTTGCGCTTCGTAATCGGTATCGGCGCAGTCTGCTAGCAGAGGAACTGCGTGATGAAGTCGTTCCTAAGAACATCTTGATGATCGGACCTACAGGTGTGGGAAAGACAGAAATCGCCCGGCGTCTAGCAAAGCTTGTTAATGCACCGTTCATCAAAGTGGAGGCCACTAAATTTACTGAAGTCGGTTATGTAGGTCGAGATGTGGAATCTATGGTTCGTGATCTGGTAGAGACTTCTATTCGTATGGTGAAGCTTGAGCGTACGGAGAAGGTTAAGGATCGTGCGGAAGAACTGGCTAATGAGCGGATTGTTTCTATATTGGTCCCTTCCTCTTCCAAAAATAAATCACAAAAGAATCCTTTCGAGATGATTTTTGGAGGGAATTCTGCCCAAGAGGACTCTAAAGAAGACGCTGAGCAGGATGGAAGCCTAAGTGAACGCCGCCGTGGGGTTAGATTTAAGCTGTTAGCTGGTCAGCTGGAAGATGACATCATTGAAATTGATGTTGAGGATACAGCGCCAACTATGATGGATATGTTTGCAGGTCAAGGAAATGACCAGATGGGTATGAATATGCAAGAGATGTTCGGCAGTTTGCTGCCTAAGCGGACGAAGAAACGTAAGCTTCCTATTCGGGAAGCGCGCAAGGTACTCATTCAGGATGAGGCGGCCAAGCTGATAGATATGGATGATGTGATCCAGGAATCCGTGACTCGGGCTGAACAATCAGGCATTATTTTTATTGATGAAATCGATAAAGTAGCAAGTCAGGGAAAAGGGTCTGGACCGGATGTGTCGCGTGAAGGCGTGCAACGGGATATTTTGCCGATTGTAGAGGGCTCGACCATTATGACGAAATACGGTCCTGTGAAGACAGACTATGTACTCTTTATGGCTGCCGGAGCTTTCCATATTGCTAAGCCTTCAGATTTGATTCCAGAACTTCAAGGTCGTTTTCCGATTCGCGTAGAGCTGAGTAGTCTAACGTTAGAGGATTTCGTTTCTATTTTGACGGAACCAGAGAATGCTTTAACTAAACAATATGTGAATCTGCTTAAAACAGAAAATTTAGAAGTGGAATTCCAGAAGGATGCTATACATGAGATCGCCAAAATAGCGGCTTCAGTGAATCAAAATATGGAGAATATAGGTGCACGGCGTCTTCATACTATTTTGGAGAAGCTGTTAGAGGATCTTTCTTTTGAAGCACCTGAGCTGACTTTAGAAAAAATGGTTATTACCCCGGAGTATGTGCGCGAGAAATTGGCAAGTATAGCTCAGGATCGTGATTTAAGTCAGTATATTCTTTAAAGCGACAAAAAAACAAAAAATCTATGTATTTTGAATTTGGGCATAACGGATTAGATAAATTACAAATTGGTGTCGTGAAAACGTAAAATTATGTCAAAACATGCAATTAAAAAGAAAAAAATGAGTTGAAAATGTAAATAAATAGTAATAAAGTGCTAAAAGCCCTGTCTTTTCTAAAAAGATAGGGCTTATTTCTTATTGTAATAATATACAAATTAAATGAAAATCAATGTATGTGAAAATGCTAAGTGTTATTCATTGCGACAGCGTTCGACGGAATACCGTAAATTTAGAGTATTTTTTTCTTTATTTGTCGAAAGCAAGCAGGTTTTTTGATGGAAGTTGTGGAATTCTTTTCATTATGATAGCTTTGAAAGGAGGAATTGTCTTGGGATTGCTGAATAGTGTCAGTTTTCAACGATTGCAGGGAGGCATTGATGCTGCCTATAAACGACAAAATGCTCTAGCAAATAATGTGGCTAATCAAGATACGCCCAATTTCAAACGTTCTGATGTTTCATTCGAAAGTATCCTGCAACAACAGGAAAGTGGAATCCAATCTACACTTAGAGCGAAAGTTTCGGATACCCGGCATTATCAATTTGGCAGCAACACAATTGTTCCCGCTGCTGTTGAAAATACTGATGAAACTACCTCTATGAACAATAACGACAACAATGTGGATGTAGATCGCGAAATGGCGTTAAGCGCAGAGAACCAGCTTAGGTATAGTTCTTATGTTGAACAGATTAACAGTCAGATTTCGATGATGCGAGCCGTAATTCAAGGAGGATAAGAGAGTATGAACTTTGGTAGTAGTTTTGGGATCAGCGCATCTGCATTAACGGCTCAACGGTTGCGGATGGATGTAATTTCTTCCAACGTAGCCAATGCTGAAACTACAAGAGCATCCGTGGTGGATGGCAAGGCTGTTCCTTACCGACGTAAGTTGGTTGTTTTGGAAACGAACGAAAGTAATAAATTCTCGAATATACTAAATTCGAAAATGAATAATAGCAATGAAGGGGTTAAGGTGCAGTCGATCATAGAAGACTCTTCACCATTGAAGCCGGTGTACAATCCAAGCCATCCCGATGCGGATGCTGAAGGATATGTCTATATGCCAAACGTAGACATTACCAAAGAAATGGTTGATATGTTATCTGCATCTCGTTCTTATGATGCCAATGTTACGATGCTTAATGCATCCAAAGCTATGGTAAGCAAGGCACTCGAAATTGGTAGATAAATGAATGTTAATTAACTTAAGGGGGGGAAACAGTTGATACAGAATATATCTAATGGGGTTCAGGCTGTACAGCAGCTTGCAATGAAACCGACATCTTCCGAAGTTTCATCCACTCCTGCTAATTCGATGGAGAGCTTTGGCTCTTATCTTGAGGATGCGCTCAATAAAGTGGCTGATCAGGAACAACAAGCTAAGGATATGAGTAATAAATTTGTATTGGGAGAAGTGAACATTGACGAAGTGATGATTTCTTCCCAACAGGCTCTACTGAGTTTACAGTTGACTACACAAGTCCGGAACAAAGTGATTGAAGCCTATCAAGAAATTATGAGAACTCAAATATAATAAATCCTAGCTTAGTTTCGGATGGGGTGACACTGTGAATGAAAGATTTGCCCAATATCGGGAGAAGGTTCTCTTGTATTGGAACAGATTTAGTGGTAAACAGAAGATTTTATTCTTTTCAACATTGTTTATCATTCTAATAATAATCGTAGTTATGACCATGCAGCTTTCAAAAACAGAATATGAAGTAGCATTTCAAGATTTGGACAGTACGGATTCGGCTGGAGTAATGAAGGCCTTAGATTCAGCAGGTGTTTCATACCGATTAAGTCAAGATGGAAAGAGTATTTCTGTACCTAGTACAGAAGCAGCTCGGGTCAAGGTGGATATCGGTTCTCAGGGGATTGTTCAAGGTGGCTCTATCGGATATAAAGTCTTTGACGAAAATTCGTCAATGATAGGTACAACAGATAGCGAGTTTAACGTGAAGTACAATAATGCATTAAACGGTGAAGTTGAACAGTTAATGAGACGTATGCAAGGGATTAAAGATGCAAAAGTGCTGATTAATTTGCCTAAAGAGACAGTTTTTGCCTCACAGGCTGATCAGGAGCAGGCATCTGCATCCGTTGTGCTTTCATTTGATCCAGGATTTAGACCTACCCAAGACAATATTGACGGGTATTTCAATCTTGTGAAAACTGCTGTGCCTAATTTACCAATTGACAACATTACCATTGCAAATAATGAAATTGAATTAATGCCAACAGCTAAAGGTGGACAGGCTGGTGTCACAAACCAAGTTGAAGAAAACTTCGCTCTTCAGAAGAAATTCGAAGAAGAAGTAAAGAAAAATGTGAAACAATTCCTTAGCACTCTTACCGGTCCTGATAAAGTGGATGTTCTTGTGTTCTCAAAGTTGAACTTTGACAAGGAAAACCGGAAGGAAGATCTTGTTACCCCTGTGGATACAGAGAACATGAGGGGGATTGAGATCAGTTCACAAATAATTAGTAATTCGTATTCGGGTCAAGGTAACACGACTGGCGGAGTGGCTGGCACTGGTTCTCAAGATGTTACGGGCTATCCTTCTAATGCGGGTGCGGATACTTCTACCTCGGAGGAATCTTCGGAAACGAGGAACTTCGAAGTTAACCGAATTACTAAAGATGTTATTGCTAGTCCGTATACTGTTAAAGACTTAACCATAAATGTTGCAGTTGAACCACCTTCAGGAGAAAAAAGTTTAGATGATGCAACATCAGCTGCAATTCAAAATATTTTGGTGAATATTGTTCGCGCTTCTCTTGCAGATTCAGGTACTACATATACAGACGCTGATTTGACCAAAAAGGTTTCGGTCTACTCGCAACAATTTGGTGGCACCGATGCCAACACCGTTAAAGGTGGTCTCGCTTCTTGGATGATATGGGCTATCGGAGCAGCAGCATTGCTGGTTGGAGCAGGTGGAGGATATCTAATCTACCGGAGTCGTAAACAGACTGTGGAAGAGGAAGATGAAGACATTCCATTGCAGGTTCCTACTGAATTTCCTTCTATTAACTTGGAGAGCGTGACGAATGAAAGTCAAGTTCGTAAGCAATTGGAAAGTTTGGCCAAGAAGAAGCCAGACGAATTCGTAAATCTGCTGCGTACATGGCTTGCAGACGAACAGAGGTGAACTAATGGCAAAGGCTAGCCAGCAGGGACTTAGTGGCCGTCAAAAAGCTGCGATCCTGCTTATCACACTAGGGCCCGAGGTATCGGCGCAAATTTTCAAACATTTAAGAGACGAGGAGATTGAACAGCTGACTCTTGAAATTGCTAATGTTCGCAAAGTGGACAGCGGTGAAAAAGAGTCGATCATGTCTGAATTCCATCAGATATGCCTCGCCCAGGAATATATATCACAAGGCGGTATTAACTACGCTAAAGAAATTCTGGAGAAAGCGCTTGGGTCAACAAAAGCAATGGAGGTCATTAATCGTCTGACTGCAACATTGCAAGTAAGACCTTTCGATTTTGCACGAAAAGCGGATCCTAATCAGATTCTCAACTTTATCCAGAATGAAAATGTACAGACTATTGCACTTGTATTGTCTTATCTGCAATTTGAACAAGCTGCTGCAATCCTTTCCTCGCTTCCTCAAGAGAAGCAGGCAGAGGTGGCTAGAAGAATTGCTGTGATGGACAGTACCTCTCCAGAGGTAATTACGCAAATTGAACGTGTGCTGGAGCAGAAGCTTTCCGCTACAGTAACCCAGGATTATACAAATGCCGGTGGTATCGAATCAATTGTACAAATCTTGAATGGGGTTGACCGGGGGACAGAACGTACGATTCTGGATTCTCTCGAAATTCAAGATCCAGAGCTTGCCGAAGAGATCAAAAAACGGATGTTCGTATTCGAAGATATTGTTAATGTGGACAATCGTTCAATACAGCGCATTGTTCGTGATATCGATAATGCGGATTTACAGCTTGCACTCAAGGTTGCCAGCGAAGAAGTACGGGATGTTATTTTCAGAAATATGTCCAAGCGTATGGCAGAAACGTTCCGAGAAGAAATGGAATACATGGGTCCTGTGCGGCTGCGTGATGTTGAAGAAGCACAGACTCGTATTGTAGGCACGATCCGCAGACTCGAAGAGTCTGGTGAAATTATCATCGCTCGTGGCGGAGGAGATGACATCATTGTCTAAGCTGATCAAACACTCCCAGTATGTTCCGGTTGATGTCTTTAAGAGACTGGAACAGGCCCGGCAATATGCGGGCCTAACTGAGGAGCCCGTTCCCGAGGAGACTTTAAGCGAGACTGACTATCATGATCCCGCACGTGAAGAGGCAGAAGAGACGCGTAAGCAAATGCTTAAGGACGCTCAGGATTTTGCTGAAGAGCAGGTTCGGAATGCATCTCTTGAAGCGGAACAGATTGTAGAGTCCTCGAAAGCGGAGGCTGAAGAGTGGTGGAAACAACGGCGTGAGCAGGATGAACATCTGATCGAAGCTATCAAAGCTGAAGCTCATCAGCAAGGTTATGAGGAAGGTGTTTCTCAGGCTGAGGAAGAGATGAAGCATAAGATCGCAGAGATGATGGAAGAAGCGCGTGCTGTTTTGACTGAGGCGTATAAAGCAAGAGAAGTGATTATTCAGGAAGCGGAGCCTTTTTTAGTAGAGTTAAGCTGTGATATTGCAGAGAAAATTGTGGACAAGCAGTTAACGGTAGAACCACAATTCGCAATGGACTTAATTCGCAAAAATCTGGCTCGTAAGCGAGAACAAGGTTTGATCTCACTTTGTGTATCCCCAGCGCAGTTCGCTTTTGTGAATGCTGCTCGGGAAGAATTATCACTAGCTGTTGATTCACAGGCTGAACTGCAAATCTTGCCCGACTCAACGGTAAAAGACCAAGGATGTGTTATCCGCTCTTCCTTTGGCAGCATTGATGCTCGAATCGACACTCAGCTCGCAGAGATCAAGAAAGAGCTGGTAAGAATTGCGCTGGACACCGATGAGCAGAGAAATGGGGAAGACGATGCTTAATAGCAACCGTTATAAGGAGCAACTTCGTAATCTCGATCCGGTGAGGATCAATGGGAAAGTGACGCAGGTAATCGGTCTAATGGTTGAATCGGAAGGTCCTGACGCAAGTATAGGTGATGTATGCTACATCTACCCTTCTAAAGGAAACAAACCGCTGCAAGCTGAGGTCGTTGGTTTCCGTGATAACAAGGTACTATTGATGCCACTTGGTGAACTGCAGGCGATTGGACCTGGTTGTGATGTAGTGGGCACTGGTAAGCCGCTTAGCGTGCAAGTAGGTTCTGAATTGTTAGGAAAAGTACTGGATGGTCTGGGGCAGCCGCTTGATGGCTCTCTCATTCCAGCACGAATGCCACATAGCTCTACCTTTAATATTCCTTCCAATCCACTTAATAGACCGCGGGTGCAGGAACCCATCAGTATTGGTGTGAGAGCGATTGACGGTTTGCTAACGATTGGCAAGGGACAGCGGGTCGGTATTTTTGCTGGCTCGGGGGTCGGCAAGAGTACTTTGATGGGGATGATTGCCCGGAATACATCGGCTGACGTAAATGTTATTGCTTTGATTGGTGAGCGTGGCAGAGAAGTATTGGATTTCATTGAACGGGATTTGGGACCAGAGGGCTTGCAGCGATCCGTAGTAATTGTTGCTACCTCAGACCAACCTGCATTGATTCGCATAAAAGGTGCGCTTATCGCTACAACGATTGCCGAGTATTTCCGCGATCGTGGCCTTAATGTAATGCTGATGATGGATTCGGTCACCCGTTATGCCATGGCCCAACGTGAAGTTGGACTTGCAGTTGGAGAGCCGCCAGCCATGCGGGGATATACACCTTCGGTGTTTGCCAGCTTACCCAAACTGCTGGAACGTGCCGGTACAGGTCCTACAGGCTCTATAACAGCCTTTTACACGGTACTGGTTGATGGTGATGACATGAACGAGCCAATCGCAGATGCAGTCCGAGGGATACTTGACGGACATATCGTACTCAATCGAAATATTGCTAACAAAGGACATTTTCCAGCAATAGATGTTCTTTCCAGCATAAGTCGAGTAATGAAGGATATTGCTCCAGAAGAACAGATTGCAGCAGCGGAGAATGTGAAACGCCTTATGGCCGTTTATAAGGATTCAGAGGATTTGATTAATATTGGAGCTTATCAAAGAGGCTCTAATGCTCAAATTGACGAGTCGATGGAATTTATCGACAGTATATGGGATTTCACCAAACAAAAGGTGAATGAAAAAGTTACGCTGGCTGAAGTTCAACAGTCTTTAATTTCACAGTTCTCAAGGAGTTGATTCGGTATTATGAGGTTTCATTATACTTTTCAAAAAGTCGTTGACTTGAAGGGCAATGAGAAGACACAGGCAGAATGGATGCTCTCAAGCGCGCTTGGAGAATTGCAGGCACAGGAAAGAAGCCTGGATGAACTCATCTTTCAGCGGAGTGCTATCATGCTATCCTTACAAAATGCCGCAGAGCAAAAGACACCTATGATTAAGATTCGTGAAATGCAGGAGTATGTGGAATATCTGGATAAATGCATTGCCCGTAAGCATACGGACATTAGCCGTGCACATCAAGAAGTCCAGAAGAAACAAGATCAGTTAAGCACTAAGGTTTTAGATGAAAAAGTATGGTTGAAGGCAAAAGACAAGGCTGAGACACTGTTTCAGCAAAGTATGATTTTACGGGAACAAAACGAACTGGATGAGATGGCAACCGTCCGCTTCGCGATGAAATCCCTCTAACCCGGGAGGTTTCCGCTAGTGGCTAATATTGATAATGATATGGAACTTGAAAATGAAGGGTCAGCGGGGAAATTTGAGCGGTTCTTATTCTTAATGATACCGATTATCTTCACGCTAGTACTGCTTGGAGTACTGTTGACGCTTTTTAATATGGACATTCGTAATAATGTGCTTGAAGTTGCGAATAAAATTCCTATCCTGGAAAAATGGGTTCCTGATCCGCCTGCAGATCCTTCTAAACCGAAGGAAGAAAGCAAAAAGCAGGAAGTGAGCTCAGCGACAACGATTAAGGAGCTTAAAGCTCAGCTCGCCCAGCAGGAAGAAAACCTGAAGAAGGTTACAGATGAAAAAACAGCCCAGGATACCAAGGTTCAGGCGCTAGAGTCACAGATTGAGGGTATGAAGAAGGAAGCTGAAACCGCAGAGGCAAGCACAGAAGAAACTGAAGATCCTTATCAGAAACAGGTTTCTGATTTGGCTAAGCTGTATGCGGGCATGAAAGCTTCGAAGGCTGCACCGATCATGGAGAATTTAACTACAGAAGAAATGGTACAGATCTTCAGTGTCATGAATAAAGCGAGTAAAACTGCGATTTTGGAAAAAATGGATCCGCAAAAGGCTGCAGATGTAACGATTAAGTTAAAAGAAACCACATCTTCGAGTGACATGGCGATCGCAGCCCTTCAATCTAGATTGAAGAAAGATGCCGGCACAACAGCAACAGCAACAACCAGTAAGAATTTGGATAAGGAAAAGTTGAATCAGACCTTCAGCTCAATGACTCCTGCTAATGCAGCATCGTTACTAGGAGAAATGTACAAGATTAGCCCTGATAAGGTCGTGACGATTATGAATACCGTAAGTGATAGTGTTCGTTCATCTATTTTGGGAGAAATGACTAAAAATGATAGCGCGCAAACTGCGAAAATTGTTAATCGTCTGATGGGTGCTAAATAGATAGGGAAAGGAGGTGAAAAATAAATGAGTTTAGTCGTTCAATCGCTTGTGAGTGCAAACGCAACTGCAGTAAACGGGAGTTCATCGACTACAACGGGCACAACTACGACGAGTGCACCATTTGCTCAAACCCTGGTACAAACCATGGGAGGCAATGCCAACACCCCGTCGACTCCAGCTGAACCCCTATTGGGAAATCTAGCTTCTTTGCTGCAAGGCCTGTTAAAGGAAGTGCAGCCGACTGGAGAAGAGCAAGCAGGGCAAGACGCTCAGAAGGGTGAACTCCTTGAAAAACTTGCTGCTGATGTTGAGAAGCTGGATGAAAGTATCAGTAGTGATCCAGCTCTGTTGGTAGCCTTGCAAGCTTGGATTCTTCAGGTATCTGCACTTCTATCTGGAAGCCATGCTGCAGAGAATGGTACTACTACAACGGAAGCAGAAGTGGCTGGAAGCTTGTCACCATTGGCACAGAATGCTGATACATTAAGATTTGCAGTTCAAGATGACTTGCAAAGTTTAGTTTCTATGATTCAAGAAGCTGCAGTAAGTGGCAATGAGGAAGTTGCAACTAAGGGAATCAGTTTATTGAATAATTTCACAGCGCTTTTAGAAGAGTCCTCCTCTAACACTAATAAGGGGAAGGGAAAGACCAGCAATGTGAGTATTAATTCTGATTCTTCCTTACAACAGCCCGTTATTACTGAAAGCAAAAATAACCAAACGGATAAAACAATTCAGAATGTGAGCAGTCGTTCCGGAGAAGCTGTTGTAGTGAAAAATGATACGGTTGTAAGCTCGCCTGTGACATCAGGAACTGTGCAAGAAGCTGAAGCAGAGACTGCGAACACACCGTTAATCAAGACAGGCGTAACCGGGGAAACGAAGACAACAGAATCTGCTCAAGATTCCCCGCTAGGAATTACAGCTAACGAAGGGGATCATGAGGTTGTTACTGCGGGGCAGTTATCTCTGCGCGGAGGAATTACAGCACCGCTGAAGGCTGAAGTGCCAGCAGCGCCTGTACCGGTTCAGCAATTTGCTCAAGAAATGACAGGTTTCATTACAGGCAAATTAGAGATTGTGCAAAAAGGTGGGATCGCTGAAGCGACTATATCCCTTTTTCCAGAAAATCTCGGACAAGTTGATGTTAAGATCACCATGCAAAATGGTCATTTAGTTGCCCAGTTCATGACTGAACATACCGGCGCTAAAGATATGCTGGAACAACAAATGAACCAGCTTCGCGCTGCATTGCAATCTCAAGGTCTTCAAGTGGAGAAGCTGGAAGTTACGCAAAATAATACCCCACTCAATTCGCAATGGGGGCAGGAAGGACGCCAACCTAATTCCGGAAGTGGACAGCAGGGTAGACGTTCCAAAGAAAGCAGAGAGGAAGCCAGTGATGCTGTTCTAGCCGCAGAGCTGAATGGTGAATGGAAGGACTGGGTTTCAAATGCGGGACAAGAAGATCAGTCCCAAGGTGGATCTTTTTCTGCTAAGGCTTAACTTTAATAACAAAGGAAAGAGAGGTGAGTGGTTATGGCGACAACAGTTCCGGTCTCTACTAAAGATCAGTGGAATTATACAACTCCCGACTCTAGTGCACGGACAACGGGTAATTCTACTTTAGGTAAGGATCAGTTTTTGAAGATTTTGATTACTCAGCTGCAAAATCAAGATCCGATGCAACCGATGGAAGATAAAGAATTTATTGCGCAAATGGCCCAGTTTACATCCGTGGAGCAATTGATGAATATCTCTACTCAGCTTAATGCTATGAATCAGTCCCTTGGATCTGTATCCGGGTTGATTGGTAAAGATATTACTTGGACAGACACCGCCACAAAGCTGCCTAAGACAGGTAATGTTGAATCTATCGTTGTTAGCAATGGTATTCAATATGCGGTTGTGGGAAAAGACAGAATTGCTTTAACCGATATTACACAAATTCAGAATGCCGCAGCAACACCAGAAAGCGGTTCTGGTACAGATAGTAATACTCCGGAGAATAGCGGAGGAAGCGGGGCGAGCATATGAGTGACAGGCTTACTATAGGCCAACTGTATCCTGCGTCCCTGCATTCTACAACGTTACAACGATCTTCGCTGCCTAAGCAGTCTGTGGCGGGGGAAGCTTCTTTTGAGAGTTTACTGCAACAGAAACTATTAAAATTCAGCAATCATGCTGCTAAGCGCCTAGAACAAAGAGGGATAGAGCTTGGAAGCGGTCAGTTGGATCAAATTTCATCTGCTGTGGACAAAGCTGCTGCTAAGGGAAGTAAAGAATCCTTGATATTAATGAAGGATTTGGCGTTTATCGTTAGCGTTCCTAATCGCACAGTAGTTACTGCTATGGATGGTAACTCGATCAAAGATAATGTATTTACACAAATCGATAGTGCAATAGTGATTTCATAATAGGCTGGTCCTAACGGAAAGCCGAGGCGGCCGCTGACCGACTGACGCGGTCCCAATTCACTTGGAAAGTTATTAGGACTCTATAATCTGGGAGGACATTAAACATGTTAAGATCAATGTATTCAGGGGTTTCAGGAATGAGAGGCTTTCAAACTAAGCTTGATGTAATCGGTAATAATATTGCTAACGTAAACACTATCGGGTTTAAATCCGGACGTGTTATGTTCAAGGATATTATGAGCCAAACCGTTTCTGGTGTTACTGCACCGGGTGAGGATGGTCAAGGTGGGGTAAATGCGAAACAAGTTGGACTAGGTGTTAGTATTGCTTCTATAGATACCCTACATTTGGCTGGTAGTGCTCAAACCACCAACAACCCAACAGATTTACGTATCGATGGAGATGGTTTTTTCCTGGTTAAGCTTACTGAGGATCAAGATACTGCATTTTTGACCCGCGCCGGAGATTTCCACATTGACGCTGCGCGTAATCTGGTTACCGCTGACGGACTTCATGTTTTAGATTCCGACGGTGGGATCATTCAATTAGGTGACGATGTAACGGCGTTTTCTATCTCTAATGATGGAACAATTGTTCAGACCATGGAAGATGGAACGACTGGAGCTGGGGTGAAGATTGGTGTAGCCAAGGTTACTAACCCATCTGGTCTGGAGAAAATCGGAGGCAATCTGTATCGTATGACACTTAATGCGAATGCAGAAGGCGAACTAGTTCCGACTACAGCGAACAATACAGAAGATGGCACCGGGGCAATCATCTCTGGACAGCTGGAAATGTCCAATGTGGATCTTACCAATGAATTTACAGAAATGATCGTATCACAGCGTGGATTCCAGGCGAATTCCCGTATCATCACAACTTCTGATGAAGTGCTGCAGGAAGTAGTAAACCTGAAGCGTTAATTTAATCAATAAATTCTATATTTTCTTAAATGGTTCATGCGGAGTCGTGGGGGAGTTACTCCTCCCCCTATTTTGTTAGGAGGCCTGTTATGATATCGGTAACAAGATTAAATGGAACACCGATGTGGATCAATGCCCTACTGGTCGAAATGGTAGAAGAAAGCCCGGATACATATATTACGCTCGTAACCGGAAAAAGACTGATCGTTCTCGAAAAAGCCGATGAGGTTATTACGAAGATCCGGGATTATAACAGGGACATAGGCACATATGCTGCCACCATTAAAATCCAGTCAATGGAGGAGCTAACATGAAAAAGATGATGCCGTGGCTCATCACGATATTACTAGCGATTACTCTGATCGTGGTCGCCGCATTTTTACTAATGGACAGGATCTTTCCGAAAGATACGAACGAGGTAAGTGCTGCTGTTCAAAATGTGGAAACAAAACATTTAACTGCAGATGAAATCGTCGAATTGACGGCAGAGATCATTGATATCAAAACAAATCTTGCTGATCCCGATTTTATCCTTCAAGTAGATTTCGCCTTCCAACTGAGTTCTGCGAAATCAAAGGAAGAATTCGAAAAAATAAAAGAGATCAAAATCAAACCAATAATTATCAAGACGCTTGCAGATACCAAACCTGAGGACCTTAATGGAGCGAATGGAAAAGATCAGCTTAGCAGTAAGCTTATTAATCTGATCAATAAGACATTGACTGAGGGCCAAATTACTCAGATCGAAATCACCAAATTCCTTTTGGCTTCTGTGTAGCTTTATTCCTGATAATTCTTTGATGGGGGGGTGATTGAATTGGTTGATGTACTATCACAAAACGAAATTGATGCTCTACTTGCTGCACTTTCTTCAGGTGAGATGGACGCCGATGAACTTAAAAAGGAAGAAACTCAGAAGAAAATCCGCTCTTATGACTTTAAACGGGCTGTCCGCTTTTCCAAAGATCATATCCGCAGTCTTACACGGATACATGACAATTTCGCCCGTTATCTTACAACGTATTTTTCAGCCCAATTGCGCACCTTCGTTCAGATTAATGTCGTTCAAGTAGAGCAGCTCCCTTATGATGAATTTATTCGCTCCATACCGAAAATGACGATATTGAACATTTTTGAAGCAGAACCTTTAGAGGGCCGCATGGTAATGGAAGTTCATCCTAACATTGCTTTTGCTATGCTGGACAGGTTGCTTGGAGGCTTTGGAACTGCACCTTCTAAGATTAATGCTCTAACTGAGATCGAAACAACGATTATGGAGCGTATCTTTAGTAGATGTTTTGAGAGTCTGCAGGAGGCTTGGAAAACGGTGCTGGATATTCATCCGCGGATGGAAGCTCTTGAGACGAACCCGCAGTTCATGCAGATTGTATCGCCCAATGAGACCATTGCATTAATCTCTCTAAGTACCAAAATTGGAGACACAACAGGCATGATCAATCTTTGTATACCGCATGTCGTTCTAGAGCCTATCATGTCCAGACTTTCTGTTCACCAATGGTTTGTGACAGAGAAGAAGACGCGGGATGAAGATGAGCTACTGGCCATTAGAGCTAGAGTTCATAAAGCGAAGCTGCCGATTGTTGCTGAACTTGGAGAATCGAGCTTATCCATATCTGAATTCTTAGGGCTTAGTGTCGGTGACGTGATTTCTCTCAACAGAAACGTAGATTCTGGACTGTCGATTAAGGTAGGGGAGAAGCTTAAGTTCATCGGAAGTCCCGGAATGGTTAAAGATCGGGTAGCCGTGCAAATAGACGAAATTGTCAATGAAGGAGTTGAAGAATTTGACGAGTAAAGATTATTTATCCCAAGAAGAAATCGACGCCCTTCTGAGACAATCTGCGGAGGGCTCATTAGCTCCTACGGAGAAAACGGTAGATGACTATCTAACACCGTTTGAACAGGATGCTTTGGGCGAAATTGGTAATATAACGTTTGGCAGTGCAGCAACAGCACTTTCCACTTTACTAGGGAAAAAAGTAGATATTACAACCCCTCAAGTTTCGATCATTACACGCGGGGAGTTTGAAATCGCTTTTCCTAAACCGCATGTAGCTGTTCACGTTCAATATGTGGATGGGTTTCAAGGCATTAACTCACTTGTTATTAAGATTAGGGATGCGCAGGTCATTGCCGATCTGATGCTTGGCGGTGCTGGCGAACCTAAGGATGAAGAGTTGAATGAAATTCATATTAGCGCTGTGCAAGAAGCTATGAATCAAATGATGGGTTCTTCTGCTACATCGATGTCTACGATTTTTAATCGTTTTGTTAATATCTCGCCTCCGGGTATCGACATTTTGAATATGTCCAGCGGAGAAGGAGTAGGCAGTCTGCCAGACGATGAGACCCTAATTCGTATTTCGTTCCGGCTTAAAATTGGTGATTTGATAGATTCTACTATTATGCAGCTTTTGCCTGTTCAGTTCGCAAAAGATATGGTATCCATGCTTCTTGGTGATGTTAGTCCTGCAGAGGAGGAGGCAGCGGTCACAATGGCTGAAACACCTGCCGTGACTAATTCTGCTGAGACACCACCTCCAGCACCTCCGGTGCAACAGGCGCCCTCACAGCCCGCAGGAGGAACGCAACCACCATATCCACCGCAGGGTATGCCACCGTATCCAGGGATGCCAGAAGGCGGGTATTATTATCCTCCAGCGGGTATGCCAGCATACGGAATGCCTGGGATGCCACCATACGGTATGCCACCGCAAGGGATGCCATATGGACAGACACCACCGCTTAATTCTGAGGCAAATCGCAATGTAAATGTACAGCCTGTGCAATTTGCAAATCTGAATGGTGGGGCCTTTGGTCATATTGATGAAAATAATTTAAATTTATTGATGGACATACCGCTTAGAGTAACCGTAGAATTAGGAAGGACCCAGAAGCAGATCAAAGATATTTTAGAAATGTCACAAGGCTCAATTATTGAGCTGGACAAGCTCGCAGGTGAGCCTGTAGATATTTTGGTTAACAACAAGCTTATTGCCAAAGGTGAAGTCGTTGTTATCGACGAAAACTTTGGCGTACGCGTTACGGATATCGTCAGCCAGTGGGACCGAATTCAGAAATTACAATAAGCATACTTAGGGAGGATTTTGTAAAAATGGCTAACCGAATTCTAATCGTGGACGATGCAGCATTTATGAGAATGATGATCCGTGACATTTTGTCGAAAAACGGATTTGAAGTAGTGGGCGAAGCTCAGGACGGTTCTCAAGCGATAGAAAAATTCAAGGAACTGCGTCCGGACCTCATCACGATGGATATTACTATGCCTGAGATGGACGGAATCGCCGCCCTGAAAGAAATCAAAAAAGTAGATCCGGCTGCAAAGGTTATTATGTGTTCAGCCATGGGCCAGCAGGCTATGGTTATCGATGCAATCCAAGCAGGAGCTAAAGACTTTATCGTGAAGCCTTTCCAAGCTGACCGGGTTATCGAAGCTATTAACAAAACGTTGGGCGCGTAGGATAAAGTCATGTTATATTCCGAAACGCTCGGAAGCAGTAACACCCTGCTGAATTTGTTTAAAGTTATTATTGTCCTGGCGATAATCATTGTACTTATAGTGGTACTAATTCGTTTTCTTGGACGACGTAATCAGACCTTTATGAGCAACCGTTCCATAAGAACGCTTGGTGCAATAGGGCTTGGACCTAATAAGTCGATGCAGGTTATCGAACTGGGAAGCAGTCTTTACTTAATCGGGATTGGTGAGAATATATCCATTTTGGATAAAGTCACCGATCCGGATGAGGTAGCATTGATCATTGCGGCATTTGAGGATCAGTCCTCTAACCAGAATAATTTCCTCGCACCGCTTATTGCCAAGGTAAAGGTAAAGCTGCGTGGGGAGGTTCCATCTCAGGAAATTGAACTTAGTGAAACATCATCTTTTTACGAGACTCTGCAATCCAAGCTTCGTTCTGCACCAGAGCGTAAAGAGAAAATGGAAGAGCTGCTTCGGGATGATGTTACTAAGGATGAGTCGAGGAATATATGAAAAAGAAGCTAATTCTTGCTATTCTGCTGTTCGGTATTATCAGTGTGGTTATGATGACGCCGATACATGCTGATCCTATACCTAATGTTAATATTCAGGTCGGTAATGAAGGTTCAAGCAGTGGTACCAGTTCCATATCAATTCTTCTTCTTGTTACGGTTCTGAGTATTGCTCCGGCGTTTCTGGTTCTTATGACTAGCTTTACTAGAATTGTAATCGTATTAGGTTTTGTGAGAACCTCGCTGGGTACTCAGGCAATGCCTCCGAACCAGGTGCTGGTAGGACTTGCTCTGTTTTTGACCCTGTTCATTATGTCACCAACGCTGGCCACAGTGAATGAAAATGCGTTGCAGCCGTATATGAAGGGGACAATCACCCAAACTGAGGCTTTTGATAAAGCTGCTGATCCGATGAAAGAATTTATGTTTAAACAGACGAACACCAAAGATCTTCTGTTATTTATGAAATACACCGGTTATACCGGATCTACTAAACCGGCTACATACAGTGATATTCCACTGACGGTGATGGTGCCAGCTTTTGCAATTGGCGAATTGAAAAAGGCTTTTACAATGGGCTTCTTAATTTTCATACCATTCCTGATTATTGATATTGTTGTGGCGAGCACACTGATGGCCATGGGGATGATGATGCTTCCCCCGGTTATGATTTCATTACCTTTTAAAATAATGCTCTTTGTACTGGTAGACGGCTGGTACTTAGTCATTAAATCACTACTTCTTAGTTTTAACACCTGACCTAAAGAGGAGGCATGAGGGATGAGTACGGAGTTTATAATCGGGCTAGCAAGCCAAGCCGTATATTTAGTGCTGGAAGTCAGCGCACCCATGCTGATTCTTGGTCTGGTGGTAGGGCTAATAATCAGTATTTTTCAGGCTACGACACAGATTCAGGAACAGACGCTAGCGTTTGTTCCCAAAATCGTCGCAGTGCTACTGGCTTTATTGCTATTTGGTCCGTGGATCATCACGAAGCTGATTGACTTTACAAGCCAAATTTTGGGTAATCTCTATATGTATATTGGTTAATCAATGAACATGGAGACCATACTGCAAAGTTTACCCGTCTTTTTGCTTATTTTTTGTCGAATAACCGCTTTTTTTGTTGTCGTTCCTGTATTTTCTTCACAAGGGGTCCCGACAACCTTTAAGATTGGCATTTCTTTTTTTGTAGCATTGGTTGTCTTTAGTGCTAACGGAACAGGGCTTACGATCCCGCAGGATTTCAGTTATATTTTGCTGATTGCCAGAGAGGTATTAATAGGATTATTGCTAGGTTTCGTTGGATATTTGATGTTTATGGCGATTCAGACAGCAGGTTCATTTATTGATATTCAGATGGGCTTCGGTATTGCTAATGTTATCGATCCTATGACTGGAACGTCTGCACCAATTCTTGGTAATTTCAAATATATGATAGCCCTGCTAATGTTTCTGAGCATGAATGGTCATCACCATCTGCTAGATGCTATTGTGTACAGTTATAAATGGGTTCCTATGAATAATGATTTATTTCTAGGCATGATTGACGGTAGTTTGTCAGAGTTTCTGGTTCGAACATTTGCTCAGTCCTTTGTACTCGCTTTTCAAATGTCGGCTCCTTTAGTAACTGCGCTGTTTCTGACTGATGTTGGCCTTGCTTTCTTGGCGAGAACGGCTCCGCAATATAATGTATTTGTTATTGGGGTTCCGCTCAAAATCATTATAGGTCTTGCACTGCTTTTAGTGCTGATGCCTGGTCTGGCTGTGCTGTTTCAGAATCTCTTCGATATCATGTTCGAATCCATGGAGAATTTATTGAATCTCATGGGGAAGAGTCCGTAGGTGACCGTAAGGGGAGCGTATTATGCCTAAGACGAAGCGGTATAGACTGGATCTTCAACAATTCGCCGGTGAAAAGACGGAAAAAGCAACCCCGAAGAAACGGCAAGATGCTCGTAAAAAGGGTCAAGTAGCCAAAAGTGCTGAGCTATCCGGTGCAGTTGTATTGTTATCCGCAGTAGTTAGCTTGATGATGTTTGGTGGTTTTATGAAAGAACGCTTCATGAAGCTATATATGGATGTATTTCAGAATCAAATGACACTGGAGGTAACTCCTGAGAATATAACGCTGCTATTTAATCAATATGGACTACAAATACTGATTTTGCTAGCTCCATTACTTGGAATAGTTTTTGTTATGGCGCTGGTAAGCAATCTGGCGCAGGTGGGCTTTATGACCACTGGAGAGGGGATCACCCCTAAATTCAGCAAGCTTAATCCGATAAAAGGGTTCAAAAATATTTTCTCCATGCGTTCGTTTGTCGAGTTCCTGAAATCCATATTTAAGCTTCTAATTATCGCTTATCTGGTATATAGCACTTTATGGGGAGAAAAGAAGAACTTTGCATCCCTGTCGCATATCAGTGCGGAGGGGATTTTTAAATTTGCGGCCAAGCTGACGATGAGTCTTGGCTTGAAAATCGGGGCTGCCCTATTGGCTATGGCTTTTCTGGACTACATGTATCAGAAGTACGAGCATGAAAAAAGCCTGAAAATGTCCAAGCAGGATATCAAGGATGAATACAAAAAAATGGAGGGTGACCCTCTAATCAAAGGTAAGATCAGGGAACGCCAACGTAGAATGGCCATGCAGCGTATGATGCAGGAAGTTCCAAATGCGGATGTAATCATTACGAATCCTACGCACTTTGCTGTTGCGCTTAAATATGACGGTACCAAGATGGAAGCGCCGCAGATTATAGCAAAAGGGCAGGATTATGTAGCACTTCGCATCCGGGAGCTGGCTAAAGAGCACGGCGTCGTGACTATGGAAAACAAACCGCTGGCACGGGCATTATTCCAAAGGGCAGAGATTGGAGATGTCGTTCCAAATGATCTGTTCCAGGCTGTGGCTGAAGTGCTGGCATATGTATATAAGCTTAAAGGTAAGAGGAGATAAGGCGGGGGGGTTAGGACATTGAAAGCTAAAGATTTAACAGTTTTGCTAGGCATCATCGGGATCGTGCTTATGATGATTCTGCCTATCCCGTCCTGGCTATTGGACGTTTTGCTTGTTATTAACATCTCAATCGCATTAATTATCATTCTGGTTGCTATGAATACGAAAAATGCACTCGAATTTTCAATTTTCCCTTCATTGCTCCTAGTAACCACACTGTTTCGTCTGTCACTTAACATCTCGACTACAAAACTGATCCTGACTTATGGAGATGCCGGTTCAGTGGTATCTACTTTCGGTAGCTGGATCGCTGGCGGACAAATTGCTGTTGGATTTATCGTGTTTCTGATCCTGGTAGTAGTTCAGTTTATTGTTATCACCAAAGGTTCAGAGCGCGTAGCTGAGGTAGGCGCTAGATTTACCTTGGATGCGATGCCCGGTAAGCAAATGAGTATTGATGCCGATCTTAACGCAGGCATGATTAACGAAACCCAGGCACGTGAGCGTCGTCGTAACGTAGAACGCGAAGCGGATTTTTTCGGAGCCATGGACGGTGCGAGTAAATTCGTTAAAGGAGACGCGATTGCGAGTATTATCATCTTGCTGATCAATCTCATCGGTGGATTTATCATCGGTATGATGGTTCACGGGATGGACTTTGCTACTGCGTTATCCACTTATTCTGTATTGACCATTGGGGACGGTCTCGTCAGTCAAATTCCAGCTTTGCTGATTTCGACAGCAGCCGGCTTGATTGTTACTAGAGCTTCTTCGGAAGGTAATCTTGCAGAAGAGCTGACAGGACAGTTATTGTCCTATCCGAAATTGTTGTATATTGTCGCAGTTACGGTAGCTTTTCTTGGACTCTTTACACCCATACATATGATTACAACGCTCCCATTGGCCGGATTGCTGGCTTTTGCAGCCTACCGTATGGGACAAAATTTAAATAAGAAACAGATTGCCGAAGAGCAACTTGTTGAAGAGAAGCAGATTGAAGAGGTACGAAGTCCGGAAAGTGTCATTAATTTGCTGTCAGTTGATCCCATTGAATTCGAGTTTGGTTATGGTCTTATTCCTTTGGCGGATACAGGTCAGGGAGGCGATCTGTTAGATCGTATCATCATGATTCGACGGCAATGTGCCCTAGAAATGGGTCTTGTAGTACCTGTTATTCGCATTCGCGACAATATTCAACTAAAACCGAATGAATATGTCATAAAAATTAAAGGAAATACAGTCGGCGGTGGTGAATTATTACTTAATCATTACCTTGCAATGAGTCCAGGATATGATGATGAATCTATAAACGGTATTGAGACCATCGAACCATCCTTTGGGCTTCCAGCATTATGGATTGATGAATCGGTTAAAGAGCGGGCTGAACTGTCCGGCTATACTGTAGTAGACCCTCCATCTGTTGTCGCAACACATCTGACGGAGTTAATCAAACGTCATGGACATGAGCTGATAGGAAGACAGGAAACTAAGATGCTGGTGGACAACCTTAGGGATAATTATCCAGTGCTCGTCGACGATCTTATTCCTTCTGTATTGGCGATTGGGGATGTGCAGAAGGTGCTTGCTAAGCTGCTTCGTGAAAAGATATCGATCAGAGATTTGGTTACGATTTTTGAAACATTGGCGGATTATGGGACATACACCAAGGATCCGGATATTCTCACTGAATATGTTCGTCAGTCCTTGTCCAGACAGATTACTCAGCAATTCTCACAAGCAGGAGAGACACTGAAAGTCATCACAGTTGGACCTAATCTTGAAAAGAAAATTTCCGAGAGTGTGCAGCAATCTGAACAGGGAAGTTATTTGGCCCTAGATCCAACTTCGACACAAACGATCTATCAGCGGTTAAGTGAACAGATCAATCGATTGCTGCAGACAGGGCAACAGCCAATAGTGCTCACATCACCAACCATTCGTATGTATTTGCGGCAGGTGATTGAACGAACGATGCAGGACATTCCTGTACTGTCTTATAGCGAGCTAGAGCCTAACATTGAAATACAAAGCGTCGGAGTGGTGAATTTATGAGAGTGAAGCGTTACGTGGTCGATTCGATGCCTGACGCCATGCTTTCCATTCGCAACGAGCTTGGGAGCGAGGCCGTCATTTTAAGTACAAAGGAAATCAAAATCGGCGGATTTTTAGGGTTATTTAAGAAGAAAAAAATAGAAGTTGTAGCAGCAGTAGAAAAGGCAGAGAAGAATAATGTTCCAAAAAAGCCGGCTGCGCCAGCGATGAACATTCCACGGAGTGCAGTACCACAGGCTTATCAAAAAGCGTCATCTGCTTCCACTACACCTTCTATACCTACCGTACCTTCTGTTTCATTAGAAAAGCCAGAAGAGTCACGGACGTTTGCTGAGATTGCCGCAGCCTTATCGGAAGCTATCAATGTACAAGAATCGATAGCCAAGCATCCGGAGCCAGTACCTGAGCAAAAACTTCCTGAATTAAATCTGGAAGATGCACCTTCTGTATCAGCGTTGTATGAATCATTAGGATTAGAACAATCGCCAGAGGTTGCCACTGCTCTCGAAAATGATGTTCTTCGTGAGATTAGAGATATGAAGCTCTGGATGGAGCGAATTGCCAGACAATCCTCAGGTGGAAGAGAACTTCCAGACAGTCTGCAGGAGCTACGGGATCTTTTATTAGAGCAAGAAATGGATGCTGTGCTTGTTGAGGAATGGATCAGTAACATCTCGGAACGTTGGGTAGATGAAGGGCGTACTTGGGGACCAGAGAAATTTATGGGATCTCTTAAAGAACAGATTGATGGTTTCCTGACGGGACGAATTGCTGATGGAATTGCCCGGGATACTCAAATTGTATATATTGCCGGACCCACTGGAGTTGGAAAGACCACAACCATAGCTAAGCTTGCGGCAGAACAGCTATTTAAGCACGGACGCAAGGTAGGTTTTATCACCTCCGATACGTATAGAATCTCAGCTGTTGAACAGTTGCGAACCTATGCTGCTATCCTCAATGTTCCACTGGAGGTTGTCCAATCGCCAGGAGATTTGCAAAGAGCACTCTTTCGCTTGGAGAGTTGTGATCTAGTATTAATGGATACAGCTGGCCGAAATTATCGCAATGATATGCTAGTAGCAGAACTGCAAAGCTTGCTTGCGAAGGAATTGAGAAGTGAAACCTATCTTGTGCTTAGCCTGACCTCCAAAAGCCGTGATATGAAACTTATTGCAGAGCATTTCGGCAGATATAGACTGGATAAGGTTATTTTCACAAAGCTGGATGAGACGGGGAGTTACGGCCCGCTCTTTAATGTCCTGAATGACTTCCCACTTACCTTGTCTTATATGACTGATGGTCAAAATGTACCTGATGATCTGCTTATGGCTACCAAAGGACAGCTTAGTGAGTTGCTTCTTGGAACAGGTGAAACATGATGGATCAGGCACAATCCTTAAGACAGCTTGTATCCAGTCAGGATTCTAAAGTAGCTGTAAGAGGGGGATCATCCGCCAGGATCATTACGGTGTGTAGTGGTAAAGGGGGCGTTGGTAAGTCGAATTTTACACTTAACTTCGCTCTAACTTTAAAGGCTATGGGCAAACGGGTTTTGCTGTTCGATGCAGATATCGGCATGGCTAATATAGATGTGTTGATGGGCGTATCGGCGAGATATAATCTTTATCATTTGTTAAAAAGAGAAGCGGATATCGAGCAGATTATTCAATACGGTCCGAATTCGCTCCCTTTTATAGCTGGTGGCTCTGGAATGGATGAGCTATTTACTCTTTCAGAGTCTGATCTTGATTATTTCACAAATCAGATAGCACTTATCGCGGACAGCATGGATTATATTTTATTCGATACAGGTGCTGGATTATCTAAGGAAACGATGAAGTTTATAACTTCTGCCGACGATTGCTTAGTCGTTACTACACCAGAACCAACAGCTATCACAGATGCATACGCATTAATGAAGGTTGTGAATCGTTCCTATCCTGAGACTTCCTTTAAATTGATTGTGAACCAGGCAGGTGATGAAAGGGAAGCCATAGCGACAAGCGACAAGATCCGAATGGCCGCCAGTCGTTTTTTGCAATTAGATATTTCTTATCTTGGTCATATAAGCTCAGATGCCCATGTAGTGCAGGCTGTCAAAAGGCAAACGCCTTTCACATTGGCTTTTCCAAACAGTATTGCTGCAAAGGATATACATCGGCTTGCCCTAAGTTATTTGACCATTGATTCTAAAAAGACCACAAAAGTCCAAGGGATTAAAGGCTTTATCCATAAATGGTTAAAGCGAAGTAAATAGTTGTTCTGAATTTGGGACAGAGGTGGAAATGATATGAAGCCATATAAAGTATTGGTTGTTGATGATTCGGCATTTATGCGCAAGATCATTTCCGATTTAATTGAAAATGACGCTGACTTTCAGGTGACGGCAACAGCAAAAAACGGTCGTGAGGCTATCGAAAAAATCAATGAGCTTCGTCCAGATCTGGTTACTATGGATGTAGAAATGCCAGAAATGAACGGCCTGGAAGCGCTGAAAATAATAATGGCCTCAGACCCTCTGCCAGTGATTATGCTGTCAGGGATCAATGAAGAGGGCATGAAGGAAACCATTCTTGCACTGGAATGGGGCGCTTTTGACTTTATTCGTAAACCTTCGATTACCAACTCTCAGGATATCATGGGAGTAGGAGAATCCTTAAGGGAACAAATGAAAGAGGCTATGATGGCCCGGGAGCAGCGCGAAGCACGTGCTTCTGCATTTAAGTTGCCAGACATACCGCCAGTAGAAGTCGCACCGCCAACTGTACCGAGAGTGATGCCCGGCAAACCCAAGGTAGAACCTAAAGCTTCACTCAAAAATGAAGTGACCAAAAAACCGCGGGTGAAGCAGCCGTTAGATCATACTGTTCCTAAAAGAGCAGCAAAACCATTAATCTCTACTCCACCACCTTTATCAGAAAAGAGTAATGCAAGGTCAAGAGTAGAGAATAACGCTACCCCACCAAAACCGTTGCCTAAACCTAAAGTGGAAGTGTCTTCTGACGCTCCTGCAAATCCTCAGGTCCGGAAGTATGGGAGTAATGATCTGCAAAAGTTGGTTGCCGTGGGGTGCTCTACAGGTGGACCACGTGCTCTAAAGGTATTTCTGGAGAAGATTCCTGCGGATTTTCCAGCGCCTATTGTTATTGTGCAGCATATGCCGCCTAACTTTACCAAATCACTAGCCCAGCGACTGAATACCTTCAGCCCGCTAGAAGTGATTGAAGCTGAGCAGGGGATGATATTGCAAAAAGGAACTGCTTATATAGCACCTGGAGGCTATCATTTACAAGTTGTCCCATCCTCTAGAGGGCAATATGCGGTTGTACTCACAAAGGAGGAGGCACGTAATGGCCATCGACCTTCTGTGGATGTTTTATTTGAATCATTGCTGCCGCTCACATCGTTAGAACGTCATTTGTTACTAATGACAGGGATGGGTAGTGATGGGGCAAGAATGATGAAATCCTTATACGACTCTGGGGTAACCTCAACCTTTGCTGAAAGCGAAGAAACTTGTGTCGTATATGGAATGCCGCGATCTGCGGTGGAATTACAGTGCGTCCAGCACGTACTGCCTTTGCAAGAAATTGCTCCAAGGCTGGTGCAAGCTGTTAAATAACAGAAAAGCGAACTCAAAGGGGAGGTGCTCACTGATGGACATGAACCAATATTTATCCATGTTTATTGATGAGTCGAACGATCATCTGCAGTCATTGAACGAGAGCATGATGGGGCTGGAAGCGAATCCTGAGGACATTAGTATTGTACAGGTAATATTCCGCTCTGCGCATACCTTAAAAGGTATGGCAGCAACTATGGGCTTTGAAGATTTGGCTTCACTCACACACCAAATGGAAAATGTTCTTGATTTGGTACGCAACAACAAACTGCGCATGCAGGATTTCATTTTTGATACGTTGTTCAAAAGTTTGGATGCCTTGGAGTCTATGGTTGAGGATATTACGGGAGGAGGCGAGGGTAAAGCGGATGTTTCGTCTATCGTCTCCTCCTTACAGGCTATAGTCCGGGGAGAGATTCCTGTTGCGGGTGGTGAGGCAGCTTCTGTCTCAGGACCTGCTGCACAAGCGGTTGAAACCCCGATTCATTTAGATGAGTTTCAATTTTCTGTTCTAGAACAGTCGATTCAAGAAGGACATCAAGTATTATATGTGGACGTAACCATTCGCAAGGATTGTCAGCTTAAGGCAGTACGTGCATATATGGTGTTTGATCTTTTGGAGCGTTCAGGTGAAGTGGTTAAATCCTTCCCATCCGTTCAGGATATTGAACAAGAGAAATTTGATCAAAGCTTCTCTCTCTATTACATAACTCAAAAAAGTGCTGATCAAATTCAGGCTATGATACTAAATCTGTCTGAGATTGATAAGGTATCGGCAGTAGCATTGGATCAAGACTCTCTGCAACAGCTGGGTCAAGAAACAGCAGCAGCAGCCTCTGAAGTGGCTGCCACGACTACTGAGGCTCCAGCAGCTACACCTGCGGCTTCTGCCGCTAAACCCCTGCCAACCAAAGAAGAAGGGAACAAACCGGCAGCTCACAAAACAGGTGGGGCACCATCACGTACCATTCGTGTAGATATTGAACGTTTGGACGTGTTGATGAATTTATTCAGTGAACTTCTTATCGACCGTGTACGATTGGAACAGCTGGCTTCTGAGGTTCAAAATGGTGATCTTACAGAAACGGTTGAGCATATGGGCCGGGTAAGCGGAGATCTCCAGAATATTGTAATGAAGCTGCGGATGGTTCCAGTAGATACAGTATTTAACCGATTCCCACGTATGATTCGTGATCTAGCCAAGTCACTAGACAAAAAAGTAGATCTTATCATCACAGGAGCAGAAACTGAGCTAGACCGAACGGTCATTGACGAAATCGGGGATCCGCTGGTGCATTTATTGCGTAATGCAGTTGACCATGGTATCGAATCCATTGCGGATCGTGTTGCTGCTGGTAAGCCTGAGACCGGAACGGTCTATTTGCGGGCTTTCCACAGTGGTAATCACGTCTTCATTGAGATCGAAGAAGATGGAACAGGGATTTATCCGGAGAAGGTTCTGAAATCTGCTGTGAAGAAGGGTGTTATAACACAAGAGCAGGCAGCCAGTATGTCGGACGATGAAGCTTTTCAGTTGTTATTTGCCCCAGGCTTCAGTACAGCAGAGGTCATTTCTGATGTTTCAGGCCGCGGGGTAGGGCTGGATGTAGTGAAATCTAAGATTTCTTCTTTAGGCGGCAATGTAACGATTTATTCTGCTCCAGGTAAAGGAACAAATTTCTCAGTGCAGCTGCCTTTAACTCTATCAATCATTGCTGCAATGCTTATCCGATTAGGTTCCGAGAAGTATGCCATTCCTCTGACCTCTATAGTGGAAACCGGAATCGTGAAGCAATCTCAGATCCGTACAATCCATGGCAATAAAATGGTAGAATTCCGTGATTCGCATATTCCTCTGGTTTCGCTAAGTCGTCTCTTTTCAGTACCAGATTATGATGAGAGTACCGAAGAAGAAACAGAAATCGTAGTGGTGCGCAAGGGAGAAAGATTAGTTGCCTTAGCAGTACAGGATTTTATTGGCCAGAACGAGGTTGTGATTAAGAATCTGGGTAAATATTTGCCTGATGTACAAGGAATATCTGGCGCAACCATTCTTGGTGATGGTCAAGTAGCACTTATTATTGATCCGAACGCTTTTATTAAATAACTAGGATAGAACAGGGAGGTTCATTCCATGGCTGAAGATATTAAAGTGATAGTGTTTAAATTAGGCGTAGAGGAATATGGAATTGAAGTTGAAAAGGTACAAACTATTGAGCGCATGATGCCCATTACTCGTGTACCTAAGACCTATTCATTTATCAAAGGTGTAATTAATTTACGTGGGGTTGTTATTCCTGTAATTGATCTACGGGGCCGTTTCGGCATCGAAGAGGCTGAACACACCGATCAGACAAGAATCATCATCGTGTCTGTTAATGAAATGGAAGTAGGCTTCATTGTAGACTCTGCAAATGATGTTATAGATCTGAACAGAGATTCTATTGATACACCTCCTGATGTTGTTGGCGGCATCAAGGCAAAGTATTTGGATGGGGTGGCCAAGATTGGAGACGAGCGCTTACTGATTATGCTTAACTTGTCAGAAGTGCTTAACAAAAGCGAAATCGTTCAATTAGAAAGCCTAGAGGGCTAACCTGTGGAACTATTTAAGCACTATAAGGATTTCAAAATGGATGTGCTTAAGGAAGTTGGGAACATTGGAGCTGGAAATGCAGCCACCGCATTATCACAGCTCTTGAATAAGCCGATAGATATGGCTGTTCCTAAGGTACAGCTCCTTAACTTTGAAGAAATAACAGATAAAGTTGGCGGAGCCGAAGAACTTGTATATGCGGTGTTTCTACGTGTGGAGGGTGAAGCTCCAGGTAACCTGTTTTTCATTCTGTCACCAGAAGCGGCTATGAACTTGCTTAGTCGTATTGCGGGCATTGAGCTATCGAGTAATGAAGAGCTTGGAGAAATGGAGCTCTCTGCACTAAGCGAAATTGGCAATATTTTGGCAGGATCGTATCTTTCTTCTCTAGCAGATTTCACCGCACTTTCTATGTATCCAACGGTGCCGGCCCTTGCTATGGACATGGCTGGCGCTATCCTTAGCTACGGTCTGCTGCAATTCGGGCAGATGGGGGACGATGCATTGTTGATCGACACTACCTTCTTCGAAGGGAAAAACGAAATTGAAGGGCAATTTTTCCTTATTCCCGATCCGGAATCATTCCCGAAAATCTTCAAATCGCTAGGAGTTCCTTTTGAAAATGATTGAAGAACAAAGCATTATTAAAGTAGGGATGGCGGATCTTAACGTGGGTAGCCAAGACAGTTTAATTCGTACCACAGGTCTTGGCTCCTGCGTGGGATTAACATTGTTTGACCCTGGAAAAAAGCTTGCAGGGATGGCGCATGTAATGCTCCCATCATCTGAGATTGCTAGGGAAGGGCAGTTAAACATCGCTAAGTTTGCAGATACTGCAGTGCCGGAGCTCTTATCCCGTCTGCTAGAGCTTGGGGCGGTTCGGAGCCGGATCGTAGCCAAGATGGCCGGAGGTTCACAAATGTTTGCCTTTGCCGGGGGGAGCGACACCATGAGGATCGGGCCTCGTAATGTTGAATCTTGTAAACTAGCACTTGAAAATTTAAAAATTCCGTTAATCGCAGAAGACACAGGCGGCAATTATGGCCGTACGATAGAAATAGCCTGCAACACTGGTATATTGTTTATTCGCAGTGTGCAAAAAGGCGCTAAGGAACTATAATTATGAATATGATTGGAAACATTTTGATAAACTTGGTGTCGGGTTTGGTAGGTTTCATATTTACCTTTTTTGTAACCTACAGTAACAATGTATTGGGTACTAGTTTATTAAGAAGCCTAATTGCATTTATCATCTGGTTTCTGCTTGCTTTCCTCGTAAGATGGGTATTGGGTTTTATTATGATTCAAACATCGCCTCCGGATGAAGTGGATACTGGTGGTGAAGAACTTGGGGCGAAGCTGGATATCAGCACGCCTAATGAGGATGAAGAATTAATCAATCTACTAAAACCGAAGCCAGGACAAGGAAACGAAAATAGCGAGGGATTTAAGCCTCTTACACCTCCTAAGCTAGTTTCGATGAAGGATCCTGAAGAATTGGCCAAGGCCGTTCGTCACCTGAAAGAAGAATAAGTGAGGGCTGAGGCGGAATCGGTGATCTTATTGGAAGGTACATTTCGCCGCGAATGCTCGCTGACTAAACTTTGGGAAGGGTGAAAGCTATTGAACGAGCGTAAAGCTTCTCAATTGGAAACTGACGAGCTATGGGAACAGTGGAAAGAACACAGAGACCCTGATGCCAAAAAGAAGCTGATAGAGAGTTATCTCCATATTGTTGATTATGTATCCAGTCGTTTGGCTGTGGGATTACCCAAAAATGTATCCAAAGATGATTTAGCCAGTAATGGGGTTATGGGACTAATTGATGCGATTGAGAAATTCGACTACAAACGAGGATTGCAGTTTCAGACCTATGCGTCCTGGCGTGTGCGTGGTGCGATATTAGATTCATTACGCCAAAGTGATTGGGTACCTAGATCCGTTAGGGAAAAAGCTAAAAAAATTGAGGACGCTTATCAGCAGCTGGAGCAGAAGCACTTAAGGTCAGTTAGTGACGAGGAAATGAGCCAATACCTTAATATTAGTGAACTGGAATTTCAAAATATGTTGCAGGATGTGGCTGTGATGTCACTTTGTTCACTGGAAGACCCGATTCGTGAAGAGGAATCAGAGACCCGAATGTCCATACTGGTGGACGATAAAGCTAAGAATCCGGATAGCAAGGTAAATGAATTCTACTTGCGTGAAGCGCTCACCAAAGGTATTGAGAAATTAACGGTGAAAGAAAGGACCGTTGTGTCCCTTTTATATTATGAAGATTTATCTTTAAGTGAGATTGCTGAGGTCATGTCGTTATCTCCTTCAAGAATTTCGCAGTTGCATTCCAAAGCTATTTTGCGGCTGAGGGGAACGCTCGAGAAGAACCGTGATCTCCTTATGCAGAACGATTAACCGTTAGCGGTGACAAGGGGGAGCAAAATTTGATCGGTCAATATGCTTTGAATCAGTACTTGAGTATAACTTTTTCGGAGGACAAAGGAATCGCGTATTTGCAGTTCTCCAAAAAGGATGAGAATTTTTCCTGCTCATCTACAGAACTGGAAGCCTTCCTGCACAGTCACAATATTCGCTACGGTATCAAGAGTGATGTTGTCGAACGTATTAGTAGTCATCCTGAGGAGTTTTTTTGGAGTAAAGTTCCGATTGCTGCAGGTTATCCTGCTGTGCATGGCACGGATGGACGAGTTATGCTTACAGTTGATCTGGAAGAGGACCGCAAACCGCTTGAGAAAGCGGATGGTAAGGTCGACTACAAGGACTTGGTCCGGCTTCGTAATGTGCTTAAAGGAAAGTTAATAGCTAAAATTATCCCTGCCCAGCCTGGAAAGTTAGGGATGACTGTAACTGGTGATGAGCTTGCTTTCAAGGCTGGAAAGGAAGCTCATTTTAAAATCGGGAAAAATGTACTCATTGATAACGATGGCACTTCGATGTACGCAGCGATTGATGGACTGGTCACGTTAACTGATAACGGGAAAATCAATGTGTTTCCTGTATATGAAGTGAATGGTGATGTCGATTACGGCACTGGAAATATTGATTTTGTAGGTACAGTCGTCATACGTGGGAATGTCCTTTCAGGCTTTACGGTAAAGTCTGCCGGTGATATTCGGGTTGTAGGCGGCGTTGAAGGTGCAGAGTTAATCTCTGGGGGCTCCATTGAAATTACTGGTGGAATTATCGGATATAACAAAGGCCAAGTTACCGCTGGAAAAAGTGTGAAGGTTTCTTTCATTCAAGATGGAAACGTAACCGCTGGGGAAGATGTAATTGTTTCTCAGAGTATTATGCACTCCAATATACGTGCTGGTAGAGATGTTATCTGTAACGGCTCTAAAGGTTTGATTGTGGGTGGAATCGTTCAGTCTGGAGAAAGAGTTGTAGCAAGAACTATAGGTAACACCATGTCCACTGCGACTGTGATTGAGGTAGGCGTGGTTCCAGAGCTTAGAAATGAGATTAACGAACTTCGTCAAGAGCTGCGGCAGCTGCTGGAGAACGAGGATAAAACCTCTAAAGCTTTGTATCTATTAAATCAATTGGCTACTAACGGTCAGCTCCCTGCGGATAAAGTGGCGCTTCGCGTCAAATTAAATGCTACTAAACAATCCCATCAACGTGAAGAAAAAAGAATTAAAGAACGAGTGCTAGAGATAGAAAGAATGTTAGAAGATACAGGTAGAGCGAGAGTTGAGGTTATCAAAACCATTTATGGCGGTTCAAAGATCATGATCGGCAGATATACCCGATTTGTTAAGGATGCTACGGAGCGGGTTGTGTTTATTTACAGTGATGGGGATATATCTTTAACGCCGTACAATTAATCGGGCGGGCAGCATTTGCGGCCGGCCATTACTTGTGAGAGAAGGGTTAAGATGAGCCTAAAACCGGTGGAACTGCAAATTGCTTTGCCTCGCACCACGGAGGCGGGCAAGCTTCAGAATGAATCTCAGCAACGTCCTGCTATCGACCAACATCAATTGGCTGGGCAAAATGTAAAACAAAGTCAGGAATTGGCCATGCGGAGCACTGAAGTGGATGAGTCTTCTGAATCAGCTTTACGGGATGGCGGTGGAAAAGGCAATCAGCATTCAGGTGGCAATTCTTCGTCAGATAAACATTCGAACCCGCCTGCAACCCGTGATGCTGAGCATCCTTACAAAGGCCAACGCATTGATCTAAGTCTTTAATAAGAATCTACACGAATCTACATCTGATATGTAAAAGGAGATAAGGCACTTGCAACCATGGGTTTATATTGTGCTAGTAGGTGTCGCCGCTATTCTTTATGCCCTTTTACTTCCCGCACGTGTAAAGGAAGGAAAAGCTAATCAGCAAAGCCTCAAAGATACAGAGGCTGCGCTTGAGCTATATATGGCAGACATAGAGCGCGAGAATGAGGAACTGGTACAATTAGTTAGTAGTATTAAACAACAATCGCAAACTAATCATAATGTACTGCAGGGACAGGTTAATGAATTACAGAGTCAAGTGGTAGAGTTGCAGAACAGCTCTTTAAAGCTAGAAGCACGAGTGGCCGAGGAAGAAAAGAGTTTGAAAGAACTTGCAGTGTCGGTTGAACAAGGTTCGAAGGTTAAAGTTGGTGTAAACGAAGATCCGTCTCTCCCAGCAGAGATGAGTTCAGTGTCGCCAGATGTGAAAGCGAAACCTATTAGTTCGATAAAATTACGTTACCCAAGATTGTTTGAACTGCATGAGCAGGGCAAATCGATAGACTCCATTGCCAAGACAGCTGGACTTCAGCGAGGGGAAGTGCAACTGATTCTGCAACTTGCCAAACAGGAGGAATCGGTATGATTAAGAACCGTTCATTCTTGTTCGGGCTAGGCACAGGACTAATTACTGGCGCTTTATTACTTCAATTAATGATCTCCGGTGGAGCGGCTCCACTTACCAAAGAACAAGTTCTACAGGGTGCGGAGAAACTGAATATGAAAGTCATCGATGAAGCTGCAGTACCTTCCTCAGGGGAAACTGAGAATGATAATAAAGAGGAAGTCACAGAGACCGGGGGGGCGACAGCAGAAAGCAAGGAGAACGTCAGCTCCTCTGCGCCGGCTGCTGCAGCCTCCCCCACGCCGGCAGTGTCACCTACAACGCCTGAGAGCTCTGATAAAGCCATTGCGCCGAACAAGCCATCTACGCCTACTAACGGCAAGGTTGAGCAGCCAAAGGTCACTCCCAAGGCCAGTGCCGCTCCAACCGCTGTAGCTCCTGTAACGCCTAAAGTCACAGCAAATGCTAGTGTTTCTGTTCGAATTCCATCTGGCAGCACATTGACCGCAACAACAGATATTTTAGCGAAGGCTGGCGTCATTAAAGATAAGTCTACTTTTCTAGAGGCTGCAAACAAACGTAAGATTAATACCAAAATTCAATCCGGTTCTTATAGCTTTAATAAGGGAGAAAGTATTGACTCGATAATAGAGAAATTAATAACTTTAAAGTGATCGTTGCATACACTGAGATAATATGGTATAGTAATTGACGGTGTTAAAACACACGCCGGTTGATTTCGACAAGGGGTGCTTTCTTCTGAAGAAAGTCTTGCTGAAAGATGACGCATGGCGGAGGAGACACACAATAAACCAAACTTAGGAGGTGTGTGAAGATGGCAGTAATCTCCATGAAACAGCTTCTAGAAGCTGGGGTACACTTCGGTCACCAGACTCGTCGTTGGAACCCAAAGATGGATCGTTATATCTTCACTGAAAGAAACGGAATTTACATTATTGACTTGCAAAAAACAGTCAAAAAGGTAGAGGAAGCTTACAACTTTGTAAAAAGCGTCGCTGGTGACAACGGCACAATCCTATTCGTAGGAACAAAGAAACAAGCTCAAGATTCCGTAAAAGAAGAAGCAGAACGTTCCGGTATGTTCTTCATTAACCAACGTTGGTTGGGCGGAACTCTTACCAACTTCCAAACTATCCAAAAGCGTATTGATCGCTTGAAGAAATTGGAATCTTGGGAAGAAGACGGTACTTTTGAAGTACTACCTAAGAAAGAAGTTATCCTTCTTCGCAAAGAGAAAGATCGTCTTGAAAAATTCTTGGGCGGTATCAAGAACATGAAAGGTCTTCCAAGCGCGCTGTTCATCATTGACCCGCGTAAAGAGCGTATTGCAGTTGCAGAAGCTCGCAAATTGGGTATTCCAATCGTAGCTATCGTTGATACTAACTGTGATCCAGACGAAATCGACTACGTAATTCCAGGTAACGACGACGCTATCCGCGCTGTTAAATTGTTGACTGGTAAAATGGCAGACGCTGTTGTTGAAGCTCACCAAGGCGAAGACACAACTACTGCTTAAGTAGCGACTAACACATACAAGAACTTAAATGAAAAGGGTGGTTGGCAGGTGGATAACCTCTCACTGCCCTTTTTTTAGGATAAAGGCCTTGAATAATGTAAGAAAACGACAATTACCTGGAGGGAATAAACAATGGCAGTTGATGCAAAAGCAGTAAAAGAACTTCGTGAAAGAACAGGCGCTGGTATGCTTGATTGTAAAAAAGCGCTTGAAGAAGCTAATAACGATATCACTAAAGCAGCAGAATTGCTTCGTGAAAAAGGCCTGTCTGCAGCAGCGAACAAAGCAGGACGTATTGCTACTGAAGGCGTTGTAGAATCTTACATCCACGCTGGCGGCCGTATTGGTGTACTTGTAGAAATCAACTGCGAAACTGACTTTGTTGGTAAAACAGATTCCTTCAAGGAATTTGCTCGCGATATCGCTATGCAAATCGCTGCAGCAAACCCGCGTTATGTTCGTCGTGAAGAAGTTCCACAAGAAGATGTTGAAAAAGAAAAAGAAATCCTGAAAGCTCAAGCTTTGAACGAAGGTAAGCCTGAGAAAATCATTGAAAAAATGGTTGAAGGACGTATTGGTAAATATTACGAAGAATATTGCTTGCTTGAGCAAACTTTCGTTAAAGACCCTGACAAAACAATCTCCCAATTGTTGAATGAAAAAATCAGCACCATCGGAGAAAACATCTCGATCCGTCGTTTTGCTCGTTTTGAACTAGGCGAAGGTTTGGAAAAGAAAGTGGATAACTTTGTTGAAGAAGTTATGGCACAAGTTAATCAATAATAGTTTCATCATAAATGTGAAGAATTGAATAAAGGCAAGCATCAGAAGAGCGGAACACGTACACGTAGTGTTCCGTCTTTTGCAGAAAGTGAGGGTATACATTTGGAACAGCCGGTATTTAAGAGAGTAGTCCTTAAGGTAAGTGGAGAGTCTTTGGCAGGACAAAACGGATATGGTATTGATGCCGACATGATTATTTCCATCGCTGAACAGATCAAGGAAGTTGTAGAACTTGGCGTTCAGGTTGCGATTGTTTGTGGCGGGGGGAACATTTGGCGCGGGATCGCGGGCAGCGCAAGCGGCATAGATCGCGCTACTGCAGATTATATGGGCATGCTGGCAACAGTAATGAACTCACTTGCACTGCAGGATGCATTGGAGCAAATCGATGTGCCAACAAGAGTACAGACTTCGATCTCGATGCAGCAAATTGCTGAACCATACATTCGTCGTCGTGCGATTCGCCACTTGGAGAAGGGCCGTGTTGTTATTTTTGCAGCAGGCACAGGTAACCCATTCTTCTCAACAGATACTACTGCAGCACTTAGAGCGGCAGAGATCGAAGCAGAAGTTATTCTGATGGCGAAAAATAAGGTTGATGGAGTATATTCTGCTGATCCGTTCAAAGATAGTACCGCTGAGAAATTCGAACAGCTTACTTATATGGATGTTCTGAACAAAAACCTCGGTGTTATGGATTCAACAGCTTCATCTTTATGCATGGATAACAATATACCGCTCATTGTATTTGCCATTACAGAACAAGGCAATATCAAACGTGTCGTTCTCGGTGAGAAGATCGGAACGATTGTTAAAGGGAGTGTAGATTAATGCCACAATCGGTCAAAAAAAATGCTGAAGAGCGTATGGAAAAAGCGATTTCATCGCTGAAACGTGACTTGGCGACATTACGTGCAGGACGTGCAACAACATCGCTTCTCGATCGTATTCAAGTTGAATATTACGGGGCACCTACTCCAATTAATCAGCTGGCCAACATTAGTACTCCGGATTCCCGGACACTGTTGATTCAGCCGTGGGACAAAACATCGATGTCTGATATTGAACGGGCGATCATGAAATCCGATATCGGATTGACACCTGCCAATGACGGCACCATTATTCGTCTTTCTATCCCTCCGCTGACTGAAGAGCGTCGGACGGACTTGGTTAAGCTGACTAAGAAATTTGGTGAAGAAGCGAAAGTAGCGATCCGCAACATTCGCCGTGATGCCAACGATGATATTAAAAAGATGGAGAAAAACGGTATCTCTGAAGATGAGTCCCGTGGCCATCAGGAAGACATTCAAAAAACAACGGATAAGTTCATAGCCGAAGTTGACAAAGTGCTTGTTTCCAAAGAAAAAGAGATTATGGAAGTTTAATGATATTCAAGAGACTTAAGGCCCCTCCGTTAATGGTGGGGTTTGTCTCTTTCTGATAAGAGCTTGGAGGAAACGGAAATGATCAAACGGATTCAAGCGTGGCTGAGCCGTAAAGACAGGCAACAGTCAGTCGAGATTTCACCGGATAACATTCCCCGGCATGTGGCTGTGATAATGGATGGTAATGGACGCTGGGCTAAACGGCGCGGCTTACCGCGCGTTATGGGTCATCAGAACGGCATGAAGGCTGTCAAACGTGCTACGATCGCTGCAGACGAATTAGGTATTAAATACTTAACGATGTATGCGTTCTCGACAGAAAACTGGATACGCCCGAAAGAAGAAGTCGATTACTTGATGCGTTTGCCTGGGGAGTTTCTGGCGATTGAGCTTGATGAGCTAATCGAGAAGAATGTTCAAGTACGCATGATGGGTGACGCTGACGCTTTACCTTCATATACCCGTAAGGCTATGGAAGAGGCGGTAGCTCGAACAAAAGAGAATACTGGATTGATCTTAAATTTTGCTCTTAACTATGGTGGACGCAATGAAATAGAAGGCTGTATGCGCAGCTTAGGGAAAGATATCCAAGCTGGTATATTGTCGCCAGAAGAAATTACATCAGAGTTGATTAACAACAGACTATTAACTGCTGGTTTACCCGATCCTGATTTGCTGATACGTACAAGCGGAGAAATTCGGCTTAGCAATTTTATGTTATGGCAGGTTGCCTATAGTGAACTGTGGTTTACTGATGTGTACTGGCCTGAGTTCGACAAAGAGCATTTGCATCAGGCCGTTGCTGAATATCAACGACGAACACGCCGTTATGGTGGACTGAAGTAGCTTGTTAGGAGATGGAACCTTTGAAGCAGCGATTGATTACCGGAATTGTTGCCGGAGTATTATTTTTAGGGTTATGTGTACTGGGAAACTGGCCGTATCAGGTTCTGCTTATTGCTATGGCTCTTATAGGTTTTTATGAATTTGTCAAAATGATAGGTATTCCTACGCTTTCCGGTACTACTGTTCTGGGTTACGCAGCTATTCTGAGCTTCATGATCCCATGGGATTTGCTTGGTGTTAATGAGCCGTTGTCCTGGGAGCAAGGGATTTGGATTCTGCTGTTATTGTTCCTTCTGGTCACCGTTTTTACTAAAAATAAATTAGATATTCGAGTAACAGCCTTGCTGTTTACTGGTATTGTATACATTGGAATGGGCTTCTCTTATATGGCCGTGGCTCGTGCATCGGATGACGGACATGGTTTGTTCTGGACTTTTTTGCTCCTGTTCTGCATTTGGGGCAGTGATGCGGGGGCATATTTTGTAGGCAGAAGCTTTGGCAAGAACAAGCTCTGGCCGGCCATCAGTCCTAACAAAACGGTGGAAGGTGCTGTTGGCGGGGTACTGATCTCGATGCTTATTTCTATCGTGTTTGCGCTGCTTGCTCCTGAATACTTGACGATAGGACGAGCATTGCTTATTGGGCTTTCTTGTGCGATATTAGGACAGCTTGGAGATCTTGTGCAGTCAGCTTATAAACGTGCGTATGGCATTAAAGACTCAGGTACACTTTTGCCAGGGCATGGCGGTATTCTTGATCGATGTGACAGCTGGATTATCGTATTTCCATTCGTACATATTGTAATGCTTATGCCTTACTATTAAACGAAGGGAGAGAGAGTATAACTATGAAAAAAATAAGTGTTCTAGGTTCGACGGGTTCGATCGGCACTCAGACTCTAGATGTCATCGCAATGCACCCAGACTCTTTTGAAGTAGATGGCTTGGCGGCCGGAACAAATACAACATTATTACTGGAGCAAGTTCGTCGTTTTAACCCGCGTAGAGTCTCTGTGGCAACGAAAGAGCTGGCAGATGAGATTAGATCCAGCCTACCTTCTGGTATAGAGCTTTACAGCGGGAATGAAGGGCTTGTTGAAGTGGCGGCTGGCGGCGATGCCGAAATGGTCGTAACGGCTGTTATGGGAAGCGTAGGGCTTCAATCAACACTAGCGGCAATTGAAGCTGGCAAACATATTGGACTCGCCAATAAGGAGACATTAGTAACGGCCGGACATTTGGTCACTAATCTCGCTAATCGTAAGGGAGTTAAGCTGTTGCCGATTGATAGTGAGCATTCAGCTATTTATCAATGTCTCAATGGCGAGAACATCTCAGATATTGCCTACATTACTTTAACAGCATCCGGCGGCTCATTCCGCGACTTCACGCGTGATCAGCTTAAGGATGTGACGGTAGAAGATGCGCTTCGTCATCCGAATTGGAGCATGGGCGCGAAAATAACGATAGATTCTGCTACAATGGTGAACAAGGGCCTAGAGGTTATTGAAGCACATTGGTTATTCGGTCTTCCGTATGAACAAGTGAATGTGCTGCTGCACCCGGAGAGCATCATTCACTCATATGTTGAATTCCGTGACAGCAGTATTATTGCCCAGCTTGGCAATCCCGATATGCGTGTCCCGATTCAATATGCACTTACTTATCCAGATCGTTGGGAATCTCCGGCACAGCGTTTGTCGTTAGCAGAGATAGGACGTTTGACCTTCCGTGAAATGGACTTTGAACGTTACCCTGCACTGAAGCTAGCGATAGATTGTGGAAAAGCTGGTGGAACAGCGACTACGGCTTTTAATGCTGCGAACGAAATAGCTGTTGCTCGATTCTTGAGTCATGAGATCTCTTTTCTGCGTATTGAGGAGATTATCGGAGAAGTGCTAGATCGTCATAATAACGAGCATAATCCGAATCTGGAACAAATTGAATCCTGTGATAGACGTGTTCGAGAACTGGCAGCTACGCTGTAGAACGTTGAAAGATCTCCTTTTAGAAATATAAGAAAGTATAAGTTTCACTTTATACATTATCCTTATATTTCTCGCGTAAACGCGTACCGTCTCCTTAAAGGGACACCGATGGCGTTATTGCTGGACTGGAAATACTTACTTTGCCCTAAAAATAGGTTGGGACAGTTGATTCTCTTGTGCCTGATCGGAGAATAATGATAAATTAAGAGGACATACTTCGGTCTTACACCTAAAGGGGGATGATACGTTTGGAAATGGTTCAGGTCGTTTTTTTAACGGTGCTCATGTTTTTTGTACTTGTGACTGTACACGAATGGGGTCACTATTATTTTGCCAAACGCGCCGGTATTCTCGTGAGGGAATTTGCTATCGGTTTCGGTCCGAAACTGTTTTCTTATAAACGGAATGAGACTCAGTTCACTCTTCGCTTACTGCCTTTTGGCGGTTATGCCCGTATGGCTGGTGAAGATCCTGAGATTGTCGAGATTGGTTCTGGACAGACCATTGCGGTAAGGCTCGGACAAGACAATAAAGTTAAAAACATTTATCTGGATGCACTAGACACCCGTAGAAATGTTATCCGTGGTGAGGCGCTGAATACCGATCTCGAGGATAAATTGCAGATTACCTTAGATGTGGACGGAGAAGTTACTACTTATGATGTTCATCCGCAAGCGATGATGATTAAAGGAACGCAACAGACACAAATTGCACCTAAAGATCGTCAATTCGGCAGCAAGACCGTGGGTCAGCGTGCGTTGGCTATTGTTGCGGGTCCTGTGATGAACTTTCTGTTAGCCTTTGTACTCTTCGCCATCCATTTGCAAATGGTCGGTATTCAAGTTGAAAATCCTACTTTTGTTAAGATTGGCGACGTCTCCGAAGGAATGCCTGCCCAAGAAGCAGGACTCCAAAAGGGCGACATCATTGTCTCCATCAATGGTGAGAAAATCGGTGCTGATTACCAAAAAATGATTAGCTTGACCTCGGAGTCCAAAGGGAAAGAAATGAACTGGACGCTGCAGCGGGGAGAGGAAACCCTTAACGTTACGCTAGTTCCTCGTAGTATGGAAGGGCAAGAAGGCGGTAAAATAGGCATCACTCCTGAGCTGCCTACTCGTAAAGCTGGTTTTGGCGAGACGATAACAGGTTCAGGAAAAGCTATGGTCGATACGACAGAAGCTATCTTTTTGGGCTTTAAACAATTGATCAATAAATTCAATATGGATGATATTGGAGGTCCGGTTCGTACGTTTGAGGTAACCGGTCAAATTGCTCAACAAGGTATTCAGTATCTTACATACTGGGCCGCTATTTTGAGTCTATATCTGGGGATATTTAACCTCTTGCCGATTCCGGCACTCGATGGAAGCCGTCTGGCATTCCTAGGTGTAGAGGCACTGCGTGGCAAACCTGTGGATCCGGGTCATGAAGGCATGGTTCACTTTGTAGGTTTTGCACTGCTATTTTTATTAATGATTGCTGTTACGTATAATGATATTTTACGTTTGATCAGCGGCTAATTTTCTTCGGGAGGCATTCCATTACATGGCAAAAGATAAACAATTCGTTACGGAAATCACGCCGCAAAGCGAGGATTTCTCACGCTGGTATATTGATGTTATTAAAAAAGGAGACTTGATGGATTACTCTCCTGTTCGTGGCTGTATTGTATTTAAGCCAGAAGGCTATGAAATATGGGAGCATATTCAGGAGGAAATGAACCGTCGCCTCAAGGAAACTGGGCATCGAAACGCTTATTTTCCAGTGTTCATTCCAGAGAGTTTCTTTCAGAAGGAAAAGGATCACATTGAAGGCTTTAATCCAGAGCTGCCATGGGTAACAGAAGCGGGTGGTGATGTACTTGAGGAACGTCTCGCAGTTCGTCCTACTTCAGAGACCATGTTTGGCCACATGTACTCCAAATGGATTCAATCTTATCGTGACCTTCCTGTACTTATCAATCAATGGGCGAACGTGGTTCGTTGGGAGAAACGTACATTGCCATTTATCCGCACTACTGAGTTTCTTTGGCAAGAAGGGCATACCGCGCATGAGAATGAAGCGGAAGCTCGTGAAGAAACTATGCGGATGCTGGATAACTACCGTGATTTTGTCGAGACCTATCTTGCCATTCCGGTTATTACCGGACAAAAGACACCTTCCGAGCGTTTTGCCGGTGCGGTAGATACGTATTCTATTGAAGCGATGATGAAGGATGGACGCGCTGTTCAGGCTGCTACTTCACATTACCTCGGCACCAAGTTTGCCACAGCTTTTGAGATTCAATATTTAAGCCGTGACAATAATTTGGAGTATGTACACACTACTTCATGGGGCTCAACCACTCGCTTGATTGGCTCCCTGATTATGGTGCATGGAGATGACCGCGGTCTTGTTCTGCCGCCTAAGGTAGCTCCAACGCAAGTTATTATGATTCCTATCGGACCTCCTAAGACCCGCGAAGCTGTGATTGGGCGGACGGACGAGCTGTTCAAGGAATTGAAGAATGCTGGCGTTCGTGTACGTGTGGATGATCGTTCAGATGTTACCCCAGGCTGGAAGTTTAATGAATATGAAATGCGTGGAGTGCCAGTACGTTTGGAGCTTGGACCACGTGACATGGAGAATGGCGTCTGCGTTCTCGTCTCACGTGTCACCGGTGAGAAGAAGGTTATTCAACAGGAAAACCTCGTAGAAGAGGTTCAAACAATGCTTGAACAGGTTCACAATGAAATGTTCGAACGTGCGCTGAAATTCCGTGAGGACCATTTCTATTCTGTAGATTCCTTGGAGGAAATGAAAGCTTCGATGGACGAAAAACGTGGATTTGCTCTAGCGGGATGGTGTGGTTCCGAAGAATGCGAGTCCAAAGTTAAGGAAGAGACAGGTGCGGGTAGCCGCAATATTCCTTTTGATCCAGCGGAGACTAAGCAAGTCTGCATATGCTGTGGCCAACCAGCCAAGCATACTGTGGTTTTTGCAAAGGCATATTAATCTTTAGGCACCGATCAACAGTCTTGTAGTATTTTAATTTAGCTTCTGGCGAGAGGAGTCGGCGGGCCGTAAGAACCCAATGCTTTTTGAACCCAGAAGCTTTTTAAAATATAAGAATTTATAGGTTTTCACTATAAATTCTTATATTTTTACGAGAAACAGTTGTCGTCTTTAAAAGTCGACTACATCGTTTCTTCTTATCATATTGTACTTTCACTGTATATCATGGATAGTTTTAACTGGGTTATTAAAGGTGGGAGGAAAGCATGGAACAAAACCAGGAGAGAAGAAAAAGGTTCGAGCTCTTGATGAAGCAGGGTGAAATTCCACCTGCAATCATGGACCCCTACTTTTTGGATGGGTATATAGAACGTGTTGAGATCAGTCGTGGCAACCGGGACTGGCAAATCGTTATAGCGAAAGATAGTCTGGTTCCAGCACAGGTATATCGGACATTTTGCCTTAGAATGCGTGAGAAGCTACAGCATATAGCTAAAGTAAGCTTTTTGTTCCTATATGATGAGAAGGTTAGCAGAGCGGAGCTTGTCCAGGAATATTGGGGACTGTTTCTGGAGTGGGTACATCGGGAGATTCCATCGGTAAACGGCTGGCTGACCCGCTCCTCACAGGAGCTTAAAGAGGATACTTTAATGTTAACGATGAGTGATTCCACTTCGATGGAGTTAGCTCGCAAAAAAAGCATCGATGGAGCAATTATTAAATTTTATGATAAGTATTTCGGTCTCTCCTTAAAGGTTAAATTACTAATGGCGGAGAACGAAAATAATAATGTTGAAGCATTCGAAGAATTTCAGCAAAAGCTTCAGCAAGAACAACGCGAGATCGTTGAGCAGATGATGACTGCTGTGGAAACAGAAGCTCCTGCTGATGATAGCGATCCTAATGAAGTAATTAAGCTTCAAGTGGGGTATGAAATTAAGGAACAGGCCGTGCCGATTCTTGAAATTCAAGATGAAGAGAAGAAAATTACAATTCAGGGTACCATTTTTGGTCTGGATCGTAAGGAGCTTCGCAATGGCAGTACCTTGTTCACTTTCAGTCTGACCGATTTTACGGATTCTCTACAAATGAAGATGTTCGCGAAGACTAAAGATGATCTGAAGGTTATGAGTCAGCTAGCTAATGGCAAATGGGTAAGAGCACGCGGGAAAGTAGAATATGACCGTTTTATGCAGATTCCTGAGCTCGTGATGATCCCTTCGGATTTAACGGAAGTTAAGGCACCGCCTGCGCGTAAAGATACAGCTCCTAAGAAACGGGTGGAATTCCACCTTCACACTACGATGAGTACGATGGATGCGGTCACTCCGATCACTACCTATGTCAAAACAGCTGCCCAGTGGGGGCATCCTGCGATTGCGATTTCTGATCATGGCGGCGTTCAGGCTTTTCCTGATGCAAACCATGCAGCTCATAAGCATAAGATAAAAATGATTTATGGCGTGGAAGCTAATGTTGTAAATGACTCTGTGAATATTGTCGAGAACGCTCAGCCTTTGGACTTGAAGACAGCTACCTATGTAGTGTTTGATATAGAAACCACGGGTTTATCGATTACCCGCAATAATATTACGGAGCTGGCGGCCATTAAAATGTGCGAAGGCAAAGAAGTAGACCGTTATTCTACTTTTGTTAATCCGCATGAGAAAATCCCTTATCATATTCAGCAATTGACCAATATTACGGATGAAATGGTTAAGGATGCTCCTGATCTTGAGCCAGTACTGCGTAAGTTTGTTGAATTTGTGGGTGATAGTATCCTTGTAGCTCATAACGCCAGATTTGATATGGGTTTTATTCAGGCCTCGTTACGTAAAATAGGTGAACCTGTGCTTCCGAATCCATCTCTTGATACGCTTGAGCTCGCGCGGTTACTATATCCAAGCATGAAGAATCACAGGCTGAACACATTAGCCGATAAATATAAAGTTCTTCTGGAAAGCCATCACCGTGCGATTGATGATACCATAGCACTCGGCGGTATATTAACAGGATTGCTCGCAGATGCTGAAAAGATGAAGGGCATGACCCGCCTTGATCGACTAAACGATTATGTGGGTAATGATCTTTCGAACACACGACCGTTCCACTGTAATATTTATGCACTAAATCAAATAGGGAAAAAAAATCTCTATAAGCTCATTTCCATGTCACATACGGAATATTTCAAACGTGTACCTTGTATTCCGAAATCCAAGCTGGAAGAGCATAGAGATGGACTGCTCGTGATTTCGGGTTGTGAACGTGGAGAGTTTTTTGAAGCAGTACTCAACAAAACGACTGAGGAAGCCATGGAGGTTGCTCATTTTTATGATGTGCTGGAGATTCAGCCATTGACCATGTACATGCACTTGGTGGACAAGGGCTTTGTAGCAGGCCCTGATGAGCTTCGCGATGTAGTCCGGAAGGTTTGCGAAATAGGGGAACAGTTGAATAAACCTGTTATCGCAACGGGGAATGTACATTATCTTGAACCCCGGGACAAGCTGTATCGTGATATTACGATTAATGGGATCACGGGCTTTAGTCCGCTTAAAGACCAACGCAAACCGGATGCACACTTCCGCACAACAGATGAAATGCTGTCTGAATTCGAATTTCTTGGTGCTGAAAAAGCGATGGAAGTCGTTGTCACAAATACAGTTGAGCTGGCGGAGCGTTTTGAAGAACTGGAGCTATTTCCAGATAAGCTATTTACACCAATTATTGACGGGGCGGACGAAGAAATTCGCGAGACCTGCTACAATACTGCCAAATCCATTTACGGTGAAGAGCTGCCTGAGGTAGTTATTGCCCGTTTGGAGAAAGAGCTTGCACCGATTATTAAATACGGGTTCTCTGCCAACTATTTGATTTCTGAACGTCTCGTTAAAAAGTCAAATCAGGATGGGTATCTCGTAGGCTCGCGGGGTTCCGTAGGTTCTTCTGTAGTAGCTACATTTCTAGGAATTTCAGAAGTTAATCCTTTGCCTGCGCATTATATTTGCCTAAACCCCGAGTGTCGCCATAATGAATGGTTCCTGGACGGTAGTGTGCGGAGCGGATTCGATTTACCAGATAAAGTCTGCCCGGATTGCGGTCAGAAGCTCAAAGGTGAAGGCCAGGATATTCCGTTCGAGACCTTCCTTGGATTTAAAGGGGATAAAGTCCCCGATATCGACTTGAACTTCTCAGGGGAATATCAGCCGAATGCACATAACTTTACCAAAGAAATGTTTGGTGAGAAAAATGTATTCCGTGCCGGAACGATTGGTACCGTAGCTGAGAAGACAGCCTTCGGATTTGCAAAAAAATACGAAGAACTTCACCAGAAACGTTGGCGTGGAGCTGAAGTTGGCCGTCTGGCGGCTGGCTGTACAGGCGTTAAACGTAGTACGGGACAGCATCCGGGTGGTATAGTCGTTGTTCCAGACTATATGGAGGTAGAAGATATTACGCCAGTACAATTCCCGGCGGATGATGTCAATGCTGAATGGAAGACCACACACTTTGATTATCACGCTTTTGACGCGAATTTGCTGAAGCTTGATATTCTGGGTCATGATGATCCGACGATGATGCGGATGCTTCAGGATTTGACAGGTGTTGATCCAACTTCTATCCCGATGAATGATCCGAAAGTAATGAGCATGTTTAACTCTACAGATGCACTTGGAGTAAGACCTGACGAAATCAGATCACCGGTTGCGACCTATGGTGTGCCCGAAATGGGTACCAAGTTCGTACGTCAAATGCTTATTGAGTCGAAGCCGTCCAGCTTTGCTGACTTACTGCAAATATCAGGTTTGTCTCATGGTACTGGAGTTTGGCTTGGTAACGCTCAAGAGCTTATAAAGAATAACACTTGTAACATTAAGACCGTTATCGGTTGTCGTGATGACATCATGCTCTTCTTAATTTATAAAGCGGGAATGGATGCGAGCTTGGCCTTTAAAATTACCGAGAGTGTTCGTAAAGGTAAAGGTTTGTCTGACGAGTGGATCGAGGAAATGAAAAAGTGCAAGGTCCCACAATGGTATATTGATTCTTGTCTAAAGATTCAATACATGTTCCCGAAGGCGCATGCTGCTGCATACGTAATTTCTGCAGTGCGTACCGCCTACTTCAAGCTGTATCATCCTATTGAATATTATGCGACTTATTTCTCTGTACGTGCAGCAGATTTTGATATTGAATTGTGCTGTAAGGGGTATGAAGCCATCAGCCGTCAGATCGTAGAAATTGAGCAAAAAGGATTTCAAGCTTTGCCTAAGGAAAAGGCTATGTTGCCTGTCCTTGAGATGGCTTTGGAGATGACGGCACGTGGGTTTACATTCAAAAACATTGATCTTTACCGCTCAGAAGCGAATAAGTTTATTGTTGATGACAAGAGTTTGATCCCTCCGTTTTCTGCTTTAGCGGGAATTGGTGAGAATGCTGCTATCAACATAGCTGCTGCGAAAGATGCTGGCGAGTTCCTGTCTATTGAAGATTTCCAGCAGAAATCAAAGGCAAGTAAGACGGTTATTGAGCTGCTGACCGGCATGGGCTGCTTCCGCGGCTTACCGGAAAGCAATCAACTTTCCCTATTTTAAAGGCTTTAACAACACTTATTTCATGGCTAGAAAAGAGTGCTCCAAAGGGGGAGTCAAGGGCTAGCACTTGTCAGTCCAGTTTCCCTATGGTATAATTTCTTTGGTAATAATGAGATAAGTCCGTTGTGTAAAGAGTGGGGAAACCCACTCTTTATCTTTGGTATATAGCAAAAGACAAGTTCGTGGAGGTAATTTTCTTTTGAGCACACCCAAATCTAAAATTAAACAAACGGTAGAGCAGATGCTCGGGCCCTATCTCGACGACAATGGTTTCGAACTGGTGGACGTTGAATACGTGAAGGAAGGCTCCAATTGGTTTCTGCGTATATTCGTAGATAAAGAAGGCGGCATTGATATTGATGACTGCGGGATCATTAGCGAATATTTCAGTCAGAAGTTAGATGAGAATGATCCTATTCCTGAGGCATATTTCCTTGAGGTTTCCTCGCCGGGAGCAGAGCGTCCTCTCAAAAAAGCTGCGGATGTAGCTAAAGCGGTAGGTAAGGACGTGTATGTGACTGTTTATGAGCCGATTCAAGGACTCAAAGAATTTGAAGGTCGTTTGCTCTCGTTCGAGAACGAGGAACTGCTCATCTCCGCGGGCAAAAAAGAACATGTAGTACCGTACGCCAAGGTCGCAAGTGCGAGATTGGCCATTATTTTTTAACGTCTTGAAAGGGGGGCCGGAAATTCATGAGTATGGAGTTTATTGAAGCAATGAATGAGCTGGAGAGGGAGAGAGGCATCAGTAAAGATGTGCTGTTTGAAGCGATTGAAGCGGCGCTGATCTCTAGTTATAAACGTAATTTCAATGCAGCACAGAACGTGCGTGTTGACATGAATCGCAATACAGGTGTCATTAAAGTGTTTGCCCGCAAGTTAATTGTTGAGGAGGTCCTGGATACAAGGACTGAAATCTCGTTGCCGGCAGCCAGAGAAATTAACCCGCATTTCCAGCTGGAAGATATCGCTGAGCTTGAAGTGACACCGCGTGATTTTGGACGTATTGCCGCACAGACTGCTAAGCAGGTTGTAACTCAACGAATTCGCGAGGCAGAGCGTGGACTTATCTATAATGCTTTTATCGACAAAGAAGATGATATCGTTACTGGACTAGTTCAACGTCAAGATATGCGGAACATTTACATTGATCTTGGTAAAATCGAAGCGGTTCTTCCGCTTAGCGAATTGATGCCAGGTGAAAAGTTCAAACAAAGCGAACGCATCAAGGCTTATATCACAAAAGTTGAGAATACAACAAAAGGTCCGCAGATTATGCTCTCCCGCAGTCATCCTGGATTACTGAAGCGTCTGTTCGAGCTTGAAGTTCCTGAAATATTTGACGGTGTAGTTGAGATTCGTTCTGTAGCCCGTGAAGCTGGCTTCCGCTCGAAGATTGCTGTGTATTCCCGCAATCCAGAAGTAGATCCCGTTGGTTCTTGCGTAGGTCCAAGAGGCACACGCGTTCAGACCATCGTTACTGAGCTTCGCGGTGAGAAGATCGATATCGTCCGTTATTCTGATCTGGTGCAGGAATATGTTGCGAATGCACTTAGCCCTTCAAAGGTTCTTGAAGTTCAAGTCTTTGAAACGGAGAAGATGGCGAGAGTTATCGTTCCTGACTATCAATTGTCACTGGCTATCGGTATTAAAGGGCAAAATGCACGTCTTGCCGCTAAACTTACCGGCTGGAAGATTGATATCAAGAGTGAAACTCAAGCGGAGCAGGAATACGGCAGACCGAAATCTTCTATTGATGAAATGCATCAGGATTCCGTCTCCATAGATTAATTAACCTGCTTGACGGGAGGCGTTTGTAATGAAACAAAAAAAGGTGCCGCTGCGTAAATGCGTTGCTACCCAAGAGATGATGCCTAAAAAAGAGCTGATTCGTGTGGTAAGAACGCCTGAAGGTGAAGTGCTGATTGATCTGACGGGCAAGAAGTCAGGCCGTGGTGCTTACATATGCGGCAAGCTTGAATGCTTTCAGCTGGCACAAAAGAACAAAGCACTTGACCGTGCATTGAAATGTCAAGTGAGTCCTGAAATCTACGCCCAGCTAGCCCGGGAGTTTACTTCCGTGGAAGAGCAGTTTCTAGCAGCAAAGGATAGTGAGGATAATGAGTAAGGCGCTTTCTTATTTAGGGCTTGCCATGAGAGCAGGCAAGATAGTCACCGGTGACGAGGCTGTACTCAAAGCTGTACGGTCTTCAGAGGCGAAGCTGGTCGTTCTGGCAGGTGACGCTTCAGATAATACCCAAAAAAAGTTCCGTGATAAATGCGGAACTTACGATATTCCACTAGTAATCGCATTTCACCGGGATGAACTCGGTGCAAGTATTGGTAAAGACCAGCGCGTAGTACTGGCCATTACGGATAAAGGATTCGCGGAAATGATCTCCAAGCAACTCGGAGATACTGTCGGAGGTGGATTTATTGACTAAAGAAGAGAACAAAGATAAATTGCGCGTGTACGAATACGCCAAGTCACTAAACATGAGCAGTAAAGAAATTATTACTATTCTGAAGCGTTTGAATGTCCCTGTGAATAATCATATGAGTGTCATGGAGAATGGATCCGTGAACAAAGTTGAACAGTTCTTTAAGGATATCAAATCAAATGCTGCAGCCAAGCGGGATACCGGCACCAGCAGCCGGCCGGTAACAACCGGTGCGGTAACAGCCGAACCTCAAAGTGCTCAGAATGCCAACAAAAATCAACAGGAAAAGCAGGTAGGTATGAACAGTAACCAAAACAACAACCAATCGACGACGTCCCCAAGGCCCCAAAGCGGACAAGATTCCCGCAGAACACAAACAGGTTCAACGCAGAATGCACGTCCGCAACAAAGCGGTGCTCCACGTACTAACAGTACTAGCAGTACTAGTAGCAGCCGCCCGCAAAGCAGCAGTACTGGCGGCAATCGCCCACAAGGTAGCAATACCGGTGGCAGCCGTCCGCAAAGCAGTAATACTGGCGGCAACCGTCCACAAGGTAGCAATACCGGTGGCAGCCGTCCGCAAGGTAGCAATACTGGTGGTAGCCGCCCACAAGGCAGCAACACTGGTGGAAGCCGTCCACAAGGCAGCAATACAAGTGGCAGCCGTCCGCAAGGACAAAGCAGTGCACCACGCACTGACAGCCGTCCACAAGGTCAATCTGGCACAGGCGGAGGTTTCACACGCGGTGATGACAGAGGTCCTAAAAAGAACACAACTGGTGGCAGACCGAATAATAATCAAAGACGTTTCGATGATGGTAAAGGTGGTAACTACCGCGGTCGTGGTGGTAAGAATGGTCGTGGCAAGAACCAGCCAATGGTACACCGCGAGAAAATCGATAACACACCTAAGAAAATCATCGTTCGTGGCAGCATGACCGTTGGTGAAACAGCGAAATTGCTTCACAAGGATGCTTCTGAAGTAATCAAAAAGCTGATTTCGATGGGTGTTATGGCTACCATCAACCAAGAACTTGATATCGACACCATTTTGCTGCTCGCTGCTGAATTTGGCGTAGAAGTAGAAGTGAAGATTCCTGTTGACGAGGACAGCTTCGAAACAGTGGAAGAGAATGACAATGAAGAGGATCTTCAGACTCGTCCTCCAGTAGTTACTATTATGGGTCACGTTGACCATGGTAAAACTACACTACTTGATGCTATTCGTTCGACCAATGTGACGCTAGGCGAAGCCGGCGGAATCACTCAGCACATCGGTGCTTATCAAGTCGAAATCAACCAAAAGAAAATCACGTTCCTTGATACACCTGGTCACGAAGCATTTACTGCTATGCGTGCTCGTGGTGCACAGGTTACGGATATGACAATTATCGTAGTAGCTGCTGATGACGGTGTTATGCCTCAGACCGTTGAAGCTATTGCACACGCTAAGGCTGCTGGACTTCCGATTATTGTCGCTGTTAATAAAATCGACAAACCGGGTGCAGATCCTGATAAGGTGAAGCAAGAGCTTACAAGTTATGAACTTGTTCCTGAAGAGTGGGGCGGAGATACCATCTTCGTTAACCTCTCTGCGAAACAACGTATTAACTTGGAAGAACTGCTGGAAATGATCCTGCTCGTAGCTGAAGTTAATGAGTACAAAGCGAACCCTGACAAACGGGCACGCGGTACTGTTATAGAAGCTGAGCTTGATAAATCCCGTGGACCAGTTGCTCGTATACTCGTTCAGAACGGTACGTTGAAAGTCGGCGATGCCTTTGTAGCAGGTAACTGCTTCGGACGTGTACGTGCGATGGTCAATGATAAAGGTCGTAAGATCAAAGAAGCTGGACCATCTACTCCAGTAGAAATTACTGGTTTGACTGAGGTGCCACAAGCTGGCGATCCGTTTATGGCTTTCGAAGATGAGCGTAAAGCGCGTGCGATTGCTGATAGACGTTCTACTTCCCAACGTCAATCTGAGCTGAATACGAACACCCGTGTAACTTTGGATGATCTGTTCCAGCACATTAAAGATGGCGAGATCAAAGACCTTAACGTGATTATCAAAGCTGACGTACAAGGTTCAGTCGAGGCGCTTAAAGGATCCTTGGCTAAGATCGAAGTGGAAGGCGTACGCGTGAAGATCATTCACAGCGGTGCTGGTGCGATTACTGAATCCGATATTACGCTTGCAGCAGCATCGAATGCTATCGTTATCGGCTTTAATGTTCGTCCAGACGCACAGACCAAAGCTGCTGCTGAGCAAGAAAAAGTAGATGTTCGTCTGCACAACATTATCTACAACGTAATTGAAGAAATCGAAAGTGCCATGAAAGGTATGCTCGATCCTATCTATAAAGAGAATGTTATCGGTCACGCCGAAGTTCGCAGCGTGTTCAAAATCAGCAAAGTGGGTACCATTGCAGGATGTATGGTTACTTCCGGTAAAATTACCCGTAATGCTGAAATGCGCTTGATCCGTAGCGGAATCGTAGTGTTCACAGGTAAGGTTGATACTTTGAAACGTTTCAAAGATGATGCCAAAGAAGTGGCGCAAGGTTATGAATGTGGCATAACTTTGGAACGCTATAATGACGTCCAAGAGGGCGACATTATCGAAGCGTTTCTTATGGAAACTGTAGAGCGCTAAGCGAAGAGGTGAATATAGATGTCTAAAATTAGAGCAGGACGAGTGGGCGAGCAGATCAAGAAAGAGCTTAGTCAACTTATCCAAAGCGGTCTGAAAGACCCTCGAATCGGTTTTGTAACTGTAACTGGCGTAGACGTGACTAACGATCTATCCCAAGCCAAGGTATACCTAAGCGTGTTCGGGGATGAAGAGCAGAAGTCAGACTCGCTTAAAGCGATTGAGAAAGCCAATGGTTTTCTTCGCTCAGAGCTTGGCAAGGCCATTCGCCTTCGGCATACACCGGAGCTGATCTTTAAGTTCGACGAATCTGTCGCTTATGGCAGTCATATTGAGAAGCTTCTTGGAGAGCTTCATAAGAACGATTAGAAATAAGTGATTAAAGTGGGGTTCAAAATAGCGTTATGCTATTTTGAACAACCTTTAAAAAGGAGACGGCGAATGCAGAGCTATGAACAAAGTCTCCAGCAGACCCGTGAGTTTCTGCTGGAACACGACGATTACCTTGTAGTGTCGCATGTTCAGCCGGACGGAGATGCAGTCAGCTCCACCCTTGCGGTGGGCTGGCTTCTCTCATGTCTGGGCAAAAAATACACTATGCTGAATGAAGGACCAATCCCGAAGCGAATGGAATACCTATGGCATTCGGATGAAATCATCAATATGGCCTCTAGTGAACCGCCCCGTCAATACAGCAACGTCATCTGTGTGGATTGTGCGGATTTTCAGCGAGTAGGGCTGACAAATCGCTATTTTGCGAATGAGGCTCTTATCCTGAACATTGATCACCATCCAACAAATAACGGTTATGGATTCGTTAATTTAATCAAACCGGATGCAGCTGCGACAGCGGAAATTTTGTTCGACCTGCTGAAGACATTCGAGATCGAATGGGATATTGATATCGCCACAGCTATATATACGGGTCTGTTAACAGATACCGGTGGTTTTCGTTATACCAACACATCACCAAAAGTAATGGCAGCTGTATCTGAGCTATTATCCCTTGGGGTTAACGGTCCTGAACTCGCTGAGACATTGCTTGAAGAAATGACGCTGCCACAGGTTAAAATATTAAATAAAGCCTTAAATACGCTGGAATTATCTCCTGAAGGAGATATTGCCTGGCTATATGTTACACCCGAGCATATGATCGAATGTGCTGCTGCTAATGAAGATTTGGAAGGAATCGTAAACTACCCTCGTAATATTCGGGGCGTGGAAGTAGGCATTCTTTTTAAAGTTATTCACGAACATGCGGTCAAGGTTAGCCTGCGTTCTGCCGGTAAAGTAGACGTGGCTGCATTGGCGCAAACGTTTGGAGGCGGCGGTCATACCCGTGCTGCAGGTGCGCGTATAGAAGCTACGCTTGAAGAGGCAATAGCTCAGGTGCTTGAGGAGGTAAGACGTCATTTATGAGTGAATTAGAAGGTGTTCTGGCGGTTTATAAACCGGCAGGCTTCACTTCACATGATGTTGTAGCCAAGGCACGTCGGATTCTCGGCATGAAACGAATTGGTCATACGGGGACACTAGATCCCCAAGTGACTGGTGTATTGCCGCTTTGTCTGGGACGTGCTACTCGCGTTGTGGAGTATATTCAGGAGCTGCCCAAAGAATATGTGGCAACACTGAGACTGGGGATGTCCAGTGATACTGAAGACTTAACTGGAACCATTACGGAAACTGTTGATGAGGTTCATGTAACTGAGGAAGAGATTCTTGCAGTGCTTGCCTCTTTCAAAGGCGTAATTTCTCAGGTTCCTCCCATGTACTCTGCGGTGAAAGTCGACGGCAAACGTCTTTATGAATTGGCTAGAGAAGGCAAAACCGTTGAACGGAAAAGTCGCGAAGTAGAGATTTATGAAATCGAAATGACGGATATGACTTGGGAAGGTAATCATCCCGACATCACTTTCCGGGTATTATGCTCCAAAGGCACGTATATTCGTACACTTTGTGTAGATATCGGTCGTGCGCTTGGACTGCCGGGTGTAATGGTGAAGCTGGAGAGAACAATGTCGGCAGGAATTTCTGCCAGCCATTGCTTATCTCTTGAGGATATTGCCGCGCACAAGGAAGCCGGAACATTGGAAGATCATTTAATCGCTGCTGATGAGGCAATTTCGCATTTGCCTAAGCATACCGTTATGGATGAGAAGAAGAAGGCAGCACTGCAAGGGCAACGTTTGTCTTCGCGGTTCATTGCTCCAGAAGTGAAGACAACAGGTCAAATTCGGCTATACGATCTTCAGGGATTGTTTCTTGGCATTTATGAGCTGGAAGAGACAGGTGCTATTGCCCCAGTAAAGGTGTTTGCACAAGCTTAAATCAATTTTACCAAGTGAATTGTAGGTGAGAAACAGCGTGAGAACCGTAACGTTAACCTATCCGATGTCGCCGGAGACTGCTGCCGAATGGGCACAACCTCAAGTGGCTGCTCTAGGGCAGTTTGACGGCCTGCATCGTGGACATGCCAGCGTCATTACATCCGCTGTAGCCTTAGCCCGTAAACAAGGTGTGCCGGCTGCAGTCCTTACATTTCATCCTCATCCCAAAGATGTTATGGGTAAGGGAGATTATGAAGGGTACTTGACGCCACCCTTTGAAAAGCAAGAGATTCTTGCCAGCATGGGTGTCGATATCCTGTATGTTGTTGAATTTAATGAGCAGCTTTCCCGGGTTAGTCCACAGAATTTTGTCTCTGTTATGCTTTTGCCGCTACATATTGTAACTGCAGTTGTTGGCTTTGACTTTCGCTTTGGCTACCAAGGTGAAGGCGATGTTGAGATGCTTCGCAAACTGGGTGAAGGTGTTATGAATGTGGAAGTTGCTCCTCCTTTTCTGCTTGAAGGTGAAAAGGTTAGCAGCTCCGGCATTCGTAAAAGTCTCCAAAATGGAGATCTGGGGCTGGCAAACTCCTGGTTCGGACGTTGCTATCATCTGCGTGGTGAAGTGGGGCATGGTGAGAAGAGAGGCCGCACAATTGGTTTTCCAACTGCCAATTTGAAGCTCAGTGATCATTTTGTCATTCCGACCAAAGGTGTATATGCGGTCCGAGTCTTTTATAAGGATAAAGTTCTGTACGGGGTTATGAATGTGGGTGTTAAACCAACCTTTCATGAGGGTGTGTTAACTCCGAGCTTTGAGGTTCATCTTTTTGACTTCGAGGGTGACCTGTATGATCAAGAGCTTAAGGTAGAATTGGTATCTTACATTCGTCCAGAACGGAAGTTTGACTCCATTGGAGCATTGATTACTCAGATTGGCGAGGATGCAGAAACCGCGAAGAAGATTCTGGAGTATAATTTATAGTCATCCCGGACAAGCCGTTTACTTTTGTTAATGGAGATGCTATACTAAGTAACGTTGCTGGCTTACAGCATCATAACCTTAGCTTGGTTGCACGTTCTCACCGACGGTGACGAGGCTAGTGGCGATTATATTGAAGGAGGTGAACAGGATGGCATTAACTCAAGAACGTAAACATCAATTGATCGACGAGCACAAAACTCACGAATCCGATACTGGATCCCCTGAGGTGCAAGTTGCTATCCTAACGGAGAACATCGTTAATTTGACTGACCACTTGCGTACGCACAAGAAAGATCATCACTCCCGTCGTGGATTGTTGAAAATGGTTGGACAACGTCGTAAACTTCTGGCGTATTTGAAAAACAAAGACATCAGACGTTACAGCGCCCTGATCGAAAGACTGGGATTGCGTCGTTAATTTTCCATAAGATTACTCTTAAAGCAGCCTGGTTGTATACCGTATGTCCTTCTCGGAGCGACAGCGGGACAGCTGGGTTGCTTTTTGAAAATTTAGGGAAAACTTAATATTAGGATCGATGAGATTATTCGCAAAAACGGCGACTTTACTTTTCAGTAAGGCCCAGCCGTTTCTTCTTATATGCATACAGAATAGGCAGCCTCCCTTTGGGACAAGCCTTTCCAATTCATTTAGATCGATATGTGAACCTGCTATTTTAGACTGCGGGTCTACTACTATTCAAGGAGGTATTTATGGAAAAACGTGTAGAAATGCAGCTGGGTGGAAGACGCCTTGTGCTGGAAACGGGCCGCCTGGCTAAACAAGCAAACGCAGCCGTTATGGTGCGTTACGGGGATACTTCGGTATTATGTACCGTTACGGCTTCAAAAGAGCCTAAGGATCTGGATTTTTTCCCGCTTACAGTTAACTATGAGGAAAGATTATATGCGGTAGGTAAAATTCCTGGCGGATTTATTAAACGGGAAGGTAGACCGAGTGAGAAAGCGATTCTGTCCAGCCGTTTGACTGACCGTCCAATCAGACCACTGTTCCCTGAAGGTTTCCGTAACGATGTTCAGGTATTGAACATGGTAATGAGTGTGGATCAGGACTGCGCACCAGATATTGCTGCTATGATCGGTACTTCAGCAGCACTTAGTATTTCCGATGTGCCTTTTGATGGACCCATCGGCGGCGTTGCTGTAGGTCGGATTAATGGAGAGTTTGTGATCAATCCGGATATGTCTCAGCAAGCAATCAGTGATGTTTATGTGGTGGTTGCTGGAACGAAGGATGCAATCATGATGGTTGAAGCAGAAGCGAACGAAGTGACGGAAGATGTGATGCTCGAAGCGATTATGTTCGGTCATGATGAAATCCGCAAGATCGTTGCAACCATTGAAGAACTGGTTAAAGTGGCTGGTAAAGAAAAAATGGCTGTGAAGCTGCATACAGTGAATGCTGACGTGAATACTGAGGTCCGTGCATTTGCTGAGGCTCGTCTGGTGGAAGCCGTTAAAATAGCTGAAAAACATGCGCGTCAGGAAGCGATTGATGTCGTTAATGATGAAGCGGTTGCGTATTTCGTAGAGAAGTACATAGAAGCACCGGAGCTTCTGAAAGATGTTAAAGAAGTCCTACATGATATCGTGAAGGATGAAGTAAGACGTCTAATCACACATGATAAGGTTCGTCCAGATGGACGTAAACTTGATGAAATCCGTCCGATTGAATGTGATACAAGTCTGTTACCGCGTACACACGGTTCCGGTCTGTTTACACGTGGACAAACACAAATCCTTAGCGTTTGTACTCTTGGAGCACTAGGTGATGTGCAAATTCTTGACGGAATCGATCCTACTGAAACGAAACGTTTCATGCACCATTACAACTTCCCGCCGTTCAGCGTAGGGGAAGCTCGTCCGCTTAGAGCACCAGGACGCCGTGAAATCGGTCATGGAGCACTTGGAGAACGTGCATTATCCAAGGTTATTCCTAGTGAAACTGAATTCCCGTACACGATTCGTCTAGTATCAGAAGCGATTGAATCTAACGGTTCTACTTCCCAGGCAAGTATCTGTGCCAGCATTCTGGCTATGATGGACGCTGGTGTGCCAATCAAAGCACCTGTAGCCGGAGTAGCAATGGGTCTGATCAAAGACGGAGAGCATGTCTCCATCCTGACGGATATTCAAGGTATGGAAGATCATCTCGGAGATATGGACTTCAAGGTAGCTGGTACAGCAGAAGGTGTTACAGCTATTCAAATGGACATTAAGATTGCCGGTATCGACCGCAAAATTCTTCAGGATGCACTTCAGCAGGCTAAAGAAGGCCGTCTGTTCATCTTGGACAAAATGAATGAAGCGATCTCTGCGCCAAGACCTAATCTGTCCAAATATGCTCCAAAAATCATTATTATCAACATCAATCCGGACAAAATCCGTGATGTTATCGGTGCTGGTGGTAAGATTATCAATAAAATTATTGAAGAAACCGGCGTAAAAATCGACATCGAACAAGATGGCCGTGTCTTTATCGGTTCTTCAGATGAAGAAATGATCCAAAAGGCGCGTTCGATTATCGAAGGACTTGTGCGTGAAGTACAAGTTGGAGAAATCTATGTGGGTACAGTTAGACGTATTGAGAAATTTGGAGCATTTGTTGAACTAATTCCGGGTAAAGACGGATTGGTACACATTTCCCAATTGTCTACTGAGCGCGTAGCTAAGGTTGAAGATGTTGTAGCTGTCGGGGATACAATTACCGTTAAAGTTACCGAAATCGACCAACAAGGCCGGGTTAACCTGTCGCGTAAAGCGGTATTGACTTCGGAAACTGGAGCTAAAGCTTAAGTTTCGATTGTAGAGGTACCTTTTCTAAAGTACCTAATAGCATAATAAAAGGAGACAGAAGCGATTGCGTTCTGGCTCTTTTTTTATATGAAATAAAGTAAAGTGCATCACTATCACGCCTCTGGCCTCTGTTCTTATGACATAAATTCCTCTCTTGTCTCATAGATTGGGACAAAGTGTCTTTGTATTCGTGTGGAACGGACTACAAGTCGTTTCTACCGGGGAGGAAGTCGTCATGAAGACGGAAAAAGTGGCTTTAGTGGTTGCTTGTATTGCGATCGTGATAGGAATTGGCAGCACTCAGGGACCGGTAAAGGACATGCTTGCGCAATTGAAGCCGCAGGATGACCTAGCTGTGTGGAAGGATATTTCTAAGGCGGAGAACAATGATCTTCGGGCACGGATTGAGACCGCCGCAGCCAAGCTTAATGCCCCTCCAGTGAATGCTGTGGTTGATCGGGTATGGAAGGCGATTCCGGGTTATAACGGGCTTGAAATTGATGTAGAGAGTACATATCGGAATGCTCTTTTGGCACCAAAAGAACCTATAAAATTTGTGTATCGGCAGATCGAACCACAGATATCCCTGAATCAACTGGGAGCTGAACCCATATATCGTGGGAATCCGGCTAAGCCGATGGTATCGCTGATGATTAATGTGGCGTGGGGAAATGAGTACATTGTGCCAATGTTGGATGTTTTGGATGAAGAGAACGTTAAAGTTACGTTTTTTCTGGATGGGAGCTGGCTGAGTAAAAACCCGGAACTGGCTAAAGAAATGCTAAAACGCGGTCATGAGATGGAGAATCACGCTTATACCCACCCTAATATGAGTACTTTAAGTCGTGCACGAGCTACTGTAGAAATTGAGAAGACACAAAAGCTGTTAAAGGAATCGCTTGGAGTCACTAATAAATGGTTCGCTCCCCCTTCTGGTGATTTCGATCAGGAGACCGTAGAAATTGCAGGCAGTTTAGGGCTCAAAACCGTACTTTGGACCGTGGATACCGTAGATTGGCGTAATCCGTCTCCTGAATCTGTGGTTGCCAAAATCACAAGCAAAGCGGAACCGGGCACTCTAGTCCTAATGCATCCCACAGCCGCATCCTCCAAAGCTCTGAAGGCCATGATACGTGGAATCAAAGCAAAAGGGTTACAGCTAGGCACAGTTAGTCAAACACTCTCAGCAGAGCGGCTAATCCCCTCTAATGTTGAGTGAGAGATGTATTTCTGGTAGGATTATAGGCACGTGTAATTAAATTAGATAGAACATGGCTATTAGCCAGGAGGACTTGAAGTGGAAAAAATAGTGTTATCCAATGGTTTACGAGTGGTAATGGAGAAAATCCCGACCGGCCGGTCCGTTTCTTTCGGAATCTGGGTAAAGACAGGCTCTCGGAATGAACATCCTGGAAACAACGGGATATCCCATTTTGTAGAACATATGCTTTTTAAAGGTACGGATCGGTACAGTGCCAAGGATATTGCTGAGCAGTTTGACGCCATCGGCGGCAATGTAAATGCGTTTACCTCAAAAGAATATACATGTTATTATGCTAAAGTATTGGATGAGCATCTGCCCATCGCTGTAGATGTGTTAGCGGATATGTTCTTCCGTTCACGGATGGATGCTGAAGAGCTGGAGAAAGAAAAGAATGTCATCCTTGAGGAAATTTCCATGTGCGAGGACACGCCGGATGATCTTGTGCATGATTTGATGTGTGCTGCTGCCTACAAGGACCATCCGCTTGCGTATTCCATCCTTGGCTTGAAGGAACGGCTAATGGAGATGAAGCCGGATGATCTTCGGGCGTATATGAAGGAACAATACACGATTGAGAATACGGTTATAAGCGTTGCCGGCAACATCAGTGATGGATTGATTGAACTGCTGGAACAGCATTTTGGTTCTTTTGATAATCATGGTACAAGTGCGCCGCTGACTCCACCAGATTACTATGGAGAGCTCTTATTTCACCGCAAGAAAACAGAGCAGAATCACATCTGTCTTTCCTTACCAGGTGTCCGTTCTGGCGATCCCCTGCAGTATGCTATGGTGCTGATTAATAATGCCGTAGGCGGAGGGATGAGCTCCCGCATGTTCCAGGAAATTCGTGAAAAGCGCGGATTAGCTTATTCGGTGTATTCCTATCACAGCTCCCAGGCAGATTCTGGTCTGTTTACGGTCTATGCTGGAACAGCGCCCAAGCAAACAAAGGATGTCATGGAGTTAATCAAGGAAATGATGTACGAACTTGCTACCAACGGCCTCAGTGAAGATGAGCTGAGAAAAGGTAAGGAGCAGCTTAAAGGCAGCCTCATTCTTAGTCTCGAAAGCACTAGCAGCCGAATGAACCGTATCGGAAAAAATGAACTTATGCTCGGAAGACATAATACATTGGACGATATGATCGCCAAAATTCAGCTAGTGACGATGGACAATATCAACAGTGTGCTGGACCATATGTTCGCGGAGCCGCTTTCTTTAGCGATGGTAGGCTCATCAGATAAAGCTATTGCAAATGTTAGGAGAGATGATCTTGTCTTATTACGTACAAATCAATAAACTTGCTGGAAACGAGGATGTAAATCTTCCTTGTAAAATGTCGGAGCAAGCTTCCGGTTATGATCTTTATGCTGCCGTTGCGGGTGAAATTGTACTTGCACCAGGAGAGCGGGCATTAATTCCAACAGGGATTTCACTGGCTATGCCAGAGGGGCTTGAAGCGCAGATCCGTCCGCGTAGTGGACTGGCCTTGAAGCACGGGATTACCTGCTTGAATACACCTGGAACTATAGACGCTGATTACCGCGGAGAGATCAAAGTGCTCTTGATCAATCTGGGGCAGGAGCCTTTTGCTATCGCTCGCAATGAGCGGATTGCCCAAATGGTATTTCAAGCCGTTCCAGTGGTTAATTTGGTGGAAGTGGAAGAGTTGTCCGAAACACAACGCGGAGCCGGAGGCTTTGGCCATACTGGCAAGTAAGATTGTTGTTACAATTCATTTAAAAAGCTTACGAATTCATGCCCAAGGCATGATTCGTGAGCTTTTTTTGATATGCAGAGTTAATTATCCAAAACTTTAATTTCTTCGATTGTTATGCAACTAACTCCGATTCCCCCATCGAATAAACTCAGCATTTTCATTGGCGCTCTGCCACTACTCTAACCCTACCGTCAAAGTAAAGACGAAGCCCCTATCGGACCCCAGTGCTCTTATTTATAACAATTCTGCTTAATTCGGCTGTTTTCGGACCCTAGTGTCACTATTTGATCAATAACACCTGTTAACGAACCTATTTACATCGAATAAGAGCTCTCCAGTCCGAAACTCCTCCTAAAAGGCAAAAAATACACAAATAGTTGCATCTCGGTCCGTAACCCGTAACCCGTAACCCGTAACCCGTAACCCGTAACCCGTAACCCGTAACCCGTAACCCGTAACCCGTAACCCGTAACCCGTAACCCGTAACCCGTAACCCGTAACCCGTAACCCGTAACCCGTAACCCGTAACCCGTAACCCGTAACCCGTAACCCGTAACCCGTAACCCGTAACCCGTAACCCGTAACCCGTAACCCGTAACCCGTAACCCGTAACCCATTAGTTCATCATCAGCCATGCGTGCCGGGGATTTCATTTCCGCTCTTCACCCATTAACTATGCCCAGCATAAGATGCTTTATAGTCGATAGTGTATGTTGAAAGGAGCGTCATCCCTATGCTTACTGGCGTCAGGATCGTGTTCCTGGGCGGGGACGCGAGACAGCTTGAAGTGATTCGGAAATGTGTGGAATTGGATGCGACGGTAAGCGCTGCCGGGTTCGATAAGTGGGAGACCCCTAGCCCAGGGGTGAGCCTGGAACAATTGACGGTAGAGCTGCTGAGTAATGCAGATGTATTAGTGTTGCCTACGGTAGGCTGTGATGATGAAGGAAATATTAGTGCTCTATTTTCTTCTGAGCGTTTAACGATTCTGGAGGAGCATTTCACTGCGCTGCCATCCGATTGTTTAGTGTATACCGGTATGGCTAAAAGTTACTTGCGCGGGATGTGTACCAAGCACTCACTGAAGTTAATCGAACTGCTTAATCGTGATGATGTGGCTATTTACAACTCTATCCCGACAGCGGAGGGAGCGCTGGTAATGGCCATTCAGAACACGGATTTTACAATTCACAGCTCGAAGTCAATGGTGCTGGGTTTAGGTAGAACTGGATTTACAATGGCTCGAAGTCTACAGGGACTGGGGGCCAGTGTAAAGGTTGGTGTCAGAAAACAAGAACATTATGCACGTGCTGAGGAAATGGGCTGGAAGCCTTTTATGACCAATGAGTTGCTGCTTCACGTACCAGATGTGGATCTTATATTTAACACGATACCAAGTATGATCATCACCGCGCAGGTGCTCTCGCGGCTTGCGCCGCATTGCGTAATTATTGATCTGGCATCTGCACCAGGCGGCTGTGACTTTCGTTATGCTGAGAAACGTGGGATTAAGGCGATGCTGGCTCCAGGACTCCCTGGCATTGTAGCTCCAAAAAGCGCTGGGATTATTATGGCAAATGCGCTGGTACAGTCGATTTCGGACGAGGCTTTAATCAAGGGGGACGAATAAAATGGATTGGCACGGAAAAACAGTAGGGTATGCGATCACTGGATCTCATTGCACTTTTGCTGAGGTAATGCCACAAATTCAGCGCTTCGTAGACGGGGGAGCAAACGTAGTGCCTATAGTTTCTGCCTCTGTACTAGGAACAGACACCCGCTTTGGGACATCGCAAAATTGGTTAAAACAGTTGAAAGATATAACAGGGAATGATATCATTTCTACAATTGTTGAAGCGGAGCCGCTGGGTCCTTCCAAGCTGCTGGATGTGCTGACAATAGCACCTTGCACAGGAAATACAACGAGTAAACTGGCTAATGCCATGACGGATAGTCCCGTGCTAATGGCAGCTAAATCACAGATGCGCAACGGACGTCCACTAGTTCTAGCGATATCTACAAATGATGGATTGGGCCTAAATGCCGCAAATATTGCTAAGCTTCTGGTGGCTAAACATATTTATTTTGTACCATTCGGTCAAGATAACCCTGAGGGTAAACCTAACTCGCTCGTGGCACGCATGGATCTTATCCCGGAAGCTTGCTATGCCGCTTTGCAAGGTAAACAACTACAGCCGATGATCATCGAACGGTTTCATTCAGCATAGAAAATTGACAGAGCTCGGCTGATTTTGTTGTGGACAATAAAAGGGGAGATGCACCAAATGAGCAATGAGAAGTGCCAAGATAACGTAGTGGAACCAGCTAAGTTCATTGCTATCAAAAAAATATAAGCAGTATTGCTACCGTCCTCAGGTTCGAGGGCGGTACAGCCATTTAACAACTTACTTAACGAATAAGCTCACGTACCGTAATCTTTTCACGAATGATTAGTGTGTTTGCTTTGATAATAATGGGGGAATTATACATGGGTATTCTGGTACAAAAATTCGGAGGAACATCGCTATCCACACCGCAAGCTAGAGAACACGTAATCCGCAATGTCAAAAGGGAGCTGGCTAGTGGCTATAGCCTTGTAATTGTTGTATCGGCTATGGGCCGTCGTGGAGAGCCTTACGCAACTGACACTTTGCTGGATTGGGCCGTGCAGAACGGAGATGCACTTCCAGACCGGGAAAAAGATCTCTTGATGTGCTGTGGTGAAATTATTTCAGCTACTACTCTATGTGGGCTACTGGAGAATGAAGGCATCGCTTCTACAGTATTAACAGGAGCTCAGGCAGGATTTCTGACAGACAGCAACTACGGTAATGCCAGAATTCTGGATGTACGTCCGGAACGCATTCTCCGTGAGCTGCGTGAGGATAAGGTGGTTATTGTTACCGGGTTCCAGGGCCAGACTGAAGCGGGTGATTTGACAACTTTAGGCCGTGGCGGCAGTGATACCTCTGCTACAGCACTGGGTGCTGCTCTTCATGCTGATATGGTGGATATTTATACGGATGTTAACGGGATTCTTACAGCAGATCCACGGATCGTTGAAGATGCTAAGCCATTAACTTACGTTAGTTATACTGAAATTTGCAATATGGCTCATCAGGGAGCAAAAGTCATTCATCCACGTGCGGTTGAGATTGCTATGCAGGCACAGATCCCAGTTCGTGTTCGTTCAACCTTTTCAGAAGCTGAAGGTACGTTGGTTACGAATCCAGAAGGATTTAACGATATCCAAGCAGGGGGAATTGTGGATCGATTCGTTACAGGGATTGCTTATGTCAGCAATGTTACACAGATTTCTGTGGAATGCCCGGACGGTAACGGAACCGGAGTGCAACTGCAAATCTTTAAGAGTATGGCAGATAACGGGATAAGCGTTGATTTTATTAATGTAACACCTACGGAAGCTCTTTATACGGTTTTTGATGACAAATCAGAGAAGGCTATTTCTGCTCTACAGCAGCTGGGTTTGCGACCTAAGAGTTTGTCGGGTTGTGCCAAAGTTTCTGTTATCGGGGGCGGAATTAATGGTGTGCCTGGTATTATGGCGCGCATTGTTGAGGCGCTTAGCTCGCAAAACATTCAAATTCTACAATCCGCGGATTCGAATACAACGATATGGGTGCTTGTGAAAAAAGAAGATATGGTGCAGTCCCTGCGTTCGCTGCATGCTATGTTTGAATTGCACCGCTGACAAGGAGGAATTCAAAGTGGATTTCGGAAGATTAATAACAGCCATGGTAACCCCTTTTGATGGGGATGGAGAAATCAACTGGGATGTAACTTCACAGCTTGTCGATTATTTAATTGAGGTACAGAAATCAGAGGCTTTGGTTGTCTGCGGAACGACAGGGGAATCGCCTACGTTAAGCGATGAGGAAAAGCTGCAGCTGTTTTCTTTTGTGCTGGAAAAGGCGAATGGACGTTGTAAAGTTATTGCTGGAACTGGCAGCAATAACACGAAACATTCCATTCAGCTGACGAAGGAAGCGGAGAAAATAGGCGTAGATGGAGTGCTTTTGGTCGTTCCTTATTATAATAAACCGAATCAAGAAGGTCTGTATCAGCATTTTTCCACGATTGCTTCAGAGACTTCATTACCAGTGATTCTATATAATGTTCCAGGTAGAACAGGTGTAAGTATGAGCGTGGCCACTACCCTGCGGCTTGCTGAGATTCCGAACATCGTTGCTACGAAAGAATGCGCGTCTGTAGATCAGGTAACACTTATTGCCTCTGCTTGTTCAGATGATTTCCGTGTATATACGGGTGATGATGCCTCAGGTCTTGCCAGTCTGGCTGTCGGTGGATACGGAATTATAAGTGTATCTAGCCATGTGGTTGGTGCGCAGATGTCAGAAATGATTTACGCTTATACCTCCGGCAATGTTCAGCTTGCTGGAGAGATTCATCGCCAGCTGTTCCCGATTTTTAAAGGAATGTTTGAATGCCCACAACCGCTGCCCAATCCTTCAGCTGTAAAATATGCTTTAGGACTCAAGGGGATCCCTGTGGGCGGAGTCAGATTGCCGCTTATTTCGCCAACGGAAGCGGAAGCGGCTTTTATTGAAGCACTTTTTCACTAAGAATTAATCATTGCTGATGTACGTTCTAAACCGGCTACTCTATTGAGGGAGCCGGTTTTTGCATTTATATTTTTTTTTCTGAAATATTGAGGCGAATTTAAGGAAAGAATTTGGATACGAGGCGGATGACTTGTCTTTTGCCAAAAAAATCATGTATAATGATCTTAAGTGACTGGGTGCGGTTAAAATTAAATATGCGGTAATCTTCCGTCAATGTAATACATTGTGAGACAGGATAGGTCCCAAGATGAGTCTGTTTAAATAAATGACATGTCTTCGCGCGAGGGGCGCGACGGTGAATTTTGACGGCGTTTGTCCGCTTCAATATGAACTTTACTGCCCGGAATCGGGAGCTTTCGCATTGCGCATTTTACAGATTTCAGGAATTTCCTTGTCGATTGGAAGTTATTGGCTGTTTGAAAGAAATGTGTTCAGCGCCGCTGAAATAATCGAAGTTCGATATTTACCAATAAAAGTATGACGTCCAACATCATAGGAGGGTTAGATTCATTTGTCCAAAAAAAACAACAACGATAAATTGACGATTTTCGCATTGGGCGGAGTCGGAGAAATCGGGAAAAACATGTATGTTATTCAATACGGAGCTGACATTGTAGTCGTGGATTCGGGACTCAAGTTTCCGGAAGAGGATATGCTCGGTATTGACATCGTAATTCCTGATATCTCGTATTTGACAGAGAACCGTGACAAGGTAAGAGGTATTGTGCTTACTCACGGACACGAGGATCACATCGGTGGTCTACCTTATGTCCTGAAGAATTTGAATGTTCCAGTCTATGGAACAAGATTGACTTTAGGTCTTGTAGAGAACAAATTGAAAGAAGCGAACCTGCTGGGTGACACCAAACGGATTCTGATCAACGAAGATTCAGAAATTCAATTGGGGAACTCACTTAAGGTAACTTTCTTTAGAACCAACCACAGTATTCCTGATTCCGTGGGTGTATGCATTGAGACTCCGGAAGGAAATGTTGTTCATACGGGCGATTTCAAATTTGACCACACCCCAGTCAACGGTCAATTTGCAAATCTGCATCGGATGGCAGAGATTGGCCAAAAGGGCGTACTTGCTCTTTTGTCAGATAGTACGAATGCTGAGAAACCAGGCTTTACCCCATCTGAGAAGAATGTCGGTATTGTGCTGGAAGATATTTTCCGCAAGGCTGAGCAACGTGTCGTTGTAGCAACTTTTGCTTCCAATGTGCACCGTATTCAACAAGTGGTTAATGCAGCAGAATCTACGGGTCGTAAGATTACAGTAATTGGCCGCAGTATGGTCAACGTTGTATCCATCGCTTCAGAGCTTGGATATTTGAACGTACCTGACGGAATGCTGATTGAACCGGAAGAAATGAATAGAATGGCAGCAAATCGTGTAGTTGTTCTTTGCACAGGCAGCCAAGGCGAGCCAATGTCTGCATTGACACGTATGGCACGTTCTAGTCATCGTAAAGTAGATATCCTGCCAGGCGATACCGTTATTATTGCGGCAACACCTGTGCCAGGTAATGAGAAGTATGTAGGCCGTACTATCGATGAATTGTTCCGTCTTGGTGCTAATGTGATTTACAGCGGTTCCAACTCCGGCGTTCACGTATCCGGTCACGGTAGTCAAGAAGAACTTAAGCTTATGCTTAACCTGATGAAACCGAAATTCTTCATTCCGATCCACGGTGAATACCGCATGCAGCGCAAACATGCTTTACTGGCAGAATCGGTTGGCGTAGAGCCACAGAACATTTTCATCACTGAAATCGGTGAAATTGTTGAAATCCAGGGCGGTGCCGCTCGTAAGGCTGGTAAAGTAACAGCTGGTAACGTATTGATTGACGGACTAGGTGTAGGCGATGTTGGTAACATTGTATTGCGTGACCGTAAGTTGCTGTCTCAAGATGGTATCTTGGTTGTCGTGGTTACACTTAGCAAGCAGAATGGTGCAATTGTTTCTGGACCTGACATCATTTCACGTGGTTTTGTTTATGTTCGGGAGTCCGAAGGGCTGCTCGACGAAGCTAACCGAATTGTATCCAGTACATTGCAACGCCTGATGAGTGAAAAAGTAAATGAGTGGGCTTCCCTTAAAACAAGCGTAAAAGATTCGCTGGGCCGTTTCTTATATGAACAAACGCGCCGCAGACCGATGATTTTGCCAATTATCATGGAAGTGTAAGGAGAGTTTCTCCTTCAATGAATATATAGCTAGGGCTGAGCCCCTTTTCCCCGGAAATATTGGACGGTTTCCACGGGAGAAGGGGTTTTTGTATGTTCATAAGCTGAAAATTGCATAATGCAGCACCCTGAAACGTCATACTAAGGATTGTTAGTAAGGCAACAGCAGACTAGAGCTGCATATAACAAGGGAGAGCTGCGAAGATGAACTACATCGAAGGATCAAATGGAGCAAAAAATGAGGAAGTTGTCCCAGGAGAAACTAATCCGAATCCTAATGAAAATATGCCGCCCACTACAATGGGAGCGATTAAGGAGCTAGGACAAACAGTAGTCCCAAGTGGAGAGCCTGATATTTTTTGCTTAACGATTATTGGTCAGATTGAAGGACATATTGTTATGCCTCCACAGAACAAAACAACAAAGTATGAGCATATCATTCCGCAGCTGGTGGCAGCTGAGCAGAATAAAAACATCAAAGGCCTGCTTATCATTTTAAATACGGTAGGTGGAGATGTAGAAGCGGGATTAGCAATTGCGGAAATGATTGCATCCCTCTCCAAACCAACGGTAACCGTAGTCATTGGAGGCGGGCACAGCATCGGGGTGCCGATTGCAGTTTCCTCCACTTATTCGATTATTGCTGAAAGTGCAACGATGACGATTCATCCGATCCGAATGAATGGTTTAGTGATCGGAGTGCCGCAAACTTTCGAGTATATGGAGAAAATGCAGGAACGTGTCGTTAAATTTGTGACTTCCCATTCGCGCATTTCTGAAGAACAGTTCCGTGATCTCATGTTTAAGACAGGTGAGCTCAATCGTGATATCGGGACGGCTGTGGGGGGCTTGGATGCCGTTAAATATGGTCTGATGGATGAGGTCGGCGGGATCGGAGCGGCACTTGCGCATCTTAACCGAATGATCGGCGGGGATTTCTCAGCATCGACTCCAGGAGGGATTACGCAATGACACTGTACACAGTAGTTGCAATGGAACAGGTGTGGGAGGGGGCATTTAACAATTATGCCGCAACCCGAGAAGTTAGTGTGCAGGGCATGCTGATGCAGGTTGAACCGATGGAGGAAGGACGTGGGCGGATTGTGAGATTATTGGATTGTCCGCTGAACCGTTATCTAGATCCGGCGTTCTCTCCAGGTTCGATAATTACATTAACATAAAGATTCATTTTCTGACAAAAGAGAACATAGGTACGCCACGCCATTATATGGTATAATGTTGTTCCGGGGGTGGCTGGCGTGGCTAAACGAAAAAAGAAGAAGAAAAAAGCGCTGCTCGGCAGCGTTTTAAAATATGAAATATATGGAATTTTATTAATAACTATTTCCGTCATTGCACTGTCTGGTGAAGCAGCCGTAGGGCGCTCACTTTCAAGTATGGCGGGTTACTTATTAGGGAGATTTTATTTTGTGTTGCCGCTTATCGGCATTTTTTATGGACTTATGGTGATGATCCATCGAAGATGGCCTTCCTCGTGGAACAGCAGGCATACTGGCGTGCTTCTGCTTCTATTGTCTATGTGCCTTATGAGCACAATATCTGCAATGGAGCAGAAGCTTGGCCCGTTGTCTTTGTTACATCCTGGCAATGTAATGACACAAATACATAATGATCTTTCGGGATCACTTTCACCTGGCTCGAACGAAAGCAATGTCTATATGCTGGGTAAGGATATAAGCGGAGGGTACATCGGCGGGTTGGAGTATGCAGCGCTGTTATGGCTTTTTGGTAGTCTGGGCGCTAAGCTGCTTATGATCGTCATGCTGGCGATCAGCTTTATGCTAATTACCAACTTGTCCTATGTGGAGATTTTTACGCTTTTGCGAGTGCGCTTGGTTAAGTTTGTGGAGGGGATTCGTCTCCATGCTGCAAACCGTCCGAAGGCGGTTCCCGTAGCGGCCAGACCTTCTAGAGCCGCTGCTCCAGCTAAGGCTCGGCAGGTGAAGCAGCCTGTCTATGATGACGAGGAGGAAGAAGACGAAGACGATCGGTATTTGCCTAATCGCAAACAACCTGTCCTTTTGAAAAAAATATCTGGCTGGTTCTCAGGCTCCACGCGTTCACAGGTGGAAGCAGATTCTGAGGATGACGATCAGGGTCCAATTGTGGCAAGTGCTTCAACCGGTCCGATTATTTCGGGATTAACTCCAGATAGTCATGTAATTCCATTAGACGATATCGATCATGATTTTGATGATGCGGATCTGGATATTGAACCTGTGACGCCTATTATTCGTGACTTCTTTGAACATATCCGTTCAGAAGGGTTAAACGAAGAAGACCGGGAAGAGTGGAGTGAATTCTCACCCGCAGCTCGTGGTGAAGCAGCTAAACCTGCTGTAGCCGGACCTAATGCCGTTAAGCAGCAGCCTACGGATGAGTCTGAGGAGAATGTAAGCATAGACTTGGAAGGCCTGCTAGGTGCTTCTCCAGATGGAGAGATTATTCCTGCTCCTCCAGCACCACCTCCACCGAAGCCATATAAGCTGCCATCGTTCCGTCTTCTAGCCAAACCTAACAATGGTGGCAAAGCTGGAGATCAGAATGATTATATGCAGACAGCCCGTAAGTTAGAAGCAACACTTGAAAGCTTTGGGGTACGGGCTAAGGTGCTGGAGGTAGTAAGAGGCCCAGCGGTTACGAGGTATGAGATACAACCGGATATTGGGGTTAAGGTTAGCCGTATTGTAAATCTGACGGATGACATTGCCCTTGCACTTGCAGCCAAAGATATTCGGATGGAAGCGCCGATTCCGGGTAAATCTGCAATTGGGATAGAAGTTCCGAACTCTGAGGTGTCTATTGTTACCATGCGCGAAGTTATGGAAACACAGATTTTTCAGGAGGCTGAATCCAGATTATCGATTGCTTTTGGCCGTGATATTTCCGGCCAGACCATTATTGGCAATCTGGCTAAGATGCCCCATTTATTGGTGGCCGGTGCAACAGGCTCCGGTAAATCTGTCTGCATCAACGGGATTATAACAAGCATCTTATACAAAGCTAAACCTGATGAAGTCAAATTCCTCATGGTCGATCCTAAGATGGTAGAGCTGAATGTGTATAACGGAATTCCCCATCTTCTGGCTCCGGTTGTCACAGATCCCAAGCGGGCAAGTCTTGCTTTGAAGAAGATTGTTGTGGAAATGGAGAAGCGTTACGAGCTATTCTCCAAATCGGGAACACGGAATATGGAAGGTTATAATAAGCTAATGGCTGAGAATCCAGCGGCAATTCTCCCGTATATCGTTGTTATTGTGGACGAGCTTGCGGATTTGATGATGGTTGCAGCCAATGATGTCGAGGATGCAATTTGCCGACTTGCACAAATGGCGCGGGCGGCTGGAATTCATTTAATTATCGCTACACAACGTCCTTCAGTAGATGTCATCACAGGTTTAATTAAAGCTAATATTCCATCCCGGATCGCTTTTGGCGTATCGTCCAATGTGGATTCACGTACCATTTTGGATATGCCCGGTGCAGAGAAGCTGTTAGGCCGAGGTGATATGTTGTTCTTGCCAATGGGCGCATCTAAACCTATTCGTGTACAGGGAGCTTTTATGAGCGACCAAGAAGTAGAGACTATTGTTCAATATGTCAGCAGTCAAGGTGAAGCCGAATACGATGAGTCCATCGTTCCTGAAGTGGATGATACAATCACAGAGGATCAGGAGCCACAGGATGAATTATACGAGCAGGCCGTACAAATTGTGCTGGAGGCTAAGCAGGCTTCAGTGTCGCTGCTACAGCGTCGTATGCGTGTCGGTTATACCCGTGCAGCCCGGTTGATTGACTCTATGGAGGCTCGTGGAGTCATCGGTCCTTACGAGGGCAGCAAGCCGCGTGAGGTGCTCGTGTCACTTGAGCAATATCAGCATAACAAGATCAGCTCCTAAGCTGGACAAGCCCGTCGAAACCTTCAATAGACAGTAAAAGAGATGGCCACTTTATGAAGTGGACCATCTCTTTTTTGTATCCTGAGTACTTATTTGACTCTTGGTGCAGCAAGCAAAGCCTCAACAATATAATCCAGTTGCACATTTAGAGAATAGATATCACTGTAATAACCTAATCCAAAATCAATTTCCATCAAACGGCCTTCTTTCACGGCAGGGATATTGTTCCAAATTGGGTTTTGGGTCAGATCAGCCATACCATCATAAGAGGAGCGGAAGATATAGTCACCGCTGTATTTGCCAAGGACTTCAAAGGATACGGATTCGCCATCCGCACCAGTCGCCGTATCTATTTTCTGTTGAATGATTTCCGGCGCCTTCATGCCTAAATATTCATAAATGATTTGCGAACCACGTCCGAATTGTTTGCTTGCCACAACAGCCATACTGTTGTCTTTTCCACCTTCCATGATGGATATTGTGTGATCCAGAATACCAGCTTCTTGCAGCTTTTGTTTGCTGTCTTCAACTTTTTTATGGAAATCAGTAAATAATTCTTTTGCTTGATCTTCTTTGCCTACGACTTGTCCAATAAAGGACACCCGTTCTTCTGTTGACATTTTTTCATACGGAACTAACACTGTTGGTGCAATTTGGTGGAGGGCTTCATAAGTTTCCTCTGACGGCACGATGATAAGATCAGGATTTAGAGCAAGGATTGCTTCAGGGTTAGCCTCAAACCAGGTGCCAAGCTTTTGCACATCTTTTAGCTCATCTTCAAATGCAGCACCCTCGGACACATCGGATACACCTATAGGTTTAATGCCTAGAGCCAGTACATCACCGAGTAAATAAAGAACTACGACTCTTTGTGGACTAGTGGGAACGGCAATGTCTCCTTTAACTGTGGAAATTATCCGGGTTTGTTGTTCGACAGCAGCTTTGTCTGTATTTGCTCCTGTACTTGTTTCTGCTGAGGGGGTTGGTGTCCCATTGCTTGACGCATTTGAATTTGTGGTTCCCGTGGAACAAGCGCTTAACACTATGGTAAAGCATAATAACAGGGTGAGCAGTAAGGATGGTTTGGCATTTCTAAACATTGGTAATTCCCCTTCTCCGTTATAATGATAATGATTATCATAATCAATATAACGGAGAGGTTGTGTTCGGGCAATGTCAGTTTGCGCACCTTGGGATGGCATATCACGCCAACTGGGTTGGGTGATCAATTTATTTTTGTATCGGACAGGGGAGGTTCCGTAATATTTTTTGAACATTTTTCCTAGATAATAGCCATCAGGATAACCTACTGCAATTGCGATGTCATGCAAGCTCGCCTCAGTGTTCAGGAGCAGTATTTTCGATTTTTCCATGCGGATGCTGATTAAGTACTGAGCAGGGCTAGTCTGCAGCCGTGTTCTGAATAATCTGGATAATGTTCTAGGGCTGCTGTTTACCGCTTTAGCTAATTTTTCAAGAGAGAAGGTTTCCTTATAATAAGTCTGCATATAGCGAATTGCTTGATTTAGCGGATCAGGTTGGATTAACTGTGTTTCCAGCGTATGCAGCTGCCTAAGCAGCTCATAAATCCATTGATAAAACAGTGTTTTAACATGCAGCCGATCCAAAAGACCTGTTTTGCCCCAATCAGTAAACATGTTCTCCATCTTATCAAATAAGGGCAGTGGACTAGTAGGCGTAAATCCATATTGGAGATTGAAGGGATTATTGTGTTCCATAATTGCTTTTAGATTGTTGCGTGAGGCGAGTGAAAGGTTTGCTTTATATAAAATTAAGTAATACTCCAGTAGTTCCTCCGTGCGTAAAAATTGAATGTTCATTCCTTTTCCACCATGAAGGATATGAAAGTTGCCGATCTCATGCGGGATCTCGTCAATCAGTATTTCGGCTTTGCCGTTTATGATCAACAAGAATGCGCTTGAGGGCAGCTGATAATGTGAATTCAGATCACTAGATCGTTGAAAAGTATGGCGTATATCAATAATTTCTATTAATGCGTGGTTCCACAATAAAATGTGGTCCTTTAAATTCATGATTAATATCAACTCCAACGTTTTCTTATTTCGATTATAGTTGATAATTATTCTCAATTACAATGAAATGCTATTACTTCTTTTTTAGTAATGCATAGGATGTCCTGACAGTCGTCATAATAACTTTAGCCATCCATGCAGAACTCACAAAAGAAAGGTAGAGCGAACCCCTATGAAGAAACATAAGTTGTGGATCTTTGCTTCTTTAACCCTTGCACTTGCTGCCGCGCCGTTTGCAGGAATGCTGCTCCAGGGTAATGGCATAGTACAGACCAAGCAAAGTGCTGCTGCGTCATTTGTCCATGAACTAAATCATCCTGAAGAAGAGGCCTTGCCTGCCTTCAGCACGACTCCGATTAAACTCGGTTCTTCTGGTCAGGATGTTTATGAGTTGCAAGGACGTTTAAAACATCTGGGCTTTTATGAAGGGAAAATAGACAGTCAGTTTGGTCCGAAAACGAAAAATTCAGTAACGTGGTTTCAATGGAAGTTTGGAATGAAGTCTGATGGCATCGTAGGCGCTAAGACTAAGCTGAAATTGTATAACGCAACTAAGAACTGGAAGCCAACAGAGTCGGCTTCAGCAACCGGAAATAATACAGCAAACAACAACACCGGTAACAAAACAAATACAACCAATAATTCGGATTCAGCGTCTCTGTCTTCAGGGAATACGATGGGATTATCAGAAAATGATCTCAAAATTATGGCTAATGCCGTCTATGGTGAGTCAAGAGGTGAACCTTTCGAAGGACAAGTTGCTGTTGCTGCAGTAATCTTGAACCGGGTAAAATCTCCGAGCTTTCCAAATACGCCGTCTGGCGTTATTTTTCAGCCGGGAGCTTTTACAGCTGTAGCTGACGGGCAGATTTATTTGGAGCCAAATGAGCAGGCACGAAAAGCAGTGCAGCAAGCGCTGAATGGCTGGGATCCTTCGGGTGGATGTTTGTATTATTTCAACCCTAAAACGGCGACCTCCAAATGGATTTGGACTCGTCCACAGGTCAAGACTATAGGCCAGCATATTTTCTGTATGTAGATAAGTAAAGAAGTAAATCCAGAGAGCAACCGGGAAGAGGCATCCGGTTGCTTCCTTACTTTGGAATGGTTTAGAATGGTTATTAATTCATAAACATGTTAATGAGCAACTATCCACGCGGTAAAGGAGTTTTGGACTTGACTAATAATGTATTTCAGCATGGCAACGTTGCAGGTATGCGTATTCACGTGATGCCTACCAAGGCGTTCAAGACCTACGCCATCTCACTTTATGCCGGCGTCCCACTTAATGAGGATACGGTCACCCCTACAGCACTTGCTCCATTTGTGCTCCGCAGAGGTACCGCTTCTTATCCAGAGACTACTCAATTCCGTGAGCGTTTGGAGGAGCTGTATGGCGCTGGATTTGGTTTTGATATTTATAAAAGAGGCGATTATCAGATTGTTCAGTTTCGCATGGACACCATTAATGACTCCTTCGTGCAGAGTCAGGAGAGCTTACTTGAACAATCCTTTGCTTTCCTAGGAGAAGTCCTGACCCGTCCGTTGGTGGAGGAGGGAAGCTTCCGTCCTTCCTATGTTGCAACAGAGCGTGAAACAGTGCGCAAGAAGCTGGAATCTATCGTAAATGATAAGATTCGTTATGCTGCGGAACGCTGTATCGAAGAAATGTGCCGTAACGAGCCCTATCGTCTTCATCCACTGGGTCAAAGAGCAGATTTGGATCGGATTACCCCAAAAAGTTTGTACGAATCTTATAACTCATGGCTGGATGGAGCTATTTTGGATCTCTATGTTGTGGGAGATACGACTACTGAGGAAGTTGAAAAGCTTGTGCAGCAGCACTTCGGACGCATTCAGTCGGAGGTGGGCTTATATAGCTCCAAGTTTGTCCCAGTATCCGTCAGCGAGGTGCGGACGGTAGAGGAGAAGCTGGATGTCAGTCAGGGCAAGTTGAACATGGGTCTGCGCACATCGATTACGTATAAGGACGATACATATGCGTCCGCACTTATGTACAACGGAATATTAGGAGGGTATCCACACTCCAAACTCTTCGTCAATGTACGGGAGAAGGCCAGTCTTGCATACTATGCTTCTTCACGCTATGACGGTCACAAGGGGATTGGAACGATACAATCAGGTATTGAAACGCAAAATTACAACAAAGCTGTTGAAATTATAGAGAAACAACTGGAAGAGATGAAAGCTGGCAATATCAGTGATCTGGAGTTAAGCCAGACCAAAGCCATGATCCGCAATCAGCTTTCCGAGATTCCGGATTCTGCTTTTGAGATGATCTCTTACGACTTCAACCGCCAGTTGTCAGGAAAAGAACGGACAGCGGATCAGCTGCTAGAAGAGGTGGAACAAATCGGTGCAGGGGAAGTAAAAGCTGCAGCGGAGACCTTTCAGCTGGATACGATTTATTTCTTGACAGGGAAGGAGGAATAGAGATGGAACAGATTCAATACGACAGACTTCAAGAGACCCTTTATCATGAGGTGATGGAGAATGGGCTTCAGGTTTATGTATTGCCAAAACCAACATTCAAAAAAACTTACGCCACATTTGCAACTAAATATGGTTCTGTAGATAACCATTTTCATGTCGCAGGTGGAGAAGAGACCACTGTTCCTGATGGTATAGCTCACTTTTTGGAGCACAAAATGTTTGAAGAGCCAGAAGGCGATATTTTTGCCACTTTTGCCTCAAATGGAGCTTCAGCTAACGCCTTTACAAGTTTTGATCAGACGGTTTATCTTTTCTCGGCAACAGAGAACATAGAGACCAACCTTAGTACACTCGTTGATTTTGTACAACGACCTTATTTTACGGATGAAAATGTAGAAAAGGAAAAAGGGATCATTGGTCAAGAAATCAATATGTATGCAGATAATCCAGACTGGCGCGTGTACTTTGGCCTTATTGAGGCGATGTATTCGAAACATCCGGTTCGGATTGATATTGCCGGAACTATAGAGTCGATTAGTACGATTACGAAAGAAACACTGTACACTTGTTACAACTCTTTTTATCATCCCAGCAATATGCTGTTGTTCGTAGTGGGTGGTGTGGATCCGGAGAAGGTATTCTCCTTGATTCGCAGCAATCAGCAGGGGAAATCTTATGGTAAACAAGGTGAGATTAAGCGTATTTTTGAAGAGGAGCCGGAACAAGTCGCTACGAAGCGCTTAGAAAGCAAACTCGCTGTTTCGATGCCTAAGATTATGTTTGGATTTAAGGAAAAAGTTGATGGTCTTACAGGCGAAGCTGCGCTTAAGCGTGATCTCGCCACAAAGCTTATGCTTGATTTGCTGGTTGGCAGCAGCACAGCGTTGTACCAAAAACTCTATGATGAAGAACTGATCTCAGACAGCTTTGGCCATGAATTTAATAGTTCAGAACAATATGCTTTTTCAGCTATGGGTGGAGATACCAAGGACCCGGATTTGCTGCTAAAACGAATTAAAGAAGAAGTGGATCAGATCTTAAAGTCTGGCTTTGCTGAGAAGGACTTCGAGCGGGCACGGAAAAAGAAAATAGGCGGATATTTGCGCATGCTGAACTCCCCTGAAAGTATCGCACATGAATTTACACGTTACCAATTCCGTGGTGGTGACCTGTTTGAAGTTCTGCCTATTTACGAATCGATTACTTTAGCTGAAGTGAATGAGCGTTTACATGCCCATGTAAATTGGGAGCAGCTCGCTGTTTCACTAGTGGTGAGTCCTTAAATGGCGCTTTTGGGAGAGAGCAACAAACCATTAGGAGAAATGACAGTTCTGGTGACAGGGGGCAGCGGGGGAATCGGTGGCGCCATTGCAGAACGGTTTGCCTCTGTAGGCATGAATATTGTTATTCACTACAAGCACTCACATGAAGCTGCTAATGATGTCGCTCGGCGTTGTATGGCACTTGGAGCAAAGGTAATGACTGTAAATGCGGATATGAAGGATCGCAGTCAGATTGTACGAATGGCGGAGAAGCTTGAAAGTAATGGAATGCAGCCGGATATTCTTGTCAACAATGCCGGTAAATCTCATTATGGGATGCTGGCTGATGTGAGTGAAGAGGAATGGGACGATATTATGGCCATTAACTTGAAAGGTACCTTTATGTGCAGCCAGATTTTTATGCCGTACATGGTATCCCAGCGTTATGGTCGAATCATCAACGTTTCTTCCGTGTGGGGAATATCGGGAGCCTCTTGCGAGGTCGCTTATTCAGCCAGTAAAGGCGGAGTAAATGCGTTTACTAAGGCGTTAGCCAAGGAACTAGCACCTTCTGGCGTAACTGTGAACGCGGTAGCTCCAGGAGCGGTTAATACGAATATGTTGTCTAACCTACAGGAGGATGAGGTCCGGATGCTGGAGGATGAGATTCCGGCGGGACGTTTGGCTACACCGAACGAGATCTCCTCACTGATTTACTTTTTAGCATTGCCTGAATCCGGGTATATTACTGGGCAGATCATTAGCCCTAACGGTGGCTGGATTACTTAATGCTTAACTTGGAGAAAAGCTCCAGCATAAGAATCTATCGTCTGAGACATATTATAAGTGTTGTTTTTTAATCTCTCGTAAGGCGGCTTACAGCCTGTATGCAGGTGTTTGACCGTAAACATGAAGGAGGATTTAAGATGACACAAGACGATAGCGTAATCAAAAATTTTGACACCTGGAAGAAATTCCTAGGTAAACGGGTTGTACAGGCGGAGAAACTTGGGATGAGTCAAGATACAATCTCAAAGCTGGCTTTTGAAATCGGGGAATTCCTTGATGAAAAAGTGGATCCAGCAAACACTCAAAACCGTGCGATCAAAGAGCTATGGGATGTCGGCAACGATGAAGAAAAGCAAACGATTGCTAAACTCATGGTCAAGTTGGCGAAAGACAACGCCTAAGCTTGCGGAAAAGCTCCCCCTGTGGGAGCTTTTCTGCAATTATTACAGGACTGACCTTGCCTTTCATTTTTATTTTATATATCATTAACATGACCCGTGTAAAAGACCGCTTTGCCGGGGCAGCTTTTTTTGCTGTATTGGCAAAGGGTAGGGAAAAGGAATCTATGAGGTGTACAAGTGGAATATAAACAGTGGTATATGGAATACAAGATTCACAAGAACAGACCCGGTCTGCTTGGTGATATCGCTTCAATGTTAGGGATGCTGGAAGTTAACATTCTGACGATTAATGGAGTTGAAGGAAAAACTCGCGGAATGTTGCTGGAGACCAATGATGATGAGAAAATTATGCTGATGGGCGAAATGCTCAAAAAAGTTGATAATATTACAGTTTCAGCTCTGCGGTCTCCAAGGCTCGTGGACAAGCTGGCTGTGCGCCATGGGCGATATATTGAACGGGATTCAGATGATCGGAAGACGTTTCGTTTCACCCGCGATGAGCTAGGTCTATTGGTTGATTTTCTCGGTGAGCTGTTTAAAAAAGATGGGAATCAGGTTATAGGACTTCGTGGTATGCCCCGTGTAGGAAAGACGGAATCCATTATAGCTGGCAGTGTCTGTGCTATGAAACGCTGGACATTTGTCTCCTCCACATTATTGCGGCAGACGGTGCGCAGTCAATTGGCTGAAGATGAGATGAACCCACATAATGTATTTATAATTGATGGTATAGTTAGTACGATCCGCTCTAATGAGAAACATTATAATTTATTGCAAAATGTTATGAGCATGCCAAGCACAAAGGTTATTGAGCATCCAGATATTTTCGTACGCGAATCTGAGTATAGTTATGATGACTTTGATATTATTATTGAGCTGCGGAATAATCCAACGGAAGAAATCTTGTACGAGTCATTTACGACGAGCTACAGTGATGATTTATAGAACACAAACGATGAAGAATACACTTCCGAGCATGTTTTTTTATAAAGCTGGTTAAGGAAGTTTACATTCATAGAACTTACAGGAGGTGATGGTATGTCGGAACTGGGCCGGCAATTGAAAGAGGCACGTCTGCAAAAAGGGATGAGTCTTGACGATGTCCAGGAAGTAACAAAAATTCGCAAAAAGTATTTGGAAGCCATCGAGTCTGGAGACTACAAGGTGCTTCCAGGAAGTTTTTATGTGAGGGCGTTTATCAAAACGTATGCAGAAGCAGTAGGCATGAGTCCTGACGAACTGCTCGAGGAGCATGGGAACGTACCTGCACCACCCGCAGACACGACCATGGAGACGGTGATTCAAAAGCGCAGCCGTAGACCCGAAACCGAACGGAATGCAAAATGGCTGCCAACGGTGCTGATGTGGACATTCCCTATATTGATTATTGTGGTGATTTACATTTATGCTTCTAGTTTAAACAAAGCAGACCCTGATCAAGTTGATCAAACAAATATCACCAATAATGTGCAGGATCCTAATACAGCACAAACATCTCCACCCGCATCAGGAGGCGGTGTAGTAGCGCCTACTTCCTCGGCAGGTGCAGAAGCAACTACTGAGCCAACTACGGAGCCTACGCCAACACCGACACCAACGCCGTCTCCTCAATCGATCACAGTTACACCAGATGGGAAGTCAGGCAAAACAACGAAATTTAAGGTTACAGCTCCTGCCGGAAGCGAAGTTAAGGTTGAGATTGTTGCATCCGGAGTAAGCTGGCTTGAAGTTTACAAAGGCGAAAACTCTAAAGGTGAAAAACTCTCCTTCGGAAATACTGCAGCAGGAGAAACTATGAGCTTCGTTCTTGGTAGTGAGGGCATGTATATTAAGTCTGGGTATTCCCCAGCAACTGAAATTACCGTAAATGGTCAAGTAATCACGGATGAGAAGACGTCCTCACGTCTCCTGCTTAATCTTGACGACGGTTCTGGAAGTGAAGGTACCCAAAGTGACGGGACAGGCGAATAACAAATAGGATGTATAGACTTTGGCTTTAGGGAGAACATAAGACTGTTTTCAGTTTTAGCCAAAGTGAGGTGTACATCTTATGACAGTTAGCTGGATTGTAGCTGGCCTTGGGGTTGTTGTCAGTCTCATCGGATACTATTTGACACCAGGTGCTTGGGGATACGGAATTCTCGGATTCGGTATTGCACATATTGTGCTAGGAATTCTGGATATGTTTCGTAATCCGGTCCGAAGCAGATAGAAGCTGTAGAAATGAACGTCTCCAACGGCGTACTTCCGGTGGAGACGTGTTTCTACCCTTTGAACCAAACTCACTCGAAGGAAAAGCTCCACTTAGTGGGGCTGTTTTCTATGTCGGGTGAGCTACATAATGATTTATCCAAAATTAGACTTAATAGTACCATTCTCTTATAATAGTAGCAGACTAATTGTATAAAGGACGTGGAGTTTAATGAGTTCAGAATGTTCATTTGATATTGTATCCAAAATGGATATGCAGGAGTTAACGAATGCTATTCACCAAACAGAGAAAGAGATCGACAACCGCTTTGATTTTAAGAACAGCAAAAGCAGTCTGAAGCTGGAGAAAGACGCACTTATAATCGCCTCTGAAGACGAATATAAGCTCAACGCTGTTATTGATATTTTACAATCAAAGATGGTGAAAAGAGGCATTACCCTAAAAAATCTGGATTTCGGTAAAGTAGAACCGGCTTCCCTGGGATCTGTACGTCAACGTTTAGGGCTTAAGCAAGGCATTGATCAGGAGAATGCGAAAAAAATTAATATTCTGATCCGTGATTCAAAATTAAAGGTGAAGAGCCAAATCCAAGGGGATCAAATTCGTGTAACCGGTAAGAGCCGCGACGATTTGCAGCAGATTATTCAGATCTTGCGTAAAGCTGATTTGCCGCTGGATCTACAATTCATGAACATGAAATAGAATTTTGTGCCCCGCAGTGCTTATTAGCACTAACAACGCGGGGTGCTTTCTGTTTTTTTGACACCTATTTATTGCTATAATATACTTGCTTAAGTAGAAATGGATTAGCCTGATTTAGGCAATTTGTATGAACGATTTAGGGGAGGAAAACTTCAGTGAATTTGCCCAACCGCATCACGCTAGCTCGTATTTGCCTGATCCCGATTATGATGTTTTTTTTACTGGTGGATTTCAGTTTTTATCCAGAACCGATACATTGGGGCTCGTTTCAGCTATCTGTTAATCATTTGGTAGCAGCTGTAATCTTTTTGCTTGCGGCCAGCACGGATGGAATAGACGGCTACATTGCTAGGAAATATAATATGGTCACCAATCTCGGTAAACTCCTTGATCCACTTGCGGACAAACTGCTGGTATCTGCAGTTCTGATTTCACTTGTGGAGCTGGGCAGATGCGATTCATGGATTGCTATTGTAATCATCAGTCGTGAGTTTGCAGTCACCGGACTTCGCCAGATTGCATTGCTAGAGGGAAAAGTGGTTGCCGCCAGCAAATGGGGCAAGATAAAGACGGTTGTACAAATTGTTGCGATCTCACTGCTGTTGTTGAATAATTTCCCATTTCAATTTGTCAGTATTCCTGTAGACGATATTGCTATTTGGGCCGCAGCGCTGATCACTATTTATTCTGGAATTGATTATTTTGTGAAGAATAAGGATCTGCTACAGCTGCATAATGCGTAAGCATGTAAGCTGGATATACAAGGAAAGGTAATAGGTGAAGCACCTATTACCTTTTTTGAAATCCAAAAGCAGTGTACCTACATTATAACGAGGAGGCGAAAGCCAGGTATGAAAGCGGAGATTATTGCAGTAGGGACAGAGCTTTTGCTCGGTCAAATCGTGAATAGTAATGCCCAGTTTTTGTCTATCGAGCTAGCTGCCATCGGGATCGATGTATACTTTCAAACCGTTGTCGGTGATAACAGCAGCCGCCTACAGCAAGCCATCGAGATCGCTCAGAGTCGGGCTGACGTTATTATCTTTACGGGCGGAATTGGCCCCACTGAGGATGATCTGACTAAAGACGCACTGGCTGCATCGCTAGGTAGAACGCTCCATATTGATCGTTTGGCGATGGATCATGTACAACGTTTCTTTGATGATCGTAAGATCGTTATGACCGAAAATAACCGCAAACAGGCACTTATAATTGAAGGAACTACACCGTTGCCGAATGAAATCGGTCTTGCGGTTGGGATTGCTTTTGAGCATGAGAAGAAATATTATATTGTGCTTCCAGGTCCACCTCGTGAGATGAAACCGATGTTCGTAGATAAAGCAGTACCGTGGCTACAGCAGCACGCCTTGACGAACGAAACACCGCTTTATTCAAAAATGCTCAAATTTGCCGGCATCGGAGAATCACTGCTGGAGGACAAGCTCATCGAACTGATTCGCAGTCAGACTGATCCAACGATTGCTCCGTATGCCAAAGAGGGAGAGGTAACTGTTCGTATTTCGACAAAGGCCCCTTCTGAGCATGAAGCTACAAAAAAGCTGGAGATACTGGAACAACAAATCAAGGAGATTTTGCCGGAACATTTGTATGCGAACATTGATGTGCCGCTGGAGCAATTGATTGTGGATTGGATGGCGGATGCCGGCCTGACCTTAAGTGCGGCAGAGAGCTGCACCGGAGGTTTGCTGATGGAGAGCATAACAAATATTCCAGGCAGTGCTTCGATGTTTGCCGGCGGAATCGTCTGCTATTCGAATGACTTAAAGAAAAAGTTACTGAATGTGCCAAGTGCTTATTTGGAGGGACCCAATGCTCCTGGAGCCGTAAGTCGAGAAGTTGCCGAGGTGTTGGCTGACCAAGTGAGAATGATTGCTGACAGCGATTTCGGCTTATCTGTTACGGGTGTGGCTGGACCGGGTTATTCTGAGCGCAAGCCTGTTGGACTTGTATTTATCGGCTTGGCTGAACGGGGACGTAAGACAGAGGTCTATGAGCTTAATCTTAAAGGTACACGGGAAAATATCCGGTTGCGTACTGTAAAGGCTCTGCTGTATCGTCTGTGGCGGAGACTTGAGGAACGCAAGGTGGAGACACCTCTTGAGGGTTCAGACTTGTAATGGGAGATTAGCCCAGTTATAATAAACACATACGGAAGAACCGTGGCACTGAGATTTCTTTGCTGCGGTTTTTTGTATATTTGCAGAGATTTTGATCACGATGACTACTCATGATCATAAGTCGTTGATGTCCGGTGAAGTGGGGAATTTAATTAACTTCTATCTCCGGAGGGAGGCTTACAATAAAAGGGATAAATAACGCCCAAGACAAAAAAAACGAATGTATGTTCGAAAAAAAGCTTGGCAAGACCTTAAAAACACGTTATTATATTACTATAAACAGTGAAGGAAGTGGTCTGATTGTCAGATCGTCGTGCAGCGCTTGATATGGCGCTTCGTCAAATAGAAAAACAATTTGGTAAAGGTTCGGTAATGAAACTGGGAGAATCCACGCATATGCAAGTGGAAGTTGTACCTAGCGGATCTTTGGCACTTGATATTGCGTTAGGTATAGGCGGACTTCCAAAGGGACGTATTATTGAAGTATATGGACCGGAATCTTCAGGTAAAACAACAGTTGCTCTTCATGCTATTGCAGAAGTGCAAAGACAAGGCGGACAAGCTGCATTTATCGATGCCGAGCATGCGCTTGATCCGAAATATGCACGTAACTTGGGCGTAAATATCGATGAGTTGCTGCTTTCTCAGCCAGACACGGGTGAACAAGCGCTGGAAATCGCCGAAGCACTCGTTCGTAGTGGAGCCGTTGATATTATTGTCGTTGACTCCGTTGCTGCTTTGGTACCTAAGGCTGAAATTGAAGGCGATATGGGTGATTCCCACGTCGGATTGCAGGCTCGCTTGATGTCTCAAGCACTTCGTAAGCTTTCTGGTGCCATTAGCAAATCCAATACGATCGCTATCTTTATCAACCAGCTTCGTGAGAAGATCGGTGTTATGTTCGGTAACCCTGAGACAACTCCGGGTGGTCGTGCATTGAAATTCTACTCTTCTGTACGTTTAGATGTACGTCGCGTAGAGAGCATCAAGATGGGGAACGATGTGGTTGGTAACCGTACTAAGATCAAGATTGTGAAGAATAAAGTAGCCCCTCCTTTTAAACAGGCTGATGTTGATATTATGTACGGTGAAGGGATTTCCAAAGAGGGAAGTCTTGTAGATATCGGTACTGAAATGGATATCGTGAATAAGAGTGGTGCATGGTATTCCTACGAAGGCGAGCGTCTCGGTCAAGGCCGTGAGAATGCTAAACAGTTTTTGAAGGAACATCAGGATATTGCCCTTATTATTGAGAATAAGATCCGTGAAGCAAGTAATTTATCCACTATTGTTGCTGCGCCGAAGAATGAAGATATTATTGCAGAGCAAGAAGAAGAAGAGAAATTGCTTCTCGAAATCGAATAGTATATTAAGCAATAGGACGCCCTGTGATTGATTGTTGCAGGGTGTCTTTTCTTAACAAGTAATGAAAGTAAGACGATAACCGATCTATTGCTACGAGGTGACAAACAACTATGGTAATACAACTGGATTTTGAAGCAGAAGAACAAGATGAGCAGGTGTTATCTGATTTTCCTGAAGGAGAACTCTTAGAGATCACTAAAGTAGAACGTCAAAAGAAATCTGATCACCGTTATATCATACATTTCGGAGCATATAACATGACTGTGCACGAGGACGTCATGATTAAATATCGAATGATTACTGGTAATTCTTTTATGAAGGCTGATTTGGTTGAAATTGTTGTAGCTGATGAGCGTCAACGAGCTTATGTAGAAGGCCTCCGTTATCTAGAACGTAAACCACGCACCGCTATGGAAATGACTCGCCGTTTACGCCAGAAGGAAATAGGAGAGACTATTATTGCGGAAGTGGTGCAGCGGCTGCAGGAGGAAAGACTTCTTGATGACCCTTTATATGCTAAGCAATGGGCAGAGCAACGAATAGCGAACCAGCGGAAAGGGAAGATGTGGATTCGACAAGAGCTACGTGAGAAAGGGATAGACAAAACCCTTATATCGGAAGCTTTGGAGAATATTACTCCTGAACAAGAGCTGGAGAGCGCACTCGAAACTGGGCGCAAGAAATGGAATCTCATCCGTGGAGAAGCTTCAGATAAGCGAAGAAAGACTGGAGCCTTCCTTATGCGCCGTGGATTTTCGGGCGATATGGTTCGCCAAGTGATCAATACTTTACTTGCGGAAGACAATTATGAAGGTGAAGATGAGGAGTTTTACTAGAATCACTGATTCTCTTGACATTAATGCGTATATCGACTCTCTTGACAATGTCTTTTTATAAATAATAAAATATAACATGAATCGGCATAAAATTAGAATCCTTTTTCCTTCCCAAAAAGGAGACTGTTTTAAACGGTTCACGTACAACTCATATGAAATGTAATCGCCGGATAAGGCGGGCAGTGTGCATGTGCAGCATGTGCAGTATGGCAATCGGTTGTTTACCGGTTTTTTGTATGGTGATGAACGGATAGTTAAACAACTGCACAATTCCCAGGGATATACCTTGGAGAGGAACCAACGAGGAGGTGAACAGATGCTGGAATCATGGATCTGGGTCATTATCGTTCTCGTTGTAGCTGCAATATTCTTTGGGTTCGGTTATTTTATTCGTAAATCCCTTGCAGAAGCTAAAATCCAAAGCGCAGAAAGAGAAGCCGTTGTCATCGTTGAGAATGCGAAGAAGGACGCTGAGGCGCTGAAGAAAGAAACAGTATTGGAAGCTAAGGACGAAGTCCATAGAATCCGTACTGAAGCTGAGAAAGAAACTCGTGAACGTCGGAATGAAATCCAACGGCAAGAGAGACGTTTGCTGCAAAAGGAAGAATCTCTGGATAAAAAAATGGAATCGCTTGAAAGAAAAGAAGAACAAGTAGCTAACAAAGAGAAACGAATTGATGAAACCCAACAGCAAATTGATGTTATTTACAAAAACCAAGTCACTGAATTGGAACGTATCTCCAATTTAAGCATCGAAGATGCAAGAAGTATCATTCTTAGCAATGTTGAGCAAGAAGTTCGCCATGAAACGGCACAAATGATCAAAGAAATTGAACAGCAGGCGAAAGAAGAAGCGGATAAGAAATCCCGTGAAATCATCACACTCGCTATCCAACGCTGTGCAGCTGATCACGTAGCGGAAACAACGGTTTCAGTTGTTACGTTGCCGAATGAAGAGATGAAAGGTCGGATTATCGGTCGTGAAGGCCGTAATATTCGTGCTTTGGAAACTCTTACAGGTATCGACCTCATTATTGATGATACGCCGGAAGCAGTTATTTTGTCAGGATTTGATCCAATCCGCCGTGAAGTGGCCCGTACGGCACTTGAGAAATTGGTGGCTGATGGACGTATTCACCCCGCTCGTATTGAAGAGATGGTGGAGAAATCCCGCAAAGAAGTGGACGAACGGATTCGGGAATATGGTGAACAAGCTACTTTCGAAGTGGGCGTTCACGGTTTGCATCCAGATTTGATCAAGATTCTGGGGCGTCTGAAATTCCGTACAAGCTATGGTCAAAATGTATTGAAGCACTCCATGGAGGTTGCTTATTTAACAGGACTGATGGCCGGTGAGCTTGGGGAAGACATCGTGCTTGCAAAACGTGCAGGATTACTCCATGATATCGGCAAAGCGCTGGATCATGAAGTGGAAGGTTCGCATGTTGAGATCGGCGTTGAACTAGCGAAGAAATATAAAGAACATCCGGTTGTTATCAACAGTATCGCATCTCATCATGGAGACTGCGAAGCTACCTCGGTTATTGCTATGTTGGTTGGTGCCGCTGACGCATTGTCGGCTGCTAGACCTGGTGCTCGCCGTGAAACACTGGAAACGTATATTAAACGTCTAGAGAAACTGGAAGAAATCTCAGAGTCATTCGAAGGCGTTGAGAAATCATTTGCTATTCAAGCGGGCCGTGAGGTGCGCGTGATGGTACAGCCAGAGAAGATTGACGATGCAGAGGCATTCCGTCTTGCTCGCGATATTACGAAGATGATTGAAAGTGAACTGGATTATCCAGGACATATCAAGGTTACCGTTATTCGTGAGACACGGGCTGTTGAATACGCTAAATAGGCAATAAGTAGATAACATACGCTTCGGAAATAACGATATTTATGATCGTTTCCTTGTACATGTTTCTGCTAGGAATATAAGGTTAAAGGATAAGATATAACTTATACTTTCTTATATTTGATGAAAATTGGCCCCTAAGCGGGGCCTTTTTTCTTTTAAATATGAAGACTTATCCGTTAGATGCAGAGGTTAAGATTAGGAGGAGAGAAACATTAAAGTACTATTCATTGGAGATATCGTAGGTAGTGTAGGCAGGAAGGCACTTCGGGAGATGTTGCCCTCATTAAAAAGCAAATATCAACCACATATAATCATAGTTAACGGTGAAAATTCTGCTGCCGGTAGAGGTATTACTAAAGCGATCGCAAATGAATTTTTTAACTGGGGCGTTCACGGAATCACCATGGGTAATCACACATGGGACAACAAGGACATCTTCGAGTTTATCGACGATGAGGCCCGGATTATCCGTCCTGCTAATTTTCCTCCAGGAACACCGGGAAGAGGATATACAGTTGTTAAAGGTAACGGCAAAGAGCTAGCTATAGTTAACCTGCAAGGCCGTACATTTTTGCCTGCGATTGATTGTCCTTTCCGTGTGGGTGAAGAAATTGTGGAAGAGCTACGTAGAGATCATAAATGCATTCTCGTTGATTTCCATGCAGAGGTTACCTCTGAGAAAATCGCCATGGGCTATTTCATGGATGGTCGCGCATCAATTGTAGTAGGGACCCATACTCACGTTCAGACGAATGATGATGTGATTTTGCCGGGTGGAACGGCTTACTTGACCGATGCGGGCATGGTTGGTTCAAGCGAAGGGATTCTGGGTATGGAAAGAGATGCAGTACTTTATAAGTTCACTACACAGCTTCCAGCACGATTTGTTGTTGATGAAGGCAAATGGCAGCTTCACGGTTTATTTGCAGAGTTAGACGAGAATACTGGCGCGGCTACCCGTCTGGAGAAAATACGGCTACGTGAAGATGAATGGGTAATGAGCTAGTAGTAGGATAAGATAAGTGATTTTCCGGGTAATTTCGCCGAATAGGGGTAAAGTGTGATATTTATTATATCGAAAAAGAGTATCTATTGTACCATTTTCTCCAGAGTAGTCCGCAAAAAGAAGGAATTATTTCTTCTCTCGCGAATAACATCTAAAGTAGTGGAAGAACACCATTATTTTCCCAGGGGAGGTACTTACTATGGATGTATTAAAAGTATCAGCTAAATCCAATCCAAATTCCGTCGCCGGCGCTTTAGCAGGTGTTCTTCGTGAACGTGGATCGGCCGAATTACAAGCTATTGGAGCTGGAGCACTGAATCAAGCAGTCAAAGCAGTTGCCATTGCCCGGGGATTTGTTGCACCAAGCGGAGTAGATTTGATCTGCATTCCGGCATTTACAGACATTGTGATTGACGGAGAGGATCGAACCGCGATTAAATTGATTGTAGAACCCAGATAATAGAAGCATAGAACGGATGAACCTGTTTACTTATGTAAACAGGTTTTTTGCTTTTGGTATATAGTCTGGCGTTTTTAAGCATAGAATCTGGAATAGGGCTGCATGAAAGCGAGGGCTTGGGATGAGAACCGATAAGCTACAGGTTGCGGATTTTCATTGTGATGTGCTGAGTAAAATGCAAGCATCACCAGATATGGATTTTAAGAATGATCCTCGGCTGGATGTTACCGGAGAGCGGCTGGTAGCGGGCGGTGTGGAATTGCAGATTTTTGCAATATACCTTTCGGCAAGTAGAGGAAGACCTAGCTTTGAGAATGTTTTAGGACAAATTGATTTGTTCCGGCAAAAAATAATAGGCGCAGAGAGCCTTCAGTGGCTGCGTTGGAAGGAGGAGGTAAGAAAACGAACAGCTGGAGCATCCCCATGGGGAATGCTCTCTCTGGAGGGTGTAGACGGTCTAGAAGGGAACTTGTTTTATGCACAGCTCTGCTTTGAGCTTGGCGTGCGGTTTTTGGGAATCACTTGGAATTATGCCAATTGGGCAGCGGACGGTGTTCTGGAGCAGCGCAACGGCGGATTTACGGAAAAAGGGCGAATGCTGATCGAATGGTGCAACGACAGTGGAATGCTGCTTGATGTGTCGCATTTGTCTCAGGCAGGTTTTTGGGAGCTAGCCGACTTAAGCACACGTCCGTTTATAGCTTCCCATTCGAACGCCGCAGCAATCTGTGGGCATGTTAGAAATTTAAATGATGAACAGATTAAAGCTTTGATTGCAATGGACGGAAGAATGGGCCTGACCTTTTATCCGTGGTTTGTATGTGATGATGGAAAAGCTCGTATGGATGATTTATTAAAGCATATTGATCATGTATGTAGTCTAGGTGGCGAGAAACATATGATGTTTGGTTCGGATTTTGACGGCATTGACACTTGGGTAGAGAACATGGAGCATCCGGGAAAATACCCTGAGCTCGCGGAGCACCTGCTTCGTTACTATCCAGAAGCTTCCGTAAAGGGTTGGTTATATGAGAATGCGGTCTCCTACCTGCGCACAAACTTACCTTCTCAGGTGTCTAAATCATGACAATCCTGCTCTAAAAGTATGAATTGTCGAAAAAAAGGCCCTCGTTATGATGTGGGGCTTTTTATTTTTGGTTAAGAAGATGTATAATGGTTAATGGCTTGTACAGATACTAGAGAAAATACAAGGAGTGACTTTACTATGAGTAAGACTGTACCCGTAGGTGTGTCGGCTAGACATATTCACCTTACGCAAGAGCATGTGGAGGCTTTGTTTGGCCCAGGATATCAACTAACGGAGTTCAAACCCCTCTCTCAACCAGGACAGTTTGCAGCAAATGAGCAAGTAGCAGTTATCGGCAGCAAAGGTAAATTTGACAAAGTAAGAATTTTGGGACCTGCTCGTCCGGCTTCCCAATTAGAAATTTCCCGTACTGACTCCTTCGCACTTGGCGTGAAAGCTCCAGTTCGCGAATCTGGAAATATTGATGGAACACCTGGCATTACGCTTAAAGGACCTGCTGGCGAAGTAGAATTGGAACAAGGCGTTATCATCGCCGCTCGTCACATTCATTTCCATACTTCTGAAGCTGAAGCTTGGGGCATTGCTGATAAGCAATTGCTTAAAGTTCGCCTCGGAGGCGACCGTGGTCTCGTATTGGAGAACGTAATTGCACGCGTATCAGACAGCTTTAAACTGGATATGCATATTGACACTGACGAAGCTAACGCTGCAGGTGCCAACAACGGCGATACTGCTGAAATCGTAGAATAGTCATCATAGTTATAGCAAAGATAAGAAGCGGGGGAGAAATCCTTCGCTTTTTTTGTGTGTCTGATCTGCGTGCTATAAGAATTGCGTGTCTGATCCACGTGCTGTTAGAATTGTGTGTCTGATCGGCGTGCTGTAAGGATTGTGTGTCTGATCTGTGTGCTATAAGGAATGTGTGTCTGATCGGCGTGCTGTAAGGATTGCGTGTCTGATCTGTGTGCTATAAGGAATGCGTGTCGGATCTGCGTGCTGTAAGGAATGCGTGTCTGATCGGCGTACTGTAAGGATTGCGTGGCTGATCGGCTTGCTGTAAGGATTGTGTGGCTGATCTGTGTGCTATAAGGAATGCGTGGCTGATCTGCGTGCTGTAAGGTTTGCGTGGTTTACCCGACGGCTTGTACTTATCGGACTGTATTGCAGCTATTTCAGCATTTTGATCTATTTTGCCAAGGTTTCGGACTGCATAGCTCTTATTGCCTTATATTTGTACTGAATTGGGCTTCGAAGGTGTGAATAACTGCATCCGAGTCCGATAGCATGTCCAAAATCCACGAATTTTCGAAATAAGGGCGTCTGATGGCTCAGCAGTCTCCAGGCTCAACAGGCTCAGCAGACTCAGCAGGCTCAGCAGTCTCAACAGGATCAACAGGATCTTCAAAAGATACGCCGCAGGATAAATTGAGAAGGAGTATTTTACGGTTAGTAAAAAAATTTCTGTAAGAGTAGAACGGATGGTATCCTGAAATGGATTTTTAATGAAAATTGGTGTGATGATAAAGAAAATCTATTATTATGTAACTTATTGTGTTATGATTATGGTTTATGACGTGACAAAAGGATTTATTGTTAAGAATATATGTATTAGAAATTAAGGAGACCCAATGACATTTAATGAACTGAATATTGTGCCTGCAATTTTGAAGGCTTTAAGCAAAGAAAACTATACATCACCTACACCAATACAGGAGCAGTCGATTCCAGCTGTATTAGCGGGTAGAGATTTACTTGGATGCGCGCAAACGGGAACAGGAAAAACAGCTGCATTTTCCGTGCCTATTATTCAATTGCTAAGCGAACAATCGAGCCCAAACAAATCCAATAATGTGCGACGCATTCGCTCGTTGATTTTAACACCGACAAGAGAACTAGCGATTCAAATTGCTGATAACATAAAAGCGTATAGCCAATATACAGATATCCGCTCTGCTGCCATTGTTGGCGGTGTGTCACAGAAAGTGCAAGAGCGCGCACTGAATCAAGGTGCCGATATTCTTATTGCTACCCCTGGTAGACTTATCGACCTGATCAATCAGAAACGTGTAGATCTGCAATATGTACAAATTTTAGTTCTGGATGAAGCTGACCGGATGCTGGATATGGGCTTTATTCATGATGTGAAACGAATCATCGCCAAAATGCCTACGAAGAAGCAGACTCTGTTTTTCTCGGCAACGATGCCAACTGAGATTTCTAAATTGATCAAAACATTGCTTGTGAATCCAGTGAAGGTAGAAATCACACCCGTGTCATCTACTGCGGATAGAATCAATCAATCGATCTATTTATTAGAGAACGGAAATAAGCAAAACCAATTGAACCTGCTGTTACAGGATAAATCCATCGTCTCAGCTTTGGTGTTTACTCGTACCAAACGTGGTGCAGACCGTGTTACCCGCGATCTGGCTAAAGTGAACATTGCTGCTCAAGCCATACACGGCAATAAATCACAAAATGATCGCCAGAACGCCTTGCGGAATTTTAAAAGCGGTGCGACTCGTGTTCTCGTAGCTACGGATATAGCTGCCCGGGGAATTGATATTGATGAGCTGTCTCACGTAATCAACTTCAACTTACCGAACATCCCGGAAACCTATGTGCACCGGATCGGTCGTACAGGCAGAGCGGGATTGAGCGGAACGGCAATTTCTTTTTGCGAAGCTGAAGAGCTTCCTTTCCTTAAAGATATTGAAAAATTGATTGGAAAATCGATTCCGGAAGTTAAGGACCATCCTTATCCGATGTCTCGTAAAACGCAAATGAAGACAGATCGTTCGGCGAAACCGTCAGGTTCGAAAGCAGCAGCTTCGAGACCATCGTCTTCCAGACCGTCGAATTCCAAACCAGCAACTGCTAAACCTGCGGCAACAAAACCGGCAGCAACAAAATCAGCGGCATCTAAACCAGCTAAAGCAAAACCTAAGTCTAACCCTCCATTGAAGCCAAAGTCCGAGTGGTTCACAAAAGGAAGACAAAAAACGAGCAGCAGATAAGTTAGTTTGAATGCGTATCGTTTCTATAGCAAAATAAAAAAACCGTCAGAGTAAATCTGATGGTTTTTTATGTTTTATGTCCTGATAATTTACAACAAAAAACAGCCGCTAAACAGTTCCTCACTGTACAACGGCTGTTGTTATTTCATTTATGCGGTTGCTTCAATTGTATTCTCCTGAACATAGGGGCTCAGTTCTTGCTGAAGTCCTGCGCTGATGGAAGTCATAGGGAGGCGAAGCGTATCCGAGGACAGTAGGCCGTTTTGGCTAAGCATCCATTTAATTGGAGCGGGATTCGATTCCTTGAATAATAGGCGGATGATCGGCAGTAGTTGTTCAAAGCTTTCTTTAGCGAAGTCCACTTGACCAGATGTAAAGGCTTCAAAGATACGAAGGCATTCTGCCGGGAAAACGTTGGCAGTAGCAAGCATCCCCCCAGCTGCTCCGCAGCTAAGCATTTCATAAAAGAGGGAATCATCGCCGCCAAGCACAGGTTTAGCACCTGTACGGACTAACTCTGTAACCATTTTTGTACTGCCTGAGCAGTCTTTTAAACCGACAACATTATTCATTTCTAGGATTGTACGTGCAGTATCTACCGTCATGGCCGTACCTGTACGACTTGGAATATCATAAGCCATGATTGGTATGCCTACTTCTGCTGCTTTGCGGAAATGGGCAATGATACCCTCTTGTGAAGGACGACTATAATAAGGTACGACTACTAGTGCACAATCAGCACCAAGGTTTGCAGCAATTTCCGTGCGTGCAACCGTAGAGGCTGTATCATTGGTACCTGTACCAACTACTAAGGGGATTGATGTGGATTGTAGAAGCTCACGGGAAGTGTTTACTAGAAGCTGCATTTCATTTACGGTTACAGTGGGCGATTCTCCGGTGGTTCCATTAACGACCAGACCTTGTATGCTGTTGTTAATAATGTTCTTTACATAACGCTGATACGAATCCAAATCAACTTCACCAGCAGCATTGAACGGGGTGACCACGGGGACATAAACTCCATAAATCTGTTGTTCTGTAAGCATAAATTATCGGCCTCCAAAATATTTTAATTCCTCTACATACACTTTACCATGGAAAGTAGCATCGTCGTTAGCTATAATAAATGATATGGATCATCAAAAATATTGATGTTAGGGTGAGGTAATGGATTTAACCTATTTACGAACCTTCCGCGAGGTGGCTAAACGTCAGAGCTTTACGCGAGCTGCTGAAGAATTGGGATATGCACAATCAAGTGTGACGATGCAGATACAGAAGATAGAGAAGGAATATGGAGTACCTTTAATAGAGAGGCATGGCCGTCAGCTGCGGCTTACCCCGCCAGGAGAAGAGTTATTGAAGCTGTTCGTGGAGATTTTGGATTTATATGATCGTTCAAAAGAAACCATCGCCCAGCAAATCGGAGGTACGTTAACTATTGGGACGATAGATTCTTTAGCGGCCTTTTATTTACCTCCTTACCTGCAGCAGCTAAGGACTAAATTTCCGAAGCTGGATATTCATCTGCAAACGATGCAGGAAGCTAATCTTCTTGCCAAAATAAAAGATGGCGAAGTAGATCTAGGCTTAATGTTGGATCGCACCACTGCGGATTCCATCCTTGAGCGTACGATCGTCAGAGATGAGCCGCTTGTTTTGATAGCTCCCATTCATCATCCGCTTGCCCAGATGGATACGGTAACCCTACAGGATCTGAATAACTGTGAGCTAATAGTCTCGGAGGAAAGCTGTATTTACCGGAGTTTGTTCGAGAATTTGTTAAAAGAGCACGGGATCATATTCCGCATAGGTTTTGAGCTTTCGAATCTGGAGGCCATTAAACGTTGTGTAATGAATGGTCTTGGAATTGCTTTGTTACCCAAAATCGTGGCAGAGGAAGAAATTGAACGGGGAAGCTTGGCTGAGCTGTCCTTTGTTCATCCCGAAATTCACTTTGATCTGCAGCTTCTGATGCATCCTAAGAAGTGGAAATCACAACCACTGCAATTTTTAATCCAAATGCTGTTTGCAAATCATTAGTTTATTCCCATCAGGGTCTTTTACTACAAACCATTTTTGATCTTGAATTTCGGTTACTATATCTACACCGAGCTCCTTTATATAGTTGAAAGAGGCTTGCAGATCATCGGTTATAAGCATAAGAGCAGGTGTTGTAATTGGAGGAGCCCCTTCAGGCTCTAAACCTCCCCACATGGGCATGGTGTCCAGAATGATCCCAGTGCTTCCTTGCATAGTTAACGGACATAAATGACCGTTTATAATCGAATGATCTGCTTCTTGGAGTCCTAGGACTTGGCAATACCAGTTACGGGCTTTTTCAATATCGTGTACGGGGATAAATACACTGCCAATCAAATTCTTAATGGGACTTGTTGCTGAAGAATTTACAATGGACTGTGCTTGTTCATGCATTTGAATCCCTCCAGAGAAGATGCTAGACCTTTATTTGTAATTTATGTATCTAATCTATTTAAAACATAGAATCATCCTATGTGCAAGTTGAATGTTATTTATCGATCAAATCCTAAATTTGTATGCAAAATACAGCTTTATTTAATGAAAGTCGCTGTAAATATTGACATTGAAAATGAGTTTATGTTATATAAAAAGAAGAATTAGCACTCATCTAAGAAGAGTGCTAATCACGATGTGCTGGATAAGAAGGTTATTTTGAAAGGAGATTTATTTATTCATGGCCAAAAAAGAGTTTAAAGCCGAATCGAAAAGATTGCTGGAAATGATGATTAACTCCATTTATACACAACGGGAAATATTCCTGCGTGAGCTGATTTCCAATGCAAGTGATGCGATTGATAAGATCTATTACAAAGCATTAGCTGATGAAGGCCTGGTCTTCAATAAAGAGGATTATTATATTAAAGTGACCGCCGATAAGGCGAACAGAACCTTGACGATTTCCGATACAGGTATCGGGATGACACAAGAGGAGCTGGAGAATAACTTAGGTACAATCGCGAAGAGTGGATCTCTTGCTTTTAAGAAAGAGAACGAAGCTAAAGATGGCCACAACATCATCGGGCAGTTCGGGGTGGGCTTCTACGCTGCGTTTATGGTGGCTGATGACGTTATAGTGATCAGTAAGGCATTAGGCAGTGACGAGGCCTTTAAATGGGAGTCTAAGGGCGCTGACGGCTATACCATCGAGACTGTCGAGAAGGATTCTGTCGGCACTGATGTGATTTTGAAGATTAAAGAGAATACGGAAGAAGATCAATATGATGAATATTTGGAAGAATACCGCCTGAAATCCATCATTAAAAAATACTCCGACTTCATTCGTTTCCCAATTAAAATGGACGTGAAGGAGCAAAAGCCAAAAGAAGGCACGGAGAACGAGTTCGAAGAAGTTATTCAAGAACAAACCGTAAACAGCATGGTGCCTATCTGGCGCAAGAACAAAAGCGAGCTGACTACAGAAGACTATGATAACTTCTATGCAGAGAAACGTTACGGCTTCGATAAGCCGCTTAAACATATTCATATCAGTGCTGATGGTGCTGTAGTGTACAATGCAATCCTGTTCATTCCAGAAAATACGCCGTTTGACTATTACACAAAGGAATATGAAAAAGGTCTTGAGCTCTATTCCAACGGTGTGCTGATCATGAACAAATGTGCGGATCTGCTGCCTGATTACTTCAGCTTTGTAAAAGGTATGGTGGACTCAGAGGATCTTTCCTTGAACATTTCCAGAGAGATGCTCCAGCATGACCGTCAGCTGACTCTGATCGCTAAGAACATTAAGAATAAAGTGAAAAGCCAACTGCAAAGCCTGCTGAAGGATGAAAGAGAGAAATATGAGCAGTTCTATAATGCTTTTGGCAGACAGCTTAAGTTTGGTGTCTATAACGATTATGGGATGCACAAAGACACCCTTCAAGATTTGTTGATGTTCTACTCCTCTAAGGAGAAGAAGCTGGTTACGCTGGACGAATACGTCTCAAGAATGCCAGAAGATCAGAAATATATCTACTATGCTTCCGGAGAGTCGATCGACAGAATCGAGAAGCTCCCGCAAACCGAGCTTGTATCGGATAAAGGGTATGAAATTCTCTACTTCACTGATGATATTGATGAATTTGCGATCAAGATGATTCAGTCTTATAAGGAAAAAGAATTTAAATCCGTATCCAGCGGAGATCTGGGGATCGAAGCCGACGAAGCGGACAAGCCAACGGAAGCGGAAGAGAACGAAAACAAGGAGCTTTTTGAAGCGATGAAGGACATCCTGTCCGGCAAAGTGAAAAATGTCAAAGCTTCCAAACGTTTAAAGACTCATCCGGTATGTCTCTCTGCTGAAGGTGAACTGACAATCGAGATGGAAAAAATCCTGAAATCGATGCCGAATGGCCAAGAGGTGCAAGCGGATAAGGTACTCGAAATCAACATCCATCACGAAGTGTTCCAGTCCTTGAAGGCGGCAGCAGAGAACGACAAAGAAAAGCTCGGTTTATACACGAACCTGCTGTACAACCAAGCCCTGTTGATCGAAGGTCTACAGGTTAGTGATCCTGTTCAATTCACCAATGATATTTGCAAAATCATGAAATAATATGAAGTACAGAGACCATCCAATTGTATTATGATTGGGTGGTCTTTTTTATTTCAGTATTTCATTTTGTTGTGCGAAAAAGGTAGTAATCAATTTCAGAGTCATTATTTGTGCAACCGCTGATCGAATAGATAATTTCACCTTGTGTGCTTTTTTTACTCGTCACTTCGGAGCAGGTATCGGTTCTGACTCCTGTGTTGCTTCCACCGAATGCATCATTAGAAGTATCATAGCTGTAATTAATCACGTTACCGTCAAATTTTAAATCCTTAAATATGGGATCGCCTTCATCTGTGTAACTTGTAACGCGTATATTGTCTGCTTTTTTGCTGGAGAGATTAGTTATAAATTTCTCGAATTTATCTAGGTTGTACACTTTTTCAAAAGAAACAATATCCCCTCTACTGATGGCTTCTTTGGAAGTATAGGGTTCACTTTTGGGAACAGAATTAACTTTATGATCGGAACAACCCCATACTCCTGCTAGTAAAAGAACAGAGAGTGTAAGCAAATTTACTTTTTTCACTGAGGGACCTCCTTGTAACGTATTTATATAAAAGACGGAGATTAACTGGAAAAGTTACAGTGAGCTTGATGTTTCACATTGACAATAAACAACAAATTGAGTATTATTTTCTCTAACTTGAATATGTAAAAGCAAAGAAGAGAAAGAGTACCACGGCAATTCTTTCAACAGAGAGCTCCGGTCGCTGAAAAGGAGTAAAGAAAACCCTTGGGAATATGGTCTCAGAGCTGCGCATCGAAACCTTATGGGTTGTAGGCTGCGCCGGAACCTGCATCCGTTACAGTGCTAGGGTATAAACGTTAATTAACGTCGTACCTGAAGAGGTAAATGTCATGAGGCATTTATAAAATTAGGTGGTAACACGTGAGTAGAACTCTCGTCCTTTGTGGATGGGAGTTTTTTTGTTGTCTAAAAAAAGGAGGAGAAGGTTAATGAGTAATGTGTTTATAGGTGGCGCTTGGCCGTATGCGAATGGATCTTTACATCTGGGGAGATTATCAAGTGTGTTGCCTGGGGATGTGCTGGCACGATATTTTCGCTCCAAAGGGGATAACGTATTATATGTATCAGGCAGTGATTGCCATGGCACACCCGTAGCAGTTCAGGCTGCGAATGAAGGGATTACGCCGGGAGCTTTTGCAAGCAGATATCATGAAGAGTTTCTGAAGTGTTTTGAACAGCTGGGATTTAGTTATGATCTATATACTCGAACGGATCAACAGCAGCATCATAAGGTTGTGCAAGCGTTGTTTACAAAGCTGCTAGAGAATGGTCATTTATATAAAAAAACCATTGCGCAATGTTACTGCGAGGTGGATCAGCGCTTTTTGCCAGACAGATATGTGGAAGGGACTTGTCCGGTATGTGGTGAGCGGGCGCGAGGGGATCAATGTGATTATTGTTCTACGATTCTAGATCCTGCCGATTTGTTAGACAGAGTCTGCAAATTATGTGGGAATACACCAACAGAAAGGCCGACAGAACATTATTATCTTAGCTTATCTAATTTTCAGTCTGAATTAACGGAATATGTAGAGGAAGCACAATTTTGGAGAGAAAACGCTATAAAACTGACCAAACGTTATTTACAAGAAGAGCTGCAGGACCGCGCGGTAACAAGAGACTTGTCTTGGGGTGTAGATGTTCCTGTGGCTGGATTTGAAGATAAAAAAATTTATGTTTGGATTGAGGCGGTAAGTGGTTATTTATCAGCCAGTAAGCAGTGGGCTGCACAGTCCGGAGGAAGCTGGGAGGATTTTTGGTTAGAGGAAAAAGGGGCGATTACCGCTTATTATGTGCATGGTAAAGACAATATTCCTTTTCACACTTTAATATGGCCGGCTGTGTTATTAGGAGCAGGAGGTCTGCATTTACCGGACAGGATTATATCTAGCGAATATTTAACCCTTGAAGGGCAGAAATTCTCCACTAGCCGAAATTGGGCGGTCTGGGTACCTGATATTTTAGAGCGGTATCAGCCAGATTCTATTCGTTATTTCTTAATTGCCAATGGACCTGAGAAGCGGGACACGGATTTTTCCTGGAGAGAGTTTATTTATAGCCATAATGGAGAGCTGCTTGGAGCATTTGGTAACTTAGTGAACCGTTCATTGGCTTTTGTAGAAAAGTTTTATGAAGGGAAAGTGCCAAATGGGCAATTAGATAAGGGGTGGAAAGACAATATCGACCTCTTGTATCTGGAATCAGGACGACTTATTGAGGCTGGGAATCTAAAAGATGCGCTGGAGTTTATTTTTTCTTATGTGCGCAAGGCAAACCAGTATTTCGATCTGCAAAAACCATGGATACAGATAAAAGAGGATCAGGTTACTTGTGATTCTGCAATATACACATGTGTGCAGATTATTGCGAACTTAGCGAATTTGTTGCATCCGTTTCTACCGTTCTCTTGTGACAAGATCAGGGGGTTCCTGTCGTTAGAACTACCGAATTGGCAGCCTTGCTTGGTGCCCCCTTACCAACAGGTTACTGATTTACAATTATTGTTTGAACGAATTGATATTAGCCGTATTAAAGAAGAAGAGGATAGGCTAGATCAACAGCAAGTGAATAAATAGAGCTGGTATTTATCCATTCCTAAAGCTTTCAATAAACTTGGAAGCCAATGATGATAAGTATTTATCCTTAATCCAGACGGCGGCGACCCGTGTGCGTAGTGATTCACTACTGATTTCTTTATAGATCAAATTACGGTTACTCGTTAATTCGAAAGCGGATTTGGGGATGATTCCAATGCCAAGACCAGCGTTTGCCCAGAGCAGTGTTGTTCTAGCATCATCATTCATACAGAAAATCAGCGGATCAAAGCCGTTCTCAAGACATGTTTCCCGGATAAGCTGCTCAAAACGGCGGTAGATAATAAGCGGCTTATCCTTTAACTCACCGATCTCAATAAAGTTTTCATCCGTTTTCCAGTCATACTCAGGTGTCATTACGGCAATCATAGGTTCAGCTTGTGTGTAAAGACATTCTAAATTTGTACCATTAAAGGGTGTCCTAACAATCCCGACTTCGACAATACCTTTATTCAGGAGGTCAATGATTCTAAAGGTATTTCCTTCATGAATCTCAAACTTCACACCTCTATACGTTTTGTGAAACTCACATAGCCGATCTTGAAGCAACGTAGCTCCAGAGGAAGAAACAGTACCAATGGCTAGGGTTCCTTTTAAACCTTTGACAAAATCAGTGAGCTCACGGGCAGTGGAATCTGCCAGCTCCAGGATTTGTTGGGCACGGTCCCGCAATATGGCTCCAGCTTCAGTGAGCTGCACGCTGCGTGGACCTCGTTCCACTAGCTTTACACCGAGTTCTTCCTCTAGGAGCTTTAGCTGCTGGCTCAGCGGAGGCTGGGCCATTTGCAGTTTTTTGGCTGCAGATGTAATCTGCCCTTCCTCAGCTATCGCCATAAAATATTTAAGTTGTCTAATATCCATATAAAAATCCTCCGAACTTGAGATATGCTAATCGTATGGGAGCGATACGAATCCAATATTATTAATATGTGAGTAGATATGCCATAATCATAACTGTTCTTATACATATTTCAAGTGGTTAAATACTTCTTATGTTGGGTGTGGATGAATTTGTTCAAAATTGCAGTATATTTAAAGCCGTACAAAAAAGAAGCGATCATTGGACCGATCTTCAAACTGATGGAAGCGATTCTGGAGCTGATTTTGCCTACCATTGTCGCATTGATCATCAACAACGGGGTTGGCAATCATGACAGCGCCTATGTTTACCGCATGGGTGGCCTAATGGTGCTGATGTCACTGCTTGGCTTCGGCTGCTCCATGGTATGCCAATACTATGCAGCCCGGGCTTCACAGGGATTCGGTACGACACTACGTAATAAGATGTTTAGACATATCACATCTTTGTCGTATGCTGAGCTGGATACCTTAGGTACACCTACACTGATTAATCGGATTACCAATGACGTAAACCAGCTGCAAATTGCTGTGGCTATGCTAATTCGTCTAGTTATTCGTGCGCCGTTTATCTGCATCGGGGCTATCCTAATGTCCATGATTTTGGATTTTAGATTATCGCTGATTCTAATTGCGGCAACACCGGTTTTTGGCATTATTTTATATTTTATTATCACCCGTAGTGCTCCTTTGTACCGAAAATACCAGCAGAAGCTGGATGCCCTTGCGCTCGTACTGAGTGAGAATTTGTCGGGGATTCGAGTGATTCGTGCTTTTGCCAAAAGACGTACAGAAAAAGAACGTTTTGATGCTTCGTCCGATGATTTGACTACTACAGCGATCCGGGTTTCGCGGATTTCTGCTTTGCTTGGGCCGATGACTACACTTGTAGTAAATGCGGCGATCATTGCTATTTTGTGGGTAGGCGGAATTCATATCGATGGGGGCCGATTGTCTCAAGGGGAGATCATTGCCTTCATCAATTACATCACTCAAATCTTGCTGGCGCTGATAGTGGTCTCCAACTTGGTTATTATTTTTACAAAAGCCTCATCCTCAGCTAATCGTGTAAATGAAGTGCTGGGTGTTAAGGTCTCCGTGTCTGAGGAAGGAAATGCAGTGATTGCTGCCCCTGCCCCTGCTGCCCCTGCTATACAATTCGATCACGTATCCTTTGGGTATAATACGACAGGTGAATCGGCATTAGAGGATATATCTCTAGTAATTAATCGCGGAGAGACCGTGGGCCTGATTGGCAGTACGGGTTCAGGTAAGTCTACTTTTGTGAATTTGATCCCTCGTTTTTATGATGCGGTTCAAGGTGAAGTGAAAGTGGATGGTGTGAATGTCCGAGATTATAAGCTGCATCAGCTTCGTGAGAAGATCGGGATTGTACCGCAGAAAGCTGTGCTGTTTACAGGAACGATCGCTGAGAATATACGTTGGGGCAAGGAAGATGCAACTGAGGAAGAAATCATGCAGGCAGCCTCTATTGCTCAAGCGGAGGAGTTTATACGTAAATTACCCGAAGGGTTGAATACGCAAGTATCTCGTGGGGGATTAAATTTATCCGGTGGACAAAAGCAGCGCTTAACCATAGCTCGTGCAGTAGTAGGAAAGCCATCGATTCTTATTTTGGATGACTCCTCCAGTGCGCTGGATTTCTCCACAGATGCGGCACTTCGAAAGGCTCTCAAAGAGAGCAGCCAGGAAATGACCGTACTCCTTGTCTCGCAGAGGGTAAGCACTGTAAGGCAAGCGGATAAAATAATGGTATTTGAGGAAGGGCGGATCGCCGGTGTCGGAACCCATGAGGAGCTGATGCGTGGTTGTGAAGAGTATAAAGAAATCTGCCTGTCCCAGCTATCAAGTGAGGAGTCGGGCCAATGAACAAAAATAACATTTGGAAAAGACTTATTGTATACACAGGGCATTATAAAAAAATAGCTATAGGTGCAGTAATCTGCGCAATACTCAGTGTGATTGCCAGTCTAATTGGCCCGCTGCTCATCGGCAGCGCCATCGATTTTATGATCGGGCCGGGAGAGGTTGATTTTGACGCCGTACTTAGACTGCTTTTGATTCTGGCAGGGGTGTATATTGTCGGCAGCTTTTTCGGATGGCTTCTTACCTACCTGACTAATCGAATTGCCTACCGGACTGTATATGACTTACGGCGGGAGCTTTTTGATAAATTAAATGTTTTGCCGCTAAAATTTCATGATAACCACCCGCAAGGGGACAGCATCAGCCGGTTTGTTAATGACATGGATGCGGTCTCTGATGGACTGCTGCAAGGCTTCTCAACACTGCTCACGGGGATCATCACTATCGTGGGGGCAATTGTACTTATGTTGTATATTAGTCCTTTAATGACCCTAGTTGTTCTTCTGTCAGCACCCGTTACATTTTTTGTGGCAAGATTCATTACGATGCGCTCCCAGAAGATGTTTAAGGAGCAGGCTAAAATTCTGGGCGGTCTCAACGGATACGTGGAGGAAATGATTGGCGGACAAAAAGTGGTCACTGCTTATCATTATGAAGACCGTGCACTGACCCAGTTTGAAGAACGAAACGAGACTTTGTACCAGACTGGTGTGAAATCACAATTTTACGGTTCCTTGTCCAATCCGACAACCCGGTTAGTAAATAATATTACCTTCTCTGTTATCGCGATGATCGGTAGTGTTATGGTGATTCGCGGGCTTGTGACGGTAGGGGATTTGTCCAGCTTTTTGATCTTCTCTAACTTGTTCGCTAAGCCGTTTAATGAAATTACAGGTGTGATTACGCAGCTTCAATCGGCAACGGCATCAGCGCAGCGGATCTTCGCCATTCTAGACCTCTCGCCTGAACCAGCGGATGCAACAGACGCCAAAATTATGAATACAAGCCAAGGGACGATTACCTTTGAAAAAGTATCCTTTGCTTATAATCCTGAACGTCCTCTGATTAATGATTTCAGTCTGGAAGTGAAACCAGGTACCCGGGTTGCAATTGTAGGGCAGACGGGAGCGGGAAAGACCACACTGGTTAATCTGCTTATGCGTTTTTATGATGTGGATAAGGGTTCCATCAAGATTGACGGTGTGGATATCAAGACGATTACCCGTGACAGTCTGCGGCGTAATTTCGGGATGGTGTTGCAGGACACCTGGCTTTTTGGCGGCACAATTAGAGAAAACATTGCCTACGGCAAACCTGAGGCTACCGAAGAAGAGGTCATCGCTGCTGCTAAGGCTGCAAATGCTCATAGCTTCATTAAACGCCTGCCTGAGGGATATGATACAAAGATCAGTGGCTCAGGAGATAATTTGTCGCAAGGACAAAGGCAGCTGCTTACCATAGCACGAGTGATGCTCGTAGATCCACCTATGCTCATTTTGGATGAAGCCACCAGCAGTATTGATACGCTGACTGAGGTACGGATTCAGAAGGCTTTTCTAAAAATGATCGCAGGTCGGACCAGCTTTGTAATTGCTCACCGTTTGTCAACGATTCGAGAATCGGATCTCATTCTTTTCATGAAGGACGGAGACATTGTCGAAAGTGGCACGCATGACCAACTCCTAGCCAGCGGTGGATATTACGCCAGATTATATAACAGTCAGTTCGCATCAGCGTAGACTTTACATTTAGAAAAAGAGCATTCAATCCCGAATTTGGGGATGAATGCTTTTTTTGGTTGTGTTAGTTTTGTTTGGTTTGGGTGTAGCCCGCCGTTACCAAAGTCGTTTGCTCAGTGTTCCAATGTAGTTAGCTCACCGTCCCCGAAGTAGTTTGCTTAACGTTCCAAAGTAGCTATCTCATCATCACCAAAGTAATTTGTTTACCATTCCAAAGTAATTTGTTTACCGTTACGGACCGTATTGCAGCTAAATGGTGTTTTTGGTGCCTTTTTTCAAAGTAACGGACTGCATAGCACTTATTCGTCTGATTTTGCAGCAAAAAGGAGCGGATATGGCACAATAGCTGCATCTGAGTCCGAACGATGTGCAAAAAGGCATGAATTTGCGAAATAAGGGCGCCTCGGTCCGATACGTAGCAATGGCATCCACCACCAAAGGTAGATTGCTTCTGATCCGGAGTAGATTGCTTAGAAAGTAGTTTGCTCAGTGTTCCAATGTAGTTAAATCATCGACAGTTTGCTTAGCGTTCCAATTTAGTTAGCTCATCGTCAGTCTGATTAGCGTTCCAAGTAGTTAACTCACCGTCCCCAAAGTAGTTTGTTTAGCGTTCCAAAGTTAGTTAGCTCATCGTCCCCAAAGTCGTTTGCTTAGTGTTCCTAAGTAGCTATCTCATCATCACCAAAGTAATTTGTTTCCCCTTACGGACCGTATTGCAGCTAAATGGTGTTTTTGACGCCTTTTTTCAAAGTAACGGACTGCATAGCACTTATTCGGCTGAATTTGCAGCAAAAAGGAGTGGATATGGCAAAATAGCTGCATCTGAGTCCGAACGGAGTGGAAAAAGGCATGAATTTGCGAAATAAGGGCGCCTCGGTCCGATACGTTGCAATGGCAGCCACCACCAAAGGTAGATTGCTTCTGTTCTGGAGTAGAATGCTTAAAAAGTCGTTTGCTTAGCGTTCCAAAGTAGTTAGCTCATCGTCACTAAAGTAATTTGTTTACCGTTCCAAAGTAATTTGTTTACCGTTCCAAAGTAGTTTGTTTAGCCTTGCGGACCGTATTGCACCTAAATTGTGTTTTTGGCGCCTTTTCCCAAAGTAACGGACTGCATAGCACTTATCTAGCTGAAATTGCAGGAAAAAGGAGCGGATATGGCACAATAGCTGCAGCTGAGTCCGAACGGAGTGGAAAAAGGCATGATTTTGCGAAATAAGGGCGCCTCGGTCCGATACGTAGCAATGGCTGCCACTACCAAAGGTAGATTGCTTCTGATCCGGAGTAGAATGATTAGAAAGTAGTTCGCTTAGCGTTCTAAAGTTAGCTATCTCATCGTCACCCAAGTAGTTATCTCAACGTCCCCAAAGTAGTTTGTTTGCCCTTACGGACCGTGTTGCACTTAATCGTAATTTTATCCCACCCGTTAGAGGTGAAAATCTCAAAATAAAATATTTGCAAACGAATGAACTATCTGGACGGGCTAAACGTATTATAAGAAACGTATATTGAAGACGACGAAGCTACAGTAAATATGGCATATTGAGAGTGTTATGAGATTGGAAGGGGAGTGGCAAGATGTTGACAATCAAACATTTTACCAAAAGCTATAAGGGTGGCAAGAAGGCGGTAAATGATCTAAATTTAGTGGTCGAAAAAGGTGACATCTATGGCTTTATCGGTCATAACGGTGCGGGGAAAACAACGACTATCCGAGCAGTGGTCGGAGTTTTAGATTTTGAGGAGGGGGACATCGAGATTGGTGGGTACTCCATTAAAAAAGATCCTTTAGCCTGCAAAGCGATTACTGCGTATATTCCAGATAATCCGGATTTATACGATCATCTGACGGGCATTCAGTACTTGAATTTTATTGGTGATCTTTTTAGCGTATCGAAAGCGGATCGGGAGTTATTGATAAAGAAATATAGCGATGAATTTGAGATTACTTCTAATCTGGGGGATTTGATCTCCTCGTATTCTCATGGTATGAAACAGAAACTCGCGATTATCTCCGCGCTTATTCATAAACCGAAGCTGCTGGTTCTGGATGAACCCTTTGTGGGACTTGATCCAAAAGCGGCACACACGCTCAAGAGAATCATGACGGAGATTTGCAGTCAGGGCAGTGCGATCTTTTTTTCGACGCATGTACTGGATGTGGCCGAGAAGCTCTGCAATAAGATTGCCATTATCAAAGCGGGTGAATTGATCACTCATGGGAAAACAGAAGAGGTGAAGGGTGACAGCAGCCTTGAAGATGTGTTTTTGGAGTTGATAAAACATGATTAATATCTGGAGATTGACGAAAATTCAGCTAATCTCATCCTTTGGGTTAAATAAAGCTTTGCATACACGAGATATGAAAGAAAGACGAAAAATGCTTTTGCTGAGCATCGGTATCTTAATAGGGATTGTCATGATGGCAGTGGTTTCGTTTGGATATAGCTTCATGATAGCAGAGACCCTTGAACAGATAGGCCGGCCAGAGCTGCTGCTTGCGATTATGATGGCTGTTACTTGCTTGATTGGATTTTTTACAACGATCTATAAGGCGAGTGGGGTATTATTTGGCTCCAAAGATTACGATCTCGTAATGTCGCTGCCTATCAAAACGAGCCATATCGTAGCAAGCCGTGTAGTTCAGCTCTACGTGCTGAATATACTGTTCTCATTGATGGTGATGGTGCCAGCAGGTGTAGTTTATGCTATAAAGGTAAATCCGGCAGTAGTGTATTATTTATTTTTCATGATAACGCTGCTATTTATCCCATTAGTGCCGATCATTGCTGCAACGATTATTGGGGCATTGATTAGTTGGATCTCCTCACGGTTTAAAGGAAGTCGTTTAATAAGTCTCATTCTGACTTTTGCCGTAATCATTGTTATTATTTTGGGTTCAAGCCAAATGAATGGGAATGACCCGCAGTTAATTGCAGATATGAGCACACAAATTGCCGATCAAATCTTTAACTTATATCCTTTGACGGTCATGTATGTAGATGCTGTCTGCTCGTATCAGGTAGCTCCTTTACTATTATTTATAGGAATCTCATTACTTTCTTTTATGCTGTTTACCCTTATTCTTGGCAGCAAATATAAAGCAATACACACAGGCCTTACGACTTCTTACTCAAAGAATAAGTATCAAATGAGGTCACTTGCAGTCTCTTCACCGCTTTACACATTGTATAAAAAAGAGCTGCGCCGCTATTTCAGTTCTTCTATATATGTGCTAAATACAAGTATTGGTATGGTAATGCTACTTGTCATGGCGATCACCTTACTGTTTGTTAGCTCAGAGCAATTAGGAAAGATTATTGAGATACCAGAACTCTCTAATTATCTAAGCAGATTGGCGCCACTATTTGTTTCCCTCTTTGTAGCATTAAGCTGTACGACCTCGAGTTCGATTTCGCTTGAAGGTAACCATATTTGGATTTTAAAAAGCGCTCCCGTTCCGACAAAAACTATATTATTAAGTAAAATCGCAGTGAATCTCACCATTACTGTGCCGATTGTGATTGTTAGTAGTGTGCTTCTTATGATTTCTCTGGGCACTGGTTGGATGGAGAGCTTGTTATTGCTAATAATCCCCGTCCTATACGCTTGTCTTACCGCAATGGTAGGTGTGATCGTAAACTTGAAGCTTCCTAAACTGGAGTGGACCAATGAAGTCTCTGTAATTAAACAAAGTGCTTCGGTCCTTGTAGCGATGATTATAGGATTTATCAGCTTGCTGATTCCATTTGGTTTGAGTTTTCTTTTATCTGATCTAAATGGTAATCTCGTTATGTTAGGGATTGGTGTGGTGATATTAGTAGCGTGTGGAGTGATGTATAGATACATCCAGTCCACAGGAGAATTTTTATTTCGGGCTCTTTAAAAAAAGGGCATTCCAAAAGCCGAAATTGGCTGCTGGGATGCCCTTTTTATGTGCAAGATTTATTTTCGTGAAAAATCCCTAAGTTCTACCGTCGCACTTGTTGTTCTTGTTGTTCTTGTCGCTCATTAGCTAACTGTTCAATTCCGCCCACCATTATTTTTAGACCTGTATAGAACATCTTATCGGAGCCAATTTCATTAAAAATATTGTTTTCGTACATTCGTTTTATAACATTAGGTCCATCCCCGGATAAGTGCTCAAGCGATTGTTTGAAAACCACTCTAGCATCTCCATTAGGTTCATTTTTCATGGCTAAGTCAATTCGATCCTGCTCATATTTGTCCAATTCGAAAGAGATCACATAATTTAACACGCATGCAATTAAGGAGAATTTATCACTATCGCTTAAAGGAAGATGATCCACGATCTGAAGCAAAGTATTCAGTAAAGATAGATAATTAGGTTCAGAAGGCAAGGTTCTCATCATCAGCTGAGCCGAGCAAGGATACTTATGTAAAACCCCACGAATTCGGTCTACAAAATTAAATAACTGTTCTTGCCAAGCACCTTCGAGATTCGCAGTTTCGAGGGCTTCTTTGGCGACTTCATTAGCAAGCGTCTGGAAAATGCTCTGTTTACTCTTAAAATGCCAATACAGAGAGGCGGCTTGTATTTTTAGTAGTTCTGCTAATTTACGCATACTAAATGCCTCTATGCCGATATCATCCAACAGCTCCCAAGAAGCTTTTATTATATCTTGTTCAGTGATTTGCAGATTTTTGATTCTCATCGAAACGACCTCCTGTTACTGTCTTTCTTTATCATAAGCGAAGATGAATGGCTGGTCTACCATCGTTAGATTACTGTTTTATCTTACAGTGTTAGATATTTTTATTTACAAGCAAATAAACGGGTGCTATATTAATCTTACACTGTTAGTTTAAAGGTGCGATTTTTTAAAAAAAGGAGGCAGCAGTTAGCAAATTTATTAGTAAAAATTAAAAAGGATGTGTATAGACCCATGAGTAATCTTCAAGTGGAACAATCCCAACCAGTCACCAAAGAATTTTCTATAAAAGCAATACTTCCCGTAATACTGGCACTTATAACAGGAATGCTGCTGGTTATGCTCGACAGTACAATTATGAATGTAGCGATCCCGCAGCTTGAAAAAACCTTTGATGCCAGCCTAAAAACAATACAGTGGGCCATTACGGGTTATACGCTGGCTTTATCCGTAATTATCCCATTGGCCGGTTGGTTCTCGGATAAGTTCACTGCCAAACGTGTTTTTTTAGCTTCGATCGTATTGTTTACCATAGGTTCTTTATTATGCTCTATGGCACAATCCACAACAGAGCTGATAATCTTTCGTATTTTGCAGGGATTAGGCGGAGGGATGATTGCTCCAATTGGTATGGCTATGTCATTCAAAATCGCACCTCCCGATAAAAGAGGTTCAATCATGGGATTGCTTGGACTACCGATGTTAATTGCGCCTGTTCTTGGCCCTGTACTGTCAGGATGGCTGTTGGAATATGCCAGCTGGCATTGGATTTTTCTGATTAATGTTCCCATTGGCATTATTGCAATGATTGTTGGAGTGAAATTTCTTCCGGTAATAGAGAAGGGGAATAAAGCTAAATTGGATATTTGGGGTGTGATTTTATCACCGCTCGCCTTCTCCAGCTTGGTATTTGGGGTGCATAGAGGGGGAGTAGATGGCTGGGGGGATCGTATAACGATTATATCTCTTGCGTTCAGCTTCATTGCTTTAGCCTTGTTTATTTTCGTGGAATTGCGCCAAAAAGAACCGTTATTGGAACTTCGCTCTTTTCGATCTCTAGAATTTAGTAAAGGTATGATTTTGACCTGGATTAATCAGTTCGCCTTATTTGGTTCGATTCTGTTAATTCCAATTTTTTTGCAGCAGGTCAGAGGTTTTTCTTCCTTTGAATCGGGGCTTTTAGTTATTCCCCAAGCATTAATATCCTTTGCTGGCATGATTATTGGAGGAAAGTTATTTGATAAGTTTGGAGCTCGGCCCGTTGTGTTCTCTGGACTTGTGCTGCTGTCCACCGGACTCTTTCTCTTGTCACGTTTACAAAATGATACAAGTGTATACGTTATGATCAGTTATTTTGCCATTATGGGACTTGGCCAAGGATTAACTACTATGCAGCTCGGTACACATGTGCTTAAGGCCGCTCCGAAGGATCTGATCAGCCGTGTTACCCCACTTACTGCCTCTGCGCAACAAATTGTGGGTTCCTTTGCTGTCGCTATAATGTCGGGCTTATTGACTTCCAATATAGCTACACATATGAGTCAAGGGAATCAGAAACTACCCTCAGCGGCTATGGTTGCAGGATTCCACGATACGTTCCTAGTTTCATTGGTCTTGGCGCTGTGTGGTGTGGTTCTTAGTCTCTTTTTGCGTAATCCGAAGAGCTGATCCTATCGTACTCTACCAATATTTTAGCGATGTTTATTGATTGTATCCTTGGTATAATTCAAAGATTGATAACCAAGGGGGAATCTCTTAACCCGTGAAAAATATATTTGCTAGATTTACTATAATAACCCTCGCTGTCGTGCTAGCCGCCGGAGTATTTATTCAGCATATATCGGCCGATAACGGGGTTCCTTTTGAGGATATAAACACTAGTTATGCAAAAAAAGAAATCATAGATTTATATAACCGGAATATATTAACTGGCACCTCGAATACTAAATTTTCACCTACTCAATCGATTACTAGAGCTGAATTTATAACAGTTCTTGATCGACTGTTGAGGCTTGATCCAGCGTTGAGTCCGGTATCTCCTTATACCGACGTAGCCAAAAGCGCTTGGTATTACGGCTGGATCCAGGCTGCGGTTCAGCTTGAACTGGCGAACGGCACTTCGGCAACTACTTTTGCACCCGCAAAAGCAGTCACTCGGCAGGAAGCGGCTGTGTGGATAGCCAAAGCTCTAAAGCAAACAAACACTGCAACTGCCGCACAAACTAATTTTAAGGATCGGCAACAAATTGCTAGCTGGGCAAGTGCTGCTGTTGCTAAGGTTAATGATCGCGGATTAATGAAGGGCGATAATAGCGGGAATTTTCGGCCCACTGACCCGATAACCAGGCAAGAGACGGCAGTGTTGATGGATCGGGTGCTGCAACATACAAGCTGGGCGGCAGAGCTGGAAAGTAATCCGGACAAACGTATTGTTATAGGCTGGCAGTATGGTCTCACGACGGCACAATTTGAGAATCATGTTCTGCAATCGAACGTCAACACATTATCACCACGTTGGTATTATGTTGGGAAAACAGGGGCAGTAACGGATTCGACAGACGCCTCGCTGGTAACTTGGGCAAAAAAGAATAAAAAGCAAGTCTGGGCGATGGTTGGCAATCGATCGGATCAAGAAGCGACGCATCAGATGCTGTTGAGTACAACCACAAGGAATACGGCAGTCAATCAGTTAGCTGCTTTAGTGAGTAAATATGGATTAGATGGACTAAATATAGATTTTGAAAATGTAGCGGCCGAAGATCGTGTGTATTTGACTTCGTTTATTACTTTATTAGCCGAGAAAATGCGTTCGCTCGATGTTATCCTGTCGATGGATGTATCCCCTGATCTTGGAACGGACTGGACAGAAGCTTTTGACTATGCTGCCCTAGGCAAGCAAACGAATTATATGGTGATGATGGGTTATGATGAGCATTATGACGGGAGTCAAGTTCCGGGGTCCAATGCCTCGCTTTCTTATGATCAAAAGGCTGTGAATACAATCCTAAAAGTTGTACCTAGTCAAAAAGTTATATTGGCATTGCCCTTATATAATCGGGATTGGACATTGAACCAGAAGGGGACGGTTTTATCCTCTCAATATATTACGCTTCCGGAGCAAAATCAGATTATCAGCAGCTATGCATCGAGACCCGTGTGGAATCCTTCGCTGGGACAATATGTCGCGGGCTACTCGAAACAAGCTATAAAACATACGATCTGGATTGAGGATGGGCGTTCATTAATAACAAAATACAACTTAGCGGTTACTAAAAAACTAGCTGGAGTAGCTTATTGGTATATAGGCGGAGAAAGTTCTGATGTATGGTCCAGCTTAAGGAATGCAGAGAAATTTTACGATTATACTTTTTAAAAATATGAAAGACTGGATGCGAATAGCCGCTTAGCTATATTGCTGTCCAGTCTTTTTATTGGGTTACTAAGGCATAGCTGGTAGGATTAGATTGATTAAATCAGCCTCGCGTTACGTATTTTTTGAAGTTTTTCACGTTTAGAACTTTAACATTTTGAGCTAGAAGTTTCTTGTCGCTAACGACCCAAGTGTGATCTTTGGAGTTTTTTCTACGAATCGCAGCGAAGTTATACTTATTTCCTGCATAGATCTTAAAGCCCTGTGCAGCACAATCAGCACAAAACTTAACGCATTCACCTTTATTCCAATCTGGAAAGGAAATCTGCTGGAAGACATTTCGTTTTACGAGTAGGGTCGCACCCTGAACATTGGTTACCTGTTTATTTTCCATATGAAGATAACGAAGCAAAAGTAGCTTCTTATCAGTTAAATACATATAGTGAGCTCGTTTTCCAACGATATCAGCTTTAGTTTTATGGAGGATGTTCATACTATCCGTTAAATAGTTGGCAGAGTAATAATCGTCGTCATCAAATTTAGCGATACAACTATAATTCGCTAAGTGCACACCAAAATTCAGACAAAACCCCAGTGAACGATATTCTGGTAGTTTATAGATCCGTACATTTTTATGTTTTTTTGCAGCATGTATATAGTCTTCTATTTTCAAGCTATCATTATTAATGATCACGATAAGCTCTTTAGACTTGAAATTCTGTCGTTGATAGTTATCAAATATTGTTTTAATACAATCCATTCGTTTTGTACAAGTTAGAATAGACACAGCAGATGAAGTAGATTCAGCAGTTAATTTCATAACGAAATCTTTGGACGGCGTCCAACAAAATTCCTGTAGTTTTTAATATTCCGGATGATTTTATGGTTAGCTATTAGTGTACTATCACTGATGATCCATGTATGTTTTGAAGAGTTTTTTCTACGTATGGCAACGAAGTTATTTTTACTTGCAGAATAAACCTTATAACCTTTCTTTTTGCTTCTGCTGCAAAAGAGATCATCCTCACCTACGTTTTTATTAGGAAATTTCACATGATCGAATACTTTTCGTTTGAAGACGAGCGTAGCGCCAGGGAGATGGGTAACCATTCGGTGTTCATCATTTGCGAAACGAAGAATCAAAGTCTTTGAACCTAGTAAATACATATAGTGAGCCCGTTTTCCAAGGATATCAGCTTTAGTTCTTTTTAAGGTCAGAATACTTTCCGTCAAATAATGAGGGGCATAATAATCGTCGTCATCAAATTTGGCAATGGTATGATATTTGCATTTTGTTACGGCATAGTTTAAGCATGAACCGAGAGATTGCTGTTCAGGTTTACGATATATCTTAATATTTTTGTATTTTTTAGCTAAGGTTTGGTAGGGGGATAGTGGAATTTTATTATTATTGATAATAATGATAAGTTCTTTATTTGCATATCTTTGTCTGCTGAAATTTTGGAGCAGGTTGTTTAAATAATTATGGCGATTGGTACAGGTAATAATGGAAACACCTTGTTGCTTCGCTTTGTTGTGAGGTACAGCACTCATTTAACCAACCCCTCATATGCATTTTTGGGAAAAGTCTCATAATACGATATGTCCAAGTTAGGATAGAGTAACGGCATATCAACCTCTTACAAGCAAAAATGGACTTGTTTAAAGAACACAAAACCCACAGTGATAGCTGTGGGTTTTGTAAGAGAGACAATTCATATGAAACGCTTTGGATGTTTGTTCAGAAATAAGATTCAATGATGGATACGCTATTCTCGATTCTCGCCTTACTCTGCGTTAAATAATCTTTGGTCCAATCATCTAGGTTAGACATATCAAAACTCCGGTACATCCCTGTATAAACAATAATCTCTCTTAATCGAAGAAAAAGAGGAATTAGCTTCAGCTCATTTTCTGAAATCCTGTTCTCTTTAACGTAGCCTTTTAGAAAATGCTCCATAAAACGCTGACATTGAAGCTGCCTGTCCTCCATGCTATCATCCCCGTAAACGTAGACTAGATAATACAGTTGAATGGCGATATCTTCTACAAACCAGCTGTACTGAGCTTCATCAAAATCAAACAAGGTCAGCTTGCCATTGTCGACCAAAAAGTTGCCTACATTGATATCCCCATGGATGAGACCATAGGTATTTATATCAGCGTCGAGATGCTTTAGCTGATCCATAAGCGCCTTACAGCTTTCCAAAACGCCACTTTGGGATGGAGGAATAAACCTGGTTACATTCTGCAGGTAGTAGTTCTGATGCCACGCATGTCTTTTGGACTGTGGTTTATAAGATTTTGCTAATCTGTGCATTTGTCCAGTGATCATGCCACACTGCTCATAGAGGTCTAGATCCTTCAGGCAGTCTGGGTAACCTATTCGTTTCCCTTGTGCTTTTTCAAAGGAAGATACCATAAAGCATGAATCACCAATCTCTATTTGCTCAACTAGATTACCCAGAAGAGAACCTACGGGTCTTGATACGGAAACGCCATGATCAGCCAGGTATAGAATCCATTCAAGTTCAGCCGTTAACAATTCCATACTGCGCAGCGAGCTATGAGTAAATCTTAGAATATATTGATGATTGCTAAGTTGATATTCATAAACAAAATTTTGAAATCCGCCAATGAAGCTTAGCTCATCTATGGGGATACCGTATTTCGTGCAGGCAGCACTTACAATCTGGTCATTAAATAAAGACTTAATCTTTTGTTCCAAGGGTTCTACTCCGTTCTACATTACAATGATTTTATCGAAATCGTTCTGGAGCTTTCCTGGACCTCAATAAGCAGCGGCCGTTCTTGTGGGTTGAGATTTGGGGCATGAATGGCCAGCATAAGTCTGCCCGTCAAATCACGAAACAACATTCCATGTCCGCCATCTTTGGCATAAAGAGGCTCAGGATCATGTTGCCAAGGTCCACTAATGTCACCGCTGACGGATCGGGCTAAACCCATGGCATAACCACTAGCTCCACTGCTAGACCACAACATAAGCAGCTCACCACTGCTAGTCTGATGCATAAAAGGACCGTCAGTTACGTATTGCCCTTCTTTGCCACCTACCGTCCAAGGAGCTTGTGAAGCCTGGAAAAGCAGCATAGATTCGCCAATAGTAGCACTTAAATCCTCCTTCAGCCGAACGGCATACATTTCTCCATCCGTCACTTCAATCCATTCACGGCAAAAGATCATCCAAGGTTTGTCTTCTTTATCTACATATAACGTTCCGTCAAGGCACTCCCAAGAAGCAGGGGTAATCGGATGATTGCTGATAGGGAGATAAGGACCCTCAGGTGTTTCCGCGCTTAATATTTGTGTCCCCCGTGGAACGCCATGTCTTTTAAAAGAAGCGAACATATAATATTTTCCGTTGTAGCGATGAACCTCTGGTGCCCAGAAATGATGATCAGCCCAAAAATCAGGATCTGGACGAAAGGCAGCAATGGGTCCGGACCATTCCTGAAGATCTGAGCTGATATATACATCGAAGCCGTGAGGTGCGCCACTCCAAGCTGTTAAGCCATCTGTGCCAAATAAATAGTATTGACCAAGTTCAGGAACAGATAGGATATAGGGATCTCTAAAGTTAATATCAGATAATGTTTTCATTAAGGTGCCCCCAATTTACAAGCTATCATTTGCTTAATTTCACAATATCTTCTTTAGGCTTGGAAGCGTTACTTCATTTGCTCGTCTTGTAGCAAACGTATTTTCATTACTCCGGGTGTACAGCCGTAGTTTTTTCGGAAGACACGTATAAAATAATTAGTCTCCATGCCCAGCTGAAGCGCAATATCTTGAACGGGGATCTCCACATCCTCCGTCATTAATTGCAGCGCCCGCTCCAGCCGCAGATTCTGCAAATACTTATGCGGAGTGACCCCATATTCCTGCACAAATAAACGCTGGAAATGCTGCACAGAGTACCCGACTGCTGCTGCAAGATTGGAGATCAGAAGCGGTTCTGTGTAATGTTCGTTGATCAGCCCGACGGCTGTAGTTAGGGCTTCATTTCGGACCGACTCGAAGGCTAGACGATTACCGGAGACTTCTGAACTCTTGGCAGGGCGCAGCATCAAGAGCAGTCTATAGAGTGTGATAGACAACTCTTGCATCCACATCTCGTCCTGCCGATTGGGGGCAGGAGAATTCACCGTATGCCAGATTTGGCCGATTTCTTCCCAGCATTGTTCAAAACGATCCGTTCGATAAGGAACAGAAGGGAGCAGTTCAAGCGCTTCCAGCAATCCATGAGCTTGACTGCCTTGAAAGCCGATAAAGCCAACATGCCACGGTTCATGAGAGGTAGGATAATATTCATGACCACGATCGGGCGGGAAGGCAAAAGCCATCCCCGGTTCCAGTATGATTTCTGTGCCACTTTCCAGATCACGAAATAACCCGGTTCCGGTCCGGATTAAAAAGATTTGATACACAGGAAATCCTGCTGGGCGCACATGATGGAATTGGATATGGCGACCTACAGAGTAGGGGGATAGGGGCAACGTTCCAGAGTCGCGCGGTAATTCAATCAGAGAAAAAGGTAGCAGGTTTATCACCTCATCTTCATTTTGTGCTATCACTTCGAGACTATATTCCTACTGATTGAAATGAATTTTCTTATATTATAAATAGTATAAATGATGATTCCTGAATAAGATAGCTTACGCTTCTAGCCTATCATCAGAGAATAGTCCCATTCTATAAATGGGCAGAATTGAGAGGATGATCGTACACAATGAATAAAAAACATTCCCCGATAAGCAGAAAAGCTGGTGTCATGCTGCACGGTGCTGATTATAATCCTGAACAATGGCTGAAATATCCGGAAGTATTGCGTGAGGATATCCGATTAATGAAGCTGGCGGGCTGCAATGTCATGTCCGTAGGCATTTTTTCGTGGGTATCTCTTGAACCTGAAGAGGGTGTGTTCACTTTCGAATGGTTGGATGGTGTACTTGATTCTTTTGCAGAGAATGGGATTTACGCTATCTTGGCAACGCCAAGTGGTGCCCGCCCAGCATGGATGTCGCAAAAATATCCAGAAGTCTTAAGAGTGGAGCGTAACCGTGTTCACAATTTGCATGGCTTCCGTCATAACCATTGCTTTACCTCACCAGTGTACCGGGAGAAAACTGCAATTCTGAATGCAAAGCTAGCGGAACGGTACAGCCAGCATCCAGCCATTATCGGTTGGCATATTTCGAATGAGTTCGGTGGGGAGTGTCACTGCGAGCTCTGCCAGGATGCTTTTAGAGAATGGTTGAAGGTGAAATATAATAACAGTTTGGATGAGGTGAATCATGCTTGGTGGGCTACTTTTTGGAGCCATACCTACACTTCATGGTCACAGATTGAATCCCCAGCTCCACATGGTGAGACACAAGTACACGGCTTGAATCTTGACTGGCGGCGTTTTGTTAGTGAACGGACAATTGATTTCTGCCAGCACGAGATCAATACGGTTCGTCCTTACAATCCAGAGCTGCCTATCACGACGAATATGCATATGATCGATGGCATTGATTACCGCGAGCTGGCCAAAATCCTGGATGTGGTCTCATGGGACGCTTATCCAGACTGGCATTATACCGAAGACGGTGACGATACTAGATTGGCAGCATGGACGGCGATGCACTACGACTTAATGCGCTCTTTTAAAAAGAAACCGTTCCTGCTGATGGAAAGCACGCCATCCCTTACGAACTGGCAATCGGTCAGTAAGCTGAAACGTCCCGGAATGCACAAGCTGTCTTCCTTGCAAGCGGTAGCGCATGGTTCGGATTCTGTGCAGTATTTTCAATGGCGCAAAAGCCGCGGATCAAGTGAGAAGTTCCACGGCGCAGTTGTAGACCACAGTGGCCACTCCGAGACTCGAGTATTCCAAGATGTAGCGGAAGTAGGAAAGACGCTGGCGGGAATGACGGAAGTAGTGGGTACGTCCACTCCGGCGCAGACGGCGATTATTTTCGATTGGGACAACCGCTGGGCGATAAAGGATGCGCAAGGCATCCGTAATTCCGGATTACGTTATGAGGAGACGGTGCTACAGCATTATCGTGCACTTTGGGAGCTGGGCATTCCAGTTGATATTATAGGCTCTGGAGATGATCTGTCTGCTTACAAGCTGGTTGTTGCCCCTATGTTATACCTGATTAGTGAAGAGAATGGAAAGCGCATTGAGAAATATGTGGAGCAAGGCGGCACATTCCTCGCAACCTATTGGTCAGGAGTAGTTAACGAAACGGATTTATGTCATCTGGGAGGATTCCCTGGTCCACTGCGCAGAACACTGGGGATTTGGGCAGAGGAGACAGAAGGGCTGCACAGCCGTGATCTGAACGGGTTAGTGATGGAGGCCGGTAATAAACTTAAGCTAAGCGGTGACTACGATGCGCATGAGATAGCCGAGCTGATTCATTTGGAAGGTGCAGAGGCTTTGGGGCATTATCGCAACGATTTCTATGCGGGCCGTCCAGCGCTTACAGTCAATCGTTTTGGTGAAGGAAATGCGTACCATCTTGCTACCCGTGTGAAAGACACTTCGTTCTATGTTGAGCTATACGCAGCGATCACATCTAAGGCAGGAATTACCCGTGCGATGGATAGTGAGCTTCCAGCAGGTGTGACTGCACAACTTCGCACAGATGGCGAAAGTGATTATGTTTTTGTGCAAAATTTCAGCGGCAGTCCGCAAACGGTAGAGCTGGATGGAGCGGAATACACAGACTTGGAAACAGGTCTTTCAGCTCCGGCCCTATTGAATCTAGCGGTGAATGGACTTGCGATGTTGAAGCGTAAAGCATTAGTATAATAAAAAGGCAGGACCTGAGTTTCAGGTTCTGCCTTTTTTTTGAATAGAATCAGTTCTTAACTCTTCCCATCATAATGGTGTTATACAATTTGCCGTCCGATAGAAGTTTATCTTTCTTTAAAATCCCTTCAATTTCAAAGCCAAGCTTTTGATATAGCTTAATAGCGTTGGTGTTCGTTTCCAGCACATTTAGGGTGATCTTTTGAATACCATTAGTGTCAGCCCAGGCAATCGATTCGGCGAGAAGATTTTTTCCAATACCATATCCCCAATAATCCTGCAGCACACATACTCCAAATTCTACTTTATGAGCAAATCTTTTTAAGGGATAACCTTCGCATCTGGAGAACGCAACGATTTGATTATCAACTACTGCGACTAGAAAAAGGTTATTATTTTTCTCAGAATCGGCTTGAATAAGCTGTTCAAACCCTTTTTCGTCAATAAAGGCTTCGCCTGGTTCCCGATCTAAATTCTCGGTTTCTCCATCGATCCGCACCCTTAATTCAGATAACACTTTAGCATCATGAGAGGCCGCAGATCTAATGCTGTATTGGATTCCATTCACTGTAAATGTTTGAGGATTAATGATCATATGTCCTCCGTGACGATGGGTGATGTTAGAATTATTGCTTCGATGCCCTCAATGATCCGAGTGAAATAGGCTGCTTCATGAGGCACAAAATGAGTCCGATCCACACTTTGTTGAATGTTGATTTTTTGTCCGTTTGAATCCACTTTGAAACCATTGATTTGTAGACTATGTATTTCTCCTTGCCAAAAGCTTCGGAAGTCGGCAAACTTTGTGATAACTATTCCTGCGACCTCTTCTTCTTGCAGCTTAAAATCGTCCAGAGGATAAGGATTGTTATAAACAAAAACATGCGCTCGTTCTTTATCGATAAGATTTTCTTTGATCATACTGTAAGGAATCGTACCTAAGGGAATCAGTTCATCAAAAGCTAGCTCCAAACCGAGTTCTTCTTGAACCTCGCGAATCCCGTCCTCTACCGTTTCGTGTGTCAGCAAATGTCCAGCGGCCGTGATGTCCAGCAATCCTGCATAATCTTGTTTCTGCTCACTACGAAGCTGTAAATAAATATAGGGGATTTCTTGGGTTTTGCTTATAAACCAGCAGTGGAAGGTCTCGTGCCAATGTCCTAACCGATGTACTTCTGCCCGTGGAGCTGTACCGATTCGGTGACCCGCTTCATCAAATATAGTAAGTATCTCATTATGCATAGAAAAGCTCCTTTGTGAAAATATCTACTGCTTAAAGCCTATCATAAAAACGATCGAATTGCTTAATGTCCCCAAGTGATTTTTATTGACATCGTTAAGAAATATATGTATATTTTTGGATGTTAATCAAAGGAGGAGTTAAATGAATTTATTAGCCATGAAGCGGGAAGACTTGGACACTTTAAGTGATGAAAGGTTAGGATGGGCCTGTATGGAGCCTACCTTTCAGCTGATTCGCGGAAAATCGCCATCGACCAAATCAGAAGTGATCTCGAAGCTCACAGAGGGGCAACAAGCCTTATGCATGTTCAGAGTGCTATATGGTCACAGCTGTAATTCCGAAGGGGAATATTATGCTTGGATTTCCTACATGCAAGACCTGCCAGGGTATTGGACAGGGGTGATAGGAGGCATACGATTTTTTGACGATTCACCCATGATTCTTTTGCTTCAGGAAACAAAGACATTTCTCGAGGAAAGAAATCATCGACTGGGTAAAGAGTGGGCGGATGCGGCCATCACGGATTTGGATCGAGACCCTCAGCTGTTAGAAGTAATTAGTGAGTTATTCGAACGATATAAGAACCTGACACCAAATACGCATAGAATTATCGGCGAATATATTCGCACTCATCCAGAGGAGTTTGTAGAAATAGGGTGTTCATAATTATGAATATCAAGAAACGTTATGTATTTCTCGTACTTATTTTTTTATTAATCGAAATCCCTGTAATCATTAATCTCTACCATAGTTATAATTCATTTGAGAATTTAGTGTTGGATCAAATCGATGAAACTGAAATCACCTCAATCGAGATTGAGAAATCTTTAGTGGATGAAAAGGTAGTGATTGAAGATCCGAAGGAAATTGAAAAGATCATTTATGCTTTTTCAGATGTAAAATTGAGAAGAAGTAGTGCTTTGGACAAATCTACGGAGACCTACTGGATAAGTATTATTGTAAATAACAGCTTGAGGTTTGGCATGAATCTTACGGATACTAACTTCCTGTATGTGACAGATCTTGATAAGAAGGACAAATACAGTTCGGGAAACTTTAGAATGACTAGTGATTTTGATGTGAATTCCATTGCAAGCTTATTTAAATGATGCACAACGATCCACAACCACTGATACTGAGATTTTCGGACCCAGATGCCCCTATTTGCGAATTTATCGCCTTTTGAGCAGGTTTTCGGACTCCAACGACGCTATTGCTCATGAAAGAGCTTATAATTGGTGTTTTTTGCGCCAATAGCGGCTATGAGGTCCGATAGCTATCCAAATAGCGGATAAAACGGTGTATAAGGTCAGCTGAGTCCTTTAGCTGCTGCGTGTGCAGATTGTTCAGTTGAGTCTGATAGTGCTTCATATCCACACAAAAAATGGGTGCCCCTATGGGACACCCATTTTTGTATGGATTATCTAGCCATCCATCCGCCATCCACATTAAGAACGTGACCGTTCAAGTAGTCAGATGCTGCGGAAGCCAAGAATACAGCAGGGCCTTTAACGTCATCAGGCGTTCCCCAACGTGCTGCAGGGATACGGTCTAAGATAGAGTCCGAACGACTTTGGTCGGCACGGATTGGTGCGGTATTTTCAGTAGCCATATAGCCTGGTGCAATTGCATTGATGTTCAAACCGGAGCCTGCCCATTCATTGGCAAAAGCTTTAGTAAGACCCGCAACCCCGTGTTTACTCGCAGTGTAACCAGGGACATTGATTCCGCCTTGATAGGAGAGCATGGAGGCGATGTTAATGATTTTGCCGGATCCTCTTTCCAGGAAGTGGCGGCCTGCGATTTGCGACAGAAGGAAAACTGTGTTCAGGTTCAAATTGATGACATCAAACCAGTCTTTTTCACTATGATCTTTTGCCGGTGCACGGCGGATCATTCCTGCGCAGTTTACGAGAATGTCAACATGTCCGGTCAGCTCTAGCGCTTGGTCAAAAGTGCTTTGCAGCTTGCTGTGATCACTTAAGTCAGATTCGATACTAACTGCTTTTACTCCAAAAGCTTTTGCTGCATTTACGGTTTCTTCACTCGAATTAAGGGAGACAGATGCAACGTCTGCACCGGCTTCTGCAAATGCAAGCGCGATTCCTTGTCCAAGACCTTGAGCTGCGCCTGTTACAATAGCTGTTTTACCTGCCAAGCTGAATAATGATGACATATAAATTACGCCCCTTTATTGTAAATGGATTGTTATTCCGGGTTTACCCGCATTCAATGGTAACGCCTGCACTGCGGAACTGATCTGCCGTTTCGGGGGAGAGCCCTTTGTCCGTCAGAATCACGTCAACTTCTTGTAGGGAAGCAAAGGTACGCAGTGCAGTATGGCCGAATTTATGATGATCTACAACCGCGAATACCTTACGGGCTGTAGATACAAGGGCTTGCTTGAACTCAATTAAATCTCCGGTATAAATGGAGAGCCCATGCTCTATATGAATAGCAGTCGATGAAAGGAATGCTTTTTGAATATTAAGCTTTTGTACATAGGAGACGGCTTCAGGACCAGCCAACATATTACGGACACGATAACCACCGGGAACGACCAGACGGATGTTATCTTTGGGAACCAGTTCGCTGATGATGTATACATCATTGGTGACTACCGTTAGTGGCATATTGTCCAAACGCCGAGCAATTTCAAGCGTAGTGCTACCGCCATCAAGAGCGATAATATCGTCCGGTTCAATATGAGCAAGCGCACGCAAGGCAATCTCCGTCTTCTCGTCAGAGTATTTATCCAGCGGATCCTTGGAGGGCAAAATACCAAACTGGTCGCTTTGTGCCAACACAGCTCCGCCATGTACACGTACGATCAGCCCTTGTTCCTCCAGCCTGCTTAAATCCTCGCGTATTGTTTTTCCAGTAACCTGAAGCTTATCGCTCAGTTCATTCACCGTTACATCTTTTTGGTTCAGCATAACTTCCATAATCATCTCGTGTCGTCGTATCGGGTTCATCCGCCTGCCTCATCTTTCCGTAGTTGATTTATCTCTATTGTAATTCTTTCATGGATACGGGGTCCATATCATCATATCTTTTATTATCGCCAGCCATACTCCAGATAAAAGTATAGTTATGAGTGCCGACACCACTGTGGATGGACCAGCTTGGAGAAATAACGGCTTGTTCGTTATGCATTACGATATGGCGGGTTTCGTCAGGTTCTCCCATCAGGTGGAACACAACGGAATCGTCCGGAAGATCAAAATAGAAATAGGCTTCCATCCGGCGTGGATGGGTATGTGCTGGCATGGTGTTCCACATGCTGCCTGGTTTCAGTTGGGTCATACCCATAACCAGTTGGGCACTTTGCACACCATTTGTGTGAATGAAGCGGTGGATTGTCCGCTCGTTAGAGTTCTCCAGACCACCCATCGCACCGGATTCAGAATCGGCCAGTGTGGTTTTGGTAGTAGGGTAGGACTGATGGGCAGGAGCAGAATTCAAATAGAATTTAGCAGGCTTGGAAGCGTCTGCACTTTTGAAGACTACATCTTTAGAACCTTGACCTACATAAAGACATTCTTTGAAATCCACTTCATATTCTGTGCCATCTACAACCACGGAGCCTTTACCACCGACATTGATGATGCCCAGTTCTCGGCGTTCCAAGAAATAAGTAACCCCAAGTTCTTTAAGGTCAGTAGTTAGCGCAACCTCTTCTTTTACAGGATTAGCTCCACCAACGATCATACGATCTTCATGGGTTAGGACAAGCTTTAGCTCATCAGGAGCAAAAATAACGGGAATGTGGAATTCCTTACGGAGGCGCTCAGTGTCAAATTGTTTTACTTCATTAGGATGGGATGCGAAACGTCTTTCCATTGAATGTTCAATCTCCTTTGTGTACATATTATCGTTCGTATAGGTACACTTTAGTCCATTTATGTTCATTTTACAAGTACTAATCTTTTTTATTTCGTTTATTTATGTTTATTTATTGGTTTTTCCAATTGCAAAATGAACGAAAAGTGTGCACAATAGAGCTATTATGCTCGATTTTCATGAATGACGGAAGATGATATAAAACTGAAATGATGGAGGTTGAAAAGTAATGCCGGGGTTGAAAAATATCCAGAGTACTTATAAGGAACGTCAGCAAGAAATTATTTTTAATATAGCACTGGAAGCAGAGCAACGCCCTTTATTGGAAAGTGGACTCTGGTTCCATGATGATGTGCGAAATAACTTTTATTATGCTTCGTATCTTTTTGCAGTGGCTGTTGATGATTCTTTTGAGCTGCCTTTTGATCGTGAGCAAGCGAAACAGAAAGCACAGGATGTACTGCTGGAGATTTTAATGCTTCAGAACCGGCAGCCCGGCACAGAGTTATACGGTCATTGGCCGCTCGGTTTGAATCCGGTTCCGCGAGATGCGTCACCGCATGAGTTACCAGTGGAGCTTATGGGCAGCCTGCTGGCGTATTTTTGCAAAAGATACGGAGGAGCATTAAATGCTCAACTTCGCATAGTTCTGAATACAGCGTTTGGACATATTTATCGCAGTGATTTCTACCGTAAGCCGGTGGTTACTTTTGGGCATCATGAAGCTAAATATACAGCTGCTAAGCTGATTTTTGGCACCCTGTTTGCGGATGAAATATTGCTTGAGGATGGCCGGCAGAGTCTGAAGGATACGCTGACTTATATTCGTACTAAAGGGATGCCGGAATACGGCAGTCTTCCGTGGTTTTGGCATTGGGTACAGGCATTCACCTGCGCGTTGGAACTTGTCCTGCCTGAGGATACGGAGCTTACTACAAGCCTTAAAGAAATGCTTGACCATCTATGGAATGTACGAGCTGAATTCTATCTGCGTGGTGCTTGGGTTGGTGCGCATTCTAGAGGCTGGCCGCATGATGTTCCCGGCGATGCTAATGTACTTCATGATTATGTTCAGTTTGGAGACTTCCAGCTGCCTGAGAGGATGCCGCGCACTGAGTATGCCGGTTTATTATTCTATCAAGTATCCGATGAAATATTAGCCGCAGCCATGAATCGCCAGACACCAGTGGAAGTAGGGAAGATTACTCAGAAGGTTGTCCCAACGGATCCACAGCCGCAGCCTTTGCTTCATTCCTATGCTTATATTACAGAGGAGTTTGCAGCAGGCGGGATGTGGGAGCGGGTTGAGGAATTCGATAATGAGCAGCTTCGCTGGGCTTTTTCGTTACCTGTGAGTGGAGAGGGAAGCGCAAATCAGCTGTATTTCTTCCACCCGGGACAAGGCTACAATGAGGGAGATCCCCGCCATCAAAGCCGTTATATGGAGGTTCTCTATCACAAGAATGTCATCATTTCTTTATTCCCAATCCCCCAGGGTGAGAAGAATACGATCATAGGTGTACTTCCCCAAGGGGAATGGAAACAAGAGCCGTATACATTGTACGGGCAAGTTGGTGAGACGTATTTTGTTATTTATTTATCTCACCCTTATCAGCTGCAGGAACGGTCCAGATTCATAGAGGTATCCGTCGCAGGGATGCCGGGCGGTGTGATCGTTGAAGCATTGGGCATTAAGAAAGCTGCCGAATGTGGTATTATTGGTTTAGAGGCTTTTGCCGCAGCTATGGCTCATAAAGAAAGGAATTTCGAAGTGGGAGAGGTATTAGCAGCGAATTATACCAACATGGATGGTGAAAGCTTAGTTTTGAGTATTAGTAGGGAGTTAGAATTACCGCAAGCTCAGCTTAATGGAATTCAGATCTCATTAGATCATTATTCAGTATAAAAAAACACAATTACTGTGATAAATAGTAATCCGAGTCGGCCTTTTTGGCCGGCTTCTTTAATAAGGAGCTACATGAAAGGATGTGATGCCCCATTGCACAGCCCGCAATAGATACCTAAGTATCTGTAAACGTGATTTTGTCCAAAATACTTATAATTGGGGTGAGCGACGATTTATCTGGATAAACTAGACCTAACGATTTGGTAATTCAATCCTCCCTAAGCACATTTCCCTTTAGAATAGCGGTGTTAGGTTACTAAATAGTAATTAATTACATTAAACCCTATTTTTCTGAGAGACATTTGTCACAATAAAGGTTAATATCTAAGTGAGATAGAAATGATTGCGCTTACTTATTTTCTAATAAACCTAATCATAATGAATGCGAGGGATATAACAGTGATTGAAACTGAATTTCGTGTAGAAAATGACTTTCTAGGCAGTAAACAGGTAGATAAGAACGCTTATTATGGGATTCAGACACTACGCGCAGTCGAGAACTTTCCTATTACGGGCTATCGGGTTCACAAAGAGTTAATCAAAGCGATGGGAATTGTAAAAAAAGCCGCTGCGCTTGCAAATATGGAAGTTGGCCGTCTCTATCGAGGGCTTGGAGAAGTTGTAGTGAAAGCAGCAGAAGAAATCATCGAGGGTCAGTGGCATGAGCAATTTATTGTAGATCCTATTCAGGGTGGTGCGGGTACCTCGTTAAATATGAATGCGAATGAGGTTATTGCTAACCGTGCCTTAGAACTGCTTGGCCATGAAAAGGGAGACTATCGTCACTTAAGTCCCAATTCACATGTAAATATGGCGCAGTCTACAAATGATGCGTTTCCGACGGCAATTCATATTGCCACACTTTCACTGCTGGAGCAGCTACTTGTAACGATGCACAGAATGCATGATGTGTTTGCGGTAAAAGCGGATGAATTCGATCCTGTGATAAAAATGGGCCGGACACATCTTCAAGATGCAGTGCCGATTCGTCTGGGTCAAGAATTCGAGGCTTATCGCAGAGTGCTTGAAAGAGATATCAAACGTATTGAGCATACACGCCATCATTTGTATGAAGTCAATATGGGAGCAACAGCAGTGGGTACAGGATTAAATGCTGATCCTCGTTATATTGAATTGGTGGTAGAGCACTTAGCTGAGATCAGTGAATTGCCGCTCGTAACGGCAGATCATCTCGTCGATGCCACCCAAAATACGGATGCCTATACAGAAGTGTCTGCTGCTCTAAAAGTGTGCATGATGAACATGTCCAAGATCGCTAATGATCTGCGGTTGATGGCCTCCGGTCCGCGGACTGGGTTTAATGAGATTTCATTGCCTGCACGCCAGCCTGGATCTTCAATTATGCCGGGCAAAGTTAATCCGGTTATGGCAGAGGTCATTAATCAGGTGGCTTTTCAAGTTATAGGGAACGATCATACGATCTGTCTGGCTTCCCAAGCGGGTCAACTGGAGCTGAATGTTATGGAGCCAGTGCTTGTGTTCAATCTTATTCAGTCCATCAGCATCATGAACAATTCCTTCCAAGTCTTCACAGACTTCTGTCTGGCTGGGATTGAAGCCAATAAGGAGAAGCTTGAGCGGGATGTGGAGCGGAGTGTCGGAATCATTACGGCTGTGAACCCGCATCTGGGGTATGAAGTGGTATCGCGGATCGCTAGAGAGGCGATTTTGACTGGGGAATCTGTACGGGAATTGTGCATTAAATATAATGTGCTGACCGAAGAAGAGCTTAATCTGATTCTGGACCCATACGAAATGACACACCCGGGAATTGCAGGAGCAGCTTTATTGCATAAAGAGTAGGATGTTCCGGAGGATCGAGCTTTTTGCTTGGAAAAAGAAAACCCCCGCCACCGTTTAGGGTGACAGGGGGAGAGCTTAAATATGTTTTTAATTTATATGAATCTACTTCGCGATTGTCTGAAGTAGGTTCTTTTTTTACATTTCAGGCTTAAAAGAAAAATAAAGAACGTAACAGGCCGCGTTTTCTTGGCGGAGCCGTTAGTCTGGTAGTGGCAGTGGACTGGGAATTTTCATAAGAGGTGAGCGGTTTGCCGTTAGACACTTGCAACGGTTCTATTGATGCCGCGATTTGCTTGATCATTATTCGTAGGTCCTCAAGCTCCTCACGCTGCTGGAGCAGTTGGATTAATACTACTTCATCGGCTTTTTGATCGAGTGCACGTTCAACATTGTTGATGCGAGACAAGATATCCTTCATAGGCTCAGCATCTGTGTGCTGTAGTGGATTTTCCTGTTGTGATGTGGAAATTTGCTGCTCATTCGTGAGTGTGAGTTGTATACATTCCAAGGCCTCTCCGTGATTAATACGGTCTTTAATATGATTGAGCAGGTCGATTTGCTGCTCCGAGAAAACATAATGGCCAAATCGGTCTTTTGGAAAAAAATCAGGGAACATGGCAGCCCAACGTTTAATTGTGGTTAGACTAACTGACAGCAGCTCTGCGGCATCTTTTGTTTTTAGAATATCCATTTCGATTCCTCCAGTTCACGTAGTCATGTTATGAGTAATATTCGTTGTCCAGCAGCGGCTCCCTGCACGGTTGACAAAGGTAGTGCGTATTCGCTAAACAAAGTGTAATTACGAGCAATCTCACCCTTTTGGATTTCACTATCTTGCTTTTCCATTCCAAATTGAGTACAGATGAGCCTGCTCAGGGGTATAATTGCATTAGAGGTGAAGGCGATGAACAGGATTGAAGATGAGGAACAAATGACTGAGGAGCAATGGCAGGCTATTTTGCAAAACGATGTTGCTTATAACGACATATTTTTTTATGCGGTGAAGACTACAGGAATTTTTTGTCGACCCTCCTGCAAATCCAAAGCACCCAATCGGGAGAATGCGTGTGTTTTTCAGAATGCTGAACAAGCGCTGGCAGCCGGATTTCGTCCTTGCAAAAGATGTAAACCGACAGGTGAGCGTCTTCCTGATAAGGAATGGGTAGCTGTGATGACGGAGTACATTGATCATAATTATATGGCCCCCCTCACCCTTGAAACGTTAGCTGAGGTATGTCATGGCAGTCCTTATCATTTACATCGAACCTTTAAGAAAGTAACAGGAATCACTCCTGTGGATTATATACAGCAAAAGAGAATCGCTAAGGCATCTGAGTATTTGCTTACTACAGAGCAGGCAGTTGCTGAGATTGCATTGCGCGTGGGTCTGCCCAATACATCGTATTTTATTACTTTATATAAGAAAAAAACAGGGTATACGCCCACACAGTTTCGTCAGCTTAACAAACAGAAAGTAACGTTGGCTTCTGATTTTAATTTGGAGGGACCGAATCATGGAGAATAAAAAAAATGCTATTCTATACTGGACATTATTAACCGATAAGGATTGGAGTTTTTATATTGCAGCCACTGAGAAGGGGTTAAGTTATGTGGGTTCGCAGCAGCAACCCTTTGAGGAATTAAGCGAATGGGTTAGACGTCGTTTTCCGGGGAGTGAACTGGTGCAGAACGATGAGAAGATGGCGCCTTATTTGAGGGAGCTTAGTGAATATTTGCAAGGGAACCGGCAGAGCTTCGGCATTCCTTTTGATTATCAGGGAACTCCTTTTCAGCTTGCGGTATGGAAGGCGTTATGTGAAATTCCATATGGGCAAACCTGGTCCTATTCAGATATTGCTACACATATTCAAAAACCAGCTGCGGTACGCGCGGTAGGGACTGCCATTGGCGCGAATCCGATTCTGATTACGGTGCCCTGCCACCGGGTTATTGGAAAGAATGGGACATTAACAGGATACCGGGGTGGTTTGGATATGAAGACCAAGCTACTTCAGTTGGAGAGAGGAGAGTATACAGCAGATATATGAAAATAGAGTCCAATTACACCTCCCCAAAAACCTTGCTGAATAAAGGAACAGGTTATCTGTCAGGCTACAGTCATTCCTTAAATCCATATACGGGCTGCACTTATGGCTGTTCCTATTGTTATGTACGTCAGATGCCTGTCTCGCTGTTCCGCAAAGAGGAGTGGGGGACGTGGGTAGATGTTAAACAAGAAGCGGCTGCAATTTTACAAAAAGAACTGCACAAAGCGAAGGCGAAAGGTCCCGTCTCTATTTTTATGTCGTCAAGCACAGATCCCTATCAACCGGTAGAGCACAAGGAAGAGGTGACGAGATCTTTACTGGAGGTTATGGTTCAAGATCCGCCCGATTTCCTATTCGTGCAGACGCGTAGTCCGCTGGTTCGCAGAGATATAGATTTATTATTACGTTTAGAGGATAAGGTTCGTGTAAGTATAACTGTAGAAACAGACCGAGAAGATATTCGCCAAAAATTCACACCAAGCGCTCCTCCCATTGCTGCAAGACTGAAGACGTTACAGCTTTTACGTGAAGCTGGCATCCCCATTCAAGCTACTATAGCGCCAGTACTGCCAAGCAGTCCAACTTTTCCAGCAACCTTAAGGGCTTTGGTGGATAGAGTCTGTGTGGATGACTATTTTATGGGCGACGGCAGCGGCGGCAAACGCACACGGAGATTAGGGATTTATTCCCTATATGAAGAGCTGCAACTGGAAGATTGGTATGATCCTGCAGCATATCGCAGAGTGTATGAAGGACTTCAGCAAGTTTTTTCCGAAGAGGAGCTATTCTTGAGCCAGAAGGGGTTCGAGCCTTAATCTGAAACATGGTATAATAAATGAGAGCATTCATACTTAGTATTTAATATACTTAATATCCGTAATAGCTTATTGGAGGATTAGTGTGGCAAAAGCAAAGGTGGCCAAGCGGCCCACAAGAGATGAATTTGTGCTTGAGGAGTTAGGTAATCAGTTAGTTGAAGCTAAGCAAGAAGGTTCTGAGATTTTATTGACCGTATGGGGAAAAGAAGAAGAGGTACGCGGCATGATCGTGGAAATGGATTCGCGAACCGGGAAAGTACACCTCAGTAACCATGAAGAAATCATAAAAGTTCCTTTTATGGATATCATGCAGGTTAATTATCCCAGAGATTAATGGGCACGGCAGCAACAGGAGGTCCTGAAAGCTATCATAGCTTTGGGGCCTCTTTGATCATAAAGGTAAGGAATAGAGGATATAGAAAGGGAGGTCAACAATGCAAGTAACCAAAACCAACGCGATGCGAATGCTGGATGCCAAAAAAATCGGCTATGAAGTGTTCGCCTATGACAATGAAGATGGACTAATCCATGGCACGGCTGTGGCTGAGAAGATTGGAAAGGCGGCAGAGACGGTTTTTAAAACGTTGGTCGCTCATAGCGGTGCAAATCTTTATGTATTTGTTATCCCAGTTGCCGAAGAGCTGGATCTCAAAAAGGCGGCCAAAGCCGCCGGAGAGAAAAAAATTGAGATGCTGCCAGTGAAGGATCTGCAGAAATGGACAGGGTATATCCGCGGTGGTTGTTCACCTGTTGGAATGAAAAAGCTGTACCCCACGTTCATTGACAGCAACGCAGAAGGGCTGGAAACGATGGCTGTCAGCGCTGGGAAGATTGGCCAGCAAATGGATGTAGCCCCACAGTTACTCGCTGAGGTTGTACATGCGAAATTTACAGAACTAATCAAATAGCCGAGCAGCAAGCTGGCCTAAATATTCCTTCAATGCTAACCCTGTTGTGGAGATCGCTCCTGGGGATGGACTGAACTTGGCGGGCTGCAGTGCAATATCAGCGCTGGCGATATAATCCGTAGGATAGGCTTGCGCTGTTAGCCCTGCATTCTTAAAGTGCAACATCGCTCGGGACATATGAAAACCTGAAGTAACTAGTATAGGTTTTATAAGTCCGGTTTGTTGCAGGATGGCTGCGGTATTTACAGCGTTTTGCTCCGTGTTGAGGGATTGATTTTCGATCAGGATGTCCTCTTCGGGTATGCCGAGACCCAGTAGTTGTCTTTGCGCGATATCCGCTTCATTACCACTGTCGGAGAATACTTGTCCGCCAGAAAATAAGATTGGCAGACCTGTCTGCCGATGGAGGCGAACAGCAGTAAGCAGGCGATTTGCCGCTGATCCGTATAAATTGCCCTCGCCGTCTATATCCGGTGTGCCAGAGCTGGCGCCCCCGCCGAGTACGACGATGACATCTCCTTGCAAAGTTTCCGGCTGCGGATATTTCCGTTCTAGACTGCCGATCAGCGCATCGCTGACTAAGGGTGTCATGGAGAAATACATTAATAGTGTAACCCCGAGTAGAACTAGTGCTGGCCGGCGGTTTTTTTTCCATAACCAAATGACTAAACCTAGCAGAAGCACGATAAACAGGCCGGGAGGAAGCACTAAGCTGTATACAAATTTGATGATGTAAATCAACAGTATCAACCGCCTTCTAAAAATATAAGTTCAGGTTGTATTGTAACATGAGATTGCAAGATTACATATTTACATGCGCATCCTTATACAAAACGGATATTGCCGCAGCTATCAGGATCATCCCCATAAAAGCGGGTGCAGCATGGCCAAGTGATACATATATTTGCCCTCCAATGACAGGCCCGATCATTCTTGCTAAAGCCTGAATAGATTGGCTACCTCCTTGAATCCTCCCTTGTTCACTAGAATCGACAGACTTGGAAAGCATCCCATTGAATGAAGGCCCAAAGATCGAATCCCCAAAACCAAATATAAACATTCCAGCGATAAAAAGCGGATAGTATGAGAACAAAGCAGATAGTGCAATAAGGCTGTAGCCTATAATCTCCGAAACCATTCCAAGAATTGCGATCTGTTTATCCCTAAATTTCAGCAAAAGCTTAGGCATGATGAAACCCTGTGAAATGATGTCTTGGAAGCCCATAATTGAAAACATCAGTCCGATTAGTGCAGGCTTCCAGCTGAAAGTATCCATTGTGAATTGTGAAAAAACAGCCTGTAAAGATCCGTTGGGTATCCAGAGTAAGAATGCTGAGACCAGTAGCCTTTTTAAGTTTTTTATGGACAATATGCTTGCAAGCTGTGTAAATGGATTCAGTCTTACCAAGGTAATTTCTTTTAGTCTATTGTTCTTGTCAAGGCTCTCAGGCATAAAAAAGAATCCGTAAACAACATTTAATAAGGTTATTATTGCTCCGAAATACATAGGTACAGAATAACCAAACTTGGCAAGTAAACCGCCTAGCGTTGGACCAATGACGGTGCCTACACCAACAACCGCACTCACCCAGCCAAAGTATTTGGTTCTCTGTTCTGGTGGAATGATGTCAGCAAAATAGGCGAAGATAGTACCTATGCTTCCGCCGGTTATACCTTCTATTAAACGTCCAACAAAGAGAACCCATAACGCTCCTCCTATCCCAAAAACTAAGTATCCAATCGCGGAACCCAAAAGGCATACCAAAAGTAATGGACGACGCCCATATTTGTCACTCAAAGCTCCAAGTGCAGGGGCTGCAAAAAATACGCAGACTGCATAAACAGAGGTTAGCAGCGTGACAACTATTGCCTGTTCTCCCGGATTGCTTATATAAGGCTGCACTAAAAATGGGACAACGGGCATGATGATACTGAAGCCTATTCCGCACAGAAACACAGAGATCAAACCGAAGATTAGAGCGTGTTTATCTACGGTTTGCTCTGTGTTCTGTTCATTATGTGATCTGAATTTGAACATTAAATTCTCTCCTCAAAAGTTGATGTTTTGATTCCTTGGAAACAAATCTGGTACATCACCATTTTTATCACTGTTTTGTTTCCGTGTCAACAAAATAATGACCATAAAAATGCAGCCTTTCTCATAAGAGCCCGGCTGCATGGAGTTTCATTTTCATTATTCGAATTTATTCGGATTAAAATCTATACCCTGTTTCTTTATTTCTGCATCCAAATGCCTACTATACTTTTCTACGAAGCTAAGCATACTGTCAAATTGCTCCTCAGTTACCTGCTCAAATACGGCTTTATCCCGCTCTTGGAACTCTTTGTGCAGGTCCTCATGGATTTTATAAATTACTTTCCCTTGCTCAGTAAGCCTAAAATAGATTTCTTTTTTGTTATCCGATTTTTGGTAGCTTTCGATGAGGCCCTTTTGGATGAGCTTCTTAGTTAATTTACTTATGGCACCGCGAGTCATATAAAAGGACTCTGCAAGTTTTGTGACGTTGGAATCTGCATTTTTTTCAATGTATTCGATGCAATGCACTTCAGAAGGTTTATAACCCTTAAGACTGTCTTCCATCTTATCCTTATTAAGCCAAACCATCTTGTTATATACGTCCCTGAAACCCATCATGACCTGATCTTCTTTGTTCATGGCCTGTCCTCCCAGCGCTCTTACATTAACAAATTATATTGATTTTTTGTTTCTATTTCAACAATATTAAAGTTGAGGATAGTTTGTTTTATTGAACTTTAGATAAAAATAACAGGTGAGTAGTAACAAGCGTAGATATAATATTCTTAAGAAACTGCGGTTTCTTCTTAAGAAAGTTCATCCGCTTGAAGCTGCACCAAAGATTGTTTGTCTGTTATCATAAGATTAAGATGATTGGACAGCTGTGGGATGATTTCTCTAAGGTAGGAGGACTGCATAATGAAGAGTATTCGGGTACTGCTCGCAGATGATGAACCGGTGATTTTGCGAGGCCTAAAAAAACTGATTTCATGGGAGAAGCTTGGACTCACCATTGTAGGAGAGGCCAGTGATGGAATTGAGCTGAAACAACAGATCGAGGATTGTGATCCTGATCTGATTATTAGTGATATAAGTATGCCAGGATATACAGGGATTGATATCATCCGCGAAATTCATGAAGCTGGCAGAGCGGTGAAGGTTATTTTTATAAGCGCTTATCAGGAGTTTACGTATGCCCGTCAAGCACTGCAATATGGTGCGCTGGATTATTTGGTGAAGCCCGTGAACAAAAATCAGCTGGAACAGGTTGTGAGCAAAGCCGTCTCCCTTATTCGTCAAGAAACAGAAGGCGAGCGCAACAAAGAGAAGCTGAACCATTATGAACAGAGAAACCGCAGATTAACGATCGAAGAATTGCTCGACAAGCTGACGGACGGCAATAAGGGAACAGCAGACACCTTGCTTGATATGGGGATTATTGCGCTAAGTCGCTACGTCAGTATTTGTTTGGTAGAGACGGACGAGTCGTCGGGGCAGCCTTCCAGATGGGAAGAACGCGAACGTAAGCTAATTGATTTTGCACTGTCTAACATTATTAAAGAAACCGTGGAGCAAAGCGATAATAGCTATATGTTCCGTAAAGGGGAACGTTTTTGTATCCTGCTCCAGCATGAATATGCTGAGGAACCAGCGAGAATTGCCTTAGACCTCCATGACAAAATTACAAGTTTTCTGAAATTAAAGGTGACTCTTGGGGTAGGCAATCCTGTTGACGGTATGGATGATGCTGATGAATCTTATCGCCAAGCTTTGAAAGCGCTAAATTATAAATATTTTACAGGGCCTAATCGTGTGATTCCTGTTAAAGAGAGCAGGTATGAGAGTGAAACATTGATTCAAGCTCCGCTGCATGAAATCCAGTCCGCCCTTGGGATTGCCATGAAATTACAACACAAAGAACAAATTGAGCAAGAGTGCCTGCGATTATTTCAGACGATCCGGCAGACGGCAGGCGGGAATAGAAACCAAGCCGTTTCTACCGTATACAATACATTCTTGCAGCTTGAACAGGAGCTTATTCAATTCGGTGTGGAGGCAGGTCCATCACTTCAGGATACAAATCCGATTCTTGAACGATTGGCTAATTATTCTACCTTCCAAGAGGTGGAGGAAGATTTTCGTGTGCTTTTGAGCAAAATGTCCGGGCAAATTGGCAGTCGCATGGGCAGTAAGGAACTGAAGCAGCTATCCCAGGTGAAGGCTTATATTGAGGAGCATTATCCAGAAAATATTACACTGGAATCTATGGCAGGGATGATGTTTATGAATTCCTATTATTTCAGCAGCTTTTTCAAAAAACATACCGGACAGAACTTTAAGAATTATGTCACTGAGGTGAGGATGAATCATGCCCTTCGTTTATTGCTGCAAAGCGATATGATGGTTTATGAGATTGCCGATAGTGTAGGCTACAACAATGCCCGGCATTTTAGCGATATGTTTAAGAAGAAATATGGCAAGCTGCCACAAGAATATAAGCAATCCTTCAAAAGCCAATAGTCAGATGGATAGCAAAGGGGATGCCTTCATTCATGTTTATCTGGGGCCGAAGATCCAAAAGTATATTTGTTAAATTCTCCGCTTCCTTTTTATTAGTCGGCCTAATTCCGCTTTTTGCACTTAGCTACATTTCTGTGCAGACGTTTTCCGGATATGTCGAGCGTTACACAACAAGCAATTTGCAGCAAATGGTGCTATATATGAGCTATAACCTGAATTCAGCCTTTAATCAGTACAATGAGGTCTCTAAGCTGATGTATACGGGACGATATGAAGGTTTTATCGAGAGTTATTCGCAGAATCAAACCTATAATGTAAATGAGCTGGAGCAGATCAATACGATTCCTATTGAAACCTTTCTAAAAACAGTTCTCTACAGTGATTCCTACATAACCAGTGTTTATTTTCATAGGGAGTCAGACGATAAGCTCTACTATCAGGAAAAAGAAAACAGAGGGGTCAATTTTGATTTGCTGCCTTATCAAGAGTGGTTAACTAAAATGGCTCCAAATCCTTCACAAGTGGCAATTTTCCCTACCCATTCCGAAGAATATTATACAGGTTCAAAGCGCAGTGTGTTCACCATCGGCCGTACTTTAATTGATATTTCCGGGCGTGTCACCAAAGATCCCAAGATAGTTGGGACCTTGTTTATGGATGTGGATGTTTCGTTATTTAATCAGTTCTTCAGAGAATTAAATCTGGGGGGACAGGATGAATTATTTCTGCTGGATGGCGACGGAAATGTATATTTCACGAATGAGACAAGGTCAGCGAATGGAGAGGCTTTTCGGGCTAAAAAGGACGAGGAGATGATCGTTCTCAGTGAAGAGATTCCTTTTCTTAAAGGCACGGTGACTGCCAGAATTCATCGAGCAAATTTATTCGATCAGCTTTTTTCAGCCCGTACGACGGTGTTTATAGCGATGTTTATTTGTGCGATTGCAATGATCATCATGGGCGTCTGGTTCTCTAGGCGGCTGGCTGCTCCGATTCGGAACTTAATTAAGCAAATGGCTATCGTAGAATCCGGTAATTTGGATACCCAGATGGTCGTGAACAGCAATGATGAAATGGGTAGACTTAGCCATGGTTTTAACCGAATGGTCGAGCGTTTACAAGCCTATATCGATGAAGCTTACGTTGCCCAGATCAAGCAGAAGCAAACGGAGTTAAATGCTCTGAAGAGTCAGATTCGTCCGCATTATTTATACAACACCCTGGAAGTCATTCGAATGAATGCGGTGGATAAAGATAATGATGAGGTCGCAGATATGATTTTATCACTCTCTAACCAGTTGAAATATGTAATCGACTATGGAGAGGACAGGGTAAGCATACGACAGGAGCTGGAGCATCTACGGGATTATTTCTATATTATCTCTGTGCGGTATGAGAATAAATTTGAGCTTGTAGTCGATCTCTCACCCGAAGTGGATCTGAACTGGTACATTCTGAAATTGTCACTTCAGCCGATAGTTGAAAATGCTATCCAGCATGGCTTACGCAGTCAAGGCAGAGGGACAGTTGGATTGACGATCGAAAAGAAAGATGAAATGCTGTTGGTTACGATCTATGATGATGGAATCGGTATGAGCAAGGAAAAGGTACAGCAGTTGGCTGAAACCTTGGAAGAGCCTAGTTCGCCTAGCAAAAATGTTGGACTAAAAAATGTACATGAACGAATTCGTACAGTGTACGGTGCAGAATACGGGGTATCTATCAGCAGCCGTGAGCATATTGGGACATCAATTCTATTGTTGCTTCCGATTGTAGAGGATCCGTATAAAATCTCGGATTCGGAGAATGCGTAAAGGATAGACGATGAACGGAAGACTGCGGTCTTTCGTTCTTTTTTTACTTATTCTTAAATTCACTGCATATCCCGCTTAAAAAAGTTCATTCTAACTATTTATAAGGAATGCTATTCTATTAGCAACGGAAACGCTTTCGAGAGATGATGCGCACATCTTGCTTCAGTTTCCACGGTTCACTAAAAGGGGAGGCTATTATGATATGTACAAAAAAACAATGATGAAACTATCCGTATTGTTACTTGCCACAACAACAGTTTTGACTGCTTGCGGTGGAAATAATAATAATGCAGGAAGTAAGGCAACTAATACGCCAGCATCCGAGACGCCTTCAAATACACCGCAAGAGACCAAAAAAGAGGTTAGCTTTACGATAGGTTACGCCTCCGGAGATCCGGCCACCAAAAAAGCTATCTCAGATACGGTCAAAAAGTTTACTGCAGCTAATCCAAATGTCACTATTAAAGATTTGAGCGAAACTTCATCCGCTGCCTATCTTGACTGGCTGAAAACCAAGGATGCTGTGGGTGAATTCCCGGACCTGGTGGAAATGCGGGATACAGAAGTTTTTGCCGATGCGGGTAAGATTGTAGAGCTGCCTTCCGATCTGCTAGATTTGTTCGAAGCCCCTCCACAAGTGGATGGTAAGGTGTGGAACGCACCGCTGCAAGTGAACGCTCCTCAAGGGATTATCTACAGCAAAAAAGCATATGCGGATGCAGGGATCACCGAGCTTCCAAAAACCTATGACGAATTCATCGCCATCCAAGAAAAATTGAAAACATCGGGCATTACTCCGATTGTAGTAGGCGGAAAAGATATTTTCCATATGGGCTTTTGGGTTAACAAATTCCTGATTGATGAGGTCTACTCGAAAGATGCAGATTGGAACTCCAAACGTACCGCTAAAACGGTCAGCTTCACTGATGCTAATGTAGTTCAAGGCATAACGGACTTCAAAGAATTGTTCAAGAATTATGTCGATAAAGGTTGGCTCAGCACGGGCGACAATCAGACCGCTTCGATTCTTGTTTCTGGCAAAGCAGCACAATTGTACTCCGGTACGTGGATGTTTACACAAATCGCTGAAGCAGACCCGAACTTTGAATTTGGCTTCTATGCTCTTCCTGACCGTGAAGGGAAAATCAATGTCATAGGTCTTCCGTCACCTGCAGGCTGGTCTTTATCGGCTGAAGCCGCTAAGGATGCAGACAAAACAGAAGCCATCAAAGACTTTATCCGTTTCTTCTTCGCCCCAGAACAGTATTCGAACTATTTAGCAACGATAAATGCGATTCCTTCAACAAAAGAGAAAGTAACCTATGACACAAGTGAACAAATGCAGGTGGCTTTGGATCTTATTGCTGACCCGAATGTAGTGAAATCGTTGGCGATCAATAACTGGTGGGGAGACAATCTAATCCCTCCACAATTCCGTAACTGGTACTACAAGCTGTTGCAGGATCTCGTGGTAAAAGATGGAGATGTAGCGAAGTACATGAAAGATGCGGATACAGAGTATGACAACCAAGTGAAAGCTAATCAGATGTAAGAGCAGCGCCTGATCGAGCAACCTCTGCTGCTGCAGAGGTTCTCTTTTTAACAAGCGCGGTCTTTAAGGGAGGGAGAGTAGCCATGGCTACATCCGCAGTAAATGCTGACAAGTCATTGATAGGCACTGTGCAGCACAAAAAGAAAAAGAAAAAATGGCAGTCCTACGCTCTGCTGTTCATATTACCATCATTTATTTTGTACACCTTGTTCGTTATCGTCCCTACGGTAGGCAGTGTCTATTTAAGCTTCACCTCATGGGATGGCATTAGCGACAACGTAAGGTATATCGGCTTCGCTAACTTTGTGGAAATTTGGAATAGTCCAAGGGTGCATAACGCACTGAAAAATACGATGATCATGACCATTTCACTTGTTGTTCTAGAGAATATTGCAGCAATTGCAATGGCTATGATGGTCGATAAGGTACGCTGGTTCCGGAATTTATTCAGAAGTGTATTTTATTTCCCTACGTTGCTTAGTGGAATCGTAATGGGTTTCGTCTGGGCGATGATCCTGAATTACAACTTTGGTGTATTTAATCAGATTCTAGAGTCTGTTGGGCTTGGAACCTGGATTGTGGATTGGTTGGGCAATCCTAAGTATGCGATGCTGTCGATTATTTTGTCTACCGTTTGGAAAGGCGCGGGGTATTATATGATCATTTATCTCGCTGGATTGCAAGGTATTCCGCAGGAATTGAATGAGGCGGCCAGTATTGATGGAGCAGGGGGCTGGCAACAGTTCCGGCATATTACCTTTCCGCTGCTTGCGGGGTCAATGACTGTATGTATGGTATTATCGATGATCAGCGCCTTGAAGATTTTTGATCAGATTGCCGTCATGACTGATGGTGGTCCGGGCTTTGAGACGGAGACATTAACTTATATTATTTATAAGGTTGGGTTTGGTGAATTAAGACAAGGTTTTGGTACTGCTCTGGCGATGGTCTTGTTCTTAATCATACTTATCATTACAGTCTTCCAAGTGAAGGTTCTCCAGAAGCGGGAGGTGCAGCTCTAAGATGACGATGCAGACACGCAAAAGAGTTGGGCAAATCGCACTTTTCATTGTTACATTATTAGTGGCTATTATCTTTTTCTTTCCTATTTTCTTTAATTTAATGTCAGCCTTCAAGAGTAATGCAGAGATTATGAAGGATGCCATTGCTTTTCCGAAAACCCTTTATCTGGACAGCTTTAAATATCTGTTAACCGAAACAGAGTTTCCACGGGCTATTCTGAATAGTCTGATTTTGACAGCAGTTTCTATTGCGGCACAGGTCTTAATTATTCCGATGGCGGGCTACGCAATTGAACGCAGAAATGCCAGATGGACTCGGTTCATGTTCGTTTACTTTTTAGCAGGAATGATGATCCCTTTTCAGGCGTATATGATTCCTCTGTTTAAAGAGCTTAGAATGCTGGGGTTATACGGCAGCCTTGCCGGTCCAATTCTAATTTATGTAGCCGGTGCGGTGGGCTTTGGGTGCCTGCTGTATACAAGCTTTGTCAAAGGCATTCCTAGAGAAATTGAAGAAGCGGCAGAGATCGACGGATGTTCTCGTTATGCGATATTCTGGAAAATTGTTTTCCCGCTGCTAGGACCCGTCACAGCCAGTATGGTGGTCTTAAACGGACTTGGAATCTGGAATGATTTCCTGATGCCGATGCTGGTATTGCCTTCAGGACAGGCTAAAACTATGGTCGTGGAAATTTACCGTTATATCGGAGAATTCTCCTCACGTTGGGATATGATTTTTGCAGGAACAGCAATGTCAGTTGTGCCTGTGCTGATTGTGTTTATCGCCTTGCAGAAGTATTTTGTTAAGGGGATTGCGTCTGGTGCAACGAAGGGTTAATTCATAAAAAGGGATATATCCTGTAACCACTTAGTGGGCTGCGGGGTACATCCCTTTTTTTTGTATGCGAAACAATTACTAAAGCGTATTTGGATTCGCGGTTAAACGGCGGTAGCCCATTGGCGGGAGACCTGTCCAGCGTTTGAATTGCTTGCTGAAATGGGACACATCCCGGTATCCTAGCCGGTGGGCAACCGATTCGACAGATAGACTATTATCCATTAGCAGCAGTTTGGCGTGACGAATGATCAAGCGGGATAAATATTGTCTTGGCGACATGCCATAAATTTGGTGGAAAACACGATTGCAGTGAGTTGTACTGTATCCGAGTTTTGCCGCAATGTGCTCAATACCGCCGCCTCTTTCGCCTGTGCTTGCAGCAGAGGAGACAGATGCTTGCAGCAATCCTTCGATGGCGTTAGCTAAGGCGACGGTATTTTCCGTAGCTTTTGTATCTGCCAGGAGGGGCATCTCCGAAAGTACCCAGCCGCTGAGCGCGGTTAGAAGTTGCAGCGAAGCATGCAATGTAATCAGGCGATTTCTGTGTGTGTCCTTTGACTCTGACAGGATGGAAGAATTTATAATGACATCTAGAGCGGAACGAATGGCTCGCAGCTCCGGGGTATTCCCACTTAGACTAACAGCGTCTGCTGTTAGTAAAGCTCGCCGTAAAATCAGATCATCAATATCAAAATGCAGGCAGTAATAAGTCATGTCACGACTAGCATTCGAACCGAGGCTGCTATGTTCTACACCGGGACGAATGAACAAAATATCACCGCTTTGCTGGATAAAAGATTTATTGCCGACCGTCATATGTTGCTCACCCTGCAGTACAACGTTAATCTCAAACATAGGATGAGTGTGTACGGGATATTGCCAATCCGGATTTACTTTTCTCCAATGCGCGGCGAAGATATGGAAAGCCGCTTGGATGTCTGGAGACATCTGGCCATCAATAGAATTATGAAAAGCGGGATCATTCGAGATCATTTCAATCCTCTTTTACTGTAAAGTTTGGCTTCATTATAACATAGGTTTTTATCGATGTTTGATTTGCCCAAATAAAAGAAGGCTTTAACCCTGTTGTACTTCCGGAAAGATCGATAACATGGAGATATAGCCCGGAGGTATCCGGGACCATGCTGGAAGGAGTGTTATTATTTATGGCGCATAATCAATTTTTTAATGCCCATCATTCACCGATTGGTGCATTTGCGAGTTTCACTTTAGGATTCAAAGGAGCTAGTGGAGGTTTCGATCTGGAGATTGGAAAACCACCTAGACAAAATATATTCATAGGATTAGAACGTGCTGACGGGAAGGGATATGATACACTGCCATTTCATGAAATCGGGGGGGAGGACGAAAGCAAACGTTATGATATTGAGAATCCGGATCCTAATCCTGATAAGGAGAATATTCTGTTCCCTTTTCAAGAGAATGAGATTTCCAGAGATTTTCATGTAGCCACAGACAGCTGGAGTGCGGGTGATTTGACCTTCCGGATTCTGTCCCCCGTTCGTTCTGTACCGGATCCAGAAACTGCCTCTATAGAAGAAATGAAGGATGTGCTGCTGCCTGCAGTGCTGGTTGAACTCGAAGTGGACAACTCCTCATCCGCCACCTCGCGCCGTGCATTCTTTGGTTTTCAGGGAACAGATGTGTATAGCGGAATGAGAAGACTGGATGATGTATCATCGGAGATTACAGGCGTTGGCCAAGGAAGATTTATTGCGATTGCTGCGGAAAAAGGAACTGCAAAGTCCGCACTGCATTTCACGATGGAGGATATTCTAACGGAGGAGCTGCAGGAGAATTGGACCTTTGGACTGGGACGAGTCGGCGCTTTGATCATGGATGTTCCAGCCGGAGTAAAAGAAACTTACCGCTTTGCTATTTGTTTTCACCGTTCAGGTTATGTCACCTCAGGAATTGATGCTTCTTATTACTACAATCATTATTTCAACAATATAGAGGCAGTGGCTGAATATGCATTAGCTAGATTTGATATCCTTAAGCAAGAAGCGGAGCAAGCTAACGATAGATTTACTCATGATGACCTATCCGCAGATCAAACCTTTATGTTAGCGCATGCGATTCGTAGTTATTATGGCTCCACGCAATTGCTGGACTACAAGAATAAGCCATTTTGGATCGTTAACGAAGGCGAATACCGGATGATGAATACCTTTGATCTTACCGTCGATCAGTTATTTTATGAGCTGCGTTTGAATCCTTGGACTGTACGTAATGAACTAGATATGTTCGTGGAAAGATTCAGCTACGAAGATACGGTGCGTTTCCCGGGTGAGGATACAGAGTATCCAGGTGGAATTAGCTTCACACATGATATGGGTGTAGCCAACGTAGTTTCACGTCCGGGGTATTCTGCTTATGAGGTCTATGGCATTGATGGTTGTTTCTCACATATGACACATGAACAATTGGTTAACTGGGTGCTGAGTGCAGCAACTTATGTAGAGCATACAGGCGACCGCGGCTGGATGGAACGTAATCTGAGTATTATGGAGAAATGCCTGGATAGCATGGTAAATCGCGATCATCCAGATCCTGAACAAAGAAATGGTGTCATGGGGCTTGATAGCTCACGTACGATGGGCGGAGCCGAAATTACTACGTATGACAGTCTGGATGTGTCTTTAGGTCAGGCTCGTAACAATATTTATCTGGCAGGAAAATGCTGGGCTGCTTACTTGGCTATGGAGAAAATATTTGCAGAGCATGGGCGTGCGGAACAGTCCAAAACAGCAGGGGATCAGGCTGAAAAATGCGCCGCAACAATGGTGGCAAGTGTTACAGCAGACGGGTATATTCCGGCTGTCATTGGAGAAGGCAATGACTCCAAGATCATTCCGGCTATCGAAGGCCTTGTCTTCCCTTACTTTACAGGCTGCAAAGAAGCTCTTGATCGTAATGGACGGTTCGCCGCCTATATTGGCGCACTCGACAAGCATCTGCATGCGGTGTTACAGCCGGGAGTATGCTTATTCGAAGACGGAGGCTGGAAAATCTCTTCAACCAGCAATAATAGCTGGCTCAGTAAAATCTATCTCTCCCAATTCATCGCCCGCAGCATTCTGGGACTGGAATGGGAGGAACGGGGAGCGGCAGCGGATCGTGCTCACGTAGCTTGGCTTACCCATCCGGAGCTTTCCATCTGGAGCTGGAGCGATCAGATTATTTCCGGTGAGATCACGGGCAGTAAATATTATCCGCGTGGCGTTACAGCGATTTTGTGGTTGGATGAGAAATAAGAATAGATAGTTTCAATAAGTAGAAACGGAATATGCATAAATACTAAGAGGGGGCTACCCCTCTTTTTTGCTGTGTCTACGCCCCCTCCTTGATTCAATCTACCCTCTACTGAAGGGTCTTCATTCAAGAATTAACTTGTCGATAGATCTAATTGCTGCTATAGTCATACTGACTTATTAAACGCGTTTAATAAGTCAGTATGACTATAGGTGAGAGGGTGGGAGAGCCATGGCGAGTGAGAAACGACTTCCTTCACAGCAAATGAAATCTGAAATTATCCGAAATATTCGAACAGCATTATTAGAACTAGGAAAAGCAACGAAGGCAGAGTTAAGCCATAAATTGCAATACAGTTTCCCAACGATAAGTAAATTTCTAATGCAGATGGAAGAGGCAGGGGAAATAACGGTCAGCGGTCTGGATGAGTCAAGTGGGGGAAGAAGGGCAATAAGATACACCTATAATCCGAATTATCGGTTAGGGATGGCTATTTTTTTGGAAAAAAATGAAACCAATTATACCATCTATAATTGCATTGGGGAGGTAATCAAAGAAGGGAGTTTGCCCAGTATTCTTGAGGAAGATGTTAGTAAACTGGTCATGCTTATTGAAAATGAAAAAAAGGCCAATCCTAAAATCCATTCTGTGGCTATTGGAGTTCCAGGTGCGGTGAATCATGGGCAGATTTTTCTGATTCCGGGTTATGAGAAATATCAGAATTTAGATTTGAAAAGACACATAGAAGATCAACTATCTATTCCGACAATCGTGGAAAATGATATGAATGCCGCTGTAATCGGCTATATGACGCAACGAAATTTGAAAGAGAATATATCTCTAATGTATCTGTATTTAGGGAAAAATGGTCCGGGGGCTGGGATCGCGGTCAATGGTGAAATCGTGCGAGGAAAGACGTTTTTTTCAGGAGAAGTTCAATTTTTGCCACAGTATGATCATAAAAATTTCATAGAGGCATTAACTGGAGATCCTGGTGGATCAAATATGCAATCGAATCATAGTGTGGATGCGATTAGTCGATTAGTGGCTACTATGACTTCTATTTTGAATCCGCATTATATTATTTTTTGTGAGGATGAATTAGCTCCAGCCATGCTTAATCAAATCTATGAACGGAGTGCAACATACGTTCCGAAGGAGCATCTTCCAGCGTTAGCGGTAAGTAACTTGAAACGTGATTATCTGAATGGATTACAAAGTCTTGGATTAGGCTTATTAGTTTCACAACAAATAGATGAGAACAATTAAGGAGATAACTATGGCAACTTTTTTTCTTATTATTATTTATTTAGCATTTATTAGTTTAGGCTTGCCGGATTCATTGCTTGGCTCCGCTTGGCCAGTGATGAGAATGGACTTAAATGCTTCATTAGGTACTGCTGGAATTCTTTCGATGGTTATTGCAGTAGGGACAATTGTGTCCAGTTTAATGAGTGGTGTTATCCTTAAACGTTTTGGTACAGGGAAAGTAACTCTTATTAGCTGTATCATGACTGCTGTAGCGTTGCTTGGTTTTGCAGGGTCACCTTCGTTAGTCTGGTTAATTATTGCCGCAATTCCACTTGGTTTAGGTGCGGGATCTGTAGATGCCGGATTAAATAGTTATGTGGCTACGCATTATAAAGCCCATCATATGAGTTGGTTACACTGTTTCTGGGGAGTGGGCGCCACGCTGGGTCCTATTATTATGGGCTCTTTTATCTCTGGAGAAGGTCTATGGCGGCAAGGTTATCTTACGGTTGCTTACATACAATTGAGCTTAGTCATTATTTTATTCGTTACACTGCCTTTATGGGATAGAGTGGCTGGGAGCAATAACCACCCGAATGCTGAAAGTGATCCTGAGTTCAATCATCCGGAGCTAGAGCATGCCGCAGAGAACACAAAACCATGGAAATTAAGAGGGGTAAAGCTAGCAATGTTAACCTTTTTATTTTATTCTGCCATCGAAACGAGTATGGGCTTATGGGGGAGCAGCTTTCTTGTAAACATTAAAGACATTCCTGCATCAACTGCAGCGACATGGGTATCATTTTTTTATCTAGGGATTACCTTTGGTAGAATGGTGACGGGTTTCATTACTTTTAAAATGAGTAATAAACAGCTAATTCGATATGGCCAGCTCATTGCTTTAATCGGTACGGTGCTGTTAGTATTGCCGCTTCCAACTATAGTTTCACTTGTAGGATTTATGATTATAGGTTTAGGGTTAGCCCCTATTTTTCCGTGTATGCTACATGAAACCCCTGTACGATTCGGGAAGAAACATGCTCAGTCGATTATGGGCTTTCAGATGGCAACAGCTTATACCGGCACCACGCTGATGCCGCCTTTTATCGGCTTATTAGCTTCGAAATTCACGCTGGGTATTTTTCCTGCAATGATCGTTTTTTTCGCCATCGTTATGCTCTTGTGTACAGAAAAGCTTAATCAATACTCAGCAAAAGTAAATGTCGGTTAAATTTGAATTGAATATATTACGGACTAACCCTTCATATATATAGCTATAGGAGGGGGAGCTGTAAATGTGGTTGTTAATTATTATAGGTGTTGGATGTCTCTCCGGTTTTATATTGTTTAGAAAGAATATATTGGCTGCCGATCACGAACATTTTCAAGGACCGGAGAAATTGTCCATCATCATCCCCGCAAGAAATGAAGAATACAATTTGCGTTTTCTGCTCGACTCACTCCAGCTCCAAACCATTACCCCCTATGAAATTATTGTTGTGGATGATTTCTCGGAGGATCGGACCAAGGAAATTGCCGAAAGCTATGGAGTTAAGGTTATTGCCAACAGCAGTCTCCCTGAGGGATGGACGGGCAAGAGCTGGGCAGTCTGGAATGGATATTTACAAGCCTCGGGCGATATTTTTGCTTTCTTGGATGCAGATATCCGGTTAAAGCCTAACGCTCTGGCCTCATTATTAAAAGCAAGGGAGCTATCGAAAGGTGTCATTTCGGTAGTTCCTTTTCATCATACAGAAAAGCTGTTTGAGAAACTTGCCTTAATCATGAATATGCTGGGGATCTTCACATTCACCTCTGTTTTTGAAAAGAATAACGCTAAAAAAGGATTATACGGTTCGTGTATTCTAGCTTTAAGGCAGGATTATGAAAAAGTTAATGGCCATCAAAGCATTAGATCTGAAGTGCTGGATGATTTGTCTTTAGGAGAGAAGTTTATCGCTGCAGGTGTTCCCATTAGAAATTTTATCGGTTATGGCTTAGTATCTTTTCGTATGTATCCGAAGGGGATAAAAAGTGAGATTGAAGGCTTCAGTAAAGGGGCTGTCTTAAGCACCTCAACGATAAGCCCGCGGACAATTATTCCAATCGCGCTTTGGGTGATCGGACTCATCATCTCAGAAACTGTGTTTATTTTTGCGAATACTACATGGTTTATGCCTTTATTGATCGGTTATCTCCTTTATATGTTCCAGCTCTTTTATTTTATAAAATATGTAGGTGTATTTGGCATCGTTATTCCTGTATTTCACGTGGTGGCAACTGTTTTCTTTATCTTGATCATGCTGTATTCGATTTATCAGGTTGTTTTTCTGAGGCATGTAAGCTGGAAAGGAAGGCATATTCAGGTGGGAGGCCCTAGGGACTAATGATCATATTGTGGGTCGCGGGTTTATTTTTGTCGGGATCTCTTATGTTTTCCTATTGGCTTGGTCTTGCGCGTAAAAAGAACTTGAAAGACATTGGCGACGGTAATCCGGGGGCTTTGAATCTATGGAAGTCATCTGGCTATAAATTCGGAATTTTTGGGGTGTTGTTGGATTTTTTAAAAGGATATTTGCCTCTTTTATGGGTAATGGAAAGTCATTATAGTCAGGGTTATTTCATTATTCCGCTAGCCTTAGCTCCTATTGCCGGTCATGCCTTCTCTCCATTTCTTAAAGGAAAAGGAGGGAAGGCGATCGCCGTAACCTTTGGGGTATGGAGCGCGTTGACAGGATTCAAGGCCTCTTTAGCATTAGCAGTTATCCTGGCAGTGTTGAAAGTGCTCGGCAGCGGGTACAAAAGCAGAGGGAATTCACCTGTCTCGGATGGTGTGCAAGTGGTTAGCGGAATGCTGCTCCTTTTTGTTTATTTGTGCATCAGTAAGTGGTCTGCTCCTATCCTGTGGGTATGGTTTGGGAGCTTTGTGATCCTTATGTATACGCACAGGTTAGAATGGATTGCATGGGTGAAGGAATATTCAAAAAGGGAGCGGGGGCATTGAAGTTACTTTCTTTGTCGCGATAGATGTTTTGTATAGGTTAATAAACAGGTTTCCAGCGATTAATTTCGGGGAAGCCTGTTTTTTTCGGTTTTATAAGATGCGTTATCTTTAAACAGAAGATTTTATAATGGCTAAAGTTGGTGCATTTTAGTATCTTTAATTATAAATGCTTTCAATTTAGAAAGTTACAGAGATAGGGTTATGAACTAAAGGGGGGCTTGTGATGAAGATCGGCGGCAGAGTAAGAAATGGAGGCACATGGTTTACCCATCTGATTTTTTCATTCACATTATTAGCCGTTGTTTTAATCGGACTTGTGGGCAGTTATCTGTATGTTCAGGCTAATCGCTTAATGGTGGATGAGATTGCCAGAGACAGTAAGCAACGACTGATGACTTCAAGTGATTTTGTGGAGAATACGCTGCTGCAAAAATACGAAAACAGTATCCGCAACCGAGCAGTGTCTACCTTGTCGTTAGAAAATCAGTCTATGCTGAATTATTTACTGGACAGTGAATGGGAAGGCAATACGAGCAGAATATTAGCTTTTCGCAAGGATCTCGAAATTTTCAAGCTTACTAATGAAGGCGTTTACAAAATATCCACATACTTCGAGAAAGGAAATTATATCATCGATAACAGCCAATTTTATTCGAAGCTGGACAATTCTCCAGATGCTTCCTTCTTGAAAACTTCAGTGACACCAGCCTTAAACCGCTGGACATATAGAACGTTATCGGATGAAGAAGAGGTGTTGACTTACGCAATCGCCCTTCCCTATGGTGCTTTATCAAAAACATCAACAGGCACCATGTACATTGACGTTAGCTTAGAATACATCAATAAAATGATTTCCAGCACGATGAGCTCGCCGATGGAAAAGCTATATGCTTTTGATGAAAAGGGCAGCCCTATTATCCATACGGGCTCGAACGTCGAAGAGGGGCTTAAGACTGCTAAGCAATGGATGAAGTCAGCGGGGAATAATAAGGAAATTCATTATAATAAACGCGACAAATATGTGTTGTCTTTTAAAAATGACCAAACCTCGAATAATCAATGGAAATACGTATTAATACGGCCTATGAATTCATTTGTATCCTCATCAAAGCAGCTGAAGAGCCAAATATTTGTCAGCTGTATCCTGGTATTGTTAATTGGGCTTCTATTCGCTTATTTGATTTCCAAACGTGTATATGTTCCGATGAAGAAGCTTGTTAACAATGTTCGCAGCTTTTATCATCCAGGCACCGTAAACTATTCGCAAAATGAATTCGCTATTATTGGTAGTACAATCTCAAAGCTAGGTCAAAAAATCGAAACCTTAGAATCTAAAGCTAAAGTGAATGAACTAAAAAATCTGGTATTAGGTGCAGGCGTTGGCTCGGATTACTACGATTATTTACCTTTGCAATGTCATTACATGACTAGCTATATTCGTATAACTAAGGGAGATTGCGAGGAATTCAGGGCTTTTTATGAACAGCATGCTGCCTATAGCTTTTATAAATTCGTCAGCTTAAATACCCAGGAAGCGGCGCTTATCTATTTCAGTGAGTTGAATAAGGATCACGAAGAGCTGGAGCTTTTATTATTGAAGGAACTGGAGCTTATAAAAAATGTGTTGCCTGAGCAACTACACTTTGGAGCAGCGCTTGGATCGAAGGTTCAGGCACCTGAAGAAATCCCCTTTTCGTATCAAAATGCCTTACATGCCTATCGATATCGGTTTATCTATGGTTCGGAAGCTATTGCGCGGTATTCAAATATCCCGCTTAACGATGTTACACCACACTTATTCTCTTTTGATCTTTATAAAAATGCCTTAAAGGCGGGCAATGACGTTACGATGAACAGGTTTATGGACGATTTCCAAAGGGTCATGGAGAAAGGTGATGTCCAATTGGAGACGGTTGAGTTAGGCCTGCTTCAGTTGGTTACGGTCCTGTATCAGACCATTATTGAGCTTGATCTGCAACAAATCGTTTCGCCTTCCAGTCTGTTCGATGAGTTCAAAAAGGAGACGTTGGCCGAAACCCTTGATTCCATTCGTGATTTATCGGCACAAATTACAGCTTATATTCAAGAGTCAGGAAACCACGCACATACAGAGATCATTCATAAATTAAAAATCTTTATCGATGATAATATTCAAGAGGATTTATCGCTAAATAAATTATCTGAGGTTGCTTCGTTGGCGCCATCGTATATTTCTACCTTGTTCGGAACCGTTATGAATGAATCGTTCACTGAATATGTAACCCGAGTGCGGTTGGAGAAGGCGGCTGATTTATTAAGAGAAAAAAAGCAGCTGTCCGTGGCTGAGATTTCTGCTCAGGTGGGTTATCGTAACCCGCAATATTTTCACAACAAATTCAAAACACGTTACGGAGTTACACCGGTCCAGTATAGGAACGCAGGCAATGCAAACCATTCGAACCATTCAAGTGCATAATTCTTCAATCCATGTGGAAAAGGCAATCGTCTCGCGATTGTCTTTTCTTTTGTTCGAAAAATTATAGCCCCAATACGAAGATAATTTACTGATTTTAATGAATTTACAATAGAAAAAGCGCTTACAATGCCCTAACGTAAGGGGTGTTCAGACACAGTCTTAACGCAAAATCGTATTCGGAAGGAGAAAACAACTATGAACCCGGCAAGCACTGCTGGCATTCAAAAACAGGGAGAGAATCTTAAACCGAAAGTCTCGAGGTGGACACATACTTGGCGCCAATACAAAAAAAACAAATATTTATTCTTATTACTAGCTCCCGTGATCATCTGGTATACCGTATTTGCTTATGGCCCGATGTATGGCATTCAACTGGCCTTTAAAGATTATTTTATTCGTGATGGAATTTGGGGAAGTCCTTGGGTCGGTTTAAAGCATTTCGAATACTTGTTCACAGCTTCACCCGACTTTTGGAAAATCATTAAGAACACGCTTATTATCAGTTTTTACCATATTATTTTTGGTTTTCCTGCACCGATCATATTGGCTCTGTTATTTAACGAACTTAGGTTTTCCTTCTTCAAGAAGGTTGCACAGACGATATCCTATTTACCCCATTTCTTATCCTGGATCGTTATAGGGGGGATATTGATCACTTTGTTATCTCCGAATTCCGGTGTGGTCAATTATATTATTCAGTGGCTCGGCTTTGATCCCATTTACTTTTTAGGCAGCGAGAAATATTTCCGCTTTACGCTCGTTATGTCAGGAATATGGAAGGAAATCGGCTGGGGAACAATTATATACTTAGCTGCATTAGCAAGCATCGATTCCCAAATGTACGAAGCTGCAGTTCTGGACGGAGCCAATCGCTGGAAACAAACGTTATTTATCACCATTCCTTCGATCCTGCCGGTGATTGCTATTCTGCTTATTCTTCGGGTAGGGAGTGTGCTGGATGCTGGCTTCGATCAAGTCTTAACACTTTATTCACCAGCTGTATATGGGGTGGCGGATACGTTAGATACTTATGTGTACCGGATAGGTCTGCAAAACTTTCAGTTCAGTCTAACGACGGCTGTTGGATTATTTAAAAATGTGGTGGGTCTTATCCTGGTGTTATTTGCTAACTTCATAACGAAAAAAATGGGGCAGGAAGGTCTTTATTAATGAATGAATGTAAGGAAGGAGTAACTACAATTGAAGCTATCCACTGGTGAAAAAGTATTCCAAGTCTTTCTAATCCTATTTGTAATCATTCTTTGTATTACGATGATTTATCCCTTCTTGCATGTGCTCTCTATATCGTTTAGCACCCCTGCGGAAGCACTACGGCCGGGAATTCATTTCTATCCCAAAGAAGTTTCCTTCTTTGCTTGGAAGCGTGTACTGACAACAGATACGGTCTGGCAAACGATGGGGAATACGGTTTTCCGCACAGTTGTAGGAACAGTTCTGACACTCGTGTTTCTGTCACTGGGAGCATATCCGCTATCTCGTAAATATTTGCCGCACCGGGGATTTTATACAATGTTCATTGTCGTAACGATGTTTTTTGGCGGCGGGCTTATCCCTACCTATCTGCTAATCAAAAGTCTGGGACTTATAAATTCGTTATGGGTTTATATTGTCCCCGGCCTGCTCAGCACGTTTAATCTTCTGCTCCTGCGAAATTTCTTTATGGGTATACCGGAGGAACTGGAGGATTCAGCTAAAATAGATGGGGCTAATGATATGCGGATCTTATTTACGATTGTTATTCCGCTGTCGAAGCCTGTTCTAGCAACATTAGCCCTATGGACTGCAGTAGGGCACTGGAACGCTTGGTTTGATGCAATGTTGTATATGCAGGATCAATCAAAGATTGTACTGCAGCTTTTCTTAAGACGGCTTGTTATTTCAGCCGAAGGAGATCCGATGTTACCACTTCCTACCAATGAGCAGGCTCCTGAAATGGTCAAAGCGGCGATTATTATGTTTACAGCACTGCCTATATTAATGATCTATCCATTCCTGCAACGTTTCTTCGTCAAAGGAATTATGGTTGGATCACTTAAGGGTTAGAAGGCTCAGAACGGTTTAAACAGTCCGCTATATCCGCGGGCTGTCTAAATATATAGATGAACAAAAAAAGGGAGGAAATAAAAGAATATGAGGCATACATCCAAGAAATGGTTGGGAATTGCTGCGATAGCCCTATCGGCTTCACTTGTCATGAGTGGTTGCGGCGGGAATGCGGCGAATAATAGCACTAACGAAGCGAAGGCGACGAATCAAGGTCAAGGGGGGGCATCAGCAGCTGAAGCTCCGATTGAAATTATTTGGGCGAACAACTTTAATACGCCAGAAGAAGACGGTAACTATGTGCAAACAGAGCTCGAGAAGAAATTTAATGTAAAAATCAAAAATATTAAATTGGAACGTGGAACTTGGAAAGAACAATTTTCGGTGCTTCTAGCTTCTGGAGATATTCCTGATATCTTCCCGGTCGATGCAAACGAAACGGATATGGTGCAATGGGCAGATCAAGGGATTATTGCGACGATTGATAAGGCTGAAATTGAATCCCTGATGCCGAAATATGCAGCAGCATTGGATTCGGTTGATTCCGGGGCATGGGGCGTAGGCTTATACAACGAAAAAAACTGGGGGATCCCGAAAATTTGGCCAGGTGGTCTTGATGGATTTATTCCGGGCTATAATGAAGCCTGGCTGAAAAATATTGGCTACTCAGAACCACCCAAGACATTGGAAGAGCTTGAGGATGTACTCACCAAATTTGTTAATGAAGATCCGGACAAAAATGGGAAGAAGGATACTTACGGCTTAATCGGCCGCGGCAAGCTTCCAGAGCAATTGTTCACAAGTGTATTCTCAGCATTTGCTGTTTCCCCTTATCAGTTCAAGAAGGATGCTTCCGGGAACGTAGTTTATGGAGGCATTACAGAAGAGACGCGATCAGCATTGGCGTTATTGAGCAAATGGTACAAAGCAGGTCTGATTGATCCTGAATTCATAACTAGTGATAATAACGAAATCAATATTAAATTTGCTGATCAAAAAGTGGGTATGGTGGATAACGGGAAGTGGGGCAATTTTTATAAAGAATCTGGGTTTGTCGCAAAACCTGGTCTAGAGAAAGGTCAAATATTCGTGCCTGGCAAGCCGTTTACAGCTCCAGATGGCGTTGCTTATTCTTTCGCGTATGGTGCAAGACAGGCACCGGTATTGTTCGGTGTTCAACTCGAAAAGGATGAGAAGAAACGTCATAAGATTATGGAAATTCTCGAATATGTGTCTACGGATTCCGAAGGTTTTCTGCTGACAGGTTTCGGTCAATTGGGTGTGAGCTATGATATGGAAGGGGACCTTGCCATTCCAAAAGCGGATGAAGAGGTTAGTGCTCCGAAGATGGGAGCAGGTAATTTCTATAATCCACTTAGCTCCACAGACACTTCAATGGAAAAACATACGGTAAAACAAGAATTGCTAGATTTGAGAGACAAGATCACTCCAGGTGTTACACCATTGCTAGATGTACTGGGACCAGCCGTATTAACAAGCAAACCCAAGTATTGGGGCAATCTGAAGACGTTGCAAGATACGTTTGTTATCAAAGCAATTACAGGAGAAGCGAACACGGGTAAAGATTTTGATAATTTCAAGGATAGCTGGCTAAAGGCCGGAGGTCAGGAAGTAACGGATGAGGTAAATAAAGTGCTGGCAGATCGTAAATAGCAGCGTTCGCTGATTAGTACTGGATGATAGGCTGGAGCAAAAGCTTGCTCCAGCCTATTTATTAAACCCTTAAGTGAGTTGATTCTAAGATAACGGAGGTAGAAATGAGCGAATTAATTATTTATGAGCAGCCGAATGAAGCCCTGGGGAAAGACGATTTTACAGTGAGTGTACGAGAGCCTGGTGGGGTATGGCAAGCACTGTTTGTTTTTGAAGCAAAGGTGGATATGCATCAGGTTCGATCGACATCGATGGTTTATTTTGATATGGAAGGCACGGTGGAGGTCTCTGTTCATTGTAATAACCGGCAGATTGAACAAGCGGTTATTCGCCCTTTGGCAACCCATATTCCCTTTCAAATCGAAGAGAATACCCTTTTGTTCACATTGGAGCACCCGTGTAAGCTTTCCATTGAAATCAATGGAGAACGTTTTAGTAACTTGCATCTTTTTGCCAACCCCTTGGAGACAGCCCCACCTAAACTTGACGATGATAATGTAGTGCTTGTCCAACCAGGAATACATCAATTTGCGGCTATCGCAGAACAAGCTCAGCATTTGTCAGAAAGGGCTAATGGGGAGCGTCAGACGATATATTTTATGCCCGGGCTTCATCAATTCGAGAATCCAATGCTGCATATCCCTTCTGGGACCACAGTTTATATTGCCGGAGGCGCGCTCCTTTGCGGATCCATAATGATTGACCATGCTGAGAATGTTGTTGTTCGCGGCAGAGGTGTTCTGTATTTAGCGGATATGGAGAAAACCACTTATTTAAGAGGCGTTCAAATCCAGCATTCTGAACAGATTGAGATCGAAGGGATCATCACGCTTGATCCTCCGCATTACAGTATATATATCGGAGCGTCTAAACATATCCGCATTCATAACTTCAAAGCTTTCAGTACACGCGGCTGGTGTGATGGAATTGATATGATGGCTAGCTCAAATGTGGATATTAAAGATGTGTTCTTGAGAACTTCTGATGATTGCATTGCCATTTACGGCAGCCGTGGAGAGTATTATGGAGACTCACGCCATATCACGGTTAAAGATTCCATACTCTGGGCGGACGTTGCTCATGCCATGCATGTCGGTATTCATGGTGATCACCAACATAATGGCGATTTTATAGAAAATATTTGGTTTGAAAATATCGATGTGCTTGAGCATCACGAGCCGCAGGAAAATTATTGGGGGGTTATGGCAATCTGTGCAGGGGACAACAATACCGTTCGTAAGGTTACTTTCAAAAATATCCGGGTGGAGGATTTTGAACTGGGGCAGCTGTTTGATGTCCGCGTGGTGTGGAATAAAACCTATAATCCGGTGCCAGGACGATGTATCGAAAATATAGAGTTTAGCGATATCACCTACAATGGGAAGAATATCAATCCTTCCCGTATATTCGGCTATGACGAGGAAAGAGGTGTGAAGGATATTTATTTTTATAATCTTCAGATTAATGGAGAGGTTATTGTCGACCTGAATAACAAACATTTTGTAGTGAATGAATTTGCCAGCGGTATTTATTTGCATTAAATCAGAGGATGTAAATGAATGGAGGAGAACAATGAATTCATTTAAAGAGCTACTCTTTGGAAAATCGCTTAAACGTATTTTTAGGATCACAGTTTCCTTAAGTTTGTTGGTAACGCTAGTGCCTTTATCGGCAGAAGGAGCCGCAGTAGAATCGACAGAGCTGTCGATAATTACGGATTACCAACCTACCATTAATGAGGTTATAGATGAAAGCGGATTCAAACATCCGGGTGTTGGCCTGACCAAGGATATTCTTGAGAATATTAGGACACAGGTACGGGCGCAAAAAGAACCCTGGATCACTTATTATAATCAGATGCTTCTCTCTCCGGCAGCTTCAAGGACGGTCACTTCCAACAATCAAAGTGGTGCGAATCCGTTGAAACCAGCGAGCGATGCTTTTAATAGCCAGGGCTTTAATTCAAGATTTATAGCGGATGGTTTGAAGGCTTATACACAAGCTCTATTGTATGTAATATCGGGTGATGAGGTTTACAGAGCCAATGCCATGCATATTATCCGGATTTGGTCACAGATGGACCCTGAGAAATACGTGTATTTTAATGATGCACATATTCATACAGGAATTCCACTTAATCGAATGGTTACTGCGGCGGAAATCTTAAGGTACACAAGTGCTCAAACTGAAGAGCTGAAATGGACGGAAAAAGATGTCGCTGATTTTACGAATAATCTTATTAATCCGGTTATTGAAACGTTCCAACACACAAATGATCGTTTTATGAACCAGCATCTTTATCCGCTGCTTGGAGCTATGTCAGGTTATATTTTTACAGGAAATAAAGAGAGGTACAATGAGGGAGTTGAATGGTTTACCGTCAATAAAACCGCTGTCGATCAGGGGCAAAATGGCGCGATAAAAGCTTTATTCAGATGGGTTGATACAAATATTGTAACAGGGGAAAAAGTTAATCCACCCGTAGTTCAGCATGTTGAAATGGGCAGAGATCAGGCGCATGGCGCTGGGGATATAACGAATGTAGAGATTTTATCACGTTTATTATTGGCTCAGGAAACAAAGGTAAATCCGGTAGAGGGGACTGTTTCTAGTGCGCCAAATGCGGTGGGGCCGTATGAATTTCTAGATCAACGGATTTTAAAAGCTGCCGACTACTTTGCGCAGTATATGATTGGCCATGATACACCATGGATTCCAGTGGCGGCACATACAGATGTAAATGGAAATCCAACGATTATCTATAAACACTTGGCTGGCGGTTACAGGGGGAGAATTGGCGGTAATGTCTATGATCTTTATTATTATTATAAATATACAGCTGGAATAAATATGGAGGTTGAAGCTCCTTATTTTAGCGAGATGTTTGCTAAGCGATTGCCTTTCTATTGGGAGTCTCCGGATGGAGGCGGGGATTATTGGCTGTACATTCCTAAAGAAGCAGAGGACGAGGGTACGCTCAATTTGCCGAAGGTGATAACGAATCCAGATTTGAGAGAACTAGAAGACCGGTACACGAAGCTTGATGGTCACTCCACCACAAAACAAGAAGGAGACACTACTTACGTTGAAATTACCGCAACAGATGAGGGCAGTAAAATTGCCTTTGTGGGTGCAAGCAGTGGCGAACGAATCATTGCTTTTAAGATTCGGACTAATGGCATAGCAACCATGGAGGTGTTTGGCGATACCGTTACGCTGCCTGATACAAAGGGGCAATGGAGGTATATTCAGTATGAGTTCAATGAGTTCCAAGGCTTCAGCGATCTTGTCTATTTTAATGTAAAAGGAAATGGAACAACAGTCGATATTGACCATATTAATTTAAAAGCTGGGGCACAGCTTACCCCTCCAGTATTTACATCAGGAAAGGCACCAGTATCTTTATTTACCTATGAGGGATCTACAGCTGCAATTCAATTTGATTTCTCTGCGACAGACGCAGGTGCAACGGATGTTGTTACCTATCAAGCGGATCAGTTACCTGAGGGTGCAGTGTTCAATGAGACTTCAGGTGTTTTCTCTTGGTCTGGAGCACATGCGGGAACCTACTCCTTTGTAGTGAGTGCCGCAGATGGAACTTCGGTTACAGCCAAGGATGTTAGTGTTGTAGTAGCGAATGATCGGCAATCTGCCGTCAACGCCGTCATTTCTCCTTATCATGTTGATGTGCCTTACATTTCGGCAACGTTAGCTCACTATAAGCAAGTGCACGCTGAGGTAATGGATGTAATTACTACTGCCACTGACGAGGTCTTCTATCAGAAGTTATTTGACCTGAATCTCGCAGTGCAAAGTCTTAAAGAATTGACGCCATTAATGAAAGATGGAAGTGTTAATTTTACGAATATGTTTGTTAGCTCAACCTTTGGTAACGCTGTCCCGAACCTGCTGGACAACACAAATGATAGTTTTGTGGGGTATTATACAGCGCAGGATCGGGCGCATTACATGGATTTAGGACCGGATTTTCAAATATCAGCAGAAAGCTTTGAGCTTCAGGTAAGAGCTAGTTTTCCGGAGAGAATTGGCGGCGTTGCAATGTTCGGATCGAATGACAAAGAAAATTGGACCCGCTTAACCCCCGGCTTGACAACAGTTACTGAAGAGATGCAGAGACTTGAGGTTCAAGCAGGCCTGGAGCATGAAAAATTCCGATTTTTGAAAATGGAAATGATAAAGCCTTCGAGTACTATGCTGGAAATTGCTGAATTTAGAATCTTTGGCCAGCGGTATGAGACAGTAAATCAATTAGAGTCCGTGTCCATTCACTCGGATCAAAGCTTAAGAAATCGAATTATACCAGGGGATACGATTCAATTATCCTTTAAGTCTACAGAAATGATCCATAATGCCACGGCCCATATACAGGGTCAGCCTGTTGCAGTCAGTTCTGTGGACAATATCAACTGGACAGCTAAGCTTGTGGTGAATGAAAATGTTCCATCAGGTACTGTGAAATTTAAGATCAATTATAAAACGGCAGCTGGAGCGGATGCAGTAGAGACTATTTTTACAACAGATGGTTCTACTTTATTCATTGCAGATCAGACGGGACTTATCGCTAATGTGCTTGAGATAGCAAACCTAATCGATTCCAGTGGAAGAAATCCGGCTGATCTTTTGGCAACAGCAAAAGTTTTATTTGATAATCATTTAGGTTCCATCACTGATTTTCGTTTAAATGGCAGTGGTTATGGTGCATATCTAACCTTTGACTTTAAAGAAGGCGGTCAGGCATTGCTGTCTAGGGTAGAAGTAATCGGAAGGCAAGACAATTATACGGGCAGAATTAATGGAACAGTGGTGCAAGGCTCCAACGACAATGTGACGTGGATTACGATCTCTAATGTAGCAGGAAATACGCCGGAATGGCAGACGTTGACGATTAACAGCACAGAACCCTATCGTTATATCCGCATCACCAATGGAAACAACTGGTATGGAAACATGGCTGAACTACGTTTGTATGGTGATGTTACAATCAATTCAAAGCTTGATGCGGTGTCCATTAGCTCCGACCAAAGTATCCAGAAACGAATTGTGACTGGGGACACGGTGAAATTGTCTTTTAAAGCAAGCGATGCAATTAACCAAGTGAATGTCATTATTCAGGATCAAGTCGCAACCGTTGCTACTGTCGATAAGATCAATTGGACGGCTGAAGCGGTCATGGGCAATAAGGCACAACCTGGACTTGTGAACTTTAGTATTAAATACAAGTCAAAGGAGGGAATCGAGGGGCCGGAAAAAACATCAACTACAGATGGTTCCTCTCTGTACATTCCCGATGAGACTGAGTTGATTAGTAATGTGCTTGCGATTACTAATTTTAGTGATTCCAGTGGGAGAACACCCACCGATCTCAGGAATGTTGTGGGATCATTATTCGATGGAAATGCAGGCACAATTACGGATTTTCGGGTAAATGGCAGTGGATATGGAGGATTTATAACGTTTGATTTTAAAGAAGGGAATAGGGTCCAGCTGTCCAAGGCAGAGGTGCTTTCCAGGCAAGATAATTATTTTACACGAATTAATGGGACTGTGGTTCAGGGTTCGAATGATCATACAAGCTGGACGACAATCTCCTCTCCTGCAGGAAAAACGATGGATTGGCAGACCTTAAGTATTAGTAACGCAGAAGCCTATCGTTATATCCGGATCTATAATAGTAGTAATTGGTTTGGTAACATGGCGGAATTACGCTTTTATGGCGTAGTGAAAGGGGCGGACCCAACAGCTCCGGTGACAACGGATGATGCGCCACAAGGTTGGACCAACAAGGATACGTTGGTAACCTTCACAGCTACAGATGCGGGCTCTGGTGTTGCGGCAACCTATTTCACAGTAAACGATGGCGAGCAGCAAACCGGGAATTCAGTTATTTTGTCCAATGAAGGAACACATAAGTTAGTTTATTGGAGCGTTGATAGAGAGGGTAATGTGGAACAGCCGCAGAAGACTGCTGTGGTGAAGATTGATCGGACCGCACCACAGGTAGTAATTAAAGGAGAGAGTTCCTATACCATAGAGCAGACATTAAACATCACCTGTAGTGCAGCTGATACTGTATCAGGCATTACTTATTCGCCATGTGATTCAACGCTCGCAGATGTTAAAGCGTATACGCTGGAAGCGGGAACTCATAGTGTAACTGCGAAAGCCGAGGATGCGGCGGGCAATGTCGGGCTGGCAGAGCATTCGTATAGTGTATATGCGACATTTGACAGCTTGTCGGCATTATCCGAAAATTTTGCAGCTGAGACGGGTGCTCCAGATTTAGAAAACGTAACCAATTCACTTAAGCAGCAGCTGGCGATCGCCAAAGAAAAAGCTCAGCAGCATGCTGGCGCAGAAGTTCACAGCTTGCTGGAAGCTTTTAATAGTGAAGTGAATCTCCAGAGCAATCAGGTGTTCACTTCTGAGCAGGCAGAGGTTCTAGTCCGTTGGTCACAATGGCTCCAGAGTACAACTCCGCTTGCTGGTGGAGCCCCTGGAAAGCCAGTGTTATCTGACAATAATGGGCACGACACCGGGCTTCGAGATGGCAGCTATGCCGTCACGATGAATCTTTGGTGGGGGAACAACGGTACCGAGTTTAAGCTCTATGAAAACGATGTACTGATCAGTACCCAGATGCTGACGGACAGCTCACCGAATGCACAAGCCATGAGTACGGATATTGTGGGCAAATCAAATGGAACCTACACGTACACGTGCGAGCTAGTCAACAGCTTCGGTTCGACAACCTGCGATCCGCTAATCCTTACTGTTACAGATGCAGCGCCGGGCAAGCCTATAGTATCCCACGACAACTGGAGTGGGGATGGAACTTACGACGTTGTGATGAATATGTGGTGGGGAACCAATGGTACTGAGTACCGTTTGTATGAGAATGGAGAAGTAGTCGACACACAGACACTAAGCACGGCTACCCCTGCGGCTCAGATGACAGTTACGAAACTTAAAGATAAGACACCAGGTGTATATGAATACTACGCGGTATTAGTCAATGCATCAGGCGAGACATCTAGCGAGAAAATCACAGTAACTGTCAAGCCAAGAAACTGACCATAGAGCTGATGTAATAGAAGGCCCCTTCTTCGGGATGAACGAGGGAGGGTTTTTTTTATAGCAGTTAAAGGATACTATTGAGGGATTGAGACGTTGAATAACGAACGGAGAATTAGGGAAATCTGTAAATTGACATAACACCTATAGGTGTTATAATGAAAAGCGAACCCAAAAGGTGTTATATTAAATGAATGCTGGAGGCTATTTATTATGCAAACTCAAGAACCCTTACAAGAAATTCGTCAAACGATTTTACTAAATGCGCCAATAGAAAAGGTTTGGAAAGCTGTTGCCACGGCAGAAGGAATGGCAGCCTGGTGGATGCCTAGTACATTTGAGCCTGTTGTTGGGCATGAATTCATCCTGCATGCTGGACAATTCGGAGATTCTCCTTGTAAAGTAACTGAAGTTGATCCTCCGAATCGTGTTGGTTTTAATTGGGGGAAGGATTGGCATCTTGCTTTTGAACTGAAAGAAATCGAAGGGAAAACGGAATTTACCTTGATTCATTCTGGATGGGACCCTGAAAAAGTTACTGAATTTGGACAACCACATCCAATCGTACGCGGCTTTATGAATAGCGGCTGGGAAAAAATCGTCCAAGAAAAACTTCCTGCTTATATCGAGGCTTAATATGCCGGTTGCTGAAGCAGGACATGATGTATTTCAAGCGATAGCAGATCCTACCCGACGCAGTCTGCTAAAGCTGCTCGCTAATAAGGAAATGTCTATAGCATCTATTACGGATTGCTACCCGATCAGCCGAACCGCTGTTAATAAGCATTTACAGGTATTGTCCGATGCGCAGCTTGTTAGCAGTCAGAAAGTCGGACGGGAGACCCGGTATAAGCTTCAGCCAGAACCTTTGCTGGAGCTGCAAGATTGGCTTGCCTTTTTTGAAGGTTACTGGGCTAATAAATTGTTTGCGCTTAAAGAATATGTTGAGGCTGACTCAGATGAGAAGTGATAAACCGGGTGGCGTGAGATCGCGCTCCCCGGTTTTTTGTGTTGTTTAAATTCAGTTTATAAAAGGGAGTTACCATCACAATACAAACTAAAACGTTGGAGGAATTGTAATGGTAAATGAACGCAAAAAAATAATTGAGCCCAACCCTGGAGATTGGGCCGTCGAAGCGCGTGGGCTCGTCAAAACGTTTGGTGACAATCGCGCAGTTGATGGAGTAAATCTGAACGTTAAGGCAGGCACGATTTACGGCGTTCTCGGTCCCAATGGGGCAGGAAAGACGACGGTAATTCGGATGCTGGCTACGTTACTTCGTCCGGATGCGGGGTCGGCGCGAATCTTCGGGCATGATGTGGTAAAGGAGTCGCAGATTGTCCGGCAATTGATAGGGGTTACGGGACAATATGCTTCTGTGGATGAGTCACTTAGTGCTACAGAGAATCTGATTATCTTTTCACGTCTTTTAGGGTTAGGGCGGGCAGAGGCGCGGCAAAAGGCAGCGGAGTTGTTAGAAGAGTTTGGTCTGACGGAGGCGGCGAAACGGCCGCTTCGAAATTTCTCTGGCGGTATGCGCCGACGTCTGGATCTTGCAGCGAGTCTGATTGCCCAGCCCCCGCTTATCTTTTTGGATGAACCAACAACAGGTCTGGACCCACGGACACGTTCGCAAATGTGGGATACCATTCGTCGGTTGGTGAACACAGGATCAACAGTGCTGTTAACTACACAGTATCTTGAGGAAGCCGATCAGCTGGCAGATCGCATTGCAGTTATTGATCATGGCCATGTCGTTGCAGAAGGCACCGTGGATGAGCTAAAAGCTTCAGTGGGCACCACCTCGCTGCACTTAAAAGTCCAAAATCTTAAAGATATCGCTCAAGCGCGCCGGATTGTGGAACATGTGCTGCATATCCAGTCTATTGTGCCGAATGAGGCTGGAAAAATTACTGCACCGATGGCGAATGCTGATTTAGTCACTGATTTGCTTATTGCACTCCGCGAAGCGGGGATTCCACTCGCAGAGATGAGTGTGCAGAAACCGACGCTTGATGAAGTGTTTTTGACGATCACTGGCCATGGAGTTACGGATGAGGCGTCCCAAGCGTCACAAGAATCAATGAATAAGGAGGCAGCAAGAGCATGAGTATGAGAACTTCTACTATTAGTCCAGGTGCGACCCGACAATTGAAAAACCATACGAGCTTCAAGCAATCTGTTCGTAACTCGTTAACGATGGCTTATCGCGGGATATTGAAAATCCGTCGCACACCCGAGCAATTGTTCGACGTAACGCTGCAGCCAATTATTTTCACATTAATGTTTACTTATATTTTTGGTGGAGCCATATCAGGAGATGTAGTGAGCTATTTGCCCGTTATTATTCCTGGTATTCTAGTGCAGACTGTAATTACGACCTCCATCGTCACTGGTGTCCAACTGCGGGAAGACATGGATAAAGGGGTGTTTGACCGCTTTAAGTCATTGCCGATTGCCCGTATAGCCCCATTAGCCGGAGCTTTGTTGGCAGATACGATTCGATATACGATCGCTACTGTGCTTACTTTTGTCATGGGCTATATTATGGGTTACCGACCTGATGGCGGTCTGGAGCATGTCGCAATTGCTGCGCTTTTGGTTATTGTCTGCTCCTGGTCGATTAGCTGGATTTTCGCTTTCTTTGGTGTGATTGCGCGAACCGCTTCCAGCGTACAAGGGATATCAATGATTGTGTTGTTCCCACTCACGTTTCTATCCAACGCCTTCGTGCCTGTAGATACGATGCCTAACTGGCTGCAATGGTTTGTCAAAGTCAATCCAATCTCGCATCTTGTGTCAGCTGTCCGTGAGCTTGCTAACTCTGGAACCGTAGGTTGGGATTTCGCTATTTCACTTATCGGAGCCGCTGTGATTGTTGCGGTTTTTGCACCTATCACTGTGCGTGCATATATGCGCCGGACATAATTAGAGAGATGAAGAAGCGGCAGAAATGCCGTTTTTTTTTGTGTTTTTTTAGCATGTTAAAAAAGCCGTGATCTAAGGATATCCCAAGATTACGGCTTGAATTTATTGAGTAGGGACTTGCAAAGAGGCCTTTTTAGAATTAATTATCTTTTTTAAAGAAGGTATGAATTAAATTGGAGACCGATCTATCATACAATATTTTAGCCGTTTCCTCGTTTTGAATATGTCCCCCTAAATGCAGATGAATGACGCCATGCAATGACGCCCACACCAGATTCACAACAAGCAGAGGGTCTTTTTCGTTAATAAATCCTTGTTCGATGGCTTCTGTAATAAGGGCTATCACTTGTTGTAGTGCCGTAAAGATAGCATGTAAGCTTTCCTCCTCCGGTTTGAATTCGCTAAAGGCTCCTCCGAACATAACCATATAATAGCTAGTATGATTCCGTGAGAAATCCCAATAAGCTTGTCCAAGCTCGCGAAGATATAAATTTAGATTGTCTTGTTTTGGAACCGCTTGAAAGGCAGCAGCCAACAATTTACACCCTTGCAGAAAAAGCTCCTTCGCTAAACCTTCCTTGTTTCCAAACAAGTTATAAATGATTTTTGTGGGACATTCCATTTTTTCAGCAACCTTACGGATGGTTACACCTTCGGGTCCGGATTCATGCATAATGGCCGCAGCGGCTTCGATAATGTTCAGTCTTAATATTTCCGCATGCCGTTGCTTTGCTTTTGGGTAGGTTGTAACGGATTCAGCATCTATAGAAGATATTTTGGACGATTTTTGCATGTAGTTTCACTTCCTTAGAACTTTACTTTAGCTTTTTTTAGATAGCCGTTATTTCTAACCCTTATTTTACTGATGTAGAAGAGAAATAGCCAATAATTAAATGTGTAGAACTTTATTTGACAACACAACCTCACTTGGATACAATGATTCTTATTGAAACACTGTTTCTAAATGGTCGTTAAAGGGAGAGAGGATAGCAATGATTACAATTCAAAATAAATGGACGTTGATTACCGGAGCTTCTTCGGGTATAGGTGAAGCGTTTGCTCGAGAACTTGCAGCCAAAGGAAGTCACTTAATTTTAGTCGCCCGTTCTGAAGATAAACTGATTGCTTTAGCGGAAAAATTAAAACGAGAATTTCAAATTCAAGCGGAGGTTCTAGTTGCTGATTTATCTCAAGAAGGTTCCCCTGACAGGCTCTATCAACAATGTGTAGAACGTGGCTTGAACGTTGATATTCTTATTAATAATGCAGGTTTTGCTACGCATGGGCTTTTTGAACAACTATCTGGTTCGAGACAACATGAAGAAGTGATGCTAAATGTTTTGGCGGTTGTAGATCTGACCCATTTGTTTTTGCCAGAGATGTTAAATAGAAAAAGTGGAGTGATCATAAACGTTGCATCAACAGCTGCATTTCAACCTCTCCCTAATATGGCTGTATATGGAGCGACAAAAGCTTTTGTATTATCATTTACTCAAGCGCTATGGGAGGAAAATCGGAAACGGGGCGTACAATTTCTTGCGTTATGTCCGGGGTCTACGGAAACAGAATTTTTTAATGTCGTGGGAGCCGATGAGGCTTCGGTAGGGAAACGAGACACGCCAGAAAATGTCGTTCAAGTGGCTCTTCGGTCGCTTCAGGCTAAAAAAGTATTTGTTGTCCCAGGATTTACAAACTATATTTCTGCTCAAATGTCACGTTTTTTCACACGTAAACAAATGCTTTATTTTGTTGGACGCATGCTCCGTACACGACATTAATAGGTCAACGTATTCAAGTTGGTGTATTCCTTAGCAATGATTAACTATTTTATTGATTATAAAAAAACAACAAAACAGCGGTTCTCCCCAATATGGGAGAACCGCTGTTTTGTGTTTTGACTTGCTGACTTTGACTCAGTTTCGCTTGGATTTACATCAACAAAATCAACATCAACATCAACATCAACATCAACATCAACAATATACATCTAATCATATCGCCGACTCATAATCATCCACTGTGGTACGGACCCAGATGATGTTATTAGCATGTTTTTCGCAGTTCTAGCGTAGTTTCGGACTCCAGTGCAGCTATTCCCTAGAAAGTACCCTAAATATGATGTTTTGTGCGCCAATAGGTGCATTGGAGTCCGATAGGATCAGCAAAATGGGGAATTTCTGCGAATAAGGTCAACTGAGTCCGATAGTAGCTCGTCCAGGGTAATTAACTAACTAATGTATTAAGGTTCAATAAAAAGGAAATCAAACCAGCGTTGGTTTGTTGCTTCAATAGATAATGGGGCAAGCAAGGCTAACGGACCCCAATGGCGTTATTAGTATGTTTTTCGCAGTTCTAGCGTAGTTTCGGACTCCAGTGCAGCTATTCCCTAGAAGTAGGTTCGAATATGGTGATTTGTGCGCCAATAGGTGCATTGGAGTCCGATAGGATCAGCAAAATGGGGAATTTCTGCGAATAAGGTCAACTGAGTCCGATAGTAGCTCGTCCGGCAAAGTAAGGGGAAGTAAACACCTATGTTCTTGCAGTCAACCTTATTGTATTAAGGTTCAATAAAAAGGAAAACAAACCAGCGTTGGTTTGTTGCTTCAATAGATAATGGGGCAAGGAAGGCTAACGGACCCCAATGACGTTATTAGTATGTTTTTCGCAGTTCTAGCGTAGTTTCGGACTCCAGTGCAGCTATTCCCTAGAAAGGGCCATAAATATGATGTTTTGTGCGCCAATAGGTGCATTGGGGTCCGATAGAACCTGAAAAGTAGTAAAATGCCTCGAATAACGCCAACTGAGTCCGATAGTAGCTCGTCCGGCAAAGTAAGGGGAAGTAAACACCTATGTTCTTGCAGTCAACCTTATTGTATTAAGGTTCAATAAAAAGGAAAACAAACCAGCGTTGGTTTGTTGCTTCAATAGATAATGGGGCAAGTAAGGCTAACGGACCCCAATGGCGTTATTAGTATGTTTTTCGCAGTTCTAGCGTAGTTTCGGACTCCAGTGCAGCTATTCCCTAGAAAGGGCCCTAAATATGATGTTTTGTGCGCCAATAGGTGCATTGGGGTCCGATAGAACCTGAAAAGTAGTAAAATGCCTCGAATAACGCCAACTGAGTCCGATAGTACCTCATCCGCCAAACTAAGAGTAGGTAAACGTCACCGTATATGCAAACAGCCTACTAGTAAACACTATCGTCCTGCAAACAACCAATTGATGAACACTATCGACTTCGCAAACAGCCTACTAGTAAACACGATCGTCCTGCAAACAACCAATTGGTGAACACTATCGTCTATGCAAACAGCCTACTAGTAAACATAATCGTCCTGCAAACAACCAATTGGTGAACACCATCGACTTCGCAAACAGCCTACTAGTAAACACCCCCGCCCTCGCAAACAGCCTACTAGTAAACACCATCGTCCCCGCAAACACTACTGGCCTGCACCTTCGTATACCTAACCTCATATTGGAAGCTATGTCATGCGCAGTCAGCAATTGTGATTTAATCAAGGAAGGTTCGGTCCTCAAATTATGTTGGCCTATTTTTCCATTAACTACTTCATCTGTCGTAGTAATTGTGTTATACTGCAACTACTACGACAGATGGAGTAATCATGGGGGGATATTTTTGATCAGCAGTGATGTTATACGCGGCTACAATGATACGATGATCCTATACATGCTGCTGGACGGGGAATCTTACGGGTACGAGATTTCCAAAAATATCAGGCAGTTAACGCAGGAGAAATATGTCATGAAGGAGACAACGTTATATTCTGCCTTCACCCGACTGGAGAAAAACGGATATATAGAATCCTTTTATCTGGATGAGAGTCTTGGCAAGCGGCGTACGTATTACCGGATTACCTCTTTGGGTCTCGCCTATTACCGAGAAAAATGTGAGGAATGGAAGGTTACACAGCAAGTTGTAAACCAATTTATCAAGGAGTGGTGATAGAGCATGGAGACGATCATAGTATATCTGGATAATATGTTTGCGGGTCTGCCAAAGACTCCGGAACTAGAACATCTGAAGCAAGAGCTGCTATCAGGGATGGAGGAGAAGTACCTGGAGCTGAAGCTTGCTGGCAAGTCGGAGAATGAGGCGATTGGTATCGTCATATCGGAATTCGGCAATATTGAAGAGCTGACAGCGGAGCTTGGCATCAATCCGGTTGCGCCAGAACAGGCTATTCCGGTGCTGACGGAAGAAGAGGTTTACGCTTATGCGGCGGCCAGACGAAGCGCTGGATTATGGACGGGGATCGGCGTTTTTCTCTGCGCATGCGGAGTGGCGTTTTTGATCACCCTGGATACAATATTTGAAAATAAGGCTGTTATGAGTGATAAAGGTTCGATGCTGGGGCTGGTCGGAATGTTCGTGCTGGTCGCTATCGCGGTCGGGATGTTTATACACAGCGGAATGAAGCTGGATCGCTTTAAGAGTCTGGAGCAAGGCTTTCAGCTGCCTTATGCTCTAAAAATGGCGCTTCAACGCAGCCAAAGTCTTTATGCTCCGACTTACCGTCTTTCTCTGATTACAGGAGTCTGCCTATGCGTGCTGTCGCCGGCTTTTATCTTTACCACTAGCTATGTCAACGATGACTATGCTCCCTATGGAGTCGCTGCTTTTCTGTTTATTGCAGCTGTGGCGGTGTTTTTGTTCATCTATTACGGGAATATCCAGGGTACTTATACGAAGTTGCTGGAGGAGCCGAATATCACTGCAGAGAAGCAGGAAGAGAACCGATTTGTTGGAGTTGTTGGGGCTGTATTATGGCCTTTGGCGACGGCGATTTTTCTGTTCACGGGTTTTGTCTATGGGCGCTGGGACGTCAATTGGGCAGTATTCCCAATTGCTGGAGTTCTATCCGGCATGTTAAGCAATGTTCATCATGTTCTGAAACGTAAAGATATCTCCTGATGGTGTTGACTGCACTTGTACATTCCTGAACTAGATAGTTTATATGTAAGGTATTCTACCAGTTGATTTTGCTGGAAGAATGCCTTTTTTTGTTGGATTTTAACAGGTGAGCTATATGAGCCCTTTAATATTTTGACATTTAAATTTTAAGTACGGACTTGGACATATGTTGAGAGAAAGAGAATATGAATATACAACAATAATCTTGTTAAAGAGGCGACAATACATTAACTAGTTAGGAGAAATGATCGATGGAATTCGAACTGGGCAGCATTTTGAAACTAGTAAAACGTAGGCTGCTGTTCATTATTGTATTATGTATCGCTGCAGTCGGGCTCGCTGGTAGTGTTAGCTATTATGTTTTACAGCCGAAATACGAGGCGACAGCTTCTATACTTATTCAAGGAGACAGGCAGCAGAAAGCAATTAATGACATTATGGCCGGACAAAAACTGGTAACCACTTACGGGGAGATCATTCGAAGCAGCAGGATAGCGGAAGAGGTTGTCAGAAAGCTGCAGCTAAAAATGACAGCGGAAGAGTTACTCAAAAATGTGAAGACAAGAACCAATAGTGAATCACTCGTAACAACGGTAATTGTGACCAATTCAAAAGCTCAACGGGCAACAGATATCGCGAATGGCTTCGGAGAAGCTTTTAATGCGAATATTCAATCGATTATGGGAGTGGAGAATGTTGTATTTCTCGACCGTGCCAAGGTTCCTTCTGATCCTGTCTCACCTAAGCCGGTCTTCAATATGGCTGTTGCCTTCGGATTGGCGCTGATTACCGGGATCGCAATCTCTATCCTCCGGGAATTGATGGAGAAACCCGTGAGAAGTGCCAAAGATATTCAGCTTGATTTGCAGCTTCCGCTTCTGGGAACCGTGGGCAAATTGAAGCCACGTAAACGGCGGAATAAAGCGAAAACCAAATCAGCAGAAGGAGCCACAAGTTATGAAGAAGAAAACGCCAAAATTATATTGCCTGGAACAACCGAAGTCATCTAACGGAGATCAATTCCGAAGCATACGCTCCAATATTCGTTATACCCGCGTTGGTGGAGAGATCCGCTCTTTATTAGTCACAAGCTCACTTCCGGATGAAGGGAAATCAACGGTAGCGATAAACCTGGCGATTGCCATGGCGGAAGCTGGTAAGACAGTTCTACTCATTGATGGGGATCTACGTACGCCAACGGTGCATAAGGCATTTGATCTGCCTAATTGGATCGGGCTTAGCAGTATCTTAGTGGATCATACCCGCTTAGAGGATTGCATTATTTCTATTGAGGAAGCAGAAGGTTTGTCTGTATTGACCTCTGGTCCGATTTCACCAAATCCCGCTGAATTACTAGGCTCTGAAGGAATGAAGCGATTGTTTGCAGAGCTGAGCGTGCGTTTTGATACGATTGTCATCGACTCATCCTCTGTATTAATGCCATTTTCGGATGCCCTTATTTTGGCAACGATGACTGAGGGGGTATTGCTAGTTGTGAAATCCGGAAAAGTACTCTTAAAGCACACGAGTTCTGCCAAGCACTTGTTAGAGCAGCAGGGAGCACATTTACTGGGAGCCGTATTGAATTATCGGAAAAAGAGCAGGCGTTCCAAGATTCGTGGTGAAGATTTTGCCGAGTGGGCCTCTTCTTCAGGAATGGTCTGACGTCTATGTCATTTGCTTCTCTTCGTTATTTGCTCGGGAATATCACTTACGCTGGTGCTCAGTTTGTGATTGTGATCCTGCTGAATAAATTCGGGTCATCGGCAATCGTGGGGAAATATTCGCTAGGGCTTGCAGTTACTGCTCCGATCTTTATGCTGTCGCATCTACATCTTCGTTCCGTATTAATCGTTGATTCATCGGGGAAATACAGTTTTGGAGACTTTCTGGGCTTACGGCTGATAACAACCGCCCTTGCGTTTACGATTACCGCAGGCTTTTGCATTATGAGTGGTTTGGATTGGAATACAGCATTGGTTATTTTCTTCATCGGTCTGTATAGAATCGTTGAATCAATCAGTGATATTTTATTGGGCATCGTTCAAAAGGAGGAGAGATTAGATCAAATCTCAATCTCCAGAATGGCAAAAGGGTTATTCTCCATTCTAATCTTCATCCTCGTATTTATCCCTACACAGAGCCTTGTTCTTGCCTTGTTAGTCATGATTATCGGATGGTTAGCGATAACGATTGGATATGATGCTCGTAAAGCAAGAATATACACTTCTCTCAGGCCACTCTTCAACAAAAGAAGCCTATGGAGTTTACTGATCGTCAGTTCACCGCTAGGCGTGGTGTTGGCGTTGATGTCGTTAAATACGAATATCCCATTATACGCGATTTCCTATTTTAAAGGGGAGCATGACTTAGGTATTTATGCTTCACTCTCATATATGATTGTTGCCTGTAATGTTGTCGTCACCGCACTTGGTGAAGCCATAACACCACGTCTTGCCAGGTGGCATTCAGCCGGGAGACACAAGGAGTTTGTCACTTTACTCAGCCGAATGATAGCGATGGGTTTGGGTTTTAGTGCGGTCGCTTGTTTGATAGGGTGGTTGTTTGGACACAAGCTGTTAACCTTATTATTCAGTTCAGACGTGGCAGGAGAGTTAGGGTTGTTTCATTGGCTGCTGGCGTCCACCATGCTGGTATTTATTTCATCCTACCTGTGGTACGCCATAACGGCTACCGGAAGGTACAAAGCCCAGATTCCATTGTTTCTGTGCACAGCATTCACTAATGGCTTATGTTGTCTGATCTTCGTACCTCATTACGGGGTAGTAGGGGCTGCGATGGGAGCTAGTTCGTCGTTATTTGTACAGATGATTGGCAGTGTAGTTGTGCTGTATCGTGTCATCGGAAAGGTAAGAAATCGGGAACAGTCGGAAGCGGCGGCATAAGTTCTTTGTTTTATAGGAAAGTAGGAAAGTAGGAAAGTAGGGACTTGTATGACATCTGTATCTGTTGTAGGGAAGCCCTACACCATGCACAATTTATTTCTGTTTGCGGTCATGGGGTATATCATATGCCTTCCGGCACAGTTTGATTTTGGTGGAGCCTTCCGTATCGCCCCGTCGGATCTCTTCTTAATGTTAGGTTTGTTTGCCGCTGGATTCCATCTCAAATTGGACCGGAGGATATTCAGTTCATGGCATTGGGGCATGTTGTTCATTTTTGTTCTAGCTTCCTTTGTATCCATTTGGCGCAACGGCTTCATAACCCAATACGCCTTATTGCAAAAAGATATTGGATTCATACTCCTATTGTTGACCTATATCATGCTTGTGCAAGCCGTAGATAGCTGGGAACGGTTATATAAGATGCTCCGATTTTTCCTGATCAGTGTGCTGCTCTTAAATGGTGTTGCCCTATTCGCTTTTTTCAGCGGAGTAAAGGTTCCGTTTATGGTGCAAGACGGGCGGTTGTCCGGCATGTTAATTGATCCCAATGCATACGGAGGATTGCTGGTGACGGCTTTTGCCATTCATATCATGACGAGTGGGGAGAAGATAAAGCTGCTGCGGGGATGGGTCAGCATACTAGCGACGATAAGCTTAGCCGGGGGCATTATGATGACTTTCTCGCGCTCGTCTTGGATTGGTCTCTTCCTTGTATTACTTACACTTTTGATTACCAAACCTTCCAGATTGCTCAAGATCGGTATGGGGTTTGGTGTGGCTTTTATAGCTCTGCTGCTGTATAAAGGCACCGCTTATCTAAATGTGCTGGAGTCTATGTCCAGCAGACCTTCCCAGATCCAGTCGCGTCTTGACATCATTGACAAAGCGGTGGATTGGATCGCACAAAGTCCATTATTAGGCATTGGGCTTGGTTCCTATAATTACGAACTGCGCATTATTATCCACAACACGCCAATATGGTTTTTGACTGAATTCGGCTTATTGGGCTTGATTGTATATGGAGGATTTATGATTTGGTTCTTCATTGTGGGTATCCGTTCTTATCGTGCAGCAGATCCCATTCGTAGGCCAATTATTATGGCATTGCTGTTGTCCCATGCGGCGATGATTGGGTTATCGATGGGTATTGAGGCGTTATTCCAGCGGTATTGGTGGTTCATGATGGCGATGAACGGAGCTTGCATCCGGTTAACAGACAAAAACCTGAAAGGAGAGATGCCCTATCGAACCCAACACGTTGAACGGTCAACTGGGCGCAAGCTTCGACAACGAGCAGAGCAACCTCAATAAAAGCTCAAGTAAGGACATCGGGAGTATTCCAGCTGAGGGTGGCTTACAAGCAAAGGTTGCTTTTGTAGCCTCCATATATGGGCATTTCGAGAGTTTTCATTTACCTTACATGGTGTTATTGCTGCAAAAAGGGTGTGAAGTCCATGCTTACGCTCAGCCGGGCGAAGCCAGACAGCGCTTGGAACAGCGGGGAATTGTATGTCACGACGTACCTATACAACGAAGTCCTTTACAGTTGAAGAATTGGACGGCTCTGCGGATCTTAACGAAAAGCTTCCAAGCGGAAAAATTTCAGTTCGTCCATGTACATACACCAGTGGCTTCGATTCTCGGACGGATTGCAGCCCATAGAGCAGGTGTCCCTAGCGTATTGTATACAGCTCATGGTTTTCATTTTTTTAAAGGTGCTCCTTTTCTGAACTGGATGCTTTATTATCCGTTGGAGTATTTGATGGCACGTTGGACGGATGTACTGATCACCATTAATAGTGAAGATTATGAGCGTGCTCAGAAATTCCCTGTCCGAAAAAAAGTAACTTATGTGAGCGGAGTCGGGCTTGATCTTCAGGTATACGGTAGCGGTGAGGGGGATAATGAAATTGCAAAAATGATGGGGGAAAGTCGTCACCAGCTATTTGATTTACCTAAGAGTGACAATGATAATCCTTCATTCGTTGTTCTCTGCGTCGCTGAGTTAAATGCTAACAAGAACCAAAAACAGTTGATCGAAGCACTACATCATTTGGGTGATCAAGCAAGCGATATTCATCTAGCATTCGCAGGTACAGGTCCTTTCGAGCAAACCCTTATAGAACTTGCTACACGGTTAGGGGTTAGGGAACAGGTACATTTTCTGGGGTTCCGAAGAGATATACCGGATTTGCTACAAGCGTGTGATGTTGCGGCACTTGTGTCCTATCGAGAGGGGTTACCCCGGGCGATTATGGAGGCGATGGCAGCAGGCAAACCCGTGATCGGCACACATATTCGGGGCATTCGCGATTTGATTGAGCATGAGTCAACGGGCATGTTGGTTCCAGTGGATGATATTGCCGCTACGGCAAAAGCACTGGTTCAACTGCGAGCGGACGCAGCTTTGACCGCAGCAATGGGTAAGGCGAACAAGGACAGGATTATTCGCTATGGATTGCCAGCGGTGCTTCGTGAAATGGACTCGATTTATATAGAAGCGCTGAAAGAACCAGGGATAAAGCCTTTTCCGTCTGAATTACAACCGGGTCTGACAGCAGATAGATAATTCATTCTCACATATACGACAACAAACGAATAAACGAATTAACGAATAAACGAATAATTAGTTAATTAGGGAGAAAGAAGTGATGAAAATGCGGATCGTACGTTTAGTCATGTTGGATGCGGGAATTATAGCGGCTTCAGTGTGGCTTGTGTTTTTACTTCGGTTTGATTTTCAAATCCCTGAGCAGTACATGTGGATGCTTCCGTGGGCGATACTCATTCACATTATGGTGTACGCAGCGTTCTCATTTGGATTCAAGGTGTATAACAATATCTGGCGATACACCGGTATAGGTGAGTTATTGCAGCTGCTAAAAGTGAGTGCTTTAACACTCTGCGGAGTGGTCGCTGTCAATGTATCTGCGCATGTATTCGTCCCTTCCTATCGATTGCCGATTTCGATTTATTTTGCAGCGGGTTACGTATTTCTCGGCATTGCCGGCTTACGTTTAGTTAACCGCCTCATCAACGATAGATTCGAAACACTGGGAATAAAGGGTTCATCCGAAGGCAATCTGCTAATCGTTGGGGCGGGAAAAGCAGGCATCCTCGTTACCAAAGATATCAAGCATTCAAGATTTAAATTCATGAACCCAGTTGCCTTCATAGATGATGATATCTCAAAGCGCAAGCTGGAGCTTATGGGGTTGCCGATTGTCGGTAACCGTAACTTCATTCCCCAGGCAGTCGAGCAGCTGGATATTTCGTTCATTATCATCGCTTTGCCTACGGCTCCTCAAAAGGAATTACTGGAGATCATCGAAATCTGCAAATCTACCAAAGCTCAGATCAAGTTAATGCCTAGTATGACCGATATTTTGGACGGGAAAATGGCCATTAACATGATCCGTGAAGTATCCGTAAATGATTTGCTGGGGAGAAGCCCCGTAGAAATTAATACGGAAGAGATTCGTGAGAATTTGGGAAGCGAGTGTATTCTCATCACGGGTGCAGGCGGTTCAATTGGTTCGGAATTATGCCGGCAATTGGCTGCGTATCGTCCGAAGGAAATGCTGCTTTTGGGGCATGGAGAAAATAGCATTTATCTTATTGAACAAGAGTTGCGGCAGTTATATCCCGATCAGATCATTCATCCCATTATAGCGGACATTCAGGATGTATCGCGGATCGATAACGTTTTTCAAAAGTTCCGCCCCTCCATTGTGTATCATGCCGCTGCTCACAAGCATGTTCCTCTTATGGAGATGAATCCAGTAGAGGCAGTTAAAAATAATGTGATCGGCACAAGGAATGTAGCGGAAGCGAGTGCTAAATATGGCGCTAAACGGTTCATCCTCATCTCATCGGATAAGGCGGTTAATCCTACCAGTGTTATGGGGGCCACGAAACGAGCCGCGGAAATGATCATTAATGATCAGAATTCCTTAAGTAAGACGGTTTTTGCCGCTGTACGTTTTGGTAATGTGCTGGGCAGTCGGGGCAGTGTCATTCCGTTATTCAAAAGACAAATCGAAAACGGCGGCCCGGTGACGGTTACACATATGGATATGGTGCGTTACTTCATGACGATACCCGAAGCGGTACAGTTGGTTATTCAAGCAAGTGTGCTGGCACAAGGGGGAGAAGTGTTTGTGCTGGATATGGGTAAGCCAGTTCGTATATACGATCTAGCGAGGGATTTAATCCGCTTGTCGGGTCTCGAGCCTGACAAAGATATTCCCATTGTGGTCACTGGCATTCGTCCTGGAGAAAAATTGTTTGAGGAGCTTTTGACTGAAGAAGAAGGGTTATTGGTCACTAACAACTACCGTATTATGATTAGCCGCCCGCAAAGTGTCTCCAGATCTGAACTGAATTTGGTGTTGGGGGTTCTGGAGAACTTGTGCAAACGGTATGAACTGATGCCAAGCAGTCATCAGATCAAAAAACTGCTAAAGCAGCTAATTCCAAGCTATTCGGGCTTTCAGGAAGAACCGCAGGTGGGCACACATGATCTTGAACGCATTAAATCCGAAGTTCATGCGGGAATCTGACCTATGAAGTCGACTAAGCATTCATGGATGACAAGATTATGGGGCAAGCGCGACAAGGCAATTACAGGTAAACGTTCATGCATGCGGCGGGTGGGACGATACAGCCTGATTGTTATTCTTGTTGTGGTTGTAGTTGGGGGGATCTGGATTGGAGGGATATTGAATCCAGAGCATCGTTTTAATAAGGCGATTCTTAACCCCTTGACGATCCCTAGCTCTAATGTGGTTACGGACAATGAAGCGATGGTGCAATCGCTCAGCACACCAGCCCCACAAGCTCAAACGGATGAGCTTACCCTTACAACGTCTACACAGACTCCAACTGCGGCGATATCCCCAGCAGATAAGAAAAGCTCATCCTTTAATGTAGTGCTAATTGGAACAGACACTTGGGGGGGAGAAAGCTCGCGGGCAGATACGATCATGGTTGCCCATGTGATGCCGGATCAACGGAAGGTGAATATCGTATCTGTGCCGCGGGACACGCGGGTTTATGTGCAGAATGTCGGTTATACCAAGATCAATCATGCACATATCGTTGGTGAGACAAAGGGTGGGAATCAGCAGGGTACGCTGACACTGATTCAAGCCGTTAGTGATTTTATGAATATACCTATTCATTACTACATCAAGACGAACTTCTCCGGTGTTCGTGATTTCATCGATTCGATCGGCGGGATCGATATGCTAATTGATCAGGATGTGACCATCACTCCGGAGATCACCATCAAGAAAGGTGAGCAGCATCTGGATGGTGCCCACACGCTTTATTTAGCAAGGGAGCGCTACTCGACTCCGGAGGGTGACTTTAGCCGCCAACGGGAGCAATTCAATATCGTTCGGGCTGTAGCCAAAAAGCTATTAAGTCCGGAGCATATTCCTGATCTAGCTGGACTGCTACTGCGTGAAAAGAAAGACATTATTGATACGAGTTTTAGTGACAGTGATTTGATGAGCTTAGCTTGGCTATTCAAGGGAATGGATTCCGCGGATTTTGCTTACGAACAGATTCCTGGCCATAACAGCTCTGCTCTAGATCCGCTCGTCCGAACCAAAGTGTATTATTGGAGTGCAAATCCGGAAGAGGTAAAGTCACTTACAGAACGTCTTTTTACGGAATAAGAGAAAGGCGGGGGAAAGACTACCATGTATCGCCATATGAAGCGGGGCTTCGATTTGGTGGGAGCGATCATTATGTTAGGTGTGTTTAGTCCGGTCATGGCTGTGGTGGCGTTGCTGCTTCGGATAAAGCTGGGAAGTCCTATTTTGTTCAAGCAGCAGCGGCCGGGAATGGGAGAAAGACCCTTCTACATCTACAAGTTCCGAACCATGGCTGAAATGTATGATGCGCAAGGCCAGCCGTTATCGGATGCTCGGCGTTATATCAAATTCGGCGGATTGATTCGAAAGCTGAGTCTGGATGAGCTCCCGCAATTAGTAAATGTTGTGAAGGGAGAAATGAGTCTGATCGGACCAAGACCTTTGCTCATCCGTTACAGCCCGCATTACTCTGAACGGGAGCGGCTGCGATTTACTGTAAGACCCGGAATAACGGGATTGGCGCAGGTATCTGGACGTAATACTTCGGAGTGGAAACAGCGGCTCTCCTATGACGTTACCTATGTTGAGAAGCTGAGCTTTAGATTAGATGCGTTGATCTTATGCAAAACTGTGCTGAAGGTGATCCGCCAAGATGACGTTGTGGCCAATCCGGGTGAGCATAGTCTGCCGCTCGATGAGTACAGAATGAACCAAAAGGAGGGGTCGGCATGAATTTGCGGTTTAGTCCGCTTCAGGAAGATGATATTCACCTTGCATGCCGGCTCTTACAGAGCAACTTGCCAGAGTCGGTCTACAATCAAACCATATTCGCCTGTGGCGGTTATCCCGAATATTTGAAAGCAGCATGTAAATGCGGAAGCCATTCAGCAACACTGCTGATTGGTGCCTATTCTGAAGAGCTTCTTATTGGATTCGCTGAATGGCGAAGAATGGAGCAGATGCTGGTTCTGAATAACTTGAATGTGGACGCAGCTTATCGAAAAGATGGCATCGGCGGCAAGCTTATGGCGTACGGGGAGACATTAGCCCAAAAGGATGGCATTTCGAAGCTGGCACTTGATGTCTTTTCGTGGAATGAGCAAGCTCATGCTTGGTATTTGCGGCTTGGTTTTGCAGAGGAAGGCCGGACTTACTGGTATGTAAGAGATTTGGCTCCATCGATTGATAGGGATAGAGAAGCATTGGCGTACATCATAGATGATTATCCGATGGCAGAAGCACATCATCAAAAGTATGGATTCTCTTCTCTTAAGATTAGAACGAAGGAAGAGACTTCAGTTGTGGGCCGGTTAGGTGAACAGTATTATCGTATCCAACTGCAAAGTGGAGGGTGGAGTGGCTGCAATCTTTTGACAGACGTATTAATGGATTTAGACCGGGAGAAAAGGCTATTGTTGCTTTCTTCAGATGCTTATTTGCGTGAGCGAGACCCCGGGCTAATCTTAAGCACTGAAAGTATACGTATGATCAAAATATTGGAGAATCAAGAGGTGTTGTATGAGTAACTTCATCGTGTTAGGCAGCTCTAGTTCAGCGGAATGGGATGCCTATTTGAACCAGTTAGAGACGAAGGATATCTATTTCTCCTCAGCGTTTTTTCGGCTGTTTGAGGATGGAGAGCATCAGCAGGCAGAGCTGTTTGTTTTTAAGCAGGGAGATCAGCTCATAGTTTATCCTTACTTACTTCGCTCCATAAGCCATCTTCCTGCCGTAATCCAACTGGGGCTTGAAGGCGATTGGTACGACATTAGTACACCCTATGGATACGGGGGACCGATATCGAATCTCCCTCCGGGAGCCGAACGAAGTGAGCTGTACCGGCAATTCAGTGAAACGTTCACGGATTACTGTAGAGAGAAAAAGATCATGACCGAGTTTGTAAGATTTCATCCCTTGATTGGCAACGCTACGGAATATCAAAGTGGTCTGACCACCGAATGGAATAGGAATACAATTTATATTGATTTGACTGTGGGTTCGGAGTCAGAGCTCATCCGGCATTATGGCAGCAATCATAAACGGAATATTCATAAATTAAAGTCCGCACCCTTTACGATTCGAAATTCGAATCTGAAGGATCGTATTGAGTCCTTCAGTGAATTGTATTACGGAACACTAAACGATTTACAGGCGGATTCTTTTTATTATTTTCCCAAAAAATTTATAGAAGATACTAGTCATCTACTTGAGGGGAGAGTAGAGCTATTCGAAGCTATGGATGGGGAGAAAACGGTGGCGACCAGCATCGTGTTACATGAACGACCGTGGATGCATTATCACCTATGTGGTTGGGATCGCGCCTATCTGCAGTGGTCACCTACCAAATTGCTAATACACGCAGCAGCCAAGTGGGGGATGGAAAATGGCTTTGAATGTTTTCATCTTGGCGGGGGATATAAGGGGAATGACGACTTATTTCAATTCAAGCATAGATTCGCGACACAACTGGAACCCCTTGACTATTACTTAGGTAAACGAATCTTTTTCCCAGAGTTGTATGAGCGGATCATATCCTTTTGTGACACCAGAATATCAGGAAATTACTTTCCGCTCTATCGGCATCCAGATCTCGATATGATATGTATTCCATCTGAAGAAATCGGTCCAAATGGAGAAAGGAGCTTCGCATGAGCATTCGTCAAACAAGCATTCTGCCACGAATCTTGTTATCCCCGCCGCATATTAGTGGACGTGAGCAGGTCTACATGGAGGAGGCGATACACTCTGGTTGGATTGCTCCTATTGGTCCGCAAGTTGATGCGTTCGAGCGGGAGATGGCCGCCTACACAGGATCAAAGGGTGCACTAGCGTTAAGCTCTGGCACGGCGGCGATTCATCTCGCACTTCGTCTAGCCGGTGTCACACAAGGAGATTACGTGATCTGTTCAACGCTCACGTTCGTTGCTAGCGCCAATCCTATTTTATATTTGGGGGCCACCCCCGTATTTGTCGATTCAGAGCCTGAGACCTGGAACATGTGTCCGCTAGCTTTTCAGCGGGCCTGCCAAGCTTTGAATGACAAAGGACTGCTGCCAAAAGCGGCTGTTGTCGTCAATTTATACGGACAAAGCGCAGACATGGAGCCCATTGTAGAAATAGCTGACCAATATGGAATTACCTTGATTGAAGATGCTGCCGAATCACTAGGTGCTTTCTATCAAGGCAAGGCCAGCGGAACGTGGGGCCAATTCGGAATCTATTCTTTCAACGGAAATAAGATTATTACGACGTCAGGTGGGGGCATGCTCGTATCCGACGATACCGAAGCCTTAGATCAAGCGCGCTTCTGGTCTACGCAAGCCCGAGACACTGCCCCTCATTATCAACATTCCGAAATGGGATACAACTATCGGTTAAGCAACCTGTTGGCAGCCATAGGACGCGGTCAATTAGAACTGCTTGACGAGCGGGTTGAACGGCGCAGATCTATTGGCCGGCGATATAGGGAACGTTTAGGGTCCATACCGGGTCTTCATTTTATGCCGGAAGCGCGCAATTGTCGCAGCACGCACTGGTTGAGTGCGCTGACCATCGATGAAGAAGTGGCGGGGTTCTCTTCACAACAACTCCTGTCATGTCTGGAACAGCACAATATCGAAGCTAGACCTGTATGGAAACCGCTGCATTTACAACCCTTGTTCGAGAGCAATTACTACTATCCTTACAGTGAGGAATACAGTGTATCGGATAAATTATTTTCAACAGGTGTCTGCCTGCCTTCTGGAAGCTCTTTATCAGATGAGGATTTGGAACGTGTCGTTTATGCGATAGAGACATGTAACCAATACCGTTGATTCATCTTATTTAGCCTTCCATCCGCTGGCAGCTGATCCGCTTTCCTTCACATACAAAGTGGCTTGTGCAGTGCCATCCGTTCGCATGGCCAGACTGCCAACTGGGGCGGTTACGACTCCCTCGGGCGAACCCTCTACTATGAACACCGCGGGCAACACTGTCCCCCCAGTGAGGCGAATGGCCCGTTTGAAGTTACCGTAGGTCGAGAACCATTCAAGAAGCGAATATGGATTATACAAGGTTCCTAGTGATGTGCCTTGCATGCCGATTAGTGTTTCGAATTCTAGAATTCGCTTTACCTTCACTGCTCGGGTATCGAACACCGCTACATTATTGAGGCGCAGAGACGGTTTAGCTGCACCGTAAGAAGAGACTAGCACTACCTGATTGGTTCCGCTATTGCGGACGATCATATTGTCGACAGTAGCCATCGCGTCAGACTCCGTTGTGAATAAATGCAAGGTATTGCCCGTTAAATCCTGTGCATCTATCGTCCCCACATAAAGATCTCCTCCGTCGATTCGGACACCCCTTGCTAAGGTGGAACCCGAGCCGTACATTCCTAACGAACCGATATGCAATCTTGGTTTACCTCCGGCAGCATTAAACGCTGCATAGATCGCAGGGCCCCCGATGCCATCGAACTTGGCGCTAGCGATATCAATAAATTGTGAATAGATCGTCTGTAGACCGAAGCTAGCTTTATGATCGGTGGAGCGGATAGCCAAGTGATTGATTTTCAGCGTCAGTCCATAGGACAGTAAGGCTGGACTTACCGATCCGCTTACACGCATATCTAGTGAACCGATGTCGAGTGTCCAGAGTCTAGCGATAGCATCTGTAAGCCCTGCTGATAGATCGTTACCGAAACCAATGGTAGTCAAGGAGTCGAATCGCTGATAAAAGCTGCGCGTTCCTTTAAAGACGTCGGGTTCAAGATCGAGAGAGTTAGCGCCAGTAAAACCTGGTGCGCCACCGCGGCTATTATTCAGAACCGCTCTGTTGACATGAAGCTGGTCTACAAAATGGACCACAAAGTTCTTTCGTCCAGCAGTCTCACAGCGTGCATATCCGATGTGCACATTAACGGAGGGGATTTCTTCTGTCCCCCCAATGAAGATATTATCCCCATAGCAATCGTGAGAGTACACTGACTCTATCGTTATATTTTGCGAAGAAGAAATGAACAAGCCGTGAAGCTGATCGTTGACGGCTGTTTTAACAGTCGATGCACTTCCATCAATTTCAAGGGTGCCCGCGATTGTGATATTTGAGGCATTTAAGATTACTAGAACCCTAGTGTCTGAAGGTGGGTTCGGGGCAAGCACAAGTTTGGAGCCGGCTTCAAAGCTTAAATTCGTTTTGGCTGGAATTCGAAGACACCACCAGTCGAGGATGGAGGGGTTACGCATGCGTCCCGAAGATACCTTATATACACCTGGAGGAAAGATTACTACTTTGTTTTTGGCGTTTCCCGCATTGATAGCATTTTGAATCGCTACTGTATCGTCCTTGATACCGTTTCCTACAGCGCCGTACGATCGGACGTTCACATAACCGTTAGTCTCAGGGTCTATTTTAATAGATGTGACAGCACCATCAGAAAGGATGGACGTAGTCACCGAGCTGTCTGGAATAGGGGCAGTAGCCATATACTTCACTCCTTTATCCTTTGATTTTGTATTTTATGTGAATTTTTCGGGGAATGCACGGTACAAAGATCACTCTTAGCGGGCGAAAGGAGTTTTTTATTTTGAAGGTATTGGTAACTGGGGGGTTAGGTTTTATTGGATCCCATGTGGTTGATCGTCTAATAAAAAAGGGCATAGAAACTGTGATTGTAGATAATGTATCCGGAGCCTCCGGTCTGACTTATATGAATCCTGCTGCGGTTCTGTATAAGTACGATATTCGGGATGAGACTTTGCATGAGGTGTTTAACCTTGAAAAGCCAAATGCAGTCATTCATCTGGCTGCACAGATCGACGTCAGAGAATCACAGCGGAACCCGTTATTTGATGCGAATGTGAATATTGTTGGCACGCTGAATGTACTGCGCATGTGCGAGATCCATCAGGTTCAAAAGCTAGTCTATGCCTCGTCGGCAGCGGTTTATGGGAACCCGGAATATTTGAGCATTGATGAGCAGCATCCCTTAAATCCCGAGTCCTGCTATGGTGTATCCAAAAGTGTACCAGAGTCATATATTCGGATGTTTTCCAGCTTACATGGGCTAAAATATACGATACTGCGTCTCGCTAATGTATATGGGCCTAGGCAAAGTTCACATGGGGAAGCTGGCGTTGTTTCCGTTTTTCTGGATCGCATAAAGCAAGGGAAGAATCTTGTTATCTATGGGGACGGTGAGCAGACTAGAGATTTCGTCTATGTGGAGGATGTGGCGCAAGCGTTCGTTGACGCGGTTCAGACCGAAGGCAGGGTGAATAATGAGACGATGAATATTAGCTGCGGAATACCAACCTCGATAAATACGATGGTTCGGATGTTAAGCGACATCACGGGTGGTGATTTCCTGACAACCTATGCGGAGCCCCGTCCGGGGGATATTCTCCATAGCTACTTAAACAATCAAAAAGCCCAGGAATTATTATCTTGGTTCCCTAACCATAACTTTCATACCGGGCTGAAAAAAACAATTACTGACCGCTTAAGTGTAGGAAGCGCAGTAGATCATTAAAAGCACACATTGAAAGGGGCACTCCGCATGGAACGCAAAATGAACTCGGAAATGTTCGTTCTTCGTAGTGTAGCCTGCTTAAGTATAGCCCTGCTGCATGCTCTTTATCGGGTTTATGACGATGGAAATACATCTTGGGTAGAGTCGGTGGGTTTACTGCTAACGTTTGGCACACCTGTATTCGTATTTATCTCCCAATTCGTGTTGTCATTTGCCTATCCCAATGAAATTCCAGCGAGATTTTGGGAGAAAAGAATCAAGTATATTTTATTGCCTTACTTTTTTTTCGGGACCTTGTATGCAGGACTAAAAGGATTGGAGCTGTCGAGTAGTGATGGCATTTCTTTGCTGCAGGCTTTTTGGTATTACCTCTGGCGTCATTTGCTGATTGGAGATTTCCATGGTTATTTTATACTGATTATCTTTCAGTTTTATGCTTTATTCCTCTGGTTTCAGACGTATGCGAAGCGGCTTAACCCCCGCAATGTTCTAATCGTATCGTTCCTTATTAACGTTATCTATTTGGGTTTCTTCAACTTTACTACGCCCGCAGATACGGCAGCCGCCCATTATTTCTGGGATAAAATGTACTGGATTTTCGCACCTGGTTGGATTTTTTACTTTACAGTAGCCTATTACTTGGGACGAAATGAGCTGTGGTTCCGGGAAAAATTAAAAAAGTTCCGCATAGCCGTATACACGCTCCCGGTTCTGACAGGTGCGCTAGTGCTGTTCGTGAATAGTCAAGGCTGGATAACGGCGCATAGCTCCAAAAGAATTGATATGCTTCTATTCGCCTTAAGCATGATTTTGCTGCTCTTCTCCGTGGCATCGAAAATGAAGAAAGTGCCACGTGTACTGGAATGGAGCAGCAGATACTCTTTTGGCATATACTTGCTTCATCCTTTGCTATTGGCTATATTCGTCAAGCTTCCAGCTTCATTTGGGTTGCAAAACCTTGGACTATTTAGTGTTCTGCTGCAATTTGTTGGTTGTGTGATAGGCTCGGCACTTATAATGAATTTAGCGAATCGAATTCCTGGCGGAGCGTTTGTATTCGGTCGGATCGGCGTTGGGATAAACCCAAGCAAACCACCGAAATCGCTGGATAAGCCGATAACTCCGAATATTGGGAATGCAAACTAGCTTGGATTTGACCGGCCGCTAATCGTCTGTGTTTAGGTGATTAGTGGTCTTTTTTGTTTTTGTATTATTGCGATTACTTCGCTATTACATTGCTATTACATCGCTATTACATCGCACTAGCAGCATCCTCTCAATTCTCATTAAAAAAGCAAAATAGTTGTAAGAAGTACAATTAAGCTCTTATGCTCGCAGCTTTGAGGCAGTTTAATTGTATATTTTACAACTATTATTTTAGATTCCCGCCATATTGAGGCAATTGCTCGTATTTAAATGTACAGAGTGCAACTAAATCCACAAAGGCTACCTTCAAAGCGTATATAGTTGCACAAAATGCAATTAAACAAACTTCGTCGTTACCACGCCTTAGCTGCACTGTGCGTTGGTGGTAAATACAATTAAACAAACTTCGTCGTTACCACGCATTAGCTGCACTCTTGCACATTGGCGGTAAAGTCCCAGTATAATTGTTGTATTGTGGTCAGTTCACACGAGGTCTTGTTTGTCGGACCGTATTGCAGCTATTTTCACTTTTTAGTTCATTTTGCGATAGTTTCGGACTGTATTGCGCTTATTTCCATAAAAACACACATTATGGAAGCTACTTTGCACGAATAGCTGCATCTAAGTCCGATAATTTAGCAATATGAATGAAATTATTAAAATAACGGCTCCTCAGTCCGATCTATAGTGAGGGGGATCTAATTAGATGAACTTCGATTATAGTCGAAGGGACCTAAATTAGTTAGTATAATTAGGTAGTCCCTTTATGGTTTTTTACATCCAGAGAATAATGCATCGTGCAGAATATTAGGAGGAAATGAATAGTGGAACTTGGAGTAAGTACATTTGTCGAGACCACACCTGATGTCCAAACGGGTGAGACAATAAGTCATGCAGAACGACTACGTGAAGTAGTGGAGGAAATTGTACTTGCCGAAGAGGTGGGATTAGATGTATACGGAGTAGGTGAGCATCATCGGCATGATTATGCGGCGTCTTCACCTGCGGTTGTACTGGCTGCGGCTGCTTCGTTGACTACTAAGATCCGGTTGAGTAGTGCTGTAATGATCCTGTCTTCAGCCGATCCGGTGCGTGTCTTTCAGGACTTTGCAACGCTGGACGGAATTTCAAACGGACGTGCGGAGATTATGATCGGCCGGGGTTCGTTTACAGAGTCTTTTCCTCTATTCGGATATGATCTGAAGGATTATGAAGAACTGTTTAATGAGAAGCTGGAATTGTTATTAGCCATCCAAAAGTCAGAAAAAGTGACCTGGAAAGGCAAACACCGAGCAGCTATAGAAAATTTGGGGATTTACCCGCGTCCGGTTCAAGATCCTTTACCGATTTGGATCGGGAGTGCAGGAAGTCCAGAGTCTGCGATCCGCACAGGATCACTAGGTTTGCCTTTTGTTTTAGCGATTATAGGGAATGTTCTACCACTGGATTATGCTTCACATGTACAGCTTTACAAAAAAGCAGCAGCTGAAGCCGGGCATGATATTTCAAAATTTCCAATCGCTTCGCATTCACACGGGTTTATAGCGGAGACTAATCAGTTAGCGCTGGAGAAATTTTTTCCTTCAACGCATGCCCGGACCAATGTGCGGGCGAAGGAAAAAGGAACACCTCCGTACCATCGTGCAGATTATGATGCAGCGTGCAGCTTAGAGGGCGCCCTTTACGTAGGTGATCCAGAAACTGTCGCTAATAAAATCATTCATCTGCGCAAGCATGTGGGAATTACGCGATTCTTTTTACATGTGCCGCACGGTACTATGCCTCATGAGGATGTTATGCAGGCGATTAGACTGCTGGGCACCGAAGTGGCCCCACGTGTGCGGGAAGAAGTAGCGCGCTGGGAAGCAAGTAACCGGTAATTTAGTAAGCTGCGTCCTTAGGACGTGGCTTTTTTTGTAAGGTATACTGAAGAAATGAATAGCGTTTTATACAGGAGGGGCAATGGAAAAAAATCATTATTTATCTCAATTCAATTTGCTTCAATCGTTAGGACTGGAAGATCTAATTGAAATGGAAGAATTAACGCGAATAACAGTAGTCCCCAAAAATACATATATCCAAACACCGTCAACCTTTTCTGAAGGACTGTTTTTTGTGAAAAAAGGAAAGGTTCGCTTATACCAATTAAACGCAAACGGTAAGCAATTTACATCGGATATCCTCAGTGAGGGTAATGTTTTTGGTGAAATGGGTATGATTTCTTTTGGAACGAAGGAACATTATATTGAAACGATTGAGGAAAGCCATATCTGCACAATTGATCCTGCAAGGTTTGAAGAATTCATCTCTCACCGACCTAGGTTTATGATGTCATTATTGCAAGTATTGAGCGACCGCATAAAAAGTATGAGTCAGTTAACTCAGAATCTAGCCATCGGAAATCTGCATGATAAAATATTGTGCGTTCTTTTAAAGCTAGCGGATCAGCATGGGGTTGAGCATAAGGATAATTGTTACAAAATTAATGTTCCTCTATCGCATCAAGAAATCGCTAATTTAATTGGAGCCAGCAGAGAAGCTGTAACAGTGGCATTGCAAGAATTGGTGAAAGCGGAGGTTATTCAGACAGGGTTCAGAACTATCTATATCCAGCGAGACAAGATTTTGGAAAGAAATATAACATAGATATCGAGTTGTAAACGAGATTACAGCTTCATTTTTAGAAACAACGGTATCCTAGCTATGACATGAAGGTGATTTAAGCTTTTAAATCATAGTGAAGGGACGATTTCCATGGAACACAGGAAGGGCACTCGAAAGGTTACTGAAATTCCCGTTGAGATTGTAGAACTGCTGAATAAAGGATATTTACAGAGCGTGAATTTAACGGAATGGCTTGCTGTGGATCATCTTGTCTTGTTGGAAAATGTACTGAATGAGCTAGGTTTTGAACTGGAAGCTAAACCAATTTTACAAAGGCTGAATGCGTTATCGGAAAAGAAAATCATGAAGCTCATCCCGATGATTTCACGTGAGTGGCAGCTTCTATTTGACTGTAAATCAGAGCTGGAACGTTCCCGATTATTTGCTGTGTTAGCTCATCATAAATCCTATAGTGTTCGCTGCTGGGCTGCTTATATCGTGGGCCAGAATCATCAATGGAGTCTAGTTCAAAAACTAACAGCAATCCGTCCTTTTGCAGCGGATGGTCATTTTGGGGTGCGTGAGATTTCATGGATGGCTTTAAGGGAATCAGTCATTGCCGAGCTGGATGCTTCCATTGAATTATTAAAGGCTTGGGTTCATGATCAGGACGCAAATATTAGGAGATTTGCGATCGAATTGACGCGTCCACATGGGGTATGGGCAAAGCATATTACAGCACTCAAAGAAAATCCAGCGATTGCCCTTCCGCTATTAAAACCTCTTAACTCTGATCCGGCAAAATACGTTCAGGATTCTGTAAGCAATTGGTTAAATGATGCTAGTAAAAGCCATCCGGCATGGGTACAGCAAATTTGTGACGATTGGTTGTACCTATCAGGTACCAAGGAAACAAAGCGGATTGTAATCCGGGCTACAAGAAGTATTACTGATCAAAAATAAAATAAGTGCATCACTTTAGACTGGATAATCAAACGTCAAACACTATGGGCTAATAAGTATTGGCGTTTTTTTGTTGTGGAGTTAACTTGGATAATTCAAGAGAAAGACTCCTTCGTGTTTATTATTTAAACCAAAATTCATGAAAATATTTATATTGTTAATCCTCAGGTCATCTGTTATACTCAGAAACACCAAATGTTATAAAAACTAACACTAATTATAGGGATGGAGGATTTTCGTATGAAAAAACAAATAATTCGTAATGTAGGTGTCACGTTATCCCTATTTTTAGTGGTGAATTCGTTATCTGGTGTTATGTATGCTAACACAACGAACGATGCGTATAAACCAAAAACCCATGTTCTGAAGGCGAATTCGGAGACTGTTCGATGGGGGAATATAGGTAAGGGAGATCCAGCTCTAACTGTGCATTCGGGAGACATCGTAACGGTTGAGGCCATTACACATCACTCTGGTGATGATTACGAGCGGATGATTAAAGGAGATGCGGGAGTAGAGGATATTTTCCACTGGATTGAGGGGGAGAAGAACGAAGCGCTCCGCGGGCCAGGCGTACATATTATGACGGGTCCCATCGCTGTTGAAGGTGCTGAACCAGGAGATGTGCTGGAAGTTAAGATTCTGGACATGAAGCTGAGACCAAATGGGAATGACCAATACGCTGGCAAAACATATGGCGTGAATGCCGCAGCGAACTGGGGTTATCTATATGGAGATATGGTGGAGGAGCCGAAAAAGCGTGAGGTAGTAACCATCTACGAGATGGATACGGAGGGTGGAACAGATTATGCAACAGCTGTATATAACTACAAATGGTCTGTGCAAACCGATCCAGATGGTCAAGTGCACCCGACAATTGACTACCCGGGTGTTATCGTTGACCATAATACGATTGATAAAAACTTCGATGTGCTAAAAGGTGTGAAAATTCCGGTTCGTCTCCACTTTGGTACAATGGGTGTGGCGCCGAAAGAAGCGGATGTTGTTGACTCCGTTCCACCTTCTTACAACGGCGGTAACGTAGATGATTGGCGGATTACCGAAGGTGCAACAATGTATTATCCTGTATCCGTAGCTGGTGCACTACTGTCGATCGGTGACCCGCATGCCGGTCAAGGCGATTCGGAGATTAACGGAACTGCGATCGAGACATCGGTCACTGGGGATATACAAGTCATTCTTCATAAAAAAGCATCGCTTAACAACAAGCTGAAAGGTTTAAACTTCCCATTACTTGAAAATGAGAACGAGTGGGTTGTGCATGGATTCAGCTACGCCAATTATTTGGAGGAGCTGGGGGCTAGTGCTCAGACGGATATCTTCAAAAACTCGTCCATCGACAAAGCCATGAAGGATGCCGCTCATAAAACAAAAGATTTTTTAATGGCTGGAATGGAATTGAGCGAAGATGAAGCGTACTCTCTGATGTCTGTGTCAGCTGATTTTGGAATTACACAAGTGGTGGATGGAAACTGGGGCGTACACGCCTTAATTGATAAAGGTCAATTCGGCGATTCCGAGCGCAAGCCCGTGGTTTTACGGAGCAGCTTTGAGAACTTTGGAGCAAAGGTTGGCTGGCAGCCAGCCACTAAGACAGTTACGCTAAGCTACAATGGCAATGTTCTGGAGATGAAGGTTGGAGCGACAACGGGGATTTACAACGGAGAGACAGTGAAGCTTGTAGCCCCAATAAGTGTTGTGAACGGGAAGATCGTGGTCAGCGAATATTTCGTGAACTTTTATAAAGCTAAGCTGGCTAAGACAGAATAAGACGAAATAGCAATTATTCGATAATCCTAAAAAAATCCAAATGAGAAAAGAACCGTCTTTATAGGCGGTTCTTTTTCTTATATATTCAATCCGTCCTGATTTTTGTGGCGTTTTAATAAGATTTGGTTTTCTACACGTACCAGTCCATCCAGACAGTAGATTGATTCATGCATAAACCGTTCCATCTCTTCAAGATTCTCTACCAAGATGTGAATATGCAGAATACATGGTCCCGTCATTTCGTATAATACAGCTACGCGTTCGTTTTCCTTTAATACATCGACGATATGATTTAAATGAGCAGGTTCTACTTCAAGTTCCAGGTAGGCGGAGATTTTCTTTCCTAGCTTTTCAGCACTGATGACAATCGAGAACTGTTCAATAATCCCTTGATTGACTAGCCGATCAATACGATCTTTCACCGCGACACTTGATAAACTGACTTCTTTAGCTAGATCAGTATAGGAAATTCTGCTGTTTTGGGCCAGCCGCATCAAAATATGGTTATCGATAGGATCTAGCATGCGGATTCGTTCACCTCTTTTTTCGTAATTGTATCAGAAAAAAAGTGGAAATGCCTAGTAGCGCTTTACAGTAGAAGTGTGTGACGGCATTCTCTCCTGAAGATAGTTGACATAAAAGAATTATTTCACTATACTGGCTGTAATCTTATATACGATATACGTTGAAGGAGCCCAGTAGTAACTTAGTCCCTGTTTCAGAAAGCCGGGGGTTGATGAAACCCGGTACACACTAAGCTTGCGAATTACACTTTGGAGTATCTCGGGTAATACCGAGCGGAATGACGAACGATATATTGTCAAGAGTGGTATCAATGGTATGCTTGAGCATAAGCGTTTCATGGGTGCAATCTGGGTGGTAACACGGTTATTCAATCGTCCCTATGTCTACAATAGACAAGGGGACGATTTTTTTGTTTTTAAATATAAGGATTTATAGGGTTCACTTCATCAATGATCCTTATATTTCTCGCTGAAACGGTACCGTCCTAGTCAGGAGGGCAAAGCCGTTTCCGCTTGGCGGACTGATGTTTCATTTATAGGATAACTACTAATTTTGAGGGGTGTAAGGCAATGAATATTATCGACGAACTAGAATGGCGCGATGCCATCAATCAACAAACAGATGCCGAAGGGCTAAGAGAACTGACCAATCAAAAATCGGTATCCCTGTACTGCGGTGTAGATCCAACAGGTGACAGTATGCATATTGGCCACTTGATTCCATTCATGGTGCTCAAAAGATTTCAACTGGCAGGACATCGTCCAGTGATTCTTATTGGTGGGGCTACGGGAACGATTGGTGATCCAAGTGGACGTCAATCTGAACGCTCTTTGCAAACGCTGGAGCAAATCCAAGCCAACGTTGACGCACTTACAGCACAGATGAAAAAACTGTTCGTGACTGATGGCGACAATCAAATCCGCATGGTGAACAACTACGATTGGACGCATAAAATCAATGTTATCGAATTTTTGCGTGACTATGGTAAAAACTTCAGCATCAATTCGATGCTTGCCAAGGATGTTGTAGCGAGCAGATTGGACAGCGGAATTTCCTTTACGGAATTCTCCTACCAAATCCTGCAATCCCTGGACTACCTGCACCTGTTCCAGCATGAAGATGTGCAGCTGCAAATCGGTGGTTCTGACCAATGGGGGAACATCACAAGTGGCTTAGATCTGATTCGTAAAAAAGAAGGTTCTGAGGCGGTAGCATTCGGACTTACCATCCCGCTTATGCTGAAAGCCGATGGTACAAAATTCGGTAAAACAGCTGGCGGAGCCATTTGGCTGGATCCGAACAAAACGACAGCTTTTGAATTCTACCAGTTCTGGGCGAATACAGATGACCGTGATGTTGTGAAATACCTGAAGTACTTTACATTCCTCTCTAAAGAACAAATTGATGCACTTTCAGAAAAGGTGCAGACCGAACCGCATAAACGTGAAGCGCAAATAACACTGGCTGAAGAAATGACCAGATTCGTGCATGGTGAGGAATTGCTGGAGCAGGCTAAACGTATTACTGCCGCTCTGTTCAGTGGAGATATTAAATCTCTGACCGCTGACGAGATCGAGCAAGGCTTCAAGGAAATGCCGACCTACGAAACGACATTGGAGTCCAAAAATATCGTGGAGTGGCTGGTAGATCTAGGAATTGAGCCATCCAAACGTCAAGCGCGTGAAGACATCACCAAAGGCGCAATTTCCATGAACGGTGAAAAAGTTAGCGATGTAGCATTTGAAGTTACAGCCAGCGAAGCCATCGGCGGACGTTTTATCATTATCCGTAAGGGTAAGAAAAACTACAGCCTGGTGAAATTGTCCTAATAATAAGAAGCCTTCCTTATGAATAAGGAAGGTTTTTTGTTGTATTTTAAGTATAGAGGCCGACTATTTGCATATTAAGTGAAATTTGAAAGGTGAAATCGTCAAAATTATGGTAAGCTTAGGATTCGTGTGATTTATGGATTAACATGATATTCTACAACTATAACAGAAAATTAGGAGTGGTAATTTGAGAAGACAAAAACCAATGACCATGGAAGAATTAATGAATGAGTTACAAGGACAGAAAACGTATCAAGAAGATCCCAATCACATCTCTTTCGAGAAATTGTTTAATGAAGCGTTTATGAGTAAGTATTCCAATTACAAAAGTTTCGATGAGTTTGTAACCAAAGGGAACTTTCAAGTAAAGACAGAAGAAGATGTTGCTGACATACCTGATGAACTGTTTGATCGTCATGTTGTTAGGGAGACGAAGTTTGCGGATTGGAAATCCATGTTGGAAACAGCAAATAGAGAATACGTCCGTAATTAATAAGACTAGTCTCTAACTACCGTTAGACTCATCCACAAAGAAACTGCACACCCTTATTGCTTTGTCCCAACGGACAATGGGGAGTGCAGTTTTTTTGTGCCCAGTTATTTGACCAGCTATGATGTTTTACTCATCGTTGACTCGCAGATCTATGATTTAATTGAACAAATAGGAATTAGGTTTTACAAAGATAGTATTACATAGGAGGGGCAGAATCGTATGACTGCATGTATACAAACCTCTAAGCAGGAGACCCTTCATGTCATGTGGAAAACCGTCTCAGAGGATTGTAATCTAGCCTGTGATTATTGCTATTACAGTACAGCCGGGGGACATCCTCAGCAACCGATCCGAGTGATGGATACGGAGCTTCTGGAGCGGTTTATCGCTCAGTACATGAAAAGATCATCAGGGATAGCGACTTTCTCTTGGCAGGGTGGGGAGCCATTATTGGCCGGACTTTCGTATTTTGAACAAGTGATTTCATTCCAAGCTAAGTACGCTCCGCCTCATACGATGATCAGTAATGCACTGCAGACCAATGGAACGCTTATCCATGAGAAATGGGCGAAATTTTTTAAACGGTATAACTTTTTGGTCGGGATTAGTCTGGATGGCCCAGAGCCTATTCATGATGCTCATCGTGTAACGGGTTCGGGAAAAGGCAGTTATGATCTAGTTATGCGTGGGATTCGTCATTTACAGAATGAGGGTGTGGAGTATAGTATTCTGACGGTGATTCATGAAGATAACGTGACGAAACCAGATGAGTTGATGGCATTATATCTAGAACACGAATTTCCTAATATTCAGTTTATCCCCTGCATGGATTTTGCTTCTCAGAAAAGTGAAGTAGCGGGACGTTTCCGAATTACACCTGAACAATACGGAGTCTTTTTATGCCGTACATTTGACCTTTGGTACAACGGTGGGTACCCAGAGCTTCCTATTCGTATTTTTGAGAATATGCTTCTTGTATTCATGCATCGTGAGGCAGAGTTATGCGTTCACAACTCATGTTGCCCGAAGATGATGGTGCTTGAAACGAACGGGGATGCCTACCCTTGCGATTTCTTTATTGATGAAGAGCATAGGCTAGGAAATATCGGCCAAACTGACTTGGAAGCACTGCTAAGCAGCCCAGTATATGATGATTTTTTGTTAATGAAGCCCAATATGAATGAATCATGCTATAAGTGTGAGTACCTTAGCTTTTGCAATGGGGGATGTCCGCGCAACCGGAATTGGCTTGATGTTAATGATCGGACTGAGGTTGATTATTTCTGCCATAGCTACAAAATGTTCTACTCATACGCCTATGAACGCATGCTATTACTGGCGAACCGACTTAGATCGGAGCGGATGCTGGAGTACAGGAAAAGTGCAAAACCACTTCCAGGTCGAAATGATCCATGTTTCTGTGGAAGCGGGAAGAAATTCAAAAATTGCTGTCAGGCATTATAGATTAGACTAGACAAGGTTGTCCCAACAGTCATGCAAAGGATTGGGAGCAACCTTTTTGTTATGCTATAGAACCATATGATTTCTCACCATTATTGCCGCACCCGTCACCACAGCTTCTTCTTTTAATATACCTAGGGAGAAGTGAGGTTGGTATTCAGGATAACGGTAAGTGTTTCTCTGTGCCACCTCCACCGCTGTTTGGAAAAACAACTCGTGAGAGTGAATGAGTGCACCGCCTAGAATGATGGTCTCTGGATGAAACAGGTTGATAACGTTGGCGAGTCCGATCCCGAAGTGGCTGGCAGCTTGGGTAAATAATTCACGCGCGTGTGGATTACCGTCTCTAAAGGCTTGTACCAATACATCATAAGTCAGCTTCTCAGGCGCCACTTTATATCTTTGGAGGATCAGATCGTTGTCCATTTTCGCCTCTGAGCGCGCACTTTGTTCTAGTGCCTGCACAGATACGAATGCTTCCAGAGCCCCGTAGTTCCCGTCATGATTTAATCGGGGTCCATCTGTCTGGATGATCATTTGACCAATGGCATCTTCCATATCCATTGTGCCATGAACAATACTTCCATGCGACATCATCGCATAGCGGAGTCCTGCTCCAGCATGTACATAAAGCATATGCTGAATGTTTGCGTGACGGATAGACCATCGTTCCCCAAGCAGTGCAGAATTGGCACCGTTGTCCAACCATGCCTTGAACCCCGTCCGTTCCTCTACCAGTTTGCAAATCGGCAGATTGTTCCAGCCTGAAGAAGGGAAGTGCAGCGGTTTTAGGATCAAGCCTTGTTCCCGATCAAGTGGCCCCACAGCCCCTATTCCTATCCCGATGATTTGACTGTCCACTAACTGATGGTCCCTAAGGAAAGCGCGTATTTGAATACTGATATGATCTATAAATCTTTCAGGTGTGAATGCCTGATCCATTCGCCAGTGAACTATTGATTTTGGGTTCATTTGCATATCAAATAAACCAAGGGAAGAATACACCCTGGAAATCTCTAAACCGATTATATAACCGTAGGAAGGATTGATCTGGTATAAAATAGGTCTTCTGCCTCCGCTAGATTCTCCAAATCCGCTTTCTATCAGCAAGCCTTCTTCCGTCATCTCATCTAATATCCGGGTCATTGTGCTTTTGGTAAGCGAAAATGTCTGTAAAAGATCCAACTTGGAAACAGTGCCTTGTTCGGCGATTCGGTCGTATAGGAGTTTTTTTGGTGACGGAATATGTGTCGAGCGCTTTTCCACGATATACCTCCAAGCTATGTATAGGATGAACTTGTAAGATCGTTTTTTATATAGTTTGTATTTATTAACATGAATATAGTATAACTCATAAACCCTTGGTTGTATTTTACCGTTCAAAAAACTTAATTCCATTTTGGGAAAAAGTGATATAATGAAATTACGACAGATTATATAAGGGTGGATTCCATGAGAACAACTATGAAAACAAATATGATACCGAATACAGACCTGAGGATAAGTCTATTGTTTCAGTTGTTTTGGGTATTTGTTCGAATTGGTCCTGTAACCTTCGGGGGAGGTTATGCGATGATCCCTATGATCGAACGGGAAATTTCCGCTAAACGAAAATGGCTGGGTGAAGAGGAGATGGATGAAATTCTATCTTTAGCTGGTGCTGCACCTGGGGGTGTAGGTGTAAATGCAGCAGCATTCATTGGTTATCGTCTTGCTGGTGTGAAGGGTGCGATTGCTGCAATCGCAGGGATAACGATTCCGACCTTTATCATTGTTTGTTTGCTTAGCGCCGTATACTCCCAACTGGCAGACCAGCCAAAAGTCATTGCCGCTATGAAAGGGATAAATGGTGCTGTTATTGCCTTGATCCTAGTAGCTGCATATCGAATGGCCAAGAACGCTATAATTGACAAGACTACCGCTGTTACGGCGTTAGTTATACCGGTTGTTTTACTGGTTTTCGGAATTAATCCCATTTACGTGATTGCAATTGGTTTATGTATTGGGTTTGTATATCTGCAAATTAAACAGCTCTTAGGGCTCCAAGTTCGAACGGAGAAGGAGTCCTTGAAAGCTTCTGATGAAGAATCGAATTATCCGGAGTATTACATCTAGGGGGAAGCGATGTGATTTGGAGTTTGTTTTTCACTTTTATAAAAATTGGCCTTCTTTCTTTTGGAGGAGGGTACGCCATCATTCCGATGATTCAGCATGAAGCCATGGCTGGGGGGTGGTTATCCGAAGGGGAATTCCAAGAGGTAGTTTCCATCGCAGGGATGTCACCCGGGCCTGTTGCAACGAACAGTGCAACCTTGATCGGATATCGTATAGCCGGAATCGAAGGAGCGATTGTGTCAACATTAGGCATGGTTCTGCCCTCATTTTTAATCATCATCGTTATTTCCGTCTTCTTTTATCGGGTGAGGGACAGTCAATGGATTAAAACGTTATTTTATGGTTTGCGGCCAGTGATTACAGGCTTGATTGCCTATGCTGCGATTCGTTTTGGCTTAAATAGCGTGGAACATGCTTTTATTACTTGGCAGACCCTTGGCATGTTGATCATTGTATTCGCTGCACTTTATGGTTTAATGAAATATAAGCTGCATCCGCTCACCATTATCGTTGCTTGTGGCATTCTTGGGGTAGCTTTTTTTTAGACAGAGCCGGGACGATCCCAGATTGGAGGTAAATCATGTCAGAGAATATACGGGCTTGTTGTTCAGCTAGTCGAAATCAAGTCGCGAAACAAGAATCTATTGATGTTTGTAAGGAGAACACAACGGTTCAAGGAGTAACAGGGGATAAAGATTTCTCGGACATGATCCTTATCCCTGGAGGCACTTTTCTTATGGGGACGGATGATAAGGAAGGGTTCCCCGCAGATGGAGAAGGGCCGACTAGGAAGGTTACCTTATCTTCCTTTTTGATGGATGGAACGGCGGTTACGAACAAGCAGTTTGCTGCTTTTATCAAGGAAACAAACTATGTTACAGATGCGGAACGATTTGGATGGTCTTACGTGTTTCATTCTTTTGTTTCCATGGAGACTGGGAAAAAGGTGACCCAAGTAGCCACTCAAACCCCCTGGTGGTGGGTGGTGGAGGGAGCGGATTGGTGTCATCCTGAAGGTCCGGATTCCCATGTAGATGAACGACTTGATCATCCGGCTATTCACCTATCATGGCATGATGCGGATGCATATTGTCGTTGGGCTGGTAAACGTCTGCCTACGGAAGCGGAGTGGGAGTATGCCGCACGAGGAGGACTGGTTCAGAAACGGTATCCTTGGGGGGACGAATTAAAACCAGACGGAGAACATCGTTGTAATATATGGCAGGGAAAGTTTCCCGATAAAAATCATGCCAGCGATGGTTTTGCAGGTACCGCACCTGTAAGGTCCTATCTGCCTAACGGCTATGGTCTTTATAATATGTCAGGAAACGTGTGGGAATGGTGCGCGGATTGGTTTACTAAGGATTATCATTTATCTTCCGAAGCCGTGAATCCGAAAGGTCCAGTAAGTGGTGTCGCAAGATCAATGCGCGGAGGATCGTATTTGTGCCATAAATCTTACTGCAACCGTTATCGGGTGGCGGCTAGAAGCAAAAATACTCCAGACAGCTCTGCAGGGAATATTGGCTTTCGATGTGCGGCTGATTATACAGGTTAGAGCACTTTTACGACTACTACATAAGAAGGAGGAACTTCCTTGTCCTCTATCATCCATAGTCAGTTTGACATCAGCGTGCTGGACGTCCTAAAGATTCAATATCAGAAGCGGATCCTGTTCGATTACGTCCAGTCTTGTTATACCGTCTCTTATATCCAAAAAGGTGAGGTATTGACGACATCCTCCGAAGGAGAATATGTTGCTTCTGCCGGAGACGTGATGATCCACCGTCCTAACGAGCCTTTTAATGTGATCTCCAAAACGGATGGCATACATTATCTGTTTAATATTAACGCTAAAGTTAAAGACGGAGATGACTTCTTTAAGTTATTCCCTCTAGGCAAGGTGATTCGGGTCCGGGATCGAAGCGAATATGAGCGAAGATTTGACGAATTGCGGAGCCTGTGGTTGCAGGAGGAAGATGATTTCAGGAATGTTCAGGTCGGTTCATTGGCATTTTTTCTTCTTTACGAAATTATGGAGAGTACCAAGCTTGGCGGGCGCCGCTCTTCACGAGATCCCTTTATCACGGACCGCTTTAACGAAGCGTTGCAATATATGGAGGAGAGGCTTGATCAGGAGATTAGTAGAGAGGAGCTTTCCAAGCTCTATCATATGAATCCTGTTTATTTTAGCCGGGCATTTCAGAAAATATATAAACTGACACCCATGCAAATGCTGCGAAAATTGCGGCTGCAGCAAGCTAAACAAATGCTGGAATATACGGATTATACAATCGAGCATATCTCCCAGAGATGTGGTTATTATGATGCTTCACACTTCAGCAAGGTATTTCGTGGCGAATACGGCAAGGGGCCGGCAGAGTACCGGAAAAGTATCGAATTTACAAAAACAAACATCGCTGCTCCATAGCGGAGTTTTCCATATTCATTTACTCTTATAAGCATGAGCAGATCATTCTAAGCTCCCCGAATCGAGCGTAACCATTTCGATGAAAAGGAAAGGCAGGGAATAACTCATGAGAATCTTGTATTTGGATTTGGATTCGCTTCGCCCGGACCATCTGGGATGTTATGGCTATCATCGGAATACCTCCCCGAATATCGATTCAATCGCTAAAGAAGGTGTCACCTTTACCAACTACTATTGTTCAGATGCTCCTTGCCTGCCGTCTCGTTCCGCCTTAATGTCGGGGCGATTTGGCATTCATAATGGGATTGTAGGGCATGGCGGAACCGCTGCTGATATGCGTAGAGAAGGAGCCAAACGTGAATTCAATGACCGTCTGGGGATGGAGAGCCTTCCGGCTATATTAAGGCAAGCGGCGATGAAAACCGCATCGATCAGCACCTTCTCCGAACGACACTCGGCGTGGACCTTTAACGCCGGGTTCCAAGAAGTGTTTAATGTTGGTGGCAGAGGGCATGAGACGGCAGAGCAGGTGCTTCCAGTGGCACTTAAATGGATTGAGGATAACGGGGAGTCCGAAAATTGGTTTCTGCACCTGAATTTCTGGGATCCGCATACACCTTATCGTACACCCGATAGCTACGGTAATCCGTTCGAGAAGGAGCCTTTACCCGATTGGATCACGGAAGAAGTGTTTGAGCTTCACCGAAATAAGAAGGGGCAGCATAGTATTGAAGATATGAATGCGCTCGCGAAATCGCATTATCAGCAGCATTTCAGGCATCAGCAGGAGATAGAGAACCGTGATGACCTGCGTGTTATCTTTGACAACTATGATGCTGGAGTTAAGTATCTGGACGAGCATCTCGGGAAAGTTTTTTCTAAGCTGAGAGAACTTGGCGTGATGGAAGATACGGCTATCTTGATCTCTGCGGATCATGGAGAGAGTCTGGGTGAACTAGGAATTTACTCCGAACATGGCACAGCAGACGAGGCGACTTGCCGTATTCCGATGATTGTTCGCTGGCCAGGGGGCAAGAAGGGAATCGTGGAGGAGGAGCTACATTATCACCTTGATCTAGGACCTACATTAGCGAGCCTTTTGAATTTGAAAGCGGCTGCTTCTTGGGATGGTGAAAGTTATGCAGGTGCTATTTTGGAGGGGAATTTGGGAGGGCGTGAGTATCTCGTAATCTCACAATGCGCGCATGTGTGTCAACGCAGCGTCCGGTTTGCGGATTGGTTATATATACGTACCTATCATGACGGACACCATGGATTCCCGCAAGAAATGCTGTTTGATTTGAAGCATGATCCTTATGAACAACATAATCTCGCCGAAGTGCGTAAAGACGTTTGTATGGAGGCTGTCTATCTGTTGAATGAATGGCATGATCATATGATGGGCTCCATGGATTGTGATATCGATCCATTATGGACGGTACTTATGGAAGGTGGACCCTACCATGCCAAAGAGTATCTGAGCTCATCCTTATAGGATGCTTAATAATATCCTAGTAAATGCGGTGAATGAAAGACATATGAAAGGGAGGTTGCCCTGAATGGGCAACCTCCCTATTTATGTTCTCGCTTTTTGTGGATCTATTAAAGATCCGGGAAGCCTCAAAACGGTCTTCGTCCCGCTACCCTCCTTACTGTACAGCAGAACGCCGCAAGGATCGCCATACTTAAGATTTAGACGATTATTGACATTTAGGAGACCGATATGATCTCCTGATTCTATATTCTTACCAGCCAGCAACTCCGTAAGTTGTTCCAGTCTTGTTGTATCGATACCTACACCATTATCTTCAACCACGATTTCAAGCAGCCCCGCTTCGTTTTTCTCTACGGAGATCAGCAAAATTCCTTGTCCTTGTGCCTCAAGCCCATGACCAAGCGCATTTTCAACAATAGGTTGAAGGATCATTTTAGGCACGGGAATGTGTAGCCATTCCTGTGGACACAACAGCTTGTAAGTAAATTTGTCCGGGAAACGGCCTTGGTAAATCCTCACACAAGATTCCGCGATTTTCAGCTCTTCCCCAAGAGTTACCTCCTCTTTGCCTTTGATGCTGTACTTGAGCATTGTGCTTAAGGCGGTAGTCATCTCGAAGATATCCCGATTTCCTTTTACGATCGCAACGCCCTTGATTGTATCTAAAGTATTACTTAAGAAATGCGGATTAATTTGACTTTGTAAATACGAATATTCCGCCCGCTGCTTTTCCAGATCGGTCAGATAAAGTTGAGTTGAAGCATCGATTAATTGGTCCGTCAAATCGTGGATCCGTGTGGTCATATCGTTGAACTGTCGAGAGATGATTTCAATCTCAGCATAGCCCTTTAAATCGACCTTGTTGTTCAATATCCCCAGACTTCCACCCTTTAATTGATTCATATAGCGCATAAGCCTAGACAACGGTCTTAAGAGATTCATCATAAGCACAGAATAGGGAATAGAGACGACCAGCAAGATTAAGGCTAGAAGAGCATAGCTGACCTTCTTCAATTTCTCCAGTTCTTTCATTAAATTATGGACAGGAACAGCGGTTATGATTTTTCCAGAGATCTCCGGTAAGCTAAAGGACTGAATTGCATATTTCTTTCCATGAACCGTCTCAACGATGGACTCTCCATCCCTTCCAGTTGCCCGAGTTTGAAACTGCTGGAGCATATCCTCCGGCTCATTGCTATTAGAGTAGATCATGCCTTTATCATCCATCATAAAAAAGCTGGTTCCGACCAATCGGGGATACTCAGAAATTTCAGTTTGAATGGCTTTCATATCTACAATAACTGCGAGATAGCCAATTTTTTCACCATATAGGGACGTGTCACCTGAAGCGAAGATGTTCATCCCGAAAAGCAGTTTTCTCTTGTCGATGACTTTGTCTGGAGGACTGTATCCGCGATAATGAACGATTCCATCCTCCTCAGCTGTTTTCATAAGATCGATAGCATATTTTGTTCTTCCTGCTAAGGAAATACGTGTGTTTGAGCTACCGATAACAATAATATCTAAGATATCCGTGTTCATATTTCGGGCGATGCTCAACAATCCTTCAACTTTTTGGGATAGATCGTACACTCGAAGCTTATCATTCTCGACTAGGAACTTTTGGACGGTCGAATCGTAACCCACATTCATCATCATGGAAGAGACGTTGGCATAGTTGTCAGAAATCCGTTGTTTGAGGAGGGAGACTAGCTCCGTATTGTATTGCGTATTTTGATTAATGATAGTCTCGCTTGATAGTTGGTAGACTCGTGAAACGATGATTGGGATAATGGCAACAATAAATAACCCGAATAGCAAAACCTGAGTACGGATGGATAGTCTCTTAAATGTCTTCATTGTTTAGTTCCCTATATTGTGTAGGTGTCATTTTGAGATGCCGCTTAAAAATTCGTGTGAAATAGAAATAATCCTGAAAACCGCATTTCTCACCGATTTGGTAAATGGAAAGGTTGGTTTCGATCAGCGTTTTACAAGCGTATTCAATTCGTAAACGACTGATATGTTCGATGATGGTCTCGCCGACCTCTTTTTTGAATAATTGGCATAAGTAATTTGGGCTTAAAAAAAACTGATTGGCTAATTGCTGGATCGAAATTTCTTGATTGAAATGGTTGCGGATGTATAACATGATTTCTTTGACTTTGTGGTTTGAGATTCGTGAAATATCAGATTCGTTTCTGTTCATAAAAATATCAAGTGTCATAAGAATCAGATCATCGATCATAGCTTCAGCCGTGCCGTACCGATAATAGAGCTGTTCATATCCTTCAAAAAAACGGCCGCTAACCCGAGTCCCTTCCCGAGGAAATAAGTAGAGGATCGATGTATAGAGCAAATAGGCTTCTTTAATGGTGAACGTTCCCTCTTTGAATAATTTCTTTATCGATTCCATGGCTGCTATGAAACCGAGCCGGTCTTTATTATGAAGAATCCGGGAAATCTCTTTGAGCTTCTCATCGATCGGTATTTCCTGTTGTGGATTCACCCGGTAACATCCGGGCATCCCCGTTGTGAACATACTGAAAGCAGCATGAGAGGCGGACTCTAAAGACGCATCCAATTGTTGTATATCCGAAATAGGAGGACCGATCCCGACTCCGCACTCTTGTACAACTTCTGTTTGTTTAAGACCCTGGAGGAAGACTTCGTATTGGCACTCTTCCAATAAGTAACCATACCGACGGCGGCTCATTGGGAAGACCAGGGAAGAGAACTGCCTGACATCTACAGGTGAACTTAACCCTTGGATAACAATGGGGATATGAGGGGTATCTTTCGACAAGGGTATTTTCTTCTCATCCAACCATAAGTTAATTCGTTCAAGATCTCCGGAACAAACCGCTTCATAAAGTTCGAAGTCGTGGATAGGTTGTTCTTTAACTGTCTTGGAATCGTGTTGCTGGGCTATTCGGTTGAGCATTCCTTCAATTTCTTCGATTTCAAAGGGTTTGAGACAATATCCGAAAGTACCATAATTCATTGCTTTTTGTGCATAAGCGAACTCGGCATGTCCGCTGAGTACGATAAAGATCGTATCCGGCGCGATGGCCTTGCCACGTTGAATGAGCTCTAGTCCATTCATAACAGGCATCTTGATATCTGTTAGAACAAGGGTGGGGCGAAGCGATTGAATTAATTGAAGGGCTTCTTGCCCGTTTTCGGCATCGTCGATCACTTCAAAGCCGTATTTCTTCCAATTCACTCCAGCTTTAATTCCTTCTACAATCCACTTCTCATCATCTGCAATAATTACTGAACGCATAAGTGAATCCCCCTCTCTTTATAGAGCTCTTAGATTTATCCTAGCGATTGTGGACCAAGGGGGGTATGGACGATCTTACGCTCACTATGTCCGATATTACGTGCCACAGGAAGGTCTCCCGCAAAGGTGTGAAAAATCCACATGATCGGAGTTGTATTCTCTATACAAGAGAATTTACACTCCCGATATAATTTACCATATAAATCGCTTACAAGCATAACAAACTCATACAGAAAGGTGGGGAGAAGATTGGCTGATTCTGTAACCGCTCGTACGCCTAAACGAAGCTTAAAAACTCGTGCTCCAAAGCAAAGTTTAGGAAAAACGATTTTACAGTACAAGTATTTTTACCTCATGGTTCTACCGGTGTTAATCTGGTATGCCCTCTTCAGCTATGCTCCCATGTACGGTGTAACGCTAGCGTTCAAAACATTTAATTACAGTGAGGGGATTCTGGGAAGTCCTTGGGTTGGGTTGGAGAATTTTCAAACGCTGCTGACCGACCCCGATTTTCGCAAGGCGTTTTGGAATACGGTCATTATCAGCTTGATGAAGCTGGTCACTCATTTCCCGATGCCCATTATCCTGGCGATTGTTTTATATGAGTTTTCCAGGACAAAAATGAAGCGGTTTTTTCAGACGATCCTGACGTTCCCGCATTTTATATCGTGGGTTGTACTGTCGGGGATTATTATCAATATTTTAAGCAAGGACGGGATTTATAACCAGATCATCATGCTGTTTGGTGGAGATCCGAATTCTCCTCTTGTCGATGAAAGTGCATTCAGACCCGTTCTGTATATCACGCATGTGTGGCGAGAGATCGGTTGGGATTCAATCATTTACCTGGCGGCTCTGGCAGGGATCAATCCTGAGCTGTTTGAAGCGGCTGAAGTGGACGGAGCGAACCGGTTTCGCCGTTTGCTAAACATCGCATGGCCGGGTTTGAAGAGTACAGTCGCAGTTCTGTTAATCCTTCAAGTTGGACAACTACTAACCCAAGGTTCGAGCTTCGAGCAAATTTTCAACCTGTATAGTTCGCCGGTATATTCGGTTGCCGACACGATCGATACTTACATTTATCGGACTTCCTTCACGATTGGAGGAGACTTTGGATATATGACCGCCGTGGGTGTCGTCAAGTCCATTATCAGCCTAATCCTTTTATGGGCGGCCAATACGTTCGCTAAGAAGATGGGCGAGGAAGGGCTGTATTAATCTGCAGGAAAAGGGGAGAAGCAAGTGACCGACACAACGGTTAAAAAGAGAAAAAAGTGGAGTGTCTTCGATATCGTCGCATTCGTGGTTCTGGGGCTCCTAGCAATAGTAACATTTTTTCCTTTCTATAATGTTCTTATTATCTCTGTGGCAAAGTTCGAAGCGATTAGTAAAAGTGACTTTTATATTTTTCCGCTTTCGTTTGACCTGTCCGCTTACAAGCTTTTGCTTCAGGATATGAAGTTTTGGACTTCCATCTTTAATTCTGTCATCGTAACTGTGGTTGGCGTGTTGTTCAGTATGACAATCTCTGTGGCGGGAGCCTACGCATTATCCAAGCGGGGTATGCCCGGCAGAAACATAATGCTCAGCTTGATCTTGTTCACTATGTTTTTCAATGGCGGTTTAATTCCTTTTTACTTAGTCGTTAAGGATCTAGGATTCGTAAACAATATACTCGTCATGATCATCCCCGCGGGTCTCAATACGTTTTATCTAATCATTATGAAAAACTATTTCAATACCATTCCAGAAAGCTTGGAAGAATCGGCTAAGCTGGACGGGGCGAATGATCTGTACATTCTTTTCAAAATCATTATTCCGATCTCTGCTCCATTCATGGCGACTTTTGCTTTGTTCTATGCTGTGGAAAGATGGAATGAATGGTGGTATGCGCTGATTTTTATCAGTGACGCTGCAAAAGCACCACTTCAGATTTATCTGCGGGAGACACTTATTACTTCGAATTCCTTGCTAAGCCAAATGGCACAAACGATGGCCGAGCAGGAGCAGACGGGGAAGGTCTACACACCTGCACTTCAAATGGCAGCGATTGTAGTTTCGAGTATTCCGATTATTGTTGTTTATCCGTTCCTGCAGAAGCATTTTAATAAAGGGATTATGGTGGGTTCAATAAAAGGATAAGAAAGATTTTAAATAGATTGATTCTATCCTAAAATAGTATAAAGGGAGGTTTCAAGCATGCATAGAAAGAAAATAATGACATTGGCATTATGTATAACTTTGTTGGCTTCAGTACTCACGGCTTGCGGTGGAGGCAATAACGGCAAAGGGCAGGCTGGTTCAAACGGTGAAACATCTCCGAATTCTTCTAACTCCACGGATAATCCTTACAAGGATCCAATGACCATTTCTCTTGGGTTTTGGGATGCGGATGCCGAGATTGCTAACATCGAAAAGGACCCGATCGCTAAACAAGTATTGGAGAAATTCAACATCACACTAAAACCTGTCAATTTGTCTTGGGATGACTATACCCAGAAGATTCAAATGTGGGCCGCTTCCGGCCAATTGCCAGACATTTTCGCGATCGACGCCGTCGGCACGCAATATCAGCGCAAATGGGTGAATCAAGGCGTTGTCAAAGCGCTCCCGGATCTTTCAAAGTATCCAAACCTTGCAAAATACTTCGAATCGCCAGATATTAAAGGATTAGGAGTAGATGGAAAGTATTATACTGTGCCTCGCCGGATGTTCCCGAGTGTTGATTGGAGCGCACTGGATCGTATGGTCTTCTATCGTTGGGATCTTGCTCAAAAGGCTGGGATCACCAAAGAGCCAGAGACATGGGAAGAGTTTGAAGCCATGCTTGATGCAATCGTAAAGTCGGATCCGGAAGGCAAGCATGTTACTGGTCTTACGACGACAACTACCAAGATGCTGGGCGGATTCTTCTGGTTGTATGGCAACCCGGTTGCTACTAGTGATGGAAGCGGCAGTGATTTTAAATGGATCAAAGAGGATGGAAAGTTTATCCCTGCTGTATTCTCTAAAAATGCGCTGCCAGCGCTGCAAAACATGAAGAATATGTACGAAAAAGGATTGATCGATCCAGACATCGCGCTCGTCAAACCAGCAGAGTCCTATGACAATTTCGTAGCAGGCAAAGCAGCTGCTCTTCTAAGCGGTGGAGGTTTCATAAATTTAAATAGCGATATGTATGAAAAACGCTGGAAAACAGCTTATCCGGATAAGGATATGACGGAGAGCGTGAAGGCGCTCAAGCCGCTTATCGGTCCTGATGGTGAACGCTCACATGCCATCTTTAAAACATACTGGTCAGAAAGCTATTTCAGCAATAAGATTGACGATAAAAAGATGGATCGCATCATGGCACTCTATGATTATGTGTTGTCTCCTGAAGGCAAGGATCTGTTGACTTATGGCATCGAAGGTGTAGATTATAAGCTCGAAAATGGGCAGAAGGTTGTCATTGAAAAGGGTTCATTAAATGAGAAGTATCCAGCTAGCAGATTTCTGAAGAATTTGGTGGCTTATGAAACTTCAGATAGCTATAACATGGATAACCCGACGATTGCTAATGAAGGAATTCGCAAAGAAGCTGTCGATTACATCGACTGGATTCAGAACAATACAAAGGTGCCAGAATACGACATTAGGTTAACTTATATGTCCACCCCAACAAAGGATAAATTTACTGTGCTTGACCATGATGATTTGCTTAAGATCATGCTTTCCAAAGAACCCGTTGAGAGTTACTGGAATAGCATTGTGAACGATTATAAGGCTAAAGGTCTTGATAAAATGATAGAGGAAGTAAATGAGAAGGCCAAGGAACAAGGTATTGAATAATGGATGAATAGAGAAGATCCGGGCGCTAGTAGCCCGGATCTTCCGTTTAATTATTTGAAGTATGGCTTAGACTGTGCGGCGCTACAGACCGCATACTTATAAGATTGGGAGGGTAAAGTCTATGAACCTTAGCATTCATTTGACAGGGTTAACCGAGAAACAGTTAGCAGCTGTTTCAGAAGTAGCGGGAATATTGAGTATTCGAATGGAACGCTCAGGGATACCAGTGATTTGTAAGAAGCAAGGGAAGGGCATTCGAATATCTTACGATGAGGCTCAGGTCACCATTGCGTATGAACAGGAGCATCAATTGTTCCGGGCACTCAGCCGATTTCTTGAGAACGTACGCCGTGGAGAACGAGTTGAAATTAATGAACGGCCGGTTTATGAACAGTTAGGCTTCATGGTAGACTGTTCGCGAAATGCGGTTCTTAACTATGAAGGATATAAGGAATTGATCCGGCGTTTAGCGCTTATGGGATATTCAACGGTTCAGTTGTATACGGAAGACACCTACGAACTGGAGGGATACCCTTATTTCGGCTATTTGCGAGGCCGATATACAGGAGATCAAATTCGGGAGCTGGAACAGTATGCCGCGTTATTTGGCATAGAACTGGTTCCTTGTATTCAGACCCTGGCCCATCTCGGCCAAGCGTTGAAATGGCAGGCACATGCACCGCTTGTGGATTTCCAGGATATTCTCCTTATTGATGATCCCAGAACTTATGAGTTAATTGATCGAATGTTTGCTTTTATGTCGGCTCATGTAAGCAGTCGCCGCATAAATATCGGGATGGACGAAGCTCATATGATGGGACTTGGTAAATACCTGGATAAGCATGGGTATCAGGATCGCTCCTCGTTAATGTTAAAACACTTTAGCACTGTTATGGAGATCGCCAGAAAATATGGTTTCCAGACGATGATGTGGAGCGACATGTTTTTTCGTCTGGCCAGTTCCGGAGAATATTACGATGCTGAAAGTCCAATTAGCCCTGATATTGTAAAGCTGATTCCTGAAGATGTTACCTTGATCTACTGGGATTATTATTCGGAAACGCAGGAGAAATACGACGGGATGTTAAGCAAACATAAGCAGCTGAATGATCATATTGGATTTGCAGGTGGTGCTTGGAAATGGATGGGCTTCGCTCCAAACAATGAATTCAGTCGCCATGTCAGTCTGCTGGCTCATGATAGCTGTGTTAAGTATGGAATTCAAGAAGTGTTGATTACCGCATGGGGAGATAATGGCGCTGAAGCTTCCGTTTTCTCGGTTCTTCCTACCCTTCAACTTTGGGCGGAGCTCTGCTACACGAGATGTTTCGTGGAGAACCATGTCAAAGAAAGATTCAGTAGCTGCGTGCAAGGCAATTATGATGACTTTATGGCACTCGATGCGGCCAACTTGGTTCCGGGTAATTCGGCACCGGGGGGATGTTCTATCAATCCGGCTAAATACTTGCTTTATCAAGATATTTTATGTGGTTTGTTCGATCGACATGTTATTCCTAGCTCGTATTCGAAGCATTATCAGCAAAGTGCAGAAAAGCTCGAACAGGCGATCACTCGCAATTCGCCTTGGCAATCCTTATTCTCTGTACAAGCCAGCTTGTGTCGCTTGCTCGAAATAAAGAGCGAAATCGGGATTTCTATACACGAAGCTTATCATCGTGGAGATTTAGAGGAATTGGCTCACTTTGCCAAGGTGACTTTGCCACAATTATCTGATTTGGCCAGACAATTCATGGACGACTATCGAGTGCAATGGGAGCAGGAAAATAAGGTGTTTGGTCTTGATGTCTTTGATCTTCGTATGGGAGGATTGCTTCAGAGAATCAGAACGGCGATTCATCGAATCAATCGTTATGTCGAAGGGAACGTGGAACAGATTGCTGAATTAGAAGAGGAGCTTCTGACGTTCGACGGCCTTGTTGACGAGGGCAACCCCAGGGCGATAAGTGCGAATTTATGGCACACGATTGCAACACCATCCGTGATCGCTGGGGTTTAAGAAGGGGGTGAGGTTATGATTGATACTAATCTGGACAATCAAAAGGGCACAAAGCAGCCTAACCTTCTGCTTATCACCGTAGATCAGATGCGTTTTGATTGCCTGAGCATTATGGGACATCCCGTCGTTGAGACACCCAACCTGGACGCTCTGGCATCAAGGGGGATCTTATTTGAGCACGCGTATTCGGCTACCCCCAGTTGTATTCCCGCCAGGGCTGCTATCATGACAGGAATGGGGCAAAGATCACATGGCCGGGTTGGTTATCAGGATAAGGTTAAATGGAATTACGCCCATACGATTGCCGGCGAGCTTGCTCAAGCTGGTTATCATACGCAGTGTGTTGGCAAGATGCATGTGTATCCTGCACGTAATCTATGTGGATTCCATAATGTGGTGCTTCATGATGGATATCTTCACTACAATCGGGATAAGAACCAAACGTTCCATGATGAACACTATGATCAAGTGGACGATTACTTGCAGTGGCTGCGAAGACAAACTGATACCAATTCGGATATCACTGACTTAGGCCTCGATTGCAACGCCTCAACGGTTGCCCGCCCCTGGCACTTGCCGGAAGCGATGCATCCAACGAATTGGTGCGTAACCGAGTCGCTAGACTTTTTGCGGAGAAGAGACCCTGGGAAACCATTTTTCCTATGGTCTTCCTTCGTTCGCCCGCATTCCCCCTTGGATCCGCCACAATGTTATCTAGATATGTACAAGGACTTGGAATTTCCTGATCCTCCAATCGGAGATTGGGTGGACGAGAGTGCTGCCTTAAACGGAGCTAAGGATCCAACTTCTTCGTTCACTAATTTGCCAAAGCGCAGATTGGATCGTGCCCGTGCCGCGTATTACGCGCTAATTACGCATCTTGACGACCAAATTGGGAGGTTGATCAATGGGCTGCAGGAGTATGGAGTTTTAAATGAAACTTTGATTCTATTTACTTCTGATCATGGTGAAATGATGGGGGATCACCATTACTTCCGGAAATCTCTTCCTTATGAAGGAAGTGCTAAGATTCCTTTCATAGTGTTTGATCCGGGAGAAACGCTTGGACTTCTTGCCGGCTCCCGGCTTGATTCCATTGTAGAGCTTCGCGATATTATGCCCACATTTCTTGAAGCTGCTGGCGTCCAAATACCATTTACAGTAGAAGGGCAAAGTGTGTTGCCGCTGTGCAGGGGAGATCAGACATTGTGGCGATCTTATATTCATGGGGAACAAGCCTATGGAGAAAAGTCCCACCACTTCTTAACGGATGGAAGAGAGAAATTTATTTGGTATTCTCAGACAGGGGAAGAGCAGTATTTTGATTTAGCGGCAGACCCCTCTGAGAAGATTAATGCGATAGGCTGTATTGATAAATTCGAGCGCATAAAAGAATGGAGAGAGCGTCTTATTCACGAGCTGGAGGGACGAGAGGAAGGGTTTGTAAACAACGGAGAATGGATTGCCGGACGCCCAATTTCTCATATTCTAAAGGCATCCCAATTGGGGAAATAATCATAACTTAGGGCAACCTGAACTTTCAGGTTGCCCTAAGTCTGTTAAGGATAGAAAGAAAGGTTAGTGAATTTACCAGCTACTCCGGCGTTCAGGCAAAGGGTCCTGATCTTGAATCATTCGATGGACGAGCAATTCAACCATCGAATGGCGAATATCACTATAATCGGGATCTTCAAAACGATTGGAGTTCTCATGAGGATCCTCTTTCAAATCATACAATTCACCGTAGGTCTCACCTGCGAAGATTACCAGCTTATAGCGTGTTGTACGCAAACACTTAGCGTTAATGCCGCGATCATGAGCAATATAAGCGGTTAGGGCAGAATTACGCACATGGGACTCTCTTCCAGCCAGCACCTCCATCTGTGACACACCTTGAATTCCGTAGGAAGTTTTGAGACCTGCGGCTGCAAGCAGTGTGGGGACAATATCAACATGTTCCATCAAAGCAGGGACCCGTTGCCCGGAAGCAATCCCAGGACCGCGTACGATCATCGGGATTCGTGTTAACCCTTCATAAAACCACGGCCCTTTGTAAATCAGCCCATGGTCACCGAGCAATTCTCCGTGGTCGCTGGTGAAGAGGATGACTACATCATCGTACATATCTTTTTGACGCCAAGCTTTTATAATACGTCCGATCTGCTCGTCAATGAAGGTAATCATCGCATAATAATTTCGGGTGAGCCGTTTCATATGCGCTTCATCAAGAGAATGCTCCTCACCGCCACCAGGCCAATATCCTCCCTGACTCTGACGCAGCAGATGTGGAGGACGAAGATGCACGTCGTCTGCTTCGCTGGCTGGAGATGGAATGTCAGTGTCAGCGTACATATCCGCGTAAGCTTTTGGAGGGTCAAAGGGGTGATGTGGATCGACGAAACTGGTCCATAAAAATAGCGGTTGTTCGGTTTTGTGAGAGAGGATCACATCGATGCTCCGTTCAGCAATCCAGTATGACTGGTGTAGCTCTGGAGGGATTTCGCTCTCCCACACATCGTTTTGAGCATTAGAAGCTCTGTAACGGTCCTTGCTGAAACGTTCTGCCGCTTCAGGGTTGCGCTCTCTAAGCCACTCCATATATTCCCCGATACAATTATCTTCCGTAATATGATGTTCATCAAATCCGTAGTACGTTCCATCGGAAGCTCTTCCGCGGTCACGATAAGCAGGCTCTTCATATTCTTGTGAAAAGTCCCCCTTCATCTGAGGGCGGAAATGCATCTTTCCTATACCGATGGTTTTATAATCCGCTTTCTTTAAATGATCGCATAAGGTAAGTTCGTCTTCTCTGAGTGTGGTACCGATGTTCCAGGCACCGTGAACATGCGGATACCTGCCTGTAAAAATGGAAGAACGTGAAGGCGTGCAAACAGGACTAGCGCAGTAAGCACCAGTGAAGAGTGTGCCTTCCGAAGCAAGCTTGTCAAGCTCAGGTGTCAGTACGGAAGCGTTTTCGATACCTAGTGCGTCCGCACGCATTTGATCTGTGGTAATTAACCAAATATGAGTTCTTTTTGACATCCGTAACAACCCCCTATGAATATAGTGTATAGCATCACAAAAGCCTCTAGCAACCAATGAATTCTCCATATATTTCATTAGAATCGTCCATATGGGTTGATATTTTTATTACCTATAATTAAATAGTCTATCTCAATGTTGGAGGAGAAATTATATGCGAAAGTTATCCATATCAGGGGATCATTTTACATTAGAGGAACAACCCATCCGGTTGCTTTCTGGTGCGCTTCATTATTTCCGGATCGTTCCGGAATATTGGCAGGATCGTTTGCTGAAGCTGAAGGCTTGTGGATTGAATACTGTTGAAACCTATATTCCTTGGAATTTACACGAACCAGAGGAGGGGAGCTTCAATTTTGCTGGATTTGCTGACATCGAGGCTTTCGTTAGACTTGCTGGAGAGCTTGGTTTGCACGTGATTTTGCGGCCAAGTCCTTATATTTGTGCGGAATGGGAATTCGGTGGATTGCCAGCTTGGTTACTTGCGGACAATAACATACAGCTGCGTTGTAATGATAACGTCTATTTATCTAAGTTGGATGCCTATTTCGATGAGTTGCTTCCACGTCTGCGGCCTTTGTTAAGCACTAACGGTGGGCCTGTGCTTGCTCTTCAGGTAGAGAACGAATATGGAAGCTTTGGTAGTGATAAGACTTACCTGAATGATCTAAAAGCAGGAATGATCGCCCGCGGCATGGACGTTCTGCTGTTTACTTCAGATGGAGCTGAAGATCATATGCTCCAAGGGGGCATGATTGACGGAGTGTTCGCCACGGTGAATTTCGGTTCACGGGCAAAGGAAGCCTTTGCTAAACTACGTGAATATCAGCCTACGGGACCGTTGATGTGTATGGAATTCTGGAATGGATGGTTTGACCACTGGATGAAACCGCATAATACACGCCCCGAATCTGAAGTAGCGGAGACTTTGGATGAAATGCTGGCTTTAGGAGCCTCTGTTAACTTCTATATGTTCCATGGGGGGACGAATTTTGGATTTATGAATGGGGCAAATCTTTTTGACAAATATGAGCCCATCGTAACCAGCTACGATTATGATACGCTGCTGGACGAATCCGGTAAGCCAACTGCAAAATTCTATGCAGCTCGAACAATAATTGAGAAATACGTAACGTTGCCGCCCCTGGAATTACCGCCGTTAATAAAGTCACAAGCTTATGGTAAAGTGTTGATGACAGAAGCAGCACCACTGTTCACTCAGTTAGACGTTTTGTCTCACCCAGTACATAGAGCATGTCCCGAGCCAATGGAGAAACTGAATCAGAATTATGGGTTCATTTTGTATTCGACGAAGATCAGTGGACCCCGCAGCAGTACGGAGCTCGTCCTTCAAGAAGTACGTGATCGTGCGCTTGTATTCGCGAATGGGGCCTTTGTCGGTACAGTTGAACGCTGGGATCCGCGAGGAATTCCATTAGAGGTTCCAACGGAGGGACTGCAGATCGACATCCTTGTGGAGAATATGGGGCGTGTAAATTATGGCCCGCTGCTTCGTGATCCAAAAGGCATAACCTGTGGCGTTAGACTCGGCTATCAATTCCTGCATGATTGGACGATTCGTTCTTTGCCTTTAACCCATCTTAAGGGATTATCATTCACACCGATAGATTGCGAGCAACGTCAGCAGCCCACTTTTTACCGGGGGAGCTTTCAAGTCAGTAAGCCTGAGGATACTTTTTTGCAGCTGGATGGATGGAGTAAAGGTCAGGTTTTTATAAACGGCTTTAATTTAGGGCGCTACTGGGAGAAGGGTCCAACTAAAACACTGTACTTACCAGCGCCGCTTCTGCGTCAAGGTGATAACGAGCTAATCTTATTCGAACTACATGGCGTAATGGAGCCAGTGGTTACTTTTGTGGATACACCGGAGCTCACATGATATTTAACGGGTGAGGAAGTATCATGATTCTATAGTATGGGTCTGATGATTTTTAATATATAATCAAAACAGCCCAACAATTTATAGGAACTGAAAATGCACGATTAGGGTGGGTTAGAGGAGGATTTTAAATGAGCTATGATTTGATGGCATTCGAGACGTCTAAAGCACCGCAAGAGAGAGCAGCGTTTATGGAGTGGTATGAACAGCAAGTGCAGTGGTCGGAAGACCATGCCTATAATGATCCATCAGTTTTATCGGAGGCGTTGCAACGCTTTTATAGTGAGTTGTCTGAGCAATTTCCTAATATGAATGTAGAGGACGAGATTTTTGAAGCGATGGAGGAAGCCGGAACGGATAACCGGTTGACTGACTACTCGCTTGGCTCATCCGTCATCTATGCGGCTTTCGCTTATTCTGTAGCTGAGGAAGCTTATACGGCGATGCGGGAGTTGGCTATAAAACACAAAGTAGGATTTTTTGATGTAAGCAGCAACGAAGGCGATATTATTTTTCCTCGAAGCAAAACGATTTAGAGTGTAGACAGCTGGTTGCTCTCCTAGTTGTTAATGAAGTAGTGGCAACCAGCATGTTTTCTATCTTCTTTACTCTACAACAGACGGAATAATACAATCCTTAATAAGAGGCCACCGGTCACGAGGCTGAAGTGTGAATTCTGAGGCGATAGCTACGACAAGTTTTTTTTCTGGAATGCAGCAAATGACATTACCACCATCACCTAACGCTGAGTAGGTGTAAACCCCGTCTTCTTCGCGTAGCCACCACAAGTAACCGTAATGATTAGGGTTCATCGCTGTTGATTCCTCAATCCATGTCTCCGAAATGATCTGATTATTCTCCCATTGTCCACGGTTCAAATATAATAAACCAAAACGCGCCATATCGCGTGGAGACAACGTAAGTCCCCATCCTCCTGTGGTGATACGATTGGGGTCTTCCACCCACCCCTTCACATTAACCCCAAACAAATCATCGAACCCAAATGAGCTCATCTCATAATCCGGGATTTCATTCATTCCGATAGGTTTAAATAAACGTTCGTTGGCGAACTCACGGGCACTTTGTCTAGTGCTGCGCGTGATGATGGCAGAAAGCAGATGTGCTCCAGCGGTAGAATATTTGAAATCCCCAATTGTTCCTTGTTGGCCTAGCATATCCAGCGTATATTTTACCCAGTCAGGCTGCATACACATTTGCTCCAGCGGTTCGTGCCAATCTGCAAAAGCATAAGGTGCGGTCATCGTCAGGAGATGGCGTAAGGTGATTTCTTGTTTTTGCGGATCTTGAGCAGCGTTTGGAACATAGTCCGGGAAAAACTCCAGTACCTTTTGATCTGCATTGTTAATACAGCCAGCCTCTATGGCAATGCCTATGAGCGCGGATATGATACTTTTTGTTACAGAGGCCACATGATGTGTGTCATTCGGGCTAGCGCCATTATAATATTTTTCATAAGCAATAGTTCCATTTCTTACCACAACAATCCCGTTGATATTGCTATACTCGGATTTGATCTTTGATTCTAGCTCTGAAAGCATATTAGCATCCATTCCTAAGTTTGCGGGGGCTGAGATGTGCCAATCTGAAGTTGGATAATTGTTTTTGAGCATGAAAGGTACTCCTTTATGAATTTTTTTTCTTTACTGGAAAATAGACCTCGGTAACCAGATCCTCAGGCACAGCAACCTGTGTCGGGTCCGTTAAGTAGATTTCATAAGGTGAGTTCACCCATTCATAACCTTCATTTTCTATCCATTCTCTCAGCTGAGCATAGACCGAGGTCAATTCTGAATAGGCGCCTTTAAGAACAGATCTCGCACAAAGAGCATCAGGCAAATCTCTTGTACCTTTTACACTCTCTTTTATAGGGAGGGCAAACTCTGTATCATTTCCGGCTGGATTATATTCATGGCTGTGATATATCGTTATTGGCGTACCGAGCAAAGTGAGTTTTTCCGTGGCGATTTTTTCATATAGCCTGCTAAAATAATGTCCATAACCTAACGCATAGTCATCACTGCTCAACATCTGACGCGTAAAAAGAATATTCATAGGCTGAGTTTCAACAAGCTCTACTTTTATCTCATTCAGGTAAGACATCATGGGAATACCTTTCTCCAAATTTAAAACATCACTATTGATTTGTTGTAAGGTGTATTCATAAGCGCTTATTTTCTTCTGTATTTCTTTTTTCTTGAGATTAAGGGCTGAGTAGAGCTTCTCTTCTGAATGATTCTGTTCCCCTTGTAAAATGTCTTTGATTTCTTCCAGCGAGAAACAATAACCTTTCAGACGATTGATAAAAAGCATTTTTTTAAGTTGTTTAATGGAGTAATACCTATAACCGTTCTCAGGGTTAATCTCATCGGGATGAATTAATCCGATCTCATCATAATATCGAAGCGTCTTCGTAGAAACTTCGCATATCTTCGAGAATTCTCCAATCGACAGCAAAAAGTCATCTCCTTTTTTCGTTTTAATTAAGCTTCCAAGCCAAAACATCGATGTTTGGTTCTAGCTCTACTTAACACCTTACCCTAAGGTCAAAGTCAACAGCAAAATAGTGAACCGATTCCAAGGTTACGACAATATATAGGTGAATGGCCATTCAGAAAGGAGTAGCCTACTTGGAAATTGAAGAGTTGAGTGACCTAATAAAATTACATGGCAAAGCAATTTACGCATTTTGTTTTACGCTTGCGGGGAATAGGGTGGATACGGACGATCTCTATCAGGAGACTTTTTTAAAAGCTATGGAAATGCGGCATAAAATGGACCTGAACCAAAATCCGAAAGCGTTCCTTATCTCGATTGCTATCTCATTACGCAAAAACAAACGCAGAAAATGGGCATGGCGGCAAAGAATTGCACCTACAGCAGATTATAATGAAGCGGTCGATCTGGCGTGTACTTCCGATGGAGAGGTTATGCCAGAGGATGCATTGCTGTCCCAGGAGCTTCGGCACATGATTCATGCTGCCGCAGACCGGCTGAATGAGAAACTGAAAATACCGCTCTATCTGTACTATACCGCAGAAATGACCGTTGATGAGATTGCTTCAGCGCTAAGGATTCCACCGGGCACAGTTAAAAGCAGACTTTTCCAAGCCCGCAAGGCGATGAAAAAGATTTTGGAGGTTGAATCCCAATGAATGACTCCGAAAAGTTGGATCAACTGCTAAAGCAAGCGCTAGCTTCTACAGCAGAGCCGACAGAGGAATTAAACGAAAGAATCATCCAACAGTTTAAGGAGACTAAACCAATGAAACCAGCCTATAAAAAAAGAGTTTCGATTGGACTAATGGTTGCTATATTCACGCTTGTAATGTCTTTAACGGCTTATGCAGCTACACAGCTATTTAGCCCCAAGCAGGTTGCTGAGCATCTGGGCCAGCAACTGCTGGCAAAAGCATTCGAAAGCAGGGATGCTGTTGAAATCAACCAATCGGTTATATCTGGTGATTATAACGTGACGTTGAATGGAATAGTCTCGGGGGAAGGTCTTTCAGAACTGAGTAAGTCTGATCAGAATATTAACCCAAACAGATCCTATGCCGTTGTATCCATCGCCAGAATAGACGGTAGCCCCATGCCTGCTACAAGTGAACCGGAGTATGGCCAGGATCCATTCTTTGTGTCACCGCTTATAAAGGGACTAAAACCATGGCAAGTTAATATCACAACAATGAATGGTGGCTATAGCGAGGCTGTTATAGATGGAATTATGTACCGGCTGATTGAATGTGATGGAGTGGAGATGTTCGCTGACCGAGGGGTATATCTAGCTGTCAGTAATGGTAGTTCTTTTTTCAGCAAAGATGCGTTTGCTTATAATGAAAGTACAGGGGAAATTAGCGCTAATAACGATTACAAGGGAACCGCTATTCTATTTGAACTTCCGCTGGATCCAACCAAAGCTGACCCTGTCAAAGCTGAGAGCTATTTACAGGAGCTGTTGAAAGAACCCTCTGCCGACAGCAAAGTTGATTCAGCGGTTTCAACAGATGCAGCTGCCTCTATTGATGATGATGAAAAGGAACTAATTAAAAAAATAGAGGATATGAAGAAAAAAATCTCCACCGGCACGATTATCCCTGAATCTGTAAAGGAAGTGCGTGTTGATGAACAAGGAGCTTTCAATTATGAATACGATAACTGGAGTGTCAAGCTTTTTGTCCAAAATATGTTTGAGGAAGGGCAAATCGGTTACTCGGATTCCGTAAGCTTCAGTGCGGACGATAAAGAAACTAGGGCACTTCAATTTTCCAGAGATGAAAAGGGTGTAATCACGGGCAGGATTATTATTTTGAATTAGAGTATCATTCAGATAACTTTTCACAAGACTTATCTATATTCGTTTTATTTATCGTCCATGACCTTCAGATCAATTCTTTGATCGGTCAGTAAAGAATTTAACGAAGAATTTAAAGCAGGAGAGATTGTTGAATATCAAATCATAATAGAACAAAACGAAGTATCTATTCAAAAGATTAAGGCCAATAAGTAGCAGACTCAATGATTGCAATGAAAAAAGCAGGTGGACTAGTCACCTGCTTTACCGATCACCACACTTTAATATAATTTTTGCCCTTATTCAAAAGTGTAAGAGGTCCTAAAGTGCTTTTATTCTCTTTCTTGTTATCCAGAAAATCTGTATCCAGGATTATATTGCTGCCATCCGGATTCTCAAACTCGGCATCCACGATGCGCACCCGCGGCAAAGTTTCAGTTGAATGTACTTCACCTAAGAAGTTAACGAAGCTATCAGGCAGATCAATGGAAAGGAATCCCTCATCTCCTTGATCTACAATAAAGAAGTCTGGATCAAAGCTTTCCTCAACCAGCTTTACATTCTCTTTTTCGAAAGGCTCTGCACTGTTTAAGTAAGCGTTGTTATTAATGAACATAGGCTGTTCAACGAGTTCAAACTCCTCAAGATCACCGTGTAACTTATGGACATTCTCGATATACTCCGCCAAAGAGGTGGTGTAGTGATTGAAATGTGATGTTCCCACGCCTGTCCATCCGTCTTTTCCAACAATGATATTGTTATAGAACCGATCGTCCCCACCATAAATAAGTGAGAAACCGGCAATTTTTGTACTATGCGGAAGATGATATTGCGTGGACCGGTTTAGTACCTTTCGATGAACCATCCTGCCGCCGATCAGATTGTTGATATAGGCTCCACCTTGGGCTACATTCTCTAAAGCATGTTTAGCTGTCAAGATATTATGGTCAACAATGTAAGGGCCATGGCTTACTTCTATAAACAAATCCCGATGATTTTGATAGAACAGATTTTTGCTGATTCTTGTCCCTTGGGTCTGCCAATCCAGCCATAAACCTAAAGTACAATCGTGAATCCGGTTATGGTGGATGTGAGTATCGATCGGTGCGTGAAGCTTGATCCCGGCAATTTCGTGGCCCCAGAATTCCCGTTTTGTCGCAATGTTGTAAATATGGTTATGATGAATTTCGCTGAAAATACAACCTAAGTGGCCGACGATGGCATTTTGGCCGCAATCATAAATGGTATTATGGCGGATAAGATGTGAACCGATCGATTCTTTGCTCCAGCCCTGACGCTCAGCAGTAAAGACGGATTCAAGCTGATATTGATATCCGGGTTTGTCTTTTCGAAGGGTGCGGTAATTATGGCCTGTGGAAGCTTCTTTGCCGATACTGATAGCGCTGCATTTGGCATCGTGAATGATATTATTTTCAATAATCCAGCCTTTGCTCCAGTTAGTGCCTAGCAGTCCGGGCTGGTCTGCCGTTGGAGGTGCCCAAGGTGTTGCCGCATGCGCCATTTCAAAACCTTTTACAGTAATATAATCAATTCCGGTTTCTTCAGGGTAGAAACAAGATCTGCGTACATTGATTTCTACCAGTTCTTTGTTCGGGTTGGCACCTTGGAAATTAGCGTAAATCGTGGTGTGGTCAGGGCTTACTTCGGCAAACCAAACGTAGGTCGTCTGTTTTGGATTTTGGACCGGAACCATCTCTTGTGTCCAGAGATCCTTGAACTCCAGCTTTTCGACAGGAGCTGCCAGTTGATCATACTGACTGACCTCGTAAAAAGACATGCCATTTAGATATACATCCCCTAAGTGTCTTGTCTCCTCTATAGTGACGAGCCAATCGCCAGACACTTCCTCAACATACGGATTAAAGCTGCCAAAAAACGTGTTCGGCAAGATCACTTTCCATATTTGGTTCTCAACCTGCTGCCAATCTTGTATATGCTCAGAGCCTTTTATGACAACCTGCTCGTCTTCAGCGGCTTGATAAATAATTCTTCTTTGTTCGCTTAATCCTTTGTATCTCGGTTTTACCCACTCGCGATATATCCCTTCATGAACGATAACCTTATCCCCAGCCACAGCTACTGAAGCCGCTTTATTGATGGTTAAAAAGGGATCCACCTGAGTGCCTTGACCTTGATCTGAACCGGTTTTTGATATGTGATATTCCATTGTCCTATAACCTCCGCTTGGTTGGCTTTATCCAATATTATAGGAAATAACGTTGTTAGTTCTATACTTTATATAGTACACTTTAAGACAAAATTAGTGTTTTCGTGAAGGAGAATCTACTTGTGGCCCTTTTTTGAAAAACATGGTGTCAGCGAAAAAGATTACTTTAAACTCATTCCATTAAAAAACTATCATTTTCCACTTCATTTTCATCGGGCATTTGAGATTATTTATGTCAAAGACGGGCAGTTATCTATCACCATTGATGGGAAAAGCTATCAGGTACAGAAAAATGATCTGGTTTTTATTTTTCCTAATCAGATGCATGAATTTGAGACGATTGATTTTTCGGAGATTATGGTAATCCTTTTCTCCACAGAATTGATAGGTGATTTTCACATGAATTATAAAAGCTTTATACCAAATGATAATGTTCTCCATGCTGTGAATGAACCTGATTGTACAAAGCTGGATTCGATTTATAGCCAGAAAAGTTTCCTGTATGGTGTATGTGCGCAGTTGATCTGTCAGACATCATTTGCTCCGGTCAAACAGTCCCCGCAAACAAAGGTGCTCTATAAAATCCTGCTTTTTGTAGAACAAAATTATTCTGCCGATTGCACATTAAAAGCTGTAGCAAAACATCTGCAATATGATTACCCGTATTTATCAAAGCTATTTGTCCAGCTGATGAAAATGCCCTTCACAGATTACTTGAATCACTATCGGATCTCACAAGCATGTTATATATTAAAAAACTCGAATCTGACTATTGGTGAAGTTGCCAACCTTTGCGGCTATAGTAACTTACGGTCATTTCATCGGAATTTCCAGAAAATCACCCATCAATCGCCGAAAGGGTATCGGGTTTCCAATCCTCCTGATAAGGAAATGAACTAGAAGACTTAAGGGGGGAGGGAAGAGGATAAAAAGAACTCCAAAACCACGAGTATAGTGGTCTTGGAGTTCTTTTTTTATTTTTGCATCATAATTCTGTAAATCAGCATGGCGGCTTCGGCACGTGTGGAATGGGCAGTTGGTGTAAGCTGCTGCTGAGAGTCTCCTTTAATAAGACCTGCTGATACCAGCGTTGCAATATCATTTGCCGCATAATTAGAAATTTGATTATGGTCGGTGTAGCTGTCTAATGCAGAGGGGGAGGAAGAGGTCGTATTCGATTCCCATACCTCAGCAGCCTTCAATGCCCTAGCTGCCATAACAAACATTTCTTGTCTGGAGATGGAGTCATGAGGGTGGTAAAGGCCGTCGGTTTGGCCCGTAACGACCCCTAATTTCTGAGCTGTCATAAGTCCCTCATAAAAATAATCGTTAGGTGACACATCAGCAAAGCTATTTCCTTCTGCTGCGGATAGACCTAAAGCTCTAACCAATAAAAGTGCGAAATCTGCACGTGTAACAGTCTGGTCGGGCCTAAACTCTGTTTCTGTTACACCATTAATGACACCTTTTGATGTTAGTACTTCTACAATAAACTTCGCCCAATGAGAATCAGTTATGTCCCTGAACGTTTTGTGATTGTAAACGGCGGCGTATTGTCCAGATGAATTTGTTGTTGAGAAAATAGCTTGCTTCTTATCTGAATCATAATTCCCGCCTACTACCGGTTGGATGACTCCGTGCTCATTGACGTTCCAAACTACAATAAAGGCGTTGTTCAATGGAGGTACAGCTGCTGGATAAGGAAGCCCAATTTGTATGGCCGAATTTAAACTCTCTAATTGAACTGTTGTACCATCCAAAAGTAACTCGTAATCAATAAGCAAACTTTCACCCAATTGCTTCTTTAAACTTCCTGTTGTATCGACAGGCTTGAGGAGCAAGGTAACCGTCTTCACATTGTCCAGTGTCTTCGCCGGGAATAGATTATCCGGAAGTACAAAGGTAGCTAGTGATGTATTGATCTCCAGCTGCAATGTGGATGCTCCAACAAGAAATGCTGCGGCAGGGAGAGTGACTTCAAATGAGCCAACATTTGACGATTGTTCCTCTGCGAGCTGAATTCTTAGGATTTTGTGGCCTGCGGAATTAGGTTTGGCTAAAGCCATAATCTTTTGTAAGGAAGATTCAGTCAATATTGCGCTAGCTTTTTCTCCATTCATAGTAGTAGGTATCTCAATCCTTACGCTACCGTCCAAATGGAGTATAGTAGTGGCCGAATCTCCAACCGATGATCCGGAACTGCCTGAGCTCGCGGCAGCCGTCGGACTTGTAGAAGCGGTCGGACTCGGAGAAACAGTCGGACTCGGTGAGGCCGTCGGACCTGGAGAAGCCGTTGGGCTCGGAGAAACAGTCGGACTCGGAGAAGCCGTCGGACTTGGAGAAGCCGTTGGACTCGGAGAAGCCGTCGGACTTGGTTCCGGCCCATCCAAAGGAATGAACTTCAAGAAATCGCCCCAGATTATATTCCCGTCAGTATCCCGAGAGTAATTGACTACAGGATTTAAGCTGACAAAGTTAGAATCACTCAGTTCTAAACCTGATATATTCGCCGATCGCGTACCGTCAAACATGAAATTATTGTCCGCAGCTAAAGAAGCTGGATATTGGTCTTTTGCAATGTTGGCAGTTCGGTAAGATAAGAAACCGTCAATCGTAAAGTCTGCAGTAATGTGATCATAAGTGGTGAAGCTTATATTACCACGCGTATTGTTAAATCCGATGTTGTTGATGGCGATCACACCTGGATTACTATTGCTTGTAAAACCATAAGCGCCATTACCAAAGGCGATGGAATCGCGGATGGTATGTGTGACATGAATGCCTTCGCCACCAAGCTTGAAGCCATTTTTATCACCGGCACCTACGGTTCCGTCTGTTAAGAACCCATTGTTGAAGGCGGCGCTGTGCTCAATCAGCACTGAACCTATTGCACCTGAGCCTGCTTTCGTATATAAGTCCCAGCCATCGTCGATATTGTTATGCGCCAGACAACCTCTAAAAATATTACCAACACCCGCAGTCAATTTTGCCGCAAAGCCATCGGCATTATTGTCAGATGGATCACGGTTGTCGAAGGAGGTACTGTTGAGAATTAAGTTGTAGGAAGGCCATTCATTGATTTCTATCGCGGTACCATCAGTTCGGCTGATTTGTAGACCAGTGTCACCATTCGCATAGAAACGGCTATTTTCAACGATGTTATAATTGCCTCCCACCGTAAAGCCCTTGGTATTCCCAGCTGAGCGAGTGAAATCAAGTCCTTTCACATGCCAATAGTTTCCGCTCAAGAGAACGCCTTCTGTTTTTTTGTCAAAATCAAAGATAGGTCTTGCTCCTGGTGCTGCTTCTATATACTTTTTGGCGGAGGCTTTGCCATCATTGTACTTTTTAATCTCAAGTGGTGATTTCCGCACATAACGACCCTCAAGCACAATAATATGCTGACCTGGTTTAACGAAATCAATCGCAGTATCGATATCAAGTGGGAGATTGATTGTTCCATCTCCGGAGCTTGATCCGGTGGGGGATACGTAGATATCATCATCTTCGTTATAACTTTTTAGGGTGACGGTAAAGTTGCTGATGATCTTCTCATAAGAGGTCAAATACTGAGTATCATCTGGTAAAAAAGTAATGCTGAAGTTCGTATCTCCTTGATCAAGAAGTCTCGTGGGAATAGAAAGACGTTTACCAGCTATTGCCTCGATATCCTGAGCGATGATCGTAGAACCTTGCTTCAACGTCACCGTTCCGTTGACATTAGAGCGCACAATCATTTGGTAAGCTGGATCTGAGGTTTTACTTAGTGAAAGTATATTTAAGCTAGGTGTGACGGGAGTCGCAGGTGGTTCTATTTTAGGAGAATCTGTAGCTGCTGAAGTGACTGTTAATTGAATATTGCTTACATTAATTGTGGCTAAACGTGCGGCATAGAATCCGACATAGATTTTTGAATCCTGTACGCTAAGAATGTCTGGTGTGAAATGAATAGCTTGCTGGCCATTATTGAGCTGTCCTGTAAAACCACTATTCGTCTTTGCTAAGGTTAAATGGTAAGGTGCTGCTGGAACAGTATTGGCAGGTGCAGGACGTTCTTTTTGAAGCATGATGGTTTGAATCCCTTTACTGCCAGTCCCATCCGTTTTTTCAACTCCCGTACGGACAAAAAGCTGTGTGCCCAGATCGCTTTTCGTCCCGCCGCTATAACCACCGATGGCAGCTATATTGGATGCAAAGACGCTAGAATTTCCTTGTGTGCCGATGACGTCACGTGCCATAATGCCAAAAGATTCTTGCCCGTCATATGGATTTTTTGCAAAAGCCAACACTTGGATATCCGCAGACAGCACGAAATTATCTTCCGCAGCATCTAGCTCGGTGTAATAGAAGGTAATGCCGTCATGATCTTCGGTGACTTTACCGCCGCCTTCCAAAGCGATCAGTTGGGCGGATCCATCCTCGTTGACAATCGTCTGATTGTTAGTAGCTGAAGTGGACTGACCGAATTGAATGCTTTTCCAAACGGGATCCATCTTTTCTTTTACTGTAACGGAATACGTAATGGGCATAATAGAAGAATCGGTAGGGAGTATGCCAATTTCATACACTCCAGCTGCCTGATTGTCGAACTTGGAAGTGTCGAGCGTATAGCTGTTTAGCTTCTCTCTATCTGAATTATCATACACTTTAGATACGAAGAGATCTTTGCTGTCAAAGTTTTCGTTAATAAAAAAGGTAGTTTTAGGATAGCTGGTGACTTCGATGCCTACTAGTTTTTTAACGTTGACCTTAACTTGAAAAGAGGTTGTTAAGCCTTTATGCGTAATTGTGATTTTTTTATCCCCAGATGTCGTGGTGTCGAGAGGAGAGACCTTGTATTCATTGTTCAACAGCCGAATCTGTGTACCATCACTGTAATGAGCATAAACCACAAGTCCTTCTAGTTTGAGGGAGTCCCCGATATAGTAGAGTGTTTGTTTAGGTTCATTTCGAATTTCTAAAGCGGATAACGTCGCTGCTTTTACTTCCACATTAAAGGTCGATGTGATTGCCGGCGCCTCTGTTGAAGTAACGGATACCGCTGTGGAGCCTGATTGCGTAAATAGATACGGTAATAAATCGCTGATCGGTTGTCCGTTAATGGAGAGGGAATAAAGATCACTGGTCAGTTCTTTGGTCAGGAAGCCGTCGTTATAATTGGCAACAAGAACAAGACCTTCTGGATCGAAGGTATCCCCTGGGTAATATACGGTTTTAGCTGGATAATACTTCACTGATAATGAGGTCATAGATAATGGAACGATTTGCAAAGGAATGCTCACGAAAGCACCGTTGTAGTTAATGGTTATGATATTTTCTCCAACCTTGCTGCTATCAAAGCCTGTAACAATATAATCCGTAGAAGATAAAACTACCTCGCTCTCATCAGAAAAAATAGCCTTAACGACTAATCCAGTCAAATCAAGGGGCTCACCAACCAGATAAGTGGTTTTCGTCATTGTGCTCGTATCAGCGGTTAAGCTGGTTACGATTTTGGATTCAAGCTGGATGTCTATGTCACTGAAAGTAACAGTTGCATCTCTAGCTACATAAATTCCGGCAAAAAGAGTATCAGTGAACGTATCGTCCAGAGTTATGATTTCGGTCTGATCACCCACACTTAATCGATAAGTATCTCCTGATTTTTTAATACTTAGCGAATATACAGCTCCTGCGGACGGGGCCTGGATATCGCTAAAAGGATTTAACTTCACTTGGGTATCTTTTTTATAAAAACCTTTCATTACCTGATCCAAAGCACCGACCGCCGCGTAGTTAGAAGTAGTTGTGTTTGTATCTCCGTTCGTCCCAATACTGTCGCGGAGCATAAGACCGAAGGATTTCTGGTTAGGTGTGCTGACAGTACTATTGTTATTAAAAGCAATCACTGAAGCGGTCGCTTTCAGTTCAAAGTTCGCATCCACAGGAATCTCTTTCGAATAAAAAGATAATCCCTCATCGCTGCTAGAGATTTTGCCGCCGTAAGTCGTCATCGTTACAGAGGTTGGACTTTCAATTATAGGTTCGGGGTTCTTAGCTGGACTAGTATTGCCTCCGAAGGCGCTGAAGCCCCAAGGTCCTAGCTCGATTTGGCCTTCTTGACTGAATTGAATGTTTCGGAACGTAACCGTAGTATTTCTAGCAGTATAAAGGCCCACATATTGAATGGAGCCGTCAAAGCTTTCGATCGTTTTGGTTTCATTGCCGATGCGGACAATATACAGATTTCCGGTCTTTTTGATGCTTAATTCGTAATTCTCTCCTTGGGCAGGGCGATTAGCGTTATCAAACACGTACCCAAGTTTCTGTAGGCTTGTATTTTGCAATTTATGAAACGCTTTCATTTCTTGATCCAAAGCACCCACGGCGACATAATCTCCAGAGTAGGCTCCGAATTGGTTATCCCACACATTGCCGCGCAGCATTATTCCGAAGGAAACTTGGTTATTGGCTGTCCAAGCATCCACGTGAGCCGTTGCCTTTAACTCAAAATTAACACTTGGATCAACTTCTTTAAAGTAATAAGCGATACCTTCCGTGCTGCCCGATACTTTACCTCTATCGTTCGAGCTTCGCAGTGTTGCTGATCCATCCGTGTTCTCCGTAATGCCAAAGTTGGCCGCAGTAATCTTGTCTTGCCCCCCAACATCACCAAATACGCTGCCTTGCCATTCACTTTGAATGTTAATCATTCCTTCATAAGGATCAGGTGCTTCCTCTGCAAACATCGATAACGGAAAAGAGGAACACAAAAGCAGGAAGGTTACGAACATGGCTAACAAACGTTGTTGTTTTCTCAATGATTAAAACCTCTCCTTATATGATCGATTTTGACCAAAGCTAAGCTTGATCATCCGAAATTATACGTTATCACTAAAGCGTACAGCTATAATCAATACGCCATATAACGCTGTTTATGCAGCAGGAGAGGGAGAATCTGAGTTAATGACACCCGGTTTATGCCTTTGCTTCTGCTATTTACGTGGAGTTTTCGGAGTCTGTTGCTGGTGGTTAGTACGCTGCGTGGTGGTTACGGGTGCCGAAGTTGTCGATAAGTATGCTCGCAGTGGAAGTCCGCGACCGTTTGAGCCAAAATTACATACTCGGTTTTCGTTAGTGACCGGAAGCTGCCGGTAAGTACGTTCGCAGTGGAAGTCCGCGACCGTTTGAGCAAAAATTACATACTCGGTTGTCGTTAGTGAACCTAAGCTGCCGGTAAGAACGCTTGCAGTGGAAGTCCGCGACCGTTTGAGCCAAAATTACACCCGCGGTTGTCGTTACGGACCGTAGTGCAGCTATTTCAGCTAATTCGCTCATTTTCCCTGAGTTTCGGACTGCATAGCTCTTAATGAGCAGAAAAAGTGGAACTGAGGAGTGTTTTTGAGTAAATAGCTGCGTATGAGTCCGATAAGGTGGCGAAAACGAGGAAATTCAGCAAATAAGGACTATATAGTCCGAACGTAGGGAGTGCATTGGTGATAGTCGTAGATGTTCTGTAAAATGCGTAGATTCTGGGGAGATTAAAGCCAACATATGGGTTTGAGCTGTTGTTAAGTACTTTCCGCATGGTGGTTACGGACCGTAACGCAGCTATTTCAGCTAATTCGCTCATTTTCCCTGAGTTTCGGACTGCATAGCTCTTAATGAGCAGAAAAAGTGGATCAGAGCAGTGTTTTTGAGTAAATAGCTGCAACTGAGTCCGATAACGTGGCGAAAACGAGGAAATTCAGCAAATAAGGGCTGTACGGTCCGAACGTATGGAGTGCATTGGTGATAGACCTAGGTATTCTATAAGATACGTAGATTCTGGGGAAATCATAGCCAATACGCGGGCTTGTGCTGTTGTTAAGTACTTTCCGCGTGGTGGTTACGGACCGTAACGCAGCTATTTCAGCTAATTCGCTCATTTTCCCTGAGTTTCGGACTGCATAGCTCTTAATGAGCAGAAAAAGTGGATCAGAGCAGTGTTTTTGAGTAAATAGCTACAACTGAGTCCGATAGCGTGGCGAAAACGAGGAAATTCAGCAAATAAGGACTATACGGTCCGAACGTATGGAGTGCATTGGTGATAGACCTAGGTATTCTATAAGATACGTAGATTCTGGGGAAATCAAAGCCAATACACGGGCTTGGGCAGTCATTAATTACTTCCGCGGTTGTGGTTACGGACCGTAACGCAGCTATTTCAGCTAATTCGCTCATTTTCCCTGAGTTTCGCACTGCATAGCTCTTAATGAGCTGAAAAAGTGGATCTGAGCAGTGTTTTTGAGAAAATAGCTGCGTCTGAGTCCGATAACGTGGCGAAAACGAGGAAATTCAGTAAATAAGGACTATACAGTCCGAACGTAGGGAGTTCAGCTGGCGAGAGTGCATAATGGATGGCAAACAGATTAAAACTGGCTTACAAAGTGAACCAAATCATCTAAATATGGCTCAACAACAATATGTCGTGGAAAAAAGACAGCGGTCAAATATGTTCTAAATGGTGATGAGGCATTCTTTTTTGAGAGCATGGAGTGATCAGCATCAGGAATATAGAAGACGGAGAGTAGGTTTTCAGGAATTTTTTCACGGTAAACACGTTCGGTTTCCTCAACATCTACATTTATATCTTGCCCGCCAAGAACTAAATGGACAGGCGTAGTGAAGTTTTTTAAATCCCCGCTCGCATCAGACTGATAATTTTTAGCGAAAAACCCCCATTTTTCTTTGGAAATTAATTCGTCCGATTGTGCAATTCGCAAGTAACTTTCATACGACGCCTGTTCTTTAAGTAGCAGTAGGATTTGCGCGTTATAATCTTCTCTCTTTTTTATCTCCTGTTCTGAAAAACCTTCTAAAATCATCTCTTGTCTGGTATTGTATTGTCCTTGAGAAATCCATTGAATGGCGGGGGATACAAGAATACTGAAGGCGAGATCAGGCACTTTTTTAACAATCTTAGGAATCACCCAGCCCGCCTGACTTGCTCCCCACAAACCAATAGCTTGAGCATCAATCATAGGTAAGGATTTAGCCCAGTTAATCGCATAAATAGTTTCTTGCGCTCTATCCTCCATGCTTTGTTCTAGCCAGTTCCCTGAGGAACCCCCAATACCCGGTTTGTTAAGAGATAAGGAAGCATATCCGGCAGAGGCGAGCTTTTCCCACAAAGGTTTATATCCATCATCGTAAGTATCATTAACTGGGCCATCCCCATGAACAAAAACTACCAGTCCGACGGTTCCAGAGTAACTTTCGGGCAGAACTAAGGTTCCTGTTAGTTGACCTTGAGGTGTATCTATTTCAATTTTTTGCTCAGTCATTGAAAAAGAATGTTGCTGTAGTACGAACAGGACCGCTGCAATCAACAACGAAATGGTAATCATCCAGACAGTTAGCTTAATTTTCTTTTTCATTCATTGATCCCCCAGATTGTAGCGATGTTTTTTTTATCATGTAATGCCAAACAGGCTCTTTAAAAAGTAAATGTCTTACCGCGCTATAGTCAGATTTATGGATCTCAAAGTTCAACTGCTGGTACATATTAATGGCACGTTTATTCTTGTTAGCAACATGTAGCGTTAATTTTTCAACCTCAGAATGACTGTTTACAAAATCCGCCGCCCAACCCAGCAACTCTTTGCCAATTCCCTTATTACGGTGACTGGACCGAACAGCCAAATGAGCCACATAACACTCTTTTGCTCTAGGTTGATAATCCAAAAAATATAACCCAAGGATTAACTTACAGACATTTAAGCATCCAAATTTCTTGAATAGCTGCAAAAAGGGAGTCGAATGCAGTGGTTTAATTGATCCTTTTTTAAGGGAGAGCGTATCCTGCCATTTTAAGTAGATAGTGCCAACCACTTCTCCGTTTTCATAAGCGATTATTTGTTTGGATGATAAAGAAGTAGAATCTTGTTCCCAAAGTCTTATAAGTAGATCAGCAATTTCATTGTCCTCGAGAGAGAGGAGAGAGTGAAATTTCCCGTGAAATGCATCTACCAAAAGCCTGCTTACAGCCTCACGATCTTGTTCCTGGTAATGGGCGATGATAACCTCGTTTGTACTCATTTAGTGGTATCATCTAAGGCATGCTCGATTTGAATTTGAAGCTCATAATGAAGCTTGTCGTTGTTAAACATGGATAGGTACGATTTCTCCAAAATGATGATTGGTCCCAATACCATGTAGTGATGCCCATTTAAAAAGTGTTCCAGCTTGGCAATCTCATGATCTACATCCTGATCGTCTGTTACAAAAAATGCTTTATAGAGATAACACCCTTTTTCTAAAACAATGTCAGGGGCGGGAGTGGTTTCAATGGTTTCAAAGCATAAGGTTACTTGTTCAGAATCGTATACATAATGCAAATCTGTTTCAAATAAATGATGGTACTGCGGTCTTTTTTCATATAAACTTCGTGCAGTTAGTGTTTCGTTATCCTCTAGCACCAACCACTTTTTCAGATAACGATTGTCCACATGTTTAATTTGATAATCCCCCTTCATGTTGCCATAATCTGCATGCTCTTTTAGTACCTTTTGTATAAATTGTTGCAGCATTATTAATTGGTTTATTTCTGAGTTGATTTTGTTTAACGATTTCTCTAACAGCAGTTGGTAGTCATTCGTTGCGGATTTATTCATACTTTGGCTAATGGTGCTGACAGGGATGTTTAATTTGCGGAGCAACAGGATATGTGCCAATTGATAGATCTCATCGATGCCGTACATCCGGTACTGATTATTGTCTATATAGGATGGAAACAGGATTTCTTTTTCTTCAAAATATCGAATCTGGTGGATAGATACATTCATAAGTTTTGATAGTTCGCCAATTGTAAGGTACGGATTCAAGGGCGGTGCTCCTAACTGTAAGTTATTTGATAAAATAACTATAAACCTTAGGTCAGACCTAAGGTCAAGCGTTGATTAAAATACGGACTAAGCAGAGCACTTTTTTTCTGAATAATGATTAGTAATAGTAATAGATGGTAATGAAAAAGACTTAGATTTTGGAAGGACAATGCGGGGGTGCAACGGATTAGATTCAGGATCATTTTTTTGTATGAGCCTTGCTGGTATGACCCTAGAGTTGCCATTACGGACCGTAATGCAGCTATTTTAGCTAATTCGCTCATTTTCCGTGAGTTTCGGACTGCATAGCTCTTAATGAGCTGAAAAATTGGGTCAAAGCAGTGTTTTTGAGTAAATAGCTGCAACTGAGTCCGTTAGTGTGGCGAAAACGAGGGGAATTGGGAAATAAGAGCTATACGGTCCGAACGTAACTTTGTTAATCAAACCATACTAATCAAACCAAACTAATCAAGTCATCACATTCTAAGCTGATAGGTTCGATTGCGTACTTTTCCACCGACGATCTCTAGTAGCTGCTGTTCAACTAACTCATGTAAAACACGTCGGGCATGGCGATTAGTGACTCTAAGATGGTGGGTAAGCTCTACAGGTGTGAACGGACGCAGAAGACGTCTTGCGAAACGAAGTGTTTCAGCTTCTAACCAAGTTAATGAAGAGGGCGCGTCTGAAGCCATGAATTTGCCGATGAATGCGAGTACTAGTTGTTGACATAGCTGAGGCTCGTCCGTGATTGAGGGATAGGCGATGGATAGGAAGGTCCAACCGTCTAGCGATAATAAGGAATGGCGTCTACATAAATCTTTGGATCGTCGTACATCAAGATCTCTAGCATGCGGACCGTAGCCTTGAATCTCAATTCCACCCTTTGCTCCACCTGGCATATAGGCCAGATCAAGATAACGATAACCATTGTTGAAATCGCGCACTTCCCATTCGTGGAACAAGTAGTTGAAGTTTCCTACAGCAGGAAACCATACCGCACGCAGAAATTCGACTGTTCCATAGCCCAACCCTTTTGCAAGAAGCTCCTGTCTGCGGGGATTGTTCTCCTTATCCAAGTTGATCTGTAACCATTCCTCTAGTTGCTGTTCGAATCTGGACATTTTGTATATCCTCCTTAAGTAATTTTTTGAAAAAAGAAAAAGCCGCTCCCATACAATTCCTCCTGAGCTTAACCCAGGATAGAGATTGTATAAAAGCGGCGTGTTCTTCACGACCTATAGTTGCTATTATAACGAGTGCTGAGGATTTCTTCAATGAGTTACTGTTTATAAAGATGACGAATTCTAATAGGTTTTAAATGAAGGTAGCTAGCAGGGTGAACGAGCTGAATTTGCTGAAGTTAATAGTTACTCTAAAAGCGGATTCTTCCCCCGCGCGGCCGCATGGCTTTTCTAGGACGATCATCATGTGCTTACTGATCCGCAAAAATGGATTACGTGCTCTGCGCAATATCATTATTCATTTTCGAACGTTGCGGACCGTATTGCAGCTATTCGTACATTTTCGCTCGTATTCCAAAAGTTACGGACTGCATAGCTCTTATTAGCTGCAAATCGACTCAAAATTGGGCAGTTATGTGCGAATAGTTGCAACTGAGTCCGATAGCGTGGCAAAACCCTCATTTTTCAGCAAATAAGGTCTCCTGAGTCCGCAAGCGTGCGGCGTAAGCATTCAGAGTTCCCAACGACGTCAGAATTGTCTATCTAGTCCAAGTCGTCAGATTATCCATGTTGTCTATGTCACCAAAGTCATGTAACTCCGGGATGAACGGACCGTATTGCAGCTATTCGTACATTTTCGCTCGTATTCCAAAAGTTACGGACTGCATAGCTCTTATTAGCTGCAAATCGACTCAAAATGGGGTGGTTATGAGCATATAGTTGCAACTGAGTCCGATAGCGTGGCAAAACCCTCGTTTTTCAACTAATAAGGTCTCCTGAGTCCGCATGCGTGCGGCGTAAGTATTCAGAGCCGCAAGAATTCTCAGACCCTCTTTTCATACAAGTCCCGCTTTTTCCGAAAAAAATCCTAATAAAGGCCTATTACTTTGTCGAATTGTGAAGGGAATTAGAAAATTTTATAGAATTATCTATGTTCATCTAGACTTTTTACTCTACATCACGTGTTGCAGGATGGCCCTGGTGATTGCTGCAGCTTTACTCTTCCATAAAAGGGGCCGATACGATGCTCAAAAGGACATTACTTATCTATCTGATTGGTTTAATTTTATTATCTGCGATTCCTCTATCCATTCTTATGGGTCACGATAAACAAGGAAGTCACCTGCAAGTGCAGCATGGAGTCATGGATCTCGCGGCTTGGGATTACGAACAGGATAAGATTATCAAGTTAGACGGTGAATGGGAGTTTTATTGGAACCAGCTATTAACTTCTGAGCATTTTAGGGCGGGTAGCGCAGATATACCTGATTCTACAGCTTGGATGGAGGTGCCCTCCCGGTGGAACGGCAACATCGTTAATGGAAGCCCTTTACCCGCCTTCGGTTCCGCCACCTATCGGATGGTTCTAAAAAACCTGCCTGTAAGCGGGGTATTCGCCTTGAAAAAAACAAATATCCGCTTTTCAAGCAGGATTTTTGTTAATGGACAGTCAGTTATTGAGGATGGAAATCCTGCTGCTAATGAAGCTGATTATCGGTCAGGGAATATCCCGCTGATTGGGCTTTTTTCGTCTGATAAGGGAGATGTAGAAATCATAATTCAAGTCTCCAACTTCGATTATGTAAATGGGGGCATTCCGGTTTCTTTATCCTTTGGTGAGGAAGCAGCAATGATGGAGGTGCAGCAGAAGAGTACGGCCCGTGAATTTAGCACCGTTGCTATTTTAGGCACACTTGCCCTTATCTTTTTTATCTGCTTTGGGGCAGCGTCCTTATACCGTAAGCAGGATTACTCTTTACTTGTATTTGCTACTATTTGTTTGCTGTTTGCGATATATCATGGGTTGATCGGCGAGCGTTCACTCTTACTCTTTTTCCCTAAACTTTCGTTCATAGTGCTCTACAAAGTAAAGGATATAAGCTCCATCTCCTGCTTTATTGTGCTCGCAATATTTTTTTACCAAATGCACAAAAGCATAATATCTTTAAAATTTACTCAAGCCATAACGATTGTTTTAGGCAGCTTTATAATTCTGGTCGCCATCCTGCCGATTCGTTCTTACACGGTCATTTATCCGTATGTGATTATTTTATATGAGCTGATGTTAATTTGGATGTTATGTAGAGTGGCTACCCTATATATTAGAAGCGCAGAAGTAAATAGAATCAAATTGCTGCTGATGTTTATGGCGATTCTAGCTATTAATCTATATTCCATAGACATTATTTTGTTTGCTCTTTCTATAAAAGAGAACCTTTGGCTCGGGCAGTTTTACATTGTGGCTTTTAATATCATCATGATCGTGCTGATTGTTCTACGTTTTTTTGAAGCCTACCATACCATAGACGAGATGAAAAACCAGCTGATCGGGCTGGATAAAATTAAAGATGAATTCCTTTCCAACACCTCACATGAACTAAAAACACCTCTAAATGCCATAGTGAACATTACAGCTACGCTGCTGGATGGGGTTGAGGGTCCAGTTAATGAAAAACAAGCGCAGAATCTAGCGATCGTAATAGGGAGCGGCAGAAGATTAACACATATGGTAAATGAACTACTTGATTATTCCAAAATGAAGTATGGAGACATCACATTATACAAAAGCAACCTGGATTTGAAAGCCGTTGTTGATTCCGTCATGGGTATTCATTCTTTTTTGCTCGGAGAAAAGTCGATCCTGCTCGTTAACAGAGTCGCTTCGAATTTTCCTATGGTGAATGCAGATGGCAATCGTCTGATTCAAATTTTCCACAACTTGGTTGATAATGCGATTAAATTTACGGAACAGGGTGAAATAGAGATTAGTGCCAGAGTTATTCAGGAGTGGGTGGAAGTACGTGTGGCAGACACAGGTTTGGGAATCTCACCGGATATGCAGGAGCGTATTTTCAAAGCTTTTGAGCAGGTGGATGAGGCGGAGATTCATAGTCATGGTGGAACAGGGCTCGGATTAAGTATTACTAAGAAGCTAGTAGAACTGCATGGTGGGAACATAGCTGTGGAATCTACAGTGGAAAAAGGTTCGGTGTTTATTTTTACACTTCCACGGTGGGATAAAGCGGTTAAGCCAATCTCGAGGCCAACCCTTAAGGCGGCACATTCTTATAAAGAATTAAGTTTCTCCCATGGTAGTTATCCCCTTTATATCAAAGGCGAGATCGATGAGCCCATTTTAGTAGTGGACGATGATTTTGCCAATCTGCAATCTATGATCAATCTGTTTAAGCTAGAGAAATATTCTATTGTGGTTGTCAATCGCGGGCAGATGGCACTTGAGGAGCTAGCGAAAAACACAGACTTTTTTCTGGTGGTACTGGATATTACCATGCCGGACATTTCGGGTTACGAGGTTCTGCAAAAGATTAGAGAGAGATTTACTCCTTTTGAGCTGCCTGTGTTAATGCTGACGGCCAAGAACAGGGTGAGCGATATGAAGATGTCCATGGATAACGGTGCAAATGACTATGTGGGAAAACCTTTTGAAGCTGAAGAGCTAATGGCACGTGTTAAAAGTCTGACCCGATTGAGAGCTTCCGTGAAGACTGCCAAAGACGCCGAAATTGCTTTTTTACGATCCCAGATCAAACCTCATTTCTTATACAATGCTCTGAATTCAATTGCTGAACTATGTGTGGAGGAACCTGAGAAGGCCGAAGAGTTGACACTGCAGCTGTCCCAGTATTTGCGAAGCAGCTTTGATTTCAAACAACTGGATTCACTAACGAGTCTGGAGAATGAGCTTGAGCTGGTAGAGGCTTATATCAATATTGAAAAAGCACGCTTCGGTGCCAGATTAAATGTGGAATATGATGTGAGAGTGAATACGGATTACCGGATTCCTCCGCTGATTCTACAGCCTTTGGTCGAAAATGCAATAAGGCATGGCCTAATGTCCAATTTGCGGGGTGGCACGGTAATTATATCTGTAAAAGAATTAGAGAATTCTGTGATTAGCTTTATTGTGGAGGATAATGGATCTGGAATGAGTGAGCATAAATTGAAAGAAGTAATGCAGTCAGATGTAGATAAAAGAGGGGTGGGGCTGTGGAATATCAGTCAGCGCATCAAGCTATTATATGGAAAAAATATTCATATTCAAAGTGCTGAAGGATTAGGCACAACGGTATCTTTTGAAATTCCAATACAGCAGCTTAAGCGGATGGGAGGTTGAGGCATGCTGCGAGCGATTATTGTAGATGATGAGGAGTTATCGGTAAAACGCCTGAAGCGGATCTTATCGCAGAGCGGAGAGATTGATGTCTATGAGACGTTTTTGAATCCTGCGGAAGCCTATGCTTTTGCGAAGGCCAATCCGATAGATGTAGCTTTTTTGGATATTTCTATGCCTGAGACGAATGGGATGAAGCTTTCTAGCCTTTTGCATGAATTGGATGAATCGATAGATGTGGTTTTTGTAACCGGATTTGATGAGTATGCGCTGCAGGCTTTTGACCTGAGTGCAGTGGATTATCTTTTGAAGCCTGTAACTGCGGAGCGGTTGTCTAAGACGTTAGAGAAACTCAAAAAAATAAATCGAAATACAACGGCTGAGCCTACGTTAGAAGTTTTTTTATTTAATGGTTTAAAAGTGTACCGCAGAACGCAGAACAGAGAGCTAATCAAGCTGAGAAGTCCAAAAACAGAAGAATTATTTGCTTTTCTGGTTAGTAAAGGGACGGTTAGCCGGGAGGAAATTATCGACACGTTGTGGAGCGGATTGGAGCCTGAAAAAGCATGGAAGAATCTGAACTCGACGCTGTATTATATTCGAAAAGCAATCGGCGCCAATTATATAAAAGCTAGCAGGAATGAAATTCATGTAGTAGAAAGCAGCATTTATTGTGATCTGTATGAATTTGAGCGATTGTTAAAGCAAATCAGGCAAACCTCTGAAAGACATGTTGAATGGATGATTCAAGCAGAAGTTTTATACACAGGAGCATTACTCAAAGGAAAAGCCTATGAATGGGCCAGTGGCAGGACGCGCAGACTCGAGCATGAATATATAGGATTGCTGGAGCTGGCTGCAAGATTTCATTTGGAGCAGAATCAGCAGCAGCAAGCACTGCATTATTTTGGAGAAATAATAAAATTAGATTCCTTGCGAGAGGACATCTATCATGAAATCATTAACTTATTAATTGAATTAGGGCGAATGAATGAAGCACAGCGGAAATTTGATCAATTGGAAGAGATGCTGCAGCAAGAGCTCGGAACAACACCCGATCCTAAACTCAAAGCGTTAATGAAACAGAAGTTATTGTAATGGAAGGAACCTTCGAAAGGATGGCTATCGAGGGTTCTTTTTTTGTTTATTTTTTGTTTATCTTAATTTTGTATAATACTCTCGATTATTGTCGAATTAAGGACATGATTTATGCTAGAGGGGGAAATAGAGTTTGAAGCCATCATTTATGAAAATAGGCATTAGTATTTCGTTATGTACTGGACTTGTGGTGCAGGGGGTGGGTCCTATGCAAACTCCAATCATAAGTGCAAAAGCTAGTTTCGGTTGGCTCGAGAATAGCCCAGCTATAATAACGTCGATTAATGAAGATGACTATTCCAACGCAGGAGTTGAGGTAGCCAGCTTTTTGACAGGAAAAGTATCGGATCCAGCGTCAACAGGGATTGCTGTAGTAGCTTTAGATAATACCAAAGGGGCCTGGCAGTATTACAACACGGTGGGACGAATTTGGTATAATATCGAGCCGGTGTCAAACAGTAATGCTTTTCTGCTGCTGAAATCGGAGAAAATCCGTTTTGTCCCGGCGAAAGACTGGAACGGAACGGCATCCATTAGCTTTAAGCTATGGGATACAACAGCATCCGGTTATCAAAATTATCAAAAAAATGCGAATACCACAGTATCTGCCGCGTTCAGCTCAGATCCGGGTATAGCCGTAATTACTGTAAATCCAGTGAATGATGCACCTTATCTGACAGAACTAAATGGTGGGGACTATCTTAGTTTTGACGGTAACGGGGATTATGTGACGTTCCCGGATCAACGGATTTATGGGAATTCTTTTACAGTTGAAGGATTTTTGAAGGTAGATGCTTTTCAGACATGGATGAGATTTTTTGAATCATCGATCGCAGAGCAGAACCACAATATTTTTGTAGGTTTTAACGGCAAACGGATGAATTTCACTGCCTACACTAATAAGGGAGATATTAATGTCACTGAGGATTTCCCGATTTCTAAATGGGTTCATGTCGCGATTGTTTATGATCACAGTCAGAAAAAGGGACGGATTTATTGGGATGGTGTACTTAAGGCAGAAGGGGCCATGGATTTAAGTACAGTAGGAAACGTTGCACGTCCGAATAACTGGCTTGGAAAAAGCACGTGGAGACAGGACGGAGATTATAACGGTGGAATGAGAGACGTGAGGTTCTGGAGTAAAGCCAAGACCCAAAGTGATATTGTTCGAGAAATGAATGTCGACTTGACAGGCTCGGAGCCTAATCTGGCTTTAAACTATAAATTAGCGAATAGCAATGATGGGAATGTCGCTATTAATACCTCTGGTCTTCCCCTTAAGAACGGCACAATTACTGGGGCAACCTGGAAGCAGGACACAGGTTTTATGGGGAATACTACAACCGATAAAAACAAGTCGGTCTCACGATCCTTTAAGGTTCTCGATGTGGATGGAGATGACCTACAAGTATCAGCTACTTCCTCGAATACGCTCTTAATTCCGAATAATGGACTGGAAATAAGTGGAAGTGGTGAGTTACGAACTTTAGAAATAACACCCGCAGCGAATGCTTTTGGCACCAGTGTGATTTCTGTTAAGGTAAGTGATGGAGCATTAAGCAACACCTACACTTTTAATGTGACGGTAAACAATACGGGGGATGTAATCGTAACCGGAGTGACCCTGGATAAACCAACACTCAGTTTAACGGAAGGAGAAGCAGGAGACACGCTTAGTGCCGTAATAGCACCTGCTAATGCCACGAACAAAACAGTAAATTGGAGCTCTAGTGATGAGACTGTTGCAACCGTTGTAAACGGGGTGGTAACTCCAGTTGGCGTTGGAACAGCGATCATCACGGTAACGACTACTGATGGAAGTTTTACAGCTTCGTCTGTAGTAAATGTGAGTGCCCCAATCCCGCCCGTTGTGGACGTAACTGGAGTGAAGCTAGATCAGGAGACACTGAATTTAACAGCTGGTGAAGCTGATGGACTCCTCAAAGCAACAATAGAGCCTGCCAATGCAACGGATAAAGACGTGATCTGGAGCTCTAGTGATGAGACAGTTGCGACCGTTGTGAACGGAGTAGTAACTCCGGTTGGTGAGGGGACAGCAGTTATTACGGTAACGACGAAAGATGGAAGTTTTACAGCTACAACCACAGTTAGTGTGAGTGCTCCAATCCCGCCGGTTGTGGATGTAACTGGAGTGAAGCTAGATCAGGAGACACTGAATTTAACAGCTGGTGAAGCTGATGGACTCCTCAAAGCAACAATAGAGCCTGCCAATGCAACGGATAAAGACGTGATCTGGAGCTCTAGTGATGAGACAGTTGCAACCGTTGTAAACGGGGTGGTAACTCCAGTTGGAGAGGGGACAGCAGTTATTACGGTAACGACTAAAGATGGAAGTTTTACAGCTACAACCACAGTTAGTGTGAGTGCTCCAATCCCGCCGGTTGTGGATGTAACTGGAGTGAAGCTAGATCAGGAGACACTGAATTTAACAGCTGGTGAAGCTGATGGACTCCTCAAAGCAACAATAGAGCCTGCCAATGCAACGGATAAAGACGTGATCTGGAGCTCGAGCGATGAAACAGTCGCGACCGTTGTGAACGGAGTAGTAACTCCGGTTGGTGAGGGGACAGCAGTTATTACGGTAACGACGAAAGATGGAAGTTTTACAGCTACAACCACAGTTAATGTAGCCGCTCCTAAGCCACCTGACGTTATCGTAACTGGGGTGACTTTAGACCAGACAGAACTTAACTTAACGGTGGGTGAAGGCGAGGGAACTCTACAAGCGACAGTAACACCTGCTAATGCAACAAATAAAGGTATGATCTGGAGCTCGAGCGATGAGACAGTAGCTAAGGTTGTTTATGGAGTAGTAACACCGATTGGTGAAGGAACAGCCATCATAACGGTAACGACGAAAGATGGTAGTTATACGGCTTCTACAACCGTTACTGTGAAGGCACCTGTTAAACCAGTTACAGCACCTGGAATTCCAACATCCGTAACAGCAACTGCAGAGAATGGTCAAGCAATCATCACCTTTATCCCGCCGGTGAACGATGGAGGCAGCGAAATCACAGGATATATTGTAACTGCTAATCCGGGAGGTTTGACGGTTACAGGAACTGGAAGTCCTCTGACAATCAGTGGTTTGACGAATGGAACAAGCTATACCTTCACGGTACAGGCAATCAATAAAGCTGGCATCAGCGAATTCTCTGCTGAGTCCAATGCAGTTGTTCCTAGCACTCCATCTGGTGGTGATGTTGTTGTTCCGTCGCAACCAACCCCATCACCAACTCCGGCACCTGTGGTAAATGCTGCTTCCATTCTAATCAATGGTAAAGCTGAAACAGTGGGAACCGCAACGAATGGTAAACGGAATGAGCAAACGTTAACCACTATTGTGTTAGATCAGAAGAAGCTAGAGGACAAGCTCGCCACTGAAGGTAAAGGTACAGTAGTTTCTATCGGTGCAAATAGTAAATCTGATGTTATAGTTGGCGAATTAAATGGACAAATGGTTAAAAATATGCAGGGTAATCAAGCGATTCTTGAGATTAAAGCGGGAAATGCGACATTTACACTGCCTGCTCAACAAATTAATATTGACGCTTTGAACGAGCAAATCGGCAAGTCGGTAGCTTTGCAAGATATTAAGATACAGATTGAAATTAGTGCTCCTACAGCCGATAAAGTTAAAGCTTTAGAAGCAGCTGCGCAAAAAGGATCCTTCTCATTAGTTTCCGCGCCAGTTAATTTTACGGCTAGAGGTATCTACGGAGATAAGAGTATTGAACTTTCCCAATTCAATACGTATGTTAAACGTACCATAGCCATTCCTGAAGGGATGGACCCGAACAAGATTACAACTGGAGTGTACGTTGATTCCGAAGGTTCGGTACACCATGTTCCTACTAAAGTGGTTGTAATTGATGGCAAATATTTTGCTACTATCAACAGCCTAAGCGGAGGTACTTACTCCGTAATCTGGCATCCGCTTGAATTTAGTGATGTAGCTAATCACTGGGCAAAAGAGGCAGTGAACGATATGGGCTCCCGATTAGTCATTGAGGGAACAGGTAGTGGTCAATTTACTCCGGATCAAGCCATTACCCGTGCAGAGTTTGCGGCGATTGTTGTACGCGGTCTGGGACTTGAGATGGAACAAGCTGCAACACCATTCTCAGATGTAAAGACCACGGATTGGTATAACAGTGCGATCAACACGGCATTTACTTATCAATTAATCAATGGTTTTGAAGATGGCATGTTCCGCCCTGATGAACATATTACCCGTGAACAAGCGATGTTAATTATTGCTAAAGCGATGAAAATTACAGCGCTACAGACTAAGCTTTCTGTTCAATCGGCTGACGTTTTGTTAGCTCCATTTACAGATAGTAGTGAGGTTTCTAACTGGGCAATCAGTGGAGTTACTGACACTTTGCAGGCAGGCATTATCATGGGAAGAAGCAGTAAAGGGCTTGCTCCGAAAGATGATATGACCAGAGCTGAGGTTGCAGAGATCGTGAAGCGGCTACTTGAAAAGTCGGATTTAATCTAATCTACTGAGCTCCAGAATTGTGATCATTAGAGGATTCGTTCAAAGAACATTGAACGAATCCTCTTTTCTTTTTATGGCTTAGCTCGTTTATACGATAATTAATCATTAATGATGTATTTCAGACAGCACAATCAGGCCATGCAGAACGGCTGAAAGAAATCCTGAAAGCTCATCCGCACCTTGCGAATATGGAGAATAATATATTCGATAGTGATGGTTATACTTCCTTACATTCTGCTGCTTTTCATACGGATAATGTAGAACTAATAGAGTTGTAAATCGAACATGGCGCCGACATTTCTGCTAAAATAAAAAGTGGTGAATCTGCATGGTCGGTTGCGATTAAGCAGAGTAATCATAATGTTGCAGAAATTCTTCGCGGAAAAGGAGTAGTCTTGAATGAAAATCACAGTGGATGATAAGAATGATTCAACGGTAGCTATAATCTCTGGTGAGGAGATCATAATCAATAATGTAAGGGATGCCTTAGACTTAATGATGAATGTGAAATACCAAGGATGCGATAAAATGCTTCTGAGGAAGGAACAGATTACGGATGATTTTTTCGAGCTAAAGTCTGGAGTTGCTGGTGAGATTGCACAAAAATATACAAACTATCAGATGAGAGTTGCTATCGTAGGAGAATTTACAAGCTATAACAGCAAAAGTCTGAATGATTTTATTTACGAATGCAATCAAGGCGATAAAATGTTGTTCAAAAGTACTGAAGCTGAGGCTTTAGCGGCCCTACATTTATGCAAATCGTGGAGATGATCCAGAGAGGAGTTATATCATGGATGAAAGTAAAATCACATATGAATCGATCGATGCCTATATTTCCGGGTTTTCGCTTGAGGTTCAGGAAATCCTTAATACGTTAAGAAAGGTGATAAAAGAGGCGGCACCGGAAGCAGAGGAAAAAATAAGCTATCAGATGCCTACTTTTGCATTACACGGAAATTTGGTGCATTTCGCTGCTTATCCCAAGCATATTGGATTCTATCCAACTCCAAGTGGAATTAATGCTTTTAAAGATGAATTATCTGGCTATAAAGGTGCTAAAGGTTCCGTTCAATTCCCTATTCATAAGCCTATGCCTTATGAATTAATTAGCAAGATTGTAACCTTCAGAGTCGCTGAGAATCTAAAAAAAGTTGAAGCAAAATAAGGTCTCTACTGGTATGAAATAGAGAGGTCCATCTGGTCAGGGCTGGAAGTGTGCATCCATTGTTGATGTTCTTCTTGATGCTGGTGAACATTGGATCCACTTCCGAGGCACTCCTGCCTCTTTTTCCTCATTTCGGACGTCGTACAAACGCCAGTATGATATCCTGGGCATAGTCCCCGAACCCACTTCCGAACAGATTTAGTCCTCGTTTATTGAGTGCATCCTCCCGAATTTCAAAACGTACACGAATAGGTTCATTAAACGCCAGCTTTAAAGAGCTGATTGTAGTGGAAGATGAGAAAGAACCATTACAGCTGCTGCCCGATTCCGAGACACTCCATGTAGTAAGAGCTCCATATTCAGTTCCACTTCTCCAACGTTCAGGGGTCAGTTTCCCTTTGCGGTTCCCGAAATCTGAGGGACAGGTCCAAGTCCCGACTAACTGGTCATTGATGGATAAGCTGATATCACTGGCCCAATCCTCTCGAAATGAAGGGGCTTCTGAGCATACTTCTGCCGAAATGCGGATTTCGTCCAACTCGACGCCTGGAGGCAGGGGGTTGGCAAAATAGTATTCGACATAACCGGCTTCTGCGAACCATAAGAGAGAGGCATCGACTCGTTCAGGCATGTAGAATGCTCTTGGATCATCCTGGGAGCCAATGACGCCACCATCTTTTCCGGCCATCCCGCAGGACGGTTGTATGGAGCAGTGGGAGAACATTCCGATGGGCATATGTATTTCCTCAGTTTGATGCAGCCCATCCCCTAGCTTTGAAGGGAGATCGAGTTGAATAGAGCGACAGGTGACCGCACAGATTTTTTCGCGATTTGCACCTTGTGTAGACGAGATAAGATTAACCTGTTCTAACGTCTGCACATTGATAGATATCGTTGGCTGAGCTACACCTAACGTCTCAGCTAATTGACTGACACTCATAGGCTTCTCTCCAAGGGCTTCAAGAATGCGGACGCGAACGTCACCAGACAGTGCTTTAGCTACATCTAAAATGCGTGACGCGGGATAACGTATCGTTTCTTGTGAAATATCATTCATCATATTTGTTCCTTTTCGTATAGGATGGGTTGAGGTTATTGTACAATGAAGAACGAGTATTGTAAAATCATAATAAACATTGCGAAAAACATATACTGGTGCTAAAATGGGCTCAACTTCTTATTTTGAAAGGCTGTGCTCGCCATATGACAACTTCTATATTAGCTTCTGAGACACTTGCGATTCCTCGTTCTGAACACCCTCATCCACATTGGCAACGTCATGAATGGATGAATTTGAATGGGCAATGGTCATTTAAGTTTGATCCGAACAATGAAGGTATGAAGGCGTTATGGTACTCCAATCCTGAAATCGCTTACGACTCAATGATCACTGTACCTTTTTCTTGGGTAAGTCCCTTATCCGGAATTGGCTGCGATCAACAAGGAATAGGCTGGTATCGCCGCACCGTGAATGGGCAGGCTGTTGACCAACAAACACGATTGTTTTTACGTTTTGGGGCAGTAGATTATTCATGTGATGTGTGGATAAATGGAGAACATGTAGGTTCACATCAAGGTGGATATGGTTCATTTGAATTTGATATTACACCTTACTGGGCAGCTAATTGTGAGAATAATATTGTCGTAAGAGCTGAGGATTTCGATCATGCTTATCAAGCGCGGGGCAAACAAGGATATGGAGAAATCCGTGGAATTTGGCAGCCTGTATGGCTTGAAGCACGTCCCGAAACTTATATGAAAGATGCAAAGTTTGTGACCCGTATAGATGGACAGGTGAAGGTAACTACAAGAATAATTGCGCATGAAACGGGTTCGGCAGAGTTTACGCTGCAATTCGCTGATCATTCTGTTGTTCATACAGAGAAGCTGCAGCTTATAGCAGGGGTGAACGAATGTAAGCTGTCTATCGATGTTCCCAATCCGCATTTGTGGAGTCCAGAAAATCCTTATTTATATGAAGGTGAATTGCAGCTTAGTGGATCGTTTGGTACAGATACAGTCAGCACTTATTTCGGAATTCGCGAAATTCAGACTGCCCGCTTTGAAGATCGTGATTATCGGTGGATCACCTTAAATGGTAAACCGATATATTTGAACGGTACTCTTGATCAGTCCTATCACAAGACAGGGTTTTTCACCTATCCAACGGATGAAGACATGCGGGATGAAATTTATCTAATGAAACGTTTAGGGCTAAACATGGTGCGAATTCATATTAAGCCCGAAGAACCCCGTAAGCTGTATTGGGCGGATAAGCTTGGCATTCTTGTTATGGAAGATATGCCTTGTTTCTGGGGTAATCCGGATGACAAGGCCAGAGCCTCCTATGAGAGAGAAGCCCTTGAGGTGATTGAACGAGATTATAATCATCCATCTATTTTTTCGTGGGTTATGTTCAACGAGACCTGGGGTTTGAAGACAGATGCTCAGGAGGCTAGCCTCACAAGTGATGTACAGCAGCAGAGTAGTTATCTTAAAGAGACACAGGAATGGGTGCGGGAGAAATATCGCTGGGCGAAGCAGCTTGATCCGACTAGAATTGTTGAGGATAACTCGCCGTGTAATTATGATCATGTGGAATCGGATATTAATACATGGCACTTTTACATTAATGGTTACGAGCAGCTGCAAGCCCACTTAAATGAGGTTGTAGATAAAACATTCCCGGGATCGGAGTTTAACTGTATTGGCGGCAACGTACAGTCTGATGCCCCTCTAATGAACAGCGAATGCGGTAATGTGTGGGGGATAGAAGGTGGTGCAGGGGACAGTGATTTGGCATGGCATTACCGCTATATGATGAATGAATTCCGGCGGCATGATAAGCTATGTGGATTCGTATTTACTGAATTCCGTGATGTTACGAATGAGTTCAATGGTTATTACCGGCTAGACGGGAGCGATAAGGATTTTGGATATGGGGATTTTGTTCCCGGGATGACGATTGCGGATCTGCATTCCCCAGATTTTATCGTGATAGATGCTCCTCCATGCCAGACAGTAGAAGCAGGGCAGAGTGTTAAAGTACCTTTGCTAGGTTCCAGCTTCGCGGACAGCTATCACGGTCATAATTTGAAGCTGAAATGGGAACTGTGGTACGACAATTTGGGGACTCGGGTCACTGCGCAAAGTGGACATATGTCTGTGAAATGGGATAACTTTGGAAACACTATACTTCCTTCTTTGAACATTACAATGCCTGGTCAGGAGGCGGCTGCAATACTTGCTGTTTCTCTGATTAATGAGAAGGGTGAAGCGATCACGCGGAATTTCATTACTTTTGATGTAAGAGGCGGTAATAACACTGTATTGTTTAAAGGTGAAGGAGAATTTATTCAAATTCCAGTGGGAGCTTATACCGATCATAACTTTAAGCATCAATGGGATGCTATCCAAGGATCTAAGATCAATGGTGCTGGGCAAGGTCAGTATGTATACGAGGTTACACTGCCAGATGCAGCAGATAAATCAATGATTGGTGAGATCGAAATCATCTTCGAAGCAAGTGCTAAACGATTGCTGGCGCGGCATGTTGAAGGTACGAAGCTTAATGATATGGGCCTTGATCTTATGCATGGGGCAGATGCGAGGGTGGAATATAATCCGAATACGTATTATATGACGGATGAAGAGCGTCATCCTTCCCGAGTGAACGTTCTGGTGGATGGGCAGCGGATTGGTTCTTTCTATTTACCGGATGATCCGGCTGATAGCAGAGGGATTTTGTCTTGGCATTATCAGCCAATAGCGAATAAGCTGGATGAGGCTGGATCTTATGGCTACCTATGCAAGGCAAGTGTACCGGGGCAGTTAGCAGCGAAGCTGGATCGCAATCGTGTTTTCCGTTTGGAGCTGCAAGCAGAGGACGGCGGGCTAGCTTTGTATGGCCGTAATGCAGGTCGTTATCCACTGGACTTGTTGATTCGTTATCGCTAAATAACCTTAATATGAAAAAAAAGCAATCCCAGCTAAGAAGCAGGGATTGCTTTTTTATCGGTACTGCAAGGTATTATTAAAGTTCTTTATCATTAATGCTGTTTAACCAGCTTTCAATCTCTCCAATGACCGAACTAATGCAGCCATCTTCAAAAGGTGAAGTCAGGCCCGCAAGTTCAACCAGCTTGATAAAGGATTTGCTTCCTCCAGCTTGACATAATTCTAAATAATCACTCCAAGCGGATTTAAAATCTTCATTTGAACGTTTCCAGAACTGGAAGGCACATAGCTGTGCTAGTGTATAGTCAATGTAATAGAACGGGGAGGCGAAGATATGGCCTTGCTTATGCCAAAATCCACCTTGTTCCAGATAAGCATTACCTTCATAATTGCGGTGCGGCAAATATTTTTTCTCGATTTCTCGCCATGCTTGCTTACGTTCAGCAGGGGTTGCTTCAGGATTGCTGTAAACAAAATGCTGGAATTCATCTACAGTAACTCCGTAAGGAATAAACTGAAGGCTATCTGCCAAATGATTGAAACGGTATTTGTCTGCATCCTCTTCAAAGAACAATTCCATCCATGGCCAAGCAAAAAACTCCATGCTCATGGAATGGATCTCACAGGCTTCATAAGTAGGAAAAGCATATTCAGGTACATTAATATTTCGGCTTTCATACACCTGGAAGGCATGCCCCACTTCATGGGTCAAGACATCAATATCCCCTGAGGTTCCATTGAAATTTGAGAAGATAAAAGGTGCTTGGTATTGGCTGAAGTAAGTACAATAGCCACCGCCTTGCTTACCTTTTTTACTTACTAAATCCACTAGATTGTTATCCAACATAAAAGTAAAAAATTCATCAGTTTCCGGAGAGAGCTCTTTGTACATCTTGGATCCGTTAGCTACAATCCAGTCAGGATCTCCTTTAGGAGTGGCATTGCCAGTCTTGAAGCTGAAGTTCTCGTCATAAAACTTCAAGGCATCCAGACCTAGGCGTTCAGTCTGCCGTTTCTTAAGCTGTTGGGAGACGGGTACGATATGCTCCAGAACTTGTTTCCGGAAGTTGGCTACCATGTCGGCGTTATAATCGGTACGCATCATCCGGTCATAACCTAGCTCAACAAAGTTGCTGTAACCAAGCTTTTTAGCAATGCGGTCACGGACTTTAACTAGCTCGTCATAGATTCGATCAAAGTCACTCTCATGTTCAGACATAAAATCATATCTGGCTTGTGAAGCACGTTTGCGCATATCGCGGTCCGTGGACAATTCAAATGGAGTAAGCTGAGTCAGTGTCCGTTCTTCGCCTTCGAATGGAATCTTGGCGGACGCGATAAGCTGAGCGTATTCTGTAGAGAGTTTGTTCTCCAATTGTAAATCTTCGATGATTTCTGGACTAAAAGTACGCAGAGCTACTTCTGCAAGCTGAAGCAGCTGCGTGCCCCATTCTTGTTCGAATTCGGCTCTGTATTTGGAATTGACGAGTGCTTTGTAGTAGTCCGTTATGTATTCCTGAACGATAGGGCCAATCTCGTCCATGAATTCCTGTTCAGCCTTGTAGAATTCATCTGTTGTATTGATCGAATGGCGAACGCTAACCAATGTCTGCAGGGTGTCAAACTCATTGCGAAGCTTGTTAATAGCGGTAACGGAAGCCTTTTGCACTTCTAATGGCTCGGTGTCATTGAGATCTTTAAGCAGGTTGTTAAAATCCTGTTTGAACTTCTCTACATCCGGGCGCTCATAGCGATAATCATTAAATTTCATTAACTATTCAACTTCCTTTCTATACCAGATAGTCTCTATTATATATTCTGAACAGCAATTTACGATAGACCTGTGTTAGCTGTTTTTGAATAAAAAAAGAACAAATGGACAAAAGTGTAAAAACTTGTTAGATGAAATACGGTTTGATATTATCTAAGAATATAGTAGAAATGATATTTATAGCGATTACTTAGCCTTTATTTAACCAGCATTCACTGAATACGGGTTATCTCTGTTTATATACGAAGTTTTGTATTTTTCCACTTTACATCCTTCCTCCCTCTTTTTTTGCTGCAGCCGCACAACTGTCGACAAACTTAATATATCATGATATATTATTATGTATAAGATGAAAAAATTAGAGTCAGGAGATAACGAAAGTCATGAGTGAGACAACATCATCCAAACCGATGTATGAAAAAATATTTGATGAAGTGAAGCAGCTTATCGTTAATAAATCCTATGGACAAGGGGAACGGGTTCCCTCAGAGAAAGAACTGGCTGAAGCCTATAATGTTAGTCGGATTACGAGTAAAAAAGCTCTGGAAATGCTCGCCGCGGAACAATTAATTGTGAGAAAACCGGGGAGAGGTTCATTTGTGGCAGATCCAGCAGTCGATTACATGGAATCAGCGATATCTCCGGGGACGGTCTCCGACGGAACTGTTTTCAATTCCTTTAACCATGAGGAAAAGACGATCGGTCTGGTTATTACCGACTTTGGCAACAGCTATGGCACAGGTTTGATTTATGGCATGGAGCAGGCTTCACGTGATAATGATTGTTTTCTGGTTTTAAGAAGAACGTTTGGGGTGCCGGAGAACGAAGAGAAATCTATTCAGAAGTTGCTCAGCTTAGGTGTAGATGGTCTGATCATTTTTCCGGCTCAAGGCGAATTTTTTAATGCGGAGATTCTAAAATTGGTGATAGGGCGGTTCCCGCTAGTTCTGGTAGATCGCCATTTAAAAGGAGTGGCAGCAGCATCAATCAGTACTGATAATATGCAGGCTGCACTCAAAGGTACGGAGTATTTATTTGATCTCGGGCATACTCATATCTCCTTTCTCTCTCCACCTCCAGCGGATACCACAGCTCTTGAAGAGCGGGTAGAGGGATTTATTCAAGCGCATGCGGAACGGGGAATAGCTGTAGACAAGGGATTGTGGGTCAGCGATTTGACCTCAACACTACCGGATTCCTTCAACGATGAGAATATTGAACATGACATTTCGCGGCTAATTTCTCATTTGCAAAAGAATCCAACAATAACGGCGCTTTTTGCTGTGGAGTATAATATTGCGCTGCTGGCTAGAACTGCGGTCCAACGACTTGGGCTACGAATTCCAGAAGATATTTCGATCATTTGCTTTGATAGTCCGCCAACTCCACTTGGTTCGGGTTATGCATTTACCCATTTACGGCAAAATGAAGAAGAGATGGGGCGGCTTGCAGTAGAAAATGTATTGCGAATTATGAACGGGCAGAGTGTGTCCAATAAGATAATGCTGGAAGCTGAGTTAATTTCTGGTGAATCCACAAGCTCCGCTAAACAATCTATCTCTAAATAGAATTTTGGCTTATTCTCCAAATTAAACATATATTAGTTGTTATAAAAACCTATCTTTTTGGATGGGTTTTTTTATTTGTTTTAGATATGTATTTATCATTATAGATGTATTGGTATATCATTATAATAAAATAAACATATTGACATACTAATCACATGACAATATACTAATCAATGAAAGCGCTTCAAATTTAAAAAGAAAAAGGGGGTATTATAACTGAAAGCAACTAGAGAAATACCCGAGTCAATGCATAAACTGGCATCTAGCGTAAAAGCACAGCTGAGTGATCGCCCGAAATTAGCCGAAATGTTCGAGAAATGTATGGCCAACACCTGGAACACAACCTTAAAACGAATGCCAAACGGAAGCACTTTTGTTATTACCGGAGATATTCCAGCGATGTGGCTACGGGATTCCGCCGCACAGGTCAGACCTTTCCTAATCCTTGCCTCCGAAGATGAAGAAATTGCAGACATGATTGAGGGACTTGTACGTAGACAATTTACTTACATCCAGCTTGATCCGTATGCTAACGCATTCAATGAAGAAGAAAGTGGGCATGGCCACCAAGAGGATCTGACGGAGATGAGCCCGGGAGTCTGGGAAAGAAAATATGAAATTGATTCGTTATGTTATCCAATCCAACTGAGTTATCTGCTCTGGAAGAATTCGGGCCGTACTAGTCAGTTTAATGAGTCGTTTGTAACAGGCGTAGAAAGAATCATAACATTATGGACTACCGAACAGAACCATGAGCGCGATTCAAAATATCTTTTTCAACGGATGAACTGTCCGCCCACGGATACGTTAGCTCGAGAAGGCAAAGGGACGTTGACGGACTATACCGGAATGACTTGGTCTGGATTTCGTCCTAGTGACGATGCCTGTGAATATGGGTATTTGGTTCCGGCCAATATGTTCGCGGTGGTTGTTTTACGATTTGTGTGTGAAATTGCCCGTGAGATTTTAGGTGATCAGGAGCTGGAAAAGAAAGCTAGAAAACTATCTGACCAGCTTAATAAGGGAATAAGTGAGTATGGAATTGTAGAACATCCAGAGTTTGGAGCGGTCTATGCCTATGAAGTAGATGGTCTGGGACAGGTGAATTTTATGGATGATGCAAATGTACCTAGTCTACTCTCTATCCCTTATTTGGGTTATGTGACTGCTGATGATCCTATTTATAAAAATACCCGTGAACTTATTTTAAGTAGCACTAATCCTTATTTTTTCGCAGGAAAAGCGGCTGCTGGCATTGGAAGTCCGCATACGCCAAATCGGTATATCTGGCATATAGCTTTAGCGATGCAGGGAATGACATCTACCCGCTTTGAGGAACAGGAAGCCTTACTTCATCTGCTGGAGAAGACGGATGCAGGAACTGGATTTATGCATGAAGGGTTTCATGTGGATAATCCTGATGAATTTACACGTCCATGGTTCTCTTGGGCAAACATGATGTTCTGTGAGCTTGTACTCATGCGCTGTGGTAAGCAGATTAAGCGCGGATGAGACCAACAAGGTTTGAATAATCGACTCTAAAGGGGATAGAGAACATGAAAAAATGGCTGGTTACCTCAATTGTTTTGGTAATGACTACTGCACTTGCTGCGGGCTGCGGTGGTAATAACGGATCTGCGGACAAAGAGACCGGAAACACAAGCAAAGCTGGGAGCAGTACCGGGAAAAAGACAGAGCTTACCTTCTGGGGAGATTGGGGCGGTGAGGGGCAGAAGCAATTCGAGACCATGGTGGATGCTTTTAATAAATCGCAGGATAAAATTCACGTAAAATATGTGCTGCAACAGGATATGATCACGAAATTCCTAACTTCTGCGACCAATGGCGGCACTCCTGATGTACTGTTTTGGGACCGTTGGAGAACTTCGCTGTATGCCCCGAAAAATGTACTGCATCCGGTGGATGAATACTTAACGCGTGACGGTATTTCCGAAGATGATTTCTACAGTGAATCCCTACGGGAGCTTTCATACGATGACAAATTATATGGGCTGCCGCTTACAGTAGATGCCCGTGCTCTTTTCTATAATAAGAAGCTGCTCGCAGAAGCAGGACTTCAGCCTCCAACAACTTGGGATGAGTTAGAGGCAGCGGCTACGAAGCTAACGAAATGGAATGGAAATAAATTGGAGACTGCAGGTTTTTCTATGGGAGATTTGGGACTTTTTAATATGTATCTCCAACAGGCTGGCGGCACCATGCTTACAGAGGATGGAAAGACCAATTTTAATAATGAGCAGGGCAAGCAGGTGCTTGAGTTCTGGGATCGCCTAATGAACAAGGACAAAGTGTATAAAGTAGGGTTCGAACTTGGACTTGGTGAAGGGCAAGATGCTTTTGTCACAGGTAAAGTGGCTATGCTGTATTCCGGTCCGTGGATGCTCAGCACCTATAACAAATATGGTAAAGACCTGGATTATGGAATCGTTCCTCCTCCGGCCGGACCAAATGGTGATAAAGGTAGTGTCATGGGTGGATTTGGGCTAGTGATTCCAGAAGGCTCCAAACATAAGGAAGAAGCATGGGAGTTCATCAAATGGTGGACAGCGAACAAGGATAACGCGTTGCTCTGGGCAAAGACGAGTCTAAACCTGCCGGGTTATAAGCCATCGATGGAAGATCCATTTTTCAAGGATGATCCAAAGTGGCAGCCGTTTCTGGAAACGTTGGAGTTCGCCAAGGTTCGTCCGAACCATCCTGGATATTCCGTGATGGAGACTGATGCTTTGGCCCCTAATTTGCAGCTTAATCAGCAAAACAAGATGAGCATTGATGAGACCTTGAAGAAATCGCAAGAAGAGGGCGACAAAATGCTGAAGGATAATGAAGTAGTGAAATAATAAGTAAGACATTTGAAGTGAAGGGAGGTTTCGCCTCCCTTTTGCTTAGGAGGGGGTAGCTGAAATGGCTTCCATCAGAAAGCTAGAGAAACATCAGGCGCGGACGGCTTATCTGTTTATTACACCCACGGTATTGCTGTTTACAGTATTCACAGTCATCCCTGTGGTAATGGCGCTATATTTAAGCTTTACCAACTACGATGTACTTAGTAGAAACGATTGGATCGGTTTTGATAACTATCGCCGTTTGATAGAGGACAGTTTGTTATGGAAAACATTCCGAAATGTATTTCTGTATTCCATCATTTTCGTTCCATTTAATATTCTGATTTCGCTTCTCCTCGGGATTCTGCTTAGTCGATCCTGGCGTGGGGTAAAGTTGTTCCGCACATTGAATTATCTGCCTACCCTTACATCCGCCGTTGCTGCTGCTACCGTTTGGATCTGGCTTTTGCATCCTGAATTTGGTTTGGTTAACGGATTGTTGTCTTATGTTGGGATTACGGGTCCAGCTTGGTTATCCGAGACCCGAACGGCGATGTTATCCATTATTATGCTTACCCTCTGGCAATCGGTAGGTTCTAATATGATTATCTACTTGGCAGGTCTGCAGGGCGTGCCCGACTATTTGTATGAATCTGCACGGCTGGACGGTGCTAATAAGCTGGCTTGTTTCCGGTTTATTACTTGGCCGCAGCTGCGACCAACAACCTTTCTTGTCAGTACGATGTCAATCATTGGTGCGTTGCAGTTGTTCGACCAAGCTTTTGTGCTGACGCAGGGTGGTCCGGCGAATATGACAAAGACTCCAGTTTATCTGATCTATCAGCAGGGCTTTAATCAATTGCAAATGGGGTATGCGTCTGCACAAGCATTTGTGCTTGCTGTGGCGATTCTCATTTTCTCACTAATAAACATGCGGATCACAAAGGCGGAGGAGTCCATTGTATAAGCCGGGCTTGCCATGCAGAAGGGGGATAGAGGTATGGATACTAGCGGAAGTTCGTTATTAAAAAGAAGCTTAAGCAAATCAATCTATTATATAGCGTGCATAGTTATTGCTATCGTAATGTTTCTACCTTTTTATTGGAGTGTTCTTACATCCTTGAAGCCTGACGAAGAGATCTTCGCCATGCCCATCCGGTGGTTTCCTTCACATTTGACCTTAGAACACTATCGTAAGGCATTTACTACGGTTCCGTTTGCGCTCTATTTCTGGAATTCGCTTGTACTTGCAGTAGCGGGTGTATTGGCGAATCTGTTCTTTGGTTCTATCAGTGGTTATGCGTTCGCAAAATTGAATTTTAAGCTCAATAAGCCGATATTCCGCGTGCTGCTTGCGGCGATGATGATACCAGGCATTGTGACGATGATCCCCACGGTTTATGTCATGCGCCATATTCCTCTTTTTGGAGGAAATGATATTTTTGGTAGCGGGGGTAACGGGCTGATGAACTCATTCTGGGGGATTATTCTTCCGGGCGCTTCTGGAACCTTTGCTGTGTTCTTTATGCGGCAATTCTTTCTCACCTTACCTAGTGACATGATGGAAATGGCCCGGATCGAAGGCTGTGGAGAGTTTAAAATATTTTGGCGGATATATTTGCCGTTGACTAAACCAGCGCTGGCTACTTTAAGTATCTTTACCTTCCAAGCGGGCTGGAACAGTTTCTTATGGCCAATGATTGTGCTGAATGATCCCGAAAAAGCAACGATTCAGATGGGACTTCAAGCTTTTTCTTATAATTTTCAAACAGACTACGGTCCAATGATGGCTGGAGCGCTAGTAGCAATCTTGCCGATATTGGTGTTGTTTTTAGCTCTTCAGCGTTATTTTGTACAGGGGATAGCCTTCAGTGGTATTAAGGGTTAATGCAATAAAAATCGAACCAGGGAGAGAGTCTATATGAATCAATTGGAGATAGGGATTTGGGAGGAACGGGCGAATCAAGCACAAGCTGCATTGGATTCATTCTTCTGGAATGAAGCGATCAAAATGTACAATATAGAAACACCTTGTCCAAATGGAGAATGCAACACGATTTTTCATTATTGGTGGATGGCCCATGCTGTGGATGTATTGGTAGATGGACTACAGCGGACTGGAGAGAACTGGTATGCCAAAAGGCTTTCCGCACTTCATGAAGGTCTGCTACAACGAAATGGTGGTATGTGGCCAAATGAGTTGTATGATGATATGGAATGGATGGCTCTCGCGTGGCTTCGTGCTTATCAAGCAACAGGAGTGGAAGGTTATAAAGATACAGCCCTTCTTTTATGGAACGACATTCAGACAGGTTGGAACGAGCATATGGGCGGTGGAATTGCTTGGCAGAAATCACAGTTGGATTATAAAAATACACCAGCCAACGCACCGGCAGCTATACTTGCGGCACGCTTGTATCAAGCTTTTGGTGAAGCTGGCAATCTTGAATGGGCGTTAAAAATATACAGATGGCAAAAAGAGCATCTAGTAGATCCGGCAACGGGTTTTGTATGGGATGGCATGAATCGCACTGGCGATGGAAAGATCGATAAAGATTGGAAATACTCCTACAACCAAGGTGTTTTCATTGGCGCAGCAGTTGAACTGTACCGTATCACTAAAGAGCAGGAATATTTAGAGGATGCTCGTCTAACCTTTGCCGCCGCAGCCCATGAAATTGCTGACTCTGAGGGAGGTGTGCTGCCAGATGAAGGAAATGGTGATGCGGGACTGTTTAAAGGAATCCTGATTCGCTATACAGCTGAATGGGTCAAAGCTGATTCCGCAGCAGTTAAAGCTGTAGATTTCCTGCGAGCGAATGCAGAATGTCTCTGGGAACAAGGAAAGTCAGAGGATAAAGTGTTGTTTGGCACAGATTGGACTTCGACTTCCGCTGGTGTGATTCAGCTCAGCTCCCAGCTTAGTGCGATAAAGCTGCTGGAGAAGATGGCTGAATTAACTAAAGAACAGGGTTGAGGTGAGTTCTTAATGACACAAGCAAAGGAAGCCATAGAAGCAGTCAGTTGACAGGAAAAGTCCGAGTGGTTCCAACAATGTCTACTACGTAATTATTATAATGCTGAGACGGGGATCATGAACCAATGGTATCCCAGAGCGTACAACGTTGCGGGGGAAAACTTTTATTATTGGTGGCAGGCTCATGTCATTGATATTTTAGTAGATGGTTATGAGCGTAGTGGAGATCCTGTGTATTCCTTGAAAATTATGGAGCTAAGTCAGAGTCTGCAAGCTTATAACGGGGGGACTTTCAGGCATAATTACTATGATGATATGGAATGGACAGCATTGGCGTTGCTGCGTGCTTATCGGGTTACAGGACATGAAGCCTATTTAAGTGCTGTGCTTGATCTATGGGAAGATATTAAGACGGCTTGGAATGAACAGTTGGGTGGAGGTCTGGCGTGGAAGAAGGATCAGCTAGATTATAAAAACACACCTGCCAATGCACCTGCCGTCATTCTTGCAGCCCGGTTATATGAACTTTTTCATAAGCAAGAGGATCTGGAGTGGGCGCTCCGTATCTATGAATGGAACAAGATATATTTGATGGATTCTACGACTGGTTTTGTGTGGGATGGGATGAATAGACTCGGGGATGGCCAGATCGATTACGATTGGGAGTTTACTTACTGTCAGGGGGTGTTTCTAGGCGCTGGCCTAGAGCTTTACAAGAATACGGGTGATGTTCATTACTTAGAAGATGCGAATCGAACGGCTAATACATGTATTGATCGGTTATGCGATCCAATTAATCTGATGTTGCCTGATGAAGGCATTGATGATACTGGATTGTTCAAGGGCATTCTGATTCGTTATTTGGTTCAGCTCTGTAAAATATCTCCTGTAAATATCCGTATTCGCGAGGTTATATTGGCCAATGTAATGCAGTTGTGGGAAAAAGGTCTGGATAAACAACTGGGTCTGTGCAGTTCATCGTGGGAAGTGAAACCGGAGCTTCCGGTTCAGCTGAGTATTCAACTCAGCGGCTTGATGCTGCTGGAGGGTGCTGCGGCACTGGTGAACGAATAGCCTGAAATATATAAAGACACCTCAAGAGAGGTGTCTTTTTGTTGTTTAAATTAACTATCTGCAATTAGAAAATCCGATGTTTCCAGCCATTTAATTTAGCGATAGCCTCAATATAATAGTAGTCTCCATAGATCAGGGATACATCAATGAAGGAATTGCCACTGCCAGTTCCGTGCAATAAAATCGCTTCATGCTCCGGCAGCTCCCAGGTTGCGTAATTTTCCGTCAGTGAGCGCAGAATTCGCTCCGCTGCATTTGCATATAGACTTTTTTCGCCTAAGGGTACGATATCTGCAAGCTCTAATAATCCTGAAGCGGCTATAGAGGCTGCGGAGCTATCTCGGAACATCCGGGTATCATCCTCTAGGCGGAAATCCCAATAAGGGACTTGATCCTCAGGCAAAGCAGAGATGAAATAATGTGCGATCCGCTTAGCAGTGTTCAGGAAACGTTCATCACCAGTGTGGCGATAAGTATTGATAAAGCCGTACAATCCCCAAGCTGTTCCTCGGCTCCAAGAGGATTCAGCCGAGTAGCCTTGACCGCCAAAATTCTCAAGATAAGCACCTGTCTCTGCGTCAAAAGAAATAATATGTTTGGTGGATCCATCCTCACGTATGCCATATTGCATTGTCGTTTCGGCGTGGCTAATTGCAATATGCTTATAGCGGGGATCACCTGTCACTTTGCTGGCCCAGAACAGCAGGGAGATATTTAACATACAGTCGATAATTACCCAGCCGTATTTATCTTCATTCCATGCGCGGATGAATTTGCCTACAGGATTATAGCGGGCAGCGAGGAAATTCGCAGCTTCAATTCCTCTGCGCAGGGCATCTTCGTCACCTGTAATTGTATGTTTGATTACAGCTGTCGGAAGGAATTGGAATCCCACATCGTGATGCATCTCAACCGTTGGTTTAACAAACCATTCCTCCAAGGTACCGTCCCAATGCCAAGCAGCCTCCTTGTAAAGATCTTTTCCGGTCATATCATGCATGATCCAGAGGAGTCCAGGCCAGAACCCTGTAGTCCACCAGTCTGAACCGATATCATCAAATTTGCCATCTTTCCCGGCGAAATGCGGGCACTTGTCACCGATCTGCTCTACCATACGTTCCACTTTTGTATCAAGTCTACCCATGATTTCCTGCCAATAAGGGTGTGTCATTATTATTGCCTCCAGTGTAATTAGGATGTTATGAGTATAGCTTTCTAAAGCTCAGGAAAGTTGTGTTTTGATATAAGGAAATGTTTGATTATTGTCATGTTGAAGTTGGCTTATAATTTAAAACTGACAAAATACAAACATTTCTGCATAACACATTAAAACTTTATCGGTGTTGGAAGCGATACAATCGAAATGAACAGGAGGATGGTAAAGTGGATGATTTACAAGTATATAAAGCACCTAAAGATATCCCGGGACGTGAGGATTATAAGGTTAGAGTACGGCAGCCTGAAGGAGAATGGCATAGCTTGTTTATTTACGAGGTTAAGGTAGATATGCATGAGGTGCGTCTTGCATCCATGGCTTATTTTGATCTGGATGGTACAGTAGAAGTTGAAGTCACCTGTCTTTATACGGAGATTGATTGTGTGAACATTGCTCCGGCTTCGCGAGGGATCTCTTACGAATATCATGGAAATACCATTTTGTTTAAGCTAACAGGTCCGCAAAAGTTATCGATTGAGATCAACGGTGATATTTTTCGGAATCTGCATTTATTTGCTAACCCTAAGGAGAAGGATGCCCCTCAACCAGAGGATGCTAATGTTCTAGTAGTCCAACCGGGTATACACCGGAAACCTGATCTTTTACGGCTGCTGGATAATGCCGCTGCTGATCCTCGTGAAAAAAGGAAGGTGCTTTATTTCGCTCCAGGCACACATTATATAGAAGAAACAGTATTGCCGGTCCCTTCGGAAACCACGGTGTATCTTGCCGGAGGTTCAGTGCTTGTAGGTTCCTTGGTATGCGAGGGAGTTCATGATGTATCCATTCGTGGTCGCGGTATAATTTATCTTGCGGATTTTCATCGATTCTCGGCCTTTCGAGGGATACGAATTATTTTTTCGCGATCCATAAATGTGGAAGGTATTACCGTGATTGATCCGCCACATTACAGCATTTTCATCGGGCAGTCTGAGCAGATTGTGATTGATAATTTCAAATCGTTTAGCACTCGGGGGTGGTCTGATGGCATTGATATTATGTCTAGTTCCGAGGTTAGAATCCGGGATGTTTTTATGCGTAATTCGGATGATTGTATTGCTATTTACGGCTCGAGATGGGATTTTTATGGGGATACCCGTAATATTAGCGTTCGTGATTCCATTCTGTGGGCGGATGTCGCTCATCCATTAATGATTGGTACACATGGGGACCATGAACGGAACGGGGACACCATTGAGTCTATTGTTTTTGCAAATATTGATATCTTGAATCATCACGAACCGCAAGAGAACTATTGGGGGGCACTGGCGATTAATGCCGGGGATCGAAATAGGGTATGTAATGTTCTATATGAAAATATACGTGTAGAGCGTATTGAGCGGGGGCAGCTAATTGATGTGCGGGTGGTCTATAACAAGGATTACAATCCAGAGCCGGGGACAAGCATCCGGAACATTACATTTCGCGACATCAGCTATAGCGGGACGGCCAACCCTTCACGAATTTATGGATATGACGAAGAGAGAGCTGTTGAAAATGTGACCTTTGTCAATTTAAGGATCAATGGTGAATTGGTGGACGCCCCCCGCCCAGAGCTGATAGATATTAATCATTTTGCTAAAAATATACTCTTCGTTACTGAAAAAAATACGGTTGTGTAGATTGGATCTAATTACTTTTTCTATATTTTAATGGCGTCGTCCCTAGGACTCTTTTGAACAGTTGATTGAAATATGAGGCATTTGGAAAACCAACAGTGATTCCGATTTGCTCCACAGGCAGGTCTGTCGTTCCTAACAAGCGGCAGGCCTGTTTGATCCGGCGGGCAGTCAGATAATCAACAAGCCTTCCTCCGGTTTCCTGATGAAAGATTCTGGAGATATAGGATTTGGACAAGTGAATCTCCTCAGCTAACTGATCCAGATTAACCTCCTCATGATAATGCTCTTCGATAAAACTCATGATTTTCTCAGAATAACGCAAGGTTCGCCGTTCTCCTGATTGGAATACATGCTGATCTTCAGTTCCTATATTGCTCAATAATTGAAGAATTAACAGTGAAATGTCTTCGGTATCCTCAGTCAGACTGACTTTTTTATTGTGATTATATTGCTCCAGAATCCACTCCACCGACTCAACGTGATCCTTAAGATCAAAGGCACAATGTGTATTTTTCCCTTGCCAAAGCGCTGTGAATAAAGCCTTCCTTTTCGCAAAACCCTCCAGCAGGTGTTCAGCAACATGTGGATCAATGTAGAAGATGGTTCGTTCAAAAGGACATTCGGGAGAAACCTCAGAATAGATCCGGTGCAGCTGATAGGGCTGGAAAAAGAATAACATTCCCCTGCGGATATCGTACATCTGCTGATTCACAACAACGTTTCCCTGTCCGCCATACACGAACATGACTTCGCAGCATTGATGCCAGTGATAATAACCTTTGTAATAGTCGTCGGTATATATTTTATAATCCCAAATCAAGGTCTTATGTTCTTCAAAAACAACAGGTTCGAACAGCTGCTTCATAGGCCCTCCAAGATGACAAAATACAAACATTTTCTTATATCTCATTATAACTTTAATCGTTATGAAAGCGATACAATAAATACGTTAAACTATGAAAAATCCGGTAGTGGAGGGTAACATTATGACGCAAAAAATTGTTAATCCGGTGTTGGCAGGTTTTCATCCAGATCCGTCTTTTATTAGAGTAGGGGATGATTATTATATCGCAACCTCTACTTTTGAATGGTTTCCAGGTGTAGAAATTCATCATTCCAAGGATCTGGTTCATTGGCATTCCATTTCACGTGTGCTGACAGAAGCCTCACAAGTAGATCTGCGTGGTAACGTAAGCTCTGGTTCCATTTGGGCACCCGCGCTTTCTTATGATCAAGGCGTATTTTATCTGCTATTTACAGATGTGAAATCTCGCAAAAGTGTATATAAAGATCTGCATAATTATTTAATTACAGCGACGGATATCATGGGCCCGTGGAGTGAGCCGGTTAGACTTAATGGCAGCGGATTTGATCCATTTTTGTTCCATGATCTGGAAGGGACCAAATGGCTGCTTAATATGCGTTGGGATTTCCGTAAAAATCACAATAACTTCTCTGGCATCGTTATGCAGCAATATGACCCGGAGACTGGCAAATTAACGGGACCTATCCATGAAATTTATAAAGGGACACCTATCGGAGTGACCGAAGGTCCGCAATTGTACCAGAAGGATGGGTACTATTATTTGCTGACAGCAGAAGGGGGCACCGGCATCAACCATATGGTCACCTTAGCTAGAAGCCGAAGCCTCACAGGTCCTTATGAGACGGATCCGGATTTCCCGATTATGACCACGGCACATGATCTGACCTACCCGTTTCAGCAAGCAGGGCACGGATCGCTCGTAGAGACTCAGAATGGGGACTGGTACATGGCGCATTTATGCACACGCCCGATTCCGGGAACGTCAACGATGAATCCGTTAGGCCGGGAAACTGCGATTCAACGTTGTGAATGGACAGAGGATGGCTGGTTGCGATTGGCCCACGGAGGGAAGCTGCCTGCATTGGAGACCGTGGCTCCTGACCTGCCGATATTCACTTTTGAGGAGCTGCCAAACAGAGATGAATTTGATGGAGAGGTTCTTGGATTTCCATACCAAAGCTTGCGTGTGCCTTTTGATGAATCTTGGGTTAGCTTGAAGGAACGTCCGGGTTTTCTTCGTCTGCGCGGCAGAGAGTCATTAGCTTCACTGCATGATCAGAGTTTAATTGCCCGGCCGATTCAACATTTTGAATGCTTAGCTACAACCTGTCTGGAATTCGAGCCGGATAGCTTCCTGCAAATGGCTGGGTTAGTCCTCTATTATGATGACAGTGATTACTATTATTTGCGTGTTACCGCAGATGAGATTCGTGGAACTAGTTTGGGCGTTGTGCTGTGTAGAGGTGGCAAATACGATGAGATTTCCTCTATGCAGCTATCTGTGAAAGATTGGGATCGTTATTATCTAAAGGCGGAAATTCATGGACGTGATCTGTTGTTTTATGCTTCATCAGACGGGGTGAATTGGACAGCTGTCTGTACTCCCTTAGATTTTGGTACGCTTTCGGATGAATATGGCGGCAAGCTTGGCTTTACCGGTTCCTATGTCGGGGTATGTGCTCAGGATTTGGATCAGCAAGCGAAGCCGGCTTATTTTGACTATTTTGAATATAAAGCTTTATAGGGGTTTGGAAAAGCCATAACATTCTTCATAGTCTATTTTAGGATAAAATGTTAATTTTTACTTATCTTACATAGAAAGGGATGTTTGTGATTTTGAAAAAGACTTATAAAGCCGCAATAACCTGCACGCTCTTGCTGAATCTGGCCCTGTCCTCTGCTGCAATGGCCGCACCCATCGACGTCGACGTGAGTAATTTGAAAGAAGTCCAAACTTCTGGACCGGAAAAGGTTTGGGTTGGAGAATGGAAGGGCGACGATACGATTATTGTGGACACACAAGGAAATGTTACTACAGTTGGAGAACTCAAAGAGTCATCAAGCTTTGTACCCCCGGCAGATGACAATCTTATTAATAATGAATTGTTAGCACCGGAGCTAATAACACCTACTTTTGAACCTGATTCTCCGCAAGCAATTCTAGCTTCCACTTATGGTCATGCGTGGCCGTATACAGCCGAAAATAGTTATGGGATTAACTGTTATGGTTATGCCTTAAGATTTCCAGGGGCAATCAACCCTGGTGATGGAGACGGGGTCTCAAATGTCAGAGATCCTGCCTATTTTACTAACGTGTATTATACTGCTGGTCTTGTGGTTCAAGATGGCAATACGAATCCTTTATACTTTAAACCGGGTTGGCGGATACTTCCGGGCCGAACTGCAGCGATTAATTCCGATGAACATCGAATTGCACTAAGAGTGGGATGGATCGACTCAAATGGTAATGGTAAAGTCGATATTCCTGAGGATAACGTAGATTACCACTTCATGCTTCAAAATAGCTCAGGTCTATGGTCAGAGAAACATGGACATCAAGCGTCTCAAAATACGGGAATTTCAGATCCTAGCAATTTCGTCTGGAGCAATGGTTCTCTTTATGGTTTTTACAATAGCGTAACCGTTTATATTGCTGCAAAAGTATTTTAGAATTTCATAAAACATTACGTATGGAATAGCGATAGTCTTTTTTTTGAAGATTATGGCTATTCTTTTTTAGCGTCGAATTGTTTATGAGATGTTGTATACACTTTTGAGTTTTAATGTGATACAATTAAATTGTACACAAATTAAAATAAGGTGGTTATTTTGATGGTATGGGTAGCTAATATTATGGTCGGTGTTGTTGCGTTAATACATATCTATATTGTTTATTTAGAAATGTTCGCTTGGTCAAAGCCAAAAGGGCTTCGAGTCTTTGGAATGACACAGGAAGTTGCGGATGCTTCTAAAACACTGGCAGCGAACCAAGGGTTATACAATGGATTTTTGGCGGCAGGTTTAATTTGGGGATTGGTTCATCCGAATGTAAATTTCGGTCATCAAATTGAAATCTTCTTCTTATCAACTGTTATAGTGGCGGCGTTATATGGCGGACTGACGGTGAAAAAGTCTATTTTATTTATGCAAGGACTGCCAGCTTTAATTGCATTAATCCTCGTGGTTTCGATTTAAGATAACATAGAAGTAATCGATTAGGTTTCTACCTCGCGTACTTGCGTGGTGGAAGCCTTTTTTGCGTAAGATCAAGAAATTATTGGGTAATGAAATGCGCTGGATTAAAAACAGGAATTATGGATGGTGTACTAAGAAACAATAGAGAAGTGGTTGATTAATGTGTTTTAGGTACAGGTGTGGTCCTTAGATAAGATGTAAGGGACTTTAACAAACCTATTGCATGCTTGTGTGGGCTGAAAGAGTAGACGAAATGGCGTTTAATCTGAAAGTTCTAGACTTTAAAAGCAAATTCTCATCATAAAAAAAGAGCTGCTACCTAGCAGGGAACACCTGTCAGGGACACAGCTCTTTTTATGTGCTGGTTTAAATGAGGATCTTATTTAATAGAGGCTGCATAAATCGCTTCTACAGATTTAGAGAGGAGCGCGTTAAACTCTTCTTCTGACTGCCCAGCGCTTAGTCCCTGTGATAACGCACGTGAGAAGCTGGCGATCAGTCCTTGATTATGGGCGAGCTTATCGTTGGCCTCTGCTTGTGTGTAACCGCCGGACAAAGCGACAATTCGCAAAACATGAGGATTCTCCATTAATTCACGGTAGAAATTATTCTCCGTTGGGATGGAGAGCTTAAGCATGACCTTCACGTCTTTGCCCAGCGTAGACAATTGGGCCGATAGTTCTTCTTTTAGCAGCTTCTCTGAAGCCGTTTTATCAGCACTGTGGATATCAACTTCCGGTTCGATAATAGGTACGAGTCCCGCTGCTAAAATCTGCTTACCGATTTCAAACTGCTGTTCAACCACCTTTTTGATACCGGAAGGATTAGCCTCTTTAATCACCGAGCGCATTTTTGTACCAAAGATGTTACGTTCGTTGGCCCGCTTCAGAAGATCACTCAAGCCGGGAATAGGCTTCATTAGTTGTACTCCGTCTTCAGGGTCGGCAAGACCTTTATCGATTTTCAGGAAAGGCACAATCCCTTTTTTCTCCCATAGAAAATCGGCAGTATATTGCCCGTCTATGGAACGATCCATTGTGTTCTCAAATAAGATTGCACCCAGTATATGCTTTGAATCAAATGCAGGGCTCTTGATAATGCGCGTTCTCATCTCGTGAACCAACCCATACATTTGATCTTCATTAGAGTAACTGTCCTCTGCAACACCATATTGCAGCAGCGCTTTTGGTGTACTGCCACCACTTTGATCCAAGGCAGCTATAAATCCCTGTCCCGTCCGAATTCTTTCCCATTGCTCCATATTCATGAAAATACTCCTTCCTTTCGTGAACTGAATGAAAAATCTTATGTTCATTAACTATAACACTTAATGTACCGGCTCTAAACAAATGCATTGTAAACTTGGTAGGTAACTAGTCTAATGTGAGGTGGTTTGAATCTGCGATATAAGGACTTCCGGATCTGATTGATCCATGGGGATGACGAGATATCTACGTGTAGGTCTCCTGAGTCCGATCCCTAGATGGTGAAGACTTGCAATCTTAGCATACGAGAACGAATCGACGTATAATGTCAGCTGAGTCCGGACTAACCAAGATTGATGATACTACAGCATCGTTCGGACTGTATTGCAGCTATTTGGTGTTTTTGGAGCATTTTTCAGAAGTATCGGACTGCATAGCTCTTATTGCCATGTATTTGCTCCAAAGAGGGGTGGATTTGGTTCAATAGCTGCATCTGAGTCCGATAGCATGGCGAAATGGGCTAAATCTGCGAAATAACGTCTCCTGAGTCCGAACTCATAGTTAGTGTGGACATCCAGTCTAGGTTGACGAGTATGAATCGATGTTTATGGTCATCTGAGTCCGGACTAGCCAAGATTGAAGATACTACATCATCGTTCGGACTGTATTGCAGCTATTTGGTGTTTTTGGAGTATTTTTCAGAAGTATCGGACTGCATAGCTCTTATAGCCAAGTTTTTGCTCCAAAGAGGAGTACATTGGGTCGAATAGTTGCATCTGAGTCCGATAGCATGGCGAAATAACCTGAATCTGCGAAATAGCGTCTCCTGAGTCCGAACCCATAGTTAGTGTGGACATCCAATCTCGTCAGACGAGTAAGTATCGACGTATAATGTCACCTGAGTCCGGACTAGCCAAGTTTGAAGATACTACATCATCGTTCGGACTGTATTGCAGCTATTTAGAGTTTTTGGAGCATTATTCAGAAGTATCGGACTGCATAGCTCTTATAGCCAAGTTTTTGCTCCAGAGAAGAACGAATTAGGATTAATAGCTGCATCTGGGTCCGATAGCATGGCGAAATGGGCTAAATCTGCGAAATAGCATCTCCTGAGTCCGGACCCATAGTTAGTGTGGACATCCAGTCTCGTCAGACGATTGTGAAGTTACTTGTAAGGTCTCCTGAGTCCGGACTAGCCAAGATTGACGATAATACATCATCGTTCGGACTGTATTGCAGCTATTTGGTGTTTTTGGAGCATTATTCAGAAGTATCGGACCGCACAGCTCTTATTGCCAAGTTTTTGCTCCAAAGAGGAGTATATTTGGTCGAATAGTTGCATCTGAGTCCGTTAGCAGGGCGAAATGACCAAAATCTGTGAAATAGCGTCTCCTGAGTCCGGACCGTCGATGGCGAGGACTCGTAGCCTCCGCAGACGAGTAAGTATCGAAGTAGAATGTCACCTGAGTCCGAACCCATAGTTAGTGTGGACATAAGGTCACGGCAGACGAGTACGAATCGACGTTTGAGGGCACCTGAGTCCGTTTCCTCCATGGTGTGGACATAAAACCACCGCAGATGAGTAAGAATCGACGTCTAAGGTCTCCAAGGTCTGATCTCGCCGCAGCCGGAGATGCGGGTAAACATAAATGTTACTCCAAACTGGATCTAAAGACGCTCTATGCGAACTTTTAAGTGATCCCCCAAAGCGCACACTTAGCAAACTACACTCACAGGGTACTCTTAGCAAACTTCAGGACATTCCCAATGGTTCATCTAGCAAACTCAAGACATCCACAGGGTTCACTTAGCAAACTTCAAGACATCCACACGGTTCACCTAGCAAACTTCAGGACAATCCTAATGGTTCACTTCATTTCACAAGGTTCGCTTAACCTATCCCCAATGGTACTCTTTGCAAACGTCATCTCATCCCCAATCGTTCTCTTCACAGACTCCAAATCACTCCAATGTGCTCAGCGAAAATTCCTTCGAGTATTCTCAAGTAATATTCCTCGAAGCAGTCACTTTTTATGCTTAATTCCCAAACTTGGAATCAAATCGCATAGTCTTCATCAAGGCGCGCGAGACCAATCCAGTCAATTACTTAAAGTTAGTTTGAAACACAGGGGAAGGATGAGCTTATTTAAGCGACTGGGAATTTTGTTTATGTTGTAAACAGCTTTGGATGAAGAATTTTAAATCAGAGTGTGTAAAGTCAGAACGCCAAAAGCCATGCTGGGAGCGGGTTGTTATCTTATTTTCGGATTATTTCCTAGTAAATTAATACGAATAATCCAATAAGATAATTGGTGTGACATTAATCATAATTACCAATTCGAAGCTTTGTGAAAATAATAACTTTTCGTAAATGTCGAAATGAGGTTGACGAATAAAAATATCAGTCGTATGATTGATTCTACTGAGTATGCTAGTAATTAAAAGTAAGTTAATAAATAATATATAATAGCGGGAGGAATGAAAGTGGAATCATCAACATTTGTGCTTTTTGGCGCTACAGGAGATTTAGCAAAACGTAAAATCTATCCTGCACTATATAACCTCTTTTTAGATGGTCAAATTTCAGGTCCTCTCTCAGTGATTGGATTAGGAAGAAGAGAAGTTTCAACTGAAGCTTTCCGTAAGCAAGTCCTGCAATCTTTGCAGACATTTTCTAGACAACCGGCAGTAGAATCTCCACAGTTGCAGGTTTTCTTGGAAGCTTTTGAATATAGCGTTCTAGATGTAGGTAACACAGAAGATTATTTGAAGCTACTGGAGCATGTTAAACGTCGTGAGCAATTTTTTAACATTCCGGAGAATCGGATGTTCTATCTATCGGTGGGTCCTGAGTTTTTCAAGGAAATTGCCGCCAATATTCACTCCAGTGGTCTGGGATCTACGAAGGGCTGGAAGCGTCTGATTATTGAAAAGCCTTTTGGTACAGACTTGCAAACAGCAAGAGAGTTAAATGACAGCTTGAATGCCGTATTTACTGAAGAGGAGATTTTCCGAATTGACCACTTCTTGGGTAAACCGATGGTTCAGAATCTGGAAGTTCTAAAATATTCAAATCCTGTGCTTAGAGCACTGTGGAAAAATCGGTATATCGCAAATGTGCAAATTACGGCGAGTGAGATTGTTGGCGTTGAAGAACGGGCAGGCTATTATGATAAAGCTGGGGCACTTCGTGATATGTTCCAGAACCATATGCTGCAATTGCTCATGATGATGGCGATGCAGCTTCCAAAAGGCAGTACACCTGAAGAGATCCGTGGGAAGAAAAGATATGTCATGGAGCGTCTCATTCCGCTAAGTAAAGACGAAGTTAATCAATATGTTGTCCGCGGACAATATGCTGAAGGTGAAATTAAAGGTAAATCTGTTGCAGGCTACTTAGATGAACCAGGAATTAGCCAATCCTCACAAAATGAGACGTTTATTGCAGCGCGTTTGTTTATAGATGATCCATTGTGGAATGAAGTTCCGTTCTATATCCGTACCGGCAAGAGAATGAAAGAGAAATCAACAAGAATTGTTATAGAATTTAAAGAACCGTTTAATGATAACAATAACAAAAATAAAGGAAATGACGTTCCAAATCTGCTCATCATCGAGATCGGTCCGAATGAAGCCATTACGCTTCAGTTGAATACGAAGGATCAGCTGCAAAAAGGGAAACTTGAACCTGTCCTCGCTACTTATGAAGCCGGAACTTCAGACGTACCAGAAGCTTACGAAAATCTGATCTTTGATGCACTTCGTGGTGACGCCACTTTCTTCGCTCATTGGAAAGAAGTCGAGCTGTCATGGCAATGGGTTACACCAATCCAGGAAGCTATGGAAGAGGGGCTAATGCCACTTCATACCTATGCTTCAGGTTCTTATGGTCCAGATGCGGCTATGGAGCTTTTGGGTGAAGACCGCTGGTGGTTTGATGATACAGATCAGGAGTCAGATCTTCTCGACGCTCAAGCAGAAGTTGCAGCAGCGCAGGAATCTATACGGCCAGGGGCTTAAGCCCCTGCCTGTTTTTTTTGCCAATTTAGCTAAAATACATCACAAGAATCTATAAATCGGAGGGAATTTACATGAAAGTAGGATTAGTTGGGTTAGGAAAAATGGGTTTTAATTTGGGTCAAAATTTGCTGGATCATGGACATGAGGTTGTTGCTTTTGATCTGAATGCACCTGCTGTAGAAGAAATGAAAGCTAAAGGCGCTAGTGGAGCAGTAACGCTTCCAGAATTGGTACAGCAATTGGAAACACCAAGAATCATTTGGATCATGGTTCCGCATCAGGTCGTTGATTCTGTAATCGCTGAACTTACTCCACAGTTGTCTAAAGGTGATATCGTTATTGAAGCAGGAAACTCGCATTATAAGGAATCGATTCGTCGGTATGAGGAATTGAAGGAGCACGGAATTCACTTTATGGATGCAGGTACCTCTGGCGGTATGGAAGGGGCGCGTAATGGCGCTTGTTACATGGTTGGCGGAGATCCCGAAGCTTGGGAAGTTGTGGAGCCTATTTTCCGTGATACAGCTGTAGAAAGCGGCTTTTTATATGCTGGTAAAGCAGGTAGCGGCCATTTTCTAAAAATGGTGCATAACGGTATCGAATACGGCATGATGGCTGCTATCGGTGAAGGTTTTGAGGTTCTGGAAAAGAGTGAATTTGACTACAACTTTGAGGAAGTAGCTCGGGTGTGGAATCACGGCTCTGTAATCCGTTCGTGGCTGATGGAACTTGTGGAACGCGCCTTCTCGAAGGACGCTAAACTAGATGAGATTAAGGGCATTATGCATTCGTCTGGTGAAGGCAGATGGACGCTTGAAACCGCCTTTGATTTACAAGCGGCGACTCCGGTCATCGCAATGGCGTTATTGATGCGTTACCGTTCCCTTGAGACCGACACATTCACTGGAAAAGTAGTTGCTGCACTGCGGAACGAGTTCGGCGGACACGCTGTGGAAACTAAATAAGATTGGCCGACTCTGAATTGAGTGTTTACAAGCTCGAATTTCTCGCAATTTATGTTGCGGAGAAATTTGGGCTTTTTATTTTAAGGGGAATAGATAATGGGAAGTATAGATGGAGTACGAATTTAATGCAGTTTACATATTTTAGGGGTAGAAGGGTAAGTTAGGAAGCAAGGGGGAGATTTCATGCAAAGTGGAATTCGTGAGCGACTTCATTTTCTAAATAAATTTCTGCATGCGCCCCGACAATATGGTAGTGTAACTCCCAGTTCACATTGGCTGGCCCAGACGTTGCTTGATCCAGTGCCTTGGAACCAAGTGCATTCTATGGCTGAGTTGGGTGCGGGGACTGGTGCAATCACAAGGTTTATTCCGCGTGGAGAAAAGACCGGTATGAATGTTCTTCTATTTGAAATAGATCCTGATTTTCGCAGTCAGTTAAGAGAGGAATTCCCCGGATGTTTCTGCAACAACGATTGTCTCCGGCTGCGTCTTGCGCTTCATAACAGCAGTCTGGAGAAGCTGGATTGTATCGTGAGTAGTTTGTCTTTGATGAATTTCTCGAAGCCAGACCGCACTAGGTTTATGGAACAGATCATTTCTTCTTTAAAAGAAGGAGGGTGGTTTATAACCTATGAATATTTTCCGCGGATGAAAACAGAGTTGAGCCAGCATTTTGAGATCCTACACACGAAGTGGGTACTGCTGAATTTTCCACCAGCGCTTATATATATTTGCAGGAAAAAAACTACAACGCAAGTGCAACGCGAAAATCCCAAATCAACAGTCAACGTAGTCCCAATCTCTCAGGTTTATACAAAAAGATAATCATCTCCATACAACAAATGCCGTCACCCATTACTCATTGGGGAACGGCATTTTTAAATGGGCTGCGAAGGCGTTTGAGCCCGATTAATAGAGAAGCTCAATATTCTCTTTGTTCAGGCGCTTCAACCAAACCTCAGAAGGCTGGCGGTCTGTGATCAAAAAGTCGATTTGGCCAAGCTCGATCAGCTTCGTAAAGGCGGTCTTATCGAATTTGGTGTGATCGGCCAGGAGTATGACCTTGTTAGCTTGACGTAGCATATATTTCTTGAGCTCACACTCCGGTTCATTAGAATCTGTGATGCCTCGCTCCATATCTATTCCTTTACAACTGATAACCGCAGTGTCCACATTGTATCTTTGAATGGTGTCATGTGCTACAGGACCCACGAGTGACATGGATCGGTAACGTAAAGAACCTCCGGTAGAGATGATATCCATCCCAGAATTCGAGAACTCATGCAAAATATTAATCGAGTTCGTAATAATGGTCAGATTGTTTTTATTGCCAAGCAGTTTTAGAAACTCAAAGGCTGTGGAGCTAGGATCCACCATTAACGTATCTCCATCATTGATTAAATCTAGCGCCTTAAGGGCGATTCCCCGTTTGATATCTGTATTCAGCGCATTGCGTGTAACAAAAGGCAAATCCTCGTTCGTGTGACGATTCAGCATGGCCCCGCCATAGGTTCGGCTTAGAATGCCATCCTTCTCCAGCTTCTCCAAGTCTCTGCGTATCGTCTCTTCTGTAACTTCAAACATTCGGCTTAGATCAGAGACTAATACTCGTTTATCCTGATGAACAAGATCAATTATTTTTTTGCGTCTTTCAGCTGCAAGCATAGGGATCACCTTTCCGAAATCTTTATATTCCTTAATCATAGCTCCAAATATCTGTGTTTTGCAATAAAATCAACGTAAAATCATGTTTGTTTTCCAATAATATTCACAAAACGGATATAAAACAAATAAAAACAACATAAATAATATTTAAAATGTTGACAACAAAGATTTGCGGGCATACGATGAAGGAGAAAAGAAGTCCTGTAGTGGTAATTAGATTTGAAAGATACCAGAGCCGGCCCAGTTGCGATTTAGAGGCCAGCCTGAGGCGCTGCAGCCGGAATACTACGCTCTAGCTTGCAGAGTTGTGTGTAAAACTTTGGTGTTGATAAATTAACTTTAGGAGGCTGGTCAAGCATGAGCACGCATGTGTATTATGTTCCATCGATCAATATTATGGGCAAGGGATGCTTGCAGGAGATTGGTCCATACATCCAAGAGCTTAAATTAAAAAAGGCGCTTGTTGTTACGGACAAATTCCTTATGAAAAGTGGCATTGCTGGTAAATTGCTGACGGTATTGGACGAAGCGGAGATTGAATATGCCATCTATGATGAAGTGAAACCCAATCCGACCTGTAAGAATGTCCACGATGGCGTTGATTATCTCAAAGCGCAGAATTGTGATTATCTGATTTCCATTGGCGGTGGATCACCACAGGATACTGCCAAAGCCATTGGTATCATTGCCACAAATGGCGGTCATATCAAAGAATATGAAGGTGTACACAAGTCTAAGCATAAATCACTGCCGATTGTCGCCGTGAATACCACTGCTGGTACTTCGGCTGAAGTGACCATTAACTATGTAATCACAGACGAAGAACGCAAAGTGAAGATGGTTATGGTAGATAAGAACAGCCTTGCGACGATTTCAGTCAACGATCCTGAGCTTATGGTTGATAAACCCGCTGCACTTACCGCGGCCACGGGTATGGATGCATTGACTCATGCGATTGAAGCGCTGGTGACGCCGGGAGCATATCCGGTAACCGATGCTACGGCACTAGCCGCAGTGGAGCTTATTTTTGCTAATCTGGCTCGTACTGTGAAGAATGGCCATGATATCGAAGCGCGTGAACAGATGGTATACGCGATATTCCTTGGCGGATTGGCTTTCAATAATGCGGGGCTTGGTTATGTGCATGCGATGGCGCATCAGCTGGGCGGCGTATACGATCTGCCGCACGGCGTATGTAACGCGATGCTGCTGCCTTTTGTGGAAGAAGAAAATGCCAAATATGTGCCTGAGAAATTCAGATCCATTGCTAAAGCGATTGGACTTAATGTAGAGAACCAAACGGATAAACAATGCGCAGATTTCGTAATTGAGTCGATCAAGGCGTTGTCTAAAGAAGTAGGGATTCCAGCCAAATTATCCGAGCTTGGTGTAGAAGAAGTAGATCTTGATCTTCTGGCTGAAAATTCGATGAAGGATGCTTGTGCACCAGGGAACCCTTTTATTCCTACTAAAGAAGAAGTTATTACACTGTTCAAAAAAATATTATAAATCACCCCTTATCATAGGAGATTGTTTATGAATAACCACATCGCCGTTGACATCGGCGCCTCAAGTGGGCGGCTGGTGCGCGGAATATTGCAAGAAGGTATTCTTTCCTTAGAAGAGCTTCATCGCTTTAGCAATAGCTTTACCGAACAAGAGGGTTCCTGTTTCTGGGACATTGATTATTTAGTAGAGCAGATTATGATCGGGCTTCGGAAGGCTAAAACCGATGGAATTACTACCTGTACGCTCGGTATTGATACATGGGGTGTAGATTATGTGCTGGTAGATGCGGACGGGAATCGTGTTCAGGAAGTATACGCCTACCGGGACCGCAGAACGGATCTGGCTGTGGATCAGGTGGCACAGCAGCTTTCACCACAAACCGTCTATGAAAAGACAGGAATCCAGCAGTTATCCATCAATACCTTGAATCAGTTATATGTTCATAAAGAAGAAGAGCTAGCGCAAGCGGATCAGATTTTACTTGTACCAGATTATCTATATTACCGACTGACTGGCCGTAAAATCAACGAGGTTACGATTGCATCTACAACACAGCTGTTGAATCTGGAAAGCCGGGATTTTGACGATGACCTATTAGAATTTTTGAATATCAGGAAAGATCAATTTGCAAAATTAACTGAGCCTGGTGTAGTGGTTGGTCCTCTTGACGAAGCTTTAATCCAACAATATGACCTGCCTGAATGCCAGCTGATCTGTGTGGCATCCCATGATACAGCCTCAGCAGTGCTAGGTGCTCCACTTCAAGAAGGCTCAGCTTATATCAGCAGTGGAACTTGGTCTTTACTCGGTGTAGAAAGAACGGAGCCTCTAAATTCTCTAAAAGCCATGCAGGCTAACTACACCAATGAGTGGGGAGCCTACGGAACTTATAGATTCCTCAAAAATGTAATGGGCTTATGGCTTATTCAAGAGGTTCGCAGATTACTGAACAATTGCTATAGTTTTGCGGAGCTTGCAGAGCTTGCACAGGGAGAAGAGGGGTTTCGCAGCCTGATCCCTTGTAATGCACCAAGGTTTCTTAATCCATCGAACATGATAGAAGAAATCCGCAGTGCCTGTATGGAGAGTGAGCAGCCCGTTCCGGAGACACCTGGACAGTTAGCACGTTGTGTTTTTGACAGCTTGGCGTTATCCTATCTAACTTATTTGGAAGAGTTGGAGGAGCTGACAGAACGTCGGATCGAGGGATTGCAAATTGTCGGCGGCGGGGCGAACAATCGGCTTTTATGCCAACTAACCGCTGACGTTATCGGCAGGGAAGTAAAGGCTGGACCAACGGAAGCGACTGCTCTAGGAAATATAGTAGTACAGATGATTAGCACAGATTCCATTGCAGACATAACTGAGGCAAGAGCTATTATCGAACAATCTTTTGAAATAACATCATACTTTCCGCAGCCGATCAAGCATTTTAATAACATTCTAAATCGCTGGAGAAGCCTTCATCTGTCCAAGGTGAATGAGCTTATCTAAGCGAAACAGACGTTGCACTAATTTAGGAGGATAAACAGCATGGATCAGAGCATTATCACTAGTTATAACGAAGCCAAAAAACTATACGCAGCCCACGGTATTGATGTGGATAAAGTGCTGGAGCGACTCGCGCAAATTAAAATTTCCATACATTGCTGGCAGGGTGATGATGTAAAAGGTTTTCTTTTTAAGGAAAAAGAACTAAGCGGGGGCATTGCGGTAACGGGAAGTTATCCGGGCCGGGCGGGTACACCAGATGAACTACGTCAAGATTTAGAAAAGGCGTTATCTCTTATTCCTGGTAAACATAAGGTTAACCTGCATGCTATTTACGCAGATACAGATGAACCTGTAGATTTGGATGAACTAGAGCCACGACATTTTCAATCCTGGGTGGATTGGGCGAAGGAGCAGGGCTTAGGGCTTGATTTTAACCCTACTTGTTTCTCACATCCGAAAGCAGCCGATGGATTCACTCTCAGTCATTCGGACGCGGAGATTCGGAATTTCTGGATCAGACACTGTAAAGCTTCACGTACGATCGCTGAGCATTTTGGGCGGGAGCTGGGTCAGCCTTGTGTGACGAATTTTTGGATTCCAGACGGATATAAAGATACGCCAGTAGATCGGCTAGCTCCGAGAGTACGTTTAAAAGAGTCGCTGGATGAGATTTTTAGTCAGGAAATAGATCCGCTTTATAATATGGATGCCTTGGAAAGTAAACTGTTTGGAATTGGTTCTGAAAGCTATGTGGTTGGCTCTCATGAATTCTATATGGGTTATGGTTTAACAAATGGAAAAGCGATCTGTTTGGATGCGGGACATTTTCATCCTACAGAAGTGATTTCGAATAAATTATCTTCGATTCTGATGTTCAGTGAGCAGCTGCTGCTGCATGTCAGCAGACCTGTCCGCTGGGACAGTGACCATGTGGTAACAATGGATGATGAGCTGCTGGAAATCGCCCGTGAATTGGTTCGCGGGGATTTACTTCCTCGTACGAATATTGGATTGGATTTCTTTGATGGCAGTATCAATCATCTCGCGGCATGGGTCATTGGCACCCGCAACACTATTAAGGCGTTGCTGCGTGCGATGCTGGAACCAGTGGAAGAACTTAAGCAAATCGAGCGGTCCGGGGATTATACTTCACGTCTTGCTCTGGTAGAAGAGTTCAAATCGTATCCGTTTGGAGCGGTCTGGGATTACTACTGTGCATCACAAGGTACACCGGTGCGTGAGCAATGGCTTACTGAAGTGAAAAATTATGAACAAGACGTTTTGTCTTTAAGATAGAAGTGGATACGGAGAGCAGCAAATACAAAGGAGAGAATAGACTATGAGTACATCCTTGTTAGAATCAAAAGGTTATATTGCCAGCAGTGAAGCTCCATTTATTCAGGAAATGTCAGAGATCACCCGTCATATGTGGGAGCTTGGCTGGGATGAACTGAATGGTGGGAATGTCAGCTATTTGCTGGATGAGAACGAGGTGGCTAAGTATATTAATGTACTGGAGCCTTTGCGTACGATCAAACTCACCTTTCCGGTAAAAGAATTAGCAGGCAAGTATTTTATCGTAACAGGTTCGGGCAAATATTTCAGAAATGTGATTAAAGACCCTGAAGCGAATTTGGGAGTGTTAAGAGTTAGCGGCAATGGCGAAAGTGTGGAAGTATTGTGGGGATTGCGGAATGGTGCAGTTCCTACGAGTGAGCTCGCTTCGCATTTTATGAGTCATATTGAACGTTTGAAAGTAGATCCCACACACCGTATCGTGCTGCATACACATGCTACAAATGTTATCGCGATGACCTTCACGCATGATCTGGACGAACTGAAGTTTACCAAAACGTTATGGGAAATGTGCACAGAGTGCCTTGTTGTTTTCCCTGATGGGGTCAGTGTTATTCCGTGGATTGTTCCGGGCAGCAGTGAAATCGGCCGTGAGACTGCCAAAAAAATGAAGGATCACCGTTTAGTCATCTGGCCGCAGCATGGGATTTTTGGCACTGGCTCCACCATGGATGCTACCTTTGGTCTAGTAGAAACGGTTGAAAAGGCTGCGACGATCTACAACCTGATTGGCGGTAGAGAAATCAAACAAAAGATCACAGACCAACAGCTATGGGATTTAGCTAAAGCATTTGGAGTTACACCTAAAGCGGGGATTCTTGAAGTCTAGAGAGTCATTATAATTTGGTGAAACCGGGCAATCGTAGATTCTGCGAGGTCCGGTTTTTGTTGTCTTTTTCTTAAAATTTGCATTTCCCATCTTTTGGGTAGATAATAAGCTTACTTAAAGTAATCAATTAATAAATTGGAGGTAACATATGAATACAGAGCAACTATTTTTACCTTTTCAAGTGGGGAATCTTTCGCTGTCGAACCGATTTGTAATGGCGCCGATGACACGCGCGCAGTCTCCGAAGGGTGTGCCGGGAAGCAATGTTGCTGCTTATTATCGTAGACGTGCAGAGGGTGGAGTGGGATTAATTGTTACTGAGGGTACTGCGATAAATCATCCAGCGGCTGTCAGTCACCAAGATATTCCTAATATACATGAAGAAGCATCTTTAGAAGGCTGGAAGAAGGTTGTGGAAGAGGTTCACGCAGCTGGCGGCAAGATCATCCCGCAGCTTTGGCATGTGGGGATGGCGCGTACAATCGGCGAGTATCCTAACGTTGAAGCCCTTCCTGTAGGCCCTTCGGGTCTTAATTTAGCAGGTGAGCCGGTGACAGAGCCGCTGACCACAGAAGAGGTTGAAAGCTTAGTAACAGCCTTCGCTCAAGCGGCGGCAAATGCCAAAAGCGTTGGCTTTGATGGCATCGAGCTGCATGGCGCTCATGGGTATCTGATAGACCAGTTCTTCTGGAATAGAACGAATAAACGTACCGATCGTTACGGTGGCGATTTGGTAGGAAGAACAACATTCGCTGTCGAGATCATTAAAGCATGTCGTCAAGCGGTTGGACCAGACTTCCCAATCGTGCTGCGCTTTTCCCAGTGGAAGCTGGGGGCGTATGATGAGAAGCTGGCGAAGACTTCAGAAGAACTTGCGAGTTTCCTGGCACCGCTTAGCGAAGCGGGTGTAGATATCTTTCATTGCTCGACCCGACGCTTCAGTCAACCTGAATTTGCTGGCTCTGATCTTAATTTAGCTGGGTGGACTAAGAAGCTTACCGGGAAGCCGTGTATTACAGTAGGCTCTATTGGCCTGCAAAGCGATTTCTTCGAGGAAGATAAAGCTCAGAAGCCTGAGGATAATATTGATGAGTTAACTGAAAGGTTTGATCGGGAGGAGTTTGATTTGGTTGCAGTGGGCAGAGCGCTTATTAGCGATCCGGCTTGGCCTGCCAAAGTACAGAGTGGAGCGATAGACGAAATCATCCCATTTACTCCTGAAGCAACGAATACGCTTTACTAAAACTAGCAGAATATACAATGACTATTTTTTTAGGTAAGAGGTTGTGTAACTGTTTCAAGAGGAGTGTATCTGCTTATAATAGTAGCATACCCCCCTTAATATGATAGAACTTGACCCTGCCAAACGTTGGCGGGGTATTTTTTTGTCGATATGCAACGCTTCATTACATCATTAATAGACCGGGCACTTCTATGTTAGGCCAGCATTATGTTATAATTTTAAATTAGCAAAGTATAAAAATAATTGTTGAACAATAGAGGACGTGAAAACAGCATGACAAAGGGGAACCATAACTCACCGGACTTAAAATCCGGCAAGGGTTCTAAGGATTATTCGAAATATTTTGATTTTAGTGATGCAAAGGTAATTAGTGAAGAGGAAGGTAAGGTTACTTACCGGATTAAAGGAAGAAATGTGCAAATTAATAGCCAGCCTGACTATAAAGAAGGAAAACGGCGCGGCAAGGAAGAAATAGAAGTGCATTATGATTTCGAGATTCCTGAAGAGATGCAGAATTTCGGAGTGGGCAAATATTATCATATAACAACTTATGGCTGCCAAATGAATGAGCATGACACGGAAACGATGAAGGGCCTATTGGAACAGATGGGCTACCGCAGTGTCGCTGACCGGAATGACGCGGATCTCATTTTGCTGAATACTTGTGCGATTCGGGAGAACGCCGAGGATAAGGTATTTGGAGAGCTAGGACATCTTAAGAACCTGAAGATCGAGAAGCCGGGTCTGTTGTTAGGGGTATGCGGTTGCATGTCCCAAGAGGAAGGCGTAGTCAACCGGATTATGTCAAAGCATGGCTTCGTGGATATGATCTTCGGTACGCATAATATTCACAGGTTGCCACACCTCATTAAAGAAGCGGTATTTAGTAAAGAGCTTGTGGTTGAGGTATGGTCCAAAGAAGGCGACATTATTGAGAACTTGCCGAAGAAGCGGGAAGGCATGCGCGCTTGGGTGAACATTATGTATGGCTGTGATAAGTTCTGCACGTATTGCATCGTACCGTTTACACGCGGTAAAGAACGCAGTCGTCGTCCAGAGGACGTTATCGCTGAGGTGAGAGAGCTTGCGCGCCAAGGCTTCAAGGAAGTAACGCTATTGGGGCAGAACGTAAATGCTTACGGTAAAGATTTTACGGATATTGATTACACTTTCGGTAACCTGATGGATGATATGCGTCTGATTGATATTCCGCGCATTCGCTTCATGACATCGCATCCACGAGATTTTGACGATAAATTGATTGAGGTTTTGGGCAAAGGCGGCAACTTGGTGGAGCATATCCATCTGCCGGTTCAATCGGGGAGTACTGCCGTTCTTAAGAAAATGAGCCGTAAATATACCCGGGAAGCTTATCTGGAATTAGTACGCAAGATTAAGATAAGTGTGCCGAATGCTGTATTAAGTACCGATATTATCGTTGGTTTCCCTGGGGAGACTGATGAGCAATTTGAAGATACCCTATCGCTTGTGCGTGAGGTTGGGTATGATATGGCATATACGTTCATTTATTCTCCACGTGAGGGCACACCAGCAGCGGCGATGGAAGATAATGTACCGATGTCGGTGAAGAGTGAACGTCTGCAAAGATTAAATGATCTCATCAAAGAGAACAGCCGGATCATTAATGACCGGATGCTGGGTGAAGTTGTAGAGGTATTGGTTGAAGGGGAGAGTAAGAATAACTCCGAAGTCCTTTCCGGCCGTTCCCGCGCTAACAAGCTGGTCCATTTTGAAGGTCCTAAGGAGCTTATCGGCACATTTGTAAACGTGAGAATTACAGATACCAAAACATGGTACATTAAAGGGGATATTGTGGTCGAGGCCGCAGCTGTTCATTAATCACATACGAATGGGGAGATGACTAATGAGTACAGAAGAACAACAGTTGAATAAATATGGAATGAAAACTTATAATACCCGTGATCTGATCGTTCGCGAGGATATTATGGGCAAAGCTAAAGAACTAGCATCATTAATCTCAACCAGTGAAGAGGTACGCCATTTTCAGCAGGCTGAGCAAAAAATTCTTAATCACGAGCGTGTGCAAGGACTGATTGCGACCATTAAGAAAAAACAAAAAGAAATCGTGGCCTTCGAAAGCTTCAATAATAAAGATATGGTCGCCAAAATTGAACGTGAAATTGAAGTGCTGCAAGATGAGATCGACGGTATTCCAGTCGTGAACGAATTTCAGCAAAGCCAGAGCGACATTAATTATTTGCTTCAGCTGGTAATTTCCGTGATTAGAGATACCGTTTCGGAAAAAATAAATGTGGAAGCCGGCACTGAAGCGCCTCCGACCACATGCGGATAACCCACACTCAGTTCAGGGGGCGGATGCAGATCCGTCCCTTTATTTCAATATAAGAGGTAGAAGTAAAGTACATGAAAATACATAATCCTTATAATTCAACGACAACGTCGTTTCTCATATAGTCTTTTTTGTAGGATAATGTAAAATAATGGAATTCATCTGTTGATTTATGAAGAACATGTTTGGTACATTTAAAGATACGAATAAGTAAAACTACAGCTTCGGAAAAGGATGGGGCAATTATGAGCGACAATGGGGAATTAACCTATAACGCCAAAAAATATCGTACACCGGATGGTGTTCCGGCCGACATTGTAATGTTTACACTGACCAAACGCGAACGGAAGACGGTCACCAAGACGCTGCCTTTACGTGAGTTGAAGGTAATGTTAATTAGACGGAAAAAATGGCCATGTGCAGGCATGTGGGCTCTACCAGGCGGATTCTGTCAGGAAGATGAGTCTATATATGATGCTGCAACTCGTGAGCTGAAAGAAGAGACCGGTGTCGATGGAGGTCACTTAGAATATCTTGGGGTTTATAGTACACCTGGCCGCGACCCTCGGGGATGGATTATCAGCCATGCCTTTTTCGCTTTAGTAGAAGAGTGGATGCTGGAGCAAAGACAAGCTTCCGACGATGCGGGTGAAGTGGGTTTATTTACGTTACAGGAAGCGTTAGAAGAACTGGAGCTCGCTTTTGACCACCATGAAATCATCAAGGATGCATACGTACGTATCCAACAGCAAATGCTGCAGACAACGATTGCAAGACAGTTTTTGCCTAGACATTTTACGCTAAGTGAGCTTTATCAGGTGATTCAGACAGTAGTGCCAGAATTTAAAGAACCAAATTTTATTCGTAAAATCACGTCAACACGCAGCCGTCAGGGTATATTAAAAGAAGTGAGAGATGAAGAGGGCAATGCACTCAGCTCCAATCAATACTCACAACGCCCGGCTCAGCTGTATATGTTTACAGATCACGAGCCATTGTTGTCCATTTATACGTAGTGTCTTAAATCAGGGGAGGGACGATTCTCATGAGAGCACTAATAGTAATTGACTTTACCAATGATTTTGTCGATGGGAATTTACCGGTTGGGCAGCCTGCAATCGATATCGAGCCAAGAATCAGCCAATTAACGTCTGAGTTTGTCCAAAATGGCGATTATGTTGTAATGGCTGTGGATTTACATGAAGACAATGATCCTTATCATCCCGAGAGTAAACTGTTTCCACCTCACAATGTACGAGGGACTAGAGGGCGGGAGCTTTATGGAAGTTTGAAAACTGTTTATGAAGCTGACCAGGATTCCATCTATTGGATGGACAAAACTCGATATAGCGCTTTTAGTGGAACTGATCTGGAGATTAAGCTGCGGGAACGTGGCATTACTGACCTTCATTTGATTGGCGTATGTACAGATATATGTGTTTTGCACACTGCGGTGGATGCATATAACAAAGGTTTTACTATTACTGTGCACGAAGATGCGGTCGCCAGCTTCAACGCGGATGGACATAAATGGGCACTAAATCATTTCCGGGGAAGTTTAGGAGCAGACGTTGTTAAGGCATAATACTATAAAAAACATACACATACAGCAACGTGGATATTAGGAGATGAGGACTTGAAGAGAGAACTTGCGCTACATACAGATAAATATCAGATCAATATGATGTATGCTCACTGGGTGAATGGAAGCCATAAGCGAAAAGCTGTATTTGAAGCTTATTTCCGCAAATTGCCTTTCGGAAACGGCTATGCCGTGTTCGCAGGATTAGAGCGTATCGTTGGGTACATCGGCGGCTTGCGTTTCACCGAAGATGATATCCGTTACTTGTCGGAGCAAGAAGAAAATTACGCTCCTGCTTTTTTGGAAGAATTGCTGCAATTTCATTTTCAGGGCAACGTTTATTCGATGAAAGAAGGGGCGTTGATTTTCCCGGATGAACCACTAATCCGTGTGGAAGGGACGATCATGGAAGCGCAGCTGGTGGAGACCGCTATTCTGAACTTCATGAACTACCAGACGCTGATCGCTACCAAGGCTTCCCGAATCAAGCAGGTAGCTCCGAATGATATACTCCTGGAGTTTGGTACCCGTCGGGCACAAGAAGCGGATGCGGCGGTCTGGGGCGCTAGAGCGGCCTATATCGGCGGCTTTGATGCAACCTCCAACATGCTGGCAGGTAAAATGTTTGGCATCCCTACCAAAGGTACACATGCTCATTCTTGGGTTCAGAGCTTCAGCAGTGAGCAGGAAGCTTTTGATGCTTATGCCAAGGTGATGCCGGATGAAGTTACACTATTAGTTGATACCTTCGATACGTTGCGCAGTGGTGTGCCGAATGCGATTAGAACCGCCAAAAAGCTTGAAGCTCAAGGTAAAAAGATGATCGGTATCCGCTTAGACAGCGGTGACTTGGCCTATCTATCCCGGCAGGCACGGAATATGCTGGATGAAGCGGGGCTCGATTATGTGAAGATTGTGGCGTCCAACGATCTGGATGAGAATACAATCATGGATCTGAAGCTGCAAGGTGCAGCCATCGACACATGGGGTGTAGGCACACAATTGATTACGGCTTCGGATCAACCCTCTTTGGGTGGGGTCTATAAGCTGGTAGAAATTGAGTCCGCAACTGGAGAAATGGTACCGACAATCAAGATTTCTTCTAACCCTGAAAAAGTATCCACACCAGGCAGCAAGGACGTATTCCGGATTATCGGGAAAAATGGCAAAGCGCTAGCAGATTATATCTGCTTCCCGGAAGAGGAAGCTCCACGTAACGGCGGTCGGGTGAAGCTGTTTAATCCGCTGCATCCATACATGCACAAGTATGTGGAGCGTTATGAAGCGCTGCCTATGCTTGAGCCGATTTACGTGAACGGCTTCCAGGTCTATACTTTGCCGGATCTGAATGAAGTTCGCCGTTACCATCGGGAGCAGAAGGATCTGTTCTGGCCGGAATATCTGCGTAAGCTCAATCCAGAGGTGTACCGGGTGAATCTGAGTGAGAAGGTCTGGACCAGCAAGCAACAATTGATCGCGGAGCATATTCAGCCGGAGATCGAGTAGATTTTGTAGTTTCGATGGAAAGAAGCACGGGAAGATTAGATTCCCGTGCTTTTTTGCGTTTGGGTGAAGCCGACGTTGGGTGAAGCTTTCGTTTGTTAACTTCGAACGCCGTGAGTTTATTTTCTCAAAGTATATAAGACAGCTTGTCTGCGTATATCTGTTTTGGCTTTTGTTGTATTTTTTGCAACAGAACACTACTTAGAGTACATCGAGAAATTACCATACCCCAAAAGAATTAGTAAATCCCTTAGAATGAGGCGCATCCGGTGTGAGTGAACAAATCAACGGTATAAATCCCGTAGAATGAGGCACATCCGGTGCGAGTGAGCAAATCAACGGTATAATTCCCGCAGAATGAGGCACATCCGGTGTGAGTGAGCAAATCAACGGTATAAATCCCGCAGAATGAGGCGCATCCGGTGTGAGTGAGCAAATCAACGGTATAAATCCCGCAGAATGAGGCGCATCCGGTGTGAGTAGGTAAATCAACGGTATATATACCGCAGAATGAGGCGAATCCGGTGCGAGTAGGCAAATCAACGGTATAAATCCCGTAGAATGAGGCGCATCCGGTGCGAGTAGGCAAATCAACGGTATAAATCCCGTAGAATGAGGCGAATCCGGTGTGAGTAGGCAAATCAACGGTATATATACCGCAGAATGAGGCGCATCCGGTGTGAGTGAGCAAATCAACGGTCCCATAAGAAAAGGTGTATCCCCGTTCTACGCAATCGCCAAGAACAATGGATACACCTTTTTTCATGTAAGTGCGAGATATATAGTTTAGTTCTTCTTCCGGAATTTAGCGAATGACCAGATGGTAAGCATCAGCAGGAAGCCCAGACATGTGCCTATGCTGATCCGGTTCTGAGTGTCGAAAAGGAAGGAAATCGTGATAACCGACAAACAGATAAGCGTCAAAATCGTAATATAAGGGAAACCCCACACTTTAAAGCTTGGCTCTTTAGGATAGGTTTTCCGCAGCTTCAGCTGTGATAGACAGATGCTGATCCATACCAAGCTTACTACGAAGCCGGGAACAGCCATCAGCAGCCGGAAAAGTCCATCCTGTGCGAAGTACGCTAACATAGAACCAACAAAAAGAACTATAGCGCAAAGTTTAAGACTGTTGATCGGCACACCTTTTGCTGAGGTCTTTGCTAAGCTACGTGGAGCTTCACCCTGTGAAGCCAAAGAGTGCAACATCCGTGTGGCGCCGTAGATACCAGAGTTAGCAGCAGAGAGCACAGCCGTAATCAGTATGAAGTTCATAACATGGTCAGCACCCTTAAGTCCTGTAGCTGCTAATACCTGCACAAAGGGGCTGGTATGCTCGTTAAGCTGATTCCAAGGAATTAACCCACAGATGATCAGAATTGGAATGGTGTAGAACAAAATAACACGTAAAATGAAGCTTTTGACAACTCTAGGCAACACTTTTTCTGCATCTTGAGTTTCTGTTAAAGTCAGTCCAATCAGCTCAGATCCGCCGTAGGAGAACATGACGACCAGAAGGGCAGAGAAGATAGGTGTCCAGCCTTGTGGGAATAATCCGCCATAATCCGTAAAATTACTTAAATAGGGAGTCCCTTCAGACATAGGCAATAGCCCAAACAATAATGCAGCTCCCAGAATAATAAAGATGATAATCATAGCTATTTTGATTCCTGCTAACCAAAACTCCGTCTCTCCATAACCGCTTACACTCATCATATTGATGCCAATAATTAAAGCACCACTTGCTAGACTCAGTAGCCATAATGGAACATCCGGTAACCAGTACTGCAAGAAGCTTCCTGCCGCCAGCACTTCGATTACGCAGACAGTCAACCACATGAAGCAATATAGCCAACCCACGATGAAGGAGAGCCGTTCTCCAAAAGCCTCGCGAATGAATTCCTTCATATTTTTGTTCGGGTATACCGTGGCCATTTCGGCAATTGCACCCATAACGACTAGTAGCAGCAAGCCTGCCAATACATAGGAGAGAACAACCCCTGGTCCAGCAATGCTTATCGTCTCAGAGCTTCCTTTAAAAATCCCCGTACCGATTACGCCGCCCATCGCCATAAAGCTGATATGCCGTGGAAGCAATTTTTTCTGTAATGATGCTTCGTTTGACTTCACATTTAATGCCTCCTAAGTAGGTTCAAAAAATTACACCAAGAATCAGTTTATCCTGAAATGGATTAGTTGAAAAGTATAAATGATACACATTTGTAGAAATAGAGGTGATTTTTCATCGGTGTGTGATATTTATCATGAAGAATGTGATGAATTTAACATCTTAATTTTTAATTTTATTGCTAAATGAAAGTAGATAAATAAGCTTAGGCAACACTTGGAAAATGCAAGATTTGTCACTTCGCGTCTTGCAAAATCAAGTTACAATCGTTGAAAAAGTCAAAAGGATATTATACTAGATGACATTCTGAAAGGGGCTATGTCGGTGGTACAGTTACCAAAAGTGAACGAGCTCGGATTTTTTGAGATTCGTCTGGAGTCAATTGGAGGGTTGGGTGCGAACCTGGCTGGTAAAATGCTTGCAGAAGCAGGTGTTGTCGGTGCTGGAATGAATGGGGTCAGCTTTTCGTCATATGGTTCGGAGAAGAAGGGATCAGCGGTAAAAGCGCATATCCGGTTTTGTGATTTGAATACGCCTATTCGTGACACGTCTCCGGTTGAGCGTCCGCATGTTGTTGGGGTATTTCACGAAGCATTAGCAAAGACAGTTAACGTAATTAGCGGAATTTATGAACATAGCACAGTATTGGTGAACTCAGCAAAATCGCCGGAGGAATTGAAATCCTCCCTGAATATGATGGCAGGAACTATTGCAGTCGTTGATGCTACAACGATCGCCTTAGATGAAAAAAACCGCGTTAATATGGCGATGCTAGGCGCGTTGTTCCGGATGTGTGATTTCTTGGACCCTGAAATTATGAAAGGCGTTATAGAGAAATCACTAGGCAAAAAATATCCACAGGCAGTACAGTCAGCGCTGACCACTTTCGACCGTGGATTTAATGAAGTTAAGTTTATGCATTTCCCACTGCCTGCAGGCGTGACAATGCCTGAATTCGTGCGGTCTGATATTTCCGCATTGGGTTATGAAACACAGCCAATCGGCGGTACCATTACGAATCCTGGCAGCAGCTTTTTAAAGAACTTGAGCATTTCACGCTCCGGTTTGCTGCCTCATTTTAAGCAGGAGGATTGTATTCATTGTGCGCAGTGCGATACGGTGTGTCCTGATCTGTGTTTTGTTTGGGATGAGCAGCCTGATAAGAAGGGACGTCCACAAATGTTCCTGCAAGGTATTGATTATCAATACTGCAAAGGCTGTTTAAAATGTGTAGAAGCTTGTCCTACAACTGCCTTGTCTGGCGAACGTGAGGAAGAGGGCTACGCAGAGAGTCATACGGTCCGGCATATTTTTGATCTCGTTACTGAGGCCTAATTAACGGAGGAAAGGTGGAATACACGTGGCTATAGATTATGAAAAAGAAGTAGGCTCTGCTAAAGTAGAGCAGAAATTCCTATATGAATCCGGCAATGAAATGGCAGCTTATGCTGCTCATCAGATTAATTATCATGTAATGGGGTATTTTCCGATTTCTCCATCGACAGAAGTAGCACAATTTCTTGATACGATGAAAGCGAACGGCCAGCATGATATTATGCTGATTCCGTCAGATGGCGAGCATAGCTCTGCTGGGATCTGTTATGGCGCTTCAACGGCTGGCGGACGTGTATTTAATGCTACCAGTGCCCAAGGTTATATGTTCATGCTTGAGCAATTGCCTGTACAAGCTGGTACGCGTATGCCTATGGTTATGAATCTAATCTGCCGTTCGATCTCTGGACCGCTGAATATTCACGGGGACCATTCAGATTTGTATTTTGCTTTGAATACAGGTTGGCCTATTTTAATGTGCCGGGATCCACAATCTGTTTATGATATGAACCTAATGGCATTGAAGCTTGCGGAACATGCTAAAGTTCGTCTTCCGGTAATGGTGGCTTCAGATGGATATTTCACCTCCCACCAGAAACGCCGCGTTCAAGCTTTTACTCATCGGGAGGATGTTCATAAATTTGTTGGACCACAACCTCCAACAGGCTTTACCGATACTTTAGACCGCAATAATCCGGTAACGGTTGGTCCTTATATGAACGAACCTGACTATATTAACAACCGCTATCAGCAGTCCGTAGCTATGTACAATGCGGGTGAAGTTTTTGAAGAAATTGCGAAGGAATTTGCTGAGTTAACCGGACGTCATTATCCAATGATCGAGGAATATCGGATGGAAGATGCTGAAGTAGCCGTATTCTTGATGAATTCTGCCTCTGAGATTATTAAGGATGTTGTGGATCAGCTTCGGTTGCAAGGGATCAAAGCCGGTGCAATCTCGCCGAATATGATCCGTCCTTTCCCGCAGAAGCAAATTGCTGAAGCACTGAAAAATGTTAAAGCAATCACCGTTGGTGACCGCGCAGATTCTGTAGGCGGACATGGTGGTAACATGGTCAATGAAATCAAGGCAGCGCTGTTCACATATGGCAACACTACGACTAAAGTAATTAGCCGTATCTATGGTTTGGGTGGTAAGGACTTCTACGCAGAAGATGGTCATGCCTTTTTCCAATTAGCAATAGATGCTGTTGCTGCAGATCGAGTAGACATACCATTTGATTATTATGGCCACAATCCGGGTACACCAGATAAAGCTCCGCAACGTCTTCTGAAGCCAATGGACTTTGACTCACTGAAGACAGGCTTAATTACTGTGAAACAGGATGAAGCAACAGGCAAATTAAGCGTACGGATTCCGCCGCTACGCAGCTTGACGAAGAAACCTAAACGGCTCTCCCCAGGGCATGGTGCGTGTCCAGGTTGTGGGATTTTCTCAGGACTGGAGACTTTCTTCAAAGGAATTGAAGGGGATATCGTCGCACTTTATCATACAGGCTGTGCCATGGTAACGACAACGGGGTATCCGTATTCCTCCCATAAATCAACGTTTATCCATAATCTTTTCCAAAATGGAGCGGCTACCTTGTCCGGTGTCGTAGAGATGTTCTGGGAACGCAAACGTCGCGGTGAGCTGGATGGACTAGGGCTTAAAGAGGACTTTACGTTTGTTATGGTAACCGGAGATGGCGGTATGGACATCGGGATGGGACCGGCAATTGGAGCTGCACTGCGTGGTCACAAAATGATTATTGTAGAGTACGATAACGAGGGTTACATGAATACTGGAGCACAGCAGTCCTATTCGACACCACTGGGTCACCGTACTTCAACCTCCAGTATCGGCAAGCAGCAGCAAGGTAAAGTTACTCAGCATAAAGATACAGCACAAATTATGGCGGCTACTAACATTCCTTATGTCTTCACGGGTTCGGAGGCTTATCCGCAGGATCTGGTGAAAAAAGCGGCAAAAGCACAGTGGTACGCACAAAACGAAGGTTTGGTGTATGGTAAAATCCTGATCGCATGTCCGCTAAACTGGATGTCTGATGATAAGGAAGGCACGAACATCGTATCATTAGCTGTTGAGTCTTGCTTCTTCCCGTTATATGAAGTAGAGCATGGTTCTACGAATATCACATATAATCCTGAAGATAAGGGCAAACGTGTTGAGCTCTCAGCATGGCTGAAGACAATGGGTAAAACTCGTCATTTGTTGAAACCTGAGAATGAGCCAGCTTTACACAGCTTCGAAGAAGAAGTTGAGCGCCGTTGGAATCGTCTCAAGGCAAAACACGAACATCCTGACTTATAAGCTGTGTCTATCTCCAGTATATAAAATATGAAAAAACCCGGCAGATTTGTCTGCCGGGTTTTTTTGTGATTAGGGAGCATTTGCGCGTAAGAAGCAGTTTTCGGACACCACTGACCTTAAACACAGCTTTCTTTCCCATTTGGAATTCTAACGGACTCCATAGCAGTTATCGGCCCTAAAACTCCCAAAATGAACCCTTTTTGAAGGAATAGTGTCACTGGAGTCCGCGAAACTTCTGAAAAAGCTAAAAACCAGCAAATAACGTCTCTTAGGTCCTATGTGTTAAAGACTTGGTCATTTACAGTTAGAATAAAGTCCAGTTTCCTTTTACTCTTGCATGTTGTTCTGCTCTAACCAGAAGATAGCGGGTACAAATGACAAGACAAGCACTACCTACGATTAAAGCGCCGAGAGCCCACCACCAGCTAATACCGATATTATCGTATAACGCCCCGCGCACAAGAACCAGACTATATGTGAGTGGAAACAGAAGGGATAAACCCGTTGCCCATGCTGGGAATACTGCTGGTGGAATACGAACCCCGCCAAACAGCTCCATTGGTGCTTGAAAGATGTAATAAAGTAGCCCTGAATCCCTTGAGAAGAGAGATATCGCACACAGCAAAGCTCCCCATATAACCGCTGATATCATGATAAGTATTAATACAGGTAATAAGGCGCCCCAGTTAACAGTCGTTACATCCGCAAGAAAAATGAAAGTCAGGATGGAGAAGCAAGCGAACATCCATATTCCGTGAAAAAGTGAATATATGGAACGTCCATACAGGAAGGCCATTTTTGACGCTGGTGTTAGGAACACTACCTCAAGTGTGCCCCCTTTGCGTTCTTGTTCGAATAACCATGCGGCTTGCACAACCGTCCAGTATAACTGAAATACGAGATATCCACTCAGCAAAAATAGGGGAATCCGTCCATCTGGTATTACTTTTGAGAGTGCTGATCCTGCTCCGGTTCTAAAGGGCTGCATGGTAAAGTAGGTGGTTAAAAAGGTGAGCGCCGGCCAGAGTAGAAGTGAAAAAAACACTGCGCGTCCCTTAACTCTATTTCGATGCTGCTTAGTGATCTCCGCGCTAAGGGTAAACCATAAGCTATGTAAGTTCATGATACCCTTCCTTCCGAAAGGAGGATAATCGCATCCTCCAAAGTAGGTTTTTCGGATGCGAAGCTTTTAATGCTAAGCCCCTGCTCCGTAGTCCATGGCAGCAGCTCTGTAATGATTCTATCAGCCGAAGGTGTCTTTACAGAAATGCGCTGCAGTCCATCATTTTGAAGTTCTAGTTTTTCTGTTGCGCAGACACCCATTAATTCCGCAGGCTGAGTAAATGTTCGTAGATGCTCTAGTAGCTTGGGACGAAGTGATTCATGCCAGCCTGTAACCTCTAAATGAGCAGTTTGCGAGCCTGCAACCTGATGGACAATCCGCTCAGGTTTGTCACAGAGCAGAAGCTCGCCTCGATTCAGTACATAAACTCGGTCACAAAGTTCTTCGACCTCCTGTAAATAATGGCTGGTCAGAAGGATACCCTTTCCACTGTCCAGTGCAAGCTTTCTTATCGTACTGCGAAGCTGTCTCGCAATGGGGGCATCTAGGCCAAGTGTGGGCTCATCTAGAAATAAGTATTGTGGATCGTTGATAAGTCCGCGGGCGATTTGCAGCCGTTGCTTCATCCCTTTAGAATATTGCTCAACGGGTTGGTCAGCAGCTTGAGTCAAACCTACTTCTTCCAGAAGACGTCCTGCTTCTCTAGCGATGTGAGGGCTGTTCATTCCATAGAGTTTACCGAAGTATTGAAGATTCTCTCTACCAGTGAGCCGCCAATACAACATTCGTTCTCCTCCGGCGATCATATTTACTTTTTGCTGAATGGCCTGTCGATTTTTGTGTAGTGACATTCCATCGACTTCAATACTGCCGGAGGTTGGCTCTAGGAGAGTAGAAAGCATACGTATTGTAGTGGTTTTTCCAGCGCCATTTAGACCGAGAAGACCTACGATTTCCCCCGCAGCGATATCTAATGATAGTGATTTGACTGCTGTCACTGATTTTTTTTCCGAACGAAACCAGCCCAATTTATGTTTGCTCTCGTAAATTTTAGTAACTTCATGCATGTTAATCAATGGTTTTCACCCTCTCCAAGGTTTTAGAATCGTTCGAACAACCCGCGCTCTATGCGCCGGTTTGTCCATTGACCAACCGTTATGTATACAACACTAAGCAGTATGATTGGCCATATATCAGGTAATCGTAATGCTTCTCCAGTTAGCAGCGAGCCTCGAAGGAGTTGTAGCGCATAGGTCAATGGAAAGATCTCACCTATAGCCTGCAAATAGTCAGGCAAGTATTGCCTTGGAAACTGAAATCCACACAGTAGAGCAGTTAGTGTAAATAGAGTATTTTGCACAATGAAGGTGTCCCTTGTATAAAGCATAATGCTTCCTAGCACCAGCGCCATCGCATAACACGATAGTAAAAACAGCAAAATTCCCACGAGGACAGATATGAAGTGAACAGAGGGGAGTCGAAGTCCTGCCAAAAGGCCAAAGAAGAGAACCACCAGCAATTCCGCCCCACTTCGATACAACTGCTGGACTGCGTTACCTAGAAAATAACCGCTCCGGCTTGAAGGGGAGAGCAACAGTGCCTCAAGTGTACCTTCCCTCCATTCGGTAATAAGTGCCCTGGATACATTCATCATCATACTGACGGAAAATATACTGAGCATACCTCCAATAATTACATAGGTCAGATAGTCATCACTGCCACTATAGATAGCAAATTTTGAATCTATATCCCCTTTGATTAGATACACATAAGAAAAATAAGAGATGATGACTAGATAAACTCCATCAATAATGTGCCCGAATGTAAAGGTCCAGGGAAAGGCTCTAAGATTAGATTTTTGGTTTCTTTTTAGGGTTGCGATAGCGATATGCCACATATGTACTCACACCTTTCGTTAACCTCATTGTTCAAGGTACTGCCTTTGCAGGATGAGCAGATTATCAAAGACTTCTTTGTTCACTGAATAAAATAAATAGTTCCCTTTTCGCTGTGATTGGGTAAATCCTGCTTCACTTAGTTGTTTTAGCTGTTTAGAGACCGCAGCTTCAGAAATACCCAATATTGGCGCAAGCTGCTTGGTACAATGCGGCCCTTTCCACAGCAGTTTCAGAATTCGCATCCGCGTATCATCACTTAAAGCTTTGAGTTGGCGCAACAGGTCACTCGGCGGTCCCTCACTAAAGGCAAGACCGGGAACATCCACCGTGAGAGGCAAAAATAAAGTGTCTTCGAACCAGCCAACAAGCAGATGCGGAAATATGAATGTAGAAGGAAAAACGTACACTTGTCCAAGCTGGTCATAAGGAAAGTAATACGTTACAGCCTTTTGTACTGTCAGAGTCCCGTTCTCTGAGAGGAGGCGTGGGTGGAGCGTATTTAATGCCTTTTCCGGGGAACGACTGGCTAAGTCTTGAAACTGAGCGGCTGAGATGTTCATAAATGGTTCGATATAGTCCCATTCCTGCCCGAAATAATCATGTTCGTATGTAATTAATGTTGAGATTAACAGCTTGCGAACACTAGCCAGATTGTTTATCAGGTACTTCACGTTTCCACTCAACTTCATCAGCGAACGTTTGCTTTCAGATTCATTCAGCCATTCGACTATGGTACTTAGTGCAATTTCTTGATTCATAAATGGATACACTAGCTCTGCATCCGGAAGTTTTTTGAGTAGGGTGATTCCTTGATTGCAAGAAATAGGGACACCCATACGGTCCGGTAAATCTAGCAGAGCGATCCAACGTTCTGACAACTGCCCAAGTGTGTGGATGTTCTCCTGTAGAGCAAGAGGCATTCTTTTCTTGAGCTCCAGAGCCCATTGTAATCTTGTTGGATGGTGTTCTGGTTGATGGAAGACATGCAGACTGCATAATAACTCATGAAAAGGACTGACGACCGTTTTGATCTTTCGATTTAAAGTTTGGAGTGAGCTCATCTCTTTCCTTTCCGATTAACTGTTTGGTTAATCAAAAACCACTTTCGCGTAAAGTGTTCAAAATTATAGGGGGAATGATCAGGATTGTCAAATCTTTTATGCAGAAAAAAGCGAGAGCACATCCCCATGCGTTGGACAAGGATGTTTCTCTCACTTATAGGATTCTTTTAATAGAGTTATGAAGTAGAGTTTTATCTTCTGCCTCTAGGCATCATGGAGTTATCGCACATGATATCTTTAACAGAATAGGTGTAGCAATGGCGAGGAACTGGGACACAGTGATGGCGTCTAACGATTTCTACCGGGTGAATAACATTCACAACTTGAGGGTGGTAATAATCTTGATAAACCACCTTAGGTGGGTCAGTGACAGTTTGGGCCGGACATTTTGGACATTCTTCTGACATTTCCTTCAGCTCCTTTGTGTGTGAACTTACCGTATTATACGCACAGAACAAAGGTATGCTTGGTTATTTGTCTAGTTTATAAAAAAATGGGTGGGATTATTGTTTGTATATCTCTCGCATTACATGACGAAGCTCCGGGATAATTAGCCGTTCCATAGCCAATTTAACGGCTCCAGTGGAGCCGGGCATAGAAAAAATAGCTGTGTTGCCAATCGTACCTGCAATTGCTCGACTAAGGATTGCCGCCGAACCTATATCCTCTGTGTAGCTTAACATTCGAAAAATCTCACCGAAGCCCGGCAGCGTTTTATCCAGCAAGGATGAAACAGCTTCGTAGGTGGTATCACGGGGAGAAATTCCTGTTCCACCCGTGAGCAGTACGGCTTCAACTCCAGTGTGATCAGCGTTTTTATAGAGTAGTTCACGAATGTCTTGATAGTTGTCTTTGATTATGGTACGGCCTATAACTTCATATCCGGCAGCCTCAAGCATGGATTGGATTAAAGCTCCACCGGTATCGGTTTCGGTAGTTCTGGTGTCGGAGACGGTAATGATATAGCAGGATACGGATTGTGGTGCTTCCTTCCGATGTTCTTCAACGGATGACAATGAGATCAGCTCCTAAATTAGAGATGTTCTCATGATAGGGTATGGAGGAAGCAAAGACAAGTTTCGTTATCCAGCGCTAATCTTTTGAGGTTATAGGGATGCCGCTTGCGTGCTTTGGCATCATGTAGTAAACTCGCTACCATACCCGTAATTTGCAAGGAGCGATGAATCATGGAACAGGTTGTACCTGTGTATATATTGTCAGGATTTCTGGGAAGCGGCAAAACTACCCTGCTGCAGCGCCTGCTGGAACATTGGAAAGATCAGGGCTTACGCCCGGCAGTAGTGATGAATGAGCTGGGTGAAGTGAATCTGGATGGGCTGCTGGTTGAGCAAACCGTTCCTATGGCAGAGCTGCTCGGCGGCTGTATCTGCTGTTCTATCCGAGGAGATCTCAGTACAGAGCTAACTACTCTTATCAAGAAGGAATCACCGGATGTTGTTGTTATTGAGGCCACAGGTGCGGCGAACCCGCTGGAAATTGTAGATGGCGTAACCGAAACTTCACTGTATCAAAAAGTAGAGCTGAAAAGCTTGATCACTGTCGTTGACGCCGCGCATTTGCTCGAATTGTACCGTGCGCAGCAAGGCGCAACCTATCGACTGATGCAGGAGCAAATTCGCTGCGCCTCTGTTTTGATTCTGAATAAAACTGACCGTGTCTCAGCAGATGAAGCAGAAGAGATCATAACCGTTCTGCGAAAATGGAATTCTTATGCACCGATTATGCCAGCGGAGCGTTGTGAGATCGACACAGAGGAGCTCCTGCGTAGCGCAGGTGGAGTTCTTACGGATTCACAGCTTGAAGAGGGCGACAGTGAAAGCCATGTGCATGAGGAAGCTCTGCAACCTTCAGGAGGCACCCATGCTTCCCACGATCACGTGATGGCATACACACATTACTTCAAACGACCTGTCAACAGCGAGACCTTTGAACAGTTCGTCAAGGAGCTTCCGCGGGATGTTTATAGGGCTAAAGGCATTGTGACCTTTAATGACACCTCCAGTCGTTTTCTTTTTCAATATGCTTACCGTGAAGCTGATTTTATGAAAATCACACCTCAAGGCGAAGTGCCAGACGTAGCTGTATTTATCGGGGAACATTTCTCATCCAGTGAGTTACGCACGAAGCTGCTGGAGATGGAAGGACGTATTTTAGTTCGGCCTGGAACGATCAAAAGAAGCCTGTAATCCGTTCTGCTTCAGAAGAAGCTGTGGTTCATTCCTAATCTTGTAGGTTAATAGTAAGGCATACCATTAAAAATGCAGGAGGTTGAAGGCTATGACCCGAATTCAATATCAGGAGTGCATTGACGCTTGTCTCGAAAGTATGAATGCCTGTAACTACAGCTATGTCTCAAGCCTAAAAGAATATGATCTTGCATCTCTTCGTGAGAGCATGCGGCTCGATCGTGAATGTGCGGATATTTGTTCTTATGCCATTCAAGCAATGACCCGTCAAAGTCCGTTTGTATCTGGAATTCTAAAACTATGTGCAGAAATATGTGAAGCATGCGCGGATGAGAGCAGCAAGCATATACATAATCACTGCCAAGAATGTATTAATGCCTGCCGTAAAGCTGCAGAGGCATGCCGTTTGATTAGCGATGCTGTTGAGGTATATGCGTAAATCGTATAACTTAACTCTCATATATGAACTAATAGCCAGACTGTTGCTGTAGAGATATAGCAATAGTCTGGTTTTTTATATCCAGGTCTGTTTGATTCATGCTATTGGTAGAAAAAAAGGAAACAAGCATGTAGAATGCTAAATACATACAGATTTAACCTTTTACATATTATTGATAGCGCTTACAAAAAAGATTGGAGGAGCAGTATCATGCAAAAGGTCCTTTTAGTTGATGATGAATTTATTATCCTGGATGGCATCTCATCGGTAATGAACTGGGAAGCATTGGGCACAGAACTTATTGGAACCGCGCAAAATGGCTTGGAGGCATTAGAATTAATCAAGCAAGCTATACCTGATATTATTATTACCGATATTCGTATGCCGGGAATGGACGGGCTGGAGCTGGTGGCGACGGTTACAGCGCTTCATCCTGAGACCTCTTTTATTATGCTGACAGGCTTCTCAGAATTCGATTATGCTAAGATGGCGATGCAGTATGGGGTTAAACATTATTTACTGAAGCCGTGCAGCGAAGAGAGCCTGAATGAAGCGCTAAGCGAGGTAGTTCAGAAGCGAGAGGAACGGCAGTACGAGGAGAACTTTATCCTATCGATAAAATATGGACTGGAACGTGTACTTCCACATGCCAAAGAACAATTCCTGAAGGAGCTTGTGACGAACAAGACCTATGGTGTGGAGGAATGGAAATATTTTGGTGAGCTGTTTGGACTGAATTTTCAGAGTCAACGTGTTAGGCTACTGCTGGTAGAGATTGAAGGAGAACATGAATATGAGCATTTGTTCGCGGTCAGTAATATTGCGGGAGATATTTTTCAACATCATATTTTAAGCTCCACCGTAGGGCGGCGTGTTCTGTTATTAATGGAAGATGACCTGTCTGAAGCTGCTTTATTTGAGAAAATAGACAGCATCCGCGCTACCTTTATGAAATATTATCATATTGATCTGACGGCCGCATTAAGTGAACCTGGAGAGCTGACGCAAGTAAGGCGTTTATTCACGCAGACGATTGAATGTCTTAGCCATAGATTTTATCTGGGGGAAGGGAGCTTAATTACAGAAAAAGATATCAGCATTCCAGAGGATGAGGAAGGTCTAGAGCTGCAACTGGATCTCGAACACCTCGTTATGCTCATTAAAGCGGGGCACTGGGCAGATGCTGAATGCGAGCTGCTGTCACTTTTGCATCAACTTCTGAATTTTAGATATGACATTGCCAAGACCAAATCCTATCTGATCCAGATCTTCATGGAGATTATACGTTTGAGTGATCAAAACAAGATGCAAACATATATTGATAAGCTGCCCCGAATGATGGAGACTAGCACGCTCCAGTCTTTTCAGCAGTTTGTAATGAGTATTGCAGAAGAGATTACCCTTGATCGTTATAGCCGCAATCGCAGTAAGCAATCGCAAATGGTGGCAGAGGTAAAGCGTATCGTGGATAGGCGTTATTGTGAAGAGACATTAACTTTGCAGACTGTTGCACAGGAGATTTATATGAATCCTGATTATGTTAGTAAGATGTTCAAGAAAGAAACGGGGGAAAAGTTTACGAATTATGTTATGAAATACCGGATGCAAAAAGCGCTCGAAATCATCGAAGGATGTGCACATTTTACGATTGGACCTCTAGCTGAAGAAGTCGGTTTTGGAGATAATGTATCCTACTTTAGCAAAGCCTTCAAGAAATTCACGGGTTTTTCTCCTTCCGAATATAAAAAAACGGCTCCATAATTGTTTCATTTAAAGATAGCCCATATACCCTACGTACTTGATCGATAAGTACTGTGGGGTATTTTTGTGTGCGAGGACAAAGAGGGTTCCACGGTTTTGAACAAATAATTACCGGATATGAACATGGGGAAAGGACAGCTTTACCTGTAAAGTTATGTGCATAAGGAAGCTAGTCATATTACATACGGGGAGGCCAACCAATGGAGCTTAAGCATCAGCTGCTGACCAAGAAGTCCGGTATGAAACCCGGCAAATGGTCTTATGTGAAAAAAGAACTGCAGCGGAATAAATATGTGTATATCATGTTAATTCCCGTGGTGCTCTTTTATCTGATTTTCAGCTATGGGCCGATGTACGGTCTGCTAATGGCTTTTCAGAAATCCTATAGTCCTATAAAAGGGATTATGGCGGGGCAGTGGATCGGGTTTGATAATTTTAAAATGTTTTTTGAAAGCTACTACTTTTGGCGGATTATTAAGAACACACTGATTCTTAGCTTTTACAGTATTATTTTCGGATTTCCGGCACCCATTATATTGGCTTTACTGTTAAATGAGGTCCGGAATAAGTGGTTCAAAAGCACGATTCAAACCGTTAGCTATATGCCGCATTTCATTTCAGTCGTGGTTGTTGTCGGTATGTTAAAAACATTCTCAGCACTTGATGGCGGGTTGTTTAACGTAGTTCGTAGCTTTTTTGATCTACAGCCTGTGATGTTTCTGGCAGAGAAGGATATGTTCCGGCCACTTTATATTCTCTCCAACATCTGGCAAGGTGCGGGCTGGGCTTCCATCATCTTTTTGGCGGCGCTTAGCGGAATTGATCCCCAATTATATGAGGCTGCCAAAATAGATGGCGCAGGTCGCTGGAAACAGCTTCTGAACATTACCCTGCCGGGAATTATGCCTACTGTCGTCGTTATGCTGATTCTGCGTCTGGGCGCGGTTATGAATTCCGATTTTCAAAAAATATTACTGATGCAGACCGCTCCAACCTATGAAACCTCGGATGTTATCTCAACCTTTGTATACCGTTCTGGGGTGCTGGAAGGCAATTATACGTATTCCACAGCCATTGGATTAATTAACGGGGTTATAAATTTCTCACTGCTTTTGCTTGCCAACTCTATTAGTAAAAAAGTGAACTCCACCAGTCTTTGGTGAGGAACAGGAGGTGAACCTATGCGACGTTCGGCAGGTGAACGTATCTTTGACTGTATTAATGTGTTGCTGTTGTTAGGCATCATGGCTGTATCGATTTATCCGCTCCTGTATGTGCTGAATTCCTCTGTGAGTGATCCGAACGAACTGCTGCGTTCCAGGTCATTAATGCTGCTGCCTGAAGGCTTTCAGCTCGAAGCTTACAAAGCGGTATTTCAAAATTCGAAAATCTATAGTGGATATTTAAATACACTTTTTTATGTAACTGTTGGGACAATCGTTAATTTATTGATGACATCAATCGCAGCGTATTCCTTGTCCAGATCAGATCTTTTCGGTAGAAAAACACTGATGAAGTTAATCACATTCACGATGTTTTTTGGCGGAGGGATGATCCCGACTTTTCTGCTCATTCAGAACCTCGGGATGGTCGATACCCGCTGGGCGATGATTATACCTGGAGCGATTAGTACTTTTTATTTTTTGATAATGAAAACTAGCTTTGAGGGAATACCGATCAGCTTGATCGAGTCGGCGAAGCTTGACGGAGCTAATGATATCTTGATTTTATTCCGAATTGTACTGCCACTGTCCAAATCTATTCTCGCGGTTATGACTCTTTATTATGCGGTTGACCATTGGAATGATTATGTAGCCCCGATGCTGTATTTGCGCAGTCAGGATCTCTATCCGATTCAAATTGTAATGCGGGATATTCTGATTAGCAGCAGTACAGAGTCAATGGGAGCTGGGGTAGATACAGGCTTCGCTATCGGTGAGAACATCAAATACGCCACTATCATAATCTCAACGTTACCAATCATGCTGGTGTATCCGTTTATCCAGAAATATTTTGTTCAAGGCGCTTTAATCGGTGCCGTGAAACAATAAATAACATTTATTTATGGAGGCGATTTTGGGTGAAAAGAAAAATAGGGGCCATGATGTTAAGTTCCGTCCTTCTTTCTACAATGCTGGCTGGCTGTTCAGGCAATAATGATGGAACTAGTGCGGGTAATAAGGCGGGAGATCATAAGGGGAATACTACCGCAACTAATACGCCGGTGGAGAAGCTGACAGAAATTCCACTGCCAATTACAAAAGACGGAATGACGATTAATTACTGGCGTGCCAATGATGGTAAGCTTACCGCTTCTTTGGAGAGTTTTGGTGATATGGCCAGCTATAAAAAGAAAGAAGAGTTGACTGGCATCAAAGTGAAGTTTACGCACCCACCACTTGGACAGCAGAAGGATCAGTTCAACCTGTTGATTTCTACGAAAGAGCTTCCAGATGTCATTTATTATAATTGGGCGGATGCGGTTGGTGGGCCGGAGAAATTAATTGAGGATGGCCGAATTATCCGTTTAAATGAGCTGATAGAACAATATGCACCGAATCTTCGCAAAATCATTGAATCCGACCCGGATGTAAAAAAACAAATCACACTGGATGATGGAACGATCTATATGTTCCCTCTTCTGAAGCTGGATGCGCTGAAGCTGAATGCCACTTCAGGGTTGATTATGCGCAAGGATTGGCTCGATAAGCTGGGACTGAAGCCGCCGACCAACATTGAGGAATGGCATACTGTTTTGAAAGCGTTTAAAGAAAAAGATCCTAATGGCAACGGGAAGGCCGATGAGCTGCCGTTCACTGGAAACTGGGGTCCTGGTGACCTGACGAAGCTGCACGATTTCTCACCAGGGTTTGGGGTAATCGGCGGTTTTCAGATGAATGGGGATAAGGTCGAATACGGGCCGATTCAGCCAGGTTATTCAAGCTTCTTGGAAACGATGGCCACATGGTATAAGGAAGGGCTTATTGATCCGGAAATTATGACCAACGATGGCAAAGCCTTTGATTATAAAGTGACGAATAATTTAGCCGGTTCTTATGGCGGTGGTGTCTTTAGCGGTATGGGCAAATTCTTCAACCTGATGCGCGATACCGATCCGAACTTTAATCTTACAGGTGTACCTTGGCCGGTTTCTCCTAGCGGAACAGCTTATGCTACTTTTAATATGAACAATAAAGTATTGACGTATGGTGAAGCAATCACTACCGGAGCGGATAAGGATAAACTGAAGGATATTGTCCAATGGATGGATTTCAATTACAGCCCACAAGGACATGAATTGTTCAACTTCGGAATTGAAGGTGAGAGCTATGTGAAGGAAGGAGAAGGAATAAAATTCACAGATGTCATTACCAACAATCCTAAAGGTTTGACTTACGATCAAGCGTTAGCCTCATATGCGCTTTCGATTATGGATGGACCCATCAATCAGGATAGCCGTTATTTGGATGCTTTATTGTTCGATGAGGGGCAACGAGAGGCTAATGCTTCTTGGATGAAGGCTAGCTCTGATTTGACGCTTCCTCCGTTTCGTTTGAGCGTTGACGAAGCCAGCAAAAGCACTTCCATTATGAGTCAGGTCAACACGTATCTGAATGAAACGATGACAGCAATCATTAATGGCCAGAAACCAATCTCAGAATTTGAAAAAATGGTGGATACGATCAAAGGAATGGGCATTGAAGAAGCTATAAAAATCCATCAGGCTGCGTATGACCGTTACATGGCTAAATAAGCGGATTAAGAAGACTATCCGGGTTATCCATAATGTGGTATACAAGTTATATTACAGTGACAAAGGAGAGCCCGGATGAAAGTTTATCGGAATTTGAGTATTAAAATGAAGGTGTTCCTGATGATTGTTCTGATACTGATTCTGATTATATCCATGGCGTTCGGTTCTTTATATTATGCCTACTCTATTTATGACAAGCAGCTTTATGACAAGTCGTATCGGCTGCTTAATTTGTCTTCGACTACGATTGATATGGAGCTTAAAAAGCTGGAATCCATGACTTTGACGATGATTGCTGATCGGCAAATTCAAGAAGGCCTTAAGGAATTGCGCAAAGATGATTCCGATTTTACTGGATATGTTACACGGCAGATGATTGCTGATCGGTTATGGACGCATATCAGTATGGACGAACGTTACATTCAGTCTGTACATTTGATCGATTCCCAAGGGAAGGTCAGCAGATACGGAGAGACGATTCTGTTCACAGAGGAGAAATCGGCACGAATGAACCGAGAGGCAGAAGCGGGGAATGGTGCTGTACGTTGGTTGTATCCTGACGATTCAGATCCGATGCTGGTCATGGTCCGAGAAGTGAGAGCTTATGATCCAATGACGCTAGATAAGCTGGGCACGCTCTATTTACGCATTAATATAGGGAGGTTAGCCCAAGATTACGCTGGTGTGGCCGCAGAAGACAGCGATATTATTTTGAAAGCAGGTCAGGAACTGGTTTATCCTTATCGGAAAGTGGCGGACGGTGTAACAGCGGTTTTACAGCCTTTAAAATCAGGGGCTGGATACGAAATCAAAGAGATGAATGGAGAAGTTGCCTTTGTATCACAGAAGCAATCTTCCTACTCTGGATGGACTTACTACAACTATGTTTCTTATAATGATATTTTTGAAAAAACCATTTGGCTGAAGAATACAATGATCATTATATTTGGAATTGCGATTGTGATTATAATTGCGCTAGGGATGAGCTTTGCCCGTAATCTGACACAACCGATTCGCTCGCTGATCAGTCAAATGAAAGAGGTTCAATATGGAGATCTGGACAGTATGGATACTAAGCTGATGGCTCCTCCACTTCAGCAAATGGATGAGGTGGGGTTATTACAACGGACATTTCGTCAGATGATAACACAGATTAACACATTGATCAAAGAGAACTATGCCAACCAGCTGATTATAAAAGAGACAGAATTTAAGGCTTTGCAAGCGCAGATTAATCCTCATTTCCTCTATAACTCACTGGATTCGATCCACTGGTTAGCTAAAAAAAGTGAACATGCACAGATTTCGAGCATGGTTGTCTCGCTTGCTTTTCTTCTTCGGTCATCGATCAGCTTGAAACAAAATGTAATCACAGTCGCGCAAGAGCTAGAAATTGTGAAGCATTATATCACTATTCAGAATTATCGGTTTCAGAAACGTTTGGATTTTCATATGGAGATTCCAGAGGTCTTTAATACTGTCTCTATTCCAAAGCTAACCCTGCAACCGCTGTTGGAGAATGCTATTCAATATGGTGTTGAGACGATGATTGAACCTTGTCAAATTCTATTATATGCTGAACCATTTGATGGCAAGCTAGCGATTGTAGTTGAGGATCGTGGCCCCGGAATGGAAGCAGATTTCCTCAAACGATTACTAAATGGGGAAGTAGAGACTAGAGGCACAGGTATTGGCTTGCTTAACATCCGTGACCGGGTCAGACTTGCCTTCGGTGAGGAATATGGCATTTATGTTGAGAGTACGGTTGGGTTTGGAACAAAAGTCAGTGTTCTTTTGCCGTTCCCGCAGGAGGTGTAGGTGATGCGCAGATTCATACTTAGCTTGGCACTGCTATGCATGATTACAACTCTCGGAAGCTGCGGGCAACAAAAGGACCTTCCACCAGAGAATGCAGTAGAAAAAATTAACCTCCGGATTGCCTGGTGGGGAAGTGACTTCCGGAATAACGCTACAATTCAGGTTATCCAAATGTATGAACAACAGAATCCTCTGGTGAAAATTGAATATGATTACAGCGCCTTTAATGAGTATTGGAAAAAGCTTGCACCTAGTGCAGCAGGCAATGTTCTTCCAGACATTATCCAAATGGATATCTCTTACCTTTCGCAATATGGAACTTTGAATTTATTGCAAGACTTGTCACCTTATATTAAGAGCGGACTTATAGATACGAGCAGCATCAGCGACAACAATCTTGCCGGAGGTAAACTAGGCGAGCAACTATATGGTTTTAATCTAGGGATAAATGCTTTGTACAGTGTGTATGATCCAGAAGTTTTTAAGGAGCAGGGAATTGAGCCTCCAGGGACGGATTGGAGCTGGGAGGATTTTGAGCAGATCGGCGTTACTTTAAAGGAACAGGGGAAAGGAATTTATCTGGGAACTTATCTGACGCCAGAACAGTTTTTTGCTTATTATTTACGGCAGAATGGAGCGTCATTGTTCTCGGAAGATGGAATAACCCTTGGCTATAGCGATGATCGCTTGTTTGTAGAGTATTTCGGACGTATGCAGCGTCTGATGCAGGAAAAACTGATTTTCGAACCTGATATCTGGACGTTAGATGTTAACAAACCGGATCAAGACCCTTTTTACAAAGGGGAAGCATTGCTGGGTTGGGGATATTCTAATCAGTTTATTAGCACTGTTCAGCGTTACGGAAAACCGCTGGCTTTAGCCACCATGCCAGGCCCGCACAATGATCGCGGCTTATTCTTGAAACCAGGGATGTTTTTTTCGATTTCAAAAAGCTCTAAGCAAAAGGAGGAAGCAGCAAAATTCATTAATTTCTTTGTCAATAATCTGGAAGCTAATAAAGTGCTTAAGGGAGAACGTGGCGTCCCGGTGTCCTCAGCTATTAAAGAGCAGATGAAGCCATTTCTAGAGCCAGAGCTTGCACAGGTTTTTGAATATATTGACTGGGTGGAGCAGAATAGCAGTCCGATGGATCCACCGGATCCGGTGGGTGCTTCAGAAGTAACTAGCGTATTACGTCAATTATATGATCTGCTTATGTTCAGCAAAATCACTCCTGAAAAAGCTGCCGAACAGTTCCGCCTTCAAGCCGATGAGATTTTATCTCAGAATATAAAATAAACAAAAAAAGGGGAGAAATACTGGATTGAAAGTAAATTTTAGAAAGGGCTGCTATGGCAGTTCTTTCTTTTTTTTGATTCCTAGAAGAGGAAATTCGTAGGGAACCGGAGAATTAACAGTAGATATGAAGGGAGAATGTTAAGTGGCGAACTTAGTAGATCGTAACTTTGCCGGCGGTAGTATAGGTGTTGCTACTTCCCTAATTGAATTAGAGCAGATCAGTAAACAGTATGGACGCCGACCCGTATTGGAGGATGTATCGTTCACTATTGAAAAGGGAACTGTAACTGCTCTGATCGGACGAAACGGATCCGGCAAAAGTACCCTGTTGTCAATCTTAGCTGGACTTGTCCACATTTCCTCAGGAAAGCTGAGTTGTAAGGATCCAAATCTGAGAATTGGTTATGCACCTGAGATGTTTCCAGGGTTGAAGCTGACCCCAGAACAGTACTTACGAAGTATGGGTCAGATTAGCGGCCTTGCGCCAGTCCTGATCGAACAGGAGCTAACAACGTTATTTCAACTTTTTAAACTGGAGCACTTTCGCAAGCAGTCGATGCTAAATTTCTCCAAAGGAATGCTGCAAAAAATTAATTTGATTCAAAGCTTGTTGGGAAGTCCCTCGTTGCTGCTTCTTGATGAACCTATGTCGGGCCTTGATCTCCCCTCAATGAATAAGTTAGCTGATCTTCTCATCGTTTTGAGAAATAAGGGGACTGCTATAGTCTTCTCTGTACATGAACCCCAATGGATTGAATTGCTTGCGGATCAGGTTCATGTGATACATGAAGGGAAAATTGTAAAGTCAATTCAGGGGTCAGAGAAGCTAAACATAAAACCCTCTACATACATACTATTGTCTAATCTGTCGATTCAGAAACTGCAGCAATTGAAGGAAATGGCAGGTTTCATTTCAATAAATACGTTTAAGGATAGTTGTAACATAGAACGTACGGCGTTGACAGTAACAAGTTCAGAATCAGATACTTTTTTGCGGGTTATCTTGGAGTCGGGTGGTTCAATACAATCGGTAGAACCTCGCGGAGGATCGCATGACTTAGAAAAATGGATGAATCCTAGGAGTTGAACAGGGGGTCTTACGTGTATCCGTTTATCGTTTACATGCTGCGAAGTTATACTCGATCTCAGCGTTATTTCGGCCCGTTAGCAGGGATTGTGATTGCAGTCTTGATATTGTATTCTTATAAGCCCAATCCAGTTATGAATAGCTATGCCGCTACAGCAGTAATGCTCTTTATAAGCTGCGCTTGGATGAGTCTTAGTTTTTTGAATCATGAGCACGCTGTTCATCGGCAGATTGCAGTTGTTCACATGCGAAGTGCGGCTAAACATAGTGCAGGTGGTATCTTAACGCTTGCATTTCTAACGCTGCTGCTAGATCTATTGATTGTCCTTTATCCTTGGGTAACGGGTCATTTTGCAGAATCACCCGGGGGATATCGGTTAATTCTCGCGCTCATAGGACATGGATTATTGGGTATGCTTGGTGTGGCTATTGCCCTATTCTTTCAATCTTCTTGGGTTCAAAAAGGCAGTCATGCGACAGGTATGTTGTTAGCTATCGTTATACTATCACTGGGCGGAGCACAAATCAGCGAAAGTTTGCCTGGTATATTTCATTTTTTGATCTGGTTGTTGCCGCCAGTAACTCCTGTAATGGAGGCCATGATGAAAGCTGATACTTTGTCATTAGCGGAGTTGTTAGGTTCCTTTGCACAAGCATTAGTATATATAACACTGCTTATCGGTTTTTATTTGTACAGATCAAGACAGAGGGATTACAACAAAACATAACTTGTATAGATAAAAGGAACAAGGATACAGAAGTGGGGGAAAAGATGAAGGATACATATGTACCTGAGAGTGAACAATCAAAAGAGTTATTCGCCTATTTTGGACTGGCAGTTTATTATGGACAGGCCCTCGAGCAGCAGCTTACCAACTTGCTATTGCTTACTAAGCTATCACAAGGAAAAACGCCAACAGAAGCAGATCTGACAGACCTTTATCAGCGAAAACTCAGCAATTCACTCGGCCAACTCATCAAAGAAATCCAACATCATTTTCCTTTCTCGGAGCAAGAAACCGCTCAGTTGGAGGAAGTATGGAAACAACGTAATTACATCGTTCATGATTACTTTAAAGAGCGTATACAGGAAACCTTTACGCCTGCCGGAAGGGCTAAAATGATTCGGGAGCTGAAACGTTTTAAAAATAAAGCAAGTAGACTTGAAGTTAAACTGCAAGGCTACTGCACAGAAATGTTCACGAAACTTGGATTAGAGGAGGAAAACTTATTGTAATAATCCTTCTAATCCGCAAGCTGTTACAACCTCTGGTCTAAAATGAACCGAAGAAGCTCTAACACAGCGAGAGAGTGCAGTTAAAGCTTCGCCTAATGCCGGAATCATCTCCGGTGTTAGGCTTTCTCCAGGTTCCCACCACCAATTGTTAATATTCAATGTTTGGCTCTTCTTATCCATCACCGGTTCAAATCTGCCAACAAAACGATCATTATATAATATAGGCAGTACATAGTAACCATATTCTCGTTCTATTGCCGGCTTATAGACCTCCCAGCGGTAATGAAATCCGAATAATTGCCGAACCAGCTCACGTTCCCACAACAAATTATCCAGCGGAGCCAAAACGGCCGCAAATGAATCACGTGGTTGAAGCCCAATCTCTTCAGATTCTTGCAGTATCACAGACTCCAAGGTTGGAGCATCTATACTGCGGATATAAAGCGGAACCTTAATCCCCTCGACCCAAACTTTTCTGAGACTATCCTTCTCCAGCAATCTCTGAATCGCCGCCGCACGCTCTTTGCTCTTCAGTCCGGATATGCCCAGCCATCCGTCTCCAGATTTATTCCATAACAAGCCGATACTTCCTATTCTACGTAACACATACCAATCATGAAATTGTTCTTCCGTGACATTTGGATCGGCTGAACTCAGCAGCTCTGAGGGTAACAAACGTTCAGCGAAATCATAATATCGCCGGGTATGTACACGATGGTGGACAACAATCTCTCCCCAAAAGTACATGCTTTCCATTGCAGCTCGTGATAATCTTGTCGGAGCCCAAGCCCAATCTACTTTTTCCTTTCCGTCTAAATCCAGAGAGGAGAGGGGGCCACGCTTCTGAAGCTCTTCACGAACCTGTGCTACAGCGACCATTACAGGCTCATTAGCCTGATGGTGGGAGGCAGCAGCTGTTCTTCTCCGCTTAAAATAAGGCCAATCCTCTGTACAATAAATTGACATGTTCTTGTCCCAGCCATCAACGAGCAGTCTGTCTTCATACAGAAGCTCTTGGACCAGTTCTGGCGTAAATCCCGGAATCCGTGCCTGGAGGACCAGCTCATGATTATGGCCAGCGATATTAAGGGGGTCATATTGGATGCAGCCTACGTGACGAACATAGTCATAAATACTAAGTTTTCCAGAAGGGATAGCTCCAGCAGTTAACTTTTGATGAGATAGCAGAAAAAGCCTGGCTTGTTTCTTAGTCAAATTATAAGTAAGCATCGTTTGCTCCTCCAAGGTTATGTATTAATTTCCATAATACAGAACATCTGTTCTAAGATCAAGCAGGAAAAAACCCTGAATCACAATGAAGTGACTCAGGGTTGTAAATTACATTTTCTCAAGAGAGGGTTGCAAGTTTCCGAGTGCTGGACGGTTGCTTGCGCCAGCGTTATCGTCAGAGCTGTTAGCAGCAGCACCTACTTGCAGCTGGTACATACGGAAGTATCTTCCGCCAAGCGCCATCAGTTCATCATGGCTGCCGCGTTCTACGATCTCTCCGTGATGCAGGACTAGAATCTGATCTGCACTGCGAATCGTGGATAAGCGGTGAGCGATGATGAAAGTGGTGCGTCCTTTTTTGAGAACTTCCAGCGCATCCTGAATGACGCTTTCCGTTTCTGTATCGATGTTGGAGGTAGCTTCATCTAGAATGAGAATAGCTGGGTCAAAGGAGAGAGCTCTCGCAAAAGAAATCAATTGCCGCTGACCCGCAGATAAAGTACTTCCTTTTTCGATGACAGGTTCATCAAATCCTTGTGGAAGATGAGCGAGTAACTTATCCGCACCAACCTCACGCAAAGCACGTTCTACCCGTTCACGGGAAATTCGTTCATCCCCTAGGCTGACGTTCGAAGCAATGGTGCCCGTGAAGAGGTACGGATCCTGCAGCACGATGCCCATGTGATTCCGCAGCCACTGCTTCGGAATATCCGTAACCTTTTGACCGTCAATCGTAATATCGCCTTTTTGTGGATCATAGAACCGGAACAGCAGATTGATGATTGAGCTTTTGCCGGAACCCGTATGACCTACAAGAGCGACAGTTTCACCCGGGCGTGCTTCAAAGGAGATATCGCGCAGGACGTAGTCTTTTTTATAAGCAAAAGATACATTCTTAAATTCCACTTTCCCTTTGTAGCGTGGCATGGAGCCGTCCGTAACATTCTCTCCAGGTTCATCCATAAGCGTAAACACACGTCCTGCAGATACCATAGAAGTATCCAGGTTCGCCAACTGGTTCACCATGCCTGTGATAGGCTGGAACAAACGTCCGAGCACATCGACAAAGGCATACAGAACGCCTAAGGATACAAAGGTTGAACCAGTAATACTGCCATGTCCGAAATACCAAAGCACCATCACAAAAGAGAGACTGCGAAGTGAGTTCACCAGATTGTGGGACGTGAAAGCATTCAGATTTAACATTTTATTCTGATATTTCAAGTAATCATCGTTCAGGTTCTCAAATTCTGCACTAAGCTGCTTCTGACGGCGGAATATCCGGACGATTGACATCCCCTGAATCGATTCATTAATAATGGCGTTAATTTCACTTAGACGTGAGCGAATGATCGTATTGTATTTGGTCGCAATTTTGCGATAGAGCACGATCCATAACACAAGAATAGGTACAATGAACAAGCTGATCAGACCCAGACGGACATCAAGTAAGAACAGAGCGATATATACGCCAGTTATATTGATAATACCGGTGCTGAAATTGGAGAGGACGGCAATGAATAGATCCTTAATCGCCTCGGTATCATTTGTAACCCGCGACACTACCTTACCAGCAGGCAAATTGTCAAAAAAATGAACGGGTAGTCGCTGGATATGCGCGTATACATCTGTCCGCAGCTTCCGGATTACCTGATTCGCCGAAGATTGCAGCCAATAGGTTTTTCCGAATTCAGCAAAGATGGAGATTACAAGAAAAATAGCATACATTCCGACCAACTGATAGATTCCAGGAAGCTCGGGTTTGTAAAAAGCGAACAGCTCATCGGCCGACAGCTTAACCGCGGGATAGATAACTTCGTTATCACCACGGGTGATATGCATCTCTCCATCGATGAACTTTCGTTCACCGTCAGGCTGTGTTACAGCTTCGTTAATAAAATAGAAACTTCTCCCTGCTTGAAGAACACGAATTTCTTGGCCTTTAGTTTCACCAGGCTCAAAGCGATCGCCGCGTTTGTATAAATTATTGTTATATTCAGCCGCCTTATCGGGAGACGTGGTGCTGAAATAGGGCTTCTCGATGGCCAGCATGTGATTGTCGATCATGCTTTTGGCTATAAATGGACCTGCCAGCTCTGCCGCTACCCCGATTGAAAGCAGCAGAAGGGCTGCGATAAAGGTTTTCTTTGCGGTCAATGCATATTCCAGCAGGCGTTTGCCTGTACTTTGTGTCAACCGTGACACCTCCTAAAATGTTTTGCGTAGTCGTAGCTCGTTTATTTATGGTTATAGTTTAATCATTTGATAAGTTATTTTCGACTTGCTGCCGATCATATTGTTCACGGTACCAGCCATTCAAATCCAATAGTTCCTGATGTGTACCTCGCTCAACGATTTGTCCGTTATCCAGTACAACAATCATGTCGGCATGTTGGACGGCAGAAAGACGGTGAGTAGAGATTAATGTGGTTTTTCCGGCACGTTCATTCCGGATATTGTCGATAATCTGAGCTTCCGTACGAGCGTCAACGGCTGATAAGGCATCGTCCAGAATAAGAATATCAGGATTAGCGATAAAAGCTCTGGACAGAGAGACACGTTGCTTTTGTCCACCGGAGAGAGATACACCACGTTCACCCACTAGAGTATCCAGACCATCGGACAATGTGCCCAGGTCGTTCTGGAAAGCGGCAGCTGTAATGGCTTGCATAATCGTATCGTCATCGGCGTTGTCTAGACCAAACTGAATGTTTTGCCGAACGGATTTGGAGAAAAGGATTTGCTCTTGTGGAACATAACCCATCCAGCTATGCAGCTGATCCAGGGAAATCTGTTGAATAGGCACGCCAGAGATAAGGATTTCTCCATTACCTGTCGGATATTCGCGGAGCAATTGTTTGAGCAGTGTAGATTTCCCGCTTCCTGTACGCCCGACTACACCTAATGTCTGCCCTTGGTTCAGGGTTAGGTTGACATGGGTTAGATTGTCTATCGTCGAAGAAGGATAACGGAAAGTCACATCGTTAAGCTCGATTCGAGTAGGGTGGGGAACTTGAACGGGATGGGCAGCATTTTGAACATCGGGTTTGGAGTTTAACGTCTCGTCGATACGTTCGAGGGAAGCTCCACCACGCTGCATAATGTTGATCAATTCTCCAATAGCGAACATCGGCCATACAATCATACCGAGGTACATATTAAAGGAGACTAGATCACCCAGTGTGATCTGATTGCGGAATACAAGGTATATCCCATAAGTAAGACCAATAATGTAGCTGAGTCCGACGCAGAAGCGGATGGTTGGTTCGAAGAAAGCATCGACACGAGCTACGGCCATATTTTTGTTGTAAACATCTTCAGTAATATCCGAGAAACGTTTTTCATCAAGACGCTCTTGGACATAAGCACGGATTACGCGCACACCAGAGACAGATTCGAGCACTTGGTCATTCATATCTCCGAATGCATCCTGCGCTAAGCTGTACCGATCATGAATAGCTTTACCATAAAAAATCATAGCTATTGCAATTAGGGGTAATGGTAATACTGCTGCAAGGGTCAATTTCCAACTCACGAGAAAGCCCATCGCAAACAGCACAACCGTGAGGTAGATTGTAGAATCCACCAGTGTAAGCATCCCGAATCCTACGGTAGCTGAGACGGCTCTGATATCATTGGTTGCCCGGGCCATGAGGTCACCAGTTCTATTTTTTTCGAAGAACGAAGGTGTCATAGTCATAAGATGATTCATAAATCGGGAGCGCAGCAGGCGCTCAACAAGGTTGGAACCTCCGAAAAGTTTGTGCATCCATATGTAGGTAATCCAATAAATAACTAGCAGCAAAATGAATATCATGCCGATATATTTGGCAAGCGAAGCTGTAGTAATCGAACCGCGTACTATGTCGTCAATGGCATTGCCTAGCAGACGTGGAGGGAGTAATTCAAGAACGCCCACACCTATGAGTAATATGAGTCCAATCAGGTAACGCCTTTTTTCTCGGCGAAAAAACCAGCCGAGATCGCGAAGAACAGAGAACAAGTAAATCCCTTCCTTTCAGGTTGTAATGATTGCTTGTGATGCTGATAAAAGCGCAAGTGATTATCTCTTCAGCAAACAAAAAAGGCATATCATCCGAAAACGGACGATATGCCTGTAATTTACAGCTATCATGCGCACGGTGCGTTACAGCACCAAGCATGTGAGAGACCTTCAAGAACTAAAGTTATACGGTCCATAAGACTCGCAAAAACTTCAGGATGGCTTAATCACTTGGGCTGCTTCGGTATTCGGTTGAGTAAAAATTCCAACAATAGTAAAATAATATGGCTGTAACTTCGTAAACACCGCGCTCACCCCTTTCATTAATTTGGTAATAACTAGAAGACGTTTAGTTATGTTCAGAGTTTATCATCCGGTTCGCGAATTTGTCAAACTTAATTTTAAATGGATTGGGAAATCATTAATTGCATAAAGTTGTTTGAATATCGACTTATTTTCGTTATGATTAGAATATACAAAGGAGCTGAGAGAAATGAACATGGAAATTAGTCAAGCAGCGGCAGCTTGGTTTAAGAGAGAATTGGACCTTAAGAATGGAGACTATATTCGTTTATTTCCCCGTTATAGCTCGGGAGGTGGACTTCACCCCGGTTTTTCGCTGGGCATTGCTACAGAAGCACCTGGGCGTCCAGCTATTCAGGTCAAACAGGATGATATTGTGTTCTATATGGAGGAGCAGGACTTATGGTATATGGAAGGTTATGACCTATCTATCGTATACTCTGAGTCAGAGGATGACATTGAATATAAGTACGAACCAAAGCCGGTATCCGGCGAAGTGCAGGTATAGTTGTCTTAATGATTGTTTATTTTAATCAGGAAAAGCCCTTGCCAAAAGGCAGGGGCTTTTCAAATGCTGTCTTTAAAATGAGGGTATTCCAGTTGGAAATACATAGGTGTTATCAGTGCAAATTGCGAGAGGTTTCTTCCTCCAGAGCGAAGTCGAAGTCGTCAATATCGTACACCTGAACTGGAACTCCACCCTCGATGATCCGTTGAATCAATTCAAATTGATCCGTTAGGATAGGTACTTTCTCACGTTGTGAGGACAGCAGAAGCTCTGTTTCGATGGGATCGAACATCTCACCGTAGACAGCGGTATCCATACTGTTAATGATGGTGATTTTGGATTGCCCGCCAAGGAGAATACCTGAGCTTTTCGCCCAAGGCACAGCTAAACAGCGGTTGATCTTCTTCGCGTTGAGCGGTTCTTCAAAATAAGCAATGAGCTCACTTATCTTCAACTTAACATGCTTGTCGTCGTCCGGACGGTTCATCAACGGATCATCGCTGTCTCGCAGTTCGTATAGTTCCATCACGGTAGTATAAGGCACTATATATTCTACAGGGCTGCTCGATACGAGAAGCTGGCCGTAAATCGCCATCATGACGGCTTCCGTCACAAATTGTCTAGACATCGTTATCCTCCTGAAGTTCGGTACTGCAATTGTACTTATGATCTAAAATTATAAAAACACTGTAGAGAGCAAAAGTCAACTGTACTTAGCAACTCACTAAAGAGAAGGGACAGAATATTCCTGTGAAGCAATGGAAATCATATTTTACTTTTGTACGACCTTATATGAAATTGATTGTGTTTACGCTGTTTATCGGCATGATCAAATTCAGTATTCCGCTAACACTGCCAATGATTCTGAAATACGTGGTCGATGACCTCCTAATGAACCCGAGCATGGGGATTGAGGAACGGGTATCACATTTGATGCTTATTTTGGGTGGTGCCTTAATTTTATTTGTTATCGTAAGAGGGCCCGTAGAGTATTATCGCCAATACTTTGCTCAGCTTATCACAAGTAAAGTGTTGTTCGATATGCGAAATAAGCTTTACAGTCATTTACAGCGGCTGTCACTGCGGTATTATCAGAATACCAAGGTGGGAGAAGCCATCTCCAGATTTATTAACGATGTTGAGCAGACCAAAAATTTGGTCGAAGTCGGCATGATGAATGTATGGCTCGACACGTTCACACTAGTTTTTGCTTTGGGATTTATGTTTTATTTAAATCCGGTGCTGGCGCTCGTGTCTATCTCGGTATTACCTTTTTACGCAATTGCAGTTAACAAATTGTATAAGCGGCTTAAGCTGTTAACGAAAGATCGTTCCCAAGCTCTGGCTGGCATTCAAGGTTATCTCCATGAACGGATTCAAGGGATATCAATCATCCGCAGCTTTACGATGGAAAAAGTGGATCAGAAGCAGTTTGAGGACATCAACGGTAACTTTCTTAAAAAAGCGATGGCGCAAACCCGCTGGAATGCTATGACCTTCGCAATTATTAATACATTAACGGATATAGCACCTCTTTTGGTCATCGGATATGGTGGTTATCAGGTCATTCATGGCAATTTGACAGTAGGTACCTTTGTAGCTTTCTTTGGCTATCTGGACCGGATGTATTCCCCGCTGCGGAGATTGATTAATTCCTCGACGGTGCTTACGCAAGCCTCTGCTTCTCTTGAACGGGTGCTTGAGCTGCTGAATGAGCCTTATGATATTGTAGACAAGCCGGGAGCAAAAGTGCTAAAGGATTCACGTGGTGAGATTGCTTTTGAGAATGTATGGTTTAAATATAACGAAGAGAATGATTGGGTCTTAAAAGATATTAATCTGAGTATTCAGCCCGGACAGACCATTGCGTTCGTCGGAATGAGCGGTGGAGGAAAGTCCTCCCTTATAAGCTTGATCCCGAGATTCTATGACATCAGTAAAGGCAGCCTCCAAATGGATGGTTATGATATACAGGAATTAACACAGGAAAGCTTGCGTAGGTCTGTCGGCATGGTCCTGCAAGATAATTTCTTATTCAGCGGATCTGTGCGTGAGAATATTTTGTTCGGTAATCCTAATGCCACGGAAGAAGAGGTCATTTCAGCAGCAAAAGCTGCCAATGCGCATGATTTTATTGAGCAGCTGCCACTGGGTTATGAGACAGAAGTGGGAGAACGTGGTGTTAAGCTATCCGGAGGACAGAAGCAGCGGGTTGCTATCGCAAGGGTATTTCTCAAGGATCCGAAGGTTCTTATATTAGACGAAGCTACTTCGGCGCTGGATCTGGAATCGGAGCATTTAATTCAACAAGCGCTGCAGTCTCTTTCTTCGGAACGTACTACACTAATTGTAGCGCATAGACTGTCAACGATTACACATGCGGATCAGATTGTCGTACTTGAGAATGGTGAAATTACTGAACGGGGTACGCATGAACAGCTGATGGCGCTAGAGGGTAGTTATGCGCGATTATTTAACGTACAGCATTTAGACGCTTAATATTTTTTTGGAAAAATACTTGAACACCTTAGTGGTCCTCTCGAAAGAGAAGGCCACTTTTTTTGAATTCCAATCAGGGTGGCGGCACACAGTAACTTATACTATGGCAAAAATTCTAAACGGAATCTGAGTCTTTTCGGAGATCATGTGCGTCTAAAGCTTATAAACATCATGAAAGGAAGTGAGGAACGTGAATAAAACCACGCTTGAGGAAAAGGCGATAGCAGGTGATGAAGACAGCTTTACTGCGCTTATTGACGGCATGCAGGAGCGTTTATACCGAATGGCCTACTCCTACGTGCGGAATCAAGAGGATGCGCTGGAGATTGTGCAGGAGACCGTCTTCAAAGCCTATATCTCCATTCATAAATTGAAGCAACCGCAATATTTTAAAACTTGGCTCACCAAGATCGCTGTCAACTGTGCGCTGGACTTTATCCGTAAATCTAAAAAAATCGTGTATATAGATCAAGAGCTGGGAGGCAGCTATGCTCCGAAATCTAGGGAAGAAGTTATGGACTTGCATGAAGCGCTCAGCGGCCTTGATGAAAAATCAAGAATGGTGATTGTGATGAGATATTTGGAGGACTTGCCCATAAAGGAAATTGCAGAGGTTCTCGATATGCCCCTGAGCAGCGTCAAAACCGTTATTTATAGAGGTTTGGAAAAATTAAAAATAAGTATGGAGGAGAGTGAGTACTTTGGATAAGCAACTAGAACGTCTACAGCAAGCCTATAATGAGATTGAAATTCCTAAAGAACTATCATTCGCTTCTCGAAAAGGAGTTGAAAGAGGAAAAATCTATAAACAGAAAAATAGTTCTTCAAAACGGGCCTTGAAATGGACAGGATCAGTAGCTGCTGCTGTATTGATTTCTTTTACGGTGGGTGTAAATACGGTTCCTGCTTTTGCGAGTAGTATGGATCAAATACCGGTTCTAGGTAAGCTGGTCAGTGTTCTGCAATTTACGGAAGGAAGTGCAGGTGGTGGAACCATTCAGGATGGAGTAGATGTGAACTTTATTTCGGTGAAACAATTGAAGAATAGCGATCAATTGATTTTGAATTTTGCAAATCCAGATGAAACACAACAGTTAGCAAGCTCATATAACGTAAAGTTTACGGAAAATCCGGCAACAATGACGATTACAGTAAGTGGGGCGAGAAAATTCTCAGCAGTTAAAGATCTGGAAACATTAAAACAAAGCCGATATGTTCAGGATGCTTATCCACTAATTACACTAGATGATTCGGCCATTCGGTTCAATGTCACGCTTACGGACTCGGTTGCTTATGAGGTGAAAGAATATAAAGAGCCAGCACAGGTAGTGATTACGTTAAAAGAGAAAGGAGACGAAGCAAAAGGGGACTCTGTATATTCATTAAGAACGGTCTCACAGCCTTCTGGTGAGGCGCTGGGTATGGCTGAAGAAATGTTATATGGGTTAGACGATGTGCGGATGTTAAAGGATGAGAAAGGCTTATATCTCGTGGAAGCAGGATATTTTAATACAGAAGAAGAGGCTTTGAAGCAGTTGCAGAAAATTAAGACAGAGTATGGCGTTGAAGATTTATTAGTCGTTGAAAAAAGAGCGGTGCAGCAAATTCCGCAGTCCATTTCTCAGGTGGAGGAATAATGAAGAAGAAGGTTCAATAAAAGGCACAATAAAAAAGACCGCCAAAAGCGGTCTTTTTTGTGCTGTTCTATTACATTTTGCCGATCATAAGTGATAAAATGCCGGCTGCGATCAGCGGACCGACCGGAACGCCTTTAAATAACGCAACCCCGATCACCGTGCCAATCAGCAGACCTGCAACAACTGTGGGTTGGTTGGTCATGAGCGTAGCACCGCGGCCTCCAAGAAAAGCGACAAGAATGCCAATAGCGATAGCAAGCAAGGACTTCCAGTGCAAGAAGGATTGACCGACTGTCTGCAGCGATATTTTGCCGCTGGCTAATGGGGTCATGACCCCGATGGTCAGGATGATAATCCCGATGGTTAAACCGTATTTTTCTAGCCAAGGAAAAGTTTGCTGTAAGCCAAGTACTCTTAGCAGTAATAGGACGACCATTGCTATTGTTACAGGGGAATTGCTGCTGATAATTCCGAGCGCTGCAAGTCCAAGCAAAAGCAAAGAGGTCATGTCCATCTTAATGTTTCAACTCCTTAGGATTAGAACTTTCTTTTGACACAATGTGATCTGCAATAAGCTTACCATGCCCTCTTCCGGTCTCAATAAACACTTCGTTAGCATTGCGGCCGGAGGCGATTACTCCAGCAACATACAACCCTGGAACATTACTTTCCATGGTAGAGGTGTTAAAAGCAGGCTTATCCATGTCGTCATCCATGATCACACCCGCTGAAGTGAGGAGGGTACGGCTCGGACGGAAGCCAGTCAAGGCAAGAACGAAATCATTATCCAATGCTTTCTTGTTCCCCTTATGATCCGTAACAATTACTGAGCTTGCAGTAATTTCAGTGACACGCGAGCCTAAGTGCAGAGTGATTTTCCCTTTTTGCACCATGCCTTCAAAGATTGGCCGAACCCAAGGTTTAATATTCTCAGAGATGCTTTCACCACGATATACCATATCTACCGTAGCTCCTACACGCATAAGCTCCAGTGCTGCATCTACTGCAGAATTACTGCCGCCAATTACAGTTACCTTCATTCCCGTGTAAGGATGGGCTTCACCGAAATAATGAGTAACTTTAGGTAGTTCTTCACCTGGAATGCCAATCATATTCGGCTGATCAAAATAACCTGTTGCTATAACTACATTTACAGTGATACGTTTCTGATGCTCACCACGCATATTTGACGTATGTACGGCAAAGGTTCCATCTTCAAGCGGCTCAATGGATAAAGCTTCTTCATAAGCGGCGATCTCTAGACCATATTGCTCGGCGGTTCGGCGATAATAGACAAGCGCTTCATGACGGTAAGGCTTGTCGTTCGTCGAAGTGAAAGGAACATCCCCGATTTCTAATAACTGAGCCGTACTGAAAAATTGCATATTTGTTGGATACAAATAAATGGAGTGCACAATAAAGCTTTTTTCAATGATAAGGCTGGACAGACCTTGGCGTTGGCATTCAATAGCTGCCGAGAGGCCGCAAGGACCTGCACCGATAATAATGACATCTTTCATAAAGCGGGTTACCTCCTAATTGTTACTATCTTTTCTTTAAATCCTACCCTAAATTCATGAATTTTTCCATAAGAGCAGATTGAGTATAATAACCATTGCAAGAACAACGTTGATTATTATATAATTAGATATATATCTAATGTATCAATGTATTGTGAAATTCTAGGAGCGTGAACCCAGTGCAGTTGGAGAAAATCGTGAGTTATCATAAAGCTTTAGCTGATCCAACGCGTCTTCGCTTATTGTTGCTTCTGTCCCAAGGAGAAATGCACGGGCAAGCGCTGGCTGAGAAGTTGAATTTATCGCAGCCTACAGTCACTCATCATGCGGCTAAATTACGTGAAGCGGCTCTAATAAAGGAAAGACGCGACAAAAATACAGTTTACTTTAAGTTGAATCCGGAGTTTATCAATAATGGGGCTGAAGCTTCACTGCAATTTATTTTTTCGAAAGGAGCTGAGAATATGGAAGAGCAATTGCCTGAGAATAGTCTTCAGGATACTGTAATTCGTAATTTTTTCTCTAAAGATGGCCGGCTGCGGCAAATTCCCGCACAATACAAGAAGAAATTGATAGCGCTTCAATACATGGTTGAGAAGCTGGAGCCAGGTGTTGTTTATACGGAAAAGGAAATCAATGAGTTTATTAAGCAGTTTCATGAAGATTTTGCCACTATTCGTCGTGAATTCATCATGCATCAGTTTATGTATCGTGAGAAGGACAAGTATGAACTAAATCCTCGAGAAGTATGGACTCGGTGGGAATATGTCAAATAATGATCTTTTAAATATTAACATTCTGTGTCGATTTGAAATGTACTGATTAATTATTCGAATTTCGAATAAAATGGAATTGTAAGCGTTATCTGAGACATATTTAGAAAGGAGACTTTCGTTATGTTATTTAAACGCACAAAAAAGCAACCCAAATCAGATCATGTAACCGTCACATTACCTCAAGTGAAACAGGCGATTCGAAAGTTCGAAGAAGATATGCCTGGACCTATTAATAGAACAGCATTAATCTTAGAGGACAAAAGAATCGATATGAGTCGTCTGAAACGTTATTTGGGTGGAATACCCGAACGGAATTTCTATATGTCTCGAGAGACCTATGAAATTTTCGAGGAAGAAGACAAGTTAGTGCCGTATTATCTTGATTTAGTTCAGGCTGCTGTAGACAGTTATATTAGTGATACAGGCAAGCTACCGCTGCTTGAAGACACCTGGTTGCCAGAGGTTCATTATCGGTTGTTATCTACAGAAAGTTATCTGAAAGAAACACCTCCTTTTCCGCTGTATATTACGGATGAAGAAATGATGCTGACCCATCGGGCAGAGCATTTCGAGTAAAGGAATGACGCAGATACGAATCTTCACAAAGACTGTTCAGTAAAAGGGAAGCCACAAATCCTTTTTGTTGAATAGTCTTTTCTTTGTCTCTTAAGGCATAGTACAATTACATTCTGTAGGTTAGGTTTGAAAATTAACAGCATGTAAGGGGAATTGCTTGATGAAGGAAGTACAAGCTATTTTATTTGATCTGGACAATACTTTAATGGATCGCGACTATACATTTCGCAGCTTTAGCACTCAGTTCGTGCAGGATTTTCTTGGGCATCTTGAACCTGCGGAAGCGCAGGCCGTGATCGAGGATATGATCCACAGAGATGCTGATGGCTACCGTGATAAAGACGGATTTTTCTTAGAACTTAGTGAGATCCTGCCTTGGGAAAAGCCTGTGACGGCTGAACATATCCGAGCGTATTATGATGCGAGCTACATCAATCATGGTGCGGCCATGGAGCATGCTTTGGGGGTTCTGGAGTATTGCGTGGAGCGTGGATATACTTTGGGGCTGGTCACCAACGGTAAAAAAGAAATCCAGAACACCAAAATCGATATTCTCGGCCTGCGAGAGTACTTCAAGGCTATAGTTATATCTGGAGAAGTTGGCATTGCGAAGCCTGATCCTGCGATTTATCAATTGGCACTAGACAGGCTGGGTGCCTCCGCGGATCAAACCTTGTTTATAGGGGATCATCCGGTAAATGATATCTGGGGTGCAGGTAAGGCTGGACTTGAAGGGATATGGCTGCAAAGGAAACATCCTTGGGACGATCAGCTGGACATCCAACCTTGGAAAATGATCCGTGAGCTGAAAGAATTAAAGGCTATTTTGTAATCTGGAAAATTTGGGGTTGACATTTTACTGCTGCACCAATTATGATAACAGCATCTTAAATTTCGGAAGGAGACGATGTTTTATGACAGTTTTAAATGTAATGAACTCAACTGTTGTGGATACGTGTCTTCCGGGAACAGCTGCTGCCGAATAATTGATTCGGGCAGGTTAGCAGGTAAGCTCAATTACGCTTATTAGAGCCACCGGGAACCGTATAGGGTCCGGTGGCTTTTTTGCGTGTGTAGAAAGATTGGATTTGGTGTAATAAATCCACATGTCTATATACCGCCGCCGGAGTCTTTATTTCCGGCGGCTTTTTGTGTTCTCGGAAAACGCCAAGGGGCAAGAAAAAACATAAACATATCTTTTAGGAGGAAATGAATGAATAGCATAAAGCAATATGGTTGGAATGAAAACTGGAGTACAAAATGGTATGAAAAGTGGAGTCATGCAGAGGATAAACAATTTATTCCCGGGAGAATCGTTGGTGACTTTGGCAGTAAGTACAAGGTGTTAACTGATGTAGGAGAGACGTGGGGAGAGCTTGCCGGGAAGCTGAGACACACATTTGTAGCCTCGGGTGATTTTCCTGCCATTGGAGACTGGGTAGCATTGGCGATGCAAGATGGCGGCGAGCATGGAATCATACATGGCGTATTGCCTCGGCAGAGTGTGATCTCACGCAAGGTCGCAGGAAATACACAAGATGAGCAAATTGTTGCTTCCAATGTAGACACGTTATTTCTGGTTAGCGCGTTGAATGATGACTTTAATGTTCGCCGGATGGAGAGATATCTGATCATGGCTTGGAATAGTGGGGCAAATCCAGTTATTCTACTCACTAAAGCGGATCTTTGTCCGGATGCAGACAGTAAAATCGCTGAAATGGAGAGCGCGGCTCCCGGAGTATCAGTACATGCTGTTAGTGCAATACAAGATGAAGGACGCGAGAAGCTGCTGCCTTACATTGGTGAGGGTCAAACAGTAGCTCTTACGGGCTCTTCCGGTTGTGGGAAGTCGACAATGGTCAACTGGCTATGCGGGAAGAACCTTCAGATTACGCAGGATGTTAGAGAAGGGGATAGCCGCGGACGTCATACTACTACCCACCGTGAACTGTTTGTTTTGCCGGATGGGGGGATTATCGTAGATACACCGGGGATGCGGGAGCTGCAGCTCTGGGAAGATGAAGGTGGTCTTGATCTAGCGTTTAGTGATATCAGCGGTCTAGCTTCTAAGTGCCGGTTTAGCAACTGTAGACATGAACGCGAAGAGGGCTGTGCTGTACTGGAAGCAGTCCAAACAGGTGAACTGGAAGAGAAGAGACTATTCAACTACCGAAAAACACAACGAGAAGTATTGTACCAAAATAATAAAGAAGCCAAGCTTAAGAGAAAAAGCGCGGCTTCCACTAAAGTGAGTTCATCCAGAACCAGAGGATACGGATGGCGTAAAGAGCTGGATGAATATTAAAAAGAATTGATATAACGGCATAGACATTGAAAAAGGGCGCCCCTTAGCTTTTGACAGCTAAGGGGCGCCCTTCATTATTGAATTGAATCTAAACGGTTATGGTTTAGAAGGATGCAGCAGTTTCCTTAGCCAGTTGCAATCCGTTTTCAATGATTTCAGCGGATTGTGCTGGAAGTTGGTTGTGGCCTTCGATGATTACTTGTGTAATATCTTTAATTCCCCACAGGTTAAGGTTACCAACGATGAAGTTTACTGCCATTTCAGCACTTGCTGCAGGACCTTCAGAGTAGATACCGCCTCTTGCATTCAGAACGATTGCTTTTTTACCTGTCAAAAGACCAACTGGACCTTCAGCAGTGTAAGAGAATGTTTTACCAGCTTGGCAAAGGTAATCTACATAAGTGTGCAATACAGCAGGTACAGTCATGTTCCACAGTGGGAAACCGAATACTACCTTATCTGCAGCGATGAACTGATTAAGATATTTATTAACGATAGCGGCACCAGCTGCTTCCTCAGGTGTTGCTTCGTATCCTTGAGCGGCTTTATACATACCAGTGATCAGGGTATTGTCGTAGTATGGAAGTTGCTCTGCGAACAGATCAAGTTCAGTGATTTCATCTTCTGGGTGGTTGAGTTTGTAGCTCTCCAAGAATTCATTGTACAGCTTAACACTTACGGATTGTTCTGCTGGACGGTTGTTTGCTTTAATAAATAGAACTTTAGACATTATGATTTCTCCCTTGCATGTGTGTATTTAATATTAACTATATTTAATATAGCATGTAATCTTTTGTTTGTAAATTATTTTTTTGTTCTTGAAATTTGTTTGCGCTTAAGGAGTTTGAAAAAATGAAAACAAGGTTAATAGGTGATACAAGAGAACAGGAAATAATTTCCTGTCTCTATAAGTTCCAGAATGATCTAAAAGGAGCGATTGACATGTCCATCGATCGGTTTATCATTAAAAAATTGGACAGCTGTCACGAAGAGCATACGCGTCAGAATTTAGTGAAGCTATTTAGACTTCGAATCCAGAAAGCTGAAAAAGCAGAGCAGAAGAATTACAAGATCAGCTGATAATTGCTTAGCTCTTCCTAATAGTAGATTTTTCGCTGAATGAGACAGAGTCCTTGGGTTAAAAAAGTCCGTAAATATAGCAGAGCAGTGATCCTCCCGTTAAGGGGGGATCACTGCCCTGCGTTTTTTAGTTCTGGCAGATTGCTTCAGCATAAAGGGGCAGCAAATGAAAGCCAACCTACGACAAACGTCACTTTTGGCAGGTGACATAGTAGGGTCAGGCCACCCGCTACATCTAATCTGATGACCCATGCAAAGTCATTTGTTGAGTTACACACTAAGTTAACTTCTAAGTTACACACTGAGTCAGTCACACGCCAAGTTAACGGCTAAGTTACTAACTGAGTCACATAACTAGTAACGTGTAGGTTACTAACTGAGTCACACATTAAGTCAACCGCTAAACGACTTACTAAGTCACACAACAAATCTCCCGCTGAGTTACCCACTGAGTCACACACCAAGTTAACGGCTAAGTCAGACAACAAATCACTCGCTAAGTGACCTTCCAAGTATCCTCAGCGGCCAACGGACTCAGATGACGCTATATGCGAATTTTCGGTCATTAGAGCAGAGTTTCGGACCCCAGCGCAGCTATTCAGCTTTTTGAGGTTGATAATTAGTGTTTTCACGCCAATAGTGACTCTGGGGTCCGATAGAATTACAAATGAGCCCAAAATTTATGTTTAAGGTCAGCTGAGTCCGATAGAATCGTACTATGAGTTCGAAAGTAGTGGCTATGAGTTCAAAAGCAGCGACTAAAGCTCCGACAGTAGCAACTATTTACACGATAATAGCAACTAAAGCAAACTGAGTTTCGAATTTAGATTACTGCGGACTCAGATGACGCTATATGCGGATTTTTAGTCATTCGAGCAGAGTTTCGGACTCCAGCGCAGCTATTCAGCTTTTTGAGGTCGATAATTAGTGTTTTTCGCGCCAATAGTGACTCTGGGGTCCGATAGGATTCCAAATGAGCCCAAAAGTTGCGATTAAGGTCATCTGAGTCCGAAAGCATCCAACTATGAGTTCGAAAGCAGTGGCTATGAGTTCAAAAGCAGCGACTAAAACTACAACAGTAGCAACTATGTACACGACAGTAGCAACTATGTACACGACAGTAGCAACTATGTACACGACAGTAGCAACTATGTACACGATAATAGCAATTAAAGCAAACTGAGTTTCGAATTTAGATTACCGCGGACTCAGATGACGCTATGTGCGAATTTATGAGCATTAGAGCAGAGTTTCGGACTCCAGCGCAGCTATTTAGCTTTTTGAGGTAGATAATTAGTGTTTTTCGAGCCAATAGTGACCCTGGGGTCCGTTAGAATTCCAAATGAGCCCAAAAGTTACGATTAAGGTCATCTGAGTCCGATAGCAGCCGGCTATGGGGATGGCCGGCAAGCAGCAATCCAAACGTGCCATGAAATAGCACAAAATCAGTACAAAGTAGCACCAAGCAGAACCAGCGAACCAAGGTCCCTGACTTTGAGAGTTGAAGCTATGTATGCCTATGTATGCGCAAATAGTATCTAAATCAAACGGAGTGTCATTTTGGATCAAGTTTAGCTTCAAAAAGACAACGGGTCCAAGCTGCACCACTTGGATACTTAGGACGTTCCTTATTAGAAAGCTGAGGACAGCAATGTTGTGACAAAAAAACTACCCCTCCATTAATAGAGGGATAGCGCCAATGAATCATTTTCACTGTAACTGTGCAATATAGCTTCAGAGCCTTTAATTTCGATACTAATCAGAGAATTGAGGCATTTCTGGAGGGCACTTTTGCCCTTTTGAATTTTGAGCTCCAGCGTACTGTTAAGTAATCTAAGTACTTTTTGAGTGGGCTGTTTATTTTCTGTTGTGAAATACACAGGTACAAGTTTGTTCTGAAATGTGATGAGCATTCTCATTTTGAAATCACCTCGCTACAAGTATTTCATGTTAATGATCATACCCCTTGTTTCTTAATTTTACCTTAAAATTAGCTTATGATAACATAAAGATTGCTAGTTTAATATACATTTATATGTAATACAGGAAGGATACAATAATGTGAATGAGAAAGAACGAACGGATTTAACGGATTTAACGGAATTTTTATTTCCAGATCGGGTAACCGACCAAGTAGTTTTAAATGAATTGTTACATACTGCGTCTACAGCAGAAAGGATAGGTAGATTCAAATATAGAGAGAAGGAGAAAACTAAAGATCTGTGTTTACAAATACATAAGGATAAAATACTAGCCTACTGCAATAATACACCGGACTCTCCCCCGTGTGTGCTGAAGAACAGAGATGAAACAGAGAGCTTTTGTCTCGAGTTGTTCGAATGTGAGAGAGCGATGGAGCCCTTTGCTCACGGGATTCCGGCGTTACTAATGTCAAAAAAAAGGTTCGAGGAGCTGAAAAAAGGCTCTGATTCCTCTACGGTTCACAGACTCTCAGAGTGTTTAGCTGCAGAGACAGGAGATGATGTCCATTCCAACCATCTTGCACGAGTGATGAAATGCTTCGACGCAGAGGGAGAATTGCGACTCTGTATTTCTAGTGAAAATGGCTGGAAGTTTCAGTATGCTAGCTTCATAAGTGATCATTCAAGTGGCTGGTTGCTGCGAATGAGCAGCGATCCTTCCCAAGACTGGATTGTAGCTCTTCCTATATCGAAAGCACAATTATGTGGTTCTGTGGCAGAGTGGGTGTTTCATTCCTCCGCTTTTCCTAGTCCACAATAACCGTTGAATAGGGAGGAAGAGTAAGCTGATCTGAATTTAAGGTCACTTTGTCAGCAGTTGTCTTTTGGATCTTGGTGTAAGAGATACCCTCAACATTTGGATGAAGCGTAATGATTTGTTCATCTCCAGTTAGGTTATGAACAACGAGGAGTTGATCCTCTGTTGTTATACGTTCGTAGGCCATTACCCCTGCATTGCCAGAAGTGTAGTCTCGAATTCCGCCATCACGGAGCGCTGGGACTTCGTTTCTTAACGCAATGAGTTCGCGGTATCTTTTAAGCAGTGAGCTGCTGTCGTTAGTCTGGCTTTCGACATTAATGCTAACATCATCAGCGTTATTGCTGCCGACCTCCCAAGTAGTCTGCCCCTCACCCTGATCCGCTGTCATCCATCTCATGGGCTCACGAATTCCTTCATCTGGTTTTACACCAAGCATTCCTATTTCTTCACCATAATAAATAAAAGGATTTCCAGGTAAGGTTAACAGCAGGGCTGCTGCCATTTTTGCATGATCCAGATTGCCGTCTAATTGACTCATGACTCTGTTTTGATCATGATTTGTCAAAAAAATTGCATCGGTAAAATGGCTATCAGATATTTTGGAGTACAAATTATACGTACGTTCCAGCGTAAAGGCAGTCCCGCTGTCTTTTTCAGTTTTCACGGAATTAATAAGGGTCTCGGCTAACCCAAAGTTAAAGCTAGAGTCGAAAGCTTGATCCAAATAAGCCCCTACGGTGACTGCAGAATTCTCCCATACTTCGCCGACAATATAAGCTTGAGGATTCACTTCATTCATCGCTTTGCGGAAATCCTGCCACCAAGATACATTTTTATTGGTTGTGGCTTGGCTTTTGTCGCTTAGAAGGTCTTCGTATATATGTTTAGCAGCGTCTAAACGGAATCCATCAACCCCTTGTTCCAGCCAAAACTTGCCGATATCTTTCATTTCATTACGAACTTCCGTTTGATCAAAATTTAGATCAGGCATGCCTTCCCAAAAGCCACCTAGATAATGACTACCCAGTAAAGAGTGCCATGCACTGCCACTACCAGCGGCACTAGCTCCATTGGCAGGGCGTCCTTGATCTTCAGCCCATATGTACCAGTCGCGATATTTACTGTCCTTATTTTTAGCGGAATCTACGAACCAAGGATGTTCTATGGAGGTATGATTCACGACCAAATCCATAATTACTTTAATCCCACGTTTATGTGCCTCCGTAACGAGCTCTTGTAAATCCTCCATCGTCCCATAATCTGGATTGATTGCACGATAATCTGTCACATCGTAACCATGATAGCTTGGTGAAGGGTTAATAGGCATAAGCCAAATCCCACCGATCCCCAGATCGTCTGTGGTGTCAGGATTTCCGTCATTTAAGTAATCTAATTTTTTGGTAATCCCTTTGAGGTCACCGATGCCATCCCCGTCAGAGTCATAGAATGAACGAACAAAAATCTCATAATAAACCGTTGAGGGCTGTTCGTCAGTGGTAATCGTTTTTGCAGCGGGAGGTGTTGTAGTATTCTGAGCTGTATTTGCTTTTGGCGATGGAGAAGGGGAGGCAGAGGAGGGAATATTGTTATTATTTCCTGAACAACCGGATAGCAGAACGGCAGTTAAGCTAAGAGTCAAAAGTCCGTTTATTGTGTGTTTTTTGGCGATAGATGTTGCTAGTTTATCCATATAAAATAACCCCTTCTGCTGCAATTTTCCTATAAAGGAAATGGTAAGCGCTTTAATTCTTATAGTACTGTAATCAAATCCTCAGGTAAAACGTTTGCACAGATATAAAAACAGCAAATCCAGTGATATTTATCCATAAAATCAATAAAAACCGCTGATATCATGGATATTCTTTTAATTCCCCACGATATTCGGGATTTTAACCTTTCAGTAGGCATGTGCATATGCTTTAAGCAAGGGCGAAGGACCCGGTAAGAAAGGAGAATGAAGAATGAAGATTCGGAAAAAGCTGTCATTGTCGCTCATGATCATTACTTTATGCTTTTCAGTACTTGCCGGTTGCGGCGGAAAGTCAGAGACGGTAAAGGTGAAGATTGGGGAGGTTACCCGCTCTGTCTTTTATGCACCCGAGTATGTTGCCTTGACTCAAGGTTTCTTCAAAGATGAAGGGCTGGATGTAGAACTGCAGACGATTCCCGGTGGAGATAAAACCATGACTGCATTGCTCTCAGGAGCTATTGATGTGGCGTTGGTTGGTTCAGAAACCTCCATTTACGTGTATCAGCAGGGCTCGGATGATCCGGTCATTAATTTTGCACAGCTGACTCAAAGGGATGGAACTTTCCTGTTCGCCCGGAAGGCTGATGGAGATTTTAATTGGGATAAAGTGAAGGGCTCTACCTTCCTTGGTCAAAGAAAAGGCGGAATGCCACAAATGGCAGGCGCGTTTACTTTATCTAAAAAGGGAATTGATCCTGCGAAGGATATTACCTTGATCCAAAATATCGATTTTGCTAATATTGCCGGTGCATTTGCTTCAGGTACTGGGGATTATGTGCAGCTGTTTGAGCCGCAGGCCTCTATCTTCGAACGAGAAGACCGGGGAGCTGTAGTGGCATCGTTTGGGGTGGAGAGCGGTTATTTACCTTATACGGTATTCATGTCAAAAAACAGCTACATTAGCAAAAATGGAGACACCGTGCAAAAGTTCACTAATGCCATCCAGCGTGCTCAGCTTTGGGTGAAGGAACATAGTCCTGAAGAAATTACGGATGCCATAATAACTTATTTTGATAAAACGGATCGTGACATTGTGATTTCTGCTGTAAAACGCTACAAGGAACAGGACACCTACGCCATTAATCCGGTTGTTGATAATGAAGAATGGAATAATCTGCTAGATGTTATGGACAACGCAGGTGAACTTAAAGAACGTGTTCCAGCAGAAAAGATCGTGAATAATACTTTTGCTGAAAAAGCTGAAAAGACCATAAAGAGCAGTAGCTCTAAATAAGAGAGATAAGATCCTAAATGGATTTTGTTAACTATAAGGAGGGGATGACCTTGCTTCCAGTAGTGCAATTAAAGGGAGTAACGCATGCCTATCTCGGCGATCGGGAAGCTTCACTGGCCGTTGAGGATCTAAATCTTAATGTCGAGCAAGGAGAATTCGTCAGCTTAGTAGGCCCAAGTGGCTGTGGTAAGACGACTCTCCTATCGATTATTGCCGGACTGCTGCAGCCCTCTGAGGGTGAAGTATTCGTAAATGGCCAACCCATTCTAGGCCCTTCACCTGAGGTTGGATATATGCTGCAGCAGGATTATCTTTTTCCTTGGCGGAGTATTCTTGACAATGCCGTGCTTGGACTGGAGCTGACCGGAAGCTTAAACGAGGAGAGCCATAAACGGACTTTGGAGCTGCTGCGCGAGATGGGATTAGAAGGGAAAGAACAGGCCTATCCTTCTCAGCTATCCGGAGGGATGCGGCAACGGGTGGCTCTTGTACGAACATTAGCTACCAATCCAGGACTACTGCTGTTAGACGAGCCGTTCTCGGCACTTGATTATCAGATCAAACTTCAGCTGGAAGATTTAGTCTCAGAGACCTTACGCAGCCGGGGAACCACGGCTATTTTGGTCACGCATGATCTGTCAGAAGCGATTGCGGTCAGCAGTAGGGTTATTTTATTGCAGCGAAATCCAGGGAAGATTCGTAAAGTTTTTCCTGTTCCGGAGCTAATCCGCTCAGCCCCACCGCTGTATGCGCGTGATCAGCCAGGGTTTGCGGAGCTTTTTCATGAAGTATGGACAGAGATGGAGATCGCAGGGAGGGAAAGCTAATGAAACGAACAGAGCAAGCGGGTGTCTTAGCTTCCCGTGAACTGTGGCTGCAGCAAATGCATGTGGATTTCAAAAAAACTAAACAGCGCCGGCGTAATCAGGTTATTGCTGTAAGAAGCAGTCTGTTGCTGCTGTTCTTTGTGTTGTGGGAAGCGGGAGCAAGAATGGGCTGGATTGATGAGTTATTGTTCAGCTACCCGACAAAAATCTTCAAGCAGATTTGGCAGGATATGATCAGTGGAAGCTTGTGGCCTCATTTGGGGATGACGGTAGGAGAGACTGCGGTAGGATTTGTTCTGGGAACCTTGTTAGGAACGCTACTGGCAGTGATTATTTGGTGGTCTCCGTTTTTATCAGCGGTGCTTGATCCGTTTATGGTTGTCTTTAACAGTATGCCGAAGGTGGCCTTGGGGCCGATTTTTATCGTAATGTTCGGGGCGGGTTTCACCGCTATCGTTGTGACAACCTTATCGATTACGGTGATTATTACTACACTTGTTGTTTACAATAGCTTTTGCAGTGTGGATCCTAATCTGGTGAAGGTGGTCCGCTCTTTTGGAGCTTCTAAAGTTCAGGTGTTTTTTAAAGTGATTCTTCCGGCATCTTTTCCAACGGTGGTCTCTACCCTAAAAGTGAATGTTGGAATGTCATGGGTCGGGGTTATCGTAGGAGAGTTTCTAGTAGCAAAATCCGGTCTTGGGTACCTGATCATATATGGATTCCAGGTGTTTAATTTCACGCTTGTGATGTCCAGTCTGCTGATTATTGCAGCCGTAGCAACGGCAATGTATCAACTGGTAGTGTATCTGGAGAAGCGCTTGTTATACCGGCGGTAAGTCTAATGTAACGTTGTGTCCGTTCACAAAATCTTGTAACATGTCTATATCTTTACCTATTAACGGTTAGTGCTTTTAAGGAGAGATAGGGTTATGGGATTTCGTGTGATTAAAACAGCTGCTGCGACGTTAATGTCCGTTCTTCTCGCGTCTGCAGTAGGCATACCCAATGCACAAAGTGCAGGGCTTTTAGCCATTCTGGGTGTGGAGGTTACCTTGAAAAGGAGTTTCCGGACGATAACGGCGCGTTTTTTGGCCTCGCTCGTGGGACTCTTTTTTGGGTGTATTTTATTTTGGATATTAGGGTTTCATTACTGGGTACTTGGACTGTACGTTCTTGTTGGCTTTCCGATGATTGTGAAGTCTGGCTACAAGGAAGGGATTGTCACTAGCTCTGTTATTGTGTTTCGTGTGTTTGGACAAGCTGAGTTATCGCTACATGTGTTGTTGCAGCAAGTAGAGCTACTGGCCATAGGTCTCGGTTCAGCGGGGGTGGTCAACTTAATTTACATGCCACAGACTGGGGGAGTTATTTATGGAATCCGCAAGGAAGTGGATCGATACTTTTCAGTTATTTTTACTCAAATGGCCCGTACTTTGCGTGAGCCTGCGTATATGTGGGATGGCAAAGAATTAATTGATGCGGATAATGCAGTGCAGCGGGGACTGACAGCAGCTACTCGCGAGATGGAGAATCATGTAATTCATCCTGATGAAGCTTGGAATGTCTATTTCTATATGCGTAAGGAGCAGCTGGAATCGATACAAAGCATGATGCAGCTGATTTCTCAAGTATATCGCCATTTACCGCATGGAGAGATGGTAGCTGAATTGTTCGACCAGCTTAGCGGAGATGTTTTGGCTGAAGAATATACAGGTCGAACGGAACATTTGCTGGAAGAGCTTGAACATGAGTTTGAAAGCATGGATTTGCCAGAGACACGTGAGGAATTTGAAGTGCGATCAGCGATTCTGCAGCTTTGCAGAGAATTGGCACTTTATTTAAAAATTGCGAAACGCCATAAAATACCGGTCAGTTATAAGCCTGAGAAACGTTTGCTCACCCGGAAAAAAGCTTAAAATTAGGCTTTAATAAAGTGAAGTATTAACATTCGCCCCTGAAATCACGATAAAATATGTATGAACTAAAAGTTGATCTTCGAAAGGGATTAACAATTATAGGGTGAGTTCAAATTCAAGCAGGGAATTCATATACGAATTTTCCGCATTGGCAGGTGAGGCGTATGGACAAAGATATGGAATCATTTATCGGAAAACAACTTGTAGCTAACCTCTTTAATGACAAAGGAGTATTTGTTTTACCCGCATTGACTTTATTGAGTGCTGAACATATTAGATTAATTCGTCAACATAAGATCACTCTGGAATCTCATGACGTCGTCCAGCTGGATAGCGCGGAATTTTTCCAGCTCGCAATTGATGATTGTACAGCTGCGATTGAGAATATTTTTGAACAGATTCGTCATAACAAAAATAAAAGAATTCCTATGCTGGAAGTTAGAAATGAAGTGATTCCGTTTATCCAGCAGGTAAGCGAAAAGAATGACTTCTACGGAGTATTGGCTGCTTTGCAGACCAAAGATGATTATACATACAGACATAATGTAGCTGTGGGCATAATATCTACCCTGCTAGGCAAATGGCTGAAGCTAAAGTCTGAGGATTTGAGCATGTTGACCATTGCAGCAACTCTTCATGATATCGGTAAAATGAGAATCCCGGATGACATATTAACCAAGCCCGGTCCATTATCCGACGAAGAGTTTCAGCTGATGAAAAAGCATACAACCTTTGGGTATGAGATGATCAGGGATACGGTAGGCACAAACCATACCCAAGCGCTAGTAGCCTTACAGCATCATGAAAGAATGGACGGCAGTGGTTATCCATTTGGTGTGCTTGGAAACCGGATTACTGATTTCAGTAAAATCGTTGCTGTGGCTGATGTGTTTCACGCGATGACCTCCGACCGTTTTTATCGCAAAGCGGCTCCTTTATACGAAGTATTACTGCAAATGGAGGAGAGTGTGTTCGGTAAGCTCGACCCTTATATTTGCAGAGTGTTTATTAATAAGTTAATGCAGTCAATGCTAGGGAACGAAGTGGAATTGACAGATGGGCGAAAAGGAAAAATTGTTATGATTCTTGCTACAGACCCTTTGCGGCCGCTGGTGAATATTGATGAGGATTTTATTGACTTAAGCAAACATAGATCGCTTGGAATTGTGCGGGTAATCCCGCAATAGCTGGTGTTTTAAGGTTTTTTGAGGGGTTAGGAATGGCTCTGGAACAGGTTGGACCATTTTTGGAATCTACTCATATATGTACAAATTTTGAAATAAAATGAACTATGAGTCTCCTGAAAAAGCCTTCTTGAGGGCTTACTCAAATTTATTTATAGTCTAACAATCAACAAATGCCTAGAACCTGCATACACTTGATAGTGAATGATTGTATGGAGGAGGTTCAAAGATGTCATTAAGCCATAAACGTCAAACAAGGGAGATCATTACGAAGGCAATTTGCGGCAAAGGTCGTAAGTTCTCTACAGCAACCCATACCGTGACTCCGCCACATCATCCGACTAGTATTTTGGGGGCTTGGATTATCAACCACCAATACGAAGCGGTTGCCGCCGGGAACGGAATCGAAGTAATTGGTACTTATGATGTAAACATCTGGTACTCGTACGACAAGAACAAGCAGACCGAGGTAGCAAAGGAAACAGTCTCTTATGTGGAGCTCATTCCGCTTTCCTACCTGGACACGAGACACCGCACTTCAACAGTTGAGGTCTCTGCGGAGGCAACGCAGGAACCCAACTGTGTAGAGGCGGGCGTATCGCCAGGCGGAGGCAGTGTGACACTTCGCGTAGAGCGCGAATTCGAAGTGGAGTTGGTGGCTGAGACCAAAGTCCGTGTGTATGTCACTGAGCAAAGTGATGATCCAGAAGACAAGGATTATGATTTTGAAGGTGATAGCTTCGATTACGATGATCTGGACCCTGACAATCTGGATGATGAGCTGTAAGGAAGGATACGCCGCCGTTAACTGAGTATCAATGGGTTATGGTCCATTATATGTAGGGAGTGCGGTGGCGTAGAGGGCGAATGCCCTCCTTTTTTTTATTTATTTTTAGGATGAAAAAAGGTTCACGCTCGGATGGAGGCGCTAAAGAGTATGAATGAAGGTCTTAAGGTGTATTCAGAATTGTCTGTGGCAGAGAGAGAGTCTAGATTGCTTAGAAGCGGGGTTGAAGCAACGCTGACGCCATCTGGAAAACATTTTGTCGATACATATGCTTCGGATGCTACTGAGAAGGGTCACAGGCAGTGTTATAAGATATTGGTTTATCATTTGACTGTCCTCCACATCTCTTTGCTTGGAGCAGGTCTTGGAATGCGTGCGGCCACCGATAATTACAGCGAAGCAGTGAGGATTGCTAATGCCGAGAGCAATACCACGGGAGGCCGAGTGCGGGGAGAGCTTCGCGGGGTGATGAAATTGCTCCAGCGGATTGCTGTCCGCACGCTGTACAGCTTGGGGCTGGATAGCGGTGAGGTCCTGCTGAGGGCAATGGGGAACCGGAGGTATGTGGTGGAGGGAGTCACTCCACTAGTAAAGACCTCCGGGCAACGATTGCCCGAGCCTTATCGGTCCGCAGCGCTAGCGCTGGAACGAAAGCTGGCTCTGGAGCAGCCGGGCCGCAGCGGCCTGCTGATGGGCATGGACCCGGAGTTTATCATCCTCCGGGAATCCACCGGCCGCGTCGTGCCTGCGTCGCGGTACCTGCCCACGGACGGCGTCGCTGGCTGCGACGCCGGACCTCCGGGAACGCGCGGCGCGTTCCCGGTCGCCGAGCTGCGCCCTCAGCCGCGCGGGGAACCGCGCGCACTGCTGGCGCAGCTGATGTCCGCCGCGGCGCTGGCGGACCGGCTCATCGCCGACCGCTCGCTGCGCTGGCGGGCGGGAGGCATGCCGCTGACGGGCTGGGCCCTCGGCGGCCATCTGCACTTCAGCGGCGTGACGCTGACGGCGCCGCTGCTGCGCGCGCTCGATAACTATCTCGCGCTGCCCATGCTTCTGCTCGAAGACGTCCGCGCAGGGGCGCGTCGTCCCCGATACGGCGTGCTCGGCGATTTCCGGACTCAGCCGCATGGCGGCTTCGAGTACCGGACCTTACCGAGCTTCCTGGTATCCCCGGTCATCGCTAAAGGCGCGGTCTATCTGGCTCACCTAATCGTGAGCCATTATGAGGACCTGACGCAACGCCCGCTCGACCGGGAAGACCTGCATATCGCCTACTACAGCGGCGATAAATCTCCGCTGCGCGCCGCAATCCCCCCATTGCTGGCGCAGCTGCGTTCCCTAGGCGGCTACGAGATTGCCGCCCCCTATATCGAGCCTTTATTCGACTATATTGCCGCTGAACGGACGTGGGATGAATCACGGGATATACGTGAGTTATGGTGCAGCAAAGTAAAAGTGTGATTTTACTATTTGGTCTACATGTTAACAATGGTCCATGAACCGATATCTTGAAAACCAAGTCGTTTATAAATAACTCCGGCATGTGGGTTGTCATAAAAGAGGCACAATGACTTTCCTTCATAGAGCAGGTCTGCACATAGCTGTGCCATTACGCGCGAAGCAAGGCCTTGCTCTCTGAATGCTTGATGTGTGGCAACCCCTACAATCATCGCTGACATGGAATTTTCCGCTGAAGTTGAAGCGGTGACAATGACCTTATCTTCCCGTTCCATATAATAGGTGCGGCCGGTGTTGCTTTCCAGCGTTTTACGCAGGCTGGTTCTTGAACCATTCCGGCTGCTTTCAAATTCTTCAATGGTATCCGTGAGTGCGCAAATCGCTTCTACATCCTGAACCGTAGCTTTTTTAATAGGCTCAGCTGAAGAGAAGGACTCACTTATTTTATTGTTCATTTCTTTTAATTCAGCAAAATACAGCTGTTTTACTTGTTTGAAATTAATTTCCCCGTCAAAAGCCTTCACCACCTCTGAGGCTCCGGAGATCATATGTATGTCATTATCCTTTTGGATAATCTCAGCGAACCCCTCGACATCAAAAGGGCCATCTGCATAAGGAAGGTAACTTCTATAGAAGCGCAGTAGAACGGCTTTTATCCGCCCGTCGGCTGGATCAATCTCTCCCCATAAATCCATGAAATCCTGCTCAAACCCAAAATTCTCCACATCGCCAATGATAAATAAATTAAGCGCCGGCTCTTTCCGCAGCAATGCCATCAGTAGCTCTTGATCATCCTTCGTTAGCTTTCGTATCATATTGTATTCTCCTTTGATTTTTATATGGGCTGACGCTCTGTGTTAAGATTTTACAATATTTAAAAGCAGAAGAATATACCTCATGTAAGTGTTTGTCTGATAAGTATTCTAGTCTTTCGTTGTACTAATGTGAGGTTTCAGGGTAACTTTGTCCATCAATTTTCTGTTATAATGGGGGACAGCATTAAATAGGCATGGAGGTTGACCATGGCACAATATACGCCGATGATAGAGCAATATTTAAAGGTAAAGGAAGGGGCTAAGGATGCCTTCCTATTTTTTAGACTGGGCGATTTCTATGAAATGTTCTTTGAAGATGCCATTTTGGCTTCCAAGGAGCTTGAGATTACGTTGACAGGCCGCGAAGGCGGGGGCGAGGAGAAAATCCCTATGTGTGGAGTGCCTTACCACGCCGCCGAGGGATATATTCAACGCCTGATAGAAAAAGGATATAAAGTCGCCATTTGTGAGCAGTTAGAGGATGCTTCAGTCACTAAAGGCATGGTGAAGCGGGATATTGTACGCGTCGTGACACCAGGAACCGTGATGGATGGAAAAATCATTGCTGACAAGAGCAATAACTACCTCGTTTGCGTCACCGAAAGTGACGGAATGATGGCATTAGCTGCCTGCGATTTAACAACTGGTGAGCTGTATGTTACTTCGGTATTATCTGGAGCCGAATGGCTGCGTGATGAGATTGGCATTTATGAACCGGCTGAGATCATCGGAGACGCTGCACTTTTGGAGATCCTGCGAAGCGAAACGCCGCTGTTAGCCAAACCTGTAGTTTACACCCCTTGGGAGAAACGCGAGGAGGAGCTGGCACGTCGTCAGTTCGGTGAAGCGGCATGGGTACGTCTAGAGAAGGAACGTGGACAATGTCTGGCGCTTCTGATCTCTTATCTGAATGAGACCCAGCGGCGTTCGTTAGGGCAGCTTAGTCAGATTTCTCCTTATGAACCAGGCAATTATATGATTCTAGATCCATTTACACGCCGGAATCTTGAACTAACCGAGACGGTTCGCGAACGCTCCAAAAAAGGATCCCTGCTCTGGCTGCTGGATCGAACGGAAACGTCGATGGGCGCCCGTCTGTTGCGCCGCAGAATTGATAAGCCGCTATTGCAGCGAGCTCCGATCGAACGGCGCCTAGAGGCTGTCGATTATTTGTACAATCAGTTTATCGTTCGCGAGGACCTGCGTTTAGCGCTTAAAGAAATTTATGATTTGGAGCGTTTGGTGGGTCGTATTGCTTTTGGCAGCGCCAATGGCCGTGATATGAATGCTCTGAAATTATCGCTGGCACAAATTCCTGCATTGAAGGATTTATGTATGACCTCCGGTTCAGCTACTTTACGAGAGATCGGTGCAAGTATGGATGAATGCGCTGAGCTGCGAGAGGATATTGACCGCGCAATCGTCGAGGATGCCCCGGTGTCTGTGCGCGACGGTGGCATTATCCGTTCCGGTTATCATGAACGTTTGGACGAGCTTAGGGAAGCTAGCAGTAACGGTAAACGTTGGATCGCTGAACTGGAAGCTAAGGAAAGACAGGCCACTGGCATTAAGTCACTGAAGATCGGCTATAACAAAATCTTCGGGTATTTCATAGAGATCACCAAATCCAATCTGGCTGCACTGCCGGAAGGAAGATATGAACGTAAGCAGACGCTTGCCAACGCAGAGCGTTTTGTCACTCCTGAGCTTAAGGAGAAGGAAGCACTCATCCTTGAAGCTCAGGATAAAATGACGGATTTGGAATACAGCCTGTTTACCGAGCTGCGTGATCGCATCAGCGGGCAAATTCCCCGCCTGCAAAATCTTGCGGAAAAGGTTGCCGAAATTGATGTATATCAATGCTTGGCGGCAGTTAGTGCCGAACATCGTTTTGTGAAGCCAGTCCTTTCGGATGGTTATGATCTTCGGCTTGAAGGGGGCCGTCATCCCGTTGTGGAGGCGGTGCTTAAAGATTCTGCTTTTATTGCAAATGGAAGCACGCTGAGTAAGGAAGAAGGTAATATCCTTCTAATTACAGGTCCTAATATGGCGGGAAAAAGTACTTACATGCGTCAGGTGGCGCTGATCTGCATCATGGCTCAGATTGGATGTTTTGTACCAGCAAACAGTGCTGAAGTTCCGCTTATAGACCGGATCTTTACTCGTATTGGAGCAGCTGATGATTTGATCGGTGGACAAAGTACATTTATGGTGGAAATGGCTGATATCCAGGTTATGACAGAGAAAGCAACAGCTCGTAGCTTGATTATTATTGATGAGCTGGGAAGAGGTACCTCGACCAGTGAAGGTATGGCCATCGCTCAGGCGGTTATTGAATATGTACATGATGTTATTTCTTGCAAAGCTCTAGTTTCGACGCATTTTCATGAATTGGCTCATTTGGAAGGAAGTCTTAAAGGACTGCGGAATTACTCTATGGCTGTTCAAGAGAGCGGTGATAAAGTTAACTTCCTGCGCAAGCTAGTTCCTGGAGCGGCTGACAGCAGCTATGGCATCTATTGTGCACGTCTTGCGGGTCTTCCTGAAGGGATTATTGACCGAGCTTATGGTCTCTTGCAGAGCATTGAGCAGGCAGCCCATCCTGGTGGTTCTGAACTTCATTACGGGGGAAGCCTCGAAAGACAGGCGGCTGTAAGAGAAGTTGCTAGCGCATCCTCGATAGCGCAAGCCGTAAGTGTCATCACTGAGGCACCTGTAGAAAATGAGGTTGTTCAGTTGTCTATCTTTGGTGAGGAAGAACCACGCAAGAATCGCAAAGGTAGTGCACATCAAGTTGCGGTAACCGAAATCCAAGAGAATCCTGCGCTAAAAGAGTTCATTTCTTCTGTGCGTGACGCTGATCTTATGAATATGACGCCGCTGCAGGCGATGAGTCTGTTGAACGAGCTGAAGATGAAGGTTAAGGATCTGCAATAAAGATTTTATAATAATTGATTGCCTAAATAAGAGGTGAATGAAATGGCCAAAATTCATATATTGGACGAGCATATTGCCAACCAGATAGCTGCGGGTGAAGTAGTAGAGCGGCCAGCTTCTGTTGTAAAGGAGCTTGTCGAGAATGCAATTGACGCTGGCAGTACAAGAATTGAGGTATCGGTAGAAGAGGGGGGCTTGCAGAGCATCCGCGTTAAAGATAATGGCTCCGGGATTGATCCTGAAGATTGCGAGACCGCCTTTTACCGGCATGCTACAAGTAAAATTCTGAATGGCCGCGATCTATTTCAAATCACAAGCTTAGGCTTCCGCGGAGAGGCACTTCCCAGTATTGCCGCGGTCTCCAAGGTATCGCTTCTAACTGCAACTGCCGATGACGGCAAAGGGCGCCTAGTAGACATTGAGGGTGGCAATCTCATACGAAATGAGGACGCTCCTTCCGGCCGGGGAAGTGATCTTGCCGTTCGTGAATTGTTTTTTAATACGCCGGCAAGGCTGAAATATATGAAGAGTATTCAGACGGAGCTGGGCCATATCTCAGATGCCATGTACCGCATGGCGCTGGCTCATCCGGGGATCTCTTTTACCTTGCATCATAATGGCAATCAGCTGCTGCATACGCTCGGAAATGGTGATCTGCTGCAGGTCATCGCAGCTGTTTACGGAACCAATGCCGCCAAAGCAATGCTGCCGATTACGGCAGAAGACTTGGATTACCGGATTTCCGGATATATTAGTCGTCCAGAATGGACACGTTCCAATCGAAATGCAATCACTACTATTGTCGGTGGACGTTATATTCGCAGTAATGGACTGAACGCAGCAATCATGCGTGCTTATCACACCTTGCTTCCGATTAACCGTTATCCGTTATTAGTTCTTGAACTGGATATGCACCCCTCTTTGGTAGATGTCAATGTACATCCAGCAAAACTCGAGGTTAGATTCAGTAAGGAGAATGAGCTTTACACCTTTGTTGAGCAGGAGATCCGCAAAATACTGCTGGGGCAAAGTCTGATTCCACGTCCAAGCAAGGAAACAATCGGACCCAAGGGCAGCAGCTCCTTTATCCAGGAGCAATTTGCTTTTTCCAAAGGAGCTGTTCCGCCGTCATCTTCGAATGGTGATGAGAAGGATACAGCCCCTACGGGATCTGCCAGCTTCTTAAGTGGACTACAGTCATCGAACCCTGACCGTAATTCCCGTGATTTTAGCAAGGATGGTCAGGCGGATCATCAGGTAGCTCGCGAGGTAGCTCCAGCTTACGGATCAGGCTATCCGTCTTCATCTTCGCAGGGGCGCCAAACTAATGCGAATACTAGTTATTCCAATAGCTATCGCCCGCAAGAAACGTCAATGGCGCAGAAGCAGCTCCCTTCGGTTGAGAAGCTATGGGCTCCACCACAACAAGAAGAGCCTCGACTTCCGGCCTTTCCTGAGCTTAATTATATAGGCCAGCATCATGGGACCTATATTATTGCCCAGAATGATGGAGGACTCTATTTAATCGATCAGCATGCGGCACATGAACGTATTAATTACGAATACTTCTATGAGAAATTTGGTCGGCCGGAGGATGCCTCACAGGAGCTGCTACTGCCGATTACACTGGAGTTCACGCCTTCTGAAAGTCGTCAGCTTAGTGAACGTCTACATTGGTTTCAGCAGGCCGGGGTATACCTTGAGCACTTTGGCGGACAGACCTTTCTTGTTCGTTCTTTGCCCTATTGGTTTCCTGAAGGGGATGAGAAGGCGGTCGTTGAAGAAATGGCGGAGTGGGTCTTAAGCGAGCGTATGATTGATCTTGCGAAGCTACGAGAAAAGTCATCGATTCTGTGTTCATGTAAAGCCTCGATTAAGGCCAACCATAAACTAACAGAACAGGAAGTGGAGGCTCTGTTATCCCGACTGGCAGAGTGCAAACAACCGTATACTTGCCCACATGGACGGCCGATTGTGATCTCTTTTTCATCCTATGATTTAGAGAAATTGTTCAAGCGGGTTATGTAATTATACATTTTTTGAAATTTGTTAAGAGCAAGACTGGAGGCACCATGATTATAACTACGGGGTATAGCCCGATAATGGAAATAGTAGAACGCGCGCAAAGCCTTGCGGAGAGAACGGGTTGTAGTTATGCTCCACGTGAGAAGCTCTCCATTACAAGGATGGTTGAACATTACGGAGATGAGGATATTCTGATTCTATCTCAGGACGCTGTTCGACTACACCGCTTAGGAATGGAGCCTATGGAGTTTCATCCGAGCATGGGCTTCGTTCGCGCTAAACGAATTCTAAAGGGTGAGATCGAGCCGCTGCTTGTTGCGGCTCGAATGCTTCCCGGAGATAGCGTATTGGATTGTACAGCTGGATTAGGAGCTGACTCCTTACTGTTTGCTGTACATGGTGGTGAGTCCTCAGAGGTTACCGCTTTGGAGAGCTCATTACCGCTGTACGCACTGCTCAGTGAAGGGATGTCTCATTACATCTCTGGGCAAGTAAAGGTCAATGAGGCTTTACGCAGAGTTAATGTTGTGCATAGTGAACATTTGGATTATTTACGGTCTCAACCAGATCGAAGTGTGGATATTGTTTACTTTGATCCTATGTTTCGCGTGCCTCTGACGGGTTCTGCCTCGATTTCCCCGCTGCGGCAATTCGCTAACCGTGCAGCCTTATCGACAGAGAGTGTAGCCGAAGCGGTTAGGGTCGCCCGTAAGACTGTTCTTTTAAAAGAAAAGGCTTTGAGTGGGGAATTTGAACGCCTAGGGTTTACTGAGCTGCTCCGAAGCAACTCCAAAACATCGTACGGGGTGATACACATTGACAACTAAAGAAAGGCATAAGGTTCTAGTGCTGTTAGGACCAACTGCCGTAGGCAAAACCCGGTTAAGTCTGGAGCTGGCAGCGGCTTATAACGCTGAGATTATTTCCGGCGATTCGATGCAGGTTTATCGTGGTATGGATATTGGTACAGCTAAGATTACACCCGCCGAAATGAACGGCATTCCCCATCACCTGATCGATATTCATGATCCGCAGGATGCGTATTCTGCCGCTGAATTTCAAGAGCAGGGCACTAGACTCATCGAGGAGATAAGCGCTAGAGGGAAGCTTCCCTTTATCGTAGGGGGGACTGGACTGTATATTGAGTCTTTATGTTACGGCTTTCAGTTCTCGGAAGCAGTGGCTGATGAAGCTTTCCGTAAAGAGCAGGATCAATTTGCGGAAGAACATGGAGCGCTTGCACTGCATGCCAGACTCGAGGCGGTTGATCCAGTCAGCGCAGCCAAACTTCATCCTAACGACCGTCGCAGAATTATCCGTGCACTGGAAATTCAACACCAGACAAACACTACACTTTCCGCTTCTCATGCTGCTCAAAAGAAGGAATCTCCCTATGACTTATGTCTCATAGGTTTGACAATGGACCGGAAAATACTATATAAACGTATTGAGGACCGAATTGATAGCATGCTGGCGGATGGTCTCGTTGCTGAGGTGAAGGGACTGCTGGATAACGGTTACAGCAGAAGCCTTGTGTCCATGCAGGGATTGGGTTACAAGGAAATTGCCGCTTACCTGGCGGGAGAGCTGACGCTGGAAGAAGCTGTGATACTGCTTAAACGCGATACTCGCCGATTCGCCAAAAGACAGTTGTCATGGTTTCGCCACATGAAGGAAATCGAGTGGATCGATGTCGAAGGTGAACAAAACTTTTCTGAGAATTTCTCAAAAATACGTGGTATAATAGCAGGAAAGTTTCTCTCAGGTCTTGAATATACTTCTGAACAATCTAATTGAACCATTGGGGGTACGTCATATGAACAAGTCCATTAACATCCAAGATACATTCTTGAACCAACTACGCAAAGAAAATATCCCTGCTACGGTATATCTGACCAACGGTTTTCAAATCCGGGGAATAATTAAAGCATTCGACAATTTTACAATCGTCATTGACAGTGATGGACGCCAGCAAATGGTGTATAAACACGCAATTTCCACGTTCACACCACAACGTAGTGTATCACTGATGCAAGACAGCAGTAGTGAAGAATAACATTTATCAAAAATGAATTGAAACCTTTCTTGTTTATAAATCGTTTGAATAGAGTGTGAGAGAGCAACCTGTGAAGGTTGTTCTTTTCATTCATGGCAGACCATTTATGTTTATTTCCGAAAGGGAGTCAGGAGGCATTATGTCTAGAGACGATACATCCAGGACGAATCACAATAGAGATAGAGGATCGTCCAGTTCCAAATCAAAACCAAAATCAAAACCAAAAAAGAAAAAGAAATTTTTGACGAAGAAGCGTGTGCTGTGGAGCTTGTTCTTCGCTACGGCATTGGCCATTTTCTGTGCATTAGGTGGATATCTGTTCATTATGCTAAATGGTCAAAAGCTTCTGCTTGAGAACCAGGATAAGCTAACAGTGAATGAAACGACTAAGGTATATGACCGCAATGCTAATTTAATCGGCGAATTATCACTGGAGAAAAGTGATCCAGTAGAGTATGAAGAAATTCCACCGTTATTGGTTAACGCTTTTGTAGCCACAGAGGATAAACGTTTCTTCGAACATTCTGGTGTGGATTTATGGTCGATTGGCCGGGCAGCAGTAAAGGATATAGCCGCACGAAGTATGGTAGAGGGCGGTAGTACCATTACTCAACAGCTCGCCAAAAACATCTTCCTGACACGGGACAAGACGTTTTTCCGTAAAGCTACTGAGGTGTCGATTGCCGTAGCCCTGGAGAATCAGAAATCTAAAGAAGAGATTATTACCATGTATCTGAACCGGATTAACTTCGGGGGTACAATTTACGGAATTAAAGCAGCATCAGTAAGATATTTTGGTAAAAGTGATTTGAGTCAGCTTAAGGTTTGGGAAATCGCGACATTGGCGGCTATGCCAAAAGGCCCGTCTCGTTACAACCCGCTGCGTAACCCTGATCTTTCGAAGGAACGCCGGGCAGTAGTGCTTCAGCTTATGTATGAGCAAGGGTACATTACGGAGCAGGAAAGAGACGAAGCAAAAGCCGTAGATTATAACTATAAGCCGCCAGAAAAGAAACAGCGTTATCAAGCATTTATTGATTTTGCAGTAGATGAGGCGGAAGAAAAATTTGGATTGTCAGAAGATGATCTGAATATCGGCGGATACAAAATTTACACTACCATGGATAAGCATGCTCAAGAAACGGTTGAAGATGCTTTTGCAGATAGTGATAATTTTGAAAAGAGTGTAGATGAAGAGCTGGTACAAGGCTCAATGACGATTGTGAATCAGGAGAATGGCAGCATTGTCGCACTCCTTGGCGGACGGAATTATGAGAAAAAAGGCTACAGTCGTGTAACTGGCAGCCGTCGTTCTCCAGGTTCTGCTTTCAAACCAATTGTCTCTTATGCTCCAGCGCTGGAAACTGGGAAATTCACCATGAATTCAACGCTAAGCAACGAGAAGCAATGTTTCGCGAACTATTGTCCAACCAACCTGCACGGATATTCTAAGAGCATCAACATGAGTGATGCCATTCAGAAATCAGAGAATATTCCGGCTGTTTGGCTGCTCAATGAAATTGGTGTGAATACCGGATTTAAATTTGCCAAGAAACTAGGCATTGGATTGGAAGATGAGGATAAGAACCTATCGCTGGCTCTTGGAGGCATGAGCAAAGGGACCAATACGCTGGAAATGGCGCAAGCCTACAGCGCTTTTGCAAATGGCGGCGAACTAAGAGAGGCTTATTCCATTAAATCCATCTCTGATAGCAGTGGTGAGACGGTCTACAAAGCGAATACAACGCCTGAGCGAGTGATGAGTAAGGAAACAGCTTATCAAATGACTGAGATGATGCAGAAGGTCGTGGAGAGCGGTACGGGTAGAAAAGCTAGGATTGACCGTCCTGTTGCCGGTAAGACCGGTACGACGCAAAGTGGATATTCTGGAATCAGCTCGAACCGTGATGTATGGTTTGTAGGCTATACGCCAGAATGGACTGCAGCAGTCTGGATGGGTTACGACAAGCCAAGTAAAAAGCATCTGCTTAAGAACAGCAGTCCGCTTGCCGCTGCTTTCTGGGGTAAGGTCATGGAGGAAGCGCTGAAGGATGTTCCTAAGAAATCCTTCCCGCACCTCGATAACGAGATTGCCCCTGAGCCTACTGAAACACCAGAAACAGCTCAGACTGTTACTGGACTATCAGCAGCATATGATCCTTCTACGATGACTGTAAATCTCAATTGGGAGGCAGTTCCTGTTGCCGGCGTTGAGTATCGTATTTATCGTAGAGAGACATCGGAAGCTGAATTTGGCTCACTGTTAAATACAGTGACTACCAGCGCAGGCGATTTTAGTGCACTGCCTGGTTTGGTTTACGAGTATTATGTAACTTCTTATGACCCTGCGCTAAAAGTGGAGAGCGAACCCTCCAATGTGGTTAGTGTATCCGTGCAGGATGAAATGCCGACCCCTGAACCCACCATAGATCCTAATCTTCCGACCCCGACCCCAGAGGACGGTGGCAACAACGGAGAGAATGGAAATGGTGGCAATAACGGAGGCGGCAATGAGGGTGGCGGAAATGACGGTGGTACTACAATCCCTGAAATCACCCCGCCACCGCCAACACCAATGCCGACCCCAACTCCAGAACCCACTATCGGTGGAGAGGGTTCCGGCGATGAGAGTGGGAATGTATCCACAAACCCTGATCCAGAGACAGGTTTTGTGAACGGGGATTCTTCCACTCAATAAAACGAATTTGAATTTCAAACAATGGCTTTTTCCATGGCAGTCCAGCTTTGCTCTATTTATAGAGCGAAGCTGGACTGCCGTTTTTATTAGGTTTAGAAGAAAAATTTCTCGTATTTTGCGGGATATTTTGAGTGTATCCTCTAAATGTGTTAAGCTGAATAGACCATACTGGAGAGGGTAATTTCTATGAAACGTAAATTCGGAGACCGGGCCAACTGGCGCCGGATTACGCGTCGCCATTTTGCCTGCCGCTATGTGGAGAGCCGGGAATTCAGCGGATATATTACGCTTTATACCATCTACGGGCTGAAAGAACCACTGTGGAAGAGCTATGGACGACATACATATCGTATTGCAGATAAAGGTTATTCCTGGCTGCAATATTTTCCGAAAGATAGTCACTATATTGTGACGGCTATGTTCGACGAAAAACAAAATATTGTTCAATGGTACATAGACACCTGTAAAGTGCAAGGCGTTACTGACCAAGGTGTGCCTTGGTTTGACGATTTGTATCTGGACGTGGTAGTACTTTGGAACGGCGAGGTGTTTTTGCTCGATGAGGATGAACTGGAGGAAGCACTGGAGAGGCAAGACATCTCAGAAAGCGATTATAAGCTAGCCTGGGAGACTGCCCATACTATTTTACGTGGCATCGATGCTCATGCTTTCCCTTATTTCTCACTCTCTTTGAAACATCGTGCCGAATTATTTCATCATGGAGAATTCAGGAGGAAATAAAGATGGAATGGTACGTTTATGGAAGAGACTCTTCCCCGATTCGGATTGTTCGCAAAAAACGCCGAATTTGGTCTAAACGAACGTTGCTTATTGCTTTAATGGTTATTGTTGTAGTTGGTTTGTTGTGGTGTGCGTACGCATTGAGGAATATCAATAAAGCTGCAACGACAGATCCTATGCTCAAAGCCGATACAGGGATCATTCTTGGCATGTCGATGTGGGGAGATGAACCTAGCCCGGGATTGAAGGAACGATTGGATTACGGGCTTAAGCTTTACCAAGAGGGGATGTTCCCGCATTTCATAGTTTCTGGAGGTTTGGATAAACCTGATCTTAAATATACCGAAGGTCAAGGCATGCGCAATTATTTAGTAGCTCATGGAGTTCCGGATAGCGCCATTTCTGTTGAAAATAAAGCTACCAGCACTTACGAGAATCTTCTGTATAGCAAAGCAATTATGACAAGTGAGGGATTGTCCTCAGCAATTATTATTACGCATACATATCATGGATGGCGTTCACACGAAATCGCGGACGAGCTCGGTTATGTGAATCCTGAACTGGGGCTTACTGAATCCACTGTTCTGTCGATGACAAGGCATAAGTCGCGTGAAATTCTAGCCTATACGAAATGGAAAATCCAGCAGTTGTTCCTGTAATTGTTCCCAAATATCAGAATCTTCTAATAATGCTTCCTATTCTGGAAGAGACTTGATTAGAAAAGCCAGCCCCCAAATGGACTAAACTCTAAAGGGGGGCTATTTGTTATTTGTATATCAAAAATAATGGGGTTGTGAAATGATAAAAAAATAAATGTCTGCTTATGACTTTTATGCATTTCGGTCATTTTATCCTCGTGTACCATCGTAGAAGATGCGAGAGATAGCAGGGAATCCAATGTCGAAACCCCATTCTTTAAAACAAGTGCATGATGTCATTCAGTTATTGCATATAATGCTCTAACGAGGTGATTACAATGGGTGAAGAAAATTTAAGAAAGATAACCATTAATGATTCCAGAATGAATATAACTTTCAAAAATCAAGACCCAACAAATATTACGAATGAAACATTGGAGAGCGCGCTGGCTCAAAATAATCATTTAGAATCTACAAAAGAAATCCTGCAAGAGCTTCATGAGCTTATCGGTCTTGAAAAGGTGAAGGATCTTATATATGAAATTCATGCGCTTATCCAAGTGGAAAAAATGAGACAAGAACTGGGGTTAAATGTAGTTAATCAGGTTTATCATATGTTGTTTAAAGGCAACCCCGGGACTGGAAAAACAACTGTAGCAAGAATCGTTGCCAAGCTGTTAAAGAATATGGGCATATTAAGTAAAGGTCAATTAATCGAAGTAGAGAGAGCGGATTTAGTGGGGGAATACATAGGGCATACAGCTCAAAAGACCAGAGACCTTGTTAAGAAGGCTATGGGTGGCGTATTATTCATTGACGAGGCTTATAGCTTGGCTAGAGGCGGAGATAAGGATTTTGGAAAAGAGGCAATCGACTGTCTTGTAAAGGTTATGGAGGACAGGAATGATGATCTCATCATTATCTTAGCGGGTTATCCAAATGAAATGGAGATGTTCATGGAGGCTAATACCGGGCTTCCCTCACGTTTTCCAATTCAACTTGATTTTCAGGACTACACAACAGATGAACTGATATTGATTGCACATAAAATGGCAGCTGAAAGAGACTATATAATTACTCCAGAAACAAACGGGAAACTAAAAGAGTTAATCCTTAATGAGAAAATTATTGAAGAAAACTTTAGTAATGCCCGGTATGTACGCAATATCCTCGAGCAGGCAATCCGCCATCAAGCGGTTAGATTAATAAGCAGACATGTTAAAATATCCAAACAATCTTTGATGGAGATCTTACCGAGAGACCTTGTTCTTCCGGTCGATGATTATTCAAAAGGGGAGAGTATAATCTCTTAAATAAATTGACACCAGCTAAGTTTATACGTGCTTAGTCGGTTTATCTTTTATAAAAGATTGAAGATTATCATAAAGAAAATGCTGACAGAATGGTGAGCCGTTCCATTATCAGCCTATATTACCAATGAAACTTATGATAAAATGTTTTGAAGCGCTGTGAATGAACAGGTTCATCTGTATAACATCAGCAAGAAGTGAAAAACTGATTAAATGGTACACAAAGATTCTATTACCGTCATAAGGAGCATGAATAAATGGCAATAACTACGCATGATACAGAAACGGATATTCAAGATCGGGCGATATTGGTCACTCTCGTCACAGATAAAATTAAACGTACCGGTATTGACCCAGAGCTTTCTCTGCAGGAATTAGTACAATTAGCAGAAACAGCAGGTGTTGAAGTCCTGGATGTGTTGCGTCAGAATAAGGATACACCGGATTCGAAATGGTTTATCGGGAAAGGTAAGGTAGAAGAGCTCCGCATGGCCGCTGATGGTCTTGGAGCTAATACGGCTATTTTTGATCAGGAATTATCTGGAGCGCAGGTACGGAACCTTGAAGAGTCTCTGGATCTGAAGATTATTGATCGGACGCAGCTCATTTTGGATATTTTTGCTGGGCGGGCCAAAACGCGAGAGGGTATTATTCAAGTAGAGCTGGCACAGCTGTCCTATCTTTTGCCGCGGTTATCCGGTCAAGGCAAAAACTTATCCAGATTAGGCGGGGGGATAGGAACCAGAGGGCCAGGTGAAAGTAAGCTTGAGACCGATCGCCGCCATATTCGCGGTCGGATTACGGAGTTGAAACGCCAGTTGGATGAGGTAGTTAAAACCCGTGAATTGCACCGTGAACGCCGCCGTAAGGCAGGGGCAGTGCAGGTTGCTCTAGTCGGCTACACGAATGCTGGTAAATCGACGCTGCTTAAGCAGCTTACGGATGCGGATGTTTATATTGAGAATCAATTGTTTGCTACGCTTGACCCTACTTCACGTGTGCTTCAACTAACGGGTGGCAAAGAGGTAGTGCTTACGGATACTGTAGGCTTCATTCAGAATCTTCCGCATGATCTTGTAGCATCTTTCCGCGCAACGCTGGAGGAAGTCAATGAGGCCAATCTGGTGTTGCATGTAGTGGATGCCTCATCTCCAATGCGTGAGGAGCAGATGGAGATTGTGCAAACTATTTTGCAAGATTTAGGGGCAGCCAGCAAACCGCAAATAGTGCTTTTTAATAAAATCGATCTATGTGAGCCTGAGCAACTGGAAATGCTGCCAACAGGCACAGGGTTTTTGAAGATCAGTGCGTTTAACCCGGAGGATTTAACCCGGATTATTGAAATTATCTCTGATGAGTTGGCTGGAGATACGCTGAATTTTCGCATTCCTGGAGACCGAGGCGATATTTCTTCCCTGCTTTACAGAGTAGGTGAGGTTCTGGAAACCACCTATGATGAGAACGATGTTATCTATAACGTCCGTCTTAATAAAGAGGATTATGATAAATGGGGTTACATGCTTGCTGATTTTGTGGACCAGCCGTAATCTTCTTTGTTCCCCTAAAGTGGAAATGCTTGTTGTATAGGTATAAAATAATAGCTAATGACAAAAAGCGTCAGGCAACTGTCGCTTTCTGTCATTATGATGGCAAGTAAATGTAAGGAGCGAATAAGAACTAATGGCAGTTTTTGCAGAAGATATTTTAGGAGCGGCAGAGTCCGCAGAAGTTGAAATCGAAGGTGCAGTCAAAGCTCTTGATCGAATTGTCGATAAGAATCAATGGAAGGTTATTGAAGCGTTTCAACGTCATCAGGTCAGTGATTATCATTTTGCGGGTTCAACGGGGTATGCTTACAACGACCGTGGACGCGAAGTGCTGGATCTTGTCTATGCTGACGTTTTTGGTGCGGAATCAGCTTTGGTGCGCCCTCATTTTGCTTCAGGAACACATACCATTTCAACAGCCCTCTTTGGTGTGCTGCGACCAGGAGACGAGCTTTTATACATCACAGGTCGTCCGTACGATACCTTACACAAGGTGATTGGCCAAGCAGGAGATGGGACAGGCTCACTCGCAGACTTCGGAATTACATATCGGGAAGTTGCCCTTACATCAGAGGGTAAGATTGATTGGGAAGAGGTAACTCTCTCTATCAATGAGAAAACTAAAGTAATTGGAATCCAAAGATCGCGTGGTTATGATTGGCGTGCTTCCTTCACAGTAGCCGAAATAGGTGACATGACAGCGAGAGTGAAGTCATTGAAACCGGATGTTATTGTGTTCGTTGATAATTGCTATGGTGAGTTTACTGAAGAGCTTGAGCCTCCGCAGGTTGGAGTGGATCTAGTAGCGGGTTCATTAATTAAAAATCCTGGTGGTGGAATTGCTGAGACGGGTGGATACATCTGTGGGCGCAGAGATCTAGTAGAGCTTACAGCGTACCGTCTTACAGCTCCTGGTATCGGTGGCGAGGTAGGCGCAATGTTAGGAACTACCCGCGGGTTATACCAAGGTCTGTTCATGGCTCCGCATACAGTTGGACAAGCCCTTAAAGGCAGTATTTTTGCGGCAGCTGTATTTCAGCGCTGCGGGTTTGAGACGAAACCAGCGTGGAATGAACCTCGTACAGATTTGATTCAGGCGGTTTCCTTTGATGGACCGGATCACTTGATTGCCTTCGTGCAGGGAATTCAACGTGCTGCGGCGGTAGACAGCCATGTAGTTCCAGAACCATGGGATATGCCGGGATATGAACATCCTGTCATCATGGCGGCAGGTACGTTTATACAAGGTGGTAGCTTAGAGTTATCGGCAGATGCGCCTATCCGTGCGCCTTATATTGGCTATATGCAAGGGGGATTAACCTACTCCCATGTCAAATATGGCGTTTTGATGGCACTCCAAAGTATGCGTGATCGAAAATTACTGTCAGAAAATCTTACACACCATTGACACGCTGTATTAGGAAATGTACAATGAGATCAGAAAAAGATCATTGGAAGGTTGGATGAGTCATGGGTGATGAAATCCGCAGAAATATGGCATTATTTCCTATTGGAATTGTAATGAAGTTAACTGATTTATCTGCAAGACAAATTCGTTATTATGAACAGCACAGTCTAATCGTACCTGCACGTACCTCTGGGAATCAACGTTTGTTCTCTTTTAATGATGTTGAGCGCCTATTAGAAATTAAGGCCTTGATTGAAAAGGGTGTTAACATTGCTGGCATCAAGCAAGTAATGAACCCAGTCTCGAAGGAATCCGAAGAAGCTACTGTGATTACCCCTGACACAGAGGTTAGACGTAGAGAGCTATCAGATTCGCAGCTTCACCGTTTGCTGAAGCAAGAACTAGTTTCCGGTAAAAGACCGGGACAGGTATCGCTTATTCAAGGTGAGTTATCCCGGTTTTTTAATAAATAATAATATACAGAGTTTTGAAAGGGAGAGGATCACGTGAGCTTTTCTAAAGAGGATATTTTACGCATTGCCAAGGAAGAGAATGTTCGTTTCATTCGTCTGCAATTTACAGATCTGTTAGGTACTATCAAGAATGTAGAGATTCCGGTTAGCCAATTGGAAAAAGCACTCGACAACAAAATGATGTTTGATGGTTCCTCCATCGAAGGTTATGTACGGATTGAAGAATCCGATATGTATCTCTTCCCAGACCTTGATACTTGGGTAATCTTCCCTTGGGTGACTGATAGCCGTGTTGCACGTCTGATTTGTGACGTGTATATGCCGGATGGTACTCCATTTGCTGGAGACCCACGTGGTATCCTGAAGCGTTGTCTGAAGGAAGCCGAAGAAATGGGCTTTACAGCGATGAATGTTGGACCTGAACCTGAATTCTTCTTGTTCAAAACAGACGAAAGAGGTAACCCAACTACAGAATTGAATGACCAAGGTGGTTATTTCGACTTAGCTCCTACAGACTTAGGGGAAAACTGCCGTCGTGAAATCGTATTGACCCTTGAAGAAATGGGCTTTGAAATCGAAGCTTCCCACCATGAAGTGGCTTCCGGCCAGCATGAAATTGATTTCAAATATGCTGACGCGATCACTTCTGCTGACCAAATTCAAACCTTTAAGCTCGTCGTGAAGACGGTTGCCCGTCAACATGGCTTGCATGCAACTTTTATGCCTAAACCATTGTTTGGTATTAACGGATCTGGTATGCACGCTCACCAATCCTTGTTTAATGGCAAAGAAAACATGTTCTACGATGAAAGTGACAAGCTAGGTCTGAGCAAAACTGCACGTTATTATATGGCTGGTATTTTGAAGCACGCTCGTGCTTTTGCAGCGATTACTAACCCGACAGTGAACTCTTACAAACGCCTTGTTCCTGGTTATGAAGCACCTTGTTACGTAGCTTGGTCTGCAAGTAACCGTAGCCCGATGATTCGTATCCCGGCTTCGAGAGGGCTTAGCACACGTGTTGAAGTTCGTAACCCGGACCCGGCAGCTAACCCATACCTCGCACTTGCTGTTATGTTGAAAGCAGGGCTAGACGGAATTAAGCGTAAGCTTGATCTTCCAGCTCCAATTGACCGTAATATCTATGTGATGTCTGAGGAAGAGCGTATTGAAGAAGGCATCCCAAGCTTGCCATCCGATTTGAAAGAAGCGCTAAGCGAAATGATTCGCAGCCATGTAATTACCGAAGCTCTCGGCGAACATGCGCTGGCTCACTTCTACGAGCTGAAAGAAATCGAATGGGATATCTATCGTACACAAGTTCATGAGTGGGAAAGAAACCAATACATGACGCTTTACTAGAACCTTTAAACCCTTGGCGCTCTAAGCGTTGAGGTTTTTTTTTGTGGGGGTAAGGATGATAGGAGATATTGTAGAGGTTTATGAACACCTCCGTAATGCCCCCAAAAAATGTAGTGATCATTCGAGGATGCTTCTCATATGAGCTTCAAATTTATCCATGCTGCTTTCATTTATTTTCTTTGAAATATGTGTGTATATGTTCGCTGTGATTCTCATACTACCGTGACCTAAACGTTCTAGTACATACTTCATATCGTTACCAGCCTCAAGTATAAGAACAGCATGAGTGTGACGAAAAGAATGAATCGGCATCGCCGGGAGACCAATACGTTTCAAAATTCGCGAAAAAGAATTGAATAAAGAAGATTTCGGCATGAAATTACCATCATCTCTAGAAAGAACTAAGTTTAACTTATGTTTATAGGAACCCTTCTAAGCTAATTTATTTTGGTTCTGATATTTAATGTGTTGCTTTAGATCGCTAATGATAGATTGACTAATTTTTATCGTTCGTTGCGAATTAAACGTTTTTGTATCTCCGAATAGAGTTGCTTCATCCTCAGCTGAAAAATCTAACGTCTTACAAATGTGGCAGCCGGTTTAGAATCTGAACCTCCACCGTTGTGGTAATGGTATTCTCCGTTTTCCAGTCCCCACTTTGCGCAATTTGTGCGGCAATAATGACCCCCATTTGCATCTGTGCGTCCTGGATGTGCCTCAGCAAGTACAGGCATCAATAATAAGAAAAGTGACATGAAGATTGGAACAATAATTCTTTTCATAAAAAATAAATACCCCAATGTTTGATTCTTGGAGTAGTCTATCAGAATACATTTTCACTTATCCCTTATTAAGCTAACTGGGCAGGATAGTTGAATGATTTCGCGAATAACTTAAGTCATGACGAATTTACGAAGTTCCCAAAAAGGCGTTAGCCGAAAGAAGTTCTTAGTTTAGGAGGAGTCTATATGATATTAGAAAAAGTTATAAATAGAATTGAAATACAAAGTGAATATAAGGATTTTGTTGATAAGTATATAGATAATATACTTACCGAATTCAAAGGTAAGATTCATAGCATTTATATGTGTGGCTCGATTCCAAAAGGAATTGCTAAACCTTTTAAGTCAGATGCAGACTTTACTATTGTATGTGTAAATCCCAAAGATATTGATTACGAAAGATTGTCAAATATTAAAGACAGGCTTTTGGAAGAATATCCAATAGTAACTAAGATTGATACGATAATTTGCTCGATTGACGATGTATTAAGTAAACCAAATGAGTGGGGTTTTTGGGTAAAGATAATTTGTGTTTGCATATATGGTCATGACGTTGGTGAAAAAGTACCACCGATAATTATTTCTCCAGAGTTCATTTTAGACTTAAATACAGAGACCAAGGAGGAAGTAGATCGTATACATAGTTTACTTTCTAATGCTAGTGATAACACAATGAAAATTAGATATATTAAAGGTTACTCTAAGAGATTAATTCGTGCATTATACTCTTTGGTTTTAGAAGATACAGGTGTATGGCAAGATGACATTATTAAGATGAAGAATGCCATATTAAACTATTGTGAGATTGACTCCGCTTTAGTTGATTATCTGTATGCTTGTTACTTGGATAGTAATGTACTTGTTGAAGAGTTTCTGGGAATTGCAGATGAAGTATATAGCTATTTTGAGAACGCCTTAAATACAATGGCTGCTTCCAGAACTTCCTTCGGCTAACACCATATTGACGCTCCGGGTCACTCTGAGAAGCGAGTGACCACATCCAGCCCCCTAAGCCCGTCGGGACGTCACTGCGTTAGGTGTTCGGCAAGCCTCACAACTATAAGCAGCGACTCTAATTAAAACATAAGACTATTGAGCTAACGGGAACTTTAGTTGAATAATACACATTAATGAGCAGGCGCTACGGTAGCCTGCTGTTTTCATTGAAGTAACGGGCAGATTTGCACAATAGTCACCGCAGTTTAATGCGACTTCAAAATAAAAAGGAGAGAAAAGACCCATGAATACTACACTTGGCAGATTAACAGGTCGAATCGCAATAGTAACAGGTGCAAGTCGCAGCACAGGAATCGGTGCTGCAGTGTGCAAAGAGTTGGCCTATCTAGGCGCTGATGTATTTTTTACACACTGGGTTAGTTACGATCAACAGATGCCCTGGGGTAGCAATAACGAGGAGCAAAAGCAACTTTGTGAGGAAATACGTTCCATGGGCGTTCGTTGCGAACACCTAATGATGGATCTTTCTGTACCTGAAAGCTTTATGGATTTATTAAATAACGTTGAGCAGAAGCTAGGAGAACCTTCCATTCTTGTTAACAATGCTTGTTATTCGGTTAACGATGACTTAACCACGATTACCCCAGAGTCTTTGGATGCACACTACGCAATTAATGTTAGGGCGGTAACTATGCTTAGTGTGGAATTCGCTAGACGGTTTACGCAATCGGCAGGTGGTCGAGTTATTAATATGACATCGGGCCAATCACTAGGCCCCATGGCTGGTGAAATCTCTTATGCCACAACGAAAGGGGCAATAGATGCTTTCACACGAACTTTTGCAGCAGAGGTGGGTCCGAAAGGCATCACCGTAAATGCGATAAATCCTGGACCCACAGACACCGGCTGGATGACTCCTGACCTACGACAGCAGTTATCTAAGCAATTTGTAACAGGTAGAGTAGGATTGCCTAAGGATGCAGCTCGTCTGGTTGCATTCTTAGCCACCGATGATGGGGAGTGGATTACTGGCCAAGTTTTACATTCCACGGGTGGATTCAACTAACGGAGAACGATAGCTCAATGAGACACCTAGCTAATACGATGTGAAAATCGACTCGTCAGTGATAATTCTGACGAGGCATTATAATTTGATGGGTCTTATATCAAATTCAGCCCGTTCTGATGGCAGTGATTCGAAGTCGACTTCTTCGAGGGCTTCTGGTTCAATAATTATTAGTAACGGTTCATATATGTCAATCAACGCACCTATACGTTCGCTGATACCAATAAAAGTACCAATAGCTACAATACTTCCGCACCTTCCACCAAATCCGCTATCGTGATTGTCACATATACGCACGGACTGTCCCGGCTTTAAATCTTCCCATCTCATAATTTAGGGGGTGCTCCTTGTTCTTCAAAAGTTCTCTGGGACATTCCAAAGTAAGCAGCCCTGTCATTTGAGTAATGGTTCTGTCGTTGTATCGGTAGCATCAGTGGCGTCTCCGGGAAACTATTTTCGTTTGCCGCGCGGGCGACGTTTTATGGTTCTTTTTTTCTTGTCCTTTAGCAGTAGATAAGCTGTGTAATATTGTATTGCTGCTGTTAGGAGTTGTACCATGTAGAAGAGTCATCACAGGGATAACCTAAACTGCTCTTTTGCTGCTCAAAAAATTTTGTTTTATCTGTAATCAACTCCACGAGTAAGCGTCATAATAAAACCCTGCTGACCATGATGGTAGCAGGGTTTTTGTTCATACATTAAATTTCTTCCCTCACGGAGGCAATAGATCCTATGATTCATCCACCAATGATTCCGGAGCGAAGCCAATTAGCGATGGTTATCCGATATCTACAGTTAATTTTAATGGCGATGATTCTCCCAATACGATTTTTAAGCCACTTTTAAGATAGCGATGTTCTGGATTCTATTCCCTAGATTGAAATCTTCAATTGCATTTGTAGTACCTCTTCTGATTGAAAATTGGGCTATATTTCCTGCCCACATAAACGCCCACAAAATGCTCACAAATAATAGAAGGAAGACAATGAAATCCGTAATCGTTTTCTCAGAGAACCCTTTATTTTAACGGAGTTAGGTACTATTCAGACCATTATAAAAAGGGCAAACTGTAAACCGGACTTAGGTTCACGATTGGGAAAGCAACCAATATATGACGCTTTACTAGAACCTTTAAACCCTTAACGCCTTTGGTGTTGAGTTTTTTTGTGTGTGGGGGTAAGGATAGGAGATATTGTAGAGGTTTATGGACGCCCCCGTAATGCCCCCCAAAAATGTAGTGATCATTCGAGGATACTTCTCATATGAGCTTCAAATTTCTCCATACTGCTTTCATTTATTTTCTTTGAAATATGTGTGTATGTGCGCTGTGATTCTTATGCTACCATGACCTAAACGTGTTATTCCAAAGCTTGAAAGGGGTAATAAGCTGGCTAAACGATTTTATGAATTGGACTATAAGAATGCTCTCCAACTTGGGACAAGCCATTTTCGCGACAGGTGAAACTTCTTAGCCTCTTATAATGGAGAATGCTATGACTCAGTCAAATGATTGAGTTTTTGAATTGCGAGCTCGGCAACTTTTGATAAATTTCACTCGTATGTTTCGTTATCGATAATCAATTCAAAGGCGAATCCAAAGCTTGCGTTACCTTTGAATTCGTTCTTGACTAAAATGTAAAAAAGCCAGAAGGCTTAACACCATCTAGCTTAGCTGCATAGCGAAAAGTGGATTATTAGGATGAAGGCAAAGAATATGGTTTTGAGGGAATTGTGCTGCAGACCAAAGTCCGACAGTTGGAAAGTAAACGTTCGATCATATACGAAGTATCAGAAAGAAATGCGGGGAATAATGGTGGTATGGATATAGCTGACGCATCGTTCACACACATCGTGGGCGGGACATTTGATTGGATCGAGAATGTGGATGAGTTCAACGTGTTAGGGAAGGCGCCGTCATGACACAGGTACAAGATAAGACTTACATTTGCACTCGAGAGAAGGCAGAGGGGACACGCTTAATATTATGAAAGAAAAGTTGTGTATTTCTGAAGGGCAGTCGATACAATGACTACTGATTTGCAGCTGAATTTAGTATCAATAAATTATTATACTTCGCTGCATGCTTTTGCTCATCGAGAATAATGCCATATAAAGTATCCTTATAAACGCCATACGGAAGACCGAACCATATCTTTCGATACTTTTCAACCGCTGACAATTCACCTTGAAAGGCTTTTTGCAAACCATTGTTATACGAATTAACTTGTTCAGGGACTTCGTCGCTAACTCCTGTCACTTCATGTCCTGTCAATTCTCTGTACATTTGTCGAAACATAAGATTATGCCCACGTTCATCATTCCGAATAGAAGTAATAACTTCAGCTTGTTCTTTATTCGGAGCAAGTTGAATGAGTTGGTCATAAAAAAGTTCGTCATTTCGTTCACCTTGGACTGAAGTCCTCATTAATTCAAGAGCCTCTTGAGTTGAAGTTGCCCAAATGGGGACAAATTGAGATCTGAACCAATAAGGATACACCATATACATTAGCACAACCTCCAATAATTTATAAGTATTCTATCAACAATCATATGCTCGCTAACTGATTGTATGAGTATGATCTCACTTCTTACTTTTTCTTAATTAGACCAAAGTCAATAAAGTGGACGGTAAGAAATAGATTTTCTAGTAAATTGCTCAGCAAAACGAGCAGGTGAAAGATACCTTATCGACGTTTGCGCACAATTGGTTTTCCTTATGATTTTCCAGTCGCCATCCTATGATTTCACGTGTTCACAGATTCATTACGCTAGCCAGATACAACCGACATCCCCGGCAAGGAATATATATAATGACAATGACCCAAACCCTGTTGGGTTTGAGAATCTTAAATTGTTGGTTTAAAGTGTTTGTAGCGATGGGATTATCATGCTTTTACGAGCTCCTCCGGTGTCTGCCTATTAAGATAGTAGGTGCCCGAATCGTCCGGGAACAATTTGAATTTCGAGCACAACTCCATAGCTGTAAATAAGAACGAGTCGATTGTTTGAAATTTTTCAATCCGTAGCAATAAAATTGAGAAAAGGTTTGAAGAATAAGAGGACACGTCACTCATGTGGGTAATAACTAATATAGTAATAAGGAGGTGCGTAATGAAAAAAATATTATTAACTACAGTTATTAGTATTCTTCTGTCTTCCTCAATTCTCGGTGCATGTAGTAACAATAAAACAACAGACGAGGCAAAACCTACAGCATCAAATGCAGCGACAATGCCAGTTGTTGAAGCTACAAGCACTCCTGAACCTTCTGCTACTCCTTCTATGGAGGTGCAGGAGTCCGCCAGTCCGGAGGCCACTGATCCTCTAGCATCCGATCGGCCAAAGACCAAAGCATTTGGTGAACAGGAGGGAGGGGTCTCAGGGCAAGAAGGTACACTTGAGCAAGGTGATGGATATTCCCTGTATGTTTTTCAGGATTTCACACTAGACTCACAGTCTGGTCGTTTATCATTAACTGAGGATCCAACCTATTATGCCGAAATTGAACACTTGCCTGCCGGTTACGAGCTCACCGCTCTGAAGCAACAGGGACAAGCCGAGCTTTCTGCAATTGGCAAAGCCAACGACCATAGCGGGGAACTAATTGAACATCCTCTAGGTTTTGCTGAACTATATCTGCAGGCAACCGGTGATAAAGGGATAGAAGATTATATGGTCTGGAAGAATCAGGCGGGGGAAGCTTTTCTTTTTCGGATACACAATCCTAAGGGGGATTCGTCGAAGTTTGCACCTTGGGTGATGGTTTCACTGGCAACACTTGAACTTGAAAGGAATTAAGTGTGATCAGAGCCGTAGGAGTTGTGCGGAGTAGAAGGGGTGTGCCATAACCATAATCAAAAAAATGGTTGTTGGCACACTTCTTCTTCTTTTTGGTACCTTACTTCATTCGAACGCCAATTTTCGTTTGCTGAGGTTGCAAATTTCGCGTATGAGCCTGCTATAGGATCCAGCAGACCTTATACGAAACTTTACCACACATTTGGGATACTAAAGGACTCCTTAGTCGCTATTAGCATTAAAAACACTCAATATGAGCCTCATCCTTAGGAATAACGTCACTGGAGTCCGAAACCATGCTTCAAAGGCTCAAAATTAGCAAATAGCGTCATCTGGGTCCGAAAGTCATGGCACGTAGTAGAGGGATTTAATGTTAAAATATCTTATATATAGATAACTAATTCTTTCCTGGGAAGGAGTAAGTTCATGCAAATTTTTATTTACATAGGATTGGGCTTCTTTATAATTTCAGGTATATGTGTTGGAGCCTTCACGACAGGTACACAACAAAGAGGTAACTTTTATTCGGAATCTAAGCAAGACCGTAAAGCTAAAAACAAAGTAGCGAATTGGTCCGCTTTAGGTGGTCTTATTTCATTAGCTGTAGCTGGGATTCTTTATTTGTTGTAAATGAACGCACAACATAAGGAGGAGTGTTGCAGATGGTGAAGATTTTTAATGAAAATACGGTATCTTTTACACAAAAACAGTCCCCGATCCCAGAGTTTGCTTGGCATACGAGTGAAAGATTAGCTGAAATGGTGGGCTCCAAGCATTTAGTTTTTGATATCAGATCTTTAGATCCTGATAAATATTCTTTTCCTTATCATTTTCATAGAAATGCTGAAGAGATATTTGTGATTTTAGCGGGAAAAGCGATGTTAAGAACGCCCGAGGGTTTTACGGAGGTTACTGAAGGGGATGTAATATTTTTTGAAATGGGACCGGAAGGGGCGCACCAGCTTTATAATCATTCCGATGCACCATGCAGGTATCTGGATCTCCGAACGAATCAGGGAATAGATGTTTGCGAATATCCAGACTCAGGAAAAATCAACATTTTGCCCTATCAAGAAATCTATCAAGCAGATGAACAGGCGGATTACTGTAAGGGAGAAGAGCATGTAAGGGAAAAATGGAATGGGGGAGCGTAATTGATTAAAGATCGTTGGTTTACAGTAACGGAAATTGATCCAACCACCTATGCAATCAGTGAATATGGACATTGGGAAAAGGTGCATTCTTTTTTACTCTTGGGGCAAAAACAAGCCGCGTTAATTGATACGGGATTAGGTATTGATAATATAAAAAGAATAACGGATCAGTTAACGGATTTACCTATCGCTGTCATAACTACGCATGTGCATGCAGATCATATTGGCAGTCATGGGCAATTCGAGACAATCTATGTTCATAAAGCGGATGAGGATTGGCTGATTAACGGAATAAAAGGCTTGTCCCTTGCCCAGATTCGAAAAGATATGAGCCGGGACATCACCCTTCCTGTTCCTGAAACCTTTGATCCTAACACCTACATACCTTTTCAAGGGAAACCAACAGCTCTTTTACAAGAAGGGGATGTGCTCGACATAGGTGGGCGCAAAATAGAAATTTACCATACACCAGGTCATTCGCCAGGTCATATCAGCCTTTTTGATCATGCCAACGGATATCTGTTTACAGGTGATTTATTGTATGACGTTACGCCAATCTATGCCTTTTACCCTTCGACTAGTCCGGTTGATTTAGTGGCATCCTTAGAAAAGATTACGGAAATTCCAGGAGTTACCCAAGTATTCGGTTCTCATAATACACTGGGTTTAGATCCATCTATTTTACAAGAGGTCGAAAAGGCGGTTCGTGAGTTACGTGAGCAAAAGGTAGTAGCACATGGTACGGGCATTCACCAGTTTGATGGGTTTAGTGTGCAATTTTAGATTTTTCTATGTCGAAAACAAATGAGGGTATGGCGATATGGTGTCTACATCAAAGGCTTTTGCGAAAAATAATTCACACATCTTATTGCGCAAAAAACAACTTAATTATTCAGATACGATTGACCTGAACAGTGCATGCAATTGTTGTACTTGGGAGTAAGCTTCCTTGTACTGGTTGTCGGATTGTTGAATAGGCAATAAACCCGGCAAGAAGGAGATACAATACACAGGCGTTTCTTTGCTGTTCATATATATTTTAAGCGTAAGCTCTTCAATCACATTAGCTTCTTCATCGGTGTCCTTAAGGACATTAATATCTGCACTTGTTGCAGTAGTGTTGCTGTTTTGATGTCTTTTGGATACTTTTGAAAGGGTAAGTGCGTTAACCACAATCTCGGATCCCATTACATTATCAAATGAGTATAGCTTTGCTACTGCTTTTTTGTTACTCTTCGGATTTTTGGTGCCAATTGCTAATTTTTTATTAGGCTCGTTAAGTGCGATCAAGTGAGATTGATTGGGGGGAATGAATGTTTTGGTGAAGCTGATGTTAAAAGATGAGGTCGCATTAACTAGCTTAGAAATTTCAGATGAAGCAGATAGCGTTTTCAATTTTATAATGGCGGCACTTAGAATTAAAACAACTCCTAAAATAGCAAATAAGTACATCAGGATAATCAGCATATAATCACACCTCCTAGTTATCTCATTAGACTCAAATTGTTGCTTATTGAAAGATATGCCTGAATGATCCCCACTAGTATCTTTTAAAAGGGAAATTCGTGGAATTATAGGATCGGCTTCACGATTAACCCAAAAAAAGCACCCAGAGAAACCTTCCGATTCTGCAAATGATGCAAAATTGGGGGTTGCTGCAAGAGTGCTTTTTAAGGTGATTATGTAAACCTATAGAAAATTGAAGGCAGTGATATGATCGGTATAAACAATCAGCTGTTTGTATTCGATCGGAGTCCCATAACTAGCATAAGGTCTTACAGTAACGTCATTGAGGACAACAAAGTTATAGCTGAAATTTTTATCAGGGTGTTCTGCTCCCAAATAAGATATGTATTCGTCTACAATTACATCATCCATCAAAGATTTTAAATCAAATACATCCTCTTTGTTGGAGACGGTTGGAGAGACGATTCCCTGAATGCTGCCAAAAGAGGTGAGCAAATTCACTTTTTTTCCACTAGCTTGTTCATCATTTAAAAGTAAACCGGACAGCTTACCCAGTGCATCGACTTTAAAATCGACGAGGGTTCTAATTTTTGAATTATTCAAACTAAACACATCCTTTTCAATTTGCAATCCTGTTAACAATATTCGACATATAATCACCAAACTCCTAGTATGCTAATGAAAAAATACTTACTTATGTAATGACCCCCATTTTTTAATGTGATTTGGGGGTTGCCGAGCCTCCATTCGAATTTAATTTCTTATCGTTACTCGTGTGCCTATAGGGACAATAGCAGCGAGTGCTAACACATCCTCGTTGTACATCCGGATGCAGCCGTGGGACACCTCTTTCCCAATGGAGGAAGGGTCATTGTTTCCATGAATTCCGTAGTGTGGTTTAGACAGTCCCATCCAAAAAACACCGAAGGGACCCCCTGGGTCGGGTTGTTTGTTAATAATAGTGAATTCACCCACTGGGGATTGGGTTAACATCTTACCGATGCCGACAGGGAAACCTCTAATCACAATATCATTGTCCAGAAGATATAACATTCGTTGGGTCAGATCTACAATAATTCGGTAGTTGGGCATTATACGCAACACTCCTTTCTAATTAGGATATGAGCAGAACGCCTAAAGGGTTATTCATAGAAGATGGCCATTTTAGCCATTGGGAACAAATGTTCGTAAGTGGTTGGAAAAGCAAAAAAACGTAGAAAAAAGGCTGTTCCGCATATGCGGAACAGCCTTTTATGTTAGAAGTGCATACTTAGTGGATATCTCGAAACAATCCGATGACTCTTCCGAGAATAGTTACGCGATTAAGGCGAAGCGGCTCATAAGCTGGATTCTCCGGCTGAAGCCGTATATGATCACGTTCCTTGTAAAAGGTCTTAACGGTTGCTTCATCTTCTTCGGTCATGGCTACAACGATATCTCCGTTGTCCGCTGTTTGTTGTTGGCGAACAATCACATAGTCACCATTCATAATGCCTGCGTCCACCATACTATCACCCATGACAGACAGCATAAATACTTTGTTGTCACCTACATAGTGAGTAGGAAGTGGGAAGTAGTCTTCGATATTCTCTGTAGCAGTGATAGGTACCCCGGCGGTAACTTTACCTACAACAGGAATCCGTGAGATGGTCTGCGCGAATTGGTGAACATTCTCTGAATCCTCTTGGCCTAGTAATTCTATTGCACGTGGCTTCGTTGGATCTCGACGAATAAGTCCCTTCTTCTCAAGCCGGTCCAAATGACCGTGAACTGTGGAGCTGGAAGCAAGGCCAACAGCTTCTCCAATTTCCCGGACGGAAGGTGGATAACCCTTGCTGCGGACTTCGCTTCGTATAAATTCCAGGATCGCCAGCTGGCGACTTGAAATCTTTGACATTGGAATCAACCCCATATAGTAATGTTTGGGAAAATTATAACATAGAACTACCGTTCGCACAAACATAAGTTCTAACTATTATAAATATTAATCTGCTAGAGTTAAAAAATGGTAGACAAATGATAATAAAATGAACCGCTTGAGTCTCTCGAAAAAAAGAGAACAATTGTTCTGAAATAGTATTGAACAAAACACATGTTCGTGTTATTATAAATTCGAAAGTAAGAACAAGTGTTTGGAGGATGATGATTATGCTAAAATACAGTACATACCGCAGCATCTACGACAAGGCCCCTGTGGTTGAATCTATAGGACATAATGACGTTGCCCGTAATTCCGCTAAGGTGAAAGAGATAACGGAACGTTTGCTTGGAGGGATGATTTCGTTGTTCCGTCAAGATTTCTTTATTAAGTTAATATTGATTTTCGTGCTAGTATTATCTGGCCTAACAGTAGTGGGAAATGTGTTTGCAGGATCGACGACTATAATGAAGGAAGAGAAGCGGATTGTGGTTGAACGTGGAGATACACTATGGAGTATTGCTCTTAAGAATAAACCAGCTGATATGAAGACAGTTGTTTATATAGAAGGAATTAAACGTTCAAGTGGGATTAAGAGTAGTCAAATTAACGCTGGAGACATACTTACTTTACCTATTTATTAATTTTCTGAGAACATAATAGAATGACCAGTAGAGCTTGCAGGGAGTAGACCTTGACAAGCTCTTTTTCTCATGGCAGAGTTAGAATTAATTTATAGGGGGAGGGAAAGTATTGAATATTGATGAGTTGGTCGCGCGAATTAACGAATTGGCACGCAAACAGAAGAGCGTAGGCCTTAATCAAGAGGAAGTGGCGGAACGCGCCAAGCTTCGTGAAATTTACCTGGGGAATATCCGCAATAACTTCCGAGCACAATTAAATACTATTGAAGTAGTAGATAACGATGAGCATGAACAAGGTAACAAGGGGCTTAAACATTAGCTCGCTGTTCCTTTTCATAGATATTTCAGGATGACTAGGGGGAACGCACATGGCCCGTTCTTGGGAAAGAATGGTTCAACGCAACACACAGCAAATCAACAAGCAAAGAAAGAAACAAGGCAAGGATACGATTTATGCCTCTAAATCTCCTACCCAGAATGCCGAAGTCTTTAAAGGTCGCAACATTGCATTTCCGGTAGTGTTAGTGATACTTGGCACTATGTTTTGGGTAGTTGGTTCTATTGATCAGGCCAAAGGCAATGGCATGCTGGCTAATTGGCTGGGAGTAGTACTGTACTATTTGCTGGCAGCGCTATTGTTCTTCCGTCGTCCGTACTTGAAGGTGGAAAAAGCAAGACTGTCCACTATTAAATTCAATCGCGAACGCGGACTTCCAGCTGCAGATATTGAGAAAATCACCCTTTCGCGTGGAGCTGTAGTCATTAAGCACAAAGGGAAACGTACGAAATGGATTTTCACAAAACTTATGAATCGCTATGATACTAATGCGATGAGTACACGATTAGAAGCATTTGCTAAAGCTCACAACATTGAAGTAGTTCACGAATAGAACTAGACCAGTTAAAGGGAGAGGGAGACCTGTAATGCCAATTTCTGCTGTACTATTTGACCTTGATGATACATTGCTGTGGGATGATCGGAGCGTCGAAGAAGCATTTCGTTTTGCTTGTGAAGCCGCCGGGGATACGATAGATCCACAAGAACTAGAAGTTGCAGTTCGTAAGGAAGCAAGTAGCTTGTATGAATCTTATGAGACGTTCCCATTTACAAAGATGATCGGAATTAATCCATATGAAGCACTCTGGGCTAACTTTACGGCAGGTGAACAGCCAGAATTCCGTCAATTGGAGCAGCTTGCACCGGTATATCGTAAAGAGTCTTGGCGTCGCGGACTTGCAGCGTTAGGGGTGGAAGACGAAGCACTAGCTGAGACCTTGGCAACTAAATTCGCAGCAGAGCGCAGAAAACGTCCATACATCTATGAAGAAACAATGCATGTACTGGAACAGTTACGGGGTCAAGTGAAGCTTTTGCTACTTACGAACGGCTGTCCTGCACTGCAACAAGAGAAACTAGATGGTGTGCCCGAGTTAATTCCTTTCTTTGATCATATTGTGATTTCCGGAAGCTTTGGTAAAGGCAAACCGGATAAGGAAATTTTCCTGCATGCTTTAGAGCTTCTTGATGTAACGCCTGAGCAAGCAGTTATGGTCGGCGATAAGCTTACAACGGATATCCGTGGGGGGCTGGCAGCAGGGTTGACCACGGTCTGGATTAATAGAAAAGGTAGAGCACCTAGTCTTGATATTCATCCGGATCATGAAATCAATCACCTTGAGGAACTTCTTCCACTAGTTCAATCCTTGTAAGATATACAGAGCTATTAGCTCCAACATAAAGACTTTATAAAAGCAGCGAGTTTCTGAGATCCTAAGAAACTCGCTGCTTTTCTGTACATACATACTAACATAAGGATTTCATTAGATTTTTAAGTAAATGATTTAAGTCACAAGACTAATGCGGAATTGACGCAAAATACTGAAAAACCAATAATAATGTGTATAATAGATGGAGATGTATAACATGAATTGGTAGATTTTTATTATTCGATAATGATTGGGAGGGCTCCGAATGATGAGATCGAAGAAATTAGTCGCTGTATTATTAGGTGCAACACTTCTAGTACTAGGTGGATGTTCTTCAAATGGAACCAAGCATTCAGAAATACATAACATGAATATGAACATGTCTATGGAACCTATCAAAGTCGAACTACAATGGAGTCCTGAAGAAGTTGTTGTAAATCAAAAGGTAACCTTTGAAGCTGTGGTGACCCAAGATAACGAGGCAGTAGATGATGCAAAAGAGGTTCTGTTCGAAATTGTGAATAAAAATGATGAGGGACAGAAAATAGAGCTTAAGGGAAAGCTAATTGGTAAAGGAGTCTATCAAGCAGAAGGGACCCTTGAAAAGGAAGGACAATATAATGTCACTTCACATGTGACAGCCCGGACACAGCACTCTATGCCTAGCAAAGAGCTGTCTGTGAAACCATGATTCAAAGGTTCGCAACGCTTACTGAGCAATAACAGATAAAGCAGAGTGGAAAGGAAGGCTTTTCGAAATTCCTTTATTCTGCTAAACTTACTCTAATGTTTTACTGGGGGGACTATTAGTTGGCTAAATATACACTTGAGGAAAGCTTACAACAAAGGATTTTGATCCTTGATGGCGCAATGGGCACGATGATCCAACAGGTGCCTCTTACTGGAGAAGATTTTGGAGGCGATGAGCTGGACGGCTGTAATGAAATGCTGGTATTAACACGTCCAGAAGTCATTCAGACGATTCATGAGCAGTACCTCGAAGCAGGGGCTGATCTCATTGAGACTAACACATTTGGTGCAACCTCTGTTGTGCTAGCTGAATATGATATTCCTCAGCGGGCACGTGAGATCAATCTAGCGGCAGCAGAGTTGGCTCGCAGAGCAGTAGACAAATATGACACACCTGACCGTCCGCGATACGTCGTGGGGGCTATGGGTCCAACAACAAAAACGCTCTCAGTAACTGGAGGCGTTACTTTCCAAGAGTTAGTTGATAGCTATGAGGAACAAGCAGTGGCATTGATCGACGGTAAAGTAGATGTTTTGCTGCTGGAGACCTCTCAAGATACACTTAACGTTAAAGCTGGAAGTATTGGTATTCGTAATGCTTTTGAAAAGACTGGCATCACATTGCCGGTTATGATTTCAGGAACAATTGAACCAATGGGTACTACATTGGCGGGTCAGAATATTGAAGCATTTTATATCTCATTAGAACATCTGAAGCCTATCTCTATGGGCCTCAACTGTGCGACTGGTCCTGAGTTCATGCGGGATCACATTCGTTCGCTTTCGGAGATCTCCTCCGCAGCCGTGAGCTGTTATCCAAACGCAGGATTGCCGGATGAGAACGGACATTATCATGAATCTCCAGATTCTTTAGCTCGCAAGATTGCAGCCTTTGCCGAAAAAGGCTGGCTGAACATTGCGGGGGGTTGCTGTGGAACGACCCCAGAGCATATCCGTGCGATGAAGGAAGCACTTTCTGAATATCCTCCACGCCCGCTGACAGGTAATCATCCACCTGCACTTTCAGGCATTGAGCCTATCTATATTGAGAACGACAACCGCCCATACATGGTTGGTGAACGTACGAATGTACTTGGCTCTCGTAAATTTAAACGTCTTATCGTCGAAGGTAAATATGAGGAAGCCTCAGAAATTGCCCGTGCTCAGGTGAAGAGTGGGGCACAGGTTATTGACGTGTGTGTACAAGACCCTGACCGTGATGAGATTGAAGATATTAAGCTTTTCTTAGAACTGGTTGTGAAAAAGGTTAAAGTACCCCTGATGATCGATACTACCGATCCTAAGGTTATCGATTTGGCTTTGCAGTACTGTCAAGGTAAGGCGATAATTAACTCCATTAACCTTGAAGATGGTGAAGAAAAATTCGAGCTGGTGACGCCGATCATTCATAAATATGGTGCAGCTATTGTTGTGGGTACCATCGATGAGACGGGACAAGCCATTAAGGCGACAGATAAACTGGAAGTGGCTAAACGCTCCTATGACTTGCTAGTGAATAAGTACGGTTTAGCAGGAGAAGATCTTATTTTTGACACATTGGTGTTCCCTGTAGGAACCGGAGATGAACAATATATCGGTTCAGCAAAAGAAACGATTGACGGCATTCGTTTGATCAAGGAAGCACTTCCAGGTGTTCATACGATCTTGGGCATCAGCAACGTCTCCTTTGGATTGCCGGAAGCGGGACGTGAAGTGTTGAACTCAGTATTCCTTTATGAATGTACAAAAGCTGGGTTGGATTATGCGATCGTAAATACAGAGAAAGTGGAGCGGTATGCTTCCATTCCTGCCGAAGAACGTCATCTTGCTGAGGAACTGATTTATAATACGAATGATGAGACGCTTTCTGCTTTTGTAGCTGCTTTCCGTGGTAAAAAAGTAGAGAAAAAAGAGAAGATTTCCAACCTGTCACTTGAAGAGCGTTTAGCCTCCTATGTGGTTGAAGGTACGAAGGAAGGACTCATTCCTGACCTTAATGAAGCATTGACTAAATCTGGTCCGCTGGAGATCATCAATGGACCGCTGATGGCAGGGATGTCGGAAGTCGGCCGGTTATTTAATAATAATGAATTGATTGTTGCTGAGGTGCTGCAAAGCGCTGAGGTGATGAAGGCATCTGTCAATCATCTAGAGCAGTTTATGCAGAAGGATGAGACAGCGGTTAAAGGGAAAATTATGCTGGCAACCGTAAAAGGGGACGTGCATGATATTGGTAAGAATCTAGTGGAGATCATCCTCTCTAATAATGGTTATCAGATCATTAATTTGGGTATAAAAGTACCACCAGAGACCATTATCGAAGCCTTCCGTCGAGAAAAAGCTGATGCGATAGGATTGTCCGGGCTGCTTGTGAAATCTGCTCAGCAGATGGTCCTCACCGCTCAGGATTTACGTACAGCAGGGATCGATGTTCCGATTATGGTTGGCGGCGCAGCTTTGACCCGTAAATTTACGAAGACCCGTATTCGTCCAGAATATGACGGTCTAGTATTGTATGCTAAGGACGCTATGGACGGGCTGGATATTGCCAATCGGCTTATGAACCCTGAAGAACGGGAGAAGATTGCCGAGGAAATTCGTGTGGAGGCAGAAGCAGCGGTTGCGGTGGCGCCTAAGCAAGAACTGCCGAAACTAACCAGAGCAGTGCGTTCCAAAATATCTCCAGATGCACCTGTATTTGTTCCACCGGATTTAGAACGCCACGTACTGCGTAACTATCCATTGGGGCATATTATCCCCTATGTGAATATGCAAATGCTGCTGGGTCATCATTTGGGGTTACGGGGTTCTGTAGAAGCCCAATTAGCTGCTGGAGATCAGCGGACTGTTGAACTGAAGGGTACCGTAGACGATATTCTCCATCAAGCAATGCTAGAGGGTACCATTACTCCACATGCTATGTATCAATTCTTCCCTGCACAATCGCAAGGGAATGATATTATAGTGTATAATCCACAGAATACGTCCGAGATCCTGCATACCTTTACTTTCCCGAGACAAGGGGTAGAGCCTCATCTGTGCTTGGCGGACTTTTTGAAACCTGTTGACAGTGGTATTATGGACTATGTTGGATTCCTAGTTGTAACAGCAGGTCACGGTGTACGTGAATTGTCTACTCAGCTGAAAGAAAGCGGAGATTATCTGCGTTCACACGCCTTGCAGTCGGTTGCACTTGAAGTGGCAGAAGGACTGGCGGAACGCGTCCATCATATGATGCGCGATACTTGGGGTTTCCCGGATCCGGCGGATATGACGATGAAGCAAAGACATGGGGCAAGATACCAAGGAATCCGTGTTTCATTTGGTTATCCTGCATGCCCGGATTTAGAAGATCAAGGTCCACTGTTTAAGTTGTTATCTCCGGAGGATATCGGTGTTCACCTTACAGAAGGCTTTATGATGGAGCCCGAAGCTTCCGTTTCGGCTATGGTATTTGCCCATCCAGAAGCGCAGTATTTTAATGTAGAGAAGCTGTAATTCTTTCATTTATATACCTGGTCTGTAGGGGATTGTATCCCTTTCAGCGGAACCTCCCGTAACTGGGGGGTTTTTTGCTGGAAGAAGGTCGTTTAGAATTGAAAAGAGATGGTTGAGCCAATAAGCAGAAGGGAGGAAAAAGAATGGATTTATATTTTTTAGGTACTAATGCAGGTGTGCCAACGCTACAACGCAATGTAACGTCCGTTACATTAAGACTGCTGGAAGAACGTCGCAGTATTTGGATGTTCGATTGTGGGGAAGGTACACAACATCAGGTTCTTCGTTCACCGATTCGGCTAGGAAAGCTGGAAAAGCTATTCATTACCCACTTGCATGGTGATCACCTATTTGGTCTTCCAGGTCTATTATCAAGTCGTGGTTATCAGGGAGGGACAGCGCCGTTAACGGTGTACGGACCCCCTGGATTAAAAGCTTACTTAGAGATCTCCTTAGCTGTGAGCCAATCCCGAATTCCTTATAAGATTGAGATTGTAGAGCATACAGGAGGAATTATATTCGAGGATGATAGCTTTAAAGTTGAGGCTGCATTACTTGAGCACCGGATTGACAGCTATGGCTACCGGGTAACGGAAAAGGATAGTCCCGGAAGCCTCAATACGGAATTGCTTAAGAGTTATGGTTTAAAACCGGGACCGATTTATGGGAAATTAAAAAAAGGTGAAGATGTTGTTACGGATGAAGGTGTACGAATCTGTGCTGTTGATGTTGTCAGGGAACCCAAACGAGGACGTATTGTTACTATCCTTGGAGATACAAGACCTTGTTCGGGAGCCTTAGAACTCTCTCTTAATGCAGACCTTATCGTTCATGAAGCAACCTTCGCCCATGATCTGGCTGACATGGCGTATCAATATCATCATAGTACAGCCCGTCAGGCTGCAGAGTTAGCAAAAGAAGCCAAAGCAGGACAGCTGTTGCTGACTCATTTCAGTTCTCGTTACAGCTCGCATGAAGAGTTAATTCCTTTGCTTGAGGAAGCTGGACTCCTATTCCCAGAGACATTATTAGCTGAGGAATTTAATGCATATCCGGTACCTCGCAGACTAAATGGGCAATAGGGGGAATGATTATTTTCCGGGAAAGCGCAGGAAATGACAGTGCTATGCTAAAAAATGCTGGATGGGACGGTTGTTCGATTTCATTCGACGAAGTGTGTTAGATTTAAAGTAATCACGGAGTAAAAGACGAACGAATGGCTGGACATATTGCCGAAAATCAGTAGGTGATATCTTCCACCTAAAGGGATTGAGTTTTTCTGTAAATCCAAGCAGGGCAAAGGCTACGAGTTTGTTAATACTATTATTTATTTATTATATTAATTAAATTTATTGTGGAAACTGAGGGGTTAGTGATGGAACAAATTGAAGGATTATTGATTGATCTAGATGGTACATTGTACCATGGGCATAAAATGATTCCCGGTGCTGATCTGCTGATAAAAGCTCTTCGTGAAGCGGATATCCCTTTTTTATTTGTTACTAATAACTCATCGCGTACGGCAGCTAACGTTGCTGCCCACTTAAGTGGAATGGGAATTGAGGCGAAAGCTGAGGAGGTATGTACCTCTTCTATGGCAGCCGCACGTTACATAGCTGAGGAATCACCTGGGGCTACAGTGGCGATACTTGGAGAAGAGGGACTGCGTATGGCTTGCGTTGAGGCAGGGCTCCAAATCGTCACAGAATCCCCTGATTATGTGGTGCAAGGTATCGATCGTTCTTTTAATTATGCTTCGTTAGCTCAAGCTTCGCGTTGGATTTTGAGCGGGGCAAATTTTGTGCTCACCAATCCAGATTTAATGTTACCATCAGATGATGGGGTTATGCCGGGTGCGGGTACGATTGGTGCAGCAATTGAGGCTGCCAGTGGAGTGAAGCCAGTAGTGATCGGTAAGCCAGAATCCCACCTGATCAAATATGCGACAGATCTTCTGAACATTCAACCTGAACATGCTGCTGTTGTTGGGGATAATATGCGTACGGATATCGCTGCGGGTGTTAATGCGGGCTGTCGTACAATCCTTGTTCTTACCGGTTTAACCACTACAGAGAATCTGGAGCACTATAAAAGCATCACAGGGATCACTCCCGATGAAATATGTGCCGATTTAGCTGAACTTAAAATGTTTCTCGGTGTATAATAGCTAGGGTCTTATTACTTCACCAACTTAGAGGGGACGATGAGTATGCCAGAATTGCCGGAAATGGAGAATTATAGACAGCTGCTTAGCCAGCGTATTATAAATGTTCCGATAACTAATGTAATTGTGAACAGAGAAAAAACAATTAACATGGAAACAGAAGCTTTCATTAATGCCTTGATCGGTGCGCGTGTTGTTTTTGTAGAGCGGCGCGCCAAGTATATTTTGTTTCATCTCCATGATGGACGAAGATTACTATTGCATTTAATGCTGGGTGGATTGCTTTTTTATGGTTCAGAAGAAGAACGGCCGGATCGTAATACGCAAGTAGAAATCGCATTTGGTGATCAGATCCTTTATTTTATGGGCCTGCGGTTAGGGTTCTTACATTTAGTATCCGTGAAGGAAAGCGAAGCAACGATGGGTAAGCTTGGACCTGAGCTGTTGGATCGACGGATGACGCCGGAACGTTTTGCAGGAATATTAAAAGGGCGGCGTGGTGCGTTAAAAAGTCTGTTAGTGAATCAGCATGTAATGGCGGGTATTGGAAATTGTTATGCGGATGAGATTGCTTTTGACGCAGGGCTTCTGCCTTCAGTTTTAGTGCAGAATTTATCACCGGAAGCCATTTCCCGCCTGTATCAAAGCATTCAAAAAGTATTAACTGATGCGACAGAGATTGGCGGATACATGGAAATGCCTTTTATGACCGGTGATACGGTTACGGGTTCTTATAATGACCAATGTAAAGTCTATGACCGTGAGGGTGAACCCTGCCTACGCGATGGGGGAACGATTATCAAAACAGAGCTGTCTGGACGCAAAGTATTTTATTGCCCAGACTGTCAGCATGAAGCTTAAACCCAAAATAGGGGCTCATGTCAGCATTCGTGGTGGATATGGGAGAGCTGCCCGATTTGCTTGGGAGAGCGGTGCAACAAGTTTTCAATATTTTCCGAAAAATCCGCGCAGTCTGAAGTTAAAGACGGTTGATATTCGAGATACAAGGGATTGTGCACTCTTTTGCCAAGAAAAAGGGATCACCTCTATCGCCCACACCCCTTATGCAATCAATATGGCTGCGAATAGGGATGACGCTACCCCGCGAAAGGTGTATGTAGACTCCCTACTTAATGATCTGGAAATTGCTGAAGCCTGCGGTTCCTTAGGCATTGTTGTTCATTTTGGACATTTTGCTGGAATGGAGCCGTTACAAGGCTATCAAAATATTATACAATGTATGAATGAGACGCTGGAGTCATGGGAAGGTAACGCCAAGCTGCTAATCGAGAATCAAGCGGGCAACCATGGTACCGAAGGGATTACACTTGAAGAATTGGTGAAGGTTCGTGAGCTTAGCCAGTTTCCCGAGAAGATTGGATTTTGTCTGGATACCTGTCATGCTTTTGCGGCGGGAATTTGGAATCCTGAGCATACGGAAGACTTGCTTGAACGAGGAAACCAGCTTGGATTTTGGCCGCATCTTGTAGCTGTTCATCTAAATGATTCTAAGTTTCCCTTTGATTCGAGACGGGACCGGCATGCTGGAATAGGAAAAGGTTATATCGGCGAAGAGGGTCTTAAGCGCTTAATAACTTCTGATCCATTACGTAAAAAATCTGTTGTTTTGGAAACTGAAAAGGGTCCAGATGGCAGTCATCGGAATGAAATAGCTACTGTTCGCAGTTGGTTTGAAGCGGGGGCTAGAAAGTGACTCATATCTATATGGACGATCTCCGTAAAGGTCCGCTTGGATTTGCTTTAGCCAGGACAACAGAAGAATGTCTTCTGATGTTGCGTGAGTGTGAGGTTGGTATTTTATCGTTAGATTATGATATGGGACCGGATGATTATTCTGGTGGGGAAGTGGCTAGACGGATTGTTCTGGAAGGACTGTACCCCCGTGAAATCTATCTACACACCTCCAGTGTTTTAGGGAGAAAAGAAATGTATGAAATCTTATACGCGGCTAAACCTGAGGGGATGATCTTGTTTAATGGTCCCCTAAGTTCTGATAAGCTTTATGATATCGCTGGGGAGACGGGTCTGAAATGAAGGGAATGAATGAAGCGGATTTACTGGAGATACTCACGAGACCTGGAGAACCGCTGGTAGTATTTTTGCATACTCCGCTGTGTGGTACCTGTAAGGCTACAGAACGCATGTTAGAAGTAGCGGCACATCTATTGCCTGCTGAACTCCAAATGGTTGCCGGAAATGTGAACATGTTGCCTAATCTGGTCCAACAATACCGGATTACCAGTGTCCCTGCTCTACTTGTGGCTTCTGCTGACCGGATAGAGAATCCGCATATTTATTATTCAATGGTTTCAGTTGAGCGGATTCTGGAATACATAAGGAGTGTTATATCATGATCATTTCATTACAACATTTATCTCTGCGCAGAGAAGAAAGCCTAATCTTGGACGATGTATCGTTAGAAGTGAAGGAAGGCGAAAACTGGGTCATTTTGGGACGAAATGGTTCGGGCAAAACAACAATTTTGGAGATTATGACAGGTTATTTATTCCCTAGCAAAGGAACTGTTGAGGTATTGGGGAATAAATATGGTCAATGTGATTTACGCGAGGTTCGTAAAGAGATTGGTTATATTGGTCCTTCCTTAATGGAGAAAATGTCTTTAAATGATCCGGTGTGGGAGGTTGTAGCTACAGGAGCTTACGCTTATTTGCGTTTCTACGAGAGCATTCCACACGAAGTGAAGGAGAAGGCAATCCGCTTGCTAGAGGATATGAATCTGGGCAATATGGCACTTCATCCTTTTGGAACCTTGTCACAGGGAGAGCGAAAAAAAGCAATGCTGGCAAGATGTCTTATGGCTGACCCCAAACTACTGATTATGGACGAGCCTTGTGCAGGTCTTGATCTGTACGAAAGAGAAAAAATGCTGGCTGAAGTAGACAAGCTGAGACAACGTAATGTCTCCGTTGTATATGTAACTCATCATGTGGAAGAAATTGTCCCGCTTTTTACACATGTTGCTTTAATTCGCGACGGTAAGCTAGCTGGTTCCGGACCGAAAGAAGAAGTATTAACCAAAGAAATGATCTTGGCCACCTATGATATTCCTGTTGATGTAGAATGGGATAGCGGTCGTCCCTGGATTAAAATTAGACCTGGAGGCAAAACGATTTGAACGAATTAAGACATGATAACGAAGAGCAGACCACTGCTCCGGAAGAAATGGTGTACTCCCGATATATTTGTACAGCTAATCACGGCTTTGCGCCATATGCTCAGGAAGAGCTTCGGCGCTTGTTCGGCGCAGTGAAGAGTACGCTGCTGCTGCCGGGAGAAATCTTTCTAGCCACCTTGCAGTCTGAACCCGAGGAAGTATCACGATTGCTCACACAGAATCTGCCCATTTTCCTTCGTCATATACAGCCTGTGCAGTTTCAGGATGAAGGAACCATGGATGCGCTGCAGCGTTTGGCTGTTTATTTAAGCCGCCGCAGTGAACTAGAGGGGGAGAAAGTATCCTTAAATGTTCGTAAAGGGGATCCTTCCTTCTGGCAGGAAAGTCCGGGCGAACTTCGTGAATGGCTGCAGGAGCAATTGCAGAGCTTGGGTGCAGAATTTACAGTACAAGATCCGGCATGGGTCATTTCTGTCTACGCAGACGGGAATGCCTTATATGCAGGAGTGTCCAGACCAGAAGAGAATCTATCCGGTTGGAATGGCGGTGCAATCCGTTTCCGCAAGGAAGACGGACAAATCTCACGTGCTAAGTTCAAGCTGATGGAAGCGGAGAAGGAGTTCGCTATTCCTTTTTACAGCTTCCGTAATGCGCTTGATATCGGTGCCTCTCCAGGGGGCTGGACTTCTTTCTTGCTGGAGCGTGGAATGAAGGTAACAGCGGTTGACCCTGCTTTGATGCATGAATCGCTGCGTAATTACCCGGGTCTGAAGATCCTGCGCAAAAATGCCGGAGAAGTGAAATTCCGCGATAATGAATTTGATCTGCTTGTATGTGATATGAGCTGGAGTCCTAAGCTGATGGCGAAGCTTGTAACCGGGCTGCTGCACAGCCTGTCCCCAGGCGGAACAGCGATTGTGACCGTAAAGCTGATGCATAAGAAACCTCTAGCGATGATCAAAGAGATCATCGCAATGTTTGAGGGCGAACGTATGCAGATTCAACGGGCCAAGCAGCTGTTTCATAATCGTGATGAAATAACACTTTATATGATTAAATACTAAGTTAGATTCTAATTTAAAAATCTTAAGGGAAAGCATCCCGTTATTAACGTTATCGTAATCTGCGGTAACAACGTTAATGGCGGAAGCTTTCTCTTTTTTTTATGTGAAAAAGGGGGAAGTTCAGGTGGATTTTGCATCGAAGCTTGGGGTAGGGCAGATAATGGACGCCAGATACAGAATTATTGATCAGATTGGAACAGGTGGAATGAGTATTGTTTATCTTGCGGAGGATCTGCGTTTAAAGGGGAGACGTTGGGCTGTAAAAGAAAGTGTAAGCTCAGATGAGATGCCTTCAGACATTAAAGCTGAAGCGGAGATGCTAATGTGTCTGGATCACCCGCGGCTTCCCCGTATTGTTGATTACTATCTTTCGGATCAAGAAGGGTATTCTTATTTAGTTATGGATTATATTGAAGGGATAACTTTAAGTCAGCTGATGAAGGATAATCCCGGACCATTGCCTTGTGAATTCATCCTACAAATAGCTAAACAGCTTTTAGAAGTCCTGCAATATTTGCATGGTCATCATCCGCCCATTGTTTATCGTGATTTAAAGCCCTCCAATCTTATGTTAACTAAGCAAAAAGAATTGATGTTAATCGACTTCGGAATCGCTCGGAATTATAGAAAAGGAATCGTTGAAGATACGGTGAAGCTTGGTACAGTTGGGTTTGCGGCTCCTGAGCAGTATGGGAATGGGCAGAGTCAGCCGGTTTCTGATTTATATGGTCTTGGTGCGTTACTTTTGTATATGGCTACCGGAGGCTTATGCAGCCACTGGGAGTCTGGAATGGAAAATAAGTTGCGTGACCATGTTCCCGCAGCTTTTATTCCTATAATTAGACGTTTATTACGGCCACATCCGGAGGAAAGATATCAGGACGCAACAGCTGTTATTCAAGCACTGGTTCATGTGGAGAATGATATGGATGAAGGTAATTCTTTAGCAGTGTCTGTGCCCCTAGTGGTTGATAAACGGAAGGCTAAAGTGATCGCCTTACTTGGAGTAGGGCCGGGACTTGGAACAACACATACTTCATTTGCAATTAGCAGTTATCTGGCACAGATCGGTTCAACAGCTTGGGTTGATCTATCACCGGATTCATCGGTTTATGAGCGCATGCACAATATGGTTGATGTGCAGAGCGCTTCAGTTCCTGATGAGAGCTCTGAGTCTGTATTTTCTTGGAGGAAGGTTCATTACTGGAAGCGACCTCACCATGGGGATGTAGCAGAGCTTATGAGAGGAGCTTATCAATTTGTTGTCTTAGATCTGGGCACGGGTGGATTTGATGGAGCGCTGGAAGAAATCAAGCATAGCGATATTCCCATTCTAATTGCTTCTGGCGCCGATTGGCGATTGGAGGAATCTTTATTATGGATTAGGAGAAGGGGGCTGCAGCCTGAACGGGAATGGAGAGTGGGTTTACCACTTGCTGAACACCAATCTGTTGAACTGTTGCGAAATTCTTTAGGTATAGATAGGGTTTATAATTTACCATGTCAACAAGATCCATTTTTACAAAAAGGGAAGTTGGCAGATGTAATTGCTGAGCTGTTAGGGGACATTAAGGGCGAACGAAACGATGGAAAACGCCGTGGTTTTTTCTTAAGATAGGCTATTGGGACTAACATTTAATTCAGTGTTCCGCTAAAGTGTGATAAAATATATATTTATACGTGATTTGATTTACGCATTATTTAAGTATAGACAGGAGCTTGCGGAGAATTTATGAGTTTACTTACTGTAGAAGACGTTTCCCACAATTTTGGGGATCGGACATTGTTCAAGAACGTGTCTTTCCGGTTGTTACCAGGAGAACATGTTGGAATTGTTGGAGCAAATGGCGTTGGTAAATCGACGCTAATGAACATTTTGACAGGAAAGCTTTTGAAGGATAATGGTAAAGTAGAGTGGACCCCTCGGGTGCGTTACGGTTATTTGGACCAACATACGATTCTTACACCGGGCAAAACGATTCGCGATGTTCTAAAGGACGCTTTTTTGCCACTGCTTGAGTTGGAGCAGGAAATGCTGAAGATCACAGAGCAGATGGGTGATGCTTCGCCTGAGGAACTAGAAGTACTACTGGAGCAGATGGGAGACATTCAGGAACAACTGGATATCGGAGATTTCTATCTGATTGATGTAAAAGTAGAGGAAATGGCCAATGGTTTAGGCCTGTCCGTGATTGGGCTAGATCGTGATGTTGCTTCTCTCAGCGGTGGTCAAAGAACCAAAGTGCTGCTGGCGAAGCTGCTACTGGAGAAACCCAATGTACTATTGCTTGATGAGCCTACCAACTATTTGGATGTTGAGCATATCGATTGGCTGACCAACTATTTGAAACAGTACCCATATGCATTTATATTGATTTCCCATGACACTGAGTTTATGAATAAAGTCGTTAATGTCGTTTATCACTTAGAGTTCGGTAAATTGACCCGTTACACGGCGAACTATGAGAAATTCCTCGATATGGCGGAGATGAATAAAAACCAGCATATCGATGCCTATGAGAAGCAACAAGATTTTATCAAAAAACAAGAGGACTTCATCCAGCGGAATAAAGCGCGTGCTTCAACTTCAGGCCGGGCAAAAAGCCGTGAGAAGCAGCTTGATCGTATGGACCGAATTGATCGTCCTGAAGAAGCTGCTAAGCCGACCTTTAAGTTTAAAGAGAGCCGGGCAAGCGGCAAAACCGTCTTCGAAGGAATTGATTTTGAGATTGGTTATGATCGTCCGCTGCTGCCACAGCTAAACATGGTCATTGAACGTGGAGAGAAGATTGCTATTGTTGGCTGCAATGGTGTGGGTAAATCGACACTGCTGAAGACAATTCTGGGAGTGATCCCAACATACAGCGGCAAAACCTATCTTGGGGATTATCTGAACCCTGCATATTTCCAACAAGAAGTGAAAGCAGCTAGTCTTACACCCATTGAGGATGTCTGGAATGAATTCTCCAGTTTAACTCAGAACGAAGTTCGTGGGCATCTGGCACGCTGTGGCCTAAAAAATGAACATATTACACGTCCGCTTAGTATGCTGAGTGGTGGGGAGCAAGCGAAAGTGCGACTTTGTAAGCTTTTGATGCGCGAAAGCAACTGGGTACTGTTCGATGAACCTACCAATCACCTTGACGTTATTGCTAAAGCAGAGTTGAAGCGCGCTTTGCAAGAATATAAAGGCACAGTCCTGCTTGTATCTCATGAACCTGATTTTTATGAAGATTGGGTTACGAAAATTTGGGATGTTGAGCAGTGGTCAGCTGTACAGGTATAGAATAATCATAAATCCGGAGAATAGCAGACATCCTGCTGTTCTCCGCTTTTTGGATATGGGGAGGAGATAATGTATGTTTCATAACGCTGGGCGAGAAGATCGATACTCACGACAGATACGTTTCGCGCCGTTTGGAACTGAAGGACAGCAGGGTCTCGCAAATTCAAAAGTGCTTGTAGTTGGTGCGGGTGCGTTAGGTACAGGGATTGCAGAGACATTAGTCCGCTGTGGGGTTGGGCATGTTCTTATCGTTGACCGCGATTATGTAGAGTGGAGTAACCTGCAGCGCCAACAGCTATATACCGAGATGGATGCGCAGGAGCGAGCTCCAAAAGCCATTGCAGCCCAGAACAGACTGCAGCAGATTAATTCTGAGGTTGTCATAGAAGCGCATGTTATGGATGTGCGGAAGGAAGAGCTGGAAGGACTCATCTCAGGGGTGGACCTGATTATGGATGGGACTGATAATTTCGATACACGTCTCATCATTAATGATATTGCCCAAAAGAATAATATCCCTTGGATTTATGGAGCTTGTGTAGGAAGCTATGGAATTACATATACGATTTTGCCTGGAGAAACGCCATGTCTTCATTGTCTTTTAGGTACAGTTCCACTAGGGGGAGATACCTGTGATACAGCGGGTATTCTTCCCCAGGCCGTACAATTGGTCACTGCAAATGCTACAGCTGAGGCGTTAAAGCTTCTCGGTAACCATAAGGACCAATTACGGAATAAACTGCTGACTTTCGATGTATGGCGTAATGAACATCAAGAAATTGGCGTGAAAAGTGCTAAAAAGGAGAATTGTCCTTCTTGTGGGACTCATCCGATCTACCCTTATCTAACAGCCTTAAATACGGAACGAAGTGATGTGCTTTGTGGCAGGGATACCGTACAGATCCGCCCTGCCCGGCCGCAGAAACTTAACTTGCAGGAAACAGCCAGTCGTCTGTCTCGTTTAGGAGACGGTGAGGTAGAGAGCAATCCTTATCTAATTTCCTTTAAGGAAGGTCCTTACCGGATGGTGATCTTCGCAGATGGCCGGGCATTGATCCATGGAACGAAGGATATTGCCGCTGCCCGTAGCTTTTATCATCGATATTTTGGATAAAAAGCATAATAAACAGATCCTCAGACCATTTCATAGGAATGGTCTCTTTGTTTTCCGGGGATTCTATATCTATTAATGGGATGCTGATGCATGTCTGATGGATACGGGGGATCTTCGTGAGTGAGCAAATGATATGGTACATGTCTGCGGGAAACGGAAGAGGAGAGGAAGAACTAGACGCTATTGCGAAAGTGTTTAATGATATCGGTCTGCAAATAACAAAAAGCGAAGATCCCGAAGATCTTCGCTTATCCATTTCTGAAGTAGAACCGGTATTACTGCTTGCTGATTTAGGCGAGGTGGGAACATGGGAAGGATGGAAAATCATTTCCGCAGTAAGAGATGAGGGAATGATTCTTCCGGTCATGGTGATTTCCGAAGAATTATCTGGTAACGGAGCAGTTGCGGCCTTTTTAGCCGGAGGGAATGATTTCATGACAAAACCACTACATACCGGTGAATTTAAATGTAGAATTCTAAATTTATTAACCCTCACGGGTCGGCGTCGAAATTTAAAACATCTGTTAAAGGTAGATGGTTTAATGCTCGATCCCAGCCGCAGGCTGGTCACCCGTGAAGGGATCGAGCTTAAGATGACGCATAAAGAATTCGATCTTCTATATTATCTCGCTGCGAATCGAGGGATTATATGTTCCCGCGAGGAAATACTCAAACAAGTATGGGGATATCAATTCCATGCAGATACCAATGTTGTAGATGTATACATCAGGCATATCCGCTTAAAAATTGATAAAGGGTACCGGAACAAGTTGATTCATACTGTTCGCGGAACAGGATATGTAATGAGGGTGCCCGAAGGCAGCACCACATCCTGAGACTAATTCTCTTTTATAGAAAAGACTCTACTATAGAGCTGTTGTTTACAGTACGCGGCGAGCCTTTAGATAAGTCTTTTTCCATGTACCAGAATTAAGATCAGAAACCGTAACACCTGGTTTACCGTAAGTGTGCAGAATTTTACCGTTTCCAGCGTAAACAGCTACGTGAGTTACATTTTTACCAGTTGCTCTGCTGCCGCTGGAGAAGAATACAAGATCGCCGACACGAAGGTTAGCTTTGGATACAGCAGTTCCTACTTTTGATTGAGCCGCAGCTGTGCGGGGTAATGATACATTATATTTATTAAAGATATGTTTCATAAAGGAAGAGCAGTCAAAAACCTTAGTAGTAGAAGTAGAGGCTCCGAATTTGTATGGAGTTCCCATAAAGTTTTTTCCGAAATTGACAACGCTTTGTCCTTTGGACACCGTAGCGGCTTCAACTTTAGTTGCACCTACACCAGTTGCCATCATTGTTCCTAAGCCCATTGTAGTAACCATTCCTATAACAATCGCTTTTTTTATCCATTGTTGTTTATTCATGTTGTAAGTACCTCCAAAGTTAGTATATCAATCTGTCTTGCTTGGCTTGTCTTGCTTGCCTGATTCGTAGTATAGCAGGTTATCTATGTCATAAAATTTGGTAGAGCAGCAATAAAGTGAGGCTGGGCCTGGGTTGTAAACGTTTTATTAAAAATTCATTAAAAGTTACAAAAAATTAATAACTTGATATTTTGAGCAATAAAATAAGCCGTAAACCCCTTGATATATAAAGGATTTAACGGCTTTTTAATTTTGAAACAAAAGTTACAAGGATGTTTCTATATCACTATGTATTTAGTCTTTGCTCTGAATAATCAGCAATAATCCACTACGTATTCTAACTGTTCCAGTGGAGGAAATCAGTTTGTTGCTTACACCTAGAGATTGCCCTAGCTTTAAAGTAGCATCATTCAAAGGATATTGAAATCCTTCTAATGTAATCCCTGTTACTTCAGGAGTTAATGGAAGCAAAGATACATAGGTGTAGCCCAAATCTTCAATGACTGTTTGGGATCCGGTAAGTGTCACATAGTTATTAGAATCCATCACGTAGCAATTGATTTGCCGTTGCAGAGCCCTTGTCATCATTTGAATGCTGGCTAAAGAGTGGTCAATTCGAGTGCCTGTAACTCCTAATAGTAAAATAGAATCAGGTTGCTGATTCATTGCAATATCGAGTGCCATCTCACTGTCGGTTACATCCTTGTTCACGGCGTCACAAGTGATTGTTTTTTTACTTTTGGATTGAATATCCTGAAAAGCCTCAGGCGATACAGAATCAAAATCACCTACCGCAATATCTGGTATATATCCATGTGAGATGAGGAATAATGCACCCCGGTCCGCACCGATAATAAAATCTTCTTCATCTAATAGAGCGAAATAATCCGGAGATAGTTCTCCACCGGCAAAAATAACGACTCGTTTGGATGGCATAACATCCATTCCTCCTCTAAAACTCTAGTTGGTTATCCTGTCCCAGTATAATGCAGATCGAAAAGTTGCACAATTGACCATGACAACGCTAAAATGATAGTGTGCGATTTTTTATGTGCATAAATTCATATTTACTAATCTTTTAACAATTGGGAGGTGAATGAAATCGTAAACGTGCTATTTGTTTGTCTGGGTAATATTTGTCGCTCACCAATGGCGGAGGCCGTTCTGCGCCATAAGATTGATGAACGAGAGCTTTCACATAAGATTCTGGTTGACTCTGCGGGAACTGGAGATTGGCATATAGGTAAGGAACCGCATGAAGGGACTAGACGTATACTTGATCAAAACAAGATTAGTTATGCAAATATGGCAGCGCGTTTGGTCAGTAGCGAGGATTTTCAGAAGTTTGATTATATCGTCTGCATGGACAAGTCTAATGGAGAGAATGTTCGAAAGGTTCCTGGTGGGGAAGAGGCTAAGCTTTTGTTCTTCATGGATTTATTGCCTGAGGAAGAATTGAGAGAAGTACCAGACCCTTATTTTACAGGTAATTTTGAACAGGTATATGATTTGATCAATGCAGGCTGTGACGTGTTGCTAGAAATGGTGATAAGAGAAAAGCTGTAACCCGGTTGGGTTCCAGCCTCTCTGATTAGTATTAAAGTAATTTAAGGAAATTTGCTGGATTAAACTGTAAGCGTAAACACGGCTGAAATCTACATACGTTCTTTAGATGTTCATTTTTTGCTTCTATCAATATGGCATTATGTGTTTAAAAAATAGAGTAGAGATTCAGGGAGTTCCTTTTGCCAAAAGCCCCAGAGATGACGACCGTCTTTCTCGCGGTAGGATACGGTAGCTCCACGTGCTTCAAGCAAAGCTTTAGTTTCTCTGTTCATCTGAACAAAATCATAGGTCCCAGTATCAGTCTGGTAATCTGTTTCCTGCAGTCCAACGACCATATTAATATTAAGCCAGGAGAGATCTTCCTCTTTAGCCAGCATGGCTTGTGATTCGGGATAGAATGCACCGGATAGGCTGATGATACGTGTGAAGATAGCTGGATAAGCAAGTGCCAGATGGAGGGAGACGCTGCCTCCAAGAGAATCGCCGGCTAAGATTCGTTCGTCGGGTGTACGGCGTACGGGATAATTTTTTTCAATGAAGGGAATAATCTCTTCGGAAAAGCAAGATAGGTACTGTTTGAATCGGCTGCCGAACGGAGCGTATTCTTGAGTCCGAACAGCGACGTTAACTTCTACACCAACGATAATGAAGGGCTCGACATCTTCTTCTATAATAAGTTGTCCAGCAAGTGTAGCAATGCGTCCAAAGTTGAAAAATTCTTCTCCGTCTTGGCAGTACACCACGGGGTAACTCAGAACTTCATTGTAGCCTGGGGGCAGATAGATACGTAATTTACGTTCCTCCTGCAGATGTTCACTCCAAAGCGTTTCTTTTACAATTGTGCGTTTCAGAAAAACAGAATCGCTCATCGTTGTCACGTCACCTTTCTTGTCGAATTTTGCAATACACACAGGGTTACGCTAAAATTATTAAATGTGTAACTGTGTTATTAATCATTTACTTGTTGGAAAAGTGTTAAACTGTTATATAAAATTTCCTCACCTGTTATACATACAAAATTTGAAGGAATATAAATTTTATAAGTATTTCTTTGACGAAAGTAACTAAACAGGTGTATAATAATATTATAACAGAGGCAGCTGATATTCAAATTTTTTTATTGAGGTGAAGATAATGAGTAAAGTTCCTTATGAAGTGTATACAGAGGACGTCGAGGCTCTATCGGTACTTTCCCCGGATGGAGAAATTATCAATAAGGATAAGATGCCCGATTTAACCGACGATCAACTGAAAGAAATTATGTATCGTATGGTATTTACCCGTACTTGGGATGATCGTGCAGTAAACCTTGGCCGTCAAGGTCGCCTTGGTTTCTACGCACCGGTATCCGGTCAAGAAGCTACCATGATTGGTAGTGAGTTCGCTTTGGAGAAAGAAGACTTCTTATGCCCAGGCTACCGTGATATTCCGCAGCTAGTATGGCACGGACTTCCATTGTACCAAGCTTTCTTATATTCCCGCGGTCACCAACATGGTGGAGCTATTCCTGATGGGGTTAATGTATTGATGCCACAAATTATCATTGGTGCGCAAATCCTGCACGCTACTGGTATTGCTATGGGCTTCAAATTGAAAAAACAAAAGAATGTTGCAATTACTTACACTGGTGATGGCGGTTCTTCAGAAGGTGACTTCTACGAAGGCTTGAACTTTGCTGGTCGTTTTAAACTGCCTGTAATCTTCTTTGTTCAAAACAACGGTTATGCGATTACGACTCCGTTCGCTAAACAAACGGCTTCCAAATCGATCGCTCACAAAGCGGTTGCAGCTGGTATTCCAGGGATTAAGGTTGACGGTATGGACATCTTTGCAGTAATCAGTGCTGTACGTGATGCTGCAGAACGTGCACGCAACGGCGAAGGTGCTACATTGATCGAAGCTGTAACTTACCGTTTCCGTCCACACTCCCTTTCTGACGATGCAAGTAAATATCGTTCGAAAGAAGAAGAAGGACAATGGAGTGAAAAGGATCCAATCGCCCGTCTTGCCAAGTATTTGGAGAAGAAAGGTCTTTGGACTGAAGAAGATACACTGCGCGTGAAAGATGAAGCGAAAGCTACTGTTAACGAGCAGATCAAAAAAGCTGAACAAACCGAAAAAATGACAATACCTGGCTTGATCGACAGTATGTTCGAAGTAACACCTAAACATCTGGAAGAGCAAAAAGCCGATTTTGAATAAGGGGGATATCAGGCAATGGCACAAATGAATATGAAAGAAGCGATTCGCGACGCGATGCGCGTTGAACTGAATCGTGACCCTAACGTTCTTATCTTCGGAGAGGATGTTGGTAATGTAGGTGGCGTTTTCCGTGTAACTGAAGGTCTGCAAAAGGAATTTGGCGAAGATCGTATTTTTGATACACCACTAGCTGAGTCCGCTATCGGCGGTCTGGCATTTGGTCTTGGTGTACAAGGCTTCCGTCCGATTGCTGAAATTCAATTCGTAGGTTTTATCTTTGAAGCACTGGATCAAATCGTTGTTCAAGCAGCACGTTTGCGCTGGCGTTCTGGCGGTAAATATAACGCTCCAGTAGTATTCCGTACTCCTTTTGGTGGCGGAGTTAAGGCTGCTGAGCTTCACACTGACTCACTCGAAGGTTTGATCGCACAAAGCCCAGGGATTAAAGTTGTAATTCCTTCAAACCCATATGATGCGAAGGGACTTCTAATCGCGTCTATCCGCGACAATGACCCTGTCTTCTTCATGGAGCACTTGAACCTTTATCATGCATTCCGTGCTGAAGTGCCAGAAGGTGAATATACAGTTGAACTTGGTAAAGCGAACGTAGTACGTGAAGGTTCTGACGTTTCGATCATTACTTACGGGCTGATGGTACATACAGCTACCAAAGCAGCCGAGCAACTCGAAAAAGAAGGCGTTAATGTTGAAATTATCGACCTTCGTACTGTAAGTCCAATCGACATCGATACTATTGTAGCGTCTGTGAAGAAGACTAACCGTGCTATCGTGGTGCAAGAAGCACAAAAGAGTGCGGGTGTAGCTGCTGAAGTTATCGCACAAATCAATGAAAAAGCACTACTGCACTTGGAAGCACCTGTGCTTCGTATCGCAGGTCCTGATACTGTGTATCCATTCGCACAAATAGAAGATACATGGCTTCCAAACCCTGCACGTATTATTGCAGGCGTGAAGAAAGTTTTGGAATTCTAAATATTTTTACGAGAAACAGTTGTCATCCATATGGATGACAACGTTGTTTCATCTTATAAAGTTTAAATCATAAGGTTAGTCCCAATTTCACGAGGAGGTTTTCAAAGTGGCAAAGTTTGAATACCGATTTCCTGAACTAGGTGAAGGTCTGCATGAAGGTGAAATCATCAAAATGCATATCAAAGCCGGTGACAAGGTAACGGATGATGATATCGTAATGGAAGTTCAAAATGACAAGGCGGTAGTTGAGGTGCCTTGTCCAGTAAACGGTACTGTATTGGAAGTTCTGACAAAAGACGGTCAAGTATGCCGTGTCGGTGAAGTAGTGGCTATTATCGAAGCAGAAGGTGACGTGCCTGATCAAGAGGGTGCTGCTACTGAAGCTCCTGCTGCTCAAGCGCCAGCTGCACCAGCTGCTCCAGCATCTAACAAAGCATCGAATTTTGAATATCGCTTCCCTGAGCTGGGTGAAGGTCTGCATGAAGGTGAAATCATCAAAATGCATATCAAAGCCGGTGACAAGGTAACGGATGATGACATCATCATGGAAGTTCAAAATGACAAGGCGGTAGTTGAGGTTCCATGTCCAGTGAATGGTACTGTATTGGAAGTTCTGACTAAAGATGGCCAAGTTTGCCGCGTAGGCGAAGTTGTAGCTATTATCGCTGCTGAAGGCGACGTTCCTGAACAAGAAGGTCATGCATCTGCTGAAGCCGATGCAGCAAAAGGAAGTGCAAACACTACTTCTTCCCCTGCAGCAACAAGCCCTGCTGATGCTAAAGAAGGCGGATCTGCAAGTGTAACACCAGCTCCTGACCGCGATGTTTTGGCTACACCAAGCGTTCGCAAATTTGCTCGTGAGCAAAAAGTGGATATTTCCAAAGTGAACGGAACTGGTAAAGGTGGTAAAATCACTCGTGAAGACGTAGAAGCCTTCTTGAAAGGTGGTTCTACACCAGCAGCTCCTGCAGCAGCAGCGTCGTCTGAAGCTCCTAAGGCTGCTAAAACCGAAGCTAAAGCAGCAACTGCAGCAGCTAGCGGTAACGTTAGTCTTGAAGAAGAACGTGTACCATTCAAGGGTATTCGTAAGGCGATCTCCAACGCAATGGTTAAATCGGCTTACACTGCTCCACACGTAACCATCATGGATGAAGTAGATGTTACTGAACTGGTAGCATTCCGTACACGTATGAAACCTATTGCTGAGAAAAAAGGCGTTAAGGTTACTTACCTTCCATTCATCGTTAAGGCACTTGTTGCAGCTTCCCGTCAATTCCCAGCACTCAATGCTATGATTGATGAAGAAGCAGGCGAAATTGTCTACAAGAAATACTACAATATCGGTATCGCTACTGATACACCAAACGGTTTGATCGTTCCAGTTATCAAAGACGCTGACCGTAAGAGCATTTGGATGATTGCTAGCAGCATCACTGACTTGGCCGTTCGTGGCCGTGACGGTAAATTGTCTGCTAACGAAATGAAGGGCAGCACGATCTCTATCAGTAACATCGGTTCTGCTGGCGGTATGTTCTTTACTCCAATCATCAACTTCCCTGAAGTGGCTATCCTCGGAACTGGCCGTATCAGTGAAAAAGCAGTTGTGAAAAATGGTGAAATCGTAGTTGCTCCAGTAATGGCGTTGTCACTCAGCTTTGACCACCGTATTATCGATGGTGCGACTGCTCAAAACTTTATGAACTACATTAAATCGCTGCTCAATAATCCTGAGCTGCTGGTTATGGAGGTATAATTATGGTAGTAGGAGACGCTTCACTAGATATTGATACATTGGTCATTGGTGCAGGTCCTGGTGGGTATGTGGCGGCAATTCGTGCCGCCCAGCTCGGCCAAAAAGTCCTCATCGTGGATAAATCGGAACTCGGCGGTGTATGTTTGAACCGTGGATGTATTCCTTCTAAAGCCTTGATCGCTGCTGCGCATCAATTTGAATCCGCACAGCATGGTGAAGTTTTCGGCGTTACAGCTGAGAATGTTAAAGTGGATTTTGCCAAAACTCAAGAATTCAAGAACAGCGTAGTTAAAAAAATGACTAGCGGTGTGACTAGCTTGATGAAGGGCAACAAAATTGAAGTATTTAACGGCGAGTGCATGTTTATCAGCGACACAGAAGCACGTGTGTTCAATGATCATGAATCTCCACGTTACCGCTTCAAACACTGCATCATTGCTACAGGTTCCCGTCCAATTGAACTTAAACCTTTCCCATTCGGCGGACGTATTCTGTCTTCGACTGAAGCTCTGGAACTTCCAGAAATTCCGAAGAGCATGATCGTAATCGGTGGTGGATACATCGGTGCCGAGCTTGGTCAAATGTACTCTAAATTTGGCACTAAAGTAACAATTATCGAAGGTTTGGATACTGTACTTCCAGGCTTCGATAAAGATATGACTCGTCTTGTTGCGAAAAACATGGCTAAAACTGGCATCGAAATCGTAACTAACGCTAAAGCTGAAAGTGCTGTTCAGAACGACAAAGAAGTAACCGTGAAATACTCTGTTGGTGGCGAGTCCAAAGAAGTTACAGCAGATTACTTGCTTGTAACTGTAGGTCGTCGTCCTAACACTGACGGTGAACTTGGTCTGGATCTGATCGGTCTTGAGCTCGACGAGCGCGGATTGATCAAAGTTGATCACCAAGGACGCACAAGCATTCCTACCATCTTCGCTATCGGCGACGTTGTTCCAGGTCTTGCTTTGGCTCACAAGGCTTCTTACGAAGGTAAAATCGCTGCTGAAGCAATTGCAGGACTTACATCTGTTGTTGACTACAAAGTCATCCCAGCTGTTGTATTTACAGATCCTGAGTGTTCAAGCGTTGGTTTGACTGAAAAAGAAGCAAAAGACAAAGGCTACAAAGTGAAAAGCGGCAAATTCCCATTCGCAGGAAATGGTCGCGCAGTATCTTTGAACAGCCCAGAAGGCTTCATCAAAATTGTTGCTAACTCCGAGAACAATTTGGTACTGGGAGCTCAAATCGTTGGTATCGAAGCTTCTAACTTGATCGCTGAACTTGGTTTGGCAATCGAAATGGGCGCAACGCTTGAAGATATCGCTTTGACTATTCATGCGCATCCAACCCTTGGCGAAATCGTCATGGAAGCTGCTGAATTGGTTGAAGGTCACCCAATTCATGTAATGAAATAATTTTTCTCCAAAAATTGCTCTAGCAGGCAACAGAAAGGCGGACGCAAATGCGTTCCGCCTTTTTTTGTGTTTTCCACTTTTTTGAAAAGAGATATACTGGGAGGAAGAGCAATTACTTAATCTGTATTTTATAAATATAGGGAGGTTCAATGATGAGAGCTGATAAATTAAAGCCTGGAGATGAGCTGCGTATTATCTCTCCTTCCAGAAGTTTGTCATTAATCGATGCTCAGCAAAGGAAAATCGCTAAAGAGCAGCTTGAACGGTTAGGTTTTCGGATATCCATTTCAACAAATTCTTTTGAGACGGATGATTTTGTTTCCTCTTCTATTGATTCGAGAATTGAGGATTTGCACGAAGCTTTTTTAGACCCCAAAGTGAAAGGAATATTAACGACCATTGGGGGCTTCAATAGTAACCAGCTCCTGCGTTATATAGATTATTCAATCATTGCAGAGAATCCAAAGCGTTTATGTGGTTATTCGGATATTACTGCACTAAGTAATGCGATTTATGCTCAGACAGGATTAGTTACATACTCCGGACCGCATTTTTCCACATTTGCGATGCTCCACGATAATGAATATACCATCGAATATTTCCGCAAGCTGATGATGGACAATAAAGAAATTCTAGTGCAGCCTTCCAGGCATTGGAGTGATGATGAGTGGTATCTGGATCAGGAAAACCGGATATTTATTAAAAATGAAGGTCCGTTCATTATCAATGATGGGGAAGCGAAAGGAACGATTATTGGTGGCAATTTATGCACTTTAAATCTTTTGCAGGGAACAGAGTATATGCCAAGTTTAAAAAATTCTATCTTGTTCATTGAGGATGATTATGAGTCAGCACCTGCAACCTTTGATCGAGATCTGCAATCCCTAATTCATCAGCCTGAGTTTGAAGAGGCCAAAGGGTTGGTGATCGGCAGATTCCAAAAAGAATCACGTATGTCCATGAAGCTGCTGACCACAATTATCCGCTCAAAAGAAGAATTATCCGATATTCCTGTGATTGCAGACGTGGACTTTGGACATACATCGCCGATGATTACCTTTCCTGTGGGTGGACAAGCAAGCCTTCGGGCTTATGGGGCAAGAGTGGAGCTTAGGATAGCGGAGTAGAGATACAATTGCTGAATCAATCCTTTATAATTGAATAGGTAACCCGATTATTAAATATATTTAAAAATTATCTTACCTTCTACAAAAATCGGATTTTTCAGATATAATATATGAGGTGAAATATTACGGAGGTGCAATACATTGACGAATGAGTTAGAACAAACCTATTTGAATTTTTTACAATATATTTTGGATCATGGTGTGAAAAAAGAAGATCGTACAGGAACTGGTACAATAAGTGTATTTGGTTATCAGATGCGATTTGATTTATCAAAAGGCTTCCCGCTGTTTACAACAAAACGTACACCGTTTCGCTTAATTGCAAGTGAGTTATTGTGGTTTATTAAAGGCGATACCAACATTCGTTATTTATTGAAAAATAATAATCATATTTGGGATGAATGGGCTTTTAAAAGATGGGTTGAATCGGACGAATATGCAGGCCCGGATATGACAGACTTCGGGAATCGTTGTTTAGTTGATGAAGATTTTAATCAATTATATCAAGCAGAGATGAAAGCATTCTGTGATCGTGTCTTAGAAGATGATGAGTTTGCTGCGAAATATGGCGAGCTAGGAAACGTTTACGGTAAGCAATGGCGGAATTGGACATCTTCAACTGGCGAATCAATTGACCAATTACAAGACGTTATTCATCAGATCAAAACAAATCCTGATTCTCGGCGTTTAATTGTCAGCGCATGGAACCCGGAAGATGTTATAAATGCTGGGACGAAAGGAAGCAAAGCAGCGTTACCGCCCTGCCACGTTATGTTCCAGTTCTACGTTGCAAATGGTAAACTAAGCTGTCACTTGCTGCAACGCAGTGCGGACTCTTTTCTCGGGGCAAACTTCAATATTCCATCTTACTCCTTACTTACACATTTAATCGCATACGAATGTGGGCTAGAAGTAGGCGAGTTTGTATACAGCATTAGTGATGCGCATATCTATTCAAACCATGTTGAGCAAGTGAAAGAGCAATTATCAAGAGAATTAAGAGCATTACCTACACTGGTTATTAATTCACAGAAGAAATCAATTTTTGATATTGAACTGGAAGATCTGGTCATTGAGGGGTACAATCCGCATCCTTCGATAAAAGCGCCGATCGCAGTATAACGTAATTGTAAATGAAGATTCGCAAATATAATTTTTGGCAATATAGTTTTTTACTTTAGTATGGAGGAAGGAGAGAACTTCATGAGTATTAGCTTAATATGGGCAATGGGTGCCAATCATGTCATAGGAAAAGATAACGATATGCCTTGGCATTTGCCGCTGGATTTTGCTTATTTCAAAGCAGAAACATTGGGCAAAAGAATGCTAATGGGCCGCAAAACATGGGATTCGCTCGGAGGCAAGCCCTTGAAGGGCAGAACGAGCCTAATTCTAACTAGGGATACTGATTATTCAGCTGAAGGTGCAGAGGTTCTACACACGCTTGAAGAGGCTCTCAGTGAGGGTAGAAAAGAAGATGAGCTGATGGTAATCGGTGGTGCGGAAATTTACCGGTTGATGTTGCCGTATGCTGACAAGTTGATGTTGACGCAGATCGAACAGGATTTTGAAGGAGATACCCGGTTTCCTGAGATTGACTGGAGGATGTGGAAAGAGGTCTCCAATATCAAGGGAATTCGTGATGAGAAGAATCCGTATGATTACCGTTTCCTTGTTTATGAACGTACGGAATAGCAATAAAACGTTTTCTCTGACATAACATGTGAAATAGTACAAATAATCAGTAGATTTATCCATTACTGTGCAAAAGTGATGAATGTTACTATAATTAAAATTAGAAATGATTATGTATAGGTATAGAATAGAATGTGCAGGTACTTCATTGCGTTGCTGACAACCATACGAAGCCGCAATATGCTACAATGTACTATACTTCAACACGAAGAGAACGGATGGGGGAAACGTAAACATGTCTACACCTACAGGTTTTATGGAGTATAAACGGCAGCTCCCAGGTGATCGGGATCCTGAGCAGCGGGTAAAGGACTGGGAAGAATTCCACCATCATTTATCCGAGGACGAGCTTCGGACACAGGGCGCACGTTGTATGGATTGCGGAACCCCCTATTGCCATACAGGTATTGATATGGCTGGCGGGACCTCAGGTTGTCCAGTACACAATTTAATTCCGGAATGGAATAACTTGGTGTATCGTGGACTCTGGAAAGAAGCACTGGAACGTCTGCATAAGACAAACAACTTTCCTGAATTCACAGGCAGTATTTGTCCCGCTCCCTGTGAAGGCTCTTGCACAGTGGGCTTGATCGGACAGCCGGTAACCATCAAAACAATTGAACTTGCGATCGTTGATAAGGGTTTTGAAGAGGGCTGGGTTGTACCTAATCCTCCGGAGAAACGGACTGGCAAAAAAATTGCAATCGTAGGCTCTGGACCTGCTGGACTTGCCGCAGCAGCACAGCTTAACAAGGCTGGACATTCTGTAACTGTATTTGAGCGCAGTGACCGCATTGGCGGACTGCTGACATATGGAATACCTACTATGAAGCTTGATAAAAAAGTTGTACAACGTCGTGTAGATTTGCTGGCTGCTGAAGGGATTAACTTCGTAGTGAACACTGAGATTGGTAAAGACATTCCGGCTCAGCAGCTTGTTGATGAGTATGATGCGGTCGTTCTGTGTGGTGGAGCTACTAAAGCACGCCGTTTCAACATTGAAGGCAGTGAGCTTAAGGGCGTTATGTATGCCATGGATTATTTAAATGGCACGATCAAGAGTTACTTGAATTCCAATCTGGAGGATGGTAACTATGTATCCGCTGAAGGTAAAGATGTAATCGTCTTGGGTGGCGGGGATACAGGATCTGACTGTGTTGCCACAGCGCTTCGTCATGGCTGCGGCAGTATCACTCAATTTGGTACACATGAAAAAGCGCCTCTGCAACGGGATCCGATTGCTAATCCTTGGCCACAATTTCCGAATGTGTACAGCTTGGATTATGCGCAAGAAGAAGCGAAAGCTATTTTTGGCGATGATCCGCGTGAATTCTCTATCATGACCACTAAATTTGTTGGGGATGAAGAGGGGAACTTGAAGGAGCTTCATACGGTGCAGATCCGCCGGATCGTGGATGAGACAGGTCGTAAAATCTACCAGCCCGTTCCTGGAACGGAAGCTGTATATCCTGCTCAACTCGCTCTCATCGCTATTGGTTTCGATGGACCGGAGCAAGATATTGTTGAGGAGCTTAACCTGGAGACTGATCGTCGTACCAATGTGAAAGCACGTTACGGCAAATTCAATACGAATGTGGATAAAGTGTTTGCTGCGGGCGATATGCGTCGTGGTCAAAGCTTGGTGGTCTGGGCCATCAACGAAGGTCGCGAAGCTGCACGTGAAGTGGATAAATACCTGATGGGCTCAAGCGTTCTTGTCTAGGCATTAATTCAAGAAGCCGTTTCAAAAGCAGTTTACCTGCTGGAGAAGCGGCTTCTTTTTGGAGCCGACGCTTGACGGAAATATTATTTTCATATAGATTTAATACAATATTTAAATGACAAAAGCATTGACCAAGGACTTACGATCCTAGTAGCGTTAGAACAGAGAGGGAACTCACCGGCTGAAAGGTTCCTCAAATACGTGTGGATGGTATCCTGCCTGGGTAGCTGCAGCTTATAACCGCTGCCGGAATCGGCCGTTATTCGATCGAGGATCGCCAAATCAAGTGTAGACTATGTACGGGCTGGCGGTTAAATAAGGGTGGTATCACGACACATTCGTCCCTGACGAATGTGTCTTTTTGCGTTTAGAGCGTTCATTTTTTAGGGAGGGTATAAATATGCGTCAAAGTAATCTTTTATTAACAACTCTGCGTGAGGCACCTTCAGAGGCGGAGACAAGCAGTCATCAACTACTGCTGCGTGCGGGATATATCCGCCAATTAGCAGCGGGTGTGTATACTTATTTACCGCTTGGAAGACGTGTTTTACGGAAAATAGAAGCGATTGTGCGGCATGAGATGGATGTCTCTGGGGCTCAGGAGGTATTGATGCCATCTATGCAGCCTGCGGAGCTCTGGAAAGAATCAGGCCGGTATGAGGTATACGGTAAGGAGCTGATGACGCTGCGGGATCGTCATGAGCGGGAATTCATACTAGGTCCTACACATGAGGAAGTAGTAACCACACTCGTACGGAATGAGATCAGCTCCTATCGAAAGCTTCCTATTACCGTATATCAGATTCAGACCAAGTTCCGAGATGAACGCCGACCACGTTTTGGACTGCTGAGAGGCAGAGAGTTTTTGATGAAGGATGCTTACTCTTTTGACACAAACCTGGAAGGTCTAGATAAATCATATATCCAAATGTTCGAGGCTTATCACCGGGTATTGGAGCGATGTGGATTGAAATTCCGTGCTGTCCATGCGGATTCCGGTGCGATTGGAGGCGAGGGTGGCAGTCATGAATTTATGGCGCTGGCTGATATTGGGGAGGATACGATTGCTGCATGCACCGTTTGTGATTATGCGGCCAATCTGGAACAGGCAGAGTCCGTGCGGCCTGTAAAAAATGAAGTTGTCATACAAGTACCGGAGATAGAGAAATTCCTCACTCCTGATTTGCGCACAATTGAGCAACTAGAGCAGGAGCTAGATATCCGGCCAGACCAGATTATCAAAACATTAATCTATGAAGGTGACGGACAGATTTTTGCTGTACTGGTCCGGGGTGATCATGAAGTCAATGAAATAAAGGTAAGTAAATATTTAGGAACGAATGAGATTAAGCTTGCTGACTACGAGTCTGTGAAATCCTTAGCGGGCGTTGAAAGTGGATTTGTAGGACCTGTAGGCTTAACGCTTACTGTCCTAGCAGATGCGGCAGTAGCTGATATGACTCAAGGGATTACAGGGGCGGGAGAAAAAGATTATCACTTCCGTAATGTCGTACCCGGCAGAGATTTTTCGCTTGGGCATGTGGGGGATTTTCGGAATGTAGCAGAAGGTGAAGTTTGTCCGCATTGTTTGGAGGGTATTTTGCATTTTCATCAAGGGATTGAAGTGGGTCATGTCTTCAAATTAGGTACTAAATACAGTGAAAAGCTAGGCGCTTCTTACTTAGATTCTTCAGGCAAAAGTCAACCTATGATTATGGGCTGTTACGGAATTGGTATCTCACGGCTTTTATCCGCTATTGCTGAACAGCATCATGATGAGGATGGATTAATGTGGCCAGCAGCATTGGCACCTTATCAGGTTCATATCTTGATAATGTCCGTCAAGGATAGTGAGCAGCGGACGGTTGCCGAAGGTCTCTATGATCAACTAACCAAGCTTGGTATTGAGACGCTGATTGATGATAGGGATGAACGCGCTGGCGTGAAATTTAAAGATTCAAGCTTGATCGGGATACCTCTATCAATAGTTGTGGGCAAGGAAGCATCACAGGGAAGAGTAGAGTATCTGAACCGAAACACAGCGGGGAAAGAAGTCTTAGAAATTATGGAAGCTGTGTCTCGGATCAAACAATTCTATTCACAGCTGATATAAATGATCTTTTTTCATTTAATGGGAATGCCAATGATCAGGGCAGGAGAGTGTTGCTGGTAATTTTGTGAGAGTATTGCCTTTTGCCGCATTGATCTGTGCCTGAGTGAGAAAGAGAGCTTCTGCTAAATTAGCACCTCTGAGGTCAGTATCGCGAAAGTCTGCCCCAATAAGGTCTGCACCTCTGAGATCAGCGTCCCTAAGGTCTGCGGCTATTAAATAGGCTCCTCTCAAATTGGCGCCTCTGAGATCGGCTCCTTTGAGCTTAGCTCCCATAAGGTCGGCACCTCGACTGAAATTCTTCGCTGATTTTTTTAGTTTACGGCGAGCCTCAGTTCGTACAAGCTCACTGACCTGCAACAGTAACATATTGATTTTTGCTCGATGAGCGGCAACATCCACTTTTGCAAGTGCTTCAGGATTAAGTAAAGTGAGCTGTTCCGTTTCATCGAGAGCTGTTTGCAGCTCCGTATGGATTGTACGGGTTATTTCTAAGTTTAAAGATTCATGTAAATACCAGAGCAGCTCGTGCAAATGCCACATGATCGGAAATACCTCGAACATTTGCTTCGCAGTTTTCGGATTTTTCCTCCAGTCTTCTCCAGCATAAGTGACTTGAGAAATCTTTTGCCCAGCTCCAAAACAGTCATAGACCGTGCAACCACGGTAGCCTAATTCTCTTAGCTCTGTATGTACACCACAGCGAAAGTCCGACTGTAGATTGTGACATGGCTGTCCAGCGTCTTTGTCTCTAGCGAAATCTATGGAAGCAGCAAAAGGCAATGCGGCACAACACAAGCCAAAGCACTGCTCACAATCCGCCTTCAGGGCAGAGAGCCTTCGATCAGAAAAAGGTTCAGTAAATCTGTGATTCTCATACAAGGTTTGTTTCCCTCCGATATATGAATACGCTTATACCAACTTATTTTAAATCAAACGAAAGATTATGAAAAGTCCGGTCGATTAAAAAAAACTGAGGTTAATGTTATAATAGAGTACTGGACCTATTTTGGACTTAAGAACGAGAAGGTAAGGAGCGAATGTTTTTGAAGACACTTATTATTGCGGAGAAACCGGACATGGGGCGGAATATCGCCGCCGCAATAGAACCAAAGGCTAAAAATTACCGTTCCTATCTTGAAGGGGAGCAGTACATTATTACATGGGCAATAGGGCATCTAATCGGATTGGCTGAGCCGGATGCATATGATGTGAAATACAAAAAATGGAATATTAATGATCTTCCCATTATTCCGGACCAATTCAAGCTAGTTCCTAATGCGCGCACCATTGATCAGCTGAAGGTAATCGGAGAGCTGGCTAAACGAAGCGATCTGCTAGTAAATTCTTGTGATGCCGGGCGAGAAGGCCAGCATATATTTTCGCTCATTCAGCGGCATTTGAAGCTTGAACATCCTGTGAAGCGGCTGTGGATTTCCGATTTGACACCAGAGACAATCCGCAAAGGCTTTCAAGAGCTAAAGGATGGGGCGGAGTACGAGAATCTAACCAAAGCAGCAAAAGCGCGCAGTGAAGCCGATTGGTTAATCGGTATGAACGGGTCACGTGCATTTACTACGAAACATAATGTGCTGCTGTCGGTGGGGAGAGTTCAGACCCCAGTACTTGCACTTATTTATGATCGCCAGAAGACGATTGAGGCGTTCTCATCCCTTAAGTTTTTTGAGGTGGAGGGCCATTTTACACAAAATGAAATGACCTATAAAGGCATGTGGCAGGGTGACCGGCTGACTGATGGTGAGAAGGCGGAGGCGCTGGCTGCCAAGGTCAAAGGAAAACCGGGACGTATTGAATCTTATGAGGTTAAGGAAACGAAAGAGTACCCGAATAAACTGTATGATTTAACGCTGTTGCAGCGGGAGGCGAATGGGAAGTACGCTTTTTCCGCTAAAAAAACACTCGATATCGCACAAGCCTTATATGAAAAGCATAAGGTGATATCCTATCCGCGGACGAATTCTAACTATGTTACAGAACAAAATATTCCGGAGATGCATAAGACTTTATCTGCGCTCCAAGGGACGGCTTATGATGAATGGGTGAAGGGCGCGAATCGTAATCTCGTTCATAAAGGAAACAAATTTATCTGCAATCCCTCCAAGGTAGAGGATCACCATGCGATTTTGCCTACATATCGGAAAGCAACAGGGCTTAGTGCGGATGAGGGAAAGCTGTATGATTTGATTGTGCGGCGCTTTTTGTCACAGTTCTATCCGGCTGCGGAATATAAAGTGCATACGGTTATGACTGATGTAGAGGACGAAAAGTTCAAAACTACTGTTAAGGAATTATTAAGTCTCGGTTGGAAGGTAATTTACGCGGACCAGAAAAAAGATAAAGCGAAGTCGTCCAAGGGAAAAAACAAGGATGATGAGGAAGACGAAGAGATTGAAGTGAATGAACCGTTCGCAATCGCTCCGGCAGATGAGGTGATCTGTAGTGACGCAATCGTTAAAGAGAAAGATACACAGCCGCCAAAACACTATACGGAAGGCACGCTGCTTAGAGCGATGGAAAGTGCCGGAAAGCAGATTGAAGACGAAGAGCTTCGGGATGCTATGAAGGATTCAGGGCTGGGTACTCCCGCCACCCGTGCTGCAACCATTGAACGGCTTAAGAATGTCGGATACATTGAAATGCAAGGCAAAAAAATCGCCATCACGCAAAAAGGACGAACGGCTATTGAACTGATACGTGGAGCGGGCATCGAGCTGTTGACTTCACCTGAAATGACCGGCCAGTGGGAACGTCGCTTGAACGAAATATCAAGAGGAACGGCGTCGGACGGACAATTTATGGAGAATGTAAAAAGATTTGCCTGCATGATCGTGGACAAGGTTCGTGTGCAGTCTCGGGCGTCCAAAACTTCTTTTGAAGGGGAAACTCCTTCTGTGAACACAGGGGCTAAAGGTCGGAGTGGTGGAGGTACATCTCGTAAAACCAGCGATAAACCTGCCGCGCCAAGAAAACGTAAACCAGCTAACGAAGAAGAATCAGCAAATTCAGGTCCGAAAATTATCGGAAACTGCCCGCGTCCTGGCTGTGGCGGGATGATTTTTATGGGTAAAAAAGGCTACGGCTGCTCTCATTACAAAGAAGGCTGCAAGTTCGTGATCTGGAAAGAGAACCACGGGCGTACCCTTACAGATACACAAGTAAAGGCATTAATTGAAAAGGGCCGTACGGGTAAGCTGAAGCTTGCGAGCGAAGACGGCACCCCGCTGGAAGGTAAACTTGTGCTTAATAATATGGATACGGGTCAATTAACAGTGGAGTCATAGTCTAACTGGAAGTTTATATGGATCATGGGTGGATTACATCACATTTGCATGTACGAAGCCGCTAGCGGACACAGATGACCCAAAACGCGGGATACGTCCTTTTTGGACTGCTATCGGACCGCATAGTCGTTATTGGCATGAAAAGGGCTATATATGCACCGCTTGCGGGAGAATAGCAGCACTGGAGTCCGCAAACTTGCTCCAACGGCAATAAATTCGCCAATAGCTTCAGCTGGGTCCGTAGTCAAGACTATTAGTCGGACTCGCCGTATATGGGATATGGTTTCGGTGACAGCTGTGCTTGACCATATCTTTTCCACATAAAATTCATTAGTTAAAGAGTGTAGGACATACCTATCTTAAACGGGATGTAGTAACTTGTGCAGACAAGATATTATGATTACGTAGGGGGCTGATCTTCACTCTTTTTCTATCCTGCGGGATAAATCCAGAGGTTACATTTTGATAGGGCATTATAGTCACTACTAGAATGGAAGGAAGGATGACAACATGGGAATGCGTGGATATTACTTTGCTATGGATGACAACCTAGTGCAGCAAATTGTTACAGGCGACATTGCATTGAATAGCTTGAAAATAGATGATTATCCCGGACTGGACATTGATAGATCCTGGGAGGCGATTCACTACTTGCTTTGTGGAGTTATTTCCGATGGAGATGCCCCTCTTAGTTATGTTGTTCCGCTGACATCAGACAAAGGCATCGATTTTGGCTCATTCGGGGCGTTTTCCTTACGTGCCAAGCAAGTTGCAGAAGCGCATCAGGTTATTTCCGAGCTGGATGAAGCGCAGCTCCGCTTGCGGTATGATTTCCCGGCCATGGTTAAGGAAGAAGTATATCCTCTTGAACCTGATATTGTTTCAGACGAGGATAAGGATGCGTTCTTTGCCTACCTGCTACAGCATTTTAACGAAATCCGGCGCTTCTACAGCCAAACTGTAGCCGAGGGCAAAGGTCTCATCTTTTATATTTTCTGATTCTAACCAAAAGACGACACACGTCTCCTGATTCCATTGAGCGCGATAAAAAATAGAACCTTTGTCAATGAAGATTATGATGATTTGTGAAATAAATGACCAATTACGGGAAACGGTAGGTACAATTAATCCAATGAGACGAAGAGGGGGAAACGAAAATGAAGACGATCAAGTGTATGATGGACCACCTGTACTGGGCGGACGCACAAATCTTAGAAGCGCTCGAGGAGAGTGAGATGAAGAACAAGGACCTTCTGAAGCTGGTTCGGCATGTCGCGGTTGCGGAACGAGTCTGGCTGTCCCGATTGCAGGGCAAGGGTAGTGCGCAATATTCGTTGTGGGAGGAAGCAGAGGACCTGACGGCGATCCGAACGGAGTTCGAAGAAAACGCCGAGAAATATCGTGTGTATATCGAAGGGCTCGAGGAATCTGATTTGGACGTGAGGGTCGATTATGCGAACCAGAACGGAGTCCCGTTTCAAACGTCCGTCCGGGATATCTTGTCGCAGGTCATTTTACATGGGCAATATCACCGGGGACAGATCAACCGGGCACTTCGGACGGAATTGGCAGAACCTGTCCAAGTCGATTACATCACGTTCGCCAGACTCTAACAGGGCCTAATCATCACCATTACCCGGAATGAGATGGGCTTTGAACTCCTCCGAAATGATTTAGTTTACTCATGCAGGCTCATGAATTCGTAGGATTTTACCCTTTAGCTAAATGTGAGATAAGAAGGAAATTGAGGAGGCGGTGGCTTGGAACAACTGTAAGGGCATGTGATTTTCACTCCCATGTCTCAACGGGGCCGAGCCCTTTTGTTTAATGCCTCCCGAACTCCATGCTTCTTGTCCATCCTGCGAATGCATGACACGCTTAAGCTGCTTGCGGAAATAACTTTGACAGAACGATAGGGTTATACAACGACCACTAAATGCAAAGGGGAAATCTGAGATTCAATATGTATTCCTTAACGATACAAACGAAATGGTGGTACCGTTTCATGATGAGATTCCGAAATAGTAGGACCAAAACGTTTGAATTGTCATCTCTTTTCCGCAAGTAGAATCAAGCGATGCAAATTCCATTACTCTACAATGACTATAGAGTGGTTGAAACGAGGTGAACAGACCAATTGTACGAGTGGCACAAGCAAATCCAAATAATCGTTAATGAAATTGACGAGTGTATTAAGAATCGTAACAGTGAAGCAATAACGCTACGATTTCTTTCTCACAAGTTAGGTTATTCCGAATTTCATACTACGAGAAAATTTAAGGAAATATCGGGAATGCAATTTAGGGATTATCTACGGCATAGAAAATTAGCCTTTGCACTAAAAGAGGTTCGGGATAGTGAAAAGAGCATTTTGGATATTGCTTTTGATTATGGTTTTTCATCACATGAAGCTTTTACCAGGGCTTTCAAGGGAACATATGGTGTAACTCCAAGTGAATACCGGAAAAAGCCTATGCCTGTCGCCCTTCGTACAAAAATAAACTCTTTCGACCGCTACTTTTTCGGATTTGGAGAGATTGGTATGATGAAATCTACAGATGATCTTAACATTTATTTTGTAACCATTCCTACTCACAAATTTTTGCACATTAAAAACTATGAGAGTAATGGGTATTGGGATTTTTGGCAAAAGCAAAGTCTTATTACAGGACAGGACTGCGAAACAATTTGCGGCTTACTCGATAGTATCAAGGGCAAATTGGATGACGAGGGCGGGAGTGAATCTAACGGTGGCAGCGGTCAGATTATGGCTTACATTAATGACCCGGATGGCAGACTCTGCGATTGGGGTATTCCACGTACAGAGTGTTTTGGTGTACGTCTTCCTTTTGATTATAAAGGTGAAGTACCTCCACAAATGCTTATGATTGATGTTCTCGAAGCCGAGTAGATTGTTTTTGAACATGGGCCATTCAATTATGAGCAGGAAAATCGTAGTGTAGAGGAAAAGATGGAAAGGGCAATGGCAACTTTTAATTTTGCAGACACTGGTTACTGCTTTGATACTTCCGCTGGGAGAATCATTTACGTTTATCACGATCCGGAGCGGTTTTTGAAGTATATCAGGCCAGTAGTGAAGTTGACCTCTAAGCTAATCGAAACAGATTAAGCAGGTAAGTAAAAGGTTGGTGCTATGTGCTGATGAAGAAAATAAGCAGACTGGAGTGTAGTCTCCGCATTCATATCGTCGCATGATTAGTTAGTTAGATTATCTGCTTTAGAAGCAATATAAGTTTAAAGGTCCTTATTGTTGTTTGAATTATTGACAGATAGATCTGGAAACGCCGTTCAGAGAACTGCCGGTTGGTGCGAGGCAGCGGATATCCGAATCCAAAAATCACCTCAGAGCAGTCCCCCGAATTATAGTAGATGGGACCGGGATTCTACCGTTACAAAGAAGCATCGTTGTTGGACGATGGCAAAGAGGGCGTTTATTATAAACGTCAATCAGGGTGGTAACGCGGAGCAACTCCGTCCCTAATGGGATGGTTTTTTTTGCGTCTTCATAAATTAATTATTAAATTGGCAGGCGAAAAATCAACAAACCGTAAGAAGAACGATTAGTTCGAAAAATCCGGAAAAACGTTGACCAGATGAAAGGGGGATATTGCAATGCAATTCAAGTTGTATACGGATGTGTATGAGTTTTACAATGATACCTATGGTATGCTGATGCGTCATGAAGCACAAAATTTGATTCCTCTTGGCAATATCATAATTGGACATGAAGGAAAAGACAAAACAGACTGGCGTGACCCTGTAAATTGGCTTATGGTAACTATTTCGGATGCTAAGGGCATACAACTTACCGCCATAATGACACCGCCACACAATATTACGCTTTATGCAACAGACAACATAATTAACCCAGAAGCTATAAACTGTCTGGTAGATGGGCTGAAAGACCGTGAAATTCCAGGTGTGATGACCGAAAAAACCTTGGCAGAGTATTTTGCCAAAGAATATACTTTGCGCAAGGGAACAACCTTTAAAACAATCATGACCCAACGTATATATGAACTTACGGCAGTAAACCCAGACATTCAAAAGGTTGGTATCGTTCGATTACTAGATAAAAAGGATATTCACTTTTTCCCTTACTGGGCTGAAGCATTTTATGCAGCGGGGAGTTATGGTAAAACAGAAATGTCCATCCCGCAAGATGCAGACCCTTACCTCTACCGAATAGCATCGAAAAAACTATATATTTTAGAGGACAACGGGATACCCGTTTCTATGGCAGGATATACAAGGGAGATGCAGACGGCTATTGGCGTGGCATTTGTATATACCCCTCCATATGAGCGCGGAAAGGGTTACGCAACTTCAATTGTGGCGCAAATAAGCCAACTTGCATTGGATAAAGGGTTTACTAGATGCGTCTTATATACCGACTTAGCAAATCCCACATCTAATAGCATTTATCAAAAGATAGGCTATATGCCAATCTGTGATTCGCTTCAGTTAAAATTTGAATAGTAGAATGATGCGGACAGAACTTCTACTACTTTTGAAAATAAGAGCAGAATATTCACTACGGATTGAAGATCTTGAAGGTCGATTGATCAAGCTTTGGGAGAAATATAGAGTTACAACCAAATGCAACTGTTTAACTCCAGGGTTGACGAGGTATAAAAAAATGAGTTGACATAAAATTAGTTAGGGACCATACTACATATATGAACAAGAATAATAAAAAAATAAACGACATTGAGGCTATTCCCTCGCTTGTACAATCCAAGCGTCAGATTGATCGCTATAACCTAGACATAGACGCACAGGCTATACTCGTCGCGTCTAGGCTAATGGCAGCGGGAGCCATGCTTGGACACGCCTCGGAGATTCATTTCTCTAGATTCGGTTTATCAACAGGGCGTTATCGTTTATTGGCAGATCTTGAAGATAACGAAGGAGAAGAGTTGCCTTCGCAATTAGCGGAGCATCTAGGAGTTACACGTGCTACAGTGACTGGTCTTATCGACATTCTTGAACGAGATGGGCTAGTATCTCGGCGATTAAGCTCAGACGATGGCCGTCAGAAATCAGTTGTTTTAACGGAAGAAGGAGCGAAGAAGCTCCGTGAAATGGCTCCTGAGCATTTCGCTCGGCTGGAAGCTATGGTGGGGTTGCTCAACATCGAAGAACGCAGCGTATTTCTCGACTTGTTAGGTCGAGTTACACAAGGCATTTCAGCACTTACGGGCGAATTAGGCTCGAAACCAAAGGGGAAACATCAGTAATGAGTAGAATTGGGCTAGTGAAGCTAGCCTATTTTTACTCTTATATAGTTAGGTACCTAATTATAGTTCGCTGAAATCAATCGTTGAACTATTTCAAAGAAGAAGGGAGCAAGTAAATGAACCAGATGAAATACCCGAATCAGACAGATGATGTTTACAGCATCAAGGCTGTTGGTTCCAAGAAAAAGACTTTTGTACTATGGCGTGAAGTTGTAATGGCCTATGCTGCTCCTGCCATTATGGCAGGTATCGGGGGATTGGTTACTGCAGATAGGGGGCTTCAAATAGCGGCATTGACCACTATTGGCGGTGCATCCGCCTTGATGGCCTTGATGATTGGACTTTTGTTGCATAGTCGAGTGGGCCATTTGCGATGGGTCATCGGTGCACCTCACTTGGTTGTGGTAGGGGTATTCGCAATGGCCGGGTCCTCATTTGGGCTATACGCTGCATGGGTGACATCTGTTGTAGTAGAAATTATGATTCCGAGTAATCACTTGGTCTGGGTAAATCGTGTCTGGATCGATTTCCCGTTGTCTGGATTCATAGCGAGCACGATAGTGACATGGCGGTGGCGACTTGCCGTCACAACTGATTTTTCATCCAAAAGGAGAAGATAAAAATGATAGTTATTATGGGAGCAACAGGTACGATTGGAAGTGCGCTTTTGGAACGTTTGGTTGATCTTGGTGTACCTGTCAGGGCGCTGAGCAGAGAGCCAGAGAAGTTGCGTGATCAAATCGGAGAAAAAAGCCGATCAATTATCGAGGTCGCTTTTGTGGATGCTTCTGACCCTACATCGGTGCGCCGCGCGTTTACAGGTGCTAGCCAGCTCTTCCTTGCCATGTCCAACAGTCCAAGACAAATCGAATTGGAAACCTCAATCATTCAGATTGCCACCGAATCTGGAATCAAACATATCGTAAAAATATCCAGTCCAGCCTTTGAGCAGAGCGCTCCAGTGGCAGTGGCGGGGTGGCATCAAGAAATTGAGAACACGTTGAGAGTATCGGGTATCACCCATACCGTATTGCGCCCTTATGCGTTCATGCAAAATTTAATGCGCTTTGCACCAACGATCACAACCCAAAATGTTTTCTTCGGCTCTATGGGCGTTTCACCGTGTAACTTTATTGACTGTCGCGATATTGCAGACGTTGCCGCAGAAGTTCTGACCAACGACAAGGTATCAGGCCATATATATACGCTTACTGGTTCGGAGATTTTCAGTTATCCCCAGATCGCGAGTCGACTATCTGCCCTGCTTAATCGGCCGATAAGTTACATCAACATGGACCCTCAAGTACTACTCCGTAATCTTATTGAGCATGGGAATCTGCCTCCTTGGCTCGCGAACCACGTTGTGGAAATTCAAACCATGTCTAGGATGGTGCCAGAAAGTCCAAATGACACTGTGAAGCGTTTACTCGGCAGAGATCCACGCACACTAGACGCCTTTCTACATGAGTGTGTAGATAATTTCCGGTAGAGGCGGAGTCCACCTATTCTGATATTTGTATCGATAACAGTATTTTATTCCGATTCCCATATCTAAATGGTTCAGAGTGTATCCCAAAGGTCATAAAATGACTGCCGGGATGCACTCTTTTTATTATGTCCTAAGGAACTCAACTCATAGAACTAGTTCTTCTATAGCATTTATATCAGCATTACAAGAAATAAGCTAAAATTCGTCAATAAGTTAGTGTTATTTACGAAATAACACTAAAAAAGCTAATAAAAAATTAACGAAAAATTCATATTATAAGATTAAGTTATATTAATAATAACTAGTTATGCTAACTAACGTAACATTTTTTCTTGACAATCTTTGTGGAAAATTTTAGAATGTAAGCGATTACTCTTAGTTTTCTGAGTGATATTCAAAAGAAGATATTCGTAAGTTCACCAACAAACATCGGAGTTTAAATTTAGGGGGGCAAAGCATGAAAAGGTGAAGGATAACATCATAGATAACAAGATAATAAAATGTTAGTTTTTTTGTTTCATGACTATGTATGAGGGGGTTCACTTGAGGATGAAAAAAAAGAACGCGTTCTTAGCTCTACTTCTGTCATTTTCTTTGTTATCTGTGACTGCTTGCAGTAATTCCTCTAATAGTGCCAATGAGAACGGTAAAAATGCTGCAGGTAATGGCAATACTTCGGTAAAAGCAACCAGTGATGTGGGTCAAACGGCAGTTAAGAATGAGGGCGCTTCTGATCTTGAAATTAAAGCGGGAAGTTCGGTAACCGTTTTCAATCCAAAGATCCCGACGCTCGATCCTACACAATGGCAAGGACAAATTCTGGTAGGGCAAGGAACTTTGCTCGAAGGGCTTTATGGCTACAATCAGGATAATGAAATCGTTCCGAAAATTGCGACAGGTTATACCGTTTCCGATGACAAAAAAACTTGGACATTTACCCTCCGTAAAGATGCCAAATGGTCAAACGGCGATCCAGTAACCGCCCATGATTTTTATTTTTCTTATATGTATCAATTGGATCCAGCTAACACAACCGCACAACTTTGGCTAAGCGTACTTAATTTTGTGAAGAACGGATATGCATACCATGCCGGATCTGTAAGTAAAGAAGAAGTTGGTCTAAAAGTAGTTGATGATTACACGCTGGAAATTACGACCACGCTGCCTCACGCTATTCTGGGGGATATGGTTCTTTCCGGGTCGATGCCTATGAATCCTAAAGCGGTCGAAGCGAACCCTGGTAAGTGGTTTGAACCGGGGAATTTTGTGAGCAATGGCCCTTACATGGTTAAATCTTTTACACCTAACGGTGAACTCGTCATGGTGAGCAATCCGAATTATGTAGGTGCAGCCGGCCAGCTTAATCACGGCAATGTAGAGACCATCCATGTTCTTCCGGCGACAACCGTGCCGGTGGAGGATTATATGTCCGGCCATGCAGATGTCGTTCTAATCCAAAGCGCGTCTGATTTACAATACGTGAAGAAAACGGAGGAGCTAAAGTCCCAGCTGTATACTGCAGCGACTTATGCGATCAAATATTTGCTCTGGAGCAACCCGACAACGGAATCTCCATATGACAAAAAAGAGGTGCGCCAGGCTATCGCCAAAGCGATCCAGCGTAAACCGATCGTAGAATCGGTGCTGAACGGCATGGGCGGGGCGACCAATATCTTTGCTTCACCAGGTTGGCCAACGGAAAAACTGGAGCAAGGACTTCCGGAAGATCTCGAGGCAGCCAAACAATTATTGAAGGATGCTGGTTATGAAGGCGGTAAAGGTCTGCCAACCCTATCGTTGTATGTTGGGGTCAAGCAAGTAGATGCTCAGGGTGAACAAATCGCTTTGGCGTTAGGTCAATTACTGCAACAAAATCTTGGTATCAAAACAGAGCTAGTTCAGCTCAATGAGGCGCAGTTTAACGCTTATCAGTACAGCGGACCTCAGGGCGATGCAAAACCAGGCTTTATTCTGGCGTCGGGCGCAACCAACTGGAGTGAACCAGGAAGTTTGGACATGGGTGCAACGCAGCAACTATATTCCATAGGAACACTGGATGCCCCGCTAGAAGCTACGAAACAATTCGTGGATTGGACCAAGGAAACTTATTATAAACCGGCCATTGAAAAATATGGGGATCCGGATAATAAGAACGCCGGTGTGGAATGGAGCGACTGGGCAGCATTAGAAAAAGCTGCTAAAGAGGATATCGCCTTTTTGGATAAATGGACAGCAGAGCAGCCTGCAGATTGGCAGCCTTATTTGAAACAACCGGGGCTTCCAACGGCCGCTGAACAATGGCAACAGATTGTAGACCTTTGGAAAAATGCTAAAAATAACGATGAAAAACATGCCGCCTTTGTAACCGCTTGGACCTTCGTAGCACCAAACGCGCCAGGTGGCAAGTTGAATCAAAATGCACTTGATGTACAGGTATATTACAACAGTTATCAATCTGATACCTTAAGAGATTTGAGAATGTGGCAAGCGCAATTCGTAAATGCGCTGACCGTCGAAGACGCTGCTCCTATCGCGGCTAAGGTAGTTAATAACCTGCTCGAAGAAGCTTATGCTGTTCCGTTGTATTATCAACAGCAATACTTCTTGGTAAAACCCGGCATTACAGGAGTGCAATCAAATCCTTGGGCATGGGGCAACTTCTATGGGCTACATCTTTTATCTGTAGAATAATCCTAAATGGGTTGAATAATTACCAATCGCGGGCGCCAATTATGGTGCCCGTGAATCGGTAAAGGAGGGTCGGATTTGACCATATTGAAATTTATTTCAAAGCGCATTTTACAAATTATTATCACTTTAATCTTGGTCATTTCAGTTAGCTATACCATGATGTATTATTCACCTGGCGGTTTCATGAATACGAATACCATGGCTACGGCACTGGCTCCGCTGCAAGGGCAAAACCCTGTTCTCTATCAACAAGTCATGGACCAGTTTCAAAGCCGGTATGGTTTGAATTTACCGCTGTGGCAACAAATCATGAAGTATATATGGCATCAATTAACCTTCGATTTCGGTAATTCGATGCAGAACCCGTCTTTGCAAATTGCGACTCAACTGAAGCAGGCTTTGCCGATCAGTACACTTCTGGCCTTTGGATCTGTTGTTCTTTCGGTAATTATCGGGGTTCCGCTTGGCATTATTGCAGCACTCAAACGTAACACTTGGATCGATTATGTTGTTAGCACCATCTCATTGACGGGTCAGGCCATTCCGGCATTTGTTCTCGCGGTAATTATGGTCTTGTTATTTGGTGTTGTGTTTCAAGGGATTCTACCTGTAACGGGATGGGGTCACTGGAGGCAAGCAATTTTGCCGATTATTTGTCTATCTGCGGCGAATGTCGGTGTTGTTGCCAGATATATGCGAGGCAGTCTGATCGAAACCATGAGGTCGGATTTTATGCGAACCGCAAAAGCTAAGGGTGTCAAATATTGGCCGATGATTTTTAAGCATGGTGTCAAAAACTCGCTGACTGCGATGATAACCGTCATCGGACCACAATTTGCTTTTACCGTGATGGGCACGATCTGGGTGGAGCAAATTTTCGCCATTCCAGCGCTTGGTCAGGTGATGCAGACGGCATTTACCAGTTTCGACTATCCGCTCGCCATCACATCTGTATTTCTGCTGGGATCCATGATTATGATTATGAATTTACTCGTTGACATTATTTATGCCTTTATTGATCCGCGTGTCAGATTATAAGCGGCACAGACTATACGAACCTAGGAGGGGGAGCAATTGGCTGGCACAGTTGCAGCAACTCAATCGGATGTAGCTTTGAAGAGAAAAAAGAATCTTCAGAGATCCCAGTTTTATCAAGGTTGGAAGCGATTTAAAAGACATCGTCTTGCCGTTATTGGTTTGGTCTGGGTTATCCTTTTTTTGATCGCGGGGATTATTGGACCTTGGGTGGCCCCATATGACTATCGCACGGGGGATTTTTTGGCCATCAATCAAGGGCCGACCTGGCAGCATATTTTTGGTACGGATAATGTAGGGCATGACATGTTCAGCCAGATTCTGTTCAGTGTTCGAAGCGCTCTGATTATTGCTTTTGGCGCGACTTTGGTCAGCTTCATCATCGGGATCATATTGGGCTTGTGGGCCGGATTGCGCGGCGGAATCGCCGATATGATTATTATGCGTGCTGTGGATTTTATGATGACCTTGCCGGGATTTTTGTTCGCCTTGATATTAGTCATTATGCTGGGACGTGGGTATTTATCTTTGATTCTAGCAATTGGAATTCCGGGTTGGGCGGGGTATGCACGCTTGATCCGAAGTCTGGTCCTAAGTATGCGGGACGGGGAGATGGTGGAAGCGGCAAGAGCGTTAGGCGCATCTCAGGCGCATATTGCCAGACGGTATATGTTGCCGAATGTTATCGGCAGTATGGGTGTCTCTCTCGCCTTCGGGATTCCCGGTGATCTCATCCAGATTGCAGGCTTAAGTATTTTTGGCATGGGGCTTCGGCCGCCAATCCCTTCATTTGGGAGTATGATTGCTCAAGCCAGTGAGAATATTCTCGGCTTTCCATGGCTGCTGTATTTTCCGGCAGGTATCTTTGCAATAACCTTGCTTTCGTTTCTGTTTGTAGCAGACGGTCTCCAGGAAGCATTCAGTCCGAAAGGAGGCAATTAATATGGGTGAACCGCTACTTTCTATTGATGACCTTCATGTGAAGTTCTCCCGGAGTGAAGATGAAGTTTATGCCGTAAACGGCGTCAGTTTTTCGATCAATGAAAATGAATCCTTGGGGATTGTTGGTGAAAGTGGCTCCGGTAAGTCCGTTACATTGATGTCATCAATTGGGCTCATCCGTGAAAATGGAAAAATAACATCGGGGACAGCTCAGTTTAATGGTAAGGACTTACTTAAAATGCGTCCCAAACAATTAGAAGATATTCGTGGACGTGACATCGGCGTTGTTTTTCAAGATCCGATGACCAGCTTGAACCCGATCATGCGTATCGGGGATCAAATAATGGAAGCCATGCTGACACATCAATATGCAAACCGGAAGGAAGCTTTTGACCGAACCATTCAGCTCTTGCATGAAATGGGGATTCCGGATCCTAAATCACGGTTTAAAAGTTATCCTCACGAATTTTCCGGTGGTATGCGCCAACGTATCATGATTGCTATTGCTTTGGCATGTGAACCGCAATTATTGATTGCCGATGAGCCAACAACCGCGCTTGATGTCACTGTGCAGATGCAGATTCTTGCACTATTGCAGGAATTGCGCAGAAAACATGGGATGAGCGTAGTGATGGTAACGCATGATTTTGGCCTTGCGACCAACTTTTGTGACAAAATCATCGTGATGTACGGGGGCCAAATCATGGAGAAAGCCACTACGGACAAGTTCATAAGTGAGGCGGCGCATCCCTATTCACTTGGATTGAAACGCTCCATTATTGAAGTGGGCCACAAGGGAAAAGAAATAATGCCTATTCCAAAGACGGCAAAGACACTTACACAGACATTGACCGGCTGCCCATTTGCCGATCGTTGCTTCTATACAACTGAACGGTGTCAGAATGAAGTTCCCAAGCTTCGTGATTTTAGCACCGATCATCAGATCGCCTGCCATCATGCTGAGGAGGTCGCTTCCTATGCCCAATAATCCGCTCTTGCGCGTAGAAAATGTCTCGAAAACTTTTCGGGTACAAGGAAAAAAGCTGCATGCCATCGAGAATGTTTCTTTTACCCTGGAAGCGGGGAAAACACTGGGGCTTGTTGGGGAAAGTGGCTCAGGAAAATCAACCTTAGGGCGAATGGTTCTGCGTCTACTCGAATCTGACAAAGGAAAAATATTTTTTGAGGACGTGGAGCTCTCAAAGGCAAATAAAGAGAAGCTGCGGGCGATGCGCCGGGATATGCAAATTATTTTCCAGGATCCCAAGGCGAGCCTCAGTCCGAGAATGACGGTAGGAGACGCTATTGAAGATGCAATGGCTATCCACAAAATCGGAACTAAAGTAAGCCGGCATGAGCGTGTGATCGAACTACTTGAGCGGGTCGGTTTGCCTTCTGAAGTCCAATACGCTTATCCGCATGAACTGTCAGGTGGACAATTGCAGCGGGTTGGGATTGCCAGAGCGTTGTCACTGAATCCCAAATTGCTCATTTGTGATGAACCGGTGTCCGCATTGGATGTATCTATTCAGGTTCAAGTCATTCAACTACTAAAGGATTTGCAGAAGGAGTTTAACCTGACTTATATCTTTATTTCGCATAATTTGGCAGTAGTGGAGTATTTGAGTGATGATATCGCGGTTCTTTATTTAGGAGAGGTGGTTGAGCAGGCTCCGGCGGATGAATTGTTCAAGAAACCTACGCATCCTTACACGCAGGTCCTGCTAAATTCGATTTTGAAGATTCCGGATAGTGTGGAGCAGAAGCAGCAGATGGTATCGATTCAAGGTGAGGTACCATCTCCGCTCAATCCACCAAGTGGCTGCACTTTTCATCCCCGGTGTTCTTTTGCCTCGGATGTATGTATGGCTGTCAAGCCTGAACGGAAAATCGTGTCAGAAGGCCATAGTGCCGTGTGTCATTTGGTAGAATAAGCAGAGGCTTAATTAAGTAATCAGCAGATGACTTCTGTATATCATAGAAGTCATCTTTTTTAATTCATACACACAAAAAAGCCCTGTAAGAAGGTCACTTTTTTCAAAGTGAACAGCTTATAGGGCGCAGTTTAAAGACTGCTTACTGCTTGTCAATCGCTGCTGCTAACCCTTCATACGAAGAATCCTGAAGCAGCACTCCGTTCACCATAAATTTAGGAGTACCGTTCACTCCGTAGGAACCAGCGATCTTAAAGTCTTCTTTTACATCGAACATGTAGGTATGATTCTTGAGATCTGTTTCAAATTGGGCGTAATCAATGCCCTCGATGTTATTCTTAACGAATTTTAAAATGAATTTCTGAGTGGCCCAAATTTCGCTCTCATCGCCTTGATTAGCGTACAGCTTATGAAGGTATTCCCAGAACTTCTCGTTGCTTTGCTTGTAGATGGCTTCGCCGGCGCTAGCAGCAAGATAAGAGTCCCGGTCCAAAAATGCAAAGTTCATGAAGAAAAGTTCCACTTTTCCGGTATCTACGTAGTCTTTAATAAAAGTATCCAGATACTTTTCAGTCCACATTTTGCAGGCGGGACATTTGAAATCTGCGAATTCGATAACTTTAACTTTGGCATCAGGACTTCCAAGATGAGGTTGCTTCTCATATTTCAGCCCATCAACAACAATGCTTCCCTTTACGTCGGTGTAGTTGGGTAGATCTGCTGTATCATCAGTCTTATTGCTTAAGATGAAAACAATTACAGCGAGAAGGATTACAACAACGACACCTAATATCATGGGAAGCAAAGGTCTTTTGGTCTGAGATTGTTTAGCTGACACTTTCTTATTCATATCTCACCTCCTAGACAATATAGGAATACTATAAAAATAGTATAATCATCCAGTAGGTAGTGAAGATATGTCATTTGTAACAATGCTACGTAACGTTGTAGCTAGTTATTAGTTTTTGAATTTAGCGGCTGAGCGAATGACAGGGGGCACCTCGTGGATGGACGAAATAGTCATCACGGCTTGCTGCATCTCTTGCTCCAGCTCGATAAGGTTATAGCTCCATTCATTTTGCTGCTTCAGGTAAATACTGTTGATGCCCGCGGTAACTGCGGGAAGTACATCTGTACGTAACGAGTTGCCAATCATCCAGGTACGTTTGCGGTCAAAGCTTTGGGTAGCCAAAATATTTTCAAGCGCCTCAACATTTTTATGCTTCCGAATATAGATACGATCGTCAAAATAAGCATCCAGCTTCATTTGTTCAATTTTACGTTGCTGAATGGTGTCGTCCCCGCCAGTATACAAGAATAAATGGTGACCCTCTTGCTTCAGCGTATCGAGTGTTTCAACCATGCCAGGGTAAGCTTCAATTTCTTGGTCATAGACGCTTAGGCCGAGCTTGTGTAATTGCTGCTCTTGAAAGCGATCTGTCGGACGGTTATATTTGGCGCAGAAATAACGGTAGGTGGCGATTAAGGATTTGGGAAAGTTGTCGCTGGCCAGGCCACTTGTGTTGACGGTATCAACATCAATTTCTATTTGCTTGCTGCGTAATTCACTGGTGCTTGGACCAAATTCATTAAACCAATCAGTCATGAGCTCGAAATATTGCCCTAAAATTAAATCGAAATATTTGTTGCAATGAACCAGCGTATCATCTAGATCGAAAATTACTTGTTGAGTTGTGTATTTCATATCTCTCACTCCTTGGATCTGTATCTGTATAGTGTTCTATAGGTGAATATAAGATTCTAGAAACATTTGAAGCTCAGAAGCGCCGTCTGGACGGATACTGAAGCGCTCGTCTTGTTCCCCGCGAAGATGGATACGGAGTAAACCGGCTACGCGTAGGATCATTAGGTGATGCATAAGCATTTCTCTGGATTGATTTAGATCGGACTGCATCTCCCATAGAGATTTGGGTTCATGGGCGACATACCGAAGCAATCGGAGTCTGGTTGGATCTGACAGCGCCTTGGTCATGCGCAATAGCACCATCGGGGGTTCATTTTCATCTTCCAATGGCACATCTACAGGATACTGTACAATCACCATAGTTTTGTAGAAGCAGTAGGTGTTGATTGGTCGATTATGAACGGTAGGCAATAATACTATAGTCTTAAGATCCCGTATATCCTCGAAAACTACACCACCGGATGCATATTCAATTAAAGAAATAGGGTCCATTTTGCTTTCCAGCATTTTTTTCTCAGAGGCATCTTCAATTAATAACGGTAAAATCTTGTGTTCTACATGACGAAAATATTGCTCATACCAGAGTCTAAGAAGCGGACTATAGCTGCTCTTGATCCGGGAAGCTTCATCTATGGTGAAATCATGAATTAACGGTGCGATCTGCTGATAACACTCTTCTATAGAAGCTGAATCCAGATCATCCAGGAAATGCAGCACTGATGTTGCGGGCCCTCGGCTGTAAACCCAAGCATATAACACATCATAATCTGTAAATGGCCACTCGGCAGCTTGCATGAGAGCTGTTACTTTATGAGGAGTAATGCGATCTTCCACATCACTAACCCAGTGGGGACCGAGGTCTAAATTGGAGATCCATTTTCTGGTTACATATATCATAAAACTGTCCAACAGTTCATAAACCGGCGATACGTCGATTTTTAATTCGTAATCCATGTAACATGCACCCCCAGAAATCCGTAACTTCTCATATTATCTCTTGTTTTGAAGAGGGTTGTCCACTATAATGTTCGGTGTTTGCCAATTGGCGTTAGATCACATCATTGTTTTTATTATAGGGGGATATCATCCGTGTCAGACCGGCTTAAAGTATCTATACGAAGTAATAGCAAAATGACTTTCATGATTCTTATTACCGCTACTATAGCCGCAGGGCTTAGCCAAGGGCTGTTGCTGCCCATTCTATCCATTCTTTTGGAGCAAAAAGGAGTCTCCTCGTCACTGAACGGATTGAATGCTGCTGCACTATACATAGGATCATTTGGGATGACCTTGATTGCTGAACGTGTTCTTGGAGCGGTTGGATTTAAAAAATTGATAGCTGGTGGGATTAGTTTAGTCTTAGTAAGCTTGCTCATGTTTCCCTTTTTTACAGGGATCAAGGTATGGTTTGTATTGCGTCTGCTTGTGGGTGTGGGCGATGCTGCGATTAATTACGGGGCCCAGCTTTGGGTTCTGCTTATGACACCTGCCGAGCATCGCGGGCGTAATCTTTCACTATATGGCATGTCCTATGGTCTGGGTTTTAGCTTGGGACCACTTGGGATTAGTCTGCTGCGTTATGGACAGGCCGTGCCTTTTATTGTTCTCGCATTTCTATTTTTGTTAGTCTTAATCCTTGTGACTACAATTCTGCCGGATTCCCGGCCAGATAAAGCGGAGAGTGGTGAAAGCCAGGTTCGCCGTTTCGGTCGTTGTTACAGCTTAGCCTGGTTCGCTTTAATTCCAGCCCTTTTATATGGCTTTATGGAAGCCAGCTTAAATAGCAGCTTTCCGGTATATGGTCTGCGTATCGGTTACAGCACAGATCAAATTGCAGCGTTATTGCCTTTTGCAGGGATCGGAGGACTACTTCTGCAGTTTCCATTAGGTTTGTGGAGCGACCGGTTTGGCCGCAAGCGGGTACTGATTATTGCCGGGATCGGAGGCGGGATCGCCTTTGCGATGTTGCCGCTGGCAGGTGATCATTTTACGTTGACAATGGTGCTTCTGATGATCGCAGGAGGACTAGTAGGTTCCTTTTTCTCTTTAGGTCTAAGTCTGGCTGCGGATATTTTACCAAGACATCTACTGCCTGCTGCCAATGTGGTTGCTTCTTTCCATTTTAGTATTGGCAGTATTATCGGCCCCGGCATTGGTGGTTTGTTGCTGCAAGTGGGCTTAAGCGGCGGTATTTTCGCCCTGATGGGTGGTTTATATATCGTGTTCGGCTTGCTGGGGTTATTATTCTCGCCACAACCTAGAAATTGAGGTAAGATAAGAACGAGTGCTCGCATGGAAATTGAACTCACATTCAGAGTACACTATAGATTATAGATGAAGACAGGGAGAGGCTGAACTATGATCACAGTTGAACACTTAGCCAAGGCAGTTGGGGAAGACAAAAATCCGGTCCTGCAGGATATAGGATTTCAATTAGAGCCGGGTGAACTCGTAGCCATACTTGGAGCGAGTGGGAGCGGTAAGACCACTTTATTACGCTGTTTAGCGCTGCGAGAGAAGTGGGACAGAGGGAATTTTAGAGTGGACGGTACGGATATTATGGCGAGTGCCTTTTCCGGAAAAAGAAAAATTCGCCGGGAGTGGGCTTACCTGGAGCAGAATGCAGAGCTCAATCCTAACCGCACAGCGCTGAAAAACGTGCTGATCGGCCAGTCCGCACAGACGCCAATGTGGCGTATGGTTACAGGGATGGTTCGTTCAGATGATTATATGGGTGCGATGGATGAATTAGATGCCCTTGGACTTCTTGACAAAGCGAAGATGAAGACTAGCCAGCTAAGCGGTGGAGAACGTCAGCGTGTAGCGATTGCTAGAGCATTAACTCATGGTGCCAAAGTAATTCTAGCGGATGAACCGGTTACGGGTCTGGATCCCAAATCGGCAGAAAGTGTATTGGAAACTTTGCGCAGACTGTGTAAAGAGACGGGTCTTACCGTAGTGACGGTGCTGCCTATTGAACTGGCTGAACGTTTCGCTTCACGTATATGGGTACTAGAAGATGGACGAATTAAGCATGATATAAAGGGACGTAGATTAACGTCTCAGGAACGCGCGAATTTGTAAAGTTCGGACACGGATAAGGAAAAGAGTGATGAGGTTGAGTATAAAAAGTCTTAGGTGCCTGGCAGCTGCAACACTGTCGTTATCCGTACTTTCGGGTTGTACTTTCATCAGTGATCCCGTTTCGAAGATGAAAGCTCCGCAGCTGTCTGCTGACAAAGCAACACTTATGGCTGCTATTAATTCACATATTCCAGCGGGTACGGAGTTGATCCGCCCGGTTAATGATGAGAGCTCAATTTTCACAGAGGATCTCAATAACGATGGAATTATGGAGTCGTTGGTGTTCTATAGAACGCCAAGCGAAGCTGTAGAGATTCACGGGATGATCTTAGAGAAGCAAGGAGATGCCTGGGTCAAAAAGCTTGTTTTTGATGGGGATGGAACTATGCTGGAGTCCGTCGATCTGAAAGATATGACAGGTGACGGGAAGCTGAATATCATTACAGGTTATTCACGCGGGGAAGAAAAAGGCCTCGTCGTGTATAGCTATTCCAGCGGATCATTGGAAGAAGTGCTTTCACTTCCTTACACCAAATATATGCTTGATGATCTTAACAAGGATGGAATTGAAGACATCACCGTTGTTTATTTTAAAAGAAATGAATTTGCAACCATTTCGATCTATCAGTACAATGATGGCTTTAAGGTGCTCGATAAGATCGAGGATATCGATCCGTATTTTTTTAATTATTACAATATTGTCGCAGGAAAGATTGCCAAGGATAAAGAAGGAATCGTATTGGACGCTTCGGTGGATTTCCAATCCGCCTATAGCTTAATTGTTCTTATGGAGCATAACAAACTGCGCGTGGTTTTGCCAGGTGATACGAGGACTTACAAAGATCGTCTGATTGCAAGCGAAGATATCGATCATGATGGCATTATTGAAGTTGGATTGCTTGAAGCGCCAAAAGGATGGGAGTATTTCGACCCCGCAGATATTCCTTATTTCACCTCCTATTATAAATGGGATGGAAAAGATGGCCTAACCTTTGCAGTCCAGCTATATCGTGATCCATCGGATCGCTTTACTATTAATTTTGATCCAGAGCTGCATGGAAAGGTAAGTATTGATACGAAATCTGTTCTGGATAAAAACCTTAAGTTCATCATGACCGATACCGGAGAGACTTTTGCTGAGGTTTCCTTCTTTTCTCCTTCGGAATGGGATAAGGCTAAGAATGAAGGCTGGGAGCTGCTTGGACGGGATTTAGATAAAGTCATCGGCTACCGTGGTGAGCTAGAACAAAGTACAACTAAAGAAGGAAGCAATAAGATTGCCTCCCCTATTGAAAGGAAGGGAATAGATGAGTAAAGTTCTGATATTGGAAGATGAAGAGTCCATTCGCAGTTTCATAGTCATTAATTTGAAGCGTAATGGTTTCGAAGTGCTGGAGGCTGCTGACGGGAATGAAGCATTGCATAAATTAACCACTATACCTGATATTGATATTGCGTTATTGGATGTTATGGTTCCCGGCATTGATGGATTTGAAGTTTGTAGACGGATTAGGGAGACTAATGAACGCTTGGGAATTATTTTTCTTACCGCCAAGGTTCAGGAGCAGGATAAAGTTTACGCTTTGTCCGTAGGTGCAGATGATCATGTTAGTAAGCCATTTAGCCCAACGGAGCTAATTGCGCGTATTCAATCTTTGCTGCGCCGTGTAAATGTGCATCGTGAACAGTCGGCCAAGGTTTCTTTTCATTCGGGGCCTTTCAGCTTGGATCTTATTACCAAACAATTCAAACGTGATAATGTAGCCATTGAACTGACGCCCACGGAGTTCTCTCTGATTCAATTCTTTCTTGAAAAAGAAAACACTCCACTTAGCCGCGATCTTCTGTTGGATCATGTGTGGGGCAAGGAGTATATGGGTGATCCCAAAATTGTAGATGTAAATATCCGGCGCTTACGCCAGAAGATTGAGAACAATCCTTCGGAGCCGGAATTTTTGCAGACTGTATGGGGGCACGGATATAGATGGAAAGGCCAAGGACAATGATTAAGAAGGGGATGCGCAGACAGATTGTTCTGCACTACATTCTTGTAGTTTTTTTGGCGCTTCTCCTCGTAGAAGTTATCTTCCTGCTGGCCATCAGAACATATTATTATGACAGTGTATACAGCAAGATTAAAAATCACATTTCTGTTTCAGAGTCGTTTTTTCAAAAGAACATGATACCAAGCGATAATAGCATCTATCTGCTACAAGAAGTACTGGAGAGGTTCTCATTGAGCAAGACGGAGCTGGAAATCTTATCGCTAAATGGGGATATCATCACTAGTTCCACTGGCTTTCAGCCGGATCGGACCATTACGACCAGTGATGTACCAGAAGCCGTTGGCGGCAGCGTTGGACGCTGGGTAGGGCGTCAGGCAGGCACGAATGAGAGCGTAATGGCGGTTTCCAAAATGCTGCAGATTCATGGACAGGATAAGTATGTCCTAAGGTATATTACTTCACTAGAAGAAATCAATAATGATTTGCTTAATCTTACCTTATTGTCTACTGCTATTGCTGCAGCTGTTATGGCTGTAGTTGTTGGGTTTAGCTTCGGACTGGCCAACTCGATTGTGAAGCCGCTGAATAATATTACGGCAGTTTCAGCCCAGATGGCCAAGGGGAGATTCAACGTACGGATTAAGGGAGACTATAAATTTGAGATTGGTGATTTGGCTTCAACGCTGAATTATATGGCTCAGGAGATTGTACGCAGTAATCAGATCAAGGATGATTTTATCTCGTCCATTTCTCACGAGCTACGGACACCTCTTACAAGTATCAAGGGCTGGAGCGAAACCTTGGTTTCCGGCGGGTATGATCCGGAGGAGACAAAACTTGGAGTCAGCATCATCTCCAAAGAAAGTGAACGTCTGATTGGGCTGGTGGAGGAAATTCTCGACTTTTCTAAGCTGCAGCAGAACCAAATGAAGCTGTCGATTGGGGTTGTAGATGTAAAGGTGCTGCTACAAGAGACCATACTGAATGTTTGGGCTAAAGCGGAAAAGAAACGAATTCATCTGTTGCTGGAATGTGAAGATGCGATCTTTGTTAAAGGGGATGCCAATCGGCTAAAACAGGTATTCTTAAACTTGGTAGACAATGCAGTGAAGTTCTCACATGAAGATTCCAGTATTGAACTGTCAGCAAAGAGACTGTCTGCTACAGAAACAGCGATTATGGTACGAGACAGCGGGATAGGGATTAGTGAAGCACATATATCCAGAGTGAAGGACCGTTTCTTTCAAGTGGATGCACTTAATGGAGGAACAGGCTTGGGGTTAGCGATTTCACAGCAACTTGTAGAACTTCATAATGGGACACTTGATATGGTAAGTGAGCTTGGAAAAGGAACGGAAGTTACCGTCATCTTGCCTCTTACAGAACCACAGCCGGAAGTTATCACAGAAGAGGTAACTCAAGTGACAGCTACCTTTCCTGAATTAGATGATTGGGAGGCCTAACGTGAGATGGGGGTAACGAAGAATTCGATCCGTATAGTTCGTGGAGAGCCAGATCGGGTTAGCGACATCTTGAGGCTACTGCAAGAAGCGGCAGGATGGATGGAGCGTAACGGGATTAACCAATGGACACCCGGACAATTTAATGAGACCGATATTGCAGGATATTTCGCTGACAGACATGTTTATTTAGCCCTTGACGATGGGGCTGTAGTTGGCATGTTCACGTTGCAATTCAGTGATCCACAGTACTGGGGCAGTAAAAATGATGAGTCCTACGCTTATTTGCACCGATTGGCTGTGAAAGACTCCCACCGCGGCCGAGGACTTGGACAGCAAATGCTTAAATATGCAGTAGTTCTAGCCAAAGATCTAGGCTGTAATAGTCTTAGGTTTGACACTGTGGCACATAACATTAAGCTTAATCGTTATTATCAGAGCATGGGTTTTCACTACATGGGCACTAACGATATGGGAAATGGTCGTTTAGTGAACTTATATGAACATTTTGAGGAAGGTGCTGAGTCAGACCGTCTGATCCTAAGGTTTATATCGGAATCTGATTTTGAACACTTAAAGCGCTGGAGTGTTTCTCCAGAGTATCTGAAGCAGTGGGCAGGACCTTCGTTAACTTATCCCTTAGATGATGAGCAGCTTGTTAAATACTTAAAGGATGCTAATCATCCAGGCTTATCCGATCGCCTTATCTTCTGTGCAATTCAAGAAGCTACGCAGCAGGTAGTGGGCCATATTAGCTTTTCAGTCATTGACCGGGTTAATCGTTCTGCACGTATCGGCAGGGTAGTAGTAGATCCTGAGTTTCAAGGTAAAGGCATTGGCAAACGTATGATGCAAGAAATGCTTCGAATCGGATTTGAAGGTCTGGACCTGCATCGTCTGTCTCTGGGTGCTTTCGATTTCAATACGGCTGCCCTGAAAGCTTATGAAGCTGTTGGCTTTAAGCGGGAGGGTGTTCAACGTGAGTCTGCTTTATTCGGTGAGCAATATGTAGATTGTGTGGAAATGAGCATATTAGACAGAGAATGGACGGCTAGCCGTAATTCATAAAATCACTAATTCTTTACAACCGAAGGGGCTGTTGCTCTGGTCATGATCGACCAGGACAACAGCCCCTTTTTATATAAAGTATTTTTCTATATAATGGTTGTTATGAAGGAAGAACTTCACGCAAACGTCCTGTCTTCTCATACACATCCTGAAACAGACGGGAAGGTTGGTTTCGGACCGCCGGCTTGGCAGCCACAGTCTCATGTGGTCCAACGACAACGATATTATTTATGCTTCCCTTGATGACTGCTCCATCCTTAATGATTGCCCCTTCACCAATAATGGCATTCTCAATCAGCACTCCACGGCCAATGCGAACTCCAGGCATAATAACACTTTGTTTGATCTGGCTCATCTTACCGATTTCTACCCCATTAAAGACTACAGAACGTTGTAGACTACCTTCTTGGGAGCAGGATTCATTCACGAGAGAGTCCGTTGCTGGGTTCTGTACACGTGGTTTATGAACTGCAAGCTTAGTCCGGCGAACCCGACTATACATAGGCCAATGAGTCTTGTCTAACTTCATGCCATTGTCTTTTTGCAGAAGGTCCATATGTGCTTCCCAGAGACTGCCGACTGTACCTACATCTCTCCAGTAACCCTTGAAACGGTAAGCGAATAAATCATCGTTCTGATCCAGCATGGTAGGAATTACGTCTTTACCAAAGTCATGACTGGAATTAGGATTAGCTGCATCCCGCAACAAGTGCTCCTTCAGATAAGCCCACTCGAACAGGTAGATACCCATTGAAGCAAGATTACTTTTTGGTACTTTAGGTTTTTCCGCGAATTCGGAAATTTTCAGATCATCGTTTACGTTCATTACTCCAAAACGACTAGCCTCATCCCAAGGAACCTCCATTACGGAGATGGTTGCTTTTGCTCCTTTTTCAATATGATAATTCAGCATCTTACGGTAATTCATATGGTAAATATGGTCACCGGATAGAATGAGCACATGTTCTGGGTTGCGGCTATCAATAAAGTCAATGTTTTTAAAAATCGCATCAGCAGTCCCTGTATAACTGTCTCTGCCTTCAACACCTGAAGGAAGCAGTGTGACACCTTTATCCTTTTGACTAACTAAGCCCCAAGGCTCACCTTCACCGATATGATTATGCAAAGAGTCAGCTTCGTATTGTGTCAGAACACCTACTGTATCAATGTTCGAATTTACACAGTTACTTAGCGGGAAATCAATAATTTTATACTGTCCACCGAAAGGGACTGCAGGCTTAGCCATACTGGAAGTCAAGGGAGCCAATCTGCGGCCTTCCCCTCCTGCCAATAACATGGCGATACAATCTTTTTTGTTGTTCATTTGTTATCCCTCCCATTATTTTGTCAATGCTTGTAATATAAACTTACGACAAGCGCTTGAAACGACATAGGTGAAATATATTGCTTTGTAAACAGAAAAATTACAATTAATATTTCTTTATCAGAAAATCTTTTCTTTTAACATCAAAACATTTTCAAAATGGTAATATTCGGGTAAGGTAATAGGTACAAGCACATTGAAAAAGGTGGTGTAGAATTGGCTGAAAAAGCAAAAATCGAGACCCTTCCGTCAGCTGCTGATATCTATCTGTTCCATGAGGGCACCAATTATCGCAGCTATTCTATGCTGGGTGCACACACTGCCGCTGAAGAAGGCGTTACCGGTGTGCGCTTTACCGTGTGGGCTCCTCATGCGACATATGTAGGACTAGCTGGTGATCATAATGATTGGGACGGAACACAGGGCGTGGACTCGTTATATAAGATACCCGATTCAGGATTTTGGAGTCGTTTTTTTCCGGGAATACAGCCGGGAACTTTTTACAAATACAGGATTCTTGCCTCAGATGGATCAAGTTTCCTTAAAGCGGATCCTTTTGCTTTTAAAGCTGAGGTTCGACCGGCAACGGCTTCGGTAGTAGCAGAACTGGATGGCTACCGCTGGGGAGATGCAGCATGGCGTCGGAAAAGCAAAGCTCCATATCAACAACCAATGAACATTTATGAAATGCACTTCGGTACCTGGCGTCAAAAAGAGGATGGAGAGTTCTACACCTACCGGGAAATGAGCGAGCTGTTGATTCCTTATTTGGTGGAGATGAACTATACACACGTGGAATTTATGCCGCTGGCAGAACATCCATATGATCTATCCTGGGGTTATCAAGGGACGGGGTATTTTGCGGCAACCAGCCGTTATGGCGAACCCCATGAGTTGATGTATTTGATCGATCAGCTGCATCAGGCAGGTATCGGTGTGATTTTAGATTGGGTTCCCGCTCACTTTGCCAAAGACGCACACGGATTACGTATGTTTGATGGAGCGCCACTTTATGAATATGCCGATCCAATGTTAGCTGAAAAACCAGGCTGGGGGACACTTTCGTTTGATTTCAGTAAGCCGGAGATTTCTTCATTTCTTATTTCTAATGCGCTGTTTTGGTTCGAGTATTATCATATCGACGGAATGCGTGTAGATGCGGTTACGAGTATGCTTCGATTAGATTTCGAAAAGCGGGATCATCAATATCGGCGGAATGTTAATGGTGGATTGGAGAATCTGGAGGCCATCAAATTTATCCAGAATCTGAACAAGGCTATCTTTCATTATTTCCCAAAAGCATTGATGATGGCGGAGGAGTCCAGTGCTTGGCCAGGGGTTACTGCACCAGTGCATGAAGGGGGCCTTGGCTTCAATTACAAATGGAATATGGGTTGGATGAATGATACGCTAGGCTACATAGAACATGATTTTGGTGGGCGCCCTTATCATCATAATTTACTTACGTTCCCAATATGTTATGCTTATGCCGAAAATTACGCATTGCCGCTATCGCATGATGAGGTTGTTCACGGCAAGAAGTCTTTGTTAGACAAAATGCCGGGTACTTATGAACAAAAGTTCGCAGGTCTCAGGCAGCTGCTGGGATATCAGATCTCTCATCCCGGTAAAAAGCTTCTGTTTATGGGTGGGGAATTCGGTCAGTTTATCGAGTGGAAGGATCAGGAGCAGCTGGACTGGCTGCTGTTGGATTATGAGAGCCATCGTCGTATGCTTGCCTACACGGCTGCACTTAATAAACTGTATCGCTCCGAAAAAGCGTTGTGGGAGCTGGATCATTCTCAAGAGGGTTATCAGTGGATTGATGCGGATGACAATGATCAAAGTGTGATTTCGTATATACGCCGAGGGAAGAAACCAGGAGATACGCTGCTTATAGTCATCAATTTTCAACCGGTAGAACGGCACAATTATCGTATAGGCGTGCCACGGGCCGGGACTTATGAGGAGCTCTTTAGCTCAGAAAATGAAGAGTATGGTGGCTCCGGATTGCACAATGTCCCTCAAAAGAGCGTTAAGCTGGAATGGCACAATCAGGTGAACAGCATAGAGCTGACTCTTCCTCCCCTTAGCTTCCTGGTGTTTAAAAAAACGTCACGAATGGGTAAGAATAAAGAGGCAAAAGAGTTATAGATCTAAGTACGAATAGAGAATCCGTACAGTTTAAGGGGGAAATAATCATGAAGGTTTTATTTGCCGCAGCTGAAGCCCATCCTTTTGTCAAAACGGGTGGTTTGGCCGATGTCATTGGAGCATTACCTAAAGCGCTGAAGGCTGCCGGGGTAGATGTACGAGTGATTTTGCCTAAATATCGTGGGATTCCTGACAAGTTCACCGCTCAAATGGAGCATTTAACGGAAGTGTATGTTCCAATTGGCTGGCGAAAACAATACTGTGGAATTGAACGCATTATCTATGAGGGTATCCCCGTTTATTTTATCGACAACGAGTATTATTTTGGCCGTGATGGAATTTATGGTTATATGGACGATGGTGAACGGTTTGCGTTCTATAATCGTGCAGTGCTGGAGTGTCTGCCAGCCATTGATTTCCAGCCTGATGTACTGCATTGCCATGATTGGCACGCGGCCGTAATTCCAATGCTGCTACAGGGGCATTATCGCCACAATCCATTTTACAGTGAAATGCGGAGTGTATTTACAATACATAACCTGTTGTATCAGGGAGTGTTTCCTTATGAGGTACTTGGAGAGCTGTTAGGTCTGGATAGCAGCTATTTTGGTAGTGTGGAGTACTATGGTAATGTGAATTTCTTAAAAGGCGGGATTGTATTCAGTGATCGGGTCACGACCGTCAGTCCGACTTATTCAGAAGAAATTCGCACACCTTATTATGGTTACGGTTTGGATGGTTTGTTGAACGCACGGTCAGATGTTTTAAGTGGGATTGTGAATGGCATTGATACTAAAAGTTATAATCCAGCGACAGATTCGAGCCTTGTTACCCGTTATCGTTCTAATTTGACCAAGAAGACGGAGAACAAAGTAGCCTTGCAGGAAGAGCTGGGATTACCTGTGGATGCTAATATCCCAATGGTAGCCATGGTCACGCGTCTCGTGGACTCCAAAGGTTTAGATCTGCTTACCCGAGTGCTGGATGAGTTGCTATATCACGATGATATTCAATTTGTGCTGCTTGGAACAGGTGATGAATCCTACGAGCGTTGGTTCAAGGAAGCGGCATGGCGGTATCCGACCAAGCTGTCTTCACAGATCTTATTTAATGATGCACTCTCACGAAAAATATATGCTGCCAGCGATATCTTCCTTATGCCGTCTAAGTTTGAGCCCTGTGGCATCAGTCAGCTGCTCGCTTTACGGTATGGTAGCATACCCGTTGTCCGTGAGACAGGTGGCCTAAATGATACTGTGCACGCTTATAATGAAGAAACCGGTGAAGGCAATGGCTTTACGTTCAGCAATTATAATGCACACGATATGATGTTTACGCTACGCCGGGCGCTTTCTTTTTACAAGCAGCCTGAACATTGGAAAAAGATCACAAAAAATGCTTTCGCGGGAGATTATAGCTGGAATGTATCCGCTCAGCAGTACATGGATATCTACGATGATATAACCAGATAAAGTTTAACGAATTCTGTAATGGGTTAATAAGGGATTGCACCTGGGAGTATGGTAAATACTCTGGGAGCAGTCCTTTTTTTATGAAATTAGGAATAAACAGTCGAATGATTTAGCCAGTATAGGGGATAGTAAAAATGTATAAATTTAGCTTCAACGTGAATAAAAGTGATTTTTTAGCTGCGTATTATAGAATTCCCCTCATAGAAATCCATTTAAAGGAAGTTATTGTCACAATTATGCCTTTGCATATTCATGCGTTCTGATTTATAATAAGTCAGTCATTGGGTCAACTTAGATTTTTTCATATGAATAGGGGAGATATAGAAATGAACAAATGGGGTAAACTTAGTTTAGGAATGGTATTAGCGGTAGGTCTGCTTTCAGGCTGCGGTCAAAATAAAAATGATAATGATACCGCTGCTAGTGGTAATGCAAATTCCGGTGCAGTTACTAAAAAGCTGATTATGGGAACAAGTGCAGATTTTCCTCCGTACGAATTCCATAAAGTAGTGGACGGAAAAGATACCATCGTAGGTTTTGATATCGACATCGCTAAGGAAATTGCTGCCGACATGGGCGCTGAGCTTGAAGTTAAGGATCTGCCTTTTGATTCACTGCTTAACGAATTGTCCAGTGGACGCGTAGATATGGTGATTTCCGGTCTTAGCCCGACTGAAGAACGAAAAAAAGCGGTTGAACTTTCAGATATTTATTACAAAGCAGAGCAAGCTATTGTAGTACGCGAAGCAGATAAAGATAAATACGCTACTATGGATGCGGTGAAGGGTACAAAAATTGGTGTACAGACAGGCTCTATTCAAGAAGAAATCGCCAAAGAGATTGAAGGCGCAAAAATCACTTCTCTTGGTAAAATCTCCGAGATCGTTCTGCAATTGCAATCTAACCGTATCGATACAGCAATTATTGAAGGACCTGTAGCCAAATCTTTTGTTAAGAATTTAGCCGGTCTTGTAATTACCGATGCTAAGCCTGAAGTAGAAGATGATGGATACGCAATTGGGATTAAAAAAGGCAATACAGAGCTTCTGGATAAAGTAAATGCTACACTTAAACGTCTAGAATCAGAAGGTAAGATTGATGAATATGTAGCGGCTGCCAGCGAGCTTGCTGAAAGCACGAAGTAAGGAATGTATATTGTTTTAGGTCTGCTGAAGTAAATTGTATGTGTATTACAGAAAATAGCGGAACTTTGCTATTTTCTATTTTTTTGGAGATAGGAGGATAAGATATTGGATATTACTTTATTTAGAATGGCTTATGATTATCGTGATCTTTTCTTGACTGGACTACAATATACCTTGCTACTTGCTGTTCTTGGTGTATTATTTGGCTTCATCCTTGGGATTATCGTCTCTCTACTACGCATGTCAAAATGGAGAGTGTTACGTTTCTTAGCCACAGCTTGGGTTGAATTTTTGCGGGGCACTCCAATGCTTGTGCAATTGTTTCTCATCCATTACGGGCTGGCGACATTTGGGATTGAGTTTACTCCGATTCAGTCCGGGGCGATTACACTCTCCATTAACAGTTCTGCTTATCTGGCAGAAATTTTTCGTGCCGGGATTCAGGGTGTCGATCGTGGACAAACGGAGGCCGCACGTTCACTTGGAATGAAACAAGGGATGACCATGCGTCATATTGTACTTCCTCAGGCACTTAAAAGTGTTCTTCCGGCAATCGGTAATGAGTTCATTACCATTATCAAGGAATCATCGATTATTTCATTTATCGGAGTAACGGATTTGATGTTTCAAGCTCGTACAGTTACAACGATTTCGTATGATGGCATGACACCACTCGTGATTGCTGCATTTATGTATTTTGTTCTAACATTTACGCTTTCCAAGATCCTAGGTAGACTCGAAAGGAGGCTGAATACCGATGATCGCCGTTAAGAACCTGCAGAAGCATTACGGAAAGCTGGAGATTCTCAAAGGAATCGATTTGGAGATTAAAAAGGGTGAAGTTGTCGTTGTAATCGGGCCCAGTGGTTCGGGAAAAAGTACCTTTCTGCGCTGCTTGAATTTATTGGAGCAGCCTACAGGTGGAGAGATCACTTTTGAAGGGGAATCGATCACCTCAAAGAAGCATGATATCAATGCAACGCGTGAGAAGATGGGGATGGTTTTTCAGCAGTTTAACCTTTTTCCGCACAAAACCGTTCTGCAAAACATTACGCTCGCACCGATTAAAGTAAGAAAACAGCAGCAGGCCGTAGCCGATAAATTCGCAATGGAGCTCCTCAAGACTGTAGGGCTTGAAGATAAAAAGGATGTTTATCCAGCTCAATTGTCCGGTGGACAAAAGCAGCGGATCGCGATTGCTCGTGCATTAGCCATGCAGCCCCATGTGATGCTTTTTGATGAGCCTACCTCAGCGCTTGATCCGGAAATGGTAGGAGAGGTACTTGAGGTTATGAAAAAGCTTGCCGAAGACGGAATGACAATGGTTATTGTTACACATGAGATGGGCTTTGCCCGTGAAGTGGGTGACCGCATTCTGTTTATGGATGGCGGGTTCATCGTTGAACAGGGTACTCCTGAACAAGTATTTGGTAATCCTACACATGCTCGGACTAAGGATTTTTTAAGTAAAGTATTATAAAGAATTCGTCAAAACGGCCCTGGACAAGTATCCAGTGGCCGTTTTGTTATAGGGTCCTGAGGGTAATGTGGGAATATATCGCTGGGGGCTGAGTTCATTTATTTATGTAAACCATGTATAATAGATGGTCAGTCAATCAACAGGAAAAGGAGTACATACATAATGAGAGATGATCTACGCCGGATAGGCATTATTGATATTGGTTCGAACTCCATTCGTCTTGTAATTTATGATACAACGCGCGAAGGAGGCTATAAGATCATCAAGGAGTGTAAGTACTCCGCTCGCCTTAGTGAGAAGATTACGAAGGAGAATAGACTGGAACAAAAGGACATGGAAACGATTGTTCCGGTCTTGCGGCAGTTTAAGGAAATCTGCAATGCTTTTGCAGTGGAAACCATTCGTGCGGGTGCAACGGCAGCCATTCGTAATGCGGCTAACTCAAGTGAAATAATAAGCTTTTTGTCACAATCCTCTTCCATTCCGATTGAGGTGATCAGTGGCCACCAGGAGGCATATTATGGCTTCTTGGGTGTTATTAATGCCTTTAATGTAGAGGATGGTTATGTCATTGATATTGGTGGCGGGAGTACTGAAATCACTCTTTTTTGTGAGCGGCGTTATCAACACAGCATTTCTTTCCCGTTCGGGGCAGTAAATACCAACCTAATGTTCGGTCAAGGTGGGAATTGGAGCGATGAGCAGATTCACAAGCTGCAGACCTTTGTCCTGGGCAGACTGGTTGAGCATGATTGGCTAAATGCCAAAGCTGGACTTCCTTTATTCGGTTTAGGAGGGACGGTTCGTTCCTTAGGGAAGCTGGATCAGAAGACACGAGCATACTCATTGCCTAACTCCCATGGCTATACGATGACCAGTGAGACGATCGAGTACTTTATGAACACCCTACCTTCAATGCCTTACGAAAAACGTAAGGATTTAGATGGATTATCTAAGAGTCGGGCGGATATCATTGTATCCGGGTTGATTATTTTCCATACGGTGTATCAGTATATTGGGGCGAGTGAGGCGGTAATCAGCGGGGAAGGGCTCAGAGAAGGCTTGCTGCATGATCTGCTGGAGCCGGAGCAGCCAGTGCGTGATAGTGCATTGGAATATAGCTTAAACACGATCATTCGCTTTGATATTCATACTTCTAAACGGTATTTAGATCATATCAACAAGCTAGCACTCAGCCTGTTTGACGCATTTAAAGATGAATCGAATAGAGCAGAGCACGAGATGTTAATTTACGTGTCCATCATGCTGCATCGTACGGGAACGAATATTAACTATTACCAATCCAAAAGACATACTTTGTATTGGTTGATGAATTCACCAATTCGTGGACTTACCCACCGTCAGCTTATTCTTTGCGCTATGATCGCCTCATACAGCACAAAAAGCCGGAAGCAGAAATTGTCCCAACAACATAAGGACATTTTGCTGCCATCCGACGAAGAGTGGATTCATAAGCTCGGATCGCTTGTCCAGCTTAGCATTGCGCTGGACAGCACGGAGATTGGAATTGTAAGCGGCCTGAAGGCCAATCTGCACGGCAATACGCTTCATCTGGACTTAGAGGGCGCATCGTCACTGCTAATTGGCCTAGAGGACATTGAGAACGCGATAAAAGCATTTAAGAATGCTTGGGCGGTGAAGGTAAAACTCGGCTTCCCTTCCAACGTGTAACATCCATTGCAGCAAACTGGCTCCGGAAAGGGGCCTTTTTGTCGTCTGGTTGTTCGTAATATCCATTAGCCTGCAAGAAGCTGGCTTTAACATTATCTTTTAGAGACAACTCTAGAATCTTGACGATCTGTTTACGGATGCCGCTGTCTCTGACAGGACACATCAGCTCAATCCGGCGGGTTAGGTTTCTAGTCATCCAGTCGGCACTGGATAAATACACCTCAGGTTTGCCGCCATTTTCGAAATAATAGATCCGGGAGTGCTCCAGAAAACGGTCTACAATACTGCGTACGGTAATGTTTTCGCTTAAGCCCTCTATTCCCGGACGTAGGCAGCAAACCCCTCGCACGATTAAGTCAATGGAGACACCGGCTTGGGCTGCGCTATATAAATCGTCTATTACTTGCTGATTAGAGAGCGAGTTCATCTTGGCGATTATGCGAGCGGGTCTGCCTGCCCGTGCATGTTCAGCTTCACGCATCATTAGCTTTTGCAAGGATAAGCTCATATTCGTCGGTGCAACAATGAAGGAATGCCAGTCAAAATTAGCCGAATATCCAGTCATTTGATTAAACAGCTCAGAAGCGTCCAGTCCGATATCGCTTTGGGCGGTGAATAGACTGAGATCCGTGTAGGCCTTGGCTGTACTGTCATTATAATTTCCTGTGCCTACATGCACGTAACGGCGCAGTTCAGGGCCTTCCTGGCGGACAATCAAGGTCACTTTGGCATGCGTTTTGAGTCCGATCAGACCATAAACGACATGACAGCCTGATTTTTCAAGCTGGCGTGCCCAAGCGATGTTCCGTTCCTCATCAAATCGAGCTTTTAACTCTACAACCACTGTAACTTGCTTACCAGACTCCGCAGCATTGGCTAGTGCAGTAATAAGTGGAGAATTTCCACTGACACGGTATAAGGTCATTTTAATCGCCATCACTTGCTCATCCTCTGAAGCTTGAATGATAAAGTCTGTCATTGCATCAAAAGACTCGTAAGGGTGGTAGACTAATACATCCCGTTCACGCAGCACCTCGAAGAAATCCTCATTTTCTTGAAATTCAGCAGGATAAACCGGCTCAATAGGTGGATAGTTCATGTAACCAAAACCTTTTAAGCTTCCGGCAAAATTACGAAGAAAGCCTAGATCAAGCGGACCTTCAATTTCAAATACGAAGTCCTCCAGCTCAAATTCCGCTTGCAGCTGCTCAAGAGCATAGGGATGGATACCTTTTTGTACTTCCAAACGGGCTGGCACCCCGCGACGACGCTTGCGCAGCTCTTTTTCGATCTCTTCCAGCAGATCCTCTGCACCTTCCTCATCGATCGTAAGATCTGAGTTACGAGTCAAACGAAACTCACTAACCGCAACAGGTTCGTAACCGCTGAATAAGGTTTGAATGTGATGGCGGATCACATCTTCAATAAATACAAATTGTCTTTTCTTACTATTAGAGCGGTGGGGAAGAGGGATACATCTTGGCAGATTCGAAGGAATTTGCAGGATAGCAAAATAAGGCTCCTCTTCAAGACCATTCTTACGAGTAAGAACAACAGCTAGGTAGATAAACTGGCTGTGCACGAGTGGAAACGGCCGGCTCTGATCAACAGCCATTGGCGTTAGTACAGGATAGATGATATCCCGGTAATACTGTTCTATGGACTGCTCTTGGGCATGGGTAAGATCCTCATAATCCACAAATACGATGCCTTCTTTATGCAAACTCCGCGAAATATCACGGAACGTCCGGTATTGATCGGCAATGATTTTGGTTACGCGTTTGATGAGGCGTTTATACAGCCCGGAAGGGGTGTAGCCTGTGAAATCTTTTTTAGTATAGCCCGCCCGGATCTGATCCTGAATTCCCGCCACACGAACGCTTATGAATTCATCCAGATTGCTCGAGACGATCGCCAGAAATCTGGCACGTTCCATTAAAGGGTTATCAGGGTCCTGCGCCTCCTTGAGTACGCGGCGGTTAAATTCGATCCAGCTCAAATCCCTATTGAGGTAAGCAGTGGCTGGACTGCTCTGATTGTTTTTAATCTCTTCTGTATTCATGGGACCTCCAAATATGCTTCGATGTCTATATCTCAAATCTATTTATCATATTCTATCATTTTACTATTGGATGAGGCACGAAATGTTAAATCTATGTAAAATCTCAAAGAATATTATTTAATTATCTTATATAATAGGATGTGATTGTCGCTATTTAGTTAACATAATCAAAATTACGTTAACTTCTTAATGGACAAAAGACAATAATTAAACATGTTATTTCAGAATGGTAACAATTACATACGCATAGGTTACAAAATTGTGATATATTAAGTCCTGTCAGTTTTACAAATGACAACAATACATCAGGACATCACACAAGATGTACATAAGTACAGGAAATGTACACGAGCGTATACGGAAGTCATACCGCTTACGCCCATCTAAAGAGGAGGCATTTATGAAGAACAAGTTCAGAACCATTAAAACCCTTGCTGCAGTTATGGGAATTAGTGCATTGCTGCACACCGCTCCTGCTTTTGCAGACAGCGTTCATATTGCAAAGGAAGGCAATACTTTCTATACTCTATCTCAGCAATACAATGTCGGTGTTAATGATTTAATGAAAGCTAATCCAAACGTTGCTGCTCTTAATATTTACGATGGACTTAAAATAACGATCCCAAGTAAAATGCAAGCAGAGTCTGTGGCTACGACAGAAACTCCAGTGCTTACACCAAGCCTGAATGTTACTCCAGAATCAAAAACAGTTGAAGCATGGGGCAAGTCCTTTAACTACGAGAAATCGATACAAGTTAAGGCTTCTGCTTATTCCTCAGCGGCTAGTGAGAATGGAGGCTGGGGTGCCGTTGATTATTTCGGGAACCCACTCAAGCTAGGAACCATCGCAGTTGATCCAAGTGTAATTCCTCTCGGAACAAAAGTATTGGTTACCGGACATTCACACGCAGGATTGCCTAAAGAAGCTTTTCTGGCTACTGCAACCGATATGGGAAGTGCCATTAAAGGTAACCGGATCGATATCTTTATCCCAGGCAGCCAAAGCTTTGTAGCCGATTTTGGTTATCAATATGTACAATTATACATTGTTAAATAGCTAGATAAAAATATAGAGATTTATTATAGAGATATGAAATGGGTTAAAAAGGTTAAACAAGAAACGGAGGGAGTCCTTAGCGGCTGCCTCCGTTTCTTGATTATTTATTTTTAGAGACCTGCAGCAATTGAGGAACGGTAACAAAAGAATAGCCACGTTTACGCATAATCGTGATTACCTCAGGTAAAGCCTGAATCGTTCCGCGAAGATCACTACCCGGCCCACCTCCACCATGCTGAAGGATAATTGCTCCTTTTCCAGCATTAGCTAAGATGTTATTTCTAACTTGAGTTTTGGAAAGTCCCTTCCAGTCCAACGAATCCACATTCCAATTTACAAGCTTATAACCATGATTTTTTGCCCATCTCAACTGTTGCTCAGAGATATCTCCATAGGGTGGACGAATCAAGCGTGGTTTATATCCGGCTAAGGTTTGAATAATGTTCTCGGTCTCAATGATCTGTGATCTGAAATCATGCATCTTTAGCTTTACAAACTGAGGATGATCATAAGAGTGATTTCCAATAGCATGTCCTTCTCTAATCATTCTCTTCACTAGAGCGGGATGTTTCTCAGCTCGGCTTCCCACCACGAAGAAGGTTGCTTTGACATGATATTTCTTAAGAACATCTAGCAATTGGGGTGTAAACCTTGGGTCAGGCACATCATCAAAAGTTAAGGCGATGACTTTATTCCGAGGACCGCTGGTCTTAAAGGTCTCGGGATATTTGTGTAATAGCTGACTCAGAGACAAGCCCTTAGTGTTCTTATTGTTGCTGCTCGTTGAATTATTTGTAGTAGAAGTTCCCGCAGATATCGCCTTGTCTTCGTCAGTGGTTTGCGTGCTTTTAATTTGATCCTGTGAGGATTTCTGACTCTGAGCTGGGGCTGAAGCAACCTCTGCTGAAGAGGTTGGAAATAGCAGGACAATGATTGATCCTAATACTACTAGCAGTTTCTGGACTCTCCGTTGATCATACATCCCCATATGCCTCCTTTACTACCTGATCATCACCATATTCTTCATTGTTATCTCCATTGAAGGATGAATTTATGCCGTTTCTTCAAGGGCTCTGGTAAAGATTTCTTGCACACCCTGATGCGTGTATACTAAATAGAACGGGATATTCCCGGGCCAATTATAGACAGGTGGAAGGATGGGGACAAGGATGTCAGAATTGTTTGCACCTTATGAATTGAAGGGTTTAACGCTGAAAAATCGTATTGTTATGCCGCCTATGTGCCAGTATTCGGTGGATAAAGAGGATGGAATTCCTAATGATTGGCATTTTGTTCATTATGTTAGCCGTGCTGTTGGAGGTGCTGGTCTAATCATTGTCGAGATGACTGGAGTCCACCCGGACGGTAGAATAACGAACCGGGATACAGGGATTTGGAGTGATACACATATAGAGGCTTATCGTAAGCTCACAGAAAGTGTACATGCCTATGGGGCAAAAATAGCCATTCAACTAGGTCATGCTGGACGTAAAGCAGTCGATGCTGAACCGCCGGTTGCCCCTTCTGCAATTCCATTTGATGCTCGTTCTAAGCAGCCACAGGCGCTTTCTAAGGAAGGCATCCTTGAGATGATAGAAGCCTTTCGTGCTGCCGCTCGTAGAGCTGTGGAGGCAGGATTTGATACTGTGGAGATTCATGGTGCGCATGGCTACTTAATTCACCAGTTTCATTCACCTCTGACCAACATCAGATTGGATGAATATGGACAAGATCCAGCACTTTTTGGAGTACAAGTAGTTGCAGCAATTCGAGAAGTAGTGCCAGTAGATATGCCCTTGATCATGAGGGTTTCCGCGAAAGAATATGTTGATGGTGGATATGATGCTGACTATGCCCTGGCGTTTTGCCGCCGATATAAGGATGCTGGAGTGGATATGTTCCATGTGTCTTCAGGTGGTGAAGGTCCCATTGGCTCTAATGGTGGACCTAATGCGGGCCCAGCCTACCAAGCAGATCTGGCAGAATATATTCGCAGTGGATTACAAGTGCCAGTAATTGCGGTAGGACGGCTTGAAGCCTATTCTGAGGCACAGTCCATCATTGCAGAAAAAAGGGCGGAGCTTGTAGCTATTGGCCGTGGGATGTTAAGTGATCCTTATTGGGCTTTACATGCTGAAGAAGCGCTTGGTGGCGTACATGATGTACCTAAACCTTATGAACGTGGGATTTGGAAAAGAGGCTAGACCATTTTCGGTGTGAAGTTTGTCACAGATTTTATGCTCCTTCTAAGGCAATCTTAATAAAGATAAAATTTGAAGGAGCTTGATAACGTGGGGACGGTTCTAAGTAACGAACGGCTGACAGATGGTGTGTATCACCTTAAGGTAGAGACGAATAGTGGCGGAGCAATGGGTCAATTCTACATGTTACGGGCATGGGGAGCTTACCCCATCCTATCCAGACCCTTAAGTATACATGAAGTACACGAGGATAGTGTTGAATTTCTGTATCACGTCGTTGGGGAAGGTACGGAGATATTATCACGACTGGGTTCAGGTGATTCGGTAGAGCTTGAGGGCCCTTTTGGAAATGGATTTCCACAGGTCGAAGGGAAGGTTGCACTCATCGGCGGTGGGATCGGAATTGCACCGCTTTATTATTGCGCGAAGCAGCTTCCGGGGAGTGATATTTTTTTGGGCTTTAGCCGTGAAGCTTACCGGACAGAAGCGTTTCGCCCACTTGCAAGTGAGCTTGTAGTCGATGTTGGCGGTTTAATTTTGGATAGTGTGGATTTCAGCCAATATGATCATGTCTTTGTCTGCGGCCCACACCCTATGCTTAAAGCTGCTCAACGTAAAGGCATTGCTGCTGAAGAAGCAGGCAGTAGAACGAAAGTATACCTTTCTCTAGAGAACCGAATGGCTTGTGGGATTGGAGCCTGTCTGGTCTGCAGTGTATCCTGCCGTGAGGGCCAAAAGAAGGCCTGTGCAGACGGACCTGTGTTTCTTTCTGAGGAGGTGCTTTTCCATGACTAAGTTGAACACAACAATTGCTGGCGTTCATTTTAAAAATCCAATTATAATGGCCTCTGGAACGTTTGGTTTTGGCCGTGAATATGGCAAGCTGTATGATGTGTCTCTGCTGGGCGGAATCTCTGGCAAGGGGTTAACCCTCAATCCGAAAGCGGGGAATCCCGGCACTCGTGTATACGAGACAGCTTCTGGTATGCTGAATAGTGTGGGACTCGAGAATCCGGGTGTAGCTGCATTTTTAGATAAAGAATGCCCTTATTGGGAAACACTCGACACCGCTCGTTTGGTCAACCTGGGTGGAGGCACACTTGAAGATTATGTTCTTGGAGCTGAGATGATTCAGCGGGATGCAGATGCTCGTGCGAGTGCAGGTAAGACAGCAGTAGACATGATTGAATTGAATATTTCTTGTCCAAATGTTAAAGAGGGCGGCATTGCGTTTGGGATCCAAACTTCAGAAGCTCAAAAAGTAGTACAGGCTGTTAGACGCGCAACTAAACTGCCCCTCGCTGTAAAGCTGTCGCCGGGAGCCGAAAATATCGTTGAAATGGCACAAATGTGTCAGGAGGAGGGTGCAGACGCTGTCTCGCTCATCAACACTATCTCAGGAATGAAGATTGATGTCCGCCGTAGAAGCAGTGTATTCAATAACTTATATGCTGGATTGTCTGGACCTGCGATTAAGCCTGTCGCTCTGCGTATGGTGCATCAAGTCGCACAAAACGTAACGATTCCCGTGATCGGAATGGGTGGCATCACTTCAGCAACGGATATCATCGAGTTTATTATGGCAGGTGCTGCAGTTATCCAAGTGGGAACTTATAATTTCATGAACTTGCGTGCAGGTAGTCAGCTAGTTGCAGAGCTTGAGCAATTTATGGTTGAAGAAAATATTCAATCACTAGAGGAAATACGGGGCATTATATAAAGTGAAGTAGTGAGGGGAATACTATTGACTACTAACCAGATTGATCCTGAGGATATTGAGCTGAAGGCGACGGCTGTCGGACGTGATCTCTTGCTCTTAATTAGTGGAGGGGTTCGGCATATTGGTGCCACGAGTACTGCTTATCTGGAGGGGGAGCAGGTTAAAGTACTGACTTCAGCGGTTCCTCATCATAAAGAGCACACGATAAGCGAGCCCATTGCGATCAGAGTAGCTGAAGCGCTGAACAAGACGGTCACAGTAGTGATGGGGATTCATTACGACAATCTCACGAAAGAAGGTATTATGGATGTCGTGGAAATTGTGAATTTAAAAGTAAATCAATATTTAGCGCAACAAATATGAAACGGTAGTGGCAATTCTACGTAAAAGATAGCATGTGAGGAATTAAATTATCTTTTGGAGGAATGAAACCATGTCTATATTTAAAAGATTGCGCGATTTAACCATGTCTAATGTGAACGCGATTATTGACAAAGCAGAAGACCCGATTAAAATGACAGATCAATACATTCGTGATATGACCGAAGATTTAGAAGATGCAGAAAAAGCTGTAGCGGCGCAAATCGCCATTGAGAAGAAATTCAAACAGCTGTATGAAGAACAAGAAGCGCTTGTTAACAAACGCACCCAACAGGCTCATGCAGCAGCTCAAGCGGGTAATGTTGACCTTGCTCGCCGCGCTCTGGAAGAGAAAAATGCTGCTGAAGCTAAACTGGTAGAATACAAAGCCAGCTTTGATCAGAACAAAGCCTCTGCGGATAACCTTCGTGGCAAGCTTGAAGAGATGCGCAAACAGCTTACCCAAATGAAGAACAAACGTGAGACATTGGTTGCACGTTATAACGCTGCCAAAGCTCAAACCGAGATCAACAAAGCAATGAGCGGATTTAGTTCCGATTCAGCGTCTGCAGGACTCAAACGTATGGAAGATAAAATGCTGCAAGCAGAAGCTCAGGCTGAAGCCAGCAATGAGATGAGTTCAGGCAATAAATCTCTGGATGATGAATTCGAGAAGCTGAACAAAGATCAAGCGGTTGAAGATGAACTGGCGGCTCTGATGAAACAATACGAGAAGCAATAACATTTGATCTTTAGCCGGTTCACGGCTGGTGTTCACAGGCGAAGGGGAGACAGAAATTCGTTTCTTCTTCGCTTTATCTATGCTTATGAAAGGCATGCAAAATGATTAAGCGGGGGCTATAGAATGGATCTCCATATTCTGGTGTCCATGGTCGTGTGGACGGTGAGCGGCGCTGTGTTGCTGTTTGTACTGATGTATATAGATTCACTTTTTACTCGTTATAACGATATAGAAGAGTTAAAGGCTGGAAATATGGCGGTGACTACACGGTTTGTAATGAAGCTTTTAGCTCAGGCCTTCATTTTATCTTCATCGATAGCGGCTTCCAATAGTTTGCCAGATGCGTTGCTGATTTCGTTGGTATCATTTTTGCTTTTGTTAATTTTAGAAAGAACGGTTCGACTTCTACTAGCAAATTGGGGGAAGCTGGATCTGGATCATGGTACACAGCTTGGTAAAATCGGATATGGCCTGCTATCAGGTTCACTGCAAATTACGGGTGCTTTAATTATTACCGCCTTTATGTAGGAGGAACGATCAAGTTGAGTATGTGGAAACGTATAGGTAACCTTTTCTCTAAGCCAGCGCCTCAGGAAGTTCAAAAAAGTATGCTTAATTTGTCTCCCGGAGACATTTGTGAAGTATCGCTTGTCACCTATGAAGTTACTGGCCGGACACATAATCGGGGCCGTAATGCTGTAGTTCTGACCCTTAGAGATGGAAGCCAGATAGCTTATCTTCATATAGAAGAGCGGGAACAGCTGCAATATGGATTGTACAGACCTATCGATGGGCGGTTAGATAATCCTGCTGAGGTTCCAGCAACGCTTGAGCTCGATGGCTATACATTTTTCCTGGAGGAAGAATATGAAGGTTTTGTCGCTGTTGCAGGTCAGACGCCATTTATGAATGGTGGAGAGCAGCATGTGTGGCAATATCAATCAGATGATTCACGTCTACTGCGTGTAGAGTGGCAACATGGACGGTTTATGCTTTATGAAGGGGAGAAAATAATCCCTGGGGATGTAAAGGTAATTAGAGCATCCTAGCCTAGTAGAGAAGTAATGGATCACTATACCGGAAAAAATATTGTAGAAAAGGCTGCTGCCCATAAACATGGATGGTGGCCTTTTGTGTTTATAATTTTACTTCAAGAGGTCTCATGTTAAAATAATACCTATTACTGCAAACATCGACGATTCAGAGCGGAGGTCTTTATGAAGGATAATAAATTTCAGCGTGAAGCACTGCAAGTAAAAGAAGCTCAGGCCAAAATAATCAAATATGCCAATCCGCTAGAATCAGAAGACGTATCGCTGGATGAGTGTTGTGGACGTTATTTGGCTGAAAAGGTGATTGCTCCACATCCATTTCCTGCGTTTAATCGATCTAGTATGGATGGATATGCGATTATCGCGGGGGATACCCGTAACTGTGTTAATGGACAAGTGGTATGGTTAGAAATTGTGGATAATATTCCGTGTGGCGCAGTGCCTGCGTTAGATATAACTCCGGGAACAGCCGCAAGAATTATGACGGGTGCACAAGTACCGGTTGGTGCAGATGCTGTGGTGATGCTGGAGGTCACGGAGAGACGTGAAGAGGAAGGAAAGACTTACGTTGGAATTCGAAAAAAACTAGAAGCAAACAGCAATATCACACCTCAAGGTTTCGAATTAAGCCAAGGTGATCTTGTATTGCCTACAGGAAGGTTAATCTCTGCGGGGGATATAGCTGTTCTTGCAGCGTTTGGAATACATACCGTGAAAGTCTATCGTCGTCCCAAGGTAGCCATCTTTGCCACAGGAACAGAGCTGCTGGAAGTGCATGAGCCGCTGAAGCCTGGCAAAATCCGCAATAGTAACTCCCCTATGCTAGAAGCTCTAGTCAAAGAAACAGGGGGTGTTCCAGTAATGTTAGGCGCTATTGTGGATGATCTGGAGCTGGCTAGAAGTAAAGTACAGATGGCGCTGGAAACTTATGATTTTGTGATTACAACGGGTGGCGTTTCTGTGGGGGATTATGATATCATGGGCGACTTGGTTCGCGAACAAAGTGGTAATATGTTGTTCAACAAAGTGACGATGCGTCCAGGAAGCGTAACTACTGCTGCGGTTAGAGGGGGTAAGCTGCTGTTAGCTTTATCCGGGAATCCGGGGGCTTGTTTCGTTGGGTTTCAACTGTTTGCACGACCTGTGATTTCACTGATGCAAAGTTCTTCTAAGCCTTTTTTACCGGAATGGAGCGCTACACTCGGTACAGATTATAAAAGAGTGAATAATTTTACTAGATTTGTGCGAGCTCGGTTAGAAATTAAAGACGGTAGTCTGTTTGCTTATCCGGCACTCATTGATGAATCTTCCGTAACGGTCACGATCAAGGATAGCGACTGTTTGATAGTTGTACCCCCAGAAGAAAAGGGGCTATCCGCCGGAGATAAGGTAACAGTGATCAAGCTGCCAGGGGAGATTCGGGGCTAGATGTGGAGGGTACTCTGGCCATCGAGGATTAACAAAATATCACCGCAGGTATTGGAGTAATTAAAAAGGTATTTGATATCCACGCACGCACAGAAATCGCCATATAATTGCTAAGCCAACGTTATTATTGCCAACATTTCAACATATGAAAAATTCACAATAGATAAGCAAAAAAATAGCGTTCGTGCTAACCCAATAGTCGCTTACAACCGGTTTAAAGGGGGATTTTACCCCATAAATTAGAATAAGAAAACCCACTTGCGTACCGTAAGTGGGTTTTTAGTGCAACTATAAAAGGGTTAGGGGTGCCCGCCGGATGTACTCAAATTTGAAAAAAAGCGAGAATGAAATGTCCGGGTAGGCGACACTATCATAGCAATTCTCCTATCGGAAGAGTCGCTGCTCTGCTGGTTGGAGTTATTAGCCTGCACCACTGCAGAGTTTAATCCCCCGCGGATGCTTAAGGACTCAGATGATCTTATTTGCAAATTTATCACCTTTTAAGCGGGGTTTCGGACCTCAGCGTCGCTATTTCATAGAATGGAGCTCATATTTACGTATTTCAGGCCAATAGCGACCTTGGGGTCCGTTGGCAATCCAAATGTGAGATAATCCTGCGTCTAAGGTCCGCTGAGTCCGATAACAACTCTGCACTAGCGAAGAGCGGCTACTCATCCGAAGTATAAGCTCCCCTTGGTGATGATTAATTATCGACACGCCGCTCGATCGCCTCAGACATCGTTTTATCCGTTAGATGAGCGTAGATCTCAGTTGTTTCGGTGGATGCGTGCCCGAGCTGTTCCTTCGTTTTATAAATATCATTTTGCAGATAATAATCTGTTGCAAAAGAATGACGCAGCTTATGAACCGTAAGATACGGTTTACCAAAGCGTTTAGCGTACTTAATAATCATTTCTTGAATTGCACGTTTGGTCATACGTTTGCCTTCTTGACGCCCGTTAGGGAGAGAGATAAACAAGGCTTTTTCTCTCTTGGGTGTTTTGTAGCGAGATTGGCGCAGACTAAGATAAAGAGTTAGATCATCTTTAGCTTGCTCTCGAAAATAGACAGGTGTCTTAAACGTTTCGTCATTATTCCCTTTGCGGGTGACATAGAGCAGCTTGTTGTTCACATCCAAATCGTCTAAGTTTAGATTGACTACCTCAGACACACGCAGGCCAGAGTTCAGAATCAAGCTGGCAATACAGGCGTCGCGCTCATGATTTAATTGAAACGAATAATAAGCCTGTTTGTTACCTTCCACATCCCGTCCATAACCTTCATAAATGTACCCCACAAACTCCAGTAATTCCTCATCTTCCAAAATCTTACCCTTTAATTTAGCGGCAGTATCCTTTGGCTTATGTGTTCGTTTGACTTCAACCTTAGCCATAATGTTGCGTTTAAGCAATGGATAAAAGTTCTCATCCTCGGCGATTTGACTTAAATAATGAAATAAGGAGCGTAATGCAGATAACTTACGGGATACAGTAACTCGAGTGTTCGTTCCCTCGGCGCGGGTAGTTAGATGCAACCGATATCCGACAATACTGTCCATATGTAGGGTTTCCAATTCTAGAAGTGTGATCTCGGTATTTGAGCCTGCTTGAGATAAGCCCTCTGCCCGCAACCAGCCGAAAAAAGATTCATAATCCCGGATATACTCCAGCAGTGTGGAAGGGGAGAGATCAGGGCGTTTATAATCAATAAACTGCTGAACGAACCAGGGCATGAGGGGTAGCTTTTGATCAAGTTTTTTACGGTCATCGTTCTTTTGAACGCTCATGTGATTCACCTTTTTCCATAGATTGCATAAAATCTCTTCCTTCTATCTTAACATGTTTTGTACCAGATTGGACTTCGAATGAAGGGGAAACTAGGTCCGAGCCTTGCTCCTGATGCCGCTAAGCTTTATGATGTGAAGTAAACATAAATGTCAGAGGTGCACATAATGAAACTTGAAATTGAGCTGGTTCCCAAAGAACGTAAGCATACTATAAGCAGATTAATGCAGTTCTACCTATATGATTTCACCCGTTATTTAGAATTTGATGTCAATCAAGACGGGGTATTTCCGGCCTATCCGGGACTAGAAGCTTATTGGAGTAGCGGAAATAATAAATTCGCATATTTGTTTAAGGTGGACGGGCATATTGCTGGTTTTGCTTTGGTGGACAGGTTATTGCGTAATCCTGAAGGCCAGTTTTATATGACTGAGTTTTTTGTGATGCAAAAATACCGCCGAAGTGGTGTAGGTACATGGGCTGCGCATAAGCTCTTTGATATGTACTCTGGGGAATGGAAGGTTTCACAAGTCCGTGCGAATATACCTGCTCGTGATTTCTGGCATAAAGTGATCGGGGACTATACCCATGGAGAGTTTCAAGAGCGCTTTAATCCACAGCAAGGCAACCCCAGCCAATACTTCAACACATTAACTATTAATAGGATTAAGAAATAAAAACCGTTATATTGCTGGTTTCTTTTAGCTAAGGAGCTTGCTACTAACGGCAAATGGATTGAAAAAGGGGCTAAGCGAGTGAGCGCTAGACAGTAGAGAATGACAAAGAGAGCGTCAAGACGGAAGGTCAGGAAATTGTGATTTTTTATAAAACTGGCTAGCTATTAAGAACATATACGAATTGTGATGTAGGGAGCATCTTATGCTCTCTATTGAAGTTAACATAACATTTATTATGTCAACCTATTAAACCATTCACCATAAAAAAGGTCGTTGGTTTATTTTTTGTGTTCAAAATACCCAGTCAGTGAGGGCAATATTGCATATCTTATGATGTACTCAATTACAAAGGAGGAGTCAACAATGGGCGAATTTGCAGGAGGATACGGTGGTTTCACTTCCACAGGAGCTATTCTGGTTCTGTTTATCCTGTTGGTTATCATTACTAAAACCCTCTGTCTGTAGTCCTTTAACTTCACAAATTAAAGGTTCCGTCAGTCTATATAGACTGGCGGATTTTTTATGTCCAGATATGTAGATTGGAGGAGGGGAATACATGTGACTAAGGATATTGACATAATACTAATCCAAAACATATATTAAACAGTGTTCAAAGATTAAACGGTGTTCAACACATGAGGAGACAAATTTATGACTAAAGAACAACGAAAAGTACGTGAGCGTGAAGAAATGAGAAATCTAATCCTGCAAAATGCAGTTTTATTGATTGCCGAAGAGGGAATAGAGAAGCTGTCTATCCGAAAAATCGCTGAGAAAATCGAATATTCACCGGGAATTATTTATCATTATTTTAAAGGCAAAGAAGAGATTATCGAGAACTATTTGCAACAAAAATATACGGATATGCTTTCTGAGCTTCAGTCTGTGCAACAAGAGGTACAGCAGGAATTACCTCCAGATACACTTTTAAAACGATCATTGGAGAAGTTCATCAGGATGTCTCTTTATATGGGTGTAGAATACCGGAATGTCATGCTAAACGATACACCGGCTGTTCTTAGTTACACGGCTGTTCTATTTAGAGGAGCTGCACAGGAACGTAAAGCGATTGGGATGCTCTGCCAGGGCTTGCACAGATTTGAAGCACAAAAAAACCGTCAAGAAGCTTTCGTAGAACTCACAGCTCAGGTGATATGGAGTGCAGCATTCGGTTTAATTATGCGGTTGCTTGTCGAAAAGGATCTGCCTGATGATCAGGTCGAAGCTCTGATTTCATGTCATTTGGATTCAATGGTTGCTATTGCTTCCAGGTGAAATCTAAATATTTTTATGAAGGGAGGGGGCGGTTGTTATAAAACATATAAGGAAAGTCGTAGTGCTGTCGGTGTTGATTTCGGTTATTGCAGTGTTTGCAACAGCGGTTGGATTGTTTTCAGATGGGATAAGTGATGGAACAAAATATACTTTCACGTCAATATGGGGCGAGGATGTAAAGCTTCAGGGGTCAGGAGTGTACAGCCATGATTCTGTCTCTGCGGCGGCACAAGCTAAAGCACAGGATGGAGTTACATTATTTCTTGCCATACCTTTACTGCTCAGTTCGCTCATCATGACAATTAAAGGCTCGATAAAGGGGAGGATGCTCCTTACGGGCACTTTGGGGTACTTTTTATATACTTACGTATCCTACAGCTTTCTGACGATGTACAATTCATTGTTTTTAGTTTATGTGCTGTTGTTTTCTTTAAGTTTTTTCGCATTCATCCTAGCCTTATTTTCCTTTGATAAAGAATCCATACATACTTACTTTAAAAACAGTTTACCTTCTAAAGGAATCGGCTTTTCCCTAATGGTTATTGCTTTTATGATTTTATTGCTCTGGCTAAGGAAAATACTGAATTCACTACTGGGGGGAACACCGCCACAAGGGCTAGAGCACTATAGTACATTGGTAATTCAAGTTTTGGATCTTGCGATCTTAGTCCCATTAGCAATTGTAACGGGGATTATGGTCATTCGTAGACAACCTTTTGGGTACCTACTGGCAACTGTCGTTGTTTTTAAAGGAGTTACATTACTGCTAGCAATTACGGCAATGCTGGTGGCAATGATCTATAGCGGTGTGGCTGTGTCTATAGCCGAATGTGTAATTTTTCCGACGATGACTGTAGCTATTGCTGCTTGTATGGTTATTTTGTTAAAGCATGTACGTGAACCCTTAAGATAATATGTGACCAGCGAGCGGCAGGGAGTGATTAGAATGAAGACAATAATTATGTATACCTCGAAATATGGGTGTGCGGAGAAAGCGGCTTATTTATTAAAATCTCAACTGGGCGAAGAAACCGAAGTAGTTAACCTGATGCATGCTAAAGAGCCGACACTGGAACGATATGATACGGTCATCTTGGGAGGATCTATTTATTATGGAAAAATCCAAAAACAAATGACTGATTTTACAACAAAACATCAAAATGAACTAGGGAAAAAACGAGTAGGATTGTTTGTTTGTGCAGGAGCAACAGGTGAACAGGCCTCACAAGAATTGAAATCTGCGTTTCCAGAAGTGTTATATGACCAATCGGTGACGAAAGAAGTTTTTGTAGATGAGATCTATGAAGAGAAGCTAACTTTGTTAGACCGGTTTGTACTGCGGATGGTAAAAGGAAAAAATAAGAACGTAAATGGGTTATCCAAAGAGACGATAGAGCGTTTTGCTCTTGCTATGAAAAGGTTGTGAAAGTGAGTGGACGATCGAGCTTCTGAACGCACTTCGGATCATAGTTAACATAATTTTTATTATGTTAACTATGATTTTGACATTCAAAAAAAGTAGTCCTTCTTGTGAGAAGAGAGTAACTTCCTCGTATTGAGTCTCTGTTCATCGAAACATGAAAAAACCCTACAGAATCGTGCAGATAAAGTCGGGAAGATAAAAACCATCTCTGATAACCTTATAATTAACGAGGGGAGGCAACGTCATGGATACGCTGGTACAACTGAACAAAGCAATAAACTATATTGAGGAGAACCTAACAAATCCCATTGATTATCAGGAGGTTGTGAAAATAGCCTGCTGTTCGGAATATCATTTTACTCGCATGTTCTCATTCCTAGCAGGCATTACTCTGTCGGAATACATCCGGCGTCGACGTCTAACTTTGGCAGCACTCGAGCTTTCACAAAGTAATATCAAAATTATCGATACCGCTCTGAAGTATGGTTATAATTCGCCGGATTCCTTTTCTAGGGCTTTCCATAGCCTGCATGGGGTTAGTCCTTCAGAAGCTCGGGTCCATGGACATTCCCTTAAGGCGTTCCCTCGGATGTCGTTTCAGCTGACTATCAAAGGAGGAAATGAAATGAATTACCGGATTGAAAACAAAGAGTCTTTCCGCATCGTGGGCATAAAAAAACGGGTTCCAATCATTTTCCAAGGGGTCAATCCGGAGATTGCGTCTATGTATGAAGGGTTGACGCCGGAAATGATTGATGAGATGAAGAGATTTTCTGATGTTGAGCCCTCAGGGTTTATAAGCGCCTCTACAAATTTTTCTGAAGGACGTATGGAGGAAAAAGGAGAGTTCGATCATTATATTGGCGTTGCCACTACGAAAGACGCATGGAATAGCTTGGATCAGTTGGAAGTGGCGGCCTCTATGTGGGCTGTGTTCACAGTCGTCGGCTCTTTTCCGAGTGCGCTACAAGAGATCTGGGGGCGAATATATTCGGAATGGGCTCCGTCATCGGGATATGAGCTAATTAAAGGGCCTGAAATTCTATGGAATGAGCACAAAGATATCACATCGCCAAATTTTAAAAGTGAAATATGGGTGCCTATCACTAAGAAATAAAAGAGTTTGGTTGGACTATTGAAACTGAGCGCTGAATATCCTTTCACAACGAAGCTGCCGCGAAAAATCATTCCGGCAGCTTCGTCAAGCTATAGGCAGGATATTTCGAAAATGTTGTAGAAGTACAACCTATCGTGTTAATGACAGAACGGGAAAATCATATTTACTCCGCATTCATGACCCTTTTATAGAGGACATGAAAGGTCTGCAACATACATACAGCGGCATTCTTGGAGAATTGCAAATGCTTGAGAAGCTGGGAAGCTGGAGCACCAACGAAATACAGGCTCCCGTAAGAAACAATGAGGGTGAACTTATTACGATCATTGAATACGAAGGTGAACTGCTAAACTGCTCCGTCCTCACCTGGTTGGATGGAAGAGACATGAATATGAATGATGTTAACAATCTTGAACTGGTAAAAGAACTGGGATCTCAAATAGCAGAACTGCATACTTTTTTTCGGCAGTACGAACATTCAGGTATGGAGATTCGCCCGAGTCAAGGCAAAGCTTATAATGAACGGATGATCCGTGTGATTCATTCGGGTGTGAAAAAGAATTTATTTACGCCTCCTGATGCTAATGTCATTGAACAAACGCTGCAATTGATCAACTCCCGGTTAGATGACCATGGCGGGGAGGCTGGCCCGGACCTTATTCATGGGGATTTGTGTATGGGTAATATCATCATCACAACCGAAGGAAAGGTGCGTTTTATCGATTTTGGCTTTTTCGGAAAAGGTTATGCTTTACTTGATGTAGCCATGGGAGCTATGATGCTGCCTTCCGATCGAAGAGATACTTTCCTAAAGGGTTATTACAGAGAGTGTGAAAATACAGCGAGTGATCTACTACAGTTAGAAGGTTTAATGTTGGTCGCTATTATTGGGTATTACGTCTTCCAGATAGAGAATGTACATGTTCATGATTGGATGCGTGAAAGAATGCCCAAATTATGCGCTGAGTATTGTCGCCCCTTCCTCAATGGTGAAAGTATATTTTATAAAATATGAAATGGAACGTTCAGGTTGAACTAACGAGGACTGGTATGTTTGATAAAAATTGATTATAACCGTTTATCACCAAACGTGTTATCAAAAAAATAGTAAAATAATACTGTTAAGCGCGATGGCTGTCGATTAGCATTTATTTCGATTATATTCTAACAAGGAATGAAAGGGGGAATGGTGTTGATTGAACATAGCAATCTTGAAGAATTTCAAGATCCGGTAAATTACGATCTTGAATTTGACGGTGAAATGGACAAATATCAGTTCTATCTTGAGCTTGCCAGATCGAGTCCTGGGGAAGTGTTAGAACTTGCTTGTGGTACAGGCTTAACAACGATCCCCCTCTCGAAAGCCGGTATAACAATGACCGGTGTAGATATCTCTTCAGCGATGATTGCGTATGCGCGGTTGAAGGCGAAAGGGCTGACTGTTACTTTTATGGAAGGTGATGCCCGTACCTTCGAATCGGACAAGCGATTTTCGATGATTTATTTGACTGGTAATGCTTTTCAGGCATTTTTAAGTGATCAAGATCAAAGCGATTTGCTCACGACCGTTCACAAACATTTACAACCTCATGGAATCTTTGCATTTGAGACCCGAAATCCGGAGGGAACGGATTTATCCGATCAAGAGGAGACAGAATGGGGATCATTTATTGATAAGGATGGAAATAACGTCAAGGTATCAGGCACCCAATGTTACGATGCTGGCCAGCATATCATGCATTGGGTCACGATGCGTGATTGGGGGTATAAGCGAACGACCTCCCGAATTGCTTGTCGGTTCACGGATCCGAATACGCTACATTCTTTATTAACTCGTCACGGCTTTTGCGTCGAACATCAATATGCTGACTGGGATAAAATGCCGTTTTCTCTGTCATCTTCATCTATCATTAGTGTTTGTAGGAAATGTTAGGAGAAACGTAATGCATTGCGATAGACCCCCCCCTCAGATTGAGGGGGATTTTGTTGTTTCTAAGTTTAGCATCCTTTTCGCATTAAGAATTTAATCGGTCCGCGGGCCATTCGTTTTCTGCTCAATAAATAAAAAAGAAGTCGACCCTCTCGTTGGTCGGCTTCTAATTGTTCTATTGCGCGGTCAGGATTTGTGGTCCTTCAGAGGTGATGGCGATCGTATGCTCGTATTGGGCGGCGAGCTTGCGGTCCAGCGTCCGGGCGGTCCAGCCGTCCTGATCAATTGTCATGTTGTAGGTGCCTTCAGTGATCATGGGCTCGATCGTGAATACCATGCCTTCCTTGATGCGGGGGCCTTTGCCGGGCTTGCCGACATGCATATAGGTCGGCTCCTCGTGAAGGTCACGACCGATGCCATGAGCGAGAAGGTCGCGCACGACACCGAAGTTGTTCGATTCGGCATGCCGCTGGATTGCGCTCGTCACGTCTCCGAGCCGATTGCCGGGCTGTGCCTGCGCGATGCCGAGGTCAAGGCACTCCTTCGTGACGCGCATCAGCTTCTCAGCCGTCGGTGAGATCTTCCCGACCGCATAGCTCCAGGCTGAATCGCCGAGCCAGCCGTCGAGCTCCGCTACCGTGTCGATCGTCACAATATCGCCTTCCTCAAGTGGCTTATTTGTAGGGAAGCCATGTGCAATTACGTCGTTGACGGAGGCACAGGTCGCATATTGATAGCCATTGTAACCCTTCGTGTATGGTTTGGCGCCGTGCTTCAAAATAATATCCTCGAATATGCGCTCAATCTCGTTCGTTGTGATGCCCGGTTTGATGAGCGGGGCAATTGTGCGATGGCATTCGGCCACAACCTGGCATGCCTTGCGTATGGCTTCGATTTCATACTTGCTTTTTAAGATAACCATGTTTGTATTAGGACTCCTTTGTAATAGCTTGCATCGCGAGCTGGGCAATTCGATCGATGTCCAACTCGGAAGTGTTCGCATAGTAGTGCAGACCGCAGCAGCTGACCAACACGGCAAGCATAAGGTCGACGCTGTCGTCTTCGCGCTGGATGATCGATTGGAGTGGAACATACAGTCTTTCCGTGAATCGTCTTTTGGCAGGATGCCGATCTTTCTCTGGCAAGCCTGTAAAATGTTCCGCTGCCATTTTGTAGACGAGATATGCGCGGGCATCTGACTGCCACAACCGGAGTAACGTCTTGCAATACGTTAACAACTGCCTGTCGTCAGGGGTGTCCCGGCTGATGTTCGCCCATTGAGTCAGGGTTTGCTCACATCGCTCGAAGCCGCTGCTCAGCACATCTTCTATTAGTAAATGCCGGTTGGGGTAATAATGGTATACCGTGCCATAACCGAGACCAGCCTCGCGGGCGACGTCGCGAATATCAAAGCTTCCGCCCGTACGGAAGTAGGTGCGCGCGGCGAAGTCCAGGATTTGTTCCCTGCGCTGCATGCGTATGAGCTCATTTTGTTCTTTGGTACGGGGGCACATGGGCGCGTTAACCTCCTTTTTATAGACCTGCAAATTTGTCAATGTAAAGAGTGTAACGCATGAGGCGGAGAAATGCAATTGTTTGTTGGCGTTCGATGAAAACAACAAGGACACCATCATTGCGTCGTTAAAACGAAAGATGAAGAAGCTCGAAGAAGAAAATAAAAAGTTGCGAGAACAACTTAAGTTTTCCTATGCGGATGTCTATCAAAGGATTCGAGGGAATGACTGTTAACTTATTCACTTACGGGCAGCTTAGTTTAAGATCAGACTCGGTGAATCGTATCATAAATAGGGGCAAGTTTAACCCTTGAAACCAGTGAGCTAGGATCAATTTCGTTTCGAGCTAATGTAAATAGTAGCCGTTATTTTAAAATATGCGACAAGAATTGCATTTAAGGAAACATTATTGTATGATTTTGGTGTGTTAAAAATTGGAAAATTTAATCGTCATTGTGTGGACAGTACGTAAACTACTTCAGCAGTTAATTATGGCGTAACCAAAGTTTCTTATACTCATTAACTAAGGAGAAGCAGCCTTGCGTAAGAAGAAATATGTTAGCATTGCCTCAATTACATTGGTTGTGATTATGGTCGTTCTATTCTTCAGTATGAAAAATGTTCTTTTCGACGGCTCTTCTAACAAATCAGAGGAACAGGCCGCCACAACAACCAGTGAGATGATTAACGAGACAGAGAAACCAGCCGCTACAATAACGAATAAGGTAACCAATGAAAAGAAGAGCGTAACCGCGATGGAGGCACTGCGCCTTGGGTACTCAGAGGCGAAGAAGCTGACGGAAGAAGAGCCATTACTTATTAACATAACAAGCACGGATGACACTTCTGTTTCCCAGGAACGAACCGATGGTTCGGATGGAACAAGAGATGCTTGGAATCTCGAATTTGGCAGCAAGAAAGGGAATGTTTTTATTTATATCAAGATCGATAATGGAATGGCCATTAAGACTGATGTGAAAAGGCACGATAAGAATTTACTTGTAAAAGGACAGTATGCGATATCTGATATTCAAATCGATTCTTCCGATGCAGTTAAACAAGCTGTTGAGAGACTGGGGATGAAACCAGGAAATCCTGCTATAGCTGATGACTGGATCAAGGGGTATCATTTTACTATCAGCGGGTATAATACTGATCCTAACTCCTCCAAAACACGTCTGCTGCTAAGAGTTATGGGCATCTCGCCGAATTCTCCTAATCGTGAGAATGACAGTTTGAGAATGAGCGCTTTCTTTGATGTCAAAACAGGCGAATTGATGAGCGCTACCGAGATGACAGGCTTCGACAAGGATGGGAATACCATGTGGAAGGATATTGAGCTTAAATACTGATGACGGCATAAATAAATGAAGAAGGAAGATATTTTCATAAAAATACAACATATTACCAAATAAAGAGTTATTATTGATGGAACTTACCGTGCGTTACTGCTCATGAGCAGACGCATGGTAAGTTTGTTTTTGTGTAAAGGCGTTATTAACTGTCTACTTGGTAAAGGCTATACGCATCACTCAAGTTTATTGAAACTGGAAATATCCATTCTTCCAGGTGATGTATATGCTGTGTATATTCTTTAGTCCCCTGAACGGCGGTTAGGGTAATTGGAACCTAGCGGATCAAAGAAAGAGCATTCTGCAAAGGATGGTCCAAAAACTTACCGTTACAAACAGCGCGGTGAACTGTATCACAAGTTGTGGTAAAGTAGATTGTTGGGTTGAGCTAAGAGCAGCAATGTTAAAAATTGCAGATTGTTGTTAAGTTACGGGAGTCGACACACATTGAATGCTACGTTTGGATTGAAAGGCTGAAAGATTGATGAATAAAGGGATGCAGCGATTCGCAAAGCAAATAATTTAGTGCGATCCTAATAAAAGATGAGGTATATGTGATGCCAAAAAACGATAATATGCTGGCAATCCTATGGATGCTGAATTCGGGTGTTAAAATGACCGCAAAACAAATATCCGAAAAGTTAGAAATAAATATAAGGACAGTCTATCGGTATATTGATGCGCTAAGTGCCAGTGGAGTGCCTATAATATCCGACACTGGTCATAATGGCGGGTATAGCTTACTGAATAATTTTATCAGAGCACCTCTGCTATTTGATATTGAAGAAAAAAAAGCACTTCTTCATGCTGCTGTTTTTGCAGAAGAAGCCGGATACCCTTTGAGTGAGGCTTTAGGTAATGCGACATCCAAATTGAAAATGTATTCGAATCAGGAACAGGAAAGTGTTCTCAGCCGTCATTTAGCCGGATTTGAAGTTATAAACCGTAGGGGAGACCCTTCTATTCAGCCAGTATTGGCGGAATTGGAGCAAGCTGTAGCAAACGAATTCTCTGTAGAAATTGATTATCACACACGCCGTGATGATCAACCCAAGACTAGGGTGATAGATCCCTATGGAATGGTGTACTGGAACAATAAATGGTATATTGTTGCATTTTGCCACCTGAGAAATGAGATCCGCAGCTTTCGGGTAGAACGGATTTTACAAATCAAGCGGACTCAAAACATATTTAAACGTTCCGAAGCTTTTTTGGCTCGGGAATTTTTTTTGCGAAATCTATTACCTGATTTAGTCGGCAAGGACGGGTTAATTGCTTTAATTATCGAAGGTAGGTCAGAGGCGTTGGATGACTTATGCCTGCATTGGTTTTTGGGGCATCATCTGAAAGAGCGTACATCAAATCAAGCAATCTTTTTACTTGAGGAAAAATCAATTCATACCTATGTTCCTAATTTTCTCTTATCCTACGGGAAATCCATTCAAGTAATCGAACCACAGAGTTTGAAGGAAAAACTTGTTGGTGTTGTGTCGGAGTTAATGGAATATTATCAACTTTAAAAACTTCACTGACAGCGGATGTCAGTGAAGTCATTTTATAATGATGATAATCATTGATTACCGATGGTTGGTATCACTTGATGAATTGTAAAATAGGGAGAACTTGCAAATGAATAATACGGTATATCTTTATGTGTTTGACACAATGGCAGACTGGGAAATAGGTTACTTAACTGCCGAACTGAACTCGGGAAGATATTATAAAAAGGGGCTGGCCCCATCAAAAATAGTTACCGTGGGAATTGATAAGACTTCAGTAACTACAATGGGCGGATTAAAAATATTGCCTGACATCAAATTGGATGATTGCAGTATTGAAAGATCCGATCTATTGATTTTACCCGGTGGAGATACATGGACAGAAACCATTCACCACCCCCTCTTAAAAATCGCTGAAAGGTGTTTAAGGGAAGGTATATGGGTTGCAGCGATTTGTGGCGCTACAATGGGACTTGCCCAGACAGGATTGCTGAATTCACGTGGGCATACAAGCAATGATCTGGAATACCTTAAAATGATCTGTCCCACTTATACAGGAGAAAAGTATTACAAAATGGAGTCTGCTGTAACTGATGGAAAACTGATCACCGCATCTGGAATAGCTCCGTTGGAATTTTCTGCACACATCTTGAAAGCTTTGGATGTGTTTTCTCCAAAAACATTAGACGCCTGGTATAGCCTTTATAAGACTAGTGATTCTAAATATTACTATGAGTTGATGAATTCAATACAATAAAAGATATGGGAGTGTCAGGTAAATATACAAGAATGGAACACCCAACGACTTTACATCTATTACCCCATATATAACAGTGTGTTATATATGGGTAAGGACAAGATGCCGTATGAGTAACAATGCGATTTAAAATATTCGTTCCACAGGAATTCTAAGGGAGTACGATAGTTAAGCATAAAGGGCTCCACATATTAGTGATGTATAATATGTGGAACCCTTTATTATATCTGACTTTCCTAAATCTAGATCTTGATAAATTGAAAAAATAAAGTTGTAGACTGCTCGCTGGCGTTAAGTTGTCTAAGAATACATTTGGATAAAGTGGGAGATATTACTGGAAACTTCTCCAGATGGGCGGTTATTATGAAAAAAATACTGATATCATTTTTGGCGATACTTATTTTTTCCACTGTTACAGTAGAGGCTGCGCCTGAATACGCAAAATGGGGCAAAATTGCAGTAGAGGAAACACAAAAACGATACAATGCAGTCATAATTGATTATAAGCACATTGGTCGTACTGAACTAACACCTAAAAAGTCTGAAGAGAAATTCAAACTATGGATTAGAAGCAAAGCAGGTAACGAGTTTGGAGTTTTTGTATCGATCCAATTTGACCCGCTAACTGATACAATCCAATCGATTCAGTTTTCTGAAACTAATCGTTAGATTTAATAAATCTCGCGATTACGCTAATGGGGCACGATAGCACAATGACAACAGGCTGCCGAGATCATAGGCAGCCTGTTCAGTTAACGGGCAGAATAACGTGATGTAGGTTTGTACTTTAAATGGGAAAAGTAAATAGAGGTGGAGTAAAGATAGGACTTTATTTCCCAGTCCGAGACTGCCGCTGGTTTTATAAGGAGCCATTCTAATTTTGAGAATTTCCATCGTATGACTAGTTTATCCTCTAATTGAAAGACCTTAATCCCAAGGATGAAATCCCTCCAAAATGCTGTGAAATAACAGCTTTTTATGAACAAGAACTAACCATAGCGTTCCAAAAAGGACTAAATTTACTACTTTATTCTGCAATTTCAACATATGAAAAATTCACAATAGAAAACTCAAAACCTATTCCTCTCCCTAGCTACTAACCAGTAATTCTACAAATTCTACGCCCATACAAACAAAAACCATGAAAAAGGATATCTACACCAACCCTTATGTTTAAACAAGCTTTTTTTCTATTTTTATTGCTAATTCCATAGCTTGTAAGGCATAGTCTAACTCGATTATTGATGTAGAACCCTCCTCTAAGCACTGGAGAGCATGCGTAATACTCTTTTCAAAAGGATTAGCTTGTTCTAACAAAAGTTGCTGTTTACCTGCAGAGGTATATTCAATTAATGATCCTTCAACCATGCCATTCATGTCGTCACTTTCTTGATAGACTAGCTTTCCTTGTTCAAAATAAGCCTCATACCCTACGGAAAAAGGATAACCAGTTGGCATTTGTGAGGATACAACGATCTCTGCGGAGACATTCGTTTTCTGAAAATGGGTACGCACTAAAGCTTGTTCACTTCGTCCACCATCGGTTCCCCACACAGAGTATTCTTCTAACGATCCAAGCAGCCACGTTACAAAATCAAGTTCGTGAATCATCAGATTTGTGGAGATAGAATGAAGTCCGAGATCCCCCCAGAGAGGAGACGTTTCTCTTTTTAAGGTGAAGGCTAAAAGCTTTCCATATTTCTCTTTAGAAGTGGTTTCGTATAAATATTTGTACGCAGGATCAAATTTAATAAATTGGTTCACGAGGATTCGTCTACCATACCGTTGTACTGCTTCCTTCATCGCAAGGGCATCTTCAGTGTTAAAGCATACGGGGGTCTCACAGAATACATGTTTTCCATGCTTAAGCGCCTCAACGGCATACTGTCTATGTAAAGTCACGGGCAGACAGATATCGATCACATCAATCGTGGTATCAAGCATGATATCCTCTATATTTGTGGTAATCTCAACGCCTAACGTTTGTTTTAAATTTTGCAGCTTAGCTTCATTTCTACCATAAACAATAACTTTGTCTACACGCTCATTTTTCGTCAATAATTCTGCATGATAAGCTCCGAACCCTGTTCCTAATACGGCAATTTTCATATGTTTCAGCTCCCTTTATGTAATGAACTAATCATAACCTGTTATTGTTGACAACATCATGGCAAGAATTTTGAAGTATACTAGATAAAAAAGAAAAGCTCGGAGGTTCTCATGCGCTTGCATCGTTTGATTGCTATTTTATTATTAGTGGAATCGAGAGGGAAAATGAAGGCTAATGAACTAGCTCAAGCCTTGGAGACCTCTGTACGTTCAATCTATAGAGATATTGATGTGCTAGCTGAAGCTGGAATTCCTTTGTTGTCTATGTCGGGGCCCAATGGTGGCATCTCCTTAATGGAGGGATACACAGTTAACCTGAAGCAGTTACATGGTGAAGATGTAATCAATCTATATTTAACAGGTATGGGCATCTATTCTGGGGGCCATTCTGAATCGGGTCTTAAGCTGAAGACGACGCTGTTGAAATTACAAAAAACATTGCCCGCATCCTACCAACCTGACATTCAGAAAGCGCAAAAACGCTTTTATTTTGATGACACACCTTGGTGGACAGAACGAATAGAAATTCCCTGTCTTGAATCTATTCGGACAGCCGTTTGGCGATCTCAGAAACTACAGATTGCGTACCAAAAGGTTAGCGGAGAAATATCATGCAGGAAATTACAGCCCTATGGTCTTGTGGTGAAAAAAGAGGAATGGTATCTTATAGCCTACTGTGAAGAAGCTAAGCACATCCGCACATTTAAATGTGAGCGAATTGCCTCTACGCAGCTTGTGGAAGAAGAGTACTCTATACCTATGGATTTTTCATTAGAAGAGCACTGGAAGCAGCAGGGACAGGTTTTTAAGCAAGCTTGTAAAGAGGAAGAGGTCTATCCTGTTGTGATTAGAGCCGATAAGAGAACAATGTCTTCTTTATCTCAGCTAGAGGTCATGGAAATGAGGGAAGAAGGGGATGCATTCATTTTAAAGGTGAATATGTTTGGTTATGAAAGTGCATGTGCTAATATCTGGAGCATAATAGGACATTCCGAAATCATTGAGCCCTTAGAGCTAAGGCAATATGTGAAAGGCCAGTTGAGTTTTCTGCAGGGAATATATGATTAACCGTTTTTTCTATGTAAAAGAGACCGTAGCTATTGCATATTCTGCAAAGATACGGTCCCGATTTTCTGATAAATGAATTAATTCATATAGTTAGTTAACATAATAATGATTATGTTAACTAATATGAGTATGATCCAGTAAATGACGTATTTAATTGGATAAGTTATCCTTTTATTGCTCTAGTTTCAACACCAAGTGTTAATTTCTCTCTGGCAACAAGTCTTTTGTGCGCTACGAGAAGAAAAGGAAGACCAAAAGCTGTTGTTAAAGCCAACGGTACGAAGATCGCAAGGCCATTCTGAGCGCCATAATGGTCTAACAACACACCCCCGAAGATAGGTGCCATAACACTCCCTAAATTATTAAAGCCAATCGTACCAAAGTACGTTCCTTTCATTTCAGGTTTGGCAATCCGATCGATCAACATATCCATCATCGTAAAGAGTAAGACTTCCCCTATAGTGAATAAAACTACACTGATCATTAATAGAGCCACACCACCAGCAAGCCCCACTAAGAGAAGACTAAGTGCAACGCAGATATTCCCAAGGATTAAAGGGACAATCGGCGGGAATTTACTTGCCGTTCGTACAATGGGATACTGCACTACTAACACGGTTATAGCATTCAGTGACAACATATAGGAGAATAATTGCCCACCATTGGTGAAATGCGTATTCATCGCTAAATATTGAGCCATTGTTGAGCCGAAGTGACCGTATCCTAATACACAAAAGATGGTACCCAGGAGTACAGGTAGGAACACACGATCTTTACCGGTGATTGTCAAAGCTTCGAGTAAACGTGGTGCTTGAGCTTGTGTACGGGCGGGCATGCTTGAACGATGTGCCTTAAATTGCATGAATAATACAATTCCATATGCAACATATACGATTCCTGCGATTAGAAAAGGAAAAGTTGATTCCGCAGAGCCAAGCTGTAGCCCAATGATTGGACCAAATACTACACCAAGATTAATTGCTGCATATCTAAGATTAAAGACAAGCAGCTTACTCTCGGGTGGTGTAATATCGGACAAAAGTGCCCGTGAAGTAGGCTCGAATACAGATCGACATAAGCCGTTCAAGGTGTTCACCAGGAAAAATACCCATAGATGTTGAGCCACTGAGAATCCGAAGAAGACGGCTGCCCAGCCAAATACCGAGATTAACATGACGATTTTACGACCAACAATATCAGAAATATAACCGCCATAAAAACTGGCCAATACGCCTGCCAGCGAGCTAACCGCGACCGTAATCCCTGTTTGTGTCGGGGAAGCTCCGAGAACTTGGGTTAGATAGATGGATAAGAACGGGATGCTCATCGAGGTCACCAGACGTCCGAACATGGTGCCGATGATAATTGTCCAGGCTAGTGGGTGAATGTGCCTTAGATGCTGATTCATAATGATTACGATCTCCTAGTCTTATTGCTCTAATATTGTTGCTGCATATTCCTTGTTGATTTATGTATAATTATAATGATAAAAGGGGGAAGGAAAAGTGTAAGAATTACATTGACCATTTCACCTTTAAAGGAGTGAACCATTTGGACCAGATAAGTAATCATTTTTTATGTTTAGCAGCAGGCGTTACTAGTTCGTTCAAAGTGAATGAACCTGTTCCTGTGACGATAGATTTATTGGCTTCGATCCTGATTTGCACTCCACGTAATGTTAAATTCGTGCTGCGGAAACTGGAAGAGCAGGAATATATTCAATGGCAGCCGGGGAGAGGCAGGGGGCATATCTCTCAACTTACTTTTTTAAAAAGTATTGATGAGGTATTCGAGGACAGCTTTCAGGAGTTAGTCAGTAAAGGGAAGATAAAAGAAGCTATCGAATTGATGAGCAGCGATCAGGTGACCGGACCCTTAAAGGAACGATTATTAACGATGTTAAATAAACAGATGGGTTTCCGTAGTGAAGCAGAGTCAACCTCAGGGCTGGACGTCCTGCGGATTACCCGTAACCGGCATATGGAAGTGCTGGACCCTGCTTATGTATACACCGCTTTTGAATCCTATTTGCTGGGTCAGATCTATAGCACACTAGTTACTTATGACGCAACGACCGATACCTTTCTTCCTGGTTTGGCCCATATGTGGGAAGCTAATGAGGGCCATACAAGTTACATTTTTTACCTCCGTAAGGGGGTGCGCTTTCATCACGGAAGAATCATGACCTCGAGAGATGTAAAAGAGACGCTACAACGGCTTATCGACTTGAACAGCCCTGCGGTTAGCCTTTATAAGGATATCGAACGTGTAGAGGTTGAAGGAGATCATCGAATCCGGTTTGTGTTGTCACGTCCAAATCTCTTTTTTCTGCATCTGTTCAGTTGTATTCACATGTCCATTCTCCCTTACGATATAGACATCACTAGTGAAGTAAGCGGTACAGGTCCCTACCGTTTATTGGATCTGAATGAGGATGTTTTGGTGCTCGCAGCTTTTGATTTTTATTTCGGAATTCGGCCGCTTCTGGATCGTGTTGAGATTTGGTATCTGCCAAAAGAGGCTTCTAATGAACGCCAATACCAGCTGCCAGATCCTGAACATGGGGAACTTTTACCTGATATCATCAGCAATCACAGTATAGATTACCCGGCCTTAGGCTGCAGATATATTCTGTTTAATTTTCATAGAGAGGGAATTCATCAGCAGCTATGGTTTCGCCAAGTCATCCGTATCCTTTACAGTCGAACGGCTTTAATAAAAGAATTGGGTGGCAATCGTATCACTCCAGCAGATAGCTTTTTGCCATGGGAGAGCAGTAAGAGAGAGCTTCTAGATCCAACTTTGGAACATGCCCGAGCGCTTTTAGCGGAAAATGGGTATCAGGGAGAAGTCATTACTTTAGCAACTAAGGATAAAAAAGAAGAACGAGAAGAAGCGTTATGGCTCCAAACACGCGCTGCCTCCGTAGGTTTGCAAATTGAGTTATATTTTTTCAATGAATTTAAGGCAGATCATATACAGACAACAGCCGAGATCCAGCTTGCTGAAGAGGTTTTAGAAGATGATTGGCAATGGGGAATGATTAACTACTTTAATAATAAATCTAATTATTTATTCTCTTTGCTTAGAAAGGACCAGATTTCATTGTTTTCGAAGGTATTAGGTCCTTTCACAGAATCTCCAAAGGATGAACGGGTGAAACTACTGAATCAAGCAGAGGAGATTCTTCGAGACAATTACTGGGTGCTACATGGCTGTCATATGAATAAAAAAGCTCAGCTAAATCAAAGCCTGTTTGGTCTGCACACCGGTTCCTTCGGGTTTCTGGACATCTCTAAGTTATGGATTAAAACTAGGCTTTAAGGTTTTCTTTTGTTATACTTTCCAGGGAGGCTGTATCGATAGAATCGAATGGCGCTCTAGATGGATCAGATTTAAGAATAGTAATTTATTTGTAGCCATGGAGGTGAACTCGTTGGATTTTGCTCAGATCCGTATGGACCGAGACAAAAGAACGGTCGATACTTGACTCTTTTTTTGCCATTCGGACCTGTTTAGCGGATAAGCTAAGCGGTCTTTTTATTTGTTAAAAATTAGGTGAAAAAAGGGGAGACTTACATGCGTTTTCTATTCGTGGGTGCAGGAGCTATTGGTGGTTATTTTGGAGGGCGTCTGGTTCAAAAAGGGGAAGATGTAACTTTTCTAGTCCGTTCTACTAAACAAAAGCAGTTAGAAGATGAGGGTCTGGCAATAAAAAGTGTGCATGGTGACTTTAAGACTCCCGTTCGGACGATTACATATGGGGAGAAGGCAGAGCCTTTTGACTGTATTATTATTGCAGTGAAGGCCTATCATTTGCCTCAGGTGATGATGGATCTTACCCCTTTCGTCGGTGAACAGACTATGATTCTCCCGCTCCTTAATGGGTATAAACATTTTGGTATTTTGCAGCAGCATTTTGGAGCAGAAAAGGTACTGGGTGGTCTTTGTTATATCGAGACAACGTTAGGTTCTAATGGAGCTATCATACAAAGTAGTTCTTTTCATAGTATTGTGTTTGGTGAATGGGCGGGTGGGGAGTCAGAACGAACGCAGAAACTTCTCAGTCATTTGGATAAAGCAGGTTTCACTGTGATACTAAGCTCTGATATTCAGCGCGAAGTGTGGCAGAAATATATATTCGTAGCTAGTTTAAGCGGGATTACAACTTTAATGGATAGCTCGGTTGGACCCATTTTAGCCTCATCTACAGCGCGTACTATTTATGAACAGCTTCTGAATGAGATCGTGAGTATAGCGCAAAGTGCAGGTATGCCTGTTGGAGCAGATATGGTGACTGCCACGATGCAAAAGATGGATTCGGTGCTACCCGAATTTACTTCCTCTATGCATAGGGATATGCTAAAACATCTGCCAGTGGAAGCTGAGCATCTGCATGGTGCACTTTTGGCGATGGCTGTATCTGGTCAAGTTGTGTATCCTATTCTCGAAACCGTATATGCCCGTTTGAAAGTATACGAAAGCGTTAATGATATGAGATGATCTGTATAAAATTACTTTAAGGAGCTGGACGATTATGAAGGAACTGAATCAAAAGATAATGACATTTCTAATGTTCGAAGGAAAGGCTGAAGAAGCTATGAATTTCTATACTTCTTTATTTGATCACTCCGAAATCATCAGTATTAAACGTTATGGGACAAATGAAGCAGGCCCTGAAGGGAGTGTCATGCAGGCTACTTTTTCATTACATGGACAAGTCTTTATGTGTATAGATAGCTACGTGAAGCATGGATTCACCTTTACTCCAGCGGTATCCTTATATGTGAATTGTGAAAGTGAAGCCGAAATTGACCGCGTCTATGCAGCATTATCCCAGGGTGGACAGGTGCTCATGCCACTAGGCGAATATCCATTCAGTTCGAAATTTGGCTGGGTAGCGGATCAATTTGGTGTGTCATGGCAATTAAATCTTTCGGGGAATGTGTAATCGATTGATGTGTTGCACGGTCAGATAATATTCTGTATCACAAGGGGCCGAGTTCGTCTGTAAAATGACGTAGTCGGCCCCTTAGTGTTCAGGCAGCGGAAAGGTCTGAGGAATCTTCTGATTTTAAATTACGATTGCAGCCCACGTAAGACTAATGATGAAATTCTCTCGGCGACTTCTTGTTGATTTATAGTATTATTCCCTGTTACCCATTGATAGACACCTTCATGGATCATTTGTGCGATGATCGGTACATAAAAGCTTTTCCCGTGATCTGGGTAGATATCTCCTAAAGCGTTAGATAAGTGAACCTTCAGCTCATTTATAATCTTCTCTTTCAATTGAGGGACAACCATCCCTATATAACTGCTGCGGCATTGTATGTTTGGTTGCTGATAGAAATCGAATACCGATAATACGAGTTGAGTGATGCCTTCTTGATCGAATTTAATTTCACCTTCAGTATGTTTTACAATAGCAGCGGATGCCGAATCACCCATAATATAATCCAATAATTCATATTTATCATTAAAGTGCGCATAGAACGTGGCTCGATTAACTTTAGCTCCCTTTGTTATATCGACGATTGTTATTTTCTCAAAATCCTTCAGGGAAACTAACCGTAAAAAGGAGTCAATTAAAGACTGTTTAGTCTGTGTCAGCCGAATATTGTGTACTTTAGTAGCCATTACTTCACTCCTACCCAACAATTTAGCAATTTTGTTGCTATAGCAACATTTGCAGGTTGATTGTTGATTGATACATTAAATTAGTAGCTGTATATTAGCAATTAAAGCAACAGCTGTTACTTTAATATATCATAGAAAAGGAGTTTATCAAAAATGAGAAATATTGTTATCGTGGGTGCAGGGCCTGGGTTAGGATTGTCTCTAGCTAAAAAATTCGGAGTTAATGGATTTAGGGTGGCTGTCATTTCACGCAATCCCGAGAAATTATCAATGATCATTAGTGAACTTAAGAAACTTAATATTGAAGCACAATCTTTTGTAGCGGATGTGACAGATTTAGCAGCTCTAAAACAAGTCTTTCAAGCGATAATAAAAGAGTTTGGTTCAATCGATGTACTAGAGTTCAGTCCGTATGCAGGGTGGGATAAATTCACTCATGTGCTGGAAACTACACCTCAAAGTGTGTTGGAACAAATAAACAGTTACTTGCTGCCCGCCGTTCTTTCGGTTAATGAAGTATTACCCAATATGATCCATAGAGGATCAGGAGCCATTCTTTTTACCACTGGTATTTCTGCTATGTTCCCTTTGCCTTTTGTAGGAAATGGCGGCATTGTTATGTCTGGTATACGAAATTATGCTACTGCTTTACACAATGAGTTAATAGATAAAGGAGTATTTGTCGGCCATCTTTCCATAGGGACAATGATACAAGCAGGAACAGCTGGTGATCCTGATGTTATTGCAGAGACTTGGTATAGCTTATATGAAAAGCAAGATAACTTTGAGGAAGTATTCCCTCTAGGATTGGATCCGACCCATCTTCCAAATTAAAAAACTAAATCTTATTTGATTAGCAAGTCGCCTTAATGGCGGCTTTTTATCCTATTAGAAGACATATCTCTCATCAGAGTGAAGCAGGATTGAAGGTCAGATGTGAATGGATTTAATTACATTGCTGAACAACGGTTGTGCGTTCATTAGTAATCGTGACTTTGGAATGACCTGATAAATATTCGGTATAACCGCACACGGTTTGTTCTTTAGACTGTCCGTTAGAGTTGGTATATCGAAGATATATAGCACCTTCACCATTTAAACTCAATTTTGGTTTGAATTTTTTCTTTTGTCCTGCTTTTATTGGACTTGTATACAATTTCTTTGAATCCGCACCAATTAATCCTACTTCGAAAGAGTTAATATCAACATCAGATTGATTATCTACGATGACTGAGAAGCTTTTAAACGGACTCAGAAGATTTGATATCGTCCCTACACCAAGAGCAACTCCACAAGTAATCAGAAATATCGTAATCCCTATAAAAAATCGTTTTCTCATCCTTCAGTCCCCCTATATAAGTAAGACAGGGGTTACTTAAAAAATGTTACAACAAGGAGAAGTTAGTTATAAAAATTCATTACCAAATCAAGCGTGGACTTGCATGTTATTATAAATATATTCCATATTAATGATTTGAAAAGGGGTTTTGTATTGACTATTATCCGTCATTTTGAACAAGGTGACATGCCATTACTTGGTGAACTTTATAACTCAGTATCTTCAAAGGGGAATGTTGTTTTTTGGTGGGTTGGCACTGAGGAAAATTGGGAAAATGTATATTGCGCTTTCGAGGACGGTAAAATGGTGGCCAAAGGTCAAGTGAGCATCATCAATATTGTGCCACCCGGCCGTACCAAGGATAGCAGACATTCGATCTACCTGAACTTAAAAACAATACCAGAACGTGAAGGCGATTATGATTTATTAGAAAAAGTTTATCAGTCACTCTTATTAAGAGCACTCGAATTAAAAGAAACGTTATCAAAGGATTACAAAACTACTCTATGTGTAGGGAACGATTCGGCAGAAGTCTTGAATACTCAATTTTTCGAAAAAGTGAAGGGCTTCTCTCATTATAATAGCTTATTTAAGATGAAACACAATCTAAGTGATGGCTTGTCTGAACCCACTCTGGCTAAGGAACTTGAATTCGCAACCTGGAATATGGAGACGCCTGAAGAAGACGAGCATTATTTGGAATTAGAAGCTGAGATTTGGCCGGAAACTCCGCTAGGGAAAGAACGGTTAGCTGAATTTAAACAAAATCCGCTCTGGACATCACTTGTTGTTCGAGAAGGGGAGAAGGTTGCGGGTAGCTTAATGGTCTGGCAGGAAGAGAAGGGTGGCTACATCGAAAATGTATTTGTACTTGAGCCATGGAGAAGATCCGGAATTGCTAAGTACATGCTTTTTCAAGCATTGAGCTATTTTAGAACCCACGGACTGGAAGAGGCATGTCTGATGGTGCTTACGGAAAATGATTCTGCATTACAGCTATATGAATCTGTCGGTTTCATTCTAACGAATGAGGAAAGACGCTATCGGATTGAACTATAAAAGTTTTTGTAAGTGAAGGATTACCAAGCAAAGTGCGATAGCTTTTTTGTCGAGCTTAGGTTCGAGGTTAAGGTCGCACTTTATTTGGTAACCCGTTCTGTGAATTATCTGCTAAATGCTTTCATGCCTTTTGCTTCCCATCACATTTCTTACATACGTTAAGCTTTTCACCTGAAATGCCTTTCCCGAAGTACAACAGCTTAATACGTGTGCTGCCACAGATCGGACATGTTCCTCTGGCCCGGGATGGAATGCGCCAAAGTGCTTTGCCACGTTTGTTTTTAGACATGATTTGCCCCCACCTTTACTCTGGATACTCCATCTTATGACCAAGAAGAACTTAAAGTTCGAAGAGCGAAAAGAATAGAAAATCGGATGAAAAAGGGGCAAAAAACACCCTCAAAAAACTGCGTATAACTTAAATTATACGCAGTTTTGATTTTAAGACGTTTTTTTAGGGGGAATGGGGCACTTGGACGAGTAAAACAGGTGGATTTTAAAGGAATATTTTATAAATATCGGATGTCGATATCTTTGAATCTTCCCGCTGACATTTTAGGCATTCTGAATTGCAGGGAACCTTGTTTATAAGTGCCTCTGCTCTGATCTGGAATGACGGGAACTGGCAACTGAATAATCTCGCTATGATCTTTTCCTAAACCTGTTAATTTAATTTGTGTGCGATTGATTTGTGCCCATATACTTTCGGGGTGAATTCCGTTCGGAATACGAATTTTGGTAATCAGGTGATTATGAGTGTCGATATGCTCAAAACTTAAACTTGTGGTTTCGTTCATAAATGAAGAGGAGGTCGCTGCAGTTGCTTCACGGATTACTTTTTCGACATACCCGTCAATTTGGTTAGGATCCAACTTCCACTGTTCTTCAAGAGCTTTCAAGGATAACTTTTTCTTAAAAAAGGGATCTTCATTCATCCAATCTAAAGGGTTCGTCTTATTGGGACTCATAGCTCTGCGCCTCCTACGGTTTTTATCCATTGTATGGGCGTTTGACTTATTCAGTGACATCTGGGCGAATATCTACATAGAATAGCTTATCATTCCGAAAGGAGGAGTGGTTTGGTGGTTTCAATCATCGGCAATATTAAAATCAATAGCGTAGGCCCCAGCTCCACAGTCTTAGTAGGAAATACGGCATCCGTTATCCTGAGCAGCAACTCTAAAATTTATGCCGGTGCCAACTCCTTCTCCATAGGTGACTCCATAGGTACGAATATAACGAATAATGCGGCCAGCAGTACAAATACGATGGATTCAGATGTGGTGGATCAAGTATCACCTCCTTAAGGGTGGGGTTTAAATGAACATTACGGTATATCAATGCATATCGATCTATAATCTAAAAATCGGCACTATCTCTAATTCCTCGGTACTTCAGATTGGTACATCGGGACGAATCAATACTTTGTCTCATAATTATGAGACCTCTGGAGCTCCATCATCGGCTCCAACGACTCCAGCGGAAAAAATGGCTTCACCCCTTGTATCCTTACCGCCAGCGGCGGAACTATATGCACATCTGAATTAGGCTCTTTGTCCCCGCATACAATAAACCATAGGAGGGGGTTGTATGCATCCGTATTACGCTCAGCAGGTTTTTAATACACTAAGATTGCAAGCGGAGAAGATTCAACAGTTAGAGAAGCAGCTTCGCGATTTGCAAGGCGATGTAGACAGCATAAAGAACAATAAATCTGCAAGTATAGGACCTATCAATTATCATTTTGAACAATTAAAAATCGAAAAGCTGGAAGGCACTTTAAATATAGGCATTACACCGAATGAGGGAAACAATCTGGATGAAGCGATGATCAACGGTAAACCTATAGGGGAGCGGGAGGATGGTACAACTGCCTTATCGGATCAGATTCGCCCACAGATTTTGAAGTATGTGCAAGAAGAGGTTCCCTCGCAATTTTCACGTTTAGAAAAAGAGAAGAATTTAAGCATTGATGAGCAATATATCCAAATGGTGACTCAGGATCTGCTGAATCAAATGGATGGACGGATTAACGAGTATGTAAACCAACTCCCTGCCACAGAAGAAGGGCGTGGATACACTGACGAGGAATGCGCTTCTATTGTAGAGCAAATCAAACGAGATATCGTTATGGCAGTAGAGCGGCATTTGGAAATAAATATAACCGGAAGGCGGGAGACGAATGAAGATAACGGTGATCAATAGAGATATTAGTGTCAATGCAGTGAAAGTCGTTTCGATCTCGGGTTCATCAGTATTTTTAGTAGGGGATACTCAATCCATTCATTGCTCCTCGGCGTTTGACAGCGTAATAGAATATACTCAGAGCGCGCCAGATCAAGTCAAAAAAGGCAGTTAACCTATGCACACCTCACGCATACAAGATGTTTATATCAACAATCTGTCCGACAGTTCTATTTTTATATGTGGATCTGTAAACCGGGTTCAATCTAAATTCCTGGGAAGCAAGGAGAATTATCTTTTTAACATAAAGGAGATTAATAATCACCCGAAAGATACTACACTCATAGACATTCCTATCCCTGTATGGACAAAGCAAGGGAATGAAGCGGATGAATTTGTGATATTAAAGGATTCCGTGGAAACAACAATTAATATACAATATATTAAAATTCTATCGATTGGGTCTGGCACGACCTTCCAGATTGGAAACAGCGGGTCAGTTCATCTGGAGAGTCGAACCAGTGAGTTTAAACGAGAAGTGGCTGCAAAAGATGAGGAGTAACAACAACTATTTTAATTCTTTTGGCAGGGAAATCGCGAATATATCGTCCTCCGTCTGGATGTAGAGAATACCATTCGCACTAAATAGTGTGCCGTATTGTTGTGCTCCGGTCTTTACTTTGCCAAGCGCTTTGCCTGTTTCTGCATTTATGATATAGAAGTAGCCATTCTCATAGCCAGCGTAAATCCCCTTACCCAGAAATTGAACGCTAAGCGCGGGACTGTCCGGACCGTTGAAGCTTATAATGCGATTATCGTTCATTTGAACGCCAGTAATCTGTGCATCCTTTTGGAAAAAAGCCATGTTATTTACTGGACCAGCCACCCAATTTCCGTACTCCTCATAACTTTTGGGTTCACTCGCTGTTTCTTGACCTAAGGTAAAGCGGTATAGTGGATGACCACCCCATTGGTCTAAACCTCCATCGACTGTATATAGATACGAGCCTTGAAGTGATGTAAAATAATTACCGAGTCTACTGACATCTTCGAGCGGTTTGTAGTTCTTTTTGGTCTTCGCTTTTCCAGTTTTAACATCTACATGTATCAAGGTCAACTGATAGCCTTTAAGAGGCTCGTTAGAGGCATCATTTGCAGCATTGGCTTGTTCGCGGAGTAATAATTCACCATCCCGGTAAGCAACAAAGCTATAAAATCCCTGAATTCTCCATAACTTCTTGCCTGTAGCCGGATCGAGACCGAAAAACTGTGTGCGTCTATTATCAACGGTACTGGATACTACCAATACCCCGTTATAAAGACCGTCGATACTTCCTACATACATAGGGATGTCTTTATTCTCCCAGATCTTTTTACCAGTGACCGGATGATAAGCTGCAATTCCACCATGCTCGTTCCGGAAGTACAACACTCCGTTAACTAACTCCGCGAAAGCACCGATCTCAATCGGATCTTTGGCAGCCTTAACCTTCCAAAGCAATTTCCCCGTTTGAGCATTAACTTTTACAAGATAACCCTCATAAGTGATAAAGAAAACCGAGTTATTCGTTATAATCTCAGGATTTGTTCCGTTTTTGTAGGACCATTTAACTTTGCCTGTAGTGAGATCGGCGGCCTTTAGTGTCCCGCCTGATGAATAATAGAATAATCCATTTGCAATAGGAGCCAGTTGGCTATAAATTCCTTGACCATCTGCCTTGTCGTGCCATAAGGGTTTAATTGTGGTGATAGAGTCGACGGTTGTTGAAGAGGAGGCAGAGGTTGTTACTGCTGCTTGAGCACTAGACAAATATATACCAGCTCCAGATACGAGCAAGGAGGAAGATATAACGGTCTTTAGGATAAACGGTACATATTTCACGATTTTAGCTCCTTATACATCATTTATAATATATTGACGCAGAGAATGGATATTTGTTTCTCAATTGTAAAAATACACTTGTTAACATAATAAATATTATGTTAACAATAAAAAGCGAATCAGTTTCGCACAAGAATTCTGTGTGAACCAATTCGCCTAGTAAAAGAATATGTCAACAGTTGATTTGTTTAGAAACCTTCACGAAGCCATGTTGTCGCTAACTTGATAGCTCCTTTTTTAGCATGAGTCTCGGCTAAAGGATTCAGCATGACAAAATCATGAATGATGCCTTGGAAGCGGACAGCCGTAACATTCACGCCAGCTTCCCGCAATTTGGCGGCATAAGCTTCACCCTCATCCCGTAGCACATCTGCTTCACCAGTAATGACCAGTGCATCTGGTAAATCCCGCAGCTGTTCTAGGCTAGCACGAAGAGGGGAGGCCGTGATTTGATTACGTTCCTCAGGGTCAGTAGTATATTGATCCCAGAACCATTTCATGCCGTCCCGCTGCAAGAAATAGCTTTCGGCGAATTCATGATAGGATTCAGTATCAAACGAGGCATCCGTTACCGGATAGAATAATAGTTGTTTCGCTATCTTCGGCCCACTCCGTTCTTTAGCCATTAGAGTAATAGCAGCGGCCATATTCCCACCAACACTGTCTCCGGCTATAGAAAGCTTGCTAGTATCTAATCCGTGCTCGCTTCCTTTTTCAGCTGTCCACTGGAGTACTGCATAGATTTCTTCAATAGCTGTAGGATATTTAGCTTCTGGGGAGAGGCTGTAATTTGGGAAAACAATTGCGGCCTCCGCTCCGACAGCTAGTTCACGGATCAGGCGATCATGGGTATGAGCATTCCCAAACACCCAGCCTGCGCCATGAATGTACAGGATAACAGGCAGCGACGCTGATGAGGAGCTTGGGGGACGAACGATTCTTATGGAAACATCACCGTTAGGTCCACCTGGCACCATTAGATCTTCAATATCAACTTCAGGTTTATATATCTCACTGGATTGTACGCTATCTACCGTTTCACGGCCTTTTTCTGGCCCAAGGTCAGGTAGAAAGGGAGGTTTCGCATTATCATCAGCAAATTTTTGAGCAGCTGGCTCAAGAATGATCTTAGTTTTGTTTGGCATGATTTATCGTCTCCTTTGACTGGTCATAGTCTAGTATACCCTCTTCATTCCATAACCATCTAAGCAGCTGCTGAAACGAATGCCAGTTTAGAAGTAGTTAGAGATTTGACGCTATTTGCACATTTATCGCCTATTGAGCACGGTTTCGGACACCAGTACAACTATTCCTTAGGGAGAGGTTCAAACGCAGTTAGAGCCTTACAACACCTTTTGTTGTTCCTCATGCATTTCAGGACCAATCTCTTCAGTGACACGCATCCTCTGTTTACGCTTATTACGGATAATCCAAACGAATACCAAAGTAATGAGTAGCGGATAGCCTATTGCCCAGCCCGTAAAAGGAAACACAGCAGCTGTTGCTAAAAAGGAAATCCAACTTATCGTCACACCTAAGCGACTTCCTTTGAGCAGACGTATTCCTGCAGCACAACCTCCGATATAAGTCAGGATAAAAGTAGCATTCGGAAACTGGATCAGAGTGGTGATGGAGAGGGACCCGCTGCCATACAGCGTCATCACCGATACAAAACAGAGCAGAAGAAAAGCTATGCCACCGATAGGAGTATGATACTGTTTGGATATTTTACCCATCCATTTCGGTGCAGAGCCTTGGCGGGATAAAGCATAAGCCACACGTGAGGCAGCTCCTGCATAGGCAATAATTGTGGCTGTACAGATGAACAGACCGGTAAGTCCGGCAATAAATCCTCCCCAGCGCCCAAGAGGCTGACTAATAATCCAGACGAGTGAAGTGCTTGATCCACCTTTGAGGTAGCTTTGTGTACCAACAGTTGCTAGTGCGGAGAGAAAATATAGAATCCCTACTATAATAGCGGCGATAGTTACTCCTTTAACGGCGGCACGCTGTGGGTCCTTGAACTCCTCAGATAGGTGTGAGACAGCCTCCCAGCCAATAAAACACCAGAATAAGATTGCAGCAGCCTGGCCAATGCTCATCCATCCATGTGGGATAAAGGGAGTGAAGTGTTCGACTTCCATACGGGGCAGTGCAGTAGCAAAGGAGAAGACCAGCACAGCAACAATCGCTATAACTACCGCTATTTGTACCTTTCCAGCCACCTGCATACCAATCCAGTTCGTAATCAGGCCAATGACCAACATAATAGCGGCAATAGTAATTCTTGCAGATTCGTCCCAGCCCATAGCGGCGGTCATATAACCAGCTCCAGTCAGTGCAGCAACAGGTGCGCCAATCGGAACGGACATCAGAAAAAACCATCCTACCAGTGAGCCAGCTTTTGGACCAAAAGCAAGCGTTACAAAATGGGACACGCCTCCAGCGTTAGGGAATTTAGCAGAGAGCAGACCCATTGATAAGGCCATCGGCAAAATCAGCAACGACATAAATCCCCACGCCAGTAATGAAGCGGGACCCGCCATTTCTGCAGCTAAACCAGGAACAATTAAGACCCCAGAACCCAACACAGCCCCGATGTAAAGGGCAATAGCCTGAGGCATGCCAATGTTTTTTTGTAAAGTGTTTGAACCGGATTCCTTCATGTTTTTTTATCCTGCTTTCCTTGTCTTTTGTTCTAGAGTAGCAGATAATAGATCCATTGGAAAAACAGAATTTTTGAATAGTATCCATTCGATATTCCGATGGTTCATTTTCATTTAGGGGGAAATTCATGGAGTCACGTCATCTTTTTACCTTTTTAGTGGTAGTGGAGACGGGCAGTTTTACTAGAGCAGCACAGAAGCTTGATTATGCACAGTCCAGTATTACTGCACAAATCCAAGCACTAGAGTCTGAAATTGGCCAGCCATTATTTGATCGGATCAGTAAAAAGATTATCCTAACCGACGCAGGGCGTCGGTTGCTCCCGTTCGCTCAGGAAATATCCAGAATGCACACTTTAGCAGAGGACGCGTTACGCTCGGATAGTGAGCTTACGGGTTCTTTACGGATTGGGGCTCCTGAATCTCTAGCTGCTTTTCGCTTACCAGGTATTATTAAGGAGTTTCGCGCTAAATATCCGAAGGTTCAAATTCTTCTGAAGCCTGGAGCTTGCTGGGAACTATCAGATTTTGTCCGTTCGGGTGAACTGGATTTAGCGTTCTTGTTGCAACCTGAGACGGAAGATAAAGATTTAAATATAGAAACATTAGTACATGAGCCGATGACGCTGATCGCAGCGCCAGATCATCCCTTATTAAACCTTGCTGAGGTAGAACCCCTTCATTTAAAAGGAGTGACCATACTTCATACTGAAACGGGCTGTTCCTACCGGACTTTATTTGAACGGCATTTGAACAGTTACGGTGTATTTCCTGACCCCACGTTAGAGTTTTGGAGCATCGAGGCGATAAAGCAATGTGTGATGGCTGATCTTGGCATTGCCTTTCTTCCATTAATTACTGTAAAAAATGAACTCTCCGAAGGAAAACTTGCCAGGTTGAATTGGAATGATGAATCACAGCGTGTGGCGACGCAGATCGCCTATCATCATAAGAAATGGAAATCGCCCGTACTGACGGAGTTCTTACTTGCGATACAAAAACATGCTGAGCAATGGAGAAGTCTAATATAGATCAACGTTAACAAGGAGGCTCTAAGGCATGAATGAGTGGTGTGAAGACTACGAAGAAGGGCTGGAGGCCTTTCTCATCTGGATGAAGGATGCCGGGTACACTCCCTATACGCAAAAATCCTATTTAGTAGATGTGAAACAATTTTTAGACAGCCTGAATGGTAAAAAGCTTGAGACGGTGAAGAAGCTGCATGTCATTTCTTTTTTGACCTCTGTCCGCGAACGTGGAGTGAGTGATGCGACCCGTAACCGGAAGCATGCTGCGATTAACTGTTTTTTCAAGGCATTGATCGAGCTGGAATTACTTCAGAACAACCCGGCAGCCGGGATTAAGAAATCCAAAACGGAGATCAATCGTGAGCCGGTCTACTTAGATGAAAGTGATCTGGGTCGGTTTTTATCTTCTATAGATGGTAAATACAAAAAGCGCAATTTAGCAGTTTTTTTGTTGATGTCCTATATGGGGCTTCGGGTGGGGGAAGTCCACACACTGAATTTGAGTGATTATAATGTAGAAAGACATTCCCTCCGTGTGTTTGGGAAGGGGCGTAAATGGCGTAATGTGCCGGTTCCCGAGGATGTAGTGCCTTTTCTGGACTCTGCGTTAGCAGAAAGGTTAGATCCTTGGCGCAGTAAAGAGGAAGCGATGTTCATTTCACAAAAAGGACGCAGGTTGTCGATCCGCGGCATTCAGCAAATTGCAGCAGATACCTTTGATCGTTTCCAAAGGGATGTGCCAGCAGCACAGCGACGTCCGTATTCAAGTCATAAGCTCCGACATTCCTTTGCAACCATGCTGCTGAGAAAAGGGGCAGATCTGCGCACTGTACAGGAACTGCTTGGTCACTCCTCGATCCAGACTACAACCGTATACACACATATTACCAGTCGTGAGAAGGAAGAGGCTATGTCTAAATTGCAAATCCAGCTGTGATAGAAAAGAAAGAAACCTCCTCAGAAAATTGATAACAAAAATAACTTGTTATTATAACGGTATTGATTTATTCTAACAGTTATTAAGAGTTTTTTATAGGAGGTCCTAATCGTGAAGGATGTATTTCTAAAAGGGATGACTTATGGCTGGGGATCAAAACGAGGTGAATACCGTACAGAATATGCAGAAGATTCGATGAGAAAGCTGGCGGAGACAGGAAGTGAATGGATCGCCTTATCTTTTTGGACATGGCAAGACACAGTGCATTCAACAGAAATTCATTATGATTACGGTTACACGGTGACAGATCGTGATCTCGCACATGCGGTACAACTGGCAAAACAGCTTGGTCTTAAAGTTTGTCTTAAACCGGTTGTGAATTCGAGGGATGGCATTTGGAGAGCTAGGATTGGATTTCCGGAAGAGGGAGAGATTTATTGGGCAGCATGGTTCCGTTCTTATACAAATTTCATTAAACACTATGCAGAGTTGGCGGAAGATCTTGAATGTGAGATGTTCTGTATCGGCTGCGAAATGGTAGGCACAGAGTCTAGAACTGCGGAATGGAGACAATTGATTCAAGAGGTCACCAATCTTTATACAGGGCCGATCATTTATAATGCCAATCATGGCAAAGAAGAAGGAATCGAATGGCTGGATGAGGTGGATTTTATCGGAACCAGCGCTTATTATCCGGTAGCTTCCGTGCCGGGAGATTCTTATGAGAATATGCTGGCTGGTTGGGAGCGGCAGAAACCGCGGCTTAAGTCACTGTCTGAGCGATTTGGCAAGCCTCTCGTATTCATCGAGATTGGATGCCGAAGTGCTCATGGATGTGCCACCATGCCATGGGACTTTACATACACAGACTTACCGTATTCAGAAGATGAACAAGCCAACTTCTATCGGTCAGCGCTGGAAGCATTCTGGAATGAACCTTGGTTTGCCGGTTACTTCTGGTGGGACTGGAGCACGAAATTATATGCCTTGGAAGAGGCTTCCATTGACCGTGGTTTTGATATTTATGGCAAAAAAGCCGAACAAGTTCTCAAAGAATATTACAAGCAACCTATCACTAAATAAATTGATAAAAAAGATCCGGAATTTCAGGTGAGCCTGGCCTGCTAAAGGATCTTTTTGTCATTGGCAGGCTAAGTTAATTCGTGTTATATTAAAAACCGTCCTTTTCATAGTGGAGGCAACGCTCCACATATAAAAAGGACGGTTTCTTGTGTCTTTTGTAGTCAAAAAGGGCTGTTTCCAGCCATATTCGCTTACAATTCTAGCTTAGCTATTTCTGCTTTTAGCTTCTCAGCGGATTTCTGGAATAAAGCCTGTTCGGTTTCATTGAGTGGGAGGTCCAGTACCTGTCGAACACCCGAGCGATCTACTACGCAAGGCGCACCGAGATAGACATCCGAAACCCCGTTATAGTTATTTAATAAAGTAGAAACATTCAACACGGCGCCTTCATTATGAAGAATGGAGACTACAATTCGGTCCAGTGCAAGAGCTATTGCATAAGAGGTTGAGCCTTTGGCATCAATAATTTCATAGGCTGCATTCTTGGTATCTTGGAAGATTTCTTCGCGTTCTGCTTCGTCAAAACCAAGATCAATCCCAGCTACATTCGCAAGACTCCAAACCGGAAGCTCTGAATCTCCATGTTCACCGATGATCTGTCCGTGAATACTGCGAGGATCGATTTCTTTGTGAAGACCGATCAAATAACGAAAACGAGCACTATCAAGTACCGTACCAGAACCAATTACACGTCTGCGGTCAAACCCACTTATTTTCAAAGTCGCGTAAGACAGAATATCTACAGGGTTAGTTGCAATAAGTAGAATGGCATGTTGGTTATACTTTGTTATTTTTTCAATGATATCTTTAAAAATCGAAATATTTTTACGAAGCAGATCTATCCGGGTTTCTCCCGGTTTTTGTGATGCACCGGCAGTGACTATAATGATATCTGCTTCACGGCAGTCTTCATAAGTACCAGCCCATAACTTCACACCGCCGACAAAAGGCATGCCGTGATTCATATCCAGTGCTTCGCCAAGTGCTTTCTGATGATTAACGTCAATAAGTACGAGTTCGGGCATACGTCTACGTAACAATAAAGTATAGGCTGTAGTTGTACCAACTGCTCCAGTACCGATAACTACGACCCGATTGGGTTTTGGGGGGGCCATGTCTCCATCTCCTTAATATTTCAAATTTTTGGTTTCAATCTTGTCCATCATAATCGTTAACGGTAGTGTTTTCAAGCTGATCTTATTTAATGCATTACCCTAATTAAGGCCATACTAAAATGTGATTTTTATTTCATTATCTTAGCAAGACTAGACAGGAGAGAATGTAAGTATGGATTTATTTCGTAAAAAGGCTCTACACATACCCACAAGTTCTGAGGGGACGCAGTTAAACAAGACGTTGGGTGCCCTGGATCTAACAATGCTTGGGGTAGGAGCCATTATCGGCACAGGTATTTTTGTAATGACAGGAGTTGCCGCAGCAGAACATGCAGGTCCTGGTCTTATAATTTCTTTTTTACTAGCGGCGTTTGCCTGTGTGCTCTCGGCATTATGTTATTCGGAATTTGCTTCGACCATTCCTGTTTCCGGGAGTGCTTATGCTTATAGTTATGTAGCCTTTGGAGAACTATTAGCTTGGATCTTAGGCTGGGATCTTGTCTTGGAATACGGAGTTGCCGCAGCGGCTGTAAGCAGTGGCTGGTCAGGGTATTTTCAGGGGTTATTAGAGGGCTTTGGGATACATCTCCCAACCGCACTATCGGGGGCTTATAATGCACAAGCGGGTACAATAATAAATCTGCCTGCAGTAATCATCATTTTGTTGATTTCCTATTTACTGACTCGGGGAACCAAGGAAACGGCACGCTTTAACGCAATCATGGTTTTTATCAAAATAGCAGTGGTGCTTCTATTTATCGTAACAGGATTTTTCTATGTGAAGCCAGAGAACTGGACTCCGTTTCTCCCTTTTGGGTACCATGGCGTGATCAATGGCGCGGCCACAGTGTTTTTTGCCTACATAGGTTTTGATGCGCTAGCAACCGCTGCTGAAGAGGTGAAAAGACCCCAACGCGATTTGCCGATTGGAATTATTTCATCCCTTGCTATCTGTACTGTCTTGTACGTTCTTGTCTCACTCGTATTAACGGGTATTGTTCCATATACTGATCTCAATGTTAGTGATCCTGTATCTTATGCGCTTCGCTTTGTAAATCAGGATATGATTGCCGGTCTGATCTCTGTTGGAGCCATTGCGGGAATGACTACGGTACTGCTCGTGATGTTATTCGGTCAAACTCGGCTGTTATTTGCCATCTCACGTGATGGCCTGCTGCCCATAAGTTTATCTAAGATTAATGCTAAAACACAGGTACCTGTACGAAGCACATGGATGGTAGGTATCTTAATAGCTGTGTTAACGGGTTTCATCCCACTGGACCGGTTGGCAAATCTGACAAGCATAGGAACATTGTTTGCCTTTTTTGTAGTGTCTTTAGGGGTAATCGCGCTTAGATATATTCATCCGGATTTAAAAAGAGGGTTCAGAGTTCCTTGGGTACCTTTCATTCCGCTGTTAAGTGCGGCAACTTGTGGTATTTTGATGTATAATCTAGGAAGTGAGACTTGGATTGGTTTTCTAATTTGGACAGTTGTTGGACTTCTAATCTATGCACTATATGGCTATCGTAATAGTAATTTGAATCATAAATAAGATTCAATCCATCCGAGAGGAGAGAGGTTATTGGCATTTAAGATTGCTGGATTGAAGGGAATAAGATTAATACTGATGCTGATTTTGATAGCGTGGGTGGTCACGGCTTGTTCATCTCCTCCCCCGGAACCTACTCAGCAGCCCCAGCCGACAGAGGCACCTGAAGAAGGTCAGACGATAACCCTGATTACTCCAGACGCCAATCATATTGACAATGATAGCGCTCCGAAATATCAAATTCAGACTCGTCTTACAGATTTTCAGCTGCTTAGTGAAAGTGAGGGTCTGGCCTGGGGGGTTACCAAAAACGAACTCCGGTTGTACTTGACCCGGGATAACGGAGCAACTTGGGCTAATATTTCACCAGCACCAAATGTGCAGTTCCTCTCCAATCCTGTGTATGGGAAGGGGATTTTCTTCACGGATCCATCTCATGGTTGGATTATAAGAAGTGCTTTTGGCTCGACAGAAACGATTGTGCTGCGAACCACAGATGGTGGCCAAAGCTGGAAAATCTCATCTTTAGGAGATGTGAATACAGTATCCTCTGTATATTTCAACTCACCCAGAAAGGGTTGGCTGATGACCTCATGGAACGCTTCTTCCAACAAAGAGAACAAGGCACTTTTTTCAACGACAGACGGTGGGGCCACTTGGGAAGAAGTGATGCAGAATGAGCAATACAATCCGAATTTCCCAAATGATTCGATACCGTTTGCCGGGGTCACCACTGGAATGATTTTTCGCAATAGTACACATGGATTTGTGACACTACAGACAGGTGCTCTTCCCAAAATCTTTATGACAAAAGATGGCGGTAAGAGCTGGAGCCTCGGGCCAGCTTTTCTAGTTAACGAACGTTTAGAAGATTGTGACCGAGTAATTACTGGCAAACCGGAGTTCTTCGATGCTAGTAAGTCTACTGGTTGGATGTCTGTTGGCTGTCAAAAGGATAAAGAAAAAACGATCACTTACCATGGATATTTTACAGCTAACGGCGGTGCTAATTGGAAATTCGCTTCCTTTGGATTGAACGCACAAGCTGGTGTTAATCGTCTAATTGCTCCGACTTTTTTGAATTCACAGATCGGTTGGACCATACTCGGCGACACCCTTTACCATACGATTGATCAAGGAGCGACCTGGTTACCTCTTAAAGAGAGCAGTGTACTGCGATCTAAGCTTTTGGAATATCCGGAGATTGTAAAGCTACAGTTTTTTTCCACTGAGGTGGGGTGGCTTTTGATTGAGAAAAAAGAGGACAAGCGCTCGATACTGTTACAGACTACGAATGGTGGTATCAGCTGGCGCGTAATGTAATAAGGAATAAGAACCTGCCTGATGGTAGGTTCTTTTGTTGTTAGCAGAGTGGGGGTTTATTGTTGTTTGTGAATGATTGAATATAAGGAAAAAACTTATTTAAAATTTTCTTTATAAATGTGAAAAAAATCACATGACATTTAAAGAATCCTGTGATATATTTAACACATAGAAAACAAGTTCAAATTTTCACAAACTCAGACATCGAATAGGAGAGATTACAATGAAAACATTCGAAACAGATTATATGACAAGAAACCTTTTGCAACTTTGCTACAACTGTGATGACGCTCATCTTTGTGAAACTGAAGAACAATGCAGAGCTTGCTGGGCTGAAAATGGAATGTTAGATGATCAGACAGACGAAACTAAGAAATTGCTAGACCTAGTTCATGCTTAATTTAATAACTGAAAACTCTGTATAGAGACCACTCGAATTCTTGATTTCTAAGAAAACGAAGTGGTCTTTTTTGCATCTAGTCTCACTTATTTAATGCTTTCTGGACTAGATGAGGCATATACATGTACAGAAGTACCCAGAACGCAGCAATTAGGCTGAATTCAAGAGGAAGAAGGGGGAAACTGTCATGGGAATGGGCCCGGATCTTTCATGGATGTTTGATTTTGCCGGAACGGTGATGCCGATCTTTATCGTTGTTATGATTGGTATTCTTGCTATATCAGCAGGCAGGGGCTTGCTTCAATGGGGCAGGAACAATGGCTCCCCCATACTAACAATCCCTGCACATATCGTTAGCAAACGGACTGAAGTACGACAGCAGCAGCTTCAGGAAGAGAATGGCTCAACTCGTACAAGTACAACTTACTATTTAACGTACGAGCTGGAGGGTGGTAGTCGCATGGAATTTAAAGTAGATGGCCATGAATATGGCTTGAGTGCAGAAGGCGATAGAGGAATGCTTACTTATCAAGGAACCAGATATCATGGATTCCAACGACAGCCACAATACTCAACTGCGGAGTAGTCATTTGTATTAAATCAAAACAGCGATCCTCATGCTCATGGTGGATCGCTGTTTTGCGTTTTGGTTATGTACCATTCAAGCTCATTGATACCGTAGCTCTCAAAGCTCACTGACCTCGTAGTTCTCAAAGCTCACTGTAGGTGCGATCATCTATTAAGTGTCAGATCTTCATTACCCTCTCACCTTGCGGACCCAGATGACGTTATTTGCAAATTCACAGTCTTTTGAGCCTAGTTTCGGACTCCAATGCAGCTATTCATTAGAAAGAGGCTTATAATCGGTGCTTTGCGGGCCAATAGGGGCTTTAGGGTCCGATAGAATCTCAAAAGTGGATTAATATCGCGAATAAGGTCAGCTGTGTCCGATAGCGCCTTTTGAGCGGGTGCTGACATTGACATCGATATCAGCACCGATTCGACGCTGCCACCGACCCCGACTCAGACGCTGCAGCGCAAATGTAATTGGACATACGCAGCTTAGAGTGTAGATAATGGGGATTTGCTGAGTGGTTAAAAGGAAAGATCCCTACTCTAAAAAATAGGCGGGAACTGTCACCTCTTAGGCGAATGCACATACTATACAGCATGCAGTTAAGAACGAGGTTGCTACAAGAAGTGACCCCAAGGAGGAGACAGCGTGGCCGTCATCAAAACGAACTCGGAAGATGTGAAGGTGCTGGCGCGGTTGATGAGAGCGGAAGCTGAGGAAGATGGAGATCTCGGCATGCTCATGGTCGGCAATGTTGGCGTCAACCGGATTCTTGGCAATTGCTTGGACTTTAATAACATTCGGAATGTGAATGATATGGTCTATCAAAGTCCTGGAGGTTTCGAAGCGCCGCAGAAGGGATACTTCTACCAGCGAGCCAGAGAAGCAGATATCCGTCTAGCCAAACGTGTAATTGCTGGTGAAAGAACCTGGCCAGCTACCAATGCTTTGTGGTTCTTCAGACCCGCAGGTGATTGTCCTGCAACCTGGTATAACCAACAAAACACAGGCCGCTTTAAAGCCCATTGCTTCTTTACTCCGACCGGAGAAGATTGCCCGACTGTATTTATCGGCAATTAGCATGGTAACTGTGCAAAGAGAATTACTCAATAAAATGAGTAATTCTCACAGAAAGTTAGTGTGATTTCAATTGTGTCCAAATGTAAGTTTCATTAGTGTCCAAAGGAGCTCATGCTCTGATAAACATTTAGGAGGTTTCAGTAAATGATCGTTCAACCTTACCGCCCCGTAACTTATACCATCGGTAGTGTCTCTTCTTCAGGTATGCCAATGTCTTCCGGAATGCCGATGTCATCAGGAATGCAAGGCATGGGCAGCATGCCACCCCAAGTAAGCAGTGGTAGTCCAATGACTCCAGGGGGAGTAGTAGTTCAGAATCCACCACAAACGTTCGAACAATCCTACATTGAGAATATTTTCCGCCTGAATTTAGGAAAAGTAGGTACGTTTTATTTTACTTATGAGAACAATAAAGACTGGAATGCCAAAGTTTACAAGGGTGTGCTGGAAGCGGCAGGCCGTGACCACATTATTATCAGTGACCCTGCGACTGGCCAACGCACCGTCTTACTTATGATTTATTTTGATTATGCTACCTTCGATGAGCCCCTTACTTACCAATACCCAGGTGTAATTGGCAATCCTCCAACGATGAGAAATTGTCGCTAAATTTAACCTATCTTCGATGAGAAGAACTCCAACGCCAAACGGTTAGGAGTTCTTTTTATTTGTGATGAATTTATGGAATAATCTTGATAATCATCGCCCATTTTTTTTCAAAAGGACACGCATGCTTGCGGTTTGCCCCAATATATTAATATAATAAAGTATATATTCAAAAACGTGATTCTAGACTGGAGATGAAACCATTGGGAAATTGATACTGAAAGGAACAAACGGCAAGCATTTTGCCAATACTCTGAAAAAACGAAGGAGGTGGGCCTATCCATCCATGTACGGAAAATGGTGGATAGGAGTATAAATTGAGCGACCCTTTACCCGGTATATTACATGTTGGTCTTATTATTTTGTTGGTATTGTTAAACGGATTTTTTGTTTCAGTCGAATATGCAATGGTGAAAGTACGAAGTGGTAGAATTGATACCCTGATTGAAGAAGGTAGTAAAAAAGCTTTTAATGCAAAAAGCATTGTCAGCAACCTGGATGGCTATCTCTCAGCCTGTCAGCTCGGCATTACATTGGCTTCGCTTGCATTAGGGTGGCTGGGTCAACCAGCTATAGCTAATCTTATCGGGCCTTTATTAGGAAGCATAGGTTTAGGAGAAACTGCTGTTAATGTTGTATCTTTGGTTATTGCTCTTATGTTCATTACTATCTTGCATATCGTATTAGGTGAGCTTGCACCTAAGACCATTGCTGTTAACAAGGCTGAATCTGTCCTTTTACTAACAGCAGGACCGATGAATGTATTTTACAAAATCATGTATCCAGTGATATGGATCGTTAATGGGCTGGCGCGTGGTTTACTGCAAATTTTCCGATTAGCCCCGGCTTCAGAGCTGGGAACGGCGCATACGGAAGAAGAAATTCGTATTATCATGCAGGAAAGTAACAAAAGCGGCTTTATCGATAATACTGAAATGGCGTTAGTTGACAATATTTTTGAATTTGTGGATACCATGGCTCGGGAGATCATGATTCCGCGGACAGAGATGATCTGTCTGAATAATCATGTTTCTGCTGAGGAGAACCTTGAGATTGCCTATGATGGCATGAGGACACGTTATCCCGTCTGTGACGGTGATAAGGATCATATTTTAGGCTTCATCCATATAAAGGACTTAATTAAGGATCGTCCACAAAGTTATCAGAAATTAATTCGTCCAATATTGACCGTGCCGGAATCCATTCAGATTAGTGCTTTGCTGAAAGTTATGCAGCGTGCGAAGACACAAATCGCCATATTGATCGATGAGTATGGGGGTACTTCAGGAATGGTGACACTGGAAGATATCATGGAGGAAATTGTTGGAGAAATTCAGGATGAATTTGATGAGGAACGTCCCGGTGTTGAGAAGCTTGGCGAGGATGAACACTCCATTGACGGTTTGATGCTTATTGAAGAGATTAATGATCTTTTAGGTCTTCATATGGAGACTGAGGATTACGATACGATAGGCGGCTGGCTGTATTCTAAATTGGAGGTTAATCCACCTCAAAAAGGGCAATCCGTAGAATTTGATGATCATCTATTTATTGTAGAAGAGACTGAGAATAAGCGAATTTCTCGAATTAAGCTATTGCGGTTACAGTTATTGAATGAAGAAGCTGGAGCTTGATGGAATTTTATATTTTCAAAATAAGAGCAGCGTTTCTCCTTTTGGAGTCACGCTGTTTTTTTTGACCATACTGTTTGCCAAAAAGAGATTAATAATTATATAATTTTAAATGTATATGATAAAAACTACATTAGTCCCTAGAGGACAGAAAGGAATTCTCCTTGAGTAAACCTAAAAAAAGTCCAAATGTTCCCCAGTTGAGCAAACAAGAGAAACGACGGGTAGAACAGGAGCAACAGAAGCAGAAAACGAGAATTTTAGTTATTAGTTCAATAGCTGTAGTAGTTATCATTTTTGTTGGATTGTTTATGTTAGCTTCGAAAGATGCAGCAAAGAATGTCTCTACAGGAGAACCGGTAGAATTCAATTACAGTGAGCTACCTAGGATTGGTAATGAGGATGCACCTGTTAAGCTTGTTGAATTTGGTGATTTCAAATGTCCAGCTTGTTCCCAGTTTGCTGGCTCCATGAAACCGAAAATTGTTCAAGATTTTGTCAACGAGGGAAAAGCAGCTCTTTACTTTGTAAATATGGCTTTCGTTGGTCCTGACTCTGAGACAGCTTCACTAGCTGCATTGTCTGTATACCATCAGAATAAGGATGAATTCTGGAAGTTCTATGATGCTGTGTATGCGCAGCAAGGGGATGAGAGCGTGGAATGGGCCACTGAGGATTTCTTGGTAAGCCTTGCTGAAAAAGAGAAATTAGCGATCGATTACGATCTGTTGCGTAAAGACATCCAAGAGAAAACTTATGCAGATGAGCTGAAGAAAGACATTCAGTTGGCAACTGACGCAGGCGTGACAACTACGCCTTCGCTCTACATTAATGGAGTGAAAACGGCTGAACCTTTCGATATTGAAGCGATTACATCTGAAATTAACACCGCCGCAAAAGCAGTGGAGGCAAAGTGACAAAATTCCTATCTTTTTGCAAGCGTAACTGCCTCTATCTGGCCTGGTTCGTCTCTTTGGTTGCTGTAGCTGGTAGCTTGTATTTAAGTGAAGTCTTGAAGTATGAACCTTGTAAGCTTTGCTGGTTTCAGCGGATTTTTATGTATCCGCAGTTATTTTTGTTGGGAATTGCCACTTTCCGTGGAGATAAGCGCGTCATTCCTTATGTGCTTCCATTAAGTTTGATTGGTGGCAGTATCTCAATCTATCATTATGCGGAACAGAAGATTCCAGCATTAAGTAAAGTTCTACCTTGTACAATTGGTGTTCCTTGTAATAAAGATTATTTGAACTACTTCGGATTTATTACGATTCCTTTGTTAGCTTTAATCGCTTTTGCTCTAATTAGTCTCCTTCTTTGGTATGGACGTAAGGAAGAAGAAATGATTGAAGTAGATGCAGAGGAGAGCTTAGGATTTTAGTTTTCACTTTGGAAGGTACAAAAAAGCTGAAAAGGTATTAAAATCACGGGCTAGAGGGATAATTGAAGATAATGAAAGAGAGCATCCAATAAGACGCTATATTTGAGCTTATTGGATGTTTTTTCATTCTTTTTTCATTTTTTTCAACGCTTTACTGTAGGCACTTTGTAGACTAATATTAGACCTTGTGAGAAGTTGAATATGCGCTGAATTTTCTTAGGAAAAACGGGGGAACCAAACTTGGCATTCATGCCAATGGGGTGAATCGGAACCGGGTCGAACAGACCTCTACCGTAGGGCTATAACCACAGCCCGAATCCGCCAGCTAACCTCGTAAGCAAGGTGGGAAAATGACCATGCATAAGCATGCGGATCATTTCCGTATGCTTATTTTTGTGTCTGCATTTATGAAATCCACCGATGAAAACAGCGCACGGAAATTCCGTTTCAGCTCCCAAAGAAAGGAACTGTATCCACCATGGTAAGCAAGGTAAAACGACTATTGATCGGACGTCCGATGAAGTCGAATGAACTCGATCATGAAAAGTTATCCAAGGTTAAAGCACTGGCTGTTCTGTCTTCTGATGCGCTCTCGTCTGTAGCCTACGGAACGGAACAAATTCTGATTGTACTAGTGGCTGCCGGGTTTACTGCCATCTGGTATTCCCTGCCAATTGCATTAGCCGTATTGGGCCTGCTGGCCATCCTGATTTTATCCTATCGGCAGACGATTTTTGCTTATCCGCAAGGAGGCGGAGCTTATATCGTAGCCAAGAGTAATCTTGGTATTCCGACAGGGCTGCTCGCTGGGGGTTCATTATTGGTGGATTACATTCTTACCGTAGCGGTTAGTGCCTCGGCAGGGACGGATGCGATCACATCGGCTTTTCCAAGTCTTCATAATCATACTGTTCTCATCGCTGTATCTGTTATCGTTTTATTAACAATCATTAATCTTCGCGGAGTGACTGAATCGGCTTCATTTATCGCAATTCCAGTGTATTTGTTTGTGGTTTCGATTGTTGTTCTGATTATCTCCGGTATCGTTAAATATGCAATGGGTGGCGCGCATGCGAATGTTCCTGAAATAGGCAGCGCCGTATCTAATGTAAGTTTGTTTCTACTATTAAAAGCGTTTAGCTCTGGTTGTTCAGCCCTAACGGGGGTTGAGGCCGTATCTAATGCGATCCCAAACTTTAAAGCACCCGCTGAGAAGAATGCAGCCAAGACGCTAATGATCATGGGACTTATCCTTGGCTTTATGTTTACCGGAATCACTGTGCTGGCGTATTGGTATGGGATTGTGCCAGATGAAAAGGCTACGGTTGTCTCTCAGATCGCTGAATCGACCTTTGGCCGTGGCGGATTGTACTTTTTCATTCAAGGGATTACAGCAGTGATTTTGTTCTTGGCAGCTAATACAGCATATTCAGCGTTTCCGCTGCTCGCCTTTATGTTTGCAAAAGATAAATATCTGCCACATGCATTTATGGTCCGTGGTGACCGCCTGGGCTTCTCAAATGGCATTATTTTTCTAGGAGTTATGTCTATCATACTTGTGACTGCATTCCATGGGAATACGGAAGGTTTGATTCCATTATATGCGGTTGGCGTGTTCATTCCTTTTACCTTATCCCAACTGGGGATGATGGTGCATTGGATCAAAACAAGACCCGCTGGATGGGTGAAAAGATTTGTAGTAAATACCATCGGTATGCTGACTACATTGACGATTACGCTTATATTTATCATTACTAAATTCTCGAGCGTATGGATGGCATTCATTTTCTTACCTGCTGTAATGTTCGTGTTCCACCGTATTCATAAGCATTATTTGAACACTGCGGATCAACTGCGTATATGTCCGGCTACTGATAAACCTGTAATTAAAGGAAGTACTGTAGTTGTTCCTGTTGCAGGGGTTACACGTGCTGTATTACATTCCATCAGCTATGCGAAGTCTCTAACAGATAATGTTGTTGCTGTGTATGTAGGCTTTGATGAAGAAGACATTCATAAGATGGAGCAACGGTGGGAGGAATGGAATCCAGGTGTACGCCTGATTGTTCTTCGTTCCAGATATCGTAGTATCATTCGTCCGTTAGTGAAGTTTATCGATACGGTAGAGTGGAAGACCGCTGCGACGGATCACATCACGATTCTGATTCCACAGTTTATTACCAAACATTGGTGGCAAGCCGTGCTTCATAATCAGACCAGCTTTTTAATCCGCTCGTATCTAATGAATCAAAAGGACGTTGTAGTAGCGACTGTCCCGTATCATTTAAATAAATAAGTAGAAGATTAAAGATGAGGTTATATCCGGAACGTTCGGAATATAACCTCTTTTGTATTTTATATGAAGGAAATTGTTGCAAATCCACAGAATTTGAAATTTATATGTTGACACAGAGAATGAGAATCAATATCATTTAAAAGTGAAGCAGAGGTAAAGGTCACCTTTGAATATCAAAGCAGTTACATATAGGAGGGTTTTTAATGTTTTGGCTTAACAGAAAAAGATCAGGAAGCATGAAAGTGACGATGAGCGGACTAATAGTGATGACGCTAATACTTTCCGCTTGTGGTAATAATAATGCTGAAAGCTCATCAAATGCAGGAACAGCGCCTACAACAGCGCCTACAGCAGAATCTACAGAGGCACCTGCTGCACCTAAGACGTTAACAGATGCAATGGGTCATAAAGTAACGATTCCGGCTAATCCACAGCGCGTTCTGGGTTCATATTTGGAAGACTCTTTGGTAACTCTGGGTGTAACTCCAGTAGCTCAATGGTCAGTTACAAACGGCGTTCAGGATTATCTGGCCACTGAATTGAAGGATGTTCCTACAATTAGTTACGACCTTCCGTTAGAGGCTGTAACCAGCTTTGCTCCGGATCTTATTATCATCCCATCGGAGTCTTCTGTTCAGAACGGGATTTACGATCAGTTGAATAAGATTGCACCCACTTATGTAATTGGGGATGAACTAAATCAAGATTGGCGCAAATCGTTGCTCAAGATGGGTGAGATTTTGAACAAAACCCCTGAAGCAGAAAAAGCCATTAAAGATTATGATGTTAAAGCAGCGGCTGCGAAAGAACAGCTTGCAGGAGCTATTGGACAAGAGTCCGCGGCTATTTTATGGTTGGTGCAAAAAAACTTCTATATTGTAGACGAAACCCGCAGCAGTGGAGCTGTATTATATACAGACCTTGGCGTAACGCTGCCTAACTTAGTAACAGAGATCCCAGTAGGAACAAGAGCAACTTGGAATCCGATCTCACTAGAGAAGCTTTCTGAGCTGACCGCAGATCATATTTTCCTTGTAAATAGTGATAAGACTGAGGGTTCGGAGATCCTAGATAGTGCAATCTGGAAGGGCATCCCAGCTGTAAAAGCTGGAAATGTGCATGAAATGAGCTCAACAAGCAGCTGGCTTTACAGTGGTGCGAACGCTGGCAGAAAAATCATTGACGATGTGCTAAAAAGTCTTGTGAAATAAAAGTCGTAATTCACCATGAATGAGACTGATCATTTCGGTGGGGAAGGGCGTGCAGATCAAGTATCTCGGGATACAAAGATCTGCACCATTTTTTTATAAACCAATCCCATAGTACGGAAAAATCGTTCCTGCAATTGTACAACATAAATATTTTTGCGATAATGAGAATGATTGTTGTTATCATAAAAACCATTGTAACTATTGAATAAGGAGACGACTCATGGTTTCACCCTCAGATTTCGCAAATCGTATTAAAAATGAACCCAAAAAAGCTCTACATACCCGACCGGCAGCTGCCATTGGTATTCTTATTTTTGGACTTGCTGCTATTGCCTTCGGATTGGCACTTTCGGTCTCAGTGGGGGCGGCAGATATCAAGTTAGCTACGGTATGGGAAGCTATATTTCATTACAATCCAGATTTACAAAAACATCAGGTGATTAGAGAACTGCGATTTCCACGTGCTATTGCTGGCGCCTTAGTTGGTGCTTGCTTCGCAGTAGCAGGGGCTATCATGCAGGGGATGACAAGAAACCCGCTTGCGGATTCAGGGCTGTTAGGCTTGAATGCAGGAGCAGGGGTAGCGCTGGCCATAGTATTTGCTTTTGCACCCTCACTCTCATTCACTTCACTAATGTTGTATTGCTTTATCGGTGCCGCTGTGGCCTCTTTTATCGTATTCGGAATCGGTTCGCTTTCTTTTAATGGCCTGACCCCCTTGCGATTGACATTAGCAGGTTCGGCAGTTAGTGCTTTATTGGTTGCTATTAGTCAGGGAGTAGCTATTCTTTTCAACTTATCTCAGGACATAGCCTTCTGGTTAGCTGGTGGGATGGGTGGAGCTAGCTGGACTCAGATCAAGATTATATTCCCTTGGGTGGCCGTAGCCTTAATTGCAGCGATGATGTTATCACGATCTGTCACATTGCTCAGCCTAGGAAGAGAAGTAGCGGTTGGTCTGGGGCAGCGGACAAGGTTAGTTCAATTGGCATGTATGATTGTTGTGGTTATCTTAGCTGGAAGTGCGGTTTCAACGGTTGGCCCGATTGCTTTTATAGGACTAATTATTCCACATGTTACACGTTATTTCGTTGGAGTGGACTACCGCTGGATTATCCCTTGCTCGGCAGTTCTAGGGAGCTTATTGATTATCTTTGCAGATATTGCCGCAAGAATGATAAATGCACCTTATGAGACACCGCTAGGAGCTTTAATTGCCATCATCGGCGTACCGTTCTTTATTTATTTAGCGAGTAAGCGGAAGGGGGAGCTGTAATGCCCAAATTAACCCTTACTCCAGATGAAAAAGAACGCCGCACACGCGCCTTAACGGTGTTAGCGCTCCTTGCTATACTGATCGTCGTTGTGTTTATAGTCAGTATGAATACAGGGTTTATGCGTCTATCCCCACTAGAGGTATTACATACACTCATGGGTGATGGAACACATCAGCAAAAGCTTATTTTATTTGATTTCAGATTACCCCGCATCGTAATTTCATTGTTAGTAGGAGCGGGCTTTGCAGTATCGGGCTGTATTCTACAAAGTCTCGCACGTAATGCACTCGCAGAACCGGCTACGCTGGGCATAAGTGCTGGTGCAGGTTTTGCGGTAATCATTTTTATCTCGTTTTTTCCGGCTACAACAGCAGCTCCGGTATTTGTCTTGCCTCTCCTAGCGCTTGGTGGGGCTGGCCTGACCGCAGCTTTAATCTATATTCTTGCCTACCGGAAGGCAGATGGTCTGTCTCCTACAAGGCTGATCCTTATCGGGATTGCGGTCGCTGCAGGAATCAATGCTTGCCAGCTTGTATTGGCACTTAAGCTTGATCCTAATAATTATCAATTTGTAGCTACTTGGATCGCCGGGAAAATATGGGGTGGGGATTGGAGATTCGTCCTTGCTTTGCTGCCTTGGATCGCGATTCTGTTACCGTTCGCCTTCTATAAAGCCCGGGTTCTAAATGTATTGAATCTAGGGGACCATACTTCATTAGGTCTAGGAATGCGTGTGGAGAAGGAACGTATTCTCCTTCTGGTAACAGCCGTAGCGCTTGCCGGCTCCTGCGTCGCGGTAAGCGGAGGTATTGGCTTCGTCGGCCTGATAGCACCACACCTGGCTCGCAGGCTCGTGGGACCCCGCCATCAAGTGTTATTACCTGCTAGTGCTTTGACAGGGGCGCTTCTTATGATTACCGCTGATACCATCGGCAGATGGGTGCTGCAACCTGCGGAAGTTCCGACTGGCATTGTGGTTGCGATTATTGGCGCACCTTACTTTTTATATTTACTCGCCAAGTCTAAAGCGTAAATTAGTTCATACTTAGGAGCATAGCTCCATAAAACTTTTAAGGGAGTTGTAGATCATGTCAGAACGTTTGAATACAGAAGAATTAAGTATTGGGTATGCAGAGGCTACTATAGTTAAAGGCTTGAACTTGTCTATCCCTACGGGGAAAATCACCGCACTAGTGGGCGCTAACGGCTCCGGTAAATCTACAATCCTCAAAACGATGGCCCGGATTATGAAGCCGAAGAGTGGCACCGTAATGCTGGACGGCAAATCGATTCATAACTTTTCAACTAAAGAGGTTGCTCGTCAGCTAGCGATTCTACCGCAGAACCCAACGGCTCCTGACGGTCTGACGGTATCTGAGCTGGTCAGTTACGGTCGCTTCCCTCATCAAAAGGGATTTGGCACGATGACCGCAGAAGATCGCAACATCATCTCCAATGCCATCTCTGTTACGGGCATGGAATCTTTTCATGATCGCCCTATTGACCGTCTCTCTGGTGGACAACGTCAACGCGCTTGGATCGCTATGGCGTTGGCTCAAGAAACAGATATTTTATTCCTTGACGAGCCTACAACGTTCCTAGATATGGCGCATCAGCTCGAAGTTCTTCAGCTTTTGCAAAAGCTGAATGAGGAAGAAGGCCGTACCATTATCATGGTCGTGCATGATTTGAATCATGCTACTCGTTATGCGCAGCATATGGTAGCGATTAAGTCCGGTACTGTGGTTAGCGAAGGCTCACCTACTGAGGTTATGACACCAGATGTATTGCGGGAAGTGTTTGGAATTGAAGCGGATATCGTTCCGGATCCACGTACGGGTGTGCCACTGTGTCTTCCTTACGAGCTTGCTGCCTATAAAGCTGTGTAATTATCATCTAAAATCATATAACGAACAGGCTCCCGTCATTGACAAGGGAGCCTGTTCGTTGTTACAGTTGTGGTTGCCTACAATTTCATAATAACTCTTTAAAATAGATCAAGGACCATCATTTATACATGGTTAAAGGAGCATGAAAACATGAATATTGACAAAATTCAAGATGACCTAGAGCAGCTAATGACTGCAGGAAAAGTGAAAAGTCATGAGAATTTAAAAGATCACGTGTACACTAAAATGGGCGGAAAAGCTGATATTTTGGCTGCACCAGCTACTTATGATGAAATTCAAAAGATTGTTACATATGCAGAACAAAATGGGATAACCCTTACGGTACTTGGGAATGGCTCCAATGTGATTATCCGTGATGGAGGGGTACGTGGAATCGTTCTGCAAACGGCAGGACTGACCGAAATGGGAATTCGCGACAATCTCTTATATGCGCAATGTGGTGCCAAAATAATTGATGTTTCCAGATATGCGCTTGATAAGGAGCTTACGGGTCTTGAGTTCGCCTGTGGCATTCCAGGAACAGTTGGTGGAGCGCTCTATATGAACGCAGGTGCTTATGGCGGTGAGATCAAAGATGTCCTGCATAGTGCACTAGCTATAAATAAGAACGGGCAATTGGTAACTCTGCAAGGAGATGAGCTGCAATGGGGATACAGAAAAAGTGTATTCGCAAGCGGTGAGTATATTGTACTTGAGGCCAAATTTGCTATGACTTCCGGTGATGTTTTAACGATCAAGGCAAAAATGGATGAACTAACATATTTACGTGAATCGAAGCAACCGCTTGAGTATCCATCCTGTGGGAGTGTATTTAAGCGGCCTCCAGGCCGTTTTGCAGGTCAGTTAATTCAAGAGAGCGGCTTACAGGGTACAAGAATCGGCGGTGCTGAGGTATCCAAGAAGCATGCGGGATTTATTGTGAATGCAGATAATGCAACAGCCAGTGATTACATCGGGCTAATCCACCATGTAAGAGCGACTGTGAAGGATAAATTCGGTGTAGAGCTGGAAACTGAAGTGGAGATCATTGGAGAAGAATAAACGATAAGCAAAAAGAGCCCGCAGATCGCTGTGGGCTCTTTTTGCTTATCATAATCATGTTCGTTTAATCTACTGAAAGGGTGTAATTAGCTCTGTCCGTAGTTATTTCTGCCTTGCGGTCGGCTAAGTCTACGATTTGAAGACCTTCAACAGCTAAATCATAAGTGGATTGTGGCAGGGATACCAGTTCACCATCGGCGTTAAGTGTGCTGCCGAAACCTCTTAATATCAGTGCACTTCCAAGATATTCATCAATTACGTCGTCTGCACTCCGGAAATCTACGGACTCTAAATTGAAATGAACTTTATCCAAATCACGAAGTTCTTTCTTTTCAATAGCGATTGTTTCATTCAAATGATTGTTAAGCCAATCCATAAGCTGCTGTATACTTTGTTCCATAAAATGCTCCCACCCTTAGCTCGAAGATTATTATGAATAAGTTACCCCTTTCTTAGGATTTGAATCCTTTTTTTTGCTACATTTTAATTAACCATATGAATAGTTCATGTGATTAAAAAGAAATCCGCGATCAAATTGCCGTGGTTTTTGAGCTTCCTAATCTCTACATACGCAGGTCTATCCACGTTAATCTGGAGTTATTTGCTGATCTATATAAGGTAACAGTAAAGAGTAGAACTTGTCAGGAGCGGGCTACCCATGGTATAGTTCAAGACGCAATATGCTTTAAGAAGAAGTCTGCGCTAAGTTGTGCAGGAGAGGTTCGCGAACTCCCTCTATAAAAAACTAAGAATATATTAAACAGTACAAGCGGTTGCTGTCCTTTATCCGGACGTTGCTTCCGTTTCTTCTTAGTGGAGCCAAGTTTTCGAAATCTCGTTCTTCTTTCCATTACCGGCCAAGGCCGAAGGAAAAGAGAGGGGTTTTTTGTCGTGTCAGAAGGAAGATTGAAAGAGGAAATGCAGGAAGTTACTTTGCTTGGTAATCAGGGAACACAGTACAAGTTTGGTTATGATCCAGACATTCTGGAGGTGTTTGATAACAAACATCCCGGGCGTGATTATTTTGTTAAATTCAACTGCCCTGAGTTCACTAGCTTGTGTCCTGTAACGGGTCAGCCGGATTTTGCCACGCTGTATATTTCGTATATTCCTGAACAAAAAATGGTGGAATCCAAATCATTAAAGCTGTATCTGTTTAGCTTCCGCAACCATGGTGATTTTCATGAGGACTGTGTCAACATTATTATGAATGATCTGATCTCTCTGATGGATCCGCGTTACATTGAGGTATGGGGCAAGTTCACTCCGCGCGGAGGCATTTCAATTGATCCTTATTGCAACTATGGAAGACCGGGTACGAAGTATGAGGCGATGGCGGAACACCGCTTAATCAATCACGACCTCTATCCAGAAAAAGTGGACAACCGCTAAATTCCAACTTGTGATAAGGAGAGATTCATATGAACAAAAAAGCACTCGTCGTATTCAGCGGCGGACAAGATAGCACCACTTGCCTGGTTTGGGCATTGCAGCAGTATGAGGAAGTGCAGGTAGTTACCTTCAACTATAATCAACGTCATGCGGCTGAAATCGAAGTTGCAACAGAGATAGCAGCTAAGTTTAATGTAAAACAGCATATTCTTGATCTGGGGCTGCTCAATCAGCTGGCACCCAATGCACTTACCCGTCAGGATATAGATATCGTGGCTGGTGAAGGAGATGAGCTTCCAAGTACTTTCGTCGATGGACGGAATTTGTTGTTTTTATCTTTTGCCGCAATATTAGCTAAACAACTGGGGTACTCCCATATCGTCACTGGGGTTTGCCAAACGGACTTTAGCGGTTATCCGGACTGCCGTGATGTTTTTGTGAAATCATTGAATGTTACGCTGAACTTATCTATGGACTATGAGTTTGCGATCCACACTCCCCTAATGTGGCTGGATAAAAAAGAAACGTGGAAAATGGCCGATGCACTGGGGTATTTTGATTATGTTCGCGAACACACACTGACCTGTTACAACGGTATTATTGGCAGTGGCTGCGGTACTTGTCCAGCCTGTCTATTGCGTCAGCGTGGTCTTGAGCAATATGAGGCGGAGAGAATGGAGGCCGGTTCTTAATGCTTAACGAGGTTTCAGTCTGCAAAATATTTACGTTCGATGCGGCACACCAGTTAGTGGGACACAAAGGGAAATGCAGCAATCTGCACGGACATACTTATAAGCTCGAAGTAGTGCTTAAGGGCAAACCTATGGCCGCGGAAGGCCACTCGGATGAAGGCTTCGTCATTGATTTCAGCGATATCAAAATGACAGTACAACAAAGCCTTGTAGATCGTTTAGATCACGCTTTTCTTGCCATGGGAAATGAACCTGTGTTAGAGACGTTAACGAATACGGGCTCCAAAGTAGCCTTGTTGTCTTTCCGCACCACAGTAGAGAATATGTCTTCATATATTGCCTACAAGCTTAAGCAAGCAGGGTTGCCTTTGTACTCGGTAAAGCTATGGGAGACTCCAACCTCTTGGGCAGAGGTGCTGGCTGAAGATGTTCCGTATGAAGGGCCATCCTACCGTTTGTATGGAGGCTGTGACTGTGAGTAAGATTCCTGTAATTGAAATGTTCGGTCCAACTATTCAAGGCGAAGGTGCGGTAATTGGAGTGAAGACAATGTTTGTCCGCACCTATGGCTGCGATTATCGCTGCGGCTGGTGTGACTCCGCTTTTACTTGGGATGGTACGGCTAAGAATAAGGTTCGCATGATGGAAGCAGAAGAAATCATAAATGAATTATTGGCGTTAGCTGGAGATAATTTCGACTGTGTTACGATTTCAGGCGGTAATCCTGCCTTGATTGGTGAAGGAATGGGTACCTTCATCAATCTGCTTCATGAGCGTGGAATAAAAGCAGCGATAGAAACTCAGGGGAGTAAATGGCAGGATTGGTTCAATGACGTGGATGTGCTGACAATCAGTCCTAAACCTCCAAGCTCAGGAATGACAACGAATTGGGAAATGCTAGATAACATCATGAGTAAGATGGAGAAACTGGGTCGTTCTACACATAGCTTGAAGGTCGTAGTGTTTGATGATAATGATTTTGATTATGCGAAAAACGTTCACCAGCGATATCCGAATGTGCAGCTCTTTCTGCAGCCTGGTAATGATGATGTCACGGAAGAGGGCAACATTTCTGCTCGACTTCTGGGAAGGCTGGAGTGGTTGTTTAATAAAGTAATCGCGGATTCGGGTATGAACAAGGTTCGTGTACTTCCACAGCTGCATGCATTGATCTGGCATAATAAGCGTGGCAAATAAATGTTTGATGAAATCGTCCGGGTATCTGCTTACAGATACTCGGTTTTTATTTTTAACAGTTGTAACTTCTAGTAGGTAGATAGTCTGTCCCAGTTTCTGGTATGATTTTAAAAAAAGCTCTTGGAGGTTATTCATTTGGAACAATCAACAGCATTATTAATTATCGATGTTCAAGAAGCCATGTTCTCCTATGATCTAAAGCTGTACGATGAAGAGGGTGTGATGGACAGGATTGTCTCCCTTCAGCAAAAAGCTCGATTAGCAGGTACTCCTATTGTGTATATTCAACATACCGAAGATGAGGAGTACACAAAAGGTACACCCACTTGGCAGATCAGTCACCGCATCACACCGCAGGAAGGCGAAGTTATCGTTGAGAAGCCTACTTGGGATGCTTTTCACCGAACGGAACTGCAAGATGAACTCCAGAAGCTCGGGATTACGAATCTGGTGATCTGTGGGATGCAAAGTGAATTCTGTCTGGATACGACGATAAGACGCGCATACAGCATGGGATATAAAAGTGTACTGGTCTCAGACGCTCATAGCACCTTTGATAATGGGGTTCTGAGTAGTAGGGAGATCGTTAAGCATCATAATGCGATAATTGGAGGTAGATTCGCCCAGTTACGAGCTGAAAGCGAGGTTCAGTTCTAGATGAATACACCCCAGGCTGCCATGAAGCCTATTCAGCGTTCTCGCCTTAGATTGTTTGCTGGCAAACGATATTTTATTTGGAAAAGATATTTGAAATGGTGCACTGGACGAAGCAAAATAGCGAAGCAGCGTACGGATGAAACTTTAACTTATGCAGCTATGACTCATGCTACCCCGTTATTAAGAAGTCTTCGGAATGTAGATATGGTGCTTCAATACAATAAAATAACTAACTTACGGCTGGCAATTGCGAAGCTGGATGGACTTGTTGTGCAGCCGGGGGAGACTTTTTCCTACTGGAGAAGTATTGGTAAGCCCACTAAGCGAAAAGGGTATCTGGAGGGTATGGTGCTGCATTATGGTGGTTTTCATTCCGGGGTTGGAGGAGGCTTATGCCAGTTGTCTAATCTGATCTATTGGATGGCACTGCATACGCCACTTACCGTTATGGAACGACATCGTCACAGTTATGATGTATTTCCAGATGAACAACGTACACAACCTTTTGGAAGCGGGGCGACCTGTTCTTATAACTATTTGGATCTTCAATTAAAAAATAACACCGCTCAAACGTATCAACTAAAGCTCTGGCTGGACGATAGCCATTTACACGGGGAGTGGAGATGCAATGAGCAGGCGCTTTATGATTATGAAGTATACGAAAGTGATCATAGGATTAGTCTAGAGCCTTGGGGCGGATATATACGCAGTAACAAGATCAGTCGAAAAGTATATACACGCTCTGGAGATCTAATTGGAGATGAAGTTGTAACTGATAATTACGCACTAATGATGTATTCCCCGCTTCTTCATGGATAAGAGGTTAGGACTTAGGGATATAACATAGAAAGGCATGAAAATTATATCTCTAGACCATCTCCAAAGGAGCGGATTAACAGCATGAAAGCACTAACCTACCAAGGGAAGAAAAAAGTGAAAGTTAAAGAAGTAGCTGATCCGACGCTTGAGAAAAAAGATGACATCCTTGTTCGGATTACCACTACGGCGATTTGTGGCTCGGATCTGCACATTTATAACGGGGAAATACCAGGTATGCATGATGATTATGTTATTGGTCATGAGCCGATGGGGATTGTTGAGGAAGTGGGTCCTGACGTAACTAAAGTCAAAAAAGGTGACCGAGTCATCATCCCCTTTAATGTCGCCTGTGGGCAGTGTTTTTTCTGCCAGCATGAGATGGAGAGCCAATGCGACAATGCTAATGACGCCAAGGACACAGGCGGTTATCTTGGTTATTCCGATACTTATGGCGGTTTTGCAGGCGGACAAGCTGAATTGCTACGGGTACCTTATGGTAACTTTGGCCCTTTTGTAGTTCCGGAGGATGCAGAAATGGAAGATGAGAAAATTCTTTTCATATCTGATATTGTGCCTACTGCTTGGTGGGGAGTAGAAAGCGGCGGAGTGAAGCCAGGGGATACAGTCATTGTTCTCGGCTGCGGTCCTGTTGGACTGCTTACTCAGAAGTTTGCCTGGATCAAAGGTGCCTCAAGAGTCATTGCGGTTGATCATATTGGCTATCGTCTGCAGCATGCGAAGCTGACCAATAATGTTGAAGTTTATAATTTCGAAGAGATCAAGGACATTGAGGCTCATTTGAAGGAGATCACTCGTGGGGGCGCAGATGTGGTTATTGACTGTGTGGGTCTAGATGCCAAAATATCTGCCTTGGAGAAAGTGGAAACGGTTCTGAAGCTGCAAGGAGGCTCGCTCAGTGCATTCAGAATGGCCGCAGATATCGTACGTAAATTCGGAACCATCCAGCTTGTAGGAGTCTATGGACTTAATTACAATATGTTCCCGCTGGGTCAGCTATTTGAACGGAACATTTCATTAAAGATGGGACAAGCGCCGGTGATTCACTATATGCCGTTGCTGTATAAGATGATTAAAGAAAATAAATTTGATCCTACAGATATCATTACGCATCGCCTTCCAATTAGTAAAGCGGAGCATGGCTATGACGTTTTTAGTGAGAAAAAAGAGGATTGCATCAAGGTTGTTTTGAAGCCGTAGCCTTTTAAGAAGCATGAGCTTTCGTCAGAAATGACATTGCTTGTGCTTTTTTTAGTGAAATCTTATGAAAATAGATGCATTTTTTCACGGTCTGCGTTAAATTAACATAAGTGACTTAAGATATTGAAAGGACGCGTAACATGTGAAACTTAAAAAACCGCCACTTCCGATTCCACTATTAATGTTGATAGGGATTGTGGCCATCTCCTTTTCCGCCATTTTTATTAAATGGTCTGATGCACCTGCATCTATACAAGGCATGTACAGATTATTATTTACCTCACTGCTGATGCTACCTTTTGCAAGACCCTATAGTGGAGCTGCTTTTGCTCTTCGTAAAAAAGACTGGCTAATGCTCATCCTCTCAGGCGCAATGCTTGCGCTGCACTTTTTGCTATGGATGGGATCATTGAAGTATACTTCGGTAGCTAGTTCAACAATGATCATGGCGCTGGAGCCTGTATTTATTATGCTGGGTGTTTATTTTTTGTATAAGGAAAAGACAGCTCTGTCCGCTATTCTAGGGCTTGGCATTGCGATTGGCGGTGTCGTGTTTATCGGCTGGGGTGATATCGGCATCTCTGCGGATAATCTAAAAGGTGATCTATTATCGGTCGGAGGTACTGTCGCGGTAGCTGTACATATGCTGATCGGTCAAAAGCTAGTGGTGCGCATGCCCTCTTACTTATATAGCTTGATTGTCTTCTTATCAGCCGCTGGCGTGTTTGCCGTATACAATCTGTTCATGGGGATTTCCTTTTTTAATTATCCGGCCAAGGAATGGGGAATCTTTGTATTGTTAGCAGTGGTGCCAACGGTGTTTGGCCATATTTTGTTTAATTGGTTACTACAATATGTATCCGCGACTACGGTTTCAATGAACATTTTAGGAGAACCAGTGGGTGCCAGTATCTTAGCGTATTTACTCTTGGGTGAGCAGCTAACAACCTTACAATGGGCAGGTGGGCTGCTCGTTATGATTGGCCTCGCAGTATATTTGTACGCGGGAAGAAGGAAAACTATCCGGATGGCTGATGCCATTCAGAATGCTTCATAACAGATATTTTACACATAAAGGGGTAGCAATGGATGGAAGAGCAGAATCAATATTCAAATAATCAGGCAGAAAAAAACGCTGTGCCAACAAGCGAAGAGCTTTGGAACGAAGATACTTATACCGCTTGGGTAACTCGGTTTGGTACACCGTCAGAAGCAGCTGCAAAATTAATAAAGGAACCAAGTGCAAAGCTTCACCCGCTCCTTTCTTTTTTTGGAGAGGTGAAGAGTAAGAAAATGATGAATTTAATGGGCTCAAACGGGATGAAGGCCGTGGCACTCTCATTACTAGGTGCGGAAGTAACGGTTGCTGACTTCTCGGAAGCCAATGCGCGATATGCGGCTGATCTTGCCCAAGAAGCAGGGGTACCACTAACCTATATCGTCTCAGATATTCTTAAGCTGCCAGAAGACGTCCTTGATGGTTCATATGACATCGTCTTTGCAGAGTTAGGAATTGTTCATTACTTTACCAACCTTACACTATTCATGGAAACGGCTCGCCGATTGCTATCTCCTGGAGGCGTATTTGTACTCCGCGATTTTCATCCGGTAACGACCAAGCTTATTTCCTCGAAGGGATCTACTGCGAAGGTACGCAAACACAAAGTAAACGGAGATTATTTTGACTCTTCATTGGAAGAGAAGAAGGTATCCTATTCCAAGTATTTGCCTTCCACAGGTAAACCAGCAGGTGAACAAGAGCATAGTGTTGTGTATTGGCGCCGCTGGACACTCGGAGAAATTGTAACCGCAGCAGCTAATAGCGGACTAGTGATCCGCCAATTAGTAGAAGAACCTAATCTATCTTCCGACGTGTATGATAAGGGAATTCCTAAGACCTTCACATTGGTGGCTGGAAATGGCGCAAGCCTTTAGGAGGGTTCGCTGACATGTGATTTTTAGGGTATAACATTTGTGCTGAACTGAGGTGCTCTCGGTTCAGCTTTTTTTGTATGTAAAACATAAAATTTTAAACTTTTTTACGGAGATTATTCCATTACAATGGCAACTTATAGGGAATACAATGATTTTACATTCCGGATTGAAAGCGATTACTTTAAGGGTTAAGGCATTCTCAAAGAATTTGAGGTGGATATCAAAATGAACGAAGTGTTGCTTCGTATGGAGGGAATCAACAAGTTTTTCCCAGGTGTTCATGCTTTGAATGAATGTCAATTTGAGCTGAAGCGTGGGGAAGTTCATGCGTTAGTAGGAGAAAATGGCGCTGGCAAGTCTACCCTTATGAAGATTGCGACAGGTGTCTATTCCAAGGATGCTGGTCAAATGTGGTACAAGGGAAATGAAGTGGAGATTGTTAATACCCGTGAAGCACAGGAGCTTGGAATTAGTATCATCCATCAGGAATTGAATTTAATGCCTCATCTTACGGTCGCCCAGAACATTTACATTGGACGAGAGCCGCGTAAAGCTCTGAAATGGTTCGTTGATGATGTGGAGATGAATCGCAGGGTACAGGTACTGTTTGATCAAATGAATCTGAAGCTGGATCCCAGAGTTTTGGTATCAGACCTGACCGTTGCTAATCAGCAAATGGTTGAAATCGCTAAAGCCTTGTCTTTCCAAGCCGAGGTATTGATCATGGATGAACCAACCGCCGCGTTAACAGATACAGAAATTAACGAGTTATTTCGAATGATTGAGCAGCTACGAGATAAAGGTGTGGGAATTATTTATATCTCTCACCGCATGGATGAATTGAAGCGAATTACAGACCGCATTACAGTTATGCGTGATGGTTGTTATGTAGATACCGTTCGTACCGATTCAATAACGATTGATCAGATCATCAGCATGATGGTTGGACGTGAATTATATCAAACGTCGAAACCAACGATTGCAAAACAGACTCAGCAAGTTGTCTTAGAAGTTCGGAAGCTTTCTAGAGGGCATGCGTTCAAGGATATTAGCTTTCATCTGTATAAAGGTGAGATTTTGGGCTTCGCTGGTTTAATGGGAGCTGGACGTACCGAGGTTGTACGTGCCGTATTTGGTGCGGATCCCATCGATGAGGGTGAAATTATGCTCCATGGAAAATCGGTTCGGATACGTCAGCCACATCAAGCGGTACAGCATGGTATTGGGTATTTGTCCGAAGACCGCAAACGTTTCGGATTGCTTGTGGATATGGATATCAGCATGAATAATGCGATTGCCTCCTTTTATAAATTCCGTAATTCATTTGGCTGGATGAAGGAGCGGGAGATGCGAAGCTCAGCGGAGCAGCATGTTGAAGCGCTAGCCACCAAAACTCCAAGTGTAGGTCAAAAGGTTAAGTTTCTGTCCGGAGGTAATCAACAGAAAGTGGTCATCGGCAAGTGGTTGACTAGAGACTGTGATGTACTCATCTTCGATGAGCCCACACGAGGTATTGATGTAGGCGCGAAAAGTGAAATTTATAAGCTGCTGGATCAGCTTGCGAGCGAAGGGAAGGCGATCATTATCATTTCTTCAGATCTTCCTGAGATTCTAAGAATGAGCCACCGGATTATCATTATGTGTGAAGGGCGTATAACAGGAGAACTCCCCGCAGAAGAAGCATCGCAGGAGGCGATTATGAAATATGCGACGAAACGTTCATAACTGTTCAAGAGTTAACCGGAGGTGTCAGGACTATGAAGATCGCGGATAAAGAGATTAGTCAGCCAGCGGGTATGAAGCAAACGGGAGGGCAATCCGGATTCAAACAAAAATTATTGGCATTTGCCAGTCTGATCATATTGGTCATCGTATTTTCTATATCCTCCAGCAACTTTTTTCAATTCTCAAATCTTGTCGGAATTCTAGTTTCTACAGCTGTAATCGGAGTATTAGCGCTTGGAGCTACCTTTGTTATTATTACGGGCGGCATCGACCTTGCTCTCGGTACTGTAATGACATTTTCATCTGTTATGGTTGGAGTCATTATTACCTTCTGGGGTCTGCCCGTCCCGTTAGGCATTGTAGGTGGGATTCTGGCTGGAGCACTGTGTGGCTTTATCAGCGGTTTGATGGTGGCGAAGATGAACATTCCACCCTTCATCGCCACTCTGGCGATTATGATGGTCACCAAAGGCTTGTCGCTTGTCATCACCGGAGCCAAACCTATTTATTTCAACGATGATCCGATCTTCGCCAAGATCGCCATGGGTAAAATGATCCCCGGTATACCCAACACCATCGTTATCTTCTTATTACTCGGTATGATCGCAAGCATAATCTTGTCTAAGACGATTATTGGGCGTTATAACTTCGCGCTTGGCAGTAATGAAGAAGCTACTCGCTTATCTGGTGTGAACACAGTCAAATGGAAGATTATTATCTATTCCATTACAGGGATTTTTAGTGGAATCGCAGGTATCCTGATGGCATCACGTTTGAATTCAGCTCAGCCATCACTGGGCACTGGCTATGAACTAGAGGCTATTGCGGCAGTGGTCATTGGCGGAACTTCCTTAAGTGGAGGTGTAGGTTCTATTCTAGGCACGATTATTGGCGCACTGATTATGAGTGTGCTGACGAATGGCTTGCAGATTATGTCCGTGGCTCAGGAATGGCGGACGGTCATTGTCGGTGTTGTAATCATTATTGCGGTTTACGCTGATATTCTACGCCGCCGTAAGCAATAAACTTGGTATGATCTCCATCCGGAGTGATATACAAAGCAAATGACGAGGGGGAAGATCCAAATGAAACTGCGTCGTAGAGGGTTTATCATGCTTGCCTGTCTATTATTAGTCACTACATTGCTGAGTGCATGTAACAACAATGATAGTAACAAGAGTGCATCCGGTTCAGACAAACCATACATTCCAGTCATATCAAAAGGGTTCCAGCATCAATTCTGGCAAGCGGTGAAGCAAGGAGCTGAGAAAGCTGCTAAGGAATTTGATGTTGAGATTACCTTTGAAGGTCCAGAAAATGAGAGTCAGGTGGATAAACAAATTGAGATGCTGCAAACCGCTCTCGACAAGAAGCCAGCAGCAATTGCGCTAGCCGCACTGGACAGCAAAGCTGCGATTCCTTATCTAGAAAAGGCAAAGGAAAATAAGATTCCGGTCATCGGCTTTGACTCTGGTGTAGACAGTGATATCCCTGTAGCAACAGCAGCGACTAACAATAAAGCAGCAGCGGCGTTGGCCGCAGATAAAATGGCTGAGCTGATTGGCAAGAAAGGTAAAGTGGGTCTTGTCATACATGACCAAACAAGCAGCACGGGGCAACAGCGTCGCGATGGATTCTTAGAACAAATGAAAGAAAAATATCCGGATATTCAAGTGTTAGAGCCGCAATATGGAGGTGGAGATCAGTTAAAGTCCACAGACCTTGCGAAAGCGATGATGCAGGCAAATCCGGATCTGAAAGGAATCTATGGCTCTAATGAAGGCTCTGCTGTAGGTGTGGCTAATGCAGTAAATGAATTGCAAATGAATGGTAAGATCGTAGTCGTCGGCTTTGACTCTGGCAAGCAGTTGATGGATGCTATCCGCAGTGGTGTTGTGGCTGGTGCTGTTACACAAGACCCCATTGGTATTGGCTATCAAGCTGTGAAGGCAGCTGTGCAAGCGATTAAAGGGGAAGCGGTTGAAAAGAACATCGACACGGGGTTCCACTGGTATGATAAAAACAATATGGATTCCGATGAGATCAAACCTCTACTATACGAATAGAGTTTAATGATAGAGGTTGCCTCCCGCAGGCGGCCTCTATTATGCTTATGCTGATAAGTTCAAAGTTGTGGAGGTGTTGGATGTATAAGATAATTCTGGTTGATGATGAAGATGAGGTTCGTGAAGGGATCAAACAAAAGATCTCATGGAGTAAATATGGGTTTGAGCTGGTTGGTGATTTCGATAATGGCAGAGATGCACTGGATGCAATCGAGCAGCATCGTCCTGACGTAATTATTACTGATATTTGTATGCCTTTTATGGATGGACTGGGATTGGCCAGAGCTGTGATGGATAGGTACCGGGATATGAAGGTCATTATCGTCACTGGATATGAAGACTTCGAATATGCGAAGCAGGCCATAACACTGAAGGTGACTGAGTACTTATTAAAACCGATTAATGCACGTGAGTTTGCTGAATTTCTAAGTAAGATGAAGCAGGATTTAGATGAAGAGCATCTACAAAAAGCGAATTTAGTTAAGCTTCGTATGCAACTTAATCAGAGTCTTCCATTGCTGCGGGAACGATTCTTGGAGCAGCTGGTAACTACTCGAATGAAAAGCGAAGAAATCGAGAATAAATTGAGTTATTTTCATATTCCGTTGCAGGGTCAAGTGTACCTTGCGCTCGTTATAGATATAGAATTGGAGAAACGAAGCCAGGTCCTAGCTTTTGATGCAGAGCTACTGCGTTTCGGCGCCTTTAACATTGTTCAAGAGCAGCTGGAGAAAGAGCAAGAGGGAGTGGTATTCCAGACGAGAGATGGAAAAATCGCTGCGATATTATCCGGCAATTTAGAGACGGTAGAAGTAGCAACGCAGCATCTTGCAGAGCAAGTCCAGGGTAGCTTAAATAAATATTTGAAGCTGTCATCCACCATAGGCATCGGTAGAAAATATAATACTTTGCAACAAATTCCACAATCCTTCCAAGAAGCGGTCTCCTCCATAGAATATCGTTACCTTTTAGGCATAGATAAAGTTATCTCCATACAGGATCTTGAGTTTGGGAAGGGATTGGATCAGGCGCATTTCACCTCATGGGAAAAGCAATTTATATCCGCTTTAAAGACAGGTAAAGCTTCTGCTGTATCGGAAATTCTGTTGAAGTGGTTTCAGGAGCTTAAAAGTAATACCTCCTCTATAGAAGGCTGCCGTAGCAGCATCTATCAGCTGCTGGTTTCTTTGATGAACTATGTGGTCGACATCGGCTTCCCAAATACAGTAGTTGTTTCGCATAATATGTTTGCAGAGGTTGCTACGCTTAAGACGTTAGATGAAGCAAGGCATTATCTGGAGAGGACTTGCCATACGCTGATACTTAAACTATCGGAACAGAGAACAACGGTTCGGACTTCTCAGATGCAAGCCGCAGAAGCTTATATTCGCGAGAATTATTGTAATGACAGCTTTTCACTCAATGAGCTGTGCAGCCATATTTTTATGAGCATCAGTTATTTCAGTGCAACTTTTAAACAGCATACCGGTGAAACATTTATAGAGTATCTGACTCGACTCCGTTTGGAAAAAGCAAAAGAACTCCTTACGGTCACACAGTTGAAGACATATGATATCGCTGCCAGAGTTGGTTATGCTGATCCACAGTATTTTAGTGTTATTTTCAAACGTAATGTAGGAAGCACACCGAAGGAATATCGACACCGGCAGAAGGAGAATCTCTCTCTATGAGATCACAGCGCTTTTTCCGCAGCCGAAGTATTCATACTAATATTGCTATCTCCTTTTCACTTCTTATCCTCTGCACAACTATTGTCCTGAGTTATACTTCCTATCGCCTGTCCTCAGCCGCGGTCAAGGGCAATTCTGTAGCCTATACTTCACAATTAATAGAACAAGTAAAACTAAATATCGAGAATTACATTGGTAATATGGAGAGCATAGCTGCGCTGGTGTTAACTAGCAGTGATCTAGAGAAATATATAAAAGGCTCGAAATTAGATGAAGAAGAGGCGCTTAAGAATAAACTGCTTGCCAGTCATTATCTCCGGTCAGTCGTTCAGTCCCGCTCGGATATTTCCTCTATATTATATGCAGGCTCAGATGGCATGACCGTTTCGGATCGACAGCATGCTATTTTGAAACCGCTTCCTGAACTAATAGCTCAAGACTGGTATCAAAAAGCTATGAATCAATTAGACGTTGCAGTTTCTTCCTCTCATGTGCAGCACATCTTTCAAGATGAATACCGGTGGGTAGTCTCGATCAGCCGAAAACTCTCGAATGCGAATGCTATGACGGAAGCGGATCAACAAGGTGTACTGCTCGTAGATCTCAATTACAGTGTAATTAATAATCTATGTAAACAAATCGAACTGGGAAAACGAGGTTATGTTTTTATCGTCGATCCCGCAGGTAGCCTTGTCTATCATCCACAACAGCAGTTGATCTACTCCCAGCTAAAGTTCGAACAATTAGAGACGGTCCTTGGGATCAAGAGTGGATCTGTTACGGTTAACACGGGGAATGATCAGAAACTGTACACTGTGGACACTACCAGCTTTGGCTGGAAAATAGTTGGAGTCACTTATCCGGATGATTTGGTCGCGAACAAGCAACGTATGCAAGGAACCGCCGCCTTATGGGGAGCAATTAGTTTGATTTTTGCTATGGCTATATCGATATTTCTCTCTTACGCACTGACCAAACCGCTGAAGAATTTGGAGCTGAATATGAAAAAAACGGAACGTGGAGAGTTCGACATACGCGTGGAGATTGAGAGCACGAATGAAATCGGCAAGCTTGCTCGTACGTTTAATCTCATGATGATGAAGATTAAAGAGTTAATGGGACAGATCGTTCTGGAGCAAGAGATGAAACGTGTGAGTGAACTGAAGGCACTGCAAGCGCAGATTAAACCTCACTTTTTGTACAATACACTTGATTCGATTATTTGGATGGCAGAGACAGGAAAGATGGAGGAAGTGGTGGAGATGACTTCATCTCTATCCAAGCTGCTTCGTTCAACAATTGGTGAGGGTGAGGAATTGATTCCGCTGGCCAAAGAATTAGAGCATATTCGGCACTATTTAACGATTCAGAACATGCGTTATCGTAATAAATTCACTTATTCCATAGAGGTACAAGAAGATATCCTAACCAGCAGCATTTTAAAAATGGTACTTCAGCCTTTGGTTGAAAATGCGATCTATCACGGCATAAAACATAATCCTGAGCAAGGGCACATTCTGATCCGAGCAAGACAAGAACAGAACGATATTATCGTACAGGTCATTGATGACGGTATTGGGATGGATGAAGAGCAAATGGGTAAGGTACTGCTGCAAAAATCAGATTTCAAGACTGGCAGCGGTGTAGGTGTCGCGAATGTGAACCATCGTATCCAGCTGTATTTCGGTGTGAAATACGGTTTGTCTTTTGCAAGCGAGATGGAGGAAGGAACGACGGCCACTTTACGAATACCTATGATTTATGAGGAGGAGAGTCAATGAGCGCTTTACGGTCAAAAATTGGCCTGTATACTCTGCTACTGCTCTTCATTGTTACTTTGGGTTCATTAGCCTATCGTATGTTTACAAATGAGCTTGACGCAAAGGTTAGGACCATTATTTATGTGCCCAAGACTATCGATAGTAGTATTGAATTCTGGGAAGTGATGAAACAAGGTGTGGCAACTGCGGCTAAGGAGTTCGGCGCAGAGGTTCGCACGATTGGAACGGATACAGAGCTTGATGTAGATCAACAGATAGAACTGCTGGAGCAAGCAATTAAGGAAAAGCCTGACGCCATTATTTTATCTGCTACAGATTATTATCGCCTCATTCCAATCGCGGAACAGATCAAATCAGCTGGCATTACACTTATTACTGTAGATTCGGGCTTGAGCGGTGGTGTATCAGAGAGTTTTATTGCTACAGATAATTATGAAGCAGGACGTAAGGCAGGGCAGGAGTTAAGAAAATATATCGATCCAGAGGATAAAGTCGCTATCGTTAACTTTGTACAAGGCTCTGCCACCGCAATAGAGAGGGAAAGAGGGGCTCGTGATGCCCTTTTAGAGAATGGAGTTCATGATGTGCAGCCTACATTATACAGTGATGGTTCCGTGCGAAAAGCGTACCAGTTAACTGTTGATTTACTAAAGGACGAGCCAAATCTAAAGGGGATAATAGGTCTTAATGAACCTTCTACACTAGGTGCTGGGCAGGCGATTATGGATATGGGATTTCAGGACAAAGTGAAATTATTTGGGTTCGACAATTCTAGCAATGAGGTGAAGCTCCTCGAAAAAGGGATCTTGCTTGGCACGGTAATGCAGAAGCCTTTTAATATGGGGTACTTAGCTGTGAAGACGGCGATTGAAGCTGTTGAGGGTGAGAAAGTGGAACGGATAATAGATACAGGCTCCGTGATCATCACAAAGGAGAATATGTATTTAAGTGAAAATGAGAAATTAATGTTTCCTTTTATAGAATAAATGAACAAGGAAGCTTCTAAAACCGTTTGCGGCTTTAGAAGCTTCCTTGTTTTTTTAAAGATCAAGAGTCGTTACTATATCAACAAAGGATTGCTGCAACGGTGTTAAAATATGATCTTTACGCCAGCCGAGCACAAACCCGCCGCTTTCAGGCAGAATCCCTGGCAGGTTGGCATAGCTAAGCTTGCCTAGCTCAATCTCAGCTTTAACCGCCGCTTTAGAACATATACCAACACAATCACTCCCGCTAACTAACTGCTTAATCACTTCTGGAGAATTCAACTCGGATCGGTTCCATAAACGGATTTGATTGAATTGTGCCCATTGATCGGCATACCCTCGTAAACAAGATCCTTGCTCATGCTGAATCCACGGCTCATTGGCAATTTGTTCAGGTGTTAATTTCTCTAGGCCTTCAAATGGATGTCCAGGTGCAAAAATTAGGACAGGTTCATCACGGACAATAAGCTGAAAATCAAAAGATTCGTCCTGCCAATCCGCAGTATGTAAAATGGCCATCTGAATATCCCGACTACGGAGACGCTCACGTAACAAAGCATCGCTTTGAACAGTCAAAGAGTTATTAATCCCCGGATAGAGTTTCATGAATTGGATTAACACATTAGGTAAAATATAAGTTGCAGGAATAAAACTGGCTTCCAGCTCTAATATTCCTTTTGAGGGGGAAGAAAATTGTTTAACTGTGCGCTCAGCTTCTGCTGTGAGAGAGACGATTTTGAGGGCGTATTGATAAAGGGCTCGTCCAGCATCCGTAAGCAGCACTCTTCCGCTTCGGTAAAGAAATAGAGGGGTTCCGAGCTCAGCCTCCAGATTCTTCATATGAAAAGATACAGTAGGTTGTTTAAGGCCTAATTCTGCGGCTACATCGGTTACTTTTTTATATTTTTCAATTAGAACTACGATGTTCAATTTCATAATATTCATGACTTTCCTCCACATAATGCTAAGTTGGATTATAAATTATATCTCCATTATAGATTATATCTATATAGATATACACTTTATATTGGTATTTTTTTCGTTCGCTTTACAAAGATAAGAAGTTTCTCTAACGAACGAGCTCTAGAATAAGAAGAGTCAGAGGGGCCAAGAAGTCCCGGACAACATATAACATATGCGTTTGATGAACTTTTACAGTAACCATGCATATGGGGGCCAAGCTCCACAACACCATGTTAAAGCTTTCGAAGCCAGTTTGGTATGAACTGATCAGGGAGCCATGCTAACAAACCATTTAGGAGGAGACAAAACAATGCAATTCAAAAAATCATGGATCATGACTTTGGCTTTAACAAGCGTACTGGCACTATCGGCTTGCGGTAACGGCGGGGCTAACAACACAGGAGGAAACGCTGCAGCAACTAACGAAGGAAGCGGCGGCGCTGAAATAAGTGGTTCGATTCTGGCTTCAGGTTCAACAGCATTACAACCCTTGGTTGAGCTGGTAGCAGAGAATTTCATGGATAAAAACACTGGCGTGGACATTCAAGTTCAAGGCGGTGGCAGTGGTACTGGTCTTACTCAAGTAGCTGAGAAACAAGTAGATATCGGAAACTCTGACGTATTCGCAGAAGAAAAATTAAAAGATGCAGATGCAGAAAAAGCAGCAGCACTCGTAGATCATCAAGTAGCAGTAGTAGCGATCGCAGCAGTATCTCATCCTGATGCTGGTGTGGATAGCTTGACTAAACAACAACTGGTGGACATTTTCACTGGTAAAATCACTAACTGGTCTGAAGTAGGCGGAGCGGATCAAAAAATCCAAATCATCAACCGTCCAGGCAGCTCCGGTACTCGTGCAACCTTTGAAAGCTTTGCGCTTGGAACCAAAACAGAAGATATCCCAGGTTCGATTCAAGAAGATTCCTCCGGTACGGTTAAGAAAATGATCGGTGAAACTCCAGGGGCAATCGGATACCTTGCTCTTTCTTACCTGGATGATTCCATTAAAACACTTAGTCTTGACGGTGTAGAAGCATCTGTTGACAATGTTGTTTCGGGTAAATACCCAGTATGGGCTTACGAGCATATGTACACAAATGGTGAACCTAACGCAACAGTAAAAGCATTCCTCGACTTTTTCTTAACTGACGAAGTGCAAACAGGTGAAGTTGTTGAACTTGGATACATCCCAGCTGTTAAAATGCAAGTTGTTCGCGACGTTGCAGGAACTGTTACCGCTAAGTAATTTAATTCTAGGCAATGTTATTGATTAGAATCTCAAGTGATTAGAGGCGGATACATCTGCCTCTCTTTTCACTTTAGAAAGAGGGAGCAATTGAGGGTGAAACTAAAGAACTCACGATTCGAAAAACATCATATTGAAGATTTTGTTGGACGTACTTATATGTCCTTCTGTGTATTACTGTTGATAACAATCATTGTATCGATGGTATATTTTGTAGCGTCTAAAGGAATTTCAACCTTCACAAGTGGCAATGCTACAGTTTCTGAATTTCTCTTCGGTACAAAGTGGTCGCCTGAAGCGGATACGCCTTCCTTCGGAGCTTTTCCATTTATCTCGGGGTCCTTTTTGGTTACTTTGCTTGCCGCATTGATTGCTAGTCCACTTAGCTTATGCGCTGCGTTATTTATGACTGAGATTGTTCCAGGGTGGGGCAAAAAATTACTTCAACCTGTTATTGAGCTTTTGGCAGGGATTCCTTCGGTAGTATATGGTTTCATCGGATTAAGTGTAATTGTACCGTTTCTACGCAACAACCTGCCGGGCCAAGGCATCGGGGTAGCTGCAGGCGCGCTTGTGCTCTCGGTAATGATTCTTCCGACGATTACAAGCGTGGCTGCAGACGCGCTGGCTTCATTGCCGCAAAACTTAAAAGAATCTTCCTATGCGCTTGGTGCCACCCGGTGGCAGACGATTTCGCGGGTGATTATTCCAACAACCTTTCCTGCCATTATGACAGGGATTGTATTGGGAATGGCTCGTGCTTTCGGTGAAGCACTCGCTGTACAAATGGTTATCGGGAACGCGCCATTCGTACCAAAATCACTCTTTGAGTCAGCTTCTACCTTGACCAGTGTGATCACACTCGGTATGGGGAACACGACCATGGGCTCACCTCACAATAATGCACTGTGGAGTATGGCACTGGTTCTCATGCTGATGACTTTCGTATTTGTCTTCTTTGTGAGAATGCTTGAAAGGAGAAATAAAATTTGAAGCCGAGAACCGTAAATAAAATTGCCACCAGTCTTATTGTATTTTTCGCGATGCTCATCGTTGTCATTCTACTTGGACTTTTGGGATATATCCTCTTTAGAGGCTTAAGCCATATCAGTTGGGATTTTCTTTTCTCCGCACCGCAAAAGATTCGTGCAGGTGGAGGGATCGGACCGCAGCTATTTAACTCCTTATTCCTGTTAGTACTGACGCTTATTATTACAGTTCCGCTTGGACTGGGTGCCGGTATTTATATGGCGGAATATGCTCGTCCCGGTAAGATTACCGGCTTTATTCGCTTGATTGTTGAAGTGTTGTCATCTTTCCCTTCCATCGTAGTCGGCTTGTTTGGTCTATTGCTGATTGTTAACTATTTCAATCTGGGCTTCTCCTTAATCTCCGGTGCGCTGGCATTGACGGTCTTTAATCTGCCGCTGATGGTGCGGATTACAGAGCAAGCTTTCCGTAGTGTTCCAAAACAACAAAAAGAGGCTGGTTTTGCACTAGGATTGTCCAAGTGGAAAATTGTTACCTCGGTGTTGTTTCCGGTAGCATTACCAACAATTATTACAGGTACTATCTTGTCCGCTGGCCGTGTCTTTGGGGAAGCAGCTGCGTTGATGTTCACAGCAGGGATGAGTAGTCCAAGATTAGATTTCACTAACTGGAATCCACTTAGTGCGAATTCACCACTGAATCCCTTCCGTCCAGCGGAAACGCTGGCTGTCCACATTTGGAAGGTCAACAGTGAAGGTCTAGCTCCAGATGCTGCACAAATTGCTGCGGGAGCTTCGGCGGTGCTTGTAATTATGGTGTTAATCTTCAATCTGGCAGCACGTTATTTCGGAAGATTTATTTATCGTAAGCTTACAGCTTCAAAAAGAATGAACTAATCATACAAATTAAAGTAGAGATGTAGGAGGAGTAATCGATGGGAACGTCGGCAACAGCAGTGCGTGAATCTTTTCAAACCGAAGACCTGAGTATTTTTTACGGAACATATGAGGCAGTAAAGGGGATAAGCCTTCCATTTGCTGAAAATACGGTTACTGCACTGATCGGCCCCTCCGGCTGCGGTAAATCAACCTTTCTTCGTTCTTTGAACCGGATGAATGACGAAATTTCTGGCTCAAAAACAAAAGGAAGCATCTGGATTGATGGAGTGGATATTAATGCTCCGGGTACGGATGTGATTAAGCTGCGTCAGAAGATCGGGATGGTATGGCAAAAGCCAAATCCGTTCTATAAATCGATTTACGATAACATCGCTTTTGGACCTAAATATCATGGCATTAAAGGTAAAAAGGCTCTTGATGAGATTGTTGAGAGCAGTCTTCGCAAAGCAGCATTGTGGGATGAGGTAAAGGATCGTTTAAAAGATTCAGCGCTTGCACTTTCCGGTGGACAACAGCAGCGTCTTTGTATTGCTAGAGCGTTGTCGGTTAACCCGCAAATTCTGCTCTTGGACGAACCAGCATCAGCTCTAGACCCGGTCTCCACAGGTAAAGTAGAGGAGCTAATCAAGGAGTTAAAAGAAGAGCTTCGCATCGTTATTGTGACACATAATATGCAGCAGGCAGCTCGGATCTCTGATTATACCGCATACTTTTATCTTGGCTCCCTTGTCGAATATGATAAGACGGATAAAGTCTTTACCAATCCAGAGAATCAAATGACGCAAGAATATATCATGGGCCGATTCGGCTGAAGCTGTGAACATCGTTCCTTCAGGAACGGTGTTTTTTTTGTGAATTCAAAAGTTAATATGCAGAGAAACAATAACATCCGAAAGTTTCTGCGAAGTATATCGGTTGTTTTTATATGAAATTAACTGTGATTCGAAAGGTTACCTGTTATTTGCAAAAGGCAGAAAGATGCTGTATTATTTGTGATAATGATTATCATTATTACTATAATAGGGAGTGGATCTTATGACGCAATCTCAACAGACTCAACAGAATAGTGTGGCCGAAATAATAAAAGAACGACGCTCGATTAAGCTTTTTAAAAAAGATCCACTTCCACAAGGCCTTTTAGAGGAATTATTAAATGTAGCGGTATGGGCACCGAATCATGGTGTGCGTGAGCCGTGGAGATTTATTGCTTTTCAAGGGGAAGGTTCGAAATTCCTAGCCGAATCTGCATTTGCTTTTGTAAAACGTGCTATAGCTGATCCAGAAGTGGCTGCTAAACGTAAAGAATATATCTCGAATATTCCATTAACAGTAATCGTAGTGATGCCTGAAGATCCTCGGCAGAGAGAGTGGGACGAGGATTTTGCAGCAGCGTCCGCACTTGTACAGAACTTCCAGCTCGCAGCTTGGGAGCAAGGTGTAGGAACGATTTGGAAGACTGATCCCTACATCAACAACCCTGAATTCCGCACTAAAATTGGTGTAAAGCCTGGCGAAAAAATTGTAGCCATGATCCATGCCGGATATCCGGAGACTGTACCTGACAGCCGTCCACGCACAGACACTTCGGAGCTGCTGAAGATCGTAGACTTCTTTCCAGAGAATGGCGTAGTGGAATAAGGAAAGTCGAAGGCATTCGTATATTAAAAGCGGCGAAAGATCAAAAATATCGAAAAAGCGTCGAAAGATCAAAAAGATCGAAAGATCGAAAGATCAAAAACACCGATAGATCATTAGCATCGAAAGATCAAAAGTATCGAAAGATCATAAGCGTCGAATTATCAAAAGTATCCTTAGGGATGCTTTTTTTTGTTGCTTAGAATAGCCGTAGTCGGGTGAGGGGGGAAGGGCTACTGGGTGCTGATCACGTTTCGCTGCCGGTCCTCTGCTTATGTGGCTCAACCTTCTACTTACTTCATAGTATCTCCTATTGACCTTCTGCGGGATTCCTACCGATCTCCGTATCGGACTGTATTGCAGCTATTTGAGCTTTTTGAGTCATTTTGCCGATCTATCGGACCGCATAGCTCTTATTACCATGTAACTGTGCAGAATTGGTGTGGTTATGAGTAAATAGCTGCAACTGGGTCCGATAGCACGTCAATTAGCTGCAAATCTACGAAATAAGGACTCCTCAGTCCGATGCAACGGCGAATAAGTGAACTAACTCCAAACTAACCCAAACTAACCCAAACTAACCCAAACTAACTAAAGACCCTCAGTATGTTACGGACTGTATAGCAGCTATTTGAGCTTTTTGAGTCACTTTGCCGATCCGGACCACATAGCTCTTATTAGCATGTAGAGGCGCAGAATCTGTGTGGTTATGAGTAAATAGCTGCAACTGAGTCCGATAGCTCGCCTAAAACGTTTGAAATGGTGAAATAAGATCAACTGAGTCCGAACCATCGGCAAAAGTGTGTTCACAAGCATGGGGGATAGTTCAAATGGCGCAAGAACCCAAAGTAACCTAAGAACCAAACCAATGATGTCCAAGTTACCGAATTAACCCAAGTAAGCAAAGAAGCACAAGTCACAAAAGTAGTCAAAAAAGTAAAAAGAGCCAAGATAACCTCAAGAATCTGATGAAGCTAATGAAGCTATTGAAGCTCAAGTAGGCTCAAGTAGGCGTATAACCCAAACTAACTAAAGAACCTCATGTTGCGGACTGTATTGCAGCTATTTGAGCTTTTTGAGTCATTTTGCAGATGTATCGGACCGCATAGCTCTTATTACCTTGTAGAGGCGCAGAATCTGTGTGATTATGAGTAAATAGCTGCAACTGAGTCCGATAACCGGCAGAAAACACTCGAATTTGCATAATAAGGTCATCTGAGTCCGAACCATTGGCAAAAGTGTGCTTAAATACTAGCAAAGGCGGCGAGTTAGGCATCGCAGCTGACTGCCTTAGGACTCAGTTACAATCACTCTTCAAAATTTGATCCAACGGTGGGGAGAAAAGTAATTCCTGACGGAGAGGGAATGGAAAATGAAGTCTGGATCCTAATATGACACGTTGATCCTAATATGAAACGTTGCCCCTAATATGACACGTCGATCCTAAAGTAAAACGTTGATCCCACCAATTAAATGCAATATATAATGTACATAATGACCGATATAGATTACAATGGTGGAAAATGGAATGCATGACAAACATTAAAGGGGGGTTATGGAGTGGGAGAGAACAAAAACATCAAGTTGAAGCTGGCTAGGATCCAAAAGAATCTTTCCCAAGAACAGTTAGCGGAAGTTGTAGGGGTTACACGGCAGACGATCGGCTTGATTGAAGCTGGTAACTATAACCCGACGATTAAGCTGTGCATAGCCATCTGCAAGGCGTTGGATACGTCATTAAACGATATTTTTTGGGAGGATTAGTTGTGAAAGGGCCAAAGATTAAAGACGAACGAATTATCACAGAAATTCAGAAGTTTAGTACGCACGGATTGTTGATTGTGTTAGTGGGATTTATGATTAGCCTTTTGGTAAAAGTATTTATCCTGGAGTGGGACATCAAATACTGGGTTGATACTTTTGGGATTATGCTGTTAGGTTGCTTGTATGTTACCGTTCGTTGTGTCAAAGATGGGATATACCTGCTGCCGAGTAAGGATGGAGAACTCAGACGGTTTAAGAAGATTCATTTAATATCGGGAGTTATCAGCACGATTATTTGGGCCACGCTAACATTTTTGCTTGATTTTAGAGAAGCGGGAGAAGTGGATATTAGAAAAAATATATCGAGTACTCTCGTGGGGGCGGTTGTTTTTTTCATAGGGGTCACTTGGGCGATGTGGTACATAATTAATAAATCCAACAAAAATGCTGACAAGAACATTGAGAATTAAAGATTAAAGATTAAATATTAAAGATAACCACTTCTTGCAAAACTAATGTCATTAGTTTATATTTAAGCTAATACCATTAGTTTATCGGAGGGGTAAGGATGAGAGTAACACGTGAAGGTCATTTATTGCAATTGACTTGGATGCCTAATTTTTTTCCAGTGAATTGTTACATTATTGAGGAAAACGATGGATTGACTTTAATAGATGCCGCTATGCCATTTAGTCTAAAAGGAATTATGGAGACTGAAGCGAAGCTAAATAAGAAGCTTACACGCATAATCTTAACGCATGCGCATGATGATCATATTGGGGCACTGGATGGACTGAAAAAGCAACGTCCAGAGGCTCAGGTGTACATCTCTGAGCGAGATTCGGCATTACTTCATGGAGATCGTTCACTTCGGGAAGGAGAACCTCAGACCCCTATTAAGGGAGGCGTGCCGAAGAAGATAGCTACCAAGCCAGACGTCCTTCTCCACGAAGGGGATACCATTGGCTCATTATCAGCGATTCACACTCCAGGACATACCCCCGGCTCTATGTCTTTCCTTGATTCACGCAGCGGTGCTGTAATCGTGGGGGATGCTCTTCAGACCTTCCGGGGAACTGCGGTGGCAGGAACCATCATCCCCCTGTTTCCTTTTCCAGCAATGGCTACATGGAATAAAGCTCAAGCTCTGAATAGTGCGATTAAGCTTCTAGAGTTATCTCCAGCTTTACTTGCTGTGGGTCACGGCAACTTACTTAAAGCGCCAAAGCAAGAGATGGAGAAAGCCATACGTAAGGCACAAATGATTCAGGATAGGAGTAATTAAATGTCACCTAGAGCAGGATTAGATCGTCACACGCTAGTGATTAGAGCAGCAGAAATTGCCGATGCTGAAGGTATAGAAGCTGTTACCTTGGCTGCACTAGCAGCTAAACTAGGTGTTCGTTCCCCGTCACTATATAACCATATAAATGGCCTGCAGGATTTGCGGACTGGGCTCGCCATTTACGGTTTAGAGTTATTATTTACATGCATGTCGAACGCAGCTGAGGGATTAAATGGAGATGCTGCTGTACACGCGATGGGCCGAGCATATGTGGATTTTGCTAGAAGTAGACCAGGTTTGTATGAGACTACACTACGAGCCCCTGAACAGGAGAACACGGAGCTTGAAGCGGCTGGTGAGCATATTTTGCAGTTTATAATTCAGGTGATGAAGAGTTATCAATTAGGTGAAGAAGGAGAACTTCATGCCGTAAGGGGATTACGGAGTCTCCTACATGGATTCGCCTCTTTGGAACAAAAGGGTGGATTTGGTATGGCGCTCGATACTAACGAGAGTCTAACCCGCTTGATTAGCACTTTTATAACCGGAATTGGAAATATGAAATCAGATTAAATTAGATCTAGGAGATGATGAACAAATGGGTCAGGAATATGAACAAGGTAGTGTCACCACTTATGGGGAAACAGCAGAGATTATTACGAAATTGGGGATTTTACCGCTTGCTGCGCTGATTCCCGGACACCCGTCTTTAAACGGCTTAACTAAGCCCGAGAATTGGCATACCGGAACAGAATTAGATCCGTGGTCATGGCGTGCGCAGTTTCCAGGTGAGGGTCTTGCAGGATACGGAAAGTTTATTAAGAAAAAGGCTATTTTAGTCTCAAGGGAGTGGTTCCCGGCATTTGTAGCAGCAGTAGGCAGTACCAAATCTATTGAAGAGCGGTATAAGGATGGGTTGGCTAGTAAAGAAGCTGTGACCTTATTGCAGATTGTTCGTGAACATGAAGGCATTGATACACGTAAACTTCGGGCAGAGGCTGATATGAAGGCAAAAGAAAAGAAAACAGCCTTCGATAACGCGGTTACTGAACTGCAAGGATCGTTAGATATGGTGATCTCAGGCATCAAGCAACGCCTGAATGATGAAGGTGAAGTAAATGGCTGGAGCAGCACCTCGTTCGAGACGGTCAGTCACTGGATGTCAGATAACGGTTTATCCGCTTTTGAAGGGGATAGAGAAGAGGCCGTAGCTTGGATACAAACGAAGATGAACGGGGTATGGTCGCCAACAGCAATAGCTTGGACAAACAAAGCATTCTCATGGAATTAATAAAAACGGTTAATCACTGCTCCATAGAGAGTGATTAACCGTAAGCGTTTTCCAATAAAATTATATCCATCACATTAAGGTTCCAACATAGGCGCCAAGTAAGCAATCAGGAAATACAAGAATCCAAAAAGCAGCATAACATAGGCAGTGTATTTAATAGCATTAGATGCAACAATTCTTGAATCTACCGGTGGTTGAATTTCTAGCTGTTCTTCTTCGAGGCTGTCAACTTCTTTGGATACTGGGTCTCTCAACATGATAATCCCCTCCTTGGAAATTCAATCCTTAACTGTATTGTGACATATTTGTGAACGGAAATCAACAATAGTGTGAACAAATATTGAACTTTTATTCAAATTTGGGCATCTTACCACCTGAAATGTTGCTGTTAAAACAAAAACAACCCGCTTACTCTCTAATTAGAGAGCTAAGCGGGTTGTTTGAAGTTGGTTCTATCTAGGATCTAACGGGTGTTGTTTAAGCCTTAAGCCCAATCCCCATTACGGAAGATAGGTACTGTTGTTCCATCATCGTTAATTCCGTCAATATTCATTTCAGGTGAGCCCATCATAAAGTCAACATGGGTATGGCTTTGATTCATTCCTTTTTCCAACAGCTGTTCTTTAGTCATCGTAATTCCTTCTTGAATTGTGAAGGCATAAGCTGCACCTAAAGCCAAATGACAGGAGGCATTCTCATCATACAACGTAGTGTAATAAAGAATACCGCTCTCAGAAATCGGAGAGTGGAAAGGCACCAAAGCAACTTCACCAAGATAGGAAGAGCCTTCATCCAGTGCGATTAGTGATGCCAGAGTTTCTGCGCCTTCTTCAGCAGTAAAATCAATCACTTTACCGTTCTCAAAGGTCAGCGTGAAGTTATTGATTAGATTGCCGCCGTAGCTAAGTGGCTTAGTGCTGCTCACTTTACCATTAATACCAGACTTCAGAGGGGCAGTAAACACTTCTTCCGTTGGAATGTTGGCTAGGAAAGGGACGCCCTTACCGTTCACAGCTCCTGCCTGACACCAGATGTGTCCTTCCGGCAACTCAATAGTTAAATCTGTACCAGGTGCTGTATAATGCAGCTTGCGAAACTTACTTTCATTCAAGGAAGCGCAACGAGTTTTGAGTCCATCTAAATGGCGGCTCCATGCTTCAATAGGATCTTCCTGATCCGCACGTGTGGCTTTAAAGATGGCGTCCCATAATAGTTCAACCTGCTGCTCTGATGGAGCGTCAGGGAACACTTTTGCCGCCCAAGAGGCTGATGGGAAGGCAAGGCCGCTCCAGCTCGCATGATTCCCCATTAAGTACTCACGATAAGGTGCTAGGGTCTGCCCAGAAATACGTTGATTATCTGCAATTCTTCCAGGTTCAACGCCTTTTAAAAGATCTGGGTCAGCGGAGATAATGGTTAGAAATGCGGCTCCCTTTTTAGCAAGATCCTCTAATTCATCGGCTTGCCACTGCGGCGGCTCCAGGAAGGAATCAGATGGAGCAAGATCATAACGTGTACGTAATACAACTTCATCACTATAGTTTACCTTTACAAGTCTCGCGCCGGCTTCATAGGCTTTACGAACCACAAGTCGCACAAGCTCTGCGGATACAATATCTGCATTCACAACGAGTGTCTGACCCGGTTGAATATTAACGCCAATCTTCACGGCCAGCAATGCGTAATTCTCCAGCTTTTGCTTGAAATCCAACATAGTTTCTATTCCTCCCAATATCCTGTATCTCTTGTGTGCTTAAATTAGAACGCCCAGTTTCCATTCAGGAAGACAGGTTCTTCAGTTCCATCAGCAGTTATCCCGTAAATGTTCATCTCAGCTGACCCGATCATGAAATCCACATGGGTTACACTATTGTTGAGGCCATGCTCAATTAACTGCTCTGGATTCATGTCTTTACCGCCTTCTAAACAGAAGGCATAAGCCATACCTATAGCAAGGTGATTAGAAGCATTTTCGTCAAATAATGTGTTGTAATAAAGAATGTTGGATTCAGAAATAGGGGATTTATGAGGAACCAAGGCAACCTCCCCTAAGTATTTCGCTCCTTCATCCATGCTAATGAGGTGCTCTAGCGCTTCTTGACCTTGCTCAGCAGTAACACTTATAATACGGCCGTTCTCAAAGCTAATAGAGAAGCCATCGATGATGTTGCCGCCATGACTAAGTGGCTTTGTGCTTCTTACAGTGCCATTAACACCAGTCTTTAGTGGTGCAGTGAAGACTTCTTCGGTAGGCATATTGGCTACAAAAGAATGACCTTTTGCATTAATGCTGTCTCCTTGTGCCCAGATATGGCCTTCAGGAAGCTCGATGCTAAGGTCAGTGCCAGGTGCTATGTAATGCAGCTTTTTATATTTTTTTGCGTTGAGTACATTCGCTTTTTGCTCCAAGGTGTCAAGATGCTCCTGCCATGCAGCTACTGGATCTTCACGGTCAAGACGCACGGTGTGGAAAATGGCTTCCCAGAGTTTATCTACACGTTCTTCGGCTGGGACCTCAGGGAATACTTTATCCGCCCAAGCTTGACAGGGAACAGCTACAATACTCCAGCTCACTTTGTCGGACATTTGCATTTCACGATATTTGGTGAGGGCAGCTCCGCGAACTTTTTGGAAATTGGAGATACGTACTGGATCAATACCTTTAAGTGCATCAGGATCTTCAGCGATCACGTTAAGGATAGCCGCACCTTTTTCGGCGAATTCAGTCATTTCACCTGCGTACCAAGTAGGAGGCTGAGTGAATACCTCTGGTGCAGCGTGTTCAAACTGTTGGCGTGTAATGCTTGCATCACTCCAGTTTACCTTAACTAAACTTGCTCCGATAGCATATGCCTTAGCGGTAATTAGACGTACGAAATCAGCGGCAAGAATCGGTGCATTCACCACTAGAATTTGCCCGGGTTGAACATTAACACCTATTTGTACAGCTAAATCTGCATATTTACTAAGCTTAGCCTGAAAATCAGTCATTGTAATTTCCTCCATTTACTAATAGTTTAGTACTTTACAAGCATTGTACTAAATTATTAACCGCCGGATGAAAAAAGTCAATTACGTGGAATTTACAGTGCAAAGAGAAGGAATTACATTCATTTCAATGATATACTGAAAGGGTAGCTGATTTGATGATAGGAAGGAAGATAAGTGGATGAATTTAGAGATCGTAAGTGCTGAAATGAGCCGTAAAGAAGATAAAAGTTATGTAGGGAGGACTGTATTCACTCTCGAAAATCATAAGGCTCCATATGAAATTACTTTCTTCAGTACAAGAGGAACGGAATGGGATTACAGTCTAAGCTTTGCGGGTGAGCCTGGGAGCGAGGAACAGTTCTTAGAAACGGATGCATTGCTGGAGAATAACGATGATGTGTACAATCAGTTGCTGGATGCTGCACTTGATCAACAAGAAATCGTGGAAGAATAATACTTTTATTGATATGACGCCAGCGGCATTATCTGGTAGCCGCTGGCCATATTATGACTATCCAATCGTTATCTTACCTTCTGGGTAACGATACAGTTCTTTACTGCCTTTTGGTTTCAAAGCATAAGCAAGTGTAAGTGGTCCGGTCCGGCCCATAAACATCAGGATAATCACTAGAACCTTTCCTGCCGTAGTCAGTTCCGGAGTAAGGCCCATAGATAAGCCTGAGGTTCCAAAAGCAGATACTGCTTCAAAAAGTACAGTTAGAAATTCAGCGCTCTCGGTTAAGGATAATAACATCGTAGCGATGACAAGCAGCATAAGAGACATTAATGTGATAGTAAGGGCTCTATATACATTTTCTTTAGCGATCCGGTGGCGGAACATTACAATATCTTCTTTCCCCCGTAATCGCGCAGCTACTGCAGTAACCAGTACGGCGAATGTAGTGATCTTGATTCCTCCACCCGTCGACCCAGGTGCAGCTCCGATAAACATCAATAGAATCATTAGAAATTGCGTGGATTGCCGTAAAAGTGGAACTTCAATGGTGGTGACACCACCAGATCGCGGAGTTACCGCTTGTAAAAAGGTCGCCCAAAACTTTCCGCTTGCACTCAAGGGCTTCAGCGTAGAATTAAACTCCAGTAAAAAAAACAGCCCCGCACCAATAACAATCAATATAAGAGAAGTCCAAAGAACAACCTTTGAATGAAGAGTGAGTCTTCTACGTTTAGGAAAGTCCATAAGATCAGACAGAACGATAAAACCAATCCCTCCAAGAAATATGAGACTCATTGAGGTGAAGTTAATAATGGGATCATTTACAAAACGAGTAAGTCCGCTAAACGGCCCATGAATATCACCGAAGAGATCAAAGCCTGCATTATTAAAGATAGATATACTGTGAAAAATCCCATAATATGCTGCTTTCCCAAAGGGCATATCCATCATAAACCTTCCAGCAAACAACACGGCCCCCGACAGCTGAATAACAAGAGAATAGATCAGGACTCTACGGATTAAGAGTACAATTCCCTGCATCGAATTTTGGTTCATGGATTCTTGCAAAAGGATTCGCTCTTTCAAGGATATCCGTTTATTAAGGACCAAGGTAATCAAAGTAGCCATCGTTACAAAGCCTAATCCTCCGATTTGAAATAAAATGAGTAGAACAACTTGTCCGAAGGTAGTTAGCTGAGTTCCCGTATCAATGACCGCAAGGCCTGTTACACAAGTGGCTGAAGTCGCCATAAACAAGGCATCGATAAAGGATATTTGTCCGGATGTTGAGGAGACCGGGAGACTAAGCAGAAAAGTCCCGGCAGTGATAAGGATTAAGAATCCTAGTGATAAAACTTTGGGCGGGGTCATTTTAAAACCACCGAAGTTCAGGTTAGCCAATGTAATTCTCCTGACGTACGTGATATTGGAGTAATGCTCACAGAATTATAACACAACTTACCAGCCCTTCCCTAAATGGAGGGAGGTAATTGACATATTTTATCGAATTATTCTAGAATAACACCCTATCCGTCAACTTAAAAGAGGAGGCTTTCTTAATGATGATAAGTCCGATTCTGAATCAGATTGGTGCTGTTTTTATTCCGGTAAAGGATATTGAGAAATCAAAACAATGGTATTGCCAATTGCTTGGACTCCCATTAGATGGAGAGGTATTATTCGGTCATTTATATGTAGTCCCTATGCAGGGACCGGGCATCGTTTTGGACAGTAAGATTTACACCGCTGAATCTGTTCTAAACATCCCTTCGTTTCATCTTAACACCGAGGATATTGATGCTGCTTATGATTATGTAAAGGCCAACGGAGGAGAGATTCTCACGGATATTGAGCATGATCATTGGTTTAATTTTAAAGATCCCGATGGAAATGTGATCATGGTCTGTCGTTGTTAATCGTTGTATAGAAGGGAGTAGACGAATGATAAGAGAAGCAGTGCCCGAAGACGCTACCTTCATTGAAGAACTTTATGGGATTTTGCTGCCTGAGCATCCAGCTATTCATGTATCTCCTGAGCGGCTGAAGCAGATAGCAGATCATCCGGAGAGTTTTCTATATGTGTGCGAAGAACAAGAAACAATTGTCGGGTCGTTACATCTTCATTTTTGTATGGATGCTTTGTGTGACGATAGGCCCTTTGCTGTCATAGAAAGAGTCATTGTGGCAGAAAAAGTACGAGGAAAAGGGTATGGCGCAATGCTAATGAGACATGCCGAGAATGTAGCAATCTCCAAGGGAGCCCTTAAGATTATGTTATCAAGTGCTGCAAAGAGAGAAGAAGCGCATCGTTTCTACGAAATTCTTGGTTATGATAGCAGCTCCAGCAAGGTATTCAAGAAGTACTTATAGTTCTTTACGATTGGAAGTGATGATATGATGGTTACACTTAGAGAACTGGTGCCGGAGGATGCAGGTGAATTGCTTAGACTTCAGCATCAGTTAGACCAAGAGTCCAAATTTATGTTATTGGAACCGGATGAAAGACAAGCTAGTCTTTGTCAGGTCAAAGAAATGCTCGAAAGCTTTCTGGCAGCAGAAACTTCAATTCTTATAGGGGCAGAGGTTGACGATCATTTGGCAGGTTACTTGTCTGTTAGAGGTGGAAGTGTTAGACGTAATAGACATAGCGCGTACATAGTGATTGGGATTCAGAAACAATATCAGGGGAATGGGATTGGGGCTGGCCTGTTCCGTGAGATGGACATCTGGGCTATGAACAATGGGATTGTTCGTCTTGAGTTATCCGTCATGACCCATAATCAAGCTGCTTTGGGGCTGTATACCAAGAGCGGGTTTGAAATCGAAGGGACGAAGCGGAAATCTCTTATTATCGATGGTGAGTGGGTGGATGAATATTATATGAGCAAAATTCTCCAAAAAGAAAAAAGGATAGAGTGTCAGATTTAATCTGATGACCCTCTCCTTTTTTTATGAATAAAGGTTATGATTTCGTGATTTATGATGATTCAGTGTTGCTTGATTGTTCGATAACAACTTCAACCTTGCGGACACGGTATCTGTTCATCTCGCGGATGGTCAATGTTACATGGTCACGAACAATACTTTTGCCAATGGCTGGATCTGCGATATGACTGTATACCCAGCCTCCAACTGTGGTCACTTCTTCATCTTCGAAATCAAGCCCTGTAAGATCCTTGACCTCTAACAGAGATACCTTACCATCGAACAGATAGTTAGTATCGCTTATTTTTTCGACTTCTCTGCGTTCATCACCGTCAAACTCGTCACGGATTTCACCAACGATTTCTTCCAAAATATCTTCAATCGTGATGAGACCGGATGTTCCACCATATTCATCAAGCAGCAAGGCAATATGCACACGCTCCAACTGCATACGAGTTAGAAGATTCTTGACCGGTGTCACCTCAGATACTGTCAGTACGGGTTGAATTAAACTATGGAAATCAAAATCAGGATTGTTATCATACTGCAAATAGAGCTGTTTCGTGTTGATCATTCCGATAATATTATCCTTGCTGCCTTGTGCCACAGGGAAACGAGTATATTGCTCCTTGCGGATAATTTCGAAATTTTCTTTCAACGAATGATTGGTGAAAAGACATACCATATCGGTTCGCGGAACCATGATTTCTTTGGCGAGCATCTCATCAAAAGTAAAGATTCGGTTAACATAGCCATATTCGGCTTTATTGATTTTCCCGCTTTCGTAACTCTCGGACAGGATCAAACGAATCTCATCTTCACTATGCGCGTCTCCATGCTCACTAGCTGGTTTCATCCCAAAAAGACGAACAAGCATATTAGCGGAACCGTTCATGAACCAAATGAGAGGGTACAAAATTCTGTAGAACCAAATAATCAGCGGTGAAGTAATTTGACCGATTTTTTCCGGAATGTTTATAGCTGCCGTCTTCGGAGCAAGTTCTCCGACAACGACGTGCAAGAATGTTGCAATGATGAATGCGAGTAAAAACGCAAGAGGGTGACTCACACTAGAACTGATATTGGCCCAGTCGAAAATAGGAAGCAATAACTGTTCGAATGCAGGCTCTGCCAGTGCACCAATACCCAGCGCAGTGATAGTAATCCCGAGCTGACAAGCGGATAAATAGCCATCAAGATTAGCGGATACCTTCTGTACTGCCAAGGCATTCTTCTTTCCGTCAAGCACCATTTGACTGATCTGGCTACCTCTAAGTCTCACCAATGCAAATTCTGTTGCTACAAAAAAAGCGGTTAAAATAATCAAAATAACCACCAACGTCAAACTAAGTCCTATACCCATATAATCTTTACCATCCCTTTCGTTCCTAAAATAGGTTATACTCATTATTATGAGTTCTTATGAACTATTCTACGAACTTTTCAGTAAAATATCAAATGGTGGAGGGAAACAGATATGGAATCATTTGCATTGACTCGTGTGGAGATGTCCAGTCTACTGCTCTCATTGACCGGATTGTCAGACCGGAAACCGCTGAATATCCTCCAAGAGGCATGGGCAAAGTTTCACCGTGAAGAATTACAAAAGGGGACTTCGTTACCCGCTTTTTTATCAACCAATGTTCCACCCATATTACAAAAGATCATTAAAGGCGGCCATGTAAAAGGCTTTTCACTTGGTGAAATTGCTTCATTGGGCCATCTTATAGAGTATTCCACATTGACCGTCACAGCTATGCAAAATTGGGTCAAGCGCGACTTCAAGGAATATCTCGGTTCGCCTAAAGAAGGAAAGAAATATTCGGTTAATCAGGCAGCGCTTTTGTTTATTATCGATGATCTCAAATCCGCTCTTAACTTTGAAAGTATCCGCCAACTGTTCCAGCTAATGTTCCTAAAGCCGGATCGCGATGATGATGATCTAATTGAACCGGCCAAGCTGTATTACGCCTATGCAGGGCTTTTTGAGGAGATCAAAAGCAATCCATCGATTCAGACGCAATGTAAAGTAGATCAAGTGTTGCACAAGGAGTTCTCTTGGAAAGAAGATACCTCGTTAAAAAGCTCTATAGATCGTGTGATTAACCGGCTGACACATTTGTCGAGAGCGCAGAGAGAATCCGTTCGTAATATGCTGCTTATCGCCACAATTTCTGTGCAGACCTGTTATTTTCAATCGCTGGCTAGACAATACTTTAATGCTGCTTTATTTCTTGATTTTTGAGCACTTCAATTTTAAAATGTATAAGTGAAACAATCAAAAGTAAGTTTATTGGTTAACAGGTTGAAATAAGGGGGCTTCGAAGTGAATCAAATGACACTGCTGCGGAATCCGAAACAAAGGAAATTACTCTTCAGCGCTGGCTTGAGCTGGATGTTCGATGCGATGGACGTCGGAATGATTTCTTTTGTTGTAGCAGCTTTAGCTAAGGATTGGAATCTGGGACCGGAGCAGATCGGTATATTGACTAGTATTAATTCCGTCGGTATGGCAGTAGGTGCTGCAGCGGCAGGGATATTAGCAGACCGCTTTGGCCGTAAACCGGTATTGCTGTGGACACTTCTTATTTTCTCGGCGGCAAGCGGATTATCTGCATTTGCAACAGGCTTTGCGATCCTCTGTGTGCTTCGTTTTATTGCTGGGTTTGGTCTTGGCGGAGAGCTGCCTGTCGCTTCTACCTTGGTCTCAGAGAGCATGCCTGCTCAGGAGAGAGGCCGTGCGGTTGTGCTTTTGGAGAGCTTTTGGGCAGTCGGTTGGATTGCTTCGGCATTAATCGCGTTCTTCATTATCCCTGATTATGGCTGGCGTATAGCTTTCGGAATTGGGGCTGTACCTGCACTCTACGCTTTATATCTAAGACGGGCGATTGATGATTCACCGAAATTTGCTGAGATTAAAAAGGCACCCGTTTCCTTAAAGAAACGAATCGCTACCGTATGGTCGCCGGAATATCGCCGTTCTACAATTATGTTGTGGATTTTATGGTTTACGGTGGTGTTCTCGTATTATGGCATGTTTCTATGGCTGCCTACAGTTATGGTACTTAAAGGCTTCAGCTTGGTCAAAAGCTTCGAGTATGTGCTTATTATGACGCTCGCTCAGCTGCCTGGATATTTTACTGCCGCTTACTTTATTGAAAAGTTCGGACGTAAATTTGTCCTAGTCATCTATATGCTGTTCACTGCAGTTAGCGCTGCATGGTTCGGAAATGCGACTACTGAAGGCATGCTGATGGCTGCAGGAATTTGTTTATCCTTCTTCAATCTTGGCGCTTGGGGTGGCATGTATGCTTATACGCCAGAGCTGTACCCAACGGCTATTCGTTCCACAGGCGCTGGTTTAGCAACTTCCTTTGGCCGGATTGGGGGCATTATCGCACCTTTGCTGGTAGGGGTTCTAGTAGGTAAATCTATGGCGATTGGCTCGATCTTTATGCTATTTTTTGTAACGATTATTATCGGTGCATTAGCGGTATTGTTCCTTGGCAAAGAAACAAAGGGAACCGAGCTTCTCTAAAGTGTGATTCTGCATTACATACTTGATGTTAATCTATCAACAATGCTAGAATATCAAGAAGAAACGATGTTGTCGTCCTGTATGGATGACCACTATTCACGTAAGAACAAAACGGTTCCTTCACAGTTGTGAACAGGACCGTTTTTTTACATTAATCCTTATTTATAAGGACGGAGCGATCGCACATGAGTAATGATAGGAAACAGCCGCATTTCACAGAATTAGTCTGGGAAAGTACGGAACAAAATGTACCGATTCCGCCGCGAAATTCCCCTGAACCTGCGCTGCCTAAGTCATCTTCTAAGAATAATGGCAAAACAAATTCAACCCCTGAACCTTCATTACAGCTGCAGCTTTGGGATACAGAGATGGAAACGCCGGAGCCTGTGACTACCACCGAAGGGCAGTTCGTAACAAGAGCGAAGGAATTAGTTGAAAAAACTGAGGACACAGCGCTTTTTGTTCCTTTTAAGAGTTACTGGCCTACATATGGCCATATGACAGGCACGCAAAGCAGATGGTATTTTTATTGGCGGAATGAAGTTAGACAAGGCAGATATCTGAAAACAGATCTTTCTTATATTTTTCTGCATGTATATGAGCTTATTAATGGCGTGGGGTGGACTGACCCTATTGATGGCTATAGGCAGCTAAATCTGATCTGGGAAGCTTACCGGGAAAGTTATAAACGTTTGGATCAATATCTTGGCGGCTGGATCGCGGACTTCTCTTTTGTACATCATTTGGATGTCCCGCTTTCTATCATTGTGGCTCGTTCACGTGGTCTTGCTGGGGATCTGGCGGAACTTGAATTAATGAGAGGACTGACGACTGCTCCTGAGCAGCTAACCTTCGCAGTATTAACGGCAATGTCGGACTATGATATTAGTAAATCCAAGTTCTACATCGGAGAAGGCAAAGAAGCTCTTGAACAATACATTCCGCAGGTCGTGGCGTTAATTAATGCTTATGTCACCCGGAAACACGGCTCCAATCTAGTTGAAATGTTTCCGCCTGGACCAGCGGTGATGCGGGAGCGTTATTTATTCCGAAGTGCCGTATATGATATTTCATTATATGGCTATTCTGTTCTTATACCGGTTGTACGTATTAGTAAATCTCCACCACTTCGTAGTCTGATTACAAGGTTATTTCGTCTGACTGAGAATAAACTCCGGGAACTGATGGGCTACCGCGGACGACTTAAAGGTATTAATGTAGATGCCGATATGGACGATTTGATCACTCGTTTTCTAAAGCGTGAGTACCTTAAAGAGACGCAGGAAGACATAGGGCCGACAGTCGTCATAGATCCGGAGAAACTAGAACGCCTGCAAAGTGATTCTGAAATTGTACGGACGATGCTTACGGTTGAGAATATGGACGAGCAAGATTACGAGGATAGCAAGCTCGAAGCAACTATCGGTGAAATTGATCCAATACAAGATAGTAAGGAAGAATTGTTGCCTGTAGAGGTGATTGAAGAAGCTCAAGCGGTTAGCATAGGATCGGAGGCAGAACAGTTTGCCAATGCTTTAAGTCCACTACAACGGGAAGCACTGCTTGCTCTTTTGGATGAGGATGGAAGTCAAGCTTTACTGAAGCTGGCTGCTGCTAATGGCACGATGTCAGAGCTTCTAATTGATGAGATTAATGAAATCGCAATGGACATTCTTGGTGATCTGATCATTGAGGGGGAAGACATTGTTGAGGAATATATCTCTATGCTGCGCAATATTTAATGAGGTGAACTTTGGATGAGTGAATTAAAAATACCTAAACGAATGACAACTGCGCTAGTCAATTCGTTGACGGCTGGTGTTGTTCCGCGTATCGGACTAGAGCACATAGCCGTTGGCCGTCGGCCGGAGATTGAGGCCATATTAAGAGATATGGAGAACATTGCAGAGGGTGGGGCAGCTTTTAAGCTGATTACAGGCAAATTCGGCAGCGGCAAAAGCTTTCTGCTTCAGATGATCCGTAATTACGCGATGGATCGGGATTTTGTAGTAGCAGATGCTGACCTGTCCCCTGAGCGTAGGTTAGTAGGAACTAAAGGACAAGGCCTAGCGACTTACCGGGAGCTAATGAGCCATTTATCGACCCGCACACGTCCAGATGGTGGAGCGTTGGAGATCATCCTGCAGAAATGGATTATTACGCTACAGCAGTCCGTGATGCAGGAGAAGGAATATGGGCCTGATCACCCTCAGCTTGGTGAAGAAGTAGAGAAGCGAATTTACGCTGTAGCCTCTGAAATGCGTGGTTTGGTACATGGTTTTGATTTTGCCAAAGTGCTCGCCTCTTATTGGAATGCACACAAGCTGGCCGATGATGACCAGAAACAGGATTCGCTTCGCTGGTTGCGTGGAGAATTTGCAACTCGGACAGAAGCCCGCAAAGCGCTTGGAGTTGGCGTGATTATTGATGATGATAATTGGTATGACTATATGAAGCTTTGGGCGGAATTTACTGCGGCTATTGGCTATAAAGGTCTGCTGCTGTTTATTGATGAAGGTGTCAATCTTTATAAAATTACGAACAGTATTTCCCGTCAGAGCAACTATGAAAAGCTGCTTACCATGTTCAATGATACGATGCAGGGGAAGGCAGAGAACTTAGGGATTTTTATAGGGGGAACTCCGCAATTTGTGGAAGATGGACGGCGTGGTTTATTTAGTTATGAGGCACTGCGATCGCGATTGGTTGCTGGCCGGTACGTGGCGGCGGGTCTGAACAATTATACTGGACCTATCATTGCACTGGACATGTTATCACACGAGGAAATTCTTGTACTGCTGCAAAAGCTTAAAGAGATTCACGCCCTACATTATGGTTATGAAGCACGTTTATCACAGGAACAATTGGTTCATTTTATGGAGGAAGCGGTTGGAAGATTAGGGGCTGAGGAACTCTTGACTCCACGGGAGGTAGTACGTGATTTCATGGATCTGCTGCATACGCTCCACCAGCATCCGGAGATTACTTTTGAACAGCTAGTCGGCGAAAAAACGGCTAAGCCAGCTGAGACCGAGCAAAATGAACTGGATGGATTCCTGGCGGAGTTTGAATTATGAGTGATAATCCGTTCTATAGGCTGGCTCCCTTCATTAAAGAGTTTATTTATAAGAACCGCTGGGAGACTTTGCGTGAGGCACAGGTGGATGCCTGCCGGGTGCTTTTTGATACCCCGCATCATCTGCTGATTGCCTCAGGTACCGCTTCAGGTAAGACAGAGGCAGCTTTTTTCCCAGCGCTTACTGAGCTGTATGAACGTCCTTCCGGTTCGGTTGGCATTTTGTATATCGCCCCTTTGAAAGCTTTGATCAACGATCAATTTACACGTTTGAATGATTTGCTTCGTGAAGGCAACATTCCGGTGTGGCACTGGCATGGAGATGTACCACAAGCCGATAAAACAAAACTGGTGCAGAATCCTTCAGGCGTGCTGCAAATCACCCCTGAATCGCTTGAAGGATTGTTGATGAACCGCCCGAATGCTATTCCAGCGTTGTTCCATGATCTACGTTTTATTGTCATTGACGAGGTGCATGCCTTTATGGGAGCTGACCGGGGGATCCAGGTGTTAAGCCAGCTGGCGAGAATCTCACGAATGGCGGGATGTCATCCTCGCAGAATCGGTCTATCAGCTACGCTGAGTGACTACGCTTCTGTCACAGAGTGGCTGGCGGCGGGCACACGGGAGAGCGTTGAAGTGTCCGCTCCACAAGGCGGGCGTAAGCTCCGTTTAAGTGTGGAGCATTTCTCTTTCCCGGATGCACGGGATGAGGTGCAGGCGGAGCATTTAGAACGTGCGAAGCAGTCTTATTACGATTTCATTTATGATCATACGCATCTGAAGAAGGCGTTGATCTTCACCAACAGCCGCTCAGATGCGGAGACGGCGACCCTAGAGATGCGGAGAACGGCCGCGAAGCGTGGTGAACGGGATGTATTTCACGTTCACCATGGCAGCATCTCCGCGATGCTGCGTGAAGAGACGGAAGCCGCGCTGCGGCAAGGCACCGGACCGGCTGTTGCCGCAGCGACGTTGACGCTGGAGCTGGGCATTGATCTGGGCGAGCTGGAGCGAGTGCTACAGGTCGGCGCTCCCTATAGCTGCGCAAGCTTTGTGCAGCGGTTAGGCCGCTCGGGCAGGCGTGGAGACGCTGCATCCGAGATGATCTTTGTCACGCCCGAGGAAGAGGACGAGGAAGCTCAGCTTCCGGCGCGGATGCCGTGGACACTGCTTCGAGCGATAGCGGTTATTGAGCTATATGTGCGCGAGAAATGGGTGGAACCCCTGGTCGTGCGTCAGCTGCCAGTTGGACTGCTGTACCATCAGACGATGAGCATTTTGAAAAGTATGGGTGAGGCCGAACCGGATGATTTAAAAGAAGCGGTTCTGAGTTTGCCTTCGTTTAAAACCATAGATCCTACTGATTATGATATTTTCATGACCTATATGTTAGGCATGGGACAAATTGAGAAGATGGACGAAGGCAGCTTGATCATCGGGATGGCGGGAGAGAAGATCGTGAATAACTTCCGCTTCTACGCGGTCTTCAAAGATGATGAAGAGCATGTGGTCTATAACGGGACTGAGGAAATCGGATCGATCACAACGGTTCCACCACCAGGCTACTGTTTTACTCTGGCAGGTAAGCTTTGGAAGGTAGAAGAGGTGGATAATCGCCATAAAGCCGTTTATGTGAAAACCTCACGCGGCAAAGTAGATACGTTGTGGCTTGGTGCGGGTGGGGATGTACATACACGCATCATGAACAAGATCCGTGAAATCTTAGGAGCCACTTCATTGTATCCGTATTTAGCTCCGAGTGCGGCTGCGCGTCTTGAACGAGCCCGTCGTTTAGCGAAGGAAAGCGGAATGCTTGTGCGATCCGTTATGCCGGCGGGTGGAGATTCCATGTTCATTCTGCCCTGGGCCGGTAGTCGGCAATTCCGTACGCTGGAGCGCCTTCTGAAGAACAACCTGAAGAGCCCTCTGGGACTGCGTTCTATCGTTCCCATGGAACCTTATTATATGGTCGTTGCGGGTAAAACAGATGCAGAAACGCTGGAAGCAGAGATCATTGCCGAAAGTATGGCTGCCACAGATCCATTATCATTGTTATCCCCAGATGAAGCACCCTACATCGGAAAATACGATGAGTTCATACCGCATGAGCTGCTGCGCAAAGCTTTTTCCTTGGATGGATTAGATGTCCCGGGTCTGATTGAAGTTTTAAAGCAGTGGCAGCAACCTAATTAACCTTAAGCAGTACCTGTTGAAAATACTCTAAATTGCAGACGTCCGCTTATGCGGGCGTTTTGTTATGTCCGGACCAATGCTGATATATGAACTTTCCTTAAGTTTCAAATGTTGCATAAGAATAGGGTGGAAGGAGAATAGTACTAACAGATTCCTATAGAGGATGATTGCGATGTGGCCTAAAATAGTCTCTTATATTCCGGACTGGACAATTTTTATGCAGGCGGCGATTACGCTGCTCTTTCCCGTAGGGATTTTTTATCTTTACAGGCATTTGTATTTTTATGTTGGAAGCGGACGCTCCAAGGAAACAGAGGCCAAATCACAGGATGCGGAACTGAAGAAGAATGACAATCGGGAAGTAAATCCGCAGCCTCCTGTGTCTACTGCTTTTACCCAGGACTATGATGCCGATCTGACAGCGATAAAAACGGCATTGGGGGAGAACAGTGATGTACATTTTCGTGAATTCTCAGTTAAAGGTATACAGGCACGTGCAGCATTGGTCTATGTAGAGGGGATGCAGCACGAGGAGCTAATCAATCAGCAGGTGCTGCAGAATCTGATGTATGCCGGCGAAACGCAGGCTTCAGAAGGAATATACAACTACTTGAAACAGAATATGCTCCCCTTAGCTCAGCTTAGTGAAGCCAAGGATTTAGACCAACTGCAGGAGTTTGTCCTATTCGGATACACTGCGCTGATTGTCGAAGGCATGCGTGAGATGTTGCTGGTGGGTTCTCCGCATGGATCCGTGCGCGCGATTACTGAGCCGACCTCGGAGGCTTTACTGCGTGGGCCTCGGATTGGCTTTACTGAGGTGCTTAGTGAGAATACCTCTATGCTGCGGCGCCAAGGGCTTAATAAGAATCTGGAAATGAAAATGGTTGAAGTAGGCAGCGAAATCAAGAAGAACCTGGTTATCGCTTATATGAAAAACATTGTGAATCCTGATCTGCTCCAGGAAGTGAAGGAACGTATCTCCAAAATTGATATGGACTTTATTCTGGAATCCGGCTATGTGGAACAGTTGATCGAGGATGATTATTTAAGCCCGTTTCAGCAGACACAGAATACGGAAAGACCCGATCGGGTAATTGCATCCTTGTTAGAGGGAAGAGTCGCTATTTTGCTGGATGGCACACCGTTTGCACTCGTTGTTCCAGTGACGTTCAGTATGCTTTTGCAGTCTCCTGAGGATTATTATGAGCGCTGGATTCCGGGTACACTTTTGCGGATACTCCGGTTTTGCGCATCATTTCTGGCTCTGTTGGCTCCGGCGCTGTATATTTCCTTTATCTCTTTTCATCCGGGACTGATTCCTACACAACTGGCGATTTCCATTATCGAAACACGCCAAGGTGTACCCTTTCCTGCATTAATTGAAGTGTTGATTCTGGAAATTTCCATTGAAATCTTGCGTGAAGCTGGAATTCGGCTACCGAAGCCCATAGGTCCGGCAATGGGGATTGTCGGAGGTCTAATCATTGGAGATGCCGCGGTACAGGCTGGTATTGTAAGTCCTTTTTTGGTAATTGTTGTAGCCGTGACAGCGATCTCTTCGTTTTCCATACCGATGTACAGTGCGGGGATTACTCTCCGGATCTTACGATTCGCAGGCATGTTATTTGCGGCGGTCCTGGGCATGTTCGGAACCATCCTTTTCTTCCTGCTTATTTGCAGCCATCTGACTCGGCTTTCAAGCTTTGGAGTTCCTTACGTCACCCCTATTTCCCCTTTCCGCTTAAGTGACTGGAAGGATTTGTTCGTTCGTGCACCGTTATCGATCATGAAGCGAAGACCGGAGATGCTGAAGACCCAGAAGAAAAAGCGCAGGTCCTAGAGAATGTATTCTTAGCAGGAGCAGAGGGGAGACCACAGTGTTTAAACGAACTGATGACAAGATCACAACCTCGCAGGCTTCTATAATCTTGACCAATTCAATGCTAGGTGCGGGAATTTTGACTTTGCCCAGAAATGTTGTTAAGGCTGTGCAGACTCCCGATGCCTGGATTTCAGTAGTGCTGGGAGGTATCGTCGTATCTTTGGTCATATTGGTTATGGTGAAGCTTAGCCAGCAATTTCCAGGGAAGACTGTCTTTCAGTATTCTAAAAGAATTGTTGGGAATCTTCCAGGCAGTGTAATGAGTACAATATTGATTCTTTACTTTATTGTGATTGCGGGTTTCGAAATCCGCGTTTTGGCGGAAGTAACGTTGTTTTTTCTTCTGGAAGGGACACCGATCTGGGCGATTGTGATGCCGTTCATCTGGGTGGGCACTTATTTGGTGTATGGCGGGATTAATTCCATGGCCCGCGTGTTTCAGATTGTATTTCCGATCAGTATTTTTATTCTGATTATTTGTTATATCTTAAGTACCAGAATATTTGATATCCAGCATTTGCGTCCTTTTCTGAGTGAAGGCATGATGCCGGTGATCCGAGGCATGAAGTCGAGCATCCTGATTTTTACCGGTTGTGAGGTTGTGATGATAATGACGGCCTTTATGGAGCATCCGCAGCAAGCGGTCAAAGGAATGATGGTCGGTTTAAGTATCCCGCTGGTATTGTATCTGGTTACTGTTGTGATGGTTATCGGTGGCCTATCCATCAATTCTGTAATCACCAGCACCTGGCCTACGATAGATTTGGTACGGAGCTTTGAAATATCAGGGTTCTTTTTTGAACGATTTGAATTTCCGTTGCTCGTCATTTGGCTGATGCAGATGTTCTGTAATTTTTGCAGCTTTTTCTTTAATGCATCACTTGGCATCTCCCAGGTATTCCACCTAAAGATCCATCCGGTTATGTTCGCTTTAATGCCCATCATCTTCATCTGTACGATGATCCCTCAGCGCATCAATGATGTCTTTAGTCTTGGTGATGCGATTGGCTATATGGGTGTGCTGATCTTTATAATGCTGCCACTGTTATTGTCGATTGTATTAATCATTAGGAAGAAAGGACTCAAGCAGAATGTTTAGACAGCGGGTTATTCGCCTACTATTGGTATTCGTGATTCTGCTTACGCAGTCTGGCTGCTGGAGCAGTAAGGAGATTGAAGACTTGAGTGTTTATACGGGATTGGCGCTTGACAAGGGGGAGCCGAAAGGAGTCGAACGGGAGTTTGAGGAACTCGGAGGAAGCTATTTTAAGAAAAATAAATTGACGGCTACGGTACAAATTGTGCCTGAAAAAATACTCGGAAACTCTGGCAAAGATGGCGCAACACCACAAACTCATTATCACAATATTTCTGAGACAGGGGATTCTCTGCTTGAGATATTCCGCCAAATCTCAATACGTAAGAACCGTCCGATTATAGGTCATCACCTCAAGGTTGTTGTCATATCTGAGAAACTGGTGCAACAGGAGAAGATCAGACGGCTAATGGACTTTTTACTGCGAGATAATGATATCCGCCCTAGCTGTCTTATATTTCTTAGCCAAGGGCCTGCATCCGACACACTTAAAACAACCTCGGAGGAGATTCCTTCTTTTCGTCTGGCAGACATGATTCATAACCACTTCAGAACCAGTAAAGTTATGAAGGGCATAACGTTGTCTAATCTAGATGCACTTATGTACTCCAGGCAAAGCTTTGTTTTACAGAACGTTGTGGAGGCACAAGGTGAGGTGGAATTTTCCGGAGCAGGTATTATCAAGGGAGACACAGGACAGTGGATTGGCAATATTGATCAACAGGATGTGGAGAGTATTGCCTGGATCAAAGGGGACATAAAAGGTGGGAGCATTAAAGCCTATAATCAGTTGAATGAAGCGATTACTTATGAAATTAAATCAGTTAAGAGCAAGATTACGCTGAAGGAGACTGCGGATGAGAAGTTCTCTATTCATGTAGCCATTGAGTCTGATGGACGTCTTATTGAGAATTGGGATGATAATGAGCATTCCGCGGAAGTTGCCTATTTCAAAGAATTGGAGAAGATATTCGAGGAAAAATTAACCGAAAAAATCAATGCTCTTATTCACAAAATGCATTCTACCTACAAAGTGGATATAGCAGGGTTCGGAAATTGGTTCAGCATAGAAAAACCGCAGGTTTGGAAAAAGATCAAGGATCATTGGGACGAGGAATTTATTCGGATGCCATTGACCTTTGATGTTAAGCTTAAAATCACCGATTTTGGTTCCACGACTGAATGAAGGGTTCACTTGATAGCGTGTTAACTCGAAAAGGATCTCAGCAGCCGATGATGGCTATTGAGATCCTTTTCGTGGTTAGTAAGTAGAAGCTGCAAAAACAAACACAACGACGAATAATATAATAATTGCGTACATCAGCGTGCCCACAATTCCACATACCAGGCCTGCAATCGCTATGCCTTTGCCTTGTTCATAACGATTACGGATTTCCTTCAGCGATAAGGCGGATAGAATAATCGCAATAATTCCTAACAGAAAACCAATATAAGGCACAACAATAGAGAGGATTCCCAAGACAAAACCAGCGATTGATTTACCATTCGTCGGTGCCGGAGGGGGTGGAGGCTGATAATAGTTCAAATTGTCGTTTGGTGGATAGCTCATTAAAATCACCTCCAATAGAAATTGTTATTGAATGTAGTTAATCCAGTGCTCTAGCTGCACACAAGGGACAAGCCCAATAGATTCAGCTAGACGAATGGACGCTTGATTTCTTTCAAGGACGTGATAGCGTGGAATAAAGCCTCGTTCTAACGTTTCTTGTATGGCTGTGCGAACTACCATTTTCGCGTATCCGTATCTTTGAAATGCTTCTAAAGTATGAACAGCGCCGATTTCCCAAATCTGCTCTTCATTTCGGAACGCTAGGCAGGTACTAACCGGATTGTCGCCCTGAAAGATTGAAACGGAAAACGCTCCTTTTTGGAAATATTCCTCAATTTCTTCCTTATTGTAATGGTTAGCAGCCCAAAGTGGAAGTAGTCTGTCGTCAAATGAATGATTGATTGACACCTCTTTGTCCTTACTATACCTTAACCCCTCAGTTGTGCTGTAAGAGAAAAACCCCCGAGTTTTTTCTAAAGAAAAATGCGCAGACAGTGCCTCTTGGTACTTCACATCCTGTAGTTTAAAAACAAGCTTCGCCTGTGCTGGGAGCAGTAGTAGTAAAGCTGGAAATATATCGGGGCAGCTGTAATCCAAAAATACGATGTAATCCGCTTGAGGATATACCCTATGATCATATGCGTATGCTGTGGCTGGAAGAAGTAATACAATACCCCACTGATCACCATGCTCAACTAGATGTGTTTCCATGACTTCGTGGAAGGAGTTTAACATTTTTAACAAGCTTACATTCTTTAAGGGATTCGTTTGTAATTTGTTTATGATTCGTTCGTTCTGGTGCACGTCCATCCACTCCTAGCTCAGATTTATATATTTTACTATAAATAGTACTTATGCAGATATTTATATTTTTCCCTTTACTAATCATTAATCTATTGAAGAAGGAAGGTTGACATTGACTGTTATAATATATTAGGGAAAATAAAGCTCGCTGTTTGAAGCAGCATACGTGAACGGAGGCACATAATTTCATGACACAATCTATCACAGGCGCTGCTGTTCGTGTAGGAGAAGGTCTATCTAAGCAATTCATCCTAATTCTAGCCATTGCATCAGGACTAAGCGTGGCAAATATGTATTATAATCAGCCGCTCCTAGCTGAGATAGGACGCACATTTAATGCTTCCTCTAACGCAGTGGGATATGTATCGATGCTTACTCAAATCGGCTACGCGCTGGGAATGTTATTTTTTGTTCCACTAGGTGACATTCGTGAACGCAGAACACTGATATCAGGACTTCTTATTGCTGTATCACTGTCACTAATTGGTTTCGCTACCGCACAAAACCTCACTTGGATGTATATCGCCAGCTTTGCTATCGGCATAACTACGGTGGTGCCGCAGGTCATCATTCCTCTCTCGGCTGAGTTAGCTTTACCGGAGGAGCGGGGGAAGGTTATAGGCACAGTAATGAGCGGATTGTTTTTTGGTATTTTGCTAGCAAGAACAATATCCGGAATTATAGGGGATATGTTCGGCTGGAGAGCGATGTACTGGATTGCCGCAGTAGTCATGTTATTGTTATCCCTTATTCTTTATCGGCTAATCCCGGCAACGAAACCAGACAATAATTCCTCGTACTCCGATCTGCTGAAATCAATGGGACAACTGATTCGCAGATATTCGACGCTTCGTGAGTCATCTTTAATTGGGGCTTGCATGTTTGGCGGCTTTAGTGTGTTCTGGACTTCTCTAGCTTTCTTTCTGGAAGGAGAACCTTATCACTACAGTAGCTCTATTACAGGATTGTTTGGTCTTATTGGTGTAGCAGGTGCTGCTGGTGCTCCATTTATCGGGAGGTTAGCAGACAGAATTGCTCCTAAAAAGATTGTAGGAATCCTACTGTTAATTACATTAATAGCTTACGGATTTTTTGGTTTAGCCGGATTTACGATCTGGAGTTTGATTGCAGGAGTTATTATTCTGGATCTTGGGGTACAGGGGTCACAGGTCAGTAACCAAACACGGATATATGCACTTGAACCAGCGGCTCGCAGTCGTATTAATACTGTTTTTATGGTCAGCACTTTTACAGGTGGAGCGATTGGATCCACGCTGGGAAGTTTTGCATGGCAGCATTGGGGCTGGAGTGGTGTCTGCTTAATGGGGGGAACGCTAGTTGTAGCCGCTCTATGCATATGGATCGTATATAGAGTGATCGAGAAAGAGGATATACCAGAGACTAGCTAGAAACGTATTACAGTACCTTTTATTATACCCGGGAGGTGTTTGATCATCGCTGAGAAGACGAAAGTTATAGAGGTTGTCCCGTATAACCCAGAGTGGAAGGCAGAATTCAATAGATTAAAAGAACAGCTCTTATCTTATGTCGGAGATCTTATTATTTCTATCGAGCATGTGGGCAGTACTTCGATTGAAGGGCTAGCTGCTAAACCTATCATCGACCTTGATCTTGTGATGGACAGCTACGATGTACTCCCACAAATCATAGAACGTTTACAACAGCATGGATATGAACACCAAGGGAACTTGGGAATAGAGGGAAGAGAAGCGTTTCAAAGACTTCAGGATGATGGATTTATGAAATATCATCTGTATGTATGTCCTAAGGATGGAAAAGGCTACTTGGAGCATATCGCTTTCAGAGACTATCTGCGATCGAATACAGCAGCGCGTCAAGCGTATGCAGAGGTCAAACAACGCTTGGCAGAACAACATCGTTATGACATTGATGCTTATTGTGAAGGAAAGACAACGTTTGTTAGCTCAATTTTATCTAAAGCCATGAAAGAAACGTAAGAAACATCAATCACTTGCCCGTTCGAAGATGATTTCGAAATTCACTGGGAGACATGCCGCTCCACTTACGGAACTGCTTGGAGAAGTATAACGCGTCATTGAAACCGACCGAGGAAGAGATCTGGTCGATGGTCAGCGTGCCTCCTAGCAGTTTTTTTGCTTTATCCATACGAACCTTTAATAAATATTGTTTGGGAGACATGCCGATCTTTTGTTTAAAGACTTTAGAGAGGTGCGCCCTATGATAGCCTAGAGACGATGCCATATGGTCGATACTGATCTGTTGATGAAACTGTAGAGAAATCCAACGGATCGCTTGATCGATCTGACGGTCGATAACATCCGGTAATTCTATCGATTGAGAGGGAAGCGAACTTATGTTCGCAACACCGAATTTGTGCACTAGCAGCCGCAGCCAACCCGAAGCTTCTAAGCTCTCCAGTCGAGGATAAGCAGATTGCTGAAAGGATAAACGAATATGTTCATATACTTTATGTATCTCTATTAGGTTATCTAAGTGGATTATTGGCTTGTCCCTTGTAATTCCCACTTCGTGTAGTAGCTGTTCAACCGCTTCCCCTTGTAAGGCCACCCATACATATGTCCACGGACGATCCATGTCTGCCTGATAGCTAAATAACGCCCCCGGAAAAATAACAAAGGTATCCCCCTTACTACATCCCTGCGAATTACTGCCACTTTGAAAAACTCCTTCCCCATCAATTACTGTATGAATGAGATAGTAATCATGAACAGAGGGGCCCATTTTATGGCCAGGAACGGGTTTGCCTTCTCCGCTGAATAATACAGATAGGTCATGATCATCGGGAGCCAGATTAAACCCTGCTGTAAAATGATAATGCTCTGAAGCCATTTACTTAGAACCTCCCCAAGATTGCTTTTATAATACATTTAGATTATAGGATTGAATATACAAATGCAACAAACGTCCATATATCTCTTGTATTTCTCCATACTCATTGGGACCGCTCTCATTTATAGTGATTAGTGAAGAGAGCAGACGGTTATGATCTGACATCCTAGTGTTTATAAGGGAATTATAGTTTACTCTATTCCATAAAACTGCGATGTTAATACCGTTCACCTCACCTATAAGGAGGAATATTTCACATGTCTAAAATTACATTTATCGGAGCGGGTAGCACCGTATTTGCCAAAAACGTGTTGGGAGATTGTATGAGAACGCCAGCCCTGCAAGGGTTTGAACTTGCCCTGTATGATATTGATCTACAACGCCTGAAAGATTCCGAGAATATGCTTAATAATATAAAAGAGAGCAGCGGCAGCACTTGTGTTGTGAAATCCTATACGGATCGTAAAGAAGCTTTGCGTGGAGCTAAATATGTCATTAATGCAATCCAAGTGGGAGGTTACGATCCTTGCACCATCACAGATTTTGAAATTCCGAAGAAATATGGCTTGCGGCAAACGATTGCGGACACAGTTGGCATAGGTGGGATTTTCCGTAACCTGCGTACTATTCCAGTGATGCTGGACTTTGCTGCGGATGTACGGGAGGTTTGTCCGGACGCACTCTTTATGAACTATACGAATCCTATGGCAGTTCTGACCAATGTGATGAATACCTATGGCGGTGTAAAGACGGTGGGATTATGTCATAGTGTGCAGCATTGTATTCCGGGCTTGTTCGAGCATCTGGGTATGAATCAGACAGGTGTTCAGGCTAAGATCGCTGGGATTAACCATATGGCTTGGTTATTGGAGGTTACTAAAGACGGCGAGGATTTGTATCCGGAAATTAAACGCCGTGCCGCTGAGAAGCAACAAGAACATCACGGAGACATGGTCCGTTATGAAATGATGCTTAAATTCGGTTACTACATTACGGAATCTTCGGAACATAACGCAGAGTATCATCCTTATTTTATCAAACGTAATTACCCTGAGCTTATCGAACGGTTTCAAATTCCACTCGACGAGTATCCACGCCGCTGTGTAGATCAAATTGAACGTTGGCAACAAATGCGTGAAGAATTGGTTAATAACAAAGAACTTAAACATGAACGTTCGCATGAATATGCGTCTTATATTATGGAAGCTATCGAAACTAATGTGCCTTTCAAAATAGGTGGCAATGTTATGAATACAGGTCTCATCACCAATCTGCCAAAAGAAGCATGTGTAGAGGTCCCTTGTTTAGTAGATAGAAGCGGAGTAACTCCGACCTACGTGGGAGATCTGCCTCCACAGTGCGCCGCACTGAATCGTACAAACATTAATACACAGTTGTTAACGATCGAAGCAGCGATTACCCATAAGAAAGAGCATATCTATCACGCCGCAATGCTTGATCCACATACAGCAGCTGAATTGTCGATGGATGACATTACAAATATGTGCGACGAGCTGATCACAGCCCATGGAGACTGGCTCCCGGCGTATAAATAAATTAACTAGTTAGGACTAAGGAAGCCTGAGAAATCAGGCTTTTTTTGATTGTATTTCTACGAAAAACGAATGCTATCTTTAAAAAAGACCACGTCGTTTCTTCTTGCTTATCTGTCTAGGACAACTGGGGGACATCGGAATACACATATATGGATTATCTAAATGTGGAGGTGATCCTTTATGATCGTTGAAAGCTATACCTTAGCATCGTCCACAGCTTATGCTACTCCTTATTATGTGATTAGAGGTGAGCTTCCTGGTCCTGTCTTTATGGTGGTGTCGGGGATACATGGGAATGAGACAGGAAGTATTCGTGCCGCACAGATCATTGTAGAACGTTTTAACCAGAGAAGGTTGTATATACACCGGGGCACGATCATTGTAGTACCTCTAATGAATCAAAAAGCTTACCGCAAACGGATCAGAGGTGTACCCGATTTAAATCGCACCTTTCCACGTTCTAGCAAAACAGCGGCAAAACATCCATTAGCTTCAGCTTTGCTACAGCTAGTACTAAGATATCGTCCCACCTGGTTTCTGGATCTTCATGAAGCAAATGGGTTGTCACAAAAAAATCCGAAGCGACTTGGCCAGTCGATCATCGTCACTCCGGGAAGCCGAGGAACAGGTACAGCAAAACGTGTCATCAAAGGCATTAATCGAACGATTCCCAAAACCGCTTATCATTTTAATATCCGTTTACGGGAGCGCCCCGGCTCCTCAAGGGCAGCCGTTACCCGTATATTAGGGGCTAAAGCATTTACTGTGGAAACCTGCTGGAGCCTTGATCGTGAGCTACGGATTCGCTATCAGATAGATATTGTTAGCCGTTTTTTAAAAAGTGCGGGATTATTGTGATAGAGAAAATATCTGATAACTGTGTAAGCTGGTTCTTAGATCCTAGGAATCAGCTTTTTCGCCGATACTAGAAAGTTAATTGACAACAATGGGTATAGTGTATATATTACATATATACATTGATAACACATAAACTAGGAGTGAGGGCACGATTCCATGAACATATTGATATCCAACACTTCCGGTGAACCCATCTATGCACAGATTGTCAGCCAGATCCGCCAGATGATTCTGCAAGGAGAGTTAGTGTCTGGCACCCCATTACCTTCTATCCGGCTATTAGCCAAAGAGCTGCAGATTAGCGTAATTACAACGAAACGAGCCTATGAAGAACTGGAGAGAGAAGGGCTTATCAATTCAATTGTGGGGAAAGGTTCCTTTGTTTCTGGTGCAGATCAGGAATTTATTCGGGAACAACGGCTACGGATTATGGAGAACAAAATGAAGGAGATTATCGACGAGAGTAAAATGCTGGGGATTAATTTTGCTGAGTTTAGTGAGATGTTGAAATTGCTTTATGAGGAGGAGACAGAATGAAAGAAGTCATTCAATTGGACCAAATATCTAAAAAATATGGCCATTTTAGCCTATGCGAACTTACGTTCGGTATTAAAGAAGGGTATATCACGGGGCTAATTGGACCGAATGGGGCAGGGAAAACAACATTAATAAAAATGATGATGGGGATGGTGTTTCCTGATCATGGCAGCGTCAAGATTTTTGACCAGGAGATGTCTATCCATGAAGCAGAGAATAAGGATCGGATTGGCTATGTCTCCGATGAGAATTACTTTTACGATCAATTAACCATCGATCAGATGAGTAAGATTATTGCTCCTTTTTATAGTCGTTGGGATCAAGAAACGTATAGGAAATACATAGAGATGTTCAAGCTTTCCCCGCGGAAAAAGATTAAGGAGCTCTCCAAAGGAATGAAAATGAAGTATTCGCTCGCCATTGCCTTATCACATGGTGCAGATCTGCTCATAATGGATGAACCTACTGCAGGACTTGATCCTATATTCCGAAGAGAGTTGCTTGATTTGCTTAGTGAGCATATCCAGGATGAGAAGAAGTCTATTCTTTTTTCAACGCATAATACGACTGATTTGGACCGGATCGCGGACTATATTGTTTTTGTGAACGAAGGGCACCTAGTATTTAATGAAATGAAAGAATCTCTAGCCAACAAATACATGCTGGTAAAAGGCAATAAAGAGTTGCTTGATCGGGATGTACGAAAATGGTTCATCGGGCTTAGAGAGACGGAAGTTGGTTTCGAGGGGCTTCTGAACAATCGCTCTGAGGGGGAACACTTCTTTAGAGGTCATGCCATATGCGAAACGCCTACTCTGGAAGAAATCATGTATTTTACGGTAAAGGGAAACGCTTTGTATGTTTAATCTCTTGTTGCTGATTCGAAAAGATTTTATTCTCCTGCGGAATTTTATCCCTATATTTCTCTTGAGTATCTTGTTCATCGCATATGTTCAACTGGATAACTCCAGCATGTTTGCTACTTTTCAATCTTTACTGTTGCTCGTATACTCCTGTTCTATGGATGCACAGAATAACAACACAAAGTTTGTGATAGGGTTACCAGTAAGACGGCAAGAGATTATCTTGGCTAAATACTTATCACTTATTCCTTATTGTTTCATCGGTTTGGTTTGCTCTTTAGCTTTGTTACTAATTTCCTTTTCATTTGGATATTCCATTAGCCCGTTTTATTGGATAGGGGTATCTTTAACGTTACTTATGATTCCTTTGGCTGCGTCTATTTATCTGCCGATTCATTATTGGCTTGGTTCCAAAAACTATTACTTCAATATCCTTTTTAATGTAGTAATAACGATTACCACCCTGAACACTGGATCTTCACTCTCAAATTCATCCTTTTTCTTAACAATTACCGACATAAAGCTGCAGGATCATCTGTTGTCGATTGGTTTGATAGGGATTGTTTATCTCTCCATATTGTACTGCTCTTATAGGATTTCACTACGATTGTTTAGCAAGGAAGAGTTATAAGCTAAGGAGGACGTAAAGTGTATAAATCATTTTTTTTAATTCAAAAAGACTTCATTCTTCTGCGTAAATTTCTGATGCTGCTAATCCCCTTTTTTATTTTTATAGCTTACTCGAACTATCATAGCTTCAGTTTATTTACGGTAATGCCACCCATGCTGTTATTGATAAGCTCCTGCTCAATGGATACTCAGCAGATGACACAACGGTTTCTCGTTAATCTCCCTGTAAGGAGACAAGAGCTTGTCCGTGCCAAATATTTTTCGATCCTCCCGTATGCGCTTGTTGGGCTGGCAGCCACGTCCTTTACCTATCTCCTGATTATTGTAACAGGTAAAGCCGTAACCCCTCATTTTTGGCAAGAGGTTGGTATTACGTTATCCATATTCCCTCTCCTTGCGATGCTTTATTTACCGATTCATTACTGGTTAGGGGCAAAGGGAGCGCAAGTGGTTAATCTTGTTTTTATGATGATTGTAATGTTTGGACCGAACGTGTTTAGCTTTTTGATCCAGTGGATACCTGATGTGAACAGATGGCTGAGTTTTGGAGTGAAAGGTACAGTCATTCCCTTTATAATCCTAGGGCTGGCTTATGTATTCTTGCTTAGCTGTTCATATATCATTTCTCTGCGGATTTTTTTGCGGAAAGATCTTTGATTCGAAGGATTTGAGATTTTGAATGAATTCATATACCATTGTCACTACAAAGATAAATAGTAGGGGAAGGGTATACAACCAATGCCTAAAATGATCTATAGCTTTCGCACAAAAATGATTATGCTGCTGATGGCCAGTATGCTTGTATCCGGTGGAATTACCTTTTCAATCTATAAAATTCTGCAGAGATATTATCGATCAGAGGTCTTATTAGAAAATCCATTGACTAAAGTTCGCTACTTGATGCGGGATATCGGTGATGTTAATGCGTTTTTGATTATCTTCATTCCTTTGGCCATCTTATTCTTTTTTATATTTACTAAACCATATGCAAATTATTTCAAGGAAATCTCGAAAGGGATCCATCAGCTGGCGTCGGGTGATTTCTCGGAGCGGGTAGATATCCCATCTAAAGATGAATTCGGCCTTATTGGCCATGATATCAATCTGGCTATTGACCATCTTCAGGAAGCTATTGAGCGGGGCGACTTTGCGGAGAGCAGTAAAGATCAACTTGTATTAAATCTGGCACATGATCTGCGTACACCACTTACCTCGGTTATAGGTTATTTGGATTTTATCCTGAAGGATAATGAATTAACGCCAGAACAGACCAGACATTACACAACGATTGCTTATACTAAATCTCAACGTTTGGAAAAATTAATTGATGAGCTATTTGAAATCACAAGAATGAACTATGGTAAGCTTACGCTTGAAAAAACCTCGATCGACCTGAGTGAGCTTCTTTTGCAGTTAAATGAAGAGTTATATCCCGTTTTTGAGAAAAATGGTCTTACTTCCCGCTTGGATGTAACCCAACCTCTGAAGATAGAGGGTGACGGTGAGCTGCTGGCACGTGTATTTGAGAATCTCCTCACCAACGCAGCGCGATATGGAAGCGACGGTCAATTTATTGATATTCATGGGTATTTAGAGGAAAATGAAGTCGTTATTGAGATCATTAACTATGGAGATTGTATTGATCCGGAAGAGCTGCCGCGTATTTTTGATATGTTCTACACCGGGGATCGAGCGCGAACGCATCCTACAGGGAGTACGGGACTGGGCTTATTTATCACTAAAAACATTGTGGAACAACATACTGGAACAGTTTCTGCACAAAGCAGTGTAGTGCGGACGATGTTTGAAGTACGGCTTCCACAAAATAATTGAGAACGAAGTCAAGTGTCGACTGAGCAGGAGTAAAACCGAGATCTATGTGATCTTGTGGTTTTACTCCTTTTTTAATGGTTTGGTCAGCAGACAGGATGAACGTTACCGGACATTTATTTGAAATTTTTAATAAATCGTGATATTATTAGCTTGCTAATTAATTTGTAAGGCAGTACGGAGGAAATATCTGTGATAGAAGATGAGATAAGGGAACTACTGGATAGAATATCAGCGGAAATGCGTAGAGATTATGCAGAACTGCTTAGAGAACTTAATCTTCATGTGGGTCAAGAACAGTTATTATGCCGGTTATGGAGAACAGATGGAATGACACAGATACAGCTAAGTGAACGCTTGAATTGTGAGCCTCCAACCATAACAAATATGGTGAAATCTCTTGAAAATCATGGGTTTGTTGTTCGAAAAAGAGATTCTGAAGATGGCAGAGTTAGCCGAGTGTATCTAACCCCAGCCGGACGTAATCTCTGCGAACCTGTGGAACAGATCTGGAACAAACAGCTGGATAAATTACTAGCCGGAATTATACCTGAAGAGCGTTTCTTATTAAGAAGACTTATGAAACAAATGGCCGATAATTTAGCTTGAATCTGGAACTAATCGCCATAACCGTTAGTAAGCTAATTAAAACTAAGAAAAGAGGAACATAGATGATTACAAGTTTGACTCGCATCAATGAATTAGCTAAGAAAGAACGTGAAGTAGGCTTGACACAAGGCGAATGGGTTGAACAGATCGCATTGCGTGAAGACTATCTGCGTGAAATTCGTGGACAAGTTCGTAACAGTCTTTCTGGAGTGACAATTTTAGATCCGGATGGAAACGATGTAACCCCTGAGAAGCTTCGTGCAGCGCGTAAATAATCAATGAACTAATAAGTGGAAACTACACCTTTAGATAACGTTAGATTAGCCTATGGCTGATCGACGGATATCTAGAGGTGTTTTTTGTTATATAAATCTTAACAGAAGCTTAATTCGTTATCATTAGGAGCTGGTGAAAGTTAAGAATCAATTAAACTTGCGTTACACAGGATCTAAGACTGGATTGTTAGAATGAAATAGACAAAAGATAAGGGATAACATGAAGGGGTGCAGAAGTTGGAGAAACTAAAAGAAACATCAAGGAAGGAAATGAAAGTATGAAAAAAACATTATTAATTTTACTTAAAGTAATAGTCGCTATAGTCATACTCATAGCACTTTTTCTGGTCATCGTTTTTACAGTCAATGTGATCAGCAATAAAGTGGAGAAAGGAAAAATAGAACCCTATGGTCAGCTTGTACCTGTCGACGGGAAAAAGATGAATGTTACCATACAAGGGCAAGGCAAGGAAACAGTCGTGTTACTCCCAGGGTTTGGAACCGCATCACCAGTAATTGATTTCAAACCACTTGTAGATGAACTGACTCCTTTCTATAAAGTTGTAGTAGTTGAGCCGTTTGGTTATGGACTAAGCGATGTCACCACAAAAGAACGAACGGTCGACAATATCGTGAGTGAGCTTCATGAAGCTTTACAAGAATTAAAGATAGATCGTTATATTCTGATGGGACATTCTATAGCGGGAATTTACGGACTGGACTATGTGAACAAATACGAAAACGAAGTTAGTGCATTCGTAGGCATCGACAGCAGCGTACCCACACAAGGGGGCAACGATGAAGAATTTCCATCAGGAACCTATAAGCTGCTTAAAAACTCAGGATTTATGAGATTGCTGGTAAAGCTCAATCCAGCCCAAATCGTTACACCAAGTGATGATGAGGAAACTAAAGAACAAAATAGAATGATTTCACTTAAAAACATGATGAATCCAAATATCATCAGCGAAGCAGAGCATTTTAAAAGTAATTTCAAAGCCACGGAAACATTAAATTTCCCAAAAGATCTTCCTGTTATTTTCTTCCTAGTGAAAGAAAATACGGATGTTCCAGGCTGGGAATCCCTGCATAAAGAACAGATTAAAGACTCCTTACACGGGAAATTGATGTTGCTTGATGGGGAGCATTATTTGCACCATACCCGATCCAAAGATATCGTCGAGAACTTTAGAAGCTTTATGGGAGAGATAAAGTAAGAATGAATGAGAAAAGCCTGCTAATACAGGCTTTTCTTTTTTTGTATTTTCAAATAAGTGAATCCTTTAGAAAAAAATGATAAATTTATCAAAGCAATTATGGGCACTCTATATCCTAATCTTTATTATAGGAAGGACTACCATAGTATGTGCGGAATAGCAGGAATATTAAAATATAATGGACAGCCACCACAGGAAGAAACCTTAAAACAAATGACAGGGGTTATGAATCACCGAGGCCCCAATCATGAGGGAGTATGGCTCGATTCTCACATTGGACTTGGTTTTCGCAGATTGTCTGTAATTGATTTACGTGATGGTAATCAACCGATGACGAATGAAGATCGTACCCTTTGGATTGTTTTTAATGGTGAAATCTATAATTATAAAACACTACGAGATCAGTTAAAGCTAAAAGGACATCACTTTCAGACGCAATCAGATACAGAGGTCATTGTGCATTTATTTGAGGAATACGGCAAGGACTGTGTCCATCATTTACGTGGAATGTTTAGTTTTGCGATTTGGGATCTTAAGGAACAATCTCTTTTTGCTGCTAGAGATCATTTCGGGATCAAACCTTTTTATTATTACAAAGACGAAAATAATCTTTTATTTGCTTCGGAAATTAAAAGCATACTTGCAGTGCAAGGGGTACCCAGAAAGCTTCAATATCAAAGTTTATTCAGCTACTTAACTTTTCAGTATGTCCCGCATCCTGATACGATGTTTGAACACATTCATAAATTAGGACCTGCGGAGCGATTATTTGTTAACTCGGATGGTGAAATGAAGATCGAGAAATATTGGGAACCCCATTTTCAACCGGTAGAACGATCTTTAGCAGACTATGCCGAAGAAATTCAGTGGAAATTGAAAGAGTCTGTAAATCTTCATTTACAAAGTGATGTGGATAGAGGATGTTTTTTATCCAGTGGAATTGACTCCACCGCAATAGCTGCAATGATGAGAGCAGAAGAATCAACAAAAACCTTTTCGATTGGATTTGAAGGGCTGAACAATGAAACAATCATTGCAAATCAAACGGCAGCCAAACTGGGGACAGATCATTATTTTCACATTTTATCGCAAAGAGATTTTTTTGAAAGTATCCCGAAAACGGTCTGGCATCTAGATGAGCCTGTTGCAGACCCTTCCGCTATTGCACTCTATCATCTAAACCAGCTTGCAAAAGAACATGTCACGGTGGTCCTATCAGGGGAAGGCGCTGACGAATTATTCGGAGGGTACAGAATCTATAGAGAGCCAAATGCATTAAGACCGATAACCTGGATGCCTAACTTCATAAAGGATTCGTTACGAAAATCATTATCTGTATATCCCTATCATTTTTATGGCAAAAATTATTTACTTCGGGGTCTGACACCTTTAGAAGAGCGTTTTTTCGGAAATGCTAATATCTTTAACAAAAGCGGTAAAATGAACTTGCTCCACGAATCGGTACACGCTCAGAATAGCTTTTTACATCCCATGGATATCGTTAAGCCTTTTTATGATAAGACAGCTCACCTAGACCCTACGACAAGATTGCAGTTTATTGATCTGAATTTTTGGTTACCTGGAGACATTTTATCAAAAGCAGATAAGCTGTCCATGGCACATTCATTAGAATTAAGAGTCCCGTTTTTAGATAAAGAGGTTTTCGAGACAGCTAGTAAAATACCTGTGTCCAATCGGATTGGGCAAAAAACAACAAAACTTGCTTTGCGTAAAGCTATGGAAGGAATCGTTCCGGAAGCTATTGTAAATCGACCTAAACTAGGATTTCCCGTACCCATTCGTGATTGGCTCAAAACTCCAATTTCAGATATAATGTTCGAACAAATACGATATAGTGGCATTGAAGAAATATTCAATATGAATATCATCGAAGAGATGTTTACCCAGCATCGGAGTAATAAAGGCGACTATTCGCGTAGAATATGGATAATTTACATTTTTTCAGTATGGTACACTCTTTTTATAAAAGAAGACCTGAAGCAATTAAACAGTGCCGTGTTGTAATGGGGGAGTGATTCGTTGAATATTGAGGAATATGCATGGAATAAACATGAACAGCAATTAAGAGAAACTAACATGTTTACTTATACTAGTCCAAAGATAAAGATTGTAGATAACCATGAATTAAGAAATCGGCTTGAAGAAACGCTTGAAGAGCTGCCGCAGAAGTTTCTGGCCAAATGGGCTTTGAAAGTAGCAGTTGAGCACCTGGATCATCTGGTCCAGCAGCTTGTAAATGACCCCCGGATTGATTTAGGTATAGAAACGCTAGAAAAGCGTATAACTGGTGAGATTAGAGCCTTTGACTTAAGAAAAGTTGGATTTATTGTCAATGAATTAGCCAAAGAGTCCACAACCGAGGCTAGTAAGTATGCTGCCCGTTCTTTTGCACAAGCCATTGCAACTGGACATATGCGAGGACACGCTATGGTTTGCAGTGACTATGCAGTAAAACTGGTGAATTACATATCAGATCATTCTTCAGTTGCAGAGGCAGCTACTAAAGAACGGGAAAGACAATTAAGGATAGCTGAAGAGTTACTTTGTAATTGAAGGTTTAAAGATGAACATGTATGAGGATGATTCTAAAAGTTAAATAATGGGAAAAGTTAACTTTTTATATAATCGAGAGTTATGTAATCTAATGCAAACAATAAAACATTATTAGTACTTAAAGTTTTATGCGAGACTTGATGAGCTTTAAAGCTTAATACTCGTTTTAGATAATACGATTACTAAATAAGAATCAATTGCTTAGGAAAGGGCAGCTATTTTGAACAGGTTTGAACATTGATTAGATAATCATTAATAGACAGTAAATTGGCAATAATTTGGATCAAATTGGTTGGTTCCTTTAATTTATACACTACTTCCTCACAAAACCCGTATTTTGTACATATGTCACTAAGATGCGTTCTACTTAGATTATACATAGTTCTATATGGATTGTGTACAATCTAGGGGTTTATATTATTTGATCTTTTTATCACTTCCTCTTCCGAGTTCCGAGCAATAACCACATCATTAATTAGAAATTAGAGCCTTGCGATTTCGACTGGCCATATCAATTGCTCAGAGTTTCATCAACCACTTATAGGACGACATACAAATGCATTTCAAAAGAAGCGTTGAGCTGATTCAACGGTTCTTTTGAAATTCGTACAAGGCATCACATCCAAGTTAAACATTGAGCGGTAATCACCCTTTGTTTATATGCGCTAATAATCAATCGGTAGCGAAGCCAGATAATCTTCTTCGCTTATTGCACAGTATGTACTAATTTCCCCTTTTTTTGAAAAGATTAGATAATAAAGAGCTTTGCTGCGTTCTATAGATATCCCCAAAAGTCCCGACAACAATTGTAAGTCTCTTTTGAAGAGTACTATTATTATTTAACTAATCACCGGAAAACGAATCTTAACTGTCGTACCACACCCTACCCCGCTGCGTTTGTCTTCCGGGGAAAGCTTAGCAGCATCATAGTTATTCAATTTTTTTAACCAGTCATTTCTCTTATCGTTTAATAGTTCGTAATCGGCATCCGACAGGTCCGTAAGCTTAGTGGGATCCCATCGGATTCCCTCCACATTTTTCACGTCAAAATAAAGCTGTATCTCAGGGTCATCCTTAAGCGTATCTACCACCATCTTCTGAATCAATCCATCGAAACTCTCTGGCTGATGTTGGGTCTGCCCAAACAAACCGCCTGCAATCAGCAATACGAGAAGTACCACAGCTAATAAAATAGTCAATCAGGTGTTCTTAAACATCTGTCTTACAAGGTTCATTCATCAATCTCTCCTTTATAGAGTATAAGAAGAATATATAAGATGAACCTTTGATTTCCCTTTGAAAAACTACTTGTTTATTCTTAGTATGTAGCCCAAACCTCTTACGGTTTGGATATATTGATCGGCATGCCATAAAGACAGCTTCTTTCGAAGATAATGGACATAGAGCTCGACGATGCCAATCCCCGCTTCCGAATCCAGTCCCCAAATTCGGTTATAGATTTGCTCTTTCGTCACGATCTGCTCTTTATTAATGAGCAGGTACTTAAGCAGCTCATATTCCTTTTCTGTTAAAGTCAGCTCTTCTCCTGCGACCGTTATTGCTCGATTTCGAACTTGAATAGCAATCGGGCCGTAGCTAATCTGCTCTTCTTGATTAACCTTGCCATAACGACGCAACAGCACTTTAGCTCTGACAATCAGCTCTGGAATTTCGAATGGCTTCACCACATAATCGTCCGCTCCGATCGTTAACCCCTTTACCCGGTCGTTTAATCCGTCTTTTGCCGTCAGACAAAGAATCGGGGTATCCACTCTTTGCTTCCTCAGCTCTTGGATAAAAGTAAATCCATCAACCTTAGGCAGCATAATATCCAAAATAATTAAATCGAACTCGCCGTACAATGCGTGATGCAAGCCCTCTTCTCCGTTATGACACTCCGTAACCTTATGCCCTTCATCCTGCATAACTCTTGCAATTGTATGCGATATTCCAATATCGTCCTCTACGATCAACAGCTTCATAAGTCCCTCCATGAATGAACAAATATGGGGTTAGACATCACAGTTCCTCCTAAATAGTACCATACTGACTGCCCCGTCAGCTTAAGAACAATGGCATCTTTTAACTTTCTGCAGTAGATGAAATCATATCGGGAATGTAACAAAGTTCGTGTCAACCGTTAAAAAAGAACCCTTAAAGTACTATGGGTTCTTTTTATTAAACTATTTATTTGAAGTATTTGGAATAATTAATTTTGGTCGTCTTCAGGCTGTCCCGCATTATAATAAACCCTTCCAGCTGGAGTTTTGCCTCTGCCAGATAGTAGTTATGTATTTCCTTCAACTCAGCATTATTGGGCTTGAGGTTTTTTAACCCGGATACAAACTTAGTATAGTTGGGCACTACAGTATTGTTTAAAGACAGGAAGAATGTTTTTCTTGTTGAATTGTTTGGGCCTCTATTTTGATGTAACGCAGTTATAGCTTTCTCTTCATTGTTTACTAGCGGCTTCAACTGTTCAGTGTAATCTACCATCTCCTGCATCATGATTTCTTCGTGTGTAAGTTCCTTTACAACTACCGGCTTTGTTGGTTCAGAAATGACTGTATAATCATCCACTACTTGAACAGTGAATACATAAGCTTCAAACTTATCTCCAATATTGACAGTCAAGGTAGCAGTCCCTTTATTAATTGCATGAAGTTCAGATACCCAATTCGTTTTGCGTACTACCTTGACAATATTCTCATCTGAAGAGCTCGGAGTGAAGTCATGGTCCGTAACGTCTGCATCCGTCCAGTCTGTGATGGCTATTTCGTATGACTTCCACTCTCCAACTTTGATCTCAGCAGGCTTGGTCACTTTGACAATGTCGGTAATGTTCCGTGCAGCTGCATGGATACTGCCACCCCCTGATACAACTGCTACTATAATTGCTAGCATTAAAGCATAAATCAAACTCTTTCCTTTCATAATGGCCTTCTCCCCGCTTAATTATAGAATAGTCAAGCATCTGCCAATTTCCCCGTGTTGTGCAAATTTCTTTAAATTACTCTTCTACTTTTGTAAGTACACCATTTCTATTCTCGTATATTCTTTTTTCGTTTTTTTCCATTTTACACATGATCTCTTCTTCCAGGTTAATTCCCAGAAGTTCCGAGAGTCCTATCAAGTAGAGAGCAACATCAGCCAATTCTTCACCCAAATCATCTTTCTTTTTCCGGTAAGCATCGCAGGCTTCTGATAATTCACCATAGATAAAACAAAACTCTTGGAAAACATCCGTTACATTAAATCCTTTCGCAATTTTATTCTGATAAACTCTCTTTTGTAATTGTAATAAATCAATCATTTTATTCTCACCTGTCCTATAAATAATTTTTTTATACATCTCTTCAGTGTATATTTGTAAAGCGTTGTAGTAGGCATAAATTAACTTAAAGTGTTTAATCATCAGACTGCAATAGCAATCCTCAGAGATGCCGGTCAATTTTACTCGATTATAATCCCTTCCTCACCTCTCGTATATTTCAAACCCAGCTTCAATACAATCGCTTTAACTGGGGCATATACGACTCCGCCTTGAACAAGGACATCCTTACTATCTAAATCGACGGTAGCCTGTTTGTTTTTTAAAGAGACAATCACTTGCCTTCCTTCGATACGTATACCTGCACCTATCGTGATTGCCAGGTCTTTGATAGAGCAATACAATAATTCGTTCATGCCCAAAAAAGCAGGCTGGTTGGTATAAACCACCGGTTTATCTTTATATAATATTTTCGAAGGTCGTGCGTAGGTGAAATAATTCTGAAGCGAATTTGAAACAATGACATACTCTCCTGGTGAATCAAAGGCCTTAATATCCTCTTTAGTGATAATCCCTTTTAAAATATCAATATGTACATCTTTGATATATAAAGGTCTGCTGCTTGTGAAAGGAGTATATTCAAGTATAGTATTTGAATGCCATGTGACATCCGATGGATATTGAGTATAAGGAAGTTCGATGTCACGGATTTTTTTCTGTGCAACTGTGTCATATACCGAATATATTGGTTTTTCTTGTGAAGGCCATAATTCACTTACCAAATAGCGGCGATCAGGAGATAAATGTATTGCCCGTACATAGGCATTCTGAGGTGTTATTGCTATTTTTTGTTTCGTTTTTTGATTGGTCATGTATAATCTTTGTTGGCGCTCTAAGATATAATCCCCGAATTGAATTTTCCAACGTTCACCTGAGGTGTCGATTTTTTTTATTTCAGATAAATGCCTTTGCTGATTCATTTCATATATTTTGCCATTCATCCGTATGACCAGATTATCGTTCACTGATACAGTATCATTGCCAAAATAGCAGGCATAAGATCTGGTACAGGAGGAAAGGTCTCGTGTTCCCAGATAGTCACCGGATTTTACAGTAAGATAGGTTGTATTGTCAGTAAAAGAATAGAATTGCAGCTGTTTAGTAGCGGTATTATCTAAAATGTATGTATTGTTACTAGGATGCACAGAGAGCGTGGTACCCGTAATAGTAGTGTCCCAGGTCTCAGAATAAATCGAATTTCCTTCGCTGTCCCAAGTGGGAATAGGATAAAATCTATTCTTATTGATGTGGGCTGCCGTCCTTAGCAGCTTCAACTCTTTATTGGCATAGTCAAAAAAATAAAGTCTTTCTGAGATGTGCTCTGAATCAGCGAAAGGGTGTTTGCCACTGTAGATTCGTTTATTGTTTTGATATAAGCCATAGCCATATACCCGGCCATCAATGACAACTGTTCGGTTGTCTATACTTTATCATTTGTCCTTATTCCCAGTGTACTTATAAGTATGATCATCGCCATTATACTTTTTAACACTAATGCAAATTTACTATTCATAACGCTAGTCCCCTTACTATTGATGAAGTTAAATCTTATATATTTGCAACTTTAACATCAATATTTAAGGGTGTTTGTGCAAAAAGTCGCATAAATAATTGTGGAACCGTTACACTCCTATAGAATTAGAGTGATGATCAAGCGATATAGGGTGTTATAGGTATAAAACAATTAACTTCGGAAGTGATTAACGGAGTGGTTCACATTGTTGCAGCTGAGATCTGCGCCATGCATCTTATAGCGGATGCTACACTGTCCCTCAAAGAATAACATTCACATTTCTAAATAATATTTTCTATGAAAGTACGATCGAAGTAACGGAGCAGTTAAATAAAGAATTTAAATTGCCTCATGCTTCCCAAAGAATGATATTTTTGGAACAAAAATATTTTTAGGCAATCAGCTCATTTATATATGGATAAGGTCTGATGGTGTATAATTACTTATTGATTATTATACGTTCATTAAAGAGTGAGTACTGATACTCCGATAAGATCAGTACATGATTATGTATTTTAATGGTTTTCAAATCGGCAATAGTACCAAGTCCTTGTCCTTCGACATTGTCGCACAAGAACTTGGTCCCATTGCCGAAAGTTCCTCCTTCTAATGAAACAGCAACCGGTCAAAGAACGGTTGCTGTTTCAGTCGTTAACTACAAATATTTTTTGATTTTGAATTTATCTGTCATGTTTTTTTATAAACGAATCCATGTACTCCTTAGGTCACTTATACTTTTTAAAGTCTGAATCAGCACTATTCTATTTCTTGTATAAAACATCCACTTTAATTTTTGTCATTGATTCTACTAGCTTAAAAGCAATTTTGAATTTAGATTTTGTTAACTCAAGAACTTCTATCCATCTAATATTAGATTTTTGCGTTAACCTTGACTCTGAATAATTTAAACAGTTGCAGAAAAATAGTATAGAGAAACTCGCAACCACTGATCGTGAATCCATAATAGAATATTTTTACTAATCCCCTTCTCCTTGTTCTGTCTAATTATAGATTGGAGTATTCTTTCACTTAACTTTGAATTGCACTGGTCATCATTTCAAAACCTGAACTTCCTCCATTTAAAGCTGCATCATTACTTCTTGTACTTATACTATAAAAATGATCTTTCTCTAAAAGATACTTCCTCCATATAATTCAACTTGAAATGTTATTTCAATCACAGGGCTAAGGTATATTTTATAAAAATTGGATAATAGATCATACGTATTGTCTCTCCCCTTAATATACTGTCTTATCTTGTGTAAGGAGGTAAGTTCAATGTCATGTAAATGCAGAAAAACAACCAAAAGTAAAACAGTTCGCCTAAAAAAAATCAATCTTTCTGAAATTAGAGTCCCAAGAAAAAGAAAGGTTCGATCTACAGAACTGAGTGAGACTTTTGATTTTTCAGGAAATTGTGGTCAGCTCTTGATTTTAGCTAGAACTAATGGACTTTCTGCTGAGTTTAACACAATTCGTAACGTAGGAAATTGTGCATTCACACTACTCGCGGTAGATCGTAATGGAAATGTAATTCAAAATTCGGAGTACACGCTACAACCAGGCAATGTACTAGCTAGGTATGTTTTTGGTCCTAACGCATTTCCTCCACATCAGATTTTATTCCGTTGTCAATCTGGTACAGGTGGAAGATGTATACTAAGGACTTCTTTTTGTTAAGGTGAGTTACGTATAATCTAGACTAAAACTACGAGGTGATAACATATGTCATGTAATTGTTCTAAGAAAGTTAAGAGAATTACAAGTACTCGTACAAATGGTAAACGAAAACGAGCTCCCATTACTCGCGCACCAAAGTTATCCAGAGTTAGATCGACTATAAGTGAAAATACAGTGGACCTGATAGGTGCTTGTGGTGGAAACTTCACTCTTGTGAAAAGATTTGGGGGGCCTGCACCAAAATTAAAAGCCATTTCAAATATTGGTAGCTGTACATTTACACTGGTTGCAGATGATGGAAGGTTTATTATTCCTGGATCAGAGATCTCTTTAAATCCTGGTGGCACGCTAGCGACTTATCAAGTTCCTGCCACTGCACAAACTGTATCTTTTAGATGCTCTGGTTCAGGAGGAACTTGTCGTCTTCGAATGACACCGTGCTAATTCAAGTGATTTAATTTTATTAATGGCAGATTAAAGGAGAGTCACAAATATTCACGCTTAACTTGCTAAGTAGTAACAACAATAACATTTACCTCATCTAGAAAGAGGTCACTTAAAAAGTCCTACGCCCCTCAAAAGAGACAATTTCTCATTTTTATGAGGAATGTCTCTTTTTTTTCTTTTTTAAAGTATCCAATTAAAGGCTGGTGGTTTTGATGCTCCCTGAGCAGCAGAGTTTCTATATTGAGCCCGTTTGCAAAGCTTAACCATATTTTGATTCCTAACGATCACCTGCTGCGTCAAATGAACGAATTATTTTAGCTTTGTATATTAAGAATTGAACAAAACTATTGCCACGATAACGGGCGAACCGTAGTTGATCCGGTGCGGATGTTTAAATATCTGCTGCTCAAATCCAATTTTGGCTTATCGGAAATGGAACTGGTGGGACCTACTATTTGCTTAAGGGCTACAGGTGGGCTAGGTTTGATGATTACGAATCAAATGTATATTTAACAAATATTCTTTACTTATTTCGAACACTTGACTCTTGATCCTAAAACCTAAACCAGTTGTATCAAACTCCACAATTACATAATCGAGATCTAATACATAACATTCTTTATACTCATGTTCCGATGACTGAAATATTTTTTTGAAATCTTTATTATATGGGGCTTAAAATAGTTGATTAAAACAACTTCAGCAACAGCAATATTTTATTTATCAGATTTTTGTAGAAATCGAGTATATATCTTTTCGATTCAACAAAATCATGGATGTAAATTTCCAAGATGTCAGCCAAATATCGATATCCCAACTTCTTTCACTATATATCTTCTGTACAGTTTCATGATGGTGGTTTAAATGATCGAAAACATTACGTGTACGTAGTGCCTCGTACCAAAAGTAAGACCAATATGCTGAAATATTGACTTCACAAGATGTAATCAGGCATCCTTTCCACTCTAACCCCTTATTTTATTCCCTTTTCCGTGCCTTAGGCATCCTCGTCTCCAGCATTCAAGCTTTGCATCGGTTCGGCCTCTCTTGACGTATATGAAGGTTTTTTCAGTTAAATGGCCGGCTATTAGCACGTTTAGAACTATGTCGCTCATATAAGCAGTATTTCGACAAATCGCTCACAGCTTAAATTAAAGAGGAGATAATGGCTGGACAGATATAACTGTCGTCAATCTTTATTAACCAATTTCACCATTATCACATAAATGCAATGATTAGTGCCCATTCCTTTTGTGCGCATGGTTAATATACTATCTTATTCTAATGAGATTAGGTGATGAATAGTGGCCTCTTTTGCTGAAGCTCTTGTGATCAAGAATAACATTTCGAAAACAGTACTTAAGAACCGGAGAATTCATGGGATCGGAGTCGGATACTATGATCCCAAACATCCTAAAAAGGGCGCAGCCGTGATCCTCTATGCTAATGCGGTCAGCAGCACGACGCTAGGCTTTGGTTCGAAGCTCTCCTCACAAATTAGAGGCAAGACTGTAAAAGTCCCGATACGAGTAGTGAAAACCCAAAAAATCCGCAGCAACGCAAGTTACATGGACCGGATTCGTCCGGTAATCGCAGGATACAGTATCGGTACCACAGGCGGATCAGGAACCGTAGGCTTAATTGTAAGCAGGGGCAATCAACAGTATTTATTCAGCAATAACCATGTGCTCACCAACCCGACCAACTCCCGCAATCGCGCAGAAACACTGCAGCCCGGCGGATCGGATGAAAGCAGGACACCAAGGAACCGTGTCGGGTATTTATCGCAGTTTATTACCCTGACTACCAGCGGTTCAAACCGGGTTGATGCAGCCTTGTCCCGTCCGCTAAGCAACAGCATTGTCAGCCCACAGTATGCAACGATAGGCACTATTCCCGGTCATGTCACCTCCTACCGTGTAGGCGAACGCTTCAAAAAAGTAGGACGGACATCTGGACTGACCAGAGGAAAAGTAGATTCGGTAAATACGGATGTACAAGTAGATTATGGTTCGGATATCGGCGTGCTTACCTTCCTCAATCAATCAATTATTCTGAGCAATACACCTATATCACTTCCCGGCGACTCGGGCTCAGTCTGGCTGAGAAGTTCAGATAACTATGCGGCCGCTGTAAATTATGCCGGAACAACGGATGGAAAGACTTCGGTTGCCTTTCCCATCGATTGGGCATTAAGTGCACTCCGAGTCCGTGTGGCACGTCCAGCGGGTCAGAGTGCGGGCCGAATCAAGATAGTCGATACGCATAACGGCAATGCTGCCTATACCCGGCGCCTCACAGCGAAAGAACTATCCAGGCTTAAGATAATCCAAGCAAAGTCGAGATAAGAACATGCCCGCGTAACGACATCTTCCTGTCACGTTCAATAAGTTGGATGAACGTTACGTAAAGTCATTTTTTTTTTTTTTTTTTTTTTCATAAGATAGATTATCCTACGAAAAAGTAGGCGAGCACCAAATGACAATAAATCTCAATCGCTTAGAAGCAAAGCCAAACGTAAAGGCAAGGTACTGTTCCTTTTACACGGGACAGTATCTTTTCATTTTTTCTGATTGAGCCATTTATTCCTTATATTACAGAACCATTAAACGCGTATTGTACTCATCCAACACTTCCACTCGTGTTGGTGGCACTCACAAATTTTTGTCGGATTCGATGAGATCAATTTTTATAATTTCACACTAACGCTTATAAATGGAACAAATAGTAGATCTAAGTTGAGAAACACTTTGGCATCAAAAAAGGAGCCCCCAAATTCAAATTTGATAAACCATGCATAAAAAAGTTACCCGAAAAAGTGAGTGAGTTAGGTAAGGTGATTAAACCGTCACTTGGCTAATAAAAGATGAATTCAAAGGCCGGGAAAAGAGTATAAAATGCGAACTCTGATAATACAACCTAGAGGACTAGAAATCAAAACAAGCAACCTACATAAAAATCAACTGTAGGTTGCTTGTTTTTTTATATGAAATAACTTGATTTACGAGAATACATATTATCACTAGCCGAAATCTTTAATGGAGTTTGAAGCTAGAAACTAACATCACATGTTACTACTTTCTCTTTTTGTAATCAGTGGTTAAATCGAAGTGTTACTCCCTCTAAAGATATTGATGACAACATTAATTCTTAGGAATATGAACAGGTACCCAGTACGTATCATAGCCTCTATAATACTGATAGGGGCCTTCAGCGCGCCAGCAAGCCGGATGCCAAGGTGCTGAAGAACACCATACGGGCTTAGGTTGTGTAACAGGAGGTGGCGGTGGGGTAACAGGCAATACTGGACCGATATATTGCAACCCAACTATATCTTGGTTACTTACTTGAGTAAAACTCATTGTACCATCGGGATTGATAATATTCATTGAGATTGTACCTGATCCAATATCAGCTCCAGGTGCTGGCACCGTGAAACTTACAAGTTGCCAAGTTACTAATCCAAACCCAGGAATTGAAGATTTATAGTAGTGCCCCACTCTACCTTGTGTAATTTGGTCACTAATAACTTGAGGAGCTATAAAGGGAAATACTGTAGTTCCATCTGGTGTAGTTAAATTTCTAGACAAGTTTATCATCCTTTCGACTTTTAAATTATAGAATTAGTTATATGCCCATATACATATTTCGGTAACAAAAACGATGGGAGTTCACTCAAATTACACAATTAATTGAGGCTCAAAATCAAATTTTGCGGTTGAAAATTAAAACGGAGTAAAACCGAGGATAGAAATGGAAAAACATCTGCAAATCTTGTAATGTTGTAAGTCCAACCAAACAACACGAAAAGGCTATGACAGATGCCCATCCAGTATATTAACGAACTGCTTGGATTACCAGAACTACAACATCATAGCGTTGTCTCGATCCATGAAACAGAAGTACATTTGGAAGCCTCACTGGTAGCCTACAAACAGGCCTGTCCTCTATGCCACTCCGAAGAAGTTATAAAGCGAGATGGCCGTAATACGTCGAGCAAGATTCGTCATTTCAGCATCTTTGGTAAAAAGTGTTTTTTGCACACTTGGCCTGTTCGCGGTGCAATATTGGTTTTGTTTGGTCTTATTCGTGTGTTGGCTCCAAGGAACAATACAGTCTTGTTTTTCGTTTGCAGTCCGTAAACTAGGCACTGGTCTCCACGGCAACACATCGTGCCAGAATGCAAGAAGCTCCGGCAGAGAGCCATCATTTGCTCAAGCAAGCATGGCATCAAGCGAAAGACCAGGCGGAACTGATACTTTGCAATTAAAAAGGAACACACTTACAACACCGGTATTCACGATATTCGAGGCGAAACCAAACTCGACCTGCTTTTGGGAAGAAAGCTGGATGCGCTACACGCGTATGCCGAGCAGCATCATGGATTTTAAATTCTTCAATCCCAAGGCTGTCGTCATGGATCTGGCTCAAGCTGTTCCTCCAATTGTGATTCTCGTCATCCTCATCATGAGTAATCTAAACTGCCCGTTATTTTAACAAAGGCAGCCGATCTTTTGACCGGCTGCCTTCTTATTTTGATAGAGTTATCGTTTCCCATTATCTTAGCTTAATGGATCACATTCGTAGTCTTAATGCAACCTACCACTTATTCCATTAATCTCCCTTTACTTCATTATCATTCGGAATTAATTCATACAAGGCACGAACATCACAACCGATGGAATCGGCGATCGATATGGCAATTTTGAGTGGCATCACTCTTTTGTTTTCAATAAAGTCGTAAACTCGTTCCGGTTTAAAAAGCAAGTCTTTTGCCAGCCATTCCGCTGACTTCCCGGATTCCATCAATCGTTCATTCAGTAAGCAACGTCCTAGTTCAAATTTCAAGAAGTGATGACCTCCCGCATAAGATAATACTTAACCTTAAGCGTTGTCCATTGCCAGCATGAATATACTTCATAAAGGGTCCTATAACGATGAAGTTCCCCATGTTTCCCGTTAGTTCAATCTGTGGTTTTCCTATTTTTAGCCCAATTTTCCTGTTCACAATTGAGATTAATGATGCATAATAGCACTGTGTAGAAAATCTGCTAAATCCTCATTGCTATATTGATTAAGATGTTCATATCTCTCACTCCGTACATATATAAGCAATAACGCCCCATCTCGTGGTCTATAACATCGTCCACCTTAAGAGTAAGTTAGGTCAGTTTTTATGGAGTATATTGTGTAAACAAGCTTATGCGCGCTTTTTTATTGTTATAGAACATATGGATTTGGTTTGAATGACAGACTCATTCTTTAAAATAAGGCGTAATCCCTCTTGAATATAGGTTCTCCACTAACTTGAAAAATTCTTCTGACGATAAATCCTTTTGACGCTGGAGCCAAAGACGAAACAAAGAAAGAGCAGTTGTCAGGTAAAACTCAATGAAGTATGGCGTTAAGGATTGGTTTTGCGGAACGTTTAATTCTAATTGATCCAAAGTGATTTCTTTTTTTAAGCGTTTTAAAAAACGGGCACTTCCATAATCACCCAAAAGGGCATTAAGAACCAGGAGATGTTCTTTTTTGTCCAGACAATTGAGCGTATCTTGAACCGTATCCTTCGATAGCTCTTTATTCGCCAATTCTTTTTTCATGTCATTCAATAAGTCATTTTCAACAGAGTCTAACAATTCGTAAATGTCAGTAAAGTATTGATAAAAGGTGCTGCGGTTATATCCTGACTTATTCGAAATTTCCTGAATCGAAATTTTCTCAATCGGCTTTTGGCTATACAACTCACAAAAAACTTCTACAAATTTTTGTCTCGTTTTCTCCGTTATTTGGGGTTGCTTTTTCATGTTTCCCTCCTACTAGTGAATAAGAATATCATCCGACAAATCATAAAAAACTGATGGTTGATCAAGGAATAATGAAGATTTATAATCACATCATACAACATGTTGTCGGATAATCAAAAGGAAATATTAACAAGTAGGGGTGGTTTATATGTCAGCAAAACAAGATAGAATTTTAATTTTTGGTGCAGGTGTCATCGGGAGCATGTACGCAATAAAGCTTATTGAAGCAGGGTTTGACGTTAGCCTGTTTGCACATTCGAATAGATATACATCATTAAGAGAAAATGGCCTGCAGTATATAGAAAAAGGTACAGTTAGATCGATACAAGTGAATGTCATGGATACGCTCGAAAATGACGATGTATACGATTTTATTTTCGTTACTGTTCGTTATGATCGGTCCGAATCAGCATTGTTAGCGCTAAAAGATAATCAAAGCAAAAATATAGTTACGATGATTAGTAATTCAATTGGATTTTCTTCGTGGCTGGATATCGTAGGGGATAGACTTCTACCAGCTTTTCCCGGCTTCGGTGGACAGATTAAAGATGGAGTATTACATGCGCGATTTCTACCAAAGTTTATAGCGGCAACTGCATTTGGAGAAATTAATGGTGCAGTGACAGAACGTATAGAAAACCTCGCAAAACTATTTAAAACAGCAAAGCTTCCCTACGTTATTAAAAAGGATATGCAAGCGTATCTAATCACACATTCCGTATCAGATATTGCCATGTTGAGTTTTTTGCATTCTGAGAATAAGATTATTGACAAAAAAACAGCCAGAACCAGAAAGACGGCACGCAAAATAACAGTCACTTTAAAAGCGTATCTTAGGGAAATACAAAAAGCGGGTGTTTTAATTGATCCTCCAATGCTTAAAATGGTGCTTAAATTTCCAAACTTATTTTTGGATCTTTTCTTTATGACATGGCTACGAACTAAGATGGTTAGGGATATGATGTTGCCGGATTATGCGAATAATGCTAACAATGAGATTGTACAGCTGAGTAATGATTTAATGAAATTTTTAAGTCAACATGATATCAAATCGGAAATACATGTTCAGTAATTTTTTGTTAAAATAGTATGGTATTTTTTAATTTATTTTCATTAAATCCTTCAATCAGGCATTAATCTGAATATGAAAATCTAAATATATAGTTTTTTCGTAGCATCCTTGAATAAACTAACGGGAAATGATAATTGAACAGCGGCAGTCCAAGACTTTATTTATCAAGTCTTGGGCTGTCGCTGCTTTATTATCCGGGACAGTCGGCTGATAAACAAATTTCAGTATTCAAAGTTTTACTCACACCTGGGGTGATTCCTATCTTGGTTGTGGTTCTTGCCTGGATGCTGACTCATAATATTTTGTACACCTATATCTCTCCTTTCCTGGATGATATGGGGCTTGAACCCTATCTCGGACAGGTTCTGCTTGTTTTTGGAATTATGGCACTGGTGGGAATCTGGGTGATTGGGATTTGCTCTGATATCTCTTGTACTAGGACTTTGGAGTGAGCATGGTACTATTATCTTCATTTCTGTTGCGCTGTGGGGGCTGACATTCGGTGGTGCGGCAACATTGTTGCAGACAGCACTTGCTCAGGCTGATGGGAAGCAAGGTGTGGATATCGTGATGCCTATCAATACAACGGTTTGGAATCTGGCTATCGCCGGCGCCGGGATGTTGGGAGGAGTCCTTCTGAATCAATGGGGCACCACCTCCTTTCCTTGGGCACTTCTGCTTCTCTTGCTTCTTGCTCTGTCTCCTTTCTTTTATAAAAATTTCACCCTATTTTGATAAAGCTCAGTGTAGGCAAGCTTCATTAATCTTTCCATGTTACCTGCCATCCATATGACTGAAGTTTAAAGTATTTATTAAACTCCGCAACTACGGACTTCGCGTTCTCTTTCGATGTTGCATGAAATATAGTTATATCGACTATATTACAGTCTGAAATTTCCTCCAAACCTTTAAGTCTTGATGCATCTACTCCAATCTGCTTTAGACTCATACAATTTTTGAGTATTGTTAAATCTCCAACCGGATAAGTGAACTGCTTTAATTTCTTCAATTCTCCTATAACCTCTATATGTGATTCATCTATTGCACAGCTATCTGTCTCAAAAACCGTTAGATTCTTTAAAGCTTTTAAGAATGATAAATGTGGTATTGTCACTTGTTTGAGCTCTAGTTTTATTAACTTACTAAGGTTTGAAATATAAAGCAGGTCGCCAACCTCCATTTCTTCTAAACTTAGTTCCTTCAAATTTTTTATAGTTCCTATTAATCCCCTATCAATTGAGTTCATTCTACATAATCTCAAACTCTTTAATTTCTTTATATCTTTCAGTGTATGTATATCTTTTAATGGAAGTCCTATTAATGTTAGCTTCCTTAACCCATCTAAAGAAACTAAGTACTTCAAATCAGACTCTTTAAAAGCTTCTGATCCTATCACAAGTTCTGCTAAAGAAGCCAAGCGTTGAAGTACATCAAAATTAGTAATTTCATCCGCATGTATAATAAGTTCTTTAAGATTAACCATATGGGTTAAAATATCCAAAGATATTGCTCCGTATTTTTGAGCTTGATCAACTCTAATAAATACCATTCTCTTTTTTTTCAATGTTTTTGAAGATACAAAACCACTTTCAACATCGTCTTTAAAATACTCTTCCCAAAATCCGCTTACAGGGATAAGGCTGTTCTCTTCGATATTCAAATTAGTCAAAGCCAAAATATCATCTAACAAACTTCCACTTTCACGGGATAATATGATTACATCTTCTTCTTCACGAATACCAATACTACTATTTCTGAGGCTCGAATCGATAAATTCAAAGAAATGTCCCAAACTTTCTGCAATAACATAGGAAAAATGAGAATTATGATCTATCGTGATAATTTGCCCATAAACGCCCTTTTCTCCGGGGTCTAAATCTATTGCCAAAAATGAGCCACCACCATCTTCAGCAAAAGGAATCCAGCCTTCTCTGTAGTTCCCGTCTTTTATTACATCTGATTTGCTGGATATAATATCATAAGCTGATTCTAAAAGGGACTTCCAGTTGCTTACTATCGATTCAATGTTCATCCAACCAAGACCAGCCATAACGCCAAAAATCTGCTCTCCTTCTCCATTAGAATTCATGTATAACTTTCTGAAATCTTCTGGAAATTTGCAGTTCATCATGCTCTCGAAAAGATCTATTTCTGATTCCTCAACTGCTGGATTCAGTAATTCCTCTACATTTGGTATATGCGATTTTAATGTCTCGATAAGGAAACACTCTTCTTTTTTATTAGCTAATGACATATAGTGGCCCCCATTCTACAGAGTCATAATAGTTTCAGTAAACATTCTTCGTTGATCATCAATCATTTTGTTATGATTCATCTTCAACAGTTCTATCAATAATTAATTCTATCTTAAATATGGAGCATCTATCTCCCGATTTAGCAATATCGTATCATGAATTTGTAAATATTGTTGTATTAAGTCATATGAAAAAAACTAAGAGTCATCTTAGGGGTTAATTTTATCTCTATATAAACTTCATTCACAACTAATTTTCACCCTATTTAATGGTACGGTTCAGCGTAACATCTATAGAACGCAGACACCTACACAAACACCTGCACCATTGTCTCCACAAGCCGCGTTGGATACGATTAATGCTTACTACGTTCAGCAAGCTGGCGATGCGCCTGACCACTCAATATTTGACACTACTGGAGTAACAGATGTTACTCCGTCGAACTTAACCTATGTTGATTATGCATTGAGCGAGGACGAGACATCTCCATGGACAGTACTTGAAATTCAAGAGATTGTTAATGAAGTTCATTCAGGACTCGTATTGACAGCGATCGGCACGGGGCTTTCCCATGCCGTTTTGAATTCCATTTTTATTCCCGTTCTTACCTTTGAGCTTAACTTAATGACCTTGCCTGTTTGGGTGTCCTTATTGTTTTTCTAAGTTTTGCTTGCTAAGCGACTCTATTCAGCATCATTCTGCTCTTCCAGCCATCTCAAAATCGCTTGGTTTGTTTCTTCCGGCTTTTCTTGCTGGATCCAATGACCGCAATCCAGATTGACCACTTCTGCATTAGGCACGAACTTTGTCAGGTTTTCAGACCTCTGGACCGTATCCCGGTCACCATAGATCATGAGGGTCGGCTGTACCATGAAAATGAAGGGGGTTGCGATTTTGGATGAGCTGTTTCATCCCTTCTTCATTTAGCGATTTGATTTATGCCTCGCATTTAAAACGTTCTGACTTTTGATGAGAATTAAACCCTAATTGATTGAGAAATACAGTAGCTCCTCTCTCCTATAGATCAGGGAAACAATAGACCCAGATTTATGCAGTACCAAAAATCCTTTTAACCATTCTTTTGTTATTTATATTTCCTTATTCTGTAATATATTTTTTGCAATGTTGAAATTTTAGCCCTTCTTCAGATGAAGCGATCAATATTCCAAGCCTTCTTAATCGTGTTTCTTCTTTCTTGGCGCTCATTACCCACCAGATTGAATCTCTTTTATAGGATGGTGATAAATTAGTGAAGAATAGCCAGGCTGTTTGATTTGCCTTGATTTGTTCTTCATATTCTTTGGCAAGTTCCACGTTTCTTTGTTCAGAGGAATAGCCTTGTGCATCGGTTCTGTTGTTAAAGACGTGCATTCCTTCTGGTCTCATCTTTCCAAACTGTATTAGTGCTTTTACCTTCTTTACGTTCACAGCACTCCATACACTATTTACTTTGCGCGGAGTAAAGCGAATCTTATAGCTTTGTTTATCAATGGTTTTTCGTATACCGTCAATCCACCCAAAACAAAGAGCGGCATCTACTGATGCAGACCAAGTAAGGCTTGCACGACCTGTACTTATCCCAAAATAGCCCACCCAAATTTCACTAGCTTCAGCATGATGTTCTTCTAACCAATCGTTAAACTCTTCTTGGTTGTTGAAAAAAACTACATCTCCCATTGTTCCAGCCATTTTAAAATCGCTTGGTTTGTTTCTTCCGGCTTTTCTTCCTGGATCCAATGACCGCAATCCAGATTGACCACTTCCACATTGGGCACGAACTTTGTCAGGTTTTCAGACTTCGCAACCACATCCCGGTCGCCGTAGATCATGAGGGTCGGCTGCTGGATGATTGGGTTCACTTTCGCCAATAAGCGCCAGTTGCGGTCAAGGTTCCTGTACCAATTTATGCTGCCCGTGAACCCTGATGTTTCAAAAGCGGAGACGTAAACGGCCAGCTCGCTTTCGCTCAATACGGGCTCACCGAGCGGTGTTTCTGCTCTGGCGAGATTGATCAACGCCATACCTGGCTCAGGTGCTCTGAGAGGCTCGCTCTTCCGGTACAGGTTGCGAAGGAACCTGTATGTATTGTCTTCGAATACGGCGTCCGCGACGCCTGGCTGTCGATTGAAGTGGACGAAATAGAAATCGCCGCCAAGTATTTCTTCCATGAACTCGATCCAGGGTTTTTCTCCGCGCTCTTGGTAAGGCAAGCTCAGATTTATCACTTTATTGACGCGGTTTGGATGCAACAAGGTCAGTCCCCAAACGACGAATGCACCCCAGTCATGACCGACAAAGGTAGCGTCCTCGTATCCATAGTGATCGAGAAGCGCGATGAGATCACCCGACAAGTGTTCAATGTCATAGTCTGTTACTTCGGTCGGACGGGATGAGTTGCCGTAACCCCGCTGGTTGGGGACGATGGCATGGTAGCCCGCTGCGGCAAGTGCGTCCATCTGATGGCGCCAAGAAAAGGCATGCTCTGGCCAGCCGTGGCAGAGTACAATAGGTTTTCCTGCGTTTTCTCGGCCTGCTTCAAACACTTCGAGTTCCACACCGTTGGCTGAAATAAGGGTGGGCTTGGGAAAATCGGTTGGATTAAACATTGAATTAAAACCTCCTTCTTGTGATACTTGTAGTATAATGAATAAAAGGTGACATCTAGGTGTCACCTTTCTGAAATCATGTAAAAAAAGAGGGCAATTATGGACAAAGTGGAGAGACTCATTTCGATTATCATGATATTGCTGAAAAAAGAGGTTGTTTCTACAACGGAATTCTCACAACTATTCAATGTCTCCAAAAGAACGATCCTTCGCGATATGGAAACATTGAGCTTATCGAACATCCCGATCTACTCTGTCAATGGGGTCAAAGGGGGCTACGGCATAATGGATGAATACAAGGTTGATAAACGCCTTTTAAGCAGCTCCGATTTACAGAATATATTAACTGCGCTCGGCGGATTGGAACAAATCCTCCGTACTGAAGAAGTTGAAAGAACGATAAAAAAAATAGAGGCAATGGTTAGTCCATTGTCTCTAAATCGTTCCATTCAACTGTCGTTTTATGATTGGGAAGGTCGGTCCGAGATTCTTGAAACCTTAAAGACATATCAAGAATCCATTTCAAAAAAGAGGCTGGTTTCGTTTGATTATACAGATAAGGACGGGGCTGTAACGAATAGAATGGTCGAGCCCTATGAGCTGCATTTTAGCGAATCGAGTTGGTACTTGAAAGGATTCTGTTTACATCGACAGGGATATCGAACTTTCAAGTTATCTCGGATCGATCATATTACTATGGATGAACGCGCGTTTCATCCTAGAGACGATTGGTCAGAGCAAGTACACGAAGCAAATTATCTACCTGAATTCGTCACGATTAAGGCCTGGATATCGCCTAGCATAAAAGATCAAATCATCGAAAGGTATGGTCGAAGAAGTATTGAAGACCATAATTCTGGATTTTTATTAGCAACCATTTATGTCCCACAAAATCGTATGGGATTTCAACTTTTAGCAAGCTTCGGCACTCATCTAAAAGTTGTAGAGCCCAAAACCTATGTTGAAGACTTTCGAAATTATTTATATCAAATGATGGAGAACTATTCCTGATATATTTAGCATTAAAGCTTCAACCTTCAACTCAACTTTTCACCCTATTTATGGTACGGTTCAGCCCGATTTGTCTTCACCGTGTGATACATCTGTTCCAAGATTTCAGCCACGTTTAGATTCTATTGTGATTGTGCGCCTGAGTCTGAACCAGCTGATCTTCTCAACTGCTGTGTTGCGGTCCCCATCTGCAGTTTCCGGGCAATCTGCTTGTTGCGCATTCCTCTGATACCTTCAATAGTCCTCCTTGCTTCATTTAGAGTTATATATACTGGTTCTCTCAAATTAATCACGTAATCTAGTGCTCCGAATAATAAAAAAAGCCCGCAAGCTAGTTACCTGCGGCTGTGAATTTAGGATATGTTGTTATTTATTATTATCTCTCCCCTCTGCAACAAGCCTTAGCCCACTTTCATGGAGTTAGTTGCTTGTGGAAGCTACACCAAAGGCTATACGCGTTGAATCGTGGCTATCATGACACCGGCAAATCCAATGCCTAACTGCACCAGTATTTCCGTGCGCCTAGGAGGACACGCTATGCGATTTTCAAGTGGCAATCGCCTCCTTCTGTTCCTTAGCTTTTGGGAATCCTTGATCCACACCTTGTTCTCTACGATTATCACGCAAGAGCTCGTACGTCACATACACCGGTCGCCCTGTTCGTGGTTCCAGCATAATCTCGGCATCAATGGCAAATACCTCACGCAGCGTCCGTACCGTCATTACACGCTCTGGCGAACCATGCTCCACCACCTGACCCTCACGAATCGCCACCATATAGTCGGAGAAGCGTGCTGCCAGATTCAGGTCATGCAGCACCATCACAATCGTCACCTGTTGACTGCGATTTAGTTCATAGAGCAGTTCCAGCACTTCAAGCTGATGCGCCAGGTCCAGATAGGTTGTGGGTTCATCCAGCAGGATCAGATCGGTTTGCTGGGCGAGCGCCATCGCAATCCATACGCGCTGACGCTGACCGCCAGATAGCGTATCGACCTCACGATGCTCAAACGCTGTAAGCTGTGTAACCGATAGGGCCCAGGCTACTACTTGCTTATCCTCTTTGGAGAGCTTGCCGAAGCCCCGTTGATGTGGAAAACGCCCATAGGCGATTAATTGACCGACCGTCAAACCGCTCGGTGCGGTCGGCGTCTGCGGCAGAATCGCCATCTGCTTGGCCACTTCCTTGGTGGACAGCGTACGGATATCGGCGCCATTCAGATAAACCGTACCATTATTCGTCTTGAGCAACCGACCGACTGCCTTTAGTACGGTTGATTTGCCGCATCCATTGGGACCAATAATCGAGGTAATCTGTCCACGCGGAATCTGCAAGTTCAGTTCTTTTACGATAAGCGTGTCATTATAGGCAATATCGATTTGTTGCGCTGTAATACTTTCCATGACGTCCTCCTAATTGGCCTTCGATAGTAAATAAAGAAAGTACGGAACACTGATGACCGTAATGACGATTCCCGTCGGCACATCTCCCCCCAAGCTAACCGTGCGCGTAATCGTGTCAGCCAGCACCACGACTAATCCTCCGGTCAGGCTGGCAGCCGGAACGAGCAATTTGTGATCGGGCCCGACCAGTTTTCTTGCCACATGCGGAGCGATCAAGCCAACGAAAAAGAAGCTTCCGCCCACGGCCACACTGCCAGAGGATAAAGCAACCGCAGCGACCGACAACCCCAAAAACTGCCGCTTCACGGCAAGACCCAGCCCTTCTGCCGTCTGATTGCCCAGATGGAGGGTGTTGAGTATGCGAGACTTGTAGAAAATATAGCCGAGTAAAATCAAGACCCATGGTGCCAGTACGGAAATATAACGCCAATCAGCGCCCCATAAGCTTCCCGCCAGCCAATGCAGCATGAAATCCATCTGCGAATCATTCAGCTTGAGAGTCAGGAAGGTGGTCAGCGCTTCATACCCGCTTCCGAGTGCGACCCCGGTTAAGATCAAACCGATTGGCGAAATATCTCGCCCACGGCGATACGATAATAAGAAGATCAATCCCGCCGCCAATAATCCGCCAACAAAGGCCAGTAGTGGTAGGGCAATAAAGGAGCCCTTTCCTGTCGATGCGATGAATACGACGAAGAACAGGACAAACAAACCCGATCCCGAACTAATCCCCAGCGTCCCTGGACTAGCCATGTCATTACGCAGCAAACTCTGCATCACGACCCCAGCCGCTCCCATTCCCAGACCTACCAAGATCGACAGTGTGATTCGTGGCAGGCGAAAATCGAACACGATCAGATTTTGCTTATCTGTACCGTTTCCGAGGAGAACATTCAGCACTTCTAGCGGTGAAAGATTCATTTTGCCAGAATTCATGCTAATGACAGCAAAAATAAGGATGAGCACCATAAGCACTATATTGACGATAATGCCCCTTTGCACCGTATAACGCTGCTTGATCATTCAGATTCCCTCCTTTGCTTGCGAGCCAGGAAGAGAAAGTACGGCACACCAATGATAGAAAATATAATACCAATCGGTGTTTCGAACGGCTTATTGATCAAGCGGCCAGCCAGATCGGCCGACACGGTCAGCAACGCACCATATAGTGCAACTGCCGGAATAATGTAACGATAGTCGACACCGACCATGTATCGCACAATATGTGGGGTAATCAGACCAACAAACCCGATCGGACCAACTAAGACAACAGCTAATCCAGTCAGCACGAGCACGATAATCGTCGATAAACCTTTGACCAGTCCGCTACGAATACCGAGTCCACTTGCCACATCATCCCCCAAACTGAGCAGTGTAACAGAAGGAGATAGCGCCAGCGCCAGCAGTACACCACCAACAAATAGCGGTGAGATGATCAGCAATTCCCCCCACTTGACCCCCGCTGTACTGCCTGCCGTCCAGAATGCTAATGCTCGACCCAGATTATAATTGATCGCTAAATACTGACTGAGTGCGCCAAATAGCATAGAGATGGACAGTCCTGCCAGTACCAGCCGCTGAGGCGTCATCCCGCGCTTGCCCAGTGACGCGATGAAGTAAGTGATCCCGGTCGCGAGTGCTGCTCCCAGACAAGCAAACAGCATCATATGCCCATACGAATAACCCGGCAGAAAGGCCAGGCAAAGAGCAATCGCGAATGCTGCACCAGAGCTGATGCCCATCAGCCCGGAGTCAGCCAGCGGATTTCGCGTCGTTCCCTGCATAATAGCCCCACATACCGCAAGGCTGCATCCGACGATCAGATCGGCTACGGTACGCGGAAGACGTAGGGTTTGTATAATTTGATGCTCAGTGAGCGTTGGATCAAATCGGAAAATAGCCTCCCATGCAGTCGCTAACCTCATGTCGGCGGCGCCGAAGCTAATCGACGCCGCCGACATGAGAACCGTTAATCCAAGCCCTACCACCATGTACATGGTGAAATTCACCGCCCCACGGCGTTTTTGTTCAGGCTTGTTTTTCATTACGCTTTCCTTTCCTTACCTACTGATAGTCATATTTACAAATTGGAGTACTTCTTTTTACCTCGTCAAAATCCTTATCTAGCCATAGCCAGCAATTGATTTACAATATGATCAATCAATGCACTGGAAGTCATTATATCCGTGGACCAAGATAGCGATGTACCCACCGATATGATCCGATTATGTTGCACAGCAGGTAGCGATTTCCAGACCGCATTATCAGTAGGGACTTCCGTATCTCCTATAGCGATTAGATAATCCCCTATGTAAGCAGCCAAGACCTCCATAGAGATATCTCCCCAATATTTATCTGTGTCAATAATATCAGTTTGAACTTTTGAAGGTGCCTTCATTTTAAGTCCATTATAAACAAGCTCGCCAACCGCATGCTTGGCTCCAGCGATGTAGTTACTTTTATCACTGAATTCCCCCATAGTAATCGTCACGTCTGAAAGACCTGCATTCTGAAGGGCTAGCTTCGCTTCTTCTATTTTTCCGGCATAAGCACTCAGAACAGCCTTAGCCTCTTCCTGCTTGTTCAAAACATCACCAATAAAATGTATCCGCTCTTCTGTAGTCATATCACCATAAGGGACATAAATTGTCGGGGCAATTTTGGATAAATCTTCATAATTTTCATCGCCCCATGCTAAAATGATCAGATCAGGCTCAAGAGTCATGACATCTTCCGGCTCCATAGCTATTTTAATAGAGTCTGTAATCTGGTTAGCAAAAACAGCCTCTTTCCCGTCCCTTGCCGCTCTCGCCACCCCTAAAGGAGTTACACCTAGGGCCACCACATCACCAACCAAATAATCGACTACAACACGCTGAGGGTTGTTCGGTACCTTAACGTCACCCTTTACTGTGGAAATCGTTCTCGTCTGCGAGACTGCTTCTGAAGCTTCCGGTTGTGTCGTCTGTTGTGTCTGCGCAGGGTTTGAATTCACCGTTCCCCCGTTATTCGATGGCGTTCCCGACGCACATGCCGACAATAACAGCATCAAGCTCATCGTCGCCGCCAAGATCATTTCTTTACTTCTTACTTTTCCAAACATGGTTGATTCCCCTTCTCTATAAGACTGGACTAGACCCGCTAGTTCCCTCTCATAGTAAAGAAAATGAGAATCATTATCAATACCATCAACCTGCATAGATAGTGCGTTTATTTTCCGATAATCACTTGGCGTCATCTTGTAATACTTCTTAAACATCCGAAACAAATTTTTCTCATCTGCAAAACCAGATCCTGTTGCGATCTCTTTAATGGTTGCTTCTGTATGTTTCAAGTCATGGCAGGCAGCTTCAATCCTTCTCTGAATGAGGTACTCCTGTAAGCTGATGCCTTCCTTTTTTTTGAACAGCCGCGTCAATTGCCCGCCACTGATCCCAAACATATCGGCAATTTCTTGGAACATAATCGGCCGCATGTAATGTTTATCGAGATATATCTTGGCAGAACAGGCTGGATCTGGCTGGAGATACCGAATCTCCCCACTCTCAAAATCTCTGTACACCCCATGTATCAATTGATATAGAAAACTTTTGGCCTGCAGCTGATCCATCGCTTTGCCGCGGTTCCAGCCATTCATCATCTGTTGAAACCAATCGAGTAGCAAGATAGGATTACTTGGTGTATAACCATACTGTTGAACAAATGGATTTACTTCCTCGAGTAATTGCTGCAGGTGCCTCTTGAAAAAAAGAGGTAATTCTGCTTTATAAAATACCATAAAGGTCTTCACATTCTCCCCTTTAGGCGAAATACTGAGCAGGCTCCCCTTCCCTCCGTGAACTAAACCAAAGCGTTCCATTCCAAATGTGGTTTCATTCAGTTGAATTTGTGCTTCTCCTCCACATGCATAGATAAACATGCTACTAGGCATTTTATACTGCTCCAACGGGTATTGGGACGCTACATTCTGAAAACGTACATCTATTAATGTAATGATCGAACGTGTCCAAATGTGGGCCATCGTATCGATCATCTCCGGTGTAAATACCTGACTTGCTGCTGCTTCGTCTTGCATCTATCTGCGCTCCTTCATCTCACCTTTTGCAATTTATATATCACCTATCAATTCAATTGATATTGATTATCAATATCATAATTAATGAGGTAAGTATATCATCATTAAGTGACATTGGGGACAAGTTCTTGCCCTAAACAAAAGACAAGAACTTGTACCGATAAAAAAAGCCGCGCACAGCGCGGCATCCAGTGAGACTATGTTCTTGTCCTCTGAGCGAAGAATCGTTTCTATACTCTCAGTAGAAGATATTATTTACAGCTAAATATTCCGAAGCAGTGAAGGATCAAGTTCCGCTCTCCCTAAGTAGCCGCTGCAGATAACGGGACGGTTAATGATTTCATACATTTTTTTAAGATCCGAAATGTACTCTTGGCTCCAAGTTTCAAAAGAATCGAATTCCGCCTTAGAAATTTGATGGTACTCCGGGGAGTCGGTTACCCCCGTAAGGACCTCATATGCATAAATATTATCGCCAAACTTTCCTACTGATTGGTATCTTCCTGTTTTCAGGCAGATATAATCGGTATATTTCACGGTCATCCCTCATCCTGTCATTGATTTCCTCAAGTCCATTAATTTAATCTTGTATAAATCTAACTCCGCAGCAACTCGTCCCGCGCTTCCGTCAGTGCGAACCCCAGCAGATTTCTGCCCCGCCATTTCATGGGATTCTCCGCATCCGGATTGGACTGGCCCATGCCGATCCCCCAAATACGGTCCCGCGGGCTAGCCTCGACGAGGATGCGGTTCTTCGTGGAGTTAAGATAATCGTTAAGCTTCGGATTCTGCGAAAATTTGGCCAAGCTGGCTCTTTTGACGATGCTGTAACATTCCTTATCCCAAATATCTTTGTCAAAGTTCTGGACCGCACGTCCAAAAGCCTTCATCTCCTTTGGATGCTTAGCTTTAAGGATGGACTCCAGCATTTCGTCATCGCCGAACAACCTTGCCTTCTCGGCCATCATAAACTGCTCGGCACATGAGTACTGCGTTCCCTCTACCGTGAACGTGCACAGCCACCATTGGCTGAAGCAGCTTTTATCAACGCTCCCGTCCTTAGGCGGTGTATGTCCCCAAAAAAACACGAATTTGAACTTTTTCCCCTCGTTATATGCTTTTCTTAACTCATCGATATTGTAAATCATCGTTAACCCTCCAAATTTCTCCGATATAAGCGGGATGGTCTATGCCCCGCATTTTCGGTATAATGATCGGTCTCCACTACAAGATCGGCTACTTTACGCCGGAAGGCCGCCTTCAACAGCTCTTTATCCATAATTACCTCATAAACCTGCTGCAGTTCCGTCAAGGTAAAAAGCTTCGGCATCAAGTGCAGTGCAATATCGGTGTAATTCACTTTTCCCCGTAACCGATCAATAGCGCATGCTATGATCTTCGCATGGTCGAAGGCCAATCCGTCATTCGATACGATCTCATAATCCGTGCCAGTCGATGTAGTCTTCGCTGTCATAGTCCTCGCCACGACCGCCGAAAGTTCTTCTTCTTCACTGCTTAGTTTGAGTTCGTACTCCAGCGTCTTGATGTATCCGTCCTCAAACAGCTCTTTTTGCTCCCGCAGCGGCCGATAGGATACCTTGAACCAGGCGGCGTCTGCTGCATCATCTCCTGCCTTTAACTCCAACTTGTCGCTGTTAATCAGAGCCATATAGCTGCAGCTTATTACCCAGGTTCGTGGGTCGCGCCCGATATCACTGAACGTATACAGCTGCTCCAGATAAACATCTTCCACGCCGGTTTCCTCGCATAGTTCCCTTACTGCTGCCTGCTCAGTCGTCTCATTCGGCCGGACAAAACCGCCAGGCAGCGCCCATTTGCCCAGGAAGGGGTGAGCCCCCCGGCGAATTAGTAGGACGCGTAGCTCTTTTCCCGGTAGTTTGCGATAACTGTCAGCCTCGTCTTCCGTCACAGTGAAGATAACCATATCCGTTGTCACTGAAGGACGCTCGTAATCGCCTGCCTTGTATTGCTTCAAAAATTCAGATTCCGTAAGTCCATCCTTATCCAACAAATCCAAGTGGGTATGCCTCCTTTATATTTGATTTAACCGTTCAGCTCTCCGAAATAATTCCCGTAGGGCTCGAACTTTGCCAACACTTCATCTACCTTGCGTATACGTTCCTCCAGGCTCCCCCGCAGCGTAATATAGGGGATCCGCCGCTCCTTTAAATCCGCGATAATCTGTTTATGAAAGACATGCCGCTTCTGATCCCCGCTGCGGTCCCACGTATCGTCGTAAGGAATATCGTCAGCGCATAAGAAGAACAGATCATAACGTTGCGCGTTCTCCAGAGCGATCCGGGTTAACAGCTCGGGGGCCCGGCCGTGGTAATCTAGGGCGAACATATACGTCGTGATCGCATTGGTATCGACGAACAGAACCCGGTTCGCCGCAAGCATTGCCTGTTCTTCGCGCTCGATATGACCCACCGCGATTTCATCGAACGCTTCCAAGCCGATTCGGCGGTCCACCTGATGTTCGGTCCAATAATCGCGTCCGTATTCGCTTGCGAACGTTGTGCAATATCGCTGTGCCAGTGCTTCGGTGATCGTCGACTTACCCGTTGACATCGCTCCAACGAATACCAATTTCGTGATCAAATCCCGGTACACGATATCACTTACGAACTCCCTGTACTGATATGGATTGGAACGGACCATCGTCGCTGAGATCGGGACCCGCTCTCGGGCTTCATCCACCCGCCGGTCTATTGCACCCAAAGCGAGACTCATATGTTTGCCGTAGAATTCGCTCGAGTAAAAATGCGTTACTTGCTCTCCGTTCAGCAAACCGAGTATATACTGTTCTTCCCGAACCTCATGCTCCCTGTCATCCGAATATCCATCCGGACCATCCCAAGCTTCGATTACCCGGACTTCCGGATAGAGCCTGCGAATCCAATTTGCCCGGACATGAAGCGGGATCGGAGTGACTGTCGTTTCGTAAATGACTAGGATCAATTCATCGACCTCTTGTAGCGCCGTTTCAATCATGAACTGATGGCCTTTATGCAGCGGGGCAAACTTCCCCAGTGTTAGTCCAAGCGTGTTCATGCCGCCACCTCCTTCGCCCCTTTATTCCAAATATAGTACCCGTAAACTGCGTTGACCAGATACGCGCTCCACATCACGATCATCAGTAGGCCTTCCCCGCTGCCCTCCAGCATGCGAATCGCCCACAGCAGCACCGTAAAGAGATTTAGCACGATATAGACCAGCCATTGTTCCTTGAATCTTCTAACCATTAAGAAGGTCGCCACAACAGACAGCACCGTTGTAGTGGCATCAATGTAAGGCGAATTCTGTCCCGGAATGAACGAAAGCCCAAATCCGAGCAGCAAACAGCCGATTACACAGACCATCCCAACGAGGAGCAGTCTTCTAAGATCCATCTGCCGCATGGTCAGTCTACCGTCTTTTTGGCGATTATTTTTCCACATGTAGAAGCCAATAACATTCATTGGAACAAAGAATAGCAGATTCAGCAAAACCTCTCCAAACAAACCGTTAATATAGGCCAAATAAGCATAACCGATGGTATTGTACATGCCGAAAACATAGCTCATCAGGTTGCCCTTCGCTGCAAGCACCACGCATAACACCCCAGTAATAAATACCGTGAATCCGAATAAAGAGTCCTTTGTAATCACTGTAAACCCGACAGCGATTGAGGTAAATAGTATCAACCACGTAATTTCGAACAGATTCCAGTTAGCCGCCACCTTTTTCATCTTGCATCCCTCCGCTTTTTCCACTCATTCATAGAGCGAAAAAAATTAGTTGTACTTAGTATCGTTTTGATAATAACATATTGTTACTATCAAAAGTAACAGAAAATTCTGCGAAGGGCAAGCAAATTTTTCCTATTTCCACAGACAGGTACTTATTTAAGGCTTCTCAACAGAACTAACTTTAAATTTGTAAAAATAAAAAGAAACCCCTATTAAAAGGGATTTCCTCTAATCTTGTTCAACTAACGTACCAATAGGTGGACTGTTTTTTAAGGTTTACTATTCCGTCTTTCTACTCAAATAAATAATCACCCTCTTTTTCTAAGAGAAGAGGTAAATACTGAGTTACCATTTCAGTAAACACGAAATCATCCCCACAATTAAATTGTGCACTTCATTACATAAACCCCGTCTTCGGGTTCACCAACATCAAATCCTAATACTTTTGTCGCCTCCAATTTAAATCTCTCTATCCAAGAACTCCAATCACTATTACTCATCTGTGCATAAAATGATAAACCACTTGGCTCCACTGAAGCCACAATAAAAACATCATCTTCTTCTTCCTGCCCGAACCAATAGGGAATTCCATTTTTATATATCGTCATCAACTTATAAGAGTCAGTAGCTCCGATAGAATAACTCTAAGCTCAAGTTCCGTCTGCTCTGACTTCACGGATTTTTCCAGCTTTGCACGGCTTCCGAATATCCGGTATAGAACCTGCTCCCGTTCATATATTTCTTAAGGCGACAGCTCTTGAAGCAGCGCTTCTGCAAGCTCGACCCGATCGATCCCGAAGTTTTTGACAGATCTTGCTTCCTCATTTCCTGCTAGCAGAATGTCGACTAGAACTGGCATAAGCTCAGCCTCCACACCGTGCGTATCAATAAAGGTCTCCGCATAACTATCCTGTATCATTTGGTGCTCCGAATCTACCATCTCCATATAACGAGAGACGAGTGAGAAATATTTCTTGCTATATAATCCTAATCCGAGTACAGCATAGGTACCAGGCATGACCGACTTTTCACCCGGTTCCGTGTCCTTGTACCACGCATAGGGCTCCATAGCGATATCCGCATACGCAGCCAGCTTAGGAAAAAGAGACGGATATGCTAGTGCACCAGCAAAAAACTGATGAAGACCTGATTTAGCCATTTTTTTTAGAGGAAGATAGTTCTTTTGTTTGCTTTTCAGCTTCAGGTTATATTCCTTCGGGAATCCCTGCTGCAGCAATTGGGTAATGTGATCCAATGCTTCTCCATAAGCTGCTTCCTCCTCGTTCAAAATCCGGACTTCAATGCTCTGCGTTACATCATTATTATCAACTTCAACACGGGTCCCTTTATATACTGGAGTGAATTTCCCGCTTCCCCCCTGGATATACTCCGCTGCGTGTTTTGAACCAAGCTGGACAGCTAGTTTCAAATATTGTTCCCGGATGTCCGGTTTCGTTTTTCCAATTTGCAGAGCGGCATATACAAAAAAGGAAAGTTGATCTGCATTCGGATCCATAAGCGCCATATCCTCTTTAGGTATCCAATCCATTCTAAAGCTGCCTGTACGCACAAAATAGCGTGGAAGAAAAATATTTTGAATCCAATTATCCATAGCCAAAGTATACTGGCCAGTCCATTCGTCTAAGCGTCGCCTATTACTTCTGAGCTTGTCGGATAAATGCTCAATTAATGGGCCAACTGCATTTTCTTCTTGCTTCATAAGATCAGGGTTCATCAAGTGATGAGAAAAGAAAAACTGGTCATCAACACTCGGCAATACGGGAAGATCAGACATGATTTTGGATGTTATAAACTTCTGTAATGATTTGCGGAGTTCGTTCAGCTTCTCTTCGTTAACCAGATGCACGCAAAGTGTTAAGTCTTCGTCCTCCATTTCAAAGGAAAGTACGATCTGGAATCGGTAATCAAAAAAACGAGGACCTAACTTCTCTGATAAAAAAAGCTCCTCCACTCTCTTGCATAAAGCCGGGTAAAGTTCAGATCTAATTAATTCATCCGTGAGTTCGGCGATATAAGGACCTGCTTCGATTTTATAAGAGCTGTCTGTCCAATCAAACGGTTCTTCAACATCAATATGTATTTTTCCGTCACGCCAAGCTACCTGAAGATAATCCTTTATCCCTGCCTGGAGCGGACGATTTCCTATGAATTCATTTATTCTTATAGTCTCTTTGTTGTATATGGTTAACATCTCGCTCCACACATCGTCTAAAAACCTCTGTACTGCTGCGTTCATTCCCACTCCTCCTCATTGTTAATGCTAATAGAACTTAGTACACCTCATGCAGTTTGAAGACGGAGAAGCAGTTGATCAACCAGATCTGCCTCTCGCAGCTGGTTGATCCAGCGCTGAGGGATATGCTCATAGCCATATCGGATTCCGGCAAGACCACCTGTGATACAGGCCGTTGTATCCGTGTCGTTGCCTAAGGCAACTGCTCGTTTGACGGCATCTTCGTAGGAAGTGCAGGTTTGGAGGATCATACACGCACTGAACAAGGAATCTACGACATAACCAGATCCTTCGCCATAGAATATTTTATCTGGATGAATGTTCTCTTCGAGCTCCCGTTCATGCTCAGGCATCTGCTGGTAGATCGTTCGAAGCTTGCTAAGAGCAGTTCGGTAGCACAGATTGAAGTCTTGCTCTTGCAACAGTTCACGTGCAATTAACACATAGAAGGCACAACATACCTGATTACAGATATGTGCATGAGTTACAAGGCATTGAGTATGTGCATCCTGAACGAGTTGTTTATCTGTTCCTTTGTGCCACAAGGCAAGTGGTAGCACGCGCATTAGCGCCCCATTCCCTTTCCCATCAGGAACTGTATTGCCACTCTCGTAAGGGGACATTCCTTGGTAATAAGTAGACAACGTACGACTGGTTTGTATTCCAACATCAAAAACTTGTTGGGCTACTGCCCATCTACCTTCATGATACCAGTCGACCAATTTGTCAGCAAAATCAGTTAGCTCCAGTGTACCTTTATCGATCAGACTCTCCAGCAGACATAGTGCCTGCGCACCATCATCCGACCAGGTGCCGGCAGGAACATCTCGGTAGGTGGGCTGAAAGCCCACAGGAGGAGTAAACTCAATCTGCTCCAGAGGTGGGAGCTGCTCCGCTGATCTGAATTCATAGGGGACACCAAGAGCATCTCCAATCAATAAGCCGTAAAGCCCACCCTTAATCTTATCCCACATGTTGTATTCTCCTTATCACTAGATATAATTTGGATCAAGCTGTCTACAAATATATAAGCCTACCCTATCAATATTTAAACTGTTTTGCATCATGTAAATAAAAATTGAAGAAATAAGCTTCCAATGAACAATACGATAGTAATTTAAGCCTTTTTTGAAATCAATAATATATAACAAAAGATGAGGCTGTTTTTAAAATCAACAACCTCATCTTTTTTATGAATCTTTCCCGAATAATCACGTGTCTCTACTTAAATAACCATTCAACTTTTTCTGCGTATTCGCAGTTTATTTTAGTCCCTATAATTAGCTAGGATGAAGTGCCCGGGCCATCGCATCCATATAGCCCTGAACAGCGCGCTGACTCACTTCTGTTTCTGGAGCGAAAATTTCGAAAAGGTGAAAACAACCGGGATACAGGTGGAATTCAACATCTACACCTGCTTGTGCAAGTTGTGCCACATACTCCATTGTCTCGTCTCGGAATAGATCGAGCTGACCTATACAAGTATAGGCTGGCGGCAAACCTGCCAAGTTCTCCGCTCTCGAGGGTATTGCATAAGTAGATTCTCCTCTGACATCGCTCTCCTTGCCCAGGTACATGTTCCAAGCTGCTATGTTGTCTGTTCGGTTCCAGATTGCACCTGCTTCCGTAATCTCATGACTGGACGGTGTGATGTTACGGTTGTCAAGCATCGGGTATAATGGCATTTGGAAAATAAGAGACGGTCCTCCTTTATCACGCGCCATCAGCGCGAGTGCTGCTGTCAGTCCGCCGCCACCGCTAGCACCGGCAATTGCAACCCGATCCACATCAATGCCAAGCAAGGCTGCCTCCTCCGTCATCCATACCAATCCAGCATAACAATCTTCGATCGCCGCCGGATAAGGGTGCTCGGGAGCAAGCCTATAATCAACCGATACGACTATACATTCAGCTGTCTGAACAAAACGTTCGCATAATTCGTCGTCCATATCCGGATGTCCTAACACATATCCTCCCCCGTGAATCCATAGCATGGCAGGTAACAAGTCATTCGTTCGCCCGGCAGGCTCATAAATTTTCACCAGCATCTCGCCTCCATCCCTCGGGATTTTGCGCCTGGTTGTGTTTACATGCTCTGATCCTTCCACGGATGCAGCTGACACTAAGCTCCTGCTCCACTCTAAATTCTTCTCCAATTCAAACCCAGGAAATTGTGAATAAACCTCTCTTAATTCTGGTAGTATACGTGGTTCAACACTCATAATAATCCCTCCAAATAAAATAATGAATTCGTTCGTTTACGTCTTATTCATAGATAATCCTTATCCCATTTGAGCTTCCCACTTGGCAATTTCCTCTCGTACTCGCGGCGCAACTTCTGTACCGAGCAGTTCTATAGCCCGCATAACCAACTCATGCGGCATCGTACTTAAGGGAACATACATCATGAATCGTGTAATCCCTACATGCTTACGCAGATGGATTATTTTTTGGGCGACTGTTTCCGGATCCCCTACATACAACGCACCATCAAAGCGTCGGGCAGCATCATAGCTGGAACGATCGTAGTACGCCCACCCCCGTTCTTTGCCGAGCTTATTCATACCGTACTGGGTTGACGGAAAAAAGAGTTCTGCTGCCTGTTCCGTATCTTCTGCAACAAATCCGATGGAATGTGAACCTACCTGAAGCCGTGATGCATCATGTCCGGCATGAGCTGCCGCCTTTTTATACAGTTGTACAAGCGGTGCAAAATTGGTTGGGTTTCCACCGATAATCGCCAGGACTAATGGCAGGCCCAGAAGTCCTGCACGCACGGCAGACTCCTGGGTACCGCCGCTACCAATCCATACGGGTAAAGAGTGCTGAACAGGGCGCGGGTATACACCCAGATTATTTATCGCTGATCGATGTCCTCCACTCCATGTAACTTTCTCAGATTCCCGTATTTTCAGAAGCAGCTCGATGTTTTCATTAAATAAATCCTCATAGTCATGCAAGTCATACCCAAAAAGCGGAAAGGATTCAACAAAGGAACCCCGGCCCGCTATAATCTCGGCACGTCCATTGGATAAGCCGTCAAGCGTGGCAAAATCCTGAAACACACGGACAGGATCAGCTGATGAAAGGACCGTCACAGCACTCGTCAATCGAATCCGCTTTGTTAGGGGGGCTGCAGCAGACAACACCACTGCGGGTGATGAAGCTGCATAATCTTCACGATGATGCTCACCTATGCCAAACACATCAAGTCCTACCTGATCCGCAAGGACGATTTCTTCGACGACTTCTCGTAATCGCTGTGCGTGACTCATCACAACTCCGGTCTCAGTATCAGGCTTTGTTTCTATGAACGAAGTAACACCTATTTCCATAGTTAATCTCTCCTTATATTTTCTCTTGCAATTCGCCCGACATCATCGGTGCAACCCGATTTTTTAAGAAGAATGCTCAAGACAACGGATTAAAGCCGTCCAATCCAACTCACCATAACCATTGGCAATTCCTTCAGACAAGTGATGGTGGATAAGCTGACCTAAAGGTAGAGGAGTTTGAACGGACTTCGCTGCCTCAATAGCCAATGCAACATCTTTTAACCCAAGCTTCATTTTAAAACCGGCCGGTTCAAAGCGCTGTTCGCTCATGATCGCTCCATAGTTCTGATATATTGGAGATTGAAAAAGAGCATTCACGACATTCATAAATCGGGACGAATCAATACCGTGCTTTTCTACCATTAGCTGCACTTCCGACAAAGCTTCCAGCATTGAAGCAATTAGAAAGTTAACGCCAATTTTCACAACGTTCCCTTCTTCGCCGTGATCCCCAATCTCTACTATCTCTTGACCCAATACTGTCAAAACGGGAAGTACCCGTTGTCTTGCTTGTTCCGGACCAGCTAAAATAATACGCAATTTAGCTTCTTTAGCGGCATCTGGGCGCCCCATCACCGTGGCAGACACAAAGTGTTGCTTTCGCTCCGCATGCGAGACGGATAATTTTCGAGCCAGATCTACGCTGATTGTACTGGCAGAGATATGAATTCCATTTTCCGACAATCCATTCAGAACACCATCTGGTCCCTCGACGACCTCCTTCAAAGCAGCATCATCAGAAAGCATGGTAATTACAAGATTGCTTTCTTTCACTGCCTCTAGCGGTGTTTTGGCATATCGTGCTCCCTGTTTCATTAAGGGTTCAACTTTTTCAGGGGTCCGATTAAAGATGACTAATTCATAACCCGCTTTCAACAGATTTTGGGCCATTGGGAGCCCCATATTTCCAAGCCCAATAAACGATACTTTCATTAGACACCTCTCCTTATTTTGAGGGATTTCTCAATAACGGAATGATCATTCCATAATAATTAAAAAAAATATAGTCTAACACATACTCCTTAATTAGCACCTTCAAAATATGGGGAATATGATAACGGAACGATCGTTCCGAAATAATTAAAAAAAATTAGATTCCTGCTATTACAAAGCTAATCATCTCTTTTGCACGTTCCGGATTCTGATCTGCTTTGGCCATAATATTAATGCTTTGATGTAAATTCAACAATAAATAAGACAACGCTTTGATATCAGTCGTTTTATCAATTTCTCCCCGTTGCTGGCCCTTTTCTAAAAGGTCACAAAAAGCTTGCTCTAATTCCAAAAAACTAGTCTTTATCAACTCATTAATTTTTTCATCTGGCGACTCCAATGTTGTAGCTACATTCGTAACAAAACACCCGCCCGGCAGGCTGGTATCGTATGCTGAAGCAATATGATACTCAAAAAATTGAAGAATTCCATCTCTAACACTAGATGCATGTTCAAGAATAGCCTGCTTATTGAAATTCCCCTTTTTATAATGCTCAAGGGCATCTGTATACAAGGTTTGCTTGTCGGAAAACGTATCGTAAAGGCTGGATCGGCTAATGCCCATCACCTCTAGTAAATCCGGTATGCTAGCCGCTTCGTATCCTTTTTTCCAAAACAACAGCATGGCTTGATGCAGCGCTTGATCTTTGTTAAATTCTTTTGTCCTAGCGATAAGTAACACCTCCCGTCATTGAAATATAACATATCTGAACTGATCAGTCCAGATTTATAAAATAAACGGACACTCATATTGGTGTCCGTTCTTAAGAGCAAATACTTAGTCATTGAATTGCTCATAAACATCTTTTATCCAAACATCAATGTTTGTTTCATATTATTCTAGTTTAATGATCAAATCAGCTAGCTCAGAATTAGGCATCTCGTTTACGGTAAAATATAATAGCTGCTGTAATAAAGATCAGTGTCCATAACAGGGAAATACCTGTCCCTTCCATTGGTGTAAGGACATTTATTTCATCGGAGGAAGGCGGCATATACATATAATATCCTGCTGTATCTGGAAAAAAATATTTAGTATTGTGTAGAAAATCTTTCGACAATGGACTGACAATGAAGTAATAGCCAAGCAGTACCACTAAAGCAGGAGTAGTTCGTCTTAATAAAGCACCTATAGCTGCACTGAGAAGTGTGGTTAAAGTTAGATAGCCTGTTGCACCTGCTAATGATTTTATCATTTCGTCTATTTCAATCACTACTGCTGTGTCTTTCATCATGATAAAGGTATATAGTACACCTGATGCAGTAGTAAAAGACGCCGCAGGAATGGTTATAATGGTCAAGGCCAAATACTTCGTGGATAATTGAAACCCTCGCCAAGGTATCGTAGTTAAAGTAGTTCGAATCTGTCCCCCTGTATACTCTGAACAAGTAGCTAAGATACCAAGAATAATGAATCCTGCTTGAAGATATCCCATAGAAGAAAGTCCTGTATTCAGTATATTTTGCGTTCCTGCTGCCCCTTGTAGATCAACAGAAGTAAAAGCAGCGGCTAAACCTAAATTAAGAATGAATGTAACCAAAAGAGTGAGCCCTATCAATGGTAATGTAACTAATTTATCCAGTTCAGCACCCAGGATTTGTGTTATCTTTCTACTAGATGAGACACTCATGCTGCAACGTCCCTCCTATGGAATACAATAGCTGCAATAATGAAAACAACGACTACCCAGGCAAACATGACTAAACCGCCTGTGAAGGGGGTGTGAAACCTGTCGAATAAACTGCCTGTGGACGTGTTGTCCGTAAACATAAACATTTCAGCGCCAGCCCTATCTGGTAAGTAAAACGCCAACTTTGTAACCCTATACAACAGGACACTAAATGATACAACGGATGAATTTATTATGAGCACAGCAAGCGGGAGGATGCCATTCTTAGTTAGAAAAGTAATTCCAAGTGCTAAAAGAGCAGTGAATGTCCAGTAACAAATGGCACCGATAAGTCTGGACCATTCAAATGCAGGGGCATATTCACCAAGAATAAGATGACTTACAGACACAGTTGTCATAATAGCAACAATACAAAGGAGTATGCTGATCACAGTCACAGCACCTGCTTTTGCCAATAAAAAATGAATTCGGGATGAAACAACAGTTAAACTCGTTGTAATCTGTTGTCCTCCACCAGATTCACTGCTCTCTGTCAAATACTCACTGCTGACAGCAAGCACACCAAGAATAATAACGCCTTGCACACCAAGAGCTAACCCGATATAGCCAACTTCCGATAGCCGCGTGCTAACTCCAGCTATAATCTCCTCTTTTTGTGCTATGCTGTCCAAGGCAGAAATAAGCGCTGGGGCAAACGCTCCAATGAGAAAAGCAAGCCAAATACCCGGTAAGGAGAACAATTTAGAGAGTTCCGCGTTGAATGCTCTCATACAACTTCACCCGCATTTTCAGATGTCAGGGCAAAAAAGGCTTCCTCCAGTGTGGAATGGTTACCTATTACTTCTTCCAATGTTCCATCTGCAACGATGGTTCCATGCTTAATAATCACCACATCATCAACCGTCTCTGCAAGCTCTCCCATTAGATGACTGGATAACAACACCGTATTTCCAGACTCAGCACGTTCACGTAAAAATGTCCGAATCCACCGAATTCCTTCTGGGTCGAGCCCATTTACGGGTTCATCTAAAATCAATACTTTTGGATCACCGAGTAGCGCAGCTGCTATTCCAAGTCTCCTCCCCATACCAAGAGAATACTTCCCAACTCTTTTTCCGGCTGCATTAGTAAGACCTACTATTTCCAGAACTTCCTCGACACGTGAGTTAGACAATCCTGCGGCACGAGCAATCCAACGCAAGTGTGCCCGTCCTGTTCGCATACGATGAGCTCCAAATCCATCAAGTGCGGCACCTACTGTGGATACAGGATTATGTAATTCTGCGAATGGCTTTCCATTGATTAGTGCACTCCCTGAGGTAGCACGATCTAATCCAAGCAGGATGCGAAGTGTAGAGCTTTTACCTGCTCCATTTGGACCTAGAAAACCAGTTACTCTGCCAGGTCTAGCTTTAAAACTGATACCTGATAAGATTTTCCCAGTTCCGCGATGTTTGACTAAGTTATTAATTGTAAGCAACCATAACACTTCCTTTCTGTTATGGTTCTAATTATAAAGAAGCAAAGTTACATCTCGGTTATCCTGCTGTTTACTTCTGGTTTAACTTTAGGTTAAGCTCTACCAATAGCCACTGTTGTGCCGTTTTCATTTGATGTAAAGTCAGCTTTAAGCTTCATTTTATTCAACATATAATTTGAAGTCGATAAACCTATCCCCGCCCCACGCTCATAGGAAGAGTTATCCATCCCCGGACCTCTGTCTGCAACAATGATCTGTTCTTTTTCTACATCAACCACAATGTTTACATATTTCCCCTCTGCTGCATGGCGAAGAATATTCTGAAATAAATTATCCAGAACACGTGTCATCCATTTAGGATCTGCTTCCCAATAAAAAGTCTTCTCTGTCGGTAAATCAACCTCGATCCGGATTTCTTTTTCTTCAAATACAGGATACCACGCAGCAACAGATGCTCTTACTAAACGTCCAATATCTGTTGAAGTGGGCTCAAAAGGATGTTTTCCTGATGTAAGCAATGTATAGGAAAGTAAATCATCCATTAGATCTCCGACTCTAGTAATCGTATGGTTCATCTCTGATAATGAGTTTTGTCCTTCTAGACTCATTGATTCTTTATTTAATCGGGTGACATGTCCTCTCAAAATGGTAAGCGGCGTTCGTAAGTCGTGAGATAAATTCGCGATGAGTCGATGTCGTAACAATTCCTCTTCATGTTCTCGCTTGCGACTGTCTTCAAGCTGTTGAATCATCCAATTAAAAGAACTTCCTAACTGGTCTATTTCATCCATACGATCACTTTGAACAGCTATTGGTTTAGGAAATGAGTTATGATTAGCTGAAAATGACATGACTTCCTGTAAGCAGGTGAGACGTTTACGAAGTCTCGAGAAGAAAATCCAAGAGATTACCACAAATGCGACAATAATAAAACCAAACACAAGAAGTACAATGTAAAAATAATTTAACTTATTCAGCTCTTCTTCATTAAAAGGAGACGCAATGAACGCAGATAAGAAAATAAGTACGATCGGAGGTAAAAAGATAAATATAAAATGTCCTTTTAGAAAACGACGAAATAATGATTTAGTCTGTTTCATAGTTTCACCCGATAGCCTATTCCCTTCAATGTTTCAATAATCTCTGGGGAGTCTGGATGGCGTTCCAGCTTTTGACGCAGTCGATGAATATGTACCATTAATGTTTTATCACCTGTGATATAAGCTTCTTCCCAGATGGCTTCATAGATTTGTTCTTTTGGTAAAACTTGATTAGGGTGGCGTAAGAAGTACATCAAAATATGATGTTGTTTCCCTGTCAATATAATTTCTTCTCCTGTGTGTTTGTCAAATACCATTTGGATGTCTGGATCTACTTCAATATAATTCCCTAATGAAATGCGTTCGGAATGTGTTCCGCCCTTTCGACGGATTAATACTTCTAATCTAGCAATTAGTTCATCCGTATGGAATGGTTTCGTTAAATAGTCATCAGCAAATTGTAACCCTTCTACCTTATCATCTATCGATGTTCGGGCAGTTAACAGCAAAATAGGAACAGCAGGAGCTGCCTTTTTTAATCGTTTCCCCACAGTAAATCCGTCTAAACCGGGTAACATGATATCCAAAATAACGATTTCATGCTGATTTACTTCTTTTTCAGCTCCTTCACCAGAAAGCAGCCACTGTACTGAAAATCCTCGTTGTTCCAATTCTTCCTTTACCCAACTGCCGATCTTCTCATTATCTTCAATATATAACACGTTTCTTTTCAAGTAACTTCCCTCTTTCTAAACCGAGTTCACTATTAGACAGATTAACACAATCTAAAGAATTGTTTCCAGTTAAGACAATTTTATTGTTCGTTAATAGAGGACATTCACCGCCAAGTTATCGTCTATGCCGGGCGCACACTAGAAAACCCTCTAACATGGCAGTGCATGTTAGAGGGTTTCGAGCGTAGCTGCTAATTTTAGGAAATACTACTTCATGATACTAATAGATTTCAAAGTATTATCGAAGAATATATTTGCACCAAAATACTCAACAATGAAACGTAATGGGAGCATAGTACGACCGTTTACAAGTTCAGCTGCTACATCCATTCCTGGTGCAAGTTCACCGATCTTAATCGATAAAGTCTGACCTTTCAAGGTGATCATTACGGTTTTCGTTACGTTATCCCAGCTTACGTTTGCTCCTAAGCTCTCGGCAACGAAGCGCAGTGGGACTAACGTTCTGCCTTTAACTACCGTTGAAGCAACGTCCATACTCATTTCTATTCCGTTTAATTTATATCCTGTCTTTCCTAAAATGAATTCCAATTTCACAGGTTCAGGCTTGGCTGTAATGAAGATATAACCTAGTCCTTTTGCCGTGAAAGTAAATTTACCTGTCTCACGCTCATAGTTGCCGCCTAAACGCTCCATGTTACCGTTCAATTGAAGCATAACACCGCATAACATGTTAAGATCGTTTGTCGACAGCTTCTCTTTTGACAGATCGAAGGTTACGGGTATAAGCCCTGTATAATCCGTTACTTCCCGGCCATCCACGAAGATCTTTAATTCATATCCCCGCCCTATAGCTCCGCCTCTTTCATCTACAGGTATAATGACAACCTTCATCCGCTTTCCTGTATTCAACTGCTTCAACAATTCAGCGGACAATTTAACAGATATGGTGTCATTCGTAACGATTAGCGGTTTGTCGGCATTAATAATCGCACCGATCGTATCGCTTTGAATCTCAAGCTCATCTTTTCCGGCTGACATCGTCAATGCAATGGAATTACCCTTCTTCAGCTGCTCTTTGATTGTAGCATCAATACGCTCCGCTACTGATGACTCTGGCGAAGGAGTCGGCGTACTGCTGTGGCCATTTGAATTGCCGCCATTGTTATTGCCATTATTGCCACCACTGTCATTTGTAGTAATTACAATAGTTAACTCTATCGTATCCATGCCAGCATGATTGGAAGCCGTAATATTGAATTTGTAAGTTCCCGCTTCAGTAGGCACGCCTGAAATAATACCCGTAACTCCTTCTAAATTCAGCCCAGCAGGTAAATAATTATCACTCACTTTCCAGGTAATCGGTTTGTCGCCGTAAACCGCTAATGTTACCGTATACGGTTGTCCAACGTTGCCGCTTAGCAGATTCTTAGTGATAATCTCCGGAGATGTATCCACTGGCTTATCTTCTTTAATCTCGATGCTCAATTCTCGCTCATCTCTACCAAAATCATTCGTTGCTGCAACAGTGAATTCGTAATATCCCGCCTCTAGAGGCGTACCCGAGATAACGCCTGTTGCTTCATCTAGGTTCAAATCTACTGGCAAATCCCCTCCCTGGACCTTCCAAGAAATCGGTTCACTGCCATATACCGCTAGTGTTACTGTATACGGTTGTCCAACTTTGCCATTTGGTAAATTCTTAGTGATAATCTCCGGAGCTGTATCAACTGAGACATCTTCAGTGATCACTATATTGAACTGTTTTGTGTCACTGCCAACGTCATTGTTTGCTTGAACTTTGAACTTAAATTGACCCCATTGATCCGGTGTACCAGAGATAACACCAACATCTTCATCCAAGCTCAATCCTGATGGTAATTGCCCCTCTACAACGGCCCATTTGATCGGCTTATCGCCATCAGTGGTAAGAACTGCCGAATAAGGTTGTCCTACCTTGCCATCCGCAAGAGAATTCGTCATTATCGTTGGTGCCGTACCTGCGTCTTCAGCCCATTTCGCATATAATTCAATATCCCTTGTAACAGGATCAGCATCGAAATCCCAAGCATCGTTTAATCCTGTATCTTGATACCAACCGCCGAAAACAGTTTTATCTTTTGTCGGCGCTGTTGGCTCGGTAATTGTACCGCCCATGTCAGCGAACTTCACCGCAACTTCGCTGCCCCCATTGGAATCAAAAGTTACCGCATAAGGATTGTGCGCGCCGATGGAAGGCGTTCTACCGCTAAGTGAATTGCCGAAGAAGTCTGTTGTCTCCGTCATATGTGGCAGAGCATTCGCCCGATCCACATATGGGCTTACAATCTCGGCACCTGCACCATAGGCCAGCTTATTACCATCCGTAAGACGGAACCCGTTCATCGCACTGTAATCAAGCTTGGCATCCACTGTTCCGCTGTTTGTAATCCAATGTTCAGGCGCAGATTTATAATCTTTTAATATAGAATTCAGTTCCTCTTCTGTTACATAGCGGTTGTCTGTTGCTGTTACGCCTGCACCTAGATATCCGCCTCCACCTGCGTTCATGCTGCCAAAAAGATTAGTCGGATATACAATGTTGTTCGTAAAACGTCCGGCTGCAAATGGAGCTGATGTTCCCCCACCTTTCAGACCCACCTGGTTGTTTTCCCCAGTGTAGGCAAATATATTATTTTGGAAATAAATGTGCAAGTTGGAGGCTGTCGGGTCAAATACTAACGAACTGCTATTCTTCAATGGTGTGACGATGACATTGTTATAGTATAAGCCACTTAATTCCTCGCTCGTTGAAGAACCTCCTGCAAGCAATATTAGACTGTTAAAGCTCTTGTTAAAATCGGGGCTGCGGCCGTCGTTCACGCTAATGTTATAGCGAACGATATTGCCCTTGGTAGCATTCATCTGTAAGTACCAACCACCATAGTTATTTCGGCTGTAATTGTATTCATACACATTGTCCTGACAATAGTTGTCAATGTCCCAAGCCATACCGTCATTACTTGCATGATAAGGGTTATCCACAGCTTCATTATAGCGGAAGATGGTGCCTTTACTTGCCATAATCCACGCTGCTGCATAGTTTTGCGAACCTAGATATGTTGGTGTTGTATTATTTGGACCCCAGTTCGTAACCAGATTGCCGCTCTTATCACTTAAATAGCTATAACCGTTGTCTGTGACCACATTTCGTTCCACAAGGGAGTTGTTCCCACCGGACATGACAATGCCATCTCCAACCGAACTAGAAACCCAGTTGTTTCTAAACACAGCGTTGGATGCCCAAGGATAGCTTGAATTACTCCAAGTAATGCCTGTGTTATTAGTCCCTGGATTGCTTGGCCCGTAGGCATTATTGCGAATACCTTCGTTATCACAACGAAGGGTTTTGTTGCCTTCAACCAATATATCCACATAACCATTAATAATGATGCCGCCGGATACCTTACTTGCTCCATTTGCTTGGTGCAGCCCATTAACATCATGAACATAGTTATCTCGAATGACGATTCCTTGCATACGAGCATCAGCATAATCTTGAATATTAAACTGACCTTGTCCCAGCTTGGAAATCCTTGACATTACAGCGATACCGGAGCGGCCGTCACCTGCCGCATTGCCGATGTTCGTTACTTCAATTCCACTGACTACCCAATAGTTTACGTCATATAACTCAATGGTACCGTTTAAGGAAATGCCTGATGGGCTCGACGCTGTTCCTCCACCATTAATTACCGGGCGTTGGTTAGGGTCGGTCGTATTATATTTTGTAAGTGTAATCGGATTTCCTTCCTCACCATTGCCGCGCAGTCTGATTTGTTCATTCCATACGCTATTCGCATCCAGATAAATAGTTGAATCTGGCATAAACACATATTCATTAATCTTGGAGATTGATTTCCATGCCGTAGCCGGTGTGCGTCCATCTGCATGATCGTCACCGTTATTGGAGAAATAATAATCACGGACTTCAAGGGGGACAATGTTCAACTCGAAGGTGATTTCGGCAGGATACAGATCAAGTCTAACGGTATATTTTCCCGGCACGATATTATTTCTTGCGAATGATTCTTTGTTAATCTTCAATACATTACCGCTAACCGTATAATCTACATCCCGCAGTAGAGTTACAGCGTCGATCTCCACTCCAGCTAGATCCGTTAAATCAGGATTTACGGTGATATTATAGTCATCCAGACCAATAACATATGTGCTGTCTTCCAAGTGACTATACTCTTTAGGCAAGAGCTCTAGCGTAATAGAAGCTGTTCCGGTTTGGGCTGCTATTCCACTATCGATAACATATACGTCATCGATAAAATGCCTGTTCTGTATATCCTTAACCGTTCCAGGCTTGTTGCCCCAGTTCGTAGCAAGCTGCAATGCATCGATCTTGGAAATATTGTTCTTAACTGGAGTATCAAAATTTCCGCCAGCTGTTGTTTGCCTTTGAATGTCTTGTCCATCGATTTTATAGGTTGTTCCTGTTGATGTAACGAACCATTGAAATTTATGCCAACCTTCGCTTCGCTTGACATCTACAGGATAGAATCTCCCGGATGAACCAGGCCTGACTGCGTAATTGGTCAGATTTGCCGCCCAGTCACCATCTCCATTGCCATAATTTATTGCGATATGTTCATTGGACGATGGGGTTAAGCCAAAGACAGCGTGGTCATTGGAAGCCGCTCTGCCATCATCATAGTACCAAGCAGTAACGATTGTTGTCTTACCGGTTGCAGGGGCATAATTATAGGTACCTGGAACAGTCGCCACCTGACCGACGCCGCTTGATGTCGCGGCCTTTCCTCCGGTACGAGACATCACATCGCTGTGAACATATCCGTTCGCACCATTTGAAAATTTCTTCTCCCCTTCAAATCCATCGTAAAATTTAGTGTCAGCCTTATTGAAGTAATCAACGCTCACATGTACAGTAACTTCTTCGTTCCCTGTCGGAATATAACCTTTCTTAACTGTCACGAATCCGGCATCATCAACTTCAATCTTATTCTTGTCTTGATCCGCCGGACTGAAGCTGATGTTATCAGCAACGAACACATCAGCTGTGTCAACCATTAACCGCGTTCTATCTCCTGCCCGTAATGTATCGTTCTGGCGAATTAGCGCAATGTTCGCTGAATATTGTGCACTCTCCCCTGATTCATCAGAGTCCAAGAATCGTGACGTTGCGTTGCCGTTTGTCTTTACTTTAAATGTATCGTTTAAAGTCGGAGACAAAGCGGTATCATTGCTTGTTGCTGCAATCGGGCTTCCATTAACCACTCCATTACTGAAGAGTTGAACCGAATAGGCAGATGCGTTAGCGACGCGATCCCATGTAGCGTATGTGCCGTTCCATCTGGCATTTGCCGGTGTAGGCAATTTCTCGATTTTCAATATTCCGGATGCTGCAACTTCTTCACTGATATCTCCCGCATTATTTATGACAATAGCTGTAACAGTGTAGTTGCCCACTCCGAGTGCCCTTGCATAGGGCAGAACATGATGCCTTTCATGATTGTTAGGCTGGTCGGGTCCCCCATTTTTCGATAAATAATAACCAACAGGTACACCGTCTTTGAACAGTGTTACAAGGGTATCCCCGTAATTGGAAGCGCCATTATAAATACCCGTATCCGAGTCAAGCGTTGGATTAATTGGTGCATTCACCTGCGTATTGGTGGTTATCAACAACGGTACAGCATGGGATTTCACTACAACTCCCTCTGCCGAGGAAACCTCGCAATAATAAAAATTGCCTTGTTGTGAAGCTGCGTCCACATTGGAAAGTGTTAATACTGCCTTGTCAGCTCCGCTGACTTTTGTCCCGCTCAAGCCAGTCTCGTCATCAGATACATACCATTGATAAGCAGTAGCAGCGGCTGATGCCGTAATGCTAAATGTTGCTGTCTCACTTTGTTTCACTTCTGCCTTTGTTGGCTGAGTGATTATTTCTAAATTTGGCAATCCGCCGGGAGGTACCAAATTCACTGTTAATGTTCTGGTACCTGTTGTTGTAGCCACATCTTTTACAATATAAAAATCGTCGATTAGATGTTTATTTTTAATATAAGCTTTATTCCCTAATTGGCTGTTCCATCCTCCAGCTATTTTAGGCTGAATGGTTGTACCGCTCTTCATAGCTTTGTAAATATCACTTTGCGCTGAATCGGATATTAATGTTCCGTCTATTTGTAACGTCGCACCATTCGGTGTAATAAGCCACTCGAATTTATGCCAGCCTGTGGAACGTAAAACCCCGCTATCTTTCCAACGATTGCCTGCTGTACCCGCTGATGATGGTGCATAAGCCCAAGTATATTTCGTTGGGTTATGAATAACATCTGCCTCTGAACTTTGATAGAATGTCCCGGCAAAGGTGGCATTTTTACCATCTACAATAGCAAATTGCGTTCTATCCGTCGCAGTCTTCTCCTCATTAGGATACGGGTCAAAATACCATGCCGTCATCTTATAATTGCTGCCAGCCGGCAATGCCACATCTTGAGATACCTTTTCATTATTCGTATCATCCGAAGGTGTAATCGCTTTCAATCCAGAACGGGACTGTGCGTCGGACAGCGTGAATGACGAGCCAAATTTGCTCATAGATGTCATCGGACCATTGTTGTTCTCGAAGTCCTCCATGAATAACACTTCTGAGTCAGGGTAATAACCCGCCCTGGCCGTGATTGTCACCGGGACGCCCGGAGCATCTGGCGACGCAAATGTATAACCGTTAGATAAAGTAATGTTCCCCTGATTATTAACAGTTAAAAGTTGCGAATTGCTGGAATCATAACTTACCTCGTCAATAACCGGTCCTTTAACCAGACTGCTTAAAGGTGAACCTTTATACGTAAGATTTACCCTACCTGTTTGACCTGCCGCTTGTGTCAATTCTAGTACAACGGAGTCAAAAGATTCGCTCCCTCCCGCAGCTGACACTTCGGATGAAGGCGCCAAGCTGAACAGACCAGGGAATGCCAACGTTGTAGCTGTAACTATCGACAAAGCTTTTTGCATCCATTTCCATCGTATCATTCCAAAATTTCCTCCCTTTGAAATTAATAAATTTATACTTTATAAAAAATCTGTATCTATGGAAGTCTCAATAGACATAGATTTTTATAAACTTAAAAACTAACTATTCTAGTTCACTACTAACTCACTGAATCGATTACCGTTATACACGATCTTCAATTCATTCGTATTTGCAATTAACGCTCGCAAGTCAGACTCCGCCGATCCGTATAGAATGGAATCTTTCACTTCTTCCAGTTTAAGCTTGGTGATTTCCGGTTTTGTGGTTAATGTAGCAACGACATCCTCACCCATATATTTACCGATTACTGTCTCACCTACAGAAGCAGCAGCTAAAGACTCCCAGAACTTAAGAGACTCGGTATCTTCTTTGGATATATCTAAACGATTTAGCACTTTCTCTTCTTTGACTTGTCCCGCTGTCGCTAACGCAGCCGTTAATTTATCAGCTACACGAATATAATCCGCACTTTTTGATGCATACTCAACTTGTAACTGGGCGTCGCTCATTTTCGTTTTCTTTACCTGGGTTTCTATCAAATCCGGCCAACGGGCGCCACTTAAATATTGCATGTATTGATATAAATCAAACTGAGGCAACCCATAGTAAGTCTCTCCTGAATCATCCATCTTAGCTCGCTTAACATTTTCTTCTTCCATGTCGGATTTAAGCTCATCAAAGCTTTGGTAAGGGGCGATTCCTCGCTTGTCTGCAATAAATTGCTCCTGCTTGGACATTAGCAATGCTGTCATCGCAGAATTTTTGGCGTATTCAGAGGGGGTTTCATGATTTTTGCCGTATTGATGTGTCCAGAAGCCCTCATCTACTTGGGCCCCATAAGTTCTGAAGAAATAGTCTACCGTTATAGCTCTCTGCTCTTTGACAAAAGATTGAAATTCTTCCTCTGTTACGGCGTATCCATCTACTGTAAATATCCAATTTTCAGGCAGTTCCACCTTTTTGTTAGTTAAGCCCAACATGAGTAAAGCAAGAACAATCAGAGCGGTAAACAAGATAATCACTGTTGGTTTTCGTCTTGTAATCCCCATGACAGCCTCCTCTCCAATATTCAACCTAGCTTTGCATGAAAGCCATGACAGTGAAATTCTTCGCCGTTGCAGGAGAAGTTCCCAAATTTAAATGGTTAGACATTATTGTAAGTTTAGCCACCCCCTAATGTAAGCGCTTATTTAGACTGAATTAGAACAAATTTGACATGTTCAAATTACCACGTTTGGTTGAAAACGCCCTGCTAATCTAGCATGAGCAGTATTATGTAGATATCACCCAGTTGAGAGCCTTGAAAGATTAGCTTTTTGTATAGCTCTATACTAAATTCCAGGAAATAAAAAAGCCGAATGGATTGTTCTCATCCACTCAGCTCATAAGTTTATTTTACAATAATCTGTATCGTATCACTTTCCGTTGTTCCACTTCCATTCATAAACTCACCGCGATAGTGATAGATGCCAGGAGATTTCCCTGAAATTTGTGTAGTGGCCGATTGAGCACTTGGTGTTTGTGAAGATAAAGATTGCGTTTCAATAAGTTCGCCATTTTCATATAATCGATACTGTGTTGCGTTCGTGCCCCACCACATATTAGCAGTAATGTTATAGTCCCCATCTTGATCCCAGTTGTCACTAGACAAAACAGGTTTGCCGGGCTTCGCATCAGTCACGGTGACGGTGTGTGGATCACATGAAGTCGTTCCATACAAATTCGATAACTCACATGTATACACATAGGTTCCATTCGGCTTTCCTTGAATAGGAATAATGGAAGTCTGGGCGGCTGGCGAAACATCGGCCAATGACTTCGTTTGGATCAATTGACCATTCTCGTATAACTTATACAGTGAGCCATTGTTTCCCCACCACATATTCATTGTAACCTCATAATTGCCATCATTTATACCTGTCGCAACACCGCTATTATTCGAAAGTATCGGTTTACCTGGCACCCCATTTGCAAGCAATTCCGGGCTAACGGAATGCCGTTCGAACTTGACTGCATCAGCCCTCGTATAAATCATATCGACAGGTAGAGTTGGCGGATCTACCGTTGTCGGAGTAACCCTGGTTAGACGAACGTACTCGCTGCCGTCTCCAGTAAAGTCGAACGTTCCTAGATTAACCCAACCTGATGAGCCGACGGTTGCATCAATATACGTAACCTCGGTAACCGACTGATGCTTCACTTCCACTTTGACATAGTTATCGTTTGCCGTCGTATGGACGAGCTTGTAAATGGAGACCGTATATTTCCCCTCTGGGAACTGGCCTTTCCACGTCGCTGATGAACCTTGAACGGTAGAATAACGGGACTTAACCCCAATTTTGTATCCAGCTAAATTGCTTTGGCTCCAAGATCCTTCTGTCGTGTATAACCCAGTCGTATTCGTGCTGTCGACAATAACCGTTAAGTCCCTGATCGCAATTGTCATAGAAGGTGTTGTTAAGGTCACCCCGTCAATCGTTACAGTGGCCCATACCTCAATATGATCCGTTTCTCCGTCGAGACTTAGAAGGGTCAACATACCGCTACTGTCCACTTCAGCCAGATCGGTTCGATCAACGAAATACTGCACATTTGCCTGTGATAGATCACCAATCAGACCGTTATCCAAATAGCCGGTTACGCTTAGTTGTGCGGTTTGAGTCATTTGCAGTTCACCCCGATCCGACAGGATCACCACAGACTCCAATTGCGGCATACTGTTTGGATCCACCCACATCATCGCATCGGCAACTACCCGTGACTTGTTGGCCTTATTGGTTAATTCGACATATCCGCTATCGCCTGCTGCAAAAGGATAATCTCCCAGGTGCACCCAAGTCCCATTGGCCGTTGTCTCATCAACGGTAACCGTCTCGGAGCCTCCACTATAATAAACGGTAAATGAGCCATTCGTTGCCCAATTTTCACTTGTAGCGGTTATTTGCGGAAGCTTGTAATACACACTGTAAGTAACACTTTCCGGCAGCTCAGGCCGCCATTTAATTCTGCTTGTCGCTGTGCCGGCAGCCGATTTGGCGTACACATAGTTATCATAGTAATAGTCGTTAGCCGTTGTATCCCGTATCCAGACGCCTTCTGTCTCTGCCTCCGTATTATCCACAATGATCGATGAACTCTCCTGCCAATCCGGTTGAACTGGAGTTTCTTGTACTTGATCAGGCAAATAGAGTGTCCGCTTGCGGGTCTGTTTCCCATCCGATTCCACATAATAAGTGAAGGTTTGGGATAAATCGTTTACCCGTATCGACCATTCCATCGGATAGATCGTATCTGGAATGGTTGTATACGTTACTCCGCCATCCAAGGAATAATGGATCGTCGCTGGTTTTGTCGTTTTTGCCTGCACATAAGCATCATAGGCCGTTTCGTCGGGCTTGACGATCAGCATACCTTTAACAGCATCTATTGGACTGTGGATATCGAAGAAATAGCTTGCATCCGATGTATCAGCAGTTCTGACCTGGTGCAGCGGCACATCAATGTTGAGTCCTTCTACAATGATAGCGGTTATTCCTTTGCTTGAAACCGTGGCTTGAATGATTCCACCACTCATAACCGCTTGCTCTGGTGTGCCATTGTCGCGGATGATGGTTACGGTATAATCTTGTGCCGGGTTGAACCCAATGATTTGCGCATTCAATTCGATCGGAGTCTGGACTTCAGCTGATGATTCGTTGCTTAACCCGATGTAGAATTTATTCCCGCTCTCTCCCGTTATCCAGTTCAATTGAGGATGGTTGGTCTTGATAATCCCCTTGGGCATCCAGAGCCAAACGTCGGAATTACCGTAAAAATTCCCTGGTTTATTTCCATAGAGGTGATATTTGAACCATAAAAAATTAGTTTCAAAAACAGAAGGAAATGTAATACTACCATTCGATTTCAACGTTTGTTCGCTGATCAAATAATCCATCGTTTGCCCGAGCTGTCCCGGGATATGGTGATAATAGATGGATGTAGCCCCGCTTGGGCCTTCCAGAGGAAACTCTGGCTCAAGTTGGCTAACGGCGAAGCCCTTATAGTAATAACCTGGATAACTAGAATATCGTCCAATAACTGCATTATGAGCAATATCCTGCAGCAGTTTATCACCTGTATAGAGCGACAATCTCAGCATGAATGGAGCTTCCTGAGCATTCATCCGATAATAGCCAGTTGTACTTCCCGCTTCAAACGTCAATCCATTGGGAGAAACAAGCCAACTATCCGCTTGTACGCCTCCGGCTACATCTTCTGGGAGCTTGATCCGAGGATATTGATATTTACCACTTTCCGGCCAATGGAACGACTCCGCGTAATTATACGTCTCAGGCTGCGGAATCGTAACGCTACCTTCTGGAACCGGACGAGCAACGAACATCGTTGCATACCGTTTGGCTTCCTTATAAGCAGCATTCAAGTATTTGGGATCCTGAGTTTCCTCGTAAAGCTCCAAGATCTCCATCCACAGCTTGCTATAATAATAAATGAACTCATTTTTACTCAGATTGACGGATGCAGGCGTATCAATATGCTGCATGATATAGCTGTCGGCTGCATCCTTGGCAGCCTGTAAATACTGAGTATCTCCCGTCATACGATACATCATCAGGGGTTGAATGACAGGACCCCGGTCTTTCTGGTCAGGATCACGCACGAGGTATTCTTCCTGTGCCAGTGCTCCAATTCCTGCCGAAGTACCCATCATCTGATTGAGAGCGGTTACGCTTGAAAAATCAAACGGCAAGGTTGCCATTTTCCATAACGACGGCACACCGTATACTGGCTTTTGCGTAGGCGACCAGCCTATACCATTTCGCGATAAGCCATACTGGACGGACGGCAATGCTCTCGTATCGTAGAGCTGGTCATCCCCAGTCAAATAGTAAGCCCCCAAAAGAACTGCATTCGAGCTTGTTCGAACGCTATCCTCGTTTTCGATGTCAATAAAGCCCTTGGCACGGCTCCACCACCCGCTGGGTGACGGGACATAATCAACAGAGTCATCCCCTTGCGGCTCTATCTTAAGTAAATCTATCATATTGAACATCGCGTCAGTAAGCGACTGATCTGATACATTTTCCCGGTATGCAGAATAACCGTACTCTTTGCGAAGAATATCCGCGTAGGACTCATACAATTTGCTTTTTTGAGCGATTAGTCCCATATGAAATTGATAAGTGCTTTCTGCGTTCATTTGCGAATAGGTCCCTAATTGAGGAGCATACAAGATTGGCTGCACGCTGCCTTCGTTGTTGACAAGGCTCATGCCAAGCCTTTGCTTCGTAACGCCTCCCGTCGGTTCAAATTCAACCGGAAGCTCATCCGACGGTACAAATACCCCATATGTCAATGGATTCCCCGAACCGTCATTCTTCTCAATTAGACTCATCGGAGCGCTTAGTTCCCTTAAGCTTGTTGATTCCACTGAACCTACCATTTTGGCGTGTGATCTGAAACCATTTAACACTTCATTGACGTCTGAGATTTGCTCTGTTGTGAAGGACTGATAACCGATTACATAATTGCCATCCTTGCGAGGTGTAAAGGCGAAGGAAACATCAGGTTTGTCCCCTGACATAGACCAGTTCACTTGTAAATCGTAATCGCTTTCATGTGAAGAATCGGTTAATATCGCCGTGTGGCTGTCTGGGAAATTGATCTCGTCGAATGTAATCCAGCGTTTGTTCATCGTATCGTAATAATTGGTTCGACTCCCCGCATTCCCATCCAATAAGACCCATTGTTCTTCAAGTCTTTCCGCCACATTATTAACAGGCATCCAGTTCCCCGTATCCGTATCCTTGTAGAACATATCACGAACGATGGTTTTGCCTTCATCCCAAGCAGCTTCATAAAAGGTAGCCTTATAGCTGGCATTCTCGATGCTGCCTTTTTCCGTGTAACTGAGATTCGCCAATGTACGGCTGCGCAGCGGAGGCAACGGCGGAGCTTGCTGCCGTATATTCCCTTCAAATTTGACCGCATCGGCCCGCGTAATGATTTTTCCGGTCGTAGGTTGTGTTCGAGTCAGTCTGACAAATTCGCTATCATCACCACTGAAATAATAGGACCCCAAATCAACCCATCCGGCCGATGGCCCCGACGAGGGTCTCAGATCCATAAACATGACATCCGTAATCCCATTGTGAACAATTTCGATTTTAACATTACTGTCTGCTTTATCCGCCCAATCAAGCTTGTTGAATGAAATTTTCACCGTCCCTGCTTCTAATCGCGGATTCCATGTGATGCTTCTTCCTACTGCATCGGTAAATTTGGAACTAGAATTATTATATCCCTTCACTCCCGTACTTGTAGTCCAATCAGGAGCGGAGAACCCGTTATTTGCGTTATTTACATCAGTAGTGACGACATCATCAATCGTGATGCTTCCATCATCAATGATGATCGTCTTATGAGGCTCTTTTTGCTGAATATTCCCTTCGAACTTGACCGCATCTGCACGAGTAAGTATCGTGCTGGTTGTGCTGGTAGACCGAGTTAATCTAACGAATTCGTTACCAACTCCGGAAAAATAGTACTCTCCCAAATCAACCCATCCCACAGAAGCGCCAAACGAAGGTCTCAAATCCATAAAAAGAACATCCGTCGTTCCATTGTGGACGATTTCAATTTTCACATTGCTATCCGCTTTATCTTCCCAGTTAAGCTTGTATAACGAAATTTTCGCCGTTCCCGCTTCCAATCGTGGATTCCATGATATCGTTCTGCCTGCTGTACTCGTATATTTGGAGCTGGAGTTATCATACCCCTTCACCCCTGTACTTGTGGTCCAATTCGGAGCCGAATATCCGTTGTTCTCGTTACCCACATCAGGTGTCACAACATCATTGATCGTGATGCTCCCGTCATCGATAATAATCGTCTTATACGGTAAGGTCTCTGCATAAGCGGTCCTTATTCCGTCTAGGCTGAAAGGAACTAATATCGTCACGATGAAAACGATTAAGAAAAACAGCTTCCTTTTTATCATACAACTCACAGCCTCCCTTAAGTTGATAACGCTTACAAAATAATGAAACCCTCCTTTGTTCGAAGATCATAAAGAAGCAATTAGCCGTATTCTTCTGGCTAATCCCGCTCCGTCGTTTTTATCATAGCATGTCACATAACTGTGAAATTTCTTTGATTTCAAGAATTTCTTATAAGATTTTAAGCAAGAAGAAACGACTTTGTCTTCCTTTAAAAAAGAGACCTACATCATAACTGGCCGCTCAACTGCAGTCAGTATGATATAGGTCTTTCAATTGGAGAAAACCTTATGATTAATTATAATGGCGGCTGCACCAATAACAACTTCCCAAGCTGGATCACCGTTTGATCATACCAATCTGGATGCTGCCGAACATGCTCAATACTTCGTTCATTGCCGCATGCCTCAAATACAGCCGCTTTGTCTGTCTTTTCGGTATCGACTTCGAAGCGCACCGTATGTTTCCCATTCGGGAGCTCCGGCAAGAATACATACTGATTACGATTATGATCGTTGTGTAGTGTGAATCGATCGACAATAAAGGGTTCCCCACCATCCACCGACACCTTCAATCTGCCAGAATCAGGCCCCCCGATATCGAATAACCCGATATGGGTTCCCTCGAACTGCACCGTAATAGCCTCTCCAGGATCGACTGCTCGCCACAGGCCGGGGAACAACCAATTGTACTCGCGTACTAAAGCACAATCATCGGGAGTCATGTAAGACCATCCTGCGGAAAAATCGGTAAGACTATCCAATGACAGCATGCTCGCATATTCCCAAGGATTAGCCGGGACCAACGGATTCTGAGGTAAGTGATGTACTGACCTTCCTGGATGATCCTGAAGTTCTCTAATTTTCTCAAATGACCGGGTGATCGTATCCGTGTAAATCTGATGTCCTTCGGGAATAGTCGGATGGATCGAATCATGTGTAAAAACAACGGCTCCGGAAATGGACACGTCTTCCCTTGAGGTGAAAACGAGTTTTCCCTCCGACACCAAGTGACTGACCGCTACGCCCAGATGAATCGAAGGAATACCGTAATAGTCGGCCACTTCCTCTTGCATTAGAGCCCCCTTCTGGTATTCTCCAGACTGAAATAAGGCCACATCCCGCTCCTTCAGCGTATAAACGAACAGGATATCAGTAAACCGGCTCCGCTTGCGGATCTGACGGACAATCCCTTCGATCCGCGCCTTGGATTCGGGATCTCCGCCATCATTACCGACAAATTCAACAAATACTAGATCAGGTCGATGACGCAGTACATCTGTCTCCAAACGGGCACAGCCCAAATCCGATCCTGTCCCATCAATGCCTGCATTCACAGAGCGGATATCCGCCTTAGGATATTGCTTACGAAGCCAATCCGCCGTCATAACCCTGTAGCCTTCAGAACGTGTATTACTGCCGCCGAAATAGACGATTGTTACGGTATCCCCATTTTCCAATTTTTGAATTATATTGGGGAGCCCTTTACGAGGGAATAATTCCTTCATCGTGACTTCACCTGTCCTCATTTATCGATTTTAGGAGCAAACAATTTCACAGCAAACACTTCAAAATAAGGCAAACCATAAGTTGCGCAGAAATTAATCCGGATTCGGGTTACACCGTTCGCATCTATCTTATGTTTATTCAACGTGAGATAATTTCCACGAGTTATGATTGTCCTCTCGGTTCCGTCTTCTAAGGTCAAGGTCATATCATAATCTTGGATAAGGGACTCAATCGGGTCGTTGAAATGCTCCAAATCCAGCTGCGAATTAAAAACAAGATGGATTTCGTCCAGATTTTTGGGGCTTGCAAAACAGAATTCCAACCATTCCTGTCCTTCCGAATGTTCAGAAATCCAGCCATTCGGTTGGCCATAAGGTCTGGAGTAGCCATTGACAACATTCTCAGGACTATACATATTCTGAGCTGGCACCAGGTCCTTAAAGCAAATGCTCTTATTGAATTTCTTCAGCCTGGACGGCTCTTCCGGCCTATAGTGGAAGCTGACCGCTCCTGTCAATTTCTCTTCATTACCGTATATGGCAAGGCTCGCCGTGCCCTCCAATATGATGTAGATTTTGTCGTCAGCCGGTTTCTTGCAGTCCAAGTCTAGCGTAATCCAGTCGTCATGACCGGCTGTAATAACCAAGTGGTAGTCTCTCAACTCGCTGGTTGGAATGTAGTTTTCCTTCCATTCCCCGCCAAAAAGCTTCACATGTAGAGTTTCCGAATGATTGGAGCTATTTTTAATTTTGAACCGTACGCTTTCAGCCACGGATGTCTGAATCGGCAAGACCAAACATAACCCTTTCTCCAAGGAAATCTCTTCGGTTGGATGAAGATTGTCATAGCTGCGCTGAGACGAGGCACGAATAGTTAATCCGTCAGCGAAGTAAGGATCCAATTCCTCTTGAAGGCCTACAATGGTTTGTCCGTCTCGAAGCAATAGCGTCTGCAGCTCCCCCATATGAGCTTCGACTATGGCCGCGGGGTCTACCTCATATTTCGAGCACAACGAAGCAGCCGTTCCAACCGCCTGCCCCATACAACCGCAGGTTGCCATAACCCTTGTAGATCCGAAAGCCACATGGGTAGCACTTATATTGCGACCAGCGAACATGAGATTAGGAATATTTCGTGAATATAAACTGCGGAAAGGGATATTGTACAATCCAGGCACGAAATTCCAAGCTGTAGCCGGCCCCTCATCGTAGATGCCCTTATTAGCATGTAAATCCATATACCATCCGCCGACGGATACAGCATCTTCGAAATGAGGCTTTGCTGTGAGATCGTTCTGAGACAACATGTGATCCCCAATAAACCGCCTCGACTCCCGCTTTCCCGGGATCGGGCATACATAATCCAAAATGAGATTGTCTACATCATCAAATTCACCGCTATTTTTGAGATAATCCCAAATCCCGTATACCAATTTCCGCAGCTCCAACGCGATATCTTCATTATTTTTGATAATATCCATATGTCCGCCGTATTCCAGCCACCACAATCCGCCAAGCCCGTTGATTTTTCTTGGAAAAGCCCGATGGTTTAAGCCTTTTCTGATACTATCGAAAAAGGCCAACTTCGTAATATCATACGCAAAGCCAGGTCTTTTGTATGGAACGGAATATCCTACGTCACGGGCTTGAAACAGGATCGTATCGCCCATGGTGTAATGGTCCGCCACTTCAGGAGCCAATTCTTCCTTGTATTCATGTTTCGCTTCTCTCCCCCATCGGAAGAGAGCACCTGCCTGATATCCGACAACTCCATCTCCAGAGCAATCGATATAGGTTCGGCTTTCAAAACGGAATTTCCTTTCGGAAGCCAATTGAAGGCCTTCCACCCATTTAATTCTGCCGTCCTCCATGCCCGTCTCATGCACGCATGTATTCAGAAATAGAGAAATGTTAGGCTCAGCATAGACCATATCCAACAAGACCGTATCCGAAAGCGAAAGCATCAGCTTCTTGTTGTATAACGGATTATAGTGGAAAATCTTCAACTTGAGTTCTTCCACCAACCCTCCTTCGCGTGCATAATAGGATGGACTGTTTCCGAGATATGCCGACCCGTTGATATGAACCCTGACCTCGCTGCTCGCATTTCCCCCAAGAACCGGTCGATCATTAATAAGTGACACTTGCAGCCCTTGGCGTGCGGCAGCAATGGCAGCGCATATCCCAGCAATACCTCCGCCGACGACGGTTACATCTCCTTTAATAAGCTCCATTTTGATAACCTCCATGATTAGATCCTTCTATCATGGTAATCCTTTTGCTCCCTTTTTTTTTACATGATTTCGCGAAAAAATCACACATTTTTTGCAACCTTAATTGGATTCATACCGTGTCATTTTTATCCGATATTGCTTAGGAGTATCACCCGTATATTCTTTAAATAATTTGCAAAAATAACCTTCATTCACAATTCCTACTTCCTCACACAATTCCAATATAGAATAATCCTGAACATTTAACAGCTCGAGAGCTAATTGGATTTTTTTACGATTGATGTAGCTGATAACGCCTTCATTCATTGTTTTTTTGAATAAGCTGCTAAAATACGATGGAGCTAAATTCACTTCCTCGGCAATCGCCTCGAGCGTTAATCGCTGTTTCAGATTTTTCTCTATAAACCGCATAGCACTCATGATTTCTATACGATGCAAAAGTTGGCCAGCGTGCACATATTCAAAGGTAAAGTCGCCAATATAGGCAAGCTGCTCCCGAAAAGCTAAAAATTCTATGGGAAACTCTGCTACTTCCGTGGCCAACTTGTTCCCCGATTTAAACTTCACAATAATGTCTCTGTACAAGTCTCTTAACATAGGCGCCATAATGGACTTATGGATTTTATGGTCCGTAACAAATTGGTTCAGATCAGCAAATGCTTTCTCCAGCTCTTCCTTGGAAACCTTTCTTTTCACCCCAGCAAGAAAATCAGCCAATTTCTGCTGAAATTCTTCTTTTCTGTCATTATGGTAATGGAACCGATGCATGGGTGTTTTTACTACTTTCTCTGTATGATAATAGAAATCATCACTCACATTTTGTGCTTCCGTGTAAGCTTGTTTGATGGATTCCCAGCCTCGGTGTGGACCTCCAAAAGCGACGGATACCCTTTGATTCAAATATTGATGCAAATGGGAGACGATCTGCCCCCCCAATGTTTGGCAATCATATTCCGTTTCCAGATCACTACGATTATTTTCCCAGGATAGAAAGCCAATAAACCGATTATCGGATAGATCCGCAGCTACACCACTGCCACCATTCATCACCGTTTCTTCGATTATATTTGTAATCGCATACCTCAATATGTTCTGATCAGACGCTGAATAATCATTTCGGAAACTTTCATACATATTCATTTCGACAATAAAGCAGCGATAGTTGGCTTGAAAGAAATGAAACTGCATACGATTGGCAAAATCTGATGCCCGATGAGAAGGGATTTCGCCTCTGATAAGCTCGTTAAAAAATTGCTTGCGGACTCTATATTTATTTTCAAGCACGGATACGTTTAAAGATTGAAATTCCGCTTCTTTTTTCTTAACTTCATTTAAAATCCCGGCTGCCTTATCTAAAGCTCGATCCAAATCCGCATCTCTGAGCGGAACCTTAACAATGTACTCCAATACGTTGGCTTGAATAGCTCTCTGGGCGTATTCAAAGGATGAATAAGCGGTCAAAAGAATGAATTGGGTATGGGGAAGCTTTGGCTTTAGCTGCTCAATCATGGAAATCCCATCCATTCGCGGCATGACGATATCAGATATTACGATATCCGGCTTAAGCTTTACGATCTCCTCTATCCCCTTCAGCCCATTATTCGCTTTTCCCACTAAATGAAATCGCTTATCCCTAAGGGAGCGCTCGTGAAAAAACAATTCCAATCTCTGAATGATTAGATCTTCATCGTCAACAATGAAGCAGGTGTAGTCTCTCATCATCATGCATCTCCTTTAAACAAGCCTGCTGGGAATAAGGCGCGAACCCGGGTTATTTCCTTAGGTATGCTTATGATTTGGAGCCCGAACTGTTCTCCGTAGTGAAGTCTGATTCGGTCATGAATATTATTTAACCCGATTCTTTTCCTTTTCAATTCCACATCCCCCGGTTCTGAAATTAAAATATGCTTTATTTTATCAGTTGGAATTCCCTCGCCCTGATCAACTACTTCTATGATGACGTTGCCACCCTCCCTGTACGCATGAATAGTAATAGGGCCTTCGATCCCCCCTCCGTTATAACCATGGAAGATACTATTCTCCACAAGGGGCTGCAACAGCATTCGAAAAACCGGAAAATCTATTAGCCCTGCTTCGATATTTTCGATTAAGTGGAAGTTTCGGTTATAGCGGATGTTCTGGATCGCGATATAGTCTGATACATTTTGCAATTCCTGACGCAGTGATACCTTCTCCGAAGCGTCGGCTATCCCATATTCCAATATTGAAATGAGAGACTCGATCACCACATCTACTTTCTCTATTTGTCCGAGTCGTATGACATTACTGATAGAACCAAGCGTGTTATACAGAAAATGAGGGTTTATTTGAGACTGCAGCACTTGAATTTCCAGCTTTCGTTCAAGTTCGTTATGAAGCTCTGCTCCCCGAATCAGTTCCACAATTTGCTGCAGCATACGATCGAATGCTCGGGAGAGATCTCCAAACTCATCATTTCGGTTAATCGATATTGTAGTTGTGAGGGAGCCTTGCTCCACCCGCTTCATTTTTGTTTTGAGTGCATAGAGCGGGTTCCTTATATATTTGGCAATAAAGAAGGAAACGAACAGACTTAAGAGAAAACCAGCAGCTAGAAGCTCGATATAATAGGTTTCCAATCTGGATAAAGCAGCTTTCAAGCGTGATTCATCGTTGATTGAGATGATGGTCCAGTTGAATTTTTCAGTCGGTTTTTTTAGAAGGGAAACTTGAATCCCCTCCTTGGTGTGCAGTTGAAGGTTTGTTTCTGTAGTATCCAGAATTTCTTCTGCTGACGTTTCACCGATTGAAAAAGTATGATCTTGAACATTCAGGGGGCCTTTATTTTCCGAAAATCCGGCAATGATTTTTCCCGATGCGGTGATTAGAGCCAGATTCATTTGTTCTTTTTTATTAATCTTGAACAAGGTATCTTCAATGGCATTTAGATCTAAATCTACTGCAATGGCCATAGGAAACGGAGCACTGTTCAGATATCGGACCATCGTAACTGTCCAGCCGGAATATTTAGATTTGTAAGGATCACTGACAAATGTAATCCTTCTATTCTTGTCAGCTGCATCAAACAATGGTTCTCTTTCAGCTAAAGGTTCATCAAATATTCGGGTAGGTGTACTTCCGCCTAGAATAGATAAATCGCTTTTGATCAAATAAATATTACTGACGTAATTACTGTTGAGTTCATAGAGCTCTCTTAATTGCTTTTTAATCACGTCCGGATTGTCAATGTTGGCTTTCACCGATGACTCGACCGAGAACAGCATCGTCTGGAAGGAGGAAAAATTAACTGTGAAATACTGATCAATCTTATCAAGTATTTGGTTGGTATAATAAATGTCAGAGGTTCTAATTTCCTTTTGGACATAGCGATAAGACAATTGGCTTATCAAGATTATGCAGCTTAACACAAATGCAAACACGATAAAAAATAGTTTTAAAGGCAAGCTGATTCTTCTTCGCATCGATCATCTTCCTTTTAAATCTGTAATAAACAAATAATAGCATATGATAAGAAGAAACGCCTTCGGCGTCCTTTTTAAGGACGATAAGCGTTTCTTCGAAAAATAGAAGGATAAAGCATAAAGTAAAACTTACACTTTCTTATATTTCAATAAAGAGAGGGGCTAATTATAGCCGCTCTCTTCGTTTGATTTACTTGATTAAGCCTGCTTCTTTAAATTGCTTGATTACTGAGTCTTTATACTTCTGCATGTCAAACTTAGTTTCCAATGTATTGAGGAAATTGTCCCAGTTCGAAAGAGGTTCTTTGCCAGTCATAAATTTGACCAAGCTTTCATTAATGTAACGTTGGCGGTCAGCAGCCAATGAATCGTTCGGGTCTTCAGTCAATAAATTCCCGGGCAACGTAGCCGCCACGTATTTCTGATTGTTCTCAAAAGCTTCTGCCGTCTTCGGATTCTGGAAGCTGAAGTACTCAGCATCATCACCACGACGCGGCATTCTATAATGATCGACCCATAAGTACTTTTCTTTCATTTCCTTTGATAATTCGGAGGTTTTATTTTTGATCTTGCCGTCTACCAAATCCCAATGAATCCCTTTAATTCCGTATGCAAAATTTGGATATGCTTCTTTGTCCGTAAAGAGATAATTCAGCATGGACAAGATCCGAATGATTTTGTCCTTATCCGCTTTCTTGGATATGGCCCATGAATTGCCTTGGAACGATTTTCTCTCTACAATTTGATCACCATAAGGACCTGTCATTGGAGGAATGACGATCCATTCCGGCACCTCTCCACTGATTTCTTTCATTTTTTGCTGATAATCTGGTTCCAGCCTGCGGGCATCTCTTATCATAAAGCCAACTTTACCCTTAAATAGCTTTTGGTCCAATAAATCGGGAGTATTCATCGTCACCCAGTCTGGATCTACAACTTTAGCTTCCATCATTTTATTGATATAAGCGAGCGCTTCTTTCATTTTTGGGTCGGTAAACAGGAACACCGGTTCATTGTCTTTCACATCAATGGCTGAGGGAGGATTGACTCCAAACATCCACATCAAACTATCGAAGCCATAGGTTTGCAGATTGCCTTCTTTATTCATACCGCCTATGAATCCGTACGTATCATTTTTGCCATTGCCGTCCGGGTCTTTCTCTGTAAAGGCTTTCATAACTTCAAATAGCTCGTCAGGTGTTGTTGGCACTTCCATATTCAGCTTTTTCAGCCAATCATTACGGATAAAGAAGCTTCGACTAATACCGTTTACGTTATCATAACCTGGAACCCCAATGGTTTTTCCCTGATAGGACATCGCCTCCCAGGAGTCGTTGCTAAAACGTTTCTGCAGTTCAGGGAATTGATCCAGATACGGTGTCAAATCCGCAAGAACGCCTTGGTCATAATATTGCGCGAGATCAGCCCGGCTCTTTAAAAAGATCAAATCTGGAATATCTCCGCCAGCAATGAGCGTATTTAATTTAGTCGTTGCTTGCCCTGATTGAGGAATCATCATTTCCAAGTCGATATTTACTGCTTTCTCCAACATTTGGCGTTGGATATCTTCTTCACGGGGAGGAATCGGAGCAGCAGCATTGAAAGTTCCTTGGTTAAACATCGAAATTTTCAATTTGGTTTCAAAGGGACTAGACTGGCCTTGTGAATTACCCGAAGCTGTCGATGTAACCTCTTTTTGTTCCCCACAGCCTGACAATACTGTTCCCACACCGACCATTGCTGTCAGAATAGCAAATGTAATCGCTTTACGTTGCATAATGACCTCTCCTTTGCTTCTATATTATCACGGTTTCCCCGTAACAACTCAGGTTGGAATATCTTTTTAACCTTTAACCGATCCCAAGAGCACACCTTTGGTAAAATGCTTTTGCATAAATGGGTAAACGATCAAAATCGGAACTGTAGTTACGACAACTGCTGCCATTTGTATAGCGAACGTACTAACAGCTCCGGTATTGGCAAGCGAATCAGCACTTTGTGTTGCGACGTTAAGCAGGATGTTGCGCAAGATCACTTGAAGCGGCATTAAGTTGGAATCATTGATATAAACAATAGCATCGAAGTAACTGTTCCAATGCCCGACTGCGTAAAATAAAGAAATTGTGGAAAGGACGGGCAAGGACAGAGGTAAAATGATCCGCCATAACGACTGAAGTTCACTTGCACCGTCTACCCTCGCTGATTCCTCGATTTCAGCAGGCAATTGCTCGAAAAAGCCTTTAATGATCACCAGATTAAATGCACTAATGAGATTTGGAATAATCAGTACCCACGGACTGTTTAGCAATCCCAGAGAGCGGACTAGTAAATAAGTCGGAATTAATCCTCCCCCAAACATCATGGTAAAGACAATGAATAGTAAAAATGGGCTGCGACCCGGCAAATATTTTTTGGATAACGGATATGCCGCGATTACCGTAAAGAACACATTGAGAGCAGTGCCCACAATCGTTCGAAACAATGTGATTTTATACGCCTGCCCAATACCATGAGAAATGAATACTTCTTTATAGGCTAGAAAGGTAAAGGTTTCTGGTATAATAACAATTCCTCTTCTTAGCACTTCCGATTCTGGCGTTACTGAAACAGCAACCACATATAGAAAGGGTAGTAAGCAAAGTAGAGCTAGCAAAATAAGAATAAAATAAACGAATGCTTGCCAGACCTTTTCTCCGATTGTCAAATTGATCATTTTGATAACCACCTCACCAAATTTGCCCATCGAATTTTTTGGCGAGCTTATTCGCTGCCAACACTAAAACAAATCCGATGACCGCTTTAAATAATCCCACAGCAGTAGCCAAGCCAATCTTAAGTCGCTCGAGCCCTTCACGGTATACCCATGTGTCTATAATGTCGATCTTCTCCTGATTAAAGCTGTTGGCAAACATGAATATTTGGTCAAAACCAGCATCCAGAATATGGCTTAATTTAAGGATCAGCATCAGAATCATCACGCCTCGAATGCCGGGAAGTGTTACATGCCATAGCTGTCTCCACTTGGAAGCGCCATCAATTCTAGCCGCTTCATATAAGCTTGGATCGATTCCTGCTAATGCTGCAAGGTACAATATCGCTCCCCATCCAATATCCTTCCATATTTCAGATAAGATGATCAGCAGTCTACCCCAGGCAGGTTCCGTTAGGAATGAGATGGGTTCAACTCCAGTTTCCTTCAAGATCATGTTAAAAAGACCATCCCCTGGGGCTAATAATGCCACCATCATTCCATAAACAATGACCCATGATAGAAAGTGGGGTAAATAAGTGATCGTTTGTACGATTTTCTTAAACCATTGGGTATAAACTTCATTGAGCAGCAAAGCAAGTATGATAGGAGCTGAGAAACCGAACAACAGCTTATACAGGGATATGATAATCGTATTTCTCATGATGTCCCAGAAATAAACGCCGTTCATAAAATCTGTAAAATTTCTAAATCCCACCCATGGGCTATCCCATAGTCCCAAAGCCAGATTATAGTTTTTAAAGGCAATAATGATTCCCGCCATAGGAATGTATTTGAATACGGCAAAGTAAACTAATGCCGGGAACAAGAGAGCGTACATCACTTTATACTTTTTTATCGTCCTTATCCATGAGTTCCGCTTTTTGGGGAGGGGAATGGCGTCCGCTGCCAATTTTGCTTGCATATCATCACCTCGTCTTTATTTGTATTTGTATAATAGCATCCCCCTACTGGATAAATTTCTGTAATTTCAAGAATTTCTTATAAGATATTAAGTAAGTACAGCCCTGGATAATTCCAATACAATAGGCATGATTGTCTTGCATTAAAGCTCGTACAATAACTCTGACTCGAAAGTTTGGGTATAGACTAAATACAATCCTGAGTTCCCAAATAAAAAAAGCCCCTAAAAAAATTGGGCTTAATTAATGGTCAGTTTCTATATAATGCATCCACGTATTTTATTTTCCATTACTAAAAACTACATTCATGAGCAAAAAAGGCATCCTCCATCCCTGTTCACGTAAGATTAGACTTCCCAATATATAAATCAATAATGCTTATGACTGGGCTAAAATTCCTTTAACAAACAATGAGACACTATGCTTGTAGAACTCTTCCTCGGTGACGAATTGGGATTGATATTGCCGGTGAATCAGCTCGCTCATCTGAAATCCGTAGCACATCGAGAGAAAAGACATTGCGACAAGACGCTCATCCTGTCTGGCGATAACTTTTTTCTTCTGCAATCGTTCAAAATATTCAACCAGCAAGGAGTGAAGCTTCGCCGGCGGATCGGCGAGCACTCTGTCTAATTCGGGAAGCATTCCTTTGTCGCGGATGCCAATCAAAATGATGTCAGCATTTTTATGGAAAAACAAACGGTACTGCTGACTTACATTCAGCAGATCGACTTCCGGATTATCGGTCGCTTCCTCTTTTAACAGCTTCTCAAATTGCGGAATATCCGAATGTCTTTCAATGATGGCTTCCAATATGCCTTGCTTGCTTCCAAATTGCCGAAAAATCGTAGATTCATTGACTTTAGCTTCCGTTGCAATGGCTTTGGTGCTTACTCCTCGATAGCCATTCTTTTTGATGAGCTGTGTCGCGGCTTCAATGATTCTGTCTGAAGTTTGCATTGTAGTTCTCCTTTTGCATATGTTAATCCTATTCTACTACAAGTTCTGCATATGCAGCAGGGTCGGGGTTCATCATTTTGATAAACGTTTTTTAAGGCAAATCGCTTCTTTTTTCCCAGCGGCTTGGTTCCGTAATCTTGACATGATCAGGCACCAATTGCGTGAGCGTGCCTAATTTATCAAATGTAATCTGGATTCGGTCAGAGGGCAACAGCCATTCTTCGGTCTCGATTGCGCAGCAATCCGGTATCGTCCCCATTCCTATAATCGTGCCCGGGAGCGGCGTGAAAACTTTGAGAACCTCCTCCATCACTTTTGCAGGGTGTGCAGAATACTCGGATGTGCTCCCCTTCCAGTGCAGTCTCTCCCCGATGCATACATTCACATCCAGTACCAGCGGATTGTCGATTTCATCCGGCGTAACCAGAAATGGCCCTATGCCTTTGCTGCGATCAAAATCTTTGCAGCGCGTCGGTCCGGTCAGCCCCTGGAAATCCGGCCATTGCACATCGCGGACAGTACTGTCATTAAAAATAACATAACCTGCAATGCAGTTCTCCATCCCTGTAACAAAGGCCAGCTCCGGCTCAATATCCAGGTAGGAAGAGTACGAAGGCCAATGAATCGTATCTCCATCGCCAATTAATGCATTATGGTTACATTTGTAATAACTGAAAGTTACTTTATTCGGATCTTGCTGGAATTTTTCAGCGATTTTTTGTTTAAGCTCTTCTCTTTCCGGCCCTGTATATTCTCTTTGCAGCAGATTTCCGCCAGCATTTCTCAGATGTCTTGGCGTCAGCCCGAAATCGATAAGCGCAGCCGGATTTGGAACTGGCGGCAGCAGTTTTACCGTTACAATCGGGCAGATTTCATTTTCATTAAATTGATGCGACTGTTCGACAGCATATTGCATCAATTCCTTAGCGGCATCATAACTTGCCGGCAAATAATGAAGATAGCTGTCCATACTTTCAAGACTGTCAACGAATGTTCCCTGCTTTTTCATGATTGCGGCAAAAGACACGACAAATTTCTCGTTAATTACAAGCCCAAACAAAGGTTCCTGGGATATTTTGGTTTGAAAGGTTACTAGCTTCATGTTGCAGCGCCTCCATACATGTAGTGTGATGTTGTTCTGTTACTATCATATCGCACAGCATAAATGCATGCAAGTACATGCTTGCATTTATGTTTTCCGTTCTCTATAATAAAGCCATAGTCAGTATGCCTTACCCCAAAAACATATACGAAAAAGGAGAATTTTCATGAAGTATGGACGTATTATCCAAAAACCTCGCGTTAAATTTATTGAAGTCGCAGATGGCGTTTTTGCCGGTATTTCGCCGTATCGCGGGATCAGTTGGGCCAATGCCGGGTTCATCAACAAGGGTGAAGGGCTGGTGTATGACACGTTCTTCGATTTGTTCCATGCGCGGGAAATGAGAGAGGCTTTTATGGAAGTAAGCAACGGCGGCTCTCCCGCATATGTGGTGAACTCGCACTATAACAGCGACCATGCCTGGGGAAACAAAGTGTTTGAAGATGCTTGCATTATTATGCACAAGGAAGCCTCCAGAGAGCGTCTCACCGAAAATATCACCTGGATGGACAGCGTCATCAGAAGAGGAAAGGATTCTACGGAATCGACTCCGGGCGAGCGATTTTTTGCAGCGGAATTTGAAGGATTCGACCTGGAAGGCGTAGAATGGGTGCTCCCGAATATTGAGATAAAGGATGATATCAACATCCGTCTTGGCGATACGGAAGTTATGATTTACAGCGTAGCTCCAGCCCACTCTGATAGTGACTTGCTGTTGTGGATGCCAAAAGAAAAAGTGCTGTTCGCTGGCGATGTCGTGTTTAATGGTTGTACGGCATACAGCGAAGAAGGAACCCTCAATTGGGTTAAAGTGCTTGATCGCATTATTGATGAAATTAAACCCGAAATCGTTGTTCCAGGGCATGGCGCCATTTGCGGTTTGGATTTCGTGAAGGAACAGAGAGACTACCTCTTGAACCTGATCAGCGAGTTCAACAAGCATTACAATGACGAAATCGATTCCTTGTCTCTGACCAAGCAAATGGATATTTCCCGCTTCCTTCATTGGATTCAGCCAGAACGCTTGTATGTTACAGTGGATATCCTATTGAAAAGCAAACGAGGGTTACCACCCTTTCCAATTTGGAACGAGGTGCCTGCTAAGCTGGAAGACATGAAAGCTTTTTTGGCTGGAAAATATGACAATCAGATCAAGCCATGGGACCCTATGAGTGTTTGGAAAGAATAGCAATTTACAGCTAACCTATGAAAACAAAAAACGGCCCTGTCGTAAATGATGCGAACAGCGGCCGTTCTTTTGCATTGTTCCACGGAATTAAAATCGGTGCTTAGAAACGATTATGATAAAAAATGAAGAAGGACTATGGTTTACTAGAGGGGAATCCCCCCAATTGGATGGGAGGAGATTCCCGTTGTTGTTGTATTTATTATTCCAAATAGCCTTCGGCAAGTTTCATTAGGGTTTCTTTGCTTACTTTATTTAGGTCACCCCGTAAAGTATAGGCGTATTTCAGCTTTTTGTCTGGGCTCTCGTATACCCATTTCAGCTCGTGCGTCTGCGAAGGAGCAAATTCTGTATGCAGCATTTCTACTCCCTTCACTTGAACCTTCTCCTGCTTAAATTCAACCTTCTCGTCAATATACATTGTAGGATCGCTCTTTCCACTCAGATTAGTGATATCAACCCCGATTTTATCTTCGCCATTTTGATACGTAGCAAAGAGAAGGAAAAACTGATCTGTCATTTCAACCGGCATCATGGCATATCCCTGATTGGATTCTTCCGCCTGCCTTCTCAGCTTTTCTGCCATTTTCTTTTTTTCTTCCGAAGAAGGAGGATTCACTTCCTGAGCATTTTTAAAGATTACGTCCGCCTTTTGGAATGTATAATTTCCATTGATGTTGTCTGCGATCTTAATGGATTTATCCGTAATCTTATCGCGCAATTGAGATGGATCATGGAAGATCGTCAACTTTGTTCCAAGATCTGTTTGATGATTCGGGTTATTGGCAACCATATAGAACAGCCCAGCTTCCCCGTTCTTAAGCACCTTTTCCTTCAGTTCAAAAAATGCCTTGAACCGCGCTGCCTCATCTTTCGTTTCTGTTTTTACGTAATCTTTTGTAGATTTAGTTTCATATACGACTTTGCCATCTTTATTGGTCAAAGAATGATATTGAACTGCCGCATAACCCGTGGAGGCCATTAACATCATCCCTAGACACGCAGTCAGAACAACTTTATATTTCATAAAAAACCGTTCCTTTTCTTTTGGCTTAGCATGTAATATTCTCATTACTTTTCCTGTCAAGTCGGCGTCGGGAATGCGCGGGTCATCAAACAGTTTTTTCAAATCCCAATCCCTGTCCATATTCATACACTCCCACTCCCTTCACTTGAGCGTAATACTTTCGAAATTTTGCAGATGTACGTTCGTACCTTTTACGAAGGCTGGCGCTGTTTTTACCGAGAATCAATCCAATCTCCTGATAGCTTTTATCCTCGACACAACGTAAGATTAACAAATTACGCTCTTCCGCCGATAATTTTGCCATGGCCTGATGTACGGATTCATCAAAATAGTTGGCTTCAATATGCAAATCGACTTCATTATTTTCTTTCTCATCTTGGTAAAAGAAAGGCAAATATTTCACCAACTTTCGCTTACGGATGATGTCGATACATTGATGGTAGGCAATCTTGTATACCCAGGCACCAAAATCCATCTGATATTGGGTATATTTTTTCAAGGTGCTGAAGGTCTTCAAAAATACCTCCTGTGCGTTTTCCTCGGCTTCGGCATAATTGCCCAGCATGTGATAACAGTAGAGAAAAATCGGTTTTTGATAAATCTCCATGATTTTCTCGAATTGTTCTGTGTTCCCATCCAACACATCTGCAATGATCTGATTTAACTCCGTATCATTCAAGCTGTCTCCCCCCCTTTCACTCTATACAACGAAGAGCTCAACCTAAAATGTGACTGCAATAAAAATCTCAAGAATAAATCTTCTTTATTAACCCCTCGTTTTTTAGCATCTCCCCTGGCACATATTGATTTTCAAACTTTAATATTAATAAACATAACAAAAAAGCCCTTCTTGTGAGGGCTTTCTTTGTTTTTCTTACTCAAATATCAGGAGCCTATGAATAATTATTGAGGTTGAAAATCTGAGAACCCTGAGATTAGTACCCTCAACCCCTTGCTGACGCTATCGACCTTCCATACACCATTCGTAAATACGAGAGTGATCGTACGATCCTCGGCATATTGATCTTCTCCTGTTAGACCATTTGCCAATATAACCGATTGCGCAAGCGTGGCTAAAGTCTTGTTAATGTATACTGGCGACGAGGCAGGCGATTCATAGGTACTAGCTGTATTCAAGCCTTTATTTTGAACGATAGACTTAATTAATTTATCGGTAAAGTACGGTTTGAAGTAGGAACTAATATTTTTAATTGAAGAGATATCAGCTGCTTGATTTAATTTATCGGAGAGTTGTTTTAACCGTGGATCCATAATTTTCTGCTTATCAGAGATTTGAATAGATTGTTGCTCCATGTTGACTACGAGTTCCTTACCCCCCAATGTTATGGTCGCCTGCTTAGACTGTTGGTTCCATAAGACATTTGCACCTAGCGATTGACCGACAAAGCGTAGCGGAACATAGGTTGTTCCTTTAATGACCTGCGTGGCAGTATCTATATCAATATATTCCCGGTGCGGAATATCCGGGTTATCTGTAGTCGGTGGTGATTCAATAATTGCGCGTTTGAAATTTGCAGCAAGCCAGAGGGTCGTGTCTCCATTTTTAATCTTTACTTCTTTCTCCGTTTGAAACCATTCCACACTTGCGCCTAAATTTTCTGAAACAGCTCGTAACGGAATGAGAACTCGACCGTTGTTAATTTGGCCGTTATTTATGATCGTAGGTTTGGATGTATCCGCTGCAAAGCTATGCACCGGTATTACTGGAAGCACAAGTAAAGCTGAGGCAAATAAGGAAATCATCAATTTTTTCTTCATAATAAAACCTCCCATAATAGATTTATCTTAATAATAGAAGTTTTCCTTTCTTATTTTGTTTGAGTTGTTTGAATACCCAAATTGTTATAAGTTTATCCAATATTTATACACTATTACATGCAACGAATCTAGAGAAACTTCCATACTATTAATGAGCTGTAGCGTAAGCGATGCTGTATCTCAGAATCGCGTCCGTAGAAACATCAACAAATTGCCGAAAGCTTTAAGCGCTTTATTTGACTTGAAAGATTTAAGTACATCCAATGCGCTAGTTGAGAAGCACTGTCCGGGCCGGCGTTCGAGAATAAACCTGTTCATCAAGTCCTGCCGATCAATCTTTAAGTTCATATGACCACTCCGTTATATGACGAGTGTTTTCAAAATTTCAATACCAAATTCATCGCTGCATATTCTGCTTTCTCCAGGCCTTCGGTGTCACCCCTATCATTTTTTTAAATACTGTAGCAAAATGCTGACTTGTCTTAAATCCAAGTTCCATGGCAATATCCGTGATGGACATCTTCGATTCCTTCAGCATCTGGCTTGCACAATCTATACGAACTCGTTCCATATACACTATAGGCGATTGTCCATTCGTCTCTCGGAACACACGATAGAAATGCGACTCACTCAACCCGAACTCCTTTGCAAGCTGTTCAATTGAATAACGAGCAGATGGATTCTGCTGAAGTCTGTCCTTCAGCTGCTGCGTGTAGGTATGCATGTTTGGGGAATGCACAACAAGCTGCGAATGATGAAATAGATGCAGCAAAATTTCCATGACATAATGCCGAAGTTGAAATTCCAGCAGTACCGTACTCTGGTTCTGTAGAAGCTGCTTCAATTGTTTGAAATAGACGACAACGTCCTTGCTGACCAATTGAATGCGTGGACAGTTCTGCATCCAATTAACGAAGATCTGACGCTCCTCCTCTTGAAGCCCGAACCATTCCTTGTTTCGGGCTGGGTCGCGAATAATCATCCACCAAATGGTGGATGGACCAATATAATCAAATTTGGCACGGTGCCGCTCCCCCGGACTTGTATGTATAACTTGCTGGGCATTCGTATGGTATGTTTCGTCTCCGATCTCCCAGTCGACAGCCCCCTGATCAACATAGACGAATTCGTATGCATCCTCATGCACATGATTCGTTAAAGGCATCGCTTTACTAAAATGGTCATACCCCATTAACAATAAATCCTTTACTCGAGCCGAGTTGCCATTCTCTCCCTCTATGACATATACCCACCGTTCATTTTTGATATGATTCGCCACAATCTATACTCCACCTCTGCTTGATTTGTTTCTGATCCTATTCAATATAAATCGAAAAGTCAAATGAGATAAATTGCTATACACTGAAATCGTGATTATGAGGAAGGAGCGATGAACTTGAATCAGAGCGCAACACACATTCACGTTATATTCAAAACACACTTGGATATTGGCTACACGGATTTCGCGAAAAATGTGACGGACCGATATATGGGGCAATTTTTTCCAAGTGCGATTCAAACAGCGAAATATTTTGCCGGGAACCCGGAGAAAGGTTCCTTTATCTGGACAACGGGCTCATGGTTAATCCATCATCTATTAAAGCACGGTTCCAACGAAGTAAGACAACAAGTCGAAGAAGCGATTGCAAAGGATTATTTAAGATGGCATGGTCTCCCTTTCACCACATATACCGAGTTATATGATCGCGAATTGCTTGACTATGGCATTCAAATGGCGACGCGACTTGATGAGCGATTTGGCAAGCGTACGATCGCAGCCAAAATGACGGACGTTCCCGGTCATACACGCTCGTTAATCACGCATATGGCAAAGGCTGGTCTAAAGTATTTGCACTTAGGCGTTAACCCTTCCAGCTATGTTCCTCACGTTCCTGAAATGTTCTTATGGCGAAATACGGACGGATCTGAAATTGTTGTCCACTACAGCAAAGATTACGGCACAACCTTTGACATCGAAAGTTTGAACGATATCCTTTACTTCGCGCATACCCATGATAATCATGGCCCTTCTACGGTGCAGCAGATTGAAGCTGAGTTCGCCAAGCTGCGAGAAGCTTATCCGCAGGCAGTGATACAAGCTTCCACATTAGACCAGTATGCCGAAAAGGTATGGGCTATTCGTAATACCTTAACTGTCGTAGAAGAAGAAATCGGCGATAGCTGGATTCACGGTTCTTCCACCGACCCTTACAAATTAGCATGTTACCGAGAATTGCTACGCTTGAAGAGTAAGTGGCTGGAAGAAGGGGCGTTAACAGACAGCGATGAAGAATATCGCAATTTCTGTGATGAGTTAATTATGATTCCTGAGCATACGTGGGGTGTAGATATCAAAAGATATCTTGCAGATTATATCCACTATGGTAAAGATGACTTCCAAGAAGCACGCAAACGCGATAAGGTCGATATCAACTTAAACCCGCTGGAATATCGGTTCTACGAAATGAACTCCCGCGCTGAAATGATTGAAATGTTTGGTGAGGAAGCCGATGCCAAGCTGAATGCACGTTCCTTTAGTCTTATAGAGAAGTCTTGGCAGGAACAGCGTGAATACTTGAAACAAGCAATCCAAGCACTTCAACCTGAACGACAAGAGAAAGCCGAAGTTGCCCTGCTCGCGTTGAAACCATCTCGTAGCACTCTAACGGATGCAACTATCTTATCAAGTGACCAGCCTTATGTATTAGGAGATTTTGAGGTTGTGTTTGAGGATAGTGGCGCAATTGTCGGACTGAAAGATGCTCGCGGTCGGGCATGGGCCGGTCCAAAAAATCAAATTGGTTTATTCTCCTACGAAACTTATTCGCAGGCCGATTATGACCGATGGTATCGTGAATATCATCTCAGATGGAGACATACGCATGTGTGGGCAACCGGAGATTTTGGGAAACCAGGGATGGACTTAACCCACGAGTGGATAGCACATGAAGTTATGACACCAAGGCTTCAGTCTTTGCAGGCTGTCTTTTGTGAAGAGCAAGATGTCGTGCTTGCAAACCTACGTATGCCGAGAGCGGCATGTGAGCGTATGGGCGCTCCACGGGAATTAACGCTTGAGTATGTCTTTAAAAAACATACGCATACAGTGGAATGCAAGCTGCAGTGGTTTGACAAAGATGCCTATCGCCTTCCTGAAGCTTCTTGGATGAGCTTTAATCCGATCGTGAACAATCCAAATCAATGGAAGCTGGACAAAATCGGACAACTCATCTCACCTTTGGATGTCGTTCAAGGTGGAAATCGCAACATGCATGCGGTTCAGCAAGGGATGTACTATGCAGCAGCAGATGGAAAAGTGCAAATCGATACGTTGGATGCTGCACTTATCTGTCCTGGGAAGCCACGCTTGCTTCAGTTTGATCATACTTTTGCTCCGCTTACCGGAGGTATGCATGTGAATTTGCATAACAATGTATGGGGAACGAACTTCCAAGCATGGTATGAAGAAGATGCTTTGTTCCGCTTCAAGCTGTATTTTCAATCACATATATAATTTCCCTTCGTTTATATCTCGATTCGATAATCCTGTAATTCCGAAAGGAGCTCTACGATGAATCAGCACAAACCTTGGACAATTTACGTCATTCAACATTCCCATACCGATGTCGGCTATACCGAGCGTCAAGAAAAAATTCGTCAATATCATGTCAATTATATTCGGCAGGCTCTGCAAATTGTACGTGATATTGAGAGCGGCGCCAGACCTGACTTAAAAGGCTATAAGTGGGTATGTGAAACCTATTGGCCTGTTGAATCCTTCCTATTGAAAGCCACAGACATAGAAAAAGAAGAACTCGCTCATGCGGTGAAGAAAGGTTATATCGGTCTCTCCGGCACCTATCTCAATTTCGGTGAGCAATTAAATCAAGAGATACTCTCTATCATGATTAAGCGGATAACAGATTATGGACAATCGATTCAATTCCCGGTACGTTCTGCGATGACGGCAGACATTACAGGCTTTGGTTGGGGATACAGTCAAGTGCTGGCGGATGCAGGTATCGAGAATTTGATTACATGTATTCATACGCATCATTCCATGTTTCCACTGTGGAAGAAGCAGATTCCGTTTTGGTGGGAAACGCCGAAAGGAGATCGTATTCTCACCTGGAGCGGTGAGCATTACATGTTCGGCAATGATCTTGGATTGACCCCAGGCATTGGCGGATCTTATACGATTCGCGATGATCATGATGTCCGAAACGGTGTATCCTTTGAAGTGGCCGAAGCACGTTTTGATCGTTATTTACAGCAATTGGTTGCTGATGGTTACACGTTCCCGTTCGTACCGGTGATGGTGTCCGGACTTCCTACCGACAACGGCTCGCCGAACGCAGCGTTGATGGATTTTGTGAATCCATGGAATGAGAAGCATGGCGAACGCATCCGGATTCAACCGGCGACCTTGGACGATTTCTTTGCAGATTTGAGAGCTTATGCAGAGGAGCATCCCGAGGAAATCGAGACCTTCCGTGGGGACTGGCCAGATTGGTGGACAGATGGCTCGGCGACGACGCCGATGCATGTACAGATTTTCCGTGAAGCACAACGTGTCTATACAAAGGTGAAGCTTTTAGATCCCGCATGCGAGATCGTCCCCAAAGAACGTCTTGAAGCAATGGAATATGAGCTAGCGCTATTCGCTGAGCATACATGGGGTTATCATTCCTCGGTCACCGAACCTTGGAATCCGTTCGTTCAAGAGCTTGGCTGCAGGAAAGAAGCCTATGCGGCCAATGCCAGCTCACTCGCTCATACCGCTTTATACGACATCCTTGAGGCTCGCGGTGACGCTTTGCTTCGTCCTAATTGTCCAATGAAATTTAAGTTATATAATCCTAATGATTTTGCGCAAACTGATTATGCTGAACTCATTATGGAAGGCTGGAATATATCGGAATTGAAGAACGGTTTTGAAGTCATGGATGAATCGACGGGCACTGAATATGAGGTGCAAATGGTTACAGGGCACCGCGGTGTCATCCTTACCATTCCGGTAACGCTTCAGCCAAAGCAGCAGGTACAATTGACGATCAAGTCTCTTATCAATCACAAACCTGTAACTGCGTATCGAACAGATTATGTAGGCTCGGATCGTATGTTGGATATCATCCCGCCAGTCGCACCGAAGCTTCACGTTACGCCGAAATATATGGAATCGCAATACGTAAGACTTGAATGGGAGATCGGTGCTGGCATCACGAAATGGATCGACAAGACCGTGAATCAGAACCTGCTTCGTGCAGATCGGAATCACCATGCATTTTCTCCTGTTTATAATGTGACTCGGGCAGCTAACGAATTTGGTATGTATGATGTTCGGCGCAAGATGGGACGCAATCGTAGAGGCCCTGATGCAATTACTTCTGTGGGAACACTGGTTAATGTTGATATTGTTGAAAAAGGCGCACTATACGCTAAAGTTCGTCTGACATACAGCGTCAATGGCTGCAGTCATTATTCCTTACTTGTCACCTTATACAGTGATCGTGCGCGAATTGATGTTGCCGTACGCATGCATAAGGAAAGTGTATGGGACCCAGAAAATCTATACATTTCTCTTCCGTTCGGAAGTGCTCCCTCTTCACCGCAGCAAGAACTATGGATTGAAAAAACCGGTGCGTCAGTACGACCGCGTATCGACCAACTCCCGGGTTCCCTTGCCGATTTCTACTGTGTTGATGAGGGTGTGGCGTATATCAGTGAAGGACGAGGGATTGCGATTGCCATGCCGGACACGCCGCTGATTCAAATCGGTTCATTAGACTATGAGGATCGTCTTCTGAGCGGCCATCCGGAGCTTGCCCATGATCCAGCCCACCTGTACTCATGGCCCATGAATAATTATTGGGAGACAAACTTTAAGGCGACACTGGGAGGATTCTATGAATTCCGATATTATGTTACTTGGGGTGAGGAACTTCATACCCCAGAATCTGCAATGAAGGCGTGCAGGAGCATGAACGCGGGTATCCTGTCTTGGAGAACAAATTTATAAGCAATAATCATTGAAAATAATCTCCCTACAAGATGTCTCTTCTCCCTTAACATAGTAAACTAAAAAGTTGATCTGCAAAATAGATCAACTTTTTAGTGTCACGTAAATTGAGGGCTTCTCCGAGATTAAACCTCCCCATCGTTCAACATGCCATCATTAATGGATATAATGGATATTTTACTGTTTAATTTTATATATTGCTTCTTCCAGACGTTCCAATTTACGTGTGCTAATACAATTTGAGCCGGTTTAGCGTTTTTCTCTGAAGCGATTTTTATTACCAGTTTTTGAAGAACTGCTCATCGTTTAAGACAAACGTGGATTATAGTCTAGGCGAGAATCGCAAAACAGGCTAAAGAACTGCTCCCGATATTACACCGGAAGTTATTCTTTAGCCTGTTGCTTGGTAAGATTGATCGAATGCTCAGAGGAGCTCTTGCTTTTTTTACACTCCAACTTCTCCGATCATTTGCTGTTCGATTTGTTTCATCTCATAAAAATAGCCTTTTTGCCCCATCAACTCCGAATAGGACCCTGTTTCGACTACCCTGCCTTGGTCCATGACCACAATCTGGTCCATCTCTTCCAATCCGGTTAGCCGATGACAAATCAGGAGAAGCGTATCATTAGCCGCCTGTGCGTAGAGATGCTTCAAAACTTGATGCTCTGTCACATAATCCAGCGATGAAGTGGGTTCGTCCAGAAGCCATACCCGTCCTTTGCGGAGCATCGCTCGCGCCAGAGCCAACCTCTGCTTCTCGCCGTCTGACAGATTCTCCCCTTTTTCATACACCATATCGGTCAACGATGTATCGGGCAGCTGCATTTTTGCTAGCACATCCAACAATTGTTCGTCTGCATGTTCTTCTCCGTTCAGCAGCAGGTTGTCCCGGATCGTTCCCCGGAAGAAATGACTTTGCTGAAACACTACAGTAGCCGTTTGCCAAATGCTCGTTTCATCCAGTTCCTTCACCGAAATGCCGTTTAATCGTATATCACCGGCCGTTGGTGTTCGCAGCTTGAGCAGCAATTCGATAATCGTTGATTTTCCTGATCCACTCGGCCCGACAATCGCCGTTTTGGAACCAGGTAAAATGTGCAGGGATACATCCCTGAGCGCCGGTCTCCACTCCCCTTCATATTGAAACGTAACATCGGATAGCTCCATCGTAACGGCATGATCAACAGACAATGTGCCACTTGGCTGCGAAGACTGCTCATCAAAGGTCTGAACTGTTTCCGTCAGTCGTTTGGCTGCGTGTTCGCTATCCTCTTTATACGCGGGTAATGTGGCCATAGCCGCCGCTTCTTCAAATACGGTTTGTGATGCCATAACCAGCATGGCAAGAAATACGCCTGCAAGCGCTCCTTCCATAATTAAATAGGCGCCAAGCGTAAGCACTCCCCAGGAAACGAAAAACGTAACAAAAGTGTGCATCGATTGCCCGCGCAGCAGTTGCCCGGCTGCTCGTTGCTGCTCAGCTGCCAATACAGTGGAAGCATGCTGGAGATGTTCCTCCCGCTGTGCCAATTGACCATATACTTTTAAATCCCGGAAACCGTACAACACTTCGGTAACTTCCGTGGACAGCTGCGCCCTCTGCTCACGAACGCGTCCATGTATTCTCCGCTGCCCGAGTAACACAATTCCCGGTACAACGAATGCCGTTACCAGCATACCTATTACAAACAAAACGGCAATCCAGATCGAAAAGGTAGAAGTAAACAGCACCGTAGCCAAAAACACCATGACGACCATGATCGGAGGATAAGCGACTCGCAAAAAATAATTTTGCAAACTTTCCACATCCCCAACGATCCGCGCAAGCAGATCCCCGCTTCGATTTTTGTTCAATATACCAGGCGTTAAAGGAATAAGCTTGGCAAAAAAGGATGTACGTAAACGGCTAAGTATGGAGAATGTCGCCCGGTGAGAATACAAGCGTTCTCCATAACGACTCGCCGCCCGAAGCAGTCCCAGCAGTTTGACCATGGAGGTGAGTACAATTAAAGTATAAAGCGGTGGCGCAAATACCGTTTGCGAAATCAGATATCCGCTCGCAGAAAAGAGTGCCACACCGGCTATGCCGGCGATAAATCCACCCAAAATCGAAAGAATGATATCCTTGCGCTCCTGAATCATCGCCTTTGACAGAACAGCCAGTTCATTCATGAGGATATCCCCCCTTTCCGCTCTACATCAATCATCTCGGCATACTGAGGCAGGCGCTCCAGAAGCTCGTCATGTCGTCCCGAGTCCACCAACACTCCATTGTCCATAAACAAAATCTTGTCGGCTTGTTGAATCGTATATAATCGGTGAGCTACCGTAATCATTGTAGCCGTTTTTGCCAGTTTGGCTATGGAGCGTTGCAGTACCCGCTCGGTGTGCAAATCAAGTCCAACTGTGGGTTCATCAAACAAAATGATAGCAGGACGCTTCAAAAAAGCGCGTGCTAAGGCAAGCCGTTGCTTTTCCCCACCAGACAGTCCCCGGCCTCCTTCACCAACAAAGGTATCAAATCCATGCTCTAATTGGGCTGTAAGCGCAGCGAGTCCTGCTTCTTCCCCCGACCGCTCAATTTCTGCTCTGGAGATGCTCCTACGAGCACCAATCGCAATATTTTCAGAAAATGTGCCTGCAAAAATATACGGATGCTGTGTAATGTAGCTAACATGTTCGAACCATTCGGTTTCATCGTATTGCGAGAGTGGACTTCCATTCACCAGAAGCGTTCCCGATTCTGGTTTCAGCAGACCGGCAATGAGATGTAGCAAAGTCGTTTTGCCGGAACCGCTTTTGCCAACAATGGCAATGTGTTCTCCTGGACTAAGCTGGATCCGCCCCGTCTTAAGCTCGAAAGAATCTGGAGCATACTGAAACCGGAGTTGGTCAATTACGATGGACGGCGGTATTAAAAGGTCTCCAGAATGGGTGAGTTCCAATTTGCTTATTCTGTCGGTCCTATCACCGACCTTATCCATGCTGTCGATCTCGTCGATTCCATCGGTTGTTAATGCTCCTTCAATGCCATTAGCGTCCCTGCTCCCCCCTGCCGTTTCCTCAAGCATCTGTTCTACCTTACGAACCGCACCCATACTTGTCCGGCCGCTGTGAAAGGCCGTTCCCGTATTCTTTAACAGGTTGTAAAACTCGGGAACGAGCAGCAAAACGAGAAAGGCGGTGTGGAACGTCATAGCTTTGAAAACGAGCAACTGGATGGCCAGTTCAAGAGCGACAATGCCAATGCTTAGCATCACGATCGATTCCAGCATGAAGGTATTCGTAAACGCAATCTTCAAAATGCCCATTGTGGCATCACGATAACCCAAGCTACTACGCTCAATCTCCTGTTGCTGACGGTGAGCCCGTCCAAATATTTTCAATGTCACCAGTCCTTGAAGAGAGTCTAGAAACGTCCCTGAAAACTCAGCCAGTTGCGCGTATTTTTCTTCGGACTTGTTCTTCGTTTTCAGCCCTACCAAAATCATGAACAGCGGGATGAACGGAGCAGTAAACAATAGAATGAAACCTGTGTTGGCATGTTGGATAAATGTAACGACCAAAATCAGAACCGGGATGATAGCAGCTTCCATCATACGCGGCATGTATTGACTGAAATAACTATCGGCCTCATCCACAGCATCCAGAGCAATACTGACCTTTCCTCCCGTCTGTCCACGAAGGGTTGAAGGCATGGAGGCATGAGTCAAGTTTTGCAGCACGGCAGCGCGCATATTTGTCTTAGCAGTGGCAGCCATATGTAAGCCAACTATACCGTTTCCATAAGACAACAGTGTGCGTACAGCCATAACAGTTAGAAGTATGCCGAGCAACAGGATAACCGATGAAAATGAAGCTTTCTCGACAAAAATCCGTTGGACTGCTTCAGCAAGCAGTCCAGCCTGACTCACAATAGCTATACCGAGCGCGAGCGAAATGATTGCGAGGAGAGCCCTGTTTTTCCTTTGTGAAGACATTTGTTGAGAAATCAGACTGGATTTCCTCTTCACAGATCACACCTCCTTTATCTATAGGCTTGTAGGGAAACCTCAAACATGCCGTAATGGATTAAACAGCTTTATTTTTTCCCTTTTACATAATCCGCATCAAACAGGAAGAGTTTGAAGACCAGAATAAGGGATGGGATCAACAGGCATAGACCGCCGATAAACACAATTACTAACGCTAAACCCATTGCCGGTGAAGTTGCACTGCTCTGAATCGTGATATACGGATCAAGAATATAAGGGTATTGCCCAATCCCATAAGCGAAAAAGGCACAGAAAAACTGCAACATGACGCATATAAAAGCTAATCCGTAACGGCGTCCGTTATATAACAGCCACATCGCGATCATAAAGAAAGCAACGGAAAGTGCCAGCAACCACCATAAATCCATCATATTTTGAAAATGGCGCTCATTGTGTTGACCCAAATAGATAAATGCTGTCAGTGCGAGGATTATCGTCGGTGTGCTCCAAAACAGGGCGTAGTTGCGCATCAGCTTCAACGCGGAATGATCCTCCGCCCGAGAAGCGTAAAATGTCAGAAATGAGCCGCTAATGAACAAAACGGACACGATTGCCAGTCCAACGATACTCCACGATAACGGATTGGTAAACAGCGCCCAGTAATCCAGAGAAACCGTCTCCCCCTGCTTCACGATAAAGCCGCCTTCAGACAAAGTTAGCGCCACTGACAACGATGCTGGAATAAGCAAACCTGTAGCTCCGTACAAAAAAAGATATACTATGTTTTTCTTGGAACCGTAATTTTCAAAAGCATAGAATGAACCGCGAATCGCAAGAAGAATCACTGCAATGCTTCCCGGAACAAGTAACGCGGAGCCATAATAATAGGCTGTGTCCGGAAAAAATCCGACGATGCCAATATAGAAAAAGATAAAAAATACATTTGTAATCTCCCATACGGGTGATAAATATCGGGAAATCAGACGATTAATGAGATGATCCTGCTTCGTTAAACGTGCATAAAAGGCGAAGAAGCCCGCTCCGAAATCAATGGAAGCTATAATTAAATAGCCGTACAAAAACAGCCAGAGCACCGAGATGCCAATCAATTCGTAACTCATCATTCAGTGCCCCCCTTTTCCGCAGATTGATTAGGATGATCCTTCATCCATTTCTCCATCTCAGCTTCTGCCGGATTATTGTTGAACAAGCGTCTTAGCACGATTACACACATACTGCCGAGTACGATGTACAAGAGCAATAAGGCGAAGAATATAATTCTTACATTCGGTGAAGACGTGGCCGCCTCCTCAACACGCATATATCCACGGATAATCCACGGCTGTCGGCCAACCTCTGCATAAAACCATCCCAGCTCAACAGCCAGAAAAGCGAGAGGGGCGCTCAGTGCGATGATGCGAAGCATCCATTTGTTAAGCTCATTACGCTTTTTCCAGAACACAAACAGAAAATATAGAAACGAAATCGCGAGCAGAGTAAATCCAATTCCGACCATTAAATCAAACAGATAATGAACGAGAAGCGGTGGCCATTCTTCCTTGGGGAATTCCTCGAGCCCCGTCACCTCTGCATTAAAGTCTCCAAAGGCCAGGAAGCTGAGCAGCTTCGGCAGATGAAGAGCCCCTAGAACTTCATGCTCTGCATTCAGCCATCCCAATAGCACCAAATCCACACTGCTGCTCGTCTCAAAATGCCACTCTGCCGCTGCAAGCTTCTCTGGCTGATGCTCGGCCAAAAACTTGGCGGACACATCACCGGCTAACGTGTTCAGCAAACCGAATAGTAAAACGACTGCCATCATTAGATTTAAAGATTTTTTGTGGTATGCGGACACACCTTTTCTCAGCATCGCGAAGGCTGCAATCCCGGCTAACAAGGCAGCTCCAGTCAAATAGGCCGAGCTTAATACATGGAACACTTTGGAGAACGTCGCCGTATTCAGCATCGCTTGCACCGGGTTAATCGCTGTGAATTGGCCTGCTTCCATGACAAAGCCCTCAGGCTGGTTCATGAATCCGTTCACCGTCGTAATAAAAACGGCAGACATGCCTGCCCCGGCGACAATCGGAATCGTCAGCAGCCAATGGATATACGGATTTTTGAAGCGATCCCACGTATACAAATAAATGCCCAAGAAGATAGCTTCAAAAAAGAATGCGAACACCTCCATGAATAACGGAAGTGCAATGACATTCCCAGCCAGTTTCATAAAATTCGGCCATACCAGGGCCAGCTGTAGTGAAATCGCTGTACCGGTCACGACACCAACCGCCACAGAAATGACAAATCCTCGAGACCACCGCTTTGCCATAAGTGTATAATGGGGGTCCTTCTTCCGAATCCCGATAAACTCTGCTATAGCGATCATTAGCGGTATACCGACGCCAATCGTCGCAAAAATAACGTGGAACCCGAGAGTCAAGCCTGTCACCAGCCTGCTCCATAGCACCGTATCAATTGCCATTCTTTAATGCTCCCTTCAAAACACTGTTCATTTTTCTATGATTAGGCCTGCTAACTGTTGGCTGCATTCAATATCAGGTTTAGCAAGGTTCAGCGACATCGTTGCCTGTTCGTTTTAGTATGACGTTCATCGTTCTTTGCTATGTAAAAAGAGAAAAAATTCACAAAGCAAGAGTTGGCGAGCCCGATTTACCTGATACTGAACAGTCAAAATTATAATGTGACCTAATGATTAAAATCATCTTATCTTAAATTGCAAGTAATTCAATCACAGATATCTCTTAATCCCTAAACGTTCAAGAAAGGGTCAAATCTTTCTGACAACTCAGTGAATAACACAAAAAGTACCCGAAGGAGCTATTGATTGATTAGTGCATATGTGATGTCACAAGTTCCCTCCTACTTCGATGCTAGCAAAAAAACGATATTTTCTCATTTTGAGCCGTAATATATCCCCTTTTTTGCAACAAAAAACACTGACTCAAATCATCAGTGTTTTTTGAATTAAAGCTAATTTCATCTTTGTCATGACAAATCTTGAACTGCTACTATCATTTAGTACGACCGTAGAAAAAAGAATACCCATCTGATTTCCCAAGCTTAGTCGTCTCCGTTCCGTCCACTAGCTTGACCGCTTTCAGCAACGATACAATTTGCGTATGCATTAGCTTTGCATCAAATTTGTCCATCTCTCTGTTGTCACTATCCACGAGCAGATAGTCGGGCATTGGAATGAAACCAATCACTGGTATCCCTGCTTCAAATAAGGGCTGACTCTCTCCAAACTCAAACTTGTTATGTCCACGCAATAATACAGTACGTGTGCTATCTGTCTTTTCAATAGCCTTCAGCCAAATGCCTGCCATCATTTCATTGCCTGCATAGGTATATTCTGTACTTATTTGTCCAGTTGGACCATAATGACCCGTATCATCGTCCTTCCACTCCATGCTGCCTAAATGCTCAACCGTAATTCCAGCTACAGCTTTTAAATGGCCATTCTTGCCATCCCACAGCTCTCGATGCCCCTCCATCCAGGTGGAAGTTGCCTGAGAGGAACCTTTGAACTCCGGTAATCTAAAATGCCCTGTCACAAAAGCAAATATCATCGTACGTTCCGGCTGCTCCTGCTGTAAGTAACGAATCATAGACAGCATGCCCACAGCGCCATTCTCCTCCACCACATTTATCCCATCCGTATGAGTATTTACGATAATTGCTTCGTCTTTATTCTTACCGTCAATTTTCACATAAAAGGATTCTGTTGGGGCATCTTTTTGTATTTCCGCTTCTAAAATAACCGTACCTTCTTTATGCTCCTGAGCTGCGCTGATCACCTTTTTCCCTTCCGTTTCATTAACCCAAATCGCAGGGATTCCAGCATAATCGGTGGTAAAAGGCACATATTGCTCTTCAACCTTATCGTCAGATACCCCTTTCCAGACTAAAACAACAGCTTTTACGCCCATTTCCTTCGCTTGCTCCAATTTAGCTTCTTTTAATGCTGTAGTGAGGACCAGATCGCCTTCATTTGGGGCAATTTGGTTGTCCATTGGTGATGAATCCCGCATATTCATAACGATCCCACTTGGAAAATTTCTGAAATTCTCAATTTCAATGACAGCAATTTTTCCGCTGGCCTGGCCATATTCACCACGCTTCGTATACACCAGCTCCCCAGTTACACCTTTTTCGTCAGTTTCCCCGGAATAGGGAAAAGCTGAAGAGACATGAATTTCCTGCTGATCAATCATTAAAGTACTGTTCTTTTCTTCCCATCGGTCAAAAGTATAGCGATCACGATAAACTTGCAGCCCCATATCAGATACCTGCTGCTCCAGCCAAGCAATAAACTGATTGTGACCCTCAGAGCCGGTTGTACGGCTTCCAAAAGAATTCATTACTTCAATATCTTTGAGCATCACTGCTGCAGAATCCAAATTGCGTTCATCGATCGTCACTGTCGTATCAGCAGCTAATGCTACAGGTGTTGTAATAGGTTTTGCATAGACTCCAATACCCCAAAGTGCAGTAACGATAAGTGCAGCAATGCTGAATAACACTTTACGAACCACTAGAAACGGAGTAACTCTTCTGCTTACCTTTTGCCCCAAGAGTCCTCTCCATATGCCCGCTATGATCAGCAAGAGGATAGAAAGCGCAAGCAGCCAAAAATTTCTTGTTAGTAAGAATAACCCTTCTGCCACCATCGCACTAATAAATACTACATGTAACTTCTCACGCTTCTTTAATAGTAAAAAAGAGATGCCTAATTCTGCTAATAAAAAGATGATGGTCACGATTGAGATTACCGTTTCTTCGCCAATGAATACCGTAGCACTTAGTGCTAGGATCAAAAGCAGCACTGCTGACAATCGTCTATATAAGATTTCTAACATGACGCCCTCCCATTTTAACTAACGATTATTTTGACATTACATTTGTAATGCCTTATGGTTTTAGCATATTGAAAAGACTCATGAAAAACAATGAAACGAACATCAGAATGTACAAACGGAGGGGAAATGTCATCTCAAATCATGAATTATACAGTCCAAATACCTCTCAGCATCGTTCCAATAAAGAAACCAACCATTTGACAAGAGAAGCCATCTGTACGGCATTAGTCTTCTTGATCCAGGAACAGCCTTTTGACAAAATCACCATCACCGATATTGTGAAGCGCGCAGGGGTTTCTCGAACAGCCTATTACAACAACTATTCCTCCAAGCAAGAGATCCTGGTGGATTTGGTCGATTCGCTTATTTTTGAAATTAATCAAAAACTCTTACCTTACACCAATGAATTAACAGGCAAAGCTAAAGAACCTCAAAAATTTATCAAAGTGCTTTTTGAAGTTATTTTTCAGCAGCGGAACATCTACAAAGCACTTCAGAGTGCAAAGTTTGATCATGTAATTCTGGATTGCTTGAATGAAATGATGCTTTCTACTGCTCATGACAAAAGCGACGAGAATGTGTACCGAATATACTTTAAAGCGGGGGCCCTCTATAATGTTCTCCTTAAATGGATACAATCAGACTTTGCAAAATCCATAGACGAAATGACCAAAATTTGTCTTGAGGTATACCATACTCCAATGTCCCAGGAATAAGGTTTAAAAATCGTGTTTATAAATGAAAAAACAAAGAAACCACGGAACCAAGTTCGGCTCCGCAGTTTAATTATCAACCCTACTATTGAATTTGAATTTGTTTCATGTACTCTTTGAATGCCTCGGCGATTTCTTTGTATTTTGTATGATGCAGATAATGTGAACCTTCCATTGGGATCATTTTGCCCTGTGCGGATTGTTTGACTTGCTCCTCATGCAGCGGAATCCACTGTTTATTGTGCTCGTTATTTGATTGAACGAAGAGAAGCAGCGGCAAGTCATTTGGCATTGTGATTTTTTCTCCATTTTTGAAATTGGAACCGAGGTGGCCCAGTTCATTCATCAACGTTGGATTGGTCGCGACTTGATTCGAAATCAAACGCATCTGTTCTTTGGTATGCTCATCGAACGCAAGCGATTCATAGGGATCTCCGCTCACTTTTTGGACCAATCTCATTAGACCTGATTTTTGAAGAAATTTCATGGCGTTCAAAGGTAATTTGACATCCATTCCGGGTTGATTGGGAACGCTGCTATCGATGCCGACAAAAGCAAGAACTTCATCCGGATATGTGTTCACATAGGTCGCTCCGTAAAGTCCCGCGATGGAATGTCCCATTAGAATGTAACGGTCTAAACCCAGTTGCTGCAATGCTTCGTGAACCTCACTTACTATATTCTCAGTCGTTCTCTCCTTCTCGGTTTCATCGCTCAAACCATAACCGAAAGGCTCGACCACCACGACTTTATAATTAGGGGTAATTTCATCGATCAGCAATTTGAAATCAAGTGCAGGCGTCGGGGTTCCTTGTCCCGGTAGGAGTACAACAGTTTGTTCTCCACTGCCTTGAATAAGCACATTCATCTTTTTCCCATCCACATTGACATACTGGCCATACGATTCGATTTTCTTTTTCTCTACCCCGTCGCTGATTGCATCAACGATAAAAACGATGCCCATGAACAGCACGAGCGCCCCTACAATACCTCCGATTATTTTTAACCATAGGTTCCGTTTCTTGTGGCTCTTAGTCCCTGTTGTTTTTATTTCTACCTTATTTGCCACGTTCATCTCTTCCCTTCCTTGTCCCTGTATCTGAAGTGCCGCCTTGACGACATATTCAAAGTGTAATCAATCAAGATGTACTCTTCGTGACGACAATATGAACGGAATATGAACAAGACAAAAAAAGAAGTTTTAGATTAACATCAAATCGGAAATGAAATAATGTTCTTGTCCTTTACTCAAAAAGCAGCGTTTCTCATTAGAGATCGCTACTTTTTATTGTATACTTCATTTAATATGTGTAGGTTCTCACTATTCTATTATTTCTCAGCACAAATCATGAATATCGGTGTTGACCGGTTTAAGACTTGCTGTTTCTCATCCAGAATTTTTGCGTTCAAATTCTCTTCAGCAAAAATATTAGCGAAGCCTTCTTTTTTGAGAGTCCGTATATCCCACTCGGGACGCCATTCTCTGGTCAGCGGCAATACAAGACTCAGACGGTCTGTCTCCTCTATGTCCTTATGATGCGGGAGTTCACCAAAGCCCTTATCTACATAGGTTTGCTGATCCTCTACTCGCTTTTGCTGCATCTCTTCGTCCCAGAGATGGCGATTCCAGTTGGCATCAAAAACCAGCAGCCGTCCCCCAGGCTTAAGTACACTTCTCCACTCTTTGTAGGCTGACTGCGGGGATCGGTAAGGCTCCAGGTGACATTGCGGCACACGATTAGATCGAAGCTCTCCGCAGCAAAGTCAAGCTTGTGCGAATCCATCTTGCGGAAAGTAACGGTTACACCTTCCCGAATGGAGTGGGCACGTGCTTCTTCCAGCATATTGTCGGTACAATCGATCGCAGTAACCAGATGCCCGGCACTCGAAAGAATCACAGAGAAGAAGCCAGGAAACCCATTTATCATTCACTCCTTCTTGGCAAGTATCATGAACCGGTTTACATTCTGGTAACCGTATTTCAAATAATCTAGCGGCATCGCACGGGCAGGGATAAAGTTCCGGTGAACATCTATGGTTCGGAACCCGGCCTGTTTCAGCGCTGTCTCGTCAGCTTCAGGCCGTAATACATTAACATATGGCAACTCGCTTAGCAGGCTTTTATCTTGACTGCTTCGCTGGCGGATTCTTTGTTCTGTGAGTAGAATCAGTGTCCAGGACAAGGCATACCAAAATCTATGGAATACAGTCTTGCTCTCTTTATACAAATAGTTGCCGTCAAAAATAATCAGGGTCCCGCCCGGTTTTAGAATCCGATACCATTCAGCATAAGCCCTCTGTGGATCAGGAAGCGTCCATACTACATCCCTGCAGACCACTGCCTCAAAGCTATTCTCTAGCTCCATATGCAAATCGGCAGCATCAGCGACATAAGCTGGAACTTTATATCCATAACTCTCAAAATTTCGTGAAGCTCTATCGATCATTCCCTGAGAGGTATCCACCGCTGTAGGCAGATGACCCATCTGTGATAAGAGTATGGAGAAAAAGCCAGGCCCTGTTCCCACATCCAGCACCTTTTGCTGGGTAGTTGTTCCCAACCCTTTATTAAGCAGTTGTTTCCAGAGGTTTATGGTTTTTTTGCTGCGGAATTGAGTCTGTATGACTTTGTCATAACTCTCCGAGCTTGATGTCCAGTATTTCGAAATCTCTTTTAACATCATTTTTCTCCTATGTCGAGTAGATTCCAGAAGACCGGCATAAAGGTGGAGTACCCCGGTTTAAATCCAGTCACTCTATTATTTACTGCTAAGATATCGTCAGGGAAATAAATAGCTGCAAACATAGCCTCCTGATACAATTTGGAGAAAATGGAGTCATATGCGGTCTGACGTTCCTGAATATCGGTTGTTCCTACTGCTGTGTCAATCAGTGATTCTAGTCCAGGATCAGACCATACGACAGCAGATGCGTCAGCTGTTTTATGAAATAGGGACAGCAAGAATGCATGCGGATTATAAGCATCATCATAAGTCCGGTACATGATTAGATCATAAGCTTTGCTTGTCCATAAGGCATCATAATAAGCATTCGGCTCAAGAACCTGAAGATTCACTCTAATGCCAATCTCCTTTAACTCAGACTGAACCAGTTCACTGATGGACTTCCATTCGGGATATTCAGCCTGCTGCAGCACGAAATTAAGCTCAAGCTGGGCTCCGTCCTTCTGTACAATTCCATCTCCGTCCGAATCCGTGTAACCGGCAGCTGCTAGCAGTTGCTTCGCTTCCAGCGGATTGAAGCCGTACCAAGTATTATTGGACTCCGTCACATAAGGAACTGTCAGCGGGAACAGGCCTTGAGCTTCACTGCCGATACCGTCCATAAGATCTTCGACAATGCTTTTTTTATTAATTGCCAAATTGATAGCTTTGCGCACATTCAGATCTTGAAGTGCGGGCGTTTTGTAGTTAAAGATCATGAAATGAGAGTTTGTTCCTTGTGCTTTTTGCAAAGTTAGTGAAGAATCCGCTTCAATCACTGGCACGCTTTCGACTGGAATCTTTCCCATTTGTCCCCCGGCAATGTCAATGTCTCCAGCTTGCAGCGCTAGTACTCTGGACTGTGGATCTGGGATTACCTTCAAAATAATTTTCGACAGCTTCGGCATTTCTCCCCAATAATTCGGATTTCTGACGAGTATGGCTTCCTGATCTGTTTTGTAGCTCTCTGCCATCCATGCGCCAGTTCCAATCGCTTTGATGAATTTACCCGTAATATCTCCTGCGGGTTCCACAGCGGAAGGGCTGATAATTCGGACCGGTCTTGCAAAGGATAACTCGGTTAAGAAGGGATAATACGCTTTGTTGAATGTCATTGTGATCGTATGTTCGTCCACAACAACAAGGGATTGCATCGCAGTTGCTACATTTAACGAATTGGCTGGATCCTTAATCCAGCGTTCGAAGGAGAATTTAACTGCGTCGGCATTAAACTCCGTACCGTCAGAGAATTTGACGTCATGGCGAAGATGGAACGTATATACTTTCCCATCTTCTGAAATATCCCAAGACTCCGCAAGCGACGGCAGTATTTCGCCTTTTTCACCATACTCCACTAACCCCTCATATATCATCGCGTGCACATTCATCGAACCATCATAGGCACCGGCATCCAATCGGTCTATACCGGCATCAGACGATATAGCAACAGTGACTGTCTTGTCCTGAGCTTCAGATCCTTGTGCAGCTTCATTATTGGCGGTATTATTGGCTCTAGCCGTAGAATTGCTGTTATTACTGTTGCTGCAACCTGATATCAACACAACTATTACAAGAAGCATAAAGAATAACGATTTTGATAATAGGTTTTTTGTCTTAGGGTTCGTTCTCATTCTTGGTACATCCTTTCTCTACTTAACATCATAGGAATGGCTGGGTTGCCACTCTTCTCCCAGTCTCTTCTTTCTTAAGCGGGGGTCCTGCACAGGTACCGAGGAGAGCAATGTTTTTGTATAAGGGTGGTTTGCTTGCTGCAACATGGTTGCACCCGATTGCTTCTCTACAATTTCCCCTTGACACATCACAGCCACACTGTCGCAAAAACGATTTACAACTGACAAGTCATGTGTAATGAATACATAGGATAATCCCAGCTCATGCTTCAACTCCTGCAGCAGATCCATCATTTGCTTTCGCAGGGTGACATCGAGACTTGAGAAAGGTTCATCGCAGATAATCAGCTCCGGCCGCAAGGCGATTGCGCGCGCAATTCCGACCCTTTGCTGCTGTCCGCCGCTGAGTTCATGCGGATAGCGGTGAATATGCTGCCGTTCAAGTCCCACAAGCTCAAGTGTGTCTGCTACCGTGGCCCTGCGGGCTCCAGCCTTCCTCTCTCCGTAGTTCTGAAGAGGCTCCCCGATAATCTGCTCTACCGTAAACAACGGATTAAATGAAGCCAGACTGTTCTGAAACACCATCTGCATCTTCCTGCGGATCATGCGCATTTCGCTAAAGGTCCAATCCGTATAATCCTCGTTCCGGTACATAACTCTTCCGGAGGATGGTTTCTCCAGTCCCAGCAGAAGTCTGGCCAAAGTGCTCTTACCACAGCCACTTTCCCCCACTAAACCAAGGGTCTCACCGCTCTCCAGACTGAGAGACAGGTTGTTGACGGCATGAACACTTCTGACATTACGTGTGAACCACCCCCTTTCCATCCCATATTTCTTGTTCAGGCTTACCGCTTCCAATATCTTCAAGATCACCACGTCCCTAAAAAATGTAATATTACCGTTGTTATCTGCACTCAATTAAATATTTAGTATAGGGATGCACGGGATTAGAAAAGAGTTCAAACACATTGCCTGATTCCACAATCTTCCCGGACTTCATCACATATACATAATCTGCAAGCTCCGCAACAACGCCAAGATCATGGGTAATTAATAGAATGCCGACATTGTTCGTCCATCTGATTCGGTCCAGCTCTTTAAGAATCTGGGCTTGAATGGTTACATCCAATGCCGTTGTAGGCTCATCTGCAATTAGCAATTGTGCTCCGGATACCAGGGCGATGGCGATCATTACTCTTTGACACATACCACCGCTAATTTGAAAAGGATATTTATTGAAAAGCAATTTAGGCTCGCTGAGCCCTGCTTGCTCCATCTGCCTCATGGCAAGCAGCTTTGCTTCTTTTCCCGATATACGCTTGTGCAGTTTAATCGTCTCCATGATCTGCCTGCCAATAGTAAGTACCGGATTCAGCGCGTTCATAGGATCTTGAAAGATAACAGCCATTTCTGTTCCCCGAAGTTTCTGTAACTGACGGCTGGAGCACTCACGAAGATTGTTACCCTTAAGCCAGATTTCTCCACTCTCAACTATGCCTGGAGAATCTACTAATCCTAATATGGACATTGCCGTAACACTTTTACCGCTGCCGCTCTCACCTACAAGTGCGACAATCTGCCGGGATTTCACCTCGATACTGACATCATCAACCGCTGTAACTTTATAACTGCCTGTGTGAAAGCAGGTGCGTAAATGACTGACCTTCAGCAGTGGAGACTCTGCCATCATATTCTGGCCCCCCACTTTACTACAGAATTGAAAGCACGCTCTGGTTGTCGCAAGCCTTCTCCCAACAGATTAAAGCCCAGAACCGCCAGCATGATCATCATTCCCGGAAATAGCATCAACCGCGGCTCCGTTTGAATATAGGCACGGCTGTCGTTCAGCATTACTCCCCATTCCGGTGTAGGCGGCTGAGCTCCCAAACCCAGAAAGGACAAACCCGCAATGGAGAGCATAATCGTACCCACTTCCATAGAAGCAAGAACCAGAATAGGCCGGGCTGCGTTCAGCAGAATATGCCTGAAAATAATTTGTAAATGAGAAGTGCCTGACGCTTTGGCCGCTGTAATATATTCACTTTCCTTGATTTGAAGGACCATACTGCGTATCACTCTGGCATACCCCGTCCACCAGACAGCAGCAAATGCGATTAGCAGATTCTTCATACTGGGACCTAGCATGGCTGTAATAGCAAGGGATAGGATTAAGCTGGGAAAGGCAAGCAATATATCTATGATCCGCATAATCAAATGATCGATCTTGCCGCCAGCGTAACCAGCCAGTAAACCAACAGGGATGCTAATCGCAAAAACAACGATCAACACCATAAACGAATCATTCAGGGAGGTTCGGGTCCCATAGATTAATCGGGATAAGACACAACGTCCCAGATGATCCGTACCGAGCGGGTATTGCCAGGAAGGTGTAGCCAGTTTGAGTTCCATGTGAATCTGCAGCGGATCGGAAGGTGAAAGCCATGGGGCAAAGAGTCCAACGGATATGAACAAAAGTACTATGCCCGCTCCTAACCTTGCTCCCTTATTCTTAAATAAGCTAATACGAAATATGACAATCCGCTCCTTCTAAATCGTCACCGCAGCCTGATTCGCGGATCCAGCAGCAGATGTAATAAATCCACTGTCAAGTTAATCAGGACAACGACAACAGCCATCCATAATACGTAACCCTGAATGACAATATAGTCTTTCGCAAAAATCGCCTCAATGGCATACTTACCAATTCCCGGCCAAGAAAATATAGTTTCAACAATAACGGAACCGCCTAATAGCCCCGCTATGTTAACCCCAAGGAGGGTAAGACTCGGAAGAAGCGCATTACGAAGTGCATGCCGAATGATTATTCTCCATTCCTGCAGCCCCTTAGCTCTAGCTGCTGTGATGTAACGCTTGCCCAAAACGTCTAGGAGACTGGAACGAATCAAGCGGATGTAGACTCCTGCCATACCAAATCCTAGTGTGAGGGCAGGTAGAATGACACTGGATACCTCATCCATTCCCATCACAGGAAATAGCTTAAACTTCACCGCACCATAATAAATCAGAAGCAGACTTAGCCAGTATCCTGGCATTGAAACACTGAGCATTGCACATACTCTTCCCAGTCGATCAAGCATTCTACCTGGATATAATGCAGACCCCACTCCTATCGGCAGGGCAATAAGAATAGCGGACAATACGGAACAGGCACTGAGCAGTAAAGTTGCCGGAAAACGACTCATCAGCTCTGTGAACACTGGACGACCGCTGCTGTAAGATAAGCCAAAATCGAGATGGGATACCCGGTTCAACCAGTGAAAATATTGCTTATGTACAGGACCATCCAGACCAAGTGTATGTCTGGTCGCCTCAATAGCTTCCTGCGTAGGTTTGATGCCGTCAGCACGCAGCATGATCTCCGCTGGATCACCTGGTGTTAAATGCATCAGCGCAAAGGTAATGCAAGAGATGCCGAGCAGCACGGGGATGAGCTGCAATAAGCGTTGCAACAAGTATCGATTGATGGCATTCAACTCCAAAATCTTAATCGTAATAATTACGATTATAGCATAATCTTTTTAAATTAATAGTCTTAAATTGATTTATTTTATGTAGGACATAAAAAAATCAACCCCTATTAAATGAGTTGATCTTTAAACATTTGGTCTCTGCACAGTCGCAACTATTTTTCACAATAATATTGTCAAATCCTTAGGAATCATGTCATTATAAGTAGGTTCATATTAAAAATAACAATAAAGGAAGTGTGTATTTGAGTCGGTTCAATCTAGTCCTCATCTATGTTTTATCCATCATGATAGCTTTTCTTTTAGGGATTTACGTGGCCCCTAGCGTTGAAACACGCTTCAATGGGCAGACTGTGGCAAGTAATCCCGTTATCGAAGAAATACCGCCTAGTACCTTAGATAAAGCTGCTATTGCTGCTGAATCCAACACTACTGGATCCAATCCTACTGAATCTTCCCCTTCCCCTTCCCCGGAAGCCGTTGTCTTGGAAGATATGCCTTCGGATGATGATACTGGACCCGTCGGTGATGACTCTGAAGATCTGTCAGTAGCAGATACCCCATCCGGGCAAGGGATTGGTGCGCCATTAGAATTCAAGTATAGTACGAACTCTGCCGATGCTGTTAAGCTTACTTGGGAAGCTGACAACTTAACTGGAAAAAGGATCAATTATTACACAGCCCACATCAGCACGTTTAATCCAGTAGGCGATCCTTCCAATGATCAGCTGAACGGCAAGAGCAGCTTTTCACTTAAATATGTGGGGCCGGTTGAGCCCAATGATACTTTATTTATTTTCAGTGATTTTACATATCAGAATACAATACATACGATTATTATTGACCAGCTCACACTTCAATATGATGATGGTACTATCGAGACCTTCGACTATGGTTACGAAACTACCGATGATAGCGGCCTATAATCCACATGATTTGCAGCCCTGGTGCGAACCAGGGCTTTTTGCGAGGCACAATTGAACTCATGGTAATGTAAAAAACGAAGAGTGGCCTGGAATCCGGCGCTCTTCGTTTTTTACTTTTATTGTTACTGTCAGTCTGTTTAGCGGATGACCGTTACCTTGATCGTATCACTGGCAGTCACTCCCGCCGCGTTGACCAGCTCCGCCCGATATTCGTACACACCGGCAGTGCGTCCGCTGATAGTGGTTGCTGCACTTTGTGCCGAAGGCGTATGGGCATTCAGCGGCTGCGAGTCGATGAGCTCCCCGTTCTCATACAGGCGGTATTCTGTAGCGTTAGTCCCCCACCACAGATTCATCGACACCTTATAGGTGCCATCTCCGTCCCAGTTATCTTCGGATAGTATCGGCTTGCCCGGCGCGGAGTCACTTATGGTGACCGTAAGCGGATCGCTCTTGGTCGTGCCATATTTGTTGATTAACTCCGCAGTGTAAACATAAGTGCCGTTCACCTTACCATGAAGATCTGTACTTGCCGTCTGGGCAGCCGGCGATACATCTTTCAGTGTCTTGGAATCAATCAGTGTGCCGTTCTCATAGAGTTTGTAACTCGTGCCGTTATTACCCCACCATAGGTTCATGGTGACTGTATAGTTACCATCACTAAGTCCATTAGCATAGCTGCTGTTGGAGGATAGCACAGCTTGTCCTGGCTTACCAGTCGCAATCACCTGGCCGCCAATAACCTGAAACGTATTGTTCTTTTCAGTCGTATTGCCGGCCGCGTCATGCACGATGTATTTCACGGTGTGGGGGCCGGCGCCTAAATCGGCGGCGCTCAGGGTCTGGCCTTCGGCAATCGGTCTTCCATCTAATAGAAGCTGTTTCGAGGTTACACCTGACAATACATCGTCAGCAGTCAATTCAAAGGAAAGCTGCGCTCCTTCTTCTACATCTCTCACCTCATGACCGGATTCTTTCAGTTCGGCAACCGGTGGAGCCGTATCAATATTGAGGTTCAGCGTCTTTAGATCTTCCGCTTTGCCTTTTGCCGGCACAGCATGGTATGTCAATGTATGCCGCCCGTCTTCCTTCAGGTCCACAGGTGTACTGTACTCAGCTTCCTTGTTGCCGTTCAGCGAGTAATAAACATTAGCTGTATCTGTATTCGCCTTCAGGGTAACGGTGACTGGCTGGTTAAACCAGCCGGAAGCATTAGGCTCGGCAGAAAGCGTCGCCGTTGTTACCGGAGCTCCCTCTTCTGCTGCTGCGGCGAAGTCATCGAGGCTTCTCGGCTTGAGCTGGTAGATGCCTTTAAAAATTGCGGCAACACCTGTAATATTAAGTTTCTGTCCCTCTGTATAAGGGAAGATATCCTTAGTAATGCCTGTCCGGGCATCCACGCGCACATGATTGCTTGTCCCGTCGGCATTGACGGCGTCGAATTCAAAGGAGCCGCTTGGCGTAGCGTTGATAATGTTCGCCACGGTCACACCGTTCAGTTGAACCAATTGGCCTTGGTTGGCATCATTCACCATGCTCGCCGCAATCGGCTGCGGTAGTGTCGCCGTGCCCGTCTTCGCAATTTGCACTGCTTCTGTCAGCTCCAGCTCTGTGTTGTACAATGCGGTGGACGCTGTTACCTTGACCTTATCGCCCACGTGGAAGCCGCTCTGACTCTGAAAGACATAAACCCCACCGGTTCCATCTTGGAGATAGAAGGACTGTCCGCCGAAGATACCCGGCTCAGTCGTCACGGTCCCCTCCACCGTTACCAGTGATCCGGCTGCCTTAGCCCGGGAGTCGCTGATAGAGATTGTAGCCGGAATGGGATCTTCCTCAGCCGGAAGCGGTTCAGCAGGAACATTGCCCAGCGTCACCGATTCAGTCTTGAGGTTTGTACTGTTCTGGCGAAGGCGCAGATTGGATGCAGCTGTGGTGCCCGGCTTGATCTGGATCGTCAGATCCTTATAGGCATGACCGTTCAGATCACCTGTCAGATTGAATGAGGAGCTATAGCCGTAGCTGCTTGGCCAGGTACCGTCGCTGTTCTGAATCTTGGCGATTTGGGCGCCGCTGCTTACCTGGTAGACACCTACCTGGAAGCCGGATACGCTTGTGCCTGCAGGAAGATTATCTGCACTCACCCGAATCTGAAAATTCTGTGCATTTGGCAGCACAGCCTGGTGCGTGAAGTTATAAACCGCACTTGCAGTGGCTGCCGGTCCGCCGTAGGAGCCTGCTTTGAAGGTGCTGTGATCATACCATTTGTAGCCAGCATTAGGTTGAGCCCAAGGCTCCGGCTGCGGCTCAGTGGACAGCGCCGGCTCCTCGAATGGCAGCAGTGTTGTCGGCTGATCTAGCGTCAGGCCATTCACCTGGGTGAAATCCGTATAGCTCTCCTGCTCGGCGAGCCAGTTCACGGTGTTAACCAGCAGTGTGGCATCGTCCACTTCCTTGAAGCCATCGTAAGTTGTTTTCTTGGCGCCGGTATCTTCGCGCAGGTATTTAGGTGTTGCATCCTCTACAGGAGATGAGTCACCGATGAAGGCTGCCTTGCCGGCGCCTTTTTTAGCAACTGCCACATAGGGACCTTCTGCCACACCGCCGCCGTTATAGACCCCCTGGTCTACGGCATTGGCCCAGGCAGCATTGGTTTGCGGCAGGTAGACGATACCTTTCGCACGGGCTGGGTCTAGAATGGCCAGCGTTGAACCGGCATGCATAGCTACCGCTGATACGCCCGTTGTAATGCCGAAGGCTTGATCGGGAGCCACGACGTTGGTTGCGTTAATGTCGCCAAGCGCATTGTAGCGGAAACGGACACCGAACTCGTCCGCCAGCCAGTCAGAGCTAACCACACCCTGCATGGCTGAAGAAGCGACCTCATCGGCATTCATGCCTTTGGCTGGATTGTCCCACGCTCCACGGCGGTAGCCGTTGAAAGCTTCTGAACCATCCCAGCGGTTTTTGTTGCGGTCGGCGTTATAATGGTCGCCGATGAAGAAAATACTGCCGCCATCCTCCACATATTCCGCCATCGCAAGCTGCTCGCTTGCTTTGTAGGGCACGTTGGATTCGGCGACGATGTAGACATCATAATCGGAAAGATCACTCAAAGTAATTGGAGTCGTCTTGCGGAGTTCTTTGACATAATAGCCTTCCTGGGCAAGGGCATTCCCAAAGTCTGAAAAAGCGCCGTCAATCACCCAATCGGCTGCTCCCGCAGTCTGCTCATGGGTGTTGTCGAACAGGATCTTCTGGCCTGCATGCTCATTGACGACTTTGGCCTCAATGTACGGCGCAGGATCGTTTGGTCCTTCTGCGAATACCGCCGAACCGGCTCCGAACGTGAACAGCTGAAGTGGTACGGCCACCGCCACAGCTAGAGTGCTGTTCATCAGCCTCTTTTTCCAAACTGAATTCTTCTCCTTCATACCCTTCCTCCTCAAGATATAGTCCGGTGAGTAATTACCATAAATACCCACCTGCTAGACATCTACTATCCTATCTCAAAACAATTAAAAAAAAGATAGATTTATGTAAACTGCTGTAAAAATTATACTTTTGGCCTATAAAACGGGTCGAATATAGAAAGGGTATTATGAAAAAAGTCACAGTTGCTGAGGCTTATGATGAAGGATTGGACTATCGGGATATTAGCAAAAAAAAACGAAACGGATAAATGCTCCGTTTCGCTCTCTTCCTATGTCGCCGCTGGCAGTTTCTGCTTGTTGTCCTGGTATCAATATTCCAGAAACATCAGTGGCTTAAGTATATCTATTAAACTATTTACTAGTGCCAAGTAACAAATTCACAATCGTATCAAGCTGAAGCTCTAATGAAAAAGGATCTTCCATTACGAATTCATCATGATAATTATCACCATACAAATAAACTTTGCCATTTTTCACTGCAGGGATGCCTTTCCATATGTTACTTTCCATTGCTTTATTGGTAGCATCCGCATCGCCATTATAAACAAAAACATAATCACCTAAATATTCTGGAAGCACTTCTAATGAAATCGATTCAAATCCCTCCGCCATATTTTTTGCACTTTCTGTTGGAGGCAGCTGAAGCATATTATATATAGTGGAAGAACCATAGTTTCCTCCCTTTGCCGCTAAGACGTATACCGCCTTTTGTGAAAACTGAACAATCGAAACGGTTTCCTCTTCCTTGATAACCCCGGCAAGTTTAGACTTTGCTTCAGCTACTTTCTGTTCATATTCCGTAATCCATTCTTCTGCTTCTTTTTCTTTTCCGAATATTTTGCTTACACTCCTAAATTTATCAAGCGGCCCTGCTGTTTTTAACCCCTCCCAATAAGGCAGAAATACAGTGGTCCCAATTTTCTCATATTGTTCTATGTTCTCATCGATCGAACCGATAATTAAGTCCGGATCTAGCATCGTTAATTTTTCCAGATTTAAAGGGAAATCCCCTAAATCCTCAATTTTCTCGATCGTTTCTTTGGGTATGTCCGCTTTTTCCATCCAGCCTTCATCCAGCATAAACGTTCTTGCTCCGATGGGTACAATTCCTAATTTCAATAAATGCCCCATATATTGGTCAGCCGCCACTCTTTTCGGCTCTGCTGGTACTTCCACATCTCCCTTAGGCGTTGATACTATTCGAGTGTTCGTACTTTCTTCTGATGTTGCTTGATTTACGGTTCCATTTCCATTACTTTGTTCCTTCGTAGCAGTACCCGTCCCACTTGAGCAAGCACCTAATAATAGAGAACCGCAAAGCAGTAAAGCGGCCGTCGTCTGAGATTTTGTCATTTTAAACATATGTAATTCCCCTTTTTCCGTATTATGATAATGATTATCATTATTAATATACTGTTGAACGATGGGTTCAAAAATAGAGGATGTGGGGAAGTTTAATGGACTTTCAGCAACTTTTGGCCGCTGTGACTCTTTTGTTCTAAAATGTGCAGGGGATACACCTTTTCTTTTCTTGAAAATTCGGCTGAAATAATATACGTCTTTATAACCAACGCTTGCTGATATTTCACCGACCGAAGCATCTGTTGTTATTAGAAGCTCTGTTGCAAGTTCAAGCCGAAACCGAATTAAGTAATCAATCGGACTCATACCTGTGTACTCTTTAAACAAGGATGACAAATGATAAGCACTGAAATTAAATACTTCCGCAAGAGAATCTAATGTAATTGGCTCCGCATAGTACTCCTGAATGTAGGTGATTACTTGGACTGCAACACTGGTCTGTTTCACCTCAGTCTCTTTTCTATGTAATTCTTTTAAAACCTGATGAATGAATTGATAAAAAAGTGATTTTACGTTGAGTCTCTCTTCTTGCTCGTTCCATTTTAGATACATCAATTGCATTTTGTTATAAAGTAAAATGGGTGCATCAGGGGAAAAACAATATTGTGATTGGAACAGATCCTCCTCTTGAATCCATGCACGGTAATAAATGATATAGTAAACAAAATTCTTACTTGTCGGAACAATATTAAGTATCGCCCCTTTCCCGCTATGCAGGACTTGAAATCCTGTAAAAGAAAATTCAGAGTGATCTAACTGAACTTGAGCGCTCCCTTGTACCGAAAGTAAAAATATACTGGCAGGAATCTTGTACTTATGAAGAATTTCGCCTTGAACCCGTTCAATATGGCGCACATCCAATAACTTGACCGTCGCTTGGTCCCAAAGCAATATTTGATTGCTTTTGTGCATAATGACTACCCCTCCGTTATCTGTCTAATACTCATCATAAATGATAACCATTATCAATAATAGTCAAGATATTTAACTTAATAACAAAAATCCGATTGCCCTAAAAGGTGCAATCGGATTTTTTAATATAAATTTATTGTTCAGACGCCAATTGCAGAAAATGATCTGCAGCCAAACGGACAGCCAGGATACTTGCGCTATTAAGTGAGTTATCAAAGATAAGAACATGATTATTTTTCACTGCTTCCAGTGAGTTCCACACGTTCGAAGTTTCCTTGTCCTTGATGGCTGCCTTTGCGATATCCATATCATGCTGGATAATAATATAATCAGGATTCATGCTGTATATCCCTTCCAGAGAAAGGGCCCCTCCCTCTTCAGGATATCCCTTCGGTGGCAACAACCCAAAGCCTACTGTTTGATTGTAGTACATTGTGTTTTTAGAGCCTTGAGCATTAAAATTAGCTTTTCCGTCGACCCGTAGTAAAGCAAAGGTTTTATTCTCAAGACTACTTAGCTGTTCTTTTGTTTTTGCGATCATTTCTTGGGTTTCCTTAATGGTTTGTTCCGCTAATGTCTCTTTACCAACAATCTGAGCACACAGCATCGTCGTTTTTTCCCAGGTATCGGTGTAGTCAATTAAGATGACTGGTGCAATTTTATTCAACTCTTCATAATTGCTATCAATAGAACCCTTGAAGGTTACAATCACATCAGGCTTTGCATCCATGATCATTTCCAGATTCGCATTGCTGCTGCCCAAATCAATAATTTCAGCAGTTCCAGCGTAAGGCTGTAAAGTAGCAAAATCCTTCATCGCTTCCGCTGCGTTAGTTGATGCGATTGGAGGCGTATCAAGAGCAAAAAAGTAATCTAAATACAAGGGATGCAGAACCGCTATACGCTCAGGTCGTGTCTTGAGCACCACTCCATTGTCGCTGGCATCCGCAATTGTTCTTGGCCATCCTGCTTCTTCGATCTTGCCAACTTCTGGTGTAGGCGTGACTGAAGTTTCGGAACACCCAGCCAGTAATCCTACTAGTATAATTAAGGATGTAATCCATCCATATAGTCTTTTCATTTGGCTCCCCCTTGAGTTGTTATCATTACTGTCTGTATAAATGCTTCATTAAATCACGGTTTTTCTGCGTGAACAGGTCATTATGTGAAGACACCATCCCGGACGAATTTGCCTCCGGTGTGATGTATTGTTTGGCTTGGTTTACCGCATTGGCAGCATCCTGGAATGCCCCCGCGATCAGGTGCAGTTTCCCCTCATGATGTAGAACATCCCCTGCCGCATAAATACCCGGCACGGATGTCCCGCTCATTACTGATCCTGAAATCCGGTGTTCCCACAGATCCATTTTAATTTCACTGTTCACCAGCAGTTCTTTGTCGCGCTCATAACCGTGATTAATGATGACCTCATCGACAGACAGCTCAAATCCCTCTCCGTTGTCATTACTTTTTAGCAGTACAGTCCCTATTCTTTCGTGATCCGGTGTGGCAATCAACTTTTCGATTGAAGTATTTAACAAGCACTCTACGCCATTGTTTGCCAAGCGTGAAATATCGGCTTCATGCCCCTTTAAGTTCTCTTTCCGGTACGTCAGAAACACCTTTTTGGCAATCGGAGCCAGTTCATTCGCCCAGTCTACAGCAGAATGGCCGCCTCCCGATATTAGGACAGTCTTCTCTTTAAAGCGGGCAAGTGACTTCACCGTATAATGCAAATTTGTGATTTCGAATCTTTCGGCACCCTTGATTTCGAGCTTGACAGGCTTCAAAATGCCTCCTCCAATGGCCAATATGACAGTTTTAGTGAAATGCTTCCGGTTTGCGGCTGTGTGTAAAATAAAGTAACCTGCTTCATCTTGCGAGATGGATGTGACCTTTTCATTAAAGGCAACCTCCGGTTGGAAAGTCATCCCTTGACCAACCATTTGTTCAATAAGCTGCGAGCCAAGAATAGGCTGTAAGCCTCCCACGTCCCAGATCATCTTTTCCGGATAGACATGCACTTTGCCGCCAAGCACAGGTTGGAATTCTATAATTTTGGTTTTCATTTCACGGAGTCCGCTATAAAATGCAGCAAATAATCCAGCCGGACCGCCGCCAATAATCGTAACATCAAACAATTCCTCTTCATGCATCGTTCAATCGCCTCATTTCTCTTTTTTAAATCCCTAAATGCTCACGGAAAGTGCTACCCGTATATTCGCTCCGGAATAAGTCTCTTTCAACCAGCTGCGGTACCAACTTCTCAAAAAACAGCTCCATAGATTGTTCCGAACCGCCTGGCAGGGCGATGAAGCCATCTATAGCCCCCGCTTCAAACCGTTCAATAATATCGTTCAGCACATCCTCGACTGTCCCGACAGATACCCAATGTGCAGATCCGACAACCTCCGGCCTGTCCAAGATTTCTTTCACTGTAGGCTGATTTTTAATAATATACCGCCGTAACAACTCAGCATGAGTCCGGCTGCGGACGGCCTGACTGGAATCGGGTAACATATCGGCAGTTACTCGCTTATCTAAGGGATAACCGCTTAAATCAAGACCCAGCACCGATTTAAGCGAAGCATGTCTGCGTTCAAGGCTTAAATTCGCATGTGCAGCCTTATGTAATTCAAGTGCTTCTTCGCGCGTATCGGCCAGGAAAAAATATAAGCCCGGCAAAACTTTGATAGCATCCGGATCACGGCCCTGCTCAGCCGCTCTTCTTCTCAGATCATTCCTTAGTTCCACTCCCGATTCGATATCCGGCATTGCGGCAAAAATAGCATCAGCTACAGATGAGGCGAAATTCCGTCCAATATCCGAAGCCCCAGCTTGGAATAGCGGCGGCGTTCCTGACTTGTGAGCAGGCAAAGTAAGCGGCCCTTTTACACTGAAAAATTCCCCGGAATGATTAATGGCAGTCACTTTATCCTTATCCGAAAACATACCTGTCTGACGGTCGATAACAATCGCTTCATTCGGAAAACTCTCCCAAAGCTTGCATACAACATCCGTGAACTCCATAGCCATGGCATATCTCTCTTCCGGTGACGGCATGGGTGAGGCGCTGAAATTATCGGCGCCTTCAATAGAAGTGACAATATTCCAGCCGGCGCGTCCATTGCTCAGCCAGTGTAAGGACTGCAGCTGCCTTGCAACAACATACGGCGGATTAAAAGTAGTGGAAATCGTCGTTACCAGTCCGATCCGCTCGGTTTCACGAGCTATCGCTGCAAAAAACAATGCAGGGTCTGGGCTGCCGAAATTTGAGGAATCTCCTAACATCTGTGGGCTAACATACAGATAATCAGCTCTGAAAAGAAAATCGAGCTTTGAATTCTCAGCCATTTTTGCCAAATCAATATAGTAATCAATAGACTCCATCTTTTCAACTCTGCTATCCAGGTGCCGCCAGCCGTCTCCTTTCATCCAGGTTGCATTTAAGGACAGGCCAATACATAATTGTCTGGGTCTTTTTTCTGTCATATCTACCAGCCTTTCATTTATAAATCAATTTACTGATAATGATTCTCAGTTACAAAGGTGAGTTTATCAAAAATTTAAATAAATTCAAATGTACAAATCTCAAATCCAGCATGCATCATTATTTAATCTAAATAAAAAAAGTCTGCACTTCTGGCTTATCACCAGTAGCTGCAGACGTAGTTCAAGTACAAGAAGCTCATTATGTACATTATTTATAGGCAGAGGGAGAAACACCGAATTTCTTTTTGAATAATCGGCTGAAATATAGTGGATTGTCATAACCGACACGGTCAGCAATCTCGCGGATAGGAAAATTACCTGCTTTGAGTAATTCACAGGCCCGTTCCAAACGATAATTAACGACATAGTCGATGGGTCGTAGTCCCGTATATTTATGAAAGAGGTAAGAGAAGCGGTTGGCACTCATTGCATGCAGTTCCGCTAACTCACCGAGTGTAAGTGAATTCATATAATGAAGTTTAATATACGCAAGGGCTTCGTCTACCATTCTTTGATTCGGAGAACGATCGTTCTCTCTGTAACTGCACGCAATCAGAACCTGGTGCATCAGGCTTAAGAACAACTCCTTGATACGCAGCTTCCCAATTTCTCCGGATGGATGGGCATTCTGATGGAGCATAATTAGTAATTCAATAATTTTTAGATTCGCTCCCGGCTCCAGCTTGAAATGAGAGTCAAATTCGTGAGTACTATTCATTTCTTCCGGCATATCCAATTTATAAAAAAGGGAGTAATACTCGAGCTCAGATTGTCCTATAACCTGCGAATCCATCTGCATGCCCGGAGCAGCATGAAAAACTGATCCTGGCCGTAATTCATATACCGTTCCATTCACACGTATTCTGGCTCCTCCGCGAATGATAAATAGAAATCCATGCTTAACGGTGGTGAATTCACTTAATAAGCTTTTGGGCTGGATGACTAAGCGGCTTCTATCTTCTATTTCATAGACACCTTTAGTAAATGCCTTTGCTAATTTGTCCAAATTTATCAATGCTCTGCACCTGCTTCCTAGCACCATGCTTCTTTTAAAATCAGATCCAATTCTGATATTTATTTAAAACAGTATAGACAATAGTATGCGAAATTGCTAGAAGTGTAGTAGATATTCTACTGTAAATTGCAACCCAAGAAGATGCTCAGGAGATTTTGGTTGAAAATATGCCGTTTTCATTACAATCAATTTGAAGAAGTTCATCCTGTAAAATCCAAACATCAGTTTTTTCAACAAAGAAATGAAATCCGCCAATGGATTGAACCCATGCGGGATCGATCGGTGTAGCACTTGCATTAATTCCAACAGTGAAAGCATCAGAGCCTCCACCGGCATATTTTGCATAAATTCTTACATATTGCCCCTCTTCCAAACCCCATTCATTCTTAAATGAATCCAATGCTTTTTCGGATACTGCAAATGATATCATTCCTCTTCTCTCCTTCCTGCTGTTTAATCACATTTTTTTATTTCGCCACGATAATTGGCCATTCTGAAACTGGCTCCGCATCCACATGAAGCTTTTGCATTAGGGTTATTCATAGTGAATCCGCCTACCATTCCACTCTCTTCATAGTCAATTTCAAGACCGTCAATATATGGAATACTATTCGGGTGAACCAATATACTAAAATCTTGTTTATTTAATATAATATCCTCTTCTGCTTGCTGCTCATCCACGACTAGGGTATAGGATAGTCCACTGCATCCTCCTTCATCAACACCCACTCTTAGAAATGGATTTCGGATATTCGCACTTGATAAGATTTCGGCGATTTTTTCTGATGCTTTGTCACTGACCTCGATGAACATTGTGAACTCCTCCTTCGTTTATTTGTTTTTCAAACCTAAAGATTGGATACCCGTTCCTATTTGTTCAGCTACTGGTGAGATCCGAGTGCTCGCAAATAAACTCATTACAATCAACAAGAGATGGAAACCCATTGCTACAATTAATCCGGATTGGAGTGACATTCCGCCAGCCTGACAAACCACAAGGATGGAACCGCCGATCCCGATAACTACACCGGGTGTAAAAGAATCCGCAAATTGCAGATTAGCCGAGGTGTTGCCGACACCTCCTTCTCCTGTCTGAGAAAACGCCACAACACCGCTAATCGGATGCGCCAATCCAATGCCGATTCCAGCGATGATCTGTCCAATAACTGCTACGGTAACGGTCACAACGGGTATCCAAAATACGATAGTAATCCCTATGGCAAGCAGCAATACACCCAGAATAATTCGCGTATGCCGTCCACGGCCCTGATCTGCCGAATCCCACCGTCCTTGCAGATACGCTATGACGCACCAACTCAACGCAGCACTCGCTACAATCAATCCGGCCTGAGAAGGCGTTATTCCTTTCACATCGATTAGAGCCAATACCAAGAAATTCTGTGTGCTGGTATAGGCAGCGAAGAACAGCCCACGTGTTGCCAGAATAGCTGGCATGCCTCTTCTAAGCGTAAGAGTTCCCTTCGGTAGCAGTTTGCGGAGCGGAAATATCATAAGTACTAAGCCGATAATGACTAAAACAAATCCCATAATGCTCGGAAGCATGCTTAGACCAACTAAGAAAATCCCTGTACCCATCGTTAACAGTAACGCATTCCAGGTTGATGAAGCTCCGATATCCCCTTGCGTCTTCGGTGTTTTTAATTTCGTGAACGCAGGTAAACTAAGCAGTGCTGAAATCATCAGGATCGGTAATATTCCCCAGAAAACAAACCGCCAGGACCACTGATCTGCAATAAGACCTGCAACGTAAGGACCGAGCATGGACGGAAGAACATAGGCCGTACCAAATGCTCCGAGTATTTTGGCGCGTAATTCATCCGGGTAGCTTAAGGATATTGCTGTGTACACACAAGTCATCATAGCTCCGGCACCCAAACCCTGCATGGCCCGTGATCCTATCATGGTATACATATCGCCTGATGTTGCGGCAGCAATCAACCCAACGATAAACAAAAGAAGTGCGATAGTGAACGGTACTGCAGGTCCTCTTCTATCTATGATTCGACCGACGACCAGAGTCCCGATAATCTGCGCAAGCAGATACGTACTGAATATCCAGCCAAACAGGCTAAGGCCGTTCAAATCTCTAGCAATTGAAGGGGCAATGGTGGTTACGGACAGGCCTTCGAATCCAACGGCCATCACTGACAGAATAATACCTATGGATAGTGCAAAATAACGTGGGCTGAAAATACTTTGATGATTAGACGACATGAAATGTGACCTCCAAGAAAATTGGTATGTATACATCGTATCCGGAAACTTAGTAAACATTTTTGTTTATAATGTCTAAGCTACAGTCCAGCTTTGACTTTGTCAACATTTTTGTTTAAAATGTAGTCTGTGATGTAGATTTAGTTGTTTCAGTAGGAGGTGCAACGTGAGCCGAAATCAAACCAAAAAGGATGTCTCAACCAAGACCCGAAGAGCGATCATTGATTTGTTAAAGCAACAAGGGGGAATGGATGTTATGGCACTCTCCTCCCAGTTTTCGCTATCTGGAATGGCTATTCGTCAACATTTGAATGCGCTGAAAGAAGAAGGGCTGGTTACTAATATAGAAGAGTCCCGTCCCATGGGGCGGCCCACCAAGCTATGGATCTTAACCCCCGCGGCCGATCGGTTTTTTCCAAGCGGATATTCGGATTTATCCGTCAGTCTGATCCATTCCATGAAAGAAGCTTTCGGAAATGAGGGGCTGGACAAGCTGCTGGCTGTTCGAAATAAGAATATGCAAGAACAATATCTTCAGCATCTTGGTGATACAGCAGACGTTAGAGAGAAGCTGGAGAAACTGGCCGAGATTCGAACAAATGAAGGGTATATGGCCGAGGTTAAGGAGCAGGATGATGGCAGTCTTTTATTCATTGAGAAACATTGCCCGATCTGTGAAGCTGCTGCTGTATGTACCGGGTTATGCAAAAATGAGTTACATCTATTTAAAACTGTTCTAGGTAATAATGTTCATATTGAACGGGGGGAGTACATATTAGCGGGAGGAAGAAACTGTGTTTATACGGTTAGACTCTGACAATTTCTGTGGCACTTTCCAAACCCTTCCATTTCACACATGAGCATCCAATGACTAGCGATATGAACCATTATCATAATATTCATTACAAATAAATAACAACCCACAGCCAAGATTTATAATAAATATGATCTTGGCTGTGGGTTGTTATATTTTAGCTTTTACCCTCTAATGGTTTATAACGCAGGAATACTTCATTCAATCCAAGGCTTACGAACCCAACCATCTGTCCATTCAGACGCTTGAGTTATAGCACCGCTTAATTTTTTGAAGTACCACTTTCCATTTACCTTAACGAAATGATCAACATAGTTCCCGGTCATTACTACTGCGTCTTCTTGGGATCTGTCATTTTTATTAATAATGGTAGCAAGACAGTTCAAATAAAACTTTCCAGTAGCACTATTCCCATCAGAAGCTATTACGATTTCTGGTGACGTTATATAATGTACGACCCATACAATATCCTTAGAAGCTGCAACGAAATGCTTCTTTATCTCATCATGGCCTGTTGCCTCGCCACCAATACCAGTAACTAACCAATGTCCATCTGGTATGAATAATGAGGCGATTCCATCCGGGTCATAATGGTTATCACAATAACGTGCGTACTGATACTTTAACTGTTTGATTGCTTCAATATCTTCTAACCGAGCTATTCTTTGTTCTAAGCTTAGATTATCGTTTAATGATTCATTTAAATTCAACATTTTCGACTTCCCCTTCAATGATAAATTTGATAGTTGTGCTCCGTTTTTCTAATCCTTAATAAAAATTATAATTCTTTCAAATTAAAAGCTCGCGCCAGCAGTTCAATAGATTTAACTCTATTATTAGCTCCTGAGATATTTGGCAGAATAGTTACTTCGTTCACTCCATATTTTTTTGCAAGATTCTCAATTTGTTCCTTAACATGATTTACATCACCAACTACAACGCGATTGCGATTACGATGAATAGTTTCTTTCTCAAATGAACTGTATGAATAGATCTTTGCAGTTTCAATTGAAGGGTAAGAATTTGGAGTTTGTGCAGACTCAGCTTTCAAAAGCCATAAATCAAATGCTTTTGCGAGCTCTTCTGCCTCTTCATTTGTTTCTGCGATTACAGCAAATACAGCAATCATTACATGAGGTTCTTTAAACAATTTGGATGGTTTAAAGTTTTCTCGATAGTGATTTATTGCTCTTATCCCTTCTCCATAAGGATTAATAAAATGAGCAAACGTATATGCAGCGCCATTATCAGCAGCTATTTTGGCACTTCCTCCTCCCCCACCCAAGACCCACATTTCTGGAGTTGTAGAAATATCAGGCGTAGTGAACAAATCTTTGAAACGATGTTCTTCTGGAAAATCATTCGTTAAGAAACTTTTTAGATCCATAACTTGTTGCTCATAGGAAAGTGGTCTAGTTTTCTCTTCATTAAGTGCGTGAGTGACTAATCTATTTGCTCCGGGAGCTCTTCCTATACCTAAGTCAATACGATTAGGGTACAGAGCCTCTAGCATCCGGAAGTTTTCAGCCACTTTATACGAGCTATAATGAGGAAGCATCACTCCTCCAGAACCGATTCTTATGTGATTTGTTGAAGCCGCAAGATGCATCATGAGCAGTTCAGGAGTACTTCCTGCTAAGGACTGCATTTGGTGATGCTCTGATACCCAAAATCTCTTATATCCAAGTTGATCCGCTCTTTTTGCCAACTCCGTTGTCTGAATCAATGCTTCTTGTGCATCGTAATTTTCGTCCACTGGCGAATAGTCCAATATGTTTATTGAAATCATGTTTCTCAAAGGGCTCCTTTTATAAGGGAATATTTATTATCCTCGTATTGAACAATTAGTTGGCGTATTTATTTTGAAAACACCCATATATTTGCATGCGCATGCATATAAAAGGTTAATATGATTATCCTGTTATTTATGTTTACTAGTTTTCTAAATTAGAATGTTTTGCTTTACTTTGAGATTTTAATCCATAGTTCCGACCTTACACCACCCTATTCATTTTTTTCGCCACAGGTACCCAACCTTCGATAAAAAATAGTTTCTCCCAAGCAATATCTCCTTCATTCCCATCCATCACCTTCTTCACCCAATGCGGTTCCACAATAAATTCCCGACCCATGGCAACAAGAGTAATCCCACTGTTTAGGATGTCTAGCATTCTTCTGGACTATGAATAAAACCTACTGCCACTAGGGGAAGACGATCACCGTGTAAAGTACTCAAACGCTCAGTAAATAGTTTTTCATCCTAAGGTCTCCATAAAGACCCCCGGTTGGCGTTGCTTAGAGAACAAATAACCATTTCTAGAACGTGTTCTAAATTTAAAGCAAAAATCCATAGTTGTCAAATAACTATTTCCAAAAATTTATTCGTACAAAGCTCTATACGCCTCTGTAACTATACTATTCAAATAAATCCTTAAGATTTTTTGAACATTCTTTTGTAGGTCATAGCTCCCATCTGTCAGGCACCACTCGAAGATGAGTCCTTTAACTAAAGTGCAAATATCATTAGCAGCTTCATGTATATCTACATCTGGCGATATAAATTCCTGTTCTTGCCCATGTTTTATGGCAATGATCGACTTTTCAAAAAATGGAACCTTGTGGATTTCATCTGGGGAATGTTTATCACGTGTATTTAAGCTTTTATTTTTAGTGGAATAGTAATTTGATAAAAATTCAATACCCATCTCCATACAATAAGAAATGTAAATATGATAAATTTGAGCGATGTTCTTTTTCACATCATCATCAAACAGAATCTCGTTTTCATCCATGTACTTTTCGTACCCGTATGCTAAATAATAGGTCAAAAGATCATCTTTGTTTTTAAAATGATGATAAAACGTACCTGTAGATACGTTGGCTTCTTTGCATACATTACGAACCGTTAAATAGTCGTATTCATATTCTTTCAGCATCCTGATGGCTGCATTATGTATATTTTCTTTGACTTGTTGCGATTTTAACTGACGTTCAGTTAGTACCTTTTTCTTCATTGTAAAACTCCCCCCCTGATCAAACCAATACATTCAGAATTCTTATATCAGCCATTTTACTTGATACTCTTAATGTTGTACATGTCATTGGAAATAAGTCAGCCTTGGAACAGGTCTGCGGAGTTCGACCAGAAATCTAAGTAAAGTTTTGCCTAGTGTGTATACCAGTTCACGCATTTCTTCACTATGATATTTCATCGACACATAGGGGAGCGTCTGTATGACAAATGCTGGGATTAATTTAACTATTAGTCAGAGCAAATACTCATTACAACCCTGCAGGTGTTATGTTTCTGATATATACATCCACATATGCTTTTTGACTCGGACCAAACAGAACAGATCTACGTCCTCTGACGAATTAATAAGTTCGATCGATAAAATAGGATGACATAGATAAAGGACGGCACGCGAGAGGTCTCTTCTTAATTTATCTACCCTGGCTCTTCACATGAGCAACCCAATCGATTCGAAATTGTTTTCTTAATGTCCATTCCTTTCTTCTATTAAACTGCATACTTTATTCTATCAAAAAGAAAGGAGCTGAATGCAATGGGACTTAGTTTTCGTAATAGTACCAGTGTAACCATATATGTTGCCTTCGCATATTACTCCTCTGCAAGCTGTAATAAGGGCTCTATCCCCTTAATACCTTGGCCCAGCTGGTATGAAGCGGTAGGTTGGTACACAATTAATCCAGGTCAAACGGTAGAGGTATTGAATGGGGCAGTCAACAATCGTGAGATATATTACTATGCCGAATCTGCAGATAGGCGTCTTGTATGGTCAGGTGTTAACTATCTTACTCTACCGCAAAATGCTTTCAAACTTTGTGGTGGCGCAGGTTACTGTGCTGCTCCGCTTTGTAGAAGGCTTGGATTGAGAAAAATCAGTATTGGTAACTACAGAAATTACACGGTTAATATTGTATCCACTAGTATTCAAAGTCAATCTAAGTTTTTAAATGTCAACACGGCAGTTCCTGGTAAAAGGAAAAATGTTGGCCGGAGTACCTCTCCTATTAAAGGTCATCGAGTTGTACAACCTGCTGCAGGCAGGAAATCTATCTCGAAACATTAGGCGGAAAAAAGTAGAAACAGTCTTGGACTTTCGTATTCAGTCCAAGACTGTTTCAACTTCTCTCATATACAAAACTTCAAGATACAAACCCCCAGCCTCTTCCTTACCGGAAGAAGGTTGAGTTACTGATTATCACTAAAGATAAGGGTTCCTTGTTAACCCTGCTGCCGGTATTATGCGTTCTTCTGCTGCTGTCCTGCTGCTACCCTCTTTCTTTTGTAGTACAATCGTGAATTCACCTATGCCCGGAACGTAGATACGTGCTGCAGAATGCTCTTTGTCCATACTCGACAATAGGATCATAATTTCTTCTGCCGATGTTATTTTCATCGTATGATTCACCCCCTGCGGTAAGATGAAGAACAGAATTTAGAGTGTACTAAATTCTTTGTCCTTGCTTCCTACGGATTGACACCGACTGAGAACGGACGTGCACCTACAGGAATAACACTAATCACAGTCTGGGTAACCCCATCAATGACCGATACCGTGTTATCATCCTGATTGGTGATATAGATGCGATTGGTCAATGGATTAACTCCTGCACCATTAGGGTTATTCCCGACCGGAATGGTAGTAATCACCGTATTCGTTAAACCGCCAATCACCGACACATTGTCGTCATCCCGGTCTGGCACATAGATGGCATTGGTTGATATGTTCACTCCCAATTCAGCCGGAGTCGTTCCTACAGGCAAGTTAGTTATCACAGTATTGCTGGCTCCATCAATGACTGAAACGGTGTTACTGGTAAAGTTCGAGACATAAATCCGGTTCGTTAAGGGATCAACGCCCACCCGAAATGGATTAACCTGAACGGGAATCTGCGTAATAACCATATTCGTAGACCCGTCAATGACGGTAACAATATCCGAGTTGAATTCAGCTACATAAATAGTATTGGTTAAGGAATTCACGCCGATCCCCGTTGGAAAAGGAGAACCGCCGGCGGGAATAATGGTAGTCACCACTGTGTTGGTTAATCCGTCAATGACAGTAACACTATTATCATTAAAGTTAGCAACATAGATAGCATTGGTAGCAGTATTGACCGCGACAGCACCTGCTCCATCCCCGGCAGGAATGGTAGCCAGCACCGTATTGGTCGCTCCGTCGATAACGGATACGTTGTCGCTGTTCAAATTAGCAACATAAATACGATTAGTTAACGGGTTTATGGCTACTCCCGCAGGATTCACACCTACAGGGATGACTACTATCACCGCACCTGTTGCCCCGTTGATCACAGAAACATCATTGCTATTGAAATTGGAAACATAGATGCGGTTAACGGAGCCTGTGGCTCCCCCATTTTCAGTTCCCAGCAGCTCAGATGATACAAGCCGGTGGGCGGTAACCAACTCCCCGTCTGTATTTTTGCCCCACATGGAAATTTCCGTCTGTAATTCTGCAAGACCTTCCGTTGTAAAGACAAACTCATAGGCATCCAGATTGGCAAAGTAATTTCTTGTAATCACCTCGTCTGGAGAAATAGTAACAAGCTCGCTTACATACAAGGTCCTTGTGAGGGTTAAATTGTACCCTTGGATCAGAATTGCGGACTGATTTAACGCATCCCGGTTATCAATCTTGACCGTCACCTGTTCAGTAGGTCTGAAACCGCTCACAGCGCTATTATCAATAGGTCCTGATGATAGAATGGCCATTCTAGTGAATCCTCCCTTAATTAAAGATTTAATATAAACTACCAGTCTCTCTTTAATGTATGTAAGAACTGTAGTCGGGATTGGACTATACAATAGCTAGAATTAAATTATAGCTTGACTGCCTATTTATCTAGGAAAGGTGTGTGCGAGTCCAGTTGCATGCCTAGAGCAGCATGAAAAACTGATCCTTCTCGTAAATTAAAATATCGTAACATTCATACTTATTCTGGCTCCCCCTGCGAGTGATAAACAGAAATTCATGCTTTATTTCACAATTGGAAATTTTGGATGGATATGTTCATGGAAAAATGGTAGATTATTCTATGGTTAATCCCTCAGCTTGTTCGTGTTCGATATATATTATTGGGATTACGCGCAAGTCGGGAGATATGTTTAGGCTTATAAAATCTATATTTGGGGCGGGTGTCTGCATGGACAAAAATTCTGGTTATAGAACAAATGTTATAGGCGCTGGTGAGGTTGGCGTTGCCATCTCGGTCGATATGGATACGAACTCTATTCATGAAACAAACAGCTTATTTTGGGATACAAAAGGAAATGAAGTTTTAGGAGCTACTGCACTTCCTCTTTATGGAGCATTTGTATCGGAAGAACAATGCCAACTTTTTGGTGATGTCTCAGGGAAAAAGTTGCTGGAGATAGGCTGTGGAAGCGGTCAATCTTTGCAATATCTGGGGGAACGCAATGCATCTGAACTATGGGGTACGGATATAGCAGAGAACCAAATCGAAAAGACTAGGCAACTTTTGACGGAGCACGGTCTTTCAGCAAAATTGATCTGCTCACCTATGGAAGAAGAATGTGGCCTGCCAGAGGATTATTTTGACTTTGTATATTCGGTTTATGCCATAGGCTGGACAACTGACCTTGAGGGTACTTTTAGCCGGATTGCTTCTTACCTTAAAAAAGATGGATCATTTATTTTCAGCTGGTCTCACCCTATACACAAATGTGTTGTTGCAGAAAATGATATGCTTGTTTTTAAAAAATGTTATTTCGATGAATCTTGGTATTCAGTATCTCTTGATGAAAGTACGCTAACTTTATCGGATCGTAAATTATCAACTTATGTGAATGCGCTATCTAAAGCTGGATTTGTTATTGAGCAAATGATTGAGCAATCTGATGATGAACTTATGCAGTCGCGGGACGATAAAAGCGATTTTGCAAAAAAAGCAAAGATGCTTCCTGTAACTTTTGTAATTAAAGCAAGAAAACTCTAGCATCCGATACCTATTGAACAACCTTACAACGTAAAAATTATTTTTCTAAGCCGATCCAGAAAAGGATCGGCTTATTTGATAGCTTTTTAAGATCAATCTTGTCTGTTCTCAACAGATTTCATGCGGTTTTGATCATCTGGCACTCGGTCATTACTGAATTCCTGGCCTGCTTCTGCTTCACCATGACCGGAAGCACTTCGGGCAAAATTTGTGAACTGCCTCTTCTGCTCATCCAGCTTGTGTTTACTTTTAAGAAGCTCCTGCGGATCTTGATTTGTCATCATTATCACCTCCCAAAATAGATTCATGCTGTTTATTCGCACTACATAAGTTTTCCATAATAGGGCGGTGCTTATGCAAGATAAAAAAACTCCTGCTCACCATAAGCAGAAGTTTCTAAATGAAGTTCTAGTTAACGAAAAATATCAATTATTTTATACAAAACAAGGTATTCCAAAACAACAATCCCACCGCAAATGAGTATAAAAAACTGAAGCCTTGCCGTATTCATTCTATCCTTCCAATACTCTCCCCGGAATAATGAAATGATGTTAGGTGTAAAAGTATGCCTAATCGATTCGCTATAATCATCTTTATTCACGAAGAACACGCGAAATAAAAATTTATATACTGGAATATTTAAGAACAGTAATAAAATGATCATCACAAGACTCAATCTCCTCGCCTCCCAAGATCCAATTATCCTAATTTTACCACATGGATAACTATAGAAATCGGAAACTGATGACAACTTTATAACCACTCCATTAAAAAAAGACCTTCCTTTTAGGAAGGCCCTTTTGAGTAATATTCACTTTCAGCTGCGTAAACGACTATTTATGCTCCAACCACTTGCACTCTGTAATTTCCATTTCGGTGAAAACACCTTTAAATGAAGAATTCTCTGGGCTACAAGCATATAAGCCAAAATTTATTTCCTCATTCCCTTCAAACAAATGAAAAATACGCATCTGTTCAAATATAGTCCCGTCCAAAGAGCTTTCAATACAGAAATCACTTTCGCGTCGACTTAGTCTATAATACATAGTTTTAATGTTTGCATCGATATCAGTTGTTGCCCAATCTGAATATCCGTGATTTGTAACCACACTTCCAAGTCTTTGGAATTCCTCATTTTCATATTCTACCGATGCCTTGAACCAATTATCACTGTCCTGATAGATGACTATCCCACACTGCTCGTATCTATGTGTACTATCATAATCTGTTCTTACTATAAATGAAAAATACTTCTCAGCAGTTTTCATTAACAGTGCAGGTGAATTATCATTTCTAAAACCATAATAGGTTCGTTGCCAAAAATCTGTATTCGGCATCGTTACAAATTCAATCCTGTTTTCTGTAATAGAATAATCATTGATTGGATTTATCCAAAAAAGCTGTTCTTTATCAAAGTTCATTGCTCTACTCCTCACTTCAATATGGTTACAAATTTATGGCGCTGAAATTCGTATAAACCTATGCTTACCCAATAAGTCCGCGTGGATCCTCCCATAATTCTGTTCATGTCTTGGAAACATTTCTGTAACAATCCCTTCCCGATTGGTTACGGCTTCGGACAGAGGAGATTCTTTTTCTTCAACACTAATAACCATTCAAATTCTTTCAAACTCGGATGCTCGATATGATCCTAAAGCTTGTGTCACGAGTTTAAGCCTATATTTTTGAACAATAGTTTGCGTAGAACTCTAACTCTGCTTCGTAAATATTGTTCATTCGATCCGGCAGATCGGAAAAGCGTTCAACTTCAAAATGATTGGAATAAACATACTTGGCTACTATACCTCTTATTATGCTCCATTCATTGATAATATTTAGTAGAATGGCACAATAGGGCTCCTGCTCCATCTGTAAAAGCTTAAGCTTGTAATGCTCTGCTTGTTTTGCTAATATGAGCGAATTCAGCTTATCCAGTTGCTTTACAGCAAATTCTATAGATATGGGCGCTTGCTGCATCAACCTCCCGTACAACTGCTCTGTAACTTCCAGCAGATTGTCTAATCCTTCAGTAATTGCATCCATGTTTATCCTGATTAGTTCTTGGTAGGTTTCAACTTCGCCCTTGTATATCGTCGAAACATCTTGCTTCATCTTGTAAAATTCATAGTAAGAATCTATCTTCTTTTGACCTTTATTGAATTCATTATCAAATCCAATAAACGCTCGCTCTAAATCCTCCATCATGATTGTTTTTTTACCATAGGACAGGTTTTCCGTCTGCAAATGTTCAACAATATGAAATTGGCTGCTAACATCATCATATCCATGAACTAAGATGGTGTGAGGCAAGTGCTTCTTTTGAAAAGTGTCTTTGCGAATCGGCATTTCGTAGCAATCAACCCAAAGCACAACAGGCCTCTCCATGTCTATAGCACTCTTGATTCTATCAATTACCGTTTCAACAAGTTCTCTCTTCTCTACTGCGACGCCAAGCCCTGTAAGACCTTCAGAAAGGCCCGTTTTCGTCCTGTAGGAGATTCCACATAGCAGTCCTTCACCTGTGCGGGTCGCCTCATACACAATCCAATCATTAATAAGTAACGGCAAGATGCTAAGCTGAAAATGCCGTATAATCGGAAACAACGAATTATACAAGCAGCTTTGATAATATATTTCGTTAAAAGGTTCTATCGGTTCAATAATTTTGTGCATCACTTTTCCCCCGCATTCATCTAGTTACGCACTCAGTCTTCAAGCGTTGAATTAGAGTGCTCCAGTGCGCTCGCTATTTGCTCAAGCGTCCGGTCCCGTTCAATATTTAAACGATCTACCGCAACGCCATGCTTTTCCAGCTCAACTTCAACCCGGATGAGAAGCAAGGAGTGTCCTCCCAATTCGTAAAAATTGTCATTAACCATGATCACATTACGTTCGAAAAGTTCTCCCCAAATGCGTGCCAATAGATTCTCAAGTTTTGTATATTCGCCGGATTCCCTTCCAACCAGCTGAACAGCCACTAAGGACTGTTTATCCCGTAACTGACTATTGATGGTTATTTGATTCGTGTGTACAGCGTTAATTTCTCCTAGGATTACTCTAGGTCGATTCGAATTTAGGATTTGATCAAGCGCAGTCAGCGCCGAACGAGGTGTAATATGGCTGATGACGTTGTTGATTTCTTTGACGCCATAATCAACAGCCATACCAACCTCCTTCCAAGCTGGCCAATTAATAGAGCTAGCTGTCATCCCTAATCCAAATCTATAAGCGGCGAATGAATCTAGGAACCGATTGGCTGCCGTATAGTCCCCTTGACCTACTCCCCCGGTAAGCGAAGCGATCGAGGAGCATAGCACGAAAAAGTCAAGGTCATTGTCTTTCGTCAACATGTGCAGATTCCACGACCCCATTACTTTAGGAGATAGGACCGCGTCAAATTGCTCCTTGCTTCTCCTGAACAGCATGCCGTCTCCTGCGATACCTGCTGCATGAATAATACCATTAATATTTCCAAAGCTGCCTCTGATCTGCTGGATCAGAACGTTCATTTGATCGTAGTCGGAAACGTCTGCGCTGTAAGAATGTATGGAAGATCCCAGGCTTTCCATTTCCTCAATGCTCTGAATAATGCGCTTTAGTTTATGATCATCTCCCTCCTTAATTGAGCTCCATTGTTCGCGGCTTGGCAATTGCGTCCGACTTATTAGTGCAATGGAGACTTTATGTTGTCTTACCCAATGTTTGGCTACTTCCAAGCCAATCCCCCCGTGTCCTCCAGTAATGATGTAGACGCCATTGTTGCGTAAGGAGACGGCTTCAGTTTTTTCAAGCTCCGATGACTGAAGGCTTTCTATATACCTATCGCCGTTTCGGTATGCACATTCTGCCGTTTCTCTAATTGGGGCTAAGATTTGTTTAAGTGCAGAAGGATCACTAGTTACGTCCAAATCAAAGCTTCGAGTGAATAAGTACGGATATTCTTGGTGAATAACCTTTGCCATTCCGAGCATAGCGGCACCGATCGGGTTGATCTGTTTCTCATCTCCCGTCACAGAATTTGCAGATTTGGTAAGCACGGTAATCACAACTTCTTGCCTTCGCTGCTTCTTGAATAATGCTTTCGTTAAAGAAACCAAGCTGTACACGCTGCTAACGAGGCGTTCCTGCAATTCCGATGTAGAAAGCGGTAGCCGTTCTTCGAGATCAAAGGCATGAATGACATGCCCAACCTTTCCTAATTGTTCGAGCAGTAAATGGTGGTCAGAATCATTGCTCGAAATCACGTATTCACAATCAGTTACCTTTTTGTACTGGGATCCATAATAAACTTCAATAAAATCTTGGTTTTGTCTTTCCAGTAATATACTGATTTGGTTGCAAACTGGATCTGTTGTTCGAAAGAAAACCGTCTTCCCGTCAATTGGTTCCGAAGGTTTGTCATCAATGCCCTGGGCCACCCATTTCAGCTGATAATAGCAATGTTCCTCTTCTTGCTCGGATGTTGAAGTCTCTCGTCTCCCAACAGGATGTACATTCCTCTTCGGAATACTAATCCAGCATCTGTTTTTCAAATAGCTATATGTTGGCAAACTGACTTTATAATAAGAATGTTTCGGATAAAACAATTCCCAATCAATCTCTGCTCCTTGCGTATAGGCCTGAGCGAAAGCACGAAACGCCCCTCCCATATCGGATGGGTCTTTACTAAAAGTTAGCAGCAGATCTTTGGCGTGATTGGTATCAGAATCGGTCACATTTTCAGGTTTTGGCCAGATGGCTTTGTCAGTGTCGGTGTTGTGACTACCGTAATAAATATGATGCTCCTCCATCGTAAAGAATGGGGCATTAAGAAATCTTTCAAGTTGCTGAAGCAGTTCTTTTATGCTGGATGTCTTCAGCACCAAGCGGTGTGTGTAGTGGTCTCTCCCCGTATTAACGGTGTAACAGACATCCCCGACTCTATAATGGTTAGCAGAACTTGATAGGAAATTAATATATTGTTTAACATTCTCTATTAGATTAGTTTGTTCCATGCCGGATAGGGTAAAAATATGATTCAAGTTGTCAGGGGAAGCCTCAGGTCGTTCAGGAGCTTCTTCTAATATGACATGACAATTAGTTCCGCTTAGACCGAACGAACTTACTCCGCATCTTCTTTTCGAACTTGGTGAACGCTTCCACTGGATTAGCTTGTCCGCAATATAAACAGGCGAATCAATTAACGATATATTAGGATTAAGCTGTTTAAAATGTAGCATCGGAGGAATTTTTTCATGCTTTAAGGCGAGCACTACTTTAATAAAGCCTGCAATTCCTGCTGCATGATCCAAATGACCTATATTTGTTTTAACAGAACCTACGGCACAAAATTGCATTTTTGAGGTATGTCTGCGGAATGCATTTTGTATTCCCTGGATTTCGATCGGATCGCCTAGCTTTGTTCCTGTTCCATGAGCTTCCAGGTATGAAATGGATTCTGGATTGATTCCTGCATCTTGCCATGCGCTTAGAATAACCCGCTCTTGTGCGCTCGGATTCGGTGCGGTTAGCCCCACTGAACTGCCATCTTGATTCCATGCGCCGCCCTTAACGACCGCATAAATATGATCATGATCCAATATCGCTTGATGCAGTGGTTTCAGCAGAACAGCCGCGACTCCCTCCCCAGAATTTGTTCCATCAGAATTTGCGTCGAATGTTCGCGTATACCCGTCTGATGATTCGATTCCCATTTTGTAATTATTCGACTGACTGGCCGGTAACATATTAATTTTGACGCTTCCCGCTATAGCAGTATTGCATTCGCCTGCGCGAATGGAACGACATGCCAGATGAAGAGCGGATAAAGATGAAGAGCATGCGGTATCCACCACACTGCTGGGTCCTTTAAAATCAAATATATAGGAAATCCTACCTGCAATAATCGATTTTAAATTACCTGAAGTTGTTAGACCTACAAGCTCCGGAGCGGACATTTGCGCAAATGTTTTGTATTCAATTGGCCCTTCGCTAGAAAGTCCGACGAACACTCCGGTTTCGCTGCCATGCAATCCCCTTCCCCCGTAACCTGCATCCTCCATAGCAGCATAGACAGTCTCTAGAAAGAGACGTTGGTTCGGATCCATTAATTGAGCCTCAATGGCCGGTATAGAAAAAAACTTATAATCAAACGTGTCGATGTTGCCAAGATAAGTAGACTTCATGAATTTCTGAGGAGCGGGAGCGATGCCTAATTGTTTTAGCGCGTCTGTTATATCTTTTTTACGTGTTCGTGGCAGATCTTCAATCAAACATTTCCCGTCAACTAAAAAACCCCAAAATTCATTCATGTTTCTTGCTCTACCAATCTGACAAGATACACCAATCACTGCAATATCTTTACTTGAGATTTGTTCAAACTTGATATTTTCGTTAGTTAAGAGCACGTCAGAAGTATCGAAATCGACCAGTCTTTTTTTCATATATCCTCCTCTAATATGAAACCGCTCCTAATGGGTGATTGGTAAGATAAAGGAGAAGGACATCTGCTTGCCTTCTCCTCTCTCCTACACTTAACTTTACATCTCTAGCAGACCTATCTTTTTTTCACATTGTTCAAGCATTTTTGTCAGTAAGCTTACGAATTGGCGAAGCAGCGTCTCTACAGACGCTTGTAAAATGCGGCCCTGGTTGTGCTCACATGTAAAGGCAAGGGCATGACCATCCTCTACACATTGGAGCACTAGATCGAACTGTTTTGCAAAGCCTGCCGGTAACGAGACAGCGCCTGCAAAAGCACAAAGTATTTGGTCTTCACGCGGCTCATAAGCGGTGTACTTCACCTTGTCCCAATGAAAATGTCCTCCATCTCTCGTTTTCAGGTATCTGTCTACTGTTGTAAAGACTTCTCTCAACTCTGCAGCTTCGCGGAACGAAACCTCAACTTGACATAAAACGTCGTCATTTAGTAAGCAAGGTAAAGTTACCTCATCTGTCTGTGCGTATTCCGACATCAAAAATGCAAAAGCAGTCATCAGAATAGATACCTTTAGAACACTGTAGTGATCCGAAATCCGTTCCAAGCTTTGACTCGTTCGCTTCGAAAGCTCAAAAAGCAATACATCGCCTGGAATGTAGTCACCCTGGTCGAGCATATCCGACGTTGGGAATGTGAAGGGCTTCCATTTAAATACTTGCTTTTGCTCATAGATCGTTTCAATATGCTGAGCCAGTTGACGCACGTTCGGATTTCCGAACAAATCCGCTACAGAAAGAACGCCCGGATACTTTTGCTTTAACTTGGCATATACCTCTACAATGTGCAATGAGTTTCCGCCAACATGGAAGAAATGATCCGTAACCCCAATATCGTCTTGGTTAAGGACCGCTTGCCACACTTTCAAAATTTCAGACTCAATCTCAGTAGCAGGCGGCAGTATTTCTCCTTTATTTTGCATGGCCAGATTTGGAACAGGTAGAAAATTTCGATTCACTTTTCCGTTATTGTTGAGTGGAATGTTCTCCATTTCAACAAAATACGAAGGGATCATATAATCCGGCAAATACTGAGACAGGTAAGCACGTATTTGAGCCGCTGTTAGCGGCATACTGCATACTAGATAAGCGCATAGATACGCTTGACCTTGTTCCTTTTCGCGGGCAATAACCACCGCTTCGCAGATGTTTGCGTGCGCCATGAGCCGCGCCTCGATCTCCCCGCATTCGATCCGGTAGCCGCGAATCTTTACCTGATGGTCGATCCGGCCCAAGTACTCAATGTTACCGTCCGGTAACCATCTCGCCAAATCCCCGGTCCGATACATCTTAGTACCCGTCTCAAATGGGTTATCCACGAACTTCTCCGCCGTCAGCTCCGGCCGGTTCCAGTAACCACGTGCCAAGCCATCGCCCGCGATACACAGTTCACCTGCGACGCCGATCGGCTGAAATTGCCAGTTGTCGCTCACAATGTACAGTTGTGTATTATCGATCGGTTTACCGATAGGTACAACCGGTTCCATAAAGGAGGTCATGCAGTCAAAATATGCAACCTCTACCGTTGCTTCTGTTGGCCCGTAAAGGTTGTGTAGCGTCGCTTCGTGACCCTCGGTTAACTTGTAGAAGCCCGCGACGTGCTGCGGCTTTAACGCTTCGCCGCTTGCAAATACCCGGCGTAAGCTGCTAAGCTTCTCTGTTTTAAACGCTTGCCCAGCATACTCCAGGAAGACGCTCAGCATCGACGGCACAAAGTGCATTGCCGTCACGCGATACCGCTCAATTGTTTCAGCTAGCACAGCGGGATCTTTCTCTCCCTGTGGTGGAAGCATGCAGACTCGGGCCCCTGTCATTCCCCATAGAAATAGCTCCCATACGGAAACATCGAACGTGATCGGCGTCTTCTGCAGAATGACGTCCTGTTCCCCAATCGGGTAGCGCTTTTGCATCCATTGCAGGCGGTTGATGACCGAGCGATGCTCAATCATGACCCCTTTCGGGTTGCCTGTTGTACCCGAGGTATAAATTACATACGCCAAACACCGGGAGTCTATCGTTAGCGGCGGATTGGCCTCGAGTTGCGCTTGTCCCCTCTCCGTCAACTCGAGCACCGAACCCTCGAATCCACATGGATCCAGGCCCGGCTGAATCAGAAGCACCTCCGCGCCGCTGTCCGTCAGCATATACCGGATACGCTCGGCAGGCAGTGCCGGTTCGATCGGCAAGTAGGCTCCGCCAGCCTTCAGGATGGCGTAAAGCCCTACCATCAGCTCCAGCGAGCGTTCCGCCAGGATGGCCACGATGCGATCCGGTCCCACACCCTGTTCGCGCAGCGTCCAAGCCAGCTGATTCGCCCGCTTGTTCAGCTCCGCATAGGTCAGTTGTCGGTCCTCGTATACGACCGCCACCGCGTTCGGTGTCTTCTCAACTTGGGCCTCGAACAGCCCATGGATCGTCGCTTCCCGTGGATACGCTGCCGCCGTGTCGTTAAACGCGTAGAGCAGCAACTGCTTCTCCTCTGGCGTTATAAATTGCAAAGAAGCTATGCTTGCGTCCGTTCGTTCGGTAATTTGAGTCAACAGTTGTACAAAGTGAGACAATAGACGCTCAACCGTAGACGCATTGAACAAGGCGCGACTATATTCCAGTGTCATGTGAAGACCTTGATTGACTTCCACGACATTCAGCGTCAAATCAAACTTCGTCACCGGATGGCTCAGCTCGACCGGACGAACGTCAACGTCCGCTAGGCTAAAGCGTGTCTGCTCCATATTTTGCAGCACCAGCATCGTGTCAAACAGCGGGTTGCGGCTCCTATCGCGGCGCACGTTCAGCTTCTCCACCAGTTCTTCGAACGGATAGTCCTGGTGTTCAAACGCTGCCAGCGTCCGCGCCTTCACCTCGCGCACGAAGTCAATAAACCGCTTGTCCCCGGACGGAGCGTTGCGCAGCGCCAGCGTGTTCACGAACATCCCGATCATTGGCTCCGTGTCCGCATGCGTTCTCCCCGACACCGGCGTACCCACCACAATGTCGGTCTGCCCCGTGTACTTGTGTAGCCACACGTTATAGGCTGCAAGCAGCACCATGTACAGCGTCGATCCCGTCTCTGCCGCGATTCGTTTAAGGGCCTCTGCAGTCTTGGCGCTCACCGAGGTGTATACCTTTCCGCCCTCGCTACTTGGTACCGCCGGACGCGTATGGTCGGTCGGCAGCTCCAGCACTGGTGCTTCCTCCGCATAGGTGGACAGCCAGTACGCCTCATTCGTTTGCATCCGCTCAACCTCGAGCGCGCCTTGCTGCCAGACCGCGTAGTCCTTGTACTGAATTCGCAGCGGTGGCAGCTCCTCGCCGGCATACGCCGTCATGAAGTCCGACAGCAGGATGTTCATCGATACGCCGTCCGACACAATATGATGCATGTCCCACAGCAGCCAATAACGGTCCTCCGCTAGACGCAGCAGCTCGGCGCGCAGTAGCGGTGCTTGGTCAAGTGCGAACGGACGCACGAAGTTCCGTGTCAACGCCCGCGCATGCGCTTCATCTGTATCTTGGTAAACCCATTCCAACGACACGTCTTCGTGTATCTGTTGTCTCGGTTCACCGTCTATCCATGTAAACGAAGTGCGCAGCGATTCGTGACGGGTGATGACCGAGCGAATCGCTTGCTCCAGCCGATCCGCGTCCACCTTCCCTACCAGTTCCACGATGCCCGGCATGTTGTAACGCGTGCTCTCCGGCTCCAGCTCATGCAGCACATACAACCGCCGCTGCGCCGACGACAGCGCATACGATGCCTGTGGCTCTGCCGGCTCAATCCGGCCGTAGTCGCTAGGATCCATGCTGCGCACATATTCCGCCAACGCCTTCACCGTCGGTCGCGCGAACAGCTCCCGCAGCGGCAACTCCACCGCCAGCTGCTGATGGATGCGCGACACCAGCGTCACGGCCTTCAGCGAATGACCGCCGCGCTCGAAGAACGAATCGCTGATGCCGATCGTACCCCCGCCCAGTGCCTCCGCGAACAACGTCGTCAATTGCGCCTCCATCTCATCTCGAGGCGCTTCATAGGCTTCGGTGTAAGCCTCCCGATCCGGCGCAGGCAGCGCCTTGTGGTCTACCTTGCCGTTGTTGTTCAGCGGAATGTTCTCCAATTCAACAAAATAGGACGGAATCATGTACTCCGGCAGCTGTGCCGCCAAATGCGCACGTAGTTCCGGAACGGGAACAGCTTCACCGCTCACGATATACGCACACAAGTGCGCCTGCCCCTTTTCCTCTTCCCGGGCAATGACTACCGCTTCGCGGATGTCAACGTGCGCCATGAGCCGCGCCTCGATCTCCCCGCATTCGATCCGGTAGCCGCGGATCTTCACCTGATGGTCAATCCGGCCCAAGTATTCGAGGTTGCCGTCCGGCAGCCATCTTGCCAAATCACCGGTCCGGTACATCCGTGTACCTGGTTCAAAAGGATTGTCCACGAACTTCTCCGCCGTCAGTTCCGGCCGGTTCCAGTAACCACGGGCTAAGCCATCGCCAGCGATACACAGCTCACCTGCAACACCGATCGGCTGCAACTGCCAGTTGTCGCTCAAAATATACAGCTGTGTATTGGCGATCGGACCCCCGATGCTCACCGTCTGATCATTGGTTACTTCCCGCATCGCGGACCAAATCGTCGTCTCGGTCGGACCGTACATATTAAACAGCGCGGCCTTCGATTTGCTTTGCAGCACCGCCAGCAGATCGTCCGTCCAAGCCTCTCCTCCAATCAACATTTCCGTGACGCTTTCCAGCCACCCATCGTTGCCTGCAGACAGCAGCATCTTCAACCGGGAAGGCGTCATCTGCACCACGTCGATATGCTGGCGCTCGATCAGCGCCGCCAGCTGCTGAGGCTCCTTCTGCTGCTCTTCATTCGCTGCCACGACCCGCATGCCTTGCGTCAACGCCAGCAGTGTTTCCACCACCGAGATGTCGAACGCCAGCGTGGTCGCAAATAACATCGACTTCGCTGGGGCGAACGGAATCGCTTGCCTCATCCCTGCGATAAAGTTCACCACCGAGCGGTGCTCGATCATGACTCCTTTCGGGTTCCCTGTTGTGCCCGAGGTGTAGATCATATAGGCCAAATCGTTCGACGTTGCATTAAGCGTGAGGTTTGCTTCTGACGGTGCTTGTTCAGATTCTGCCAGGTCCAGCACCGTGCCTTCGAATCCGCACGGATCTAGACTAGGCTGAATCAGCAGCACCTTCGCCCCACTGTCCGCTAGCATATACCGGATACGTTCGGCAGGCAGCGACGGATCGATTGGCAAGTACGCCCCACCGGCCTTCAGGATGCCGAGTACCCCGATAACCATCTCCAGCGAGCGTTCCGCCAGGATGGCCACGATGCGATCCGGACCCACACCCTGCTCGCGCAGCGTCCAAGCCAGCTGATTCGTCCGCGCATTCAGCTCCGCATAAGTCAGTTGCTGGTCCTCGTACACGACCGCTACCGCATTCGGCGTCTTCTCAACTTGCGCCTCGAACAGCTCATGGATCGTCGCTTCCCGTGGATAGTCCGCCGCCGTGTCATTGAAAGCGTGCAGCAGTTGCTTCTCCTCCGGCGTTACCAGTTGCAGAGAAGCTATGCTTGCGTCTGTTCGTTCGGTAATTTGAGTCAACAGTTGTACAAAGTGAGACAATAGACGCTCAACCGTAGACGCATTGAACAAGGCGCGACTATATTCCAGCGTCATGTGAAGACTTTGATTGACTTCGACGACGTTTAGCGTCAAGTCAAACTTCGTCACCGGATGGCTCAGCTCGACCGGACGAATGTCAACGTCTGCCAGATCAGAGCTTACCTGCTCCATATTTTGCAATATTAGCATCGTGTCAAACAGCGGGTTTCGGCTCCTATCGCGGCGCACGTTCAGCTTCTCCACCAGTTCTTCGAACGGATAGTCCTGATGTTCAAACGCTGCCAGCGTCCGCGCCTTCACCTCGTGCACGAAGTCGATAAATCGCTTGTCCCCGGATGGAGCGTTGCGCAGCGCCAGCGTGTTCACGAACATCCCGATCATCGGCTCCGTGTCCGCATGTGTGCGCCCCGACACCGGCGTACCCACCACGATGTCGCTCTGCCCCGTGTACTTGTGTAGCCACACGTTATAGGCTGCAAGCAGTACCATGTAAAGCGTCGATCCCGTCTTCGCTGCGACTTTCTTCAGCCCTTCGGCCACGTCAGCGTTAAGCTCCGCATGAACACGTCCGCCCTCGCTGCTTGGTACCGCAGGACGCACTCGGTCGGTCGGCAGCTCCAGCACCGGTGCTTCCTCCGTAAAGGCGGACAGCCAGTACGCCTCGTGCGCTTCCATCTGCTCGGCCTCGAGCGTGCCTTGCTGCCAGACTGCATAATCCTTGTACTGAATCCGCAGTGGCGGCAGCTCCGCGCCGGCATACGCCGTCATGAAGTCCGACAGCAGGATGTTCATCGATACGCCGTCCGACACAATATGATGCATGTCCCACAGCAGCCAATGGCGGTCCTCCGCTAGACGCAGCAGCCCAGCGCGCAGTAGCGGCGCTTGGTCAAGTGCGAACGGACGCACGAAGTCCCGTGTCAACGCCCGCGCATGCTCTTCATGCGTATCTTGGTAAACCCATTCCAACGACACGTCTTCGTGTATCTGTTGTCTCGGTTCGCCGTCTACCCATGTGAACGACGTGCGTAGCGATTCGTGACGGGTAATGACTGAACGAATCGCTTGCTCCAGCCGATCCGCGTCCACCTTCCCTACCAGTTCCACGACGCCCGGCATGTTGTAACGCGTGCTCTCTGGCTCCAGCTCATGCAGCACATACAACCGCCGCTGCGCCGACGACAGCGCATACGATGCCTGTGGCTCTGCCGGCTCAATCCGGCCGTAGTCGCTAGGATCCATGCTGCGCACATATTCCGCCAGCGCCTTCACCGTCGGTCGCGCGAACAGCTCCCGCAGCGGCAAATCCACCGACAGCTGCTGATGAATGCGCGACACCAGCGTTACGGCCTTCAGCGAATGACCACCGCGCTCGAAAAACGAGTCGCCGATGCTGAACGAGCCCGTGCCCAGCACCTCCGCGAACAGCTCCGCCAATTGCGCCTCCAGCGCATCCCGCGGCGCTTCATAGGCTTCTATGCCTGCATTTAAATCCGGCGCAGGCAGCGCCTTACGGTCTACCTTGCCGTTGTTGTTCAGCGGAATGTTCTCCAATTCAACAAAATAGGACGGGATCATATACTCCGGCAAATACCGAGCTAGGTGAGCATGTATTTGAGATGCTGTCAGCGGCATGCTGCATACCAGATAAGCGCATAGATACGCCTGCCCTTGCTCATCATTCCGAGACAATACGACCGCTTGGCGGATGTATTCATGCTCTTTCAGACAAACTTCAATCTCCCCACATTCGATGCGATACCCACGGATCTTGACTTGATGATCCATTCGACCCATATAGATAAGGTTGCCATCCGGCTGCCACCTTGCCAAATCCCCAGTCCGATACATCAGCGTACCCGGATCGAACGGGTTATCTACATATTTTTCCGTAGTCAGTTCAGGCTGATTAATATAACCGCGTCCCACGCCATCGCCTGCTATACAAAGCTCTCCCGCTACGCCAATGGGTTGCAATTGGCCGTTTGGATCTACGACGTAGAACCGCATATTGGCGTTGGGACTTCCGATCGTCACTGTTTTATCTGCGGTGACGTCTCGCAGCATCGACCAGACCGTCGTTTCTGTCGGCCCATACATGTTATATATCGCCGCAGAAGACCGTGATTGCAATTGATTCAGTAGATCCTCTGTCAGCGCTTCTCCGCCAACCATAATGTCGCTCACGCTCTCCAACCAAGAATCGGAACCAACAGCCAATAGCGTATGAAGTCTAGATGGTGTCGCCTGCAGCATGGCGATCCGATGTCGCTTAATCAGTTCCGTTAATTGCTGCGGATCCCTCTGCTGATCCTTGGTCGCGACAATGATGCGCATGCCCCGGGTTAACGCCAGTAACGTTTCAACAACCGAGATGTCGAAAGACAACGTGGCCGCGAATAGAATCGATTTGGTCGGCACGAACGCAATTCTCGTTGTCATGCCAAACAGAAAATTGACGGCGGAGCGATGCTCGATCATTACGCCTTTCGGCTGGCCGGTCGTCCCCGATGTGTAAAGCACATAAGCCAAATGGTGTGGCATCACTGTAATGGCAGGGTTCGTTTCAAGCCGATCTCCGATTTCGGTATCCTCAAAATCCAGAATGCATCCTTGAAACGCATACGTTTCTGAACCGTGATGACGCAGCAGTACACTTGCGCCGCTGTCCTTAAGCATGGACCGAATGCGTTCAAACGGCAAAATCGGATCGATTGGCAAATATGCACCGCCGGCCTTCGATATCGCCAATAGGCCAATGATCATTTCCAATGAACGCTCAGCAGCAATTCCGACTACCGTATCCGCTTGAATACCTTTGTCATGCAGCGTCCAAGCCAGCTGATTCGCCCGCGCATTCAACTCTGCATATGTCAATTGTTTGTAGCCGCATATAACCGCCACCGCGTTCGGCGTCTTCTCGACTTGCGCCTCGAACAGCTCATGGATCGTCGCTTCCCGTGGATAGTCCGCCGCCGTGTCATTGAACGCGTGCAGCAGTTGCTTCTCCTCCGGCGTTACCAGTTGCAGAGAAGCTATGCTTGCGTCTGTTCGTTCGGTAATTTGAGTCAACAGTTGTACAAAGTGAGACAATTGCCGCTCAACCGTAGACGCATTGAACAAGGCTCGACTATATTCCAGCGTCATGTGAAGGCCTTGATTGACTTCCACGACATTCAGCGTCAAGTCAAACTTCGTCACCGGATGGCTTAGCTCGACCGAACGAACCTCAACCTCAGCCAAACCAAAGCGCGTCTGCTCCATATTTTGCAATATCAGCATCGTGTCGAACAGCGGGTTTCGGCTCCTATCGCGGCGCACGTTCAGCTTCTCCACCAGTTCTTCGAACGGATAGTCCTGATGTTCAAACGCTGCCAGCGTCCGCGCCTTCACCTCGTGCACGAAGTCGATAAATCGCTTGTCCCCGGATGGAGCGTTGCGCAGCGCCAGCGTGTTCACGAACATCCCGATCATCGGCTCCGTGTCCGCATGTGTGCGCCCCGACACCGGCGTACCGACCACGATGTCGCTCTGCCCCGTGTACTTGTGTAGCCACACGTTGTAGGCTGCGAGCAGCACCATGTACAGCGTCGATCCCGTCTCTGCCGCGATTCGTTTAAGGGCCTCTACAGTCTTGGCGCTCACTGAGGTGTATACCTTTCCGCCCTCGCTGCTTGGTACCGCCGGACGCGTATGGTCAGTCGGCAGCTCTAGCACTGGCGCTTCCTCCGCATAGGCGGACAGCCAGTACGCCTCGTGCGCTTGCATCCGCTCGACCTCGAGCGTGCCTTGCTGCCAGACCGCGTAATCTTTGTACTGAATCCCCAGCGGCGGCAGCTCCGCGCCGGCATACGCCGTCATGAAGTCCGACAGCAGGATGTTCATCGATACGCCGTCCGACACAATATGATGCATGTCCCACAGCAGCCAATAACGGTCCTCCGCTAGACGCAGCAGCTCGGCGCGCAGTAGCGGTGCTTGGTCAAGTGCGAACGGACGCACGAAGTCCCGTGTCAACGCCCACGCATGCGCTTCATCTGTATCTTGGTAAACCCATTCCAACGACACGACTTCGTGTATCTGTTGTCTCGGTTCACCGTCTATCCATGTAAACGAAGTGCGCAGCGATTCGTGACGGGTGATGACCGAGCGAATCGCTTGCTCCAGCCGATCCGCGTCCACCTTCCCTACCAGTTCCACGACGCCCGGCATGTTGTAACGCGTGCTCTCCGGCTCCAGCTCATGCAGCACATACAACCGCCGCTGCGCCGACGACAGCGCATACGATGCCTGTGGCTCTGCCGGCTCAATCCGGCCGTAGTCGCTAGGATCCATGCTGCGCACATATTCCGCCAACGCCTTCACCGTCGGTCGCGCGAACAGCTCCCGCAGCGGCAACTCCACCGCCAGCTGCTGATGGATGCGCGACACCAGCGTCACGGCCTTCAGCGAATGACCGCCGCGCTCGAAGAACGAGTCGCCGATGCCAATCGCGCCCGTGACCAACACCTCCGCGAACAGCGTCGCCAATTGCGCCTCCAGCGCATCCCGTGGCGCTTCATAGGCTTCGGTGTAAGCCTCCCGTTCTGGTGCCGGCAGCGCTTTACGGTCTACCTTGCCATTGTTGTTCAGTGGCAGCTTCTCCAGCTCCACGAAGTGCGACGGAATCATGTACTCCGGCAGCTGTACGGCCAGATGCGCACGTAGCTCCGGAACGGGAACAGCTTCGTCGCTCACGATATACGCGCATAAATACGTCTGCCTTTGCTCCTCTTCACGGGCAATAACCACTGCTTCGCGGATGTGCTCTTGCGTCATGAGCCGCGTTTCGATCTCCCCGCATTCGATCCGGTAGCCGCGGATCTTCACCTGATGATCAATCCGGCCCAAGTACTCGAGGTTGCCGTCCGGCAGCCATCTCGCCAAATCACCGGTCCGGTACATCCGTGTACCTGGTTCAAAAGGATTGTCCACGAACTTCTCCGCCGTCAGTTCCGGCCGGTTCCAGTAACCACGGGCTAAGCCATCGCCAGCGATACACAGCTCACCTGCAACACCGATCGGCTGCAACTGCCAGTTGTCGCTCAAAATATACAGCTGTGTATTGGCGATCGGACCCCCGATGCTCACCGTCTGATCATTGGTTACTTCCCGCATCGCGGACCAAATCGTCGTCTCGGTCGGACCGTACATATTAAACAGCGCGGCCTTCGATTTGCTTTGCAGCACCGCCAGCAGATCGTCCGTCCAAGCCTCTCCTCCAATCAACATTTCCGTGACGCTTTCCAGCCACCCATCGTTGCCTGCAGACAGCAGCATCTTCAACCGGGAAGGCGTCATCTGAACCACGTCGATATGCTGGCGCTCGATCAGCGCCGCCAGCTGCTGAGGCTCCTTCTGCTGCTCTTCATTCGCTGCCACGACCCGCATACCTTGCGTCAACGCAAGCAGTGTTTCCACCACCGAGATGTCGAACGACAGCGTGGTCGCAAATAACATCGACTTCGCTGGGGCGAACGGAATCGCTTGCCTCATCCCTGCGATGAAGTTCACCACCGAGCGGTGCTCGATCATGACTCCTTTCGGGTTCCCAGTCGTACCCGAGGTGTAAATTACATAAGCCAAACGCCGAGAGTCTATCGTTAGCGGCGGATGGGCCTCGAGTTGCGCTTGTCCCCTTTCCGTCAACTCGTGCACCGAACCCTTGAATCCACATGGATCCAGGCCCGGCTGAATCAGAAGTACCTCCGCGCCGCTGTCCGCTAGCATATACCGGATACGCTCGGCAGGCAGCGACGGATCAATTGGTAAGTAGGCTCCGCCAGCTTTCAGGATACCCAGCACCCCGACAACCATCTCCAGCGAGCGTTCCGCCAGGATGGCCACGATGCGATCTGGTCCCACACCCTGTTCGCGCAGCGTCCAAGCCAGCTGATTCGTCCGCGCATTCAGCTCCGCATAAGTTAGCTGCCGGTCTTCGTACACAACCGCAACTGCGTTCGGTGTCTTCTCAACTTGGGCCTCGAACAGCCCATGGATCGTCGCTTCCCGTGGATAGTCCGCCGCCGTGTCATTGAACGCGTGCAACTGCTTCTTCTCCTCTGGTGTTACCAGTTGTAGAGAAGCTATGCTTGCGTCCGTTCGTTTGGTAATTTGAGTCAACAGTTGTACAAAGTGAGACAATAGACACTCAACCGTAGACGCATTGAACAAGGCGCGACTATATTCCAGTGTCATGTGAAGACCTTGATTGACTTCCACGACGTTTAGCGTCAAATCAAACTTCGTCACCGGATGGCTCAGCTCGACCGAACGAACCGCAACCTCAGCCAGACCAAAGCGCGTCTGCTCCATATTTTGCAATATCAGCATCGTGTCAAACAGCGGGTTGCGGCTCCTATCGCGGCGCACGTTCAGCTTCTCCACCAGTTCTTCGAACGGATAGTCCTGGTGTTCAAACGCTGCCAGTGTCCGCGCCTTCACCTCGTGCACGAAGTCGATAAATCGCTTGTCCCCGGATGGAGCGTTGCGCAGCGCCAGCGTGTTCACGAACATCCCGATCATCGGCTCCGTGTCCGCATGTGTGCGCCCCGACACCGGCGTACCGACCACGATGTCGCTCTGCCCCGTGTACTTGTGTAGCCACACGTTATAGGCTGCAAGCAGTACCATGTACAGCGTTGATCCGGTCTTCGTTGCGACTTTCTTCAGCCCTTCGGCCACGTCCGCGCTAATCTCCGCATGAACGCGTCCGCCCTCGCTGCTTGGCACCGCCGGACGCGTATGATCGGTCGGCAACTCCAGCACCGGCGCTTCCTCCGCATAGGCGGACAGCCAGTACGCCTCATGCGCTTCCATCCGCTCAACCTCGAGCGTGCCTTGTTGCCAGACCGCATAGTCCTTGTACTGAATCCGCAGTGGCGGCAGCTCCTCGCCGGCATACGCCGTCATGAAGTCCGACAGCAAGATGTTCATCGATACGCCGTCCGACACAATATGATGCATGTCCCACAGCAGCCAATGGCGGTCCTCCGCTAGACGCAGCAGCGCAGCGCGCAGTAGCGGCGCTTGGTCAAGTGCGAACGGACGCACGAAGTCCCGTGTCAACGCCCGCGCATGCTCTTCATGCGTATCTTGGTAAACCCATTCCAACGACACGTCTTCGTGTATCTGTTGTCTCGGTTCGCCATCTACCCACGTGAACGAGGTGCGTAGCGATTCGTGACGGGTGATGACTGAGCGAATCGCTTGCTCCAGCCGGTCCACGTCCACCTTCCCTGCCAGTTCCACGACGCCCGGCATGTTGTAGCGCGTGCTTTCCGGCTCCAGCTCATGCAGCACATACAACCGCCGCTGCGCCGACGACAGCGCATACGATGCCTGTGGCTCTGCCGGCTCAATCCGACCGTAGTCGCTAGGATCCATGCTGCGCACATATTCCGCCAACGCCTTCACCGTCGGTCGCGCGAACAACTCCCGTAGCGGCAACTCCACCGCCAACTGCTGATGGATGCGCGACACCAGCGTCACGGCTTTCAGCGAATGACCGCCGCGCTCGAAGAACGAGTCGCCGATGCCGATCGTACCCCCGCCCAGTGCCTCCGCGAACAGCGTCGCCAATTGCGCCTCCAGCCCATCCCGTGGCGCTTCATAGGCTTCGGTGTAAGCCTCCCGATCCGGTGCCGGCAGCGCTTTGCGATCCAGCTTACCGTTTACTGTAAGCGGTAGTTTCTCAAGCGCGACGAAATAGGACGGAATCATGTACTCCGGCAGCTGTGCCGCCAAATGCGCACATAGCTCCGGAACGGGAATAGCTTCGTCGCTCACGATATACGCGCATAAATACGTCTGCCCTTGCTCCTCTTCACGGGCAATAACCACTGCTTGGCGGATGTGCTCTTGCGTCATGAGCCGCGTTTCGATCTCCCCGCATTCGATCCGGTAGCCGCGGATCTTCACCTGATGATCAATCCGGCCCAAGTACTCGAGGTTGCCGTCCGGCAGCCATCTCGCCAAATCACCGGTCCGGTACATCCGTGTACCTGGTTCAAAAGGATTGTCCACGAACTTCTCCGCCGTCAGTTCCGGCCGGTTCCAGTAACCACGGGCTAAGCCATCGCCAGCGATACACAGCTCACCTGCGACGCCGATCGGCTGCAACTGCCAGTTGTCGCTCGAAATATACAGCTGTGTATTGGCGATCGGTCCCCCGATGCTCACCGTCTGATCGTTGGTTACTTCCTGCATCGCGGACCAAATCGTCGTCTCGGTCGGACCGTACATATTAAACAGCGCGGCCTTTGATTTGCTCTGCAGCACCGCCAGTAGATCGTCCGTCCAAGCCTCTCCTCCAATCAACATTTCCGTGACGCTTTCCAGCCACCCATCGTTGCCTGCAGACAGCAGCATCTTCAACCGGGAAGGCGTCATCTGCACCACGTCGATATGCTGGCGCTCGATCAGCGCCGCCAGCTGCTGAGGCTCCTTCTGCTGCTCTTCATTCGCTGCCACGACCCGCATACCTTGCGTCAACGCAAGCAGTGTTTCCACCACCGAGATGTCGAACGACAGCGTGGTCGCAAATAACATCGACTTCGCTGGGGCGAACGGAATCGCTTGCCTCATCCCTGCGATAAAGTTCACCACCGAGCGGTGCTCGATCATGACTCCTTTCGGGTTCCCTGTTGTGCCCGAGGTATAGATCATATAGGCCAAATCGCTCGACGTTGCATTAAGCGCGAGGTTTGCTTCTGACGGTGCTTGCCCGGCTTCCACCAGATCCAGCACCGTGCCTTCGAATCCGCACGGATCCAGGCCCGGCTGAATTAGTAGCATCGCTGCGCCGCTGTCCGTTAGCATATACCGGATACGTTCGGCAGGCAGCGACGGATCGATTGGCAAGTACGCCCCACCGGCCTTCAGGATGCCAATTACCCCTACCATCAGCTCCAGCGAGCGTTCCGTCAGGATGGCCACGATGCGATCCGGACCCACACCCTGTTCGCGTAGCGTCCAAGCCAGCTGATTGGCCCGCGCATTCAGCTCCGCATAAGTCAGCTGCCGGTCTTCGTACACAACCGCCACCGCGTTCGGTGTCTTCTCAACTTGGGCCTCGAACAGCCCATGGATCGTCGCTTCACGCGGATAATCTGCTACCGTGTCGTTGAATGCGTAGAGCAGCAACTGTTTCTCCTCTGGCGTTATAAGTTGCAGAGAAGCTATGCTTGCGTCCGTTCGTTCGGTAATTTGAGTCAACAGTTGTACAAAGTGAGACAATAGACGCTCAACCGTAGACGCATTGAACAAGGCGCGACTGTATTCCAGTGTCATATGGAGACTTTGATTGACTTCTACGATGTTTAGCGTCAAGTCGAATTTCGTCACCGGATGGCTCAGCTCGACCGGACGAACGTCAACGTCTGCCAGATCAAAGCTTACCTGCTCCATATTTTGCAATATCAGCATCGTGTCGAACAACGGGTTGCGGCTCCTATCCCGGCGCACGTTCAGCTTCTCTACCAGTTCCTCGAACGGGTAGTCCTGGTGTTCAAACGCTGCCAGTGTCCGCGCCTTCACCTCGTGCACGAAGTCGATAAATCGCTTGTCCCCGGATGGAGCGTTGCGCAGCGCCAGCGTGTTCACGAACATCCCGATCATCGGCTCCGTGTCCGCATGTGTGCGCCCCGACACCGGCGTACCCACCACGATGTCGCTCTGCCCCGTGTACTTGTGTAGCCACACGTTATAGGCTGCAAGCAGTACCATGTAAAGCGTCGATCCCGTCTTCGCTGCGACTTTCTTCAGCCCTTCGGCCACGTCAGCGTTAAGCTCCGCATGAACACGTCCGCCCTCGCTGCTTGGTACCGCAGGACGCACTCGGTCGGTCGGCAGCTCCAGCACCGGTGCTTCCTCCGTAAAGGCGGACAGCCAGTACGCCTCGTGCGCTTCCATCTGCTCGGCCTCGAGCGTGCCTTGCTGCCAGACTGCATAATCCTTGTACTGAATCCGCAGTGGCGGCAGCTCCGCGCCGGCATACGCCGTCATGAAGTCCGACAGCAGGATGTTCATCGATACGCCGTCCGACACAATATGATGCATGTCCCACAGCAGCCAATAACGGTCCTCCGCTAGACGCAGCAGCTCGGCGCGTAGCAGGGGTGCTTGGTCAAGTGCGAACGGACGCACGAAGTTCCGTGTCAACGCCCGCGCATGCGCTTCATCTGTATCTTGGTAAACCCATTCCAACGACACGTCTTCGTGTATCTGTTGTTTCGGTTCACCGTCTATCCATGTAAACGACGTGCGAAGCGATTCATGACGGGCGATGACCGAGCGAATCGCTTGCTCCAGCCGATCCGCGTCCACCTTCCCTACCAGTTCCACGACGCCCGGCATGTTGTAACGCATGCTCTCTGGCTCCAGCTCATGCAGCACATACAACCGCCGCTGCGCCGACGACAGCGCATACGATGCCTGTGGCTCTGCCGGCTCAATCCGGCCGTAGTCGCTAGGATCCATGCTGCGCACATATTCCACCAACGCCTTCACCGTCGGACGCGCGAACAACTCCCGCAGCGGCAACTCCACCGCCAGCTGCTGATGGATGCGCGACACCAGCGTCACGGCTTTCAGCGAATGACCGCCGTGCTCGAAGAACGAGTCGCCGATGCTGAACGAGCCCGTGCCCAGCACCTCCGCGAACAGCTCCGCCAATTGCGCCTCCAGCTCATCTCGAGGCGCTTCATAAACCTCTAGACCTATATTTAAATCTGGTGCCGGCAACTCCTTGCGGTCTACCTTGCCGTTGTTGTTCAGCGGAATGTTCTCCAATTGAACAAAATAGGACGGAATCATGTACTCCGGTAGCTGTGCCGCCAAATGCGCACGTAGCTCCGGAACGGGAATAGCTTCACCGCTCACGATATACGCGCACAAGTACGCCTGCCCTTGCTCCTCTTCCCGGGCAATGACTACCGCTTCGCGGATGTCTGCGTGCCCCATGAGCCGCGCTTCGATCTCCCCGCACTCGATCCGGTAGCCGCGGATTTTCACCTGGTGGTCAATCCGGCCCAAGTATTCGAGGTTGCCGTCCGGCAGCCATCTTGCCAAATCCCCGGTCCGGTACATCCGCGTACCTGGTTCGAACGGGTTGTCCACGAACTTCTCCGCCGTCAGCTCCGGCCGGTTCCAGTAACCACGGGCTAAGCCATCGCCAGCGATACACAGCTCACCTGCAACACCGATCGGCTGCAACTGCCAGTTGTCGCTCAAAATATACAGCTGTGTATTGGCGATCGGACCCCCGATGCTCACCGTCTGATCATTGGTTACTTCCCGCATCGCGGACCAAATCGTCGTCTCGGTCGGACCGTACATATTAAACAGCGCGGCCTTCGATTTGCTTTGCAGCACCGCCAGCAGATCGTCCGTCCAAGCCTCTCCTCCAATCAACATTTCCGTGACGCTTTCCAGCCACCCATCGTTGCCTGCAGACAGCAGCATCTTCAACCGGGAAGGCGTCATCTGCACCACGTCGATATGCTGGCGCTCGATCAGCGCCGCCAGCTGCTGAGGCTCCTTCTGCTGCTCTTCATTCGCTGCCACGACCCGCATGCCTTGCGTCAACGCCAGCAGTGTTTCCACCACCGAGATGTCGAACGACAGCGTGGTCGCAAATAACATCGACTTCGCTGGGGCGAACGGAATCGCTTGCCTCATCCCTGCGATAAAGTTCACCACCGAGCGGTGCTCGATCATGACTCCTTTCGGGTTCCCTGTTGTGCCCGAGGTATAGATCATATAGGCCAAATCGCTCGACGTTGCATTAAGCGCGAGGTTTGCTTCTGACGGTGCTTGCCCGGCTTCCACCAGATCCAGCACCGTGCCTTCGAATCCGCACGGATCCAGGCCCGGCTGAATTAGTAGCATCGCTGCGCCGCTGTCCGTTAGCATATACCGGATACGTTCGGCAGGCAGCGACGGATCGATTGGCAAGTACGCCCCACCGGCCTTCAGGATGCCAATTACCCCTACCATCAGCTCCAGCGAGCGTTCCGTCAGGATGGCCACGATGCGATCCGGACCCACACCCTGTTCGCGTAGCGTCCAAGCCAGCTGATTGGCCCGCGCATTCAGCTCCGCATAAGTCAGCTGCCGGTCTTCGTACACAACCGCCACCGCGTTCGGTGTCTTCTCAACTTGGGCCTCGAACAGCCCATGGATCGTCGCTTCACGCGGATAATCTGCTACCGTGTCGTTGAATGCGTAGAGCAGCAACTGTTTCTCCTCTGGCGTTATAAGTTGCAGAGAAGCTATGCTTGCGTCCGTTCGTTCGGTAATTTGAGTCAACAGTTGTACAAAGTGAGACAATAGACGCTCAACCGTAGACGCATTGAACAAGGCGCGACTATATTCCAGTGTCATGTGAAGACCTTGATTGACTTCCACGACGTTTAGCGTCAAGTCGAATTTCGTCACCGGATGGCTCAGCTCGACCGGATGAACGTCAACGTCTGCCAGATCAAAGCTTACCTGCTCCATATTTTGCAATATTAGCATCGTGTCAAACAGCGGGTTTCGGCTCCTATCGCGGCGCACGTTCAGCTTCTCCACCAGTTCTTCGAACGGATAGTCCTGATGTTCAAACGCTGCCAGCGTCCGCGCCTTCACCTCGTGCACGAAGTCGATAAATCGCTTGTCCCCGGATGGAGCGTTGCGCAGCGCCAGCGTGTTCACGAACATCCCGATCATCGGCTCCGTGTCCGCATGTGTGCGCCCCGACACCGGCGTACCGACCACGATGTCGCTCTGCCCCGTGTACTTGTGTAGCCACACGTTATAGGCTGCAAGCAGTACCATGTACAGCGTTGATCCGGTCTTCGTTGCGACCTTCTTCAGCCCTTCGGCCACGTCCGCGCTAATCTCTGCATGAACGCGTCCGCCCTCGCTGCTTGGCACCGCCGGACGCGTATGGTCGGTCGGCAGCTCCAGCACTGGCGCTTCCTCCGCATAGGTGGACAGCCAGTACGCCTCGTGCGCTTCCATCCGCTCGGCCTCGAACGCGCCTTGCTGCCAGACTGCATAATCCTTGTACTGAATCCGCAGTGGCGGCAGCTCCGCGCCGGCATACGCCGCCATGAAGTCTGACACCAGAATGCTCATCGATACGCCGTCCGACACAATATGATGCATGTCCCACAGCAGCCAATGGCGGTCCTCCGCTAGACGCAGCAGCTCGGCGCGCAGTAGCGGCGCCTGGTCAAGTGCGAACGGACGCACGAAGTTCCGTGTCAACGCCCGTGCTTGACCCTCATCCGCATCCCGGTAAACCCATTCCAACGACACGTCTTCGTGTATCTGTTGTCTCGGTTCGCCATCTACCCACGTGAACGAGGTGCGTAGCGATTCGTGACGGGTGATGACTGAGCGAATCGCTTGCTCCAGCCGGTCCACGTCCACCTTCCCTGCCAGTTCCACGACGCCCGGCATGTTGTAGCGCGTGCTTTCCGGCTCCAGCTCATGCAGCACATACAACCGCCGCTGCGTCGACGACAGCGCATACGATGCCTGTGGCTCTGCCGGCTCAATCCGACCGTAGTCGCTAGGATCCATGCTGCGCACATATTCCGCCAACGCCTTCACCGTCGGTCGCGCGAACAACTCCCGTAGCGGCAACTCCACCGCCAGCTGCTGATGGATGCGCGACACCAGCGTCACGGCTTTCAGCGAATGACCGCCGTGCTCGAAGAACGAGTCGCCGATGCTGAACGAGCCCGTGCCCAGCACCTCCGCGAACAGCTCCGCCAATTGCGCCTCCAGCTCATCTCGAGGCGCTTCATAAACCTCTAGACCTATATTTAAATCTGGTGCCGGCAACTCCTTGCGGTCTACCTTGCCGTTGTTGTTCAGCGGAATGTTCTCCAATTGAACAAAATAGGACGGAATCATGTACTCCGGTAGCTGTGCCGCCAAATGCGCACATAGCTCCGGAACGGGAATAGCTTCGTCGCTCACGATATACGCGCATAAATACGTCTGCCCTTGCTCCTCTTCACGGGCAATAACCACTGCTTGGCGGATGTGCTCTTGCGTCATGAGCCGCGTTTCGATCTCCCCGCATTCGATCCGGTAGCCGCGGATCTTCACCTGATGATCAATCCGGCCCAAGTACTCGAGGTTGCCGTCCGGCAGCCATCTCGCCAAATCACCGGTCCGGTACATCCGTGTACCTGGTTCAAAAGGATTGTCCACGAACTTCTCCGCCGTCAGTTCCGGCCGGTTCCAGTAACCACGGGCTAAGCCATCGCCAGCGATACACAGCTCACCTGCGACGCCGATCGGCTGCAACTGCCAGTTGTCGCTCAAAATATACAGCTGTGTATTGGCGATCGGACCCCCGATGCTCACCGTCTGATCATTGGTTACTTCCCGCATCGCGGACCAAATCGTCGTCTCGGTCGGACCGTACATATTAAACAGCGCGGCCTTCGATTTGCTTTGCAGCACCGCCAGCAGATCGTCCGTCCAAGCCTCTCCTCCAATCAACATTTCCGTGACGCTTTCCAGCCACCCATCGTTGCCTGCAGACAGCAGCATCTTCAACCGGGAAGGCGTCATCTGAACCACGTCGATATGCTGGCGCTCGATCAGCGCCGCCAGCTGCTGAGGCTCCTTCTGCTGCTCTTCATTCGCTGCCACGACCCGCATGCCTTGCGTCAACGCCAGCAGTGTTTCCACCACCGAGATGTCGAACGACAGCGTGGTCGCAAATAACATCGACTTCGCTGGGGCGAACGGAATCGCTTGCCTCATCCCTGCGATAAAGTTCACCACCGAGCGGTGCTCGATCATGACTCCTTTCGGGTTCCCAGTCGTACCCGAGGTGTAAATTACATAAGCCAAACGCCGAGAGTCTATCGTTAGCGGCGGATGGGCCTCGAGTTGCGCTTGTCCCCTTTCCGTCAACTCGAGCACCGAACCCTTGAATCCACATGGATCCAGGCCCGGCTGAATCAGAAGTACCTCCGCGCCGCTGTCCGTCAGCATATACCGGATACGCTCGGCAGGCAGCGACGGATCAATTGGTAAGTAGGCTCCGCCAGCTTTCAGGATACCCAGCACCCCGACAACCATCTCCAGCGAGCGTTCCGTCAGGATGGCCACGATGCGATCCGGACCCACACCCTGCTCGCGCAGCGTCCAAGCCAGCTGATTGGCCCGCGCATTCAGCTCCGCATAAGTCAGTTGCTGGTCCTCGTACACGACCGCTACCGCATTCGGCGTCTTCTCAACTTGGGCCTCGAACAGCCCATGGATCGTCGCTTCACGCGGATACGCTGCCGCCGTGTCGTTAAATGCGTAGAGCAGCAATTGCTTCTCCTCTGGCGTTATAAATTGCAGAGAAGCTATGCTTGCGTCCGTTCGTTCGGTAATTTGAGTCAACAGTTGTACAAAGTGAGACAATAGACGCTCAACCGTAAACGCATTGAACAAGGCGCGACTATATTCCAGCGTCATGTGAAGACTTTGATTGACTTCGACGACGTTTAGCGTCAAGTCAAACTTCGTCACCGGATGGCTCAGCTCGACCGGACGAATGTCAACGTCTGCCAGATCAGAGCTTACCTGCTCCATATTTTGCAATATTAGCATCGTGTCAAACAGCGGGTTTCGGCTCCTATCGCGGCGCACGTTCAGCTTCTCCACCAGTTCTTCGAACGGATAGTCCTGATGTTCAAACGCTGCCAGCGTCCGCGCCTTCACCTCGTGCACGAAGTCGATAAATCGCTTGTCCCCGGATGGAGCGTTGCGCAGCGCCAGCGTGTTCACGAACATCCCGATCATCGGCTCCGTGTCTGCATGTGTTCTCCCCGACACCGGCGTACCCACCACAATGTCGGTCTGCCCCGTGTACTTGTGTAGCCACACGTTATAGGCTGCGAGCAGCACCATGTACAGCGTCGATCCCGTCTCTACCGCGATTCGTTTAAGAGCCTCTGCAGTCTTGGCGCTCACCGAGGTGTATACCTTTCCGCCTTCGCTGCTTGGCACCGCCGGACGCGTATGGTCGGTCGGCAGCTCCAGCACTGGCGCTTCCTCCGCATAGGCGGACAGCCAGTACGCCTCATGCGCTTCCATCCGCTCTACCTCGAGCGTGCCTTGCTGCCAGACTGCATAATCCTTGTACTGAATCCGCAGTGGCGGCAGCTCCTCGCCGGCATACGCCGCTATGAAGTCTGACACCAGAATGCCCATGGATACGCCGTCCGACACAATATGGTGCATGTCCCACAGCAGCCAATGGCGGTTCTCCGCTAGACGCAGCAGCCCGGCGCGCAGTAGCGGCGCCTGGTCAAGTGCGAACGGACGCACGAAGTTCCTTGTCAACGCCCGTGCTTGACCCTCATCCGCATCCCGGTAAACCCATTCCAACGACACGTCTTCGTGTATCTGTTGTCTCGGTTCGCCGTCTACCCATGTGAACGACGTGCGAAGCGATTCATGACGGGTAATGACTGAACGAATCGCTTGCTCCAGCCGATCCGCGTCCACCTTCCCTGCCAGTTCCACGACGCCCGGCATGTTGTAGCGCGTGCTCTCCGGCTCCAGCTCATGCAGCACATACAACCGCCGCTGCGCCGACGACAGCGCATACGATGCCTGTGGCACTGCCGGCTCAATCCGGCCGTAGTCGCTAGGATCCATGCTGCGCACATATTCCGCCAACGCCTTTACCGTCGGTCGCGCGAACAGCTCCCGCAGCGGCAACTCCACCGCCATCTGCTGATGAATGCGCGACACCAGCGTCACAGCCTTCAGCGAATGACCACCGCGCTCGAAGAATGAATCCCCGATGCCGATCGCACTCCCGCCCAGTGCCTCCGCGAACAGCTCAGCCAATTGCGCCTCCAGCGCATCCCGCGGCGCTTCACAGGCTTCTAAGCCTGCATTTAAATCTGGTGCGGGTAACGCCTTGCGGTCTACCTTGCCGTTGTTGTTCAGCGGAATGTTCTCCAATTCAACAAAATAGGACGGAATCATGTACTCCGGCAGCTGAGCCGCCAAATGCGTACGTAATTCCGGAACGGGAACAGCTTCACCGCTCACGACATACGCGCACAAGTACGCCTGTCCCTTTTCCTCTTCACGGGCAATGACTACCGCTTCGCGGATGTCAGCGTGCGCGATGAGCCGCGCCTCGATCTCCCCGCATTCGATCCGGTAGCCGCGGATCTTCACCTGATGATCAATCCGGCCCAAGTACTCGAGGTTGCCGTCCGGCAGCCATCTCGCCAAATCACCGGTCCGGTACATCCGTGTACCTGGTTCAAAAGGATTGTCCACGAACTTCTCCGCCGTCAGTTCCGGCCGGTTCCAGTAACCACGGGCTAAGCCATCGCCAGCGATACACAGCTCACCTGCAACACCGATCGGCTGCAACTGCCAGTTGTCGCTCAAAATATACAGCTGTGTATTGGCGATCGGACCCCCGATGCTCACCGTCTGATCATTGGTTACTTCCCGCATCGCGGACCAAATCGTCGTCTCGGTCGGACCGTACATATTAAACAGCGCGGCCTTCGATTTGCTTTGCAGCACCGCCAGCAGATCGTCCGTCCAAGCCTCTCCTCCAATCAACATTTCCGTGACGCTTTCCAGCCACCCATCGTTGCCTGCAGACAGCAGCATCTTCAACCGGGAAGGCGTCATCTGCACCACGTCGATATGCTGGCGCTCGATCAGCGCCGCCAGCTGCTGAGGCTCCTTCTGCTGCTCTTCATTCGCTGCCACGACCCGCATGCCTTGCGTCAACGCCAGCAGTGTTTCCACCACCGAGATGTCGAACGCCAGCGTGGTCGCAAATAACATCGACTTCGCTGGGGCGAACGGAATCGCTTGCCTCATCCCTGCGATAAAGTTCACCACCGAGCGGTGCTCGATCATGACTCCTTTCGGGTTCCCTGTTGTGCCCGAGGTGTAGATCATATAGGCCAAATCGTTCGACGTTGCATTAAGCGTGAGGTTTGCTTCTGACGGTGCTTGTTCAGATTCTGCCAGGTCCAGCACCGTGCCTTCGAATCCGCACGGATCTAGACTAGGCTGAATCAGCAGCACCTTCGCCCCACTGTCCGCTAGCATATACCGGATACGTTCGGCAGGCAGCGACGGATCGATTGGCAAGTACGCCCCACCGGCCTTCAGGATGCCAATTACCCCTACCATCAGCTCCAGCGAGCGTTCCGTCAGGATGGCCACGATGCGATCCGGACCCACACCCTGTTCGCGTAGCGTCCAAGCCAGCTGATTGGCCCGCGCATTCAGCTCCGCATAAGTCAGCTGCCGGTCTTCGTACACAACCGCCACCGCGTTCGGTGTCTTCTCAACTTGGGCCTCGAACAGCCCATGGATCGTCGCTTCACGCGGATAATCTGCTACCGTGTCGTTGAATGCGTAGAGCAGCAACTGTTTCTCCTCTGGCGTTATAAGTTGCAGAGAAGCTATGCTTGCGTCCGTTCGTTCGGTAATTTGAGTCAACAGTTGTACAAAGTGAGACAATAGACGCTCAACCGTAGACGCATTGAACAAGGCGCGACTGTATTCCAGTGTCATATGGAGACTTTGATTGACTTCTACGATGTTTAGCGTCAAGTCGAATTTCGTCACCGGATGGCTCAGCTCGACCGGACGAATGTCAACGTCTGCCAGATCAAAGCTTACCTGCTCCATATTTTGCAATATTAGCATCGTGTCAAACAGCGGGTTTCGGCTCCTATCGCGGCGCACGTTCAGCTTCTCCACCAGTTCTTCGAACGGATAGTCCTGGTGTTCAAACGCTGCCAGCGTCCGCGCCTTCACCTCTTGCACGAAGTCGATAAATCGCTTGTCCCCGGATGGAGCGTTGCGCAGCGCCAGCGTGTTCACGAACATCCCGATCATCGGCTCCGTGTCTGCATGTGTGCGCCCCGACACCGGCGTACCCAGCACGATGTCGGTCTGCCCCGTGTACTTGTGTAGCCACACGTTATAGGCTGCGAGCAGCACCATGTACAGCGTCGATCCCGTCTCTACCGCGATTCGTTTAAGAGCCTCTGCAGTCTTGGCGCTCACCGAGGTGTATACCTTTCCGCCTTCGCTGCTTGGCACCGCCGGACGCGTATGGTCGGTCGGCAGCTCCAGCACTGGCGCTTCCTCCGCATAGGCGGACAGCCAGTACGCCTCATGCGCTTCCATCCGCTCTACCTCGAGCGTGCCTTGCTGCCAGACTGCATAATCCTTGTACTGAATCCGCAGTGGCGGCAGCTCCTCGCCGGCATACGCCGCTATGAAGTCTGACACCAGAATGCCCATGGATACGCCGTCCGACACAATATGGTGCATGTCCCACAGCAGCCAATGGCGGTTCTCCGCTAGACGCAGCAGCCCGGCGCGCAGTAGCGGCGCCTGGTCAAGTGCGAACGGACGCACGAAGTTCCTTGTCAACGCCCGTGCTTGACCCTCATCCGCATCCCGGTAAACCCATTCCAACGACACGTCTTCGTGTATCTGTTGTCTCGGTTCGCCGTCTACCCATGTGAACGACGTTCGTAGCGATTCGTGACGGGTAATGACTGAACGAATCGCTTGCTCCAGTCGACCCGCATCTACCTTCCCTGCCAGTTCCACGACGCCCGGCATGTTGTAGCGCGTGCTCTCCGGCTCCAGCTCATGCAGGATATACATTCTTTTTTGCGCCGACGTCATTAGATAATCCTCGCCCGGCTTCGCCGGTTCGATGGCACTGTATGCTGTCTTGGACATTCCCTCTATCTTCCGCGCCTGCTCCTTAATCGTCGGTAGTCGGAATACTTCCTGCAGCATCAGATCAGCATTCATCGTCTTCTGGATTTTGGACACCAGCGCAGTCGCCCGCAGGGAATGTCCCCCGATTGTAAAAAAGTCGTCGCTTACTCCAATGTTCTCTAAGCCAAGCACGTCCTGCCAAATACCGAGCAGCTTCCGTTCCGTTTCGGTGCTTGCCGCCTCATACCGTTCTTCCGAATGAATTCTATCATCCGGCTCCGGCAACGCTTTGCGATCCAGCTTGCCGTTGGGGGTCAGTGGCAAGCGCTCCATCGGCATAATGTACCCTGGTATCATATATGCCGGTAGTGCTTGCCGGAGATACTCCCGAATATCCGCCGAAGTCGTCTCCAGCTGCAGTACCACATACGCACACAAGTATTTCCCATCGGCGGCATCCTCTCGAACGATTACCACTGCTTCGCGGACCGCCTCATGCTTCAACAGTTGGCTCTCGATTTCTCCCGGCTCCACCCGGAAGCCGCGAATTTTCACTTGATGATCACGGCGCCCCAGGAATTCCATGTTGCCGTCCGGCAGCATTCGCCCCATGTCTCCTGTCCGATACATACGCCCCTGCGGCACAAACGGATTTGCCATAAACGATGTACTCGTTTTGGCCGGATCGTTCAAATATCCTCTAGCTACGCCCACTCCTCCGATATACAGCTCACCAGCCACCCCGTATGGAACCGGATGTCGTTCCTCGTCTAGAATGTAGAAGGTATTGTTCCCTAGCGGTTTTCCGTACGGAATACTCGTTTGATCCGGCGTAACTTCCTGGATCGGATAGTAGTTGGACCATATGGTTGCTTCCGTTGCACCCCCAAGCCCAATCACATGCAAGTTTGGGAAGAAGTACGTCTTCGCACGTTCCGCTAAATCGACCGGAATCCAGTCCCCGCTCACAAGCGCCAGCCGCAGTGTCTTCTGGCTGATAAGTTCCTCCTGTTCCTCCAAGGTATGCAGTACATGGTTCAGCGTCGTCGGCACCGAGTCCCAAATCGTAATCGCCTCTTGTCCAAGTAGTTGTAGCAGCTGTTTCGGATCCTGTATATGTTCCCGATTTGCAATAACTACCTGGGCTCCCACCGCCAGCGGTCCAAAAATGTCATACACTGACAAGTCGAAGCACATCGAAGTGACGAACAATAGCCGATCTTCCTTGTCAACAAGAAATTCTTCATTAACCCAGCTAATCAAGTTCACTGCCGAATGATGCTCAATCATTACCCCTTTCGGCAGTCCGGTTGAACCAGAGGTGTAAATAATGTACGCCAACTCGCGCGAATCTATGGTAAGGTGAAGCGCCTCGCTAGAATACTCGATCAGTGAAGGGTCCCTGCTGTCGACGAATTGTGCAAGCGCTTCTACATACGTCCGATCGACGATAACGACATTTACTCCCGCATGACCGATAATATGCGCGATCCGGCTTTGCGGATAGTCAGGATCAATCGGTACATATGCAGCGCCTGCTTTAAGAATCGCCAGCATACCGACAATCATATCGAAGCCCCGCTCGGTCATTAACCCTACCCGATCATTTACTTGCACCCCAAGGTCCCGCAGTCGCCGCGCCAATCGGTTAGACCGCTCGTCTAGCTCCCGATAGGTCAGTTGCTGACCGTTCCATCTTAAAGCTGGCTGTTCAGGTGTCCTCGCCACTTGTTCCTCGAACAGCTGGTGCAGCGTCTTCTCTGCTGCGTACGGCATATCCGTCTGATTCCATTCAAACACGATCACTTGTCGTTCCGCAGCCGTCATCAGATGCTCCATTGACAAGATATCGGTCTCTTCGTCGCATATAGCTTCAAGGATTCGTTCGTACCAAACGAACGCCGTCTCAATCTCCTGGTTCTCAAAATAAGCCGGCGCGTATTTGATCTGCACATTCAGCCTATTAAAGGATTGAGATACCTCCAGATCAAACCACGTATTCGTCATCTCGTTTGCTTCCAAGTTCAGCGCCGCCGTCTCCGGTACGATCGCTTGCCCCGGACGCATCTCCTCAAGCACATGGAAATCCGTGTAGTTAAACAACGTATCGAAGATCGGGTTGACCGACGAGCTTGACACTTCTCCGATTGATTGGGCGATGTCGACCAGAAACATTTCATGCACTTTCATTTGCATAAGCTGCTGTTTTGTGCGATATACCAGTTCCGGCTTGGACACTTTACGTGTTAGCCGCATGCGGATCGGCACCGTATTGAGGTAGCAGCCTAATACTTTGTCCGCATCCTCGATTGCCGGCCGATCGTGGCTGACCACGCCCGTTACAATATCTTCCTCCGTCGTCAGGATACCAAGCAAATACAAGTACGCGCTCAGGCACAACTCCTTGACGGTACAACCGTATCGCTTCGCCTGCTGCTCCAAGGATCCGAGCAGCGTGCCGCTAAGTTGGCTGCGATAAATTCTACTGTCCGCCCCACGCTCCCTCTTTTTGCCCGCGTAGTTGAACGGCAGCTTGTTGCGGGTATACCCCGCAAATTCGTTGATCCAATATAGCCGGCTCTCCTCGTCGTTCTCCCGGAACCGGTTGATTGCCACATAATCCTTGTAGTTGCTTTGTAGCGGCTTTATCTCGACCGGTTTTCCCTGTAGCAGTTGCTGATAGATACCCACAATCTCCTCCTGGAAGGATGCCACACTCCATCCGTCCAGAATCGCATGGTGGAACGTAAACACCATGTAATAATCGTGCTTTGCATTAAGCCGGAATAAGCGAAATCGCCACAGTACCTCACCATCGAACCGAAACAAGTTACGCTGGTCTTGTTCGATATATGCGCGGATAACGCGCTCTTGCTCCTCTCGGCTGAGTGACGATACATCTTGTGTCGACGGCTCCAGCACGATCCGAGCGTGCACAATCTGGACTTCTTCCTCAAAATGCGTTAGATCGAAGGTTGTGCGCAGGATCGGATGCTTATCGGACAACCGCTGCATCGCTTCTGCAAACCGCTCCATCGACACAATCTTGAAATGGTACAAAAACTGATCGTGGTAAATTGGCTCCTCTGGCCGCAATCTCGAGTAGAACACCATGCTTTGCTGAATCTTGCTAAGCGGATACACATCCTCACAATCGGCCGGCAGTTGTTTTGCCTGCTCGGGATCGTCCGTGATACGCCGTTTCATCTGCTCAAGCATCTCCCGTCCAAACTCCAGTTGCCGGACGGGCTTGCGTTCCTGAGATAACAAGTCGGACAACTGTCCGATTGTCTGATGCAGGTACAAATCTTTCATCTGGAGGGGCGTCTCCATGTCGCGATTTATCCGGCTGACCAGGCGAATGACCTTGATCGAATCACCGCCCAGCACAAAGAAGTTATCGTGGATGCCGACCTGCTCCGTTCCTAGCACTTCCTGCCAAATATCTGCCAACTGTCGCTGAGTCGGTGTGCTTGGCGCTTCGTAGACGCTGCCTGTATGCGCCGCTTCCGGCTTCGGCAACGACTTGCGGTCTACCTTGCCGTTAGTGGTCAACGGGAGGCTGTCTATGGCCACAAAGTAGGACGGAATCATGTACTCCGGCAGACATGCGGCCAAGTGCGCTCGTAACTCCGGAGCCGAAATCGCTTCACCGCTCACGATATACGCGCACAAGTACGCCTGCCCTTGCTCCTCTTCCCGGGCAATAACCACCGCTTCGCGGATGTCAGTGTGCGTCATGAGCCGCGCCTCGATCTCTCCGCACTCGATCCGGTAGCCGCGAATTTTCACCTGATGGTCGATCCGACCTAAGTACTCGAGGTTGCCGTCTGGTAACCATCTCGCCAAATCCCCGGTTCGGTACATCCGCATACCCGGCTCAAAAGGGTTGTCCACGAACTTCTCTGCCGTCAGCTCTGGCCGATTTAGGTAACCGTACGCCACACCGTCACCACTTACGTACAACTCGCCCGCAGCCCCAATCGGCTGCAGCTGCTGCCATTCGTTGAGAATATAGGTTCGCAGCGTCGGAATCGGCTTGCCGATGTTGCTGATGCCGCTTGCGATCTCCGCCTCTCCAAGCTTTTTGTACGTCACATGCACCGTCGTTTCCGTGATCCCGTACATGTTGATCAAATCCGTATTCGGATACTTCCGGCTCCATTCCCGTAATCGACCCGGCGCCAGCGCTTCTCCGCCAAAAATGACGACTCGTACGCTCAGTGCCGCGTCCGGTTCCTGCATTTCCCGTTGTAACAACGCATAAAACGCACTCGGTGTCTGGTTCAACACCGTCACCCGCTCTTGCCGCAGCAGCCACACCATCTGCTCCGGATCCCTCGCCGTCATCATCGGCACGACGACCAGCTTGCCTCCGTAGAGCAGCGCTCCGTACATTTCCCATACCGAGAAGTCGAAGCAATACGAGTGAAATAATGTCCACACATCTCGTTCGTTGAAATCGAACGCCAAGCGGTCGTTGAACAACAGCCGCACAACATTCCGGTGTGCGATCATCGTTCCTTTCGGCTTTCCGGTCGTCCCCGAGGTATAGATCACGTACGCCAAATCCGCCGGCTTCGCCCCCTGCGGCGGGTTCTCTGCTTGTGCCTGTGCTGTTTCGTCGACATATACCCGGCATCCCGTAAACGCAAGCGATGGCATCCGAAACTCGACGTCACGGGTCGTTACCAGCCACTCCGCCCCGCTGTCTGCCAGCGTATAGGCAATTCGCTCGGCCGGATAATCTGGATCGATCGGCAAGTACGCCCCGCCGGCTTTCAGGATACCCAGTACCCCGACGATCATCTCCACAGAGCGATCTATCAGGACCGCCACGATGCGATCCGGTCCCACACCCTGCTCGCGCAGCGTCCAAGCCAGCTGATTCGCCCGCCTGTTCAGCTCCGCATAGGTCAGCTGCCGATTTTCGCACACGACAGCTACTGCGTTCGGCGTCTTCTCGACTTGGGCTTCGAATAGCCCATGGATCGTCTCTTCCCGCGGATAGTCCGCCGTCGTATCGTTGAACGTGTGCAACTGTTGCTTCTCCTCATCCGAAACGATATCGATCTGGGAAATCGGCGTATTTATTTGTTCCATTATCAAATCAAGGAAGTTAGCGAGCTGCTGTTTCAACCTGATCTGGCTCTCATAAGCATACCGATCGACATCATAATGCAGTACAAATGAAAGTGTATCGTCTTCCTTTTGAAAAAATATATGTATGAGGCATTCAGAGAGAGTAGGATCAATCGTTTGGTGAATGCTGTTAAGTGAGATAATCGTCCCTAAACGAAGAAACTCATCACGGTTTATAGGCAGTCCGGTTTTTTCAGCAATATAAGGATGTGGAAATTTCTGATGTTTAGCAGCTTCCGTTAAGCAATCGCGCACCTGGATCAGAACGTCCCTGAAGGTACTCTCTGAGCAAATTCGAATTCGAATCGGCAATACAGCCGAAGCAACTTCTTCACTTCCTTTTTTTTTCAGTGGAGGCATACCCACTAATAAATCCGTAAGATTTAGATATCGGGAAAGAAACAACAGCGTTCCGGACATTAAGACCATGAACATTGCTTGTTCGGAGTTTTTAGACAGGGACTCTACACAATGTAAAGTCTCATTTGAAAGTTGCTGTTCAACCTGTCGGAACGACTGGCCGACTATAACACCTTCCGTACCTAGGGAGATGGTTGTTGGTGACGGTGATTCCGCAAGCTGTTCAAGCCAATAATCAACGGCCTCCGAGTATTTACCACTAGAAGCCATAAGCCTAACGGATAAAGAATCCATTTTTTGAACCTCCATTACATAGAGTAGCTTGGCGAGCGATCTGTTTTACGACCAGTCAGTCAAGCATCAGCAGTCCTTGATATAAACTGGGCATATCTGTTTCGTAAATCGCCTGTTCCAAACGTAATCTCAGTTCATCGACAGGCAGCTTTTTCCCTTTAAGAATGGTCCGAAGTAGATGTAGGGATCTCTCAGTTTGCTCTAATGTCGGCTCTTTACTGGAAACGGTAATTTCTTCCTTCATTCTCTGCAAAATCTTATACGGCTCGACAACATTTTTTTGATATTCATCCTCATCTTCATTATGATTTTTTGTGCATACGGCAATAGATAAGCATTTATCCATCGGATTACTCTTGCGCCTCAGGAAACTTCTCCCGGGTTTATGCCTCATTTTGGGAAGACAATCTTGTATTGTCGAATGGACCGAGTCTATTGCATATACCGTCGCTTCTGGAAAATGTTCCTTCAAGAGCGGCCCTAGCGATTCACGAGGCCCAGTATCGATAAATGCATCAACAGGTAGAGTTGCCATCCTATTCATACAGGCCGTCCACAAAACTGGCCTCATTAATTGGTCAGTAAGCAATGGAATAATATCCTGTTCACTTTTGTAAAAATCCCCAGTAACATTCGATACAACTTGATGCCGCAAAGGATGAAGTGTAAGTTCATTCAAAAATGTGCGAAATGGGGCAGCTGCCGGTTCCATGAGTGGACTGTGAAAGGGAGCGCTGACTTTTAACGGTATGACTTGCGCGCCTGCAAGTTTCATGGAAATAGCGGCTTCTTCCACTGCATCGTTTACCCCTGAAATTACAGTTTGTTTACTAGCGTTGTAGTTAGATGGCACGACCGTACCTATATTTAGCGAAACCTCTCTGCATATCTCCTCCACTTGTCCTGATAAAAGACCGAGCACGGCATACATCGAACCTCCGCCCTCCGGTACAGCTTCCTGCATATATTTTCCTCTGGCATGCACAAGCTTGATAGCGTCGGTAAACGATAAGGTCTCTGCTGCACATAACGCCGATATCTCTCCAAGGCTATGCCCCGCAAGGACGGGTTGCACAACCTCAACCTCCTGAAGTATTATTCGATAGGCAATCAAACTTACGGTTAAAATTGCGGGTTGGGCAATTTCAGTCTTTTTAAGTACTTGCGGGCTTCCCTCGAAACATATTTTTTTTATATCGAAACCAAGAGCATCGTTGGCCATCTCGAACAATTCCCGTGCGATCGGATAAGCTGAATGCCACGCTTGACCCATCCCAACATATTGAGTGCCTTGTCCTGGGAATACAAATGCCATTTTATGCAAATATGACACCTCTTTCAGTCGGTTTATCCACTTTTATACTTGTATGCGATTACAATACCAAAATAAAAAGAGAGCTCTGTCTCTGTAATAAGAATCGCCTTAAGAGTGTACTCATAATTAAAGCTTTTCGAACGATCTGTCCTCCTCTTTTCTTCTCTTCTGATAAGTGAGAGATTTTATTAGTTGCTATAAAATGGTTAAACAAGGTGGCGAATCCATAGAATTCATCGGATCCCTTATTTTCAATAAATAACAAAATTGTACCATTTATTATTATATTTCAACTAGGAATACCCATCAACTTAAAAAAATTATTCTGTTGCTCGAAGCACACATACTCTGCTCGTGACGGACATCTGTCCACAAGATTAAATGACAATTATTCTCGCAAATGACGCGCTTGACCAAATGACCGTCGCATCTTTTTTAGAAAATTCACGAGTTGCTACACGCAAGACGACATCAGCTATGGAACGAGTATTCTTTTTTTGATCACGATTCGGATGCATGATTTCAATGTCCGTATTATCTCGGCAAACTTTTTCCCAATTCTCAACGACGATTGACCGAGTAAAGTCAAGGATATTGGGCTTGATTTCTCTCAAAGAACATTGAGTAGTAGAATGCCATCTTTCGGATTTCTGACGATATAACCTGCTGTAGATACAGTACAAGGTATAAAACCATCGGCATCAAGGTACGCATCTTCGTAGAAACTTACCACTTCGGAGCGGCTTGACATCATACATCTGATTTCTAATAGTCTTTATAGGTTTACTTGCAGACCAACGTCGGCGTTTGCCCGGCAACAGGAATTCTAGTTTCAGTTTCCAGATCAACTAACGTAAGGGCAGTGTGTTGATTTCGGCCTTACTGACCGCCTAAAGCTTCGGACTCGAATTCTCTCGGTCATTTGCTTCAAATGCCTATCCATCTCTGAAACTAGAATTCTGCAACCAAACAGAGTCAGTTGAATGTGTACCTAACCCTCAATCAGCGCAGGAACTCGATCAAACTTTACCCACTCGTCGCTTGTTACCGAACATTCACCATAATAAAACAGACACTGCTATTCAAAATTAATAAATTCGAATAATTCGTCTTCGTCTTCTTCTTTTTCATGTTGAAAGATCTCCATTTTTATTTCTTTAATGCACACAGAAGAATCGGTTGCTGTTACTTTAATGAGTTCACAAAAGCTTTGAAGCAGTCTCGTCGTTGTCTCATGATCGAACAAATCCCGGCTATATTCCAAAGATAATTGAAGTTCTTGTTCTATTTCGACAACATTCATCGTTAGATCCATCTTCGTTGTCGAGATATCTTGTTTAACGGGATGAACCTCAATACCTGCTAAATAGAGAATCGATTGTTCCATATTCTGCAGCACCAGAATCGTGTCAAACAGCGGGTTGCGGCTAATATCACGGCGCACGTTCAGCTTGTCCACCAGTTCCTCGAACGGGTAGTCCTGATGTTCAAACGCCATTAGCGTTCGCTCCTTCACCTCGCGCACGAAGTCGATAAACCGCTTGTCCCCGGACGGAGCGTTGCGCAGCGCCAGCGTGTTCACGAACATCCCGATCATCGGCTCCGTGTCCGCATGCGTTCTCCCCGACACCGGCGTACCGACCACGATATCGGTCTGCCTCGTATACTTGTGCAGCCAGACATTGTAGGCTGCAAGCAGTACCATGTACAGCGTTGCTCCGGTCTCTGTTGCAATCTGCTTGAGTGCATGGACAGTCTGAGCGCTCACCAAGGTTTGCACTCGACCGCCCTCGCTGCTTGGCACCGCCGGACGTACCCGGTCGGTCGGCAGCTCCAGCACCGGTGCTTCCTCTGCAAAGGCGGACAGCCAGTACGCCTCATGCGCTTGCATCCGCTCGACCCCGAGTGTGCCCTGCTGCCAGACCGCGTAGTCCTTGTACTGAATCTGCAGCGCCGGCAGCTCCTCGCCGGCATACGCCGTCATGAAGTCTGACACCAGAATGTTCATCGATACACCGTCCGACACAATATGATGCATGTCCCACAGCAGCCAATAGCGGTCTTCCGCTAAATGCAGTAGCTCGGCGCGTAGCAGAGGCGCCTGGTCGAGTGCAAATGGACGCACGAAGTTTCGTGTCAACGCCCGCGCATACGCTTCATTCGTATCCCGGTAAACCCATTCCAACGACACTTCTTCGTGTACCTGTTGTCTCGGTTCGCTGTCTACCCACGTGAACGAGGTTCGCAGCGATTCGTGACGGGCGATGACTGAGCGAATTGCTTGTTTCAGCCGATCCGCATCCACCTTCCCTACCAGTTCTACAACGCCCGGCATGTTGTAGCGCGTGCTCTCCGGCCCCATCTCATGCAGGACATACAACCGCCGCTGTGCCGACGACAGCGCATACGATGCCTGCGGCGCCGCAGGCTCAATCCGGCCGTAGTCGCAATGCTCCACGCTGCGCACATATTCCGCTAATGCTTTCACCGTTGGACGCGCGAACAGCTCTCGGAGTGGCAACTCCACCGACAACTTCTGATGGATGCGCGACACCAGCGTCACGGCTTTCAGCGAATGACCGCCGCGTTCGAAGAACGAATCCCCGATGCCTACTGCGCCCGTACCCAGCACCTCCACGAACAGTGCTGCCAATTGCGCCTCCAGCTCATCCCGCGGCGTTTCATAGGCTTCTATGCCTGCTTTTAAATCTGGTTCAGGCAACGCCTTACGGTCTATCTTGCCGTTGTTGTTCAGAGGCAGCTTCTCCAACGCCACGAAGTGCGACGGAATCATGTACTCCGGCAACAGTGCCGCCAAATACGTACGTAATTCCGGAACGGGAACAGCTTCGTCGCTCACGACATACGCGCACAAGTACGCCTGCCCTCGCTCCTTTTCGCGGGCAATAACCACCGCTTTGCAGATGTCTGCGTGCGCCATGAGCCGCGCCTCGATCTCCCCGCATTCGATCCGGTAGCCGCGAATCTTTACCTGATGGTCGATCCGGCCCAAGTACTCAATGTTACCGTCCGGTAACCATCTCGCCAAATCCCCGGTCCGATACATCTTCGTACCCGTCTCAAATGGGTTATCCACGAACTTCTCCGCCGTCAGCTCTGGACGGTTCCAGTAACCACGTGCCAAGCCATCGCCCGCGATACACAGTTCACCTGCGACGCCGATCGGCTGCAATTGCCAGTTGTCGCTCACAATGTACAGTTGTGTATTATCGATCGGTTTACCGATAGGTACAACCGGTTCCATAAAGGAGGTCATGCAGTCAAAATATGCAACCTCTACCGTTGCTTCTGTTGGCCCGTAAAGGTTGTGTAGCGTCGCTTCGTGACCCTCGGTTAACTTGTAGAAGCCCGCGACGTGCTGCGGCTTTAACGCTTCGCCGCTTGCAAATACCCGGCGTAAGCTGCTAAGCTTCTCTGTTTTAAACGCTTGCCCAGCATACTCCAGGAAGACGCTCAGCATCGACGGCACAAAGTGCATTGCCGTCACGCGATACCGCTCAATTGTTTCAGCTAGCACAGCGGGATCTTTCTCTCCCTGTGGTGGAAGCATGCAGACTCGGGCCCCTGTCATTCCCCATAGAAATAGCTCCCATACGGAAACATCGAACGTGATCGGCGTCTTCTGCAGAATGATGTCCTGTTCCCCAATCGGGTAGCGCTTTTGCATCCATTGCAGGCGGTTGATGACCGAGCGATGCTCAATCATGACCCCTTTCGGGTTGCCTGTTGTACCCGAGGTATAAATTACATACGCCAAACGCCGGGAGTCTATCGTTAGCGGCGGATTGGCCTCGAGTTGCGCTTGTCCCCTCTCCGTCAACTCGAGCACCGAACCCTCGAATCCACATGGATCCAGGCCCGGCTGAATCAGAAGCACCTCCGCGCCGCTGTCCGTCAGCATATACCGGATACGCTCGGCAGGCAGTGCCGGATCGATCGGCAAGTAGGCTCCGCCAGCCTTCAGGATGGCGTAAAGCCCTACCATCAGCTCCAGCGAGCGTTCCGCCAGGATGGCCACGATGCGATCCGGTCCCACACCCTGTTCGCGCAGCGTCCAAGCCAGCTGATTGGCCCGCGCATTCAGCTCCGCATAAGTCAGTTGCTTATCCTCGTACACGACCGCCACCGCGTTCGGTGTCTTCTCAACTTGGGCCTCGAACAGCCCATGGATCGTCGCTTCCCGTGGATACGCTGCCGCCGTGTCGTTAAACGCGTAGAGCAGCAACTGCTTCTCCTCTGCCGTAACGAGCGATATCGAAGCAATCGGCCGCTGCGCGTCCTCTAGAATTTGCCGCGCGATTTCTTTGATATGCCCCTCCATGCACTGGATGAACAACGGGTCGTAAACCTTGGCGTTGTAACGGAATGTCATCGACAACGCTTCGCCAGGCGCCAATACTATTGTCATGTCATAGTTCGTCTGCTCAAATACACCTACGTCACGGATCGCAAACGCCGCTTCATCCGTCTCGCCCGCTTGCCCAATCGCTTCGGCAATCGGGTAGTTCTCGAATACCAAAACATGGTCGATCAAGCCCGTCTTCAGTGGGCTCAGCCCTTGAATCTCGTACAATGGATAATGGCTGTGTGATTCCGACGCCAAAGCCGCATCCTGCACCTGCTGCAGCAGCGCCGTTACACGCTGGTCCTCCGTACAGTTAATCCGAACCGGCGTCGTATTGATAAACAGACCGATCATCCGCTCAATACCCGCTACCTCCGATGGTCTGCCCGATACGACCGTCCCGAATACCACATCCTCGCTTTGGTTGTACTTCTGCAGCAGCAGCCCCCAGATCGCCTGAATCACTGTATTCAGCGTCACTTGTGTCTGGCGCGCCAACTGCTCCAACTGCCGGGTCATCCCTCGATCCAGATGGAACGCGTACTCCC